>NZ_SMFU01000007.1:0-1669694 GCF_004339595.1 Marinobacterium mangrovicola
TGTCATCAGGTGTGGGCATACATGCTGTCGACACGGTAAGCTCTCGGGTAGATAAAAGGTTTATTTTAAGGCTTTACCCCTTTCGCGACACCCTCTAACGAGCAGGGATTTTTTATGTCTGGGGCTGTGATTAGGCAGCGGCTGCGGTGCTTCGAGTTCGTCTGGCGATCCAGAGCAATAGCAGCCCCGCTGCAGCGATCAGCCCACCAGCAACAGGGATCGCGCTGTAACCGAACCCAAGCTGAAGAGCTCCGCCGCCGACCATTGCCCCAATCGCATTGCCGAAATTAAACGCGGACATGTTCAGCGCAGAACCAAGGCTGGGGGCTTCAGCAGTAGCATGCATTGCTCGCAGTTGCAGCGGCGGTACGATAATGAACGCAGCCACGGCCCAGACCGACAGGGTCAGTGCTGCGCCGGTATGAGTGGTGAGGAACAGCGGTGCAAGCAGCAGTGAGACGCAGAGCAGGGCCTTGCCAATCGCTGTGGCGCCGTCCAGTGACCAGTCAGCCAGGCGGCCTCCGATCCAGTTGCCCGCGGTCAGGCTCAGGCCGATCAACAACAGCATTCCGGTAATAAATCCGCCCGAAGCGCCGGTGATCTCCTGCAGTAGTGGTGCGACATAGGTGTAGAGCGCAAAAAAGGCACTGGCGAACATGACGGTTAGAGAGACCGCGACCAGCATCTCCGGGTGCATAAGGGATTTAAGCTCCGAAAGCATGTCTGGCTTATAGCCTTTTTCACCGTGGGGCAGCGCCTTGAAAAGGGCGCCCATGGCCAATACACCCAGCACTGCGGTACAGATAAAGACTGTACGCCAGCCATATTCTTGCCCCAGCCAGCTGGCCAGTGGAACGCCGCCTATATTGGCGATACTTGCCCCCATAAACATAGTGGCTACTGCGCTGGCCTGCTTTTCTCGGCTGACAACCTGAGTGGCGACGACGGCGCCAAAACCGAAAAAGCCGCCCTGACACAGGCTGGTGATAACGCGACCGACCATGAGCCACATATAATCCGGCGCCATGGCGGAAATGAGGTTGCCTAAAACGAACACTGACATCAGGGCGAGCAGGGCGGCACGTTTGCTGATCTGGCTGAGCAACAGGGTGATAATCGGGCCGCTGATCATAACGCCGACGGCGTAGGCGGTCACCAGGGTGCCGGCGGTGGGGATCGAAACATCGACTCCATCCGCAATAATCGGCAGCAGACCCATGGGAGCGAACTCAGTGGTGCCTATGCTGAATGTGCCCGCAGCCAGCGCAAACAGGGCTGTCTTGGCGTCTGCGGTGTGTTCGGTGTTGCTGTCGGTGGTCATCGGTTCTCTTCTCTATCCATGCGCCCGCAACTGCTGATGCTTGCCATCTCAGGATGGGGCGGAACGGGTATCTTTGGATTTATTCACGGGGCGCCGCAGATGTTCAATCACTGCGGCGGGATGGGCGCTTGGGCGGAGGGGTAGGCGATATCGGGAGCTGTGAGAGCCTGCCTTTTCGCGCCTTGTCTGCTGCTTTAGAGGTTCTCTTTATCTAAAACTAGCCGACGTAAACCGGAAACTGCTTAATTAGTATGGCTAGTGTATAAAAGAGGTCTTGCGGGATTAATAGTCGGTGGCTGATAGCAGATATCGTTCCTGTGCATTAATACAAGCGACAGTCGAGCGGGTTATAGCCTGAGAGCGAAGCTCAAGCGAGGGCGCAAAAAACGGGTGGAAAACTGATTTTTCCATTGTGTGCAGCTGTTTATTTAATATACTGCTCGAAATGTTGCTCAAATTAACGGATACTGGGCGACCCGTATTATTTTCGTTTTTACCTGTGTCTAATTCCAGGTGGTGTTATTTTGACAAAAGTATCTTCTTCTCTTCGTCGCGTTACTGCTTTCATTAAACAGCTTCCCATCGCCTATCGTGCGGTACTACCGGTTCTCTCTCTTTCGCTCCTTGTACTTCTGGTCTATCCCGGTGAGGAATCCAGGGCAACCATTGTCTCGGGCAAGGACGTGGTCGCCGGTGAGCCGGTGATCGATGGCGACCGCGTGGTGATTCCGCTGGAATTACCGGAGCCTGAATCCAGTGCGATGCTGCCGGAAGAGCCTGCCAGCGTTGATGTGGAACCGCTCGTTGAGGATCAGGTCGATGAATCGCGTATGTGGGCCTATGAAATCCAGAAGGGCGATACGCTGACCGGCATCTTCGAGAAACTTAACCTGCCGCTGAGCGACCTGTACCAGGTGCTGGAAGCGGACGAGGCGGTGCTGGCACTGGATAACATCAAGCCGGGTGTGAAACTGCTGATCGATGTGGATGATGAACAGCTGCAGCGGCTCGAGCTGAAGTTCTCCATCGCCCACAAGGTGACCTACAAGCGTAAACTGGATGCTGGTTTTGAGTTTGCTGAGACACGCCTACCGGGTGAGTGGAAGCAGTATGCGATCACCGGAGAGATAGGTCGCAGCTTTTCCGTTGATGCCGAAGCGCAGGGGCTGGATGTCCGCGACGTTTACCAGATTACCCGTCTGCTGAAAGAGAAGATCAATTTTAGCCGTGATATCCGCAAGGGCGACTCCTTTGAAGTCCTGGTTTCGCGCCAGTACGTGGATGGCGAGGCCACAGGGGACACTAAGGTGGAAGCGGTGCGGATGATGGCCAACCGGTCACCGGTATCGATCTTCTACTATGATGGCACCTATTACGACGAGAACGGGCGCAGTTTGAGCAAGGCGTTTATGCGCTACCCGTTCAATGGCAAGCATCGTGTTTCGTCCAGCTTTAACCCGAATCGTCACCACCCGGTCACCGGCTTGTCTCGTCCGCATAACGGTACCGACTTTGCCATGCGCACCGGAACCGGTGTGTTGGCGGCGGGCGATGGCGTGGTGACCCGTGTGGTAAATCACAAGTATGCCGGGCTCTATGTGGAGATTAAGCACAGTGAGCGATATACCACGCGTTATCTGCACTTGAACAAAGCGCTGGTACGCAAGGGGCAGCGTGTGAGTCGTGGTCAGAAGATCGCTCTGTCCGGTTCCAGCGGTCGGGTCACCGGCCCGCATCTGCATTACGAGTTCCGCATTGCCGGACGTCCGGTTAACGCGATGACAGCGGAGATACCGATCGCCAAGCGTCTGGAAGGCAAAAGCCGTAAGGAGTTTGATGGTCTGCTGGCGCAGTACCTGACGCGGATGGATGAAGCTCAGCCGGGCAGAGGTGGGCTGATGGTTTCTCAGCGTTCGGAAAACGCTCAGACGGATAAAGACGCTCAGTCGCTCTAATCTGCAGCGTTAAAACGGAACCGCTCGGTGCGTTGTTCGCCCGAGCGGTTCCGTTTTTTAAATGACGGCATGCGCGGTTAGTCGTCATTTCTTGGAGGCGGACGAGCCGATTCAGTTGAACAGTCGGGTACGTTCGCTCAGGTAATCGAAAGCTTCTCCCTTGCGCTCAGCCTCGGCCCTGGCTTCGTCCAGCTCGGCAAAGCGTTCCAGCTCCTCATCGGCCATGTGGTGCAGGCAGTCTCCGCCGAACAGCCAGAACAGGTCTCGTGCTACCAGGTGAACCAGTTGCGGGTAGGCGCGTACAAGGCGGGACAGAATCTGCTGTCCCTCTTCATAGGCCCAGGTTTCGTTTTTCTCGAACCCCTTTGCCAGCGCCTCGAACTGCTCGAGAAACTCGGCGTCGTCAGCGCTGATGACTGGATCGTTAAACGGCGGCTGCTTGATCAGGTTGTTGTAGGCCAGCTTCATCAGGTTGAGATGGTAGGTGTAGAAATCGGTCACGCTTGCTCCAGGTCTTACAGAGTATTTTCCCCTCGGTGGATGGAGCCGGCAGAGGCCGAACACAAGGGGGAGGAGTTGATTTTTCCGGTAACGGCCCCACATTAGAGGTCCGTTATGCAACGCAAAATATAGTTTAAAGAAGGCGGTTTATGACTTCAGCGCTGAAGATTGAGAATCTGCGCAAGACTTATGGTAATGGATTCGAGGCCCTGAAGGGTATATCCCTGGAGGTTGAGGAGGGTGATTTTTTTGCTCTGCTGGGCCCTAATGGCGCCGGTAAATCCACCACCCTGGGCATTGTTTCATCTCTGGTTAACAAGAGTGACGGCTCGGTCTCGGTATTTGGCCACAGTATCGATAAGGATCTGGCCAGGGCCAAACTCAGCCTGGGCGTAGTACCGCAGGAGTTCAACTTCAACCCGTTCGAGAAAGTGGTCGATATCGTTGTGACCCAGGCGGGTTATTACGGTATTCCGGCGCGCCGCGCTCAGGAGCGTGCCGAGTTTTATCTGAAAAAGCTGGGCCTGTGGGATAAGCGCAATGAGCGCGCCCGCATGCTGTCCGGTGGTATGAAGCGTCGTCTGATGATCGCCCGTGCTCTGGTCCATGATCCGAAAGTATTGATTCTCGATGAGCCCACCGCCGGGGTCGATATCGAGCTGCGTCGCTCCATGTGGGAGTTTCTGCGCGAGATCAACGCAGCGGGCACGACCATCATTCTGACCACCCACTACCTGGAAGAGGCGGAGAGCCTCTGCCGCAATATCGCGATCATCGATCACGGCCAGATTATCCAGAACAGCTCAATGAAAGCACTGCTGGCGAAGCTGAACATGGAGACCTTTATCCTCGATCTGGACGGGGATCTGGAAACCGTGCCGGAGATCGAAGGCTACCAGGTCAACCTGACCGACAGTCACACGCTGGAGGTCGAGGTGCAGAAATCCCAGGGCCTGAACGCGGTATTTAGTCAGTTATCCGAGCAGGGCGTTGCCGTGGCCAGTATGCGTAACAAGGCCAACCGCCTGGAAGAACTGTTCGTCTCGCTCGTCGATAAGAATCTGTAAGGAATATCTATGCACAGCCAGCTGCTGTTTACCGCCTTCTGGACCATCGTGGTCAAAGAGGTGCGTCGCTTTACCCGGATCTGGCCGCAGACACTGCTGCCGCCGGCGATCACCATGACGCTCTACTTCATTATCTTCGGTAACCTGATCGGCTCGCGTATCGGCGAGATGGGCGGTTTCGATTATATGGAGTACATCGTTCCCGGTCTGATTATGATGTCGGTGATCACCAACTCTTACGGCAACGTGGTGTCGTCTTTCTTCGGCACCAAGTTCCAGCACAATATCGAGGAGCTGTTGGTCGCGCCGGTGCCGAACTGGATCATCCTCAGTGGCTATGTCATCGGTGGTATGGCCCGTGGTCTGGCGGTCGGCCTGATCGTGACGGTACTGTCGATGTTCTTCACCGATCTGCAGATCCACCATCTCGGCGTTACCGTCGGTATCGTGCTGCTGACCTCGATCGTCTTCGCCCTCGGTGGCTTCATTAATGCCGTGTTTGCGACCACTTTCGATGATATCTCGATTATCCCGACCTTCGTGCTGACACCGCTGACCTACCTGGGTGGCGTGTTTTACAGTATCGAACTGCTGCCGGAGTTCTGGCAGGGTGTATCTCAGCTGAATCCGATCCTGTATATGGTAAACACCTTCCGTTACGGCATACTCGGAGTCAGCGATATTAATGTCGGTTTCGCCTTTACGATGATCCTCGTATTTATCGTCGTTCTGGCCGGTTTTTCGCTGCACCTTCTTAACATAGGTAAAGGCATTCGCAACTGATGAGTGAACATGAATCGGTAAAGCAGTCACCGCTGGGGCAGGGGACACGTTACGTTAACCGTTACGATCCTTCGCTGCTTTATCCCATCGCCCGGGATATCAACTGGCAGGCTCAGGGGGTTGATCGTGCCACACTGCCGTTTCGAGGTGTGGACATCTGGAACGCGTATGAGTTGTCCTGGCTCGACAGTCGGGGCAAGCCGGTAGTGCGACTGGCAGAGTTCCGTATTCCGGCCAGCTCGGACCACATTATCGAGTCCAAGTCGTTCAAGCTTTACCTGAACTCCTACAACCTGACCCGCTTCGGTAGTGAAGAGGAGGCCCGCTCACACCTGCAGCAGGATCTCTCCCAGGCGGCTGGCGGTCAGGTGTCTGTGCGCCTGATCCGCCCCGATGCGCCGGCGACTATCGGTCAGCTGGAGGGTGTCTGTATCGATGACCTGGAGATCGATGTGGAGCATTACTCTCCGGCGCCGTCACTGCTGAAATGCAGCAGCGAGACAGTGACCGAAACACTGGTCACGCATCTGCTGAAATCCAACTGCCCGGTGACCGGTCAGCCGGACTGGGGCAGTGTGCAGATCCGCTATCGTGGTGGCAAGATCGATCGTAAAGGACTGCTGGCCTATATCGTTTCCTATCGTGAGCACGGCGATTTTCACGAGCAGTGCGTGGAAAATATCTTTATGGATATCTGGCGCCACTGTCGGCCGCAGAAACTCAGCGTCTACGCCCGCTACGTGCGCCGCGGGGGCCTGGATATCAACCCTTACCGTTCGAGCATCCAGGACGAG
Organism: Marinobacterium mangrovicola; assembly: GCF_004339595.1. GTDB lineage: Bacteria > Pseudomonadota > Gammaproteobacteria > Pseudomonadales > Balneatricaceae > Marinobacterium_D > Marinobacterium_D mangrovicola. Next base: position 6,422 of record NZ_SMFU01000007.1, read on the forward strand.
CCGGTCAATACACGCCTGTCCCGACAGTAAATCGGTTTCAGGTCGAGAGTCAGAAAGGAGAACCCAATGGATGCACTGGAACTGCTGGTAAACCGCACATCAAGCCCCATGCTGCAGGCACCCGCGCCCACGGATGCGCAGCTCGAATTGATGCTGAAGGCCGCCTCACGTGCGCCGGATCATGGTTCGCTGCGGCCTTACCGTTTCCTCAAGATCGAAGGTGAAGGTCTGAATGCACTTGGGGAGCTGTTCCTGTCGGTATCCCAGGCGGAAAACGCTGATCTGCCGGAAGCGCAGATCAACAAACTGCGCAATATGCCGCTGCGGGCGCCCATGATCCTGGTTGCCATTGCGGTCACCCAGGAACATCCCAAGGTGCCGAAGAGCGAACAGATCATCACTGCTGGCTGTGCCGCCCAGGCGGTGATTCAGGCAGCCAGTGCCCAGGACGTCGGCGCCATGTGGCGCTCAGGTGACCTGGCGTTCAATCCCCGGGTAGCCGAGGGGCTGGGACTGGCCGCTAACGAAGAGATTATCGGCTTCGTCTATCTGGGTACTACCGTGAAGGAGAAACCCGTGCCGGAGGTTGATATCTCCTCATTGGTTTCAGACTGGCCCTCCCATGGCTGATACCGGCGCTAGCCTCACCACCGATCCGGCTCAGTTTCTGAGCTGGCTCTATCGCAGTATCCCGCTGACCAGCGCGATGCAGATCGAGCGCCTGGAATTTGATGGTCAGGTGCTGGAGCTGCATGTGCCGCTGGCGCCCAACGTCAACGACAAGGGCACAGGTTTCGGCGGTTCTATCTCGGCACTGGCGACGCTGGCGGGTTGGTGTCTCACCACGCTTTATCTGCGTGGTAAGGGGCTGGATTGCGATGTTGTTATCGCTGATGCCCATCAAAGCTATAAGGCGCCGATCAAGGATGCCTTTTTCGCCCGGGTGCGGCTCTCCTCCAAGGAGGACTGCGATCATCTCCTCAACCGAATCGATGAACGCGGACGTGGCCGCCTGGATCTGAAGATCGACGTACTCTGTGATGATCAGGCCGGTAAGGATGAGGTGGCGTTTGTTATGCAGGGGCGCTACGTCGCGATTCAGCGATAGGTCAGGTGTGATCCCTGAATGAGTTCGAGGCGCCGATGATCGTGCGTGGGGACAGCCCAGGATAGGCCAATAACAGCACTGCCCGCAGAGATCTGTTGCTATCTCTTGAGCAGCACTGTTGAGCCGATCGCCTTGTTTCTTACGGCGTGGAAATAACCACCGCCTTTTCAATCACGACCGGCGTGACCGGTACGTCGCGGAAGGGAGCGCGAGTGGTGGTGTCTACACCGCCTATCCTGTCGACCACATCCATACCTGAAACGACCTTGCCAAACACCGTGTAACCCGGCTTACCCGGCATGCCGTCGAGACGGCTGTTATTCACGGTATTGATAAAAAACTGGCTGTCGGCACTGTCCGGGTCACGGGTACGGGCCATGGCCAGGGTGCCACGCTCATTACTCAGACCGTTGTCAGATTCATTCTCTACCGGCGGCCGGTTCGGCTTCGTCTGCATAGCGGCGTTCATACCGCCGCCCTGGATCATAAAGCCGGGAATCACCCGGTGAAAGATCAGCCCGTCGTAGTAACCGCTGTTCACGTACTCAAGAAAGTTAGCCACGGTTTTTGGAGCTTCATCGGCATAAAGCTCGATCTGAATATTGCCCATGGAGGTTTCCAGGCTGACCTGCTCCTCCGCCTGCGCCAGCGGTGCAAGCATCAGTGGCAGCAGGGCTAGAAGTCTGGTTGTGCGTTTCATTGTGCCGCTCCTTGTTGGTGGCGATCCCAAAAGATGATCCCGGTTATTGTTTCAGAGATGCTGTAAATATAAGTGTTGAATATTTAAGAGGAAACTCATGTAATCGCGGTATCAGCCGATAATTCGGTTCAGGGTAGACAGCATAACCCGTCTAGTGACCGGCAGCCTCCCTGAAATGAAAATTCTCCGGCCCGCCGCCGGCTTTCCTGAATATGTTGTAAGGAATCCAAGATCATGCGTATTCGATTAAAGGGAAAAATCCTTCTGTTCGCCCTGGTGCCGATGCTGTTGGTGACCCTGGCGGTGATGCTGGTAGTCAATTTCCAGATGCGAAGCGTGGGCGAGAGAGAGGTTGAGGCTGTCAGGGAGGAGTTGATTGAGAAGCAGAAAGAGGAGCTGAAAGCCTATATCGATCTGGCAATCACCGCGGTCAAACCCATAGTGGAGAGCCAGGCACCGGATGCCAAAGAGCGGGCTAAAGACGTGCTGCGCTCGATGACCTATGGCGAAGACGGCTACCTGTTCGTTTATGACTTCAACGGCATCACCGTAGCCTACCACCCCGATCCGTCATCGGAAGGGACCGATCGTTCCGGTGTGGTGGACCCCGACGGTGTCAGGGTGGTCAAAGAGCTGATCGACAAAGCCCGCAGTGGCGGCGGCTTTCTGCCGTACGGCTGGATGAAGCCCAGTGCCAATGCGGTGATGCCCAAACTCAGCTACGCGGACCAGATTCGTGAGTGGGGCTGGATGGTGGGGACCGGTGTCTATATCGATGATATCGATGCGGCAGTGTCCGAGCGACAGCAGGCGATCAGCAACAACATCGCGGACACCATGTGGACCATTATCGGCATTTCGGTGGTGCTGCTGCTGATCGTGTCGCTGCTCTCCTGGTTCGGCGCTAACCTGATTGTCAATCCGATACGCAAGGTGGCGGCTGCACTGGCTGAGATCAGCCAGGGCGAGGGTGATTTGACCCAGCGCTTGCCCGACAACAGTCAGGACGAAGTGGGTGATCTGGCGCGTGGCTTCAACGGCTTTGCAGCCAATATCCAGGGCGTCATCGCGGAGGTGAAGGGCGCTGTCGCTTCTCTGACCCAGTCCACCGAGCAGCTTGATGGTGTCGCCGGCCAGACCCGTAGCGATGCGGAACAGCAGAAGCAGGAAACCGATCAGGTAGCCGCGGCGATCCACGAGATGGCGGCTGCGGTGCAGCAGGTGTCCGGCAGCGCAGCCCAGGCAGCGGAAGCAGCGCAGGAAGCGGATCGCGAATCCGGTGATGGTCAGGCCGTGGTAGAGAAGTCGATCAGCTCTATCAATGAGCTTGCCGACGATGTGAACCGTGCCGCCGAGGTGATCAGGCGCCTGGATGAAGATAGCAACGAGATCGGCAGCATCGTCAGCGTGATCCAGGGGATCGCTGAGCAAACCAACCTGCTGGCGCTCAACGCCGCCATCGAGGCGGCCCGGGCGGGCGATCATGGCCGTGGCTTTGCGGTGGTGGCCGATGAGGTACGCTCGCTGTCGGGACGGACTCAGCAGAGCACCGAAGAGATCCACCGTATGATTGAGCGCCTGCAGAAGGGCGCGCAGGAAGCGGTGAAAGTGATGGAAGCGGGCCAGTCGCAGAGCCGCGAAACCGTAGATACGGCCGAGCTGGCCAGCGAGTCACTGAACCGGATCGCCCGTTCTGTAGGCCTAATCACCGAGATGAACACTCAGATCGCCAGTGCCGCCGAGGAGCAGACCGCGGTGGCGGATGAGGTGAGCCGCAGCGTGCAGGAGATCGCCGATATCTCCGAGCGCTCAACCCGCAACGCCGTGGAGGTGGCCGATATGTCCGCGACCATGGCTCAGATCGAACAGCGTTTGGCGACTCTGGTGAATCGCTTCAAGGTCTGAACCGGTTTGCTCTCTCGGGCGTACTTCCACTAAAGGAGGTACGCCATGCTGAAAGATTCGAAACAGCTAATATGGATAACGGGCGGTGGCACCGGCATAGGTCGGGCCACCGCTCTTGCGTTTGCGGCGCAGGGCCACCGGGTCGTGGTCAGCGGCAGGCGGGAGGAACCCCTGCAGGCGGTCAGCGATAGCGTACGGGAGCAAGGCCTGAGCGGTAGTCTCGGCATTCTGGCATTTGATGTGACCGATACAGCAGATGCACAGGGCGCCTTTGAGACGCTGTGCCGACGCGAGGGTGTGCCCGACCTGGTGATGCTGAGTGCCGGCAACCACCAGCCGATGCCGGTCAGCGAGCTCTCTGTAGATAGCTGCCGGGCGCTGATGGAGGTGAACTATTTCGGTATCCTTAACGTGCTTGAGGCAGTGCTTCCTGCGATGCGTGAACGTGGGCAGGGCACCCTGGCGCTGGTCTCCTCGGTGGCCGGTTATCGCGGACTGCCGACCGCTGGCGCCTATGGTGGCAGCAAGGCGGCGGTGATCAACCTGGCGGAGTCGCTGGCCTGTGAGCTGAATGGAACCGGCATCGATCTGCGCCTGATCAATCCCGGTTTTGTGCGTACACCGCTGACCGATCGCAATGATTTTGAGATGCCCTGTCTGATCGAGCCGGAAGAGGCCGCCGAGGCGATTATCAAAGGTCTGAGAGGTCGCGGGTTTGAGATCTGTTTTCCGACCGGTTTTGCGATGATCATGAAACTGATGCGGCTGTTGCCGTACCGACTCTATTTCAGCCTGATAAAACGGAAGACCGGCTTATGAGCGACGCGCAGCAAACACTCGACCTCTATTGCCAGGCGTTTGAACAGCTGACGCCGGAGAATGTCGATCAGCTTGAGGCGCTGGTCAGCCGCGATATCCACTTTCGCGATCCGTTCAACGATGTGACCGGCTGGAGCGCTATGCGTGCAGTGCTGGTGGATATGTTTGAGCACTGCGATAACCCTGGTTTTACCCTTACCGAGCGGTTGGCAGATGAGCAGCGCGCCTACCTGCGCTGGATTTTCACGGCGAAGATTTCGCGGCTTGGCGAGTTTAATATCGATGGTGTCAGCCGGCTGAGCTTCGATGCGGACGGCCGCATCACTGAGCACCTGGATTTCTGGGACAGCAGCCCGCTCTATCTCAGGCTGCCGCTGGTTGGCTGGTTACTGCGCAAGGTGAAAAAGCGGATCAGCGCCGGCGCCTGAGGTCTAAGTTCTGAGTTCTGAGTTCTGAGTTCTGAGCTTTTGGCTATCGACCTTCGAGAACCGGCCATTAGGCCGGTTTGATCCGGTACAGTCCCACATCGATGGTGTCTTCGTAAAAGCCACCGGCGCAGTAGGAAAGGTAGTAATTCCACATGCGGCGGAAGCGTTCGTCGAATCCCAGGCTGCGGATCTCCGGCCAGCGCTCGTTAAAGTCTCGTTGCCAGATCTCCAGTGTGCGGGCGTAATCCCTGCCGAACAGCAGTTCTTCCTGTAGCGACAGACCTCGTTCGGTGATGCAGTTTTTCATCACCGAGGGGCTCGGCAACATACCGCCGGGGAAGATGTAGCGCTGGATGAAATCGGCGCCACGACGGTAACCCTCAAACCGTTCTTCGGCGATGCTGATTACCTGAAGCACGGCTTCGCCACCGGGTTTTAGGCAGTCTTTAACCTTGTCGAAATAGCCGGCCCAGTGGCTTTCCCCCACCGCCTCGAACATCTCTATTGAGACGATATGGTCATACTGCTGGTTCAGGTCGCGGTAGTCGGTCAGACTGAAACTGCACTGCGCGTTAAGGCCCGCTTTCTCTATTCGCTGCCGGGCGAAATCCAGCTGTTCCTGTGACAGGGTAATGCCGTGCACTTTGGCGCCGAATTCGGTAGCGGCGACCTCGGCAAAGCCGCCCCAGCCACAGCCGATCTCAAGTACATCCTGGCCCGGTTTCAGCTTCAGCATTTCACAGATGCGGCGGTACTTGTTCAGCTGCGCATCTTGTAGAGACTGATGCTCTTCGAACAGGGCTGAAGAATAGGTCATGGTGCTATCCAGCCAGAGGCGGTAGAACTCGTTGCCCAGGTCGTAGTGATAGGCAATATTGCGGCGACTGCCGCGGCGTGAATTGTTGCGGCTCAGGTGGAACAGGCGATTAAGCATCCGGATCAGCGGATGGCCATCCATAAAGTGAGTCATCGCCTTTTCGTTACGTACCGCCCAGCGGATCAGGGAGGTCAGATCCGGCGAGTCCCACTCGCCCTCCATATAGCTTTCCGCCCAACCCATGAGCCCGCCGCGCATCAGACGGCGCAGCGGGCGGTAACTTTTAAGGTGCACACTGGCCCTGGGCTCATCGGCCTGAGCCTGGCCAAACTTCAATTGTCGCCCATCGGGAAGAACCAGATCGAGCTGGCCCCGGTCCAGGTGGGGTAGATGCTTCAGCACGGCCTCAAGGCAACGTCGGTTGAACCAGCTCGCTTTCGGAGCCAGGGCCGCAGGGTTCATTTGCGAATACTCAGCGGGTTTCATGTTCCAGCCTCCTGGTTCTGATCAGCGTAATGGCTTCACGTGGTGCTTCCGGACGCGGTTGAATCGGGACTTTTTTGCGCCAGAGTTTCAGCGCCTCCCAGTGGATGCCGGCGATCACTTTCAGTGTCATCAAGGGGTATCGCGTAAAAGTACGCAGCAGGGAGCGATTGTTTAACGGCTCCTGTTTTCCGGTAAAGGTGGCGTGCAGCAGGCTGCCTTCGCTGTCGCTCTGTCGGATGCAGACAGCGACCCGGGTGTCCGGCGCAAGCAGACGGAAGCGATAGGGCGCGTCCATCGGCATAAAGGGCGATACATAGAACGCCTTGTCGCAGCACTGGCGGATCTGATCCGGCAGCGTTTCGCCATCGGCTTCTATCAGATAGCTGTGGCGCTGGCCAAAGGTGTTGCTGACCTCGTACAGCACCGCCTTGAGGTTTTCCTGCCGGTCGTAGCAGTAGTAAACGCTGAGCGGGTTGAAGACATAGCCCAGAATGCGAGGGTAACAGAGTAGCCGTACCGGTCCGCCCGCCGTATCGATGCCGCTCTGCTGTAACAGTTCGTCGATCTGCTGTTTCAGAGGCTGCCTTGATCCATTGCCATGATCGCTTTCGCGAAATGAAAACAGGTTGAAACGATTGACCGAAAACAGGCGCAGTGAGCGGTCCAGCGTCTGCAGTTCGTCCAGGTCGATCAGCCAGGAGACCACCCGATAGATGAAGCGGTGCTGCTTGGGCCGAAAGCGATGATGCATCACATGCCCGGCGTAAAGGCAGCTGGAGAGCTTCATGCCACCGCCTCCGCGACACTTTTGACCGGGCGTTTCTGCGCATGAACCTGGATGCGACTGTTGGGCTCTTTCAGATCCCAGGGTCGTTTTACGCCACCCAGTGCTTCCGCGACAGCGAGCCCCGATTGCAGCCCGTCTTCGTGGAAGCCGTAACCGAACCAGGCGCCGCAGAACCAGGTATTTTGCCGACCCTGCAGATTCCAGAGTTCGCCCTGAGCCTCGATCGACTGCAGTGAGAACTGGGGATGATCGTACAGGTAGCTGCGGTGGATAAGCTCGGTCGCTGGCTCGCGGATCGGGTTCAGTGTCACGAACAGATCCCTATCTGTATTCAGCGGCTGCAGCCGGTTCATCCAGTAGGTGACAGACAGCGGGGAATCCTCGGCATCGGGTTCTGACAGGTAGTTCCAGCTGGCCCAGGCGCGACGACGCTCAGGCATCAATGCAGGGTCACTGTGCAGAATGGCGCGATTCCGTTGATAAGGGAAGCAGCTCAGCAGCCGCCGTTCCTCTGCGGTGGGTGCCGCCAGCAGTTCCAGCGCCTGATCCGCGTGACAGGCGAGGACCACGTGGTCAAAGGTTTCACGCTTGCCGTGCAGATGCTCCACGACGATCTGGCCGCCTTCGCGATGGATTCGGTGGATACGGCTGTTCAGCTTGATCCGTCCTTCCAAGGGTTCCATAAGCCGGCTGACATATTCGCGACTGCCACCTTCTACGGTGCGCCACTGAGGGCGATCCTTCAGCTGCACCAGCCCGTGATTCTGACAGAAACGAAGAAAAGTCAGGGCCGGGTATTGGAGCATCTGGTCCGCGGGTGTTGACCAGATGGCGGCCCCCATGGGGACCAGATGGTCTTCAATAAAGGCACGGCTGTAGCCGCCGCGGTCCAGCATGTCGCCCAGGGTTTCACCGCTGATCTGAACCTCTTCCATCAGGCGGGGCGCGTCCCGGTAGAAGCGCAGAATCTCCCGCATCAGTCCCCAGTGTGAGGGGCGCAGCAGGTTGGAGCGCTGCGCGAAAAAGCCGCCGAGGCCGCAACCGCTATACTCAAGTTGACCGCCGCGGCTGGATACCGCGAACGACATATCGGTGTCGGTGTTCGGTACACCCAAATGGTCGAACAGGCGCACCAGGTTGGGGTAGTTGACCGGGTTGTACACGATGAATCCGGTATCGACCTGCACCGTTCGGTTGTCCAGCCCAAGCGTTGCGGTGTTTGAATGTCCGCCGATGCGGTCGTCCTTTTCAAACAGCGTCACCTTATGGTGCTGATTGAGCAGCCAGGCGCAGGACATTCCGGAAATCCCGGAGCCGATAACGGCGATATTGAGTGGTCGCATGATGCTTATGCTCATAGAAGCTGGCTCGTAAAAATATCATTCGCAATGGGAAATCGTGTTCCCAATCGCTTACGATGCCGGTGTGGATGATGGATCACAAAAAATAATTGTCGAGCGTTGATCCGTGCCCGGGATCCGCGCGTAGAGGAGACAAAATGCAGGAAGATGATAGCGAGGGTAAGAATGTGAGTGCAGCGGCCGATCTGACCCGTGATCGACAGAAGCGGGAGCGGGAAACCTGGACCAAAGTGTTGGCGTCTCTCGCCGAGACGCGGGACAAGCGACTGTTTGCCGAGCTGTTCAGCCATTTTGGCCCACGCATCAAAGCCTACATTATCCGGCTCGGCCTACCCGCGGCCAGCGCTGAAGAGGTGACCCAGGAGGCGATGCTTTCGGTGTGGCGCAAGGCGCACATGTTTAACGCCAGCAAAGCGAGTGCGAGTACCTGGATCTACACCCTGGCGCGCAATCTGTGTATCGACCGGATGCGCAAAGAGAAGGCGGTGGAGTATGAACTCCCCGAAGATGAAGTTGACCCCAGCCCCCGTCATCTCGGGGAGCATGCAATTCTGGAACAGCGTATGAAAGCGGCTCTGGGCACACTGCCTGAAGCTCAGGCTCAGGTTCTCTTTCTTTCATATTATGAGGGAAAGAGTCACTCCGAAATCGCGGAGCAGTTGGGTATCCCCCTGGGGAGTGTGAAGTCGAGGCTCAGGCTTGCTTTCGACAAACTCAAGACCCACTGGGAGGCGCAGTCATGAAAATTCGCCACCACTTTGATGATGCCACTTTAATGGCCTATAGCAGCGGCTCCCTGCCTCAGGGGATGGCCGTGCTGGTTGGTTCTCATCTTCACTGGTGTGACGAGTGCCGAGAGCGCGTAAGCCAGACTGACCGCATAGGTGGCGACCTGCTGGAGGCGATCGAACCCGTGGCGATGGAGCCTGATGCGCTTGCCTCTATCATGGCGCTTATCGATCAGCCGGAACCCGAGCAGAAGCTGCGCAGCCTCTCCTCTGATCGGCTCGATTCTGCACGTACGGGCTTGCCCCTGCCTTTGGCATCGATGCTGGGTAGTTCGCTGGATGAGCTTGACTGGCGTCGCATCGGTTACGGTGTGCAGCAATACGATCTTAAACTGGATGGGCCGGGCGCAACCCGTTTGCTGCGTATTGCGCCGGGCGTTTCGGTGCCGCATCACACTCACCGTGGCAATGAGCTGACGCTGATTCTGCGTGGCTCTTACAGCGATGAGCTGGGTCGCTTCTGTGTGGGGGACGTGGCCGATGTGGATACAGAGGTGAAACATCAGCCGATCGTCGATACCGATGAAGAGTGTATCTGCCTGATCGCTACCGATGCGCCGCTGAAGTTTACCGGCCTGATGGGCCGCCTGGCACAGCCGTTTATCGGTCTTTAAAGACATATTTAAGGGCATCGCCGGTAAGGAAGTATCATGGCCAACACAAAAATCGAAATGGAGCGTAAGATTCCCGTCGGTATCAGCAGTTGTCTGCTGGGGCAGGAGGTACGCTACAACGGCGGTCACAAACGTTCCCGCTACTGTCAGGATGTGCTGGCGGACTGTTTCGAGTTCGAGCCCTTTTGCCCGGAGATGGCGATAGGGCTGGGCGTGCCGCGTGAGCCGATTCGTCTCGTCGGCGAGGCCGATGAAAAGCCCCGCGCCCTGGGCACGGTGGACTCCAGTATCGATGTTACGGAACCGCTGTTGCAGTCGGGCTATGATCTGGCGAGTAAGCGCTCGCACCTGCGCGGCTACATCCTGATGAAGGGCTCACCCAGCTGCGGCATGGAGCGGGTCAAGGTCTATCACCCCAACGGCATGCCTAACACGGCGGATTCCGGTATCTTCGTGCGCGCCCTGCGTGAGGCCAACCCGGCGCTTCCCTTAGAGGAAGAGGCTCGGCTCAACGATGCCGTGCTGCGCGATAACTTTATCGCCCGGGTGTTTGCCTACGATGACTGGAAAACCAGTGTTGAAGCGGACCCCAGTTACCATAATCTGATTCAGTTCCACAGCCGGCAGAAGTACCTGCTGATGGCGCATCACTACCAGGGATACCGGGAGCTGGGGCGTTTCCTGGCCGAGTCCCACGAGCTGCCGCTGGAACAGGCGATGAACGAGTATATCCTCGGCTTTATGCAGCACATGACGCACAGGGCGACGCGCAAGACCCACACCAATGTGCTGATGCATATGCTCGGTTATATGAAAAAGTCTCTGGATACCGAAACCAAACAGGAGCTGCTGGCCAATATTGAGGAGTATCGCCTCGGCACCGTGCCGCTGGTAGCACCGCTGGTGCTGCTCAAGCACTACCTGAAGCGCTACGGCGGCGACTATATCTGCGAGCAGACCTATCTCAATCCCTATCCCCATCAGTTGGGATTACGTAACTACATCTAACTCTTCTCCGGCATACGGATACACAATCGATGGATACGCATTCGATGGCTGAACTGTCACTGATCTGGCTGCGTAACGACCTGCGCCTGACCGACAACCCGGCCCTGACCTGGGCCTGCAAGCAGGCGGAGAAAACCGTAGCGGTGGTCACCCTGACCCCGCAAAGTTGGGAGTCCCACGGTGAGTCTGCTGCGCGCATGGGGCTCTGGCGCGATCAGCTGCGCTCGGTGGCGGAGCATCTGCAAAAACTGAATATTCCTTTGCGTGTGCTGCGCCTCGATTCATTCGATGACTGTGCGCCGGCGTTGACCGATCTGGTGCGGGAGCTCAATGCCGGCGCTTTGGCTTTCAACTACGAGTATCCGCTGAATGAGCGTAACCGCGACAGCGCCGTGTGCCAGGCGCTAGAGTCGGTCGGTGTTGAGGTGCGCGGTTTTCATGGCGAGCTGATTATTCCGCCGGGGCAGGTGCTTACTGGGCAGGGCGGGCCGTTCAAGGTCTACACCCCGTTCAGCCGTGCCTGGCGCCGTCGCCTCGCTGATTTCGACCGGCCGGTACTGCCGGTGCCAGAGGCGCAGCAGACAACCGGGCTCGATTCGGATCCTGTGCCCGATGACCTGGACTATAAGCCGCTTCAGTACCGTGAAGACCTCTGGCAGGTTGGCGAAGAGGCGGTCAGCGAACGTCTTAACCGCTTTATCGATGAGCGGGAGCCGGACTATGCCGACAAGCGTGATTTCCCCGCGCTGCCAGCCACCTCTGCGCTCTCGCCCTATCTAACCATCGGTGCTATCTCACCGCGCCAGTGTATGGCGGCGCTGCGCGCGGCGGCAGGCTCGCGTGACTGGCTGGATTCCAGCTGGCTTAACGAGATCATCTGGCGCGAATTCTACCGTCACCTGCTGGTCGCTTTCCCGGGGTTGTCCCGGTTGGAACCGTTCCGGCCGGAAGTGGAGGAGAAGATCTCCTGGCTTAAAAACGATGCCGCGTTCGAGGCCTGGTGCAAAGGCGAAACCGGCTTTCCCATCGTCGATGCGGCGATGAAGCAGCTGCTGGAAACCGGCTGGATGCATAATCGCCTGCGCATGGTGGTGGCTTCGTTCCTGACCAAACTGCTGCGAGTTGACTGGCGCCTGGGTGCCGACTTCTTTATGCGTCACCTGATCGATGCGGACTTCGCCTCCAATTTGGGCGGCTGGCAGTGGAGCAGCTCAGTGGGTGCCGATGCCGCTCCCTATTTTCGTATATTTAATCCCCAGGCCCAGGGCGAGAAGTTTGACGCCGAAGGCCGTTTTGTCGCCCGCTGGTTGCCGCAGCTGGAGTCATTGAAACCGGGCAAGCCGCGCCAGCAGCCGGGTGCAGGTGCCGCGCTCGGCAGGCCGGAACCGGTGATCGACTATAAAAAGGCCCGCGCCGCCAGTCTCGACGACTACCAGTCCTGAGGTCAGATCCCGTACCATAGGCCTGTTAGTCAGCCGTGGGAGTAAAGTGTGGACGAGCAGTACCGGGTTCCTGTCAGCGAATTCGAGGTCGAGATTGAGATCAAGAAGAGTCGCTTTATCGCCACCGGCGTGCCGGTGAGCTCGGAACCGGAGATGCGTGCCTTTATCGAGTCGCAACGCCAGCGTTTTCCCTCCGCCAACCATCACTGTTCCGCCTATGTTATCGGTCCGCCGAACAAGCCCCGCGCTGCCGGCAGTGATGACGATGGTGAACCCTCAGGCACTGCCGGCAAACCGATGCTCAATGTCTTGATGGGTCAGGATGTGGGCGATGTTTGCGTGGTGGTGACCCGTTTCTTTGGCGGCATCAAGCTGGGTGCTGGTGGTCTGGTGCGCGCCTACGGCGCATCGGTCAAAGAGCTGCTGGCCGAATGGCCGCTGGAATCCCGCGAGCCGATGGCGGCGCTTATGCTGACCTTTCCCTATGATCAGCAGGGGTTCATCGACTCTATGATCGGCCGCTTTGAAGCCGCAGTGGCAGGCAGCGACTACGGCGCCGATGTGAGCCTGACTCTGACCCTGCCGCAGCGTAATATCGATGCACTGAGCAGCGCCCTGGATGAGCGTGCTCATCTGGGTGTCACCTATAAGGTAGATAACCGATAAAGTGGTTCATTCATAAAGTCAGTAAGAGGCACGGAATATGCGGATGCAGTGGTCCGATCTGTTGACGACCAAACGCTACAGCCACGAGCGGGAAGTGGACCAGGAAGCGGGGCGCAGCCACTTCCATAAGGATCATGACCGCATTATCTTCTCCAGTGCCTTCCGCCGCTTGGGGCGCAAGACCCAGGTCCACCCCATGGCGCTCAACGACCATATCCATACCCGGCTGACCCACTCCATGGAGGTGGGTAGCCTCGGGCGCAGCCTGGGCATTCGGGTGGGTGAGCTGATCGCCGACCAGCTGCCGCCCTGGGCTTCGGCCCATGATCTTGGTGTGATTGTGCAGGCGGCCTGTCTGGCCCACGATATCGGCAATCCTCCCTTTGGCCACGCCGGCGAATACGCTATCCGTGACTGGTTCCGCCGCCGTGCCGACGACAGTAGATTTGCCGAACTGACCGAAGGTGAACGCCGTGATCTGCAGACCTTCGAGGGTAACGCCCAGGGTTTTCGCGTGGTCACCCGGATCGAGAACAACCTGTTCGATGGCGGCCTGCGCCTCACCTATCCAACCCTGGGAACGCTGCTGAAATACCCCTGGACCGCAGAGTACGGCGGCAAGAGAGGCAAGTTCAGCAGCTTTCTGGCCGAAGCCGAGATCCTCAACGCCCTGGGGCGTGAGCTGGGCATGATCCCCCAGGGAGAAAACCGCTGGAGCCGCCACCCGCTGGCTTACCTGATGGAGGCGGCGGATGATATCTGTTACGCCATTCTCGACCTTGAAGACGCCATCGAGCTGCACCTGCTGAGCTTTGACGAGGTCAAGCCGATCCTGCTGGAACTCTGCGGTGATCTGGAGTTCGATGACGAGATTTTCTCGACCCAGGCCTCGGCACGTCGCAAAATATCCGCCCTGCGCGGCAAGGCGATGGAAAACATGGTGAACTCGGTGGTCTGTGCTTTCATGGCCAACGACGACGCGATTCTACGCGGTGAATACAGCGGTGAGTTGCTCAGTGATGGTGATCCCATGGTGCGTGACGGTATCGCCCGGGCGAAGCGGATCGCCCGCGAACGGGTGTTCCCGGATACTCGCAAGGCGGAACTGGAAGTGGGCGCTTACACCACGCTGGGGGTGTTGCTGGATGCGTTTATCGAAGCGATCTGGGAGGTACACCAGCAGAGTGGAGAGGAACTGGGCTACCGCAGCCAGAAGATCCTCAATCTGATGGGTATCCACGCGCCCACTGGAGAAATGTCGCTTTACCAGCGCTATATGCGGGGGCTGGATTTCATCGGCGGAATGACCGATACCTATGCCACCTACCTGGCGCGTCAGATTGGCGGTGGCATCGGACTCTGATTTGAATTAGATACAGGAAAAGATTTATGGCTTCACTTCAGGATCAGCTCGGCAAGCTGGTTTATTCTACAGAGAAGGGGCGTCTCTGCCCGGGTTGCGGTGAGGAGCTCAGCGCCTGTATCTGTGACGAGCTGGCGGATAAAGAGCGGATCGCGGGGCTGGATGGCGTCGTGCGTATCCGCCGTGAAACCTCCGGCCGCAAAGGCAAGGGCGTGATCACCATCAGCGGTGTGCCGCTGGCGGAGAAAGAGTTGAAAGCACTGCTGAAAAAACTCAAGCAGCGCTGCGGTACTGGTGGGGCACTGAAGGATGGAATCCTGGAGATTCAGGGCGATCATCGGGACACCATCAAACAGGTGCTTGAGGCCGAGGGCTTCAAGGTCAAGCTGGCCGGCGGCTGAACTCAGCGTCGGTGGAGAAGGCGGCAGGAAGCTGCGCTTTTCCGGGAGAATGAACTCATGCGAGCGTTAATACTGGCGATTCTGCTAGGTGTTTCTTGTTCCGCAGCGGCGGAGATCTACCACTATGTCGATGACAAGGGGCGCAAGGTTTACGTTAACCGCGAAAGCCAGATACCCCACCGTTATCGTGATCAGGTGGAAACACGAAAGGAACGCAGCGGCGGACAGGTCACACCTGTGGATCCTCAGCTGTCGGCGCTGCGCCATGAGCTGAACACCAGCCTTAGCAAACTGGACAAGGCGATCGATGAGCTGGTGACACCGGTGAAGGTACAGGGTAACCAGGTGATCGTACCGGTGCGTGCTGTCTACGGTAACCGCTCGGTCAACACTCGCATGCTGCTGGATACCGGTGCTTCCGGCACCGTATTTCATCGCAGTGCGCTTAAAGACCTGAACGGTGCTACCTACAGGGCGGGCCAGGCCCGGGTGGCCAGCGGTGAGATGATCGAGGTTCAGGGGATCAATCTGGATCGGGTTGAGATCGGCCCGTTCAAGATCGGCACCACCCAGGCGATGGTGATCGACCCAATCAGCGGGGCAGGGCACGATGGCCTGCTCGGTATGGATTTTCTGCGCCAGGTGGATTATCGCATCGACTTCGATAACCAGCGCATTGTCTGGATGCCTGACCGGCTGCGGGAGCTAGAGGAGCAGCGCGCCGATCTGGAGAAAAAGAAAGCGATGGATGCCGATGAGCTGATTGAGTCACTCTCAAGCGCTAAGTAATCGGCACCCGCAACTTCAGGCCAGTAAAACTGCTGCTCAGCCCAGCTGCTGTTCCGCCAGTTTCAGGTCCAGGGTGGCCTTTAGCAGACGGTAGAGCTGGATCGCCGCGTCGATCTCTTCCTTACGGTTGGTCAGACTTTCTATGTTTAGTCCCAGCGGCAGTCCCAGCGGCAGGCAGGCTTCGATAATCTGATCCAGGCTGTTCTGGCAGATCCGAATCGACTCCAGCAGCGGGTTTTCCGCATCCAGAATACGCCAGCGGGTCGCCGGCGGAACGGAAATGCCCAGCCACTCCATAAACTCCAGCGTTTTTGCACTACCGCAGGGTGAGAAGGTCAGCACGATGCGTTTGGGCTCGATACCGCGTTCGCGGCAAGTGCGGGCATAGCTGGCCAGCAGATCAGTAGTCGCCTGGGGGTTGTAAACCGCCTGAGAGACAAAGAACTCCACGCCGTTTTCCTGCTTGCCCAGAATACGCTCGTGCTCGTTGCCCTTGGTCGCGTGGCGCTCGGCGATGGTGACACCACCCAGATGGAAGGGGTGAGCGTTCGCGCCGATCGCCTTGTAGGCTTCCGGCAGCGGCAGGCGAATATCGCCGTCGGATGAGGGGCTGCCCACCAGAACCACGTTCTTCAGGTTGAAGTCGTTCCAGGTCTCTTCCAGCCACTTATCGAAGTCAGCGCGGTCGCGTTGTGCCACGCTTTTGTAGGTGATCGTTTCACGGTCAGAGAGGGCGGAGATCAGACGTGAGTATTCACGTGGATCACGGGTGCGCTTGAACGGGAAGGGGCGCGGTGTATCGATACGCGCGCTCTCATCCTGAATGTCATAAACGATCAGTCCGTCGTACTCCAGTGCCGCCAGACGCCCCAGGAGTTTCTCGGCGATCTCCTGCATCTGCTCGTCGCTGGTGCTCTCGCGGGGCGGAGTAGTGCCGATGAAGTACACGCCTCGGCTAGGGTCAGCAAACTTGTCGCGCAGGGTCTGGTGCATGGTGTAGGTCCACTCGTTCATTAAAAGCTGGCGAGCATTATAAACGTGAAAGAGATTCAGATCTTTTGGTTATATGATGAAATGTTTTGTGGTTGATGTGAGCCAGTCTCATAAAGAACTCTATTCCTGGCTAATCGGCAGGCGATCTGCCGGCTGGTTAGCGTTTGCCGCGTTTATGGTCGCAAAATAGCCAAACTAGTATAGGGTTATTTGAGGGAGGCAAGCGTCTGTATGAAGGCCAGGACTTCAGTTTCCCGCTAATAAGGACAACAAACCCGGGATGGGGCCGCCAGGTATGAAGCAGACCGATCTCACGCTGCTTGAACAGCTTAGAATCACTGAATTTGAAATCGAAAACCGCCAGCGTTTGTTTATGATCAGCGACGAGGATGTGCGTTTGATCGTCGAGGCGCGATCTATCGTCGAGGCGGGGCTTGATGCACTGGTCGATCGCTTTTATGACCTGCAGACCAGTGTGCCGGAAATCGCGCTGCTGATCGGCGATGCGGAAACCCTGGGGCGGCTGCGCAATGCGCAGAAACGCTACATCTCGGACCTTTTCAGTGGTGTTTACGATATCGATTATGTGAACAACCGTCTGCGGATCGGCTTGGTTCATAAGCGGATCGGTGTGGATACCACGCTCTATCTATCGGCGGTATATATCCTCAAGGCGTTGCTGAGCGACCTGCTCTCCGAGCATATCGTTGATCTCAACCGCCGCGCCAAGACGCTGGCTGCGCTGGAAAAGGTTTTCCTGTTTGATATCACCCTGGTCTTCGAAACGTACATTCGTAGCCTGCTCTCCGAGATAGAGACCTCGCGCAAGAAATCCGAGCAATACGCCAGTTCCCTGGAGGAGAAGGTCAAGGACCGTACCCGCCAGTTGGAGCAGATGGCACGCACCGATCCGCTAACAGGCTTGTTTAGTGTCCGCTACCTGGATGAAAGCCTGACCCGATACCTGCGTGCCGCAGAAAGACGTCTCGAGCCGGTAAGCCTGGTTTACATCGACGTGAACGATTTCAAAGAGTTCAACGATAGCCAGGGGCATCAGCGCGGTGATGAAATTTTGCGTGCGGTAGGTAGTGCTATCCGCCAGGTAAGTCGGGCTGAGGATGGTTGCTTCCGGTACGGTGGTGATGAATTCTGCATTATTTTGCCCAACTGTGATCGTGAGCAGGCGCAAAAAAACTATTGTGACCGCCTGGTAGAAGAGCTCGATAAGGCGGAGCAGAATGTGGTTCTCAGCATCGGCATCGCACAGACCGGGCCGGAATCCTACGCCTCGGCCACGGCACTGATCGCGCAGGCGGACAGCGCCATGTATCAGAGCAAGGCGGAGTTCAAATCCTGTCCTCAGCTCGATGGCGCAGAGTTGCCCGCTCTTGAGGCTGACCAGGTGACTGACGAGGCGCTGCTAAAGCAGAAATAGCGAGCCCAGTCCGAGGAATACCACAAACCCCACCACGTCGGTGACCGTGGTCAGGATCACGGAACCGGATAGCGCCGGGTCGATCTTCAGCTTATCCAGCAGGATCGGGATCAGGACACCGGATAGCGCCGCCACGGCGATATTGACCACAATCGCCAGGGCGATGACCACGCCGATGGCAAAACTGGAAAACCACCAGGACGCCACAATCCCGATCACCACCGCCCAGAGCACACCGTTCAGGCCGCCCACGCTGAGTTCCTTGCGTAGCAGCGGCATCACGTTAGCTGCGGTTATCTGACCCAGGGCGAGGCCGCGGATCATCAGTGTCAGGGTTTGGCTGCCGGCTATGCCGCCCATGGAGGCAACCACCGGCATCAATACAGCCAGCGCCACGACCTGTTGCAGGGTGCCTTCAAACAGGCCGATCGCCCAGGAGGCGAGGAACGCCGTCAACAGGTTGATCCCCAGCCAGGTGGCGCGGCGACGGGAGGAACGCATCACCGGAGCGAACAGATCTTCCTCCTCATCGAGACCGGCGCTGGCCATCATCTGTGCCTCGTACTGCTCATGCAGCAGCTCCAGCGCCAGCCGCATCGACATTCTGCCCAGCAGCAGGCCGTTCTCATCCACCACGGGGAGTGCCGATAGCTCGGCATGTTCGAACGCTTCGGTGGCTTCCTTCAATGAACGCAAGGCTGAGAGCGGCTCTATCTCATCGTCGATCAGGTCGACCAGGGGGAGATGGTCTGGTTTGCCGAACAGTGAGAGTGTGGGGACAGCGCCGGTGTAGCGTCCGGTACGGTCGACCAGCCAGAGGTGGGTCGTATATTCCGGTACCTCACGGCGCAGCAGGCGCTCGGCGTCTCGTACGCGGCTGTTTTGCGGCAGGATTAGCAGGTCATGGTCGACATAACGGCCGATGGCATCTTCGTCATACTGCGCTGAACGCTCATAGTGGGCGCGCTGGCGTTCGTCCATGCGCGCCAGGGCGATATCGACCACATCGTCCGGCAGTGACTCGGCCAGTTCGATTAGGGTTTCTGCATCCAGGCCGGAGATCAGCTGATCCAGCGTCTTACTGTCCAGGTCCTTGACCAGCGGCGCTCGCGCTTCGGCGCGCATCTCCACCAGTACATCGACCCGTTGTTCCTCGGGAACCTGTTCCCAGCACTCCTGACGTTCGTCACGGGGCAGGGATTCAAGCAGCAGCGCGACCTGATCTGCTTCAAGATCCTCGGCTACCTCGGCGTAGAGGGCGGCGTCCAGCTCCTCTTCGCTGCGAATAAGTTGTTCTATACGCTGGGTAATATCTTCGCTCATTACTCGCTGCCGCTGTTTCGGGAAATAGGGTAGAGGGGGAGCCGGGCCATCTGTGCGTCATGATAGCGGGGCAAGATGGCAAGTGCGAGAATCGCACCGATCAGCGCCATCAACATATCGGACTGGGTGTCCCAGACGTACCCCTGAGTGCCCAGGAAAGCCTCGGCCTCGGTGCCGCTCAGCAGCGCCACCCACCATTCAATCAGTTCATAGAACGCGCTCAGCGCCAGGCAAAAACAGGTCACCAGAAAGGCACACCAGCGTTTGCGGTTAATAATGCTCAGCCGCAGCAGCAGTTCACGGGCGATGATCGCCGGCACGAACCCCTGGGCAAGATGGCCGAGCTTGTCATAATTGTTGCGGCTCTGTCCGAGCGCTTCTGCCAGCCAATCGAAGGCGGGAACCTTGGCATAGGTATAGTGGCCGCCGACCATCAAAATGATGCAGTGGCCAAGGATCAGCCAGAGACAGAGCGGTGTCAGCGGAAAGCGCTTGTGGGTTGCTCCAAGGATAATCAGCGCAGCCAGGGCCGGGGCCACTTCCAGCCACCAGGTAAGGCGATCCTCAGGAGAGATGCCCGACCAGATCAACACAAGGGCAAATATCAGTATCCAGAGACGGAGCACGGCGCTATCCTTCTGCGGCCCATAGCTTAGTTATCAATATAGTCGCCGCGTCGGCTTCGTGGATCAATATCGAATGGCCCTCAAATCAACGATTTATAAAGCAACCCTGAATATCTCCGATCTGGATCGTCAGCACTACGCCGAATACCCGCTGACACTGGCGCTGCATCCGTCCGAAACGGAAACCCGTATGATGATCCGGCTGCTGGCATTCGCGCTTTACGCGGATGAGGCGCTGAGCTTTACGCGAGGCCTGTGTGTGGATGATGAGCCGGATCTCTGGCAGCACGCGCCCAACGGCGAGATCGAACGCTGGATCGAGGTCGGACTGCCTAGCGAAAAGCGTCTGCGCAAGGCATCCTCAAGAGCGAAAGAGGTAGTGTTGCTGGCGTACGGCACGGATCAGCAGTTCGACCCCTGGTTTCAGGGGGTACGTAAAGCTTTGATGCGTCTCGATAACCTGACAATTCTGCGGATCAATGAGAATGACTGTGAAGGGCTGACTGCGCTGGCTGAACGCCAGATGCGGTTGCAGTGTACGATTCAGGATGCTGAAGTCTGGCTGACCGGAGAAAGTGCCAGTGCGGCGGTGGTTCCCCGGCCAGTGCCTGTTGTCTGACTGGCTTGGCTCTTGGTTTAGCTATCCGCCAGATTTTTCTGCCAGAACAGCGCTTTTCCGGTTTCCGGATCCAGTTCATAACCGCCGTAGCCGTTGCGGCGGTACACCGTTTGGGCGCGAGCATTACCTTCCAGCACTTCCAGGGTCAGTTTGCAGCAGCCGTTGCGTCGGGCGATCCCTTCGGCGGCTTCCAGCAGCTGATCGGCCAGACCCAGTCCGCGGTACTCGCTGCCGACAATCACGTCATGAATATTCAACAGGGGGGCACACTTGAAGGTGGAGAAGCCCTCGAAGGCGTTGAGCAGCCCCGCCGGTTTGCCGTTGCAGAACGCCAGCAGGGTGTAAGCATCCTGGCGCAGGGCCAGTGCCAGCGGCAGCCTTTCAAGCAGTTCCGCGTCCAGCGCAGTGCCACCACCCATGGGGTCGCAAGCGTAGGTTTGCATCATCTGGCGAAAGGCGTCAGCCTGTTCGGCAAGGCCGAGATCGGCTTCTATAATTTCGATATTGCTGGGCGTTGGCATTAGCTGATCGCTCCAATAAACTGACCGGTAGGTTAACTTACAGAGGCGTTCAGTCGCTTACAAGGGACGAAATCAACTCGAGGCCCATTAGTGCTGCGCCCGGCTAAAGTTTGTCCTGTTTCAGCCGATATCCTGCCCATTCCCTCCGTTTTTTGCATTTGCGGAGTCGACTAATACAGATATACGGAGCGGATCGTGATTAATATCTATCCCTCATCAGATTCTTATACTTCTTCAGGCTTGGGCCGCTCGTCGGGGACCACGCTGACCAGCGTTAATGGCAACACCGGTGCTACGGCCAACAAGCCGACCGATACCCTGCTGAACAAGCTGGCGGAGAACATTCCCGGCATGGACGCGGATGGCCTGCGTTCGTTGAAAGCCGAGGATTTTACGCCGGAGAAGGTCGCTGAGCGGATCAGTGGCTTTGTGGCTTCCGGTCTGGAAGCGGCCCGGGCACGTGGTGTCGGCGAAGAGCGCCTGCAGTCGATGTATGAAGCGGCGGTGAGCGGCGTCAAGAAAGGCTTTGAGGATGCGCGTGAGATTCTCGATAACCTGCAGTTGCTCAATGGTGAACTGGCCGAGCAGGTAAAGCAGACCGAGAGCCTGACTTTTGAGGCTCTGGATGCGCTGGCGCCCGGGACCGACGAAATCAGCGGTGGCCTGTCTACCCGCAAGAGCATTATCGAGCGTTTCCAGAACGCCGAAGATATGGAGCTTAACGTCACCACCCGTGATGGCGATGAGGTGCGTATCAGCTTTTCCCGTAACCAGAACTACGAGAGCGGCTATGCGTCCGCCTCTGATGGTCAGGGTAACTCGGCTTCCGTGTTTAGCCTGAGCCGTTCCGAGTACAGCGAATACAGCTTCTCCGTTTCCGGCGAGCTGGATAACGACGAGATCGACGCGCTGCAGAGCCTGATCAAGGATGTCTCCAGCCTGGCCGACGAGTTTTTCGATGGCGATGTGCAGAAGGCGTTTGAGCAGAGTGGCTCTCTGAGTTTCGATACCAGCGAACTCGCTTCCATGAGCCTGGACATGAGCTACACGCGCCAGTATGCCGCGGTTTCCCGCTATGAGCAGGTAGACCAGCTGGATCAGGCTGCCGATAAGCCGGGACGTCGTCTGGGGCATATGATGAAAGATATGGCGGAAACCTTTGGCGCGCCGTCGTTGGGTTTCCTCACGTCTCCCGGGCAGCTTGGGCGGGATCTGTTCGAGGGGCTGGTGAACCAGGACTCGCGCTACAGCGATTCACCGCAGGAGTTGCAGGATATTTACGATAATAACCTGCTGGATCTGCTGAATGCGGTGCTGCCGCTTGAAGAGGCGGAAGTCGCCCAGAACCAGCCGCAGCCTGACGCCTCGACCGACAGTTAATTGCCCTCTATTCAGCGCCGCAGGCCGTTTTTCTCCGTCGCCTGCGGGGCTGATTCCAGCCCGTTTTCCCCTCATTTTGGTCTGTTTCCTCTGCTTGGCTTACATCGTTTTCCGGGAACTTTACACAGCCCCTCCGGTCTTGGAATGTGAATCGGTAAAAAACTGCACAGTACCGCATCTGACCGATGTGGAAGGAACGGAGGAAAGGAGGAAACGTGAAGAAATCGATAATCGCAACTGCAGTAATGGCTTTTTTGCCTGCCATGGCCATGGCTGATGATCTACGTGTGGACTCTGCCGTAGGTGGCGCCATCGGTGGTGCCCTGGGTGGTGTCCTTGGTGCTGAAGTCGGTGGTCGCGAGGGTGCTATCGCGGGTTCTGGCATTGGTGCTGCCGTGGGTACAGCCGTTAACACCCGGGATCACGATGATGGTCGTCGCTATGATGATCGCCGCTATGACGATCGAAAGTATCGCGACCGCCGTGAGTACCGCGAGGTGCACCATTACTACGATGACGGTCGCCGCAACCGCTCCAGCTTCTGTCCGCCGGGACAGGCGAAAAAGGGGCGTTGCTAGACCCCAGTGATCGGCACGCCGCCCCTTCCGGCGTTTGCTGTCACATTTTTTACCGCTATCGTTGCCAAGGGACTGGCAACCTGGTTTCTCCGAATTATCTCCAATTTCCCTGCCTGACAGACCCCATTTCAGCGTACTTCTGCCCGTGCGGCACTGTGTCACATTCTCAATTCACTCCTTATCTCTAAAATCCCAATCCTGTTTATTAGTATTTTTTAATGTAGTATTGAGGGGACGTTTGGGATGAACCTGAGCAGGGGAGCTTTTTGGACGCTGGCGCTCTATGGCGCCATCAATACACCGGTATGGGCGCAAAACCAGCCGTTGCTGATTGATGTGGTCAAGGCGCTGCCGGTAAACGCCGGTGAAGCAGGAATTGATCTGGCGCACTCTCCAGCGCTGGCGGCCGACGGTGGTGAGCTGCTGCGAGACGTGACCGGTGTGTCCGGCTCACGCATGGGCGGACGTGGTATCGACCCGGTGATTCGCGGCCAGCAGCAGAACCGCCTCAATGTGATTCTCGATGGTGCCTATGTCTATGGTGCCTGCCCCAACCGTATGGATCCTCCCACCACCTATTCCGCCGCAGAAAGCTACGACCGCGTCGTCGTGCTCAAGGGCAGCCAGAGTGTGATCTATGGCCCTGGCGGCAGCGGCGGTACTGTCCTGTTCGAGCGTGAGCGCCCGCAGTTTGACGAAAAGGGTTACCGCGGCAGCTTTTCGGCGGGCTATGCCGATAACGGTGAAGCCAGTTCGCTGGCGGCGGATCTGGCAGCCGGAAACGATCGCGGCTACGTGCGTTTTATCACCGAAAACGCTGATGCCGGCAACTACGAGGATGGCGCCGGGGATGAAGTACGCTCCTCCTATGAAACCGACAGCAACGCCCTTTTGCTGGGGGCACGTATTGCCGAGCGGACCTGGCTTGAGGGCAGCTACGAGCAGGTGCGGGAGGAGGATGTACTCTTTCCCGGTGCCGGTATGGATTCTCCTTACAGTGATGCGGACACCTGGCGCTTGAAGCTGGATCACCAACCGGTGAACTCGTCGCTGCAGCGGGTTCGCGCGGAGATCTATCGGGCCGATATCGACCACCTGATGGATAACTATTCCCTGCGTCCGACCGGGATGATGCAGATGGCGGCGCCCACCTCATCGGATACCCTGGGCGGTCGTCTGTTGCTCGATAGCACCCTGGGTGGCCATCAGTTGCAGTGGGGCCTGGATCATCAGGAAAACTACCGCAAGGGCACCCGGCAGATGGTGATGCCGACCGGCGTGCGCAGGGATGTCAGTGCGCTCTGGCCCGATGTCAGCATCAAGCAGACGGGTGTGTTTGGCGAGGTAAAACATTACCTCTCTGCTGACGCCTGGTTGAAAGCGGGTGCGCGTTTCGACCATGTCACGGCTGATGCGGACAGAACGCCGGTTGACGATGATGCCAGCGAAAACAATTTAAGCGGTTTTGTCACCTGGAATCAGCGTCTGCAGGGGCCTTACAGCGTGCAAACGACGCTGTCGCGCAGTGTAAGAACAGCCGATCCGACCGAGCGTTATATCGACGCAGGTACCTGGCAGGGTAACCTGGAGCTGGATCCGGAGATCCATCAGCAGCTGGAGCTGATGCTGAATGCCGATGCGAAGCGGTTCAGCTGGTCGGTTTCCGGTTACGTGGACCGGGTAGATGACTTTATTCTGCGCAGAAACAACCGTTACACCAACGTGGGCGCCGAGCTTTACGGTATCGATTTTGAACTGGCCTGGCAGTTGAATCCCAACTGGCGTCTCAGCAACGGCATCTCATGGGTGCGTGGCAGCAATCGGGATGATGACAGCAATCTGTCGCAGATTCCGCCGCTGACGGCCACTCTGGCGCTGGATTACCAGCGCGATGCCTTCCGTGCCGGCGTCGACTGGCTGGTTGTCGCACAGCAGTCCGATGTCTGTCTGGCAGGCACGGAGTGCGGCGGACTGGATCTGCAGAAAACACCAGGTTATGGCGTGGTCGGTGTGGATGCGGGGTGGGATATCAACCCGAGTCTGAGCCTGGATGCGGGTGTCGATAACCTGTTCGACAAGCGTTATTCAGATCATCTGAACCGGGAGGATCTGCTCGGTAACAGTGTGCAGGTGAGTGAACCGGGCCGCAACGCCTGGGTGCGGATGACGGCCCGATTCTGATCAGAAGGTAGGAGCTCAGCCGCTAAAACGAGTAAGACAGAGCGATGGAGCCGAACTTGTGGCCGCCGTCCTGTTTGTCGAACTGCTGGGTACGGTAGTAGCGCGCCAGTGACAGCTTCCAGCGGTCATAGGTGGCGGCAACGCCCCAGGCCGCATCGGCCACAAAGGGACGTTTGTTCACCGAGTGGCTGTCCCTGAAAGTGTTGCCGTCGAGGAATATATCGCGCAACACCCAGCGACCATCGATGGATACGAAGGCGTGCACACCCCACTGGTCGTGGAAGCGGGGGTCGCCGCTGCCCGGTGTGCTGTTATCGCCGCCCGGGCGCAGGGCCGAGGTGCCAAAGTCCTGTGGCAACTGATAGCCGATACGGTATTCCGCACCGGTGTTTACATAGGTGGCCACGTTACCCAGGCTGCCACCGATATGACCGATAAAGTCATGCTGGATATTATCGATGATGCCGCCCTGGAACAGGCGCTGCTTGCGCTCGTAAAGCAGCTGGATACCGGGTTCGTTATGGAGCTGGTTGTCCCAGCCTTCAAAGCGGTCAAAGCCGCGCAGATCATGGATAAAGTTCTGACTCTCTTCCGCCAGTGACCAGGGGCCGATCATGCCCAGGTTGACCTGGAAGGACTTCAGTTTATGCCGGGTCTGGGTGTGGTAGCCAAAGCCCAGGTAGAGCCAGCCTGCATAGGGGCGATCATCCGGGTCGACGCTGGTGCGCTCCTTGTCCTTGGGCGTATACATCTCCTGCCCGAGGGTGACGATCAGGTGGTGGCGCGGGTCATCTTCAAACGGCGCGGGTTCCGGGTCCAGCTGCGTCAGCCAGTGATTGGCATCGCGTACCCATTCCGGAATCTGCGGATCATCGATGAAGTTACCCACCTCCGGCGATACCCAGGAAGCGCGCACACCGTTGGTGTACTGCTGATCCGTGTCGGTGAACAGATCATTTTCCAGATACAGGTTCAGCGTCCAGGCATCGCTGGGTTTTTCCGCGGGTGTCAGTAGATCTTCGGCCAACCGTTCTTCGGCGAACACGGGGCTGGCCGTAAGGCTGAGCAGCAGGGGCAGGGCCGCGTAACGCAAAGGTTTGCGGAGCCTGTTTTCGAGAGCGCTTCGCACAGTGGCCGTCAGCGTGTTATGCAACAAAGCAGGCATCTTTATTTACGCACCCAACGGCCATCGGGAGTGCGTACGTATTCTCCCGGCGCCGCGCGGTCCAGCAGTCGTTCCCCGGTACGCAGCTCCATAATCTGCAGTTCGACGCCAGCCTGTTTGGCTTTCTCGCCATAGAGTGCTTTGCGCTTGCTGTTGATGCTCTGCACCAGCGCTTTGACCTCAGCGTTGGCGTTGTTGCTGACGACGCCGAGATAACCGGTACTCTGTTCACCAATCAGCCCCTGCTGTTTGGCTTCGTCCAGGCTGATGGCGAAGGCAGGCAGCGACAGCGGCAATGAGATCGATAGCAGCAATGCGGCGATCAGTTTGCGTGGGTTATGAATCTTCATCCCGTTATCTCCGTCAGAATAGGTCACTGTTTTCTTCCAGCAGGGTATCGATCTGTCGGTCCACCTTGACCAGCACTTCATGCTCCACCTTGACGTTAAGGTTGATGGTAATCGGATCCGATGGCGCCGCCAGCTGGACGGTGGGCGTACATGCCGCCAGGGAAAATATCGCCAACGGCAGCGCAAGTGGCAGGCCGATCCTGCGCACACTATGTTTCAGCATTGTCAGAACACCTCCGGTTGGTTGTCCTTGATCCCGAGCTTCTCTGCAGGGCGAGTTGCTCTCTATTCCGAGCTTAGAGCCGTTCAGCTGAACCGGGTCTTACTGGGAGTCAGCGTTCTTCGTTTCCAGATTCTTACGTAAAGAATCGCCAATCTTTTCTGATAGTTGCAGGGATTGGAGAAGCGCCAGCAGATTCTCTTCCACATTCAGCGACAGGTCTATAGGGCGCCCCTGCTGCCAGTCGGGATTATGACCCTGAAGCCGGCTGTTCAGTTCCAGTTTGCCATCCGGGGCGTAGTTAACGTCCAGGTCCAGCGCCTTGATCTGCAGGTCGGTGAGGGCTGACAGCGCGAGTTGCAGCGCTGGATTGCTCTGCGCTGTTGAACTCAGCGCGCTACTGGGTTCATAGCGCAGCCAGCCTTGTGCAGCGCTGCGTATCTCTCCGCCGCTGACGCTGATCTCGCTGCCCTGAACACGGATCGGTAGCTTGCCGTTTAACGAAGTGTCTCCGGTGAGTCCCGGTTGCTGGTAGAGGGCCAGCAGCTCGCTTAGCTGTATACCCTGTAGCCTTGCATTTACGATGAAATCCGGTGCCAGCGGATTAAACGAAAACTCCGGCAGGCTGATCTGGCCACCGAACAGATTCTGGCGGAAGGGCGCCAGTGTCAGTGTCGGTGCGCTGCCGTCGGCGGGTTGGCTGAAGCTATAGCTTAAGGATGTATCGTGCAGGTCGATACCGGTGCGTATCAGGTCGCTGCTCACCGTTCCGCTGGAGGAGAGCTGGCCGCCACGGCTGCGCGCCAGCTTCAGCTTGGCGTTCAGGTTATCGGTCTCCACATGGGTATCCCAGGCGAACGCCAGGTTATTTATGTTGAGGTCGGCATTGAGCGCGCTATCTTCGGGTGTCGGGCCCTGCAGATAGCCCTTGGCTGTCAAGTCTCCGTGGGTCACGGCCAGATCGATGGGCCAGTCCGGTATCCAGCGTCTCAACGTCGGCTGGGCGGACGGTAGATCGATCGGTTGACTGGTCCAGTCGGCGCGGAACTGGTTGGGGCCAAGCAGCCAGAACGCATTCAGTTTCAGCGCCGGTTTATCACTGGCAACAGAGAGCTGGCCACGCTGGCCGTCGGGGGCGCTGCCACCGGTCAGTTTGGCGCTGAAGACCGGCAGTTCTTTTCCCGCCAGGGCCGCCGCTATGCGTTCGGCCTGCAGTTGGTATTTGATCTCTGCGGAGCCTGGATCGTAACCGAAGGTCAGCGATAGAGGCGACAACTCCAAGCTATCCAAAGCGGCTGTATTCAGCCCTTTGGGAATCAGTGAAACCTGGAGGCTGTCCAGCTTACTCGGAGTCTCTTCGGTATCGCTGAAGAGCACAT
Source organism: Marinobacterium mangrovicola (assembly GCF_004339595.1). GTDB lineage: Bacteria > Pseudomonadota > Gammaproteobacteria > Pseudomonadales > Balneatricaceae > Marinobacterium_D > Marinobacterium_D mangrovicola. Next base: position 34,674 of record NZ_SMFU01000007.1, read on the forward strand.
ATCTCGCATTGAAGGCCTGTTGCAGGGATAACTGCACCGAGTCGGCGGTCAGCTCGGGAGCGCGAATTTTGTGAGCGCTCAGGCGGCTGGCGTCAGTCAGGCGAAGCCTGGCCTGTGCCTGGCTAAGGTTTAGCTCGCCTTCAGTATTCAGCTCGATCTGTTCTGCGGCGACCTGCTTATCCAGGTTTAAGTTTCGCGCGCTTATCTCCAGGTCAAAGCTTAGCCCGGCGTCGATAGACTCCAGCAGTGCCTGGGTATCCAGTGGGATCTTTGCTGGCCAGTGGCTGGATAGAGAGGTCTTGAGCATGCCTTCGCCGGGTTCAAATGGAAGCTCTGGCAGCAGTGGCTGGCTCCAGCTGTAAAGGTGTTCCAGGTTGATTTCGGTATCGAGATCCAGCCCCCAGTCATCCTCGCCGGTTGTCAGCTGGCCGCTGTTTGCCATCAGACGGCGGCGATTGCTGAACAGGTTCAGCGTGATCTGCTGCTCGGGGTTGTAGCGCAGGTCCATGTAGACCGGTGCAGCCAGAGCGGTGCCAGAGTCATCTGAGAGAGTGATGCGGGCCCAGTTCAGGAACTGATCGGGTGTCAGATCCAGGTTGCCGGTGGCGCGCAGGCGCGGCTGCTCCGGGGCCAGGTAGTCGACCCTTACCTGGCCGATAACCAGGCGGTTTGAGGGTGCGTAATGGAACAGCAGAGAGGGAGGATATGAGTTCAGATCGAAAACAGTCTGGTCACTGCTTTCTATGCGCTTTTCAAGGCTGCGTTCGGTGCGGATCTCGATGCTGAGTTCCGGGATCCGGATCTCTTCAATCTGCCGGTTGAACAGCAGATCGACAGGGTCGAAGGCGAGGCTGATATCGGCACTTTGCAGCGCAATAGTCCGCCCTTCACTCTGCTGAGTCAGCGACAGGCTGGGAATTTCCAGTCGGTCCCAGCCAGGATGGGAGATCAGTATTCGTGGCTGGGTAAAGCCCTGATCGGCCAGCCAGTCTTCAATCAGATTGCGGGCCAGGTAGGGCAGGGCGGCGTAGCCGAGGCTCGATATCAGTACAAGAGGGAGCAGAATCCAGAGCAGTTTGCGCATGCCTCTCTTCCTTTATCCCTGTCTCAGAATCCGGCCCTGCACGGCATGCCGGAACTCAGTCCTTCTTGCGTACCACGTTGAGGCCATCCCGAATGGTCAGGAAGACGTTTTCTACATCCGTATCAGCGGCGATGCGACGGTTGGTCTCGACGAGAATATCGTCAATCTCGGATTCCGGCTGCAGCACCTTGCCTGACCAGAGTACGTTGTCGAGCACGATCAGACCACCGGGGCGGGTCATCTCTTTCACGCGTTCGTAGTAGTTCAGGTAGTTGCGCTTGTCGGCGTCGATAAAGGTGAAATCCAGCTGCATATCCAGCTTTTCGATGGTGTCCAGGGCGCGGCCGAAGATCACCTCGATCTTGTGGCCGTGCTCGCTGCGGTCGAAAAAGCCCTGTGCAAATTCGATGGCTCGGGGGTTGGTTTCACAGCAGACCAGGCGACCATCCTTCGGCATCCCTTCGGCGATCGACAGTGCGGAATAACCGGTGAACATGCCGATCTCCAGCGCCTGCTTGGGCTGGATCATGGCGGCAAGCATTTTCAGCGTGCGGCCCACCAGGCGGCCGGACAGCTTCTGCGGCCAGCCCATGTTGATGTTGGTCTGGTCGATCAGTTCCTGCAGCAGGGGCGGTTCGGCACTGGTCTGTACAAAGGCGTAATCTTCGATCGCTTCGTCAACGAGAAATTCAGGCATAGGAGGTGTCGATAAAATTGGTTTGGGTGGAGCTGTTCAGCGAGAAAGGCGGAGTTTAACACTTTTCCAGCCTGGGCCCGATGGTATGAGGAAATAGCTTTCCTTTGTCGCTACAATTGCCCCTCATCGAAGCTGGAGGCGTTATGGTAGAACCACTGTATATCTTTCTTTTCGCGGGCGTAGTGTCCATGTCGCTGGCACTGAGCGCCGGTGCGCTGAACAAGTTGACGCCGGAGCAGAAGCCCCCATTCATGCAAAAGCCCAACGGTCAGATCGCGGTGGTGATGGCCGGTAACCTGGGTGCGATCACGCTGCTTGGCGCCATGGCATTTGGCTTTTTGAAACTGCACTGGTCGATTCCGCTTTCCTGCATGTTTATCACCTTCCCGGTGGTACATATTCTGCTGTTCCAGCGTCTGCTTGGCGATTTTAAAAGCCTGGTTCTGATGGTTCCGCTGGTGGTGATCGCGGCGGTATCGCTTTACTACTACTGGTAATTGACCGGGAGGCAAGATGATTTCTGTTGTGGGGTTCGGTTCGCTGCTGTCGGAACGTTCGGCACGGGATACGGTGCCCGGTTTGAAAAACTACCGGCTGGTCCGCGTGGACGGCTACAGGCGCATCTTTAACAAGGTCGGTATTCTGTTTATCGCCGGTCACGGCCAGGCGCCGGATAGCCTGGAGGTCTCCTCCTGCTCCACCGAGCCTTGCGCCGATACCTCGATCATCGTCGCCCAGTTTGACTGTCCGGTAGATCAGTTTGGTGAGCTCTACGAGCGGGAACACCGTTACCGCTGGATCCAGGTCGAAGCCCGTGGCCTCGATGGTGCGCTGCAGCCGCCGGCACGTATGTGCACCAGCTACAGCGATCTTGAGTACCGCCTCAACAAGTGCGTGACCGACGAGGAGTATCACGACCGTGTCGGGCGCCATTATGAAGGCCGGATCTGGCGCGACGATATCCTGCCGTTTCCGCGTTACCTCAAGTTCTGCCTGGTATCCGCAGCCTCCCACGGCGATGAGGTGCTGGATAACTTTATCGATACCAGTTTTCTTGCCGACGGCCAGACCTCCATCCGCGAATATCTGCTCGAAAGGAGCGATCTGATCCCGTCATCACTGCGCGAGCGGGCGGCATTCACGCGCAACTCACAAAGCTGAGAATAAGCTCCCGGACAAACCAGTCCAGGTGTTTATTCCATGTTGATTGTTGATGTTCCGCGGCGCGAAGCCTTCCGTGCCCCCGTTCTTCTGCCGCTACTGGCGGCTCTCTCTCTGCAGCTGCTGATCAGCGCCCTCCAGCTTGATAAAGCGTTGGCCGACTTGCTCTATACGCTGGAAGGCGGCCGGTGGCTGTTCAAGGATTACTGGTTTTTCGCCAATTTGCTGCACACTGGCGGGCGCCGCTTCAGTATCCTGCTTCTGCTGTTCGTGCTGGCGCTGTTGGTGGCGAGCTTTTTCGTTGCCTGGTTGAAACCCTATAAACGGGTACTGGGCTATCTGACGCTGGCGCCGCTCTGCGCGACGCTGCTGGTGTCGAGCCTCAAGCAGGCCACCGGCATTGATTGTCCCTGGGATCTGGCACTCTATGGCGGTGACCTTCCCTACGTGCCGCTGCTGTCCGCACTGATAAATGATGCTGGCGAGGGCGCCTGTTTTCCGGCGGGGCACGCCAGTGCTGGCTACGCCTGGGTGGCGGTCTATTTTGCCGCTGCCCTAGTTTGTCCGCGCTGGAAATGGCGTCTTTTGGGAATAGCGATGACGTTGGGTCTGGTATTCGGCGTCTGTCAGCAATTGCGCGGAGCGCATTTTCTGTCGCATGATCTCTGGAGCCTGACGCTGTGCTGGTGCACCGCGGCAGTGATTGCCCGGTTGATGCTGGTGAAGCAGCGCAGCCCGGTGACCCCCCGGATGAACAACCTGAGCGGACTCAGCTTTGTCGAAGCAGATAAAAATTCTGGTGGCCGACGATGACCCCCAGATTCTGGAAGGATTGGTAGATTACCTCGAATTTCACGAGATTCTCGTAGATTGCGCCCGCACCGGCGAGCAGGCGCTGAACCTCTGCCACAGCAATCGCTATGATGTGCTGGTACTGGATGTGATGATGCCGCGCATGGATGGGCGCAGTCTGTGCCAGGCGCTGCGTCAGGAAGGCAGTGCCACGCCGGTACTCTTCCTGACCGCTCTCGATACGCTGGAGGATAAGATTCTCGGGTTTGAGGCCGGTGCCGATGATTATCTGGTTAAACCTTTCGCCATGGCAGAGCTGCTTTACCGCATCCGCGCCCTGAGCCAGCGTGTCTCCCGCCAGCAGGTACGGCGTCTCTGCGTCGGTGCGCTGGAGCTTGATCTGGACAGCCAGCAAGCGATCCGGGAAGGGCGTGAACTATCGCTGACACCGCAGATGTTCCAATTGCTGCATTACCTGGTGGCGCAGTCGCCGCGCGTGATCTCTCGCAGCGAGCTGGAACAGGCACTCTGGGGGGAAGAGCCACCGGAGAGTGATGCCCTGCGCTCGCTGGTCTACCAGCTCAGGCAGAAGCTCGATAAGCCGTTTGCACACCCCATGTTACAGACCCGCAGAGGGCAGGGTATCTGCCTGCTTGAAACGGAGTCGACCACTTGAAGCTCAACTTCACTACCCGCCTTATATGGACTATCGGCACGTCGACGCTGGTACTCACCAGTCTCTATTTTCTGATCGGCTGGCATTACGTCGAGGGGCTGGAGGGAGACCACGAAGCCCGCGTGTTGGATTATCTCGCCGATCACTTTGCGCCGGTAACGGATGGCAGCGCTCCCCATGAATCAGCGGGCTTTGCGGATCTGGCAACGCTGTATCGAAGTGCCGATGAGCTGCCGGCTGAATTAAAGCCGTACGCGGATGCGGCGCAACCGGGAAACTTCGATATCTCTGACAGTGAAATTCTGCTGGCGCGCCAAGCACAGACTACCGGGCAGAGCTATTTTGTCTACCTGCACGATGTGCAGGGGCTGCTGGCTCCAGAGGATTCGGAGTTTGCCGAGGCGGCCCTGGTGCTGGGTGGAATCCTCCTATTTACCCTGGGCACCATGGGACTGACGCTGAGCCTGATCTGGTATCAGACACGGCCGGTGCGACAGTTGACCAAGGCGGTGGCGGCGGTGGATCCGGCCCGGCCGGAGCTTGAACCCCTGCAGCGTGACGATGATCTCGGGCGGATGTCACAGAAAATCGCCGATCTACTGAAGCGCATCTCCGGTTTTATCGACCGCGAACGTAACTTCACCCGTTTTGCCAGCCATGAACTGAGGTCGCCGCTGATGGCGATCCGCAGCTCTGCGGATCTGCTACGTGAAACCGCGGCCGGCAACCGCCTGCAGCAGCGGGCTGTGGCGCGCATCGATGTGGCGCTGCAGCGGATGTCTAAACTGTTGGACGCTTTTCTCTGGCTTAGCCGTGAGAAACGCGATGAGCAGCAGAATCTGAATGAAGCCGAATTTAACGAGCTGATCTGCCAGCTGCGTAATCTGACCCCGGGGCTTGATGAAAGGCTAGAGGTCAGTGGCAGTGTTACCTCCCAATGGCCGGGCGATCCTTTCGTGCTGTCGGTAATCCTCGATAACCTGCTGCGCAATGCACTGGACCACGGTGAGGGCAGTATAGAGCTAGCGCTGAGCGAAGCTGGTATCGAGATCTCCAACGGCATAGCCGCGCAGGAGCAGAGAGAACAGAGCCATTTCGGCTACGGCTTACAGATAGTGGATCTATTGTGTGAAAAGGCGGGCTGTCGCTGCGAGCGTCGGGCGGACGCCGGTATTTACCGGGCCCGCCTGTTTCTGGATCAGTAGCAGGGTTGTGGCTTAACCCGCCTGATCGGCGCTCACCGGTTGCAGTGCCAGCTGGCTTTCGCTCTGGCGGCAGCTGGCAAACATATCCAGTTCCGGCTGGTAGGCGTTGGTAGAAACCTGCATCAGGCCGAGCAGCGAGTGGGGCAGATAATCCTGGCTCAACGCCTTGTCTTTCATTCCCTGCAGGCAGGTCTGGTCGATACCGCGGCTGTTACGGAAGCTTTCGGATGACCAAAAAACCATCGGTACATGTTTCTGCGCATCCGGTGCCAGCAGCCAGGGCATGCCGTGCAGGTAGAGATTATTCTCGCCCAATGACTCGCCGTGATCCGACAGGTAAAGCATCGCGGTGTTGTAGTTCGCCTGCTTGGTTTTCAGGTAGTCGATCACGCTGGCGAGAAAATGGTCGGTATAGAGAATCGTATTGTCATAGGCGTTGACGATATCCGCGGCGCTGCAGGTCTGCAGTTCACTGCTTTCACACACCGGCGTGTAGCGCTGAAAATTCTCCGGCACGCGCTTGTAGTAAGCGGGCCCGTGGCTACCTTTCTGGTGCAGTACCAGCAGTTTCGGACCGCTATCCTGGTTGAGGAACTCATCCAGGCGGTTCAGCATTGACTCATCGAAGCACTCACCATCCGCGCAATCGGCATCGACCACGAACTGCTTTGGCTCTTCGCTGGGGATACGTTCGCAGACGCCCTTGCAGCCTGAGTTGTTATCGCGCCAGAGCAGATCGATCTTGGCGCTGCTCATTACGTCGAGCACATTGCTTTGGAAACGCGCCCTGGTGTCATCGAAGTGATCACGCCCGAGGAAGGAGAACATACAGGGTAGAGAGACTGCCGTGGCGGTGCCGCAGGATTCAACCTGGCTGAAGCTGATCACGTTGCGCTGCTCCAGTTCCGGGTTGGTATCGCGATCATAGCCGTTCAGCGAGAAGTGGTCCGCACGGGCGGTTTCACCGACCACCAAGACCATCAGGTCGGAGCGGGGACTGCTGGTGACCGGCTGCAGTGGGTTAGCCACACGGCGTGCATCCGCACCAATAACCTCAAAACTGTGATCTTCAGGATCATAGGCACCGGCCAGGTAGCGACCACCGTAGTATAAAAAGTTGGATGGCACGGCCAGGTTGCGCACTTCGCGGTGGTTACGGAACAGGGAGGAGTAATCTTTGTAGAGCATGCCCGCGTTGAGGCCGATCAGCGCCAGACAGGCGAACAGGTTGGCGGACTGAAGGGCGAGCATGCGCAGTGGGGCCACCTTTTTAATCGGGATCAGCAAAAACACTAGCGCTGGCAGCAGCCCGGTCAGCAACAGATGCAGAATCAACCCGGAACTCAGCAGCTCGCCGGCTTCAGCCACATCGGTCTGAAACAGGTTCTGCACCATCCCCTTGTCTATCACTATGCCGTAACTCTGCATGAAATAGCTGATCGAGCTGGAGCTGAGAATCAGGAAAATCGCCAGTGGCTTGATTATCTGGCGCCAGCAAAACAGGCCCATACACAGCTGCAATACGGCATAGATAAAGCTGAAAAAAGCGAGCGTAAAACCCCAGCGTTTTAGATCGCTGGGGTAGCTCTGGTCGAGAATAAGTTGCCACAGTGGTGCGTTGTACAGCAGTGCTAGAACCAGCGTCAGCAGGGCCGAGTAGGTCAGCGGGCTGAGTGTGGGGAGGGTGGGGAGCCTGAATCGGGTCATCTTCGAAACCTGAGATTGATAACGATGGTGACGTAGAGCGTAGAGAGGACTGTGTGAGCGGAACGTGAAAGCGGTATACAGAGGCTGAGTATCCGCGCTTAAAATCAATATCAAATATTGAAATTTCTATGAAAAATCAAAATTAAATATTGAATATTTTGCAAAACGTCAAAATTAAATTTTGATTATTCGTCTGTTATTCAAAATTGAATATTGATTTTATATTTAGAAAACCACATGAAAGTTTTTTGACGGACTAATTGGTAAGCGGCAAAAGTTTTCACCTCCGGCAATTCTATTTTTTTGAAATACAACGGATTTGCCCTTTAGAACGGCAAAAAACTGCCGATATGGTGGAATATCACCTTGTTGCTTTTTTAATCACCGGTACGCAATACTTGCTCTCGAAGACCATTGGGGAACAGGGTTTTCGGCCTGGCCTGTAAATTGCTAGAAATTCCTCAGGGTCGGATTCCCAACGCAATATCAGATATCCGGACACGGACAAATATGACGATCGCAAATAACATGATAGTGGCGCTCGATATCGGCACATCCAAAGTGGTGTGTCTGGTGGGTGAAATCACACCGGGCGGCGATATCGAAATCGTAGGTTTCAGCTCCCAGCCATCTCAGGGGCTGAAGCGCGGCGTCGTCGTCAATATTGAATCTACTGTCGCCTCTATTCAGCGCGCGGTAGAAGAGGCCGAACTGATGGCCGGCTGCAAGATCCACTCGGTGACCGTAGGGATCGCCGGCAGCCATATCAGCAGCATGAACTCCCACGGCATCGTCGCTGTACGTGACCGTGAAGTGAATGAATATGACCTGGAGCGGGTGATCGATGCGGCCCGGGCTGTGGCTATTCCGGCGGACCAGAAAATCCTGCATATCCTGCCGCAGGAGTACCTGATCGATAATCAGGAGGGGATTCGCGAACCCCTGGGTATGTCCGGTGTGCGCCTGGAGGCCAAGGTTCATCTGGTCAGCGGGTCGATCAACTCGATCCAGAATATCGAAAAATGTATCCGCCGTTGCGGCCTGGAAGTGGACGCGGTAGTGCTGGAGCAGCTGGCATCCAGTCATGCGGTCCTTACCGATGACGAGATGGATCTGGGTGTCTGCATGGTGGATATCGGCGGCGGTACCACCGATATCGCGGTATATACCCACGGCGCGATTCGTCACACGGCGGTCATTCCCATTGCCGGTGATCAGGTGACCAACGATATCGCCATGGCGCTGCGTACGCCGACGATCAATGCAGAGCAGCTGAAGATCAAGTACGCCTGTGCCCTGGCGCAGCTGACCCGTGCCGACGAAGTGATCAAGGTGCCGAGCGTCGGTGACCGCCCTGCGCGTGATCTGTCGCGTCAGGCGCTGGCGGAGGTGGTGGAGCCTCGCTACGAAGAGCTGTTCAATCTGGTGCAGGCGGAACTGCGCCGTTCCGGGTTTGAAGATCTGATCGCTGGCGGCATCGTGCTGACCGGCGGTACCTCGAAGATGGAAGGGGCGGTGGAGCTGGCGGAAGAGATCTTCCATATGCCGGTGCGCCTGTCCCGCCCTCAGGGTGTGCGTGGTATGGAAGAGCTGCTGCGCAATCCGATTTATGCCACCGCCATCGGGCTGCTGCATTACGCCCGGGAATCGGTGGGCTCGGTGGAAGCTGCCCCGTTGGCGGCACGTACACCGGAAGAGCTGGATTCCTCCAGCCGGTTTGAGTTTCCCGGTATGTTTGGGCGCATGAAAGCCTGGTTGCAGGGGAATTTCTGATAAAGCCGCCAGCAGAGCGGTGAATATGGATCGGCAGTCACTTTTTAATGGTGGCTGGGTAAGAACGACTTTTTAAATAGTGCAGGAACCCGACGCAGAATCGGGGACGGAAAAACCTGGAAGGAGATGCAGATATGTTTGAACTGGTTGATAGCGTGCCGCAGAGTGCGGTTATCAAGGTGGTGGGCGTCGGTGGTGGTGGCGGTAATGCCGTCGATCACATGGTGACTTCAGAAGTTGAAGGGGTGGAGTTCATCTGTGCGAACACCGACGCCCAGGCGCTGAGCAAAATGTCCGCCCGCACCGTGTTGCATATTGGTGGAGAACTGACCAAGGGTCTCGGAGCGGGTGCCAATCCGGAGGTAGGCCGCTCCGCCGCCATGGAAGATCGTGACCGTATCGCCGAGGCGCTTTCCGGCGCCGATATGGTGTTTATCACTGCAGGCATGGGCGGCGGTACCGGCACAGGTGCTGCGCCGATCGTGGCCGAAGTGGCCCGTGAAATGGGTATTCTTACCGTTGCCGTGGTTACCCGTCCGTTCCCGTTCGAGGGCCGCAAGCGGATGAAGATCGCTGATCAGGGGATCCGCGAACTGCAGGAGAGCGTCGACTCCCTGATTATTATCCCGAACGAAAAACTGCTGCCGGTACTGGGCAAAAACTGCAGCCTGCTGCAGGCGTTTAGCACCGCCAACGACGTTCTCAAGGGCGCGGTACAGGGTATTGCCGATCTGATCATCCGTCCGGGTATGATCAACGTCGACTTCGCTGATGTGCGCACCGTAATGTCCGAGATGGGCATGGCGATGATGGGCACGGGCAAGGCGCGTGGCGACAGCCGCGCCGAAGAAGCGACCCTGGCCGCTATCAACAGCCCGTTGCTGGAAGATGTGGACCTGAAAGGTGCCAGCGGCATCCTGGTGAATATCACCGCCGGTATGGATCTGGGTCTCGGTGAGTTCTCCGAAATTGGTGATCTGGTCGAAGAGTACGCCTCTGAAAACGCCACCATCGTGGTCGGTACCGTTATCGATCCGGATATGACCGAAGAGCTCAAGGTAACCGTTGTTGCCACCGGTCTGGCCAAGGCTCAGGGCGCTGAGGCCCGGGTCGTTAATGGCGATACCCGCACGCACGCCCGTTCCACCAAGAGCGTGACCACGGACTTCTCCCAGATGGAGCTGCCTACCGTGATGCGCAATCGTCAGAGCGAAGAACGCGCCAAGCCCAAGGCTGCGCCCGAATCCGAACACCAGGGCGAGATGAAGCGCACCGGTACCGATGATATGGACTTTCTGGACATCCCGGCGTTTCTGCGACGCCAGGCTGACTGAGTTAGACCCTTAGCCTAACTGAAGCGGTCTTACGACCGTCCAGGTTTCCCGCCTGATTTCTGCATTTATCAGGCGGGTTTTTTCGTTTGCTCCGGAGTGCTGACCTCATTCTCGCTGCAGCTGTTCAGGCTGGTTAGCGGGGTGTAGTGGGCGTTTTTCGCAAGAAACTCCGGCGAGAGCTCAAAGCTCGCGTTCTGACGGCGTAGCGGACAGGTAAAGGCCAGTGCCTTGGCCCATAGCTGCAGGCCTGCTCTGTTCTTGTTGCCCTGTCCGTAACGGGGGTCCCCAATCACCGGATGGCCGATGCCGGCCAGATGGCGTCTGATCTGGTGGGTGCGCCCGGTATCGATCTTCACTTCCAGTTCTGCAATATCGTTCTGCGGATCGTAATCCACGCGGACATAATGCGTACGCGCGTTTTTTCCATCCAGCCTGGCTTCAATGGTGCCGCTGTCCGGCGTGTGGCCGAGCACCCGTGCCAGATAGGTTTTATCCACCTGATTATCACGGAACAGCGCCGAAAGCTGGGCAGCAACGCCAGCTTTATGCGCCACCAGCACCAGCCCTGCGGTTTCCCGGTCCAGTCGATGCACCGGAAATGCACCACGTTTGGGTTCCAGAATCTGCTCGGCCAGTCTCAGCAGGGAAAGATGGTCGCCATAATCGTTGCCCTGGGAAAGGATGCCAGCTGGCTTGAACCAGACCGAGTAGCCGCGGGCATCGTGCAGGCAAACGGGCGGCTCGGCCACGCGGGAGAGCAGGTCGGCATCGTAGAACAGCATCAGGCTGTCGCCGTTTTTCAGCGCTTCGGTCACCTTTCTCAGGCGCTTACGGTTGCGCCCACGGCGCAGCCAGACGGCGCCCTTGGTCATGGCATCCTTGATACGCTGTTTCGGCAGGCCGGAGGCCTCCGCGAGAAAGTCGGACGCCTTGCGTCCGTTGTGTTGCTGATCGACGCTCAGTTCCAGGTGCAGTTTGCCGGTCATCGGTTGTCCTTTTTGCGGGCGACGAGCATGAATTCGCGGTTGCCGTCACCGCCCCGGATAGGGCTGTCGGTGTAATTCAACAGGGTGAAGCCGAGCTCGCTCAGCAGCTTTTCCATCTTTGTTCTAAGCGCCGGATAAAGGCTCTCATCGCGGACCAGGCCATTTTTGCCGATATGCTCGCGCCCCAGCTCAAATTGAGGTTTTACCAGGCTGAACAGTAGGCCGCCGGGTTTCAGCAACCCGGCAAGTCCTTCGAGAATCAGTGTCTGGGAAATAAATGACACATCCATGACCGCCAGATCGAAGGCTTCGCCCTGGTTGTGTAGGAGTACATCGCTGCCCAGGTTGCGGGCGTTGTAACCCTCGATGCAGGTCACTCTCGGATCTTGCCGCAGGTTTGGCGCCAACTGATCGTGGCCCACCTCTATGCCGACAACGCGTGTGATACCTCGCTGCAGCAGGCAGTCGGTGAAGCCTCCGGTGGATTGCCCCACATCCAGTGCGCTGAGGTCGTCAAGATTGGGGGCAAAACTTTCCAGCGACGGGATCAGCTTGAGTGCTCCGCGGGAAACGTAGCGGTCGCTTTCGTCCTCTTCGATCTCGATCTCGGTATCGAAGGGCAGCTTCAGGCCCGGCTTTTGCGCCACCTGCCAGTGATTAAGGTTTACTTTGATCCGCCCCTCTTTGATCAGGCGTTGGGCGCGGGCGCGACTGCTTACCAGACCGCGTTCAACCAGCAGAATATCCAGGCGTTGCATGCTCGATCCGAATCGTGGAAAGCGGGCAAGTATAGCGGTTTTGGCGAGGCAGGAGGAATAGGCAGAAAGGGGAGGGCAATGGGGGGGAGGGTGCCGGGCAGCCCCGCTGGGCGCCCGGCGATAATCGGCTAAGCGATCAGTGTTTGTCGAAGTATTCGCGGGTCAGCTTGAACACCACCGGGCTGAGCAGCGCCAGGGCGATCAGGTTGGGGATCGCCATCATGGCGTTCAGGGTATCCGCTACCAGCCAGACGAAATCCAGGCTCAGGGTGGCGCCCACCGGAATCGCGATGATCCACAGGACACGGTAGGGAATGATCGCTTTAACGCCGAACAGGAATTCGACGCAGCGTTCACCGTAGAACGACCAGCCAATAATGGTGGTGAATGCGAAGATTGCCAGCGCGATCGCCACCAGATAGTTACCGAACGAGGGCAGTGCGTGTGCAAAGGCAGCGCTGGTCAGTGAGGCACCTTCGGCACCGCTGGTCCATTCACCGGAGCTGACGATAACCAGGCCGGTGATGGTGCAGACGATCAGGGTGTCGATAAAGGTACCCAGCATCGCCACCAGACCCTGACGTACAGGGTCTTTGGTCTGTGCAGCGGCATGGGCAATAGGTGCAGAACCCAGGCCCGCTTCGTTGGAGAACACACCGCGCGCCACACCGAAGCGGATCGCAGCCCAAACAGCCGCACCGGCGAAGCCGCCTTCGGCCGCAGCCGGAGAGAATGCATGGGTAAAGATCAGGTTGAGTGCATGGGGCAGTTCCGCGGCGTTGATGGCCAGAACGATGATGCCGGCAACGATATAAGAGATCGCCATGAATGGTACCAGAGCGCCGGCAACGTGGCCGATACGCTTGATGCCGCCGAGCAGTACCGCGCCGACCAGCACCATGATGATCAGGCCGCTGATCCAGGTTGGGATGTCGAAGGTGGTTTCCAGTACGTCAGCTACAGAGTTGGACTGTACGGTGTTGCCGATACCAAAACCTGCGCAGGCACCGAAGATCGCAAAGGCCACGCCGAGCCAGGCCCAGTTTTTACCCAGGCCGTTACGTATGTAGTACATCGGGCCGCCGACATGATTGCCGCGCTCGTCGGTTTCACGGTATTTAACCGCGAGAACCGCTTCGGAGTACTTGGTGGCCAGGCCGATCAGGGCGGTGATCCACATCCAGAACAACGCACCAGGGCCGCCGAGGAAGATGGCGGTGGCAACACCGGCGATGTTACCCGTACCGACCGTGGCCGACAGGGCGGTCATCAGCGCCTGGAACGGGGGGATCTCCCCCTGGGATTCGTCGTCAGCGGATGCCTTGCGACCGCTCCAGAGCAGTCGGAAACCGGTGCCTATTTTCAGAATAGGCATCAGTTTCAGACCGAGAGAGAGGAAAAAGCCAACGCCCAGGATAAGGATCAGCATCAGCGGCCCCCAGACAACGCCGTTAATGCTGGATATCAGGGATACCAGAGCTTCCATGAATGATTCTCCATGCGGGTGGGTGATTCATTTTATATAGCACGAAAATGGCATGTTCAGGCGAACGCCATTCGAAGGGCGTGCATTTTCGTGGTCTGACGTCAGGATGGCAAGATGGTAGGGCAGCGCTTTTGATCTGGAGTCGGTCTTAATGCAGGGCGGGGGGAGGCTTACTCCTCCCGCAGGCCTGCAGAGGTGGGAAGGGTGGAGTGCTCCTTGACCTCTTCCATGACGATGTAGCTCTTGGAGTTTTTTACCCCGGGCAGCGTCAGCAGCATCTGGCCGAGCAGTTCGCGATACTGTGACATGTCGTGCAGGCGCGCTTTCAGCAGATAATCGGCATCGCCGGATACCAGGTGGCATTCCAGGATATAGGGCAGGTTTTCCACCGCCTTGTTGAATTTCTCGAAAGCGTCCGGTGATTGGTATGACAGGGCGATCTCGACAAATACCAGCAGGTTATAGTCGAGCATGTCCGGGTTCAGGCGGGCGTGATAGCCGGTGATGACACCGTCGCGCTCCAGGCGTTTGACCCTTTCCATGCAGGGAGTGGTAGACAGACCTACGCGGTCGGCCAGCTCGGTGTAGGAGATACGTCCTTCCTGCTGCAGAATAGTCAGGATGTTACGATCAATCCTGTCGAGCTTTCGTGCTTTTTGATTTTGCGCCATTTTTTGGATTTATTCTCTGAAATCTATCTAAATTCCAGTTTATGTTAGCGTGAACTCGGCAAATTCACAAAAAAATGTTCTTACTCTTCCCTTAGAATGAATGCTCTGCGCCGCGCGGCTCCTGGCGTGCGCGCCATGAGTCAAATGCTACAAGATCACCGGGATCCTTGCATCTGTCCCGGTAGTGACGTGATTTGACTCCGCTGTTTCGGATACGGGCTGACAGAACGAGGGCGATTGAGCGAAGATAGTCGCCTCGGATCCTCCTCCGTTTTTAATCCCTATCAAAGCTTTATAAAAGGATAGAGTATGTCCAACAAGAGCGTTATTTCTACAGATAAGGCCCCGGCCGCTATCGGTCCTTATTCCCAGGCCATCAAGGTGGGTAACACCGTCTATCTGTCTGGTCAGATTCCGCTGGTTCCGGAAACCATGGAAGTGGTCACCGAGTCTTTTGAAGCTCAGGCCGAGCAGGTGTTTCAGAACCTGTCCGCCGTCGCCGAAGCTGCGGGCGGTAACCTGGGTGATATCGTCAAACTGACTATTCTCCTGTCCGATATGGATCATTTTGCCGCGGTTAACGAAGTGATGACCCGTCATTTCACTGAGCCGTACCCGGCGCGCGCCGCCTACGCGGTGAAGCAGCTGCCGAAAGGCGTAGATGTAGAAATCGAGGGCATCCTGGTTACCGGCGAGTAACAGGTGCCGACGGAGGAGGATCAATGAGTCGTAAAGTACGTGCCGATGTGGATCTCAAGGCGATCCGGCATAATTACAGCCTGGCCTGCGGACAAGCGCCCCAGGCCCAGGCAGCAGCCATCGTCAAGGCCAACGGTTATGGCCACGGTGCTGTTCAGGTCGCTAAAACTCTGGAAGCCGAAGTGCCGGCTTTCGGTGTGGCCTGTATTGAAGAAGCGATACAACTGCGTGAAGCGGGTATCACCAAGCCGATTATGTTGCTTGAGGGCTGCTTCGACGCGGATGAACTGTCTCTGGTGGACAGTGAGAATTTCTGGCCCGCCGTGCACAGCGAGCATCAGTTGCAGGCACTGGAACAGGCCGAGCTGCGTAACCGTTTCCCGGTGTTTCTGAAAATCGACTCCGGCATGCATCGACTTGGCTTTCAGCCAGCTGAAGTGGCGGCTGTGGTGTCTCGTTTGCAGGCGCTCTCCTGTGTCTCTGAAGTGATTCTGATGACTCACTTCGCCCGCTCTGATGAGCCGGCTGAGGCCGCTACCCAGCACCAGCTGGAAGCCTTCGCATCGGTCGTTGGCGTTGAAGGGCTGGCTGCCTGTTTGTCCAATTCAGCGGCGGTGATGGCCTGGCCGCAGGCACACCGGAACTGGGTACGCCCGGGGATGATGCTATACGGCGCCACGCCGTTTATGGAGCCGAACCCGGTAGCCGACCAGCTGCAGGCGGCAATGACACTGAGTACTGAGGTGATCGCACTGCGTGATGTGGCTCCGGGAGAGTCGGTTGGCTACGGCGGCACCTTTGTCTGTGAACGTCCGACCCGTATTGCTACCATCGCCATGGGCTACGGCGACGGCTATCCGCGTCATGCCAAAAACGGTACGCCGGTGGTTATAAACGGTCAGAGAGCGGCTGTGGCCGGGCGCGTATCCATGGATATGATGACCATCGATGTCACTGATCTGGATAGGGTGGAGATTGGCGATCGTGTGGAGCTGTTCGGCAAGCAGCTGTCTGTGGCTGAAGTGGCTGTCTGGTGCGATACCATCCCCTATACGATGGTCACCTGTCTGACACCGCGAGTACCGCGCTACTACAGCTGATACCGCTAAGCGGGTCTTTCCGGTTGATCGTAGCGGGGGATGACCACCCTGTTGTCGATCAATCGGTGCGAGGGCGCGCCTCCTGCCGGGGTGTTTCCCGCAGGTGCGGCGACCTTGCAGCGATCATCCGTGGTGGTTTGGTAACCCCCCCCCCGCTAATCAGGGGCGGTTAAGCAGACGCAAGAGCAGTTGCTTCACCGTTTCCGGCTCGAAGGGTTTGTCAGCCATGGCATCCACGCCGGACTGGCTGATCGACTGCAGATGAGCGTCCTGCGCCTCTGAGGTTACCATCAGCACCGGCAGGTGGGCATAGAGTGGCGACTGGCGGATAAACTCTGTCAGCTCCGCGCCGTTCACTTCCGGCATGTTGTAGTCGGTGACCACCAGGTCCACCGTTTCCCGTTGCAGTATCCCGATCGCTTCTTTCCCGTCACAGGCTTCCGTCAGGTAGCGAATCCCCAGGTTCTGCAGCACCCGCATGATATGGCGGCGTGCGAGGCGGCTGTCGTCCACCACCAGGGTGCGGACGCTACTGATATCCATCTCGGCCAGCTCAACTTCATTCTGATCGAGAATATCCAGGGTGGCGTTCAGGGCTGAGCGAAGGTGATCGTGATTGAACGGTTTGGGCAGGATGGCGATAACACCGGATTGCTTGAAAATCTCGAGCTGCGCACGGCGGCGTTCGCTGGAGATCAGCATGAAGGGGGTATCGCTCAGGGTCTCGCTGGCGCGAATCTTTTCCAGCAGCTGATCGGCCGAGCCATCATCGTAGTACAGTGCGCTGATGATCAGGTCCGGGTGGGTGCGGTCGAGCAGTTCGAGCGCTTCACGCATCGAGGCAACGGCATCGATCTCCATCACCTGCTCTTTGGCCAGCTCTTGCGTAATGAGCTTGCGTTGCATCGCTGATGGTTCGATCAGCAGGATTTGCAGGTCATCCAGTTGGAGGTGGCTCATGGGGGCGTGCTCGTTACTGTTGCTTTGTGTGTACACAAAATAGCGGTAGCGAGGTGTAAATGCCAGCCCCTGAGAGGCTGCAGGTTGCGATCAGGCGGTGACCCAGATCACGGTGGCGTCTTCCTCTGAGAGTGACACCAGTGCGTGCCCCATTTCGCAGTCGTAGTAGGCGCTGTCACCCTGCTTGAGCTGGATCGGCTCGTAAAACTCCGTGTAGAGCATGATTTCCCCTTCCAGCACGTAGAGGAACTCCTCGCCATCATGTCGAACCCACTCGCCGTAGGCATCGAAGTCCCGGGCTCTGACCTGGGTGCGATAGGGAATCATCTTTTTACGCGTCAGGCTGGTGGCCAGCAGCTCATGTTCGTAGGTTGGCGTCGGATGGGGGCGACCTTCGCCGAAGCGGGTGATATCGCGCCGGCCGCCGCCGCCACGTTCACGCTTGGGTTGGGTGAACAGCTGGGGCATATCGATCCCCAGGCCGTTGACCAGTTTGGTCACGGCGCTGAAGGTGGGGGAGATCTGTTCGTTTTCGATCTTTGACAGGGTAGAGCGGGCCAGCCCGGTCAGTTTGCTGGCCTCTTCGAGTGTTAGATTCTGGCTGAGGCGGATCTCGCGCACCCGCTGACCGAGCTGAAGCGGCTCTACGCGGGCGTCAGAATCGGCCCGTTCTACCTGCAGGTTTTGCTTGTCCAGCTGTAAAAATCGGGGCTGATCGGACATCGAGCGCTCCACAGAGGAAAGTTCTGGCGATTAAACGAAACAAAGTTTCCAGAAAGTATACTCTGCCTTGAGCGCGTGATCACCACATCAGGTCGTCGGGGATCTGATAGTCCGCGTACGGGTCATCCTCATCCGGCTTATCCTGCTCCGGCATCGGTAGAACAGTGCCAGGCAGGCGCTGCTCGATACGCTCGACGATCTCGCGCGGAATCAGGTTGAAGCCGTCGGCGAGCACCGCTACGCGCAGCTGCCCACGGGCCAGCTGGTTCAGCAGGCTGTCATCTATCCACAGTGACTTGATCTTGGATTCGTAGACAAAGTTGTACTTGGTTTCGCCGTTCTTCGGCAGCGCGACACGGTGCTGTTCGATCAGCTGACGCACCTCGGCAAGCGCGGCTTTCTGGCCCTGGGCTTCCTGGCGCTGGCGGTTTAGCTCGCGATCCTTCTCGGCTTTCGCCTTGCGGGCGGCTTCCAGCTCAGCCTGCTGCTTCACGCTTTCGTCCGGGGTGTTACTTTTTTTCTGCTGCTTTTTCGCCTGTTTGGCTTTCTTGGCCTGTTGCTTGTTGGCTACTCCGGCTTTGAGTAGCTGGTCCTGGAGTGAGATTGCCATGCCAAAACTCCGAAAAAATTTGATGGGGCGGGAACTATACCCCAAGGCGGTTTAACGTTGAACGGGCAGTGTGACACACCTCCCGTAGCGGAGGATAATGGCGCTAAATTTCGCTATTCCAAGGATAGATGATGTCGTTGATGCTTTGGGGCTCCCTGCTGCTGGTCTGTGTGATGGGGGCGATGTCGCCGGGCCCGAGCCTCGCGGTGGTGCTGCGTGAAACGGTGCGCAACAGCCGTGCCCACGGTGTAGTGGCGGGGCTGTCCCATGCGCTAGGGGTTGGGCTCTGGGCCTTCCTTACCGTGCACGGTCTGGCGCTGCTGGTGGCCGAACATCAGACGCTTTATCTGACCCTTAGCTGGGCCGGCGCCGCTTACCTGGCCTATATGGGCGTTCAGGCCTGGCGCCATGCTGGAGAGGGCGGGGCACTGCAGGTTGCTGATGGTTCTGTGCATTCCCTGTTTGGCGCAGCCCGCGCCGGTGCGCTGGTTTCTCTGCTTAATCCCAAACTCGCGCTGTTCTTCATGGCGCTGTTTTCCCAGTTCGTGAGTGCCGAGCAGAGTGTGCTGGCCCAATGGGTGATGGTCCTGACCGCCACGATAGTGGATGGTGCCTGGTATACGCTGGTGGCGCTGCTGCTGTCACACCGCCGCTTGCTGAATGCCCTGAGGCGCCGCGCCAAGCTGGTGGAACGAGCCACCGGTGCGTTGCTGGTGGGGCTGGCGGTAAGGGTGGTGACTCTCTAAGGCGTATTTTGGTTGTCGCGGCACTGATCGCACGAAGTATTGTCCCAAAAGGAAGACTGTCTACAAAGGGAGCGCTATGGGTGTAGGTCGAAAGCTAAAACACTGGATCGGCGACGAGCGGGTGGATCTGGCTCGAAGCCGTCTGCATGAATTCGCCGAACAGAGTACGGAACGGCACCTGCGTCTTGCTGTAACCGGGCTGAGTCAAAGCGGCAAAACCATTTTTATCACCTCGCTGGTTCATCACCTGTTGCACGCTCATCGTAGCGGTTCGCTGCCGTTTTTCGAGGTGGCGGCCAGTGGTCGGGTGGTCAGCAGTCGTGATCTGAGTACCGCTTCCGAGCATCCTTTTCCATTGCGTCAGGCGTTGGCTGGATTGTCCCAGGATCCGCCGCAGTGGCCAGAATCCACCACCGGCCTTTCCGAGGTGCGCCTTGCGATCCGCTATCGCCGTCCGGCGGGATTAAGGCGGGTGCTGGGGGAAACCGGCACCCTGTATCTCGATATCATCGATTATCCCGGCGAGTGGCTGCTGGATCTGCCGTTGCTGGAGATGAGTTTTGAGCAATGGTGCGAACAGCAGACGCAGCTCTTCACCCGTGAACCGCGCGCGAAAGTGGCTCAGGGCTGGTTGGCCCAGCTGGGTGAGATCGACTGGACGGCGCCGGCGGATCCTGCTGTGCTGCGCCGCCTTGCCGATGGTTTTGCATCGGTGTTGCAGCAGCTGCGCACAGGTCCGGATGGGTTGAGCCTATTGCAGCCCGGGCGTGCGGTGCTCCCCGGTGAATATGCTGGCAGTGAATTGATCGAGCTGTTCCCGCTGATGATCGATTACTGGCCGTCGGGAGAGGTACCCGCCGGTAGTTACCTCGATCTGCTCAGGTCGCGCTATGACCAGTATTGCGAGCAGATTATCAAGCCTTTCTACAGCCGTTACTTCTCCCGTTTTGATCGCCAGATTGTGCTGGTGGACTGTCTCAAGACTCTGAATCGCGGGGAGGCTTGCTTTGAGGATATGAAAGCGGCGCTGAGTGCGATTCTGGAAAGCTTCAACTACGGCCGCTCCGGTTTTCTGCGGCGTCTGTTCGCGCCGCGGATAGACAAGGTACTGTTCGCGTCCACCAAGGCCGATCATGTGACCGCCAATCAGCACCATAATCTGGATCGCTTCCTGGAGCTGATCGTTGAGGAAGCGCAGCGCAATATCCGTTTCGACGGCATCGAAACCCGCTCGCTGGCGCTGTCGTCTATTCGTTCGACCCATGCGGCCCAGGCGCAAATGGATGGTCAGGTGCTCTCCTGTCTGCGTGGCATCAGCAAGGAGAGCGGTGAGGAGGTGGCGCTGTTTCCGGGAGAGGTGCCCACGGAACTGCCGGGCGCCGACGACTGGAATGAAGAGCGCTTCAGATTTATCGACTTTGCGCCCCGGCGTCTGCCGCTGAATGATCTGGAGGCGAAGCACCATATAAGGCTGGATCAGGTGCTGGAGTATATGACGGGGGATCTGTTTCGATGAGCGAGTCTAAACGTCGACAGGGTGCGGTCTGGCTGGACCTCGACAAGCTGCAGGCCGCTGAACAGGCTCCGAAAGAGTCTGCGCGGGTGCAGGAGGTGCCCCTGGATCAGGTGGTCGATATCGCTGATAACGAAGGCGCCGAGCTGATTGAGTCGCCAGCGCCACGTCGGCGACGTGGCTGGAAAAAACTGTTTGGCTTTTCCCTGGGCGCGGTTCTGGTGACCGGCGTCGGTGCGGAGCTCTACCGTCTGCTGAACTGGGGATTTTCTATTCACCCCGGTGTCGGCATAGGTTTTTCGGCACTGCTGGCGTTGCTGGCCGTCAGCGGTGGCGTGCAGATCTGGCGCAGTCTCAAGGGGCTGCGTCAGTTGCGTGATACCGAGCGCCTGCATGATCGGGCCCGTGAGTTGCTGGAGCATAGCGGTCAGGGCCGCTCAGCAACTCTGCTGGCCGGCCTTGAGCGCCGTTACCAGGACCAGGCTGGCCACAGCAGTGTGATCGATGCGATCAGGGAGCTCGATTCGGCCTACAGCGATAGGGAGGTGGTGCAGTTTCTGTCGCGCCATGCGCTGGAAAGTCAGGACGTTGCCGCACGCCGCTGTGTGCAGCGTTATAGCGTTGAATCCGGGGTAATGGTAGCGCTGAGTCCCTGGGCTACCTTCGATATGCTGCTGGTGGGCTGGCGCAACCTGAGAATGCTGCGTGAGATCGCCGGGATTTATGGCATCGCGCCGGGGGCCGCTGCGCAATGGAAGCTGCTTAAAAGCGTGTTGCACGGCCTGGCATTTGCTGGCGCCAGTGAAATGGCGATCGACGCCGGTTCCGCCGCCCTGGGCAGTTCGCTCACTTCGACTCTATCGGCACGAGCGGGGCAGGGGCTAGGCGCAGGCCTGTTCACGGCCCGCACCGGTTTGCAGGCGCAGAAGCTTTGCCGCCCACTGCCGCTGGAGCGTGATGAAGGGCGGGTGTTCGATGCAGTCGCCAAGGGGATAGTGCAGCGCCTGGGTGGATCGAAGTAGTCGAGCCCCTTTATCTGGTAATCAAAACCCGGTTTGATAAATCGGGTTTGCATTCGCAGAACACGCTGCTTATACTGCGCGCCTGTTTCGATTTGAGGCGTTAAACCTCTATCGGAACAAGGCGTAAGCCACGTTATGGTGGCTCTGCCGGTCCTCTCGCAACGAGAAGCCGTGAACCTGGTCAGGCCCGGAAGGGAGCAGCCACAGCGGTGGATTCGTGTGCCGGGATGTTGGCTGGTGGGGCCACCCCCAGTTTCCTCTGCTGGGTTATTTTCTCGTGTTCCCTGCTCTGTATCGCCTTGGTGTAACGCAAGCTAGGCCCGATACCCCCCCGAGCAACAACCTATCCACTTCTCTCAACACTCCGTTTGATACCGTCACCTGCATTGATTCTTTGTCTTCAGTAGCGCGTCTGCACAGCCTGTTTCATCCCCGCTGAGTCTACTCGATACATCAACTCAATTGAGGTTTGGCAGATTTTCCAAAAATTTAGATTATCCTGAAATGTGCGGGACGCTGTTGTGAACATTGGATAGCACAGGGGATGCGGATGACTGAATCAGACAGGGTAAAACGCAGTGGAAAGCTTTCGCTAACTTCCAAAATTCTGATCGGGATGATCGCCGGCGTTATTTTAGGCGTGATTTTCAATATCATCGACAATAACTTCGTTAATACGCACATTGTTGGCGGTCTCTTCGCGATGATCGGCAAGATGTTTGTGAATGCGCTCAAGATGCTGGTGGTACCACTGGTATTTTTCTCACTGGTCACCGGCGTAACCGGGATAGGTGATATCCGGCTGCTGGGCCGTGTAGGTGGCAAGAGCTTCGCGCTCTATCTGATGACCACAGCTCTTGCGATTGCCATTGCCATTACGGTCGCTGTGGTGGTCGGGCCCGGCAATAACTTCGATATGGTCGGCGTTGATACCGGCGGCGTCGAGGGCAAGGCGGCGCCGAGCGTTTGGAATGTGTTTGCTGCTATCGTGCCGACCAATCCGGTGGCGGCTTTCGCGAATGGCGAGATGCTGCAGATCATTTTCTACACCATTGTGCTTGGCGTCGCAGTGATGATGTTGGGTCACCGCTCGAAAGCCTTTGTGGAGGGCTGCGAGTATATGAATGAGGTGATGATGAAAATTGTCACCATCGTTATGAGTGTTGCGCCAATTGGGGTGTTTGCCCTGATAGCCAAGACCTTCGCCGAACAGGGCGTTGAGCTGTTTGCACCGGTTTTGGCTTATGTGTTCACGTTGGTGGGAGCGCTGTTCCTGCATCTGTTCGTGACGCTGATGATAATCCTTAAGCTGTTTTCAGGCCTTAATCCCTTCACTTTCATGGCTAAGATGCGGCCGGCGCAAATTTTTGCCTTTTCGACCGCTTCGTCTAATGCCACCATCCCCGTCACCCTGCGATCGGTAACGGAGCGTGTGGGGGTCGATAACTCAGTGGCCTCGTTTTGTGTTCCTTTTGGCGCAACCATTAACATGGACGGTACGGCAATCATGCAGGGGGTTGCGACTGTATTCCTGGCGAATGTTTATGGTATTGAGCTGGGACTTACCGGTTACCTCACTGTCATTGCCATGGCGGTTCTGGCTTCCATTGGTACGGCCGGTGTACCAGGGGTCGGGTTGGTCATGTTGACCATGGTGCTCGGACAGGTGGGGCTGCCGATCGAAGGGGTCGCGCTGATTCTGGGTGTTGACCGTCTTATGGACATGATCCGTACGGCGGTGAATATCACTGGCGATGCTGTGGTGACCAGTATTGTGGCCAAGGGCGAGGGGAAGATCGACATGGCTGTGTTCAACGACCCGGATGCCGGCCTTATTACTCCTGCGGATATGCATATTGATGCGGAGGCGGAAGCGGAGCTCGTCACAGCAGCGCACAAACACTGACAGTAAGAGGGCCTTGTCACGGCTTTTCAGCGGCGATATGAGGGGCTCTCTTAATCTTCCATGCAAAATCAACTCAGTAGAGGGCGGCAGGAGTCTCCAGGTCGCCCTCGACTTTTCCTTGTCCGGGCGGAAGGCTTCTGTTTAGGCCTCTGCATAGCGGTAGACGCGTGAACCGGGACTTCCATCGCAGCTGTTCCTGTCTATGGTTATCTGCTTTAGCACGGTTGTTCTCTGAATCATCGATAACGCTTTGTTGTCCTATATGGAAACGGAGAGTTTCCCATGAGAGGGCGCAGTGATGTGCAGTCTCGGAGTTACACTGCAAGCAGGCCAATGAAAAGGAGAAGGATTCATGGTGACTGGCGAAACGTACACTCTGTCCAATGGTGTAGTTATTCCAAAGCTCGGTCTGGGGACCTGGCTGATTACCGGCGACAGTGCTGAACAGGCGGTCCGGGATGCGCTGAAGCTTGGCTACCGGCATATCGATACTGCCCAGGATTACGGTAACGAGGCCGAGGTGGCTACGGCGATCAAGACCAGCGGTATCGATCGTAACGAGATTTTTCTCACCAGCAAGCTGGCGGCGCAGTACAAATCCTATGAGGGAGCGGTGCAGGCGATTGACGAATCGCTGCAGCGCATGGGGCTGGATTACATCGATATGATGATTATTCACAGTCCTCAGCCCTGGGGGAATTTCGGTGAGACTGATCGCTTTTTTGCGGGTAACCGCGAAGCCTGGCGGGCGCTGGAAGATGCGCAGAAAGCCGGTAAGCTGCGCGCTATTGGCCTGTCCAACTTCACCGCTCCCGATATCGACAATATCCTGCAGTCCTGCACGGTGGCGCCAGTGGTGAACCAGATACTGGCGCACATCAGCAATACCCCGGCGGAGCTGATCAAATACTCCGAGGAGAAAAGGATGCTGGTTGAAGCCTACTCTCCAGTGGGGCATGGCGAGCTTTTTAAAAACGGCGAAATTACGCAGATGGCAGAGAAATACGGCGTTTCCGTACCGCAGCTCTGTATCCGTTACGATCTTCAGTTGGGCCTGCTGCCGCTGCCGAAGACCGCAAACCCGGATCATATGAAAAACAACGCTGATCTGAATTTTGTGATCTCGGATGCCGATATGGCAGTGTTGAAAGACATGAAGAAGATCGAGGATTACGGCGACGCCAGTCACTTCCCGGTCTATCGCGAGGGCTGAACCGCACGCTGATCCGCATTAAACACACCCGCTCTTTTCTTTAAGAAAGGAGTGGGTTTTTCATGTCTGCTCTCCAGACGGATCTCGGGGGCGTCGGCTAACGACTCTGCACTCCTGTCATGCTAATATCGGCCCCCTGCAAAGTTACGGACGCAAGCTGCACGAGGCACAATGAGCTATCAGGTACTGGCACGAAAATGGCGACCCCGCCGCTTTCAGGAGATGGTGGGGCAAGAGCATGTTCTAAAAGCGCTGGTTAACGCGCTGGATGACGATCGCCTGCATCATGCCTATCTGTTTACCGGCACGCGCGGGGTAGGTAAGACCTCCATTGCGCGACTGTTCGCCAAGTCGTTGAACTGTGAGCAGGGAGTCTCTTCCGAGCCCTGTGGCCAGTGTACCGCCTGCCGCGAAATCGCCGAGGGCCGTTTTGTCGATTTGATCGAGGTCGATGCGGCGTCGCGCACCAAGGTGGAAGATACGCGGGAGCTGCTGGAAAACGTCCAGTACGCACCAACCCACGGGCGTTTCAAGGTGTACCTGATAGATGAGGTACACATGCTCTCCAGCCACTCCTTCAACGCTCTGTTGAAGACGCTGGAGGAGCCGCCTCCCCACGTTAAGTTCCTGCTGGCGACCACCGATCCACAGAAGCTGCCGGTCACTATCCTGTCGCGCTGTCTGCAGTTCAACCTGAAAAACCTGATTCCTGAGCGCATCGTCAGCCATCTGCGTCATGTGCTTGAGGCGGAAACCATCAGCTTTGAAGACCCGGCGCTCTGGCTGCTGGCGCGCTCTGCTGATGGCTCCATGCGTGATGCACTCAGCCTGACCGACCAGGCGATCGCTTTCGGTGCTGGCAGTATTACGGAGCCGGATGTACGCGCCATGCTGGGCACCATCGATCAGCGTTTGGTGTATCGCATCCTGGAAGCGGTGGCGAGCCACAATGGCGCCGAGGTCTTGGCTGCCAGCGCTGAGCTGGCTGACTTCTCGCCCGACTACTCCAGTGTGCTAGGTGAGCTGATCAGTCTGCTGCACCGCATTGCGCTGGCGCAGGCGGTACCGACAGCGGTGGATAACAGTCTGGGCGACCTGGAACAGGTCAAGGCGCTGGCGGCGCGAATGCGCGCCGAGGATGTACAGCTCTATTACCAGATCGCCGTGATGGGTCGTAAGGACCTGCCGTTTGTTCCCCATGCCCGCGAAGGGCTGGAGATGGTGCTGCTGAGAATGCTGGCTTTCCGCCCGGCTGGCGCCGCGGTTGGTGCTACCGAGCCGCCGGCGAGCCTGGATGCTACAGCTTCTGGAGCATCTGCCGCGCCGGCTGTGCCAAAAGCCCCTGAGGCTCAGGTGCAGCAGCCTGCGCCGGCACAACCAGTGCCTGTACAGCCGTCCGAACCGGTTAAAGCAGAACCTGTCGCTGCTGAACCTCCGGTGGCTCCCGAGCCTGCTCCGACACCTGGTTCAGAGCGGGCTCCAGAGCCTGCTCCGGAGTCAGAAAAGCAGGCGCCCGTGCAGCCCCAGGCAGAGTTTCAACCGGAGCGACCGGAACCGAATATCCCGGCACCTGCAGCTGCTGAGCCGCAGCACAGTCCTGCCGGTAATGATATGTCGCCTCCGCCGATGGAGGAACCACCGCCCTGGGATGAGTACGACGCAGCGCCCGTAGATTACGAGGAGCCGTCGGCAAAAAAGCCTGAGCCGGCCCCCGCGCCGGTGCCTGCGGCGCAACCCCAGCCTGAACCGGAAGCTGTCAAACCGGAAAACAGGCCGTCGGTCGCTCCGCAGAAAACCGGACCTTCATCCTCCATCGCTGTCCTGCTGGCCGGCCTGGAAGCGCCGCCCGCCAGTGTTGAGCAACTGACGCCCGAGCACTGGGTTGTGTTGTCCGCCGACATTGGCCTGACCGGTATGACCGAAAGCCTGGCGCGCAGTCTCTCCCTGGAGCAGGTGAACGGCGCAGATCTGTGCTTTCATTACAATGCGGAACAGGAAGCCCTGCTGAACCAGACCCAGCGTGAACGTATTGCCGGCGCGCTGAAAACTCGCTACGGCGAAGCGCTGACCGTGGAGTACAAACTGGCGGCGCAGACCCGGGAGACGCCGGCGCAGTTTGCCGATCGCCGCAGGGCTGAGCGCAAGGCTGAAGCGATAGAAGCGATGAAGGCCGACCCGGTCGTTCAGCAGATCCTCGAGCAGTTCGGGGCACATATCGATGAAGAATCTGTCACACCAGTAGACCCGTCTTAAGAAAATAGAGGTAATCGAGATGATGAAAGGTGGCATGGGTAACCTGATGAAGCAGGCCCAGAAGATGCAGGAAGACATGCAGAAGGCGCAGGAAGAGATCGCTAATGCAGAATGCACCGGTGAATCCGGTGCGGGTCTGGTCAGCATTGTTATGAACGGCCGTCACGATGTGAAGAAAGTCAGCATCGACGACAGCCTGCTCGAAGAAGACAAGGAGATGCTGGAAGACCTGATCGCAGCGGCCGTGAACGATGCGGTGCGTAAGATTGAGCAGAGCACTCAAGAGCGGATGTCTCAGGTCACCTCCGGCATGGGTATGCCGCCGGGCTTTAAGATGCCGTTCTGATTATGGCGTTCAGTCCTCTTCTGCAAAATCTGGTCGATGCCCTGCGCTGTTTGCCGGGCGTCGGCCCTAAATCGGCCCAGCGCATGGCGTTGCACCTGCTGGAGCGGGATCGCAGTGCAGCGCTGACGCTGTCTGGCGCGCTGGTGGAAGCGGTCGAGAAGATCGGCGAGTGCACTGAGTGCCGTACCCTGTCTGAAGACCCGGTCTGCGAGATCTGCAGCAGCGAAGCGCGCGATAGAGGCCTGCTTTGTGTGCTTGAATCGCCGGTCGATATGATGGCGATCGAGCAGACCGGCGGCTACAACGGGCTCTATTTTGTGCTCAAGGGGCGGCTTTCTCCGATAGACGGTATCGGCCCGGATGCACTGGGGATCGACAAGCTGTTGAGCAAGGTGATCGACGGCGGTGTTCAGGAGTTGATCCTGGCCACTAACCCGACCGTAGAGGGGGAGGCGACCTCTCATTACATTGCCGAACAGCTCAGCGACCATCCGGTGAAGATCAGTCGCATTGCGCATGGTGTGCCGGTGGGTGGCGAGTTGGAGTACGTTGACGGCGGTACCCTGGCGCATGCGCTGGCAGGCCGTCGTTTACTGCGTTAAGGATATGAGATGACGGAAAAATCCAGGGCATGGGATTGGCAGGAACTGGAACGCTCGGCTGCGGCCCCCTGTTGGATCAGGGATAGCGAGACGCTGGCGCAGCATTGTGAGCGTTGGCGGCAGTTGCCGATGGTGGCGCTCGATACCGAGTTTATGCGGGTGGACACCTTCTACCCACGTCCGGGGCTGATCCAGTTGGCGGACGAGCACAACTGCTACCTGATCGATCCGCTCTGTATTGAGGACTTTTCCGCGTTTGTCGAGCTGATGGCCGATGGTTCGGTGCTCAAACTGATCCATGCTGGCAGTGAGGATCTGGAACTGCTGCTTAACAGCTACGGTGTGCTGCCCGAGCCGCTGTTTGATACTCAGGTGGCGGCGGCGTTTGCCGGCTGGGGCTTCAGCATGGGGCTGCAGCGCCTGGTTGATCATGCGCTGGGCGTGCAGTTGGGTAAGGGCGAGACCACGTCCGACTGGATGCAGCGTCCGCTGACGCGAGAGCAGGAACACTATGCGGCACTGGATGTGGCCTATCTGCCGGCCATTGCCACCGAGCTGCAGAATCAGCTCCGGGAGCAGGGGCGGCTAGACTGGGTCATGGAGGAGTGCTCCACGCTGCGGTTATCGGTGATCGATACCGATCCGCAGGGCTTAAGCTATTATCAGCGGTTCAGCCAGGTCTGGAACATTTCCGAGGTGAAGCGGGCCGGGCTGAGAGATCTTACCGCCTGGCGCGAGCAGGCCTGCCGTGCCCAGGATATTCCGCGTAACCGACTGCTGCGTAATCAGCACCTGCTCAGCATTATTGAGCGCTGGCCGCAGACGCCGGAAGCACTGAGCCGGGTACCCGAGCTGCGGCGGAAGGTGGTTAAGGATCATGGCGAAACGATACTAAACTGTATTCGTAACGCTCAGCATTCTGCTGCTGAAGTGCCGCCGGAGCCGATCCAGCGACCGTTGCACTATGCGTGGAACAAGCGCATCAAGGTGCTCAAGGCGATTGGTCGCCAGGTAGCGGATGAGCAGGGACTGGCGGTCGAAGTGTTGCTGAGAAAGCGTGATATTGACGCGCTGATCCAGTCGCGCTCGTCTGTGGGTGGGTACACACTACCGCCCACGCTCCAGGGATGGCGTAAACCCCTGGTGGGAGAGGCGCTGCTTGAGCAGCTGCAACAATTCGAACAAGAGAATTAGTATGAAAATCTGCAGTATCTATAAGAGTCCGCGTAAGGACGAAATGTACCTGTACGTGGATAAGCGTGATGCGCTGACGCGCGTGCCTGAAGCGCTGCTGGAGATGTTCGGCCCGCCGCTGCACGTTATGGATATGCCGATGAAGGCGGATCGTAAACTCGCCCGTGCCGATGCGGACAAGGTGCTGGATGGTATTACCGAGAAGGGTTACTACCTGCAGATGCCGCCGCCGAAAGAGGAATATCTGCTGGATCTGCATGCCAACCGCCCTGTCACCGGAGTGCGCTGAGCATGGTGGCTCAGGAGGTGTTCTGGCGCCGTAAAACCCTGCGCGAGATGAATCGTGAGGAGTGGGAATCACTCTGCGACGGTTGTGCGCTCTGCTGCCTGCACAAAATCGAGGATGAGGATACCGAGGAAATTTTCTATACCACGGTGGTTTGCCACCTGATGGATACCTCGGATTGCAGCTGCACCCAGTATGAAAAGCGCACGGAGCTGGTGCCCACCTGTATCCAGCTGACTCCGGACGATGTGGAACAGCTGAACTGGCTGCCCCCCACCTGTGCTTATCGGTTGCTGAATGAAGGTCAAGACCTGCCGGAATGGCATCCGCTGGTTACCGGTGACCGTCGCAGTCCGATCAAGGCTCACGCTTCGGTGATCGATATCTACGATATCACCGATGACCAGATCGATGAGGATGATCTGGTCGACTATGTGATCGATCCCGGGTAATTGCCCGGGTCGTCCCGCCTTTCTATTTCCCTTTCTTTTCTGATTCAGCGCCGATAATCGCTGCGGTCTGACGATCTCGCTTCTGCCCGGCCATAACTTTGTTTGGTTAAAGCAGGGCAGCGTTTGGCTGGAACAGAGCGGCGGCCTTTGAGTCCCTATGTTGGTAGAGCGACCGCCGCTGACCTGTTAGCGCTTAATCTGTATCTTGTCGCTGCTTAGCAGCTGCAGCATTGGGTAGCGGGCCAGCACCCATTTATGCAGGGCAGCGCCCAATCCAAGCCCGGCTGCGAAGCCGCCGATATGTGCCATGTAGGCTACCCCCTGTTCGCCGCTGGCCATGCCGAGGAGGTTGAAGCCGAGCCAAACCAGGAAAAATACCCAGGGGGCGACTTTCTTCTGAAAGAAGAAGATCATCAGTGTCAGGCTGGCTTTGCGGAACCAGAGCAAATAGAGGCCGAAGAGTCCGGCTATGGCTCCGGATGCGCCGATTACCGGAATGGTCGATGAGGGGTCCACCATCGCCTGTGCGAAGGCGGCGACGGTACCGCAGAGCAGGTAGATAAGCAGGAAGCGGACATGGCCCAGTGCGTCTTCCAGGTTATCCCCGGTCAGCCAGAGGAAGTACATATTACTGATCAGGTGCAGCCAGCTGCCATGCAGAAATTGGCTGCTGATCAGTGTGCCCAGGTTGCTGCCGTGGCTGATGTGATCGGGAATCATCGCCCAGTCATACATCGCCATTTCAATCCCGGGTTCAAGCATCATGGCGGCGAAAATCAGCGTATTCACCAGCAGTAGCGTCCAGGTCACCCAAGGGCGCTTGTGCGGCTTGATGTTGTACTCCACCGGCATCTGGGTGATCGACTGGAACAGCCAGGTGCGCCAGTTGATGCCTGCGTTCATCGCTTCCAGTGGCTCATGCAGTGCTTTGGCAGCCTTGGCCTCCTCCAACTCGCTGCGCTCTATCCAGCTGCCGTGACCTTTGGGGCAGCACTCGATCTCTATGGTGTAGCCCGGTAGCAGGTGGTGACGGTCCATCGCAGTGCCGCAGTCCGGGCAGGGGAGGTTGGTTTGCGTATGGGCGTCGCGCCGTTTTTGTTCGATGGAGCTCTCTTCTTCCAGGTCAAGCACGGCGTCGAATTCGCCGGCCTCAAACCAGAGTCCTGCGCAGCGTGGGCAGACATCGATCTCCTGACCGTCGTAATCGGTTTCCCGAAGTGCATGCTGGTGGCATTGGGGGCAGTATTTCATGGTGAATCCTTTCGCTGTCCGTTGTCAGCCGGCTATTCCACGGCGACTTCGTTCTTCGCCAGTTCGGCTTTCATTGTTTCCAGGTTTTGATCCAGTGCGACCAGGGTTTCCTGTTCCATTTTGTCAGCGGCTTCCAGCAGTTTGGGCATGAAGTAGGAGCGGCCATAGGTACGCTCCTCGCCCTTGCGTACCAGGTCGTTGACCTCGGCATAGAAGCGGCGGATATCGGAAAGAAAGCGGGAAGGTGTCTGCAGGGTGTTCTTGGAATAACGCATGGTATCCCAGATGTAGGTCTGCAGCTCCGGGTGGAATTTTGTCAGGTCATAGGGGTTGTTCTCTTTGACCAGCTCGACATAGTCGCGGACCAGTTCCACGTTGTCACTGACTTCATCGTAAAGCGAGCGCTGCAGGTAATAGTTGTTCTGCATATCGTCGATCTCGTTGAAGCGGATCGCCTGGGATAAACCCTCCTGCGATGCGAGGTAGACGCCGAGCACGGTGGCGATCAGCATGAAGACCTGACCTACCCAGAAGCCGGTTTTAACCAGTTCCGAGTTATCCAGCTTATCGCGAAGCTTGGTGTTTGTGCGGGTATTTTCCATATCTTCCATGAACGCTCTTCCTTGTTCACTGTGTTGAAGCGGGGGATGGTAACTGTATGAAGGAGTTGGGAAAAGAGGGGG
Organism: Marinobacterium mangrovicola; assembly: GCF_004339595.1. GTDB lineage: Bacteria > Pseudomonadota > Gammaproteobacteria > Pseudomonadales > Balneatricaceae > Marinobacterium_D > Marinobacterium_D mangrovicola. The sequence goes on from NZ_SMFU01000007.1 coordinate 66,563, forward strand.
TATAGAAACAAAAATGGCCCGCTAGGCGGGCCATTTTAGGAGTTCAGATGCTAATCAGTCTTTCTGGTTAGCGATCTGCTGCTTGATCAGGTCACCGATGGTGGTCGGACCAGCAGTTTCAACTTCCTGGTTGCGAACGGCGCTCAGAGCTTCTTTCTCTTCAGCCTGGTCTTTAGCACGAACAGACAGGTTGATCGCGCGGTTGCGACGGTCAACACCGGTGATCTTAGCTTCGACGTTTTCGCCTACAGACAGAGCAGTGCTGGCATCTTCGATACGCTCAGCAGAGATCTCGGAGACTTTCAGGTAGCCTTCGATGCCTTCTGCCAGATCGATTACAGCGCCCTTAGCGTCAACGCTCTTAACCGGAGCGGTAACGATGGAGCCTTTCGGGTGAGCTGCCAGGTACTCGCTGAACGGATCGGTAGCGAGCTGCTTGATGCCCAGGGAGATGCGCTCTTTCTCGGCGTCGATAGACAGGATAACTGCGTCGACTTCTTCGCCTTTCTTGAACTGGCGCAGAGCGGTTTCAGGCTCGGCATCCCAAGAGATGTCGGACATGTGAACCAGGCCGTCCAGGTCGTTATCCAGACCAACGAAGATACCGAAATCGGTGATGGTCTTGATAGTGCCGCTGACACGGTCGCCGGCAGCGAACTGCTCGGAGAAAGATACCCACGGGTTAGCAGTGCACTGCTTGATACCCAGGGAGATACGACGACGCTCTTCGTCGACGTCCAGGATCATCACTTCCACTTCGTCGCCGATGTTTACAATCTTGGACGGGTGGATGTTCTTGTTGGTCCAGGACATTTCGGAAACGTGTACCAGGCCTTCAACGCCGTCTTCGATAGAAGCGAAGCAGCCGTAGTCGGTCAGGTTGGTAACACGTGCAGCAACCTTGGAGCCAGCCGGGTAGCGAGCTTTGATGTCATCCCACGGATCAGCAGACAGCTGCTTGAGACCCAGGGAGATACGGCCGCTTTCCTTGTCGAACTTGATGATCTTGACAGTGATCTCGTCGCCCGGAGTGAGCATTTCGCTCGGGTGAGAGATGCGCTTCCAAGCCATGTCGGTGATGTGCAGCAGGCCATCAACGCCGCCCAGGTCGATGAACGCACCGTAGTTGGTGAGGTTCTTAACGTAACCCTTGGCGATCTGACCCTCTTCCAGAGTGGCCAGCAGCTCTTCGCGCTGAGCGCTGTTAGCTTCCTGGAGAACGGCACGGCGGGAAACAACGATGTTGTTACGCTTCGGATCCAGCTTGATCAGCTTGAATTCCAGCTCTTTGCCTTCCAGGTGGTCAATATCACGGATCGGACGAACATCAACCAGAGAGCCCGGCAGGAAGCCCTGGATGTTGTTGATGCTGACAGTGAAGCCGCCTTTGACCTTGCCAGAGATGTAACCTTTGACAGTTTCTTCGGCTTCGAACTTGGTCTGAAGAACTTCCCAAGCTTCAGCACGCTTAGCTTTCTCGCGGGACAGACGGGTTTCACCGAAGCCATCTTCAACCGCTTCCAGCGCTACCTTAACGGTATCGCCGACAGAGATTTCGAGTTCGTTGGCATCGTTGATGAACTGTGAACGCGGGATAACGGCTTCAGATTTGAGGCCTGCGTTCACGGTAACCCAGTCGCTGTCGATGTCGACAACTTCACCCATGACCAGGGTGCCCGGAGTCATCTGTACGTTCTGGAGAGATTCTTCAAACAGTTCAGCAAAGCTTTCGCTCATGAAAATGTCCTATATTGCGCTGCTTCGGCGGGGTTGGAATGAACGCCTTAGACAGCTTGCCAGCCTGTATCGTCAGCTATACAGGGTCGGTTATCGATAGTCATTCCGACCCGCGCCGCGCTGACGTAGGCGAGGGTAGAATGATTAAAGTTGCAAAATTATACAGAGGTGATCTGGCGATTAACAGCGCAGTCTCATGAAAAATTATCCGGCGGGCACATGTTCACAGGGCGCCCACATTGCCTGCCAGATAGGTATCGAGCTTCTTGCGCAGCGGTATGCGACAGGGGGGGATAACGACCTTGAGATCTTCCTGCAGCGCGCTGCCCAGGCGAGCGCTTTGCGGATCTTTCAGCCAGCGCGCCACGCTGCGTGCTTCATCGACGGAGTTGGCGGCCAGCTCTACGGCCTTGCCGATACAGAAACCGAAGTCGACCAGATCCTTGCCGACCAGCTGTTCGCGGCGGGCCTCATCGAGCATCATCCGGTTGGCGTTGATGAACTGACGATATTCGTACATTGATGCGTCGGTCATCATATTGACCCAGAAATCGGTGAATCGCTGGGCTTCGGGCAGGGCGCGGAGCTTATCGCGCAGCTCTGCGCGGGTACGAGTCAGCTCCTGGGCCAGGTTTTCCGGTGCGAACTGCTCGTTGCTGGTTTTGTACTGCTCCAGATTGTCGACGCGGGCCTGGAGGATATCGATCTGGTTCTGCAGCTCGGCGTTTTCTTCGATCAACTGCTCCTTGTCATACATCAGGCCGCGGATCACTTTTTCCACCGGCGACAGGTCGTCTTCGGCAAAAGTGGCGGGCACCTGCTTGGCACCGAGCTCACCGGTGGTTTCGGTGTAGGGACTGTTGGGAACAATTTGAAAACCGAACTTGTGCAGAATCTCTTCGTTGGCTTCCTGGGAGGCTTGCATTGAATCCCAGAAGAAGTAGACCGCGGCCCCCAGGGAGGCAATTATCAGGGGAACCGCGATGATCAGGCCTAGCTTTGCCGCGTTGAGCTTCATTCAGCCCTCTTGAGCAGGGGGGGAGTCTGTTGCGCTGTGGCGAGTCGTTCTGACAGATCGATCATATCCAGAGTGATTGCCGCACCTTCCTTGAGAATCGCTTCCGCTTCCTGATTGATCGGCATGCCCTGGTCGTCCTTGGGCAGCTCATCATCCAGGTCGGTCAGGTTTTCCAGCGGCGTTTCACCCTTGGCGGTGCGGCGACGGTTTTCAGCGCTTAACAACCAGGTTTCAGCCTCGTCGCGCTCCCGCTTTAATTTCTCTTCGTTCAGCGTTACTCGAGTGCTGGCCTTCTTCTCTTTCAGGTGAGCGATCTGCTCTTCCATGAAATTGAAGTCCGGATCTTCGACGGTACGCTGCTGGTGGCGGTTTTTCAGCTCCGGCAGCATGCTGTCAAACGATGGGAAATGGCCATAGCGAACCGGGCGCACCTTGTCCCAGGGCAGGGCGGAATCCAGTGCACTTTCGCCGATCTCGTTTTCGTCGTACAGGGTCGGCAGCTCGATATCGGGTACCACGCCCTTGTCCTGGGTGCTCTCGCCGGAGATACGGTAGAACTTGGAGTGGGTCAGCTTGATCTGGCCGTGATCGATCGGTTCAACCACCTGTACAGTACCCTTGCCGAAGCTGCGGCTACCGACGATCAAGCCACGGTTATAGTCCTGGATTGCGCCGGCGAAGATCTCGGAAGCGGAGGCGCTAAGGCGGTTGATCAGCACGGTCATCGGGCCGTTCCAGGCTACATCCGGATCGAAGTCACCCAGAATATCGATGCGGTCTTCCGGATCGCGGATCTGTACGGTGGGGCCGCGGCTGATAAACAGGCCAACCAGCTCATTGGCTTCGCGCAGGGAGCCGCCGCCGTTGTTGCGCAGATCGATCACCAGGCCTTCGACCTGCTGCTGCTTGAGCTCGTCGATCAGCTTGTGAACGTCGCGGGTGGTGCTTTTGTAGTTGGGATCGCCGCTCTGAAGAGCCGCGAAATCGATGTAGAAGGTCGGAATAGTGATGACGCCTACGCGGTGAGTTTCACCGCCGTGTTCCAGCTCAATCACGCGGCTTTTCGCTGCCTGCTCTTCCAGTTTGACCTTGGAACGCACCAGACGGACCGTTTTGCGGGTGGACTGATCCACCGCATCGGACGGAATAACCTGCAGACGCACCACGGTGTCTTTCGGACCACGGATCAGCTGCACCACGTCATCGAGACGCCAGCCGACGATATCTTCAAAGTCGCCATCCTCACCCTGAGCGACGCCAACGATTTTGTCCGCAGCCTTCAGCTGGCCGCTTTTCTCAGCCGGGCCGGCGGGAACCAGGCGGACGATCTTGGTCATCTCATCTTCGCTGGAGAGCACCGCACCTATGCCTTCCAGCGACAGGCTCATATTGATCTTGAAACTTTCAGCGGTGACCGGTGAGAAGTACTGGGTGTGGGGGTCCAGTTCAGCGGTCAGTGCATTGACGTAGGTCTGGAAGACGTCTTCGCTCTTGGCCTGTTCGGCACGCTGTTTCTGTGAGCGGTAGCGCTTGAGCAGCACTTCGCGGGCGTCATCGACAGTCTTGTCGGCGAGCTTCAGGCTGAGCAGGGCGTTTTTCACGCGGCGGCGCCAGAAATCGTCCATCTCCGCTTCGGACTCGATCCAGGGAGCCTCTTCCCGTGCCAGATCGATCGATTCATCCGCGTTGAAGTCGTAGTCAACGGAATCGTCTTCAAGTCGGCTGATGACATAGTCCAGACGCTCAAGCTGGCGCTTCTCGAAACGGTTGAAGATGTTGTATGCGGCGGAAAGATCGCCGGCGAGAAGCTGGTCGTCGAGCTGGTCGCGAAGCGGCTCAAACTCGGCGATATCGGATGCGTAGAAATAGCTGCGACCGGGATCAAGGCGCTCCAGATACCGATCGAACAGCTCGCTGGACAGCTCGTTGTCGATAGCCACCTTGTTGTAGTGGCCCCGCTGCAGGGTGTCGACCACTTCGGTCAGCGTCTGATTGTGGATCGGTTCAGGACTCAAACGGGCCTGGGCCGGCAGGCTGATCACCAGGGCGCCAACTAGCGCCGGAACAAGTGTGAGGGCCTTGAAATGTTTCTTCATCGGGAAGGAGGGCTCCAGATCGTTCGTTTATAACTCGGACCCGTTCCATTAGTTCCGAGTTCCGCTGGCCGGACTTTCGAGTGTAGTCAGGCATCTAAGTAATGTAAAATCAGTATTTTGTACCTGTTATGGGGCTTGCGATGAGATATTCCAGGCGTTGGCTGCGAAGTGGTGCAGTTTTGTGCCTTAGTGCGGCGGTTTTGATGCTGAACGGCTGCGGTGAAGATCCGGAAGAAGAGCGTTTTCGCCAGGAACTGCTGGATAAAGCGCTGAATGACGACACCCGCCGTGCCGGCGACGCGTTTCTTGCAGAAAACGCCAAAGCATCGGGCGTAGAGGTGAAACCGTCCGGTTTGCAATACAAAGTGTTGCGTGAAGGCGAAGGCGCAAGCCCCGGTCCGCAGGATGTGGTTGTGGTTCACTACGAGGGCACCAACATCGATGGCGAAGTATTCGACAGCTCCTACAAACGAGGTGAGCCGGCGCGTTTCCCGCTGAACCAGGTGATCCGGGGCTGGAGCGAGGGGCTGATGGATATGAAACCTGGCGGTGAGCGTATGCTCTATCTGCCGGCTGATTTGGCCTATGGCGCCCGCAGTCCTTCACCGGCGATACCGGCCAACTCGGCGCTGATCTTCAAAGTCGAGCTGCTGGAAGTCCAGAACGCTGCAACAGGAGAGTGATATGTCGAGCACCCCATTCAATGCTGAACTGATCAAATTTCTCGATGCATCGCCAACCCCCTGGCACGCGGTGCGCTCCATGCAGGAAAGGCTCAGTGCGGCAGGTTTTACCGAACTGGTTGAGCAGGAGAGCTGGTCGCTGGAGCCCGGTGCCGGTTATTTCATCTGTCGTAACGGCTCTTCGATCATTGCCTGGCGTCAGCCGCAGGGCACAGAGCCCGAGAAGAGTGGCTGGCGCCTGGTGGGCGCTCATACCGATTCGCCCTGCCTTAAGGTAAAACCGCAGCCGGAGCTGTTGCGCAAGGGCTATTTCCAGCTCGGTGTCGAGGTCTACGGCGGTGCGCTGCTGAACCCCTGGTTTGACCGTGACCTGTCACTGGCGGGCCGCGTCAGCTGGCGTGATGAGGCCGGTGAGCTGCACAGCTCGCTGATCGATTTCGAACGTGCGGTGGCGACCATTCCCAGTCTGGCGATCCACCTGGACCGGGAGGCTAACTCCAGCCGTGCCATCAACGCCCAGACCTATCTGCCGGCACTGCTGTGCCAGGCAGAGGAAAAGCCCGACTTCCGCAAGTTGCTGGCTGAGCGGCTCAGCGCTGAGGGTGAAAAAGAGGTGGCCAAGGTTCTCGATTACGAACTTTGTTTCTACGATACCCAGGGCGCTGCGGAAGTGGGCCTTGAGGGTGATTTCATCGCTTCAGCGCGGCTGGATAACCTGCTCAGCTGCTTTATCGGCCTCAAGGCGCTGATCGATGCCAAGCCGGGTGTCGGCCAGGTGCTGGTGTGTAACGATCATGAAGAAGTAGGCAGTCTCAGTGCCTCCGGAGCCCAGGGGCCGATGCTGAAGCAGTGGCTGGAGCGTGTGATGCCTGATGCCGAAAAGCGTAACCGGGCGCTGTCGGTTTCCATGCTGATTTCCGCGGATAACGCCCATGGCGTACATCCGAACTTCAGCGACAAACATGATGAAAACCACGGCCCGCTGCTTAACCAGGGGCCGGTGATCAAGATCAACGCCAACCAGCGCTACGCCAGCAACAGCGAAACCAGCGCCGTATTCCGTCATCTGGCAGAAGAGCAGGGCGTGGCGGTGCAGAGCTTTGTGGTGCGCTCCGATATGGGCTGTGGCAGCACTATCGGGCCGATCACGGCGGCGGAGCTGGGCGTGCCGACCCTGGATATCGGCGTGCCTCAGTTCGCTATGCACTCCATCCGCGAGATCTGCGGCAGTCGTGATGCTGAGGCGCTGAGCAAGGTGCTGACACCGTTCTTCGAACGCGTGAAAATCTGATCCCCACGGCGGGCGTTCTGCCCGCCGTCTTCCTGAGTTTTACCCTGTGCAGTCAATGTCTGACCCCGGTCATCCCGCCTGACGCTTAAGTTGAGAACTCGCTGTGATGTGCCATTCTGAAGTTAAAATCTTCAGGGGTTTGCTATGCGACAAGAGCAGCAATACCGTCGATTCTTTCTGCACCGCGCTGCCGTTTCCGGACTGCGTTCCCTGACCCTCAATTCACGGTTGAGCTGAGGCGCGTATGGGACAGGCGATCAGCAATGCCAGCTATTCCGACCGTTCCCTGCAGCGCTTCCAGAAGCGCCTCCTGACCGATCTCGATGTGCTGGCTCAGGTGCTGGCACGACCAAGATTTGGCCAGGGTGCACGCACCTTTGGCGCTGAGCTGGAGCTATATATCGTTAATGACCAGGGGCGTCCGGTGGACGCTAATGCGGAGATCCAGAAGGCGCTGGATGATCCACTCGTGACCCTGGAGCTGAACCGCTACAACCTGGAATACAACCTGGCACCTACCCGCATTAAAGGTCAGCCGTTCTCCGCCATGGAGGCGCAGATCAGTGACGCGCTGCGACGGCTGAACGAGACGGCGACGGATTTCAACGCCCGCATCATACCCGTCGGTATCCTGCCGACATTAAAGCGACGCGATTTCGGCCCGGCTCATATGACCGATCTGAAACGCTACCACTGTCTGACCCAGCGCCTGGCGGATCTGCGCGGCAAGCTGTTTTCGGTGAAGATCAACGGCGCTGAACCGGTGGAACTGCGCTCCCGGGATCTAACCCTGGAGGGCGCCAACACCTCGCTGCAGCTGCACTACCGGGTGGAGCCCAAAGCCTACGCACGTATTTTTAACGCCATTCAATTGGCCACGCCGATAGCGCTGGGGGTCGCCTGCAATTCGCCGTTTATGCTTGGGCGAAGGCTGTGGCACGAAACCCGGATACCGCTGTTCAAACACGCCATCGACGGATATACCCGCGATCTGCGCGATGCTCATCTGCCATCCCGTGTGGATCTGGGCAACGGTTGGGTACGCGAGGGCATTCATGAGCTTTTCGCCGAGAATGTTTACCTGCACCCGCCGTTGCTGCCGATCTGCAGCAAGGAAAACCCGCAGGCGGTGTTCGATGCCGGCGAGGTGCCAGAGCTCTATCAGCTCCAGCTGCACCAGGGCACGGTCTGGCCCTGGAACCGCGCTATCTACGATTCTTCGGGTAAGGGGCATGTGCGTATCGAACTGCGGGCATTGCCAGCGGGACCGAGTGCCTGCGATATGATGGCGAATGCCGCGTTTCTACTGGGGCTGGCGGAAGGTCTGGCGCCGGAGATGGAGCGCTATACCGCGGCGATGCCCTATCAGACCCTGGTCTACAATTTTTACCGTGCTGCACAGCAGGGGATGGAGGCCGAGTTGCTCTGGCCCAGGGAAAAGGGTGGCGGGTTCCACACAACCACACCCTGCGATCTGGCGCTGAAACTGCTGCCTCTGGCTGCCCAGGGGCTGAACGGCATCGGCATCGACAAAGCAGACGTTGATTACTACCTGGGCCTGATCGAAGAGCGCCTTAAAGCCAGAGTGAGCGGTGCCAGCTGGCAGCTGCGTCAGTTTGAGCGTTTGCATAAATCACACAAACGGCACCTGGCCATGTCACGCTTGATGCAGAACTACATGGCGAGCAGTCATGACAATCTGCCGGTTGCCCGCTGGAAAAATATCGATTGAAGCGTTGCACATTTCAGGTTTTGTAGCGGAAAAAGAGGGAGCATGACCAACGATCCGATCCGTGTGCTGGAAGCGTCTCCCCGGTGTAATTGGGGAGAGACCTCGGGTGATTTTCTGCAACGCCTGGGTGGCACCACGCTGATACTGATTCCGGGGCGGGACCGCAGTCGCTGCCGAGCGGTGGCGACCCTGCTGCACGGTAACGAGCCGTCCGGCACCCACGCACTGCATCGCTATCTGCGCACTGGCCAGGAGCCAGCGGTGGACCTGCTCTGCTTTGTGGTGTCGGTGGAGACCGCGCTGCATGAGCGGTTGTTTCTTTACCGGCATCTACCGGGGCTGCGCGATATGAACCGCTGCTTTCAGCCACCCTTTAACGATCTACCGGGCCAGGTGGCGCAGCGGATGATGCAGTTGCTGGACCAGTACCAGCCGGAATGCGTGATCGATATTCATAATACCTCCGGTGCGGGCCCGGCGTTTGGCGTGGTCTCCCATGAAGACGCCTTGCACGAAGCGCTGGTCTGTCTGTTTACCCACCACCTGGTGGTCACCGATCTGCGCCTGGGGGCGTTGATGGAACTGAGCAGGCCTGGTCGTCCGGTCGTGACCATTGAATGCGGCGGAGCGGGGGATGCCCGTGCCGACCGGGTCGCCTACGAAGGGCTGGTGCGCTATGCGGAGAAAGATCGGGTATTGAAGCTCGAGAGCGGGCAGAGGATGGAGCTCTATCACAGCCCGGTGCGGCTGGAATTGGCCAGTGGTGCGACCCTGGCGTTTGATACCCGCCCGGTGGCCGGGATGGATCTGACGGTGCCGCCGGATCTGGAGAGATTCAACTTTGGTACGGCGCCAGAAGGGACCTTTATCGGTTGGGTTGGACCGAACAGCCGACAGCGCTTCAGTGCCCGTAACGGCAACGGCATAGACCGCTTTGATGAATGGTTCAGAGTGGATGATCAGCGGCTGCTGACCGCTCAGCCGCTGAGGTTGTTCATGGTAACCCACCGCCAGGACATCGCGCTGAGCGACTGCCTGTTCTATGCGGCACCTGAAGCGGGACACAGTCGGCTGGATAGCTGACTCTGTCCGCTCAGGCTCAGGCTCAGGCTCAGGCCAGCGCCGGGTAGCTGGTATAGCCTTCCGGAGAGGAGGCGTAGAAAGTGCTCGGATCCGGTGTGTTCAGCTCGGCACCCTGGGCAAAGCGTGTTTCCAGGTCCGGGTTGGCGATGTAGGGCACACCGAACGCCACTGCATCTGCATTGCCGGCGTCGATCCAGGCGTTGGCGCTGTCAAAACCGAAACCTTCGTTGGCGATATAAACGCCGCCAAACAGCTTTTTCAGTTCAGGGCCCAGGCTGTCTTCACCGGCTTTTTCACGGGCGCAGATAAACGCGATGTTGCGCTTACCCAGCTCGCTGGCCACGTAGGAGTAGGTGGTCTTGCGATCGGAGTCGGACATATCATGGGCATCGGCGCGCGGCGACAGATGCACGCCGACACGATCAGCACCCCAGACACCGATCGCCGCATCGGTCACTTCCAGCAGCAGGCGGGCACGGTTTTCCAGAGAGCCGCCGTAGGCATCGGTACGCTTGTTGGTGCCATCGAGCAGGAACTGTTCCAGCAGGTAGCCGTTGGCGCCGTGGATCTCAACACCGTCAAAACCGGCGGCCTTGGCGTTGGCGGCACCCTGACGGTACGCCTCGACAATGCCGGGAATCTCATCGGTCTCCAGTGCGCGTGGTGTCTCATAGCCTTTCTGCGGACGCACCAGGCTGACATGGCCTGCAGGCTGGATGGCGCTGGGTGCCACCGGCAGTTCACCGTCCAGGTAGATCGGGTCGGAGATACGGCCCACATGCCAGAGCTGCAGCACGATCTTGCCGCCTTCGGCGTGAACCGCATCGGTGATCTTACGCCAGCCGGCGACCTGCTCATCGCTCCAGATTCCTGGAGTATCCGGGTAACCCACGCCCTGGGGCATGACCGAGGTGGCTTCACTGATGATCAGGCCTGCGCCAGCGCGCTGGCGGTAATATTCCAGCATCAGTTCGCCCGGAACCCGGCCTGCATCCGCGCGGCAGCGAGTCAGCGGCGCCATGATGATACGGTTGCGCAGTTCCAGTGCGCCGGCTTTAAGAGGTTGGTGAAGAGTGCTCATAGCGAGGATTGCCTCCTTGGGTTGAACAGGCTGTTGAAAATCTATCTGCGTTGCCGGTAGGTCGTTAAAAACAGGCTCAAAGTGCTCATTTAGTTCACTAAACTGCGCTTTTTCGCTTGTTTTTGCCTAGTTCCGGCTGCCTCGATAACGTTTTTCAACACCCTGCTAAAGCTGTTTGTTTCAGGAGGCGTAGAAAGTCACTTAAAGACTTTCCCCGATCGCCTCCAGAAAGGCCTGGATATTGGCTTCATTACGTTTGTAATAGATCCACTGACCGATCCGCTGAGTTTCCACCAGGCCCGCTTTCTGTAGTGTGGACAGGTGAGCGGAGGTAGTGGACTGCGACAGGCCGGTCCGTTTATCGATCATGCCGGCACAGACACCGTAATCCAGCGGATGGGCCTGTTCCGCAAACCACTCCTCAGGGTCTTTGAGCCAGGCCAGTATTTGCCGGCGAACCGGATGAGCCAGTGCCTTGATAATGGCATCGATTTCGGACGAGTCGGTCATATTTATATCGCTTTTTATCGAAATGTATATCGTAAAAAATCGATACACAAGTTACGGAACATGATTTTTTTTAATAGCAGCCAGGGCTGAAGCCTGCGCATTCTCTGCTGAGCAGGCTAAAGGTACAGCGAGCGGCGATGATCCGCAAAGTAACAGAATGATAAACTGGCCAGGTTCAGGAAGCTTTCGAGATTACGCCGGATGGTCGCTTTCTGCCGCGGCGTTCGTTGATCAGCGGCACGCATTGATGGTCATCGCGGTAGATCACCTCGCAGTCATAACACTGGATGCATTCGCGGTAGTTGATCTTGCCTGAAGGCTCGATGGCGCGGATACCGCAGCGGTGGCTGCAAAGCTGGCAGGGGCTACCGCACTCGCTGCGTCTTGGCAGCCAGCGCAGCAGGTGGAAATGACCCATCACCGCGAAGAAGGCGCCCAGCGGGCAGAGGTAGCGGCAGAAGAATTTATGTACGAACAGGCCTGCAACCAGCAGCAGAATCGCGTAGATCACAAAGGGCCACTCGCGCACAAACCCCAGGGTGATAGCCGTCTTGAACGGCTCGACCTCGGCGCCGCGTTCGGCGGAGCTCAGTGAGTAGAAGCTGACGCCCACCAGCCCGGCGAGAATCAGGTATTTCAGCCCCCAGAGTTTCTGGTGCACGGACCAGGGGATCTTCTTCTGTTTGATCTTCAGTTTTGTGGCGAGGGCGGCGGCCATCTCCTGGAGTACACCGAAGGGGCAGAGCCAGCCGCAGAAATATCCGCGTCCCCAGAGTACCAGCGTCAAAATCACGTAGCACCAGAGGATGAAGATCACCGGGTCGATCAACAGTATGGAGCTGTCGGCGGAACCGGTAACCACCTGCAAAATGGTAAAGACGTTGGTGATCGAGAGCTGACCCTGGGTGATGTAACCGATAAAGATCAGCGTGTAGAGCAGGTATCCCCAGCGAATAACCCGGAACAGGCGGGCGTTCTCGGTGACCTTTCGGTGCCAGAGAATAATCGCGGTCAGCAGCGTCAAACCGGCCAGCAGGCCCGCAATCAGACCGGCGCGCTGCTGCCAGATCTGCATCCATAGCGGGCGTGTTTCGGCGGCCTGGATCTCAACGGGTTCGAAGAAGCGTTCCGGCATCTGATACCGGGTGCTGAAGCTGCGAACCTCGTCGGGGCGCAGGTAGCCCTGTTCCTGGCTGACCACCAGCCTCAAGACCCAGGGGGAGGCCGGATCGAAGCCGGCTCCGCTATGTATGCTGAACAGTCGCATCTCTTCGAACTGCGGCAGGTCGGCGGGCAGTTGCGGATCGACGAAGTTATAGAAGTCCATATCCCGCAGTTCGATCTGAATACCGTTCTGCTCCAGTGCCAGGCGATCCGGCGCGGTGCCGCGTACAAACTCCTCGCCCATGATCGAGTAGGGCCCGCGGTTGATGACCGCAATGGCGTGATCGCCCGGTTCCAGTTTCTCCTGCATCAGCCGCTCATAATGGGCATCGCCCAGCAGGTAGCGTCCGGTAGTCGGCGTGTTCAGGTAAACAAAGTAAAGGTTGGCGAAGTCGATGTTGTCAGCGCCAGTAGAGCCGAACGCCTTTGCTACCTCGGCATCGCTCAATCGGATCTGGCCCGCCATCTGGTTGGCAGTCAGGCTTTGCCAGTCCGTATCCTCTTGCAGCTCCGTGCGAACCCTGGCGGGCGGGTTGCGATGCGGAATCAGCCCCGTGCCCTGGGCGGCCTGAATGGCGGAAATCATCACGGTTTCATTCAGCACTATGGCGGAGGCGGTGGCCTTGGTGATGCCGTCTATATAGACATTGCTGCCGGCGCCTTTGCTACGCACCGAAGCGCTGGTGATCTTGATCGGCTGGCGCAGATCCAGGCCCGGATACTGCTCGGTAAAGCGGTGCATCGGCTCGGGGCCGAGCCCATGCAGGAAGATCGGTTCGTGATGCTCAAGTACCTTAACGCCGCGATAGATCCCGTCGCGGTCGATACCGATCAGCAGTTGATAGGGCGCACCGGAAAACCCGGGTAGTTCGATGTAATCGCCGGATAGAAAGGCGAAGCCGATTAGTTCGGTCACCTGGTAAACCGGCCATACCTTGGGGCTGGTCTGCTTTTCACCGATTTCGGTGGCCTCGGGAAAAAGCTCCTGAATCAGTGGTGGCAGGTTGTTTTCCAGCGCCTGCGTTTGAAGAGCATCGGCACGGGCCTGGCTTCCCAGCAGTGGCAGCCAGAGCAGCATGGCCAGGCATATGCGAGGCACCCAGCTTGGCATCACGCAGCTTTGCATCCTCCAGCTTTGCACGATAGTCCCTCTATTATTGTTGTTATCCGGCTTATATATCTGACTCGCTAATCGGGAAAGCGTGGCAGATCAACATCGGTGTGGCTAAGGGTCAAAGGAAGTAAATCGGCTACTACTTTTGGTGGGAAAATGACCAGTTCGGGACCGTGCAAAACCCGGTAGCAATACTCGGCCTACAGAAAAGAGGATGGCTGGGGTATGCTGCAACGAACTGTTTTACTGGGGTTTATCGACCGTGATTGTGCGTGAAAAGCCGGGATTTCTGGCGCTGTTTTTTGTTTTTCAGGGCTCCATCGCACCCAGGGTGATGCCCCAGATTATCCTGGTGTCGCTGCTGGCGGCGCTGACGGTGGTGCTGCATGACCATTTCCCTGACTTTTTCCCGGAGCTGACCACCACCTCGTTCGGCTTTATCGGTGTGGCGCTGTCGCTCTATCTGGGTTTTCGCAATAACGCCTGCTACGAGCGCTGGTGGGAAGGTCGCAAGCTTTGGGGGCAGCTGTTGGTGGAGGGGCGCAGCCTGCTGCGTCTGAGCCTTAGCTACCGCGGCCAGGACAGCGAGCGTCATCAGCGCATGGTGCGGCGCCTGATCGGATTTACCCAGTGCCTGCGTGATCAGCTGCGCGGTACCGATCCGATGCCAGGACTTGCCAACTGGTTGAGTTTTGCTGAGCTGGCCCAGATCGAGTCATCGGTGAACCGACCCGAGGCGATTCTTGGTCTGCTCGGCGAGCAGCTGGCGACCGAGGTGAAAAGCGGCGGCCTGGACCCGGTCACCGTGCGTAACTTCGAGCAGCGGCTGGTGTCGCTCAGTGAAGTGGTCGCTGGCTGTGAACGTCTGGGCAACACACCGCTGCCTTTCGCCTATATGCTGCTGGTGCACCGGATCTGCTACATCTACTGCCTGCTGCTGCCGTTTGGCCTGGTGGCCAGCAGCGGCATCCTGACGCCTCTGCTGACAGCGATCGTCGCCTATGCTTTTTTCGGCCTGGATGAGCTGAGTCAGGAGCTGGAGAACCCCTTCGGTCAGACCGACAACGGCCTGGCGCTAGATTCGATGACCCGCACCTTTGAGCGCGAATGCCTGCAGGCGCTGGGTACACCGGCCCTGCCAGAGCCCCATGCCAGTGAGAACTACCGCTTAAGTTAACCTGAGTCTATAAGGACAGACAGCATGACCGACTGGATTAACAGAGCGCTGCTCGATGATGTGGCTCAGCTTGCGAGGGATGCGGGTGCAGCGATCATGCAGGTGTACGCGCGTGACTTCGAGGTCAACTTCAAGGCGGATGAGTCGCCATTGACCGAGGCAGATCAGGCGGCGCACCGGATCATCGCGGCGGGGCTTGTCGCGCTGACGCCAAAACTGCCGATCCTCTCTGAAGAGGATATAGAAGGTTTTAGTGGCGCTGACGAGCAGGGCCGTTACTGGCTGGTGGATCCTTTGGACGGCACCAAGGAGTTTATCAAGCGCAACGGCGACTTCAGCGTTAATATCGCGCTGATCGAGAAGGGTGAGCCGGTGCTCGGCGTGGTCTATGCGCCGGTGGATGCGGTGCTCTGGATGGCGGCGCGAGGTATAGGCGCTGTGAGAATCGACGCCGAGGGCGAGAAGCCTCTGCAGGTGCGTGAGCACCACTCGGGCCAGACCTGGCACTTGTTGCGCAGCCGTTCTCATCCCAGTCCCGATATGCAGGCCTGGATCGACAAGCTGGAACAGCATGATCAGGTCAGGTTGGAATCGGTGGGCAGCTCGCTGAAGTTCTGTCGCATCGCCGAAGGCACGGCCGATATCTATCCGCGCCTGGGCCCAACATCCCTGTGGGATACCGCCGCCGCTCACGCCGTGTTGAACCAGGCGGGCGGGGCGGTGATCCGCTTCGATGGTTCACCGCTGGGCTATGGCGATACCTCTGAGCTGTTAAACCCCTGGTTTATCGCCCATGGCCGCGGCGAGATCGACTGGAGTCGGTTCTAGCCCTTAGGCCGTCTTTTTCGATCTGCTCCGGCAGCCGCGACTGCAGTACAGCCACGTCAGTGGTGCGCCCCCACATACACAAAAAGAGCATTATTTTGGTGCCCCGTCACCAAACTGGTGCGATTTTAATAGGGCGTTCGGTTGTTCTTAATTACTAACTATCTGTTATCTAAAAGAAGTGCGCTGTTGGCACGGCTTCTGCTTTAAAGATTCCAACAGCCGGGCATATCCCGGACAACATATTTGATGAACAAAGGCGTTCATCGATCAGCTTCCTTTTCAGGGTGCTGATCGGTGAGCGCCTTTTTTCGTTTCTGGGGTTTGCAAAAGCGCAGCAAGCAGGCCCAAAACAGATAAGCAGGAGCAGCACAATGAGTAAAACCGCCCTGGTCGTCGTTGGTAACGGTATGGTGGGTCACCAGTTTCTTCAGAGCCTGGCAGATTCCGGTCGTCTGAATGAGTTCGAGGTGACTGTGTTCTGTGAGGAGCCGCGTCTGGCCTATGACCGTGTCTACCTCAGCTCATACTTCACGGGCGCGACCGCCGAAGATCTCGCCATGGGCAAGATCGATCAGTACCGCGAATGGGGTCTGAACGTGCTGCTCAACGAGCGCGTGGTGGAGATCAACAAGAACGACCGCCTGGTTGTTTCCGACAAGGGCACCACGCTGAGCTACGACAAGCTGGTGATGGCCACCGGTTCATACCCGTTCGTACCGCCGGTGCCGGGTCATGACCGCGACCACTGCCTGGTTTATCGCACCATCGAAGATCTGGAGGCGATCAAGGCCAGCGCGGCGCAGGGCAAGGTCGGAGTCGTCGTAGGTGGCGGTTTGCTGGGCCTGGAAGCGGCCAAGGCGCTGCGTGACCTGGGGCTGGAAACCCACGTGGTCGAGTTTGCTCCGCGCCTGATGGCGGTGCAGCTGGATGAGATGGGCGGCGGTCTGCTGCGTTCCAAGATCGAAGCGCTGGGCGTGCAGGTTCATACCGGCAAGAACACCCAGCAGATCGTCGATGGCGAGCATCATGTGCATCGTATGGAGTTTGCCGACGGTGAAGTGCTGGAGACCGACCTGATCCTGTTCTCCGCCGGTATCCGCCCCCGCGATCAGCTGGCGCGGGAATCTGGCCTGGCGGTGGGCGAGCGTGGCGGTATCCACATTAACAACCGGTGCCAGACCTCCGACGAAAACATCTACGCCATCGGCGAATGTGCCCTCTGGGATGGCAAAATCTTCGGTCTGGTCGCGCCGGGTTACGCCATGGCCAAGGTCGCGGTGGCGCAGCTTAACGGCGGCGAAGCGGAGTTCGCCGGTGCCGATATGAGCACCAAGCTGAAACTGATGGGTGTCGATGTCTGCTCCATCGGCGATGCCCAGGGCCGTACACCGGGTGCCAAGAACTTCACCTGGCTCAACGAAGCTGAAGGTACCTACAAGAAACTGGTGATCAGCAGCGATAACAAGAAACTGCTGGGTGCCATCCTGGTGGGCGATGCCGAAAGCTACGGCACCCTGCTGCAGTACATGCTCAACGAGATCGACCTGCCGGCTAACCCTGAATCGATGATTCTGCCGAGCGTTGATGGCGCTGCCTCCGCCGGGCTTGGCGTGGCGGCTTTGCCGGAAACTGCGCAGATCTGCTCCTGCCACGATGTCAGCAAGGGCGACGTGCAGGGCGCGGTGGCCGGAGGTTGCTGCTCCCTGGGCGATGTTAAAGGCGCTACCAAGGCCGGCACCGGTTGCGGCGGATGCGTCCCGTTGCTGACCAGCCTGGTCAACCACGAGCTGGAAGCTCTGGGCGTCGAAGTCAGCCACGATCTTTGCGAGCATTTCGCGTTCACCCGTCAGGACCTCTACAACCTGATTCGCGTCGAAGGCATTCACAGCTTCGATGAACTGATGGCCAAGCACGGCAAGGGCGGTAAGGGCTGCCATATCTGCAAGCCGGCGGTAGGTTCTATCCTGGCGTCCTGCTGGAACAACTATGTGCTCGATCCCAAACACGTGATTCTGCAGGACACCAACGACACCTTCCTGGCCAATATGCAGAAGGATGGCACCTATTCCATCGTACCGCGTATCGCCGGCGGTGAGATCACCCCTGATAAGCTGATCGTGCTCGGCGAGGTGGCGCGGGATTACAACCTCTACACCAAGATCACCGGCGGCCAGCGTGTTGACCTCTTTGGTGCACGTCTTGAGCAGCTGCCGGAGATCTGGGGCCGCCTGATCGATGCTGGCTTCGAGACCGGCCATGCATACGGCAAATCGGTGCGTACCGTGAAATCCTGCGTCGGCAGCACCTGGTGCCGCTTCGGTGTCGACGACAGCGTCGGCCTCGCCATCGACATCGAGAACCGCTACAAGGGGCTGCGCGCGCCGCACAAGATCAAGTTCGCCGTCTCCGGCTGCACCCGTGAGTGCGCCGAAGCCCAATCCAAGGATATCGGCGTGATCGCCACCGAAAACGGCTGGAACCTCTATGTCTGCGGTAACGGCGGGATGAAGCCGCGTCACGCGGATCTGTTCGCAACAGATCTGGATAAAGAGACGCTGATCAAATACATCGACCGGGTGCTGATGTTCTATATCCGCACGGCGGATCGTCTGCAGCGCACCTCCGTCTGGATGGACAACCTGGAAGGCGGGCTCGATTACCTGCGCGACGTGGTGATCAACGACAGCCTCGCTCTGGGTGACGAGCTGGAATCTCAGATGCAGCACGTGGTGGAAACCTACGAGTGCGAGTGGAAGAAAACCGTCAACGACGAGCAGGCGCTCAAGCGCTTCCGCCAGTTCGTAAACAGTGACAAGTCAGACAGCAACGTGGTGTTCGTGCAGGAGCGTGGCCAGATCCGTCCCGCCCGCCCTGAAGAGAAAGAGATCGAAGCCCAGCCCATCGTGATGGCCTAAGCCGGAGGAGAGAATCATGTCTGTAGAAATGAAAGCTATAGAAACACAGGGCATCCCGGTCTGCACCGTTGATGACCTGGTCGCCGAATCCGGCGTCTGTGCCCTGATCAACGGCCGTCAGGTTGCCCTGTTTTACTTCCCGGCCAGGGCGCGGGTCTACGCCATCGATAATTTCGATCCGGTAGGGCAGGCCAACGTGCTCTCCCGCGGGCTGGTGGGCAGCAGTGAAGGCGGCCTGTTCCTGGCTTCGCCGCTGTACAAGGAGCGTTACTGCCTGGAGACCGGGCGCTGCCTGGATAATCCGGAGGTGGTGTTGGATACCTGGAATACCTGGCTGGAGGGGGATCAGTTGCTGGTGGATCCGCAGGCGGTTAACCAGGGGGTATTGCGCGAGAGTGCTTGATCCCGCTGACTCCGCTTTGAAACGATCCTTTCTTTGGTTATGACCTGATATTTCAGCTGCTTTAGCTGAGTCAGGTTTCGCCTTGCTGGCGAATTAGGGGCCTTGCGCGCTTACATTGATGAAAAAGGGGCCCCTAATAACTCCAAGCCGCCCCGACAGTTTGATCGGCTGCGCCGATTCCCCTGTGCTTCTCGCCTGAAAGAGCAGTACGGCTTCCCACCTTAAAGTAAGTCGCTGCTTCGCTGCTTCGCGGCTCAAGCAGCCTTTCCCTTATTTCTCTTTCAGCCTGTGATGCTCGGCTGCACTGAAGGGGGATGGTTATGGCTGCGAGTAGTTGGTTTATCCTCAGGCTTTCTGGGTTACTTGTTTTACCGAACGCTCGATTTATATCCTGGTTAAATGTTTGAATTAAATCTTTATTTAGAGAGTCAGTGATTGCTATGCTGATTCAAAATATCTGAGAGTTTTTATGCATCCATTTTTAATTTCCTTATTGTTGATTAGCGCTGGGGTTGTTATATCCCCGCTTTTTCTCCCATCAATTGCGCTTTTTGAAATTGACGGGAGTAGCTTCTGGTATGACCTTTCACTTTCTGTAGGCGGAGCTATTCTTGGTGCCTTCATTGGGGTTCGAATCTCTCTTTTTTACCAGAGGCGGGACGAATTTTTTGCGCTGCGGGATGGCATAGCTGGAATCGTATCTCTTGGGAATACGTCTCTACCGTATGAAGAATGGATAGAATATAGGGTATATCCTGCTGGCGGAAAGCAATACAAACTAACAAGAAGAGGCTCGATTGCGTTGTTCGTAATACGAGAAGAGCTTTCGCAAGCAAAAGGGCAGCTAGAGAAGAATGGCTATTCTAATCTGGCCAAAATACTTCTAGATGCTCTTAATACTTATGAGCGGCTTTCGGATGCTGGCTTGGGTTATGAGCAAGAAATATTTGAAAAAGGGTTGGAATTTCGTGCTTTGGTGAAAGATGCAAAACCAGATTTTAAGGCGCTACTTTTCTGGAGGCCAGCAATGATGCTGCGTATCAAAACTCATATCAATATCGACGATTGGGACAGTCGTGTGTCTAGAAAATAATGGAATCTTTATGGTTTGCGAGTTATAGCGAATCGCAGCAAGAATCCCCCTTCAGCGCAGCCGATCAAGCTGTGGGGCGGCTCAGGATTATCAAGGATCTTGGCCGTCCAAGATCCTTGATACGCCAGCAGGCGGAACCTGCACCATCTACAAGCTCCGAAATAAGAACCGTCCCACCAAACAAAAAAACCGGGCACAGGGCCCGGCAAACTTACGCGGAGTGTCGGTAAAACACTACCTGGGGGTGAAAAGGGTGGAGACCCTCAGCTAAGCATCCATACACCGCTGGCCGCGATGGCAGCGCCTGCGCTGCGAACGGCCGCTGGCAGCGCTTTCAGCTTGTCGGTTACGGCGATACCGCTCAGGTGCAGCAGGGCGCTGGTGGCGGAGAAACCGATAGCGAACAGGGCCAGTGAACCTGTGGCTTCGGCGCCGTGGGCATAGCCGTGGAACAGTGCGAAAACAGAGGTCAGCGCCAGGGCGGCAGACGCGGGCAGGCGGGCGGCGATGGTGATGATCAGGCCCAGCAGCAGTACCGAGAGTGCGATGCCGCTTTCAACCATCGGCAGGCCGACGCCGGCAACGCCCAGGGCGAAACCTGCGATCAGTACGCCAACGAAGGTGATTGGCATGGCCAGTTTCATTTTGCCCTGCTGCAGTGCGGCCCAGATCCCGATGGCCAGCATTGCCAGCAGATGGTCCAGGCCCATCAGGGGGTGAGTCAGGCCGGCAATCAGGCCACCGGCTTCATGGCCGGGATGGGCGAATGCCAGGCTCGGGCTCAGCAGCAGTGCAGCGGTGAAAAGCTGTTTCTTCATTGTTGTTTCCTACTCTTAATTTTCTTTCCACACTTTCTTCCCCGTCATGGAGCAAAAGCGATGCCATTGCCGCCGTTGCGGAGAAATTAAGGGGCGATATTGCCTGGGAAGAGCGGAAAATCGAGGCTTGGCGTTGGCGGCGACCGGGGCGGCACGTTCAATGCGTAGGCATACAGAATCTACGGTTTTAGCTGTTTAAGTGGATATTTGGTTGCCGCCCTGGGTGTTAAATGGAAACTCGCTCGTACATTCAATGTGCTGAGCTTCAAAGTGACGAGTTTCCGTGCGCCGAGGTTGGCCTGACCGCGGTCTGGCGGTAGTCTGGAATCTTCCAAACGGGTAAGTAAACGATGGTGCAGCAGCAACACCCCAACAGCCACAAAGAATCGGGCACGGCCGACGAAGCCTGGGTCAGCGTTATACGCAAGATGGACGAGGCCTATGCCGACCTGGTGCGCTACCAGGTTCAGGTGGAAGAGCAGAACGAAGCGCTGGAGGAAGCCCATAACTTCTTCGACAGCGTGCAGTCCGCCATGAGCGATGTGCTGATCGCCTGCGATCATGAGGGGCGGATTCAGCAGGTGAACCGCGCCTTTGAGGAGCTTACCGGCCGCACCATGGAATCGTTGCTGGACCAGCCGATGGAAAGCCTCTGCAGTGGTGAAAGCCGTGACAAGCTGGTGCAGTGCCTGCAAAGGGTACGTAAGGAGGCGGTGCGAGATCAGGAGATCAGCATCGATGGCGTCAATGGCCCGGAGCCACTGGCGCTGAACTGTTCCCCCCGTTTTAATCAACGCGGCCGTCTGGCCGGGATCGTCGTGGCGGGTCGTCCGCTGGGTGAGCTGCAGTGTGCCTTTAATGAGCTGCACCAGGCCCACGCCGAGCTGAAGCTGGCGCAGGAGCGGCTGATCCAGGCAGAAAAGATGGCCTCCCTCGGCCGTCTTGTGGCCGGCGTGGCCCACGAACTCAACAACCCGATCAGCTTCGTTTATGGCAATATGCACGCCCTGCGGCGCTACACCGGACGACTGGTGGAGTATTTCGACCTGGTACAGTCCGGCGCGAGCCGTGATGAGCTGCGCGAGCTGCGCCAAAAGCTGCGTCTGGATCGGGCGATCTCCGATCTGGATTCGCTGGTCGAAGGCACCATGGAGGGGGCGGACCGGGTGCGGGAGATCGTTAATGACCTGCGCCAGTTTTCCTCCACCCAGAGCAGCGAGAAGGCGCCTTTCGATCTGGTCCACGTGGTGCGCTCGGCACTGCACTGGATCACCAAGGAGAGCAAGGTGGCGATCCATGTGGATCTGGAGCTGCCGGATAAACTCGAGGTGGTGGGACACTCCGGCCAGATTCATCAGGTGGTCGTAAACCTGATCCAGAATGCCGCCGATGCCGTCGCTGATCAGCCCAAACCAGCGCTGAAAATAGAGGCGGGCAGTGATCAGGGGCTGGCCTGGCTCAGCGTGGCCGACAACGGACAGGGGATCGCGCCGGAGAATCTGCCGCGTCTGTTTGATCCCTTCTTTACCACCAAACCCACCGGGCAGGGCACCGGGCTTGGGCTTTCGATCAGCTACGGAATCGTCAACGAACATGGTGGCACCTTGAAGATTATCAACGGCGCGGAAGGCGGAGCTGTCGCACAGTTGACCCTGCCGGCCAGCCAGCCGGCGCCAGGTCTGGATGAAAGTACTGATGGCTAACCTGCTCTGGCTGCAGTCCGGCGGTTGCGGTGGTTGTTCCATGTCCCTGCTTGGGGCGGAGGCGCCCGACCTGATCACCACACTGGAAAGCGCGGGTATCAACCTGCTCTGGCATCCTTCCCTGAGTGAGCAGACCGGTGCGGAAGTTCGCCAGCTGCTGGACGATATCGTCGAAGGACGCACCGAGCTGGATCTGCTCTGCATCGAAGGCTCGATGATGCGCGGCCCCATGGGTACAGGTCGCTTTCATCTCCTCGGTGGCACTGGTATCCCGATGATCCACTGGGTTGAGCAACTGGCCGCCAAGGCGCGTTATACGCTGGCGATCGGCTCCTGCGCTGCCTTTGGCGGTATCAGCACGGCGGGCGATAACCCTACCGATGCTACCGGGCTGCAGTTTGAGGGTGAACTGCGTGGGGGGCTGCTGGGCAGCGATTACCGCTCCGTGGGTGAGCTACCCGTGGTGAATGTATCCGGCTGCCCGGTGCATCCTAACTGGGTGACCGAGTCGCTGATCGAGCTGGCGCTGGGCGAGGGCGACCCGGAACGGCTGGATGCCCTGGCGCGGCCCAGGCTGTATGCCGACCAGCTGGTGCATCACGGCTGTACCCGTAACGAATACTACGAATACAAGGCTAGTGCAGAGGCGCTGGGACATCAGGGCTGCATGATGGAGCATCTCGGGTGCCTGGGCACCCAGGCCCATGGCGACTGCAACACCCGGCCCTGGAATGGCGAAGGCTCCTGTACGCGGGGCGGCTATCCCTGCATCAACTGCACGGCGCCAGAGTTTGAAGAGCCGCGCCACCGCTTTACCGAAACACCGAAAATCGCCGGTATTCCGGTGGGGTTGCCCACCGATATGCCCAAGGCCTGGTTTGTCGCGCTGGCGTCCCTGTCGAAAGCGGCCACGCCGGAGCGCCTGAAGGAAAACGCCCGCTCAGAGCAGCTGATTTATCCGCCTTCTGCCAAGAAGACTTCCGGTAATAAGGCTTCTTCTAAATAATTTCGATAAATGAAGAGTTGAGAACGCGTTAATGAGCAGAGTTGTAGTCGGCCCTTTCAATCGGGTGGAGGGTGATCTGGATATCGCCCTGGACACCGATAACGGCCAGGTGACCGAAGCACGTGTGAACTCCACGCTCTATCGCGGTTTCGAACAGATACTGGTGGGCAAGCCGGCGCTGGATGCGCTGGTCTACGTGCCGCGTATCTGCGGGATCTGCTCGGTAAGCCAGTCGGTGGCGGCGGCTCAGGCGCTGTCTCAGGCGCTCGGCATCAAGCCTACCCGCAACGGTGAACTGTGCCGTAACCTGGTGCTGGCGAACGAATCCCTTACCGATCTGCTGACTCACTTTTACCTGTTCTTTATGCCGGACCTGGCGCGGGAAACCTATGCCGCCGAGCCCTGGTATAACGAGGTTGCAACTCGATTCCGTGCGGTGAAAGGCGATGCCACCCGCGATGTGTTGCCGGCTCGCGCCGAGTTTCTGCATCTGATGGGCCTGCTGGCGGGTAAGTGGCCACATACGCTGAGTATCCAGCCTGGCGGCAGTACCAAGCCGGTGCAGCGACAGGAGCGGCTGCGGCTGATGGCGATCCTCAGTGGGTTTCGCCGCTTTCTGGAAAAGGCCCTGTTTGGTGATGATCTCGAGCGGATACAGGCGATCCAGACGCCTGAGCAGCTGGAAAACTGGCGCCATGAAAAGCCCTGGCAACATGACGATCTGCGTACCTTTCTGCATCTCTCCGAGCAGCTAGGCTTTGCAGGGCTTGGCCGCAGCGTTGATCGTTTTATGAGCTTTGGTAATTACTCGCTGGAAGGGGTAAATGCCGTTGGCCAGGGGATCTGGACGCCGGACCAGGGCCTCTCCGGTTTTGATGCCGGTGGGATTGTGGAGGATGTCAGCCACGCCTGGATGCGCCCGTCGGAGGCTTTGCATCCGCAACAGGGTGAGACCGAACCAGTAGCTGAGAAAGAGGGCGCTTACAGCTGGTGCAAAGCGCCGCGATACGCAGGTCAGGTGATGGAAACCGGTGCTCTGGCGAGGGCGCTGGTGGATGGCGATCCCCTGCTGACCGCAATGGTCAGGCAAGAGGGTGCCAATGTGCAGACACGAATGCTGGCGCGGTTGCTGGAGTTGGCGAAAATGCTGCCCAAACTGCAGCAGTGGGCCCAGATGATCGAGCCGGAAGAACCTTTCTGTAACCATCCTGCGTCGATCACCGATGGCGAGGGCGTCGGCCTGATGGAAGCAGCCCGCGGAAGCCTCGGTCACTGGATCGAGGTTCGCAAGGGACGGATCAGCCAGTACCAAATTATCGCGCCCACCACCTGGAATTTCTCTCCTCGGGACGCCTCAGGTCAGCCGGGCGCGCTGGAACAGGCGTTGGAAGGCGCACCGGTGCGTGAAGGCGAAACCGATCCGGTGGCAGTTCAGCATATCGTACGCAGCTTCGATCCCTGTATGGTGTGTACGGTTCATTAGTTATAAGTAATTGATTTTATAGGGGATGGTTTCTTTGCCCCCAAAACTCTGCCCTAAATCTCCTCTGGCTTAAGTGGGCGAACGTGAAGCGATAAAAAATCACTGTATCGATTGGGGAAGGCCGTAAATAAATACCGATCATTAGCAAGTGTTTATGTATTGCCCGATCGGTTAGTATGTTTTCGACTTCCAGGGAGGCAGGTCAGTCAGGTTTACCGCGAGTCTCCTCTGCTTCAAAAACCTGCAGTCTTGGGAAAAACTTTGACGATCGGCCTCAACCGCAAACTCCTCTTCGCAATTGTCTCCCTGCTGCTGTTGCTGGCGGATGCCCTCTTTGTACTTATCAACTACCGCACCGATCGTGCAGCGCTGGATGCGGCGCTGGCTGACGACGGTGAGCAGCTGAAAGAAGCCTATGAGCTGGGTTACTCCATGACGCTGGCGAACATGGAGCAGCTGGCAACCTTTGTCGCCGGTGATCCCCGGGTGCGTGAAACGTTTAGCGATGCGGTCGATGCCGTTGCCGCAGAGGGCGGTGGCGGTGGCGGCAAGCAGGCGGCGGAACTGCGCCAGGAGCTTTACCAGAGCGTTGCGTCCGGCTGGCAGCAGATGACCAGAGAGTACGGCGTGCGTCAGCTGCACTTCCACCTGGGGCCCGGCTCAACCAGCTTTTTACGCGTTCACCGCCCGGACAAGTTCGGTGACAACATGGACGATCTGCGGCATATGGTCGTAGACGTAAATAGCGACCATAAGCCCAGGCAGGGGCTTGAACTGGGTCGTATCTATTCCGGTTTACGCGGCATAGTGCCGGTGTTTGATCTGCATGAGCCGCCACGTCAGGTCGGCGCCCTGGAGGTGGGAACCTCTTTTAGTCTGCTGGTCGATACCCTGAAACAGTCGGTCGATGCAGATGTCGCGGTACTGATGAATCAGGCACGAGTAGATCATGCGACCTGGCAGCGGCCCGATGATGCTGTTCTGGCTGATTGTGGCTGTTTTGTGGAAGCAAGCACATCGCCTGCGCTGTCGCAGCTGCTGTCGGCAGAAGGGTATATCCAGGCGCCGCTGAAACTGAGTGATCCTGTCCGCAGTCACCTGGTCTGGATCGATGGTGCGCCGCTGTCGGTGGCCGAGTTCGCCATACAGGATTATCTGGGTATTCGCGATGGCAGCGATCTCCCGGTTGGCAGAGTGGTGTTCTGGCGTTCGGCAGAGGATCTGGTTACCGCACTGAAACAGGCAACCTGGCAGAACATTTTATATGCCGTGATCGGCTTTATATTGATCGAGGCGGCGCTGTTTATCGGGCTCAGGTTTGTCTTCCGTCAGCTTGAGCTGGAGGTGGATCACCGAACCGAAGAGATCCGGCAGCTGAACTCCCGGCTTGAAGTGATCGCGCACGAGGATTATCTGACCGGGGTCTGTACCCGACGTTATTTCACTGAACGGCTGGGGCAGGAGTGTAACCGGGCGGAGCGTGGCAGCTCTCCGCTGGCCCTGCTGATGCTGGATGTGGATCATTTCAAACGTATCAACGATACCTATGGGCACCCGGCGGGAGATGTTGTGCTCTCGTCCTTGGGGGAGTTGTTGCGCGCCAACTGTCGCAACTATGATCTTGCCGGACGCTTTGGCGGAGAGGAGTTTTGTCTGCTGATGCCGGGGGTGATGCCCGGTGACGCCTTCAACTTTGCGGAAAAGCTGAGGCAACGCATCAACCGGTCGATTCAGATACCGGGGCAGGAAGGCGAGTATATAAGCGTCAGCATAGGTGTCGCTCTGTTCCAGCCGGGGATCGGTTACCAGGAGCTGATCAGGGCTGCTGACGAAGCTCTCTACGAAGCCAAAGGTCAGGGGCGCAACCGGGTGATACTGGCCGCATCGTCAGCCATCGCGGTTTAAGATTAGGCCCCGCAACGGGGCTCACGCAAAGATCTGCTCCGACTTCCATAGCCTTCATCTGCCCTATCTCCAGGCGAGCGCGGCACCGCTTAACCTTGGTATTCAGCGATGCACGCAACGCTGTTGTTACCCGGTTGAAACCTGAATCCCCCACCCTAATGAACTATTTTGAACTGTATCGGTAAGCGGCTTGTCCGAAATGAGAGACGCTGAAGTGCTGTTAGCGTGCACAACAATAATTCCGTATTAGGCTCTTCGCGCTGCCCTGTATCCAGAACATCTCAAGCCCGTGAACATTCAAACAGAACGCCCGGAGCCCGGTTTGGGCACCTGACGCAGAATATGGCCAAGGAGAAATCGATGTTGCGATCGAAAGATTCGTTCAAAACTCAAAGCAACCTGGAAGTTAACGGTCAAACCTACACCTACTACGCCCTGAACGGCGGCGAGTTGGGTGAGATGGCCGGGGCTGCGCGCCTGCCTGTATCGGTCAAAGTGCTGTTGGAAAACCTGCTGCGCCACGAGGATGGCGAGACCTGCAGTCGTGAAGATATCGTTGCCCTGGCGAAAAGCCGGGGTAAAGCGGCGGATCATGAATTTGCCTATCACCCGGCCAGGGTATTGATGCAAGACTTCACTGGCGTACCCGGTGTGGTCGACCTGGCTGCCATGCGTAACGCGTTGGTAAAGCGCGGCGCCGACCCTCAAAAGATCAACCCGCTATCGCCCGTTGATCTGGTGATCGACCACTCGGTCACCATCGACAAGTTTGGCGACTCATCCTCATTCAAGGATAACGTGGCGATCGAGATGGGTCGCAACCTGGAGCGTTACCAGTTCCTGAAGTGGGGGCAGGGCGCGTTCAATAACTTCAGCGTGGTGCCGCCGGGCACCGGTATCTGTCACCAGGTCAACCTGGAGTATCTGGCCAAATCGGTCTGGACCGAGGAAGCTGGTGGTCAGCAGCTGGCGTACCCCGATACCCTGGTCGGTACCGACAGCCATACCACCATGATCAATGCTCTGGGCGTGCTGGGTTGGGGTGTCGGCGGGATCGAAGCGGAAGCCGCGATGCTGGGTCAGCCGATCTCCATGCTGGTGCCGGACGTGGTCGGTTTTGAGCTGACCGGCGAACTCCAGGAGGGGATCACCGCCACCGACCTGGTGCTGCGTGTGGTCGAGATGCTGCGTGAACACGGCGTGGTCGGCAAGTTTGTAGAATTCTACGGCGACGGCCTCGCGCATCTGCCGATTGCGGACCGCGCCACCATCGCCAACATGGCGCCGGAATATGGTGCCACCTGCGGCTTCTTCCCCATCGATAGCCAGACTATCAATTACCTGCGCCTCAGTGGTCGTGACGAGCAGCAACTGGCGCTGGTTGAAGCCTACTGCAAGGCGCAGGGCATGTGGCGCGACGAGAACTACCAGACGCCTGATTTTGCTGCCACGCTGTCGCTGGATATCTCCACCGTTGAACCCAACCTGGCAGGCCCGAAACGCCCGCAGGACCGGGTACCGGTCAAGAATCTGAAGGAATCGATCGACTCCTTTATCGAGCTGGCCGGCAAAAAAGATCAGATCGACACAGGCGTTGCGCTGAAAGGCTCCGATGAGCCCATGCATCACGGTGATGTGGTGATCGCGGCGATCACCTCCTGCACCAACACCTCCAACCCGGCGGTGATGCTGGGGGCCGGTCTGGTCGCACGCAAAGCGGTGGAGAAGGGCCTCAAGGTGAAGCCCTGGGTGAAAACCTCGCTGGCGCCGGGCTCCCGTGTGGTCACCGAATATCTGGAAAAGGCCGGCCTGCAGAAAGACCTGGATGAGCTGGGCTTTAACCTGGTGGGTTATGGCTGTACCACCTGTATTGGTAACTCCGGTCCGCTGCCGGACGAGGTGGAACAGGCGATCAGTGAAAACGACCTGATTGTTTCCTCGGTGCTCTCCGGTAACCGTAACTTCGAGGGCCGCATCCATCCGCTGGTCCGTACCAACTGGCTGGCGTCACCGCCGCTGGTGGTGGCTTACGGTCTGGCCGGCACTACCCGCATCGACCTGGCCAGTGAGCCGCTGGGCACAGGTTCCGATGGTGAGCCGGTCTACCTGAAGGATATCTGGCCGAGCAACGCTGAGATCGACTCCCTGGTGCAGACCATCGACAACGAGATGTTCCGCAAGGAGTACGCCTCTGTGTTTGACGGCGATGAAAACTGGCGCCTGATCGAAAGCGTGAAGGGTGCGACCTACGAGTTCCCGCGCGAATCCACCTACATTCAGGAACCGCCGTTCTTCGAGCCGGAGTACGCTGGCAAGGTAGGCGATATCAAGGGTGCTTCTATCCTGGCGCTGTTGGGAGACTCGGTGACCACCGACCATATTTCACCGGCGGGCTCCATTCCGAAAGACAGCCCGGCGGCGCAGTTCCTGCGTGAGCATGGTGTGCAGGATAAGGACTTCAACTCCTACGGTTCCCGTCGTGGTAACCACGAGATCATGATGCGCGGCACCTTCGGTAATATCCGTATCCGTAACGAGATGGTGCCGGAAATAGAAGGGGGCTATACCCGCAAGCGTGGTGAGAAAGAGGCCAAGTTTATTTATGACGTGGCGATGGAGTACCAGGCGGAGAACACGCCCAGCGTGATTGTCGGCGGTAAGGAGTACGGTACCGGCTCAAGCCGTGACTGGGCCGCCAAGGGTACGCTGCTGCTGGGTGTGAAGGCGGTGATCGTGGAAAGCTTTGAGCGTATTCACCGCTCCAACCTGGTGGGTATGGGTGTGCTGCCGCTGCAGTTTACTGGTGATGACGACCGCAATTCGCTGGGACTGACCGGCGATGAGGAGATCGATATTCTCGGCCTGGAGGGCGAACTCAAGCCCAAGCAGCTGTTCAAGGCGATCATCCACTATGCTGATGGCAGTGAGCGTGAAATCGAGCTGCAATCACGTCTGGATACGCTGGTTGAAGTGAAATACTACCAGGCGGGCGGCGTACTCAACTTCGTGCTGGATCGTCTCGCCGAATCAGCCTGACCCCGCTGCCGTTGCAGACTGGTGCGGGGCAAGGAGGTATAGATGGAACCTCGTATCAGTCTTATCACGCTTGGGGTCGATGACCTCGAGCGTGCCTACCGTTTCTATGCCGAAGGACTCGGCTTCCCCGCCCACCGCACCGAGGGGCAGGATATCGTCTTTTTCAGCACCGCCGGCACCCGGCTGGCGCTCTATCCCCGCGAAAAACTGGCCGAGGATGCAGGCTCGCGACTGATCGGCCGGGATCGAGGTTTCCCCGGTATCACCCTGGCGCATAACACTCGTGAAAAGACAGAGGTGGACGAGATACTCCAGCGGGCGGAAGCCGCCGGTGGCGCGATCGTTAAACCTGCCCAGGACGCATTTTGGGGTGGATACAGCGGTTACTTCGCCGATCCTGACGGTTATTTGTGGGAAGTGGCCTGGGCGGAATTCTGGCAGTTCGATGCCAATGGGGCGCTGGTTCTCGATTAAAATCCTGATGCAGCGTTTTGCACTGCGCCCGCATTCTGCGGCTGCAGAAGAGGGGGAGAGCAAACCATCTTCCCTTTGCTGGCGTATCAGCTAGGTACTAGCTGCTGTGTACTATCAGCTGGGTACTCAAAGCTCTCAGCAAACGGGGACCGATCATGACTCGCCTTATTGCCTGCTTCCGTCATCGCCTTGCTCTAATCACACTGACACTAGCCGCTGCTTTCGTGCCCTTGGGGCTGAGCGCCCAGACCCTGTCAGAGGCGGTTCAAGAGGGTGGTGGCATCATCGTTATCCGCCACGCGCTGGCGCCGGGTGTCGGTGATCCTGCCAACTTTCAGTTGGGCGACTGTTCCACCCAGCGAAATCTGAATGAGGAGGGGCGCGATCAGGCTCGCACGATTGGCCAGCGGCTGCAGCAACTGGGCTTTGGTGAGGCCGAAGTCTATTCCAGCCAGTGGTGCCGCTGCATGGATACCGCGAAGCTTTTAGGAATCGTCGAGGTTCAACCCCAGCCTCTGCTAAACTCCTTCTTTCATAATGCGTCGGCGGGGGTTGATCAGACCAGGGAACTGAAAAACTGGCTGCTAGAGCGGGGTGCCGACCAACCCGCGGTGCTGATCACGCATCAGGTCAATATCACCGCTCTGCTGGATATCTATCCCTCTTCCGGCGAGATGATCCTGATCCGCATGGAGGAGGGGAAGCCGGTGGTGATCGCCCGGGAGCAGACCCGCTGATAGCCTCAGTCCAGCAGCTGGCATAAGCGGATCAGGCGCCAACTAAAGCGGAGCTCAGCATGTTGGAAGAAAGGATGTCAGCCCCTCTGTTCGATAGCCGTTTTACCTGCGCCGAGGTCAGTCGGGGCGATGTGAGTATCAATCTGGTTCACGGCGGTAGCGGCCCGCCGCTGTTGCTGATTCACGGTTACCCGCAGACCCACGTTATCTGGCACCGCATCGCTCCACTGCTGGCGGATCATTTTCACCTTATCTGTCCGGACCTGAGGGGCTACGGCGATAGCGCCAAGCCCGCAGGGCTGCCCGATCACAGTAACTACTCCAAGCGAGAAATGGCTGCGGATATGATCGCCGTGATGGACCATTTCGGCTATCAGCGCTTCGCGGTGGGCGGCCATGATCGTGGTGCCCGGGTCACTCACCGGCTGGCGCTGGATTATCCCGAACGGGTTGAGCGTGCCTGCGTCATGGATATCGCGCCGACGCTGCATATGTTCGACCACACCGATCAGGCGTTTGCCACCGGTTACTACCACTGGTTTTTCCTGATTCAGCCGGATGGTTTGCCCGAGCATCTGATCGGCCAGGACCCGGATTACTACCTCAATGAAAAACTGAAACGCTGGGCGGCGCCAGGCGCTGACTTTGCGCCCGCGGCCAGAGCCGAGTATCTTCGCTGTTTCCGTAATCCAAAGGCGATTCACGGCTCCTGCGAGGATTACCGCGCCGCCGCCGGCATCGACCTGGAGCACGACCGCGCCGATCGCGGACGATCTGTCGACTGTCCACTGCTGGTGCTCTGGGGCGCCAGGGGCTTTGTACATCGCACCTATGATCTGTTGTCTGTCTGGCGGAATTACGCCAGGGATGTCAGCGGATATCCGCTTGAATGTGGGCACTTCCTGCCGGAAGAACAGCCGGATGAGCTGGCCGCGGCGCTGAAGACGTTCTGCCAGGTCGAGAATAACGCCAAACAATAATAAGGAATGTTATCGATGTCGTGGATTCGCCGCCCGGCCAATCTGATCATGCTGCTGTTGCTGCCCCTGGCTCTCTGGGTCGCTATCGCGCCGATCGCGCCTTTGACACCGCTGCAGGGGCGCAGTCTTGCGATTGTTATCCTTACTCTTGGGCTGCTGGTCACCAACGCGCTGCCTGGTTATATGACCGCGCTGCTGTTCTTTCTGGCAGCGCTGCTCAGTGGCATCGCACCGCCGGACGAGGTGTTCTCCGGCTTCTCTTCCGGTGCGCTCTGGCTGATCTTCTCCGGCATGGTGATCGGGCTTGCTATCAAATCAACAGGACTCGGTGCACGTATCGCCGGGTTGCTCGGCCATCACCTCGATGGCAGCTACGCGCGGCTGGTGTTTGGTCTCATAGCGGCCTGCACGCTGCTGGGCTTTCTGATGCCGTCCTCCATGGGCCGAGCGGTGATGATGATTCCTATCGGACTGGCGATCGCCGATCGCTGCGGCTTTATGTCTGGCTCCCGCGGTCGTACCGGTGTGGTGCTGGCGGTGGCTTTTGGTTGCCATATGCCTACCTTTGCCATTCTCCCCGCCAATATCCCCAATATGGTGATGATCGGCTCCGCCGAGACCGTGCTGGATATGACCTTTAGCTACACCCACTACCTGCTGCTGCATTTTCCCGTGCTTGGTGTGCTTAAAGCCCTGGTGATCGGCGGATTGATTGTCTGGTTTTTCCGCGAGCAATCCGATGCGGAGGCGGCGGTGGGGCCTGCTGAGACAGCAAGCGATGCAGGGCAGGGCCAGTTGCGCCTGCTGGTGGTACTGGCGTTGGCACTGGGGTTCTGGATGACCGACAGCCTGCACGGTATCAGTCCCGCCTGGGTGGGGTTGGCGGCGGCCTGCATCCTGCTTTTACCGGGTATAGGGCTGGTGGGCGGCAAGCAGCTTTCCGAGGGTGTGGACTTCACCCTGCTGCTGTTTATCACCGGTATTCTCGGTCTGGGACAACTGGTGGCCAGCACCGGCCTCGGCGATCTGCTGGCGGTCTGGCTGGAACAGCTGCTGCCGCTGCAGCAGGGGGCCGACTTCCTGAACTATATGTCTCTGAGCCTGATGTCCTTTGTGGTCAGCCTGGTGGCAACGCTGCCCGGCGTACCCGTGGTATTAACGCCGGTGGCGTCGGAGCTGGCGGCGCAGACCGGCTGGAGTACCGAAGCGGTGGTGATGACCCAGGTGCTGGGTTTCTCCACCGTGCTTTTCCCCTATCAATCCGGCCCGCTGTTGGTGTCGATGCAGCTGGCCAAGGAGCCGCTGGGGCATCTGCTGAAGATTACCGTGCCGCTGACCCTGATCACCCTGTTTGTGCTGCTGCCGCTGGATTACCTCTGGTGGCTATTGATCGGCGAGATCGGCTAGACGCCTAACCGGCTTATTTCGCTTTGCGCGAGGTCTGTGCGATCAGCAGTTCGCGCAGGGTGCGGATAAACGGCTCGCGGCTGCGGCCGCGGCGGCAGATCATCGAGAAGGGCGCCTGGTAGCCGAATTCGGCGGGTACCAGCGGCCTTAGCCGACCCTGTTTCACAAATGGCTGGGCGTAGTGCTCCGGCAGATAGCCGACAAAGCGGCCGGACAGGATCAGTGCCAGCTGTGCCTCCATGCTCTCCACGGTGGCGGTACTGTGGCCGAAGCCGCGCTTGCGCAGGTCCGCCATGTTCCAGTAGCTGCGGGTGACCAAACCATACTGGGTGATGGTTTCCGGCGGGATGCGGCGCTGGGTAAACAGCGGATGCAGGTCACTGCAGTAGAGCCAGTGCTGCTCGCGGTAAAGCTTCTCCTCGATCACGTTATTGGTGCTCGAGGGGTAGTTACCGATCGCCAGGTCCAGCTGATTGTTCAGAATTCCCTGTACCTGTTCGTAGGGGCTGCGGATCTGCAGATTGAAATGCACCGCCGGAAAGCGGTCGTTGAACTGGCGCAGAATCTCCGGCAGTGAAAGCGCTTCGTCCATCACCGTGGCATCCAGTACCGCCAGGGTGAAAGTCCCACCCTTATCGCCTTTCAGCGCTTCCGCCTGGCGCTCCATTGATTCGTACTCGTCGAGCAGTTTCACCGACTGATGCAGAAACTGCTGTCCCTTCTCGGTTAGCGAAAAGCCGGAACGGCCGCGCTGGCAGAGCACGAAACCAAGGTGGCTCTCCAGTTCGCTCATGTAGTTGCTGATCGCGGAAGCGGTGAGCTTCAGCTCCTGCTGAGCCCCTGAGTAGCCCTGGTGCTGGACCACGGTTACAAATACTTCCAGCAGCCTGATGTTAAGACGCTTGTCCGGTCTCATGCGCGATTTCTATCCCGTTTTTTACTTCAGTAATTTGTGAACTGATTATTTTTGATTTGCTATTTAACCGTCAAGTTGCCGTTCCTAAGATGGATCTAGATTCATTCATTTGGGCCTCAGGCAGGACCTGGAAACAGAGGGTTAAGAGTTATGGAAAAGCAACTTCATCAGCCGCAGAGTGGAAACGACATGCCCCGCTTCGGCGGCCGCGCGACGATGATGCGACTGCCGTTTGTGGAGGAGCTTGAGGGACTGGATGCAGCATTCGTTGGTATCCCGTTGGATGTGGGTACCTCCCAGCGTGCAGGAACCCGTTACGGACCGCGCCAGATACGTGCCGAGTCGGTGATGATCCGTCCGTACAACATGGCGACCGGCGCTGCGCCTTTCGATGCCCTGTCCGTGGCCGATATCGGCGATGTACCGATCAACACCTACAGTCTGCTGAAGTCGGTCGACATCATCGAAGACTACTACACCCGTCTGAACGATTACCCGCTGATCCCGCTGACGCTGGGCGGTGATCATACCCTGACCCTGCCGATTCTGCGCGCCATCGCCAAGAAACACGGCCCGGTGGGCCTGATCCATGTGGACGCCCACACCGACACCAACGACAACATGTTCGGTGAGAAAATCGCCCACGGCACCACCTTCCGCCGCGCAGTGGAAGAGGGGCTGCTGGACCTGAACCGTGTTGTACAGATCGGTCAGCGCGCCCAGGGGTATTCTGCCGATGACTTCAAGTGGGGCGAGCGCCAGGGATTCCGCCTGGTGACCGCCGAGCAGTGCTGGCACAAGTCGCTGGAACCGCTGATGGCGGAAGTTCGCGAGCAGATCGGCGATGGCCCTGTCTATCTCTCCTTCGATATCGACGGTATCGACCCCGCCTGGGCGCCGGGTACCGGCACGCCGGAAGTGGGTGGCCTGACTTCGATCCAGGGGCTGGAGATCGTACGTGGCTGCAAGGGCCTGAACCTGATCGGTGCCGACCTGGTTGAAGTGGCACCGGCTTATGACATCAGCGGTAACACCTCGCAGCTGGCGGCCAACCTGCTTTACGAAATGCTGTGTGTCTTGCCGGGCGTGAACTACCGCTAAGCCGGGACGGATTGAGGAGTACCGCATGGAACTGGATATTTTTCGCACCCTCTGGGGGGTGACGGCGCCGCTGGAAAGCTATGCCGAACAGCTGAAAAGCGTTGGTTTTACCGGTGTCGAGGCCCGCATAGCGGCGACCTCTGAAGAGCGTAAAGCGTTTCGTCAGGCACTGGATAATACCGGCATGGAGCATATCGCCATCCTGTTCACTGGCGGCGATGTAATCCCGGACCAGTTCGAGACCAGCGCCGATCATCTGGCGCGTATGGACCGGCTACTCGATGCGGCGGGCGAGCTGTCGCCGCGCTTTATCAACGTGTTGCCGGGTAATGACCGCTGGGCGATGTCGGAGCAGGTGGAGTTTTTTGGCAGGGCGCAGGAGCTGGCCGACAAGCACGGCATCCTCTGCAGCTTTGAAACCCATCGCGGCACGTCGCTGTACAGCCCCTGGGTGACGCTGGATCTGATCCGTCAGCTGCCGCAGCTGCAGTTCACCACCGATATCAGCCACTGGGTGCTGGTCTGCGAGCGTTTGCTGAACCATTCCAAGGATGACCTCAGCGCCTTTATCGACCGGGTTCACCACGTTCAGGCCCGTGTCGGTTATGACCAGGGGCCGCAGGTACCGCACCCGGATGCACCGGAGTACCGGAGCCAGCTCGAATTTCACCAGTCGATCTGGGAAGCGGTGTGGCGCAAGCATATCGAGAAAGGCTATGAGCGCAGCACGCTGACCACCGAGTTTGGCCCTGACGGTTACCTGCATCACCTGCCGTTTACCAACGTGCCGGTGGCCGATCTCTGGTCGCTGAACGAGCGCATGGCGATCGAAGAGCGCCGTCATTTCAACCAATTCATCCAGTCTGTTTAGGAAGTAGATAATGAGCAGTCAGACAAGCAGCGTCACTGAAGCAAAAGGTCAGGAAACCAGCGCTTTTCAGTCGATTCCGCTGGTGAACGTATCAGGTCTGTTCAGCGATAACCTGGACGATCGCAAACAGGTTGCCGCAGAGATGGGCAAGGCAGCCCGTGAGGTGGGTTTCCTCTATGTGACCGGTCACGGCATTCCCAAGCAGAAGATCGCCAAGCTGCGTGAAGCGGCCAAGTGGTTCTTCGCCCAGTCGATCGATACCAAGATGGATTACTACATCGGTGCTTCCAAAAGCCACAAGGGCTTCGTGCCGGAGGGTGAAGAGATCTACGGCACCGGCAAGCCGGACCGCAAGGAAGCTTATGACGTGGGCTTCCCGGCGCCGGCCGATCATCCGCTGGTGCTGGCGAAAACCCCGCTGATCGGTGAGAACGAGTGGCCGGTGGATGAGAACTTCCGCGCCTGGGTGCTGGATTACTACGAAACCGTTTTCGCCCTGGGCCGCAAGCTGTTCTCCGGATTCGCGCTGGCGCTGGATTTATCTGAGGATTATTTCGAATCTCTGGTAACCTGCCCGCCCTCAAAATTGCGCCTGATCCATTATCCCTATGATGCCGACGCTGAAGACCGCCCGGGTATTGGCGCCCATACCGATTACGAGTGCTTCACCATGCTGCTGTCCGACAAGGCTGGGCTTGAGGTGATGAACGAGGATGGCGAATGGATCGATGCTCCGCCGCTGACTGTTAAAGGGGAAAAGGGAGAGGAGGAAGCATTGGTGATCAATATCGGCGATATGCTGGAAGTACTCACCGCCGGCCAGTTCATAGCTACCTCTCACCGGGTGCGCAAGGTGGCCGAGGAACGTTACTCCTTCCCGCTGTTCTTCGCCTGCGACTACCACACCCTGATCAAGCCGCTACCGCAGTTCAGTGAAGGGGCCGGAGAATACCGGGAGCTGAGCATTGGCGAGCATATGTACAGCCAGGCTCTGCAGACCTACAGCTACCTGCGCGACAAGGTCGCCAAGGGCGAACTGTCGATGCCGGAGCGGGCCACCGCGGTGAAGACCTTCGGCCATATGAAAACCACTCAATGAAACCGGCTAAACGAAAGCTAGAACAAACCAAATAACTGATAATCCCTTTGAGGAGATTGACCGTGAAGATGACCAAAGCGCTTGTAAAAACCGGGCTTTCCGTACTGTCTGCGGGCATCCTGAGCCAGGCTGTCAGTGCAGCACCCCTGATGACAGAGGGTGATCTGAAAGTGGGTATGGAGATCAGCTATCCGCCGTTCGAATCTTACGACGGTGACAAAGTGGTCGGTTTTGACCCGGAAATTTCCGCTCTGCTGGCAGAGAAAATGGGAGCCACCGCCAGCTTCCACGACACCAAGTTCACCGGCCTGATCCTGGGCCTGGGCGCCAACAAGTTTGATGCCGTTATCTCCGGTATGTACATCACCGAAGAGCGCCTGAAAAAGGCCGATGCGATTCCTTACGGCCTGACCGGCGCCTCCATCCTGGTGATGAAGGACAGCGAGGTTAAACCTCAGACCGCTGAAGATCTGTGTGGCGTTAACGTTGGTTTGCAGCAGGGTACCGCCTGGGTCAGCCAGTTGCAGAGCCTGTCTACTGATTACTGCGAAGCCAACGGCAAAGAGCCGGTAGAAATTCAGGAATTCCCCACCGCTCCTGAAGTTTCCCAGGCGCTGATGTCCCGCAATGTGGAAGCGCAGCTGGAGATTGCCGGCGCTGCCAAGATGTTTGTTGAGCGTACCCGTGGTCGTCTCGAGATCAGCTCTCCGGAACTGGTGTATCCGCAGACCTTGGGTATGTACGTGAAACAGGGCAACACCGAAATGAAAGAGGCGCTGGAAAAGGCGCTGGAAGAGATCAAGGCTGACGGTTCTTACGCTGCTCTGATCGAGAAGTACGAGCTGACGCCGGTCGAATAAGAACGGCAGTTAATGTAAAAAACAGGAGCGAAAAATGAGCCTGGATTGGGAATATTTCTTCTCGTTGTTCACCCTGGCCGCGTTTTGGAAAGCGTGTGTCACGGTGGTGGTTCTCAGTACGCTGTCGTGGGGAATTGGACTCGCTCTGGGCTTCCTCGTAGCTTCTGCAAAAATGTCCAGCCATCGTTGGCTGAATATACCTGCCAAGGTGTACGTGTGGTTCTTCCGCAGCGTACCCCTGCTGGTGGTACTGGTCTTTGTATTCAACCTGCCGCAGCTGTTTCCTTCCACCGGCTCATTCCTCGGCGTGCCGTTTATCGCCGGCCTGGTGAGTCTGGTAGTGACTGAAGCGGCCTACATGGCAGAGATTCATCGCAGCGGCCTGCTGTCGGTGGCCAAGGGCCAGCGCGAAGCGGGCCATGCCCTGAATATCGGATTCCTCGGCGTGCAGCGGATGATCGTGATCCCCCAGGCGATCCGTATCTCCATGCCGTCGCTGATCAATGAATATGTCACCATCATCAAGCTGAGCTCGCTGGTATCGGCGATCTCCCTGCCGGAGCTGCTACAGACCGGCCAGCGCCTCTATGCCCAGAACTTCCTGGTGCTGGAGACCCTGCTGGCAGTGGCGGTGTACTACGTGATGATCGTGACCGTGTTTGGCTCGGTGCTGCAGTGGGCCGAGAGAAAGCTCGATGTGCCTTCACGCCGCCCCGGTACGCTCAGCGATGCCGAGTGCGAACGTTTGCGTAAAGAGGCGCAGCCGTTACCGACCCGCCAGCCGGCGCCGTCCCATGGTGCGCCCAAGGCGCTGCAGCTGCGCGGCATTCAGAAATCCTACGGTGAGCACCAGGTACTCAAAAGCGTTGATATGAACGTGGGCATCGGTGAGGTGATCAGCGTGATTGGGCCGTCGGGCTCGGGTAAAACTACCCTGATCCGCACCGTGAACATGCTGGAAGAGCTCAACGGCGGCGAGATCGTGCTGTTCGGAGAGGATTTCATCAAGGGTGGCGCTACGCCGGATCGAAATCGAGTCCGTGCCGGTATGCTGCGCATCGGCATGGTGTTTCAGAGCTTCAACCTGTTCCCGCACAAAACCGCGCTGGAAAATATCATGATGGCGCCGCGCTACCACGGTAAATCGGCCGATACAGAGGTGGGTCGCAAGCAGGCGCTGCATCTGCTGGATCGGGTCGGGCTGCTGATGCATGCGGATAAATACCCGCATCAGCTTTCCGGCGGTCAGCAGCAGCGTGTGGCGATCGCCCGCACCCTTGCGCTCTCTCCTGATATCATCCTCTTCGATGAGCCGACCTCGGCGCTGGATCCGGAGATGGTGGGCGAAGTGCTCAAGGTGATCCAGGATCTGGCGAAAGAGGGGATGACGCTGATCATCGTGACCCATGAGATGGACTTTGCACTGAACGTCTCCGATCGTGTGGTGATGATGGAGCATGGCGTGATCCAGGCGGATGCGTCACCGACGCAAATCATCAACGCGGATAGCAGCACACCGAATCTGCTGCGTGCAAGAGAGTTTATGGGTAAAGCGGAGGCAACAGCATGATGGCAACAGAAGCGGAACTACGACGCGATCTGGCTGCTTCATACCGCCTGGCAGCGATGCTGGGCTGGGAAGACACAATCTACACTCACTTTTCCGTGCGTTTGCCGGGTGAAGGTGAACCACGCTTCCTGATCAACCCGTTCGGTTATATGTTCGATGAGATCCGCGCCAGCGATCTTATCGTGGTCGATGTAAACGGCAAGGTGGTCGATGGCGACGCCAAATACAACCCGGCCGGCTTCACCATCCACAGCGCTGTGCATATGGCGCGTGAAGATGCACACTGTGTCATCCACACCCATACCCTGCCGGGCATGGCGGTGGCGGCCTGTGACAAGGGGCTGCTGACACTGAACCAGATCAGTGCCGAGTTCCATAACCGGGTCGGCTATCATCCCTACGAGGGGGTGGCGTTCAACCTGGAGGAGCGGGAGCGGATCCAGCGGTCACTGGGCGACAACATCGCGCTGATTCTGCAGAGCCACGGGCTGCTTAGTGTCGGTGAAACCATCGCGGATGCGTTCCAGGTGATGTATTACCTGAACAAGGCGTGCGAGATCCAGCTGGCGGCCGCGCAGATGGCGGCGCTGACACCGGTCTCGGAGATTCCCGAGTCGCTGGCGCAGTACGTCTGCGGCCAGTTCAAGGCGACCGAATCCGAGCGCCAGATGGTGTGGCAGGCCTGGCTGCGTAAGCTGGATCGTCTCGATCCTTCTTATAAGGACTGAGTAGCGGAAATTGCATAGCAACGAAAAAGCCTGGGCGTATCCCAGGCTTTTTTATGCGCGAAATGCTTTGCTGAGACTTAATCCGCCAGTGCGTCTTCAGCCTGCTCCAGCGTCTGACGATATACCTGCGCCTGCTGGTCATTACCGAGCGATACCGCCCTGCGGGCATAGACCAACGCTTCGTTGGGCTTGCCGGTATCGATCAGCGTCTGCGCCAGGTTATTGAATGCCGGCGCATAGTCAGCGTATAGCTCGGTCACCCTCAGATACTGCTCCCCGGCCTGGGCCGGCAGACCCGCGTTATACAGGTGGTTGCCATACCCCATCAGCAGGGAGCGATCTTCTGGCCAGTATTGCAGGCCGGTTTGCCAGGCGGTTCTGGCCTCAGTCTCTGGCGCTGGGCGCTCAAAGGCGGCAACTGCCTGGAAATAGTCCCGGGCATCCGCATCCGGCGGCATATCACCGGGTTTAACCGCCACCATGGCCCAGTAGTCGCCGCGCTGCCAGGTGCGCTCGAACACCTTCATATCGGCTGCATAACGTTCGGTGACGCCGGTGCGCAGGATGATGGTTTCATCCTCCAGGTCATAGCCGATCGCCACTGCGTAGTGCCAGCGCGGGTACCACTCCATCGCCAGGTTTTGCAGTACAAGTACCGGATAACCGGCATCGATGGCGCTGATCAGTGCTTCCAGCTGTGGCTCTATGGGGTAGGCGATACGCTGATACTGGCGTGTGGCGCCGAGCATCTCGACCTGAAAGCTACCCTCGCGCTCCGGCACATAGACCTTGGGTACCAGTTCGTCCGGTGTCACCTGCTGACCGCTGTACTCCAGCAGTGTTGCCAGGGCAGCGGGGCCGCACTGGTACTGCTCCTGCGGGTAGAAGGGAACCTCGGTCAACTCCGCACTCAGCGGCTCCTGCTCTGGCAGTGGGCTGCTCAGCAGGGCGTTGGTCTGGGGTGTGGCGCTGCAGCCACCGAGAATGAGCAGGGTGGCGCACAGGGCGAAGATGGAGCGGAAACGAGAGCGCCCGGGCGATTGCCCGGGCGCGGCTGAGCGCTTAGATATTGGGGAATACATCGGTGGCGCCGAGCAGATCCAGAAGAACAAGAATCAGGATAACGGCCAGAACGGCACCGAGAATACCGCCGGCGGGAAGATCATCCATCTTACCGTCAAGCTGGGCCAGTTCACTGGCGGTCATGCTATCGACACGGTCCTGTACCTGGTTTACATCCACGCCCAGGTCCACCAGCTGCTGCTTGACGTCGTCACGCATCAGCATCTGCTGAATTTCGGAGCGGCGATCCTCCAGGTGGGAGTCAGCGGAGATCTGATCTGTGGTCACGATGGCGGCTGAGGCGGGTACCTGAACGCCGGCGAAGGTGAACAACGCCATGAGAATCCAGGCAAGAAAACGGCTACGTGTCGGTTGGTTTGTCATGGTCTCTCCCAGGCCCTGCTCATCGGGCCTTGTTGGTTAAATGGAACGTTTTGTCCGATAACCAGTATTAGCGAAAGTTCATTTTTACGCCTAATTTAGCGCGAACGAATAGCGTCGCTTTTGGGCTGGGTGGGAGTGACGGGGATTAAAGACAGGAAGTGAAACTGCGGCAACCCGCTGACGGACCCCGCAGTTCTTTGGTGCTATCGGCAGCCGTTCAGTTGAAGTCCGGCAGCTGGGGTTTGACCACTGTTTTTCCGGCGCTCTGCCAGGCGTCGAAGCCGCCGATAATCGAGCTGACATGCAGGTAGCCCATCTCTTTCATCGCCAGCGCAGCCAGTGCCGCCCGGCCACTGGTTTTGCAGTAGAGCAGGATATTCAGATCCCGGGTCGACAGCGCCTCATCGCCGCTCAATTTGAATTCGAGCAGACCGCGCGGAATATTGATCGCGCCAGGAAGATGGCCGGCTGAAAATTCATCGGGCTCACGCACATCGATAATCACATCGGCGGATTTTATCTGTATCTCGGCGGCATCTGCGTCGATCTCCTGAATCTGCGCCTTGGCAGCGCCGACAAGGTCCATGGCCGTTTTCATGATTGCTGTACCTCCATTGGCTGTTTTTTCGCGCAGGCTTCCGCTTTGGCTGCCAGCGTGCGTTGTGTTGTTTCCGGGTCCAGGGTTGCCATCGCCTCGTACTGGCTCAGGTACACGTTGCCGGTCAGCTGTTGCAGCAGGTGGCTGTTGCGCAACTGGTTTCGCGCAGGCTTCCGCTTTGGCTGCCAGCGTGCGTTGTGTTGTTTCCGGGTCCAGGGTTGCCATCGCCTCGTACTGGCTCAGGTACACGTTGCCGGTCAGCTGTTGCAGCAGGTGGCTGTTGCGCAACTGGTCCATCACCGGGCCTTTTACCTCCGACAGGTGCAGGGTGATCCCGGCGATGCCAAGGCGCTCATTGATCGCTTCAAGGCTTTCCAGGGCGCTGGCATCGATCAGGTTCACGCCAGGGCACATCAGTACCAGGGAATCGATACCCGGATGGGATTCCACCAACGCCGCGATGCGGTCTTCCAGATAGCGGGCGTTGGGAAAATAGAGGCTTTCATCCACCCGTACCGTCAGTACGTGGGGGCTTTGCACCACGTGAAAGCGCTCCTCATTACGAAAGTGCTGGCTGCCAGGTAACTGGCCCACCACCGCCATATGCGGTTTGCTGGTGCGCCAGAGAAAAAGCACCAGAGACAGCGCGAGTCCGAGCATAATGCCGGTTTCCACACCGACGATCAGTACGCCGATCAGCGTGGCCAACAGGGCGATACCGTCCTGTCGTGAGTACTTCCAGGTACGGGTGATGGCGCGCAGATCCACCAGGGTCAGCACGGCAACGATGATGGTGGCCGCCAGTACGGCGCGGGGCAGGCTTTCAAACAGCGGGGTGAAGAACATCACCGTCACCCCAATTCCCAGGGCTGAAAGGGCACCGGCCAGCGGTGTCTGGGCACCGGCTTCAAAGCTGACCACGGAGCGGGAGAAACCGCCGGTCACCGGCATGCCGCCGCTGATCGCCGAGGCGATATTGGCGCTGCCCAGGGCGCTGAGTTCCTGGTTGGGGTGGATGCGCTGGCGCCGCCGCGCGGCAAAGGTCTGCGCCACGGAGACCGATTCCATAAAGCCCACCAGGCTGATCAGCACGGCACCGGGCAGTAGCTGGTAGATCAATGCCAGATCGAAGGTCGGCAACTGCAGCGAGGGGAGCCCGGTTGGTACCTGGCCAACCACGGGAACGCCTGCTTCTGCCAGGTTCAGCCAGGCCACCAGTGCCGCGGTGACGACCAGCGCCAGCACCGGCGCGGCGCGGCTCAGATTGGCGGCGGCGCCGGTTGAAAGGCCGATCGCCATCAGGGTGTTTTTGCCCTGTTTGCGCGCCAGGTAAAGAAAGGCGATGCTGCCGAGGCCGATCAGCAGGGTCGGCAGGTTAGTGGAGCCCAGCCCCTCCAGCGTGGAGGTCAGCAGCTCAAAAGCGGTATCGCCACCGGCCTTGATGCCGAGGATATGACGCAGCTGGCCCAGCGTGATCAGAATGCCGGAGGCGGTAACAAAGCCGGAGACCACCGGGTGGCTGAGAAAGTTGACCAGGAAGCCGAGTCGCAGCAGCGACATGCCGATCAGAATCAGACCGGAGAGCATCGCCATCAGCATGGCAGCCTGCACATACTCCGCGCTGCCCGCAGGGAACAGCGGCATCAGGATGGCGCCGGTCATTAGTGAAACTACCGCCACGGGGCCCACCGCCAGCGCCCGGCTGGTGCCGAACAGCGCATAGGCGATCAGCGGCAGGATGCTGGCGTAGAGAC
This sequence comes from Marinobacterium mangrovicola, assembly GCF_004339595.1. Taxonomy (GTDB): domain Bacteria; phylum Pseudomonadota; class Gammaproteobacteria; order Pseudomonadales; family Balneatricaceae; genus Marinobacterium_D; species Marinobacterium_D mangrovicola. The sequence goes on from NZ_SMFU01000007.1 coordinate 110,980, forward strand.
CGATCACCGGAGGCAGTCCGGCCAACATGGCATAGGCCAGGCTCTGGGGGATCAGCATCAGCGTGACGATGACGGCGGCGAGGCCATCCTTGAACGCCATATCGCGATTGTATTCGCGCGCCCAGCTCAGGCAGGGCAAAAGGCTTGCGGCTTTGATCTTGGGGAAGCGGCTCATGGTTCGCCTCAGAGCTGGTTCAGCGGGATCTTCAGATATCGGGTGCCGTTATCTTCCGCTGGCGGCAGCTCTCCGGCGCGCATGTTGATCTGGACCGAGGGCAGGATCAGTGTCGGCATACCCAGTGTCGCGTCGCGCTCGGTACGCATCTTTACGAAGCTCTCTTCGGTATGCCCTTCGCCCACATGGATATTGCGCTGGCGCTCCTCGCCCACGGTGGTCTCGCAGAGATACTCGTCGCGACCTTCCGCCTTGTAGTCGTGGCACATGAACAGCCGGGTTTCGTCTGGCAGAGCCAGCAGTTTCTGGATGGAGCGGAACAGGGTGCGGGCGTCACCACCGGGGAAGTCACAGCGGGCGGTGCCGTAATCCGGCATAAACAGGGTATCGCCGACAAAGCCGGCATCTTCGATCAGGTAGGTCATACACGCCGGGGTATGTCCCGGTGTGTGCAGTGCCCTTGCTCGCAGAGTGCCGACCTTGAAGCTTTCTTCATCCTGGAAAAGATGATCGAACTGGCTGCCATCGGTGGCGAACTCGCTACCGGCGTTGAACAGCTTGCCGAAAGTGTTCTGGACTGTACGTATCTGCTCGCCGATGCCCAGCTTCCCGCCGAGGGCCTGTTTCAAATAAGGCGCGGCGCTGAGGTGATCGGCGTGAACATGGGTTTCCAGAATCCACTCCACGGTCAGCTGGTGTTCGCGCACATAGCTGATCAGGCTGTCGGCACCGGCGCTGGAGGTACGGCCAGATGCGGCGTCGTAATCCAGTACCGAGTCGATAAGGGCGCAGTGGTGAGTCGCTTCATCGATAACGATGTAGCTGAAGGTAAAGGTGGCCTTGTCGAAAAAAGGAATAATCTGCATGTAAGCTCCCACGGTTGATGAGGTGTTGGTGGGGATCTGATTGTTCAAATATTAGAATATAATTATATAGAATAAGCAAATAATTAAATGGAATATAAGGTTAAAGGCCAAGCATGTTGGTTCATAAGAGTCTGGTCGAGCCGATGTGTAACAAGCTTTGAGCGACGATGAGGGGTCGTATGTGGGGAAAGCTTAGCCCGTTTTCAGCCTTATTTACCGCTTGCGAGGAGTCTAAAGAAGGCTCTTAACGTTTTCGTGTTGAGGCATTCTTGTCGCTGAATTCCAAACAGCGGGAACTGAAAAAGCCTCCGTGCAGGAGGCTCTTTCAAGTGTACTGCAGGTTATTCGAACGGTTGCGGCGGTGGAGTGTTCTCGGAGGAGGGTGGCAGGATAGGCAGCTGGAAGCTCGGCTGCTCGCCGGTTAGTGACTTCAGGAAAGCCACAATCTGCGCGTTCTCGCCATCGGAGAACTGACGGCCCAGCTGCAGCCGGCCCATGATATCCACCGCTTCGGTCAGAGTCTGGGCTTCACCGTCGTGGAAGTACGGATAGGTCAGTTCCACGTTACGCAGGGTTGGCACTTTGAACATGAAGCGGTCGGCATCCACACCAGTGACGGCGACCCGGCCCTCTACCTCGTTGTTGGTCTGGTAAGGCTCAACAACACCCATTTTCTGGAACGAGCTGCCACCCACGGCCTCGCCGTTGTGGCAGGCAACGCAGCCGCTGTCTTTGAACAGTTTATAGCCGGCCAGCTCATCCGCAGTCAGTGCGTCTTCGTCCCCAAGAAGCCACTGGTCGAACGGCGAGTCCGGTGTCACCAGGGTTTTTTCGAATTCGGCGATGGCATCGGTGACCTGGTCGATGTTGATCTCGTCGTTGCCGAAGGTGAGGCGGAATTCATGCACGTAGCCGGGAATCGACTTCAGCAGATCCACCGCCAGTGTATGAGTGAACGCCATCTCGCCGGGGTTGGCGATCGGCCCGCCAGCCTGTTCTTTCAGATCCGCCGCGCGGCCATCCCAGAACTGCGCCAGGTTCAGGCTTGAGTTGAGTACCGTCGGTGAGTTGATCGGCCCCTGCTGCCAGTTATGGCCGATGGAGGTTTTCAGGTTATCGGTACCGCCCATGCTGAGGTTGTGGCAGGAGTTGCAGGAGATAAAACCGGATTTGGACAGGCGGGGATCGAAGTAGAGCTTTTTGCCCAGTTCGGCCAGGGCGACATTGACCTCTTTGACCGGCTCTATGGGTTGAATCGGTTCATTCGCCTGGCTGAGGCTGGAGATCGCCCCGACAGAGATTGCTGTCGCGGCATAAAGCAAACGGCGTTTGATCGACATGACAGGCATCCTTGTTTGTTATGTATTCAGCGGCCATGCTGGGCTGACTGACCGGTCAAGTCGTTGACATGTGTCAGGCGACGAGGCTGGGCGATGAATTAGTCGAGTTTATCTGTCCGGGAGCAGGAAAAAGGTCCTCAAATTTGCGCCTTGATACGGCGAATTTTTATATGCAGCTCCCCTGAACCTTGTTTTTGGTCAAAACTGCAGCTGTAAATATACAAATCACATCTATTAATTATTGAATTGCCGCCCGCCTGGTTCTAAGTTGGGTAGGCGCAACCTCTGCGCGGGGCAGTGTTTCCGGTGTGTTTTTCTGAAGGGATCGGGCAGGCGAGCGTTGTCTGTCAGCGTTAGAGTTGCCGGCTCTCAACAATCAGTATTTTCTCAGGTGGGCTTGCAGATGGAACCGGGCGCCCACTGCAGCCTGTTGTCTTTGGAGATGTTGTTTGTGGCTACGTCCAATCAGGAAGTGACCTTTGATAATGACGAACTGATCGTCAGCAAAACCGACCTCAAGGGTAAAATCACCTACGCCAACCGCGTTTTCATGCGCGTCTCCAACTTTTCCGAACCTGCGTTGCTGGGCCAGCCTCATAACATTATCCGCCACGAGGATATGCCGCGCGGTGTCTTCTACGGCCTGTGGAAATCGGTGAATGCGGGCCGGGAGTTTTTCGGTTTTGTGAAGAACCGAACCGCTGACGATAACTACTACTGGGTCTTCGCTAATATCACGCCCGATTACCACGACAACAAGCTGATCGGCTTCTACTCGGTGCGACGTTGCGCTCCGGCGGCCGCGAAAGAGGCTGCCATGGGCCTTTACCGGCAGATGCTGGCGATTGAAAAGTCCAAGGGTAAAGCAGAAGGCCCCAGGGCAAGCTGGGATTGGCTGATGGAGCAGTGCCGGGCAGCGGGCTACCCCAGCTATGAAGAATTTATTATTTCTCTTTATCAGAAGTATCTATAAGGATTGCTGATGAAAACCAAAACCAGCGGTATCAGTCAGTCCATCCCGTTTATCGAACAGAAATACGCGATCACCTGTGTCGTATTCGTGCTGTTCACGGTGATCGTCAGCGCGGTCAATGCCTACAACTACGGCATCAGCTTTATCAACCTGGCGTTTCCGCTGCTGACGATCGGTTTTGCCTGGTATTCCTGGCGTGACCACTGCAAACCGATCGCTGCGCTGATTCGCATCAAAGACACCCTGGATGAGGCGCGCAAGGGCAATACCCATGTGCGCATCACCCATACCAAGGGCCTGGGCGAGATCGGCAAGGTCGCCTGGTCGCTGAACGATTTTCTCGACATTGTTGAAACCAATTTCAAGGAGCTCTCCAACAGCTTTCAGGCATCCAGCCGCCGGGAGTTTTACCGCAAGGGCCTGGTCAATGGCCTGCCCGGCGAATTTGGCAAGATGATGAGCAACGTGAACGTGGCGATCAAAGGGATGGAGGATGCGGACAACTTCGCCCGCCAGAACCGCCTGATGAGTGAGCTGCATCACCTGAACACTTCCAACCTGCTGACCAATCTGAAAAACAGCCAGACCGAGCTGGGTGTGCTATCCAGCCGTATGGATGATGTGCTCAATATCGCAGCCGAGAGCCGGGACGGCGCGCAGACCAGCCAGGCGACCGTGGCGGATCTGAAGAAAGCGGTGGAGGACGTCAACAACCGCATGGAAAGGGTGGAACAGGCGGCCAAGCGTCTGGAGAGCCAGAGCTCAACCATCGCCGAAACAGTGAAGCTGATCACCGGGATCGCCGAGCAGACCAACCTGCTGGCGCTGAATGCTGCGATCGAAGCAGCACGGGCCGGTGAGGTGGGTCGCGGCTTTGCGGTGGTGGCCGATGAGGTGCGCAATCTGGCCACTCGCACCCGTTCCTCCACTGGTGAGATCAGCACCATTATCACCGATCTGCAGGAGCAAATTGTCGATGTGGTGTCCCAGACCTTTGCAGTGGGTGAGCAGACCAAGGCGATCGGTACCGAGGTCGATAACTTCTACGCCAACTTTGACAGCGTGGCTTCGGCAGCGCAGAAGACCATCACTCTGATGTCGCGAACCAAGGAACGCGCGTTCGCTTCGTTGGTGCAGCTCGATCATGTGATCTACATGCAGAACGGCTACATCGCGCTGGAGAATAATGGCGAAGGCAGCGAGGCCGATGCCGTTGCGGTCGACCACTTCTCCTGCCGCCTGGGCAATTGGTACTACCAGGGCGGTGGTAAGGATGCCTACGGTACATCCTCGGCCTATCGCAAACTGGAGGGTTACCATGCCGATGTACATAACAACGTGCAGGAAGCGCTGACGCTGGTTAAGAAAGACTGGGTGAGGGACGACAGCGTGCTCAATGATCTGGTGGGCTGCGTCAGCGATGCGGAACTGGCCAGCAAGGGCGTTATCAGCTGCATCAGCGATATGGTGGAAGAGAAAGAGCGCCGCAGCTGAACCCTGGTTTACACTAAAGCTTCTTTTAAAGCCGGGTAGACTGCCAGTCGATCCGGCTTTTTTACGCCTGCCTGAAGTGTCGGAAAGCGTCTGAATACTCGGTTTACCGCTTGATGCGATGCGTCTCTTTTCTCCAGTGCCTCAAGTAGTTCAGGGTTTAAGGATTAAGGTTTAAGGTCGATTTTGACCTGCCTGCGCTCGTCACCTTTCAGGGCGCAAAACTCCTGTGTTCTGCCGCCCGCGTATTTCACGCGTACATTAAATCCCATGCCAGGTTCCTGGTTCAGTAGCAGAGCGCGTTGATCGCCAGGCGCAATGCGCAGCGCGAGCAGTGAGGACTGGCCATCGGCGTTGCCAAAGTCCAGCCTGATCGACTCGATCGGCGTGTCGCTGACGTTGCTAAAGTCGACTCTCATCCCTTCAGGCTCGGCAAATGTGCGCTCAAGCACCAGGGTACTCAGGCCTCCCAGCAGAAAGCATCCTGCCAATAGCGCCTTGTTGATAGGCTTGCCGGATGGCTGGCGATCGTTCGCTGCGTCGCTCATGCCCAGCTCCTTCAGAGTGCGGCCTTGAGTTCACGTAGCAGGGATCTAAGCCCCTCTTCCAGCACCGGGTGGTAGTAGGGCATGGCGAGCATCTCATCCAGAGTCTGGCCCCGTTCCATGGCCCAGGCCAGCAGGTGGGCAAGATGTTCCACATCCGGGCCGAGCAGCTCGGCGCCAAGCAGCCTGCCGGTTTTGCGGTCAGCCCAGACCTTCATCATCCCTTCGGTTCTGTTCAGCACTTTCGCCCGCGCCACATCGGCGAAAGCGAGCGAGGCACTGGCAATAATATCGGTGTTGTACTGGGCGATCTTGGCGGCGCTCATGCCGACCGTAGCGATCTGCGGATCGCTGAACACCACCGCCAGAGGCTGAGTGCGGTGGCTTGCGCGAACGTCCGGGTAGCGGCCGGCGTTGTCCCCGGCGATATGCCCCTCATCCGAGGCTTCGTGCAGCAGTGGTAGGTAGTTGTTGGCATCGCCGGCGATAAACACGGAGCTGCTGCCGCATTGCAGGGTTTCGGTATCGAACAGAGGGATGCCGTGCTCGTCCAGTTCCAGCGAAGTGTTTTCCAGCCCCAGCTTGTCCACGTTGGGGCGGCGGCCGGTGGCGGCGAGCAGATAATCGAAGGTCTCGCTCTGTTCCTGGCCCTGCGCGTCGGTAAAGCTCACACGCACGCCGGCATCGGTACGTTCAACCTGAGATACCTCGGCATCGGCATCCAGTGGATATTCGGCACCGAAGGTCTTCGCGGCGCAGGCGAGCAACTCTGCATCGCCCAGCGGACCGATGGCGCCGCCGACGCCAAACATGCGAATCCGTACACCGAGACGGTGCAATGCCTGACCGAGCTCCAGGCCGATCACGCCAGGGCCAAACACCACGACTGATTCAGGCAGATCGGTGAGTTCGAACAGGTCGTCGTTGACCAGCAGCCGGTCATCGGCGTTGTAAAGAAACTTAGGGATTGCAGGGCTGGAGCCGGTGGCAATCACGATCCGTTCCGCTTCGATCTGCTCGCCATCGGCGGTTTCCAGCAGGTGATCCGCCACAAAGCGGACTGATTGGTGCAGCTGATGCTCTTCGGGGATTCCGGACATCCCGGCAAGCACCTTGGCGACAAAACGGTCGCGCATCTCCTGCACCCGTTGCATCACCGCTTTGCCATCGATATGGATCTCGCCAGTATGGATGCCCAGAGAAGCGGCCTGGCGTGCACTCCAGGCTGCATCGGCGGCTGCGATCAGTAGTTTGCTGGGCATGCAGCCGACCCGGGCACAGGTGGTGCCGAGTGGACCGGGATCGACCAGCAATATCGAATCGGTATGTTTTCGGGCTTGACGATAAGCGTTGAGCCCGGCGCTTCCGGCGCCGATAACCGCTACATGAGTGCTGCGCATCCTTTTCTCTCCCGTTGAGCGACCTTAGCTTTAAATAAGAATAATCTAATTTATAGGTGTCTGAGAGAATAGTCCCAGATCAGGTTTTGCTCTTAAGGAGGATAGAAGCTCAAGTGGGGAAGTGTACTGGTGAAGGTAAGAGGCGCGCTTCGCGCCGATGGAAGCGGCACTTTCTGATGCTAAGAATACTTGCGTAAAGCCAAAACAAAAATGGCCGGAACCTGGGTTCCAGCCATCCATGAAGCAGTGCGGATATTAGCGCTGTTTCGGGCTACGCGGGGCGTTGTTATTGCCCTTGCTGCGCGGCTGATGACCGCGGTGGGTATCACCGGAGCGCTGGCCGTCGCGATGCTGCGGTTTCGGTTTCTTCGGACGACGACGGCGGGCCGGACGGGTATCAAGGGTGGTTTCCGGCAGCGGGTGCGTCGGGTCGAAGCCTTCGATCATCTCACGCTGCAGCAGTTTGCTGGTCAGCCGTTCGATGGCACGCAGCTGGTCAAGCTCATCGGCACAGACCAGAGACACCGCCTGGCCGGTAGCGCCGGCGCGGCCGGTACGACCGATACGGTGGACGTAATCCTCGGCCACGTTCGGCAGGTCATAGTTGACGACCTGGGGCAGGTGATCGATATCCAGGCCACGGGCAGCGATATCGGTAGCCACCAGCACCTGCAGGCTGTTGTCCTTGAACTCTTTCAGCGCTTTGGTGCGGGCGTTCTGGCTCTTGTTGCCGTGAATCGCTGCGGCTTTGATGCCGGCTTTCTCGAGCTGGGTGCTCAGCTTGTTGGCGCCATGCTTGGTGCGGGTGAACACCAGCACCTGGTGCCAGCTGTTGTCTTTGATCAGTTTGATCAGCAGCGGTGATTTCTGCTTTTTGTCCACCGGCGCGATCCACTGTTTGACGGTATCAGCGGTGGAGTTGCGCGGCGTGACGGAGACTTCAACCGGATCGTGTACCAGACCTTTCGCCAGGGCGCGGATCTCGCTGGAGAAGGTGGCGGAGAACAGCAGGTTCTGACGTTTGGCCGGCAGCAGCGCGAGGATACGTTTGATATCGTGAATGAAGCCCATATCGAGCATGCGGTCGGCTTCATCCAGCACTAGCACTTCGAGATTATCGAAACGCACGGCGTTCTGCTTGTACAGGTCGAGCAGACGACCCGGGGTGGCAATCAGAACGTCAGCGCCCTTGCGCAGGGCCATCATCTGCGGGTTGATCTTCACACCGCCAAATACGATAGCGGAACGCAGCGGCAGGTTCTTGCCGTAAGTGGCTACGCTCTCGCCTACCTGGGCCGCCAGTTCGCGGGTGGGCGTCAGGATCAGTACGCGGGCCTGGTTGGGCTTGGCGCGCTCACCGGGAATCAGTCTTTCCAGAATCGGCAGGGTAAAGCCTGCAGTCTTGCCGGTACCGGTCTGTGCTGCTGCCATAACGTCCTTGCCTTCCAATACGGCAGGAATCGCCTGCTGCTGGATAGGTGAGGGGGTGTCGTACCCCTGTTCGGCAACGGCTTTAAGAATAGGATCGGACAGGCCGAGACTGGCAAAACTCATTAATTACTCTCTGTATCTATGGTGTGACGAGAACCGGGAAGGTGCAAAAGGCCGGGCTAGGAAGCCGGTGCTGGGGCGCTCTCGGAAAGAGGGCGAAGCTTACCTGAAAGCGCCCACGCTAGCTATGCAATTCGGTTCTATTTAATTTCACCGCCGATGTCACGCTCATCAAGACGGTCACGCTGGGTCAGGCGGGGGAACCAGAGCATCCACAACGCGGTAACCGCCAGGGTTCCAATGCCGCCGATAACGATGGTCGGCACGGCACCGATCAGCGCTGCCACGGCTCCGGCACGGAACTCACCCAGCTGGTTTGAGGTGCTGATGAAGATAGAGTTCACTGCGCTGACGCGGCCACGCATCTCGTCGGGCGTTTCCAGCTGCACCAGGGTGGAGCGGATCACCACACTGATCATATCGGCGGCGCCCAGCGCCACTAGCGCCGCTACTGACAGCCAGAGTGATTCAGACAGGCCAAAGAGTACGGTCATGGCACCAAACACCGCCACCGCCGCGAACATTTTCACACCCACTTTTCTTTCTATCGGCTTCCAGGCAAGCCAGACCGACATAACCACAGCACCCACGGCAGGAGCGCTACGCAGCAGGCCCAGGGCTTCGGGGCCGGCGTTGAGAATATCCTTGGCAACGATGGGGAGCAGGGCGGTCACGCTGCCGATCAGCACGGCAAACATATCCAGCGAGATGGAGCCAAACACCACCTTGTTGCTCCAGGTGAACCTGAGTCCCCCAAACAGGGATTCCATGGTCACCGGGCGCTTTTCACGCTGATCGTGTTTGTATTCGAGGCCGAACAGGATGATCGCTGAGAGCACGGCGCAGGCGGTGCTACTGCCATAGAGCGCACCGGCGCCGAAAATATAGATCAACCCGCCCAGGGCCGGGCCGATGATGGTGGTGGCTTCGCGGCCGGAGGCGGTCCAGGTCATCGCCTTGGCTAGTAGCTCTGGCCCTACGAGCTTTGGCACCATCGCCTGGGTGGCCGGCATCTCAAAGGCTCGGGCGGCGCCCATGGCGATGCAGCAGGCGTAGATGATGCCAGGGGTGATGATTGCCATCACACTGGTTACGGCGAGCACCGCGATCGTCACGGCGATTACACTGCGGCTGACCAGCATGATGGTGCGGCGGTTCAAGTTATCGGCCACATGGCCGCCGTAGAGAGTTAGGGCCAGTTGCGGCAGGTAGCGGGCGAGGCCAACAAGACCGAGGCTCAGCGCGCTGTCGGTCAGGTTGTAGATCTGCCAGCCCATCCCCACCAGCAGCATCTGAAAGGCAAAGGACGCGGCCATCTGGCCGATCCAGAAACGCATAAAGGATTTGTGTTGTAACAGGGACGGGGATGCCATAGGACTCCTTGGCCGCACGAAATCAGATGGGATGGGGAAAACGCGAAAGTGTAACAGGTATTACATCAATATTCTCGTTGGTATTTTGGCGATGCAGGTGCTCGGCCGAGAGTGTTTCCGGCAGGCTTGTATCGAAAACATATTCGCGGGTGATCTCCAAAAAGGCGCGAGACGTATAAATTTGCCTTATTAAAATATGTTGCTTAACTGCAGCTTTTATTTATATGTTGCGCGAAAGAGGCAACAACAAGTGTTTCATATACTTCGAGTCTGAGCCGGAAGGCGTCAGTTCGCTGGTAAGTACTATGGGTGGTACTGCTAATGTTTTTCGCTGGCAAGAAAGTTCGTGAGCAACTCAAGACTCAGTCTGATGAGCTCAAAGCATTTCGCGACATTCAGGAAGACCTGAAAGCCGAGATGATCTATTTCAGGCTCGATCTGGAGGGGCGGTTTACCGAGGTAAGTCCCCAGTTTATGGAAGTGTCCGGCTATCCAGAGGGGGATCTGAATAATCTTGGTCTCAAGTCCCTGGTTGTGCCGGGTTCGCTGGATAAAGAGCATACCCGCCGCATGCTGGAGGCGATCAAGTCAGGTACGCACTGGCACGGCGCACTGCATATGCAGACCCGGCGGAATGGCGAGGCCTGGCTGCGTCTGATCATTCAGCCCGCGACCGATACCAAAACAGGCCAGGTGCAGTTGCTGTGTTATGGCACAGAGGTAACCCGCACGATCACTCGGTCTCGCGAGAAAGAGGATATGCTCGCGGCGCTGCACCGTTCTTCGGCCATTATCGAGTTTTCTCTTGATGGCATCGTCCTGGATGCGAATGAAAACTTTCTTAGGGCGATGAGTTACGACAAGCAGCAGATCCTGGGTAAGCACCATCGGATTTTCTGCTCCGAAGAGGAGGTCGCGTCCGATGAGTACGAGGCTTTCTGGCGTCGGTTAAGGTCCGGCGAGTTTTTCTCTGGCCGGTTCCAGCGTTTTGACCGAATGGGCCGCCCGGTATGGCTGGAGGCAACCTACAACCCGATTCACGATGAAAACGGTCGGTTGTACAAGGTTGCCAAGCTGGCCTCGGTGATTACCGAGCAGGTTGAACGGGAAGCGGCAATAACCGAAACCTCTGATATCGCTTACGAGATCTCCACGCAGACAGATGCCGGTGCCTCACGAGGCATGGATGTGATCAGCTCCACCCTGGCGTCCATGGAGCGGCTATCGAAGAAGATGGAAGAGGCCAACACAGGCATCCTTAATCTGAATGAGCAGTCATCGCGGGTATCTGAACTGGTAGAAAGTATTCGCGGCATTGCCGATCAGACCAACCTTCTCGCACTCAACGCCGCCATCGAGGCGGCCCGTGCCGGCGATCATGGTCGTGGCTTTGCGGTGGTTGCCGACGAGGTACGTCAGCTGGCATCCCGGACCAGCGGGGCGACCGAGCAGATCATTGAGGTGGTCAGCAAAAACCGCGAACTGACAAAGCAGGCCGTGGCCCTTATCGAAGAGAGCCAGGCAGAAGCTCAGGTCGCACTCGAACACTCTCATGGTGCGGGGGCCGTTGTGGAAGAGATTCAGACGGGTGCCCGGCAAGTGGTGGATGCGGTTCGTCAGTTCAAATCCAGGCTTTGATGCTATTCGGTCTTTGATACTCACTACACTTTGATACTACCCATAGTTTGATGCGATCTCGGCTGGCAGACTTTTAATCAGTGGTAAGCCAGCCGAGGATCCAGATCCTTCTTTCCCTTCTTCCTGCCAAGTCTTTGTGCAGTCTTTGAAAAGACCACCACTCGCCAGTCTGCTGGCAAGCGTCTTTCCATTTTGGGCGTGCGGTGGTTTGTTTCTTCGGATTGCTGATCGCGTAAACATTTTAAGTTGTTGAAAAATATATAAATTTTAAGTTGGGCCGTTTTTTGCTCTAGGCATGCCGAATCAGAACGATAAATAGCCGGTAACCAACCAGTAGCCCGTCAAAGCTGTAAGAGTGTTGGTACGCCGAAGGGAGTACGGCATGTCCCAAGTAGAAACCTTCTATGATGTGATGCGACGTCAGGGCATAACACGTCGCAGCTTGTTGAAATACAGCAGCCTTACTGCTGCAGCCCTGGGCCTTGGCCCCAGCTTCGCCCCACAGATTGCTCACGCCATGGAGACCAAGCCGCGTACACCGGTGGTCTGGCTGCATGGTCTGGAATGCACCTGCTGTTCCGAATCCTTTATCCGCTCCGCGCATCCGCTGGTGAAGGATGTGGTGTTGTCGATGATCTCCCTCGATTACGACGACACGCTAATGGCCGCTGCCGGTCACCAGGCGGAAGCCGCCCTCGAACATACGCTGGAAAAGTACAAGGGTGAGTACATTCTGGCGGTGGAAGGTAACCCGCCACTGAATGAAGACGGCATGTTCTGCATCGTTGGTGGTAAGCCGTTCCTGGATCAGCTCAAGCGCGCCGCCAAGGATGCCAAGGCGATCATCGCCTGGGGCAGCTGCGCCAGCTGGGGCTGTGTTCAGGCTGCGCGCCCGAACCCGACCCAGGCGGTACCTATTCACAAGGTGATTACCGACAAACCGATTATCAAGGTGCCGGGCTGCCCGCCCATCGCCGAGGTGATGACCGGTGTTATTACCTACATGCTGACCTTCGGCAAGGTGCCCGAGCTGGACCGTCAGGGCCGGCCGAAGATGTTCTACGGCCAGCGTATCCACGACAAATGCTACCGCCGTCCGCACTTCGATGCCGGCCAGTTTGTCGAAGAGTGGGATGACGAAGGCGCCCGCAAGGGGTACTGCCTCTACAAGGTGGGCTGCAAGGGGCCAACCACTTACAACGCCTGTTCCACCGTACGCTGGAACGAGGGCACCTCCTTCCCGATCCAGGCCGGTCACGGCTGTATCGGCTGTTCCGAAGATGGCTTCTGGGACAAGGGTTCTTTCTACAACCGCCTCACCGACATTCATCAGTTCGGGATTGAGAAAAATGCCGACGAGATCGGCACCGCTGTGGCCGGTGGTGTAGGTGCAGCTATTGCCGCCCATGCCGCCGTCAGCGCTATCAAGCGAGCGACCAGCCGCAAAGACGACCAGGGAGATAACTGATGACCGACCTTAACTCCAGCAGTCTGGATAACTCCGGCCGTCGTATCGTTGTCGACCCGGTGACCCGTATCGAGGGTCACATGCGCTGCGAGGTCAACGTCGACGAGAACAACATCATCCGCAACGCGGTGTCCACCGGTACCATGTGGCGCGGCCTGGAAGTGATCCTGAAAGGGCGCGACCCGCGCGATGCCTGGGCCTTCGTAGAGCGTATCTGCGGTGTCTGCACCGGTACCCACGCGCTGACCTCGGTGCGTGCGGTGGAAGATGCCCTGGGCATCGATATTCCGCTCAACGCGCACCTGATCCGTCACCTGATGGACAAAACGCTGCAGATTCACGACCACATCGTGCACTTCTATCACCTGCACGCGCTGGACTGGGTTAACCCGGTGAACGCCCTCAAGGCGGACCCGAAAGAGACCTCCGAGTTGCAGCAGATGGTGTCGCCGAACCATCCCAAATCCAGCCCCGGTTATTTCCGCGATGTGCAGACCCGTATCCGCAAGTTTGTTGAAAGCGGCCAGCTGGGCCTGTTCTCCAACGGTTACTGGGACAACCCCGCCTACAAACTGCCGCCAGCGGCGGATCTGATGGCGGTGGCGCACTACCTGGAAGCGCTGGATCTGCAGAAAGAAGTGGTGAAGATCCACACCATCTTCGGCGGCAAGAACCCGCACCCGAACTACATGGTGGGCGGCGTGGCCTGCGCCATCAACCTGGATGACGTGGGCGCTGCCGGCGCACCGGTCAACATGGTTAGCCTCAACTTCGTGCTGGAGCGCATCCGCGAAGCCCAGGCGTTTACCAAGAACGTCTACCTGCCCGATGTGATGGCGATCGCCGGCATCTACAAGGACTGGCTCTACGGTGGCGGTCTGGCGGGGCAGAACGTGCTGTCCTACGGTACCTACACTCAGGTGCCGGGCGACAAGTCCACCGACCTGCTGCCGGCCGGCGCGATTATCGGCGGCAACTGGGACGAGGTGCATCCGGTGGATGTGCGCGATCCTGAACAGATCAAGGAGTTCGTCAGCCACAGCTGGTACACCTACGGTGGCGATGAAACCCTCGGCCTGCACCCCTGGGAAGGAGTCACCGAGCCGAACTTCGAGCTGGGTCCGAACACCAAGGGTACCAAGACCGATATCAAGGAGCTGGACGAGTCCGCCAAGTACTCCTGGATCAAGTCACCGCGCTGGCGCGGGCACGCGATGGAGGTGGGGCCGCTGGCGCGCTACATCGTCGCTTACGCCTCCGGCAAGGAGTACATCCAGGAGCAGGTAGATCGCTCTCTATCCGCGTTCAACCAGAACACCGGCCTGGATCTGGGCCTGAAGCAGTTCCTGCCCTCCACCCTGGGCCGCACCCTGGCGCGGGCGCTGGAGTGTGAGCTCTGCACCGATACCATGCTGGAAGACTGGCATGCGCTGGTGAACAACATCAAAAACGGTGACAGCTCCACCGCCAATGTGGAGAAGTGGGACCCGAGCACCTGGCCGAAAGAGGCGCAGGGCGTGGGTATCAACGAGGCACCGCGCGGCGCCCTGGGTCACTGGATCAAGATCAAGGATGGCAAGATCGATAACTACCAGGCGATTGTCCCGACTACCTGGAACGGATCTCCCCGCGACCATAACGGCAATATCGGCGCCTTTGAGGCATCGCTGTTGGATACGCCGATGGAGCGGCCGGACGAGCCGGTGGAGATTCTGCGCACCCTGCACAGTTTCGATCCCTGTCTGGCCTGTTCTACGCACGTCATGTCACCGGATGGTCAGGAACTGACCAAGGTGAAAATCCGCTGATAAGGAGGGCGGGCCGCCGACACTGGTGGCCTGCCCGTGGAGGATTCCGCGATGGCACTGGAAAAACACCTATCGGCCGGTGACAGTGGTGAGAAGGTTCGCAAGCAGACGGCGGTTTATGTGTATGAGGCGCCTGTGCGTCTCTGGCACTGGGTCACCGTGCTCTGCATCCTGACGCTCTGCATCTCCGGTTACTTTATCGGCTCACCGCTACCGGCACAGCCGGGCGAGGCCAGCGACAACTACCTGATGGGGTATATCCGCTTTGCGCATTTTGCGGCGGGTTACATCCTGGCGATCGCCTTTGTGGGCCGCATCTACTGGGCTTTTGTCGGCAACAGCCACGCCCGCGAACTGTTTATCGTGCCTGTCTGGCGCAAACAGTGGTGGTCAGAGCTGCTACACGAGCTGCGCTGGTATCTGTTCCTGGAGAAAACACCGAAGAAATACATCGGACACAATCCGATGGGGCAGCTGGCGATGTTCGGCTTCTTCGTCATCGGCAACTTCTTCATGATCATCACCGGCTTTGCCCTCTATGGTGAAGGCCTGGGCGTGGGTAGTTGGGCGGACCGCTGGTTCGGCTGGGTGATCCCGCTGTTCGGTCAGAGCCAGGATGTGCATACCTGGCACCACCTGGGCATGTGGTACATCATCATCTTCGTGATGACCCACGTTTACGTGGCGGTGCGTGAAGATATCATGTCCCGACAGTCGCTGATCTCCACCATGGTGGGGGGCTGGCGCATGTTCAAGGATGACAAGCCCGACTGAGCGGAGGCGCACGCCTCCGCGTTTCCAGCCGCTGCTCAGCAGCCGCCGACCGGAACATCCGGGGCGGCTGCTGGAGCGCTGCTATCTGATCCCCCTGCATATCTCTCAGGCCGAGCTGGCCCGACAGCTGGGTATCTCGCGCCGCCGCATCAACGAAATCGTCAACTGCCAGCGCGCCATCAGCGCCGATACGGCCCTGAAACTCGCCGCATTCTTCCAGACCACCCCGATGTTCTGGCTGGAAAAACAGCAGTTGTGGGAGCTTCACGAAGCCGGTCGTAAAGATCGCGCCTGCGCCCAGCCGCCGGAGCTCTAGTATTACCGACTCAGAGAAACATACCGCCCGAGGCTTCGATTCGCTGTGCGTTGATCCAGCCGCTTTGGGGTGAGAGCAGCGCCGCGACCACACCGCCAATATCTTCAGGCTGACCGACACGGCCCAGCGCGGTCTGCGCAGCAACAAACTCTGACATCTCTTTCGAATCCCGGATCGCGCCGTCACGAAAGTCGGTGGCGACGGCGCCCGGTGCCAGCGTATTGACGCTGATGCGACGCGGGCCGAGCTCCTTTGCCAGGTAGTGACTGAATACCTCGATGCCGCCTTTCATCATCGCGTAGGCGGCATAGCCGGGTGTGGCAAAGCGGGTCAGGCCACTGGAAAGGTTCAGGATACGGCCACCATCCGCAATCAATGGAAGCAGTTGCTGGGTCAGAAAGAAGGGGCCCTTGAGGTGGATCGCCATTAATTGGTCGAACTGCGCCTCGCTGGTTTCCGAGATCGGGCTGTTGAGGCCGATTCCCGCGTTATTGACCAGGAAGTCGAATTGCTGGCGCTGCCAGGTTTCCGCGAGCAGCGTTTGCACCTCTGCTGCGAACGCCGGGAAACTTTCCTTCTGTGCCATATCGAGCGGCAGGGCCACCGCTTTTGCGCCCAGCGCTTCGACCTCCTTGATCACCGCCTCAGCCTCTTCGCGGTGGCTGCGATAGGTGAAGAGGGCATCGCAGCCCTGGGCGGCGAGATGCAGGATCATGCTTTTGCCAAGGCCGCGGTTGCCGCCGGTGATCAGTGCGATTTTCGAGTTCATAACCTGTCTCCGTTCTCTGTTTGTTTGGATGAGAATCAGGTTATTGTTAGATGGTGGTTAGATAAATTGGCTGTTTATGATTTGATTGTTCAAATCTGAATAACAAAAGGGTTCGAGAGTGGACAGGCTGGATGCGATGCAGGTGTTTGTGCGGGTGGCGGAAGTGGGCAGTTTTACCCGCACCGCCGATGAATTTGGGTTGCCCAAGGCCAGTATCTCCAATGCGGTGCAGCAACTGGAGAAGCAACTGGATGTGCGCCTGCTTAACCGCACCACCCGCAAGGTGGCCATGACCGAAGAGGGCCGGGTGTTCTACGAACGCTGTGTCGATCTGTTGGCCGATATGGACGAGCTCGGCTCCCTGTTTCAGGGGGACGCGGCAGTCTCCGGCAGGCTCAGGGTGGATATGCCCACCGGCATGGCAAAAAACTTCGTCCTGCCGAACCTGGCCGACTTCCTTGGCCGCTATCCGCAGCTTCAGCTGGAGATCAGCAGCAGCGATCGCCGCGTCGATGTCATCAGAGAAGGGTTCGACTGCGTCATCCGGGTAGGCGAGCTCGAGGACTCCGGTTTGATCGCCCGGAAACTCGGTGACATGAAAATCATCAACTGTGTCAGTCCCGGCTATATTGAAACCTGGGGCGAGCCTCGCTATCTGGAGCAATTGAGTGAGCATCGGCTGGTGCACTACTCACCAACGCTGGGCGCGCACGCCGGGGGCTGGGAATACTGGGATGGCGAGACCTATCGCAGCGTGGATATGCCGGGTCTGGTGACGGTCAATAATACCGATGCATACAGCCACGCCTGTCTTTCCGGCCTGGGCATTATCCAGGTGCCCGAAGTGGGAGTGCGACGCTATCTTGAGTCGGGCGAGATGGTTGAGGTGTTAAAGGCGTTTCATGCGCAGCCCATGCCGGTGAGCCTCGTTTACCCGCATCGCCGTCATCTGGCCAGGCGGGTCAGGGTCTTTATGGACTGGGTGGCGGAGTTGCTAAGCGGCTATATCCATACGGACAACTAAAGCGGCGTTTTTTCGGCTGAAGCGCCGACCCGATATCGTGGCGGGGATCTCTATGAATCGATTCAACAGAGCGTTGAAAATACCTCTGGTTTCTTTTTGGCTGAGGCTTCTGCCAACCTTGCTTTTGGCAACCTTACTTTCGCCGGCATTGCTGCTGGCCGAAGATAGCCAGCCGAGGGCCGCTGAAGACGCAGACTGTGCCGTGGAGATCCAGGTGGTTGGCCAGGATAGCCCCAGGCAACGCATGGAGATCTGCCAGGGCGCGCGCGAGGCGCTGGTGTTTCTGGCCAATTACGGCGTCACACCCACCGGCAGTATTCAGATCGAGGTCGTTGACAGCCCTCAGGAGCATAACGGCGGTGCGGCGTTTGGCAGCTATGACCGGCGCACCGGGCGCATCAGCCTGATGTCGATGGCCGCTATCTCAGGGTTGGAGGAAACGCCGAAAATGCTGGGGCAAGCGATGGATTATGAGCATTTTCGAGCGGGCGTCGCCCACGAAATCGCCCATGCGCTGTTCCATCAGAATGGGCCGGATGCGCAGCTCTCCAATGCGGCCCAGGAGTATCTGGCCTATGCCACCCAACTGGCGGTGCTGCCGGAACCGCAGCGGCGGCAATTGATCGAGAGTGCCGATGTTAGTGCCTGGCAATCGGGCGATACCATCAGCGAAGTCTATATGGCGTTTGCGCCGGAGAAGTTTGCTGTTAAGTCTTACCTGCACTTTATCCAGATGAGCGATCCACAGGCTTTTGTAAAAACGCTGCTCAACGTGAAATGGTTTTATGTGGATGTGCCCTGACAGGAGCCAATTATTGAATAAGCCAAGGGAGAAAAATCATGCCTTCACTTTCACCGCTGACAGTACGCTGCCTATGTGGCGCCGTAACCCTGACCGTAATGCCTAAAAGCCATGATGTGGGCGCCTGCCACTGCAATACCTGCCGCAAGTGGGGAGGTGGCCCGTTAATGGCGGTGGAGTGTGCCGGTGAGGTGACCTTCTCGGGTGAAGAGGCGCTCGGTGTTTTTGATTCTTCAGACTGGGCGGAACGCGGCTTCTGTAAGGAGTGCGGCACCCACCTGTTCTATCGTTTGAAAGCGGGGGGATACTACGCGGTGCCGGTTGGACTCTTTGATAATGCAGATCAATGGACGCTGGCCGAGCAGGTGTTTATTGATGAGAAACCGCCGTTTTATTCTTTCAGTCAGAAAACCAGGGCCATGACCGGCGCTGAGTTGTTTGCGAAATACGATCAGCCCTGATGCGCTATTTTTCCGTGTCCGTGGGCATCAAAGCGGATGAAGCTATTGAAAAATGACCTGCACAGTTCTCTCACGCACAAGCGTCGTTGATCGAACTGGGTGGTAAATCACGTAACCCGGTTTTTGAGGAGAGAGAGGCAAACAGGGAAGATGAAAAAATTGGCAATAGCGCTTGGCTCAATCCTGCTGGCGGGCTGCACCGAGGCCGGGTTAAAGCTCGCCAATCTGCCGGCAAAATTCAGCGCTACGGAAACCCATAAGAATCTTGCCTATGGGCCTGACGAGGCACACAAGCTGGATGTTTACGTGCCAGAGGAGGCCAGCGAAGATGCGTTACCCGTGGTGCTGTTTTTCTACGGTGGCCGCTGGACCAATGGCTCTCGCGAGATGTACCCCTTTGTCGCGGAGTCGTTCGTAGACGAGGGATATGTCGCTGTTATTGCCGATTACAGCAAGTATCCGCGGGTGCGGTTTCCTGCCTTTGTTGAGGATGGTGCGGCGGCTCTCGCCTGGGTTTACAACAATATCGAACGGTACGGCGGTAATCCCGAGCAGATCTACCTGTCAGGACACTCGTCCGGTGCGCATATCGGCGCGCTTTTGGTGGCTGATGATCAGTACATGCAGGCGCAGGGCTTAGAGCCGGACATCATCAGTGCCTTTGCCGGGCTTGCCGGCCCCTATGACTTCGAGCCTGATGCCGAAGACCTTAAGGATATGTTCGGCCCGCCCGACAATTATCCGCAGATGCAGGTCACCACCTTTATCGACGGTGATGAACCGCCCATGCTGTTGATGTGGGGCGACGCGGATTCCACGGTCTGGCGACGTAACCTGGATCTGCTGGAGCAGAAAATACGCGCTCAGAATGGTCAGGTGGAGACGCGTATCTACCCGGGTATCGATCATGTGGGTATTGTCGCCAGCCTGACCTGGTTTTATCAGAACCGGCGCCCCGTACTAGGTGATATGGTCTCCTTCTTCCGGCAGCACTGAATGCTTTATCGACGCCACTGTTGAGCCTGAGCAGTCATACGGCTGCCGCCGCTTTCCTCAGCAGCTAAGCTGACAATGAATGGGGTAAAGAGCGGAGGAGCCGAGATGAGCGTTAAAGCGGCCGGCAGCCAATCGACCAACACCATGAAAGCCATGGTGCTGGATGCACCGGGCATGGCGTTGCAGCAAAAGCGCCTGCCGATCCCTGTGCCCGGGCCGAACCAGGTGCGCGTGCGGGTCAGCGCCTGCGGCGTCTGCCGTACCGATCTGCACGTTGTCGATGGTGACCTTCCGGATATTCCCTCAGGTATCGTGCCGGGCCACGAGGTAGTCGGGTATATAGACCAACTTGGTGATGGAGTATCCGGTTTCAGTAAGGGCGAACGTGTAGGCATTCCCTGGCTTGGGCATACCTGCGGCGTCTGTCCTTATTGCACCAGCAATCAGGAAAACCTCTGCGATGCTCCCAGTTTTACTGGCTACACCCTCAATGGTGGTTACGCCGAATACTGCGTGGCTGACGCTCATTATGTTTTTTCACTGCCTGAACAGTACGACGATCTGCATGCCGCGCCGCTGCTCTGCGCTGGCCTGATCGGCTACCGTTCCTGGGCGATGGTCCAGGACGCCAGACATTTGGGGCTATATGGCTTTGGCGCTGCGGCGCATGTTATCGCCCAGGTGGCGATCGCCAGAGGCGCGAAGGTCTATGCCTTCTCACGCCCGGGAGATAGCCAGGCTCAGGCGTTTGCTCAGGAGTTGGGGGCTTGCTGGGTAGGCGATTCCGATTGCCTGCCGCCGCAGGCGCTGGATGCGGCCATCATCTTTGCCCCGGTGGGTGCGCTGGTGCCTCAGGCGTTGAGAGCGGTGCGCAAGGGCGCAACGGTGGTCTGTGCGGGGATTCATATGTCGGAGATTCCCGCCTTCCCCTACAGTATTCTCTGGGAGGAACGGCAGGTGCGTTCGGTGGCCAACCTGACCCGCGCTGATGGCGAGGCGTTTATGGCACTGGCTCAGGATATAGCGATAGAGACCAGCGTGACCCGGTACGATCTGGTCGATGCGAACCGGGCCCTGTCTGATCTGCGGGAAGGGCGCCTGAGCGGCGCCGCGGTGCTGGTCCCCTGAACCTGCACGCTTCCCGCTGCAGCGGCTTATAGTGCGGTGATAACGTCCATCACCAGTTTGCCGTCGACCTTCACCGGGCCATCTTCCTTGGCGCCCAGGGTGTATTCAAAGATGCCGGTTTTCATGCCGCCGGTTTCGCCGTGGAGCATCAGCATCAGTTTGTCGCCGGATTTAACCTCTTCTGTAAGAATGGCGGCCACATCCATATTCTCACCCTTTTTCAGCGGTGCATGGCCAACCACCGGACCCGGCTTATTGGCTTCGCCGGTGCGATGAACCACCAGCCAGCCGTTGCTTTCAGCGGTGATTTTTTCGGCCGAAACGGTGCCGCCCGACACATCCTGATCCTCTGCCCAGACGCCAAGCTTCATATGATCCTGAGCAAAAGCACTGCCGGCGATAAGGCTGGTGGCGAGCGCTGCGGTTTTTATCATCTGCTTATTCATGCTGTAGCTCCCTTGCGGTTAGGTCCGGCCCTGTCTGACAGGGCTCAGCTTGAGTTAATCCGTGAACAGCCGTCTTGGTCTGGTTCAGGATGTCTATAGCTACGCGGGAGTTCGGCAAAGGTTTCAGAAAAAGATAAAAATTTTTTGTGTGGGGCTGATGGCGCTGGTTTCAGTCATAGAGAGAAGAGGCCAGACGGATTCAATCGCCTGGCCTTTGCAGCTGTCAGAGCGATTGCTGCCCAGGGTTGGCCGGGTAGAGGAAGCCGTGAATGGCGGGCCCCGTTGGTTGCCCGGTGGGTGAGCCGCCTTCAGGTTCCAGGCTGATCCCGAAGGTCGCCTGTTTCAGCAGAGCCGGGTCGTATTGTTCCAGGCTGGTGCCATCGATCTCCATGCGGGCGTTAAGTACACCCACCGACCTGGGTTTTGGACCCAGCGGGTCGGCCTTGATCCACAACTGGTAGGATCTGCCGGGGATCGCCTCGGCGGTCACCGGGGTGATACTCAGGCTGCGGCTCTGCAGATCGACGCTGAGCATAAACGCGGGTTGCTGGTCGTCATGCTGAAACACGGCGACAAAGGATTGCGGCGCGAGCTCAGGGGTGGGTTTGTTCAGCAGCAGGATGCACAGTAGTACCGATGCGGCAGAGGCGAGGGCAGTGCTCCATTGCCAGCGCCTCAGGCGTAATTTAAGTGCAGCAAACTGCGCTTCGGCGGCCGCAGTCTCGCCCGGCCAATGCTGGGTGGACTCCAGTTCATCCAGGCGCTGTTCGATACGGGAGAACAGGTTGGGCCCCGGTTTGATCTCATCGATCTCATTGCCGAGCGGCGCAAGGCGGTTTTCCCAGGCCTGGATCAGCTGGTCGAGCTCCGGCTCTCGCTCGCGCCGGCGTTTCACATCAGCGCGTGCTTCTGGCTCCAGCGTACCGAGCACGAACTCTGCGGCCAGCATGTCGAGATCGTCGTGATCGCTCATCAGCTCATACACCCTTTTAACTGTTTCAACGCCCGGTGCAGCCAGGTTTTAATGGTATTCACCGGCTGCTCGAACCGTTCCGCCAACTCGATACGGGAGAGGCCATCAAGATAAGCCAGGCGAACCAGGTCGGCGCGGCCATCTTCAAGCTGCTTGAGGCAGTGCAGCAGTTGCTCCTGCTCTCGACTCTGCGCCAGTTTCTGCTCGCCGTCTGGAAAGTGGCCGGGCAGTTGATCGATCATCTCGTCAGCGTCGTTGGCAGCGGCTGGTTCTCGCCGGAGCTGGTCGATGGCGGTGTTGCGTGCCAGTGTCACCAGCCAAGTGATCGGCGAGGCTTTGCCCGCATCAAAGCTGCCCGCTTTCTGCCAGACCTTGATGTAAGCCTCCTGCAGCACCTCTTCGCTCCAGCGCTCATTTTTCAAGATACGCAAAACCGTACCATAAAGTTTCGCCGAGGTTGCGGCGTAAAGCTGGGCGAAGGCCTGGCGGTCTTTGCCGGCGCAACGTTC
The DNA here is from genome assembly GCF_004339595.1 of Marinobacterium mangrovicola. Classification (GTDB taxonomy): domain Bacteria; phylum Pseudomonadota; class Gammaproteobacteria; order Pseudomonadales; family Balneatricaceae; genus Marinobacterium_D; species Marinobacterium_D mangrovicola. The sequence continues at coordinate 133,806 of NZ_SMFU01000007.1, forward strand.
GAGCATTTCGGTCAGAGAGGGCGTTCGATCGGATTCGCGCATCGGCAGGTCCGGTTCCAGTTTGGGCGGGAAGGATGTTTGGCCAGTTGTACGCAAAGAATAGCCGATAGACCACCTTCAGATGCGATTCGTGCTTCTTTGACCCCCCCAAGGAGCAACTGGTGCTTGGGGAGACTTTGCTCCAGAATTTGGCGTCAGCCAGATCAGTGACCAACAGCCAGGACCGAATTTGCAATGAGCAACTCAATAGAACAGCTAGCCGACTTAACCGATTTTTTTATGGAGATTGATGCACTGAAAAGCGTCGAGAGGCGCTCCTATATCGGCGGCGGTGCGCGGCTGGAAAACTCAGCGGAGCACTCCTGGCATCTGGCGATGGCGTGCTGGACGCTGGCGCGTCGCTTTGATCTGCCGGTATCGGAAGAGAAACTGATCAAGCTGGCATTGGTGCATGATCTGGGAGAGATCGATGCCGGCGATACCTTCCTTTATGCCAAGGAGCGCAGCGATGCGCATCAGCAGGAACGTCGGTGTGTCGCGCGGCTGGCTGCACACGATGGCAACAATATCGATGAGCTGAACGAGCTCTGGGAGGAGCAGGAGACAGGCTCCAGCCTGGAAACCCGTTTGTTGAAGGTGGCTGATCGTCTGCTACCGTTTCTGCTAAACGTGAAAAACGAGGGTAGAACCTGGCGGGATCTGGGAGTCAGTCGATCTCAGGTGTTGGCGGCTCATGCATTTATTGCCGATGAGTTTGAGCCGATTCATGCCTGGATGCTCGCCCAGATCGACAACGCCGTGGCCAGGGGCTGGCTGAAACCGGACTAACAGTCGATCTGCCGACCGCGTTTAAAATTCCTTGGCTTTCCCTCGGGCTAAGGCAAAACCGACCAGGGTCAGGCTGCGTATACAGGGACAAGGTAATTCGGTCTTTCTGTCAAAGGAGTGCGCTCATGGCCCCTGTTCTCTATGTGCTTTTTATTCTCGCGGTAGCGCCTGTTTTTCTGGCTGGGATCGCCGTGCGTTGCCGACTCAAACAGTTCGGCAGCATCGATAATAATCACCCACGTTTGCAGCAAGGCCAGCTGGAAGGGGTGGGCGCGCGGGCGATGGCGGCGCAACAGAACGCATGGGAAGCTGCCATCGTGTTCGTTACCACGGTGTTTATTGCCTTCGCCGCGGGTGTATCCCTACAGGCCCTGACCTTGCCGGCACTGCTCTATCTGCTGTTTCGCGTGTTGCACGCTGCCTTTTATCTGATGAATCTGGCAACGCTGCGCAGTCTGGTGTTCTGCGGCGGGCTCTTCACCTGTGTCTATATTGTTGGTCTTGCAGCGGTTACCGCCTAAAGGCCAGAGCGGGGTGATAAGCCGACTATAAAAAACTGGGCCAACATGGCAGAATGAGCGCCGCATTTTTTACGTTAGTTCGGTTGCTACTCCCTTTTATTCATTTGCCCGCTAGTTTCGCCGTCGAGGTTGTGCCCTGTATGTGTCTGTTTATCCGACGTTTTTTTCGGGTTGTCCCGGTTGTTATGATGCCCCTTCTGCTGTCCGCCTGTGTTACCGATGGCTTTATCAAGCAGGAAGACGCCGCGACTGAAGCAGCCTACGATATGGGCTTTCACGATGGTCGCCACAGTGGCCTGCAGGGCGCCGATGAGCTCTCACCCGCGTTGATCAAGGATCTTGGCCGTTACGCCGATGATGAGGCATACCGCCAGGGTTGGAATGCTGGTGAAGCGGAGGGCCTGCGTATCCGTAAGCAGCTGGCTTCTTTGCGCCAGGAAAAACGTGTTGATGCGGGCAAGCCCAAGCGCCAAAACCGTCCGATTCCCGATATCTCCAAGCCGGAAGAGGAGGTGCTGGAAACCAATCCTCTGCAGCCGCGAGACTCATCCAGCATCAAATTCTGATCGTTTAGATCCCGATACAAGCGCCGTTCAGGAGGCAGGAGCCGATTTTCGAGTCTAGAGTTAGGGTGTCGAATATAAGAGAGAGACGCCATGCTACTCAAAGGTTCCTGCCACTGCGGCGCAGTGCACTTCAGTGTTGAATCCCCTCACCCTTATCCGTACAACCTCTGTTACTGCTCTATCTGCCGCAAGACGGCGGGCGGTGGCGGCTTTGCTATCAATCTGGGGGCGCTAGCCGAATCCCTGGAGGTAGAGGGCTCGGAAAACCTGAGCATCTATCACGCCCGCATCAACGATGAGAAAAGTAACGCCGAGCGTCACTTCTGTGCCACCTGTGGCAGCGCACTCTGGGTCTATGACAGCCGCTGGCCGGAGCTGATCCATCCCTTTGCTTCCGCCATCGATACCGAGCTGCCGGTGCCGCCGCAGCGCACTCATTTGATGCTGGCCAGCAAAGCCAGCTGGGTGCCGGTCGATGCCGACGAAGACGACCAGTGTTTTGAGGAGTATCCGGAGGAGAGCCTGGCCCAGTGGCATGAGCGTAACGGACTGGTAAGCTGAGTCTTGACCGCTCTGCCAATCGAAATATCGACGGTCGGGGCTGGCTGGTGCTTGGTGTAAAAGAAGACCGCGCCCCACTCATTTGCGGGGCGCGGTCTTTTTTTCGATCTGAATCGTGCCTGTTGCGCAGGCACTATCTCTACAGTTACAGACGGAACTGTTTGACCTGACGATCCAGCTGGTGTGAGAGCTCCTGCAACTGACGGCTGGACTCGGACAGCTGGTCGGCAATCTGGGTGGTCTCGGCGGTGAGCATGCTGATCTCCTCGACACTCTGGTTCATGTCGTTCACCACCATCGACTGCTCTTCCGTGGCGGTGGCCACCTGAATGTTCATTTCGCTGATACTGCTGATATGGCGGACGATTCGGTCCAGCGCCGCGGTGGTTTCAGTCGACTGTTCCGCCACCGTATTGCTCTGGTCGCGGCTTTCATTGGTCGCCCGCACTGACAGACTGGTTTGCTGGTGCAGTTTGGCGATCATGGTCTGGATCTCATCGGCCGATGCGGCGGAGCGGCTGGCCAGGTTGCGAACCTCGTCGGCAACCACCGCAAAGCCGCGGCCCTGGTCGCCGGCACGTGCCGCCTCGATGGCAGCGTTCAGTGCCAGCAGGTTGGTCTGTTCGGAGATGGCGCGGATGGTTTCCAGAATGCTGCCAATCGCTTCCGCCTCAGTGGCGAGAGAACCGATCTGGGTGCTGACGCCGGCAAGTTCGGTTGAGAGTGCCCTGACGTTATCACGGGCGCGGTTGATGATCTCACTGCTGCTGTTAGCCTCGGTATTGGCATCCTGAGCCGCATTCGCTGCGTCAGATGCATTGCCGGCGATGCTTTCCACGGCGCTACCAAGCTCGGTGATCGCCGCAGCAATCTGGGTCGAGCGGTCGTTTTCACGCATGCAGTTATTGAGGGTCTGCTGCGCCCGCATCGCCACGTCGGCGGCGGTGCTGGCCAGGAGCTGGGAATTATCAGCCACGGAGCTAAGGGTGTCGTTCATGCGCTGGGTGAAGGTATCGAAGTCGCTGCCGATATCCGCCAGCTCGTCGCGGCCGGTCAGTCCAACCCGTTGTGACAGATCCAGGTTGGTCACAGCCTGGTTGATGTGAGACTTCAACGTCTTAACCCGGTTGTTAAGACGAATAAGAATGATAGCGGCAAGGACGACAGAGATCAGCAACGCAGCACCGATCAGCATAATCAGGGTATTGCGGCTGCTGACATAGTTATGTTCGCTGTGGTTGTAGATGTCGTGGGCGTTAGCGAGCTGCTTGTCGAGCAGATCGTTCACCTGTTTGCGCATGTCGCCATAGCTTCTCGCATAATCCTGCTGATAAAGACGGTGTGCTTCCGACATGCGACCCTGCTCTAGCGCGTCGAGCATCGGACTCAGCGTATTGGTCCGCACACGGTTAAACAGCTCGAGCAGCTTCTGAAGCTCCGCTCGGTCGCCCGGGTTTACCTGAGCATCGCGGGCGTCAGTCAGTGACTGAACCATCGCCGGGATATCTTCCTCCCGAGTTTCTCTGATCCGCGTGACCAACCCCTTTTCATCTTTAAGATCGTCGATGCTTTGCAGCAGCATCATATCGATGCCTACGCGCATACGCGGGATTCGCGATGCCACTTCTGCCAGGGCGCGCATTGGATTGCTGGTGTTTTGTGACAGCAGCAGGGTGTCTTGCTGCAGTGCCTGCAGGCTGCGAAGGCCTCCCCAGCCGATAAGAATCAGCGTCAGGCAGGGTACGAGAACAGCGGTGGTGAACTGGGCTTTAAGGCTAAGCTTCCCTAGCATCGGGTTTTCCTTGGCTATGGTGTCTGTGGGACTGCGTGTCGCAACGTGAGAATATTTACTGCCTTATCAAAAGGTTGCCCTGGAAACAGGAAAAATCTCACACAGTTGGGGTTATCGGCCAGTGCTCCCGGTTGGTTGAGCGGTAATTACAGCCGTAGCAAAAAATGTATGTTGCGTATCTGTGAAGAGTAGCAGCGATCTTTGGCGGCGAGATGGCAACATGGCGGTGGTAGCGATTTTCGGTCTACGCTGAGGGTAATGTCTGCAAGTCTTGGCAAATAAGGATGAAGGCGATGTCGATGATGGATAGGTCTGGCGCGAAAATGCTGGGGGCTATGGCGCTCTTTACCAGCATTACGCTTAGCGGCGCTGCCAATGTGAGAGCAGAAGCGATCCTTGAAGGTGATCGCAGCGTCCCGGTGGAGGCGCGCAACGGCATGGTGGTGACCAGTCACTACCTCGCCACCGATGAGGCGCTTCGCGTGCTGGAAGAGGGCGGTAACGCAATAGATGCCGCCGTCACGGCGGCGTTTGCGCTGGCGGTAACCCAGCCTCGCTCCGGCAATATCGGGGGCGGCGGCTTTATGCTGGTCTCCTCGGAGGAAAGCGGTGAGGTCAACGCCATCGATTATCGTGAGACCGCGCCGGCCGCGGCCAGTCGCGATATGTACCTGGATGAAAACGGCGAGGTGGTTACCGATCGCAGCCGCTTTACTCATAAAGCAGCGGGTGTGCCGGGAACCGTGGCCGGTCTGGCGCTGGCGCTGGATAAGTACGGCACCATCAGCCTGAAAGAAGCGCTGGCGCCTGCCATCAAACTGGCGGACGAGGGATTTGTGATTCCACCCCGTTTTGCCCAGGGGATAGAGTCTCAGGCGGAACGTCTGAAGCAGTTTGAATCCAGTCGCACGGTGTTCTTCAAGCAGGATGGCAGCCTCTATCAAGCGGGCGAGCTTTTTGTGCAGAAGGATCTGGCGGCGACACTCAAGCGTATTGCCGAGCAGGGTGTGAAAGGCTTTTACGAAGGCGAAACTGCCGACCTGATCGTGGCCGAGATGCAGCGCGGCGGCGGCCTGACCACCCATGAAGATCTGAAAAACTACCAGCCGGTGATCCGCAAGCCGGTGCACGGCAACTACCGCGGCTACGATATCTACTCCATGAGCCCGCCCAGCTCCGGCGGTACCCATATCGTGCAGATCCTGAATATCCTTGAAGGATTCCCGATCAGCGACAGCGGATTGAACTCGGCGAAAACCATCCATCTGATGGCCGAAGCGATGAAGCGCGCCTATGCGGATCGTTCCGAGTACCTGGGGGATACCGACTTTGTCGATGTGCCGTTGAAGGGGCTGACCTCCACGGATTATGCCGCCAGCCTGCGGCAGCAGATCGACCCGGAGCAAGCCACGCCCAGCGTAGAGATCAAACCCGGCAATCCGGCACCCTATGAAAGCAACGAGACCACTCATTTCTCCATCGTCGACAAGTACGGCAACGCAGTATCGAACACCTACACCATCAACTTCAGCTACGGTTCCCACATTGTGGTGGATGGTGCCGGTTTCCTGCTCAACAATGAGATGGACGACTTCAGCGCCAAGCCCGGTGTGCCCAACGCCTATGGGCTGATTGGCGGTGAGGCCAACAAGATCGAGCCAAACAAGCGGATGCTCAGCTCCATGTCGCCCACCATCGTGAAGAAGGAGGGGAAAAACTTTATCGTCACCGGCAGCCCTGGCGGTTCGCGCATTATCACCACGACCCTGCAGGTGCTGATGAACGTGATCGACCATAACCTGAATATTCAGGCAGCGGTGAATGCACCGCGTATCCATCACCAGTGGGTGCCGGACGAGATCCGTATTGAGCAGGGGATCAGCCCCGATACCATCAAGCTGCTCGAGGGCATGGGCCATACGGTCGTGCAGAAAACGGCAATGGGGGCGATTCAGTCGATCATGGTCGGTGAGGATGGCACCTTTTATGGCGGCGCCGACCCGCGTCGCAGCACCTCTTCCGCCAAGGGATACTGAGCTGCGACCTCTTTCAGCGTCAGCCCTGTCTTAAAGACGGTTGGTAGCCGCCGGGGACACCGGCGGTAACCACCGCGACCGCATCGTGGGCATGCAGGCTCTCCTGATGCTCCACCCTGATCCAGAAATCCTTCACCTCGTCTCGCTGGGAAAGCGCTTGGCTGATGCGGCGTGCGGCATCCTCACAGAACATCAGGTTGCTGCCGTTCAAACGGGCGAACGCCTGTTCGTCCTCCCGTTTGACCGCCGTCTGCACCGGTGTGCCCAGCGCGCCTTCCACTGCGGCTATCAGTGACTCGATCTCAAAGGCTGGGGCGTCTTCTTTAAGAGCCAGCTTAAGCTTCGCCCAGGAGCGCTGGCTGTGTGGCGTCGCCAGGGAGCCATTTGTTAGTAGCCATTCCCTGACTTCCTCCAGCGTCATCCTGGCCCGGTCGGCAAAGTCCGAGTCCAGTGCCTCGACAAGCAGTTGGCGGGATAAAGAGGCGGAGCAGGGGCAGGTGCTGGAGTAGGGGATTGCCAGTTCCAGCTCGATCAGCAGATCGTCTTGTAGCCTGGCATGAATGGCGGCTGGATACTCCTTCCAGCCACTGTTTTCGCTTTTCAGTGCAGGGCGCCGCGACAGGTAGGGAAACTGTACGGAAAGGCCTGCGGCATGGCTGATATCCCTGTGGGTCTCCAGTTGCTGCCAGAGAAAGCTGCTCAATACCGCGGGGGACAGCGGTGTGGATTCCGCCAGCTGCTCCAGCAGCAGATAGAGCCGCGACATATGGATCCCTTTCACCTCCGGGCGGGCGATATCGACATGAATATCCGCCTTGCCCTGCAGCGGCAGAGAACCGCGTTCGGCTTCCATAATCTGCAGAGGCAGAGCCATACCGGACATGCCGACCCAGTCCAGCCGGCTACTGATACCGGCTTTGGCGGAGGATGCGATATCGGGAAGATGATTTGGTGTGATGCTGAGGCTGTTCATCCTGAATCTCTTGGACGGTTGAATTAATAGTTATGTTATAAAATAACATTTAATTCTTTTGTCCGCAGTAGATCGATCATTCGCTTGTCCACCAGAGCGGAGGGCTCTGCGTGCACTTTAAGTTGCTATTCGCGCATACGCTGGCGATTCAGGCTTTGCGTCCAGGGATCAGTCGCAGCGCGGCGATACCGCAGAAAATGAAAGCGATCAGGGCGACCAGCCGCCAGAAAAGGTAGTCGACGAGATTGGTGGAGAAACGCTCCGCTGTATCCAGGTCCTGCTGTAGCCTGGGTAGCAATAGTTGTAACTGGCTGGCCAGTTGGCTCGATGCGCTCACCAGTTCCAGCGCATCGGCAGAAAAGTCTTTATCGGCATCCGGTGTAGAGGAAAATTGCGTATCGATCCGTGCCATCAATCCGTCCAGGTTAATCAGTGCCTCGTTGGTCATCGAGGCCAGGTTGGCCGACGCGTTGATCAGCTCCAGGGAGGAGGGCAGTATCTCTTTTACCTGGCCGCTGCTGTCCGAAACAGAGCTGAATATCTGGGCCCTTTCCTGGGCGATCCGCTCAAATAGATAGTCGATAGCGCGTTTGCGCTCGGCACTCAGGTTTTCGAACAGATTGCGTTCCACCTGGGCGAGATGATCAGGGTAGGAGGCCAGTGTGACCTGAAAGGCGTTGAGTGTCTGTTGCAGCTCGTCAAACTGCGCAAGGGTTTCCTGAACTTCCGGCGTTGCCAGTATACGGTAAGCCGAGAGTTCGGCCTGCTCCCCGGCAATGTAAGTTAGCCGGCCGGTGTACCACAGGGCTCGCTCTGCAAAGAGCAGCGCTTCGTCAATGGCTGATACGGCATTGTTGATCTCTTTCAGCAGGCCTACGGCGGCATCCCGTTGTTGTTTCTGAGGCATGCCACGGGCATCCGCAAACTCATCGAAGCGAATCAATTCAACGACAAGGCGGTCAGGGTTTTCTTCAAGCCAGGCATCGATAAGGCGGCGCAGGGTAGCCTGCTGATCCGGGGACAGTAGTCTTGATGAGCGTTGCCAGAGACCACGTTCCGTGTTTTTCAGCTGGGCCAGGGCATCGCGACCGCGCTCTTCTCCCCAGATGTTGGGAATCCAGTAGTTTTCGAAGGTTTCGCGCTGCAGAGTCACCAGCACTAGCATGTCGAGTAGTCCAATATCGGGGTTGCGGCCAGCGGCTATCTCGGTGGCGGCGCCGAAACTGTTGCGCATGAATGACTGGATCAGTACGCGCTCATTGCTGGTTTGGGCCTTGGGCCGCAGGTGCAGGAAGGCAACTTCGGAGACGGATGAAACGTATTCGTCAGCCATGGACATCACCAGTGACTGCAGACCCAGCATATCCATATCGGTCGTGGCGGAGATCTCATCGCTGGCACTTAGCTGCGCCCCAGGGTTGGGGCGCGGAGATGTCAGATTAAGGCTTGTACAGCCGGTCAGAAGGACAACGGCAAGCAGCAGGCTAGCCGCCTGTTTCCGAGTGATGCAGGATAACGCCAGTCTCATCTCAGGGCTCCGCGGTGACGCTAACGACGGTTTTCATTCCCTGAATAATAGCGGGCAGCAGACAGTTTTGAGTTTTCTGGCGAGGTTTCTAACTAGCTGCGTTAATCGCCGATCAAAATCAGTTTGCCGGTTTCCGGATCACGGTAAACCTGGCCCACCGATTCATAGCCTGCACCTGTTTCGCCATTGATTCCCTTGGGCATCTGCGGCAGTTCACGGCCTTCGCTGACCTGGCGCTTGCTGTTGAAGTGCTCCGCCAGCGATGGGCTTTGCGCCACCAGCGCGGCGATCAGGCCGCAGGCGAACACCAGCATCAGGTCGATCAGGTTGGCCAGTGGGCCCAGGGGTTCGTCCATCTCCTGGTCGAAGCGGTTACTGCGCCAGCGTGAACTCATCAGGCAGCCTCCCTTAGATCGGCTGAACCGGCTTGCTGTTCGATAGCCTCCAGCTGTTCCATCAGCCGGTCGTACCAGCGGCGGCGCAGGCGGCCGAGCACAAAGCCGATAATGCCGCCGAGCAGGCCCATCACCGTGGTATCGAAGGCCACGGTCATCGCCGTGGTCAGCACCGACAGTTCGCCATCACCGAGGGCCGCAAGGCCGGGGCCGAGCGGGATGAGGGTGCCCATCAGGCCCAGCATCGGCGACAGGCGGGTGATGAAGTCCGCCCGTTCGATCCGTCGGCGCCCCTGCGCCAGCGCTGTGCTCATATCGCCACCGTGCAGCAGGCGTTGCAAACCGCCCCAGCGCTCGCCAAAGGCGAGGCCGATCTCCCAGATGCTCAGCAACAGAAGGAAAACCAGGCCCCAGACTACGGGCTCCAGCAGCAGGCTGGTGATCTGGTGCATCAGGTTGAGTGAGAAAGATGAAAGCATCAGCGTTTTCCTCCCATGCGGCCACGAAGCAGGCCGGCAAACATGATCAACAGCGCCAGCGCGATCAGCACTGATAGCTCAAGGGTGTTGCTGGACTGGGCCTGGGTGTTGTCGCTGTTATCCGCAGCCTCGGCGTCAGTGCTGTCCGGCTCGGAAGCCTGCTGATCCTGAAGGCTGATCTCCCGAATATGACTTGGCTCGCTGTCCGTCTTCCATTCCGTTTCAGGCATGCGGCTGTTGGCCTGCAACTGCTGAAGTGCTTGAGCGCTGTCGGCATCCAGCTTTGGCATGACGAACTGGTAGACCGGGTGGTCGGGGTGGGTGTGACCGCTGCCGGGAATGCCATGCTCGATAATCGAGCGGGCGAAGTCGCGGGAGAGCTGGTTCAGGGTTTCATCATCGGTCTGCCAGAACCCTTTTTCTGCCGCCACCAACATTACCGCCTGGATATTGGTCAGCACCTGCTGGTTGTGTCCCTCGCGCAGAAACTCGTCTAGGCCCAGTTCAAACCGGTCATCAAGGTAGACAGCCTTCACCTCATCCCAGACACGGGACTGGATGATCTCCGGGCTGGTTACCTGCCAGCCCCAGAGGTACTCGATAAACTCGCTGCCCATAGTGCGGGCGCCGGAGTAGCCCTCGTCCATCAGCGGTTTGATCCACTGGGGGTTAAGGAATCGGCCGCGCAGCTCGCTACCCAGCGCCTGGGCTAGCGGGTCGAGACGGGCGTTATCCGCGTCGGCATGTTGAATCACGTAGCTGGTGGGCGGGGCGCCGGTGACGGTTTCCACCGCCAGGTTGAGGCCGCCGAGGTAGTCGAAGGCATCGTTGTTATCGATCAGACCGTACAGGTGGCTGGCGCGACCGAGATAGCTGCGACCCACCTGGCTGAGCTGGTTGCTGAAGTGATCCTGGGCGCTGAGCCCGTCCAGGCTCATGCCATAGGCGTGGCCAAGGCGGGCGATATAGGCCTGGCCCAGTTCCTGACGCTGCTGCCAGCTGCCGGAGCGCTCCACCAGACGGTTCACACCCGCGCCGTATGCGCCCGGTGCCGATCCGAATACCCGCAGCGATGCCTGGCGGCCCAGTTCGGAGGCGCTGGCCGTTGGGTTTCTCAGCATGAGTCGTGCTTCTTCAACCCAGTTGGCGGCGATCAGGTTTTGTTCCAGGGTTTCATTGCCGGCTGTGTATTCGGTCAGAGGCTCCAGAGCACCTGTCAGAGCGCTGTCCAGTGCCGGGTAGTCGCGACGAATGGTCTCTTCGCTGGCCGCGAGACTCAGCAGGACTGCTTCGTCGAGCCACTTGAGCTGGCGCCCGTACAGGTCGCGGAAAAGCCCCGAGGTGGTAAAAAGCACATCGTGACGGCGCGGTCGGCTCTGATCCAGCGGGATCAGTTTCAGCCCCTTGATGATGCCGCGACTGTTCCAGACCGGGGTGACGCCGAGCATATCGAAGCCGAAGCCGATCATCGCGCCTTCATCACGCACTGCGTCGGAGGCCCATAGGATCACCGCTTCCTTCTTGCGCCGTTCCGCCTCGGTCATCGGCTTGCTGCGCGCATCGGCCGCGAGCTCGGCACCGAGCTTGAAGCCAAGTGGCGTCGGCAGCAGGCTGCCGTCCAGAGCGTGAAAGTTGCGCCCGGTAGGCAGTGCCTCCGGTGTCTTGATAGGATCGTTACCCTTGCCTGGCGCCACAAAACCACCGTTGAGCGCGTTGATCAGCGCATCCATCTCCAGCTGCGGCGAGCGGGTCAGGTTATCGCGCCACTGGGGTTTGATGTTGTCGCTGTCCGCCATGGAGGAGAGCATGGTGTCGATGGCGTCCGGCTCCCACTGGCGACCGAAGGTGTGCAGCCCCAGCGGCATGAACGCCTCCTGCAGCTTGGTCAGATAGTGGCCGACCTCATGCAGCAGGAACTCGTCATCGACCTGGTCGAAGCCGATGCCGCGTACCTTCAGCTCTTCATCCATGCTGGCGATCAGTTCTTCACGCAGCCCCAGGCTATCGATCCGTTCACGCAGATCTTCCACCGCACGGCGGCGGGTAACCGGATCGCTGGCTGCTTCGGCGCTTTCGATCAGCTGACGTACGCTGAGCAGGTCGTCGTACAGCTCGGTCACCGCCAGTGGTGGCGTCAGGTGGTCGATGATCACCGCCTTGCCGCGCCGCTTGGCCTGAATTCCCTCGCCAACGCCGTCGACGATATAGGGGTAGATGCTGGGCAGGTCGCCGAGCACCAGGGATGGGTAATCATCTTCGCCGAGGCCGACACTGCGCCTGGGCAGAAATTCGTAGGTGGAGTGGCGGCCCAGGTGGATCAGCGCATCGGCCTTAAAGTCGTCGCGTAGGTAGTGGTAAAAGCCCAGGTACTGGTGCGGCGGCGGGAAAGTCATATTGGCGTGCAGCAGCTCTTCGTTGAGCTCCCAGCCGCGCGGCGGCTGCGGGCCGACAAAGATGTTGCCGAACTGCAGACCCGGTAGCAGCATACGGTCCTGCCAGATCATGCTGCGCCCCGGTGCCTCGCCCCAACCGCGCATCCCCTCGATGCCCATATGCACCAGCGCCGTGACCAGTTCACCGGCGTTTTGCCATTGGTTAATGCGCTGCTCGTCGGCAAGATCGTCGCCAAGCAGAACCGTGTAGCTGTCTTTGAGCTGATCGAGCAGATCCAGGGCGCGGCTGCGACGCTGGTCACGCACGCCGTCGAGGGCGTGGCGCAGATCGCCCAGGCTGCGCTGGATCAGTGTGGCCATCTCCTGGTGTACACCGGGGTCGATAGGCTGGGCGCGGTTGCTCGACAGCAGCGGCTTCAGCCGGGTATGCAAGTAGCCCAGGGGGCCGCGCACCATCTCCTGTTGCACTGTCTCCGGCAGGGTGGCAAACCACTGGCGGTAATCCTCGCTGCTTACGCCTTTGACCAGCGGTGCCATCTGCTCCAGCGCATGACGATCCTCGGGCAGGTTGACACCGCGCTCCTGCAGCAGGTCCAGCAGCGCTTCGGGCGACTGCGGCAGGGTGCCCGTAGCGTAGCCCTGGTCTTTCAGGGCGTTGAGAATCTGCCACAGAGATTCGGGCACATTGAGGTTGTCGGCGCCGATATTGTGGCGTCCCGGCGGATGGTTGTAATAGACGATGGCAACGCGCTTGTCGGCGTTGTCCTTGCGCTGCAGCGCCAGCCAGTGCTGGATACGGCCAAGAATACGTTCCACCGCCTTGTCGATTGGCTGTGAAAGAATCAGGCGCGCGCCGGTCACCTCGTCAACTTTGGCAGGGGTGGAGAGTGCCAATACTTCTGGCTGGCCGATTCCCTGCAGCTCGGGCATCGCCACACGATAATACACGGAGTCGGCAGGCAGGCCGTTGGCAGAAAGCGCGTAGCTGTCGGCGTTGTACTCGTCGACACGGATACCCTTGAACACCGGCACGTTGAGTTCACTGAGCCTGGCGCTGACCGCTTCGCGACCTTCGCCGCCGCCGATAACGAAGTCCTGCACCGACAGGATCGCCCAGGCGGATTGTTTGGGTGCAAGCGCCTGGATCTGCTCGATGGCCTCTTCGCTGCCGGCGCCCCAGGCTGCCAGCAGCGTCACGCACTGCAGCTCGCTCTGGCTGCAAAGTTTGCGGTGCAGGCTCCAGTTGCCGGGCAGATCGCCGCTCTGGTGGTCGAGCACGAACAGGGTATCGCGATCTTCCATGGCAGCTGCCAGCTCCTCCAGTTCGACCGGCCTGGTATTGAGATAGGCGCGTACCGGTGCATTCACTCTGGCGGCGGCAGGTTCCGCGCTCGGGTCCAGCAGCAGCTGCCAGAGCGCGTGGATATTGCCGGCGTTGCGGTTCTGCCAGTAGCTGCGCGCGTCGAGCCAGTGGTTAAAGTGCGGCAGCGCCTGTTTCTGCTGCGCCAGCCATTCAGGGAAGGGCTGATCCGTCGGCGGGCGGCTGAACAGTTTCTCTTTGGTCTCTGCATCTAGCCCGGTGAAGCGGCCACCTTCGGCATCCTTGTGCAGGTCATAGAGACGTCGGTCGCTGTGAAAGACCAGCCGCTGCTGGTCGCTTTGGACAGGCAGAGCCAGCAGGCGCTCAACCGGCGCGCCGAAAACGCCGGCATAGATCAGCGTTGCCGCCGGTGAGATCAGTGCTTCCAGCGCGGCATCGTCCATCTCGTTTACCTGGGCGACGCTGCGGATCTGGATACTCGCATCCGGATGATCCTCCAGAAAGCGGTAGGCGCCGGCCGCCATCACCGGGGCTGAGCGGTCTGAGACGATCGCCACGGCGCTGTGCGTGGCGGCCTGAACCTGGCTGAACATCGCACTGGCGAACAGGCAGAACAGCGCTGTCAGCCAGATAGTGAGGGCTGGAGCAGGTGATAGAGATGAACGGTTGCGCATGCAGACTCCTGAATAAGATCTACACGCACCGGCAAGTACTGGGATTAACCGTCGGAACTTGGAACAGATACAGGCTCTCCGCTGCGGTAGACGCAAGGGTCTTCCGGGTCGCGGATACTGATGCTGTTTCAGGGACACCCCGCCTGATGCGCATGGAGATAACCGCTATGGGCGGTCATCTGGCAGGCCGGTCTCCGGGCTTGGAAAGTGTCTTTGGATAGACGGCGCGCTCGGCCTTCCCACAGCGTAAAGGCTGCAGTGGCGGTGATGAGGCGCTTGGCTTTCGTTACCGTTGCGGGGGCAGCGCAGGATTTTCACCTGACTTCCCGATTATCCCCGCCGCGCTGGAATGGCAGCGGGGCACCTGCAATTGCGGGGCAGATTACCGGCAGGCGGTCGGGATCGCAAGCAGGGTAGCTCTCAGGCTGCAGACTCCAATGACTCCAGCAGTTGCGGCTTGATCTGCTCAACCCATTGTTCGAGCCGCGCGTCGGTCAGCATCCCCTGGGTACGTTGGTCGATCACAAGGCCTACGAACCTGTCGACGATGGCGGCTGCCGAATATTCAAAGGTATAACCCTCGGTGCTCCAATCTCCAACCATCGTCGCGCCCTTCATGGCGAAGGTCTGATAAAGCGCCATCAGCGAGCTGGCGAAACGCTCGGAGTAGCGCTCCTGGGCACCCAAGCCAAACATGGCGATGCGTTTGCCGCTAAGATCGGGCGAGCCGAACTGCGCCAGAAACTCACCCCAGTTAGGCTCGAAGCAGCCGGAGACGCCCTTGCCGGGAATGTCGCCCTCGCCATAGCTAGGCGTACCGAGAATCAGTGCATCGTACTTGAGCATATCTTCCGGCGTGATGCGGTTGACGTTGATCGGCTTGTCGGCGATGTCGCTGCCGAGCAGTTTGTAGATTTTCTTGGCGATCAGGCGGGTGGTGCCGGTTTCGGTGCCGAAAAAAATGCCGATTTTGTTCATAGTAAGCCCTCTATTCGTAGGAAAGCCGACACGTAACACGTGTTTTCGCCCGCAGTTAGGTGCTTTGGGAACCAAACCCAAGCGTCAGATCAGGATTTTGCAAAGTAGATGCCATATGAATGATTTAGTACTTGCTGATATCTATTTCTGTGAGTAGGTTTTAGACAGATCTCTTTCATGCCACCTTGCGTATATCTATACGCCATCTGCATCTGGAAGCTGTGTTGATGAAAACAAGAAGAGAAGCAGCGGGCTTTACGCTGATTGAAGTGATGATCTCCCTGGCCATAGTCGGAATTCTGGCGGCTATCGCGCTCCCTGCTTACCGGCATTACATCTACGCCGCACAGGCATCTCAACTACTGACCAATATCGATGCCCTGCGTTTGATGAGTGCGGAGCATAACGCCACCGCAGGTTGGCCCGATCAGCTGCAGACTCCGCCGCCATCCAATAAGTGGCCGGATCCGTTAAATATGAACTCCGGCAACCTGCTGGTGCCGCATTTTCAGTCATTGGTGAAGTCGGATGCCAATGGCTATCCGGTGGCCGTTTTTTATCCCATCGATGAGCGTGGCACTCATATTGTCGATGAAGCGCGCTACAAGTTACCTGATAACCTGGTTTACACCTTTCGGCCGGGCGCGTATCTGGCGGTTTATCTGATTGATCCAACGGCACTTCTGCGCGTGCATCAGACAAGTACCGGATCTCAGCAGGTAGCGGCCTATCCGCAACCGAACCCCCAACCTACGCTCAAGCCCCAGGCGCAACCTCAGTTGGCGCCGCAGCAACAACCTCCGCTTAAGCCGCAGGCAACTCCTCAGGCTCAACCTCAGCCGTTACCCGCTTCAACTCAAACTGCGTCCACAGGTAATGCCGGCTCTCAAACGCAGACATCCACTGTTACTCAACAGCAGCAACAGCAAGGTACTAATCCTGCAGGGCAGTCTTCGTCCGTCGTAACGCGGCCGCGGCCGCCTGCGCAGATTCCTGGGGTCTGCTACACCAATAAAGGGAATCTGCACTATTACAACTCGGGGCACTACTCCATGTGTCCGCATCCAGACGAAATTATTAACGGGGTTTGGTATCCGCGCTGATAGCCCATCAACCCTAGTTTTCAAGTATCGCCAGAGGTCAGTTGGATGGCAGATATAAATGAGTACATCTCCAAGGCAGCGCTTTCTGAGGCGGCTCGCCCCGGTGCCAAGCCGATCAAGCCAGCAGGTGCCAGCACCGGCAAGAAACTGAGCACCCTGCTGCTCTGGGGTGTGGTAGTCGCCTTGGTTTTCTATGAAGCGGGATATTGGATGAAAACTCTGGGGATTCATGGTGGTCCTGTGACGGCCATGGAGATCGACTCGCTTTATGACGAGGCCCAGCAGGAACTGGAGCGCAGGTTTATTGAGGGGCTTCCGATGACCGCGCCCTTTAGCTCCCCGGTGCTGGTTGCGACGATCGGCGTGGTGGAAGAGTCCTATGGTCGGTATCTCCTTTATTACCTCGATCGCAGCAGGTCGATGGTCGCCCGTGAAGTATTCCTGACGAGAGAGTAAAGATGTCTGCACTGGACTGGATGTTGGTCACCCTGGGTAAGGCGGTTCCGGAAAAAGCCGAGGCTCTCAAATCACTGGAACTGCCGGATGATCAGGTACAGGCGTGGAGCGTCATCTGCCGAACGCTGGCGCGTCCGGGCAGCGAACTGGTCGAGCTTCTGGAAAGCAGCGGTGTGCCGGTGGTGGATCTGAACGAACAGGTGATCTCCACCAAGGATATACCGTTACCGGAATCGACGGCGCGGCGGCTGCATGCGGTGCTGGCGGAGATCGGTGAGCACCAGGTGGTTGCGGCGGTCAGCAACCCTTTTGATCAGACCATAAAACAGGAGATCGCTTTCAGCATCGGCCGTAAGACGGAGCTTGCGTTTGCGCCGCCGGAGCAGATAGCCAATGTACTCAACCTGCACTATTCGGCTTTTGATAGTCTGGGAACCCGCCATCTGTGGATCGACAATGAGGATCTGGAGGTCAGCGCAGACACGGATCAACTGATCAGCCAGATTGCCAAGATGATACTGAACGAGGCCGTCAAGATGCGCGCCAGTGATGTTCATATCCAGAATTTTCTTGGCGGCGGACTCATTCGCTATCGCGTCGATGGTCTGATGGTGCGCGGCTCAAGCCTGCCTAAAAAGGTAAAGGACGCAGTACTGCGTTATGTGATGACGCAGTCTGGCCTGGATACATCTAACCATACTACACCTCAGGATGGACGCCTCAGCGCCAGTGTCGACGACCAGCTTTACGACCTCAGGGTTTCTGTACTGCCCAGCCGTGAAGATAGCCGGCTGGTGTTGCGCCTGTTGGATAAAAACCGCAAGTTTTCATCCGACAGTCTCGGCTTTCCATTGCGTGAGCAGCGTCAGCTGGAGCTGTTAAGCCGTCAGAACCAGGGCCTGATTCTGTTTACCGGCCCAACCGGGGCGGGTAAAACCACCAGCCTCTACAGCCTGCTCGCCGGTATCAACACGCCGGAACGTAACATAATGACGGCGGAGGATCCGGTCGAGTACAGCCTGCCAGGTATCAGCCAGATAGAGGTCGATACGACTCATGGCCGCAGCTTCGATACCGTGCTGCGGTCCATGCTGCGGCAGGACCCTGACGTCATTCTGGTGGGGGAGGTGCGTGATGAACCCACCGCCAGCATGGTGATGCGTGCTGTGATGACCGGCCACCTGGTGTTTTCTACTTTGCACACTATTGATGCCCTGGGCACCGTGCAGCGACTCGTAGACCTGGGCGTGACTCAGGGACAGATAGCAGACAGCCTCACCGCTGTGGTGGCGCAGAGAATGGTGCGACGGGTCTGTCCGGTTTGTGCGGTAAGGGTTGAGGATGATCTGACGCCGATCGAAACTCTGTTCGCCAACGCGGTTCAGGAGAAGCCAACGTTCAGAGCAGTGGGTTGCAACGCCTGCAATAACACCGGCTATAAGGGCCGCATACCGCTGGTTGAAGTCTACACGCCCAGTGATGAGGATCGACGTCTGCTTCGTACCGATAACTATCTGCGCTCGGCTGATGTGAAGCTTGAACGTAATCTGGCTACGGTGGCCTGGCATCAGATCACCTCAGGGTTGACCACGGTTGAGGAGGTGACTCGTGTGTTGGGCGCTGGCTTCTGGAAAGTAATCGATCCTGCTGTTACCAGTGATGCCCTGGGCTCTGTCAGTGACAATGTGTTCCAGCGCAAACAGCCAGGGCTGATGCTGTTCGGCGCCGATGACGAGGTCTCCAGCCGCATCGGCTCGCTGATAGACCGGCCTTTGATTCGCGTTTATTCGGGTGAAGAGGGCGCGGAGATTCTGCGTCGGGACGCATTGGTGTTCGGCTTGATCGTCTATGTGGATGTGGCCCGGGACCCGGTGAACTACCTCAAACAGCTGCGCACCCATATGTCCTGGTGCGGGTTGCCTGTGATTATGGTGCTCTCTGCATCGAATAAAGAGGTAGAGGATTATCTGCGTTGGCGGGGGTACGCTGAGTGGTGTGTCTGGCCGATCGATGAAGAGCAGTTCCGCCGCCTATGTGTGGCAGCCGTGGATCTCTAGAGCATTGGGAAAATCGGGGGGAGTTTATGCAGTGTAAGCTCGCTAAGTCATTTCTCCTGGTCTTTCTTCTTGCAGTTCTCGCTGGTTGTGTCAGTTTCAAACCGAACCCTGAGCTCTCCTCCTTTCATGATAGAGCACAAAGCCGGACTCAGGGCAATGTGAATGTTACAGCGTCCGTCCTCAGCGAGGAGGAGGGACGTGAGCTGTTCGATATCGATCTCTCCGCAAAGCAGGTTCAGCCGGTTTGGGTCAGGGTACGCAACAACGATAACCACCCTTACTGGCTGCTCTCGTCCGCACTGGACCCCGAATATTTTTCGCCCCATGAAGTGGCCTACAGCGCCCACCGCTGGTTGCAGCCTGCGTACAATGAACAGGTCGATAACTATTTTACGCGGATGAGTTTTTTCAACCCGATACCTCCCCAGTCCACGCGTAGCGGAATCTTTTTCGTCAACCTGGATGAGGATGAAAAGGAGATCGATATCGACTTGCTCAGTAGGGAGGAGACGAAGTTTTTCGATTTCTATTTCGAACTGGATGGACTGAGAACACAAACGCTGAGGGAAACCGAGGTAAAGATGGCGAAAAGGTCGGTGAAGGTCATCGATGAAGCGGGCCTGCGCAAGGCGTTGCGCGCGTTACCCTGCTGTACCAGCGGTGAAGATCCAAACACCCAGGGCGATCCGCTGAATCTGGTTGTGATCGGTAACTCGGAGCATCTCTTTCCACCCTTCGTGCGCCGCGGCTGGCACTATGCCGAAGAGAGTTATTTGCGTTCTATCTGGCGCACAGTGAACTCCTTTCTTTTCGGCAAGCACTACCGCTATTCGCCGGTCAGCAACCTTTACTACGATGGCCGCAAACAGGACATAGCACTGCAGAAGGCGAGGGGAACTATTCATCAGCGTAATCATCTTCGGTTATGGCTCACAGATCTGCGTTTTGAGGGCAAGGAGGTCTGGGTTGGCCAGATCAGTCGAGATATCGGTGTGCGCTTTACGCTGCATACGCCTACATTTACCACGCACAAGATCGATCCCGATCTGGATGAAACCCGAACTGCATTTATCGAGGACATGCTGTTTTCTATGGGACTCAAGCGCCTGGGGTTTGTGCGCGGGGTGGGTAAGAAAACCTTGGGTCAGCCGGGTTATAACCTGACCGGCGATCCCTATATTACCGATGGTCTGAGAGCGGTGCTGGAGTTCGATCGTCGCCCCAGCAATATGGAAGATGTGCGCTTCTTTAACTGGGTTGACCCGCCGGTACGACGACTCTATCGCGAATAATCAGCAGGGCTTAGGCCTGGAGGGAGATACTATGAAACCGGGATTTATGGTTGCCGCTGTGCTACTGGCAACCGGCTGCAGCGTTACGCCCGAGCAGGGTAGCGGCACTTTGCCCGCCTTGGAGGATAAGCTGACTGGTAAAACCTGGGCGCTGGTCGAGATCCAGTTCATGGATGACAGCGTGTACAGGCCCAGGGAAGGGCACAGCTACACGCTGGAATTCACTGCAGACGGGCAGGTGCTGGTGCAGGCGGATTGCAATCGCGGTTTCGGTACCTGGGAGCATACACCGCCTTCGGGGATTACGTTGGGGCCGGCGGCCGTAACCCGGCGCTACTGCGGGGATGACAGTCTTGATGGCCGTTTTTTAAAGGATCTGACTTACATCCGATCCTACGTGATACGCGATGGCGATCTGTATCTGGCCACCCTGGCTGACGGTGCGATTCTGAAGTTTAAGAGCGCCGTGAGTCCGAGCTTCGATTGCTCCAAGGCTGAGGGCAGTGTACAGACGCTGATCTGTACCGATGCGGAACTGGCCGGCCTGGATCTTAGGCTTGATGAGCTTTATCGCAAGGCGCTGGAATCCTTTCCCGCGGAGGAGATCCCAACCCTGAAAGCGACCCAGCGCGGCTGGATCAAAGGTCGGGATGAGTGCTGGAAAGCGGAAAACGCCAGCGATTGTACCCGTGAGGAGTACCAGCGTCGTATCACGGAACTGGAAGTCCGTACCGGCAGCACCGAGGTTCCCGCGCCGGTGTTGTACAGCTGTCACACCGGCACCCTGCTCACGGCGTACTTCTATAACGAAACCCTGACACCGGCACTGGTGCTGGGCGATGGTCAGAGCCAGCATCTACTGTTACAGGCCGTTGTCGCCAGTGGTGCCCGCTACTTCGGACAGGGCGTTGAGTTCTGGACCAAAGGGGAGGAGGCCAGCTATACCCTGGTTGGTGAAGAACCGGTACAGTGCAGCAAACGTTAAGGGTCTTTATTCAGGGAAAAGGAGTTTCCATTGGCTGGAACCAGTCTGCTCGCACTGATCGATGATATCGCCACGCTGCTGGATGATGTTGCACTGATGTCCAAGGTGGCGGCCAAAAAGACCGTCGGTCTGTTGGGGGATGATCTGGCACTGAATGCCGAGCAGGTCTCCGGCGTTAAGGCCGACCGGGAGCTGCCGGTGGTCTGGGCCGTATTCAAAGGCTCGATCATCAACAAGCTGATCCTTGTGCCGGTGGCGCTGCTGATCTCGGTAATCGCGCCCTGGCTGATTACACCGCTACTGATGGTAGGCGGCGCCTACCTCTGCTTTGAAGGCTTCGAAAAGGTACTGCACAGCATCAAGCCCGACAAGTCGGCCCACGCCAAAGAGCTGAAAGCGATCGCCGATACCCATGTGGATCTGCGCGAATTCGAAAAGAAAAAGATCAGGGGCGCGATCCGTACCGATTTTATTCTTTCCGCAGAAATCGTTGTTATCGCGCTGGGTTCGGTGCAAACGGCGGCTTTTGGTACTCAGGTGGCGGTGGTTTCAACCATCGCTCTGGTGTTGACGGCGGGCGTCTATATTCTGGTGGCAGGTATCGTAAAACTGGATGACGCCGGGCTTTATCTGGCCGAGAGCGCCAAAACCGGCATCGGTGCGGCGCTGGGACGGGGGCTGCTTTCATTGGCGCCCCGGCTGATGAAATCCCTGTCGGTGATCGGAACCATCGCCATGTTTCTAGTGGGTGGTGGCATCCTGGTACACGGGACGCCCGGGTCGCATGAGTTCCTGCATCATATCGAGCAAAGTGCGGATGGCCTGCCAGCCATCGGCAACATAGTAAACGGTGTGCTGCCCTCACTGATTAACGCGGGGCTTGGTGTGCTTGCCGGTGGCATCGTCTTTCTTGTAGTTGAATACCTGGTGCATCCGCTGTTCGGGCGTAAAGCGCACTGAGGCACAAACCATGACTGAGAATGAACTGCAGATCCGACCGATGCAGCCCGAGGAACTCAACCTGATGCTGGATTGGGCGGCCGACGAGGGGTGGAACCCGGGCCTTAACGATGCCCGCTGCTACTACCAGGCGGATCCTAAGGGCTTCCTGCTGGGGCTGGTTGGTGGCGAGCCGGTGGCGACCATCTCAGTGGTGCGCTACAGCGATAGCCTGGGCTTTCTCGGTTTTTATATTGTAAGGCCCGAGTATCGCGGCCGTGGTTACGGCATGCAGGTCTGGAACGCCGGCATGGCTTACCTGGCTGGCTGCAATGTGGCGTTGGATGGAGTGGTTGCGCAGCAGGATAACTACGCCAGGTCCGGATTCCGTCTGGCCTGGAATAACGTGCGTTATGCCGGAAATGCCCGGCACTCAGAGGAGCTGACGCCGTCCTCTGTCACGAAGCTTGGGCCAGCGGACCTGCCTGAACTGTTTGAATACGATAAAGCATTCTTTCCAGATACTCGCCCAGCCTTTCTGGCCGCCTGGATCGATCAGCTCGGAGGCACCGCACTGGCAATACGAGAGGGCGGTGCTCTGGCCGGCTATGGCGTGATCAGGCCCTGCCGTGAAGGGTTTAAGATCGGGCCGCTTTACGCGGATAGCCCGGATCTTGCGGCGACGCTGTTTGATGGTCTGCAACGGGCGGTGCCGGAAGGGGCGCCGATCTATCTGGACCTGCCTGACAATAACGCTGCAGCGGTAGCGCTGGCCCGTTCAGCTCAGATGACGCCGGTGTTTGAAACGGCTCGCATGTACACCGGTACTCAACCGGACCTCCCGCTGAGCAGAATCTACGGTGTGACCTCGTTCGAGATCGGCTAAAAGGCTTGGGAAGCTATGATTAAGTCTATAGCGTCTCAGCGTGGCATGAAGTGCCCAGATACTAGGCGAGCTTTGCCGTCAATGGCCGTAGCCCTTGGCAAAAAGCTCAACGCCGTAGATGGGTGCTTCATGCCGCGCCCTCCGGGGCTTGCAGGCTGGCCCACTCTCTGCGTTGGACTTTTTTGCCGTAGCGCCACTACGCCTGCAAAAGCCCGCCTTGATAGTGAGCCAGCCTGTAAGCCTGAGATGCCATGAACTTGTTCATAGCTTCCCTTGGTTCGATAATCGAATGGCATCTTTTACACGGGATGAACTACCTGTTGCTCGTGTTCCTGTTCTCGGGGGATGAACTTCTGTTGATATGAGCTTTTGTGGATGTGAACTTTGAAGACCTGATGTGCCAGGTGCGAGCCTGTCGACTCTGTGAAGCGCAGCTGCCACTGGAGCCCCGGCCGATAATCCAGGCGTCGCCCGAAGCGCGGATCCTGATCGTCGGTCAGGCGCCGGGGCGCAAGGCGCATGAATCCGGTCTGCCTTTTGATGATGCCAGTGGCGACCGCCTGCGGCAGTGGCTGGAGCTTAGTCGCGAGCAGTTTTACGACCCGGCCCTGGTGGCGATACTGCCGATGGGGTTCTGCTACCCGGGTACCGGAAAATCGGGCGATCTGCCGCCCCGGCCCGAGTGTGCGTCCGCCTGGCGGGATAAGCTGATGGCTGAGCTGCCCAATATTCACCTGACGCTTTTGCTGGGCCAGTATGCCCAGCAGTATCACTTTGGTGCTGATAAACGAACGCTGACGGAACGGGTGAGTGACTGGCAAACCACCTGGCCAGACCTGGTGTCACTGCCGCACCCCAGCCCCCGTAACAATCTCTGGTTAAGACGTAATCCCTGGTTTGAAACCGAACTGCTGCCGGCGCTGGCAGTCAGAATCAAGCAACTTATTCCATAACTCAGTTATCTACTTGGTCCATCACTTGGTGAATAGTTGACGCATAATCAAGCCAGATTTTGGCATTGGCCTTTAACTATGGATCTGTGCCCTTAGATATTACGTATCAAACATTTACGCCATTCGGGCTTAGCCGCAAAAAGGAGAGAAGGATGTCATCACTGGTTTACTGTATTGCCCAGTTCAAGCCGCGCCCGGGCAAAGAGAAAGAGCTGTTTGCCGTACTCCAGTCGCTGGAGCCCAACACCCTGCGCGAAGAGGGCTGTATCCAGTATCGCGTGACGCGCCACATTCCCAACCCCTATGCCGATGGCAGCAGTTTCCCCATCGCTTTTAACGAGATCTGGCGCGATGCCGAGAGCTTTGCCAAGCATAACGAGGGACCGAGAATTAAGGAGTTCTTCAGCCGTTACTGCCTCGCGGAAGATGGGCTCGCGGAAGAGTGGAATGTTTGCGTTTACACCGACGAGCCGGAAGACTTTTCCTGAGTCGGCGCTGAGCCTTTTCTAAAGTGTAAAGATCAGGGAGTTTTATCATGACAAGCCACGCAGCTTACCGACAACCGGCCCGCCTGACCGGTAGTGATGGTGAGATCAGGAAGGTCGGCTTCGAGCTGGAGTTTTCCGGCGTATCCCTGGATGACACCGCCAATGCGCTCAGGCAAAAGCTCGAAGGCAATGTTGTCTACCAGACCGAGGCGGAGCTGGTACTGGAGCTGCCGTCCATCGGTAAGCTGACCGTGGAGCTGGACTGGGCCTTCCTCAAGCGCAAGGCGGCAGAAAGTGCCGAAAAGGGTGAGCCGGAAGAGTGGCTTAAACCACTAAGCCAGGCGGCGGGGCTGCTGGTGCCGGTGGAAGTGGTCTGCCCACCGGTGGCGATCGATAAGCTGGATCGCCTGGATAATCTTGTCGATATTCTGCGCGATCTGGGTGCCCAGGGCACCGAAGAGTCTTTGATCGCCGCCTACGGTGTGCATATCAATACTGAGATTCCGCAGTTGAATGCACCCTGTATGCACGCGTACCTGAAAGCGTTTAGCCTGCTGCAGTGGTGGCTCGTAGAGGCGCACGAGGTCAATACCGCACGCAAGATCAGCCCCTATATCGGGCTCTATCCAGAAGCTTACGTGGTTGAGCTACTGGAGATGTCCGAGCCGGATATGGACCAGCTTTTTGCCACCTACCTGGAACATAACCCCACCCGCAACCGTGCCCTGGATATGCTGCCACTGCTGGCAGAGATCGATGAATCCCGGGTACAGGACGCGGTGGGCGACGCCAAGGTTAATGCTCGTCCGACCTTCCACTACCGTCTGCCCAACTGCCAGATAGAGCGGACGGGCTGGTCGCTGGCGGATTCCTGGAATGTCTGGTGTGTGGTCGAAGCGCTGGCCAACGATACCCAGGCGCTGGAAGAGCTGGGTCAGGCATTTCTGGATGCGCGGCTGCCGGTCATCGGCGTCAATCGTAGGAGCTGGGTGGAGTTTATAACCAGATGGCTGCAAGACCGAGAGTTGGCGTAACCGGTAACGGGCGCCGCTGGGCGCCGAGCTGGTGGTGTTCCGCGTTGGCGTTGAGGCTTGCCGGCGCGACGCCTGAGCGCATCAGTGTGCGCCACCCGCCCAGTGGTAAAGCGCTGGATGGCCTGGTGATCGGCGGCGGCAACGATATCGCCCCGGAGCATTACCAGGGTGATATCGACGCCAAGGTGAAGTTGGATCCGGAGCGCGATGAGTTGGAGATTCAGTGGATAAACCGTGCCATCGACACCGGTATCCCGCTGCTGGGTATCTGTCGCGGTGCGCAGCTGATCAACGTGGTGCTGGGCGGCAATCTGCATCAGGACATTCGCCCCCTGCGCAAGCGTACCTACAACCGCCCTGGGCTGTTACCCACCAAGCAGGTGAAAGTGGAAGAGAGTTCGGTGCTGGCCGAACTCTGCGGTAAGCTGCAGCTGCGGGTGAACAGCTTGCATCATCAGGCGATTCGCGACACCGGCGAGGGGTTAGAGGTGGTCGGCAGGGATCTGGACCAGATCACCCAGGCGGTGGAGCATATCAACGGTCAGCCGATTATCGGTGTGCAGTGGCACCCGGAATATCTGTTTTACCTGCCATCCCAGTTTGCGCTGTTTCGCTGGCTGGTTTCCCGTATGCGTTAAATCAACGCGAATCAATCTTACCAAGGAATAAGGAGTTTCCGTGATATCGATGCTGCGAAGTCTGGTGTTGGGTCTGGCGGTTTTCGTGCTGGCTGGATGCAGTGATGAAAAGCTCAGTCCCCTGGGCGATTACGCCCGTATCCTTGCTTTTGGTGACAGCCTCACGGCAGGTTATGGCGTTTCCAGTGAGCAGAGTTACCCCAGCGTATTGGCCGAGTTAAGCGGTCGTGAGGTGATCAATGCCGGAATCTCGGGGGAGGAAACTTCCGAGGGTGTCAGCCGTTTGGCGACGCTGCTTGAGCGTGAGAGCCCTGAGCTGCTGATCCTGTTCGAGGGCGGTAACGACATTCTTCGCAATCGTAACCTCGCGCAGACCAAGTCCAACCTGGCGCAGATGATTGAGCAGGCCAGGGCGGCTGATATACAGGTGATGTTGGTCGGAGTACCGCAGAAAAGCCTGTTTTCCAGCGCGGCGCCGTTCTATGCCGAACTGGCCGAAGAGTACGATCTTGCCTACCTGGAGGGCACGGTTGCAGAGCTGCTGAGGGAGCCCGCCTACAAGTCGGATCAGGTGCACTTCAACGCCGAGGGCTACAGGCGTCTGGCGCAGGCGATTCATGATCATCTGCAGCAGGAAGGTGCTCTCTGATCGGTTAGAGGATGTAAAAAACGGGCAATATCGAAGGACTCTGGTCGTTTCGATATTGCCCGTGAAGGTGCTCAGTTCAAACTGTGCTCATCAAACCGCCGAAAATGGCGGGGCTGGACTAGCAGCAGCCCTGTTTTTTGATCGCGGCCCAATCCACATTTGGGTTCTGGCGACCGTGGCGGCCTTTGTACGGAGCGTATTCCGGCGACTTCCAGTTGCTCAGAAGCTCAGGGTTCACCTTGTAGATCTCGACGCCCAGCGGGTTGCAGGTCTGCAGCGGGTCCTGGGCGTTTTCACCCCAAAGGTCCACGGACAGATCGCCGCCCGGGCAGCAGGACATGGCGCAAAGCAGGTCGATCTCGGCGAAGAACTCCAGATAATCCCCTTTGTCCGCCGGGCAGGCTTTCATGAAGTACTGGTCGTCGTCGTTCAGGCCTGTGCACTGGAAGATGTTCAGTACGTCGTGCACATCAAACTCGGTCAGACCGTAGGGCTCCACGGCACGCACCAGGTTGGAGTGGCAGTGGAAGTCGAAGTCTTCGCCGGTGAGCAGGCGGTTGACGTAAGGATCGCAGCGGGTGCCGAGCAGGTCATGTACGCGGCCACCTTCGGCATCGACACCGTAATCCGCCAGGGTGTCGTCAATGATGGTTGCCATCGGACGCAGATAGGGCAGGTTTGACCAGAGACGGTCGTAGGTGCTGACGTGGGCACGTTGCAGCTGACGGGTACGGGACGCCCACATCCGCTCGCGCGGGTTATGCAGGCTCCACATATTGAAGTCGCCGACCTGGGGGCCATCGTTGATTTTTACTCGGAAAACGTGGCCGGCCGGCACTACCCACGCCAGGCCGTCACGCATCGGCACGGTGTGGGTTTCCACCAGTTCTCGCTCGGTGTTAGCGGCGGTCAGGCTGTCGTAGAAGCCCTTATCCACGTCCAGGACTGACCCTTTGGTTGCCTGGTAAGCTGCAGAAACATTAGACATATTAATAATCTCCAGTGAAAAGGATCAGCTTTTTACGGCGCCCGGTTGGTTGTAATCGGTCATCAGACCATCGAACTTGCGGGCTGCACGTGAGCTATCGGTAAGCTTGCTGACGATAACGACAGCAATGAAAGAGAGAACGAAGCCGGGTACCACTTCGAAAATATCGAAGATGCCAGCGGGGCCGCCGCTCAGAGGTTTCCAGATCGCCACGGTGGCTGCACCGACGATCAGGCCGGCAAAGGCGCCGTTACGGCTCATCCCACGCCAGAACAGGGAGAGCAGAATCACCGGGCCGAACGCTGCACCGAATCCACCCCAGGCGTAGGAGACCAGGTCCAGAATGCTGCTCTCCCGGTCCATGCCCATCACGGCGGCCAGCAGGGCAACGGCTGCCACGCTGATGCGGCTCAGCCAGACCAGCTCTTTCTGGCTGGCGTCGGGGCGGATCAGGCCGCGGTAGATATCTTCAGAGATGGCGGAGGAGCAGACCAGCAGCTGGGAGTCGATGGTGCTCATGATGGCAGCCAGCACGCCGGCCAGAACAAAGCCTGCGACCCAGGGGTTGAGCATGGTGTTGGCCAGCAGGATAAAGACGCGCTCGCCATCTTCCATGGAACCGCCGTACCAGTAGTAGCCCACGGCGCCGACGGCGACCGCAGATGCCATGGTGATGGTGGACCAGATCATGGCGATGCGGCGGGAGATCTTCACATCTTCGCGGCGGCGTACCGCCATAAAGCGCACGACCACGTGGGGCTGGCCGCAGTAGCCGATCGCCCAGCCTGCCAGAGAGACCATACCCAGGAAGGTCATACCCTCGGTCCAGCCCGGCAGATCGGGGACAGTTACGTCAGCAGCGGCGCCGGTCTCGCCATTCATCAGGGCGTACAGAGTCATGGCGGCGACGATCAGCAGTGACGCTGCCATCATCAGGCCCTGGATCAGATCGGTCCAGGATGCCGCAGAAAATCCGCCGAGAAAGGTATAGGCCACGATAATGGCGCCGCCGACCCAAAGGGCTACCGAGTAGTCCAGCTCAAACAGGCTTTCGAACAGGGTAGCGCCACCGACCAGGCCTGCGGATACGTAGAAGGTGAAGAACACCAGCATCACGATAGAGGAGACCGTGCGCAGCACCCGCTGTTTATCGTCGAAGCGCGCTTCCAGGTAATCCGGTACGGTCAGGGCGTTACCGGCCTTTTCGGTAAAGACGCGCAGACGCTCGGCGATCAGGGTCCAGTTGAGGTAGACACCGACCAGGGTCCAGACGGCGATCCATGCCTGGGCGTAGCCTTCGGCGAAAATGGCGCCCGGCAGGCCCATCAGAGCCCAGCCGCTCAGGTCCGATGCGCCTGCACTCAGCGCAGCAACCGCAGGGGGCAGGCTGCGACCACCCAAAACATAGTCGGAGAGGTCGTTGGTCTTGCGGTAAAAGTAGAAGCCGATCCCCAGCATCATTAGCAGGTAGATCGCGAAAGAGATGATGACAGATGTACTCATGGCTGAGCTTCCAGATTGGTTTTTGTACTTAACACCAGGGGCAGCTGGAGTGAGGCGCTTATCAACTTATTGATAGCGTCTTCATACGTTTTATTTTTTAGGGGCTGGTAAACTATCCTTAACAAAAAGTAATGAATACTGATTAATGTTGATACGACACTTTACTTTGAGTCATATATGGCGCGTCCTAGCTTTTCATCACTGAAGACATTCGAGGTAGTCGCCCGGCTGGGCAGCCTGCGTGCGGCCGGCGAGGTGCTGCATATTACCCAATCGGCGGTCAGCCACCAGATCCGGCGGCTTGAAAGCAGCCTGCAGGTAAAGCTGATGGAGAAGAATGGCCGGGGTATCCGGCTGACCTCCAGTGGCGAGCAGCTGGCGTACCGCCTTTCTGAGGGCTTCGCGTTGATCGATGAGGCGGTGGACAGCATTACCCTGCGCAAGGATATGGAACAGCTGAGGATCGTCTGCCTGCCTTCGATCGCGGTGCGCTGGCTGATTCCGCGGCTGAACCGTTTCCGCAGCCGCTATCCCGACTATGCGATCAGCATCGAATATATCGACGTTTCCCGCGATGAGGTGCCTCCGGATATCGATATCCAGATCACCTGGTTTGATGGCCCACCCCGATCGCGCTTCGACCGGAAGTTGATCTGTGAAGGTGTCACCCTGCCGGTGGCCAGCCCGCTTTATCTGCAGACGGTGGCGGCGATCGAGCAGCCTCGCGATCTGCTGCGGCTGGATCTGTTGCACGATGAAACTTCCGATTCCTGGCGCAGCTGGTTTCAGAGTGTGGGATTGAATCCTGGGCATCTGGAGCGGGGAATGTTTTATCAGGACTTTAACCTGTTAAGCTCTGCTGCTATCGCAGGGCAGGGGATAGCACTTTGCCCGCCGCGTCTGATCGAGACCGAGCTGGCGAATGGCACCCTGGAGGTGCTGTTTGATACGCCCTCTAACACCTCGCGGGCGTACTGGCTGTTTACGCATCCGAACCCACGCGCTGCCGTGCAGCGGTTTATGGATTGGGTACTGGAGGAGGCGGAACAGCCACCGCAGATTTAGAGAAACAAGTTAATCGCAACAATTAAGCACTGGCCCGGCTGGCTTGGAGCACTCGGCCTTGCCTGCTCGGACTATGCAATAACGAATCATCCAATAATAAGGAGTTAATCATGAGCTGGACCGTGTACCTGTCAGGCGAGATTCATACCGACTGGCGTGAACAGATTATCGAAGGCTGTAAAGCGAAGAACCTGCCGATCAGTTTCACATCGGCGGTCACCAATCACGATGCCAGCGATGCCGCGGGCGATGGGCTGGGTGAGGAGAGCAGCAATTTTTGGCGTGATCACAAGTCGGCCAAGGTTAATGCGATCCGCACCAAGACGCAGATCGAAAAGTGCGATCTGGCGATTGTACGCTTTGGTGACAAGTACAAGCAGTGGAATGCGGCGTTTGACGCCGGTTTCTGCGCTGCGCTGGGCAAGCCCTATATCACGCTGCACAGTGCAGACATTATTCATCCGCTGAAAGAGGTGGATGCGGCCGCATTGGCCTGGGCACAGACGCCGCAGCAGGTGATCGAAGTGCTTGAATACGTCGTCAGCGCCCAGTAAGGGATGCCTCACCCGGCGGGAGAGAGTGTGCCGGGCAAGACAAAAGCGGCGTTACTGCGTAATGCAGTCGGGGCAGTAGCTGACCTGGGGATAGAACATCTTCACGTCATAGTGCGCTGCCTTGGGGTTGGAGTAGGAACCGATGTAACGCAGCTCCGCTTTCTCCGGCATATGTGAACACTGGGATTCATGGATCTGGTTGCCGGCTTCTTTCTGGGCTTCAAGGTGCAGATAGTACTTGGCCATAACCTTTACTCCTGACTGTTCGCTAATCACTGATTGTTTTGTGCTGAATTCCTGTCCCGACTTCGATCAAAAGCATGAAACCAGTCGAGGGCATGACAGGGGTACGGAGCCCGCCACTCCGTACCCGTCCCGTCTGAGTCCGCAAGGGGGACCAGGCGTCTCAGGCGGCGCTGTCATGTTGATTCTCTTATCGCAAGTCCTGTACCAGCCTGGCTGTCAATAGAGCGCGTTTGACTCACATCAGTGTTTATTGATCAAAATCAATAAATTGCAGCAGGCGCTCCGGGGTATCCAAGCTTTGAGGCGCAGAGAGGCTCGAGCCTGATGTCGTGAAAGCTTCAGGCTGGAAGCAACAAATGTTGTTTTATTGACATGGATCAATATCTGGGGCGGCTGTGGCGGGCAAAGCGCCTGCCACAGTCGTAAGGGGAGGGGCTGTTTAGTCTTTGCTTGGGCGCTCGGAATCTTTTTTCGGCTCGCTGGATTCGCTGCTTTCCTGAGCGACTTCCTGTACCGCTTCGGCCTGCGGTTTAGCCTTGTCCTGCGCTTTCTCGTTGGCTTGCGGCTCGTCGTCTACCTGCGACTCGAGCGCTGCCGGCTCGGCTGTTGTTCCGGTATCGGATTCGGTCGGCTGGCCGCACTCTTCAGCGATGTAACGGTTGATATATTCCTGGCCACGGCGACTGGTGTTGGTGAGCCAGAGAATAGCGAGCACGCCGAAAGCGAGTGCAAAGACAGCGTATTCGCGGAACACCAGCGCCAGAATCACGATGATAGGAATGACCACCATGAGACCGGTTTTACTGCGCTTGGCCAGATTGTCGCGCAGTTCGCCGGCTTTTTGCGCATCGGTCATGCCCGCCTTGAGGAGAGCCTGTTTCAGTGACTCATATTCTCGTTCGCGGCGTCGGGCCATGCGGCCGAAGGGATCATTCAGTTTCATAAATAGCAACTCTGTTATGCGGCAGTGTAATTATGGGGTCGGATATTACCGGCGAATCCAGTGTTTGTCCGCTATTTGGCCCAAAATCTGGTGCGAGTCCAGCCGTTCGTATGGCAGGGCGTGACTTTAATAGCGGTTAATTCTTTACCATAATGGTCGGCTTTTTTCCGCCATCAGGGAGACAACGATGACCCCCAGCGATAACCAGACCGCTTACTCTAGCCGCGCGGTGCTGCTGATTCAAATTGCACTGGCTATGGGAGGTTTCGGTATCGGCACCGGGGAGTTTGCGATCATGGGACTGATGCCCAATGTGGCGGAAGGGCTCTCGATCACCGAACAGCAGGTAGGCCATGTGATCAGCGCCTATGCGCTGGGCGTTGTCGTGGGTGCACCGCTGCTGGCGATTGTCGGCGCGCTACTGTTCCGGCGCCATCTGCTGATCCTGCTGATGTTTGTCTTCGCGCTGGGTAACTTTGCCAGCGCCATGGCACCGGACTATCACAGCCTGCTGCTGTACCGCTTTCTGGCGGGGCTGCCGCACGGGGCTTACTTTGGCGTTGCCTGCCTGGTAGCGGCTTCGCTGGTACCGCCAAATCAGCGCGCCAAGGCGGTGAGCCGGGTGCTGATGGGCCTGACCATCGCCATGCTGCTGGGTAACCCACTGGCCACCTGGCTGGGACAGTCGATGGACTGGCGCTACGCCTTTGGCTTCGTTGGCGTGATTGCATTGTTGACCGTCGTACTGGTGACCCTATTCCTGCCGCTGAATCGTAACGAGCCACGCAGCAACCCGGTGCGGGAACTGCGCGCCTTCAACCAACCGAAGGTCTGGCTGTCGCTGGCGATCAGCTCGGTGGGCTTTGCCGGTATGTTCTGCGTGTTCAGCTACCTGGCGCCGACACTGCTGGAAGTGACCGAAGTCTCCAAGGTCTGGATCCCGGTGGCGCTGGCGGCCTTTGGTGCCGGCGGCATCGTAGGCAATATCGCTGGCGGTTGGCTGTTTGACCGGCTGCAGTTCAAGGCGGTGGGCTGGCTGCTGCTCTGGAGTACCGGCATCCTGCTGCTGTTTCCGCTGGCGACCCAGAATATCTACACCATGCTGCTGGCGGCCTTCGCGGTTGGCACCATGATATCGCTGTCTCCCGCGCTGCAGACGCACCTGATGGATGTGGCCGCTGAAGCGCAGACCTTGGCCGCAGCCACCAACCACTCCGCTTTCAACCTGGCCAATGCCCTCGGCCCCTGGCTCGGCGGTATGGCGATCTCGGCGGGTCTTGGCTGGAGCAGCACCGGCCTGGTCGGCGCCGCCACAGCGCTTACAGGGTTCGCTGTCTTTGTGATCGCCTACCGTCACCACAAGCTGGTTCCCGCGATGGCGGAAGTAGAGGCGCAACGCTGAAGAAGCTGTTAGCGTCTATCCTGACCTTAAGAGTGTAGGTAACAGTCTTTATGAGTCTTGGAGTGACGCGATGAAGAAGCTTAAGAACGAGAAGGAACTGGTCCGCAAGGCAATTGAAGAGGGCGTGAAATACGGAGAGGAGCGGGGTGCCGTGGAGTTCGAGCCTGGCGACTCTGCCGATCTGAAGATTGAGTATATCTACCGGCTGCTGGTTCACGACAAGGTGATTCAGCCGATGCCGGAGGAGCAGGTATCACAGCAAACCATGCGCCACCGATTGGCGCTTTGGGCATCTCACTTGTAGCCTTGTCGCGAGCATAGAGCCTCTGTTATCACAGGGGCTTTTTTGTGGTTAATTAACAGCTAGCATGCAGCTTCCAATAATCAACTCATCTGCTCGCACAGAGCTAAGTAAGGTGGCATGAGAGGGAACGTAATTTCATATTTTGAGATGTGCCAAAAAGAAGGCACGAGTTTGCAGCGGGGGATGAATTTTCGACTGCGCGGCCGCCACTCTGTGATTTTAATGTCCCTGCATCCGAATGCTCCCTACCAGGATAGAGTCGAAGAAGAGGGTAGTGTCCTGATATACGAAGGGCATGATGAGCCTCGAACGGCGAGCCTTAAAAATCCCAAGATTGTTGATCAGCCTGAGTGTCTTCCTTCGGGAAACCTTGCTGAAAATGGGAAGTTTCATAAAGCCGCCCAGGATTATAAATCAGGCTCGAAAAATCCCGATATCGTCAGGGTTTACGAAAAAATCAAAAAAGGGATCTGGTCTGACAACGGATATTTTCACCTGGTAGATTCTTGGCGCGAGACGGATGGAAGTCGCCAGGTTTTTAAGTTCAAACTTGTCGCGGTAGATAGTGTTGTTAGTGATGATTTAGCTGAGGACTCACAATCTACAGAGGCAAAGAGAAGCAGGATCATCCCAACGCATATCAAATTGGAAGTCTGGAAGAGAGATGGGGGCAAGTGTGTTGAGTGTGGTGCAACGGATGAGCTTCATTTCGACCATGTACTGCCGTACTCGAAGGGTGGTACGTCGTTAAAAGCCGAAAATATTCAGTTGCTATGCGCGAGGCACAATTTGGAAAAGAGCGCGAAAATACAGTGATTGAAACGTGCTGTTTTGTATATTGAAACAAGGGGCTGCAGAGTTTCTGCAGCCCCTTGTTAGTATCAGCCTTCCAGCTTCCAGCGCAGGGTTTCACCGGCGCGTAGCGGCACGATGATATCGTTGCCGAACGGCATTTCTGCCGGCACTTCCCAGGGCGATTTCACCAGGGTGACCTGGTCGCTGTTACGTTCACGGCCGTAGAAGTCAGCACCGAAGTGGCTGGCGAAGCCTTCCAGTTTATCCAGTGCACCCAGGTCTTCGAAGATCTCAGCGTAGAGCTCGATCGCCGCATAGGCGCTGTAGCAACCGGCGCAACCGCAGGCGGACTCTTTAGCACCCTTGGCGTGGGGAGCGGAGTCGGTGCCGAGGAAGAATTTCGGGCTGCCGCTGATGGCCGCTGCCTGCAGCGCTTCCTGGTGGATGTTGCGCTTGAGAATCGGCAGGCAGAACAGGTGCGGACGGATACCGCCCACCAGCATATGGTTGCGGTTGTAGGCCAGGTGCTGGACGGTGATGGTCGCCGCCACGTTATCGCCCTGGCTGTTGACGAACTCCGCTGCGTCCTTGGTGGTGATGTGTTCGACCACCAGCTTCATGTTGTTGTGCTTGGCTGCCAGCGGGCTCAGGATCTCATCGAGGAAGCGCTTCTCACGATCATAGATATCGACATCCTGATGGGTCACTTCACCGTGCACCAGCAGCGGCATGTTGTGCTCCGCCAGGGCGTCGCAGACAGCGCCCAGTTTACCCAGGTCGGTGACGCCCGATGCTGAGTTGGTGGTGGCGCCGGCCGGGTAGAGCTTAACCGCGGCGACTTTGCCGGTGGCAGCTGCGGCGGCGATCATCTCCGGGGTTGTGTTGTCGGTCAGGTAGAGCGTCATCAGCGGCTCGAAGCTAACGCCTGCCGGCACCTGTGCCATGATGCGGTCGTAGTAGGCCAGCGCTTCTTCCGCATTGGTGACCGGTGGCTTGAGGTTGGGCATGACGATCGCGCGACCCATCTGACGGGCCGTAGCCGGCACTACATGTTGCAGTACGTCACCATCACGCAGGTGAAGGTGCCAGTCATCGGGGCGGGTCAGGGTAAGGCGTTCGGTCATGGTCAATCTCTCGATGGCGGGGTGGATTGCACAGCTCGGAAGTGGCTGGAGATATTGTATGTAGATAGTGGCTGGGGATTATAGACAATCCAGCCCGGTGCGTCTTGTGGGCGTATATGTCCGTGATATACCTGAGTATTACAATAAGGTATTAGTGATATATGTTGATCACTGTATAATTCCCCGCTACTAATTCCGGTGGATCCCGGGACAACCCATTTTTTCACCTGACCTTACCCGGTCGGGCAGAACCATCAGGGTGATCGACTCATCATGAATAAACCGTCTCCGCTGGCGCTGCTGCCGCTGGCGCTGTTCCTGCTTTTCTTTGTTGGTAGTGGCCTCTGGTATCAGTCCCAGGGCGAGGACTTTGCCTTTTACAAGATATCGGCACCGGTGGCGATTTTGCCGGCTATCGTGCTGGCAGTGCTGCTCGCCAGGGGCTCACTGAACGAGCGCATCAACACCTTTATCGAAGGGGTGGGTGATAACACCATCATCACCATGGTGCTGATCTATCTGCTCGCCGGTGCCTTTGGCAGTGTGGCCGAAGCGGTGGGTGGCGTGGATGCCACGGTGAACCTGGGACTGAGTGTGGTTCCGCCGGAGCTGGTGCTGCCGGGTCTGTTTGTGATCGCGGCCTTTGTCGCTACTTCCATGGGCACTTCCATGGGCACCATTGCGGCGATCGCGCCGATTGCAGTGGGTGTGGCCGAGGCGACCGATCTGTCGCTGCCGCTGACCGTGGCAACGGTGGTCGGTGGTGCGATGTTCGGTGATAACCTGTCGATCATCTCGGATACCACCATCGCGGCCACCCGTACCCAGGGCTGCGCCATGCGCGACAAGTTCAAGCTGAACTTTATGATCGCCCTGCCGGCGGCACTGCTGACGTTGGTCTGGCTCTGGTTGCAGAGCAGTTCGGCCCAAGTGGAAGCGCCCGGCGATTACAACCTGATTCTGGTGCTGCCATATTTAGCGGTACTGGTATTGGCGGTGCTTGGCGTGAATGTGATGCTGGTGCTGTTTATCGGTATTCTGCTGGCCGGCGGCATAGGCCTGTGGATGATGCCGGACTATAACCTGGCGAAATGGTCCTCGGACATTTATGCGGGCTATACCAGCATGCAGGAGATCATGATCCTGTCGCTGCTGATCGGTGGTCTCGGAGCAATGATGAAATCTCAGGGCGGTCTGGCCTGGATCTCCGACGCAATTGACCGTATCAGCCGCCTCGGTAACCGCGAGCCCGGCAAGCGCAGCGGTGAGCTCAGCATCAGTGCTTCGGTGGCCCTGACCAATCTCTGCACCGCCAACAACACCGTGGCGATTCTGCTGGCGGGCTCTCTGGCCAAGGATATCGCCGAACGTCATGAGGTGGATCCGCGCCGCAGCGCCAGCCTGATCGATATCTTCTCCTGCGTGGTGCAGGGGCTGATTCCGTACGGTGCCCAGGTACTGCTGGCGGCTTCCACTGCCAAGCTTTCGCCGCTGGCACTGATCGGCAATATCTATTACTGCTGGTTGCTGGGGCTGGTGGCGTTGCTCTCGATCATCATCGGTTTCCCGCGTATCAAGTCACCCCAGCCCGCGCAGACCGTCTGATTACTCGCCCTTGAGCTGCTTGATCAATGCGGCAGGCAGCTCGCTCAGGGTCAGGGTGCCGGCGTTCGGATCGAAGGTGATGTTCTTGCCGAGCGATTCGTTGCTGAAGCTGATCGATACATCGCGGCTGCGGCCGCTGTAGCGAATATACTTCTTCAGACTGGACTGGTCCGGGATGAAGGCTTCCTTCAGTTCCGGATCGCGCTCTTCGATATAGCGATCCAGGCCGGTGGGAGCCTGGCTTTCGATCTCGCCGGAGAGCTCTCGGTAGTTCACCGCCTCGCCGTTCTTTACCTGTTCGATGCAGTATTCAGCCACCTCTTTCTGGTAGCGCTTACCGGTGTCCTCCGGCATATCACGGCTGTAATCCTCCACCAGTGACATAAAACGCTCGGTATCGGCGGTGGTGTCCACGGTGTCGGTGAAGCTGAGGAAATCCATCATCAGCTTCTGCATCGGGCGTTCGCCAAAGCCGAAACTGATAGTAAGAAACTTCTGTTCGCCCGGCTGATGCACCTGGTCCAGGTTCAGGCTGGCGCAGAAGCCGAGTTTGGTGAAATCGATGTATTCGCAGTCATCCGGTTTGTTGTCGCCGTTCACAACGATGCCAGGTCGTTGGCGCAGCTGAGCCAGCCAGAGGATACGACCGGCCTCCTGCTCATCCACAGCAAAGAGCCAGTAGCCGTCGGACTCCACATCCTGTTCTTCCAGTGCGATCGCCAGGTATTCGATGGTTTTCTGGCTGAAAGAGACCAAGTTCAGGGTATCGCCGAGCCAATTCACCACCAGCCCCTTGAATACGTCGGCCTCGTTTGAGAAGCAGCCGTAGCGCTTGCTGGCGCGGCGCACAAACAGCGGTTTGATCTCGCTGAGCAGTCGGCTCTCGGTTTCTGTCAGTTCCAGAGGCTTGTCGCTGAGGCTGTAGGATTTGTCGCCGCTGTCGCGGGTCAGGCGGTGGATGATCGCTTGAGAAACAGACATGGGAGCTCCGGCTGAATGAAAAACAGGCGCAGGAGTATACCGCACGGAGCGGGGTGGTTCCGATAGCTGAATGCACGCTGGCGATGGGTGGGGCTGACGCTCAGAGGCAGCCCGGTGTTGGTATTAGAGATGGCTGAATTTCGCGCTTTGGTTAGACTGTAGGTGTGAATTATTGGGGAGAAAGCCTTGGGCAGGTCTCTCCCCGATCTCCATCAGTTTTGATGGAAAAGCCGACTATATAAAAATTATTTAGCTGGAATAGCTTAGCTGGAAGCAAGGAGCAGCGGATGGCTCAGGGCAAGGGCGATATCCGTGTAAGACCGGCGCATTTCGCCGATGCGGATCGGATCGCAGATATTTTTTTCGACAGCGTGCATGGCATAGACCCTGATATCTACAGCAGGGCCGAACAGTTGGCCTGGGCCCCGGCTCCGTTGGACTACGATTACTGGCGCCGTGCCATCCCCTTACATGAAACCTTTGTCGCCTGTATCGACCGGCGTGTGGTCGGCTTTATTGGCTTGGAGCCGGAAGGCTATATCGACTGGCTCTATACCCAGAATTACCATCAGGGGCAGGGGGTTGCCTCGGCGCTCTATGACCATCTGGAAAATCTGGCCCGTGAGCGCGGTCTTGCGTTGCTGAGCGTCAGTGCATCCGATGTGGCGAGGCCGTTCTTCGAGCGCCGCGGTTTTCGGGTGCTGAGGGCGAACCAGGTCGAGCGCCAGGGAGTAAGCCTGCGCAACTGGCAAATGCAAAAGCCGCTGACTGCTTAGCTTAACGGCAAGGTTGGAAGGGTAAGGGCGGGCGTTTATAGTCAGGGCTCCTCACTTTCACTCTCTGGTAATGGATATGCCCGACTTCGCTTCCCGTTTTTCGATACAGCGACCCTATCAGCAGCGCGGGAAAGCGCCAGAAGAGTATCGAGTGGAGCGCTGCGGCGTGAGAGCGCTGGAAAAACAGCTGGAGAGCGATCGCGGCCGCATTATCAATTCCGCAGCGGTGCGGCGCCTGCAGCAGAAAACCCAGGTGTTTCCGCTGGAACACAACGCCGCCGTGCGCAGTCGTCTGACCCACTCACTGGAGGTGCAGCAGACCGGGCGCTATATCGTGCGGACCATCTTCGATCAGCTTGGTGAGGGCGCCGGGATTCTGGGGCTCGACGGGCTGGAGCGGGCCACCGAAACCCTGGTGGAGATGGCCTGCCTGATGCACGATATCGGCAATCCACCTTTTGGCCATTTCGGCGAGGCGGCGATCTCCCGCTGGTTTGAACAAACCCTGCCGCTGTTGCCGCCCTTTGTCCACGAGCTGGAAGGTCCGGCCGCCAGTCTGCGTCAGGAGCTACTGCGCGAGCTGGCCAGTTTCGAGGGCAATGCCCAGGCGATCCGGCTGATCAGCCAGTTGCAGAAGCTCAATCTCACCTATACCCAGACCGCCTGTATCTTTAAATACACCCGCTGTGCCACCGAAGAGCGACCACCGAAAGGCGCACCTCTGGCTTACCTGAAGAAGAAACCGGGCTATTACTTTTCGGAGCGGGGCTTTGTCGCCCGTATGCAGCAGGCGCTGGATATGAAGCCGGGGCAGCGATTCCCGCTGACCTACCTGATGGAAGCCGCCGATGATATCGCCTACTGCCTGGCGGATCTTGAGGACGGCGTAGATAAGGGCATACTCAACTGCGCGCATCTCGCCGAACTGCTGAAGGCGCAGTATGCGGAGCTGCGCGAGCCCTTTGATGATGCCGACGACCCCAGCTTTAATGGCAAGTGTTTTGCCGATCTGGTCGACTACGCGCTCAAACGCTGGCAGCAGGAGGAGATTAACAAGGAGCACGAGTTCTTCGTCTACCTGCGTGTCGGTCTGATCCATCCCCTGGTTGAGCACGCCGCCCGCGTATTCCTCGATCATGCCGAGGCGGTCAGTGAGGGCAGCCTGGACCGGGCCCTGCTGGAGGATAACTCCCCCTGTCATGCTATCGTCGAAAGCCTTAAGCGGGTGGCGATCGATCATGTATTCTGCGTGCCGGAGGTGGAAACCTTGGAGCTGCAGGGCTTTCAGATTATTTCCGGTCTGTTGGAGCATTACCGGCCGCTGCTGATGCTGCCGATGGCTGATTTTCAGCGCCTGTGTGAGGGCGGCAGTCGTGGCCTGCTGGTCGAAAGCCGGCTGTTTCACCGGTTGCCGAAAAAGCATGTCAAAGCTTACCTGTCGCTGCTGGCTGAACCGCCTGAAGAGCTCAAGCAGGGCGATCAGGCGACGCAAATCTGGGAGCGCTACTGCCGTTGCCGCTTGATGCAGGATATGGTCAGCGGCATGACCGATCAGTTTGCCCTGGATGAGTTTCGCACCCTCTCGGTTAGTCTGAGTTAAATCGATGGCGGCCGGATTTTGATGAGCAGCGAATTCACTCACTGGCTGGTTGAACAGATGCAGGTGATCGGGCCGGTAACGGCGCGGCGCATGTTTGGTGGGCAGGGACTGTTTATCGATGGCCTGATGTTCGCGATTATTTTTGACGACCAGCTCTACCTGAAAGCGGATGATCATAGCCGTCAGGCATTCCTGGATCAGGGGCTTGAGCCCTTCACTTATCTGCGTCAGGGCAAACGCTGTGCGCTTTCCTACTATCAGGCACCGGATGAGCTCCTGGCTGAGTCGCCGGAGTCGCTGGAGCTGATGCGGCTCTGGGGTAACGCGGCCTATGGCGCGGCGCTGAGATCACGTCGATGAATCGAATCTTCTGGATGTAAGGATACCCAATGTCTTTGGAGCAAATCAGCCTGTGGATGGAGCAGGTTGGCGATCAGGTTGTTTCCCGCCCGGCGCTGGCGTCGGAGCTGGAGCTGGATGTGGCGATTATCGGCGCCGGCTATACCGGTCTATGGACCGCCTACCATCTGAAGCGTCAGCAGCCGGATCTGAACATAGCGATCTTTGAGGCCAGACACGTGGGCTTTGGTGCCTCCGGTCGCAACGGCGGCTGGCTGATCGGTGAACTGGCCGGCCAGGATCAACTGTTGGCCGGATTGCCGCAGGAGGAACAACGGCGCTACAGGGAGCTGATTCATACCATCCCTGATGATGCGGCCGAAGTGTTTGCGCGAGAGGGGATCGACTGCGGTTATCGCAAGGGTGGCATGCTGGTCTGCGCGGCGCGGTTTCCTGAGCAGGAAAACTGGATCCGCGAAGAACTCAGGGGATTTTATGCCCGCGGTTACAGCGCCGAGGATTATCGCTGGCTGGATGTCGATGAGCTGACACAGCAGGTCAATATCGCCGGCAGCAAAGGTGCGCTTTACTCGCCGCACTGCGCCACCATTCATCCGGCAAAGCTGGCGCTGGGGTTGGGGCAGGCAGTTGAACGGCTGGGTGTGACTATTTATGAATCCAGCCCGGTGGATGAGTGGCAGCCCCGCAGGCTCAAAGTGCGGGGTCACAAGGTTAAGGCACGCGTCGTGGCGCCCTGTATCGAGGGTTATGCCGCCAGTTTGCCGCCCCTGAGTCGTTACCAGATCCCGGTGCAGAGCTTGCAGATTGCGACCGAACCACTGTCAGAAACACTCTGGGATGAACTGGGTATGGCCGATGGTCAGGCGATTAGCGAAGCGAGCCGTATGGTCACCTATTTCCACCGCAGCCGGGATGATCGTTTGGTGTTTGGTGCCCGCGGCGGATACCGCTTCGGCGGGCGTTTGCGCGAGGATTTCAGCCTGTCTAATACCGAGTTTAATCGTCATCGTGG
This sequence comes from Marinobacterium mangrovicola, assembly GCF_004339595.1. Lineage (GTDB taxonomy): Bacteria > Pseudomonadota > Gammaproteobacteria > Pseudomonadales > Balneatricaceae > Marinobacterium_D > Marinobacterium_D mangrovicola. Next base: position 175,589 of record NZ_SMFU01000007.1, read on the forward strand.
GCTGATGCTGTCGCTTTTTCCGCAGCTGGAGTCGGTGAAAATTACCCACGGTTGGGGCGGTAACCTGGGCATTTCTCGCCGTTTTCTGCCCCATGTTTACTGGGATCTTCACCAGGGATTGGCGCTGGCCGGCGGCTATGGCGGCGAGGGAGTAGGCGCCAGTTTCCTCTGCGGACGCACCCTGGCTGAGCTGATTCTCGGTGTTGAAAATGACGCTACCCGGGCGCCCTGGGTGTTGCGTGGTGAGGGTCTATCTAGTTCGCTGCGATCCTGGGAGCCGGAACCCTTCCGCTGGTTGGGTTACAGCGCTGTGCTGGCGGCCCTTGGGCATGAAGATGCGGTGCTCGCCAACGAGAATAGCCCGGGCTGGAGGCGGCGTATGGCCAGCGCCCTGGCTGATCGTTTCGAAGGGTTGATGGCTGCAAGCCCAACACCCTGAACCCGCTTTCTCAAGCAGGCGGGCGGCTTGCCTGGTCAGACTTGACGGGAGTCGGCCAGCAGTCGCGCGGTCAGGCGAGCCACAAAGGGGCCTGCCGCAAAAGCGATGGCGTAGGCGATCGGCCAGGCGAGCAGGAAGGCGTTCATCCAGCGGCCGATAAATGCGTCGGTGAGGCCCAGATTGATAAACGTCACCCAGCAGGTCATCAGTGTGCAGAGAATAAATGACATGATACCGCTTTGTAGTAAGCGCGCCTTGAGATGGTACATCGGCTAGAGGTCCTTTCTTTAGTGCACAAAATGAACAACAGAGTGTAGTGGGTTTCAGTTCTGTCGAGTAGACTGATATTCGTTATCTAAAATTTCATAAATGAAATTATGCTCGATGATCTTTCACTCTTTGTCCGTGTCGTGCAGGAAGGCAGCTTTCTTGCGGCTGCCCGTGCCGCTGAGCTCTCCACCGCGACGCTGACCCGGCGAATCCAGAACCTGGAGACCCGCTTTAACTGCCAGTTGCTCAACCGTTCCGCCCGTGGCGTATCGTTGACCCCCATCGGCCAGCGCCTTTACGAATCCACCGTGGCTCAGGTTGAGTCTTTGCAGACAGAGATGGGACGCCTGCATACCGATACGGCGGATCATCGTGGCAGGATACGGTTGATCGCGCCGATCAACCTGACGCACCATATTGTTCAGCCGCTATTGCAGACCTTTCTGTGCGAAAACCCCGGGATTCAGCTGAGTGTCTTGCTGAGCAACGATGTCGAAAACCTGGCTGAGCGACAGGCTGATCTCGCGCTGCGATTCGGTAACCAGGTTGATTCGGGCCTCAGGCAGAAGTTTGTTGGCGAGTTTCCATCGGTGCTGGTCGCTACGCCGGAGGTTGCCCTGGCGCTTGAAGGTGCTGCGGATATGCAGGCATTACTGGCCTATCCGTGCATCGCCTCCCTGGAGGAGCGTTATCTGGTGCTGCAAAACACTAAGACCGGTGCCCGCAGTAACCTGGCGATCGAGCCGCACTTTCACTGTAACGATCTGGATGTGGCGATAGCCACGCTGGAGAGTAACGGTGGCTTTATGCACTGCCCCTATCTGCTGGTGCGTGAGCATCTGGCCAGTGGTAGGCTGATCCGGATCATGCCGGAGTGGGAGGGGGAGAATCGTCGACTTTATATGGTGTGGAACAGCCGCAACCTGTTGATGCCCCGCACCCAGCTGCTGCTCAATTTTCTGGTTGAGCAGGTGGGTGCTATCGGGGCTCGGTTGGCGCGAGAGTTAGAGCACCGCGCCGATGAACTGACGTAGTTCCGGTGTCTGCGGATCGGCCAGAACGGTCTTGGCATCGCCGGTTTCATGGACCTTGCCCTGGTGCATGAAGACGACCCGGTCACCGACATCGCGGGCGAAGTTCATCTCGTGGGTTACCAGAACCAGGGTCATACCCTCGGCCGCAAGCTGCTCCAGAACCTTCAGTACGTCACCCACCAGTTCCGGGTCCAGCGCTGAGGTGATCTCGTCGCACAGCAGTACCTTGGGCTTCATCGCAAGGGAGCGGGCGATGGCAACGCGCTGCTGCTGACCACCGGAGAGCTTTTCAGGATACTGGCCGAACTTGTCGCCCAGGCCGACTTTCTCCAGCACCTCCTGGGCCAGTTTTTTCGCCTCTGCTTTGCTGGTCTTCTTGATCAGCGTCGGGGCCAGCATGATGTTTTCGCCCACGGTCAGGTGGGGGAACAGGTTGAAGCTCTGGAACACCATGCCAACGCTCTGGCTCAGCTTGCGCACCTGGAATTCGTCGGTGCTGACCTCCATGCCATCGAGGATGATGGCGCCCTGATCGTAGCTTTCCAGGCCGTTCATGCAGCGTAGCAGGGTACTCTTGCCCGAGCCGCTGCGGCCGATGATCGAGACCACTTCACCCGCTTTAATGTCCAGGTCGATGCCTTTGAGGACATGCAGGTCTCCGAAATATTTGTGTACGTCACGCACGCTTACCAGCGACATTTAGCTTCTCCTCAAGATATTGGCTGGCTCGCGACAGCGGGTAGCACAGCAGAAAATAGATCAGGGCAACCATGGCGAACACCTTGAACGGTTCAAAGGTGGCGTTATTGAGCATGGTGCCTGCCTTGGTCAGCTCCACGAAGCCGATGATCGACGCCAGGGCGGTACCTTTGACGATCTGGACTGAGAAGCCAACGGTCGGTGGAATGGCGATGCGCAGCGCCTGGGGCAGAATGATGTAGCGCATGGTCTGGAGATAGTTTAGGCCCAGGCAGCGAGACGCTTCCCACTGGCCCTTGGGTAGAGACTCGACACAGCCGCGCCAGATATCGCTCAGGAAAGCGCTGGAGAACAGCGTCAAGGCGAGTGCTGCAGCGGTCCAGGCCGACACATCGATGCCGAGCAGGCCGAGGCCGAAAAAGGCGATAAACAGCTGCATCAGCAGCGGTGTGCCCTGAAAAATCTCGATGTAGATCCGGGTCACCCAGATCAGTGGCTTGCGGCGGCTGATTCGCATAAAGGTCAGCAGCAGGCCGACGATGGAGCCACCGGCAAAGGCCAGCAGTGAGAGCAGGATGGTCCAGCGGGCCGCCAGCAGCAGGTTGCGCAGGATATCCCAGTCGGTAAATTGACTCATGACAGTTTTTTCTCCCCGTTCATGACTGTTTCCTCTCCCTCGTTCATGACTGTTTCTCGCCCTGGTTCATGACTGTTTCTCGCTCTGGTTCATGACTGCTTCTCCTCTCTGGAAAAGGCCCGTGAGCCGATCAGGTTAAAGATAAGGCGCATCAGGAAGGCCAGCAGCAGGTAAAGCAGCGCGGCGACCAGGTAAGACTCGAAACTCAGGAAGTTGCGCGACTGGATAAAGTTGGCGGCGAAGGTGAGTTCCTGCACCGAGATCTGTGACACCACGGCGGAACCCAGCATGACGATGATGCACTGACTGACAACGGAACTGTAAACGCGCTGGAAAGCCGGTGGCAGGATGATACGGATAAATATCTGTCGGCTGCTCAGCCCCAGAGTGCGGGCTGCTTCGATCTGTCCTTTGGGGGTGTTGTCGATGCCGGCGCGGATAATCTCGGTGAGATATGCGCCAAGGTTGATCACCAGGGCCAGAATGCCGGCCTCCACTTCCGTCATCTTGATGCCGATGGCGGGCAGTCCGAAAAAGATAAAGAACAACTGCACAATAAAGGGCGTGTTGCGGATCAGTTCTACGTAGGCTTTGGAGCCATGACGTAGAACGGGATTGCGGTGGCGTCGTGCAGCGGCACCGAGGATGCCCAGCAGAATGCCCAGCAGCGTGGATACAACGGTGAGTTTTACCGTCATCCAAAGCCCGGCCAGCAGGACGTCCTGGTACTCGAGCAGAGCACCGAAATTCAGTTCATAACCCATTCTTGGTTCCAGTTAGGGTTGGTCTTGAAGCCGGAGCAGAGGGGCTGCTCCGGCGAACGCAGTTACATGGACGCCAGTTCAGCGGGGTACGGTGCTTTCAGCCATTTCTGCGAGAGGGACTCCAGGACGCCGTCGGCATAGGCTTTGCCGATCAGTTCGTTGACCTTATCGGCCAGGCGGGTTTCGCCTTTCATCACGCCCACATAGCAGGGGGAGTTTTTCAGCATAAACTTGGTTTCAGGCACGCGGGAGGGGTTACGATTGGCGATTTCGGTCACCACCAGGTTGCCGGTGGCGATCAGGTCGACCTGGCCTGACAGGAAGGCGGACAGGGTGGTGTTGTTATCTTCAAAGCGCTTGATGGTTACGTCGTCTGAGACCAGCTTGCTCAACTCTATATCTTCAACTGCACCGCGGGTGACGCCCACGGTTTTGTCCGCCAGTTCTTCCGGTGAGCTTACCTCTACCTCGTTAAGACCGAACACGCCAAGGAAGAAAGGCGCATACGGCTTGGTGAAGTCGATCGCCTTTTCACGCTCCGGGTTTTTACCCAGGCTGGAGATCACCAGATCGACTTTCTGGGTTTGCAGGTAAGGGATGCGGTTGGCGCTGGTGACCGGAACCAGTTCAAGCTTTACGCCGAGTTCCTGGGCCAGGTAGCCCGCCATATCGATGTCGTAGCCCTGGGGCTGAAGGTCGGGTCCTACAGAACCGAAGGGAGGGAAGTCCTGAGGTACAGCAACTTTCAGGACTCCCGCTTCTGTAATGTCGTCCAGTTTATCGGCTGAAGCGGTGGATATGGCGCCGAAAGTCAGCAGCAGAGAGCCGGCAACGGCCAGGCTCATTTTTTTTAAAATTTTCATTATTGGCTACCCTCTGTTTAGGAAACGAATGATTCAGTAACTATCGCTTTGCAACTTCAAGGCCAAGATGTAACGCCTTGATTGTTAGACAATTTGTGCTGAAACATATGATTCACTGGTGGCCGTCAATGCTCCATCATAGTGCGGATGATCAATATTAGGTCATAGCTGACCAATCGGTTAAGAATTAAAAATCAATAACTTAGATTAATCTTGTATAAATCGAAGTGAAACTTTTGTTTCATGATCTTTAAAGGCTCAGCCCGGGTTAACGGTTTTCATATTCGATTTCGCCCAGTACTGTGTTGATCGGCTGTACGCCCGCCCAGACCGGCAGACTCATATCTTCCGGATCATCGACCGGTCCGCCGGTGCGGATTTTCGCGGAGACCTCGTTGAGGGTAAAAGCGATAACGCTGGTGGCCTTCAACTCGGTTTCATTGGCGCGCCGCGCCTGTTCGGAGCGTCCCTTATGAAACTTCTCCATCAGCTGATCGAGCGCACGGCTCTTTTCGTCGGCGTCATCGACCAAACGCGCCTGACTGTAGATCACCACGCTGCGGTAGTTCACCGAGTGATGAAACGCGGAGCGGGCGAAGACGATGCCGTCCAGCAGGGTAACGGCGATGCACGCTTCTGAACCCTCGAGCAGCGCCTTGAACAGTCCGTTTTTGCTGGAACCGTGTACATAGAGCTGATCGCCGTCACGCCAGTGAATTGTCGGCTGCAGCAGCGGCTGGCCACCCAGCTGGGTGCTGACATGGCAGATCATCGCCTCGTCGAGAATCGTGTTGATCGTTTCTTTATCGTAGTTGGCTCTTTTGCTACCTCTTTTTACCCGAGTCCGTTCGGTCAGGCTGTATTCGCTCATCTCTGTTCACTCCATCTCGTTGAGCGATTAGAGTAGGTCTTAAATTGGATCTATATAAGATCCAATATATGACTTAATAAAGGTCCCAATTTGATGGATGAGTCAGGACTGGCGAGGACCGATCTGGGTCTGTTCCTTGAGCTCAACAGGCAGGACCCCGCGCTACCAGCGTACCGACGCCTGTTTCTGGCGCTAAGGCGGCTGATACTGGAGCGACGTGTTGGCGGCGGGACCCGTTTGCCGGCGACGCGCTCATTGGCGGCGGCGCTTAATATCTCGCGAAACACGGTAAAAAGTGCCTACGAGCTGCTGCAGGCGGAAGGTTATATCTACACGCGTACCGGTGCCGGCTGTTTTGTGGCTGAACTGCCCCAAACGCCGCAGGGACCGAAATCCAGCGGTCAAGCGCCTGATCTGTCTACGCCTGCGAAAAACGCAGCAGGGAGTTCTGGTGCAGGGCTGCTGCAGCCAGCGGTACCCGCCTTGGACCATTTTCCGTACCGGCGCTGGCAGCGGGCGATGCAAAAGTCGGTGTCCGCAGCGGGGTTGTTGGCGGGTGATCCCCAGGGAGACCTGAAGTTACGTCGTGAGATAGTGCGCTGGCTCGGCGCTCAGCGCGGCATGCAGGTGGATGCCGACCAGGTGTTGATCACATCAGGTTCTCAGCAGGGGATTTACCTGGTAGCGAATCAACTGGTATCGGCGGGAGATAAAGTGCTGCTGGAGAGGCCGGGGTTTCCCGGCAGCGAACGGGTCTTTAAAGCGGCAGGGGCGAAGATCGACTATTTCCACCAGCAGGATCTTGATGAGGTTGAGAGCCTGGGCGAAGCCAGGCTTATGTTGCTGACCCCTTCGCGTAACTTTCCACTGGGGCATACGCTGCCCGCTGATCGTCGCCTGGCGCTGCTGGACTGGGCGCAGCGAAATGATGTCTGGTTGCTGGAGGATGATTACGATTCGGAATTTGCGGCGGGGCCTGCTTTATCGGCCATGTTCTCGCTGGATATCCATCAACGAGTGATCTACGCCGGGACTTTCAGCCGCACCCTGTTCCCGGGGCTCAGGTTGGGCTACCTGGTGTTGCCGCGATCGCTGCTAACCGACTTTCTAAATGCACGAAGAGTTATTGATGGCGGTCTTTCGATGCCGGCCCAACTGGCGTTGGCTGAATTTATGGCCTGTGGGGATTACGGACGGCATCTACGGCGTATGAAGCGCTTCTATCTGCAGCGCAGGCAGATGCTCGAGGCTCAGATTGCAGAGAGTGCGCTGGCGGGACTGCCGGTGATCGATGCCGGTGGCGGGATGAATCTCTGCTTGAAACTGCCGTCGAGGGTGGGTGAGTCGAAGGTCGATGATCAGGCGGTGGTGGCGCTTCTGACGGCTGAGGGTGTTAGCGCAAGGGCGTTGAGTCTGTTTGATCCGGAAGAGGGTTGTGGCCTGGTGCTGGGGTTTGCGGCTCAGGACCGTGATGCCATGCGTCGAGGCGTCGCGATCCTGGAGCGGGTGCTGCAACCGATCATCTCTGCTGCCGAGTGACTCGGTTCGTGGCATGGCTTCGGGTTCTTACAGCACCTGGTTAAAACCTTCGAACTGCGGCGGGCCCAGGTAGATATCCTTGGCCGGCTTGGCGTTGGCGTGGGCCTTGCGGAAGGCTTCGGACTTGGTCCAGTTGATAAACGCTTCTTCCGACTCCCATATACTGTGCGAAGCGAACAGGGTGCACTCTTCGCTGGTGGGGCCCTGCAGCAGGTTGAAGCTCTTGAAGCCCGGCACCTCACTTAGAAAGGTGTCGCGGTTTTTCCAGATGTCGATGAAGGCTTCCTCTTTGCCCAGGGCGATGCGGAAGCGGTTCATGGCGATATACATGGCTGTTCCTCTGATTAGGTTTGAACGGATGCGCCCACCTTAGCCTGCCTGGGGGGAGGCTGTCAGTTTTATATCGCTCCCCTGCACTTACTGCACCACACTGTTGTGTGCATTAATCATTTAATTGAGCTATTAGTAGTATCAAAGTGCAAATTGCCTATAACCATTACTCTGCCGTGCCCCGGTTCGTGTCTACTCTGAAAAGATGATCAACTGATCATCCAAGGGGGAATCGATGACGGATAAGCACTCTCTATCGCAGGCGCCATCACACGCGCCATCCCATGCAGGGATTAGCCACTCACACTACCTCGATACCGCACCGCCGAAGGTACTCAGCAACCTGCTGGCTCATGCCGATGTTCGTGTAAACGGCGACAGGCCCTGGGATATCCAGGTGTCGGATCCGAGCGTCTATGCCGCCGTGCTGACCCGGGGATCGCTCGGTTTTGGTGAAGCGTACATGGATGGTTACTGGGAGTGCCACGATCTGTCGGGCCTGATGACCCGCCTGATGCATGCCCGGCTTGATGAAAGGCCTCTTGGCAGCGCACGTCTCTATATCGCCATGCATTATCTCAAGGCGCGCCTGCTTAATCTGCAGACCTCCAGCCGCGCCTTTCAGGTCGGCGAGCAGCACTACGATATCGGCAATGACCTCTACGAAAAAATGCTCGATCGCCACTGGTGCTACAGCTGCGGATACTGGGCCGAGGCCGATAATCTTGAGGATGCCCAGATCGCCAAACTCGACCTGATCTGCCGTAAGCTCAAGCTCAAGCCCGGTATGACCGTGCTGGAAGTGGGCTGTGGCTGGGGGAGCCTGGCCGCGTACATGGCCAAACATTACGGCGTAAAGGTTCATGGCATCACCATCTCGAAAGAGCAGGTGAAGATGGCCAAGGAGCGTTGCGCCGGCCTGCCGGTGGATATCGAACTGATCGACTATCGCGAGATCCAGGGGCAGTACGATCGAGTGGTGTCGGTGGGCATGTTCGAGCACGTGGGTCACAAAAACTACGACACCTACTTTTCCACGCTGTCGCGCTGCGTGAAACAGGATGGGCTGTTCCTGCTGCATACCATCGGTACCGAACAGGATGGCGGCGGCGTCGATCCCTGGATCGACCGCTATATCTTCCCCAACGGCGAGTTGCCCACGCTGCCGACGCTGGTGGGCTCCTGCAAAAGCTATTTCAACGTGGAAGACCTGCACAACTTCGGTACCGATTACGACAAGACGCTGATGGCCTGGTGGGATAACTTCAAATCCAGCTGGCACAGCCTGTCCGGTAACTATGATGAGCGTTTCGCCCGTATGTGGCGTTACTACCTGATGAGCTGCGCCGGTTTCTTCCGCTCCAAGCGCGGACAGCTCTGGCAGGTGGTGCTGGCGCCGCTGGAGAGCCAGGAGGTCTATCGCTCGGTGCGCTGAATCTGGAATACTGTGCGTCCTTAAAATGCGGGCGCCTTCGTGCCCGCAGTTCTAGAAGTGTAGATGTAGAGGTATGAATGGACGCCTGGAGCTGGATTCTCCTGCTGGTTTTAACAACGCTGTTCTGTATTGGCCTGTGGCGCACCCTGGGCTGGGAGCGGCGTTTGACTCACCGTTTACAGACCGCATCCGGCGATGACTCCGGGCTGGCGCGTGGTCTTGCCGACCTGCCGCTCGTACTCCAGACCTACCTTAATAATGTCCTGCCCGCCGGCGATCCCATGCCGCTGGTTGCCCGCGTTGAGCTCAAGCAGCATGGCCTGATCGATCTGGGCGAGAGCGAGCCTCAGTGGAAGGCGTTTAAGGCCCGGCAGCTGGTATTTACCCGCGCCCCCGGATTTGCCTGGATCGCCCGTATCCGCCCAACGATCTGGGTCTGCGATGCCTATGCGCAGCAGGAGGGTAGTCTGCGTGCGGCATTTATGGGGCTGCTGCCCCTGGCAGACCAGAGAGACGGGGAAGCTCTCGCAGAGGCGGAGCTACAGCGCTTTCTGGCAGAGCTGCCCTGGTATCCGATGCTGCTGCTGACCCATCCGGCACTGAGTTTTAAGCAGCTCGGCGATAACTCGGTGGAGGTGAGTATCCGCGACGGCGAGTTATCCGCCTCGCTGACCTTCGTCTTCAATGACGAGGGGCTGATTGACCGTGTTTATGCGCAGGAGAGAGCGCGATTCAGGGCAGGCAAGTTTGTGCCAACGCCCTGGGAGGGTCGCTGGTACGCCTACGCAAGGGTGGCCGGTGTGCTGGTGCCACAGCGGGCCGAGGCGATCTGGCTGGAAGGGGAGGAGTCCGCTCCCTACTGGCAGGCTGAGCTCGACTCGCTGACCTATACTGACGCCCAGGCATAGGTTGATCAGGAGGTCTTGATGTATACCGAGGTGCTGGAGTTCTGGTTCTCGGAACTATCACCCGAAGACTGGTGGAGGAAGGACGCGGAGCTGGATGCGCTGATCGAGCGCCGCTTTCTGCAAACGCTGGAGCGAGCCAAAAGAGGCGAGCTCTTTGCCTGGCGCGAACAACCCGAGGGGCGCCTCGCCGAGATCATCGTGCTGGACCAGTTCTCGCGTAATATCTATCGCGATACCGCGGCGGCCTTCGCCCAGGATTCGTTGGCGCTGGTGCTGTCCCAGGAGGCCGTGCACGCCGGCGTCGACAAGCATCTCAGCGCCATCCAGTGTCACTTTCTCTATATGCCTTACATGCACTCGGAGTCGGTGTTGATCCACGAGCAAGCAGAGCAACTGTTCCGGAACAATGGGCTGGAAAGCGAATATCGCTTCGAGCTGAGGCATAGGGCGATCATCGACCGTTTCGGTCGCTACCCCCACCGCAACGCCATCCTCGGCCGTGAATCCAGTGAAGAGGAGCTGGAGTTTCTCAGGCAGCCCGGCTCCAGTTTCTAACTCCATCCCCTCTGTAGCAACCGCCAGGCCCCGGCTTATACCAGCGGCGCCGTTGGTCTGGGGCCTTCTGCCAGCAGGTCCCGTAGCCGGTTCAGCCCGGTTTGCAGCGACTCGATAGAGGTGGGTGGGGTGATGCAGATTCGCACCGCCTGAGGCGCCGGCTGGGTGCCCACGCAGAAGGGTTCGGGACTGACCAGGGTCACGCCTCGGTGGCGGGCCTGCTCGACAAAGTCGCTGGCGCGCCAGGGCTCAGGCAGATGCAGCCAGGCGTGAAAGCCGCAGGGATGGGCGTGAAAGTCGTACCCGCGAAACACCTGCTCCAGAAGCGCATGGCGCGCTGCCAGTTCCTGGTTCTGCCAGTTGATCAGGGTGTCCGCATCACCGCTTGCAAGCCACTCGCAGGCAACGGCTCCGACGATCCCCGGGCTGGACCAGAATTGCGCTCTGATCCCCGATGCGAGCTGGGGAATCAGCGCCGCCGGCGCTCGCAGACAGCCAAACCTGAGTCCCCCTGAAAGAATTTTCGAGACGCTGAAGATATAGAAGGAGCGCTCCGGCGCCAGTTCAAAAAACGGCGTGCCGCGTAGCTCTGCGCTGACGAACTGTACGCCATCCTCCAGAATCAGCAGGTCATACTTACGCGCGATGCGGACGATTTCCCGCCGCCGCTGCTCACTCATATGCGCTGCCGTGGGGTTGTTATGCTCCGGCATCAGGTAGAGCAGGCGCACCCGCTGGCGCTCGCACAGTCGCTCAAGTGCATCCGGGCGCATACCCTCGCGGTCCATGGAAACCGGCAGGTGTTTGAGGCCGAGCTGGCGGGCGCAGGCGATCATGCCGGGGTAGGTCAGGGCGTCGGATGCCACCGCTTCCCCGGGTCGGATCAACGATTGCAGCACCAGGAAGTCCGCGTGCTGTCCGCCAATCGATAGCAGCAGCTCGTCGGCGTCGATATGAATGTTCTGGCTGCTTAGCCAGGCTGCCAGCTGTTTTCTCTGCTCAGGATTACCCTTCTCCGACTGATATTCGAGCGCGTTGTGCAGTGCACTGGGCTGCTCGCTCAGCCTGGCCATGATCGCCGACAGCTGCCGCTCACGCAGTGCGCAGGGGATCGGGATGCTCAGGGACAGATCGATGCTGTCGCCTGTGGCTTTCGAGAGATGGTGGAAGTTGGGCTCATCACTGTGTTTACCCCTGACCCGTGTACCGCTGCCCACCTTGGCTTCAAGCAGACCCCGTCTTTCCGCTTCCTTATAGGCGCGGGTGATCGTGCCGACGGTCACCTCGAGCGCATCGGCAAGCAGGCGCTGTGGTGGCAGCCGGTCTCCCGGTTTGAGCTCGCCGGATGCAATGGCGGCAGCGATCTGGTCGGCGAGGGTTTTGTAGCGCGCCCCGGCCGGTGTTTGGCCGGAGGGCAGCCAGCTGGCCCGTTGCTGGGCTTTTTCCTTGATGCTCATGCGGCTTTTATCCCAGGCTGATTGTCAGGGTGACATTTGAGTGTATGGGGTACAAAACTCTGATTGCTCGGTTTTAAGTCCCGAACTAACCTTGATTGTACCTCTTGTATGAGGTTTTTATATCCCATTTTTCGACAATTGTATGCATACAATTATGTATCGGAGGCTCTTATGTCTATTCATGGTTCCCAACTCCTTAATCTGCCGGTGGTTCAGTCTGTATGCGCGGTCGTTGAGGTGATGGCCATGATGATGCGTCAGAGCCGCCGTGGCCGTGCCTGTTTTCGCGAGTGTAGCGAGCAGGGGGGAAGGTCATGATCTCTAGCGCCGAACTGCTTGCCCTGGCCGGGCCGGTTGTTGCCTTTGCATTCAGCATGTCAGCGACGCCAGGCCCCAACAACATGATGCTGACCGCCTCGGGCGCCAACCACGGCTTTCTGCGCACTCTGCCGCACATGGCGGGTATCACCGTTGGCTGTATGGTGCTGATGAGTGCGGTTGCCCTGGGCCTGGGCGCACTGTTCCAGCAGTGGCCTGTGCTGCAGCTGGGGCTCAAGGTGGTGGGCAGTCTTTATCTGCTCTGGCTGGCGTGGAAAATCGCCAGTGCACCACCGCCGAGTAAAGCCAGTGATGCTGAAACGAAACGGCCGATGACTTTCATGCAGGCCGCAGCGTTCCAGTTTGCCAACCCCAAGGCCTGGGTGATGGCGATCTCCGGGATCGCATCGTTCACCTTGACCGGCGATGCCTTTGTTACCTCTGCCATTGTTGTGGTGCTATTGATGGGAGTGACCAACCTGCCATCCATTGCGCTCTGGGCGGGGTTCGGGGTGGCCATCGGGCGCCTGCTGCATACGCCGCTGCACTGGCGTTGGTTTAATGCTGTGATGGGTACGCTGACCGCTGGCTGCGTCATTATGATTCTCGCCTGATATTCAAACCGGCCGTTCTGGCCGGTTTTCTTTTCCTGATTTCCCTTTCAATCCTGTCTCAGTATCTACCCCACTTAATGGTTGCCTGCAGAGAGGGCTAGCGCTGATCACTGAATAACCTTAATGGGCGTAGTTTGAGCAGGATCTAATATATTGTTGCATAGTAGATACATTATTTATTTGTAGTCATATAAATGATTAAATAAATCCATAGGGCTGCCGCTAAGGTCAGTTCACACCTCTGGCTCACGGAAACGGAATCCTATGGGAATCACCAAACTCCTCGAAAATATCTCCATCGGCAAGAAACTTCTGATCGGTTTCGGAACCATTCTCCTGCTCACTCTTGTTGTTGCCGTTGTCGGTGGTCACGGGCTGTCGCTTGCTAAAGAAAGCAGCGAAAAGGTCACTTTGGCCGAGGATATTAATGTGGCGTTGCTGGACGCGAAAAGCGCTCGTCAGCGTTACCTGCGCACCGGCGCTGATGCCGACTATGACGCACTGGTCGAGCATATCGAACAGATGGAGGCGCATGTTAATCAGCTGAAGGGGAGAGATCTGGCAGCGGGCGAAAAGGCAGCTCTCGATGAGCTGGGGCGGGATCTCGTCGTTTACCAGCGCAGCTTGACTAAGATTCTCGATCTGAAAAGCGAGCGTGTCAATACCCGCAAGGAGTGGGCGGCCTATGGCTCGGAGTTGCTGCGTCTGTTGGGTGAAATTACTGAAGAGGCTAACCGGATCGCGCTACAGCGGGATAACTGGAAGGCCGCAGCCGTGGCGGAGAAGGTCTATCACCGCTATACCATGGCGCGCTACCGGGTGCGCGGTTATCTGATTACCTTGGCGGCTGCAGATAATAGCAGCGAGAACGGTTCCCGTGCCCTGGATGAGACCATCGATAAAATCGTTGCTGAGTTCAATGACCTGGCGGATACCCTGCGCCAGAGCCAGATCGGTATTTCCCGCAGTACGCTGAACGAGGCGGCCAGTAATCTGAACCAGTACGGAGAATATCTGATGCGTGTGCATCAGATAGACAACCGTCTGGGGGATACGCAGCTGGAGCTGGTTGCTGCTGCCATTGAGCTTTCTCAGGACGTGGAGCAGGTGCTGCAGGAGCAGGCAGCAAGCCAGATTGCCGATACTGAACAATCCAATCTGATCCTCGCCGGTGTGACCGCGCTGGCCATGGTGCTGGGTGTTCTGCTGACCCTCCTGATTTCCCGTGTGATCAGTAAACCGCTGGCCCATGCAGCGAATGTTGCCCACCGCATCGCCGAAGGTGACCTGACGCAGAAAATCGAACGCGACCGCAGTGATGAGATCGGCGACCTGATGAGTGCGATGGCGCAGATGAACAGTCGTCTGCGCGAGCTGCTTGGTCGCATTGATCAGGGTGTTACTGAATTGACCTCTGCGTCTTCGCAGATTAACTCCTCCGCCGAGAAAAATCAGGAAGGGATGCAACTGCAGCGGGCTGAAACCGACCAGGTTGCTGCCGCGATCAACGAGATGACTGTTGCCGTTCAGGAAGTAGCACGCAGCGCTGAAGATGCCTCGGGTGCTGCTGATGATGCGGATAACCAGGCGAAAGAGGGTGTGAAGGGGATCAGCGGTACCGTTGAAACTATCACCCGCATGGCTACTGAAATAGCCTCAACCGCGGAGGCGATGGGTGAGCTCAAGGTGCAGAGCGATGATATCGGTCGTGTTATCGATGTCATTAAAGGGATCGCCGAACAGACCAATTTGCTGGCGCTCAACGCGGCGATCGAAGCGGCTCGCGCCGGCGATGCCGGTCGAGGGTTCGCAGTGGTAGCCGATGAGGTGCGCGGCCTGGCGCAGCGTACCCAGGAGTCCACCACCGAAATTGAAGAGTTGATCGGCAACCTTCAGCACAACGCGGAACGCTCTCTGGTGATGATGGAATCCGGTCAGCAGATGACCAGGGAGAGCGTCTCTTCGACCCACACCACCGGTAGCCTGCTCGACAATATTGCCAATGCCGTGTCGCTGATTCAGCAGATGAACCAGCAGATCGCCACCGCAGCGGAAGAGCAGGGCTCCGTTGCCGAAGAAATAAACCAAAGCGTGGTACGAGTGCGGGATATCACCGAAACCTCTGCTAACAGCTCCAGTGAAACCGTTGCAGCAACGCGCATGCTGGTCGATGTAAGCCGTAATCTGCAGGGGTTGGTGAAAGAGTTCAAAGTCTGATTGTTACAGCAGTGCTGCTCAGGCACTGCGAAGATGCCGTAACGGGCAGGTGTGCCTGCCTCTTTTTAGATCTCCCCCTCTTGATCTTCAGCCCGGCCATTTGGCCGGGTTTTTTATTTATTGTCTACTATGAATTTAATTCGTGATGATTTTGCCGGTCAGAGGCTTATTCGTTGACCTTGGCGGATGATCTTTGGATTAGAGAGTGGCAATATTACAAAATTGTCTAACCAATCGGTCAATTTTGTTACTTAAGGGCTAACTAGCCTGATCCTTCACTGGTTCTGGTGCGTAGACCAGCGAAAGTTGGCTGTTTTCTGATAAGGGTTTAAGTAGGGCAGGTATGGAGCAGAAAAAGACAGCGCTGGAGCTGGTCGATATTCATAAGTCTTACGGCACGCTGGAAGTGCTGAAAGGGGTATCGCTCAGTGCCGGAGATGGGGAAGTTATCTCAATTCTGGGGTCCAGTGGCTCCGGCAAGAGTACCCTGCTGCGCTGCATTAACCTGCTGGAGCGGCCCAGTAAGGGCAGGATTATCATGTCCGGTGAAGAGCTGGCGCTGGAGCCCGGTAAAGATGGTGATCTGAAGGCAAGCAACAGTCGTCAGCTCGAGCGTATGCGCTCCGAGATTGGCTTCGTGTTCCAGAACTTCAACCTCTGGCCGCACAAATCCATTATCGACAATATCATCGAGGCACCGACCCAGGTGCTGAAGCTATCCAGGGATGAAGCGATCGCCCGCGCCGAGAAATTGCTCGAGCGGGTGGGTCTGTATGACAAGCGGAACGTCTATCCGGCCAACCTTTCGGGCGGCCAGCAGCAGCGTATCGCTATCGCTCGGGCCTTGGCGATGGAACCACGTGTGCTGCTGTTTGACGAGCCCACGTCTGCGCTAGACCCGGAATTGGTCAATGAAGTCCTGGCGGTTATGCGTTCGCTGGCCGAAGAGGGGCGCACCATGTTGATCGTGACACACGAAATGCGCTTTGCGCGTGAGGTCTCGAACAAGGTGGTGTTCCTTCACCAGGGCAATATAGAAGAGTCGGGAACACCGGAAGAAGTGTTTGACCGACCGACATCCCCTCGAGTGCGTGACTTTATGGCCAGCCATCACTGAACTATGGCTTGGCACAGCCCCGCAAACTCAACTTAGTGACAAACGGTGACTAGTTTATGAAAGCAAGCAAACTGATTACGGCAGCCTCCCTGATTTTGGCGACCTCTATGGGTTCGACCCTGGCGAGTGCCGCCGACAAAATCCGTATTGCGACAGAGGGTGCCTACGCGCCGTTCAACATGACCGATGAGAATGGCGAGCTGGTCGGTTTTGATGTGGATATTGCAAAAGCGCTCTGCGCGCAAATGGAAGCGGACTGCGAAATCGTCGCTCAGGACTGGGATGGCATCATTCCGGGCCTGATGGGGCGCAAGTACGACGCTATCATCGCGTCCATGTCGATCACCGAAGAGCGCCTGCGTGTGGTGGATTTCAGTGAGCCCTACTACTCGAACGTGCTGGCTTACATCGCGCCTGCCGACAGTGATTTCGACGCCAGCGCGGCAAGCCTCGAAGGTATGACCATTGGAGCACAGCGTGCCACCGTGGCGGGTCAGTACCTCGAAGATGAGCTTGGCGATGTGGTCAATGTGAAGCTCTATGATACTCAGGATAACGCCTACCTGGATCTGGGCGCAGGCCGTCTGGACGCGTTGCTGTCCGATAAGTTTCCTGCATTCGACTGGCTGCGCAGTGCAGAGGGCGAGGGCTTTGAATTCAAAGGCGAAGATATCGATATCGATGACAAGATCGCCATCGCCGTGCGCAAGGGCGATGACCTGAAGGACAAATTCAGCGCTGCGATCAAGGCAATTGTTGATGACGGCACCTATGCTGAAATCAATGAAAAGTACTTCCCGTTCTCTATCTATTAAGACTTTTCCATTTATAAAGACTTTCCACGTTTAACGACAAAGGGGCGGCCGTCAGCGGATTAAGGGCTGGCCGCTCCCGCGGTGATCTTATTTATGGATCTATTAGGATTTGGTGACCTGCTGCTATCCGGCACCTGGGTCACGATCAAGCTGGCGCTGACCAGTCTGGTCTTCGGATTGGCGTTCGGCTTGATAGGTGCTTCAGCCAAGCTATCCTCTTTCTGGCCGGCACGCATGCTGGCAACGGCGTACACGACCCTGGTGCGCGGCATTCCCGAGCTGTTGTTGGTACTGACTATCTACTTCGGTGGTTCGATGATGCTGATGGCCGTGGCCGAGAAGTTCGGTTACACCGAATATATCGAAATCAGTGCCTTTGCGGCGGGTGTCGCGGCGCTTTCCATCGCCTTTGGCGCCTACTCAACCGAAGTGTTCCGCGGTGCGATTCAGGCGATTCCCAAAGGGCAGTGGGAGTCGGCCCAGGCGCTGGGCATGACGCGCGGTAAGACCTTTTTTCGCATTATCCTGCCGCAGGTGTGGCGGCTGGCACTGCCAGGCCTTGGCAACCTGTTCCAGGTGCTTTTGAAGGACACGGCACTGGTGTCCGTGGTGGGTCTTAACGACCTGATGCGCCAAGCCTATGTGGCCACAGGTTCAACCAAGCAGCCGTTTACCTTCTATATGGCAGCAGCGATTATCTATCTGGGGCTGACAGTGCTGGCTACTCTGACCACCACCTGGCTGGAGCGTGCGGCTGACCCGGCGGCACGGGGAGCGCGCGCATGAACTGGAACTGGAGTGTTATTTACGAGTACATGCCGCGCCTGATCGACGGTGTGTGGGTGACGCTGGAGCTGGTTTTCCTGTCCGGTCTGCTCGGTCTGATCCTGGCGGTACCTCTGGCGCTGATGCGTGCTTCGCACAACCGCTGGCTGCGTATGCTGCCGTTCGGCTATATCTTCTTTTTCCGCGGAACGCCGCTGCTGGTGCAGATCTTCCTGATCTATTACGGTGCTTCCCAGTTTGACGCCATCAAGGAGTCGGCACTCTGGCCGATTCTCAAAGAGCCTTACTGGTGTGCGATTATCGCCTTCACACTCAACACTGCCGCCTATACGGCGGAGTTGATCCGTGGCGCGATTCAGGCGATCCCCAAGGGTGAATTGGAGGCGGCCGATGCCTTTGGTATGAGTCGGCCGATGAAGATTCGACGCATCGTCCTGCCGCGGGCCTTTGGGATCGTTCTGCCGGCCTACGGTAATGAGCTTATCCTGATGCTGAAGAGCAGTTCTCTGGCATCGACGATCACTCTGCTCGATATTACTGGCGCGGCGCGGACGATTATCGCCCGTACCTATACGCCGCTGGAGATCTTCTTTGCTGCTGGCATGCTGTATCTGCTGATTACCGCGATCATGATCGGTTGTTTCCGTCTGATTGAGCATCGGTTGAACCGCTATCAGCACTACAAGGTGCCCACCGAGCCCGGCCGTTAGAGGCCGGGCTTTCTTTTTTAGTGCTAAAGTTGGTCAAAAAACAGTCCAAAAGCCCCTTTAACGAATGTTGTTTTTTGGTAACATAGCGTTGCATTCTCAGGAAGGAGAGCTAAGGGTCAGGTAACGACGCCCCATAAATGCTGTTTTATAGAAGCCAAAAGCATTTGAATCAGTCCGTCTCTCTTTTCTCCCGTGCCCGCACCTCGTTGGGTGCCGCAACACTGTCCGCTCTGCTTGTGCTAGCCTCCACCGAGGTTCGTGCCGATCATTTCAGCGACCATATTCGTATCAGCGGTTTTGGCTCCATCGCGCTTACCCGTGGTGGTGATGAAAACTTGGGCTTTCGTAGAAACGTATCCCAGGAAGGGGAGTTTGATCGCTGGTCATTTCGGCCCGACTCGTTGCTGGGTGTTCAGCTTGATGCCGATCTGAATGACCGTCTGAGAGGGACGCTGCAGCTGGTGGGTAAGGACCGGCCGGAGAACGGTCTGGAAGAATCGATCGAGGCTGCTTATCTCGCCTACAATATCGACCCCCGCTGGACTCTGAGGGTAGGGCGGGTAGGGATGGACCTGCTGCCGATGTCCGAGTATCAGAATATAGGTTTTGCCTATGACTGGGTGCGCCCGCCGGTCGATTACTATGGGCTGATCCCTTTCTCCTATATTGATGGTATGGATCTTCGCTATACCCGCCCAGTTGGCGCGGGAACACTCTCTGCCAAGTTATCTGCGGGTAGCACCAAAAATATCTATGAGTCTTTCGACCAGCATAACTATTTCAAGCTGGAGCCTTTCTACGGTGTCTCGCTGCGCTATGAGCTGAATAATCTCGCGCTGATGGCGTCCTACGCGCGATCTGAAATTCAGGATTTCAAGAACCCCAACGTCGATCTGCTGGAGGATTACCTGCTATCGCTGCCATCTTTCACCGGTGGTTCTGAGGTGGCCGAGCGTCTCAGGCTGGATGGCATTGTCACCGAATATTACTCTCTCGGTGCTGAGTATCGGACGGGTCCCTGGAAGGCCACAGCAGAGATCGCTTACCTGGATTCCGATGGCGAACTGTTCCTGCCTTTTCTCGGTGGCTACGCCGGTATAAGCCGTCGCTTTGATAGCGTCTCTCTGTATGGGCTGGTCTCCCAGGCACGAACCACCAAGGATGCAGCTACTTTAGATGCGCCGTTGTTGCCTCCTCCTCTGGGTCACTACATTCAGCGAGCACTGAACTCGGTTCAGAGTGATCAGAAAACACTCTCTCTGGGTGCGCGCTGGGACCTGCGTAGTAATATGGCACTAAAGATGCAATGGGATCGTACCTGGGTGGAAGAGGGTGAGGCGTTCCTCTGGGGGCGGGATACTGAGCAGACGCCGAAATCGGCTCTGGATACCTTTACCCTGAGCATGGACTTTGTATTCTGACTATGAATTGGATGATCAAAGCCGTGTGGATACTGCTAGCCTTTAGTGGGTCGCTCTATGCTGGCGATATTCTGGTGGTGGTGAGCAAGGACTCACCGGTAGATACCATCACCAAGCGTGAGCTGGTGGACCTTTACATGGGGCGTTCGCACAGTCTGCCTGATGGCTCGCCTGTTATGAAAATTGATGCGCCAGTGGATTCGCCCGTCAGGGCAGAGTTTTATCAGGCGCTGATCGGTATGAAAGTTTCAGAAGTCAACGCATACTGGGCAAGGCTTATGTTCACCGGACGTGCGACGCCGCCCATGAGTGTGACCAAGCCGGAAGATGTTGCCGGGCTGCTGGCAAGAAATCCGAGCGCGCTAGGCTACTTGCCAGAGGACAGCGAAAATGAACAGCTTAAAACCATTTTCGTTATTAAAGAGGATCAGGGAGCGCCTTGATCTTCAGATAGCCCTGGCCATTCTCTGCCTGGCTACGGCATTTCTTTTTGTCGGTGGCTATCTTAATTATCTGCGCGCTCAGGAGCAGGAGCGCACGGGTGTTATCACCATGGTCAGGGAGATGGTCGCCGTTGTCGAAGGCAATGCGGCGATTGCTGCTTATCTGCAAGATCTTCAGCTGGCAACCGAGATCAGTGCAGGCCTGCAGAGCAGTCGTTATATATCCATGGTCAGCATCGACATTGATGGCGGCGGGCTGGTCTCGACCGGCGCGGTCCAATCTGGACGCTCCCCCGACTTCGTGCTTGAGCTGGCCTCTCCTTTTTCCGCCGCCGAAACAGTAGGCAGTATCAAGGTCTACGCGGACCTGGATTACATTGAGAAGCTTGCTGCCAGCAAGGGACGTTCGGTAGTCAGCGGTCAACTGGCTTTGCTGTTACTGGTTTCCGTGGCGATCCTCTGGGCCGTGCGTGTGGTTGTAACCCGACCGCTCGGTTCGGTAGTGCGGCAGTTAAAAAAGATCAATTTGAGCGACGAGGGATCTATCAATCAGATCTCGACGCGCAGTCAGGATGAGATCGGCTATCTGGCTGATAACATCAACTCAATGCTGTCAGCGATTCACGCGGCCTACCTCAGTGAGGCGGAGCAGAGCCGACGTATTGCGCAGCTGGAGCGCAAATTCCGCCTTATCTTTGAAGGTTCCCACGCCGGTATCGTGATGGTGGATGGCCAAAACCGGCTTTCTCTGGCCAATCAGGCGTTTCAGTCCCTGGTTGCGCATCTGGACCCGCATCTTGATCAGCAGGAGCCGCGGCCGCTATCACAGCTTTTTTATGATCCTGAATTGGTGGAAGGGATTCTTTCGACTGTGCGTGAGAATAACGCCAGTGTATTCCGTGACCTCAAGCTTGCTGGCGAGCAGGAGGTCTGGGTGCGTAGCCTGTTTTCTCTGATTGAGTCGCAGAACAGCGCTGAAATGGGCTATATCGAGGTGGTTTTCTCCGACATCTCCGACCGGGCTCTGATCGAAAAGCACTTTGAATATGGTGCCACGCACGACCAGCTTACAGGTCTACTGAACCGGCGCGGTGGCGAGGCGCGGTTTCGGCGGCAGGTTGAGCAGGCGCAGTCCCGTGCGGGTAGCTTTGTGCTTTGTCTGATCGATCTGAACGACTTCAAACCGGTCAATGATATTTATGGCCACGAGGCCGGTGACGTAGTGCTGAAAGAGATTTCGTTGCGATTGAAGAGTGCTTTGCGGGCCGATGATGTCATTGTCCGCTGGGGAGGAGACGAGTTTGTCGTCTCCATGCTGGCTCAGAGTTCGGATGCGGTGGATGCGGTGGGCCGCAACCTGCTTTCGGTGTTTGAACAGCCGGTGGAGATCCGCCCTGAGGTTTGGGTGCGGGTGGGCGGCAGTATCGGTATCGCCACGTCGGATCGCGTCGGCTTCAGTATCGAGCGGATGGTAGAAGCGGCGGATGAAGCGATGTATATCGTCAAGAAGGGCGACAAGAACAGCTATCAGGTGTTTGGCGATTCAGTGGCGAGAAGTCAGTCCCAGGCGTAGAGGCTCTGATTGCGACCAGACAGACAACAAAAAACCGGCTCAAGGCCGGTTTTTTAATGGGCGCCCGGTCTTGGTGAAAGGGCGCCGTTGCTCTGTATTCAGTCGGATCAGACTGACAGGGAGTCCAGCAGGTTGTTCAGAGTTGCGCTCGGGCGCATCACTGCTGAAGCCTTGGCCGGATCAGCGTGGTAGTAACCACCGATTTCAACCGGCTTGCCCTGAACCGCTGCCAGCTCGTCAACGATTTTCGCTTCGTTGGCGCTCATCTGGTCAGCCAGCGGCTTGAAGACTTTGGCCAGTTCAGCGTCGTCGGTCTGGTTAGCCAGTTCCTGTGCCCAGTACAGAGCCAGGTAGAAGTGGCTGCCACGGTTGTCGAGTTCGCCAACCTTGCGTGACGGAGACTTGTTGTTCTCCAGGATCTGACCGGTAGCCTTGTCCAGGGCCTGACCCAGAACGCGGGCGCTCGGGTTGTCGTACTTCATGCCCATCTCGTCCAGAGAAGCAGCCAGTGCCAGGAATTCACCCAGGGAATCCCAGCGCAGGTGGTTCTCTTCAACCAGCTGCTGTACGTGTTTCGGTGCAGAACCGCCAGCACCGGTTTCGTACATGCCGCCGCCGGCCATCAGCGGAACGATGGACAGCATCTTGGCAGAGGTGCCCAGTTCCATGATCGGGAACAGGTCGGTCAGGTAGTCACGCAGCACGTTACCGGTGACGGAGATGGTGTCCAGACCGCGTATAGCACGTTCCATGGATTCACGGATAGCGCTGTTGTAATCCAGGATGCGGATATCCAGGCCGCTCAGGTCGTGCTCTTTCAGGTACTCTTCGACCTTGGCTTTCAGCTGCATGTCGTGAGCACGTTCCGGGTCCAGCCAGAAAATAGCCGGAGTGTCGGAGTTGCGGGCACGGTTAACAGCCAGCTTGACCCAGTCGCGGATCGGCGCGTCTTTGGTCTGGCATGCACGCCAGATATCGCCTTTCTCCACTTCGTGCTGCATCAGAACTTCGCCGTCTGCAGCGTTAACAACACGCATGGTGCCGTCGGCCTTCATTTCGAAGGTCTTGTCGTGAGAGCCGTACTCTTCCGCTTTCTGAGCCATCAGACCGACGTTCGGTACAGAGCCCATGGTGGTCGGGTCGAAAGCGCCGTTGGTCTTACAGAAGTTGATCACTTCCTGGTAGATGCGCGCGTAAGTGGACTCCGGCATCACCGCCTTGGTGTCCTTCAGCTTGCCGTCACGGCCCCACATTTTACCGGAGCTGCGGATCATCGCCGGCATGGACGCATCGACGATTACGTCGCTCGGGATGTGCAGGTTGGTGATGCCTTTAACGGAATCAACCATCGCCATTTCCGGGCGTTCAGCGTAGCAGTCGTGGATATCCTGCAGGATCTCTTCCTGCTGGGAGTCCGGCAGCTGCTTGATCTTGTCGTAAACGCTGGACAGACCGTTGTTCGGGTTAACGCCGATCTCTTCGAAGGTCTTACCCCACTTGTCGAACAGATCCTTGTAGTACACGGTCAGCGCGTGACCGAAGACGATCGGGTGAGACACCTTCATCATGGTCGCTTTAACGTGCAGAGACCACATAACGCCGGTCTCTTTGCAGTCGTTCAGGGTGTCTTCAAAGAACGCACGCAGTTTCTTGGCGCTCATGAACATGCCGTCGAAGACTTCGCCTTTCTGCAGGCTCAGCTCTTTCTTCACTTCGACGTTGCCGTCTTTGCCAACGAACTCAATGCGGATGTCACCGGCGTCAGCCATGGTGATGGACTGCTCGCTGGAGAAGAAGTCACCGCCGCGCATGTAGTCAGCGTGGGACTGGGAAGCTTTGCTCCACTCGCCCATGGAGTGCGGGTATTTGCGAGCGAAGGCTTTAACGGCAGCCGGCGCACGGCGGTCGGAGTTACCTTCACGCAGAACCGGGTTTACAGCACTGCCGAGGATCTTGCTGTAACGCGCCTTGTTCTCTTTCTCTTCGTCGTTCTTCGGCTCTTCGACGTACTCGGGAACGTTATAGCCCTGAGACTGAAGTTCAGCGATGGCAGCACGCAGCTGCGGAACGGAAGCACTGATGTTGGGGAGCTTGATGATGTTGGCGTCCGGGCTCTGGGTCAGGGCGCCCAGCTCGGCCAGGGAATCGGCAACGCGCTGGTCTTCGCTCAGGCGGTCCGAGAAAGCGGCCAGTACACGAGCGGCGACAGAGATGTCACTGGTTTCAACTTCGATGCCGGCAGCAGCAGCGAAGGAGCGAACGATCGGCAGCAGGGAGTGGGTTGCCAGTGCCGGTGCTTCGTCCGTAATGGTGTAAATGATTTTCTGATTTGATGTCGTCATTCTTTTCCCCAGTGTTAGATGGCTGGATTGGCCAAAGCAAGCAGTTCGAGAAGGGGGCTTTTGGCCGCCCTAATCAACTTGTTGTTCAGGTGTCTGCGAACAACTCCTGGGGAGAAAAACACTGCAGGATTTATTCGCAGGTTCCTACTTTATGAGTATTTTTGTGGCGTCGCATTGTACCGAAAGAGGAGCCTTCGATATATGGCCAAATGGCCGGGAAGGGGCGTTTTTTGCCGTTTTTAGCCCTAAGTCTAATACGGCAAAGCCTGTTGTGCCTGCTTTCAGCCCAGTAAACATGGGGCCTGAGCGGCCCCAGCGTGAATACCGATAAGTGAGTTGCCGGTATCAGTCGTGATCGAGCTGGATGTGGAACGCGGTGCCAGTATCAAGATCCGAAGTGACCGCCATATGACCCTGGTGCTGTTCGGTGATAACGAAATACGCCAGTGAAAGACGTTTGGCGGCACCAACCTTGGCCTGCTCGATCGTACCGTCGCTGTGCATGAACGGTTCGAACAGGTACATCTGCTCGTCGGCGGTGAGGCCGACGCCGTTGTGTTCGATACGGATTGAAAGGGCATCGAAGTTCTCGGCGACATAGATATCAATTCGCGGTTTAAAGCCTTCTTCCGTTTTTTCGATCAGCGCCTGATAAGCGTGGCGGAACAGGCTCAGGAACACCTGCTGCAGTTCGGTCACGTAGCAGGGCACCATCGTCACGTCATCCTGGTAGTGCCGCTCGATCTGAACGCTGGTGAACGGGAAGGTATCGGGTTCAGCAAGCACGTCTCGTGACTGTTCAAGCGCGTGCTCGATCACATCCACCGCGTTGGCGTTCTGCGGTTTGTCGCTGCGACCGCGGGCAAACTGCAGCAGGTTGCGGATGATCGATTCCACCTTGCGGCCGCTTTCCGAGGCGCTTTCAAGCAGTTCGTGCAGATGCTGGCTTTCTGGGCTCTGCTCGGTCCCCGGTGGCAGCAGCTTGCCGGACTCGAGTGCGCCCTGGAAGCTGCGCAGGTCGAACAGGATGCCCTGCAGCGGTGTGTTGATGTCGCTGGCCATGGTGCTGGCGAGTTCACCCATGGAGGAGAGCTTGTCGTGGTGAATCAGCATATTTTCGGCGATGACGCGCTTGGTCACGTCGTCCACCAGGATTACCACACCCGGATCGCTGTAGTTCTGCAACGGGTAAACGGTGATATCGAAGTGGTAGCTGCCCGGCTGGCTATGGCGCAGTGTGATCGCTTCGCCCTTCTCAAGTGCCTGCTCGATATGGCGCGGCGCAACGGTGATATCGGAGTAGATCTCCCAGAGATTCTGGCCGATGGCGTCCTCGCTGCTGATGCCGGAGATCTGCTCGGCGCGCTTGTTCCACTGCGTGATAATGCCTTGGCGGTCAAGGCCGACCAGGACCAGCGGCATGGAGCTCAGGATGTTCTGAATATATGACTGGGATGACTTGAGCATCTTGGTGGTGACCACATGCTCGGAGACTTCCTGCTCCAGCTTTGCGGTGCGCTCACGTACGCGCTGCTCAAGATGGCCGCGGATCTCTTCCAGTGCCAGGTTATAACGACGGGCGCGGCGCCAGGTGACGAAGAGAATCAGTACCACCAGTGTCAGCAGGATGATCAGCACCCCGCTGGAGAAGTTGGCGACATACTGCCAGTTGGTGCTGCCGTCAGTTTCTCTGAAGGGAGCGAAAATGTCGGCGAAGGCAAGCGGGCTGGCGATCAATGTGCAAAGAGCAATAAAAAGACGGGTCATATGAGGATGTAGGCCCTTGAAAGCGATAACTGAGGAAAAAGTAGCTTACGGAAAAACAGGTTACCCGGTTCTGACAGAGGGTAACTTTCTGATCGTCCGGTGATTATAGCCGATTCGAGGTCTGGCCGGGACCGTCTCAAACTGCAATTTAATGTAAAGCTTCAGGTTTGTGGGTGAAAACTAAAATTCCACTCATATTTGTTAAGTGGAATTCATGTTTTCATTTCCTCATCTATCGCCTGGCCTGTAACCCCTGGTGTAACACCCCGTAGAGCGCTTTTGGCGTTGTGGCATGGTCTTTGTTTAGGGGGGCTTGGTAATAAGTTCCTTGTGAACTGGAAAACTGACAAGCCGAAGACGCTGCGACTGCCGGGGATGAGCGATGACAAGCGATACAACACTGATACTGGGTATAGGCAATGTGCTCTGGGCTGATGAGGGCTTCGGGGTGCGATGTGTCGAAACGCTGAACCAGCGTTACCGCTTTCCTGAGGATGTGAAGCTGCTCGACGGCGGCACCCAGGGCATTTACCTCGTACAGCATGTCCAGAATGCCAGCCGGCTGCTGGTGTTTGATGCGGTGGATTACGGCCTGAAACCGGGAACGCTGAAGATTGTGCGTGATGAGGAGGTGCCCAAGTTTATGGGCGCCAAACAGATGAGCCTGCATCAGACCGGTTTTCAGGAAGTCCTGGCCATGGCTGAGTTCACCGGCAGCTACCCGTCTGAGTTGTTGCTGATCGGCGTGCAGCCGGAGCTTCTGGAAGATTTCGGCGGCAGCCTGACCCCGGTCGTACGCGACCGTATCGATGAAGCGCTGGAGATTGCGCTTAACTTTCTAGCCGAGCGCGGCGTAATGGCCGAGTCGCGCAGTGAAACCGGCCTGGCGGCTGAGGAACTCTCACCGGGACAACTGGCGCTGCAGGCCTATGAGCAGGGCCGTCCCGCTTCCGATCAGGCGTGCCGTACCGGCGATGCCCGTTTTCTTAATCCCGCCATCGATCTGAACGAGGAATCCTGACATGTGTCTCGGAGTACCGATGCAGGTGTTGGCAATCGAGTCAGGTCGTGCGCTTTGCTCCGGTCGTGGTGAACCTGTCTGGGTGGATACCCGTCTGGTTGACCAGGTAAGCCCTGGCGCCTGGTTGCTGGTCTTCGCGGGTGCTGCCCGTGATGTCATCAGTGCAGAGCGTGCGGCTCAGGTCACCAGTGCCCTTGAGGCGTTGCACGCCAGCGCTAGAGGCGATGTTGACGCAATAGACCGGCTATTTGCCGATCTTGTGGATCGAGAGCCGCAGTTACCTGAGCACCTTCGCAGCGCCGCTGCAGTAAACCAACAGATAGAGAACGAATCATGACCCATCCGCTGATTGAGCAGCTAAACAGCCGTTATGGCTACCCCAGCCTGGACGCCGATGGCGTTGATGACTTCATTCGTGAGCAGGCGTTCAGCGTGCTGTTTTTTGCCGAGGATCCGAACCGTTTTTCCGAAAGCCTGGATGTGGCGGTGATCCTGCCGGAACTGGTTAAACGCTTTCCGCAGCTCTCTCCTGCAGTGATCGCCGCGAAAGATGAGCGCAGCCTGCAGGGGCGTTACGGATTTAACGCCTGGCCGACCCTGGTGTTTCTGAAACAGGGGCGTTACCTCGGTGCGATCTCAAAGGTTCGGAACTGGGATGAGTATATCGACGAGATCGAGCGGCTGCTGGTCTCCGAGCCGCGTCGAAACCCCGGTATCGGTATCCCGGTTGTTACGGGCAATGAATCCTCAGCCTGCGGGCATTAAGGAGTTTACGGTTTTATGAGTAAGGAGATCCCGCTGTTCGACCTGACGCCGGCCATAGGTCCTGGCTCCAAGTCTGAAGAGGAAGCGCTCAGCTACATGCCGATGCCGAAGGAGATGTACACCTTCGAGCTACCCAGTCTGCCAGAAGCCGAGCACGTGGCTGAATCGCCGGAAACCCTGCTGTTGCTGGGGCGTCTGCAGGAAGCGCTGGATGAGTATCGTCCCGGCATGCCGACCCGCCGAATCCCTCTGGATGATTTGGGAGAGAGCGGCAGGGCGCTGCTGTACCAGGTGCTGGGTGAGGGCGAGGTGGCGCTGCAGATCATGGGTGAGGAGCCGATCCGTGCCCAGGAAACCGTATTGGCCGGAGTCTGGTGGCTGCAGCGTGTAGATGCGGCGGGCGTGCTGCTGAGTCAGTGGCTGGAGGTAGCGGATGTGCCGGAACTGGCAAGGTTGAAAGCCTTCGCGGCAACGGAGATCCCCCCGCTGGATTCGGCCAGCCTGCCCAAGGATATTCTCAATGCCGGCCCTGTGCTGGTTGAACTCCTTGATGTGGCCAGAGCCCATCAACAGTCGTCTCGGCAGATGCCTCACGTGATTAACCTGTCGCTGCTACCGTTCTCGCCGGAAGATCATGACTGCTTGAACGCCCGCTTGGGGCAGGGCGAGGTGGTGATCCTGTCGCGAGGCTATGGCAACTGCCGCATCGGTGCCTGCGCCGTGCCGGGTATCTGGCGTGTGCAGTACTTTAACAGTACCGATCAGTTGATCCTGGATACGCTGGAAGTGATCGAGATCCCGCAGGTCGCCTGCGCGGCGAAAGAGGATCTGGAGGATTCCGCTGAACGACTCAAGGAGATGCGCGAGGTGCTGGTATGAGCGAGCGTTTCGAAGGCAGCTACCTCGGTGATGGTTCGCGCATCGCGCCTGACAGCCGGCTGGAGTGCAAGATCTGCTGGCACATCTATGATCCTGCCGAGGGCGATGAGGTGTGGCAAATAGAGCCGGGAACGGCGTTTGCCGATCTGCCGGATCACTGGCGTTGCCCCAACTGCGATGGCGACCCTGACCAGTTCATGGTGGTCGATGACTGAGCAGGACAGCGCCGCCGAGATACTGCAGGTGTATCGCGAAGCTACTGCCCGCATGGCGGGTCTGCCGATGTATAACCCGGCGCTGGAACCGGCCATGTTCGGCTGGCAACAGCTGGATGGGGCTCAGGTGGGAATATTGATCCTTCCCTGGTGTCTCAATCTGGTGTGGCGACCGGATGAACCTTGCCTGATGCCGCCCAAGGGGGAGAGCTGCGTGCTGTCTCTGGCATCCGGTGAGTACGAAGGTATCGTCGCCTATAACGAGTCGGTGGGGCATTATGGCAGCGCTTCATTACTGTCGGATACGCTGGGTCTACAGAGCCAGGTCGATGCGCAATCGCTGGCCGCCGAAATCGCGGCTTTGATCTTTACGGCGCCGCAGCCATCGACAGAGAACAACAGCGCAGCGCCGGATGCTGCTGCGCAGGCCGAAAACCCACGGCGTCGGGAGCTGTTTCGGCGCATGCTGGGAGCGAGCCAGGGAAACTAATCTCATGACAGCGATAAGTGCAGGAAAGCTACAGGTCGATCTCTATCACGACGGTCACAAAATTAGCGCTGTTAAACCAGCGCTATTGCGACCGTCCGGTCAGGTCGGCGCGCTGCTGCACGGGCGACACCCCGATCAGGCCGTAGAGCTGCTCGGCATGCTGTTCTCCATCTGCTCGGTGGCACACCGTGTTGCCGCAACCCGCGCTTTGGAAGCGGCGCGAGGGTGCATCGCCGATGCCGAAACCGAGCGGGTGCGAAACTCTCATGTGGCGATTGAGAGGCTGCGCGAGAGCTTGATGCGCCTGCTGCTGGACTGGCGTTACCCCAGTGTTGATGACGATGCGGCTGCACAGTGCATCAGGCTATGCAAAACGCTGAGCCAGGCGCTGGAGACCGATCCGGCCGAAGCGGCGCTGGTCGTTGTTGAGCTTGGTAACTGGTGGCGGGGCCTGCGTTGCCAGCCCACCGAGCAGGATATCTGGATCGCTAACCACTGTGAGCGCTGGCGCGGCATAGAGCTTGGCGTTTCGGGCAAGGTGCTGGAGCCGGGTATGCCGGGGGCTGGGCAGCCCTCACTGGAGTCAGGACCTGTCGTCGCTGCAGTGGGTTGTCGAGATGCGGCCCGGGTGATCGCTGAAGTGCTTCAGACTCTGGTTAGCCAGGTGGATGACGCGCTGGCACTGCTGGAGGGAGAGACCGCTGAGGCGGTGGCTGGGCTCGGGCAAAGCAGCGGCGATGGCTTGGCGACCGGTTGGGCACTGACCGCGCGGGGATGGTTGATGCACGGCATCGAGCTGGACGGCGACAGGGTTGAGCGCTGGCAGATACTGGCTCCCACCGACCGTAACTTTCATACTGAGGGGGCGCTTGTGCGGCGCCTCAACAATGTTGTCATCGACCGGGACTCGGCCGAAGCGCTGACCCGGGAGCTGACACTGGCCATCGATCCCTGCGTGGCTTTCGAAGTGAGAATCAACGATGCATGAGATGTCGATCGCTGAGGGGGTAGTGCAGCTGCTTGAGGAGCAGTCCCTGGCGCAAAACTACACCCGCGTGAAACATGTCTGGCTGGAGATAGGGCCACTGGCGGCGGTGGAATCCGAAGCCCTGCGGTTCTGTTTTGATGCGGTAACGCGCAACACCCTGGCTGAGGGCGCGCTGCTGGATATTATCGATTTGCCCGGGGAGGCCTGGTGCCTGGGCTGCGCAACAACGGTGCCGATCACCCAGAGGTACGACAGCTGCGTTCACTGCGGCAGCTATCAACTGCAGGTGACCCGTGGCGACGAGCTGAGAATAAAAGAGCTGGAGGTAGAATAAAATGTGTACCGTTTGCGGTTGTGCCGAGGGTGAAACCCGTATCGAAGGTGACCATCACCATCATGAGCACGCTCATGCACATAGCCATGCCGCTGGGCATGATCACAGCCACCCCCATAGCCATGACCATTTACCTGAGCACTCGCATCAACATGCGGATGCCGACAGCTCACCGCTGGTGGCGCAAGGGATGAACCTGCATTACGGTCAGGGTGCGGCTCATGCCCATGCGCCGGGGCTCAGTCAGGGCCGTATGGTGCAGATAGAGCAGGATATCCTCGGCAAAAACGACCGCTATGCGGCGCAGAACCGGGCTCGCTTCGCTGCGGCGTCGCTGTTTGCACTGAACCTGGTGTCCAGCCCCGGCTCGGGTAAAACCACGCTGCTGACACGCACGATCGAGATGTTCGGTGAGCGGCTGCCGCTGGCGGTGATCGAAGGCGATCAGCAGACCGCCAACGATGCGGATCGTATTCGCGCCACCGGCGCTCGCGCCATTCAGATCAACACCGGCAAGGGCTGTCACCTGGATGCACATATGGTCGGTCATGCGCTGGAGCGGCTCGGCGAACTCGAAGGTGGTGTACTGTTTATCGAGAACGTGGGTAACCTGGTGTGCCCGGCAGCTTTCGACCTTGGCGAGGCGCACAAGGTGGCGATCCTTTCGGTCACCGAGGGTGAAGACAAGCCGCTGAAGTACCCGGATATGTTCCATGCCGCGGACCTGATGCTGCTGAACAAGACCGATCTGCTGCCGCATCTGGATTTTGATGTGGAAGCCTGTATCGATTATGCCCGTCGCGTGAACCCGAATATCGAGGTGCTTCAGGTATCGGCCCGCAGTGGCGAGGGTATGGCCGAATGGCTCGACTGGATCGAGGCGCGCCGCGCGGCCCGTATTCGGGATCGGATCAACGCCCTGAAACAGCAGGCCCAGGCGCTGGAAGCGCTGCTCTAACGTCGCTCTGAACGGAGAGCACAGAACGGAGAGAAACCTATGCAGTACCCGTCGCGCCCCAGAGTGCTTTGCGTCGATGATGAGATCCGCTCGCTGGAAACGCTGGAGCGAACCCTCGACGAAGAGTTTGATGTGCTCACCGCTACCAGTACGGAAGCGGCGCTCAGGCTGCTCGAGGAGAATAGCATCCAGGCGGTGCTGTGCGATCAGCGTATGCCGGGCCAGACCGGCGTCGAGTTCCTGATCGAGGTGCGCGAGCGCTGGCCGCAGACCGCGCGATTGATACTTTCCGGCTATACCGACTCTGAAGATATTATCCGCGGACTTAACGAGGCGGGAATTTTCCAGTATCTGACCAAACCCTGGCATCCAGATCACCTGCTGCTGACGCTGCAGAACGCCTGTCGAATGGTGGAGCTGCAATCGGAAAATGATCTGCTCGCTACCGAGATGCGTCTGACCACGCCTCAGGTCGAGGACCAGGTTGAAGCCAAGAAGCAGCGCCTGCGTCAGCGCTTCGATTTCAGCGAAATTCTGCGCTCCAGCGATAGCCCGCTGAATCAGCTCTGTAACCAGGTCGCCCAGGTAGCGCCGTTCGATATCTCCGTGCTGGTAACCGGTCCCTCCGGCAGCGGCAAGGAACTGTTCGCCCGGGCGCTGCATTACAACAGCCTGAGAGCCGACAAGCCGTTCGTGGTGGAAAACTGCGGCGCCATGCCGGACGAGCTGCTGGCGTCGGAGCTTTTCGGACACCGCAAGGGCGCCTTTACCGGTGCAATCAGCGACCATGTGGGGCTGTTTGAGCAGGCCGACGGTGGCACTATCTTCCTCGACGAAATCGGCGAGATCTCGCCGGCATTTCAGGTCAAGCTGCTGCGCGTCTTGCAGGAGCGCGAGGTGCGCCGTGTGGGTGATAGCCAGCGCCGCCCGATCAATGTGCGTGTGATCGCTTCTACCAATCGCAGGCTTGAAGAGGAGGTCGCCGCCGGCCGCTTCCGTGAAGACCTTTATTACCGCCTGGCGGAAGTGACGCTTGAGCTGCCGGCGCTGGAGCAGCGCGCTCAGGATATCCCGCTGCTGGCTAACGCCTTTCTTGATCGTGCGGTGGAGGCGTTCGACAAACCGGTGGACGGTTTCAGCGATGAGGCGCTGGAGTGCCTGAGCGGTTACGCCTGGCCCGGTAACGTACGTCAGTTGCAGAACGAGGTGCGGCGCATGCTGGTGATGGCGAAAGAGCCGGTGCTTGGTGCCGACCTGATTCATCCGCGCGTGCTGCGCAGCTGTGTCGATGGCGAGCCGGCACCGCGTTTGGCGGATGTGGCGGACCTCAGCGGTACGCTGAAAGAGCGTGTCGAGCAGTTAGAAAAACAGATCCTGCGCGAGACCCTGATTCGCCACCGCTGGAACAAAAGCCGCGCCTCCCGCGAGCTTGGCCTGTCCCGCGTGGGGCTACGTGCGAAGATCGAACGCTATGAGCTGGATACCCAGTAATGCCGGCGCTGCGGCTCAGTGTCAGTGGTCAGGTGCAGGGCGTGGGATTTCGCCCCTTTGTGCACCGATTGGCCAGCTCGCTCAGTCTGGACGGTGAAGTCTGTAATACCGGCCAGGGGGTGAGAATCGACCTTCGGGGCAGCAGTGATGCGCTGTCCCGTTTTCAGCAGCGGCTGCGCGCCGAACTACCGCCGCTGGCACAGATCGATGGTATTGAAACTGAAGTATTCAATGGCGCCATCGGGCCGGGCTTTCGTATCGATGCCAGCGAGCGTGGCGAGTCTGCACTGAAGCTGCCGGTGACACTCGATGCCAATGTTTGTGCAGAGTGTCTGGATGAGCTCTTCGATCCCGCTAACCGTCGCTATCGCTACCCGTTTATCAACTGTACCCACTGCGGGCCGCGCTATTCGCTGATTCGGCAGCTGCCCTATGACCGCGCCAACACCAGCATGGCAGAGTTTCAGCAGTGTCCGGCTTGCCTTGACGAGTACAGCGATTCCCAGCATCGCCGCTTCCACGCTCAGCCCAACGCCTGTGCCGATTGCGGCCCTGAGCTTTGGGCTGAAAGCCCAGCAGGTGAACGGTTGGCGGGTGATCCGCTAAGCCTTGCAGTTGAGGCGCTGAAGCGCGGCGAGATTATCGCATTACGCGGTATGGGTGGTTTTCACCTGGCCTGTGATGCAGACAACGCAGAGGCGGTCGCAGAACTGCGCCGTCGTAAGCGTCGCCCGGGCAAACCCTTTGCGCTGATGGCGCTGAATCCCGCCTCGCTGGATGAGCTGGTTGAACTGACCGAACAGGGCGCGGAGCTGGTTCAGTCCACTGCGGCGCCGGTGGTATTACAACGCGTCAAAAAGCCGAGCCCGTTGCCTGAAAGTGTCGCGCCGGGCCTGGATCGCTTGGGCGTTATGCTGCCGCACAGTCCTCTGCACTGGTTGCTGTTCCATGAGTACGCAGATCGGCCTGAAGGCGTCGGCTGGCGAGATCAGCGGCATTCGCTACGGCTGGTGATGACCAGCGCTAACCTTAGTGGCGAGCCGCTGATTACGGCCAATGATGAAGCGCGTCATAAGTTGGCGGGGATCGCCGATCTGCTGGTGCTGCACAACCGTGAGATCGAACACCGCTGCGACGACTCGGTGGTGAATGCGATTTCGGCGCCGGCGGCGATGATCCGGCTGGGCCGCGGGTTGGCGCCAAAACGGGTGGCGCTGAAATCCGAGGGGCCTGCGGTGCTGGCGCTGGGCGCTTATCTGAAAAATACGCTCTGTCTGACACGGGGCGCCGATGCGTTTATCTCGCCCCATATCGGCGATCTGGATAACGCCGCTAACTGCCGTACCCTTGAGGCCAGCGTAAACGAGCTGCAGGCGCTGCTTGAGGTGAAGCCTGAATATATCGCCTGTGATCTTCATCCCGATTTCTATGCCAGTCGCCTGGCGCAAACTCTGGCGGAACAACTGGGTGTCCCGCTGCATCCGGTGCAGCATCATCACGCGCATATCGCCGCGGTGATGGCGGAGCATCGGCTCAGTGAGCCGGTGTTAGGCGTTGCCCTGGATGGCGTGGGTCTCGGTAGCGATGGCCAGTTGCGTGGCGGTGAGCTGTTGCGTGTGGATGCGGGAGGGTTTGCTCAACTCGGTGAGTTGGCCTCTATCGCTTTGCCGGGCGGTGACAAGGCGGCTCGCGAGCCCTGGCGCCTGGCCAGTGCGTTGTTTTATCGCTTGGGGCGCCCCGAGCTGATCGAGCAGCGCTTCGGCGATGATCCCGCAGCAGCGGGCGTGCGTCTGATGTTGGATAGAGGGCTGAACTGCCCGGCCACATCGAGTCTGGGGCGGTTATTTGATACCGCTGCGGGTGTGCTCGGGATCTGTCGGCAACAGAGCTTTGAAGCGGAGGCGCCGATGCTTCTCGAAGCGCTGGCGCGGAATGCAGATAGAACAGAGGTTGAAGCGGACCGCTCGCTGTTTGAGATCCGCGCCACCGGAGCGGGGCTGATACTGGATCTGATGCCGCTGCTGGCCTCACTAATCGATGAAGCCGATCCACAGCTTGGTGCGGCGCGCTTTCAGGCTACCCTGGTGCAGGCGTTGACTGAGTGGATCCAGCGATCCGCCCGGGAACAGGCGCTGGATATTGTGGCCTTGGGTGGCGGCTGTTTTCTGAATATCGCGCTGCGCGATCAGCTAAAAGGACGACTGGAAGCTGGAGGGCTAAGGGTGCTGATACCCACCCAGCTGCCAAGCAACGATGCCGCGATCAGCCTGGGTCAGGTCTGGGCAGTCAGAATGGGCCTGAGTGTTAAGGGCCGTATAACGAATAATGCAGTAGAAGAGGGTTAATCATGTGTCTGGCGATTCCGGTACGGATCGAAGCGTTGATCGATGCTGAGCGTGCGCTGGCCGATATCGGCGGGGTGCGCAAGGAGATCAATATCGCTCTGGTGGACGATCTGTCGGTGGGCGATTACGTGATCCTGCACGTGGGCTACGCCCTGAACAAGCTGGATCCTGAGGAAGCGGCGCGTACCCTGGCGCTGTTTGAGGAACTGGGTCAGCTGCAGGAGGCCTACGATGAAGCTCAGGCCGGGGAGGGCGGCGCATGAAATACGTCGATGAGTTTCGTGATGGCGAAAAAGCCCGGGCCCTGGCCGAGCAGATCCGCAAGGAGGCTGATCCGGCGCGGCGCTATCATCTGATGGAGTTCTGCGGCGGCCACACCCATGCGATCTTCCGCTACGGTATCCCCGGTCTATTGCCCGAGAATGTGCGCCTGATCCACGGCCCTGGCTGCCCGGTCTGTGTGCTGCCGATTGGTCGGCTGGATATGGCGATAGCGCTGGCGCGTCGCCCTGAAGTGATCCTCTGTACCTACGGAGATATGCTGCGTGTGCCGGGCTCCGGTCGTGAAAGCCTGATGAAGGTGCGCGCGGAAGGCACCGATGTGCGCATGCTCTACTCACCGGCGGACGCACTGAAGATTGCCCAGCAGAACCCGGATAAAGAGGTGGTGTTCTTCGCCATCGGGTTTGAAACCACCACACCGCCCACGGCGCTGGTGATCGATCAGGCGGCGAAGCTGGGTCTGAAGAATTTCTCGGTGTTCTGTAATCACGTGCTTACGCCGGCCGCGATGCACGCGATTTTGAATACGCCGGAGGCGGATAGCGGCGCACTGGAGCTGGATGGCTTTATCGGGCCGGCTCACGTCAGCACGGTGATCGGCTCTGCGCCCTATGAACCTTTCCCGCAGCAGTATAAGCGTCCGGTGGTGATCGCTGGCTTCGAGCCGCTGGATGTGCTGCAGGCTATCCTGATGCTGATCCGCCAGCTCAATGATGGCCGCTGTGAAGTAGAGAACGAATTCATCCGCGCAGTCAGCCGCGAGGGCAACCTGAAGGCACAGGCGGCGGTGAGCCGGGTGCTTGAGCTTCGCGCCAGCTTTGAGTGGCGCGGTCTGGGTGCTATCCCGGAAAGCGCGCTTCAGATCCGCAGTGAATATGCCGAATTCGATGCCGAAAAACGCTTTGGCGTAGAGCAACTTCACGGTCGTGAGAACAAGGCCTGTGAGTGCCCGTCAATTCTGCGCGGGGTGAAAAATCCCCGTGACTGCGTGCTCTTCGGCGACCCCTGTACACCGGATAATCCGCTGGGCTCCTGCATGGTCTCCTCCGAGGGCGCCTGCGCCGCCTATTACAGTTATGGGCGTTTCAGTGAGGGCCGGATTCCGGCCGAGGAGCTGCGCGCATGAGTCGTCTGAATATCGCCAAGGGCCGCGTTGAAATGGTCCACGGCAGTGGCGGTCGCGCCATGGCGGAACTGATCGAGCAGCTGTTTGCCCAGGCGTTCGATAATGAATGGCTGGCGCAGGGCAACGATCAGGCCCAGTTTACGCTGCCACCGGGGCGGGTGGTGATGGCTACCGACAGCCATGTGGTATCGCCGCTGTTCTTTCCGGGGGGCGATATCGGTGCGCTCTCTGTGCATGGCACCATCAATGATGTCGCCATGTCCGGGGCTAAGCCCTGCTATCTCTCGGCAGGCTTTATCCTGGAAGAGGGTTTTCCGCTGGCCGACCTCAAACGCATCGTCGATTCCATGGCTGCGGCCTCGAAAGAGGCCGGGGTGCCGATCGTTACCGGCGATACCAAGGTGGTTGAGCGCGGCAAGGGCGATGGTGTCTTTATCAGCACCACCGGTATCGGTGTGGTGCCGGAAGGGTTGCAGCTTTCCGGTGATCAGGCTAAGCCCGGTGATGCGATTTTGTTATCCGGCTCCATTGGCGATCACGGTGTGACGATTCTGTCGCTGCGGGAAAGCCTGGGCTTTGAGGCGGATATCCGTTCCGATTCCCAGGCGCTGCATTCCCTGGTTGCTGCCATGGTTGAGTGTGTGCCCGAGATCCGCTGC
Source organism: Marinobacterium mangrovicola (assembly GCF_004339595.1). GTDB lineage: Bacteria > Pseudomonadota > Gammaproteobacteria > Pseudomonadales > Balneatricaceae > Marinobacterium_D > Marinobacterium_D mangrovicola. The sequence goes on from NZ_SMFU01000007.1 coordinate 213,066, forward strand.
ATGCGCGATCCCACCCGAGGAGGTTTGGCCAATACGCTGAATGAGATGGCGCAGCAGTCCGGTGTGGGTATGCAGCTGATGGAAAGCAGGATTCCGGTACGGGAGCCGGTGCGCGCGGCCTGCGAATTCCTCGGCCTGGATCCGCTCTATGTGGCCAACGAGGGCAAGCTGATCGCTATCTGCCCGCAGGAGAGGGCCGAAGAATTATTGGCGGCGATGCGCGCCCACCCCCAGGGTCAGGACGCGGCGATCATCGGCAATGTGGTGGAAGACTCCTATCACTTCGTGCAGATGGAGACGGTGTTTGGCGGCAGCCGCATGGTCGACTGGCTCAACGGTGAGCAGCTGCCGCGGATCTGCTAAGCGTTCAAATAGCTGTATAGGAGGATGCTGCCGAAACCGATGACGATCATCGTCGGTGCGTAGAAGCGGTTCATCCTCAGCAGCGTCAAAGCGCTGATGCCATAACGGGATTGCAGACTGATCTGTACGCCGGAGAAGGGCGAGAGGCCAACACCGATCGACCAGCTCAGCAGCAGGGTGATCCCCAGCAGGTTGGGGTCATCCACGCTGGGCATCAGAATACTTCCCGCTAATACCGCGCTGGTGACCGGGTGCATCCCGATCATCGCCAGTGCAATCAATACGGCCAAAGTGACGCAGGCTGCCAGTGGGCCAAAGTGCTCCGGCGCCAGGCGGATATCCAAGGATAGCAGCAGGGCGCCGATGCCGGCTGCCAGCACGGCTGCGGCCACAAACAGCGTCACCTCACCGCCCAGCCGCGGTAGACCCAGCTGCACATGTTTGGCCAGTATCGCCGGGCTTCGAGCACCGGTTTTTACTGGTAGCCAGAGCAGGGTAAAAAGCAGTGATAGCAGGGTTACCAGCGTAATGACCGATACGTCGGGCCAGAGTTTATGGGCGATCATCACCAGTACCGCCAGCAACATCGGAATCCAAAGAGCTCCCAGGTGTAGCGGGTAGCCCGGCGTGCTGCTCGCGTCTGGATGGCGGGATATCTGCCAGCTGGTCAGCAGCAGTCCTGACAGTGCCACCGGAATACCGTAGGCCACCAGCGTTGTCAGGCTGGCGCCCGGTGCGCTGATCAAAATAACGCCCATGGCGGCGAAAAACGGCGACCAGACCGCGCAGTTGCTGAAACCGCGCAGCAGAATCAGCCCCTGCAGCGAAGTCAACGGACGGTTGGCGCTGAGGCGGTCACCCAGGATCATCACCGAGGACATGTTGATCACCGAGCCGATTAAGTGGCCACCGAACAGGGTACCGTTCAGCGCCCGCGTACCGGGAGGTAACTGGTCATCGGTTTCCAGTCCGCTCAGTGTCACCAGGCGCAGGAAACTCACCGCCACCAGCATGCTGATGATCATCTGGTTGGCTTCGAGTGCCTTGAGCAGATATGAACTCGTGCCATCCCCGATCACCTGGCTAAGGGCCAAACAGATCAGACCGATCGCCAACAACACCAGGCGTTGAATCATCTGCCCGCGCTGTTGGCGGCCAAGCAGCAGAAACAGCGCTACCCAGGCAGGAATTCCAGCCAGATAGCCGGGAATCTCCGCGCTGAAGGCGGCCAGAATACTGAGTGGAATAATGGTCAGTAGAACGATGCCGGGAAGCAGTGAATCTAACTTGGCTGGAGTCTGGTTAGTAGCGGTGTTCATCAGAGCAGTGCGGTTCCTTGCAGCCGGGTTGGCGTTTGCAGGTATAAACGCCAAAAAGCTATACAACCTATCCCTTGGCGAACGGGTTGGCAACGCTGAAACAGCGGGTTGCGGCGAAAGCGGAGAAGGAGCGAGGCCGCCGCCAGGGCGACCTCCTGGTGTTCAGTCGGCCCAGCGAGCGGCGATTTCGCGGATCCCGGGTTCCAGACCATCCAGCAAGGCAACCAGTTCCGGGTCGAAGTGTTTGCCGCTCTGTTCCCTGATATGGGACAGGGCGTCGTCGAGGCTCCAGGCTTTCTTGTAGGGGCGCTCGCTGGTGAGTGCATCAAGCACATCGGCAATGGCCACTATGCGACCCTCGATCGGTATATCACTGCCGCTCAAGCCATAGGGGTAGCCGCTGCCATCCCATTTCTCGTGGTGTGTCAGGGCCACGGTGCGCGCCATGCGGATCAGGCGGGCGTTTGAGTCGCCCAGAATTTCTGCGCCAATGAGCGGGTGACGTTTCATCTCATCGAACTCTTCCTCCGTCAGGCGACCGGGCTTCAACAGGATATGGTCGGGGATGCCGATCTTGCCGATATCGTGCATGGGCGCGACCTGCAGCAGAACATCGGAGGTCTCTTCGTTGTAGCCCGCAGCGATGGCGATCATTCGCGCATAATGGCTCATGCGCATGACGTGCATGCCGGTCTCGTTATCCTTGTACTCCGCGGCGCGGCCCAGGCGCTCGATGAGCTGGCGGTGTGACTGGGTCACCGTTTCAGCCTGCACCAGAGACAGGTGGGTGCGAACCCGTGCCTGCAGTACGGCGGGCACCAGGGGCTTATTGATGAAATCCACGGCGCCTAGCTCGAAGCCACGGGCTTCATCGACGCTGTCTTTCAGAGCGGTCACGAAAATAACCGGTATATCTTTGGTTTCCGGCGAGCTTTTAAGGGTGCTGCATACCTCGTAACCGGTCATGCCGGGCATCATCACATCCAGCAGTACCAGATCAGGCTGCTCTTTGAGTGTCAGCTCGATGGCGGATTCGCCATCACGGGCGAAAAGCAGTCGGTAATCATCGTTAAGGAGTTGCCGTAATACGCGCAGGTTGGCCGGTTCGTCATCGACTACCAGGATGCATTGACGAGGGGTTCCGGTTTTCATGCTGGGGTCTCCTCTGAGGTGCCCGTTATCTGGTGTAAGAGTACGCTGGCGCGTCGGAAGTCGAAATCCTCCAGGGCTTGGACCAGTTCTGCAACAGTCGGGCGCCATTTGTCCGGGCAGTGAGTCTGCATCTGATCGATGATCTCATCATCTATTTCGCCGTGTTCACAGAGTTTCTGTGCCTGGGTGATCGCTTCCGCAAACACCTTGTCACAGCGCTCACTCTGGGTGCTTTGCTCGTCGGTTTCTGGCTGGTTGGCTTCCAGTTCGGCAAGCTCCGATTTGGCGCGCTCAATTAGCGCGCCCAGCTCCGATACCAGGACCTGGCAGCCTTTGCTGTCGTGCGTCGTGGCACAGCTTTCCAGCTGCCTGAATTGACGCGCCATGCGCGCCATGGCGAGGTTGCCGCTGACACCAGAGGCCGCATGAGCAAGCTGGCAAAGTTGATCGAAATCGCTGCTTGAAAGCGCCTCAAGCAGGGATTTCTCATGTTTTTTATCAAGGAACAGTTTCAGCTGTTCGATGTAGCGCGTCTCGTCGCCCCAGAGTTCCAGGGCTCGGTCCAGGCTGATCAGGCGTCTTGAAGTGGGCCTTGCAGTGATGTGTGTGACCGGTGCTGTGACGCCGGTAATGACACGGGCGATTTCCGCTTTCAGGTTATCCGGTTCCACCGGCTTTTGCGCAAAGCCGTTCATGCCGGCTTCACGGGCCGCCTGTTTATCCGCCTCAAGGACGCTCGCGGTGAGCGCTATAATGGGCAGCGCCGGCAAGCCTTCTTTCGCCTCCTTTTCACGGATCTGACGTGCAGCCGTCAAACCATCCATTTTCGGCATCTGCACATCCATCAGGACCAGGTCGAATTTTTTCGCATTAATCTGTTCCAGTGCTTCGAGCCCATCTCTGGCGCGGGTTATGTCGTGCCCATCGCGACCAAGTACGACCTCCAGCAGCTCCAGGTTCTGGGCGATATCATCGGCGATAAGAATGCTTAGCTTAGGCAGGGATAGATCGGATTTGGCGGATTTGACTGCCACTTTCTGTGGCTTGGTGCCGGGTTTTAACGGCAGGGTTACCCGGAACGCCGTGCCTTTGCCTTCCTCGCTGCGGACGCTGATATCGCCGCCCATCAGTTCCACCAGCTGTTTGCTGATGGTGGTGCCTAAACCGGTACCGCCAAAACGGCGGCTCATGGATGCATCGGCCTGGGTGAAGGGCTCGAAAATAGACTCGACCGCCTGGGCGGACATACCGATACCTGTGTCCACCACATGAAACTCGATCTCGCCCTGGTCGTTGCGAAGTACGTTCAACTCTACTGAACCGCTCTCGGTAAACTTGATCGCGTTGCCAAGCAGGTTGGTCAGTACCTGGCGAATGCGGTCCGGAGCTCCCTGAACATAATCTCCGAGAGAGGGTTCCAGAGAGAGCTTCAGGTCCAGACCTTTCTTGCGCGCCGTCAGCCAGTAAGTCGATACGAGGCTGTCGAGCAGCTCATGCAGCGAGAAGTCGATCACATCCAGTGTTAGCTTGCCGCGCTCGAGCTTGGCACTATCGAGGATATCGTTCAGCAGATAAAGCAGTGAGCGAGCCGCGTTAGAGATCGAGTCTATGTAGCGCTTCTGCTCGGGTTCCAGCTTGCCTTCGCGCATCACGTCACTGAAACCGATGATCGCATTCATCGGCGTGCGAATCTCGTGGCTCATATTCGCCAGGAATGCGGCTTTAGCCTGGGCCGCATCCTCGGCGGCCTGCTTCGAATGGCGCAGCTCATCCTCCATCTGCCGGCGTTCGGTAATATCCAGCAGCACCCCGTCGATCCATTTGGCGTGACCGTCGATAAATTCGAAATCACCGCTGTCGAGCACCCAGCGCTGGCTGCCGTCACGGTGGCGGATACGGTATTCCACGGAGTAGCTGCTGCGGTTTTGGATGGCATCGCTGACGGTGCGTTCACAAAGCTCCATATCATCTTCGTAGATGAGTTGAGCCATATGCTTGCGACCCTCGATGAACTCCTCTGGCGGCCAGCCTGTCAGCTCTTCGACTGCATCGCTGATAAACATCATGGTCCAGGGGTTGTCGGTGAGGCAGCGAAAGGCGATGCCGGGCATATTGCCGAGCAGAGTGCGGAACTGATGCTCGCTCTCGCGCAGTGCACTTTGCATGCGACGCTGTTCGCTGATGTCGGTAATAAAGCCAACGAACAAGGGTGGCTGACCGTCCAGTTCCACTTCGCCAACACCCAGGCGGATGGGGATCAGGTGGCCATCGCGGTGTTGCGCCATCACTTCGCGACCGGAGCCTATAATCTTGGCGTCCTTTGATCTCAGATAGTTGCTGAGGTAGCCGTCATGGGCTTCCTTGTAGGGGGCTGGCATCAGCAGGCTGACATTTTTGCCTGCGACTTCGTCGATTTTCCAGCCAAGCATCTGCTCTGCGGCGGGGTTCATCGACTCGATAAGGCCTTTGCTGTCGATGGTGATAATCCCGTCCACAGCGGTTTCCAGCACCGCTTCAAGTCGGTGCTTGCGTATCTCATTTTCGACACGGAGTTGTTTGTAGCGAACCAGGGTATTTGTTGTGATCACCGTCGTAATGATGCTGAGCGTTCCGATGGCGATCAGCATGGCGAATACCGGGTGAGCAACCAGAGTTGAATCGACGACCGGAGCGTCGGCGTAGAAGGTGACGGCTCCCATGCCTACATAGTGCATGCTGGCGATGGCACTTCCCATGATGCAGCCCCGAAGGATCACATCATGAAGCGGATGCTTCAGTATCGGTTGCTGTCGGCTGCCGAGCCAGATAGCGAAAATCGCCATGCTGGCGGCAACCAGTACAGACATGAGTACGCCGAACAGGTCATAAACCATTCGCGCGTCAACTTTCATCGCCATCATGCCGCTGTAATGCATGACACCGATACCTAACCCGAGCAACGTACCCGTGCTCAGAATGGTGGGGGCGCTATTGCGTTTAAAGGTCAGTAGCGAAAGCGATAGAAGTGAAGCGAAAAACACGGGAAGGGCAGAGAATACTGTGCCGGAAAAACTGTAGCCGACATCCATGGGCAACTCATAGGCAAGCATGCCGATGAAGTGCATTGACCAGGTGCCACCGCCAAGCGCGATGGAGCCGGCGATCACCTGAGTCACCTTCACTTTACGGCTGGCGTCTCTACGCGCGTTCTTCAGGCAATTCAATGCCAGTGTCGCCGCCAGCATGGCAATGAAGACGGAAAGAATGATCAGGGGTGATGAATATGAGCCGACAAGGGCCTGGAATCCCGCTGGAGGGGAGGAAAACATCTGGTGGAGATTCAAGGGCCAATGCCTGCAGGTTGAATAAACAAATCGAGTGAGGTGTACGCAACAGAAGACAGAGTAGATCTTCGTCAGAGGATAATATTCGAACAGTTCGACCGCACTATATTAATGTAGTCTCATTGCGTCAAACATTAAGCGCTAGTGGCGTCGGGCAGGTAAGAGGCAGGGGAGATGCTGCCCTTTTCGTGGGCAGCATCGTTGTATTTCTCCGGCGCTTACTGGGCAGCCAGAGTGACCTGTTCAAAATCGGGAGAAACTTCCATCGCCTTGAGTAGTTTGCCCACATGAGCAAGCAGGCGGTAGCGGCCGTACCACTCATCCATGGTGCCGTTGATAAAGTCCGAACGGGCAGTGAAGTATTCGTTCTCCGAGTCCAGCATATCGAGCAGCGTACGCTGGCCGATATCGAACTGGCGCTGGTAGGCGGTGCGGGTTTCTCCGGATGAGGCTACATGACGTTCCAGCTGTGGCAGGCGCTGGTGAATGTTGTTAAGCCGGTTCCAGGAGGAGATCGCATTGGCTTTCAGCTCCCGTTGTACCGCGATGGCGGAAGCGCGCTGAGCCTGGCTCAGGTGCTCCAGCTGTTTCACGCGGGCGCTGTCGGCACCGCCGTTGTAGGCGTTGTAACGTGCCATCAGCATGGCCAGAGCTTCATCTTCCCGAAAATCAGAGGCATCGACACCGTGGTTGGAGCTGGCGCTCATCTCCAGGTGAAGTGTTGGGTGGAATGCCGCACGGGCAACGTTCTTTTGCGCCATGGCCGATTCGTGCTGGGCAATGGCGGCCAGCAGGGCGGGGTGCTCGGTCAGTGCGATCGCGACGGCATCATCGGGAGTCGACGGAAGGTCGGTGCAGCACTTGTCTGTGGGCATCTGCAGATCGACGGGAGGATGGCCGACAACGCGTTCAAAGTTGATTTCGGCTTCCCAGAGGTTACCTTCGGCTACGACCTTGTTGGATGAGGCCAGAGCCAGACGGGCCTGCGCCTGCTGCAGGTCCGACTCAGATCCGAGACCGGAGTCAAAGCGCCGTTTGATCTTGTTGTAGGTTTCCTGGTGTGACTCCAGATTTTCATCGGTGATGGTCAGCAGCTGTTGATAGCGCAGCACATCCAGATACACCTGGGTCACACTCAACGCTGTGTCTTCCGAGGTTGCCAGCAGGGTGAGCGCTGAAGAAGATGCCATCGACTCGGCCGCATCGACACGGCTTTTGGTGGCATAGCCGTCATAGAGCATCTGGCTGATGCTGAGCGTCGCTTCGCGGCGATCCATCTCGTCATCGCCCGGCGCCGTGCTGCCGTTTTCGGTCCACTCGTAGCCGTAGCCCAGTGTCAGATCGACATTTGGCCGGTACTCGCCCTTTTCGATGTTGATCTGCTCTTCATCGGTGAGGCGGCGGGTGGCATCAAAAAGCACCATGGGGTTGGTTTCCATGGTTTCAGTGATCGCTTCATCGATTGTCTGCGCGTTGGCCGGCAGAGCTGCAGCACCCAGTGAGCCGCTGATTGCGGCCGCTAGCAGTGTATTTCGCATCCTTTGCTTATTCATGACTTCACTCGAACTCTGTTAGCGAACATTGATTTCGACGCGTCGGTTCTTGGGCTCGCGAACCCCATCCCCTGTCTCAATCACTGGCTGGGATTCGCCAAGTGAACGGGTGGTGATGGTCTGCGGGTCTACGCCGATATCGATAAGATCTTCACGCACGGCTTCAGCCCGGCGCTGTCCCAGCGTCTGGTTGAACGCGGCGCTGCCAGAGGTGTCTGTATGGCCGGTGACGACCACCTCCGGTGCGGCGCGCTCCAGTACCGCCTGATAAAGGCGCTGGGCGTCCGCAAGCGACTCATCGGTGAGTATATCGGAGTCAAAGTAGAAATATACCGGTACGTAAATCGGCGCCGGTGGCAGTGCAGCGATCGCATCGCCAAAGGTCTCCTGCATCGTCGCTTCATCACCGGTAAATGTCGTGGCTACGCCGCCAGCGACTTCGGCCGCTGCGTAATCACCCTCAAGCACCAGTTGGTCGCCATTAACCAGTGCGACATCGACTATGCCGGTGCGGCCCTCTTCCGGCATGACCATGTAGGTTTCGACCAGTGCAGGGCAGAAGGGCGGTGGTGTAGTGGAGAGCAGCACTTCGCCCTCGGTGGTGGCGGCAATATCGGAAACCGGCTTATCCGGGCCCAGTGTATTGACGGCTCCGCTGTATACAGTGCACCCGGACAGGGTTGTGAGCAGCAGAGCGGAGGTCAGCAGGCTAGCTGAACGACTCATTCCGCGACATCCTTATCCAGAGAATTGGAGACCTTGACCGAGAACTCGGTACCGCGCACGGCGAGAATGGCGGCGGGGGTTCTGACCTTGACCGCGCCCGGGCGGTTTTCAACCAGTTTACCGGCGATCATCGACAGGGTGCCGTTATCCACCTCGACATCCAGATTGCCATCATGGCTGATGTCATCGAACGAAAAATCGGCGAGAGATAGCGTAGAGTCGGGGCCAGCGGCAACGCGGGTATCGTCGTCGAACAGCAGGCCGATGCTGCCGTTTGCGCTGGTAATAATGCGGTCGGCCTCGTGAACTCGCTGACCCAGCGCTGCAGAGAGAGACTCGCCGTCGCGTATCAGGGTTACGTCGCCGCTGAGGGTTTTAATGGTTGCAACAGGTTCCGCAAAAGATAAAACCGGTGTAGCAGCCAGAACCAGCGAAAGGCACAGCTTTTTTGCAGGTGAAATCATCGTTGGGTGCTCCATTACCCGCCGGTTTTTCATACTGCTGGCCGGCGATATAACTAGTTATGATTAGTATTCACGAGTGCCCTGAATCATAGCTCAGCGATAGTTTGCTACAAGTAAAAACGGTGGCGAAATAGGGACTTTATTTGCCTTTTTGTTTTTGTGTCTAAATTGAGCGACATATGTTTTCAAGGCTCGGTTTTTTGAGCCTGATTAAAATCAGAGCATTGCCTTCAAATAGCTGGATCCTGCATTCATACAGTCGAATGTATGTAATCCAAGTTCCTGGGCCAGGTCCGTGCAAACGTTTATACCGCGGCAGCTGTTTCCTTTGGCGTCGAGTTTGGGGGAGTAGCTGGCGATACCCAGCTGACGATTTACGACAGCCATGACGCCGCCGCTGACTCCACTTTTGGCCGGCACGCCCACCCGGTAAGCCCACTCTCCGGAATAATCGTACATGCCGCAGGTAAACATAATTGACAGCATATTGCGCACTGCATCCAGGTCGTAGACCTCTTCACCGGTGACCGGGTTTTTACCCAGGTTGCACAGCGTAGCTGACATAATTGCCAGGTCACGTGTGTTAACCAGAATGGAACACTGTTTGAAGTAGAGATCGAGCGCGGGTTCTACCTCCTCCGGCACCATGTCGAAATTGAGCAGCAGATAGGCTATGGCTCGGTTGCGGTGGCCGGTTTTCGATTCCGAGCGATAAACGTCTTCGTCGATACCCAGATCGCGGCCAGCAGCGGCGCTCAGTCGGGTGAGGATGCGGTCCATTGCCTGGTCGCCATACTTTTGATAGAGCAGTGCTGTGACGGTGATTGCGCCGGCGTTGACCATGGGGTTGAAAGGGCGGTTGGTGACCTTTTCCAGCTCGATGGAGTTAAAGCTGTCACCGCTGGGCTCAACCCCGACGTGTCTTGCGACCTTCTCTTCTCCAAAGGCTTCCAGCGCCATACCAAATGCGAAAGGTTTAGATACGGATTGCAGGGTGAATAGCGTGTCGCTGTTGCCGGTTTCGAACACCTGGCCTGCGGAGGTCGCAATGGCTATGCCGAAGTGGTCAGGGGACGCTTTTCCCAGCTCAGGAATGTAATTCGCTACTTCGCCCTTGGTGACTCCAGCATAGCGAGAGTGGAGGCCGTCGATCAGAGTTTGAAGCCAGCGATCTTCCATAGAACGGCCCTCGTTTGATTGCGAGCAATAAGGTTGTCTGATCGGACAGCAATTAATATGCCCACTAGAAATGTGTTTGTATTTCTTCGCGGACGTTTAGATAAAAGGCATTGTTTCTAAAGAGTATTTTTGTATCGGTTATGTAAACTAAATTTAATATTAATTATTAAAAGAATAGTTTTTATAAAAATAATCTAATGTGGTTGATTTTTTATGCCCCCAGTTGGAGCGCGAACCTTGATGTGCTCTATGCTGAGGCATTTTGATTTAAGTAATAGCGTCTTCTATTTTATACATTGACTTTGCCTGTCTCGGCGTTTTTATATGGCGCTAGGTGATTTTTTCTATTTGGCAGGTTAGCGGCAGGGAAGGGCGGTAATTCCGTGTTTGAACTTCGGGGTGGAAGATCAAAGCTGTCGCCGTTCGGCAAAGGCTGGGCTGCGCCTGCGGGGTTATTGGTACTGGTGCTCTTTCATCTGTTTAGTCTGGTGCCGTTCCAGTCTTTTCTGCGCACGTTCAATTTCGACCTTTACCAGTTGGTGATGCCGCGGGAGAGGCAGTCGGCGCCAGTGGTGATCGTGGATATCGATGAGGAGAGTCTGGCTCGATACGGTCAATGGCCCTGGCCTCGAAGCCTGATGGCCCGCCTGATCGAAGAGATAGGCGTGTATAACCCGGCGGCCATTGGTATCGACGTCATTATGCCTGAGGCGGATCGCAGCACTCCCTGTCAGTCTTTGCGTCTGTTGCCGTCAACGCCGGAAAGTTTGCTGGAGAGCGTTTGTGCTCTGCCCAGTAATGATGAGCTTTTGGCCCAGACGCTGGCGGCCTATCCCACAGTGCTCGGAGTGGCCGGTATACCCGGTAATACGCCTAAGGCGATGCCGATGACGCCGGTCAGAATTAAAGGCGGCGATGCACTGGCTTGGGTAAGGCAGTTTCCCTCGGCGCTTCGTAACCTGCCTGCCCTGGAGGCGGCGGTTTCCGGGCATGCGATTCTCAGTGCGGATATGGATAGGGGGGTGATTCGCAAGGTGCCAATGGTGGCGGCGGTCGGTGGGAATATTTTGCCTTCATTGTCGTTGGAGTCATTGCGCTTGGCGGCCGGCTCGCCACTGTTTGATGTCAGCGTGGGCGAGTGGGGCATAAGCGGTGTCGGTTTTGCTGATCTGAGCATACCGACTGAGTCTGATGGTTCCGTTTGGGTTCATTATTCCCATCACGATCCGGATCGTTTTGTCTCGGCTTCCCGGGTGCTTATGGGGGCGATCAGTCCTGGCGAGTTAGAGCGGCGTTTGGTTCTGATCGGGTTTACCGGCTTGGGTCTGGTGGATTTTCCCACCACCTCGCTGGGGGAGAGGGTGCCGGGGGTAGAGATTCATGCTCAGGTACTCGAATCGATCTTCGATGGAGAGGTGCTGCAGCGGCCCTATTGGGCGCGATGGGTGGAGGCTGGCCTTATGACAGTGCTCGGTCTGGTGGTGCTCTATCTGCTGCCGCGTCTGAAGGCCTGGATGCATATTCCCATCGTTGCGGGGCTTGTCATGCTGCTCGCGGCCGGTGGACTGCTGGCTTACTCAAAATATCTGCTTCTGTTGGATGTGGCGTCTCCCTATGTTCTGTTTGTTGTTCTTTATATCGCGATGATGGCGGACTCTCTGCTGAGTGAGGAGCGGCAAATCGATACGCTGGAAGAGGATCTCAGAACTCAGCGAGAAGAAGCAGCGCGGGTTCGTGGTGAAATGGAGGCGGCGAAACGGTTCCAGATGGGCATAGTGCCTAATGCTATGGACGTGTTTGCCGGTGAGCCGAGAATCGATCTCGATGCCTTTATGGAGCCGGCCAAAATGGTGGGTGGTGATCTGTACGACTGTTTTATGCTGGACGAGCATCGCGTCTTTTTTGTGCTGGGCGATGTCTGTGGTAAAGGTGTACCAGCCAGCCTGTTTATGGTTATCAGTAAAACGCTGTGCAAAAGCGTACTGCTGCGTGATGGGCTGAAAAACCTGGAACTGGGGCAGTTGGTCAGTCGGGCCAATGTCGAGATCGCCAGGGATAATCCGGAGATGCTTTTTGTTACGGCGTTTCTGGGTGTAATCGATCTGCGCACGGGGGAGCTGCTCTACTGCAACGCGGGGCATGAGCGACCGGTGCTGGTGGCGGAGCGCTGTCGTTCACTGGAACTTGAAGGCGCCAGTGGTCCGCCTATCGCGATCGTTGACGAGTTTGAATACACAACGCACCGTCATCAGCTCTCCAGTGAGGAGTTTCTCTGCATCTTCTCTGATGGTGTGACGGAAGCGGCAAATCGAGATCAGCAGCTGTTCGGCAAGGAGCGGCTGCTGAGTGCTCTACAGGGCGTGACCAGGGACGATCGCTCAACTTCTATGCTGGAACGGGTAAAACAGGGCGTTTATCGGTTTGTTGGCGACGCTGAGCCTTCCGACGATCTCACCGTGATGGTGGTGAGGTGGCGGAAGGAGGGCAGCGAATGAAGCGGCAACAGCAAAATGTTTTTTTATTGAGGTTGAAAGACGTATGGAGATTCGTGAAGAAGTACTTGAAGGTGATATCTACAGAATTTGCTTGGACGGCCGAATGGATATAGAGGGCGTGGCAAGTATTGAGAAACGCTTTACCGAACTTGTGGCTGAGCCCTACGATCGGGTGGCCGTGGATATGTCCGCGGTGCCTTACATGTCATCTATTGGTATCCGGGCTCTGCTGATCAACGCCAAGGCGGTGAGTCGACGCGGTGGTAAATACGTCATTCTGGCGCCTCAAGCCGAGGTGCTGGATGTCTTGAAGGTTTCAGGGATCGATCAGTTGATTACCATCTGCAGCGACCTGGACGAAGCAGGCAAGGTTTTATCAGGCAATTGAGGTATCGGCCCGTGAGTGACCTCTCTCTATCGCGTGGCGCAGAGCGTTCACTGCAGATCGCTAACCGTCATTCGGAAATTCCGCGCATGAGTCTTTGGCTTGAGCAGGCATTGTCAGACATGGGGGTTCCGTCGGCGGTTCGTTTCAAATTCGACTTGAGCGCGAACGAGGCGGTCACCAATATCATCGACTACGCCTTTAGCGACGAGCGAGGGCATCAGATCGATTTGCAGTTGACGCTGGCGGGAGGGGAGTTGAGCCTGGAAATTATCGATGACGGCCGGGCATTTAACCCGTTGGAGTTTGAGGCGGAGCCGATACCGGTAAGGCTGGAGGATGCAACGCCCGGGGGCTTGGGTGTCAAACTGATCCGTCACTACATGGACCGCTGCGATTATCGACGCAAAGATGACGTCAATCACCTGGTGCTGGTTTGCGGGCTATAAAAAAGAATCGAAAAACGAAACCAGCAGGCGCTTAAATCTCGCTGTCTGCAGAAAACATTAGAGAGGGAATTAAAAAAAGAAGATGGTCGGAGTGGAGGGATTCGAACCCCCGACCCTCTGGTCCCAAACCAGATGCGCTACCAAACTGCGCTACACTCCGACTTTCTACTTCAGGATGGCTCTCGAGCTGGACTCGAACCAGCGACCAATAGATTAATAGTCTACTGCATACCCCTGGCACCACCCTAGTAACGTGCTGATGATAAAGAAATTTATCTGAGATTTATAGTCGTTTAAGTCAGTGTCGAAGAGTTATGGTGACCGAAAGCCGCTTCAATCTGGTGCGACATCGTTCCGATAATGTGGAGGGGGTGAAAGTCAGCTATCTATTTACGGTTTTTAGCTTCGATCCACTGAGCCATGTATTGCGTGCTCTTCATACTGTGGTGTCTGAGCATGGCACCGGTGAAGTTGGCCAGCCGATGGCTATCCAGTTCGAGCTTCAACTTCAGTATCCGCTCAATCAGCGCGTCGGCATGGCAAGCAAAGTCGAAGCGCAGGTTGTGCAGGGTAAAGCCTTGTTGCTGGCATTCCAGCCAGGGGGGCGGTTGGGTATAAAGCTCTACGGCCATGTCTGCAAACTGCTCGGCATCATCCTCGACCGGCTGGGGCCAGTGCTGCTCCGCGCCCATGCCCTCTGCGCCGACAGAGGTCGTGACTGAAGGTGTACCGCAGGCAAGTGCATCGACCAGCTTGCCCTTAAGGCCTGCGCCGAATCGTAGGGGCGCCAGGTTAACCCGTGCCTGTTGCATCACAAGCTTCACATCTTCGGCCCAGCCTTTTATATGAAAGCCCTGCGTGGGATTGTGAAGCTGCGTCGCCTTGGGAGGAGGATAGGCGCCGTAGATATGCAGCTCTGCTTCCGGCAGGCGGGAGCGGATACGAGGCCAGATTGTCTGCTTCAACCAGAGTACGGCATCCCAGTTGGGAGCGTGGCGGAAATTGCCGATCACAATGAAATGCTGGCGCTGGTCAAAAGAAGGCAGGTGTTGTTGCTGTGCCGGTAAAACCGGCGGCTGCATAAATGGGCTGTTCAGCAGCAGGTTAGGATCAACGTTGAAAGTCTGCGTGAGCAGTTCGATCTCTGCTCCGGAAATCATCAGTGTCAGATCACTACGCAGGATAGCGGCGATTTCGCGCTTGGCGTGATCCGAGTAAAGCAGCTCGGCAGGCACATCCAGTTCAACCTGCCCACTTTGCTTGCTGGCTTGGTGTCGGGCCTGGCGCAGGCAGGAGAGATCTTCGGTATCGAGCAGGCGTATAGCCTGAGGGCAGTACTTTTCTACCCGCCAGCCGAACTGCTCTTCCATCATGAAGCGGTCAAACATGACCAGATCGGGCTTCAGGTCGCAGAGGAACTCATCGAAACTGGAGCAGTTAAGTGCAATGTTTACTTCACGGATGCCGCGCGCGGGCAGGTCGGTGCGATGGATGCTTTTTTCGGCGGGGCTGGCAAAGGTGACCTGCCAGTTCTGGGCGCGAAAGGCATCAAGCAGGGCGAGCATGCGGTAGCCAGCAGCACTGGACGCAGGTTCAGGCCAAACGTAACCGATAACAAGGATGTTCATGCTTAGTAACCCACCCGGATCAGGATTCTTAAATCTAAGGGGTGGTTCAGGGGAAGGATGTAGAAGATGGTCGGAGTGGAGGGATTCGAACCCCCGACCCTCTGGTCCCAAACCAGATGCGCTACCAAACTGCGCTACACTCCGACTTTCTACTTCAGGATGGCTCCTCGAGCTGGACTCGAACCAGCGACCAATAGATTAACAGTCTACTGCTCTACCAACTGAGCTATCGAGGAATATCCCGAATTTCGATTAAGGCGGTTGGCTCCTCGAGCTGGACTCGAACCAGCGACCAATAGATTAACAGTCTACTGCTCTACCAACTGAGCTATCGAGGAACACCTCAACCGAGGCCGCGTATATTAGTGACCGGGGCGGGGGGAGTCAAGCGCGAATTGTAAAAGTTTTTCATGTCAGTTTTTCTGTTTAATTCCTGATCAAATAATGACTTAGCGAATTTTCGGCTGAATCAAGAGTTCTGGCAGGTGGGCGGTTGTTTATCCAGCAGCGGATGCCCGGTCAGTCGGATAAGAAGATCTCCTAGTACCAGGGTACAGTGGTGCAAGTTGCCAGGAACGTTTTTACTTCAAGGATGAAGCTCGACAGGAGGTCGGGTCTTACAACTCAATCTGGATGAGGTGCCAAAATGGCTGCGTTGACAGGGAACGTTGTCTCTTTAAATGGGGATGTGATTGCTGTATCAGGTAACGGAACCGAGCGCCAACTAGAGGTTGGTGATGGGATCTTTTCAAACGATCAAATTCGGACCACCTCTGATAGTCGTGTTCAGCTTGTTTTTACCGATGGTGAAACACTGACCCTCAGCGCGGGTGATACCTGGGCCGGTGCAGATATGGATTCGGCCGTTCAAGCTGAAGCGGTCGGAACAGTTAGCATCGTTAGTGGATCAGTTGTGGCGGTTGATGCCAGCGGCAGTGAACGTGTGCTGTTTGCCGGTGACCTTATCTACGCCGATGAATTGATTCGAACCGGCCCTGATGCCCGGGTCGAAATCTCCATGATGACGGGAGAGTCCGTCGCCCTCGATAGTAGTCAGAGTTGGCTTGCTTCCGCAGATACCTTCACGCCCGCAGATCAGTTTGATAACAGCTCGGCTACCGCAGATCCTCAAAGCTTCCAGGATGTGGACGATATCCAGGCGGCGATCCTGGCAGGTCAGGACCCTACAGCTATAGGTGAAGCTACTGCTGCCGGCGCCCCCGGTGCTGGGGCGTTTGCTGGTCCCGGAGGTAATGAGGGTGCTGACTTCGTTATCCTTTCCCGGACGGCAGGGGAAGTTGACCCGACTGCGGGATATCAGACTGATGGGATCGGGTTCACTGTTGAACAGCCCGAGGGCGAGGAGGGAGTGGTCGAGCCTGATCCCGTTCTGTTTGAGGCAGTCATCTCGCTTAGCGATATTACGCTTAATGAAGGCAGCGGTTCGGGCGCTATATCGGCGACTCTCTCAGAGCCTGTTACTGGACGCCCAGTAGTTATTACCCTGGATAATGGCTCTGTCATTACCATTCCGGTAGGAGAGACAACGGGTGAGTCTACCCCGTTTGAGATTCAGGGTGATGATCCTTATATCGATGGCGAGAGCTACGAAGTCGGTATCAGCAGCGTTAGCGGCGGTAACTTCGAAGCGCTGGACTCTAGCGATACGGCTACCGTAACCATCGATGACACCATTGATACTACTGTCATTACGCTGTCAGATGTCACGGTCGATGAAGGTAGTGGCTCGGCCAGCATCGGCGCAACCCTGGGTGCTCCGGTCACTGAATCTCCATTGGTGATCACCCTGGATAACGGTGCCACCATCACCATCGGAGTGGGTGAGACCTCCGGCACTTCCGAGCCCTTTGACGTGCAGGGCGATGACCCGTATGTCGATGGTGAAAGCTACGCAGTCGGTATCAGCAGCGTTAGCGGTGGTAACTTTGAAGCCCTGGATAGCAGCGATACCGCCACTGTCACCGTCAATGACACCATCGATACTACTGTCATTACTCTTGGTGATATCAGTGTTAGCGAAGGCAGCGGGACGGCCAACATCAGCGCCACCATTGAGTCTCCCGTAACCGAGAGCCCGCTGGTCATCACCCTGGATAACGGCGCCACTATCACCATCGGTGTCGGTGAAACCTCCGGCACTTCCGAGCCCTTCGATGTGCAGGGTGATGATGTCTACGTGGATGGCGAGAGCTATGAAGTGGGTATCAGCAGCGTCAGCGGCGGTAACTTCGAAGCCCTGGACTCCAGCGATACCGCCACCGTGACCGTCAATGACACCATTGATACCACCGTTATTACGCTCGGCGACATTAGCGTGAACGAAGGCAGTGGTTCCGCCAGCATCAGCGCAACCCTGGGCGCGCCGGTCACTGAAAGTCCGTTGGTCATTACCCTGGATAACGGTGCCACCATCACCATCGGAGTGGGTGAGACCTCCGGCACTTCCGAGCCCTTCGATGTGCAGGGTGATGACCCGTATGTCGATGGTGAAAGCTACGCAGTCGGTATCAGCAGCGTTAGCGGTGGTAACTTCGAAGCCTTGGACTCCAGCGATACCGCCACCGTGACCGTCAATGACACCATCGATACCACCGTGATTACGCTCTCGGATGTCACGGTTGATGAAGGCAGCGGTTCGACCAGCATCAGCGCTACCCTGGGGTCTCCCGTAACCGAATCACCACTGGTCATCACCCTGGATAACGGTGCCACCATCACCATCGGAGTGGGTGAAACCTCCGCTACGTCCGAACCCTTCGATGTGCAGGGTGACTATGTCTATGTGGATGGCGAAAGCTACGCAGTCGGTATCAGCAGCGTTAGCGGCGGTAACTTCGAAGCCCTGGATAGCAGCGATACCGCTATCGTCACCATTAACGACACCATCGATACGACTGTGATTACCCTCGGTGATATTACCGTTAATGAAGGCAGCGGTTCCGCCAGCATTACGGCGACTCTGGGGGCCGCGGTCACTGAATCCCCATTGGTCATCACCCTGGATAACGGTGCCACCATTACCATCGGTGTGGGGGAAACCTCCGGCACCTCCGAACCGTTCGACGTGCAGGGCGATGATGTCTATGAGGATGGCGAAAGCTACGCAGTCAGTATCAGCAGCGTCAGCGGCGGCAACTTCGAAGCCCTGGATAGCAGCGACACCGCTACCGTGACCGTCAATGACACCATCGATACCACGGTCATTACGCTGTCAGATGTCACGGTCAACGAGGGCAGCAGCTCAGCCAGCATCAGCGCCACCCTGGGGTCTCCCGCAACCGAATCACCACTGGTCATCACCCTGGATAACGGCGCCACGATTACCATCGGTGTGGGTGAAACCTCCGGCACTTCCGAGCCCTTCGATGTGCAGGGTGATGACCCGTATGTCGATGGTGAAAGCTACGCAGTCGGTATCAGCAGCGTCAGCGGCGGTAACTTCGAAGCCCTGGACTCTAGCGATACGGCCACTGTCATCGTCAATGACACCATCGATACCACCGTGATAACGCTGTCGGATGTCACGGTCGATGAAGGCAGCGGGACGGCCAACATCAGCGCCACCCTGGGGTCTCCCGTAACCGAATCACCACTGGTCATCACCCTGGATAACGGTGCCACCATCACCATCGGTGTCGGTGAGACCTCCGGCACTTCCGAGCCGTTCGCTGTGCAGGGTGACGATGTCTATGTGGATGGCGAGAGCTACGAAGTGGGCATCAGCAGCGTCAGCGGCGGCAACTTCGAAGCCTTGGATAGCAGCGACACCGCTGCCGTGACCGTCAGTGACACCATCGATACCACGGTCATTACGCTGTCAGATGTCACGGTCAACGAGGGCAGTGGTTCCGCCAGCATCAGCGCCACCCTGGGGTCTCCCGTAACCGAATCACCACTGGTCATCACCCTGGATAACGGTGCCACCATTACCATCGGTGTCGGCGAAACCTCCGGCACCTCCGAACCGTTCGATGTGCAGGGTGACGATGTCTACGTGGATGGCGAGAGCTACGAAGTGGGCATCAGCAGCGTCAGCGGCGGCAACTTCGAAGCCTTGGATAGCAGCGACACCGCTGCCGTGACCGTCAGTGACACCATCGATACCACGGTCATTACGCTGTCAGATGTCACGGTCAACGAGGGCAGTGGTTCCGCCAGCATCAGCGCCACCCTGGGGTCTCCCGTAACCGAATCACCACTGGTCATCACCCTGGATAACGGTGCCACCATTACCATCGGTGTCGGCGAAACCTCCGGCACCTCCGAACCGTTCGATGTGCAGGGTGACGATGTCTACGTGGATGGCGAGAGGTATGAAGTGGGTATCAGCAGCGTCAGCGGCGGCAACTTCGAAGCCCTGGATAGCAGCGATACCGCCACTGTCACAGTGAATGACACCATTGATACCACCATTATCACGCTCGGCGACATTAGCGTGAACGAAGGCAGCGGGACGGCCAGCATCAGCGCCACCCTGGGGTCTCCCGTAACCGAATCACCACTGGTCATCACCCTGGATAACGGCGCGACCATCACCATCGGGGTCGGTGAAACCTCCGGTACTTCCGAACCGTTCGATGTGCAGGGTGACGATGTCTACGTCGATGGCGAGAGCTACGAAGTGGGCATCAGCAGCGTCAGCGGCGGTAACTTTGAAGCCCTGGATAGCAGCGATACCGCCACTGTCACTGTGAATGACACCATTGATACCACCGTTATCACGCTCGGTGATATCAGTGTTAGCGAAGGCAGCGGGACGGCCAGCATCAGCGCCACCCTGGGCGCGCCGGTTACTGAAAGTCCGCTGGTCATCACTCTGGATAACGGCGCCACCATCACCATCGGTGTCGGCGAAACCTCTGGCACTTCCGAGCCCTTCGATGTGCAGGGTGACGATGTCTATGTGGATGGCGAGAGCTACGAAGTGGGCATCAGCAGCGTTAGCGGCGGTAACTTCGAAGCCTTGGATAGCAGCGACACCGCTACCGTGACCGTCAATGACACCATTGATGCGGTCACTGCGACGTTGAGCACCTCCACCGAGGAAATCTCGGATGAGGGGGGAGAGATCACTTACACCATTCAGCTCTCTGGATCTCCGGGAGATATCGATCCAAATCAGAATCTGGTGTTCCAGTTGGCCAGTGGTGAAACGATCACCATTCTCGCGGGAGAGACAAGCGGTTCAGCGACGATCAGTTACAGCGCAGGCGATCTTGGCAGCCAGGACGAGCTTTCCAACAGTATTGTCGGAGTAAGCTCAGGTGGGGCTGAATATGAGCGCCTGGTGACAGCAGGTGAAACCAGCGTTCCGGTGATTGATGGCAATACTGATCCGGAGTTCGACAAAGATTCATTCGATGCCTCCTACTCGGAGAACAGCGGCACGATGGCGGTATTGACCACTGTGTCGGCCAGTGATGAAGACGGCGATACATTGACGTACAGCATCAGCGACAATCAGACCGATGCGTTCGATAACGACCTGTTTACCATCAACAGTGCAACGGGCGAGATCAGTTTGACCGATGCGGGGTTTAAGTCCTTTGCGAATGATTTCGAGGCCGGCCCCAATGAGCATGTGATCACGGTGGTCGCCGCAGACGGTAAAGGCGGCTCTACGGAAATTGAAGTCACGCTGTCTGAAGAAAATCTGCCGGACCTGCATCTCTTTGGTGACAATGATGACAACACCTTGGACACCCTAGGCGGTGACAACGATATTCTCGTCGGTGATGTAGGCGGCGTTACCTCGGTGGAGCAGACTCAGGATTACCATATAGCGCTGATACTCGATGTATCAGGCAGTATGAATGACCATGACCGGGACTTGGTTCAATACAAAGCTGCAGTTGAAGCTTATATTGATACGTTGAGTGGCTATGCTGATGGAGTTGTCAGTCTGGGGTTGGTGACATTTTCTGACTACGCCACCGATGCTGAGCCGTTCGATCTGTCTACACCCGCAGGTGTCGCGGCCGCGAAAGCTTATGTGGCTGAAGTGCTGGTGGCGGATGGGAATACCAACTATGAAGCCGGATTGGAAAAAGCCTACGATTGGCTCAGTGCCGTCGACGGTGATGCCATCAACCAGACGGTCTTTGTATCAGACGGGCTTCCTAACCGGTTTCTCGATAACAACGGGGTCGTGCACTGGGACTACTTTTCTGGCGGAACAGCTCCCCTGGAGAATGCGACAGGCACTTTCTCCGGCTATGGGAGCGTGTTTGGTCCGGATAACATCAGCGAAGTGGACCTCCTTAAATCACTTGGTACCGTTTATTCCATTGGGGTCAGCATTACAGATCCGGACAGTGCTCAGGCGGGCGCGCTTAACACGGTGGCGACCGGTGAGTACATCCCTCTGGATGATGTGACTTCCCTGGGTGACACGCTGGTGGGGTTGGCGCCGGTCTCTAACCTCGATGCTGTGGGTGCGGATCTGATCGAAGGCGGCATGGGGGATGATCTCATCTTCGGTGATGCGCTTAATACTGACACGCTCGCCCGGACCCAGGGAATTGATCTTCCAAAGGGTTCAGGACACGACGTATTTCAGGCTCTGGAGAACGGAGAAGGTAGCGATACTGGCTGGACTCGTGAAGATACGCTCGCCTATATCCGTGATAATCACGCCGAGCTTGCAGAGGAAAGTGGTCGCGATGGTGGCGATGACATCCTGATCGGTGGGATAGGCAACGATATTATCTATGGACAGGAGGGTGACGATATCCTGATCGGTGGTGCGGGTGACGATATTCTCTCCGGTGGTTCTAGCGCCGATACCTTTGTCTGGCAAACGGGGGATTCCAACAGTGATTCGCCTGCTGAAGATCGGGTGCTCGACTTCAGTGTGGATGAAGGGGACGTGCTTGATCTAAGCGATCTGCTGCAAGGCGAGTCTTACGCAGTGGATGGCAGCGGTGATATCGAAGCGACAAGTGTTCAAGCCTTGCTGGATAATTACCTCGAGCTCACCGAGAGTGGCGGTAACGTGGAAGTTGCAATCAAGTCCGGGGGAGCGGGCACAGATGTGGATCAGAAGGTTGTGCTTGAAAACACGTCATTTAATGAGTTGGCAGGGTCACCCGGATCCTCTGCATCAGACGCCGATGCATTGGCAGCCCTGATTAATAATGGAAACCTCTCTATCGACCAGTCCTGATCGTTGAGCTCAGAAAGACCGAAGCCCGCCTTTATCCGGCGGGCTTTTTCGTTATTTGTCTGTATGAGATCACGCTTATGTACCAGGGTACAGTACCTTCTAAATCAGAAACTGCTTAACTGGCATTAGACGCATGGTTATTTGAACGCTTTGCCTGCCGACAAAACGGTACGGAAAAAGTATGGCCGTGACTGGCATGGAATGCCTTACTGCGATGGGCAAGGACGCACCTTTGGTTCGAAGTATAAGAGCTATATCAGAGGTGGATCATGTCAGACGTAATTGGAACAGTCTCTTTCCTGCAGGGCACGGCCGTTGCAGTTTCTCCCGATGGAACGGAACGCCCTCTGGCGCTGGGTGATTCCATCCTGTCCGACGATGTTGTTCGGGCTGCGGAAGACAGTCGTATTGAAGTCACGCTCACCAACGGTGAAGCTGTTGCCCTTTCCAGCGGTGATAGTTGGGTAGCAGCAGATGCGGGTATCGGTACTGAGGGTCTCCTGCCCCAGGAAGCCGGTGAAGTCATCGGCAGTGTTACCGCCGTAAGCGGCACTGTGGTTGCTGTTGCTGCTGATGGCTCTGAAAGAATTCTCATGGCCGGCGATCTTATCTACGCCGACGAAGTTATCCGCACCGGTCCAGATTCCCGTATTAACCTCACGCTTGAAGTGGGTGGCCCCGTCGTCCTTGAAGGCGGTCAGAGCTGGCTCGCGTCCAGCGATACCTTTACTCCTGCTGATGAGTTTGACACCAGCGAAGCCGTGACTGACGGTGAGTCCTTTGGCGACATCGATGCAATCCAGGCAGCAATCCTGGCGGGTCAGGACCCGACCGCTGTTGGTGAAGCGACTGCTGCAGGTGCTCCAGGTGCCGGAGCCGGCGGTGCCGGTGGACCTGGCGGTAATGAAGGTGCGGACTTTGTAGTTGTTAACCGTTCCGGTGGCGAAGTCGACCCGACTGCTGGTTACGATACCATCGGAATCAGTTCCTCTGTCGAACAGCCGCAGGGCGAAGAGGGTATTCTTGTTGAAGATCTGCCCACCGTCAGCGTTGAAGTCAGCGTCGATACCCCGACGGATCCTACCGATCCTACTGATCCCACTGACCCGACCGATCCTACTGTGCCGGACACCCCGACCGAAGATTATCCTGTGTTGGTCAGCGGTAATAACGTCAGCATTCTGGAAGGCTCAGACCCTGGCAGTGCCAAAGAGGTAACCTTTAACCTGGTATTGAGCCAGGCCTACGACCAGGATGTCACCGTGACCTACCAGCTTGGTGGTGGTGATGCGACCTACGGAGACGACTGGTATGACGGCAGCATTGGGCCGCAGTCCGTTGTTATCCCGGCTGGTACTACCTTTATCCCGGTGACCGTTTATATCCAGCAGGACAAACTGGATGAAGGTAATGAAACCTTCGGTATTCAGCTGCTGAGCGCAGATAACGCGACCGTTAACCCGGATGCCGCCAGCGGTACCGTGACCATCTTTGATGACGATACTACGCCGGTGGCTATCGATGACTCCGCAAACCTGAGTGAAGGTGTCAGCGTCTCCGGCAACGTTCTGCCGAACGATACCGATGAAGATGGCGATGCCGCTGCAGGTAACCTTTCCGTAGTTATTCCTACCGGTTCCCAGATTCAGCTCAGCAATGAATACGGTGATCTCAGCATCGCCGCTGACGGTTCTTACACCTTTGTTCTGAATGATGCCGGGCTTGCGGCGCAGACAGCGCTGGATAGTGGTGAATCCCTGGCGGTCGTGTTTGAAAACGCCTACCAGGTCACCGACGGTGTTAACCCGGGCAGCTTTGCTGATGTCACCATCAACGTTGCCGGTGAGAACGATACGCCGGAAATCACTGCCAACCCGCTGGCCGATGGCAGCGCCGATGTGGTTTACGAAGCTGGCTTGCCGGCTGGCTCCGATGCCGCTTCTGCGTCCGAGTTTGCCTACGGTACCTTCTCTGTTTCTGATCCGGATGGTCTCGACGACCTGCAGAGCGTCACCATCAACGGCACGACTGTTGCCTTGGCTGCATTGGCGGGTACCAGCTTTGCTGGAGAGCACGGCACGTTTACCGTCACCACCTACAATGCCGCCACCGGCGTGGCGACTTATGAATATGAACTGACTCAGGCTACCACCGATGAAGCAGGTCCTGAGCAGGATACATTCACTCTGACGGTATCGGACGGCACAGTAAGTTCAGCGCCTGCCAGTATCGTTGTTGAAATTATCGACGACGTTCCGACTGCCAAGGATGATGGCTCTACCACTGCTGAAGATACTCCGGTTACCGTTGACGTTCTGAGTAACGATATCCAGGGTGCTGACGGTGCTACTGTAACCAGCATCGTCTCCACCACAGGCATCGGTTCTGCAGTTGTGACCGGTACCGACAGCGTGACTTACACCCCTGCCGCGGGTGAAGAGGGCAGCATCGAGGTGGTGTACGAAATCACCGACGCCGATGGCGATACCTCTCAGGCCACTCTTACCATCACCATTGGAGAAGACTCCGAGCCGACCATCAGCGTGGCTAACGCCAGCGTTGACGAGACCGGCGGTCTGGACTCCGATACCCAGTCGTTCAGCACCAACTACGGTAACGACAGCGCCGGTACCCTGGCATTGAGCGCCGCTGGTGCGACCTGGGATGGCGTGGACACCCTGACAGCCGATAACGGTGACTGGCAGATCGTCGTCAATGGCGATGGCACCTACACCGTGACTCAGCTGCAGGTGATGACGCACCCGGACGCCAGCGATCCGAACGATGCGATCGTGGTAAGCGTGACCGCTGATATCACCGATAACGAAGGTGATCCGGCGCAGGATGTATTCACCGTAACCTTCCTGGATGACGGCCCAATCGCGGTTAATGACAGCACAAGCACTGTGGAAGATACGCAGGTGACCTATAACGTGCTGGCTAACGACACCCAGGGTGCCGATGGCGCTACCGTGACCAGCATCGTCTCCACTACCGGCACGGGCTCTGCGGTTGTGACCGGTACCGACAGCGTCACCTACACCCCTGCCGCGGGTGAAGAGGGCAGCATCGACGTGGTCTATGAGATCACCGACGCCGATGGCGATACCTCTCAGGCCACCCTCACCATTACTATCGGTGAAGACTCCGAGCCGACCATCAGCGTGGCTAACGCCAGCGTTGACGAAACTGGCGGTCTGGACTCCGATACCCAGTCGTTCAGCACCAACTACGGTAACGACAGTGCCGGTACCCTGGCGTTGAGCGCTGCCGGTGCTACCTGGGATGGCACTACCAATACACTGGCTGCCGATAATGGTGACTGGCAGATCGTAGTTAATGGCGACGGCACCTACACCGTCACCCAGCTGCAGGCCATGACTCACCCCGATGCCAGCGATCCGAACGACGCGGTTGTGGTAAGTGTGACCGCCGATATCACTGATAATGAAGGTGATCCGGCGCAGGACGTATTCACCGTGACCTTCTACGATGATGGTCCGACCGCCGTTAACGATAGCGCCGGTACAGATGAAGACTCCGCTGTCACCTACAACGTACTGGCCAATGACATCCAGGGCGCTGATGGCGCTACCGTAACCAGCATCGTTTCCAACAGCGGTGCTGGCTCCGCGGTTGTGACCGGTACTGACAGCGTGACTTACACCCCCTCAGCGGGTGAAGAGGGCAGCATCGATGTGGTCTATGAGATCACCGACGCCGATGGCGACACATCTCAGGCCACTCTGACTATTACGATTGGACCTGATTCCAAACCGGAAATTGAAGTCGATAACGCTGTTCTTGATGAGACCGGCGGTCTGGATTCGGTGACCGAAGACTTCTCCACCTCCTACGGCAACGACAGTGCCGGCACACTGAGCCTCAGCGCCACCGGTGCAACCTGGAATAACGCAACTCAGACGTTGGCCGCGGATAACGGTGACTGGAAAATCGTCGTCAATGGCGACGGAACCTACACGGTCACTCAACTGCACGCTATGTCCCACCCGGATGATACCGACCCGAATGATCCGATCGTTGTAGATGTAACGGCGAATATCACCGACAACGAAGGCGATCCGGCGCAGGATAACTTTACGGTTACCTTCCTGGATGACGGTCCGAGCGTCATCGCAGGCGTGGTAGCCGATGCCGACATCACGCTGACCACCCAGGATGCCGACACCCTTGGTGGCCCGGACAGCGATACTGCGAGCTTTGCAGCGGCGATGCTGGCTGCCGTCACACCGACCTACGGTGCAGACGGTGCAGGCAGCACCAGCCTGAGCGGTTACAGCCTGAGCATCACTGGCGGTAACGGTACCGACTCTGGCCTGACCAGCGGTGGAGAAGCGATCACCCTGAGCCTGGTAGGCGGTGCCGTGGTTGGTAGCACTGTGGGAGCGGGCGAAGTGTTCCGTATCAGCGTGGATGGCAGCGGCACAGTCACCCTGACTCAGACCGCAGCGATCGATCACCTGCCGGAAGACGTGGACGCCACGAACGACAACACCAACGTGTCACTGGCGAACGGTCTGGTCAGCCTGAGTGCGACCGCGACCGTGGTGGACAGCGATAACGACACAGCGACCACCACCGTGAGCGTGGACCTGGGCAGCAACGTCAGCTTCGACGACGATGTGCCGAGTGTCATCGCAGGTGTGGTAGCCGATGCCGACATCACGCTGACCACCCAGGATGCCGACACCCTTGGTGGCCCGGACAGCGATACTGCGAGCTTTGCAGCGGCGATGCTGGCTGCCGTCACACCGACCTACGGTGCAGACGGTGCAGGCAGCACCAGCCTGAGCGGTTACAGCCTGAGCATCACTGGCGGTAACGGTACCGACTCTGGCCTGACCAGCGGTGGAGAAGCGATCACCCTGAGCCTGGTAGGCGGTGCCGTGGTTGGTAGCACTGTGGGAGCGGGCGAAGTGTTCCGTATCAGCGTGGATGGCAGCGGCACAGTCACCCTGACTCAGACCGCAGCGATCGATCACCTGCCGGAAGACGTGGATGCCACGAACGACAACACCAACGTGTCACTGGCGAACGGTCTGGTCAGCCTGAGTGCGACCGCGACCGTGGTGGACAGCGATAACGACACAGCGACCACCACCGTGAGCGTGGACCTGGGCAGCAACGTCAGCTTCGACGACGATGTGCCGAGTGTCATCAATCCCGAGAATGCTTACTTGGTCAACACTGCTAGCAACTCGCTGTCTGGGCTGCTGGATATAGATGGTCAGGTAGAAGATAACTATGGTGGCGATACTGAGGGTACAGTTCATTTCTCTTCATCGTTGGATGGAACTGCCGCGCTGAATTCAGCTGGTGTACAGATGACTTCTGGCGGTTTGGACATTACCTATAGCGTATCTCCGGACGGTTCGTTGCTGACTGGGTCTACCGCGGCTGGAGTGATATTCACTATCTCGCTCAGCGTCGATGATTATGGACAGGATACCTATCAGCTGAACTTGGTCGGTACTGTGGATGGAGGCTCTGTCGATATAGACTTTAACGATGGAGGCTATAACTTTGTCGGTGGTAACGGCGGCTGGGCTGGCTTTGCGACTGGGACAAAGTCTGGGCAGGCTATCAATGATGACGATAACGATAGCCCCGACCTGCTGCTTACACCGATTAATGCCGGTTCGGTCAATACAACTGCTAATACAGGGGGCGTAGATAACTCCTTCGTGGATGGCGGAGAAGGTATGCGTATCGATTTCGTTACTGACCTGTGGGGCAACCCGCAGGGAACTGACTACGATACCGATCCTGCTGATCGTGACCACTATTTCGATGGCCACTATATGGTCAATGGTGCCTCTGCGATGTTTGAGGCAGCTACGGATGCGACTGTGACGATGGAGGCGTTCGATGATGATGATAGTGGTGATACTGTGGGGACGCCGGGGAGCGTCGGTAATGGAGTTGCCGACACAATTACGGTAGTAGGCATCAGTTATAACAATGAAACAGTTCAGATCTCCTCAACTGTTGCAGGTATAGGTGCTGCATATAACGTTATTGTGGGACTCCATTCATTCGACGTTATCTTTAACGCCAACGGCACAGCCAGTGTTGAGGGTGTTACGGAAGGGACTGTGTTGTCAGCCTTTACGGCGAATGGTTACAACAGCCTTGAGTTTACCAATACTGGTACAGATAACTTTCAGATCGGGGACTTTGGTACCACTGCTCTGCTGCCAGGTGAACCGGTAGAGTTCAGTGTGCCGGTCCAGGTTATCGATGGTGATAACGATACGGCTGGTGGCAACATAGACATCCTCCTGTTGCCGGAAGGTACTGAAGACTACTCTGACAGTGTATCCGGCGTTGTTGCGACAACTAACGCTGCCTCCCCGGATATTATCGGTTCTGAGCAGTCCGATACTCTTACAGGTGATTCTGAAGCCAACATTCTTGTAGGGGGTGGCGGTGATGACTCCCTCAGTGGGTTGGCGGGCGACGACATTCTTATCGGTGGAGAAGGCAACGATATCCTCACCGGCGGCGCCGATGCCGATATCTTCGTCTGGAATGCCGGTGATGAAGGTGGTGTTGGGGCAGGTAACTCCGCTGTTGATACAGTGACTGACTTCAACACCGGAGAAGGAGATGTGCTTGATCTGGCGGATCTGTTGGTTGATGAAACTGAAGCTACAATCGATCAATACATCTATGTAGACGATAATAACGTTGATAAAACTACCCTCTATATCAGCACTACAGGTGGAATGGGCGGCGCAGGCAACGCTACTGATGCTGCCGCTGCTGCAGATCAGGTCATTGAGTTGGATGGCGTAACAGGAGAGGACCTCAGTACCTTGATTAGCAACGGCAACCTGAACGTCGATAATAGCTAATCATTGAGTTAGAAATTAAAAGGCCGGCGCTAACACGCCGGCCTTTTTCGTGGGTTTATGACTAGTGCATTATCAATGCTGAATAACGGTCTACCCACGGTACAGAAAAAAGCCCCGACGTTTCGGCCGGGGCTTTCTCATTTCCAAGGCTGATTTCCTGCCGTATTAGATCCCGCCTTACTGATCAATCCTTCTCTGCAGATCGGTCCATAACCCCAGCTTGCTTGAGCTGCCCACCCGTTTACCTACGCCTCGTTCTTTCGCCAGCCAGAGGCTGTCGGCGTTGAAGCTGTAGACCGGTACCAGGTCCTTGCGCTGGTTAGCGGGCAGGATCTGGGGCTTGAGGTTATCCAGCACCAGCGGGATGGAGCGGGGCTTGGGGAAGTAGGTCAGCACCATGTGGGCTTCGCCCCAATCCAGCGCCTTGACGTACATGATGCGCATGCGATCGTCTGGGACGCCGAGTTCGCGCAGGGTGAAGTACTTGCCGATGGCGTAATCTTCGCAGTCGCCGCCGTAGGTGGTCAGCTTCTCGAAAGGTGTGGCCCAGTAGTCCTTCATTTTCCAGTGGACCGGGTCGGTATAGTAGGGCACCTGGTTGAAGAAGTCGTTGACCGCCTTGACCTTGTCCATTTCCGTGGCCGACTGGTTGTTGTCCACCAGCTCCTTCAGTGCGTTGAGGCGCATCACCGCGCCTCGGCCAAACTTGGCCTCGACGCGGTTCAGAAGAGCGGGGCTGAATTCGACCAGGCCTTTGGCGAAGCTGGCCTGAGGGCTCAAACTGAGAGCCAGGCCCAGGCTGAAACAGCCCAGCGCCCGGCGCCCAAGCCGCCAGCAGGGTTTCAGGGATCTGTTCATCGGCTTGCCGCTGTCAGTCCGATCTCGCGCACTGCCTGGTAGTCGTTGTCGCTTTCGACCGACTCCGCGAGGATGTTGACGTTGAGCAGTTCGCCCAGTTCTTTCATCGCTTCCACAAGACGGCGCTTCTCGGCATCGTTACCGATGTTTTCGGTGTAGATGCGCGCCAGCCTGATGTAGTCGAGGCGGAACTGTTTGAGGCTGTCCATCGGGATAAAGCGGCTTTCAAAGCGTTTCAGGATCACCTTGGCGCCGTTGCGGTGCGCAAAGTTGATAAAGCTTTCGAAGGACTTCATATCCCGTGTCGCGCCGTAGGCGGTGATACTGAACACCAGATGGCTGACGATATCCTTGTTGTCTTCCAACAGTTTGAACAGGTCGCCACGGAATTCGTTACTAGCCAGGGCAGTGAACGACAGGTTCACGGCGACATCGTGTTCCACCTTCTCGCGGCGGATATATTCCAGTACGCGGGTGACGATGTTGAGGTCAAACTCGAGAATACGGCCGAGGGTTTCCGCTACAGAGATAAAGGTACCGATCGGCAGTGCTTCGCCTTTCTCATCGAATACCTGCGACATCGCCTCTTCAAGGACCAGAATATCCTCTTTGCCGTCGGCAAGGCTGTAGGCTTTAACGCCGTAATCGACTTTCACCAGGCGTTTATCAACGATCTGACCCACCAGCTGTTTCCACTCATCCATGCTGCGGGTATTGGCGCTGTATTGGGTGATGGCGAAGCTGTTCTGACCGATCAGGCGGGCCTTTTCATAGGCCTCGGTAGCGGCAGACACCAGCGAGGCGGTGGTGCCCTGCGGATCCAGCGGTACGCCGCCGATATGGGCCACGCTTTCTTTGTTGTACTCGCTACCCAGGGCTTCAAGGCGGTTGAGCACGGCTTTACAGAGCGCTTCAGCGCTTTCCTGGTTCTTACAGTCGGTGATCAGGATAAATTCGGCGCCGACAATACGGTACATGAAGTCGCCGGCGACGCCCTGGTCCTTCAGCGCTTCGCGGGTCTCGGTGACAAAGGATTTGATAAAGGTGTCGACCTTGTCGCTGCTGAGCTGGGACGCCAGTTTGCCGAGTTCGTCGATGCGCAGGATAAACAGGTATCCCTCTTTACGCGACATGAAGCGGTCTTTCATCTCGGTTTCAAAGGTGGCCTTGGTCTCCAGCCCTGTGAGTTCATCCACCCGCAGCCGCTTGCCGGTTTCCTCCAGGCGGTTGTTGAGGTTGGTGATTACCTTCTCGATTTTGCCTGACATCAGGTTCATCGACTTGGCGACATTGCGGATATCGGTGGTCCAGGGGAGTTTGTCGATCTTGCCGAAATGTCCGTCGGCAATACTCAATGCCAGTTTGTTGATGACGCCCAGTGGTCGCAGCACCAAACCCAGAATCAGGAACAGAAGCGCGATAAAAATGACCAGGCAGATGGCGGCAAACATCAGCGAGTCTTTCGCCTGCTGCCAGAGCTTCAGATAACCCAGCCCCGGGTGGATGGTAACGTAGATGGTACCGCCGACGACCCAGCCGGCGTCGATTTCGGATTCTGCGGTAGCGGTCTGCATCGGGAATAGCTCGGTGAACCACTCCGGTACATCTTCAAAGGTTTTCGGGTTGGTGCGGCGAACAAGCTCGTTGCCGTCTATGTTCTCCAGCAGGATCTCCAGGTAATAGCCGCGGTCGAAGATGGTATTCACCATGGTAGAGAGAATGGTGTCGTCTTCATCGAGGATATAGGGGCTTAGTGAGAGCCCTAGGGAGGTGGCGGTATCCTGGGCGTGGATCTCTGATTCATCCTGCAGATAGCCACGGATATTGTTCAGGCTGGTGTAGAAGTTGATGGCAAAGATCGCCAGGAACATGGCAGAAATCAACAGCATCAGCTGCTTGGACAGCGTCATCGACAGACTCCCTTCTCAAACAGCCACTGGACATTGGCTGCTGCGGCACCTCAGCCACTGACGGCTGGACAAGCTGGCCTTTTGGATTGAATGGATTCAACGGCTGCGGTCCCGAGCAGGCTGGTATATTGCAGCGATGAATTAAGAGTCAGTTTAGTTCCGATTTGTTGTTATTTAAAAGCTAATATAACGCCGTGTTTAACAAAAACAGCCGGTTGCTTTGGGGCACCGGCTGTTTTCAAGGAATGTAGGATCAGCGGATCTCAATCGTCATCATCATCGTCGTCATCTTCATCCATGACACGGACGATTTTGCGATAGATCTCCACCCGGTCGCCGTCGGCCAATTTAGCCTGCAGCTTGGTCATCTTGCCGAAAATCCCGATCTTCTGGGTTTTCAGGTTGATCTCTGGGAAGCGCCGCAGAATGCCGGACTGAATGATGGCATCCTCAACGGTGCAGTCATCCTCCACATTCAGGTTGAGCCACTCCTGTTTGTTACTGCTTGCGTAAGCGACAGCCACCTTCATACCGCGCCCTCCAGTGAGCTCTCGTCGGTCGCCTGTTCAGCTGCTGCGGTGCGGCGTTTCTCCAGCACCCGATCGATAACCCGTTTACCCGCCAGCATCAGTCCCAGGCAGATAAAGGCACCGGGCGGCAGGATCAGCAGCAGGGTGCCGCCGTAATCCGGGAAGATATTCATCTCAATAGCCGCTGCCCAGTTGCCGAGTAGTAGTGAGGCGTCAGCGAACAGGGTACCGGCACCGAAAAACTCGCGCATGGCGCCAAGCAGCACCAGTACCCAGGTAAAACCGATGCCCATGGCGAAACCGTCCAGCATCGACGGCAATACCCGCTGCTTTGAGGCAAAGCTTTCAACCCGGCCAAGGATCGCGCAGTTGGTGACGATCAGCGGAATAAACAGCCCGAGCACCTTGTACAGCTCATGCATCCAGGCGTTGAGGAACATATCTACCATGGTGACCATCGCCGCGATCAGCACAATAAACACCGGGATACGCACCTGAGGTGTGATCAGGCCGCGGATCATTGAGACCAGCATGTTGGAGACCACCATCACCACCAGCGAAGCGAGCCCCATGCCAAGGCCGTTACTGGCGGTGGTGGTAACGGCCAGAAGCGGGCAGAGAGCCAGCATCTGGCTCATCACCACATTGTTGTGCCAGAGCCCCTCGCTCCAGATCTCTTTGTAGGATGGGCTGCTCATTGCGGCGCCTCCTCTGTTGCCTGCTTAGTGGATGATAGGTGGCTCTGATCGGTCACGGCGCTCTGCAGATGCGCCTTCTGATCGCGGAACACCTGCAGTCCTTCATGGACGGCGCCAACCACGGCGCGAGGGGTAATTGTCGCCCCGGTAAACTGATCAAACTCACCGCCATCCTTCTTCACGGCCCACTGTTTCTCCGACAGGTTCTCCAGTGAAAAGCCGTTAAAGCTGGTGACCCAGTCGTTTTTCGCGATCTCTATTTTGTCACCCAGGCCAGGCGTCTCGGCATGGGCGATGGTGCGCACACCGGTGAGTTCGCCATTGGCATTGATGCCGATAAGGACGATGATGTCGCCACTGTAGCCCTGGCCGATCACCTCGAAGGCCGCGCCGGTTAATTGGCCGTCTTTGCTGGCCAGGAACACAGTGGGGTCGCCGCCAAAGGGATTACCATCGAGCTTTGTGGTGCTCTCCAGCGGATTGTTGTCGTAAAGGCTGGCGGGAAGCACCTGCGACAGCATCGCTTGCCGATCCTCTTCCATCCGCGCCTGAATATCCTCGCGGGTACCGTGCTCACCTAACATCAGAATGATACTGACCAGCATCGCCATGCCGCCAAGCAGGCCAGCCTGGTAACCGATACCCCGGGTGTAGCTGGGTATGATCGGTGTGGTTGTCATGCCATCGTTGCTCATGATCACTCCTTGCCTGTGTTAATCGGCTTGCCAGTGAGGGTGTAGCCATAGATACGAGGGCGGAAATAACGGTCGATAATCGGGGTGACCGCGTTCATAAACAGCACCGCAAAACCGATCGCTTCAGGGAAGGAGCCCCAGCTGCGGATAATGAAGGCCACAGCCCCGATGCCGGCGCCAAACACCAGTTGGCCAGTGGTCGTGGTCGGAGAGGTGACCATGTCGGTGGCGATAAAGAAGGCGCCGAGCATCATTGCACCGGTGAGCAGATGAAACAGTGGCGGCTCAAAACGATCCGGATTCACCAGACTGAATATCAGCGATAGAACTACCAGGGTGCCCAGCATTGAAACCGGGATATGCCAGCTGATCACGCGCTTGTAGAGCAGGAACAGCCCGCCCAGCAGAAGCAGAAGGGCGGAGGTTTCCCCCAGGCTGCCGCGAATATTGCCGAAGAAGGCACTGCCGGCGCTGTAGGACTCGGCCATCGCATCCGGCACTGTCACATCCATGGTCAACGCGGTTTTGACGTGTCCCAGGGCCGTCGCACCGGTCACCGCATCCGGGATTGGCGTGATGCCGGCGGTGATCGCCAGACTGTCGATAAAGCCGGGCGCCGCGGCGCTGGTAATAGGGGTGACATCGATCCAGGTGGTCATCTCCACCGGGAAGGAGATCAGCAGGCCGACACGGGCCAGCATGGCCGGGTTGAAGAGGTTCTGGCCCAGGCCGCCATATAAGTGCTTGCCGATCACCACCGCGAACAGAGTACCGACTACGGCGATCCACCAGGGCGCCCAGGGTGGCAGGGTCATGGCGATCAGCCAGCCGGTCAGCAGCGCCGAGCCGTCCCAGCAGCTCTGGGTGGAGCGTCCCGCAAGCTTCAGGCACGCAGCCTCACTGCCGATAGCAGTTGCCAGGCAGAGTAAAAACAGGTTGATCGCTGGCCAGCCAAACAGATAAAGCCCGTAAAGCGTGGCTGGCAGCAGTGCCGCGCAGACCAATAGCATGGTCTGCTGCACGGAACTGCGGTTATGGGCGTGGGGGGAGGAGACCAGTTGATTCATGATCCGCTTTCCTCGTTTGCTTGCTCTTTAGCTTCTTGGGCCGCTTTTTCGGCCTTGGCCTTTTCGCGGGCTTCCTTGGCGGCTTTCGCTTTCGCCGCTTTGGCGGCCTTGGCCGCGGCTTTCTCGGCTGCTTCTTTCTCAAGCCGTGCGTTGCGCGCTTCCGACAGGGATTTGGTCAGCTCGCCCCGGCGTGTCTGTTCACGTTTGGCACTTAATTCGCCTTTGGCGAACTGGAAGTAGTGCACCAGCGGGATATGCGAAGGGCAGACATAGGCGCAGGAACCGCAGAGAATGCAGTCACTAAGGCCAAATTCGGAGGCGCCCTCGAAGTCTTCGGCGTTGGAGTGGCGTGCCATCTCCAGAGGCACCAATCCCATGGGACAGGCGTTAACGCAGCTGCCGCAGCGAATGCAGGGGGAGGATTCGGTCTTGCTGATTTCAGGCTCGGCCAGGGCAAGAATTCCGCTGGCACCCTTGGTGATCGGCACATCCTGGGTACGCAGGATCTGGCCCATCATCGGCCCGCCCATCACGATGCGGGCCGGCGTCTCGGTGAGGCCACCACTGTGCTCTAGCAGCCAGCTGACCGGTGTGCCGAGTAGCACTTCGACGTTACGTGGGGTGTCGATACACTGTCCCGAGAGGGTGACGATGCGCGACAGCAGTGGGCGGTTGTCATAGAGCGCCTGATGCACGGCAAAGGCGGTGGCGACGTTGTGAACCAGTGCACCGACCTCGGAACTGCGCCCGCCGGCAGGAACCTCGCGGCCCATGATTGCGTGGATCAGCTGCTTGGCCGAGCCCATGGGATAACGCGCCGGAATCACCTGCACGCTGACATCATCAAACCCTGCGGCCGCGGCTTGCATCGCCTCTATCGCTTCCGGCTTGTTGTCTTCGATGCCGGCGACGATGCGGCGAGCACCGATGGCGCGTTGAATCAGCCGTGCACCGGAGATGATCCCTTCGGCGCGCTCACGCATCAGCATGTCATCGCAAGTGAGGTAGGGCTCGCATTCGCTACCGTTAAGGATCAGCGTATCGATCTTCTGGCGGGCGCCAGATTTGAGCTTAAGTGCCGCCGGGAAGGTGGCACCGCCAAGGCCAACGATTCCAGCCTGATCGACACGGTCGGCGATCTCAGCGGCTGTTAACAGCATGGGGTCGCTGCTTTCCAGCGATTCGAGTCCCTTGTCCAGACCATCCGGTTCGATGGTGATTGCATCGGTAGTCAGGCTGGAGGGGTGGGGCGCAGTCACCGGCCCAACGGCGGTGACGGTGCCCGAAGTGGGCGCATGCAGCGAGGCACAGACGTCGTCGCCGGTAGAGGTGGCGATTAGCTGTCCCTTGAGTACATGATCACCTACTTTAACCACCGGATCAGCCGGCCGGCCGGCGTGCTGACGCAGCGGCAGTTTCAATACCGGCGGAATGCCCAGAATATGGATCGGCAGGCCGGTGCTCTGCTCCTTGCGCTCTTCGGCGTGTACGCCACCACGGATTTTCAGTTTTCCAAACATAACTTCTTCCGCCGCTGATTCCGTTGGTTAGGCTGCCGCCGGTTTAGGCCAGTGCCAGTTGTCGAGGGATTCCTGTTCAGGCTGCATCGCAATGCAGTCTTCCGGACAGGCATCTACGCATTTGCCACAGCCGGTACAGGCATCGGCGAACACCACGTGAATCTGCTTGTTGGCACCCATGATCGCGTCGGTTGGGCAGACCCGGTAGCAGCGGCAGCAGCCTGTACAGAGTGACTCCTCGATCTTGGCCAGCATCGGCTCCGAAGACATGCCAGAAAGGTCTGCCTCCACGCCCAGCTTTTCCGCCAGGGCCTGGGCCAGGGCCCGGCCACCCGGAGGGCAGCAGGTGACTTCTGCATCGCCGGCTACCATTGCTTCGGCGGCGCCGCTGCAGCCGGGAAAGCCGCACTGGCCGCAATGAGTACCGGGCAGCATCGATTCCACTTCCTTGACGATGGGGTTCTCCTCCACCGCGAACACCTTGTCGGCGTAGCCCAGCAGCAGCCCGAGGGCGAGTCCGAGAAGGGTCAGGACAGCAACAGCAGTTACCATGGCGAATATCTCCTATTTACGGGCAGGCTCAGACGAGTCCGCCAAAACCCATGAAAATCATCGACAGCAGGCCGGCGGTGACCAGTCCTACCGGAGCACCGGCGAAGGTGGCCGGCACGTTCGACAGCGCCAGTCGTTCCCGCAGGCCGGCGAAAATGATCAGGACCATCGAGAAGCCAATCGAAGCCCCCAGGCCGTAGATAACGCTCTCGATAAAGCTGAGCCCCTCCTGCACGTTCAGCAGGGCCACACCCAGCACGGCGCAGTTGGTGGTGATCAACGGCAGAAAAATACCCAGGGTCTGGTGCAGCAACGGGCTGGTTTTTTTCACCATCATTTCGGTGAACTGGACCACGGCGGCGACCACGAGAATGAACGAGATGATGCGCAGGAACTGCAGATTTAGCGGTTCCAGAATGTAGTACTCCATCAACCAGCTGGAGACGCTGGACAGGGTAAGTACGAAGGTGGTCGCCAAACCCATGCCGGTGGCTGTGCTGAATTTGTTGGAGACCCCCATCAGCGGACAGAGGCCAAGGAATTTGACCAGTACCACGTTGTTGACGAGTACGGTGCCGATGAAAAGGGTGATCAGTTCCATGTCGCGCTTTACCTCCAGACGGGGATGCAGTCTCTGGAGTGCTGAGTGCAGCAAGCATGCCATGGTTAACTTGTTGAAAAATATAAAGAAGGCTTTTGCGTTGCCTGTGTGAATAGCGACATTGTTGTGTTTGTAACAGATCGGTGCAGGCGTGCACTTTTATGTGTCGTGCTTACGACATTGACCTCTTAATCTGTGTGGTTTTTCTCTATATATAAGTCGCCGATCGGGTGGCGCAGTAATTGCTTCTTCAAGTTATCCCGTCACTTTAGGAGCTGAGAGCATGGCGAAAACGAAGAAGCCAGGTATCACCGATGAGACTCCGGTTCTGGAAAACAGCGATCTGCTGCAGGGGCTTCCGCCCAGCGTGTTTTTT
The DNA here is from genome assembly GCF_004339595.1 of Marinobacterium mangrovicola. Lineage (GTDB taxonomy): Bacteria > Pseudomonadota > Gammaproteobacteria > Pseudomonadales > Balneatricaceae > Marinobacterium_D > Marinobacterium_D mangrovicola. The sequence goes on from NZ_SMFU01000007.1 coordinate 250,973, forward strand.
CAGGCCGTAGAGCATTCGCCGGTGGCGATCTCAATCACCGATCTTCACGCCAACATTCTGTACAGCAACAAAGCGTTTACCAAGGAAACCGGTTATGAGGCCAATGAGGTGCTTGGTCGCAACGAGTCGGTTCTCTCCAACCGCAACACGCCCCGGCTGGTTTACGATGCACTCTGGGGGCGCCTGCAGCAGCAGAAACCCTGGTCCGGTGTGCTGGTAAACCGGCGCAAGGATGGCAAGCGCTACCTGGCCGAGCTGATGGTGGCTCCGGTGCTGGATGAAGAGAACCAGCCGATCCACTATCTGGGCATGCACAGAGACGTCACCGAGCTTTACTCGCTGGAGCAGCGGGTGCAGAACCAGAAGGCGATGATCGAAAAGGCGGTCAACGCGGCCAACGTGGCGATGGTGCTGCTCGATGAAGATGAGAGCATTGTGCTCGATAACCTGGCCTATAAAACCCTGGCTACCGACATGTGCCCGCAGGAGCCGAGCCACGTGATTCTGCGCGCGCTGCAGGATGAGATGGGCGAGCGTCTGAAGGCGATTCGTGATCGAGGTATCGGTTTTACCGACTACGAGATCCGGCTCGAAATCGGTCGCAACAGCACGCCGCGCTGGTTCTCCATCGATGGCAGCATGATAGAGATCGGCGATGAAACCGCGGATTCTTTCTTCGCTCAGCCGGAGCGACGCTACCTGATGCTGGTGATCAACGATGTCACCGAGCTGCGTCGCCGTCAGCATGCCGAACAGATGAACGCGCTCAAGCTGTTGATCGCCGAAGAGGAAGCGCTGCAGAGCATGCGCGAGGCGCTCAATGGCGCGCTGTATCAGTTCCAGCGGCCGCTCAACCTGATGAACGCCGCCGTGCGCATGCTGGAGCAGCGTAAGGGTGATGAGCACGCGCTGACCGAGCAGGTGATCGGCGCACTGCGTGAGGCGATCGATGCCGGTAATGAGGCGCGCGAAAAGCTGGAGCAGGCGGTGCCGAACGAAACGCCGGGAGTTAAATCCTCCATCAACATGAATGAGCTGCTGCGCAATGTGCTGGAGCTTTCTACCGGCGATCTACTTAAGCACGGAATTCTTGTCGACTGGCATCCGCCGCTGCATATGCCCGCCATGATCGGGTTCGAAAGTCGTCTGCATAGCCTGTTCAAGCAGCTGGTCGATAACGCTATAGAGGCGATGGCATCCAGCGGAGCGTCACGGCGTGAGCTCAGCATCGTCGCGCGTGTGGAAGGCGGTGATGTGGTGGTGAATATTTCTGATACCGGACCCGGTGTGTCCGAAGAGAACCGCACCCGTGTGTTCGAGCCGTTTTTCAGCACCAAGCCCAATACTAAAAAGGGAGCCGGTTATGGTATGGGCCTGACTATCGTTCAGGAGATTGTCGCCGAGCACCTGGGAACTGTACATATCGATCCCCTCTATCAGGAGGGCTGCAGAGTCTGTGTCCATCTACCCCTGGGAACAGCCCGCAGCTAAGGAGCCGATTATGACGATGCAAGGAATCTTCACCCCGCGTAACCGTTCCGAGCTCCTCGACCGGCAGCTCAGCGTACTCAGTATCGTATGCCGGACATTAACGCGGTCGCTGGATCTGAATGCCAGCCTGGAAGAGCTACTCAAAGTGCTACACGTAGAGGGCGGCATGAAGCATGGCCTGGTAGCACTGATGGATCCCGAGCTTGGAGAACTCTGCGTGAGCGCTGTGCATAGCGGTTCGGAGATGGTTCAACAGGCCAAGAACGCCGTGCGCTACCGGCGTGGCGAGGGGATTATTGGCACCATACTGCAAAGCGGAAACTCGGTGGTACTGATGCGCCTCTCCTCCGAGCCCAAGTTCCTGGACCGCCTCGCGCTGTATGACTGGGAAGCGCCTTTTATCGGCGTACCACTGAAGGATCAGAGCGGCGAAGTGATTGGCGTGCTCAGCGCCCAGCCCGCCTCGGAGCTGGAAGAGTTCCTGGCGGACGAGTCGCGGTTTATGGAGATGGTTGCCAATCTGGTGGTGCAGGCGGTACGACTGCTGGCCCAGGTGCAGACCCAGCAGCGGAATATCACCGATGAACGCGACGAACTGCGTCGTACCGTACGTGCCAAGTTCGGCTTCGAAAACCTGATGGTGGGTCACACCACGCCGATGAAGCAGGTGTTCGACCAGATACGCCGCGTCGCCAAGTGGGACACCACGGTGCTGATCCGCGGTGAATCCGGTACCGGTAAAGAGCTGGTCGCCTGCGCGATTCATTACAACTCGCCCAAGGCCCACAACAGCTTTGTGCGGTTGAATTGCGCGGCACTGCCGGAAAACCTGCTGGAATCGGAGCTGTTCGGCCATGAGAAGGGAGCGTTTACCGGCGCCGTGAAGATGCGACAGGGGCGTTTCGAGCAGGCCGATGGCGGGACCCTGTTCCTCGATGAGATCGGTGAGATCTCGCCGCTGTTCCAGGCCAAGCTGCTGCGTGTGCTGCAGGAAGGCGAGTTCGAACGTGTCGGTGGTAACAAGACGATCCGGGTTAACGTGCGGATCGTAGCGGCGACCAACCGTGATCTGGAAAAAGAGGTGCGGGAAGGGCACTTCCGTGAGGATCTCTACTACCGCCTCAACATCATGCCGATCAACCTGCCGGCCCTGCGTGAGCGCAAGGCGGACCTGCCGGAGCTGTGCAGCTTCCTGCTCGACAAGCTGTCACAAAATCAGGGGCGCAAGCTCAGCATCTCGGACGCGGCGATCCGCGTGCTGATGGGGCATAACTGGCCGGGTAACGTGCGCGAGCTGGAAAACGTACTCGAGCGTGCGGCGATCATGACGGAAGACGGCAATATCGAGCCGCAGACCCTGTCTTTGCAGGGGCTGGATATGCAGCGCTCGGCAGCACCGGGGCCGAGCAGCATGCCGATGTCATCATCAATGGCACCTTCAGCCAGTGAACCGGAACCGATGCTGGATGATCCCGGGCTCGATGAGCGGGAGCGGGTGATCGCTGCGCTGGAGCAGGCCGGTTGGGTTCAGGCCAAGGCGGCGCGTCTTTTGAACATGACACCGCGTCAGATCGCCTATCGTATCCAGACCATGAATATCGATGTGAAGAAGATCTGATCTGAACAGTTAACCCAAGCCCCGCACCGGCACGCCCGCTGCGGGGCTTTCTGTTATCTGGCGGTTGTCTGTGAGCAGTATCAATGGCCGATCATGGCTAACAAATAGCGATGTCGCAGATATGACAAAGCGCCGCTGTCTGTACCACAAGACACAAGGAAAAAGCCCGTCAAATCCGCCTAAGTCCTTTTAAAACAGTCACATAGTCTGTGGCCCACCGATTGCAACCCTCTTGTCAGCAGGTGATCTGCAACTGACAACCGGCCCTGAGGCCTCAGAGGAGTGAAAACGATGGAGTTGACAGTCCTGAACGAAGAACAGAGTCCGAGCACTGAAGGCGGTTGTTCAGCCAGTGCCTGCGGCAGTAGTGACGATCAGCTGGCTCATCTGTCAGATGAGATCAAACAGAAGGTCCACAACCACCCGTGTTACTCGGAAGACGCTCACCACTACTTTGCCCGTATGCACGTGGCGGTAGCGCCGGCCTGTAATATTCAGTGCCATTACTGCAACCGTAAATACGACTGTGCCAACGAGTCGCGCCCGGGTGTGGTATCCGAGTTGCTGACACCGGACCAGGCAGTGAAGAAAACCAAGGCAGTGGCGGCAAATATTCCGCAGATGACTGTACTCGGTATTGCCGGCCCCGGCGATCCACTGGCCAATCTGGATCGCACCTTTGAAACCTTCCGTCGCCTCAGTGCTGAAGCACCGGATATCAAGCTCTGTGTATCCACTAACGGTCTGGCGCTGCCGGACGCCGTGGAAGAGCTGGCCAAGCACAACATCGACCACGTCACCATCACCATCAACACCGTGGATCCGGAGATCGGCGCCAAGATCTATCCCTGGATCTACTGGAACAACCGTCGTATCCGCGGCAAGAAAGCCGCCAAGATCCTGATTGAGCGTCAGCAGAAGGGTCTCGAGATGCTGGTTGAGCGCGGCATCCTGGTGAAGGTCAACTCGGTGATGATTCCGGGTGTGAACGACGAACATCTCAAGGAAGTGAGCCGCATCGTCAAGCAGAAGGGCGCCTTCCTGCACAACGTGATGCCGCTGATCGCCGAAGCCGAGCACGGCACCTTCTATGGTGTGATGGGCCAGCGCGGTCCCAGCAACGAAGAGCTGATGGATCTGCAGGACGCCTGCTCCGGCGACATGAACATGATGCGTCATTGCCGTCAGTGCCGTGCCGATGCGGTGGGTCTGCTCGGTGAAGACCGCGGCGACGAGTTCACCATCGACAAGATCGAAGCGATGGATATCGACTACGACGCGGCGATGAAGAAACGCGCCATTATCCACCAGGGCATCGAAGAGGAGCTGGCGGAGAAGGAAAAACGCCGTGCCGCGCTTGCCGCAGTTAAGGTGCCGAGTGGTCCTGCCGTGGACAACAAGCACTTCCGTCCGGTGCTGATGGCGGTGGCCACCAGTGGCGGCGGCATGATCAACCAGCATTTCGGTCACGCCACCGAGTTCCTGATCTATGAAGCCTCCCGCGATGGTGTGCGCTTTATCAGCCACCGCAAGGTCGATCAGTACTGCATTGGCGATGACAGCTGCGGTGAGAAGGAAAGCGCGCTGGCTGGCAGCATCCGTGCCCTGTCAGGTTGTGAGGTTGTGCTCTGCTCCAAGATCGGTTTCGAGCCCTGGGGCCTGCTGGAAGAGGCCGGCATCGCACCGAACGGCGAGCACGCCATGGAGCCGATCGAGGAAGCGGTCATGGACGTCTACGAAGAGATGATCAAGACCGGCAAGCTGGATGAAGCCAAGTCCGAAGACAGCCAGATGACCGCCTGAGGAGGTAGCCATGTCTCTTAGCATTATCGAAAGCTGCGTTAACTGCTGGGCCTGCCTGGATGTTTGCCCGTCAGAGGCGATCTACGAAGCCAAGCCGCATTTCATGATCGACGCGAAAAAGTGCACCGAATGTGAAGGCGATCATGCCGATCCCCAGTGCGCGACTATCTGCCCGATAGAGGGTGCGATTCTTGATGCTGCAGGTGACGAGGTCAATCCGGCCGGTTCCCTCACCGGGATTCCGCCGGAGATGATGGAAAGAGCGATGGCCGAGATCCAGGCACGATAAGGGGCGCAGCGATGGCTGAGGTGATCTTCTACGAAAAGCCCGGTTGTATAAACAACCGCAAGCAGAAGCGGCTGCTGCAGGAGGCGGGGCATTCAGTGGATGCCCGTAACCTGCTGACCGCAGACTGGTCACCAGACAGCCTTCGCCCCTATCTCGGCACCGATGTGTCGGGCTGGATCAACAAGAGTCATCCGGATCTGAAGGCGGGCAAACTGGCGCTCGACCTGAATGATCCCCAAGCGGTGTTGGCGCTGCTTTGCGCCGATCCGTTACTTATTCGACGTCCGTTGATGGAAGTCAGCGGGCAGTGTCTGCAGGGTTTTGACACCGAGCAGATCGATCGATTGATCGGTCTTGAGCGGCTCCCCGATGAGGATATCGAAACCTGTCCCAAGAGCCACGGCAGCGATGCGTGCAGAGCGGAGTCGGGCTGATGGCGATGGTAGCGGTGCAGACACAGAACCAGTTAGAGCGATTGATGGCGGTCGCGGCGGGTGGAGAAACCGACCGTCATCTCGCTCACCTAATACTTGGTCCCCGTAAAGGGATCGGCTGCCTGCCCTTGAATCTGGGGCTGGAGGCAGAACAGTTTGCTCGATTGATCGAGCGGTATTTTAGCGACGATAGCGACCTTATCGCTGCTGACCCTGCAGAGCAGCACCTGATACAGACCCGCTCCGATCTGCGCGAGGAGCTGATGCGCATTCGTGATGACGAGCGTGTTGAGCTGGTCGAGCTGCTTGAGGAATTTCGCAGCCCGGCGGTTCCTGTGGAACTCTCGTTGATTATCGCCACTGGCTGCCTGGGTGGCGACCACCTCTGGCGTGACCTGGGGTTGCCGGATCGCAGCGTATTGAGTGACCTGATGCAGCGGGCTTACCCGGCGTTAAAAGCGCTGAACGACCGTGATATGAAGTGGAAGCGGTTCTTCTACAAGCAACTGTGCGAGCGTGGCGGCGGTTATGTCTGCCGCGCACCGAGCTGCGACCAGTGCAGCGCCTATGCCGAATGTTTCGGGCCAGAGGAGTGACGACATGGCTGCCATCACTGCGACTGCCGAACAGACCGCCATGGAGCAGCTCGGTGCTTATCACGAACTGAGCAAGCACCGTCTGGAGGGATACGCGCCGGGGCCTGAAACCCTGGACTGGGACGAGCAGCCTAATGTGTTTCGCTCCTTTGAGGGCGCGCCGAAACTGGCACTGCCGTTGCCCGATGACAGGGCTGATGCGCCAGACTCCGGGGTGCTTTTTGCGGGTCAGCTTGATTCTCAGCCGCTGACGCTGGAATCCCTGTCTGCGTTTCTGCGCTATGCCGCGGGCCTTACCGCCTGGAAGGTCTTTGGCCCGGATCGCTGGTCGCTGAGAGCGAACCCTTCCAGCGGCAACCTGCATCCTGGTGAGCTTTATCTGCTGCTGCCGGCGGGTACGAGCTGGCCAGCCGGTGTGTATCACTACGATGTGCTCAACCACTGTCTGGAACAGCGTCTGGAGCTGCCGCCAGAGAGTGTCACTGCCGTGTCGCTGATACAGACCTCCGTGTTGCAGCGCGAGGCCTGGAAGTATGGCGAGCGCAGCCTGCGCTACTGTCTGCTCGATAGCGGTCATCAGCTGGCCCAGTGCCAGGCGTCCGCAGCACTGCAGGGGTGGGAGCTGGAACTGGTCGATACGGGGCGAGAGCGGCTGGCGGCACTTTGCGGCATAGATCGGGCGGAGTTTGACGGTGTAGAACCTGAGCATCCCGAATGGCTGCTTACGTTTAAAGGCCGTTCAGAGGACTACGCCCGTCTGGCTAAAACCTGCCGTGAGGCTGATAGCTGGCAGGGCGCGCCATCTCGGCTCGGGCCACGTCCGCTGCAGCGCTGGAACGTATCCAAAGCGATGGCTGAGCGGTTCGATACCAATATCACCGCGCGCCTGTCGCGAGCAAAGGATGCCGAGCAGGCCTTCGCTGATGCACCGCTTAACGCCAGGCAGACACTGATCTCACGTCGTAGCGCCCAGGGGTACGACCCTAAGCGCAAGCTCGGTTACGACGAGTTCGCCGCGCTACTCAAACCGCTGGTCCCCGGCGTCAGCCGCATGCAATTTGAACCCGCTCTCCTGCACCTGCTGTTGTTCGTGCATAACGTGGAAGGGCTCGAGCCCGGCCTCTACCTGATGCCGCGCTCGGACGGCGGAACGGCCCTGCTGAGAGAGGCGACGATGACGCGCTGGCCTGACACCAGTGAGGTCTATCTGGCGGATGACTTGCGCTTGATCCATCTGAAGACGGCCACTACGCGCAAGCTGGCGGCGCAGCTCTGCTGTAACCAGATGATTGCCGCCGCCAGTGCGGTAACGCTGATGATGCTCGCCGAGTATCAGGACCCGTTGCTGCAGGATGGCCTCGCAGCTTACCAGCAGCTCTACCGCGAAGCGGGCATGCTGGGTCAGAACCTTTACCTGGCCGCTACTGCGTTGGGGCTGAACGGTACCGGCATCGGCTGTTTCTTTGATGATGCCGTGCATCATCTGCTCGGACTTGAAGGCGATCAGTTCCAGGCGGTTTACGGTTTTGCTGCCGGTATGGGGCTGAGAGATGAGCGGGTCAGCGGATTGTCCGGTTACCACCACCTTCGGGAGGCCGTCGATGGGTGAGTTGCTGAAGATGGATATACCGGCGGCAGAGCAGCTACTGAGGGATGAGCCGGCGTACCTGCTGGATATGCGGGAGCTGGACTGCTACGAGGATTCGCGGCATCCGTTCGCGATGCATCTGGATGACCGGGTGCTCGGGCGCCTGCTGACCCGGGGCGAGCCGTCCCGACTGATGTTGATCTACTGCGAAGATGGAAGCCGCAGTATCGAAATGGCAAGGATGTTCCGCGATTTTGGCTTCAGCCGCAGTTTCAGTATCGATGGCGGCTACCGGGCCTGGTTACCCCTACTTGGAGTGAGGCAGATGAGCGCAGAGCAGAATCAGGATCAGGCCGGTGAATACGGTATGACGTCGCTGATGCAGGCGTCACACCGCGGCGACAGCCTTGAAGTCAGCCGCCTGATCGCTGTAGGTGCCGATGTAAACCGGCGCAACGATGATGGTAACAACGCACTCTGGTTTGCGGTGCGGTCGGGGGATTCAGCCACTGTGAGTCTGCTGATCGGCGAGGGTGTTGATCTTGATAATCAGAACGCCAACGGCGCGACACCGCTGATCTGGGCCGCTTCGGCGGGCCGGCGCGAAATGGTTGAAATGCTGCTGGCCGGGGGCGCGGATACTGGTTTGAAAACCCTGGATGGCTTTCTTGCCGTCGAGGTGGCCGGAAGCCGCGAGATTATGAAACTGCTGATGGCCACGCATCTTCAGGCCGTGGGCCAATAAACCGAGGGATGCATCATGACAACCGAAGACAAGATCCGTAAGCAGCTGGCCGACAATCCCATCCTGCTCTACATGAAGGGCACGCCGGAAGAGCCCAAGTGCGGTTTCTCGCGCAACGCCGTTGATGCGCTGAAAACCACCGGTAAAGGTTATGCGTTCGTTAACGTGCTGGAAGCGCCTTTTATCCGCGAGAAGCTGCCCAGCGTCTCTAACTGGCCCACCTTTCCGCAGCTGTTTATCGGCGGTGAGCTGGTGGGCGGCAGCGATGTGATCGTGGCCATGGTTGAAGATGGCAGCCTGCAGCCGATGCTTGAATCCGCCGGAGGTGCCTGATGGAAACCAGCGAAATCGAAGCGATCATCCAGCAGGCGTTGCCCGATGCCGAGATCGATGTCAGCGGTGAGGAGTGCAGTTTTACCCTCGCCATCATCAGCGAATCCTTCGAAGGGCAGAACCTGATGCAGCGCCAGAAATCGGTCCTGGCGCTGTTCCAAACTCAGCTGAAGACGGGGCGCCTGCATGCGCTGACGATCAAGGCTTATACGCCGGCGCAGTTTGCCGAATTGCAGAACACCCACCTGGTGCAGCTCGAGTGCTGAGGGTCGGGTAATAAGCGGAGGTGCTCTTCATGAAAGCACTGACATCACAGGAAAACAGCGATCAGGCGCTCGATCAGTTTGCAGATCTTTCCAGTAGTGGCCTTGGCCACCGGATCGCAAAGGTTGCCATGTTGCTTGCCGCGGGACGCTACTGCCGGCACCGTCATCTGTCGATCGGTCGCCAGTCTATTTTTCAACGCAAACTGATGGAGAATCACGATGAGTGCTGAAGAGAATCTGTTTGATGATGAGTTTGTTGAAACCACCAACAAGCTGATCGAGATCGCCAACGAGATGGCCGCCAAGCAGGGCGAGCACAAGATGGGCGTAGCCTTTATCTATGCAGCCGCGCGCTATAACGCCTATATCGCCGCCAGCAGCGTGACCAATGCGGATGAACTGGCCGGCAAGCGCGACAAGGCGGTGGAGTATTTCTCCGATCGTTTCCGCAAGCTCTACGATGGCAACCTGATGGATTACATTGCCAACTTCGAAGAGTACATGGGGATCGCTGAAGATCAGCAGGCGGAAACCGCACACTGATCCCGTGTAACGGCTCGCCCGGGTGGTTCAGACCACCAGGTCGATCTGCTGCAGGCTGCCGGTGCTGCCGTCTTCGCGGATAAACAGCCCGGTGGCACGGACCTCGCCACGCAGTTCGGTGCCGTTTTGATAGAGTGAAAAAGGTGTTTCCACCGATCCCAGGTAGAGCGCGCCAATTCCTTTCTCTGCAAGGCTTGCGTACTCGTCCTCACCCTGGGCATTGCGGATCCAGATCTGTAACTCGCCGAAGACAGTGTCACCGGCATCGATAAAGCCGTTGCCATCCTCATCATAGGTGCTGAGATCGGCAAATCCGTTGCCGCTCAGGGCGCCAAACAGCTCACTGCCATCATTGACTACGCCGTCACCGTTGCGGTCCAGCATCAGAAAGCCGCTGCCGGGTGCCAGCAGGTTGATGCTGTCGTCTGCGCCATCAGCATCTATATCAAAATCGACCCGTTGCGAGCTCAGCTCAGCGGCGCTAGCGTCGAAATTAACCACCAGCGGATCTTTCAACTGCACGCCGGCCGTCAGCACCAGCCGTTCGTGCTCGATATTGTGATAGCTCATCTTCACGTTCAGCCCGATATCGAAACTGACCCCGTCGCTGGTGGTGAGCCGACCGGCGGCGACAACGCGGCTATCTTCCCGGATCTCTGTCTGTTTGTTCCATTCGTAGCGCATGCCGGTAGCGCCTGGCACCGTTACATCACCCGATATCTCGGCCGGATAGTCCGCGGAGGACTGGCCTTCCTTGTTTACATTCAGGTCGTTCATATCGAACAGCACGACCTCACGTCCGCTGAGCATGGCAATCAGCAGCGCCTGCAGTCTCAGTCTGGGATCGGTCAGTTGCTGCCCCGGCGCGGGTACCGCTGGCTCTTTTGCCGTCAGGGTTCGCTCCTCCGGCGCACTCTTAACCCGGGCCACTTCTGCCTCATGGGCCGCCGCAACTTGGGCTGCCCCATTGAACGGCGAGGTGTCATTGGAGACGCGGCGCACCACGCCGGCGGCATCGCTGCGATAGTGTTCCAGGGATTCGCTTTGCGTTGTGCGCTCGCTGCGCTGATGGCTGCTGCTGAAGCTGATCTGGCTTTGACTGATAATCATCGTCGTGGCTCTGGCGCAAAGGCGTTAATAGAAGGCTATGAAAAGGGGATATCGGCCAGATTGGTTGAAAAGTGAGCGTTAAATCAGGAGCCTGAGACCTCTAAAATGTAGGCCGAAGAAGCTCGTTTTACGCTGAAAATCAGCACTAGAAACAAGCGCCATACAGCAAAAAGCCCGCCGGGCAGGGCGGGCTTTTTGGTTAGTCGGGAAGCGGGCGGTTAGCTTGCTGGCACCTCCTCGGGGTGGGTATTTTCCACGTGATGCTTCTCAGACACCTTGCGGATCATGGTGTTAGCGATAAACGCGATTACCAGCAATCCAGCCATGGCATACATGGTGGTGTTGTAGAGCCCTGGTGTCGGATCGATGGTGCCGGCCGGTGCGATCTCCATCAGACGGCCCAGGGTCACTGTATTGGAAGCGATCAGCGCATTCAGCTGGTCTACGCCGGCGCCAAAGGTCTGCTGGAATACAGCGGGATCAACCTTGTAGGCCAGGGATTCGATGGCATCACGCAGCGACACCTCGCGCAGGTGGGTGATCGCAAAGGGGCCGAGAACACCGGCTGTGCTCCAGGCGGTCAGCAGGCGCCCGTGGATCCCGCCCACATGCAGGGTGCCGAAGATATCCGCCAGATAGGCCGGAATGGTCGCGAAGCCGCCGCCGTACATGGTGAAGATCACCATGGTGGCGATGCAGAACAGAACCAGCCAGACCACGGACGGATTGCTGCTCACCTGACCGGCAAAGAACGGGATGGAGATATACAGCAGCATGCCGAGGATAAAGAAGCAGTGGAAGGTGTTCTTGCGACCCAGGTAATCTGAAGTGGATGCCCAGAGGAAGCGGCCCACCATATTGAACACACTGATCATCAATACGTAGGTGGCGGCGAAACCGGTATCAACAATGTTGGGTAAGGTAGTACCGAAGATCTCGGTCATCATCGTTTTCGCCACACCGATCACACCGATGCCGGCGGTCACGTTCAGGCAGAGCACCAGCCAGAGCAGGTAGAACTGAGGTGTTTTCAGTGCCTGGTCGATATGCACGTGATTGTTGCTGATCAGACGATGTTTGCCGCTGACCGCTTTGGGCGGCTCCCAACCTTCCGGCTTCCAGCCCTCGGGCGGCACGCGATAGGAGAAGGCAGCGATGGTCATGATGACAAAATAGACGATACCGAGGGTCAGAAAGACGCTGGCGACGCCGGTGTTACCGGTGTTGACCACGTATACACCCTCAGGGCCGGGGATCGGCATGTTGGCCATATCCGCGGCGCTGGCGACGACAACTTCGAGCTTCTGGCCCGCAACCTCGGCGAAGCGGCGGCCGGACTCGGTGATCAGGCTGACATCGGCGACTTTCCCCAGGTATTGGGGCGCTTCATAAAACACCGACAGCAGCCAGGTTTTCAGTGGTGCACCAATCATCGCACCGCCACCAAAGCCCATGATCGCCATACCGGTGGCCATGCCGCGCCGGTCCGGGAACCAGCGGATCAGGGTACTGACCGGCGATACGTAACCCAGCCCGAGGCCACAGCCGCCCAGCGCGCCGTAGCCCAGATAGAGCAGCCAGAGCTGGTCCAGCATGATGCCCAGGCTACCGACCAGGAAGCCGCCGCCCCAAAGAATTGCGGCGAGAAAGCCGACCGCACGTGGGCCGACCTTTTCCAGCCATTTGCCGCCAAACGCGGCCGCCAGACCGAGAAAGACGATAGCGGTGGAGAAGATCCAGACCACCGAGCTCAGCGACCAGTCATCGGCGGCGCTGGCAACAACGCCATGCTGGCGCACCAGTGGCGGGTTGAAGATGCTCCAGGCGTAAACCGAGCCGATGCAGAGGTGGATTGCGATGGAGGCGGGGGGAACCAGCCAGCGATTGAAGCCAGGTTTGGCGACGATTCGCTCTTTCAGCAGAAAGGCGAAAGGGCCGGATTTCTGGTAAGCGTTGTTCGACATAGGGTGTAGCTCCGCTGTTATCGTTATTGTTTGCCCCTGGATTGCAAGTATCTGGGGTACAGGCAGATCGCGGATCCGCCTTTGCTTTGTCAGCAGCAAAAGCCAAGGCAATACCCGCGCCACCTGGGGCAAGCGCACAGATGTCGGGGGGCTAGGACAAAAAAGGGTTTAAGGCTGCAGCGGAAGGCGGGTCGTTATGACCCGATAAACTCGGAAACCGGGTCGAAATGACCCTGTGTGCAGTACTCGGAACGGCTGCCAGGCTTGAGGTGAATCACGAACAGGGTGCCCTGGCCCAGCCGCGAGCGCACTTTGATACGTGCGTCAGCCTGTTCCAGCAGGCGTTGGCTGATCGACAGGCCCAGGCCGGTGCCCTGTTTGCCGCGGGAGTAGAAGGGATCGAAAATGCGCGCTAACTGGTCGGTGGGAATTCCGCAGCCGTTGTCATGGATGCTCAGGCTGACCCCGCCGTCGCCCAGATTACGGCTGCGCACCCTGATTTCGCCGCTGCCGGAAATGGCGTTGGCGCCGTTCATTACCAGGTTGATCAGCACCTGCTGCAGCTGGGAAGCATCGGCCTGAGCCCGGTGGGAGGCGCGCAGTTCAAGCCTCAGATTGATGCCGCGTCGCTTAAGCTCATGCTGGACCAGCGTGCGGGTATTCAGCACCAGATCATTGATATCGATCGCTTCCAGATGAGTACGTGGTGAGCTGGGGCGTGCCAGTTTCAGCAGGTCGTTGATAATGGTGCGGATACGTCCCACCTGCTCGATGATCAGTTCGGCGTCGCGGCGGATCTCCGGCGTTGCCTGCTCGCCCAGTTCATCCAGCAGCAGATCCATATAGCCGAGAATCACGGCGGTGGGGTTGTTCACCTCGTGGGCGATACCCGCGGTCAGCTCGCCCAAGGCTGCCAGCTTACCTTTCTCGATCAGCTGCTCGCGGGTTTCGTTGAGCATGGCGATATGCTGTTTCAGCTCAAGGGTGCGCTCCTGAACCTTCTCTTCGAGCTGTACCGCTGCCTGTTGTATCGCATCGTGCTGCTGGTCCAGCTGGGCCAGCATCGCATTAAAGTGCTCGGCGAGTACGCGCACTTCGTCGGTGGTGTTCAGTGGTGGAATCCGCTGGCGTTCGCCGCCTCTGATCCTGTCGACAACGCCGGTCATGATTTCGAACGGTCTGGAGATCGAGCGGGCGCCGGCGATGGCGATAAATGTGCAGAGCAGCAGCACCAGCGCGAACAGCCATAGCAGCAGTTCCAGCCAGTGGTAGAAACTCTCCAGAAACGGTGCTTCCAGGAAACCGGCGTAGAGCATGCCGATGCGGTTGCCGTTGACGTCGATGACCGGTTCATAGGCGGAGATATACCAGTCGCTGACCACGAATGCCCGGTCCAGCCAGCGCTCGCCTTCCTCAAGCACCTGATGGCGCACCTGGGTCGATACGCGGGTGCCCAGAGCGCGCTGGCGCGGTGCCTCGGGGTGCTGAACATTGGTGCTGATACGCACATCGTCAAGGAACAGGGTCACCGTGCCTATTCCGTCTGCCGGCAGGCTACCGGGGCCGTAAACGGTGTTGCTGATATGGTCGACAAAACCGAGATTGGCGTTCATCAGCAGCCCTGCCGTGAGCAGTGCCGCCACGTTACCGCTACTGTCACGCAACGGGTAGACAAAATGCAGCATCATGGCGCGATCTTCCACGGAACGCTCGGATTGCGTAGCGCGCTGGGTCGCTACCAGCGGGATGCGGGCCCGGGTGGCGAGCTCGGCACTCAATGCTCTCAGCTCTGCAGCGGAAAACACCTCAACGCCGCTCACCGGTCCCTGCATCTCGGCCTGCTGTAACAGCGGGCTGTCGGGATAACTGCAATCGCCGGGTTGCGTCAGCGAGCAACCGCGTGGGTCGAGCAGGCGCACGTAGTCAAAACCGGTTGCCGAGCGTAGCTGCTCCAGCAGGAGTGGCGTATCCGTGTTATCGCGTTCGCCCCCGTCGGCGGAGGAGTTAAGCAGCGCGTGATGAAAGCGATCGCCCGCGGCGGCAAGAGAGAGGCGTACCAGGTAGCGATCGCGGGTGGCGAAGAAGGCTTCATGGGCAACGGCCAGGTCGGTGTTGGCCTTCATCAGCAGTTGCCGGTAGCCCACCTCGTTACTCCACAGATAGGCGAGCAGGACCACACCGGGCAGAACCAGCAACAAAGGGAACAGCGTCAGTGCCAGCAGCCGGTAGCGCAGGTTGCCGGTGAGCCGCTGCCAGCCACGTTTAATCAGCGCTGTCGTCATCGCTGTTTTCAAAAGAGCGTAGCTTGCGGTCGAGGGTTTTGCGGGTAATGCCCAGCGCCTCGGCGGCCCTGGTTTTGTTGCCGTCGCTGCGTGCCAGCACCTTTTCGATATGGGTCAGCTCTACCTGTTTCAGCGGCCAGTGCAGCGGATAACCCGAGACTTCCGCATCCTGCACCCGGTTTGGAAACGCGAGCTGTGTCGGGGACATGCCGAGCAGCAGGCAGCGTTCGATCAGGTTCTTGAGTTCGCGCACATTGCCTGGCCAGTGGTAAGCCTGCAGAGCGCGGATCTCAGCGCTGTCGAAGCTTGTGGCGGGTTGGCGCAACTCTTTTGCCAGGGAAGTTGAAAGGTGACTGAGCAGCTCGGGAATATCCTCCTGGCGCTCCCGCAGCGGCGGCATCTGAATGTGCAGCACATTGAGCCGATAGTAGAGGTCTTCGCGGAAGCGTCCCTCGCGTACCGCCTGATCCAGCTTTTTGTTGGAGGCGGCCAGTACGCGAACATTGACCGGCGTATCACGCTCGGTACCCAGCGGTCGTATGGCGCCATCTTCCAGCACGCGCAGCAGCTTGGTCTGCATCGGCAGCGGCAGCTCCGAGATCTCGTCCAGGAACAGTGTGCCGCCATCGGCGTAGGCAAACAGGCCAAGTCGGGCCTGGTGGGCGTTGGTGAATGCGCCCTTGATATGACCGAACAGCTCGGACTCGATCAGCTCCGGCGCGATGGCGCCACAGTTGACCGGTACGAATGCGCCGCTGCGCCCGCTCTGGCGGTGGATCGCCCGGGCTGCAAGCTCCTTGCCGGTGCCGGTCTCACCCTCGATCAATACGGCTGAGGGTGCCGGGGCGATACGTGACAGAGTGGTACGCAGCGCTTCCATCACCGCGCTGGAGCCTACCAGGCCGCTGCTCTCCCGTTCCGCCACATGCCGGTTGAGCACGTAGTTCTCTTTCGTCAGCTGCCGGTTATCCAGGCACTTCTGCACCGCATTGCGCATCTGCTCGATGCGGAACGGCTTCAGGACCAGGTCACAGGCACCCAGGCGCAACGCCTCGATGGCGCTGTTCATATCGGCAAAGGCGGTCATGAAGATTACGTCGGAAGGGCAGCCGGATTCGCGCAACTGCTGTACCCACTCGACGCCGGAGCGTCCGGGCATGCAGATATCGACAATCAGCAGGTCAAAATGTCGTGATGAGCGCAGCTGGTCCGCCTGCTCGGTGGAGTCTGCCACATCGACCGTGCGGTAGCGTTTTCTCAGTGCACGTTGCAGAAAGTCACGAATCCCGGCCTCGTCGTCGACGATCAGGATGCTGATATCCGGCAAGGCACTTTCTACAGGGCGCTCAATCCTTTTAGCGTCAGCAATAGCCATAATTCTTATTCTAGTTATTTTGAGTTATTGATCGGTTTTCGCAGTGTATCACGCAAAAAGTTTGGGCCCAGGCTGTGAACCGAACGTTCTGCTCTATGGCTGATTTACGCCAGGCTTGGCAGTAATCTTCGGTTACTATCGCGAATCCTTCTTTGCCGTCTCTGTCCATCCAAGCTTCATGACGGGCTCAGCTTCGCGGGCCCGCTTGGTGGTCAGGGAGCTTTGAGTGATCCGAAAAATTTATGGCTTAGTACAAAAAGCGCGATTTCATCGCGCACTCAGTAAAATGCTGTCTCAGCAGAGAACCCAGGCGCAGGAGAAAGAAAGTGCGGCCTGGTACTGGGGAAATACCGGGCAGATTGAAGCCGCGGCGATAGGGCGCTGCCAAGCGATTCTTGTTGCAAGGGATGGCGAGTCTTTTAGAGGTTTTCTCTCGCGGGTGAGGCGTGAACTCTCGGCGTTGAGTGAGTTTTATCGTGGCTATGCGGGAGACCCGGATGGCTACGGTCTGGGAACGGTTCTTGAGATTCAGCGTTGG
This sequence comes from Marinobacterium mangrovicola, assembly GCF_004339595.1. Lineage (GTDB taxonomy): Bacteria > Pseudomonadota > Gammaproteobacteria > Pseudomonadales > Balneatricaceae > Marinobacterium_D > Marinobacterium_D mangrovicola. The sequence continues at coordinate 267,948 of NZ_SMFU01000007.1, forward strand.
CTCGAGGCCTGGGATTAAGGGGCAGAACGCCGGATCGTCGCGGTGTGGTTTAAGGTGTTCACCGCGACGTTCGTTAATGGCTGCAGTTGTGAGCAGCTGTGCTGAAGGTCATGCCGTACGCTTCAATCACTCTGCTTTTTGAAACGACCAATACTTTAGCTGCTGCTCAGTTTCCTGGCTGCTCAGGCGACGCAGGTCCGGTGTTATACCGCGCAGGGTGGAGCCTATATCGCTCAGCAGTTCGCGAATGGCGGCATAGTAGGCGTGCCCCATATCCGAGGTATTAAGCTCGCTGACATCAACCACATCTACTCCCTGAAGGATCAACGGTGAGTCGCTGGAATCACCCAGGCGACGGTAGCCCGAATGCACCACCTTGCTCACATGCAGCGCCACATCCTGAGAAGCCATGTAGACCGTGGTCCGCTCGGCGAGGGTCTGCAGTCGCGGCAGCAGCAGGCGGTAGAAGGTCTCGGCGTCGATATCGGGTGCCGCCAGCACCACCTCCCCAAAGCGGATATCTGCATCCTGTTCGCGCCCGGCCATTACCAGCGAGGCGCTGCTGAACAGGTTGGTGCCCATGGAGTGGGCGAGTACGTGGACATTGTCGATGCCTGTTTCCAGCACGGCGAGTTCGAGGAACTGCACCAGGTCGGAAACCGCCCACTCCTTGTTGGTCCAGGCGCGGGTGTATTGGGTGGGAATGATGCTGTCGCCCGATGGCCAGGTGAAAAGCAGAGGCACATAGTGCACATTTTCCACACTGAGGTCGTAGGCGATCTGAGCCGAGCGGCGTGCGGCCTCTTCAAAGGAGTTATTGTAGCCGTGGATATACAACAGCATCCGGCGGTCGGGCAGCTGGCTGGCGGCATCGCTCAGCTGGCTGACAAAAGCCTCTTTGTCGAGCAGATCAACCGACTGCAGCATCACGTGCTCGGTGGGGTCTTCGCCCATGAGAGAGAGTAGCGAAGGGGTCTCCAGTTTGCCCGGTTCGTGGTTTGCCGGGATGCTGACCCAAAGGCTGCCAAGGCGCAGCGTACCGCGATCGTTGCCAAACAGCTCACCCGGTTCATCGGCGTGTGGATCGTAATTCCTGTTGCTGCCAAAGAACACGCGCACGCGAACATAAGCAGGCTGGGCGCCGGTGTCTGCACCGCGTGAGCGGACTCCCGTCATATCGCCGGAAGCGGCCACCGTCAGGTCGATGTTGGCGGTGTTCCAGGCGATATCCGCCACCGGCAGCTGGAGACTTTTCTGGTCGCTACTGGGATCGCGGTTGTAGGCCAGCAGGCGTTCCAGTGCGTTGTTGGGAACAGCGCTTTCTGAACCGGCGAGATGGGTGGTTGGCTCAAAAAACGCCCGGTCTATCGGCTCGGTTGAAGCGATCATCTTGATCGATTCCGTGCCGCTGCGGTCGAGCTGAAAGGCGATCGGCAGCTGGTCGAGCTCAGTTTGGGCGTCGATCCGGTTTTCCGCCGCCGTCATCTCCGGTGTTGGATAGATCAGTTTGATATCGCCATCTGGCGAACTGCTTAGCAGGTAGACGTAGCGTGCCTGCGACGAACTGTTGGCGACGCCAAAGGCAAGCACATCTCCGGGTTGATAGCGCTTTGCTTCCGCATCGGGCGCCGATCTGGGTTCATCCACCAGAAAGCGACCAAAAGCGAACTCCTGGCAGCGCTGATCAGCCGCCGGGGTGCAGCCATCGTCCCTACGTAGGTGAGTGATGTTCAGATCGACAGAGGAGTCATCGGCTGTGGATCCGGCCAGGCTGTGTAAGTGGTAACTATCGCGAATACGCTCCAGGCTGGCCTTGAGTTGTTCGAGTTCAACCCTGTTATCAGCACTGCCGTTCCAGGTCAGGCCGGTGGCCGCCTCGGTTTCATCGGCGTTGAGGAAAAATAAGCGGGGCGTACCCTGCGGATCAGTGTCGGGGAGAGAGGCGGTCAGGTTGGCCGCTATGCCCTGTTTGCGCACCTGTGCGCCCAGCGCTTCGTCGATGCGGCTGTAGTACAGCACCAGGTCAGCTCGCTGTTGATCTTCATCGAGCTGAATACCCGGCACCGATGCAGCCGCATCGCGGATCGACGCGATAACATCGCTATTCGCATCCGCCTGCTTATCTGCGGAAACAAACACCCTGAGTACGGGCTGAGGGTAGCTGCGCTCGCTCAGTATCAGCGCGTCACCCGGGCTGAAGTGGCCGTTTGTGACCACGCCTTTGGCAGCGAACAGGTTCGTTTCGGTGATCTCGATCCGGCTGTCGCCTGGATCGGCGCTGGCGAGTGTGACCGTTGACCCTGGGGTAAGGCCGGCCAGCTTTCCGCTATCGAGAGAAACCTGATCGCCGTTAACGCTCGTCACACTGAGGCGGGCGGAAGGTGCCGGCAGTTCGCCATTAAGTATTGCTGAATCCAGGTTGCCGCTGATGCTGGGCGACTGGTGCCAAGCCACATCGGTTTTGATCCGAATTTGAGTCTGAAGGAGTAGATCCCGCCAGCTCGTATCCGGTGTCGCGCTGGCCAGGCTCTGCAGCCAGTGCCAGGTAAAGAGGCCAAAGCTGCGATCGAACGGCTGGTACTCATAGGCAGAGCCTTCTGGCTGGGTGGCGCTAACGAACACCGCCTTAGATCTGTCCGCAGCTTCAAATGACTGCATACCCAGTGGGTGCATGCGGCTGTCGTTCGCTGCAGCCCGCTGCTGAGGGGCTTTGTCGCCGCGGCTGACGGTACCCCAGTGAGCCGTGTCGGTGAGGAAAACCAGTTGAGCAGCCTTGGCATAAGCGGGGGCCAGCCAGTGATCGATCTCATCATCCAGCAGGTCGAAGCCATTTAGATTGACGTTATTCTGGTCATCACTGTCGAGCGCGGTCGATCTGTCACTGCGGGCGCCAAAGGTCACCCAGGTCTTATCCTGGCCGCTGGCTTCGTCACCATTCAGGTCGGGCATATTTGAGCCGTAGCCTGAGTAGTGGATGTAGACCAGGTCATCCTGCTGGACACGAGCACTCAGTTCCTGAAATGCTGTAACCACTGCGGAATGCGTGGCGTCCTTGTTGAGAAGAAGTTCGATATTTTCTTTAGGGAAGCCAAGTCTCTGTTCGAGTAACTGGCGCACCGCCTGGATGTCGTTTTCGGAGCCTGGCAGCGAGGAGAGCCCCGAATCCGTATAGTCCGATATGCCGATCAGAAGCGCGTGTTTAGCGGGCGCCGCGAGTAAAAGGCCGCTGAAACTCCAGAACAGAGCGGTGAAAGCAGAAACCCTGAGCGCCTGTCTGATACCCATACCCTTTCCCTCGTTGAGCTGTTCAGATAACTAAAATGGCTTCAATCGATAACGCTATATAGAACTTCTTACGTTTGATCCCTTGCCAGACTGTGCCGCTGGCTTCTCAGCAGCATCCCCTGTCTGCGTCTCATTCAGCTAGCCCGATACTAACCCTTAGCTCAAAGCGTTTGAACTGCCGATAGTAAGCACAGTGAAGCGCGTTATAGAACCGGCGAGGTCGCCGGCACCTGAGGAGTTGGGTGCCTGTTCTAGCGCATTTTCCACCGCAGGAGTGTTCGATAGCTCTGGCTTGTCCATCTTAATTCTCGTAACAAGCAGCTGGAGTAAGGAATTGAACAGAAGAACTGTGAAGATCTATCGATGGGCTCCAGCTCGGAAAATAGATTGTCAGTCGCTATCTGATGACGTTTACTTTAAGTCCACTGACCTGATGCGGATCCGAGGTAGGGAGCAAATGGGATTGCAGGCGATCAGCGATAGAGGGATGGCTTAATGTCGGAAGCAGCCTTGCATGATTTATCTGCCGCAGGTTTGTTGCAGCCTGAAGCTGGGAGAGAAGTCTATGATTGCAGCAACGAAGCTTAAGCAGGCCCAAACGCTCAGATGGTTGGTGGCTGAGTATGAGGAAGCGAAAGAGCAGCATCGCGGTGGTGTTCTGGCGTTAGCCGATAAGATATTTGAGCTGGATGATGATGCCGGTGCGTCGGCCGGCTGTCTGATCGATCCTTGATCGATAAGTTGGCTGAAAATGGTTATATCGTCTGGCTTGAAGAAAGTGAAAGATTTGTTGTTTCAGACCTTGGGTTTAACGTTTGTAACGCAAGAAGATGAAATTAAATACAATCTTTTTGTTTTATATAAATAAATAATTATTAATATGTTTTCGATGGTTTTTATATGAAATTAATATCAACATTTATGCTTGCGTTTATTGGTTTTTCATCATTTTCTTTTGCAGAGCAGGATACTATTCCAACGAGTGAGAAAGATGGCGAGAATTCTATGTTGGAAATTAATTATCGCGGCATAATTGGTGTTGATAATAGAGAGTCTACAGATAATCTACCTGAATATATGTCGATGTATAAGATGCGCGTGGGCCAGCTCATCACTAGGTACACGTTACCGAATGGACGCCGGATGACTTCTCAGTGTACTGGAACGTTAATTAAAGAAAACTACATCGTTACAGCTGCTCATTGTGCAGTGAACTATCAAGGAAATATACACGTAAATCAGTTTTTCTATCCTGGTATTAATGCGCGCAATCAGTCTCCTTATGAAAAATATAAGGTGTCCAAGGTCTTCATGCCTGCGGAGTATTACTATAAAAGAGATGGGGTTCATCCCGAGATAGATATTGCAATCATGGAGTTGGAAAAATCAGATAAGGATAAATATCCAGGTCAGGTAGTTGGAGCGCTGGGTTATTGGGGAAAACCCGATTTTCCCGATGGACAAATGGCTACTATAGGTTATCCAGGGGACAAGGATAGAAGCCGTCAATACTATCAGGATGGTTGTTCGGCTAAAGCAGATAGCGAAGATGATAACTTGATATTAATGGATTGCGATGTTTTTCAGGGGCAGAGCGGCAGCCCTGTTCTGATATATTCTGATAAATATAAAACTTACCATATTCATGGTGTTGTTAGTGCAGAGTCGCCATATGTAAATTATGGATCACGTATTTCATCAGAAAGACATAAGATATTTAAATATATCGTCAATAATAGTTTTGGATCTTCGGAGTATTTGTCTAATACATTCCTGGAAAAATGGGTAGATATTGAGGCTCCAAGCGTTGATGAAGTCCATGTTTTTGCGAAAAATACCTGTCAGCGTGAAGATCTTTATGTGGTTTATAACTACAGAAATGATCAGGGTGATTGGGAAGCTGATGGATATATTACAATTTCTCCTCTACAAGATGTTGAAATATTTAACACCTCTAATCGTATTTACTATATAGAAGCGGGAAACCGTGATGGCGATATTTTTACTAAATCTGAAATTACAAAATATGTGCCTTCGATCGAGCGTAAAATATCGTTTCAAGAGTATAGTGTTGATAGTTACGGTTCATTTACTTATGAATTTGGCTGCTATTAAAATCTAAGTATTGGCTGATTATCTGATGTGCTTTGATAGGGTTTTATCTATTTTTAGCCTGTTGTTTCTGTTCGGGTGCTCTCCTTTATCGCCTTTGGAAAAGCAAATATCCAAGGGAGATTACAATAAAGTTGAAAGCATGATTGAAGACGGTGCTGATATAGGCGCGATAAGCCCGTTACGCGGATCGCTGCTCTGCGTCGCTGCGCGCAATGAGCAGGACCGGCTGATCACCCTTCTTGTCGACAAAGGGCTGGATGTGAATGTTCGCGACAATGCAGGTAAAACAGCCATGCACTGTGTCAGTGCCGCAGAAACCGTGGATCTGTTGGTTTCGCTGGGGGGAGATCCTTTTTCCTTATCTGAAAATGGTATTAGCCCGCTTGCTGAGGCGGTCAGATTCGGTCGTTACGATGCCGCCAGGAGGTTGGTCGATCTTGGCGCTGAGGATATTGCCTGGGGGGCCGGGAACGAGTTTACGGCGCTGGATTACGCTATTGCGTCCTGTCATCTGAGAACGGCAGAGCTGGTGCTGATAAACGGGTTGGCGACAGCAAAGATAAAACATGCCGAAGCCTGTGAAGAGCAGCTGCAAAGCCTGCTCCATCAATATAATCTCAAGTAGCTTTTTCGGGGCTGCTGGCGGCGCGGTATCTGTGCGCTGCTCGGTATCCTGGGTGTGTGTATTGATAGAACGTCGGACGAATGTTCGGTTGAATCTGCATCCTCTATCGGGCCTGTGTCCGGTTTATAGGTTATGGCCATCCAAGTAGGTGATGACTGGTACTCACCGAGTAGTAAGGACACATTAGATGGAACGTAGAGAGACTGCTTTGTACACCCGCCGGGCTGGCACATTGGCGGCTTTGGCCCTGATCACACTATCAAGCCTGATCTCCCCGAGCGCTCTGGCAGCTGAAAAGTTTTCGCAACTGCTTGGCGCAGAGAATCGCCAGGCACTGACCGCCTGGGTGGCCGAAAATCCCGACAAACTGCAGCAGGTGGCCGAATCAGGCCGGACTCCGATGACTCTGGCGGCCAGCCTGGGGGATCTTGAGGCGGCTCGTATCCTGCGTGATGCCGGCGCGGCGCTCGATCAGCCGGATGAGACAGGCGAGTTGCCGTTGCAGCTCAGCATACTGGCTGGTCAGCCTGAGTTTACGAACTGGCTGCTCGAGCAGGGCGTCGATCCTGGTCGTAGCAATGCCAAAGGGGGGGCGGCCCTGCACTGGTGCGCGGCAGCCGGCGATGAAACAATGTGCCAGCGTTTTCTCGACGCAGGGCTATCGCCGCTGCAGCAGGATATCAGGGGGCTTACTCCGCTGGAAACAGCCATCGGTCAGGGCCGCTGGAGCCTGCTGGATAGGTTGATTGACGCTACGCCGGTGCCTGGCTCGAATCCGCTCTCGCAGATCGATTATGACGATGACCGCTTACGTTACTGGAGCTCGCTCTTCTGGGCAGGTCGCAGTGAGGAGCTGGCTGCCAGCATAGAAGGTGATCTGCTCTCCGGTGCGAGCCACCCTCTGGCCGCCTTTATCTGGACAGCCTCCAATCGTTGGGCAGAAAGGCTGGAACGACGGTGGGAAGATACTCCTGAGCCCTTGCGCGAGGCGCTCGGACTGACGCCTCGTGTACTGATGGCGATCGATAGCGATCCGGTCAGCGCCCTGGAGCAGTTTCCTGCCGATTCAGCGTTTGAACTTGCCGATCTTTTCGCTCTGGTACATCTGGCTATAATCGCCCGCGACAGGGCAGATTACGATGCGTTCCTGGATTACCTCAGTGTCGCTACCAGGCTGGCGCCTGATCAGTGGCAGCTGGCCTGGATGTTTGAAAACATGTCAGCGCTGAATCAGCCAGGCGTCAGAGCCCGCCTGAATGCATTTATCAAAGAGCCAGAAGTAGCGGGAGGTCAGGTTGCCCGCTATCTTGCCGAACTCCTGCCGCAGCATAGCTGGGGTAACGAGGACCGGCTGCTGTTCCTCGAAGACTACCTCGCTGCTTATCCCCAGGATAGCCGTGCCCTGATGGCGCGTTCATCTTCACTGTCCGGCAATGCGTATTATGACGAGGCGCTCGACTGGCAGGTTCAGGGTATTGTGCGCTTCCCTTTCTATGCGAACCGTTCTTTCGGCATCCGCTTGCTGATGATTAATGATCAGCGTGAGCGTGCCCGTCGTCTGTCGGAGGGCGTGGCCTACTGGTACGGCAATGACGGCCAGCCGCCGCGATCCAGACGTTACTATATCGAAGGTTTGATTGCCGAAGGCGACCGTGGCACAGCGCGCGCGGAACTTGCTCAGGCCTTGCAAGACCATCCTCAGGTCGGACGTCTCTGGATGCAGAAGGCTGGACTCGAACTTGACGATAAACGGCCAGACGAAGCCCTCGCTGCGGCGCTTAAAGGCTGGCCGTTGATAGATTCCCCAGATTCAGTCCATCTGGAATACCTGACGCGGGCTTATCGCGACAGCGGTGATCGATTTGGTGCGGTGACCGCTTTTAACCGCTATCGCGAATCCGTTGATCACATCTCGGCGGACCTGTTTGAAGCCATCCTGGGCGACCTGAAAGCGCTTAATGATGCGGGCGTTTATGAGGCATTACTTGGCGAGGCGTTGCAGCAGCAACCGCAGTCGCTGGCACTGCATCTGCGCCGAGTGGAAGAGCTCTGGGAGAGCGATAAACAGCAGCAGGCGCTGCAACAGGCCGGGGCGTTGTTGAACGCTTTTCCCGATAATGGGTCGCTGCTGGGCAAGGTCTATAACTACAAGGAGGCGCTGGAGGGCAAGGCGCAGGCTGATGAGTTTATCGGCCTCAGGCTAGCGCAGCAGCCCTGGTCGAGTGCGGCCTGGCAGCAGGCGCTGGATGCGGGTTTAAAGCAGGCTCCTTCGGTGTGGGAAGAGGCGGCCAGCGCTGCGCCCCAGGAAACCTTTGCCTGTACCAAACTGGTCGCTTTCCATGTTGATGCCAGGAATTGGCAGCAGGCCTACGACTGGGTCGCGCGTTGCCTTGAGCAGCAGGCCGCATCGACGCTGCCGGTAACGCGCAGCGCCCGGAACACGCTGCTGCTTTACCAGGCCTGGATTTTCGAACAGCAGAGCGGTCAGCAGAATCTCAGCCTGGAGACGACCAACGCCGCAGAGAGTACGTTTGAAGAATACCGTCAGGCATACGGTGGCAAGACTAATTACCTGCGCTATCGCGAGGCGTTCTGTCTGGCGCGGCAGGATAAAGCCTGTGCAGCCAAAGCGTTGGTGTCGCGCAGCGCCTACCAGCGCGACAACACAGGGATATTCCACGATCTCGTGGCCCGCTATTCAGGCGAACTGGGCCGCAACGAAACCTTCGGGTACGGCGCGCGCATGCTGGCGAGAAACCCCTATGACTCCCAGATTGTCGACTCTTACCTGCACAAGCAGCTGCTCTGGGGCGGTAGTCCTATTGTCGCCATCAAAGCGATCAAGGATGCGAATGCCCGCGGGCTGAATGTGAACAAAAAGTGGGAGCGCCAGGCGCTGGGCAAGCTCGGCGACTCGCTATCGGAATTTGAACGATACTCGCTGGGCAGCGAGCGGCCCGGTGAATCCCTGCGCTATATCGGTTGGTTCGACAGCGCTCGACAGAAAGCGCTGACCGCCGACGGCACCCAGGTTTTCTATCGCCTGGATGAAGGCATTCCCTCGGTCGAAATCGTGCTGCCCAACGGTGAACAGGTGATACGACGTGACCATCTCGTCTTCGGCAAGCCGCTCTATTTTGCCCGCGGAGCCAGCTTTATCGAGCTTGCCTACACCGAGACCGGACAACTGCAGTCGATGGCGGACTCCAGTGGTCGCGCCATCGAGCTGACCTACGACAGCGAAGACCTGATCGCTACGCTGAGCAGCGACAGTGGCGTTCTTGAGTTTACCTACAACAAGGCGGGTAAGCCGGTGCGCATTGCCGAACGCGGTATGGGCGAGTTGCGGGTGAGCTACGATCCGGCTGGAGAGATTATTGGCGTCGATTCCGACCAGGGACAGGAGATGGCCCTGCGTATTACCCGCACCTTCCAGCATCTGCTGGGCATGGTGAACCAGGTTAAGCGCATTCACGATCTGGATCATCTGCCCACCCTGCCGGTTAAGGACGATCGGTTGAAAAGCTTGCGGGCCGCTTACCAGCAGACCCCGTCAGCGAGCCCCGAAGAGCAGCAGGCCTCATTTAATCTGGCGGCACACCTGGTCGAGCATCTCGGAGACAGCGCCGAGTACTTTGATGAAGCCGAAGAGATGCTGCTGAGCGTTATCGACTATGCACGCTTTGAAGATGGCGCCGCCCCGGCGCTTGACCTGGCGGCCGAATCGGTGGGCCTACTGCACGAGATGTATCGCAAGAGCCGGCCGAGAGGCTTGCCGGAAGAGACCTTCGCTACCTGGTCCGGTATCTACTCCTGGCTGCGCAGTGCCGCTCTGGATCGCTCCTCCGCTGCACTCAACGAGGCGCTTGCCGATGTTGAATCGCAACCGCTCAAGTTATTGAACGAGGCGCACAATATCCAGGCGTCGGACTTTGCCAACAGTGCCTATTGGCAGCGTCATGGCGATGACGAACTGTTCGGCAAGGCGTTGGCGGGTGTCGAGAAACAGGACATTCTGCTGCGGGCCAATGGTGACCTGGTGTTGGCAACCAGCCAGGGATTGCTGGTTCAGCGCGAGGGTTACTGGCACTGGTACGGCTTTGACGCCGGCCAGAGGAGTTTCTCCAAAACCCTGTCGATGAGCGCACTGGATCCCCGATCCAATATCCTGGCGTTGGCCGAGGGAGAGGATGGGGTGCTCTGGCTTGGAAGCGCCAATGGTCTAATGGCACTGCCCGGCGATTATGACGCCGAGCTCAAACTCTGGAGTGTGGCCCAGGGGCTGCCCTCCAGCCGGGTTAACGCGCTCAGTGCTGATGCCAGTGGGGTAGTGGTCGGTACCGCCCGGGGGCTGGCTGAGCTGCGCTTTTCAGATAGCGAGGTCGCTGCCATCGAAGCCGCCGGGGCTGCGGATATTCGCCAGGTGCAGCGGCTCTCCGATGATGCGCTGCTGTACCGGGCAGACAATCAGGTCTGGCTTATCTCCGCTGCCGGCAGGGTCAGTCTGGGGCAGGGAGAAAGCTTTGCATACCAGGGCGATGAGCAGCGGGTTTATCAACTCAGCCGGCAGCAGATTTTCGCCCATGACCTGAGCGTAGAGCAGGGCGACTGGCATCTGGCCGAGGGGGAACCCCTGTTGATCGCAGGTGCTTCCGATCTGTTGCTGTCGCAGCGTATTCATGAGCTTTCTATCTGGAATCTGGAGCAGCAGGGCCAGGTGCTGGTGGTGAATACCGACCGGGCGATCAACCTGTTCAACGGCAGCTATTTCGAGGCCCTGCCTCTACCTTTTGCCGCCGCGCGCGGTGGGCTCAGCCTTGGCCCCAGAGGTTCGACGAGCGATGCGACGGGGTTGGCGTTATACAGCGAAGAGGGAGTCTATACCCGGCTGAATAAAGACTCGTTCAGGGATGAGCAGGGGCCGGTTTACGATCTGCTTGTCAGTGACAAGCTCAACGGTGCCTTTATGGCGATGGGACATCATATCGCCTTTCTGGACAATGACGAGGCGGCGGACGAATCGCTCTACTTCTATTCCGCCAATGCGAGCCATCTGGTTGAGGATGCAGAGGGCAATCTGATTACCCATGACGGTTCTCAGATACTCCGTTTCCCGCCCGGCAGCGATCAGCCCCAGGAGCTTTTCTCGGCCCGGCCTTCGGTGGACGAGGAGGGCTGGTCCGGAAAAATTGAGGATATGCTGGTCGATAGCCAGGGTACGCTCTGGGTGGTCTCCGGTTCCTCCCTGTTTCGCTATCGCAAGGAGCAGGTTGAGGAGTTCAATTATCTGCTCGACCCTGTACGCTTTCCCTCACGCAGCCCTATGCTGGCGCGGGTTTATGAAACGCTTGATGGTGGCATAGAGGTGGTTGCCTCCGACGAGGGGCACCTGTTGCACGATGGGATGAGGCTCAAGGGCGGCTTACTGCGCTGGAACGGCAGCGGTTTCGACAACCTGGGTCAGCCCGCGCACTGGTTCGCCACCGGCTACACGCCGCTCGATGACAAAACGGCGGTAGTGACCACCAACCGCGGTTTTGTCAGGGAGCAGGCGTCGTCTGACGCCTGGCAGCGTCGCCAGTCTTTCGCCGAGCTCGAAGACCCCAGCTTTAAGGCGATGTCTGCCAAAAGCTCCATGCTCTGGACCGGTGGTAGGGGCGCGCGCTTCAGCGATGAAAACACCTGGTTGTTCCCGACCGCGGGCGGTGTGGTGCTTTACCACGCCGGCAGCTGGCTCTATCCAGACCGCCTCAACCAGCTTCTGCCCCAGGATCAGGCATTGGGGCAATACGGCGGACGTACCGTTCATGCCGTCGATGTAGCGGCGAATGGACGTGTTTATGTGGGCACCGACCTGGGGCTGCTGGTGTATGACTCCCAGGGGGTGGCATCCCTGCTTAATGACAACCAGTTCGGGCAGTTGGCGTTCCAGGGCCCCGAGGCCCAGCAGCAGTTGGCTCTGGGCGATATTTTCCTCTCCTCCCTGCCTGCCGACACTGAGAAAGGGCAGCTATTGCAGCGCTATCGTGAGATGCAGCAGCAGATCGCGAAGCTGGAGCAGAAGATCGAAACCGGTAACGAACTTCAGCCGGGATCCTCTGCAGCGCCGTCTACGGAAAGCGCCTCCGGGCCAGAGCATACGGCCCAGCAAACGGAGCGTCCAGCGTCAGTTGGCGCTGCTGAGGCTGAGAAATTGCGTCGGCAACTGGAGAGCAAGACCCGTTCGCGGGAGAAACTGCTGGCGCGGCTGGAAACCGATCACCTGGGGCTCTACCAGATGCTCAAGCTCGACCCCCGAGAGGTCGCGGCCATGCATCGGCGTTTGGATGAGCGCCAGGTGTTGATCCAGTATCTGCCGACGGCGGAAAAACTGCTGATCCAGCTGGTCACCCGTGAAGGTGCCCAGATACGCGAGGTCAATGTCTCCCGCGCTGACCTGGAACTGACCGCAGGGCTGGTGGTTCGCGGCCTGCGTTACAGAGCGACCCATCTTGGCAGCGAAACAGGGCGCGGTCTTTCAGCCCCCGAGGACACGCCATCTGCGGTTGTCGAAGGGCTGGACGATAAACTCGCCTGGCTGTACGACAAGCTGTTGCGGCCGGTAGAGCGTGAACTGGTGGGCAGGGATCAGGTGCTGATCACTCCGGTGGGAGCCTTGACCTATCTGCCGTTCCCCGCGCTGTTGCGCCAACAGCAACCGCAAAGAGAATATGCCGCTGAGAGATTCAACCTGGGTGTTATACCCTCCATGTATCACCTGAATCTGGTGCTGCAGCAGAACGCCTCGTTCAGCGAGGGGATGACCCTGGTGGCCGATCCCGATGGCTCCCTGCCGGGCGCCCGTACCGAAGTCAGCCGTATTGCGGAGCAGGCGCTGTTTGCTCCCAGCGTGCTTGAAGGGCCTGAGGCGACCTTCAACAATCTTTCTGACGCGGTGAGCGACGCGCGCATTGTGCATCTGGCGACCCATGGCAAACTGGATCCGGCCGCCCCCGAGGACAGCTATCTGCTGTTGGCCGATAGCTACCGCCTGAATGTGATCGATATCGCCACGCTCAACCTGGATGAGACCGATCTGGTTGTGCTTTCGGCCTGTGAAACCGGCATCGGGCAGCCCGGAATGGAGTACGCGACTCTGGCCCGGGCGTTTGCGCTGGCCAGCGTGCCGACCGTGGTTGCCTCCTACTGGAAGGTTGACGATGGCGCCACCGCGGAGCTGATGCAGCGTTTTTACGCCAACCTGCGTGAGGCCCCGGAGAGCGATTTCCTCAGCGCCATGAGTAGCGCCCAGCGAGCTCTGATTGCTGAGGGCGGGCATTATGCCGAGCCAGCGGCCTGGGCGGCGTTTACCCTGTTTGGTAAACCCTGATAGTTTTAGAAACCGCCAGCCTTGGTCGATTTAACCTGAGCCAGCGAGAGCGTTTGAGGCCCCGTTGGAGCGATCCCTGTTTTAGCTATGAAGAGAGCATAAGCCGCATGAAGATCACCTACAGACAGGCAAGTCGAGTGTTTAAGCGCAGCGCTTTGGCCCTGGTGCTAATGGGAGGCCTGGCGAGCACGCCGGTGCTGGCCGCGAAACGGGCGTTGCTTGTAGGGGTGTCGGAGTATCCCAACCTGCCGGCGTCATTGCAGCTCGTTGGTCCTGTCCACGATGCCGAGATAGTTCATGGCGTGCTGCTGCAGCGTGGTTTCGATGAAGAGAATATTGAACAGCTGGTGACGGGAACCGAGGAGCAGGCCTTGCCGACGCGGGCCAATATTATCGCTGCGCTGGAGGGACTGGCGGCTTCGGCGCAGGATGAGGATTTTATCTACCTGCATTTTGCCGGCCATGGCAGCCGTCAGCCGGCCCGGGCGTCTGACAATATTGAAACCAACGGTCTGGACGAGATCTTCCTGCCGATGGATGCGGACAAGTGGAACAGCAGCATTGGTTCCGTGGAAAACGCTATCATCGATGACGAGATCGGCGCTTATATCGACCGTATCCGCGATCGCGGTGCCGATGTCTGGCTGGTGTTCGACAGCTGCCATTCCGGCACCATGACCCGTGGTGCGGTAGCGATGCCCGAGGTGAAATATCGCCGTGTCGGCAGTGACCTGCTGGGGATTCCCGATAGCCTTGAAGGTAGTGCTGAGGCAAACCCGATGGTGGAGATTGCCACTCGCGGCTATGAGCAATCCTCGACTCAACAGACTTCATCTAAACAGCAGTCATCTCAACAGACTTCATCTCAATCACAAGGTGAACCGGTTCCTGCTGCCGAACGCGGTGAACTGATCGCTTTCTCCGCCGCGCAGAGTGCCGAGACAACGCCGGAGATGAAGTTGCCCCGCAACAGCGACGGGCGCCGTTTTCATGGCCTGTTTACCTACACAATGATGGAAGTGCTGGGTGCGAACCCCAAGCTGACCTATCAGCAGCTGGCGCAGCAGGTGGTATCCCGTTATCAGAGCCTGCCCTGGCAGGCGACCCAGCCGCTGTTCAGTGCCAGCGATATGAACCGGCCGGTATTTAACGAGGAGCAGTCAGTCGCCCAGGTCTATCCCGCAAACCTGCGACGCGGGCGGCTGGAGATTCAGGCGGGAGCGCTGACGCTGCTGGACGCGGGCGCCAAAGTCGAGGTGTTAGCCTCGCCGCTGGCCTCAGAGGACGAGAGCCTGGGTAGCCTGCTGCTTGAGGAAGCCACGCCATTGAAAAGCTGGGCCAGCGTACCCGAAGAAGAATCGGTGGGCTGGCCCGAATCGGTGTATGTGCGTCTTATCGAGCCGGTCGCCAGCACTGAGGTCAGCGTGGCTCTGCTGCCGTCGCGGTCGATGAATGAAGAGCGTCAGCAGCAGGTTGAAGCCTGGCTGGCTCAGCTGTCTGCTCAGGACGTCGGTATCGCCCATACCGCCCTGGACAGTGCCGATATTCTGGTCAGTGAGTTCGATAACCATCTCTGGTTTATGCGGGCGGACCAGAGTCTGCCTTGTGAAGAGCAGTCTCTTAGCGAGACAGAGCTGGCAACCTGCACCGAGACGCGCCTGCCGCAGAAGCTGCTGAATATGCCGCTGACCGGCGATGAGGAGCAGCAACAAATGCTGCTGGCGGCGAGCCTGCAGAAGATCGCCACGGTGACCCGTCTGATGGCCAGCATGCAGCACCTGCCGGGAGGCCAGCAGATCAGCAGCAGTTTCAGAATCGAGCACAATGGCACAACCGAGGATTTCCCCGTCAATGCCAAACCGGTGTTGAACGAGGGTGACCGTATCCTGTTTGACCTGACCAACCGTGCCACCCGTCCCCAGGATGTGAGTATTCTGTTCGTCGATAGCCAGTACGGCGTGTATCAGCTCTATCCCGATAGCGGTCAGCCGAACCGTCTTGGCAGCGGTGAGTCGCTCTCGTTCCAGTGGGACGTGAATGTGGACACCGTGGGCACCGAGCATCTGCTGGTCAGCTCGGTGCCGGGTGTCGGCGTTAATACCGACCTTGGCTATCTACAACAGGCGCCGCTCAATGTGAGCACCCGTGGTTTAGGGATCCAGCTGAGCAAGCCCGCGCCATCGTCCGAGATCAACCTGTTCAGCTGGCAAGTGAGCCCATAAACCGTATTTACATTACCGGTGCGTCTGCTTATCCAAAGCCGTTGGAGGTGTCGTTATGAAAAAGTATGTTTGTGCTTCGTGGGTGGTACTGGCATTAAGCCCATTAGCCAGCCCCGCAATGGCTGGTTTGGGTGTGTTAGACCGCCCTGAGCAGGCCTGGGAGTGTTATGCCGTAAGCCCTGCAGCTTGGGGGCGGGGACACTCGGCGTCCCGGAATATATCGGTAAATATTGCTTTGAATGAATGCTCGGTTAGAACCCCCTGGGGGCAGGCCTGCTATATAGAGCGCTGCTCTAATTCGCGATCTGTGGGAGAGGCAACCTTGAATTCGAATGGCGGTGAGGGAAAGCCCGAATATATGCCCGCTGGCGAATCGCTTGATTTCAGTAAGGCGGATCCTCAGGAGAGTCTCGGCGGATCTCTGGACGCTACCCGTTAATCGCTCGCATTCATGGCGTTCTAAAAGCCGGTCGCCAGTTTGGCAGACCGGCTTTTATTATTTTGCCGCTGTGGCATCGCCTTTTTCTGATCGGAATAACACTCAAAGTGGAGTTTTGTTCAGATAGAGTGACTCAGTATGCTCATGCCGAAAATCGAACAGGTACGGTTTTTGGTTGGAGCCCAATTCATCATCGGCCGTTGTTGGTCGGCTAACGCTAAGGCCACGCTGGACCGGGTTGAACTCACCACGGGCCATTTCGCCGATCATCTCGGGTACACGGTCGCTGCCGTAATTCAGCCACTCCAACAGGCCCAGTCGGCCATCGGCCGGTTTGTAGTCGGCGCGACCGGCGGCAAGTCCTTCCGAGAGCAGCGCGTAGCTTAAAAAACCATGGCGCAGGTTATCGCTTTCCAGGGCAAACTGTTCCGCCTGGCTGGCGGCCAGAAAGATCATCGCCTTGTCGTAAGCGAGCTGTCCCAGGCCACGGCTGCCCATGGGGCCCGGCTTGAAGCCGGGGCTGGCGATACCCGCGGCGGAGTGGCAGGCGTCGACAATCATTACGAACTCGCCCATATCGATGGGGCGTAGCCAGCGCGCCAACTCATCGCTGGAAAGGGCATTTGCAAGCACCGTATCGTTGATCTCCCGCTGTGTCCCCGCACCTATATCCTCCAGCATGAAATAGAACTGGCCATCGTTGTGAACATAACCGTGACCGCTGAAGCTGATAAACAGACTGTCGTTCAGATCCGGGCTATATCCTTGTAGCCAGCTGCTCTCGCTGTCTCCGGTTTCCGCGAAAGCGGCGAGGCGTTGCTGCAGTGCCGCCTTGGTTGCCCGTTCTCCCGGCTGGCTGTGGCTGTCCGATATCAGCGGCACCGAGACCACCTCATCGAAGGCGCCGCTGGCCTCCAGTGACTGTTTCAGCTGTGCCTGCATCTGGCGCGCATCGTTGGCGGCATAGCGCAGGTTCCAGGCGCTGTTCTCATATTCGTTGACGCCGATGGTGAGCAGGTAGGCCACGCGGGGCGAGGTAGCCGCTGTGGACGTTTGTGGAGTCAGCGTCAGAGCCGAACGTTCGCTGCGGATACCATCGCGGTTGAATGCATAGGCACTTAGTTCGACAGGGGCGTCTGTGGCCGGCAGCTGGATACCTGGCAGACTGATCAGGGTTTCGTCGCCCTCCATGGGCAGCTCGCCATCCCGCCGGGGCGCGAACCCCACCAGTTGGCCGTCACGGAACAGGCGCAGGTCCCGGGCGCCCGACCACTCACCGTCAGCGGTACGTGTTTGTCTGATACGAATTTGCACATCCACTCGCAGCGGATCTTCGGCGGTCGGAGTGGCAGCCAGAATCTCTACCTCGGACGGAGCGCGATTCAGCGCCAACAGTGGGGTAGGGGCCTGCAGTTGCTCACCGGCCAGCAGTCGGCCCAATAATCCGGGTTCATAATAGTCGCGCATGAAGGCCTGCAGCGGCAGCGCTTGGCGCGGTGCGTCGGGCAGCACCCAGGAGACGGCGTCAATATCGCCGGGGCGGTCGCTGTCGTAGCGGCCCTGGGGATCGATAACCAGCCACTCATCGCTGCCGAGATGCATTAGTGAGGCAAGAAAGTCCCGTTTTCCGTTCGGCCAGAGTTGCAGGGTGCCATCCGGCGTGGCGCTCAGCAGTGCCTGGTCGTCGCTGCTGTAGGTCAACTGTTCGATCTGGCCGTCGAACACCCGCGAATCGAGCAACTGCCCATCCTGGGTACGAAAACGCTGGATAAAACTCATGGAACTGGCATTGATCACGACTGCCAGCTCTTCGCCGTTTGAGGCCGGAGCCACCGCAGCGATCTCGCCCAGCGTTGATGGCTGGCGCCAGAGCAGAGCGCCGTCGGCGCTGCGCAGCTGCAGCTCGTTGCGCAGGGCGATCAGAAGTTGGACCCCATCCGCAGCGGGTACCTCAGCAGCGGGTATCAGAGTCAGCTGCTGGGGTTCCAGGTCATTCAAATCGGCCTCAAGGGAAAACTCTGTCAGGGTTTTACCGCTATGCAGATCGAGCCAGCGCGCGGTGGTGGGCTGCCCCCAGGGCGCTTCGTCACGCACCAGCAGCCGTTCTCCGCCAGCGTCCAGAGCGAGCCATTGCACAGCATCAAGCTGCCAGGGCATCAGTTGTGCATCCGCCGGATCTGCTGCGTTGATCAGGCGCGCCTTAAGACGGTTCTTATCGCCATAGTAGCCGTTGCTCTCCAGGCTCCAGAGCTGGTTTTCGGCGGCCGCGCCAAGCGCGACGATATCGGGGTAGAACTCCTCATCCCAGCGTGGCAGCTCGGTTGTGGCAAGCGTTCCGCTATCACTATCCAGACGCTGCAGATCCAGGCTCTGGAAACCCCAGAGTTGGGCGTCGATCCGCTGCCATTCCATCAGTGAGGATACCTCCAGGCGGGAGGCGACCCGGCCAGCAGCGGTGTCCCAGCGGATCAGCTCGGCATCGCCCGCGAAGGTCTTAACCACGGCCTCCAGGGTTTCCGTCTGGGGTTGCCAGAAGGCAGCCTTTACCTGGCGTACCTTGGGTGTATGCCGGGCAACAAGGTTCTCCGGTGTCAGGGTGAGCAGCTGGCCGCTGCGGTCGGCGACCAGGGCCAGTTGTTCACTCTGATTGATCGAGGCGGAGGTGGCATCGAATCCAAGCGCCTGCAGAGGTTTTGCAAAGTCGCTGAGGTCTGGCAGGCGGCAGCGCTCGGCGCAGGCTTCAGCCTCGGTTTGTCCGGGTTTCCTCCGGTCACCATCGCCGCTCAACCAGGCCTCTCCTGCGATCGATACCAGGTAGCGACCCTGATCCTCCTGCCACTGTGTGACCTGTTCCAGTTGATCCCTTTCGGGGTGCCAGCGATAGATCGCTGTGACGGCCGGATCTGTTGCTGTTGTGTCTGGCACAGTCTCCGGATTAGAGGATAGATCGCCGAAAATCGGTTTGGGATCGGGGGCGAACTGCAGCAGCAGTGCATCTGTGGAAGCGTCGGATCCGCTATCCGCAACCAGGGATCTGAGCTTCGCATCACCGGTTTGCGTGGCAAAACCCTGGCGGCTGCGCGCCAGTATCAGAGTGAAGTCGTTGGTATCCCAGAGATAGATAAACTGGTCCTGCAGGGCGGCGATGTAGCGGCCATCCCCGGTGAGGGCAAAGGTCTCGATATTACTGCTGCTGTCGGTCCGTAACTGGGCCAGTTCACGCCCGGTATCCAGATCCCAGACGCGGATCCGGTTGTCGCTGAACCCCTGGGTTAGCAGAAGACGATCATCCGGGCTGATCGCCAGATTGACGATGGCGTCATCTCCGGCCTGGAACTGGCGCAGCGTTCGGCCTGAATCGCTTTCCCAGAGGGTACAACGGCCCTTGTCGCCGCAGCTGATCGCCTGTTGCCCGTCATGGGTCAGTGCCAGGGCGGTGACGGCGCGCCAGATGGCGCTGCTGCGTTCATGACCTACATCCACCGTCAGCCTCGGCAGACTGCTGCCGGCACCCATAGGTTCCGCCTTCAGCACGGCCGCCTGAGACTGGATGTTGTCTTTGCGGTGTTTGAACCATAGAGTGTCGAAATAACGGATCGGGTTGGGTTGCAGCAGTTCACCTTCGAGCCGTAGTTGCAGGGCGGACGGATTGACCGCCTGCTGAGCCAGGGCGATCAGGCTCTCCTGAATGGCGCCATCGGAAAAGCCGAAGCCGCTGCTGCCCAGTTCGAGCCAGGTTTTTGCTCTGTCTACCTGACCATCGACAGCCAGCAGAAGACCGTAGAGCGCACTGTAGTAGCCACTTTTTATTTCGCCCGCGTCTTTATCCTGCTCCGCCAGCGGCTGCAGCCAGTCGAGCGCCGCAGTGATCTCACCCTCTGCGTAGGCCTGCTCTGCCAGGTTATGGCGTGCGTGCCGCCAGAGGCGCTCGTTTTCGGGGTTGGCGGTGAACTGCTCAAGCGTATCCAGGGCCGCCGTGTCGCCCCCAAGCGCCCGGTACAGCGCCAGATTGTGATTCAGGGCCCGCATCTCTGCAGGGGGCGCGAAGCGCTGCCTCAGCGTCACTATCACCTGCTGCAGCTGCTCGGCATCCTGGTAACGGCCTAGCTGAAATGAGGTGATCGCCGCATGCTCAATCAGGGCGGCGATAGAGGCAGGATCGACCTTGGCCTCCAGCTGCGCCTGGTGCTGCTGGAAAAATTCGAACACCGCCTCGGTCTGCTCGAGCAGGCTGGCGTATTCTCCCAGCGCCATCGACAGCCGCGCTCTGGCCAGCAGCACCTGCAGCTCCAGTTCCGGTGAGCCTTGGGCGATGGTCGCAGCTTCATCAAGGGCTGAGCGTGCCTCGGCTACCTGTGCGCTGCCGGGCGCATCCACCTCGGTAATGCCGGCCTTGCCGAGCTTCAGGTTGACCTCGATATCGGTCAGGCCACGGGTATGGGCGATCTCCTCCGCCTGTTTCAGCGAGTTGTCCAGGCTGTATTCCGCGCCCATTTCTGCGCTGCAGACCTGTGGCTGTGATAGCCGAAGGTCCACCAGCAGCCGCCAGGCTTCCGCGCGC
Source organism: Marinobacterium mangrovicola (assembly GCF_004339595.1). Classification (GTDB taxonomy): domain Bacteria; phylum Pseudomonadota; class Gammaproteobacteria; order Pseudomonadales; family Balneatricaceae; genus Marinobacterium_D; species Marinobacterium_D mangrovicola. The sequence continues at coordinate 288,564 of NZ_SMFU01000007.1, forward strand.
TCTGCAGCCTCTCGGGCGGTCTCGAAACGCTGCTTCAGGCGCTGTGGCAGGTCGCCGGAGCAGCGCTGATCGAAACCCTGTTGGTTGATCAAGGCAGCGATAAATTGGGGCCCCAGGGCCGAAAACTCCGCCTTGCTGAGCAGAGCCTGCTCGGGCAGCTTTTCGGTGAACTGGTCGATCTGCGCCAGCGTCGCCTCCAGCGGGGCAGGGCTGAGTCCGGCATAGCCGGGTGCAATGCTGAACTTCGCCAGCCGGTGCAGCATCACCAGCATCCGCGCTGATTGCGCCGAGTTATAGAAATTCAGCGCCTGCTGGGTGAACTGCATGGCGTTGACACGATGGGTTGCAGATCGATTGCCGTCGTCGAACCCTAGCTGGTCCGAGGCCATTTCTGCGGTTCGCGAGGCGGCTTCTGCCAGTCGGGCGAGTTCCAGCTCAGGAGCCTGGTTCATGATCGCTTCGTTGTAAGTTCTGCGCAGGCGCTCAGCGCAGCGGTCGGCATCAAGCTGCTCGGTATCGCAAACCGCACTCAGGCTGAGCACCTCCTGCGGGATCGAGCGGTAATCCGGCTCAACCGCTGCAACCAACTGTGGAACCGTAAGCAGCGTCAGCAGTAGCGCTAAGGGTATGGGTGATGACCGGGTCGGCAGGCGAAGAAGCACGTCGATTATCCTATCTGGTGTCTGGTCAAGGTTTCAGCAGCGCCTGGAGTTGCCTCATCTGAGCATCGATAAAATCGCAGCTCGCCTGAGGTTCTGGCAGGGAATCGGCCGGCGGCGGCAGCGTGATCCGGGCTATCTGATCCGGTTCGCTTGCGCAGATCGCGGCGCCGATCACCAGCCAGCGGCCGCGCTCGAACGCCGGGTTTTGCGATGGCTGAGGCTTGTCCCCGTATTGCTGCTGGGCCATCTCCAGTTGCGCCTCGCCGATGCCGCCGAAGCTGGTGGCTATTCCGGCCCTTTGCTGCCCGGCGTAAATCCCCGCCAGCATTGCCGTGGTTTCAGGGTCGACGGCGATCGGCAGTGCACGCATTCGTGGTTGCTCACTGAGAAACTCGACCAGCTGTGGCGAGTATTCGGCATAGGCCTGATCCAGGCTCAGCGGGCCATCGGTGCCGGGGCTGAGTATCAGCCAGCCGACAAGCAGTGCAGCGGCGGCGGTGCCCAGACCGCCGACGCCGGCCAGCCAGTGCCGCCAGCGCTTGGGTTGATGACGGCCTGAGATACTGCTGACATTGGTGTCGGAGGTTTCCCAGCATTCCAGGTCGGTCAGCAGTTGTTGCCACTGGCTGTAAAGCTCACTGTTATTGGCGAGATGGCTGATCACCTGCTGGCGCCGCTCCAACGGCAGGCGGTTATCGAGCAGGGCGGCCAGGTCTTCGTTATCGGGCTCAGGGCCTGAGGCGGTGCTGGCTTCGGCAATCGCCAGCGCCAGACGGGCCAGGTATTCCTGCTGCTGCTCGTCTCTGTCTGCGGTCATTGCGCCACCCCCTGAACACTCTGATGGACAGAGCCGCGGAACAGCGCTGCTTTTTTCGTTTCTTTTTGTGCCGCCAGTTTGATGATCACAGTAACTCCTCCGGCAGCAGATTATGTCTTTGCAGCACTGCACGCAGTTCGGTAAGCGCCTGTTTCGCCACCCGCGCCGGTTTGTGTGCCGGCAGATTCAGGGCCCGGGCGATGGCGCTGAACTTCATGCCATCGACGTAGGCCATGCGCAGCACCAGCCGCTGTTCGTCATCCAGCGTCAGCTGAGCCCCCAGGTTGTTCAGTGCATCCTGGGTCTGAGCCTTGTTCTCCGGCTCCTGGTTGAGTACCACCTGGTGTAGCAGCAGTAGCAGCGTTTCCATGGAGGAGTCGGATTGCGCGGCGGGTGTATGCGCTTCCTCTTCGGGTTCCTGCTCCGTGGTGACAGCACCAGTCTGCTGGCCGCACCAGGGCAGCCGTGCCTTGATGGTGCGCACCATATCCAGCAGTCCGACGCTGTTACGCAGGGTCTCGTCTCTGCCGGCGAGACGTTCGATGGCGGCAGGGACCGGCTGGCGTTCCAGGCAGATAAGCTTCCACAGCGTCAGCCAGGTGTCTCCCAGCTGCTTCAGCCAGGCCGGCGGACGGATGCGGCCATACTGCTTGCGCGCGTGCTCCTCAACCAGGTTGCTGCACAGGGTATAAAGGTAGGTTTGTGGCAGGGAACGGCCGGTGAATTTACGGCACAGTTGCCAGTCGTCGGCACTGAGCTTCTCCAGCACATACTGGCTGGCAACCTCCGCATCCACGGTCTTGCCGAAACGACGTTCGCACAGCGCGGAGATCCGGCCCTGCGTCTGTTGATCAAATACGATGGCGGACCAGTCCATCTGTCCCTCTAAGGCTGTAATCGCTCTACTCCTCGTGAAGAATCACCGGCCAGAAACCTTGATTAGGTCGGAGTTTAGGTGAGCGGTCAATAAATCACTCTCAGGTTTTCCGATCTCCTTCGCGATAATCGCTGCCCGCGATAGCAGATCGAGGTAGATGGTGGCGATATATGGACGTGCCCGGGAGCGGCGGGTAAATTGCTCGGAAGCTTATATAAGGGAGAGGCATGAAGGGGATACGCGCAAGGGTTGATGGCTTGATCACCTCGCTGCTGTGCAGCCGGGCCGGGTTTGCATGGAAGTGGTTGTTCCTTATGCTGGCCGGTGGCTGGATGATCTATTCCAACCCCTTTGGTATAAGTGCCGCTACCGATCGTGCTTCGGAGCAGGCGATTTACCGCATGACTTCCGGCTGGTATGACAGCGAGCCGGGACAGCGCTCTATTCTTGTGGTGCTGTTTAACGACCGCAGCATCGACAATCTTTATCCCGCCTTCTGGCAGGCCAACGACTGGCCGCTCTCCTATCTCGATCAGGTGAACCTGCTGTCGCTACTGATGGCGCAGAAGCCCCGGGCACTGTTCTACGACGTGATGTGGATGAAAAGACGCTCCGTCGATCCCTCCTTTGAACGGGCGCTACAAAAGCTCGAACGCAGCCAACAGTTGACCGGCGTACCACTGCTGCTGGCGTCGGGGACAGTGGATGCGCCGCTTGAGCCTGAGCTTGCCGAACGCCTGCAGCGCTTTGCGGAGCCGGTGATCAACGGCTGGGAGGCGGTCGGCGATTACTACCCGTTGCAGGTGAACGAACGGACCACGGCGGCCATGGCGCTTTACCAACACTATTGTGAAGGCGCCGGTTGCACGCCGACGGCGGAAGCGTATTCAGTGCCCATGAGTGTGCGCTGGAGCTCTATTCCTGCGCCTGCGCTGGTGGAGCATCGCCGTGACCAGTGTCGGCAAACGGACTCCGGCCTTGTTTCGGCGCTACTGGAACTACCGGTGAAGCTGTTCGAGGGTGCGTTTCAAAGCTTTATAGATAGCAGTGAGGTGCCGGTATGCGCTCCGCAGCGGGTGCTATACGCCGATGAGTTGATGGCGCTGGCGCGCTCGCCAGATCCCGAACAGCGGCAACAGTTGCACGACTGGATCAACGGCAGCCTGGTGCTGGTCGGAGGCCAGATCGAGGGGCTTCAGGATTATGTGGTCTCACCGGTGCACGGAACCCTGCCTGGGGTTTTCTTCCATGCCATGGCGCTGGATAACCTGATGGCCAGTGGAGAAAGCTATATCCGCGATGGCTCGCGGGCTCGGCCATTGTTATTACTATTCTGGGGGATTTTTTGTCTGGCGTTGATTGCCTTGCGAAGTCGTCGCGCACGTGCGATCGGCTGGACCCGTCAGTTGGGTGACAGCTACTGGCTGCTTGGTGGCTGTTTTGTGCTGCTGATGCTGGTGTTCAGCTATGGTTGGCTGCATCTGGCGCCGGCCGGCTGGATCTCGCTGCTGGCGATGGGGGGGGTGGGGATGCTGCTGCTTGAGCGCCTGGATCGTAACTATTCTGACCCGTTAAATCGGGAGGGTTCGGGGCGATGATAGCGATATTTCGCGCAGGGTTGCTGCTCACTGTCCTGATGACTGTGGTTCCAGTGCAGGCGCAGCCGCTGGTCGAGGCTTGGTTAGAACCGGCGGTGGATCTCACGCTGCCGGATGGAAGCTGGGAGGTCATCGATCGTGAACGTCTACCCCAGCCACCACTGACTATCCTGCAGAGCGAAGGGCGACAGCTGCTGGTGAATATGCCGGGGCTGGGCTTGCGCTGGGTGGGGCGCAGTTCGGTGCAACTCAGTGAGGAGAATGCACTGTTGCTTGAGTGTCAGGAGAGCGTGGCTGGAAAGGCGGAAGACTATCGCAACTATGGCCTGCGCGGGCTGGAGCAGGGGGTTGCCCTACACTGCATCAACAGGGTTGATGAGGATCGCTGATGCCTGGCATCGGTAAATCGCTTTGTCAGGGAGAGGGCTCTTCTATGCCTCAGCCTGCAACTGATGGCGGATATCTGGCAGTCAGTGAAAAAGTGATCAGATAAAAAACTGTAGCGTTTTCGCGCTCCGGTCCATCTCAAAGGAAAAAAGAGCTCTGATCAGACCGGAGGCCAGTGGAATGACGCAAACTACATATCGAGAAGACAGCCCGTTGCCAGGTATTCCGGCAGCGAAATCTTTTGCATTCATTGAGCTCTGCGAGCCAGTTAAGGATCAAAGCGCCGCAGGGGCTCCGCCTCCTGTCTTTAAGGCGTTTATCTCTGCCTGGAGCGGCAGGAACAATCGGCTGAATCAGCAACCGTTACACAACAGGGAAGAAAAACGGGTTATGAAGTGTATAAACGCGCTGGCCAGTAACATGGCGTCGCTTAATTTTCCAAGCCAGTTACGACAGAAGTTAAGACAGAAGTTACGCCCGAAGCTGCTGCTGACATTTCTGCTGGCTGCCTCTGTGCAGTCCGCCTTTGCGGCCAGCCAGTATATGGCTGTCTCCAGGGTGAGTTCATCCAGTGGCTATGAGATCGAAACCGGGCAGGTCGTTGATGGACTCGGTGTCAGCGAGGTCGATACCGCCCTGGCTTCCAGCGGTCGGCTGCTGACCTTTGTTATCGACGGACAGATTCATACGGCGGATGCAGCGGGCTTCGAAGAGGTGGTCAACAACAGCGCCGTAGGCTCGACGCTATTGAGGTTCGATGCAGCGGGCGATACGGCAAGGCTCTGTCTGACCCTGTTCGATAAACAGAACGAGAGCTATCTCTATCCCTCATCTCCACAGCTTGAAAACTATCTTCGGGTGACCCAAGCGGATAACCCTGTCAGCTTTACGGCAGTAATGTCCCGTGAGGAGCTGGAAGAGGATGCGGTTAATTATCAGCGTCTGCGTCGCAGCGAGTCGGACCTGTGCCTGGAGGGGCTGGAATATTCGACCAATTACAAGGTCGAGTTGCTGTCGGGGCTGGAGCTTAGCGCCTGCAGCGGTGAAGGATGCCAGCCGATAGTGCTGCAGGAGGGCGTCTCTTTCTGGGGCGCGACCGGTGATCGGCCAGCAGCGATCGAGCTGGTATCCGGCAAGCGTATCCTGCCGGTTGAAGGTGAGGCGTTGATCCCCGTTCAGCTGACCAATGTCAGCAGCGTGAATATCGAACTGTTCGAGGTCGACCTGCGCAGTATCACCAGCGCGGGCTCTCTTTTTAAGTCCATATCCGGCTATGAGAGAGAGTGGTTGTCCTCGGAATATGCCCGCTCGCTCGGTAGCAAGCAGGTGAAGCTGGAACCTACGTTAAACAGCACCCGGTCGGTCAATATCAATCTCGATTCGCTGCTGCCAAATCCGGCTAAAGGGATCTATGTTGCGGTTTTTGACTCCGAGGATCTTAACCTCAGAGAGTGGGACACGAAACCGACCCAGTGGCTGATCCGCTCCAACCTGTCGATCTCCAGCTATCACGGCCGCAACCAGACCGATATTTTCCTGACGGCCTTCGATTCCATGGACCCTGTGGCGGACGCGCAGGTGCAGGTGATAGCCCAGAACAACCGCCTGCTGTTCGAGGGTAAGTCTGACCGCAGTGGCCATCTGAGTATTCCCGGCCACCTGCTGGCGGGACAGGGAGGGCACGCGCCGGCGTTCCTGCTGGTTGACGGGCAGCGCCAGGGGCTTGGGCTACTGCAGTTCAGCGCCGGGGGCGGTGAGCTGAAGACCGGGCAAAAAGGGATGGCCAAGGCGACGGATCGCGACATCTATCTGACCTCCGACCGGGAGCTTTATCGCGCCGGAGACAGCATCCAGTTTGTACTGATGGGACGTGATAGCAAGCTGGATGCGCTGCAAGGGATTGATCTTAAAGTCGAGCTGGTGGACGCGTACCAGGATGTTATCGACAAGCGCAGTATCAGCCCTGATCAGTTTGGCCTGGCGCAGAGCGCTTTTGACCTGGCCGCTAATATCGAACTGGGCACCTACGAGGTCGTTGTCAAAGGAATGGACGATGTCGTGCTCGCACGCCACAAGGTGCGCGTGGAAGACTTTGTTCCGCTGACCCTGAGAGCTGAGCTGGAGACCCAGGAAACCTGGAGTATCGAAGAGGAAACCGGCCTCACTCTGTCCGCGGAATATTTTTCCGGTGGCAAGGCGGCGAATCTGGACTCGGAGCTGGTGGCAGCGATCAAGTTGTCGAACACCCATGAGTCCGATGCGCTGAAAGGTTACCTGTTTGGCTCCGACAAGGAGCAGCCCCAGCAATACCTGGATACATTTACCGGCAAGTTGAGTGCGCAGGGTGAGTCGACCTACGCCTTCAGTCTGCCCCAGGACGAGTTTGCCCAAAGTGGCCTCTATAGCCTGAGTCTCAAAGGCTCGGTCTTTGATGTGGGGGGGCGGCCCAACAGCGTCTACGAACAGGTCAAGGTTGATGCTACAGGCTCCTATCTGGGCGCCAGGCCCCAGTTCTCCGGTGCGCTGGAGGAGGGGGAGAATGCGGTCTTCGATCTGATCCGGGTGAATCGTGACGGCGCAACTCTGCCCTTTGAGCAGGTCCGCTACGAGTTGAGAGAAGTGGACTATTCCTTTGACTGGTACTTCGATAATGGCTGGCGCTACCGCAGCAAACGCCAGGGCGACAGGGTTGTTACCGCCGGCGAGACCAGCGATCACCGACTGGTGCTGACCGACAGCCTGGACTGGGGCAGCTATGAGCTGGTGGTCGTCGATAGCACCGGGTTTACCACGGTGGTTCCGTTCAGTGTCGGCTGGTACGGAGACACCCCGGTCAGTGAGCCGGGGCAGCTGGAGCTCTCCGTTGAGGCCAAGGATGATGAAGAGCTGCTGCTCAAGCTGGATGCTCCGTTCTCCGGCACCCTGCGGGTGATGCAGGCCAGCGCCGATATCGAGGATTATCGTCTGCTTGATGTGAAGCAGGGCGCCAATGAGTTCAGCGTTCCCCGTGAGGTTGATGCGGAACCCGGATTTCATCTGCTGGCGACCCTGGTGCGTCCGGTGGCCAGAGGCTCCGAGCACCTGCCGCAGATCGCCATGGGTAGTGCCTGGATCGATCATCTTGCCGAGGGACGGCTGCTCGATACCGAGGTTGAGGTGGCGGAAACCCAGCGCTCCAGTCAGCCCACAACAATCCGCGTACGGGTGAACAGCGACGCTGGTAAGGGGATGATTTTCCTTGTCGATGAGGGGATTCACGCGATCTCCCGCTACCGCAATGCGGATCCGCGCGAGTTCTTTTTCGGACAGCGCAAGCTATCCCTCGGGTTCCTTTCGAACTTCGGTCAGCTGATCCAGCAGGACCAGCAGCTTCAGGCCTATGGCGTCGGCGGTGACCAGGGAGAGAGCGACCCCGGCGTGCTGCGCTCTGATTTCTTCAAAACAGTGACCCAGCACTCGCCGCTGCTTGATATCGAGCAGGGCGTGATGGAATACACCTTTGATGCGCCGGATTTTGAGGGTGAGATGCGGGCCGTGGTGCTGGTGGTTTCCGATCAGGGCGTTGGTTTTGAGCAGGCGCAGATCCGGGTGCAGGACCCGGTCAGTATCGATGTCTCGCTGCCGCGTTTTGTCGGCGTTGGCGACAGGATTGCAGGCAAGCTCGGGCTGCGTGTGAATGAGCCCAGAGATGAATTGACGCTGGATCTCCAGGTCGGAGAGGACAGCACGACGTCAACTCTGGCAAGCCCCGCCGAGGGGCAGCGCCTGAACCAGGCGCTACCGTTGCACAGCGCCCTGGCGGGCGCGATCCCTGTGCAGATCGATCTGAGCGCTAACGATCAGTCGGTGCGCCGGGACTACAGCATCCAGGCCAGGGAGACCTCCTATCCGCTGGCGCAGATGCGCTCGATACAGTTGCCGCAGTCCGCTGCCCAGGATGGACGTTTCGAGATAGCACCAATGGATCTTTCCGGGTTTGCCAACCCCGAAACTACGGCTATCCAGTGGTCGCTTTCCACGCGCCCCGGTGCTTCGTTGCGCCAGGCGGTGGCGGCTCTGGATCGCTATCCCTACGGCTGTGTCGAACAGGTATCCAGTGGCACCCGTGGGTTGCTTGCGATCGCGTCGCTCAACGCGGCGGATAGCCGGCTGGAGCGCAAGATCAACCGCGGTATCGACGCTATTCTGGCGAAACAGAAAGCCAACGGCTCCTTCGGCTACTGGGACAGGGATGATCGGGTCGAGGAGCGTTACCAGGCCTACGCCGCCGAAACGCTGCTTGATGCCATGCCCTATGCATCGAACCCGGAAGCGGCAAAAGCTGCGCTGGATCGCGCGCTGACCTACCTCGATCGCCAGTTCGTCGAGGATGCCTGGACCGCGCTTTATACCTACGGCGTGCTGGCGAAGGCGGGCTATGAGGTCACCAGTCGCGCCCGCTATGCCATCGACGAGCAGTTACCCGCGGCGCTGGCGCAACAAAACGACCCGCGGCAGCGCATGGATCTGCTGCTGGCCGCCTACTGGAGCGCGGCGCAGATTCAGGATGACAAACGTGCTGAGCGTCTGCTGACTGAGCTGAGTGCAGCGTCTGATGCGCTGGTCAGCAGGTCTGAGCAGCAGACGCCTGCTCAACGCTGGTTTGATCCCCTGATCGCCGAGGCCGGCACTGAATCTGAATCCCGGCCCTGGATCACCACCTCGGGCATCATGCTTGCAACCATCCCGCCGGCCTACCGCACGGCGTTAACGGACTCCCTGAGCAATCGTGCTATCCAGGGGCTCTCTGAACTGCGCTACCGCTCCACGCTCAACAATGCCCATCTGGCGGCATTGACCGAGGGGGCGGACAGGTCGGACGCGCTGAATATCCGCGTCAATGGTGAGCCCATCGGTGCGGATCTGGCGATTCCGGCGGAACTGGCGGTACAGGGTTTCAGCCTTGAACACGATGCCAGCGAGACGCTGTTCCTGAACGCCGAGATCATCGGCCCGCGCAGCTCTTCACAGGCGCTGCGCAATGGTCTGAAGGTGGAAAAATTCTGGGTCGATGACAGCGGCAGCATCCTCAGCAGAAATCAAAGTCTGAGTCTGGAGCAGGGCGAGTCGGTCAATGTGGTTGTCCATGTGAGGGCCGATAAAGAGCTGGGCAATGGCAACCTGATGCTGACCGATCTGCTGCCCTCGGGCTTCGAGCTTGAAGCCGATTCAGGCATAGAGCCTCGGATAGAGCTAGCTGCTGGCAAGGTGGAACTGCTCTCCAATCTGCGCGCGGCGCGACCCACCTGGGAGCAGCGCATGGATGATCGCTACGTGGCCAACTTCGACCTGAGCTGGAGCGAGGGTAGAAGTGCGCTGATCCACTACCGGGTGCGTGCCGCTTATCCCGGTACCATGCAGCTGCCCGATGCCCATGCGGAGTTCATGTATCGGGCGGAGGTGAATGGCCGCAGCAGCGTTGGCGAGGCGCAGATCCTGGAGAAGTGACAGAGAAATGATCCGCAGAACGCTGCTGATACTGGGGCTGCTGGCAGCTTTGCTGCTGGTGGCGCTGGCCGTCTATATCCGGCAGCCGCTGGGGACCTCCCGGCTAGATAGTACAGCCAACGTGGTACTGGACCAGCAGGGCGAGCGTCTGGCGACCCGTCTGAGCGTCGATGGCTTCTGGCGTGAACCGGTGTCCCTGGAGGAGATCGATCCGCGCCTGATCGAGATGCTAGTGGCCTACGAGGACAAACGCTTCTGGCAACATCCGGGTGTCGACCTGCTGGCGGTTCTCAGGGCAATGAGCACTATGCTGCACCATGGCAGGGTGGTGTCGGGCGCGTCTACGCTGACGATGCAGACGGTACGGCTGATGTATCCGGAGCTGGGGCGCAAGACTCTGGGTGCGAAGCTTGAGCAGATGTTGATGGCGCTGCGGCTGGAACACCACTGGTCAAAGCGGCAGATACTCGAAGCCTATTTCAACCTCGCCCCCTATGGCGGCAACATTGAAGGGATCCGCGCTGCAAGCTTCGCCTGGCTTAACCGCTCACCCTTGCACCTGACCTACAGGGAGGCCGCGTTTTTTGTCGCGCTGCCCCAGTCACCGGAGTCACGTCGTCCCGATCGCCACAGAGAGGCCGCCGAGCGTGCGACATCACGGGTGCTGCAGGATGTAGCCGAGTCTTTCGGTTGGAGTCAGCAGCAGCTTGAGGAGTACCAGGCGGAGCTGATTCCGCTGCGCAAACAGGGCTTTAGTACTGGCGATGCGCATCTGATCGATCGTCTGGGCAGCGCTTCGGGCGGCATTGTTCGCACCCATATCGATGGCGAGTGGCAGGCCCGCGCCCGTGAGATCTTGCGCGGTGCTATCGCGTCACATGGCTCTGCCTATAACGCTGCTGTGATGGTGGTGGAGCGGCGCACCGGCCGGGTGAAAACCTACCTGGCGTCTTCCGGTTACGCTAATGCTGAGCGCAAGGGCGCCAATAACTTCCTGCTGGCCCTGCGCAGCCCCGGTTCTACGCTCAAACCGATGATTTACGGTATGGCGTTGCAGCGGGGTCTGCTGGAGCCGCAGTCATCGATGCTGGATACGGAGATTCAGGTTGAGGGTTATGCGCCGACCAATTTTGACGATGGTTTTCATGGCCGTGTCCGTCTCAAAGAGGCGCTGATTCAGTCACTGAATATTCCCGCGATCAACACTCTCGAAAGGCTGGGGCCGCAGAACGTGGAGAGGCGCTTGCGCCAGTATCTGTCGATCCCCCGAACCCAGGCGCAAGGGGCCGGCTTATCGCTGGCGGTGGGCGGCTTTTACATGACCGCCGAGCAGCTCGCGACGCTTTACCTGGGGATGCTCGATCAGCCCGCGCCAAGATTGTCGTTTCTGTCAGATGCAAACGAACAATACAGCGAGGGCATTCTCAGTAACCAGGCCTCCGACCAGCTTGTTTCTCTGCTCTCGCAGCGCGATAACCGCGGCCTGCCTTACGTGGTCAAGACGGGTACATCCGATGGTCGTAACGATGCCTGGTCGATTCATGTCACCCAACGCCATCTTGTGCTGGTATGGGTGGGCAGTCCGGATCATCTTTCCGGGGAGCAGATCTCCGGAGCACAAACGGCCAGTCCCATAGGGCGTGAGCTGATTTTGGCACTGGGGCTGGAGCCGCCGTTGATTCCAGAGATTGCAGTGCAGGAAAGGCCCTTGGTTGCGAAGGCCAACTGTAACCGTCTTATCGAGTATCCAGAACCGGACGAGCTGATCCTTACGCAGAACGGCAGAATTGCCGTAGCGAGCCGTAACACTGGTGTGAGCTGGTATCTCAACGGCAAGGCCGTCGAGGTAGAGAATGGCACGCTACCGCTTGAGCACGCGGGAGCGAACGTGATCAGCGCGAGGTATGGAAGCTGCGATCAAGCCCAGAGTATCTTCGTTCAGTTTGTGAACTGAGCTCTTTTGCCGCTAGAAACGGGCACAGACATAACTGCTGACCGAGTCGCTGCCGGTGGGTTGAGGGCTGGAGGTACATTTCCTGTTGCCGCCGGGCATAGTGGACAGCTCTTCTCTGGGGATAATCTTCAGTGTCGCTGCGCTCCATGGCATCACTGAGCAGTTGGCGTGATGGGTTTTAAGACCCTGTTCAAACGTCTCAAGCATCGGTTCGACCGTTGGTTTAAAGCGCGAGGGAAAGTCCCCCGGGTAGGAGAACTCTCCGCTGTTAGCATTGTAAGCCATTGCCTGGACGCCCTGGGAGCAAAGGTCGGCTGGCAGATTGCTTTGGTAGCGTTTCACAATCGACCATTTTTTTACACTGCTACTGTAGGCCCCCTCACAATGCTGAACTATTTCCACAATGCAGCGGGAAGGCTCTGAGACTATTGCCCGCTCAGGATGGGAAGAGGGCGCAGTCGGCGAGGTTTCGGAAGGAGTGGACTCCGTGATAAACGGCGCTTCGTTGTTATCGAATTTCTGGAGAAACGCCCATAAATTGTCGGCACGGAACCCGGTCGCTTTGGCCAGCCCTTTGTCTGGCAGGATCGATACAAAGAGACCGGCCATAACCAGTGGGATCAGCGTCGCGTAAAGCCCTGCGGGAGAGGGGCGTCGGCGCCACCGGCTTGCTTTCAGTAGCGTCAGCCAGACCGCCAGGAGAATCAAGCCAATCGATGGTAATACCCGGCTTTCCAAACCCAGGTCTGGAAAGGCAATGCGCAGCGCAAGGTTAAATATCACCACCAGAAGCGCATAAAAAATAGCGAGCCTGAAAGCCGGCCCGGCTCCACCCCAGGTAACTTCCGGATTATCGCTGCTCCAGAATCTTCGCATCAATCCGGAGGGCGCTGTTTCTCGCGCCGTCTTGACTGCTTGGGATACCTTGTCTGAACTGTTTGCGCCAGGCGTGTGCGCCGTGTCGCGAACGGGCTTTGCAGTTGCGGGCTTTTCTGGCGCTGCCTTTTGATCGGTTCGTTTATTAGTTTTTGTGCCTGAAGAATCTGTAGCGTACACGCCCACGACGGGCATCCCTTTCGGGAGTGCTGACCCCACTGACACAGGGCCTTCGGCCACATTGCCGGTCAACGGGGAACGCATAATCACCTTTCGGCCGGACGCGTCTTTAAAGATATAAAGTTTGTCGCCTTCTGAAATGTGCTGCCCGGGTTTGAAGAAGCACTCTTCAACTACGATGGGGAAGTCCAGCGATTGTGGAGGTCTTGCGTGTGTGAGCTTGTCTGACATCAGGGGTGACCAGGTTAGTCTTTACGAATTCAGCCGTTGCCTTCTATTTCTTCGCGGCGTTCTATCTCAAGTAACTCTCTGTAAAGCTGATAGTTCTCATGGGAAAGCCCTTTTTCCAGCAGAGGCGGGAATTTAACGGGCTGGCCTTCAACGGCGGGTTCGATCAGCTCAACCAAAAAGTAGTTTTGATCGGCATTGAGCAGCAGGTTAAAGACCCGAACGATTTCTACTGCCAGTGGGCTGGACCAGTCTTTACTGAGATGGTCGGAAGATTCTCTGAGCAGCGTCAGCAGCTCGTTACTGCCGTTGCCTTCGATGTGGGATATCGCTTGTAAGCTTTGCAGGTAGGGGGCGCCGCTTTTCGGCTCCGACGCATAACCCATATTATTGCCAAATGAAAATATTAATATAATCAGATATTTATATATTGAATATTTTTTCATGCAGACCGCTTATTCTCGGTTAATAGGCGTTTGTCGGTGGCACTTTAGTTGCCGTTTATCTAGCCAGAGTGTGTGTAGGGTGTAAAGGCGAAGTACGGGCTTATGGCCGGCTACATGAGATGGTTTCAGTAGTGCCGCAAAGCCGATGCGCTAAGCGGATTGAGCCCCCGACGCGTAAAGTTGGCCGGGGGCTGTGTTAACGGAGCAGTTTAAACTTTGTAATGGGCCAGCTGGCTGTCCAGTTTTTCCGCCAGCTTGGTCAGGGCATCACAGGCATCGTAGGTGTGGGTGGAGTATTCGGCGCTGCGCTCACCCGCCTCGCGAATGCCTTCTACGTTACGGCTAACCTCGTTAGACACCTGTTGCTGCTGGCCCGAGGCGCTGGCGATCTCGGTGTTGGCAACGGTGATGCGATTGACCGCTTCCAGCACACTGTTCAGCATCTCGCCGGCCTCGCGGGCGCTGTTGGCATTGTTGATGGCGCCGGTCTGGGTTGCGCTCATGCGGCTGGAGGCCGCTTCGGCACCTTTTTGCAGACGTTCGACCATCTGGCGGATCTCCTCGGTGGAGGCTTGAGTCCGCGATGCCAGTGAGCGCACTTCGTCGGCGACCACGGCAAAACCGCGACCCTGTTCCCCGGCCCGAGCGGCCTCAATGGCAGCATTCAGTGCCAGCAGGTTGGTTTGCTCGGCGACACCGCGGATCACTTCCAGTACGCCGCTGATATCGTTGGATGCGCTGGCCAGTTCGTTCACCGCATCGGTTGATGCCTGAATCTCGTTAGCTTGCTGCTCGATATCGGCAATGGTTTTCAGCAGGCTGTCGCCGGCATGGCTCACCTCTGCATTGGCTTCGCGGGCGTGCTGTTCGGCAGACGCTGCGCCCTGGGTGACCGCCTCGGCAGACTGGCTCATCTCGTGGGTCGCTGCAGCGACCTGTTCGGTCTCGCGGCTGAGCGCGCTGACCGCTTCGCTGGACTGGCCGGCGATACGGGAGAGTTCCTGTGCCGCGTGAGTGAGTTCGGTGGCTGCCTGGCGCGAATCGGCAATGGTTTGCTGGATGCGCTGTAGCAGTTTGTTAAAGCCCTTGGCCATATGGCCAAACTCGTCGTTGCCGGATTCGTCAAAGCGCATGGTGAGATCCCCCTCACCATTGGCCAGGTTATCGATCGCCTTGATGTAATTGCCCATCGGACGCCCCACCATTCGATGAACCAGCAGCGATAGAACCACGATCAGCAACACACCTGCAGCGACAACGAAACCGATCTGCATGAGGGCTTCTTTTTGGATCAGGCCGCTGACCTCGGTGTTGGAGTAGCCAAGAATCAGGTCGTAGCCCCAGGGCGTGTAGGGCACCACTTTGACGGTCCAGTCATCGCCCGGATCTGCAGCGATGGCGTTCACCTGATCCGCCGTCATATGGTCAGAGGTGATGCGAATCTGGCCTTTACCGTCGCGCAGAGCGACAAAGCCGTTGTCGAGGATACGGGCGCCTGCGATGGAGGTTTCCAGGGCCTCAAGGTCGGCGGAGTAGCCCACATACCAGATACCGATGGTGCCGCTTTCGCCTTCGATCGGTGCATAGCCGGTCAGGTAGGGCTGGCCGAGTATATCTACCTCGCCGTAGTAAGCACGGTCCTGTCTGATTGCCGCCATCGCCTTGCCCTGAGGGGCTAGCAGAGTGCCGATGGCGCGTTTCCCGTCTTTGACGACATTGGTCGACACCCGCACAAAGTCGTTTCCATCGCGGCTGAACAGGGTTGCGGTACCGCCCATCACGTCGGTCAGCTCATCCACCAGAGTGAAATTATTGGCCTGGCCTTCACCGCCGAGCATCAGGTTTGGCACGCTCCTGTCGCCCACCGAAATGCGGGGACCCTGGCGAGCTTCACCCTTGTCCATGCCACGCTGCATCAGCAGCTTCATGCTGCTCTGTACGCGTTCCGACATGATGCTGTTGGTGACATCAAGCAGGCGGGTGGTTTCGTTACTGAGTTGGCTGGTTTCGTTTTCGACCTGTGTCTGAATTTCGCCGGACTTTTTATTGACCGCTAGGATCACGCTGATAACGCCGAACACAACGACGGCGATAGTCAGGGAAAGGATAAATTTGCGCTGCAGTGACATTACCGCTCCAGGAAAACGAGATCGTAATGATCGATAGTGGGCTTTGCATCCTGCCTAAATGGGTTTAAGTCCATGATAGTGGTCAAAAAGTACCCTAATAGTCTGCTGTTTACCACTAAAGTCTAGATGGTTTTTATGAACAAAAGTCTCTTTTTCGAGACTTTTATCGGGCTTCGTGTTTTGGCTGGAAGGGGGAATACGGGAAAACTGCACGGGTAGGGCGTTACGCGGGATTATAGGTACCCGCTTCGATCTGCTTTAGCCGAAGCGGGTGGCGTTGATCAGGCTGAGGCGCGAACAGCTTCGGCATTCAGCAAAGCGGTCCAGTCCTCTTCGATGATTTCGATCTTCTTCAATTTGCAGAAACGGCGCTCTTTGTCGTTGGGCTCAGGAATAAATGCCCAACCGGCTGGTTCGTCAGCGGAATAGATGATATCGCTCATCACCATGCGTTCGGTATCACGGGTAAAACGCATACCCAGGAACAGGTACTGTTTCTGCTTGCGGTATTCCTTCAGGAAAGAGGGGATCGCAAAACCACCCATCAACTCTGTGATGTAGTCGACAAAATCGGCATCCGCTGCGATGTAGTTGGCCTCCGGTTGTGGCGCCCCCAGCGGCTTAAACAGGATCGGCAGGCCTGCGTTGACCTCGCTCTGCTCGATCTCCTTATAGCTGCTGCCGTCGTAGTGGAAGATCTTGAAGCGATAATTGCTCGCCATAATACGTGCCACGCCCATGATCAGGGTGTGTTCCGTATTGGCGTAGCTCTCCAGCAGCTGGGTGTCTCGGTTTACGTCGATCACATAATTGGGCTTGAGATCGGCCAGCCAGTCATGCAGTTGACCGCGGGTCCACTGCTTTTCGCCGTAGGTCTCGTTAAGGAAACGGGTGACGAAGCTGCGACCCTTCTTGTTTTCCATACTCATGGCGGCCCGCGGGAATTCATACATCAGCCGTGGCGCCATTGGCTGGCCGTTGTTCATCGCCAGGATAAGGCTGTCGCTATCAGCCGGGATCGGGCTGCCGTCAGCTTTGCTGGTTACATCCTTGAGCGCACCGGCGCCGAGGTAGGGGACGATCTTTCCGTTCTGAATACCTTCAATTAGCTCTTTATACATGGCAGGGCCTTTCATGTTGGGTTCGGACAGTGGAGACCCGTGACTGGAAATCGGGCCATACAGACGAACTGCAATAGTTACGCCACGGCTAAGTCTATGATTTGAAAGAGATGGAAGGGGTGAGCGCAGGGTGGCGTGGGTAAAGATGTGGCTGATTGTCGCATTTTCGACAGAGGTATAAGCCCTGACAAAACGCAGGGTTTATTGTTGTTGTTACGACAGACGCCCCCCTCTTTGTCGTGACATCGAGGCTGCCAATTCAGAGGTGGTGAATATAATTCCTTTAAAAAACAGGGGGATATTAGTGGGTGCCAGTTTTGGTACAGCTTTCGCAACGAGTAGCGGGAAGTTACGAAGGCCGAGGCGACTCAGTAAATGGCTGTGAGTCTGGGCTCGGAAGCAATGTCCGAAACGAGGAGCAACACTATGGCAATGCGTCAATGTGCAATCTACGGAAAAGGCGGCATCGGTAAGTCTACCACTACACAGAACCTGGTAGCTGCCCTGGCCGAAGCTGGCAAGAAAGTCATGATCGTCGGCTGTGACCCGAAAGCAGATTCTACCCGTCTGATCCTGCACTCCAAGGCCCAGAACACCATCATGGAAATGGCTGCTGAAGCCGGCACCGTGGAAGACCTGGAACTTGAAGATGTAATGAAAACTGGCTACGGCGAAGTTAAGTGCGTCGAGTCTGGTGGTCCTGAGCCGGGTGTTGGTTGCGCCGGCCGCGGTGTAATCACCGCTATCAACTTCCTCGAAGAGGAAGGCGCCTACGAAGACGATCTCGACTTCGTATTCTACGACGTACTGGGTGACGTTGTATGCGGTGGCTTCGCTATGCCGATCCGCGAAAACAAAGCTCAGGAAATCTACATCGTATGCTCCGGCGAGATGATGGCTATGTACGCTGCCAACAACATCTCCAAGGGTATCGTGAAATACGCTAATTCCGGTGGCGTACGTCTCGCTGGCCTGATCTGCAACAGCCGTCAGACTGACCGCGAAGATGAACTGATCGAAGCCCTGGCTGCGAAGCTGGGTACTCAGATGATCCACTTCGTTCCGCGTGACAACGTGGTACAGCGTGCCGAAATCCGTCGTATGACTGTGATCGAGTACGACCCGTCCGCCAAGCAGGCTGACGAGTACCGCGCTCTGGCACAGAAAGTCGTAGACAACAAACTGCTGGTCATCCCGACTCCGGTAACCATGGATGAGCTCGAAGCTCTGCTGATGGAATTCGGCATCATGGACGAGGAAGACGCCAGCATCATCGGTAAGACTGCGGCTGAAGAGTAATTCGGTCTGGTATTGCAAGTTGTCGGCAGGACGGGGGGCCTCCCGGTAGTTCCGGGGGCTGCCCGCTCCGAGGACGAGCATGGGGCAGATTAGCCTCTGTTCGCAACCCAACATGTAAAGGAGACAGGTCATGTCTGTCATGTCACGTGAAGAGACCGATGCGCTTATCAATGAAGTGCTCGAAGTCTATCCTGCAAAAGCCAAGAAAGATCGTGCCAAGCACCTGGCAACCAACGATCAGTCTGTAGAGCAGTCCAAGAAGTGCATCACTTCTAACAAAAAATCCCTGCCGGGTGTAATGACCATTCGTGGTTGTGCATACGCCGGTTCCAAGGGTGTGGTCTGGGGTCCGATCAAGGACATGATCCACATCTCTCACGGTCCGGTTGGTTGTGGTCAGTACTCCCGTAACGGCCGTCGCAACTACTACATCGGCACCACCGGCATCAACGCCTTCGTTACCATGAACTTCACTTCTGATTTCCAGGAGAAGGACATCGTATTCGGCGGCGACAAGAAGCTGGCCAAACTGCTGGAAGAAGTTGAAACCCTGTTCCCGCTGAACAAAGGCGTTTCCATCCAGTCCGAGTGCCCGATCGGTCTGATCGGTGACGACATCGAAGCCGTAGCCAAAAAGGCCACCAAAGACACCGGCAAGACCGTTGTCCCGGTGCGCTGTGAAGGCTTCCGTGGCGTATCCCAGTCTCTGGGTCACCACATCGCGAACGATGCTGTTCGTGACTGGGCGCTGGACAAGCGTGACGACGACAACAGCTTTGAAACCACGCCGTACGACGTAGCGATCATCGGTGACTACAACATCGGTGGTGACGCCTGGTCTTCTCGCATTCTGCTGGAAGAGATGGGTCTGCGGGTTGTGGCTCAGTGGTCCGGTGACGGCACCATCGCCGAGATGGAGCTGACTCCGAAGGTCAAGCTGAACCTGGTTCACTGCTACCGCTCCATGAACTACATCTCTCGTCACATGGAAGAGAAGTACGGTATTCCCTGGGTTGAATACAACTTCTTCGGTCCGACCAAAACCGACGAGTCTCTGCGCAAAATCGCTTCCCACTTCGACGAGTCTATCCAGAAGAAAGCGGAAGAGGTTATCGCCAAGTACAAGCTCGAGTACCAGGCTGTTATCGACAAGTTCCGTCCGCGTCTCGAAGGCAAGCGCGTCATGCTGTACGTCGGTGGTCTGCGCCCGCGTCACGTGATCGGTGCTTACGAAGATCTGGGTATGGAAGTGGTTGGTACCGGCTACGAGTTCGCGCACAACGACGATTACGATCGCACCATCAAGGAAATGGGTAACGCTACCCTGCTTTACGATGATGTGACCGGCTACGAATTCGAAGAGTTCGTTAAGAAAGTTAAGCCTGACCTGATCGGCTCTGGTATCAAAGAGAAATTCATCTTCCAGAAGATGGGTATCCCTTTCCGTCAGATGCACAGCTGGGACTACTCAGGTCCGTACCACGGTTACGACGGTTTCGCGATCTTCGCCCGTGATATGGACATGACCCTGAACAACCCCTGCTGGAAAAAGCTTCAGGCTCCCTGGAAAGCAGACGCGGCAGAAGATTCCGCCGTTGCTGCCAGCGCCTGAGTTGGCTGAAAGGTTCACGGCCGCTACGCCGTGAACCCCACTACCCACTTTGACCCGTCAGTTCACAGATTAGTGGCGCGGGAGGAGAGATTGAAATGAGTCAGTCAGTAGACAACATCAAGCCGAGCTATCCGCTTTTCCTTGAAGACGAATACCAGGATATGCTGGCCAGCAAGCGCGATAACTTCGAAGAGAAGCATCCGCAAGCCAAGATCGACGAAGTGTTCCAGTGGACCACCACTGAAGAGTATCAGGAACTGAACTTCCAGCGTGAAGCTCTGACCGTGAACCCGGCGAAGGCCTGTCAGCCGCTTGGTTCTGTACTCTGCGCTCTGGGTTTTGAAAAGACCCTGCCTTATGTGCACGGTTCCCAGGGTTGCGTTGCTTATTTCCGTACCTACTTCAACCGTCATTTCAAAGAGCCGGTATCCTGCGTATCTGACTCCATGACTGAAGATGCGGCAGTATTCGGTGGCCAGAAGAACATGTTCGACGGCCTGGAAAACGCCAAGGCTCTGTACAAGCCGGAAATGATCGCTGTATCCACCACTTGTATGGCCGAGGTTATCGGTGATGACCTGAACGCCTTCATCGGCAACGCCAAGAAGGAAGGTCATATTGAGCAGGACTACCCGACTCCGTTCGCGCACACGCCGAGCTTCGTCGGCAGCCATACCACTGGCTGGGACAACATGTTCGAAGGTATCGCCCGTTACTTCACCCTGAACTTCATGGAAGACAAGGAAGTAGGTAAGAGCGGCAAACTGAACCTGGTGCCGGGCTTCGAAACCTACCTGGGTAACTTCCGTGTCATGAAGCGAATGATGGCTGACATGGGTGTCGATGCGACCCTGCTGTCTGATCCGTCAGAAGTGCTCGATACTCCGGCCGATGGCCAGTTCCGCATGTATGAAGGCGGTACTACCCTTGACGAGATCAAGGATGCTCCGAACGCGCTGAACACCATCATGCTGCAGCCCTGGCAGCTGGTGAAAACCGAGAAATTCGTCAAAAACACCTGGAAGCACGAAGTACCCAAGCTGAAGATCCCGATGGGCCTGGAGTACACCGATGACTTCCTGATGAAAGTATCGGAAATCACTGGCAAGCCTGTAGGCGCTGCTCTGGAGCTTGAGCGTGGCCGTCTGGTCGACATGATGACCGATTCCCACACCTGGCTGCACGGCAAGAAGTTCGCGCTCTACGGTGATGCTGACTTCGTCATGGGTCTGACCAAGTTCCTGATGGAGCTGGGCGCAGAGCCGATCCATATTCTTTGCAACCACGCTAACAAGCGCTGGAAGAAAGAGATGGAGAAGATCCTGTCCGAGTCTCCGTACGGTGCTGACAGCACAGTGCATATCGGTAAGGACCTGTGGCACATGCGTTCCCTGTGCTTCACCAACAAGCCGGACTTCCTGATCGGTAACTCCTACGGTAAAGAGATCTCCCGTGACACCCTGTACAAGGGCAAGGAGTTCGAAGTACCGCTGATCCGTCTTGGATTCCCGATCTTCGATCGTCATCACCTGCATCGCCAGACTACCCTCGGTTACGAAGGTGCCATGCAGATGCTGACCACCATCGTCAACGCTGTTCTGGATCGTCTCGACGACGAAACACGCGGCATGCAGACCACCGACTTCAACTACGACCTGGTTCGTTAATCGACCCTGTGAGTTGAACGGAACCGAACCGGGGCTGATTACAGCCCCGGTTCTTTCCCGCCAAGAGTTTCTCCACTAAGAGGAAAGCTGTGATGCCAAACGTAATGATCCGTCAGAACGAAGGCAAAATGACGTTGTACGTTGCCAAGAAGGACCAGGAAGATGAGATCTCTTCCATCGAATTTACTTCAGATGACAGCTGGGGTGGCACTATCGAACTGACCGATGGTACCCGCTACTACATCGATCCGCTCGATGCTCCGCCCAAGCTGCCGATCACCCTGCGCGCCAAGCGCGGATAAAGAGGACAGTGCCATGGCAGATAAACTTTCCCCCGAAGTTGCTCTGCGTATCGGGCTTGCCGCCCGGGCGCTTCCCGACACCGACCCCAAACGCCTTATGACCGTGCTGGTCTCGGCGCTGGGTCTGCCGATCACACCGACCAAGCTGGGCCGGCTTAAGGTAGCCAAGCTGAAAGCGGCGGCCAATGAAGAGCTTGCCGAGATCGATACGGCGCACCTGAAAGCCGCGCTTAATCTGCTCAAAGGCATAGGTGTTAATGTTGAGGCTGGCGAAGAATCGTTGCCCGAGACCCAATCCTATGCGGAAGGTGATATGCCGGGCTCTATCCGCATTGCCTGTGCATCCAATCATGACACCCGAATAGATGGCCACTTCGGCTCCTGTGCCCGTTTTCTGATCTATCAGGTATCCGACGCTGAAGTTCGGCTGGTGGATATTCGCAGTGCAGGGAAGACGCCAGATGAAGAGGACAAAAACATCTATCGGGCCGGCCTGATCGAAGATTGTCAGCTGCTCTACACCGTCTCCATCGGTGGTCCCGCTGCCGCCAAAGTGGTGCGTGCCGGTCTGCATCCGGTGAAGCTGCCCGATGGCGGTGAGGCCTCCGAGCTGATGGTTGAGCTTATGGGTGTCATCGGAAACAACCCGCCGCCCTGGCTCGCCAAGGTGATGGGGGTTGATGCCGAAGAACGTATCCGTTTCCGCCAGGACGAGGAGGAGTTCGCATGATCACTGAAACGACTCTTAATGAAATTGCCGAGTTCGCTGCGTCCCAGGTGATGGGTGAGCCGCTGATCGCCGATCTGCGCGTTAAATATCCGGACTACCACTTCACCTGGTGCTTTGATGACGATATCGGTGCAACGGCCAAGCCCTGGAAAGAGTACGACACCTTCAACCTTTACCTGGTGAACTCCAGCGAGCATTGCTCCAAACTCTCCAACGATGCCGAAAACGCATCCGGCGTGGTACTGGCCGAGGTGATTGCGGATGACGACTGAGCAAGGCGGCGATCTGACTCCGGTCGCTGATTGCCGTTTTTGTCGCTTCAAGGCCGAGCTGCTGCTGTCAGGACGCTGCGTGCCCGGTGATGTCTGTATCGCTGCGCACAGTGGGCGGCAGATCGACCGTTTTTTGAGGGTTAATCCGCACCTGGCGATCTACTACCTGCAGGACTCCTTCTGGGAGCGTCGTGCCATCGCCGTCCGTTACGCACCGCTGGATGCTCTCGACAAGCTGATCCGTGATCCTGATGAGGCAGTGCGGCGCGCCGTGGCTTATCGCCTGCCGCGTGAAAAACTGCTGGCGTTGATCGACGATGATGACCGCGAGGTACGCATCACCGTTGCCGACCGTATTCCGGTGGAGCAGCTCGAGAAACTGGCCGATGATCCAGACTACCTGGTACGAGCCTATGTCACCCAGCGCCTGCCCCAGGGACGTTTGTTCCGCATGATCCGTGACCCCGACCGGCAGGTACGCAAGCTGGTGGCGCGGCGCCTGCCCGAAGTCAGTCTGGGGTTGATGATGAATGACCCGGAAGCGGAGATCCGCAGGATAGTCGCCGATCGCCTGGAAGGTGATGCCGTTGTTCCTATGCTGAAGGACGATGACTGGACCGTTCGCCTGGCGGCAGCGCTGGATGCGCCGCTGGAAGCGTTGGAGAGCCTCAGAAACGACCCGGACCCGGAGGTTCGGGATCTGGTCAATTCTCGCCTCGGGCCGCAAAATTGAAAGAACCCGCGCTCAGGCGGGTTCTTTACGTTTATTCCAGCTCAAGGGCTTCAAGCGACTGAGGGCGTACAGGGCAGGGGAATCAGATCTCCACTTCAGCCTGATACCATTCCGGATCAGTCGGACTCTTTAGCTCTTATAAACAGTTGGCCTACCTGCAGGTCCACCACCTCAACCAGCGTTCCCTTGGACAGATCATCCTGGCTGATAAGCTTCCAATCCACACCAGAGAAACGGTAGTTTGCCGGCTGCTGCACAGAGGTGTCCTCGGGCAGATAAAAGCTGTGTCCGATCAGATCGCTCTTTACCGCTTTGTAATCTGAGGCCGATGTGCGCTGGATTCGCTTGAAAATCGGCCAGAGAATCAGCCCCGTGAGAACCGTATAGCCCGTTGTCGCAATCAGTGCCCATTTCCAGGTATCCGGTATCCAGCCGAAATACATCGACACTGAAGTCAGGAGCAGCGCTATGCCGGCAAACAGTAGCACCAGGGTGCTGACTCCCAGAACGCCGACCTCGATTGCGAGCAGAACGATCCCCAGCACAGCCAGGGCTTCGGTCAGGTAAGTGGCTAAGAACTCCATCAGGCACTCTTGTTGATCTGATTGATGATGGATGTGGCCTGGGCCACCAGCGAGCTGGCGTCGGTGGCATTGTCCGGCAGGATAACCACGGAGGATTCCTTGGCGATCGCCTGTTTGGCCTCGATCGCCTTGGTGGCCAGGTCCAGCTGTATCGCTTTCTGACCCTCTTCGGTGTTGGCCTGCTCACCGACTGTTTTCAGCGCCTGGGCCTGGGCATCGGCCACGGCGATGATCGCTTTAGCCTCACCTTCTGCGTTGAGTATTTTCTCGGACTTGTCCGCTTCCGCCGCGAGCACGATCGCCTGTTTTTCACCCTCGGCGCGGTTGATCGCGGCCTGACGGTCACCTTCGGATTCCAGAATCTGGGCGCGTTTAACACGCTCCGCTTTCATCTGTGCTTCCATCGCTTCCATCACCGACTGGGGCGGAATGATGTCCTTGATCTCGTAACGCAGTACCTGGATGCCCCAGGGGCCGGCGGCTTCATTGATCGAGGTGACGATATTGGTATTCAGCGCATCGCGCTCTTCGAAGGTTTTATCCAGCTCCATCTTCCCCAGTTCGGAACGCATGGTGGTCTGTGATAGCTGGGTAACTGCAAAGACATAGTCGTCCACGCCGTAGGTGGCTTTGTAGGGGTCGAGCACACGGAAATAGAGCACGCCATCCACATGGAGTGAGATGTTGTCTTTGGTGATCGCACCCTGCTGTGGAACGTCGACGGCCTGTTCCTTCAGGGAGCGGTCAGCGGCCACCCGATCGATAAAAGGTACCAGGAAGTTAAGACCCGCTTCTTTAGTGGCCCGGTACTTGCCGAAGCGCTCGATCATGAAGGCCCGGTTCTGGGGCACAAAAATCACCGAAGATTTAAGCAGAATCAGGGCAAAGACCAGCAGTGCAACAGGCACAGAGATCAGGTTGTTGAGCAGAAACTCGACGATTTCCATCGGTAAATCCTTTTATGGGGGTAGTGGATACAACGGAGTGTACGGCGCACTCCTGACCAATAAAAGAAATTCAGCACCTGGGCTGACGGGTGTCAGCTGTGGTTGCGGATATTGAAGCTGAAGTTAGTGCCAACTTCCTTAGCCGAGCGCTCAGGATGACAGCGGGATGTCAGTAAGCGGAGATTGTCCCGCCGCATTGTCGGCTTTGTAACATCTACTTCCTACAACAAGCATACAAATCAAAGGCTTATCCGTGGCACATCGGTTGCAACAGGGTTGATGACCATGACTGACAGATGCTTTTGCTTTGTCTGAAAGCCATCAACACCGTGTAACCGGAGGGTGCCATGAAAGCGAAGGATATTGCTGAGCTGCTGGACGAACCAGCCTGCGAGCATAACAAGAAAGAGAAGTCCGGTTGCGCCAAACCCAAGCCTGGTGCGTCTGCCGGTGGTTGTGCTTTTGACGGTGCCCAGATAGCGCTGCTGCCGATCGCCGATGTGGCACATATCGTTCACGGCCCCATCGCCTGTGCCGGTAGCTCCTGGGATAACCGCGGTACCCGCTCCAGCGGTCCGACACTCTACCGCATCGGTATGACAACGGATCTGACCGAGCAGGATGTGATCATGGGACGGGGCGAAAAGCGTCTGTTTCATTCAATCAAGCAGGCGATAGACGGTTATAACCCTTCCGCAATTTTCGTTTACAACACCTGTGTTCCCGCGCTGATCGGTGACGATGTGGATGCGGTCTGCAAGGCTGCCACCGAGCGCTGGGGTACGCCTGTGGTACCGGTGGATGGTGCCGGTTTCTACGGCACCAAGAACCTGGGCAACCGCATTGCCGGGGAGGCGATGTTCAAGCATGTGATCGGCACCCGTGAGCCGGATCCGATTCCCGAGGCTGGGCGCCGTGAAGGTATCAAGGTGCATGACGTCAATCTGGTGGGCGAGTACAACATCGCCGGTGAGTTCTGGCATGTGCTGCCGCTGCTTGATGAGCTGGGTATCCGCGTGCTCTGTACCCTGTCTGGCGATGCCCGTTTCCGTGAAGTGCAGACCATGCACCGGGCGGAAGTGACTATGATGGTTTGCTCCAAGGCGATGCTGAATGTGGCACGCAAGATGGAAGACAAGTATGGCGTGCCCTGGTTCGAGGGCAGCTTCTACGGCATCACCGACACTTCTCAGGCGCTGCGCGACTTTGCCAAAGCGATCGATGATCCGGATCTGACCGCACGTACCGAAGCGCTGATCGAAAGGGAAGAGAAGCGCATCCGCGCCGCGCTGGAGCCTTGGCGCGCGCGTCTCGAGGGTAAGCGTGTACTGCTTTATACCGGCGGTGTGAAGTCCTGGTCGGTGATCTCGGCGCTACAGGATCTGGGCATGAAGGTGGTCGCTACGGGCACTAAGAAGTCCACCGAAGAAGACAAGGCACGTATCCGCGAACTCATGGGTGAAGACACCAAGATGATCGAGGAGGGCGGTGCCAAGGAGCTGATTCAGATCGTCCATGACTATAAGGCCGACATCCTGATTGCCGGTGGTCGTAACCTCTACACCGCATTGAAAGCGCGTATTCCTTTCCTCGATATCAACCAGGAGCGTGAGTTCGGCTACGCCGGCTACGAAGGGATGCTGGAGCTGGTGCGTCAGCTGGCGCTGACCATGGAAAGTCCGATCTGGGAAGCGGTGCGCGAGCCTGCACCTTGGGGCGAGCGCTCCGACAGCATCGAGCCCCTGCAGCTGGCGGAGGTGAAGCATGGCTAAGATTCATAAGCGCAAAAAGCCACTGGCGGTCGCGCCGCTCAAGGCCAGCCAGACCATGGGTGCCGCTCTGGCATATCTTGGTTTTAACCGCAGTATGCCGCTGATGCATGGCAGTCAGGGCTGTACCGCCTTCGCCAAGGTGTTCTTTGTGCGCCACTTCCGTGAGCCGATCCCGCTTCAGACTACAGCTATGGATCAGGTCAGCTCGATCATGGGCGCCGACGACAACATCGTTGAAGCGCTGCGTGCCATTAGCGACAAACAGAAACCTGCTTTGATCGGCCTTTGCAGCACAGGTCTTGCTGAAACCCAGGGTTGTGACATGAGCGGTGCTATCGGTCAGTTCCGGCGTAAGCACCCGGAGTTCGACAAGGTTGCTGTGGTGGCGGCCAATACGCCGGATTTCAGCGGCTGTTTTGAGACCGGCTATGCCCTGGCGATGAAAGCGATTTTCGAGGCGCTGGTTCCCGAGTCTTCCCGTGCCGGCCTGCGTCACAAGCAGGTGAACGTGATCTGCGGTACTCATCTGACCCCGGGCGACCTGGAGTTTATCTGCGACAGCATAGAAAGCTTTGGCCTGCGTCCGCTGCTGCTCCCAGATCTGTCCACTTCGCTGGATGGCCATCTGCCCACCGAAGAGTTCAACCCGCTTACTACTGGCGGTCTCACCCTGGATGAGCTGGCCACCGCCTGCGAAAGCCGCGCGACCCTGGTAGTCGGTACATCGATGCAGGCCGCTGCAGAACTGCTGCAGCAGCGTACCGGAGTGGAAAATCACGAGTTCCCCCATCTGCACAGCCTGAAACAGGTTGATCGCTGGATGATGACCCTTGCGCAGCTGTCCGGCAACGAGGTGCCCACGCGTTGGCGCCGCCACCGCAGTCAGCTTCAGGACGCGATGCTCGATACCCACTTTATGCTTGGCCAGCTGCGCGTAGCGATCGCTGCCGACCCGGATCTGCTGCTGGCGCTGCATGATCTGGTGGTCAGCATGGGCGGCGAAGTGGTTACGGCGGTGGCACCCGCGAAGGGACCTGCGCTGAAGGAGCTGGCCATGGAAGAGGTGCAGATCGGTGATCTTGAGGACCTGGAAAATGATGCCAAAGCGGCTCGTGCAGAGCTGCTGATCGGCAACAGCCATCTGGCGGAAACCTCTGCACGTCTTCACAGGCCGCTGCTGCGCGCAGGCTTCCCTCAGTACGACTATGTGGGTGGATTTCAGCGTGTCTGGTGCGGCTATCGCGGTATCCAGCAGACCCTGTTCGATATCTCGAATCTGAAGCTGTCGCAGCATGAAGAGATCGAGCCCTATCACTCGATTTATGCCCAGAAGCGGGATGAAGAACCTGCCCTGAAAGTGGCTTCGGGAGGCTGATATGACACCGCTGACGCGACGGCTAGAGGTCGTCGGCAGTGCGGAGGATATAGAAATACTGCGCGTCGCCTTCGCCACCACGGACCGGGACTACGTCAACCAGCATTTTGGCTCGGCTCGGGCATTCGCGATCTTTTCGGTAGGTGTGGAGAAGAGCCGGCTTTTGTCCGTGTGTGAGTTTTCCGACCAGACCGAAGAGGACAACGAAGACCGGCTGCCGGCCAAGATCGAGCAGCTCTCGGGCTGTGCAGCGATCTACTGCCGTGCCTGTGGCGCCTCGGCGGTCAGGCAACTGCTGGCACAGGGCATTCAACCGGTCAGGGTCACCGACGAAACCTCCATCGACGAGCTGTTGGCGGCGTTGCAGGAGGAGTTAAGGGCGGGGCCCTCGAGCTGGCTGGCCAAGGCGATCCAACGCCAGAGGCTGGGTCCTGAAGCATTCGATTCGATGGAGGCGGAAGGCTGGGACGAGTAGTTCCGGTCACGCACCAAAAAACTGGAGAGCAACTATGAGCGAGATGTGTGTAGAAGCCGGCGCTCCGGCGCTGCAAAACCCGTTCGTCAAACAGATGGTGGTTCAACTGCGTGCCATGGACAGCTACGGCACCTACGACAACTGGAGCGACGAAAAAGTACTGGATCCTATGATCCTGACCAAAGAGCGCCGTCGCGAGATTCCGGTGGTGGGTGATCCCGATGAAGTGGTGATGTCTCGCGTAAAGGCATACTACAACGCCATCGCGGTCCGTGTGGAGCAGGAGTGCGGCCTGATGGCAGTGCCGATGATCAACCTGACCCATGAAGGCTTTGGTCGCGCACTGATCATGGTCGGCAAGCTGGTGGTGGTCGATAAGGCGTTGCGCGATGTGCATCGCTTTGGCTTTGACTCCGTCGATAAGCTGGATGCCGAGGGTGAAAAGCTGGTGGTACGCGCCCTGGGCACCATCGAAAAGTTCCGAGCCGCCGCGGAAGATTAATCCAGTTATACAGGAGGGGGAGAGATGACCGACGAAGAGCTGAAAAAACTGCAGAAGGAAGCGCGTAAAGCCAAGCGTATCGCCACCGAATGTGCTTCTGCCGTCCATGATGTGGTCGAGGACAGCCTCTGGACCGACTACGAAATACTGCCCGATCTGGCGCAGAAAACTGTCGATGCCTGTCTGGCCTGGAAATCCGCTCAGGAGAAGCTGGATTCCGTTCAGAGCTGACTCTAGGAGAACCGTGAAATGTCTGCAGAGCTTATTAAAGGGCGCACCCGCGGCGGTGCCGAATGGGTGCCCAGTTTTATTACCGACCTGAACCAGCAGACCTGCATCGGGTGTGGCCGATGCTACAAGGTCTGCCCGCGTGATGTCTTCGAACTGGTGGATCGCGGCGAGGCCCTGGCCGACGCCGATGATGACGACTACGACGATTACGATGATGACGATGAAATGAAGGTGATGGCGATCGCCAATGTGGAGGACTGCATCGGTTGCGAATCCTGCTTCCGTGTATGTCCGAAACAGTGTCATAGCCACGAACCGGCTGCGGCCTAACTTACCGAACGAGGAGCAGGATCATGCCAAGACCTCAGGCTCATGTATTCGTATGCGGTCAGCAGCGCCCGGAAGGACATCCACGCGGCAGCTGCGGGGCTGTCGGGGCGTCCGTCGTCGCTCAGACCTTTTCCGAGGAGATCGCCAAGCGCGGCTTGTTCCAGCAGTTTGCGGTTACGCCGACCGGTTGCCTGGGGCCCTGTCACCTGGGCGCCAATGTGCTGGTTTACCCCGGTGGTCATCTCTATAAAACGGTGAAAGCGGAGGACGTCAACCGGATTATCGATGAGCACTTGCTTGGCGGTAACCCGGTCAGCGAACTGCTTGCCCCGGAAGCTGAGTGGTAATCCCAGGCGGTGAGGATCTGAAAGATGGAAACGGCTGCACTGGTTGAACATCACCAAACCTTGCTTGATGCGGCGTGCGTCGCGGCCCGGGAACAACTGGAGAAAAGCGGTTTCGATATCGCTATGATCCCCGCGACCGGGCAGTACAGCTTTGAACAGCGCAATGATCCCTTTACCGGGGACGCCACCTTGAACGGTCGTTGGGCCCTGGAAGGCTCTCAGCGGCGGGCAACGCTGGTCATCAATGCCGACGGATCGCTGCTGCTGGAATGCGACCTGCTTTGTCCTCACCCCGGTCATGCCGGACGCTGGGCGGAGCAGATCAGCGTATGGGGCAGGGATCCCGATAATCTCAGAGCTGAGGTTGGGCTGCTCGCTGAGCTGGAAGGCTGTTAACGGATCGAAGGAGTGACCTTTGCCTGACTCGATTTATAGCTCGTTAACCCGGGAGGCTGAAGCCTGCCCGGGCTTTTACGCACCGGTTGAACGTGTCTGTATCGGCCAGGTCTGGACCCTGGTTCAGGTTAAAGGGCAGATCGGCCTGTGCATGACGCCGCAGTCTTACAGCCGAACCCTGAGCTGGTCCGGTGAGCTCTGCGGCCGCCGGGCCAGTGAGCTGATCGCCTGGCTGCAGAGCTGGCAGCCGTTTGAAACCACCCTGGCGGTGGCGACGTTGAACGCGGTGCTGCGCGGTGGAGAAAATTACTCCCGTCTGCTGAAAGCAGCTCAGCCACTTGGGGGCGGTAATCTGGCGGTTTTTCGCGCTATGCGCGAGCAACTCGACGATGGCAGGGTCAGTGTAATCGGTCGTTACCCAGGGCTCGATGAGGTATTGGAGGGTCTGGATTACGTTTGTATTGAACGTAACCCGACAGAGAAAGATCTGCCCGATCAGGCGGCTGAATCGCTACTGCCGCAGAGTCACTGGGCTTTTGTGACCGCTAGTGCTTTGGCAAACCGCACCCTGCCGCGGCTGCTGCAGCTTTGTCGCGAGCCGACAACCCTGCTTATGGGGCCGAGCTTGCCCTGGAGCGGACTGTGGTTCGATCAGGGCTGTGACTACCTGGCCGGTGTGGAAGTAGTGGACGCGGACAAGCTCTGGAACATCGTCATGGAGGGTGGCGGTGTGCGGATTTTTCAGGGCGGGGTGGCCTATCGGTTGCTGCCTCGGGAAGGTACCAGCGCATGATGCGGGTGATGGTAGTTCATCTGCATGCGCTGAGTGCACGTCTGCATTTCTGGGTGATGGACCGAGAAGGTGGAGCCTCTGCCTGTATGCCGCGCCCTTTATCACCGCTTTCATCTTTGCATACGGATCATCAGCCGGATACGGCGGTCCCTCACGCGGCGCAGATGATCAAACCTACAGCAGAACTGTTGGGGCTTAACAGTGAACAGCTCGAGGTGGCGTCACCCCTGCTGGGTTGGGTTGAGGAGCCGGGGCGCTGGACGCCGGTGGCGCTACTGAGAATCGCTGGGGATGATCTACCACCCCTAGAGGGTGGGCGGTTTATCACACTGCTGGAGCTGCTGCAGGTACCGCTGACCGAACGGCTGTTGATGCGTGCGGCCTACGAAGCGCTGCTTGGTGACTGAAATCGAGTCTTTATCCTGATCTGTGTCATTGCGTGGTTGCATGTAGCAAACATGACACTGACCCCTTTTCTTGTTCTTACCCATCCGACAAAAGTACACGCACATAAGATGAGTGTATTTTTATCTGTATGAAATATATAGAGAAAAGCATAAATATTTCTCTGGCACCCCGATTGCACCAGTCATCGTAAGCAACTTGATCACGCGAGGAGAAGGCGATGATACAGCTCACAGAAAACGCAATAGGTGCGGTCAGCCGTTTTATTGAATCTGCAGGCAAGCCCATTGCCGGCTTGCGTATCAAGGTTGAAGGCGGTGGTTGTTCAGGGCTCCAGTACGGCATGAAGCTGGAGGAGAGCGCTGCGGATGACGATCAGGTGGTCGATATGGGCGGGCTCAAGATCCTGGTCGATCCGGCCAGCCAGCCGATGCTTGAAAACGTGACCGTGGACTTTCTCGATGGTCTCGATGGAAGCGGCTTCAAATTTGAAAATCCGAATGCGACTAACAGCTGCGGCTGCGGCAAATCATTTTCGTAAGGCCTAACCGGCAGAAATCGACTGAGGAGTTCAAGCGATGTGGGATTATTCCGAAAAGGTTAAAGAACATTTTTACGATCCAAAAAATGCCGGTGCAGTCGAAGGCGCAAACGGGGTCGGTGATGTGGGTTCGATCAGTTGTGGCGATGCGCTGCGTCTGACCCTGAAGGTGGAGCCGGAAACCGAGGTGATCCTCGATGCCGGGTTCCAGACATTCGGTTGCGGTTCTGCGATCGCTTCTTCATCCGCACTGACCGAGATGATCAAGGGGATGACCCTGGACGATGCGCTGAAGATCAGCAACCAGGATATCGCCGACTACCTTGACGGTCTGCCGCCGGAAAAGATGCACTGCTCGGTCATGGGGCGTGAAGCGCTACAGGCTGCGGTCGCCAACTATCGCGGCGAGGTCTGGGAAGACGATCATGAAGAGGGCGCACTGGTCTGCAAGTGCTTCGCCATCGATGAAGTGATGATCGAGGACACCATTCGCGCCAACAACCTGCACACCGTTGAAGAGGTGACCAACTACACCAAGGCTGGCGGTGGTTGCTCATCCTGCCATGAAGGTATCGAGAACATCCTCACCCGCGTGCTGGCTGAAAACGGTGAAACCTTTGTCGCTGGCGGCGCTGCCGTTCCTGCTCCTGCTGCCGCCGCTGCCAAGGCTCCGGAATCACCTAAGATGGGTACCCTGGCGCGTATTCGCAAGATCGAAGCGGTACTGGATTCCATCCGCCCGGCACTCCAGGCAGATGGCGGTGATGTGGAGCTGATCGACGTGGATGAGAAGAGCATCTACGTGAACCTGACCGGCGCCTGCACCGGTTGCCAGATGGCAGCCATGACCCTCGGCGGTATTCAGCAGCGCCTGATCGAAGAGCTTGGCGAGTTCGTCAAGGTCGTGCCGGTCGCCAAGGAATCACTGGTAAGCATGGGGGCCTGATCATGAGCGATATCTACCTCGACAACAACGCAACCACCATGGTCGACCCGGCCGTGTTCGAAGAGATGAAACCCTACTTCTGCGAGCAGTTCGGTAACCCCTCTTCACTGCACAACTTCGGCAATAAGGTCGGCTTCGCGCTGAAAAAGGCACGCAAGCAGGTACAGGATCTACTCGGCGCAGAGCATGACTCCGAGATCATCTTTACCTCCTGCGGAACCGAGTCCGATTCCACCGCGATCCTCTCTGCACTCAAGGCACAGCCGGAGCGCAAGGAGATCATCACTACCGTTGTCGAACACCCGGCCGTGCTGACCCTTTGTGAGCATCTGGAAACCGAGGGCTACACCGTTCACTGGCTGGAGGTGGACTCTAAGGGGCGTTTGGACCTCGATAAGTACAAGTCGCTGCTGAGTGACAAGGTCGCGATCGTCAGCGTGATGTGGGCTAACAACGAAAGCGGCACCCTGTTCCCGGTAGAGGAGATGGCGCAGATGGCGGCGGAAGCCGGTGTCATGTTCCATACCGATGCCGTTCAGGCGGTGGGTAAGGTGCCCATCAACCTGAAAGACAGCGCCATCAGTATGCTTTCCCTGTCGGGTCACAAGCTGCATGCGCCCAAAGGCATTGGTGTGCTCTATCTTCGTCGTGGTGTGCGCTACCGTCCGCTGCTGCGAGGTGGTCACCAGGAGCGTGGTCGTCGTGCGGGTACCGAGAACGCTGCAGCGATTGTTGGCCTGGGTAAAGCCTGTGAGATGGCTGCTGAGCACATGGAGTTCGAGAACACCCAGGTGAAAGCGATGCGAGACCGCCTGCAGGAAGGTTTGCTTGCTGCGATTCCACACTGTTTCCCCACCGGGGATCCTGACAATCGTCTGCCGAACACCGCCAGTATCGCGTTTGAATATATCGAGGGTGAGGCGATCCTGCTGCTGCTGAACAAGGTGGGTATTGCGGCATCTTCCGGTTCTGCCTGTACCTCTGGCTCGCTGGAACCGTCCCACGTGATGCGTGCCATGGGGATTCCCTACACCGCTGCCCACGGTACCGTGCGCTTCTCGTTCTCCCGCTATAACACCATGGAAGAGGTAGAGCGGGTAATCGAAGAGGTGCCGGGGATCGTCGCCAAGCTGCGCAAACTCTCGCCCTACTGGGGTGAGGATGGTCCGGTAGAAAACCCGGGCGAGGCGTTTGCGCCGGTCTATGCCTGATTTGTCGGCATAGCAACA
Organism: Marinobacterium mangrovicola; assembly: GCF_004339595.1. Classification (GTDB taxonomy): domain Bacteria; phylum Pseudomonadota; class Gammaproteobacteria; order Pseudomonadales; family Balneatricaceae; genus Marinobacterium_D; species Marinobacterium_D mangrovicola. The sequence continues at coordinate 322,814 of NZ_SMFU01000007.1, forward strand.
TAAAACGGAGGCCTGGTGCCTCCGTTTTTGTTCCAGCTTGTGCTCTGCGCTCAGCAAGTCTGGTCTTCCTCCCTAATTATGATTGGAAATACCCTGAACCTGTATCCGGGTGAATATTCGTACGTATTGTTAACCCCGTTTATCGTTGCGTATGGCTTACACTTATTCGTAACTGCTAAAGCAAGGTGTTAGCAGGTTCCAGGTGTGAGTTAAACAGCCTGTACAGCCGCTGCTCCAGAGTTAACACGCTGTGCAGTCTGCCCGGTTTCCTTGCTTCTGAACCCCTTCAGCTCCCAAGCCAACCAGCCCGCACCTTGCCGGGTCGGTGTCTCTGGCGCTGTCCAATAGTTGCCCGGTTGTTACCTGTTCCACGCACAAAAATAACAAAGTGGAGGTATCTGTCATGGCTGATAGTCAGGTCCGCTCGCTGAGCGGTACACCAGTCTCGCTCAACGATGAACAACTCGCCGAGATTCAGGGGGCAATCCATGGGCAGGTAATCTGCCCCGGGGAAGCAGCCTACGATCAGTCGCGGGAAATCTGGAACGCGATGATCGACCGCAAACCCGGCCTGATTCTTGTCTGTTCCGGCACAGCCGATGTGATGAGTGCTGTGGCCTATGCGCGCAAGCACAATCTGCTCGTGTCTGTGCGTGGTGCCGGACATAACATCGCTGGCAAATCCCTGTCGGACGGTGCTGTACTGATCGACCTCAGCGCCCTGAAGAGTGTCCGGGTCGATCCCGACGCGAAAACGGTGAAGGTAGGTCCGGGCGCCACCCTGGGCGATCTGGATCACGAAACCCAGGCCTTTGGCCTTGCCTGTCCAGTGGGTATCAACTCGACCACCGGTGTTGCTGGCCTGACGCTGGGTGGCGGCTTTGGCTGGCTCAGTCGCAGCTACGGAATGACCGTGGATAACCTGATCTCGGCCGAAATAGTGACGGCAGAGGGCGCGCGGTTGGTCTGTAACGAACAGCAGAACCCGGATCTGTTCTGGGCGATACGGGGCGGTGGCGGCAACTTTGGCATAGTCACTGAATTTGAGTTTCGCCTGCATGCGGTGGGTCCGATGCTGATGGCCGGGCCTACGGTCTTTCCCTTTTCCCAGGCCAGGTCGGTGCTTGGCGGCTACCGTGATCTGTGCGCGAAAGCCCCCGACCAACTGACTGTCTGGGCGGTTATCCGCGATGCGCCACCCTTGCCGTTTCTGGCGGAAGAGGTGCATGGCACCAAGGTTGTGATCATCGTCGGCGTGTACAACGGTGAGCTGAGTGAGGGAGAAAAGGCCCTGGCGCCGATCCATAAGCTTGGCGATGAACTGGGTAGCGGAATTGGTGCTTATCCCTTTGCCGGTTTCCAGCAGGCTTTTGACCCGTTGTTAACGCCGGGGGCGCGTAACTACTGGAAGTCGCACAACTTTACCGGCCTGCCTGATGACCTGATCGATATGCTGGTGGATTACGGTGGCCGGCTGCCCAGTAGCCAGTCAGAGATCTTCGTGGCACAGATGGGCGGTGCGACCAACCGGGTGGATCCCGTGGCTACGGCGTATCCGCACCGGGATACGGAGTTCATCATGAACGTGCATACCCGTTGGGAGACACCGGATCAGGATAAAAACTGTATCGATTGGGCCAGGGATTTTTACGATGCCACCCGGCCTTTAGCCACGGGAGGTGTATATGTGAACTTTATCAGTGAGGGGGAGGATCGTATCGATGGAGCCTACGGCGCCAATTATGACCGCCTGGCTGCGATCAAGGCGCAGATGGACCCGGATAACTTCTTCCGTGAAAACCAGAATATCAGCCCGAAATAGGCTGGGATGCATGTTGCAGGAGTAGAGTCTTTCAGCGAATCCCCGTGCCTGTTTCAATCGGCACGGGGGCGTCCAGCAACGGCTTCAGGGGATCTGAACAACCGGATTATCGGGGCCAACGGTGACGACTGTCTGATTGAAGCCGGCAATCTTCACGTTCACGCTCTGCAGCGACGGAAAGTGCTCGAACAGTCGGATCTGGGCGCTGTTGAGCTGGTTCGGGCTATTGCACTGGAAGTGGTAGGTGAAGTTCAGATCCATGTGCTCGCCATTGCTCTCGTAAACCTTGCCTGGCGACATCTCTTGCAGTGCGCCGCGACCGGCGACCACGGGGTGCTGAGACGGGTAGTAGCGTGTCATGCTGCAGCCGGCGGCGGCTGGTAGGCCTATCCAGTAGCCGGGGTTACGCATACTGCCCTGCACCTGGCTCAGCTTCGCCTGCTCTTCGGTTGTTGTCGGCAGGTGGCCAACGCCCAGCATATCGATGCCGGTGGCTCTTACGTAGATCACCAGTTCCTGATCACGCTGCACCAGCTGAACGGTAGCGCTACCGTGGCTGTGGCTGTTCAGCGGATTCTGAGCATAAACGGGAAGGGCGAGAAGAGCTGCGGTCAGAGCGATGCCGGTCTTCGTTGAACTGCGCATGGTTACTCCTTGTCATGGTCGGACGCCTGACAAGAGTTTATGCAATTGTGACGGGTCTGGCGAATAAAGATATTCGACATCGCCAGACCTGCGTCAAGTCTCCGGGTCTAGTGAATATGTTCTATCGGAGGCGCCCAAGTCCGTTCGGCTGGCATATCAGCCCTGGCTCTCTTCGTCTTCCATCTCGTAGGGCTCGATACGGAAAGCCTCCAGCCGGTAGCCGGCGGTCCCCATTTCGTGTTCAAAGGTATGAACGGTCAGTTTGCCGGTGATCCAGACCGCATCATAGAGGCTGTCTAGTTTGGTGCCGGGCTCGTAATGGGTGTCGATAATCTGGTTGGACGGTGGTGGCGGAGTGTGGATGCAGGCGCCGAAGTAGGGGACAAGAAAGAAGCGGTCGACGCGCTGATCCTCACCCTCCAGCGGCACTACAAAGCCGGGCACACGCACCATTTTGCCGTCCAGCTCCTCGACCACGGGCGCAGAGGCGAGCACCTGCTGCATATGGTCCAGCAGGTCACTGGCTTCCTCGGTGTAATCGTCCAGGGCCTCTACATCATCCTGGCTGGTGCCGTAGAGATCTTCGAAGGTGAGATTGTAGTCGGGGGGCATCAGCTCATCCCAGGTGATCTCCTGAACCTCTTCCCCGTTCATCTTTTCGGCTTGAACGGGTGATATCAGCAGCAGTGGCATTAGCAGGGCGGCTAGTCGGCACAGTTTTTTCATCGGGCGCTTCCGTTTGGGGTTCGGACGGTCAATTTCTAGGCGTCAGGCCATCGGCAAGTGTATAGCGCCAGGCACGCCAAGCCGGCAGTGTACCCGCCAGCAGGCCGGCAACAAACACTGCCAGACTGATCCAGCCCAGGGATGTCGGCCAACCCAGTGTCAGGTAGACCCCCAATAGCTGCTGAAGTTTATCGCCCCCGAAAAACAGTATCGACCAGAGTGCGCCCAGGCCCAGTGCGATTCCGCTCAGGGTTAGCAGTGCGGCTTCAAGCATCACCAGAAAAAGCAGGTGATGAGGTGATGCGCCGATGGCACGCAACAGGGCCAGCTCTCGCCGGCGCTGCTCCATGCCGGTCAGCAGCACGCCGAGCATGCCGGTCAAACCCGCTAGTACCACGCAGGCGGAGATCGCCAGCATCGCCTGCTCGGCCCTGCCCACCACCTTCCAGAGTTCCTGCAGAGCGACGCCGGGAAGAATCGCCAGCAGTGGCTCACCACGGAAATTGTTGATCGCCCGTTGCAGCTGAAACACTGCGGTCTTGGATTTCAGGCCAAGCATGACGGCCGTGATCTCCTTGGGCGTCAGGTCCATCTCGGCCAGCTGTTGATCACTCACCTTCATCCCCGGCATAGGCACACCGGCGCGCCAGCCCACATGGATGGCGGTGATCGACTCAAGGCTGACAAACAGGGAGCGGTCCACCGGTGTACCCGTGGGTTCAAGAATGCCGACTACCTTGAACGGCTGATCCTTGTGCTGCGCGAAACTTACATTGCCTAACCCATGTGATACGACGATATCGTCACCGAGCCTGTAGCCCAGGCTCTTGGCCACCTCTGCACCGAGCGTCACCTGATGCAGTGCGGTAAAGCCTTCGCCGGCGCTGAAATCGAGCTGGCGATCGTTGCCATAGCGGTAGCGCTCGAAAAAGGCGCTGCTGGTGCCGACCACGCGAAAGCCGCGGTGAGAGTCGCCCAGAGAGAGCGGTACCGCCCAGTCAACGGACTTATCGCCGGCGATCGTTTCGTAGCTGGACCAGCGGATATTGTTGGTGGCAGAGCCCAGGTGGAAGACGGAGTAGAGCAGCAGTTCTACCTGTCCGGAACGGGCGCCGACGATCAGGTCCGTGCCGGATACCGTATTGAAAAAGCCGTCGCGCATGTCATGGCGGATCTTCTCGACGCCGGCCAGAAGAGTGACGCTGATCGCGATGGTAAGGACACAAAGCAGTGCCGCGCTTTTGCGGTTTAGCAGACTGCGCCAGGCAAGGCCGATCAGCATGTTTCATCCTCCTGGGTCGGCTGGGCGAGGTGTTCGAGATTCACCGCGCGGTGGAAGTGCTTGGCCAGTCCGCGATCATGGCTGACGAATAGCAGTGCGGCACCGCTGCGCTCGCATTCGGTCAGCAGTAGCTCGATAAATCGGTCGCGATGGTCGCTGTCCAAAGAGGAGGTTGGCTCGTCGGCGATGATCAGCGGCGGATTACCGATCAGGGCTCGGCAGGCGGCGACACGTTGCTGCTGGCCGATGGAAAGGGTGGAGGTGGCGCGTTTTTCGCTGCCCACGCTTTCAAGGCCAAGCTCGCCCAGCAATCGCAGCGCCTGAGCTTCGACAGAGCCGTCCTGCCGTGCAGCCTGCTTGCGCCGTTGTGCCGAGAAGCGACAGCCCAGCACCACGTTTTCCAGCGGTGAAAGCCAGGGCAGCAGGTTGAACTGCTGAAAGACGAGGCCAATACGGTTCGCCCGCAGTTGGTCACGCTTGCGCATGGAAAGGCGCTCTAAGGGTTCGCCGCAGACGCTGATCGAGCCGGTATAGCCGCTTTGAACGCCGGAAATCAGGTTCAGCAGGGTGCTTTTACCGCTGCCGGAAGCGCCCTGAAGAAACAGGCTTTCGCCCGCTTCCAGGGTCAACCGCGGGATTTCCAATAGTGGCCGTGCCGCCTTCGGCCAGCGAAAGCTCAGTTCACTGATGGAGATGGCGGGCCCATCGCTTTTAGCTGGATTGCTCATGGCATTTTAAGCAGCGTGTTTCCGGCGTTCAGTTCCTGCAGAGACTGACTGGCGCCTATCACTTCGGCGTGCAGGCTGGTCAGGGCAGGAAAATGGGTAAACAACTTTACCTGGGCCTGATCGAACTGGTCCGGATCAGCACAGAGGAAATGGTATTCATAGGCCAGGTCTCGATGTTCGCTTAGAACCTGGTCATTATCCTCGTGCTCGTGCTCGTGCTCGTGCTCGTGTTCATGGTCATGGTCATGGTCATGGGCTTCACCCTGTTTGGTCGTCTCCACATGTTGTCCGAGGGAAACGCGGCTCAGAGAGCAGTTTGCATCGGCGGGTAGTTCGAGCCAGAACTGCGGATCGCGCATGTTGGTGTCGAGATTTTCGACCAGGGCCTGCTCCTCATCGGTCTGCGGAGCGTGCTCGAAGCCGAGAAGGTTGTATGCCGGGCTGTTCAGATTGATGACCAGCTCCTGATTGTCCAGTACTACCTGTAACAGTGCTTCGCCATGCACATGGGGGGCGAGAGATTCCTCTGCGAGAGCGCTGCCAGAGGCCGCAATCAGCAGAGGCAAAACGAGTTTGGCGGCGTGTTTCATAAGGTCTCCTGTCCTGGGCAAGGTCGGTCCGGTCTTGGATGGGCTGAATATGTTATATCGTAACATTTTTCTATGCCAGCGCTGCTGATGATCTGCGTGGCTGCGTTGCACGACAGTGCAAAAGACCTGAAGCCGTTCTGGAAGTTCGAAACAGGCAGTGGGCAGTTGGCAGGTCTGGTATAAAGTCAGGCGGATACTGGCGCCGTTCTTGAGCCAAGCCGGCAGCAAGAGGATAAACATGCCGTTCGCCATGTTACTGTCTGAAGGTCAAAAGGTCTGCTAGGTTCCCAGTCTTAACGCGGTAACACCGGACCGAATAATGAGATCGGTAGTATAAGGTGTGTATTAAAGGTAGGCAGCTAAGATGGAGAGTATCAGCGTGGAAAAGACCGTAAACGGACCCGATGGCCTGCCGCGATGTGGCTGGTGTGGCCAGGTAGCCGAGTTCTTTCCCTACCACGATCGCGAGTGGGGCTTTCCGGTGGCTGACGATCAGCGTCTGTTTGAGAAGCTCTGTCTGGAGAGCTTCCAGTCCGGCCTCAGTTGGCGCACGATTCTGGCCAAGCGGGAAAACTTTCGCAGCGCTTTTGCCCGGTTCGATTTCCACCGTGTAGCGGAGTTTGGTGAGGCGGATGTGGAACGCCTGCTGCAGGATGCCGGCATTATCCGCCACCGTGGCAAGATCGAGGCGGTGATCAACAACGCCCGGCGGGCGCTGGAACTGGTTGAAAAAGAGGGGTCCATTGCCGCCTTCGTCTGGAAGTACGAGCCCGAGTCTCAGCCCGAGCCGCAAAGCCAGACCACTTCGCCGGAATCGGTCGCTCTGTCAAAGGAGCTGAAAAAGCGCGGCTGGAAGTTCGTCGGCCCCACCACCGTTTACTCCTTCATGCAGGCGATGGGTCTGGTGAACGACCATCTGCATGCCTGCGTCAGCCGTGAACAGATTGATCAGGCGCGCCAGCAGTTCCAGCGACCGGTTTAAAGACAATTTAAAACGCTAGTTTTAGCTGTCGGCGAACCTTTGCCATCGATTCCTGTCAGGTAAAGGAATCTATCTTCATTTCATGCTTCGCTGAAGCGCTATAGAGCCGTTCATAGCAAGCTTAAGTCAGCGGGGCTGTAGTGAGTCCAGGGAGCGCGTGATACCCTTAGCGCGCTTTCAATCTTTGGAGTGAGAACGCTCAAATTATCTGCTTATGAATTCAGAAACACGTATCAGCGAAGCCCCGCTTTTTCAGTTCAAGAACTCCCGCGTATCACTCAATGAACTGGTACTGCTCGACTATGACGAATCGCGTCTGAAAGCCGAGCTCGAGCGCCACGCCGCGCGTCTGCCGTCTCTGTTTCGACAGATGCCGGTGTTGCTTAATCTGGAGCGCTTGCCAGCCGACAAGCCGCTGCCGCCGCTGGACGAGCTGCTGGCGGTTTGTCGTGACAGCGAGCTGAATCCGATCGGTATCCGTGGCAATAGTCGTTATGATGAAGCACTCTGCCAGAGCTTGGGGCTTTCCTGCTTCGGCGCCGGCGCCCGCACAGAGCGCTCCCGCGATGAAACGGCCACCGAAGTTAAACCCGACCCTGTGGCCGAGCCTCCCGAAGTTGCGGCATCCACGGAAGTGGTTGAAGAAAGAGGCAGTAAAACCCGTATTCTGACCACACCGGTGCGCTCCGGGCAGCAGGTGTACGTGCAGGGCGGTGATCTGATCGTGCTGTCATCGGTGGGGGCCGGCGCAGAAGTGATGGCCGATGGCAATATTCATGTTTACGGCCCCTTGCGTGGCCGGGCCATGGCCGGGGTTAGTGGCGATAGCGGTGCGCGTATCTTCTGTCAAAGTCTGGAAGCTGAACTGATCTCAATAGCCGGTTACTTCAAAGCGTGCGAAGATCTACAAAGCGAGCATTGGAAGAAACCCGTGCAGGCGTTCCTGTCCGGGACCCGGCTAGATACGGTGCTGTTGTAACCCATAAATAAAACTGCACCTGAACCTGATTAATCCATATGTATGGAAACTGTGTAAATGGCTGAAATTATTGTTGTGACGTCCGGTAAGGGCGGGGTCGGCAAAACGACCAGCAGTGCGGCAATCGGTACTGGACTGGCCCTGCGCGGGCACAAGACTGTTCTGGTCGATTTCGACGTAGGCCTGCGTAACCTGGACCTGATCATGGGCTGTGAGCGCCGCGTTGTGTTCGACCTGGTCAATGTGATCAACAACGAAGCGACACTGAACCAGGCGCTGATCCGGGACAAACGCACCGAAGGGCTTTATATCCTGCCGGCTTCCCAGACACGCGATAAGGATGCGCTCAACCACGAAGGCGTGGAGCGCGTGCTGAACGAGCTGTCAGAGATGTTCGATTACATCGTCTGTGACTCTCCGGCGGGTATTGAAAAGGGCGCTCAGCTGGCGCTGTACTTTGCCGATACAGCCATAGTGGTTACTAACCCGGAAGTTAGCTCCGTGCGTGACTCCGACCGTATTCTCGGCGTGCTGCAGAGCAAGTCACGCAAGGCGGAAAACGGCGAGCAGGTTAAAGAACATCTGCTGCTGACGCGTTACAACCCGGCACGTGTGCAGGCCGGCGAGATGCTCAGTGTTGAGGATGTGCAGGAGATTCTGGCGATTCCTCTGCTGGGTGTGGTACCCGAGTCCGAAGCCGTGCTTAAAGCGTCGAACCAGGGGCAGCCGGTGGTATTGGACAGCGAAAGCGATGCCGGCCAGGCGTATATGGATGCGATAGGCCGCTTCCTTGGCGAGGAACGTGAGCACCGCTTCCTCGAAGTACAGCGCAAGGGATTGTTCAGCCGCGTATTCGGCAGGAAGGGCTAATGGGTATTCTGAGTTATTTCCGCTCCAAGAAGCAGACCTCGGCCAACGTCGCCAAGGAACGCCTGCAGGTGCTGGTGGCCTATGAGCGCAACCAGCGTAACCAGCCGGACTATCTGCCACAGATGCAGCAGGAGATTCTCGCGGTGATCTCCCGTTACGTCGATATAGATGTCGATGACGTTCAGGTAAACCTGGATGAAAACTGCTCGATCCTGGAGCTGAACGTTACGCTGCCAGAGCACGCCAAAGACTGATCGCACACCGCTGTGCCGCTGATCGTCTTTGGTGCCGCAGACCCGTTGCTTGCGCTTAAACAAGGCGCGACCTCAAAGCTGAGGCCGCGCTTTTTTTCGTTACAGCGGCGGTGTTGTCGCGGTAGACACTGGCGAGGCGTCTATTGCCGGAAAAATGTTCTACTGGTTCGGTTATTGCTTTGATCTTGCCAGTCCTCCCGAGTCTTAGCGTTCAAGGAGTAGATCATGAACATGGCGAATGAAACCGAAGCACTCTGGCACGCGTTGTTCGATCATTGTGAGTCTGAACGGAGCGGCACCTTCTTTCTGGCCTGTGCCGACAACAAATCTGGTCAGATTGTCCTGCATAACGGGCAGATATTGGGCCTGACCTATGCCGGCGAGACCGGTGACCAGGCGGTAAAGGCGTTGAATCTTGCCTCTGCTCTGAGATTTTCCTTCACCGCCGACCTGATTTTCCCGCTGCAGGAGACTCTGTTACCGGAACAGGCCCAGGCGCTGCTGCTTCAGCTGGGCATTGCCGACTATCAGAACAGCCAGCCGGAAACGGTGGAGCAGCCCAAGGTCAGTGCGCCGCGTCGCTCGGTCCGCATCTATCGTGGCCGTGTCGTTCAAGGTTAAAGGGGCAGGCTGCTGATTAGCGGGTAGATCAGTTGCGCTGGAACGGGTAAATACTGCTCAGTCCAAGCAGTTGGGTTAGGCTGTCCAGCGCTTCTCGACCGGTTGTCAGCAGGACCGGATCGGCCAGATCAGCCGGCATCAGCTGTTCGGGGTAGTAGCGTTCTACCCAGTCACGCAGGCTGGCGTAGAGGCGCTCATCCATCAGTACTGCCGGATTGACGTTGGCCAGTTCACCCTCTGTCAGTACAACTCTTAGGCGCAAACAGGCGGGGCCACCGCCGTTGGCCATGCTCTGGCGCAGATCACAGAACTCGATTTGGTCGATTTCCCGACCTTCAAGCTGCTGCAGGTAGCTGTGTACCTTTGGGTTATCGCGGCTCTCCGTTGGGGCCAGCAGCAGGCTGGAATTGTCCGGCAGGCTGAGTAGCTGGCTGTTGAACAGATAGCTGCTCACCGCATCGGTCACGCTGACCTCAGTGTCGGGAACCTCAATGCATTTGAATTCATCGCCAAGGCGATGCTTCAGTTTGTCGTAAAGCGCTTGCTGATCAACGAAAGCGCGCTCATGGCAAAATAGCAGGTTGCGATCGCAGACAGCGATTACATCGTTATGGAACACGCCCTGGTCGATCACTTGCGGATTCTGCTGCGCATACAGTGCGCACCCTTCCTTCAACTGATGTTTGCGGTTAATCGCCTGGCAAGCTTCCAGTGTCTGTCGTGCCGGGAAATGCTGAGGAGTCAGCGCTGCACCGCTGGCGCGACCATAGACGAAAAGCTCGATAGCGCTGTCGCCGTACTCGCGGCACAACCGGTTATGGTTGGCGGCCCCTTCGTCGCCGAAAATCGGGTGCGGTGGCAGTGGGGCGTGATGGGCGAAATGGTCGTTACCGGGAAAGATCGCCCTGAGCAGTGAGGCGGTGGTATCCGTTTCCAGCGAGCGGTGAAGTTTGCTGATCAGATTTGCGGGTGTGAAGTGAACCCGGCCATCAAGGGTATCCGCGCTGGGTGATACGGTGGCGGCATTGGCGCTCCACATGGCAGAGGCGGAGGCGCAGTTATGCAGCAAAAAGGGGGCTTGTTGCGCGGCATCGGTCAGCACCCGCGCATCGCTACCGTGGAAGCCGAGGCGTCTCAGAGTGGCCAGGTCCGGCCTCTCCTGTGGCGGGATAACGCCCTGCAGCAACCCCAGCTCGGTGAGCCGTTTCATCTTTGCCAGCCCCTGCAGCGCTGCCTCTTTGGGGTGCGAAACCAGGCCGCGGTGTTTCTCTGAGGCAATATTGCCCAGGGACAGGCCGGCATAATTATGGGTTGGGCCTACCAGCCCGTCGAAGTTGGCTTCCCGGGCGGTCATGGCTGGGGTTCTTCATCTGTGGCCAGGGGGATGCCGGGTGCGGGTTTCTGTGGCGCCTCCAGCTGCTCTTTCTCCAGCCCGGCCACCGGATAAGCGCAGTAGTCGGCTGCATACCAGGCGCTGGGACGATGGTTGCCGCTGGCCTTGATGCCGCCAAAGGGGGCGCTGCTGCTGGCACCGGTGAGTTGGCGATTCCAATTGACGATACCGGCGCGGATCCGGTGCCAGAACAGCTCGTACTGGTCGCGGCTGTCGCTGAACAGCCCCGCAGCCAGGCCGAAGCGAGTCTCATTGGCCAGCTCCAGGGCCATCTCAAAATCGTCATAACGCTGGATCTGCAGCATGGGTCCGAAATGTTCCTCATCGGGAAGGATATCGACATTGGTGACATCGATAAGCCCCGGACTCAGCAGCGCATTGCTGGCTTGCTGCCTTGTCATCGGCAGCAGAATCTGACCGCCCAGCGCATTCAGTTTGGCCTGCGCGCCGAGCATGCGATCCGCCGCTTCGCTGGAGATGAGGCAGCCCATATAGGGTTGTGGGTCATCATCGTAGAGGCCCAGTTGAATCCGCTCTGTCAGTGCAGTGAGAGTATCAAGAAACGCGTCACCTTCAGTGGTGTTCGGGACAATCAAGCGTCTGGCACAGGTGCAGCGTTGGCCAGCACTGAGGAAAGCTGACTGCACCGTTTCGTAAGCCGCCGCCTCTAAATTGCTGATCTGGCCGATAATCAGCGGATTGTTGCCGCCCATCTCCAACGCCAGGATCTTTTCCGGTTGGCCGGCAAACTGCTGATGCAGTTGATGTCCGACGCTACTCGATCCGGTGAAGAGCAGGCCATCGAGGCCGGGATGTGATGACAGTGCCCGGCCGGCATCACGGCTACCCTGGATCAGGTTGATAACGCCAGCGGGAAGGCCCGCGGCCAGCCAATGTTGCAGAGTGAGTTCGGCAAAGCGAGGCGTGAGCTCGCTGGGCTTGAAAACGAGGGTGTTACCGGCGATCAGAGCGGGCACTATGTGTCCGTTGGGCAGGTGGCCGGGGAAGTTGTAAGGACCAAACACTGCCAGCACGCCATGGGGGCGATGGCGCAGCACCGATTGTGCGTCTCCGAGAGGCTGGTTGGTTTCACCGGTGCGCTGCGCTGCGGCGCGGATAGATATTTCGATCTTTCCGGTCATCGCCGTAATTTCGGTGCGTGCTTCCCAGAGCGGCTTGCCGGTCTCCTCGCCCAGCGCCTGGGCGAGGCTCTCCTGGTGGCGCTCCAGCCGCTGGGCGAAGAGGCGGCAGAGCTCAATACGTTCGGTTATGGGCTGGCGTGACCAGTCACGGAAGGCACGGCGGGCCGCATCAACCGCATCATCGATCTGTCCTGCACTGGCGGCACGTCCCTGCCAGATCACCCGGTTACGCCCCGGGTCCAGTGACTCGAACGGATCGCTCTTGCCCGCTATCCAGCGGTTGTCGATCAGTAGATTGCCTGACATAACCCTCTCCCTGGCTTATCAGCGATTAAGTTGAGGCCAGAGCTGGTAGTCCAGCTGGCCTCTGGCTAACGAAAAGAGTAGCAGGGCGGTCAGCTGGGCGCGCCGGCTCAGGCTGTCGACGATCAAAAACTCCTCGCTGCTATGAATGCCCCCGCCCTCGGCGCCCAGCGTGTCGATGACCGGAATGCCCTGGGCAGCGATATTGTTGCCGTCGCAGCAGCCACCGGTGGCTGTCCAGCGCACCGGGATATCCAGTGCAGAACCGCACTCCGCCAGCAGGGCGGAGAGTTCATGGGCAGCGGGTGTCAGCTGTTTGGGTGGGCGTGTGAAACCGCCGTGAATATGCAGGGAGAGTCCATTCCGCTCGTTGATCTTTGCACTGAGCAGATTCAACTGTTGCTGAATCCAGTGTTCATCTTCGCGCTTGCGGGTCCGCACGTTAAAGCGGGCAACGGCCAGGTCGGGTACCTGGTTCAGTGGACCGCCACCATGAAAGCGCGCCGGGTTGATGGTAACGCCCTCGCGCTGGCCGTTCAGGTTGTCCAGGGCGGAGATAAAGTCACACAGGGCGCGGACCGCGTTGCGACCGCTGCCTATGTCGCGCCCGGCATGAGCCGCGCGGCCACGCATCACCAGGGTGAAATTGCCGCTGCCCTTGCGTTCGCCGGCAAAGCTGCCATCGGGTAGGGCGGGCTCAAATACCAGTCCGAGCTGGGCCTGGTGTGCAGCCTCGGTGATCAGGATATCGGAGCAGGGGGAGCCTACCTCCTCATCCGGATTAAAGATCACCGTCCAGCCCAGTTCTCTGGCATAAACACTTCGCTCCAGTGCCATGAGGGCGTGGATCATGATGACCAGGCCGCCCTTCATGTCGGTAACGCCCGGCCCACCGAGACGGTTCGCGTTGAGCCAGTTCAGGTTCTGAAACGGATCTTCCGGGGAAAAGACCGTGTCCAGATGACCGCAGAGCAGAATCTGCCGCTCTGCCTGAGGGTTTTTGCGCAGACGGATCGCTCGGCCCACCGGTCGGTTGCGGAGTTCACCGCGTTCATCGATCTCTTCAAGTGGGGGCAGGTCGATGCGTTTCTGCTCCGCCTCCAGCGGCGCGCAGTATTGCAGCAGCCGCTCACCCACGCGATCTATGCCATCAACATTCAGCGTGCCGGAGTTGATCAAGGCAAGCTCGGAAGTGGCGTTCAGCATCGCCTGCTGTTGACTGGCTATCCAGTCGAGTTCGTCCTGGTAAGCGCTCAGGTTCATCTCAGATACTCCCGTATTGCGCGCTCAGCTCCCCGTCGGCCCCTCCGCAACCAGATCGTCCAATGCCCGGTCAAAACGGGTGATCGCCTCCTGGATGTCGGCGTCCGGAATAATCAGTGAAGGGGTCAGGCGGATCACATCGGGGCCGGCCATCAGCAGCATCAGGCCCTGGTTACGGGTTGCTTCTAGCACGCGTCGAGCCTGTCCTTTCCAGGTATGGGATAGCTCGGCACCCAACAGAAGACCGCTACCACGGATCTCGCTGAAGAAGCCATGACGCAGATTCAGTGCGTTCAGCTCGGAACGGAAAAGCTCAGATTTACGTTTCACACCCGCCATGAGCTCCGGATCGTCGAGTGTGTTCATAACGGCCAGCGCCACGGCACAGGCCAGCGGATTACCGCCGTAGGTAGTGCCGTGGGTGCCTACGCCAAAACTGGCCGCGACTTTCCGGCTGGTCAGCATAGCGCCAATGGGAAAACCACCGCCCAGCCCCTTGGCAGAGGTAAGAATATCCGGGGTGACGCCGAGTTCCTGATAGGCGTAGAGCGCCCCAGTGCGTCCGGCACCGGTTTGTACCTCATCGAATATCAGCAGCGCGTTGTGGCGATCACAGAGGGTACGGGCCAGTTGCGCGAACTCGGCTTTGGCGGGGATAACGCCGCCTTCGCCTAATACCGGTTCCATGACAACGGCGCAGGTTTTATCGCTGACGGCACGTTCCAGCGCCGCAACGTCATTGTATGGCAGGTGGGTGATGCCAGCAGGTACAGGCTCAAATCCCTGACGGTACTTCAGCTGACCGCCGACACTGACGGTGAACAGTGTACGACCATGAAAGCTGCCGTTGAACGAGATGATTTCGTGTTTACCGCTGTCGTGGCCGGCATGATCATACGCATACTTACGTGCCAGCTTGAATGCTGCTTCATTGGCTTCGGCGCCGGAGTTGGCGAAGAACACCTGCTCGGCAAAGGTCAGTTCGGTAAGCCGGTTCGCCAATGCAAGTGCGGGTTCGTTGGTGAACACATTGCTCAGGTGCCAGACGCGGTCGGCCTGCTCCTGCAGTGCCTGCATCAGCGCCGGGTGTCGGTGTCCCAGACAGTTTACGGCGATACCGCCGGCCAGATCGACATACTCTCGGCCCTGTTGATCCCAGAGCCGGGAACCCTCTCCCCGCACCGGAATGAGATCCGCGGGTGCATAGCAAGGCACCATGACCTGGTCGAAAGTTGCCCTGGAAATCTGATCGCTCATGTTAGACCTCTTATTTGAGCTGTCCTTACATGAGTATGAACGCGAAGTGGTATTCGTCCAGAATGGCGCGCATCGGCGATGCATCATTTGGCTGACGGAGCGGACGTTGATGCTTACATGGTGAACACAATGTTGCTGTTGGCTTTAATCAAACTGTCACATAAATGTCGATTTTTGGCGTTAGAATTCGCCGCGCAATATTTAATTCAACTGAGGTTATCCAATGAAGTTGAGCAAGGGTGATAAAGGAATCGTCGGCTGGTGGGTCGATCGCCAGTTTGCCAACAATCCGCTGTTCCCCGAAAAGTGCATCGCCGAGAAGGATGATGGCAAACCCGGAGTTAGCAAGAAACATGTAAAGGCCTATAAGGATTGGTGCAAAACCTCCTCGAAGCGTTCCCAGATTGAGGAGTGGATCGACAAGTGGCTCAGTAAATCTGAGCGCAAGGCGTTGAAGCAGGCTGTCGAGAAAAAAGAAAAAGAAGAGCCGACAGAGAGCTGATCCCTGGATCTGTTTTTCGACCTGCGATCAGCCAGATCGCAGGTGCCATTAGCTAGCCGGTGGTGGCCAGTGCACCCCAGAAACTGATAGATATCAGTTAGACGCAACAATTCCTCCTATCCCCCTTTTAAATGCTTGCATCAGAATAGTCTTTATAAGATATCTCTCCTTAATGTGTCTTTCTTTAAGTACAGTGAGGTATCTGCAGATGGCTTCAGCTCCAGTCTACGTGCGCGGTTTTCGATACCGGGTCGGTAAATCTATCGAGAGCCTGTTGTCGAAATGTGGCATGCGGACGCTCGGTGCACAGTTTCTGTTTTCCTATCTCATCAGCCTTGCCTTGATTCTATTGCTTGCAGCCTATGCCTGGATTTCTCTGGATCAGCAGCAGAGCAGTCTGGTCGGTGCCAGCGCGGAACTGCGTGAGACGCTGGCGCTAGAAACTGTTTCACCTCAGGCGTTACAGCTGGTTTTTGAACACCAGGCCGGGTTACTGGCACAACAGGCAGCTTTCACCGATCAGGCGCAACTGATGGTGGTGCTCGTGACTGCAGTACTTTTGCTACTGGTGATTTGCGGTCGTGTGTTTGGCCTGACCGTAATGATGCGTCAGGTATCCAATCTGCGCGATCACCTGCGTCTGCTCAGCAAACATGACTTTTCGACCCCTATAGAAGTGGATAATCCGGATAACGAGATCGGCCAGAACTACACCGCTTACAACGATATTGTTCTACAGATCGGCCGCTTGCTGCATGCGGTCACCATGACCTCGAGCCGGGTCAACACCACGGCCGACCAGGTGATCTCTACCCTGGGTGATACCAACCGTGGTGTGCGTGAGCAGCAGTCCTCTATCGAGCAGGTGGCGACGGCGATCAATGAGATGGCGGCAACCGTGCAGGAGGTCGCCAGGAATGCTGCCCATGCGGCGGAAGCGGTGGAACAGGCCAGCAGCTCAGCGGGCGAAGGTCAGTCGTTAATGCGTCACACCGTCAGCAGTATTGATGATGTGGTGGCGACCGTGGACGCTTCCAGTGAGGTGATTGGCGCTTTGGCCGAGGATTCCGGGGAAGTATCCAAGATCCTTGGCACGATTACCGGCATCGCCGAGCAGACTAACCTGCTCGCGCTGAATGCGGCTATTGAAGCGGCAAGGGCCGGAGAGCAGGGGCGCGGCTTTGCAGTGGTGGCCGATGAGGTGCGTTCACTGGCGCAGCGTACTCAGGAGTCTGTGGCCAGTATCCGTGAGATCGTCGAGCGTCTTGAGAAAGGTGCCAGCTCCGCAGTGGCTTCGATGGAGAAAACCCGCACCGCTGCGAGCCGCACTGCCGAGGATGCCGGGCGCACCCATGAGGCGCTGGAGGTGATCGTCGGTTCCATGTCTGTGGTGGTTGATATGAACAACCAGATCGCCGCCGCTGCCGAAGAGCAGAGCGAGGTGGCTCAGGATATGGATCGCAATATTTTGAGTATCTCGGATGGTTCGCGCCGCACGGCGGTGTTTGCGGAGCAGACCGTGGATGCCACCGGCAATATTACCGGGCATATCCATAAGCTGATGGAGGAGCTCGCCCGGTTCAAGACCAGTGTCAACGGTGTCGACCTGAGCGCGGCCAAGGCGGCACATCTCAACTGGAAGGTGCGGTTGCGGCGTTTCCTGGATGGCCAGGCCAGCCTTAAGCGTGAGGAGGCCGTATCGCATCATGACTGCGCATTCGGCAAGTGGTATTACGCGGAAGGGCTGGAAAAATACGCCGATATTGAAGAGATGAGGGCGATCGAAAAGCCCCATGAAGAGCTGCACGCGCTGGTGCGGGAGGCTATAGATCGGGTTGCAAAAGGTGAGCGTGGTGGAGCCGAAGCGATTTACGATCAGGTGTCGCTGATTTCCGCACAGATAGTGGCCCGCCTGAACACCATTGAGGATCGTGTCCAGGCGGGCTGAAGTGCCCGGCGCTCACTATTCAGTTGAGCAGTCAGTCCTTGACCACGTCAACGAAGTAACGCTCTTCGCCATCGATGGTTTCACGCACGAGACCGTGGACATCGGTTTCGAAGCCCGGGAAGCGTGAGTTGAAGTCGCGGGCGAACTTCAGGTAATCAATGATGGTGCTGTTGAAGCGCTCACCCGGCACCAGCAGAGGGATGCCTGGCGGGTAGGGGGTCACCAGCATCGCGGTGACACGGCCTTCCAGTTCATCGATCGACACCCGTTCCACGTCACGATGTGCCATCTTCGCCCAGGCATCGGCCGGTGTCATCGCCGGTTCGATGTTGGAGAGGTACATGTCAGTGGTGATCCGCGCCACATTGTACTCCTTGTACACGTTGTGGATGGCGCTACACAGGTCACGCAGGCCGACGCGTTCATACTGCGGGAACTTGGCGGCAAATTCCGGCATAACACGCCACATCGGCAGGTTATGGTCGTAATCGTCCTTGAACTGCTGGAGTTCGGTCACCATGGAGTTCCAGCGGCCTTTGGTGATGCCGATGGTGAACATGATGAAGAACGAGTAGAGCCCGGTCTTTTCGATAATGATGCCGTGCTCAGCCAGGTATTTGCTGACGATGGCGGCGGGAATGCCGTCATCGGCAAATTCGCCGTCCAGATCCAGCCCCGGGGTGATGATGGTGGACTTGATCGGGTCGAGCATATTGAAACCGGACTCGATCTTGCCGAAACCGTGCCAGGTGTCATCCTCATGGATAACCCAGTCGTCACGATCGCCGACGCCTTCGTCCGACTTCGGTGCCGGTCCCCAGACCTTGAACCACCAGTCATCCTTGCCGAACTCGGCGTCCACCTTGAGCATGGCACGGCGGAATTCGATCGCTTCGTGCAGTGACTCTTCGACGAGCGCCTTACCGCCCGGAGGCTCCATCATTGCAGCTGCCACATCGCAGGAAGCGATGATGGAATACTGCGGGCTGGTGGACGAATGCATCAGATAGGACTCGTTGAAGCGGTGCGTATCCAGCTTACGGTTGGTGCCGTCCTGCACAAGAATCTGTGATGCCTGGGACAGGCCCGCCAGTAGCTTGTGGGTCGATTGGGTCGCGAACACCAGGGTCTCGTCGGAGCGTGGGCGTCCCTCGCCGATGGCGTGCATGTTGCGGTAGAACGGGTGGAAGGTGGCGTGCGGCAGCCAGGCTTCATCAAAGTGCAGCGTATCGATGCTGTTGCCGAGCATTCCCTTGATGGTTTCCACGTTGTAGAGGATGCCGTCGTAGGTGCTCTGGGTGATCGTCAGAATACGCGGCTTTTTGTTCTTTGCTTCGCGGGCAAAGGGGTTGGCCTCGATCTTCTTGCGGATGGTTTCCGGATCGAACTCGCTTTTCGGGATCGGACCGATAATGCCGTAGTGGTTGCGGGTCGGCATCAGGAATACCGGTACCGCACCGGTCATGATAATCGAGTGCAGAATCGATTTATGGCAGTTACGGTCGACCACCACGATATCGCCCGGCGCCACGGTAGAGTGCCAGACCACCTTGTTGGAGGTCGAGGTGCCGTTGGTGACGAAGAACAGGTGGTCGCTGTTGAAAATACGTGCCGCGTTCGCTTCGCTGCTGGAGACAGGACCGGTGTGATCGAGCAGCTGGCCCAGCTCATCGACGGCGTTGCAGACGTCGGCACGCAGCATGTTTTCACCGAAGAACTGGTGGAACATCTGGCCCACCGGGCTTTTCAGAAACGCGACGCCACCGGAGTGCCCCGGGCAGTGCCAGGAGTAGGAGGAATCACTGGCATAGTCCATCAGCGCACGGAAGAAGGGCGGTGCCAGGTTTTCCAGATATTTGCGCGCCTCGCGAATGATGTGGCGGGCGACAAACTCCGGTGTGTCCTCGAACATATGGATGAAGCCGTGCAGCTCGCGCAGAATATCGTTGGGGATATGGCGCGAAGTGCGGGTTTCGCCGTAGAGGAAAATCGGAATATCGTTATTGCGCTTGCGCACTTCGACGATGAAATCGCGTACCGACTTCAGCGCAATGCTGATGTCCTCGTCGGTACCGCCGCCGAACTCTTCATCGTCGATGGAAAGGATAAAACAGGAGGCACGGCTGGCCTGCTGAGCGAAGGAGGTGAGGTCGCCGTAGCTGGTAAAGCCGACTACCTCCATACCCTCATTTTTTATGGCCTCGGCCAGGTCGCGAACGCCGGAGCCCGAGATGTTCTCGGCACGAAAATCTTCATCGATGATGACAACGGGGAAACGAAATTTCATCCACTTTGCCTGTATCTGCATATGAGTTGATTGCTGCCCGAGGCCCCTTTCAGCGGGGGGGTGGCACGCGCGGACTAGTGTAACAGCGCGTTAGTGAAGTATAAATGAAATCTACCTATCGGTAGGTATTGACACTGAACTATGCTGAAAGCGGATGATTGAGCATCAGCTGCAGCCAGATGTCTCGATCTCCAGGGTTTGCCCCTGTTCAATAACAAAAACTAGACAGTATGAGAGGCCGGTATGAATGTTGTTGCTCGGCTGGTAAGTGTGTTTTTACTGGGATGTTCCACCCTTGCCTTTGCCGCTCCTGAGCGAGCTGCCGCGGAAAATGCCAAAGCGCCCTTTATCCGAGGGCAGATCGTCGTCGATGAAGATTCCAAGCGATATCCCCGTTCAGAGGTGATCAAGTATTTGCCCTTGTCCGGATTGACCGTACTTGCGGTCGAGCCGGGGGAAGAGCTTGCCGCACTGGCGCGGGAGCGGCGTCTGGGCCGTAAGGCGATGCTCAATACGCGGGTGCAGGCGTTTGCCGCAACGAATGACCCCTTTGCTTCCTACCAATGGAATATGGAGCGCATCCAGGCTCAAACCGCTTGGGAGGTATCTACGGGAGCGGGGATTGTTGTAGCGGTTCTCGATACCGGCCTGAATCCCGGAGGGGCAGATGGGATCGGCTGCGTGGTTAATCCGCCGGACAACGATATCGTCAACCAGGACAGTGATGCGTTCGATGGTAACGGTCATGGCACGCATGTCAGCGGAACTATCGCCCAGAAAACCAATAATGCGGTGGGTGTCGTGGGGCTCGCATACGGTGCCTGCATTCTGCCGGTGAAGGTGCTGAGTGACTCAGGTTCCGGTGGTATGGCCGATATCGCCGAGGGCATCCGTTACGCGGTGGATAATGGCGCCAAGGTAATCAATATGAGCCTTGGGGTGAGTGCCCGCGCCCGCATTACCGGCGACCCCATCGTCGATCCCGCGCTGGAATATGCGTTTACGAACAATGTGGTGGTGGTTGCCGCCGCCGGAAACGACGGCTTTAAACGCAATGTTTCCTACCCGGCCATAAACGCCAATACCATCGCCGTGGGCGCCACTGGCTACGATGATGCTATCGCTCCTTACTCTAATCAGGGCGCCGGCCTCAATATTGTTGCGCCTGGCGGTAACAATAATCAGGATCTGAACGCGGACGGGTTTGCCGATGGCATTCTCCAGGAGGTTTACTCTGGTACGGAGTGGGGTTACTACTTTTACCAGGGTACATCCATGGCTTCGCCCCATGTAGCGGCTGCGGCCGCTATTCTGCTTGCAGACGAGCCGAATCTGAGTCCGTCGCAGGTGCTCGACAGGCTGCGCGGCTCGGCTCTGGATCTTGGTGCCAGGGGGTATGATTCCACCTTTGGCGATGGTCTGATTCAGGTCGCTGATGCACTCGGAGGTGGTTCCAGTGTGTCCGGTAACAGCGCTCCTCAGGCTCTGTTTGAATACGCTTGCGTGGACCTGCGATGTGAGTTCACCTCCACCTCGCAAGATTACGATGGCAGTATCGTTGAGTACGCCTGGGATTTTGGTGATGGTGCTACCGATAACGTTGCTGCGCCCAGCCACGACTATTCGGCGGCGGATAGCTACGATGTCAGGTTGACGGTACTGGATAACGAGGGTGCTTCTGACTCCGTCGTACAGACAGTGCTTGTGGTTAATCCAAGTGCGGGCTGTATCGATGCGGATGGAGATGGTTACTGCTCTGTAGCCACCGGCGGTGGTGATTGTGATGACACCACTTCCGATATCTACCCCGGACACCCCGATAAGGGTGGTCGTTGGGGCCGGGATGGTCTCGATAATGACTGCGACGGGGAGCCGGATAACGGCTGATCAGGTCTCGTTGTCGGGCTTAGCGGCTCTCATCCAAGTGGCTCTAATTTAATGGTTCTCTCAAAACGCCGGGGTTTGTGCTTCGGCGTTTTTTATTTCTGCAAAAAGCCCTTGTCGACAGTGACAGTCAGGCGTCACAAGCTAAGCTTTAAGCAACAGGCCGTCAGGCCAATTTACCGCCCAAAACAATAAGAAACCGGAGGGCGCCGTGATGATGGGCAGTATCAATCCCTATGCAACTTCCTACTCTACCTTGCCGGCGGGGTTGAACCGCTGGGCTTACGCCAACCTCGTTGATTTCTTCGAGCGCACCTGCGCCCGCTACGCCGATAAACCCGCGTTCACCAGTTTTGGCCGTACTCTCAGCTATGCCGAGCTAGAGCGTCTTTCAGCTTCCTTTGCCGTCTATATCCAGCGTCATACCGACCTTAGTCCCGGTGACCGTATCGCTATCCAGCTGCCCAACCTGATTCAGTATCCGGTAGTGCTGTTCGGTGCACTGCGGGCCGGTCTGGTGGTAGTCAATACCAATCCGCTTTATACCGCTGAAGAGATGGCGCATCAGTTCGCCGATTCCGGCGCCCGTGCGCTGGTGATTCACAAAAGCATGGCGCATAAGGCAGAGGCGATACTGGAGCGCACCCAGCTAAACCATCTTTTTGTTACTCAGGTGGGCGATCTGCACGGCTTTGTAAAACGCACACTGCTTAATGCGGCGATCAAGTACATCAAACACCTTGAGCCGGACTTTTATCTGCCGGGCGCGCTGGGGCTGAGGGATGTGCTGCTTGAGCACCTGGGTGAAAGGCCGACACCGGTAAAACCGGGCCTGCACGATCTGGCAGTGCTGCAGTACACCGGCGGCACCACCGGTGTTGCCAAGGGCGCGATGCTGACTCAGGGAAACCTGCTCGCCAACCTGATGCAGGGCTACGACTTCATTAACAGCCAAGGCAGTGGCTGGGCGGAGAACGTGCTGCTGCCGCTGCCGCTCTACCATATCTATGCCTTTACCGTATCGCAGATCATCATGGCCTCGGGCGGACACTGCGTGTTGGTGGCCAATCCTCGCGATATAGATTCCCTGGTGCGGGAAATAGCGCACTGGCCGATGACGGCGTTTATGGGGCTGAATACGCTGTTTAACGCTCTGTGTAACCGCGAGACCTTCAGGCAGCTGGACTTCAGTCGCCTGGAGCTGACCTTGTCGGGTGGCATGGCGCTGACACGGGACGCGGCCAATCGCTGGGAGAAGGTGACCGGCTGCCCGATCATGGAGGCTTATGGTTTGACCGAAGCGTCCCCGGCGGTGGCGATCAACCCGCGTCATGCGATTCAGCCGGGTACTATCGGACTGGCTCTGCCGCATACCGAAGTTAAAGTGGTGGATGAAGAGGGCCGGCAGGTGGCCGATGGCGTGCCCGGTATGCTCTGTGTGCGTGGGCCGCAGGTGATGGCAGGTTACTGGCAGCGTGAGGAGGAGACCCACGAGACGATCACCGATGACGGTTGGTTGAAGACCGGTGATATCGCCGTACAGCAGAGTGACGGTTACCTGCGTATCGTCGACCGGGCCAAAGATCTGATCATCGTCTCCGGGTTTAATGTGTATCCCAACGAAGTGGAGGATGTGGTCTGTGCACATCCTGAGGTCGTCGAATGCGCCGCCATCGGTGTGCCCGATCCTGACAGTGGCGAACGGGTGAAGCTCTTTGTGGTGAGTAACTCTGCATCGCTTGACCGTGCGGCTATCCGGGAGTGGTGCCGCCGCCATCTGACCGCGTACAAGGTACCGCGGGAGGTGGAGCTGGTCACAGAGCTGCCCAAGTCACCGGTGGGTAAGGTGATCCGCCGCCATCTGCGTGATGCCCCGCCTGCGGCGGATACGACCGGTACCACTGAAAGTCGCCGCAGCGCCTGAGCATCCAGACGGACCGGTCGCCGGATTGTCGTCTTTGCGACAACTCTGGGGCCGGTGCCGGTTTGACTTCTCTCCTTGTGCATGCCCGGTGCTGTAACTCGCTGAATTCTAGCTTCTTATCTCGGGGCTTTCGTCTGGTGTGGCGTTTGCAATGCTGGTGTAAACGGGTTGGTCGAGCAGCCCGTACACCCGCCTCCGGCCAGTGTCGGAAGCCCTCTGCTAGGAGATAGATATGAGCACAGATATCAGCTTCCAGTGCGTGGCCGATGCGGTCAGTGATCCTCAGGCACTGATTGTGGCCTTCGCGTCCCAGGATGGAGAGATGGTGGACCAGCACTTTGGCTCCGCCCAAGCGTTTTATACTTGGGCGATAACCGCAGAGAGTGCCGAGCTGATCGCCAGTCATGATTTTGGCTATGAGAAAAAGGACGGTAACGAAGACAAGCTCAAACCGAAGATGGCCTGGCTGGTGGGTGCCGATGTGGTCTATTGCGGCTCAATAGGCGGTTCGGCCACTCGCCAGCTGGTGACCCTGGGCATTAACCCGATCAAGGTGAAGGGCGGTCCGGATGTGGAGGAGCTTGTTGAGTCGCTGCAGGCAGATCTGGCCAGTGACTCCCCGGAATTCTGGCTGGCGAATATCCTCAAGCGCAAGGCGGGTGGCGGTGATGACCGCTTTGACCTGATGGAAGATGAGGGCTGGGAAGGCTGAAATACGGTCGGTATAGGCGCATAATGCAGAGCTTGTGACGCCGCCCTGACGGCGTGGAGGAACGGGCCGAGGTGCCGGTCTATGCGGGCTGGCGCTTTGCCTGGCCCAGATACAACTCGTTATCCCGTAGTTCCTCCTCTGTTGTTCAGCCTGTAAGGATACACCCACCCCATGTTCCAAGCCTTCCTCGTCCCGATTCTGCCGGTCATTCTGATCGCCGCTTTAGGCGCACTGCTCAGCCGCAAAACTGAATGGCTCAATAATCCCTCCCTGGGCGCCATGGTCACCAATATTGGCCTGCCCGCGCTTTTGCTGCATTCACTGCTGAGCATGGAGATGGACCTCTCTGGCATGGGGCGGATTCTGCTGGCGATGGTGGCGACTCTGGCCTTGTCTGCGCTGATTACCTGGCCGGTGCTGCGACTTTGCGGCCAGTCGGTGCGGCGCTATCTCTCGGTCCTGGTCAACCCGAATACGGGCAACCTGGGAATACCGGTCTCCTACGCGCTGCTCGGCGAGGACGCGCTGGCGGTGGCGGTAGTGGTGTCATCGGTGGTGACCATCAGCCATTTCACCCTGGGTGTGTCGGTGATGTCGGGCAGCTTTGCGCCGCGTCAGCTGCTGCGCAACGCACCGGCGCTGGCGCTGGTACTGGCCGCTGTGTTGCTGGGTTTTGAGGTGCAACCACCGGAGTTTGTGATGCGCACCCTGGATATGGTGGGTGGGATGACCCTGCCGATCATGCTGCTGTTGCTGGGGCGTTCGCTGGCGGCTTTGAAGCTTGGGCGCTCTACTCAGTGGACGCCGTTGCTGCTGATGTCGGCCTATCGCCCGCTGGTCGGGCTGATCAGTGCGCTGGCAGTGATCTGGCTGCTGAGGCTCAATGAGCTGGATGCGCGGGTGCTGATGATTCAGGCGGTGATGCCGGTGGCAGTGATCAGTTATATCCTGACCGTGCGTTACGAAGGACCCACCGAACGGGTGGCAGGTTTGATTCTGCTATCGATGCCGGCCTCCTTTGTGGTGGTCGGCATCCTGGCCCATTTCTGGTTGTAGCTTGCTGGAGGGCGTTACTTGATGATGATCAGGTCGCGCTTTTGCTCGATCTCTTCGATACGTGCCTGGGTCGCTTCGATAAACGCCTGGCCGGCGGCAATGCGGGCCTCGTTTTCATCGTCAAACTGAAGGAATGCACGGGTCATCGCCGAACGGCGACGGTCAAGCCAGGCATTCTGCTCCGTGAGCTCCTTGACCCGGGCATCACGGGGCAGGAAGTCGAGCATATCCTGGAACAGGACAAACAGCTGGGTATCGTACAGGTAAGCAACGCTGGAGAGCGTTTCATTGCGCGCTTCGGGGGAGGATTCTGCGGCGAACTGGCTTTCCAGTTGTGCCAGCGGTTGTTCCAGGTCCGGGAACCAGTCCAGCTCTTCGCTCAGGCCGCGGGCGATCTTTTCGTTGCGACTCAGCTCCGGCTTTTTCGTCTCTTTCTCTACTTCGGCAGCGCGCGGGGTTACGGGCGCGTCGGATTCTTCACCGCCCATAAACGGCATGGGGATGGACTCGCAGCCGGCGAGCATTAACGTGGCAAAAGCGACGGAAAGGCCGCGGGCCCGGGTGAATACGCGCATTCCTTGTTTCCCTGTCAGATGAGTTGAGGGGCCATTCTAACCGAGGCCCGGGCAAGAGGCATCCCGCAGGGGATGCCTCTTCAGGGAGCAGGTCGCGCCGATCAGTACTTCCAGCTCACACTCAGGCTGGCGTTGCGGGGCTCGCCGTAGTAGCTCTGCGTGCTGTACAGCGAGTTCAGGTACTTCTCATCTGTCAGGTTTTTCAGATTCAACTGGGCGCTGAGATTTTCGCTGAAACGGTAGGAGGCCATCAGATCCACCAGGGCGTAGGCGTCCTGGGTGGTGGTGATGCCGGCAGCCTGTTCGCGCTTGATATCGTCCTGCCACCTGACACTGGCGCCCATCTTCATCTGTGGCAGGGCGGCGGGCTGATAGGTGGTGGCCAGTTTCAGCTGGCGTGCCGGAATGAAGGTGCGTATTGCGTCGCCCTGATCATCCTCGATCTGTACGTAGGTAAAACCGGCGGTGGCGTGCCAGCGTGGCGCCAGTTCACCGGCCAGGGTGAGCTCAAAGCCGCGGCTCTCGGTGTCTTCACCCACGTAGAAAGTGGTGTTGTCGGCGCGGCGGCCACCGGAGGTCGCCAGGTCCGACTGTTTCGCGGTGAACAGGGCGGCGCCGGTCTCCAGTTTGCCATCCAGCCAGGTGCTTTTCAGGCCGACTTCATAGGCATCGCCCATGACCGGGTCGAGACGTGAGCCGGCTTCATCGGTTTCGCTCTGAGGACGGAAAATCTCGGTGTAGCTGGCGTAAACCGAATGGCGCTCGGTCAGGTCATACACCAGCCCGGCGTAGGGTGTCAGTTCACTGTCGCCGCGGTCTTGGTTTGCGCTGTAGGCGTCGCCTTTGGTGCGCAGGGATGTGTAGCGCGCGCCACCGATCAGGTTCAGCTGATCGGTCAGGCTGAAGCGGCCGGCGGCGTATACGCTGCGGGTCCAGTCTTTCCAGCTGCTGGCTGACTGTCTGGCATCAAAGCTGGGCTTTGGATAGTTGCCGTCCCACCTATCGCCCCAGTCGAGAGGGGTGCCTATACCCTGGCCGAAGTTGTTTAACTGAGATGACTCGGTTGAAGACCAGCTGGCGCCAAGCACGGCTTCATGTTCTCTGCCGCCCAGTGAAAAACCACCGCTGGCATAGACATCGCCCAGCAGCTGTTCGTCATCCTGCTCGTGGCGCGAGGGATAGGCGTAAGGTCCGGACTCGTTCGCGGCATTCGGCGTACCGGCGACATAGAAAAGGGCGTCGTCGGTCCTGCTCTCGATATAGCTCAGGTTCGCTTTCAGCTGCCAGCCGTTGGCGAAGCGTTGCTGCAGCTCCACAAAAGTCTCTTCACGGGTGTTATCCAGATAAGCCCAGTCGGTCGCGGTACTGGTGGAAACGTCATAGTCGGTGGCGGAACCGTCGGTGTAGAACAGCGGCAGGGCTCCCCAGAGCGGAGCATCCGGCTGAACGGTCTGGCGGCTGTGGCCGATGGTGAGTAGCGTGGAGTCGGTCAGGTCGGCTTCAACAACGCCATAAAACAGGTTGTTTTCACGGCTGTAGCGGTCCAGGTAAGAGTCGCCGGCGTCGTGGGCACCCACCAGTCGGCCGCGCACCGTTCCCGCTTTGTTCAGGGCCCCGCTGACATCGGCGTCGATGCGGCGATTATCCCAGCTGCCGTAGCGCGCATTGACCTGCGCCTGAAACTCTTCGGTGGGGCGTTTGCGCACGTAGTTGACCGTGGCCGACGGTGAGCCGGTGCCGGTCATCAGGCCGTTGGCGCCGCGCAGCACTTCGATACGGTCGTACATGGCGGTGTCCATATCGCCGTAGAGCAGGTCATAGGTAAACGGCAGGCCGAGACCATCCTGCTGAAAGTTCTGGATATCGAAACCACGGGCAGTGAAGGTAGCGCGGTCGGTTTCCACCCTTTCAACGGTGACGCCAGGGGTGGCATCCAGCACCTCCTTGGCGCCATCCAGACCAAAGTCGTCCATCTGCTGACGGGTAACCGTGGTGACGGTCTGCGGAGTTTCCTTCGCCGTCAGTTGCAGCCGCGTGGCGGCAGCGGAAGACTCTGATCTGTAGGTGTTCTCGGTACTCTGACCGCCATCGATCGCGGTATCGCTTATCTGCAGAGTGTCCAGGGCGACGTGATCCTGCTGATCGGCAGCCTGGGTATAGGGTGCGTGGATCAGTGCTGCGATGGCTAGGGTGAGGGCTGAGACCGGGAAAGAGGGATGTATCTTCATTATAGCGTCCTGCTAATAATAGAGTTAATGATTATCATTTATTTTGTTGACTTGTTGTTATTGTTTGTCCGTAACCTGCGTTGTTGCAGGGTTACGAATTACGAATCACGCGTTAACGTTAAGAGTTAAAGAGTCGGGCTAGTCCGGCAGAAAACCGCCACTCTGATGCGACCAGAGCTTGGCGTAGAGGCCGCCTTGATCCAGCAACTGCTGATGAGTGCCCTGTTCGATAATCCGGCCCGCATCCATGACGATCAGCCGGTCCATGGCGGCAATGGTAGACAACCGGTGGGCGATAGCGACCACGGTTTTGCCTTGCATCAGCTGGTCCAGGTTACGTTGGATATCGGTCTCGACCTCAGAATCCAGGGCCGAGGTGGCTTCATCGAGGATCAGGATCGGCGCGTCCTTGATCAGTACCCGGGCGATAGCGATACGCTGGCGCTGACCGCCGGAAAGCTTGACGCCGCGTTCGCCGACCAAGGTGTCATAGCCGTCAGGCAGGGATTCGATGAACTCGTCGATACGGGTCATCCGCGCCGCTTCACGCATTTTGCTTTCATCGGCGTCGGGGCGGCCGTAGAGCAGGTTGTCGCGGATGCTGCGGTGAAGCAGGGAGGTGTCCTGTGTGACGACGCCGATGTTTCGCCTCAGGCTTGCCTGGGTGACCTGATCGATACGCTGGTCATCGATCCGGATGCAGCCGGACTCAGGATCGTGCAGACGCAGTAGCAGATGGATCAGGGTGGATTTACCGGCGCCGGAGCGGCCGATAATGCCCACCTTTTCGCCGGCGCGGATCTGCAGGTCGAGCCCGTTAAATAGCGGCGGCTGTTCAGGGTAGGCAAAGCGCAGCTGGTCGATCTCGATCTGTCCGGCATTGAGCTCAAGCGCCTGGGCGTTGCTGTCGTCCTGAATTTCCAGCGGTCTCGACATGGCCCGGATGCCGTCCTGGACGGTACCCAGGTTGCGGGCCAGGTTGGAAACCTCCCACATGATGAACTGGGACATGGACTTGATTCGCAGGGTGAGCGCCACGGCGATGGCGATGGCGCCTGTGCCGATGCTTTCGTTCATCCAGAGATAGATCGACAGCGCACCGGTACTGAAAATCAGCAGCGCGTTAAGCCACCAGAGTCCCACGTTAAGACGCGTGATATGACGCATCAACGGATAGACCGAATCGAGAAAACGCTGCATCACCGCGCGGGTGTCTTGGGTTTCACGAGTGGTATCGGAGAATAGCCTCAGGGTGGTGAAGTTGGTGTAGCTGTCGACCAGGTGGCCCATCAGCCCGGAGTGCGCCTCTGCCTGGTCCTTGGCGCGCCGACTCAGTTCCGGCAGCTGGCGCTTGAGCAGCAGGGTATAGAGCACGAACCAGCCGAGCAGCGGCAGCGACAGGCGCCAGTCGGCGGAAAACACCAGTGCCGCCATCCCGGTGAGATAGACGCAGACATAGAGCAGCACATCCATCAGTTTAAGGACCGATTCCCGTATCGCCTCGGAGGTCTGCGCTACCCGGGTGGCCAGGCGGCCGGCAAATTCGTTCTGGAAAAAGGACCAGCTCTGCTCCAGCAGCGAGCGGTGCAGCGACCAGGTGACGGAGATGCCGTGGTTGATAAATAGGGTCTGGTGAAACAGCATGGAGTGCAGCAGCACGGCAATCGGCAGCGCAACCAGCACCAGTAGTGAAATGCCGATCAGTGTGCCGCGCTCGTCCTGTAAAAAGGTATCGCGGGAGCGGGTGCCGAGCCAGTCCACCAGGTCGCCAAGGAAGTTGAACAGGGTGACTTCCAGTATCGCCAGGAAGATCGTCAGCGCCCCCAGTGCCAGCAGCGGCTTTTCGAAGCCTCGGATGGTCTGGCGTGCAAAGGCGACCAGGTTGTCTGGCGGCGTTCCCGCGGCCTGTTCCGGCAGAGGGTTGGTCAAACGTTCAAACAGCGAAAACAGATTCATCAGGGCCGTATCCTTGCTGGCTCTACCCTTGGGGCTTATTTATCCGGTGCTCAGGCGCTGGCAAAGCGCCGCCGGGAGAGCAGATAAACAAAGTAGCTGCCGCCGATAATCGAGGTCAGCGACCCCACCGGCAGGGTGCTGGGCGGGATCAGCGTGCGGCTCAGTGCCTCTGACAGCAGCATCACGCCGCTGCCGATCAGGGCCGCATAAAGCAGGTGCTGACGCACGCCGCGGGCACCAAGCAGTGATGCCAGGTGCGGTGCCAGCAGGCCGATAAAGGCGATGGGTCCCACCAGGGCGGTGACCAGTGCGCAGACCAGGCCGACCACGGCGAGCAGAGCGGTGCGCGCGGCGCCGGTGGCCAGGCCACGGCCACGGGCCACGGTTTCACTGATGCTGAGCAGCGTCAGCGCGCGCTCGCCAAACAGCGTGATTCCCAGGCAGAACATGCAGCCGATAAATAGCATCAGGGCTTTATCGCCGGTCACCAGGTAAGTGGCACCCTGCATCCAGCTGAGCAGGGCAAAGGCGCGGTCGCCGCCCTGGGTCATCACCAGTTGCAGGCAGGCTTCCATCAGTGCTGCCAGCGAGATACCGATCATTGCGAGCCGGCCGGGAGAGAACTGCTGGCGGGCGTTAAGCAGTAGAAGCAGAGCCAGTACGCCGAGGCTGCCGGCCAGCGCGTTAGCGATCATGCTCGGGCTATTGATCACCTGGCCACTGACCGCGCCGATAATAATCGCCAGCGTCGCACCGGCAGAGATGCCGAGAATATCGGGGCTGGCCAGCGGGTTGCGGATCAGTCGCTGCAGGATCACTCCGGCCACGGCAAGGCCGGTACCGGCAGACAGGGCGGTGAGTATGCCGGGCCAGCGCAGCTGCCAGATAATCGGTTCCGGCACTGCCAGCATCCAGCCATCCTGGAGGTGATCGAGAAAGATCGCGCCGGCGCCGCTGACCAGCCCAAACAGGATCAGCAGGGGCAGGGTGAAGCGCCCTGGTTCACGCTGAATACTCCAGGGTTTCTCTTCGATCTGTCCGCCTTCACCCTTGCGCAGCAGCCACACCAGCATTGGCGCACCGATCAGTGCCGCGGTAGCGCCGCTGGGGACCAGAATGCCGCCCTGGGAGGCGAACATCGCCAGGCTGTCGGTGGCGGTGAGCAGCAGTGCACCCAGCAGCGGAGACATGGCCAGTTCCGAGCCCGCCCTGCGCATGCCGGCGATGCGTGCCAGGTTCGGCGTCAACAGGCCGATAAAGCCAACGATACCGGCGGCAGCGACGGCAACCGCGCTGTACCAAAGGGCCAGCAGCAGGAACAGGGCAAAAATCGGCAGCAGGTTCATGCCACGTGCCCGTGCACCCTGCTCGCCAAGGCGCAGCAGCGTCAGCACTCTGGGCGCCAGGAACAGCAGCGGCAGCGGCCACAACAGACGCGGTAGCAACCAGATCACCTTGTCCCAGCTCACCTGCGCCAGGTCGCCAGAGCTCCAGACAAACAGCGGCTGGGCGTATTGGTCGTTCAGCAGAATCAGCGCTGCGGCAATGGCCGCGAAAAGCAGGTTGATCGCCATGCCGGAGAGCACAATCGGTAAGCCGGAAAATCCCAGGCGACCGGCGAGCAGAAAGACGATCACCGTGGTGGTACCCGCACCGATCAGCGCGGCAAGATCGCGATGTTCGCTGGCGAACTGCGGCGCCAGTAGCGTCAAAATGAGCAGGGAGAGCCAGGCGCCGGAAGAGGTACCAAGAGTCATCGGTGACAGCAGTCGGTTTTGCGTCAGCTGCTGTAGCAGGGAGCCCGCCAGTCCCAGCGTTGCGCCGATAATCAGCGCCATGCACAGGCGCGGCAGGGCCGATTGTAGAAACTGAAAGTCCTGAGGCGTTTCGGCCTTGGCGCCAAACAGGAGGTTGACCTGTTGGCCGGCTGAAATTTCGGAGCCCAGCCAGAGGTGAAGCAGCGCGGCCAGAATCAATGCGCAGGGCAGGAACAGTGCGCGGGTTAAAGAGCAGTTCATGGCTTGGCCTCCGGCGCATCGGTCGGTAGCTCAAGTAGCGCCTTGGTGAGTTTCTCGGCCATGTAGTAACGGGATGATATGCCGCCGTAGCTCCAGGCCGGTTCCACTGAGCCCTGACGCCGGGCGTTGGCGAATGGCATCGCCTCCCAGAACGGCAGGTTGAACAGCTTGTCTTCAAGCGGGAAGGGTTCTATCTGCAGCAGTACGCCTTCCACCTCGGTCAGCTGGGTCATGGGACGCAGCCCCACGCCCCAGGTTGAGGCTGGCAATGAAATCGACTCTTTCAGCCCAAGGGCGCTCAGTGCCGCATGGACCATGGAGTTGCTGTCGTGGATGTAGACATGGGACAGGTTGGTCAGGCGCACGACATCGACGCTGGGCGGTTCACCGTTGAAGTGTTCGTTTACCTGCTGGCGCAGTGCGTTCAGTTTTGCTTTCTGCTTTTCCAGCTTCTGCAATGCCAGCTCTTCGCGATCAAACAGACGTGCGAGCTTAATAAAAGTGCTGC
This sequence comes from Marinobacterium mangrovicola, assembly GCF_004339595.1. Classification (GTDB taxonomy): domain Bacteria; phylum Pseudomonadota; class Gammaproteobacteria; order Pseudomonadales; family Balneatricaceae; genus Marinobacterium_D; species Marinobacterium_D mangrovicola. The sequence continues at coordinate 355,269 of NZ_SMFU01000007.1, forward strand.
GGGCGCTTTCCTCGTTATCGTGATCGGCGTGGAAGTCATCGAAATAGAGCACCGGCGCGATCAGTTTGAGCTTTTGCAGCATGGCGCCCTGAGTTGAGCCGATGATGATCAGGTCCGGCTTCAGACGCGCGATCCGTTCCAGACTCGGCTGGTGTCTTACGCCCACGTCCGCGACCTTTTCGGGCAGCGCCGGTTGCGCAACCCAGGTGTTGTAGCCACTGGTGTCGGCGATGGCCAGCGGCGTGATATCCAGTTCGACCAGGTTTTCGACATTGTTCCAGCTCAGCGCGATAACCCGTTGCGGCGTCTTATCGAAGTGGTGGACGCCGGTGCTGTCGGTGATTTCGATTGCGAGGCTGGCTCGGCTCAGCGTCAGTAACAGTGCGAACAGACATAGAGAGAGCGCGGACTTCATCGTATTCCTTGTAGCTCCTTGTAAAACAAACAGTCGCGGTGGGAGATGGTTCAGGCGATCACCGCCACGGGAGCTTCCTGTTCCGGGTGTTGCAGCAGGCGGATGGGGATGCTGTAAAGCTCGCTGAGCGCGGCTTCATCCTGAATCTCTGCCGGGCTGCCCTGGAAGGCGACTTTGCCCTGCTTAAGGCCGACGATGTGATCGGCAAAACGCAGTGCCATGTTGAGGTCATGCAGGATCAGAATGACGCCGCGCTGGCGTTCACGGTTGAGCCGCTTCAGCAGTGCCAGCAGGTCATACTGGTGGCACAGGTCCAGGGCTGAGGTAGGTTCATCGAGCAGCAGCAGCGGAGCGTTCTGCGCCAGTAGCATCGAAACCCAGGCGCGCTGACGTTCGCCACCGGAGAGCTGGTCCACCAGGGTGTCGCGGTACTGACTGATATCGGTATCTTGCAGCGCCTCGGTGACGCTTACCTGGTCCTCCTGCTGCCAGCGACCGATCAGGCCGCGCCAGGGGAAGCGGCCCAGTTTGACCAGTTCGGTAACCGTGAGGCCCGAGGTGCCGGGCAGGCGCTGCGGCATAAATGCGGCGCTTCGGGCGAACTGTCTGGCGCCGTAGCTTTCCAGCTTTTTGCCATGCAGGCTTATCTGGCCTTCGGTGGGGCGGTTCTGCTGTGCCAGCAGGTTCATCATCGTCGACTTGCCGGAGCCGTTGTGGCCGAGGATAACCGTCACCCGGTCGGTGGGGAGCTCGAGGCTATCCAGATCGAGAACGGTACGCTCGCCGTGGCGCACCCTGATATTTTCGAGCTTATACATCGGTGTTCCATTCCTGACGTAACTGATTGATCCGGCGCTGGCGCGGAATACGTGGACAGGTGGGGCAGGGCTCTGCCGATTGACAGCGGAAGTACTGGCAGCAGGTCTTGCGGTCCAGTGCGAGCACTTCCCGATCCTGCTGTAGCGGAATACTCATCAGCCGGCTGGCGTTTTCGAGATTCAGCGCGCTCAGCCACTGCGAGGCCAGTTCCGTGATATTGAGATCCTGACCCTGCTGCCACTGCAGCAGGCAGCCTAGAATACGGTCAGCCAGCAGGCCTTCGCCGAGGCGGCGTTTGAACGCCCTGGATTCGAGTCGCGCAAAGATAGGCTCGAGGTAGGCCTGTAGCAGACCTGCCTGGCGTTCAATTAATGAGCCTTGCGGCGGAGCCGGCGGTATCAGGCTACGAATGCGATAACCGTAAACGCCCTCGGAGCGCTGTTGCTGTTCCAGCCCAGCGAGTGGAAGTTCGCTGTGCAAGCGGTGCACGGCAAGCAGTGACAGCACGGCAGGTTGCCAGCTGAGCGTCGACCAGGCGTAGGCATGCCAGTAGTGAGGGCCCGCCTCGGGGTTCTGCTGTTCGGCGATGACCAGTAGATCGCTGATGCAGTTGTCCAGGTCTGCACTGCCGACCCAGCGTGCGTCTGGGTCCTGCTTGTTTAATAGCGGTGTCAGACCGGGCAGAAAGCGTTGATACTCGGTATTAAGCTGAGCGAGCAGAGAGCTGGCGTCGAGAGTGGTTGCGGCGGAAGCGGGGGATTTGCTCCCGAGACTCTTTTGATCGATTGCCACTGCTTGCCTCCCTGACGACTGATGATCTAATGACTTATTCCAGCGATTTGTTCCGCGATCTATCCAGCGATCTATCTAGCAACAAACAGAACCAATGGAGCCGGGATCTGCGCTGACAATCGCCTATCAACCAATCGCTTATCAACAAATAAGAATCTACTAATAATCTAAGAGATAATTATTCTCATTTATTCTTTCCTATAGCGAAGGTCTGGTCAACCGTTTGCGACCTGATCTTGCTGCAAGCCTCCTTATTCGGGCGATGGCTTGCTATAATCCCCCGCCTTCGTTGGCAAGCGTCTTATTACCTGACCCGAACGCTTGTCCCTTTGCGTGCAGTCGAGGCCTGGCCCGTCTGCCGAATAGTGTTGTGACAGGAGACACAAATGGGTGCAAAAGTTGCGATCGTGATGGGATCGCGCTCGGACTGGCCGACCATGGAAGAAGCCGCAGGGATCCTCGATACCCTGGGCGTGGCTTATCACACCGAGGTCGTTTCGGCTCATCGTACGCCGGATAAAATGTTCGACTTTGCCGAACATGCCGCCGAGAACGGGTTCAAGGTCATCATCGCCGGTGCCGGCGGTGCGGCTCACCTGCCGGGCATGATCGCCGCCAAAACGCTGTTGCCGGTGCTGGGTGTTCCGGTGCAGAGCAAGGCGCTGAGCGGTAAAGACAGTCTGCTGTCTATCGTGCAGATGCCGCGGGGTATTCCGGTGGGCACCCTGGCCATAGGCGGTGCTGGTGCGTTCAATGCTGGCCTGATGGCTGCGCAGATGCTGGCGGTTGAAGATGCCGAGCTGTGCAAGCGTATCGGTGACTGGCGCCGAGAGCAGACCCAGACCGTGCTCGATAACCCCGATCCCCGTGACTAACTGATTGCAGGTTTAATGATGTTGCCAAGAATTGTCGTGGCCGGTAACGGTCAGTTGGGCCAGATGCTGCAGCAGGCTGGCGCACCGATGCAGTTGAAGGTGATGCCGGTTGAGCCCAACCAGGATATCGAAGTCGCCCTGCATGCGGATGATGTGATCACCGTCGAGGTCGAGCACTGGCCCGACACGGTCACCGGTCTGCAGTTGAAGAACCATCCCAACTTCCGTAACGCCTCTGCGCTGCACGCGGTGATTGACCGTCAGCGTCAGAAGAGCCTGCTGGATCAGCTGCAGGTGCCGACCGCTCCCTGGGTTGATCTGGACAGCGAAGCGAGCCTTACCGAAAAGCTCGAAAGCCTGGGTGAGCGTGCCGTCGTTAAACGTCGTCGTGGCGGTTATGACGGTCGTGGCCAGTGGCGCTGGCAGCGCGGTGGTGAGGTTGAAGCCGAGTGGGCGGAAACCTGCATCGCTGAAGCGATGATCCCGTTCAGTCACGAGGTGTCTCTGGTAGGCGCCCGTAACGCCAAGGGCGAGAAGGTGTTCTATCCGCTGACCCGCAACTGGCATGAGAACGGTATCCTGCGTGCCAGCGTGGCCGGCCTGGATGTTCCGCAGGAGCAGCAGGACAGCGCTGAAGAGTGGCTGAGCCGCATCATGGACGACCAGAACTACATCGGCGTTATGGCGATGGAGTGCTTTGTCGTGGACGGCCAACTGCTGGTCAATGAACTGGCGCCGCGGGTTCACAACTCCGGTCACTGGACCCAGGAAGGCGCGACTATCAGCCAGTTTGAGCTGCATCTGCGGGCGCTGGCGGAGCTGCCGCTGATCAAGCCTGAGATCAAGGGCGTATCGGTGATGTACAACCTGCTGGGCCGCACCTGGAAAACCGAGTGGCTCGGTATCGATGGCGTGCATGTTCACTGGTATGGCAAATCCCTGCGTCCGGGACGCAAGGTCGGTCATGTGAATATCAATCGCCCGACCCTGGCTCAGCTTGAAGAAAGTCTGAAGGCTCTGAAAGAGCTGGTGGACGATGAAGATCGGATCGCGTTCGACTGGAGTCTCGAGCAGCTCTGATTCTCTACAGTAATACTTGCCAGTCCGCCCTTTGCACTTGTTCGGCTCTTGTTCGGTGCGGGGCAGGCTGGTAGTATTGCCCGCGCTCTTGGGGGAGTAGTCTGCTTTCCGGTTCCCAGCCGGTGAGCGTCACTGTCAACATAATTGAGCCTCAATGCTCATGGCAGTGACAACCGTACGTAGCCGGCGGTTTGACGAGACCTAAGACACAGCATGCTGCTCTAGGCGGGCCAGCGTGATTGTGTCTTATGGTTTATGCCCGCCTGGAAGTCTGTCAATGGAAGCTTTTCTCTCTTCTACTCTTGCGGTTGCTATCGCCGAAATCGGTGATAAAACGCAGCTGCTTACTCTCTTTCTCGTTGCTCGTTTCCCGGCGCAGCGGATGGCCATTATTCTCGGTATTCTGATCTCTACCCTGGTTAACCATGGTATCTCAGCCTGGTTTGGCGCCTGGCTTGTGGAATGGATCCCGCAAAACTGGGTTCCCTGGATTATCGGTTTGAGCTTTATCGCCGTGGGTCTCTGGGTGCTGGTACCGGACAAGGATGATGAAGAGGAGGGCGGTGCTCTCAAATATGGTGCTTTCATTGCGACCTGTATTCTCTTCTTTATCGCCGAGATTGGTGACAAAACCCAGATTGCTACGGTGATTCTCGCGGCACGCTACGAAGATGCATTGCTGGCGGTAGTGGCTGGCACGACCCTGGGCATGTTGCTCGCCAATGTCCCGGTGGCCTGGTTCGGTGGCTGGTTGATGCAGAAGATACCGCTGCACTGGGTCCGCTGGAGTGCCTGCGGACTGTTCGTGTTGCTTGGGGTGGCTTCCCTGACGCAGTTATGAAACAGTTATAAAACAGATTTGATATAGATCGGATGAACTTTGTTGATTCCGGTGACTCTATGAAAGGAATACGCTCCAGATCGGCCCGCTAGGAGGATAAGAGTCTTGAAGGCCCTGGTTTCACTTGTTGTGCTTACTTTCTCTCTGCTCGCAGGAGTAGAGGAAAGCTCGGCTAATGGAGCCGTAAGCCAACAGTTGGCCATCTGTGACTCATCCTCCCTGGTTGATCTGGCGCTGACGCCTGCCAGTGGCGATGCTGTCTGCCCTGCAGCAGTATCGTTGCTTGCGCCTTTAACGCCCTTTATCGGGGTGGCTCCCTCTAGCCAGCATTGCGCTGGTCGCATAGAAACAACCCGTCATATTCGCGCCCCTCCTGCACTGTTCTGACCCCGCTTTAACTTTACTTACATGTTAGCAACGTCCTGTCGGCAGGAGGGTTTTCTCGTGCCGGTGTCAGGGAGGTCAGATGATTACTGCAGTGAATTTTCGTCACGGTATCGATAACCCGGCTGCGATGCAGCGTATTCAGAGTCGTTTGGATCGAATTGCATCAAAAACCAGTCAGGCTCGCCGTATCGAAGTGGTGCTCGACCGCATCGCTTATGACGGTAGTCCCGCCTGCAACTATGAGTGCCATATCTCTTTTCGCGGCAAGGAAAAGAAGAATCTGGATATCCGTGCCGACAAACGGCATCCGGATATGGCCATCGATGATGCCTTTGATCGTCTCAATATGGCGCTTAGCGGAAGTCTGAATCGTCGTAACCGTAAGCGTCGTGCTGGCTGACTTGAATCGTTTTTACCTGGCCCTACTTAAAGGAGGGAAGCAGGTATGACTGAGGAATCTGTTATGAAAAAAAGAGTGTGGTTAGGTGCGTTCGCACTTTGTTCGGCGCTGGCGTTGAACGCTAACGCGGCGCTGCCAATAAGTGATTCTCAGGGTGAGCAGCTGCCTTCGCTGTCACCGATGTTGAAGGAGGTGAATCCTGCGGTGGTGAACATCGCAACCTTCTCGACACAGAAGGTGTATAACCCTCTCCTCAATGACCCGTTTTTCCGGCGCTTCTTTAATGTGCCGGAGCAGCAGGCGCGCCCTCAGCAACAGCGCCGCCAGGCCAGTGCGGGTTCCGGTGTGATCGTGGATGCTGGTGAAGGCACCATCGTGACCAACTACCACGTTATCAAGGGGGCTGATGAGATTGAGGTTTCGCTGGTAGATGGGCGCAACTTTGACGCGAAGCTGGTTGGGGCTGATCCGGAAGTGGATATCGCTGTGCTGCATATCGAAGCGGATGACCTTACTGATCTGCCGATCAGTAACTCGGATAAGCTCGATGTGGGCGATTTTGTCGTTGCCATCGGTAACCCCTTTGGGCTCGGCCAGACGATAACCACGGGCGTGGTCAGTGCCTTGGGGCGCACCGGGCTAGGCATCGAGGGGTATGAGAACTTTATCCAGACCGATGCTTCCATCAACCCGGGTAACTCCGGTGGCGCGCTGGTTAATCTGAATGGTGAGCTGATCGGTATCAATACGGCGATCATCGCACCGGGCGGCGGTAACGTGGGTATAGGTTTTGCGATCCCTACCAACATGATGCGTCGTGTGGCTGATCAGATTCTCGATCACGGCGAAGTGACTCGTGGCCAGATCGGCGTGGCGATCCAGGATATTACTCCGGAGCTGCAGGAGGCGTTCGACCTGGAGAACGGGCAGAAAGGTGTGCTGGTGACCGAGGTGCTGGAAGACTCCGAGGCAGAAGAGGCTGGTCTGAAGTCAGGTGATGTGATCCTTTCCGTCGATGGCAAGGAAACTCCGAACGCCGGCCAACTGCGTCACCGTATCGCCTTCTCTGGCATCGGTAACGCCGTGGAGCTGGAAATTATTCGCGATGGCGATCCGATGACTGTTGATGTCAAAGTAGGGCAGTCCACCTCCAAGTCGGGTGATGTGCGTCTGCATAAGCTGCTTAAGGGCATAGGTGTGGCCAACTCTCCAGATGGTGAAGGGGTGGTGATCACTGATGTGGATCCCCAGTCTCGCGCCGCTGCGGCGGGCTTGCGCTCCGATGACGTGATTCTGAGCGTTAACCGCAGCAAGGTGAATACCGTTGCCGATCTGGATCAGGTGCTGTCTCGGGTCGATGACAAGCTGTTGCTGCAGATTCGTCGTGGCCGTGGTGTGTTCTACCTGGTGCTGCGTTAAGCGCGGTTTCTGCTGATCGATCCAAGGGCTGCCTTTGAGGGTGGCCCTTTTTTATGTTTGGTAGTTCATGTTTGGTGGGAAAGCCGCGCTGCTATGGTTGGCTTGGCGCAGAAACAACAAAGCCCCGCGGTTAGGCGAGGCTTTGTCGTGAAATTTAATGGTGGTGAGGGGTGGATTGTTCCCCTTCGGGCCGCCGTGCGTTGCACGACGTCGTCTCGCGCGCTCTTGGCGATTATGTCGCTCGGCTCGAACCACCTTCGGCGATTCTCATCCATCCTTGGTTTTGCGTAGATACAACAGAGCCCCGCGGTTAGGCGAGGCTTTGTCGTGAAAATCAATGGTGGTGAGGGGTGGATTGTTCCCCTTCGGGCCGTCGTGCGTTGCACGACGTCGTCTCGCGCGCTCTTGGCGATTATGTCGCTCGGCTCGAACCACCTTCGGTGATTCTCATCCACCCTTGGCTTTGCGCAGAAACAACAAAGCCTCGCGATTAGGCGAGGCTTTGTCGTGAAATTCAATGGTGGTGAGGGGTGGATTGTTCCCCTTCGGGCCGTCGTGCGTTGCACGACGTCGTCTCGCGCCGTCGGCGCTCGGCTCGAACCACCTTCGGTGTTTCTCATCCACCCTTGGCTTTGCGTAGAAACAACAAAGCCCCGCGATTAGGCGAGGCTTTGTTGTGAAAATTAATGGTGGTGAGGGGTGGATTCGAACCACCGAAGCTTGCGCGTCAGATTTACAGTCTGATCCCTTTGGCCACTCGGGAACCCCACCAGCGGCCGCGTATAATAGAGATCTCGTCGGGGGCTGTAAAGTGTTCATTGGGTGCATTTGGCCATTTTTTTGATATGCATGATGCGCGCAAAAATTCCTGCTGGAATGAAAAAAATTCTTCTGTATCCTGCACACCCGCTTAGGCCCCGTAACGCTGGGGCTGCCGCCGTTTTGGCTGTAGTGAGAGCGACAAAACCGCACAATTTCAACTCTTGAAATAAAGCGTCTTCGCACTATATTTAGTGCCCATGCGCGAACGCGACACTAGATATTGTGTTTTGGTGAAGTTTTAACCAAAGGTTCACAGTTCGCAATATTTGTACCAAAGAACACAACATCTGCCGGGGCTTCAGCACGGAACTGACCCGGGCGGAATTCTCCAGGCTTTGTATTGAGGGATGGGCTAGATGCAGCAAGATCTGATGGTAACCAAACGTGACGGGCGGCGTGAATCGATCGATCTTGAGAAGATTCACCGGGTCATTATCTGGGCCGCTGAAGGGTTGGAAAATGTTTCGGTTTCTCAGGTTGAGCTCAAGGCTCACCTTCAGTTCTACGATGGCATCAAGACCTCCGATATCCATGAAACGCTGATCAAGTCTGCGGCGGACCTTATCTCCGAAGAGGCGCCGGACTATCAGTATCTGGCTGCACGCCTGGCGATTTTCCATCTGCGTAAGCGCGCGTTCGGCACCTTTGAACCGCCGCACCTGTATGACCACGTGGTTAAACTGGTGGAAGACAAGCGTTACGACCAGCATCTGCTGACCGATTACACGCGTGAAGAGTTCGATGAACTCAACGACTACCTCGAGCACGGCCGCGACATGAACTTCAGCTACGCGGCAGTTAAGCAGCTTGAAGGCAAGTACCTGGTGCAGAACCGTGTGTCAGGTGATGTCTATGAAAGCCCGCAGCTGCTCTACATGCTGGTATCTGCGTGCCTGTTCTCCGGCTATGACAAAGAAAGTCGTCTTGATTACGTCAAACGCTTCTATGACGCGACCTCTGAATTCAAGCTGTCTCTGCCGACCCCGATCATGGCTGGCGTGCGTACGCCCACCCGTCAGTTCAGCTCCTGCGTACTGATCGAAACTGATGACAGCCTGGATTCCATCAACGCCACTGCGGCGGCGATCGTCAAATACGTATCGCAGCGCGCCGGTATCGGTATTAATGCTGGCCGCATCCGTGCTCTGGGCAGCCCGATCCGTAACGGTGAAGCGTTCCACACCGGTTGCATCCCGTTCTACAAACATTTCCAGACCGCGGTTAAGTCCTGCTCCCAGGGCGGTGTGCGCGGTGGTGCAGCGACGCTGTTCTACCCGATCTGGCACCTGGAAGTTGAATCTCTGCTGGTGCTGAAGAACAACCGTGGTGTTGAAGAGAACCGTGTTCGTCACATCGATTACGGTGTGCAGATCAACAAGCTGATGTACACCCGCATGATCAAGGGCGAAAACATCACTCTGTTTAGCCCGCACGACGTGCCGGGCCTGTACGACGCATTCTTTGCTGATCAGGAAGAGTTCGAGCGCCTGTACGTGCAGTACGAACAGGATCCGAGCATCCGCAAGAAGACCATCAAGGCGGTTGAGCTGTTCGGTCTGATGGCTTCTGAGCGTGCCTCTACTGGTCGTATCTACGTGCAGAACGTGGACCACTGCAACACCCACAGCCCGTTCGACCCGAAAGTGGCGCCGGTGAAGCAGTCCAACCTCTGTCTCGAGATCGCGCTGCCGACCAAGCCGTTGAAGGATGTGAACGATCCCGAAGGTGAGATCGCGCTCTGCACTCTGTCTGCCTTTAACCTGGGCGCACTGGCAAATCTGGATGAGCTGGAAAACCTCTCCGATCTAATCGTGCGCGCGCTCGACAGTCTGTTGGATTACCAGGACTATCCGGTGCCGGCCGCCTATAACGCCACCATGGGTCGTCGCACCCTGGGCGTGGGCGTGACCAACTTTGCCTACTACCTGGCCAAGCATGGTGTGCGCTACTCCGATGGCTCTGCCAACGGTCTGGTGCATCGCACCTTCGAAGCGATTCAGTACTACCTGCTGAAGGCTTCCAACCAGCTGGCGAAAGAGAAGGGTCCTTGCCCGAAATTCAATGAAACGACCTACGCTCAGGGTCTGTTGCCGATCGACACCTACAAGCGTGACGTGGACAGCTTCTGCGAAGAGCCGCTGCATTATTTCTGGGAAACCCTGCGCGAAGATATCCGTGAGTTCGGTCTGCGCAACAGCACCCTGACGGCGCTGATGCCCTGCGAAACCTCCTCGCAGATCACCAACTCCACCAACGGTATCGAGCCGCCGCGCGGTTTCGTATCGGTGAAGTCCAGCAAGGACGGCATCATGAAGCAGGTGGTGCCAGAGTATCTGGAGCTCAAGGACGACTATGAGCTGCTCTGGTCAATTCCGAACAACGATGGTTACCTGCAGCTGGTAGGTATCATGCAGAAGTTCGTCGATCAGTCGATCTCGGCCAACACCAACTACGACCCGACCAAGTTCACGGGTGAGAAGGTGCCGATGAAGCAGCTGCTGAAAGACCTGCTGACCGCTTACAAGTACGGCGTGAAGACTCTCTACTACCATAACACCCGCGACGGCGCGAAAGACTCGCACGACGATATCGGGTGTGAAGGTGGCGCCTGCAAGCTGTAACTGCCGCTTCCGTCACGTAGAAACCTATTTATCTCCTCCCGCGCTTGCGGGAGGAGCCTATTTCGCTATTGCATTCAGGATAGATTGAATGGCCTACTCAACTTTCAGTCATAGCGATCACGATGCGACTCGTGAGCCGATGTTTTTTGGTCGTAGTGTTAACGTCGCCCGTTACGACAAGCAGAAATACCCCATCTTCGAAAAGCTGATCGAGAAGCAGCTGTCTTTCTTCTGGCGTCCGGAAGAGGTCGATCTGAGTACCGACCGTAAGGACTTTCAGAAGATGCCTGAGCATGAGAAGCACATCTTCCTGAGCAACCTGAAGTATCAGACGCTGCTGGATTCGGTGCAGGGGCGCTCGCCGAACGTGGCGTTTCTGCCGATCGTCTCTCTGCCGGAGCTGGAAACCTGGTTCGAGACCTGGGCGTTCAGTGAGACGATTCACAGCCGCTCCTACACCCACATTATTCGCAACATCGTCAACGAGCCGTCCTCGGTGTTTGACGAGATCGTGACGAATGAAATGATCATCCGCCGTGCGGAGTCAGTGACCAAGCTCTACGACGAGCTGATAGAGCTGACCAATCTTTACACCGTGCACGGTGAAGGTATTCACGATGTGGATGGGCGCAAGGTTGATACTTCGCTGTATAACCTCAAACGCGCGCTCTACCTGACCATGGTGTCGGTAAACGTGCTGGAAGCGATCCGCTTCTACGTCAGCTTTGCCTGCTCCTTTGCGTTTGCTGAGCGTGCGATCATGGAGGGTAACGCCAAGATCATTCGCTTGATCGCGCGGGACGAGGCTCTGCATCTGACCGGCACCCAGCATATTCTGAATCTGATGAAGTCAGGTAATGATGACCCGGACTTCAAGCAGATCGCGGCAGAGTGTGAAGATGACGTTTACCGTATCTTCAAGGAAGCGGCGCAGCAGGAGAAGGACTGGGCAGAGTACCTGTTCAGCGAAGGCTCCATGATCGGTCTGAACGCTCGTATCCTTGGTGATTACGTGGAGTACATTACCAATGTGCGTATGAAGGCGCTGGGGCTGAAAGAGGCCTTTGAGCCGCGCCAGAATCCGCTGCCCTGGATGAACGCCTGGTTGATCAGTGACAACGTCCAGGTGGCGCCTCAGGAAGCTGAAATCAGTTCTTATCTGGTGGGTCAGATCGACAACGATGTCGACTCCGACGACTTTGATGGTTTCGATCTGTAAAGGCCGGTTCCCATGTCTGGTATCCCGCGAATAAAGGTCAGTAATTTCCACACCTTCTTTTACCAGTACGAGTTTTCTCTGCTGGATGCGCTGGAAGCCCAGGAGATTCCGGCGCCTTACAACTGCCGCGGTGGTTACTGCGGCTGTTGTAAGGTGCGCCTGATCGATGGCGAAGTGGAATATGTCCAGGACAGTCTTGTTGATCTGGACGATGATGAAATCCTCACCTGCTGTTGTCGCCCGGCAACGCATATCGAGATCGAAATGCCCGACTCCTGAGTCGGGCTTTGATCCCGGTCACCACCTTCTTTTTTCCCCGGCTGATTGCTCCTGTTTGGTTGTCAGGTCGTTGACTTTTTCACAAGCACCTGGTCTCAGGCGGGAGTGCTGTGAGTGAATTTTAATAAGCCCTCTGGATCTATCTTTTATTTCATAACTTATTGAAAATAAAGGGTTATAGTTTTTTGGTCTATTTTTCTGCAATCTGCTGAAGTGCAGTAACCATGCTGGCTGGCGTCATCTCTCCAGAATTTGTCCACCAATCTATCAACAGAATCTGTGAGTAACATAGAGCTTCATTTCTGTGCGCTGGAAATCACTAAAACAGGGCCTTTATGACCCTGTTTCTGGCAGGTTTTGAGGGCTCGGGTTTGGCTGCACCGTTATGGATGCGCTGAGGTTCTGCTCTAGTGCGCTTCGGTGGGCGGGGGTGGTGTTTATCCACTGCTGTGAAACAACTTGATAAATAGTTCGTGTCAAGCCTTGATTTTTATATTTTATTTGTGTTTTATTTATCTAAATCAATGGCTTAAAGTAGCCTGTTCAATAAAAAACCATTTTGTAAAAAAGCCAGCAGGCATGCCTGCTGAGGCTGTTTTATCAGTGGTTGCTCACAGTTTTATCCACAGTATCTGGGTATAACTCACCGCTTCAATCAGGCGTATTCACTCTTCTCTTTGAATTCACACAGATCTTCGATGGTGCATGCCCCGCAGCGTGGCTTGCGTGCCGTGCAGACGTAGCGGCCATGCAGAATCAGCCAGTGATGGGCGTCGTGCAGAAATTCCTTGGGGACAAACCGCAGCAGCTTCTTTTCCACCTCCAGTACAGTCTTGCCGGGCGCGATGCGGGTACGGTTGGAGACGCGGAATATATGCGTATCCACGGCCATGGTCGGCTGTCCAAAAGCGGTGTTGAGGACCACGTTGGCGGTTTTGCGGCCGACACCGGGTAGTTTCTCCAGAGCCTCTCGGGTTTCCGGTACTTCTCCGCCGTGCTCCTCCAGCAGGATGCGGCAGGTTTTGATGACGTTTTCCGCTTTGCTGTTAAACAGGCCGATGGTCTTGATGTAGGACTTGAGGCCGTCAACACCCAGATCGAGGATCGTCTGGGGCGTATTAGCCACGGGGAAGAGCTTGGCTGTGGCTTTATTCACGCCCACGTCGGTAGCCTGGGCCGAGAGAGTAACTGCCACCAGCAGCTCAAATGGGGTGCTGTAGGCGAGTTCTGTGGTTGGGTTCGGGTTGGCGTCCCGCAGGCGGGAAAATATCTGATAGCGTTTTTCGGCGTTCATCTAACGTTACTGGCTATGGCGAAAGGTTAGAGCAGGGTGGTTTGGTCGCGACCCTGAAGTTTGGACTGATAGAGTGCCTGATCAGCCCGCCTTAGCCAATGGTCGTGGTCTGAATCATCCGCTGAGGCCTGTGCAATGCCGAGACTGATGGTAAAGACAAAGCTTTGTTCGCGGTACACGATCTCCAGAGCCTGTACGGCGAGCCGCAGCCGCTCTGCGAGCACTTCCGCCTGGTAGTCGGCCGTGTCTGGGAGCAGGATGGCGAACTCTTCGCCGCCGTATCGCCCGGCTATGTCGGTGGAGCGAATATGGTTCTGAATCAGGCTGGAAAGCGCCCTGATCGCTTTATCGCCCGCAGGGTGGCCATAGGTGTCGTTGATCTTTTTGAAGTGATCTATGTCCAGCATGATCAGGCAGCTGGGCTGGCCGCTACGCAGAAAACGGTTGTATTCGCGCTCCAGGCACTCTTCCCAGTAGCCGCGGTTGTTCAGCCCGGTCAGGCGATCGGTGCGGCTGAGGCTCTGCAGCTCTTCGTTTGCCTTGGCCAGGCGTTGGTGGCTGATCGCTGCATCGGTCATATCGTAAATAATGATGCCGATATGGGTGACCGTTCCTTCCGGGTTGGTCAGCGGTATCAGTGTCACATTCTGATACATCTGCTTGGTCTTACCGGTGAACGGGCGGTCGGGTTTGAAGTTGAACAGGCAGGTGCGCTCCTGCCAGGTGATAAACGACCGGTTGCGCAGCATGAAAACCGACTGCATCTTACCTTTCAGCCATTTTTCCGGTAGCTCGGCGAACAGTGAAAAAATTGACTGAGTCAGTACGCCAGACTCATCCATCCCCGAGTGGTTGACCATGAAACGGTTCCAGAGTTGAACCCGGTAGTCACGGTCGAGTACTACCAGTCCTACATCCAGGTTTTGCAGCAGCTCTGTATGCCAGTGAAACTTATCGATTGCGGAAGCGTTACGTGGATCGCTCATTAGAGGTGCTTGGTCCGTTCGTGGAGTGCCGCAAGGGAATCTTCGGTAAACAGCAGCAACAGGTTGCAGCTGATATCGTAGCCTTCAACCCGGTAGCCCAACTCAATGGTCAGAGTTTGCTGCCAACGTTCGAGCTCGGCAGAGGGCGGGAGATCGCAGTGTGAGCCTAGAATAACGGGCGGTCCCTGGCTGAAGTGGACCTGGATCTGGTCGCCCAGTGCGCCCAGGTAGGCGCTGATCAGAACATTGGCGATATCCATCAACAGCTCGCGTTTGAGCTGTGGTGTCATGTCGCCGTCGAGCTGCATCAATTTGGCCATGTCCTCGAGGCTGTGCTGGTCGAACACGAGCATCGCTTCTCCGGCAATCCCGGCGCCGAGAAATCCCTGGCAGAGTGTATCAGCGCTACCGCTCTCGATCCGTACCTGCTCCAGCAGGGCGGAGATTTCCTCGCCCTCAATCAGGCGGACGCGGGGTACTGGAAGCTGCACGAAAACCCCAAGTAACTGCGCGAGCCGCTCAGCTGCAGAGCCCAGGGCGATGTTGGAGAGCTCCTGGTAGTAGTCCTGAAGCTGGAGGGATTGGTCAAAGCCTGAAGTGGGAAGTGCCGAAAGCTCTTTATGGGAGGGTTCTAGTTCGTCCAAAATACCGTAGGAGGCGAGAGCTTCGCGCACCGCATCTTTGTCGATCGGCTTGCGAATAAAGCCGATAGCGCCGAGGTCTAGAACTCTTTTCCGGGCTTGGGGCTGGATATCACCGGAGACGACAATGACGATGCAGGGCAGGTCCTGGGCGCGGATACGCTCCAGGGTCTGGTAACCATCCATGATCGGCATGTTCAGGTCGAGGAACAGCAGGTGGGCCTTGCCGGCGCGGGCAGCCTCTATTGCCTCCAGGCCATGAGATGCCTCGGTGACACTCAGATTCCACTCCGCAAGCGAGCGGCCCATCTGTTTGCGCGCCAGCGGGGAATCATCACAGATTACTACAGGTATCGGGGCGCTCACCGGGACTCCTTAGGGTGTGCATGGCCGTAAAACCGGTTAGTTAGCGTCTCTGTGACTGTGCTTTAAATGTCACTTCCTTGAGACGCTATTGGAATGCTGTAGGCATTTGAATCGATTCTGGTCCTGTGGTCAACCGTTAGCCCGTTACTCGGACACGTTTACTGCCAGATTCTGATGCATCGACCAGCGGGATCTGCTTGCGGCGCTTTTCCGCCCGCGCATCAATCACGTTCTTCAGTGCGATCAGCAGACCCAGGCCGACGAAGGCGCCGGGCGGCAGAATCGCAAACAGGAAGCCGTCGTAGTTGTCCGCCAGGGTGATAGTCCAGTTGCGAGCGCTTTCACCAAACAGCAGGTGCATGTTGGAGAAGATAGCGCCGGTGCCAAGGACTTCGCGAATAGCACCCAGCAGCACCAGCACGCAGGTAAAACCGGTGCTCATCATAAACCCGTCGACCACCGAGGCCGATACCGGGTTTTTGGCGGCGAAGGCGTCGGCACGACCCATGATCACGCAGTTAGTCACGATCAGTGGGATAAAAATCCCCAGAATCAGGTACAGCTCGTAGGTGAATGCCTGCATTAGCAGTTCGATAGCGGTCACGAACGAGGCGATGATCATAACAAAAATCGGCAGACGAACCGTTTCCGGTACCAGGCGTCGGAACAGTGATACCGTGAGGTTAGAGCTGGTCAGTACCAGGGTGCTGGCCACGCCCAGGCCGATGGCGTTAACCACCGAGCTGGTGACTGCGAGCAGCGGGCAGAGACCGAGCAGCTGTACCAGTGCCGGGTTGTTGTGCCAGAGGCCGTTCAGGGTGATCTTGCGATAATCGACGCTCATGATGCATTGCTCCCTTGTTGTCCGGCAGATTCGGTAGCCGGTGTGAGCAGGCGTGCCTTGTGGGCACGAAAGTATTGGATGGCGCGTCCGGTGGCATTGACCACCGCCCGTGGCGTGATGGTCGCGCCGGTGAACTGGTCAAACTGACCGCCATCTTTCTGTACCGCCCAGCTGTCGTCGCCGGGTCCGGTCTGGGTCTTGCCGACAAAGTCGTCCAGCCAGTTTGACTTGGAGGGTTCGATCTTGTCGCCGAGTCCCGGTGTTTCCTTGTGCGACAGTACGCGTACGCCAGCCACTGTATCGTCGCGGTTTATGCCCACCAGCAGATGGATATCACCGCTGTAGCCGTCCGGTGCGACCACCGGCATGATCACGGTCTGTACCTCGCCATCAACGATCGCCTGCCAGGCTTCGCGCGGCTGTGCCAGGTCCAGTTCCGGTGCGTCGAACGGGATGCGGTGCTCGTGCAGCTGGTCATCGACGGAGCGCGGCACGATCTCGTACAGGGCACGGGCTTCCGCCTGCGCAATATTGGCGGCAATGCGGTCGCTGGTGGCCACCTGGGTGACCGCAATAACGCCAGCGGTGACTACCGCGAATACGGCGATACCCAGAGTGCTGCGACGCAGGGCGGCAAACATCTCTGTATTCATTGGCTCTTTCCTTTCGTGCCGCGGTTTGCCTTCTTATGGCCGTAGGTACGCGGCTGAGTGTACTGGTCGATAAAGGGCGCGCAGAGGTTCATCAGTAGCACCGAGAATGCCACTGCGTCGGGATAGTTGCCCCAGGTGCGGATGATATAGATCATCACGCCGATCAGTGCGCCGTAGATGATCTTGCCGCGGTTGCTGGTGGCGGACGATACCGGGTCGGTGACGATAAAAAATGCACCCAGCATGGTGGCGCCCACGCCCAGATGTACGATTGGGCTGACGTAGTTATCCGGATCGAAACCGTAGAACATGCTCGCCATCAGGAACAGCGCGATCAGCATCGACAGCGGAGCATGCCAGGTGAAGATCTTGCGTGATAGCAGGAAAATACCACCCATGAACCAGGCCGCACTGATGGCGTACCAGGCCGCGACACCGTTCACCAGCACGTCCGACTGGCGCCAGAGCTCTTCGGTGGTGAGGCCGGCACGGTGCTTGAGCACATCCAGTGGTGTGGCGCCGGTGAAGGAGTCGTACCACTGCTGTTCCACGCTGCCAAAGATCACCTGCAGGGTGTCGAGGAAGCCGGCTACATGCCAGCCTTCGCCGTTCTGGGTGATCGGTGCGGTCCAGCGGGTCATCTCTACAGGGAAGGAGACCAGCAGCAGTGCATAGGCCACCATGGCCGGGTTGAACGGGTTGTTGCCCAGCCCGCCATAGAGCTGCTTGGCGATAACGATGGCGAAGAATATGCCGGTCGCTGTCACCCACCAGGCGGAGAAGGGCGGAATCGCCACGGCCACCAGTACGGCGGTGACCAGCGCACTGCCATCCGACAGGAAAAAGCCCACGGGGCGTTTGCGCAGCTTCAGCACGGCGGCTTCAAACAGCAGTGCCAGCACCGAGGCAAGCACGATCTGGATCAGCGTACCCCAGCCGAAAAATACCGTCATCGCAAGGATGCCGGGCAGGGTGGCCAGCAGCACCAGGCGCATTACATTGGCGGTGCTGTTGGCTTTGGATACGTGAGGCGAACTCAGGTGTATCAGTGCCATCGGTCAGAGTTCCTGTGGCAGAAAAAGGTTAGTCATACTGGCTCAGCGTCTTGTGCAGTTCGTCGGATTTGGCCTTTGCCGCGACCAGTTCCTGTTCGATCTGCTCGCGTTCGTCGTCGGCTTCGGCCTTCTTCAGCGCGCGCTCACCCTTGGTGATCGCGGCTTTGGCCATAGCGGCGTCGATACGCAGTTGCTTAAGGTCGATGCCCGCCTGGGCCGCAGCGTCCATCTTGGCTTTCTCGACCTTGTTGAACGCTTCGGTGGCTTCATCGAAACGTTTTTTCAGATCGTCGACATCCGCTTGCAGTGCTGAGCGCTCGTCATCGCTTTCTGCGGCTTCCAGTGCGGCTTCGGCTTTCTTAAGCTTGGTGCGCATGATCGACACCTGCTGTTTCAGCGCCTTGGCGTCCAGCGCCGGCTCGGCGGCAGGCTCGGGCTTGGCCGGTGCTTCTGTCTTTTCGGCTGTCTCGGCGGGTTGCGCTGCTTCAAAGGCTTTCTGCGCCTCGTCCGCTTTGTTCTCCAGTGTTTCCACCGTGGCGCGCAGTTTGTCGATGCCGTCCAGGCCTTTGTCTTCCGCGTTTTTCAGCGCATCCTGGGCTTTTTTAAGCTTGGTGCGGGCAACGGCTGCAGCTACTTTCAACTGCTTCAGCTCGGCGTTGCCGCCCTCGGAGGGCGCGGGGGAGCCGGCCTCAAGTGCCTTCTCGGCGGCTTCCGCCTTGCTACGCGCATCGTTCAGCGCCTGCTCAAGCTCCGCCAGGCCTTCGCTATTGCCGGCGGCGGCTTCGTCAAACGCCTTCTGTGCCTTCTTCAGTTTGGTGCGCGCCACAGCGGCGGCTGTCTTCAGTTGCTTGATGTCTGGAGTAGCCTGCTCGGTGGCTTCTTCCTTGGGTTTGGCGGCTGCAGCCTTGCGTGCTTCCTGAGCCTTCGCGGCTTCTGCTGCGCGCGCCTTACGTTTGGCCTCCTTCTCCGCCGCTTCACGTTCCAGGCGAGCCTGGCGTGCTTCGAAGCGTTCACGGGCGTGGTCAGCTTTCTGCTGCTCGCGCTCTTCGGTTCGGATCTCCGACTTGGCGAAACGGTAATACTGAACCAGTGGGATGTTGCTCGGGCAGACATAGGCGCAGGCGCCGCATTCGATGCAGTCAAACAGGTTGTGGTGCCTGGCCTTGTCGAACTCGCGTCCCTTGGCAAACCAGTAGAGCTGCTGTGGTAGCAGGTCGGCCGGGCAGGCCTGCTCGCACATGCCGCAGCGGATGCAGGCCTGGGCCGGTGGCGCGGGCGGCATCTCCTGCTGAGTGGCAGCGATCAGGCAGTTGGTGGTCTTGATTACCGGGATGCGGTCGTTGTCGACGGTCACGCCCATCATCGGGCCGCCCATCACCAGTCGTGACAGGGCCTCGGGTCGTAGATCGCAGGCTTCCAGCAGGCTGCGGAACGGTGTGCCCAGTAGTACCTCGAGGTTCTTCGGATGGCGCACCGCGTCGCCAGTGACGGTGACGATACGGGAGATCAGTGGTTCGCCCTTGTGGACGGCGCGGTAAACGGCCGATGTGGTGCCCACGTTCTGACAAACGATACCGATATCCGCCGGGATTTTGCCGGCCGGTACTTCAATATCTGTCAGCAGCTTGATCAGCTGACGTTCGCCGCCGGACGGGTACTTGGTCGGTACCACTACGATATCAATATTGAGATCGCAGTGTTTAACCGCCGCTTCCAGTGCGTGGATGGCGTTGGTCTTGTTGTCTTCAATGCCGATCAGGATATGGCTCGGGCGCAACAGGTGGGCGATGACCTCGATGCCACCGATAATCTCGTGCGGACGCTCACGCATCAGCATATCGTCGGCGGTGATGTACGGTTCGCACTCCGCGGCGTTGATGATCAGCGTATTAACGATGTGATCTTCGCTCAGGTGCAGCTTCACATCGGTGGGAAAGCCTGCGCCGCCCATGCCCGAGATGCCGCTGGCGCGGATATGCTCGATCAGTTCGGTGCGCTCAATGGCCTTGTAGTCGGCTATCCCTTCATGCTCGATCCAGCGATCTTCGCCGTCTGCTTCGATCACAATGCACTCGCCGCTCAGTCCCGATGCGTGAGGCACCGGGTAGTGGGCGATATCGATCACCTTGCCGGAGGTTGGTGCGTGTACGGAAGCGCTGATGCGGCCGATCGGCTCTGCGATCAGCTGGCCTTTAAGCACGCTGTCGCCAACGCTGACCAGGGGATCGGCGGGGCCGCCGATATGCTGTTGCATCGGCAGCACCAGCTGCTGCGGCAGCGGTGCTTTGCCGATCGGCGCGCGGGTAGACTGCTTCTTGTTTTCAGGCGGATGGATGCCGCCGTGAAAAGAGAACACCTGGGACATCAGTGTGCCTCCGAAGTGGCCAGGCCACGGCCACGGTCTGTGGCGATCAGGTCCATGGGGGCCGGCGGTTCCGGCCACTTCCAGGTGTTTGGCGTGGTTTCAATCGGGATCATGTCGATACAGTCAACCGGGCAGGGCTCGACGCAGAGGTCGCAGCCGGTGCATTCAGTGGTAATAACGGTGTGCATCTGTTTAGCGGCACCGAGGATCGCGTCCACAGGGCAGGCCTGGATGCACTTGGTGCAGCCGATGCACTCGTCTTCGCGGATAAAGGCGACAGACTTGGGTTTTTCTTCGCCGTGCTCAGAGTCCAGAGGGACGGCCTCTACGTCGAGCAGATCCGCCAGTGCCTCGATGGTGCTCTGACCACCCGGAGGGCATTTATTGATCGCGTCGCCGTTGGAGATTGCTTCGGCGTAGGGGCGGCAACCCGGATAGCCGCATTGACCGCATTGGGTCTGCGGCAGAATGGCATCTATCTGGTCGACGATCGGATTACCTTCCACCTTGAAGCGCACCGAGGCATAGCCCAGCAGTACGCCGAAGGCGGCGGCAAGCAGTAACAGGACAATAATTGCTGTCAGTACGGTACCCATGCTAACTCCTTAGAACCGCACCAGGCCGGTGAATCCCATGAAGGCCAGCGACATCAGGCCGGCGGTAACCATGCCGATCGCCGCACCACGGAAGGGGACTGGCACGTCGGCGACTGCTACGCGCTCGCGTATCGCTGAGAACAGCACCAGTGCCAGGGAGAAACCCACGGCGGCGCCGAAGCCGTAAGCGATCGACTCAAAGAAGTCGTTCTGCTTCTTGATGTTGAGCAGGGCGACACCGAGCACGGCGCAGTTGGTGGTGATCAGCGGCAGGAAAATCCCCAGCAGCTTATAAAGTAGCGGGCTGGTTTTATGCACCACCATCTCGGTGAACTGAACCACCACGGCGATCACCAGAATAAAGGAGATCGTCTGCAGGAAGGTCAGATCAAACGGCTTCAGCAGGTAGGTGTAAACCAGGTAGCTGCAGACCGATGACAGGGTCAGAACGAAGGTGGTGGCCAACGACATGCCCATCGCCGTCTCCAGCTTGTTGGACACGCCCATGAACGGGCAGAGGCCGAGAAACTGGACGAGGACGAAGTTGTTGACCAGTACGGTGCTGATCAGTATGAGCAGGAAGTCTGTCATAACGACTGTCGTTACCTTGTGTTGGCGGCGAGTCGCCGGAAAATTCGGAAACCGCTGATTTTACCTGAATTGGAGAAACCGGTGTACAGCACCTGAAACACTTTAAAAGTTGTACAGGCCCATACACCGGTTATCGTTTTGCGACGTGGAGCCAGACCCCGCGTCATCAAAGGCGCGGGTAGGCTCCGGCAGGCGGTTAGATCAGTTCCGCCCGAACCAGGGCTTGAGTCAGGGATTCAACCTGGCTGTTGATATCCGCGTTGGCATCCAGGGATGCGTCCGCAGCATCGGTGTAGCCGGCGCTAAACGCGTTTTCAGTTGCAGCGGAGGTCAGGACCACGAAACCGTTCTGTTTCAGCAGCTCGGCAAGTGCAGCCAGATCGGTGCCTTCAGGCTGGTTGCCCGGCTCTACGACCAGCGGCATGCGGCCGCGTTCGAACAGGCGCTTCTCCAGGGTGTAGAGCAGTGCTGCGCTGTTATCACCTGCGTCGATGCTGACGATGCCAGGCTTCTGGCCGAAGCGGCGAGCACGGTCGTCGGCGGAGACAGCAGACGTGGTGTAGATCGAGTCGTCATCCAGAGCCAGAGAGTCGCCGATGATCATGCCGGCGGCAACGGTGGCGTTGGTCAGACGGTCGACGATGATAAATGAGCCGGTACCAGCGTGCTCGCGATAGTCATCTGCGACCAGTTCGCGCTCTACATCGATCTCTACCCGGGCGATCTCGTTCAGCGCCAGCGTCGCGGCAGGAGCCTGCTCCAGGGTGTTGACGTCGATGCGGTGACGGATAGCGGTGATGCTGCCCGCGGTGCGCGAAGTCGCCAGCTTGATGTCGTAGCTGCGGCCCGGTACCAGCTCCTGCTCGGCCATCCATACCAGGTTGGCATCGAAGCGACGGGTAACGTCAGGCACGTGCTGGGAGTTGACGATCAGATCGCCGCGGGAAACGTCGATTTCGTCTTCCAGGGTTAGCGTCACGGACATCGGCGGGAAGGCTTCTTCCATTTCGCCATCAAAGGTGACGATCGATTTGACGCGGCTGGATTTGCCTGACGGCAGTACGGTGACTTCGTCGCCAACGCGGACGATGCCGGAGGTCAGGGTGCCGCAGTAACCGCGGAAGTTCAGGTTCGGACGGTTAACGTACTGAACCGGGAAGCGCAGTGCTTCCTTGTTGAACTCCTTGGCAATCTCAACGTTTTCCAGCTGAGCCATCAGCGGCTCGCCATCAAACCAGGGCATGCTCTCGGAACGATTAACCACGTTGTCGCCCTTGAGTGCAGAGATCGGGGCAAAGTGGATGTTCGGCAGGTTCAGCTGCTCGGCAAAGGCCAGATAGTCGCGCTTGATCTCTTCGTAACGCTCTTCGCTGAAGTCCACCAGGTCCATCTTGTTGATGGCAACGATGGTGTGCTTGATACCCAGCAGGGAGACGATGAAGCTGTGGCGGCGGGTCTGTACCTGTACGCCATGACGGGCATCGATCAGGATGATCGCCAGGTCACAGGTAGAAGCGCCGGTGGCCATGTTGCGGGTGTACTGCTCGTGCCCCGGGGTGTCGGCGATGATGAACTTGCGCTTGGAGGTCGAGAAGTAGCGGTAGGCTACATCGATGGTGATGCCCTGTTCGCGCTCTGCCTGCAGGCCGTCGACCAGCAGCGCCAGGTCGATCTCTTCACCAGTGGTGCCGACTTTCTTGCTGTCGGACTGGATCGCGGCGAGCTGATCTTCATAGATCATTTTGGAATCGTGCAGCAGTCGGCCGATCAGGGTGGATTTGCCGTCGTCAACGCTACCGCAGGTCAGGAAACGCAGCAGTTCCTTGTTCTCGTGCTGGTTCAGGTACGCTTCAATATCGTCTGCGATCAGTTCGGATTGGTGGCTCATAACTATTCGGTACTCGTTCGAAATCTGTAGCGGGAGATTAGTCTGCTTCGATCAACTCTACTGAGGATCAGAAGTAGCCCTCGATCTTTTTCTGCTCCATGGAGCCAGCGCTGTCGTGGTCGATGGCGCGACCCTGGCGCTCTGACGTGGTGGTCAGCAGCATCTCCTGAATGATGTCAGGCAGGGTGTCGGCTTCGGATTCCACGGCACCGGTCAGCGGGTAGCAGCCCAGGGTACGGAAACGGATAGATTTCATCATCGGCTGTTCTTCTTCACCCAGCGGCATACGATCGTCATCGACCATTACCAGCATGCCGTCGCGCTCAACCACCGGACGCACTGCGGAGTAGTACAGCGGAACGATGGGGATGCTTTCCAGGTAGATGTACTGCCAGATGTCCAGCTCGGTCCAGTTAGACAGCGGGAATACACGGATGCTCTCACCCTTGTCGACGCGGGTGTTGTAGATGTTCCACAGTTCCGGGCGCTGGTTTTTCGGGTCCCAGCGATGGTTGCTGTCGCGGAAGGAGAATACACGTTCTTTGGCGCGGGATTTTTCTTCATCACGACGGGCGCCACCAAAGGCTGCGTCGAACTTGTACTTGTTCAGCGCCTGCTTCAGGGACTGGGTCTTCATGATGTCGGTATGCTTGGCCGAGCCGTGGGTAAACGGGCCCACGCCCATGTCGACGCCTTCCTGGTTGATATGCACGATCAGATCCATGCCAGCTTCTTCAGCCATCTTGTCACGGAACTTGATCATCTCCTTGAACTTCCAGGTGGTGTCAACGTGCATCAGCGGGAACGGCGGAGTGCCCGGGTAGAACGCCTTGCGTGCCAGATGCAGCATCACCGAAGAGTCCTTGCCGATGGAGTAGAGCATTACCGGATTATCAAACTCCGCTGCCACTTCCCGGATGATGTGAATACTTTCTGCTTCCAGCTGCTTTAGATGGGTTAAACGGTGTTCCGGTAACTGATTCATCATGCGCTCTTCAAAACTGTTGTCGGGTTCGATGAGTAATTCTTGGTTGCTGGACTCGTTGGTGGAGTAGGCACATACAACCTTCGATGCGGCGAGATTATCGCTGAGTTTTTATAAAATCAAAAAGAATAAATGGAAATTTTTCGATGCTCTAAAGTTATAAAGGGTTGTTTGGGCCTGGTGTGCTTCTATGTAACCTTTGGGAATAACAAAATTATCATTAATTATTTTGTGTTATATAACCTAGCCGCTACTATGGCGCATCGTTTTGTACTTTAGGAAGCAGGGTGCCCGTAATGGAATTCGCGTACATATTTGCAGGGTTGTTTGTCGGCGTTGTTGTCGGCCTCACCGGTATCGGTGGTGGTGCCCTGATGACGCCTATCCTGATCGTCGTTTTCGGCATTCCGCCTTTTGTTGCTGTCAGTACCGATCTGCTCTACGCCGCGATCACCAAATGTGGCGGTGTGGTCTCCTATGCGCGTAACAAGCTTGTGCAGTGGAAGATTGTTGGCTTTCTTCTGCTCGGTTCTATCCCGGGCAGTCTGTTTACTCTTAACTATCTGGAGGGGCTCGAAGGCCTTGAGCAGATAGAGCACCTGATGAATATGACGCTGGGTGTCTCGCTGGTGCTCACTTCAGTTGCGGTATTTATGCGTGCGCGGATCCGTGATCTGGCCGGTTCGCTGCGCGATAATCCGTTCACCTCCAGCGTGCGTCGCTGGCGTCCTGTGATCACGGTGCTTACCGGCTTTGCGCTGGGTGCCATGGTAACGCTTTCTTCGGTCGGTGCGGGTGCTCTGGGAACAGCGCTGTTGATTGTTCTCTACCCGCGCATGACAATGCCCGCCATTGTGGGAACCGATCTGGTCCACGCGGTGGTTTTGACTTCTGTGGCAGGTGCCGGTCACTACCAGATGGGTGGTGTTGATCTGGAACTGCTGCTTTACCTGCTGGCGGGTTCGCTGCCAGGGGTATTCGTAGGCAGTCATTTCGGTGTCCGCCTGTCACCTCGCCTGATGCAGCCGATCATGGGGTCGCTGCTGATGGTCATAGGGCTGAGGTTTGTAATCGCAGCCTGAGATTCGAACGAATCCTTTTAAAACGACAACCTTAAGTGAACCCGGGTTTTGTCCCGGTTGAAGGTAGCCAATCATGTACATTTATAACGAAGTCGATCAGAAGATCGTCGACGAGCGGGTTGAGCAGTTCCGCGATCAGACCCGGCGTTTCCTGGCGGGTGAGCTGTCGGACGATGAATTCCTCGCCGTACGCCTGATGAATGGTCTGTACATCCAGCGCCATGCGCCGATGCTCCGTGTGGCCATTCCTTACGGCCTGATCTCTTCGCCGCAGCTGCGCAAACTGGGTCATATCGCCCGTAAATACGATAAGGGCTACGGTCACTTCACCACCCGCACCAACATCCAGTTCAACTGGCCGAAGCTGGAAGAGGTGCCGGATATCCTGGCGGAGCTGGCGGAAGTGCAGATGCACGCCATTCAGACTTCCGGTAACTGTATCCGTAATACCACCACGGATCAGTTTGCTGGTGTCACTCCTGACGAGCTGGAAGATCCGCGCCCCTGGTGCGAGATCATCCGTCAGTGGTCTACGCTGCATCCGGAATTCGCTTATCTGCCGCGTAAGTTCAAGATCGCCGTCACCGGCAGCCCGAAAGATCGTGCCGCTTCCCAGGTTCACGATATTGGCCTGCACCTGGTCAAGAACGATGCTGGCGAAGTGGGCTTCGAGGTTCTGGTCGGTGGCGGTCTGGGGCGTACCCCGGTCATCGGCAAGCAGATCCGTCCGTTCATCGAGAAGAAAGACCTGCTCTCCTATCTGGAAGCGATCCTGCGCGTCTACAACCTCAAAGGCCGTCGCGACAACAAGTACAAGGCACGTATCAAGATTCTCGTCGAAGCAATGGGTATCGATGCGTTCCGTGACGAAGTTGAAGCGGAGTGGGCCAACATCCGCTCCAGTGAGCTAGTTCTGACCGACGCCGAGATCGAGCGTGTTAAAGGCTTCTTCCAGCCATTTGAATACGACGCCGATGCGGCTAACGATACCAGTCTGCAGCAGAAGCTGGATAGCGATGAAGCGTTCCGCGTCTGGTACGAGCGCAACACCCACAACCACAAGGTGCCGGGTTACACCGCCGTTGTTGTCTCTCTGAAGCCGCAGCTGGAGCCGGCCGGTGATATCACCGACCTGCAGCTGGAAGTGGTAGCCGATCTGGCGGAGCAGTATTCCTTCGGTCAGGCGCGCTCTACCCACGAGCAGAACCTGGTACTGGCCGATGTGAAAAACGCTGACCTGTATGCCGTCTGGCAGAAGCTCGCCGAGCACAACATGGCGCGTCCGAACATCAATACCCTGACCGACATGATCGTTTGCCCGGGCTTTGACTTCTGTGGCCTGGCCAATGCCAAGACGCTGAACATCGCCGAGCAGATCAACCGGGCGTTCGATGATCTGGACTACCTCTACGATCTGGGTGAGATCCGTCTGAACATGTCTGGTTGCATCAACGCCTGTGGTCATCATCACATCGGCGCCATCGGTATTCTGGGTGTCGATAAGAAGGGCGAAGATTGGTATCAGATCACCATCGGTGGCTCTGATCGTGAAGACGCTTCCCTGGGTAAGGTCCTGGGTAAAGCGGTCGCTGCCGACGATGTGGCTGAGACCCTGAAGAAGCTGCTGGAAACCTATGTTGAAGTGCGCACCGAAGAAGAGCGCTTTGTTGATACCGTACGCCGCGTGGGCGTTGCCCCGTTCAAGGAGAAAGTCTATGCCGCTGCTCATTGATCGCAAACCTGTTACCGACGACCGCTGGCAGCTGGTTGAAGATGCTGAGAGCCTGCCTGCGAGCGGTGATCTGCTGGTGCCGCTGGCGCTCTACCTTGAACACAAGGATGCGCTGACTGCTCAGTCGGGTGATATCGCCGTTCGTGTTAACGGCGATGATGATCTGACCCCGGTGCTTGAATCGCTGGACAGCTTCCCAATGATCGCCGTGGAGTTCCCGGCGTTCCGCGATGGTCGTGGTTTCTCCCTGGCGCGTATTCTGCGTCGCGCCGGATTCAACGGCGAGCTGCGTGCAGTCGGCAACCCGGCCCGTGATCAGCTTGGTTACATGGAGCGCTGCGGTTTCAACGCCTATGAATTCAGTGAAGAGGTCTACTCCGACGACTTCCTGAAAGCGTTTGAAGAGATCAGCGTCCACTACCAGGGCAGCGCTGATGATCCGCGTCCGATCTACCTTCAGAGTTAAGTTGAAGGGCAGGGTTTAACGGAAAAGAATTGAGGGAAACAAAGATGAGTATCGATCTGACGGCAGCGAACGCTGCGCTGGAAGGTAAAACGCCTCAGGAAATCGTGGAGTGGGCGCTGGGCCAGTCTGAAAACCCGCTGGTCACCACCAACTTCCGTCCTTATGAAGCGGTGATCCTGCACATGGTTACCCGCATCAAACCGGATATCAAAGTGCTTTGGGTTGATTCGGGCTACAACACCTCGGCCACCTATCGTTTTGCGGAAAAGGTGATCAAGGATCTGAACCTGAATATCGTCACATACATTCCGGAGATGACTGCAGCGCGTCGTAACGTGCTGATGAAGGGCATTCCTGATGTGGATGATCCGCAGCACGAGGAGTTTACCCGTCAGGTTAAGCTGGAGCCGTTCCAGCGCGCCCTGGCTGAACTCAAGCCGGACCTCTGGTTTAACGCGATTCGTAAGGATCAGACCGAGTTTCGTCAGTCTCTGGATGTAGTGACGGCGAGCAAGGATGGCGTGCTGAAAGTTGCGCCTCTATTCAACTGGAGTGAAGCGCAGATGGATGCTTACCTGGAAGAGCACGATCTGCCTAACGAAAACGATTACTTCGATCCGACCAAAGCGCTGGAAACCCGTGAGTGCGGGCTGCACACCCAGCTGTAAGCGGTTTTAAATGAAGTCAGAAAAGCCGGGCACCGCAGTTGCCCGGCTTTTTTTATCATTCGGGGCAGGAAATGCCGCGTTGCTGGGTTAGAATCCGGGCAACGTTCGAGCTCGCCCTCGATCTCAATTCAAGGAGTGATGTAGATGAAAAAACTGACCATCCCGGTGCTACTGTTTTTTGCCGTTGTGGCGGCAGGCAGCTGGCTCTGGCAATCCGGAGCCGCCGACAAGAGCCTTGAGGCCTATGTGCCGGCCGATACGGTAGTCTATTTCGGTGGTACCCCGGATGAGCAGGTTACCGAGCGGATGCTGGATTACCCGATCAGTGCCATTGATCCGGTTCAGCTTGAACAGCTGCTCGAGGAGATCGGCGAGACGCCGGAAACCTCGGTGCCTGGTGAAAATGTGCTGCGCGCGCTGTTGTTGGATTTCGCGGCCCAATCTTCCAGCTATCGACAGCTGTTTGCCCATTACGGTATCGATCTGGCGGGCGACTCGGCTTTTTATACGCACGGCGTTTTCCCGGTACTGCGGATGCACCTTGCAGATCAGGCGGCATTTGATGGTGTCTGGGCGGGTATCAGCAGCGAGTCAGGGGTAGAGCCTGCCACTGAAGTGCGTGGTGATGTCAGCCTGAAACGCTGGCGCCTGACGCCGGCCGATAGTGCTGATTACGTCGATCTGGTCGTGGCGCAGCAGGAATCGCTGGCGACCATTACTTTCTTTTCCTCCCTGGATTCTGAAGGTGCGGAGGCTGAGCGCCTTGGTCTTCAGGCCCCTGAGCAGTCGCTGGCAAGCAGCGGTGAAGTGGCCCAGCTGAACAAGGATCAGGGATTCTCCGGAAGCTTTAGTGGTTTTGTTCATCTTAAGCGTCTTGCCGAGGGTTTGCTTCAGGTGGGTGACAGTCGTCTGTCCCGGGACCTGGCTGCGCTGAGTCAGCGTGCCGATAGGCCTAATCCGCTGACTGCGGATCTTGAGCCGGTCTGTCGCAATGAGATCGTCGGTCTGGTCGATTCGGTACCGCGTCTGGTGTTTGGTTACCAGTCTGTCAGTGCCGAGGGTGACAGTGTCGATATCAGCATGCGCTCACTGCTCGAAATGAAGTCAGAGGCGGTTACCGGGATCCTCACGTCGTTACGCGGTCATCTGCCGAGTCATGTGAATGGCGATCAGATGGCGGGGCTGGCAACGGGTATAGATATGGATGCTCTGGTGCCGGCTCTGACCAAACTCTGGTCTCTGGCGGGCGAGGCGACTTATCAGTGCCCGCAGCTGCAGCAGATGCAGCAGCAGATGGCGTCGACTAATCCGGCCTTGCTGGGCGTAGTCACTGGGATGGCGCAGGGTATTAAGGGCGCAGGATTGTCGATCTACGACCTGTCCTTCTCCCAGGCTAGCGGTCTGCCGGAGTCGGTGGATTTCCTGTTCAGCATCGCAACGGCAAATCCGGAGCTGCTCATCTCCCTGTTTAATACCACTGCCGTACCTCAGTCCAGTGGCCGTCTGCCGAAGTTGCCGGTGGATGGTGCCATGACCGAAGTTGATCTCGGTTTCCTGTCGCCGGGGCTGACTGCACAGCTGGGCAAGCAGGGTCAGCATCTGGTGATCTATTCCGGGGATCAGGCTGCGGAGGCTGTGCAGGGTTTAGCGCAGGAAGGGCTGGAGCCGAATGGTCTGATGGCGATGAGCTTCGATTATCCGCGGATTGCGGATTGGATCGATACGCTGCCGGATTCGCTGTTGAGCCAGGCTTCTGGCGTTAATAGCGATGCCTGTATGGCGCATGCACGGATTCGTCAGGCGGTGCGCAGTCAGCCGATGCGTCTTCACTATCGCACCGATATTGAGCAGGGCGGACTGGTTGGTGATACCCAGATGCAGATGCTGCCGGCCACCGCTGCCGAGTTGACGGCCGATGATCTGGCCGGCCGATACGAAGTGCGAGATCTGAACCAGAACTGCGGTCAGCCGCCGATGATTGGCGAAGAGTCGATCAATGCTGATGGTAGCGGCAGTTACACGGAGTTCGACCCCACCGGTCAGTGTCAAACCCTGACCTATGCCTACAGCTGGGAAAAAGTGGGTGGTCAGCTGCGTTTCGACATCGCTGACGGGCAGTTCCGTGATAGCTGTGATGAGGATTGGGTTGAGCTGGAGCCTCATGCAGCGCGCTGTGATCTGCTGCCGGCAGAGGGTGGATTTGATTGCATCTACACTGATGAAGAAGGCGAAGGGCTTTATCGCTACTCCCGTCTGCCCTGATCAGGGAGGCTGTGAACAGCTTCATAGCTTGCTGTGGCGGCAGGAGTGGTCTGGAGTTCCGGGTCCGCACATGGATTTGGGCTCCAGTCGTCCATCGGTTTCAGGGACCCATTAGTTTCAGGAGAAAGAGTTGGATTACCTGCCGCTATTTTTTGATTTGAAAAAACGTCGCGCACTGCTGATTGGTGGTGGTGATGTGGCGTTGCGTAAAGCGCGCCTGCTGGTGCGTGCTGGTGCCCAGGTTAGCGTGGTCTCTCATGAGGTGCATGAAGAACTCCGTGAGCTTGTGGAGTTGCACGCAGGGCAAGTGATTATCGGCGAATATCATCCCGCGCTGCTGGATGATGTGGCGCTGGTGATTGCGGCCACCGATGATCAGGTGCTTAACGAGCGTGTGCATTATGATGCGGTGGAGCGCTCGCTGCCGGTCAACGTAGTAGATAATCCGCTGCTATGCACCTTCGTTTTTCCGGCGATCGTTGATCGTTCCCCGATTGTTATCGGTATCAGCTCCGGTGGTCAGTCCCCGGTGCTGGCGCGGATGCTGAGAGCCAAGCTGGAAACGCTGATTCCCGGCAGCTACAGCCGTCTGGGGCAATTGGTAGGCGGTTTCCGTGACCGGGTTAAAGCCCGTTTTAACAACGTTAATGATCGCCGCAAGTTCTGGGAGAAGATCCTGCAGGGCGAGGTCGCTGAGCGGGTGTTTGCCGGTCGCGAAGATGAAGCCGCGCAGATGCTTGAAAAGGAACTGGTCAGCGATCAGGGTGAAGCCGGCGTTGGCGAGGTTTATCTGGTGGGTGCCGGTCCCGGCGACCCTGAGCTGCTGACATTCAAGGCGCTTCGCCTGATGCAGCAGGCCGACGTGGTGCTTTACGATCGACTGGTGTCCCCTGAGGTGCTGGATCTATGCCGTCGTGATGCTGATCTGATCTACGTGGGTAAGGCTCGTGACAACCATAGTGTGCCGCAGCAGGGGATCAATGCGCTGCTGGTGGAGCATGCTCGCAATGGGCGTCGTGTGGTGCGTCTGAAAGGGGGTGATCCGTTCATTTTCGGCCGTGGTGGTGAAGAGATTGAAGAGCTCAAGGCGCATGGCATTCCGTTTCAGGTGGTGCCTGGTATTACCGCCGCCAGCGCCTGTTCCACCTATGCCGGTATACCGCTGACCCATCGCGATTACGCCCAGTCGGTGAAGTTTGTCACCGGTCAGTTGAAAAATCGGACCTCTGACCTGAAGTTCGATGAGCTGGTTCATCCCAATCAGACCATCGTTTTTTACATGGGTCTACATACACTGGAGAAGCTGTGCCAGGGTCTGATGGATCATGGTAAGCCGGGTGATACGCCGGTAGCTATCGTGTCCCAGGGGACCTCCCCGGATCAGCGCGTACTGACCGGTCGCCTGGATGATATTGTCGAGCGTCAGCGGGAAGCGCAGCTGCCCGCGCCGGCGATTGTGATCCTTGGTGAGGTTGTGGAGTTGCAGTCAAAGCTGGCCTGGTTTGGTCAGACCGAAGGGGCTCAGGCCGACGCCTGAGCTGTTTCCGCTTTTGCCGCAACAGGGCGAGGCTTAATACCGAGACGCCCTCGTCGCGATTATCCCTTATTGCTTAACAGGATCACCGTGACAGGCTGTCTGTTACGGCGTATCTGTTTAGCACCGCCTGCGATGCGGGCGGTGGCCTTTTCAATGCAGCATGTATCAATGCAGCATATTGCCGACGAGATA
Source organism: Marinobacterium mangrovicola (assembly GCF_004339595.1). Lineage (GTDB taxonomy): Bacteria > Pseudomonadota > Gammaproteobacteria > Pseudomonadales > Balneatricaceae > Marinobacterium_D > Marinobacterium_D mangrovicola. The sequence continues at coordinate 387,441 of NZ_SMFU01000007.1, forward strand.
GCTTCCCGAGAATCCCGCCGAATAGGCGATCAGCAGGAAGAATGAGTAGCGGGCGAAGCTGCCGAAGGTAACTGCTTCCACCTTGCTCATGGCAACGATACCTGCCGCCGAGCCGATTACCAGCAGTGAACCGCCCACGCCTACCGAATAGGTCAGTGTCAGCCATTGTGCCGGCGTCATCACGATATTCGCTTTCAGCATGGCTGCGGTCAGTGGCACGTTGTCGACCAGGGATGACAGCAGGCCCATGACAAAGTTGGCGGCCGTGGTCGGCATAACTTCATAGACCCCCACCAGGGAGTTCAATACGCCGATCTCCTTGAGCATGCCGACCAGCAGCAGAATCCCCAGGAAGAACAGCAGGGTGTCGTATTCGATCACGCGGATGTAGTCGAGCAGCCCCTCGCGCTCGTCATCCTTGTAGTAGAAACGGCCGATCAGGAACATGATCGACAGCCCGAACAGGAAGGTCAGTACCGGTGGAATACCGGCGATCACGTTAAGAATAATGGTGCCGATGATGGTCATCAGGAAGATCGCGGCGATCACCTTGCCGACCCGGTCGTCACGACGTTCGGTAGGGATGATCTCAACTTCACCCTTCAGTGGCCGTGCCAACAGTGCTGCCAGTAGCATGACACTGACCAGTGCTGGCAGTGACAGGAACAGCAGGTCCTGAATCTCTACCTTGTCTGCCATGAAAATCATCAGGGTCGTGACGTCGCCGGTGATTAATGAGACGCCGCCAGAGTTGACTGCAAACACCACCATCACCGCAAATCTCAGCGTTTTTCGGGCTTCCATGCGTAGTGAAAGCACCAGTGCAATGGAGACCAGGGTAGCGGTGATGTTGTCTGACAGGGATGAGAAGACAAAGGCAAAGCCCGCTACCATGAACATCAGCTTTTTCTCGCCGACCTTGCGTGGCAGTACCTTGTAGATCAGTGCCTCAATCAGCCCCTGATGGTTAAGAAATGCAACGAAGGTCATGGCAGCCATCAAGAACAGCCAGAGGCTGGCGATTTCGAGAAGGTTTTCATCGAGCTTTTCGCGGATCAGGTCGGGAGACATCCCGCCCTCGGGAAAGAGGAAGATAAGCAGCCAGGAGAGGGTGCCGAAAAAGAGGGTGGTTTTAGCCTTGTTGACGTGAATAACGTCCTCGAGGACGATCGACAGGAAGGCGACGCCTGCGATCAGGAGTAGCAGAGAATGCATGCAAGATGCCCCAATCAAAGTGAGTGTGCAGCATTTTTGCGGTCGATCATGCGAGGCTACAGGGATGAGTTGATTTCGGGCTGGTCAGTGAGAAGCCCGGATTCGGTCCTTGCGCGTAGCAGAGGGTCAGTCAGTGGGACTGCACAGGATTGGTGCCTATTCTACTCTCGGGACAGGTCTAGCTGAAGTCGAAGACTCTAGTGTTTTAGTACTAAGCTATTGGTTTTTGAGATAGCTGATGATCGATGGGGTTTCATCCTCAGGGCATCGTCTCAGGTTTTCCGGTTGCAAAGAGGGTGTTGTCGATGTTGTCTATTGCGGAATGATATAGAACTGGCGAGCGTCGATGGATACTGGCAAACTCACGGCCATGCAGCAATGGTATGTTTATATTTTGCGTTGTGCCGACAGTAGTTTTTATACCGGTGTGACCACTGATCCCAAGCGTCGATTACGTGAGCACAATGAGTGCAATCGCCTCGGTGCCCGCTATACCCGGGCGCGTCGTCCGGTGACCATGATCTGGTGCGAAACCCAGGCGGATAGGGCGGCAGCATTGCGGCGAGAATATGCGATCAAGCAGATGCGCCGGGCAGCGAAGCAGCGCCTTGTGGCGTCTGGAGGTATCGGACTTGCTGTCAGCGCCGAATCTGAATAATTGGGTGTTACGATCTGAGGGTCGCAGGAGTCGTTCGGCTGTAGCGAATTGCGGACTTAAACTGGCTGTAGGCAGCGCTGAATTAAGCAGCTTTCCGAAATTGTCGGGCGCGTTGAAAATCTTTCAGGGAAATGACCGCTTGATGAACGGGCGGTTGGGGAGGGAGTGGCTATACTGCCTTTGTACCAACACACAACAGGTGTGGTGAGTAGCAGGCATCCATATCCTCCATGCTTTAGCATGGTCTTTAGCCGGAATCTTTCCGGCACGAAACGGGGGCATCTCGGCGGGATGCCCCCTTTTTACGTCTAGCCTAAATCAGCCGCGCTTCTGGAAGCTGCGCTTGCCGTTGCCGCCCTTGCGGGGGGCGCTGTTGCCCTTGTCCATCCACGGACGGATGTCCAGTCGCTGACCACAGATGCGGGCGCGACGCAGAGTCTGCATGGCGTCGTCCTTGATGCCGCTCGGCAGGTCGACGGTGCTGAACTCGTCGCTGATGTTGATGCGACCGATGCTGCGGCTTTCCAGGCCTGCTTCATTGGCGATAGCGCCGACGATGTTGCCCGGTTTCACACCATGGGTGTGGCCGACGCCGATCCAGAAGCGCTCCATGCCATCGGCAGGAGGTGCGTTGCGCTGGGTCTTGCGACGCGGCTGGCCGGAGTCGTCGCGACGATCGCTGCGCTCGCGGCGCGGGCGAACTTCGTTCGGATCGGGCTCGTTTTCGTCGAGCAGGAACGGCTGGTCGCTGTACATCAGGGACAGAGCGGCGGCGCAGGCTTTGGCCGGCTCCATGGCATCTTCACCTTCGGTCAGGGCAGCGATCAGCTGAGTGAACTGCTCGGCTTTCGGGCTTTCTGCCGCAGCCTGGACACGCTGTTTCAGACGTTCCATGCGCAGTTCGTTGATCTCTTTCGCGGTCGGCAGCTTAAGCTGTTCCAACGGCTGGCGCGTGGTGCGCTCGATCTGGCTCAGCAGGCGCTGTTCGCGCGGTGCAACAAACAGGATCGCATCACCCTGGCGGCCGGCACGGCCGGTACGGCCGATACGGTGGATGTAGGACTCGGCATCATAAGGGATGTCGTAGTTGATAACGTGGCTGATACGTTCAACATCCAGGCCGCGAGCAACGACGTCGGTGGCGATAACCACATCCAGTTCACCGCGCTTCAGTTTTTCGACCACGCGCTCACGCTGCTGCTGGGCGATATCGCCGTGCAGGGCAGCAGCCGGGAAGCCGGCGGAGGTGAGTTTTTCGGCCAGTTCTTCGGTGGCGGTCTTGGTGCGTACGAAGATCAGGCTGGCATCATGCTCACCCAGTTCCAGCAGACGGGTCAGTGCGGCCATCTTGCTCATGCCGCGTACGGTCCAGACGCGCTGGCGAATGGTGCTGGCGGTGGCGGTCTGGGCAGCGATCTTGATCAGTGCCGGATCCTGCAGATAGTTATCGGCGATGCGACGGATGACCGACGGCATGGTGGCCGAGAACAGAGCGATCTGACGCTGCGGCGGAGTGTGCTGAAGAATCCACTCTACGTCATCGATAAAGCCCATGCGCAGCATTTCGTCGGCTTCGTCGAGTACCAGGGTCTGCAGACGGTCCAGTTCCAGGGTGCCACGACGTACGTGGTCCATAACACGGCCCGGAGTACCGATAATAACCTGGACGCCACGGCGCAGCGCGCGCAGCTGGCTGTCGTAACCCTGACCACCGTAGATGGACAGAGTGCGCAGGCCGGTCAGATGACGGGCATACTTTTCGCAGGCATCGGCAACCTGGAGCGCGAGCTCACGGGTCGGTGCCAGGATCAGCAGTTGAGGGTGCTGTTTAGATGTATCGATACGCTGCAGCAGCGGCAATGCGAACGCTGCGGTTTTACCTGTACCTGTCTGGGCCTGACCCAGAATGTCGCGACCTTCAAGCAGCGGCGGAATGGCGCCGGCCTGGATCGGAGAGGGGGTTTCGTAGCCAACGTCGGCCAGAGCTTGAAGAATAGGGGATGAAAGTCCCAGATCACCAAAAGAGGTGGGAGCATCAGTATTTGACATGCTGTGATTGTATACCCGAGTCGAGATGAGGCGTTGCTGCAGGAACAGTCAGGCAGCGTTGCCAGGAGGAAAGGCGCACATACTACGCATGGATGCGCCAAAAGTCCAATGTATTGGGTTATTTGTTGGTTAAAAAGTATTCAGTTTCTTTCTCGGGGTATCCTCAGGGTACCTGCATCCCACGCGCTACGAAGGGTAGTCCGGCCATCTTTTCCATCCAGGTTTTTACGTTGGCAAAGTCGTTCGGATCGACACGTTGCCATTCGTAGCGACAGGCCCAGGGGTAGATGGAAAAATCGGCGATACTGAGCTCATCTACGACGAATTCGCGGCCTTTCAGCTGTTTATCGAGCACACCCCAGAGGCGTTTTGCCTCCTTGGTATAGCGCTCCATGGCGTAGGGAATCTGCTCGGGCGCGAAGCGGTTGAAGTGGTGTGCCTGGCCAAGAAAGGGTCCAAAACCACCCATCTGCCACATCAGCCACTCCAGTGTTTTGTAGCGCTGGGCCGGTGTGTCCGGCAGAAACTGACCGGTTTTTTCTGCCAGATAGAGCAATATCGCGCCGCTTTCGAACAGGCTGATCGGCTCACCATTGGGCCCGTCCTCATCGACGATGGCGGGGATCTTGTTGTTGGGGCTGATGCGCAGGAACTCTTCGCTGTACTGGGCGCCGGCCTGAATATCGATAGGATGGACGCTGTAATGCAGGTGGCAGGCTTCCAGCATGATGGATATTTTTCTGCCGTTCGGGGTGCCCCAGGTATAAAGATCGATCAAGGTTTACTCCTGATTGGTTAGCGCAACAGTGAAATCACTCCTGCGCGGCGAAGTAATTGTAGATGCGGATCAGCTCATCTTCGCTGAAGCGGATGATGAGTAGCTGCTGCCCGGGCTGAATCAGGTTCGGGTCCTGGCCGAGCAGACCCTGATCGTAGTTGTAGATCAGGCTGTCTTTTACCTTCTGGTCCAGGATATGGCCGAGGAAAGAACTGGAGCTGTCATCAAGACGCTCGTCGGCATCGCCGGGGATCGTGGCGGCAAGGGTGCGGCTGTCGGAGCTTAGCTTGATACCGCGGGCGAAGGTTTCTGTCAGCCCTTCCTGCATGATGCCCCAGAGCCCCTGGCGGTCGTAGCTGTCCACCGAGTGGATGTAGAACACATCGTTGGGGTTGCTTTCGGGAGAGTTGAGTATCTCCTTGAGTCGCATCCGGTTCAGCTGTGAAAGTGCGCTGCTGGATGTGTCGGCCGTGGTGCCCGCCAGGCCAAGATCTACGCCGTAGGTACTGGCGCCGTCGCTGCTGGTGCCGGACTCGATGCTTGCCTGCTCGGCGGATCCGGGCAGGGTAAGCAGCTGATCGCCGCTGACAAAGTTGCTCGCGTCCCTCACATCGATGGCGCTCATGGCGCTGCTGGCGGTCAGGGATTCGATATGGGAACGGGCCGCCGAAGCGGTTTCTGCAGAAACCTGGGGTTCTGCCTTGGCAGGTGCCGGCTGCTGGTTGCTGGACCAGAACAGGTAGGCGCCTCCGAGAACTAAAGCGAGAATAACGACAGCGGCTATTTTTTGCATGAGGGTATCCGAATGAGGTCCATTTTCGGGAGTCGCCGTATAGGGAATTTATGGGTTTGCTTATAGCTTCCCCGGCGACCCATTGTAATCACCATAATGGAGTTTGCTGGCGCGGAAAAGTTGCGAAGCTTTTGCCGGGCTGGCCCGGGCCGGCAAAAAGAGGTTATCTTGGTGCCGCAACTGAACTGACGGAGGGCCCCTGCCATGAGAGAAGATGAAGAGTTCTTCGAGTTGATGGAAGCCGATGGCGTCAGGCCGATCAAAACTCAGCAGCGTGCGCGCAGCTATGGCAGCGCCCGCCCGCGGCTGGACCCTAAACACCGTGCCCGTCGCTTGGCTGCACTGGGCGGTGGCAGTGATGAGCGCATGCCGTTAAGCCCGGAACACCTGCTGGATCCGCTGGATCCGATAGAGTGGAAGCGGGACGGGGTGCAGGAAGGCGTCTACCGCAATCTGCGCCTTGGCCGTTATACCGTGGATGCACGCCTGGATCTGATGCACAAAGGGCTCGCCGAGTGTGCCGATGAACTGGTGGAGTTTGTTCAACAGTGCGTCGGTCTTGGAATACGTACGGTACTGATCAACTTCGGCCGCTCCCGGCAGCCGGAAACCCATGCCAACCGGGTCAAAAGCTGTCTCGATATCTGGCTGCCCGCTCTCGATGAGGTCATGGCCTATCATTCTGCACAACCCCAGCAGGGCGGCACTGGAGCGGTGTACGTGATGCTGAGGAAAAACAGCCAGCAGCGGCAGCAGAACCTGGAGCGACATCAGAACGCCGGGCGTTGAAACGCCGTGCTGTTGTGTAATTGCAGTTGGAGCCAAAAAACGCTTTACTGACAGCAACTACGCGAAGGATATGCCCTAAGAATGGATCCCCGTACCAGCAAGTCGCAACGGCGAACACTGACCCTGTTGTCTGCGGGGCTGGCGATCTCGCTGGCGGTGCTGCTGGGGCTGTCTATTTGGCGCTCGGCATCCCTGTTGCAGGTGTTGCTCGAGGCGCTGGCGCTGGTGCTGCTCCTGTTTCTGTTTTTAGCGACACGTCGTTTGATCAATCAACAGCATGTGCGACTCGATGAACTCCAACATTCACTGATTACTCAGCGAGTGACTGATCCGGATACCGGTGCGGCGCTGCCGGAATGGTTTGGTCGGGTGCTGACGACCGAGTGTCGTCGTGCAGTGCGTGAATTTGCTCCCCTAACGCTGATGCGGTTCGATCTCAAGTGCCCTGATCCAGTCACTTTGGCAGCCTGCCGCGTACGCCTGGCGTTAATGCTCACCGACGAAATTTCCCGCCCTGGTGATCTGGTGGGGCTGAATGATCGCGGCGATATCGAACTGCTGTTGCCGAGTACCAATGAGCAGGCGGAACGTCTGGCTGAACGCTGTGTTGCTAACGCCGCCAGGTTGCTTGGACGCGAGGATGTTGAGGTTCGACTGGCGGCCTGTACCTTGCAGCCGAGTGCTGAACTGACGCCCGAGCGGATCAGGGGAGCGCTGCTGCACTTGCTCGATGAGGTTCGAGCCCAACCTTCGGGCAGTTACGCCTATCGAGCCGAGAGTGTCGAACTCGACGCCTTCAATCCCACGTTCAGCTCATGATCGATACCGATATTAAACGCCTGGGTGAGCAGCTCGGCCAGGCTCGGCACCGTGGTTTGCTCTGGCTGGCGGGCGATCCATCCTTCTGCAATGAAAAGCTTCCGTCATTGATCGACACTCTGTCTCGGGAAGGTACAGCTTCCGGGCTGGTTTTTAGTGATCGAGATCTGGGCCGGGAGCTGGACTGCTGGCCGTTAAAGCGCGCCGCTGAGGTGCTGGGCCAAACCCACCCCTGGATTATTTTCGATGCGTATAGTGGCTTTAATCCCAATACCCTGGCCCAGGTGTCCGGCACTATCGCTGCGGGCGGGTGGCTGGTGGTGCTGGCGCCGGATTCCGAGCGCTGGCCCGGATTTCAGGATCCTGAATATCGTCAGCTGAGTGTTGAACCCTGGACGCCCGAGCAGCTTGAACCACGTTACCTGCGTCGGGTCGTCCGCTTGCTCGATGCAGACCCTGCTCTGGTCAAATGGAGTGCTGGCAGTAAGCGACTACCCGATTGGCCGACGTCGCAGCCTGCACAGGCGGTTGAAGCGCCGTTTCTCAGTCATGACCAGAAACGTGCGGTAGACACTCTTTTGAATCGGCTGCGACAGCGGCGCTGCAAGCAGGTGATCAGTGCTGATCGTGGGCGTGGTAAATCCGCCGCTCTGGGGCTGGCGCTGGCGCTCAGGGCGCAGCAGAAGCCGCTCAAAGTAGTTTTGACTGCGCCGGGGCGCAGTGCGTTGTCGGCACTGTTTGAACGTATTGAGGCGCTGCTGGGGGCGATTCATTGGCAGGGCGACAGTGGCCAGGCCGGTCCTCTGGCCATTGTATATCGTGCGCCCGCGGAGCTGTCACAGCGGCCGGAGTCCGCCGATCTGCTAGTGATTGATGAGGCCGCGGCAATCGCGACGCCGGTGCTGGCCCGGCTCAGTCATTACTATGCCCGGGTGTTGTTCGCGACGACCCAGCATGGTTACGAGGGCAACGGGCGGGGCTTTACCCTCAGGTTTATGAACGAGCTGCGTGAACTGGCACCGGAAACCGGTGAGATCCTGCTGGCAGCGCCGGTTCGCTGGGCAACCGGTGATCCGCTCGAAACCTCGCTGTCGCGGCTGTTGTTGCTGGATGTGGATGCCGAGATTCCGGCGCAGCAATCGGATCGGGCAGCTCTGTCTATGGAGTGGCTGAATCGAGACCGGTTAAGTGAGGATGAGCCACTGCTGCGTCAGCTGTTCGGGCTGCTGGTGCTGGCGCATTATCGAACCACCCCTGGCGATGCCCGTGTGCTGCTGGACAGCCCCAATCTGGATGTTTGCCTTCTGCGAGAGGGCGGTGTCCTGGTGGGTTGTGCCCTGGTCGCCCGGGAGGGAGAACTGTCCGACTCTCTCGCCCAGGGCGTTTGGGAGGGGGTAAGGCGGCCCACCGGGCATTTGCTGCCACAGGCGTTGATCGCCCATGAAGGCGAATTAGCCGTGGCGCCCTGGAGCGCCTGGCGGATCGTTCGTATCGCCGTACATCCTGCCTGCCAGAGCGTTGGTCTTGGCTCCCGGTTTTTAAACTGGCTGGTGGAGTGTGCAGAGCGGGCGAGGGTGGATTATATCGGTGCCAGCTTCGCGGCTACTCCGGCGCTGCTGGGCTATTGGCAGGGCTGCGGGTTTCTGCCGGTACGGGTCGGGGATCGGCAGGATCCTATCTCCGGCTCCCATGCTGTTGTGGAGCTGCGGGCACTATCGCCGCGGGCGCAGGAATGGCTGCCGGGAATGCGCCAGCGCTACATTGAGGGTCTGCGTTATCGTTTGAACGGGCCGTTGGATGCGCTGCAGGTGGAGCTGCTGCCGGGGCTGTTTCATGCTGCGCAGATGGCGGAAATAGAAGCGGGGGATAAGTGCTTGCTGGAAGGGTTTGCACACTATCAGCGCTCGCTGGAGAGTTCGCTGCTAGCCCTGGATAAACTGCTGCGTCTGACGATCAGCCGTTGGCCTGCGTTGGCTATTGCTCCTGAGGATCAGAGTCTGCTGGTGGAGCGAATCTGGCGTATGCGGGACGCTGAGCAGTTGTCCTGGCTTGGTGGGCGCAAGGCTCAGCTGGCGCGACTGAGAGCTCTCACCGCGCAGCTGCTTGATCTTATCTAAGCCCTGTATTGGCTAACACTCACTTAGTCCAGTAGCTCGACCTCGGCGCCCACTTCCAGTAATCCCGGTGTGGTTACCATTAGATTGTGGCCGAAACAGACACGGCCATCTTCACTGCGATGAATCCGCGCCAGGGTGCGCAGCGGCTCAGATTTGGGTGACTTTTCACCGGTGAACGGGTCCCGGGTGATCAGCACGCAACGCTCGCAGGGTTTTACCAGCTCAAGTTCAACCGCGCCGATTCTGATCCGCTTCCAGCCATCTTCCGCCCAGGCTGTCGCCCCTTTCACCACTAGGTTGGGGCGGAAACGGCGCATCTCGGTTTCCGTCGGGCCCTCATCGCGGAGCGCCTGCAGCGAGGCTTCGTTCGTCAGCAGGATAGGGTAGCCATCGGCAAAGAGCACCGGCCGCTCGGCGGCGCGGCCGGCCACGCGGTAGCTTTCCGGGTCGTTGTAGACCAGATGTACCGGTTTGCCGAGATAGTCGCTGAGCCACTCATCGACGGCCTCGGGGCAGCGGCGGCCGGCAAGAATGTCATTCCAGACCTCGACCTGGCGCCGCTCCGCATCGATCTGATCGTAGTGGAGGTATAGCGGCAGTTTGCCTGGCGCGCTGAATATCAGCCCGTCGTGAACCAGTGTTGAAACGACATTGAGCAGTTTGGGATCCTGTCGTGCAGTGATGAACATCCCTTCGGGGTCGCACACCATAAAGCGGCGATCCATTGCCAGGCCACGCGTTTCGGCCCAGGCGGAGGACAAAGAGATCTGTGATCCCGATTTGATCGGGTAGATATAAAGGCCGCTGACGACAGGGTTGGACATGAGATTCCCTTCAATTCCTACTTTTGAGTTATGCGGGCTTGCGGCAGAACGCCATCAGGCCTGTCTGCATCTTGCCCTGTTCCTTGCGCAACGGGAAGGCGCTGCTGCTGAGCAGCTCCAGACCGGCTTGTGTGGCTCGCTGGCGCAGGTGAGCTTCGCTGTGGCGGTAGCGGCCGGTTGGTGCCAGCTCCAGATCCTGGTCCGCCGCTTCGACGGTGAAGGCAAAGATACCCTCGGGAGCCAGAGCCTTATGCACGGACTGCATGATCGGCCCCAAATCACCGATATAGATCAGTACATCGGTGGCGCAGGCCAGTTGCAGCGCCTGCTGCTGGTTCAGCCAGTCCAGCAGGTTGGCCTGCTCAAGCTGATCGTAGCCGCCCTGTCTGCGTGCTTCATCGAGCATGCCAGACGAGAGGTCGCAGCCGCTGAGATGATCGATGCTGAACTGCTGCTTCAGGTTGCGGCCCAGGAGGCCGCTGCCGCAGCCAAGATCGGCGACGCGGCTCAGGTGCTGTGGTAGTAGTTCTGCCAGAGCGTCTGTCAGCAGTGTGGGTGCCCGGTATCCCAGGCGATCGACCAGTTGCTGTTCGAACTGCGCGGCATGGGTGTCGTACAGACCACGCACATACTGTTCGGGTGCATGGTTGGCGACCTGGCCGGTGGCGGCATCGACCATATGGCGTGCAGCGGCATGCTCAGGGTCCAGTTCAAGCAGGCGGCGATAAAGCGGCAGGGCGCTCTCCAGATAACCCTCCTCAGCCAGATAATCGGCCACCGATTCGAGTTCATCGATAGTCAGAGAACCGAGTTTCTCCGCTTGCACCGTTGCTCCGCTAAGGCTCTGCAGCAGGCAAAACTCGCCCAGGGCTTCCGGGTGATCGCTTTCGCGAGTCAGAACCTGCGCGATCCGGCGCTGTGCCTGTTCTATCTTTCCCGTATGGCGCTCGGTACGTGCCAGCAGGCATTGAAGCTCATCGACCTCGTTGAGCCAGCTCTGCTGCTCGAGGCTGTCGAGAATTGTCTGCCAGGACTCCAGTACCTCCAGCAGATAAACACGATTGATGTGAAATGCATGTTCATCTGGAAGCAGAGCCACCGCCTGCTCCTGTACCTGGAGCGCATCGCTAAATTTACTGCGCTGTTTCAGCGCCAGTGCAAGGTTGTTCAGTGCTTGCGCCCGGAAGCGGTCCGCTACCGGAAGCTCTGACGCGCGCTTTAGCTCCTTGCAGGCTGAGAGGGCGTTGCCGGCATGCATCTTTATAACGCCCAGCAGATGTCGGGCGTTAAAGTCTTTCGGGTTTTTGGCGAGGAGCTGCTGGCAGATCGCTTCTGCACTGGGGTAGGCTTGCTGCTGCATTAACGTCAGCGCCTGCTGTAGCGGACTGGGTGCTGTCATCGGGGCTAAAAACTTTCGGATCGGGTCTTTTTGTGGTGATGCTCGTTACGGCATCACTGCTCGTTTTGCTTAGACGGCGATACTAACTTGGGCCGGGCTTTTTTTTCCAGCCCCGGGTGGGCGCTATGCTGTGTTGGTAGAGGAGAGAATATGGAACTGGATAACCAGGTACTGGTCGATCTGGTGCAGATGAAAATGCCGTTTGGCAAATATAAGGGACGGGTTCTGCTGGACCTTCCCGAGCCTTATCTGGTCTGGTTTGCTGGCAAAGGGTTTCCCGAAGGGAAGCTTGGCGAGCGCCTGGCGCTCTTGTATGAGATCAAACTCAATGGCCTGGAGTCGGTACTTGAGCCTCTGCGAAGGCGTTAATTTGTTTGGCGCAGGTTAAGCCTGGCCCGTTTAGGCTGGTTGTTCCCTTGTGAAAACAGGAGAAGTCGATGAAACGTATTCTGATGGCCGCATTGCTGGTGACTGCGATGCCTGTAATCGCAGCAAAGCCCGAATGGGTGGAAGACAAGCAGCAGGGCAAGGGAAGCCCGCAAAACTCACAGCAGCAGGACTCACAGCACCAGAGATATGGTGACCGCGACGGAGACTACGACCGGGATCGCGACCGCGACAGGGATTACATCAGAGACCGGGATCGCGATTATGACCGGGACCGGGATAGAGACCGATACTACGATTATGACCGCTATCGTCTTTCGGATCGTGACAGGGAGCGCCTGTTAAGGGATGTTCTGGAAGGCCACTATGGCGCTGTCTATGAGTCGGACCGCCGCCGTTACAAAGCGCTGCCGCCGGGCCTGCAGAAAAAACTGCGCCGGGGCGGTGATCTGCCTCCGGGCTGGCGCGACAAGCTCGTTGTCGGTGATCGTATAGATCCCTATCTCTATCGCCATGCGGAACATCTGCCCTCAGATCTGCTGAACAGGCTCACGGGCCGTAACGACGGCATTGAGCTGCTGCGCATCGGCGATAGAATCGTCCGCGTTATGGAAGGGCGCGGCACGGTAGTGGATGTGATTGATCTGACCGACCGTGCGCTGGGTTTATTTGATTAGGAATGCTTGCGATCAGAGCAGGTTAGATTAGGGAAAGAGAGCTGTGACCCCTGCGATAAAGTTGCTGGAAAAATCGGGTAAGCCGTTTACTGTGCATGAGTACGAGCACGATCCGGCTGCGCCGGCCTATGGTCTGGAGGCGGCGGAGAAACTGGGTTACCCGCCAGAGCAGGTGTTTAAAACGCTGCTGGTGAGCGTGGACGGAGATCCGAAGAAGCTGGCCGTAGGTATAGTGCCAGTGGATGTGAACCTGGACCTAAAGGCGATGGCATCAGCACTTAAAGTGAAAAAAGTGGCGATGGCAAAGCCGGATGATGCTCAGCGCGCTACCGGTTATATAGTGGGAGGGATCAGTCCCCTGGGGCAGAAAAAACGCCTGCCTACCCTGCTTGATGACAGCGCCGGTGGGCAGGCGAGCATTCTGGTCAGTGGTGGGCGTCGTGGGCTCGATATTGAGCTGGCGCCGGCAATACTGCTTGAGTTGACCACAGGGAAGCAGGCGCCGCTGGCGAAGCGTTAACCTTGCGGAGGGCTTCGTCAGCGGCGCCCAGGTTTAACCCTGAGTGCCGGTGCGGGCGACCTGTCTTGTACGCGCCGGTTTACGGGTTCTGCGGACCTTGAAGCGTGCCGGCTCCAGATCGTGTTTGCCGAGTAGCTTGTAAAGGTCGGTGCGGTTACGTTCTGCGATGCGTGCCGCGTGGGTCACATTACCTTCGGTGATCTGTAGCAGCTTGATCAGGTAACGACGCTCGAACTCAGCCCGGGCTTCGTTGAATGAAGGAATAACACGCTCCTGATGGTCCATTGCCTCGGAAACCAGGGCTTCAGAGATAACCGGGGAGGTGCTTTTGGACACCGCCTGGCTCACCACCTTCGCAAGCTGAGTGATATTGCCCGGCCAGGCTGACAGGCCAAGCAGGTGAATGGCACCAGGAGACAGGTTGCGCACCCGGCGACCCTGCTGCTTGGCTTCCAGCGCGAGGAAGTGACGCGCAAGCAGGGGAATGTCCTCGGCACGCTCCTGCAACGCAGGGACTTCCAGGCTGACAGTGCTCAGCATGTAGTAGAGTGTATCGTTCAGCTCACCACTGAGCATCGCGTGTTCCAGGTTACGCTGGGATGTGGCGATAATTCTCACGTCCAGCTGCGGGCTGCCATCACTGCCGCGCACGCGGCTGTTCTCCAGCGCGGTCAGCAGTTTGACCTGCAGGCGCGGCGTCAGATCACAGATCTCGTTGAGGATCAGGGTGCCGCCACGGGCGCGCTCCAGCAGACCGGGCTGGTCCTTGTCGGCACCGTCAAAGGCGCCACGGCGGATGCCAAACAGCTCTGATTCCAGCATCTGCTCCGGCATATTGTCACACTTGAGCACTTCAAACGGCTGCTCGGCACGTCCACTGGCGTGGTGGATTGCCTTGGCCAGCAGTTCCTTGCCGCTGCCGGCAGGGCCGCTGATAATCAAATTAACATCGGAAACGGCGACACGGCGGGCCTGGTCAAGCAGGTGCTCCATGACCGGACTGCGGCCGATAATATCGCTACGCCAACGCTGGTCACGACGCTGATCGGCGGTGTCCAGAGCGGCACGAACGGTATCAAGAAGGTGTGCTTTATCGAACGGCGGTGTAATGATGCCGAAAGCGCCCTGCGCTGTTGCTTCCAGTGCTTCGGGGAGCACGGACTGATTCACGATCAGGATCCGGGCAATTTCCGGATTATCCTGGTGGATGTGTTCACTCAGTGTCAGTCCATTTTTCGCGGTTGCCCGCAGATCACAGATAACCAGTTCAGGGGTCTGTGCGTCCAGCTGCTTGATCGCTTCGTCGCCACTGCTGGCTTTGCAGACCCTGTAGCCGGCTTCAACGAGGTAATCCTCGAGCAGCCGGAGCTGATCCGGGTTCTGATCTACAAGCAAAACATGTGGGCTCGGGGTCATCTTGAGGCTCCTGATACGGCATTTGAAACAACCGTATGACGATGAACTAATATTTCAGTTCCATTGAAATTTTCCGTCAGCGTATTTTTGCTGTGTGGCGAACCACAGATGAACCAACGGACCATGTGTTTCCAGGCCGGGTATTCCTTTATCCAGGCCGGGTTTGAGCAAAGATTTCGGGGGCAGGGCCGCCTGGTCAGGCCATCCTGAAACCGACTTTTAGTACCACCTGGTAGTGGGCGATGGTGCCATCCTGTATATGGCCACGCATCTCTTTGACCTCCCACCAGTTCAGATGTTCGTGCTGTTTTGCCGCATCGGCAATAGCACCGCGAATCGCATCGTCATAACTGCTGGTGGATGAGCCTGCGATCTCGATAATTTGGTAGCTATGTTCAGACATATATCGAGCTCCTCTAATTTACCGGGTTAACGGCAGATAGCCAAGTTCGGGGGTGCCTACTTTTGTAGTATAGACGCAAATTAGAGACAGCCAAGATTTTGCCATTCTTGAGTCCCTTCGCGCCAGTCCCTATGATCCAAACAAATCTCATAAAAGGCTAAAACGGCAGGATGCGCACTAGAATTTTACTCTCGATCCTTACTTTGGCGTTGGCAGGGTGCCAACTCAAACCGGCGGTGGATCAGGAGCTCCTTTATCAGCGTGGATTGGTAACTCAGGAGTCCGGCGAATTTCGTTTCAGGCTATGTCGTGATCGGCAGTGGTACAGCCTTGAAAGTCCGCCCGAGTCACTTGTGGAGCAGTACGCCAGAGCGACGCAGAGCCAGGAGGGACTCTCTGTCTATGTCGAGGGCTGGGGTGTTGGCAGTGCCGTCGGCTGGCAGTTGCTGCAGCCAAGGGTAATCGGCGGCGACTTGAACAGCTGTCGTGAAACGGCAGAGGGGGCAGACCTCAGGGCCTTTGGTGTCAATCCTAACTGGGTGGCGGATCTGAGCGAGACCAAGTTCGTGCTCAGAGAAGCGGAGCGCCTGCGTACGCTGGGGTTTTCCGATCTGCAGTTCATCCGCGAGGGCAATATGTGGCGCTGGCTGGGTGATGTGAAATGGGGGCGTCAAACACTGAACGCCGAATTGATGGTCTACAAGCGTCCATGCTTTGACAACACCGGTACCTGGTACTTCCTGAGCGCAGAACTCTACATGGAAGGGGACCTGTTTAGAGGGTGCGCGCGCTACGGAGATCTGGGGCGTCTGGATCTGGCATCACGCTACTCGACCCCGCCCAATACTTATCTGCGCGATCTTTATCTGCTGTTGCGGGCCGATGGTCGCGCCCGTCTGGTGATCGACAGCCACAACGCAGATCAGTCTCTGGATGTGCGAACCGGCAGTTGGCGTCGTATGAGCAGCGGACGACTGCTGGTGGAGACGGAGCGCGATGGCAACGATGACGATACGCTGCTCTGGTCGGTGGAGGCGGATGGTTCCATCCGCCTGCTTACGGACGATCCAAATTTCGGCCGTGGGCTGCAGCTGGTCAGAACCGGCACGCCGTTGCAGTGGCCGCAGGAGCGGGGGCTCAGTCTGCCCTGAGGTTGGCGACGGAGATTAATCTTTCAGCAGTAGCGATTTGGCTTCATTGATTCTGGCGGCCAGCCAGGTGCTGCCGCCCCGGTCTGGATGGTTGCGCTGCATCAGCCGGCGATGGGCATCGATGATCTCCTCTCGGCTCGCGCCCGGTTCCAAGCCAAGTATCTCCAGCGCTTCGTCGCGGCTCATGTTACCGCCCAGATCGCTGTCAGCGGTCTGATCACCACCACCCTGGTCATCAGCGCGCCACTCGCTGCCAAAGCGCTTGTCCAGGTAGGTCTCAAGCAGCCTTGCCGAGTCGGTATCGCTGGCGCGGCACTCTTTCAGCAGTTGCAAAAACTCCTCTTTATCGAGACTGCTCAGCGCGCGCCCCTGCAGGGTGCCGCTTAAAACCTCGCCGTCCATGGCGCCGGAGTCATGGTTCAGTGTCATCAGTAGCATCTGGCTGCGCACACTGGATTGTTTACCGCTTTGACCGCTGCGGCGCCGATTGGCACTGAAGATGCGTTGCAGGAAGGGAAGCAGTCGCAGCAGCAGTGGCAGCAGGCGTTGCGCGAAGGGCAGCATGATCGCCAGCAGCGCACCCAGCCAGTGGAGTTTGCCGGTAATGGCGAGGAACAGCAGACCCAGGAAAATCATCAGCAGCGCCACTTTCAGAGCCGCGCGGGTCCGGTTTGCCGGTGGCTGGTTTTTCAGCCAGAGCAGTCCAGCGCCGGCGATGATTGCCAGCAGTACCAAGCCAAGTGGGTTCACAGGGTCTCCATTCCTTTCATGAGTTTGAGTGCGTTAACGATCGAGCTGATGGGTGAGGGCGAGTAGCTCGCGATTGTTTCGGGCCAGGTTTTCCAGTGCCTCGATGCCACCGGTGGCATAGACGGCGGCAGCGGCTAGCAGTTGCTTCAGGCGATGGGCACTGTTCAGGTCAAAACGGGCAAAGGCGCCACCGGAGAGGCGCGCCAGTTGCTCAAACAGCAAGCGGCCGTGGGGATCATCACCCTCGTGAAAGCAGAATAGCGGGATCCCCAGCAGGCCCAGTTCGCCGGCCAGTTCGCACAGCGGATCCAGCGGTTCTTCGCAGCAGTCGCCAATCAATACGACCACGTTGATCGGGTGATTACGATGTTCGCGCAGGGCGTGCTCGAGCACCCGGCCGATCTGGGTGTGGCCACCCAGGCAGCTGACTCCGTTCATCTCCTGTAGCAGTGCTTCGGGCCGGGCGACCCAGTTGCTGTAGTGAAACTCGCGGTAGCCGCGGTAGTAGCAAAGCTGCACCTGCAGTGCGCCGCTGTTGCCGCTGGCGAGAAACATTTCACTGTGCAGGCTGCAGGCGTGATCCCAGGTAGGGCTGCGGCTGGCTGTGGCATCCATGGCGAACAGCAGGCGTGCGCTTTGACCCGCATAGGGCGCCAGGTCTTTTGCCTGATTCAGAAAGGCGTCTATCTCTTTGCTATCGGATACCGTCTTCAGCGATTTCCCCATGACTCCACCCGGTCGGACTGAATATCTGTTCTCAGTTTAGACCGGGTGGCTTTGCAGTCATACCCCCGGGTCAGTCTGCCTGGCTTGGCGGCTGGCGTACCATCTGGGGGAGATCACCGATATAGCGTTGCCGTTTGCGGGCTTTCACCTGCTGGGTATCGACCAGAACCAGACCGTCTACGCAGAAGTTAAAGTCGGCATCGACACCAAAATCGAGGAAACGCACGCCGCCGGGTTCACACAGCTCGCTGTACTGCTTATACAGGGTCGGTACTGATACGCCGAGAAACTCCAGCTGCGCCTTCAAAATGGCAAAGTCGGTGCTGTAGTCCTGGCCGTCAAAGATACGGCGCATCTCTGCATCGGTGTCACTGTCAATCACATAGGGGTTTTTAGAGCGGCCCAGTCCCTGGGTGTCGGGGAAATAGTGCCGATAGAACCAGACCAGAAGATCGCGGGCGCGTTTCGGATAGCTGTTGCTCAGGCTGACCGGACCAAACAGGTAACGAATCTCCGGATGGCGTCGCAGGTAGGCACCGATCCCGTACCAGAGATAATCGAGGCTGCGGCGGCCCCAGTAGCGCGGCTGCACAAAGCTACGGCCCAATTCGATGCCCTGGGCCAGGTAGGGTTTCATGGCCTCGTTATAACTGAACAGGCTGGCGCTGTAGAGCGACTGCTTGCTGCCGGGCTCGGCCAACCGATAGGCGCCGGCGATCTCCAGGTCATCTTCGTCCCAGAGGATCAGGTGCTTATAGTGACGGTCATAGTTGTCCAGATCCTGACGAGCGCCGGTGCCTTCGCCGACACAGCGAAACGCCACCTCGCGCAGGCGCCCGATCTCGGCCATCACGGCAGAATCGCTGCGATAGTCGAACAGGTAGATCTTTTTGCCATCAGCAGTCTGGCCAAGCTGCTCGGCATGGCGCAGCTCCTGTTTAAGTAGCTGTCGGTTCTGCGGGTGGGCGATGGTCTTTTCGGTCTTGAATAGTGGCGATTTATTGCGGGCGATACGGTAGAGATGTTTCTTCAGCAGCTTTGCCTTGATCTTGCTGGCCACCGGCAGGGTATCGAGCTGGCTGAATGGAATGGTCTCGCCGATCCGAATCGGCAGGGTACGTTCGCGCTTGTTGAACATCTCCTGGGCGAGCAGCAGCGTGGACATCGACTTTTTCAGCGTCGACAGGCCATAGAACAGCGCCGAGTTTTTGCCGCCCACATGGATCGGCAGAATCGGCGCATTGCTGCGGCGGGCAAACATCAGGAAGCCGCTGTTCCAGGGGCCATCCTTGATGCCGGTAAAGCCGGCACGGGACACCTCGCCGGCGGGGAATACGATGACCGCTTCTTCGTTACGCAGGCAGTCGACGATGCGGGCAATGTCTTTCTTGCGAGTGCCCTTGCCCAGGTTATCGACCGGCAGAAACAGGTTTTGCAGCGGATCAAAGTGCATCAGCACATCGTTCGCGATGATGCGCACATCGCGGCGAACCTCGCCGACCAGCTTCAGCAGCGCGAGGCCATCCAGTGCTCCCAGCGGGTGGTTGGCAACGATAACCACGCGGCCGCTGGAGGGGATGTTGATCCGCTCTTTGGCGGAGACGCTGTAACTGAAGTTGAAGTAGTCGAGCACCCGGTCGATAAACTCAAACCCGGTGACTTCCCGGTTATCTTCCAGAAAGCGGTTGATCTCGCCTTCGCGCACCAAGCGGCGCAGGCAGAAAAGGGTGGAGCGGCGGACCGGGGAGGGCTTGGTCGCGAACCCCGGATATTTGCTGAGGAGAACCTGTTCTACGTTGATCTGCATCTCTCGTCCCGGCACTGTTACATGACGGCGACGAGGATAAGACGATCAAGTGACGTCGGCTTGACGTTAGCGTGACAGAGCGATGACGGCTAGGCTAAGGGGGTGGCTAATCTTCCTCTCGCATCGCTTGTTCCCAGAGATCCTGCTCACCATCTCTGCGTCCGCGGCTCTGTCTGCGGTCTTTTTTACCCGGCTCAAAACGGATCTCTTCGCGGCGTTCTTCCTGTACTCTGCGGTCGGGTGTGTGTCTGCGCTCACGGCCATGCCATTCATTTTCAGTGGTCATGTTCTCTCTCCGATAGCGATTATTTCTTATTTACATTGGTCCTATCCTCAGGATAGTTTCAAATGTATTAAGTGTGCCAACGGGAGATCAATATGGATGTATCAGATACCCTTGCCGCGGAGCTTAGGGCGCGATTTGAGGCGTTGGAGCCGGATCTCAGATTCAGGGATGAAGCCCAGGCGATGCATGCCTGCGAACTGGCGCTGCACTCGTTGCTGGCGGGAACCTACGGTGTAGGTGCGCTGCTGATGGATGACCGACACCGGGTGTGGGCCGAGTCGGGCAATGAGGTGCTTAGCGGTCGTTTCGACTCTGCGGCTCACGCGGAGATGCGCGCGTTCGATCAGCTGGAAGCCAGGGAGAATACGCCTCCGAGCCAGACGCTGAGTCTGCTGGTGACATTGGAGCCTTGCCCCATGTGTCTGAGCCGTGCCCTGTATGCCGGTGTTGGCGAGATTGTCTATCTGGTGGAGGATGGCGAGGGCGGCATGGCGCATCTCAGGGATCACCTGCCGCCGGCGCTGAAAGAGCTGGCCCAGCTGTGCCACTTCCGCCGAGCCGATGTCAGTGATCCATTGCGGGATCTGGCCGAGAGCCTGAGCCGGGCGGGGCTGCAGGCTCACCGCGAAGAGCTGATGCACAAACGGGCGAGCTGAAGGTCAGCGCACCGCCGCACCGCCTTGGCTGGTTGCGTGTTACTTGCGAGTCAGTGGAGTTGTTTCGAAGGATACCCCGTTCCAGCCGGACTTCATGAAGTTGCGGATGTTGCCGTGGTCGTTTCCTTCAGGCGTGCCCAGCACGTCCTGGTAGAAGCGGCCGAAGCAGCGCAGAGTTTGCTCTTCGCTTAGCGCCATCAACTGGCCGAAGGCCAGGATTTTGCAGGAGCCTGCGTTCTGGCCCGCTTCGTTTTCCTGGTCGCCATTTTTGAAAGCGGCCGGGGTGTAATCGAAGTGCTCGTCGATCACCTGCATGCTGTCTTCAAACTCAACGGCCTGGTTGTTTTTCAGGGCTTCTACCAGCTGTTCCGGTGTCATCATTAATCCTTGTTCTGTGTTGTAAGTGTTGGGTTGTCAGTGGGGTTGTCAGTGCTTGTTAAGCGTTGTTATTAGCGCTTGAGCGTTGTGAGCAGTTCGGCGCTACCGATATTTAGTTCCAGCAGACGGTTAATCAATGCCGTCAGTGGTGTGTTAATTCCCAGTTTTTCGCCGCGAGAGAGCACCGCGCCGGAAATGCCATCGAGCTCCAGCGGCCGGCCTTTTTCACGATCGACCAGCATCGAGGTTTTGATCGCGTCGAAGCCGCAGATCAGTTCAAACATCTCTTCAACGTCCTTTTCTCCAAGCGCTACGCCGTCGGCGATTCCCACGGCTGCTGTTTCGGTCATCACTGCGTGGATGATAGGGCGGAGCACCGGGTCCGATGTGAGGCTACGGGTATCAAGCCCGGTGAGGGCTGAAAGCGGGTTCATGCTGTTGTTGATCAGCAGCTTGCGCCATAGCTCGTAGCGGATATCCGGGCTGACCTGAGTGGGAATGTCAGCTTCGTTTAACAGCAGCGACAACTTCTTTGCGAACGCGTCTGTCGAGGGCTGTGCGGTGCTATCCGGCCAGGCGCCCATCACGATCTGTGCCGGGCCGGTGGCTTCAATGATTCCAGGTTCGAGAATATGACCGCCGATGCGCACCGCCAGACCGCCCAAGGTGCGCGCATCACCTATTGTGTTGGCGATGAGTGGTTCATTGTCCACGCCGTTTTGCAGGGAGAGCAGAATCAGTTGGGAGTCGTTTAGCCAGGCGTTGAGTTGCTCCATCGTCTCAGTGGTCGCGCCGCCTTTCAGGCAGAACAGAACGAGGTCAAATTCGGCGGCGCTACGCTCCCTGATGAGGGTGGCCAGGTTGATGGCGTCAACCGCACCGGTGAAGTGAAGCTCGGGATGCCGGACCTCAAGTCCGTTGGTCTGGAGCGCCTCAAGGTGCTTGCCACGGGCGACAAAGGTGCAGGAATGGCCGGCCTCAAGCAGGCGCGCACCGTAATAGCAGCCGATACCACCGGCGCCAAGAATCAGAAATTTCATGCCTGGAAGTTCCCTCTAGGTATGCTCCATACGCGGGGTTTGATCTGCTCGCCCGTCGCACAGGAAGAACCATTTTCACTATGGGATCGTATTCAGCCTAAAAACGGTGTTTGGATCAACCTCAGAGGCAGAGATGCAGTTATGAAAATTACCCTGGAGCAGCTGATCGCAGGAAAGGTGCAGCGTCTATTTCTACGCTCGTTTGAAAACGGTCTTTACCTCACGGAGGTAGAAACCTCCCAAGGGCAGTTTACTGTGTGCGATGCTGCGGGGTTGCCGCTGAAGTTTCGCAGTCAACTGGACGCGAAAAAATCGTTTAAAGGGTTAGGGATCACTGATACCTGGCTGGTGCAGGAATCTGCCTATAACGAGATGATCGGGATGCCGACGGGCCGGGTTGAGCCGCTTAAGGTGAAGCTGCTCAACCCGGATCAGGATCTCTCCTAGCAGTGAGCCAGGACCTTACATGATCCGCATGCCGGGCTGTGCGCCCTCATGCGGTTCGAGGATCCAGAGGTCCTTGCCGCCGGGGCCGGCCGCCAGGACCATGCCTTCAGACATGCCGAACTTCATTTTACGCGGCGCCAGGTTAGCCACCATAACGGTTAGCTTGCCTTCCAGGTCTTCCGGTTTGTAGGCGGACTTGATGCCGGCGAAGACATTGCGGGTCTCGTCGCCAAGATCCAGCGTCAGTCGTAGCAGTTTATCCGCGCCTTCCACGTGCTCTGCCTTGGCGATGCGCGCGACGCGCAGGTCGACCTTGGCAAAGTCGCCAAACTCGATGGTATCTGCGATCGGCTCCTTGGCCGGCTTCTCTGCCTGCTTTTTCGGAGCGACTTTCTGCGCGGCTTCCAGGTTCTGGCGTGAATCCTCGATCACTTTTTCGATCGCTTCCGGCTCAACACGCTGCATCAGCGGCTTGAATTTGTTGATCTTGTGGCCAAGCAGCGGTTTCTCGATCGCATCCCAGGCAAAGCCATCGATGTTGAGGAACTGGGCTGCATCTTCAGCGACCTTCGGCAGAATCGGAGCGAGGTAGCTGATGATCACGCGGAACAGGTTGATACCCAAGGTGCAGCAGGCCTGAACTTCGGACTCGCGGCCTTCCTGCTTCGCCAGAACCCAGGGCTCGGCGTTGTCGATGTACTGGTTGGCCTTGTCCGCCAGGTGCATGATTTCACGCATGGCGCGGCCGTACTCACGCTTCTCATAGGCGTCGGCGATGCTGCGACCAGCGGCAACAGCCTCGTTGTAAAGGGCTGCGTTGGTCAGTTCGCTATCCAGTTCGCCATCGAACTTCTTCTGGATAAAGCCGGCGCAGCGGCTGGCGATATTCACGACCTTGTTAACCAGATCGGAGTTCACGCGGAAGCGGAAATCTTCCAGGCTGAGGTCGATATCGTCCACGCCGGAGCCGAGCTTGGCAGCAAAGTAGTAGCGCAGGTATTCCGGGCGCAGGTGCTTCAGATAGGTTTCCGCCATGATGAAGGTGCCGCGCGACTTGGACATCTTCTGGCCGTTTACGGTGAGGAATCCGTGGCAGAATACGCCGGTCGGCGTGCGGAAACCGGCACCCTGCAGCATCGCAGGCCAGAACAGGGTGTGGAAGTAGGCAATATCCTTACCGATGAAATGGTATAGCTCGGCGTCGGTGCCCGGCTTCCAGTATTCGTCGAAATCCACGCCGTTGCGGTCGCACCAGTTTTTGAAGCTGGCCATGTAGCCGATCGGCGCATCCAGCCAGACGTAGAAGTACTTGCCTTCGGCGCCCGGGATTTCAAAGCCCCAGTAGGGTGCGTCACGGGAGATATCCCACTGCTGCAAGCCAGATTCGAACCACTCGTTAAGCTTGTGGATCATCTGTGTCTGCACATGCTCGCTGACCCAGGACTTCAGGAAGTCTTCGAAATCACCCAGCTTGAAGAAGAAGTGCTCGGAATCTTTCTCGATCGGTGTGGCACCGGAGATGGCGGAGTAGGCGTTCTTCAGCTCGGTGGGCTGGTAGGTCGCTCCGCAGGCTTCGCAGGAGTCGCCATACTGATCAGCAGCGCCACACTTCGGACATTCACCCTTGATGAAACGGTCCGGCAGGAACATCTTCTTCTCAGGGTCGAACGCCTGGGTGATGGTGCGGCGGGCAATATGACCGGCATCATGCAGGCGCTGATAAATCAGCGTCGCGAATTCCCGGTTCTCTTCCGAGTGGGTAGAGTAATAGTTATCGAAGCCGACCATGAAACCGGCGAAGTCGCGCTGATGTTCGCTGCTGACTTTGGCGATCAGCTCTTCCGGGGATAGCCCCATCTGATTGGCCTTGAGCATGATCGGTGTGCCATGGGCATCGTCAGCGCAGACATAGGTACACTGGTGGCCGCGCTGTTTCTGGAAGCGAACCCAGATATCGGTCTGGATATATTCCACCAGATGACCCAGATGGATAGGGCCGTTGGCATAGGGCAGGGCACTGGTAACGAGTATTTTGCGCTTGCTGTCGGTCATCGGACGCTCAAAAACCTGTTCGTGGAGTAGAATTCAAGGCGCCCGATTCTACGCCGGTTTGACGGGTTTATGAAGGTATTCGCCCGGTAGAACAGGACGTTTGCGTAGCTTGCAACTAGGATGACCGATAGACCGGCGCTTTCGGTTGGGTTATTAAGATAGGTTTTAGCGCGGAAGCAGGGATAAGCGATGGCGACAGTGGTTTACCTGGATTATATCGATGAGACGTTGTTCGACCCTCTGGATCTCCTTGGCTGGCGCTGCAAACTGGCGACCGGCGAAGCGCAGCTGCTGGAGCTGATCGCCGATAGCTCGGTGGATGTGGTTATCTTGCGGGTCGAGGGCGATAACCTCGATGCGCTGACTTTTGCCCGAAAGGTTGCTTCTGCGCGGCCCGATCTGGTGCGTATGCTGCTCTCCTGGAGCCCCAGCGCGCGCTATATCACTGAAGCCAATGATGTGCTCGACGCGGCCTTGCCGGCCCAGTGTGACCCGGCGCAGGTGTCTCATGCCATTGAGCGGGTGCAGAATGTCAAAAGCAGGATCTTCGCCCGTAAGTTCGATACGGTGGCCGCTTTTCTGAACGATATCCCGCCGCTGCCACCGCAGGTTGAAGCACTCAACGCGATGATCGATGCGCGGTTCAACGATAATACCGCACCGGTCGCGCCGCTGTTCAAAGGCCAGGTAGACTACATGAAAGCGGTGATGGAACTGGTCAATAACCCGCTCTTTGGTAGTAAGAAACTGATCTTCAGTGTGGCCGATGCGATGAAGCTGGTCGGGCTTCGAACCTTTCGCGATCTCTGCATTCTGGTGCATGTGCAGCGTATTCTGCCCCAGCCAGCAGGCTTCGACGGCTTCTCTTTTGAGGCTTCGCTGCAGCGCTCGCTGCGTTGCGGCAAGCTGGCAGAGCAGCTGGCGAGAACAGTGGGTTCTGATCGGGTTCACGCTATTAGCGCCTGTGCCGCAGGCTTTTTTCTCGATATAGGTGCCCGAGCTCTGGTGAGTCTCGATCCGCAGCGCTACTTTCATGTTATGGAGCGCGCCGCCATCCTCAAACAGCCGATCTATGCCGTGGAAAAACTGGAGTACAACCTGACCCAGGGAGAAATGGCTGCGGCGATTCTGAATCGCTGGGGCGTCTCGCCACGTACGGTGCGCGCGGTGCTCTACCATCACGTACCCCAGGCCTCCGATGACAGTGCCTATACAGCGCTGGCCGCCGTTCATTCGGCAGATGCTCTGCTCAAGAGTGTGGCGAATAAGGCTGGCTGCAATTTTGCGGGTCGTTTATCTACCTCCTACCTGGATCAGATCGGCGAAATGGATCGTCGGGCGCACTGGGAAGAGCTCGCAGCCCGGTTCGTCGAACGCCACCGATAAAACGTCGGTAGTAAGCGGTTGGAGACAACAGGGGCGGCTGATAGAATCGCCGCCTGTTTTGCCTGTCTGTCGAGGACCCGATGCCCCTGCCCAAGGTTGAGCCTGCCCAGTATGAAAGCCAGCTAGCTGCGAAACGTGAGCGAATCAGCCGCGATTTTGCCGAGTTTGAGCTGCCCGAAATCGATCTCTACCGTTCGCCGACCTCGCATTACCGCATGCGGGCGGAGTTTCGCGTCTGGCATGAGGGTGATGATCTTTACTACGTCATGTTCGAGCCCGGCGACAAGCACGCCAAGATCCGCATCGATGAGTGCCCGATGGTCTCCGAACGGATTCATAACATGATGTTCGAGCTGCTTGACGTGATCCGAGAGGATCCCAAGCTGCGCTTCAAGCTGTTTCAGATCGATTTTCTTAGCACTCTCTCCGGCGAATTATTGGTTAGTCTTCTCTACCACCGTGCCATCGGTGATGAGTGGACGGAGGCCGTGCGCCCGCTGCGGGAGCGTTTTGGCATCAATATCATTGGCCGTTCTCGTAAGAACAAAATTGTACTCGATCAGGATTTTGTGATCGAAAAGCTCGATATCGACGGTCGTGAGTACAGCTACAAGCAGACCGAAAACAGCTTCACCCAGCCTAACGCCGAAGTCTGTCGCCAGATGATTCACTGGGCATTGGATGCGAGCCGCGACGCTGGCGGTGATCTGGTTGAGTTCTACTGCGGTAACGGTAACTTCACCCTGCCACTGGCGCAGAACTTTCGTCGCGTGGTCGCTACCGAGATCTCCAAGGAGTCGGTGCGTTCGGCCCGTTTCAATATCGAGCAGAACGGAATTGAAAATATCGACGTACTACGGATGCCCTCAGAGGATCTTTCGCTGGTGCTCAAGGGTAAAAAGGAAACCCGTAAGGTGCAGGGGCTGGCGCTGGAGGAGTGCGACTTTACCACGGTGCTGGTGGACCCGCCTCGGGCTGGGCTGGATGATGAGACCGTGTCGCAGGTAGTTGAATATCAGCATATCCTCTATATTTCCTGTAACCCTGAGACGTTAAAAGAGAATCTGCGGGATATAACCCGTACTCATCGGATAGAGCGGTTTGCCATATTCGATCAGTTTCCTTATACCGACCACCTGGAGTGCGGTGTCTATTTGACGCGGCGCTGAAACCCGGCATAAACCAACGGAGGGGGCATGACATCCGGTAGCCGTCATCAGGATACAAAGGATAACCCTCTCTGGCGTATCGCCGGTTTTCTACCATTTATTGCCGTTGCCTTTCTCAATGCGACGCTGGATCTGGGTCACAAGATTCTGATTCAGAACACCCTGTTCAA
This sequence comes from Marinobacterium mangrovicola, assembly GCF_004339595.1. Taxonomy (GTDB): domain Bacteria; phylum Pseudomonadota; class Gammaproteobacteria; order Pseudomonadales; family Balneatricaceae; genus Marinobacterium_D; species Marinobacterium_D mangrovicola. Next base: position 414,303 of record NZ_SMFU01000007.1, read on the forward strand.
GGCCTACGACGGGCCTGAACAGGTGCTACTCACCGCCGTGGTGAATGCGCTGATCCTGTTGCCTTTCATCCTGCTGTTTACGCCGGCGGGGTTTCTCTCTGACCGTTTTGCCAAACCCAGGGTGATCCGCAATACCGCCGCTGCGGCGATCGGCCTGACCCTGGCGATTACTCTCTGTTATTACCAGGGCTGGTTTGTTCCCGCGTTTGTGATGACCTTCCTGCTGGCCACTCAAAGCGCGCTCTATTCGCCCGCGAAGTATGGCTATATCCGTGAGCTGGTGGGCTCAGACAACCTCAGTAGCGCCAACGGCTGGGTCCAGGCGGCGACGATTATTTCGATACTCGGCGCAATTGTGCTGTTTTCGTTGCTGTTTGAAGCGCGGCTGGCACAGACCGCTCTGGTTGAGAGTACGCCGGCCGATGTGTTGAAACAGATCGCGCCTCTGGGCTGGCTTTTGGTTCTGCTGGCCTGTGTGGAGTGGCTGCTGGCGCTCAGACTTGGCAAAGGGCAGGGGAGGCCCGAGCTGAAGCTCGACCGTGGTGCCTATCTGCGTGGGCAGCTGCTGAGACGCAACCTGAAACGGGTCACCAGCCACCGGCCGATATTCTGGTCTGTGATGGGGTTGGCGCTGTTTTGGTCAATCAGCCAGGTGATGGTGGCGGTCTATCCAGCCTATGTGAAAGCCCATCTTGGCGAACTCAACACCTTTCTTATTCAGGGCGCCATGGCGTTGGCGGGCGTCGGCATCCTGCTGGGTTCGATGCTGGTTGCGCGACTGTCCCGTCATCATATCAACCTGGGTCTGATACCGGCCGGTGCTGTCATTGTCGCCCTGGGGTTGCTCTTCCTGCCCGCCTCGGGCTCGCTGGTGGAAGCCGGGATGATGTTTTTCGCGGTTGGTTTTGGTGGCGCGCTGGCGATTGTGCCGCTGAACGCCCTGATTCAGTTTCATGCGCCGGAAGGGGAGAGCGGTGCGATTCTTGCCGGTAACAACTTCCTGCAGAACGTGGCGATGTTCTCCTGCCTGGTCGCCACAGTGGCTAGTGCCTACCTGGAGGTGCCCGCGCGCATGCTGCTTGTTGTGTTGGCGGTAGCGGCCGCTGTTGCTGCCGTTCTTGCCGTGATCCGCATGCCGGAAGCGCTGATGCGGCTGTTGGTCAGGATGTTGTTGCACCGCTATCGCCTGCGGGTGTTGGGCTTTGAGCATCTGCCCAGAGACGGTACCGGAGCCTTGCTGCTGGGGAATCACATTAGCTGGCTGGATTGGGCGATGGTGCAGTTTGCCTGTCCGCGCCATGTGCACTTCGTCATGGAACGCTCGCTGTATGAACGCTGGTACCTCCGTTGGCTGCTTGACTGTTATCGGGTGATCCCGGTCTCTTCAAGCGGCAGTCGCGAGGCGATGCAGCGGGTGGGTGAGCTGCTGCAACAGGGTAAGGTGGTCTGTGTATTCCCGGAGGGGGCAATAAGCCATAGCGGTCAGCTGGCGCCTTTCAAACGAGGCTTTGAACGCGCAGCCGAGATAGCCGCGGACAGTAACGCCAGGATTATTCCGTTTTATCTGCGTGGCCTTTGGGGCAGTCGTTTTTCCCGCTCAAATGCCCGGCCGAAAATGACCCGGCGGGCCGGCTGGCGGCGTCATGTGATTGTCGCTTTTGGTGCCGAGATGCCGTTAGACAGCAATGCGACCAGTGTGCGTGCGGCGGTCTCCGAACTGTCGATCAGTGCCTGGGCGCGTTACACCGATAGCCTGGAGTCTCTGCCCAGGGCGTTTATTTCAACGGCTCGGGCGGCGCCGGCAGACTGGGCGCTGACCGACCTGGATGGACCAGCCCTGTCTCACCTGAGGGTGTTGACCGCGTCGGTGCTGTTGTCGCGACGTTTGCGGCGCTGTGAGGGGCAGCGAGTAGGCGTGCTCCTCCCGGCTGCGCCTGGCGGTGTTATCGGAAATCTGGCGCTGTTGATGGCCGGTAAGACTCTGGTGCCGCTTAACTACACGGCGCCGGTTGAGGTGTTGCAGAAATGCGCGAAGCGAGCCGGTATCAAAGTCCTGGTCACTTCGTCCCAGTTTCGGAAGCGGCTCAAACAACGAGGCCTGGATATGGAGCCGCTGTTTGATGATCTTGAGGTGGTCGAGCTGGAGAGACTGCGCGGCTCAATTGGCAAAATTGAAGCGGTTTCGACACTAATATCAGCACGTCTGGCGCCGCTATGGTGGCTTAAATTTCGCTACGGTGGTGGCGCTGTGCTGGATGACACCGCCGCGATTCTGTTCTCTTCCGGTAGTGAAGGTACGCCTAAGGGGGTGATGCTGAGTCATCGCAATATTCTCGCGAACGTCAAACAGATCGCCGACGTGTTCAATATTCGTGAGGATGATTGCGTACTCGGCACGTTGCCGACCTTTCATGCCTTTGGCCTCACGGCAACGACGATGATGCCTCTGATAGAAGGCGTCCCCCTGGTTTGTCACCCGGACCCAACGGATGCCGTTAACGTCGCCAAGGCGGTGGCCCGTTGGCGGGCAACACTGCTCTGTGGTACCAGCACCTTTCTGCGCCTTTATGCCCGTAATTCCAAGGTGCTGCCGTCCATGTTCGAGTCATTGCGGCTGGTGGTGGCCGGCGCTGAAAAGCTCTCTCCAAAAGTGCGGGAAACGTTTGAAGCCCGCTTTCGGAAAAAGGTGCTGGAGGGTTACGGCTGTACTGAAACCACGCCGGTGGCGAGCGTTAACCTGCCCGATTATCTGGATACCAACTACTGGACGCTTCAGGTCGGTAACAAGGATGGCACGGTGGGCATGCCGTTGCCCGGCTCCTGGTTCCGGGTGGTGGATCCCGAGTCTTTTGAGCCGCTGCCTGAGGGTGAGGCTGGGATGGTAATGATCGGTGGTACCCAGATTATGCAGGGCTACCTCGACGATCCGGAGCGTACTGCGCAAGTGATCATCGAACAGGATGGCTTGCGCTGGTACGTCACCGGCGATAAAGGCTGGCTCGATGAAAACGGTTTCCTGACCCTGATCGACCGCTACTCCCGCTTTGTGAAGGTTGGCGGTGAGATGATCTCGCTCGGTGCGGTTGAGGAGAAAGCGCGCGCCATCCTTGGGGCTGATACTGCGCTGATGGCCACCGCCATCGAGGACAGCCGTAAGGGGGAACAGGTAGTTCTGATGGTTGAATCCGATGAGGCCGAAGAGATCCCGGCAAGGTTGAGAAACGGCGGTATGGCCGCACTTATGTTACCAGGCAAGGTGCTGTCGGTTGCCGAGTTGCCTTATCTGGGCAGCGGCAAGCCGGATTTCTGCGCCGCCCGAGCCCTGGCGCTGGACTTGTGCCAAGGGGATTCGACATAATACCTGAGTATAAAGGTATGTTTTTAGCCGTAGAATATTGGAGAAATTTGCATGTCAGAGCTGGACCCGAACGCCATCAGGCGTTGTGTAGATACCTGGGTCGATCCCTGGTTGGAGCAGCCGCTGGGTGAAGCCGGTGCGGTTCGCCAGGTTGAATTGTCCGGAGACCAGGTCGTTGTTGCGCTGGAACTGCCTTACGCGGGTGCATGCGAGCATCAGTCTCTGAAAGATGCCCTGACTGAAGCGTTGCAGGGCAGCTGTGGCGTCAGCAATGTCAGCATCGACGTCCAGCAGAAGATCCCCGCCACAGGCTCTGAAAAGCAGCTGCCAGGTCTGGCCGGTGTGCGAAATATTATCGCGATCGCGTCCGGTAAGGGCGGGGTCGGTAAATCCACGACGACGACTAACCTGGCGCTGGCGCTTAAAGCACAGGGCGCGCGGGTTGGTGTGCTGGATGCGGATATCTACGGCCCGAGCCAGGGCATGATGCTCGGTGTTCCCTCCGGCACGCGTCCGCAAACCGCTGAAGATGACAAGTTCTTCCTGCCGGTGGAGAGTCACGGTGTCCAGGTGATGTCGATGAGCTTCCTGGTGGATGACGATACGCCGATGGTCTGGCGCGGTCCCATGGTCAGCGGTGCACTGCAGCAGCTGCTAAACCAGACCAAGTGGAATGATCTCGATTACCTGTTGATCGATATGCCGCCGGGAACCGGTGATATCCAGCTGACCCTGTCCCAGCGCGTGCCTGTATCCGGCGCGGTCATTGTGACCACACCTCAGGATATCGCGTTGCTGGATGCCCGTAAGGGGATCGAAATGTTCCGCAAGGTCGATATCCCCGTGCTGGGAGTGGTCGAGAATATGAGCACTCACATCTGTAGCAATTGCGGTCATGAAGAGGCGGTCTTCGGTGCTGGCGGCGGTGAGAAGCTGTCCCAGGATTACGACTGCAAGCTGCTGGGTCAGCTGCCGCTGACGCTGGCGATCCGTGAACAGTCTGACGGTGGTAAGCCGAGTGTTGTTTCCGATCCTGAAAGTGCTCACGCCCGGCGTTATCTTGAGATCGCCGCACGCCTGTCGGCCAGTCTGGTTAAGAAAGTGGGTAGCGCACCGCGAGGCCCTAAAATCCAGATCTTCGGCGACTGACGCCGCTTTCCACTGACGCACCGCTTTAACGCCACCGGACGAGAGCTTTTCTAGCCCGTCCGGTGCTGGCGTTGGCGTCCCAAAGCGCTGTAGAATGGTGCGCTAATATTCACTCAAGTTCGTTACGCGCAAAGGAAAACATGGGCATTAAGTCAGATAGCTGGGTTCGCCGTATGGCGGAAGAAAAGAAGATGATCGAGCCTTTTGAGCCGGGCCAGGTGCGCCGGGTCAACGATCAGCCTATCGTGTCCTATGGCACATCCAGCTACGGTTACGACGTGCGCTGTGCGGACGAATTCAAGATCTTCACCAACATCAATTCATCGATCGTCGATCCGAAAAACTTCGACGAAAAGAGCTTTGTTGATGTGAAATCCGATGTCTGCATCATTCCTCCCAACTCCTTTGCGCTGGCCCGCACCGTGGAATATTTCCGTATTCCCCGCGATGTGCTGACGATCTGCCTGGGCAAGAGCACCTATGCTCGTTGCGGCATCATCGTTAACGTCACCCCGCTGGAGCCGGAGTGGGAAGGTCACGTGACGCTGGAGTTTTCCAACACCACGCCGTTGCCGGCCAAAATATACGCCCACGAAGGGGTCGCCCAGATGCTGTTTCTGGGGGCTGATGAAGTGTGCGAAACCTCTTATCTCGATCGCAAGGGTAAGTATCAGGGGCAGACCGGCGTCGTCGTTCCCCGTACCTGAGACAATTCACCCGATTAGCACAGACTCTATGAACTATAGCCATAAGCAGATAGAAGACTTCTGGCAGCACGTCGAGCAGACGCTCGACCAGTTGCTGGCCAGTCAGCAGGATGCGCATTTTGAAGCCGATGCGTTGCTGAACGCTTATCGTTCCAGCCTGCAGAAGATCGATCGCAATCTGACCTTTCACTTCGAGAAGGAGTCGGAAGGCGGTCCGGTCGAGATGGTGTTTGGTTGTGATGGCTACCCGGAGTCGATTCATGCGGTGCTTTCGCTGGTCGGTGCTGCGCCGGACCTGTCCGGTATCAGCTTCCGCGCGTTTAACGAGCGCTACGATCCGGTGCCCGCGTTCGTCAACATGGGTGATGAACTGTGCGAAATCGATGAATTCTGGTGCTCCCTGCGACAGCTTAACGGCAAGCTTCAGTTGGCCGTTTATCTGCGTGATGCGCCGAAGATTCTGGAAATGGATCCCCGTGTCGAAGCGGTCATGATTCTGCTGGATGCGCTGATCGGCGAGTATGAGCTGATGACCCGTATCTGGTCGCTGGACTGGTATGAGTTGCCGGTCGACCCGATCGACTTCGGTCTGATGCCGCTGTCGCACCTGCGTCATGCCTTTGATGACATGAAGGACCGGGTTCAGCCGATCGGTATAACCATCCACTGAATAGCTATCCGGCGGTGCGTGCAATTATCGTCGGGAAGATTACTATTAAGGGTGCCGCGTTTGTGGCACCTTTTTGTTTCTGTGTCCCCTTGTCTCCAGGAGGAGCGGTATGAGTCGGTTAGCCGATCTACTGGAAAAGGTTCGTATTGAATACGTCCAGGTCATGGTCGATCATGGTGAGACTGAGCCTTATCTCACTGCCCATCGCGTCTGTAACGATCGCCTCTGGCTTTCCGGCGAAGAGCTGGCCGCCTTGATCGATGAAGATCCCAAGCTGCTGTCGGCACGCGCCAGTGACCTGATCGATGTGGATAGTGAGCGCGCCAATCCCTGTGTCGGTGCCATCGTCACCAGTAACATTGTTGCGGCGGCGCTGGAGGGTTTGCTGGCGGTAGCGGTCAACCGTAACTGGCTGGAAGTGGATTCCGAGGGGCGGGTGTTGGTTGATGCCCATGAGCTCGACTCTGTGCCGGCAGTACATGGCATCGATTACACGGAAGCGGGCGAGTTTGTACCCCAGCGCGGGCGCAGTCATCTCAGCGATCTGTTCCATCTGGCCGAGAAAGCCTACGTTGAACGTTTGGAAGAGGGGCCTCATGATGCCTATCAACTGGCATTGCTGGTGGCTTCTGATCACGCCATATTCACGCCCGATGAGCTGGCGCCGCTGCTACTGGAAAACCCGCTGCTGCTTGGGTTGCGTGGCGATGATCTATTGGATGAAGACCTGTTCGAGGGTGATCCGCCTGCTGGCATGATCATCAGTGCGCATCTTACTGAAATGCTGGTGCAGCAGTTGCTGGAACGTGGTGTTGAGGTAGGCGCGATCGGTCATGACAGTGAGGGGCAGCCGATCCTGTCGGAAGCCGAAGAGGATAACCCCACGGTTCACTGACCTCCCTGAGGAGATCATCTCTCCTTTGTTTGTTACCTATTTTGCGTCGGTCAGCCACTGGTCCAGGGCGATAAGATCCTCTGGGCTCAGGCTGCCGACCGTCTGCTTGAACTCAAACAGTGTGGTGATGTGGTCGTAGCGGCTGTTGGCGTAGTCTAGCAGGGCCTGATAAAGCGCGTTTTCCGCATCGAGTACATCGACCACGTTGCGAGTACCTACCGAAAAGCCTTCCTCGTTCGCCGTCAGCGCAGTTTCGCGTGACTTGATGCTCTGCGCCCGTGCCTTGACGCTCTCAACGCTGGTGTTCAGGTCACGCAGCAGGGATCGGGTCTGCAGTGTCAGGGCGCGGCGCTGATCTTCCTGGTTAAAAAGTGCGGCCCGGTTGCGTTGATCCGCTGCGCGCACGCTGGAGCTGGTTGAGCCGCCGGTGTACAGCGGCATGGTCAGTGTCAGCGCTATGCTATTGGAATCGTTCCAGTCGCCGCGCTCAGTGGTTTCACCGCCTTGCGCCTCTATCGCCAGGCGCGGCAGGTGTTCAGAACGTGCGGCCTGTAGCGAGCGTCTTGCCGCCTGGCTGTCATACTGGCTGATCCTGTAAACCAGGTTGCCCTCGAAGGCGCGGTCCAGCCAGGTGGCAGGATCGGTTGGTTCGACAGACAGGATCGGGTAGTCCGGTTTAAGTGGCTGAATATTGTCGAAAGGGCTTCCCGCGAGGCGTTCGAGTGCCTCAAAGCTGTTGCTCAGTGCGCCCTGGGCGTCGATCAGCTGGACGGCGGCTTCGTCGTAGGAGGCCTGGGCGTCGAGGACGTCGGTCACGGCTATCAGTCCGACCTCGAACTGCGCCTGCACCTGTTCCAGGCGGCGTGACAGGGCGCGTTCCCGTGCCTGCGCCAGATCGAGAGTGTTCTGAGCGCGCAGAACGCCAAGGTAAGCGTCTATGGATCTTAGAATCAACTCCTGCTGCGCCAGTGAGAAGGTGAGTTCTGCTTGCTCTTCCAGCAGTTGACCGCGCCGGAACGTGAACCAGGCGCTGGCATCGAACAGGGGCTGGGAGAGCGAAAGTGTGTAGCCGTGGCTGTTGCCATCGAGGAAGCGGTTATCGATGCGTGAGGTGTTGGCGTCGAGATTTGCCTGCGGCAAGAGTGCGGATCTGGCCTGGGTTGAGGACTCGGCGTCAGCCCGGAAAGTGGCTTCGGCTGCCTTTAATTGCGGATCCGCGTCCAACGCTTGTTGATAGAGGTCGAGAAGAGCGCCGGCGCTGGCCGGGGTGGTTGCGAGTGTGAAACAGATACCTGCAGCGGAGATACTTTTCCTTATTCTCATCAATACACCCCTTGTATGTGTGTCTAGAGTCTAGGTCTCTTTTCTCTGGTCCGCCTTGGAGTCTCGAAGCCTCCGATCACAGAGTAGCATCAGGTCGTCGCTGCTGCCCCGGGTTTCTGACAGGCTGGAGATGCCAAAAGCGAGGCTGAAGCCGTCGATACCGGTCTCTTTGCGTAGCTGTTCTTCTACCTGTGTCAGTCGTTTTTTCAGTGGTGGTGCATGTTTGCCAAACGGCATCAGCAGTACAAATTCGTCTCCGCCGAAACGGAACACCTGGTCGCCACTGCGGCAGATCGCTTTGAGCGCCCCGGCAAGCAGTGTCAGTACCCGGTCACCGTAGTCGATGCCTTTGAGATTATTGATCGCTGACAGACCGTTGATATCGAGCATCGCCATTTCGCAGTTCTTTTCGCTTTGCAGATAGTGCAGCTCAGCCTGTTCCAATGCGGCGTCGAAGGCCGCGCGGCCGGGCAGACCGGTCAGTGTATCCCTGGGATGAGTATTCTCGTCGGCGCTCTCCGGTGCTGATTCCGGCTCGCTGGCAAAGTGGCCAGCCAGAATGTCGCCCGCCAGTTGGAGCAGGTGGATATTCTCGGTGAACGTATCGGGCTTCTCGTTTTCGAGTATTGCCAGATAACCCCGGGCTTTATTGTTGCTGTCGACCCGCTGGCTGATGAAGTAGTGGGGTTGGCTATCGGCTACCAGAGAATCCTCGGGGTAGTCCTGCGCCGGATTGGTAGCGAGCAGACGATCCTCGGTGGCGGCGTAGATCTTTTCGGCGAGGGCGTGCTCTGAGGTCAGTCGGCGCGGCGGCAGAGTCTCACCGTCGTGCCAGTGGCCGAGCAGTTCATCCGCATCTTCGCTCTGGTGTTTCACCGCGACCAGTTCCGTCTGTCCGATCATTGGGCCGAGAACGCGGGCGCAGGTCAGCCAGGGATCACCGCCGGCAGCCAGGGCGGGTATCAGTTCGCGAATAAGCCTGCGTTCATGCCGGCTGCTGGCCGATGGCGTGCCGATCAGGAGCAGGTATTCATCACAGCTCAAGCGTTCGAAGCGGTGGTCCTGTGCTGCTGTGTTGTGTTGCCTGATCAGGCTATCGCGGCTGGCGCTCGGTAGCGCCTCAAACGAGGCGTTGGACCACTTGAGTTGGTTGTTAATCAGCAGTGCAACAGGGAGGAGGCTAGAGGAGAACAGTTCAGAGATTATGCGGGCTTTCACGCTGGATCTCCTTTCCGTGAAAGGGAAGCGGCGGACGGGGTGTCCGCCGCTGTAGGATCATCGCTCCATTACTGCGCCAGCGCTTTGGAGATGCGTCCGATCGCGTCCTTGAGGGTATCCAGGCTGGTGGCGAAGGAAAGGCGTAGGTTACCCGGTGCGCCAAAGGCGGAACCCGGTACCAGGGCAACGCCCGCTTCGATCAGCAGAAACTCGGCGAAAGCGATATCGTCTTCAAACTCCGGACGGGAGTCGATCACCTTCTGGAAGCTCGGGAAAGCGTAGAAAGTACCGTCCGCTTCGATGCACTCGACACCTTCAATGGCATTCAGGGCGCTGACGACATAGTCGTGACGCTCTTTAAACGCCTTGACCATCTCCTCGACACACTCCTGGGAGCCTTCCAGTGCGGCCTGAGCTGCAACCTGGGAGATGGAAGTGGGGTTGGAGGTGCTCTGCGACTGAATCTTCTTCATCGCGCCGATCAGCTTGGCAGGGCCAGCTGCGTAACCGATACGCCAGCCGGTCATGGAGTAAGCCTTGGATACGCCATTCAGAACGACGGTGCGCTCATACAGTTCCGGGCAGGCGTTGACGATGTTGCAGAACGGCTTGCCGGTGAAACGGATGTGCTCATACATGTCGTCGGTGGCGATCAGCACGTTCGGGTAGCGCTTCAGCACTTCACCCAGAGCTTTCAGCTCCTCTTCGGTGTACGCAACGCCGGTCGGGTTGGACGGGCTGTTCAGTACGACCAGGCGAGTCTTGTCGGTGATCGCTTCTTCCAGCTGTGCCGGAGTGATTTTGAAGCGCTGCTCCTGGGTAGTGGTCAGAATGACCGGAACGCCATCGGCAACTTTCACCATATCCGGGTAGGAAACCCAGTAAGGTGCGGGAATAATCACCTCGTCGCCGGCGTCCAGCAGGGCCAGAGCCATGTTGAAAAAGCTCTGCTTACCGCCGCAGGAAACCAGAATCTGGTTAGCTTCGTATTTCAGGCCGTTTTCGTTTTCGAATTTGGCAATAATCGCCTTTTTCAGCGCGGGGGTGCCGTCGACAGCGGTGTATTTGGTGAAGCCGCTGTTCAGGGCATCAATCGCTGCCTGTTTAATGTGAGCGGGTGTATCGAAATCCGGTTCTCCAGCGCCCAGGCCGATAATGTTCTGGCCTGCCGCACGCAGTTCAGCTGCGCGGTTGGTCACCGCCAGCGTGGGAGAAGGTTTGATGCTGTTTACGCGGTTGGAAAGTTGCACGTCCAAGCTTGATTCCTCTTCCTGTCAGCGCCTGAAATGTACATGGCAAATGCTTTAGGAGCATACAGGATTCGGGGTGGACTCTGAATCCCTGTGCGACCTAAAAAGACGTAATTCGGCGCTTATGGTGAAAAAAGTTGCTGATAGGAAACTCATGCCACCGCCATCAGCGAGTGCTCCAACTGATCGGTTGGCCGTAAACCCAATGATTTAGGCCCCGGTGGCGCGTTATACTTCCCGGTTCGCTCGATAGCAGGATAGAAGGATGAAGACAAGATTCAAGGTAAGCTCGGCATTTGAACCCGCGGGTGATCAGCCCAAGGCGATCGCCAAGCTCGTCGATGGTCTGGAGTCGGGGCTGGCAGCCCAGACCCTGCTCGGTGTGACCGGTTCCGGCAAAACCTTCACCATGGCTCATGTGGTTGCAGCCGTGCAGCGCCCGACCATCATACTGGCCCATAACAAGACGTTGGCGGCACAGCTGTACGGAGAGTTTCGCGAATTCTTCCCCGATAACGCGGTGGAATATTTCGTCTCCTACTACGACTACTACCAGCCGGAAGCCTACGTTCCTTCGTCCGATACCTTTATCGAGAAAGACGCTTCGATCAACGATCACATTGAGCAGATGCGCCTCTCCGCTACCAAGGCGCTGATGGAGCGCGAAGATGCGATTATCGTGGCGACCGTGTCATCGATCTACGGTCTGGGTGATCCCAAGTCCTACCTGTCTATGATGCTGCATCTGGATCGTGGCGACCGCATCGATCAGCGTGGTCTGCTGCGCCGTCTGGCGGAGCTGCAGTACACCCGTAACGATGTGGAGCTGCATCGCGGCACCTACCGGGTGCGCGGCGATGTGATCGATGTGTTCCCGGCGGAATCGGAGGTTGAAGCGGTTCGGATCGAGCTCTTCGACGACGAGATCGAGCAGATCAGCTACTTTGACCCGCTCACCGGAGAAGTGCTGCGCAAGGTACCGCGCGCCACCATCTATCCGAAAACGCACTATGTCACGCCGCGTGAGGTGCTGCTGGAAGCGGTGGACAAAATCAAGGAGGAGCTGCGTGAGCGCCTTGAGCAGATGCGTGAGAACAACAAGCTGGTTGAAGCCCAGCGTCTGGAGCAGCGTACCCTCTACGATATCGAGATGATTCTGGAGCTGGGCTACTGCTCTGGCATCGAGAACTACTCGCGCTATCTTTCCGGCCGTGGGCCGGGTATGCCGCCGCCAACTCTGTTTGAGTATCTGCCGGACAACTCGCTGGTGATTATCGACGAGTCCCACGTCACCATTCCGCAGCTCGGCGCCATGTATCGCGGTGACCGTTCCCGTAAGGAAACCCTAGTGGAGTATGGCTTCCGCCTGCCCTCGGCGCTGGATAACCGGCCGCTCAAGTTTGAAGAGTGGGAGCGCCTGGCACCGCAGATGATCTTTGTCTCGGCGACACCGAGCAAATACGAGGCTGAGCACGCCGAACAGATCGCCGAGCAGGTAGTGCGGCCGACCGGGCTGGTGGACCCGGTGGTTGAGATCCGTCCGGCGAGCACCCAGGTGGATGATCTGCTGTCAGAGATCCGTCTTGTTGCCGCCCGGGGCGAGCGAGTCGTCGTCACCGTACTGACCAAGCGGATGGCGGAGGATCTGACCGAGTTCCTCGCCGAACACGATGTCAGGGTGCGCTATGTCCACTCGGATATCGATACTGTGGAGCGTGTTGAAATTATCCGTGATCTGCGTATCGGCGAGTTCGATGTACTGGTGGGTATTAACCTGTTGCGTGAGGGGATCGATATGCCTGAGGTTGGGCTGGTAGCGATTCTGGACGCGGACAAGGAGGGCTTCCTGCGCTCCGATACATCACTGATTCAGACCATCGGCCGTGCCGCCCGCAACGTGAACGGTCGTGCCATTCTTTACGCCGACCGGGTAACCGGTTCCATGCAGCGTGCGCTGGATGAAACCGAACGGCGTCGAGAGAAGCAGATCGCCTTCAACGAAGAGCATGGTATTACCCCGAAAGGTATCGTCAAATCGGTGGCGGATATCATGGAGGGTGCCAGTGCGGTGCCGGGTCGCAAGAGCTCCCGCGGCGCACGCAAGGCGGCAGAGCCTGCGGCGGAGTACCGGGTTGATGAGCGTGGCATGAGTACCAAGGAGCTGGCGAAAACGATCAACCAGCTGGAGGATCAGATGTACGAAGCTGCACGAAATCTCGAATTTGAGAAAGCGGCGCAGCTGCGTGATGAGCTTGAGCGGATAAAACATGCCTCACTTCCTGAGTAATTAAATCAGCAAGTTGCAATATTTGTGGGGTTGTTTTGCGACAGAGCTGGTACTAAAGTCTTAGCGGATAATGTCGATATAATGACAATCGGTTTTCCCCCAGACCACATGGCGCAGGGCAATGTTAGGGTGGCTGGGGACCGGTATATCGCTGGATATAACTATTACAAGGAAACTAAGGATGCCACTCTCGCGCTTCAAGCTGGGGTTCAAGCAGAACCTCATGCTCGTGGTGATACTGACCGTCGTCGGCTTCGCCGCGTTGATCTTCCTCTCGATCTCTTCTCTTAATAGCCAATCCCGAGCAGCTGAAAGGGTCGATACTCTGGGTCGATGGGTCATCGATCTCAGCACCCTGAGGTCAGAAGTTTCGACCCTGTCCCGTCTTTCTGGAGATGTCGCCGAGAAGGCGCTGCCGAAATTCAAGCAAACCCAGGATCGTATCCTGACGGGCCTCGCCGATCAGGGCATGGAAGGCGCTGAGGTGCTCGATGGCACGCTGGATACCTGGCTGGTAGCTCAGGGCGAAGAGATCGATGCCGGGCAGGCGATCGGTGTGACGAATGCCGATGGCCAGCGTAAAGCGGTGGCAGATCGCCTGGCTGAGTTTGAAAATTCACTCTTCTCCTTTATGCGTAAACCCTATCAGAAGATGCAGGAGAGCATTGCCAGTTTGATCGAACAGCGTTCCCCTGAGTCTTTTGATGCCTTTCGCGCTGCCAAAGCGGAGTTGCGCCAGACCCTGGTTGAGCTCGACTTCGTCGATACCTTTGATGAACCGCTGGAAGCGATCGCTACCGAGGTGGAAGGGCTGATCTCGCTGATTCAGGCGCAGAATCAGGCGGAGATCCGCGCTGATGCTCAGCTGGAGCAGTTCAATCAGCAGGTCGTTCAGCGCTTCGACCAGGTGTTGGCTCAGCTGGCCCAGGCCAGGTCCGCTGCTGACAGTGCGAGCAAAACCGCACGCACAACGATACTGATCGCGGGTATCGGTGTCGCGGCCGCGGTGCTTCTGCTGTTGATGCTGACCCTTAAGCGTTCGACAAAAGCGTTGAACACCACTCTGACTTCCCTGGAAGAGGTTGCCGAGGGCAATCTGGCCCTGCGTCTGCCGGTGAGCACAGGCAAGCAGGACGAGTTCGATCGCCTGGGTGTGGCGGTGAACAACCTGACTGAGCAGCTAGGTTCGGTGCTGAACGGGGTCAAAGAGAGCAGTTCCCAGTTGCAGCGGATGTCCACTGAGCTGAGTGACACGCTGCAGACCCAGATCAGCGAGAGCGAGCAGACTGAATCGGAGACCGGTTCGGTCGCCGCAGCGGCGGAAGAGATCAGCCAGACCGTTGCCGAGATGGCTAACGCTTCGGAAGAGACCAACCGCCTCTCCGGTGAAGCGGAAGCGGCCACCGAAAAGGGCGGCGCGGTCATCACCGGCGCGCTGGGTTCACTGGAAGAGATTTCTGCACTGTTCGCACGGATTCATGATGAGCTGAATCGACTGAACGAGGCTTCCTCCCGTGTCGACGGTGTCACCGATATGATCAATGGGTTGGCCGAGCAGACCAATCTGCTGGCGCTGAACGCGGCCATCGAAGCTGCCCGTGCCGGTGAGGCGGGACGTGGTTTCTCCGTGGTGGCGGATGAGGTTCGCTCTCTGGCTGAGAAAACAGTGTCTGCGACCTCCAACATCAACGATATCAACAACAACATGCAGGGGCAGATGAATCAGATCCTCAGCGCCATGGAGGCTGGCCAGCAACAGGTCAATGAAAGCCGCAGACAGGGTGGTGAGGCGATTCATGAGATGGAGCAGATTCGCTCACTCTTTGGTGAGGTCAGCGACCGTAACCAGCAGCAGGCGGCCAGCATTGAGCAGATTGCGGCGACAGCGCAGTCTATTGCTCACAGCATGAATGCGGTGCTCGATAATGTCTCCCGCGGTTCTGAGCGCACCCGTGAAATCGGTAGCTTCTCTTCCGACGTAGTGGGGCATGCCGAAAACCTGCAGACGATGACGGCACGTTTCCGCTGTTGATCCAGCAAAAGAGCTAAGTAGTTTAAACGGGCGGCGCTGCAAGCGTCGCCCGTTTTTTATGGGCGCTTTATGGCATGGCTCCATGCTCGTGTCTGTCAGGTTTAACCTGGAATCGCGGAGTCTGAATATCGTCTTACCTAGCTGTTATTACTTAGACGAAACTAAGTAAAAATACTTAGAGACTAGGTAGTGATCCTGATCCGGTTGCGGGGAACTGCGAATAGGTAAGGCTGACAGCAGCTGAGAAACTGTCAGCATTCGGATCAGCGTCTATGCTGAATCTGGAGAATCCCCAATACAAAAAGGATATAAGAATAATGTTGAAAATGACGTTTGCCCGCAAATTGATTGCGGCTGCGGCATGTGCTGCGGCTTTGATCGCTCCGGCTCAGGCGGAAGAGAAAACCTACCGTCTGAAGCTCGCCGAAACCTGGCCCACCAACTTCGGCACCTTCAGTGTTCCCGCTCGGGAGATGGCCAAACTGGCCGAAGAGATGTCCAACGGGCGTCTGCAGATCACTATCGACACTGCCAACAAGCACAAATCCCCGCTGGGCGTGTTCGACATGGTTCGTGCCGGACAGTATGACCTGGGCCACTCCGCTTCCTACTACTGGAAGGGTAAGGTCCCCAACACCCTTTATTTCACCACCATGCCTTTCGGTATGACCGCTGTTGAGCAGTACGGCTGGTTCTACTACGGCGGTGGTATGGAACTGATGCAGAAGGTTTACGAGCCTCTGGGTCTGATCTCTGTACCGGGCGGTAACACCGGCGTGCAGATGGGCGGCTGGTTCCGTGAAGAGATCAATAGCGTCGAAGACCTCAAGGGTCTGAAAATGCGTATCCCGGGCTTCGCCGGTGAAGTTCTGGCCAAGCTGGGCGCCAGCCCGACCAACATCCCGCCGGGTGAGCTCTACACCTCTCTGGAGCGTGGTACCATCGACGCGCTGGAGTGGATCGGTCCGGCCATGGACCTGCGTATGGGCTTCCACAAAATCGCTCCGTACTACTACACCGGCTGGCATGAGCCTGCCACCGAGCTGCAGTTCCTGATCAACAAACGCACCATGGACCGTCTGCCGGAAGATCTGCAGAAGATCCTGCTGACCGCGATGAAGGTCTCTGCCTACGATATGACCATCAACTCTCACCATGTGTCCGCCGAAAACTGGGTGACCATGACCGACGAGTACCCGAATATCCAGGTGAAGTCTTTCCCGCCGGAAGTGATGGGCGCTATCAAGCAGGCTAACGATGAGCTGCTGGCTGAAGCTGCTGAAGCTGACCCGCTGGCCAAGGAAATCCTGTCCTCTCAGGCGGATTACCTGAAGCAGATCCGTGTCTGGACCGACATTGCGGATCGCGCTTACCTCAATAGCATGGCAGAGTAACGCCTCGCTCAAGCAGAGCTCCGCCCTGAGGGGCGGTGCCCTGCCTGTAATCTGGTCCTAATCCTCGGTCCATGAGGTTGAAAATCATGTTCCTTCTACGTCTTCAACAGACGATCGATCGGTTCTCCGATCTGCTCGGCAAAATTGCTGCCGTGCTGTTTATCCTGATGCTGTTCAACGTCTTCTTTGATGTTGCGTCCCGCTACCTGTTTAACACCGTTTATATCGGTATGCAGGAGATGGAATGGCATCTTTACGCCGCCATGTTCATGCTGGGCATTCCGTTCACCCTGAAAGCGGGTGGTCACGTACGTGTCGATGTCATCTACGACCAGCTCAGCGTTCGTAAACGCGCCTGGATCGACCTGATCTGCACACTGGTACTGTTGATCCCGTTCTGTCTGCTGGTTGCCTGGTACGGCGTTGATTTCGCCCGCGAATCCTTCCAGTTGGGTGAAGGCTCCGGCGACCCGGGTGGTCTGCCGCATCGCTGGATCATCAAGTCGGTGATTCCGTTTGCGATGTTCTTTAATTTCATCAGTGGTGTTGGTCTGGCGCTGAAGTCGATCAACATTCTCAGTGGTCGTCTGAAAGACGATGACTACACACCGGTGCAGCACTAATCAGGCAGGGTTTAGATAATGATCGGTATTATCATGTTTTTCGCCGCCCTGCTTATGTTGCTGGTCGGCTTTCCGGTAGCGTACACCTTCGGTGGTGTAGCGCTGATCTTCGGTGTCTTTGCCGAAGGTCCGGATATGTTCGCGTTCATGCCGTTCCGTATTCAGAGCATCATGGAAAACACGACTCTGATGGCGGTTCCGCTG
The DNA here is from genome assembly GCF_004339595.1 of Marinobacterium mangrovicola. Classification (GTDB taxonomy): domain Bacteria; phylum Pseudomonadota; class Gammaproteobacteria; order Pseudomonadales; family Balneatricaceae; genus Marinobacterium_D; species Marinobacterium_D mangrovicola. The sequence goes on from NZ_SMFU01000007.1 coordinate 431,413, forward strand.
TTTATTTTCATGGGGATCGTGCTGCAGCGCACGCGTCTGGCTGAACAGTTGCTCGAGTCCATGGGGCAGCTGTTCGGTGGCGTACGGGGTGGTCTGGCTATCTCCACCGTGCTGGTGGGCGCGCTGCTCGCGGCCTCCACCGGTGTTGTAGGGGCTTCAGTCGTGGCAATGGGTCTGATCTCGCTGCCGGTGATGATGAAGTACAACTACGACAAGCGTCTTGCCTGCGGCACCATCTGTGCCTCGGGCACCCTGGGGCAGATTATTCCGCCGTCGATCATCCTGATTATCCTGGGTGACGTCCTTGGCATCCCGGTGGGTGACCTGTTCAAGGCCGCTATCATCCCCGGCGCGGTGCTGGTGGGTGCCTACCTGGTGTACATTTTGGCAATTGCCTGGATGAAACCTGAAATGGCGCCGACCGTGCCCCGTGACGAGAGCCTGAACCGCCGCCAGTTTTACGTCAAAGCGGCTGTTTCCATCATCCCGCCGCTGGCACTGGTTCTGGTGGTGCTGGGTTCCATCTTCGCCGGTATCGCGACGCCGACTGAGTCCTCTGCGCTGGGTGGTGTAGGCGCGCTGGTGCTGGCGCTGCTGTATCGTCAGTTCAGCTTCGAAATGCTGATGCAGGCCTCAATTGAGACCGTTAAGGTCACTGCGATGGTGTTTGCCATCCTGCTGGGTGCGACTGCGTTCTCCATGGCGTTCAGCTACACCGGTGGCGATTACATCGTCGAAGAGGTGCTGTCTGATCTACCTGGCGGAGCCATGGGCTTCCTGGTGCTGTCGATGATTGCGATCCTGATTCTGGGATTCTTCATCGACTTCGTTGAGATCGCGTTCATTATCGTACCGATCCTGGCGCCGGTGGCTGATATCCTCGGTATCGCTCCGCTCTGGTTCGCGATCCTGATCGCCATGAACCTGCAGACCAGCTTCCTTACACCGCCGTTCGGTTTCTCGCTCTTCTACCTGAAGGGTGTAGCACCGGCAGAGGTGACTACGCTGGATATCTACAAGGGCGTGATGCCGTTTATCGCGATTCAGATCGTGATCGTGCTGGCGATCATGTTCTTCCCGAGCTGGTTCGGTCTGGTATAACCTGACAACTGGCTTGTCCCGAAGCCGATTGCGGTATCCGCCGCAATCGGCTTCTTTGTATCCGCTGTGCAAATTTAACTGCTGAGCCTGTGATGTCGCTAAAAACAAAAATCATGCTGCTGGCGATTTTGCCGATGGTGCTGGTAGCGATTCTGATTACCTGGCTGGGTAGCAAGGGAGCGGTGCTGCTGTCTGAGCAGGAGATCGCCATCTTTGAGGACAATCTGCTCGACTCCAAGCGTCGCGAACTGCGGCATTATGTCGAGATGGCGGAAGCGGCGATTGTCCATGTCCGCGAAGCGGCTGGCGGAGATGAGGAGCTGGCCAAGCAGGAGGTGAGGCGGATCCTCAATGATATGACCTTCGGTGTCGATGGCTACTTTTTTGCCTATGACAGCGAGGGCGTCAATCTGGTCCATCCCATTCAGCCCGAACTGGTGGGGCAGCCCCTCATCGATATGCAGGATTACAGCGGTGACTACGTGATCCGCAACCTGCTGCGCATCGCCGATGAAGGCGGCGGCTATCATCGCTACCTCTGGCACAACCCGCGGCGGGATGAGGTGGAAAGTAAGCTCGGTTACGTGGTTGAGATATCCGACTGGGGCTGGATGTACGGCACCGGGCTTTACCTGGATGATATCAGCGCTGAACTGCGCCAGATTCGCAGTGAAGTCAGCATGAATATCCGGCAGAACTTCTTCAACGTCAGTGTGATTGTCTCAAGCATGACACTGATCATCGTGATCCTTGGCGTTGCCATCAACCTGCATGAAAGTCGTCTTGCCGATGCGCGTCTGCGCTCGCTTGCCCATCGTTCTATTCAGTTTCAGGTCGATGAGCGGCGGCGTTTCTCCCGCGAACTGCACGACGGTATCAATCAGCTGATGGTGACCGTGCTCTACCGGATAGAGCTGGCGCAGCGTAAGCTGGGGCAGGGGGAGATGAAAGGCCTGGAGGATCTCAATGTGGGTCGCGAGGTACTTAACCAGGCAATTCAGGAGGTGCGGCGCATCTCGCACGACCTGCGTCCCAGCATACTTGATGACCTGGGGCTCGAGCGCGGTCTGTCAGCCCTGCTGGAGCACTTTTCCGAGCGCACTAATATCCGCATCAGTAAAGAGGTGGCCCTGCCTGACAACCGCTTGCCAGAAGATATCGAAATCACCCTCTATCGGCTGATACAGGAAGCACTGACCAATGTGGAAAAACATGCGGATGCCAGTGCCATTGCACTCAAGCTGGATCATCAGGGCGGTAAGGTGCGCCTTGATCTAAAGGATAACGGTTGCGGTTTTGATCCCCAGGAAAATCGGCATATGCTAGGTATTGGTCTGCGCAACATGCGTGAGCGAGTCGAACTCCTGGGCGGCGAATATCGCCTCGACTCGGGTGTAGGCGAGGGGACGCGTATCCGCGTGGCTCTGCCGCTCAAAGGGCCTCAGGTGTTGGGATAAGTAGTAATGACCGATAAACCGATTAATGTCATTTTGGTTGATGATCATCCACTGGTGGTTGATGGCATCCGTGCGCGGCTGGAGGATGAGCCGGGGATTCGCGTTGTGGGAGATGCCGCCAACGGCTTGAAAGCGGTGGAAGCCGCTATCGAACTGAAGCCAGATGTGGTGATGATGGACGTTTCCATGCCGGTGATGAACGGCTTCGAAGCGACAAAAAAACTACGCGAATGCTGTCCTGGCGTGCGTGTGCTGATCCTCAGTATGCACGATAACCGCGAGTACATTCTCCAGCTGATCCAGTCCGGGGCTTCCGGTTACATCCTGAAAGATGTCTCCTCTGAGGAGATGGTCAAAGCGATTGAGACTGTTCACCATGGCGGCACGTACTTCAGCTCTGGTGCTTCCCAGACCCTGTTTGCGCGCTTCGACGAGCCCGCTACCCCGGCGGACGATGGCAGTGTGCTGACGCCTCGAGAGCTGACCGTACTGCGCTTGCTGGCCGGAGGGCGTAACAACAAGGAGATTGCCCGCGAGCTGGATATTTCCGTACGCACGGTGGAAACCCACCGCCAGAACATCAAGTCCAAGCTTAATATCCAGACCGCGGCGGGTCTGGTGAAATACGCTATCGAACACAACCTGGTACAGCTTTCATAGAGGCCCAGGTTGTTTAATTGATGAACAGCTAAGGCTTTGAAAAGAAAACTAAATTTTCTTTTCAAAAAGCACTTGCACAAGGCGGAACGATATATATAATACGCACCACGTTTGAGGCAGAGCACAGCCCAAGCATCTAGGACTATAGCTCAGTTGGTTAGAGCACCACCTTGACATGGTGGGGGTCAGCAGTTCGAGTCTGCTTAGTCCTACCAAATTCTTTGCAGAGACAGCGGGTTAGCGAAAGCGGCCCGCTGTTTTTGTTTATGCGCTACCCCCGAGTGCCTCTTGGATTTTGGTGTTGACGCCGGCCCGGCGCGTCGAGCGCTTACGGCGAGCTTTATCTCTTCCTCTCTATGCTTTAAGTGACTTCGACATCGTTAACGGCTGAGCTCGCCTTCCATCCAGATTGGCTTCTTTCCGCTTGGTGCTGTGGGTCTTGTCGCTGATCTATCCCTTCTTGCTTTGAAGCCTGACTATCGGCGTCTTTTTGTGCGTGAGGAGAGGGTTTGCCTGGGTGTTGTAGGTCGGAATGAGAGTTGAGTATTTTGTAGTTTTTCCGAAAATCGGTTTTTGATATAAGATGTATCTGTTGTCCCAGATCAGCTAAACGCAAGGAGGCGCGTAATGATGGTGACGATGGCCACGGAGCTCGAGGCAAACAAAAGAGCGTCGGCTTTTGGATCGAAATACAACAGTGGACTTACCAAGCGCGAGTACATAGCGACTCAGGCGCTGAGCACTCTCATCGCGAGCGAAGAGTATGTAGACAGTGATTCTGTCGCTGAGCTTGCCGTCGAGTATGCGGACGCATTGCTGCGCAAGCTTAGTCAGTAATCATGCTCAAAGCTTGGTAGAGAAACCGCCTTCGGGCGGTTTTTTATTGTGCCTCTTCAGGCTGTTCTAATCCGCGTTGTCTGGCTTCCTCCTCCGCAAAGTGCTTCTCCAACGATTCACTGATCTCTTCCCACATTTTGCGCTCTTTCTTCTCTTGCTCTGCTTTGGTTTGTTCCGATGGGTCGCGCTGGTAGTAGTAAGGCGTTTGCGTGCGGCTGGTGCGGTCTACATCGACGCGGGTGAAGCCCAGGCTCTGGAATATCTGATCGGATCCCAGGTAGAGAAATACGCTGATACCTATGGAGGCGAAACCGGCCTTTTTGAAAAACTCGTGACCCGCTTTGCCGTGCTTCTCGCGTAGACGCTCAGCCCAGGCGAAGGGGCTCCAGTCGAACAGGCCGTAAAAGTAGATAAAGAAAAAATAGGGCAGAGAAGTAAGCAGGAAGGTGGCGCCATTATCGACCCTGCTGGTTTGGCTGAGCCAGTAAATCGCACCGGCGGTGATCAGCGGCATTGCGGCTAAAAATAGATAAAAGCGTATGTTTTTCATGGTGTTAATTCGATACCAGCGAATATGCCGCTATCATAACGAAGCCACTGAAAAACGCTAACTGCTTGGGGGCGGGTTACTCGTCCCGGTCGCGCATCTCTCTGAAGGTGACCGGTGCCATGCCGGTGCGGCGCTTGAAGAAACGGGAGAAGTAAGCGGGATCGTTGAAGCCCAGGTCGTAGGCGATCAGCGAGACTGGTATCGAGGAGTAGATCAGCATCCGCTGGGCTTCCAGCGTCAGGCGATCATGCAGCATTTCACTCAGGTTTTTCTCGGCCACGGCTGCGCAGGCGCGATTAAGCGAGGTGGTCGTGGTGTGCAGTTCCTCGGCGTAGAAGCTGGCTGGCTTGTGTTCGCGGTAATGTTGCTCAACCAACTGCGTTAGCAGGCGGTAGAGGCGCTCGTAGTGGCCTTCGTCGCGGGCGCGGCGGCTGGCCTGGATACGGCGCCCGACCTTGAGCATTAATGAGTAGAGCAGCCATTCGAACATCTGCTTTTTGCCGGTGCGTCGTTCGTGGTACTCCTCCTCCATCTGTGTAATCAGTTGGCCGATGAACTCGGTATCACCGGGATGCTGTCCGAGAGGTACGATCTGCGGTGTGCGCAGCATCTCTTCGACAAATGGGAAGTCGCGCTGGAACTGCTCATCCATAATCACCAGCTGGGATACAGTAATCACTGCGCCGTTGGTGGTTTCGCGGCCAAACTCGAAGCCGTGCACGACCGAGGGTGGGATGGTAATGATGCAGGGAGCGGGCTCCGTGCGCTCTTCACCATCGATATGGATGCGAACCTGGCCGGTGCGTACATAGACCAGCTGATACATGCGTGGATGGGTGTGGATGTTGATGGTCCAGTCGAACAGGCGGGCGCGGCTGGGAATATCCTCAATATGGATAAACTCCGGATCGTCCGCAGACTGGGCTTCGCTATAGAGGGCGTAGTTGGAGATGCTGCCGGATACGGCTTTACCGAGAGACTCGGGTTTCATATGCCTCTCCTGAAAAATGGGCCGGGAGGAGGGAAGGAGTCTCCCGGCCCAGGGTCAACTGGATTTAATCTACTTTATAGCAGACCAAGGGCCAGCGCCGGGAAGGCGATGATCAGTGCCAGACGCACGATATCTGACAGCACGAACGGCAGCACGCCTTTGTAGATCGAGCCGATCGAGATATCGGGTGCGAACGCTTTTATCACGAAGACGTTCATGCCGACCGGTGGCGTAATCAAGCCAAGTTCGACGGTGATAACCGCAACGATGCCGAACCAGATCGGGTCGAAGCCCGCCGCCTGAACCAGCGGATAAACCACAGGCACGGTCAGCAGCAGCATGGCGATACTATCCATGACACAGCCAAGCAGCATAAACAGGATCAGTACGCAGATCAGAATCATGAACGGTGTCAGGTTCAGACTGTCGACGAAATCCACCAGTTCGAACGAGATGCGTGACACGCTGAGGAAGTAGCCGAACACTTCGGCGCCGATGATCATGAAGAAGATCATGGCGGAGGTGATCATGGTCTCTTGCAGAGCTTCGCGGAACTCGGCGAAGTTCATGCCGCGCCAGATAGCAACGATCAGCGTAGCGAAGGCGCCAATGGCCGCAGCCTCGGTTGGCGTAAACAGACCGGTGTAGATACCGCCGATGATAATTGCGAATACCGCGGTGAAGGGGATCAGACCCTTAAGACCGATCAGCTTTTCGCGCAGGGTAGTCGCTTCACCGGGGGTCGCCAGCTCCGGCTTGAACTTGACCAGCAGGCTGATGGTTACGCAGTAGAGCACGAGGCCAAGGATGCCCGGGATCATACCGGCAATGAACATATCGCCGACAGACTGTTCGGTGATCAGTGCATACAGCAGCAGGGCGATAGAGGGCGGAATCATGATGCCGAGGGTGCCGCCGGCCGCCAGGGTGCCGGTGGCCAGAGAGTCAGCGTAGCCGTGCTTCTTCATCTCCGGTAGCGCAACGCGTGACATGCTGGCCGCAGTTGCCACGGAGGAGCCGGAAATGGCAGAAAAGATGCCGCAGGACAGAATGGCTGCCAGCGAAATACCGCCGCGCCAGGCGCCAAACAGTGCCCGAGCCCCGGAAAATAGCTGATCAGACATCTTCGCCCGCGAGGCGAACACACCCATCATGATGAACATCGGGATGGGGCTGAAGCTGTAGTTGGAGAGGGTTTCAAACGGGCCATTTTCAAGAATAGCCATCGCCGGATCAAACGCGATGATCCAGGAGAAACCGACAAAACCGATGGTCGCCATGGACAAGGCAATAGGTGCCCGCAGCGCCATCATGACCAGCATCAAACCGATGCAGATCAGACCTATAGTTGCAGAACTCATGCGCTAAACCCCATTGCTGTGCAGAAACGTTGCTTGGCGACCAGCAGGGCGCGGATGGCCAGCATGGCGGTAGCAAACATTGTCAGTGCGTAGATGTAATTCATCGGGATCAGCAGGTCCTGGGTGGTGGTACCACTCATGGCCGCCCCGTGAATCGCTTCATAGAACCGGATTGTCATGCCGGTGCCGAGCAGGGTGTAGCCGAGAAAGTAGATTCCCTCGAGGAATGACTTTTTGCGGTCGCTGAGGCGTTCGGTGAACAGGTCGACAACCACCTGAGAGCGATCCACGCAGTAGGGCAGTGCGAACAGAATGGTGAACAGCAGGCCGTACTTGATGATCTCGATCCCACCGATAAAGGTGAGATCGATACCGCCGTCAGTCACTTTAAAGACGAAGCGTGTGGTGACGTCCAGAAGGACGGTCACCATCATCGCAACGATTAGCACTCCGCTTATCTGCTGCATCAGAGACGCAACAGCATCGACCAGGCGCGTAATCTGTTTCATGGGTTACTCCGTTCGTGTTACTGGCAGAGATCTGCCAGTTCCATGGTCCGTGCGTACACGTCACGAGCGGGCATTCCCTTTTCTTCCAGCTCACTCAGGTAGGATTCGGTCGCTGCATCAAGTACCGGTTTCCAGTCCGGGTTCTCGCCACCGCCTTCGATTGTGACGATGGTGTGACCAGCGGCGACAGCGTCCTTACGGCCAGCAGCGTCCATGTCATCGAAGACCTTACCGGTCTTGTCGGCCCACTTCATACCGGAGTTATCATCGATCACCTTTTTCAGGTCATCCGGCATGGAGTTGTAAACGCGGGTGTTCATGGTGACCACGAAGGAAAGGCTATACAGACCACCAATTTCGGTGTGAGTGTTGGCCAGTTCGTTGAGACGGAAAGACTTCATGCCTTCCCACGGCAGGGCGACTCCGTCGATTACGCCACGCTGCATGGACTGGTAGGACTCAGGAGCGGGCATGCCGACCGGCTGAGCTTCCAGCTCTTCAAGCAGGTTGGCAACCACTGAGGTCGGGCGGCGGATGCGCTTGCCGGCCAGGTCAGACGGCTTCTCTACCACGGTATCCTTGAGGTGGAAGTGGCCCTGGCCGTGAGTAAACAGGAACAGCGGCTTGGTGTCTTTGTACTCGTCGGCGATGAGGCCTTCGTCATACAGTTTCTGGATAACGCAGGAGCCCTGCTGTGCGTTCTGGACAACGCCCGGCAGTTCGACAATCTGGGTCAGCGGGAAGCGGTTGGCTGTGTAACCCTGCACGGTTGCAGCCATGTCGGCGATGCCGTTGACGGTGGAGTCATACAGCGCCGGCGGCTTAGCCAGTGTGGAGGAAGGGTACATCTCTACGGCGATACGGCCATTGGACTCTTCTTCTACCGCTTTTGCCCACTCCTGGAACACGTTTTTGCTGACATCAGCAACGGCCGGGAAAAAGTGTGCAAAACGCAGAGTGTAATCGGCAGCCATCGCCTGAGTGGTTCCAAAGCTGGAGGCTGCAATTGCAGCGGAGAGCGCGGCCGTCTTCATAATTGTTTTCATAGGTTTCGCCTCGTGTCTTGTTATGCTTTTCCAAGTTGTTGTTATTATTATGGTTGTTATCGTTTAGTTAGGATGTTGTTGGGGTACCGCGGGGGCCTGGTAACAAGCCCCATGGTTTTTCATTAAAACGGGTGCTTCATTAAAACTGTTCCGTATCGATCTCTTTCTGCTGCGCTTCGCTGTAGCGCGGGCCGTAAACAGTGCTCTGGTTGATCAGCGCGTTCAGGCGCTCCAGCGTTCTCGGGTCCAGCGAAACCTCATCGGCTGCCAGGTTCTCTTCCATATGGGAAGCGAAGCGGGTGCCGGGGATCGGTACGATGAAATCGCCCTGTGCCTGAACCCAGGCCAGTGCCAGCTGGGCGGGGGTGCAGCCTGCTGCTTCGGCGATCTGAACGTATTCGTTGAGCAATTTCAGGTTTTCCGCGTAGTTGTCCGCATTGAAGCGCGGCATGTTGTTGCGGATATCCTTGGCTTCCAGCGTGCTGACGTCACGCAGAGAGTTAGTCAGAAAACCGCGTGCCAGCGGGCTGAAAGCGACAAATGCGGTGCCGGTCTTACGGCAGTGCTCAAGTACCGCAATCTCAGGGTTGCGGGACCAGAGTGAGTATTCGGTTTGCAGCGCGGCGATGGGGTGTTCCTGCTGCGCGCGTGCGAGTGTGGTGGCGGATACTTCGGACAGGCCGATAGCGCCGATCTTGCCTTCGCGTACCAGATCGGACAGTGCGCCTACGCTCTCTTCAATTGCCACATTGGGGTCGAGGCGGTGAAGGTAGTAGAGGTCGATGGTTTCAGTCTGCAGACGACGCAGGCTGGCTTCACACTGGCGCTTGATGGTTTCCGGGCGACCGTTGATCTCTTTCTTGCCGGTCTCCTGGCTGATTTCCATGCCGCACTTGCTGGCCAGGAAAAATGACTGGCGCTTCTGTTTCAGTGCTTTGCCCACCAGGGTTTCGTTCTTGCCGCCGCCGTACAGGGTGGCGGTATCGAAATGGCGGTAGCCCATATCGAACGCGGCATGCAGCGCATTGATCGCTTCGTCTTCAGCCAGCGGCGTACCGTAGGCGTGGGAGAGGTTCATGCAGCCCAGGCCGATGCCGGGGTTGGAGAACTTCTGATCCAGAGTCGTAGTCATCAGTGCGGACCTCATTTGCTGCAAGGTGTAACGGGAATTAACCGGCCCCGGGGGGGAGGAGCCGGTCAAAGAACGTGCTTAGCCTTCGGCCAGGCACTGTTCCAGGCGGTTCAGTGTTTCCATTGCTGGCAGGCACTGAGCTACGCTGGAATTCGGTTCACGGCCTTCGGTTACCGCCGCGATAAATTCGCGGTCCTGCAGCTCGATACCGTTGTTGGAAACTGCAACGCCAGTCAGATCAACCGGGTTTTCGTTACCGTCTACCAGATCATCGTAACGGGCGATGTAGGTGCCCTTGTCACAGATGTAACGGAAGAAGGTGCCGAAAGGACCATCGTTGTTGAAGGACAGGGACAGGGTGCAGATCGCGCCGCCTGGCACTTTCATGCCGATGCTCATGTCCATGGCGATACCCAGGTCCGGGTGATGCGGGCCTTCCAGAGCCTGGACTTTCTCAGCGGTTTCACCGGTCTGGTACTGGAACAGGTCAACGGTGTGGCAGGCGTGGTGCCACAGCAGGTGGTCGGTCCAGGAACGGGCCTGACCCTTGGCGTTGGTGTTGGTGCGGCGGAAGAAGTAGGTCTGAACGTCCATCTGCTGAACTTTCAGCTCGCCGGCCATGATCTTGTTATGGATCCACTGGTGGCTCGGGTTGAAGCGGCGGGTGTGGCCAGCCATCGCAACCAGACCGGTCTTCTGCTGAACTTCAACCAGCTTGCGGGCGTCTTCGATGTTGTCCGCCATCGGGATCTCAACCATCACGTGCTTGCCCGCTTCCAGGCACTGGATCGCCTGGGAGGCGTGCATCTGGGTCGGAGTCGCCAGGATAACGCCGTCGACGTCGTCGCGGGCCAGGGCTTCAGCCAGGTCTGTGCAGTAGTGGCCAACGCCGCGCTCTTCAGCGAATGCACGGATCACGTCTTCTTTGGTGCCAACAACTGAAGTCACTTCAGCGCCTTCGATAGCGGCGATGGCATCCATATGTTTCATACCGAACGCGCCGGAAGCGCCTGCGACACAAAGTCTCATCTGATTATCTCCTAAGCGGGTTCATTCTCTAATACTTATAGGGGATGGCGGAGTTGGTTTCTCCAGACACCCTGCAATTCAAGGTCTTACGGGCTTCAGCCTGAAAATCTGGCTGATTTTTCTACGTTAATAGCTTAGCCCAGAGTACAGACCTATTCGCTTTGGTGAATTCAATGTAGCACCGTCGCAGGGATATTGGATAATTGAATAAGTATAAATGGTATTCAAAAAAAGCAATTTGGGATGCGCAGCCCTTATAGGTCGTCATATTGCTGTGCAGCATTGCGCAACATGTCGAGGAAGGCTTTCTGGGTGGGGGTGGCCTGCCAGTTGCGACGCATAGTAATGCCGATGGGGCGGCGCGTATGGCTCAGCGCGAAGGGGATCACGCGGAGCAGACCGAGGGCGCGTTCATGTTCGATCTGGTGGCTGGAGATCAGGGTCAGCCGATCGCTGCCAAGCAGCAGTTCGCGGATAAGTATTTGCGAACTGGTCTCCACCAAACCCTTGGGCGTCGGAATGCCGTGGTCGGTAAACAACGTATCAAAGAAAACGCGAGTGGGTGCGCCGGCGCGGGGAACAACCCAGGGATAGGTGGCCAGGGTTTCCAGGTCCAGCGTGCGCGCATACTCCAGTGGATGGCCACGTCGGCCCACTACCGCCAGCGGTGGGGCGATCAGTTCCTCCTGGATAATGTCGTCGGTGGGCGGCGGAAAACGCAGGGCTCCAATCAGAAAGTCCAGGTCGCCGTGGCGCAGGTGGTTGAGCAGGTCGGTATAGGGCGCATCGACGATATTGATGCCGACGTGGGGGTGCTCTTTGGCGAAGTCGGTTATCACCGTTGGCAGAATAGAGGTACGTGCCAGCGGCATACTGCCGAGCACGATCTTGCCCACCTCCCGTGACTGCAGAGCGCTGATCTCGTAGTAGCCCTGATTGATCTCCGAGAATCCCAGTTTGGTGGCCCGTGCCAGCGCCTTGGCCGCCTTGGTGGTGTTGATACCGGTACTGGTTTTCTCGAACAGCGGCACCTCAAGCAGCTGCTCCAGCTCGCGGGCCGCGCGGTGCAGTGATGATTGGGACACGCCCAGGTTGCGACTGGCTATACTGAAGTTCTCAGCCTCGCTGACGGCTACCAGCGCCTTTAACTGGGTGGTCGTCAGCATCGGCAGCAGGCTGGTCTGAGCGCTATGGCTGCGGCTGGAACGGTTCTTCAGCGCTTCCATGGCGCCCTGCTCGATATAGTCGAGACAGCGCCGGATACGATTGTGCCAGACGCTGCCGGCGGCAGTGGGGTACATGCCGTCGGAGTGGCGCTCGAACAGCTCTGCCTGCAGCAGCTGTTCCAGTTTGGCGATAGCCTGGGTGATGGCGGGCTGAGATAGAAAGACCCTCGGTGCTGCCTGGCTGATGCTCTTGCAGGCGGCGACTTCGAGAAACACACGAAGGTGTCTGAGGTTGGGGATAGTCAGGTCCATAACAGCTTCCAGAATACCTGTTTTTGTTAGTGCTATATCAAAATCTAATAGCTATTCGGCCAAAATGAAATAGCCAGTTTGTATCTCGGGCATCAATACTGGTCGCATGTGTAATGTCGGCGCCGGGCGTTTTGTCGCTGTGACAGCTGCTCTAGAGCGGTTTTTAGCAGGGTGGGTTGGCGTCGATAACTGCGAAAACAAACTTTCCGCGTGATTTGCGCGTGAGCAGAACAAGAGAGTTTTGACATGATAATCGACTGCCATGGCCACTACACAACAACACCGCCACAGGTGGGTGAGTATCGCGAGAAACAGAAAGAAGCGGTTGCCAAAGACCCCTCTTTCGTCGGCGAGAAGGGAAGCATCGTTATCAGCGATGACGAGATCCGCGAATCGATCGTGAACAACCAGCTCAAGCTACAGCAGGAGCGCGGTACCGATCTGACTATCTTCTCTCCCCGTGCCAGCTGGATGGGCCACCACGTCGGTAACGAGCACACCAGCCAGTTCTGGACCGAGCATCAGAATGACCTGATCCGTCGCGTTTGCGACCTGTTCCCGAACAACTTCGTACCTGTAGCTCAGCTGCCGCAGTCTCCGGGCGTTGATCCGGCCAAATCTGTTCCGGAAATCATCCGTACCGTCGAGCAGATGGGCTTCATCGGCATCAACCTGAACCCGGATCCGAGTGGCGGTCACTGGAACGGTTCTTCCCTGGCTGATCGTTCTTTCTACCCGATCTACGAAAAAATGGTCGAGTACGATATTCCGGCCATGGTTCACGTCAGCGCTTCCTGCAATGACTGCTTCCACACCACCGGTTCTCACTACCTGGGTGCTGATACCACCGGCTTCCAGCAACTGATGATGTCCGACGTGTTCAAGGACTTCCCGGAACTGAAAATCATCATCCCGCACGGCGGTGGCGCTGTTCCTTACCACTGGGGTCGTTTCCGTGGTCTGGCTCAGGATCAGGGCTTCGATCTGGCTGAGCGCGTACTGAATAACGTTTACTTCGACACCTGTGTTTACCACCAGCGCGGTATCGATCTGCTGCTCGATATCATCCCGACAAAGAACATCCTGTTCGCCTCCGAAATGATCGGCGCTGTACGCGGTATCGATCCGGAAACCGGTCACTACTTTGATGACACCAAGCGCTACATCGATGGCAACACCGTCCTGAGCGCTGAGCAGAAGGCGGACATCTTCGAGCACAACACTCGTCGTGTCTTCAGCCGTCTGAAAGTCTGATCCCGGTATCGAGAATAGGAGTTCCCATGAAAGAGACAGTTGTAGTTCAGAAGATTGAACGTGCTGATCAGGCTGTGATTGATGGCCTGGCCGAGTGTGGCGTTGCCACCATCCATGAAGCTCAGGGCCGTGTAGGTCTGCTGGCGCACTACATGCGTCCGATCCAGCAGGACGTGGCGGTTGCCGGTTCTGCCATCACCATCTCCGGGGCTGCCGGCGACAACTGGATGATGCATGTGGCGATCGAGCAGTGCCAGAAAGGTGACATGCTGGTATTCGCACCGAGCTCTCCGTCGGTACACGGCTTCTTTGGTGACCTGCTGGCGACTTCCGCCCAGGCACGTGGCGTTGTCGGTCTGGTGATCGATGGCGGCGTGCGCGACACCAAGGACCTGCGTCAGATGAACTTCCCGGTATGGTCCAAGGCTGTCTTTGCTGAAGGCACCATCAAGGAAACCGTGGGTTCCGTGAACGTACCGCTGGTCTGCGCCGACGAGCTGGTCAACGCCGGTGACGTTGTTGTCGCTGACGATGATGGTGTCGTAGTTGTACGCCGCGAACACGCCGCTGAAGTGCTCGAAAAAGCACGCAAACGCATGGAACTGGAAGAAGCCAAGCGCGTGCGCCTGGCCAACGGCGAACTGGGCCTGGATATCTACGACATGCGCCCGCGCCTGAAAGAGAAGGGCCTGAAGTATGTCTGATGGCGTACGCTGCATGTGGATGCGTGGCGGTACCTCCAAAGGGGGGTACTTCCTGGCATCCGACATGCCGACCGACACGGCCGAGCGCGACGCCTTCCTGTTGCGGGTCATGGGTTCGCCCGACCCGCGCCAGATCGACGGCCTCGGCGGTACTGATCCGCTGACCTCAAAGGTCGCGGTGGTCAAGCCGTCTGAGCGTGACGATGCCGATGTGAGCTACCTGTTCCTGCAGGTGTTCGTCGATCAGCCGATCGTTACCGATGCGCAGAACTGCGGCAACATCCTCGCCGGCGTCGGCCCCTTCGCTATCGAACGTGGGCTGGTTGAGGCTCAGGATGGTGAGACCGAAGTGCGCATCTTCATGGAAAACACCGGCCAGATTGCCACCGCGCGAGTCAGCACGCCCGGTGGCAAGGTGAGCTACGAAGGCGACGCCAAGATCGATGGCGTGCCTGGCTCATCGGCGCCGGTGCCTATCACCTTCGAAGATACCGCAGGCTCAAGCTGCGGAGCGCTGCTGCCCACCGGCAATGCGGTCGATGTGATCGACGGCGTTGAGGTGACGATGATCGACAACGGCATGCCGGTAGTCGTGATGCGCGCCGAAGATATGGGTATTACTGGCACCGAAAGCCGTGAAGCGCTGGAAGCGAACGAAGAGCTGCGTGCCAAACTTGAGTCGATTCGCCTGCAGGCGGGTCCGCTGATGAACCTGGGTGACGTCAAAGAGAAGTCGGTGCCTAAGATGACCATGGTCAGCAAGGCAACCGAGGGCGGCGCCCTGTCTACCCGTACCTTTATTCCGCATCGCTGCCATGCCTCTATCGGTGTGCTCGGCGCGGTCAGCGTGGCGACGGCCGCCGTGCTCAAAGGTGCCCCGGCAGCGGATATCGCGGTGATTCCCGAAGGCCAGCGCAAGACGTTGTCCGTGGAACACCCGATCGGCGAAATGACCGTGATACTCGATATGGACGACGCCGGGGAGGTCGCGCAAGCGGCTATCCTGAGAACAGCGCGCAAGCTGTTCGATGGCGAAGTCTTTACACAACAGAATTGATAGCAGGTGCTGCAAGATGATGGATCCTGATTACCTCCCGTTCCACGCCAATCCGAGCAAGCCTGAGTTCAAGGCGCCTGCCGGTGCGGTTGATGCTCACTGCCACGTCTTCGGCCCGGCGGACAAGTTTCCGTACCACCCGAAGCGTAAGTACACCCCCTGTGACGCATCCAAAGAGCAGCTGTTCGGCCTGCGTGACTACCTGGGCTTCTCCCGCAATGTGATCGTGCAGGCTTCCTGCCACGGCACCGATAACGCGGCGCTGGTTGATGCCCTGGAAACCGCCGGTGAACTGGCGCGTGGCGTGGCCGTGGTTGATCCGGCGATCACCGTGGAAGAGCTGGAAGTGATGGACAAGGCCGGCGTTCGCGCTGTGCGTTTCAACTTCGTCAAGCGCCTGGTCGACACCACCCCGAAAGAGGTGTTCCTGTCGATCGCCGAGAAGATCAAGCCGCTGGGCTGGCACATCGTTGTCTATTTCGAAGCACCGGACCTGGAAGAGCTAATCCCGTTCCTGAATGAGCTCGACACCACCATCGTGGTTGACCACATGGGCCGTCCGGACGTGACCAAGGGTGTCGATCACCCGGACTTCCAGCGTTTTGTCGATTTCATGAAGAACAACGACAAGGTGTGGGTGAAAACTACCTGCCCGGAACGTCTGACTCAGACTCCGCCGGATTACAGCGACGTTGTGCCGTTCATGAAGACCCTGGTCGAGCAGTTCCCGGACCGCTGCCTCTGGGGTACCGACTGGCCGCACCCGAACATGAAATCCCACACACCGGATGACGGCAAGCTGGTGGATGTTATTCCGCAGATCGCCGTTACCGAAGAGCTGCAGCAGAAACTGCTGATCGATAACCCGATGAAGCTCTACTGGTCTTAAGACCATCGCGCATCCGGGCGTAATCGCGCCGACAACCGAAGCACCCCAACAAAGCTTACGGTTGTCGGCGCGTTTTGCCGATGCACCCGTGACGACACGAGGGTTCGACAATGACTAACTATAAGATGAAGGATATCGAAGGCACCGTGCACTTCGATGGCGAGATGGCCACCAAAGGCTTCTACTTCAACAAAATGTGTTACTCCTTCAACCATGAAGAGAACCGTCAGGCGTTCCGCGATGATCCGGAAGCCTACATGACAAAATACAAGTTGAGTGAAGAGCAGAAGCAGGCGGTCCGTGACCAGGATATCAACCGCATGCTCGAACTTGGTGGCAGCATCTACTACCTGGCCAAGTTTGCAGGCATCTTCGGCTGGAACATGCAGGTGATCGGCGGAATGATGTCCGGTCGCACAACAGAAGAGTTCCAGGCATATCTCGACAGCCAGGGCAGGGGGAAGAACAATGGCTAAAATCATCGGTGGTATCACCACTGCACACATCCCGGCCATCGGCGTCGCCATGGACAAAGGGCTCGAGAACGAGCCGTACTACCGCGACCTGTTCGCCATCTACCCGCCGATCCGCGAGTGGCTGGCAGAGGAAAAGCCGGATATCGCCGTGCTGTTCTACAACGACCACGGTCTGGAGATGTTCCTCGACAAGAAGCCGACCTTCGCCATCGGTTGCGCGCCGGAATATGAAAACGCCGATGAAGGCTGGGGCATCAAGCCGATTCCTCCGGTCACCGGCGAAACCGATCTGAGCTGGCATATCGTCAACCACCTGATCGAAAACGATTTCGATCCCACTGTTTGCCAGGACATCAAGGTTGACCACGGTGCTACCGTGCCGCTCACTCTGTTGTGGCCGAACTTCACTTACAAGGGCATCAAGGTCATCCCGATTTCCATCAACTGTGAACGTCACCCGATGCCGAAACCTTCACGCAGCCTGGCGTTCGGCAAGGCGATCGGTGATGCGATCCGCTGCTGGGATAAGGACTCCAAGGTCGTGCTGCTGGGCACCGGCGGTCTGTCTCACCAGCTGGATGGTCCGCGTGCCGGCATCCTGAATGCCGAGTTCGATAACTGGTGCATGGACAAGATCGTCTCCGATCCGGAAGCGATCTGCCAGTACAGCAACGTCGAGCTGGTTGAAAAGGGCGGCGCCCAAATGGTCGAGATCGCCATGTGGCTGGCGATGCGAGGCTGTATCGAAGGCGAAGTCGAAGAGCGGATGCGTAACTACGTATCGCCGATTTCGAACACCGCAGTAGGTGTTCAGCTGTTGATCCCCAAGGATTAACAGCAAGGGAGAAACAACACTCTATACGGCTTAGTGTTGTGTAAGGAGAGTAAAGCGGCGTTCCGAAAGGGCGCCGCTTTTTTTGTCTGTACACACCGTGATCGCGCTGATGTATGGTCTTTGCCAGAGATCAAGTGCAGGGTGAATGCCGGTGTCCAAAACGGTGTTTGCAGTGATTAAACGGGCCAGGGCGGAAGGAAAAGGACATGCCTCATTGCGTGATAGAACACTCCAACAGCATTGGTGCTGACGAATTATTGAAGGCAGTCTTCTCTGGTGCTTTGAAAACGGGGCTGTTCGAGCCTGACGGCAGCGATATAAAGGTGCGTGCCCTTGGGTATGAGAGCTATATGACGGGCCCGTCAAAAGCGGATTTTGTCCATGTGGCGGTGCGCATTCTGTCAGGCCGATCGCCTCGGCAGAGATCAGAACTGTCAGGATCTGTTTTCAACGAGATCGCTTCGCTGGGCTATCGTGATCTGTCGATAACCGTGGAGATCGTGGATATGGACCGGGACAGCTACCGCAAGGGTATATAAGGGCGGTCGGATCGCCCTTGATCGATTTCGGCGAAAGGGTGAAGTGCTAGTGTTAAACAGGGAAAGTTACGTGGAAATGTTTGAAACAGACAGGCTGCAGGTCAGGCCGCTGACGCAGGATGATTGCCCCGCCCTGACCGAGATACTGAGTGATCCGGCAGTGATGCAGTATTCGGTTCGCGGTGTCTGTGATGAAGCGGCCACCCGAAAGTTTATCGACTGGTGTCTGGAGTGCTATGCGTCCAGCGGTTTGGGTCCCTGGGGGCTTTTGGATAAATTCTCGGGTGATCTGATTGGCTTCTGTGGCATCGGGCCTGAAGAGGTGGCCGGTATCGAGGAGATAAACCTCGGCTATCGTTTGGCACAAAGATACTGGCATCAAGGGTATGCCACAGAAGCGGCCGAAGCCGTGCTGGCTTATGCGTTCAGTCAGCAACTTGCCGCATCGGTGGTTGTTATTATCGAACCAGAGCATATCGCGTCTTTGAGAGTGTGCGAGAAAGTGGGTTTCAGGCACTACACCCCTCTCGTATTCCATAATCGCCCCGTGCGCGTGTATCGGATGCTGATAGCGGACTGGCGTGATCAGCAGGGATCTTCTCCGGGCTAACCTTCAGAGCGGGTGAAGTGGGCGGCCGTTGTCTATAGAATACGCGCCCTCTGAATTGTTGAGGTTACCCATGAATTACCCACAGCCTTCCGGTGACGCTGCCAAATCCGGCGTCTCCTGGAGCGTCGTCGCTATTTTTACCGCCATTGCCGCTTTCCTTGTTTACTCCACGCTGATACCCGACAGCCTTCGGCTCAACGCCGTACTGGTTAGCGTGCTGGTGATGATCACGTTGAGCCTGATGCGGGTGAATGTAGTCATCTCCCTGATCACCTCGGCGCTGCTCGCCGGTTCGATCAGCGACCACAGCATCAAAGAGACGATCGACTCGTTCAATACCGGTATCGGTGGCGGCGCTCAGATCGCGTTGAGTTACGCCATGCTGGGCGCATTCGCGGTGGCGATCTCCAAGTCGGGTATTCCGCATATGTTGGCGGATAAGCTTGCCACTGCTGTCGGTAAGGGTGAAGACCCGCGTCACCTGGGCCTGGTGCGTTATGGCGTGACCGCCGTGCTGCTAATTGCGGCGATCTCGTCACAGAATATCGTACCGATCCATATCGCCTTCATCCCGCTGCTGGTGCCGCCGCTGCTGTTTGTTATGGCGCGTTTGCAGATGGATCGCCGCCTGGTCGCCTGTGTGCTGACCTTCGGTCTGGTGACCCCCTACATGTTGCTGCCGGTGGGCTTTGGCTCCATCTACCTGAATGAAATTCTGCTCAGCAGTATCCAGCGTAGCGGTATGGAAACCGACGGTATCAGCCCGCTGTCCGCCATGGCGATCCCGGCGTTCGGTATGGTTCTGGGGCTACTGGTGGCGGTGTTTATCACCTATCGCGGTAAGCGCGATTACGATCTGAGCCGCATCGAGCGCACCGAAAGCACCGGCGCACGCTATTCAGCGAAAACGCTGATCGTAGCGGTGATCGCGCTGGCTGCCGCCTTTGTCGTACAACTGCTGACCGAGTCCATGGTCTTTGGTGGCATGATCGGTTTTCTGATCTTCTCCCTCTCCGGCGTACTCAAGTGGCAGGAGGGCGATGACGCCTTTGTCGAAGGGATGAAGATGATGGCAATGGTGGGATTTATCATGATCGCCGCCGCCGGTTTCGCCCAGGTCTTGCGTGATAGTGGTGATATTAATTCGCTGGTTGCGACTGCAGCGGCTCTGGTTGATGGCAGCCGTGCCCTGGCGGCGCTGGCGATGTTGATTGTTGGTTTGCTGATCACCATGGGCATAGGTTCCTCCTTCTCCACCGTGCCGATTATTGCGGTGATCTTTGTGCCGCTGGCGATTCAGCTAGGCTTCTCGCCGATGGCGGTGGTAGCGCTGGTGGGGACCGCAGGCGCGCTGGGAGATGCGGGTTCGCCGGCGTCTGATTCCACTCTTGGGCCGACGTCGGGCCTGAACGTAGATGGTCAGCACAACCATATCTGGGATACTGTGGTGCCGACCTTCCTGCACTACAACCTGCCTCTGCTGATCTTTGGTTGGGCTGCCGCAGTGATCCTTTGATCTAGCCTCTCTGGATCTAACCTCCTTGGATCTCACCCTCTTGGATCAAGTCTGCTTTGATCTAAGCAATGTATGGCGGGCCTTTCCGGTTCGCCGTACTTTTCTTGCTGTTATACTCCTTAGCACTTGATAAACGGCTGGCGAGACTCAATCACCAGTTCGACAGTATCTGTTTTAAGGAAGGCATAGATGAATCGGGATTATCAAACGGGCGTCATCGCTGAATCCAGTCGTGATGCGCTGTTTCTGAGCTTCAACGCTATCCAGAGTCCGGGTAACGAGCAGAAGATACGCCAGGTGCTGGCCCAGTTGCCGCAAATGCTGGATGAGGTGCGGGCGGAGATGCCAAACAAGGATCTGCACCTGGTTGCAGGTATCGGCTCTGCGTATTGGGACCAGGTGAGTCCGCATGCTCGGCCTGAGCTGCTGCGCCCATTCCCGGCCTTGGAAAACGGACAGCGCGTGGCGCCGTCGACACCGGTTGATATGCTGTTTATCGTTCGTGCCGCCGCCTATGACGCCTGTCTGGAGCTGGCTTCCCGCATAGGCGACAAGCTTGCCGGCCTTGCCAAGCTTGAGCGTGAGATCCACGGCTTCCGTTACAAAGACACCCGCGATATGACCGGTTTTGTCGATGGCACGGAAAACCCTGAAGGCGATGATCGCCTTGAGGTCGCGCTGGTGGGTGATGAAGATCCCGAGTTTGCCGGCGGCAGCTACCTTCATGTGCAGGTTTACGAGCATAACCTGGATGCCTGGAACCAGATTCCGGTCAAAGAGCAGGAAGATGCGTACGGCCGTACCAAGGAGGATAACGTCGAGTATCCCTGCGACAAGAAATCTCCCCATGCCCATACCAAACGCACCTCGCTGAAAGATGCCGACGGCAACTCCATGGAGATTCTGCGTCACAGCATGCCCTACGGTGACTCAACCTGTAAGGGGCTTGTGTTTGTCAGCACCTGCCGTACTCCAGAGCACTATGAACTGATGCTCAACAGCATGGTTAATGGTGATGAAGAGGGGCGGGCGGACCGGATTCTCGAATTCACCCGCGCTGTTTTTGGTGCCGCGTTCTTTGTGCCCTCCAATGATTGGCTGCGTAGTCTGAAATAACGCTAAATACCCCGCTGAGTACGCCATCCGAATCACCGTTCGGTTGGCGTATTTTTCGTTTTGACGCGGTGCGTATCCTGAGTTTTGCGCTGGGCCCTTAATCTACTTATGATCGTGATTTGCGACTAACTGCTGTCGGGCGCCATCAGGGCGAGAAATCCCCCGGTAGAGAGCGCGACCTAATATCAGCTCATATATACAGGGATGCTCATGCGAAAGCTGGGAGTGGTTTTACTGTCTGTCGCGGCGCTATCTGGCTGCCTGACGAACAATATGGATATGACGCAGCAGATGGCGTCTACGCCGTCGGTGCCGCAGACTCAGGCCCAGATTGAAAAACTGGCACCGAGTAATCCGAATCTCGTTTCTACCTACTATTTCGTACCCGACCTGACCCGCGCCGGGGGCTTGGCGGTGGCGATTAATGGTCGAGCAGCTCGTGTCAGGCTGGAGCTCGATGGCAAAACCATCGCCCGCATTCCAGTTGAAAAGGGGGTTCGGCTGGAGCTGCAACCTAACCAGGTTTATCTGTTGCGCATGGGGGAAGACTGGGATGAGAACCGCGATCTCTTTATGAAGCGGTTTATAAAGATAATGACGCCGGGCATTGGCGAGTTTAAAGCGTTCGACCTCTCCGATGATGAAAGTATTGGCGGCGACACCACCGTTATCGATGTGAAGCGCCTGACGCTGGAAGAGACGCTCGGACGCCTCGATACGTTCGAGCTGATCGAGACTGAGCAGCCGATGCCGCTGATTACAGCGCTGACCGAGTCCTTCAAGCAACAGAGGCAGGAGTGCCTTAACCAAAATCAACTGGCGCTCTGCAAAGCGCTGGTGGAGGACCTTCCGGCGGAGGCTGTGTCTCCAGAGATGGCAGCCCATATTCGTCAGCTTGAAAAGAATGTCGCCGCTGCACAGGCGGAAGAAGCGCGCCGGCAGCAGCTGATCGCCATGGAGCAGGCGCTGCCTGCCAGCGTGCGCCGCGACAAATACATGGTGCAGCTATCGCAGTACCTGAAACAGCAGGATTACCCCAAGGCGCTGGATATCTTTCCCAAACTGGAGGCTTTGCCGATTCAGTCCGACCCTTCGCTGAAGTTTTTCTATGGTGAGGCGCTGCTAAAGACCGGCCAAGACGAAGCGGCGCAGAGAAAACTCTACGAGTACATCAGCGAACAGGGGGCGGGCGCGACCCATTATGTGCGCGCACTGGAGCTGATCAATGCGGCGGAAACGGGAACTGCTCCGCCTCCCCAGGCCAGTCAGCAACAGGCTGCTCAATCAGTGACTCGATCCGCAACCCAGTCTGGCGCTCAACCTGTGGCTCAAAGCGCTGACCGCTCGGCTGCTGCTTCCGGCTCCGGGGCCATTCGCTCTGGCAACGGCAACTTTTTTGCCTGCTATGATCCGGGCAATTTCATCTGTATCGAATACAACATCAACAGCTCGAGCCGTTTTCAGCAGATGCGGCAGCAGTGCCAGCAGGGTGGAAACAGGGTGATCGAATCCTGTGATCGCAATGCGCCGAGCTGTTCGATGACCAGCTCCGTGGGCAGCCAGACTACCTACGTGCATAACATGACCGAGCCCAGTGCCGTAAAACAGGCCTGCCTGGCCAACGGCGGTAGTTTTCGCAATGGTGGCTGAACAGGCGGTTTGTTAATTGATGGAGCAGGATAATCTCAACGAACGTATCTGGCAGGTGGTGGCCGCTATTCCGAAAGGGAAGGTAGCCACCTACGGCCAGGTGGCGGCGCTGGCGGGCGCGCCGCGTCATGCGCGCTATGTCGGCACCGTGCTCAAACGCCTGCCCGCAGGCAGCACGCTGCCCTGGTTTCGGGTGCTTAATGCCAGGGGCGAGCTCTCTTTCCCGAAAGATAGCCCCGCCTACCAGCGTCAGCGCGAAGCACTTGAGGCTGAAGGGGTGGAATTTATCGGCGCCCGTGTCAGCCTTGCCAGCTTTGGTGTGTAACCTTTGGGTGTTTAACCCTCTCAACGGCTTTAGCTTTCTCAATGCGTATTCTTGTTTTATCCGCCTATGATGCCGCCAGCCATCGCGCCTGGCGCAAGGGGCTTGTGGCCTGCTTCCCCGAACACCAATGGACCGAGCTGGCGCTGCCGGCGCGCTATTTCAGCTGGCGTATACGCGGTAACAGCCTGAGTTGGGCGTTTTCAGAGCGAGAAGTATTGAGCCAGCCCTACGATCTGGTGGTGGCCACCTCCATGGTGGACCTGACCAGCCTGCGCGGCTTCGTGCCATCGCTGGGGCAGATACCCACGCTGGTCTACTTCCACGAGAACCAGTTCGCCTATCCCGAGTCCGGGCGCGAATTCCGCAGTGTCGAACCTCAACTGCTGAATATCTATAACGCTCTATGTGGGGATCGGCTGGTATTTAACTCCCGGTTCAACCGCGAAACCCTGCTGGAGGGCGCGCGAAAGCTACTGGCCAAACTGCCGGACCAGGTGCCACCGGGACTGATCGAGCAGATCGAGGCTCGCTCCAGCGTGGTGCCTGTACCTTTGCCGGACAGCGCCTTTGATAAGCCAGCCATAGAGAACGAGACCTGGCCACAGAGGAGCGGATGTCCGGCCGCGGATGATCCGATCCGGATAGTCTGGGCCGCGAGATGGGAGTTCGATAAGGGGCCGGATCGGCTGCTGGCGATTTTGCGTGCGCTGGAGTCCAGGGGTACCGATTTCCGTCTCTGTATCCTCGGCGAGCGCTTCCGTAACAGCCCAAAAGAGTTCGATACCATCGCCCGGGAGTTCAGCCACCGGCTTGACCAGTGCGGTTATGCCGAGAGCCGTGAAGCTTATCTGAGCTGGCTCAGTGGTGGTGATATCTTCCTCTCAACCGCGACCCATGAGTTCCAGGGCCTGTCTGTACTGGAGGCGGTGGCCCAGGGCTGTATACCGGCGTTACCGGCACGCCAGGCCTACCCGGAGCTGTTCAGTGAGGAATATCTCTATCGCGACTGTGGCGAGGATATAGATCGGGAGGCAGGTCTGGCGGCGGACCTGATTCAGAGTCAGGCTGAGGCACTGAAAAACGGCGCACTGGAGGCGCCGCCGGTAGCGGGATTCAGTTGGAGCGCGCTTAAACCTCTTTATGCGGAGCTGTTCAGCGCGCTTACTGCAATGGGAGCTGAATGATCAGTGTGCCTCTCCCTGCTCGCGCAGGATCTCTTCCAGGCTGACCTTGGCACAGACCGTATCCTTGAGAAACTCAATCAGATTACGGGCGGAGCTGCGGATCAGGTTTTCCATGTTCTCATCCAGGCAGTTGCCGTCCTCATCGAACACCTGCTGTACCTTGGCGACCGATACCACCATCGGCAGTGGCAGGGCGCCCACGTGGGAGCAGATGCCGCGCAGCTGTTCGGTGGATTTGATCGCGCCGATCACGCCGGCGGCGACGCCGAGGATAGAGACCGGTTTGTCGGCCAAAACGCTGGGAAAGCCCAGGTTGTCGATGGCCAGCTTCATTGGGCTGCTGATGCCGCCGTGGTATTCGGGTGAGGCGAGAATGACGCCGGTGGCGCCTTTGACGGTGGCCTGAAACGCTTCGATCGCTTTCGGTTTGCGTGCTTCCAGGCCTGGCAGTGGCAGGTCAAGTTCTTCGAGGTGGATCGCGCTTACCTCGACCTCCGGGTATTTCTTCAGTTCATCCAGCGCAACGGCCAGGGCTTTGGCGGTGTAGTTGCCGGGGCGTACGCTGCCGCAGATGGTGACGATTTTGATAGCCAAGGTGTTCTCCTTCAGCGGGTAGAGTTGAACAATCGGGTTCAGTTTAGTCGTTATAACCAGCGCCGGGTTCTGCGCAGAAACAGAACTCTTTTTTCATACCCCGCCTTTACGTGACAGTTAAAGTGATCGGATTGAGCGTTAGATAGAGAGTTATCGACGTTTAACCTCTTTACCTCATGGGTTTACACTGACAAATGCGGCGCTAGTTCGTATTATTCACCTCCCGATTTATCCCGGAGTCCAAGCATGTCTGACACCCCCGTCCGCCTCACTGAATACAGCCACGGTGCTGGCTGCGGCTGCAAGATCTCTCCCAAGGTTCTGGACCGTATTCTTGAGTCTCAGCTGTCGCTGCCGGATTCGCCCAACCTGCTGGTAGGCAACTCCAGTAAGGACGACGCGGCGGCCTACGATCTGGGGGATGGTCAGGTGGTGTTGAGTACGACGGATTTCTTTATGCCGATCGTTGATGACCCGTTCGATTTCGGCCGTATTGCGGCGACCAATGCCATCAGCGATATCTACGCCATGGGCGGCAGACCGCTGATGGCGATTGCGATACTTGGCTGGCCGATTGATAAGCTGGGACCTGAAGTGGCGCAGCAGGTGGTCGATGGCGGTCGCCAGGCCTGCGCCGATGCAGGCATCCCGCTGGCGGGCGGGCACAGTATCGATGCGCCGGAGCCGATCTTTGGTCTTGCGGTCACCGGACTTACCAGCCGTGAGCACCTGAAGCAGAACGACTCCGCCAAGCCGGGGGACAAGCTCTATCTTACCAAGCCGCTGGGCATCGGTATTCTGACCACAGCGCAGAAGCAGAAGAAGCTTCGTGATGAGCACGCCTTCCTGGCGCGGGACATCATGTGTCAGATGAACCGCATCGGCGCCGAGGTTTCCCGTCTGGAAGGCGTTAACGCTATCACCGATGTCACCGGCTTTGGTCTGATGGGCCACCTGGTTGAGGTGTGTGAGGGTAGCGGCGTTGAGGCGCGTATCGATGCGCAAGCGGTGCCGGTGATTCCCGAAGCGCTGGATTACCTGGCCCAGGGCTGCATCCCGGGCGGTACGCTGCGTAATCTTGACAGCTACGGTCATAAGCTCGCTGAAATGGCAGAAGCTGCGCGTCACCTGCTGTGCGATCCGCAAACCAGCGGCGGCCTGTTGATCGCCGTCGATCCAGCCAAAACCGAAGCGCTGGAAACACTGTTGGCAGAGCAGGGAATACATAACACCTGCATCGGTGAGCTGCGGCCCGCCTCCGGTGCTCAGCGCGTCTTTGTCGAAGGCGTGATTGTCGATAAAGAGGTATGCGCGTGAGCCATCGCCCGGACACCGGAGAGTTCCTTGAGATCTTCCTCAACGATATTCCGCTGATCGATACCCGTGCGCCGATAGAGTTTGAGAAGGGCGCCTTCCCGACCAGCGTCAGCCTACCGCTGATGACCAACGACGAGCGCGCCCAGGTCGGTACCTGTTACAAGCATCATGGCCAGCAGGCGGCGATCGAGTTGGGCCACAGTCTGGTCTGCGGCGAGGTTAAAAATGAGCGTGTATCGGCCTGGGTCGATTTCGCCGAGCGTAATCCCCAGGGCTATCTCTACTGCTGGCGCGGTGGGCTGCGCAGCCAGACCTGCCAGCAGTGGATGCAGGAAGCCGGCTGTGATTATCCGCGTATCAGTGGCGGCTACAAGGCGATGCGCCAGTACCTGCTGCGCGAGTTCGAGCAGATCTGTGAGCATCAGCCGAAACTGCTGCTGGCGGGTAAAACCGGCTGTAACAAGACCGATATGGTCAATGCCTTCACCTTTGGCGTAGATCTGGAAGGGCTGGCCCATCACCGTGGTTCCAGCTTTGGCCGCCTACCCGGCGGTCAGCCGACCCAGCTGAGTTTCGAAAACGCCCTGGCGATCGATCTGCTCAAGGCCAAGCATAGCCCTGCGGTGCAGGCTGGGGCGTCGATCCTGTTGGAGGATGAGGGGCGTCTCGTGGGGCGCTGTGCACTGCCACCGGTATTACAGCATGCCATGGAAATCAGCCCACTGATCGTCATGGAAGTATCACTGGAAGAGCGCGTCGAGCACAGTTTTCATAACTATATCCTCGATAAACTGGCGCAGTGGCAGCGGGTATCGGGTGAAGAGGCGGGTTTTGAAGCCTTTGCCGAAGATCTGACCCAATCACTTTATCGGGTGCGTAAACGTCTGGGTGGTGTGCGCTATCGTGAAACGGCTGAGCTGATGGAGCGAGCCTTGCTCAGACATCGTCAGGGTGATCCCGAGATGCACTGGGACTGGATCCTGGCGCTGCTGGTGGATTACTACGACCCTATGTATGACTATCAGTTACGCAACCGTAAGGGCAGGATCGAATTTATGGGCAGCCGCAAAGAGGTGCGTGAATACCTCGCGGCAAAGGAAGTCTAAGTTTATTACTGACAAGGAGCGACCATGTCACAAGCTAAATCCCTGCTTCGTAAAATTACCGCTGTAGCTGCGCTGCTGCCGGCCCTGGCCCAGGCAGATACCTTCGTTTTTACCGCCATTCCCGATGCTGACGAATCCCGCTTGCAGGAGCGTTTCGGTAAGGTAGCGGAGTACCTGGGCGAGCAGCTCGGCGTGGATGTTCAGTACATCCCGGTTAAATCCTACGCTGCGGCGATTACCGCCTTCCGTAACGATCAGGTTCAGTTGGCCTGGTTTGGCGGCCTGTCCGGCGTGCAGGCGCGCAAACTGGTGCCCGGATCCGAAGCGCTGGCCCAGGGTTACGAAGACCAGTTCTTCAAGTCCTACATCATCGCTAACACCTCAACCGGGCTGGAAGCGGGTGATGATCTGAGCGACGAGATCAAAGGCAAGACCTTTACCTTCGGCTCCAAGGGATCCACATCCGGCCGGCTGATGCCTGAGTTCTACCTGCGCGAGCACTTTGGCGCTGCGCCTGAAGAGGTGTTCTCCCGCGTAGGCTTCTCCGGCGATCACAGCAGCACCATCGCCCAGGTACAGTCTGGTGCCTATGAGGTCGGTGCCGTGAACTTCGCTGTCTGGGAGAAAGAGACCGAAGAGGGCAAGATCGACGCCGACAAGGTGAAAGTTATCTGGACCACGCCGACCTATCCCGACTACCAGTGGACCATCCGCGGCGATGTGAACGAGCGCTTCGGTGACGGCTTTAAGGCTAAGGTACGTGAGGTGTTGCTGGGCATGGACGATCCTGATCTGCTGGCCAGCTTCCCACGCGAAAGCTTTGTGCCGGCGTCCAATGATGATTACGTGCCCATCGAGGAAACCGCCAAGGCGATCGGCCTGCTGGACTGACGATGAGCGCGCTCCAAACCAAGAGTAAAACCGAAGGCAAAATGGTGTTTCGGCTGGCGAACGAGTCGCTGACGCTGGGCCGGAACCCCATACTGCATGGCATCGATATGGAGGTCAGCGCGGGTGAGAAGATCGCGCTGATCGGTCCGTCCGGTGCTGGCAAAACCAGCCTCCTGAACCTGCTGCATCAGCAGCAGTCAGGGCAGGTAGCGCTGCAGCCGCAGCAGACCGGACTCGTCGATCTGCTGTCGACCTACCAGAACATCTTTATGGGTGCGCTGGATCGGGTCGGTACTCTGCCGGCGCTCTGGAACCTGATCCGGCCGCTGGCGCAGCACCGCGCCGAGATTGAAAAGCTGGCCGAGACACTGGGGCTTGGCGACAAGCTCTGGCAATCGGTGGATCGGCTTTCCGGCGGCCAGCGTCAGCGCGTCGCCATCGGTCGGGCGCTGTACCGCCAGCAGCCGATTTTCCTCGGTGATGAACCGGTCTCCGCGGTGGATCCGCTGCAGGCAAAACTGCTGCTGGAGCATCTGCTCGATCAACATGAGACCGCCGTGGTCAGCCTGCACAACCGTCAGCTGGCGCTGGAACACTTCGACCGCCTGGTCATCGTTGTGGACGGTCGCATCGTCTGTGATGCGCCGGCTGCGAGCCTGAACGACGCCAAACTCGACAGCTTCTATCAGCAGGATCCAACGCCCGAACCTCCGGCGGAACCGGCCCCCGCCGGCGAGTGGGCGATCTCCGGTTCATGATCTCTCAACTGTTTAAACCCAGAGGCAACTCTTCTGCACGGGCGCTGAACGCCGTCTGCGGGCTGCTGATTCTGCTGGCTTTGCTGGCGCTGCCCTGGGCCGATATCGAAGTTTACTCGGTGGATCCCTGGATCGAGTTGGGCCGTATCGGCCGTGGCCTGGTGATGCCGTATTGGGACGGCTGGCAGATCCTATTGCAGGCAGTGGGGCAGACCATCGCCTTTGCGCTGCTGGCCGTGGCGATGGCCGTGCCGCTGGGGCTGGCCCTGGCGATGCTGTTCCACTGGCGTGCGGTGCGGATCTTCTGCGCCTCGATCCGTTCGGTGCATGAGCTGTTCTGGGGCCTGATCTTTATGCAGGTCTACGGGCTCAGTGCCACCACCGGCTTGCTGGCGATCCTGGTGCCCTTTACTGGGGTGTTCGCAAAGGTGTTTGCCGAGATCTTTGAGCAGCAGGACAGGGCGCCCGCAGAGACCCTGGGATCCGGTGCGCGTGGCATCAAGCGTTATGCCTATACGCTGATCCCGCAGTCCTGGCCGGCACTGACCAGTTATACCCGTTACCGCTTCGAATGCGCGCTGCGCTCCAGCGCGATCCTCGGTTTTATCGGTCTGCCGACGCTCGGTTTTCATCTGGAAACCGCGTTCAAGCAGGGCGACTACTCGGAAGCGGGTGCGCTGCTCTGGGCCTTTATCCTGTTGATCGCGACGATCCGCTTCTGGCTAAGGCCGAGGCTGTTACCGATCTATATTTTGGGTGCTATCTGGCTGCTGCCGGAGACCATCGGTTTCAGTAACGGCGGCTATCTCTGGCAGTTTATCAGCCAGGATATCTGGCCCAAGGCGCTGCTGGCGGGGCAGTGGAGCGAGGCGGCTGACTGGTATGCCGGCATGTTCAGCAGCCAGGTCTGGCCCGGTATCGTGCAGACACTGCTGCTGACCCAACTCGCGCTGGTATTGACCGCTATCGTCGTGCTGTTCACCTATCCCTTTGCCAGCCAGGCACTGGCCGGGCCGGTGATGCGCTGGCCCGGACGTTTCCTGCTGCTGGTGCTACGTTCCATGCCGGAGATGATTCTCGCCTTTGTGTTCCTGCTGCTGTTTGGTCCTTCCGGACTGCCGGCGGTGCTGGCGCTGGCGCTGCATAACGGCGGCCTGATCGCGTTCCTGGTGGCCAACGCCAGCGATGCGGAGTTTGGCAGCCGCCTGGGGCGGCCCGATGATCCCGGCGGCCTGAAACGCTACGCCTATCTGGAAACCCCGCGCCGCTTTCCGGCGATGCTGGCCTTTCTTTTCTATCGCTGGGAGGTGATCCTGAGAGAAAGCGCCATTATGGGGATTCTTGGTATCGCCACCCTGGGTTTCTATATCGACTCGGCATTCGAAGAGATACGTTACGATCGGGCGTTCCTGTTGATACTCGCTACTGCACTACTGAATATACTGGTTGATGCCGTATCCCGCCGACTGCGTCGCGCAGCGGGCGCCGATACGCCGCAACCGGGCCGAACCCACTAGGAAAGAGACAATGGAAGAGCAGGTGACCCAAGAACTGGCACAGTTCCAGGAGATCTACGGCATCGTCGTGGAATTTTTCGTTAACTACAGTTTCCACATCGTCGGCGCGATTCTGATCATGCTCGTCGGCCTTTGGGTGGCGGGCAAGATCTCTGGCATGGTGTTCGCGCTGACCCAGCGCCACAACCTGGATATCACCCTTAGCCGGTTTATCGCCAGCTGCGTCAAGGTGATCCTGGTGGCGATGGTGGCGATCGTCGCGCTGGGAAAACTGGGGATCAGTGTGACACCGCTGGTGGCCATGATCGGTGCCGTCGGTCTCGGCGCCGGTTTGGCGGTACAGGGGCTGCTCTCCAACTACAGCGCGGGTCTGACCATTGTGCTGACACGGCCCTTTGTGGTCGGCGATACCATCAGTGTGCAGGGCGTTACTGGCCTCGTGAAAGAGGTGCATCTGTCACATACGATGGTGACCAACGAGGATGGCGTCGAGATCTCCATCCCCAACAAGCACATCATCGGCGAGATCATCCAGAACTCCCACCAGCATATGCTGGCGGAACTGAGCATCGATATCGCCTACAGCGCCAAGCCCGAGCGTGCTATAGCCGCACTGAACCGGGCGCTGGCAGAGTACAGCGAAGAGCTCTGCCAGGACCCGACGCCCCAGGTAGGTATCGAGAAGTTCGCCGATAGCGGCATCACTATCGGGATCCGCGCCTGGATTCCCACCGAGCGTTACTACGAACTGCTCTACAAGGTGAACCTGTCGCTGTTTAATGCGCTGAAAGCGGAAGGTATCGAGATTCCGTTCCCGCAGCGCGAGGTACGTCTGCTGAATCCCCCGCCGGCGGCCTGAGGACCGGCTTTTCAGCACCGCCAGTCACAACCGAAAAGGCAGAGAACGAGCTGAGAAAAGCGCGTCTCTGCCTTTTTTGTGGGCGGCGTGTCAGGATCCACCGGCCCTTATCTTAAGGCTGTGCCATCAGGTGGCACACACACTGAAAACCAGTTTTCCCAGGTACTGATCTCGCTTAACTTTTAACCCTAAGAGTACTTAGCCATCAGATGACGCACTCATCGATGCAGCAAAACAATAATAATCAGCGAGCTTCACTATGAACCCTACCCAGCACACAGTCGCTCTGCCCCTCGTTCACACCGCGGTTCCGACCCTTGCTTTTCTTCTGCTCTGCCTGAGCACTCAGGCAGTGGCTAGCGCCTTTGCGCTTGCCTTATGAAGAGCGCCAGAGAGCGTTTTGAAGTTCGCTGCTCCTTAAAACAATAATTATCTGGAGAACTTGATGATGAAACCCAGGAAGTTGTTCGCTGGTCTTGCCTTTGCCGGCCTGTTCGGTCTTTCTGCCGTCTCTGCGCAGGCAGAAACCCAGGTGGTGATGCTCGGCACCGGGACACCGGTACCGGATGCCGACCACTCTGGCCCCTCTACCGCTGTCATCTATAACGGCGAAGCCTATATTTTCGACGTGGGTCCCGGGATGGTCCGCAGCGCGATTACCGCCGCACAGAAAAAGGGGATCGACGCCCTTTACCCCACCAAGATCAGGCGCCTGTTTATCACCCACCTGCATAGCGATCATATTCTGGACTACCCGGAACTGGCCTCTACCTACTGGTGGCGTCGAACCGAGGGTAATATCAGTGTCTGGGGCCCGACCGGTTTGAACGAGATGACCGATGGCTACTACCTGATGACCAAGCGCGATATCGAGTTGCGCACCACCGGTCTCAACCCGGTCAAGGATCCCACCGGCTACCAGTACAAAACCCATGAATACGATCAGGGTGGCTGGACCGTAAAAGATGGCGACGTCACCGTCGAAGCCTTTGAAGTCCCCCATGGCGATATCACCCCGGCCTTTGGCTATCGCATCACCACCCCGGACAAAACCATCGTGATCTCCGGCGATACCAGCTACAGCGAAAAGCTGGTCGAGATGGCCAAGGGCGCCGATATCCTGGTGCATGAAGTGATCTGTGAAGAGGGTTGGGAAAAACTGCCGGAGCACTGGCAGAAGTACCACGCCGCTGCCCACACCAAAACCGACATGCTGGCCCGCGTTGCCAACGAAGCCAAGCCGGGCCTGCTGGTGCTGACCCATGTGCTTAGCTACAGCGCGCCGCGCGAAAACACTCTCACAGAAGTGAAGGCGCTTTACGACGGCGAAGTCGTACTGGCTGAAGATCTGGATATCTACTGATCCCGCCGCTTTATCGACCGGTGGGTGACAAAGAGTCAGAGCCGGCTCTCTCAATAACAATAAGATGCTAAAAAGGTTGTAACTATGAAATTTAGTCGTGATCTCCTGCTGGCCAGCGCCGTTATGGCTGCCATGGGTACCAACGTACAGGCGGATTCCTTCCGCGAAGCGCTTACCGGCGGTAAGGTCAGCGGTGAAATCCGCAACGTCTATGTCGAGGGCTCTGCTTCCGATGCCCGGGGCGAAGCGGGGGCACTGAATAATTCTCATACCCTCGGTTCCGCACTTAACCTGAATTACGCCACCGGCAGTTTTCACGGCTTTAAGGCGGTAGTCGGGTTGCAGTCCGGCTGGGACTGGAACATCCATGATGAAGACAAGGGGCTGACCGTGGCCGGTGGTGAAGATGACAGCCGTGTCTCCATCGACTCCACCGATCTGCGACTGGCCTACCTGGAATATGCATTCGATAAGGAATTAACTGCAACCAGCCTGCGTATCGGCCGCCAGAAGATCGTCAGCCCGCTACTGATGAACAGCGGCGAGTTCGCCATGCAGGACTCCTTCGATGCGCTGGTGATCGAAAATCGCGACCTGCCGAATACCGTATTGAAGGCGATCTATGTGGATCGCTGGAACATGCGCTATGGCGACGATTCCAACGGCGCGGTAACCGAGGAAGATCAGGATTACGACGATGCGATCTACTCGCTCTACCTGAACAACAGCAGCCTGGCGGGCCTGAATATCGAAGCCCAGTGGCTTTCCAACGAGAACGACACACCGGCGGGCGATCCCCCGGCCGCGGTGGTTACCGCGGATCCCTACGATACCGGTTTCCTCGGCCTGACCTACAAGGTACCAAACTCCAGCTGGGTGCTCGGCGCGAAGGTGCTTACTGCCGATTACGAAAACCTGCCGGATACCGGTTACTGGGGCGTAAACGCCAAGACCACCATCGGCGGTGTTGAGCTGCAGCTGGGTTACACCTCGGTGGATGATGAGGCCAACTTCCCGGGATCACTGGGCCATGTGCCGATGTTCCGCAGCTATAAATCCGGCTTTATCGACGAGATCTTTGCTGGCCTCGATACCACCTCGATGAGTGTTGGCTATGGATTCGGGGTACCTGGCCTTAAAACCAAACTGATCTACTCGGGCTGGAAGCAGAGCGAAGAGGGCAGAATCAACAGCCGCAAGGATCTGGATGGCGGTTATGAAGCCGGCTTCGATATCCAGTACCAGTTCCAGGGTGTAGAAGGGCTCAGCGGCCGCTTCCGTACCTCCTACATGGACTTTGACCGTGATGCCGTCGATAACGACGATCTGCTCTACACCCGTATCCACCTGAACTACAAGTTCTGATGCAGTAACTGCTGTTGCAGCTGCAGGGGAGTCACCGCATTCCCCTTTATCCATCTGAGTTTTTGTACCCCCGCCGCTCACGCGACCTACTTTTTTGTATGCCGTCAAAATCTTAGCGTGAGCAGGCGGCTTTTTTCTGCCTGCAAACTTAACAACATCCAGCAGGGTGACTTGGTCGCGCAAGCAAGCCCGCGTTATCATGCGCCGCCTTAATGCCTGGCTATGCGGTCACCGTATGGCGACCGGCCCGGAAAGGCACGGGTAAGCCCGGCAAAACTCTACTGGATTTACAGCTATGAACGATTCTGACCGCCAAAACCTGATCAACCACCTGCGTGACAGCATCAAGGCCGCCTATCAGCAGGCCCTGGATGCAGATGCCCAGCTCGATGCCCTGGCCAATGAAAACCTGGCGCAGTTTGAATCCGTACTGAAACCCGGCAGCGGCTTTAGCTCTGAAGCGGTTCGCTTCCAGCCGTATGTTGAGGAACTGGGGCAGGACCTGTTGGCGCTTCAGGACAGCGACAACTTTACCGCCGATCTGGAAAAGCTGGCGCTGAAACTCAAACTGCTGCTGCAGACTTTGGCGCGTTTTAAAAGCTTCGATAAATAACTAGACAGGGGAGCGCATGAGTTTGGCGCCCCCTGCACTCAGACCTTTGGGAGCATCGCTCACAGCTTTGCTTAACCGCCGCCTTTCTGTTGTCTGTGCGGAGAGCATACGTGAGTACCTTCCGTAGCCGCGTTATGCGGTTGATGGAACTTCCTCAGTCTCGAGCGCCTATCTAGCTAATTTATAACTACGCCTGGCAATAAACGCGGTTTTTTAGATGGATTACAACGTAAACATGGCCATCGCTGATGATGGATACCGCTGGCGCACTGGGTTTCGGAGCAATGGCCGTCGATCGTCGATAGGGCCCCAGTCAACTGGCAGCGACAGGCAGTTCCTGGTCCATGTTTAACCGTTTTAGCGCGCTCTCCAACGCTTCGAAACAGCGCCTGTCTATCGCGGTACCGATCTCGGCTCGCATGATATCAAGCGCCCTGGGCACCGGGATCGGAGCGCGATAGGGACGGTCCGCGGTGATGGCATCGAAGATATCGGCGGTGGTTATAATGCGCGTCTCCATCTTAATCTCATCACCGCTGACACCCCTGGGATAGCCCTTTCCATCAAGCCGTTCATGGTGTGCCGCCGATACTCGTGCCAGCTCTGAAAATGCGCTGATCCGCGACAGTATCTCCTCGGTGAAACGGGCGTGGTCGCGCATCGCCACCCACTCTTCATCATTCAGCTTACCCGGCTTATCCAGAATCGAGTTGCTGACCCCAAGCTTGCCGATATCGTGCAGTAAAGCGCCGCGCTTGAGCCAGCGGCGTCGGACCGGGTCGATATCCAGCGCTTCACTGATCAGGTCGGTGTAGAGTCCCACGCGTTCACTGTGGCCAGCGGTATAGGGGCTCTTGGAGTCCACCACCTGACCAAAGGCCGCAGCGATCTGATCCATATAGTCGTCATCGAGGGATATCTCGTCATGCGCTGGCTCAAGAGCCAATACTCGCTGGGCCAGATCCTCGCTGCTCAATGCCGCCCAAAACGTCTCGTCATCGGCAAACGACTGCAGCGCCTTAACCAGTTCCGGGTCAAACCAGCTCCCTTTGCGCGCACTCACTTCGTCAATTGCGGCCTGAGCGCCATCGGCGACCTGAAAGACATCCACCACCTGCACCAGCAGCGCAATCCGCGCATAGAGGGGGATCTGCTCACCGGCAAGGTGCTCAGGTTTGCCCTTACCGTCCCAGTGCTCGTCCAGCGCGTGGATACCCTGAGCGACCGCCTCCGGAAAGCGCAGTTGGCGTGCGATGCTTGCGCCACGCTCGCAGCGGGTCTGGATCAGCTCGTTAGCGAGCTCCTCGCCATCGCGCATAATCGTGAGAATCGTGCGGAAGCGCTCCGCCACTCCCGCTGTCAGTCCGGTATGGCCCAGTACGAAACGCACCACCTGTGACAAGCTGCCATCGACACGCTTGAAATCGTGCTTGAACGTGAGATCGTCGGTTCGGTAAAGCTCGCAGATACGCGCAGCGTTGCTGCTGCAACCCAGATCCTTTAGCAGCAGGGTGTAGTAGAGCTCCCAGCGCTGCTCAACGGACATGCCGATCTGCTCTGCGATGCGCATTCCGATCCAGCAGCAACGCATACAGTGTCCTGCAGGTTGCCCCTCGGTCATGTCCAGTGCATGGCTGAGCGCCGCGATCAGTTCCGAAAGCTTCATCCCATCGCCAACGGTTGATTCAAATCGATTCACAGTCTCTCCCGCCTGTAGTTGCTGAA
Source organism: Marinobacterium mangrovicola (assembly GCF_004339595.1). GTDB lineage: Bacteria > Pseudomonadota > Gammaproteobacteria > Pseudomonadales > Balneatricaceae > Marinobacterium_D > Marinobacterium_D mangrovicola. The sequence goes on from NZ_SMFU01000007.1 coordinate 467,827, forward strand.
GCATCCCGTCAATGTAGACCTTTTATGGATATGAAACACACACAATTGATAAATTAAACTCTTATAATTCATAAGATTATGCTTCATCAATGGTGAAGCATACGAGCCTCACTCGTAAATCTAATGGCTGATGAGCAGCCACATAGATCTCGAAGCAGTCGCGCATACACTCATGGGACAGTTTCCAATGTGGCAAGAAAACTCGTCAGAGTTATACCTGTGCGACTGCTAAATCAGCAATTTAATGACCTCTCAGCTCTGGATATTTCCATGGAGCAGCACCAACGGCGAGATAGCCGACGCTGATATCCTGGACGGCAGTATAATGAGAGCGGTGTTTACTTGATCGAAAGCATACGAAGAGCATGGATTCGTTTTACGCCGTAATCAGCTTGAACGTTTTATTGGAGTGACTGAACCTTGGCCGATTCATCAACCAACCGATCACTGGAACGCGGCATCCTGTTGCTTAAACTGATCAATCGGCTGGGAGGAGTGACTCTGAGCCAGCTTGCTCGCGAGGCGGATCTGCCAAAATCCACGGTACGGCGACTGTTGCTGACGCTGCTGGATCAGCGCCTGATCCGCAAAAGCCTCGCCGATGGCCTCTACCGCTGCAATATCTTCCTGCCGCTGGAAAAAGACTACCAGCTCCCACCCCACGTCTGGCGGCTTTGTGATGTAGCCACACCGGTGATGCTTCGTTTGGTAGACGAAGTGCGCTGGCCTTCGGACCTGTTCGTGCGAGAAGGGATCTGCATGCGCTATATCGAAAGCACCCGCACCAGTACCCCGATCTCCCTTTACCCAAGCCGCCTCAATATCAAGGTGAAAATGCTCTATTCGGCAGGCGGCCGCACCTATCTGGCCTATTGCCCGGATGCGGAACGGCGAGAGCTGATTGAGACGATCCGCAAGGAACAGCCCTGCGATATCACCGACGAGGGGATCGACCGCATGATCGAACAGATCCGCCAGCAGGGCTACGGCACTCGCCAACCCGGTTACACCGGTGAAACCAAACCGGACGATGGCCTCAGCGTGATCGCCGTACCGGTTCTTAACGGCTCGCAACTGCTCGGTTGTATCAGCCTGATCTGTGTACGTGACTACATGACTGAGGCAAGGTTTGCAGAACGTCATCTGGCCGCGCTGCAGAGCGCAGCGCGGGAGATAGGGGAGAGGTATGGGCAGGCGGATTCGGAAGACTGAAGGCCAGTAGAAAGTAGGCTTGCGCTCATTTTTACCCGGAAAAAATCGGTCTTTGCCAAGCTTGATGGCAAGAGTTTTTGAGCAGGCCGATAGACTCTTGCCAAAAAAGCTTCCACTCTAATCAACCCGCAATACAATCTTACCTTGCAGATGGCCGCTCGCGGCACGCTCATGAGCGGCGGCGGCCTCAACTAATGGGTAAACAGAGTCGATGACTGTTTTTATGGTGCCGTCATTAAAAAGCCCGGCTAACGTTTGAAGCTGGCCACCATGAGAGCGTACCTGGGTTGCTGACACGGTAATATTGCGCGCTTCTGCCTTGGCGTAAGCATCAAAGCCAAGTGGGTAGGCCAGAAAGAGTGCGCCAGCCGGTTTGAGGGTTTGCAAAAACCGTTCAGCATGCTGTCCTCCCACTGTATCCATCACTAAATCCAAATCGCTGAAGCGCTCTCCCACATTGGTCTGGGTGTAATCAACCACTTCATCAGCGCCGAGTTCGTGCAACAGGTTTTGGTGGCGTGAGGAGGCAACGGCTATCACATGAGCTCCCTGCCATTTGGCCAGCTGAACCGCGTAGTGACCAACGCCACCGGCGGCACCGTTAATCAATACTCGTTTGCCTTTTAACGGCACAGGCTGGTGAGGCTGGCTTTGAAACGGGTTGGCAGCGGTATGGCCCTGCTCAATCAGAAATTGCCAGGCCGTGAGTAATGACATCGGAGCCGCTGCCGCTTGAAGGTGGTCAATCCTCGCAGGTTTTAACGCAACCTCAAGGGCCGGTGCGGTCACGTATTCGGCATAGCCGCTACTGTCGCCAAGCATTCCTTCGGGAAATCGGACCATGGCATAAACCTCGTCACCAATGGTAAAGCCCTCCACATCCTCGGCTATGGCTTCTATTACACCTGACACATCGCTACCCAGGATTAGCGGAAATTTTACCGTTGGCTGCCACTCTGGCGGCAGATCCTTAAAGCCTTCTCGAAGGTACCAATCCGGAGGGTTTATCCCAATAGCATGCACACGAATACGCACTTCCCCGGGGTTTAGTTCCGGCAGGGGGGCTTGTTCATATGTTAATACTTGCGGGCCGCCGAATTGGTGCTGGCGAATCGCATTCATCATCCTGGTCATAACGGGTCCTCAATAGAGTGTGGAGGAATTAAATGCTACCGTTTGTGACGTAGGTTTATAATTAACGTGAATATCATCATAGTTGTGACATCATGGAACATATTGGTCTTGAGCGCTTAACCGGACTTATCGCATTTGCCAGGGCGGGAGATCTGGGGAGCTACTCTGCTGCGGCCCGCTCACTGTCGATTACGCCATCGGCGGTGAGTAAAAGCGTGCAGCGGCTGGAAAAGCAGCTCGGAGTCGCACTGTTCACCCGCACGACCCGGTCGCTGGTGTTAACCCCCGAAGGGCAAGAACTACATCAACGGGCTCGGCGTTTGCTATTGGCAGCTGAGGAGATTGAACAGGCTGCGAGCACATTGCGGGCGGAGCCTTCCGGTGTGCTGCGTATCGCCGCGCCTGTGCCGCTGGGCATTCACCTGCTGGCACCGGCATTGCCGGTATTTCGCAAGCAGTACCCCGATATCACACTGGATTTGCGCTTAAACGACCAGTTTGTCGATCTCGTAGAGGAGGGGATTGATGTTGCCCTGCGGATCGGCGATCTAGCCGACTCTCGGCTTTTATCCCGTCGCCTGGCTGAGCAAAAACTGCGCTGCTTTGCGACGCCTGACTACCTGGCCAAGCGCGGTACGCCCGGCCACCCCGAGCAACTGACAGAACATGACCTCATTAACCTGCGTTTCCAAAGCTCAGGGCAGATGCTGCGCTGGCCGTTTCAGCTAGACAGCAAGGCGGTTGAGCTGATACCGGATGCGCAGATCATTGTGGATTCGAGCGATGCCTTGCTTGCGGCTTTGTTAAACGGGGCGGGAATAGGGATGACCTCTCAACTCCTCGCTCGACCTTATCTTGAAAATGGCTCCCTGGTACCTGTATTGGCGTCATTTACCGTGGAAAACCGGGTGATAACCGCTGTCTGGCCTCAAAGCCGGCGTGCGAACCCCGCAGTACGCGCCTTTTTGGATTTTCTGCCGACCCTGTTTGCTTAGGCGCTCAGGCGCCCCAGCATCTGATTGGGGTTCTGATTCGGGTTCAGATTGTGGTTTCTCTGGTAGACTACGCCTTTGAATTATCGCCCCGCAGGAACACCCACCGATGAGCCAAGAACAACCGAATAACCCTTTGCACGGTCTGACCCTGGAGAAGATCCTGGTGCGCTTGCAGGAGCACTATGGGTGGGAAGGATTGGATGAAGAGATTCGGATCAACTGCTTTTATAAAGATCCTTCCATCAAATCCTCTTTGAAGTTTTTACGCAGAACGCCCTGGGCGCGAGAAAAGGTTGAAGCGCTTTATATTAAAACCTTCTGCCAGTAAAACTTGTATCGCGTCAGGGCCCACATCAGGTTTCCGCTATAAGCTTAGCATGACCTCCCGCAGGGAAGAGGGCACACCGCGGAAATACGCAGTATTCAGATCGTGCAGATCGCAGTAGAATCGCCACCTTTAAGATCATTTCGGAGAATTCACCGCATGGGCAGAGCGTATCAGAACCGCAAAGAGTCGATGGCCAAAACCTCGGACATGAAGGCCAAGCTCTATAGCCGTTACGGGCGCGAAATCTATGTCACGGCCAAGTCGGGCGGTACTGACCCCGATGGTAACCTGGCGCTGCGCGGCCTGATCGATCGTGCAAAGAAGGAACAGGTTCCTGCGCACGTTATCGAAAAGGCGCTCGACAAGGCCAAAGGTGGTGGCGGTGAAGATTACTCTCCGGCGCGTTACGAAGGTTACGGCCCCGGTGGCAGCATGGCGATTATCGAGTGTCTGACCGATAACCCGAACCGTACTTTTGGCGACGTGCGCCAGGCGTTTACCAAGACCAAGAGCAAGATTGGTACTCAGGGCAGCGTTAGCCACATGTTCGATCACTGCGCCATTTTCGTCTTCTCCGGCGACGATGAGGAAGCGGTGCTTGAAGCGCTGATGGAAGGGGACGTGGACGTCACCGATATCGAGAACGAAGATGGTAAAATTACCGTCTTCGCTCCAAACACCGAGTACTTCAAGGCCAAGACCGCACTGATCGAGCGCTTCGGCGAGATCGACTTCGACGTCGATGAGATCCAGTTTATCCCGATGAGCTACACCAGTCTTGAAGGCGACGATGTGGCGCTGTTCGAGAAGTTTATGGCGATCCTGAACGATCTGGACGACGTGCAGCAGGTTTACCACAACGTCGAGATGTAATCGCGGCTGACTGCGGTCTGTTCAAGGTCCCACAACGGGAACGTTAAGAGGAGGTGCCAAGGCGCCTCCTTTTCTATTTAAGGGCTGCTAAAACGGCAGATCACCGAACCGCGGTTCGTTATCAGGCAGTCACAGGTATTCAGAGGGTAGATATGAGCACCGAAACACCTGATCCACTGGTTTGCCCTCTTTGCGGCACTGCTAATGCCTGCGTCAATCTGGGCGAGAAAGATATCGCCCGCACCTGCTGGTGCAATGATCCGGATATCAAATTCCCGCAAGAGCTGCTGTCGCAGATCCCCGCCGAGAAAAGAGGCAAGGCGTGTGTTTGCCGTGAATGCGCGTTGAAGTTCCAGAACCGTCTGTCTGAGTAACTTGCGCTCATTCACGCTGGCCTCTCCGAAAGCCAATCGCCTAAGGACAGCGCTGCAGTCAGGAGCGCCTGCGGCGACGCCCCTGATCTTTCGTGAGTTTTAGCGGTTAGCGTTTCAGCATGTTGCCCTGGTATTCCAGCTCAATAGTTTTCTTAATGGATTTGTCTGAACCTCTGTCGGTACCGTTGACCGAAGAGGTGGTCATGGCGAAGGTATACAGCGTGTGCGCCGCCGCATCGGACATCTGGTCCAGCGCTTCAAAGCTATAGTTGTCGAAGGTGTCGCAGGCCAGGTGGTAGCAGGGGTCCAGCTGTTCGCCGGCGGTCCCGCCATAGATCGCTTCCTGCTCCTCTGTTTTCAGTTCCTCCGCCCCGGTGAACAGGCCACCGGCCGGGATGCCCACCTCGATAAAGGGGCCGTAGTCGGAGCGACCGTCAAAGGCGGTGGGTTCGCTCGCTAAGCTCTGGCTGTCGAAATAATCCTTGAAGACTCTTTCGATATTGGCCGAGCCATTGGGGCCCGATATACCCGTGGCCGAGCCGTCGCCATCATAGATAAAACGGACAAAGTTGGGTGATGCCACCATATCGAAGTTGAGATTCAGCGCGGTGTTCTTGATCTCGCGCTTGGTCAGATTGGCGACGTAATGCTCGGCACCCAGGAGTCCCGCTTCTTCCGCGCCCCACCAGGCGAAACGCACCTTGTTGACCGGTTCACCCATGGCGGCCAGTTGCAGCGCCAGTTCCAGAACCATGCCGGAGCCGCTGCCGTTGTCGTTGATACCCGGGCCTTCCGATACAGAGTCCAGGTGTGCACCAGCGACAACGAGGCGATCATCGCGGCCTGCAGGGGTATCCGCCAGCAGGTTGGCAGTGGTCCGGTTCTCGGAAATCGCATCGACGAAGATGCGGCTTTCCACACCGCCAGCAGCAAGTTCAACACCGATATCAAAGGCAGCGCCCACCACCGGTATTGCGATGCTGGGTTCCTGTAGAGTGCCAAGGAAGTTATCGGTTCGTCCCGGTTGGCCCTCGTTAAAGATAATCACGCCGGTCGCGCCAGCGGCCGTGGCGTTCTGTGCTTTGATCAGAAAGCTGCAGCTGCCGCGCTGGATAACAGCGATATTGCCGGGGGAGAAACCTGCGAAGTCTTCGGGTTCACAGCCGCTGGTTGAGCTGTTGGCATCGCTGCCCGGCGGCAGCAACAGATCGACAGCTTCAGCTATAGCCGTCACGTCTCCGCTGCCGGAGTAGGTCATGGTGGCAAAGCCGTCTAAGCCAAAATAGGGGTAGATGAACGGATCAGGTGAGAGCTGCTCCAGGACCGCGGCTTGCTGCTCTTCGAAGTAAGGGTAATCGAACTCCTGTATCCATACCTCGTAGCCGGCACCCTCCAGCAGACCTTGCACGTACAGCAGGGATGCCTGGTAGCCAGGGCTAGATGCTTCTCGGGTTCCGCCGTTGGCATCGGCGATACTTTGGAGCTCCAGCATATGGTCAAGAATACCCGCCGGGCTTACGGCATCGCGATAGGATTCTGTATCAATGGGCACGGCGGAGTAGCTTTGCTGGGCGGCGAGTATCGCCGAGACGATCAGGGTCGTTTTCAGCAGTCTCATATGGACTCCTTGTGAAGCACTGCACCGAATCCAACGCCAGAAGCACTTCAGTGTCGGGGATCAAATGCTGGGCCTGTGTGTGGCGGCGCTATCCTTGGCTGCGAGGCACAACGGGCCATTAGGGGGTGGCGAGTCCGTTCGCGGTTCGATAGGCAATTTGCAAGCCGGTACCCGCAGGCTTTTGAATTGGTGAGGTTTTTTGATTCAGCGAGGGACGGCGTGAGATTAAGTGTTAAGCGGGCGATACGATTGCGTTGGAATACGCTTGGCAATTTTTATTTAAATTTATGATATTTAAATGTTTTTCTTGAGAATCGGCTGTTTCGATTCCGATACAGATGTATCGATAATGTTACAGCCGAGGAAGCAGGTCTTGGCACGGCTGAGCTTCTGTCTCTGTTTGGGGGCTCTCAAAAGGGTGGTAAGGAGAAACCGTTGATTGAGTCAGGTTTCTCTGCAGACGATTTCCCCTTCATTTAGACAAAACTGATCTATGCTGCATTGGGTGTTTCATGTGTAGGCAATGACGCCGCTACTCAACAATGGAGTGTTGACATGAACAAGTATGGCGCTGAGTTTTTTGGTACTTTCTGGCTGGTCCTTGGCGGTTGCGGCAGTGCCGTGCTGGCCTCGGCTTTTCCCGGTATGGGCATTGGACTGCTGGGAGTTTCCCTGGCCTTTGGCCTGACCGTTCTGACCATGGCGTTCGCCATTGGCCACATCTCCGGTTGTCACCTTAATCCGGCTGTCTCAATTGGGCTGTGGGCCGGTGGGCGTTTTCCGGCGAGCGAATTGTTGCCCTATATCCTTGCCCAGGTTTTTGGCGGCATAGTAGCGGGTGCGGTGCTTTATATTATTGCCAGTGGGCAGCCGGGGTTTGAGCTGTCTTCGGGCTTCGCCTCCAACGGTTATGGTGATCACTCTCCGGGCGGGTACAGCCTAATGGCGGCTCTGGTGTGCGAAGTGGTGATGACCCTGATGTTCCTGATCGTGATCATGGGCGCCACCGACGCCCGCGCGCCGGCCGGGTTCGCCCCGATCGCTATCGGCCTTTGTCTGACACTCATTCATCTGATATCCATCCCGGTCACCAATACCTCGGTCAATCCTGCGCGCAGTACCGGCGTGGCGATCTACGTGGGTGATTGGGCCCTGGCGCAGCTGTGGTTGTTCTGGCTTGCACCGATTGTGGGAGCGATACTGGGCGCAAGTATTTACCGCTTTATCGGAGCGGAAAAGCCAGCCCGGCAGGCGAGTCTCGCCGTTGAGTGATCCTGGCGGCAGGGCTTTCCGCTAAATGGGGAGCCTTGCTCTTACCTCCAAACTCTTACCTCCAAGCTCTTACCTCTAAGCTTGATGAGGTCTAAGCCCCTTAGTCCTAAACCCTACTAGCTCGAATGCCGCCTGGCCCTTTGGCAGGCCCCGAGTGCTGCGTTAAATGCCGGGCTTGCGGCTTCCTTTCGCCTTATCCCGTTTCGCTTTGAGATCTCCCGGTCGCGCGGCTGGCTTAGGGTTTTCAAATTCTTTCGCCTGGCTCTCTTTATTTTATGAAACGTTATAATGTAACATTTATAGAAATCGAGCCGTTGCCTGGAACATCCCTCAATGAAACCTTTCTCCTTGAAACCTCGCGATCCGTTTAGCTTCTCATTGTTTGCCTTGCCGGTTATCCATCGTTTTGCCGGCATTACGCTGCTGCTTGCAGTGCTCTGGATCGCTGTTGGTTGGGCCGTCTCTCTGCCTTGAAGCCTTTCTTTGCCAGACAGCTTTAACAGCCAACTTTACCAGCCAGTTTTAAGAGCCACCTTTCGGGCCCATGCCATGAGTATCGCACCCATACAATTCGATAACGTCACCCTGGCCTATGATCGTCATCCGGCGGTGCATCACCTTTCCGGCGCCTTTGAGCCGGGCAGTCTGACGGCAATTACCGGGCCTAACGGTGCTGGCAAATCGACACTGCTGAAGGCGTTGATGGGTGAGCTGTCGCCGGTAGAGGGGCAGATAAGTCGCAGTGGTCTGTCGGTGCGGGAGCTGGGTTATCTGCCCCAGGCCGCGGAGATTGACCGGCAATTCCCGATCACTGTAGCGGACGCGGTGATCCTGGGGGCTTGGCGTCAGATAGGCCCTTTCGGTGGCGTTAAGCGCGATATCGCCAAACGGGCGCAGCATGCGCTGGCCGCCGTGGGGCTTGAAGGATTCGAACGTCGTGCCGTGGGTGCGCTTTCGGCGGGCCAGTTTCAACGGGTGCTGTTTGCACGTCTGCTGCTGCAGGATGCGCGGGTGATTGTGCTGGATGAGCCGTTTACCGCCATCGATGCGCGCACCACCCGGGATCTGCTGGAGATCGTGGTGCGCTGGCAAGACGAGGGACGCACGGTGATCGCGGTGCTGCACGATTTTGATCAGGTGCGGGCCTACTTTCCAAATACATTGCTGCTGGCGCGGGAGCTGATCGGCTGGGGCCCGACGGCGCATACGCTGACCGAGACTAATCTGGTTCGCGCGCGGGCGATGGCAGAATCCTGGGATGAATCCGCTCATATTTGTACGCGTCCGGAGGCGGTCCAATGATGCTGTACACGGCGGTCGTCGAGCCCTTTGTGGAGTACGGCTTTATGCGCCGAGCGCTTGTGGCGTCCATGGCGCTGGGGCTGGGGTCTGGCCCGGTGGGTGTGCTGTTGATGCTAAGGCGTATGTCATTGGTAGGCGATGCCATGAGCCATGCGGTGCTGCCCGGTGCGGCGATCGGTTTCCTGGTGGCCGGTGGATTATCGCTGCTGGCGATGGGGATCGGCGGGCTGGTGGCCGGGCTCAGCGTGGCGCTGCTGGCTGGGTTGGTCAGTCGCACCACCAAGCTGAAAGAGGACGCCAGTTTTGCCAGCTTTTATCTAACCTCGCTGGCGCTGGGTGTTTTGATCGTCTCGCTGCACGGTTCCAACCTGGATCTGCTGCATATTCTGTTTGGCACCATTCTCGCGGTGAATGCGCAGGCGGTTTACCTGGTGGCCGGTATCGCGTCCTTTTCGCTGCTGGTGCTGGCGCTGGTCTACCGGCCTCTGGTCGCCGAGTGTTTTGACCCTGGTTTCCTGCGTGCCGTCGGAGGTATGGGGTCTTTTTATCACATCATCTTCCTGCTGTTGGTGGTACTGAACCTGGTGGCCGGCTTTCAGGCGCTGGGCACGCTAATGGCGGTGGGGTTGATGATGCTGCCGGCGGCGATTGCGCAGCTCTGGGCGCGCACGTTGCCGGGTATGTTCGCGGTGGCGGCCGGTTGCGCCTCGCTCTCGGGCCTGATCGGCCTGCTGGCCTCTTATCATCTGAGCACCGCCTCCGGTCCGTCGATCATTCTGACCGCCAGTCTCATTTATGCATTGTCACTGATTTTCAGCCCCAGTGGCGCGCTCTGGCATTTTGTAAAACGCTCGCATCTGACGGGCTAACCCTGTGGAGTTTGAAGTAATGAAAAAACGTTTTCTGGCGCTTGCCGTTCCCGCCGCTTTTACCCTGTCTGCCGCCATGCCGGTTCAGGCCGATACCCTGGATGTTGTGGCGAGCTTCACGGTGCTGGCGGATGTGGTGAAGAACGTGGGAGGCGATCAGGTCAATGTCACCTCGCTGGTGCCGGCCAATGGCGACCCGCATGACTTCGAGCCCTCGCCGGAAAATGCCCGTGCTCTCAAGCAGGCGGATGTGACCTTCCTCAGCGGTGAAAATTTGGAGATCTGGTTTGAGCGCCTGGCCGAGGCGAGCGGCAACACCCAGACGCCGGTGATCGTCTCAGATGGTATCGCGACCCATACTTTCGAGGAGGACGGTGAAACCATTATCGATCCGCACGTATGGAATAGTGCAGCCAACGTGCTGGTATGGATCGATAATATCGAGCAGGCGCTGGTTGCCGCCGCACCGGAAGATGCAGCCGCGATCCATCAGAGTGCGGATGCTTACCGCCAGAAGATCCAGGCGCTGGATGCCGATATCAAGGCGAAAATCGACGCCGTGCCGGAAGAGGCGCGTAAGGTACTGACCAGCCATGACGCCTTCGGTTACTACACAGCAGAATACGGCGTGCAGTTTATGTCACCGCTGGGTGTTTCCACCGAAACCGAGGCTTCGGCCGGAGAGGTGGCGCGCCTGATCGATCAGATCAAGGAAGAGGGCGTTAAAGTCTACTTTATCGAAAGCTCTAACGATGGTCGCCTGGTTGAGCAGATCGCCAATGCCACTGGCGCCAAGTCCGGTGGGGAGCTTTATCCCGAAGCGCTCTCCGCGGCAGACGGTGTGGCCCCGACCTATATCGAACTGATGAACTTCAACACGTCGCAGATTTTGAGCGCGATCGCCGAGTAAATGAGGGTCAATTGTTCCACCAGGAAAAAGGCGGGGCAGGATTGAAAGGGTAGAGGTCCCCCGGTTGCGACAATAGCCGGTTCGCTATCCCAGCGTGAGCACCGGGGTCTTGCACTGGCCTTGGCCAGTTTTAGCCTGACAGGCGAAAGCCTGTCGGGTTTTCTTTTATTTGGGCACCCAAAATCAGCCTGATCTTCAGCGCGCTGTCGATGCTGTTTGGCGGCATGTTCCACGGCATGGGGCGGCAGTAGTAAGGTCATGCGGCCAAAAAAAACGCTAGCAGTCGCAATGACCGCTAGCGTTTAGGCAGAAAAAGGCGCGCCGGCGGGGGTGAGGCCGGCACGCAAGCAATCAGGCAGCTTCCTGATCCTTCACGAGAGTGTCTTCCTTCTGATCCTTAACGAAGGTTTCGTCGGTCTCACCCTTGAAGAAGTCGCGACCGTAAACCAGCAGGCAGAGCACCACGCCAACGGCGAAGGCCCAGGTCGCGCCACGGGTAGCGAGCACAGCAGCAACGACGCCGGCGATACCCAGATCACGCTGTGAGCGCGCTTCCATCACACCGATACGGACGGATACGTAGCCCTGGATCAGCAGGGTCAGTGCCAGTGCCACGCCGAGAATCGGCTGCACCAGGGTAACGATCGGCATGAACAGCAGGCCGGTGTTGGTCCCCCAGCGGAATGAGCCGGCACCACCGATCAGCGAGTACATGGCGCGTTTGCCCTGGGTGAAGCGCTCAACGATAACCACGTGCATTGCTGACCAGAGCGGGCCGCACATCACCACGTCCGGGCCGAGAATGGACATGATGGAGTTACGCGCACCGAAGATCATGTGAGCACGGTCCGGGCTGTAATCCACTTTCTCGTCGGGGCGCTCATGATCCGCTTCTTCGAGGATCGCGCGGCTCTGCAGTACGTCACCGAACAGGACGATGTAGGCGGCCAGTACGGTCGGAATTGCGGTTACGAACATCTCGATCGGCGGGAAGCCGAGGCCGAACACAGTGTACTCATTCCACAGTGTAATGAAGTCTGGTGAAGAGAATCCCCACTCGATCTGCGGCCAGGAGGTTTCGCCCACGGTCGGCGCGATGACGATAGCCAGGGCGACAATCGGGAATACGCCCAGTTTGCCGATCAGGCTAAGCACCGGGTTGCTGTGCTTGATGCGCTGGAAATGGCGCGAAAAGATTACGTAGAAGGCGATGCCCACAGCCACGGAGATGGTGATCGGGTAGGTGTCGAAACGACCGTCCACCTTGAACACCGCGATAACCGCGGCGATACCGGCACCGATGATAACCCCGGACTTGATCGCCTGGGGTATGGCGCTGACTACGCGGTGCGCCATACCTGTGGCGCCTATCCCTATAGAAAAGAGACCGAGTAATAGCTGGAAGGATATCAACGCATAAATCCGCTCTTCGCCCTCCGGGAACGAGGCGCAGTAGGCCATCAGCAGAGGAATAGCAGGCGTAATCCAGCCGGGGACAACCGGGTCGCCGAACAGGTGGTGAGTCAGGTAGAGCAGGCCGTTCATCATGACCACGGCCAGGGCGACCTCAAACGGCATGCCCAGGAGCTCGGTCATCAACGGAATCGCCGCGAGGTCGACGGCGCACATCAGCAGGCCCTGGAAGTAATCCGGCCATTCGATGCGGTAGTGAATAAAGGGCAGACGGATCTTGAAAGGTCCGGCGCCCCAATATGGGGTTTCCTGGCCATCCACACGTTGTTTATGCATTTTTGTGTCTCTGGTTATTAGGTTAAGAGTTATTAGGTTCAGGGGTTTTCAGGGTTTGTGTGTAACAGCGCCCGGCCCCGGGTTAAGGTCCGGGCGCTCAGTGCGACACGCTGTTAGAACGCTTCCTTGTACAGCGCGAGCGCGTCGGCCTCGGTGACTTCCACCGGGTTGTTCTGCAGCAGACGGGTCTGCAGCATGGCGTCCTTGGCCAGAGTCGGCAGGCTCTCTTCGGTGACTTCCACGTCACGCAGACGCTGCGGCGCGCCGGAGCGGTTCATCAGGTCCTGCATGTGTTCAACGAAGGCGGCGGAGCGGGTGGCCACATCGGCATCGGATTTACCCAGCAGGTGATCGGCCAGTTCCGCGTACAGCGGTGCGGCTTCAGCCATGTTGAAGCGCAGCACAGGACCCAGCATCAGCGCGTTGGTCAGGCCGTGCGGCAGGTGGTAGTGGCCGCCCAGCGGGTAAGCCAGGGCGTGAACGGCTGCAACCGGAGAGTTGGAGAACGCCTGGCCGGCCAGGTTGGAACCCAGCAGCATCGCTTCACGGGCAGCGCGGTTGCTGCCGTCGGTGCAGGCGGTGATCAGGTTGTTGGTCAGCAGCGTCAGGGCTTCTTTGGCCAGCGCATCGGACAGCGGGTTTTTCTTGTGCGCAGAGGTGTATGACTCGATGGCGTGAACCATGGCATCGATACCGGTGGCTGCGGTGGCGCCGGCCGGCAGACCCACGGTCAGTTCGGCATCCAGCAGCACCAGGTCAGCGTAAAGCTGCTGCGCAACCACACCCATTTTGGTGGTTTCGCCGGTGGTCAGGATGGTGATGTTGGTGACTTCTGAGCCGGTACCGGAGGTGGTCGGCACCTGGATCAGCGGCGCGCGCTCGCCTTTGACGTTGCCGATACCGTACAGCTCGGACAGCGGCTGCTCGGACTTCAGCATCACGGCGACCAGCTTGGCCACATCCATGGATGAACCGCCGCCCAGGCCCAGCACGATGTCCGCACCGGCGCTCTTGGCACGATCGACACATTGCATCAGTACCGCTTCGGGCGGATCGGCCACCACATCATCGAATACGGAGACGGTGAAGCCCTGGGCTTTCAGAGATTCCTTGGCCGGGTCCAGCAGGCCGTTTTCGTGCAGAAACTTGTCGGTGACGATCAGCAGGTTGCGCTGTTCGAAACGGGACGCCAGCAGTTCGCCAAGGCGGCGGGCGCTGCCCCATTCCAGGTGCATCGATCCCGGGGTGTCGAAAGTGAAAGGCTTGATACCTTCAGTCATCTTGTTTTTCTCCTGCAGAATAGGTGTGGGCGCCGGGGTAGCGCCCGTCAGTGGTTGCCTTACAGCGCGCTGCAGACGTATTTGAGTTCCAGATATTCCTCGATGCCGTACTTGGAGCCTTCACGACCCAGGCCGGACTGCTTCACGCCACCGAAAGGAGCGACCTCGTTGGAGATCAGGCCGGTGTTGTGGCCGACCATGCCGTAGTCCAGGCCTTCGGAGACGCGGATCATGCGGCCGTGGTCATTGGTGTAGAAGTAAGCAGCGAGGCCAAAGATGGTGTCGTTGGCCATGGCCAGCGCTTCCTCTTCGGTATCGAAGGCGAACAGGGGAGCCAGTGGGCCGAAGGTCTCTTCCTGGGCGACCTTCATTTCGGTAGTCACGCCGGTGAGGATCGCAGGCTTCAGGAACAGGCCGCCGAGGCGCTCGCCGCCCTGGATCAGGGTGGCGCCCTTGGAGACGGCGTCTTCGATGTGCTCTTCAACCTTGGTGATCGCTTTCTCTTCGATCATCGGGCCGATTTCCACGCCTGCTTCGGTGCCGGCACCGATCTTCAGAGCGCTGACTCGGGCTGCCAGTTTTTCGGCGAACTGATCGTAGACATCGCGCTGAACCAGGATGCGGTTGGCGCAGACGCAGGTCTGGCCGGCGTTGCGGTATTTGGAGGCCATGGCGCCTTCAACGGCTTTATCCAGGTCGGCGTCGTCAAACACGATGAACGGTGCGTTGCCGCCCAGTTCCAGCGACAGCTTCTTGATGGTCGGTGCGCACTGGGCCATCAGCAGGCGACCCACTTCGGTGGAACCGGTGAAAGAGAGCTTGGTGACGTCGTCGCTGTCGGTCAGCACCTTGCCGAGCTTGCTGGCAGAACCGGTAATGATCTGCAGTACGCCCGCCGGGATGCCGGCACGCTGGGCCAGTTCGCCCAGTGCCAGTGCGGTCAGCGGAGTCAGGTCAGCGGGACGGACGATCATGGAGCAGCCGGCGGCCAGGGCAGGCGCGGCCTTGCGGGTGATCATCGCCGCCGGGAAGTTCCACGGTGTGATCGCAGCGGTCACGCCGATCGGTTGGCGCAGCACGGTGAGGCGCTGGTCGGCACGCGGCGCCGGGATGGTATCGCCGTAAACGCGCTTGGCTTCTTCAGCGAACCACTCCACGAAGGAGGCCGCATAGCCAATTTCGCCCTTGGCTTCGGTCAGCGGTTTGCCCTGCTCGGAGGTCATGATCAGCGCCAGGTCATCGGCGTTTTCGTTGAGCATTTCAAACCAGCGACGCAGCAGGGCAGAGCGCTCCTTGGCCGGGCGTGCAGCCCAGGCTATCTGAGCAACCTTGGACGCCTCGATGACTGCCGGAATCTCTTCAGGAGACAGCTTGGGAATCTCGCCCACAACGCTGCCATTGGCAGGGTTGGTGACCTGCAGTGTTTCCTTGGACGCGGCTTCAACCCACTCGCCATTGATCAGGCAGCGGTTTTTCAGCAAAGAGGGGTCTTTCAGTGTGGTCATAACCAACTCCAGTTCGGTCGTATGGATTTACATGTCATGCGCAATGTAAAGCGCACAACCAGAGTCCGCCCCGGCTAACGGCGCGCAAACGCCTGGGGGCTGAATGTCAGCTTGAAGCCTTGGCTTCGGGCTAGATGCTGGGTGATCGACCTGTCGACCGGCGCGCAGATTGGGCCGTCATCAACAGGGACAGGAATGCAGTGTGCGGCTGATTGCCGGATGGCTTGGCATCGCCGGGTAGAGGTGCTGAGGTAGCTGATGTACGTGTAAGCATTTGGGGTCGCCTCATTGTTCTTGTAGTAGGTACTGGGGTACGTACTCGGGCTCTTGGCCTTTGGGGTCGTGCTTAGCTTGTGGCTGCGCGCAATTTCTTTAATGAACTGTTTAACCGCGCAGCTTGGATTCGTGCTGCTCTTCTATAGCAACCGGGATGCCAGTTTTTGTTATTGTTCTAAGTCATTGTTTTAAATTGACTTAAGTGCATGGCGAATTTTTTTGAGCGGAGTGGTGAGCGGTATCCGCTCGGAATGGGCGAGAGGGATGAGCGGATACCGCTCGGTTTTTACGTTTGGAGCGCTGGCTCTGAACAGCGCACTGCAGCAGCCAGGGGTTGTCTAGCGGGGCTGCTTTAGAGCGTCAGGTGCGTAGGATTTCCAGTCGGTCAGCAGGTGGGTTGCCGGAGGCAGGCTGGTATCCGGGGCGCTGACGCCGATGGAGATCACCTGCTGGATCTGGTGAGTCTCGGCATCCATATAGGAAGTGAACCCCGGTGGATCTTCCGGCAGCTTGAGCTTGAGCTGTTCAAGTGTCTGGCGGATTTTCTCGTCACTGGCATCCGGCCCTGCCTGGCGGGCGGTTTCGGCAATGGAGAGAATGCCGGCGTAGGCGCCTTCGGCCGCATAGGACGGGTAGCGCCCGCTCAGCTCGAAAAAGCGCCGGGTGAACCAGCGGTTGTAGGGTGTATCCGGCCAGTTGTTGTGGTGGCGTGCCGCCAGGATCAGGCCATTGGGCATATCCTGGCCCAACGCCGAGAGCACCTCGTAGTTGCCGCCGGTATCAAAGTTGGCAAAGGGGGCGTGATCAAACAGCTCGGTTTTATTGGCCTGCTGGATAAAGGCGACCAGATCACCGCCCCAGAGCGAGTTGACGATCAGGTCCGTGGGCTGCTCGATCAATGCCTGGATATGCGGGGTGTAATCGGGTTCGTAAAGCCTGGGCCAGAGCGTCGTGACCAGCTCATAGCGCACACCCACGTTGGTGAGCGAACGGCGCAGATCGGCCAGCATGCTGTAGCCGTAGTCGTAATCCGGCCCCAGGTAGGAGATGCGCAGGGTGCGGCGCTGCGAGTTGCTGAAGCGGTCACGGATATAGGCGGCAGCCGCTTCCATCGACTGGCGGCTGTTGTTATTCAGGCGGAAATAGTAGGGCGATACCTCGCCATCGGTGAGCCGGGAAGAGCCGTGATCGGTGCCGATAAAGAAGGCTTTCTCTGTCTGAGCAACCTGGGATACCTGCCAGGCGATGGAGGAGTTAACCACGCCGCAGATAAACCGGGCGCCTTCATCCTGCACAAAATCGCGTACCAGCCGGGTGGCGCGGGAGGGCTTGGAGCGACTGTCCTCGATCAGCACCCGCATTTTGGGGTAGTCGCTTTCCTGCTGGGCGAGTCACTCGAATGCCAGCCTGATCCCCACGGCGCTGTCCTTGCCGTAAAGCCCGCCGCGTCCGTTGAGCGGAAACAGGCAGCCCACGGTGACTTCGGCTTCTTCCGCTGATGCGCCGATGGCTAGTTCTGCCTGTGCCTGGCGGACGCCGGTGACGGCGCTCAGTGCCATCACTATGGACAAGGTCATCAGAGAGCGGCACAACACGGCAGGCTTCCCCCTCAAAACTTATTCCTCAAGGCTTATCCCTCAAAACCGGTCCCTCAAGTCCAAGCCGCTGGATACGGCGCTTCAGTGCGTGACGCGAGATTCCGAGACGCTCTGCGGCCTGGCCTTTACGTCCACCGGTTTCACGCAGGGCTTCCAGAATCAGCTCCCGTTCGCGGGCTTCAACGGCGTCGGTGTAATCATCCACCGGCGGCTGCTCAGGCTCCACGGTGCCGAGATAGTCATCGGGCAGCAGGTGCGGCTGAATCTCCTCACCGGGGTAAAGGATCGTCATCCGCTCCACCAGGTTACGCAGCTCACGCACGTTGCCAGGCCAGTCATAGTGCTGCAGACGCTTGATGACCCCAGGGCTCCAGATCGGTTGGGCGCAGCCCTCCTGGGTCGCGAACAGCTCGCTGAAATACTTGATCAGCAGTTCCACATCCTCGCGGCGTTCGTGCAATGGCGGCGCCTGAATCGGCAGTACATTGAGGCGGAAGTAGAGGTCGGAGCGGAAGCTGCCGGCATCGACCTCGGCCTTGAGGTCACGGTTGGTGGCGGCGATCACCAGCACTTCGGCCTGGAGTTCACGACAGCCGCCGATGGGGCGGTAGCTGCGGTTTTCCAGAAAACTGAGCAGTTTGGCCTGCAGCGGTAGCGGCAGTTCACCAATCTCATCCAGGAACAGGGTGCCGCCGTCTGCCAAACCAATAAGGCCGGTGCGGCGCTGGTTGGCGCCGGTATAGGCGCCGCGTTCCGCACCGAACAGCTCGGCCTCGATCAGCTGCTCCGGCAGGGCGGCACAGTTGACCTCGATAAAGGGGCCATCCTTAAAGCGGATATCGTGCAGGCTACGGGCGATCAACGCCTTGCCGGTGCCCGAAGGACCGGTAATAAGTAGGGTTTTGGCGCTGCTGCCACCCACCTGTTCGATCATCTGGTGCAGCCGCTGCATCGGCTGGCTGTAGCCGACGAGCCTGCGGGTATGGCTCTGCTGACGGCGCAGAAAGGCGAGCTCGCGCGCCATGCGGGAGTGTTCGCTGGAGCGACGGATCTGCAGCACCAGCTCGTCCCAATCGAATGGTTTGGTGAGGTAGTCGATGGCGCCATCCTTTACCGCTTTCACCGCGGCGCGGGTATCGCCGTGGGCGGAGATCATGATCACCGGCACTTCCGGATGGGCGGCTTTCAGTTGCGTCAGCACTTCCAGGCCGGAGATATCCGGCAGCCCCAGATCGAGCAGAATCACATCGGGCTGGGTGGTCTCGGCCATGGCGAGACCCTCGGCACCGGTATGGGCTCCGACCACGGTCATCTGCTCATCGTGCAAGGCAAAACGGATGCTGCGCACCAGGTTATGCTCGTCGTCGATCACCAGCACACTGACAGTACTCATGCCTGGGGTTCCTTATTATTGGAGGTAAAGAGCTTTGGGGTAGAGTGCTTTGAGTTAGAAAACGTAGATGCAGAAAGCGTTGGGGTATCTGCAGTCTTTATTTGTTCATTATCGCAGTGCGGGAACCTGAGGGTTACCCGTGTGCCGGCTGTTATCTCTTTGCTGCTATCGCTGTTTCCCGTGGCGGTTTCGATGCTCAGCTGAGCACCGTTGCGCACCGCCAGTGTCTGGCAGATCGCCAGCCCCAGCCCGGTGCCGGTCTCCTTGGTGGTGAAGAACGGCTCCGTGGCGCGGCTGAGTATCTCTTCGGGCATGCCGGGGCCGTTATCACTGACGTACAGCGCTGTGTCCTTGTCGCTCTGACTGGCGGAGTAGGTAATTCTGCCGCCGCCGCGCATCGCCTGCAGAGCGTTCAGGGTCAGGTTCATCAGGATCTGGCGCAGCTGACCGGTATCCGCATAAACGCTGAGACCTTCGGGGCAGTCGATATCGATGAAAACATTCTGCCGCCGTGCCGAGGCGTTGACCAGCGCAGTCAGGCTGTCGAACAGTTCCGGCAGGGCTACCAACTCCCTCTGAGGGTCACGGGGGCGGGCAAAGTTGAGCAGGTTGCCGATGACATCGTTCACCCGGTCGATCTCCTCATCAAGCATCAGCAGCATCTCCCGATGCTCCGGGTTTGGCTCGCGCCTTACCAGCGCCTGCAGCGTGGTATGCATGGTGGTCAGCGGGTTGCGGATATCGTGGGCAAGGCCGGCTGCCACCTGGCCGAGGGATGCCTGACGCTCGATCTCCAGTGTCGAGCGGATCACCTGTTTGAGCTGATGACGCATCCGCTCGATGGACTGGGTCAGGCGGCTCATCTCGTCGCTGGAAACCTGGGCGATGGGACTTTCCAGATCGCCGGCAGCGACCTGTTCAACACTGTTTACCAGCGTATCGACCTGACGCTTGAGCCGACGGGAGATCGCCAGGTGAATGATCAGTAGCGCGGCAGCGGTGCCGATCACCAGCAGGATCAGCCAATAGCGCATCTGCGCGCTGGGTGGTTCTACCAGCTCCCGGTTCTGAACCAGCTGCAGGGTCCAGCCCGGCGCCATCTGGTAGCGGGAGATGATCTTCTGGGCGCTGTCCACCGGCTGACCGACGATATCGTAGGTGCGCCCGTCCGGTACGCTGATCAGTGGCTTGAATACGCCGCCGACCTGCAGCGTGCGCGGGATCGCCGTCAGCGTGTTGAAGCGCAGGATCAGCGCAATCGAGGGCGAATGCGTCTCCTGTTCCAACGTGGATGTCTGTACGTCACCACGCATCAGCAGCGCCGGCGGGCGGCTCCAGCTGTGTGGTTCCGGACCGATCAGTTCCACATTGTCGAACTGGCTCACCGGCATATCGCGCATCCGGGTGTAGCGCTCTTTGTTGAGTGCATCTTCCGGGAAGGTCCAGACCAGGTTCTGTTGCGCATCGAAAAAGGCGATACCGTAGAGCGTCTGATGCTCCGCCTGCAGAGTCAGCAGATCGCGCAGTTCCCGCGGCAGATAGGCGGCACCGCCCGGGGTGAAAATGCGCGGATCGTCGAACTGATCCGCCAGGGTTGCCAGTTCATACTGGCGCTCTTTCAGATAAACGCTGAACTCGTTTTCTGTCGCGGCCATGCGGGTGGCAAGGCGCTCATCGGTGATGCGAGTGACCAGCTGGGAAAAGTACCCGTCATACAGCGCCGCGAACGAGAGCAGCGGCACCAGTGCGGCCACCAGTGACAGCCAGAGGTAACGCGTCGACATCCGGTAGGGATGCGGCGAAGCGCTGCTGTTATCGTTACCGGTTTCTGAGGACAAGTTGATGGTCAAAGGTGGTTTCCGGTTGAGTCAGTGGCGTGCGGGCCTGTTGAAACTGGCGCTATGGTCGGCTAAGCGCAGCTAAGACTCAAGGGCTTGGTACATTGGCTTGGCCCGAAGCTAGAGCAGCATGATCGATCTTCGGCTTGGCATCACTCGCGAAACCGATCAGTATCGCCTGATCCATTAATTAAGCAGTCCCACAAGCACAGGAAGCCAGAGTGTCATGAAAAAACTGCTGATCGTTCTGCTGTTCGGTGCGCTGGCCTACGGTTATCTCGACCGCAACCCGGGGCTGTTTGAATCCTATACCCAACAAAGCAGCGCCGGCGATGATCAACTCACCCGCGCCTTCGAACAGCAGCTCAGCGACTACCAGGTTGAGGGCGAAGGTCGGGTGATCAAGGTGCTGCCGGATGATACCAAGGGCAGTCAGCATCAGCGCTTTATTCTGCAGCTGGCAACGGGACAGACGATCCTGGTCGCGCACAATATCGATCTGGCGCCGCGCATCCCTGGCCTGAGGGAAGGGGACCAGGTCAGGTTCTACGGCGAGTACGAATGGAACGATAAGGGCGGGGTAGTGCACTGGACCCATCATGACCCGGGCGGACGTCATGTCGGTGGCTGGCTCAGGCATGAGGGTGTTACTTACGAGTAACAGCTTTGACCGTTTTTCACATTGTTAACTCTCCCATGTGCAGCTTGATGAAACCTGAGTTCTGTAAAGCTGTCACAGCGGACAACAGCAAAGAAATCTGTTTCATCCGCGAGAAAAGGAGAGCCACATGAAGACTCGTCATCTAACGATTGCCACTGCATCGGTCGCAGCATCTCTGTTTGGTGTTTCGGCGGCGGTAGCCAGCGAGAAGCCGCCTGCGGATTCGCTGCCCCTGGCAGAGATCGTGACTACTATTGAGTCTCAGGGTTATGCACCGATCACCGAGATCTCCATGGACGATGGTGTCTGGGAAGTTGAAGCCTATAAGAACAATGAGCAGCGGGAGCTGCGGGTCGATCCGATGAACGGCAACGTGCTGTCGGATCGTCGCGACGACTGATCAGCGCAGCTACTGACAGCCGAGACTGAGCTTTTAGCTTGGAAGCAGGGCCGTGGGCCGTGTCCGCCGACAGGAGGGGGATGCAGCCTGCGGCCCTGTTTCGTTCTACCCTTACAGCAGCGCAGTATGTGTTTGGCTTTTTTAGTCGCCCTAAATCCTTCATAAATGAATGATATGAGTGTGTTTTTTCAGATTGTTTTCGGAACCCTCGGGCGAGGGCGTTACTGGTGTGAAAACATTGATGGAAAACTATGTTCGTGGCTGCAGTTCCCGGATAGACTGCGCGACATTCTGACCCGGCAGCCGGGTGATATTCTTAGCAGGATTACTAAGCGTGAAAGCAATTATCGGTAGTGAAGAGTGGTGTTCCTTTTCCGAGCTGGGTCTGCCGGCGATCAAGGCGCGTATCGACTCGGGTGCGAAAACCTCTTCTATCCATGCGTTCAACATTCAGACCTTCCGTCGTAACGGTGAGCTCTGGGTCAGTTTTGAGGTGCACCCGCTGCAGAACAACCGTCGTACCTCCATCCGCTGTGAACGGCAGGTAGTCGACAAGCGTTCGGTGAAAAGCTCCAGCGGTATCTCCGAAACCCGGTACGTGATCTCCGTGCCTATGGAACTTGGCGAAGAGCGCTGGGAGATCGAGCTGACGCTGGCCAACCGCGATTCCATGGGTTATCGCATGCTGCTGGGCCGCGAGGCGATGACCGGTCGTTTCCTGATCGATCCGGCGAACAGCTTCTGTATGGGCGAGCGCAGCAGCGATGAGCTGCAAAAGCTTTATGCCCGTGGTGACACGGTACGCAGCGGTCTGAAGATTGCGCTGATGGCCAGCAATCCTGATCTCTACAGCAACCAGCGGATTCTGGAAGCCGGTGAAGAACGCGGCCACGAGATGGTCTTCCTCGACATCAAACAGTGCTACATGAAGCTGGATGCCAAAAATCCGGAAGCGCACTACCGTGGTGGCAAGGTGTTGCAGGATCTGGATGCGGTGGTGACACGCATTCGCCCCAGCGTCACCTTCTACGGCTGTGCGCTGGCGCGTCAGTTCGAAAGCATGGGCGTACTGACTACCAATACTTCGGATTCGGTGATCAAAAGCCGCGATAAGCTGTTCTCGCTGCAGTTGATGCTGAAAAGCGGTATCAATATTCCGACGACCGGTTTTGCCAATTCTCCAATGGACACCAACGACCTGATCGAAATGGTGGGTGGTGCGCCGCTGATCGTGAAGCTGCTGGAAGGTACCCAGGGTCGTGGTGTGGTCCTGGCGGAAACTAAGAAGGCCGCAGAAAGTGTGATCAACGCCTTTAAGGCGCTGCGTGCCAATCTGCTGGTGCAGGAGTTCATCAAGGAGGCCGACGGCAAGGATATCCGCTGCTTCGTGATCGATGGCAAGGTGGTCGCTTCTATCCAGCGGACTGCCGCACCCGGTGAATTCCGCGCCAATATCCATCAGGGCGGTACCGCGAGCATCGTTAAGATCACCCCGGAAGAGCGCAAGCTTTCCATTACCGCTGCCAAGGCGCTGGGGCTGGATATCGCCGGCGTGGATATCATCCGTTCGAAGAACGGCCCTCTGCTGCTGGAGGTAAACTCTTCACCGGGCCTGGAAGGGATCGAAGCCGCTACCGCGAAGGATATCGCCGGCATGATGATCGCCTCCATCGAGAAAAAACTGGGCTGGAAAAAGGTGCTGGGTACGCCGGCGGACGCGGATCCGGCCGATACCGAGAGCTAGCTTTCGGTGCTACCGAAGGCATCGTAGGGTTTAAGTCACCCAGATATCAAGCAGCCGCAAGGCTGCTTTTTTGTGTGCAAAGTTCAGTAGAGCGGGTCGGCAAACCGCTTTTGCGTCTAAGTGATCGTCAGCTGCACAAATCTATCACGGGTGCCCAGGGTAAGTTTTCGATTAATGGCCTATGCTCAGCATTAGAATTTGCTTATAAATAGATACTAAATTCTTCTCTACAGGCTGAGCAGTTAGATGGCCTCATACCGTTCCCGACTTGAGTGGCTGACGCTACTCTTCAGCTTGGTTGTGCTGGGCAGCTACTTGTCGTGGTCGGTTGTTGAGCGAAGGTTTGATGTTCAAGCGCAAGAGTACGAGCGCTTAACGGCCCAGACGCAGATCGTCGATAATTACCTGAATGATCAGTTGGCGGCGATCAGTCGAGTGCTCGATATCATTCGCTACAGCGTTCCGGCCTGGCGTTCAGCCAACGATGGGATGGCTCATGCCAATCATGATCTGGAAGACTATCTAAACGCACTGATCGATGTGAACAACCTTTCTGTTTTCGATCGTGATGGCACCGTGATCGCATCCACCAAGCCTGAATTGCGGCATAAGAACTACCGGCAACGTGCCTATTTTCAAGCGACCCTTAGCGGTGAGAATCCAGATACTCTGCATATCAGCGAACCGGTCCTGGCTGTCACTGGCGTTTATGTGTTTCTGATCACCAAGCAAATTGTCGATGAGAACGGCGAGTTTGACGGGGTGGTTCTGGCGTCCGTGGATCCGCTTCATTTTCGTACAACGCTGCAATCAGTCAATTATGCGAGTGATATGTGGTCCGCGTTGGCGCATTCGAAAGGGAAACAGTTGATCATGATTCCCGAGCAAACGGGTCAGCGCGGCAAAAATCTGGCTCAGCCGGGTTCATTTTTTACACGCCATATTGAGAGCGGCCGTGATTTAAATGTTCTGATGGGCAAAGTTTATGCCACGGGTGAGGAGCGGGTGATGGCGCTGCGCACGATCCGCCCGGCAGGCCTCAATCTCGATCATCCCCTGATTCTGGCGGTTGGCCGCGACCTGGATGCCGTCTATGCGGGCTGGCGCGGCTTCGCGATTTCCCGGCTTCTGTTTTTCATACTGATTGCGGGGGTGTCCTGCTTTCTGATGCACCGTTTACAGCGCACTCAGCGGCAGACATTCGAAGCGCAGAAAGCCAGTGCAGCGTTGATTCAGCAACAGAATCAGCAATTGAATACCTTGAATGAAGAATTGAGAAGCCTGGCGCTGCATGACTCATTGACCGGGGTTGCCAACCGCCGCAGCTTTGATGAACGCTTCGATCTGGAATGGCGCAGGTACCGTCGCGACGCTATACCGCTCGCAGTCGTCATGATCGATATCGACTATTTCAAGGCATTTAACGATCACTATGGCCACGTGCTGGGAGATCAGTGCTTGCAATCCGTGGCTCAACAACTGCAGCAATACTCCGCCCGAGGCTCGGATTTTATAGCGCGTTTTGGGGGGGGAAGAGTTTACCTGCCTGCTTTCGAATACGGACTTTGAGGTAGCAAGGCAACATGCTGAGTCGCTCAGGCTGGCCATCGAAAGGCTGACGCTGCCGCACGAATGCTCTGAAATTTCGCATTACGTAACGATCAGTGTGGGCTTTGCCGTATGCATACCCGATGATGAGACCACCTCTGCGGATCTGCTGATGAAAGCCGATGAGTGTCTCTATGCGGCCAAGGCCAAAGGGCGCAACAGGGTCTTTGGTGTCAGTTTCGGGAAGGGGCTGTCTTGATCCTGATTCGCCAATTTTTAACCCGGTATTAGATGCGGCAATCTCAGGGTGGCTATCGCTGCTCGATAGCCCGATCGAGTATATCGAGCAGCAATAAACAAGTTGCCGGGTGCCGGGTAAAACCTACAGCGTATCGGGCGATATTTATTCGGATATATTCAGGTATTTTTTGATGGCACTGTCGAATCCTTCCTGTTCGGTGTATTTCCCGATCAGCGCTTTGTAGTTCAGCTCATCCGGTGACACAGTGCCGCCTGCAAGCATCGATAACGCCTGGTAAGTCGCAACGATCGAGGCTTCAAAGGGGGTATGACCGCTCAACAGCAGCTTCACATTGCATCGCTCATAGATTTCGTCGGTCAGAGTGTTGGGTTTGCCGTAGGTGATCAGCATTTTGGGCTTGTTGCTGGCGTCAGAGATGGCTTCCAGCTGGTCCTGATCCGTAACACCAGCCAGGCAGATGCCATCAACACCGGTTTCAGCATACTGGTGAACTCGTTCAGCCACTGCACCGATCTCTTCACCCGCTACTACCTGGGTTCGGGCAAGAATGCCGAAGCTTTCAGAGCTTCTCGCATCCAGAGCCGCGGCCAACTTATCAACCTGCTCTTTCGGTGAGATCAGCTGGGTTTTCATCTGCCCATAGGAGATCGGCAGCTTGGTATCTTCCAGGGTGACTGCTTTCGCACCTGCCATTTCCAGCTCTACCACCGTTCGCATCGTGTTGAGCGCGTTGCCGTAGCCCGCATCTCCATCAACGATGATGTTTAAGCTCGATGACTGGCTGGTTCGTTTGACGAGGTCACAGAGCTCGGTGGAGGTGAGTAGCATCAGGTCAGGTGTGCCCAGCATGCTCAGTGAGGCGACGGATCCACCCACCATCCCATAGTTAAATCCCAAATCCACGGCCATCCTGGCAGCGATAGGACAGTGCACAGACGCTAAAACTTCGTACCCTTTTGCATCATTAATGGAGTCAAGGAATGTTGTCATGGGAAACCCTACTGCTGAATTGGTTAAGGAGCGATCACGGTGAATAGCTCTAAAAAGCATAGGCTAATTGCTGTTTCTGACATCGGAATGAACAGAATTGCCAGGGTAATCTGCTAGAGCGTTCGGTGTTGCTCCGAATTTGTGCGGCTTTGGGTCGATGCGGAGTGCTTCAACCTGTAATCTTGGTTGTCAGCTTATCTATGGAAGTACCATGCCAACCCCCGTTATTCAGGAAGAAGTCACCGGCTGCGGCATCGCCTCTGTCGCCAATATTGTTGGTCAAAGCTATGCCGATATGAAGGCGCTGGCCAACCGTCTGGGGATCTATGCGACGGACAAGGCCCTCTGGTCTGATACCCAGTATGTGCGGCGCCTGTTGGCACAATTCGGGGTAAAAGCCTCCGCGGAGGAGATTGCGTTCAGTTCATGGCAGGAACTGCCGGATCTCGCGCTACTAGCGATCAAGCATCATGTGGAAGAGGGCAGAAATTTCTGGCACTGGGTGGTGTTCACACGGGAAGAGGGCCAGCCCCTGGTACTGGATTCTGCCAGCTATCTGCCTTCAAACATCCGCAGAGACTTCGACGAGATGCAGCCTGAATGGTATATCGAGGTGCTTTGTGACGAACTGCCTGATCCTGTCTATCAATCTTAATAGGGGGCTTTTTGACCGGGCTCTCCGAGACAGGTTTGTTCAAAGGTTTATACGCATTTGAGGTGCAACGCTCCTGAGATCATCTGCTCCGGTTGATCGAGATCGATTTATCGGAAGCGCGCAGATGTTTTGAGCAGAGTCCGTTAGGGTCGGAGATCGCCTGTTTCCCGGCATCGTTCAGGTGCTCTGGAAAATAGTTGATCCACAAACGGGGTAGCGCTGATTTCTGGTTGTTTGCTCTGCATGGCTTCTGCAGCGGCATTGCCGCGCTGCGCGGCCCCTAACTATCGGAGTTGTAACGGAAACCCTGCGTTGCATTCTTTAGGCCGAATTTGTGAGGGTCGGATACGCTGTTCGGGTTGGTCCAGTTCTCAGGATGCAGTAAATTAGCGCTTTCATATAAAGCGTTTTGAAGGGTTGCCTCCTTGGGTATTTATGTTTTCCTGGTTTTTGTTGTTTGCGCGGTCTACGTACAGAATCGCGGCAAGGTGCAGCATGCACAATTTCGCCGCAAATTGACCGATCACGCCAATCTGCTGGCACCGCTTAACTGTCTGTTTTATGCCTTCTCCAAAATCCGTAACAAGCCGTATATCGACACCCGTCAGTTTCCAGAACTCAACCAGGTAACCCAGAACTGGGAAATGATCCGTGACGAAGCGCTGGCGCTGAACAGCGCGTCGAGTATCAAGGCATCGGATGATCTGGACGATATCGGCTTCAACTCCTTCTTTAAAACCGGCTGGAAGCGCTACTACCTTAAATGGTACGGCTCAGACCTGAACTCTGCTCGCCAGAGCTGCCCGAAAACACTGGAACTGCTCAACCGGATCCCCTCAGTGAAAGGCGCAATGTTCGCGATGCTGCCACCGGGGGCACGCCTGGTAAAACATCGAGACCCCTACGCGGGCTCACTGCGTTATCACCTGGGGTTGGATACGCCGGGATCGGATGGTTGCTATATCGAGGTGGACGGCGAGCGATACAGCTGGCGCAACGGTGAAGCGGTAATGTTCGATGAAACCTATATTCACCATGCTGAGAACACCACGGATCATAACCGCATCGTGCTGTTTCTGGATGTGGTGCGCCCGGTGAGTTTTGCGCCTGTACAGTGGATCAATACCGGTTTTTCCAATCTTGTGATGGCGGCATCGGCCACCAAGAACGTGGATGGCGATAAGGTCGGCGGCCTGAACCGTGCCTTTGCCGGTATCTACAAGGTGCGCAGCCTGGGTAAGAGGATCAAAGCGTTTAATAAACCGCTGTATTACCTGATCCAGTATGCGCTCTACGCGCTGATCATCTACGGGATCTTTTTCTGATTAGTTTCGCAGAATTGAAAAGCCGGCTTAGGGAGTCTTTAGGGCACTCTAAGCCGGCTTTTTTACTTTGGTCTGTTAACTGGCCTTCAGCTCATTCTCGGTAGAGCGAATCAGGGCGAGGCGGCTGTCTTCGCGGTGAGAGTCTGGAGCCAGCAGGGCAAGTATCTGATCGTCGGCGCCGGCATAGACGCGGCGGAATCGGAGATAACCGCCACCCAGAATATAGTTTTCGCGTCCACCCAGTTCGCTCATTTCAGGTATGCGCCCCGTGCGTTCATAGTACTCCGCATAACTACGCTCTTCATCGCTTAGGTAGATTCCGCGCCGGCTTTCCCAGAACCTGCTGTTATCGATGATGTTCTTTCTCGCGACGAGACTATCTAGATAGGTGATCACCTCATCTCTTGTCAGCCACTTAATGAGGAAGCCCGCGATGGAGTCGTGCACATACTCATCCATCATGGTCTCGACGGCTGCGGGAGGTGTGCCCAGCTCGTCAGAAAACTCTTCGATGCGCTCCCAGTCGTCCACGACCGATGGATCCAGCAGGGATGGCGCCTTCTCAATCTGGTTAACAATCCATCCAGGTCCCATGACCAGGTAGTCCTTGATAAACAGTGCCGCTCTGCCAAAAAAGCCGGCACGCTTCAATGATTGCCAGGTTTCGAACCGTTCCAGCTCTTCGCGGAACTGGTTATAGGAACTGGCGAGGTTGTTTTGCTGATACTGAGGCGCGCGCTGATAGCTCTTCAGCGTAAACACACCCCCCTGACGATGATTGTTTAAACGCCACTCTATCCCCTTGCGCCAGTGCTCGCGCATTAGCGTGCCCGTATCCCCCGATTTGAGGTGGCATGTATCCAGATAAGCGTTGAAGTCGGTAATTGTTCGTGTCGAAATTTTGAAAGCATCCTGGTCATCCGGAAGCGCCAGCTCCAGCTTGAATGGGACGCCCGACAAGCGGGCATCCTTGTACATAACGGCCAGGGGTATCTTGGAAAGCATA
Organism: Marinobacterium mangrovicola; assembly: GCF_004339595.1. GTDB lineage: Bacteria > Pseudomonadota > Gammaproteobacteria > Pseudomonadales > Balneatricaceae > Marinobacterium_D > Marinobacterium_D mangrovicola. The sequence goes on from NZ_SMFU01000007.1 coordinate 496,944, forward strand.
TCCCGGCCGATATTGTCGGTGCCCTTACCCTGAGAGCCGGGCCGATATCCGCCGCCGATATCGGAGTGAACGCCGGGGAAAACGATCTCTTCTCCATTACCGGGTTTGGATCGATCGTTATAGATCGAATCGAGAGGAAAGGAACGGCGGTTCTCATGGGCTGATACAAGATGCAGGCAGCGCGATACATTGGCGGGGATCGCCAACGATGTCTCTGCATCGCCCCAGGCCGCATGGCCATCGGCGATCGGTATCAGGTTGGCGATTCCCACCGAGGCCACCGTATCGAACAGGCCAAGGTAATCGAAGGTGACCGGAAAGCCCGCCAGGGTGAGCCCGGCGCTGTCTCTGCCGGTTAGTTCGGCATCGATTTCGCAGAGTTTCACCAGCCAGTTGGCAAAAGCGCGAGCCTCGGTGGCGCCCCTGGAGAAGCCAAAGGCGGACAGATAGATACGTTTTACGATGCTGGGGTCTTTGTTTTGTGGCTGAGCACCTTCCGGTCCGGTCATATGCGGTGCTATGGCTGTATGTAAAGTCCTCAGCCATTGAACCAAGGTTCTCGGAATGCGCTGATTTACCTGGTCAACGGCGGTTGCCCGCGTTGGTCTGGCAAAAGGGTCGCTGTTCAATGCCTGGGCATTCATTTCACCGCTTGAGCTGGCTCTGCGTACCATTTCATGGTCGATCAGTGATTGCTTCAGAAAGTAACGGCTGACCGCGTTGATTGCCTGGGCCAGCGCCCAGAGAATTCGTACCTGGCCCCACCGAGCCGTGCCGCCACCCAGCGTCTCATCCCAGAATCCTTCTCCAGTGTCCCCCAACTGCGTGAAGCGGGTACCTACGCCTGGGATGTAAATCCGGAAGAAATTATCGTAGTCGGCCAGGTTGGTTTGCCAGTCGGTCTGGGGTGGCAGTATTCCCGGGACGCTAAGGCCGGGGTAGGCGCTATACAGCCGGGCTACATTGCTGTGGCTATGATCGTTTTGGTTAAGGCTGTCTTCATAATTGTTGCCGGTGCCGTCGAAAAAGAAACCGAAGAAGAGGTTGGTGTCGCAGGGGGAGAGCGGTGCAGAGTTGATTTCTCTGCTCTCCTCAAAACTGTCCAAGTCGCTTATTTCTGAGGGTAAAAAGAAATCGTTCTTTGCCGACGGGTTAGCGTGACGTTGCTGAAGAGGCGAGGCTAGCGTTGAACTCATGGTCGTGCCTCCCTAAGCAATTCGATTCGCCGCTGATCATGCTTGATGAAGTTAGTTAGATATTCCTCTAAAAGCGGCTTGAATTTTGGGTCTTGCGGGCCGGAAAGGCCTTCAACTCTCTCTGACCTTGTCCTGGTAAATACTCCCCAGAATCTTTCTAGGCTCTTGCCTGGACTGTCCTTAAACTCAGCTAGGTTTTTTTGATTTCTTTCGAGGCGAGACTCGATGTCTGCTAGCTCCCGGTCGACTAGTTTTCTGCGATACTCATCCGAAGGCACTGGCCAGCCCTTCACCTCGCCGGGGAAGTCTTCATGGGGTGGATCAAAATTGCTGACCACCACATTGGCCTTTTCATCAGGCATAAACTGCACCCAGAGCGTGCCCTTGGCAGGAGTCTGGTACTCGGGGACATCGACACGGATGGTCTGATGCAGGGTTCCTTCTGCCTGGCGTCTTGCAAGAGATTCTGAGCGCTCGTCCGTTGTGTCACCCTCAAGTGGATAACTGACGACCACATCCACTTGCAGGCCTTCATGCCACTGCTTCGGAATCTGGTAACAGCAGGTGATGCCGCCGGCGGAGTAGGGGGCAAGGGATTCACCGCCGCCGCGGTTCTTTGGATCATTGGGATCGACCACGGAGTAGCCGCCAATACCCTGACCGGCATAATCGGCGGCTGAGATGTTCAGGCTGGTAAGCTCTTCTTCCTGAGAACAACCGGCAAGCCCGGTCAGCATTACTGCGCTCAGAAAAAGTTGAACGGGATATCGCATCAAATCACGCTCCTTGTGATGGTTGCGGTTTTCCTGAGAGCCTTGTTCTAAGGCTCAGGTTCAGCATGTGGGTGAAGATTATGCCATCTGAAAGCTGGCGAATCATTGACTCAACCGGTGGTGCCGGCAATGGGGAATTTGGACAGGCTGTTCGCTGTTTAGTGCCGTGCTCTGAACAAGGTTTCGCCCGGCGCCATCTCGTTTCTGACGGCTTCGCGTATCGAGCCGTCGATCTCTGCTGAGTCGGCTTCATATAGACCGCACATCGCCAGCGCCTTTCGCAGTCTGATGTCCTTGCCGAGATATTCGTACACAACCCTGGCGCAGCAGGGCATGCGTTCGCTGTTGTCCGACACCCCCATCTTCAGCCCGGTCAGCTTGGAGACCCGGTTGCGAAAGCTGGGAAACAGGATGGTCTGGGTGACTTCGTGGCAGTTCAGGGTTTCATAATCCACCAAAAAAAGCCGGTCCGTGAGGAGGTGCACTATGCCCTGGTAGCGGTTGTGGCAGGGCGCTTCATTGGCGTTGGTGCGCATCCGCTCGGTGCGCTGGAAGACTATCTGGCCGTCCTGTTCCTCCAGGCAAACCAGGTTGCGCAGCAGCTTTCCTGGTGTCGACATCGACAGGTAGTACTCGAAGTAATAGCCGAGGTAGCGCTGGATATCTGGGTTCGAACAGCGCGAGAGCTGCTCCATATGCGCGGCGATGCTTCCGTTGACTACCGGCTCTGCCAGCGTGGCCTGCGGACGCAGTTGTACCAGTCGCTCAAACTGGTTGTGCGGCAGCAATATCTCGTGGGTTTCGATGCCGAAAAATTCGCACAGACGGCGCAGTGTATTGGCCGAAGGCTTGTACTGACCGCTCAGGTAGCGATTGAACTGGGGCCGGTTGATATCCAGCCGTCGGCACACTTCCGCAATCGATTTGTAGTAACTGCACAGAAGGCGAAGGTTCTGGGCGAGATCTTCATGTATGGCGGGTTTGGTCATTACTAAGCCTGGGCGGAGTTTTATGTTGTGTCACGAAAAGCATCTAACTGCGATAGTGCTTTCTGATGCATCAATAGCGTCTAACTGCGTCAGTGTGTAGCCAGAGTGTCAAATTCTATCAGTGGCACTGCGCTGTTTAAATCACCCGCTGTGAAAACAAACCCGGGGAACGGTTTTAACGTTCCAACCATAAAAAGAGATAACGGAGTTTTGTCATGTTGGATCTCCTCAACGACATTCTATGGGGCAAGGTGCTGATCGCGCTGCTGATCATTGTCGGCATCGGCTTTACGCTGGCCTCCCGCTTTGTGCAGTTTCGCTACTTCGGACGTATGTTCCGCATCCTCGGTGCCAGCCAGGCATTCAAGAAAGACAAACACGGCCACCTGAGCTCTTTCCAGGCGTTGATCCTGTCCGTGGCCGGCCGTGTCGGTGGCGGTAATATTGCCGGTGTCGCTGTGGCGATCACCCTGGGTGGTCCCGGCGCGGTGTTCTGGATGTGGGTTGTCGGCATGATGGGTATGGCGACCAGCTTCCTCGAATGTACCCTGGCGCAGACCTATAAGCAGGCTGAGCCGGATGGCACCTATCGTGGTGGTCCCGCGCATTACATCACCCGTGGTATGGGCAGCAAGTTCAAGTGGCTGGGTGGTATCTACTCTGTTCTTCTGCTGGTGACCTTCGGCTTTGGCTTTACTGCGCTGCAGTCCTATGCGGTGGCAACCTCGGTGGGCGATGCCTTCGGCGTGCCGGTGTTCTACAGCGGTATCGCGTTGGCGATGATCGTCGGCCTGATTATCTTTGGTGGCGTTAAGCGTATCGCCCGTGTCGCCGAGGTTCTGGTGCCGGTGATGGCGGTGGGTTACCTGGCGATCGCCTTTGTCGTGCTGGGCATGCATATCGACCGTATCCCTGACGTGATCACCCTGATCGTGAAAAGCGCGTTCGGCCTGGAGCAGGCTGTGGGCGGCGGTATCGGTGCAGCGATCATGATGGGCGTGAAGCGCGGCCTGTTCTCCAACGAAGCCGGCCTTGGCAGTGCGCCGAACGTGGCGGCTGTGGCCTACGTGCCGCACCCGGCCAACCAGGGTGTGGTGCAGGCGTTCTCTGTATTTATCGATACGCTGATCATCTGCTCCTCTACCGCGTTCATCATTCTGCTGAGCAGCATCTATGACCCGTCTTCCGTGAGTGACGTCGGCGGTGTAGCGCTGACTCAGTCGGCGCTGGCGGATCATGTCGGTGACTGGGGCCGTAGTTTTGTCAGTGTCGCGCTGGTGCTGTTTGGTTTTAGCACCGTGCTCTACAACTACTACCTCGGCGAGAACAGCATCAACTTCTTCAGCACCGAGAACCAGAACCTGTTCAACGCCTTCCGCGTGGCGATCATCGGCCTGGTGTGCTGGGGTGCGACCACCGATCTGGGTACCGTATTCGCCTTCGCCGATGTGACCATGGGCCTGCTGGCGCTGGTCAACCTGATCGCCCTGATCTGCCTGTTCAAGCCGGGTCTGCGCGTGCTGCGCGACTTCGACAAGCAGATCGCAGACGGCATCGAGCAGCCGATCTTCGATGTGAACAAGTTCAGCGATATGGATCTGGACGAGAAAGCCTGGGAGATCGAGCTGGAAGACCTGGAGCGGCTGCGCCAGCGTGAAGCGAAGGTGTCCGGCGACGAGAGTCTGGCTTCAAACTGATCGGGACAGCTACCTAACTCATCGTAGCTTCCAAGGGCCCGGACTTTCCGGGCCTCTCTTTTTCTACGTGTTATTGCGCAGGTAAATAAAGCTTATGAAAACGCGTATTGAGCATGATCTTCTCGGCGATCTGCCGGTTCCGGCCGACGCCTGGTACGGTATCCAGACCCAGCGGGCACTGGATAACTTCTCCATTACCGGTGTGCCGATCAGCCACTTCCCGCAGTTCGTCAGCGCGCTGGCGATGGTGAAGTCAGCAGCGGCCCGGGCTAACCGTGACCTGGGTTCGCTGGCGCCGCACAAGGCGGATGCGATCATTGCTGCCTGCGACGATATTATCGCTGGCAAGCTGCACGATCAGTTCGTGGTCGATCTGATTCAGGGTGGGGCGGGTACCTCCACCAACATGAACGCCAACGAGGTGATCGCCAACCTGGCGCTGGAAAAGCTCGGCCATCAGAAGGGCGAGTACCAGTACCTGCATCCGAACGATGATGTGAACCGCTCCCAGTCCACCAACGATGCTTACCCGACGGCGGTCTGCCTGGCGATCCAGTTTGCTTGCGAGCCGCTGGAGCAGGCGATCATTCAGTTGAAAGGACAGCTTGAAGCCAAGGGCCGCGAATTCGCTGATATCGTCAAGATGGGCCGTACCCAGCTGCAGGACGCGGTGCCGATGACCCTCGGCCAGGAGTTCGAAGCCTTTGCGGTAAACCTGGGTGAAGATATCGACCGTCTGCACGAGGCCAGCCGCCTGCTGTGCGAGGTCAACCTGGGCGGTACCGCCATCGGTACCGGAATCAACACCCACCCGCGCTATCAGGCGCTGGCCGTACGTTACCTGGCAGAGATATCCGGAAGGCCGATTGTGTCCGCCACCAACCTGGTGGAAGCGACCTCGGACATGGGGGCGTTCGTACTCTTCTCCGGCATTCTCAAGCGCTTTGCCGTGAAGCTTGGCAAGATGTGCAACGACCTGCGCCTGCTCTCCAGCGGTCCGCGTACCGGCCTGGCCGAGATCCTGCTGCCGCCGATGCAGCCGGGCTCGTCGATCATGCCGGGTAAGGTCAACCCGGTGATCCCGGAAGCGGTCAACCAGACCGCCTACCAGGTGATCGCCAGCGATCTCGCCGTGACTCTGGCGGCAGAAGCGGGTCAGCTGCAGCTGAACGCCATGGAGCCGATGATCGTTTACAACATCCTCAACTCGATGAAGATGCTGGGCTCCGCCTGCACCATGCTGGACTCGCGCTGCATCCGCGGCATCAAGGCCAACGAGGAGCAGTGCGCCCGCCACGTGGACAACAGCATCGGTATCATCACCGCGCTGGTGCCCCATATCGGTTACTCCAACTCCACCCGTATCGCGACCCAGGCGCTGACCACCGGCTCCACCGTGCGCGAACTGGTATTGGCAGAAGGGCTGCTTGATGAGGCTGAGCTGGATCGTCTGCTGAGTCCGCGTGCCATGCTGGCGCCGGTGGCGGTTGCCTCATGAGTGCACGGGTTCTTGTGATCTACACCGGCGGCACCATCGGTATGGTGCCCTCGGAGCAGGGGTATGTGCCCGAGCCTGGTTTTCATGACCGGGTGCAGGCGCAGCTCGACAGCCTGGGCGAGGCGGCATTGCCGGAATACGACCTGATCGAACTGGATCGTCTCATCGACAGCGCCAACCTGGTGCCCAATGATTGGCGCGAGATCGCGCTGGCTATCGAGCAGAACTGGAAAAGCTACGACGGCTTCGTGGTGCTGCACGGCACCGACACCCTGGCGTACACCGCCTCGGCACTGTCGTTCATGCTGGAAGGCACCAACAAGCCGGTGATCCTCACCGGTTCGCAGATCCCGTTGGCGCAGCTGCGCAACGATGCGCTGGATAACCTGGTGACCTCGTTGATGCTGGCCGCCAGCCGCGAGATCTTCGAGGTGTGCGTCTACTTCAACGGTCGTCTGCTCCGCGGCAACCGCTCGCTGAAGGTACGCTCCAGCGGTTTCGATGCGTTTGATTCGCCCAACGCGCCCTGGCTGGGGCAGGCGGGCATCAACATCGATCTGCGGCCGGATCTGCTGTTGCCGCCGGGTCGGCCCTGTTTCCAGATTCCCGAGTTCGATCCGGCAGCTGTAACCGTGCTGACGGTATTCCCCGGTATGCCGGCCAGCCTGATCGAGGCGGCGGTAGATAGCTCTGCGGTGAATGCGCTGGTGCTGCAGACCTACGGCGTGGGCAACCCGCCGGATGCGGACGCGGCATTGATCGGTGCGTTGGAAGCGGCGGCCAAGCGCGGCGTCTGCATCCTCAATCTGACCCAGTGTCAGCAGGGTGCGGTAAGCCAGGGTGCCTACGCCACCGGCGCCACCCTGAACCGAATCGGCGTGGTGCCGGGCGCCGATATGACGCTGGAAGCGGCGTTCACCAAGCTGCACTACCTGCTCGCGCTGGGCGTCGAGGGTGAGGAGCTAGGTCAGTCGCTAAAAACGTCTCTGCGTGGGGAACTGAGCGAAAGCTAAGCTCTAATCTCGCGTCATCAAGGCGTGCGGTCCTGTTTCTGAGCAGGGCGCGCGCCTTTTTTATAGGCTGATCGACCGGGTCTAGCTGTAAGGGGGCCTGAGTGGCTCATGAATCCTTCGGTCAGCTGAGGCCCTAGCCGAACTGTGATCGTTGCTCTGTGCCGGGCGGTTCGGTCATCACCTCTGTTTTGCCGGGTTTCAGCTTATCCTCAAGCAGCGTCAGATAGAGGCGAAACTCTGCGAAAATCGCGTCGTAGACCAGAAATGCTTCTTCGCTATCCCCCCGTTTCATCTCGGCGATTTCACCGAAGAACCGGTTGAGCATTTTCAGCAGGGTGTCGATGCTCATCGCCAGCCAGGCATCGTTGGTGACCCATTTGTCGATGAATTCGTCGAGGCGAATGAAGGTGCGCTTCAGCAGGGGATAGTTGGTGCTGATCTCTTTGCTCTGCTTGAGCAGCAGATAGATCTCGTAGGTTTCATCGGCAAACTTGCGGGGCTGGCTCACATCCAATAGGTAGCGGCCGCGATATGTTTCAAAAAGGGTATCGAACCGTTCGGTAAAGCACTGCTCGCTATCCAGTTCTGCGAAAGGGGATAGTGTCTGGTCCAGCATCAGGTAGGTTTTGTTCAGCTCTGCGACCATCTGGTTGAACTGCTGGTTAAATTCGCCGGAACGGAGCAGCGTATTAACCGTGCGGGCGATACCATCCCACTCCGAGGCTGTGGCGCACACACTGGTCATTTCACGGATCAGGGTCAGTTCTGTACCCATGGCATCAGCTTCCTGCGGTCAGGTCGGTGATTTCGGCCACGCAGGCGTTGTCTTTCACCTGGTGCAGGGTGCTGTCAAAGTCCATCTGCGAACTGAACAGCTGGCTTTTGGCGATGATTTCGCCGCCACTATTCTTGATCACAAAAAAGCTGTCGCCTGCAGGAACCTTGCCCGACGCGATCAGATGTCCCATGAGGCTGCCGGTGCGCACATCGCTGATCGCCTGTTCGGCCTCCTGCCGGGACGGGTATTCGCCACCGATCAGAAGGTCGATGCCATCAGTGCCGACCAGGGTGAAATGAAACTGCTGCTCGGTGGTGGTCTTCAGTTCGAAGGTAGCTGGCATATCATTGTCCTCGGTATCAGATGCGGAATCAGGAATGGCTCATCATTCAGACTTCTGATAGTGCTTTTGCAAAGGTGGTGCCAGCGATTTTGTCTTGATACTAAAAGGTTTTTTTCACGGGAGTGGGTGGCGGATCAGAGCTTATGTGGCATTGCCGACATTGAGGTCGGGAGCAGGGTGTGTGCTAACCCCAGAACGACTGGTAAGTGCCCGGGGTCATCGCCAGCCGCTGTTTGAAGTGGCGGTGGAAGTGAGATTGATCGGCAAAGCCCAGTTGCGAAGCCACGTCATCAAGGCGTGCGGTTTGGTCTCTAAGCAGAGTGCGGGCCTTTTTGATGCGCTGATCGATCTGGTAGGCGTGTGGCGGTTGGCCGTAATGCTTACGGAACAAGCGTATCAGCTGATAACGATTAAGAGCGGCCTCCTGGCATAGCTGTTCCAGCGACAGGTTGGCCGCAAGATTATCGGTGAGCAGTTCGCTAACCCGACGCAGTGAGTTCGGCGGTGAGGCTTCCCGGCTAGCGTCCAGCTTTTCGGTGGAGAAAAAGGGGCTGAGAAAGGTGATCAATTCAGTCTCTGCCTCCAAAGCGCCGCCTGTTCCATCGACTACCCGGTAGAGCCTGTTGAAGTCGTTGCTGATCTCTGGCCTGTCGGCTAGAACCTCAGTGAACGGTTGGTAGTCCGACGAGCTGGGCGATAGTTCCCGCTGCAGCTTGCCCATCCATTGCGTATCAACAAACAGCATTCGATATGACCAACGTCCCTCATCCGGGTTGCAGGCGTGCAGATCCGAGGGGTTGATGGTGACCAGTGAGCCACCGCCTATGCGGTTAAGCTGATCGCGATTCTGGTACAGGGCGGCGCCCTGGTCGATCAGTCCGAAAGAAAACTCGTCATGGGAGTGAGCCCGGTAACAGGCAGAGGAGTTCGCAGCCAGACGCATCTCCACCGCCGGCAGGACAGGGCTGCGTTTGAGCCATAGGTTTTCGGATGACGTCATGGTGGAAGCCTTATTTACTCCAGCAGCATCAGGATAACCGCTACTGCCAGCAGCAGTGCCATCAGCTGATTGAAACGTCGTCGCAGCGCGGGACGGCTCAGTCTTTGGCCGATCAGGTGTCCTGCCAGTGCCCAGCAACTAACGCCGGCGAAGCAGCAGATAAAGGACACGGCGATAAACAGGCCTAGATAATAGCCCAGCTCCGGCTGGCTGGTCACATACAGGCTGATACCTGAGAGCGATACGATCCAGGCTTTGGGATTCAGGATCTGAATCAGTGCGCCACTGAATAAGCCGGATTTCGCCCGGTTGGCGGAGCTGTCCGTCACCTCATTATCCACCGGCGCGGTCGCAATCTTGAATGCCATGTACAACAGGAACAGGCCTCCCAGGTAGCGCATAGCATCGGCGAAGGTGGGTAGCAGCTGGCTTGCCAGTGACATGCCTGCACCGGCACAGATCACCACCAGCGTATAACCCAGGGATGCCCCGAGCACGTGAGGCATCGCCGCATTCCAGCCGGCGCGGGCACCGGTACTGGTCGCCACCAGGTTAACCGGGCCCGGCGTAACGGCGCCAACGAAGGCGAAGGTGATCATTGAGGCGATAAGCGTGAACATCGGCGTCTCCGGTATTAATTCGGACGCACTCTAGCCAAGCCTATAGCCGCTGTATTGAACGAAATTGCACCTGTTGTGGCTTTTGAGGGCTTGCCCGCATCTGCTTCAGTGCCTGTTGCCATGAAAACGACGGGCAAGTAAAGCCAGTCTCCTTGCGTAAAGGAGAAGTGACTTGGTCATTGATCGTTCCGGCGAGGCGATCCGTAAACTGTAGTTATAAGCTTGTTGGCGAATAAAGCGACGAGCGGATCGCTTTGACCCGAATCCTGTCTAACCCTTATCAGGGCGTAGAACCCATATACGAGTGTCTAAAGGTAGTATTAGAGTGTTCTTATGTTAACGTAAAGGGATACTAATCGCTGATAAAAGGAGCGAATAATGGCTAAACAACTGGCTGTCCTGTTCACCGTGTTGCCTGCGCTGTTGCTGAGCCTGGTTGTCCAGGCTGGTCCGCGGGAAGAGTCGGGATGGGATAAAATTGCCGACGGCGCTCTGCTGGTCGACGTGCGTTCCGAACAGGAATATAACCGTGGCCATCTTGAAGGTGCGTTACTGATTCCGTATCAGCAGATTGTTCAGCAGTTTGCTGCGCGTGAGATTCCCAAGGATCAACCGGTGGTGCTCTACTGCCGTAGCGGTAACCGCGCCGGCGTCGCGGAAGCTGCGCTGCGTGAAGCCGGTTACACCCAGCTGTTCAACGCCGGAGGCTATCAGGCTCTGGCGGCAAGTAAACCCGCTAGTCTGGCTGATGACGAGTCGGTCGCCTGCACGCCCGAGCAGGGTGAGCCCGCCTGCTGAAGCGGGCATGGCTCTTACTTTTGTGAACTGATATAGAGTGAACTGATAAAGAGTGCCGGCAGCGCGCCGGCACTGCTTTTCCCTGTTTGTGATCATTCCGCCCGCGCTTTCCCCTTAATAACCAAGTAACGCTCAAGCCTCGGTGGCAGGAGAGGCTTTAAGCGCCTGTCGCCCTCCTGTTTATGACGCCAGCGTTTGGCGCCAAGCCTTGTATTACCCGGAATTACGCGGTTGATCGCACCTTTGGATATCGATTCATACTGACCTGGGGCATTAGGTCAGTTTGGCTTATTTGGGTAATATGAGTCGCTTCCCGGCGACGCAAAGGATTTAGCGTATCGAGCCGGGATAGACTTCACCCGCAAGGAATCCTCGCTACAGAGGGATTGAACGGAAACGGAAGTCACCTCAAACGGCATTGAGAAGGCAGATTCAAGGATGATTATCGTACCTACCGAAAAACGGTTGGAGTGGAAGAATGCACCGGTGGTGTTGATCGCCATTCTGATCGTCAACCTGTTGGTCTTTCTGTTCTATCAGAGCGACGACGGGCAAAAGGCCGCACAGGCTATAGGCGGTTTGGCCGAGTCCCAGTATATCGAGCAGGAGTGGCCTGTTTTCCAGTTTTACCTGGAGGAGGAGGGGCGCTACGCGGATCTGGATCGGCTGCATGAGAGTTACGACGAGGGTTATCTGTCCGATATCGCCGAGTCGATGCTGATGGACACTGGTTACTACCGTTTTATCTCCGATGAGGCGCCCGATGTTTTTGGGCCGGAGCGTTACCCTGCCTGGCGGCTTGAACGAGCACGCTTTCAGGAGACCTTCGATTCCATCAGTAGCCTTGCCTATGGTCTGCGCGCCACAGATGTCTCACTCATTACCCTGATCAGCTACCAGTTTTTGCATGGTGGCTTCGATCATCTCTTCGGCAATCTTCTGTTTTTGCTGCTGGTCGGATTTGCGGTAGAGGCGGCCATAGGGCATATCAGGTTCCTGCTCTTTTACCTGATAGGCGGCGTTGGTGCCGGTCTTACGCATGTGCTGTTCTCGCTGGGCTCGGATGCGCCGTTGATCGGGGCGTCTGGTTCCATATCCGCAGTTATGGCGATGTATCTGGCCGTGTTTCGCTTGAAGAAGATCGAGTTTTTCTACTGGGTGCTGTTTTTTGTCGGCTATTTCCGGGCGCCGGCACTGCTGATACTGCCGCTATATATTGGCAAGGAGGTGTTTCAGTACCTCAGCGATGATGGCGCGCACGTGGCCTATATGGCCCACGCGGGAGGTTTTGTCGCAGGTGCCGCCCTGATAGGGCTCTCAATGCTGTTCAGTCGCAATACGGTCAACGAAACCTATGTCGAACAGGAACAGGGAGCTTCTCAGCGTAACCGTGGATTGGCGGAGGTATACCGGGCGATTGAAGGTCTGCGTTTCGATGAAGCGATCAAGCAACTGGCAGCGTTGATTGAGGCGGTGGGGATCGATTTTCAATTGGCGAGAGTGCGATACAACCTGGAGCGGATCAAAAAGGGCGAGCAGTTCCCCGCCAGCTTCTGTGCGCTGATGGCGCAGAAAAATCTGTCCGCCGCAGAGATCGGCGATCTCAACAGGGTCTGGCAGCAGGAAACACAATTGCAGGAGCTGCTGACTCAAGAGGAGCAACTGGAATTGGCGTTTCGTTTCACTACGCTGGAGGACCTGAAGGGGGCGGCGGGTATTGCTGATCGTCTATACGCCCAGGGCTTCAAGCTCAACGAGGTTTTACTGCTCGCGCAACGTCTGGCCATACGGTTTACCGAACTGCGCGACAAGCACAATGCCATGAAGTACCAGCAGTACGCCCAGCAACTGACTAAGGACGGTCACAATGGAATCGTGTAAATACCATCTGGATACCCCGCCGAATTTCAGTTGTGACGAGTGTCAGGAGAACTTCTGCACCCAGTGCGTGGATCACTCTATGGCCGGTGAGGCGCGCTGCTTTCAGTGTGGCGCGAGGCTGCGGGTGCGTGTTACCGCTGACAGTATCGAACCGCTCTCCAAGCGGCTGAAAGGGGCGTTTCGTTACCCGCTGCACTTGAATGCAGTCGCGTTCATTATCGGTTTGAGCGTTGTCACCACGCTGTTATCAGCGCTGCCGATCGGTGGCCTGTTGCAGTTTATTGCGCTGCTGTTCTGCAGCGGGCTGGCGATTAACTACAGCTTTCTATGCCTAAAGGCCACATCGGTAGGCCACATGGAACCGCCCGGTCTGGGGGAGGCGGTGGAGGGCTCGTTCAGTATCCTGATCCGGCTCTTTGCCGTGTTCTTTTTGATCGCCATGTCGTTCAACTATCTCGGGCAGTTCATGGGGCCGGTAACGGCTGTACTGTCGATCATTACGCTGGTCGTGGTCATGCCCGCGGTGTTGATGTGTTTTGCCATGAAAGACCATATTATGGAGGCGCTCAACCCGGTTAATGTTGTCGGGTTAATCCGCAAGACCGGATGGCCCTATTGGGTGCTGGTGCTTTTTCTGTTCATTATGCTCAGTTCGGTGTCGCTGCTCAGTGGCTTGATCGGCAATGAGCAGCATGCGCTTTCGGCCATAGTGCAGTCTTCGATCTCTTCCTACTACCTGATGGTTGAGTTTCATCTGATGGGATACCTGCTGTACCAGCACCAGGAGAAACTTGGCCTTGCGTCCGATGACATTGAGGAAAAGCTGCTCCAGCTGCAGAGTCCCGAGAAGGTGGCGCTGGCTCATGTCAATTTCTGTTTGAAAGAGGGTGACTACGAGCGGGTAGAGACTATCTTGCAGGATGCTATTTCCGCTGACCCTAAGAACACCCGTCTTTGGCAGCGGTACTTTGACGTGCTGTGCAAACTGGAAGATCGTGTGCGTCTGCAAAAGGTGGCCGATCGGTACTTTCATCATCTGCTCGATAGCGCGCAGACTTTCCGCATGCTGAGGGATGTGAAAAAGTTGCGGTCCCTGATACCGGACTATATGCCGGAATACGCGCATCTGCGTTTTCATCTGGCCAATGAGTACTACAACAGCGGTGACGCCAGAGCGGCCGTGCAATTGCTCGGTGGCATGCACCGACGCTTTCCGGATTATGCCAAGCTGGTCGAGGCATACGGGCTGATGAAACAGGCGCTTGAGGCGCTGCCTGGTATGGAGGCGCAGGTCAGCAAGTGCGAATCGTTGCTAGTGCATCTGCAGCGACAGTAGACGTGTGGTAACAGGGGAGGTTATCGCCGGCGGTCTTGCCGTTTTGTGATAATTCTCTCCGCACATTTCCCTAGGATGGAGTGAAGCTCACTTATTCTGTCAGAGGAAATGCCATGACTGCCTGCTGCTCTTCCGAGTCTTTCAAAGCTGAAACCTCCCCCGGCGTTATCGCCACCCATCCGCTCGATCCGCTCTCGGTAGAGGAACTTGAACTGGCAACGACTCTGCTAACGGAGCAGAAATCCCTCTCCAACGCCTGTCGCTTTCCGTACCTGCAACTGGCAGAGCCGCCGAAGGAAGAGGTTCTGGCGCATGAGCCTGGCAAGGCGTTTTCCCGTAAGGCGTTTGCTCTTGTGCTGGATAAGGATAGCGGAGAGATGGCCGAGGCGATCGTGGACCTGGTGCATAAAGAGGTGGTCCAGTGGACGGAGCTTGATCCAGCCGAAGCCGGCCAGGCGCCGATCATGATGGAGGAGTTTTTCACCTGCGTTGAAATCGTCCAAAAAGATCCCGGCTGGCGTGCCGCTGTAAAGCGCCGCGGTCTGACCGACGAGGATATCGAAAAGATCCAGATCGACCCCTGGTCTTTCGGTTACTTTGGCGAGGATCCGAAATATAAGGGGCGCCGTCTGATGCGCGGTGTGGCTTTCTACCGCGATGAGATGGTCGATAACGGCTATGCCCATCCCATCGAGGGGCTGGTGGCGATTATCGATTTGAATGAAGAGCGAGTCATTGACCTGCTGGATGACGGTCGCGATACCCCGATCCCCAAGACCAAGCGCAACTATGATACGCCGTCGCTAGGAGAGCCCCGGGAGGGGCTTAAACCCCTGCATATTGTGCAGCCGGAAGGGGTCAGCTTTGAGGTCGATGGCTGGCAGGTGAAATGGCAAAACTGGGAGTTTCGTGTGGGTTTTACGCCGCGCGAAGGTCTGGTGCTGAATCAGCTGAGCTACAACGACAAGGGCAAAACCCGGCCGATCATCTACCGGGCCAGTGTCAGCGATATGGCGGTGCCATACTCGGATACGGCCCTGAACCACTATTGGAAGTGCGCTTTCGATGGCAGTGAGTATGGCCTTGGCCGGCTTGCCAACCAGCTGGAGCTGGGCTGCGATTGCCTGGGGGCGATTCGCTACTTTGATATTCCCGCCGTGGATGACAAGGGCGAGCCGTTCCTGATGAAGAATGCCGTCTGCATGCATGAGGAGGACTACGGTACCCTCTGGAAGCACTATGAATTTCGTACTGGCGTGTTCGAAGTCCGTCGCTCTCGGCGTCTTGTAATCAGCTTCTTCTGCACCGTTGGCAACTACGACTACGGTTTCTACTGGTACCTGTATCAGGACGGCACGATTCAGCTGGAAACCAAACTCACCGGTATTATTCAGACCGCTGGTATGGTGCCGGGCACCAAGCCGGAATGTGGCGGCGGGCTGGTTACACCGGAGATCTATGGCCCGACCCATCAGCACTTTTTCAACGCGCGTCTGCACATGATGCTCGATGGTGAGCAGAACAGCGTGATGGAAACCAATTTCAGCCCGATGGAAACCGGCGAAGCCAATCCGTGGGGGACCGCTTTTAAGACCGAAGCAACTCTGTTCAAGACGGAGCAGGAGGCCGCTCGCCAGGCCAATGGCCAGACCGGTCGCTTCTGGAAGGTGATCAACCCCAATGTGAAAAACGAGGTGGGTAATCCCACCGGTTACAAGTTGGTAGCTGAGCACAACCCGGCCATGCTGGCGCAGCCCGACAGCTATATCGGCCGCCGTGCCGGCTTTGCCCGCAACCATGTCTGGGTAACGCCTTACGATCCCGATGAGCTATACGGCACCGGCAAATACACCAATCAGCATCCAGGTGATGGACTGCCGAAATATATTGAGCAGAACCGCAGCGTCGAGAACACCGATATCGTGCTCTGGCACACCTACGGTCATACCCATATCTGCAAACCTGAGGACTTCCCGGTGATGCCGGTGGAGTATGTGGGATTCACCCTGAAACCAAACAACTTCTTTAACGCCAACCCGGCCATGGATCTGCCCGCCAGCAAGGATAGCGGCAGCGTCAACGCCCATGAGGACGATCAGGACTCCGGCAGTTGCTGTAGCTGAATCCAAGTGTGTTGAGTTAAAGAGGAAAAGCCGATGATGAATCTGCCTCTCGGTTTGATGCTGCTTGATCTGTTCGCGTCCTGCTTGGTTGTAGCTGTTCTGCTGCGCCTGAGTAACAGGGGAGGTCTGGCCCGTGGACCCATGCTGCTCGGGAGCATAGTGTTCCTGCTGGGTATGTTGCCCTGGGGCGACCAGCTGGCACGCTTTTCGATCTGGCTGCACAGTCTGCAGAGTGTGGCGATCCATCATCTGGCGCCGATGTTATGGATGCTGGCACTGGCCGGGACCGAACGTTCGGAAGGGGAGCGGCGGAGCACTCGGAATCGGATACCGGCGTCTGCTATCGTCATGCTGTTGGTGTTCGCACTGCTGTCCTGGGTCTGGATGTTGCCGTCGTTGCACACGTCGCTGATGCACGATGCCGGGCTCTATATGCTGATGCGCTGGGCGATGGCGCTGAGCGGGTTGGCGATGCTAACTGTTTTCCGGAAACCGAAAGCTGTCTGGCAAGGGGAAAATCCGGCAGGGTACCGATTCGGCAGGTGGATCAATCTGTCTATGTCGGGGCCGATGCTGGCCTGGGGCGTGGTGATGTTAGCGGCGCCAGGGCTCTACAGTGAAGCCCATATGTCCACCGACCATGCCATGATGATGGCAGCGTTACCGGAGTTTCTTAGTCTGCCGATAGCCTTGGATCAGCGCCTGGGTGGGGTGATTTTCCTACTGTTTGGGCTTGGCTGCCTTGCAATGGCTTATCTGCCGCTGTTGGCTCGGGTAGCTGAGGGTGTTTCTCCAAAGAGGCGGCGGTACTCCTGGCCAAAATAACCCAGGTGGAAAAATCCCCAGTTCGCGGCCACCGATGTGATTGGTAGCTCAGTCGTCAGTAGTTGACGCCTGGCAGCATTCAGTTTTACCGAGCGCAGATACTGTGTCGGTGAGCTACCGGTCACTTTCTCGAAGCTGTAATTCAAAGAGCGTCGTGGGATATCCAGCTCTCTGCACAGTTGCAGAATACTGGCGGTGGCACCTTCCTCTGAAGTCACGTAGGCGTGGCTGGCGTTGACGATATGGTGATGGTAGTTCCCCAGCGGCTGGGGAGTGCCCTGTTCAAGCGCCTGGTCGTAAAGCTCCAGTGCCAGCAGCAACAGCCGGTCACGGATACCGCATTCAACGCTGGCTGTGGAGCGGGGACAGGCGCCCTTGCTACAACCGGTCGTTTCCATTGTCAGCGCTTCGATCTCCTCCAGGTGCGACAGCATATTGCTGCGCGCTATAGCCAGTTGCTGCGGCGTAAGACTGACGCCCTGGCTGCGGCGTGAACTGCGCAGCAGCTCGAGATCTTCTGCGCTCAGGGTCGATTCCATGTAAGCCTGGTCCAGGGCGATCACCGTATAGTCCGTCTCCGGCGGTGCGACGAAAAAGAAATCCTGGTCGAAGGGCAGCAGCGTGATGCCTTCCGATAATACACAGCGCGCCTGATCCGAGGTTTTGCGTGGGTCCAGCCGTAACGGAATCAGCAGACCATACTGGCCGGCAGGCGTGTGAGTGTGCTGGGCCACACCGCAGTTCATCCTCTCGCGGAACAGGCGCACCGGCCCGATGCGAGCATCATTCAGATACCCCTCGAAACGTCCCTCTGTGACCTGATCATACTCCTGCGGCCACTGGGTCAGTGAGCTGGCGTGTTGGTTTACCTCGTTGAAGGTTGCAGTGCAGATATCCATTCAGGGTCCCCGGTTGCTGTATGGCATTAGCGCCGTACAGTCTGAGAAGACATAGCAAAATGTGGGCCTGGAAAAATGCTCAAAACAGGCTGGGACTGCCTGAAACCGGTGCATACAGCGGTGTATTAAGGCGTTTCTGCACTATGCTTGTGACATGCTTGTGAGATCGGGAGCCGCGACAGACGCTATTAACCCTTCGTCGTGGGTGTTCGAAAAGTGCAACTACTAGGGTAAATCCTCCATTCTTTGAGGGGCCAATCTGTTGGAAGATCGCTGTCACCCAACCAACGACAGAACAAGAGATTGCGATGAAAACTTTAAAAACTCAGGTTGCGATTATTGGTGCAGGTCCCTCCGGTCTGCTGCTCGGTCAGCTGCTGAACAAGCAGGGCATCAGCAACGTCATTCTTGAGCGCGTGACTGGCGATTACGTCCTCGGCCGCATCCGCGCCGGTATTCTTGAGCAGGGTTTTGCGGACCTGGTCCGTGAAGCCGGCGTTGCTGAGCGTATGGACGCTGAAGGCCATGTTCACGAAGGTGTCGAGCTATCCATTAATGGTGAGCGTCATCGCATCGATCTGAAAGAACTGACCGGTGGCGACGTGGTTGTCTGCTACGGTCAGGTTGAAATCACCCGCGATCTGATGGACGCGCGTGAGGCCGCCAAGCTGGAAACCTACTACGAAGCCAGCGAAGTGCAGCCGCGCGATGTTAAGTCCGAAACCCCGTATGTCACCTTCAAACACGGTGGTGAAGAGTACCGGCTGGATTGCGATTACATCGCCGGCTGTGACGGCTTCCACGGTGTTTCCCGCCAGACTATCCCGGCAGAACTGCGTACCGAGCACGAGCGCGTTTACCCGTTCGGCTGGCTGGGGCTGATGGCTGATGTGCCGCCTTGTAACGAAGAACTGATCTACGCCATGAGCGACCGTGGTTTCGCCCTGGCAAGCCAGCGCTCCCTGACCCGTTCACGTTACTACCTGCAGGTGCCGCTGACCGACAAGGTTGAAGACTGGTCCGATGAGCGTTTCTGGGATGAGCTGAAAAAGCGTCTGCCTGCTGATGTTGCTGCCAACATGCAGACCGGTCCGAGCATAGAGAAGAGCATCGCGCCGCTGCGCTCCTTTGTCTGCGAGCCGATGCAGTACGGCAACCTGTTCCTGGTTGGCGATGCCGCGCACATCGTGCCGCCCACCGGTGCCAAGGGTCTGAACCTGGCCGCATCCGACGTGGCTACGCTGTACAAGATCCTTACCCGCGTTTATCGCGACGGCGACAAGGCTTGCACCGAACAGTACTCTGAAATTGCCCTGCGTCGTGTCTGGAACGGTGAGCGGTTCTCCTGGTGGATGACCAACATGATGCACGATTTCGAAGGCGAAGTGTCCAGCACCGGCATGGATCCACTGATGCAGAAGCGTTTCATGGAGTCAGAGCTGAACTACTACCTGAACAGCGAAAACGGCCGCAAGGTGATCGCTGAACAGTATGTCGGCCTGCCGTACGAAGAGCCGAAGTAAGGGGGTGAAATAAAGCTTTGAAGTAAAAAAGCTTACAGGTCTATAGCTGTGCCCCCTTGATGCCCACCTTGTGCGTAATGCCAGTCAGTTAAGCCAACTGACTGGCATTTTTTCTGATAGCGTCGACGCCGCGCGCCGTTTTACGGCTCGCGGATAGATCCTCAACCGCCTCACAGCAGTCCCGGGCAGGGCGGAATTCTGTTAGTGGCGGGATCTTTTCTGGCTGGGTTGAGTCACTAAGGGTATCTGCTTCGCCGGGTGGCGAAGTGATCATTCAGCACCAGGCCGGTATGAGGAGAGCGTAATGAACGCCAGCCAGATTTTTCAGCAATTGATGCAGCAGTCCAGTGGCAAGTCCGGCGGGTTTGATCCGAAGGGCGTACTGGATAGTGTCTCGCGCCAATTGGGTGGTGCACAGGGCTCCAGTGGTGGACAGGGCTCGGGCGGGCTAGATATAAAAAGCCTGCTCGGCGGCGGTGCACTGGGGCTGCTGATCGGCTCCAAGCGCGGGCGTAAACTGGGCGGTTCGGCCCTGAAGTATGGTGCCATCGCCGGGGTAGGCGCTCTGGCGTGGAGGGCCTGGCAGAACGCGCAACAGAGCCAGGCGAGCGCTGCCGGAACTGCCCCGACAGCCCCGACTGCCGCGGCCCGCGAGGGGCAGCCGATTGAGCAGCTCTCGCATCAGGCACAGGAGCAGCGTAGCCTGGAACTGCTGCAGGCGATGATCATGGCGGCCCGAGCGGATGGGCACATCGATGCTCGTGAGACCGAACTGATTACTGAGCAAATGGAACAGTTGGGTGCCGACGCCGAGTTACAGCGCTGGGTTGAGCAGCAGTTGCAGGCTCCGCTGGATGCAACAGCGCTCGCGGCTAAAGCAGATTCACCTCAGGCCGCACGCGAGATCTACCTGGTCAGTCTGGCAATCATCGACGAACAGAGCCCGATGGAGCGCGCCTGGCTTGACCAACTGGCCCAGGCATTGGCGCTTGACGCAGACATGCGTTTGGCACTGGAACAGCAGGCGCAGTCTGCGGCTGGCTGAACAGGCTTCTTCTGCAAAGGTTGTTCGTGTGCTCGGCGACGCCGGCAAACCCAGTAATCTGAAAGACGCTGGCGTCACTCTGACAGAGGGGAAATGCAAGGGCGTGGCTGGCCAATGGCAGGGGCTTTGGAGCACCGGCTGTGATCACTCGCCCATACGCCGGGACCATGAATAATGAGTCTGCCCAACTGGCGCGAGGTGGCGCCTCCGTCAATAGTTAGGGTGGTTCGTTTTTCGTAGCGACGACCCCGTCGCAATCATCCTCCTAAGTTTTAAATCACCGCCATGCCGGGTTTAAGCGGCACGGGGGTTTTATGCCCTTTGGGTGCGTGCCTCCTGCTACAAAACTGCAGACAGTTAGGCAGAACGTAGCTAAGCTGATGATATTACTCATTTGATCAGTGCAGGCATCATGCTCGAAACCATCAAACTCTTTACCGAAAACTGGCTCAACATTGTGGCGTTGGTCTGGTTTCTGATCTGCTTTCGCGGCTACATGTATTACGCCAAGCGCAAGAGTTACACCACCTCCTGCCTGGCCAGCGTTATGCATATGTATCGCAAGGAGTGGATGATGCGAATCCTCACCCGCGAGGTGCGCATCTCTGACACCGCGGCCGTGGCCAACCTAGAGCGTACGGTGGCGTTTTTCGCCAGCACCACCATGCTGGTGCTGGCGGGTTTAATGACACTGCTCAGTTATACCGACCGGGCCATTACGCTGGTGGAGCATCTGCCGATGGTGCATCCCTCCACGCCACTGGAGTGGGAGGTCAAACTGCTGGTGTTACTGGGGCTGTTTGTTTATGCCTTCTTTAAGTTCACCTGGAGCCTCAGGCAGTACGGTTTTGTCTCGGTCATGATCGGTTCTTCACCGTTGCCCAGTGATGGTCTGGATGAAAAACAGCTCCAGGCTCATGCCACGCGCATGGCGCGGATGGGCTCCATGGCGGCGAACAACTTCAACGTCGGACTGCGTACCTACTATTTCGCATTGGCGGTGCTCTGTTGGTTGATCAACCCCTGGCTGTTCATGCTGGTGTCGGCTGGTGTCGTCTATGTGCTCTACCATCGTGAGTTCACCTCGCCGACCCTGAAAACGCTGATGATGAGTACCAAGTTGTAAAACCGCATTTTTTCTCTTGAAATCCAATAGGCCGTCCCCATCTCTGCAGAGGACAATAAATCGCTATGTGGAGTTGGTAGACGACCTATGAGCACAGAAACACAGAAAGAGACCCTTGGCTTTCAGACTGAGGTGAAGCAGCTGCTCCAGCTGATGATCCACTCACTGTATTCAAACAAGGAAATCTTCCTGCGCGAGCTGATTTCGAACGCTTCCGATGCGGGCGAAAAGCTGCGCTTTGAAGCGCTCTCGAATGCTGATCTGTACGAGAACGACGGTGACCTGAAAGTCTTCGTTGAGTTTGATGAGGCAGCCAAGACGGTTTCCATCGCCGACAACGGTATCGGCATGAGCCGTCAGGATGTTATCGATCACCTCGGTACCATCGCGAAGTCCGGCACTGCCAGCTTCCTTTCCAACCTGACTGGTGACCAGGCCAAAGACAGCCAGATGATCGGCCAGTTCGGTGTCGGTTTCTATTCCGCCTTTATCGTTGCTGACCAGGTGGATGTCTTTACCCGGCGCGCCGGCCTAGATGCCAGCGAAGGTGTGCACTGGTCCTCCACCGGTGAAGGTGAGTTCAGCATCGAGCCCGTTGATCTGCCGCAGCGCGGTACCAAGATCGTGCTGAAGCTGAAAGAGGGCGAAGAAGAGTTCGCCAACGGCTTCCGTCTGCGTACTCTGGTGCGTAAATACTCTGATCACATCGCTATTCCGGTGTTGATGGAGAAGGAAGAAGCTCCGTCTGAAGACGAAGAAAGCAAAGACGAGAACAAAGCGCCGGAATTCGAAAGCGTTAACACCGCGACTGCTCTCTGGTCCCGCAGCAAAAGCGAGATCACCGATGAAGAGTACAAAGAGTTCTACAAGCATGTATCTCATGACTTTGCCGATCCGCTAAGCTGGGCGCACAACCAGGTTGAAGGCAACATGGAATACACCAGCCTTCTTTACCTGCCGGAGCGCGCACCCTTCGATCTGTGGAACCGTGATGCGCCGAAAGGGCTGAAGCTCTACATCCAGCGCGTATTTATCATGGACCAGGCGGATGAGTTCCTGCCGCTGTACCTGCGCTTCATCAAGGGTGTGGTGGACTCCAAGAACCTGTCCCTGAACGTCTCCCGCGAGATCCTGCAGAAAGATCCGAACGTGGACAAACTGCGTTCCGCACTGACCAAGCGCGCGTTGGATATGCTGGCCAAGCTGGCCAAGAACGATGCTGAAAAGTACCAGTCGTTCTGGAAAGAGTTCGGCCAGGTGCTGAAAGAGGGCCCGGCTGAAGATCAGGCTAACCGCGAGAAGGTTCTCAAGCTGCTGCGCTTTGCCTCAACGCATAACGACAACGCCGAGCAGACCGTAGGTCTGGACGACTACGTTGCCCGCATGAAGGAAGGCCAGGAGAAGATCTACTACGTGGTGGCCGACTCCTACAACGCCGCCAAGAGCAGCCCGCACCTGGAGATCTTCCGCAAGAAGGGTATCGAGGTTCTGCTGCTGTCCGAGCGTATCGACGAGTGGATGATGAGCCAGCTGTTCGACTTCGAAGGCAAGTCTTTCCAGGATGTCAGCAAAGGTGAACTGAATCTGGGTGAGACCGAAACCGAAGAAGAGAAGAAGCAGCAGGAAGAAGTCGCCAAGCAGATGGAAGGCCTCACCGAGCGCCTGAAGACTGCCTTCGCCGAGCGCGTCAACGAAGTGCGCGTGACTCATCGTCTGACCGAATCTCCGGCCTGCCTGGTGGTTGGTGACTATGACATGGGCGCGCAGATGCGCAAGATCATGGAAGCGGCCGGCCAGCCGGTACCGGAAGTGAAACCTACTTTCGAGTACAACCCGGAGCATCCGCTGATCGCCAAGCTGGATCAGGAGCCGGATGAAGACCGTTTCAAGGATCTGGCGCTGACCTTGTTCGACCAGGCCGACCTGGCCGCCGGTGGTCAGCTGGAAGATCCGGCTGCCTACATCAGCCGCCTCAACAAGCTGCTGCTTGAATTGAGCGCCTGATAGCGTTACTGCTTAGCTACATCTGAAAGCTCCCCGGCAGTCGCCGGGGAGTTTTTTCTAAAAAAACTCATCCTTCCTGCACCTTTCTCTCGTCCCCTCCATCAAGCTCTCTACACCTGCTAACTGCAGGGTCTGTAGTGTATGCTGCACCGCAACACCTTGTTGTATCTGCGTTTTTTGCACCATGTCTCACAGTCACATGAAAGATAAAGCTCTGGGTTGACCGCCTAGATGGAACATTTTCATCTAAAAAGAGTCGCATTTGCTTTTTATCGCACCTGCAACAGAGTTAAAATGCCGCGATTACGTTCTGATAGGTAAGGATTTGCAATGCTGTTCAAAAGGTTGCGTCAGGGAGTGCTCTTTTCAGCCATGACATTGGCGGCTGCGGCGCCAGTAAGTGCCGTCGCCAGCGAAAATGACCCTTGGGAGGGTTATAACCGCGCCATGTTTTCGTTTAACGAGACGGTTGATAAGTACGCGCTTAAACCGGTGGCCCAAGGCTATCGCTTTGTTATGCCGGATATGGCCGAGAAGGGCGTCAGCAACTTTTTTGGCAACCTGGGCGACATCCGTTCCGCGGTTAACAGCGCCTTGCAGGGCAAGGGCGATGATGCTCTGACCAGCGTCGCACGAATCGTATTCAATTCTACCTTTGGCCTTGCCGGCCTGATCGACGTGGCTACGCCGATGGGGTTGGAAAAGCAGCGTGAAGGTTTCGGTCAAACCCTGGCCGTATGGGGTGTGGACTCTGGTCCGTACGTGGTTCTGCCGTTCCTTGGGTCAAGCACCGTACGTGATGGTTTTGGTCTGGTGCCCGACTGGTATCTGACACCGGTCACCTATGTGGATGACGTGCCCACCCGAAACACGCTGTACGGACTGGCTTTGATCGACGCCCGTGCACAGCTGCTGCAGGCTGAGCAGATCGTCAGCGGCGACAAGTATATTTTCGTACGTGATGCGTACCTGCAGCGCCGTGAATATCTCATCCATGATGGCAATATTCCGGTCCAGTACGACGACAACGACTTCTGATACTACGGAGCAGACGCCGGGCTTTATGTCCGGCTTGCTGTATCTGGCTGTCAGTATATTCGAGTGACTGATTAATGGTGCATCGAGAGCAGGCGATCCTGGCTGTATCCGCCTCGACCGACGTTATTGACCATATCTTCGAGCTATGTGAGCAGTGCCCGGATGTAATCCTGCGTCTGCTTGTGGCCAGAGGTGCCGATGATGTCGAAAGCGTGCTGGAGCACCACGAAATTTCCCTGGCGATCGTTGATCGCAGTACCTTCAGTGAAATCGAATATATAGACCATCTCGCGGCCCGTATCAGCCCCATGTCCACTGTCGTGCTGATTCCGGATGGTACCGCCGAAGAGATGGTGGCCGCGCTTAGAAACGGCGCCGACGATGTGTTTTCACTGGCTGAGCTGCATCAGCATCCGCAGCTGTTTATCGGCTCGTTGCAGCGTCAGCTGGAACGGATACGCATGATCGAGGAAGCGCGTTTCCTGCGTGAAAGTCTTGAGCGTAGTCTGGATGAGCTGAAAGAGGATCAGCACGCGGCTCAGCAGCTGCAGCAGAAGCTTCTGCCGCCGCCGAGCCGGGAGTTGAACCAGATCCTGTTTCAGTACGTGTTGCAGCCGAGCCTGCTGCTGAGCGGCGATTTTGTTGATTCCATTGCGATCAATGAAAACCAGACGATCTTTTACCTTGCTGATGTGTCAGGCCATGGCGCATCGTCTGCACTGGTCACGGTTCTGTTGAAAAACATGACCTACAGGCTGATGCGGAACTATAACCGTAATTCCAGCTTTGATATTCAGTCGCCTCTGGCGACCCTGCATCGTGTTAACCGTGAGCTGCTGCTCACCGGTCTCGGCAAGCATCTGACGATGTTTATCGGGTTGATCGATGCAAGAGATTCCTCGCTGACCTATGCTATCGGTGGGCACCATCCGATGCCGGTGTTGTCTCAAAAGGGCGAGGTTTCTTTCCTGGAAGGGCGGGGAATGCCAATTGGCTTGTTCGAAAAGCCAATGTTCGATGAAAAACGTATTGAATTGGCGTCAGAGTATTCAATTACCCTGTTTTCTGATGGCATACTTGAAGTTGCAGAGGGTGACTCCTTGGAAGAGAAAGAGCAAAAGCTTCTTGAGGCCTGTAGCGGCAAACATCTGTCCCCACAGTCTATTTGCGATTCCATTGTCCCGGTCGGTCGGGTTAATCCCGACGACGTAGCTATTATGACAGTATCCCGAGTATAAGTATGAGCGACGGCTCTATCTATTACGCCTGCCGAAACGGACATTACGTTCTGAAATTCGTTGGCGAGGTGCGTCTGACGCTCTGCTCGACCATCGATCTGCACCTGGAGCAGGTGCTGGCGCGGCGGGAAATAAGCGATACCCTGATCGATCTGACGGAAACTACGACGATCGATAGTACCTCTCTTGGGTTGATCGCCAAGCTGGCGGTTAAAGCAGCCGAGCAGGGCATGCCGCGGCCTACGCTTATCTCCACCAATCCGGATATTACGAAGATCCTCTATTCCATGGGGTTTGACCAGGTGTTCCTGTTGCTCGACAGCGTGCCTGCCAGTGGCGTGGATCTGGAGCAGGTGCCGTTTGTGTTGGAGTCGGAAGAGCAGGTGAGGGCGCGGATTATCGATGCGCACCGGATTTTGATCGATCTGAACGATGCCAATCGTACGGCTTTCAAGGATCTGGTAGCGACGCTGGAGGGTTGTGGTTAAGCGCCGCGCATCCCCGCTATCCTTGATACGCAAGACATGAAAAAGGGGCCTGATGGCCCCTTTGTCGTATCTGCTTCCTTGGTCTGGCGTTCAGGATTCCTGAGGTGGAATCTGGGCGGATGGCTCTGTGAGCATCCGCCTTTCGCATCAGACGTAAACTGAATCAGAAGTCGAATTTACGCTCGGTGTAGATGCGGAAAGCGTTTTCCCACACCTGGCCGATTTCGCCATTGCCTACCGGCTTGCCGTCCAGCTCAATAACCGGCGCGATCTCTTTGGAAGAGCTGGTGATCCAGATCTCGTCCGCGTTACGCACTTCGTCCATGGTCACGGTGCGCTCTTCAACCGGGATGGAGCCGTCGGCTTTCAGGCTGTCGATGATGATGCGGCGAGTGATGCCCGGCAGGTTCTGGTGGTCCTGGATCGGGGTGATCACCTTGCCATCTTTAACGATGAACGCGTTGCTTGAACTGGCTTCGGTCAGTTCGTTGTTCTCGTTGTAAAGCAGGATTTCGCCGTGGCCGGAAGCGTGGCCCTGCTGGTAGTGCATGACGTTGCCGAGCAGTGCGGTGGACTTGATGTTGCAACGCTTCCAACGCAGATCCTGGGTGCTGGATACGGCATAGCCGTGAGCCTTGGTGCGATCAACCGGCTCCGGATCCTTGATCGGGAAGGCGAAGGCAAAGATGGTCGGCTCAACGTTTTCCGGGTAGGCGTGGTAGCGCTTGGTATCTGCGCCGCGGGAAACGTGGATGTAGACGCCGAGGTTTGCACCCTGGTCGGCGTTTTTTGCGATCAGGTCGTCAAGCAGCACGCGCCAGTCTTCGATGCTTTTGTTGCACTTGATCTCGATGGCAGCGAGGCCATCAGCCATACGCTGCATGTGCGGAGCCAGGCCAACCGGCTTGCCACCGTAGTAGGGGATGACCTCATAGATGCCGTCACCAAACAGGAAGCCGCGATCCAGCGGAGAAATCCGCGCTTCTTCCAGGGGCAGGAAGCTGCCATTCAGGTAAGCGATGCTCATCGTTGAAAACCTCTTGTTGCCAGGCGCTGGAGGCCAGCGAATCCCTGTGTGCTAGTGTTCAGAATGAAGTGATTTTTATGAAAGAGAAAAATCAATGCAATACTGTTTCTGATAAAAAGAAAATTTTGCACGAAACAGAGTTAATCTATCAAAAGCTCTTATTTTTTTAAGATAAACAGGAAATGCTACTGCTGATTGCGGATCATTTTTCGGGCGGTATCGGTGAGAAGCCTTGGCAGTATTCTGTCGTCATCGAGTCGCCAGGCGCAACAAAAGTTAAGTGATGGCGCCTTAGGGAGGCTCTCCAACGCGATGAGATCGGCGTTTTCGATGGCCGAATGAACCAGGGGTTCCGGCATAAATGCCACCCCGACACCCTGTTCTACTAACGATAGCAGGCTTGGGACGGAGCTGCATGAATGGATAACCGGTCCCTGCTCGCCGAGGGGGCGAAACAACTCGTTCAGATACTGCCAGGGGCGGCTGCGGCGGGTGAAGGAGAGAATCTGGAACTTAGACAGGTCCTGCAGAGTAGAGACCTGTTCCACGCCTTCTAGCGAAGGATTGGCGACCCAGCACTGCGGATAGCTGCACAGCGGTTCGCTGACAAAGTTGGGTAGAGGGTGTTCATCGGCGACCATCAGCGCGAGATCCAGCTCGGAGGATTTGAGCTGCTCGATCAGCGAGGAGGTGGTGTCAACGATCAGCTCAAATGCGATCAGTGGGTGTTCGTCGTGCCAGGTAGAGAGGAGCTTGGCAAGCCAGAGGTGGGCTAGGGTGTCGACGATGCCGACGCGAATGGTGCCGCGCTCCAGGCTGTCATCGGCCAGTTGTGCCCGCATCTCGCGATTTATCGACAGTAGTTTTTCTGCGTAGGGTATTAGCTGGGTGCCGCGGCTGGTCAGGTGTGTGCCGCGTTTGTCGCGGATAAACAGCTGCACGTTCAGCTCCTCTTCCAGCGCCGCGATGCGCGCTGAAATGGCCGGCTGGGAAGCGTGCAGCTGGGCTGCGGCGGCATGAAAGCTGCCGAGGCGCGCCACGGTCAGAAAGGTGTTCAGGTTTCTTATCCGCAACGCGTTTTACTCCTCGGGCTGGTTTCAGGCAAAACCGGTCAGTTTACGCAGGTCTTCAATGACGGTGTTGCCTTCGCTGGAGGGCAGGCCATCTTCGGTCAGCTCGTTGAGGCGGGTAACCCCGTCGACGCTGCCGCGCTCGGACAAGTACTGCAGAATCGCTTCCGGGTCCAGTCGTGCGAGCAGGTCTTCACCGCTCCAGTAGCCCAGCATGGCGATGATGCCGTAAGCACCCCAGTTGGATACGTCGGCAATCAGCAGTTCATCGACGCGGGTGGCGGCAGGTACGATGTTCAGCTTGCTGATCGCATCGTAAATGTTGCCCATGCCGATCTCGTTGCCACCGTCACCGATGCCGATGGTGGGGCAGTTCGCTGCCTTAACAAAGGTATCGAAGCAGGCGGTACGCGGACTGATGCTTTCGCCGCGCATGTTGTAGTAGCCGCCATCCTCTGCCTGTCCCGGGCGCTCAATGGAAAGCACCACGTCCGGATCAAAGCGGGCAAGGGCTTCCAGGGCTTCAAGCTCGCGCTCGTCATGCTCGCCGACCTGGATCTCGTGGACCTTGTAGTCAGGTGCCAGCATTTTGGAGATCGGCTTGCCGCAGACAATTACCGGGTCGGCGCCAAGATATGCCAGGGTCTGGTAGAGCGCGATGGCACCCACGGGGCCATCAGTTTCAAAGGTATCGACCACCGGGAAGCCAGTGCCGATCAGGACCGTGCCCTTGGCTTTGCGCAGGAAATTGGCGGCGCGCTCGTAATAGCCTTCACGCAGTGCGGGCTGGACATCCTTCATGCCGCGCAGGTTTTTGCGTACCAGCAGGTCTTCGATCTGTTTGCTCAGTTGTGTGTCTGTCATGGCCATACTGTCCTGTATCAGGCTGTCACTTTGATCGGTTCTATGTTGTCGTTGAAGCGCTTCTGCAGCAGCAGCTGGTTATGCGCTTCGGCCTGGGTATAGGGTTCGAATGTTACCTCGGTGCCGGGGAGCATCTGTGCCAGGCGCGCGGTGTCTCCGGAGAACAGGCTGCCGATCTTCGGGTAGCCGCCGATGGTCTGGCGGTCATTCAGCAGCACGATAGGCTGGCCGTCGGCCGGCACCTGAATAGCACCCAGGCAGATACCCTCGGAGAGAATACCGTTGATCGACGGAGAGATCGCCGGGCCTTCCATGCGATAGCCCATGCGGTCGGCACGGTCGCTGATCTTGTAGGTGCTGGTAAAGAAGATCTGCTTCTGCACCTCGCTGAAGGCATCCTGCTGGTAGCCCAGGATGACGCGCAGTGGCGCTTTGCTGGCGTAGTCGGGGCGGTATTGCTTTGGCAGGGTGAAGCCGCCGGCGTTTGCGGCCGGCGCGCAGGGTAGCAGATCGCCGGCCTGGAGTTTCTGGCCGTTGAGGCCGCCGAGCTTTTCGCGCTGGACCGTGGCGCTGCTGTCGAACATCGGCGCAATGTCAAAGCCGCCGCTGACCGCCAGATAACCGCGGGCGCCGCACTTGCTGAAACCGGCTTCAATGCGCTGGCCGGCTTTGACCGGGTGAGCGGTCCAGCCATCAACTTCTTCGCCGCCGATCTTTAGCGGCATTTCGCCGCCGGTGAATGCGACCCAGGTATCGACCTGGGCTTCAATCACCAGACCGCCGATGCTGACCTCCAGCGCCGTGGCGTTGTCATCATTGCCCAGCAGGCGGTTGGCCCAGCGAAAGGCAAAAGGATCCAGCGGGCCGCCGGTGGTCAGGCCGATACGGTGATGGCCGAAGCGACCCAGGTCGGTGATCAGGGTCATTAGCCCGGGTTGCAGTACGTTAAGTCCGCTCACAGTTCACCTCCCAGTTCCAGGTAGCGCTCCTTATCAATCGGCTCGAAGCTGACCCGGTCACCCACCTGTACCGGCATGCAGGGATCGGCTTCCGGGTTGAACATGCGGGTGGGGCAGCGGCCGATCAGGTTCCAGCCGCCCGGAGAGGCTGCCGGATAGATCGCGGTCTGGCGGTCGGCGATGGCGACCGATCCGCGAGGCACAACCTGGCGGGGGGTGGAAAGACGCGGTGCGGCGATGCGCTCGTCGACCTGGCCCAGGTAAGCAAAGCCGGGGGCGAAGCCGATGGCGTAAACGCGGTATTCGGTGCTGGCGTGCAGGTCGATTACATCGCTGACGCTCATGCCTGCACGCTCGGCCAGGGCGTCGAGGTCCGGGCCGGACTCGCTGGAGTACCACACAGGCAGCTTGATCAGGCTGCCTTCGCTGACTTCCTCGTCTTCATCTGAGTTGCCCAGATCGGACAGCAGGCGTTTAACCTGAAGATGGTCGAGCTGCAGTGGATCGTAGATCACCAGCAGTGATGCGTAGGAGGGCACCAGGTCGATGACGGCGCTGCCCAGGCGGGCTTCGGTCTCAGCGACGGCGCGCTGCACCTGTGCCGAGACGCGCGGATCGGTTTCCTCGCCGAAATAGAGTATCAGGGCGTTTTCGCCGGCGATCTCAATCCTCATTTCGACAGCATCTCCCGGATCTCGCGGATCGCTTCGACGCCTTCGATGTTATCGCCATGGACGCAGATGGTATCGATCTGCAGCTTCAGCGTGTGGCCGCTGACGGTGGTGATGGTCTGGTCTTCGGCGATCTGGCGCACCTGGGCGAGCATCTTCTCACGGTTGTGTACGGCGCCAGGCTTGGTGCGGGAAAGCAGCTTGCCGTCGTCGTCGTAGCAGCGGTCTGCAAAGGCTTCGAACAGCAGTTCGATGCCATAGTGCTCGGCTTCCTGACGGTGATTTTCTGCTTCCGGCGTTGCCTGCAGCATCAATTTAACCGGGCGGTAGTAGTCGGCGATCGCCTTCATGATCGCCTGACGTACAGATGGCTTGGCCATCATGTCGTTGTACAAGGCGCCGTGGGGTTTGACGTAGGCCAGCTCGATGCCGGCGCAGGCGGCCATGCCGTCCAGGGCAGCCAGCTGATAGTGAATCAGGGCGTGGATCTCGTTGGCGCTGGCATGCACGGAACGGCGGCCGAAGCCCATCAGGTCCGGGTAGGCCGGATGAGCGCCAACCTGGACATTGTTCTCTTTCGCCATCCGCAGAGTTTTCTGCATCACCAGTGGGTCGCCGGCGTGGAAGCCGCAGGCCACGTTGGCCTGGTCAATATGCGGCATGACGTGTTCGTCCATGCCCATGGACCAGGCGCCGAAGCTTTCGCCGAGGTCGCAGTTAAGCAGCATTGGCATAGGGATCTCCTCCTGGAAATTGACTTAAAGAATGGCCAGACGGCTGTTGGGTAGATCGGTTACCAGCATGTGGCCCGGGCTGTGAGTGATACACAGCGGCGGACGCGCGGATTCGATCGCTACCTGAGGGGTTACGCCGCAGGCCCAGAATACGGGGACTTCGCCGTCCTTGATGGTGACCGCGTCGCCGAAGTCCGGGGTGTTGATATCGCGGATGCCGATCGCGTCCGGGTCACCGAAGTGCAGCGGCGCACCGTGCACGGACGGGAAGCGGGAGCAGATCTGGATAGCGCGGATCGCATCGGCCGGTTTCATCGGGCGCATGCTGACTACCGTGGTGCCGCTGAAGCGACCGGCGCTCTTGCATTCGATGTTGGTGCGGTACATCGGCACGTTGACCTTCTCGCTGATGTTGCGAATCTCGAGGCCGTCGGCCAGTAGCGCTTCCTCAAAGGAGAAGGAGCAGCCTAGCAGGAAGGCGACCATGTCGTCCTGCCAGTATTCTTTGATGTCGGTAACTTCCCGTTGCAGCACGCCCTGTTCATAGATGCGGTAGCGCGGCACGTCGGTGCGGATATCTACGTCTTCGCCCAGTTCCGGCAGCATAAAGTCACCCGGTGATGCGGACATGCCGATCAGCGGGCAGGGCTTGGGGTTGAACTGGCAGAACTTAAGGAATTCATCGGCATAGTCCGCTGGCAAAATTGCCAGGTTGCCCTGAACGAAACCTGCGCAGTAGCCGGAGGTATTAGTGCTGAATTCGCCGCTGCGAATCTGCTGACGAAGCTGGTAGGGAGAGAGAATATCCGCCATTGATGCAAAGCCCTCTTTATCAAAAAGAACAAACTTTAAGTATAGAACTGAGTTTATAGGGACAAATGCCTTTGTCTAATCAAATAGATTAGTGATAGTGATAAGAAAAAGTTATCAGAAGGTGCGGCCTAAAGACAGAGGTGAAGCCTAGCAGAAAACAGAAAGGGGAGAATGACGGCGCCGCATAGCGCCGTCATGGATGGGGGCAGCTTAACGGCTGAGCAGTTGTTCCAGGGTGACCTGGTCCTTGGCGAAATTGCGAATCCCCTCGGCCAGTTTCTCGGTGGCCATGGCGTCGCCGTTCATCGCCCAGCGGAAACCGGATTCAGCCAGTACCGACTTGGCATCGGCATCCGCTGAAGACTCGGGGGACAGGCGGCGCTCCAGCGGGGCATCCACTTCAGAAAGTTCTTTCAGCAGTGCCGGGGAGATCGTCAGGCGATCGCAGCCGGCCAGCTCCTGGATTTCACCGATATTGCGGAAGCTCGCGCCCATAACCACGGTGTTGTAGTCGTGGGTCTTGTAGTACTGGTAGATGCGGCTGACCGACTGCACGCCCGGATCGTTGGCACCGGTGAAGTCTGCCTGTGGGTCACGCGCCTTGTACCAGTCGAGAATACGGCCCACGAACGGAGAGATCAGGTAAACGCCTGCGTCGGCGCAGGCCTGGGCCTGGCTGAAGCCGAACAGCAACGTCAGATTGCACTGGATTCCCTCTTTTTCCAGCTGGCGTGCCGCTTCGATCCCTTCCCAGGTCGAGGCGATCTTGATCAGTACGCGGGAGCTGTCGATACCCTGCTGTTCATAAAGGCCGATCAGGCGCTTGGCCTTTTCAACGGTGGCGTGGGTATCGAAGGAGAGGCGAGCATCAACCTCGGTAGAGATCCGCCC
This sequence comes from Marinobacterium mangrovicola, assembly GCF_004339595.1. Lineage (GTDB taxonomy): Bacteria > Pseudomonadota > Gammaproteobacteria > Pseudomonadales > Balneatricaceae > Marinobacterium_D > Marinobacterium_D mangrovicola. The sequence continues at coordinate 530,204 of NZ_SMFU01000007.1, forward strand.
CGGGATGATATCGAGGATTTCGCGCCCGATCAGCACCGCCAGATAGTCACTCATGTTGGCCAGTACTTCGGTATTGCTGCCGCCCTGCTGGCGGGCGTATGCGCGGGCTTTGTCGAGCAGCGGCGCATACTTCTCGTCCTGGCTGGCTTTCAGCAGCAGGGACGGGTTGGTGGTGGCGTCCACGGGCTTGAAGCTGCGGATGGCATCGATATCACCGGTGTCGGCAACGACGGTGGTGATCTGCTTAAGCTGTTCTAGCTGATCCATGTGGGTGTTCATCCTCGTTGGATAGAGTATTCGGTGCCACGAAGCTCAGTGCTTCGCGGAAAGTATCTGTCGCCGCGCCGCGTTTATGGCCGTTCTCGCTCAGGTAACGGCGGAACTGGCGGCCACCACGCTGGCCGTGGAACAGCCCGAGCAGGTGTTTGACCACGGCGTAAAGCGGTGCGCCTTCGGCAAGGCGGCGCTCAAGGTAGGGGATAAAGGCTTCGGCGATATGAATGCGCTCTGCCACGGGCAGGTCCGCGCCAAAGATACGGTTGTCCGCCTCGCTGAGAATCGCGTAAGGGTTCTGATACGCCTCGCGACCGATCATCACACCATCGACGTGCTTGAGGTGCTGTTCTGCTTCGTCCAGTGATTTGATACCGCCGTTGATGACCACCTCAAGCTCAGGATAGAGCTGTTTGATACGGTAAACGTGATCGTAGATCAGGGGCGGAATCTCGCGGTTCTCCTTTGGGCTCAGACCCGCCAGAATCGCTTTGCGTGCATGGATGGTGAAGCTGCGGCAGCCGCTCTCTTTTACGGTGTCGACGAAAGCGTGCAGGTGCTCGAAGCTGTCCATATCGTCGATGCCGAGGCGATGCTTTACGGTCACCGGCAGCTTGGTCGCCGCCTGCATCTCACTCAGGCACTCGGCCACCAGCTTGGGGTGTGCCATCAGGCAGGCGCCGATCATATTGTTCTGGACGCGGTCGGACGGACAGCCGACGTTAAGGTTGACCTCGTCATAGCCCCAGTCTTCCGCCATGCGCGCGCACTCTGCCAGCTCCTGCGGATTGCTGCCGCCAAGCTGCAACGCGACCGGATGTTCGCTCGGGTCATACTTCAGGAAGCGCTCACGGTCGCCGTGGATCAGTGCGCCGGTGGTCACCATCTCGGTATAAAGGAGGGTGTTGCGCGAGATCAGGCGGTGAAAGACGCGTGCATCCGAAGTAGTCCAATCCATCATGGGTGCAACGGAAAGTCGGCGGTCTACTTTGTCTTCGATTGCTGTCGGCTGAGCGGGCTGGTCAGGCACCTGTGTGACCGGTGTTTCTGGCATGGGCGAATCAGTATCAGTTTACGGGCGAATGGAAAAAGCCAGTCTACCACAAGGGCGTTGTGAACCACTAAATTGGGTCGTTCTGGGGAAGGCTGCAGGAACGTCGAAACCCTCAGGTGTTGCGGGCAGCGATGCGTGTCGCTCGACCCTCTTTGAGCCGCTGCTGGTCGGTTACTTCAAAACCAGCCAGCTCTAACAGTCGGGCGAACTCGTCGGCGGTGTAGCGGTTATGTTCGAAGTAGTCCCGGAAGCTGTCGTTCATATCCTGCGGGCTTAAACTGTCCTTGCTGAAGTCGGTGGCGGGAAAACGGTGACGCAGGAACTGTTCCAGAGGTTGGCGAATATTGTCGGTCAGTATCAGTGAGCCCCCAGGTTTGATCCAGTGGTGCAGACGTTGAAACAGCACCATCGGCTGGAACAGCTCATGGATCAGCATATTGGCAAGGCAGGCATCGATGGAGTCCATTGGGAACACTTCCTCGCCCGGCGCGTTAAGGTCGGCGATACGTATCTCCAGGTTATCGGGCTTGTCCTCTATGCGGGCAAGCATATACGGCGCGACTTCGATGCCGGTCAGCCTGTACTCCGGATGTTGCATCGCCAGCTGCTTCAGGAACAGGGCAGGGCCGCAGCCCAGGTCGACCACATGCAGCTCGCTCTCGCTGGATACGTGTTTACGCCAAAATGCCCAAAAGCCTTCATCATGGTTACGTTCATGGCTGGTCATGGTGCGCTCGGCTGCTCTGTGCCCATCGCCGCCGTGGTGGCGATGAAGAAACTGTCGGGTGTTCTCGAGGTCTTCGCTCATAGCCACTCCTGGGTTAGCCGTTAAGCTCGCTGCGGTACCCTGGCGATTAGGTTTCTGCGTTTGGAGACCGAAAAATGAACTTCAATCCCTTTTTTATCGGGACTTTAAAGTTCTCTTAAGCAAAATAAAGTATAAGCGGTTCTGCTGGAGTCGCAGCACCAGAAGACGCATCTGGCAGAGCGCGTCGGAATCCATAATCAGGTTATAAAATGCCGAGGTAGTAGAGTGATCGTTACAAAGGCCACCGGGTTTGCCCGTTTCTACCATGCAACCCGCTATTCGATGAAAGGGATACGTGCGGCTTACATCAGTGAGCCCGCATTTCGTTACGAAAGCTGGCTTGCCGCGTTAATGGCGCCTGCTTCGTTCTATATAGCCAATACTGGCTTGCAGTGGGGGCTGCTGATCGCGACGTTGCTGCTGGTCTTGGTGATGGAACTGTTAAATACGGCGATTGAGGCGATCGTGGATCGTGCCGGTACCGAATTTCATGCTTTGGCAGGGTTGGCCAAAGACCTGGGGTCAGCAGCGGTGTTTTTCGCCCTGTTTATCGTTGCTGTGGTCTGGGGCGGAATAATCTGGGATAACTTCCTTAGCTGATAACGCCAGGCGTTCAAACGAGCGTTGGTTGAATCTTGGCGGGCGGTGTACTTTGCGCTTTTGTGACGGTAGAGTACTGCCTGCTTTGGATGTATCTATAGGAAATAGATGCATTTTATCTGCTGCTATTCGAGATATAGGTCGAAGGAAATAGACGCTGTTTGTTTGAGCCAGCGGGCTCACAAACGGAGTAACAGGTCAGGGAAGAGCTGTCATGAATACGTGGATTGCGCGTGCCACTCTCAGTGGTACGTCCTGCCTTACACAGACATCAAAAATCTCTCTTTTTACAGCGGCGATCACTGGATCGGCGATATTGGTCGTCTGTTCTGAATATCTATCTGTTTATCGAGCCGTTATTCGCGGGCATGCCCTTTCCCTGACGTTTTCCACAATCGGGGGCGGCGAGCGCTTGCGTGTTGCTTTGGCTCCTGGGGTGCGACCGCCCGTCAGAATCTGAACGTTATAACCAGGGCTCTGCCCTGTAACGACAGCTGTATAGCTGAGTGTGCGGGGAAGAACCGCTTGCAATGAATTTTTCAGATAAACCAAACAGCTCAGCCGAGCCTGAGAATCGACTGACAATGAAAATCACGGAGGATGTTTTGCCTACCACTAATCCGGTTTTAAACATCGGCGCCCTGGTCGAACAGAGCAACGACCGTATCGCAGAGATTAAGCGAGAGCAGGGCGTGGCCATCACCGACAAAGCCAGAAACCTGGGGTTTCTGGCCTTCTGTCTGGTTGGGGTCGGCCTGGTCGGGCTGATGGCGTTTCAGATCATCGCGGGCACTGTCGCGCTGCTTGTCGGGTTCGGCGGCCTCGCGTTTATGTTCTATGCCATTCGTTATCTAAAACTGAACGATAAGCATATCAAGCAGAAGATGCAGAACCGTGTCATCGCCAACATGATCGAAGAGGCGAAAACGCACAAGATCGAAACCCTCACCAACCTGGTGATTGATTCGCGTAACCGTCTGGATGCGGCCCGTGAGGCGCGTAACAAGATGGGCGGTTACGTGGAGAAGATCAAAGCCCGACTCAATGAATCCGATCAGGATGCCTCGAGCTATGCCACCAAGGTGCAGATGGCAGAGCGGGTCGAGAGTGCCTACGAAATGGTCTGCGGCAATGTAGATCGTGCCGGGGAAGCGCACAAGGCGCTGACCAAGAAGGTTGAGGAATACAAAGAGATGGCCGAGTTCTCGGACATCGTCGGTGATGCCATGGCATTCGCCAAATCCAACACCGGATCTCTTGATGAGATGCTGGGGATGGAAGCCTTTGCTGCCATTGAACAGGACTTCCAGGAGGCGATGGTCAGCATCGAGAACTCCGTGTCCGATTTTGAAATTGATAACGATTAAAGAACGACCATGAGTGAAGAGAAAAGCAAGCCGGAAAAGACAACACAGGTAATGCGAGTCGTCATCGCCATCATCTTTCTAATGGTACTGGCGTTGTCTGTGCTCAGTTTTGTGTTTGGTCTTTCGGGTGGTTCAAAGCCCGCAGGCAATACCCATGAACCCAGGAACGTAGAGAGTCCGTTTTAACCAGGAAGGAAATAGATTATGAGATCTTTGTTGGCCGCAGTGACCCTGGCCGCCGCCGTTGCCCCGGTGTCTGCTCAAACTCTGAACATGGGTACCGGTGGTACCAGTGGCAACTATTACGCCATGGGACAGGATATCAAGAACTATTGCGATGGTGAGATCGGCGCCAGCCTCAATGTGATGGAGTCCGGTGGTTCGGTGACCAACCTGCTGGGCATGACGAATAAAGAGTATTCCATCGCCATGGTTCAGGAAGATGTACTGCACTACAACGCAAAGCGTTCTCCGCAACGCGTAAACCGTAATCGTCTTAAGGTGATTACCGGTTTGCACCAGGAGTCAGTGCATCTGTTGGTTCCCAAGGGCTATCAGCCCGAAAGTGGTGATGATAAAAACATGTGGAGCATGCTGTTCGGTTCCGACTCGGAGCAGCCCACTAAATTCCAGCTATCGATGTTGAAGAACCAGTCCGTCGGCTCCTGGGGTGGCTCCATCGTTTCAGCGGAAGCTCTGGGTTACTTTTTCGGTCTGAACCTGAACGTGGTTGAAACCAGCAAAAACGTTAACGACACCAGTAAGCCGATCGTCCTGGTGGGTGGTGCGCCCTACGCGCCGGTGACCGAGTATCTGGATTCTGGTAAGTGGACGCTGGCGAGCCTCGACTACAATGCGATCTCCCAGACTGCAGCGTTTTATAGCAACCAGACGGTGAACTACCAGATCGACGGCAAGGTGCGCTCTATCCCCACCGTGGCTATTCGTGCACTGTTACTGGGTAAATCCTTCCGTAAGGAAAGTCGTAATGAACCGATGAGCCGCCTGGCGACCTGCATCTATGACAACGTGGCGGACCTCGCGGATGATCCGGATACCAATCCGAACTGGGCTAGCGTTTACGATTACATCGAAGGTGAAGGGCAGTCCGACTGGTCTTACTTTCCGCTGAACGAAGAAGCGTTGGCGAGTCAGTAAGAGTCTTGCTTTGAGCATTGATAAAGCCGCGGCTAGTGGCTGTGCGTACGGGTCTCCAGGGAGGCCCGTTTTTGTTTTCGGCCAGGGAACGATTTTCTGCATCAGGGCGTACGGCAGGATAGGACGGTCAGAACCCGGCAGACAGGCAAAAAAAACGCCGCTATCCTATCGGATGCGGCGGATTCGCAGTGCCCCTCGTGTGCGAAAAACTGGTTGGTCGAGACATATGCGTCTGGCTTACCAACCTGTAATTATATAAAGCACACGCCGTGCCAACTTATAAAAACCCTGTAATTGCGCGCTTTCACCACTTTATTCGTTAGCACACTACCGCTAACTAGCTAAAAAATAACCAGAATCGTCTCCATAAGGGTGCGTCGATGCACTGAAGTGGTGCTGGGCAGGCTGACGGAAGGATGTTTAAGAGTTCGGGCGCCCCGATAGCGAACAGGTCGGTGACAAGGCTATAATCGCGCTTTTATCACGTTCAAACCGAATCAGGACATTATGACCGTTCGCACTCGTATCGCGCCGTCACCTACCGGCGATCCTCACGTTGGCACCGCCTACATTGCTCTCTTCAACCTGGCTTTTGCCCGTCAGCATGGTGGCCAGTTCATCCTGCGTATCGAGGATACCGATCAGACTCGCAGCACACCGGAATCGGAAAAAGCGATCCTGGACAGCCTGCGCTGGTTGGGCCTCGAATGGGACGAAGGTCCCGATGTGGGCGGCGAACATGGCCCGTATCGCCAGAGCGAACGCAAACATATGTACAAAGACTTTGCGATGCGCCTGGTGGAAGAGGGCAAGGCGTTCCTCTGCTTCCGTACAGCGGATGAGCTGAACGAACTGCGCGAAGCCAATAAAGAAGCGGGTCGTCAGCGTGCGCTGAAGCAGGAAGATCTGGAACTGCCGGCCGAAGAAGCAGAGCGTCGGATGGCCGCGGGCGAGCCTTACGTCGTGCGTATGAAGGTGCCGACCGAAGGTGTCTGCGAAGTCGACGATATGCTGCGTGGCACCATGGAACTGGACTGGGCGCAGGTTGATGCGCAGATCCTGCTCAAGTCAGATGGCATGCCGACCTATCACCTGGCTAACGTGGTTGATGACCACCTGATGCAGATCAGCCATGTGATCCGTGGTGAAGAGTGGATCAACTCCGCGCCCAAGCACAAGCTGCTGTACGAATACTTCGGTTGGGATATGCCGAAACTCTGCCATATGCCGCTGCTGCGTAACCCGGACAAGACCAAGCTGTCCAAGCGCAAGAACCCGACCAGCATTCTCTACTACCAGCGCATGGGCTACATGGCTGAAGCGGTGCTGAACTACCTCGGTCGCATGGGCTGGTCAATGCCGGACGAGCGTGAGAAATTCAGCCGCGAGGAGATGTTCGCAGCGTTCGATATCCACCGTGTCTCCCTGGGTGGTCCTGTCTTCGACCAGGAAAAACTCAGCTGGCTGAACGGTCTGTGGATCCGTGAAGAGCTGAATCCGGAGCAATTTGCGGCGCGGGTTCAGCAGTGGGCGCTCAACCCCGAGTATTTGATGCAGATTATCCCGTTGATTCAGCCGCGCGTAGAAAAATTCTCCGATATCGCACCGCTGGCCGGTTTCTTCCTGTCCGGCATGATGCCGGTGAGCGAAGCAAGCTTTGAGCACAAGAAGCTGAGCATCGACGATGTGCGCCGTATCCTCCAGTTTGCTTCCTGGTACCTCGATGAGCAGCGCCACTGGGATCGTGATCAGCTGTTCAACGGCCTGAAAGGGCTGGGCGAAGCGCTGGACTTCAAGATCCGTGACTTCCTGTTCCCGCTGTTTGTGGCTATCTCTGGTACTGCACAGACCGTGTCTGTAGTGGATGCCATGGCTATCCTGGGTCCGGATATGAGCCGTGCCCGTGTGCGTTTTGCACTGGATACCATCGGTGGCCCGTCCAAGAAACAGACCAAGAGCTGGGAAAAAGAGTACCGCGCTATCGAGCTCGGTTAAACGCTTTAAGGGCTAACTCAAGGCCGCCGGTGCAGATGCTCGGCGGCCTTTTTTGTTTAAAAACTAACCTGTTGATCGTAAAAGAAAAAAATCTTCAATTGGCGATTGCGAAACGCTTGACACTACCGGGGGCGCTCAGTAGTATACGCCTCGTCCTTACGGAGGGGCCTTAGCTCAGCTGGGAGAGCGCAACACTGGCAGTGTTGAGGTCAGCGGTTCGATCCCGCTAGGCTCCACCAAATCCGTAATGTTCACAGCGTCCCATTCGTCTAGTGGCCTAGGACACCGCCCTTTCACGGCGGTAACAGGGGTTCGAACCCCCTATGGGACGCCATCTCTTCTTCAGGTTTTTTTGCCTGATTCGTGGGGCCTTAGCTCAGCTGGGAGAGCGCGACACTGGCAGTGTCGAGGTCAGCGGTTCGATCCCGCTAGGCTCCACCACTTCTTTACGCATTTAACCACCGTTTTTACGTGCATCCTGTTACAAGGATGATCTTCGGTGTTTGCGTTCGTCTGTTGTATTCGAAACGTCATATTCCTTTAAGCTCTTCCTAATATTTCGCGCCTAGTCTTGCCTTCAACTAAGGAGGTAAGCAGATGTCGAATCCGGAAATCTGGGTGCTCTACGATGGTAAGGCGGGTCACCTGAGTCAATCTCTGGGGCTGGCGCAGCGCCTGGCGAATCGTTCAGGAGCAGTGGTGAAAACTGTTCATGCCTATCCACGCGTCGGTTTGTTGCGGCTGTTGATGCTGTGGTTATCACGTATCGGGATGGTCTGGCCGCGTCTTTTTCTCAGTTTTTATCGCTGTCAGCTACCTCAGGGGATGCCCCAGCAGATCGTCTCGTTTGGTGGCAAGGTGGTGCCACTGAATGTGGCACTTGCTAAGCGGTATCGCTGCGACAATATTCTGATCGGTAACCGTTACGGTCTCCCACCCAGGCTTTTCTCTGTGCTCGTGACTGCGCGGGATGATCGCCTCCCCAATCAGGTTGCGACACGGGTTCCATTCAGTTCAACAGCGAAAGCGGTGAACGATGCCCAGGGGGCTGATGATCTGCAGGGCTCCTCTAAGCCTCTCTGGCTGTTGTTAATTGGGGGAGAAGGTTCTGGCTTCTGTTATCAGGAGCAGGACTGGCAGTGCCTGAAAGCCGCGATGATCGATCTGGCAGAAAAATATGATATTCGCTGGCTGGTCAGTAATTCGCGCCGCACGCCCGAAGCAGGAACTGCTCTGTTATCCGATCCTCAGCTGCTCAATTATTGCCAGGGTGTTATCCATTACCGGGATTCAGGTCCCGGTTTGGGGAGTTTTCTCAGGGCGGCCGATCGTATTTTCGTGACCGCCGACAGCCTGAGCATGATGACCGAAGCGGTCGCTCAGAACCGCGCTCTGCCGGTGGTGGCGCTTCGTCCGGGGCAGGTGAGTGTCGGGGAAGGGGTGCATCAGCAGACTCTACAGCATTACCAGGAGGCCAATTGGCTGGCGTTCTGTGATATCGCAGCCATGGCGCAATTTACACCTGTGCAGCCGGAAATACTGGCGACCTACGACCAGGTGCTTGAGGCGGCCATCAACCAGATCAGCCTGCGTCTTGCTCGTCCGCCACAACCAGCGGGAAGGGGCGTGGAGTACTACCCGCCGAGTTACTGATCGACGTTCCAGCGGAGTGTGCTGTCTCAGGCTATTTCAGGCGAGTCGTGCCAGCAGCCACTGATGGGCCTCACTCAGGCTGTCGACCACGGCGGTGGCGGCGGAAAAATCGTGGCTGGCCGAAAGTGGGCTTCGAATGGCGATCACCTCAAGACCTGCTGCGCGTGCGGCCAGCACGCCGGTCTCGGTGTCCTCAACGGCAACGCTGGCGTTAGCGGGTTGGCGCATCAACTCAAGTGCCTTGAGGTAGCTGTCCGGATGAGGCTTGTTGCGCTCTACATCGTCGCCACTGACCACCTGCTCGAACATTGAGCTCCAGCCGTGGCCGCGAATGGACGCTTCGACACAGTCCCTTTGTGAGCCGCTGACCAGCGCAAGTCGGGTGCGTGCCGCCAGTGACTTCAGGGCCTCTGTGGCGCCCGCTATCTGCGGGAAGCAGTTGTTGCTGAGGAAGGCTCGATTGGCGCTGTTTTTGGCGGCCGAGATCAGCTCGACACTGGTATTCAGGCGGTGGAGGTCGATCAGTTCGGCAGCGCTCTGTTCCATCGGTACGCCGAGCATCTTTTCCCAGTAATCGGCATCGCTGATCTGCACGCCATAGGGTGTCATTACCTCGCGCCAGAGCTGCATATGGATCGCTTCAGAATCGACCAGCGTACCGTCATGGTCGAATAACACCGCATTGAACTTCATCGGGCCTCCGTGATTAATCTAGGCTGGCGAGTCTAACACAGCTGGGTGAGCGCACAGGGTCGCTATACTCAGCCATAGGCATGGCAAGCGGCCGTCAGCATGAACAGGAGGGTGCGTGAAATATATCTTTCAGGTCAGAATCAAACCGGGTTACTCAGCAGAGCAGTATGCCGACGCTTGGGTAAGAGCCAGTCGGCTGATACAGCAGGCGCCCGGCGCCCAAGGCACCGAGCTGCACCGCAAGCTTGGTGATCCCGACACGCTGATCGCTATCGCGCACTGGAACAGCAAGGCGGAGCGCGATGCGATGGAGGCGAAGCCAAGTCAGCAGGTCAAAGAGATTATCCTGAGCGCCGCGCCCTTTGTAGAGATCGACACCCTGGGCGAGTTCGAAGAGCCGGAATGGGTGGTGATGCCTGAGGAGGGTGGATGATCTATTTCGCCTACGGGTCCAACATGTCGCTGCTTCGGCTGCGCGAGCGGGCGCCGGATGCACAACGAATCGCGACCTGCACGCTGCTCGAGCACGACCTGCGCTTTCACAAGATTAGCCCGGATGGGTCGGCCAAGTGCGATAGCTTTTACACCGGTAATGGCGAGGATCGGGTGCTGGGTGCAGTCTACGAACTGGGAGAAGCCTCTGAGCGGGTGCTTGATCGGGTGGAAGGGCTTGGGCGCGGTTATGATAAGAAATCTGTCAGTGTGGTTGATGAGCTCGGCCGCGAATATACCGCTTTCACCTACTATGCCACCTTGATCGATCCCCGGCTGCAGCCCTATGGCTGGTATCTTCAGCATGTATTGGTCGGCGCAAGAGAGCTGGGCTTGCCGGAACACTATCTGCGCCGGCTCGAGGCGGTAGGTTTTATCGATGACCCCGACCTCGAGCGTGAAGCTCGCCAGCGGGCGTTATATCTCTGACGCTATACCCCTGACCTTGGCGACATCTCCGGGGCGCTCGGTTGACTGATGGGCACAGAGCCGCAACCATGTTGAGTCTTCTTAGCTAAGGAAAGGTCACCTTGGACGATGCCTAGATCACTGCATGAAGCCCGCTACTCGCTCGATCACACCGCACTGCTCGAGACTCTGTCTCAATGTGAAAACCTGTTGATCATCCAGGACCTGGACGGTGTCTGTATGGGGCTGGTGAGTGATCCTCTGACCCGGCGTATCGAGCGCCGTTACGTCGAAGCGGGCAAACTGATGGACGGGCATTTTTTCGTTCTGACCAATGGTGAGCATATCGGCTCGCGTGGAGTGAACGATATCGTCGAGCGCGCCTTCGATACTCCTGAAGAGGCGTTTGAACGCGGGCTCTATCTTCCGGGGCTGGCCGGCGGCGGTGTGCAGCTGCAGGACGCGTTGGGGCATGTCACACACCCCGGTGTCAGCGAGGCTGAACTCGAATTCCTGGCTCAGGTGCCGCAGTGGGGGCGGGAGTTTCTCAATGAAAATCTCAGCCGGGCCCCGTATTCACTGCCTGACGAGACGCTATCCGTCTTGGTGGAAGCCTGCGTGCTCGATAACCAGGTATCGCCAACCCTCAATATCAATACGCTCTACCATCACTTTCGCCACCAGCCGGAGCAGTACGCAGAGATTCAGCAACTGGCGATCACCTTCAGCGAAGCGTTACTGGAGCGAGCGGCGGCAGCGGGACTGGGTGATTCCTTTTTCATTCATTACGCCCCCAACCTGGGCCGCGTCGATGGGCTTGAAAAACCGCGTATCAGCGATGGTTCCGATGCCGGTACCACCGACTTTCAATTCATGCTGCGCGGCGCGGTGAAAGAGGTGGGTGTGCTCGTCCTGCTGAATCACTATTATTATCGCCGCACCGGTGAGTACCCCCTGGGTGAGCAGTTCAATGCGCGCGAGGCGCCGGCGGATATGGATCAGCTGCTGGCGCTGGCAAAGCGTCGGTTTGATCCGGCCGAGATGCCGTGCATTGTTGGTGTCGGTGATACGGTCACCTCCCATGCGCAGGCCGGCGGTGGCTATCAGCGTGGGGGCAGTGATCGCGGTTTCCTGACTCTGGTACAGGCGCTGGGGGAGAGCTTTGCCACCGATAACGCCTGTGTATTCATCGACAGCAGTGGCGGAGAGGTGATTCGCCCCGGCGTCGATGGTGCGAGGCTGGAGAGTGATCTGCACGGGGCGCTGAGCGGTATTACCGATCCAAATGATGAGCTGAGACTGAATTTTCTGTTTACCGGCGGTCATACCGAATATGTGAATTTCTTCTGTGACCTGGCAACACGCCGGGCGCAATAACGATGGCCGGCCCTGGTGCCGGTTAGAACTTCAAACCTGACAATAAACCTGACCAGGACGTTGAGTTGATGAACCTGAGCGCCAAACCCTTAGCGCGGCTTGTACGAACAACTGTTATTCCTCTGCTCGGTGGCACGCTGCTGGCCGGCTGTGCGACCTCACCGACCGGAGAAAGTACGCTGCTGCTTAACTCGCCGACACAGATGAACGCGATCGGCGAAAAATCCTTCGAACAGATTAAGGCGAATACGCCGATCGACTCCGGCGACAAGGTGAACCGCTATGTTCGCTGTGTTAGCGAGGCACTGATCGATCGGATTCCTGCCAGTTACGGGCTGCAGTCCGAGCAGTGGGAGATTCGCGTTTTCAAGGATGACGCGGTTAATGCTTTTGCGGTACCGGGCGGAAAGATCGGCGTATATACCGGCATGCTGAAAATGGTCGATAACCAGGATCAGCTGGCAGCCGTTATCGGTCATGAGATCTCCCATGTACTGGCGCAGCACAGCAATGCGCGCCTGAGCCAGCAACAGCTCACCTCCACCGGGCTGAACATGGCCAATCTGCTGCTGACCAACCGGGTAGAGGCGGGCACCCAGGAAGCGCTGATGACCGCGATGGGCCTGGGCGCCGAGTATGGTGTCATCCTGCCTTACAGCCGCTCCCATGAGCGTGAGGCCGATGTGCTGGGACAGGATCTGATGGCCGATGCCGGCTTTGATCCGCGCCAGGCCTCCAGCCTCTGGAGAAAAATGGCGGCAGAGGGCGGCTCCGCACCGCCGGAGTTTATGTCCACCCATCCGGCACCTACCAGTCGCGTATCGATCCTCGGCGACCGCGTGAAAGAACTTCAACCGATCTATGAACAGGCGCGGGCAGAGGGGCGCAAGCCCCAGTGTGACGCTCTGCGCTGATCCACCCCTGACCGGGATGCGTAACCCCTGCATCAACGTTGGAGCAGGTTATGACATCCCGGCTTTCCCGGTTTTACGGACTTACCCGCTATTCGGGGCTCTCAGATAACTTCTGGCTAAACCTGGTCGGTTTTCAGCTGATCTGGTGGTCACTGGTGCTCTGGGGCAATGCGGCGGTGCCTGTCGCACTGCTGCTGTTGCTGGCTCACCTTGTTCTGCACAGTGCTCCACGTAAAGAGCTGCAACTTATTCTGGCCGCAGCGTTGCTCGGTTTTGCTGCCGATTCCCTGTTGACGCTTAGTGGCGTCTTTCTGTTTTCCCCCGCTTATCTGCTGCCGCCGTTATGGCTGCTGGTGCTCTGGTTTGCCTTCGCGGCGACCCTGAATCAAACACTCAACTGGTTTTCTCGTCGCTACCGTCTCGCGGCCCTGATCGGCGGTCCCGGTGGCAGCAGCACCTATCTGGCGGCGTCGGAGTTGGGTGCGGTCTCCCTTGGACCTGGAACGTTACCGGCGGTAGCGCTGCTGACGCTGGTTTGGGCGCTGTTGTTCCCGCTGCTGGTATGGCTTAAAGATCGAATCGAGGTGCGCCATGTCTGTGTATCGCGTTAATTCCGGTTTTCGGGTTTGTCTGATCATCGCTCTGATGAGCCTGGGTCTGTCTGCTTCGGCGCAAACCAGGTATCCGCAGGGGCTGGAACAGGTGGGCCAGGCACGGCTTAGTTTGCTTTGGCTGGATATCTACGATGCCCGCCTGTTTAGCCCGGACGGCGCCTACCGTGCCGGTGAAGCGCCGTTGCTGCTGGAGCTGACCTATCATCGTGCGATCTCCAGCGAGGAGCTTGTCGAGGAAACCCTGAGCCAGCTTGAGGGACGGGTCGATGCACTGGCGGTACCTCGTAACCGGCTGAATAAACTGCTGCCCAGTGTCGACGATGGTGATCAGCTGGCGTTTTATCTGAGCCCTGATGGCCGGGGCGCTTTCTACTTCAATCGTGAATATCTGGGCGAGCTGGAGAATAGCGACTTTAACCGCGCATTTTTGGATATCTGGCTGGCACCGGATAGCGACTACCCGGAGCTGACACAGCAGCTCATCGGCAAGGAATAGGCAAGGAGAAGAAGATGATCAGGCGTTCAAAACTGGCTGTGCCGTTGCTGGGTGCTCTCGCGCTGGCGGGGTGCTCTGCCAACCTGAGCGATTACCGTGAAGAGACTCCGGTGCTCAAACTCAGTGAGTTTTTCTCCGGACAGCTGGAAGCCAAAGGCATAGTGCAGGACTTCAGCGGCAAGGTGGTACGTCGCTTTACTGCCGATATTGTTGGCCGCTGGGACGAGCAGGGGCAGGGTGTACTGGATGAACTGTTTATCTATGCCGATGGCAGCGAGCAGCATCGTTGCTGGCGCCTAAAAGAGGAAGAGCGGAGTTCCACCTACACTTATTCGGGCAGCGCAGGTGATGTGGTGGGTGAGGCGGCCGGCAGCGCCGAAGGCAATGCATTGAACTGGCAGTACAAGCTGCGTGTGCCGGTGTCCGGTAACGAGTGGGTATTGGGCATGGACGACTGGATGTATCTGGTGGATGACCAGACACTGATCAACAGAACCCAGATGTCCAAGTGGGGAATCCCTGTCGGTGAGGTAACACTCTACATCTCGAAAACATCTGACACGGCGCAGCGACCGCTGTCCGAGGATTGCCGACTGGATTGAGCCTGGAAGGCCTTGGTTGTTGGAATGCCCTAAAAAGTCCGGTGCTTCAGGCAAGGCTTTTCCACTGGCGGATAAGTTATGCTGGCCTGTCTTGGGTATACTGGTTGCCCGGTAATACCGGAGCCACCGAGGAGTTAGGGCAGGGAGTTGTTACAAGGGTTTATGACAACGGCTTATGACAAGGACTTATGAGTAGCTACGATCGATCCACGCAGGGTTTTATCGGTGCCTGGCTGGCTGAAATCCGCGCACGCCCCTGGACCGCCGCAGGTCTTTTCACCGCCTCCCTGGCGATACTGCTGTTATTGCTGAGTCAGTTGCTGGGCACCTCAGCCTTGTCTGTTTCATTTCGTGATGCGGCTATTGGCGGTTTTGTGGGTTTCGCATCGACAGCACTGGGTGCCTGCGGAGCGCTGCTGTTAACTAATCTCAAGACCCGCACCGAAGACTCCATGCTCGGCTTTGCCGCCGGGATGATGCTGGCGGCTTCCTCGTTTTCATTGATTCTGCCGGGACTCGCTGAAGGTGAACGTCTCACCGGCAGCCCGATTCTCTCATCGCTGATTCTCTCTGCCGGGCTGGCACTTGGGGTCGTGCTGATGCTGGGGCTAGACCGGTTTACGCCCCACGAACATGAGCATCTCGGCGCTCATGGCCCCGATTATCAACGCCTGAATCGGGTCTGGTTGTTCACCCTGGCTATTGCCCTGCACAACCTGCCGGAGGGGATGGCGATCGGTGTCAGCTTTTCCGGCGGCGACCTCAGTGTCGGACTGCCTCTAACCACGGCGATAGCGGTACAGAATATTCCCGAAGGGCTGGCGGTGGCGATGGCGCTGCGGGCCGCCGGCATGCGACCGGCAACATCGGTATTGCTGGCCGGTGCTACCGGCATGATGGAACTGCTGGGCGCGTTTCTCGGCATCGGTGTGGCGAGCGGTGTACCTATTGCCTACCCGGTCGGCCTGGGATTGGCGGCAGGTGCCATGCTGTTTGTGGTCTCCCATGAAGTGATTCCCGAAACCCACCGCAACGGTCATCAAACGCCAGCCACTATCGGCCTGATGGCGGGCTTTGGGCTGATGATGATCCTGGATACGGTGCTGGGCTAGTTGATGAGTTCTATCCGCGAAAGGCAGTTTTATCGCAACGGTCCGATCTACGCTGAGTTGGAGAATTCCGATTTTGCGGCGATCCGCCGTCAGTTTGATTTCCGTGGTATCCGCATCGGCCGCTGGGTTACCAAGGCGGAGCAGGCGGCGGTGGCGCCACAGTTTCACGCTGCGCTCTGCGATCTGATGCAGATCCTGCAGGTGCCGGAACTGGTGATCTCGCTGCGAGGCTCGCTGGCGCTGCATTATGGCACCGGTGGTCGGCCAGGTGTGGCAGCCCATTACGATGCCGCCCAGCACACCTTTGCGCTGGCCAAAAATGCAGGCCCTGGCAGTATTGCCCATGAGTGGTTTCACGCCTTTGATCACTATATCGCCGGCCAGGCGTTCAATGCGCTCTCGCCGTCAGTGTTTGGCTCCCGTGCCTGGCTGCACGATGAGGAGCAGATAGAGCACCCGTTAAACCAGCGTCTGTTCGCCTGCTATAACGCGATCATGCTTAATGCCGATGGCAGCGCACCCAGTGACCTGGTGAAGCGTTCGATGAAGGTGGATCGTGCCCAGGGGCATCTTTACTTCAGTTTGCCGGAGGAGGTCTGTGCCCGCGCCTTTGAGTCCTGGATCCAGGATGCGAGGCTAAAAAACCATTTCCTGGTGAAAGGTACCAAAGAATCCCCCGAGGCCAAGGCCGGTGTTTATCCGCGTGGCGCCGAGAGAGAACTGATAGGGCAGGCCTTTGCCGCCTACTTCAGTTTGCTGGGCAGGGCACTCAGACGATAGCAGGACTGTACGCGGGTTCTGAACATTGCTCTAATGATGTATATCATTCGCGACCATCGCCACCGCGCTGTTCATCGAGTCAAGGAATGCTGATGGCACAACTGATCTACCTCACCGCTGATGAAGCTATCCTGGAAGGCTTCGTGAATGTGCTTGATCCCGCTTACGCTCTGGAGGTGCTGCATCTGCCTGAAGAGTTGCAGGCGCGACTGAAAGAGCAGCGTTTCGATGCCGTTCTGCTCGATGACGCGGTAGCAGCGCATATCGGAGAGACCAGTTGCCGTGCCGTGATTACTGCGGCACGGGAGGGCGCTCTGCCGGTGTTGATGCTCAATCGACATGCCACGCCGGAGGCGCGGTTGTCCGCCCTTGAATTGGGTTGCGACGATTATCTTGCGCTGCCGTTTCTAGCTCCGGTCGTGGAGGCAAAGCTGCGCACTCACTCCAAACTGAGTCAGCTGCAGCAGCGCTACGATGCCCAGAGCGATGCGATGGCGCATGTGATGAACGAACTGTCGGTGGTTCAGGATGCCGCTATTCTCTGTCTGGCCTCTGTGGCGCGGGTTCGGGATCACTCCACCGGCAACCATATACTGCGGACCCAGCACTACGTTAAGGCTTTGGCGGAGCATCTGCGTCATCACCCCCGGTTCAGTGATGAGCTCGATTCAGACACCATCGATCTGTTGTACAAGACCGCCGCGCTGCACGACATCGGCAAAGTGGCGATCCCCGATTCGATCCTGCAGAAGCCCGGTGAGCTGACGCCGGATGAGTTCGAGATCATGAAGCAGCACGCTTATTTCGGCTACCAGGCGATGCATACCGCTGAACAGCTGATGGAACGGCAGTTAGGCGAACGGGCGGCGCGTTTTCTCAAGGTAGGGCAGGAGGTGACCTTAAGCCATCATGAGCGTTGGGATGGCACCGGTTACCCCCAGGGTCTTGTCGGTGAGCAGATTCCTGTGGCTGCGCGGCTGATGTCTGTGGCGGATGTCTATGATGCGATCTCCTCGCGGCGTCCCTACAAGGATGCGCTGGGTCACGAAACCGCCGTTGAGGTGATTGCCGCGGGGCGCGGTAGTCACTTCGACCCGGATGTGGTCGATGCCTTTCTTGACCTGAAAGATACCTTTGCGCGAGTATCCCGCGTGCTCGAAGATCTGTTCCCCTCGTTGACCGATCTGACCCTTCACTCAATCGACAGTCTCGTTACCCCCGAAGAGCCTCGCAGCTAAGCCTGGCCGATCAAGGATATGTAAACCTGTAATGACCGCTTCAGCCCGTGAAATCTACCGTGAATATGATCAATACGGCGTCGTTCGAGTGCTCGACGACGGCAACCGCCGAATTCTGAGTTTTGGCGATGATGATGAACAAAGCTGTGTGTTGAAAACCGATGTTACCGATCTTCAGCACGAATACACCCGGGCGATGCTGTTGGCGCTGATGTTTACCGAGCCGCGCCGCGTGCTGACCCTGGGGCTCGGCGCCGGCAGCCTGAATACCTGCCTGCACAACCGCTTTCCCGCGAGCAAACAGCAGGTGGTCGAGCTACGACCGGCCGTAATCGAGGCGGCACGGCGCTTTTTCCAATTACCGCGCAGCAAGCGTCTGGTGCTGCATGAGATGGATGCCAAAGCCTACCTGGGAGCGCCGGAAACCTCGGGCGTGGATATTCTGTTCAGTGATCTTTACGGGTCTGATGGCATGGATGAGATGCAGCTGGATCCCGACTTTATCGAGCGCTGCGCGGAACTGATCAAGGCGGATGGCTGGCTGGTACTCAACTGCTGGCGCGAGCATGAAAGCAGCGAACTGCCAAACCTGCTGTCAACCTGGTTTACCGAGCTGCTGAGCGTCCGTACCAGCGACGGTAACTGGGTACTCTTTGCCGGCAAGCAGCCCTCCCAGCTGAGTAACACCCAGATCAAAACTCGGTTAAAACAGCTGGAAAAGCAGCTGGGTTTCTCTCTTCATCCAGGGTTCAAGCGACTACAATCGTTGTTTTAGGCAGGCGAAAAGAGCTTGAGCAAGTCTTAACCTGCAGTGCGGATAGAACGCTGTTGGTATGAGGTTTGCTATCTACACGTGGCTAATTAGCTATTGTTAGTTGGGACCGGGTAAATGGCTTGTTAGAGCCATTTGAATCCTTCGCTGCTGATCAATTCACTATTCAACCGGGCTGACGCCGCATGAAAAGGATTTTACAGCGTGTCGTGCACAGGTTAGGTGGGCTGAACAGATGCCTGAGCACACGTTTTGCGCTCCTGGCGGTCGTGCTGTTCCTGGTATTTGACTTCACTGCTCTGGCGCTGAATATCTGGTTAACCCATCGCATCGAATCTCAGGCGGTTTATATCAATCTGGCGGGACGGCAACGGATGCTGTCACAGCAGATGGTAAAAACACTGCTCGAGATAGAAAACGCGCATGAGGCTGGGCAGGGCTCCGCCCGGCTGATGGCCCAGCTAAAGAACACCTTTACAGATTTCGATCGCACGCTGCTGGCATTTGAGCGAGGCGGCAGCACCCTGGATGGGCAGGGGAAAGAGATCTATCTGAAGCCGCTTGATCGGCCGGTACCCAAATCCCTGGTGCTGTCTGCGCAAAAGGTGTGGGCACCCTATCGCGGCGCGATGGTGGAACTGCTTTTCGAGCCAGGCGAGCAGGGACTCACGACGGCGGTATTGCTGGCACAGGATCGTAATGGCGAACTGTTGTCTTTGATGAACCGGCTGACCTTTCGCCTGCAGGAAGACACCAGCCACGAGGCATCGCAAATCCGACTCTTCCAGGGGCTGGCTTTCCTGTTGGCGCTGATCAACTTCGGCGTGGCGATTACCATCTATCTGGTGCGTATGAAGCATGCGCACCAGGAGAGGGATCTGATCGACAGTGTTATCGATCGGGTCGCTTCCGGCATTTTGGTGGTTGATCGGGCGCAGCAGATTATTCGCGCCAATGAGGCGATGGAGCTGCTTTCCGGTTACAGCGAGGCGGAACTGCTTACGCGACCGGTGCAGCAGGTGCTGCGTCGCAACGGCAATGAAATGATCGCCCTTAGCCGCGAGGGCAAAACCTACTACTGTTCGGTGGATATCAGTCTGGCGCAGCTGTCGGGTAAACCGGTAGAGGTCTACACCATCAACGATGTGACCGAACAGAAGCGAACCCACGAACGTCTCTCCATTCTGGCCTATCACGATCAACTGACCGGGCTACCCAATCGATTGCTGTTTGATGACCGCCTTAAACTCGAGCTCAACCACTGCCGCAGGCTGGATCACCGTCTGGCCGTGCTGTTTATCGATCTGGATCAGTTCAAACCAATCAATGACAGGTTCGGCCATGATGTGGGTGACCAGGTGCTGCGTCAGTTTGCGCTTCGTCTGAACAACTCCCTGCGCAGTACCGATACCGTGTCGCGGCGAG
The DNA here is from genome assembly GCF_004339595.1 of Marinobacterium mangrovicola. Taxonomy (GTDB): domain Bacteria; phylum Pseudomonadota; class Gammaproteobacteria; order Pseudomonadales; family Balneatricaceae; genus Marinobacterium_D; species Marinobacterium_D mangrovicola. The sequence goes on from NZ_SMFU01000007.1 coordinate 550,035, forward strand.
GCGGTGACGAGTTCACCCTTATCCTGACCGATATTCCGGTGCGCTCCGTCTGTGAAAAGCTGGTGTTCGATCTGCACCAGGAGATCACCAAGCCCTATTTTATCGACGGCAAGGAACTCTCGGTTGGCGCCAGTATCGGTGTCGTCAGCTTTCCTGACGATGGTGACAGTGCCGAGAAACTGCTGAATCGAGCGGATGAGGCGATGTACTGGGCCAAACACCATATACCGGGAAGTATCGCTTTCTGGAGCGATCTGGACAGCTAAGCAGCTCCATCGCGGGTCTGTCATGCTTGGCATTGTCAGCTGTTCTCAGGTGCGGATAATGGCGCCTATTCAAAACTCAACAGAGGAGAACAGCATGGCCGAGACCGTCTGGCATCAGCAGACGTTGTCGCTCAGGGCGCGACGTCGGGGCTTTCATCTGATTACCGATGAGATCGAGAGCGCGCTGCAGTCCGAACTCAGCCGGATCGATTGCGGCCTGCTGCATCTCTTCCTGCAGCACACCTCCGCATCACTGACCATTAATGAGAATGCTGATCCCACCGTACGTCAGGATTTCGAAAGCCACTTTACCCGTTCGGTACCGGAGCAGTCGGGGCTTTATCGCCATGATTATGAAGGCCCGGACGATATGCCAGCGCACATCAAAAGCAGTATTCTCGGCCCCGCGCTGACCATTCCTGTAAGCCGCGGGCATCTGGCGCTGGGAACCTGGCAGGGGATCTATTCCTGCGAGCACCGGGACCATGCAGGTTCCCGCCGGTTGGTAGCCACGCTCACCGGCAGCGCTTGATGCAGTTACTGTCCTCACTGACACCCATTGAACTTGCCGGTCAGCTCGTCAGTCTCGTTGCACTTGTGCTTTGCATGCTGGCTTTCTCCAGTAAGCGCGATGATCGGCTGATGAAGCTGCTGGTGTCCGCTAATATCGCGTTTGCGCTTCAGTTTGCACTGTTTGGTAGCTGGGCTGCTTCAGTGCTGACGCTGCTGGTGATACTGCGTATTGTGCTTGCCCGCCGTTACGCCCGAAACCTCAAGGTAATGGGTTTTGTGCTGGTGGCCAGTCTGCTGGCAACTGCGTTGACCTGGCGCGGGCCAGTGGATCTGTTTCCGCTGGCTGCCACCTTTATGGGTACGGTGGGCATGTTCATGCTGCGCGGGATTCCCATGCGGCTGATGCTGGCAGGCGCGGGCTCAGCCTGGATGCTGAGTTCGCTGGTGATCGGCTCTGTGGGCGGGACGCTGGCCGAAGCGGTGGTGGTGGGCGTAAATCTTATCACTGTAGCCCGTATGATGATGGATAAAAAACGAGCATCTGAGCACTCGCAATAAAATAAATGTTCACTTTTATTTCGATTTATTAGCCCGCTGTTGATTATCAATTCTTGTCTATACTGAAACGCCACAGGATCTTTTCAAATTAATTAATCGGAAAGATCCGCGCGTTGTTAACCGTATCTCAAGGAGGGAGGCATTATGTCTATCCAGATCCTGCGTCGCGGTAGTCAAGGGCGGTTCGTCGAAAAGTGGCAAATATTTCTGGTTGGTTTGAGATTCCTGCACTACGCAGTGGATGGAGATTTCGGGCCGCGTACCGAAGAGGCAACCAAGGCGTTTCAGCGTTCACAGGGCCTGTCTGCTGATGGCATTGTCGGCCCACAAACCTTTGGCAAGGCGATACTCGAGGGTTTTGATGTCGGCTTCAGCGATCCGGATCGAGGCGATGCGGAAGATCTTTTACCTGGCAATACGGCGTTGAAAGCTGCCACGGCCTCTACCCGTGCCCGTCTTTTTGGCCAGTTCGATTTTAAACCAGCACCTACACCTGGTAATCGTGAGGCGATCAAAATACTGGGTAACTGGGAGAAGGAAAATATCGTTTCGGTCTATATCCCAGAGCTTGAGGGGATCTCTGTTTTCGGCAAGCGCAGCAGCGGGCGGATGAGGTTCCACCGGCTGGCGCAAGAGCAGCTGAAAGCGATGTGGGCCGCCTGGGGCGATGCCGGCGTGTTGGATAACATCCTGACCTACGATGGCAGCTTCAATGCCCGCTTTATACGCGGCAGTCGCTCAACGCTCAGTAATCATGCCTTTGGCAGTGCGTTCGATATTAACGCCCGTTGGAATCCGCTGGGGGCAATACCGATGGCCAGGGGCCGGGAGGGCTCGGTCAGGGAGCTGGTGGATATTGCCAATCAATTTGGCTTTTTCTGGGGCGGGCACTTCAACGGCCGGCCCGACGGTATGCATTTCGAAGTGGCCAAGCTGTTATAAACAGATTGAAAATCTGTTAATTAGAATTTTTCATGGCCCGGTTGTTTAGTGTCTTAACTGTTATATAAATCGAACCCCTGGAACCCATCGTTTTGTTAGGGAACGATGGGTATTTTTTAGCGGCTGTTAAATTGTATGTTATCTATTGGGTACGAATTTAAAATTCAATATGAATTTATTTTCATATGATTTTGTATCCACCTGTGCACACCACGCACAAATGGTTAAACGTGCGTTTGACCTTTGCTGGATCTGCTGCTTTTCTTCCTTTGCCTGTTGACGGATTACATTGTTCAGCGTGGTGGTAATTAATCCAATCGCCCACCGCTATGTCATAAAACCGTTTACTGGAAACCGATTCAAAAATAAGAATGGGCTGATCTATGACCAGCCCTGGACAAGGAGTTGGTTCATGCAGGAATCCGCAGTCCAGTTCCCGCCTGAGGCGACGAGCGGCGATTATCGGCTTGTCGTCACCTCCATCGGAGAGGCATCGCCAGCCACGGCGCGCTCCATCGCGGTGGGGCTTAATGTTTCCGTGCAGAGCGTGCTGGATGCGTTCTACCGGGCTCCCTCCATTCTTGTCGACCAGGTCTCGCTGGATATCGCCGAGCAGATGCAGACGCTGTTGAACTCCCTTGGCTATGAGACCGCGATCGAGGCCAGCGCCGAGGCGGTGCCGGCGACCCAGGTTTACGTGGATATTGCCGCCTACCTGACCGACGCGAAGCAGTTCGATCGTGTGACCACTGAGCTGGCCCGATTTATTGGTGCCAGCGAAGCCGATGCCTCACGCCTGTTGAGCACGCCGCCTGGCGTGGTGTTGGGCAGCGTCACCGAGGCTACGTTGGAGGCGCTGCGAAAGCGGCTGGGAGAGGGGGTGGAGCTGATCGCCTCGAGCCCTGAACAGGCGTTCTATGACGTGTTTCTCAGCGCCGATAGTGCTGACCAGGCGAGTCACACCTGTGCCGAGTTGCGCCGACGTGGCTACACCCCGATGGCGGAGCAGGGTTGTGCACTGATGGGGCTTAGCAAGTCCGAAGCGGATCAGCTCTGGTCCATTTTCCACAAGGCTAACAGCCTGCGTGTGATCAATCGTGATTTCCTGCGCTATGACCTGGTGCTGACAGACCCCGGAGCAGGACCTACGCAGCGGGCGCAAAAGGTGTTGCGGGATATGGCCGGCATTCCCGAGCACCTGATCGAACGGGTATTTGCGGCAACGCCGATTACCCTGATCGACGCGCTGCCGGCCGGGGAGCTAGAAGCCGCCATGACGGCCTGCTCCGATGCCGGTCTCAACGTTCGCGCGGATCTGATCAGCTTTATGCATCTGGGGCTGAGAATTACCCGCACTTCACAACCGGGTCTGCTGCGTAACACGCTGAGCAGTCTGGGTTTACTCGATCCGGCGCAGGCGTCATTGCCGGAGCTGCCCTTCCATCTTCCCTGCCATTTTCCGGAGCTTCAGGCCAGGATCATTCGCAGTGCACTGCAGGCGGCGGGTACCGATGTAGAGCTCGTGGAGGTTGCCGCATGAATCACGCCCAGCAAGCCGCCAAACCCGAGACCCACGGTTATCACCTGGGAATTGCCGAAGCGGGCAAGTGCTTTGCTCTCAAGGGCGATCATCGCGAAGCCCTGCGCCATTACCGTGAGGCGATTCGTCTGGCGGTCTCCTCGGCGGCACCCGAGGTGTTTTTTCGCCATTACTGCCAATGCGTGCTGGAGAGCCTGGAACTCACCGGCCAGTTCGGGGAAGTGATCGAGTACTGCGAAAAAGCCGACGCCTATTACGAGCAGATAGGTGCTCAGCGGAAACTGCACGGCAGGGATCACGCCAGCATTCTGGAACGTCTCGGGATGATCTACGCGAAACAGGGTGAACGCGAGGCGGCCATCGCCAGCCTTGAGAAAGCGCGCACCCTGGCCGGTAGCGAAAGGCTGGCACTCACCGAGCAGGTTTATGGCTGGTTGCGTCGCGGCATGGTGCCGGATGTGGCGCGACTCACTGCCGCACAGCGCAAACATCAGTATTTCACCGTCCGGGCTGAGCAGGTTGATGCCCGGCGGGCACGACCCTTGGCCGCCGATAGTGGGGCGAACCGGAGGGGCTCCAACCCTTTTGATATCTCAGACTGATGCCGCCCCGGCGCGGCAGGGAGGAGAGCGATGGCGGATTATGATGGATTGACCCCTGGGCAGGTGCTGGCCGACGCCAGCGTTGCCGAATTTATCAAAACGCTGGGGCTGTCGATAGCTGAAGCGCAGCAGGCGCTGGACGAAAATTCGGTGGATCAGATCGGCGAGTTTCTGATTCCGCGGGAGTCTCTCGGTGGCAAGACATTGCTCGATCTTGGACTATCGCCGGCGTTTTATCACTACCAGCATGCCGATATCAGCTGTTCGCTGCAGCTGAGTCTGAGAGTAGAGAAAGACCTCAGTGTTGGGCTCAACCTGAACGGCTCCTACAGCGACAACCAGACCAGCAACTCCGACCAGTCTGAAAGCAGTGAAGGCACCGAAAGTGGCACCACCACTGCGACGCGGGAGCGCACGGCAGAAGTCAGCATCGAGTCCGCCAGCACCGGTGCGCTCAGTATCGGTGGGCGCTCATTCAATCTAAGTGGTGACGACCCACTGGCCCGTATCCGTGCATTGCAGGATGCGGTGATGAACGATGCCGAGGCGGGGGTGCCGCGCCTGCTTTACGAGCCGGGTGATCGTAGCTTCGTAATCACCACCGATGCGGATGTGGAAAAGGTGCAAACCACCGACAGAACGGTGGTGTTCAATGGCGGTGGGTTTGACCGCTGCCTGATCCAGATCGATGCAAACAGCGCCACGGATTACGTGTTCAATGGCAGTGTCACCGTCAATACAACGGCCCAGGCGTCGCTCGAGGCCTATGCCAACCATGTCGAGGCGCAGGTGCGTGCAGCCGGTTATAACGCCAGTGTCTTTCCCGCTTCGACACCAATCTACACCAGCCACTTCCGCACCGGGCATCATCATCTTGAAACCTTCGATGTGGATGGAACCACCTACAACGATGGCGTATTCCAGAGCCTGAGCGATCTGGCCCGGTTCGCCCGGGCACATAACTATGATCTCGATGTGGAGGGGTTTGCCGATGCCCAAAGTTACCGAAACCAGTCTGAGTCCGGCTCGGACCAGAGCAATATCGAGCTGGGTAACAGACGCGCTGACGAGGTGATTCGGGTGCTGCTCGCTAATGGTATGGAGGCCGGCAAGGTGCATCGCACCGCGTCCCGGGGCCGTGCTGCAGCCCAGGCTGCCGGCGGGCCGGCGGATAATGTGGCGTTTCGCAAGGCGGAGGTGCGCATTCGGGGGCGCAGCGCTTATCTGCTGATCGTGCATTCAACCTCGGCGAGCCTGACCATCGTTGATATCGCTCCCGACAAAAGAGCGCCAGGCAGTACAGGTAACGGTTTTGTCTGGCTCTATCGGCCGCAGTCGCTCTCCCTGAGCGGTAAAAAGGTCACCGTGGACGATATCGACTTTCCGTTGTCCGGCGCATCGGCGGCGGGACATGTGGCGGGCAGCCCGTCTGCCTATGCGGAAAATCTCAAAAACTCGATCAACGCCAATACCAGCGTGGATTTCAGCGCATCCGCGGAAGCCAATATGGTCACGATCTTCGGCAAGAGCACGCCTTTCCGCTTGACGCTGATTTCGTCAGAACAGCGCTCGATCCAGCTGAGCGGTAGCGAAGGGATCACCATTACCCGCAGCTTTACCCGCACAGAATCCTCCAGCCTCACGCGCCAGAACACGGGTAACCGGGCGGTGGCCGTGGGCGCGTCGCTGGATGTGCGCTACTCGCGCCAGTTTGAGATGAACGTGAGCGGTAACTCGGCGATCTCGGCACGGCTTGTCTCTATACCGGCGCCGCCGGAGTTTCTGGAGACGATCCGTTCCTTTTTAACGCCTAACGACTGATCGGCAGGGAGGAAACGCGATGAGTGAGGTACCTGCGGTCACCCGCTCGCTGATGGCGGCGCCGCTACCCCAGATTATTGAAAAGCTCGGGGTGGCAGTAGCCCAGGCGCAGCTGGCGCTGGATAAAAATTCCATCGATATCGCCCAGTCTCTGGCGGAGTCAGAGGTGGAGATCGGCGATAACACCTACAACCTGCTGTCGTTGGGGTTTGTGCCAAGTTTCTACGCCTTCACCGAAGCCACGGTGGAGGCCAAGCTCAGCTTCAGCATGACCGAAAGTACCGAAACCTCGGTCAATGTGGGCGTTCAGGCGGGTGTTAATTACGGCGTATTCATGGCTGCGGCTTCCGTGGATGTGGGCTACGCGCGCAAGTTTTCCGTGTCGGCGGAGGGGATGTCCTCCATCGCGGCGCGGCTGGTGTCGCTACCGGCGCCGGAGACTTTTCTGCTGTTGCTCAAACAGCAGTATCAGCAAGAGATCTAAAGGAGAACGACGATGGCTATCGGACAGGAACTGCTTAACGTACCCATGGGCGATATGATCCGGCAGATGGCCTTTGCCATCGCCGATGGTCAATACCAGCTCGACGAAAACTCCATCAACGTGGCCGAGATGATGGGCGGTTTGACCACCGTGTATGACGAAGAGGGCAAGGTCAGCTTTGATGACAGCCGCGTGTTCTTCGGCTACGAGTACATGACCGTCAAGGAGGCCAACGCCTACGCCGCGGTGGATGATGCCCTGAGTGGTACTGTCGGTGATGATGCCATCAAACTGACGGAAATCCTGACGCCGCTCACCGAAGGGATGGACGATAGTGCCGAGATCCGCGTACCCGTGCGCCACTCGATGATGGAGCTGGGGTTTACGCCGACCTTCTACCAGTTTGTCGATACCATCATTGAGGTGAAGATCGCGATCAAGATCACCCGCGAACGCGAATACTCCCGCACCACCAGCAACAAGAAAACCGACAAGGCCAACGCCTACAAACGTAAGCGCTCCTTCTGGGGTACCAAGCGCTCCAGCGGCAGCAGCAGCTCGGTTTCTACCAGTCAGGTCGATGCGACCTATTCAAGCAAGTACTCCTACTCGGCAGAGGGTGCTTCCATCCTGCGTACGAAAATCGTGCCTGTTCCGCCGCCTGCGGTACTCGAAGACCGTATCCGCTCGTTTATGGAATCCGAAGAAGCGCGCCGCAATGCCGCCCTGGAAGAGGCCGGTGACAGCTGATCTGCTGAGCTTCTTTCAGTAACAAGCAGAGGGTAAGCCCATGTCTATAGGCACAGAAATGCAGAATACCCCCTTTCCCGAGATGGTGCGGGCCCTGGGGGTGGGGATTGCTGAGGCGCAGTACGAGCTTGATCTGGTGTCTCTGAAGATCGCAAGGATGATGGCGGGTTACGCGCCGGACCCGGAACCTGAAGAGGGTGAGCCTGCGCCGCCGGTTTCGGAGTCGCCGGAGCGCAATGTACTGGTGAAGCTCGGAGACGGTAACGAGTACTCGCTGCTGGAGCTGGGCTTTGTGCCGACGTTTTACCAGTTTGTCGACACACTGATTGAGCTCAAGCTCTCCATCTCCATGTCTCGCGAGACCAACTTCAAGCGTTCGTCCACCCAGGTAAATGCTTCGGTCAGCGGCAAGGTGGGGTTCTTCTCTGCTTCCGCCAAGATGAGCGTCAGCTCCGTCTCCGCCAGTTACTCCTCCAAGTATCAGTATTCGGCGGAAGGCTCCTCGCTGATGCGAACCAAGCTGGTTCCAGTGCCGCCGCCGGCGATTCTGGAGGAGAGGATCCGGGCGATGATCGCCGCGACCCAGGCCGAAGCGGATAGCGAATAAGTTATGACAAGACGCAGCTGGCGTGATCTGGAGCCTGACACTGCGGGAGGTCAGTCGTCATCGCCGGCGTTTCCCGGAGTGCCATCCATTACGCCCGGAGCTCAGGGGAACCTGGAAGAGGCTGCCCGTATGGCACCGGATACGGAGCTGGGCCGTTTGCTTGAGAAACGCAATGAGCTGGAAGCCAGGCTTCGGCAGGTCACCGGCGAAGAGAGCAGTGATGAAACGATGCGACAACGTTTCCCGGTGGCCAGTTTCGCCGAGCGGCGTGCGCAGGAGCAGGCATGGGCGGCTCAACGTGCTGCGAGCCTTGCGCGCGGTGGAGCTGATCCCATCGAACGACATTTGGGCCCATCCCCACTGGAAGGTCGAATGGATGCAGGTTTGGCAGGGCGCAGCGGCCTGATGGACGGTATTGGCAATAGGTTCAGTAGCGCATTGGGTGGAGCCCGCACAGCCCTGGGCCGCGGCAACCAGGCATTGCGACCGTTCAGTGACACGCTGGGCAGTGCGCAGCGCTCTGCCGGCGACGCGCGCACCCAGCTGCGAGATCTGGATCGTCAGTTCGCCGAGGAAGGTGTATCCGATGCGGAAAGGCGCGAGATTCGAAAGGCGCTCCATGGCGACAAACTCGATAAGGCAGGAGCAGCGCTGGACCGGGCCAATGCCGCAATGGACAGGCCGAAGCGAGCGGCGGAGCAGATCGAATCCGGCTGGCTCGGTCGGCAGCAGAAGATCACCGGCGCGATGGACCGCCACTCCGGTTATGCCGATCGCCGTGAGCAGAGGATGTCGCTGGAGCGGGGCGGGTCCGGCGATCTGTTCGAGCGGATGCAGGCCAATCGTGAGCGTGCGCTGGAGCGGCGGCGTGAGGCGATGCTGCAGGATCAACGTGATGAGCAGCGTCGCCAGCGAGCCAGAGACAAGCAGCGTGAACGCCAACGTGAAAACGCTGAAGACTAGTACGTATTACTTATCTGTATGAAGTCACCTGTATGAGGTAGTTGGAATGAGCGAAGGACAGTTCATCGCAGATACACTGGAAAGCCTGCTGGCGGGCATGGCAGAGAGCCTGCGTGATGCACAGGAGGAGTTGAACACCCTGGCTCCTCTTGATAGCTACGGACGGCCCATGCCGCAGTACCGCATTCCTCACCTTGATTTCGAAATAGGGTTTGAGCTGAAGTCCGAAACGACGCCCTCGGGAGGTATTCGCTTCAAGTTTCTAGCCCTGAAACAGGAACAAAGCTCGCGCGAGGTGGCCAGCCGTATCAGTGGCCGGTTTATTGCTGTACCCCCGGGTGAGGGGATGCCCGTTCCCCGGCTGGAGGCCGAAGTGGAGTCCCAGGGGGCGAAACGCACACTGGTGTTGCAGGCCAGCACCAGTGCTGGCCAACTGCTGCAGGGGGCTGAGATCGAGCTCAACCTGGACCGCGAGGCATCGTTGGGCCTGTCCCAGGCGGCGGGCGTCGCCACTCCCAGGTTAGCGGCGGTGCAACTGACAAGAGCCCTGGTTCAGACTGATGAGTCCGGCGAGGCTCGCGCCGAGGTGACCCTGGGTCCGGCACTGCAGACCAAGGCGGTAATCGTGCTGGTGGCAGAGCTCGGAGCGGAGCGTCTGCGTATAGTGGTCGGCAAGGAGATAGCGTGATGGGCAAGGTGGTCGCAACGGTTCAGCTGTTCACCGATGAGGGTAAGCCTGCTTCTGGGCATACCCTGAAACTTGAGGCCTTCAACCTGGAGAAAAACGCCTGGCTCGCGGTGGCCAGCGGTAAAACCGATGCCAAGGGAAATATTCAGCTCACCGCCGGTGTGGTCAGCGGCGCGCTGGCACCGGCACTGCGCCTGGTGGAGGAGGGCAATCCAGCCCCGAGGGTGTTGTCACACGGCGGTTTGCAGACTTACAACAAGCGTTCACAGCTGCTGTTCCTGGATTTCGGCAAGGTGGAGCGTCTTGAGGAAACAGCCCACGCGCTCCAGTACACGCAAAGCCGCTTTTCGCGCAGCAAGGAGACGGTGGCAGGCGCCGCTACCGTGCCGACCCAGACCTCCATGCTGACGCTTAACCGCGTTGCCATCGCTAACCCTCAGCTGTTCACCGGCGTCAATGTGGCTGCCGAGGTGGAACCGAAAATCACAGCAACGCCGGTTATTCACGCAGAGCTTCTGAAAAACAAGGAGATTCAGGTGCTAAAGGCGCGGGAGCTGGAGCTGAATGCCGATCTTATGGATAAGACCCGGCAGAACACCCTGTACGCCGAGCGGATCGAAACCGCCGATAAACAGATCGCCGTACTGGAGCAGGATCTGTCTTCCATCCGGGTAGAGAAGCAGGCACTGAGCAGAGAGCTTGAGCTGATCAAAACGAAGCAGAAGCAACCGGCGGAGCTCGAGGGGATGCTACTCGGCCTCGGTGCGAGGCTGGATGCTTCCGCAAAACAGATGAAGCAGGAGCAGCTTCCCTATCGGATCGGCAATATCAAGGTGGACCTTCATGGTGCCCTGACGCCGGATGGCCAGTCATTCGTGTTTGGCGAAGGCGGCGGCATCAGTACCGAGCTGATCAATGATGCAGCGGATGCGGCAGAGGCCCAGGTGCCTGTTCCGGCAATTGAAGGACTCACCGAGTCGGCGGCGCGGCGGGTGCTGCGCTCGGTCGGTTTGCGCATGAGTATCGCTCATCAGCAGTTGAAGCCCGGGCAGGGCGTGCCGGGGCAGGCGATAGGCCAGCATCCGGCCTCCGGTGGGGAGCTGCCGCACGGCAGTGAAGTGATGGTGGTCTTTGGTGAACGTACGGGTGACTGAGCCTAATCGGGAGAGCGGAGCCAATGAAGAACATACGTAACCTGGTCAATGATGTTGTTGCGGCGCCTCTGGGTGATGTGATCGCCTCGGTCGGGGAAGGGGTAGCGGAGGCGCAGCACGCGCTGGATGAAGGTTCGCTCGCCGCGGTGCTCGAACTCTATGCTGAGGGTGATGATGCCAAGATGCAGCTGCTGCGTGAGATCGGCTATCGACCGACTTTCTATACGCTGCCCGATACCACCGGCGAGGTGCGTGTGGCGATGAAACTGGGGCAGGGGGCTGCCGGAGCGTCTTCAGCCAAGGCGGTGAGCAAGAGCGCAGCGCCAACGGCGGTAATGGCCCGGCTGGGTGCACGTGGGCTGAATCTTAGTCAGAAACTTTATGCCTCACCGGTGGATGCCGGGTACAGCAATCAATATGGATATACCGCCGATGTGAGTGCCAAGCTGACATTTCGTATCGTCCCGGTCCCACCGCCTGAGGGGGTTGATGAACTGCGGCTGGTGCCGGAGCTGGTAGGCAAGAAATTGTCTGAGGTCCGGGCGCTGCTGGAAGCCTACGAGCTGGAGGTTGAGCTTGGGAATGAGCCGGCTGAGGGGACCGATCCCGAGGTGCTGATACAGACACCGGAGGCCGGAGCCATCCTCCGGGTGGGCGACTCGGTCGCTTTGACCCTGGCTTCGTCCGATGACGATGCCTGAAGTAAAGGGCTGACGTTGAATGCATGTTACCGCCTCGCCAATGCGGTGCTACCTTTAAATTCATGTGGTGCGATCTCCCCGTCTGCTCGATCTCGGCGGGACTCTGGCCCGCGCTTTGCTTAAAGCGCAGGCGCATGATTTGAGGTAGCTATGTCAAAAATATTAAAAGAAACACCGAACCCAGCACTAACGTCTAATGAAGTATTTCCCTGGTTTCAGCCCGTCGTTGATGTGGCAACGGGCAGAGTCGTGGGCTATGAGGCGCTGGCTCGCCAGTACAACGACGAGGGTGAAGTAGTTTCTGCTGCCCATCTGTTAAGGGCCGATAACGACTTATCGCCGGCACAACGGCTTGAGCTTGATCGCAGCCTTAGAGTGCGGGCACTGAAAATGTTCGCCGAGAAGGGGGAGGAGGGCCAGGTGCTGGCGTTGAACCTGTCTCCTGAGTGGATCGACTCGCTGGAATCCTTCGAACAGCTACCCACGCTGGATATGATCCGCGAAGCCGGTGTGAAGCCGGAGCAGGTGTTGCTGGAGATCACCGAGATCAATGGTGATATCGACCGAATCCGTGAACTGGCAACGCTGTACCGCAACGCCGGTGTGCGTGTGGCCTACGATGATTTTGGTGCCGGTTTCCAGCAGCTGGATCGGTTGATGGCGTTCACTCCGGACGTGATCAAGTTGGATATCCGTATGTTCAGTGCCGGTGAGATTACGCACCAAAAACGCGCGCTCATGCAGATGGTGGGTGACCTTGGTGCGCGTATGGGCTGCAAGGTGGTGTTCGAGGGTGTGGAGACCGAGGATGAATTTTTCCTGGCGCTACACTGCAACGCCAGCCATATTCAGGGATTTCTGTTTTCGCCCGCTCAGGCCGAAATGGTTGCCCGTGATACATACAAGACGCAGGTAAAAGGTCTGCTGGAAAGTCACCTGGACCTGGCCATTGATGAAACCGCCCGGCGTCAGTTTCATCATGAGCGGCTTAAGTCTGAGTTGATGGCCCTGCGGGAGCTGTTGTTGGCGGGCGGTGACAGCCATCTGGACAGTTTCCGGCCTGATCCCGATATTCTGCGTTTCTATGTCTGTGATCGTCAGGGCAACCAGATCTCTGCGAACTGGTCGTTCAGGGATGAGCAGTGGTGTGCCGATGAGACAGTCATCGGTGCCAACTGGAGCTGGCGACCGTACTTCTACCAGCTGGTAGGCTCGGAGGATTACAACACCCGGGTGATGAGCTCAACCAGCTACAGCGATATAGCGACCGGACGGGTCTGCCATACACTGTCGCTGGCGTTGGATGAGCGCAGGGTGTTGTTGGTGGACGTGGTCGACCGGGCTCAGAGCCCGCGGCCGATGTCGGCGCTGATCGCCTGCCAGAGTGATCGAATGCCGAGCTTGTCCTGATCGGAGAGGCGGTCGACGCTGAACGCTTTATCCAGGCTGGCGTTGACCTCTCGATCCAACACTTCATGATCCTCGCCGCCCTCTGCGGCGACCAGGCTCAGGTGGCCGAGCAGGTAACTGGCGAAGAAGCGTTTATCGTTATCGTCAAACCCGGCTTCGGTTTCCATCTGGGTCAGCTGGTCGTAGGCCAGGTCGGCGGCTTGTTCAAAAGCGGTCATCTGTTCTCCAGTTGATTGAGCAGGAGTCCGTATTCCTTGCCATCGGACTCCACTTGGTAAAGTTTTACGATTAAATATTCCAGCTCAGGCGCAAACCAGAGATGGGTGGTACGTTTGGCATCCTCACCCCGCACGCGCTCAACTTTCAGTGCGTTGAACTTTCCCGCAGGCGTTTCCACTGTTTCCTCGCCGATCACGCGGAAGCGATATTCCGACAGAAGGCCGCCGTCGGCCACCTCATACACCAGCTCTTTTTTGCCCGCGGCCAGGTCCAGTCGCAACTGTAACTGGTAGCTGAGCTTGTCCTGGGTGCCATCGGGTATTTTCATACTCCAAGGTTTTTCTTCGACGGTGGTCGTCACCCGGCTTTTAGCCCAGTTGAATTTCAGGTCCACCAGGCGTTCACGGCCCAGCAGCTTGCGCTCATAGCGGTATTTCAGCGGCTGTATCTGATCATCGCTGTAGGTAAAATGGGAGGCTTCGTGCTGGCGCGCTACCACGGCATCGGCGGTGGAATCGAATATCCAGGTGCCGTCATCCTGCTGGCGCAGCTCACGATAGGCGTTGGCGTTGAGTTCAACCCCGGCGTCGAGGTTGGCGGTGTAAGTGGCGCGGAAGGGCGTCAGGGTATCCGCGCTGACCGCAGGGGCCAGCGCGGCAGAGATAAACATCCCGTTCAATACAAACAACAGAGTGCTAAGGCTCTGGCGCATCAAGGCTACTACTCGTCGCGGTAGCGGTATCCCGAAGAGGGAAGTGGGGCTCCGTCCAGCACAACCTGGCCGTCGGTGAGACTCAGGCGATCGCTGCAGAACCACTCTACCGCCAGTGGATAGATCCGGTGCTCGAGTCGATGCACACGCTGCTGCAGGCTGTCGGCATCGTCCCCGCTCTGCACCGGGGTGGCTGCCTGTACGACCAGCGGACCGCCATCCAGTTCCTCAGTAACGAAATGCACGGTGCAGCCGTGTTCCCCATCGCCCGCTTCCAGCGCGCGCTGGTGGGTATGCAGTCCTTTGTACTTGGGCAGCAGTGACGGGTGGATGTTGAACAGACGTCCGGCGTAGTGGCGTACGAACTCCGGTGTCAGAATCCGCATGAAACCTGCCAGGACCACCAGGTCCGGCGAATGGGCGTCGATGGTCGCTTGCAGGGCGCCATCGAACGCTTCCCGGTCCGCGTATTCGCGGTGGTTGAGCACGGCAGTGTCGATACCGACGTTGGCCGCGCGGGTCAGACCGTAGGCGTCTGCCTTGTTGGAGATAACCGCAGCGATGCGGCCGGAGATCCGGCCGCTGTCGATCTGATCAATGATCGCCTGCAGGTTGGAGCCGCTGCCGGAGATCAGTACGACGATCCTTTTGTCACTCATCTCAGGCGCTGAGTCCTCGCAGTTCCACCTGTTCTTCGCCTTCAGCGGCTGCTTCGATGGAACCGATCACCCAGGCGGTTTCGCCTTCGCCGGCCAGCAGATCCAGTGCTTCCTGAGCCTTGTCCGCCGGTACGCAGATTACCATGCCCACGCCGCAGTTCAGAGTGCGGTACATTTCACGCTGCTCGACGTTGCCCTGCTCCTGCAGCCACTTGAATACAGCCGGGATTTCCCAGGAGTTGGTGTCGATCACGGCTTTGGCATTGTCCGGCAGTACGCGGGGGATGTTTTCCAGCAGCCCGCCACCGGTGATGTGGGACAGGGCGTTGACCTGGCTTTCCTTGATCAGTTTCAGCAGCTGCTTGACGTAGATGCGGGTCGGTTCCAGCAGTGCTTCGGCCAGAGTTTTGTCACCCATCGCCATGTTCAGGTCGGCATCGCTGACTTCCAGGATCTTGCGGATCAGGGAGTAGCCGTTGGAGTGCGGGCCGGAAGAGGCGAGGGCGATCAGGGTATCGCCGGTGCTGACCTTGCTACCGTCGATGATCTCGTCTTTTTCCACCACGCCGACACAGAATCCGGCCAGATCGTAATCATCGCCTTCGTACATGCCCGGCATTTCGGCGGTTTCACCACCGACCAGCGCCGCACCTGCCAGTTCGCAGCCGGCGCCGATGCCGGTGACCACGTCCGCAGCCATATCCACGTTCAGGTGGCCGGTGGCGTAGTAGTCCAGGAACAGCAGGGGCTCGGCACCGGCAACGACCAGATCGTTGACGCACATGGCCACCAGGTCGATACCGATGGTGTCATGTTTGCCCAGGTCCATCGCCAGGCGCAGCTTGGTGCCTACGCCGTCGGTACCAGTGACCAGTACCGGCTTGCGATATCCGGCGGGCAGTTCGCACAGTGCGCCGAAGCCGCCCAGACCGCCCATCACTTCGGGGCGCGAGGTGCGTTTGGCGACGCCCTTGATACGTTCGACAAGCGCATTGCCGGCATCGATATCAACACCTGCATCCTTGTAGCTCAGGGATGTTTTCTCAGAACCTGTAGACATGGATCGAATCAACCTTTCAACAGCGGGAAGAGTAGCGTTAAAGAAGGCGCCTAGTTTACAGCGCAGGGCGGGTGTAAGGCCAGTTTTCAGGCACCGTTTAAGGAAACTAAGAACAAGTTTATGCCAGCCCGAGACGCTGTAGACTTAATCCTAGTTTGGTTTAGTTCTGTGATAGAGTTGGCAGCGCTTGTGCCTGTCCGGCCCGTCGTTTAGAGACAGGGTCGTGGAAGGCAGTTACCGGTGTTTGCCATAGCCAGAGGAAAAGGCGCTGATGTCGTTGTTCAAGTCCACGCTTAGAAACCTGTTTCTTGCTCTACTGCCCATGATGCCGCTTGCAGTTTCTGCTGCGCCGGTGGAACAGCTGTTCAGTGCCAGCGTAAATACCCAGGCCGAGCAGGAGCAGCAGCTGCGCAGCGCCCTGGCCCAGGTGATGGTCAAGGTCAGCGGCCGCCGCGAGATCCTGGATCATCCCGCCTATAATACCGTGCTCGACAACGCCTCTCTGCTGCTGGCTCCCGCCGCTGCGCCGGATCGTATCGCTTTTGATCCGCTGGCCCTGACCAAACTGATGAACAGCCTGGATATGCCAGTGATGCCGGAAGACAGGCCTGAACTTCTGGTCTGGCTGGTTAGTGGACAGGGAATCGATGCCCGTTTGATCGAACCCTCTTCCGATACCTATCGCCAGCTCCACGCATCCGCCGCCGAGCGTGGTCTGCCGCTGCGCGATCCGCTGCTGGACCTGACTGATCAACTGGCGCTGGAACCGTCCCAAGCGGCAAACTTTGCTCAGGAACCGGTGCTGCAGGCTTCGGCGCGGTACGGATCCGATGCGGTACTGGTGGGCCACCTGAAAGAGGGCGATGCGGACTGGATGCTGATCAGCGATGGCGCTCAGGTCACCCTCAACAGCGCGCTGGAACCGGTAGATCTGCGCCGCATGGTCGATCAGGTCGCCAACAGCCTTTTCGGTGTTGAAGAGATCAGTGCCGGTAAACGCTCGCTGCCGCTGCAGCCGGTCGAGGTGGGTGAGTACCTGCCTTCCGGTGAAGAGATTGAGGTGCAGGGGCTCGACAGCGCAGCAGCGTACCTGATGATGAGTGGCTGGCTCAGCCAGCAGCCCGGTGTTACCCGGGTGCTGACTGCCGGGCGCACCGGGAATGGCCTTAAACTGATAGTCGAACTGGATGGAACCGGGCCGAGCCTTAGCTCACTGCTCGCCGGCGACAGCCGAATCATGGAACTGAACAGCGGCGTTTACTCCTGGGTTGGTCCCCAGGCGTTAGCCCGCCCCGCGCAGGATGACGCGGCCACCGGGGAAACGGAGGAAAAACAGGATGGAACTGAGTGAGTCTCAACGCTGGTTTTTGCTGATCACGACACTGGTTGTCGGCGTACTGGTATACCTGCTGGCGCCGATACTTTCGCCGTTTCTTGTCGGGGCCCTGTTGGCCTATCTGACCGATCCCATCGCTGATCGTCTTGAAGCCCGGGGTGCGAGCCGCACCCTGGCGGTGGTCATCGTGTTCCTGTTTCTATCGCTGATCATGGTCGTGGCGGTGTTGCTGCTGATTCCGCAGCTCAGTGAGCAGATCCAGACCATGATCCGCCAGGTCCCGCTGGCACTGGATGTGCTGCATAACCGTCTTCTGCCCTGGATCGAAAACACCCTGGGTGTGCCGATCAACCGCCCGGATATCGACAGTGTGCGCGAATTTTTCCGTACCCACTGGCAGCAGACCGGCAACCTGGCCGCTCAGATCATGGGTAGCCTGACCCGCTCAGGCCTTGCCGTGGCCGCCTGGGTGGCCAATCTGGTGTTGATCCCCGTGGTGACCTTTTATCTGTTGCGCGACTGGGACGTGATGATGGAGAAGATCCAGCGTCTGCTGCCGCGTAATCTGGAGCCGCGTGTAACCCTCTGGGCACGGGAGTGCGACGAGGTGCTGGGTGCCTTTATAAAGGGGCAGCTGCTGGTGATGTTCGCCCTCGGCATCATTTATGCGGTGGGTCTGTCGATCGTCGGACTTGATCTTGCGCTACTCATTGGTATGCTTGCCGGCCTTGCGAGCATCGTTCCCTATATGGGTTTCTTCGTTGGCATCGTGGTGGCTGCGGTTGCAGCCTACGTACAGTTTCAGGAACCCATGATTCTGATCTGGGTCGGCGTAGTATTCGGCATAGGTCAGGCACTGGAAGGTATGGTGCTTACCCCGTTGCTGGTGGGCGACCGCATAGGTCTGCATCCGGTTGCGGTGATCTTTGCCATTATGGCGGGCGGCCAGCTGTTCGGTTTTGTCGGCGTGTTGCTGGCTCTGCCGGTGGCAGCGGTGATCATGGTGTTGCTGCGGCATCTGCACGATGGCTATAAAAGTAGTCGGCTATATAGCTCCGACAAGCCGGAATCGACCGGTGAAGTAGAGTGAGATGAGTAGGAAAAAGGCGCCAGTTCAGCTACCTCTGGGCATCGGTCTGCGTGATGACGCGCGGTTCGAGAACTTCGTGTCGGGTGACAACGGGCTTGCCCGTGCCGAGCTCGAACGTGCCGCTCAGGGGCGAGGCGAGCAGTATATCTACCTGTGGGGGCACGCTGGCGTCGGTTGTTCGCATCTGCTGCAGTCCTGCTGCCATGCCGCTGATCCGGTGCGACGCACCGCCGTCTATATTCCGCTGGCTGAACTGAGCCACGCCGGTCCCGAACTCCTGGAAGATCTCGATCAGCTGCAACTGGTCTGCATCGACAACGTTGAGCGTGTCGCAGGGCAGCCGGAGTGGGAAGAAGCACTGTTCCACCTGTTCAACCGTATGCGCGCCATCGGTCATGTGCTGATTCTCGCGGCCGATCGCTCTCCGCGTTCGCTGGGGCTCAAACTGCCGGACCTGGAGTCCCGTCTGAACTGGGGGCTGGTGTTCCAGGTGCGCCCTCTGGATGACGAAACCAAAGAGTTTGCCCTCAAGGCGCGAGCAGAAGCCCGCGGGCTGAAGTTAAGCGATGAGGTGGTGCGTTATCTCATGCACCACGGCAGCCGCGATATGGCCAACCTGTTGGTCACCCTGGATAAACTCGATCACGAATCCCTCAGCGCCCAGCGCCGTATTACCGTACCCTTCGTTAAACAGGTGATGGGCTGGTAACAGGTCGGCCGGAGCGCGTTGCTCCGGGCCTTGCTGAGCGCCTTCACTCGCTGTCATCAACAAGTCACCCCAGATTCACATTCTGAACCTGCGAAAGTTTTATGCTTGGGTAAACTCCGAACAGCTTTGCATCTCTGCGAGAGCCTGTTCGGCAACACTTTGCCTCATAAGGCATTGGCCCTGAAAACTCTGCCTTAACCTCAGCGTTTTGGGAGGACAGCATGTTTGATACTTCGGTGGTTCAACCTCAGCGCGTTCCCTCCATGGAAAGCTCCGCTCTGGATACACCGGCCATGGACGAGAGTGTCTATTGGCTGGAAGTCCCTGATGTGCGAATGACTCTGGCGCATCGCATATTACCGCTGCGCGGTACGCGTGCCGTGATGGCGCGGCACTGGTTTCATGGTGGCGTGGCCGTGGCTCCGTCACGGCTGATCGCATCCAGTGCCGGACTGATTGTGCTCGACGTGATCCGGCCTCGTCAGCCGAAAGGGCTGCTTGAACTCGAGCTGCCCACGCCGGGCTGCCTTGAGCTGCACGTGGATGCGGAACGTTGCACCGATCATCTGCACGGTTACTGGGAATTGCGTATTTTCAGCGGCAGGGCGGGGGAGATCGCAGACCTTTTATCCGCGTCGGCTTGATCCTTGGCGGGCTTTTCCGGAGAATCGCGTCTCCCTCCCGCGCCCCGGAACAGCCGATGTACAGAATCCATGCCGAGACCGAACACTTTCTGGTGATTGATAAAGCGCCGGGCGTCAGTGTGCATCGCGACCAGGCCGAATCGGGTCTGGTGATGCAGGTGGAGCAGGATTGTGGTGAAAAACTCTGGCTGGTCCACCGCCTGGATCGAATCACCTCCGGTCTGCTTTTGCTGGCACGATCCGCCGATGCCTGTAACCGGCTCGCTGAGCTGTTTCGAGAGCAGCGGGTGGAAAAGTTTTATCTCGCGCTTAGCGATAAAAAACCGACCAAAAAGCAGGGCCAGGTGGTGGGCGATATGGAGCGGGGCCGTCGCGGCAGCTGGAAACTGCTACGTAGCCGCGAGAATCCGGCAATCACCGAGTTTTACAGCTACTCAGCCTCGCCCGGTCTGCGCCTGTTTCTCTGCAAGCCCGGCACTGGTCGAACCCACCAGATTCGTGTGGCGCTGAAAAGTGTTGGCTCACCCATCATCGGCGATCCCATCTACCACGAGGCGGTGACTGAAACGCCGGATCGCGGTTACCTTCACGCCTGGCAGCTAGGCTTCATGCTGGATGGACAGGCATACCGCTTCCGCGCCGATCCGCAGCAGGGCGAATTGTTTCAGCAACCAGAGGTGATCGATGCCATCACCGCGATCGGCGATCCTGGTGTGCTGAAATGGCGCTCCGCTGGAAAGCCAAGGCCCCCGGCGGTATGATGCGCCGGTTTTAGCGGAGGCGAAGCGATGAGCGAAACAGCTATTCCCCGAGACTTCTATGCTCGCGATGCCGAAGAGCAGGCACTGTTCCTGCAGGAAACCTGGTGCGACAACTGCCAGGAACTGAATCTCGGTATGAGTGACCCGAAAGAGTATGAACTCTTCGGCATCATCTTTATCGAAGGGCGCTGCAACAAGTGTGGCGAGCCAGTTCTCACTGAGCTGACCGACGACGATTTCTAACCATCATCTAGACTTTTATCCCTATTCTATCCCTATTAAAGAGCATCGAGGCGGATTGTGGCAGCAGAGCAGGACCAGCGTTTTGGCGGCACCGAAAGGCTTTACGGGCAGGAAGCGGTGGAGCTTTACCGCAACGCCCATATCGCGGTGATCGGCATCGGCGGCGTGGGTTCCTGGGCGGCGGAAGCGCTGGCGCGCTCTGCAATCGGCGAGGTGACACTGATCGATCTGGATGATGTCTGTGTAACCAACACCAACCGCCAGATCCATGCGCTTAGCTCAACCGTGGGACAGTCCAAGGTGGCGGTCATGGCGGATCGTATGCGGGATATCAACCCGGATTGTCTGGTGCATGAAGAGGAATGCTTCGTCAGCCAGGACAACGTGCGTGAGCTGCTCGATGACCGTTTTGACTATGTGATCGATGCCATCGATTCCGTGGGCGTGAAGGCGGCGATTATCGCCCACTGCAAGCGCAACAAGATCCCGGTCATCACCGTGGGCGGCGCCGGCGGTCAGATCGATCCCACCCGAATCACCATCGCGGATCTGAGCCGTACCGAGCACGACCCGCTGGCCGCCAAGCTACGCAACCTGCTGCGTCGTCACTTCGGTTTCAGCAAGAGTGGCCGCCGCTTCGCCGTGGATTGTGTTTACTCGACAGAGCAGCTGCGCTATCCCCAGCCGGATGGCTCTGTATGCCAGCAGAAAACCCTGCACGATGGCCAGACCCGCCTCGACTGCTCCGGCGGCTTTGGCGCCTCCACCTGTGTTACCGCCACTTTCGGTTTTGTGGCTGTATCGCGAGTGTTACAGAAGCTGTACGAGCGTCATCAGCGCGCCAACGCTGGCTGAGCACTCAGAGCTTTCAATTTGGGTGAGTTAAATTCATCTATTAGTGTAAATCTAAGCGTTAGTCATCCCGGGTCTAAGACGTTAGTCTAATGCCTGTCGAGAGCGATAAACCTCTGCAACCACCTATAAAACGGGTTGGAACGAGGACGAAGTCTCTCAAATAGGTATGAATCAGATACTAAGGTGACCCGCATGAAATATCCGTATGCTTACTACAACTCACACATGAGATCTGCATACAACCTGGGCGGGGAGCGCTATCGTCAGGATATCGACGAGAGCTTCAAGGTTGCGCTCGAGCTCAGCCAACTGAGCGAAGATGAGCTGCGAACCCTTGCGATGAAAGAGTTCAAAGACCAGGTTGCAAACCAGATCAAGCACCTTTTCGCATCCCTGTCCTCCATGACCGGACGCGTGTTCAGCCATTAATCCGGCCGAACCCTTAGCGAAGCCAGGGTCCCCGAGTTTTATCGGGGGCTATCTGGTTTAAGCCCTTTCAATCAGTACGTTGCGCCATTCGGCTAACCTGTGCTCTAATCGAAAACTCCTTCGAGCGGGTGTAGTTCAATGGTAGAACGGGAGCTTCCCAAGCTCTTAACGTGGGTTCGATTCCCATCACCCGCTCCACGCTTTCTCCTTCATTTCTGCGACTTCTCAAGCTTCTATCCTTCGCTCACACCTGAATTATTGATTGCGCTTCGTTGCAAAGAGTTAAGTGTCCGATCTCGTCCATAACCCTTTCTTATACCGCTAACCGCAGCTTTTTTACG
This sequence comes from Marinobacterium mangrovicola, assembly GCF_004339595.1. Lineage (GTDB taxonomy): Bacteria > Pseudomonadota > Gammaproteobacteria > Pseudomonadales > Balneatricaceae > Marinobacterium_D > Marinobacterium_D mangrovicola. Next base: position 572,092 of record NZ_SMFU01000007.1, read on the forward strand.
GTCACCGAAACGTCACGCTCCGACTGTTCGCCTTGGCTTAGAGTGCTAGCCCAGACCAACAGGAACGGGACAACTGCATGCGTGATGATCCAGCCACCGATAAACCGGCCAGACTGCTGACGCCGGGCCCCATAACCACCACCGCCAGCGTGAAGCAGGCGATGCTGAAAGACTGGGGCTCCTGGGATAGCGATTTTAGCGAGCTTACGGCGTCGCTCTGTCGTCAACTCGTCGATCTGGCCCACGCGGGCTCCAGCCATGTCTGTGTGCCGGTACAGGGCAGTGGCACCTTTGCGGTCGAAGCGACGCTGGGCACCTTGGTTGGCCCTGAGGACAAGGTGCTGGTGCTGGCGAACGGTGCATACGGCCAGCGTATCGCCGCTATTCTTTCCCGTTTACGCCGGTCGTTTGTACTGCTCGATAAGGGCGATTACGAGCCGCCCCGCGCCGAGGATGTTCGCCAGGCGCTGGCGGCAGACCCGGAAATTAGCCAGGTTGCGCTGGTTCATTGTGAAACCAGCTCCGGAATATTAAACCCGTTGCAAGAAATTGCGGAGCTGGTCGAGCGTGAGGGACGCTCACTGATTATCGATGCAATGAGCAGTTTTGGCGCTATCCCTGTCGATGCCCAGCGTATCCGCTTCGACGCGATGATCTCATCCATGAACAAGTGCCTGGAAGGTGTGCCCGGCTTTGGGTTTGCACTGATTCGGGAGTCTGTTCTGGCAAAGACCGAGGGGCACGCGCACTCCCTGAGCCTGGATCTTTACGACCAGTGGCACTATCTGCAACGTAGCGGGCAGTGGCGCTACACGCCGCCGACCCATGTGGTGGCGGCCGCGCTGCAGGCGCTGAAAGAGCATGCGCAAGAGGGTGGCGTGGCAGGCAGGCTTGGCCGATACAGCCGCAACCGTGATCTGATGGTGAGCGGAATGCGAGGCCTTGGCTTTGAAACCCTGCTGGATGACAACTGGCTCTCGCCGGTGATCATCACTTTTCTCTCACCGGCCGACGAAAATTTTGTTTTTGCTCGCTTCTATGCGGCGATGAAAAAACGCGGATTTATTATCTACCCCGGTAAGTTGACCCAGGCGGAAACCTTCCGGCTTGGCGTGATCGGCCAGCTCTATCCTGAGGATATTAAGGAGTTGCTGGATGCCGTCAGGGCCGCGCTTTCTGAAATGAATATCACCCTGAGCGACGCGGTAAATGCCGTCGACCCAGCCTGAGGAGCCTTTAATGTACGCTTATACCCGACGCTATACCGGCCCTGTTCAGGCCGTGATTCTGGATTGGGCGGGCACTACCGTGGACTTCGGTTCGCTGGCGCCTATCCATGCATTTACCCGCCTGTTCACTGCAGAAGGGGTTCCTATCACCGAAGCAGAGGCGCGCAAGCCCATGGGTAGTGAGAAGCGCGAACATGTGCGCCTGATCTGCGAGATGCCGCGCGTGGCCGAAAGCTGGAAAGCCCGATTTGGGTCTATTCCGGGTAGCGCCGATGTGGATCGTCTTTACGAGAAGCTGATCCCGCTGCAGGTGGAATCGATCCGCGAGCGCGCAACGCTGATTCCCGGTATGGCGGAGTTCGCCGCCTGGGCCGGCAAACGAGGCATCGGCCTGGGCGGTAATACCGGTTACGCCACGGAAATGGTACCTGAACTGCTGCAACTTGCCGCCAAACAGGGTTATGCGCCCGGTTCCAATGTCTGTGCCACCGAAGTCCCCAAGGCGCGACCCTGGCCGCATATGAGTCTGCGTAACGCCATGGAACTGGGTGTCAGCAATCTGGCCGCCTGCATCAAGGTGGACGATACGCCCACGGGAATAGAGGAAGGGCTTAACGCCGGTATGTGGACCATCGGTGTTGCCATTAGCGGCAACCAGGTAGGGCTGGATCTGCCGCAGTGGCAGGCCCTCAGCATCAATGAACAGGCGGAAAAAAGAGCCGCGGCGACGGATATTATGGCCAGATCCGGTGCCCATTACGTCATCGATTCGGTGGCCGATATCATTCCGGTGATTGAAGAGATCGAGCGCCGTCTGGCTAAGGGAGAGCACCCTGCGGGTTAGCGTTTAATCGCACTAAAGTATTCAGCCCCGTTGTAACTTCCCCAGAAGAGGGCAGTGGCAGCGGGGCTTTGTGCTGGCCAGGAAAAAAGTGATGACGGTTTGAAGTCATTACATAAAAAATCCTTGGGTCTCTAAGCAAATACATAAGCTGGTCATCAATATATCTTTAAGCCGTCACGAATCGGCAATCTCTTGTTTTTAACCTGTTGGGCACACTAACCCGTGATTCAGGTATTTATGAGAGACAAGGTAATACTGGTCGTGCTGGACGGCCTCGCATATGAAACCGCCCGCAGCTGCATGGGCTTTATGCATGCCCTGACGGAGCAGGGGATCGCCCGGCTCTATAAGCTGGAGTGTGAATTACCCTCTCTATCACGGCCGCTCTACGAAACCATTCTCACCGGTGTGACACCCGCGCTCAGCGGCATCAGCCACAACAACATCACCCGAAACTCCAACCAGCGCAGCATATTTCACCGTGCCCGCGATGCCGGCATGGTGACCGCCGCCGCGGCCTATCACTGGATCTCCGAGCTGTATAACCGCACCCCCTACGACGCGGTGCGTGACCGCTTTACCGATGACCCGGAACTGCCGATCCAGCACGGCTGCTTTTACCACCTGGACCACTACCCGGACGATCACCTCATCCTGGATGGCGAGTGGCTGCGCCGCAAGCACGATCCGGATTTCCTGCTGATCCACCCAATGAATATCGACGATGCCGGCCACAAGGCGGGCCTCGACAGCAGCCGCTACCGCAATGCTGCGCGCATGGCCGATGTGGCGCTGTCGCACCATCTTCCGGAATGGATCCGTGCCGGCTACCAGATCCTGATCACCGCCGACCACGGCATGAATAACGACTGCTCCCACGGCGGCACTCTGGCGGAGGAGCGCGAAGTACCGCTGTTCACCATCGGCGGGCGCTTCAGTCAGGTGGAACACACCGCACTGCGTCAGACCGAACTCTGCCCGCTGGCGCTGGAGCTGCTAGGCATCCAGCGCAGCGAGAATCCGGAGATCCGCGCATTGTTGAAGGAGACGCTCTGATGACCCTTGAGACACTGGCGATTTTCGATCTGGATGAAACCCTGGTTCGCGGCGATACCGCCTCGCTGTTCTGCCGCTTTATGGTCGATACCGGGCTGGCGGACGGCACCTTTGTCGATCAGGAACAGGAGCTGATGCAGCGCTACGCCGACGAAACCCTGTCGATGCCGGAATACGTGGCGTTCATGCTCAAGCCGCTGCGCCATATCCCGGCGGCAGAGGTGCAGGCGCTGATGCCGGCGTTTATCGATGGTTATGTGCGTCATCGTATCTACCCGCAGGCTCGTGCGCTGATCCAGCATCAGCGTGAGAAAGGGCGCTTCCCACTGATTATCTCGGCAACCCCGGCGTTTCTGGTGCAGGCGGTGGCCGGGGAACTGGGCGTGGCCGATGTGCTGGCCATCGATCTGGAGCTGTCCGAGCGCGGCCGCTATACCGGCGCGATTGAGGGGATTGCGACCTACCGCGAAGGCAAGGTCTCCCGCCTGCACGCCTGGCTTGAACAGCAGCAGAAGACGCTGGATGGCGCCCGCTTTTATACCGATTCGATCAATGACCTGGCGCTGCTGGAACAGGTCGATTCCCCCTTTGCCACCAACCCGGATGAGCGGCTGACGAAGATCGCCGAGCGCCGGGGCTGGCCGATTCTGCGCTGGGATGACCCGGAAAATATCTGCTTTGTGCAGGGCACGGCACCCCGCGATTCCGTGACACCGCGATCCAACATTCCCGAAACCGCTAATACAGGAAGATAAGCATGACCAAGCAGTTCCTAGCGAAAAGTATCGCAGCCGGTATTGCAACGCTGGTGACAGGCAGCGCGCTGGCCGCCTGCCCGACCGTGGCAGGTCCGGAGCAGGGCGGCAAGTACCCGCATCTGTTCGAAAAGGATGAGTTCGAGGCGAGCCACGATTGTGTGATGAACTTCAGCACCAACCCGGAAATCGCCGAGCTGAACGCACGCATCGCCGGAAACCCGGAACTGCCCGCACTGGCTAACCGCATCCCGCAGGAGCCGCTGGTGGTTGTGCCTTACAGCGAAGTGGGCCGCTATGGCGGCGTGCTGGATGGTATCTCCAAGGCCACCGAGTCCGGTACCTCCGATCTGCTCTCTGTGCGTCATGTAAACCTGCTGCGTTTCAGCGATGATCTGAGCACCGTGGTGCCGAACGTGGCCAAGTCCTGGGATTGGAACGATGACTACACCGAACTGACGCTGAAGCTGCGCGAAGGTCACAAGTGGTCCGATGGCGCTCCGTTCACCGCCGAGGATATCGTGTTCTGGTACAACAACCTGATTCTCGACAAGAACGTAATCGCCGAGCCGAACGCGCGCTTCCTCTCCGATGGCAAGCCGATGAAGGTCGAAGCGGTGGATGACACCACTGTTCGCTTTACGCTGAATGCGCCGAAGCCGGGGATGACCGCCATGTTCGCCTCCGATTACGCTCAGCCGTTCCAGCCCAAGCACCTCATCGGCAAGTTCCACCCGGAGATTAACTCGGATGCCGACAAGCTGGCGCAGTCGCTCGGTTTCGAGAACGGCTATGAAGCGGTCAAGTTTTACTACGGTCAGTCCGACTGGAAAGATGTACCGACACCGCTGCTGAAAGATGCCGAGAAAGCCCAGGCATTGGTCGACGCGGGCTTCACCGCCACCGCACCGACGCTGGAATCCCATATCGTGGTTGAAGATACCCTGGAAGGCCGTCGTCTGGTGGCCAACCCGTACTTCTTCCAGGTCGATACCGCCGGTAACCAGCTGCCGTACATCAACGAGATCAGCGAGGTCTACATTGGCGACGAGGATATCCAGAGCGCCAAGATGATCGCCGGCGAGATCGACTACAAAACCCAGGCGGTCAACCTGACCTCCGCGCCGGTGCTGTTGGAAAACAAGGAGCAGGGCGGCTACCAGGTGGCGCTGCGTCCGACCATCGGCATGACCACCTTCGCGTTTAACCTCACCGACAAGGATGCGGAGAAGCGTGAAGTGTTTAACAACGTTAACTTCCGCCGCGCCATGTCCGTGGCGATCAACCGCGACCAGATCAACGAGGTAGCGTACTTTGGCCTGGGTAAACCGGCTCAGTACACAGCGTTCGATGCCGATACCGCGCCGTTTATCACTGACGAAGTGAAAGAAGCCTGGACCGAGTACGACACCGCCAAGGCTGCCGAACTGCTGGATGAGGCCGGCGTGGTCGACAAGGATGGCGATGGCCTGCGTGATCTGCCCTCCGGCGGTAAATTCGAGCTGGATATCCAGTATTCCACTCAGGGTGTAGCCACCAAGGTGGTAGAGATGGTCGCCGCCAACTGGACCGATGTGGGCGTGAAAACCAGCATCAAGGAAGTGACCAGCGACGAGTACCGTAACTCCCAGACCGCCAACGATCTGGAAGTGACCGTCTGGAACATGGGGCGTCCGCAGTTCACTCTGGCTACCGATCCGGCCTGGCTGCTGCCGCCATATGGCACCTTCTTCGATCTGCGTACCGGCATGGAGTGGTCTCAGTACCTGAGCTCCGACGGTGCCGAAGGCTCCAAGCCGCCGCAGACCGTTTACGAGATGCAGAAGCTGGCCGAGCAGTTCGGCTCACTGATGCTGGGTAGCGAAGAGTCTCAGAAAGTGGGCCTCGAGATAGCCAAGCGCACCGTGGATGACCTGTTCATCATCGGCACCGTGAAAGCGGTGAAGCCGATCTACCACAACAACAAACTGAATAACTACAACGTTCAGAAGACCTCTTCATCTGACTACTACTGGGCCTACCCCTACCAGCCCAAGCAGTGGTTCCTGACCGAGTAAGACCCGCTGACTAAGCGCTTTTTGCGAGGTTAAGTGTCGGTGCCGCAGTCGCGGTGCCGGCCTCTTTCTGGAAGTGCCGTACGCAACCGCGGCGACCTTTCGCAGAAGGACAAACCTTCTTCCGATCTATCCGATAGTTTACTGGAACGCAGCATGATCGACTTTTTGGCCAACACCTGGCTGCTCTGGATTCTGCTCATCACCGGCGCCGTGCTCTGGCTGGCGGCGCGCAACAGCGATTACTTTCATTACGTACTGCACCGCTACCTGATGGCGCTGGGTACGCTGCTGCTGGTCAGTTTTGTCGTCTTTGGCCTGATGGAAGTGCTGCCCGGCGACTGTGCCGAGAAGTACATCGCCTATAAAAACACCCAGGGCGAAATGATCAGCCAGGCCACCATCGATGCCGAGCGCGCCCGCATGGGGCTGGACCAGCCGATGCTGCAGCGCTGGGCCAGCTGGGTCACCGATCTTACCCTGCGCGGTGATCTGGGCTTCAGCTGCGCCAAGCGCCAGTCCGTGAACCTTGCGGTAGGTGATCGTTTCTGGATGAGCCTGGGGTTCTGTCTGGCGGGGCTGCTGCTGGCGTATCTGATCGCGGTGCCGTTTGGCATCCTCTCCGCCTATGTGCTGAACAAGCCCTGGATGGATTGCGATCCGCAGAGCTCTCCGCGTGAGCGCTTCACCAATACGCTGCTGCTTGGCTTTAACAAACTGATCGACCTGCAGCTGCGCATCATCAGCTACCTGGGGTTGGCCCTGCCCAACTTCCTGCTCGCACTCTCGATCATCCTGCTTTACGTCTTTGCCGGCGAACCCACACCCACGGGGTTGTTCTCCGATGAGTGGCGCAACGTGCCCTGGTTTTCCGACAGCGGTTTCCAGTTTGGCAAGCTGAGCGACTTTCTGGGTCATATCTGGCTGCCGATCTTCGTTATCGGCTGGGCCGCCACTGCGCTGCAGCTACAGACTGTACGCGCGCTGGTGGTGGATGAGTCCAACAAACTCTATGTGGAAGCGGCTCGGGCGCGCGGCGTCGAGGGTTTCTCGCTCTGGGCGCGTTACCCGGTGCGCCACTCCATCAGCCCGCTGTTCAACTCCGTCGGTTTCGACTTTCAGCGCGTGTTCAATGACCTGCCGATCGTGGCCGTGGTGATCGGTCTGACCGATGCCGCGGGTCTGCTGATCGAGGCGCTGGCGATGACCAACGATCAGGAGCTGGCTGCAGCCATCCTGTTCCTGGTGGCGCTGGTGGTGATCGGCATGAACCTGCTCACCGATGTGGTTCTGGCCGCCGTGGACCCCCGCGTGCGCCGCAGTGTGATTTCAGGAGGCCAGTGATGTTTGCCATACCCGCCAAGTGGCGCCGCAAGGGAGCCGCCTCCGAGGAGGAGGCCTATTACACCGCCGGACAGTTCGCGCTGATCCGCGCCCGTTTCATGAAAAAAACCAGCGGCCTGATCGCCGGGACTATTCTGCTGGCGCTGGTGTTGATGGGACTGTTTGCGCCGTTCTTCTCGCCGGTGGACCCGACCATCCGCGGTGCCGATGCCGAGTATCGTCGCGGCGCGCCCCAGGCGCTGAACTTCTGCGATGAGAACGGCTGTTCACTGCGCCCATTCAGTTACACCTATTCGAAAGAGAAACCGAAGTTCGATCTCAGCGCGCTGGCCGGTGGCGACCTCAATGCGCTGGACCAGCTCACCTCCAGCGGTGCGTTGAGTGCGTCTTCACAGAACAAATTTATCGAAGACAGGGAGCAGCGCCGCTACCTGCAGTTCTTTGTGCGCGGCTGGGAATACAGCCTGCTGGAGATCGGCTGGCTGGGCATCGATATCCGATCTGACTTGCATCTGTTTGGCGTGGAGCAGGGCAAGCTGCACCTGATGGGCACCGATGAAGATGGCAAGGATGTGTTCAGCCGCACCCTGCACGCGGTCTGGGTCACCATCAGTATCGCCATCGTCGCGCTGATAGTGAAGCTGTTCACCTCGCTGCTGGTGGGCGGTGTCAGCGGCTACTTTGGTGGCCGGGTGGACGCGGTGCTGATGAGCTTTACCGAGGCGGTGCGGGTGATTCCGCCGATCCCGATCTACCTGGCCTGCGCCGTGGCGCTGTCGCAGATCGATCTGACCCCGGTGCAGCGTTATTTTGCCATTGCCCTGGTAATCGGCGCGCTGGACTTCGCCACCCTGGGTCGGCGCCTGCGCACCCATATCCTGGTAGAGCGTAACCAGGACTACGTACTGGCGGCGCAGCTCTCTGGCGCCTCCACCGGGCGTATTATCTGGCGCCACCTGGTGCCGAGTTTTTCCAGCTACATCATTGTCGATACGCTGATCAACTTCCCCTACGTGATCCTGGCCGAGACCAGCCTGAGCTTCCTTGGATTAGGTCTCACCGAGCCGGTGAACAGCCTGGGTGTGCTGCTGCAGAAAGCCCAGGACCCGGATATCCAGCAGAACATGGTGTGGCAGTTCTTCCCGGTGGTGGTGTTCGTTGCCCTGATCATGGCGTTTGTTTTCGTGGGTGATGCCCTGCGAGATGCCGCCGATCCATATTCGGAGCGCAACCAATGAGACTGGAGCAGAAGCCCCGTATGCCATTACTCGAAATCAACGATCTGACCGTGGACTTCAACACACCGGAAGGCCAGATACGCGCCGTCGATCATCTCAACCTGCATATCGAACCGGGCGAGGTGATGGGGCTGGTGGGCGAGAGCGGTTCCGGCAAGTCGATCACCGCGAAAACGATCATGCGGCTAAATCCCGGCAATGCCATGATCCAGCGCCAGAGCCGTATCCAGCTGCATCGCGATCCCAGCGTGGATGTACTGAAGCTGCGCGGAAAGGATCTACGTGTCGTTCGCGGTGGCGAGGTATCGATGATCTTCCAGGAGCCGATGGCCAGTTTCGCCCCGGCGATCCGCATCGGTGACCAGATCGTGGAAACCATCCGTCTGCATCTGGGCCACGACAAGCAGACCGCCCGTAAGATTGGCATCGAACTCTTCGAGCGAGTCGGTATCCGCGAGCCGGAGAAGCGCTTCGATCAGTATGTTTTCGAACTCTCCGGCGGTATGCGCCAGCGCGCCATGATCGCCATGGCGCTGGCCACCAAACCGAAACTGCTGATCGCCGATGAACCCACCACCGCGCTGGATGTGACCATACAGGCCCAGGTGCTGGATCTGATGATGGAGCTGCGCGAACAGCTCGGCATGGCGATCCTGTTTATCACCCATGACCTGGGCGTGATCTCCAAGGTGGCTGATCGGCTCACGGTGATGAAGCGCGGCCGCATGGTGGAGGAGGGCCACGCCCAGGCGGTGCTGCACGCGCCGATGCATGACTACACCCGCAAGCTGCTGGATGCGCTGCCGCACCTGAATAACCTGCCGCAGCCGCCGGCACATAAACCCGAACCTTTGCTGTCGGTGCGTAATCTTTCGATCAGCTACCCGCAATCCGGGCGGCGCAAGGCGGAAGCATTTAACGCGGTGCCGGATGTGAGCCTTGATCTGCCCAAGGGTCAGATTATCGGCCTGGTGGGCGAGAGTGGTTCCGGCAAAACCTCCTTGGGCAAGGCGCTGCTCGGTGCCGCGCCGATCAGCGCTGGCGAGGTGGTTTACCATGTAGATTCGCCGATCCGTCTGGATGGCAAGAGCCGCATCAACCGGCGCAAGTTTGCCCGGGTGGCGCAACTGGTATTCCAGGATCCCTACAGCTCGCTGAACCCGCGTATGACCGTGCGCGATATCATCGCCGAGCCGCTGGAGGCGATGAAGATCTGCTCCTCCCGCGAAGAGGTGGATCAACGTGTAATAGAAGTGGCCAAACGCTGCCATCTGGAGGTCAGTCATCTGCGTCGCTTCCCCCATGCGTTCTCCGGCGGTCAGCGTCAGCGCATCAGTATCGCCCGTGCCCTGGTGTCTGATCCCCAGTTTCTGGTGGCGGATGAGGCGGTGGCCGCACTGGATGTATCGATTCAGGCAGAGATTCTGACCCTGCTGCGTGAATTACGGGATGAGCTGGGCCTGACGATTCTGTTCATCTCCCACGATCTCAGTGTGGTGGCGAACCTCTGCGACCATATCTGTGTTATGCAGCACGGCAAGCTGGTGGAACAGGGCAGTGTGCGACAGATCTTCCTGGACGCGCAGGAGGAGTACACGCGACGGCTGATCTCGGCGATTCCGGTGATTGAAGCGCCCAGGCGTGAGCCGGTTATCGCCTGATGCTGAAGAAAGAGTCGGTATCGGACCTGACCCTGACCGAGATTCGCGCCTTTAACGCCACCATTCAGCAGGGCAACTTTACCCGCGCCGCTGATCTGCTCGGCGTCAGTCAGCCGGCGGTCACGGCGCAGATCCGCAAGATCGAGGGCCGCTTCGATGTGCCGCTGCTGGAGCGTACCAGCAAGGGCGTCCGTGCCACCGACCTGGGCCAGCGCCTGTACAAGATTACCCGACAGTATGTGGACCTGGATGCCTCGGTGCAGTCGCTGATCAACCCTGCCGGTGACGAGCGCTCGCTGGAGATCCATATCGCCACCGCGTCGCCGCTGGTCTTTATGCCGCTGATGGCCGCGTTTCGCCAGCAATACCCTGAGGCGACGCTGAAGATTACCTCGGGCACTACCGACGAGTGTCGAGAGCATGTGCTGGCGCGGGATGTGGATATAGGTCTGTTCCCGCTGCCCAAGCCCGGTGCGGGACTGTCCCATCTGACCTTTCACGCCCATCAGCTGGTGGCGATTCTGCATCCTGAACATCCTCTCGCGGCTGATGAGAATGTCAGCGTTCATGATCTGATCCATGAGTCACTGATCTTCTCGCGCAGAGCATCCTTCACTCAGCAGATGGTGGATGCGGCATTTGCAGGCGAGGGGCTGGCGCCCAGCTCGAATATCCTGATGAACGTGCGCTCCGATATCTGCGAAGCGGTGGCTCAGGGGTTGGGCGTGGGGTTTGCGCTAAGCCACGATATCCGCCTTGACCCGAGCTATAGCGCGGTGCCGATCAAAGAGGCGGGGCAGGAGGTACTGGAACATCTGGTATGGCTGAAGTCTCGCACCCATCTGCCGGAGATCCAGCTGTTTGTGTCGATGGCGCTGGAGATGCGCTCGCGACAGTTTGGTCAATCCTCTGAAAGATGAACCTCGGCCTGGTCAGCCTGATCCGACCAGGTCACATAGCAGACGCTAACATCCATACCCCGCGCCAGACAGAAATCGAGCCAGCGACGCTGGTGATCCTGCAGGCGGTCGCCGGGGCCTTTTACCTCGATCAGGCGATAGCGGCGCTGTGCCGGGAAAAACTGCACCAGATCCGGAAGGCCAGAGCGGTGGGCGGGAATATCCTCCAGCAGTCGGCGGAAGCAGGCTTCGAGATCCGTTGCGGGAATGCACGCCAGGGCAAGTTCAACAACGTCTGCTGTCAGCAGCCCCCAGTGCACAAAGCGGTTGGTGATACCCCATTTGTCGGCCAGGTTCTGGCGGATCACGGCCTTGTATTCTTCGCTGTCCAGGCTTGCCAGCCGCTCTTCAAACAGCGCCCGGCGGCGTTCGACAAAGTCGGGTCGGTTAAGGTCGGCGGGAGCCGCATGGAAGGGGTGAAAGAAAGCGCCGGGCAGCGGTGCGTAGAGCGCATCCCAGCAGAGCAGGGCGAACAGGCCGTTGATCAGGCTGTTCTCCACATGCAGACAGGGGGCTGATTCACCGCCGAGATGTTCGGCCACGGCGCCTTCGACGTAGCCGGATGCGGGCAGGCTGAGATCCATACGGGGCAGGTTATCGGTCTTTCGAGCGGCGGCTTTTTTCTCACCGAGCTTGCGGGCGAGGCGGTGTTCTATTCGCCCCAGCGCTTCCTGAACTTCGGGGCGCAGTTGGCCTGTCATCTGTTCGCGCAGGTCTGCCAGCGTCTTCTCGGTCGGAGTCAGTTTTTCCAGCACGCGAAAGCGCCGGATCAAAGCCTCACGATGCTGGCTTTGCGCATAGAGCTCTGCGGCGAATTCGGTATCACCTGCACGTTCGGCTTCACGGGCGATCTGAAATAACAGGCGGCTGTAACGACTTTTCAGCCAGCTGTTTTCGGGTCGTGCCGGCAGAGCATGGTAGATATCCGCGGGGTTTTCGGCGCACTCCAACAGGTCTCTCAACGCGTGCATCTGCAGGTAATGATCCACCTCGTCGCGACTGGCGAAGGCACGGGATTCCGGTGAGAAAGCCACGTTTTCGTAACGATGATGGCCCAGCTCGGTCAGCACAAAGGTGCTCCAGTCCTGGCTCAGGTTGCCAAAGAACATCAGCCGCAGACGGCTGAGCAGATCATTGTCAGTGAGTCCCGCCAGCAAATCCTGGCTGTCGGGCCACCACTGGCTGAACGGTTTGAGTTCGTCACCGTAAAGATCAGCCAACAGGGCGATCTGATTTGCCTTTTTTGTCGAAGCGGGAAGGGAAGCCAGTTCATCTTTAAAGGCTTCGGCTAGCTCCGGCCGGGTTACCAGGGCGCAGAACTGAACAACATCCAGTTCCGGGTCCAGCTGCACCCAGCCCTGCTGCTCCAGTAACTGAAGGGGCGCAGTGATATCACCGATCTCCGCGTAGTTCAGCTTGCTCTGCCGAAACAGCTCACCGGAGCGCATCACCATCCGCACCAGCAGACAGCGCGCTTCTTCCGGTAGCTCGCGCAGCGCCGCTAACCGCTCCCGCTCACTATCCAGCAGCAGGTCGCCGTGATAAGTCTCCACCCAGTCGATCAGGGTATGGAAATTGCGCAGGTAATAGCGGGGATCTTCGAGGTCAGCGCCTTTGGGCCTGTCTAACTGGAAAGTTTCGGTGTTGCTTGCGGGCATCGGGTCTCAGGCTTTTGCTATGCGAGTGGGCCGGAAAACCCGTGATTATAACCCCGTGGTGCCGAAGCTGCCCGCCAGAAACAGACTGAGCGCTGCCAATCCCGTAAGCCATTCCCGCAGGCGCATAAATTCGCGTGAGTAGGTATCGCCGAGGAAAATACGCTCATACAGCCAGAGCAGTACAAAGGTGATCGATCCGGGCAGATACCAGCTGAACTGCGGCAGTAGCAGCCAGACCCAGGCCCAGATCATCACGCCTACCGAAACAAACAGCACATGGGTGGGCACCTGTCTGTTCAGGCTGCCCGCCCAGAGCAGCCCGCCGAGAAAGCTGAGGATTAACGCGGAATAGCTGAGCAGCCAGTAGGACGCGCCCGGGAAGGACTGGAGTACCAGCGCAGTTAATCCGATAAAAGGGATCAGGCCGGCGTAGCCGAGCCGGGAATGCCAGGGCGTCATTGTGGTATCTCCTTATTGCCAAGCGGATGAATAGTCAGCCTGTTGGCACTCATCAGCGCCTCATCCATGAGAAACCGCAACAGTATGCGGTAGCTGTCCAGATCGAAGGCTGGCCGTTTATCGGCTATCAGCCTTTCGAGGGCCATATCCTGACCGCGGACCTTGCCGTAGTAAACCCACTGATCGACCAGATGAAGATCCTTTGCGTTATCGCAGGCCTCCTCGATCAGTACGGGGCCGTGCCAGGACCAGGTCTGGTTGCGCAGCTTCTCCATTGCGGCCAGCAGCCTTGCGTTGAACTCCTCCGGGCTTTCCTTGCCGCAACAGGCACCCTGACAGCGATGTAGCTGAAAGCCGAAGCAGGGCGTGCCTTTGCTGCCTTTTTCCAACCCTGCGGTTTTGCGGCAAATCCCCTGTTCATCAATGAGGCGGGTGATCCGCTGCTGCGCCTGGGTACGGTTACGGAACAGGCCATAACGCTGGATAATCAGATCCGGCTGATCCAACCCCGCGGAAACAAAACTGACCTCAAGGTAGCCGCGTTCGTTAGGCTTGAGAGTCACCTGCCAGAGTGTCTGCATGCGTCTCAGACGCCGGTTGTAGGCGGGGCTCAGGGTTTTGATCTGTTCACTTTCCAACAACTGGGCGCTGAAATCGGAGAGGCAAAGCTCGTGTTCGATGCGCCTGACCGTCTCTGCCAGTCGCATTTCGCGGTGATCGCTGTGGTCCTGATTAAAGTGGCTGAGAATTCGGCTGCGCAGGGTCACCGATTTTCCGACGTAAAGCAGGCGGTCGTTGTCGCCGTAAAAACGGTACACACCGGGTTGATCGGGTATGGCATCAAGGTCCTGCTTGCTGATCGCGGCGGGGAGTGCCCGGTGGCGCTGCTGAGAAGCGTAGGCGGCAGCCAGCTGCTCTTTGGGGATTTCGCGCTCGATAGCGATGAGCAACTCGGCCAGCCTGTCACGATTATGGGTCGCGCTGCTATTTTGCAAAACAGCAATGCCGAACGCTGAGCAGAGCCGATTCAGGCTATAGTCCTGCTGGTTCGGCAACAGCTGCCGCATCAGTTTAAGCGTGCAGATCGGGCGCGCGTTAAAGCTGATACCAGCGCGGCGAAACTCCTGCTTAAGAAAGGCGTATTGAAGCCGTGCGTGATGCGCGAGCAAAACCCGGCCTGTCAGCATGGTCTCCAGTAACGGGGCGATACTGGCAAAATCGGGAGCGGCGTCGAGATCGCCGTTCGCAATCCCCAGCGGTGCGATGGTCCGGTCAGCTACCCGCTGTTGCGGATTGATCAACGTATGCCACTGGTTTCGCACCTGGCCGTCTTCGATGAGCGTCAGCGCCAGATCGATTATCCGATCTCGGGATGGACGTGCGCCCGTGCTTTGAATATCCAGTACCAGGTACTGGTCGGGGATTGCTCTGGTGGTGAGTGTTCTGGTCATGCTGCTGTTTACGCGGCAGGAAGGAAACTGGATTAAGCGGGCATCCGCGCTCGGTTTTTTTGCGTACTTACGTCAGCAAAGTAGTAATGATTATCAGGGAGTAGAGATGTCCAACGACAAGCCGCAACGCCGCTCAGCCGCAGTACCCCAGGGGCGGTTTTCGCGTATGGCCCGGTTGGGAGGGCTGGCCGGCCGTATTGCCGGCAACGTGCTGGCCGACGGCAGCCGCCACCTGGCACAGGGCAAACGCCCGGCGATGAACGATCTGCTGCTGACGCCGCGAAATCTTACCCAGGTGGCCGACAAACTGGCGACCATGCGCGGCGCGGCGATGAAAGTGGGGCAGTTGATCTCTATGGATGCAGGCACGGTGTTACCGCGGGAGCTCGCGTCCATCCTCGATCGACTACGACAGGATGCGGTGATTATGCCCTCTGCACAGTTGGTGTCGGTGCTTGAAAGCAACTGGGGCGAAGAGTGGGATCGCAAGCTGGCGCGGTTTTCGTTCGAGCCGGTAGCCGCCGCTTCCATTGGCCAGGTGCACGAAGCGCTCAGTCACGAGGGTGAGCGGCTGGCGATCAAGATCCAGTATCCCGGTGTGCGTGAGAGTATCGACAGCGATATCGCCAACGTCTGCTCTCTGCTGCGTATGGCCGGTCTGTTGCCGCGCAGTCAGGATATCGAACCGCTGATCGATGAAGCCCGTCAGCAGCTCAAGCAGGAGGCCGATTACCTGCACGAGGGAGCTCAGCTCCAGCATTACCGCAGTCTACTGACCGACTTTGAGCGCCGGGATGAACTGGCGATCCCGGGCTTTCACCAGGCACTCTCTACCGACCGTATTCTGGCCATGGATTATCTGGAAGGAGAGCCGCTCGAGCAGCTGCTTACGGCTCGCCCAGACCTGGTCAACCGCGTGTTGGCACTGTTGATGGAGCTGTTCTTCGCAGAGCTGTTCCATTTCAATGCAGTACAGACCGATCCCAACCCTGCCAACTATCTCTACAACACTGCCGAAGACCGGCTGGTGTTACTGGACTTCGGCGCCGTGCGTCACTTTTCTGCCGATTTCGTCGGCCGCTACGGTGCTGCGCTCAAGGCTGCGGCTGACGCTGATCGTCAGCAACTGGACCATGCGCTGGAGGTGCTGGGCTTTTTCAGTGGTGGTGCGGATGTGGCCAACCGTGATGTGGTGCTGGATATCTTCCTGATGGCGGCAGAGCCGCTGCGTCAGAGCGGACCCTATGATTTTGGCGCTTCGGATCTGGCTCGCAGGATCCATAGCCGTGGTATGTCGGTGAGTAAGGATCCAGAGGCCTGGCATACACCGCCGCCGGATGTGCTATTCCTGCATCGCAAGATGGCCGGACTCTATCTGATGGCCGCGCGCTTTGGCGCTAATATCGATGTCGCGACGGCTTTTCGGGCGTCACTTTAAGCGAGCCAACCGAAAAATGGCTTAAAGATGATTCTTTTGACTTAGATAGTAGACGAAATGCTGTGATCCCAGTAATGCTGGGGCTACACTCTAAGTGCAGGCCTCTCCATAAGGCCCGTCCTCTCAGGCTTTCTATTCAGGAAAAGAGATGCGGCGTTTCGCTTATCTGCTGGTGCCTGTCGTATTCGCCGTAATGACCTATGGGCATTTACGTGAAGTCAGAGATACGACGGTCAGGCAGTACCTTGCTCAGACCACAGAACTGAGCGAACTGGCATTAACCTATAGCCGTGGGCGTTTCGACACGGCGATGTCGGTATTCCTTAATGAAGCCGCCAACAACGCCAATATCAAATATCTCCTGGATGCCGGTATTAACTCCCAGGGCGCCAAGCGGGATCTGTTGCGCGCCCAGCTGCATGCGGACCTGACCCCCAGTTACGAGCGCCTGCAGGCGGAGGGGTTCACCGACCTGCAGTTTCATACTCCCGATGGTTACAGCTTCCTGCGTTTTCATGCGCCCGACCAGTACGGCGATTTTCTGCTGCCTTACCGCGCGTCTCTCAGGCAGCTCGCTGACGGCCAGCAGCCGATGGACGTGTTTGAGGTGGGGCGCCTGTTTATCGGTTTTCGTCATATCCAGCCGCTGGTGATAGAAGACCGGATGATCGGTTCGGTGGAGATGGCGGTCTCGTTTCAAAAGGTGCGCGAACAGCTCACCGAGATCAACCCAAAGAGCTCCTACCAGTTTCTGCTCAGGTCCAATCCCGTTGAAACGGTGACGCTTAACCGGTATCGGGATAATCACCCGCTGCTTCAGTCCAATCTGTTACCTGGCTATCTGGTCATCGATCAGACCGCCAGCGATGCCAGCAACGGCGGCTCGGTGCCTCGCGCCAGACTGGAAGCGCTGTTTGCCGAGGCTGAAGGGCTGACAGCAGGAGTAGAGAGTGGCAAGGCGTTCAGTCTGTCAGCCGGTTTGGATGGTCAGGTTTACAGGGCCGCTTTTGTGCCGGTGCTGGATGTGGATCGGCAGGTGGCCGCTTACCTGGTGTCCTATGCCGAAGCGCCACTGCTTGAAGGGGTGGAAAATAACTACCGTCACGACCTGACCATAGGCCTGCTGGTGATCTCCGTAATCAGCATTCTGTTGACGGTGCTGGCGGTGCAACACAGTCGTTTGCGCCGCAACAACCGCAGCATGGATGCGATCAGCGCGGCGGTGGGTGAGGGGATCTTCGTGATCGGACGCAGGGGCGAGTCTATCTATGTCAATCGCAGCGCCTGCCAGCTCACCGGTTATCGCGCTGAAGAACTGCTCAGCAGCAATATCCATTCATTGATCCACCGTCATGACACCCAGGAAAAGGGTGCCAGCTGTCCGATACTGAAAACCCTGGAAACCGGTGTGCCCTATGAGGGCGATGAATGGTTTACACGCAGCGACGGTAGCTGCTTTCCCGTTGTCGTCACCAGCCGGCCGATGCTGGAAAATAGCCGTATTGCCGGGGTAGTGACCGTATTCCGTGATATCACCGAACGCAAAAAAATGGAAAAACGCCTCTCTCATCTGGCCACCGTGGATGAATTGACCGGCTTGCTGAACCGACGTGCGCTGCTGTCCGCGATCTCCGCCGAGATTGCACGTCAGCACCGTAGCGGGGTGCAGAGCGCGGTGATGATGATCGACTTCGATCACTTCAAACAGATCAACGATAGCTACGGGCATGATGCCGGTGACCGCGTGCTGCAGCATGTCTCGGATATCGCCCGCCAGAGTCTGCGTGAGACCGACCTGCTGGGCCGGATCGGCGGTGAAGAGTTTGCTGTGCTGCTGCCGGATACCGATCTGGAGGGTGCGCGCATCCTCGCCGAACGTCTGCGTGAACGCGTGGAAAGATCGGCA
The DNA here is from genome assembly GCF_004339595.1 of Marinobacterium mangrovicola. GTDB lineage: Bacteria > Pseudomonadota > Gammaproteobacteria > Pseudomonadales > Balneatricaceae > Marinobacterium_D > Marinobacterium_D mangrovicola. The sequence continues at coordinate 590,144 of NZ_SMFU01000007.1, forward strand.
ACCCGCTCAGAAGCTGGCGACGAAATTACCCTGACCCTGTCGGTGGGCGTCTGTGAACTCAAGCAGAACGAGCGCGATGCCAGTGACGTACTGCGTCGCGCCGATGGAGCGCTCTACAAAGCCAAACAGGGCGGGCGTAACCGGGTCGAATGTGCGTAAATAGAGTCCCCCGTGACTATCAGGAGACTCTGCCATGCCTGTCAGAAAGCTAGCCATAAAGCCCACCAAGCGTCCGGGAAGCCCGCATCAGCTGCTGTTGGTGGGTGCCGGTTACGCTCAGCTTTATGCGCTTGCTGCCCTGATCGAGAGTGATAAAGAGTGTCCGGATGCGGCCTGGGTGTCGCCCTCGCGCTGGCTCTATCCGCCGGGGCTGATCGCCGGAGTAATTTCTGGGCAATACAGCAAGGAGCAGTGCCGCATCGACCTGCGCACGTTGGCGCAGCGCGCCGGCATCCGTTTTATCGAACAGACGCCGGTGCTGCTGGACGCTGAAAAGCAGTCTCTGGTACTCGATGACGATACTGAAGTCGGTTACGAGTGCCTCTCCCTGGATCTCGGCGAAGATCTAACCGATATCGATCTGGACGATGGTGACAACCTGTTGCGCTATGAGACCGGCGAACAGTTTCTGCGCGGCTGGAAAAACCTGAGCGAATCGCTCGCTCAAAAGCAAGACGCGGAATTGGCACTGATCGGTGCCGGCCCAAGAGCGGTTGAGCTGGCGCTGGCGATCCGCGAGGCTCAAAACCGTTCTGCTTTGAATATCAGCCTGTACACGGGCCAGTCCCCCCTGCTGGAGCAAGTCCCATCCGGTATCCGCAAGCGTGCAGTGCGTGAACTGGAAAAGGCCGGCGTCAAACTGCAGCAGGGTTCTGTGCAGCGGGAAAACAATCAGCTGCGCGTGGGTGGTGGTCAAACACTCAGTCCTGACGGGCTGATTATCGTAGATAACCAGGCGTTACCGCCCTGGCTGGAAAGTTCGGGCCTTGCGTTGAATGCGTCGGGTGTCATCAACGTGGATGCCAGCCAGCGCAGCCGCTCTCACCCTAACGTGATAGCGCTGGGGGCGATCTCATCCCGACCAGGTACTTCATCCATGCATCCTGACAAGGCCCTGGCCGCCAACGGAAAAATCCTGGCGAATAATCTGCTGGCGGCTATCGCCGGAAGGGGGCTGAAGTCGATGCGTGAGTGCTCCGCCAAGGCGGTGCCGATCGCCAGCAGCGGTGGCAGGGCGGTCGGTCGTTTTGGTCCGTTCACTACGTGCAGCCAAGGTAATCGGCGTAAACAAGAGCTGATCGAACGTCGGTTTATCGAAGGTTTGATACAGGTTTCACAGCCGCTGACCGACTAGGTTTACCGATTCCAGCAGCGATGTAACATCAATCCCTGCCTGAATCGGCTAAGCTAAAGGGCCGGTAACGGAAAAAAATGGTTAAAAACGCCATTTTTACCGCCCGGGGAATAGCCCCCGCAGGGTCGCTTAACTACAATGCACGCTTTTTAAAATTCAGCCCGGATCGAGATGCTTAAGACACCTTACTACCTGATCGACAAGGCCAGCCTCAAAGCCAACATGGAGAAGATCGCCTACGTGCGAGAGCGCTCCGGAGCCAAGGCCCTGCTGGCGCTCAAATGCTTTGCGACCTGGTCAGTGTTCGACCTGATGCAGGAGTACATGGACGGCACCACTTCGTCTTCCCTGTTCGAGGTAAAGCTGGGCCGCGAGAAGTTCGCCGGCGAGACCCACGCCTACAGCGTGGCGTACTCCGATGAAGAGATTGAAGAGGTGGTCGCCAACTGCGACAAGATCATCTTCAACTCCATCGGTCAGCTGGAGCGCTTCAGCGAGCAATCAGAAAACGTGATCCGTGGTCTGCGCGTTAACCCGAAGGTGAGCACCTCCGACTTTATCATCGCTGATCCGGCGCGTCCGTTCAGCCGCCTGGGCGAATGGGACCCGGAGAAGATCGAAGCAGTGATCGATAAGGTCTCCGGCTTTATGTTCCACAACAACTGTGAGAACGACAGCTTTGAGCGTTTTGACGAGATGCTCTGCCAGATCGAAGAGCGCTTCGGTCATCTGATCCACAAAGTGGACTGGGTCAGCCTCGGTGGTGGCATCCACTTTACCGGCGAAGGCTACCCGGTTGATCAGTTCTGCGACCGTCTGCGTAGCTTCTCTGAAACCTACGGCGTGCAGGTTTACCTGGAACCGGGCGAGGCGGCTATCACCAAGACCACCTCCCTGGAAGTCACTGTGCTGGACACCCTGTTCAACGGCAAGAACCTGGCGGTGGTCGATGCATCGATCGAAGCGCATATGCTGGATCTGCTGATCTACCGCGAAACCGCCAAGATGGAACCGAACGAAGGTCAGCATACCTATGAGGTTTGCGGCAAGTCCTGCCTGGCAGGCGATATTTTCGGCGAATTTAACTTCCCGAATGAACTCAAGATCGGGGACAGGCTCTCTTTTAAAGATGCCGCCGGTTACACGATGGTAAAGAAAAACTGGTTTAACGGAGTCAAGATGCCGGCCATCGCCGTGCGTGAGCTCGATGGCAGCGAACGCCTGGTGCGGGATTTTGACTATCAGGATTTTGTAAAAAACCTCTCTTGAGGATTCACCCAGCGATAAAAGAAGTTGAGGAACGCGATGAGCAAAAACGTGTTGATTATCGGGGCAGGGGGCGTCGCACAGGTTGTGGCGCACAAGTGTGCCCAGAACAACGACGTACTGGGTAATATCGCAATCGCATCGCGCACACTTTCCAAGTGCGAAGAGATTGTGGCCAGTGTCAAAGAAAAGGGCGCCATGAAAGTGGATGGTCAGCTGACCGCTCACGAACTGAATGCCCTGGATGTGAACGCCACGGTCGAGTTGATCCGCGAAACCGGTTCCGAGATTGTTATCAACGTGGGAACCGCGTTCCTTAACATGTCCGTGATGAGCGCCTGTCTCGAAGCGGAAGTGACCTACCTGGATACCGCGATCCACGAAGAGCCGGACAAGATCTGCGAGCAGCCGCCCTGGTACGCCAACTACGAGTGGAAGCGTCGCGACGAATTCAAGGCCAAGGGCCTGACCGCCATTCTCGGCGTCGGTTTCGACCCGGGTGTGGTGAACGCCTATGCGCGCCTCGGCTGCGATATGCTGGATACCGTTGAGTCCGTCGATATCGTCGATGTGAACGCCGGTAGCCATGGCAAGTACTTCGCCACCAACTTCGACCCGGAGATCAACTTCCGCGAGTTCACCGGCACTGTGTACTCCTGGCAGAACAACGCCTGGCAGTCCAACAAGATGTTCGAAGTGAGCCGTACCGATGACCTGCCGGTGGTGGGTTCGCAGACCACCTACATGAGCGGTCACGATGAAGTGCACTCCCTGTCCCAGAACCTGGGTGTGGCCAACGTGCGCTTCTGGATGGGCTTCGGCGAGCACTACATCAACGTCTTCACCGTTCTGCAGAGTCTGGGCCTGCTCTCCGAGCAGCCGGTCATGACCGCAGAAGGTCAGGAAGTGGTACCGCTGAAAGTGGTCAAGGCCGTACTGCCGGATCCGTCTTCACTGGCGCCGAACTACACCGGCAAAACCTGCATCGGTGACTTCGTGAAAGGCACCAAAGACGGCAAGGAGAAAGAGGTCTTCATCTACAACGTTGCAGACCATAAGGAAGCCTACAATGAAGTGGGTAGCCAGGGTATCTCCTACACCGCAGGCGTACCGCCGGTCGCAGCCGCCATGCTCGTCGCCACCGGCGAGTGGGATGCCAAGACCATGGTCAACGTTGAAGAACTGGACCCGCGTCCGTTCATCAACATCCTGAACAAAATCGGCCTGCCGACCCGCATCAAGGACGAAGAGGGCGACCGTCCGGTCTCTTTTTAAGCCCTTTCTAGTCAGTCTTAGCTGATGCTGAACGCCGCGCCACGATAGTGGGGCGGCGTTTTACTATCTCCACCCGTATTCACTTCAGTCCACTCAGTGGACTCCGCACACCCTGAGCGCCTTGCTTTAATACATGGGTGTATATTTCTGTAGTCTTTACATCCGCATGCCCTAGCTGCTGTTGGACCGTTCGGATATCTACTCCCGACTGCAGCAGGTGAGTCGCAAACGAATGTCTTAGGGTATGACAGGAGACATTCTTCCTGATGCCGGATTCTCTGGCCGCTTTCTTCACAATTTTATTAAGGTTATGCTCGTCAAAGTGATGTCGCCGTAAACAGCCGCTTTCAGGATCGATACTCAAGCGAGAGGCAGGGAAGAGATAGTGCCAACCAAGCTCAAAAGGTGCGCTTGGATATTTCCGGGCCAGTGCATCTGGCAACCATACGCCGGAATACCCATCGACAGCTTTATCAATCCCCAGGAAGGCTTCAACTTTCTTTACCTGGCTATTGAGAGGTTCAAGGAGTTCATCAGCCAAGGTTACAAGTCGGCGCTTGCCGCCTTTGCCGTAGTTCACTCGAATCTGCCGATAGTCAAAATCGATATCTTTCACTCTAAGGCGAATAAGTTCGATACGCCGCAACCCAGAGCCGTACAGCAAAGCGGCCATAAGGTAGTGGTGTCCGCTAAGCGTCGAGAGCAAGCCACTCACTTCGCTATGTGTCAAAACGACTGGCAGTTTAGGTTGCCGCTGAGACCTGCTGAAGCCAGAGATGTCGCCTACCGCTTGTTTCAGAAATTTGGTTTTCAGGAATACGATCGCATTCAACGCCAATGCTTGGGTGCCCGCCGAGACGTTTCGCTCCGTCGCGAGAAAGGTAAGAAAACCCTCAATCTCAGTATCACCAAGCTCGGACGGATGCCGTTTGTTACAGAACAGAATGAAAAACTTGATCCAGTACAGGTAGGAGTCAATGGTCCGCCGGCTGTAACGGTGTACACGCATAAAATTTTCGACGGATTGAAGAAAAGGAGATCTTGCCATGTGTAACACCTCATCCATGAAATGTTTGAAAACGTTATACCCCCTGGAGCAGGCATCCGTCGAGCATGATGCCCCTTTAATAAGGAAGCATTCTTCAGAATGAGGGAAAAATCCTTTTTTGATCAACGGGTTGCTTTGGGAAGGTTCAACTTCTTTGAGACTTATAAGGCATACCCTCTAATAATTATTATGGGGCCAACGGCCCCATTAACAGGCTGTTACACGCACAAGGAGACATCGTGATTAAAACAGACCATATATCAATTCAATGCCCTCAGTGTGGACATACTGAATTCGAGCAGCCAGAAAATGTGAAGGATGACGATTTTGTAAAATGCAATAGTTGCCACTTTGAAATCATGTTAGCTGATTTGAAAGAGGTAGGGATTGAGCAAGCTAGAGAGGTTGTTATTCCCGAAGCAAAAGCAGAAATTGAGAAAATGCTAAAGAAAGCATTCAAAGGCCGCCTCAAGTGAGTAAGTTTGAGATTCTGAGCCTAATTATTTCTACTTTAGCTGCTGTGATTTCATGTGTTTCGTTGGTGCGTACAAGAAAGCTAGCTAAAGAACAGCTCGAGCTTGAAAGAGTAACCGCTGAGTTATCTAGACTTCAAATTGAAAGCATCGCTGAAGAAAAGTCTGATAAAACCAAGCCAAAGTTTAATGTAAATCTCACGAAGTTTGGTAAGTCCTACAATTTTTATATATCAAATACTGGCCAAGGCAGCGCTTACAATGTTGATTTTGAGCTAATTGATTGTAATGACAGTCCGCTATCAACTCATGAGTTACAGGATATGTTTCCTCATCAAGAGATGAAACCAAACTCAAGAATAAAACTTATGGCCGCAATTCATATGGGTAGTCCCAGGAAATATCAGGTTAAGTTAACTTGGGAGAATGCAGACGGGGAAAAATATGATGAGACATTTTGGCCTACGCTGTAGCACGTGTAACAAGGCGCTGTTGTCGGACTGTTTTTCCGCTGCGCTCCAAAACAGCCGCAAAGCGTGGCGTTAGCACAAAAGAATGAATCAGATCGAAGCAACTAAGATTGTGGTTGAGAAAGTCATGGCTCATAAGCCAGGATTCTCTCTAATGCTTGATTCCACGGAGGAATTTGGAAAGTGTTTTGCTTTCTACTGCCAGAATGACTCTTATGTCGACATCCGGAGATGTTTCTGATATGAGCGTAGGTCAAGGTCCTATAATTGTGTGTAAAACCACAGGTGAATGTTTTGAAACTGGTTCCACATTTTCAACTCATGAATACGTCCATGCGTTTGAGGCATGTGGTGATCCGTATGGGAGGCCCACCGCCAGAGTTCGCATTATGGGCTGGATCGAGGGAGCGAATGCGGTCAAAGCAGTTCAATGCGTAAAAGCAGCATCTAATCTAAATCTTGCACAGGCAAAATCACATATAGATACTGTATTGAGTGGTGGGAATACAGTTGTTTGTCTAGATTCCATAGATGAAGTTGCAGGGGTAATTCAAACTTTAAGTAAGAATGGATTTGAATCAAGACAACTTTGGAGCAACCAGTGCTAACAAAGGGGTGCATGGGAAGCCATTATGTTGCGCAATTTTTTGCATTTGCTTCGCAAATTATCGCAAAAAATGGCTCCACTCCATGTCTCCCATGACCCAGGCGTTAAATTTCAAGGAAGCATCGAGCATTGAAAAGAAAAGACTCAGATGAGGAGCAAGAAAAAGGGCGGTTAGCCTTTTGGCGCGATCCTACGGATATTGAGTTTCTTGCAAGCGAATGGAGAAAAATTCCAGAAGATGTCCCCGAACAGGTAAAAGAAACATGGGCGCGCATTGCTTTTCGAGCATCATCAGCTTTGCATAAGGCAGGAATAAAGATAGAACCCAAGTTCCCCGAAGATCATGAGAAATACAAAATTTAACAAAGCCAAGCACGATCGCACCAGCAAGCTGGTGCTGGACCTCGCTACGCTCGGCCCGTGTTGGCGGCGTTACATGCCTTAGGAGATATTGTGCCAAGCCAAAAGGAAGTATGTAAAAAAATCGACGCAATACCGTTTCCCTCCAAAGAGAGTGAAAAACTAGGTATAGCTGTCGAAACTATTGGCAAATTGCCAATTAATGGCTTGCGGCTCAATCCCGAGGACGGAACATGTGGCTGGTATATTTGGTGCGGCGAAGAAATGTCCGAAGACGCAGATTTTTTCAAGCCATTGCATGTCAGCCATATCTCGGAGTACCTACCTGAAGTAGAGCAATATTTATCATTGCCACCAGGTTATAGATTTTTAGTAGCTGGCGAGTACGAGGATGTGTGGCATGATCCACAGCTCACCAGCATGTAACAAGTTTAGGCAATCGGACGCAGCACAGCTGCGCCGTTGCTAAAGGCGTTAAGTGAATGTTCGGATGTCGCGAAATTTGAAGATTGAGAAAAGAGTTGCGGCCTTCCTTGGTATTGCACTCGGTTTTTTGCTGCCAGTCACCCCAGAGCTGGGCTTAGTTATCTTGGCGGCCTTTACGGACCCGTTATCCATATTCAATTGGAGCCCATGGTTCTACCCTCTAGGTTTAGTGAGCGTGGCTGGTATGCTCTCGCTTGCGATCATGAGCCCCAAGTTTAATGAAGCAACAGCATTTTTTATTTGGGCTGGCCAAGCTGTCTTCTGCGGGGGTTGGATAGTTGGAAAGGTCTTTGTCCTTGGTCAATCATGGCTCTTTTCTGCGTGGTATTTATTATGTAGCGCAGCTTCAATATATGTAGCTTTCAAGATTCAGTACGGCCGCAGAGAAAGTCGTGAGGCAACCACTTAACAAGTTGTTGTAGTTTGTTCCGGCCTAAGGCCTCCACTGGACGCCCCTCTCGGGGCGCCGCTAAACAAAAGCGTTATGAATCCCTCAGATTCGAGAGAGAAAATGTATCCGGATGATGTGAATGGCGATGTGTTCAGAAGATTGGAGGAAGATAATTTCGATTTCTCTATCGAGCATCCAGTCGATTTCTATGCTATCTATGCCACCGAAGAAGAAGCTGACCTCGTTGCAAGGCAATACGCAACCGATTGGAAGAACGGACAAAAATTTAAAAATATAGAAACAAGGCCGAGTGATGATGGTGGTATGGAGTTAGAGTTAGTCCCAATTATGATGGTTACATTTGACAATGTCGTCGCCTTTGAAAATAAACTGGCCGAGCGTACATCAAAGGTGAACGGATATTTGGATGGCTGGGGCGTTTTAAATGGCTAAATTCATAACAAAGCCAAGCACATTCTTGCAATGCAAAAAGCGCATTGCACTGGACCTCGCTACGCTCGGCCTGTGTTGGCGGCGTTATGTTACCGAGTTACCCACGAAGAGTAGACACCTTCTATAGTTAGGTTTACGCCTGACGGGGAGGTGTAAGATGGCCAGGAAAAAGTATCAGCACTATACCGAGGAGTTCCGACGCGAAGCGGTAAAGCGCGCGGGTCAACCTGGGAATACAGCAGCCTCGGTTGCGAAAGAATTGGGGATTCATCCGGGTCAGATCTATAACTGGAAGCGCCAGTTCAACCGCTTGTCGGAGAAGCAATTCAACAGCCTGAATGGTGTCGACTACTCCAAGTCTGAAAGCGAAGAAGTTCGCCAGTTAAAGCGTGAGCGGGATGCGCTGAAGAAGGAGCTCGAGTTTCTAAAAAAAGCTGCTGCGTACTTTGCGAGCCAGCACGAGTAAAGTACGCTCTGATACAGGAGTATCGAGGACAGTTTTCGATACGTCTGATGTGTCGAGTGTTAAAGGTATCGGCATCAGGATATTACCGCTGGTTCAACCGGGATATCAGTTCTCGTGAGCTCAAGCGGCAGATCATGGAAGAGCAGGTCATGGATACCTTCGCCACTTACAAAGCCCGCTATGGGGCACCGAGAATCGCCAAGGAGCTCAATGCTCTAGGCATCCCTTGTTCGGTCAATTACGTGGCTGAGATCCTCCAACGTCACGGTGCCAGGGCTCGTAACGGCAAGGCCTTCAAGTATTCGCCGAACACCGAAGCGATGACCGGCGTGGCCGACAACCTTCTCAAACGTCATTTCAACGCGGATGGTCCAAACCAAAAGTGGACCACCGATATCACCTATATCTGGGTCAAGGATCGCTGGTTGTACCTGGCCACGGTGATGGATCTGTATTCGCGCAGCATCGTCGGTTGGGCGCTTGATACCAGCATGACCGAACAGTTGATCACTGATGCGCTGCAAATGGCATTTAAACGTCGTGATATCGAGCCTGGTTTAATAATCCATTCGGATCGTGGCGTCCAGTATCGTTCGAACCGCTATCAGGCCTTGATGGAGCGTCACGGCTGCCAACCCAGCATGAGTCGAAAAGGGAACTGTTGGGACAATGCAGTGATGGAGTCGTTTTTCAGTCGGCTGAAAGTGGAGCTGATCTATGCTGAACAATATCGAACAGTAGACGAAGCTAAATCAGGGATATTCGAGTACATCGAAGTATTTTATAACCGCATACGTAGACACTCAGCTTTGGACTATGTCAGCCCAGCAGAGTATGAGCGCAAATGCGCATAATCTAGTGTCTACTTTTTGTGGGTAGGACCAGGAGAAGTGAGGCTAGTCAATGGATAGTAAATCAATAGATTCCCTTTTTAGAATTGTAAAACAAATAAATGATAGAGAGCGAGCGAATAGAAAAAACAAATCTAAGACTCCAAATAATAGACAGGTAAACAGACTTTTTATTGAGCTCGTAATTTTCCCCTTTTGCTTGGCAATCACAATTGCGCTAGCTAGGAAACTCTTTGAACTAGGTGACTGGCTTATTAATCCAGCATTAGCAATGCTTGCGCTCTCTTATATCGGGATTGTCCTACATCCGATCATTTCTATAATTATCAACCGTAAAGCTTTTGTTCCGGGGATATTGAACCCGTTTTATTTACTTGTTGATAACGCCAAGTCATGTTCTGAAGTGGATGCAAAGCTTGTTCGCTATTTAGAGTCAAAACCTATAGAACACCTCAAGTTTTTATTGTTGGAAATCAATTCAGAAAAATCTGCATTTCAAAAGCGAATATCATTAACCATAGGCGCAATTGAGAAAATAGGACTTCTTCCTGGATTTCTTGCAATGGCTGTAACATTATCAAAGCTAGGTAGTGGGCAACCTGAATGGGTGTATGCACTAGCTTATGCAACCCCAGCGCTTCACGTATTTGGTGTAGCTATGCACTATCTGAGATCTAGGCTTGAGAGAATGTCAAGCTTGCTAGAGTATGTAATTGAGACTAAAGAAAGCTCCCTAACAAATCAATCAACCACCCGCCTAGCGGCGCCGGACAGCCTACGCGTTGCTTCGGTTGCCGGTTATTGAAGCGTTAAGTTAAAGGATGACCTTATGAGCAAGGAAGATAAACCAATTCAGGTTGTAATTCTTGGGACGATATCATCTCTCGCTCTTATCTGTGTAGCTACATATATTGCAATTGCAGGCTTTAATATAGCCTCAACTGTAATTTTAGTTTCAGCTCTTAGTGGACTAGCTGTTCCAGCTGTCGTTTATGCAGATGGTGCTATTGAGTGTGTAACCGGCGTATTCGAAATGTTTATAGAAGGTCTGGTTGCAATATTTGAAGGAATTGTAGAGATAGTAGGTTCAATATTTGGATGATTTAATAATTATATGTATGAAACAATTCATAAAAAGTTGCTAAAGTTTACTCCGGGACTTGGTCCTCCGTAGGACCGATGCCGCTTAGGCCCTTGAGCAAAATATTATGCTATTAGGTGAACTATGTCAGCGCATTATAATCTATTGTTATCGCTTCCGTTGAATATATCTTCAGCTGTTGAACATTCCTCTGTCCTGGAGTTCGTCCTCAATAAAAATAGTTCTCAGCCAGCGAATTTTCCTAATCATCCGTTCTTTGAAAAATTTAACCCAATATATCGTTTTCATAATTCTTATAAGGGGATCGTTTCAGGCGCATGGAAATCAGAGGCTTGGCTGGAAAAGGCGCCAAACGGTAATGTTTGTAACGCTGGCGTCAATCTTTGCTTACCCGGAAATAAGCTAGAGGGAGTTTGGCAAGATACCCTTCCTCTTATTCATTGGTTGGCTTCAATGTCATCGGCGCAAGGAGCTGTCGGTATTGTCGTTGCGGAAGATCTTAGCGAGGATGAACCAATGGTTTTATTTGTTCGCCGCTCAAAGCTCTTTATTTCTACATCGAAGCATGAAGAACTTTATAATTTTGACGATGCTCTATCTTAACCATGATAAGGCCTAACAAATACACAAAGTTCGCCCACTTCGTGGACTGGGGCCTCCAGGCCCCTTGCGTGGTGCGCTAGGAAGTCTCGAATGAAGCCCACATTCCGGCATGCGAAAGATAAGAATTTTGTTGAGCAACTGACTCTTCGAAACATGAAGCCGTACTACAAAGAACTCGGAATTCGCTGGGACCATGAGTTATTCGAGGCGAACTGGAAGGAATTCGAGAACTACGAGATAGCTATCGATAAGTGTGCGATAGGAGCCTTGCGATTGAGTCATGATAGTTGCGCTTATTAACTTCGCGACCTTCAAATCGACCCGGATTGGCAAGATAAGGGAGTGGGGTCGCAGGCAATCAATTTTGCTATTGCTGTCGCCCAGAAAGAAGGCTTTCAATTGCTTCGACTTCGTGTTTTTTGTGCAAACCCCGCAGTCGCTCTCTATAGGCGCTTAGGGTTCCGGATTTGCAAAACTGAAGTCGGGGTTCACTCTATGGAGCGGGAGCTGTCTTAACAAGTGTATCAAATACGTTCCGGCCCAAAGGGCCTCCCACCGGACGGCCCTTAAGGGTCGCCGTTTATCCAATGCATTAGGGGAAGGAAGGTTCCGTGCAGAATGACTACGAAATAGCTCCAGGAAAAATACTCAAGGTGTTTTCAGCGGAAGAGACATCAGAGATTGAAAAGTCTTGGATGAACATATTCTGCAAAAATAAACAGGGATCTAATACAAAGGCATACAAGTGGCATATTTTCAGTGGTGGTGGGTATCCATCTGTTGATGGAGAAGCCGCAAAAGAAGAATATAAAATCCAATCGGCGGCAAAGTTCGTGGTGTTACCGAACGATGGTGAAAACGCCGTTTTGACGGATTGTTTGCCCCGAGCCTGTTGTTTGAGTGATTACTATGTATTTCCTCTCAATATGGCGTGGGTAATGGCATTTACACACGAAGATGGGTGGCTTGGTCCATATTTTGCGAAACATCAAAACTATAATGCCTTAAATAAAGATAATTTTATGCAAATAAAAAAAGATCAACAAAAGTCTGAGGCAAAGAAGAAAGGGTGGCTTTAATATTGTTTAATTCAGAGCCAAGCAAGGTGCTGCAGGAGAATCGTAGTACGCTACGAAAATTTTATGGTATCGCTACGCTCTTTTTGCCATAGAACTTACTCCACTACATTGCTCTACTGACCACGACGTTAAAAGTCTTAGGTACTGAGAAATGATCGGAATTGAATTTGAAGAACCAAAGCAAGAAGTTTGTGAATGTTGTGGAAATACCACAACACGGTTGACTAGGTTTGTGTATCGAGATGGGGATGCATTTGCCGTCTACTATGTGCTGTTTACAAACGGCCATGAAGATAAGTTTGCATACTCACTGATAGGTCTGGGTGATTGGGGGGAAGGGGCTGAGCCAGAAATGCGCACAGCTTTCGCAGTTAACATCTGGGATGACAATGATAATTGGGCAGTGACCGTCACGGATAAAGCAGAATCGCCCTGGAGTCACGTTGAGTTCATGGGCAAGATCCTAGATCGTGAAGCAGCCTTAGATCACCCTTGGATCAAATATGTATATCAGATCACCGATCACATAGTTGCGGAGGACAAGCCAGTAATGGAGTTCTTCGCGTGATCCAACTTGTAACAAGTCAAAGCAGCAAGGGCCTGCGGTTGGGACAGACTAAAGCACCGAGGCATTACACATTGCAGGAGCAGTTGTGATAGTTATCTATGGAATCAAAGAACACCTTAATCCGATCAAGGCTCAGCTCTCTGAGGTCATTCACGGATGTATGCAGTCTGTACTTGGTATGCCTGAAGACAAGCGGGCTCACCGTTTTATCCCTATGGAATCTGAGGATTTTTATTACCCCGTTGGCAGGACGCCCGCCTACACTGTCATCGAGATCAATATGATGCAGGGTAGAGCTCCCGAGACCCAAAAAGCTCTGATCAAGGAGCTATTCAACAAGATTGAGTCCGAGGTTGGCATCTCACCCGTGGATGTTGAAGTCACGATCAAGGAACAACCACCTCACTGTTGGGGCTTTCGAGGCATTACCGGAGATGAGGCGCGTGACCTCAAGTATTCGGTCAATGTGTAACAATGTGGTCAACGGGCTGGAAACTGTGCTGAGCTCTGTGGGTGGCACCCATTACTGCTGGCGTTATACCGTTAATGGAAAGGAAGCTTTAGATGATTTCTATAGAGTTTTTACTCACCTCGCTAGTGGTGGTTCTAATTCCGGGAACAGGGGTTATATATACCGTCGCAACAGGGATCTTCGTAGGTAAACGTGCGAGCATATTTGCTGCATTCGGATGCACCCTCGGTATAGTCCCTGCACTTTTAGCCAGTGCTTTTGGTCTTGCCGCTATCTTTCATGCCAGTGCGCTCGCATTTCAGGTGGTAAAATATACTGGTGCTTTATACTTGATTTATCTTGCATGGCAAATGTGGCGGTTTTCTTCTCCACTCTGTTTGAAAGATAATAAAGCAGGAGGGAGATACACTGACATTGTTGTCAAAGGATGTTTGATCAATATCCTAAACCCTAAACTTTCTATATTCTTTTTGGCTTTCCTGCCACAGTTTATATCTAGCAAAACCGATAGCGCTCTAGTTGGTATGATGGTCCTTGGGCTTGTTTTTATGGTTATGACCTTTGCTGTGTTTATTGTGTACGGTGTTCTTTCAGGAATTTTTAGCCATTTTATTGTTAAGTCAAAAATAGCCAGCAGTGTCATGCATAGAATTTTCGCTACAAGTTTTGCTGCGCTCGGACTTAAGTTGGCTTTTAGTGATCGGGTATAACAGGATCAGGCGTAGCGACAGCTTTTTCGTTGCGGCCACGCCTCCACTACAACGCTACGCCTGTTGGCAGCGTTATAAGGCTTAGGTGTATGGAAACTAAAAAGGCAAATATGATACTAGGGGTTGTAGTCTCTGTTCCGATAGCAGTATTTATATTGATTTATATCGTCAATCTAAGTGATTCTCGATATACATGGGATGACATGGATCTAAACGGTGATGGTATGGTTACTTTTACTGAAGCAGAGTATGTAGGATCATCTGGTGTTAGAGAAATCGTTGTAGATGGAAAGAAGTGCTTCGAATATTTCGCATACAAAGATGGTTTGCCAATTAAAACAGTATGCGAAGAATGATCCTTATAATAAATTGCTCAAGTTTACTCCAGGCCTTTGGCCCTCCTTGAGACCTACGCAGCTTCGCTGCTCAGGCCCCTTAGCAAAGCGTTATATACTATGAGATATTTACTGATACTTCTCGCGTTGATTTCATCCCAAGCTAATGCAGGTGTTGATCTAGTACGGGTCGATAAGTCCGAGAGGAAAATGTATCTGTTGTCTGGCGGGGAAATAGTAAAGGAGTACCATGTTGCACTTGGCGCTAATCCTAAGGGGCCCAAGCAACAAGAGGGTGATGAGCGGACGCCGGAGGGTGACTACACCTTAGATTACAAGAAGGAAGATTCATCATTCTATAGAGCAATGCATATAAGCTACCCAAATCAAGAAGATATGGCGAATGCTGAGGAATTAGATGTTCCTCCAGGTGGGTTTATCATGGTCCATGGTCAGCGTAACTGGCTAGGATGGCTTTCTCCAGTTTCGCAGCGCTTCAATTGGACAAATGGGTGTATTGCACTGACGAACGATGAAATGGATGAGTTCATGGATCTGGTTAATGTCGGTACAAAAATTGAAATTAAGTGGTAATCCATATAAAAATCGATGAAAATTATTCAGCTACTCTGACAGGGACGTCAAAAGCTATGCAAGAAAAGTTTGTTTACGTATTCTCGGGGGAGTTTGAAGATATTGACGCAGCCTGCCTCTACTCTCAGCCTCAATGGGAGCCAGAGCCAGATGAATCAGTTTCTGATGAAGAGTACGCAGCTTGGGAAGATCGGAATCCATCCCATCAACTACGAAAGAATATCGACTCATATTTGGATGAAGATTTCATTGAAACTGTCGATTTAGATTTTCAATACCTTTCCAGCATAGGAGTTGCGGCCTCCGATATAGCTCATATCAAAGAGAATATTGTTGGGGCGAACGTACTTGTGTTGGTTTATGAGCAGGCTTTAGGTGGCTTTTCTTTAAAAGAAAAACCCGTTTCCAATTCGTCGTTAACTTATTGTGGCCAGTTCAACTTCAAACTTTAACGCATAATAATCAATTGTAGTCACCCGCAAGCAGGCTGGGACCTCTACTGCTATGTAGCTCCAACCCCTTAATTGAGCGTTAATTTCAAACGAGTATCGATCAATATATGAGCGATTTGGGCGATCTTAGTTTTAGAAACTCGGATCAGAGTCCTATTTCCTCTACTCCATTACGATGGATCCTTGGACTTAGCTGCTGAACTAATGGGTTCTAAAGCTGCGCGGGCGTATCAACCTGATGGGGTCGCTAAGAAGATCGCCACTGAATCTGACTGGCTTACTAAGCCAGTGCAACTCCGCCGTAAAACTGAGCCAGTCGCGGCTCGCTGCGGCCAGCGAGCTCATTCCCATCACTCTGTCATCTGTTGCCCCCTGGCGATCTATAATCTGGGAGCGTGATGGAAATCTTGCTCCCGAGAACAGGCGATCTATACGGGCGCCGTTACACGGCTACCTTGCTAGCCTCCGCTGAGCTCGATTGAGCTATAGAACCCTCAACGCAAGGTTATAAGGACAGGATTATCGAAACTCAGCTGATGCCAAACTGCGGTGAATTGCATTCGGGCTAGCGGATAACCACAAGGAAAGTGTCTGAGTAGGGGCCTGGGGTGAATAGCAAAGCAAACCCAATATTTGACAAGGTCTGCGTGATTTTCGTCAGCGTGCTTGTGGGCCTGGCAACCTATTACACCAGCTACACCCTGTTAAAAGGGGACTTCCAGTTGCTGCTTCAACACCAGGCTAGCGCGAGTCTGAATCAGATAGAAGTGGTCGCCGACGATGTATTGTCGACACTCGATACGCTCAATGCGCGCAAAGCCGACAGCAACCAGGATTGCGATGCCGATACCCTGCTTGAGATGCGACAGGCGATGTTTGTGTCTGCCAATATCAAGGGCGTCAGTTTTGTAAAAGATGGCTATTTGATCTGCAGCGCCGCTTTAGGACGGCTGGAGCAAGCCGTACAGATTGAAGAGCCGGATTTTACTACCGAAAGTGGCGCTGCTGTCTGGATCGATGTGCCGATCCGGCTGACTGATCAAGAGCTTCAGGCGATGGTTATCCAGTCCGGTAGTTTCAGCGGGGTTATCCATCGTGATTTTCTGGAGCACCTGGTTGGTCTTAATACAGCCTGGCGCCTTGATGTAGCGGAGGGGTTCACCAGTCGTCTGGAAGACGGCCTCGTTGCCGCAGGGCCTGCGCGCACACCGAGTAAAGCATTCAAAGTACACGACTGCATAGAGACCCTGCCGTTCTGTATCACAATCTCCGCGACTAACCTGTTTTTCCACCAGCAGTATTACCAGGCCCTGGTTGGCTGGGTCGCCGTTTCTTTTTTATTGGCACTGTTCAGTGCGTTGGGCGTTTCCAGCTTTATCCGTCGTTACCGTTCCATAGAGGCGCGGGTAATACGCGGGCTTTCGGCTGGTGCCTTTCGTTGCCTTTATCAACCTATCGTTGAGCTTGCAAGCGGCAAGATTATCGGCTGTGAAGCTCTCGCGCGTTTTGGAGACGCGAGGGGAGATATTGCCCCCGACCTGTTCATTCCGGTGATTCATTCCAGAAAAAAAACCTGGCCTTTTACGCAGTTGATCATCAACCAGATGCGGGATGACCTGGAGTCAATCTCTGCGCTGCCGAAACCGTTTAAGATCAACATCAACTTCTTTGCCCAGGATATCGAGAATGCCCACGTACTGGAGCTGCTATCCAGCGGTGAGCTGCAACGGGAGGGCATTCAGTATGTGCTTGAGGTGACTGAGAATGAGCGCCTTTCCACGCTGGAGAGCTCAGAGGTACTGGTAACCATGGCTGATCATGGTTACCAGATCGCTGTCGATGACTTCGGTACAGGGTATTCCAACCTGAGTCAGATCAGGGATTTTCAATGTAATACCCTGAAGATTGATCGCAGCTTTATCAGCGCAATGGGTGGTGATTCGGTGCGTTCTACGTTAATCCCGCATATTGTCGATATCGCCGCGAAAATCGGTGCCGAAGTGGTAGCAGAGGGGATCGAAAACAGCAGGCAGCACCAGGCGCTGGTCGATGTGGGCGTGCATTATGGTCAGGGCTACCTGTTCGGGAAGCCAATGAGTTTTGAGGAGCTGGTATCGCTTATCGAGGCGCAGAACGAAAGTTGAGGTGCCGATAGGGGCCCGCTCTCGCTGTAGGGCCTTTTATGAGAATCGGGCTCCACACTCGCTGAGCTGCTTGCTTCAATAGATGGGTGTCAATCACCGTTGTATGCATATCGCCAAGGCTCATCTGCCGTCAGGACTACAGGGAGATGGAGCAAGCAGATAGCGTGGCTTCTACCGTCGTGAGGCGCTGTTGCAGAGGCTCGGTCGCGCTGTTCAAAAAGCTCCGCACTCTGGGTGAAACCAGCCGGTTGTGCGGCATCACGAATTGAACCGGCAATGGCGCCGGGCCTAAGTCGGGGAACAGGGGGACCAGGGTGCCCCGTTCAAAATCCCGTTGCGCTTGATACGACAATACCCGGATTATTCCAAGACCATCGCGGCAGGCCTGCAACAGTGTATCGATCTGATTACAGGTGAATACCGGATTAACTGGCACACTGAGATCGCGGCCATGTTCGTTAAATTGCCACTGGTTACCAGCGGCCGCAAAGCCAAGCGTTGGTAGCTGGCTTAACTGATCGGGCTGTTCAATCGGCCCATATTTCAGCTGCAGGGATTCAAGCAGCGTGGGGCTCGCGCACAGAACCCACTTCACGGCCCCGACAGGCTTGGCAACCAGTGATGAGTCGGCCAACCGTCCTATGCGCAAAGCCAGATCAAAGCCTTCCTCAATCAGATCGACGGTACGATCGAGCAAGGTCAGCTCGGCACTCATGGAAGGGTGTTGTTGCAGCCATTGGGTCAGCACCGGGGCAATATGCAAGCGACCGAACATGATCGGTGCGGTGATCGCTAACTTGCCTGCCGGGTTGGCCCGCCGGCTGTCGAGCTGGAATTCGGCCGCGTCGATGTCTGCCAGAATCTGCCTGCAGTGTTGCAGGTAGTCACGTCCCTCATCGGTCAGCGCCAGCCTGCGGGTACTGCGATTTAGCAAGCGCACACCGAGCTGCTTTTCCAGTTCGGCCAGGCTTCGCACCACCGCAGCGGGGGAGCGAGATAGCTGCTCTGCTGCTGCACTCATGCTGCCGTGATCCACAATCGCCACAAAGGTTGTCATGGCCTTGAGCTTATCCATCGCCGTCTGCCCACCGTAAAAATGTATTTGTGCAAAAAACTCAATAAACGTTACAGCTCCGCGACATTTATTGCATTGTCCGAAAGGCGTTTACTGGGGGCGTCTTCTCGTACTTTGGAGCCCGTTGTGAACCCACAAGCTATTCGTGCCTTCGACCATGTCGGAATTCGTGTCAGCGACCGTCAGACTGCGGTGGCGTTTTACCAGCAGTTGGGCTTTGAAGAGGTGCGCTGCTTTGGCGCCTATGAAGCCAATGAAATGGAATCGCCGGACGGCGTGCGCATTAATCTTATTTTCAATGCGAGCAAGGCGCGGTGCGGGCGTAATGCGTTGCTCGACGAGCCGGTCAAATTGCCCGGCGTTACTCACGCCGCGTTTGTAGTGGATGACCTCCACGCCATGAAAGATTGGCTTGATCAGCAGGGCATCGCCATTACCGAAGGCATTCATCCAATTGGCCCGCGACGCATCACTCTGTTTATCCGCGACCCTGACCGTAACGTGCTGGAATTCAATCAGCTGTTGGCTGTGCCTGAGTCGTGACTGTTAATTTCCCGAGCCGGTGCGATTTAACCACCGTTAGATAACAATAAAACCCCAAAGGTATTGAAATGAAACTCTACGATCTTGAACTCTCCGGTAACTGCTACAAGGTGCGCCTGCTGGCGGCGCTGATTGGTGTGGAGCTCGACATCAAGCCGGTCGACTTCCTTGACGGTGCTCACAAACGCTCACCGGTGATCGACCTCAACCCGTTTGGCGAATTGCCGGTGCTAGTGGATGGTGAGGTGGTATTGCGCGATTCGCAAGCCATTCTGGTGTACCTGGCGCGCCAATACGGTGGACACCAGTGGTGGCCGGACGGCGCTGCCCAGCAAGGCGAGGTGATGCAGTGGTTATCGACCGCCGCCAACGAAATATTCAACGGCCCCAATGCCGCGCGACTGGTCGACAAATTCGGCTCTGCCCTGGACAAGGAGCGCGCTCTGGCCGTCAGTGCTCACATTTTGCCGTTGCTTGAGCAGCATCTGCAGCGCAATGAATGGTTGGCTCTGGATCGTCCGACGATTGCCGATCTGGCGGTATTCCCTTATGTGGCGCTGGGTTGGGAAGGCGGCTTAACGCTGGAGAACTATCCGGCCATTCAGGACTGGATTGGGCGTATCAAGCAGCTGCCGGGCTACATTGATATGCCGGGAATTTAGTAAAGGCTGGCCTGTTGCTATATCGGCTGTGCAATGCAGCCGGTATAGCCAATAACAACTCTGGTTATTTCAATCGCTTACTGCTTTTTCGTCCCACGCTCGCTACGATGGTTTTACAAATAGATAGGGTAAAGCCCTCAAATGAACCAAGGATGACCCCTGGTTAACCCTGAACCTGGCGCAGCACCTAGCCCATCAAAACTCGGTATAAGGCCGGCTTCGCACCCATCAGGGCATTGCCAATCTAGCTCTGTAGATCGAGGTTGCCATCAGCTTTCCCGCTGGCACGACAGATTGGGTGGTTATTGGCGTAGAAGTGACAGGCAATCAGGGTGTTAGCAGGAAAAGGAACCCATGAATCAAAGCCTCGCAGATGAACTCATCAGGATGATGAGCAAAGACCAGCAGGTGTTACAGCAGCTTTTCGACTCCGGCGAGTTGCCCTCCGATGCTTATCATCCCCGGATAAAAGCCCTGCACCAGGCCAATACCTCCCGACTAAAAGAGATGATCAGCGCGCACGGCTGGCCCGGTATTTCGTTAGTGGGCGAAGAGGGCGCCAAAGCGGCATGGCTGGTGGTTCAGCATTCTGTTTCAGACCCTGAATTTATGGCGGAGTGTATCGGCCTGCTGGAAGCGGCTGTTGGGCGGTCCGATGTCGCGGGCTGGCAACTGGCGTTCCTCCAGGACCGGGTATGTACGCTAGCTGGCAAGCCGCAGTATTACGGCACCCAGTTTGATATTGATGAGAACGGGTGGCCGACGCCGTTTCCTATCGATGATGCCGCCGGCGTTAATGAGCGCCGTGCACGGCTTGGGCTGAACTCACTTGAGGAGCGCCTGGAAGAGATGACAGAACGGGAGCGGCAACGCCGGGCCAATGCTGGATAAGCCAGTTAGCTAAGCTCTTGAGACATTCTTATATCCGTATCGCTGTAACCAGGTGGCCAGCACCCTACGTCTTTGAAATATTGAGAAACCGTATGTCCAAAGTGATCCTCGAGGGCTATATCGTCGTTCCAGATGATGACCTCGAAGCCGTATCCGCCGAGCTCCAAACCCATATAGCGTTAACCCAGGAAGAAGAAGGCTGCCTTCTGTTTCAGGTGACACAGAAGCCCGGCGCCCCGAACGTTTTCAACGTTTATGAGGAGTTTGTCGACCAGTCTGCATTTGAATTGCATCAGCAGCGTGTAAGGCAATCGGCCTGGGGAGAGATCACCACCAACGTAGAGCGGAATTACACGGTCAGAGAGCAGGATTAGCTCGGATCAGGTCGAAGCCTCTGCCCCCGCATTGCTCTCATACGCATCAAGACGCCTCTGCAGGCGGTCAAATGCACCGGCCATTGCCTCCAGCTCTTCATCGCTCAGGTCGATTAGCAGGGTTTCCTCAAAGCGGCTGAGCTCGGTGCGGATGCAGTCAACGCGGCTTTGCCCGGCCGGTGTCAGAAAGATCTGTTTGGCGCGACCATCGGCGGCATCGCGTTTGCGCTCTATCAGTCCATCACGCTCCAGTGAGTCGATGATACGAACCAGGCTGGAACCGCCCACCCCCACCCGTAACGCCAGCGCTTTCAGCGTGATGCCATCTTCGCATTCGCTTAGGTGTACCAGAGGAACCCAGGTGGTATCGGTCAGGCCGATGGACGCCAGGTGTGTTTGCATCACGCGGCGCCATTGGCGGGCGATCAGCGAGAATTGAAGGCCAAAACGGGCACGGGGAGTCGTCATAGTGGTGATCGCGTAGTCATTCTGTTGTTGCCGTAAGGGACAGGTTGTCGTTCGCTTTTTCATCTGATGAGTTCTTTGAGGCGGAACAAAGCACGCATTGGGTCGGGTCGGCACTGGCGGGCGCTTCGATCACTCGCAGGCCTTCGTCGATCAGATGCTGACTATCTGCGGGCCGATGCTGCGCAGCGCCGATAACCAGGTGGGTCTGACGCCAGTTACCCCAGAGGTAATAGGCCATGGCCATCAGCATGGTGGCGATAAACGCGGCCGGAAAACTCCACCAGATCGCATCGCTGCCCAGCGTGGGTTGCAGCAGGTGAATCGCACCGAGCCGGACCGGATAGAGTGCAACGGCCAGAATCACCATGGGCCAGATCACCTGGCCGGCTGCGCGTACGGTGCCAAACAGCACATGGCTGATGCCAAAGGCGATAAAGCCCCAGGTGGCCACCTGAAATATATGGATGGCGATCTCCATGGCGTCGCCGGAATCGGTCAGGAAGATGCCCAGTGCCCAGCGGTCGAGCCAGGACAGCAGCAGTATCAGGCCGCCAGTGAGGAGAAAGTTATAGCCGATGCCAACGCGGGTAATCCGTTTAACCCGGTCCAGCCGCCCGGCGCCGATATTCTGCGCGGCCATGGCAGATACCGCACCGGCCAGTGCCATGGCGGGCATCTGTACGTAAGTCCAGAGCTGTTGGGTGGCGCCGAAGGCGGCGATGGTATTCACGCCTTCGCCGTTGATGATCCGCAGCACCGTCAGGGCAGCCGTGGTGACGATAATCATCTGCAGGCCGATCGGCACACCCTTGGTCACCATCACTTTCAGCAGTTGTGGATCCGGGCGTAGCCAGCGCAGTTCTTCACCGCGCAGCCTCAGCGGCAGATCCTTGCGATAGATGTAGACCACCATGGCCGCCAGGCTGATGTAGTTTGACGCCGCCAATGCGAGGGCCGATCCACCGATACCGAAAGCCGGTAGCGGGCCGAGGCCGAGAATGAACACCGGGTTGAGCAGGGTGGCCAGAATCACCGCCAGCAACATGAATCTCAGCGGCGTGTTGGCATCGCCGGAGCCACGCAGCGCCATCATCAGGATTGTCTGCAGCAGAACGGCGGGCAGGCCGACAAAGGTGAGCTTGAGGTAATCGCGCGCCAGTTCGATGATCTCTGGCGCGGTGCCAAGCAGCTGCAACAGGTAGGGCGCGGTGAAGTAACCGACGACAGCCAGTGCCAGCACAGCCGGTACAAAGCTGCCGGCGGTGGTGCCCACTACGCGACGTGCCTGGGCGAGATTACCCGCACCAATCGACTGGCCAATGAGGATGGTCGCCGCCATGCCAAAGCCGAAAACAAAGCTGGTCATGATAAACATCACCAGATTGCCGTTGGTGGTGGCCGCCAGTGAAGCTTCGCCCAGCAGATTACCGACCCAGGCGCTGTCGATGGAGCCGCCTGCCGACTGCAGCATGGAGCTGGCCAGTGTCGGGATGGCAAAGAGGATCAGCTGGCGCGGAATCGATCCGGCGGTGAGGCGGTTGGTGTTAGTCTCAGGCATAGTTGCTCCGTTACGCCTGTTTCTCTGCGGCGGACTGGCGCAGTTTGTCGAGATAACGCCGGTCATCCATGGTGGAGAGAACCACTGCCACTAGCATGCCGATACCGGCGCCGATCACCGTATCCAGCACCCGTTCCGGCACCAGGGTTTCGCTCGGGATCCAGGGCGCAGCTAAGTGGGTCACCAGCAGCGCGGTAGGTGCTACGAACATCTGTCCAAGCGCGTAATTTTTGCCGATCACCATCTCGGTAACCGTTTGGAACACGCCGATAACGGCGATCAGTCCCCAGATATTGGGTTCAAACTGCAACACTCCCCAGGCCATCATGGCGCCGATAGTGGTGCCGGCCATACGCTGCATGGCGCGGTTCATGCTGACGTGCAGATAGGCTCCCTGAGTGACCGCCAGTGCGCCCATTCCTGCCCAGGCAGGGTAGTGGGCATCGAAGCCGTAGCGAACAATAAACATGGCGACCGCGGTGCTGATAAAGGTGCGTGTCGATGCGATCAGTCGATGGCTCACCGGTGGGGCTGGCGGTACCTTGGGAAAATTCCGCTCGGCGCTGGGCGGATGGCGCAGAAAGGCTGTGGAGATGCAGATAAACCAGCCCAGCAGAGCAGCGCCACCTGTGACCAGGGTGCGTTCGAGAATGACCTGCTGAGTCACGTCACCACCAATGCAGGAGCCGGCGGCGAACACAAAAATCAGTGGGCCCGGCGCGCCGTAACGGCCGGTGACACAGATAAACAGGTAGATGCCGCACAGCAAAGCCAGAAGTAGCAGCAGGCCAGCTTCGGGAAGTCCGGCGAACTTGGCAGAGGAGACGAGCAGTACGGAAAAAGTCTGGATCGCCGCAGCTTGCAGCAGCATACGGTTACGGCCAGAGCGTGACTCGAAGCGGCCAAACAGCGCGATCAGAGAGCCGATACCGGCAAAACCCACCATATCCGACCAGGGCGACAGGTACACAGCGATCAACGCAAGCACCGCGGTCAGACCGGTTTGAGCCCCAGCCAGACACTCATTGCGGAAAGAGGGCAGCTTGCCAACATGCACACAGCTTTTGACCTGCTGGCCATGCAGCAGATGCATGACAGTGCGCAGGAGTCCTATCTCTGCAGTATCGGGTGTTGTGGTCTGTTTTTGGTTGGGCTGGCTCATTGGTTCTGGCTTGTCTCGACGAAATCTTTGCCCGCATGAGTGCGGTAGGTGACAGGTGTGGCGATCTTTCTCGTCCGGGAGTGGCAAAGCTCTTGTGGAGTGCTTATCCGGATGAGTTAATTATCGATCAAATAGTTTGAGTTTCAAATCAAATTATTGTTCCGTTACTGGAACCTTGTATTTCATAGTTCGGCAGTCAGGTATTTGTAGAACAAAGGTGCTGGCAGTCGGGGGAACGCTAAGTTTTTGTATTAGCGAGTAATTTTGGATGTTGTGCGGTGTTTGGATAACGTCGGCGAGCGTGCGGGGCGTTGCAGAGAGTGGCGTCGGGGTGAATGTATAGATTCAACCAGGTCGAGCAGAAAGGCTTTTCAGGCAGGTCTGGCCTGGCTGCAGGCAGACAGATTAATCGGCTGAGCAGGGGATGCGTTACCACAGCTCAGTGCTGAGCTGCGGTTAGATAAAGCCAAGGCCCGGGTTTACCAGGCCTTGGCGTTCAGAGCGATCACTCTTTGATTTGGCAGGCGAGCATATCCCGTTCGATCTGTTCCCAGTCCAACTCCCGTGGGCTGATGATCTCGATACGGCTGTCGCGGCGGTAGGCGACTTTATCGAAATCGTGTTCGTCCTGAACCCGGTTGTAGAACACCCAGGCGGTGCCGATGCGGATTACGCCCTTGATGCGGTTAACGCCTTCCAACCCGTTCAGAATCTCTTCAAGCGCCCAGTAATCGAAGCAGTCATCGCGGTGGAAGATCCAGCCGCAGCTGAAACGCCCACTGCCGTTACCAATCTTGCGGATCGGCTGGCCAGGCTCGGGCAGGGCTTCCGGTACATGCGGTGAGTCAGCCTCATGCGCGTGATCATGATCGTGGTTGTGTCCATGGTCGTGCTCGTGCTGATGCGCATTGGGGAACTGTGCCTTGAACTGGCCATTACGCACCAGGTCCAGCAGGGCGGGTTCGATCACGCCGCGGGTAATCCGACCGATATGCTGCTTGGGCGGGAACATATTGCCCAGACTCGTTTCAGCGGTCTCGACCTGGGCAGCTGCTGCCAGGTCGCATTTGTTGATCAACACCACGTCCGCCAGGTTCAGCTGGTCATGGAAGGTTTCATCGTTGATCACCTCTTCCTGCTCCAGCAGGCGCGGGTCCAGCAAGCAGATGGTCGCGCGCAGGTCGAGCTTATCGGCGAACGCTCGGCTCATCAGAGTATCGATAATGCCCTCGGGATGACCGATGCCGGTGGGTTCGATAATCAGGCGGTCGGGATTGGCTTGCTCAATCAGATTCTTCACCGTCATATGCAGCGAAGGGCCCAGGGCGCAGCAGATGCAGCCGCCGGCCAGTTCCTGAACGTGCAGCCCTTCCTGGTCGGGCATCATCTCCTGGTCGATACCGACCTGACCGAATTCATTTACCAGTACCGCCCAGGATTCGCCCTCCGGCTTGTTGGCCAGCAGCGAATTGATCGATGTGGTTTTGCCGACACCAAGGAAGCCGGTAATGATGTTGGTCGGGATGGCTCTGGGTTGTTCGTTCATAGTGACTCTTCGGTTCTGGAAACAGCTGTGGTGAAACTGTTCGATAAAGCTGGTGCGTAACAGTTGAGAGGTTACGCGCTCGATTCGGCCGGGATGTTACTTTATAACTATTTTCGTTGCGAGCACTGCGAGGATTGATGTGCGAACTCTGGAGAGGTTCGCACCCTTCACGCGGAATAGAATAAAACACTTCGGATCACTGGGCCTGTGCCTCTGCGTCTCGTTCAGAGTTGGCAGCGGCCTGTGGGTCCCGTATTCGCGAAATCGCTAATGTGGCGAGCTTTTTCGCCCTGAAGTCGCTATCTTTGGATCAGGCTTAGACTAAACGGTTGTTTCAGATACTTGTTTGCCCGCGATCGGTTATCGGGTGTGGGTTTAACAGGTAACGGCTAGATGGATTGTCTCAAGGAGGGTGGAAACATGATTCAGGCTAGAAGTTGGTTGCTGGGTGTTTGTGCTGTGTTTCTGGCAGCGTGCAGCAGTATGGAGGGATCGATGACGGAACAAACTCAGAAAGCTGACAACTCGCTGATGCGGGTGATCACCGGTGAGGTCTGGTATCGCGAGCGCATCGCCTTACCGCCGGGCGCCGAAGTTCACGTAACGCTCGAAGATCAGTCTCGTATGGACGCGCCTGCCAAGGTCATCACTGACTATACCCATATCGTTGATGGTGCAGGGCCTTTGACGTTCAGGCTGGTGTATGACCCTTCAGCCATCGATGAGCGTATGCGCTACGGGCTGAGAGCAAAAATCGAATACAACGGTAAGCTGCTGTTCACCAGCACCGAGCATATCGATCCGTTTGCCGGCGAGCCTGGCGAGCCGGTACGTATTATGGTGGTGAAGCAGTAATCCGCTACAAAGCTCCAGAGGCGATGATGCCGAGCTTGGACGCCGTCCCAACTTCTTAGGGGCGGCGTTTTTGTTTTCATCCAACTTTTACCCCATACCTGTAGTATCTTTCACCTGCCCAGCCGGGCGGGAGCCAGTATCCCGTCCGGTAATTCAAGGATGTCAGACAAGGTAGCCAGAATGAAAACCCTCACAAAGCTTATCCCCGTTGCTTTGCTTGCGCTCAGCAGTTCTATTCACGCTCAGGAACCGGTAGTGGGTGTTGCCAACCCTGAATCGCTGTTTGTCGATGAGGATCCGCTGCTGCACAAGAACAAGCAGGCAACGCTGCATATCATGCGCGAGCTGCTGCAGTGCAATCAGTGGGATCGGGCGCGGGAATGGATGACCGAACAGTATATCCAGCACAACCCTAATGCTGCCTCAGGTGTGGAAGGGGTGGTTTATTACTTCACCCAGGTGTTAAAACGCGAGCCCACGGAAAACTGCGGCGAGCTGAAGACTCCGGTTGTAGCAGTGATGGCGGAGGACGATCTGGTCACTGTGATGATGCCGCGTACTTACCCGCACCCGAACAAGGAAGGTGAGACCTACACCACCACCTGGTATGACACCTTCCGCTTTGTGGATGGCAAGGCCGACGAGCACTGGGATCCGGCGACGATTCCTGCGCCCTGATTTTTGCTCTCACATCCATTCGGTGAAAGCCTGATCCAGTCATCGGGGCAACCTTGAGTAGAGCAGTCTTTGCAAATGTTCTGCTCTGCCAAGGTCGCCTGCATTCTTACTTTAGCGGAACAGGTAAAATAGAGTCGCTGAGATAATCAGCGCTACAACTACACCCGTACTCAACAGCGCTATACCCGACACCAGGGGTCTTGCAGGCTCAGTGGGGGCGTCACTTTTTTCCGTCGTCTCGTCGGCAGGCAAAGATTCCGTGAGGCCAATGGCGCGTACATAGGCTTTGATGAACGCATCCATCTCATGCTTTACCTGCTGATCGAATAGCTCGATGTTCTCCAGCGTGAATGCGCCCAATTCCATCTTCCGTCGCGGATAGCCTTCGTATCGGATATCGAGACCAAAAGTGCCTTTGTAGAGGTAGAGTCCCAGTTTGCAATCGGGCAGATTGATCCAGACCCACTCAAGCGCGACGGAGTCGTGATCGGTGATATCACCGTACAGCTTTTTGAATTTATCGCCGATGCCGTAGAGGCGCTCGATGAATCGTACCAGCCCAGGGCCTTTTGAAATGGTCTTATGGGCGTTGGAGAGCGAGAGTGTGTAGCCATCATCACTGATCGAAAACTTAAAAAAACCATCGTCCAGCGAGCAACATATCTCAACATAGTCACTACCGATTTTGACCTGGCCCTTCGTTCGCAACGCGAAGCCTGTCTCGAGACGCTGACCGCTGTGGCTGGAATGACGATAGTGTTTTTTAAATAGATCCAGATG
Source organism: Marinobacterium mangrovicola (assembly GCF_004339595.1). Classification (GTDB taxonomy): domain Bacteria; phylum Pseudomonadota; class Gammaproteobacteria; order Pseudomonadales; family Balneatricaceae; genus Marinobacterium_D; species Marinobacterium_D mangrovicola. The sequence continues at coordinate 618,295 of NZ_SMFU01000007.1, forward strand.
ATTGATATCCATGCCGCTATTCGATGCTTTTTCCTGTAATGGGTAATCAGTTTTTGACAGGCCCAATGATCTGCTTCTTCTGGAGGATCTGCAATCTAAGCTTCCAGTGAATTCGGTTCAGGACCGGCTCAGAGTGATCCCGCAGAGGTGATTAGCTTTTATCTTTGAGCCTTGAGCTTCTGCTTGCAACAGAGAGGCAGAGAACCTGTGTCGATGCTGATACGAGGACGACCGCCTCTTGTTGATCATTGTGCTGCGGCTACCTCTGCTATTTTTAAGGCTCAACCGGATTTTAAGGCTCAACCGGAGAGTAGGCTGGTTTCTGAATATGATCTACGGGGTTGATTAAGCGTAGAAGTGGATAGTGAAGAAGTATCGCAATCCGGATGTGGAATTCGGGCTGCCGTTAAGTTCAACATCCGCGCTGGAGGCGAAAGGGCCTCAGGATCTGTTAGGGTGAAGGATAAGGCCGGTGCTCAGTCATGTCGGTGCAGTGGAAAGCTTTCCGGTGGCGCAAACAAGTCGTTTGGCGCCTGTGTAGGGAACAGGGATCAGGAATAGCGGCGTATGGAACCAGAAGATAAGGATAGGCCAGCGGAGATAAGGCGTGACGCCTCAGGTGAGCGGCTCTTTTTGCAGCTGATCGATACGCTGCCAAAGGTCTCTGTCCAGGGCTACGACAAGGATCGCCGGGTGATCTATTGGAACAAGTCGAGCGTCGATATCTATGGTTACCAAAAAGAGGAAGCGATCGGCCGCAAGCTGGAGGATTTGATTATTCCGGCTGAGATGGCCCCCGACGTCATCAGGTTGCATAAAGACTGGATCGAAAAGGGGATCTCCATCCCGTCATCTGAGCTGCTGCTGAAACATAAGGACGGGCGCCCGGTGCCTGTGTTCTCGTCCCACGTGATGCTTAAAGAAAACACCTCTTCGCCTGAAATGTTCTGTATTGATGTGGACCTGAGCGAGCAGTACGCGGCACGCGAAGAGCTGAAATTTCTGGCGACGACCGACTCGCTCACCGGTTTGCCAAACCGCCGTTATCTGGTGGCCGAGCTGGCTAGGGTTATCTACCGCCAGCGGGAAAACAACGGCCAGTTCGCCGTGTTATTTATTGATCTTGATATGTTCAAGGAGGTCAACGACACACTAGGCCATACCTGGGGGGATAAGCTGCTCATCGCCGTTTCCGAGCGGCTTAGATCGGGTCTCCATAGCTCCAATATTATCGCCCGTTTTGGTGGCGATGAGTTTGTGCTGGTGATGCCAGAGATAACATCGGCCGATGAAGCCACAGCGCTGGCCGATCAGCTGCTTGAACTGTTCAGAGAGCGTTTTTCGTTCGATAGTGAAAACGTCTATATCACTTCAAGTATCGGTATCAGTCTCTACCCACGGGATGGCGAGGAAGCCGAGACGCTGCTCAAACATGCTGATGCCGCCATGTATTTCGCGAAAGAGAGCGGTCGCAACCGGCGCCATCTGTTTACCGATGAAATCAGCAGAAAGTTAAAGGCACAGCGGGAGATATCGACCCGATTGCATCAGTCGCTCGGTAACGGCGAGTTCGAACTGGTTTATCAGCCCCAGTTCGATATGACGAGCCAGAGCGTGACCGCCTGTGAAGCGTTACTGAGATGGAGGCCCCAGGATCCCAGTCTTGCGGTGTCCCCGGATATCTTTATTCCGATCGCGGAGCGTTCCGATCTGATCATATTGCTCGGTGACTGGGTGTTGGAACAGGCCTGTGCTCAGGTGAGCGCCTGGAAGCAGGCAGGCTTTAATATCCGGGTGGATATCAACGTTTCTGGTAAGCAGCTGGAACAGGCTGACTTCTTTGAGATACTGGAGAGTTATCGCGCTCGCTATGGCCTTTCACCTCAGGATCTGGGGATCGAGCTCACCGAGCATGTGCTTATTAAGTCCAACGACCGCATGCTGAATGGGCTGAGAGGGCAGAGAGACAAGGGGGTTGAGATCTCCATTGATGATTTCGGCACCGGTTATTCCTCGCTCAATTACCTGAAAATATTTCCGATCACGAACCTGAAGATCGATCGCTCCTTTGTGGTGGAAGCACCCGAAAATGAGCTTGATGGCGCACTGCTGGAAGCGATAGTTACCGTTGGGCACCGGCTCAAGTTCAATATCGTAGTGGAAGGGATAGAAACAGATCGCCAGGCACAGTTCTGCAAGGCGTTGGCGATCGATTACGCTCAGGGGTATTGGTATAGCAAACCCTTATCGGCCACAGAGGTTGTCCGCTTCTTCGAACAGGCTTCAGATCACCCTGCTCCTGATCACCGTTGATACCACGCGCCTCTGTAGTGAAATCTCAGATAAGCTCATTTCAGTATCTCTCATGAAAATACTCTTGGTCTTGATAGGTGTCGCACTGATGCCGATATTCGCTGAGGCTTCTGAGCCGGCGTCAGATTGTCTGATCGGTAAATACCGCCAGTATTCAGACGCAAGGTCGGTTTGGCAGCAGGATCTCACCGCACTGATCGTTTCCTCTGCACCCGAGTATAAGTTTGTTGCCGAGCGCTATTTGACAGACCAGTTGCGTAGCATTGAGCGATCACAGCTTGAGGTTGAGTATCTGCTTGGTCATTCACCTGGGCAGCTAAGGACTCAGCGGCCGGTGAATAGCTGGCTTGATTTGAACAGAGCTGACCGTGAGATAATAGCTGCCGATGATCAACGCTACGCGGAACTTCTTAAGCTGAGTGATGCCGCACGTGAGCGTGCTCCACACCCTGACGCTGAGGGGGCTGCGTGAAGTCATGCGATCCAGGGTTATGGTATCGCCGGAGTACAGCGTGCTTTTGGATGGGTTCTCTCGCGCCGTTGAGGCCGTCAATGGTATTCAATGCTGAATGCGGATCGCGCTTTCACGAGCCATGTAAGCGTCGTTTCCCGCCTGTATATGATCAAGGTTATGAGGATCTTAAGTGTCAAACATCGCTAAAACACCTGCACCTCCCTATTACGCGGTCATCTTTACCTCTTACCGTACTGAGGGTGACAACGGCTACGATGAGATGGCATCCAGAATGGTCCAGCTGGCTTCGGCGCAGCCCGGTTTTCTCGGTGTCGAATCGGCTCGGGAGGGTATGGGCATTACCGTGTCTTACTGGACCGATCTTGACTCGATCAAAGCCTGGAAACGGAATGCGGAACATCAAGAAGCACAGCGCAACGGCCGGGCGGAGTGGTATTCATCGTTTCGCGTGAGAATCAGCAAGGTTGAGCGTGAATACGGTTTCTAGCCCACGGAAGTCTATTAACATATTGATTTTTAAGCCGCCGCACGCTTGTCGGTGGGTTTGTCAAAAGGCAGGCTGCGGCGCCAACTTTGCGTGTAACTGCCGCCAGGTTGATCAAGCTTTAACCCCGGGTCTTATTTCAAGGCCCTTTTAATGTACCGACAAATGGAGACTATCAAGGTTATGGAAAACACGTCAGGGCAGGGACCGTCAGCCACCGTTCCCGCTGAGGTTGATCGCTGGAACTGGGGCGCGTTCCTGCTGAACTGGATCTGGGGTATAGGCAATAACACCTTTATCGCTCTGCTGATGTTTGTGCCCTTTGTGAACATGGTGATGCCGTTTGTATTGGGTGCGAAGGGCAGTGCCTGGGCCTGGCGCAACAATCGCTGGGAAAGCGTTGAACACTTCAAGCGGGTGCAGCGCAAGTGGACGCTGGCGGCGCTGATCGCTTTCGGCGTCATCATCGCGCTATTCGTTATATTGTTCTTCTCGATCATCGCCGGGATGAAGAGTTCTGAAGCCTATAAGCTGGCAGTGCAGCAGCTGGAAACCAGTCAGGAAGCCGTATCCGTCCTGGGTGAGCCTATCTCAACCGGTGCCCCCATGGGCAGCATCGAGGTCTCTGGACCTTCGGGCTATGCGAGCATGTCGTTCAGTGCTGAAGGTTCGAAAGAGTCCGGAACCGTCTATTTTGAGGCGGTCAAGGAGATGGGGCGCTGGGAGATGAATGCCGCCATACTGGAGCTCGATGACTCTGGTCTGCGGATCGATCTGAACCGTCCCTGATCCCCTGTGTTTTGGCTGCCGGGGCTTTCTGTCCCGGCGGTTCGGCTTTGCCTCCCGGTTTCTCGCCTCCTATTGTTAATACACGGGCTTGTTGAATGACTCCGATAGCCCAGGGCTTTAGCTCGGCTGCGTATCAGTCAGGTGAGGCACTTAGCCAATTCCGGACGCGGCGACATGGAGCCAGCAAGGTGGGAGGGTTCGCTAATGAGCATTGAGCTTGATCATTTGATCGTTTCCGTTCGCGATAAACGAGCATCCGCCGAGTTGCTGGCGTTCCTGCTGGACGTGCCCTGGAGAGATTCGGCAGTAGGTCACTTTGTGCCGGTTTACGTCAACGATGGCTTGACGCTGGAGTTTGACGAAACGAAGACTGTTCCAACGCTGCAGCACTGCTGTTTTCGAGTGAGCGAAGATGAGTTCGATGCGATCTTCAGCAGGCTTCTGGGCAGAGGAATTGCTTACCGAAGCACCCCGATGGGATCGGTGGATATGACGGTCAATACCTGGAGTGGCGGGAAAAATATCTACTGGGAAGCACCGGAAGGTGTTTTATGGGAAATTCTGACGGTCAGTTACGCCAGGCAACCACAGAGAAGTACTCAGCTTAAGGACGTTGGGCGAAGTTAAGCCTAAATCTTAGATAACGTCATCGCAGGGGCGTAGTTTTTACCCTCAACCCTCGCGCTAATAACTGCGCCTGGTTTAGAGATTGCTTGGACGACGTATGGATGACGTGCTTATCCGCACGGCCACTGAGACCCTCAGCAGCCGTACGATAAGGACTGAATCATCAATAGAGGCAGCTACTGCCTCCCGAGCCCCAAACTTCGACGATACTCCTGAGGTAGTCGGCACAGGCGTCGAATTGACCCTCTGACGTCAAATTACGTGTAGGCCCGTCAATATACTGCGCGCACATACCGGTAGAACTGGCAGAATCCCAGGATGTCCAGGAAACCCAGTAATTACCGACGGACGTGTCATAAAACTGAACGGTGACAAAATCGGTACTATCTTGGCTGCAATAGGGTGTTAATTCGGCGTATCCGTATGGCGAATCCGCGTTACTGAAATAATCCCACTCACCCTGACACGGGCACGGATCGCCGCTGGGTGGGTTATACACCAGCCCGAAGGGGATGAAGGCAGACGTGGTGAAGCTGCCGTCGGCGGTCGTGATCACCACGATATAGTTACCCGAGCTATTCACAACTTCTGCCACGCCCGTGGAGTAATCGAAGAGCAGGTCGGAGTCAGTGGAAGCAGGGTTCAGGTTCAACGCGACCCCGGCCAAGGTGGCGGAAGCAGACGTTGGATCGAGACCTGCGCCTTCAACCAGAATCTGGCTGTTGCCATAATCTACTTTGATGGAATATACCTCGAGAGGCGCAACGCTCTGAGTCTGGGAGGGGCGTTTTGCTACCGCCGATACACTGATGAATAAGAGTAATGCGAAGATCCATACGCTTAGTGTGAGTCTCATGATGTCCTCTCCTTTAAAGCGTTATGTACTCGATTAACACTAGTCTATTTGTGGCCATAGCTAGGTGAATTAGCGTCAAGTTCATTAACCGCTAAACGCCACTGAGTGCGCGCCCAATACTCAGTCTCGCGCTGCACCAATACCGATAACCCGAGCTGCACCGTTGTTCACGTCTTGAATCCGGGTCTTGTGAGCTTCGTAAATTGACCAGGGGTTTAAATTTGCTCGATTTATGTAGGAAGTTTCATTTCCACTGAATGAACTGAAGAGTGATAGTCATGATCGCAGCACAGGCAAAGGATATGGCGTCATACAACCGTTGGATGAATGAGCGGGTGTATGAGGTCTGCGCAAAACTCTCTGATGAAGCGCGTAAGCAGGATCGGGGCGCCTTTTTCAGTTCAATACACGGCACGCTGAATCATCTGTTGGTGGGCGATAAGCTATGGCTCGGGCGCTTTATTGACGATCCCTTCCCGCTGGAAAGCCTCGACCAGGAGCTACACTCTGACTTCGATGAGCTTCGCCGTGACCGGGTAGCGACCGATGAGCAGATCTTGCAGTGGGCTGAGTCGCTGACAGATACCGCGCTGAAAGGCGATCTGGAATACATGAGTATCGTCAACCCGGCACCCAGGCGTTACGAGATGTGGCTCGCTGTGGCCCATTTTTTTAACCACCAGGCCCATCACCGTGGGCAGCTCACTACGCTACTGAGTCAGGCGGGGCTCGATGTAGGCCTGACCGATCTGATCTGGCTGCCGGAAGTCGTCGAGCGTAACGCCTTTTAAGGCGAGCGATTACAGCTGGTAAATAGAGCCCGGCTGCCTGGATGCTTCGATCAGGCTGTCGATCACCACGCGCTGGCGCGGCTGCAGATAGCGAGAGCGCGGCCAGACCGCATGGATCGGCATCTCGGCACCGGCGTGGTTATCCAGCACCGTTATCAGTTCACCGCGCTGGATATGATCCTGCACCAGCCAGGTCGGTAACTGCGAAAGGCCCAGGCCATCCAGAGTGCCCAACACCATGGCGTCGCCATCGCTGTAGTCATAGCGGGCCCGAATCACCTGGGAAAACAGTTGCCCTCTGGCATCCTTTAACAGCCAGGCGGGTTGGTTATTGCGCCGGCTACCGATAATGCAGTCGTGTTGGGTCAGCTCCGCCGGTGACTGTGGTGTGCCATAACGTTCCAGGTATTCCGGGCTGGCGCAGATCACCAGCCGCTGCTGGCCGAGGCGACGCGCAACCAGATCCGCGTCATCCTCCAGCGTGCCGATACGCACCACCAGGTCCACGCCTTCATCAATCAAATTGATACGCCGCTCGGTAAAGCTCACCGACAACTCCAGTTGTGGGTACTGCTTTGCCAGCCGTGACAGTAGCGGCATCACATGACGACGCCCGAAAGCGGCCGGCAGGTGGATGTTCATCCGGCCCGAGACAGATCCGCTGCCGGCCACGACACCCTGTTCCAGTGCTGCTATCTCATCCAGGATCGCCACCCAGCCTTCGAACAGGTGCTGTCCCTCTTGAGTGGGCGTCAGGCTGCGTGTCGTGCGATGGAGCATCTTGGTGCCCAGGCGCTGTTCCAGCCGGGTCACGCTTTTTCCCACTGCAGAACCGGTCAGGCCGAGTTTTGCACCTGCGGCGGTAAAGGATCCGGTACGCAGGGTTTCAACAAACTCCAGTACTCCCGCGAAGCGGGCATCGTCACTCTTCATTGTGGAATTCAGTGCCTAAATGTTCGGAATATTAACTAGATTATCTATTTTATCTAAAAGAATAGAATGCTCTCCACTTATCCGCGACCTGTATTGGCCGGGGATTAAACCAGATATCGGGAGTATTCCATGACAGACCAGGTCGATTTTCAGCGCGTTAATGCATTGTTGGATAAAGACGCGATTCGTGAACTGCGCCAGCACTACAGTTTTCTGCTGGATACCAACAATGCCCAGCGTATGGGCGAGGTGTTCACCGAGGACGCCGAAGTTAAAGTAACTGTCGGTTCGATGCTTGGACTGGATGCGATCAAGCAGAGCCTGGCCGATGCCTACACCGCCTTCGATACCCAGGAGCGCAAGCACTTTCCCTTCGTGCATGCGGTGACCAACCACAGCATCACACTGACTGGGCCTGATACCGCTGAGGGCAGCTGCTACCTGCTAGATTTCGTGACCGATCGTGAACAGGCGCAGCATCCGTTTCTGCTAGTGGGTCGTTACATGGATGAGTACGTGCGGGTGAACGGCGAATGGCGCATTCAACGCACTGAGCTGGATGTTCTCTGGCCGAGCGAAGGCGTCTGAGGTCGGCCCTTATGTATGAGTCTTATACTCAAGCGCCGGCGAGCTTTAGCCGCGTGTTTACGCCAGGCCGATTGAGCGTTGGTTTGCTGACACCGCTGGAGGCCTACCCGGAATCGCCGTTTCCGACCCTGGTGGAACATCAGCGGATGGCGCAGCTCACCGAGCAGGCGGGCTTTGCCAGCATCTGGCTGCGCGATGTGCCGTTTTACGACCCGAACTTCGGCGATGCCGCGCAGATGCTGGATCCGTTCGTTTATGCCGGGTATCTGGCGGCTGTTACAAGTGAGATCACGCTGGGCACCGCCGGTATCGTGCTGCCGCTGCGGGAACCGATTTCGGTGGCCAAGCAGGCGGTCTCTGTCGATCAGCTGACACAGGGGCGTTTTCTGCTCGGGCTCTCCACCGGCGATCGCCCGGTGGAGTATCCCGCGTTTAACGTGGATTTCGACTCGCGTGCAGAGCTCTATCGCGAGGGGATTGAATATATCCGCTACATGCATGAAACCCGTTTTCCGCGGGTTCAAACCACCCATTACGGCAAGCTGCTCGGCAATCTCGACCTTCACCCCAAGCCGGTCAACCAGCGCCTGCCGATCATAGCGGTGGGGCGTTCACGTCAGCCCATCGACTGGCTGGCGAAAAACGTGGATGCCTGGATCTGGTCGGTGGACGATGACAACGCCATCGCCAGCATTCTTGCCGATCTGAAGCGGGCGGCGGGGGATGCGCTTGCACCGGCCTACGGCTATTCCACCTTCTTCGATCTGGACCCGGATCCGGATGCGCCGTACCAGCGTTTCTACAACGTGGTGCGGATAGGCCGTAAGGCACTGACCGAACGGTTACTACAGCACCAGGCGCTGGGTGTCTCTCATGTGGCACTGAATCTGAAACCCTCGTCCCGCCCCGCCCAGGCGGTCATCGAAGAGATGGGCGAGTACGTCTTACCCGCACTGCAACAGGAGAATTTATGATGAGTATCAGCGCAGATCGCCAGGCTATTGGTGAGCGAGTCGAACAGCTGGGACAGGCCTGGCTGGATGGCACCACCGACCGGCTCGGCGAGCTGTTCACCAGCGATGCACGCCTGATCAGCAGCCAGCACGGTGAGTACCAGGGCGCGCAAGCGATTATCGCGGCGCTGGCCGAGGACACCGCGGAAGCCCCGTTTCAGGGCGCAATGACCAACCGCTATCTGGCCGTAGAGCCGGGCAGCGACCAAGCGGCCGCCAGCGTCTATCTGTTTGGCCTGACGCAGCGCATGGGGCGGGCGGCATTTATCTTTGGTGCGGCCCTGGTGATGCGTTTTGAACGGGTTGAGGGCCGCTGGCTGTTCAGCGAGGTTCGACTGCAGATCAACTGGACCAACGGTGACAACCGACTGGTGCCGCACTGGAGCAAACCGCCGGGTACCAACGGCTGGCAGATGGGCGATGAGGCGCCGGTACTGGTCAGCGAACTGCACTCCCCCTGGGCGATCATGCCCAAGGCGGCGGTACCCGACTCTCTCGATGAAGCGCTGCACGAGCTCTATGCCCGTTACTCCTTCGGCGTGGACCAGAACGATATGGGGCTGCTGATCAGTGCTTATGACGAGGATATCTCCGGCGGCTTTGCTCCGGTGGGTAATCTCTCGGGGCGCGATACCGTGATCGGTGTACTGAAGAGCTTCCGCCATCTGGCCACCCTTTGGCAGCACTTCGCTGAGGTGGTGCGGATAGAAGATGAGGGCGATGGCCAGCACGTGAAACTGATCGTCGCGCGGATCATCCCTGAAAGACCGGTGGATGAGCAGGGCAACCGGATTTACGGCGCCCACTATCAGCTGCGGGCACGACGCCAGCCTGACGGCCAGTGGAAGTTCTGCTGGACCGATTACCGTCCCGGCTGGTTCAGCGAACATCAGATCCCGGCCTTTGACGTGGGTAATGCCACCGCCTGAGCTGGCCAGGTAGAGGCGCTCGCCGATATCGGGGCCACGCGCATCTGACCTGCAAAACCCTCAGCTTGCTGAAAGTAAAAAACACCTCGCCGGTCGAGGTGTTTTTTATGGGCGAAGCGCCGTCATCCTTTGTCACGGGATTTGCGTCATGCAATTTGCGTTAAGCAGGGCGTAAACTTAATCCGACTATATAGGTATAGGTATAGGTTTTACCTGCTTCGAATAGGACAAGGAATCAGCAATGGATAATGTGGTAATTGTGACTGGAGGTACTCGGGGAATCGGTCTGGAAACGGCCAGGAAGTTTCTTGAGAAAGGCGACAAGGTGGTTGTTGCCAGTGTGGATAGTGAAGAGGTTATCCGTCAGTCGATGGACAGCTTGAGCAAATTGGGTGGGGTGCATTTTGTCGAGTGCAACCTCACCAGCCAGGCTGATTGCGAAAAAGCGGTGCAGACCGCTGTCGATCAATATGGCCGCATCGATCTGCTGATAAACGTGGCAGGAGTGGTCGGCAAGCGTGAGCCGCTTGTGGCGGGTTATCTGGACGATATCTATAACACCATCAATATCAACCTGATGGGTACAATCAACATCGGCCACTTTGTCAGCAAGGTGATGGTGGAGCAGAAGTCCGGCGTCATTATCAATGTGGGTTCTATCTGCGGTTCCATGGCCAACACCGAGAGCATCGGTTACCACGCCAGCAAAGGGGGTGTGAAAATGGTGACTCAGGCGATGGCGCGAGAACTTTCCCCCTTTGGCGTGCGCGTGCTCTCTGTGGCGCCGGGCTGGGTCAACACCGCTATGATCGATGCGCCGATCGCCGAGATCGGCGGCAAACTGCATATGAAAGGGCGCATCATTGAGCCCCGCGAAATAGCCGATGCGATTTACCTGCTGTCCCTGCCGGAGGCCAGTGCCATCAACGGCTCCACCGTGATGGTGGATGATGGTTATGCTTCGTTCAAAGGGGTTGAGGGTTACCAGGCCTAAAACACCCTTGGTTTCAGGGCGGTGACGTTTGCCGCAACGAAAGCGATGCTATTCGTAGCGTGTTAGGCGTCCCAAAGCCCTGTTACGTGCGGCCAGGATAGCTGGCCGCGCAATGACCAGGGAATCTCTTTTCTCTTCTTTAAGTCTGTAATGGCTTGCTGAGTACTCGGCGAAAAGGCGCCCTTTTTTGTGCTGTGCCAGGCATGGCGTCGGGATCGGTTGCCGCTCATCTATTCAGACGCAAAACTTGCCCTAGCGGTAAAAACAGGGGAGCCTTGGCGCTCACCCGCGTGAGAACGAGCCCGTGCAACGAGTTGTCCTTTTGGTGGATGTACAAAACGTCTACTACACCAGCCGTAAAATCTACCAGCGTAATTTCGACTATAACCGCTTCTGGCGACGTGCGACTGCCGACAGGGACGTGGTGAAAGCGTTCGCCTATGCCACGGATCGTGGTGATACAAAGCAACGGGAGTTTCAGAATATCCTTCGCGCGATCGGCTTTGAGGTAAAACTTAAACCCTTTATCCAGCGTGCGGATGGTTCCGCCAAGGGCGATTGGGATGTGGGCATCACCATCGACGCGCTGGAGTATGCCGAGCAGGCCGATGTGGTGGTGCTGGTCTCTGGCGATGGCGACTTTGATCTGCTGGCCAACAGACTCAGGGATAAGGGCAAGCGTGTTGAAGTCTACGGTGTGCCCGATCTGACGGCGTCTTCGTTAATTCGGGCTGCGAGCGAGTTTATCCCGATCGATGGCGGTCTGTTACTCCGCTAAATGCCGGGTCTGAATCCTCAACGTAGCTTTATGCTTTCGGCCTGACCGATTCATGAATACTTTCTTCTGAGACGCTGGGCACGTTGCTTAATGCATGAATCTGGCTTTGAGCCTCATCGACAATCTATTCATAGATGTTGATTACCTCGGGATCGAACCCCGGGGTGTCTTCAGCCTTCATCTTCACGAACAGCATCTGGTTAAGCAGGTTGTTCAGCACATGGTGGGTCGATTGCACCATCGCCTGATAGATCTTCATTTTTTCCTGGTTGATCCGGTTCGCCTTATTACGGCGGCGAGAGTCGGCCACCACAAAGCCCACAAAGATCACCAGTGGAATGATCAGCTCGTCTACTTCAAGGTGCTCCAGCTCATCGAGGAACTCGATCAGCAATTCAAAGAGTTCAAGCTGGAATGCAGCAGAGCCCAGGTAAATGAGCAGCGCAACGGCGGCTCCGACAATTGTCAGTTTGTAATTCTTCATCTAGGCCCCGCAAATAAACAGATGAAACGATGACTTAATCGGCCACCATTTTGCAGTAACTCCGGTCTTAGACAAAGATCTGCCTGCAATAACTAAAACGCGTAAAGAGCGAAGTGCTGAGAGCGGTGGGTAATTAGCCCTTAATTGTTAGGTGCAGCCGCCGTTGTTCTACAGTATTGCTTTAGACTGCTGGTTCGACACGCCGAGCCAAGGAATGACCCACAGATGCATAAAGATAATCTCGATCGTTGGCAGCATGATCATATCTTTGATCAGGACCTGCGCAGGCCCGGTGAGTCACGGACCCTGATCGTTATAGCGGTGACGGCGCTGATGATGGTGGTGGAGATTTTCGCCGGCATCAGTTTCGGCTCCATGGCACTGTTGGCGGATGGCCTGCATATGGCATCTCACGCCGTGGCGCTGGGGATTACCGCATTTGCTTATGCGTATGCACGCCAGCATGCGCGGGATCGGCGTTTCAGTTTTGGCACCGGGAAGGTTAATGCCCTCGGAGGATTTACCGGCGCAGTGCTGCTGGCCGTGTTTGCGCTGTATATGGGAGCAGAAAGTGTCTTCCGCTTGTTCAATCCGGTGGATATCGCCTTTAACCAGGCGATCGGCGTTGCGGTGCTGGGGCTGGTGGTAAACGGTGCCAGCGTGCTTATCCTGGGCGGACATCATCACGACCATCATCACGGTCATGACCATCATGACGCCCGTGGGCACACTCATGGTTCGCATGCTAAAGATGCGGATGCGCACCATCGGGCTGACCACGACCACGACCACGACCACGACCACGACCACGACCACGACCATAATCTGAAGTCCGCCTACCTGCATGTGATGGCCGACGCTCTGACCTCGCTGCTGGCGATCCTGGCGCTATTCTGTGCCAAGTACTTCGGCTGGGTCTGGATGGATCCTGTAATGGGCATCGTCGGTGCCGCACTGGTGGCCCGCTGGTCCTACGGCCTGCTAGGTTCAACCGCGGCGGTTTTGTTGGACAGCCAGGGGCCAGAGTCTCTACAAAAGCGTGTGCGGATGTCGATAGAGCAGGATGGCGACAGCCGTGTGACCGATCTGCATCTCTGGTCCATTGGCCCTGGCATCTACTCGGCTCAGATCGCACTGGTGGCCCATGCGCCGGTTTCTCCGGCGGAATACAAGGCGCGTATTCCAGCATCGCTGGGGCTGGTGCATATGAGTGTCGAGGTGCATCGCTGCCTTGCTCACGAGACTGCCCAAGCCATCAGTGACAGGGCGGTTTGATCCTGGTTAATCGCTTTCTAAAGTAGTCTTGCCTGAACCGGGGATAGCCTTTAGCTTTATCGTTAATTTTCATCTACCTGAGAGTCCAGATGAGCAAGTTGCTACGTTATTCGCTGGCTTTGGCTGCGTTGCTGATCTCAGCCCCGACCTGGGCCCAGCAGGAATGTACTCTGAAACTGGGTGTGGTGCCCCAGTTTGAACAGCGAAAATTATTGCAGATCTGGCAGCCGATCACTGATCGGCTGGAAGCATCGTTCAGTTGCAGGGTTGAGCTGGTCGGTGCGGAAAACATTCCCGATTTTGAGTCCAAGTTTGCCGAAGGTGTCTATGACCTGGCGTATATGAACCCCTATCACGCGGTTGTTGCTCACAAAACACAAGGCTACCTGCCGGTGCTCAGGTCCGGCTCCAAGGCCTTGCAGGGCGTATTGGTTGTCATGAAGGATTCCGGTATTCAGAGTGTTGCCGAACTTGATGGCAAAAGCCTGGCGTTTCCATCGCCCAATGCCCTTGGCGCCTCACTGCTGATGCGAGCAGAGCTGCAACAGCTGCATCAGGTTTCGGTGCAGCCCCAGTACGTCAAAACCCACCCCTCGGTGTATCTGTATGTGGCGAAAGGCCTGGTCAGCGCCGGTGGTGGCGTTCAACGTACACTTGATGAACAGCCGGACGAGCTGAAGTCGGTTTTGAAAGTGATCTACACCACGCAGAAAGTCCCTGCGCATCCTTTGGTCATTCACCCCCGCGTTGATCAGGCCCTGGCCGACCGGGTGGTGCAACAGCTGCTTGAGATCGCCGCAGAGAGCCCGGAGCTGTTTGAGGCGATACCGATGAAAGACCCGGTGCGGACATCGCTGCAAGACTACGATCCAGTGGCTGAACTTCACCTTGAGCGCTTTGCAGACTGATATGAATTTTCGCTTCGGCAGCCTGTTTTTTCGTTTTCTTATTCCGGTGCTTGGGGTGCTGATATGTGCCTTGCTCTATGCGCGGTTTATCTGGGCGCCGGGTCTGACTCAGCAAGCGCTGGATAATGCGGAAATAGAGGTGCAAAGCTCTCTGCATATTGTCAGTGAAGGGCTGGTACCGATGCTTATTCAGCGGGATCTGTCCAACATCTATGACACTCTGGACGAGATACTCGAAGACAATCCACGCTGGCTCGAGATCGGCTTGTATAACGAGCGCGGGATATCGCTTTATCCACTGTTGGTGCCTTCGCCTCCGGAAGAGGGTAGCGGCGTCACCCTATACTCCCAGGAGATTCGCGTTGACGAGTTTCCCATCGGCTACCTGGAGCTTTATTACGATACCCGCTCTATCGAGGCCAGCGTTCAGACCAAGACCGATTCGATCTTTTACACCCTGGTTACGGTGATCGTGCTGGTTGCTCTGATGACGGCGCTGGCGTTTTACCTGCTGGTGCACAAGCGGCTGCATCGCCTGACGGTGGCCGTGGATGCGCTATCTGATGGGGATTTTGAATATCCGATTCTCTCCCGTGGCAATGATGAGATCGGTCATCTCTCCGAACGTTTCGGCTATATGCGCACCCAGTTGCAGGAGGAGAAGCAAAACCTCGAAGAAGCGCTGTCTCTTGCGCATCAGGCCAGTCGGGCCAAAGGCGAATTTCTGGCCAATATGAGCCATGAGATCCGTACGCCCATGAACGGTGTATTGGGGATGCTGCAACTGCTGCATCAAAACCCCTTGCCCGATGAGCAGCAAGAGCGCGTCAAACTGGCGCTTTCTTCCGCGAACTCCCTGATTACGGTGATCAACGACATTCTCGACTTCTCCAAGGTCGAGGCGGGGAAACTCCAGATCGAGGCGGTGGATTTCGATTTGGTCGCGCAGCTGGAAGAGATGTGCAGTCAGCAGAAGCCGGCGATTCAGGCAAAGGGCTTGAGTTATTCAGTTGATCTGGATGGCATTCAACATCGCTTTGTGAATGGTGACCCCTACCGTATGCGCCAGGTGATCTCCAACCTCGTTGGCAACTCGCTGAAATTTACCCACCAGGGTGGGATCTTCGCCACCTTTGCCACCAGGCTCAACGAAAACGGTTCGGTAGAGCTTCAAGGCAGCATTGAGGATACCGGTATCGGTATAGCACCTGAGCGCCAGGCAGAGATCTTTGACAGCTTCTCCCAGGCCGATGCTTCTACCACCCGCGAATATGGCGGCACCGGTTTGGGGCTGGCGATCTGCAAGCAGCTCTGCGACCTGATGGGTGGCCGTATCGAGCTGCACAGCCAGCCGGGACAGGGAACGCGGGTGGATATCAACTTTACGCTGAACCCGGGTGAACAACCTCAGGAGGTGACTGCAGCAAAGCCCGAGGAGCCTGAGATCGGTGTTTGCCAGGTGCTGCTGGTTGAGGACAACAAAGTTAACCAGGTGCTCGCGGTGGCTCTGTTGAAGCGTCTTGGCTGCGTGGTAACAACGGCGGAGAACGGGCAAAAGGCACTGGAGATATTGCGCGCTCAGCCCTCTGAACAGCTGTTCCATCTGGTCTTGATGGATTGTCAGATGCCCGTGATGGATGGTTATGAGACCACGAAGAACATCCGTGCCGGACAGGGTGGGTCGGAGTACCAGAGCGTACCGATTATCGCTATGACGGCGAATTCCATGAAGGGCGATGCGGAAAAATGCCTGGCGGCGGGGATGGATGACTATCTGAGCAAACCGCTGGATTTCGTTCTGTTCAAAGAGACGATCCAGCGCTGGTCGGGCGCGATTCAGCCCTAGAGCGTGCGCAGATAAGCGGCGAGGCTGGCCTTGCGGGATATCATCTTTGCCGCCAGACCTTCGTGGCCGGCGTGACCGATTATCGTATCGTAAATCTGTTTATCCGGAATCTGTGTGATCCGCTCGATAGACCGTGCAATGGCGCTTGGGGTCATGGAGCCAAACAGTTCCATGGCGAGTGGGTTGTTGGGGTTGTTTCTTAGCCGCTCGATCTCCTCTACCTGGTGACCAAAAGCGTTCCCCTTGGGATCGCCCTGGGCACGAAAAGCCAGTGCGCCGCCCAGATCCAGTGTCAGCGCGCGGCCATTAAACACGCCCTGATTATCTCCCTGCAGACCCAGAGCATCCCAATTTGCTGTCCAGGCGTGCACGCCGAGCCAGCTTTGTGCCTGCTGTTTTTCGCTGTCGCTAAAGTGGCCGAGATACCGCTTATCCAGAGGGAGCCAGCGAGTCGCTACCTGATTGCTGGCCCGGGTCGGCAGGTAGGTGAGGGTTGGCGCTCCTGCGAGTCGGTAAAGCTGCGCTGCGAGAAATTCGTTGCGGGCGAGCGCCACCGATTCCAGGGTTTTAATGTAATAGCGCCGCCCGTCGGAGTCTTCGAAAATTCCGGCCGGGTTGCTGCCGATCTGACTGCCGACGCGGGTCAGTTGATCGGTATCCAGCGGCAGATCGGTCGGGTTCATCACCGGGCTCCTTAGCGTATCGCCTGAGTGCGTCGAACCAGTGCCAATTGTGAGGGGGTTTCGATGGCGCCTTTACGGGCGTTGCGTACCTGGTGAATCGCGTCTTCAGCGTCCAGGCCCAACTCAACTAGCAGTCTGGCGGCGATCATTCCGGCCCGGCCCAGGCCTCCTTTACAGTGAACCAGTACGTTGTTGCCGCTACGCAGCAGTTCGCGAATCTCTATACCCTCTATGGCCCACTGCTGCTCAAACGCCTCGGTGGGAATGGAGTAATCGGCGATAGGCAGGTGACGCCAGTGCATTCCGCGCTGCTGTATTGCCTCGCCCAGGTGGGGTACGTTCAGTGACTTGAGTTCGTCCTGTTCCACCAGCGTCACAACCATTTTTGCATCCCAGGCGGAGATCACATCCAGATCCTGCGTCAGATCTCTTGCCCAGCTGCCAGTGGCTGCGAAAACATCATGCTTGCCGGGGCAGAAGGTGATGCCGATCAGGCCATGATCCGGTGCTGCTTTTACCGCTGCGATTCTGATGGGGTGGGTCTGGCTGGTACGTATGGCCATGGCTGCTTCCCGTTGAATAGCTAAATCTCATACTGAGCCTAACACTGCCGAACGGTATGAAAGTGTTGCGGTGACAATGTTTGGTTTTCATCGTCCGTGGATTCGCCCTTATATTGACTCAGGTTAAGTGAATCCTGGGAGGTCAGGCGTCAGTCTAAGACTAAGCCGGTGAACAGGACGTCAGTGGGTTAGCAATCAGGGAGCTGAAGGATGAAAACGATCGGCCTGATCGGTGGAATGAGCTGGGAATCGACACAGACCTACTATCGCCTCATCAATGAGCATGTGCGCGAGCAGCTTGGCGGTCTTCATTCAGCCAAACTTGTGCTGTTCAGCGTCGACTTCGCTGAGATCGAAAGGTTACAACATCAGGGAAACTGGGAGGCGACCGCCGACATTCTGGCCCAGGCGGCACGCTCATTGGAAGCGGCCGGTGCCGACTTTATCCTTATCTGTACTAACACCATGCACAAGGTGGCCGGGGAGGTGGCCCAGGCGGTGTCTATTCCTCTTCTGCATCTTGCCGATGCCACGGCAAACACGCTTTTAGCTGATGGCGTAAAGAGCGTTGGGCTGCTCGGCACCCGTTTCACCATGGAGGAGAGCTTTTACCGGGAGCGCCTGGAGGCGCAGGGCATTGAAGTGATCGTGCCTGATGAGGCGCAGCGCGATCTTGTGCACACCGTCATCTATGATGAACTTTGCCAGGGAGTGACCAAGCCTGATTCCAAATCGGCCTATCTCGATATTGTCTCATCGCTGTCCGCTCGCGGCGCCCAGGGCGTGATTCTGGGCTGCACCGAGATTGGACTGCTGATCCAGAGCACAGATACGCAGGTGAGCCTGTATGACACCACCGAGATTCATGCCGAGCGGGCTGTATGCCTGGCCCTGGATGACTGATGTCTGAAAAGCAGTCGCAAGACTAATGACTTGGGCGTATCTGAGCGCTGATTGCTGAACGTAGCTCGTAATAAGGAGATGAGCATGACGGATATTCTGATAGGAAAAGGTGAGCAGCCGGTGAAGTTGCTGGCCCAATACGGAAACCGCCATGGCCTCATTGCGGGGGCTACGGGCACCGGTAAAACCGTGTCGTTGATGGTGTTGGCCGAGGGGTTTTCCCGCATGGGAGTCCCGGTTTTCATGGCCGACGTGAAAGGCGATGTATCGGGCCTGGCCAAGGCTGGCGCCAACAACCCGAAGGTCCAGGAGCGAGCCGCGAAGATCGGTATCGAGGGCTTCGTGAATGAAGCCAACCCCGTTCTGTTCTGGGATCTTTATGGTCAGCAAGGACATCCGGTCAGAACGACGGTAAGCGAGATTGGCCCCACGCTGCTCAGTCGTATTCTCGACCTCAGCGATACACAGACCTGTATCATCGAAATTCTGTTCAGAATGGCCGACGATCAGGGGCTGTTACTCCTGGATCTTGATGACTTGCGAGCGCTGCTCGGCTTTATCGCTGACAATCGCAAAGAGATCTCGTCCGAGTATGGCCTGGTCAGCTCTCAATCAGTGGCGGCGATCCAGCGGGCACTGCTGGCCTTCGAGCGCGAGGGCGGCGACGTCTTCCTTGGCGAGCCGGCACTGGAAATCACCGACCTGATGCGCACCGATTTCAATGGTCGAGGCGTAATCAGCGTGCTTGCCGCAAACCAGCTTATTCTGAAGCCGCGTTTGTACTCGACCTTCCTGTTGTGGCTGTTGTCCGAACTGTTTGAAAATCTGCCGGAGGTGGGGGACCTGGATAAACCGAAGCTGGTTTTCTTCTTCGATGAGGCCCATCTGCTGTTTGATGACGCACCTCCTGCATTGCGGCAAAAGGTGGAGCAGGTGGTGCGGATGATTCGCTCCAAAGGGGTTGGTATCTATTTTTGCTCCCAGTCCCCGGATGATCTGCCTGATGAGGTGTTGGGTCAGCTTGGTAACCGTGTCCAGCACGCCTTACGTGCCTATACCCCGCGGGATCAGAAGGCGGTTAAAGCCGCCGCAGAAACCTTTGTCGCCAATCCCGGGCTGGATGTGGCGGACGTCATTTCCCAGCTGGCGGTCGGTGAAGCCCTGGTCTCCACGTTACAGACCGGTGGTGTGCCGATGCCGGTGGAGCGAACGCTGGTATCGCCGCCTCGCTGTTTTATGGGAGCGATCTCTGATGAGGAGCGGACAGCGGTTAGGTCGCGCAGCCCGGTTGGCAGTAAATACGATACCCCGGTTAACCGCGAGTCAGCCTATGAGATCCTGAACCAGCGTGCTTCTCAGCGCGAGACGGAAGAACTGGCTGAAGGGCGCAAGCAGCCACTGGCTAAGGTTGAGGAAAATCCCGAAGAGCGCAGTGCACTGAGTGAAATTCTTTGGGGAACAAAACGCCGTCAGGGGATGGTTGAAACGATGGCCAAACAGACGGCGCGGACTGTTGGCAGCCAACTTGGCCGCAAGATCCTGCGTGGCCTGCTCGGGAGTATTTGGGGTGGGTCGAGCCGCCGGTGATTGGCTGGCGTCGGCAGACCTCTTACCCATCTGCGTCCGAGCCGATATGTCGATTGATTTGTTGCGGCCACTGCTTTTCAGGTTGGCTGATGGTAGATCTCTTTCTGTCTATTCTGAATCGCATTGTGACCGGAGATATCGAAAGCGATAGCGTACGCAGGCTCAACAGGACACTTTGATCTGGGCTAGGGCCAGGGATTTCTGTTTGGTAAGCCGATGAGTTTTGAAGAACTGGTCGCGCTTACAAATAACCAATGCACGGCATAATCGTCGGCACTGGCAGCGATATTTGGTGTAGTATACGCGTCCGAAATAGGGTTATAGCCTATTTCGCCCGTTTAATACCCTGAATTTGGAGTTTTTGATGGCCGATTATCCCGCTTGCCCCAGTTGCGCAGCTGACTATACCTACGAAGATCAGGGGCTGTTTGTCTGCCCGTCCTGCGGTCATGAATGGTCTGCTAATGAGCCGGCGGAAGATGCGGAGGATAAGCTGGTCGTTCGTGATGCCAACGGCAACGAACTGGCCGACGGGGATAACGTTACCCTGATTAAGGATCTGAAGGTGAAGGGCTCATCCTCCACCATCAAGGTGGGTACCAAGGTGAAGATCAACCGCCTGGTCGACGGCGATCACAATATCGATTGCAAGGTCGACGGTATCGGTCCGATGATGCTGAAATCCGAGTTCGTCAAAAAAGCCTGATCAGCTTTTAGTATTGCCGGGGCGTTTTCCGTGCCCCGGCGATCGTGGTGTATTTGTTCCCTTCGCTTTTCCGGTTTTTACCGTAATTTGTTCTTACTCCGGGCCTATTCAGGCAGCCAGGCTGTTAGTTTTGCAGTCAGGCATTATCGGGTCGTGCTGTAGCCCTGTTTGCCGGCTGTTCGTTGTTTCGTTGGCTTTGATCATCGTCGCCTGTTGAGCGTTTCATTCGCGCTCTCACATAGAGGTTATTGGCGATCAGAGCGGACATCACCAGTATTGCACCGATCACTTCTTCCGCACTGAAGCTGCGTCCCTGTACCACACCGATGGTAAATGCGCTTACAGGTACAAAGTTGATAAACAGTACGCCGTTAATCGGCCCCAGCTTTTTGATACCGATATTCCAGAACAGGACCCCCATGATGCCCGCCGGAATCACCAGATAGGCGAGAGACCAGCGTAGCTCGACCAGCGTGTTCCAGTCCGGTATCGACAGCATGCCAGCGGCGGTAAGTCCGAAGCTGATCAGGGCGATGCTGAAGCAGCCAAGACCTGCGGTGATAGCTGTGTAGCGCAGCGGTGACCAGGTATGGAATGACTGGGCACCCAGCGTGTAGGCCACCCAGAACATGGCGCCGACAAAAAAGAGCAGGTCCCAGATGATTTTGCCGCCACCGAAAGCGCGCTCGATATCGCCACCGGTGATGACCAGGAATACACCGGCGAACGCGACGAGGATAGTTCCCAGGGTAAAGGCTCCCGGCTTTAATCCACGCATGACCCAGGTTAGCAGCACGGCGATCATTGGCTGGGTCGCCATGATAACGGCACCGTGTTCCGGCTTGCTGTGCACCAGTCCATTGAAGGCGAGCAGGTTGAAACAAGCGAAGCCCAGGGTGCCAAGAAACAGCAGCTTAAGCAGACGTCCTTCAAAGCTGAAGGCTTTGCGGCCCTCGACACAGAACAGAATCAGCAGAAGCCCCAGGGCCGTGAGTGAAAAGCGGATCAGTGTCATGAAAAAGGGGTCGAGGATATCGAGCATCGGTTTAGCGACGGGAAACATGCCGCCCCAGGACCAAGTGGTGATCAGTAGCAGTAAAACGGCGGGCCAGAGCCTGCTGGAGGTCATCGGTTTTCTCCTAAGGTTACAGGCGTCTAGGTTAACAATTTCTATTTGATTTATAATCTGTCTAAATGAAAAATTATTGTTTCTATATGTTTGTTAATGGTGGGTAATGATCTCTCTTGACGATATGTCAGTTTTTGCCGCGGTGGTCGATCATGCGGGGTTTACTGCGGCGGCCCGGGTGCTGGAGATCTCTACGCCGGTGGTCAGTAAGCGGGTCAGCGCGCTTGAGGCCGAGCTGGGCGCACGTCTGCTCAATCGAACCACCAGGCGTCTCAGCCTGACCGAAGCGGGGCGGGTGTTTTATCAGCACTGCCGGCGAGTGGTGAACGAGGCGAGGGCGGCCGAGGCTTCCGTCGCGCATCTACAGGATGAGCCACGCGGCCTGCTGCGGGTTACCGCTCCAGTTAGTGTAGGATCTACGGAGCTGACGCGGGCGCTGGTTGGGTTTATGCGCAACTATCCCGAAGTCGAGGTGGAGCTGGATCTGTCGGATCGTCGCGTGGATCTTGCGGACGAGGGCTTTGACCTTTCGATCCGTTTGACGCGTGAGCCGCCAGAGCAACTGTCGGCGCGTTTGTTGACCAATACTCAGCGGGTTGTCTGTGCGGCCCCCGAGTATTGGGACAAGTATGGCCGTCCGCGGGAACCCGGGGAGTTGAAAGACCACAGCTGTATTGTCTATTTTCCCAACAACGACTTTAACCTCTGGTATTTCGATGATGGCGCAGGGCTTCAGAGCGTTTCTGTGCAGGGGAGCTTCAAGGCAAATAATGCGACGGCGATGGTTGAGGCGGCGCAGGGCGGTCTCGGTGTTGTCATGCTCTCTTCGGTGCTGGTAGGCCCGGCGATCGCGGCTGGGCGGCTTGAACCGGTGCTCGAAAGTTATAGTTCTCCCTCGGCTGGAATCTACGCGCTCTATCTGCCCAACCGATATTTACCCACCAAGGCACGGGTATTTATCGATTATCTGGTGGATTGGTATCAGGAAGATATGGTGTCGTCCATTTAGGTCGGTCGGGCCCGTCGAGTCAGCGTTTTTCTCGGCAGCATTGCATGGTCAGCCAAGACGCTTCAATGCAGGACGCTTTCAGGCACGCGGCCGAGCGCTAAAGTTTCTAGAATTTAGCCTCAGTTGTATCAGGCCTCTGGCGAAGCTGGAGTCGCGGGAGGATACTCATTAATTGGCGCATGTTTTAGTGCACTCGCCAGGAAAATAGCAGGAGGTCTCATGGCCGGAGGTTGGTCCCGTGATGGCGGGGTTCAGGATCAGATAGACGCCAGTGTCGATGATGCCGTTAGCCTGGCGCGAAGCCGGTTGCCCCAGGGTGAGAGTGCGACGCATTGCGAAGAGTGCGATGCTCCGATTCCGGAAGCGCGCCGGCTGGCGATTCCCGGGGTACAGATCTGCATTAAGTGTCAGAGTGAGCTGGAAGCGAATCAGAAACAGAGCGCCGGTTATAACCGCCGGGGCAGTAAAGACAGCCAGCTGCGCTAAACTCGTTGTCAGACGGTGTTTCGTTCTGAAATCATCCTGTCGCATTAAATTAGTGTTATCTTATGCATGCGATGCTATCTTAGCTGCTCAGTTTCGACTCGCCTTTAACTTCGCTGATATGGGCTTAACCCCCGGTTTTAGCGGCAACAGAGTGAGTCCCTGACCGAGTTGTTCTATCGTACATCTGGTCGGGTTTAATCGATTAATTGAGTAGCGACAATGATTGATCAGGACGAAGCCGTTAACTACAAGACTCTGCTTGAGTCCACCAAAGCCATTCCCTGGAAGATCAACTGGGCCACCAAAGAGTTTGAATATATTGGCCCGCAGATCGAAGCACTGCTGGGCTGGACCCAGGATAGCTGGAAAACCGCCCAGGACTGGATTGATCGCATCCACATTGATGAGCGCGAGCGTACCGCGAACTACTGTATCGACCTGTGTCAGAAAGGGGTGGATCACGAGGCGGACTACCGCGCGCTGACGGCTGATGGCAGCTATGTCTGGGTACGTGACGTGGTGCACGCGATCAGGGAGGAGGGCGAAACCGTTTATCTGGTCGGCTTCATGTTTGACATCTCCGAGCGCAAAAAACTGGAAGACGAACTGCACGCAGCCAACCGTAAACTGGAAGCGCTCTCCTATCAGGACGGGCTCACCGGTGTGGCCAACCGCAGGCTTTATGACCAGACCCTGGACAAGGAGTGGAACCGTGCTCTGCGTCACGGCACCTCGCTTTCGCTAATCGTGATCGATATCGACCATTTCAAGGACTATAACGACCAGTGTGGCCACCTTCAGGGAGACCAGTGCCTGATTCAGGTGGCGAATGTGCTGCGTGAAATCGCCTGCCGCTCCAGCGATTTCTTTGCCCGTTATGGCGGGGAAGAGTTTGTTCTGCTGTTGCCGGAGACCGGTCGCGACGCGGCCCGGGATATTGCTGAGCGATGCCGTCGCGCTGTGATCGATGAAGCAATATCGCACCCGGCCTCTTCGGCGGGTAACCAGGTAACTATCAGTCTGGGCGTGGCCAGCGTGACACCCACGGAGGGGATGGAATCTAGCCAGATGTTCTCCATCGCTGACCGCATGCTGTACCAGGCCAAGCGCAACGGACGTAACCGAATCGCCTGTAGCTGGCCGCAATCCGTTTCCTCCTCGATTGCGTAACTTGTCTGACAGGCTATAAATAAGTCGATAGCGTTTCAGTGTGGAACCTGAAACGCGTTGAGTTGTTCATAGTTAGACAGGCCGGGAAGGATTTCCCGGAGAATCGTTGCTACTGGAGGAACAAGCATGAAGAAGCGGATGATCAGCCCGGTAATAGTACTGATGATGATGTTTGTCGGTGGCGTGGTACTGAGCGGCTGCAACACCATTGAGGGTGCAGGGAAGGACATCGAAAAGGCGGGTCAGAAGATCGAAGACGCGGCTGAAAGACACGACTGACACTCCTGCCTTTATACCGCCACAGCTAACCTTTTATGCCGCCACAGGTACATAGTCACACCGCGCTGGCGGCGGTATCATCTCCTCGGTAATTTATATTAGCAGTTACTTCATTTTCGAATTTTCACGAGAATAGAAGTTCCAGGAATTAGGCGTTGCATGAGGAGTGACCATGCGTAAACGGTTTTCGGGTTCGTTACTGAGAAGTTCTTTGCTGAGTTGTTTGCTGGTGATTGCGGGTAGTGCCTGGCTTTCGGGTTGTTCTACCGTTGAAGGTGCCGGTAAGGATCTGCAGAAGGCCGGTGAGGCCATCAGCGGCGCGGCACGTAACGCCAGTAGTTGACGTCCGGCAGTTGGCTGATAGCGGCCCGCCAGCAACAATGATCAGGGGGTTCTCCCCTGATCCCGTTTATTAACCGATTCCATCGAGCAAATTCTTGTGTCCCATCCGTCTGTTTGCTTATATGGTTTGAATTAAAACTAGTTGAATTAAAACCAATTGGATTCAAATTAATTTATGCAGGATAAACACGCCGGCTTAGCCTCGATGGAAGAGGCTACCCATATTTTTGGTTACCGGCTGGTTTCGCTTGCCCGTCGCTGGCGCCGTTTTGTTGATATGCGTCTGGCCGAGGCGGGTCTCACCGATGCGACCTGGGTGCCGCTGATGCATCTCTATCGCAATGGCGATGGCATCAGCCAGAAAGAGCTGGCTAGCCGCGCAGGACTGGATAAGTCGACGTTGGTGCGGTTACTCGACCTGCTGGTTGAAAAATCTCTACTGGAGAGAAGAGTCGATACGGAGGATCGCAGGGCGCGGCTGATCTATCTGACCGATGCCGGCCGTCGTCAGGTGGACGAGATCAATACGCTGGTGGTAGCGACGGAATGCGAGGCACTGGGCGGCCTGGATGAAAGCACAGTACTGCAGATGCTTAACTATTTTGAATCTATTGAAACGCGCCTTGACCTGGCCCTGGAGAACCCGCAGCAGTGATGACTCTGACTGAATCCCTTTCCCGTCTCGGATTCGATACCGGACGGCTGGCGTTTGTGTTGCGCACGGCCATTGCGGTGGCGCTGTCGGTGCTGATCGCTTGGGCCGTGGGGTTGGATCATCCGCACTGGGCGGGAATGGCGGTATGGGCCGCATCACTGCCGGTAAGAGGTCAGCTGGTGGCTAAGAGCCTGGCACGGCTTGGCGGGACTATTCTGGGTGCCATTGTGGGGGTGGCCATCGTCTGGTTTTGTAAAGAGAGCATCATTCTGCTGGCGCTCGCTTTGTCGTTGTGGGTGTCCGCCTGCGTGCTGGTCGGGCATGTCGTGCGCTCTTTCCTGACCTATGGCGCCATTCTGGCCGGTTACTCTGCATCCTTGGTGGCGCTGGTCGACATCCCGCACCACGATCAGATTATTGCCCTTGGTTTTGATCGCATGGCAACAGCACTGATCGGGGTGGTATTGGCCATAGGCGTGAGCTGGTTCTTTGCCGCCCGTTCGGCAGCACAGGACGATATGGCGCAGATTGTAGATTTCTCAGCCGGCGTGATGCGTCATGTACGCGCCGTGCTGCGTGGTGATTCGGAAGCATTGCTGGAGAAACGCCACTCGCTGATTTCGCGTATGGCGGCACTTGATGCCGCACTGGAGATGCGCGGAGTCGATACCGGCTTGTCCCGAGAGAAATTACGCCAATGTCGACGGGTGTTGCCGGAGCTGCTCTCGGTGCTGCTCTGGCGCCGTCAGGGCATGGAAAAAGTGCTGGGTGAGCCGATTCAGCAGGCGCTGGATGAGTTGATCTCTACGCTGGAGAAACGCCAGCCGAGTGCTGATATTCCGCGCCAGTTCGATGAGCTTCTGGCAGCGATAAAGCCCGTGCCGGAACTCGCCCGTCTACATACGTTTATGTTGGCTCTGCATAAGGAGCTGACGCCGCTGATGCGGGACGAGGGAGACGACACCCTGTCACCGCAATTGGTGTTGCACCGTGACTGGATCGGCGCGCGCCAGGCCAGTATCCGTGCCTTTACCCTGATGATGTCTGTGGGCTTTATCTGGGCCTGGAGTGGTGAGTCTTACGGTGCTTATATGCTGCTGGGCGTATCGGTGATGTCGACGGTTTTCTCAACCTTCGATAGCCCGGCGCGCGTTATGCGATGGGTCTTTGTCGGGCAGTTGATGGGCGCCATCGCAGCGCTGGTGTGCCACTGGGTGGTCTGGCCCTATGCGACCTCAGAGCTTCAGCAGGTCTTGATGATGTGGCCATTTATCGGCCTGGGTGTTCTGGTGATGTCTCACCGTCGCCTTGGTGGCGCCGGCTTCGATTACAACATGGTGTTCCTGTTGCTGTCGGCACCGGGGCTCCCGCTGCAGGGCAGCCTGGAAAACTCCGTCATTCTCAGCCTGGCGGTAGTGGTAGCACCACTCATTGCCTGGGCGGGTTATCTGCTGATCTATCCGGTCAATGCGGGCCGGCGTATCGAAGATCTCAAGCGACAGATGCTCGGCGAACTGCAAAACCTGGCCGCATCGCAGGAGTCTCCGTCCACTCGGAAACTGTGGCGGGCGCGAACCTTTCATCGTCTTTTCCATCTGGTGCGCTGGTCGGACATGCTGGGTAACCAGCGTTTTCGTGCGGCAGAGTGGGGTACGCTGCTGCTGAGGCTGGAGATGGCTACCCTGGCTCTTCATACGCTGCGCAACGAAGCTCAGCTAGCAGCTACGGATGAGCGCGCGGTGGATTATGCGCTGAGCTGCTTTGACCAGTTACAGGAGTCTCCTGGCGAGCTGAAACTGGCGCTGGAGGATGTGTTACTGCGCATTGGTAGCAGCATTCAAGCCCCGATGCGGGAGCCGCTGCAGCTGGCCGCCGAAGCGCTTTCCGAGCAACCGGCATTTTTCAAAGGCGCCGTTAAGAACGGCTAAAGCCCGGATCCACAAAGCGTCCCTGATAAGTCGCGTGTTGCTGTTGGCAGACGCGAGGGATCAGCTCGCCGAGATATTGCGGGAATAGCTGGATGTCACTCAGCTGATCGATCGGCATCCAGACCACATCGACCTGGTGCTTGTCCGGCGCCGGGCCGTTGTGTGGTCGATAACCTATCGGCAGTTCACAGCAAAACAGGAATTCAACCACGTGACGCCAGCGAACCGGTTCGGTATCGCGTCGTTTGATAAAGTCGTTCACGGACACCAGGTTGCCCGTCGTCACGCGGCAGCCGATCTCTTCTTCACATTCCCGCAGTAGCGTATCCAGCAGCGATTCGCCAGCGTCCTGGCCGCCACCGGGGAGTGCGTATCGAACGCCGCCGGTTTCATAACCATCTTTCTTCAGTAGCAGTACCTGGTTGTCTCGCACGATCAGGCCCCGCACCGCGTTACGTATCTGAGGCTCTATTTCGCTCATGCTGAACCGCCGTTCTCTTGCCGCTATACCGTTAACAATGTCACAGGGCGGAGCAGTGTTCAAAGTCGGGCTAAGAGGTATGGATGGTCTTGCGGAGTAGAACCCGCTGAATTAACGCTGCCAGAACGGCTTGGCCGCCTCGCTGAGCGCATCGCTGCGGCTGACGCCAATGTCCTTGAGCATCTCTGGAGGCAGCTGTGCCAACTGGCGTCTCTGTCTTGAGCGGGCATGCCAGCTTTTTATTGTCCGCAGCAAATAGTTAAGGTGACTCGCACGACCAGTGTGCGGCTTTTGAACTGCCTGTAACCGAAACGCCTGTACCTGAGTATTCATCTTGAATCTCCTCTGTTGACTTGGCGTCAGATTAGAAAGCGGGTTCATTGCGATCCAATCGTTTAATCGGAAGGGGGGCTTCAGGAATTGTGATGAGCCTAGAGGGTGGGCTTGTGTTTTAATTCAGTTAAAGCAGGGGAGCCAGGTCATGGAGCTTTATCATCTAAAAACCTTCGTCAAAGTAGCCCAGGCGGGGAATCTGACACGCGCATCTGAGGCGCTGTTTACCAGTCAGCCTGCGATCAGCGCGCAGATCAAGGCGCTGGAGGAGGAGACCGGTGTTCAGCTGTTTTCGCGGACACCCAAGGGAATGTTGCTGACTCCGGCCGGAGAGCGTCTTTATCAGCAGGCAGAACGCACGCTGCGTGAAGCTGAGCAGTTTATGCAGCAGGCGATTCAACTCAGTGATGAGCTGGTTGGCGAGCTGCGTATCGGCATCCATACCGATTTCGAGTTTATGCGTGTCGGAGAGCTGTTCCGGCTGCTTTCATCGCGGCACCCGCAGCTGGTTGCCCATTTTCTGCAGACCAGTAGCGCCAAAGCCTTGAAGGAGCTACGCCAGCGTGAGTTGGATGCGAGTTTTATATTCGGCCCCTGCGATTCTGCCGATATACAGGTGACCGAACTCTGCCAGGTACCGATGAGCATCCTCGCGCCCTATGCCTGGGCGGATCGCATTAGGGGTAAAAGTCTGGATGACCTGGCTAGCTTGCCCTGGGTATACACGACTCCAAATTGTCCATTTTACAAATTGTTTGATGGTCTTTTTTCAGGCAGGAAACGACCGCCCACAGAGATTATCTGGTGCGATACCGAGGATGCTATTCGCGCCCTGATCCGCTCTGGGGTCGGCATGTCGGTGGTCAGGGAGGACGATGCAGCGGAGGCCGAAGAGCAGGGCTACGGAATATGTTGGCCTGGTGAGGTGCCGGAGATCGCCCTGAACCTGGTGATGCTGAAACAGCGAAGTGAAGAGGTGGCTTTGCAGGCGCTGGCCACAGGGGTGCATTCACTTTGGTTGCATGAAGCAGATCATGAGGTACGCAGCAACCCGGGAGAGTTGCCTGCGTAGGAAACGGAAGCGGTTGCTAGATAAAGAAAGCTAGGAGCAGGACTGCTCTTTTTAAGTGTCTAGCCGGTTACCTTCTGTGGTGATCCGGCTATATCAAGCACCGGCGCATCAATGACAACACGCACAGTATCCTCGGATGCCAGACCCTGGTTGCCGGGCAGCTCAAAGATAAAACCGCATTTGTCATCTGGGTGATTTAAAGCCTTTTGCACGTCGGATCGCGGTAAATCTGCAGTGGTACGCGCTATTTCTTCATTGTTCACAAGCAGCACAACCTGCAAAGGTTCGGGGCTTTTTTGGTTTATCGCCCAGCCTGATATGTGATGCATACTGACGTGGTCCAAGTGACCTTGATACAGGTTGGTTTTATGGTGAAGACCATTTATGCGCGCATTACGTTTGTTCATGCTGAATAGCTCATAGTCACTGTTGCCTTTGTCGATAAAGCTCAGTGCAGAAGCGCGGCGACTTTCATCCAGCGTGATACCACCAAATTCACCTAAGGCGTCGATAAACTTGTCTGGGTTAGACATAATTTTTTCATAGGACGCGGTCATGGTCGGAAGCTTGGAGCTTCGAATGAAGTCAAGGATCTGCTCATATGTATCAAATGTATTGTACATATGTTGGATAGGGTCATTGCCCAGAACGTATGCTTTGCGCATAGCGATCGACGCAGTATCTTTGACAACGAAAATCAGCCGAGGATTACGGAAGCGTTTATAGTTACGGGTAATAAAAGAGAGTGCTTCCGGGTGTTTGAATCCCCAAATATCAAACCGATCAGAGTAATCGTCGATTGTTTTCTGTACGGTCTTGGGTTTGGATTCCAGTATTTCCTTTATTAGTTTTTGGTCTTCGTAGCTTGGTGTGCTCATGAGATCGCCCATGAAAATATCCATTTCGTGAAGCAGCCCCGCGACCAAAGACGTGCCACCGCGCCCAACGCCCATCACCAAAAGCGTTGAAGTTGAATCAGGCGCCTGATAGTTGCTGTAAAAAATTCCACTGTTTTTAGTAGTGAAAGTGCCAGAAGGGGATTCGTTTAACGACGTGTAGTCGGGCCCTGGTATCAGCCTTTGCATCAGGGTAGAACGGCGAAAAGTGCGGTTAAGCTTATTGAATACACTAATCATAAACGTGAATACCCTAACTGAATTTTTTGTTGGCAGGTTAAATTTAAGCAAGAGCGCTAAAGCCCGGAAGGTATGCTAAGGCGTCTGCTGGGCTCATGAGGTGGAGCGTAACATATTAGATTTGAAAAGGTTATCTGGACCTGTCTGATCATGCGTCCATGCCCAGCGGTGGTTTGTCAGTAGGGTGCCGGAAATAGTGTGGTCAATTTTCGCCATTTTCTGCTAAAACTGGTGGAGCCTATCGAAAAACTTCGTTTCATGTATGTGCTTTGTTTGAACTGGTTTGCAGTACCAAGAATCAAATTCGGCTACTAAACTCGCCTTCAGTCAGTGGATGCTACACGGATGTCAACTAAACGCCCTGTTTACCCGCCTTTCTCTCCCCTGAATGAACTGAACGTTATCACTGACTTCTTCAGCCCTGAAGAGAGCCAGAAACTTTATACCCAGTTGCTCGAAGAAAACGCCTGGCCGGATAACCATTATCAGGTAGATGGGCGAATATTCGAATTGCCCCGGCAGCAGACCTGGCACGCCGATCCCGGTATCCGTTACAGCTACAGCAACAACCTGCTGCAGACCCGCCCCTGGACGCCGCTACTGCAGTCGCTCCGTCAGCGGGTTGAGCGTGCGGCCGGCGCCCGCTTTAACTCTGTGCTGGTCAATCTTTATCGTACAGGCGATGACTGCGTGGGCTGGCATGCTGATGACGAACCGGAGCTTGGTCAGGCGCCGTTGATCGCATCGCTCACTCTGGGCGCCAGTCGCACCTTTGCCTGGCAGCATCGCGACAGTCGCGAAGAGGGATGCATGATGTTGCATAGCGGCACGCTGCTGTTGATGCGGCCCGGCTTTCAGCATCACTGGTTTCACTGCATTCCGCGTGACCCGGATATCCGCGAGGGGCGTATCAACCTGACCTTCCGTAAAGTGATCCCGCAGGAATAAAACCTCTTATGTATCCGCTGGAGGCTCGGCGTCGGCGGCGTTAAGCAGCAGTAACCCGATCTCTTTGGTGATTCCCCTAACTCCTTGTTTCACTGTCTATTCGCACGATTTGCAGTATCATGGGGGCTCTTTTCGCTGTTCTTTTGCCCTGAGGCTGCTGAGCCGGA
Source organism: Marinobacterium mangrovicola (assembly GCF_004339595.1). Lineage (GTDB taxonomy): Bacteria > Pseudomonadota > Gammaproteobacteria > Pseudomonadales > Balneatricaceae > Marinobacterium_D > Marinobacterium_D mangrovicola. Next base: position 649,955 of record NZ_SMFU01000007.1, read on the forward strand.
CCTGGATCCCTCGCGCCATGAGCGGGCGTCGATGCGTTCGTTTGAGCGCTGCACTTTAGTCAGCCCCTTTTTAGCAACGCCTTATATTCAGTAAAGCTGTTGTTTGGGCGAACGCCAGTCTCTTTCATGGGATGTTTGATCTCTGTTGCGTTCTGCAGTGCGCCGCATCTGTGCTCTGCAAGGCTGGCGATTCACAACTAACGGATTTTTTCAGGCATGCAGCATCAGCCTGCTGCTCTGTAAGGAGACAACGCGTGACCCTCTCCAACCATGTGAAGGCGGATATTCTTCTGCTGATCACTACTTTTCTGGCGGGTGCTGGCTGGATCATGTCCAAGGAGGCGCTGGCCGGATTTGCGCCGCTGCTGTTCATCTCCATGCGGTTTGCCCTGGCGGGGCTGATCCTTTTGCCGATCAACGCCAGGGCACTGGCGCGGCTGAGCTCGCAGCAATGGAAGGGGTGCTTGCTGGTAGGGCTGTTCTTCGGTTGTGGCATGGTGTTCTGGGTGCTGGGCCTGAAGATCGCCACCCATATCGGTGTGGGCGCATTCCTGGCCAGTCTTGGCGTAGTGCTGGTGCCACTGCTGGGGGTTCTGTTTGGTGATCGACCCGGCCGCTACGTCTATTACTCGCTACCCTGCGTGGTGGCGGGGCTGGCCTGCCTGTCCCTGGACAGCACGTTCAGCATTGGTCTTGGCGAGCTGTGTTTCCTCGGCGCTGCGTTTTTTCTTGCGCTGATGTTCATCATGAACAGCAAGGCCTCCAGCAAAACTCCGGTAGGGCCGCTGACCACCGTTCAGTTGCTGGTGACAGGCGCCATCACACTGCTGGTATCGGCGATTTTCGAAACCTGGTACCTGCCGCAAACCGGCGCTGTCTGGGGGTGGTTTGTCGCCAGCGTATTGATCGGAACGATCCTGCGTTTTTCGATCCAGACCCGGGGCCAAAGTATGGCTCCTATCAGTCATGCAGCGATTATCATGACGCTGGAACCTGTTTGGGCGGCGTTGATGGCGGCGTTCTGGTTGGGCGATAGCATGAGTGCCATGCAGATAGCGGGCTGCGGACTGATCTTTCTGGCGATGCTGGTAAACCGCTGGCCGGCGATTAGAGCCTGGTTTGGGATCAAAGGTGCAGCCTGAGCGGTCCTGCGCGGACAAGGTCAGAAAGGGGCAATCAATGGGATTCTGCCCGGGCCTGAAGGGGAGGAAGGGCCCGGGCAGAAGATGAGGAGACTATCGGCGGATCGCCAGTATTGCAGTGGCAGATCGCCGGGGTAGTGATAGCCTCCTCAGGCAGCGGCTGCCAACTCTTCGTTAGCAGCACTCACTACCGCGACATCCGTGTTATCAGCCACCAGGTGTAGCGCATGTTTGCGGTTCTGACGGCGTTTGGTCAGGGTCAGACCCAGTACCGAAACGGCCAGTGCCAGGGTAATGCTGTTGGAAATGATGATCGGTGAGCTCTGCAGCACAACGCCATATCCAAGCCAAAGGGCAACACCCAGGGTAAAAATCGAATACATCTGCAGAGAGATGCCATCAACATTACCTGTACGCAGGATCTGTACAACCTGCGGAATAAAAGCACTGGTAGTGCAGAAAGCGGCAATCATGCCTACGACGGTGATCGGTTCCATCGGCCAACCTCGGACGGCTTAAGCGGTTAAATTAAAAAATAGAGTGCCCGGTAGCGCCGTAGAAGCGTTACTGGGAATAATCGTTTTTAGCCAAGGGCTTAGATGCAAAAGTGGGCTTTAAGGCAGGAAACCGGGCCCGGCAGACCGGAAGGTTGCTGCCTGATGTGTTGTTTTGTTGGCGGCGATTCTATGGATGGAGTTTTCTCTGATCAATAGAGAAAATGTAAAAAATATAAATAAATTAATTCACCTGAGCCGGATGCTTGTTTGAGGTTTTATATTCAAATAGCGTTTCTATCTATTTAACTATTAGGGGTGCGATCCTTTATTATCTGTATGCACTCTATTTAATGGATAGAATGGTTGGTAGCTGTATAAATAACAATCAGTTAGCGCTCGGTCGGTTGTTGTTTCCCAGGCTGTTTACTTTAGCAACCCTAAGTAAATGCCAAACACTTTGTTAGCCTTTCTGGCCACTCTGGGTGCGAATCAGTGGATGAAAAGCTGAGGGTCGATTTTTGCAAAACTGGCTAAAATTTATGCAACGATGCGGCTGGTAGCTGTCGGTATAGAAAGCTCAGAGCGAGTCTAGGCTAAAAGGTTGGTAAAAAATCCCCTCTCCAGGAGGAGAGGGGTAGGCAAAGTGCAAACAACTCCAACGGCCGGAGCTGCAAGATGGGATGCGATAGGTGAAGAGAGACACCTGTCGCGTCCTGATCCCTCAGGACAACTTAAATATAGCGCTTATGCTGCAATGCACAATACTGCTAGTGCTTTTTTTAAAACAATTTAGTTATAAAAAAACCCCATCTTGCTGCATCGCAGCAAGATGGGGTTTTATTAGAAAGCGTGCAAGTTAGTCTTCGATATTGATCTGCTGGCTATAACGGAAGTGGTGTGCCGGATAAGTACCGATGATCCGTACCGACTTGGCAAAGAAGTGCAGCTCCTGCAGCGCGTATTGCATCGATTTGTCATGTGGGTGGGCTTCCACATCCAGGTGGAAGCTGGATACCTGCATGGTGTCAGACGCCATGTAGCTCTCCAGCTTAACCATGTTGATACCGTTGGTGGCGAAGCCGCCCAGTGCCTTATAGAGCGCCGCCGGCAGGTTGCGAACGGTGAACATGATGGTGGTCAGGAAGTGTTCGCTGCTGTCCAGCTCCGGTACGTGGCCATCCTTGGTCAGAATCATGAAACGGGTGGTGTTGCCGTTTTTGTCCTGGAAGTTCTCCTGCAGTATCTCAAGCCCGTATAGCTCCGCCGCGAGACTGGAAGCGATTACCGCATGCCCCGGCTGACGTGTTTCGGCCAGTTCCGCCGCTGAGCCCGCCGTATCCAGCGCGGCGATCGGCGTCAGGCCTAGCGCTTTCAGGTTGCCATCGCACTGCGCCAGCGCCTGGGGATGGGAGGATACGGTCTTCAGATCCTCGATTCGGCTACCCGGCAGGCCCAGCAGGCAGTGGTTCACCGGTTCGAAATGCTCGCCGATAATATGCAGCTGGGTTTTCGGCATCAGCCGGTAGATCTCTTCTACTCGGCCTGCGGTAGAGTTTTCCAGCGGAATCATGGCGAGCTTGGCTTCACCGTTATCGACCATAAACATCGCATCGACAAAGCTCTCACAGGCATGCGCCTGCATCTGCGGAAAGACGCGAGTGCAGGAGAGGTGAGAGTACGCGCCGGGGTATCCCTGATAGGCGATGATGTCGTTCGAGTCGCTCATGGTCTGTGTTTATTCCTGTAAACGTAACGGGTGGGCGGCGATTATCGCACGTCCCGGCGGGTCGCAAAACACGAAGTGGCCTCGCACGGCGGATTGGCGGTAACATCTGCGCAGAATTAGAGGAATACAGATGACACCGGAAAGAGAGCAGCGATTACTTCAGGTGCTGAGACGGCGCCAGCCGGACCTGACTTTGATCGCCGATAAAGTACATAAGCCTCGCAACATGGCTGCCTTGGTACGTAATTGCGATGCCGTCGGGATCCCGAAAATGCATGTGGTTAAACCGGACCACGAATATCGCCGCTATCGGGGAACCTCTCGTGGCAGTGACCGTTGGGTTGAATCCGTGGTTCACTCCACCCTTAGTGAAGCGGTCGATGCGGTGCGTGACCAGGGGATGAAAATCTACGCCGCACACCTTTCCGACAGCGCCGTGGATTTTCATGAGGTGGATTACACCGTCCCCTGCGCCATCCTGATGGGGGCGGAAAAGGCTGGGATCAGCGAAGAGGCGGCACAGGCGGCGGATCTGCATATCACCGTACCGATGATGGGTATGGTGGAGTCGCTGAACGTCTCCACCGCTGCTGGAATTATCCTGATAGAGGCCCAGCGGCAGCGCAAGCTGGCAGGACTCTACGAACTGGACCGCATGCCGGCGGAGGTGATTGCCCGGCATATGTTTGAGTCCCGCTACCAGAAGATCGCCACTTACTGCCTGACCGCCGGTCTGCCGTACCCGGAGTACGACGAGATGGGCGAGCTGCTAGACCCCGAGGCCTGTAAGGCGTTACTGGCGCAGAGAGCCTGATTCGCCGAGCTAAACGCAAACTTTTCGGAGGCTGTGCCTTGCTGTCGTTTCGCCCGTTGCTAGTGATGGCGGTGTATTTGCTCTGCGTGATGGCGCTGACGCTGGTTGCCGGCTCGTACAGCCGTAACTGGGCGCTGGAAAGCCTGCACGAAGAGGCCGCCGACCGTTTGCTGGGCAACGTGACCCAGTTGCGTACCGCCCTGGATCAGTATCGTTACCTGCCTTTTGTCCTGACCCAAAGCCGCGAAGTGCGTACCTTGTTACGTCACCCCGATGCGGATGTGGGCGGTCCTGTCGATCGATATCTGGAGCAGATCAACCTGGTGGCCGGCTCCAGTGCTCTGCTGGTGCTGGATCTCAACGGCAGGCCACAGGCGTCGAGTAACTGGCGCGACCAGCAGGAGCTCCTGGCCACTTCACAATTCGACAAACAATACTTTCAGCAGGCCTCTTCGGGGCATGAAGGGCGAGAGTTTGTGCAGGAGGGGACCCCGCCGCGAGCGGCGCTGTACCTGTCCGCGCCGATCTACGACCAGCAGGATCTGATCGGGGTGGCGGCCATGCGGCTTGAGCTGGATAAACTCCATGAGCAGCTGCCGATCGATTACCCCTTCCTGATCGCCGGTGAAGATGGCGAGCAACTGTTCAGCATGAATATGCCGGCCAGGCTACCCGAGACCAATTCTGAGGTGCTCAGGGATGGCACCCAGGTCAGGTTGTTGACCCTGGATCACACCCCGTATCTGGTGCATAGCGTGCTGCTGGATGATCTGAACTGGAAGGTCAGCGTGCTGGTGGATGCCCGCAACGTCGGCCAGCAGCAGAGTATTTTTGCAGGCAGTATCGCTGGTACGGGCTTCGCTCTGGGTCTACTGATCCTTTATATCCGCGAGAAACGCCAGAAGCGCGCGCTGCAACGTGAACAGGCCGAAGAAAGAGCGCTCAACCAGGAGCGTCAGCGAGATATGATCAGCACCGCACAGGTTGGACTGATCAATATCGATAGCCAGGGGATCATCCATTTTATCAACCCAATGGCGACCCAGCTGTTTGGGGTGACCGCCGACTCCATGCGTCATCGCGCATTCAGTACGCTGATTCTTGATGATGACACCGGCAGGCTGCTCAGGGAAACGCTTGGCAGCCTGGGGCGCGATCACTTCGAACCGCTCACCAACGCCGAAACCCTGGGGCGGCGTGGCGACGGCAGCCTGTTTCCGATGATGGTCTCTGTGCGTGGCATGGCACATCACCCCGAGCTGGGCTATCTGGTGACGGTGATCGATATCAGCCGGCGCAAACGCCTTGAGCAGGCGTTACGTGAAGCCAACGAGTCGTTGGAGCATAAGGTGGTGGAACGCACCCGGGCGTTGGAGGAAACCCAGGCGGAGCTGGTGCAGGCGGGCAAGTTGGCGGCGCTCGGACGGATGTCGGCGCAGGTGGTGCATGAACTTAACCAGCCATTGACCGCGATCCGCACCTATCTGGCGATTGGCCGACGTCAGCTGGAAAATCCGCAGCTGCAGGCGGATAACTACCGCCAGCTTGAAAGCCTGATTGACCGTATGGCCCTGATCACCGGGCAGCTGAAAACCTTCGCCTACAAAAAGCCGGAAACGCTGGCGCCGGTGCCGGTAGAACAGTCGATCGATCAGGTGCTGGGCCTGTTTCGGGGGCGTTTTACAGAGATGAATCTGCAGCTCTGTTACGATCCTCCGGGCCCGGAGGTGCAGCTTGCCGGTGATCAGGCACGCTTTGAGCAGGTGCTGATCAACCTGGTAAAAAACGCCTGTGATGCGATGCAGAATGAACAGGCGCCCCACCGGCTCACGTTGTTGGTCAGCGCAGAAGGGGAGGAGGTCTCCCTGCGGGTTGAAGATAATGGCCCCGGTATTGCTGCGGAACATCGCGAGCAGCTGTTTGAGCCGTTCTTTACCACCAAGGAGGTGGGTACAGGACTCGGGCTGGGCCTGGCGATCGTGCATTCCATCGTCAGGGATCTGGGTGGCAGTATCAAAGTGAGTCAGGGCGCTGAAGGCGGGGCCTGCTTCGAAGTGATCTTTAAGCGCTACGCCTGAAAATTATTAACTAAGCCTAACTAATCAAGCCAAAGGGGCTATATGAAAGCGGAATTACCAGCCGATGCGGTTATTCAGTGTCGTTGTGTCATGCTCGTGGATGACGAGGCGATGGTGCGCGAATCCACGGCGCAGTGGCTTACAATGTGCGGCTTTCATGTGGTTTCCTTCGCCTCGGCCAAAGAGGCACTTAAGGCGCTGACGCCGGCCTGGCCTGGAGTCTTGCTGACTGACGTACGGATGCCGGAGATGGACGGCATGGCGCTTATGCAGGAGGCGCGAAAGAAGGCGGAAGGTTTGCCGGTGATTCTGCTCACCGCTCACGGTGATGTGGATATGGCGATCGGCGCCATGCATGACGGCGCCTACGACTTTATCGAAAAACCCTATGTGCCGGACCGTCTGGCGGAAACCATCCAGCGCGCCTGCGAGAAACGCCGCCTGACGGTGGAAAACCTGCGTCTGCAGCAGGATCTTGCCACCCGCTCCGGCCTGGATGCCAAGCTGATCGGTATCTCACCGGCGATTACCCGGGTGCGTGACGAGATTATGACCCTGGGTCAGCTTGATACCAATGTGATCATCTATGGCGAAACCGGCACCGGCAAAGAGTTGGTGGCCCAGTGTCTGCACAGTTTCAGTAATCGGGCCGACAAGCCCTTTGTGCCGCTCAACTGTGGCGCCATTCCGGAAAATCTGATCGAAAGTGAGCTGTTCGGTCACGAGGCCGGTGCCTTTACAGGCGCCAATAAACGCCGCATCGGCAAGTTCGAATACGCCAGCGGCGGCACCCTGTTTCTCGATGAGATCGAAAGCATGCCGCACAGCCTGCAGGTGAAAGTGCTGCGTGCGTTGCAGGAGGGGGTGGTGGAGCGACTCGGCTCAAATCAGCCGATCCCGGTGGACCTGCGCGTTGTTGCAGCTTCCAAGGTGGATCTGCGCGATGAAGATGGCTTTCGTGAGGATCTGTTTTACCGGCTCTGCGTCTCTGAGCTGCACCTGACCCCGTTGCGGGATCGGCTCGACGATGTGCCGCTGCTCTTCGCCCACTATGTGGCGCTGGCGGCCACTGATCATCAGCGTGAAGCGCGACCGCTCAGCGATCACGATATCGATGCGCTCCAGTCCTACGCCTGGCCCGGCAACGTGCGTGAACTGAAGAACGTGGCGATCCGCTTTGCCCTGGATCGTCGCGCTACTGTGGCTGAACTCCTGTCTCGTGGGCAGCCGCCGTTGGCGACGGTGCGAATCAACCAGCGCGGTCTGCCGCTGGCGGTCCAGGTGGCTGAATTTGAAGCTCAGGCGATCCGCAAGAGCCTCACGACCCATGGCGGCAATATCAAGGCCGTAATGGAGGAGCTCGACCTTCCGCGGCGTACGCTGAACCAGAAAATGCAGCGTTACGGTATCAGCCGTAGCGAGTTCGTCACCGAAGCGGAATAAGCGGAAAATTGCCTAGAGGTGCGAAAATCATAGGCGAAATTTTGCTTATGTGTTTGTTGGTCTGAAAGTGTCTTTGATAAATATCTTTATAAAACATGCAGATATGTTTTATTTGAAAGTCTGGCGCGGTCCTTGCTTTATCTAGTGGGATTGAGATCAGACGGCGGGCTTACCCCAAACAAGTTCCTGTCCGTCGTTTGCCAATAACCAAAACAAAAGGATGCAGGCATGAAGATCAACAAGCGCAATTTCATCAAAGGCATGGGACTGGCTCTGGCAGTAGGCGTTGCCACCGGCACCAGTGGACTGGCTCAGGCTGCTGAAGAAAATCGCTCTTACATTCTCGCCACCGCTTCAACCGGCGGTACCTTCTACCCCGTAGGTGTTGCCCTGGCTACCCTGGCCAAGGTCAAGCTGGAGCCGACCACCGGTCTGGCACTGTCCGCGATCAACTCCGCAGGTTCTGGCGAGAACGTCAAAATGATGCGCGAAAACGAAGCACAGTTCGCCATCCTGCAGGGCCTCTATGGCGCCTGGGCATGGGAAGGCGAAGGCCAGCTGAAAGATGCCGGCAAGCAGGAATACCTGCGCTCTGTTTCCATGCTGTGGCAGAACGTTGAGCAGTTCGTGGTTCGTTCCGACTACGCGGAAACCGGCACCATTTCCGACCTGGCCGGTTTCACCGACCGCAAATTCTCCATCGGTAAGAAAAACTCCGGTACCGAAGGTTCTGGTCGTGAAATCCTGGGCAACCTGGGCATCGATCCGGATAGCTTCAACCTGGCCTACATGGGCTACGGTCCTTCTGCCGACGCCATGCAGAACGGCACCATTGACGGTATGAATATTCCGTCAGGCGTTCCGACCTCTGCGATCACCCGTGCTTATGCTGCCATGGGTTCCGACATCCAGGTGCTGAACTTCACCGACGAGCAGATGAAGGAAGCCAACGGCAAATACGACCTCTGGACTCGCTTTACCATCCCAGAGAACACCTACCCGGGTCAGACCCAGGAGATCAACACCATCGCCCAGCCTAACTTCCTCGCTGTGCGTGATGATGTCTCCGAAGAAGATGTTTATCAGCTGACCAAAACCATCTACGAAAACCTCACCTTCCTGAATGGTATCCACGCCGCCACTAAGGCGATGGCACTGGAAAAAGCGATTGCCGGCCTGCCGACACCGCTGCACCCGGGCGCTGCGCGTTACTATCGTGAAGTGGGCGTAGAGATCCCTGATCGTCTGATCGCTGACTGAACCCCGGCAGCATCCTGAAGTACGCTCCCGTCCCGCCCTCTGCGCGGGGCGGGAGTCGTGGTCGTTCTTATAAAAAGTTACTAGAGGTCGTCTCATGACAGCTACCGATGATCAGCAGACGGAGGAGCGCCTGAAGAGCCTGGAATTGGCTCAGCGTGACGAGAATTCGCTGGTCGGCCGCTTCATTTACTGGGCGGGCGTTGTGTTTGCGCTGGCGCACATCTACTTCAACACCCTGGGTACCATGTCCGAGCTGTGGGTTTCTGCGATCCACTTTGCCGGCTTTGCCCTGATCACCGCGCTGATGGTGCCAATGTGCACGCCGAAGAGTGCAGCGTCCGGTAAGCTGGTGCTGGCGATCGATCTGGCCATAGGTTTTGTCGCCGTCGCCACTACGATCTACCTGATGCTTTTCGAGGACGCCCTCTATGACAGGGGAGTTCACTTCATCACCTCCGACTGGGTGGTGGCGATTATCGCCATCGCGATCGGTCTGGAGATGACCCGACGTACTACTGGCTGGTTTATCCCGTCGATGATCCTGGTGGCACTGACCTACGTGTTCTGGTGGGGCCAGTATGTGCCCGGCATGTTCCAGTTCCCGGGTCTGTCGCTGGAAACGGTGCTGTTCCGCAGCTACTTCTCTTCTGAGGGTATGTTCGGCGCAATCGCTCAGATTTCATGGACTTACGTGTTCATGTTCATTCTGTTTGGCGCCTTCCTGGTTAAATCCGGTGCTGGTGACTTCATCATCGAGCTGTCTCGCTGTGTGGCGGGTCGCATGATCGGCGGTCCGGGCCTGGTAGCTGTTTTCGGTTCTGGCCTGATGGGCTCGGTGTCCGGCTCCTCTGTTGCCAACACCGTATCCACCGGTGTGATCACCATCCCGATGATGCGCAAGGCCGGGTTCCCGGCACGCTTTTCCGCGGGTGTTGAGGCTGCGGCTTCTACCGGTGGGCAGCTGATGCCGCCGGTAATGGGGGCGGGTGCCTTTATCATGGCGTCTTACACTCAGATCCCTTACGTCACTATTATTGCCATCGCTGCACTGCCGGCGCTGCTGTACTTCCTCTCTGTAGCGTTTTACGTGCGGGTCGAGGCCAAGCGCAGCCATACCGAAGCGGTGGAGCTTGAAGCTCGTCCGCTGGGTGAGGTGTTTAAAGAGGGATGGCACTGCCTGCTGCCGCTGGTGGTTCTGGTGGCTCTGTTGATCTACGGCTTTACCCCGACCTACGCCGCCGGTATCTCCATTATCTCGGTAGTAGTCGCTTCCTGGCTGTCGCCGCGCAAGATGGGCGTTCGCGATGTACTGGACGCGCTGGCGCAGGGCTCCAAGAACATGGCGACCACCGCCATGCTGCTGATCGCCGTGGGTATCGTGGTGAACGTGGTCGCCATGACCGGTATCGGTAACACCTTCTCACTGATGGTGACCGACTGGGCGGGTGGCAGCTTGCTGATCACCATCGTACTGGTGGCGCTGGCATCCCTGGTGCTGGGTATGGGCCTGCCGGTAACCGCGGCTTACATCGTACTGGCAACCCTGTCAGCACCTGCGCTGTACAACCTGATGGCTGAGCGTGAGCTGATCGACATGATCGCCTCCGGTCAGTTGCCGGAAGCGGCGCGCACCATCTTTATGCTGATTGACCCGAACGCCATGGCGGCGCTGGCGCAGCCGATGTCGACGGCGGATGCTGCGGCCCTGGTGGCCCAGGTACCGGCTGACTTCAAGAGCCAGCTGATGCAGCAGGCGCTGGATCCGACCATGCTGTCGATGCTGCTGCTGTCTGCGCATATGATCATCTTCTGGCTGTCGCAGGACTCCAACGTGACCCCGCCGGTCTGTCTGACTGCCTTCGCTGCCGCGGCTATTGCCCGCACACCGCCGATGGCGACAGGCTTCACCGCCTGGAAGATCTCCAAGGGTCTTTACGTGGTGCCGCTGCTGTTTGCCTACACGCCGTTTATTGGCGGCAGTTGGGAAGAGGTGCTGACTATCTTCCTGTTTGGCATCCTTGGCATGTATGCGTTCGTTGGCTTTATGGAAGGCTACCTGGAAGGCAAGCTGAACATTCTGCTGCGCCTGATCAGCGGTGCTTGCGCCCTGGGACTGCTCTGGCCCCACGGCAACCTGGTCTATGACCTGATTGCTGCGGCTGTCTTTATCGGTCTGTTTATCTACAGCCGTCGTTTCCATACACCGATGCCGAAAGCCGCTACGGCCTGAGGCTCACTGAGGTGTTGATGCTGGGTCGGGGATTACCCCGATCCAGCAGTATCTTTTTCTGGGACAGTGTTTTCTTAAGCTCAACAGAAAAATTTCTGGTTTAGGTGTCCTTTAACCGATACTCTTCCTGTCGCGTTCGTGATGACACGAACGGCGTCGCTCGGACGGTTCCGGGCGCTTACGTTTACAAGCGAGAGTAATCATGACCGATGACAACGGTGTGCAGCAGGTACGCCATTTTTCCCGTATTGATCGTCTTCCCCCATACGTATTTAACATCACCTCTGAGCTGAAGATGGCCGCGCGTCGTCGCGGTGAAGACATCATCGACTTCAGCATGGGCAATCCAGACGGCGCGACGCCACCCCATATTGTCGAAAAGCTCTGCTCCGTCGCCCAGCGTGATAACACTCACGGCTATTCCACGTCACGCGGTATCCCGCGTCTGCGGCGGGCGATCTCCAACTGGTACCGCGATCGTTACGAGGTCGATATCGACCCCGAAGATGAAGCGATCGTTACCATAGGCTCCAAAGAGGGTCTGGCGCACCTGATGCTGGCCACCGTCGATCACGGTGATACGGTGCTGGTGCCCAACCCGAGCTATCCGATCCATATCTACGGTGCCGTTATCGCCGGCGCCCAGGTGCGCTCAATACCTTTGATACCCGGCGTGGATTTCTTCGTTGAGCTGGAGAGGGCGATCCGGGAGACCATTCCCAAGCCGAAGATGGTGATTTTGGGCTTCCCCTCCAACCCTACGGCCCAGTGTGTGGAACTGGAGTTCTTCGAGCGTGTTGTCGCCCTGGCCAAGCAGTACGGCATTATCGTGGTCCACGATCTGGCCTATGCCGATATCGTTTACGATGGCTGGAAAGCGCCGTCGATCATGCAGGTGCCGGGTGCCAAGGATGTGGCGGTGGAGTTCTTCACCCTCTCCAAGAGCTACAACATGGCGGGCTGGCGTATCGGCTTTATGGTCGGTAACAAGGAACTCGTACACGCCCTGGCGCGGATCAAGAGTTACCACGATTACGGCACCTTCACGCCGCTGCAGGTAGCCGCCATTGCGGCCCTGGAAGGGGATCAGCAGTGCGTACGCGATATCGCCGAGCAGTATCGCCGGCGCCGCAACACCCTGGCCAAGGGGCTGCATGAAGCGGGATGGATGGTCGATATTCCCAAGGCCTCCATGTATATCTGGGCAAAAATCCCTGAGCCCTATCGTGCTATGGGTTCGCTGGAGTTCTCCAAAAAGCTGCTGGCGGATGCCAAGGTGTGCGTATCGCCGGGGATTGGCTTTGGTGATTACGGTGACGATTACGTGCGTTTCGCGCTGATCGAAAACCGTGACCGTATTCGTCAGGCGGTGCGCGGCATCAAGTCGATGTTCCGCAAGGATGGATTAATCGACGTACCTTCCGACAAGCGTTAAACCGCAGATCGCGGCGGAGGCGTTTTTCGCAGCAGCGATGCCTCGCCGCGGTTTTATGCAGCGCCATACCTAAAGCCGCGTGGGTGCGCCTTCTACAGATCTATATTCCCGCCGCCGTAAAAATCTGCCATCAGGCGTGCCACCTGCGGATAAGCCTGGGCAAGAATATCCGGCCGTTCAAAATGGTATTCGCTGGTAACCGCGAAGAATTCGGTGGGGGCGGTTGCGGCGTAGGGATCGATGAGGGTGGCGTCACCTCGATCCAGTTGGCGGTTAAGGGATTCGTAGGCCGCGGTAAACTCGCGGGTCCACTCGGCAATATCCATCGACCGGTGTAGCGGCGGAAAGCCGTTGAAGGCGCCGTTGCCGTTATCCAGCACATGGGCGATTTCGTGGATCACCACGTTATGCCCCTCATCCATCCCTCCGGATTCAAGCACATCGGGCCAGGCCAAGACCAGGGTGCCGTGGTCCCAGGCCTCACCGCTCAGGGTTTCATAGCCTTCATGTACGATACCGAACTCGTCGGGGTGGTCATGCCGAACCAGAAACGGGGCAGGGTAGATAACGATCTCGCGGATAGGAGCGAGCCAGGCAAGGCCCAGTTCCAGCACCGGCAGGCAGGCGAGGGTGGCGATTCGGGTGATCATTGCTCTATCGGGTTCCAGGCCATCGCCGCCGCAAAACTGTTTATCCTGAATAAAACGTTCGCTCAGTACGCGCAGTCGGTGCTGTTTGTCCGCTGCGAGTGCCGTGAGGAGTGGGACGGATTGCAGTGTGCTGAGCCAAAGCTCATCGTCGATCAATTCGGCCGGCTCGTCGTCTTCCCCGGAGAGGATGGCAAAGATTTTCTCGAACACACCGTCGCTCCATTGACGTAAATAATCCCAGTTTAACCGATTATTCACCGGCGCAAGTTAAGAACCCACAGGAGATGCTGTTGATTGGCTCATGGTTTTCGTTAACTTTGCTAATCTTTTCAGGTCATCGACAGGGAAGAATTTTGTACTGAGAAGGTCTATCATACGCGCCCTGTTTTTCCCCATCCAAAAGACGGAGTTGAGGTTTTGTCCAACGAGCAGTTTGTTCCCGGTCAGCGCTGGATCAGTAATACTGAAGCGGATTTGGGACTTGGCATAGTTATAGAGTGTGTCAACCGTCGGGTGGAGATCGGTTTTCCCGCAGTGCTTGAACAGCGCACCTACGCCATGGACAACGCGCCGTTGAGCCGTGTTATCTACGAGCCCGGCGAAACCGTCAATAATCACCACGGCGATGCGCTTGAGATCCAGGAACGGATGGAGAACCGCGGTTGCTTCATCTACCGCTGTATCGACCAGGAAGGCACCGAAGTGATTCTGCCAGAGCCGGATCTGGATAGCGCCGTGCACTTTGCGCGCCCGGAACAGCGCATGCTGGCCGGCCAGATCGACCGTCATGGTCTGTTCAAGCTGCGTGTCAGAACGCTGGAACACCATCACCGCCTGATGAGCTCGCCGGTACACGGCCTGCTTGGCGCCCGCGTTCAGTTGTTGCCGCACCAGTTCCATATCGCGGTTGAGCTCTCTTCCCGCGAACATCCCCGCGCGCTGCTGGCCGATGAGGTGGGTCTGGGTAAAACCATCGAGGCGGGCCTGGTGCTGCATCAGCGCCTGATCAGTGGCCGTGCCAGCCGTGTACTGGTGGTGGTGCCGGATAATCTGGTGCATCAGTGGCTGGTTGAGCTGCTGCGCCGCTTTAACCTGATGTTTACGCTGCTGGATGAAGCGCGCTGTGAGGCGCTGCTGGAAGATCTCTATGCCGGCAACCCGTTTGAATCCGCGCAGCTGATCCTCTGCCCGCTGTCACTGCTGACTCATCGCGATGCACGCCTGAACCAGGCGCTGCGGGCGGACTGGGACCTGATGGTGGTTGACGAAGCCCATCATCTGGGCTGGTCGCCGGAGGCCTCAAGCCACGGCTACCAGTGCATCGAAGCGCTGTCCAAGCAGGTTCCGGGCGTGCTGCTGTTGACCGCGACGCCGGAGCAGCTGGGGCCGGAAGGGCACTTTGCGCGTCTGCGTCTGCTCGACCCCGAACGCTATCACGACCTTGAAGCGTTCAAACAGGAGAGCGACCGTTTCCATCATCTCAGCCACACCATCGCGCCGCTGCTGGAAGAGCAGGGGGCCGAGCTGCTGGCTGCAGACAGCCGCATCCAGAAAGAGATTGCAGGCTGGCTGGGTGAAGAGGCGCTGGGCAACTGGCTGGCGCTGCCGACCGATAAGCGTGAGCAGGGTCTGGCGCAGCTGATCGCTCAACTGGTGGACCGTCACGGCACCGGTCGGGTGCTGTTCCGTAACACCCGCGAGAGTGTCAAAGGTTTCCCGCAGCGCATCCTGGATGCGGTGCCGCTGGAAACGCCGGCGCTTTATGACGACGAGGCGCCCACCGCTTCCCTGGATAAAACACTGCACCCGGAAAAGCTGCTCGGCAGCGACTGGGTTGATGTGGACCCCCGTGTTGAATGGCTGGTGAACTGGCTGCGCGAAAACAAGCGCGAGAAAGCGTTGGTGATCTGTGCGGAGTCCAGCACCGCCACTGCGCTTGAAGAGTATCTGAACCTGCGTGAAGGGATTCGCACTGCGGCCTTCCACGAGGGCATGTCACTGATCAACCGTGACCGCGCCGCGGCATACTTCGCTGATCTGGAGCTGGGTGCCCAGGTGCTGATCTGCTCCGAGATCGGCTCTGAAGGGCGTAACTTCCAGTTTGCCAGTCACCTGGTATTGTTCGATCTGCCATTGAGCCCGGATCTGCTGGAGCAGCGTATCGGCCGCCTCGACCGTATCGGTCAGCGTAACGATATACAGATCCACGTGCCGTACTACCAGGACAGCGCCGTTGCCGTGCTGCTCGACTGGTATGACAGCGGTCTTGAAGCGTTCACCCGCGTCTGTGCCAGTGGTGAAGCGATCTATCATCAGTTCGCTGAAGATCTGAACACCTGCCTCAGTGATCCGCTCAACGCGGATGCTCTGAACCAGCTGATTGATGAAACCCGCGATGCCCGCATTGAGCTGGAGAGCAAGGTGGCTGCAGGGCGCGACCGGCTGCTGGAGCTGGGAAGCTGCGACAGCGAGCGTGCCGCCGAGCTGACCCAGGCGGTCACCGACGCCGAGGTTAGCGACGAGCTGCAGTCATACGCGGAAAAACTGTTTGACCGCTTCGGCGTGGATACTCAGCCCCATGGTGAAGATGGCCTGGTACTTCATATGGGCGAGCACATGCTCTGCCAGTTGCCAGGACTGGGGGATGAAGGTCTTACCCTGACCTTTGATCGAGAGCGTGCGCTGTCACGCGAGGATATCGAGTACATGAGCTGGGAGCATCCGCTGCTGGCCGGCACCATGGAGCTGGTTCTGCGTGGCGAGTATGGCAACAACTCCCTTTGTACCCTGAAACTGCCGCCGCTGCCGGCGGGTACGCTGCTGCTGGAGGCGATCTACCAGCCACGCACCACGGCGCCGCGCAGCTATCAGCTGGAGCGTTACCTGCCGAAAGGTCTGGTCCGTGTGCTGGTGGGTCCGAATGGGCAGAACCTGGCTGCGGCCCTGGGGCATGCGCCGCTGAACAAGCTCGCGGAAACCGTATCGCGCAATGCGTCGCAGAATATGGTCCGCCTGGCGCGGGATCAGATCGTCGATCAGCTTAAGCAAGCCGACGGCCATGCCGGTAAAGAGCTGCAGCCGCTGATTGATGAAGCGCTGGCAAAAGTGAACGCAGAGCAGGGCGCGGAGGTCGAACGTCTTAAGGCTCTGGCTGAGGTGAACCCTGGCATCCATCCGCAGGAGGTCGAAGCGCTGCAGGCTCGCTGGGATACCATGGTCGCGGCGCTGTCGAAAGCGGAGCTGAAACTGGATGCCCTGCGGGTATTCCTGGTCAGGGAATAAACGTCTGGCAGCAGAATGCCCGCGGGTTTAGACTCGCGGTTAGATAGTCGATTTGGGAGCAGGAGAGTTGGAGCTATTCGTCATGAATAAGCGCATGCGACAGTCAGGTAACTGGTTGCTGCTCTCTTTGCTGCTCGCATTAATGTTGCTGCTTCAGCCGGCTGTGAATAGCCTGGTTCAGTCTGACCATGCGGGTGTCGCCGGACAGGGTGGTTCGATGCAGATGAGCTGCTCGGTCGATGATCATGGCTGCCATAAGCAGCTGCTGGATCAGCAGATGTCAGACTGCTGCGACCAGGCCAGTATCAGCGACTGCTCGGATCACTGCTCCGCATCCAGTCTGGCGATGCTGGCGCCGCATCACCCCAATATTGATCTGCCGGTGCTGCAGCCGCTGCAGGCGCGTGGCTCACCGGCATCACCCTTTGTGACTCCTCCTGAACAGCCTCCGCGGCTTGTTTGAACAAACTTTTTTCGGGCGCGTCTGCGTCTCTGTTGATTATTCGTTTGTTTGGAGAAGTAACATGAAACTGGGTAAAAAATTGGTTTTCGCCGGTATTGTTGCCGGTAGCAGTCTGGTTCTTGCAGCGTGCAGCGACAGCGAAGCTCAGGATGGCGCGAGCGCTTCGGTAAACGCCGGAGCGCCGGTAACGCTGGATGTTTATAAAAGCCCCACTTGCGGTTGCTGTGAAAGCTGGATCGAACACGCAGACAAGCACGGCTTTGAGTCGGCCATTCATCATCCGCAGAATCTCAACGGTGTGAAGGATGATCTGGGCATCGCACCCCGGTTCCGTTCCTGTCATACCGCCGTGACCGAGGACGGTTACGCCTTTGAAGGTCATGTACCGGCCAAGCTGGTACAGCGCTTCCTCGACAATCCGCCGGAAGGCGCACTGGGATTGGCGGTGCCGGGGATGCCGGCGGGTAGCCCCGGTATGGAGATGGGAGACCGTTTCGATCCCTATCCGGTGGTTCTGCTCTATAAAGATGGCCGCTTTGAGCTTTATGAAGAGATCAACGAACAGGAGATGCAGTATTGAGTTCCACGTTTAAGTCACTGTTGTCAGCCACCTGCCTGATGCTGGCCGCAATACTGGCGATGCCGGTTTCGGCTCATACCCATCTGGTTAAGTCAGAACCCGCTGACGGGGCGATTATCCAGGAGCCGTTACAGGAGCTGAAACTGGAGTTCGCAGAGCCGGTGCGGCTGATGCGGGTGGATCTGACCAAGGCCGAGGGAGCGCCGATCGAGATCGACTTCATCCCGTCAATCGGCCCGGGCACTACCTACGACGTGGCGATACCGGAACTGGCTCCTGGTGACTACCGGGTGCACTGGATGTTGATGGGCGCTGACGGCCACAAGGTGACCGGCAGCTTTCGCTTCAGCCAGCGCTGATGATGCCCGTGCCCGTAGGCTGGAAACCGCCATATGGGCGCGGATCTTGCGAGGTTGATAGTGGGAGGTGGGCAGTTGGAGGTAGACGGTGACTGAGTGGGACGGGCTTACACTGCTGGCCCGCTGGTTAATCTATATCTCCCTGTCCACTGCCGTTGGCGGTGCCATCAGCCTGCGTTTTCTGCGCAAGCAGGAAACCATCCTGGCACGTTTACGACTTTACACCCTGGTATCTCTGATACTGGGTTTTTTTGCCTCTCTGTTTTACTTCTTTGTCAGGGTCGGTGCGTTTTCCGAGACCGGCCTGGGCGGCATGTTCGATCCGGTGATGCGGGAAGTGCTCTGGCAATCCCCCGTTGGCGATGAGCTGCTGCTGCGCATGCTCGGGCTGATCATTCTGTTCGGGGCGCTGCTGCTGACGCTGCCGACGAACCGTTCCGGACGCATGGGCGCGCTGGAGGTGCTCTGTCTGGCCTTGGGTTGTCTTACTCTGGGCGCCTCGTTTGCCCGTACCGGGCATACCGCGCAGCTCGATTTTTTCGCAGCGATACTACTGACCCTGCACGTGATTATTGCGGCCTGGTGGATCGGTTCGATCTATCCGCTCTGGCTGGTGACTCATCGCCTCTCAAGAGAACGGGCACGCCATGTGCTGGAAAACTTTGGCAGTCTGGCGATCAAGGCGGTTGTGTTGCTCGTGCTGGCCGGTGCCGTACTACTCTGGCGTTTGACCGGGGGGGAGGGATTGCTGAGTACACCCTACGGTTTCTGGCTGGTGTGCAAGGGTGCCATGGTGGCGCTGATTCTCGTAATCGCGTCCTATCATCGCTATCAGCTGGTGCCCGTGCTGGCGGATGATGGTAGCCGGCGACGGCTAAAAAAGTCTCTGACGCTGGAAAAAATGGTGGGCTGGGGCATCTTTGGCGCCACCACCGTGCTCTCGACGCTGGTGGGCCCCACTCACTGAGGTGAGAAGGGCGCGCTATCGGAAAACTTGCTGCGGTTCTGTTCGATCACCAGATTGCGAAACCAACGGTGCATCGGGTCCTGGTGGTAGCGAGCGTGCCAGTACAGATAAAAATGGATCAGGGGCTGCGGGATCTCCTTGGGCAGAGGTCGCGATACCAGCCTGCGGTTTCTGCACAGCCAGTCCACCTGACGCTTTGGCAGCGCGAACACCAGGTCGGTGTTTTCACAGAAGTCCGGCACGTTGAAGAAGCTGGCCAGACGCGCAGCTACCTTGCGCTGGTACCCCATCTGCTTCAAATGCATATCGATGATTGCGGGTCCACGACCGCTGATCGAGACAAAGCCGTGGGTCGCCTCAAGGTAGCGTTCCAGTGTCAGTTCCCCTTCTGCCAACGGATTATCTGCGCCCATCACACACTGTGAATAGGTGTAGTCGATCTCGACGCGGTGAAACTGATCCTGGGAAAAATCCGGCTCCTGGCCACTGAGTGCCAGGTGAATCTCGCCGCGGGCCAGACTGGTGAAGTAGTCGCCAGGCTTGGACTGGATCTCCAATGACATGCCCGGTGCTTCCTGGCGCAGGGTTTCCATGATGCCAGCGAGGTAAAGCGTCGCCTCCAGATCCAGACAGGCGAAGCTCAGGTTGCCAGACGCCCCGGCGGGATCGAACGAGAGCGGTGTGATCATCTGCTTTACACCGTGAAGCATATCCTTGAGCAGAGGCTGCAGATGCCGGGCACGGGCGCTCAGATCATAGCCATCCTCGCCCCTGACCAGCAAAGGGTCTGAGAAGAGTTCACGCAGCCGCTGCAGTGCACGGCTGACCGCTGGCTGGCTCATATCCAGGCGCTGAGCAGCGCCGGTCACCTGTCTTTCTTCCAGTAAGGCATCCAGAACGACCAGTAGATTAAGGTCGATGGAGCGCATATTCATTTCGCGCATACTTACCATCACAAATATTCATTTGATGCATTCATTCTCGGTGTTTACCCTCTGCGCTTCAAGTTATTCAAACTGAGTGTTCCCGTTTTCATGACAGCCAAGGTTTCTCTTCGCAACAGTGCTAACCGTTATGGTCTGGTGACCATTCTGATCCACTGGGTGATGGCGTTGGCCATCATCGGCATGTATCCCCTGGGTCTCTATATCGACTCGCTGAGTTACTACGATCCGGCCTATCGCACGGTCCCGCACTGGCATAAGAGCATCGGCATGCTGATCTTTGCTGCGCTGTTTATCCGTCTCATCTGGAAAATGCTTAACCCCCAGCCGAAGCCGCTGCCGAGTCACGGCACCCTGGTGCGTCTGTTGACCAAGCTCGGTCATCTGGGGCTGTATCTGCTGATGTTTGTTGCACTGGCGTCCGGCTACATGATCTCTACCGCCGACGGTGCCCCGATCGAGGTGTTTAACTGGTTCGGCGTGCCTGCGCTCCCCGAAGTGGTTGAGCGGCAGGAGGATGTGGCGGGTGCTGTGCACTACTGGGTGGCGACTGCACTGATCGTGCTGGCCGGCCTGCACGCGCTGGCGGCTCTCAAGCATCACTTTATCGATAAAGACGAAACCCTTTCTCGCATTTTTAACGCTAAACAGGAGAAGTAACAGAATGAAAATGACCGCTCTTAAAGGGGCCGCTCTGGCCGGTTTCCTGGCCTTTGCACCCAGCGCTTTCGCAGCTGACTACGCCGTCGATACTCAGGGTATGCACGCTTCCGTAAACTTCCGTATCAGCCACCTGGGCTTCAGCTGGTTGAAAGGACGCTTCAACGATTTCGACGGTAGCTTCAGCTACGACGCTGAAAACCCGGCAGACTCCAGCGTCAGCATGGAAATCGATACCGCCAGCCTGACTACCAACCACGCTGAGCGTGATAAGCACATCCGCAGCGATGACTTCCTCAACGTGGATGAGTACCCGACTGCTACGTTCCAGAGCACCTCATTCGCGCCTAACGATGATGGCACCGCCGTTCTGACCGGTGACCTGACACTGCACGGCGTCACCAACGAAGTGACTGTGGACGTGACCAAGATCGGTGAAGGCGAAGATCCCTGGGGTGGCTACCGTGCAGGTTTCTCCGGCACTCTGGAGTTCCAGCCGGCAGACTTCGGCATTGAGTACAATCTGGGCCCGGCGTCTGAGACCGTGTACCTGGATATCGAACTGGAAGGCGTTCGTCAGTAACAGCGCCTTTCGCCCGTATTCGGGCACTACTCATAAAAGCCAGGGTTGTCCCTGGCTTTCTTGTTTTTAATTTTGCTGCAAAACGGATACATTGCTCTTCGTTTGGTTTTAACGATGGGTTGACCGGCGTCGTTGCGTCTTCTAATCGTTAAACCCGTAAGAAAAGTTCAACAACTGAACATGCAAAGTGGGGCAATAATGCTGGAACAGGCCAACTTCCGAAAACTGGGGTGCGCAGAATGCGCGAATGCCACATGCCTCAGTTTTGATTTCACCATGGCGTTTCAGCCGATCGTCAATATTCGTACCCGCTCTATCTACTCCCAGGAAGCGCTGGTCCGAGGACTGGATAATCAGCCGGCCGGCGTAGTGTTTGAAAGTGTTAATGAAAGCAATCGTTACGCCTTTGATCAGGCATGCAGGGTCAAAGCGATTCAGCTGGCAGCCGAGTTGGGCGTCGATTCTTTCCTGAATATCAATTTCCTTCCCACTGCGGTCTACCGTCCGGAGCTGTGTATCCGTACCACGTTGGCCGCGGCTGAACAGTACGGTTTTCCAGCCGAGAAGATTATCTTTGAGTTCACCGAGGTGGATCAGGTGGACAGCCCCGAGCACCTGCTGGATATCGTTGAGCATTACCGCCACCTTGGCTTTAAGACCGCAATCGACGATTTCGGCGCCGGTTATTCTGGTCTCAACATGCTGGCCGATACGCCTACCGATCTGATCAAGCTGGATATGGCGCTGATCCGTAATATCGACCGGGATAAAACCCGCCAGGTGATCGTTCGCGGCATCGTTGGCATCTGCAATGAGCTGGGCATACAGGTGATCGCCGAAGGCGTGGAAACGGCGCAAGAGGTCAAGGCGCTGGCGGAAGAGGGGATTGAGCTGATGCAGGGCTATTATTTCGCCCGGCCTTCTTTCCGCTCACTGGCGACCATCGACGAGAATAAATACACTGTCTGATTCTTCCATCGCTGCGTTTTGTACGGCCGTTTTTCGGATCGTTGTGCCGGAGCGCTTTAGTCAATCAGAGTGTCATGAATCTCGAAGTCTTACTGCTGTTTATACCCGCCTGTTTTGCGCTTAACCTGACGCCGGGCCCAAACAACCTGTTGGCCATGAACAATGCCCAGCGTTTCAGCCTGACCAGTGCGTTGCTGGCCGGCATCGGGCGCCTGGTGGCTTTTGCGGTGATGATCGCCCTGGCTGCGGGCGGTCTGGCCATGGTGCTTTACACCTCGGAACTGGTCTTTACCGCGATCAAGGTGCTCGGTGCCCTCTACCTGTTTCATACCGCCTGGAGGCTTTGGTTTGTTGGTACAGGCAAACAGGAGGACGTAAAGCCTGAGTCCACGCCGGGTTTGAAATCGCTAATGAAGCAGGAGTTTCTGCTGGCCGCCGGTAATCCCAAGGCGATCCTGATCTTTACCGCGTTTCTGCCGCAGTTTGTCGATCCGGCCGGCAACGTACCGCTGCAGTTTGCCATCGTCGGCGGTCTGTTTCTGCTGATGGAGTGGGTGGCGATCGGACTTTATGGCGCCGCCGGCGTTTACCTGCGTCAGTGGTTCGCGCGCCCGGCAGGGCAACGCCTTTTTAACCGCGTCTGCTCGGTTCTGCTCGCCGGTGCCGGTGGCGGTCTGCTGGTTTCCCAGCGCTGATACTCGGCTGAAACGCAGAGTCCGGTTTGAAATTTCCTTCTGTTGCAGCCAAGGTTAGGTAGCCCTCAGCAACAGAAGGAGACAACGTGAGTGAGTTCCTACAACACTGGCAGGATGCGGCGCTAACCAGTACCGGTTTTTTCTGGAGCGCCTTCTGGGCTTTTGTTCTCGGTTATCTGATCAGCAGCCTTATCCAGGTGCTTGTCACTGAGTATCGAATGCAGCAAGCGATGGGAAGCGATGGTCCGCGCAGTGTTGCTCTCGGTACGCTGTTTGGCTTTATTTCCAGTTCCTGCAGTTTTGCCGCGCTATCCACCACCCGGGCCCTGTTCCAGAAAGGGGCCGGTCTGGTACCTTCTATCGCTTTCCTGCTGGCCTCTACCAACCTGGTGATCGAACTGGGGTTTGTGATCGCAATTTTCCTCAGCTGGCAGTTCGTGGTTGGCGAATATCTTGGCGGTGCCTTGCTGATTCTTTTTGCCTGGCTGTTTATCCGTCTCACCAATCCAAAAGAGTTAATCCGCAAAGCCCGCGAAAAGGTGGGTAGCGATGGGTCAGATGAAGAGCAGGGTGGCCCAGACTGGAAAACCAAGATCACCACCTCTGCGGGTTGGCAGCGGATCGGGCAGACCTACGTCATGGAGTGGCAGATGGTCTGGCGGGATGTCTTGATCGGCTTTACGGTGGCCGGGGCCATCTCCGCCTTTGTGCCTGATGCGTTCTTCCAGACACTGTTTATCGGCTCGGGGCGCGAAGTCGCAACGGATGCCAGTTTCCTGGAAGTTGTTGCTCAGACCCTGGTGGGTCCGGTAGCGGCGTTTTTCACCTTTATTGGCTCCATGGGGAATATTCCCCTGGCAGCGCTATTGTTCGATCATGGGGTAAGCTTCGCTGGCGTGATGGCGTTTATCTTCTCCGATCTGGTGGTCTTACCAGTGCTGCGTATCAATGCCGGTTACTATGGCTGGCCCATGGCGCTATATATCCTGCTTACTCTGCTTGCGGGCCTCGTCTGCGTTTCCCTGCTGATGCACTACGGTTTCTCCCTGGCGGGGCTGCTGCCCGATGCGAAGCAGAGCCAGGCTATTCTTGAGCGCGATTTCTTCGTTATCAATTACGGCTTTTGGCTTAACCTGGTGGCGATACTGCTGACGTTGATGCTAGTGGCGTTTGCACGAAAGTCGATGGCTTCGTCTAACCAGGAGCATCATCACCATCACTCTGAGCATGAGCATGGGGGTGGAGAAAGCCATGAACACCATCACCATGATCATGGCAGCAAAGGGGTCGGTGACCGTCTGCTCAATCTGATGGTGTGCATCGCGCTGGTGTGGCTCGCCGGTGGCGTACTGCTGGGTCTGGTGCAGTGAACGCTTAAACCTTGCGGAAAAAGGCTTTTCTAGTACTACGTTTTGCCTGCGTCCAACGGCTCTGGCACTCTTTACGGCTTGTATCGCTTTACAGGAATGTTTTCGTGATCAGCGCAGAAGCTAAGGCAAGGCTCAAAACCTATCTCGATGGGCGCGAGTCAGGGCCGGGCCGGATCGTGGACTGGATACTGATCGGGCTGATTGTTTATTCGATCATCACCCTTACCATCGATACCATTCCCGGTATTCCACCAGAGGCGACTCGCTTTCTGCGCATTTCGGAAATCGTCGTCACGCTGATATTCACGCTTGAGTACGGTCTGCGGGTGTATGTGGCGCCTCAGCGTTTGCGCTACATCTTCAGTTTCTGGGGCCTTATCGATCTGATCGCTATCGCGCCGTTCTACATCACGCTTGGGTTGGGGCTTGCGGGAATCGATATGCGCGGCGTCCGCGCTTTCCGCCTGCTGCGTATTCTACGCCTGCTCAAGCTGGCGCGTTATAGTCGCACCCTGGCGCGATTCCATCGCGCGTTCCAGCTGGCACGAGAGGAGCTGGCAATCTATCTGCTGCTGACGCTGATCCTTCTGTTCGTGGCGGCTACCGGTATCTACTACTTCGAAAATCCTGCCCAGCCGGAAGCATTTGCATCCATCCCGCATAGTCTCTGGTGGGCGATGGTGACGCTGACAACGGTGGGTTATGGCGATGTTTATCCCATCACAGCGGGAGGGCGCATATTCACTTTCTTCGTATTGATGGTGGGATTGGGGATCGTAGCCGTACCCACGGGGTTGATCTCCAGTGCGCTCTCGCAGGTACGGCGTGAAGAGAGTGACGCGCGGCTGGCGCAGCTGGTTGCTGAGGAAAACGCGGAAGGAAAGGGCGATGGCTGATCTGCTTGAACAAATAAAACAGGTCAGTGCCCGTGCTCTGGCCAGCGGTGCCTTGCAGTCGATCCCGACCCATACGGAGCGGGTCGATGAACAGGGCGTCAGCTTTCTGCTGAGGGTGCTGGACAGTCTCAAGCGTAAACAGGCACAAAGCCGGCTGGATCAGGCGGGGCGGCGCAAGGTAGATCCGTTTCTGCCCTATGAGGAAGCGCTCTATGTGGGAGAAGTCGCACCGCGCCACCGCTGCCTGCTGAACAAGTTCAATGTGGTAGATAACCATCTGCTGCTGGTGACGCGGGAGTTCGAGTCCCAGACCGACCTTCTGAATGCGGGTGATTTCGAGGCGTTGGCTTATTGCATGTCACAGATGCAGGCACTGGCGTTTTTTAATGGTGGAGAGACGGCCGGCGCCAGCCAACCGCACAAGCATCTACAGCTGATCCCTCTGCCGATGGAACCGTTTAATCCACTGCCATTTTCGCAGCTGCTCAGTGCTATTCCAGCCGACGCACCTCAGCGTTGCACTGCCTTGTCGTTTCGACACGGGTTGATCCGTTTTTCATCATCCCCACCTAAAGAAACCAAGAAAAAATGTAAGGTACTGGAAGGTGCGTATCTGGCGCTTCGAACCTATCTGGATCTTGGAGAGGATGAGCCCTACAACCTTCTCGGGACCGATGAATGGATGATGCTCGTGCCTCGCTCTAACGAGAAGTGCCAGGGGATCTCCTTTAATGCACTGGCGTTTTGCGGTGCGATTCTCGTCAGAGATACCAAGCAGGCCGCGCTCTTGAAAAAAGAGGGGCTGATGCAGGCGCTGATCGCGGTTACATGAGTGGCTTCTAACACGAAGAATTTCGCCATCTTTTTGTTGTCAGATCAGTGGAGTCGCTACACAGATATGTTCGATTTATGGCCGCAGGTAATCACTGTCAGGCAAAGTTGTGGCCGAACCCATCGCCGAATGCTTAGAGTGTTATGGACGCATCCGGCAAAATCTAAAGGTGAAACATGAAAGCAGCCAGGCTGACCACCCCCGGTGGCTTGCAGAATATTTTTATTGATGAGGTTGCGGATCCGGGCCAGCCGGCCCGTGGTGAGATCCGTGTGGCCCTGCATGCCTCCTCGCTTAATTTTCACGACTATCTTGTTGCGACCGGCGCAAGCCCGGCCGCCGACGGTCGCGTGCTGATGTCGGATGGCGCCGGCATTGTCGAAGCCGTGGGTGAAGACGTGACCGAATTCAAGGTGGGCGACTCCGTGGTTTCCTGCTTCTTCCCTCAGTGGGCTGCGGGACCGGCGTTTACTGATGTGGGTAATTTCGGTGGTACACCCGGCGATGGTATCGACGGTATGGCGGCCGAGTACGTAGTACGTCCGGTGTCCGCGTTCACTCATGCACCCAAGGGCTGGAGCCATGCCGAGGCAGCTACCATCACTACCGCAGGCCTCACTGCCTGGCGCGCCCTTGTCGGTGATGGTCAGATTAAAGCCGGCGATACCATCCTGACGCTGGGTACTGGCGGTGTCTCCATCGCCGCGATTCAAATTGCACGTATGCATGGTGCCAAGGTGATCGTCACCTCATCCTCTGATGAGAAAATCGCAAGAGCCAAGGAACTGGGCGCCACTGCTGGTGTTAACTATCGCACTAACCCGGAATGGGCCGAAAAAGTGCTGGAGTTGACCAACGGTAAGGGTGTCGATCATGTGATCGAACTGGGTGGGCCGGGGACCCTGGCGCAGTCGATCCAGGCGGTGCGTGTGGGCGGTCAGATCTCGTTGATCGGCGTGCTTACCGGTTTGCAGGGTGATGTGCCCACGGCGCTGATGATGGCCAAGCAGGTGCGTCTGCAGGGGCTGATTGTTGGCAGTAAGCTGCAGCAGCAGGAATATGTGGTGGCTCTTGAGGCCAGCGGCGTTAAGCCGGTGATAGACAAAGTGTTCCCGCTGGACGGGCTCGCCGACGCATTCGAATACCAGATTAGCGGTGCTCACCTGGGCAAAATCTGCCTGGAGTGGTAAAAGACTATTCAAGCCTGTATCCCGGAGGATGCAGGTTTTTTATGATCATTCCTTTGCCTGACTGAGCCAGGCCGGTATTTCTTTGTGCCTCATCACTTCTCTGCTAACAACTGTCCTCGGTAAGATTCAAATATTTTTATATACTGGGTGTACCTTACCCCGCTGGGATCCGCAGCAGGACGCAGAGTTATTGAGTATTCAAGTCAGCACAGCCCAAGGAGTGAACTGCTGAATGTCTGAACAAGTTGATTGGCGCGCCCGCTATCGCGCGCTGGCACAGGAAGCAGAACAGCACGAACAGAAACTCGCGACGGCTCTTGAACAGATGAGAAGCCTGGCGGCCCAGCTGGACCTGATCACGCATGGCGAATCCCCGGTACTTGATGCGCTGTTAAAGAAAGTGACCGCCGAGCTCCAAAGCGGTGGTCTGGAGTCGGTTCAGGATCTACTGCGCAAAACGCAAACCCAGGTGCGCAGAATAGAGGAGAGCAAAGGTAAGCTGGCCGGACGCCTGACGCAACCCTGCGATGATTGGATTGCGTTCCTGTTGCAACAGGATATTCGCGATACATACGGCACTAGGCTCAGCCAGGCCAAGCAGAGCCTTGCCGAAGAAAATATCAACCAGCTCCCCGGCCTGCTCGACACGCTGCTGGATATTCAGAAACAGTTGATACCGGTCCATATCAACAGCAGTGACAGCAACGACCTGGCAGCCTGCGGTGACGTGCTCAGCGCGCGACTGGCATCGCGCTTACTGGATCTGATTCAGCTGCTCAGTGTGCCGTCGAGCCATGCCGCACGCGTGCATTCGTTGATCAAGCGGCTGGAATCATCTCCCGATGCCAGCGCCCTGGAAGAGTGCTTGAACGAAGTGTCTGAGCTGGTGAAAATCGGTGGCGGTAATCTAGAAACCGATATCCAGGAGTACCTGGAGAGTCTAAACAGTCAGCTTACCTACCTGCGCAGCTTTATGGATGGCGCCGACGACTCCGACCAGAAGCAGCGTCGGCGCAATAACCTGCTTGATCAGAGCGTGCGTCAGAATGTTAAACATATTCACACCACCGTTCAGAAAGCCCAGGATATCAACGGGCTGAAGCAGGCGGTCAGCACCCAGCTCGCCGGTATTATCAAGGCGATGAATCGGCATAAGGTAGCGGAAGAGCAGCATCTGATAGATCTCAAAGAGGAGCGTAAAGCGCTTCTGACCCGTATCGATGAGATGGAGATGAAGACCGAGTACTTCCGCAAAAGTGCTGAAGATGCTCATATGAAATCGATGACCGACCCGCTTACAGGGCTACCCAATCGGCTGGCATATGAGCGGGAGCTGGAGAAAGAGATGGAGCGTTTCAAGCGCTATGACACACCTTTTTCTCTCTGTGTTGCCGACCTCGATTACTTCAAAACGATCAATGATAAATACGGCCACCTGGCCGGTGACAAGGTGCTGCGTCTGATCGCCCGGGTTCTGCGCAGTAATTTACGCGGTGTCGATTTTGTTGCCCGTATCGGTGGTGAAGAGTTCGTGATTATCCTGCCCTCCACTGATGGTGAAAGTGCCCGTCAGGCGGCGGAAAATATTCGTCAGGCGGTTGAACAGAGCCCCTTTAACTTCCAGGGCAGCCCAGTACAGGTTTCCATCTCACTGGGTATTGCTCAGGTTCAGCCGGATGATGACATCGAGACACTTTTTGGTCGTGCGGACAGCAACGTCTACATGGCCAAAAGAGAGGGCCGCAATCAGGTAAGGTTCGGCTGAACTCCACTCATTTACGCTGTAACGTGGCGATAAGCGTGGACAGCAAAATACAGCCGGCTCCTAGCAGCTGAACCGGCGTCAGTGACTCCCCCAGCCAGATAAACGCAAACAGTGCTCCGAAGGCCGGTTCTGAGCCGGTCAGCAGGGCGACTCGCGAAGGCGAGGTGTGCTTCAAGCCATAGTTTTGAGCAAACAACGCATAGAGCGTACAGCACAGAGTCAGATAAACGGCTGCCCACCAGAAGGATAGGTCCAGCGGCAAAAGCTGCGATGCAGGCTGATCGCTCGAAATAAAGAGACTCAGAGCGCCCAGCGTGACTACCCAGGACTGAGAGCTGGTGATCGCCAATGGTGAGAGGGATCTATCGCGTATCAACAGATTCGTCACTACCACCAGAATCGCGCGCAGCAGCGCGGCAAGCAGCATCAGATAGTCTCCCGAATTCATATTCCAGGAGCCCTCCTCAACCGGCAGTCCGGTTTGCGTTAACAGCCCTACGCCCAGCAACGAAATGCCCACCAACGCGATAAGCCTAGGTTTAGGCCAACGCCGTTCCACCAGACCCTGAATCAGCGGGGTCATCAACACACATAGACTAATCAAAAAGGCGGCCCGGGTGGCTGTTGTGTGAAATACTCCCCAAGTCTCCGCGAGAAAGATACATAACAGTAATAGACCGGTAGGCAATGCCCGCAGGCTGTCCTTGGCTTTGCCGGTTCTAATCTGCTGCAGATGCAGCGGCAGGAGAATTAGCGCAGTGAGGCCAAAGCGGATCGCGATAAATGCCAGCACGCCGGTGTAGACCAGCGCCTCTTTAGTCACACCGTAGCTGGTGCCCCAGAACGCCGCGACGAGTAGCAAAGATAGCTCTGGGAGCGGGACTCTGTAACTGCTGCGGATAAGAGGAGTAGATAGAAATGAGCGCATGGCCGCCTCGTAAAACTGTTAACGCAGGGTAGGGCCGGTATGCTAACTTCGGTGATTGAAATCAATAATAGGGTGTTAAAGCAAAATACTAATGCTTCAGGCGCATAAATAGATGGACCTCAATACACTGATGCCACTGCTGCCGGATATGGCCGCTTTCGTTGCCGTGGTCGAAACCGGTAGCTTTACCGGTGCGGCAGAGAAAATGGGCATTACACCCTCCGGAGTCAGTCGCCAGGTGTCACGGCTGGAGAAAGCTCTGGGCGTGATACTTATCGAGAGGACAACACGTCGTCAAAGCACAACGTCGGTGGGCATGGCTGTGTATGAGCAGTGCCGCAATATGCTCGACAGCGCCCGGGAAGCGGTCCAGGTTTCGGAGAGCGATGCCACTGAGGCAAAAGGGCGCCTGCGCGTGGCTGTGCCCAAGGCGCTGGCAAAGCAGGTGCTGGAGCCTTATTTTATTGCGTTCGTGAAAGAGTACCCGGCGGTGTCTCTGCATCTGATGGTGACCGATGAGCGCTTAGATCCGGCCCGGCAGGACCTGGATATTGTCTTTCACGTGTCGGCGGAACCCTACGAGCACCTGGTCAGTAAAGTAATCGGTAGGGTGGAATCAGTGCTTTGTGCATCTCCCGCTTATCTTAAAGAGCGTGGCGCGCCAGCTAAACCAAGGGATCTGCTGGCGCACGATTGTATCCCTTTGGGTCTGCTGGAGAGAGATAACCACTGGTTACTGAGCCGCGGGGAAAGTCGTGAGACTGTCGCGGTAAATGGTCGCTACACCAACAACCATTCGGAGATGAGGCTAAGGGCGGTAAAAGAGGGTCTGGGAATCGGCATCTTCCCGGACTTTGTTGTACAAGACGCATTGAAAGCCGGCGAAGTTGAACGGGTACTGCATGGCTTCCAAGTTCACAGCCATTTCCAGGGTGGTATGCACATGCAGTTTCAACCCATGCGCTTTATGCCGGCGAAGATGCGGGCGTTTATCGATTTTATGGAAGGTGTAGGGTATCTGGCGGCACAAGACTGATGCAAAAGGATCGCCTTTGCGGCTGGTAACGGTGCTGGAAATGCTTCAATATCAGCCCATTACGAAGCGTGGAACGGTGCGATTTATCGAACTGCCCGGTTGAAAGCTGGGGGGAGGTGGCTGATGAACATGGAGAACAATAGGCAGATCTCATAATTTCGATCTGTTGCAATCGTTTGTCACGCTTTCCTGTTAGGTTCTTTTATTAAAATCTGTTTATAAACAGAAAGACTATAAATATATAATATCTTTTGGAAATATTAATGAATTATGCGGATATAAAAGTCATTGAATATCGTTATGGTGAAGAATCTGAACTTGAGCGTGAAATCTACAAAAGTAAAACGCCTCTACTGATAAAGATATCTGATTTTCCTGACGATTTTGACTTGGATTATTATATCAATTCGCATAACGGGAAAACGAGCTACACTCGATACGACGAACATAAGAATATCATTCAGTCATCCAGTGCTAAGCTTAAGGATGTTTTGTCCTGGATTAAGGAAGATCAGCCGGTAAGAATATTTGGGCAGATGTATCCGGAACATATCAACGAGAAACTGGTTGATAAAATACCTTTATGGAGAAAGATCCCTTTCCGACCGAGATATTTCAAGCCATCGCTTGGGAAGGCGCTTTACTTCTTTGGTGGCAAAGGCAGTGTGACGAAAATGCACTACGACAGAGAGCGCAACAGCAATCTCCACGTTTGCCTTCATGGTAAGAAAAGAGTGCTGCTGTTGGACGAATCGGAAAGCCGTCATATTTACAAAACGCCCCTTAAAAGCGACAGTGTCGTCGATTTCAAGCAGCCTTTCGATAAATCCAAGCGGCACTATCCCGATCTGGCTAAGGCGACTTGTTATGATGTAATCCTGAGCCCGGGCGATATGGTATACATGCCCAAGCATTGCTGGCATTACATCGAATACATTGAGCACAATGTGAGTGCTACCTTTGCATTCTACCCGAAGCGTATAGATCAAATTCTGGGTACATTGAGCGGTGTGTTTTATCTGGGGTTTTCATTTCAAGGCCTCGGACTGGATAAAACACAAACCTATAAGAATTTCTCAAAGCGCTATATCCACGCGCGTGGGTTGAAAAGACTGTTTTTGCAATTTGTCGAAAAGCTGGCCTTTGTCGCTTTGTTCCCGGTTTGTCTGTACTCGACGATACATAAGTTTGTTATTCTTAAGAAAAGACCCTATTGATTCCTGATAATCCTGACCTCTTTGCTGTCTTTTTGGAAATAGCCCGGGTTTTAGGCTTATTAAAGCAGAGGTAAAGGCCTTTTCAGGTTAGAAATACACTAGAGCTTTCACAAGGAGCTTATATGAAAGTGATGATCGATCTCTGCGTGATACCCCTGGGTGTTGGTGTGTCGGTATCCGAGTATGTCACCGCTTGCCAACGGGTATTGGAGGAGGCGGGGCTTGAACATCAATTACACGCCTACGGTACCAACATTGAGGGTGACTGGGATGAGGTTATGTCGGCAGTGAAGCGTTGTCATGAGGTTGTTCATGAGATGGGCGCTCCGCGTGTCAGCTCCTCCATGCGACTGGGTACCCGGACCGACCGGGAGCAGACTATTCAGGACAAGATCCAAAGTGTAGAGACGAAGCTCTCGGCGGATTGAACTGCATGAGCAGTAACTGAAAGCTTTCTAACCCGGACACATCTAACCCGCCGGTTGTTTCGTATGCTGGCGATCTCTTTTTATCGCCACTGTGCAGGGCTCAACAGCCCGACCTTTTTGCACTTCCGCTGATACTTAATACACTCCCATGCTCCCAATCCCTTGCTGATGAATGCCCTGGCGACTGTTTGTGCATAGCCGGGGCGGCAACTATATTGAGGTGTACCTCACCTATAGCCCCAATGGGCACCAGAAGCCGCTGGCAGAAAGGGTGAAAGGGAGCCGTAGATGGAGCAAACCCTGTTTGATAAATACGGAGGTTTCGCGACAGTCAGCCGCATTGTCTCTGCTTTTTATGATGAAGTTCTGGATTCACCTCGCCTGAGTCCCTTTTTCGACGGCCTCGATATGCGGCGTCTGGTCGATCATCAAACCAAGTTCATCGCATCGTTAATGGGCGGCCCCGCGAGCTTTTCCAACGAGGCTCTGGTTCGTGCTCATTCCGGTCTGGGTATCGATAGCGAATCCTTCGATGAAGCGGTAAAAATTCTCAAATTCACACTCGAAGACTTTGACCTGGAAGAGGGTGATATTTCACGTGTTATCGGCGAAGTGCTCAGCCGTCGACACTGCATAGTGACCCAAGCCTGAGGCTCGGCCGATGGATAAGTCGATCGATACCCGCGCTCTTTTACAGCAGATCCATCTGGCCGTTGCGCTCGTTGATATAGAGCAAAACACTATCTGTTTCGAGAATGCCTGCTTCTTTGACTGGTTTCCACCGCCGGCCCAGGAGCAAGGTGACTTTAGCGACAGGGTGCCGTCTCTTGAGCTGGAGAAGGCGAAGCAGCGGCTGCAGGCCCGGGGCAGCTATCGTCTGGAGGTGGATGTGCAGATAAAAGGACGCGCGACTCCTGTTCGGATTGAAATGCACCAGGTGGAGTACCAGGGCCAAGCGCGCACCTTGGTCGAAGCCCGTGATATATCCAAGGAGAAAGAGAGCCAGTACATGCTGGATTCCTACTCACGCCTGGCAGAGAAGAACGCCAAAGCGCTGGAGCGTGAAAAGGACAGGGTAGAACGTTTGCTGCTTAACGTGATGCCAAAGCAGGTTTACGAAGAGCTGAAGAACTACGGAACGACCACGCCGCAGCACTTTGAAAACGCCGCTATTCTGATGCTCGACTTCGTCCGCTTTACCGATATGCAGATTTCTCACGATGCCAGCGCACTGGTCTCCGAGCTCAACGATATCTTTTCAGCCTTTGATCGCATTGTCGAAATGTTCGGTTGCGAGCGTATACGTACTATTGGTGACTCCTACATGGCGGTGTCCGGCGTGCCCGAGGAAAGTGGTGAAGACACGGCTAATATTGCCCGTGTGGCTCTACGTATGCGTCGCTATCTGGAAAAACGAAACTCGGCACACAGCAACCAGTGGCGCGGGCGGATCGGCATCAACACTGGGCCGGTCATCGGCTCGCTGGTAGGTATCCAGAAGTATGTCTACGACCTGTTTGGCCCCGGCGTAAACCTGGCAGCGCGGATGGAGAGCCACTCCGAACCGATGCGGATTACGCTGAACCAGGCCACCTATGAACTGTTGAAGGATGACTTCATCTGCACAGAGCGGGGCGAGGCGGAGATTAAGGGTTTTGGTCCGATGACGCTGTATTTCCTGGAGGAGGAAGCAAGACAGCACTACCGGTGATCTACGATTCCAGTAATCCGGGTTTTCGTTATCTGCTCTGCTTTAGGTTCCCTCTGTCTTAATAAGCGCTGTTGGTGTTTACCCTTGGCTTGCTGAGCAAGCATCTGTTAACCACTTTTGCCGTTGGCGAGGCAACTACACGGCCTTCGACGAAATTCGGGTAATTCATTGATCTAACGCGCAATTTCTTCTTCTCGTTGTTGTCACAATGGCGGACACGGATTACCGCTACGGATAAAAAATCCGGACATACCAATGAGAAGGAGTTTTCCATGCCGCTGACCGAGCGCACCGTCACATCCCCGAAAAAATTCATCATCGGTACAGGATTGCTGGCCAACATGGCGGATTACGTTTCCGCCTTTGGTGATAACGCCCTGATTATCACCGACGAGTTCATTCTTGATCGCGTCGCGACCCAGGCGACGCCGGCGCTGGAAGCGGCGGGTATCCATGCCAAGGTCGAGAAGTTTCAATACGAATGCACGGATACTGAAATCAATCGCATCGGTGAGCTAGCCAAGGCGCAGCAGGCCAATGTGGTTGTTGGGATTGGCGGTGGTAAAACTCTGGATACCGCCAAGGCTGTGGCCTACTACAACAAATTGGCCGTGGTGCTGTATCCGACCATCGCCTCCACCGATGCACCCTGTACTGCGCTGTCGGTGATCTACAAGGACAACGGCGAGTTTGATCGCTACCTGTTCCTGCCGCAGAACCCGGACGCAGTGATCGCCGATACCGATATCCTGGCCGCGGCGCCGGCGCGCTTCTTTGCCGCCGGCGTAGGCGATGCCCTGGCAACCTACTTTGAAGCGCGTGCCTGCTACGCCTCGGATGGGATCAACCTGGTGCTTAAAAAGCCTTCCCGAACCGGTCTGGGTCTGGCCAAGCTTTGCTATGAACTGCTCTGCGAAAACGTCGCCGCGGCGATGGATGCCGTGAATAACAAGATCTGCACACCGGCACTCGAACAGACTATCGAAGCGACTATCTACCTGAGCGGCGTGGGCGCTGAAGCGGGTGGCCTGGCCGCAGCCCATGCGGTTAACAACGGGATGTCTGCGGTGCCGGATCTGCACCATGTGCAGCACGGCGAAAAGGTGACCTTCGGGCTGCTGACCCAGTTGGTGCTGGAAAACGCACCCAAAGAGGAGATCGACGAGGTTATTCGTATCATTAAAACCGTAGGCCTGCCGCTGACGCTTGAGGATATGGGACTTACATCCTTTGTCGAGGCCGAATGGCGTACCGTCGCGAGCATCGCCTGTGCAGAGGGCGACACCATGGGTAATATGCCGAAAGAGGTATCCGAGGCTGACGTGTACAACGCCATGATTGCAGCCAACGCTATGGCGCAGCGCTACAAGGCTGAGGGTTAAACAACCTGGTCGGTGAGGCCTGAACGAAAGTTGCAGATCGAAGGGGCGGATCTATGAATAGTATCGATAGAGAACAGGCTGAAAACGGATTGTATGCCTGTCCCTGCTGCGGATACGCAACCCTTAGACGGGCATGTCGCTATGATATCTGCTCGATCTGCTTCTGGGAGGACGATGGTGAGGATGACGACACCCCTATTGAATATCGGGGTGGTCCCAACGGCGTAACCCTTGAGGATGGGCGAATTAATTTTCAGCGCCATGGCGTCAGTGATCTCAAGGACGCACCCCACGTGCGTGCGGCGACTGCGGAGGATATCGATCTAAGGCACTACCGGCTGGAGTATGATCTTGAGAGTGGCTGGGTCGTTAAATCCGATCAACAGGGCGGCGACTGACCCTGTTTTGATGCCATAGTCTGCTGTCATTGCTTAACAAAAAGGCTCCTCAATCGAGGAGCCTTTTTATTGCCGGTTGATGACTGGCAGAGGGCTCAGTTCAGTTAGCCGGCGCGGCAGTCATATTCTTTTTCAGCTGGTCCATGGCGCCCAGGCTGGTGAACACATCAAGGCTGTTCACGGGGGTGGCGCTGCCATCACCCACGTAGTATTCCGGCATCTTGATCTGGGTTTCTTTAAGTGCCGGGTACATGACATCGGCGATATCGCGCTGGATCTCTGCCATATAGATATCCTTGGCGGCCTGTTTCGCGAGCAGATGCGCCTTGGCCACTTCTGCTTCCGCCAGCCCTTTTTCGCGAATCGCCTTGGCTGCGTAAGTAGCGGCTTCCGCGTTGGCTTTCTGGATATCGCGCTCGGCGGTGGCGACCTCGAGCTGGGTCTCTTTCTCGAGCACCGCGACCGCCTGCTCCTTCTCCTTACGCACCTGTTCCAGTTCCGCCTGCTGGCGCTCCATCTCAACCTCTTTCTGCTTGGAGATGATCGCCAGCTCCTTGGCGCGCTGGGCGTCCTGGATGGCACGGGCCTTTTCGATCTCCTTTTCCAGCTGAGCGGTCTTCGCCTCGGCGCGGGCGGTCTCCTGAGCCTGAATCGCGGTGATACGTTTGGCCACCAGATCCTTCTTCTTCACCAGCAGCTCATCAAGGCGCTTCTCCGGGAACGGCCGACCGATAGTAACCTGGCGTACCTGGATACCGTAGGAGTCCAGCGGGTTGGCGAGGCGCATCGCCTGACCGGATTTGTCCTGCAGGATGATGTTTTTCCAGACCAGCTGTACTTTGCGCTCAAGACGGTCGGCATCGTCGTTCTCGGATGAGACGGCAGCGAGATCGGTCTGTTCCACTTCCACCTGACGGCGCTCGGTCTGGTAGAGACCGAACTGGAGCTGATCTTCCAGTTGGACCTTGAACTTGTTAAGCCCGCCCTGGAAGAACTCTTCGCCGGTGTACTGGGTAGCCGTGACCACGGTGACGTTCTTGGCGTTCTTGATTAGCAGTGAATCGATCAGGTTGTCGTAGCTGCGAAATTCCCGGTGCATGGCAATGATCTTGTCGGGATCGGCCGAGAGCTTAAAGCGAAAGGTGGCCGGGATGCTGGCGGTATAGGTATCGGCAAACTGCACTTCAACATCGTTAAGCTGACGGGTCGCGCGGATAACTTCGCCGTTTTCCTGGTTGCCGAAGTTCAGCGTCATCGCCTGGTTATAGGTGTAGACGTTGGAGAACATCGGTACCTTGAAGTGCACACCGGGCTCGGTATACACACGGATAGAACCGAACAGGGTGTCCTGCACCACGTAGGTGTAGCCCAGTTCCGTGGTAAAGAAGGATGACATCCCGATCAGCAGTGCGGCGCAAGCGCCGATGATGCCGAGAGAATACTGCTTCAGATTGCCAAGCAGAGAGCTTAAGAGGGGAGGGAGCGGTTTTTTATCAGACTGGTCCATGTTTTATTTCCTGTTGTACTTCCTTTGGCGCGGCGAAAATACACAGTTTGGGAAACAATTTCCATGGATTCAGACAGTTGTTTTAATAAGCGTTAGCCAGTGCGAGAGATTAATCAGGCAAAGCAAACTGCAGATCAAAACAAAAAAGCAGCCGTGAAAGGCTGCTTTTTTATCGGTGGCGGCGCGAGCTGCTGTTAGCGTGCCTCGCGGATCGACTTGGCCAGGGAGCGTGTCAGCTCTGCAATCGCTTCTGTACCTTCGGCCGGTGATGCCGCGTTTTCGACACAGTCGGTGAGGGCGGAGCCTACGACCACGGCGTCAGCGAACTTGGCGATCCGTTCTGCCTGTTCCGGGGTGCGGATACCGAAGCCGACCGCGATCGGAATATCGGTGTGGGCACGGATCGCGCTGACTTCACCTTCAACTTTCTCCGGGGTCGGAGCCGCAGCGCCGGTAACGCCGGTGCTGGAAACGTAGTAGAGAAAGCCGGAGGTGTTTTCCAGCACCATCGGCAGACGCTTGGCGTCGGTGGTCGGGGTCGCCAGGCGGATGAAGTTGATGCCGTGTTTCTGGGCAGGCACGCACAGCTCGTCGTCATGCTCCGGCGGCAGATCCACCACAATCAGGCCGTCAACGCCCGCTTCGGCAGCCTGGGCCAGGAAGGTGTCTACACCCATGCAGTAGATCGGATTGTAGTATCCCATCAGCACCAGCGGGGTGTCCTGATCTTTCTTACGCAGCTCGCGGACCATCTGCAGGGTTTTCTGCATATTCTGGCCAGCGGTCAGTGCGCGCAGGGAAGACTTCTGGATCGACGCGCCATCGGCCATGGGATCGGTGAACGGCATGCCCAACTCGATCACATCGGCACCGGCTTCGGACAGGGCGATCAGGTTGTTAAGGCCGGTATCGTAATCCGGGTCGCCGGCGCTGATAAAGGTGACGAGACCTGCTCGGTTCTGCTGCTTCAGTTCGGCAAAACGGCGGGAGATACGGCCCTGGTTGTTACCCTGGATCGGGGTTGTACTAGTCATTATCTCTCTCCTTCAGTCTTCGAGCTGATCGGCCAGGTGTGCGGTAACGGTGGCCATGTCCTTGTCGCCACGGCCGCTCAGGTTGATCACCATCAGGTGATCCTTGGGCAGAGTCGGCGCCAGCTTGATGGCGTAAGCGATCGCATGGGAGGACTCCAGCGCCGGGATAATACCTTCCAGGCGGCAGGTAATCTGGAACGCTTCAAGTGCTTCATCATCGGTGGCGGAGACATATTCGCCGCGACCGACTTCATGCAACCAGGCGTGCTCGGGGCCGATGCCCGGGTAGTCGAGGCCGGCGGAGATAGAGTGCGCATCCTGAATCTGGCCATCTTCCGACTGCAGCAGGAAGGTGCGGTTGCCGTGCAGTACGCCCGGTGTGCCGCCCTTGAGGCTGGCCGCGTGCTTGCCGGTGTCGATACCGTAACCGGCGGCTTCAACGCCGATCAGGCGCACGGACTCATCCTTGATGAACGGGTGGAACAGGCCCATGGCGTTGGAGCCGCCACCGATGCAGGCCACCAGAGAGTCCGGCAGACGACCTTCCTTCTCCAGGATCTGTTCACGCACTTCACGGCCGATAACGGACTGGAAGTCACGCACCATCTCCGGGTAGGGGTGCGGGCCGGCCACGGTGCCGATGATGTAGAAGGTGGAATCCACGTTGGTGACCCAGTCACGCAGTGCGTCGTTCATGGCATCTTTCAGGGTACCGGTACCGCTGGTGACCGGAATCACCTTGGCGCCGAGCAACTTCATGCGATGCACGTTCGGCTGCTGACGGTCGATATCGGTGCTGCCCATGTAGACCACGCACTCCAGGCCGAAACGGGCGGCCACGGTGGCGGTGGCGACACCGTGCATGCCGGCGCCGGTTTCCGCGATGATGCGTTTTTTGCCCATGCGCTTGGCCAGCAGGATCTGGCCCAGGCAGTTGTTGATCTTGTGAGCGCCGGTGTGCATCAGGTCTTCGCGTTTGAGGAAGATCTTCGCGCCGCCCAGTTCTTCGGTCAGGCGTTCGGCGAAGTAGAGCGGGCTGGCGCGGCCCACGTAGTCTTTCTGCAGCGCTTCAAGCTCGGCATAGAACTCGGGGTCGTTTTTCGCTTTCTCGTACTCTTTCTGCAGGTCGAGAATCAGCGGCATCAGGGTTTCAGCGACGAAGCGGCCGCCAAAACGTCCGAAGAAGCCGCGTGCGTCCGGGCCGATCTCCGGCGTGCTGGAATTTGTTGTCTGGATAGTCATGGTGCTAACTCCTTTTCGCAGGCGCCTATTCGCAGAGGGCTGCATCGTTTTCGCAGGGGCTGCGTCTTTTGATGGGGCAAGAATAGGAAAATTCCCCGTCTGTGAAAATCGATTATTTTGCGCTAACCTGTGAGAAAATCTAACAGGTTGATCTGTCGTGTCCCAATCCCTTCCCTCGCTGAACGCCCTGCGTGCTTTTGATGAAGCCGCACGTACTCTCAGTGTATCCCGTGCTGCTGAGCAGCTTAGCGTGACTCACGGTGCCGTAAGTCGCCAGATCCGTCAGCTTGAGGAGCAACTCGGCATCAGCCTGTTCCGGCGCGAGGGGCGGGGACTGGCGTTGACCACCGAAGGTGAGCAGCTGCGTGCAACAACCTCACAGGTGTTCGATCAGCTGGTGCAGACCTGTGACCAGCTGAAAAAGGCCGCAGTGGATGCGCCGCTGGTGCTGGGCTGCTCGGGTAGTTTCCTGGCGCGCTGGTTTATTCCCCGCCTGGACCGGATGCAGCGTCAGTGTCCGGATCTTAAGCTTCATTTAACCGCCAGCGATGACCTGGGTTGGCCACTGCCGGCGCAGGTTAACCTGGCGCTACGCTTCGCGGAGCCGCCCTGGCCCAAGGGGGCGCAGGTGATCGATCTCGCACCGGAGCGAATGGGGCCGGTGTTAAGGCCTGATCTGTTGCCGCCGGAGTTTCAGTCTGAGTCCGATAGGCTCGCGCCAGAGCTTCTCACCGAACTACCGTTGCTGCATACCCGCTCCCGTCAGCAGGCCTGGCCGCTCTGGCTGCAGGATAAGGGGTTGGATCGTGCCGAGCGCAGCGACGATAAATCTTTCGATCATCTGAACTACATGCTGGAAGCGGCGCTGGTGGGTTTGGGCGTGGCTATCGCGCCTGCCTATCTGGTGGAGGAAGATCTCCGGACCGGGCGGCTGATCGCCCCCTGGGGATTTATCGAGACCCCGGCGCGGCTGGGGCTCTGGTTGCCACAGGGTGAGCTCTCGGCCGGTGTAAAGCAGTTGGTTAGCTGGCTGAATGATGAGTTGCGCTTAAAATGATGAGTTGTGATTAAGTAATTGATTGCTTGCGGCGTCTCAACAGCCAGGGGCTGATCTACTGTTACAGACACGGAAAGCGCCTCAGCATCTTTTGATCCCGACTGAGGCAGCGGTGATCCGCAAGTCGACTAGACTTAAAGCGGATAACTGCTACTCGCTTCGTTGTTCGATCCTTTCTTTGCTGGCGCTTCCAGGTGCCCAAAGAGATGGTGACGAAATAGAGGGAGCGATCATGAACAGTATTAAACGTATCGCTTTTTCTGCTGTATTGATTGGGCTCTTTGGTGTTGTACAGGCCCAGGCTGCCAGTGACGAATGTATCGATACTGGGCTGAAGGCAACGCAAGAATCCATGCATAAAGCAGAAAATTACACCGCTGAAAGCGGTAATCAGTCCGACAGAAAGCTCAGCAGTGGTGAGCGTGACTATATTTGGACGATTAATCACACCAACTGGTAACAAACCAAAAAGATCAGTCCAAAGCGGCGACAGGCTGCGCGCCAGCAGTTCTGGCCGCTTTGGCTACTGAGATAAACGAACTCCCTGAACAGCTGTGTTTCAGAAACAGATAGATTGCGTTAGTTTTAGTATTCTTTCTTGGAATTAATAACACGAAAAATATGAATTTGTGTTGTTTATAACCCTGGCCTAGAGTGGTTCCACATTGATAGAGCCAGCGTTACCCAGGTCCTCCGGTCGTCTGTTTAGCCCCTCCAGCCGGATCACCCAAGTACAAGAATAGCCATTCGTTCGGCCTCTCCGTCTTTCATACCTGATCAAGGACATTAATCCGATGGGCCTCTGGATCCCCTTTACCCTGTTCGCCGCGTTTATGCAGTCGATGCGTAATGCCATCCAAAGCCGTCTCAGTAAAGAGATCAGTACCGCGGGAGTGACGCTGGCGCGGTTTCTCTGGGCGAGCCCGGTAGCTGCGGCTTACCTGCTACTGCTCTACCATTTCGATCCGGTGGCGGTACCTCGTTTCGATACAGGCTTCGTGCTGACCGTGGCTGCCGCAGCGGTGTCTCAGATTATTGCTACCGCGCTGATGGTGGTGCTGTTTCGTCTGCGTAATTACGCCATCGGCGTTGGGCTTGCGAAAAGTGAAGCGGTGATTGCGGCAACCCTGGGCGCATTATTTTTTGCGGCGCCGCTTTCCCCCCTGGGCTGGGCCGGTGTTGTGATCGGCGGTGTTGCGATCTGGTTGATGGGTAATACCGGCGCTATTCGCGAACTGCCGCTGAAAACGGTGATGACGGGGCTTGGTAGCGGTCTGGGTTTTGCGATGACCACCCTCTGGGTGCGCGAAGCCTCATTGATGCTCGATCTGAGCTTCCCGCACAGCGCCGCCTGGGTGCTGCTTTGGGTGATCAGTCTGCAGACGTTGATGCTGCTGGTATGGCTGGCGGTCCGTGAACCGGCGACACTGCTTGAGCTCTGGCGCAGACCGAAGATTGTGATGCTGACCAGCCTGATCAGCTGCCTTGGCTCGCTGGGTTGGTTTACCGCCATGAGCCTGGAGAGCGTCGCGCTGGTGAAAACCCTGGGTCAGGTCGAAGTGCTGTTTACCCTGGCCATATCGGCAACCTGGTTCAAGGACAAACTCGGGCGTCGGGATCTGCTCGGTCTCGGATTGATTGTGCTCGGAGCGCTCTGCGTTATTCTGGCCTGATGCTGGGCGTGATTCTGAGGCTTGATTTTGAGGTAAGAGTCACTTTAACGTTTGCTCGGTATCCAGCGGTGCGGCCGCTGCTGGCTCGGTGTTGGTGGCACAGTCGCAGCCCATCGCCTGGTTGCGGCCACCCGCTTTAGCGTAATAGAGGCACTCATCGGCTTTGGCGATCAATGCGGTTGGGGGGCTTTGGTCAGGCACACAAACGGCATAACCGACGCTGATGGTGACGCTGGTCGATACCTGTGAATGGCTGTGTGGAATAGCCAGATTTTCTACGGACTGACGTAGCTTCTCGGCGAGCTGAGTGGCGGTTTCGAAATCGCATTTCGGCACCAGGCAGGCGAACTCCTCACCTCCATAGCGGGCGACGAAATCAGAGGCTCTGGTTAACGACTTCCTGAGCTGAGCAGCGACCTCGCGGATACATTCGTCGCCCTCAAGGTGACCGTAGTGGTCGTTGAATGGCTTGAAGTAGTCGATATCGACCAGCATAAGCGTCAATGGGCTGGCCTCACGCTGGCAGCGCTTCCATTCCTTGATGAATACTTCGTCAAAACTGCGCCGGTTGGCTATACCGGTCAGGCCATCGTTAAGGGCGAGCAATGTCAGTTCGGCATTGAGCTGTTCCAGTTGGGCATTCTTCTCTTTGATAAGCGCTGAGGCGGCGACTTCACTTGTGTAACGGGCACGTTGGGCGCTTTGCAGCCTGAACATCAAAAAGCTGGATGAAACGCAGAGCAGCATAAAGATCAGCCCCCGTGAGAGGGTAAAGTCCCACCAGTCGGCGAATACCCGGTCAAGATCGCGACCCACGGCGAGAATAATGGGTGCATCCAGGTGCAGGTCGGCTGGCTGGATGGTCCGCAGCGCCATGATCCGTTCTTCACCGGTGGCATAAACTCTGCCGCTCAATAGATTTTTTTCCTGGCCGCTTTCGATATGACGGGAAAAGAACGATCCCGGTTGAGCCAGGTTCATGCCTTGCTGTCCCTCCCTGAATGGCTCCATCAGTAACTGGGTGCCACTCCCGTGGGCGAGGGCGGACCACATATCCGGTGCATAGTTGACCGCGTTCAGTGTGTTGCGAAATCTTTCCGGATCGATGGAGGCGATAACCATGCCGTCAAAGTTGCCGTTCTTATCGACGACACGAAGGCTAAAGGTCATTACCCAATGATCGGTCACCGCCAGAAATGGCTTGGCCATGTGAAGCGTTTCCGTGGATGGGTCCTTAAGGGCGACCTGAAAATACTCGCGTTGACTGAAGTTCTGATGCAGCAGAGAGACTCTGCTTGAGGCGATGACATCACCGCTCTGGTCCAGAGCCAAGAGGGTGCGTATACCGGTTAGCGTCTCGATGTGGTGCTGAAACTCGATATTAGCATGTTCCAGTGCCTCTTCGCTCTCTCGCCACTCGGGCAGATTGCGTCTGACTAGCTCCAGAACGCGATAGATGGAGCTGAGTTGCTCCGTCAGGTAGCTGTTGACGATTTCGGCCTGAGCGGTCAG
This sequence comes from Marinobacterium mangrovicola, assembly GCF_004339595.1. GTDB lineage: Bacteria > Pseudomonadota > Gammaproteobacteria > Pseudomonadales > Balneatricaceae > Marinobacterium_D > Marinobacterium_D mangrovicola. The sequence continues at coordinate 693,910 of NZ_SMFU01000007.1, forward strand.
CCGTTGCTGCTCCTGCTCATTGGTTGACGCATGCCGTTCAATGATGGTCCAGACGATATAGACCCCGAGCAGCGCAAGGCTGGCGAGCAGAGTGATCCATTCAAAGCGCGCGCGGTGCTGGGTCATAAATTAGGGCTTTGCGTTTCGCCGCTCTCGACGGACTGAAGTTTTGGCGCTGTACATGAGGGATCCTAGTCTAAAGCTGTGTTTTTCTGAACATTAACCGCGTTTGACTTAGGTATTAGTCTGAGTTGCCAACAAAACCCTAGGTCTTTGGTCAGTATGCGGTTCAGTGTTGAAACGACTTTGCGCTCACAGGTTGATGGCAATCTGTCTTCATATTTAAACAAAATTAAATTTATGTAATTTAGAAAAGACTATAATGCGTATTTTTGTGCATGTGGCGCTGCAGGCCCGTTCATTTTGGAGAATCTTATTCGATGAAAAACCTGTCTCTGCGATTCAAACTCAGTCTCTTCTCGATGCTGGCGCTGGTGGTCGCGCTGGGTGTGCTGGTAGCGGTGGCGCTGAGCCAGTTGCAGGTTCTGAGCGACATCACTATCGATTCAGCCTCTGAAAAAGAGGAGGGGGCCGCCCGACAATCGCTGGAACTGGCGGGTTCCAAGGCCAGCGAACAGATCACCTCGTTACTGCAGAGCGCTTATCTGACGCCGCGCACCCTTGCCGGCGAAATGGCGCTAACGGCTGAATCAGAGCCGCTCAGCCGTGACAGTGTTAAACGTCTGGTGCAAGGAGCCCTGGCGGCGAACCCGGTCATCAGCTCGTCTTATGCGCAGTTTGAACCCAACGCCTACGATGGTCGTGATGCTGAGTACAGGGGCGATCTGAGCCATAGTTCCAACACCGGTACCCTGGATGTGTACTGGGTGCGTGAAGAGAGTGGGCTGACCTTTTATCCCACCGAGGATACGTCGAGCAAATACAGTGAAGAGCGCGACGAAAACGGTACCCGCGAGTCGGAATGGTATCTCTGCGGTATGGAGAACAAACGCGACTGCCTGATTGAGCCCTATCTTTACGAGATCAGTCCGGGCAACTCCATCATGATGACCTCGCTGACCTCGCCGGTGGTGGCCGATGGCAGCTTTATCGGCATTGTCGGCGCGGATATCAATCTGCCGGTGCTGCAGAAAGATATCGAAGCACTGGCCGCCACGCTCTATGGTGGCCAGGCCAATGTGGTGCTGCTCAGCGAGCTGGGCCGTCTCATTGCGGCCAATGAGTACAGCGGCTCTCTGGGCAAAAAGCTCGCCGATGTGTCGACTCAGTATGCCGGTACGAAAACCCTGGGTGCTGATTCCATGCAGGTCAGCTTTCCGATCAGGGTGGCCGACGCCAACTGGGAGTTGCTGATCTCGGTGCCGCGCGAAGTGATATTTGCCGATCTACAAAACCTGATCAGCACCATCGACGATTCCCGTCAGGATACCCTGGTCACGCTGCTCAGCATTTCGGTGGGCGTACTGGTGCTGGTGATGTTCGGGTTGCAGCTGTTTGCCATCGGTATCACCCGACCACTGAAAGACCTGGGCTTGCGCATGAAGGCATTGGCCGGAGCCGAGGGCGACCTGACTCATCAGCTTGAGCGTACCAGCCACTCCGAGCTCAATGACGTGGTGGAAGGGTTCAACGGTTTCACTCAGAAGATCCGCCTGTTGATCGCTGATTTGGTAACTCATTCCGAGCAACTGAAATCCAGCGCTGCTGCACTTAGCACGACGGCAAGCCACACCGAGGTTTCCACCAGCGAGCAGCGTCGAGAACTGGAAAGTGTGGCCACCGCTGCCAACGAGATGTCTGCCACCGCTACCGATGTGGCTCAGCGTGCGGCCCGTACTGCCGAGGATTCCAATGCGGCCAACACCGAGGTCACCAGCGTGCGTGAGAAGCTCGCCGCTACGGTGCAGGAGATCGGTGAAGTATCGGATGCGATTCAGACCGCGTCCGCTTCAGTGGGCCAGGTGGCCGATCAGAGCAACACGATCTTCGGCATCGTTGAAACTATCCGTGGAGTGGCGGAGCAGACCAATCTGCTGGCGCTGAATGCTGCGATTGAGGCAGCGCGCGCCGGTGAACAGGGCCGCGGCTTTGCCGTGGTGGCCGATGAGGTACGTGATTTGGCAGCTCGCACGCAGAAAGCTACTGCTGAGATCGATGAGCTTATCCGCCAGTTGAAGCAGGGCGTGGATATCAGCGTGGCGCAGATGGAAACCTGTCTGGAGCGGGTATCTGTCACCGTGGAGGAAAGTCAGGAAAGTTATGACCGACTTGAGGGAGCCTCTGGGCGTATCGAGTCGATCTCCGATGATGCCACCCAGGTGGCCACCGCCGCTGAAGAGCAGAGCATGGTCAACGAAGAGATCAATCGCAATATCACGCTGATCGGCGATGCTGCCTCAGAGCTGGCGGAAACCGCCGAGAAAGTTAAATCGCTGGGGAGTGAAGTCTCCAGCTGCGCCGGTCAGATTGACGAACAGCTGGGGCGTTTCAAAATCTGACGAGGTTTATTCCTCGGAAAGATGAATGGGCGGGGTGCTTAGCGCTCCTGCCCGGCACGCCTCCAGAACTTCGGTGGCCAGGGCGTTATCGTTCAGCGCCCTGGCCACCGCGACGCCACCAATCATCATGACCACTTTTTGCAGTGCGGCCTGCTGCTCTTCGGCCTGAGCTGCCGAGCCTTCTCCCGTATTGTTCTGTAACCGTTTGACCAACCCCTGAAATACCTGGGACCAGGTGGAACGTACGCCCTCATCCTGATGCGCCATGTCGCTGACCAGAAATGCCAGCGGACAGGGAATATCTGCGCCCTGACAGTGGGCCTCGCTGAGGTAGGCAGCAATAAACGCCTCACGCTGTTGATCCGTGGCTTGTCCCTGCGGCAGATAGCTTTCGGCTGCGGTGTTCGCCGCATACAGGATCGCCTCGGCGTAGAGGTCGGTCTTGGAGCTGAAGTGCGCATAAAACGCGCCCCGTGTCATACCGGCGGCCTGCATCACCTGGTCGATACTGACGTTATCGAAACCCTGCCTGGCAAACAGTCCTGCCGCCGTGGTGAGTATCTTTTCCCGGCTTCGTTGCTTGTGATCTTCGCTCCACGCCATGATGCGATCCCGTCTCTCTACTAAAATATGTTCTTGAACATATTGTGCCGCCTGCAAAGATAGAGTCCAGCTGTACATAAAAACTATTTGGAGATGTTCCATGGATAAATTGCATATTTTCGGCCCTGAATTCAGCACCTTCGTGCGCACCGTAATGCTCTGCTGTGAGGAGAAAGGAATCGCCTACAGCGTGGGGATGGAGGTTAATGGCCAGGAGATTGCGTTTAAAAGCGAGCAGCATTTCGCCTGGCACCCCTATGGCAAGGTGCCGGTGCTGTTGGTCAACGGCAGTCCGCTGTTTGAATCGGGTGCTATCTGCCGGTACCTGGATGCCGTTTACGATAGCGCTGAAATGCTACCGGGCGATGCCTGGGAGCGCGCACTGGTAGACCAGGCCAGTTCAGAGATTGCGCTCTATCACTACGATGCGCTGATCCGTGATCTGGTGTTGGAGTTCTACTTCCCGAAAGGTGAGGGCGGCAGCGTAGACATGGCGGCGGTAGAGGCGGCCTTGCCGGCGGCCCAGGCATCCATTACCCGCCTGACCGAGATGCTGGGTGTTCAGTCTCATATCGCCGGCGAGCATTACACCCTGGCTGATGCGATGCTGATCCCAATCCTGGATTACGCGGCTGAACTGCCGGTGGCTGACCGCCTGTTTGCCGAGGCGGAAACATTAACCGATTACCTGGGGCGGATGCGTGAGCGGGAGGCGTCGCTAAAAGTGCTATCCGGCAACGCCTGAGCATCTGCCCCTCTGGCGCAACCGCCGGGCCAAGCCCCGACAGTTTGCCGGTGTTAACCGACGACGGAAAAAGAGTAAGCTGTTGCGCTTTCTTTATAGCACTAGAGAGCACGGATGGCGGATCTTCTTCCCTGGCAGTATGCACTGATTGGACTTGTTTTTGTCTGGAGCGGCTTTGTCCGTTCCGGTCTCGGTTTCGGTGGCGCCGTGCTGGCGCTGCCGTTTCTGCTGCTGGTCGTGAACAAGCCACTGGTGTTCCTGCCGATCATCTCCATCCATCTGTTGATCTTCTCTTCATTGATTGCGTTTCAGGGTTGGCGTGACAAGCAAGCCCAGGGCGCGAGCGGCAGTAATATCGACTGGGGCTATCTTGGCAAGTCGATGAAGGTGATGATCATTCCCAAGCTGGTGGGGGTGTTTGGCCTGCTGACCCTGCCCGCGGAGATCATGAGCAGCATTATCTTCCTGATCGTGATTGTTTACGCCGTTGGCTATGTGCTTAACCGGCCGTTTCGCAGTAAACGGCCGTGGATGGATAATATCTTTCTCGCCCTGGGTGGCTACGTTAGCGGCACCTCGCTGATCGGTGCGCCGCTGATCGTTGCGGTTTACGCCTCCCATGTGGCCAAGCATCAGCTGCGCGATACGCTGTTTGTGCTCTGGTTTATCCTCGTAGCGATCAAAATGGTCTCCTTCCTGATCGCAGGAGTGGATCTGCAACTGATTCACCAGCTTTGGCTGTTGCCCTGTGCCTATGTTGGCCATCTGATCGGCGAGCGCTTTCATCGTTATATCGTCAGTAACGAGACACCGCTGTTTTTTCGTGTGTTGGGAACGGTGCTGATTGTGGTGAGTCTGGTGGGTATCATTCGGCAGTTTGCGTTGTTTGTCTCAGCCTGAGTTACTCCTTTAGCTGGCGTTGTAGATGCTGGGCGATGGCGCTTGCCTGCATCCGACTCAGCTGTGAAAAGTGGGGCATATCCGGCAGATCCGGGTGGCCGGTTCTGATCACATCCACCAGCTCCGCTGCGCTGAATTCGGTCCGATTGTTGGCTGGGATGCCCTGGAGAAAAGAGCCGTCGCCTGACTCCTTGTGACATCCGGCGCAGTAGTAGCTGTAGAGCTCTTTTCCATCCTGGTTGGCAGGGTCGGGTTCCGAGCTGCAGCCAAACAGGCCGGTCAGGATCACAAGAGACAGCAGGCGTAACAACGGCATAAGCTTGTTCCTATAATCAGTCACTTAAGCATAAGCCATCAGGCGTTGTAGCGCCTGCTTCTGCTTTAAGCCGATTTTCGCTAAGGTGCCCCTATCTTTTTAAGGGTGATGAAACATGTCCCGCCTGGAACTTAAATGTCCGCCGCCGCTGGTCGCCGCGGTTTGTGCGCTACTGATCTGGCTTAGCCGGTGGATAGGGCTTGGATTGCCGCTAAACAGCGATCTGGCCTGGCTCAAGTACGGTCTGGTATGTGCGGCGCTGTTGCTGGGCTTTGGTGCGCTGTACCAGTTTCACCGGCGGCGCACGACTTTCCACCCGCATACGCCGGAGAAGACCCGCGTACTGGTGGATTCAGGACTGTTCCGCTATTCACGCAACCCCATGTATCTCGGCATCCTGCTGTTACTGGCCGCTTATGGCCTGCATGAGCCGAGCTGGTTGGCACCGTTCTGGCTGGTAGGCTTTGTGCTGTATATGAACCGTTTCCAGATTCACCCGGAAGAGCGCGCGCTTAAGTCGCTGTTTGGTCCCGAGTACACGCGCTACATGGAACGCACAAGGCGCTGGATCTGATGCTGAAATCTCCCATCTATCTGCGTTTGCTCGCTCTGCTGGCCGCAGGCTTGTTGCTGGCGGGCATGTGCACACCTTTGCTGACGCTGACTCGGCTCTGGCTGTTCGATGATCGTCTGTCGATTATCGGTGGCATCGGTCAGCTTTGGCTGCAGGGGCAGTACCTGCTCTTTGTATTGATTCTTGGCTTCAGTGTCGTCCTGCCGCTGACCAAACTGCTGGTGTTGATCCGGTTACTGACGCTACACAGTCGTGGCAGTAGTACGGCAAAACGTTATCTGAAACTGATGCATGAATATGGCCGCTGGGCGATGTTGGATGTGATGGTAGTGGCGATGTTGATTGTTACCGTCAAACTGGGCGTGATCGTCAGTATCCAGGTGCACTATGGCCTCTACCTGTTTGCCGCCGGCGTGCTGCTGACGATGCTGGTAACAAGGCAGACCGTGAACTGGCTGGAAAAACCGGGGGTTGGTGCGGGGGCTGACTCAGCGAAGGATGCGGGCCGGTAAGATCACCGGCCCGTACGCTTTCAGCATGTTGCTATAAGAGCGTTGAAACGGCCTGTTAGAGGCTCAGGTATTTCTTAATCTTCGCGACGGTTTTGTCTCCAAGACCACGCGCCCTGGTCAGCTGATCCAGGCTGTCGTAAGGGCGCTCGGCGATAATCGCCTTGGCCAGGCGGGGAGAGAGCCCTCTCACCGCGGCCAGCGCATCCATATCAGCCCTGTTGATCGATACAGGAGTCTCCGACTTAGCCTCTTTTACCGCTGTGCTCTTGCTGACCTGTTTGGCTGCAGGCTTGGCTTTGGCTGCGCTCTTTTTAGTGCTTGGTTCGCTGCGTTTTTTCGTGTTCGCTTTACGCGCTTTTGCCTTCGGTTCTGCAGCTTCCTCCTTAACCGGGTTCACCTTCGCAGCCTCGAGTTCCGCCGGCTCTACCAGCGCAGCTTCGGCATGCGCCGGGCGTTCCTGCTCTAGGACGTGCGCAGGCGCGAGCGGTGCCTGTATCAGATCCGGCAACTGGCGGTAATCACGCGTCACGTAGCCTGCAGAGGTCCACTCGCGCAGCATCAGTACAACGGACCATTCGCCAGCGGGAGCCTGCGCCTTATCGAGGGTAAACCGGCTGTCGCGCCATTCGGAACCACCCTGCAGCGCGCCCAGTTCACAACTGGCCAGCTGGATACCCGCAAAGGCGCCACCGTTATAAGGCGTGTTCAGGGCCCAGAGCTCAAGGCTCAAAGAACCGGAAAGGTTCAGCTCATCGCGGGGGTTGATGATCGATTCGACGTTCAGCTCCACCCGGCTTTCTAGCAGTTGGCAGTCAACATGTCCCTGAAGGCGCGGCTGGGTGAACAGCTGCCGGTTATTGAACAGGGCCAGATCGTGAATGCGGGTGATACCTTCTGCGGTCTCGCCGACCAGAGCCATCGCGATCAGGTAGTCGCGGTTGCCCGCGGGGGGTAGTGCAGGAGTCTGGTCGCTATAGAAGCCGGAATAGTGCACCGGGTGCAGAGGGAGCGACGCAATACGGGTGTTCTGCGGCGCGCTTGGATCAAAGTGATCGTCGCAGGCCCAAAGCTGCAGGGAGAGTGTTTCATGGGCGATCTGTTCAGGAGCATCAATACCCAGATGCGCGCCGAGTTTCGCGAAATCACCGTCGAGGGTGTATTCAACCTGTCCGTTAAAACGAATGGCGGGGCTGTTCATCGTTCTTTGTACCTGTAATTGGAGTCTTGTTAGTGGGACCAGGAACGGACAGGGATTATAGGCGAGGCGTATGACGGGTAGTTAGCAAAATATGGTCAGTTTTAAAAATAGGCTGATAGGCGCATTTGGGGCAATTTGGTTGTCATATTAGCGACATTTGCTGCTCTTTTATGGTGCAAAAGGCTTTTGAGAGGGGGCGGGATTGGGTGTATGAAAAAGGTTAGCACTCCCTTTGCGTGGAGCTATTCGATTTAACTACTCGGGAATACGATTTTCCATTCAGCTGAATTGTTGTAAATAATTTTTGTTTGCTCAAAATTGGATCTTGATAATTAGCTATAGGTTAGTGCATATATCATGGCGGGATCTGAACAGTTGTCCGCCAAATTCGCAGTATCGCCTGATTTAACCCAGTGACAGGTTGCTGTACTTGAACTCAGCGGCTTAAGTGGCGATCATCGTCGCCCGCTATGTGTCCTTTATAATCGATGCCGATGGAGTAGGTTTTTGTCCCAGTCGCCCCGTGAAATCTATTTTCAGGCCCTGGAAAACGGGTTCACCGATGATCCTGCCCAGCGCCAGGCCGTGGAGTACCTGGAGCGCTGTTTCGAGGCGCTGCACAAGCGTGGCCGTAAGCCGGTGCGTGGGGTTTACCTATATGGCCCGGTAGGGCGGGGGAAAACCTGGTTGATGGACAGCTTTCATCAGGGGCTTGATGTGCCCGCCCGGCGTCAGCATTTCCACCATTTTATGCGCTCGATCCATCGTCGTCTGTTTGAGCTCACCGGCCATAAGGATGCGCTGAAGCAGGTGGCTGACGAGCTGGCAGATCAGGTGAGGGTGCTCTGCCTGGATGAGCTGTTCATCAACGATATCGGCGATGCGATGATTCTTGGCCGTCTTTTTCAGTTGCTGTTCGCGAACCGGGTCACGCTGGTACTGACCTCTAACAGTGAGCCGGACAATCTCTATGAGGGCGGGCATCACCGCGATCGACTATTCCCGGCTATCGAGGCGATCAAAAAAGAGATGGAAGTGGTCGATGTGCTGGGGACCGAGGATCATCGCTTGCATCCTGGCGCCAGGGTTGAACGCTACTGGGTAGAGGACGCTGAGCAGCCGCTACGCATGGAATCCTGCTTCCATGAGCTGGCCGGTTGCCAGGGTAGCGCCGAAAGCGTGCGCGCGGGGAACCGTAATGTGGAGGTGATACGCCACAGCTCACGTGTGCTCTGGGCGACCTACGATCAGTTGTGCGAGGCTAACCTCTGGGCCAACGATTATATCGAGCTGTGTGACAGCTTCCGCCAGATACTGCTGAGCGAAGTGCCCTGTCTGGTCAGCGACGACAATCTGCCGAGCATCGCGCGAGGCACGGAGGATGCTGTCGAGCGTGTCGATACCGGTGACCGCCAGTTACCTTACCGCTCGAAGATGGATAACGGCGTACGCCGTTTCATCGCGCTGGTCGATGAGTGTTATGACCGCGGTGTACCGCTCTATATCGAAGCCCAGGTACCGATGGAGGAGCTCTATCCCATCGGCTACCTGGAGTTTGCCTTTCGCCGCACCCTTAGCCGACTCAACGAGATGCAGCTGGCGCGCTTCGGCCTCAATCGGCCTTAGCCGTTAAGGGTTATGCATCGCCTTAGTCATCGGTTTCCGGCAGGGTAAGGGCCAGTCCTGCGCCGGCCAGGCAGAGGCATGACAGCAACAGAATAATACCGCTTACATCCATTACCGCCCCCAGTGCGCCTGTGAGTCCCATCAACAGCAGGATGATGCCGATCACCGTGTTACTGACCGATACGTAATCGGTACGCTTGTTACCCTCGGCCAGGTCTACGACGTAGGTCTTGCGGCCGATGCGCACGCCTTGATGGGCGATGGTGAGCAGAAAATAGGCCAGGGGCATCAACCAGAACAGGCTCAGCCAAGCCGATTTGAACGTGGCGATGGCGAAAATCACGATTCCCAGTACCGATGTCATCACCGCCGATACAATCAGAACACGGCGGCTGGAAACATCGGCAAATTGCCCCCAGAAAGGCCCGGAGATCAGGCTGGCGGCGCCGCTGGCGAGAATAAACAGACCCAGCAGGTACGCCGGCGATCCAAGGTTTTCCTGCGCCAGGACCACGTAATAGGGTGCTGTCAGTGCCGAGCAGAGCATCAGGGCGCGGGTGGTTACAAAGCGGCGAAAGGGTTTGTCGGTGCGCAGCAGGTCGAGCCGTTTCATCGCTTCGAGAAAACCGTTCTTGCCGCCGCTGGTTTCACCGGGAAACTCTTTCACCCGGGAATAAACCAGTGCCGCAATCAGCCAGAGACTGCCGGCGCCGGCCATCAAAAGACCGTAGTGGAGGGGCCCCAGCTCACTGCCGTCACTGAGCAGCAGCGCCGCACCAAAACCCAGCGTTATCAGGCCTGCGGCCGATGAGGACCAGCCGGAGAGCTGGCCGCGCTGACGTTTGGGGATAGTTTTACCGATCACATCCTTGGAGGCCACGGAGCAGAGTCCGCGCGACAGGCTGAACAGTGTCAGCAGCGCGATAATAGACCAGCCCGCCACGGCGCCTTCCAGTAGCCAGGCCGACAGGCCGATACCGAAAATCGATAGTGCCTGGAGGACACTGCCCAGCACCCAGACGCCCTTGCGCATCGGCATGCGGCGTACGTAACTGGCTATCACCAGCTGGGGAATCATGGAGCCGGATTCACGGATCGGCACCAGCAGGCCAAAGAGGTACAGGGGGGCTGCTACGCTTTGCAGCACCCAGGGCAGAATGATCTTGGGGTTGGAGAGGGCATCGCCAAGCTGGGTCAGGAACTGGCTCAATAGAGTCAGCATAAAATTCCCCGGTACTTCGCGGCAGGCTGAATCGTCTATTGCCTTGCAGGCGCGGGCGTCCTCCTGGTTGACCAGTTTCTGGTACAGGTCTTCAGTCAGAGTGTGCGGTTTGCTCATATCCGTATTTCGCCTTCTTTCTCTTGCAGAGTTGTGCCAGTCTCTCATATATCGGCTAATCGTTAAAAAACAGCCTGTTGGAACGTTGTGACGAGGACGCGCTCGAATGCAGATGGAAAATTCGCAAGGGAAAGCGGCAACCAGTATCCATCTGGTCGCCAATGCAGGCTCCGGGCAGGGCGCGGCGGCGAGGGCTGGGCGGCAGCTCGAAGAGCTTTGTGCCGAGCGCAATATCCGCTTTAGGCGTTATCTGGCTAAGCGGCCAAGTGATCTGCCAGAGATGATCGGTCGCGCGGTAAAAGGCGCCAGGGATGACGGCGGGCGTGTTGTGGCGATGGGTGGCGATGGCACCATACGTGCTGTGGCCGAGGCAGTGCGTGAAACCGATATTCCGTTGGCGGTGATTCCCACCGGCACGTTTAATTTCTTCGCCCGCAATCTTGATATCCCCGAAACCCAGACCGAAGCGATTGAGCTCTCGGTGAGTGGTGTAATACGTGCTGTAAGCCTGGGACAGGTCAACGGCCACACTTTTATCATCAATGCCAGTTTCGGCCTTTACGCCCGGTTGATCAGAGCGCGAGAGCAGCATACCCGGCGTTTCGGGCGGCACCGTATTGTCGCGATCCTGTCTACGCTGTTTACACTGGTGCGTGGATTTCGAACCATGGATCTGGACCTGTCGGACGAAGAACAGACCCGTCGTGTTAAGAGCCCCATGGTCTTTATCGGCATCAACGCGCTGCAGCTGCGCGGCGTGGATCTGGATGTGGAGCAATGCGCTGCACGGCGTCAGCTCGGCGTGGTGGTGATGCGCGAGATGAGTCATTGGGCGCTCTACCGGCTGACCCTGCGCGGCCTGGTCCGAAGGCTGAGGGATGAACAGAGCCTGGAGCGTTTCTGTGCAGACCGGTTGATGATTGGCCCCGACCGGCGCAAGGTATCGGTGGTGCTGGACGGTGAACGGCTCAGGCTTCGCGCCCCGCTGGATTTCAAGATAGACCGCGGCGCTCTGAACGTTGTGGTTCCCGCTGAAGATGTTCGTGACTCTGGATTTTCAGAGTCTGACGTTTGTGAATCTAAGGAAGGTAACTGATGCGTATCCTCCACCTCTCTGACCCGCACTTTGGCACCATCCCCGAGCTGGTGCGCCAGCAGATGGAGGAGCAGGTGCATGCGCTGTCGCCCGATCTGATCATCCTGTCCGGCGATATTACCCAGCGCTCCAAGGAGCATGAGTTTGAGCAGGCGGGGGCGTTTGTCGAGCGCATGCCTGATGTGCCACTGGTGGCGGTGCCGGGAAATCACGATATATCGCTCTTCAACCTGCCGCGCAGGCTGTTTGATCCCTACGGTCTGTTCGAGAAAACCTTTGGCCGGTTACCCCCCTTTGCCATCGAAAAAGGCGGTGTGCAGGTGATAGCGCTTAACTCGGCGCCACGCTGGCGTCATATCAATGGTGAGATCGACGCCAGCTTTCTGCGAGAGAAACTGGCGGAATATATCCGCACCCCTGCACAGCTGCGAATCGCCGTACTGCACCATCCGCTGGATTGCCGGCGTATGCAGGACCGCTACAACCTGACACGGGGCCACCGGCGCGCCGTGGAGGTGTTGAGTGAATACGGTATCGATCTGGTTCTGGGCGGCCATATTCACGATACCCTGATGCGCACCTCCGAGCATCGCTTCCCACGTATTTTTCCCCGCATGCTGATGCTGCTCGCCGGTACCTGCATGTCCTCACGCACCCGCCTCGGCGCCCCCAACTCATTCAACCTGATCGACCAGCTTGAAGAGCAGATCGTGCAGGTACAGCGCTGGGACCTTGGCAAAGAGAGCGGTGTTTTCCATCCCGTGGAGCAGGGGCGTTTCAGTCGTGACGACAAGGGCTGGGCGCTGGTGGAGTATCAGCGCCCCGATCATCCTGAGCGCCCGGCAAAAAAACAGCATCACTGACCGGCATTTTGCTTTGAATCTACGCTAGATCCGGTGGTCCAATCTCTGGAGCGAAAGGCGTGCCCGCAATCTCCCGATGGCGGCGTTATGCAATTCGGAACCTGAAGTGATCTGGGTCAGCGAGCCCGGCCCATTAAAAAAGCATGCTTGAGAAAGGTTTGGCACCTACTTGATTCCGTTAGGCCCGTGGGTGCGATTTAAAAGCTGCTAAAAAATGCCAGGTAAGTATTAAAGAAAATCCTTACGGGCTTTTCATTATTACAACGACAGGGAGAGTGTGGGATGCGTGAATTTAAAAGCCTTTTATATATTGCTCACGGCACCGCCGATGAATCCGAGGCCTTACACCAGGCGCTCAGCCTGGCGCAGAGAAACCAGGCCTCGCTAAAACTGTTGGTTGTTTGCCCCGAGTTTCCCGCCGATTTCCCTGAATACAAACGCAAATATGAAGAGTCCCTGCTGGAGCAGGTTGAGCAATCGATTAAAGCCACCGAAACGCTGCTTTCTCTGGACCCGGGCGGGCTGGAGATCAGCATTGAAATACTCAGTGATAATCTGCCGTCAATCCAGATTATCCAGCGTGTTATGCGCGATGCCCATGACCTGGTGATTAAAGAAGCTGAGGCCCGTGATATGGAGGGTGGCTTCAAGGCGATCGATATGGACCTGCTTGGCAAATGCCCGGTGCCTGTCTGGTTGTGTCGCCCGATTCGCAAGGAGGCAAACCCGGTCAGGGTGGCCGTCGCGATCGATCCCGAGAGCGAAGAGGAGTCCGCTGAGGTGCTTTCGATACGGATGCTGCAATTGTCACATTCGCTGGCGGAAAGCTTTGCTGTTGAACTGCATATAGTCTCCTGCTGGGACTACATGCTGGAGGATTATCTGCGTCATAACGTCTGGTTTAATGTGCCGGATACGCAGCTGACCGAAACGGTGGTTCACGCGAAAAACGAGCACCGGCTTAAACTGAACCAGCTTATTGAGCAATCCGGCATAAAGGGCGCCCATAAAATCCATCACCTGCGCGGTAAGGCCAGTGACCTACTTCCCGATTTTGTTAAAGACAACAGGATTCACCTGCTGGTAATGGGCACCGTGGCCCGCACCGGTATCCCCGGTTTTCTTATCGGTAATACCGCTGAAAATATCGTGCAGAAACTCAGTTGCTCGCTGATGGCGCTTAAACCCAACGGCTTCGACTCGCCGGTAAAGTCAGACTGAAGCGGAGCGGGAAGATGGTAAGAGACAGGGTTGTCCAGAATTTACCGGGAAGACAGGGGCGGGGAGCGCATGCTTGAACTGATTACGAACTGGGTCCACAGCTCGCCGTTTTACGAATTGACAGCATTGATCGCCCTTGCCGCTGCGGTGGGGTTTATCGGTTTACTGCTGCGCCAGCCGATGATCGTCAGTTTTATCGCGGTGGGTGTTATCACCGGGCCGTCGGCGTTGGGAATCGTCCGTTCCCACGATAGCATTCAGCTGCTGGCCGATCTGGGTATTGCGGTGCTGCTGTTTCTGGTGGGCCTCAAGCTGGATCTGAAATTGATCAGAACGCTTGGCCCGGTGGCGCTGGCGACCGGGCTGGGCCAGGTCACCTTCACGTCCGTTATCGGTTTTACGCTGGGACTTGCACTGGGTCTGGATGTTACGACGTCACTTTACGTGGCGGTCGCACTGACCTTCTCCAGTACGATTATCATTATCAAGCTACTTTCGGATAAGCGTGAGGTGGATTCGCTGCATGGGCGTATCGCTATTGGTTTTCTGATTGTGCAGGACCTGGTGGTCGTTTTTGCCATGATGGTTCTGTCAGCGATGGGCGTGGGCTCCCAGGGTGGAGACGATGCTTCCGTGCTATTGCATGTTGGTACGGTCGTCGTTTACGGGGTACTGATGCTTGGGGCTGTGCTTCTGTTTATCCGTTACCTGGCTAACCCGCTGGTGAGCCGAATCGCGCATTCCCAGGAGTTGTTGATCACCTTTGCCATCGGTTGGGCGGCCTTGCTCGCGGCGATCGGTAGCCAGTTGGGGTTCAGCAAAGAGCTGGGTGGTCTGCTGGCCGGTATCTCACTGGCCTCGACGCCGTTCCGGGAGGCGATTGTCGCCAGGCTTTCGTCGCTGCGTGATTTTCTGCTGCTGTTCTTCTTTATCGCGCTGGGTTCCGAGTTGGATCTGGGGCTGCTTGGATCACAGATTACCCCGGCCATTCTGATGTCACTGTTCGTGCTGATCGGTAACCCACTGATCGTGATGGTGATCATGGGGTTCATGGGATACCGCAAACGCACCGGCTTTATGGCGGGGCTGACGGTGGCCCAGATCAGTGAGTTCTCCCTGATTTTTATGGCGATGGGGCTTTCCATTGGACATGTGTCGCCGGAGTCGCTGGGGCTGGTGACCCTGGTCGGGCTGATCACTATTTCTTTGTCGGTTTATATGATCACCTACTCCCACGGTCTGTATGGCAAGCTTGAGCCGCTACTGGGCGTGTTCGAGCGCAAAAATCCCTTCCGGGAGCAGGCGCTGGACAGGGAGCGAAGTGCGGGCGATGGCCATGACGTGATTCTGTTTGGCCTGGGACGCTACGGTAAGGCGATCGCCCACTACCTGAAACAGGAGGGCTACAGCATCTTGGCGGTGGACTTCAATCCGGACGAAGTCAGGCTTTGGAAGGAAGAGGGCAACGATGCCATCTACGGCGATGCCTGTGATCCTGCATTCGTGGGGCATCTCCCTTTGAAGGGGGTGAAATGGGTGGTGTCTGCCATGCCGCAGCATGATATCGGTATTACCCATCAGGACCCGCGCCTTTGCCTGATCGAAGGCTTAAAAGATCAGCAGTATGACGGTGGCATCGTTATTTCCACTCAGAGGCTCAAGGATCGCGAGTCGCTCAAAGCGGCAGGAGCAACGATGATTCTTTCACCCTTTTATGATGCGGCGGAACGTGCCGTATACCGAATCAAAGAGGCGTCCTGAGCGACACTGTTACAGGCATTCCAGCGCACTGACTTACTGGTTAGCTGGAGTGCCTCCTGCCCTGTTTAATCTATTCCCCACGCAGATAACGCCGATGCTGTCACGGAAATCGGTCTGTATTTTCACGCATGTCGCAGGGATCTATACGCACAAAATTTCAACCTGAACTGCGTTCATGCCCACGTTGCGTGGCTATAGTTGTGGATACCTGCCGATGAATGTCAGCCGACAGAAACACTTGTTGAGTGTTATGTAACCCCAGGCTGACAGGCAGTGATATTTGGAGACGGAGCCCGTGACAGCGGGCAAGAAGGGTGGCAATGAATGATCCATTTTCCGCCCAGCCGGATCCGCATGAGGAAGAACTCGCCAGACTTTTGATAAACCGGGGCCTCCTCAGCGAAGCTGACTTGGGACGAGTACACCAGATGCAAACCGGCGCTTTAGCGTCAGGGCAGCTATCGCAGTTACTGGTACGACTCGGACTGGTTTCAGAAAAGAACCTGGCCAGCGCCCTCGCCGAGCTGTATGACACTTCGTTGCTTTCCCTTGAAGAACTTCAATCCCCGCTCGATCCAGACGAGCGTGTTTCTATCCGTTTTCTGCGGGAATACAGCGTTATTCCGTTATTAGAACGGGACGGCTATCTGGAACTGGCGATGGCCTACCCGGGCGATCAGTATGCCCGCCGGGCGCTGGAGCTGGCCTGGGGAATGCCGGTCTCAGTAAAAGTTGCAGCCGCATCCGATATTCTGTCGGTGCTCGATCGCTACTACAGCGAGGGACAGAGCCAGATGGGCGATATCCTGGCGGATGTGAGCCCCGGCGAGGAGCAGGAGGAGAGCGTCGAAGAGCTGATGGATATGGCCAGCGGCGCGCCGGTGATCCGTCTTGTGAACCTGATCATCCAGCGTGCGGTCGAGGCGCGCGCCTCGGATATTCATATCGAGCCATTCGAGAATCAGCTCAAGGTGCGTTACCGCGTGGACGGCGTGCTGCAGGAGGGCGAAGCCCCGCCGGTGCAGCTTTCGCCGGCGGTTATTTCCCGCCTAAAAATTATGGCGCGGCTCAATATCGCCGAACGTCGTCTGCCGCAGGATGGCCGCATCGAGCTCAGGGTTCAGGGTAAGGACCTGGATATTCGTGTCTCCACCGTACCCACCATGCATGGCGAGAGCGTGGTGCTCAGGCTGCTGAACCGCGAAAACATCTCGTTCGATTTCCAGTCGCTCGGTTTTACCGATGCCTGCCGGGCCCAGCTTGATGAGCTACTGGCGATCTCCAACGGCATGATTCTGGTGACCGGCCCTACGGGCAGCGGTAAGACAACCACGCTTTACACCGCACTTCACCAACTTAACACCCCGCAACGTAAGCTGATAACCGTAGAGGATCCGGTGGAGTATCAGCTGGAGGGGATCAACCAGATCCAGGTGAAATCCTCCATCGGCCTCAGTTTTGCCAATGCGTTGCGCTCCATCGTGCGTCAGGACCCGGACGTGATCATGGTGGGTGAGATGCGTGATCTGGAAACCGCCCGCATCAGTATCCAGTCGGCGCTGACCGGTCACCTGGTGCTGTCGACCCTGCACACCAACGATGCCGCATCCAGCATCACCCGTATGCTGGAGATGGGTGTTGAAGACTACCTGCTGACCTCCACCCTGAATGCGGTGCTGGCGCAGCGGCTGGTGCGTGTGCTCTGCCCACACTGCCGTGAGCCCTACACACCTTTGCCGGAGCTGGTGCGGGAAACTGGGCTGGATAGGTTCGCCGAGGGTAAGCCGTTGCAGCTGTGGAAAGCGCGGGGTTGCGATCAGTGCCAGGGCAGCGGTTTCTTTGGTCGTTTGGTGATTCATGAACTCCTGCTGATTAGCGACGAGATTCGCCGGTTGGCGCTGGACCATGCCGATTCCGGCCGCATCCATGCCGCCGCCAGAGCCAATGGCATGCGCACCATGTATGAAGATGGCTGTGCCAAGGCGCTGCAGGGCCTCACTAACCTCGAAGAAGTCATTCGGGTGACTCAGGAGTGATGGCCTATGCCCCAGTTTCTCTACCGTGCTGTGACCCAGGGAGGGGAGGAACTAAAAGGGGAATTGGAAGCGCGAGACAGTCAGGGAGTGGTACGCCAGCTCCAGGCCAAGGGGTTAATCCCGCTGTTGGTGGAACCTGCGGGTGCCACCTCCGATCTTGCGGCTTTCCTGAAGCTTGAGGTTGGTGGTCAGAGCAAACGTCAGCGGGTGCAGCAGTTTACCCAGGATCTGGCGGAGCTGATGCGCGCCGGACTGTCGTTGGATCGCGCCCTGCAGATCATGTCCCGCGTCAGCGAAGACAAGGAACAGCAGGTGCTGCTCAAGCATGTCGAGGATGAGGTGCAGCGCGGCCGCCCCCTGTCGCGGGCATTGAAAGAACAGGGCGGTCTGTTTTCTCCCTTTTACGTCAGCATGATCCACGCCGCCGAAACTGCCGGCAACTTGGCCGAAGGGCTGCAGGATATGGCGTTCTACCTGGAACGTAACCGGGCGCTGCGGGAAAAAGTGCTCTCGGCACTGCTCTACCCAATGATTCTGTTGTTTGTCGCCATCCTCTCGCTGGTGGTGATCCTCACCTACGTTATTCCCCAGTTTGAACAGCTGTTTTCCGATATGGGCGAAGCGCTGCCGCTGGCTACCCGCATGGTGATGGCGGTGGCCGATTTTGTACGGATTTTTGGCCCCTGGTTGCTGATTGCACTGGTGGTTGCTGGCCTCATTTTCGGGCAGCGCCTGAAGCAGGCGGATGTGCGCCTGCGTTGGGATCGGTTGCTACTGCGCCTGCCTCTGGCGGGCGGACTGATTCAGCGCATCGAAACGGCCCGCTTCAGCCGCAGTCTCGGCACGCTGCTTCGTGGTGGCGTGCCGATGGTCAATGCCCTGCAGATCGCCCGCGGCACCCTGGTTAATCAGCATATTGCATCAGTCGTGGCCCAGGTGGGTGAGGGCGTTCGTGAAGGGCGCCGACTCGGTGAGCCGCTGCATGCCACCGGGGAGTTTCCGCCGCTGGCGATCCAGATGATCCAGGTCGGTGAAGAGACCGGCCAGCTCGATGACATGCTGATGAAAGTGGCAGAGCTGTATGACCGTGAGGTGGGCCTCAACATCCAGCGCATGCTGACCATCCTTGAGCCGCTGCTGATCGTTGGTCTGGGCATGCTGATCGCCGGGATCATCATGTCGATCCTGGTGGCGATCATGTCGATCAACGAATTGCCGCTCTAAGGCCGGATTCGGGAGAAAGGAAGAATGAACAGAATACAGAGTGCAAAACGGACAGCCGCCGGCTTTACATTGCTTGAGCTGCTGGTGGTACTGGTGATTCTCGGCCTTCTCGCCAGCCTTGTCGGCCCGCAGGTGCTGCGCCATGTGGGCAGTTCCAAGACCCAGACCGCGGCGCTACAGATTCAGGAACTGGGCGCCGCGCTGGATCTTTACCGGCTGGAAGTGGGGCGTTATCCGACGACCCAGCAGGGGTTGGAGGCGTTAGTGAAGCAACCCTCTGGCGCCACCAACTGGAACGGTCCTTACCTCAGCAAAAATGTCGTGCGCCAGGACCCTTGGGGAAACGATTACAACTATGAAGCGCCTGGGTCTCATGGCGAGTATGACCTCTATTCGTTGGGCGCAGATGGTCAGGAAGGTGGCGAAGGTGAGAATCAGGATGTGTCGAATTGGGAATAGCAAAGCGGATCAGGGCATGACGCTGCTCGAACTGCTTGTGGTGCTGGTGATTGCATCGCTGATGCTGACGCTGGTGGCACCCAACATCGCCAATGTGTTGCCTGGCAGCGAACTGAAAGCCTTTGCACGGCAGAGCGCTGCTCTACTGAGGGAGCTGAGAAGTGAAGCAGTAAGTCAGAGCCAGGTTCAGCAACTGGTGCTGGATAAGGAGGCTCGCGAGTATCGCAATAACGGTGAGGTCGTGATGAGTTGGCCTGATGAGATAACAGTCGCGCTTTCGCCCGGTGAGCTTCCGGCGTTTATGCGTAACCCCTTTGTGGGCAGCGGCGCATTGATGTTCTACCCGGATGGCAGCAGCAATGGTGGGCTGTTGAGCCTGGCGACGGAAACATCGGGTAGCTATTCGATTGAGGTCGATGGGCTCAGCGGAAGGATTTCCATCGATGAACGCTAAGCGCGATGTGAGACCGGAGGGCGGGTTAACGCTGCTTGAAGTCCTCGTGGCTTTTGTTCTTCTGGCAAGCATCTTGGGGGTCGTTCTTAACCTTAATTCGCTGGCGCTCGACAGCACGACGCGCGCAGCGGACAGGCAGCAGGCGCTGCTGTTGGCCCAATCCCAACTAGACAGGGTGCTGGCGCGAAGAGAGTTACGGCTTGGAAGAGAGACCGGGCGTTTTGATGATGAGCGTTATGAATGGGAGTTACGTGTAAGGCGGTTTGATTTTCCTGACTGGGATCCGTCACTGGAGAGCAATACGGCGGAGCCCTATGAAATTGAGATCAGTGTTTTCTGGGACAGGGAGAAGAGTCTGACAGTGAACACCTTGCGACTGGTGAGGCCGTTGTGAAACGCATAGATGCCGCCGGCTTTACGCTGGTGGAACTGATGATAGCGCTGGTACTGACCGGCATGATCATGCTTCTGCTGTTTGGCAGCCTGCGTGTCAGCTCCCGTGGCTGGGACGCCGCAGAGCAGCGCCAGCAACAGATCTCTGAGCAGTACCAACTGCAGCAGTTTCTGCGTCGTCTGATCGGGCAGGCCCGGGGCGAACGGATACGTGATATCGACGGCGTAATTCAGGTGACATTTCGGGGTGAGCCCGACCAGCTTGTGTTTGCAGCCCCCCAATTCAGTATGAGCAGTGAAGGTGGCCTGCTCTGGTATCGACTCTATCTAAGCGAGGCGACCGATGAACGTCCCCAGGCGTTGATGTTGCAAACCCGGACTTTTGCGGAGCAGGAGGGCGTTGATTGGCTTTCGTTGTTTGATCCTGATTTTGTAACCCGGCTCGACGATGAGGACAAAGGGATACAACCGCCCGAAGAACACCTGCTGCGTATCACCGGGGATGCAAGCTTGAGCTTTAAATACAGCTTTTTCGATAGCGATGGCAGTGAGGAGGAGAGCGATCAGTGGTTGGATGAAACGCGATTGCCGACATTGGTAGAGCTGACCTTGGAGGAATTTGATTCCGAGCACGAAGAGGAACAAGCGGAGACACCACTGTTGAGCAGCTGGCAGCCGCTCAGCGTTGCATTGCAGGAGTACAACTATGCCGTTCGCACTGACTGATAGCGGTAACAGTGTGTATCGCCTGACACAACAGGGCGTGGTGCTCGTGACTGTGCTCTGGGTGCTGGTTCTGCTGAGTCTGATCGCAACCAATCTGTCGTTGGGCGGACGCGGGTTTGCACGTCAGACCCTCAATACTGAGCAGGCGTACAAGGCATCGCAGGCGGCGGATGCAGGGCTGGTATGGGCACTCTGGAGCCTGCAGCAACAGGATCCCTACGGCTGGTTGGCGGACGGCTCAGAACACAACATGGAAATAGGCGGTACAGAGGTGCGCGTGTCGCTACAGGATGAGAGCGGGAAGCTGGATTTGAATGTGTTACCCACCGAACTGCTCGATGCGCTGATCGAACCGGCCATGGAAGATGACAGCCAGCGGGCGGCGCTGGTGGCGGCCATCGAAGACTGGCGCGATGAAGACGATCTGATCCGACTTAACGGTGCTGAGGAGGATGAATACCTGGCGGCCGGGCGTTCTGAAGGACCCGCCAATCAGCCGTTCAAAGAGGTGGCGGAACTCGCCAATGTGCTGGGGATGACAGTAGAGGTGTACCGCCAGATTCAACCGAGCCTGACAGTGCGAACGCAGGCCCGGACCATTAATCCAACGGTGGCGCCGTTTGAGGTTTTGATGACACTACCCAATGCCAGTGAAGGCATAGTGCGCAGTTACATAGATCAACGCCGAACTGCCTGGGAAAGCCAGTTGCCTTTGCCGGAACTGCCCTTTGACGGTGAACCCTATGTGGCAGATGGCAGAAGCGGTAGAGAATTTTCCGCGACGATAGAGGCGGTGATCGAGCCCTATACACGGGTTCGGCAGATTGTAAATATCGCGCGGGGAGGCCAAGTGCCGCGAGTAGAACGGGAACGTGTTCTACTCCTTGGCTCAAACGACCAAACAGAGCGGGAGGTAGCCGGTAATGAACGGTGAACCGCAACTGAAGAAAAAGCGCCTGGCCGCCGGTATAGGGTTGCGTGTGCGTCAATTCTGGGACTGGTGGACCGGCGAGTTAGCCAGCCTGGTTCCCGAGCGCTGGCGCAGCCGCCTGGAAGGCAAAGAACTCAGTTTGCATTACACCGCAGCGGGGTTTGAAGTCGTGGAAAGTGGTCAGCAACTTCGTATTCCTCTGGATCAGGTCGGAACTGCCCCGACACTGGCTACCTGGCGTACGCTGGGTAAAGGGCGCGCAGGCCTGGTTGTTACGCTGAGTGATGAAGACTTACTGCAGAAAAACCTTTCACTACCGTCAGCAACTGAGGCGCGCCTGGATACTGTGCTTGGGTTCGAACTTGATCGTCACACACCTTTCAGTGCAAGCCAAGCGAGTTATGGCTATCGTGTTGCCGGGCGGGACCGAAGTGCACAACGTATAGACGTAGAGCTCTTTGTGCTGCCCAACGCGTTACGTGAGAGGGTTGTGAATTCCTTGGCAGAAGCGGGTCTGCACCCAACGGCGATACTGCCGGAATCCGTTTTTTCCGATGGGCGCTACCTGTCCACTCTGAACCTGTTGCCAGAAACGCAGCGGCCCGAGAGCAAACGCTCGGTGCTGCTACGAAGCCGCCCAGTGCTGATCGTTCTGCTGTTATCACTGGTGATCGGGGTACTGTTTTATCAGCGGGAAGAACGTCTGCTCGCCTTACAACAGGCGATAGGACCGCGAGAGTCAGTGGCTGAAGAAGCCCAGGCGATACGATCAGAGATCGAACTGATGGAAGGGGGCGGTCAGTTTATCTACCAGCGCAAAACCGCACGCCCCGCCACAATTGTTCTGTTGGATGAACTGACACGGCGATTACCCGATTCGACTTGGCTAAGCCGTTTTGAGCTTGAGGGGGATGAGCTGCGTGTTCAGGGCGAGTCCAACAGCGCATCAGGCCTGATCAGTCTATTGGAGGAATCGCCGCTGCTTGAAAAGGTGAGCTTTACCTCGCCTGTGACGATTAATCCCAGGTCGCGTAAAGAGCGTTTTAGTCTGACGGCTCAGGTTCAGGGGGAGGTAGCACAATGACAAACCTTAAACCCGGGCAGAGTCGCTTCTTAGCTGTTGCACTCCTGGTGGTCGTTACCCTTTTACTGATACGCATTCTGCTGGTGCCGCTCTGGGTGAGCTGGAGCGACTATGCTGCCCGTATCGATGCGTTGGAGAACCGGCTTGCCGTCTATGAGCGTCTCGCAGAAGGCCTGCCTGAGGCGAAAGCGCGGCTTGCGGCACTGCAGGCGAATCAGCCATCCGATGACTGGTACCTGGCCCAGGCGACTCCCGCGTTGGCTGCCGCGGGCCTGCAGCAGCTGCTTCACCGGCAGGTTGGAATCGGCGGTGCTCAGGTCATCAGTACCCAGATTCTGAACCGCGACGACGACAGCCCTCTGCAACCTGTATCGATCCAGGTACATCTGCGTGGAGAATTGAACGACCTGGTGGATCTGCTTTACAACATTGAATCAGGGCGGCCGGTGCTGTTTGTCGATAATCTCCGAGTCCTTGCCAACCCCCGCCGCCAGATCAGCGCCCGAGTCCGGAATCAGCGGGACCGGGCGGCAGCTATTCCGGCACTGGATGTCCGCTTCGATCTCATCGGGTATACGGGTCAGGAGGTGTCGCAATGAACATTATCCAGGCTCTTTTAATCGGGGCGTTGGTGCTGGCGGCTATAGCCCCTGCGGTGAGCGCGGAACAGGAAAATATCATATCCGATACGGCGCCAATCGGTGCTGTTTCGCAGAGTATGGAACTGCCCGAGCTCCCTCCCCGTGATGCATTCGACGAAATTCTCCAGCGCCCCCTGTTTAACACCAATCGACGTCCCGAAGCGTCGGATTCGCAGGCCACGGCTGTCTCGGCGCGAGAACTGCGCGAGACCTGGCGTTTGACCGGTGTGTTTATGGTCGGTGAGGAACAGAAAGCTTTGTTCCGACAGCGCGATGGAGAGGGACATAGGCTGCTGACAGCAGGGATGCCGCTGGATGATACCTGGATGCTGAACGAGATTACTCCGGAGGGAGTGCTCATGGATTCCGGCGATGAGCAGGTTCGTCTCGACTTGCTTGAGCCCCGTGATACGGAGTCGGTTGCTTCGAGGGCTGAGCCTACAGAGACCGAACAAGCAGATTCAGAGGTGCGGCGATTGGATGAGCGGGCCCGCGAGGCCGTGGAACAGTTGCAGCAGGATCTTCAGACTACGAGGGATGAGCGCAATGAATAACTATATCCGCTTTATCTGGCTGACAGGTTGCGCACTGAGCCTGAGTGCCTGCGCCCTGCAGGATACCGGTAATCCGAACGCCCTGGACAGCATTTACCGGCAGGGTAGCCAGCCCCAGGCACCAATACCGGTTGGCGAAACTCTGGCGCGACAGCAGCGTCTGGGACAAAACCGGGCGGAAGACCGTTTCGCCACAGAGGCAGTTTCGCCCTCCGGCAGCACCGGGCAGGAGGTTGAGATATACAGCGGCAGCGGAACTTTCGTAGACCTCAGCGGTGCAGCGACGACGGTACCGGTGGAAGGGGATATAACCTTTAACTTTCAGGATGCCGAGATCAGCGAAATCGTAAAAACGATTTTGGGGGATATTCTGCAGGTCAACTATATCCTCGATGACCGTGTCCGTGGCATCGCCAATATGCAGACCACAAGGCCGATCAACCGTGATGCGCTGATTCCCACCCTGGAAAAACTGCTCCAGGTAAACGGTGCAGCGTTAGTGGATCAGGGGGACTTCTACGAGGTGGTACCGATCGACAGTATTAACGGCGGCACCGTTAGCCTGAAGGCCAACCTGAGCGCAGACCGCGGCTACCAGATGCTGGTGGTGCCGTTGCGTTACATAGGCGCTCAGGAGATGGTCAAGATTCTAGAGCCAATGAAACCCCGTCAGGGACTGCTGGAAGCCGATACCTATCGCAACATGATCACCGTTGCTGGCACGCAGGCAGAGCTGATCAACCTGAAAGAGACCATCAAGGTGTTCGATGTGGATCAGCTACGGGGGATGTCGGTGGGGTTGTATCGTTTGCAGGCGGTGGACCCTGAACAGCTGATCAGTGAACTGGAAGCGATATTCGGTGACTCTGCCGATGGGCCTCTGGCAGGTGTTGTACGCTTTTTGCCGATCGAACGACTTAACGCGATTCTGGTCATTACGCCGCAGAAAAAATACCTGGCGGATGCCGGAGCCTGGGTACGCCGGCTTGATCGCACTGAAGGCGCTCAGGGACTGGGCATGTATGTCTACTACGTGCAGAACGGGCGTGCTGAGAGCCTGGCGGAAATGCTGGGCAACCTGTTTGAAGGGCAGCGCCGCAACCGACAGGAGCGGGAAGCGAACCAGCCGCGTCCCACCGAGCCAGCACCGGCTGCGGGGGAAGAGGGGGCTGATGGCGGTATTACCCGCACGGAGGCGACTCAGTCCGCACCGGCCAGTCTCGATGTGGGCGACGTCGATATTATCGCCGACACTGAGAATAACGCTCTGCTGATCATGGCGTCGCCAACGGACTACGATAAGGTCTACCGCGCGATCCAGAAGTTGGACGTGCTGCCACTTCAGGTATTGGTGGAAGCGACGATCGTTGAAGTCTCCCTGCAGGATGAACTGCGTTATGGGCTAAGCTGGTTCTTCAAGAGCCACCTGGGTAACACCAGTAAGGGGGTCGGTACCATAGGCAGTTTCGCAACTGATCTCGCGAATAGTGCCACCTTCGAAGTGTTCAAAGCCGGCGAAACCCGAGCCCTGCTCAACCTGCTGGCATCGGACTCACGCCTCAATGTGATCTCCTCACCGTCGTTAATGGTCCTGGATAACCGTACTGCCGAGATCAGGGTCGGTGACCAAGTGCCGATCCGTACCTCCTCTACCACCAATACCAATAGCGACAACCTGAATACCACCAGTACCATCCAGTACCGCGATACCGGTGTACTGCTGGAGGTGACCCCCAGGGTTAACGCCGGCGGTATGGTCGTGCTGGATATCACCCAGGAGGTTAACGATGTGGCGGAGGAAACCACCAGTTCGTCAATCGACTCACCAACCATCACCCAGCGCCGTATCAACACCAGTGTAGCGGTGCAAAGCGGCGAAACCCTCGTGTTGGGTGGTCTCATAAGGGAAAACCGGACTAACGGTAGCGAAGGTGTGCCCTACCTGCGCCATGTGCCGGTGGTGGGCTTGGCCTTTGGTAGCAAAGGTAAAAGTGTAAACCGCACGGAGCTGGTGGTGATGATTACACCGACCGCCGTGACTGACACCGCCGATGCGCGGGAGGTCACTCGGGAGTATCAGAACAAGCTGCGTGGTCTGGAACTGCCTTCACGCTCACTGGATTCATCAATAAATCCATAGAGTTAATTCAACGTACAACCGCTCAGTCGAAACTTCGGTCCACAAAGGCCAGGTTTCGGCTGAGACCTTCTGTTCAGGATTATTCGGTCCCATTACTAAAAGTTGTTCAACCGTTACTTAGTGTTTACATCTATAGCGATTACCCAAAGTCCCTAACTATCAAATACTTATATTTAATCATAAGCAATTTATATAAGTGGGTATTACAGTTATATCTCTCGCCTCCTGCCCGTAACCCATAAAACACTTAACTATCAATGGCTTAGGTTTTAGGCACGCTCTTTGTATCTTTTAGGGCACCTAACGGCTTTGGCAAAGACATGCCTAGGTCGACCGCTGGGGGAGATATGCACCAGCGGCCAGGAGTCCTCAGAGACACCGGTTTTCGCCCTTCGTATGTTATTTCCGCCACCCGTTTGTGTGTGAGGGGGGACCCTCGCGTCAGAGGAACTGGCGTTAGAGGGATGACAACCACCTCCAGGCCGGAATCGGTACCTCGACAGGAGATCTTGGGCCAGAGCCGCTCGACCGGTATCCGGAGCACAGGCGGGAGCGAAACTTTAATTGGTTTCCCTACAAATAAGAAAAAGGAAACCAAAGGAGGTGGGCCATGCGGTCCCAAATTCATGAGGGAGGGTTTCAGTGGCGAAAACTATCACTATTGCCATCACTGCTGTTCGCGTTACTGATGGCTGTTGCGATGCAGGCCAGTGCAACCTATCCCGTTCAAATTACCTTTACACTTGAGGGGTGCCGACTGGAAACCGGCGCTATTTACGACCAATCAACCTATACCTGTACCGATGAGGGATACACCACAGGTAACCTCGGCAAACAGTGGAACGAGTTGGACTATGTGCCTCACCGTGTAACGCTGCAAAACGGTAACGGCGCACAGACCTTCAATTTTTTGGTGTCAGGGGATTATAGGGACAATGGCGACAGCACAACAGGCTGGGACGATATCAGTGAGCTGACCCTCAATACTGATCTTTCAGATGCCACTTGTAACCCTGTTCAGCAGGGGATTCCAGTACTTACCCCGCCAGGAGGGGGCGCTGGTGGTGCATTCCAAACCATCTTCCGCGCCATCGAAGCAACCATGGCCCCGGATGAAACCTGTGTGTATGACTACGCTCAACGTTTGTCATTGGGGGCCAGTGAATTCACCGGTTCGTCTCTTCAGTCCAACCTCTGGAACGAGGATGCCGCAAGTTCAGGCATCGGTCAGAAACGTATCCAGTTGCCGGTGGCCGATATTCTGCCGCAGGAGCTGAGCAAGGATATGAGTGCTCAGCAGGATACCAACTACATCTGGAACCTGACCAAAACCGCCGATCCGAGCAACCTGCAGTTCCTCGACAGTTGTAAACGCGACGATCCGATGACCGAAACCTCTACCATCCGTATTGAATGGCAGAGACTGCCAGGCGAGCCAGGAATGGTGACGGTGATCACCAATATCTATGCACATAACCCGGCGCACCTGGATGTACATATTAGCGTTGAGGATAAGGTCTACGGTGATACGGGCGGCGGAGAAGTGTTACTCGATACAGCGAGTGCCAATGATGTGGTAGTGCCGGCCGGTACAACAAAACTGTTGCTGACTCATCAGTTCAGCGCACCGTCTAATGTGACTGGCCTGAACGACGTGGCCGTTGCGACCTATAAAATTGATGGCACGACGGTACCGGGTGATACCGATGCGACTGCCTCTACTGACGTTCAACCTAGCGGTAATTCCAACAACGAAACCGCTGTCATTACAGATGTGGAAGGCCCGATCACTGGACTTGGCTACAGCTTCTCGGTTGATTCCGTCGATGGTGACGGTACCTTCCAGGGCGGCTACCTGCTCGGTGACGAAGTTGTCGGTGCTGTGACCTGGGTATCCAGCGAACAGAGTGGCGATGGCTATGTCGAGTTTGAAAAGACCATCTATCTGGATGAACCACGAAATAGCAATGGTTCACTGCCGGATGTGGCTACACTCGTCTCCGGGGAGTATGAGGTCAGCAAGAATGCGGCAATCAACTTCTTCGATGCGCCGTTGGTTGATCTGACGATCAATAAGACGATCGACAAGGATATTCTGGGCGAGGGCGAGTCTGCCACCTTCTACTTCGATGTCTACGACTCAGAAGGGCTGGTTGCCGATGATGTCCTGATTACCATCGAGTCTGGCGAAACCAGTGGCTCTGCGGTCGTTGAGGGCCTGGAGCCGGGCGTTGAATACAGCGTCTATGAGGTTGATGGTAGCGATGGCTTCCTGCTGGATGCGGATGTCGAGGTGCTGACTATCGTACTGCCGCTTTGCGGTGGCGATGTTTCCTTCCAGAACGAAGCTCTGCCGGCTTCGGCTAAGGTGATCAAGGTCACCGTACCTGAAGGTTATGACCCGTCAGGCTTTGAATTCACGCTCACCGGACCAGGACTGCCGGTAGGTGGCGTTACTGCTGTGTCCAACGGAGATGGCGAAGCAGTATTCTTGGCTGACCTGTTTGAGGGTGTCTATGAAGTCACTGAGACTCCGAAGTTGGGATGGGAACTCACCGATATCATTGGCGACAGCGTTGATCTTGAAGCGGGCACCTGCAGCTTCGAGGTGGACCTGCCGGAAGATGCCGGTTATCAGTTCCTATGTACCTTCGAAAACACAGCATTGGCTACCATCATCATCACCAAGCGGGTTGAGGGCAATAACGCGCTCGATCTCAGCGGTAGCTTCAGCTTTGACAGCTCCGTGAGTGAATTCGATGACCTGTTGGCAGCCGAGTCCTGGAGCTTCGGCGATGTGGCCTCTGGCACAGAAACGTCGAACACCTTCGTCAACCTCTTCCCGGGCACCTATGATGTGACCGAGGCAACACCGCCGCTGCTGTGGGGCTTCACCGACGTGTTCTGTGACGACCCGACAGGCAACAGCAGCGTAAACGCCGATCCGAGTGTCAGGTTGGCAACGATCGAACTGGATCCGGGTGAAACCGTCGAGTGTACCTTCGTAAACACGAAACTGGCAGCTCCCGGTAACCTGATCATCTACAAGCGGACGCTTGGTGATTTAGGTAACTTCGGTTACACCAGTCCTGATCTACCGCTGCCAGCATTCGATGTTGCGACTCTGGCAGAGGATGTCTTCTACACGGAAGCAGATGCAACCTTCAACGGACTTGTATCAGGTATCTACCACGCCAGCGAGGTCGTACCGGCTGGCTGGGATCTGACCGGACTGTACTGTGAGGATGACACCACAGGCGTAACAGGTGGCAGCACCTCAGTGGATCTCGGCGCAGGAGAAGTCACGGTCAGCATCGATAATGGTGAAACCGTATCCTGCTATTACACCAACACCCGCAGGGGTTACATCCGGTTGCATAAGGAAACCATTCCGGATGGCGCAGAGGGTCTGTTCCACTTCGATGGCTACCTGAACGGTGATATAGGTGACGGCGGGTCTATCCCGGCTAGTGGTTACCAGGAAGTTCAGCCTAACGGCCTGTACACCAGCACAGAAATTGTGCCGGATGGCTGGGATCTGACGAATATCAGCTGTGTAGAGACCAAGGTTGAAAACACTGGCATCTACTATCAGACCTCGTCTGTCCAGTTCAACGTTCAGCCGGGTGAGTACATCGATTGTACTTTCACCAACACCAAACGTGGTGATGTCGATCTCATCAAGCTGGCCAATGGTGTGGAGACCAGTACTCCGTACAACTTCACTCTGGTTGGCCCGGGTGTGAATACGTCGGATAACACCACACCGGTCATCGACTTCGGTCACCCGGACCCTGCAGACATGTGGCTGCTGCCTAACGCAACCTACACGATCTGTGAGACTGGCATTCCGGCTGGCACCACCGCCTGGTGGTCTGCCAACGGTTCTCCGCTGGACTTCGTAGGTGGCACAGACGACCTGATCGACGACGGCCTGCTGCAGGTGTACAACCCGGATGATGATGGCACACCATCCTCTGAGGACCTCGGCAACCGTTGCGTCAACTTCCAGGTTGGCCCAGGCGTGTCCCTCAGCCTGCTGGTGGACAACCGGACGCCTCTGGGTGACGCACGTACCCCGGGTTACTGGAAAAACTGGAGCTACTGCAGCGGCGGTAACCAGTTTGCGAAAGCGACCGAGGAGTACCATGTGGATCCGTCCGGCCTGATCGATACACGGCACTACACGCTGGATGAGATCCTGACCACCGCCAAAGATCACGCACCGCCGATCTACGCCAACAGTGTCTATGACACCGGCGTATATATCGGGTTGCTGGCCCTGAACGGTGATCCAGATGGAGACGTCTATGACGGTACTGCCAATACCGACTGCGAAAATGCTGTACTGGTTCTGAATTCCGCAGACCAAGAGGCGACTCGCGGCGGTAAGGACAAGGCGGTCGGCCACTCCAACGATCCGGCCTATAAACTGGGTCGCTACCTGCTGGCGTACATCGCCAACCAGGCAGCGGGAGCCTACCAGTGCGATCTGGCGGCGGATGCTGCGGAAGCTGCACAGGATCTGCTCGTCGACCAAGGCTTTGACGGAACAGGGGACTACCTGACCAAGAAAAATGAAGAGGAAGCCGCGGCCAACGCGCTCTACTACCATGGCATACTTGGCCAATACGTAGAGAATGACCCGGCCCTCAACTGCGGTGTATTGCTGAATCCACCCTATAGCAACTAAGGAGTAACACTGAGTGAATCACGGCGGGCTTCGGCCCGCCGTTTTTCGTTTACTCGTTCGCTGGTGAATACCGTTGCTGGCTTTGACGTGGCTGGCACTCTGAACCTGTACAGCAACCTGCCGTGTCCCTAACCTGCGCAGTTGAACTCAGAACTGTCAGCTTTGGCTGCCAGACAATCACCGCTCTCGCACATCCTTGTGCTCCGCGGCATACGTACATCCTGTAGATAAAAAAAGCGACGGGAGTTTCCCGCCGCTTGTCTGCATCTGCCGTGACGCTCCGTTAAGCTCCCTGATCTCTCCCTTGCCAGCCCTGGCGAAACTCCTGACTCCTCAAGTTCCTGAACGCTTATTTCTTACGGCCGTTACCTTTGCCGCCACCGCTACTGGTATCGCCGGAGCTGCTGTCACCACTCAGCGATACGGTGACGTTTGCGCTGGCGGTCAGCGAACCGTCGCTGATTGTGTAGCTGAAGGTATCGAAGTTTTTGAAGTTCTTTGCCGGCGTGAAGGTCAGGGTGCCATCGGCATTGATCTTGACTGCACCTTTTCCGCCCTCGGCCACCGATACCACGCTCAGGTTATCGCCATCCGGGTCGGAATCGTTGCCGAGTACGGCGATCACCACAGGGCTGCTGCTGTCGGTACTGGCTCTGTCATCGGTTGCCACAGGCGCCTCGTTGGCTGAAACCGGGGCTGCAGCCACACTGACACTGACGGTGGCGCTGTCGCTACTCTGACCATCGCTAATGGTGTAGCTGAATGATTCGGTTCCGCTGAAACCGCTGGCCGGGGTGAATGTGATGCTGCCGTTGGCGTTGATGACCGCCGAGCCGTTAACGCCGCTGACTGAGGTGATGGTCAGAGTATCACCATCCGCATCGGTATCATTGGCCAGTACGTTAATGGTTACCGGCGTTTCATAGCTGGCACTGCTGTTATCGTTGACTGCGACGGGTGCAGTGTTGGTTTCAACCACAGGGTTGTCTACCACGTAGGTGACGTTACCGCTGGCGTTGTAGCTGCCTGAGGCTGCTGCTGCGCTGATGGTGTAAAAGCCATCGGAAGCACTGCTGCTTGAGGTCACGGTCAGTGTCGTGCTGAGACTGGCTCCGGGTGCCAGTGTCAGGGTGCTGTTACCCAGCACGCTGCTCCAGCCAGAAGGTACACCCTTACTCAAACTGAAACTGTTTGTGGCGCAGGCGCTGCTGTCACGGTTGGTCAGGGTCAGGGTATAGGTGACAGAGGTGCCGGCGGCGACCCACGCGCTCCCGCCCGGTGTCAGGCTGAGCCCCGGGTTGGCACGGCTGCAGGTGGCCACTGTGCCGTTTACCTGTACATTGATGCCGGCAGTTTCGCCGTCGACCCACTCGGTGGCCAGAGTCAGGTCTCCATCATTAAAGCTGGCCCCCACCTCCAGGGCCGGGTCTCGGGTGTCCGCATAACTTGACGCGCCGCTGCCTGGAGTCATGTCCAGCAGGTGGCTGGTGTTGCCGCGACTTTCGACACCGGTATGAACGACGATGCCATTCTGGACATTGGCGAAGCTCGAGAGCATATCGTCGTAGCCGATGGCATGGCGATACTCAAGGTAGTAGTAAAGTGGCAGACCGGTAGCGGCATCGGTACCGTTCTGGACCTTCAGTGCTTTTGCGGTTGAACCCTGCGTGGCTGCATAGGGCTCCAGGGAGTAGACGCCGCTCTCGGTGACGGTTTGGATATTGGTGTCATCCAGCCAGCCTAAACGCTCTTTCTGAAAGGCGGTGTAGTGGCTGGTGATATGCCCCATGATATCGGTGCTGTCGCCGTATTCGTCAGTTGAACAGCTGGATCCGGTGACGGCAGAACCACACTCCAGCGCGTGAGAGTGATAGAGGCCCAGGTTATGGCCGAGTTCATGCGCTACGGTGTAGAGACTCATGGAGCCGTTGATAACGGTGGTTGAGGGCCAGCCGCCGACAGAACCTACGCCGCTAAAGCCGCAATTTGAGCTGTAAGGCATGGCGTAGATCAGGCGCTTGTAGTTGGACAGGTTGTAGCCCGCTGCAGTAGCCGCATTGTCTGCCGCGTTAACAATAGCTGTGGTGTCGCAGCTTGCACCATTGATCGGTAGTGTAAGCCAGGGAGTAACATCACCAGTGAGCCAAGTCTGGCCGGATGAGTTTTCACGGATGAAGGCGTCCACCGATTCGAACACGGTGCTCTGTGCTTGTGCCTGGGTCCAAGGCTGGGTGCTATTGTCGGCAAAGTTGACGTTGATGACCAACGTGGGTTGTTCGCCGAAGGTCCAGCCGGCCTGAGCGGTGCCGCCCAGGTTGCCACCGGTGCTACTGCCAGCTGCCAGCATCAGGTTCTCTTCGCTGATGGCAAGATCACCATTGCTGCTATCGTCTTCATCCTCGGTTTCAAGCAGAACACCATATACGGTCGCCGCGGAGCCTTTGGACAGCTCTGGAGCTTGGCCGGCAAAGTGCATTTCGAATCGCTCGCCAAAGTCAGTGCTCAATACATGACGCAGGCGGTGGCTGCCATCTGCGTAATCTTCGTAAAAAACATCCAGCTCGCCGCTGAGCTCAAGTCTTTGTTCCAGCTTTTCCTCTACTTCGGCGGGCATTCCGGCTCGCTTTTCATTGGGGATAGCCACGCGAAGTACCTCGCCTGGGTTGGTTTTGATCAACTCAGACAAAAGTTGGCGGCGTTCCTCTGCTTTGGCGACAAGCTTTTCGAGTACGCGAGATTTGTCAGCACCTTTCGCCTTCTCCCACTGTTTTTGCAGTTCGACCAGCGCTTGGGTCTTTTCGTAGGCCCGTTGACGGGCCTGTTCAGCGGCCTCCGACACCTGGGCCGGCATATTCTGTGAGTGTCTGTGACCGTCAGCAGCAAAGGACGGTAATGCCACAGATGTAATGGCGGAGGACAGGGCTGTAACAGCGATGGAACGAACCAAGTTGGGTCCGGCTAGGCGCATAGATCTCTCCTGATACACAAAAATTCAGTAAAGATCCTCTAGCGGCATACCGGAGTGTCTCTACTTTGGCGGTCCGGCGATCCCCTGTGAAGTAAACGTTATGCTCGCTTCAGCTAGGGACCCGTAACTTTGCGCCACCCGATTACTCGGGATTAGCCTTTTCAGTAGAGGATCTAGTTCGTTAATTGTTTGTCGGGTTGTGTCTTATCGAGGTTGCACTTAAGTAATACTTGTAAGCTTGATATAACGTTTTTCGTTTTAGTTACATAAATCCACGAGTTTTTTAGACTGTAACTGGCAGTGCTCTGTGTTAACTGTTACCTGAATTTAACGTTGTTAACTTGAAGGGAATATTATCAATAGAAAGATGTAAGGTTAAGTATGCGGTTTTTTTGATAAAGTTCTGAGGCGTAAAATAAATTAAAGAGGTGGAACAATAAGTTAACATTTTAATTTTTATTACGTACAGTTGTTAAGATAATGATACAGCTACCCAAGTAGCAAGGAGGATAAAATGTTACAACTGTGGCTTTTGGACAACATCTAAGATGTTTTTTGTAAATATAATGTTACAAAATAGACAAAAAAATTTTCTTGTATTTTATTAAGAACTTTTTGTTATAAAAGATTATTAAATTATCAAAATTACAAAAGTGTATTAGAACGATATCACTTCTAATCTCGGGAGCGGCTGCGGGCCGTGTAGCTGGAAGTGTCAGGGTATTGTGGGTTGCACTGGGATGCACATAGGAATGACGGTTGGCCTTCCGCCGTTTCTGCCTCTCATTAGCGGGTATACGGCACTGTAATGGATTAATGACACAGGTTTTTTTGTGAAATTTCCTAAATATCAATCAATTACATCGCCAGCCTGAGTCTGAAATTTTTCAACTCTGTATCTCGCCGTTAACAGTACTGACTGTTAATTCCATCCGAATAATCAAAATAACCTTTCTAATCAAAAGCTTTGCAGAAATGGCTTAGTCGTTGCTCTTCATGTGTGAAGTAATGCGCTCACGGAATGAATCAGAGCTTCCTGTAACAGGAGGTGACATCAACACTTTCATCCCGCTAGTGCTTAAACGTATATCGGGGGCATTCGATGCAGCGGCAAGTGGTTAGACAAGATGCGAGCCATCTGACAGGGTCTCGTCCATTCATGCGCCTAGTTCGTACCGGCTTGCTTTGGGATCTGATTGGTTACGTACTGGTGCTTTCCCTCGTCGTTTATCTGTCTGCTGCTCATCTGGGTTTACTCAATGAGGTTTCAAAACCGTCGAAAACTGCTGATTTGGGTGTTCGTAATGGCGAATACTTTGAAACTCTAGCTGGAAATGAATCTGAAGCTCTAAAGGATCAGAAACAGCCTTTCAGCCGTGATACGGTCCAGCGAGCATACAGATCTGTAGACCGGGTAGCTCCTGATCTGCTGCTGGAGAGATTGGAGCTGTTACAGAGCAGGCCCGCTTGGACGCTTCTAGATATCGACGCTGCACAAGCTAAGCGCGATCTTTGGCAGCTAATAAGGGAAGGTGATGCCGCGTTACCTGCCATCGCACACTTTCTTGCCAGGGGGGCGGACGCTGATTTCACCAAGGGCGGAATAGACGATGAGGTGGGCTATCCATCTTTGCGCCTGGCCCTGTTTGCTGCGCTTGAGCGTATCGGTGGTCACCAGGTGGAGTCGATTCTTTATGAGGAGCTTCATAAAACCCAGCAGCCTACGGAAATTGAGGCTTTGGGATTCTATCTGAACGATGCATCGCCCGGTTTGTATGATCAGGATATCGTCCGTGCCGCTCGTGACGTTTTCTCAACGCTCGTTAATGAAGGCGGAGGCGACAGAGATACCGGCCCGCTGTTTCGCATCTTCAGCCAGTATGGTGATGCATCGATCTCCCGTGAACTTGAAGGCATCAATCAACTTAATTGGGGTAGATACGCGGCAATAACTCTTTCCGAACTTCCCGATGGGGGAGGAGTCCAGGCGTTATCGAACCGGGTATATGGGGCTGATAGGTCAGATGCGGGCGCCCAGTTCGCAATAAAAATATTGGCTCAGTCGTCTGAGTATCCTGCTGCTGCAAACGCACTGATCAATAGTGTGAGGGCAAGCCTTATACCTGACCGGCGTTGGTCCGAGCTGTCGCGGCTGATTGCCGGTACATACCATCTGCAACTTACTTCTTCAGACCTGGGATCAACAGCTTCCGATGATCGGGACATTCGTTCCCCTGTGCTCAAAACGAATCAGTATATCTCGCGTACTCCGGGTGGAGGGCAGGTGGTTTACGGTTTGGAATTCGCCTCGCCAGTGCTTGCTCCTGATCAGATTCTTCCGCGCATGGAGTTGATTGATCAGTTGCTATTTGAGGTGACCAGCCCAGTTGCGAAAAGGGAGCTGGAGAAAGCATACGAAACACTCTGGTTATTAAACCTTGAACAGGAGAAATAGCAGGGCAGGACGCTCAAGCGAAGCCGGCACGGCGCGACGTCGTCTGACGGTCGAATCAACAGCCTTAACTAATGGAGGGGCTGATTATGAACGTTAAGCACAAATGGAGAGGCGTCACGGCGTGTGTGCTAGGTGCCGCCTTATCTTTACCGCTTACGGCCGGAGCGGCATCGCTGACCGGCAGCAATTTTGAAATAGACACCGACGCGGACTTTATAGTCGATGACGGGGGGATCGACTGGGAAACTACCGTCGGAAATGGGCTACGCGTGGCAACTGACGAGCTGACTGGCTCCGGTGACGATTCATTCAAAGGGGGGACCAAAGAAGATACGGTCAATCCGGATACAACGACGGGTAGTATCCCAAACAACAAAAGCGACCTTCTTCATTTCGGTGGATACCAGGAGACCAATATTAACGGTGACTTCTTGCATCTGTTCTGGACACGTGTGCAGGATCCCTCCGGAACCACGTTGATGGACTTTGAGTTTAACGCGGGCAATACCCTGCATAACCCGACCTCAACGGGGGTTCAGTTCCCGGTACGTGAAAAAGGCGATGTATTGATTGAATACAAACTGGCTCAAGGAGGTATAACACCGGAGTTGTTCATGTACCTCTGGTTGGAGGAGGCCGCTGATGGTACCTGTGAAGCCAATAATAAATACCCCTGCTGGGGTGAGCAGGTAAACCTTAGTGCTGCTGGCATCGCGATTGGTTCAATCAATACAAGTATCGCTGATGGTGATGGAATTACGGCTCCACCTCCGGGGGACCCGACAGGCACACCCGTACTGATCGGTAGCTTTGACCCCTATACGTTCGGTGAAGCGAGTATCGACCTGAGTCAGCTGTTTCCCGAAGGTCAGTGTCGCTCCTTCGGTTATGCGCACCTGAAGAGCCGCTCCTCCGACTCTTTCACGGCGCAGATGAAGGACTTTATAGCGCCTATCAACGTGAATATCAGTAACTGCGCCAACATCAATATCAGTAAGACTGATGAAAACGGATCAACGGATGGGCAGGAGGGCGCTATCTTCCGTCTGTTCAATGATGATGGTGACACCTCTGGTGTTTACGATGATGCAACAGCGACTAACCCTGATACACGCGTAGCGGTACCTGGATCAGATCCAGTCAGCTACGTAGAAGACTGTACGACCGATTTACAGGGTGAGTGTAGCTGGACGAATATCTTTGCGGGCGACTACTGTATCGTTGAAATCCAAGCTCCCACGGGTTACTCAATTCCCGACGATCCGGATTACTACGTGTGTGACACCGTTACAGCTGACAATGACCTTAATCTTGATTTCGTCGATCCGGCCATACCGGCAACGATTAGTATCGATAAGAAAGATGAAACAGGGGCATTGTTAGGCGATGGATGGGTATTTACTCTGCATGAAGATGTCTCAGGGGTACCAGGTAGTGCGACTGCTTTCAGCTGCACGACGACAGCGGGCGAATGTACCATTATCGATATCCTGCCGGCTGGGACCTATTGTGTGGTCGAAACAACGAACCCGCTTCCCGCCATGTATGAAGATACGGATCCTCAGTGCGATATCGACGTCGCTCTGGACGCTGATCTTGAGCTCACCTTCGTCAACCCGCGGATTCCTGCCGATATTAACATCGACAAGAAAGATGATACTGGTGCACTGCTCGGTGATGGTTGGATCTTTACGCTGTATGAAGATGACGGCGATCTGGTATTCGAGGACGACGGCTCAGATACAGCAACAGCCTTCAGCTGCACTACAACTGCCGGTGAGTGTACTATCAGCAACATCCTGCCGGCCGGTAAATATTGCGTTGTCGAAACCACCAACCCACTGCCCACCATGTATGGCGATCCGACCAATGTGCCTGCATCGCCCTGCGTAGACCTGGCCTTGGGTGACAGTGTGGACTACACCTTCGTCAATCCCCGTATTCCGGGCAAGATCAACATAGATAAGAAAGATGAAACCGGGGCTCTGCTATCGGATGGCTGGGTATTTACCCTGCATGAAGATGATAACGGATCTGTTGGCACTGCCACTGCATTCAGCTGCACAACGACAGCAGGTGAATGTACCATTGAAAACATCTTGCCTGCCGGCACCTATTGCGTGGTAGAAACCACCAATCCAGAACCTGGTAAATACGGCGATGCCGATGATCAATGTGGCTTGGATGTGACCCTGGGTGGTGAGCTCGATCTCGTTTTCACTAACCCGCGTCTGCTCGGAGCAATCAAGATCACCAAAACCCGCAAGCATGCTGCTGATGGCTCAGGAGACCATCCGCATGCGGGCGTGACCTTTACGGTAACAGGTGGCGAACTGGCAGCAGGCGGTGTGGATCTTGTCACCGATGCCAATGGTGAAGCCTGCCTCGACTCACTTTTGGTCAGCAGCCTGGTAGGCGATTACACCGTAACGGAAACCGTACCTGCCGGCTATGCTGCGGATGGCGATGTAGCCAAGGATGTTACAGTGTCGGCTGTATCCACTTGCGGAGATGGAAGTGAAGCCGCTGTTAGCTTCAGTAACACTCCGCTGACTGACGTGACAGTTTCAGTCAACTCGCTGGTTGATGGAGGTACCGCTTCGACCATTACATGTACCGATGCAGAGGGCACTGTGTATAACGGATCAACAGGCGTAGACGGAGACGGCACTCTGACTGTCGAAGACCTGCTGCCGACCGACCCGATTGTCACGTTGACCTGCGAAATCACCATCGATCCGTGAGTTCGCAATTTCTTTAAAACAACATTAAAAGGGCGGGTATATCCCGCCCTTTCTGTTTTGCCGTTTACTGAGCGGTAACTTGAATGATGCCGCTGGTACTGACGTTATCAGCTCCATCACGCACCAGTATTTCTATCTCGTGTACACCCTGCTTTTTGGGTACGTTCCAACCGCAGTAGTAGAAGGGGGATGTAGTTCCCCAGTTCGGTGACGGACGAGTCGCAGAACACTCGGTACGACCATTAACGATGTAGTCCACCTGAACGATATTGGCGTTGTCCCAGACATGACCCTTAATCTGGGTATACCCGCCTTTGGCGATCGTGCCGCCGTCTTCGGGATAAACGACTCGCGCTGTAGGAGCGATGATGTCTTCGCTTGTCGGTACTAAATACCCCACCAGTGCGGCGGCAATATCTATATCGGTCTGCGATACGTAGCCATCTCCATCGAGGTCGAATCGACGCCATTCAAATACGTTGGCGTAGAGGTACGCTGGGTCACTGGGGTTCGGGCTGATCGCTTCCAGTGGAATACCGTTACCTTCCCCCAGATGTAAACCAATACGAGCCAAGTCAAGCTGGTCGACTGTCCCGTCATCGTTCACGTCTGCAGGGTAGCTATCTACCTCATCGTTAACGCCCAGGGTATTTGCCTGTGCTCGAAGGTAGTTTGGCCCCCAGAGTGTATCCATCTGGTAATCACCGTCGATATAGCCGATATAACGCACCAGGCTACCCATGGTGTGTTCAAGTGCATCGTTCCAGCCATCGTTATCGGCATCAGCATTTACGCAGCGGTTGTAGTAGTACTCGACCCAGTCATTTTCGCTGTGACCGTCAACAACAATGTTGTCGGCTGCCGTATCACCGATATTGGTGACGGTAATGGTGTAATTGATCCCTTCCTCTTTGTAATTAGGGAACATGCAGAGTTGGGATGTGTTACCAACGTTTGGCGCAACGACGGCTTTACCTGTCTGTTCTACATCAGAACTGGAGTAGTCGCGGTAAGGAACTGTGCTCGACAGTTCAAGTTCCGAGCCTTCCCAGGAGAGCTGCACGGTAATGGCCGCTGGGTGATAATTGCAGGCGGGGTATTTCGGTGTGAAGCTAAAACTCTCACCAGGCTGCAGGCTACCAAGAGCTTCCCAGATCAGGTGGTCATCTTCACCCAGGCAGCTGTTATCACCGGACAGGTTACGAAAGTTATAGTCCTCTGTCGCCAATGCCAGCGGACCGGAGTTGGTAACGGCGCTTTCTGTCGCTGTTGAGTTCTTGCCTTTGCCTGCTGGCTTTGCGGCCATCACATGAGATGACAGCATAAGCCCAAAGGCTGCAGAAATTGTGATGGCTACTTTTGGCAGTGCATGTGAAGCTTTATGAGATGCCATGAGGCCCTCCTGAAATTGATATTCAGAAAGATCCCCTGGCGATGATTCCAAAGAGGTCTGTCTCCTTCGGCAATCCGGCTACCCTGACTATCTGATGCAGGGCCCGTGACTTTGCGCGGCTCCTAAGAGCTTTGCCTTTTCGGGAGAGGATCTTCTTACAGTTAAATAGGTTGTTTCAATCGTGTAACGTTCGCTTCGGTGCTTTGCACTACCGGTATACAGAACGTGCAACGGCAAACACCGGTATAAACCTGTTCAATTAATACGCTGTACATTTCTGAACAATGATTTACAGCGGATGAGTGTCTTGTTAATCCCGTGTTACGTTTGAATTCTGGGTGGATCATATCAGGACGATAATTGAATTTTAAATGCTGGATTTTGTAAGAAGATTGAAAACGTATTAGTCGACAAAGCGTCATGTGTAACTTTAAATTTACAGTAATTATTTTTCCGGAAATTTTTGTAAAGTATTTGAAACTAATAATAGAGGAGAGATGATATTATTGAGGGGATTTGCAGGTTTTTAGATACAAGCAGATAGGTTGGAATGTAACGTTTGTTAAACAGGTTTTTGGCTAGCTGTTATGAACTTTTAACTAGATTTTTTAGTTATAACTAGTTATCAATTTCGTCCCATAGGGTGATATGGATTTCGCTCTGCTGGCCTTCAATGGTATGGAATATGGGCTTGATCTGGCGCCAGGTGCGTACTCTGTTCATTTCTTTACTCCGAGTGCTGTCACTCCAGTCAAGCGTACGATCAGATCCGCTGGAGTTTTCGAGACGTTCCCGGTCGGCTTCTTCCTGTTGGATTAGGCGATGTTTGAGCAACATACGCCGGTATCGTTTTTCCATAGGGAGCTCTCTTCCGATGGTACAGAATTGCTGCAGCATACGGGCCAGAGTGGTTAGTGGATTGATATAGAAGGGATTCGGCTGGGAGGAGAGGGTTTTTCAGCGCCCGGCAATGTAAATATGTAACGGGATTCGTACAGGGGAGACCAGGGTGGCCACGGGCGCTAGCTATGCTGGAGTGAATTGGTGCTGTTTTCCTTGGTGTCCAGGTGATGCTTTTCCATCATCCGGTACAGCGTTACCCGTGAGACACCCAGTGCTTTGGCTGCGCGGGATATGTTGTGGTTGAACCGTTCCAGCGTCACGCATATGACGCGCTTCTCGGCCTCTGAACGCGCTTCACTTAGTGTACGGATCGGCTCTGCTTTCGCCACGATCTCAGAAGAGAGGTTGAGGTCCTGCGGCGTAATCAGCTTATTATCGCTCATGATCATGCCACGGCGGACGCGGTTGATCAGCTCGCGCACATTGCCTGGCCAAGTGTGGTGATTGATCGCATCGATCGCTTCATCGGTGAAACCGCGAAGCTGGCCGTTATGATCGCTGGCGAACTTTTTAAAGAAGAAGCGGGCCAGTAGCTCTTTGTCCTCGCCGCGACTGCGCAGGGGAGGGAGCTCGATGTTGAGTACGCTGAGGCGATAAAACAGGTCTTCACGGAAGCGGCCCTGTTCAACCGCTTTAGTGAGATCGATATTAGTCGCTGCGATAACCCGTACATCCACCTGCATCGGGGTATTGTTACCGAGCCGCTCAATGGTTCCTTCCTGTAGAAACCGGAGCAGGTGCGCCTGAAGGTTCAGATCGAGATCACCAATCTCATCGAGAAACAGCGATCCCTGATCAGCGGCTTCGATACGGCCGAGTCGGCGCTGCGCTGCGCCGGTGAAGGCGCCTTTTTCGTAGCCGAATAGCTCGGAGTGGATCAGCGTTTCCGGCAGTGAGCCGCAGTTGACCGCGACGAAGGGGTAAGCGCCGCGTTTCGAGCGTTGATGAATCGCGCGGGCGATCAGCTCCTTGCCGGTACCGCTTTCTCCGGTAATCAACACCGCCGCATCGGTTTTTGAGACTTTGCGGACCTGGTCAAAGATCGACAGCATTTCCTGGCTGGTGCCGACCATCTGGAATTCATCGTTGATGCCGGGCTCATCACTTTCCAATTGCTGCAGGTGATAAATGCCGTAGGCATGACCCAGAACGGTTTCCAGGTTGCTGAGATTATCTGCAAGCGGGAGGGAAAAATAATCGTAAAAGTTTTCGAAAAGCGCGCGGCGCAAGCCTACGTCTCTTAAAAATTCAGGACGAATCAGAGCGATCCAGGCTATCTGGTTATGCTGCTGAAAAAAGGTCGAAAGGGCCTGGTGAACCGAAGGGTCTGACCAGTCAAAATGGGCCATGCCGACAAAATAATTCTGTTGTAATAGGGCCTTATCGGCCTGTTCCAGGCTGTTAACCTCATGTAACTGCCAGCCATGCAATAGGGCCAGCTCATCGGCAATAGTGTTGCCGGAATCAAGGTTTAAAAACAGGGCTTTCCTTTGCGCTATTGTTCTTGGGTGTTCCCTCGTTTTATAGATTTCCATAGTTATGTGTCCTGAAAATGCGAAACTGACGTGCATTCGACACGATGTTTATGGTGAGAAGTATAGTTGTCAGCTGGTGTATAAAAGAGACAACTTTGCACGTGATGTTTATCTGTAGTGCAAATATTTCATCAGCCTAATGTACCGGTTTTGGGACTCCAGATGGTCATTTGCTGACTATAGTGAACAGTAATTGAGTCAAGCGATTGGCACTTGTTATGTACTGTAACTATTTTGGCTTACGCGAGTCGCCCTTCTCGATAGCACCGAATCCCCGCTACCTGTTCATGAGTGAACAGCATCAGGAAGCGCTCGCACATCTGCTCTATGGCATCAGCATTGATGGTGGCTTTGTACTGCTTACTGGAGAGGTGGGCACCGGCAAGACCACGGTGGCACGTCAGCTTCTTGAACAGCTGGCAGAGGATTCCTCTGATGTGGCGTTGATCCTTAACCCCCGTTTGACCGTTCAGGAACTGCTCGAAACCATTAGTGAAGAGCTACGCATCGACGACCGGACTGACCGGTCAACGGTAAAGGGCCAGGTGGATGGTATCTACCGGGAGCTGCTACAACGCTACGCCCAGGGCCGCAACACCGTTCTGTTAATTGATGAAGCACAGCAGCTATCCGTGGAGCTTCTCGAACAGGTGCGCCTGCTGACCAATCTGGAAACCAGTGAGCATAAGCTACTTAACGTGATTCTGGTGGGTCAGCCGGAACTGCTTGATATGCTGGCGCGGGATGATCTGCGCCAGCTTTCACAGCGCATCACTGCGCGGTTTCATCTGGGGCCGCTCTCTCCCCAGGACCTACCGCTGTATATGCAGCATCGACTCGCCGTAGCTGGGCTTAACCGGCCCGTATTCCCTGACCCCGTGTTAAAACAGTTGTACCGCCTCTCTGGCGGCGTTCCCAGGTTGATTAACCTGATCAGCGACCGGGCTCTGCTCGGCACCTATGTGCAGAAGCAGAACGAAGTGAGTATGGAAACGCTGAAAAAGGCGGCGGAGGAGGTTCTTGGTGAGGATCTGCCGGTCCGGATTCCGGCAGCGCAGAGTAAACGGGGAATTCTTGCAGCAGCGGTGGTGATCGGCTTGATGGCCTGGGGGACAGGCTTTGCTCTGTCCGCGCTGTATCAAGAGGGTAGCGTAGCGGAACTTAGCGCTTCTGTACGTGGGTTGTTCGGCGATGTCGCGGTGGAGCCCGCGGCGCCAGTTGCAAAACCGGTGTTGCGAGATCGCCCGATCACTCTGGCAGAACTACCAGCACCTGCTGCTGGCAAACCGGACGAGCGTGAGGGCGATACTCAGGCTGAATTGGCGGATACCAGAGCGCTGGGCGGTAAGGCACAGGTGTCGGATTTCTCCCTCGCATCCCTGCAGTTCACTTCCGTTTCAGCAGAGTCGGATCGTCCCGCTTCTGAAACAGCGGATTCCCCGGCTATCGGTCTGCCGTCTGCGAGTTGGCCAGAGCAGTCCGACCGTGACCTGGCGCTGGTTCAGGCTTACCGTCGCCTGTTCAATGTTTGGGGTATCGATTATGACCCGAGACAGCAGCCGGTGGTGTGTGATTTTGCCGCTTTTCATGATCTCGCCTGCCTTACGCTGAACGGTGATGTGGATCTGCTCAAACAGATTGATCGCCCTGTGGTGACCCGTATAGCCCACGAAGGCCGCGCCTATGACCTGCTGATAATGTCTCTTTCCGACGCTCAGGCGCGAGTGTATCTATCGGGAACAGAGCGGGTATTGAGCGCGGAAGAACTTGCAGCGGGGTGGCAGGGGCAGTTCACATTGCTATGGCGGCCGCCACCGGGATATGCAACACCGATCTGGC
Source organism: Marinobacterium mangrovicola (assembly GCF_004339595.1). Classification (GTDB taxonomy): domain Bacteria; phylum Pseudomonadota; class Gammaproteobacteria; order Pseudomonadales; family Balneatricaceae; genus Marinobacterium_D; species Marinobacterium_D mangrovicola. Next base: position 738,355 of record NZ_SMFU01000007.1, read on the forward strand.
CAGGCGCCTACGGTGATGACGTGGCATGGCTGGACAAGCAGATGGCACGGATCAATAACCAGGTACTGACTACCGAACCGCGTAAGGCTTACGGGCCAGGCCTGATTGCACAGGTTAAGGAGTTTCAGTCCAGTAAAGGTTTGAACGTGGATGGGGTCGCTGGTCCCCGTACTTTGATTCAGTTGAACAACGCCGCGTTGGATAATCAGCCCAGGCTGGCTGGGGAGGGGCGCTAAGATGTCCTTTATCCTGCAGGCGCTCAAGGATTCCGAGCAGGAGCGCAATAGAATCAAATCGGTAGAGTCCACTGAGCCGACCCGGGCTTCTGTGGCTGTATCATTGCCCCCTAAGAAACCGGTACGTCGTCTGGCTTACATTGGCGCTTTCGCGGTCATCGTGGGCGCAGGTTGGTATCTGGCCAACCGCCCGGCAATAGAACCTGCTGTTCAGGCCGTGCCGGTTTCAGAGTCCAGCGGCACTGAGATCCGTGCCAAGCTGTTGCCTGGAGTGGAATCGAATGAACCGGATATGCGCGGGGTTAAATTGATCATCAATCCGCCCGAAACCCAGTCGCGCCCCGATGTCAGTGTGCAGCCTGCCAGTTTAACTATCCGCGAGAGGTCGATGACGGCGCCGCAACCGCGCAGAACCGCTACGCCGGTGGAAACGGCTGAGGCAGCAGCGGCTGAAATATCTCCGCCTGATCCTTATGCGGATCTGCCCTACCTGCGCCAGTTACCTGTCTCAACCCAGCGGGAGATCCCGGAGCTTAAGTTCAGCGTGCATATCTATTCGGAGAGCCGGTCTGGCAGGATGGTAAAGCTGAATGACCGCATGATGCGGGAAGGGCAGCGCGTAGCGCCGGACCTTAATATCGAAGCGATTATTCCACGGGCCGTAGTGTTTAACTACGCGGGCCAGCGCTTCAAGGTACCGGCGCGGTAACAGCACTTTAGACTTCGATATCGATATTCTGCCCAAGTGGGCTGGATGGGTCGACCGGACGGGTTGTCGTAGACTGCAGCAACTGCATCACCTGTTGACCCTGCATGTCGATCTGGTCGTTAGCCATTTTGGTCATTTTAGTCGCGTGTTGGGTTGCCATATCCAGCTGACTCAAGCTGGTGGCGGTGCCTGCAATATCCATGGTTGATACTCCAGCGATATAAGTAGTATTCCGCGCTACCTGCCCAAGTAGCACTTTCCCTGATACTAAGGGATTTGTATGTCTCTTAAAAGAGACGCTAGCTGAATGTTTTTCATCCAGTTAAGAAAAACGCGCACAAAAAAAGGAAGGCCTGAGCCTTCCTTTTTTTTAGCTTTCACCGTCTTCAAAGACGGCCAACGTTACTTACAGAGCAACGATGTTCTCAGCCTGAGGACCTTTCTGGCCCTGAGTAACGGTGAACTCAACCTGCTGGCCTTCAGCCAGGGTTTTGAAACCAGAACCCTGGATAGCGCTGAAGTGAGCGAAAACGTCCGGGCCGTTTTCCTGGGAGATGAAGCCGAAGCCTTTAGTTTCGTTGAACCACTTAACGGTGCCGGTAACGGTAGACATAGTCTTAAATCCTGTTTTTCAAATAAGTGTGTGCCTTCGACCTGAGTCTCTGGCGGAGGTGCTGGGAAGTTGTATCGAACTTATGAGAACAGGACGGACTACAGAAGCAGGACGTCAAGGGTGTTACATAATTCGGAAACTTACTTGCTAGCGGCATTGAGTCTACAGGTGGGTGGGGTGGAGTCAACAAAATACTGTTTTATTTTTATGGATAAACAGCGCTGAGGTCCGCTTCTTAGAAATTTAGTCGCGGTAATCCCGCTAACGGCGCTGGCTCCAGCGTTTTTAGCCGTTTTAACGCACAGAATAAAATCCAAGCGTCTCTAATGCCTCACGAATCATCGCAACCTTCTGATTGCTCAACTGCCGGTAATCGGGGTAGGGCGTGAGCAAAAGCTTCTGTTCGGGAATGACGAAAAGGTCATCTGTTCCCGGTAAGGGTGATGCCGAAAGATTGGTCATACCGAAGCGGGTCTGGTTTTCCTTGCCTCCGATCCAGTGCCAGCCATCGGTTTGTTCAAGCTCCGGGGCGAACACCAGCGCGACCTGATTGAAAAAGTACGCGTCTCGGAAGCTACGCCAGTCATCGTCCGGTGACGCTACTTTGGCCGCCAGGTTAACAATCTTGCGCCAGTGGTTAGAGTTCTGGGCGAGGAGTGTCGTGATTCGGGTGTCGGCGATACAGGCGTCGATACTGGCAGGCTCATGGGGGATATAGACACTTAAACGGGGAGCAGGGGTCCCCAGGCGTTGGCTCGCAGAAATACTCATCAAAGATCGGATTCGCGGCGGTCAGAGGCTGAATAGGTTGAGCAGCATGAAAGGCTTCATGCTGCTCAGGCGTTTTACCAGACGGTCTTGATCAGACCACCATCCACAGCGAGGGATACGCCGGTGATGTAGCTGGATGCGTCAGAGAGCAGAAAGGCGCAGGCCTTGCCGGCATCTTCCGCGGTACCGAAACGCTGCAGCGGCAGTTGTGCGGACATATCCTTGCTCAGTTCTTCTTCCGAAATACCGCGCTTGGCGGATTGCGCCTTGATCGTGCCGCGCAGTCGGTCGGTATCTATCTTGCCCGGAATCATGGTGTTGAAGCGGATGTTTTCTGGGCCCAACTGCTGCGACAGAGACTTGAACAGCGAGGTGACGCCAGAGCGCATCACGTTGGAGAGCAGCAGGATATCGATAGGCTCTTTCACCGAAGAGGAGGTGATCGCCAGGATAGAACCGCCGCCAGATTCGCGCATGGTTGGCAGCACCGCGCGGATCATCCGCACCGAGCTCATCAGTGTGAGCTCAAAGGCGTTTTGCCAGTCATCGTCGCTGAAACTTTCAAACTGACCGGTGGGCGGGCCGCCGGCGTTGACCAGCAGACCTTTAACGGGGCCCAACTCCTTCAGTGTCGCTTCTGCCCACTGGGCGATGCTGTCACCATCTTTAGCATCAAAGGTGTATGCCTTAACTTGGGCGCCGGTTTCCTGACGGATGGTTTCGGCGGCGGCTTCGATGGCGTCCTTATCGCGGCTCGCCATGGAAACAATAGCGCCTTCGCGCGCGCACTCCAGCGCGGTGGCGTATCCCATACCCTTGCTGGCGGCGGCAACCATCACCACCTTGCCTTTGAGATTAAGGTCCATGCTGCTCCTCGTTGTGATTGTTTGGATTACAGGTGTTGTGTTCGTATTCTTCGATAAGGATACGGGCGTTCATGAAATCAGATCCGTCGACCTTCACCTGGGCCAGGTTGAAGGTACCGACCTCTCCCAGCGCGCCCTGCAGATAATGCCCGGCCACGTGTGCTTCGATACCGTTGGCACGCAGCATTCCGGCGACAATATGGGCTTCGGCAATATCCTGCGCCTGGTAGACGATCTGCATAAGGTGATCCCCTTAACGCCCTGTTGTAGCCAATAAATGTACCACGGTTGGAAGAGTACACTGTAGCCGCAACGCAGGGTTTGGCGTCTGAGGCGGATGTTGAGTGGGGGGATTGGACGGGAAAAGCCGGTGCGATATTGACCTCTTTCCAAGAGCAACATCGTCACCGGCGTCGACCTGATCGGGCCTCAGGTTGGGGGATCAGGCAGCGTCGAAGGTTTCGAGTGGGCCGAAGAACTCGTAACGCAGACGTTCCGCCGGAATGTTCAGTGCGTTAAGGCTGCGGTAACAGGACTGCATGAACGGTCGCGGCCCGAGGAAGTAGACTTCCGGCTCTTTCTCCAGAGGCAGCAGGGATTCAAGGCGGGCCTGATCCAGCAGACCGGTCGCGAACTCGCCGTCTTCCGGCAGCGGCTCGCTGTAGCAGTAACTGATCCGCAGGTTGTCGAACTCTTCGCCAAGTTTATTGACGCTCTCCTTGAACGCATGGGTGGCGCTGTTCAGCGCGCCGTGAATGAAATGTACTTCACGGCCAGAGGTCAGAGCAGGGCGCAGCATACTCAGCGTTGGTGTCAGCCCGACACCGCCGGAGAGCAGCACCAGCGGGCGTTCGCTTTCGCTAAGGACGAAATCACCGCAGGGCGGCGTCAGTCGGGCGCTATCGCCGATATTCAGATTGTCATGAAGATAGTTAGAAACGCGGCCACCCGCTTCGCGTTTTACGCTGATACGGTAGTAGGGCTGGCCTGGGGTGTCGGATAGCGAGTAGTTGCGACGGGTGGTTTCGCCGTCGATCTCGAGAACCAGGGTGATGTACTGGCCCGGCTTGAAAGAAGCGATGGCGCTGCCGTCGGCTGCTTCAAAGTAGAAGGAGGTGATCACCTCGCTCTCCTTTTCTTTTTTGATCAGGCGGAATTCGCGCTCGCCACGCCAGCCGCCGGGCTGCTGTTCATTAGCCTGGTAAACACTCTCTTCGGCGCCGATAAGAATGTCTGCAAGTTGCTGGTACGCTTCGCCCCAGGCGTTGAGTACCTCTTCGGTAGCAACGTCGCCAAACACTTCTTTGATGGCCGCCAGCAGGCATTCGCCGACGATGGGGTAGTGCTCCGGCAGAATGTTCAGCGAGGCGTGCTTGTGCACGATCAGTGAGACCGCGTCACCGAGCAGTTCCAGCCGGTCCAGATTGCTGGCGTAGGCGACCACGGCATTGGCCAGGGCCTGGCGCTGTGTGCCCTGAGCCTGGTGAGCTTCATTGAAATAGGTTTTGACCTGAGGGTAGCGCTGGAACATCAGCGGGTAGAACACCTCGGTGATGTTGCGCGCGTTTTCTTTCACCGCCGGTAGCGTGGCGTCGATGATCGCTCTGGACTGCTCTGACAGCATAGATCTCTCCTGAGGGTAGTAAGGCACTGAGGCCGTTTTCGGTCAGAGGCTAGATAGCGGATATCGTGCCAGCTCGTGATTCATTGATATCACGCGCATCTTATGAATATATTGTTGATATGACTTGTTAAAAATATTGTTAAAAGAACAATTTGGAAGTCGTAATGACATCATTTTCTATAGCCGAGTCGATGATTTCCATTGTCGCCGACCTGTCGCAACAAATGCCTGCTGAAACCCGTTTTCAGCGTTTGGTAGCGTCGATAGATCAACTCTTTCCCTGTGATGCCGTAGCGCTGCTGCAACTGCGTGGCTCGGTGCTGCATCCGCTCGCTATCAGTGGTTTATCGGAAGATACGCTGGGGCGCTCGTTCATGGTGGAAGAGCACCCACGTCTGGCGCGTATCCTGCTAAGCCGGGAGCTGGTTCGCTTTGAGGCGGATTCAGAGCTGCCGGATCCCTACGATGGTTTGATCGATGCGCCCAATATGACGCTGCATGTGCACGACTGTATGGGCGTGGCGCTGTATATCGACGATCAGCCCTGGGGCGTTTTGACTTTGGACTCCTTGACCCCAGGTGTCTTCGACAGGATCGATCCGCTGGAACTCAGAGCTTTTGTGCGCCTGGCAGAAGCATCGATCCGCGTAGCCGCGCTGATCCAGTCACTGGAGGTGCAGGTTCGTAAAGAGAACGAGGTGGCCCGCCTGCTGGCATCCGATATCGGACGCAGCGAAATGGTTGGTGAGAGCCCGGCGATCAAAGCGCTGCTCGACGAACTGGACCTGGTAGCCAATTCCGATCTGGCGGTGCTGATCAGCGGTGAAACCGGGACGGGTAAAGAGCTGGTCGCCCGCCATCTGCATGCGGGCTCGGCCAGGTCAGAGGCGCCCTTGGTCTATGTGAACTGCGCTGCGCTACCGGAGAGCCTGATCGAAAGTGAACTCTTTGGTCACACCAAAGGCGCGTTTTCCGGCGCCACGGGGGCCAGAACCGGAAAGTTCGAACTGGCCGATGGCGGCACGCTGTTCCTTGATGAGGTTGGCGAACTGCCGCTGGCGATGCAGCCCAAACTGCTTCGAGCCCTGCAGGCGGGAGAGGTGCAACGTCTTGGCAGCGATAGCTATCACCAGGTCGATGTGCGGGTTGTTGCCGCGACCAACCGTGATCTCAAACAGGAGGTCGCCAACGGTCGTTTTCGTGCCGATCTCTACCATCGCCTCAGTGTGTATCCGGTGCAGGTACCGCCGCTACGCGAGCGTGGCCGGGATATTCTTCTGCTGGCGGGGCACTTTCTGGAGTTTAACCGACGCAAGCTTGGGCTTGGCTCTCTGCGTCTGGCACAAAGTGCGCGCACCGCGCTACTCGGTTACAGCTGGCCGGGAAATGTGCGCGAGCTTGAGCACCTCATAAGTCGGGCGGTGTTGCGTCTTTCCGCAACCCGTCGTCAGACCGGCGGCGTGCTATCCCTGGGAGCGGATCTATTGGCGTTGCCGGCTGTGGATGAGTTCAGCCAAAGCGCCGGGAGCGAGGGTGTGATTCCAATGCAAACTGCTGCGTTGGGAGAACAGCAGACTCTGCGCGAGGCCACGGATCGCTTTCAGAGCGAGCTGATCACCAGGGCTCTGCGTGAAAAAGCTTACAACCGAACGGCGACAGCCAAGGTACTGGGGCTGGACCCCGGCAACTTTAACCGGCTGCTGAAACGACTGGGTATCGATGTGGAGAAGATGAAGCGTGAAGTCTGAGCGAAATGAAGGGAGCCTGAGAGCCCTTCTGGGTCTTGGCGACAACAACACCAGCCATACGGAGAAGTTGATCTCCGGTCTTGGCGCCATGCTCAGTATCGTGCTGGTTTATTACATCTCCCACTGGTACCTCGAATCGCACAGCGGCGCGTTGATGGTCGCGTCCATGGGAGCTACTGCGGTACTGCTATTCGCCGTACCCCATGGTGCCTTGTCTCAACCCTGGGCGGTTTTGGTAGGTCACCTGGTTTCGGGTGCCATCGGTGTCAGCTGCCAGATTTTGTTACCGGATAATCCAATGACGCCGGCGCTGGCGGTGGGCCTGGCTGTCGCCGCGATGCACTATCTGCGCTGTATCCATCCACCGGGTGGCGCAACAGCGTTGACCGCAGTCGTAGGCGGGGAGTCGGTTCACGCGCTCGGATACGCTTACCTGTTTACGCCGGTGCTTTTGAACCTGATCTGCATGCTCAGCGTCGCGGTGCTGTTTAACGCGCTGTTCCACTGGCGCCGTTATCCGGCGGTCTTGGCGCGGCGGCCCGCGAATGCCGGTGTACCGGTGATGGATCGGCAGAGCAGCATGCTGACCCATGAAGATCTGGCCGCTGCTATGGAAAAGCTCGACTCCTATGTTGATGTCACTTCCGAGGAGCTCGCGCAGCTGTTTGACCTGGCGGTTGAGCATGCGGCGCAGTCACGGCAGGAGTCGATCAGCCTGAAAGTGGGGCGTTATTACAGCAATGGCTTGTACGGCGAAAAATGGGCGATCCGCCAGATCCTCGATGGGCCCGAAAATATGGCCATTGAGCGTGAGCGGCTGGTCTTCAAAACAGTGGCCGGTGACGGCAGTTATGGCACGGGCAGCTGCACGCTCAGAGAGTTCCGGGAGTGGGTCGGTTTTCCGGTGGAGTTCACTGGCGAGCGCTGGGTGCGGTTGGTTATCCAGACGCCAGACTGACGGCTAAGCGATAGCGGTCATCGTTTTGAGCGCAGTCACGAAAATGAAACGCGTAGCCAGTAAACAGCTGATAGCGCATCTGGCATGACTGCATAAAAAGCAGCATAGAAAGCGCATAAAGAGCAGCATAGAGCTTCAGCCAGAGCGTGTAAGGCGGAAAACGGACTGTAGTTTTCTGAAATTCCCGATAAGAGAGCCAACCATGCCCAGCGTGTTAAGAATCCTGTTTTTCTGTCGTCACAACTCTGTACGTGCACCTTTGGCCGCAGCGCTTGCTGAGCGCATTGCAGCGCCGAAGGTTGAAGCCTTCTGTGCGGGGCTGGATGCCTTGCCAATGACTCCCGAGGTTGAGAGCACGATAGTTAATCTGACAGGGGCGGCGCCAAAGGCGGTGGCGGAGCTCGCCGATTTATCGGCTGAAGGGATAGGGTTGATTGTGGTGCTGAGTGATAAAACCCATGCATCGCCCGCTATCGGCGCAAAACTGGATGAGTATTTTACGGACACTGAAGTGGTTGAATGGGATATGCCGGCACCTACCGATGATGAAGATATCAAGCATCTCGAGATCGAACTGGCGGAACGCCTGCGACTGATGTTCCTGGCGCGTCACCTGATCTAAGAACCAAGTTCAATAATCTCTTCCGTGGCGGGGTTGGGGTTAAATCGGTGAGATTTGTTGCCCCGTCAGGATGGCTCGCGGCGCAGCCAAGCTCTAGCTATCTCGCGCTAAACTGATGATCCCGGCGGATTTTGAATTTGTACCCGGTAAACGCTTTCGCTTACCCTGCGGCCACTTAGGGATATGAGGCGGATCAGGGTTCATGCGTTTACTGGTCGTAGAAGATGACATCATTCTGGGAGAGTCGCTTACCCAGCGCCTGCGCCGCAGCGGGCAGGGCGTGGATCTGGCCAGGAGCGGTGCTGAAGCCGTTTCGCTGATCAAACTTCAGCCCTACGACCTGGTGCTGCTCGACCTTAACCTGCCGGATACCAGCGGCGAAGCGGTGCTGAACAGTCTGCGTCGGCAGAATGACACCACGCCGGTACTGGTGTTGACCGCCCGCGATCAGATCGAAGATCGCATCCAGCTGCTGGATGCCGGCGCCGATGACTACCTGACCAAACCTTTCGATTTTGGAGAGCTGGAAGCCCGCATGCGCGCCCTGTTGCGACGCAACCAGGGGCAGGCGAGAGATCAGGTCAGCTTCGGCAACGTGGTGCTGGACCGCCGTGCGTGCAGCCTCAGCGTAGCGGGTAAACCGGTAGAGTTGAAATCACGAGAGTTTCGACTGCTGGAGATCTTTATGAACGAGCCCAAAAGGGTTTGGAGTAAAGAGGCGCTGCTGGAGCATATATACAGCTTTGATGAGCACCCTAACCCCAGCGTTATTGAGATCTATGTGACCCGTGTACGCAAGCTGCTGCAGGGGAGCGATATCCAGATCCGGACCATTCGCGGTCTGGGTTACCTGCTAGAACAATCCAAATGAGTGAGCGCCGCGGCTCTATCCGTCGCCAGATGTTGCTGATGACCTCCATGGTGCTGGTTGTTGTGGGTGGCGCCGCGCTCTGGTCTGCACACCTTTATGCGGATCGGGCGGCCAGGCTCTCCTACGACCGGTTGCTGCGCGGCGCCGCGCTGCAGATCTCCGAGAATATCCATATGCTCGATGGCCGTGTGGTGGCGGACCTGCCCGCGTCGGCATTCGACATGCTGGCGATGGCACCGCGGGATCGCGCTTTTTACGCCATCATCGATAGTGGTAAACGGGTAGTGACCGGCTACTCGGATCTGCCTTCCGTTCCTTTCGATACTTTGCTTGAAGCGCGCGACCGGGAAGGGCAGTTTCAACCCACGCTTTACGATGTCGATTACCGTGGCGAAATGGTGCGTTTTCTCGGTGTCGCCAAGCGGCTGATCGAGGCGGATAACGCTGAAACCGTTTACATCGTGGTTGGCCAGACGCTGAAGGCAAGAAAGGCGCTTGCCGATGAAGTGGGCTGGTTTGTCCTTCAGTTTGTCGCACTGTTTTTTGTGCTCACGCTCGCGCTTTTGATGCTGGGAATCTGGCGCGTGTTAAGACCGCTTAATCGTCTGCAGCACGCCATCGCCGAGCGTTCGCCCACGGATCTACAGCCCCTGGGAAATGATGTGCCTCGGGAGATAGCGCCACTGCTCGACACCCTTAATTACTTCATGGCGCAGCTGCAGATCTCTCTGGATCGGCTCAAGCGATTTACCGCTGAGGCGGCGCATCAGATCCGTACGCCGCTGGCGGGGCTCCACTCCCAGGCGCAGAACGCTCTGGATGAGCCAGACCCCGAGATCCGCCAGCGGCAGTTGAGTCATGTGCTGGAGTGCAGCGAGAGCCTGACACGAACCGTCAATCAACTGCTGCAGCACGCCAACCTAACTCACCGTTTTCAAAGCCAGCCGCGGGTGAAGGTATCCCTGCGGCAGATCGCCACCGAGGTATGTCGTTCACTGGTGATCTGGGGGCTGGATCGTGGGGTCGAGCTGGTTTATGAGGGCGACGAGGATGTAAGCGTCACCGGAGACGCCTTTGCGCTTGAGCAGATGATTCGCAACCTGGTTGAAAACGCAGTCAAGTACAGCCCCGCCGGCAGTCTGGTGACTCTTCGCCTGACGGCGGCTGGCGCCGGTGCGGAGCTCGAGGTCAGTGACCAAGGGCCGGGTATCAGTGATGAGGAGAAACCCCGCGTCTTCGAACGCTTCTATCGCAGCCGCAACATAGATCAACCGGGCAGCGGGCTGGGCCTGAGCATCGCCCGGGAGGTGGCTCAGTACCATGGAGCCGAACTGGAGCTGTATGATAATCAACCTCAGGGTCTGGTTGTGCGGGTGCGATTCAACGGGGAGGCCATTCATTGAAAGCGCTGACCTCATTGCTGCTCGGCTTCTGTCTGGTCGCGATTGGCGGCGCGCAGGCCGCTACCACCGAGGTATTTAAGCCGGCCAACGTTGACGCTTCTCCCGACCTGGTTATCTCCGGTGTTGCTCCCGTTGCCAGGATCGCTCCGTTTCTGCAGAGCTTTGCCGAACGTGAGGGGCTGGTAGTGCGTTATACCGAACGGATGACCAACGAGGTCTCTCGGCTGGCCACCAAAGAGCAGGGGGGCTCGCCTGATCTGATCCTGAGTTCTGCCATGGAGCAGCAGCTTAAGCTGGTGAATGACGGCTACGCCCAGCCTTATCGCTCCGACGTTATCCGTGAACTGCCGGAATGGGCCCAGTGGCGTGATGAGCTGTTTGCTTACGCTTTTGAACCCATCGTTATGGTGATCAACCGGGATCTGCTGGCGGGAGCCGAATTGCCGCAAAGCCGGGACCAGCTGCTGCAGCTGATCCGTGCCAAGGGCCCGCTGGTGGATGGGAAAATCGGCATGACCGATATCGAAACCGTGGGGCTGGGCTACCTGACCTGGGCGCATGACAGCCGGCAGTCGCGTACCTACGGACAGCTGCTGGAAACCTTTGGTAATGCTCACCTGCGTCTTTACCCGGACAGCGAGTCTGTGCTGCAGGCGCTGCTTAAGGGGGAGATATTTATCGCCTATAACCTGGTGGGTTCCTACGCTTTCGACTTCTCAAACCGCTATCCCTGGATAACCACGGTGATGCCCGCGGACTATACCTCGGTCCTGATGCGCACTGCGTTGATTCCGAAATCGGCGCAGCATCCGGAAGCGGCCCGGCGTTTTCTCGATGACCTGCTGTCGACCTCAGGTCAGGCGAGGCTGGGTGAGCAGACCGGCTTGATCCCGGTTATCAGTGAAGCGGGCAGCAGTGATACCTTTGCGTTCCTGCGTGAGAAGAGCCACGGCATCTTCAGGCCGATCCCTCTAAGCCTGCAGTTGTTGCTGCAGACCGATGCGGAAAAGCGCCGGCTGTTACTTAATGAGTGGCGGGCTGCGGTCTACCCGCAGCAGAAACCGGCGACTGACAGCGCTCCATAAGATCGATACCCAGAAGTCCCCACCGAAAAGCGCGTAGAAAAAAATCGCCGCTAAATAATCCGTGAAAGGTTCGTGAAAGGTTGCACCAATAATTTGATGATCGCGGGTCTCATACCCCCTTGTTCTCTGACCTGAGACCCGCGACAACAATAAGCAAAATTGGAGCTAACCATGTTGAAACGCGTAATGACCGCGACAGTGCTTTCCCTCAGCCTGTCAGCAGGCGCAGTCTCTGCCGATGATCGTATCTCTATCGGTACCGGCGGCACCGGCGGACTTTTCTATGTGATCGGTGCCGGTATCTCTGAAGTGATCAACAAGCATCTGGACGGTGTGACCGCCCGCGCTGAAGTGACCGGCGCGTCGGTGGAAAACAACCACCGTGTTGCCGCCGGGCAGATGCAGCTCGGTTTCTCATCCTCCTCCACACTTTATGAAGCCAAGCATGGCGAAGGCCCGTTCGAGGCGCGTGGTTCGCTGGACGTGGCCGCTATCGCTTATCTCTATCCTGCCGTGCTGCAGGTTGCTACCGTGGATGGGACAGGTGTCGAATCCTTTGACGATCTGAAGGGCAAACGCGTCAGCATCGGCCCACCGGGAAGCAACGCTGCAGTATTGGCGACCCGTTTGCTACAGGCTTATGGCGTGTTTGACGATATTACGCCGCGTTTCCTCTCCTACACCGAGGGTGTCAAAGCGCTGAACGATGGGCAGGTTGATGCCGCAGTTGTGCTGGCCGGTGCGCCGACAGCCTCTTTGATCGACCTGGATTCACAGGCCGATATGCGTCTGCTCTCTGCCGATGCGGGCGTCCTTTCTGGCCTGATCGAGAAATATCCGTTCTACCAGTCCTACACCCTGAAAGCCGGTACCTATTCCGATCAGACTGAAGAGATCAGCGTGATCAACGATCCGGCGGTCCTGTTTGCCAGCGGCAGTGCCGATCAGAGCAAAATCTACGATATCACCAACGCCATCTTCTCCAACCTGGAGGAGCTGCAGCAGGTGCATCCTCTGGCGAAAGAGATTCAGCCGGAAACCGCGACGCAGACGCCGATCCCGCTGCACCCCGGTGCACAGAAGTACTTCGATCAGTCAGCTCAATAACAGGGGGCTGTGATGGCGCAGTTTAATCTGTCGCGCCTGCTGCTGGAGTCCCCTCAGGGGGGCTCCATTGAGCGTGGCGTATTTTCCGGTTTGTTTTGTCTGCTCGCTACAGCCGTGGCGGCGCTGGTGCTTTATGGCGCTTACTATGGCGGTATCACCGCGCTGCTGCTGCGCTCGAGCTTTTTCTCCCTGGTGGCCTGTGCCGGTCTAATCTATTACGCCCTGCAGATGGGGCGCTGGGCACGGATTCCACTTTATATTCTGGCGTTTGTCGCGCTGATTCCGGGGCCGTACCTCTGGCACAGCTACATGGATATCATCATGCGCGGCGCCATGTCGGTCCCCGAGGATACCTGGGTGTTCCTGGCGCTGATCAGCGTGGTGTTCCTGTTCGTACGCATCGCCGTGGGCTGGGCGCTGGTGGTGCTGATGGCGCTGGCGTTTCTGTACGCCTGGTTCGGTTACCTGATCCCCGGTAAATATGGCCATGGTGGCTATGGTCTGGACCGGCTCACCTCAACGCTGATGCTGTCCACGGAAGGGGTCTATGGCGTCCCCATGGGCGTAGCCGTTGAATACATATTTCTTTTCGGTCTGTTTGGTACGCTGCTGACCAAAATCGGCACGGGTTCGGTATTTGTCGATATCGCACGCGGCCTTACCGGTCGTGTACAGGGCGGCCCCGGTTTGTCAGCCGCGCTCTCCAGTGCCTTGCTGGGTTCTCTGAACGGCAGCGCAGTGGCGAACGTGGTCACCACAGGCACCTTTACCATTCCGTTGATGAAAAAGGTGGGTTACAGCCCGAAGCTGGCTGGCGCCATTGAAGCGGCGGCATCCTCCGCGGGGCAAATTATGCCGCCGGTGATGGGCGCTGCGGCCTTCCTGATGGCAGAGATGATCGGTATTCCCTACGCCGAGGTCGCGCTGGCGGCGCTGGTGCCGGCATTGCTTTATCTCTTCGCATTGATGTTGGCGGTACGCCTGGAAGCGGGGCGCCTGGGCCTGGAACGCGATACTGCGGCTGGGTTGAAACTGCTGGGCGAGACGCTGCGCAGCCGCGGCTATCTGCTGGCGCCGTTGATTGCGCTGATCGGCCTGATGATCGCCGGTAAGTCGCCGACCCAAGCGGCGGTGCTCGGTATCGTCGTCGGCCTGTTGATCAGCCCCTGGAGCAAGCTGACCCGTGTCGGCCCGGTGGACCTGGTGGAATGCTGTAAGGATACGCTGATTAACACGCTGCCGATCGTAGCGGCGGTAGCCTCAGCGGGCGTGATCATCGGGATCCTTAACCTCACTGGTATGGGGCTGATGGTTTCCGGCCTGATTATCGAGATCGGTGGCGGAAACCTCTGGGCGGTGCTGCTGTTGACCGCTCTGGCATCGTTTATCCTCGGCATGGGGCTGCCCACCTCGGCGGCTTATCTGCTGCTGGCGGTGCTGGTAGCGCCGGCGATGACTCAGCTGGGCATGAACGTGTTGTCCGCCCATATGTTCATCTTTTACTTCGGCCTGGTTTCCGCGATTACACCACCGGTGGCACTGGCGGCCTACGCGGCGGCAACCATTTCCGGCGCCAAGCCAAACGAGACTGCAGTGGAGGCGATGCGCCTTGGTTTTGTAAAACTGCTGATACCTTTCCTGTTCGTCACCATGCCGGGGATCCTGTTGATAGGCGATGGCATCAGCATTGCCGTTGCGATCGCACTGACCACCCTGGCGACCTTCTCCATGGGGGTGGGATTCTCGGGCTGGTTGGGCAGCACGCTCAGTACAGCTCAGCGCTCACTCTATGTGGTGGCAGCGGTGCTGATCGCCTGGCCGGAACTGGCGACCAATACCGATCTGTTCGTATTGGCTGCCCGTGGGGCAGGGATGGTTATCCTGGTCGCGATGCTGGTCCGGGGGCATCTGGAACATCGCTGTTCGCAGCGTGCCAGCCTCGCCACGGATTAAGTCTGGCGATACAAAAAAGGCCGATGGTGTTATGCCATCGGCCTTTTTTATTTCAAGCGGTAGAGCAGGGGTTAAACCACCTGCCCAGCCGCCACACCCGATGCCCAGGCCCACTGGAAGTTATGTCCGCCCAGGTGGCCGGTCACGTCCAGACACTCGCCGATAAAGTAAAGACCCGGCTGGGTTTTGGCTTCCATGGTTTTTGATGAGACACCATCGGTATCGATGCCGCCGAGGGTCACTTCAGCGGTGCGATAGCCCTCGGTGCCGCCGGGTTTGATGGTCCAGTGGTGCAGCTGTTGGGCTATCTCTTCCAGGCGTTTGTTGCTGAGGTCCGCCATATGGCCGCTGAACTGCCAGTGCTCGCAGAGCGCTTGGGCCATCCGCTTGCTCATCAGATGTGACATCTGTGTCAGCAACTCCGACTTGGGATGATCATTACGTTGCTGCTTCAGCCACTCAAACAGGTCCAGGTTGGGGAATAGGTCGATCTGGATAGTATCGCCAGGATTCCAGTACGAAGAGATCTGCAGCATCGCCGGGCCGCTGAGGCCGCGGTGGGTGAATAGCATCGCTTCACGGAAAGTGGTGCCGTTGCAGCTGACGCTGACATCATGAGAGATACCGGAGAGCGGCTTCAGGTACTCAAGGTCATAGGGCTGCAGGGTGAAGGGCACCAGTGCCGCTCGAACATCACCCACGCTGAGCCCGAACTGACGCGCGATATCGTAGGCGAAACCGGTAGCACCGCCATTGGGGATCGACAGGCCGCCGGTGGCGATCACCAGGCTTTCACACTGGAGTTCACCGCCACTGGTGCTCAGATGAAACCCTTTTTCCAGTGCTTCAACGCTTTCAACCCGGGTATCGGTGACCAGCTGCACGCCGGCCCACTCACACTCGGTGAGCAGCAGCTGCAGGATCTCCTTGCTGGATTCGTTACAGAACAGCTGGCCCAGGGTCTTCTCATGAAACTCAACGCCGTGACGCTCCACCAGTTCGATAAACTGGGCGGCCGGGTAGCGGCTCAGGGCTGATTTGCTGAAGTGCGGGTTGCCCGAGAGAAAGTTCGCAGCGCTGTTATGGATATTGGTGAAATTACAGCGACCGCCGCCGGACATCAGGATCTTGCGCCCGAGCTTGCGGGTGTGCTCGATAACCAGCACCGAACGTCCACGGTAGCCAGCCACTGCTGCACACATTAGCCCCGAGGCGCCACCGCCGATAATAATCACGTCGAATTGCTGCACTGAATTTCCCGCATCCGGTTGAAAAGGGCGCAGTTTACCACGTTCATCGGCTGATTCAGGTAAGATCCCCGGGGTAATGCAAGGAGTTAATATGTCAGAAATGCCCGTAATCCGTTCTTACCACGCGCACGTTTACTACGACGCAGACAGCTTTGAGCAGGCCCGCGAGCTCTGCGAGGGGGCTGTAGCAAAATTTGGCATCCCCATGGGGCGTATGCACCAGAAACCGGTGGGCCCTCACCCCGACTGGAGCTGCCAGCTGACCGTCGCCACCTGCCTGATTGGAGAGGTTATTGGTTGGCTGACATTGAACCGAAAGGGGCTCAATGTGTTCGTACATCCTGATACGGGTGATGATCTGCGGGATCATCGCGACCGTGCGATCTGGCTTGGCGAAGACAGGCCGCTGAAGCTGGATCAGTTCTACCGCTAAAGGAACACTGGTAAAAACAGTCAGGGGATGCCTCCCGCAGCGGCACCCAGGGAGTATCTGGATACTGAGTGCCGATGAGTGATGTGAATGCTGAACTGCCGACGATTCTGGTCGGACCGATCCTGCGCCGGGTTGAAGCCAACCGGCTGGTTATCTGGTTACTCACCACGGCGGAGGTCCCGCTGGGGCTCAAGCTTACCTGCGATGGCCAAACGCTATTGGAGCGGGAGCTCAGTGGCGAGGATGTATGGACCCTGCCTCTTGGTGAACGCTGCTGGCTGCGTCTGGTGGATATAGAACCCGACAGTGATTTTCCTCTGGATAGCTCGATTGAATATGACCTGAGCTATAAAGACGCGGATCGATGGGTCTCGCTGGCGGAGTGGGGCAGTGAGCTGCTTTATCCCGGCGAATCTCTCCCCTCGTTTCAGGTAAAATCAAGGCTGGGCGCGATCTTCCACGGTTCCTGCCGTAAACCTCATCATCCGGGCGCAGATGGCATGGCCCGCGCCGATACCTGGCTGGAGCAGCACCGCAACGAGCCTGATACCTGGCCGGCGGTGATGATGCTCAGCGGCGATCAGATCTATGCCGATGATGTTGCCGGTCCCATGCTCGTGGCCTGTCATGAGCTGTCCGATCGCCTGGGACTCTGGCATGAGCAGTTTGAAGACGCCTGTGTGGCGGATACCTCAGAGCTGGTCAGCAGCGAGCATTGTTACTACCAACGTGAACGCCTGTTGCCCGAAGGCAAGACAGGGGAGACCGCACGCAGGTCGTTGTTCAGCGGCGTAAAGAAACCGATCTTTACCTCCGATAACGCGCATAACCACCTGATCAGCTTTGCCGAGATGATCGCCGCCTACTGCCTGGCCTGGTCGCCCTGTGCCTGGAGCGAACTGAAGCTGGCGCTGCCTGATGGGCTTGATGACCAGCAGACGACGCTCTATTACCAGGAGCGAGAGGTGATCGATGCCTTCCGCGAGCAGCTACCCCGGGTAAGACGGGTGATGGCCCATCTACCCACCTACATGATCTTTGACGATCATGATGTCACCGATGACTGGAACCTTTCTGCCGCCTGGGAGGTATCCGCCTATGGCCATCCGTTTTCGCGGCGGATTATCGGTAACGCCCTGATCGCCTACCTGCTCTGCCAGGGCTTGGGCAACAACCCTGGCCCGCTGAAGAAAAATCTCGGTGAGCCGGTGGAACGATGGTTAGGCGATCGAAGACCGGCTCCTCATGACGAGCTGATCGAGACATTGACCCGCTTTGAGGGCTGGGATTATCTGATTCCAATGGAGCCGGCGGTGCTGGTTCTGGATACGCGCACCCGACGCTGGCGCGCGGAGAGCAATCTGGCCAGCCCCTCGGGTCTGATGGACTGGGAGGCGCTGACCGAGCTGCAGCAGCAACTGCTGGACCGGGAGGCGGTGGTGCTGGTTTCGGCGGCGCCCGTATTCGGTGTGAAGTTGATCGAAACCGTGCAGAAGGTATTCACCTGGTTTGGTCATCCACTGATGGTGGATGCGGAAAACTGGATGGCTCATCCGGGCGCCGCCAATGTGATGCTTAATATCTTTCGCCATACCCGTACGCCCAAGCACTTCGTCATACTGTCGGGCGATGTGCACTACTCCTTTGTCTACGATATCGAGATCCGCTTTCGCAAGGGCGGGCCAAAAATCTGGCAGATCACCAGCAGTGGTTTGAAAAACGAGTTTCCGGACCGTCTGCTGAAGGTATTTGATCGCCTCAACCGCTGGCTTTACGCACCCTGGTCGCCGCTTAACTGGTTTACCCGCAGGCGTCGCATGAGAGTATCGCCCAGGCGGCCCGAAGGGGCTGATGAGGGATGCCGCCTGGTGAATAGTTCCGGCATGGGGCTGGTGCGTTTCGCTGCCGATGGCGAGCCGGAAGAGGTGTGGCAGCTGGGTGCCGATGGCCGCGATACCCGCTTTTCACTCAGCGACGAGGAGGAGCACTGGGGCTGATATGAGGGCATTCGTGCAATAAGCTGATCTCGGACATTCCTATATCTTACAGGGATGTTAGTCTTAATCCCCATTATATATATTAGATAGTTCTTATTTTGGCGGATCCCCAGCTATGCCCTTCCAAAGGTTGCTGCTTTGGCTGACCGGCAGTCTGATACTGCTTGCGCTTGGCGCACTTATTCTCTGGCCCACCGACTCAGGGCAACCCCTGGCTGAGCAGAAAGAAACGGCGGTTGCGCCAGCTCAGTATCGGTTGCGCATGGGCTACAACATGCCCGAAGGCAGCGTGATGCACGCGGCAGCGGTTCGCCTTGCAGAGCAGGTGAAGCAAGACTCTGGCGGGCGGCTGCAGATAGAGCTCTACCCCAACCAGGCGCTGGGCAATGACCACCAGATGCTGGAAATGGCTCGCGATAGCGAACTGGATATGGTGCTCACGCCCACGGCGAAGCTGAGTATCTCGCTGCCAGAGATGCAGTATGCCGACCTGCCGTTTTATTTTCCCTCTCAGGATGATGTCTACGCGCTGCTAGATGGCGAACCCGGCCAGATACTGCTGAGCCGGATGGCGCGCATCGGTCTGGTGGGGCTCACGTTCTGGGGTAACGGCTTTAAACAGTTTACCGCCAATGAGTCCTTGCTCACGCCTAAGCAGTTTGAGGGCAAGCGGTTCCGGGTAATGAAAAGCCGGCTGCTGAAGCAACAGTTCGAGATGCTGGGAGCCGAGGCGGTGCCGATCGATTTTCATCAGGTACGGGCAGCGCTGCGTGATGGTGTGGTCGATGGTCAGGAAAACCCTCTCGCGGCGATTTATGCCGTTGGTATTCATCAGGAACAGAGTCATCTGATTCTGTCGTCCCACGCCTATCTCGCCTACGTTCTTTCCATCAGTGAAACCAGTTTCAATCGGCTTCCCGGGCCGTTGCAGCGGCTGCTTATCGCCAGTGCTCGGGAGCAGACCGCCTGGCAGCGTGACGAGACGGAGCGGCGTGAACAGGGGCTCCTGAAAGAAATCGAAGATTCCGGCGTCACTATCGAACAGCTGAGCGAGGCGCAGCGAGCAAAGTTCAGGGAACGCCTCAGGCTGCTGGTGGAACGGTTCGAGCCGATCATCGGGGCTGATCTGATCGCCATTAGCGATGAGTACCTGATGGAGCGTTACGCGGCTAGTGAGCGCAGCTTGATCGGGATCGATATGGATTTGACGCTCGCGAATGGTGATGTCGGGGTGGATATTAAACGCGGAGCCGAGCTGGCGCTGAAAAATTTTCCCGAGCTGGGTTCCGTTGCCATGAATAACAGCGGTCAGCCGAGTCTGGCCCTGCGCAACATGGAACGGTTTGTCGGAAACCCGCGGGTGATCGCCATACTCGGTGGTACCAGCGCGGCGACGTTAAGAGAACAGCTGCCGCTGATCAACGAGGCCGGTATCCCGGTGCTGCTGCCCTGGGTGGTGGAAGCGAGCCTGTTTAAACAGGATGGCAATCGCACTCTGTTTTCCATCGGTATGTCCAGCGATCATCTGGCGGAGCGGATTCTTGCATCTGCCCAGGAAAAGTCCGTAAAGCGGATCGGCCTGGTAACCGAGAACAGCGCTACGGGCATCGAACTGGCTGGCCAGCTTGAGCGGTCACTGAGGGGGAGCGGAGTAGCGCTCGGCAATCTTGTTAAGTTGAATGTGGGCAGTTCCGAGGTGGGTGCTGAGCAGTTGCAGGCACTGATCGATAGCAGTGAATACTGGGTTGTCGCGTTAGGTCGGCCGGCTCAGTATCCGGTACTGAGGCAGCTGGCGGTAGTGGCCGGAGAGCACAGTGTGCTATCACTGTGGAACAGTGTGCCCAGTGGACAGAAGGTGATCGAATGCCTGCGCACCGACATCGATGCCCAGGCCTACAATCAGTTGGAACGGCAGTATATTGAACACTATGGCGTGACTCCGCAGGTGCCGATGGCACTGGTAAGGGGTTACGATGCGGGGCTGTTACTGTCAGAATCGATCGAACAACTTCAACATAAGGAGCTCGCTCTGAGCCGCGAAAATCTCCTCACTCAGCTTGAGAATCTGCCGCCTGTGCAGGGGGTGATTCGCCACTATGATCCGGCTTACGCACCCGGCCAGCATCGGGCCCTGAGCTTCGATGACTATGCTGTTTCGCCTCAGGGTTGCAGGCTGGAAGGGAGTGTCGCGCAGTGAGCCACAGGTTTGAAATGCTCAGTTCGCCGCAACAGACCCGCAGCCTCAAGCGACGCCTTGTATTCAAAGTGGCCGGCTTTGTGGCGCTGGCGATGGTTGTGATTACCCTGGCAGTGGTTTACATGATGAGCCAGGAGCTTGGTCGTCAGGCACAGCGTATGCTCTGGGAATCCGCCCGTTCATCCCAGATCCAGCTGGAGAACCGGGTGGGTTACCTGGTCGAGGCCAGCCGTCGCCTGGCGGATAACCCGTTTATGGTTAATGGCCTGATCGACAGTCGCGCCCGTGAGGAAGATCTCCCCAAGCTGGTCGAGAACTTCGCCGAAGGGACTTCGCTCAGCACCCTGGCGTTGCTTGATTACGATGGTCGCCCGGTTTACCAGGCGCAGGACTGGCGCCCGGAGTTCAACCAGTCGCCGGAACTGCGTGCTGCGCTTGCCATGGGCAATACCGCCCTCTACATGGAACCCGGCACGGGGCAGTTATTGATCATTGCCCCGATCAGTTATTACGAAACGACTCAGGGGGCGCTGGTCGTCGGTTTTGATCTCAACCGGCTGGTGCTCAGCCATGCGGTGCGTGAAGAGAGTTCCTACCTCAAGCTGTTTAGCGGCGGGCAACAGGTTGTTGGCCTGAACTACAACGACGAGACCGAATACCTGACGACACGCTTGGCCGCCAGTGAGCAGACGCCGCTACTGGCGCGTCTCGATCTGAGCCTGGAGGCAGGTGTTCCCAAGCAGAATTTTGATTCAATCGTTAAGACGACCCTGTCCCGCTTTATCGGTATCGGTCTGCTGCTGACACTGGCGTCGGCCATGCTGGCGGCAGCCATAGGTCAGAGTATCGCCAGACCCATACTGGAACTCTACCGTCGTGTCAGAGCGGTGCCGTACCGGGCATGCAGTCCACTGGGGACCGGTGACGAACTCGATGTATTGGCCAGCGCGTTTGACCATCGTACCCAGGCGCTTAAGTCTGCCCAGCAGGAGCTGGAGCGCCAGCGCGACCGCTTCCGCCATGAAGCCAATCACGACATGTTGACCGGGCTTCCCAACCGTTTCAACTTCGATCAGCGCCTGCTGGAGATCATCGGTCGTCACCATTCCGGCAATCGCGTGTTTGCGGTTATTTTTATCGATCTGGATCGCTTCAAACTGATAAACGACAGTCTGGGGCATTCGGTGGGGGATGCCCTGCTGCAGACGGTGTCTCAGCGGCTGAAGCTGGAGGTGGATGGACGTGACCAGCTGTTCCGCCACGGCGGTGACGAGTTCATTCTGATCAGTGAGGTGGATGGCGATGAATCCCGGCTGCACCAGCTGCTGGATCGACTGATCCACACGCTGAGCGCTCCGGTGCGCCATGGCGAGCGTGATCTTGATGTCAATGCCAGCATCGGTGTGACCTTCTATCCGCAGGATGGGCTGGACGCCCAGACCCTGGTTCGTAATGCTGATATCGCCATGTATGAGGCCAAGAGGAAGGGCGGCGCTCGCTACAAGCTGTTTGATCCGAGTATGAGTGAATACGCCTTCAACCGTATGGAGACGGAAGCGGGCCTTCGCAAGGCGATCGAGAACCGGGAACTGGAGGTTTACTACCAGCCCCAGGTGGATATGAACAGCGGCCGCCTGACCGGGACCGAGGCGCTCGTGCGCTGGCAGCATCCGGAAAAGGGGCTGGTTATGCCTGGGGCATTTATTCCGTTGATCGAAGAGTCCCGTCTGATCGTCGATATTGGCGAATACGTGTTGCGTGAAGCCTGCCGTGTGCAGGCCGCCTGGTGCCGTGCCGGCTATGAGCCGGGCAGGGTGTCGGTGAATCTGGCCGGGGCGCAGCTGCATGATTCCGGGCTGGACCGTATTATCGCCCGGATTCTGACCGAAACTGGCTGTAAGCCCGAATGGCTTGAGCTGGAGGTGACCGAAGGTTTCATCATGGAAGACCCCGCCGCGTCGGTGCCGATGCTGAAGCGGTTGCGTGATATGGGCATTAGCCTGGCGATCGATGACTTCGGAACGGGCTACTCGTCGCTGGCCTACCTGAAGCGGTTGCCGGTAAGCCGTCTGAAGATAGATCAGTCCTTTGTCCGTAATTCGGTGATGGATCCTGATGATGCGGTGATCATCGAAGCGATCATCGCGTTGGCCGGAAAACTGAAACTGGGGTTGATTGCAGAGGGGGTGGAGACTCACAATCAGACCGAGCTGCTTCTTGAGCTCGGCTGTGATCAGGCGCAGGGGTACCTTTACGGTCGACCCGTGCCTCATCAAGAGCTGGAGCTGATGCTCAAGAGCGGCCGTGGCGGACACCAGATCGTTCAGTAATGAGACAGCATGCAAGGCTTTATCAAAACCAATCCAGTGGCGGGTTCCGACAGCCTGTTGTGCGAGGCCAAGGGGCTTGAGCTGCTTGAGACTGCGCTCAATCGCGCGGGCATCGTTAAAGTGCGCGTACCGGCACGGCTGGAGATCAGGCGCGACAGGCTCTGCCTGGAACTGATCAATTCCGTATCGGCCAGCGAACAGCAGATGAGTCTGCTCGGTGAGTCTCTGGCTCAGATCCATAAACAACGGCATAGCTATTACGGTCTCGCCAGCGGCAACTTCATCGGTTTATCCCCCCAGGCCAACATCAAGAGCGATAACTGGGGGCGGTTCTTCCTTGATTACCGTCTTGGGTTTCAGATCAGGCGTATCGCCGACAGTGCGGTTCGCGAGCGCTTTCTGGCCGAGCTGGAGCGCTGTCGAGAGGCGCTCGAGAATTTCCTCAACGCTACCAGCCGTGGACCGGCACTGGTGCATGGTGACCTCTGGTCCGGCAACGTGATGTTTGATCGAAACGGCCAGAATGTCTGGCTGATCGACCCGGCGGTCTACTATGCGGATCCGGATGTGGACCTGGCGATGACCGAGATGTTCGGTGGTTTCTCGAGCGCCTTCTACAGCGCTTATGATGCGGTGTTCCCCAGGGCCGATGATTACCCGCTGAAGCGGCGCATCTACAACTTCTATCACTATCTGAATCACTACAACCTGTTCGGCGATGCTTATCTGTCCGGCTGTGAAGAGGGGCTGGCAGCACTCGATGAAACTCTATATCGCTGAAAAACCAAGTCTGGCACGGGCCATTGCCGCGGTATTACCTAAGCCGCAGAGCAAGGGCGATGGCTGTATTCGCTGTGGCAATGGCGATGTGGTCAGCTGGTGTGTTGGGCATCTGCTGGAACAGGCGGAACCGGAAAGTTACGATCCGGCATTCAAACAGTGGCGTTACGAACATCTGCCGATCGTACCGGATCAGTGGCAATTGAAACCGAGGCCCAAGGTGCGCTCTCAGCTCAGCGTGTTACGTAAGCTGGTTAAGGAAGCCGATCAGATTGTGCATGCAGGCGATCCGGACCGCGAGGGGCAGCTTCTGGTCGATGAGGTATTCGATTACCTCAAGGTCAGTGACACCAAAAAACGTGCGATCCAGCGGTTGCTGATCTCTGACCTCAATCCTTCGGCGGTGACCAAGGCGCTGGCAAAGGTGCGCACTAACAGTGAGTTTGTGCCCTTGTCGGTGTCGGCGTTGGCACGTTCCCGCGCCGACTGGCTGTATGGAATCAACCTGACCCGTGCACTGACGCTGCAGGGGCGTAAGGCCGGTTTCGACGGTCTGCTGTCGGTGGGGCGGGTGCAAACGCCGGTGCTGGGTCTGGTGGTGACCCGTGACAGGGAGATTGAATCCTTTGTCAGCAAACCCTTTTACGAGGTCAGGGCGCATCTGCTGACTCCGGCGGGGGAGCGTTTTACCGCGACCTGGGTACCCAGCGAGGCCTGCGCCCGCTGGCAGGATGATGAGGGGCGCATCCTCAGCCGTAAACTGGCAGAGAATGTGGCCGAGCGCATCGGCGGCAAAGAGGCGCTGGTGGAGCAGGCGAAACGCTCGCCCGGTAAGCAGCCGGCACCTCTGCCTTACAATCTTTCCGCACTGCAGATCGATGCGTCCAAGGCATTTGGACTCAGTGCCCAGGCGGTGCTCGATGCCTGTCAGTCGCTTTATGAAAAACATCGCGCCATCACCTATCCGCGTTCGGACTGCCGCTATCTGCCTCAGGAGCATCACGGTGAAGCACCCGCGGTGATGCGGGCCATCGGGCAGAGCGAGGCTAATCTGGCCGATGCGGTAAAAAGCGCGGATACCTCCCGTCGCGGGCGCGCCTGGAATGATAAGAAGGTGGAGGCGCACCACGCGATTATTCCTACCTCCAAGGCGGTACCGGTGGAGCGCTTGTCTGCCGATGAGCGCAAGGTTTACGGTCTGGTTGCGCGCCAGTACCTGATGCAGTTCTATCCCGACTGGCGCTACGCTGATACGGAGCTTCAGCTGCGCATCGAGAGTGGTCTGTTTATCGCCAAATCGAGGCAGACGCTGGAAGCGGGCTGGAAGGTACTGCTCGGTAAGGGGGAAAAAGAAGCGGATGAACTACCTCGGGTAGAGGTGGGCGATCAGCTGCTGTGCGAGAAGGGTGAGGTGGTCGATAAACAGACACAACCCCCAAAACCGTTTACCGATGCGACGCTGCTGGCAGCGATGACAGGGATCGCCCGCTTTGTCAGCGATAACAGTTTGCGAAAAATTCTGCGTGAAACCGATGGCCTCGGGACCGAAGCAACAAGGGCAGGGATTATCGAGCTGCTGGTCAAGCGCGGTTATCTGCAGCGCCAGGGTAAGACGCTTAAGTCGAGCCAGGCGGGACGCGGGTTGATCGATGCGTTGCCGGAACGTGTCAGCAAGCCGGATTTGACGGCACACTGGGAATCATCGCTGGATGCGATGGCGCGGCGCGAAGGGCGCTACGACCAGTTTATGGAAGCGCTGGGCGTGTCGTTGCGCGAGTTGGTCGATGAGCTGGGCAGTCAGGTACCGGAGAGCCTCAGGGGTGTTCCGTCCAGTGCCAAGCCGAGACGTAAAGGGCAGAAGCGAAAGGGTTCAACCAGCCGCAGTGGCTCGACAAGGAGCAGGTCCCGATCGAAGGCTGCGGCGGGTTAACGCTGAGCGCCTGACTTAAATAGTTAGGCGCAGTTGGAGATCCAGGGGTGGTTTTGCAGGCGTTCTGTCATGTGGTCGAGGAACGCGCGCACCCTTGGTGTCAGATTGCGACGGCTGGCGTAAACCGCGTTAATCTCGGTCGGGGTCATGGTGAAGTCGGTAAGGACCTCCACCAGCTTGCCTTCTTCCACCAGGTTGTTGAGGAATACACGGGGCATACGGCAGATGCCGGTGCCTTCCACTGCCATTTCGCGCGCAAAACTCAGGCTGTTGGTACGCAACTGGCCGCCGTAGGTCACCGGCTCACCATCGTTCCAGTCCATGAAGCGCCAGGTGTCGAACGGCTTCACCAGGGTGATGCACTGGTGCTGCGCCAGGTCTTCCGGTGTCTTGGGAGAGCCATTCTTTTCCAGGTAACCGGGGCTGGCGTACAGACCGCGACTCAGGCTGGCGATACGGCGAGCGATCATTGATGAGTCGGGCAGTGGGCCCATGCGCAGTGCCAGGTCCATACCCTCTTCGATCAGGTCCACGGCACGGGTGCTGAGCTCAACATCCACATCCAGTGATGGATATTCGCGAATAAAGCTGGCGATCACTTCGGTCATCAGCATGGTGCCCAGTTCGCTGGGCATGGTCATGCGCAGACGTCCGCGCAGCTCATGGGAGTCGGCCGCGATTTCATCGCGTACCACTTCGAGCTGACCGATCAGCTCTCGGCTGCGATCGAACAGCTCGCGTCCTTCAAGGGTCAGTTTGATTTTGCGGGTGGTACGCTGGATCAGACGCACACCCAGGCCATCTTCCAGCTGCGCTATACGGCGGCTGATAGTCGATTTCTGCACGTTTAGCGTCTCTGCGGCAGAAGTGAAGCTGCCGGTCTCGACGACGCGGATAAACAGGCTGAGGTCATTGAGATTCATGGATAATGACTTCCCGGATCAAGGCTGGGGATTGGTTGGGTTAGTATGTTGCAACCGAGCAAAATTCAGGAGAGCATCGATCATGGCATTGAGGCCGTTGCCGCGGCTAGGGCTCAGATGTCGCTCCAGATCGAGTTCGCGAATCCGCTCAGGCAGATCCAGCGAAAGCACTTCCTGTGGGGTGAGGCCATTGATATTTTGTAATAGGAGGCCAAGGAGGGCTCTTAGTATACGCGCATCCGCGTCCGCAAGACACGCCATCCGGGCCTCTTCATCGACTTTTGTTACCATCCAGACGCGGGTTTCACAGCCGTGCAGGCGATATTCGTCCCGTTTCCAGGTATCGGGTAGCGGTGGTAGCTGGCTGCCGATCTGCATCAGAATGCTGTAACGGCTATTCCAGTCGGGTGCCTGACGCACCTGTTCAACCAGGCTGCTTTCCAGGTTTTGCGCTATTTCACTGCCCGCTGGTGCAGAGACTTGTGTGCGTGACTGATCGATCAGCTGCTGCAGGCCGCTGGCCAAGGCTTCCGCTTCGTCGAGGGTGTTGTAGAAAGCGAAGGATGCACGGATCGATCCGGGGATGCCCAGCGCGCTCATCAGCGGCATGGCACAGTGATGTCCGGCCCGCACCGCAATTCCCTGACGATCCAGCCAAAGTCCCACATCCTGAGGGTGTTGGCCCTCGAGCAGAAACGAGATCAGCGCCGCCTGTTCTGGGCCGGCAGCCAGAGAGCGAAACCCTTTCACCTGGCCACAACACTCCAGCGCGTGGCTCAGCAGCTTCTGCTCGTGTTGCTCAAGCGCTTTTCGATCGCTCTCCCGCAGGTAACGGATTGCGGCGCCAAGACCGATAACGCCGGCGATATCCGGGGTGCCGGCCTCAAAGCGAAACGGCAGACCGGCGAAACGGGTCTCATCGAAACTGACCT
Organism: Marinobacterium mangrovicola; assembly: GCF_004339595.1. GTDB lineage: Bacteria > Pseudomonadota > Gammaproteobacteria > Pseudomonadales > Balneatricaceae > Marinobacterium_D > Marinobacterium_D mangrovicola. The sequence goes on from NZ_SMFU01000007.1 coordinate 765,693, forward strand.
GCTCAATCATCTCGCCGCCGCTTTGCCAGGGCGGCATCTGTTCAAGGATCGCTTCGCGTGCCCAGAGTGCACCGATGCCGCTGGGACCGAACAGCTTATGACCCGAGAAGGCGTAGAAATCGCAGCCTATATCACCCACATCGATGTCGGTGTGAGGCAGCCCCTGGGCGCCATCGACCAGCACCGGGACCTGTGCTTCCCTTGCCATGCGGCACATCGCTTTAATCGGGTAGATGCTGCCCAGCGCGTTGGAGACATGGCTGATGGCGGCGATCGCAGGACCTCTGCCGAGCAGTTCGCCGAAGAGCTTCAGGTCGATCTCGCCCGTAGCGCAGGGCAGCACGTCGATCACGGCGCCGGCTTCCCGAGCAATCTGCTGCCAGGGCACGATATTGGCGTGATGGGCGGATTCCATCAGCAGTACGCGTGAACCCGGCTTGAGTCTCGGCTTGAGGTAGCTGTAAGCGACCAGATTGATCGCCTCGGTGGTGCCGCGTGTCCAGACGATTTCATTCTGATGGGCGGCGCCGATCCAGTCGGCGAGCTCCTGGCGCACCTGTTCAAACGCCAGAGTTGCGTCGGCGGAAAGGGCATGGGCCGCGCGGTGGACGTTGGCGTTACTGCGTTTGTAGTAGTTGCTGATGGCGTCGATAACGCTGCGGGGTTTCTGCGTGGTCGCAGCGTTATCGAGGTAGATCAGGGGCTTGCCGTGGACGCGCGAAGAGAGAATCGGGAAGTCGCGTCTCAGGCGATTAGGATCAGCCCTGTGCTGCATGTTGCTGGGCATGTTGTTGGGATTTAGTCAGGCGGCTCTGCCAGCGAGCAAACATCATGGCGCTGGTGAACAGGGTGCAGGTCAGGGCCACGTCGATCAGGCCGAGCCAGCGGGTGGCCGGCACCAGGGAGGCGAGTACCGCCTCGGTGAAATAGATCAGCAGTACGAAGCAGAGCCAGGCATGGCCGCGAGGGTAGCCCTTGATCACCACCGGCATGAAAGCGGCCAGAGGAACCACGTGTACCAGCCAGATCACCCAGGGATGTTCCGCCTGGGCCGGTAGAATCAGCATGTACCAGAGGGTGAACAGCAGCAGCAGGCCAAAATAACTGGCCAGTGTCAGGATACGGCTGGCGCGGGTTTTACAGGCAAGGGTCATGGTTTCAGAGCTTCCTCAGTTTCTTGGCGCTAGAGTCTTGGCAAGTTTGCCCAGGCGGCGCCCCTGCGCGAGACAGAGTGCCAGCTCGGCGTCGTCTACCGCGCGCTTGCCATCGGCTCCCGCCACATGGGTAGCACCATAGGGTGTGCCGCCGCCCTGGGTTTCATTCAGGCCGGACTCGCTGTAGGGCAGGCCCGCCAGGACACAGCCGTGGTGCAGCAGTGGCAGCATCATGCTCAGCAGCGTGGTTTCCTGGCCACCATGCATTGAGGCGCTGGAGGAAAAAACGCAGGCGGGCTTGTCGATCAGTGCACCGGAGAGCCAGAGGCTGGAGGTGGAATCGATAAAGTACTTCATCGGCGCCGCCATATTGCCAAAGCGGGTAGGGCTGCCAAGCGCCAGGCCTGAGCACTGCGCCAGGTCTTGTTCGGTGCAGTAGGGCGCGCCCTCATCTGGTACCGCAGGTGCCGTGGCTTCGCAGACGGCGGATACCGGCGGTACCGTTCTCAACAGCGCACGGACGCCGCTTTCTTCGATACCCCGGGCGATATGTCGCGCCAGGGTGCGGGTGGCGCCGTGGCGGCTGTAATAGAGAACGAGAACGTAGGCGTCGCTCAACCCAGAATCTCCAGAACCGATTCCGGCGGCCGGCCGATACGGGCCTGGTCACCGTTGATCACGATCGGGCGCTCGATCAGCTTCGGGTACTGAGTCATCGCTTCAATGACCGCCTCATCGCTAACGGATGCGTCATCCAGTCCCGCTTCCTTGTATTCTGCTTCTTTCTTGCGCAGCAGGTCACGCGGAGCGATACCGAGTTTACCCAGGACCTCTTTCAGCTCCTCGCTGGAGGGAACGTCCTTGAGGTACTCACGAACCTCAGGTTCGATGCCTTTGTCCTGCAGTAGCTGCAGAGTTTCGCGTGATTTCGAGCAGCGGGGGTTGTGATAGATAGTGATCGCCATGTGGGCTCCGTGGAGGTCTTTCATTGGTAGTTCTGGGAGCCTATTGTATAGACTTGTCAGTAGGTTACAAAGCAACCCGCCGGTTTTAAGGGATCACAGATGATCAAACGCCCATGGCCCACCGCACTGATTTTTGCCCGCGACCTGGTGCGCCAGTACCAGAGCAATCAGGGCATACTCAATGCGGCGGCGCTGACCTACACCACACTGTTTGCGGTGGTGCCACTGATGACCGTGTCTTACGCCATGTTGGCGGCGGTGCCCTCGTTTCAGGGGCTCGGTGAGCAGCTGCAGGGCTGGATATTCCAGAATTTCGTGCCAGCCACCGGTGATGTGGTACAGGAGTACCTACAGGGGTTTACCTCACAGGCGCGCAAGCTCACCGCCATCGGTGTGGTGTTCCTGGTCATTACCTCGATCATGATGATGAAGAATATCGAGGCGGCGTTGAACCGTATCTGGCGTGTCAGCGAACCCCGCCGGGGTATGTCCAGTTTCCTGTTGTACTGGGCCGTACTCAGCCTGGGGCCGGTGTTGATCGGTCTAGGTCTGCTGCTGACCTCCTATGTGGCGTCGCTTCCTTTCTTCTACAGCGCCAGTGAAATGGTCGGTCGTGCAAGGCTGTTGTCGCTGGTGCCGCCGCTGCTGTCGATGTGTGCGTTTACGCTGCTGTATGCGGCAGTGCCGAACTGTCGGGTACCGCTGAAAAATGCTTTTTTCGGTGGGCTGGCGGCAGCGATCATGTTCGAGGTTGCCAAGCGCGGGTTCGCGCTATTCGTTACCCAGTTTCCTTCCTACGAGCTTATCTACGGTGCCTTTGCGGCGGTGCCGCTGTTCCTGGTCTGGATCTTTATCTGCTGGACGATCATTCTGCTGGGGGCGGAGCTGTCTCGTGCGCTGACAATTTTCCATCAGGGCCGCAGGGCGAGGAGCGAGCCACATTTTTATACGCTGCTGGAGGTGCTCGAGCGTCTGTGGCAGGCGCAGCAAAAAGGTGAACCGCTGGAAGACAGTCGCTTATTGCATGACGTAGCGGCGCTGGATCAGGGGCGTTGGGATGACTACATGCAGTTACTGATGGATGCGGAGCTCTTGCGCCGGACCGAGCAGGGACACTATCTGCTCAGCCGTGACCTCTCATCAATCACCCTGGCACAGTTTCAGGCGCTGCTGCCCTGGCCGCTTCCGGCGGGCCTGGAACGCGAGGTCGATGGCTGGAAAGGTGTGGTCAGTGATCGCCTGAATAAACTTCAAAGTGAGCGTCAGGAGCAGTTGGATCTTACGTTGACGGCGCTGTTCTCTGGCGCAGCCTGTAGCAAACCTGAACCGGTAAAGGGGCTGTCCCTGCAGTCAGCCAATACGGAGAAAGAGAATGTCTGAAGTCTGTGCGCGCGTTAAAGTCAGTGGCCGGGTTCAGGGAGTCAGTTTCCGTCGTTTTACCCAGCAGCAGGCGCAGGCTTTAGGGGTAACCGGCTGGGTGCGCAATCTCGTGGACGGTCGGGTGGAGGCGATGATCTGCGGTGAGCAGAGTGATGTTGAGCGGATGTTGACTGCGTTGCGCACGGGTCCGGATTACGCTCAGGTCGATAAGCTGGAATCGGAAACCCTGCCGATGCAGAGTTTTCACGGTTTTATTATCCGCTACGACCAGTAGGGCGCGAGTCGCTATGCCGGTTGAGGTTAGCTGTGTGGCTATGAAGGCCTCGGTGGTTTATCGCGTGTGGTCTTCGTATCCTGACGATGCCCAACAAAAAAACGGCGCCCGATGAGGCGCCGTTTTTGTATTCCCATCAACAGATCAAGCGAGGGCGGAGCGGATAAACTCCAGCGCTTCCTCGACCTGAATGTCGCGGGACTCGGCGTCGGTACGCGCCTTGTATTCGAGGGTGCCGTTACCGAGGCCGCGATCGGAGATCACCAGGCGGTGCGGAATACCGATCAGCTCCATGTCGGCGAATTTCACGCCCGGACGCTCTTTACGGTCATCCAGCAGTACATCGATACCGGCCTTGGTCAGTGCTTCGTACAGCTCGTCGGCCTTGGCCTTAACGGCGTCGGACTTATCGTAGTTCAGCGGTACCAGCGCAACAGAGAAAGGCGCCAGCGCCTGCGGCCAGACGATGCCCTTGTCGTCGTAGTTCTGCTCGATGGCGGCGGCTACCACACGGGTGATGCCGATGCCGTAGCAACCCATCTCCATCTCAATGGTTTTGCCGTTCTCGTCGAGTACGGTTGCTTCCATCGCTTTGGAGTACTTGCTGCCCAGCTGGAACACGTGACCGACTTCAATACCGCGCTTGATCGACAGCTTGCCGTTGCCGCAGGGGCTCGGGTCACCTTCGACCACGTTGCGCAGGTCGGCGACTTCCGGAGTGGGCAGGTCACGGTCCCAGTTGATGCCGAAGTAATGCTTGTCTTCGATGTTGGCGCCGGCGCCGAAGTCGCTCATGGTGGCGACGCTGCGGTCGATGATGCAAGGAATCGGCAGGTTCAGCGGGCCGAGGGAGCCGGGGCCGGCGCCGAGCAGCGGGCGGATCTCGTCTTCGGTGGCCATGCGCAGCGGGGACTCAACCAGCGGCAGCTTTTCCGCCTTGAGTTCGTTCAGTTCGTGATCGCCACGTACCAGAAGGGCGACGAAGTCCGCTTCGCACTCTTCGCTGGCGGCGACGATCAGGGTCTTGACGGTTTTCTCGATCGGCAGGTTGAACTGCTCCACCAGCTGGGCGATGGTCTTGGCGTTCGGGGTGTCTACCAGGTGCATCTCCTGGGTTGCCTCACCGCGCTCTCCCAGAGCCAGCGCTTCGGCCAGTTCCACGTTGGCGGCGTAATCGCTGCTGTCGGAGAAGGCGATATCGTCTTCGCCGGAGGCGGCCAGAACATGGAACTCGTGGGAGGAGCTGCCGCCGATGGAGCCGGTGTCAGCCAGCACCGGGCGGAAATCCATGCCCAGGCGAGTAAAGACGCGGATGTACGCGTTGTACATCTTGTCGTAGGTTTCCTGCAGAGAGTCGCGGTCAGCGTGGAAGGAGTAAGCGTCCTTCATGATGAACTCGCGGGAGCGCATCACGCCGAAACGGGGGCGGATCTCATCGCGGAACTTGGTCTGGATCTGGTAGAAGTTGGCCGGCAGCTGTTTGTAGCTGCGCAGCTCACGACGGATCATGTCGGTGATCACTTCTTCGTGGGTCGGGCCAACGCAGAATTCGCGGTCGTGACGGTCTTTCACACGTAGCAGTTCGGGGCCGTACTGCTCCCAGCGGCCGGATTCCTGCCACAGTTCAGAGGGCTGGATCGCCGGCATCAGCACTTCCTGGGCGCCGGCGGCGTCCATCTCTTCACGTACCACGCGCTCAACCTTGCGCAGGGTGCGCAGCCCCATCGGCAGCCAAGTGTACAGGCCAGCCGCCAGTTTGCGGATCATGCCCGCGCGCAGCATCAGCTGGTGGCTGATAACCTCGGCATCCGCCGGGGTCTCTTTCAGTGTGGCAATAAGATAGTTACTTGCTCGCATGATTCCGCTTGTTCCCGTTGAAAAATGGCCCTCATTTTAGGGGCGAGGGGGCTTAGTCACAAGTCGCGTAGTCGAGGGCGCGGTGCTCGGCCTCAAGTTGACGCTCCTGAGACTCAACGAAGTTGATCAGATCGTCGATCTCTTCCTCGTTGAAAACGGGGGTTCCTTCGCGGATCAGCTCATGGGCAGTGACACCTGGAGAACTGATCAGTCGGCCGGTAAAGCTACCGTCATAACTTGAGCGGTTGCCGCATGAGGGGCTACGTGCCTTCAACAGGGCGCAGCAGCAGCCGTGTTTGCGGGCTATATCGGAAGCCTGCTCGGCACCGGAGAGAAATTCGGGAGTGAAATCCTCGCCATCCCGGCTGGTGACCAGCAACGGAAAGCGGGATTGGACCTCAGCAGGTGGTCTCGGTGTGGGTAGTCCACCGAGGACCTCAGGGCAGAGGGCCACCAGGCGACCCTCTTGCTTCCAGCGCGCGATAACCGGGTGATCGATAAGATTGTGGTTACCGTCGTAACGTACTTCAGCGCCGAGAAGGCAGGCGCTTACCAGAATTTTTTCCATGAAAATCCGTATCTGTTTGAGTTTTCTTATTATTTTGGCATGCGGATTTTAAAGTCCTGTTGCAGTGAAGCAAAGCAGACTTTCGTCGTTGTCGGCAGATTTACTCTGCAGGTTGCGGACGGCGGTCCACCATGAAGGTTGCTTCACCGGTTGCCACCAGTTTGTCGCCAACATGGACATCGGTGCGGCAGATGATGCGTGCGCGGCGCTCGTTGATCTCCGTAACGGTGATGGACGCGCGGGCGGTGTCACCGATATGAACGGGAGCACGGAACTTGATCTGCTGATCCACGTAGATGCAGCCGGGTCCTGGCAGGCGGGTGCCGGCAACGGTGGAGATCAGGGCGGCGCTGAACATGCCGTGGACGATGCGGCCGCCAAAGGGAGTCTGGCTGGCATATTCTTCGTTGACATGCATCGGGTTGTTGTCACCAGAGATGCCGGCAAAGAGGTAAACGTCGGATTCGGAAATGGTTTTTGCGAAGGAGGCGCTCATTCCGACTTCCAAGTCTTCAAGATAATATCCGTGCAGATCTTCCATTGTGTTCTCCTCGTGCAGGCAGTGTTGGGTCAACGTCTTATAACGTTTTGGTGACAATATAGTTGGCGAGTGTTTCAGCTTCTCGACGCTGGGTTAGTTTAAACGAACATTGTGCGACCGCGAAATTGGCGTCGATATTTGGCCAAGGCGGATGGTGTAGCTGTGTAGTGAAGGAATTATGTTAATGGAATTAATCAGTTGCAGGGGATTGCGCCTTGAGCGCGGCGGGGTGGTTTTGCTCGAGGATACTGATCTGGTTATCGAGGCTGGCGAGCGCATATTGATTACCGGTCCCTCAGGTTGCGGTAAATCCACATTACTGCGTCACCTTTGTATGCTGGAGCCTGGAGCCGAACAGACAATTTTTTTACAGGGCCGAGCTCTCGCCGAATGGGTGCCTGGTGAGTTGCGACGCGCCGTCGCCTATCTGCCGCAAACGCCGGTTGCGGTCGAGGGGAGTGTGAGAGATTACCTCTGTCTTCCTTATACACTCAAGGTCTATTCCGGCAATCGTCCCAATGATAAAGCGCTGAAAGCAGCCCTGGAAAGCCTGAATCTTGAGATCGCACTGGATGCAGGCGCCGAGCAGCTGTCGCCCGGGCAGAAGGCGCGGCTTGCTTTGGTGCAACGGCTGCTGCTAAAGCCGCAGGTATTGCTCTGCGATGAGCCGATAGCCGCGCTGGATCAAGATAGCGCGGCTCTCGTTGTACGCGCATTGGAGCAGGCAGGCCGTGACGGAATGACACAGGTGCTGGTCAGCCACCAGCCGCTGCAAGGGGCTAGCGGGCGTTGCTATCGCTTTGTTGATCGTCGGTTGGAGCTTTCACCATCATGAACGTTGTAGAAATAGGTTGGGGGCAGCTGCTGATCTCGCTGCTGTTTATCGTTCTCGCCGCGGCTGCGTCACTCTATTATCGACTCAGGATGGAGCGCGACCTGCTCGTCGGTACGATCCGTACCTTCGCCCAGCTGGCATTGGTGGGTTATCTGCTGCAGTTCGTGTTCGATCTGCACAATCCCTGGCTGATTCTGCTGCTCTATCTGTGGATGCTGTTTTGGGCAGCCCATGCTATTCGTGGTCGCGTAGATGAATCGAAAGTGGCGATCCTGGGGCCGACCTTTGTCTCCATGGCGATAACCTTCACGCTGATGACGGTGGTGGTAACCAGTGCAGTGGTGCAGGTTCAGCCCTGGTATACGCCGCAGTACTTTATTCCGCTGGGTGGGATGATCGCCGGCAACGCAATGAATGCGATTTCAATTGCGCTGGAGCGTCTATTCAAAAGCTTGCGTGAGCAAAGGGCGGAGGTTGAGTTGATACTCAGCCTTGGTGGAAACTGGCAGGAGTCCAGTCAGAGGTTGCGGCGGGATGCGATACGCGCCGGCATGATTCCATCGGTCAATGCAATGATGACGGTGGGGCTGGTATCCCTGCCGGGGATGATGAGCGGCCAGATTCTCGCCGGTGTGGATCCTGCCCAGGCGGTGCGCTACCAGATACTGGTGATGCTGATGATGGTCGGGGCGACTGCGGTGGGGACTTTGATTGTGGTTAACCTGGCGTTGAAACGCTGCTTTACACGGTATCAGCAGCTGCGGCTCTAGTCTGGTCTTTTACGGCTAAAATGACCTGTAGGGCAGGTATCCCGGGCCTTGCTGTTGTTGCCTGCTAAAATGGGGTATCTTAGCGCCTTCGAAATTCACCTACGGACACCGATAGACAGACGATGATTATCAAGCCAAAAATCCGCGGTTTTATCTGTACAACCACTCACCCGACCGGCTGTGAAGCCAATGTGCGCGAGCAGATCGAATACACGCGTGCCCAGGGAAGTATCGAAAACGGCCCGAAAAAGGTGCTGGTGATCGGTTCCTCCAGTGGTTACGGTCTGTCGTCCCGTATTGCTGCGGCGTTTGGCAGCGGTGCTGCAACCATCGGTGTGTTCTTTGAAAAACCGGGAACCGAGAAGAAAACCGGTACAGCCGGTTGGTACAACGCCGCAGCTTTTGACCGTCTCGCCAAGGAAGAAGGTCTGTATGCCAAGAGCCTGAATGGCGATGCCTTCTCCCATGAAGCGAAACAGAAGGTTGTAGACCTGATCAAGGAAGACCTGGGTCAGGTTGACCTGGTGGTTTATTCCCTGGCGTCACCGGTGCGCAAGATGCCGGACAGCGGCGAAGTTGTCCGTTCTGCGCTGAAGCCGATCGGTGAGCCGTACCGCTCAACCGCGATCGATACCAACAAAGACTGCATCATCGAAGCGGAAATCGAGCCCGCCACCGAGCAGGAAGTCGAAGACACCGTGACCGTTATGGGTGGCGAAGACTGGGAACTCTGGCTCAACGCTTTGAAAGAAGCTGACGTCCTGGCACCAGGCTGCAAGACCGTGGCCTACAGCTACATCGGCACTGATATCACCTGGCCGATCTACTGGCATGGTGCGCTGGGTAAGGCGAAGCAGGATCTGGACCGCGCAGCGGGCGAGCTCAACACCATGCTGGGCGCCGATGGCGGTCAGGCGAATGTGGCAGTGCTCAAGTCTGTTGTGACCCAGGCGAGCTCTGCGATCCCGGTGATGCCGCTGTACCTGTCCATGGTATTCCGTGTTATGCGTGAGCAGGGTCTGCATGAGGGCTGCATGGAGCAGGTGCACCGTCTGTTCAACACCGGTCTGTATGGCGCTGATGCGCAGATGGATGAGGGCAACCGCTTCCGCATGGATGACTGGGAGCTGCGTGAAGAGGTTCAGCAGGCATGCCGCGAACTCTGGCCGCAGGTGACCACCGAGAATCTGTTCGAGTTGACCGACTATGCGCTGTACAAGGATGAGTTCCTGAAGCTGTTTGGCTTTGGTATCGACGGTGTTGATTACGAAGCGGACGTCAGCCCGCTGGTGGAGTTTGATGTGATCGACATCTGATAGTGCATTACTTTTGCGACCTGACGGCCTCTTCGTGAGGCCGTTTTTCGTAAACGGATTCCAGGTTGTGACCTGTACTAAGGTTCAGGCTGGTAAAAACGTAAATTAGATATAATATTAGATTCTACTTACGGAGTTCGGTCGCAGGGAGGTGACGATGTTAATCAGGAGGATGTGTGGGTATGTCTCTGTACTCACGATGAGCGCCGTTCTTTCGGCATGTGGCAATCACCAGGCTGTCGAACAGTCGATGGTACCTGTCGCTGAAGATGCCGCCGTATCTTTCTATTCTCAGCGAGCGGACCAGTTGTCAGGCCGTTGGCTTATTCAATCCATCGGCGACCGTGCCATCGATAGCTCCAAGCCCCTGGTTATCGCGTTTGATGATCGCAGTCGCGTTGGTGGTGTGGCGGGCTGCAATCGTTTTCTCGGTGCTTACATGCTGACAGGTGATGACGAGCTCGAGCTGCAGGGGTTGAAAGTGACGCGGCGCATCTGCCCTGACCCTGTCATGATGCAGGAGCGGCTGTTACTGAATCGCCTGGAGAATGTTCATAGCAGTCGGTTTACCGTCGAGGGCAGCTTGCTGCTGTTCTTTGAAGAAGGTGAAGAGCCGATCCGCCTGTCCAGAGATGTCGAATCAATGGTCAATCGCAGCGAAATCCGTTCCGCAATGATGGTTGCGCAGAATCAGGGGTGAGCCGCTTGGTGCTGGTCCACGTATAGCCTCTTGAGTACACTGCTACTGCAGTTTTTTCAGAGAGTTATGCGGAGATGATCAGTCAATGAAATACCGGTCGGCAACGAACTACGAACACCTGCAGAAAGATGGCATCGGCATACTGCTGACCAATCTGGGTACCCCTGATGAGCCGACAACTCCCGCCCTGCGTCGCTATCTGAAAGAGTTTCTCTGGGATCCCCGTGTCGTTGAGGTGCCGCGACCGTTGTGGTGGCTGATTCTTAACGGCGTCATTCTTAATATCCGCCCCAGGCGATCCGCTGAGGCTTACCGCCAGGTATGGACCGATGAAGGCTCGCCGCTACTGGTGCACACCCGCAATCAGGCCCAGGCGCTGTCGGAGCGCTTTTCCAGTGCTGCCGGCAAGCCGGTGATTGTCGACTTCGCCATGCGCTACGGTAATCCCTCCATCGCCAGTGTGTTGCAGTCCATGCAGGACCGGGGAGTTCGCAAGCTGCTGGTGTTGCCGCTTTATCCGCAGTACAGCGGTGCTACCTCGGGTTCAACCTTTGACGCGCTGGCGGCGGATTTTTCCTCTCGGCGCTGGCTGCCTGATCTACGCTTTGTGTCTCATTACCATGATTTTGCGCCCTATATCGAGGCGATGGCTCAGTCGATCGAAAAACACTGGGCTGAGAATGGTCGGCCTGATCGTTTGCTGCTCTCCTATCACGGTGTGCCCAAACGCTATCTCCTGTCTGGAGATCCGTACTACTGTGAATGTCGAGCTACTTCACGGCTTCTGGCGACGCGTCTTGGGGTTGATGAAGAGTTTTGCATGACTACCTTTCAGTCCCGGTTTGGGCGTGAAGAGTGGCTCAAACCCTATACCGATGAGACGCTGAAATCTCTGCCTGCAAAAGGGGTGCGTTCGGTGCAGGTGTTCTGCCCGGGATTCTCTGCCGACTGTCTTGAGACGATCGAAGAGATAGGGGTGGAAAACCGTGACTATTTTCTCGAGGCGGGCGGCACGGATTACCAGTATATTCCCGCGCTTAATGACAAAGTATCGCATATCGATGCATTGGAACAGCTGGTCAGAGGCCAGATCGGTGACTGGTTGGCAGAGGGGGCGGCGGATTACACCGAGCGTGAAAGGCTGGCCCAAAATAGTCAGATCTAAACCAGTCGCGCGCAAAGTCCTGTTTTGCCGGGTTTTGGTGCGCGACGATAAAACTTGATTCATATTGGTGCGGCGCATCAAAGCGTATTCTAACAGGTCTGCTTTGTGCGTCGCTTTATGGTGACAGTTAACAGATTTGGCATAAAAATCAATCGCAATACGATCTTTATCTTTTCGGTATAAACGGTTAGTTTGAAAAGGGCTGCCTGACCGGATGGTCGATTTTTAGCGACAGGAGTCGCGCCGATCACCGGAACAGGGAAAGCGTTCAGGTGTTGCCAGCGAGCAGGGCGACGAATTTTCCGTTTGAAACCTCATCGGTATTGCATGTCAGTCAAACTGGAAGTTAAACATCTTTACAAAATTTTCGGAGACGACCCCTCCGAAGCTTTTACTCTCCTTGATCAGGGTGTCGCCAAAGACGAAATTTTCTCCCGTACCGGTCTCACCGTCGGTGTACATGATGCCAATCTAAGCATCAATGAAGGGGAAATATTCGTTGTCATGGGGCTGTCCGGCTCCGGTAAATCGACCCTTGTCCGTCTTCTAAACCGTCTTATAGAGCCCACCCGCGGTCAGGTGTTGATTGATGGTGAGGATATCGCCGCCATTGACGAGCGCGCCCTGCAGGAGGTGCGTCGGCGCAAGATCGCCATGGTGTTTCAGTCTTTCGCGTTGATGCCGCACATGAGTGTGCTCGACAACACCGCGTTCGGTCTCGAAATCGCTGGTGAGTCGGTCAGTGTGCGTCATGAGAAAGCGCGGAATGCGCTCAAGCAGGTGGGACTCGAGGCGCATGCAAACTCCTACCCGGACGAGTTGTCTGGCGGTATGCAGCAGCGCGTAGGGCTTGCTCGGGCGTTGGCAAACGATCCGGATATTCTGCTGATGGATGAGGCGTTTTCGGCGCTTGATCCTCTGATCCGTACTGGAATGCAGGATGAACTCGTTGCGTTGCAGCATCAGCACAAACGCACGATCGTGTTTATCTCGCATGATTTGGACGAGGCGATGCGCATCGGTGATCGCATCGCGATCATGCAGGGCGGGGTGGTCGTTCAGGTGGGTACCCCCGACGAGATCCTCAATAACCCGGCCAACGATTATGTACGCAGCTTCTTCCGCGGCGTAGACGTGAGTAACGTGTTCAGCGCCAAGGATATAGCGAAGCGCCGTCAGGCGACGATTATCCGCAAAGAATCGGGTAATCAGCTGCGCTCGGCGTTGCAGTTGCTCAAGGATAACGACCGTGAGTACGGCTATGTAGTCGATCGGGAAAACCGCTATATCGGTGCAGTGTCGGTAACCTCCATGACGGAGCAGCTCAAGAATGAGGGCAATCTGGAAAGCTCGTATCTTGAAGAGGTTCCAAGCCTGGCCGCGAAGCAGCCGGTCGGCGAGCTGATCGGCACCGTGGCGCAAGCGCCGTGCAGTGTGCCGGTGGTCGATGAGGATGGGAAATACCTTGGCGTAATCAGCAAGGCGGTCCTTTTGGAAACTCTGGATCGGGAGGGTGAAGGCGATGAGTGAACAGGAACAGACTGCGCCGGCTCAGGATCCCTGGGGTGCGGCATCTGAACAGAGCAGTGATCCCTGGGGCTCCGCCTCGGAGCAGAGCGACCCCTGGGGTGCATCGGATCAAAGTGGTCAGGATTGGTTAAACAATACAGCGGTTCCCGAAGAGGCTGTTCCTTTCGACTGGCTGAACCCTTTTCAGGAGACCTTGATTCCACTGGATGGTTGGGTTGAGAACGGTCTTGACTGGGTGGTGACCAATTTCCGTCCTTTCTTCACCGCAATCAAACTGCCGATCGAGGCGCTGCTTAACGGCGTTGACGGCTTGCTCAATGCGGCGCCCGCACCGCTGATTATCCTGATATTTGTGCTTTTGGCCTGGCAGCTCGCCAGTGGTCGTCTGGCCATCGGTGCCTTGATCAGTCTGCCGATTATCGGTGCCATCGGTGCCTGGCAGGAGGCGATGACCACCTTATCGCTGGTGCTGACGGCGGTGTTCTTCTGTGCGCTGATCGGCATCCCAGCCGGTATCTGGATGTCTCGCAGCGAGCGAGTCAACAGTGTAGTGCGGCCTATCCTTGATGCGATGCAGACCACCCCGGCCTTTGTTTACCTGGTACCGATCGTGATGTTGTTCGGTATCGGTAACGTACCTGGTGTAGTGGTTACCATTATCTTCTCGGTGCCGCCGGTCATTCGTTTGACTAACCTGGGTATTCGTCAGGTACCGGGAGATCTTATCGAAGCGGCTCACTCCTTTGGTGTCAGCAAGCGTCAGCTGCTGACCCGGGTTCAGCTGCCGCTGGCGATGCCTACCATCATGGCGGGTGTGAACCAGACGTTGATGCTCTGTCTGTCGATGGTGGTTATCGCCTCGATGATTTCTGTTGGCGGTCTGGGGTTGATGGTGTTGCGCGGTATTGGTCGTCTCGATATCGGACTGGCCACCGTTGGCGGCGTCGGTATCGTCATTCTTGCGATTATTCTTGATCGTTTGACCCAGTCTCTCGGTAGGGACGCTCGTAGTCGTGGCACGCGCCACTGGTATGAGAGCGGTCCCGTGGGAATGGTTTACAAACGATTTGTGTCAAAATCCAATTAAGGAGCGGATTTATGCGAAGTTCAAAGTTTATCACTGCGGGTCTGGCGCTGGCTGTCAGCTCGGCAGTAATGGCTGAGTCACTTCCGGGTGAAGGTGTGGAAGTGCAGGGACTGCAGAGCCCCATCGCGGAAGAAACCTTCCAGACGGTTGTCGTTAACAAGGGTCTGGAAGCTCTCGGTTATGATGTTTCTCCGATCCGCGAGGTGGACTACAGCGCGAGTTACACCGCAATCGCTAATGGCGATGCAACCTTTATGGCTGTTAACTGGGATCCGCTGCATAACCAGATGTATGACAATGCCGGTGGCGATGACGCTTTCTACCGGAAAGGTTATTACATCGAAGGCGCGGCTCAGGGCTACCTGGTCGACAAGAAAACCGCTGAAGAGTACGGCATCGACAATATCGAAGACTTCAAGGATCCTGAGATCGCGAAGCTGTTCGATACCAATAACGATGGCAAAGCGGACTTGACCGGTTGTCAGGCTGGCTGGGGCTGTGAAGGTGTCATCGAGTATCAGCTCGATGAGTTCGGTCTGCGTGACAGCATCAATCATAACCAGGGCCAGTATGCGGCGATCATCTCCGATACCATCGCCCGTTACGATGCAGGTGAGCCGATCTTCTACTACACCTGGACGCCGTATTGGGTGTCTGGCCGTCTGGTGCCGGGCAAGGATGTGATCTGGCTCGAGGTACCTTACTCTGCCAACCCGAATGGCACGGATACCGCACTGCCTAACGGTAAAAACTACGGTTTCGATATCAACTCTGAGCGTATCGTTGCCAACAAGGAGTGGGCCGAAGAGAATCCGGCTGCTGCCAAACTGTTTGAGATCATGAAGCTGCCGATCAACGCGGTCAGTGCGCAGAATATGATGATCAGCCAGGGCGAAGACTCTCCGGAAGCGATGGAGCGTCATGCTGAAAGCTGGATCAAGGCGAATCAGGCTAAGTTCGATGCCTGGATAGAGGAAGCGAAAGCGGCTGCCAAGTAAGCGCTGCTAGGCTTGTCGTCGAAGCCCCGCTATCGCGGGGCTTTTTTATGGCTGTAAACCGCGGGCGCCGGCGTGGATAGTGTGCTGTTTCGGTATAGCTGAGGCTTTGCATTACTTAAAAATGAATAAAACCCCATTGCCGTGTCGGCGGTCATATGCAAAATAGAGGTGTGGGTATCGGTAAGTCGGTGCCGCGCAGACCTTAACTCAGCCGAGGAGGCCGCATCATGAGTGAAACCTCTCCCCATCCCAAATTTATGGAAGCCATGCGCAAACTTTCAGCTATGTCTGAAGAGGAGCGGCTGTCTGAGGAAAATAAAGAGTTGTTTGAGCAGGCGATGAAGTACGCGCCGCTGGATATTCAGCCTGCGCTGATCGCTATCCAGAAGAAGTATGAGGTCTCCGTTCACTAATTTTTAAATTGGCCAGGGTCGCGCGCCCCGCAATGGGGCGTGCGTACAGTCCGAGGCAGAATCAGGCAACTCTCTGACTATGCGCCGGGTGTGTGGCAATAAAATGTTGTAGTACGCCTCGAAGCACTCTTTCTTTCGCTGAATCGCCCGCTTTCCGCGCTTCATTGATGTCATCAAGAATGATCTGACGGATCTTTTGTTCACCGTCGTGGGTGACAAGATAGTGACCCAGTGCCATCGCAATCATGGTGTCCATATGCTCATGCTCCGCGATGGCATCGATCTCTTCTTCCGTGAGATCTGACATCGCCAGGCACTCCTCATAGGTCAACATCGTTAAACCTCCTGCGCGCTGAGCGCTTTTTAGGGTTATTCGTTGCTCTGCGTTAATTAGTCTAGGTCAGTGTCTACCTCATGCTAGCGCTCTGCGTAGAGGAATTTTCATTCAAATATGTCAGAGGTAAGTTTTGTCTCATGCTGCAGTTGCGGTGATACCCGGGGCGTATTTCGAAAAGACCATGAGTATCATTCGGTTGCTGGTTTCGCGGGTGCATCAGGCGTGGGCATCGGCCGTTTTTGGCTTCGGGCCGGGGTGTTGATCTGGATCAATCGCTCAGTTGTCGTTTTGGCGGAACGGAAGCCCCTCGGCGAGTCTGGTCATCTCCTGGCGAAGTAGCTCCTGCTCTTCATTGAGGAAGTCTCGCAGGGCAGGGTGGAAACCGGTTTCCCTGAGCCAGTGGGTAGACCAGGTTTCTACCGGCTCAAAACCACGCTGTATCTTGTGTTCTCCCTGAGCGCCTGGGTCGAACCGGTGCAGACCTTCGCGGATACAGTAGTCGATACCCTGATAGTAGCAGGCCTCGAAGTGCAGGCTGTCAAATTCATCCAGGCACCCCCAGTAGCGTCCATAGAGGCATTCGCTGCTTCTTAATGACAGCGCGCCGGCGACAAACCGTTGCTCATGTTCGGCCAGGACCAGTACCAGATGTTGTGGCATCGTTGTGCGCAGCAGGCTGAAGAAATCGCGGGTCAGGTAACCCTGCCGGCCGCGTTTGAGATAGGTCATCTGGTAAAAATTGTAAAACTGATCCAGGTGTTCTTCGGTGATCTCAAGTCCCGAGAGTGTGATCAGCGTAACGCCCTGGCGGATAACCTTTTCTCGCTCTTTGCGCAGGTTCTTACGTTTGCGCGAAGTGAAGTGCTCGAGGTAATGGTCGAAGGAGTTGTAGCCGCGGTTAAACCAGTGGTATTGGGTACCGAGGCGGGTCATAAGATCGTTCTTCTCGAACCTCTCCCTCAGTTCGGGCTCGATAAATAATCCGTGCCAGCCGGATGCATTAAAGCGTTCGGAAATCTGACGCAGCGCCTGGCTGAGCAGTGTGATGCTTTCCTCATCGGGGAGGTTGATCCCGTAGCGTGGACCCGTGGCCGGAGTGAAAGGGATCGCAGTCAGCAGTTTTGGATAGTAATCCAGCCCATGCCGGGACCAGGCATCCGCCCAGGACCAGTCAAAGACGTACTCGCCCCAGGAGTGGCCCTTGAGGTAGAGCGGCATGACGCCGATCAGTTGGTCTTCCTGCCATATGGATAGATGCAGAGGTTGCCAGCCAGATTTTGCGGTGACGCTGCCGGACCGTTCGAGTGCGTCGAGAAATTCATGCCGAAGAAAGGGGTAGTCGGTCCCGCAAAGCGCGTTCCAGTCGTCTCTTGGAATCTCTTCGATCTTGCTGTGCAGTCTGATATCCGGCATCGTGACCTATAATCCATTTGAGTAGCTGTCTGCTCACAAGTCTGGGTGCGCAGTGGGCTCAAGTAAGTAAAAAGCCTAACCATTTCTAGCAGTATCTGAAAGGAACATTATGGACGAACTGGAACTTGAATTTGAGCTGGCTCCGCAGCTCAAGGCGGATACGATCAACCTGGGCGATTTCCCGCTATGTCAGTTGCTGTTAATGAACGATGCCAATTACCCCTGGTTCATCCTGGTGCCGCGTCGTGCTGATGTGACCGAGGTATATCATCTTTCACTGGATGATCAGGCTGAACTGATGAAAGAGTCGAGTTTTCTGGCGGAGAATCTGGCAGACCTGTTTCAGGCCAAGAAAATGAATATCGCTGCCTTGGGTAATATGGTCCCACAGCTGCATATTCACCACGTTGTGCGCCAGGAAGACGATCCGGCCTGGCCGGCTCCAGTGTGGGGTAAGGTGCCGGCGGTTCCTTACAGCGATGAGCAGCTGAATGATATTCGCGAACGCCTGTGCCGTTTGATGAGCGAAGAGCTGAGTTTCTGCCCCCATCCCTGATCAGCGTGGGGCCTAAGGTTGGTATCGTCTGGATAGCGCCCGCCGTTACCGCTAAAAAAGCCCTGCCCTGACCCTTAGGGTCCTGTCAGGGCTTGCCAAATCGAGTATACTTCCCGCCTTTAAAATAAGAGGAGCCGCATCGGGGCCGGTGTTTTGCCGTGCTGACGATCATCTTTCAGGCTTCTCTGCAGTCTTGATCTGGCGCCCGGACAGTGGCGCGTACACGTTCAACAACAGGATAAGGTAACTATGCGCAGCCATTATTGCGGCGATCTTCGTAAAGAGCATATCGGTGAAGATGTGGTCCTGATGGGGTGGGTTCACCGCCGTCGTGACCACGGTGGAGTCATATTTCTTGATGTCCGCGATCGTGAGGGTATCGCTCAGGTCGTTTTCGATCCCGATCGCGAAGAGAGTTTCAATCTGGCCGATAGCGTGCGCAACGAATTCGTTATCGAGATTCACGGCACCGTTCGCTCCCGTCCGGAAGGCACCGACAACCCGGAAATGCCTACCGGTTCCATTGAGGTGCTGGGTAAAGAGCTGAAGATCCTTAACAAGGCGGAAACGCCTCCGTTCCAGCTCGACGAGCATCAGCAGGTGGGTGAAGACGTACGTCTGCGTCACCGTTACATCGACCTGCGTCGCCCGGAAATCCAGCAGAAGCTGCGTTTCCGCTCCCAGGTGACCCATGCGGTACGTAACTTCCTGGAAGAGAACGGTTTCCTCGATATTGAAACGCCGATTCTGACCCGTGCGACTCCGGAAGGTGCCCGTGACTACCTGGTGCCGAGCCGCACCCACGAAGGTAACTTCTTCGCATTGCCGCAGTCTCCCCAGCTGTTCAAGCAGCTGCTGATGGTGTCCGGCTTTGATCGTTACTACCAGATTGCCAAGTGCTTCCGTGACGAAGACCTGCGCGCTGACCGTCAGCCGGAATTCACTCAGATCGACATCGAGACCTCTTTCCTCGGTGAGCAGGAGATCATGGGTCTGGCTGAAGGCATGGTCCGCAAGCTGTTCAAGGAACTGCTCGATATCGAGCTGGGCGAATTCCCGACCATGCCGTACTCCGAAGCGATGCATCGCTTCGGTTCCGACAAGCCGGATCTGCGTATTCCGCTGGAGCTGGTTGACGTCAATGACCTGGTTGCCGATGTGGACTTCAAAGTGTTCGCCGGTCCCGCCAAGGATCCGAAAGGTCGTGTTGCTGCGCTGAAAGTACCGGGCGGTGCCGAACTGACCCGTAAGATCATCGATGACTACACCAAGTTCGTTGGTATTTATGGTGCCAAGGGTCTGGCCTGGATCAAGGTCAATGCCCTGGAAAACGGCGCTGAAGGTCTGCAGTCACCGATCGTCAAATTCCTCGGTGAAGAGGTTGCACTGAAGATCATGGAGCGCCTCGGTGCTCAGAACGGCGATATCGTTTTCTTCGGTGCCGACAAGGCAAACACCGTCAACGAAGCCCTGGGTGCCCTGCGTATCAAGGTCGGCGAAGACATGAATATGATCGAGAAGAACTGGGCGCCGCTGTGGGTGGTCGACTTCCCGATGTTCGAAGAGCTGGATGATGGCAGTCTGACTGCGCTGCACCACCCGTTCACCGCGCCGAACTGCTCACCGGAGCAGCTGATTGAGCAGCCTGAAGGCAAGCTTTCCCGCGCCTACGACATGGTACTGAACGGTACCGAGCTTGGCGGTGGTTCTGTGCGTATCCATGACCAGGAGATGCAGAAGGCGGTCTTCAAGGTGCTGGGTATTTCCGATGAAGAAGCGGAAGAGAAGTTCGGCTTCCTGCTCAACGCCCTGAAGTTCGGTGCGCCGCCTCACGGTGGCCTGGCGTTCGGTCTGGATCGTCTGATCATGTTGATGACCGGTTCCAGCTCTATTCGTGAAGTAATCGCTTTCCCGAAAACCCAGAGCGCCGCCTGTCTGCTGACAGATGCGCCGGGAGAGGTCAGCGCTGCTCAGCTGCGTGATCTCAACATCAAGCTGCGCAAGGCGCCTTGATCGAGGCGGGTGATCCCGTTCGCTATCAGGTTAAGTAATTAGCAACACTCCGGGACCGCTTTCGAGCGGTCCCGTCAGATTGAGGAAGTGGTATGGCAGGTCATTCTAAATGGGCTAACATCAAACACCGCAAAGCGGCACAGGACGCCAAGCGCGGCAAAATCTTCACCAAACTGATTCGTGAGCTCACCGTGGCCGCGAAAGAGGGTGGCGGTAACCCTGAAGATAACCCGCGTTTGCGTGCAGCGGTCGATAAGGCGCTGGGCGCAAACATGAAGCGCGACACCATCGACAAGGCGATCCAGCGTGGCGCCGGCGGTGGCGACGGTGATAATTACGACGAGCTGACCTACGAAGGTTACGGCAGTAACGGTGTGGCGATTCTGGTCGAGTGCATGACCGATAACGTTAACCGCACCGTTTCTCAGGTGCGTGCTGCATTCAGCAAGCATGGCGGTAATCTGGGTACCAATGGTTCAGTTTCCTACCTGTTCGATAAGCGCGGTGTGCTGAGCTTTGAGGCCGGCGTTGATGAAGACGCGATCATGGAAGCGGCACTGGAAGCGGGCGCCGACGATGTTGTCACTAATGATGATGGCTCCATCGATGTGTACTGCGAAGCCAACGATTATATGGATGTGAAGCAGGGGCTGGTTGATGCTGGCTTTGAACCTGCGCACTCCGAAGTCGGTATGATTCCGCAGACCAGCGTTGAACTCGATGAAGAGACCGGTCGCAAAGTGATGAAGCTGATCGACACCCTTGAAGATCTGGATGATTCTCAGAACGTCTATCACAACGCCGATATCCCCGAAGAGGCGATGGAAGACTGATCGCTCGAGGTCGGTGTCAGGGGCTTAGCCCCGTTGAGAAAGCCGGAGCCAGTGCTCCGGCTTTTTTGTTATTATCGCTCCAATGTAAGGATTGAGCATCGCATGCTGATATTGGGGATAGATCCAGGCTCTCGCATCACCGGATACGGAGTGATTAACGTCGATGGTCCGCGCTATGAATACGTAACCAGCGGCTGTATTCGCATTCAGGGCGACGTTCTGTCTGAGCGGTTACAGCAGGTTTACGCCGGTGTGACCGAGATTATCGATAAGTATGTGCCGCAGGAGATGGCGATCGAGCAGGTGTTTATGTCGCGCAACGCCGATTCGGCGCTTAAGTTGGGACAGGCCCGCGGCGTGGCGATGGTCGCCGGCGCCAACGCGGGTTTGCCGGTGGCGGAGTATGCGGCGCGCCTGGTGAAGCAGTCGGTGGTTGGCAACGGCGGTGCCGATAAGACCCAGGTGCAGACCATGGTTGCCCACCTGCTCAAGTTGCCGGGACGGCCGCAGGCGGATGCCGCCGATGCGTTGGCGATTGCGCTCTGTCATGCGCATAACCGAAACCGGCAGATCGCGACTGCCGGGGCGAGAAAAGTGGTTCGGGGGCGCTGGCAGTGAGCGAATACGCCGAATTTATCTATGTTGCCGATCTTATTGGGGTTGCGATCTTTGCCATTACCGGTGCGATAGCGGCTCCCGGTAAACGCTTGGATATTCTCGGCGTGGTAGTGCTTGGATTTGTAACCGCTCTGGGTGGCGGTACCATCCGTGATATCACCCTGGACCTGTATCCCTTGGTCTGGGTCGAGGATACACTCTATCTATATGTCGCGATTGTCAGTGCCGTTGCAGCATTTATAGCCTCCCGCTATATCCCGTCACCGCGTCGGGCGCTACTTGTGCTCGATGCTATGGGTCTTTCCGTATTTGCCATTCTTGGGTTGCAGAAAGCGTTGGCCGCTGGTGCGCCGGAGGCTGTGGCAGTGATGATGGCGGTGATTACCGGCGTGGCGGGTGGCATGATCCGCGATGTGCTGACGGGGCAGATCCCGCTGGTGCTGCAGCGTGGTGGTGAGCTTTACGCCACCTCGGCGCTGCTTGGTGCGCTGGTCTACCTGGGGGCTTATCAATTGCTCGATGAGCCCAGCCCGTGGCTCGATATTAGCGCCATGGTCATTATCTTTATAACCCGCATGGCGGGGCTGGTAGCCGGTCTCAGACTGCCGGAATTTATTGTTCGTGGTCATCGCCTGGAGTCACCGGGCGAGGCCAGAGAGATGGAGAATAGGGAACCGTGATAGGACGTTTAACTGGCGAGCTGGCCGAGAAACAACCCCCGCAGCTGCTGCTCGACGTAAGCGGCGTTGGCTATGAGGTCGAGGCGTCGATGAACACCTTCTATAAGCTGCCGGCGCTGGGTGAGTCCGTGGTTCTTTATACCCATATGGTTGTGCGGGAAGATGCCCAGTTGCTGTACGGTTTTGCCGACCAGCAGGAGCGGATTCTGTTCCGGGCACTGATCAAAACCAATGGTGTGGGTCCGAAGCTGGCGCTGGCGATCCTTTCCGGTACCAGCAGCGAGGAGTTTATCCGCTGCGTGCATAACGAAGACAGTGCGACGCTGGTACGTATTCCCGGCGTGGGTAAAAAAACCGCCGAGCGCCTTATCGTTGAGATGAAGGATAAACTCGACCGGCTTGAGATCCCGACCATGACCGAATTCGCTCTGGCGGCCAGCGAGAGCGGTGTCGTCGCACCGAAACTCACGGACAACCGTCAGGAAGCCGAAAGTGCATTGATCGCGCTGGGGTATAAACCGGTTCAGGCCACCAAGGCGATCGAGAACTCCGTATCTGCGCTGGGAGAGGGTGCCAGTGTTGAGGAGTTGATCCGCACGGCTCTCAAGTCCATGGTCGGCGGGTAAGAGGTAGCGCATGAAGATTGAAGAAGATCGTTTTATCAGCCCGGTGGCTCAGCCGTCGGAAGAGGTGCAGGATCGTGCGATCCGGCCGAAGATGCTGGAGGATTATCACGGTCAGCCCCGTGTGCGTGAGCAGATGGAGATCTTCATTCACGCGGCCCGTAATCGTGGTGAGGCGCTGGATCATACGCTGATTTTTGGTCCGCCTGGGTTGGGTAAAACCACCCTGGCGAACATCGTTGCCAATGAGATGGGCTCGCAGATCAAGACTACGTCAGGTCCGGTACTGGAAAAGGCTGGAGATGTGGCGGCGCTGCTGACGAATCTGGAACCCAACGATGTGCTGTTTATCGATGAAATCCATCGTCTCAGCGCCAATGTTGAAGAGGTTCTTTACCCGGCCATGGAGGACTATCAGCTCGATATTATGATCGGCGAAGGCCCTGCTGCGCGCTCAATCAAGATTGATCTACCGCCGTTTACGCTGGTGGGGGCGACTACGCGGGCGGGTCTGCTGACGTCGCCCCTGCGTGATCGCTTCGGTATCGTGCAGCGGCTTGAGTATTACAGTGTCGATGATCTGACCCGTATCGTGATGCGCTCCGCTGAGCTATCCGATACACCGATTGAAGAAGAGGGGGCTCGAGAGGTGGCCTGTCGCTCCAGGGGGACGCCACGAATCGCGAACCGCTTGCTGCGTCGTTCCCGTGACTACGCCGAAGTTAAAGGCGAGGGGCGTATTACCCGGGATATCGCAGATCTTGCGTTGAATATGCTCAACGTTGATGAACGGGGCTTCGATCATATGGATCGTCGTCTGTTGCTGGCGATGATCGAGAAGTTTGGTGGTGGCCCGGTTGGTGTCGATAACCTGGCGGCGGCGATCAGTGAAGAGCGGGATACCATCGAAGATGTGCTGGAGCCGTTTTTGATTCAGCAGGGATTTATCATGCGCACCCCGCGGGGCAGGGTAGTCACCGATCATGCTTATCTCCACTTCGGGATTGATCGGCCTGACCGCGATCAACTCTGAAATAAAACTATTTCTGTGCTCACGGGATACCTGACGCTAATCAAGGAGTGCAAAGAGATCCTTGCCTAATATCCGTTGGAACTTGAATAACAACGGGTGTCTGGCAGTGCCTCAATCAAACCGCGAAAATCCGCGCATTGTACTGCAACAGCTGAGAGCAGAGCTGGAGGCGGACCTGCGCGCACTCAAGCCCACACTGGTGGGTAATGGTCATGTTGCCGATAATGCCGGAGTGCTGGCTCAACAGATCGAACATGATATTCATCGCGTCGATGCGGCGCTTGAGCGGATCCATACAGGGCTTTACGGCTACTGCATCGGCTGTGGCGAGGAGATCGAAATGAACCATCTGCGGGCGGACCCCGCAGTGGACCTCTGCGTTTCCTGTGGCGCCAAGGTAAAACGCCTCGCCCAGGGTACCTAAGTCCCTCTTTTCCCTGCTTGTATAAAATTGTCCTCCTGCTATTGTGAGCCCTTCACCAATCGGTTGGGGCTTGAAATGGCGTTCGAGTGGCCCGTGCGTGTCTACATCGAAGACACGGATTTTGGCGGCATTGTCTACTATGTGAACTATCTGAAATTCATGGAGCGGGCCCGTACCGAACTCCTGCGTCAGCAGGGCTACTCCCAGCAACGGCTGGCTTCCGAACACTGTCTCTTCGTTGTCCACAGCATTGATGCGCGTTATGTAAAACCAGCACGTCTTGATGATGAACTTATTGTGCATACCGCTATCGAACAGCGGGGTGGCGCTAGTGTTCTCTTCGAACAGCGGGTTGTCGACGCTGCGTCGGGTCAGCTGTTGTGCGAGGGGAATGTGCGCGTGGCCTGCGTTAACAGTCAGGGCTTCAAGCCCCGGCGCTGGCCTGCCGATCTGGTGAAGTGTTTGATTCAACAGGTTTGAATGATTCTATCTCGGGAGTTGTAAGTGGAAGACAAACTGTCTATTTGGGGGTTGGTGATCAACGCCAGCTTTGTTGTGCAGCTGGTAATGCTGTTGTTACTGCTGGCCTCCTTCGTGTCATGGGTGATGATCTTTCAGCGCCGTCAGGTATTGCGTCGTGCGCAGAACTCCCTGCGTGATTTTGAAGACCGCTTCTGGTCGGGTGTGGATCTGAGCCACCTGTTCCGTGAAGTAAACGCCACACCTAATCAGGCCTGTGGTGCCGAAAATATATTCCGCTCCGGCCTTAAAGAGTTTACCCGGCTGACCAAGCAGCCCGGCGTTGACCCCGAAGTAGTGATGAACGGCGTGCAGCGCAGTATGCGCGTATCGCTGGCGCGGGAAGAGGAGCGCCTGGAGCGTCATCTTCCGTTTCTTGCAACGGTGGGTTCTACCAGCCCCTATATCGGTCTGTTCGGCACTGTGTGGGGGATCATGAACGCGTTTCGTGGCCTGGCGAACGTGCATCAGGCGACTCTGGCATCCGTGGCTCCCGGTATCTCCGAGGCATTGGTGGCGACGGCGATGGGTCTGTTTGCGGCCATCCCGGCGGTTATTGCCTATAACCGCTTCTCGGCAAAGTCCGAGTGGCTGATGAACAGCTACGAAACCTTTGCTGATGAGTTCACCAGCATTCTTTACCGACGCGTTCACGCTGCGGCCTGAGGTAATTAGGCATGATCAGGCGGATGCGTAAAAAGCGTAAGCTCAACGCTGAAATCAATGTGGTTCCCTACATCGACGTGACCATGGTGCTGTTGATCATTTTCATGGTGACGGCGCCAATGCTGACCCAGGGGGTCGATGTGGATCTGCCGCAGACCAGTGCTGAGCAGGTTGATACCGAGGATAGCGATCCGTTGATCGTCTCGGTCGATCGTGATGGCGCCTACTACATCAATGTAGGCGGTGCTGATGAAACCGAAGCGGTAACGGCGGATGAGGTGGCAGAGAGGGTCGGCAAGGTGCTAAGCCTGACTCCTGACAAGTTGCTGCTTGTGCGCGGTGATAAAAATGTCAGTTACGATGCTGTGGTTCAGTTGATGGTGCTGCTCAAGGGTGTTGGCGCCTCCAGCGTCGGGCTGGTAACGGAGTAGCCTGGTGGAGTTACGCGGATATATCCTGCCAACGATCCTGGCGACCCTGTTGCATGTGGTGATTCTGGGCAGTTTGCTGGTGCATTGGGTGGGCGAAGCCGAGCCGGAGAGGCGTACGCCTCGTCACATTCAGGCCAAGATGATCGATCTTGATGCGCTCTCTCAGCAGACCGGTCAGAGCTCACCACCACCGACACAGCAACCGGATCCCAGGCAGCAGGCCGAGGCGCAGCAGCGCGAAGAGGCGCGTAAGGCTGAGCAGGCACGTCAGCAGGCTGAGGCGGAGCGGCAGAAGCAGGCACAAGCGGAAGCCAAGGCCGAAGCCGAGGCGGCTGCTGAGCGCAAGGCGCAGGCCGCGGCGGAGCAGAAAAGAAAAGCGGAACTTGAGGCCAAGAAAAAGGCCGAAGCCCTGGCAAAAAAGAAAGCCGCTGAGGAGGCCGAGCGCAAGGCGCAGGCACAACGAGAGGCGCAAGCCAAAGCAAAAGCTGAGGCCGAGGCGAAAGCCAGAGCGGAAGCCCAGGCGAAGGCTCGGGCCGAAGCGGAGGCAAAGAAGCGTGCCGAGGAAGAAGCCGCCGCCCAGGCGCGTGCGGAGCAGGCGCGTCAGGCTGCAGCGAAACGCGCAGAGTCTGTGGTGGGAGATATCCAAAGTTATATTCATGGATTGCTGCAGCGGAACTGGCGTATTCCGGCCACCGCTCGTAACGGGATGGAGGCCGTGGTGTCGATCAGGTTGCTGGGTAACGGCGAGATCGATCAGGCGTCCATCGTAAAGAGCAGCGGTGATGCGGCTTTTGATCGCTCTGCACTGCAGGCGGTACATCGTACCGAGCGCTTTGACCGCGTGGCCGAAGTGGACCCTATACTTTTTGAACGACGACTAAGATCTATCCGTGTGGTTTTCAGACCCGAAGGATTAAGGTGGTAAACGGATGAGACAGATACTGATTTCACTCTGCCTGCTGGTGATGGCAACAGCCACTCGCGCCGAGCTGGTGGTCGAGGTAACCCAGGGTGTGTCGGAACCCTCGCCAGTGGCCGTGGTGCCGTTCGGCTGGAATGGCAGTGCGGCGCTATCTGAGGATGTGGCAAAGGTTGTCGAACAGGATCTGGGCCGCAGCGGTTTCTTCTCGACCCTGCCGCGGGAAAGCATGCTCAGCTTCCCGACCCGGGAAGGCGACGTCTATTACCGTGACTGGCGTGTCAGTGGGGCCGATTACCTGCTGACCGGGCGTATCGAGCCGGCTGGCGCTGACCAGGTGCGGATTACGGTTGGTCTCTACGATGTGCTTAAAGAGCAGCGCATTGAGTTGGCCAATAATGTCGTCAACAGCGGCAGCGCGCAGTTGCGTGATGCAGCCCACTATATATCCGATCAGGTTTTCGAGGCTCTGACCGGACTCAAGGGCGCTTTTTCGACTCGAATCGTTTATATCCAGGCGGATCATAAGGGTGGTAGCAATAGCTATAAGCTGCAGTTGGCCGACTGGGATGGGGCTCGTCCGCGCACAGTGATGGAATCCAACGAGCCGATCATGTCGCCGAGCTGGTCTCGTGATGGTCGCAAGCTGGCGTATGTTTCCTTCGAATCTGGTCGTCCGGCGATTTACGTTCAGTATCTGGCCACCGGCAAGCGCGAGCGAATCCAGTCATTTCCGGGGCTGAACGGCGCTCCCGCCTGGTCGCCCGATGGCAATCAACTGGCCCTGGTACTGTCCAAGGACGGCAACCCCGAGATTTATGTTCTTAATCTCGCCACGCGTCAGTTGCAGCGTGTTACACGTCATTATGCGATCGATACCGAACCGACCTGGTCGCCGGATGGCAAGTCGCTATTGTTCACCTCAGATCGTGGTGGGCAGCCACAGATTTATCGTTTGAATCTGCAAAGCAGGGATCTGGAGCGGCTGACCTGGGAAGGTAACTATAACGCCCGCGGGCGGTTAACCGATGACGGGCGTTTTCTGGCCATGGTGCATCGTCCTCAGGGTGGCGATTTCACTATCGCGGTTCAGGATCTGAAGTCCGGACGTCTGGATATCCTAACCGAAGCAGGGCTGGAAGAATCACCGAGCATCGCGCCGAATGGCAGCATTATTATCTATGCGACCAAAGAGGGCGGTCGTGGTGTGCTGTCGGCGGTATCCCTGGATGGTCAGGTCCGCTTCCGTATGCCTAGCCGCAGTGGCGACGTGCGGGAGCCCGCCTGGAGTCCGTACTTGCATTAACAGTGCATTGGCAATCGGGCTTTTGGGCTGAGTTGTCGTAGTAAAGAATCAGTTTTAAGAGACTTTGGAGCAGTTAGCCCCGGGTCTCTTGCAAAGCGCAATCGCTGGGATTAGCGTTACCGAAAATTCACATCGTCGAGCAAATAAAGCAGGAGATATCGATGCGAGCGTTGAACGTTTTTAAGGCGGCCACTTTGGGCGCAGCTGTCATCTGGGCAGCAGGCTGTAGCACTACCAGCACCACCACCGAAGGCGGTGAAGGTGCAATGGGTGGTCAGGACGGTTCCGGTTCTGCAAGCTCCTATGGTGTGGATGGCTCTGGCGTCAGCGGTGGCAGCGCGGGTGCAATCGATCAACTGCAGACCGTCTTCTACTTCGACTTTGACCAGTCGGTTGTGAAACAGGCCGGCTTTGCCGATCTGGAAGCGCACGCCCGCTACCTGGCCAATAACCCGTCTGCTTCTGTGCGTCTTGAAGGTCATGCGGATGAGCGTGGCACCCGTGAGTACAACATCGCACTGGGCGAGCGTCGTGCCAACGCTGTAGAGCGTCTGCTGGTGGTTAATGGTGCATCTTCCAACCAGATCGAAACCATCAGCTACGGCGAAGAAAAGCCCGCAGTGATGGGTAGCGGTGATGCCTCCTGGGCTCAGAACCGCCGTGTTGAGCTTAAGTACGTAGCTCGCTAATGCTGGCACTGCGTAGAAAGGTTCTGCCCCTGCTGACCCTGAGCCTTGCGGCTGGGTCGGCGGCGGCAGCCGAAGTCACTCAGATTCCCGTTACTGAAGTGCGTTCCGGCGCCGGTATGCAGCAAGGTCTGCAGTCCGGTCAGAGCCAGCTGTTGATGATGGTGCAGCAGCTTCAGGAGGAGGTCCGGCAGCTGCGCGGTCAGGTTGAGACCCAGCAGTACCAGATCAACAAAATGAAGCAGGAGCAGCTCGACCGGTACCGTGATACCGATCGCAGGCTCAGCGCGATTATCAACGCAACGGCTGCCGGCGGTGGGGCGGCATTGGCTGCTCCATCATCATCCGACTCCGCAAGCAGCGATGCCGCAGAAGCGGCGCCCGCGCCGACAACCGACAGCAGTAATCAAACCGCCGTTGCAAGCGGTGATGCGCAGTCTGCATATCAGAGTGCGTTCCAGCTGGTGCGCGAGCGTAAGTTTGATGAGGCGCAAGCGTCTTTCCAGGCGTTTATTAGCGATTATCCCGACAGTGACCATGTGGCAAACGCCTACTACTGGATCGGAGAGATTCAGCTCGCAGAGCAGTCTCTGGAGCAGGCACAGACGTCGTTTAATAAGGTCGTCAGTGACTACCCGAGCCATGTAAAGGTGCCGGATGCCCTGTACAAGCTTGGCGTCGTTCAGGATCGTTTGGGTAAGCGTGAGGCGGCTCAGGGCTCTTTCCAGCGTTTGATTCAGGACTATCCGCAGAGCTCCGCTGCGGGACTTGCGCGTAACTATTCTCGTTAAGGGGAGTCGCGTTAGAATAGTTGCTGGTAATAAGTCAGGTTCTACAAGTCACACGTCAAACACGGAATATTTAATGACCCAAGCTCAAAAACGCGCAGTCGTGCTGCTTTCTGGCGGGCTCGACTCTGCGACCGCCCTGGCGATCGCCAAATCCAAAGGTTACAGCTGCCATGTACTTAGTTTTGATTATGGCCAGCGTTCGCTGACCGAGCTAAACGCGGCGCGTCAGATCGCTGCCTCGCTTGAGGTGGCTGAGCATCGTGTGCTGAGGCTTAACCTGGAAGACTTTGGCGGCTCGGCGCTGACCGATAAATCGATCGACGTCCCTGAGGACGCCGAGGATGACGGCATCCCGATCACCTATGTTCCGGCGCGCAATACGGTGTTCCTGTCGCTCGCGTTGGGCTGGGCTGAGGTGCTTCACGCCGAGGCGATCTTTATCGGCGTTAACGCCGTGGACTACTCTGGTTATCCGGATTGTCGCCCTGAATTTATCGCCGCGTTTGAGAAAATGGCCAATCTGGCCACCAAAAATGGCGTCAGCGGTGAACCAATCCGTATCGAGACGCCGTTGATCGATCTGACCAAAGCAGAGATTATTCAGGCGGGAATGGCGCTCGGTGTTGACTACAGCGCGACGTTGTCATGCTACCAGGCAGACGACGAGGGCAGGGCCTGCGGTCACTGTGACAGCTGCCGTCTACGCGCTAAAGGATTCGAGGATGCGGGCGTTGCGGATCCCACTCGCTACGTTGAAGCGTAAAAAACTCGAAAAATAGGGTTGCCTTTCGGCGTAAGCTACGTACAATGCGCAGCCCTACGGCGGGTCGTTAGCTCAGTTGGTAGAGCAGTTGGCTTTTAACCAATTGGTCATAGGTTCGAATCCTATACGACCCACCACCTTTCCTTTATAGCAGGCCGTTCGCCTGTTCTATACTGCGGGTCGTTAGCTCAGTTGGTAGAGCAGTTGGCTTTTAACCAATTGGTCATAGGTTCGAATCCTATACGACCCACCACTATTCTCGCTCACCTTGTCACTGGTTCCAGCGCTTCGATTCGCACGGGTATTAGAGCTAAGCGGGAAATTACCGTTTCCCTGAATGTCTAATCCGCTGGCTGTGATATAATTTGCCGCCTTTCAAACAAGTCTGTCGACATTAGTCACGAAGTTAAGAACAGAAAAGATGCTGACGAAACCGGAAATAGATGATCGTATCCTGGTGCAGGAACACTTCGCCCAGGAACATTTGCCCTCTGCACTCAGTCCGGAGCAGATCGAAGACTATACCCAGCGCATTCAGGCTCTTCTGAAAGAGAAAGATGCCTGTCTGGTTGCTCATTACTACACCGATCCGCTGGTCCAGGAACTGGCAGAGAAAACCGGTGGCTTCGTAGCGGATTCGCTGGAGATGGCGCGCTTCGGTGCGCGCCATGAAGCCAAGACGCTGATCGTTGCCGGTGTTCGCTTTATGGGTGAAACGGCGAAGATTCTAAGCCCGGAAAAGCGCATTCTGATGCCAACCCTCGAAGCGACCTGCTCGCTGGATCTGGGTTGTCCGATTGATGAATTTTCCGCTTTTTGTGATGCCCATCCGGATCATGAGGTGGTGGTATACGCCAACACTTCGGCGGCGGTTAAAGCGCGTGCAGACTGGGTGGTCACATCGAGCATCGGTCTGCAGGTTGTTGAGCATCTGGCGGAGCAGGGCAAGAAGATTATCTGGGCGCCGGATAAGCATCTGGGTGCTTACATCCAGAAGAATACCGATGCTGATATGTTACTGTGGGATGCTGCCTGCATTGTTCACGACGAGTTCAAGGCCAAAGGTCTGCGGGATCTGAAAGCGGTTTACCCCGAAGCTGGCATTCTTGTGCACCCGGAATCTCCCGAGTCTGTGATCGAGTTGGCGGATGCCGTGGGTTCGACCACGCAGTTGATCAAAGCTGCTCAGGAGCTGCCGCATCCGATGTTTATCGTCGCTACCGATCGCGGCATCTTTTACAAGATGCAGCAGGCTGCGCCGGATAAGACCTTCATCGAAGCGCCTACCGGCGGTAGCGGTGCGACCTGTCGCAGCTGCGCTCACTGCCCGTGGATGGCGATGAATGGCCTGGAAAATATCCTGCAGGCGCTGCAGGAAGGTACCGATGAGGTGCACGTGGATGAGGCGCTGATCGAGAAAGCGCGGATTCCGCTGCAGCGGATGCTCGACTTCCAGGCGAGCTAAATCATATTCAGCTCAGCTGATTGATAAAAAGGCCGACATCTTAGTCGGCCTTTTTATGCGTTGGAGGTGGGGCGGGGCTGTATCAGGACAGGGTGTCGTCCATCTCCTGGCGTACCCGTTTGATCTCCTCTTCCATCTGGTCCAGGCGTGCCGTATCGATTGGGCTCAATCCCTTTTCACGACGCGCATAATCCAGTTGTTTCTGCGCCCGGTCGATGCGCCCGGTAAGCAGGAAATATTCGATGCGCGAGCGATGCACGGCGGCAATATTTCCGTCCAGGCCCTGGGTTTCGGAGAGCTGAAACCAGAAAGCGGCATCGGTGGGGTAATCGGAAGTAAGCTCCTTGAATGCGTCTGCGGCCCCCTTGTAATCACGCGCCTGGCGCAGGGCAAGGCCGTAGTAGTAGGTGACCGGCATGCTGCCTGGATAGAGATCATGCAGCTCCCTGGCCAGCTTCACGCCGGCTTCGATGTTGTCGGTGCGCAGATAGAAATCCAGTGCCGTCAGTCGCACATAGGGGTGCTGTTGCCAGGCTCTAGGCAGCATATCCAGGGCCGCCTGAGCCTGTTTGGGTTTACCCAACTCAATGGCGGTCAGTAGCAGGCCGTAGGCATCGCGGGGCGATGACTTGGCATCGTTGCTGAACTGGTTGAAGAGCGCGTTCATATCCTTGCCGTAGTGCACCAGCAGTCGTGTGCGTACCAGGTCGTAAACCAGACTGTTGTCTTTTGCAGAGGGACGGTTCAGGTGGGCTGCGCGGTTCAGCGAGTCGGCAATACGTGATTCGGTTACCGGGTGGGTGAGCAGAAATTCCGGAGCGCGGTTGCCGGCAAATCGATAACTCTTTTGCAGCCGTGAGAACATCTCTGGCATCGCGTAGGGATCGAATCCGCTTTTTACCAGCGTCTGCATACCGACCCGGTCCGCTTCCTGTTCATTGCGACGGCTGAACGCCAGTTGTGCTGATGCAGATCCGCCCAGGGTAGAGGCGAGGCCAGCGGTTCCCGCTTCGCCATCGGCAGAGGCCAGTAGAATACTCGCCAGCACGCCGGCGAGCACCAGCGGGCGGTTACGTCGGCTCTCTTCCAACTGCTGGGCGTAATGGCGTTGGCTCAGGTGAGCCAGTTCGTGAGCGAGTACCGAAGCAAGCTCCGCTTCCGATTCGGATGCGGTGATCAGGCCGCCATGGACGCCAACGATCCCGCCGGGAACGGCGAAGGCGTTGAAGGTTTCATTATCCAGCGTGATCAACTCCAGACGCCGGTCCCTCAGTTCGCTACTGGGTACGATTCTCCAAAGCAGATCCTGCAGATACTGTTTGACCATCGGATCGTCCAGCAGCACGGCGCGGCCTCGCAGTACCCGAGCCCAGGCGCGACCGAGCTTGTGCTCATCCTGCAGGCTGATAATGCTGGAGGTGGAATCGGTCAGAATCGGCAGCGAAGGTTCAGCGGCTTGCCCGGTCAGGGGCAGGGTGGAAAACCCGATGCAGCAGCATAAAATGCCGCCACGGAGCCGTCGTCCTATCTGCGTCCATGCATTTTTCTGTCTGAATTTCTGGTATAAAGTCCGTCGCATACAGCTCTGTAGTCGTTGGAGGTAGTGGGTTAATGCAGCATACGCCGACTGAAGCGGAAATCACCGAACTGCTCGATGCGAGTGGTCTTTCCTGTCCCTTGCCTTTGCTCAAGGCCAAACAGGCTTTGAACAAGATGGCGCCGGGGGAAGTATTGAAAGTGATCGCGACCGATGCGGGGTCTGTTCGTGACTTTCGTGTCTATGTCGATAATAGCGACCATGAAATGGTGGATTCGTTCACAGAAGGCGAATGTTATATCCATATCATAAGGCGAGGAAAGATGATGCAGAAAGGGAGTAAGTCGCTGAATGCGTAAAATTTTTAATAAATGGATAGATCAGTATTTTTCCGATGAAGAAGCGCTTTATCTGTTTTTGCTGCTGCTTGGCGGGCTGGCCGTTATCATTTTCCTCGGCGCGCCCCTGGCGCCCGTTTTTGCCAGTCTGATTATCGCTTTTCTGATGCAGGGCCTTGTGACCTGGTTGCAGGAGCGAGGTTTGCCACATCTGCCCTCGGTGATTCTGGTATTCGTCGTCTTTGTCGGCTTCCTGGCCGGTTTTCTGCTTGTCGTCATGCCGATCGCCTGGCGTCAGTTGGTTAATCTCTTCAATGAGCTGCCGGGGATGGTCGTGCAGGTGCAGAATCTGTTGCTGCTGTTACCGGAAAAGTATCCGAACCTGGTTTCCGAGGAGCAGATCCGGCAGATGATCGGTGTGGCTGCGACCGAGCTCAGTCAGCTGGGGCAGTGGGTCGTGACCTTCTCGTTGAACTCCCTGACCAGCATTGCCGCGATGCTGATCTATCTGGTGCTGGTGCCGATTCTGGTGTTCTTCTTCCTGAAGGATGGTGACTCGATGCTACAGACTTTCAGCTCGTTTATGCCCGCCAAGCGCCAGATGATGACTGGTATCTGGCATGAGATGGATGCCCAGATCGCCAACTATGTGCGCGGCAAGGCGATCGAGATTCTCATCGTTGGTGGTGTGACCTGGGTGGTTTTCGTCACCCTTGGTATCAACTACGCAGCGCTGCTCGCGCTCGGGGTGGGTCTGTCTGTGTTGATTCCCTACATCGGTGCGGCGCTGGTGACCCTGCCGATCGCGTTGATCGCCTTTTTTCAGTGGGGCTGGACCAGTGAATTTATGTGGCTGATGATCGCCTACGGCGTGATTCAGGCGCTGGATGGAAACGTGCTTGTGCCGCTGCTGTTCTCCGAGGCGGTAAACCTTCATCCGGTTTCGATCATTGTATCGGTGCTGGTATTTGGCAGTCTCTGGGGCTTTTGGGGGCTGTTCTTTGCGATTCCCTTGGCCACCTTGGTGAAGGCGGTGATCAATGCCTGGCCTATCGCGGTTAGTCAGGCGGAAGAGGAGCACACCGACGCGTAAGGGCGGCGTGCTTTGAGAAAGTTTTACTCCGCCAGAATCTGGGCGGTGTGTTCCTTGGTTTTTACCTTCTTGATCACCTCGGTGATCGTGCCCTGCTCGTCGATCAGGAAGGTGGTGCGCACCGTACCCATATATTCCTTGCCGTAGTTCTTCTTCAGCTGCCAGGTACCGAACAGTTCGTGAACACTGTTATCCGTATCGGCGATCAACGGAAACGGCAGCTCGTATTTGGCGATAAAGTTCTGGTGCTTTTTCTCTGTGTCGGTGCTGACGCCGATCACCTGATAGCCCTCAGCCTGGAGTCGTTCGTAGTTGTCGCGCAGGTCGCAGGCCTGGGCAGTACAGCCCGGGGTGTTGTCGCGCGGATAAAAGTAGAGAACAACCTTCTGGCCACGGAACTGGCTCAGGCTGATCGGGTCTCCATTCTGGTCCACGGCGTTGAAATCCGGGGCTGGTTGTCCTGCTTCAAGCATGGATAGACTCCTCAAGTGTTGTATCTGTTGTGAAAAAAGCTGCGACCCTCTACGCTAGCGGTCGCCAAATCGTTTAAAATATTCGGCTTTTACGATATCAGAAGCCGGTACGATCACAATCTACCGGTGGTTGTTCATCCCGGCGGCGCAAACGTACCATACCGGGGCTTTAATTCAGATGGAGAGAGAAATGATTCGCGGCAGTATTGTAGCGCTCGTGACCCCTATGCATGCTAACGGTGACGTCGATTGGGACGCACTGGATAAGGTGATCGATCTCCATCTTAAAAAGGGCACCGCGGCCATCGGTGCTGTGGGTACCACCGGTGAGTCCGCGACACTGGATTACGACGAGCACCTCGAGGTAATCAAGCACACTATCAAGCGTGTGGGCGGTCAGATTCCGGTTGTTGCCGGTACCGGTGCCAACTCAACCCGCGAAGCGATTATGCTGACCCGCCGTGCCAAGGACGCCGGTGCCGACTACAGCCTGCTGGTAACGCCTTACTACAATAAGCCGACTCAGGAAGGGATGTATCAGCACTTTAAGGCTATTGCTGACGCGGTCGATATTCCGCAGATTCTATATAACGTACCGGGCCGTACCGGTTGCGATATGAAGCCGGAAACCGTATTCCGCCTGATGGACCACCCCAATATTGTGGGTATCAAAGAAGCGACCGGTGACCTTGATCGCGCGAAAACACTGATCGATGGTGTCTCCGAAGACTTCGCTGTTTACTCTGGTGATGACGGTACCGCGATCGAACTGATTCTGCTCGGTGGTCAGGGCAATATCTCCGTAACCGCCAACGTGGTTCCGGCTGAAATGGCTGAGCTTTGCCAGCTGGGTCTAGATGGAAAGGTTGAAGAAGCACGCGCACTGCAGCAGAAGCTGATGCCGCTGCATACCAAACTGTTCGTGGAAGCTAACCCGATTCCTGTGAAGTGGGCGATGCATGAAATGGGGCTGATCGAAAACGGTATTCGTCTGCCGTTGACGATTCTCGCCGAGCAGTATCACGAGGAAGTACGTAACGCGCTTCGCGAATGTGGCGTAATCTGACAGGCAGAGGGACATGACCAGAAAAAACTCCCACACACTCATGGCGCTGGCCGTTGCCGCGGTGTTGAGTGGTTGCAGTAGTCTTGACGACAACCCGATCTATGGTGATAACGCGATTGTGCGTGACCGTGGCCAGGACTATGAACTGGCACGGGCCGGCAAGCGCCTGGCGCTGCCGCCGGAGATGCAAACCCGCCAGATGCAGGAGCAGCTGGTGGTACCGGAAGCCGGTGATACCGCTATCGCTCAACAGGGCGAATTTGAGGTGCCGCGCCCCGAGTTCTTCTATCTTGAATCGGGCAGCGAGAAGGTCAACATGCGGCGCGAAGATGGCCAGCGTGTCATCGTCGTGGACGAGCCGATCTCCGATGTCTGGGTAAAAATGCAGGAGTTCTGGTCATTCAATGATATCGACCTGGCACTGTCGGATCCGCGTCAGGGGGTTATGGAAACTGACTGGATCACTCTCGATGGCGATGACTACAGCTTCATCGATAGCTGGATTAAGCGTCTGACATTCCAGGATATGGACGGGCCGAGCCGCAACAAACTGCGTCTGTCCCTGCGTCCGGATCCGGATGATTACCAGCGCACCTCGATCCGCATGCAGCACGTCGGCTTCCCGCTTGAGCAGGAAGTCAGCGCCATCGACTGGGACACTCAGTCCCAGGACGTGGAGTATAAGGCCGATATGATGTTCGAGATGCTGCGCTACCTGAGCGAAGCATCCGAGCCCGACTCTCAGAGCCTGCTTGCGCTGCAGCAGGAGACTCGGGACGATCCTCAGCTTGGTCGCGACTCCCGCGGTAACCCTGTGCTGAAACTGGGCACTCCGATCGATAGCGCCTGGGCGCAGCTCAACAGTGCGTTGGATGAGGCTGAGGTCGATGTGGGTACCCGCTCGCAGGAGACCGGTATGGTCTACCTGACTTACACCACCAAGACCCGCGTGGATGAAACCGAGCGTATGGGCTTCTTCGAGTGGCTCAACTCCGATCGTGAGGATATCCAGTTCAGCACCGATCTCTTCGGTGATGCGTTGGGTCTGGCTCCGGATGAAGACGATTCGCCGGGGGCGATCCGTTACAGCTCCGGCAACACCAGCGCCTCGGGTGAAGAGCAGGCCGATGTGGCTGCCGACATTGCAGATCCGAATAACCCGGCGAACCAGGAAGGTTATAAAATCTGGTTTGGCGGTAAGGTCATCTACGTCTTTGGCGGTGGCGATAACGGTACTTACAATGAGGAGACCGGTAACTTCGAACATACCGGACGTTACCAGTTGAAGATGAACCGTACCCGCAACGGCGTCTTCCTGTCCGTATTGACTGACCAGGGGTTGGCGGCACCGAACGTGGTGGCTGAAGAGATCCTCTGGGAGATTAAAGATAACCTGCCGGAAAGCTGATCAGAGGCCTTTGGGTGGAACAAATCCCGGCAAATCGGGTGTTTTGGAGAGATTGATGGAAAAGCGTGAAGAGCTTTACAGCGGTAAAGCTAAGTCGGTCTACCGTACCGACGACCCAGAGCTGATGGTGATGGAGTTTCGTAATGACACCTCAGCGTTCGACGGTAAGAAAGTCGAGCAGCTTGACCGTAAAGGTATGGTCAATAACAAGTTCAATGCATTT
This sequence comes from Marinobacterium mangrovicola, assembly GCF_004339595.1. GTDB lineage: Bacteria > Pseudomonadota > Gammaproteobacteria > Pseudomonadales > Balneatricaceae > Marinobacterium_D > Marinobacterium_D mangrovicola. The sequence continues at coordinate 803,460 of NZ_SMFU01000007.1, forward strand.
ATTATGCAGAAGCTTGCTGATGCGGGTATCCCGACGCACTTCGTTAAGCTGTTGTCCGATACGGATAGCCTGGTTAAGCGTCTGGAAATGATTCCGGTAGAATGCGTTGTGCGTAACGTCGCTGCGGGCTCTATCTGCCGTCGTTACGGCGTGCAGGAAGGGATGGATCTGAATCCGCCGACCTTTGAGTTCTTCCTGAAGAACGACGCGCTGGGTGATCCGATGGTTAACGATTACCACATCAAGTCTTTCGGCTGGGCTACTGAAGAGCAGGTTGCACGTGCCAAGGAACTGACCTTCGCCGTCAATGATGTGTTGAAAAAGCTGTTCTCCGACGCCGGTATGCTGCTGGTGGATTACAAGCTTGAATTCGGCATGAGTGAAGGTCAGCTGGTACTGGGTGACGAGTTCTCTCCGGACGGCTGCCGTATCTGGGACAAGGAAACCCGCAAGAAGCTGGATAAAGACCGCTTCCGTCAGGGGCTTGGCGGCGTGATCGAAGCCTACGAAGAGGTAGGTCAGCGTCTCGGTATCCAGTTCGACTGACCCGACCGACCAGCGAGTTAAGACAAAAAACCCGGCAATGCCGGGTTTTTTTGTGCTTATAAGAAAGTAAGTGGGTAATCATCTGTTCGTAGGGGTTTAAATGTCATATTTAAACTGGTTAAGTTGTTAAAGGTATAAAAAACAACTGAATAAGTTCATCGACACATCGCAAATCCATCCACCCTGGTCTAGCCTTAAGGGGATTGGAGCAATGAGCCCTGATGGAGAAGAGGCAAATGTCCGAACGGCGTACTGAACAGAAGAATAAAATCCTATCGCAGCTGGGTGAGACAATCGCGGCCCGTATACCGAAACGCGATACCCAAAAAGTTCTCGATTTCGTTAACCAGTATTATCGGGTTTCCCCGTTGGAGGAGCTGGCGGAGCGCAGCCCGCAGAACCTTTATGGTGCGACCCTGTCCTGCTGGGAACATTTGCAGGAGTGGGATGGCCAGGATCAGAAGATCCACGTCTTCAACCCCGATCTTGAGCGACATGGCTGGCACTGTGGACACACGGTGATCCAGATCAGTCATCGGGATATGCCGTTCCTGGTGGACTCGGTCCGCATGGAACTGAACCGGCGCGGTCTATCTATCCACGTCGTGCACAGTGGTGTACTGAACATTCAGCGTGATGGCCGCTCCGCGTTGGTCAAGGAGAGCGCCAAGGCCAGCAGTGAAGAGGGGATTACCCGTGAAGCGCTGATCTATATCGAGGTTGATCGCCACAGTAATCCCGATGAGTTAAAGGATATCGAACACAGCCTGGCTGAAGTGCTCACCATGGTGCGCGCAGCAGTAACGGATTTTGATGCCATGCGTGGGCGCGTCGAAGCGCTGATGGATGAACTGGCTCAGCTCAAGCAGCCCGAGCAGGTGGACGTGGATGAAGCGCGCGCTTTTCTTGGTTGGCTGCTGGAGAATCGCTTCACTTTTCTTGGTTATGAGGCACTCAATTTCGACGTATCCGGCAATGTGTTGACCACGGTGCCGGTAGAGAGCTCAGAACTGGGCGTGTGTCGCTTACAGCCGTCTGAGCGGGATGTTCAAGAGGTGGGTAGCTGCTCACAGCTGGTCAATAAGCCGTTGATGTTTGCCAAGGACTACCGGCGCTCCCGGGTACATCGCCCCGCGTATCGTGACCTGGTGGTGGTTAAACAGTTTAATGACCAGGGCGAGGTCACCGGCGAGCACCGCTTTTACGGTCTTTACACCTCTCCTGTTTATGCGGAGCCGCCGGTCAATGTGCCGGTCCTGCGCCGCCGTGTTGCCCAGGTGCTCGAGCGCGCCGGATTCACGCCCGGTGGTCATAGCGCCAAGTCGCTGAGCCAGATTCTTAACGATCTACCGCGGGATGAATTGCTGCTCTCCAGCGATGACGAACTGTTCAGCAACACCATGGGGGTGTTCAACCTGCAGGAGCGGCGTAAGGTTCGTCTGCTCTGTCGACGTGATTCCTGTGGCAAATTCTTTAGCTTTCTCTATTACGTTCCGCGTGACATCTTCAATACGGCGTTGCGCACTCAGGTGCAGGACCTGCTGGTGGAGCGCCTTGGTGCGCTCGACTCTGAGTTCACCACCTATTACAGCGAGTCGGTGCTGACCCGTGTCTATTTCGTCCTGCCGGTTGATCCGGAGACGATGAACGCCTTTGATCCCCAGGAACTGGAAGCGGAAGTGGCTGAGCTGTCACGTTCCTGGTCTGATGAGCTGCATTCGGTGCTCGTTGATGCCTCCGGTGAGGAGCGTGGCAATCATCTGGCCAACGCCTACCGTAACGCTTTCCCATCGGCTTACCGTGAACACTTCTCACCGGCCAGCGCGGTATTCGATATCGACCACATTGAGGAGCTCGATACCGGTAAAAGCATCGCTTTGAGCTTCTATCGGCAGATAGAACAGTCTCGCGATCTGCTCAAGTTCAAGCTGTTCAACCGCAATGAACCGCTGGTGTTGTCAGATATCATCCCGGTGCTGGAAAACCTCGGTATGCGTGTCGTCGGCGAGCACCCCTATATGGTGCGCCGGCGTGATGGCGAGCATTTCTGGATTCACGATTTCACGCTGCTCTACAACAGCGAGGACACCGTTGATCTGGAAGAGGTTAAGCAGGTTTTCCAGGACGCCTTCTTTAATATCTGGAGTGGCCGTGCGGAAAACGACGAGTTTAACCGCCTGGTCATCGGTGCGCGGCTGAACTGGCGGGAAGTGGCGATGTTGCGTGCCTACGCTCGCTACAATCAGCAGATCCGCTTTGGCTTCAGTCAGCCCTACATCGCTGATACCCTGTCGCGTCATCTCTATATCACACGCCTGTTGGTTGCACTGTTCCGTGCCCGTTTCGAGCCTGGCAGGCAGAACAGTTCCAAGGTACAGGCGCTGGCCGATCGTATCGGCAGCAGCGTAATCGATGCGTTGGACAAGGTTGATCATCTTAACGATGACAAGATCCTGCGCCGCTACCTGGAGCTGATCCGCGCGACCCTGCGAACCAACTATTTCCAGAACGACAGTGCGGGTGAGCCCAAGGATTATCTGGTCTTCAAGCTCAATCCCCACGAGATCGCCAATATCCCGCTACCGCGGCCGATGTTCGAGATCTTTGTTTATTCTGCGAAGGTCGAGGGTGTGCATCTGCGCGGTGGCAAGGTCGCCCGTGGTGGCCTGCGCTGGTCGGACCGCCGCGAGGATTACCGCACCGAAGTGCTGGGTCTGGTCAAGGCGCAGCAGGTGAAGAACGCGGTTATCGTGCCAGTGGGTGCCAAGGGCGGCTTTGTGGCGAAGCAGATGCCGGTCAACGCCAGCCGCGAGGCGGTACTGGAAGAGGGTATCGCCTGCTACAAGACCTTTATCCGCGGTCTTCTGGATGTGACCGATAACTTTGTCGATGGTGAAGTGGCACCCCCGCCAGAGCTGGTGCGCCATGATGAGGATGACCCCTATCTGGTCGTCGCTGCCGACAAGGGAACGGCAACTTTCTCCGATATCGCCAACGGCATAGCGGAGGAGTTTGGTTTCTGGTTGGGCGATGCCTTCGCTTCTGGCGGGTCCCAGGGTTATGACCACAAGAAAATGGGCATCACCGCACGCGGTGCCTGGGAATCGGTGAAACTGCACTTCCGTGAACTGGGCCTCGATACCCAGACCCAGGCGTTCAGCGTCGTTGCCATTGGTGATATGGGGGGCGATGTCTTTGGGAACGGCATGCTGATGTCTGAGCATATTCAGATGGTGGCGGCCTTCAACCATATGCATATCTTTATCGATCCGGCGCCGGATGCCGCAGCGAGCTTTGTCGAGCGTAAGCGTCTGTTCGAACTGCCACGCTCAAGCTGGTCAGACTATGACGAGTCTTTGATCTCCAAGGGGGGCGGAGTTTTCTCCCGTGCCGCCAAGTGGATCGATATCACGCCGGAAATGAAAAAACGCTTCGATATCAGTGAGGACAGGCTGGCACCTAACGACCTGATATCCGCGCTGCTCAAGGCGCGTGTGGATCTGATCTGGAATGGCGGCATCGGTACATACGTCAAGGCGAGCTTCGAATCGCACGGCGATGTGGGCGATAAGGCCAATGACAGCTTGCGTATCGATGGCCGCGACTTGCGCTGTCGGGTACTGGGTGAGGGCGGCAACCTGGGCTTTACCCAGCTTGGACGTATTGAGTTTGCTTTGAATGGCGGCGCCTGTAACACCGACTTTATCGATAACGCCGGTGGTGTGGACTGCTCCGACCATGAGGTCAATATCAAGATCCTGCTTAACAACGTGGTTGGTAATGGTGACCTGACCGTTAAGCAGCGAAACGTTTTCCTCAAGGAGATGACCGAGGAGGTCTCCCGGCTGGTCCTGAGAAACAACTACAGCCAGGCGCTGGCGATCAGTATCTGTCAAAGCCAGGTTGGTCGTGCGCTGGATGACTACCGGCGGCTGATCAACGAGCTGGAGCAACGGGGCCGGCTGGTACGTGCGCTGGAGTTTATTCCGGCGGATGAAGAGATCGTCAGCCGCAGCGAGCAGGGCAAAACGCTGACCCGGCCTGAACTCTCGGTGCTGATCTCCTATGTTAAGGCCGAACTCAAGGAGGTGCTGACCGATAGCTGGTTACCATCGAATCCTTACATTGCCCGTGAGGTCCAGACAGCCTTCCCGGCAGCACTGGTCGAGCGTTACACCGAAGAGGTGGAAAATCACCGCCTGCAGGCGCAGATCGTTGCCACCCAGACCGCCAACGGCATGATCAACCGCATGGGGATCACCTTCCCGCTGCGGATGCATCAGGCGACCGGGCGGGATATGGCCGATATTGCGGCTTCGTATATTACGGCGCGGGATATCTTCAACATGGATGCGCTCTGGCAGCAGATAGAAGCGCTGGATAATTCTGTGCCGGCTGCGATGTTGCAGGGGATCATGGGGGATCTGCAGCGACTGGTACGTCGGGCGGCCAATTGGCTGTTAAATGCCTACCGCCAGCAGCTTGATCCTCAGGCGCTGGTAGAGCGCTTCCGTCCCGGCGTTGAGTCCATGGCGCTGTCACTCTCGGAGCGCCTCACCGGTGAGCCGCGGGAAGCCTGGCAGGCACGGTATAACGAGCTGGAGCAGGCCGGAGTGCCCTCGGAGCTGGCGGTACAGGCAGCCTCGTTTGATAGCCTGTACACCCTGTTGGGCATTATCGCCACTGCAGAGCAGACCGGCGAGCCGCTGGATCGTGTGGCTGATGTCTACTTCCTTATTGGGGAGCAGCTCGATCTCTACAGCGTTGATCGTCAGATCAAGCTGATGGATCAGGAAACCCATTGGCAGTCGCTGGCAAGGGATGGCTTCAGGGAGGAACTCAACAGCCAGCAGCGGGCGATTACCGTCAGTGTGCTTAACCGGGCCAGCGCGGAACGCGCCGAGAAAGAGGAGGCAGAGTCGGAGCAGGAAGTGCTGTCGAGTCAGGCCTGCGTCGAGAGCTGGCTTGAGACCAACTCGGTACTGCTGCAGCGCTGGAGCCAGATATTGACTGACCTTAATTCGGTCAGCAAGCCGGACAGCGCGGTGTTTGCCGTGGCGATCCGGGAGCTGGTGGAGCTGGCTCACTGCAGCTGAGTGCGCGATTCGAAATCGATCACTGACAATTGAGCGCTCAGGCGCGTTAAGATAAAAGGGTCGGGCGGGAATGTCCGGCCCTTTTTGGTTCTACTGGAGTTTTGTTGTTATGCGAGCTGTATTTCTTGATCTGGTGACCCTGGATGATCTGGATCTTTCCGAGCTGGAAGGCTGCTTTGACGAGTTGGTGACCTACCCGCGGACGGCACCGGAGCAGGTAGCCGAGCGCATCGATGGGTTTGATGTGGTCATACTCAACAAGGTGGTGCTCGATGCTGAACGGATAAAAGAATCGGACTCGCTGAAGCTGATCTGCGTCGTGGCCACCGGTTACAACAATGTAGATATCGAAGCGGCGCGGGAGCGGGAAATCCCGGTCTGCAATGCCCAGAGTTACGGCATCAATGCGGTGGCTCAGCATACGATCAGCCTGATGCTGGCACTACACACCCGGTTGCTCGATTACGACCGTGCGGTTAAAGCGGGTCAGTGGAATAAGGCGCAGCAGTTCTGTCTGCTCGACTTTCCCATTGTCGAAATGCGTGGCCGTACCCTCGGTATTGTTGGCTACGGCGCCTTGGGCCAGGAGGTAGCTCGGCTGGCGGAGTGTTTCGGCATGAGCGTGCAGGTTGCAGCAAGGCCGGGCGCTGATGAAATACCTGTCGGACGGGTTGCCTTTGAACGTGTCCTTAGAGAGTCCGACGTGCTGAGTCTTCATTGCCCGTTGACAGACGCGACCCGGAACCTGGTTTCAGAGAATGAGCTGGCCGCGATGAAGCCGGGGGCCTTTCTGATTAATGCGGCTCGCGGTGGCGTCGTCAATGAAGAAGCCTTGGCGCAGGCCCTGCGTCAGGGTGTGATCGCGGGCGCCGCCACCGACGTGCTCACCGAGGAGCCGCCGCGTAAGGGTAATGTGCTGCTGGCCGATGATATTCCCAATCTTATTGTCACGCCGCACAGCGCCTGGGGTAGCATCCAGGCGAGGGAAACTATTATCGGCCAGGCGGTAGAAAATGTAGAAGCGTTCAAGGCCGGTCAGCCGACCCGCTGTGTTAACGGCTTCTGATACGGCAGGATTAGAAAGGGCAGGGCGCTTCAACAATGAGGCGCTCACCACTCACCGGATGATCGAACGAGAGCATTTCGGCGTGCAACAGTAGCCGTGGGCTCGCATCGCGCACCGATTCCGGTGCATAGAACTGATCGCCGATGATTGGATGACCCATCGCCATCATATGAACCCTTAACTGGTGTGAACGTCCGGTGATCGGGTGCAGCTCGATTCGGGTACCCAGCTCGGTAGATCCGGTTGCCTGCCAGTGCGTCAGAGCCGCCTTGCCCTGTTCGTGATCGACGATCTGCAACGGTCGCCGCTCCCAATCGCAGCGCAGCGGTAGGTCCACCGAGCCGCTATCTGTTTTAGGCGTGCCGCTGACGACGGCCTGATAGCGTTTGTCGGTTTTTCGATCCTGGAATTGAATGCTGAGCGCTCGATGGCTCTCGGCGCTCAGTGCCAGCACCATCACTCCTGACGTTGCGTAATCCAGGCGGTGAACGATACGCGCGGTCGGATAGTGCTCCTGCACCCGCCGCCACAGGCACTCCTGCCCCTGTGGCCCCTTGCCGGGAACCGAGAGCAGGTTGGCTGCTTTGTCGACAACGACGATGGCGTCATCGGCATAGAGAACCGTTAGTGCAGTTTGCGTCTCGGGCGTTAGCATTCGAACAGCGCCATCGATTCCACATGGGCGGTGTTCGGGAACATATCCATTACCGAAAAGCGCGTCATAAGGTAGCCGGCCTCTTTCAATAACTTGGCATCGCGGACCAGTGCGGCCGGATTGCAGGAGATATACAGCACTGCCCGGGCGCCATAGCCTGCCAGCTCGCGGACACAGGCTTCGGCGCCAGCGCGGGGCGGGTCAAGCAGCACCAGGTCGAAACCATCCTGGCGGCTTTCACGGTACCAGTAGCCTTCACGGATATCGCTGCTCAGATCGCCCTTGTAAAACTCGGCGTTGCTCAGTGAGTTGAGTTCAGCATTATCACGGGCGCGCGCGACCATCTCTGCTGAGCCTTCCACGCCGACTACACGGGCAGCTTTGGTTGCCAACGGCAGCGTGAAATTGCCGAGGCCGCAGAACAGGTCCAGAACCCGGTCATTTTCTGTGGGTGACAGCCACTCAAGTGCGCGTTCAACCATTTTTTGGTTTATCGATGCGTTCACCTGCAGGAAGTCACCCGGTGCAAAGCTGAGGTTGATATTCTGCGCCGGCAACTGATAGCTAAGTTGGACGGCCGTGCTGCTGACCCTTTCGATCTGGCCTTTATTGTTCTCGATATAAAACTGGAAACCCTGTTCGCTGCAGGCCTGGACGATAGCCTCGCTCTGTACCTGATTGAGTTTGCGCGTGGTGCGTATGGTCAGTGAGCCTGTCTCGTCGCCGCAGGCGATGTCGAGATGGGTCAGGTGCTTGATATCGCCGAGACCGGTCAGCGCGTTGCGCAAGGCGGCGAGCAGTGCGTTGATGCGTGAGTCCAGCACCGGACACTGATCGATATCGAGCAGCTTGTTGCTGGCCTGACGGCGGAAACCGATCAGTAGCTCGCCATCGGCACGCTGGTTGATACCGATGCGCGCAGTACGCCGATAGCCAAACTCCTCTGAAGTCAGTGCGGCTTCGACCTGCTGCGGCTCGATGTCAGAAAAGCGTTTCAGTTGATCGAGTAGCTGGTTCTGCTTGTACTCAAGCTGCAACTTCGGCTCCAGGTGCTGAAGCTGACAGCCGCCGCAGCGACCATAGTATTCACAGGGAGGCTGGCGCCGCTCCCCGCTTGCGACCAGTATCTCTTCGACAACCGCTTCATCGTAACGCTTGTGCCGTGCCGTGATCTGGGCGTTAACCCTTTCTCCGGGCAGTGCGCCGGTGATAAAGCAGGTTTTGCCGTTGATTCTGGCGATGCCGCGTCCCTCGAGGCTGAGATTGTCTATATCGGCTTCGAAGTGATCTGGTATGGATTGACGGCTCTGACGCTTGGCAGGTCCGCCAAACTGGATGCGATTACGACTCATGAGAACTACCCGGTTAAGAGGCCGGCAATTCTACCAATTTGCCTGCTGTGCCGGAACAGGCGGCTGATGGTAGACCCTGGGCTGGTGTAGAATCACAGCCTGATTTTTGCGCTAAATGGCAATATGCCGGCAATTTTGTGGAGTAGTGGTATGGCTCAGGAACATCCGTTTGCACAGTACGTGCGCATTCTCGGTAAGGGCAAGAAAGGAAGCCGTTCGCTGGACCGTGCGGAAGCGCGGGATGCGATGGGAATGATCCTGGATGCCAAGGTACGCCCGGAACAGCTGGGTGCTTTTTTGATGCTGCTGCGCGTCAAAGAGGAGGCGCCGGATGAGCTGGCCGGTTTTGCCGATGCGGTGCGCGAGCGCTACCAGCCCCCGGTCGGAATTAACGCCAGCGTGGACTGGGCATCCTACGCCGGTAAAAAACGTCATCTTCCCTGGTTCCTGCTGTCGGCGTTACTGCTTGCGGAGCAGGGCACGCCGGTATTTATGCACGGTGCCCGAGGCCACACTGCGGGCCGCATCTACACTGAAGATATGCTCGCACTCTTTGGGTTGCCCTCCTGCGAAAGTTGGCAGCAGGTCGGTGAGCAGCTTGAAGGCAGCGGCTTTGCCTTTATGTCGATCGACCATTTTTGCCCGCCATTGGGTGAAATCATCCAGCTGCGCAATATTCTCGGTCTGCGCTCGCCAGTGCATACCCTGTGCCGGATGCTGAATCCATTGGAGGCAGAGGTCACTGTCGATGGCGTGTTCCACCCGCCTTATGCGCCTATGCATCAGAAGACTGCTCAGCTGCTGGGTACCCATCAGGCGGTTACCGTGCGGGGTGATGGCGGTGAGGCGGAGGTCAAGCCGGACACCGACTGTGACCTGCACTGGATCGTCAACGGTGAACTATCCACTGGCAGTTGGGCGCGGATCTATCCGCAGCGACTGGTGAAGGATGAGACGCTTGATCCACAAGATCTGCTGAAGCTCTGGCGCGGTGAAATGGAACATCCCTATGGCGAAGGTGCGGTGATCTCCACGCTGGCGATGGTGCTGCGCCTGCTGATCCCGAATGAGGCAGAGGATCAGCCGCAATTGATCGACCGTGCGCGCTCAATCTGGGAAGGGCGTGACCGCGCCCGTTACTGAGCGCGGTTGCCGCATCAATCGTAACGAAGGCGTCGGGCTTTAGTCCCGACGTAGCTTGTCCGATACCGCGATCGGTGAGGGATAGCGGAAAATCACCACGTAGGTGGAGAGCAGGAAGCTAAGAATCGCCGTGGCCTGAATGACATGGGAGGCCTCGGTGCCGATCATGCCGCCGGCGAACGCGAGATAAGCGATCAGCAGGGAGAACTCACTGATCTGGCCAAGCCGGAAACCGATCTCCCAGCTGGTTTCGGAAGATTCGCTGATCCCTTTCAGGAGGTGGCGGAAAATCAGCGGTTTTAGTGCCAGTACGGCGGCGGTCAGTGCCAGCGCCGGCAGCAGAATATCGTCGATCAGCGTTAGGTTGAAGCTGGCGCCCACCGAGAAGAAAAACAGAATCAGGAAGAAGTCACGCAGTGGCTTCAGGCTGGTCGCGATGTACTGCGAAATGGGGCTCGTGGCCAGGGCAACGCCCGCGATAAAGGCGCCCATTTCCGCCGAGAGACCGAGATAAACCGAGCCCTCGGCCATGCCCAGGCACCAGCCGATGGCGACCAGAAAGATATATTCGTGAAAGCGGTCGAAGCGTTGCAGCAGCGGCAGCAGCACCCAGCGCACAAAGCCCCAGGCGAATACCGCCAGCAGTGGCAGCGCGAGCATGGAGCGACCGAAGCTCATGGCCGGGCTCTCGCCGGAACCACTGTTGAGCAGCAGGAGAACCAGAATCGCCACCACATCCTGCAACAGCAGCAAGCCAACCACCAGTTCACCAGTATGGCGATGGTGCAGAACGGTGGTGGGTAGCAGCTTGATGCCGATAATGGTGCTGGAGAACATCACCGCGGCACCGATCACCAGCGACTCGGTCTGGGTGAAGCCGAATAGCACGCCGACTCCGTAGCCGATCCCCATAAACGCCAGCGAGCTGATCACCGCCACCAGCGTAGCCTTGCGCAGCATATGGATCAGGTGGGAGGGCTGCATATCCAGCCCGAGCAGAAACAGCAGGAAGATTATTCCCACGTGGGAAATGTCGGAGAGCAGGTTGGTATCCGTAACCGCCTGCAGACCCCAGGGCCCCAGCGCAGCTCCGAGCACTACGTAGGCGACAAGCAACGGTTGTCGGGTATAAAGCGCGATTGAGGCGAGAACCGCCGCGCCACTGAAGATCAGGAAAAAAGAAAAGACAACCGAGTGTTCCATCATTGCGCGTCTCCTACTGCCGGGAGATAAGTCTATCAGAGAGGTTGTTTGCACTGCAGCAGATAATAACCAATCAATTTACTCAGGTTTAAGAACCGTGTATCCTAGTTGCAAGTAAACATCCGTTCCAAAGGGTTTTATATAAGATGGATATTAATGTTTCCAAAAGCGCTGAATCCTATCTCGCGGAGCTGCTCGCCAAGCAGAACGTGGAGGGCATCGCTGTACGCCTGTTCGTTACCCAGCCGGGTACGCCTTACGCGGAAACCTGCCTAGCCTACTGTCGCCCGGATGAAGTAAACCCGGAAGACGAAATTTATGATCTGGAACTGCTGCGCTTCTACATCGAGAAGAACAGCATCCGTTACCTCGAAGAGGCCACTATCGACTTTGCGGAAGACCGTATGGGTGGGCAGCTGACCATCAAGGCGCCGAACGCGAAAGTTCCCAAGGTATCCTCGGACAGCCCTCTCGATGAGCAGATCAACTATGTCCTGTACGCCGATATCAATCCGGGTCTTGCCGCGCACGGTGGTGAGGTCAAGCTTGTAGAGCTGGTGGATGCCGAGCAGGGTCAGGTCGCCGTGCTCAAATTCGGTGGTGGCTGCCAGGGTTGCAGCGCGGTCGATCTGACGCTGAAGGATGGTGTCGAGAAGACTCTGATGGAGCGTGTTCCCGGTCTTGCCGGTGTACGTGACGTCACCGACCACACCGAAACGACCAACGCTTACTACAAGTAATGCGCCGCTGCGCCGTGCGGTTTGTGCCCGGCGCAGCGCTTTTCCCTTAGCGACATTCTACCAGGCCCGGTTTGTGGCCTCCTCTGATAGCTGATATAACGTTTAGAAACTCCACTCCCGCCCGCTAAAAACAGCAATTTGGTCGTAACCGGTTGTAATACCGTATAAGGCCCCCATAGATGCATTAAATCCAGTCGTATCCAGCATCGGACCAGAAACCGATGCGCTGCTAAGAGGCACTCATCATGGATCAACATGAATCAAACGAAGCGGTGACTGTAGAGCTTCCCGTGCTGCCGTTGCGCGATGTGGTGGTGTACCCGAATATGGTTATTCCGCTCTTCGTTGGCAGGGAAAAGTCGATCCAGGCGCTGGAACTCGCCATGGAGCGCGACAAGCAGATTCTGCTGGTCGCCCAGCGGAGCGCATCCGAAGATGAGCCCACCTTTGACGACCTGTTCAGCACCGGCACCGTGGCTACCGTTCTGCAGATGCTTAAGCTGCCAGACGGTACCGTTAAAGTCCTGGTGGAAGGTGAGGAGCGGGCACGTATCCTCGAACTGACCGACGAAGAGGATCACTACGCTGCGAGCGTTGAAGTGCTCGACGTCGACAACATCAGTGCTTCCGAAACCGATGTCTACAAGCGTACTGCGCTTGATCAGTTCGAACGCTATATCCAGGTCAACAAAAAGATTCCGTCCGAAGTTCTGGCTTCGCTGCAGAACATCGAAGATGTGAGCCGCCTGGCCGACACCATCGCCGCACACATGGCGCTGAAGCTGGACGAAAAGCAGAACCTGCTGGAAATGCTCGGCGCACGTCAGCGTCTCGAGCACCTGATGTCGCTGATGGAAGCGGAGATCGACCTGGTGGAGGTCGAAAAGCGCATACGCGGTCGCGTCAAGAAACAGATGGAGAAGAGCCAGCGCGAGTACTACCTGAATGAGCAGATGAAGGCTATTCAGAAAGAGCTCGGCGATATGGACGAATCCGGCGGCAGCGATCTCGACGAGCTGCAGCGCAAGATCGAAAACGCGGGTATGCCGAAAGAGGCGCTCGACAAGACGCTGTCTGAGTTCAACAAGCTCAAGATGATGTCTCCGATGAGCGCGGAAGCCACCGTTGTACGTGGTTATATCGACTGGATGCTGCAGATCCCCTGGACCAGCAAAACCCGTGTTCGCATGGATATGAAACGCGCCGAGAAGATCCTTAACGAAGATCATTACGGTCTCGAAGAGGTTAAACAGCGCATCATCGAATACCTGGCGGTGCAGAAACGCGTCAAGAAACTGCGTGGTCCGATTCTCTGCCTGGTCGGCCCTCCGGGTGTCGGTAAGACCTCCCTGGGACAGTCCATTGCCCGCGCGACCAATCGTAAGTACGTGCGTATGGCGCTCGGTGGTGTGCGGGATGAAGCGGAGATCCGCGGTCACCGCCGTACCTACATCGGCTCAATGCCAGGCAAGCTGATCCAGAAGATCTCCAAGATCGGCGTGAAGAACCCGCTGTTCCTGCTCGATGAGATCGACAAGATGGGTATGGATCATCGTGGCGATCCGGCTTCTGCGCTGCTTGAGGTACTTGATCCGGAGCAGAACAGCACCTTCAACGATCACTACCTGGAGGTAGATTACGATCTCTCTGATGTGCTGTTTGTCTGCACCTCGAATTCGATGAACATTCCGGGTCCTCTGCTGGACCGCATGGAGATCATCCGTATTCCGGGTTATACCGAAGACGAGAAGCTAAACATCGCGCGTAAGTACCTGACGCCGAAACAGATCAAGCAGAACGGTCTGAAAGCGAAAGAGCTGGAGATCGATGACTCTGCAATCATCGACATGATCCGCTACTACACCCGCGAAGCCGGTGTACGTGGTCTGGAGCGTGAGATCGCCAAGGTTTGCCGCAAGGTGATCAAGGAGATCACCCTCGGTGGCGTAAACGAAGCGATTACCGTCAGCTCCGACAACCTCGAGCATTACTGCGGTGTACACAAACACAAGTTTGGTATGGCCGAGGAAGAGGATCTGGTGGGTCACGTTACCGGTCTTGCCTGGACTCAGGTGGGTGGTGACATCCTCACCATAGAATCGGCTGTGGTGCCGGGTAAGGGGCGCCTGACCCATACCGGTTCACTGGGTGACGTCATGAAGGAATCGATCCAGGCGGCGATGACGGTGGTCAGAAGCCGTGCCCGTACCCTGGGGATCCGTTCCGACTTCCATGAGAAGCATGACCTGCATATTCACGTACCTGAGGGCGCAACACCGAAGGATGGCCCGAGCGCGGGTATCGGTATGTGCACCGCTCTGGTGTCGGCACTGACCCAGATTCCCGTACGTGCGGATGTCGCCATGACCGGTGAAATCACGCTGCGCGGACAGGTTCTGCCGATCGGTGGTTTGAAGGAAAAACTGCTTGCGGCCCACCGTGGCGGCATTAAAACCGTTATCATCCCTGACGAGAATCAACGCGATCTGAAGGAAATTCCCGACAATATCAAAGCTGATCTCGACATTAAGCCGGTTCAGTGGATTGATGAGGTTCTGGATATTGCGTTGGCATACCAGCCCAAGCCTCTTACTGAAGAAGAGGATAAAGTGGTTGCAGGTGAGCCGAAGAACGGCAAGAATGAGTCCGGTCAATTGAGCACGCACTAGCCAGAGGCCCCGGAATAAAAGGGCTCCAGCCAGTTGACACTCGTTTCAGCCAGTTGGTATAAAGTGCGTGACTACACGCTGGGTAAGTATTTTTTACATAGAGCAAAATAACGACTCGATGCATAAAAGGGGAACAATGTGAATAAGTCTGAACTGATCGACGCAATTGCCGATTCAGCCGATATTCCTAAAGCGGCTGCCGGTCGTGCGCTGGACGCAGCGCTGGAAGCAGTGACTGGTGCTCTGCAGAAGGGCGAGTCTGTTGCGCTGGTAGGTTTCGGTACCTTTTCAGTGAAGGAGCGCGCTGCACGTACCGGTCGCAACCCGCAGACCGGCAAACCGATCGAGATCGCTGCCGCTACTCTGCCGACTTTCAAGCCTGGCAAGGCTCTCAAGGACGCCGTTAACTAATAAACGCGCCGTTCGAAGTGCTGATCAGGTTCAGGAGCGGTAGTTCAGCTGGTTAGAATACCTGCCTGTCACGCAGGGGGTCGCGGGTTCGAGTCCCGTCCGTTCCGCCAGATCGGAAAAGCGCATTCAACCTGAATGCGCTTTTTTTTTAGAACTTGTTTCAGTTTTGCTGATCGATTTAAGGGAAGCTACGAATAAGTCCACAGCATCTCAGGCTTCCAGGCCCGGTCGCTATCAGGGCGGACTTTTGCAGGCGTAGTACTCCTGCTGCAAAAAAGTTCAACACAGAGAGCGAGTTAGCCTGTAAGCTGCGAAACGCGTGATGTGGTGCTAACGCAAGGGTGCAGTGAGTAAAGAGCTCCCCGCACCAGGGTGCCGCAGACAACGCCGAGAGACTGTTGATCTATTCGTAGCTTCCTCCAGACACCAAATTTAGGGCTATCGCAGACAATGCTTCAAACCATCAGGGAAAATTCTAAGGGCATCATCGCCAAGGTGATCGTTGGCCTGATAGCGATCACCTTCGCGCTGTTTGGCGTGGAGTCGCTGATCAGCCTCGCTAATCAGGAACCGGCTCCGGCCGAGGTTAACGGCGAAGATATCAGCCAGCAGGATCTGTTTCAGGGGATGGAGCTTCAGCGCCGGCAGTTGCTCGCTCAGATGGGTGAGAACGCGGATCCTTCCGCCATTGATGACAAGCTGCTGCGCCAGATGGTGCTGGATGGTCTGATCCAGCGTACTGTGCTGCTGCAGAACGCCGATGAGATGGGTTTCCATCTTTCCGAGCAGATGATCGACCAGATGATCGTCTCTACCCCTCAGTTCCAGGTCGACGGCAAGTTCGATCGCAATCAGTTTGAAGCGGTGCTGCGTAGCGCTGGTTTCACCCCGCTGATGTATCGCGACCTGATTCGCAAGGAACAGCTGATCCAGCAGGCGCAGATGGGTTACATGCTGTCTGAATTTTCCACTCAGAGCGAGCTTGAGCGTCTCGTCGCTCTGGATCGCCAGACCCGCGATATCGATTACCTGAATGTCAGTATCGATCCCGCCTCGGTTGATATCAGTGATGAAGAACTTCAGGCTGCCTATGACGAGCAGGCTGACTCGCTGGTGACCGAAGAGCAGGTTGCGGTGAACTACGTAGAGTTGGATCGCACTGACTTTGCACGTCCGGATGATGTCAGCGAAGCGGATATCCAGGCTGCCTACGATCGCATGCTGGCAGGCTACGAAGCCGATGAAGAGCGTGAAGCGCGTCATATTCTGGTTGATATCACTCCAGACCGTGATGAAGATCAGGCGCTTGCCAAGGCTCAGGAGCTGCGTCAGGAGATCGTTGACGGTGCGGACTTCGCTGCAGTGGCCAAACGTGAATCCGGCGACCTGGGTTCCGCCGATCAGGGCGGTGAGCTCGGCTACAACGGTCGTGGAGTGTTCGTCGGTCCGTTTGAAGACGCGCTGTTTGATCTTGAGCCGGGTGAGGTTTCCGAGCCGGTCCGTACCGAGTTCGGTTACCACCTGATCAAGCTTGAAGATGTGCGCGAAACCTCTGCGCCGACTCTGGCGGAAGCGGAAGCTGACCTGCGTGAGCAGGTAGCTCAGGAAGCCGCAGAGCAGGATTATGTGGCCGCGCTCGAAACCCTTGCCGACCTGAGCTTCTCCAGCAGCGGTCTGCAGGCCGTATCTGAAGAGCTGGGTCTTGAGATTCGCAGCTCCCAGCCGTTTGGGCGTACCGGCGGTTCAGATGAGGTTACTTCTTCACAGCGTGTGGTTGATGCTGCTTACAGTGAAGCGGTGCTGGAAGAGGATCTCAACAGCGATCCGATCGAGCTGGATTCCGGTCGTACCGTCGTGGTTCACCTGAAAGAGCACCTGGAGCCGCGTCAGCTGGCGTTTGAAGAGGTTCGCGATCAACTGGAGCAGCAGCTGCGCGCCGAAAAGGCAGCTCAGCAGGCCGAAGAGCGTGTTGAGACTCTGATGGCAGGTCTGGAGTCGGGCAGTACGCTTGCGGATCTCGAAGCGGATAGCGTTTGGCAGTCTCATGCCGCCGCGGGTCGTGGTGACAGCAATCTGCCTGCGGCAGTGGTGCAGAAGGCCTTCGCCATGCCGAAGCCTGCCGAGGGCGAGACCAGCTATGGTATCGCTGCGCTGGATGATGGTTCTCGAGCGGTTGTGGTCGTACGTTCCGTGCAGGAAGGCGACGGTGAGCTGAGTGATGAAGAGCATGCGGCACTGGCTTCCATGATCTCCTCCCAGCGTGGTCAGCAGGTTTACCGTGCCCACATCGACTACCTCCGCGATCAGGCAGAAGTCGAGACAAACTGATCAGTATCCGAAACTGAAAAAGCCGGCGTTAGCCGGCTTTTTTATGTCTGTAGATCAGGTTGCGAAGCGTTTTAATCGAGTCCGGCAGCCTGCAATAGCTTCTGGGTATAGGGGTGTTGTGCCTGTTGGAAGATTGCATCGGCCGGTCCACTTTCAACGACTCGACCCTTATGCATTACGGCCACGCGATGGCTGAGTGCGCGAACCACGGCCAGGTCGTGGCTGATGAACAGGTAGCTGAGTCGGTAACGCTTCTGCAGGTCACGCAACAGCTCGATGATCTGTTTCTGAACGGTGCGATCCAGTGCAGAGGTGGGTTCGTCGAGCACAATCAATTCCGGTTTCAGGATCAAGGCCCGGGCAATAGCGATACGTTGGCGCTGACCGCCGGAAAATTCGTGCGGATAGCGATGTCTCACCTCCGGGTCCAGGCCTACATCACGTAACACCTGGGTCACGCGTTGTTCGATCTCGGTCTGATCCTGCTGGCCCTGTACAACCAGTCCTTCGGAGATGATCTCCGCGACGGACATGCGTGGGCTCAGACTGCCGTAGGGATCCTGGAAAACGATCTGCATCTGCTTGCGCAGCGGCTTGATCTGCTTCTGTTTTAGCTGTTCGATCGCTTCGTCCTTGAACAGAATTGGCCCCTGGGATGGCGCCAGCCGCAACAGTGCCAGGGCCAGGGTGGTTTTACCGGACCCGGATTCGCCAACGATACCCAGGGTTTCCCCGTGATCGATAGTCAGGCTGACGCCATCGACCGCTTTAAAGTGATCGACCGTGCGCTTGAAGAAGCCTTTTTTGATCGGGAACCAGACGCGCAGGTGATCGGTGCTCAGCAGCGGCGCCGGAGTGCTGTTTAACGGCAGAGGTCGCCCGCTGGGCTCGGCGTCGAGCAGTTTGCGGGTGTAAGGGTGCTGGGGGGTGTTAAACAGCGCCTGACAGGATTGTTCCTCAACGATGCTGCCCTGGTACATGACGCAAACCCGGTCCGCATGACGACGTACGATATTGAGGTCGTGGGTGATCAGCAGAATCGACATGCCGAGCTTGCGCTGGAGGTCCCGCAGCAGCTCCAGAATCTGCTGTTGGATGGTGACATCCAGAGCTGTGGTCGGCTCGTCGGCGATCAGCAGTTCCGGGTCGTTGGCCAGTGCCATGGCGATCATGACGCGCTGGCGCTGACCTCCGGAGAGCTCATGCGGGTAGTGGTTGAGGCGCTCTTCGCCGTTATCGATACCGACCAGCTCCAGCAGCTCGAGAGCCCTTTGTCGCGCCTTGGTGCCGGTAACGCCGCGATGCAGGCGCAGGGTTTCGGTGATCTGCTGCTCAATGCGATGCAGTGGATTCAGCGAGGTCATCGGCTCCTGGAAGATCATCCCCACCCGGTTGCCGCGGATTTCGCGCAGCTGGCTCTCCGGTGCCTTCAGCAGATTTGTGCCCTGAAAGCGGATTTCGCCCTCAGGGTAGGAAGCCTGATGCGGCGGCAGTAGTCGTAGCAGAGAGAGTGCGGTTACCGATTTTCCAGAGCCGGATTCTCCCACCAGTGCCAGAGTTTCGCCTTTGTTAAGCTGGAAGCTGACCCCTTTAACCACCGGTTGGCTGGTTGCCGGATCACCGAAGGTGACCGACAGGTTGTCTATTTCAAACAGGGTGTCGGTCATAGTGTTTTCCTTGGGTCGAACGCATCCCTGACCGCTTCACCGATAAAGATAAGCAGTGTCAGCATCAGTGACAGCGTCAGAAACGCTGTCAGTCCGAGCCAGGGGGCCTGCAGGTTTTCCTTGCCCTGGGCTACCAGTTCGCCCAGCGAAGGGGAGCCCGGCGGCAGGCCGAAGCCGAGAAAGTCCAGTGCGGTCAGGGTGACGATGCCGCCGTTGAAGATGAACGGCATAAAAGTCAGTGTGGCAACCATGGCGTTGGGTAGCACATGCCGGTACATGATCTGCAGGTTATCGACGCCCAGCGCGCGTGCTGCTCGGACATATTCCAGGTTTCGGCCTCTGAGAAACTCAGCGCGGACCACATCCACCAGATTCATCCAGGAGAACAGCAGCATGATGCCCAGCAGCCACCAGAAGTTGGGTTCGACCAGGCTGGCTAGAATAATCAGCAGGAACAGCACCGGCAGGCCGGACCAGATTTCGATGAAGCGCTGAAACAGCAGATCGATCTTGCCGCCGTAGTAGCCCTGCACGGCGCCCGCAGCCACCCCAATCACCGAGCTGGCGAGGGTCAGTACCAGGGCGAACAGCACGGAGATGCGGAAGCCGTAGATGACGCGGGCAGTCACATCACGGCCCTGATCGTCAGTGCCCAGCCAGTTCTCGGCGCTGGGTGGGGAGGGCGCCGGCACCGGTAGGTCATAATTAATCGTGTCGTAGCTGAAGCGGATCGGCGGCCAGACCATCCAGCCGCCGTTGTCGGTGATCAGCTCCTCAATATAGGGATCCTTGTAGTCGGCGGGGGTGTCGAATTCGCCGCCAAACTCCAGCTCTGAGTAGCTGTTCAGTATCGGCGTGTAGAGCTCGCCCTGGTAGCCGATCAGGATCGGCTTGTCGTTGGCGATCAGTTCGGCGCCGAGGCTGAGGATAAACAGCGCGAGAAAGATCCAGAGCGACCAGAAGCCGCGACGGTTGCGTCGAAATGCCTGGAGGCGGCGTTTCTGTATCGGTGTCAGTGTTGGCATCAGGTTGGCCATCTCAGACCTCCCTGCTTTCAAAGTCGATGCGCGGATCGACAAAGGTGTAGGTCAAATCCGATACCAGTTTCAGGATCAACCCGACCAGCGTGAAGATGTAGAGAGTGCCGAAAATTACCGGGTAGTCCCGGTTGATGACCGCCTCGTAACCGAGTAGGCCAAGGCCGTCGAGGGAGAAGATAACCTCGATCAGCATGGAGCCGGTGAAGAAGATACCGATCAGAGCGGCGGGCATGCCGGCGATGATCAGTAGCATGGCGTTACGGAACACATGGCCGTAAAGCACGCCGCGCTCGTTAAGGCCCTTGGCTCTGGCGGTCAGCACATACTGTTTATGGATCTCGTCCAGAAAGGCGTTTTTGGTCAGCATGGTCAGCGTGGCAAAACTGGATACCACCGATGCCAGTACCGGCAGGGTGATGTGCCAGAAGTAGTCGCCGATCTGCTGCCAGAGGGTCATCTCGTCAAAGTCTGGAGAGGTGAGACCGCGCAGGGGGAACCATTCGAAGTAGGTGCCACCGGCAAACAGCACGATCAGCAGGATGGCGAACAGGAAGTTGGGAATCGCGTAGCCGACGATAACGAAGCTGCTGCTCCAGACATCGAACGGGGTTCCATCCTTAACCGCTTTGCGAATCCCCAGTGGCACCGAGATAAGGTAGGTCAGCAGGGTGGTCCAGAGCCCCAGCGAGATCGATACCGGCATCTTCTCGATGATCAGCTCGACCACGGTTTTGTCGCTGTAGAAGCTGCGCCCGAAATCGAAGGTCAGGTAGTCACCGAGCATCTTTATAAAGCGCTCATGGGGCGGCTTATCGAAGCCGTACATCTGTTCGATATCAGCAATGAGTTGTGGGTCCAGGCCCTGAGCACCGCGGTAGCCGCTCCCCTCGGAAGAGGAGCCGGCGGCCAGGTCGGACTGGGCGCCAGCGCCGATGCGGTTGCTGGCGTCCACGCCGAGCCCCTGGAGGTGAGCGATGGTCTGTTCTACAGGGCCGCCCGGGGCGAGCTGGATGATAAGGAAGTTAAGTAGCAGGATCCCGAACAGGGTCGGGATCATCAGCAGTACGCGTCGAAGTACATATGCTCCCATCAGGGTTTGGCCCACCAGGTATCAAGGCCCAGCGCGTAGGGCGGATTTTTCTCCGGCATACCGTATTTATCCCAGTAAGCGATGCGATAGGCGGCGATGTGGTATTGGGGGATCACGTAGTGGTTCCATTGCAGTACCCGGTCCAGGGCCCGAGCGCGCAGCACCAACTGCTCGCGATCGGGAGCCTGGATGATCTGCTCTACCAAGTAATCAACAGCGGGGTTTTTGATGCCGATGGTGTTGCGACTGCCGGGCTGATCGGCCATGGATGAGTGCCAGTACTCCCGCTGCTCGTTCCCGGGGGAGGTGGACTGGCCAAAGCTGCCTACGATCATATCGAAGTCAAACTGGCGAATGCGGTTGATGTACTGAGATACATCAACGATACGGATATCGACGTTGATCCCCATCCGCTCAAGGTTGCGGATGAACGGGGCCACCACGCGTTCAAACTCCTTCTGCACCAGCAGGATTTCGAACCGGTAGGGTTGGCCTTCGGCGTTTGTCAGGGTGCCGTCTTTGAGTGTCCAGCCCGCCTCATTAAGCAGGCGCAGCGCGGTGCGCAGCTGGCCGCGGATGCGTCCATCGCCTTTGGTTGTGGGGGCATGATAGACCTTGGTGAACACCTCCGGCGGCACCTGGTCCCGGATCGGTTCCAGAATCTCCAGCTCCTCTGGGGTAGGCAGTTCACTGGCGGCCATTTCGGAGTTGGAGAAGTAGCTGTCGCTGCGTTTATAGGCGCTATAGAACAGGTTTTCGTTGGTCCACTCAAAGTCAAAGGCGTAGGCCAGGGCTTCACGGACGCGGCTGTCCTCGAACAGTGGGCGGCGGGTATTCATCACGAACGCCTGCATGCCTGCAGGGTTCTGGTTGGGCAGGGTTTTCTTGATAATGCGGCCGTCATCGAACGGGGCGCCGGTGTAGCCTGTCGCCCAGGCCTTGGATGCGTTCTCCTGGCGGAAGTCATACTCACCGGCCTTGAAGGCTTCCAGGGCGACGGTGCCATCGCGATAGTAGTCGTAGCTGATGTTGTCGAAGTTATAACGACCGCGGTTCACCGGCAGGCTCTTGCCCCAGTAATCCGGGTTGCGGCGATAGGTGATTGAGCGACTGGCGTCAAAACTGTCGATCACATAGGGGCCTGAGCCGACGGGTACATCCAGGCCAGGCTTGGTAAAGTCACGACCTTCCCAGTAATGCTTGGGCAGAATCGGTACCTGGCCGACGATTAGCGGCAGCTCGCGGTTCTCGGTCTCGCCAAATTCAAATCGCACACGGGTATCGGAGATCACCTTTACCGCGCTGATGCCGGCGTAATAGGCACGGTAAAACGGGGTGCCCTGCTCGCGCAGCAGGTCAAAAGTGTACGCCACATCATCGGCTTGGACCGGCTCGCCGTCGCTGAAGCGGGCGTTTTCATTGAGTTCGAATTCGATCCAGCGTCGATCCTCCGGCAGGTAGATCGCTTTGGCCAGTAGCCCATACTCGGAGAACGGCTCATCATCGGATTTGGTGGTCAGGGTGTCGTAGAGCATGCCGATGCCATCGGCCGCGGTGCCCTTGATGATGAACGGGTTGAAACTGTCGAAGGTCCCGAGCGCCGAGTGGCGCATGCTACCGCCCTTGGGGGCATCCGGGTTGACGTAGTCAAAATGAGTGAAGCCGGGAGCGTATTTGAGGTCGCCATGCATGGCAATCCCCTCGCGCGGTTCTAAAGACTCATCGGCGGCGGCTGCATTCGCCAATAGAAAGTTCGTAGATAGGAAAGAGGCTAGCACCAACGGCACAGCCAAGGCTCTGAATTTTCCAATGGACACTATCTTCTCCCTGCTAAATCAGACGCTTGGACGCTCAAGGTGAGACAGCAGGTTATAGCCCGGGTTCGCCGTTGGAGGCAAGTTGTTCCAGTTTTTGATGTCGTTCAGCGCGTTTCATCCCTGCAGCTCTGAAGTCTTGATCGGCTTCAAGCAGACGCTGTTCCAGCGCTGGATTGCTGGAAGCCAGGCCCTTGATCAGGTCCCGGTCTATCCAGCGCTGGATACGGCGGAAAAGGTACCACTTGAAGGCAATCGCCAGCACTACAGAGATGACGATGATGAAGATGCTCAGGCTATCCAACGGCTCAACCCGGATTGCTGCTGTCTGGGTAAAGTATCAGGTTCTGCCCCGGCTGGATGCTCCGGGAATCGCTGATCTGGTTCCAGTCTGCCAGCTGATCCGCACTGATGCCATAGTGTTGGGCGATCTTCCAGAGGTTCTCTCCGCTGCGGACCTGGTGAACCTGCTGGGTGCTGGCGTTGCTGGCCAGGGTAGTGGTGCTCGAGCGGGTGGGAATAAGCAGTGTTTTGCCGGTGCGAATCCGGTTGGACGAAAGCTTGTTACCCTTGCGAATCACTTCCACGGTGGTGTCAAAGCGACGCGCGATCTGTGACAGCGTATCGCCGCTACGGATCTCATAGCGGGTCCAGGTGACACGCTGGCTTGCGGGGAGCTTGCTCAGCGCCAGCTGGAACTGCTGACCTTTTCCGGAGGGCAGCAGTAATCTGTGCGGCCCGCTTGGGTCCGTGGCCCATTGACGGAAACCGGGGTTGAGCTTTTTCATCAGCTCGAGGTCGATACCGGCCATTTTCGCAGCTTTAATCAGTTCTACCTGGCTATCGATATCGACCATCTCGAAGTAGGGGGTGTTAGGCATTGCCGGCAGGGTGATGCCGTATTCATCGGCTCTGTCGACCAGACGAGCCATGGCAATCAGCTTGGGTACGTAGCGCTGGGTTTCACGGGGCAGGCGCAGGGACCAGTAGTCAGTTGCTTTGCCTGCGCGCTGATTGCGTTTGACTGAGCGTCCAACGCAGCCTTCACCACAATTATATGCGGCCAGAGAGAGCAGCCAGTCGCCGTCAAACCGATCATTCAGGTATTGCAGATAATCCAGCGCTGCGTTGGTGGAGGCAACAATGTCCTGACGTCCGTCGTACCACCAGTTGCGTTTGAGTTTGAACAGCTGCGCAGTACTGGGGATGAACTGCCAGGCACCGGCCGCGTGGCTGGGAGATACTGCCAGAGGGTTGTAGCCGCTCTCAACGAAAGGCAGCAGCGCGATCTCGGCGGGCATCTCACGTTTTAAGACTTCGCCGAGGACAAAGTAGTAATACAGGTTTGCACGATCAGATGCATGACGCACAAAACTGTCGTTGCGGCGGTATTCCGCCAGTACCGCATCGACGCGAGGCTGGTCGATAGTGGGTTCAAGTTCCAGATGGTGTCGGGTCAGATCCCAGAGGTCTTTAGCCTGTTCGGGCTCTTTTTTTACCTGCTGATTGAGATGCGTTGCGCGCCATTTGGCCAGGTCCTGCGCGTTTATCTGATCGGCCTTGGCCTGTTCCTGCGGGGCTTGCTGAGGCTTTACGCTTGCCGTTTGACATCCGGCCAGAACAAGGCCGATAGAAACGGCTAGAACAGTGTGAATTAGTTTGGGCCTCACGCACCAACTCCCTGAAAATGAATGAATAGCGGAGCATTTTATGGGCGTGTAACAATAGCGTCAAATGACCGGGCGCAGGTTTGGGTTTTGTTTGAATCGGGGAGCATTTTAAGACCGCTCAGGCCTCTGTGAGACGGAGCGGTCCGGGGGGGACGTCGTTAGAAGTTGTCTTTCCACTGACGCAGGCTGGCCAGGATTTCGGTTTCCGATGTGAGCGGTTTGCCGGCGTGCTTTTCCGCAGCCGCCGCAACAGGTTTTTCTGAGCTGCGCATGAAGGGGTTGATCTTCAACTCCTGCGCCAGGTCCGAGGGCAGGGTAGGCCGTCCGTTTTCACGCAGTTTTTTCGCGTTTTCGGTCACTGCATGAATGTCCGCGTTATCTGGTTCTACCGCGGCGGCAAAACGTAGGTTGGCGAGCGAGTATTCGTGGGTACAGAACACCTGAGTGTCCGTGGGCAGGCTTTTGAAGTAGCTCATTGCGGCATGCAGTTGTTCCGCTGTGCCTTCAAACAGTCGGCCACAGCCCGCCAGGAACAGTGTATCGCCGCAGAACAGTTGCGGTTGGTTGTTGGGCTGGAAGTAGCTGATATGGTCGAGGGTATGGGCCGGTACGGCGCCAATTTTGAGCGTTTCGCCCAGCAGGGAAATCTCGCTGTTGTCGTTGAGTGGCTCGGTGATACCCTTGAATGGAGAACTGGCCGGACCGTAAACGGGAACTTCGCCGGCTGCCTGAAGGTCTGCAACACCACCGGTATGATCGGGGTGGTGGTGAGTGATCAGGATTGCCGCAAGCCTGAGATTATTCTCTTTCAGGTAGGCAAATACGGGGGCTGCGTCGCCCGGATCGACAACCGCTATCTCGTCCGGTGTCGAGCCCGCCAGGGCCCAGATGTAGTTGTCCTGAAATGCCGGTATGGGCGTTACGCTGAACATGAGCAGGCCTCTTCTCTACTGTGCTTATTTGTTGGCTGTTGCACCGCTCGGGTGCAGTCTTGCTACAGGGTACTTTATAATAAGGGTCTAGATTAAGGGTCTTTCTCCTGGGTGGTGCCGCTGGCGTTACCCACAAAAATCAAGAGTCTATGACATTTGAACAGCCACCGCAGGTCGATGAACTGATTCCCGCCCTTAAAGAGTGGTTCGACTCTCCCTTGGGGCAGGAGCTTATCGATGCGGAACACAAGATGCTTGAACGGGTGCTGCCAACGCTGTTTGGCTATCACCTGCTGCAGGTTGGTGTAGACAACCGGCTGCCCATGTTCGCGGCGAGCCCGGTGCCGCATCGTGTGCTACTTGGGCCGACGCTTGAATTGGGTATGGATAAGCGCGCCATCGTCGCCAGGAGTAATGAGCTGCCGGTGGATGGCGAGTCGATGGATGTGGTGTTGCTACATCACGCGCTCGACTTTGCCGAAAATCCGCACCAGACACTGCGCGAAGCTTCCCGTGTGCTCAGGCCAGGTGGCCATCTGGTGATTGTAGGGTTCAATCCGGCCAGTCTCTGGGGTGTGTTCCGCTTTCTCAAGCGGCGCCGCCAGGTACCCTGGTTGGCTCACTTTATCCGTCACGGGCGCTTGCAGGACTGGCTCAGCCTGCTGGAACTTACCGAGGTGAAAGCCGTGTCAGCGCTTTATGCACCGCCCTTTGAGAGCAGTCATCGGCGGCATCGCTGTCGCTGGCTGCGGCGGTTGATGCAGCGGGCTCCGGCGCAGTCCGGTGCGGCCATGGTGGTGGTGGCCCGTAAGGATGTTCCCGGCATGACGCCGTTGCGCAAACCCTGGCGGCGCAAGCTGATCAGTCTGCCGGTCATCGAGCCCAAGCCTACCGCGCGGGGTCACAGTCGTCGCGACGAGCATTGAACAATCGCAACATAATTCGCAACTGCAAGGATAAACGAGAGTTGAAAGAGGTTGAAATCTTTACCGACGGCGCCTGCAAGGGCAATCCGGGGCCGGGAGGCTGGGGAGCTGTCATGCGCAGTGGCGGTCATGAAAAAGAGCTGTATGGCGGTGCGCCCAACACCACCAACAACCGCATGGAGATGATGGCTGCCATTGAAGCTCTGAAAGCGTTGAATCAGCGTTGCCATGTCAAGTTGACCACTGACTCCCAGTATCTGCGTAAGGGGATTACCGAGTGGATCGCCGGATGGAAGCGTAAAGGCTGGAAAACCGCGTCACGTCAGCCGGTAAAGAATGCGGAGCTTTGGCAGGAGCTTGATAAGCTGGTGGCCGGGCATGATATTGAATGGCACTGGGTCAAAGGGCACAGCGGTCATCCGGAGAACGAGCGTGCCGATCAGTTGGCGAACAAAGGTGTAGAGGAGTTTGGCAAGGCATGAGTAGCCGTCAGATCGTACTGGATACAGAAACCACCGGTCTTGAGGTCGATGAGGGACATAACATCATCGAAATCGGCTGTGTCGAGATGGAGCGACGCAAGCTGACCGGTAACCATTATCACCAGTACATTCGCCCAGAGCGTGAGGTCGACGCCGAAGCGATGGATGTGCACGGTATCACCAATGAATTTCTCGCCGACAAACCTTCGTTTGCCGATGTGGCGGCAGAGTTTCTCGAATTTGTACGCGGCGCCGAGCTGATCATCCATAACGCGGCGTTTGACGTGGGCTTCCTTGATAAAGAGCTCGAGCGCAACGGCTTTTCAGAGCGTATCGCCGATATCTGCACGGTCACCGACTCGGTTAAGCTTGCCCGTCGAAAGCATCCGGGCTCCAAGGTAAACCTGGATGCGCTCTGTCGCCGTTATGAGATCGATAACTCTCATCGTGAGCTGCACGGCGCATTGCTCGACTCCGAGATTCTTGCTGAGGTTTACCTGGCGCTGACCGGTGGCCAGACGGCGCTGCAGCTGGGACAGGATGACAGCGAAGAGGGTGGTGGCAGTGAGCGTCTTCGTCGCGTCGCAGATGCGGATGACCTGCCTGTACCCCTGGCAGAAGGGGAAGATCTGGCAGCCCACGAGGCCTTTCTCGATCTGTTGGATAAGAAAGCCGGCGGTCAGTGTCTCTGGCGTGAGCAGTTGGCAGAGTCGCAGCCGGGTGCGGCGGACTAAGGTTTCTGTTGAGTTTTGTTGAGCCCCTGAAATAAAAAAGCGAGCCTGGCGGCTCGCTTTTTTTGTGTCGATACCCGGCCTTAATGAAGCTCTATCAGCACCATTGTCATGGCGACGGCGCTCATTACGACGGTGTAGGGCAGGGCCATCCAGACCATGCGACCGTAAGACAGTCGGATCAGGGGGGCCAGTGCCGAGGTCAGCAGGAACAGGAAAGCGGCCTGACCATTAGGGGTGGCCACGCTGGGGATGTTGGTGCCAGTGTTGATCGCAATCGCCAGGCTTTCAAAGTGTTCGCGGCTGATCTCGCCCTTGTTGAAAGCGTCCAGTACTTCGTTGATATAGACCGTGGCAACAAAAACGTTATCGCTGATGGCGGAGAGTACGCCGTTGGCAATAAAGAACACACCGGGCTGGCGCGATTCCTCCAGCGAAAGTACCGCATGGATGATCGGCTGGAACAGGTGCTGCTCATGGATGACTGACACGATACTGAAAAACACCACCAGTAGCGCGGTGAACGGTAGTGCCTCTTCAAATGCCTTGCCGATCTGATGCTCTTCGGTGATGCCGTTGAATGCCGTCAGCAGGATGATCACCGTCAGGCCAATCAGGCCGACCTCCGCCAGGTGGAAGGCCAGTGCCAGCACCAGGAAGATCGCTACCAGAATCTGCACGATCAGGATAACGCGGTCGCGGGCGGTGCGTTTCTTGTCCTGCTCCAGTGCATACTCGGTCAGGATGGTACGCACTGTGGCAGGAAGTTTGCCGCCGTAACCGAAGGTCCCGGTCTTCTCCAGCAGCAGGCAGGTAACAAGACCTGCAGCCAGCACCGGCATGGTGATCGGTGCCATCAGCTTGAAGAACTCAACAAAATCCCAGCCCGCTTTCTGGGCGATCAGCAGGTTCTGCGGTTCACCCACCAGTGTGCATACACCGCCCAGGGCGGTGCCAACAGCGCCATGCATCAGCAGGCTACGCAGGAACGCGCGGAAGGATTCCAGATCCTGACGTTTTTCTTCCAGGATGTGCTGATCGTTGGAATGGTCGTGACCGCCCTGGCCCATCTGCTTGCCGGAAGCGACCTGGTGGTATACGGCATAAAAGCCGACGCCGACACTGATCAGTACCGCCGTTACGGTGAGCGCATCGAGAAAGGCGGAAAGGAAAGCGGCAGAGAGTGAAAAGAGCAGGGCAAGAACAGATTTGGAACGAACCCTGAGCAGAATGCGCGTAAATACCCACAGCAGCATGCTCTTCATAAAGAAGATGCCCGCGACCATGAACATCAACAGCAGGATAACCTCCAGATTGCCTTCCACTTCGTGGTAGACCGCCTCGGGCGATGCAAGTCCTATCACCACCGCTTCAAGAGCCAGCAAGCCGCCGGGTTGCAGGGGGTAGCATTTGAGTGCCAGTGCCAGGGTGAAAATAAATTCGAAAATCAGCAGCCATCCGGTTACGGCCGGACCTGCCAGAAAGAGAACAATAGGGTTCAGGATGAGAAATCCGACCACGGCCTGTTTGTACCAGACCGGCGAATTACCCAGAAAATTGCGCGTGAGCGCCTGAGTCAGCGATTGGCTCATCGGATAAAGGTGTCCTATGAAGGTTCCATTCGTACGCCTTGTAAAACTGACCCTTGGTTATTTGTATGCTTATCGGGTCCTGGCGGCACCGCGGGTAGAACATGGCCGGGAGATGTTGGGCGAGGCATGTTCGAATGGCTGGTGTGCGGCAGCGGCGCTGTCAGCAAGGCGGGCCAATGCTACCAGTTGCCGGGTGCCGGCGGAAGCTGTGCTAAAGTGCTGGCTCGGAAGAGGTATGATATTAAGGAGTAGGTTGTGGAATATGTGCTTGGTCACCAGGGTCGGTTGTATGTTGCAGAGGGCGGTGATCTTTTTTCGCCGCAGCCTCGGGTGGCGGCAGGGCAGATAGAAGAGCGTTATCCGGTATCGCCTGAATTGGAGCTGTTGCTCAGTAAGGAGGAGCCGGGGGCAGGTTTTGAAAAGTTGGATTTGAGAGCCGAGCTGTCGATGGCGGAGGAGTCTCACTTTTCACGTCTGGCGCGCGCGACCCAGATCGCGGTCTGGCATGATCAACACCGTTTTTGCGGCCGCTGTGGTGCGTTGTCCAAACGTGCCGATGGGGAGTTGGCTAAACGCTGTACCCAGTGTGAGCTGGTGGTTTATCCGCGTATCTCCCCGTGCATTATCGTTTTGGTCACCAAGGGCGATCAGTGTCTGCTGGCGCATAACACCCGCTTTCCCGATGGCCGTTACAGTACCCTGGCCGGGTTTATTGAGGCGGGGGAGACAGCAGAAGCGGCCGTTGCCCGTGAGATTATGGAAGAGGTAGGTGTAGAGGTCTGCAATATCCGCTATGCCCATAGTCAGGCCTGGCCCTTCCCACACTCGTTGATGCTGGGGTTCTATGCGGATTATGCCGGTGGCGAGATCACACCAGATGGTGAGGAGATCGATCTGGCCGGTTGGTTTACTGCAGATAACCTGCCGCAGTTACCGCCCAGCTTCACGATCTCACGTCAGTTGATCGAGGGCTTTTTGAACCCGCCGGCCTGAGTTGTAAACCCGCCGGCTTAAGCGCCGCTAAACAGTTTGCCGAGGCGCGTGGCGAGCATCACGTTGCCCTCGGCGCGCAGCTGTCCTTTCATAAACGCACTCATGCCATCCTGTTCACCGGTGACCACTCGGATCAGTGTCGCCTCATCAAGATGCAGGGTGATGTTCGGATCTTCATGTTCACCGGCCTGGCCGTCGCAGCTACCATCGGCAATGGTGATGAAAAACGGCTGAGCATCAGACAGCTGGAACTGGAATACCGCTTCGAGCGAACCCGCCTGTTCGGCATTAAACCGGGAGGGTAATTTACGGATGATCTGATCGACGGTGATGGGCGCGCTCATGGATAGTATGTTCCTGCAAAAAGCGTGTTTTAATCCGGCGATATGTTACAGTACGCGGCCCCGCAGCGCTAACG
This sequence comes from Marinobacterium mangrovicola, assembly GCF_004339595.1. Lineage (GTDB taxonomy): Bacteria > Pseudomonadota > Gammaproteobacteria > Pseudomonadales > Balneatricaceae > Marinobacterium_D > Marinobacterium_D mangrovicola. The sequence goes on from NZ_SMFU01000007.1 coordinate 834,024, forward strand.
TCCCGGGACAGCAACAGGAGATGCATGTGACGGAATTTCTCGCCGAATACGGACTCTTTCTCGCCAAGACACTTACCCTGATTATCGGCATTCTGCTGGTGGTTGCCGGGGTTGGTGCCGCTGTGTCCAAGCGTCGCGAGGCGCGCGAAGGGCATGTCGAAGTGAAGCACATCAATCGCCACTTTGAAGAGATGCAGCAGGAGATCGAAGACGAAATTCTGGACGAGTCGCGTTTAAAACAGATGCATAAAGAGCAGAAGAAACGCGATAAACAGGAAGCGAAAGAGCGCAAGAAAGCGGCGAAGAAAGGCACCGAACCCGAGCCGGAGCGCAAGCGTATCTACGTCCTCGATTTCGACGGCGACCTGCACGCGTCCCAGGTTGACTGGTTGCGTGAAGAGATCAGTGCCGTGTTGATGATGGCCCGCAAGGAAGATGAAGTCGTCGTTCGTCTGGAGAGCGGTGGTGGTCTGGTTCATGGCTACGGTCTGGCGGCGTCCCAGCTTGAGCGTATCCGTCGTCGTGAAATTCCATTGACCATCTGTGTCGACAAGGTCGCTGCCAGCGGTGGCTACATGATGGCCTGTATCGCCAATAAGCTGTTGACGGCACCCTTTGCCCTGGTGGGTTCCATCGGTGTGGTGGCGCAGCTGCCGAATTTCCATCGTCTGCTGAAAAAGCATGATGTGGATTACGAGGTATTCACCGCCGGTGAATACAAGCGCACTGTCACGCTGTTTGGTGAAAACACCGAGCATGGCCGCAAGAAGTTTGTTGAAGAGCTGGAAGATACTCACGGGCTCTTCAAGGAATTTGTCGCGGAATACCGCCCCGAGCTTGATCTGGAGAAGATCGCCACCGGCGAGGTCTGGTTTGGTAAACGTGCGCTTGGCCTTGGGCTCATCGATGGTATCAGTACCAGTGACGATTACCTGTTTGATGCCTGCGAAAATGCCGATGTCTATCGTGTTAGCTATGAGCTGAAAAAGGGCTTGCAGGAGCGGCTGAGCAACTTCTCCGTACAGACCGCAGATCGCCTTGCCGACCGTCTGGTGCAAAAGCTTCAGGAAAGCCGTTTCTGGTCGCGGTAAGGGATTGGGCCTCGAGCAAGTGGAACAAGTGAGAGATTCGATGTGAAAGGTCAGTTAAAGGACGCGAATACCGCTACCCGTATTATCCTCGCCGCAGAGCAGCTGTTCGCAGAGCGTGGCTTTGCGGAAACCACTATGCGCCAGATCACCGCTGCGGCGGATGTTAACCTGGCCGCCGTTAATTACCATTACGGCTCCAAGCACGGTTTAATTGAGGCGGTGGCGACCCGCTTTCTCGATCCTCTGTGCGCGCGGCTTGAACAGTTGCTCGCCGAGCGTCGCGCCTCCGGTACCGAGTTTATCGGGGTGGAGGAGTTGATCGAGATACTGATGGTAGCGCTGCTTGAAGCACGCGAGGATCGGGAACACTCACTATCCCTGTTCATGCATCTGCTGGATCTGGCTTACGCGCCTGATCAGGAGAGTCTGCGTAAGTTCCTTATGCAGCATTACGCGGGGCGGATCGAGCCGATGGTCACTTTGGTGCGCCAGGACGCGGCGCCGATGGAGAATGACGAGTTTTTCTGGCGTCTACATTTCCTGCTGGGCGCGTTAATTTTCACACTGTCGAACTACAGCACTCTGAATCTCCTTAATGCGCGGAACTCAGACGGACGCGTTGATATCGAAAGGACCCTGCATCGTATGGTGCCCGTGCTGACGGCCGGATTCCATGCGCGTTCCGAAAAGAACTGGGTCTGCAGAATCTAATCTGCTGGTATATCACTCGTTATCTGGGGGAAGTATGTATCGCATTGAGGTGTCACTGGGCGAACAGCGCCTGCGTCTGATCGACACCGACACCGAGCTTGGCAGTTGGTCCGTCTCTACCGCGTTGAACGGAGCGGGCGAGACAAATGGCAGTGGTTGTACACCCCGTGGCGCGCATTACATACGTGCCTGTATCGGCGCCGATCAGCCGTTGAACGCGGTGTTTATCGGGCGTCGTCCCACCGGGGAGATCTATTCGCCAGAACTCGCCGCCAGTCATCCGGGGCGAGACTGGATTCTGACCCGTATTCTCTGGCTTTGCGGTCGTGAGCCGGGCAAAAATCGCCTCGGTAATTGCGATTCCCAGCGTCGCTATATCTATATCCACGGTACGCCGGATACCGAGCCCATGGGGGTTCCTCTCTCACATGGCTGTATCCGCATGCGTAACGCTGATCTCCTAGAACTGTTCTCCCGCGTCCAGGCCGGTACCCCGGTCGATATTCATGAATGAGGAAAGCATGACACTCGGTACTGAAAGTCCAGCGCTTGGCCCGTTGATGCTCGACCTGAAAGGTCTGTCACTGGCGGCCGATGAGGCAGAAATTCTGCGTCAGCCGGAAGTGGGTGGTCTGATCCTGTTTGCGCGTAACTATGAATCGCCAGAACAGCTGCATGCTTTGATGGCTGAGGTGCGCAACGCGCGCCCCGATATTCTGGTGTCCGTTGATCAGGAGGGTGGCCGTGTGCAGCGCCTGCGTGAGGGTGTCACAAGACTGCCGCCCATGGCTGCGCTGGGCGAGCGCTGGAAACTGGATCGCCAGCAGGCCGTCGAGGAAGCTCATGAGCTGGGTTGGCTGATGGCGGCTGAGTTGCGTGATTTTGATATCGATTTCAGCTTTGCGCCAGTGCTGGATCGTGACTGGTCCCGTAGCGGTGTGATTGGCGATCGCGCTTTCGCCGGCACGGTTGAAGGGATCTCCGAACTGGCCGTTGCTTTTATGAGCGGAATGCATGAGGCCGGCATGGCGGCGACGGGCAAGCATTTTCCCGGTCATGGTTGGGTCGTGGCCGACTCCCATCTGGAAATTCCGGTGGATGAGCGCTCACTGGAGGAGATCGGTGGCGAGGATATGCGTCCATTTGCCACATTGATCGGTGAGGGGCTGGACGCGATTATGCCGGCCCATGTGATCTATTCCGCCGTTAATGAAGAGCCGGCCGGATTTTCTGAATTCTGGCTGCAGCAGCAGTTGCGGCAGCGACTGGGTTTTAACGGTGTGATTTTCAGTGATGACCTGACCATGGAGGGCGCCAGTGTCGCCGGCGGCTATCCCCAGCGTGCAGAGAAAGCGCTGCGCGCCGGCTGTGACATGGTGCTGGTCTGCAACCGTCCTGAAGGTGCGCTGGAAGTGCTCGAATATCTGCAGCAGCATCCGGTGGCACCGTCGCCGCGGCTGGGCCGGATGAAAGCCCGTGTGGTTGCTCTGGATGATGCCCGGCGACGCGAACGCGCCAGGCAGATCGCGCAACAACTGATAGACCTGATGCACCGAGTTTAAGGACTGAGCAATGCCTGAAGAGAAACTGACCAGCTGGATTGACCCGTTACTTGGGCTGATGCCCGTGTTGCAGGACTATCGCTGGCAATTGAGTGTGCTGCTTATTCTTGCGGTGACGCTGCTCGCCATGTTCGTGGCAAACCGCATCATGAAGCGCCTGGTACGCTCCTTGTCCCATACCAAGCCTGTCTGGGACGACCTGTTGATCGATGCCGGCCGTTTGCCGGTGAGGATTCTGATTCTGGTAATCGGTTGTTCGCTGGCGCTGGCAGTGGCGGCACCGCATTCCGACTACATAGGCAGGGAGTTACCGAGTCGAGCGCGGCAGATCGCTTTTATCCTGTTGCTGGGCTGGACGCTGATCCGCTTTATCGGACATGCCGAAGAGGTGGTCCTGCGCCGCAATAAGAACATCGATCGGACCACAGCGGATGCGTTCTCCAAGCTGATTCGGCTGGTGATTGTTATCGTGGTTGGGTTGGTGCTGTTGCAGAACCTGGGTTACAGCATTTCCGGCCTGCTCGCATTCGGTGGTATCGGTGGTCTGGCGGTGGGTTTTGCGGCCAAGGATCTGCTTGCCAACTTCTTTGGCGGTCTGATGATCTACCTGGATCGTCCGTTTAAGGTGGGCGACTGGGTGCGCTCGCCGGACAAGAACATTGAAGGTGTTGTTGAGCATGTCGGGTGGCGCCTGACGGTAATACGAACTTTTGACCTGCGCCCGCTCTATGTGCCCAATGCGACCTTTAACAATATCTCAGTAGAGAACCCGTCGCGGATGACCCATCGACGTATCTTCGAGTATGTCGGGGTGCGCTATGACGACGCGGCGGTGGTCAAGCAGATCGTCGATGATATCCGCGAAATGCTGGTAGGCCATGAAGAGATCGACGAGAACAACACTCTGTTTGTGCAGTTGAATCGCTTTGGCCCATCCTCGCTGGATATCATGGTTTACACCTTCACCCACACCACCAACTGGGGGCATTACCTGGCGGTGCGTGAGGATGTGCTGCTGAAGATAATCGATATCGTCTCTGGTCATGGTGCCGAGATCGCCTTCCCGACCACGACCGTGCACCTGCACGAACAGCCGGGCGTAGAAGCGCCACCGGAGATGGAAAAGCAAAGCGCCTGATCCCATGTAGTTATCCAGACCTGAAGATCTGTCGATGGAGCCGGAGTTACCGCTATGAGCCAGCCTGAAGTCCAAGCGATCAAACCCAGTGCCTGGCTCCGCAGGGTCGCGGCGCCAGGGCGGCGCTGGACATTGCTGGCGATGCTGGCCGGTTTGCTGCTGGGACTGGTGCTGGTGCTTCAGGCTGATCGTCTCGCCTACGTTATCTCCGGGTTGGTGCAGGGCAGGGGTGAGCTTGGTGGCTATGTGCCGGCGATCGCGCTGGTGGTCGTTGCCGTTGTCTTGCGCGCGCTGTTTGGTTTTCTGCGTGAGTGGGCTGGGGTGCGCGCCTCGGTCAGTGTGCGCCGGGCGCTGCGTCAGGAGCTCCTGGCAAAGCTCGACAGGCTCGGCCCCGGTTATACTCATCGTCGTCAGGCGGGTGAGCTCAGTACCTTGCTGCTTGAGCAGGTTGAGGCGCTGGATGGTTTTATCGCCCGTTACCTGCCTCAGATGGTCCAGGCGGTGGGAATGCCGCTGATCATTCTGCTGTTTGTGCTGCCGCAGAACTGGGCGGTGGCACTGATCTTTATCTGCACTGCTCCGCTGGTACCGCTGTTTATGGCGTTAGTGGGAATGAAAGCGGCAGATGCCAATCGGCGTAATTTCCAGGTTCTGGCGAATTTATCCGCCTATCTTCTCGATGTTATTCAAGGCTTGCCGACACTCAAGCTGTTTCAGCGGAGCAGGGCGGAAGCCGAGACCATCGCACGGGTATCGGAGGAGTTCCGCCTCAAGACCATGGAGGTTTTACGACTGGCTTTTCTCTCTTCCGCCGTGCTGGAGTTTTTCGCTTCCGTTTCCATCGCATTGACCGCCGTCTACCTGGGATTCAGCTTTCTTGGGCAGTTGGGATTTGGTACCTGGGAGGGTGATATAACGCTCTACCAGGCGTTGTTCATTTTGTTGCTGGCGCCGGAGTTTTACCTGCCTCTGCGCGAGCTGGGTACCCAGTATCATGCCAAGCAGGAGGCGGTGGCGGCTTCGGAAAAGCTTATGCAGTTGCTCGATGAGGTAGAGCATCAAGCCCCGTCCGGCGGCAAGGGAGCGCCTGTAGACCCTGTTACTATCCGTTTTTCAGGCGTAGGGCTTGTCTATCCAGGTAGCGAGCGCCCGGTACTTGAGGGTATCGATCTCGAACTTAAGCCCGGCGAGCCCGTGGCGGTGGCAGGCCCCAGTGGTGTGGGCAAATCCTCGCTGATGAATCTGCTGCTTGGTTTTTACCCGCTATCAGCCGGGCAGATTCAGGTGAATGGTGTGGATCTCGCGGAAATGGACCGTGATGACTGGCTTGCCCGGGTGGCCTGGGTGAGCCAGCACACAACATTGTTCAGTGGCACGTTGAGGCAGAACCTTCTCCTGGCCGATCCGGATGCCAGTGATGTGCGGTTGCGTCAGGTCTGTGATGCGGCTCATGTCAGTGAATTCCTCGCTCAGCTTCCCAAGGGGTTGGATACGGAGGTAGCGGAAGCGGGGGCCGGCCTGTCCGGCGGTCAGATTCAGCGAATCGCCCTGGCCCGTGCGCTGTTGAAAGATGCGCCTGTGCTGCTGCTCGATGAGCCCACGGCTAACCTGGATCGCCAGAGTGAGGAATATATTCTGCAGGCGCTGGAGCGGTTTGCGCAGAACCGAACGGTATTGATACTGAGCCATCGTGAATCCACCCTGAAGACCGCGAAGCGACTTTTTCATTTGCGTAACGGGTCTCTTCAACGCATGGCGGATGATGTCGGAGGTGCGCAGTGAAACTACTCTGGCCTTATATCCGTCAAATGCGCGCCCATCTTGGTTGGGTGCTTCTCGGCGCGGTTCTAGCATTGGTGACCTTGCTGGCGAGCATTGGTCTTTTGACCCTTTCCGGCTGGTTTATTACCGCCACAGCCTTGGCTGGTTCGGTCAGTTTTAACTTCTATACACCCGGTGCCGGCGTGCGAGGATTCGCTATTCTGCGTACCGCAGGCCGTTATGGTGAGCGTGTGGCTTCTCACGAGGCGACCTTCCGATTGATCGCCAAGATTCGTGTCTGGGTTTACACCCGGATAGAACCGCTGCGGCCAGGGCAGTTAAGCCAAATCGGTTCGGCCCAGCTGTTGAATCGGCTGGTGGCGGATATCGCCGCGCTCGACAATCTCTATCTGCGGGTATTGTCCCCGACGCTTGTGGCCCTGGTGGTGGCGTTACTCGTTGCCGCGTTCCTCGCCCTTTACGCGCCGTCTATAGCGCTGATCAGTCTGGCGGGGCTGGCATTCGCCGGTATTCTGGTGCCCGGAGTCGGCTATCTGCTTGGTCGGCGGCCTGGACGTGATCAGGCGGCGGCTCAGGCGGAGCTGAGGACGCGTCTGGTGAAGATCGTTCAGGGTATGGCGGATCTGCGTATCTATGGCGGTATGGGGGTCGCTCGGGATTCCGTATCGGAGGCGGAGTTTCTGCTGCTGGCTACTCAGCAGCGGATGGGGCTGGTCTCAGCTGCTATTAATGCTGCGATGACATTGGTGTCGGGGTTCACCCTGGTGGCGGCGCTGCTGATTGCCGCACAGTTGCTCGGCAATCAGCTGATTGAGCCTGCACAGCTCGCTATGGTCCTGTTTTGCGTGTTGGCGGCGTTTGAGGCGGTCATGCCGCTTCCTTTGGCGTACCAATATCTGGGCAAAACGACAGCGGCAGCGGCGCGCCTGGATCAGGTTGTTAACCATGCTGAGGTTTCGGGCTTCCCTGAATCCGGCGTTAAGCCGTCACAGCCCGGTCAGTTCAGTTTCAGCGCTGTGCATTTTTCCTATACGCCCGACCGTCCCGCTCTGGATGGTATCGATCTTCAGGTCGCTCCCGGCGAAAAGGTCGTGGTGCTGGGTCATTCCGGTAGCGGAAAAAGTAGCCTTATTACGCTGCTGAGTCGGTTCTGGGATCCGCAGTCCGGGGAAATAAAACTGGGTGGTGAACGGATAGAGCGTTATTCGGAAGCGGATTTACGGCGCCAGATGAGTGTCATGTCTCAGCCCGTTCAGCTGTTTGCCGGGAGCGTGAGGGATAACTTGCAGCTCGCGGTGGATGATCTGGATGATAGTACGCTTGAGTCTTTGCTTGATGATCTCGATCTTCTGCCGGGTTTGTCGGGGCAGGGGCTTGATTACCAGGTGGGTGAAGCAGGTGCCCGGCTATCTGGTGGTCAGCGTAAACGGCTGGCGCTGGCGCGGGCATTGCTGCGGCCTGCTCCGATATTGCTGCTTGATGAACCGACGGAAGGGCTGGACGCGCAAACCGAATCAAGAGTCGTGGACTGTCTGCTTGATCGTGCGCAAGACCGCACTTTGCTGCTCATCACCCATCATCCGATCGCACTGGAGCGGTTTGATCGAGTGATCCTGATCGATTCCGGCAGGGTGGTTGAGGAGGGAGCTCCGGACCGGCTTCTCGCCGATCCGGATAGTCGACTGGCAGGGCTCAGGTCGATCTAGTCAGGGGGCGGTCAGATCGGTCTGGCGTAAACCAGAACGCCGAACAGCGGATGATCCAGGTAGTGCAGCTCCCTGGAGCGCATGCGGCGCGACTGTTTTAGCTGATACTGGGCCCCGTTTCGGGTCAGCAGCAGGTTCGGTTTGAAGTGCAGGTAACGGCTGCGGTCCACGCGGATGGTGCCGTCAACGCGGCCATCGCCGGTGTTGATCCGAATCTCCGGATTGCGTCCTGTGCTGACGTTCTGGAACCAGCCGCCATGCCAGAGAATCTGGTACCCTTCACGCTTCAGGCGTGCCGCATCGTCGCTCAATACAAAACTGCTTGATGGCATCGCTTCCAGCTGGGAGTAGGGCGAGCCGTTGTAACTGCTGATGTAACGTGCGCCAGAGGTCGCAGGGGGCTGTGCATTGGGCGCGCTGGCGTTATAGGGCAGGGCGCCGGCGCCGTAGCTGTTCTGCGCGAAAATAACGACTTCGATCGTGTAGTTGCCGGCTGCAAATGCCGGTGCCGCGACACAGAGCAGCAGGGCGCAGAGCATTGATTTTATGCGGTTTGTCATCAGTCTCCCTCGTTGGGTGTCAGCTGGCCAAGCAGGCCTTCGATGCAGTGGAAGCGGTCTTCAGGTTTTGCCATCGGTAGTGTGAACCGAAGCGCGTTGGCGCCGTCCAGTTTATACCGGTTGGGTTGTTGCTGTACCAGCATTACCAGTGTCAGCGGTTCAACCTGGGTGTCGGCGGTAAATTCGATCCGACCGCCCCGGTCGTTGGCTTCCAGTTTGGCGATGCCGAGTTTATCGGCACGCAGCTTAACCGCGGTGAGGCGGAAAAGGTTGCGGGTTGGTTGTGGCAGTATGCCGAAGCGGTCGATCATTTCCACCTGCAGTTCGTCCAGTCCGCGCTCATCGCTGGCGTTGGAGATCCGCTTGTACATAATCAGGCGGTTGTGGACGTCCGGCAGATAGTCATCCGGTATTAGAGCCGGCACGCGCAGGTTAATGTCGCTGCCGTGATTCATCGGTTGATCCAGGTTGGGTGTTTTACCCTCGCGGATCGATTTGATCGCCTGATCCAGCATTTCCATGTAAAGGCTGAAACCGATGCTCTGGATCTGGCCGCTTTGCTCTTCGCCCAGGAGTTCGCCAGCGCCGCGAATCTCCAGGTCATGGGTGGCCAGGGTGAAACCGGCGCCGAGCGTGTTAGACAGGCTGATCGCCTCGAGGCGTTTGGTGGCATCCGGTGTCATCACCTTGGGTGGTGGTGTCAGCAGGTAGGCGTAGGCCTGATGGTGAGAGCGTCCGACGCGGCCGCGCAACTGATGTAGCTGGGCCAGGCCAAATTTGTCGGCGCGCTCGATGATGATGGTGTTGGCGTTGGGTACGTCGATACCGGTTTCGATGATGGTGGTACACACCAGCACGTTAAAGCGCTTGTGATAGAAGTCCGTCATCACCTGTTCCAGCTCGCGTTCGCGCATCTGTCCGTGACCTATGGCTACACGTGCTTCAGGCACCAGTTCGCTGATCTCGGCAGCGGTCTTTTCGATCGATTTGACTTCATTGTGCAGGAAATACACCTGGCCGCCGCGCAGGAGCTCACGCAGGATCGCTTCCTTGAGCATCGGCTTGGCGGATTCGCGCACGAAGGTTTTGATCGACAGGCGGCGGGCAGGCGGGGTGGCGATAATCGACAGATCGCGCATGCCGGACATCGCCATGTTCAGCGTGCGCGGGATCGGTGTCGCGGTCAGTGTCAGAATGTCCACCTCTGCGCGTAGCGACTTGAGGCGCTCCTTCTGCTGTACGCCAAAGCGATGTTCCTCATCGATAATCACCAGGCCCAGCTGTTTAAACTCCAGATCGCCCTGCAGCAGCTTGTGGGTGCCGATCAGTATATCGACCTGGCCTTCGCTGACCTGGCCGGCGATGGTCTGCTGCTGTTTGGCGCTACGGAAGCGGGAAATCAGTTCCACGTTCACAGGCCAGTCGGCAAAGCGGTCGCGGAAGTTATCGAAATGCTGCTGTGCCAGCAAAGTGGTGGGTACCAGCACCGCAACCTGCTGTCCCGCCTGCACTGCAATAAACGCGGCGCGCATGGCGACTTCAGTTTTACCAAAGCCCACATCACCGCAAACCAGTCGGTCCATCGGCTGTGAGGAGCGCATGTCGCGCACCACGGCTTCGATGGCGTTGGCCTGGTCCGGGGTTTCTTCGAACGGAAACCCAGTGGCGAATTTCTGGTAATCCTCTTCCGGACACTCGAAGCTGTGGCCTTCGCGGGCCGCGCGGCGGGCGTATATATCGAGTAGTTCGGCGGCACTGTCGCGGACCTTTTCAGCGGCCTTGCGGCGTGCCTTGGACCACTGTTCGGTGCCCAGGCGATGCAAAGGCGCTGCCTCGTCGGAGGCGCCGGAATAGCGGCTGATCAGGTGTAGCGACGAAACCGGCACGTAAAGCTTGGCGTTATTGGCGTATTCCAGCGTCAGGAACTCGTTAACCTCGCCGTCGGTTTCGATCGTTTGCAGTCCGAGGTAACGGCCGACGCCGTGATCGATATGGACCACCGGCGCACCGATCTCCAGTTCCGAGAGGTGGCGCACGGACTGATCGGAGTCGGTCTGCTCGCGTTCGCGACGCCGGCGCTGGAACACCTGCTGGCCGAACAGTTGGGTTTCCGTGACGACCTGAACATCTTCCAGATTCAAGCCGTGTTCCAGCGGGTATACCGTAATACCAAGCGCTGCCGGATCCTGGCTGAACGCCTGCCAATCGGGGTATTCGCGTAGTTTGAGGCCAGAGCGTTGCGCGAGCGTGATCAGCGATTCACGGCGGCCGGCAGATTCGGCACAGATCAGCAGCGACTGGTTGCTGTTCTGATGCAGCTGTTTAAACAGCGATAGCGGGTCCTGTGCTCCCTGAGGCGCTGTCAGCGAGGGTGGCTCCTGGCAGGGCAGGTTGTCACGACCTGGACGGTTCTCTTCCGCTTCGGGGTTGAGGCGCAGTGCCGGATAAGCCTTAAACGCCAGGTTGAGCGTGTCGGGCGCAAGGAACAGGGTTTCGGGCTTGAGTACCGGGCGCTGCACGTCCCAGGCGCGTTCCTCATAGCGTGAGCCTACTTCACGCCAGAATTGCTGCGCGGCATCGTTGAGTCCTGCCTGCTGGACCAGCAAGGTGTTGGCGGGTAGGTAATCGAACAGCGTGGCGCAGTCGTCGAAAAACAGCGGTAGATAGTATTCGATACCCGCAGGCGTGAGGCCGGAAGAGATATCCTGGTACATCGGGCAGCGGGTGTAGTCCACATCGAAGCTTTCACGCCAGCGCTGCTTGAAACGGGTGATCGCATCCTTGTGGAAGGGATACTCCCGCGCCGGCAGAAGGCGGATCTTGTCGATATGATCAACCGAGCGCTGAGTCTCGGGGTCGAATGTACGCAGCGTATCAATCTCGTCGTCAAACAGGTCGATACGGTAGGGGATGTCACTTCCCATCGGGAACAGGTCGATAAGTGCGCCGCGGATGGCGAATTCACCATGTTCGTAAACGGTATCGACCAGCGAGTATCCGGCATCAGAGAGCTGCTGACGCATCTGTTCCGGGTTGATGGTCTGACCCTTCTCCAGCCAGAGCGAATTGCCGGTGACGAAACTCGGTGGTGCGATTCGCTGCATCAGCGTCGATGCGGGGATAACCAGTACGCCCTTGGTCATCGCCGGCAGCTTGAAGAGAGCTTCAAGCCGGGTCGAAATAATATCCTGGTGTGGAGAAAAGTTATCGTAAGGCAGGGTTTCCCAGTCCGGGAACAGGCTGACCGGTATATCACTGCCGCAATAAAAGCCGATTTCACCGGCGACGCGGGCCGCGCTTTCGCTATCGCGGCAGACCATCAGGATTGGCCCTTTATGACGACCCTGGAGCGACTCGATCAGCAGGCCGGTGGCGCTACCGTTCACCTGGCCGATGCGTCTTACATCTCCAGGGTTCTGGGGTACCGAGGGTTCAAAGCGAACGGGCACGCGAAACTCCTTTTTAGTGCATGGACTGGTATGGGGCGTTACAAAGGCCCGCTATTCTAGCGACCGAGACGGCGACGCGCAGCACCAATTAAACCTGAGCGATGACGGGGGTACAAAAGTATACCTCTGTCGGTTTGCCCGCAGGCCCCGAAATAGTGATAATACGCGCACCAAAATTGAGCTGACACAATTTTCGGAGCTACCGCCCGTGACCCAAGAACTGATTTTAGCCGACTGGAATGCCCGTGAAGCAATCGCTGAAGCGATGGTACCCCTGGTCGGTCGTCTCTACCGTGATCACAACGTTGAGATCTCTATCTACGGCCGCCTGATCGTTAAGCGTTCCGTTATTAATATCCTCAAGGCGCATCGTTATGTTCGCCAGGTTGAGGGTCAAGAGCTGTCCGTCGTGGATACCTTCCCGGTACTCGAGGCGGTAAGTGAGATGGATCTCAATGATGCTCACGTCGATATCGGCAAGCTGGCCGTTAAATTCCGTGATGAGGGCGCTGGTCGCACTCTGAAGGAGTTCCTTGAAGCTGAACTGTCTGGCGCCCTCGGTGGTGAACCGACACCTTCAACCGACGTTGTACTTTACGGTTTCGGCCGTATCGGTCGTCTGCTGGCTCGTCTGATGATCGATCGTTCCGGCGCAGGTCATTCCCTGAGCCTGAAAGCGATCGTTGTGCGTAAGGGCAGTGCTGAAAATGACCTCGAGAAGCGTGCCAGCCTGCTGCGCCGCGACTCTGTTCACGGTTCTTTTAAAGGCACTATCCAGGTTGATGAAGAGACCAACTCGCTTATCGTTAACGGCAACATGATCAAGGTGATCTTCGCCGATGCGCCGGATACCATCGACTACACCGAGTACGGTATCAATAACGCGCTGGTTATCGATAACACCGGTAAGTGGCGCGATGCTGATGGCCTGGCCCTGCACCTGAAATCCAAAGGTGTTTCCCGCGTTATTCTGACGGCCCCGGGTAAGGGCGTTAAGAATATTGTTATGGGTGTGAACGATGGCGACATCACCGATGCTGATCAGATCCTGTCTGCTGCATCCTGCACCACCAACGCCATTACGCCGGTCCTGAAGGCGATGAACGACAAGTACGGTGTGGTTAACGGTCACGTTGAGACCGTTCACTCCTACACTAACGACCAGAACCTGATCGACAACTACCACAAGGGTGATCGTCGCGGTCGCGCTGCGGGTCTGAACATGGTTCTGACCGAAACCGGTGCTGCCAAGGCGGTTTCCAAGGCTCTGCCTGAGATGGAAGGCAAGCTGACAGGTAATGCGATCCGCGTACCGACACCGAACGTGTCCATGGCGATCCTGAACCTGAACCTGGAAAAGCCTGTCGATAAAGATGAGCTCAACGATTACCTGCGTAACGTTGCGCTGCATTCCGATCTGCAGAAGCAGGTTGATTACAGCAACTCTCCGGAAGCGGTTTCCAGCGATTTCGTTGGCTCCCGTGCAGCCGGTGTTGTTGATGGTCTGGCAACGATCTCCAGCGGTAACAGCTGCGTGCTCTACGTTTGGTACGACAACGAGTTCGGTTACAGCTGTCAGGTAGTTCGCCTGGCGCGTGCGATCACCAAATGTACTCTGCCGGCGTTCCCGGTCGAGGGCTGAGCCTCCAGTTGAAGAGAATCAGCTGAATAGAAAAAGCCGCGACAGTGTCGCGGCTTTTTTTTTGTTATTTTTTTACAAGGCCCGCTGAGTGGCTGGATAGGTGTTGCACTAATATGGTGCAAAGGTGTGGCGTTTTTGTAATCAGAGGAAAGAGAATTGCCGACGAAAGTACCTGATCGCAAAGGTAGTTTGTAGAAAAAGAACCGCTCGCTCAGTTATAATTGTCCGGATTTTTGGGTGGCGTCTGTAATACAGCTGACTGAAATACGTTTTGATCCGGTAGCGATGCTGGGTTAGTGGGGGGAGCGTTTCGGTCGAATTACAGGCGCCAGTAAAGTTTATTCTACTAGGTGAGGCGTATGATCAAGATCAATAAAGGTCTGGATCTACCTATTGCAGGCGCACCGGAGCAGGTTGTCTCGGCAACCGTTGATGCGCGTACTGTGGCCCTTGTTGGTTTGGACTACGTTGGTATGAAGCCAACAATGTCTGTCAAAGAAGGGGACCGGGTCAAGCTCGGCGAGGTGATCTTTACCGATAAAAAAACACCAGGCGTTCAGTACACCGCACCAGGCGCAGGTGTCATTCGAGCGGTTAACCGTGGCGAACGACGCGTTCTGCAGTCTGTTGTGATTGAACTGGATGACCAGGAAGAGTCTGTTGAGTTCAACAGCTACTCTGCTGATCAATTATCTGGTCTGAGTCGTGAGCAAGTTGAAGAGAACCTGGTGCAGTCCGGTCTTTGGACCGCATTCCGTACCCGTCCCTTCAGCCGTGTACCCCAGGTTGGCACGACGCCCAGCTCGATCTTCGTTACCGCAATCGATACCAATCCCCTCGCTGCCGATCCGGCAGTCGTCGTTGCTGCTGAGTCTGAAAGCTTCAAACAGGGTCTGACCGTGCTAACCCGTCTGGGTGCCGGCAAGGTATTCCTGTGTAAGGCGCCGGGTGCTGATATCCCCAGCGTTGAAGGTGTAAGCTCTGAAGAGTTTGCCGGTATTCATCCGGCTGGTAACCCAGGTACCCATATCCATCACCTCGATCCGGTTTCCCGGGAAAAGGTAGTCTGGAGTATTGGTTACCAGGACGTGATCGCTCTTGGCAAACTGTTCACCAGCGGCAAGCTGTCCGTTGAGCGAGTGGTTGCCCTCGGTGGTCCCAAGGTTGGCAAGCCGACATTGCTGAAGACCCGTCTGGGTGCATCTCTTGATGAGCTGACCGCTGGCCGCGTTTCCGGCGACAACAACCGTGTTATCAGCGGTTCTGTCTGGAACGGCGCTAACGCCAAAGGTCCGCTGGCCTACCTCGGACGTTACCACGTTCAGGTAAGCGTGCTGGAAGAGGGCGACAGCCGCGACTTCATGGGCTGGATTGCTCCGGGTTCCCAGAAGTTCTCTGTGCTGCGTATGTTTACGTCGATGTTCTCTGCGGGCAAGAAATTCGATTTCACAACGACCACCAATGGATCTGAGCGTGCGATGATTCCCGTAGGTCAGTTTGAGAAGTTGATGCCCCTGGATATCCTGCCGACCCAGCTGCTCCGCGCACTGGTGACCGGCGATATCGTAACGGCGATGCAGCTTGGTTGTCTGGAGCTGGAAGAAGAGGACCTGGCCCTGTGCACCTTCGCGTGCCCTGGCAAGTACGAGTACGGTCCGATCCTGCGTGACAACCTGACGCGCATCGAGAAAGAGGCGTAAGCGAGGCTGGCCATGAGTTTGAGATCTATTCTGGATAATCTCGAACCGCACTTTCACAAGGGCGGTAAGTACGAGAACTGGTACGCGCTTTACGAAGCGGTCGATACCATCTTCTATACACCGGGTCACGTGACCAAAAGCGCAGCTCACGTCCGCGATGGCGTCGATCTGAAGCGCATCATGATCCTGGTATGGTTGTGCACCTTCCCGGCGATTTTCGCTGGTCTATATAACGTAGGTCTGCAGGCTAATACAGCCATGGCGGATCTCGGTATTACCGATCCGGGCACCTGGCAGGGCTCCATCGCCGCTGCGCTGACCGGTTTCGATCCCAACAGTGTCTGGGACAACATCATTCACGGTGCCGCATACTGGCTGCCGATCTACGCGACAACCTTTATTGTGGGCGGCTTCTGGGAAGTCCTGTTTGCGATGAAGCGTGGTCACGAAGTTAACGAAGGCTTCTTCGTGACTTCCGTACTGTTCGCGCTGATCCTGCCGCCGAGCATTCCGCTGTGGCAGGTTGCTCTGGGTATCAGCTTTGGTGTCGTGATCGGTAAGGAAGTGTTCGGTGGTACCGGCAAAAACTTCCTTAACCCGGCACTGACAGGCCGTGCCTTCCTGTTCTTCGCCTACCCGGCGAGCATGTCCGGTGATTCCATCTGGACTGCGGTTGACGGCTTCTCCGGCGCTACGCCGCTGGGCCTGGCTGCCATGGGTGGTGTTGATCAGATCCTGGCTAACAACCTGACCTGGTTTGATGCTTTCCTGGGCACCATTCAGGGTTCAGTGGGTGAGACCTCCACACTGGCGATTCTGATCGGTGGTCTGGTGATCATGTTTGCCGGTATCGCTGCATGGCGCATCGTCCTGGGTGTGTTCCTGGGTATGGTTGCCATGTCCACGCTGTTCAACCTGATCGGTTCCGAAACCAACCCGATGTTCTCAGTGCCGTTCTACTGGCATCTGGTACTCGGCGGCTTCGCTTTCGGTATGTTCTTCATGGCTACAGACCCTGTGTCTGCCTCCATGACCAACACCGGCAAGTGGATTTTCGGTGCGCTGATCGGCGTGATGGTGATTCTGATCCGTGTTGTGAACCCGGCCTTCCCTGAGGGCATGATGCTGGCAATTCTGTTTGCCAACCTGTTCGCACCGCTGATCGATAACTTTGTCGTCCAGTCGAACATCAAGCGGAGGATGAAGCGCAATGTCGTCTAATAACGATTCTATCGGTAAAACGCTTACCGTTACGATCCTGCTCTGCGTGATCTGCTCCGTGGTTGTATCGGCGGCAGCGGTTCTGCTGAAACCGAAGCAGGTTGCTAACCGTGAGCTGGACCGTAAGTCCAACATTCTGGCCGCGGCAGGTATCAGTGATGCTTCCAAGTCGGTCGATGAACTGTTCGCCCAGATCGAGACCCGCTACGTCGATCTCGACAGCGGTAAATTCGTCGATGAGCCGGTTGCCAACTACAACGCTACCAAGGCTGCGAAAGATCCTGAGCTGGGTCATCCGGTACCGCGTAGCGAAGATATCGCTTCAATCAAGTATCAGGCTAATGTGATGCCGGTGTATATCGTGCGTGACTCTGCCAATGATCTTGAAAAGGTGATTCTGCCGGTTCACGGTTACGGTCTCTGGTCTACACTGTATGGCTTTCTGGCACTGGAAGGTGACCTGAACACCGTAGTGGGTCTGGGTTTCTATTCCCACGCCGAAACTCCGGGGCTTGGTGGCGAGGTGGATAACCCTGCCTGGAAAGCACTGTGGCCGGGCAAAGAGGTCTACGGTGAAGACAAAACCGATCCAGAAATTCGCCTGATCAAAGGTAGCGTTGGCGCGGAAACTCCGGATGCCGAGCACAAGGTCGATGGCCTGTCTGGCGCTACCCTGACCAGTAACGGTGTAACTCACCTGTTGCAGTACTGGATGGGTGAAAACGGTTACGCACCGTTCCTGAATAACCTGCGTGCAGGGGAGGCTTGATTATGTCCACGACTAAAGATGTCCTGACGACGCCAATCCTTAAGAACAACCCGATCGCTCTGCAGATCCTGGGTATCTGTTCTGCACTGGCGGTAACGTCAAACCTGGCAACGGCTTTTGTTATGAGTCTTGCCGTAATCTCGGTAACAGCGTTCTCGAACTTCTTCGTCTCGCTGATCCGTAACCACATTCCGGGTTCGATTCGAATCATCGTGCAGATGACGATCATCGCTTCCCTGGTAATCGTGGTTGACCAGATCCTCAAGGCGTTTGCCTACGAGATCTCCAAGCAGCTGTCGGTATTCGTTGGTCTGATCATCACCAACTGTATCGTTATGGGCCGCGCGGAAGCCTTCGCGATGAAGAACCCGCCGATCCAGAGCTTCTTTGATGGTGTCGGTAACGGTCTGGGTTACGGTCTGGTGCTGATGTTTGTCGGTTTCTTCCGTGAACTCTTTGGCTCAGGTTCCCTGTTCGGTATCGAGATCCTGCCGTTGGTTAACAACGGTGGCTGGTACCAGGGTAACGGTATGCTGCTGCTGCCGCCGAGTGCGTTCTTCCTGATCGGTCTGTTTATCTGGGGTGTTCGCACCCTGCGTAAAGAGCAGGTCGAGAAGCCGGAGTACACCATGTACCCGAACACTAAGAAGGGGGCTGCGTAAGTCATGGAACAGTATATCAGCCTTGCTGTTAAGGCGATCTTCGTCGAAAACATGGCGCTGGCCTTCTTCCTGGGGATGTGTACGTTCCTGGCGATCTCCAAGAAGGTACAGACTGCTATAGGCCTGGGTGTTGCCGTTGTCGTGGTGCTGGTTATTACCGTGCCGGTCAACAACCTGATCTATAACAATCTGCTGCGTGAGGGCGCGCTGGCCTGGGCCGGCTATCCTGAAGCAGACCTCAGCTTCCTGGGTTACATCTCTTACATCGGGGTTATCGCGGCGATCGTCCAGATCCTCGAGATGTTCCTCGATAAGTTCGTACCTGCGCTGTATAACGCGCTGGGCGTGTTCCTGCCGCTGATCACCGTGAACTGCGCCATCATGGGTGCCGCACTGTTCATGGTCGAGCGTGACTACACCTTCGGTGAAAGTGTGGTTTACGGCGCAGGCGCAGGCCTGGGTTGGGCGTTCGCGATCACTGCGCTGGCAGGTATTCGTGAAAAGCTGAAGTACAGCGACGTGCCGGAAGGGCTGCGTGGCCTGGGTATCACCTTCATTACTGTTGGTCTGATGTCCCTGGGCTTCATGTCTTTCTCTGGCGTTCAGCTGTAACAGCTGGGTATGAACAGCATTAAGGATGGAATAAACCTATGAATGTAGAAATCATTCTGGGTGTGGTCATGTTCACGGTGGTGGTGCTTGCACTGGTTGCCGTGATCCTGGCTGCACGCGCAAAACTGGTCAGTTCCGGTAATGTGACCATCGAGATCAACGATGATCCCGATAAGTCGATCACTGTTCCGGCTGGCGGCAAGCTGCTTCAGACTCTGGCGGACAAGGGTATCTTCCTGGCGTCAGCCTGTGGTGGTGGTGGTACCTGTGCACAGTGTAAGTGTCAGGTGACCGACGGTGGTGGCTCTATGCTGCCGACCGAAGAGTCTCACTTTAATCTGCGTGAAGCGAAAGATGGCTGGCGTCTGTCCTGCCAGGTTTCCGTCAAGCAGGATATGAAGATCCACGTTGAAGACGATGTCTTCGGTGTGAAGAAGTGGGAATGTACCGTCGAGTCCAACCCGAACGTTGCAACCTTCATCAAGGAACTGACGCTGAAACTGCCGGAAGGCGAGAACGTCGATTTCCGTGCAGGTGGTTATGTTCAGCTGGAAGCGCCGGCGCACGAAGTTCACTACAAGGACTTCGACATCGAAGAAGATTTTCGCGGCGACTGGGACAAGTTCAACCTTTGGCAGTATGTCTCCAAGGTCAATGAGCCGGTTATCCGTGCCTACTCCATGGCGAACTACCCGGAAGAGAAGGGCGTTGTTAAGTTCAACATCCGTATCGCTTCTCCGCCTCCGGGCAGCCAGGGTATCCCGCCGGGCCAGATGTCTTCCTACGTGTTCAGTCTGAAACCGGGCGATAAGATCACTGTATACGGACCGTTCGGTGAGTTCTTCGCCAAGGACACCGAGAACGAGATGGTCTTCATCGGTGGTGGTGCCGGTATGGCGCCGATGCGTTCACACATCTTTGACCAGCTCAAGCGCCTGAACTCCAAGCGCAAGATCTCTTTCTGGTACGGCGCACGTTCTACCCGTGAAGCCTTCTATGTTGAAGAGTTCGATCAGCTGGCCGAAGAGAACGAAAACTTCAGCTGGCACCTGGCTCTGTCTGATCCGCTGCCGGAAGACAACTGGACAGGTTACACCGGCTTTATCCATAACGTGTTGTACGAAAACTATCTGCGGGACCACGATGCGCCTGAAGATTGCGAGTACTACATGTGTGGACCGCCAATGATGAACGCCTCTGTTATCAAGATGCTGGAAGATCTCGGCGTTGAGCCGGAAAACATCCTGCTTGATGACTTCGGTGGTTAATCCGGATGGCAGTAGTTAAACACTACCTGAAATGGCCGGCAGCTCTGCTGCTGGCCGTTTTCGTTCTAAGCGGCTGCTCCCGTGAGCCGGAGGTCATCGGCTTTAATGGCATGACCATGGGAACCACCTATAGCATTCGCTGGGTGGATACAGACGAAGAGCGCATCGAAGAGCTGCGTCCGCTCGTCGACAACCTCCTCAAGGAGGTTAACCAGCAGATGTCCACCTATATCGAAGACTCCGAACTGTCGCGCTTTAACGCGCTGCCTGCTGGCGGTTCTCTTGAAGTGTCGTCACAACTGGCAGATGTTGTTACTCAGTCGCTTCGTATCAGCAATCTGAGCGATGGCGCATTTGATGTGACGGTAGGTCCACTGGTGAACCTTTGGGGGTTCGGGCCGGATGGGCGTATCATAAAGGCGCCGTCGGAAGAGAAGGTCGAAAGTCTGCTTGGCGAAGTCGGTTACCAGAATATCTCTGTCGAAGGTAACAGACTCTCCAAAAGCGGTACTCAATACGTCGACCTGTCTGCAATAGCCAAGGGCTATGGCGTAGATGAGGTTGCGGCACTTCTCGAGCAACAGGGCATCAAAGATTACCTGGTGGAGATCGGCGGTGAGTTACGTGCATCGGGTCTGAAACCGGGTGAAAAAGACTGGCGAATTGCTATCGAAAGTCCGGTGGCAGGCGAGCGCGATGTGGAACGGGTGGTCAGCGTTAGCGACACTGGCATTGCGACTTCAGGCGACTACCGTAACTACTTCGAGGAAAACGGTCAGCGTTTTTCCCACACGATCGATCCGCGAACAGGGCGGCCGATCACGCATAAACTGGCATCGGTAACGGTGCTGCGGCCGAAATGCTATGAGGCCGACGCGCTGGCTACCACGCTGATGGTGCTGGGCGACGAGGCGGGGCCTGAGTTTGCCGAAGAGCATGGGATCGCCGCATTTTTCATTATCAAGCAGGGTGATGGATTCATAGAGCGTTCTACGCCGGAGTTCGATCATTTTCTGCAGGAGGTGAACTGATGGATACCTTGATACTTACCTTTGTTGTTTTACTTTGCATCATCACCGCCATGTCGGTGGGGGTGTTGATGGGCCGCAAGCCGATTGCAGGCTCCTGCGGTGGCATGAGCGCGCTGGGTATGGATACCGCCTGTGATATCTGTGGCGGTGACCAGGCGAAGTGTGACGAAGAGCAGCAGCGAAACAAAGGGGCTGCCAAGTCAGGCATGAGCAATGATGATCTCGCCTACGAAGTAAAAGCCAAATAATCGAACAATGTAATTCGAATAGATAATGGGCGTGGCCGCTGAGTTTTAGTAGGGTAACGGCCACGTCTGGTACCAGTGCACTGCATAAGGGGAAGTTAATGGCTGTATATGACTATGATGTCGTAATTATCGGGTCTGGACCCGCCGGTGAAGGCGCGGCGATGAGCGCTGCCAAGAAGGGCAAGCGTGTCGCAGTCGTCGAGGAGCAGGACACTGTCGGCGGTAACTGCACCCACAAAGGTACCATCCCCTCTAAAGCCCTGCGTCACTCGGTCAAGCAGATTATAGAATTTAACACCAGCCCGATGTTTCGTGATATCGGTGAGCCGCGTTGGTTCTCCTTCCCGAAAGTATTAAATCGCGCTGAGAAGGTAATCTCCAATCAGGTGATGCTAAGAACCAACTTCTACGCGCGTAACCGTGTCGATGTGTTCTTTGGTCGTGCCCAGTTCAGCAAACCCGGTGAAGTGGTTATCGAGGGCGAATCCAATGCTCGCGAGGTGCTGCGTGCGAAGAACTTCGTCATCGCCACCGGCTCCAGTCCCTACAAACCGGCCGATGTCGATTTTGATCACCCGCGTATCTACAACTCGGACACTATTCTCAAGCTCAACCACACGCCACGCACCCTGGTGATCTACGGTGCGGGTGTTATCGGCTGTGAGTACGCCTCTATCTTCAGCGGTTTGGGCGTTAAGGTCGATCTCATCGACACCCGCGACCGTCTGCTCTCCTTCCTGGATAGCGAGATATCCGACTCCCTGAGCTACCACTTCCGTAACAATGCCGTGAAGATCCGTCACAACGAGGAATATCAGTCGGTTGAGGGTGATGGCCACGGCGTGATCATCAATCTGAAATCCGGTAAGCGTATCCGCGCAGATGCCTTCCTCTGGTGTAACGGCCGTACCGGCAACACTGAAGGACTGGGGCTCGAAAACATCGGCCTGACAGCCAATAACCGCGGCCAGCTTGCCGTCGATGGTCACTATCGTACCGAGTGCGAAGGCGTTTATGCCGTAGGTGATGTGGTTGGCTGGCCGAGCCTTGCGTCGGCCGCTCTCGACCAGGGGCGTGCTGCTGCGGCTGACATGCTTAACGGCGATGACTTCCGTTACATTAACGAAGTACCGACCGGTATCTACACCATTCCGGAAATCAGTTCTATCGGTAAAACTGAAGAGGAGCTGACGGCGGAGTCGGTACCTTATGAAGTAGGTCAGGCTTTCTTCAAGGATACGGCACGCGCCCAGATTTCCGGCGAGCCGGTGGGCATGCTGAAGATCCTGTTTAACCGCGAGACGCTGGAGATCCTCGGTATTCACTGTTTCGGTGACCAGGCGTCTGAGATCGTCCATATCGGTCAGGCGATCATGGCGCAGAAGGGCGAGGCGAACACGTTGAAGTACTTCATCAACACTACGTTCAACTACCCGACCATGGCGGAAGCCTACCGCGTCGCGGCGATTGCCGGTCTGAACCGTATCGATAACCTTTGATTGTTATCTGACGGACTATGAAAAAGGGGCCAAGTGCCCCTTTTTTGTTACCGCGTTTTACCCTTTTTGCTTTTGGCGTTGATCACCTGATCGGTGCATCAGGCTTGATCAAAGTAAACCCGCGTTCGCGGTTGAGCCTCAGCGTTCAGCAATCGCTTCCTTGTGTGTATAGATGATAATAATTATCATCGCCTTCTTCTCGAGATACTCCCCCTGTTTAGCCCCGAAGGTGCATAGGTCTGATGGAAGGATCCCCGATACTGCAAGGCGCAATATTTCCGACGTTTGTCCGCTACGCGATACCCTCAATACTCGGCTTGCTGGCGATAACGACGGCAAGCATTGTCGATGGTATTTTTGTCGGTCGGTTTGTCAGTTCCGATGCGCTGGCAGCGGTCAACCTGATGATTCCCTATCTGACACTCGTGTTTGGTCTTGCGCTGATGATCGCCATCGGCGGCGCTGTGCGAGCGGGGCGGTCTTTGGGGGCGGGACATCACGACCAGGCGTCAGGGGTATTCAGCCGCTGTATGTTCAGCGTTGTGGCGATGGCGCTGCTTTTCCTGATTCCGGGGTTATTGTTTGATGGCAGCGTACTAACGCTGCTGGGTGCGCCTGAGCATCTGCACGAAACCATGAGGCCATACTTTCGTTGGCTCAGTGTCGTCCTGGTGTTGCAGCTTACCTCCATGGTTTTGTACTACTTCGTCCGCATGGATGGGCAGCCCGGCCTGGCGACCCTGGCCCTCTCAGTGGGGGCAGTCGCCAATATCTTGTTGGACGCTCTGTTTATTATCCATTTTGAGCTGGGCCTTGTCGGAGCTGCCTGGGCCACGGGGCTGGCACAACTGCTTCAGCTTGCTGTGTTGACTCGCTATTTCCGCCGCCCCGGGCGCAAGCTGCGCTTCATGCTTCGTCCCGGCCAGTGGAGCGATATGTTCAAGGTCGCGTATAACGGCGTGTCCGAGTTCATTAATGAGTGCTCGGGTGGGGTGGTGATACTGGTGCTCAACTGGCTGCTTGTCAGCCGTCTCGGGGTTGATGGGATAGCGGCCTTCACAGTGGTGAACTACACCATCTTTCTCAGCCTGATGATCTACTACGGCATTGCCGACGCTGTTCATCTTTTGGTGAGCCAGAACCTGGGGGCAGGGCAGGCGGGCCGTATTCGTGGCTTCATGAGCAGTGCGTTTCTGATGGTGGCCTGTGTGGCGGTCGTTCTGGTTTCGGTGCTACTGGCGGGCGGTGATTGGCTTATTGGCCTGTTTCTTCAGGGCGCGGACAGTTCTGTACTGGAGCAGTCGCACGATTTTATCGCGGCGGTCTGGCCGCTCTTTCTGGTTAATGGCTTGAATGTCTGTCTGTCGATCTACCTGACCGCAATGCATCAGCCGTTGCCCTCTTTGGTAGTGGCCTTGTCTCGCAGTCTGGTGTTGCCGGTAGGATTGCTGTTTGCCATTGCGACCCTGTTCCCGCAGGTTTCAATCCTGGTGGCACTGCCAATCGCGGAGTGGGTGACCTTTGCCCTCGCACTGGGTTGCTACCGGGCTTTCTCACCTGAACGGGCTATGCTTCGTTGCCAGGCTATGGGTTAGCGTTAGAATAACTTGTAACAGATGTAAATGCTGTTGCGAGTGATAATGGTTATCAAGTAGATTTCCTCTGTCCCGGTTAGGTCGTGGTGTCGCGGCCGTCAAAGATCGACAGAGGAGCTTATGAATCCTACCGCACTTGAGGTGGCGGAAAACGCCACCTTTCAAACCTTTGTAAATTGCTACCTGCGTGAGGCTGATTCCGGTGCCTGGCATTCGGGTTCCGGCTGGGCGGAAAGAAGGGTCCTTGGCGGACTGTTTCACGGTATCGGCGTCATCGAACTGCGCCTGAAGGGTCTGCGGGGCAGGCTGGCCCTGGATGTCGGTTACCGCTCTCTGATTGGTCGGCACCGTATCCTTTCTGCCTGGGTCAATCATGACTCGTCCGATCAATGGTCTCCGTTACGTCCGCTCGACGCGGTATTGGTTCTGGTTCGGGAGCTCTACGATCCGGGCATGGCGGATCATCGCCAACGGGAGCAGGAGCTTGAACTGGTTTATCGGTTGGTGGAAAGCTGCCAGCTGATGGCTCGCTTTATCGAGGCAAGGGCTGATGACCACACTCTTGAAGGTGAGCGGTTTATCGAGTCTGAACAGTCACTGTTATATGGGCACTGGTGTCATCCTACGCCGAAAAGCCGGCAGGGGATGAGTTTCTGGCAGCAGGATCACTATGCACCAGAGCTGGCAGGACAGTTTCGTCTGCATTGTTTTGCCGCTCGCCGCGCCTGGGTCCGACAAGATTCTCTGCTTGAGCGCAGCGCTGAAGCCCTGGTGCTGGAAGTACTCGGTGAGGTTGGCCTGTCTCAGGATGAGGTCTGTATTCCGGTTCATCCGCTGCAGGCGCAATGGCTTATTCACCAGCCTCAGGTCCGCCAGGCAATTGAGGCCGGCGATCTGCGCGATCTGGGGGCCATTGGCCCAGAGTTCACACCGACCTCATCGGTCAGGACGCTGTATAGCGATCACTCCCCTTGGATGTTCAAGGTTTCGATTCCGGTCAAGGTGACCAACTCGCTGCGCCGCAACCAGGTGTCAGAGCTCAGGGCGGGCGTCATCGCAGCCAAATTGCTGGAGAAAAGCGGCTTTGTCGTGCGCAACCCGCAGTTCTCAGTATTAACGGACCCGGCCTGGCTGACCGTGGAGTTCCCGCAAGGCGGGGAGTCCGGTTTTGAGGTCATCCTGCGCCACAACCCCTTTATCGGTGGGGAGCGCCGGGGCGTGCAATCGATTGCGGCGATCCTGCAGGAGCCGCTGCCAGGCCGTCCATCGAGAATGCGAACCCTGATTGAAGGGTTGGCGCTTAGAGAAGGGCGCAACGTCAGTGATGTGGCGCTGGACTGGTTCGGCCACTATTGGCACTGCGCCGTCGATGCGCTTATCAGGCTGTATGACGAGCAGGGGATCGCTCTTGAAGCCCATCAACAGAATAGCCTGCTCGATATATCGGCTGGCTATCCCTCCCAGTATTACTACCGCGACAACCAGGGTTACTACCTTGCGGACAGTTATCGTGAACACCTCTGTGAGCTGGAGCCGCAGGCGCGTTATTCAGAAGAGCTGTATTACAGCGAGGAGATGATTCGCGACCGTTTCGGTTACTACCTGATTTTGAATCAGCTGGCTGCGGTTATCCATCGCCTGGGCGCTGACGGGCTGGCTGATGAGGCGCGTCTGCTAAAGCAAGTGAGAACCTGGTTAAGCGACATGCGTCGCGATCTGAAGGGCGCAGGTCTTCGGCTGGTTAACCATCTGCTGGAGCAGCCTGAGCTCGCTTACAAAGCCAATCTGCTGACCCGTGTTCAGGATGTGGATGAGCTGACCGCCGAGCTGGAGCTCGCAGTCTACACCCGCGTACCCAATCCGCTGCGCGAGCCCGTCGCAGATTCACACAAGGAGTCCGCCGATGACGGGATCGATCTCGCTCGAGCCGAGGCTATTCACGGTGCCTGAAGCAAGTCTGATGTCGGAAGGACGCGTGATTCGCCAGCTGATTGAAGCGCTGCTGTTCGAGGGGGCCGTCGCCTTTAGCGGAGATGTTCCTGATAACACGGGTGAACTGAATTTCCGGATCGGTGAGCTGGACCTGGTTTGTCGCGGCCGCAGAGGAGCGTTTGGCAGACTACGCGTACAGGAGAACAGCTTGCGCCGGGTCGACGCAGACGGCTGGCGCTGCCAGGTTGGTCTCGGCGATTTAGTCGCCGCGCTTAACGTAGATGCAGCGATCAGAAAACGCCTCCATGCCGAGCTGGAGCAGACGGTGCGCTTGTGCGACTGGAACGCACGGCGTCTGCCAAGGCCGCTCAGTCGTCGTCAGTTGTCTTTCGAGGCGCTTGAAGGCCTGCTCGATGAGGGGCACCCCTATCACCCCTGCTTCAAGGCACGCACCGGATTCAGCGTTGAGGATCATCGGCGCTATGGCCCAGAGGCGGGTGAAACCTTTGTCCTGCATTGGCTTGCTATCGACCGCAGATCGCTGGCGTCCAGCCTTCCAGTTGAGGAAGAGTCGTTCTGGCGCCGTGAACTGGGTGACCCGTGCTGGAACACTCTGCAGGCGCGTATTCTTCAACGCGGCGGAAGCCCGGAGCGCTATGGACTAATGCCGATCCATCCCTGGCAGTGGCAGGCACTACAGCGAGAGGGTTTGGGGACGCCTATCCGCTCCGGCGAGATTCTTTACCTCGGGGAAGCGGGGGAGCAGTACCGGGCAACCCAGTCCATAAGGACCCTGATCAACGCAGAGGATCCCGGGAAGGCCCATATCAAGCTCCCGCTTAACCTGGTGAATACCTCATCGCTTCGTACCCTGGAGCCTCACTCGGTTTGCACGGCACCGGTGCTGTCCGCCTGGTTGAAAAAGGTCGTCGACAGCGATCCGTTTTTCACTGATATCGCGCCGCTGATCCTGCTGCAGGAGTATGCCGGTCTGCTTTTCAAGGGCGCAGGTAAACACCTGGAGGGGCAACTGGGCGCCATCTGGCGCGAGAACCTGAATACCTCGCTTGAACCGGGCGAGCAGGCGGTTCCATTCACGGCGCTATTTGCCATCGAGTTGGACCGGCGTCCGTTTATAGATGACTGGATCCAGCGCTTTGGGCTGCAAGCCTGGCTGACGCGCTTGCTTGAGTGCACGGTACTGCCGATATGGCACCTCCTGGTAGCGCAGGGAATTGCACTGGAGGCGCACGCCCAGAACCTGATTATTGTACATCGTGATGGCTGGCCAACACGGCTAGCCGTGCGTGATTTCCATGAGAGCGTGGAGTATGTCGAGGGCTTTCTGGCGCAGCCGGATCTCTGTCCCGACTTTCGTGCGCTTGATCCCGTGTATCTCGATGACACACCCGACCGGTTTTTCTGGATGCAGGAGGTCGAAGCGCTCCGCGAGCTCTACATGGACACGCTTTACATCTACAACCTGGCGGAGCTCTCCCACCTGCTCGAACAAGATTATGGCCTGCCCGAAGCTAGGTTTTGGCAGCAGGTACACGATCTGCTGGAGCGTTACAGCGCCGGAGGCCATTGCGACCCGGAGCGCACCGCTCTGTTGGGGTGTACCTCACCGGTTATTCAAACGGAATCGCTGCTTCGGCGGAAACTCTGTACGTCGATCACCACCGAGTGCCGTCACCCGATTCCGAACCCTTTCCACCCGCTGAGCAAAAATGAGGCTGCAGCATGCTTTACCTGAATGATGACTACTATGACAGCGAACATTTCGAGCGTTGCTACCGCCGCTTTGACGCGGTAGCTGCGATCAGTGAGTGCAAAGACCGCCGGCTCACGGTCTGCCTGAGTGATCCGGTCGAATGGATTGCGCTATGCCTGTACGTAAAGGCACGTGGCGGCTCCGTGCTGCCACTGCATCCGACCACGCCGCTGGAGGCCGCACGACGGCTTACCCGACGCAGCGGCAGTTACGCGCTGATATTCGATCAGATTGAGCGCATCGAGTTACCGCCGGATAGCGCGGCCGAGGTGCCGCCAGGCCTGGTGCAGCTAAGTTCCGGCACGACGGGGGAGCCCAAGTGCATCGAGCGCAGCTGGGAGTCTATCGATCGTGAGTTGGAAGACTACCTGGAGGCCTTGCCCCAGGCGCGGGATATGACCCCGGTGATCGCCTGCCCGGTGACACACTCCTATGGCTTGATCTGCGGTGTGCTGGCCTCATTGGCACGGCGGCAGGAACCGCACGTCCTCACCCAGCTGAACCCCAAGTATGTGCTGCGTAAGCTCGCGCAGCTGCCGCAGCCGCTGCTCTACGCGGCACCGACGCTTTTGCATGTGCTGACCCGGCTTCTGCCTCAAGGCGAAAACCTGTTTGCGGTGATGACCTCAGGCGCCGTGATGCCCAAGGCTCATTTTGAAGCTCTGCGTGAACGCAGCGTTCACCTGTTCCAGCAGTACGGCTGCTCGGAAGCGGGATGTGTGGCGATCAATACGGATACTCGCTCAGCCGGTGCAATGGGGCGCCCGCTGGCACGCTATCAGGTCGAATCTGGCAGCAGTGCCGATGCGCCCTCGGAGGTGGTTATACAAGGGGCTGCACAGGCTATTTATACCCGGGATCTGGGATATTTCGATAGCGACGGCATTCTGCATTACCTGGCCCGAATCGATGACATGATCAATGTGGCAGGTATCAATGTGTACCCGAAAGAGGTGGAGGATGTGGTCCTGACCTGCGAGGGGGTTGTCGACGTCGTCGTTTTCAAACGCGCCGATCCTTATGCCGGTGAACGCGTGTGCCTGCAGTTTGTCGCTGACCGCACCGTCGATGAGGATGAACTGCGCCGCTGGTGTGCCGAACATCTTTCACCCTACCAATGCCCGTTGGAAATTGCCCAGGTCGAAGAGATACCCAAGCTGCCAAACGGCAAAATCAGTCGCCGCCTGCTGGCGGATCAGGTTGGGCACAGCGCGGAGCAACTGTCGGCATGAAGCGAGAAGAGCTTATAGAGGTGATACAGGATGGGCTGGCGAACTCATTGAGGATTCCCCATATCGCCAGTTTCAGACCCGAGGCCCGGCTTAACGAAGATCTGCATCTCGATTCGGTGATGATACTGCAGTTGCTGCTCCATCTTGAGCTGGAATGCGGCTATGAAATACCCGACGAAGCGCTGAGCGCCGAGGCCTTTGCCACGGTTAATTCCCTGGTCGATTTCCTGCTGCAGTTACAGCAGGAGGAGGGCGCGCATCCCGAGATCTCCGCCGAGGTGGCCGTAGAGGGAGGCCTAGCATGATCAAGGTGCATTGTTTCGTCAGTTGCGTTTGTGAGGTGATCAAACGAAGTGAGGGGGTTGATCACCGTCCCTTCTACTTCGGAGTCTGGGATGCCGACTTTTCCGTCAGTGATCGCTGGGTGCTGTCCTACCATTCCGAGCATACCAACCACGACTTTTTCAAGACCTGGTACAAGCAGCTCTACGGCATCGAAATAAGGGAGTGGTTCGATCCCGGCGCGGATAAAGCCACGAATGTGGCGCGCCTTGTTGACCTTGTCGAAAACCGGCCTGCTCACCGAAATGTCATGGTGATGCTCGACATGTATCACTTGCCGGAAAGGGAGAACAAGTTCAATCAGAACCCTTTTCCGCACTACGTGATGCTGGAAACCACGGACGATCCTGATATCTGGTTTATGCATGACCCGGATTACCGTTGGGAAGGGCCGTTGCCCAAGGCGCGTATCCTCAATGCAGTGAGTCAACCCAGCGTGGCCGGTGGCTTCTTCTTTGATGGTATAGATGTGTGCCATACCGCCGATGAGACCGTGCGCGCCTATTTCGCGACCTGCATGAAGCGTCGGCATAACCCCTTCAGCGATGCGCTGCGGCGCATAGTTCATGCGCATCTGGGAAGGGACGGTGTGGAACTTGCCGATCTTGAGTGCGCCGTGCGCGAGATCCCGGTGATGGCGATACGAAAGTACGCCTACGAGCATGCGTTTGCCTTTTTCTGTCAGGCGCTGGGGGAGGGGCTGGATGATCCTTACTTCGTTTACTGGACCGATGAAGTCGAAAAACTCGTTAAGGCCTATACCCAGGTGCAGTACCGGTCGATGAAGCTGGCGCGCACAGGCCAGACCCGGGTGGCGGACTCCCTGTTCGCACTGCTTGCCGAACAGGATGCACTGGAGTTCAGAATCAAGGCGGAACTGCAGGCGCTGTTTGAGCGCTGGTGCGAGCGGGGTCGTTCGTCAGAGCAAACGGCATCGTCAAAGCAGGAGGTCATATGCGTATGAATCTCTCGGTTTGCACTATCTCCTTCAGGCACCAGCTGATTGCGCTCAGCGATATAGCAACCTGGGCCCAGCAGCACGGCTTTACCGGCATCGAACTCTGGGGGGCACACGCCATCAATCTCGAGCCTGAGGATCAGTTCGACGCCGCCTGGCTCGGTTCCCTCGGCCTGGAAGTACCGATGATAAGTGACTATCTGCCCTTGGAAGGATCGGAAGTCAGGGCGCTACGGCACCTGGAGCGACTCTGCCATCTTGCGAATCGCTGGGAGGCACCCAAGCTGCGAACCTTTGCCGGTAACCGTGGCAGTGCCGTTGTTACCAGGGAAGAAAGAAAGGCGTGGGTGGCAAGGCTGCGGAATCTCGCCAGTCTTGCCGCTGCACACGGGGTTCAACTGGTGGTAGAAACCCACCCCAACACCCTGGCCGACACTCTGGCGTCCACCCGTCAGCTGCTGGAGGAGGTCGATCACCCCGCAATGGGGATCAATTTCGATGTGCTTCATGTTTGGGAGGCGGGCGACGATCCGCTGGAAAGCCTCAGAGCTTTGGCACCGAAGGTGTGTCATTTCCATCTGAAAAACATCGACAAGCGCGAGAACCTCGGCGTGTTTGCACCGGCCAATGTGTATGCCGCGGCGGGTTCTCGCGATGGCATGGTGCCGCTGCTGGAGGGAGCGTTCGACTATCGTACGTTTCTGCAATCTTTGGGCTCAATGGGGCTGCTGGATGCGTCGCTCGAATGGTTCGGCCCGGATGTGAAAAACGTGCTGGCGCGGGATTGCAGAGAGATCTCGGCCTTAACAGACAATCCGCACCCAGCAATGCAGGCAAAAGACCCATACTCATCGATCGCGGTCTGAAGGTGAAGCCTAAGCTGTCGGTACTCCCTGAGGCGAAACGGAGTCGAAAAGACCGCATATAGACTGCTTCAGCTAGGGTAGGTCTACCTGCTTTCAACGACAGCCTTGCCGTCGTACTCTCTGTTAGGCAGCTTCTGCTATGCGCACAGAGCTCACAAATACAGATAGCAGACAGGTATTCAGAAAAGAAAAACCTGTCTGCCAAGAACCATTGCTGGTGACGAGCCTGGTTACCAGGGCAGCGGGCCGTTGCGGTCAAAGAAACCGCCGGTGGGGCCGTCATCTTCAATCAGGGCCAGTTTCACCGAAGACTCGGCACCCACTTCAACGGTCTGCGCGTAGGCCATCAGTGCGGGGTCAACCGCGCGGGTGGCAGTAAGGCCCGGCTCAACGGCGTTCACCTTGATGCCGCTATCTTCCAGCTCACGCGCCAGATGAATGGTCATCACGTTGATAGCGGCTTTTGATGCCGCATAGGAGGGCAGCATAACGTTGTAGTATGGGCTGTTTTTGTCGGTCATCATCTCCAGCGATGCCAGACTGCTGGATACATTGACGATGCGCCCGTGGGCGGATTTTTTCAGAAGCGGCAGCAACGCCTGCGTCACGGCAAAGGTGCCAAATACGTTGGTTTCAAAGGTGGCTTTGAGATCGTCCACGGCGAGACCGCTAAGGGGCCCCTGATCCTTGGCGATGCCGGCGTTGTTGACCAGAATATCAAGACGGCCGAAGCGCTCGGTGAGTGTCTTGGCGGCCGCGCTGATGCTATTGCTGTCACACGTATCGAGTTGCACCAGATCCACCTCAAGCCCCTGTCCGGCCAGCTCGCCGACCACGCCCTCGCCCTTGGCAATATTGCGCGAACCAATGACCACACGTACTCCCTGGCGAGCCAGCTGTCGCGCAGTTTCCTTGCCGATACCGTCACTGGCACCGGTAACCAGAGCGATTTTTTCACTATTACCTGTCATTTACCTGTCCTTCCGTTGGGTTGAATCTAGAGCTGTGAAGGTCCTGCCCGTGCGTGCCTCAACGCATAGAGCAGAACATGAAGAATACTCTAATACCTCAACGTAACTTGAGGTCAACGGGGTAGATCGACGAAAACGGGAAAATTTTCCGCCGAGACAAGTTAGGACTAGTCGAGGTAGGTAAGCAGCGTTGGATGCCAAAATAGGAGCAGAATAAAAATTCATCAAGACAGATATATAACAGGTGCTCTAACCTGAATCTCTGCTGGCAGAGTGCATACAGAACCACGAGCGAAGGTAAAGGGTCGGTGCCCGAAGGCGGGTAGTGGGTGGAGCTTCTGCGTGGTGCACATTGCGGGTGTTAGCAGGTACCTGGGCCGACTCTAGGTATCGACCCAAGGCGATCGTTGGTCGTTGTGGATCATGCTCATTTGCCTCTGGCGGCTAGTGTGAAATTGGTCCAATATCAAGACATTATGTAAAGGCCGTTGTGGGATACTGCGCACGGCATTGCTTAAAAACGCGCATGCTCGTTTTCAGCGGAAAGAGAATGGCTGTGATATCTCGATTTATCTCTTCTCTCCAGGTGCTTAGATCAGCTCTACCAGGCTTTCACTGGGAGCAGAAACGCGCATGCGCAGTATTAAAATTTTGCGATCTGCAAGGAAGCAAAGTACTGGTATGACATACAAACTCGATAAGAAATTTTTATGGCGTAGCAAACTCAAAATTATTGCCATGGGCTTAGTCTTTATCGTTGCTGGAACTGCCTTTACATATGCAATGGCCCTTGAAGAAAATTGGAAGTTTTTACTTGGTATCTTCTTCATCTATCTAGGCTTTAAAAAATTCAAAGAACTCAAGTACTGGGAAGCCAATAACAACAAAATATCCCTTGAGATCAGTCAAGACGCTATATCTGTATCAGACATGACTGAAGCTCGCTCTTTGAAGGTCAGTAGTATTACGAAAGCCGTGATTCAGCCTATACACGGTAAGATCAAATCTATTGTCATACATAGCTCTGGCGGTGGTATCACCAGGCTGGAAGGCTTTGAAAATATGGATAAAATAGCCAGTCAACTTAAGGGCGTTCTTGGTGAGTCTAATGTCAAAACCGCGAAAATATTCCATCGCTAACAAGGGCCTGATGTTCGCCGCTATCGCGGCTGGGACCTCCACTTCGCTGGCGCTATGTTCCGGCCCCATAGGCCGGCGTTAAATTTCACCACAAAAGGAGAGTGCATGCCATTTACACCATTACATATGGGGCCGGGAGTTTTGGTCAAAGCCATACTTCAAAGTAGCTTTAGTTTAATGGTATTCGGCTGGGCTCAGATTGTTATGGATATTCAGCCCCTTGTTGTCATGATTTCAGGTGAAGGGCATCTCCACGGTTTCTCCCACACATATATCGGTGCTATTCTATTGGCCATATTTTCAGCGCTCTCTGGTAAGTACCTCTCTGAAATCGGCCTCTTTGTTCTAGGTCTTAATCCACAGTGGCAAGTAAAAATTTCTTGGTGGGTTTGTTTTCTATCTGCATTTATTGGCACCTTTAGTCATGTATTACTTGATAGCATAATGCATTCGGACGTAGAGCCGTTTTTCCCAGCAAGTAAAGCAAATATGTTTCTCGGCTTAATCTCTATTCAAGCTTTACACAAGGTGTGCTTATATAGTGGTTTAGTGGGCGGTGCTCTTTACTTCGCCATAATCTGGGCACGAAAATTTAACAAGCAAAGGCAAAGCGACGCGTAAGCGCGTGCTTGCATTAGGCGTTAAAGTCACCTTCGGGCCATCGGCTATCGTCAGACTTTGAGGGTTTGATACGGCTCAGTAATAGGGGCGTCTTCGAGCGGCACTCAATAGATTCAAAAACGTCTGGGCTGGCACATGCATAGCACCGTTCCCAGACGTTTCTAGACCTGTCACACAGGTACGAGTCCCAAGGCTTTATACCTACCGTAGCAAGGATCACTGAGCCCAGGTCCCATAACAGCGTTACCCTCACGCTTGGAGGTATTTGGGCTGTTATGACGTCTCAATGTTTCTGTTCAGTGCTCGATGGCGCGATCGCAGAGCACGATGGGGGTGCCGTTGGAACAGCGCTCGATTCTCCCCTCAATGCCGTAGGCCTCACGCAGTACCTCAGGGGTAAGAACCTCGCGGGCAGGCCCCTGAGCCAGTACGCCGCCCTGGCCCAGCACGAGTAGCTGGTCGCAGAAGCGCAGCGCAAGATTGATATCGTGGATAGCGACCATGGCGGTGGCTTCCTGCTCGCGGGTGACGTCACGGACACAGTTAAGCACGTTAAGCTGCCAGTGAAGATCCAGTGCGCTGGTGGGCTCATCCAGAAGCAACAGGCGAGGCGAGCGCACCAGTACCTGAGCCAGGCCGATCATCTGGCGTTGTCCACCGGACAGTTCGCTGAGTTTACGCAGCGCTAGTTCACGGATACCCAGGGTGGCGAAGACTCGTTCTATGGCCGCTTCCAGTTTTGCACGATCAAAGCTGTTGATCATCGCCCGGCTGGCGCTGAACACGGTTTCGTAGGCGATCAACGAGGTGGGTTGAGGCAGGCTTTGCGGCAGGTAACCGAGCTGGCTCGCCAACGTGCCCCATTTTTTCAGATTGATCGGCTGATTGTCGAACAGGACATCGCCCCGATAGGGCTGTAACCCGGCCAGAGACTTGAGCAGGGTGGATTTGCCCGCGCCATTGCGGCCGATGACGCCGATCAGGCTGCCCTCGGGGAAAGGCTGCAGCGCTATCCCTTCCAATACGGTGCGACGACGATAGCCGGCCGTTAATTCACGTATCCAGAGTGACATATCAGAGCTCCCGTCCACGGGTGATGATCAGGGCGAGAAACAGCGGGATACCCACCAGTGCGGTGACGATGCCCACCGGCAGCAGGATACCCGGCACCAGTAGCTTGCTGGCGATCGAGGACAGCGACAGCAGCAGGGCGCCGGCGAGGGCGCTGCCCGGCAGGAAGAAACGATGGTCTTCGCCCAGCAGCAAACGCGCTATATGGGGGCCGACCAGGCCGATAAAACCGATTTCCCCCACAAACGAGAGGGCGACGGCGGTCAGCAGGCTGACGCGCACCAGTACTATCAGGCGTAACCGCTCAACCCGGATACCAAGGCTGCGGGCTTGATCCTCCCCGCTACGCAGGGCCGTCAGCGACCAGGACTGAGCCATGGAAAAGGGCAGACAGCAGAACAATACCAGGGCGACCACCGCGACCTTATCGATGCTGGCGCGGGCAAGGCTGCCCATGGTCCAGAACACGA
The DNA here is from genome assembly GCF_004339595.1 of Marinobacterium mangrovicola. GTDB lineage: Bacteria > Pseudomonadota > Gammaproteobacteria > Pseudomonadales > Balneatricaceae > Marinobacterium_D > Marinobacterium_D mangrovicola. The sequence continues at coordinate 869,647 of NZ_SMFU01000007.1, forward strand.
TCTGCTGCAGGGCATCGTAATCGGCGATGAACTGAAGCAGACCCACCAGTGCGTTGAGGCCGAAGAGTAGCGCGATTCCGAACAGTACGACGGTATGTACCCCGGCGCCGAAAAAACGCGACAGCAATAAAATAAGGCCCGACGCTGCAGTGGCGAAAACAAAGGCTGAAAGCGGCAGCATGATGGCGCTGCTGAGGCCAAACAGGCCCACCGGGAAAACGATAGCCAGCGATGCCCCCAGGGTAGCGGCGGCGCCAACGCCGAGGGTAAAAGGGCTGGCCAGTGGGTTGTTGAGCACTGTCTGCATCTCAGCGCCCGCCAACCCGAGGGCGCCACCGACCATAAGCGCCATCAATGCGTAAGGCAAGCGAACTTCCCAGATAATTACCCGTGTCGCGGCATCGAGATCTTCCGGATAGATCAACCCTTGTAGCACCTGGCCGGGTGCCAGAGACGCCGGGCCCGTGGCGATATCACAGAGCAGGGATATCGCCAGCGCGAAAGCAAGCAGTAGAAGTGCTGCCAGTCGCCAGCCGATAAAACGCCGATAGTGCTGCGCCAGTGTCCGGGTATCGCTGGCGTCGGTAGTGGGAACAGTACTGTTGACGGCCATTTACTTCACCCCCGTCCAGTAGGCGCCTTCCAGCCCGACCGGCTGAAAGCGCTGATAAAGCGTCGCCAGCGTCTGCTCTGGCTCAAGATCGGCGAAGGTCTCCGGGTAGAGCCATTGGGCGAAGGCCTGCAGCGCGGCGATATTGAATGGGGAGTTGTAAAAATGATGCCAGACCGCGAAAGCACGGCCGGTCTCCACCGCGTTCAGCTGCGCCAGTCCCGGTTGGGACAGTACATGCTGAAAGCTGGAGCGGGCCGTCTCGGCATCGATACCCGCACCCAACGCAATATATTGGGGATCTTCAACCAGGGTATCCGGTGATCCAATGGCGGTTGCGATGTAGACATCCGGTTGATTGACCAGCAGGTACTCCAGGTTAAGCACACCGCTGACGCCGGGTACGCTATCTGCGGCGATATTGGTGGCGCCCAGATAATCGATGAAATGGCCGAGCATACCCCTGACCATGGTCTCGCAGCACTGATCCTGGCGGCCCACCCGGCTGTGCAGAAAAACGGTGGGGGGCGTCAGCTCTGGGCTCAGCTCGGCAAGGCGACGGTCGATTTCGTTCAGTTGCTGCCGATAAAAGTCGGTAAAGGCGGCGGCCTCTGAAGTGCGGCCCAGCACCTCGCCAAGCAGTTGCATACTGACAGGCGTGTTGCGGATCGGATCCTGACGGAAGTCCAGAAACAGCACGGTGACGCCAGCCTGCTCCAGCTGCTTGATCAATCTTGCATCATGTGAAGAGGGGCCGTGTCCCTCCAGCCCAAACAGGGCGAGGTCGGCATCCAGCGTCAGCGTCTGTTCCAGACTGAAGGAATCTTTCGAGGTGCGTCCAATCTCTGGTATCTCATCAATTTCCGGATAGAGCTTCTGGTACTGAGCGTAACTGCCCGGGTCTGCGAGCCTTAAATCGGGCAGCATTCCGACGATGCGCGCCAGCGGCTGCTCTGGTTCCAGGATCGCTAACGCCGGGATATAGCGGCTTTCGCCAAGAATGATCCGCTGGACCTCTGCAGGTACTTCAACCTGGCGTCCGGCCAGGTCGGTGACGGTCTGGGCCTGGGTGTGGCCTGCGCAGAGCCAGGCGAGGCCTGCCAGCAGGCCAAGTCCCAGCCGCTTCAGGTCAGGCAGGGTGATTGAGCTAAACATTGAATGAATCCGGTGGCCAAACTGAAAAAGAGCCTGGTGCCAAAGGGCCGCAGGCTCGCAAGTGAAGCAGCGTTTAGAAACGCGCTGCCAACGAGAGGCGGATGTCGCGGCCGCTTTCTGGCATGCCTACGACACCTTCCCATCCAGGGATATGATCGAAGCTGCCGTTACTGGCGTGGTCGATATACTGTTTGTCGAACAGGTTCATGACAGCCAGATTGACCTTCAGCCTGTCGTGCCCAGTGGGCAGCCACTCAACGTAAAGGTCGTGTACGCCGTAGCCCGGCTTGTCGATCTCGCCGGCAGAGGTTTCGATATCATCGATCCCTTTGACGAACCGGGCGTTCCAGCCCATGCGCCAGGCGTCGCTGGCACGATAGTCGAGGTTGGCTGTGAGGGTATCGCCGATGGAGTTCCCCAGGCCGCCGTGGTCGTAGGCGTTCAGTTTCATGCCGTCGATCTCGGCATCATTGTGGTGGAAGCTCAGGCTGGCGCTCAGCTGCTGCCACTGATGGCCCAGGGTGATCAGGTAACCGTCGGAATCCACATCGCCCACATTGGTGTAGAGGCGACCGGCCGCGGCGGCGATGGCATCGTCGATGCGGCTCTGATACACCTTGCCGCTGATGAAGAAGCCATCCTGGGTGTAATCGAACCCGATCTCATTGTTAACCGCTTCTTCTGCTTTTAGGTTCGGGTCGTTGCTGTAAACATCCAGCCGGAAAGCTTCCTGAGTCTCTGGGCCGCGGAATGCCTGAGCGTGACGCGCGAACAGTGTCAGCCCGTTGTTGAAGGCGTATTCCAGGCCAAGGTTCGGGCTGGTGCCGGATTCCTCGAATGACTGGTCGGCCTTGTCGTCGAGCTCGTAGCGGTCGTGGCGCAGGCCGGCGCTGAGTGTCAGCGGTTCGATGATCTGCCAGCGATCCTGCAGATATATACCGCGCACCTCTCCGTCCTCCTGATCGAGCCGGGTGTCGCCCTCAGGACCCAGATACACCTTGTCTTCGCGGTAGTCGATACCGTAGGTCAGGGAGTGGTTGCCGAGAACGCTGGTATTGCGAAGATCGAAACCTGTACTTTCGGTGGTACCAAAGTAGAGGCCCCAGCGACCGTCCTGCTGCAGCTCGGTTTCTGTGTTGTATACGCTGAGGTCTGCATCGACGAACTGATTACCGAGCGGATTGATGTTGTAGCCGAAGGTGAGGGTTTCACGCTCGGTCTCCATCGGGTAAGCGGGGTTCCAGTCGCTGACGATCCATTGTGGGCGCTGGGGGCGATCGCCTTCATCGGTGCGGTTTTCGAAGCTGAATCTCAGGGTCTGGCTATCGCCGATATGACCCACCAGCTTGGCAAAGCCCAGTTGTTGCTCTGATTCGGTGCCGGCGACGTCATCGCCGTTACCATCCTCAAATTGATCCTGATCGCTGGCGCTCAAAGACACCAGGCCGCTCCAGTCCTCACCGAGGCGGCCGTAAAGGCTGGTACTCAGTTTGCCGACATCACCGTTGCTGTAGTAGCTGCCTTTGATCAGCGCGCCAATACGCTCATCGCCCTGCAACAGATCTTCGGGATCCTTGGTGATGAACCGAATAGCGCCGCCGAGAGAGCCGGGGCCAGAGGTGGCATCGCCGGTCCCTGCGTCTACTTCCACAGCCTTGATGAGATCCGGTTCGATGGAAAGGCGGCCGCTGTGATGATACTGGGAGCCACCCTGGGTCGCGCCATCGATGCTCACATTGAGCAGACTATCCTGAAGGCCCCGAACGTAGATCTTCTGCGCCACGCCGAGTGAGCCACCGACGGAAACCTCTGGCTGCTGGCGAAACACGTCTTCCAGGTCGTTGGCCTGAATCTGATCCAGCTGTTGGGAATCAACATGGCCGGTTTCGGCTAAGGGTTTGCTGCCGGTGATATCGATCTTCTGCAGCACGACGGGCTGCTCGTCGGCCAGCGCAGTCTGGCTGGCGAGGACTCCGGATACCGCGATGGCCAGCAGGCAGGGACGCAGGGGCAGGGATAGTCGCTTTTCCACTCTCATACTCTCCAGATGATATTTATTCGCAAATGCAATATGTTCGTATTCTTATCTTGGAGAGTGATGAATAAAAGAACTTTTACAATTGTTACACGGCTTGAGGTTCCGTGGCGGGAGACTCCAGGTGACCGGTGTTGCAGGGTAGGCGAATCTCCATACAAAGGCCGCCCTCGGCTGCGTTAAACGCCCTTAGCGAACCTGCCACCGCTTCCACCTGTCTGAGTGCTAGGGCGAGCCCAAGTCCATAACCGCGCGGTTCATTATGGCGGGAACGGTCGACCCGGTAGAAAGGCCGAAAGATCGACCTGAGTTCCGCCTCGGGAACCCCAGGCCCCTGGTCGCTGATCTGGATACGGTACTCCTCGTCCTGTCGGGTTAGCGTGACACTAACCTGTCCGCCGGGAGGGGTGTAATGCAGTGCATTTCGGACTATGTTTTCCAGCGCTTGTCCCAGGAGCCGTTGGCTGCTTCCGCATAAACGGGCGTGATCGGGCAGAAGCGCTGTGATCCGATGTTGCGGAAACTCGAAACGGGCATCATCCAGAATGCTGTCGGTCAGATCGGTCAGATCCAGATCTTCCGGGTCTAGCCGGGGGCGTTCGTTTTCCAGCCAGGCGAGGGTGAGGCTATCTTCCACCAGTGCGCGCATCTGTGCACTGTCTCTTTTGATGCGGTCGAGAATTTCCTGCTGGTTTGTCTGGTTACTCAGACTGAGCGCCATGTCGATGCGCGTAAGGGGAGTGCGAAGTTCGTGGGAAAGATCGGCGATAAGGTGGCGTTGGCTTCGGATAAGACTGCCGGTGCGTTCGGCCATGTGATCAAAAGATTCTGCAAGCCCTGTCAGCTCGTCGCGCCGGTTTCCCAGATCGTTGGCAACACGCACATCGTATAGCCCGTCGCTGAACTGACGGGTGGCGCGTTCCAGTCGGCGCAATGGTCCCATGACATGACGGTATAAAACGACGCTCAGCAGTATAAGCAGCGAAAGGGGCAGGAGCACTTTCAGTAGCGGGCCGATGTAGGGTTGCATCGACCCGGGTCTCATCCGCTGTGGCAGCCGGATCAGGAAATGGGTGTGGCCGTCGGTAAAGGTGATATCCATGATCGGGTTTTCGGTAAAGTAGAGGTGTATCTTCCACTCCACATGGCGACCCAGCCGAAAGCCTTCCACGAACTGTTGCGACAGGCTGCTGCCGGCGATGGGCCTGAGCTCCGATTGCACCACCGCTGCCCAGGTATCCTCTTGAGTCTGCAGCTCTCTGAGCCAGGCGGCCAGCGCTGCTTCATCCCCACTGAGATAAAGCGATTCCGCTTTGCGTCCGTAAGCGACCAGAGTGCGCTGGTGCTCGTCAGCGATAAAACTCATACGCTGCTCGGTATGTGAAGCCAGGTGGTTGATAGCCCAGAAAAGCAGCACCGTCCCCGCTGCGACTGTGGTGCAGAGTTTCCAGAACAGTCGCCGCCTCATGTCAGTGAATACCCGGTGCCATGCATGGTTTGCAGCCGGTCTGCCGTCATACCCGCCTCGACCAGCCTGCGTCTGACACGGCTGAGGTGCATATCAAGACTGCGGTCGTGCCTGCTGTATTCACGCTCCAGAACGACCTGATACAGATAGGGTTTGCTCAGTGTCTCGCCAGGATGGCGGGCCAGTATCCAGAGCAGCTTGAACTGAATCGGAGTCAGTTGTATCGGCTGGCCTTCATAGTGCACGAGTTGCTGCTGGCGCTGCATTGTCAGACCGTTGAGGCTCAACTGGAACTGTTCCTGCTGGGAGGCTCTCCCCATTGAACGGCGCAGCAGGGCGTTGATGCGTAACAGCAGCTCGGTGGAGTTGAAGGGCTTGGGCAGATAGTCATCGGCGCCCTTGTTGAAACCGCGAATGCGTTCCTCCTCGGCGCCGCAGGCGGTAAGCATCATCACCGGTGTCTGGCATTTTTCCCGCAAACGCTGGAGGAGTGAGAAGCCGTCGCAGGAGGGGAGTAATACATCCAGGAGGATAAGGTCGAAGCGCGTCTTGAGGGCAATAAGCAGGGCTTCCTCACCATCCTGGGACTGTTGAGTGGTAAAGCCCTTGGCCTGCAGCAGCTCGGTGATCTGGCTGCTGAGGGTAGGGTCGTCCTCGACGACGAAGACATGAGCGCGTGCCGGGGTATCTGAGTGCATCGTTATTATTAGTAATACGAATGATAATAAATATCGTTAATGCTAACTCATAGACAGTCCGTAGCAAAGGTTTATGGGCTTGAGTGGCTGAAGAAGTGAGGTCGATCAGCGTTTTTTGGGGGGCAGGTAGACGTCGTCTTCCATATAGCGGCCCGTGATTGTCAGTTTACGCTCGAGCCAGCGATTGAAGAGTGTCCATAGCGCGAAGGCGGGAGTCATTATCAGCATGATCCCCAGCATCAGTGCCGCACCGCTATAGCCTTCCGGCGCCAGTGATGCTGCCCAATCGAGCACACCAAGCTCTCTGCCAACAAAGAACCAGAGGATCAGGCCGAGAAAGCCGCATCCGACACCCAGGTGGTGGAGCAGCTTGGTGCGTTTTTCTTTTCTGTTCATTCCACGAGTCTCTTACGGTTTTTCGCCTGGGCTTCCAGGATCAACCTGGCCAGGAGTGTACGGCAGCTTTCCGGCATCAGCATAAATGAGACCCCCAGTTCGTAGCCTGAGTCGACCTCGCTACAGCGTTGAACCTCTGCATAAAGCAGCAGTCCCAAACCGTTATCGGGAAACACCAGCTTCAAAGCCAGGTAGCTTTCCATGGGGATCGCTTCGGTGGTTACGAAGGAAAGGCCGCCCTCGCTCAGGTTAATGGTTTGGGTATGGCTGTGTTCCAGGTCGAGATCGGTGCCGGCAATGGTGCTGGCGATCAGGTCCAGCTTTTTGTTCAGTTGTTGCAGATACGTGGCCAGATGTGGGGTAGACTCTCCGATCTTATAGATCAGGTGCTGTGACTCCGAATCGATCTCGGCCAGCTGGCTCTGCAGCAGAAAGTAGGGCGACACGTTGAACTGATAGGGTTGGGAAGAGCCTGCGACTTCGTCGCTGGACACGACCTTATAGTCGATCACAACCGGTTGGTCGATGCGATAAAACTGGCGGCGTTCCTGGTCCACGTCTGGCTCCTTTTAGTGTCGGATTTGTCACCTTCGAGTATAAACAAATATGCAGTCCGGCTGTTAGCCGGTAACAGGGACAAGATTACTCAATGTTTAAACCCCTCTCTCTCTTTGTGGGTCTGCGCTACACCGCCGCCAAGCGTGGCAATCACTTTATCTCCTTCATTTCGCTGGTATCGATGCTCGGTCTTATGCTGGGTGTGGCGGCGCTTATTCTCGTGCTTTCAGTGATGAACGGTTTCGATCGGGAGTTGAAGCAGCGGATCCTCGGTATGGTTCCCCATGCAACCCTGAGTGCCTACGGGGATGAGCTCAACGACTGGCGCTCTTTGGCAGATGAGATTCAGGGCGCCCAGGGGCTGCAGGGTGTTGCGCCCTATATCCAGGCTCAGGGTATGCTGACTCACGCCGGGCGCGTGCAGGGCGTAATGGTCAATGGTGTCGATCCTGACTATGAAGATCAGGTATCAATTATCGGTCAGCATATGCAGTACGGCCAGCTGACGGACCTGGAGTCCGGCGAATACCGCATCGTGCTGGGTGAGCTATTAGCGCGTTATATCGGTGCCAGCGTCGGCGATAAGGTCACGCTGGTATTGCCGGAAGCGTCGGTCAGTGTGGCGGGAATCACGCCGCGACTGAAACGCTTCACTGTCAGCGGTATCTTCTCGGTGGGGGCTCAGCTCGATGCGAACCTGGCCTACGTTAATATCGAGGATGCAGCGCGTCTCAAGCGAATGACCCCGGGAGCTGTTGACGGTGTTCAGCTGCATTTCGAGGACCTGTTCCAGGCACCTAACCTGGCTCGTGAACTGGCCCGTAGCCAGAACCGAATGCTCAGTGTCAGCGACTGGACCCGTACCCACGGCAACCTGTTTCAGGCGATCCAGCTTGAGAAACGGATGATCGGTCTGCTGCTGTTTCTGATCGTCTTTGTAGCGGCGTTTAATATCGTGTCGACACTGGTGATGGTGGTCACCGACAAGCGGGCGGATATTGCGATTCTGCGCACCATGGGGGCAACGCCTTCGGTGATCCTGCGGATTTTTATTGTTCAGGGCGTGGTGATCGGTGTGATCGGAACGCTGCTGGGCACGATCCTCGGGATCATTCTGGCCTTGAGCGTTACCGATATTGTCGCCTGGATCGAGCAGAGCTTCGGTATTCAGTTCCTGTCCGCCGATGTCTACTTTATCAGTTACCTGCCGTCCCAGCTGCAGTGGCCGGATGTGACATTGATCACCACGACGGCGCTGGGCATCAGTTTCCTGGCCACCATTTACCCCGCCTGGCGGGCATCACGTACTCAACCGGCGGAGGCTCTGCGTTATGAGTGAAGTTCTTAAGGCATCCGGCGTTCGACGCAGTTATCACGAAGCCGGTAATGAGATGATTGTGATCGATGATGTCACGTTCAGCGTCAACAGCGGTGAACGCGTGGCGATCATCGGCGCGTCAGGCAGCGGTAAAAGTACGCTGCTGAATATTCTGGGTGGTCTCGATAAACCGGATAGCGGAGAAGTCTCCGTGGCCGGTGAAGCCTTGTATCAGGTCAGTGAGGTCAGGCGTTCGGCGATCCGCAACCGTCACCTTGGTTTCGTTTATCAGTTCCATCATCTGCTGAATGAGTTCTCGGCACTGGAAAATGTGGCCATGCCCCTCGTGCTCGGTCGCCACTCAGTTGCTGAGGCGCGTAAGGCGGCTGCTGAGTTGCTGGAGCAGGTGGGTATGGGGCACAGGCTGACGCACAAACCGGGCAAGCTCAGTGGTGGTGAACGTCAGCGCGTAGCGATAGCCCGCGCCCTGGTCTGTAAGCCCGCCTGCGTGCTGATGGATGAGCCCACCGGTAATCTGGATCGACACACCGCCCAGGAGGTTGAAAACTGCCTGGATCAGATGAACAGGGAGTCGGGCACGGCGTTTATTACTGTGACCCACGACCTGTCCCTGGCGAGCCGGATGGATAGAGTGGTGGAGATTGTCGACGGACGTCTGCAGCCGTTTACGGGCAGTGAGTCTGGTCAGTCAGCCTGATCGGACTTCTTACGTCGGGCGGCGCGCAGCTGCCCGCGCTTGCGCCAGCTTTTATTGACGTGCCAGATCCAGAACCAGTGAACCGCTACATAACTCAGCAGCGACAGCACGATTCCCGTCAGCAATGAACCCAGCAGCAGTGGCCACCAGATGGCGGCAATCTCTGACTGGATAGTGGCCAGGTCCCAGTGGAAGCTGATGTCTTTACGGATATGGCTGTCCAGCAGCCAGGCACCGATCCGGTAAGTGAAATAGAAGATCGGTGGGATGGTGATCGGGTTTGTCAGCCAGACAAGGCCGATGGAAATGGCCAAGTTGCCGGCCAGAACCAGTGCCAGTACCGCAGCGACCAGCATCTGCCCGGGTATCGGCAGAAAGGCACAGAAGACACCCACCAGAAAGGCGCGGGAGACCGATTTGCGGGTCAGGTGCCAAAGATTAGGGTCATGCAGGTGTTCCCCTAGCCAGCGCAGGGAGGGGTGGGCACGCAGCTTGTGCTGGTCCGGCATGTACTTCTTGAAGATTTTGCGCGGCATATTAACGTGTTAACTCACATCTGTGCGGGCATTATGCCGAGTGTGACCTCTTAAGCCAACAATTTGAGATCAAGGATGATCGCTTATCTTGTCGGCCTTCTCGCCGTGGCCATGTTGCCTGGCCTTAACGGCGTCTGGCTGTTACTGCTGGCGGGTGCCTTGGCATCCGCAGTCAAACCCGCGCGTCAACAGGCTTTCCTGTTCACTGCGGGTGTTCTGCTCGCCTCTATTTGGGGCGCCTGGCAGCTGGATCATCGGCTGCCTGATGCTTATGCCCGCAGCGATCTCTCTCTTAGCGGAACTCTGATATCCATCCCCGCTACGGCGGGCAGACGCCAGACGTTTGTGCTGAAAGTAGACAGCGTCGCCAGCTCAGAACCAGCGTTAGCCAGGCTGCGGCGAGTGAAACTATCCTACTATGATGTGGCCCCCGTATTACAGGCTGGTGATCGTATCGATGTCGTCGTGCGCCTATTTCCGCCGCGAGGACTCAGCAACCCGCACGCCTTCGATCTGGAAAAACGAAACCTGATGGCGTCGATCGATGGCCGTGGTTACATCCTGGATCTTAATCGCCGGGACGAGGCACCGCCTGGCTTGCTTTCATTTCGTCAGTACCTGAGTAACCAGTTGGATCAGCGTTTCTCTGCCGTAGCTTCAGCAACGCTGGGCGCGCTGGTGTTGGGAGACCGTTCACGGTTGACGGATGACCAGTGGCGTCTGATTAGCGAGACCGGCACCGCTCATCTGATGGTGGTCAGTGGACTGCATATAGCGGTCATCGCTGGCGTGGGCATGCTGCTTTCGAGAGCGGTTGGCGGGCTGTTGCTGGGATGCGGGGTTTCCTCTGTGCAGGTGCGCCGCGGCGGTCTGCTGCTGGCGGCTATGCTGGCTATCGGCTACGCACTATTGTCGGGCATGGCTATTCCGGTGCAACGATCCCTGGTCATGGTGTTGATCTTTCTGGCGGGCGAGTGGGCACTGAGACCGGTCAGTGGATGGCTCCGCTGGCGCTGTGCACTGGTAGCTGTAACCCTGGTTCAGCCACTGGCGATAACAGAACCCGGTGCCTGGCTATCGTTCGGTGCTGTTGCGCTCTTGCTCTGGATGCTCGCCCAAAGACAGCGATTACGTGGTTTTCTGGCGACCTGGTGCAGAGTGCAGGGAACGCTGTTTATCGGCATGCTGCCAGTGACCGCGGCGCTGTTCTATCAGGTGGGGTTTCTGGCGCCGTTGGCGAACTTGTTCGCCGTTCCGTTGATCTCTTTGCTGGTGATGTTGTTGCCCCTGTTGCTGCCACTTGCACTCATCAGCGGTAGTGAGTTGCTGGTCCATGTGATGAGTGTGGGGATCGAACAGTTCTGGCTGGCGCTGGCTGCAGCGCGTGACCTTGTCGGCCTTTATCTGAAAATACCTGCACCAGGTATTCTGGCAGTGATTCTGTCATTTGGGGCAGCTCTCTGGTGGATCCAGCCGCTGCCATTTCGCTGGCGCTGGCCGGCGCTGATCCTTCTTTTGCCATTGCTCGCCTCTGAGCCAGCAGGGCCCGAAGAAGGGGAGTTTGACGTCACGCTGTTTGATGTGGGACAGGGGCTGGCCGTGTTGGTGGAAACCCGAGATGGAAGCCTGCTTTATGACACAGGTCCTGGGTATCCCGGCGGTGGCAGTGCCTTCCCTTATGCGGTTGCTCCTGAACTGCGTTCAAAGGCTATGGCCGAAATCGACTTGTTGGTGCTAAGCCATGGTGACAGTGACCACACCGGTGGAGTGGATTCGCTCATTGAACAGATGACGGTGGCCGAGATTATCAGTGGTGAGCGGGTCGTGGGGTTATCCTCCCAAAAGCGGTGTGGCGAAGAGGCGTTGACGTGGAACTGGAGTGGGGTTGAGATCGTCGCGTTGCAGGTGCATACCGGCAAGGCAGACAGCAACGCCCGGTCATGTGTAGTCAGAATCAGCAATGGTCACTGTTCTCTTTTGCTCCCCGGGGACCTGGGTAAAGCCGGTGAGAGGCAGTTGATAAGACAACAGAATCTCGGCCCGGTTACCTGGTTGGTGGCGGGACATCACGGCAGTGCCACCTCATCCTCCCAGTTGTTTCTCAACCGGATGTCGCCGCAGGCGGTCATTTTCAGTCGCGGTAGCTTTAATCGCTTCGGTCATCCGGCCGCCGATGTGGTTGAGCGTGTCCGGCACAGCGGCGCAGAGATTATCGATACGGCTGAAGAGGGTGCCGTTTTGCTCCATGGCGGTGAAGCATGCGAAACAAGCGTTTGGAGAAACGTAAAAAGACGTTACTGGACAGCGGGTTAAGTATCTACTCAGGCTGCGCGAGGCTATGGTAGAGTAACAACCCGGCTGTACAGGAGGCGAAGTCGTGTTCGATTTGATTCAAGCGGGTGGCTGGCTAATGGTGCCGATAATTGCCTGCTCTATTTTAGCATTAGCAATTGTCGTAGAGCGCTTGGTGGCGCTGAGAACCACACGCGTGATTCCTCAGGGATTACTCGCGCAGGTGTGGGAGCTTGTCCGTAGTGGTGAGATGACACCGGAGCGCATGCGCTCCATTAAGCATGACAGCCCGCTGGGCGTGATCGTCGTGGCTGGCTTAAATAGTTCTTCGCACGGTCGCGAAGTGATGAAAGAAAGCATTCAGGAAGCGGCAACCCTTGTCGTTCATGAGCTGGAGCGCTTTCTCAATAGCCTCGGGACTATTGCTGCGATTACACCGCTGTTGGGTCTGCTGGGTACCGTAATCGGCATGATCAAGGTGTTTACTGAGATTATGATCCAGGGCACGGGCAATGCCGGTGTGCTTGCGGGAGGGATCTCCGAGGCGCTGATCACCACGGCAGCAGGGCTGTCAGTCGCGATTCCGGCGCTGGTGCTGCACCGCTATTTTCAACGCAAGGTAGATACCCTGGTGCTGACCATGGAGCAGGAATCGATCAAGCTGGTCGAGATTGTCCATGGCGAGCGTGAAGTGGATTTCAAATAGCGGGAGATCCCAGTGCATTTTCAGCGTCAGCGCCGCGAAGAGGTCAGCATCAACCTGACACCACTGATCGATGTGGTGTTTCTGCTGCTGATCTTTTTTATGGTCTCAACGACCTTTACCAAGGAAACCCATCTTGATGTGGATCTGCCTCAGGCCAGTAATGGCGAGGCGGCTGCCAAGACGGAGACGCTCGATGTGGTGATAAACGCCCAGGGGCAGTACAGCGTTAACGGCCGTGCTCTGGTCAATACTCAGGCGCAGACCCTCAAACGTGCTATCGCGGAAGAGGCGGGTGAAGATCGTTCTCTGCCCTTTATCATTACCGCTGACGCTCAGACTCCTCACCAGTCCGTGGTTACGGCCATGGATGTGGCGGGTCAGCTGGGCTTTATCCATTTGAGTATATCCACGCGGGAAGTGGAGTCCCGCTGATGGGGCTCGAGAACAGCTGGTACAGTGGCGCGCCCTGGTTGCGGCTGCTGGTACCGCTGGAGTGGATCTATCGCACGCTTTCCCGTCGGCGCCGTCAGCGGCTGAGCCTGCCTGAAAGCCAGTGGCGGGCACCGGTACCGGTGATAATCGTGGGTAATATCAGTGTGGGTGGCAGTGGCAAAACTCCGCTCACCCTCAGTTTGATCGATAAACTCAGAGCCCGCGGTTATCGCCCGGGCGTGGTCAGCCGGGGCTATGGTACCAAGGCTCCTCATTATCCCTTTTATGTTACAGCGGAAACCACGCCGGAGCAGGGTGGGGATGAGCCCTGCCTGATTGTTCGTCGTAGCGGTGTGCCGCTGGTGATCGACCCGGACCGCCCTCAAGCGGTGAGGGCGCTGTTGGCGTCCAGTGACGTGAATATCGTTATTAGTGACGATGGTCTGCAACATTATCGCCTCGGACGAGACCTCGAGTTGGCGGTGGTTGATGCCAGCAGGGGGCTCGGCAATGCCCGCTGCCTGCCCGCAGGGCCCCTGCGTGAGCCGCCGGAGCGGTTGCATGAGGTTGATCGCGTTATACTGAACGGCCATGGCCGGTTTGATTTTCCTGGCGCGTCTACCATGGAGCTGAAACCAGGGGAGCTTACCGAGCTGGCGAGCGGCAAAACGCTGGCACCTTCTCAGTGGTCTGGGCCTCAACAGGTGCATGCCGTGGCGGGTATAGGTCATCCGCAGCGTTTTTTCGATACGCTGGCCGGTTTCGGGCTGGATCCCTTGCCGCATCCTCTGGCTGATCATGCCGCGATAACCGAGGAGTCGATCAGTTTCGAAGATGATCTGCCTGTTATCATGACGGAGAAAGACGCCGTAAAATGTGATGCCTGGGTTGGGCCAGGTGTCTGGGCGTTGACGGTGGACGCCCAGCTCGATAAAGAATTTGACGACTGGCTGGACCAACAGCTGGTCAGACTGCAACAGAAATACGGGAGTCCGTAATGGACCAGAAACTGCTAGATATCCTGGTATGTCCGGTGTCAAAAGCGCCGGTAGAGTGGAACCGCGAAACCAATGAGTTGATCTGCCGTACCAGTGGGCTGGCTTACCCTATCCGCGATGACATTCCCGTCATGCTCGAGAGCGAAGCGCGTACCCTCAGCAGTGACGAACGCCTGCCCGAAAAGAAGTGAAACCCTAGGTTTAGAAGTGACACTATGAGCTTTTCGATAATTATTCCAGCCCGCTACGCATCCAGCCGTTTTCCGGGGAAGCCCCTGGCCCAGCTGGCCGGCAAGCCCATGCTGCAGCATGTCTATGAGCGTGCCTGCGAGAGCGAGGCAACCCGTGTCGTCATCGCCACCGACGATGACCGTATTGCCGCCTGTGCGACAGGTTTTGGTGCTGAGGTCTGCATGACTGCCGCGGATCATCCTTCCGGCACCGACCGGCTGCAGGAGGTGGTGAAAAAACTTCAGTTCTACGCTGACGATATTGTCGTCAACGTGCAGGGCGATGAGCCCCTGATCCCGCCGCGTGTGATCAACCAGGTGGCTCATAACCTGGCGGCCGTACCGGAGGCGAGCATCGCGACGCTGTCCGAGCCGATTACCGACGCTGAGTCGCTGTTAAATCCGAATGTGGTCAAGGTGATTCGTGACCATCGCGGCATGGCGATCTACTTCAGTCGGGCGCCGATTCCCTGGCCCCGTGATTCCGCCTTGAATCAGGGAGGAAAGCTGGAGTCTCTGCCGCAAGGCTTTAACTGGCAGCGCCATATCGGCATGTATGCCTATCGGGTCAAGCTGCTGAATGATTTCGTCGCCTGGCCACCGGCGCCGATCGAAATGACCGAATCTCTCGAACAGTTGCGTGCGCTCTATAACGGTGCTGGCATTCATGTGGAAGAGGCGGTTGAAGCGCCGCCCACTGGTGTAGATACCCCTGAAGATCTGGAACGCCTTCGGGCGATGCTGGAGTCCTGATGAGCAGCACTGGAATTCTCTTTGTCTGCCTGGGTAATATCTGCCGTTCTCCCACGGCGGAGGGCGTTTTCCGGCGCAAGCTGGCGGAAAAGCCTCAGCTTAAAGCGCTGCTTGAAGTGGACTCGGCCGGGACGGCCGCTTACCACGTTGGCGAGCCGCCGGACCGGCGCAGCGCTGCTGTTGCCGCTCGTCGTGGATACGACCTTTCCGTGTTGCGCGCCCGAGCCGTGATGGCAGAAGACTTTGAAAAATATGATTACGTTCTGGCTATGGATCAGCAGAACCTGTTCAATCTCCAGGCCGTCTGTCCGCCGCAGTTTAATGGTCACCTGAGTCTGTTTCTGGATTTCGCAGGCAAACAGGATGCTGAAGTGCCTGATCCGTATTACACCAGCGGTGACCGGGGCTTCGAAGAGGTTCTTGATCTGGTCGAGGCGGCATCGGACGGTCTGCTTGCGCATCTTGAGGCGGAGCTGCTGCGTTGAGCCTTGAGTTTCATGATCTCTTTTCGTTAAAAGCGATGAATACGCTTGGCTTCGACGCTGTTGCTGAGCGTTTCGTTCAGATCCAATCGCCTGGTGAGGTTGAAGAGCTTCACGCCGAGTTAAAGCGCAGCGGCGATCCGTTGCTGCTCATCGGCGGCGGGAGCAATCTCGTGCTGGCTGCCCAGATTCCGGGCATCGTCGCTCAATTGACCATCCGCGGCTGTGAAATCGAAACGATGGACCAGGATCTGGTTCGGGTAACGCTTGGCGGTGGAGAGAACTGGCATGCGACGGTCTCCTCTCTGCTAGACCAGGGTATCTACGGCCTTGAGAATCTCGCCCTGATTCCTGGCAATGTTGGCGCTGCGCCGGTGCAGAATATTGGTGCCTATGGCGTTGAGGTCAAGGACCGCATTGAAGCGGTCGAGGTTTATGATTGGCAAGAGGAGCGGGTCTACTGGCTGGATAACCAGGCCTGCGAATTCGGTTATCGGGATAGTCGGTTTAAGCGCGAGGGCGGTCGGTACCTTATCCTTCGGGTGAGCTTTTTGCTCAGTCGCACGCCGGCGACAGTGACTACTTATGCGCCGCTGAACACGGAGCTGTCGCCGAATGAGCAGAAGGATCCGCGAGCGGTTTACCGGACGGTTTGCCGAACTCGTCGAGACAAGCTGCCGGATCCAGAGCAGATCGGCAATGCCGGTAGTTTCTTCAAGAATCCGGTTGTGAGCCAAGCGGACTATGAGCGGCTTAAGGCGGCCTATCCTGGTTTGGTGGCTTACCCGGATAGGGCTGGTTTTAAACTGGCTGCCGGTTGGTTGATCGATCATTGTGGTTGGAAAGGGCGGCAGATGGGCAATGTTGGCGTCCATGATCGTCAGGCGCTGGTACTCGTCAATCTCGGCGGTGGTGATCGTGGTCAGCTTGAGCGACTGGCAGGTGCTATTCAGGCAGATGTGCGTGAAACCTACGGCGTGGAGCTGGAACCAGAACCCAAATTTTATCCCTGAGGTCAGCGTTTGATGAGTCGCTAGATCGGACGTGGCGTGAAACGCAGCTCATAACCAGTCAAGAAAAAGCCCGCCTGAATAGGCGGGCTTTTTTGTGGAGGCGAGTAGCCTGTTAGCTATCGGCTTCGCTGGATGAATCGCTTTCAGCGGCTTCCTGCTGCTGGCGGCGTTTCACTTCGCGCGGATCGTTCGGGGCCCGGCGAGCACGACGGCGGGGTGCCGGCTTGGTCTCGGTCGGTTCCTGTTCTTCACTTTCGTCAGCGCTGTTCTGTTCCTCGGTGGCAGCCGCTTCTTCTTCGGTAGCTGTCTCTTCGGAAGAGGTTGTCGCTTCAGTGTTGGTAGCGTCAGCTTCGCTATCCTGGCCCTGTTTGGGTTCGGACACCGCTTCGCCGGCTTTTTCGCCTTCTGCCATCAGTGCTTCAGCGATGATGTCCGATTCTGATTCGGTTGCCTCGGCAGCGGCCTGGCCCTGCTTGGGTTCCGAGATCGGTTCAACAGCTTCGGCCGGCTCTTCTGTCGCCGTGTCGGCTTCGTCAGAGCTCTCTTTCGCTTCAGTGCTGGCGTTTTCTTCAGTCGCTTCTGTGGACGCCTCTGTTTCGGTAGTAGTGTTTTCTACCTTCTCTTCAGCGCTCGGCTCAGCTTCGGGCTGCGCGGCTTCCGCAGGCTTGACCTGCTCGGCTTCAGCGGATTCTGCGCTGTCGACCGACTTGGCTTCGGAGGTCTCTGCTGCAGGCTCTTTAGGCTCTACATCAGCAGGCTTGGCTGCCTCTTCTTCAGTTTCTGCCTGAGGAGCTGCGGTTGCTTCTGCGCTGGCTTCAGTTTGAGCTTCAGTGGCTTCTGCCGATGTGTTGGCTTCAGAAACAGAGCTGTCGGTGGTTTCTGTCTCTTTCTCCTGGTCGGCTTTGACTGCCTTGTTGCTCTTGCTGCGCTTTTCCTTGGCCGGTTTTTCGGCGGCGTCGGTCTGATCGCTGTCCGCGTCTTGCTCCTGGGTCTGATCAGTGGCTGCGGTCAGCGGCGTGCGTTCAGCGTTACGCTCAGTGTTACTGCGACGACGACGGCCACGACGGCGGCTGCGAGTTTCCTCTTCGTCACTCGCTTCTTTGCCGTCACTGGTAGCGGACTTTGCAGGCTTCTGCTGCTCGCTGGCTTCTTTGCTTTCGGGCTTGGCTTTTTGTTCCTGGCCGTCAGCTTCATCACCGGCGTTTAGCTGGTCGTTGTCGCGATTCTCAGTAGCAGGGACGTCGCTGGTGTTTTTATCGCCGCGACGACGGCTGCGACGGCGACGGCGGGAGCGGCTGCCATCGGACTTCTCTTTATCGTCGTTGCTGTCGCTGCTCTCTTTTTTGTCACCGATCTTCGGCAGGGCCTGCTCCTGCTCGACAGTGATTACCTCGTCATTATCGCGCGAGCGACGGCGATCGTTACCGCGGCGTCGATCGTTGCTGCGATTACGGTTGTTGCTGCCGCTACGGTTGCTGCGATTGCTGTCGCGAGATGGTTTTGAGCTCTCGTCGTTAACGCTTGCGCTCTGCTTGCTTTCCGCTGGCTTGCTTTCCGTTTCCTTGCTCTTGGCCGGAGTTTCCTCCTGGCGCTTGCCGAACAGGCGGCCGAGGGTCGCAACCACGCGTTCGCCGAAGGAGGGTGTGCTTGGCGCAACGGGTGCGACCGGAGCAGGCTTGGCTTCGGTTTTCTCTTCATCGGAAGAGGTGCTCGGAGCGCGGGAGGTCGGTACTACAGCCTGGACAGCGGCCTTTTCACGCTTGACCGGCGCGCTGGCTGTTTCCGGTTCCTCTTCTACCGCTTCGGGCTGCAGCATGTAGCTTGCATCGTTGGTCGTGGAAACGCTGTGGTCATCACGCAGGCGAACCACTTCGTAATGCGGTGTTTCCATGTTCGGGTTCGGAACAATGACCACCTGTACTTCATGGCGAAGTTCGACCGCGTGCACTTCCCGACGCTTCTCGTTGAGCAGGAAGGTGGCAACGCTGACCGGCAGAATGGCGCGGATTTCAGCGGTACGTTCCTTGGCGGATTCCTCTTCGATCAGGCGAAGAATGGAGAGCGCCAGTGACTCGGTATCCCGGATGGTGCCCTGGCCGTTACAGCGGGGGCAAACATGGCCGCGTGATTCCGCCAGTGACGGACGCAGGCGCTGACGTGACATCTCCAGCAGGCCGAAGCGAGAGATGCGGCCCATCTGTACACGGGCGCGGTCCAGCTTGAGGGCATCACGCAGGCGATTTTCAACTTCGCGCTGGTGCTTGATCGGAGTCATGTCGATGAAGTCGATGACGATCAGGCCGCCAATATCACGCAGGCGCAGCTGACGTGCGATCTCATCTGCCGCTTCAACGTTGGTGTTGAGGGCTGTTTCCTCAATATCGCCACCACGGGTCGCGCGGGCGGAGTTGATATCGATGGACACCAGGGCTTCGGTCGGATCGATAACGATGGAGCCGCCGGAGGGGAGTTTTACCTCACGCTCGAATGCGGTCTCGATCTGGGTCTCGATCTGGAAGCGGTTGAACAGCGGGGTCTGCTCCTTATAGAGCTTGATACGCTGTTCGTAGCTGGGCATTACCTGACGCACGAACATTAGCGCCTGGTCGTATACCACGGGATCGTCGATAAGCACTTCGCCGATATCGGAGCGCAGGTAATCGCGGATTGCGCGAATAACCACGTTGCTCTCGCGGTAGATCAGGAAAGGCGCGGCACGCTTGCTTTCGTTGGTAATCGCTTCCCAGACGGTGAGCAGGTAATCAAGGTCCCACTGCAGCTCTTCGCTGCTGCGGCCGATACCGGCGGTGCGCACAATGGCGCCCATCTGGTCGGGGATATTAACGCCTGCCAGGGCTTCTTTAAGCTGGGTACGCTCGTCACCTTCGATACGGCGGGAGATACCACCGGCACGCGGGTTGTTCGGCATCAGTACCAGGTAACGACCCGCCAGACTGATAAAAGTGGTCAGTGCGGCACCCTTGTTACCGCGCTCCTCTTTATCAACCTGGACGATGACTTCGGTGCCTTCCTTGACCACATCCCGGATGCTGGGGCGCTGGCCACGTTCTGGCTGTTTGCTGAAGTATTCGCGGGAGATCTCTTTGAGAGGGAGGAAGCCGTGGCGCTCAGCGCCGTAATCGACGAAGGCGGCTTCAAGGCTGGGTTCGACGCGGGTGATGCGGCCTTTGTAGATGTTGGCCTTTTTCTGTTCCCGGCTATCGGACTCAATGTCCAGGTCGAACAGGCGCTGGCCATCAACCAGCGCAACACGCAACTCTTCAGGTTGAGTTGCGTTGATGAGCATTCTCTTCATTTTTTATGCGTTCTCAATGTAACGCAACGCCACACGCCGTCGTCCATACCGGCATGTAAAAGGTGGAGCCCAGTCTTTCTGACTACAGCCCGCTCCGCACGCGTTTGGTGGCGGGGCGGCAATGGCAGGTAGCCATGCATAATCGGCTGCCTGCTTTAAATGTCTGCACATCTGCGGTGGAGGAAACGCGGACCTCTGTCGTTATCGTTGCTGGCTGTGGCTGCCAACTGGAACGCTTATGGCGTTCGCAGGGCAGGTTCCGGGTCAGCGTGCGTCTCCACCTTCAACTGGACCTTCGATCATCGACGAAGGTCGTGAAAGCGTTGCGTATAAATAGGTTTGATTTCTTTCGAAACCGTCAAAATTTCTAGCTTTTTCAAGCTTTTGTTCACTTTTTGCCGCCGGTCGGTACGTGCGCGGCCGCGCTTCGATCTATGTAATGAGGGGCCGGCGACATGGATTCATAAAAACCTAAAGCCAACCGCCTGCGGCAACGCTAGAATATAACAGCTAACCCCTAGTGCATCAACGAACCTACATAGCGACAAACGATGGGAAATGAGAGTGCCGAGATCGGCAAAGGTGTTCAGTTTATTACCGTTGACGAGGACCAGGGTGGGCAGCGCATCGATAACTTTCTGCGCACTGCATTGAAAGGTGCGCCGAAGAGCCTCATCTACCGGGTGCTCCGTAAAGGCGAAGTCCGGGTCAACAAGAAACGCGCCAAACCAGATTACAAGCTTCAACCCGGTGACTTGATCCGTGTGCCTCCTGTGCGTCTACCTGAAAAGGGTGATGCGCCGGTGGTGGGAGAGCAACTGCTGGAGCATCTTGAACGCGCAGTGCTTTACGAGGATGACGCACTGATGGTGCTGAACAAACCATCCGGCCTTGCCGTTCATGGTGGTAGCGGTGTCAATCTCGGCTTAATCGAAGCGTTGCGGCAATTGCGTCCACAGCAGCGTTTTCTTGAATTGGTGCATAGGCTCGATCGTGATACCTCGGGCTGTATCATGATTGCCAAGAAACGTTCCATGCTGAGGTACCTGCATGAAGTCTTGCGTGAGCGCCGGGTGCAGAAAATCTATCACGCCCTGGTACAGGGAAAGTGGGACAGCCGCGACAAGCGTGTCGACGCGCCTTTGTTGAGAGGTGAGCTGAAGTCTGGTGAGCGAATCGTTAAGGTGGATCAAGCGGGCAAACCGTCGCAGACCGATTTTCGTGTACTGCGCCGCTACGACAACTTGGCCACCATGATTGAAGCCAGACCCAAAACGGGTAGAACGCATCAGATTCGTGTTCATACCCTGTTTACCGGTCATCCGATCATCGGTGACAGCAAGTACGGTATAGATGAGGTCAATGAAGAGTTCCGCGGCTACGGTTTTCGCCGATTGATGCTGCATGCGGCGGCTTTGGAACTTAAACTTGCCGATGGAACGCCGTTGAAAGTTGAGGCTCCCATGGATGCCCAGATCGAGCGCTCGCTCGAGAAATTGCTGAAAAGCGCTGAACAAACTCAGGATTAGGATGTTAGATGTGAGTGAACGGAACCTCGAACGTATATTTTCCGTAGCTGACAATCAGCTGTTGGCGGGCACGCGCCCAGAGGCGGATGCCATCGCTGTGCAGTTGGAAATGGATAGAGAGGAGGTCGCGTCGCTTCTGGATCGCTGGTGGCAGGCACTGCCAGGCCGTGTGGATATCAACGGTCGCGGAGCGCTGAGAATGCCGGATGTACCGGAGACAATTACCCAGTCGTTTATGCGGATCTGGCAGCAGGCGGTGCAGGAAGCCCAGTCCAGCATGAGTCAGGTTCGGCAGAAGCAGGATGTGGGTGATGAAGAAAGCCGGCGTCTTAGTGAAGAAGCGTTACGCCAGTCGCAGGACGTATACCAGGAACTGGAATCACGCTACCGCGAGCAGGGTGCTCGTCTCGAGGAGCAGCGACAGGTCGGTAAATCGCTCGAAGCCGAAATCAATATCCTGAAAAACAGCCTCGAAAGCGAATCGAACGAGCGCAAGCGGGTGGAGCAGGCTAACGCGAACCTAGAGCATGAGCTGGCCCAGGTGCGTAAGCATTTCGAGGATCATAAGCGAGCCACGGAACAGCGCTTGAGTGAGGAGCAGCATAAAAACGTTGAGACTCAGGCGAAGATGGACGTTGAGGTACGCCATTACCGTAATCAGCTCGATAAACTGCGCGATGAAACCGGACGCAAGGAATCGGCACTAAGTCGTGAAAATAACGATCTTCACGGCCAGGTTGCGCGTAAGGATGCCAAGCTCGATACGCAGAAAAGCCAGATTGCGGCGCTTGAACAGGAGCTGGCAAACACTAAGCAGGAGCTGGGCGGCAACAATCGCAGTCTATCGAAAGCGAATGCTGATCTTCTTGCTGAAACCAATAAAACCAAACGCTTAGAAGCAAAAGTTAAGGAGCTAAGCGAAGAGGTTGAGCGGCTGGGTCAGAAAGTTTCCGCGAACTCTACCGAGGCCTCGCGCCGCGAGGCCGCCATGCGTGCGCAGCTCAAAGAGAAGGGTGATGAGCTGATGCAGGCGCAGACAAGGGTTACGGCGCTTGAGAAGCGTCTGGTGACCCGTGATGATGAAGTACGCAGGCTTAGCGCTAAGCTCTGAGATCATGCCCGGGGATTCAGTGTCCCCGGGACTGCTAAAGTTATTCTTCCGCGTTATAATGAAGCTATCTTTTGATTACTTCGAACCTCGGGAGTCCGGTGTATGAAGCTTCAGCAATTGCGATATATCTGTGAAGTTGCTCGCCATGATCTGAATGTCTCCGCAACGGCCCAGAGTCTGTTCACCTCCCAGCCTGGTATCAGCAAACAGATTCGCCTGCTCGAGGATGAACTCGGGGTAGAGGTTTTCGCCCGCAGTGGTAAACACCTGACCCGCGTAACCCCGGCAGGAGAGGCGATTCTGTCCGTTGCCGGGGAGATTCTGCAAAAGGTTGAAAGCATCAAGCAGGTTGCCCAGGAGTTCAGCGACGAAAAAAAGGGCAGTCTCGCTATCGCAACCACGCACACCCAGGCTCGTTACGCGCTGCCCAGCGCTATCAACGAGTTCATCAAGGCTTATCCCGATGTATCCCTGCATATGCACCAGGGTACGCCGATGCAGATATCCGAGCTGGCGGCCGACGGGACCGTCGATTTCGCCATCGCCACGGAAGCGCTGCAGCATTTCAGTGATCTGATTATGATGCCCTGCTACCGCTGGAACCGCTCCGTCATGGTGCCCAAGGATCACCCGCTGACTCAGGTGTCCAAGTTGACCCTGGAAGACGTGGCTGCCTGGCCGATTGTCACCTACGTGTTTGGCTTTACCGGACGCTCCAAGCTCGATGATGCCTTCCGTCGTCACGGGTTGGATCCGAAAGTGGTCTTTACCGCAGTAGATTCCGACGTCATTAAAACCTATGTGCGTCTTGGATTGGGCGTAGGTATTGTTGCCTCCATGGCCCATGAAAAAGGTGTAGACGACGATCTGGTTGCGCTAGATGCCAGTCACCTGTTCGATGCCAGTACCACTAAAATCGGTTTTCGCCGCGGTACCTTCCTGCGTGGTTACATGTACGACTTTATTCGCCTCTTCGCGCCGCATTTGACGCCCGATGTTGTGCGTGAGGTGCAGGCTTGCAATAGCCGCGCAGAAGTCGATGCGCTATTCGAAAACCTGGAGCTGCCCGAGCACTGACCCTGGGCGGTTCTTTTTCCGTTTTTGCACCTCCCGGCGACTCTTCGTTGCTGACGCCTTGCGTTGGCGAATCAGTGTTGCCGCCATCTGATCGACATCTTTGGCCAGGATGCCTACTCTCCGAGTTATCAGGATTTCATAGCTCGTCGAGGAGGTAGGGATGAGTTCAGCAAGCGCCCATGATCGCAGTAGCCAGGTAATCGATGCCCTGGAGCAGTTCAATGCGGGGCTAGAACCGCAGCAGCGTCAGGAAAAATATACGCGGATGAGTGACTCCGCCTTTAGCTTTTTCCGGGGTAGTAACCATCTTTACTGGAATGATCTCTTCCGCGATTGGCATTTTTCGTTATATGGCGGCGCGGCGCAGACACAGACTTGGCTGCTCGGTGACGTGCATGTGCAGAATTTTGGCGCTTACGGCAGCCATGATGACGTGGTTCGTTTTGGCTTGGATGACTTTGATGACGCATTTGTAGGGGATTATCAGTATGACCTCTGGCGGCTGGGTTCCAGCCTGGTCCTGGCCATGGAAGAAGAGGAGAAGAGCCGCAAGTCGATCGCCGCGGCTCTGGAGGCTTTTGTCGAACGCTATCTCGATGCCCTGAGCCGTGATGATGAACTGCTGGGGTGGGTTGCTGTACCGGATAACACAAAGGGCGTGCTGGGTGAATTTCTTGCCAAGGTGGTGGATAAGAAAAGCCGCGTCAAAATGCTTGATAAGTGGACCTGGCTGAACGAAGACGGAGAGAGGCGATTTTGCCCGGACCATCCAAAACTTGAATCCCTGTCAGCTAACCTGAGAACCCGGTTGGTCCGCGCACTGGCTGAGTATCAGGAAACACTGGATGACGAGGTTCCGGGTCATAGTCATCAGCATTTTAAGGTGAAGGATGTCGCCCTCAGGGTCGGTGCCGGTACTGGCTCGCTGGGCACCGATCGCTACTATGCCTTGATTGAGGGTCAGGCCGAAGGGGATAACGACGATGTGATACTCGATATCAAGGCGCAGCAGGCTCCTGCCGCGACCCTGGCTATGTCCGCCAGGGAAAAAGCGGCTTATGCGAAACTCTACGACCATGAGGCCGAGCGTCATGCGCTGGCGTTTAAAGCCTTGGCGCGCCATCCCGACCCCTATGTGGGCTGGTTAACGTTCGACGGCCAGGCGTTCTCGGTGCGTGAGCGCTCTCCATTCAAGGCTGATTTTCCGGTGCATAAGCTGGAAAAGGGAAAAGAGTGGCGTGAGATGGCCAGAAACTGGGCTTCGATTCTTGCTGCCTCCCATATCCGTGGTGCAATGGCACTGGGCTGTGCTTCTTTCGTAACCTCCGTTCTGGATAAAACAGAAGACAGGGAAGGGTTCACCCGGCTGTTCGTGGAAACCTGTCTCGCTTATGCCCGCTGTGTGCATCAGGATTACGAAGTGTTTCTTGGCTATATCGAGGTTGAGGAGGCCTGATCTGTCGCGTTGAAAGGGGTATCGCTTCCCGGTAGAGTCTTTGGCCAAACTGTCGACAGATTTGGAGAGTTCAACGTGGAACTGGCATGTCTCGACCTTGAAGGCGTTTTGATCCCTGAGATCTGGATTGCGTTTGCCGAAGAAACCGGTATCGAAGCACTGAAAGCGACAACGCGTGATATACCTGACTACGACGTGCTGATGAAGCAGCGGCTGTCGATACTGGATCAACACGGCCTCACCTTGCCGCAGATTCAGGACACAATCAGTCGTCTGGCCCCGCTGGAGGGCGCTAGGGAGTTCGTTGACTGGTTACGGGAACGGTTTCAGGTGGTAATCCTTTCCGATACGTTCTACGAATTTGCCGCGCCCTTGATGAAGCAACTGGGTTATCCGACGCTGCTTTGTCACAAGCTTGAGGTCGACGGTGAGGGGCGAATCACTGATTACACCCTGCGTCAGCGTGACCCCAAGCGTCAGTCGGTGCGGGCGTTTCAGCTGCTTAACTACCGCGTGATAGCGGCCGGCGATTCCTACAACGATACCACCATGCTGAAGCAGGCTGAGGCGGGGATTTTGTTCCATGCACCGGATAATGTGATTGCCGAATTCCCACAGTTTCCGGCGGTTCACAACTACGAAGATCTAAAGCAGGAGTTCATCAGAGCCAGCGATCGTCCGCTGAGTCTTTGATAAAAAGCTATCTTTACAAACTGGGTATCTTTGAAAGGTGTGCCCGCTAATGGATTTAGCGGGCACTTTTGTTGGCTAGGTCTTAAATCTTGCCGAGTTCAGAGAGCGTCTCCAACAGGTTGTTCACCTTGTCAAACGATTCCTGATACTCCTCGTCACCCACTGAATCCGCCACGATACCGCCGCCGGCAGAACAGTATACGCGGCCGTTCTCCACCAGCAGGGTGCGGATGCAGATGCTGGTATCCATGCCGCCGGCGGCGCTGATATAGCCGATGGAGCCGCAGTAAACGCCGCGCCGGTGGGGTTCGAGCTCATCGATGATCTGCATGGCGCGGATCTTCGGTGCGCCGGTGATCGAACCGCCCGGGAAACAGTGCTTAAGCAGGTCGAGGCTGGTGTAACCCTCTGCCAGTTGTCCGGTTACCGCGCTCACCAGGTGGTGAACGTTGGGGTAGGTTTCGATGGCGAAGAGTTCCGGCACGCTGATGCTGCCGGCTTCACACACCTTGCCCAGATCGTTACGCAGCAGATCGACGATCATCAGGTTTTCCGAGCGGTCTTTTTCCGACTGTCTGAGTTCTTCGATAAATGCCTGGTCGTCCGCTTCGTTGCTACCGCGTGGCCGGGTGCCCTTGATAGGTCGTGTTTCCACCTCGCCGTCATCGGAAACTTTCAGGAAACGCTCGGGTGACAGTGACAGTATCGCGTCGCTTCCGCTCTCCATGTAAGCGCTGAACGGAGTCGTAGCGCGCTTACGCAGCGCGCGATAGGCGTGGAATGGGTCCCCTTCGCAGCGGGCGCTGAAACGCTGGGTCAGATTGATCTGGTAGCAGTCGCCGGCGAGGATATATTCCTGAATGCGATTAAACGCCGCCATGTATTTCGGCCGCGGCAGATTGCTTTCAAACGCTGACAGCAGGCGGAAAGGTGCAGGCTCGGCATTGCCTTGTATGTCTGACACGGGTTCTGTCAGCAGCAGCTTGTGCACTGCGTCGACCTGGCGAGTATCAGCGCGGGGGTGACAGACAAGCTGGCTGCAGCGGTTCTCGTGGTCGATCACAATTGCCCAGAGGTATCGCCCGACCCGCATCTCCGGCAGTTCCAGATCATCTTCGGCAGGGTTTGATAACGCCTCAAACGCGCGACCCAGGTCGTAGCTGAAGTGCCCGATCAGGCCGCCGCAGAAAGGCAGGCCGTTGTTATCGCCCAGCGCAATCTCGTTATTCAGACTTTTAAGCAGATCGACCGGGTCGGATTCGATACTGTTCCACAGTCCCTGGCGGCGGACCTCGGTACGTCCGCGGGTGTAACGCACCAGAACGTCTGGCGCTGCGGCGATAATGTCATAACGGCCGAAGCGCAGATCTGATTCCGGTTGGGCGCTATCCAGCAGCACCGGATCACCCAGATCTCGGATTCGCGTAAAAACAGCCTGGGCGTCCAGCGGATAGGGCAAAGGGTGGATAGACAGCAAGACGTGCACTCCCGGCTAAAAGCGCCGATTTTAACCTCTGCCGTCAGGGGGCGCGAGTCTATAGGCGGCGCAGGTATAATGATTCGTTAAATAGATACTGAACAGATACAGCTACAAGGATTTCCCCGTAATGAAGAAGGGCTACACCGAACAGGTCCATACTCACCATCTGCAGGACCAGCATCTGACCTACAGGATTTATCGCCACCCGGAGGTTCAAGGTCAGCGCCGCTTGGTGCTGGTGCATGGTGCCGGCGTTGCCGGGCGGGATACCTGGGAGATGCTGCAGTCCTTCCTGGGGCACTGGAGCGAGATACTGGTGCCGGATCTACGCGGCATGGGTGACACGGTCTACCCCGACGGTAAGGAACACCCGTTCAGTGTACAGGAGCTGGTTGCGGACCTGGGGGCGTTGGTGGACTACCTGGGTTGGTGGAGCTTCGATCTGGGCGGGTACTCGCTGGGCGGTTTGGTGAGCCTTCTATATAAGCAGCAGCATCCCGATAGGGTGGGCAAGCAGTTCCTGCTTGAGGCGGCATGCCTGGATCGCCCTGATTGGGAATCCACCGTCACCCTGCGGGAAAAGTATTCTGCGGCGGCGGTGCATCTGCGTGGCAGCGAAAAAGAGGCCGGTATTCGTGAATTCCTCGACACGATCTCTCCCAACCGCAAAATCACCCCGCAGACTGAACAGCTGACCATCGACCGTCTGGGTCAGCGTCCCGAAGGCTTTGCCTATGCGCTGGACTCAGTGACCCGGGCGATCCGAGAGGTTGACCGGGAATCTCTGCTTGCCAGTCAGGGCGATGTCACCAGCTTTATTGGTGGCAATAGCGTTGAGTTGATGCATCAGCTGCACCTGACACTGGCGGAGCGGATGCCAAACTGGCACTACTTTCATGTGGCCGGTACGGATCATTCGCTGCCTTTCCAAAAACCGCGCCAGATCGCCCGCGTTATGAATGCCGAACTGGAGCGGTTTACCCGCACAGGCTAAAGGTTCTATATATCGCTAGACTTTGGTCTGGTGTTGACAATTTTTCCAGTTCCTTCGGTTGACGACCCAAAATAGCCCGAGTAAGGTGTCGACAATTCAACATTGTCGACAATCTGGGATTTGGGATGGCTATCGACGTGAACGAACATCAGGCAGCTGAACCCGCTCCGGAAACGGGGCAGGAAAGCCGCACCATCGCTGACCGGGTCTGCAAGCAGATCGTCACTGCGATTGTGACCGGCGAGCTGCTGCCAGGGCAGAAGATCAGTGAGCCGGGTCTGGCCAAGGCCTACGGTATCAGTCGTGGCCCGCTACGCGAAGCGATTCGCCGCCTTGAAGGCTGGCGTCTGATCGAACGCAAGGCTCATGTCGGCGCCCGAGTCGTTGAGCTGACCGCCCGCGAATTGATCGAAATCTACCGGGTTCGCGAGGCGCTCGAAGGCATGGCTTGTCGCCTCGCCGCCGAGCATATGTCAGATGAGGAGATCAAGAGCCTCAAGACCCTGCTCGACAATCATGAACTCTCTATCGCCCGCCAGGAAGGACGCGCTTACTTCCAGAAAGAGGGCGACCTGGACTTCCATTACCGGATCGTCAAAGGCAGCAAAAACGCAAAACTCGAAGAGCTGCTCGGGGACGATCTCTACCACCTGGTACGTATGTACCGCTATCAATTCAGTATCTCCAGCTCCCGCCCCAAGCGTGCATTGAAAGAGCACCGTCAGATCGTCGATGCGATCGAGGCACGGGACGCCGAACTGGCTGAGATGTTGATGCGCCGCCATATCAGTGCGGCACGCCAGAACATCGAAGAGAAACTGAATGCCGCAACTAAACCTCAAGGAACAGAACCTCAAGGGGATAAAAATGGCTGAGAAACTGACTGCGGGTGCGCGCTTCCGTAAAGCGCTGGCTGAGAACCAGCCGCTGCAGATCGTTGGCGCTGTCAATGCTTACCACGCAATGATGGCTTCACGCGTTGGTCACCAGGCGATCTATCTGTCCGGTGGCGGCGTCGCTAACGCCTCTTACGGCCTGCCCGATCTGGGTATGACCTCCATGAATGACGTGCTGGAAGATGTATGCCGCATCACCAGCGCCGTTGATACTCCGCTGCTGGTCGATATCGACACCGGCTGGGGTGGAGCCTTCAATATCGCCCGCACCATCAAAGAGATGATCAAGGGCGGCGCGGCAGCGGTACATATCGAAGACCAGGTCGCACAGAAGCGCTGTGGTCATCGTCCGAACAAAGAGATCGTTTCCCTGCAGGAGATGACCGACCGTGTTAAAGCAGCGGTCGACGCCAAGACTGACGATGACTTCTTCGTCATGGCGCGTACCGATGCCTTCCAGCAGGAAGGTCTGAATGCCGCAGTCGAGCGTGCCCAGGCCTGTCTCGAGGCCGGTGCCGACGGCATCTTCGCCGAAGCGGTGCACACGCTGGAAGATTACACCGCGTTCTCCAACGGTATCGGCGGCGCTCACCTGCTGGCGAACATCACCGAATTCGGTGCGACTCCGCTGTTTAATAAGGAAGAGCTGGCAGCCCATGGTGCGACCATGGTGCTTTACCCGCTGTCCGCATTCCGTGCTGCGAACAAGGCTGCCCTGAACGTCTACGAGCATATCCTCAAAGATGGCGATCAGAAGGCGGTTGTCGACACCATGCAGACTCGCATGGAACTGTACGATTTCCTGAATTACCACGATTTCGAACAGAAGCTCGATGCCCTGTTTGCGGAAGGCAAAAACAAATAAAAAGCGCGTGTACCCCCACAAGCGATAAACGGGCGCAGCAGACGCCCGACAGATAACCGAGGAGAGAACCATGGCAGAAGCGAAAAAGCTCGGCGGTGCAGGTCTTCGTGGCCAGTCGGCCGGTGAAACGGCACTCTGTACCGTTGGTAAAACCGGTGCCGGCCTGACCTATCGTGGCTACGACATTCAGGAACTGGCCGATAACGCCCAGTTCGAGGAAGTGGCTTATCTGCTGCTCTACGGAAAACTGCCGAACCAGGCCGAGCTTGATGCTTACAAGGCTAAGCTGAAGAGCCTGCGTGGCCTGCCGGAAGCCCTGAAAACGGTGCTGGAGCAGATCCCGGCGGACGCTCACCCGATGGACGTGATGCGTACCGGTTGCTCCATGCTGGGTAACCTGGAGACCGAGCAGGACTTCAGCGAGCAGCATGACAAGATCGATCGCATGCTGGCGGTGTTCCCGTCGATCATCAACTACTGGTACAACTTCGTTCAGCACGGCAAGCGTATCAATACCGAGACTGACGCGGACTCCATCGGCGAGCACTTCCTCTGGACCCTGCACGACAAGAAGCCGGATCCGCTGCATGTATCGGTAATGCACGCATCGCTGATTCTCTACGCAGAGCATGAGTTCAATGCGTCGACCTTTACCGCGCGCGTTTGTGCCTCAACGCTGTCCGATATCCATAGCTGCGTAACCGGCGCGATCGGTTCCCTGCGTGGTCCGCTGCATGGCGGCGCCAACGAAGCGGCCATGGCGATGATCGAAAACTGGAAAAGTGCCGACGAAGCTGAAGAGCAGATCATGGGCATGCTGGCGCGCAAGGACAAGATCATGGGCTTCGGTCACGCGATCTACCGTGAATCCGATCCGCGTAACGCGATCATCAAGAAATGGTCCAAGCAGCTTTCTGAGCAGGTGGGCGACAGCGTTCTCTACCCGGTCTCCGAGCGTGTTGAGGCGGTGATGTGGCGCGAGAAGAAGCTGTTCTGTAACGCTGACTTCTTCCATGCGTCCGCTTACCACTTCATGGGCATACCGACCGAGCTGTTCACGCCGATCTTTGTCTGCTCCCGTGTGGCAGGCTGGACCGCCCATGTGATGGAACAGCGTGCCAATAACCGCATCATCCGTCCCTCAGCGGATTACACCGGCCCGGAAACCGCCGAGTGGATCCCGATCGAAAAACGTTCCTGATGCGATAACGACAGCGGCCTTTTCATGGCCGCTTTTTTGACCTCGTTAACCGAACCGATGGACACCTGTCACCATGAATACTGAATTTCGCAAGAGCCTGCCGGGCACTGCGCTGGACTATTTTGACACCCGCGAGGCCGTGGATGCGATCCAGCCCGGCGCTTACGCCAAGCTTCCCTATACCTCTCGTGTGCTGGCTGAACAGCTGGTGCGCCGTTGTGATCCTGCGCTGCTTACCGATGCGCTGAAGCAGCTGATCGAGCGCAAGCGTGATCTCGATTTCCCCTGGTACCCGGCCCGTGTGGTGTGCCATGACATTCTCGGTCAGACCGCACTGGTGGACCTGGCGGGTCTACGCGACGCCATCGCAGAGAAGGGCGGTGATCCCGCCAAGGTGAATCCGGTGGTGCCGACTCAGCTGATCGTCGATCACTCTCTGGCCGTGGAAGCACCGGGGTTTGATCCGGAAGCGTTCGAAAAGAACCGCGCTATCGAAGATCGCCGCAACGAAGACCGTTTCCACTTTATCGACTGGACCAAGACCGCGTTCAAAAACGTGGATGTGATCCCGGCCGGCAACGGCATCATGCATCAGATCAATCTGGAGAAGATGTCTCCGGTGATTCAGGCCCGTGATGGTGTGGCCTATCCGGATACCTGTGTCGGTACCGATTCCCACACCCCGCACGTTGATGCCCTGGGTGTTATCGCCATCGGCGTCGGCGGCCTTGAAGCCGAAACTGTGATGCTGGGCCATCCGTCCATGATGCGCTTGCCGGATATCGTCGGTGTCGAACTGGTGGGCAAACGCCAGCCGGGTATTACCGCCACCGATATCGTGCTGGCGTTGACCGAGTTCCTGCGTCAGCAGCGTGTGGTCGGTGCGTACCTGGAGTTCTTCGGTGAGGGTGCAGCCAGCCTGACCATCGGTGACCGTGCCACCATCTCCAACATGACGCCGGAATACGGTGCCACGGCGGCGATGTTCTACATCGACGAGCAGACCACCGATTACCTGAAACTCACCGGCCGTGAACCGGAGCAGGTGGAGTTGGTTGAGAACTACGCCAAAACGACCGGTCTCTGGGCGGATGCTTTGACCGGTGCCGAGTACGAGCGCGTGCTGAAGTTCGATCTCTCCAGTGTGGATCGTACGCTGGCAGGGCCGTCCAACCCGCACCGTCGTCTGCCGACCTCTGCGTTGCATGATCGCGGTATCG
This sequence comes from Marinobacterium mangrovicola, assembly GCF_004339595.1. Taxonomy (GTDB): domain Bacteria; phylum Pseudomonadota; class Gammaproteobacteria; order Pseudomonadales; family Balneatricaceae; genus Marinobacterium_D; species Marinobacterium_D mangrovicola. The sequence goes on from NZ_SMFU01000007.1 coordinate 901,883, forward strand.
CCGTGGACCTGGATAAGGCACTGGCGGAAGAGAAAGAGGGCAAGATGCCGGACGGCGCCGTGATTATTGCGGCGATCACCTCCTGCACCAATACCTCGAACCCGCGGAACGTGGTCGCTGCTGGTCTGCTGGCGAAGAAAGCCAATGAGCTGGGCCTGATCCGTAAGCCCTGGGTGAAATCCTCATTCGCACCGGGTTCCAAGGTAGCTCGCCTGTATCTGGAAGAAGCGGGCCTGCTGCCGGAACTGGAAAAGCTGGGCTTCGGTATCGTCGCCTACGCCTGCACCACCTGTAACGGTATGTCCGGTGCGCTGGATCCGAAGATTCAGCAGGAGATCATTGATCGCGATCTTTACTCCACTGCGGTGCTCTCCGGTAACCGTAACTTCGATGGCCGTATCCATCCGTACGCGAAACAGGCGTTCCTGGCTTCACCGCCGCTGGTGGTGGCCTATGCCATCGCCGGTACCGTGCGCTTCGATATCGAGAAGGATGTGCTGGGCACCGACGCGAGCGGCAACCCGGTGACGCTGAAGGATATCTGGCCTTCTGATGACGAGATCGATGCGATCGTCAAAGAGCACGTCAAGCCTGAGCAGTTTAACCAGGTCTACATCCCGATGTTCGATCTGGGGCAGGTGGAAGAAGCGAAGAGCCCTCTCTACGACTGGCGTCCGCAGTCCACCTATATCCGTCGTCCGCCATACTGGGAAGGCGCGCTGGCTGCCGAGCGCACGCTCAAGGGCATGCGTCCGCTGGCGGTGCTGCCGGACAACATCACCACCGACCATCTGTCGCCGTCCAACGCGATCATGATGAACTCGGCGGCCGGTGAATACCTGCACAAGATGGGACTGCCGGAGGAGGACTTTAACTCCTACGCAACCCACCGTGGCGATCACCTGACGGCTCAGCGCGCGACGCTGGCGAACCCGAAACTGTTCAACGAAATGTGCCGCGACGAGAACGGTGAGGTGATCCAGGGCTCGCTGGCCCGTCTCGAGCCGGAAGGCACCCAGATGCGTATGTGGGAGGTGATCGAAGCCTACATGAACCGCAAGCAGCCGCTGATCATCGTGGCTGGCGCCGATTACGGTCAGGGTTCCTCCCGTGACTGGGCAGCCAAGGGCGTGCGCCTGGCCGGCGTTGAAGCGATTGTCGCCGAGGGCTTCGAGCGTATCCACCGTACCAACCTGGTCGGTATGGGGGTGCTACCGCTGCAGTTCCGTGAAGGCGAGACCCGTCACACCTATAACATCGATGGCACCGAAACCTACGATGTGCAGGGTGATATAGCACCGGGCGCCACGCTGACGCTGGTGATCCACCGTGCCAATGGCGAAAGCGTCGAAGTGCCGGTGATCTGTCGACTGGATACGGCGGCAGAGGTTGAAACCTACCGCGCCGGTGGTGTGCTGCAACGCTTCGCCAAAGAGTTCCTTGAAGCCGAAGCGGTAGCCTGAGTAACACGAACCTGCGGGGCTGTCTCGCCCTGCGGGTTCAGTGAACTGGAGTAATTCATGAGCCACGTTCCCCAGATTAAGATTCCAGCCACCTATATTCGTGGCGGTACCAGCAAGGGCGTGTTCTTCAGCCTGGAAGAACTGCCGCAGGCCTGCCAGGTACCGGGACCTGCCCGCGACGCATTGTTGCTGCGCGTCATCGGCAGCCCCGATCCTTACGGCAAGCAGATCGACGGTATGGGCGGTGCGACCTCGAGCACCAGTAAAACCGTGATCCTGTCGAAAAGTGATAGCGCGGACCACGATGTGAACTACCTGTTCGGCCAGGTCTCCATCGACAAGCCGTTTGTGGACTGGAGCGGCAACTGCGGCAACCTGACCGCAGCGGTTGGCGCTTTCGCCATCAGCAAGGGCCTGGTTGATCGGTCTATCGTGCCTGAAAACGGCATAGCCACGGTACGTATCTGGCAGGCGAACATCGAGAAGACGATCATCGCCCGCGTACCGATCACCAACGGCGAAGTTCAGGAAACTGGAGACTTCGAGCTGGACGGGGTCACTTTCCCGGCGGCAGAGGTGCAGATCGAGTTTATGGATCCGGCCGATGGCGAGGGTTCCATGTTTCCCACCGGGAATCTGGTGGATGACCTGGAGGTTCCCGGTATCGGTACCTTCAAGGCAACCATGATCAATGCCGGTATTCCGACGATTTTCCTTAATGCGGAAGAGATCGGATACACCGGTACCGAGCTACAGGACGCAATCAACTCCGATCCGGCCGCGCTGGCGCGGTTTGAAACCATCCGTGCCCATGGCGCGATCCGCATGGGGCTGATCAAGGAGCTGAAAGAGGCCGAAAGCCGTCAGCACACACCGAAGATCGCCTTTGTAAATGGTGCCACCGATTACCTTTCCTCCAGTGGCAAGCAGGTCAAGGCGGAAGATATCGATCTCGTCGTGCGCGCTCTGTCCATGGGTAAGCTACATCACGCGATGATGGGAACAGCAGCAGTGGCGATCAGTGCAGCGGCCGTTGTTCCAGGAACCCTGGTCAATCTGGCGGCCGGTGGCGGCGAGCGCAACTTTGTGCGCTTCGGTCATCCCTCCGGAACCCTGAGGGTAGGTGCCGAGGCTGAACAGCGCGACGGCGAATGGGTCGTGACCAAAGCGATCATGAGCCGCAGCGCTCGGGTGCTGATGGAAGGCTGGGTCAGGGTGCCTGGCGATACCTTCTGATACCTCGTCGTACAACCTTATGCCAGGCGCCGATAATGGCGGTCTGGCCGGATTGGGTGGCCGGGTACCTGTCAGCTCAGCCATCTTCTTTAGACCCGCGCTTGCGCGGGTTTTTTTATGCGGTTCCGTGTCGTGATTCGTTGTTGAGGTTAAATTTATTGAGACTTGAGTGACAGGTTGTACACTGGAGTCATATAAAGGACTCAGTTACCTGCAAAGGAGTTGTCCAGCTTGTTGAGCCCGCGCTTTCGGCGCTATTTACCCTATCTGGCGATTTTTGTCGTCGTCTGTGCCGGTGTGGCGATCACTGAAACGGTGCAGCGGATGGTTTCTGATCGTACCTACCAGGTCCGGCGTATCGAGGCGCTTGGTACTATCGCTCAGCTGCGCGCGAGAATTGAAAGCGAGATAAATTCTGTGCTCTATCTGAGTCATGGGCTGATCAGTTATGTGACCATCTACCCCGAGGTCGAGCCCCGCCAGTGGAGTGAGCTCTCCCGAGAGATCATCAGGGGCAGCGACTATGTTCGTAACATCGGCCTTGCGCCCGACAACGTCATCTCTTTCATCTATCCCCAGGCTGGAAACGAGGCCGCGATCGGCTTCGATTACGAGAAAAGCGAGAAGCAGTGGCCCGCCGTCAGCAAAGCGATCGCTTCTGGCGGTATGGTGCTTGCAGGGCCTCTACGCCTGGTTCAGGGCGGTAATGGGCTTATCGCGCGCACACCTATCTATACCAATCCAGTGAGCCAGGGGCGAGGCGAGTATTGGGGGCTGGCCTCAGTGGTTATCGACTCCGATGCGCTGTTTGCTGCAGCAGGTCTGGAATCTGTGATTAACGGCTACCAGATCGCGATTCGTGGTCAAGATGGGCTGGGCGCCGCTGGGCAGGTGTTCTACGGCGATGAGTCGGTGTTCGATGCACCCCTGGTTGAAATGTCCATCGAGTTCCCGAACGGTAATTGGGTGGTTGGAGCAATTCCGGCAGGGGATTCAGAGGCGCTATGGCTGAGTAAAGGGCCGGTGCGGCTGCTTGCTTACAGTATATTGATCGTGCTGGTGTCGCTGCTTGTAGCATTGGTGCGTCTTTATCACACCAGCCATGGCGAGGCGATGCATGACGCCCTGACCGGATTGCCGAACAGGCGCCTGATGCTTGAGCGGGTCAATCAGCTGATCGGTCTTCATGATCGTACCGGGTTGAGTTTTGCGCTCTATTTCATCGACCTGAATGAGTTTAAGCCGGTCAATGATCACTATGGTCACCTTGCCGGCGATGAGTTGCTCAAAACGGTGGGGCATCGGTTGTCACGGGTTATACGTGGCTCCGATACGCTGGCGCGTACGGGTGGTGACGAGTTTATGCTGCTTCAGGCCGGTGTCGATACTGCCGAGAACGCGCGCATTGTGATCGCCAAGATTCAGCAGGCTCTCTCAGAGCCGCTGGTATACCGGGGCAAGGAGATACAGATCTCCGCAGCGGTGGGGTACGCGGTGTTCCCGGTGGATGCGGAGGATCTCGACGAGCTGATCCGCGTGGCCGATGATCGAATGTATACGGCCAAGAAAGAATATAAGGCGCTCGTCTGAGATCAGGCGCTGAAATTCAGGCAAAAAAATGCCGCACAAAAAGGTGCGGCAGTACGATAACTAACTAGAGATAACGCAAGGAAAAGCAAAAAACCGGAAGGGTGTGTGGAGTATGAATCCTTGCATCAGCGCGTGTACCCCAACAACAACGACAGGATGCACACCCCCTTCCGAACACTTGTAATGCTAAAGTCTAAGTTGCTTTTCGACAAATGATGGTTAATTCAACTTACGATGAATTTAACTCAACTGTTATAGCGTTCAACAGGCTTTAGATCGAGCCTTTCCCGCCCGATAGCTGCGCAAGGATAGAAACGAATTCACCGCGATAGCCCCCAGAATTAAAGCACCTCCGAGCAGGGTGCGCGAAGGCAGCTCCTCACTCAGAACCCACCAGACCCAAACCGGGCCCATCACCGTTTCGATGAGTAAAACAAGACTGACTTCTGGCGAGGGTAGATGGCGACTTGCGCTGAAAATCAGTAGCGAGGCGATCGGAATCTGCACCAGCCCCATCAGCGCAAGCCAACTCAGGCTCGCAGAGCTAAGCTCAAAAGGAGCCGCGAAGGGCGCGCTGATCAGCAGCGTAACCAGTCCGGCGGCAGCAAGCAGCGGCAGTCGGGGAAGGGTGGGGGCACGCCTCAACAGTGTCAGCATGGTTGCCATGCCCACGGCGAGGATCAAAGCCAGAAAGTCTCCGAGCTGTCCGGGCTGGCCAATAGATGCGGAAAAGACCACCAGTACGCCGATAATGGCGCAGATAATCGATATCAGCGTGCGTCTGGGCGTGCTTTCGCGGAAAAACAGCCAGGAGATGGCAGCAGCAAAGAGCGGCGCGCTGGCCAGTATCACCACGGTATTGGCCACATGGGTGTGCGTGACGGACAGTACGAAGAGTACCGAGTTAGCGCCGTATAGCACAGAGATAGCAAGGGCCATCAGCCAAAGACGTCGAGTGTCGGGCCAGGTCATAGAGTGACGGCGGAACCAGCAGATGGTCCCGGTAGCGATCAAGACGAAAAAGCCACGCCAGAAGGAAACTTCCAGGCCTCCGGCGTTGGCGAGGCGGATAAGCAGGGCGTCAAAACTGAGAATAAAAACACCGGTCACGGCCAGTGCCAGCCCGTGGTTGCGAGCAGGATCCATTTGCATAGATGCCTCGGGAAGAATAGAGACAGAGATAAGAGAAGGGAGGAGCGTGGAACTCCTCCCGGGCTGGAATCGGCTTAGCGTTTCTTCAGTGCGTCAGCCAGTTTGGCGGAGAGATCGCGCAGTGACGCTTCAGTGGTCTTCCAGTCGATGCAGGCATCGGTGACGGATACACCGTACTTGAGCTCTTCCAGACGCTCCGGAATAGACTGGCTGCCCCATCCCAGGTTGCTCTCGATCATCAGGCCGATGATGGAACGGTTGCCTTCCATGATCTGGCTGGCGGCATCCTCGGCGACCAGCGGCTGAATCGCGGGGTCCTTGTTTGAGTTCGCGTGGCTGCAGTCGATCATGATGTTCTGGCTCTGGCCGGCTTTCTCCAGTGCCTGCTCACACAGCTTGACGCTGACAGAGTCATAGTTTGGCTTGCCGTTACCGCCACGCAGGACAACGTGGCCATAAGCGTTGCCACGGGTACGGATGATCGCCACCTGGCCTTCGTTGTTGAGCCCGAGGAAGTTGTGCGAGTGGCTGACCGATTTCATGGCGTTAACCGCCACGTCCAGGCTTCCGTCTGTACCGTTCTTGAAGCCGACGGCGCAGGAGAGACCGGAAGACATCTCACGGTGGGTCTGAGACTCGGTGGTACGCGCACCGATGGCGGACCAGCTGATCAGGTCCTGGATGTACTGCGGGGAGATCGGATCCAGCGCTTCGGTGGCCAGTGGCAGACCCATTTCGGACAGATCGATCAACAGTTTACGCGCGATATGCAGACCCTCTTCGATATCGAAAGAGTCATTCATGTGCGGGTCGTTGATCAGGCCTTTCCAGCCGACGGTTGTACGTGGCTTCTCAAAATAAACACGCATGACCAGATAGAGGCTGTCTTTGAGCTCATCGGCGAGGGCTTTGAGCTTGCGGCCATATTCCAGTGCTGCTTCCGGATCGTGGATTGAGCAGGGGCCGACTACAACCAGCAGACGTTTGTCCTTGTGATCCAGAATGTCGCGGATCACCTGGCGTCCTTCCATAACCGTTTTGGCTGCGGCATCACTGATAGCCAGCTTCTTTTTCAGCTCGTCAGGGGTAACAAGCGCGGTTGTGGATTCTACATTTAGGTCTTCTACGCGTTTATCGGTCATCTTCTTGTCCTGAGGGCATTGCTGAGAGTGGCGTCCATATCACGCCAAGGGCTTATATTTATCATATTTAACGCAAGTTTGAGACAGAAAAGGTGTGGCTTTTCTGAAGCCTGCGTCATTTTGTCAGGGTGTGGGCCAGATCGCCAGAGTGATAGAATGCGCAAGTCTACGCTGAACCCTGTCGGTTCTGTGTGGTCGTAGTGACAGTATTTTTTATCGGCCTGTCTGTTCATGTTGAGTTGGCTGGCTCTGGGAAACATTATCTTGCGTAGTTTATTGCTTACCTGTCTTAAATTCCTGTTCTGCTTTGCTTTCGTTTTGCCGGGCGCGGCCAGTGCTGGCCTGTTCGACAGCGTCGGAGGTAGCAAGGACCAGCCGCTTCCCGTGGATGAGGCGTATCAGATGCGTATCGAGGCGGTGAGCCCCGGTCGCTTTGACCTGGTCTGGCAGGTGCCGCCGGATTATTACCTCTATCGAGACAAGGTAAGCGTAACGCCGGGCGAGGGTGTGGATCTGGTCGATCGGCGTAATGCGGAATCGGTCACCAAGGATGATCCGCTGTTTGGGCAGGTTGAGGTTTATTACGACGAAGCTCGGATCAGTCTGCTGCTCGGTGGCGTTAATGGTGTCACCGAAGGCACCCTGGATGTGAGCTATCAGGGCTGCTGGGAAGGTGGCATCTGCTACCCGCCGGTGAATGAAAAGGTGGATGTAGCCGATCTGGTTCAGGCCAGCGGGCTGCGCTGGGTCGATGGTGACCCTTCGGCCGGAGGCGACAGCTCGGCTTCTGCTAATAGTAATAATCCGGCAGTGCCGGTCAGCGAGCAGGCCCATTTTGCCAGTCTGCTTGGTGGTGCTTCGTTGGCGGTGACGCTGGGTGCGTTTTTCGTTGCGGGTCTCGCGCTCTCATTAACCCCCTGCGTCTTTCCGATGATACCGATACTGTCCGGGATTATTGTCGGGCACGGCCATCGTCTATCCACCGGGCGCGCTATCTTCCTTTCCTTCATATATGTTCTGGCGATGGCGCTCACCTATACGGTGGCGGGAATTATCGTCGGCCTATTTGGCGCGAATATACAGGTTGCGCTGCAAAACCCCTGGGTTATATCGCTGTTCGCCGGTTTGTTCGTCGCACTCTCGCTATCGATGTTCGGGTTCTATGAGTTGCAGATGCCCAAGGCGCTGCAGTCTCGCGTCAGCGAAGTCAGCTCCCATCAGAAGGGTGGTTCCATCACCGGTGTGGCAGTGATGGGTTTCTTGTCTGCGCTGATCGTTGGGCCCTGTATGGCAGCACCACTGGCCGGCGCGTTGATCTATATCGGTCAGAGTGGTGATCCGGTGCTAGGTGGCGCCGCGCTGTTCGTTCTGTCTATCGGTATGGGACTGCCGCTCTTGCTGGTAGGCGCGTCGGCGGGACGTTTGCTGCCGCGGGCGGGTGTCTGGATGGAAGGTGTTAAGGCCGCCTTCGGTGTGGTGTTGCTGTTGATGGCGGTTTGGATGCTTGATCGCATCCTGCCGGTGCAGATTACCATGGCGCTGGTGGGCGTGATCCTGATTATCAGTGCTGTCTACCTGAATGTGTTCGAGCGCCTCGGTGAGCATAGTAACGGCTGGCATCGACTGTGGAAGGGGGCGGGTATCATTCTCGCGGTCTACGGTATCGCGCTGATCGTTGGCGTGCTTTCCGGTAGCCGTAACCTGCTATTCCCGCTGCAGGGCCTTGTTGCCCAGCAGGGTACAGGGCAGGTTGTGGCCGAGGGGCAGATGCGCTCGCAGCTGGACTTTAAAACAGTCACCAGCCTGTCCCAGTTGGAACCGATGCTGGCACAGGCGGCTGCAGTCGATCGCCCGGTGATGCTGGATTTCTATGCCGACTGGTGTGTCAGCTGTGTCGAGCTGGAATATGTGACCTTCGCCGATCCTGCTGTCCAGGCGCGGCTGGCGGAGTTCGAGCTGATTAAGGTGGATGTCACCGCGAATGATGCTGACTCCAAAGCACTGAATCAGCGCTACCAGGTATTCGGTCCGCCGGTGCTGGTGTTCCATGATGTGGATGGCCAGGAGAGGCCGGCCATGGCGATGGTAGGAGTGATTGAGCCCGAGGTGTTCCTCAAGACCATCGCTACGCTTTAAAACTGCGTCCTGTGTTTCTGCGCTAACGGCTTTTACTCTTAGCGCAGAAACTCGCGGCTGATCTGCCGAAAACGTTCGGTGCCCGCCTTGCGCAGCCATTCGAACGCAACCATCTCCCGGGTCACGATTTCGATACCATTATCTCTCAGACGCTCGAGCGCGGCGTTCTTGTCCTCGGCTTTGCGTGATCCTATGCAGTCACGTACCACAAACACCTGACGCCCTTCCTGCTCGAGTCGCATTGCGGTCTGCAGTACGCAGACATGCGCCTCCATGCCGATAATCACCACCTGTTCGCTGCGCAGGGACTGGAGTGCGTCTGCGCAGGCACTATCGTCACTGCAGGCGAACGCCAGCTTGGAAAAGGTCTGTTCACGGGGGATGCGGTGACGCAAAGGCTCAAGCGTTTCACCCAGACCCTGGGGATACTGTTCGCTGGCGAGCACCGGAATATGCAGGCGGTTGGCGATATCGGTAAGCCAGCAGGCGTTTTCCAGGATGGTTTCGTGCTCCTGGATCGCCGGTGCTAACTTTTCCTGAATATCCACGACCAGCAGGCAGCTGTTATTGGGTTGAATTAGCATCTCGAACCTCAGGTGATTTTAGTTATTTTTTTCGCCAGGTTGCGGATTGTAATACTGGGGCCAGTGCTCCTTCACTGCCGGGGAATATTCCGCCAGCGCGTGGCATCCGTTCAGTACTGGCGGCGGGGCGCTACCTGTTGATTCTTCCATGGCGGCTTCGCGCTCTTTATGTGTTGACTGAAAAGCCGTGGTCGCTAACGGGCCAAGCAGTTCCAGCAGATGAGTACAGCCTGAGGTGCCGCCGAAGAGCTCTTTGGTTTTGCGGGTAAAGCCAGGCGCAATCTGCAGCCCTTTAAGGAGCTTGTAGCGCTCAGCGATGGATGGGCAGATCCGCAGCGGGTGGTTGTCCATTACCGCTTCCGCGTCCAGGATATTCAGGTCCAGATCCACCGTGATGCGGATCGACATTTCATGCAGTGCCTCGCCTGCGGGCAGGATGCCGTTTTCGTGCTCATAGAGTTCCAAGTCGTGAGTCTTGGTGTCTATCATATGAGCTTCAATGTCCCATAGCCCATCGGCCCGTTTATAGCCGTGGCAGGTCACTCGCCGGGTATGCGACAGAGTCCTTGCGGTAGGCGTTGATAAAGGCATGGCTACTCCTGTTGTGCGGCGCAAAACGAGAATTATGCCAGAGACATGTCATTTTTTCAGATGTGAATAGAGGAAACTGAGACCGATGGCTGCAACTCAACCTGAATGGAAACTGCTGACTTTTTCCCGTTTCGATGCCTCGCTGCTGGTGCAGTGGCTGCAGCTGAGGCAGGCGGTATTCATCGTTGAGCAGAACTGTGCGTATCCCGATATTGACGGACGTGACGCTAAAGCGCTGCATCTACTCGGCTTTTCTGGAGACAGCCTGGTTGCGGGAGCTCGTCTTTTCGCGCCGGAAGGCGAAGAGGTGCGTGCGCAGATCGGGCGGGTGGTGGTTAGCGAAGATTCGCGTGGTAGTGGCTTAGGCAACACACTGATGCAGCAAGCGATCAATGCCTGTCTCGAGCGCTGGCCCGAAAACGGAATTAAAATCGGTGCCCAGGCACATCTCGAGCGGTTTTATACAGCGCTTGGGTTCAATACCATCAGCGCGGTGTATGACGAGGACGGTATTCCGCATATCGATATGGAATACCGCCCGGAGTGATCTCAGTTGACCCGCCGTATCAGATCCTTGGCGGCGATAATACGGGTGGAGATCTCCTCAATAGAAAAGTTGGTGGTGTTGATGAACGGCAGATCCTGCTGCTGGAACAGACGCTCCACCGTGCGTACCTCGAAGTCACACTGGTCCAGTGAGGAGTAGCGGCTGTTGGGTCGGCGTTCATGACGGATCGCGGCCAGCTGGAACGGGTCGATGGTCAGGCCGTAGAGCTTGTGCCGATACTTCTGCAGTACATCCGGCATCTTCGGATTTTCCAGATCTTCCTCTGTCAGCGGATAGTTCGCCGCACGTACACCAAACTGCAATGCCATATAGAGGCAGGTGGGTGTTTTGCCGCAGCGTGATACTCCCACCAGAATAATATCCGCCCGGTCATACTGCTGAGTACGGGCTCCATCATCATTATCCAGCGCAAAGTTCACGGAATCGATACGGTCCTTGTAACGATTCATCTCAATAATCGCGTGTGATTTACCCACTGTATAAGAGGAGTGGGTTTTCAGTTCGCGCTCTAGCGGTTTGAGAAAGGTGGAGAACACATCGATCTTGAAACCGTTGCTTTTGGCCAGCTCCGCGGAGACATCTTCATCGACGATAGTGTCGAGTACGATGGCCGGTTCGCCATCGGCTTCGCAGGCGGCGTTGATCTTTTCAACCGTGAGTCTTGCCTTCTCGACTGTGTCTATATAAGGCAGGGTGATTTTGTGAAAGCGGATCGCTTCAAACTGCGAAAGAAGGCTATGACCCAGAGTTTCGGCGGTGATGCCGGTGCCGTCGGAGATAAAGAAAGCGGTACGTTTCATGCTGGCTTCTTGCTGGTTTTGGGCTAAAAGTGACTCGAATTTATACTACCCGTTTTCGCACATAACGGGGATTTTGGACGCAGAATCGGCGAAGTTTTGTAGTGAAATTACATTTTGCCAAACCGGCGATTTTTGTTTTCAGGTGCAGTATCATCCAATCCTTCAAACACAATAACAAGAATTATTCAGGTTGACGTTCAATTTCAGGAGTAACGGCTTTGCAGCAATATGTACTGCGCCTGGACCAGTCAGGCATGGGAGATGTGGACAAGGTAGGCGGCAAGAATGCTTCCCTTGGTGAGATGATCAGCAACCTTGCTGATGCCGGCGTCAAGGTGCCCGGAGGGTTCGCCACTACCGCCCAGGCCTATCGTGATTTCCTCGATCACGGTGGACTGTCCGAAAAGATCAATGCGGCATTGGACGCACTGGATGCGGACGATACCCGCGCGCTTATCGAAACCGGCAGCCAGATCCGTGGCTGGATCATGGACGCTGAGTTTCAGCCGGAACTTGAAGACGCTATCAACACCGCTTATGCGGAGATGTCCGGTGATAACAGCAATATTTCCGTAGCGGTACGTTCTTCCGCTACCGCAGAAGACCTGCCCGATGCATCTTTCGCAGGTCAGCAGGAAACCTTCCTCAACATCCGCGGGCTGGACAACATCAAGCACGCTATCAAGGAAGTATTTGCCTCTCTTTATAATGACCGCGCTATTTCCTACCGCGTACACAAGGGCTTTGTTCACGCTGATGTCGCCCTGTCTGCAGGTATTCAGCAGATGGTACGCAGTGAAACTGGCGCTTCCGGCGTTATGTTTACGCTGGATACCGAATCCGGCTTTAACCACGTTGTGTTTATCACCGCGGCCTATGGTCTGGGTGAAACCGTGGTTCAGGGTGCCGTGAACCCGGACGAGTTCTACGTGTACAAACCGACCCTGGCTCAGGGAACTCCGGCGATTCTGCGCCGTACCCTGGGTTCCAAGGCGATCAAGATGGTTTACACCGATGACGGCAGTGCCGGCAAAGCGGTAGAGACTGTCGATGTACCGATGGCCGATCGCCAGAAGTTCTGTATCAATGACGCCGACGTCGAGCAGCTGGCACGTATCGCCGTAATCATCGAGAAACACTATGGCCGTCCGATGGATATCGAATGGGCCAAAGATGGCGATGACGGTGAACTTTACGTGGTTCAGGCACGTCCTGAAACCGTCCGCAGCCAGGGTAACGCCACCGTTATCGAACGCTACCTGCTGAAAGAGAAGGGCAAGATCCTGGTCGAAGGCCGTTCCATCGGTCACCGTATCGGCGCAGGCCCTGTTCGTATCGTCAGCGGCCTTGAAGCGATGCACGAAGTGCAGCCGGGTGACGTGCTGGTCACCGATATGACCGACCCGGACTGGGAACCGGTTATGAAGCGCGCTGCCGCTATCGTTACCAACCGTGGCGGTCGTACCTGCCACGCGGCGATTATCGCCCGTGAACTGGGTATCCCGGCGATCGTTGGTTGTGGCGATGCCACCGAACGTCTGCAGAACGGTCAGGTTGTGACTGTCTCTTGTGCCGAGGGTGATACCGGTCGTGCCTACGAAGGTCAGCTGGAGTTTGAACACCAGACCAACTCCGTAGAGCAGATGCCGTCGCTGCCGTTCCACGTCATGATGAACGTGGGTAACCCGGACCGCGCCTTCGATTTCCAGGCGCTGCCGAACGCAGGCGTCGGTCTTGCCCGCCTTGAGTTCATCATCAACCGTATGATCGGCGTGCACCCGAAAGCGCTGCTCAACTTTGATGATCAGCCACGTGACGTCAAGCAGATCATCGAGCGCCGCATCGCCGGTTACGCAAGCCCGGTAGACTTCTACGTCGATAAACTGGTTGAGGGTATTTCCACCCTGGCCGCTGCCTTCTATCCGAAGAAGGTGATCCTGCGTATGTCGGACTTCAAGTCCAACGAGTATGGCCACCTGATCGGCGGCGATCGCTACGAGCCGGGTGAAGAGAACCCAATGCTGGGCTTCCGCGGTGCTGCGCGTTACATCTCTGACGACTTCCGTGACTGCTTCGAACTCGAATGCCGTGCACTGAAACGCGTCCGTGACGAAATGCGCCTGACCAACGTTGAGATCATGGTGCCGTTCGTGCGTACGCCGGGCGAAGCCAAGCAGGTGGTTGATCTGCTGGAGAGCAATGGCCTCAAGCGTGGCGAGAACGGTCTGCGCCTGATCATGATGTGCGAGATTCCGTCCAACGCACTGCTGGCGGATCAGTTCCTGGAACACTTCGATGGTTTCTCCATCGGTTCCAACGACCTGACCCAGCTGACACTGGGCCTCGATCGTGACTCCGGCATCATCGCGCACCTGTTCGATGAGCGTAACGACGCAGTCAAACGACTGCTCGCCATGGCGATCGAAGCCTGCCGCAAGCAGGGCAAGTACGTGGGTATCTGCGGTCAGGGTCCTTCCGATCATCCGGATCTGGCCCGTTGGCTGATGGAACAGGGAATCTCCAGCGTATCGCTGAACCCGGATTCCGTGCTCGACACCTGGTTCTTCCTGGCGAACGAAACACCGGCCTGATCAGCGCAACCTGAAAGGCTGCCAGGGCTCAGGGTCCGAGCTGGACAAGCCCAAGCAGCCAACTATATGTTAAGGCGGTCACTCTAACGGGGGACCGCCTTATTTTTTGAGAATGGAGTCGTCAATGGTCAACCTGATCTTCGTGGAACCCAGTGGAGCAGAGCGGGAAGTCGCTGCGCCGGAAGGCTGGAGTCTGATGGAGGCGGCGTTTCAAAACGGTGTCGATGGGATAGAAGCGGAGTGCGGCGGGTCCTGCACCTGCGCCACCTGTCACGTCTATATCGATGAGAAATTTATTGATCGCCTCGAGCCCATGGGCAGCAATGAGGATGAGATGCTCGATTGCGCGGCGGCCGAGCGTCGTGACAACAGCCGGCTCTCCTGCCAGATAGAGATCAAGGCCGAGTTCGAAGGCATGGTTATTCAGACGCCGGATACCCAGATATGAGCGAAGCCGGCGTTGTTATCCTGGGTAACGGACATGCCGGCGTCAGCGTTGCCGAACAGCTGCGGCGCAAGAAGTATCAGAGTGCCGTTACCCTGATCGGTGCCGAGGCGGGCTTACCCTATCAACGTCCGCCACTGTCAAAGCAGTACCTGAAGGGCGAGTGGGACGAGGCCCGGCTGTTGCAGCGTAACGCCGAGTTTTACCGTAACAACGATATTCGTCTGATCGCTGCTGATCCTGTTATCTCCATCGATCCCTCCGCTCACCGCCTTGAACTCAAATCCGGCGCAACGCTCCCCTGGGACAAACTGGTGCTGGCCACCGGCAGCCGCCTGCAAAAGCTGGAGATTCCTGGCGCCGATGCTGAGGGTGTAGTTTACCTACAAAACCGTGAGCAGGCCGAAGCGTTGAAAAGCGCGATGCGCAGCGCCAGGCGTGCGGTTGTTATCGGCGGTGGGTATATCGGCCTGGAAGGCGCTGCCGCGCTTGCGCTGGCAGGTCTGGATGTCACCCTGGTGAATCGTTCTTCGGAGCTGTTGGCGCGCTCAGCAAGTTTGCCGGTTGCGCACTGGACTCAGCGTCGGCATGAGAATCAGGGAGTCGCTTTCAGGTTGGGCGAGCAGGTGGCTGAAATACGTACTGCCGATAACCGCGTCAGTGGCGTTCGACTGGCAAACGGCGAGGTTCTTGAGACAGATCTGGTACTGGTGGGTATAGGTGTGAAACCTGATACCGATCTTGCCGAAAGCATCGGGCTTGCATGCGCCGATGGCGTGCTGGTCGATCAGCAAGGCGTAACTTCGCACCCAGATATTCTCGCGGCGGGAGATTGCACCCGCTTTAACCATCCGCTGTGCGGCGAAGCGATCCATCTGGAATCGATCCAGAATGCGGTTGAACAGGGCAAACGGGTCGCCGCCACGCTGATGGGCGAAGAGGGTATTTACGACGCGGTGCCCTGGTTCTGGAGTGATCAATACGAGGCGAAACTGCAGATCGCCGGTATTGCCCAGGGCCATGATCTCGAGGTGATTCGTGGCGATGAACACGCGGAGCGTTTCTCGGTATTTTGTTACGCCCAGCGCAGACTGGTTGCGGTAGAGTCGATCAATGCGCCGGCTGACCATATGCTGGCACGCCAGTTATTGAAGGCGGGTGCCTCGCCGCTACCGGATGATGCTACCAATCCCGAATTTAACCTGCGTAGCGCCTTGCCTTCGTGATCCGCTGCCGGTAACGTCCGCGCATCGCTTTTCAACGCTCCCGGCATTTTAGCCGCGGGCCTAAGACCTCAGGACAAGATCGTGATCGAACTCGGACAACTCAACAGGCTCAAGGTTATTCGCGAAGTGGACTTCGGTGTCTATCTCGATGGCGGCGACGCCGGCGGTATCCTGTTGCCGAAAAAAGAGGTGCCGGAAAATACTCGCCTGGGCGACAGCCTGCAGGTGTTTGTTTACCTGGACTCTGACGATTACATGGTCGCATCAACGCGCAAGCCGCGGGCGATGGTAGGGCAGCTTGCCCGCCTGCGCGTCACCGACGTGAACAAGGTTGGTGCCTTTCTCGACTGGGGCATGCCGAAAGAGCTGTTCCTGCCCTTCGCCGAGCAGCTGCGACCTCTGACGGTGGGAGAGTGGTGCACGGTCTTCATCTATATCGATAACAGCGAACGTATTGCCGCCTCGGCCAAGACCGACCGCTTTATCGAAAAGAATCCGACCGATCTCAAGGTGGGTCAGCTGGTTGAGCTGCTGATCGCACGCCGTACCGACCTTGGTTACCCGGTGATTATCGATCACCGTTATGAAGGTCTGCTGCATCACCAGGATCTGTTCCGTGAGGTTAAACCGGGTCAGCGGATGAGCGGCTTTATCAAGCAGCTGCTGCCGGATGGCAAGATCGACGTAATGCTGGATAAACCGGGTTACGCCCGTGTCGACCCGCTGGCGCAGAAGGTCCTGGATTATCTAGAAGCCAATAACGGTCATTGTGCACTGGGTGACAAGAGTGACCCGGATGCTATCCGTGAAACCTTCGGTGTCAGCAAGAAAGCCTACAAGATGGCGATCGGTTCGCTGATGAAGGCGGGCCGTATCAAGCAGGACCCGGAAGGGATTCACCTGGTCGCTTGATAGGGCCAGCGTAAGGCTGGAACGGTCAGCTTTCCTGCTGGGCTTCGATACGGGGAATGATCTCGTCGCTGACGAAGCGATGCAGCGAACGCGCGTAACCCGAGCGGCCTGAAGGGTTGCTGGTGTCTGAGGTGATCACCACGGTCAGTTCGAGCTCAGGCACCACATAGAGCATCTGCCCACCGTAACCCCAGCCGTAATACGCCTGGTAGCCTCCCAGTTCACGCAGGAACCAGGCGTAGCCGTGTTCGTCGTCGGTGTAGATCGACTGCGTCCGCGGTTGCCAGCTTGCCGCGATCCACTCTTCTGGCAAAATCCTTTCCCCAGTTTCAGTCACGCCGCCGCGACGGTAGACCTCGCCAAACTCCAGCAGTGATGCCGGCGTCATGCTGACCTGGTTACCGCCCATGGGAATACCCTGGGGATCGGTGATCCAGCTACTGACGCGTGCGCCAGACCCGGCAAACCAGTCATTGAACTGGCGGTACGTGGAGTGGCCCGATCTATCCATGATGATCGCCGAGAGCATATGGGTATTGCCGGAGGAATAGAGCATCTCGCCGCCGGGTTCATCCACGAAGGGGCGTGACAGCGCATAACGAACCCAGTTAGCGGAGTTCACCCAGCGGCCGTAATTCTGCCCGCTGGTGCGTTCAAGCCCCGCCTGCATCGACAGCAGGTGGCCAACATTCAGTTGCTGCAGTCGAGGGTCGGGTTTGGTTGGCAGCTCGTTGGGTAACAGTTCCGAGACCGGTGTGTGCACCGACTCAATCAATCCCTGCTCGATTGCCACACCAACCATAGCGGACATCAGCAGCTTGGAGGCGGATTTGATATTGGCCGGGGCGTCCGGGTTACCGCCATGAAGACCCGTCGCCAGTATCAGTTCGTCCTTGTGAGCGATATGCAGAGTGCGCATCGCCGGGAACTGTTCGGCCTGTTGCAACAGTTGCTGCTCGTCCGACAGAGCGGCACTGGCGGCGGAAGCCTGCGCACATAGCAACGCGCCTGCCAGTATCACTGCTACACGCTGGCTCAAGGATTTGCTGTTACTGCTCTTTATCTGTCTATCCACTAACAAATGAAGACTCCTGTCAGTTGAGAGGTGGGTCGACTTGCTGTTATCCAAAACGCTTAGTTTTAGTGACAGTACCAATGTTGCGTTAGTTCTTGATCAGTTGATCTACGCAGTGATGGTTGTCACGGATTCTTCGGGATTTACCGCTTTTCCGTGCTGTGACTTAATACCCGTGATGATGTGATTCAGGGGCCAGGGTATGCAGATTTCCGATTGTAGTTTCGAGACTGAAGGCGAGCAGATTCTTGCGATTCTGAACGACGCCATCGTCAATTCAACGGCTCTCTATGATTATGAGCCGCGAACGCTGGATAACATGCGCGACTGGTTTGCGAGTAAAGCGGAAAACGCTTTCCCGGTGATCGGTGCCTTCGATGATGAAAGCGGGCGGTTGATGGGATTCGCCACTTACGGCAGTTTTCGTGGCTACGCCGCCAACCGGTTTACCCTGGAGCATTCGGTTTACATCGATAGCGATTGTCGGGGTCGTGGTGTGGCTTCGAGATTGCTGATGGAGCTGATCAAACATGCCGGACAGCAGGGGTATCACCTGATGGTTGGCGTGATCGATGCTGAGAATCTAAGCAGTATCGCATTGCATGAGAAGTTTGGATTCAGCCACGCGGGTACGCTCAGTCAGGCTGGATTCAAATTTGGCCGTTGGCTGGACCTGGCGTTTTATCAAAAAATCCTCACTCACCCCTGAGATTGATCGGCTGTTCAGCGACACACCTGCACGCCTGCCGGGAGCTTCATCTGCAAAAGCTGCTCACTGATGCTGGCCAGCAGCGCCGCGGCGGCTGGACTCAGCGCTCGACCGCGGCGGGTGATAATACAGATCTCCCGCTCCAGCTGCGGCTGCAGCAGCGGAATAAAGCGTAGCTGTTCAAAGGAATGGGTATCGGCGGCCAGCGCAGGCAGCACCGATACGCCCAGGTTCTGAGCGATTAGTGCAGCGAGCCCGGCGGGGTTGGTTGCCTCGATTTTGGCATCATCCAGTTTGATACTTAGCTGGCCGCTGGCGCTGAAACGCTCCAATTGGGCGCGAATCCCCGTATCACCGCTTAACAGCAGCAGTTCGTCGTTGGGTACCTGGGACCAGTCGAGCTGGATTGCGTTGGCCAAGCGGTGATGCCGGGTGACCACCAGACCATAACGGTCACGCAGTATCGGCTCATATTCCAGGTCCGGTTGCTGGGAATGGTTGCCGGCGATGGCAAAGTCGACTTCGTTGTTGAGCACTCGTTGTTCCAGGCTACCGGCGCTGTCATCACGGATATGCACGCGGATACCGGGATGAGTCTGGCGAAACAGCGGCAGGGCGGTTGGCAGTAGTCGGGTGACCACCGAGGGCGAGCCCGCCAGGCTGACGTGGCCCTCTTTCAACTCGGCGCGGGACTGGAGATCGGTCATCGCCGTATTAAAATCTGACAGCAGGCGTTCGGCCACCGGTAGAAAGCGCTCTCCCTCGGCGGTGAGCAGTACGCGGCGAGTCGTGCGGTCGAACAGCTTGAGTCCCGCCTGGTCCTCGAGCTGCTGAATCTGGGCGGTCAGAGTGGACTGGGTCAGGTGCAACCCCTCGGCGGCGCGGGTGAAGCTACCGTTGAGGGCGACCTCGACGAAAGCCTGCAGCTGGCGAATCGAGATATTATTCGTATTCATCGATTAATTAATAGAAATATATCGTTTGAATGATAAATGCGGATTTTGCATCATTAGCCCCATTCAATCCACGTCTTTAAAAGCTCACAGGATTAGCCATGATCCCACGCATTGCCGAAACCGATACGATTCAGGATTTGTACCTCGCATTTGTCGAGGCGCTGAAGGAGAGCGGCTTTGAGGGGGATCTGAACCCCGACTACGCCAACCGCGTGGTGCTTGCCACCGATAACAGCATCTACCAGATTTTACCCCAGGCGGTGCTCTATCCGCGTAACACGGATGACCTGGTGCGTATCGCCCAGCTGGCGGACAGCCCGCGCTTTAAAGAGGTGGTGCTGAGTGCCCGTGGCGGCGGTACCGGCACCAACGGTCAGTCGCTGACCGATGGCCTGGTGGTTGATGTTTCCAAGCATATGAACCGTATCCTGGAGATCAATCCGGAAGAGCGCTGGGTGCGAGTGCAGGCCGGTGTGGTCAAGGATCAGCTCAATGCGGCGCTGAAGCCCTACGGCCTGTTCTTCGCGCCGGAGCTGTCCACCAGTAACCGCGCCACTGTTGGCGGCATGATCAACACCGACGCCAGCGGTCAGGGCTCGGTGATGTACGGCAAGACCCGTGACCATGTGCTGGAACTGAAGAGCGTGTTCCTCGGCGGCGATCTCTGGACCTCCGGCCCCGTTGAAGAGGCCGAGCTCGACAAGATCAAGGCGCGTGAAGACCGCATCGGCGAGGTGCACCGTACCGTCGATGAGATTTTCGGCCGCTGCAAGGAACAGATCGACGCCACCTTCCCGAAACTGAACCGCTGCCTGACCGGTTACGACCTGGCGCATATCCGTGATGAACAGGGGCGTTTCAACCTGAACTCCGTGCTCTGTGGCGGTGAAGGCTCGCTGGCGTTTATCGCCGAAGCCAAACTAAACGTGCTGGCGATCCCCAAGTACTCCGCGCTGGTTAACCTCAAGTACGACAGCTTTGAATCCTCCCTGCGCGATGCCCAGGCGCTGATGCAGTGGGGCCCAACCTCTATCGAAACGGTCGACTCCAAGGTACTGAACCTGGCGATGGAAGATATCGTCTGGGATGCCGTCAGCAACTATTTCCCCGCCGTAGATGGTGAGCCGGAGATCCGCGGCATCAATCTGGTGGAATACACCGGCGATGACGAAGAAGCGCTGAAAAAAGATGTGGAAGCGCTCTGTGCCCACCTGGATAAGGTAAAGGGGCAGCCTGGCGTCAGCTTTGGCTACACCGTGGCCTATGGCGCTGGCGAGATCGGCAAGATCTGGGCGATGCGCAAGCGCTCAGTGGGTCTGCTGGGTAACGCCAAGGGGCAGAAACGGCCGATTCCGTTCGTCGAAGATACCGCGGTGCCGCCGGAAAACCTTGCCGACTACATCATGGAGTTTCGTGCGCTGCTGGACAGTCACGGCCTCAAGTACGGCATGTTCGGCCATGTGGACTGCGGCGTCCTGCACGTGCGCCCGGCCATCGATATGAAGGATGAGGCCCAGGAGGGGATGATCCGCGTTATCTCCGATGGCGTCGCTGCACTGACCAAAAAGTATAAGGGCCTGCTATGGGGCGAACACGGCAAGGGCGTGCGTTCCGAATACGCGCCGGAGTTCTTTGGCCCGCTCTATGCCGAACTGCAGAAGATTAAGGGCGTCTTTGATGGCCGTAACCAGCTTAACCCCGGCAAGATCGCCACGCCGGCGATCGATGGCGCCGAGCTGCTGAGTATCGATGGCGTTCAGACCCGCGGCCAGCTCGACCGTGAGATTCCGGTGATCGTGCGCGAACAGTATGACTCCGCCATGAACTGCAACGGCAACGGCGCCTGCTATAACTACGACCCGAACGACGCCATGTGTCCGTCATGGAAGGGCACCCGCGAACGTATCCACTCGCCGAAAGGACGCGCTTCGCTGATCCGTGAATGGCTGCGATTGATGTCGAAGCAGGGCGTTAACCCGGTGGCTGAGGCCAAAGAGACGGGCCGCGGCTCCGGGCTGCTCTCACTGCCGGTGAAGCTGCGCAATACGCTGCGCCGTAACAAGGGCGAGTACGACTTCTCCAACGAAGTTCACGAAGCGATGATGGGCTGCCTGGCATGTAAGTCCTGCGTGGGTCAGTGTCCGATCAAGGTGAATGTGCCGGATTTCCGCTCCCGCTTCCTTGAGCTGTACTACAGCCGCTATATGCGTCCGATGAAGGACTACCTGGTCGGTAGCCTGGAATTTATGATGCCGACGCTGTCGCGCTTCCCCGCGCCTTACAACTGGGCGATGACCAACCCGCTGATGCGCAGCGTCATGCGACGCATGGTTGGTATGGTCGACAGCCCGGTGATCTGCACCAACGATCTGCGCAAGGGGATGACCGAGCGTGGTATCGAGTGGGCGACACCGGATCTGATCGAATCCCTGAGCCCGGCGCAGCGTGACCGTGCTGTTGTGATCGTGCAGGACGCCTTCACCAGCTACTTCGAAACCCAGCTGGTGCTGGACCTGATCGACCTGCTGGGTCAGTTCGGTTACTACGTAATGGTCGCGCCGTTCATGCCAAACGGTAAGCCGCTGCACGTGCATGGCTTTATGAAGGCCTTCAACAAGGCGGCCAAGCGCAATGTGGAGATGCTGCGAATTCTCGAAGCCACCGGCGCGCCGCTGATCGGTATCGATCCCTCCATGACCCTGACCTACCGTCAGGAATACGCCGACGCGGTAGGCCGGGATCTGCCGAAAGTCTCGCTGGTACAGGAGTGGCTGGCCGGTGAACTGGGCAATATCCGCATGGAGCGTGATCTGCCGAGCGCAGAGTACAAGCTGATGGCGCACTGCACCGAGAAGACCTCCGCAGCGCCTTCGCTGAAGCAGTGGCAGCAGATCTTTGATGCCTTGGGGCAGAAGCTGACGATCCAGTCTTCCGGCTGCTGCGGCATGTCCGGCACCTTCGGTCATGAGACTGCCAACTATCAGCGTTCCAAGGATATCTACGACCTGAGCTGGCGTAACATCGTCAATAAGCCGGAGAACCGCGGTCAGCTGATGGCTACCGGTTACTCCTGCCGCTCCCAGGTGAAGCGTCTCGATGATCAGAGCCTGCCGCACCCGGTTCAGGTACTGCTTGGCCTGATTCGCCAGTAAGCCTTATGCCGCGCCCGCAAAGCCAAATTGGCAAAACGGCGCGGCAGCTCCCTTAACACTGGCCATGAGTGGTAGTGCAATTGCAAAAAAACTGGTCCAGTATTCAGCCATCTGATGAGCCAAACCAAGGAGTCTGCCGTGGAAGATCTACTACCCGAGCTGTGTGACCAGTTTCCCGACCTGGTCCGTGTTGTTGAACCGATGTTTGCAAACTTCGGCGGACGGGAAAATTTCGGTGGCGAGATCGTCACCATCAAAGCGTTTGAAGATAACTCCCTGGTGCGTGAGCAGGTCGCTCAGCCAGGCGCCGGCAAGGTGTTGGTGGTTGATGGCGGTGCTTCCATGCGTCGCGCCATGCTCGGCGATATGCTTGCCGAAAAGGCGGCCAGCAACGGCTGGGAAGGGATCATCATCTACGGCTGTATTCGTGATGTGAACGCTATCGGCGAAACCGATATCGGCGTGCAGGCGCTGGGTACCATTCCGCTGAAAACCGAGAAGAAGGGCGTCGGCGAGCTGAACATCCCGGTGACCTTCGGCGGTGTTACCTTTACGCCGGGTGAGTATGTTTACGCCGACAACAACGGCGTGCTGGTCTCTGCACAGAAGCTGGAACTGGCCTGATCGGTCCTTAGGCCCAAGCCCAGGCTTTGCTAAAGCGCCTTTCAAGGCGCTTTTTTCGTTCTTAGGTATCAGGTTTTACACCTCTCTCACAAGGCTTAAGTAGGGAGGCGGCCTATATCCCTGGGCCAGTGTCATAAAGAGGTAATACCCTCGGCCGGCCCGTTCAGACGATCCAGTACAACCGTATTAAACCGACGACAGTCATCGGCATTGCGTCGTTTACACCTCTTTCATCGCGGCTGAAAAGTAGCCGCGAAACAGCGCTCAGGTCGAATATTCCCGAGGCTCGCTGCCTTCAATAATCGATCCCCATCAGGCTCCGGCTTCAAACCTGTGACCTGAGTGTCATGACAAAAAATAAAAAGGGGATCACATGAAAAACAAGAATCTGACCCGCTCACTGCTGGCTTTGGCCGTCACCGCGGCCTCCGTATCGGCCCAGGCTGAGATTGTTCTCTACGACAAAGAAGGCACCACGTTCTCCGCAGACGGCCTGCTAAACGCTTTCTATACCCGTCAGGAGCAGGGCGACCAAGACGTTTCCCGTGTACGCATGGGCTTTCTGCCTAACTACATCGGTTTCAACGTCTCGAAAGAGCAGGGCGACCTGACGCTGGGCGCACGCTCCTCGTTCTGGGTAACCATCAACGATGTCAGCAATGACGATCTGAACGGTGACAGTGAAACCGACACCGGCATCGATGTGCGTCAGTTCTATGGCACCGTCGATGGCGACTGGGGTCAGGTGCTGTTCGGTAAGGATTTCGGTCTTTACGCCCGCAGTAACATTTTCAACGATGAGTTGCTGCTGGGTGTCGGTTTTGCGCCGCAGAACTCGGTGCGCACCACCTTCGGTAACATCACCACCGGTTACCCCTACGCCAACCCGAATACGCAGATCACCTATCGCACACCCACCGCCAATGGCTTCCAGCTCGCCGTAGGTATCCTGGATCCCAGCTATTCCAATGATCTGAGCCGCTACAGCGAAGAGCCGCGCTTTGAAGCGGAGCTGACCTACAACGCCGATTACAACGGTCTGAAGATCGGTGCCTGGTTGGGTGGCGCCATGGGTGAGACCACCACCGCTACCGATTCCGTCGATGCGCAGGGTCTGGCTTACGGCGTCCAGCTTGGCTACGGCGGCTTTAAGGTGACCGCTTCAGGCTTTGATCAGGAGGGTATCCCGACCACCTTTACATCCAACGTGCTCGATTCCGAGATCGATTCGGATGGCTATCTTGTACAGACCTCCTACACTTACAAAGCCGTTAGAGGCGTTCTCTCTTACGGCAATGTAGATGCGGGTGGCAGTGAGAGTGAACTTTCTGCCGGCGCTGTTTTCTACAATGTTACCGACAACCTGAAACTTGTCGGCGAATACAGTGTCTACGAACCTGAGGGCGGTGATGATATAGACACTTTAGCGTTAGGTGCCGTCCTCACCTGGTAAATCATCATCCTTCCAGCATGATGCTGGCCGCAAACCGGACCTCCCCCCTTCATCCGGTTTGCGGCTTTTATTTTTTCCTCTCCTGATTCAGCCTCTCTCTTTTCTCAAGCTCTCTCTGCTCAATAGTCGCGTCTATTCACTGAACGGCAATCCAATCGTTGTTATGTCGTTGTCCGCAAGCCATTCGGATCAGTACTCAAGTAGCATTAACCCCTTAAGGGTTGTGTGCCTACAATCAGAGTAAACAGCGACAGGCTTGAGAGTATTGCGATGAATGCCCCCATAATCAGGGAACCGGTGAGAACCGCCGTCTCCGATCTAAAAGATCCGGCAGCAGCTGCGGCTGAGTTATTTCAGCAGCTCAGTCACCCGGAGGTCGGCTTCGTTCTGTTTTTCTGCTCGGCCGAGTACGACCT
The DNA here is from genome assembly GCF_004339595.1 of Marinobacterium mangrovicola. Lineage (GTDB taxonomy): Bacteria > Pseudomonadota > Gammaproteobacteria > Pseudomonadales > Balneatricaceae > Marinobacterium_D > Marinobacterium_D mangrovicola. The sequence goes on from NZ_SMFU01000007.1 coordinate 926,704, forward strand.
GGAACTGCTCAGCGAAGCATTGGAATCCCATTTTGGCGATGTCAGTGTGGCTGGCTGCACTACAGCAGGGGAGGTCACTCCAGAAGGCTATGACCGCGGCAGCATTACGGCCATAGGTTTTGACCGCAACCTCTTTGCTATCGATGTGGAGCTGGTCGAATCACTTGAGCGTTTCTCGCTCGCCAACGCACAGGAACTAGTATCACGGCTGGTGAGTTCCTGCCGTGAGGCCAAGGTGGCGCCCATCAAGGGCCACAGCTTCGCGCTGACACTGCTTGATGGGCTCTCCAGTCAGGAAGAGATGGTGCTGATGACGCTGAACTCTGCGCTCGGCAGCATCCCGCTGTTCGGCGGCTCCGCCGGCGACGATATTCATCTGACCAATACCCATGTCTACTACCAGGGGCGTTTTCATACCCAGGCCGCCATCGTTATTTTGGTCAGCACACCACTGGACTTTGAGGTATTTACCACCCATCACCTGCGTCCACTGGCTGACAAGATGGTGGTTACCGCGTCCGATCCCAGTACGCGTACCGTATTTGAGTTGAACGCCTCACCGGCTGCCGAAGAGTATGCGGCGCTGGTCGGTAAGCGGGTAGAGGACCTGGATGTATCCACCTTTGCGCTGCGTCCACTGGCGGTGCGGATCGGGCAGGACTACTACGTGCGCTCTATTCAGCGGGTCAATCCGGACGGCAGCCTGACGTTCTACTGCGCGGTTGAGAACGGCATTGTATTGACCGCCATGAAGCCTGACTCTCTGCTGGAAGATCTCTCGGGCCACTTCGACCGCATCGAGGCGGAGATCGGCCAGCCATTGATTACTATCGGCTGTGACTGCTTTTTGCGCCGTATGGAGCTGGAACTCAACGGCGAAGAACAATCCATGTCCCGCTTTTTACAGGCCCACCGTGTGATCGGGTTTAACACCTACGGGGAACAGTATGACGGCATGCACATCAATCAGACCTTCACCGGCGTCGTTATCGGACAGCGCAACCGCAATGGCTGAAGCGAAGGCTGAGCAGCCGTCTGCAGAGCAGCTCTCTTGCGAAGAGCTCTCTCCCGAACAGCTGCGCGCCCGTGTTGCGGAACTGGAAGCAGAAAATGGCCGGCTGCAGCGTATTCGCGATGCCCTGATCGAAAGGGTGGAAGCCAGCAGTGGGCTGCGAGCAGAACCCTACGCGGCGTTTGAACACTCGGTCACCCTGGCCGAGCAGGTACGCGAACGCACCGAAGCGCTTAACGTCGCCCTGCATGATCTGAAGTATTCCAACCAGGCGTTGAAGCAGGCCAACGAAGAAGCCGCCACTGCACATCAACGACTTATCGACGCAATTGAAAGTATTTCCGACGCTTTTGCGCTGTTCGATGCGGACCGGAAACTGGTCCTGTTCAATAACCGCTTCCGTGAAATCTGGGCGCTGTGCGGCGTCAATATTCAGCGTGGCATTAGCATCGAGCGCTGCCTCGAATTGGGACTGGAGCGTAACCTGATTGTCGAAACCCAGGCCTGGCAGGGCGAAGATGCCAATATCTACCGCCTCTGTGACGGGCGCTGGCTGCAGATGAGCAGCCGTGAAACCGGCGATGGCGGTATGGTTGCGCTCTATACCGATATCACCGATCTGAAGGCGTCCGAGGCGGCCCAGCGCGAACAGGCGCTGGCGGTTAAATCGCGGTTGCTGCAGAGCACCGTCGATAACCTTTCGCAGGGCGTCGCCCTGATCAACGCCGAAGGCCGGGTGGAGATCTGGAACGACCTGTTCCTCGAGCTTACCCACCTTAAGCCTGAGCAGCTCGCGGATAGTCCTCGCTTCGAGCAGCTGATGAGCGCCTCAGATGTCACGCTGTTGACGCCAAGATCCCGGGATGAATCGGATCGGCCGTTAACCGACCTGACCCAGGAGCTCAGTGATGGCAGGGTCATCGAGATTCGCACCCATCCGCTGTCAGCCGGTGGCTACGTTAACACATACACCGATATCACCGATCACTCCCGCTACGCTGAGACCCTGCGGGAGAGCGAGCGCTGGATCCGTGTGATTACCGACCATGTGCCGGCGCTGATCGCTTATATCGGCGAGGGGATGCGTTACCAGTTCACCAACAAGGTGTATGACGAGTGGTACGGTTGGCCGCGCGGCTCGTTGATCGGCGAGACCATGAGCCGGGTTCACGGCGAGGTGCAGTATGAGCGCCTGGAGCCCTACGTAAAACGCGCCATGGAAGGTGAGAGCGTCACCTTCGAGATTGAAGAAGCCAACGCCCTGGGCGAAAACCGCTATCTGCTGAAAGCCTATGTGCCTAATCTGGGTGCCGATGGCAAGCCGGTGGGTTTTTTCGTGATGATCCGCGATATCACCGAGCGCCGCCGCACATCGCTGGCGCTGCAGCAGGCCTATGAGAACCTGGAGCAGCGTGTGCGTGAGCGCACCTCGGAGCTGACCGAGGTAAACCAGCAACTGCGGCTGGAGATCGGTGAGCGTAAAACCATCGAATCACGGTTGCGTGATGCCAAGCAGGAGGCGGAGCGGGCTAACCTGTCCAAGACCAAGTTCCTGGCAGCGGTCAGTCACGATCTACTGCAGCCACTCAATGCGGCGCGACTGTTTACCGGTGCCTTGCTGGAGCAGCCGATGCCGGAGCGTATCGGTGGGCTGATCGGCTCGGTCAGCAATTCGCTGGAGGATGTGGAGCGGCTACTCAGCACCCTGGTGGATATCTCCAAGCTTGACGCCGGTGTGATCAAGCCGGATGTGTCCGCCTTCCATATCAACGAACTGCTGGAGAACATCGCATCGGAATACACCCATATCGCGCAGAGTGAGGGGCTGAGTTTCCACGCGGTGAACTCCAAGGTTGTAGTGCAGAGTGACCCGGCACTGCTCGGCCGGATTCTGCGAAACCTGCTCTCCAACGCGGTGCGTTACACCGGCAGCGGCGGAGATATACTCCTTGGTTGCCGTCGCAGGGCCGAGGGGCTGGAGATCCAGGTCTGCGATACCGGCAGCGGGATACCGGCGGACCAGTTGGCTACCATCTTTCAGGAGTTCAAGCGCGGCAATAACGCCGGCCAGGACAAGGGCCTTGGCCTGGGGCTAGCCATCGTTGAAAAGATCGCCAGCATGCTCGGGCATCGGATCGATGTGCGCTCGAGTCCCGGCCGGGGCTCCGTTTTCTCGGTGCTGATTCCCTATGGCGAACTGGCGCCTCAGCATACGGTGCCGCAACTGAAGGTGAACGACTTCGGTGATCGTTTGCAGGGCGCCAGTATCTGGATGATCGATAACGATCAGTCGATCTGTGACGGTATGTCGACCCTCCTGGAAGGCTGGGGCTGCGAAATTGTCACCGCGCTGAGTCTTGAACAGCTGCGCGAGAAAGTCGCCGTCGGTTCGGCGCGGCTCGATCTGCTGATTGTTGATTACCACCTGGACGATGGTGTGAACGGTGTCGATCTGGTGCGCGAGATTATGCCGCAACGGCCGGATGAACCTCCCGTGCTGATGATCACCGCAAATTACAGCAACGAACTCAAACAGGAGATGCGTACGCTGGGTTATCACCTGATGCACAAACCGATCCGACCGCTGAAGCTGAAGACGATGTTGAGCCATCTGATCGATCCTCAAACTGCCTGAGTACCTCTCTCCGGCAAGGAAACGCTGCAGGGAACACTCAGTTCCTTGCAGCGTTGTGTTGTCAGCTTCCTGTCGCAGACCCTTTAGGGTAGGGTTAGAGCGCTTTTATTACATATCAGCTTAAATTCTCAGGGCGGGGCGAAATTCCCCACCGGCGGTATTTTTGTCTGCGCAGCCACTTTCCTGGCACCTTAAGCGCAACAAAACAGCCCGCGAGCGCCTGCCGAAGGCAGGGTCAGCAGATCCGGTGAGATGCCGGAGCCGACGGTTAAAGTCCGGATGGAAGAGATTTAGGTTCGCTTCGTGCGCCATCCTCGTATGGCGCCCACGCACGCCTGCTTGCCAGTCCCCATGTCTGGCTATTCCTTCACGCCCTGATTCTGGAATCAACACGGAGTTATCCATGAATCAGATCGAACCGATAAACATTCTCGACACCTTTGGTGACAGCACCACCCGCGTAGAACGCGCACTGGAATCTCTGCGTAATGGTCAGGGTGTCCTGCTCGTTGATGACGAAGACCGCGAAAATGAAGGTGACCTGATCTATTCCGCAGAGCATCTCACCAACCAGCAGATGGCGCTGCTGATCCGCGAATGCAGCGGTATCGTCTGCCTCTGTCTTACTGATGAGAAGATCAAACAGCTCGAACTGCCGATGATGGTGCAGGACAACACCAGCCGCCACGGTACCGGCTTTACGGTGACCATCGAAGCGAAGCAGGGAGTGACCACCGGTGTCTCCGCTGCCGACCGGGTTCAGACTATCAAAACCGCCATCGCGGCAGACTGTACACCCGATGATCTGGCCCGCCCCGGGCATGTGTTCCCGCTGCGTGCCCAGTCTGAGGGTGTGCTTGCGCGTCGCGGCCATACCGAAGGCACGGTCGACCTGATGCGCCTGGCAGGGCTGCTGAACCCGGCGGGTGTGCTCTGTGAAGTGACCAACGAGGACGGCACCATGGCTCGTCTCCCGGAGCTTGCTGCTTTTGCGCGCAAGCACCAGATGCCGCTGCTGAGTATCGAGGATATCGTCGCTTATATCACCGAAACGCAGCAGGTCCGCGAAGCAGTTTGATCCGGCGGGAAGAGATCTAAACCTTAAGGGCCGCTTGAAGCGGCCCTTTCTTTTTCGGCTAACTGAGCCCGCTGGGTTAGCGTCTCAGGTAATGGGCGAAGTCGATATCGCTGGCGGAGAGAATCGCCTGTACCCGGTTATGTACGCCGAGTTTACGCAGGATGGCTGACACGTGGGCCTTCACCGTGGTCTCTGCGATGCTGAGGTTATAGGCGATCTGCTTGTTGGATTCTCCCTGGGCCATGCGCTCCAGCACCAGTAGCTGGCGGCGGGTCAGCGAGTTGAGCATTTCCGGCGGGATCTGTGGTTCGCTCATGCGCCGCTGACGGCGGTTATCGCTGGAGGCGGAGCGAATGATATCCGAGGGCAGATAGACGTTGCCGTTGAGAATTTGCTGCAGCGCATCGGTCATTTGCGGCCGCGGTGAGGATTTCGAGATAAAGCCAACAGCGCCACAGGTGATCGCCTGGAGCACGATCTGTTTGTCATCCTCGGCGGAGACAATCACCACCGGAACCGTGGGAGCTTCATTGCGCAGGGAAATAAGGCCGTTGAGCCCGTGCATACCGGGCATATTCAGGTCGAGGAGCACCAGATCAAGATCATCGTCTTCGGTAGCCAGCTGCAGGGCGGTTTCCAGATCTTCGGTTTCGATTGTCTCAGATCCGGGAAAACCACTCTGGATTACATTGATGATGGCTTCACGAAACAGAGGGTGATCGTCGGCAATCAGAATTTTGTACACGTTGTTTCCCTCTTATCGTTTTTGTATAGGGAGTTGGGTGCTACGCAATTGCGCTTTCGCTATTTTAGTTACAACTATTACAGCCGTTAGCCGGCCACTAGGGAATTAAACCATCGTGGAATCGAACCAGTACTAAAGTACTGTTTTATACACCGGCCAGGATGTCGACGTAAACCCATTTACTGAATAAGGTTTCTGTCATAAACTGTTGAAATAACGAGTATATAAGGAGTGGGTGATGGACGCTGACAGACGTCTTTATCCGCGTGTGTTCACCGATCTGAGTGCGCAGGCGAATAAGGGCAGTGACAACTTTCCCGTTCAGGTAGTAAACCTCAGTATGACCGGCTTTCAGGTGGAGGGTGGTGGACAGCTGGCCGCGTTAACGGCAGAGGCCGGTAAACCCAGCGTGGAATTAAGCCTGAATTTCCAGCTGGCGGGCCAGGCGGTGAACAGTCTTTGTCGTGTGGTTTACAAGCGCCGCATGTCGGTGGATCGCGCCGCGTTGGGTCTTAAAATTATCAGTATCGACGACGAGGCGCGTTCGGCAATCGAGAGCTACGTTCACGCCAAGCTTGGATAGATTCGCGTATTCTCGCGTTTCGCTCCCATTCTGGTTTTCTTCACCCTCAAGAGCGGGCACGGAAGGGCACCAGCAACTACCCTTAGGGTGTAAAGAGCCAACTAAGGAGGCAGTATCTACCCCCTCTCGCAGGGAGCGCGGGGCACAAGGCTGCGAGGAGCGAAACATGTCTATCTCTACCACAATGCAAACCTACCTGGATCGGCAGAAGATTCCCTATCATCTGCGCCATCATCCCTATACCGAAACGGCGATGCGTTCTGCATTCGCAGCACGGGTTCCGGCCCATCGCGTGGCCAAGGGCGTGGTGTTGAAAGATGAAGAGGGTTTTGTGATGGCCGTGGTGCCGTCCGATCGTCAGGTGGACCTGAATGCGGTGAATCGTTCGTTGAACCGTCTCCTGGAACCGGCCGCCCAGCGGGATGTGAAAATCCTGTTCAGGGATTGCGAAGCCGGGGCCGTGCCTTCACTGGGACAGGCCTACAACATGAAGATCATCTGGGATGATGCGCTGGCGGAAGAGCAGGCCTGCTTTCTCGAAAGCGGCGATCACACCGAACTTCTTGAACTTGATCACCAAAGTTTCATCCAATTGATGGAACATCAGCCCCACGGGTTGATCAGTCGCCATTAGACAGATTTCCGGCCGGCAGACCGCCGCTGTTGGTCGGGCTCGATCTCAGGATTCTAAATTCTCTGTATTGAAGAGTAGGAGAACGCCACATCGACACTGGCGCTGGGTGGGTCAGTGTGAAATGTTGGGTGACCTTAATCGGCTTTTATTTATACGTAAGCGACGAAATGATATGTCGCATGATATTGGCGTCAGTTTTGACTACAGGGTTGAAGTTTATCCCTGTAGAGTAATAATCATTATCTTTCGGCCCGCAGTCCTTTGAATCTATAGGAAAATGATGCTCGACTTTCTCTCCGCTACATCTCGCAGCCGTGTCTTCTGGTTTTTAGTTTTGATCGCCTGCCTGCTCCTTGAAGGCACGGCGCTTTATTACCAGTATGTGCTGGATTACGGCCCCTGTGTGTTATGTGTTCACATCAGGGCATGGATCATGGGGCTGGGGATCGTTGCGTTGTTGATGCTGATTGTCGGCGGCCCGCTCGCGGTGCTGGGGCAGTTGGCCTCACTTGGCTTATCGGCCGGTCTGCTGTATTCCAGCTGGGTCACCCTGGGTGTGGAGCGCGGCACCGCCGGTGAGAGCTGCACCATGGACCCTAATTTCCCGAGCTGGCTGCCACTGCATGAATGGTCACCCACCATGTTCGAACCCTGGGAACCCTGCGGCTATACACCGATGATGGCGTTCAATATCTCCATGGCTGAAGCGCTGGTGGCGATCGGGGCGGCCTGGGTGTTGGTTTCTCTGGTGCTGTTATTGGCCAGTCTGCGCAAACCCAAGCAGAATAAGTCGCTGTTCCACTGATAGCCGCCCTTAATGGGGCTGAGTTAACACCACCAGTGTGCCGATAATCCGTGTGCCGTCGCGGATATCGAGCAGCTGGTGGGGCAGCAGCCATTCAGGCAGATGGTTCAGGGCAGGGTTGATCGCCAGATCCAGCGCCGCTACCCGTGTTTGCGGTGTGATCGCCAGCGGGGTATCCATTGCTGCCATAAGTTTCTGTGATACCTGGTTGGCGCGGATCAGCCGTCCCCGTCTATCAAAGGCCAGCAGTCCCTCCTTGGACCAGTCGCTAAAGGCCGCCTTGCTGCAGCGGATCACATCTTCGCGCTGTGAAAAATAGTGCTCGGCAAGATTGGCTTCCACCAGCCGTGCGGCGGTGATCACAAACTCCAGCGCTTCATGTTGATAGGTATCAGTTAGACCCGACAGGTCCACTGCGCCCAGAATCTGGCCGTCGTGCGGATCGCGGATGACATCGGCGGAACAGGTCCAGCGCTTGATGCCGGAGCAAAAGTGCTCGGCGCCGTAGAGCTGCACCGGTTCCTGTGCTGCGATGGCAGTGCCAATGGCGTTGGTACCCACGGCATACTCGCTCCATTGGCCGCCCTCAATCAGATTGACCCGGCCAGCCGCACTGTACACATCCTTATCGGCTTCAGCTTCCAGGATCAGCCCCTGGGCATCGCTGAGTACCATAATGCTGTCGGCGCGAAACAGGGCGTCGCGGGCATGTTTTAGGATCGGTTTGGCGGCGTCGAGCAGTTCGGTGTTTGACGCCTGACGATAGGCGAGTTCGTCCTCATCGCTGCCCGGGGCGTCCGCGCGGCTCGGGTCCAGGCCGGAGTCCTTACAGCGGATCCAGGATTGAGCCACCACCGGTCTTACCAGGTTGAGCGGCAACTGATGGTCAGCCATAAAGGCATCCCAGATATCGAGCAGCTGTTCATGCTGCTCGGGGTCGCTCAACAGCAATGAACGTTCTTTCATCTGCTGGGTGGCGGAGGCCGCCTGATCCCGGGTATAGAACTGGCCGTTACGTGAAAAGCCCGCAATGATGCCGGCCCTGGCTGCGCAGGGGCGACCCTTGTCGTCGCGTGATTCGATCAAATCTTCAGGAAGGCCTTCCAGCAGGTGCATCGGTGCCTCGCGGCCATTGGCGAAGCGAGAAGGGAGAATAATGCCGCTATCCATGTCGTAGAAAGCGGGGCGAAATCCGAGGGCACGGTTTTCCTCACTGACGCCACCGCGGCCGCGGAAAAGACGGTTCTGATTCTCTAGATCCGTGAGCGTCAGTATACGCCCTCCCTTGCGCCTGCTTTTTCCCGGCTGCCTGGGTTTGGCGTTCATGTTGTTTGCTCCTGCCCGGACCGAGCATGTTTATATGCTTGCCTGCCGGGGCTTGCTGGTGAGCCTATTCTTGCCTGCTATCTGTACCATTTCAGGCTGTCACTTTCGAGTATAGCTGCTAAGCGCCGTTTTTCGGGCGTTGGCGGCGATCGGGCTGAAAGTTGACGTAATACCCATTACACTTTGTGCCCGCTACCGGTTTTAAGGAAATTGCCATCCATGCGTCACTCGACATCCAATAGTCATCACAGGGATCTATACGACAGAGCATCGGTACGCTGGCTGACACTGCTCAGTGTCTGTGTCGCCACCTTCCTTATGCCGATGAGTCTCTCGTCCGTGAACGTGGCATTGCCGGTGATCGCCAGCGACCTTAAAGCGGACGCGGTGCTGGTCAGCTGGGTACCGACCATGAACCTGTTGGGCGCCGTGGCATTTCAGCTCCCCGCCGGGCGTATCGGCGATATTCTTGGGCGCAAAAAGATCTTTATGGGCGGCGCTCTGCTGTTTGCGGTGAGTTCGCTCAGCGTTGAGCTGATCAACGATATCCGCCCGCTGCTGGCAATTCGCCTGATTCAGGGCATCTCCGGCGCGATGATCTTTGGTACCGGCATGGCGATTGTCAGTAACGTGTTTGCCAACCATAACCGCGGTATGGCGCTGGGGATCACCTCGGCGGCCGTCTACCTGGGGCTCACCTGTGGTCCCTGGATCGGCGGTATCCTGACCGATGTCTGGGGCTGGCGTTCAGTGTTCCTGATTCCTCTGCCGCTGGCGACCTTGGCGCTGATCATGGTGGGCACCTTCGTTCATGAAACCGAGCGTAACCCCCATGAGCGTCTCGACTGGATCGGCAGCCTGATCTTTATGACCGCGACCTCATCGCTGTTTGTCGGTATCTCCTGGCTGCCTTCCTGGACCGGCGCCTTGCTGGCGTTGTTCGGCGCCGCAGCCATGGCGCTGTTCGTTTACCAGCAGGAGCGCTCCTCCTATCCGCTGATCCGCCTGCGGCATATGATCGGCAACAAGGTGTTTTTCCGCTCCATTCAGTCCAGTTTCCTGATGTACTCGGCGAACTACCCGCTGCAGTTCATGATGAGTCTCTACCTGCAATATATTCAGGGCCTGACACCCTCAGAGGCGGGTCAACTTATGTTGCTGCAGGCGGCGGTGATGGCCGTGGTCGCACCACTTTCCGGGCGGCTGTCCGACCGTCTCGAACCCCGTGTACCGGCGACTCTGGGCTGTGTTTTCTTCATGCTCGGGCTGGCAGCCCTGGCCACCGTGGATGAAACCACATCGCAGGGCTTTATTGCGGTGTTACTGCTGCTGATGGGGTTGGGAATGGGGCTGTTCACCTCGCCGAACAACAATGCGGCGCTCTCCGTAGTGAAGCCGGAGCGCCTCGGTGTGGGTTCTTCGATCCTGAATATTTCACGTGCCATGGGGAATATGCTCGGTATGGCGGTGGTCGTGCTGCTGTTTAATGTGATTATCGGCAATGCGCAGATAGAGCCAGACCAGTATCCGCTGCTGATGAGCGTGCTGCGCATCGCCTTTATCATCTGCGCCGGTTACGCCGCGCTGGCGGCGTTTACCTCCTGGCGTCGCGGCGCGGTACGTCCCGCCTGAGGGTTTCCGGCTTCAGCTCGGTTCAGGCTTTGGCCGGGGCGGCCCGAACGGTGCGCTCCGGGTTAAAGCTGATCACCGCCAGCGTGGCGAACACCAGCGTTGTGCCCAGGGTGATCGCCAGTGCCTGCAGGTTAAGCTGCTGATACAGCGCAAAACGCACCAGTTCCACCGCGTGGGTGAACGGGTTGTACTGACAGATCCAGTACAGCCATTCGCTGGACTCGCGCATCTTCCAGAGCGGATAGAGCGCCGATGAGAGGAAAAACATCGGGAAGATGACGAAGTTCATCACCCCGGCGAAGTTCTCCAGCTGCCGGATTCTTGCCGACAGGAACAGCCCGATTGAACCCAGCAGCAGCGCCACCAGCACCAGCGCCGGCAGGGCGGTAATCAACCCCAGCGCCGGAGGCTCGACTCCGGCTAGCCAGGCAATCGCCAGAAAGGCGTAGACCTGCACCAGCGAGATCAGGGCTATGGCGAGCAGCTTGCTGATCAGCAACCAGCTGCGCGGTACCGGGCTCATCAGCAACACTTTCATGCTCCCCATCTCCCGGTCGTACACCATCGACAGCGAACTCTGCATGCCGTTAAACAGCAGAATCATGCAGCAAAGCCCCGGTGCTATGTAGGTCTCATAGGTGATGTAGGTGGCGTAGGGCGGAATAATCGCCACCCCCAGCGCTGCCCGAAAGCCGGCGGCAAACACCACCAGCCAGAGTAACGGTCGCACCAGCGCACTGAGAAAACGGCTGCGCTGCTGGATAAAGCGCCAGAACTCCCGTTTCACCACGCCGGTGAAGGCATGCAGGTACACATTCAGATTCATGCGTGTGCCTCCTTGGCTGAAGTGAGACGATCAAACAGGGCATCCAGGGAGGTTTCATCACTCCGTTCGCAGACGTCGCGACCGATCCCCTCGGCCAGTACACGGCCACGGTGAAGGATGACCACCGGATCATCCAGCGAGATCTCCTCCAGCAGATGGGTTGCCCAAAGCACTGTCAGTCCGCGTTCCTGACACAGCTGGCGTACCGCTTTGTTGATCGCCTGTCGGGAAGCCACATCGAGCCCGGCGCTGGCCTCATCCAGCAGCAGAATATCGGGTCGATGCAGCAGGGCGCGGGCGATCTCAACGCGACGGCGATGACCGCCGTTCAGCGAACGCACCTTGTCTTTAGTTCGATCCGCTAACCCAAGCCATTCCAGCTCTTCAGCGGCGCGTCGACGGATCTCTCTCGTGGAGAGCCCATGCAGCGCGCCGTGATACTCCAGGTTCTGCATCACGGTCAGATCGAGATCGAGGGTGCTCTGCTGAAACACAACGCCGAGGCGGGCGAGCAGCGCGCGGGGATTGCGGTTGATCGAATCATCGCCCAGGCGAATCTCGCCCTGCTGCACCCGGTAGAGCCGTGTCAGCAACGCAAACAGGGTGGATTTGCCTGCCCCGTTAGGGCCGAGCAGGGCATTGAACTGTCCCTCCACCAAACCGATGCTGACGTTATCCAGCGCGACCCGTTGGCCGTACTGGTGGCTGACCCTGTCGATCTGCAGTGCGATAGTCATAAAAGCCTCAGTCAGCCGATGCCGTTAATCCGCAAGCGTCACGACGCCCCAGGGGTAGCGGCCCACCTTGATCGAGCGCTCCACCTTCATATCCGCCACGTTGATCACCGATACGTCGCCGCTGATGCCGTTGGTGGTCAGCAGATAGTCTTTCTCTGGGGTGAACTCCATATGCCAGACACGGCGGCCCACCAGCAGATAATCGAGGACCTCGTAGGTGTTCGCGTCCACTACCGCCACATGGTTGGCCGGGCCCAGCGCCACAAACGCATACTTGCCGTCAGGAGTCAGTTTCACCCCCACCGGCTGGATCTTATCCGGGTGAATGCCCTTGATCTCGAAATTGAGCTTCTGGATGATCTGGCGGCTCTCCACATCGATCACGGAAACGGTGCCGCCGATCTCGGAAGAGGCCCAGAGAAGTTTGCCATCCTCGCGGAATTCAACGTGGCGTGGGCGCTGATCGACCAGGGTGTTGTCCACCAGTTCATGGGTTTCGGTATCGATCCAGTGCAGCATATTGGTGGTTTCACTGGTATTCACCGCCCACTTGCCGTCAGGGCTTACCGCCATCCCTTCAGGTTCTACGCCCACCTCGATCTGGGCCAGCACCTCGTGGGATTCGGTATCCACCACGGTGACGATGGCGTCGTCCTCGTTGGAGATATACAGCTTGCGGTTATCCGGGTGCAGCGCGAACTGCTCCGGGTCGGCGCCGGAGGGCAGGTTTTCGATAATCTTGTGAGTCGCCAGATCCATCACCTGCACGGTGTCGGAGTCGCTGGCGCAGATATACAGCTTGGTATGATCCTTCGACAGCGCGATACCGCGGGGGCGCTCGCCCACATCGATGGTTTCAACCACTTCCCAAGTGTTCAGATCCAGCACCGACAGCGTGTCGTCCTTTTCGTTGGAGATATACGCCTTGGCGGCATGAACGGCAGGGGAAGCCAGCGCGGCGGCGATCATCAATGGGAGCAGTTTTGTTTTAATAGTCATGCTTATCTCCTTGGTTCGGTCCTTTTTTCTGTCCATCTTTGTATCGAAGAGGTTAGCGAGCGACACGACACTGGCTTTCAGGTTCGTCGAAGCCCAGGGTGTCGAGTTCGGTGCGCGGGTGCAGGAATCCCTCCTGAGGTGAGCTGGAAACCAGAGCGCGGGGATGGATCAGGGCGATGGGCTGGCGCAACTGGCCACTCCAGCCGCGGAAGTTGAGTTTGCGGCCCTTGAAGGCGGCCAGCTCGAAGTTGTCGGACAACAGATAGCCACGCACACCCTCGGAGCTGTTATCACCGGTGCGGGTTACCGCCTCGGCGATACTGCGGATTGCGGCCCAGCTGGCGTAATCCTTTTCATTCATCCAGCGCTCGGACTGCTTCTCAAAGCGACTCTGCAGCTGAGCGGCGCCCCAGGCTTCGATCATCTTGTGCCAACCGGTGGGCAGCAGACCCTGGGTGCCCACGACCGGGCGCGGCAGCCCTGTGTTGTAGGGCAGATACTCGCCAAAGTCGCCGCGCTCGTCGGCCACGACAACCACGTCATATTCCGTGCCGGAGGTGAAAGGCGGCAGCTCTTTCTGTGCGGTGCGGCGCAGGTCGGTATCAAAGCTCCAGGCTTTCTCGGCGACGATCTTGCCGCCAAAACGCTGGGCCGAACGCTTAATCGCCGCGGCGAAGGCCTGGTCGTCGTCAGTGGAGCCTTCCACCAGCATCCAGCGGTTCCAACGGCGCATGATCAACCATTGGGCCAGGGCATCGGCGAGCATGGCGCGGGAGGGGATGGTGTGCAGCAGGCCATCGATGCATTGATTGGAGCGCAGGGCATCGTCACGGCTACCGGCGTTGATCAGCAGGCTATCCGCAGGCAGGGAAGCTCGCAGTGATTTCAGGGTGTCACTATCGGTGTTGGCGACGAAAAAGCGGATACCGCGACCGTAAAGATCGAATGCCGAGGCTACCAGCTGTTGCGGGTCATCGCCCGCAATTTCATGCAGGTTGTAGTGCTGCTTAAGGAAGCGTCCGGTGGTATTGCTGTCAGCGATCGCCAGGCGAGCACCCTGCAGACCTGAATCCTTAGGTTCCGGGATTATATTGGACAGTACTGGGCCGAGGTCGATCTGTTGACCCACATAGGCGATCGAGATTTCCATTGGATCTGTGGCGGCCAGCGAGGAGCCAGCAACCAGGGCGCAGAAGGCTCCGGTGAGCAGTTTTTTCAGCATAGCTTTCGTTCTTTTTGTTATTGATGGCCCCAGAATAGGGGTGCGGCCGGGGCTTAGAAATATGCTGAAGGTCGCAATCAAATAGTACTCAAGTAGCATTTTGCGCAGACGCAGCAGCTATAGCATGGGAGCTGATACCGATAACAAGCTAAAAATAATAAACATGGAGTTCATATGTTCTCACTGAAGCGCGCCGTGCTGCCGCTGATGGCTGCCTCTCTTGTATCTGTCGGCGTTCAGGCTGCCGGAGACCTTACCACCCGTCCGCAGGAGCTGCCTGACCTGGTTCTAGGCGATGATGTCAGCGACTATTCGATGTCCCACAAGCGCTACGAGATGGAAACGGGCCAGGCTTACAGCCTGAAAATCATCTCCAGCGGTTACAAGGAATATGCGATCCAGGCCCCGGAGTTCTTTACTTCGATCTTCCTGCGCAAGGTTGAAGCGGGCGATATGGAGATCAAGGCTACCACCCTGACCGAACTTGAGTTTGAGGAGGCCTCGGAAGCGGAGATCTTCTTCGTGCCGATCAAACCGGGCACCTACGAGTTTTACTCCGAAGGGCTGGAAAACAAAGGCATGGTGGGCGAGTTCGTCGTCGAATAATCCTATGCGCTTCCGTCTGGTTCTGATTGTCGTCGCGGTCTATCTGGCCGTGACGCTGCTCTCTGTCGTCACCATCTCTTATCAAGCCCGCACCGATGTGGTCAGAGAGGTGGAATCGGCGCTGTCCCAAACCGCGCTGATGCTGGAGCAGCTGCCACCGGCACAGGCTCGGATCGAAAAATTGCGTGAGCTGGCACCCCGGCATGTGGAGATCCGGCCTGAGGGCGCCATGCCTTTACCGCAAGATGTGACTCATAACACGCCACTCTGGTTTAGCCACCTTATCCGCCTGAATGCCAAACCTGTCCCGGAACGAATCATCCAGACCGCGGAGGGTGGGTTGATTCGATTGATTCCCGATCCGCGCGACGAGATCGACGAGGTGTGGGATTCCATCGTTCAGCTTGCGGCTATCTTCGCGATCGCCTGTGTGCTGACGCTTCTGCTGCTGAATCTGGCACTTAAACATGCCAAGTCCCAGCTCAGAAGTTTGATACGGTCACTCGAATCTGAGGAAAGCCCGGATTTCAGCTTAAAACTCGCCCGTTATGACGAGCCGGAGGTTAAGCGGCTCGCATCTCATCTGACCCGCATCGGCAGCGAGCTTGAGGCGGAGCAGGCGGATAACCAGCGTTTGACCGATGCGTTGATGCAGTTGCAGGAAGAGGAGCGCTCGGCGCTGGCCAGAGAGCTGCACGATAATCTTGGCCAGTACATCACCGGGGTTCAGGCCACCGCTGCGCTGATTGAGGTGTGTTGCAGCGACCCGCAGAAGACGCTGGAAGCTGCGCAAAGAATCCAGCGGGACTGCAGCGAGATCCACGCCGGCTTTCGTCAATTGATCAACTCGCTGCACCCCGTCGTTTTGACCGAGCTGGGTTTGTCAGAGGCGCTTAGGTCATTGGTGCAGCGCTGGCAGGAGAGCACCTCAATCATCTGCAAACTCGCTGTAGATGATGAGCTTCCGTCTCTAAGTATCGATTCTGCAACGCATATTTATCGACTGACTCAGGAGGCGCTGACCAACTGCGCGCGTCATTCAGGCGCCAACAGAGTTAGTGTGCGTCTGAATGCATCGCGCAAACGCCTGAGCCTGGCGATTGTTGATAACGGCTCCGGGCTGGCGCCAGGAACCCGGTTTGGCATCGGTCTGAGATCTATTCATCAAAGGGCGCGTGCCCTCGGAGGAACAGTCAGCCTGGAGTCGACCCTCGACAAAGGCTTGAGTCTGGTAATCGATCTGCCTTGCGATGGTCTGCTTCAGAACCAGCTGAAGAGCCAACTTCAGAGTCAACGACAGGAGAACTTGAGCGCATGAAAATCCTCATCTGTGATGATCACGCGGTAGTGAGGCACGGTTATGTGGCGCTGCTGGAGGCGGTTCTGCCCGGCGTCGATATGATTCAGGCCGAGTCAGGTCGCGAGGCGTTTCGACACTGGCAACAGGAGGAGCCGGATCTCACTATTCTTGACATCCATCTTCCCGATATCAGCGGATTAGAGGTCGCGCGGCTGATCCTGGAGCGACAGCCTTCGGCAAGGATACTGGCATTCTCCATGTACGATGACACCGCCATGGTGAATCAGGTGCTGCAGCTGGGTGTGACCGGTTATATCACCAAAAGCAGTGCGCCTCAGGTATTGATCGATGCGGTCAGAGCAACCCTGAAAGGCAAACCCTATGTGGAGCATGAGTTAGCCACGCGCATCGCGTTCGGTCAGGAGGGGGGTGATCGCCGCCTGCGCGGCATGACCCAGCGCGAGCTCGAGGTGTTTACCATGATGGCACGGGGCCTGAACAGCCGGGAGATTGCCGCTCAGCTGAATATCAGCGCGAAAACCGTGGCTAACCATACGGCGCTGCTGAAGCAGAAACTCGGAATCAAATCCACGGCCGAACTTGTCCATCTGGCGTTTCAATCGGGGCTGGTTCCTCGCGCCCCGATCTAAGGCCTTTCTTTACCCTTAATAGGGGTTGCCCGTCAGCCTTACCAGTCGAACGGGCACCCCTTGCAACCATCCATCACCGTGTTCTGAAAGATCCCAAAGCGGATCCAGGCACCGCGCATATCAGCATCGATTAGCGAGGCGTTGTAGAGCTTCGCTTCCTGCAGATTGGCCTCACGTAGGTCGGAACCGTCGAGGCGCGCCTTGGGCAACCAGGTCATCTCCAGGTTGGCCGCGTAAAGGCTGGCGCCCATCAGGTTAGCGCCGGAGAAGCGGCTAAACTCCAGGTCCGCACCATCCATGCGCGCGTTCCTGAAGGAGCTGCCCTGGGCAAACATCGCCCAACCGCTGATGGCGGTGAGGTTGGCCCCGTCCGCTTTGGCGCCTCTAAGGCTCGCGCTTTCAAGGCTTGCGCGGACCAAAGTGGCGCCACTCAGATCGGCACCGCTCAGGTCTGCATCATTAAGGTTGGCATGGGTAAGGTTGGCATTTTGAAGATTGGCGCCGCTGAGTTTGATACCACGCAGATCCAGGCCTCTAAGGTCCCGGTTGTGCAGATCAGCGCCACGGCAGTCTGCTTGAGGGGCGGGCTCACAGGCCTGGGTTGATGCACTGAAGGCCAGGGCGGGTAGGGTCAGACCGATAGATAGAGTCACAGCAGCAAGTCGTTTCATGACGAGCTCCTCGTATTGATTCAATGGGGAAGGCGGGGACGAAAAGGGAGGCTTTCGGCCTCCCTTTCAGCGCGCTAAATCGTGATCGGGCTTTTAGTCGAAATCCGCCAGTTTAAAGGCCCAGAAGGAGCCCCCCTGAGGTACCGGCTTGGTCAGCACGGCCATATCACCACCCCAAAGCGGTACCGCGCCACCGTAGCCGGAGGCGACGCCGATGTACTGCTCGCCATCCATCTCCCAGGTGATCGGGGATGAGATAATCCCGGAGCCGGTCTGGAAGCTCCAGACCTCTTCGCCGGATTTGGCATCAAAGGCTTTCAGGTAACCATCGCCGGTGCCGGTAAACACCAGCCCGCCTTTGGTGGCGAGTACACCGGCCCAGAGCGGTAGCGGTTCTTTATGTTCCCAGGCCACGTCACCGGTCAGGGGGTCCATGGCGCGCAGTATACCGACGTGGTCGTCGTACATACGGCGGATACGGAAGCCCTGGCCGAGATAGGCGTTGCCCTTGCTGTAGGAGACGTTCTCGGTCCAGTACTCCTCCTTCCAGTGGTTGCCCGGTACGTAGAACAGGCCCGTATCCTGGCTATACGCCATGGGGTTCCAGTTCTTGCCGCCGAGGAAGGGCGGGGATACTTCGATGCTTTCGCCGCGCTCCTCACCGGGAGCCGGCTTGGGCGGGCGCTGGTTCTCATTTTCTACCGGACGGCCGCTATCCGGGTCGATATGGCTGGCCCAGGTGATGTTATCGACGAACGGGAAGGCGCGGATAAAATCGCCGTTTTCGCGGTTAACCACGTAGAAAAAGCCGTTACGGTCAGCGTGGGCGGTGGCTTTGACCGTTTCGCCCTCTTCATCGTATTCAAATAGCACCAGCTCGTTGTTGCCGGAGAAGTCCCAGGCGTCGTTCGGGGTGTGCTGGTAGAACCATTTCACCTCTCCGGTGCTGGGTTCTACCGCCACCTGACCGGAGGTGTAGAGGTTATCCCAGTTGCGCGGATCATCGCCTTCGGCGGTGCGTTCCCAGGTATTCCAGGGCGCGGGGTTACCGGCGCCAACGATAATGGTGTTGGTTTCCGCGTCGTAGCTGGCGCTCTGCCAGGGCGCGCCGCCGCCGTGACTCCAGGCTTCCACCTTGCCGGTTTCGCGGGCCGGATCATCCGGCCAGCTCGGCGCGTCGGGATCGCCGGTCGGGGTGCTCTCTTCGCCATTCAAACGGCCCATATGGCCCTCCACAAACGGGCGCATCCAGATCTCTTCACCGGTATCTGGATCACGGGCGAACAGCTTGCCGACCACACCGAACTCATCGCCGGAGCTGCCATGGATCAGCATCACCCGGCCGGTAGATTGATCCTTAACGATGGTGGGCGCACCGGTCATGGTGTAACCCTCTTCGTAATCGCCGAAGGTTTCGCGCCACACCACCTTGCCGGTGTCCTTGTTCAGGGCGACCATCTTCGCGTCCAGCGTACCGAAGAACACCTTATCGCCGTAAATAGCGGCACCACGGTTCACCACATCGCAGCAGGGGCGGATTCCGTCTGGCAGACGTGCGGTGTAAGACCAGATCTGCTTACCGGTTTTGGCATCGATGGCAAAGATACGGGAGTAAGAACCGGTCACATAGATAACGCCATCATGCACCAGGGCCTGGGATTCCTGACCACGCTGCTTTTCGTCGCCGAAGGAGTAGGTCCATGCCGGCACCAGGCGTTTGACGTTATCGGTATTGATCGCATCCATCGGGCTGTAGCGCTGCGCCTTGGGGCCGATGCCGTAGCCCAGCACATCGTCGGTCGTGGCCTGATCCTGCTGGATATCGTCCCAGGTAACCGGGGTGGAGGCGCTGGCGGGCAGGGCAGTCAGCCCCAGAGCTGCACCGAGTGCGGCGGCGCGCATCATGGCGGTGAGAGGCTTCAGTGTCAGGTTCGCTGTTTTTGTTCTCATTACGATAGCCTTTTCTGGTTGGGTAGGGGGCAGCGGTGAACTGCTCCTGTAGGGATCAACAAGTCCCATACATTCTTGCTATCGCGCGGGTGAACGCCGAGGGAGGTCGCCCCTGTTTTCCCGGGACCTGAGCTCGGGATGCGGGGGAAAAACACCTAATTCCAAAGCCTCCTGTTCCCGGGTCGTAGAGGGCTGGGTCTTAAGTATTAGGACGGCCACTGACTGATAAGTATTCGGTCTGAGGAAAAGGCGAGGCGCCTGGCTTGGTTCGAAGACTTAAGCCCGGTCGGTGGACGCTGAATATTTGTAACTCAAATCTAAGCAGTAATATTTCAGGACAACAAATTTGAAGAGACGAGTATCGGCGTAACTTGCCGATACTCGTTGGGCCGAGAGTGAAGCGCCTCAAAAGTCGTGTTTGAAGGATAGTGTGATGTTGCGAGGCTCACCCATGAACGGCCCATAGTTCGTACCCGAGCCGCCTAATGACGAGTAATACTCTTTATCGAAGATATTGTTGATGTTCAGTTGCAAGCGGGTTTGCGGATTCATCTGATACTTTGTCATCGCATCGAAGACCGCGTAGGACGGCTGCTCTATGCGATAGCCGGTACCGGTTTTGTAGATTTTGCTTTGCGCACGCATGCTGCCGCCAATACTGAAGCGATACAGATCTCCACCCAGTTGGTAAACCGATGAGAGTTTGAAAGAGTGGCGTGGCGTATTGTAGGAATAATAGGTTTCACCTTTGTTAGCTCCCTCGACATATTCCGATTCTGAGTAGGTATAGCCGGCCGATAGATTCCAGCGGTCGGTGATCTCGCCGGAAGCATCAATTTCAAATCCGCGGGTGCGAACACGCTCTGCGGCCTCGTAACAGCTTGAGAACGCCGGGTTACAGTAGTTGACGTTATCCAGACGGGTGGCGAGGTTGTCGCGATTGGTTTCAAACAGCGCAATGGAGCCATTAAACCGGCCATCCAGAGACTCAAACTTGAGGCCAATTTCTTTGTTGTTGCCCTCTTCGGGGGGCAGCAGTGAACCGCTGATATCGTAGTTCTGCTGAGGCTGGAATATCTCGGTATAGCTGGTGTAGGCGGTCAGCGTATCGCTGAGGTCGTAAGTGAGGCCGTAGTAAGGCAAGACATAGCCGTCCTCCTGATAGTCGCTCCAGCTGGCGAATGTGGTTTCCGATCCATAATCAAACCAACTCACCCGGGTACCCAGTACCAGATTGAGATCGTCCATCGGGTTGAGTTGCAGTGCGCTGTAAAGACCGTACTGTTTCTGGTCGTAGGTGGCGAGTATGGAGCCAACGTCGATATGCTGGCGTTCCGTTGAAGATGGGTCCCAGTTTTCCGGATCGATTGGAAGGCGTGTGCCGGAGCCGCCGAGATAGGAGAGTATCTCCTGGTCGTAGTTGGCGCCGATGACCAGTTTGTGTTCACGGCCAAACAGATCGAATGGACCGTTGGCATGAATATCGAGAGAGCGCGCCTTATGATCGTAGTCGTAGGCACGTACATCCTTCACCAGATCGCCACTGTAGCGCCAGGTGTAGGAAGCGAGCATCTCCGATTGCGCCTTGGAGTATCGCCCTGAAACCTTTAATTTCCACTCGTTGGCCAGTGCCTGCTCCAGATCGAGGTAGGCCGCATTCTCTTCCCTGTCGAGATACTCCCAGTCTGCCGCCAGGTTATCTTCGGGGCGTAAATCATAGAAAGAACCGTCGGTTTTGGTGGGAAAGCCACCCCAGGAGTAACCGTCATGGTGGGTTTTCTGATGACTGAGGCCCAGGCTGAGCAGTGTGCTTTCGGTCAGGTCTGCATCAAGTACCGCATAATAAAGATAGTTTTCACGCTCGCTATCCTCTTCAAAGTCATCGCCGCCCTGCACCGAAGAAACAAAGCGCCCACGCAGGGTTTCACTTTCATTTAACGCACCGGAGGTATCAAAGGTCAGGCGTCCATTACCGAAAACGGAAGCGCTGCCACTGATAGAGGTTTGGTTTTCAGCGGTGGGTCTCTTTCGTACCAGGTTTATGGAAGCAGAAGGGTCGCCAGCACCCTGGGTAAGGCCGGTCGCACCACGGACCACCTCGACCCGGTCATACATCGCCATCACATCATCGCCGATGATGTCACGGGCATAGTAATGTACGTGGCTCGAGACCCCGTCGTATTGAATATTATCGATAGTCGCGCCGCGCGAAATATACTCCCAGCGCGTTGCTCCAACCCGCGATACGTTGATACCTGTGGTGTCCTGGAGCGCTTCATCCACTGTCTGGTAATTCTGGTCCTCGATTTTCTGCTGGGTAATCACACTGACCGACTGCGGCGTCTCCCGAATAGACAGGTTCATTTTGGTCGCTGTTGATGTGGCGCCAGTGGTGTAGGAACCGGTGTTCTCGGTAACGCCGCGAGCAAAATCAGAGTCGCCCTCAACCTTGATAGTCGACAGGGATGCGCTGTCGCCGTTACCGGACGACACCGTGATACTTGAACCCTCGATGCTGTAGTTCATAGATGTTCCCTGCAGTAAGCGGGAGAGGGCGGAGTTCACTTCCATCCGTCCTTCAACCGCAGAGCTGGTAAGACCGGCGAGATCATTCGGGCTGTATAGCACTTGATAACCCGACTGCCGGCCAAAGGTGTTCAGCGCCTGGCTGAGGTTCTGTGCTGGAATATTGAATGTGGCCTCGGCGGCCTGCACCTGCATGGCGATTGGAGCGCTAAGCGCGGCAAGGAGTACGGCGCTGGCGGAGTAGCGGGGCAGGTGGAAGGCACGGGTTTTACGAATGGCCTGGTTTAGGCGGTTAAGTGCTGGCTGCGTTGGCATAGGGATTCCCGGATGCAATCGTTAACTGGAAATGGTTATCGTTACCAGTAAGACGATGGTGAGCTGAAATTCGGGAATCGATTTCTGAAAAAATTTCCGACTTGTTGAAGAGGCTTATGAAAATCCGGTCCGATAACTGCAAAACGTGAACGGACCGGTCGAAATCTTAGCAGTGGCAGTCAATCGGTAGGAGGGCCTTTGGTGAGACCCTTTGTCGATGAATATCTCGCAAGGGAGAGGCTAGAACTGATATTTCATCGTCAGCATCAGGTTTCTCGGTTCACCGTAGTAACCGCTCAGGAAAGTGCTTTCAATTGAGCTCATGTACTCTTCATCAAAGAGGTTGTTTACGTTAACGGTAGCAGAGAGATTTGGATTGAACTGGTATTTGCCCATGAGGTCGACGACAGTGTAACCGTCTTGCTCTGCCTCGAATACTACTCCGGGTACCTGCCAGGTCGTGGCTGAAAAGTAGATATCACTCTGCCAGTTTACGCCGCCACCAAGTGTCAGTTTGTTACCGAAATAAGCCGGGGTATAGGTAGTCCAGAGTTTCACCATGTTTTTCGGGGCGACGGAAGAGAGCCGCTCACCGTCCGAGTCTTGTATCAAACTATGGCTGTAGCTGGCTGATATATTCCATCGAGGAGTGATTTGACCATTTATCTCGATATCCAGTCCGCGCGTTGTCGCACCATCAACCGCTCTGTAAGCAGAGGTCGTTGTACCCTCAACAACGCCGCCGGATGCTTCAGCAAGGTTGTCCTGCTTAATTTCATAGAGTGCAATTGCGGTATTCACACGGCCATCAAACAGCTCACTTTTCAGTCCCACCTCATAGTTGTCGCCGGTTTCGGGCTCAAGGAGTTGTCCGCTCTCATCCTGATAGCTTTGTGGCTGGAAGATGCTGGTATAGCTGGCGTAAATCGAGTGCTGAGGAGTCAGGTCATAGACGATGCCCGCATAAGGTGTGACCACTCCGCTTTCGTTGTACTGTGAATATCGGTTTGAGCCTGTCCCCTCAACGTATTCAAGAGAGTAATCGTAGTCGTAATCGGAACTACGGGTCCCCAGGATCAACGCTAAGTTATCGGTAGGGTTCAAGTGTGTCGCCAGATAAACGCCTCGTTGGTGGATGACGGTATCCAGATCATATAACAGGCCAAACCCTGACAGGGGGCGCGGCGGGTTATTGCCCCATGTATAGAAGTTGACGTAGTTCCCCTCCACATCGGTGCCGTAGTCTGGTTCGTGGCTATTAGCGAATTGGGAGTAACTGTAACCGAACACCAGGTCATGCTGCTGGCCAAACGCACCGAAGCTGCCATTTAAGTGAAGGTCTAACCCGGTTTGAGTTTGATAGGTCGCGCCGGAGCCACCGTAGAGACGAATTCCATCGCCAGTCTCCTCGTTGAAGAATCCCCAGCCGGCGTAGGCACCGCTGAACTGCCTATCGAGGTCCATATAGTTTGCCGCCAAGGTAAAGCTCCAGTCCTCGTTCAGCTGTTGTTCAAGGGTTGCGAACGCGGTGTAGGTCTTTTTGTTATCGGATGACCATTTTGCGGCGTGGCTGGTTGAGCGTGAAAAGTCGGTTCGTGAACCGTCATCGTAGAATAGTGGGAAGCCAGAGCCAGTGGAGCCTCGCGGAGCGTCCTCCTGATAATCTACACCCAAAGTCAGGAGCGTTGAGTCGCTGAGATCGGCTTCGAGTACACCGTACAATACGGTTTTCTCTGTTTCATAGTAGTCAATGAAACTATCGCCTTGGCGATAAGCTCCCACCATGCGTCCACGCACCGTTCCTGCTTCATTTAAAGGGCCAGAGAGGTCAAGTTGCGAACCATAAAGATCCCAAGAGCCGGTTGTTCCGGTAATCGAGCCTTGAAATACCGAGGTGGGACGTTTACGCACCATATTAATGGTACCTGAAGGGTCGCCTGCGCCAGACATTAAGCCGTTGGCACCGCGCAAAACTTCGATGTGGTCATAGATTGCCATATCAGACAGCCCTTGAGGCGTCGCCTGAGTCGATGAAATTGAATAGGTGGGTATGCCGTCTATCGAGTAGGTATCTATCACGTAACCACGCGAATAGATGGTGTAGCGCTCTGAGCCAAGCTCTTGTACCGTTATTCCGGGTGTCTGCTCTAGCACATCTCTGATCGTTTCAAGGCCCTGATCCTCCATCCTTGCACGGGTGATAATGCTGACTGACTGCGGCGTTTCTTTCAGCGTCATCGGCAGTTTGGTGGCGGTCGTGGTTGGACCAGCCGTGGTATAGGAACCGGTGTTTTCAGTCAGATTGCTCGCAGCAACGCCTGTCACCGTGATCGCGGACAGGGATGCGCTGTCGCCGTTACCGGACGACACGGTGATACTTGACCCCTTGATGCTGTAGTTCAGCGATGTTCCCTGCAGTAAGCGGGAGAGGGCGGAGTTCACTTCCATCCTTCCTTCAACCGCAGAGCTGGTAAGACCGGCGAGATCATTCGGGCTGTATAGCACTTGATAACCCGACTGCTGACCAAAGGTGTTCAGCGCCTGGCTGAGGTTCTGTGCTGGAATATTGAATGTGGCCTCGGCGGCCTGCACCTGCATAGCGACGGGAGCGCTAAGCGCGGCGAGGAGTGCGGCGCTGGCGGAGTAGCGGGACAGGTGGAAGGCACGGGTTTTAAGAATGGCCTGGTTTAGGCGGTTCAGTGCTGGCTGCGTTGGCATAGGGATTCCCGGATGCAATCGTTAACTGGAAATGGTTATCGTTACCAGTAAGACGATGGCGAGTTGAAATTTGGGAATCGATTTGTGAAAAATATTTTTAGCGCAGGCTGATAACCAGCTGATCGTTGCCACGCTGGCTGATACGCACCGGCAATATCCGTGGCAGTGTGCGGACGAGCTCCTCAATATTGGCGGTGTTATAGATGCCGCCGACACGCAACTCGGCCACTTCCGGGCTCGCGAGGACGACCGGCTCCTCCAGGTAGCGGTTGATCAGTGGCAGGGCTTCGCGCAGAGAGAGGTCGTCCAGCACCAATTTGCCATCGACCCAGGAGAGGGCTTCCTCCACATCCACAGGGCTGACACGGGAGCGCAGATTGTCGTCCGTATAGACCAGTTGCATACCCGGCTCAAGGTTAACGCTGCCTGATTCAGGGTTGGTTTGCGGCTGCACCCTGACTGCGCCTTCCTGCAGGGTAACGCGCACCTCGCCATTATAGCTCCAGACATTGAACCGGGTGCCGGTGACGATGATATCCCGGTCACCGGCGTGGACGATAAACGGGTGCTCGGCGTCATGCTCAACGGTAAAAAACGCTTCACCGCGGCTCAGTGTTACGGAGCGCCGATCACGAAAATTGGCGAATGAGATTACCGAGTTGCGGTTGATCTCGACCTGGGAACCATCAGGCAGATCAGCGACCCGGAGCTCGTTATCGGTGCTATAGCGAGTGTAGGCGTTGGGCACGTAGCCCTGATTCCAACCAAAGATTCCACCAGCCAGCACAAGCAGACCTGCCGCCACCGCTGCCTGGGCAAAGCGAAAAGGTTTGTTGCGCATGAGCGCTCTGGGAAGAGGGCTGACTCTTGAAAGATCGGCTGACGAAGCCGCTGACGGAGCGAAGTCCGGAGGCAGTTGGTCTCCCAGCGCCGAGATCTCAAGCATCGCTTCGTACTCGGCTTTATGCTCTGGCGAGCTGTTGATCCAGCGCTGAAAGCTTGTCTGCTCGTCGCTGGTAAGGTCGCCGTCATCAACACGCATACACCAATACGCGGCCTGTTCAGCCAGCCGTTCCCGGGCTTCTGTATCGAGCGTGTTGGTGTCTGAATGGCTCATCAATAGCTGTCTTATCTGCGTATCTCAAGAAAGGGTAGCTGCGAAGATTGTCATCCCGTTAGTGGGATTTCAACTCTTTGGCAGTCGCCCAACCACGGATTATAACCAGTATCCTGCGAGCTCTTTAACAAAGATGCGAATTATTATAAGTTAGATTTAGAACAAAGTGTGCCCGCTCAGTAACAGCCTTTCTCGCTGACTGGGGAACGGATGGGGCACAGCGGAAGTTCGGCCTTGAGCTTTGGGTTCGGAGTATCAGCGGACGATGGAACACTATTATAACGAACTGGTTGGATACCTGACCTCGCGGCTGCGCGATCGGCAGCGGGCGGCGGATGTGGCGCACGATGCCTACGTGCGTGTACTGGAAAGCGGTAACCTGGCGGTGTTGGATAATCCCCGCGCCTTTCTCTATCGCACCGCCATCAATCTATCGATCGATCTGTATCGACGCGAGAAACGCTTACCGCTGGAGCCACTGGAGATCGTGGACACTGTCGATAGAAGTTCACTTAACGAGCCTGAACATCCTGTATCGCAGCTCTACCAGGAGCAGAAAACCCAGTTGATGCAGCGAGCGCTGAATGAACTCTCGGATAACTGCCGCGAGGCTTTTTTGCTGCGAAAACTGGAGAAACTGTCACACGCCCAGATCGCTGAGCGGATGCAGATCTCCACCAGCATGGTGCAGAAGCATATAGTAAACGCCATGAAACACTGCCGTATCCGCGTACAGGAGCTGGAAGCGGCTCAAAGTTAGGTTCACTGCTTACGCTCTGGCCGGTAGGCGGAACAGGTTTACGCGCGGACCAGCACGGGGCTTTTTCCATGGAAGAACAAAGGCCTACTGGTCAAAAGCGTAAAATCGTATTAGATTTAGTCCTCTCTTCGAGCGAGCGACCTGTTTACAGTCCATGAACCACCCAAAGCGCTTTTCCAAAACAGTCTGGCTTCTGGTTATCACTTTGATAACCCAGATGTTCACTGTTGCCGGCGCTAGCGCACATATGGGGCTGATGTCGTCGAAGGGTATGTCCTCTGGGAATCTGTCATCCGCCAGCATGCCTCACACGGGTTCGGCCCATGAGATGATAAAGCACCTTTCAGCGGGACAAGCTTCGACTGATCAAACCCTTACCGGCAGTGCGCACACAGTGGCCGGCGCCAATAGCGATCATGCAAACGGCTGTACCTCGATGAGCTCCGGTTCAGGTGAGGATTCGAACGCCTGGAATAGCTGTGTCGGGCAGGATGACTGCCAGCTGCAGCATTGCAGCGCCGCCCACGCCATCGCCAAGGTGTTTCCCGCTTCAATCTCCCCGGACCTTAACCAGTCCTGGCCGCGACTCTCACCGCGTCCGCTTCTGCTGCCTCTGCCTCCGCTGGGCCAACCTCCGAAAACCGCCTGATCCTCAGGCTGCAGCTAACTGCAGTCCAACCGATCTCCTTTTCGTTTTTTGAATTGGATTTACGAATTTTCGTAGGGCGGCCATTGCATTATCGATGTCCGGTCGCCCAGGCGTGAGGACAGTATCTTGTATCTCTTTAAATCTTCCGGAGCCTTGCTGTGCCTGATCGGCACCGGTGCTCTGGCTTATCTACCTGCCGTTCAGGCGGCGCCACTGACACTTGAAGACGCGGTAAACCGCGCTCTGGCGTCGGATACCTGGATCAAAACCAGCCAGTTTAACGAGTCATCGCAACGTTCCATGGGCGATGCTGCGGGTCGCTTACCGGACCCCAGGTTCAACCTGGCGCTGGCCAATATGCCCAGCGATACGCTGGACTTTAACCAGGAGCCGATGACGCAACTGGTGTTCGGCGTCTCCCAGATGATCCCCCGCGGCGATACGCTTGAGCTGAACTCCAGCAAGTTTGCCCAGCAGGCCGATATGCAGCCGCTACTGCGTGAAGAGCGCAAGGCGCGGGTGCGCATGGAAGTGAGCCAGCTTTGGCTGGACGCCTGGCAGGCGCAGCGCAGCATCGACCTTATCGATGACAACCGGGCGCTGTTTGAGCAGCTCGTCGATGTAACCACTTCCAGCTACGTCTCGGCTCTGGGACGCACCCGTCAGCAGGATCTGATCCGGGCGCAACTGGAACTGACCCAGCTCGAAAATCGCCTGTCACGTCTGCAGCAGCAGCGCGATATGGCCAGCGCAAAACTCTCTGAGTGGTTGCTCAACGTAGAGACTGACGATGCGGAGATTTCCGCTTCAACAGCCCTCGAATTCCCGACAGCTACGCCGCAGCTCGCCAGCAGCGAAACCGCTCTGGAGCAGATCACCAACGCCAGGCGGTTTATCGGCCACCCGTCCATTCAGCTGTTTGATCGCCAGATCGAACTGTCCCGCACTGATGTGGATCTGGCCGAGCAGAAGTACAAACCGCAGTGGGGCCTCTCCGCCAGCTATGGCTATCGCGGTGACGATGCCATGGGCTCGGATCGTGCCGATCTGATGAGCGTTGGCGTCAGTGTGGAGATGCCGCTGTTTTCGACCCGTAAGCAGGACAGTGAGGTGGACGCCGCCAGCTCCCGCGTCGAAGCGGTGCGTACCGAACGCCTGCTGAAACTGCGGCAACTGGTCTCCGCCTTCGACAACGCCAAGGCGGGCTATCTGAACGCCAGCGATCGCATCGCGCTGTATCAGCAGCAGCTGTTACCGCAGAGCCATGAGGCCGCCGAAGCGGCGCTGAATGCCTACACCTCTGATGATGGCGACTTTGCCGAGGTGGTGCGCGCGCGTATCAGCGAACTGGATAACCACCTGGCTCTGATTGAGCTTTCAGCACAGCAGCAGAAGCAGCTTGCGCAGATCAACTACCTGCTGACCAGCGTCGATAGCGAGGGACGATAAATGAGTAATGGAGCAAATAACGGCAAGGGAGCGATCAAGTCGCTCGCGCTGCTGGTGGCCGGTATCGCGGTGGGTGCGGGTGCTGTTTATCTAACGCAACCGGGCGGTGGTGAAACGGGCGCGTCCGCCAGTGGCGAGCCGGAACCGCTTTACTGGGTGGCACCGATGGATCCTAACTACCGGCGTGACCAGCCCGGCAAATCCCCCATGGGGATGGATCTTATTCCGGTCTATGCCGAAGACCAGAACAGCGGCCCGGACGAGGGTGCCGGCACTATCAGCATCGCGCCGGAAGTGGTCAACAACCTGGGCGTTCGTACCGGCGAAGTCGCCGAATCGAGCCTCAACTTTGAAGTCCGCACCGTCGGATATATTCAGTACAGCGAAGATCGCATCGTCCATATTCACCCCCGTGTCGAGGGCTGGATCGAAAAGCTCTACGTCAAAGCCGCCGGGGAACCTGTTAAGCAGGGTCAGCCACTCTACGATCTCTATTCACCGGAACTGGTCAACGCCCAGGAGGAGCTGCTGTTTGCACTGAGCCGGGGCGATTCCCGTTTGACCAACGCTGCCGAAGCGCGCCTGCGCTCACTGAACGTTTCCGATTCCGTGATCGGAACGCTGAAGCGTAATCGCCGTACGCTGCAGACCGTAACCTTCTACGCCCCCGCCGATGGCGTTATCGACGACTTCGCCGTGCGCGAAGGCTTCTACGTGAAGCCGGGCATGACGCTGATGTCGGTGGGCGCCCTGGATGAAGTCTGGGTTGAGGCGGAAGTGTTCGAGCGTCAGTCGAACCTGATCAAACAGGGGCTGCCGGTGGTGATGCGGCTTGATTACCTGCCCGGCCGTGAATGGGACGGAGAGGTGGATTATGTCTACCCGACCCTGGACCCGAACACCCGCACCCTGAGAGTACGCCTGCGCTTTGCCAACCCGGACCGGGAACTCAAACCCAATATGTTCGCGGAGGTCAGAATCCTCAATCAGAGCAGCGAACCGGTGCTCAGCGTTCCGCGTGAGGCGGTGATCCGCAGCGGCCAGCAGAATCGCGTTGTGCTGGCCCTGGGAGAAGGACGCTTCAAGTCGGTGGCGGTGAATACCGGTCGCAGCGATGGTTCGCGTATCGAGATACTCGATGGCCTCAGCGCCGGTGAGCAGGTGGTGACCTCCGCGCAGTTCCTGCTGGACTCTGAATCTAGCAAAACCTCCGACTTCAAGCGGATGCATCAGCCGGATGAGAGCGATACAGCCGAGCAACCGGCCGAAGTACCCACCAGTGTCTGGGCAGACGCCCAGATCAACAAGCTGATGCCGGACGATCTGAAGATCAACGTCGATCACGCGGCGATCCCGGAGTGGAACTGGCCGGAGATGAAGATGGACTTCAGCGTATCCGAATGGGTCGACCTGAGTACGCTTAATCCCGGTGACAAGGCGCAGATCGAGATCCGTAAGCTCGAAGAGGGCGGTTACCAGGTTAACGATATTTATGTCACCGAACCGGCGGCAGGTGCGCAGGGCGGGGAGATGAGTGGCTCCAGCTCGGATGATATGTCCGGTATGGATCACTCTTCTATGGATCATTCAGCGATGGAATCCGGGGCTGACCAGGGCGCTGATCAAACCATGGATCATAGCAATCACAACGCCAACCCGGCCGGCCAGCAGTAAGGAGGCGATATGATCGAATCGATAATTCGCTGGTCTGTCGGCAACAGGTTCTTTGTGTTGCTGGCTACGCTGGTGATCATAGGTTGGGGCTTGTTCTCGCTGAAGAACACTCCAGTGGATGCGATACCGGACCTCTCCGATGTGCAGGTGATCATCAAGACCAGCTACGCGGGGCAGGCGCCACAGGTGGTTGAGGATCAGGTGACCTATCCGCTGACCACGGCCATGCTGTCGGTGCCCGGTGCGGAAACGGTGCGCGGCTACTCCTTTTTCGGTGATTCCTACGTTTACGTGATCTTCAACGAGGATACCGATATCTATTGGGCGCGCAGCCGGGTGCTGGAATACCTCTCGCAGGTAGCGCCTTCACTGCCGGAAAATGCCCGTCCGCAGCTGGGCCCCGATGCTACCGGCGTTGGCTGGGTATACCTCTACGCCCTGCAGGATAAAACCGGCCAGCACGACATTAGCGAGCTGCGTTCACTGCAGGACTGGTTCCTGAAATACGAGCTGCAGACCGTTCCCGGTGTGTCTGAAGTGGCGCCCATCGGCGGTATGGTGAAGCAGTACCAGGTGCGCGTGAATCCCGAAAAACTGCGCGCGCTGGGTATGCCGCTCTCTAATGTTCAGAACGCCATTCGACGCGGTAACCAGGAGGTGGGCGCGTCGGTTATCGAGATGGCTGAAGCGGAGTACATGGTTCGTGCTACCGGCTATATCCAGGGCGTGGAAGACCTGGAAAATATCCCGCTGGGCGTGAATCAAAACGGTACGCCGCTGCTACTCAAGGATGTGGCCGAGATCGGCACAGGACCGCAGATGCGCCGTGGCGTCGCCGAGCTTAATGGCGAGGGCGAAGTGGTTGGCGGCGTCGTGGTGATGCGCTTTGGTGAAAATGCGCAGAAAACCATCGACGGCGTGAAGGCCAAGCTGGAAACGCTGAAAGCAGGTCTGCCGGAAGGCGTTGAGGTGGTGACCGTCTATGACCGTTCCGGCCTTATCGGCCGCGCGGTGGAAAATCTCTGGCACAAGCTGCTGGAGGAGTTCATTGTCGTTGCCCTTGTATGCGTGCTGTTCCTGTTTCATATCCGCTCTTCGCTGGTAGCGATCGTCAGTCTGCCGGTGGGTATTCTCGCCGCCTTTGGCGTCATGCACCTGCAGGGGATCAACGCCAACATCATGTCGCTGGGCGGTATCGCCATCGCTATCGGCGCGATGATCGATGGCGCCATCGTCATGATCGAGAACATGCACAAGCATATGGAACGCACAGCGCTGACCAAGGAAAATCGCTGGCAGGTGGTGGCGGAGTCCGCCTGTGAAGTGGGGCCGGCGCTGTTCTTCAGCCTGTTGATTATCACCATCAGCTTTGTGCCGGTGTTCACGCTGGAATCCCAGGAGGGACGGATGTTCTCTCCGCTGGCATTCACCAAGACCTACGCCATGGCGGCCGCGGCGGCGCTGGCGATTACCCTGGTGCCGGTGCTGATGGGTTACTTCATCCGAGGCAAGGTGCTGGCGGAGCACAAGAATCCGATCAACAAACTGCTCACCGCCATCTACATGCCGACGCTGAAAGCGGTGCTGCAGTATCCGAAAACCGTTCTGGTTGGCGCGGTGCTGGTGTTGGCGGCGGGCTTCTGGCCGCTGGACAAGATCGGCAGCGAGTTCATCCCCTCACTGGATGAGGGCGATCTGATGTATATGCCGACCACCTATCCCGGTATCTCCGTGGGGCAGGCGCGCCAGGTACTGCAACAGACCGACAAGCTGATCAGCACTATCCCAGAGGTGGAAACGGTATTCGGCAAGGTAGGGCGCGCGGAAACCGCCACCGACCCGGCGCCGATGACCATGATCGAGACCTTTATCCAGCTTAAACCCCGTTACGAATGGCGCGAAGGTGTCACCACCGACAGCCTGCGTCAGGAGCTGGATGCCCTGGTGAAGTATCCCGGCGTGACCAACGCCTGGGTGATGCCGATCAAGACCCGTATCGACATGCTGGCCACCGGTATCAAAACCCCGGTAGGCGTGAAGATCGCGGGTCCCGATCTGAATCAGATCCAGGCGATCGGCCAGCAGCTCGAAACCATTCTCAAGGATGTGCCGGGCACAGCGTCGGTGTACTCCGAGCGAGTGGCCGGAGGGCGTTACATCAAGGTGGATATCAATCGCCTGAATGCGGCGCGTTATGGCCTGAATATCGCCGATATCCAGCAGATCGTCGCCAGCGCCATCGGCGGAATGAACGTGGCCCAGACCATTGAAGGGTTGGAACGCTACCCGATCAACCTGCGCTATCCGCAGGATTACCGCGACTCACCGGAACAGCTCGCACTGCTGCCGATCGTTACTCCGGCGGGGCAGCGTATCGCCCTGGGCGATGTGGCGGATATCTACGTGGAAGAGGGGCCGCCAGGGATCAAGAGCGAGAACGCACGGCTGAACGGCTGGGCCTTTATCGATATCGAGGGTGTAGATCTGGGTTCCTACGTGGAGCAGGCCCGCGCAACGGTGGAAGAGCAGTTGGATCTTCCCGCCGGATATTCGGTGTCCTGGTCCGGCCAGTACGAATACATGCAAAGGGCGAAGGAAAAACTCACCTACGTGATTCCGCTGACCCTGGCGATCATTGTCGTGCTGCTGTTTATCAACTTCCGCAACTTCACCGAGGTGGCGATCATCATGGGCACACTGCCGCTGGCCATGGTGGGTAGCGTCTGGCTGATGTACTGGGAGAACTTCAACTTCTCCATCGCGGTGGGCGTGGGCTTTATCGCCCTGGCCGGTGTGGCGGTGGAGATAGGCGTGATCATGCTGGTGTACCTGAACCAGTCCTGGCGCGAGATGCTTGAGCGCTGCGCCGCCCAGCATGTGCTGCCGCGTGAGGAAACCCTGCGCCATGCGGTGCTACACGGGGCGGGTCTGCGTGTGCGCCCGGTGATGATGACCGCAGCGTCGATCATTATCGGCCTGCTGCCGATCCTTTACGGCACAGGCACCGGATCCGAAGTGATGAGCCGTATCGCCGCCCCGATGGTCGGCGGCATGGTTAGCGCCGTGATCCTGACGCTGCTGGTGCTGCCGGCAGTGTACTACCTGCGCCGCCTGCACTCCCTGAAACAGCTCTCCTTGAAAGAGATCTACGCCGAACCACCCCAGGCACCGGGGAATAACCCCGTTGCTTAATCAGCATTTAAAAATCCGAAAAACTGAAATGAGGAAAGACACCATGAAAACTTTGAAATCGATCATCGCTGCCGGCCTTATTGCCCTGTCTGCTCCGGCCTTCGCCCATACCGATATGATGGAATCCCATCCGATGGATGGCGCCATGATGATGGAGCCGGTCAAGAACGTTGAGATGACCTTCGGCATGGATGTGCGCCTGGTCAACGTGCGTGTGATCGACTCATCCAACAAGCCGGTAAGCATCGGCTTTTCACCGATGACCGAGCCGGCCAAAAACTTCAGCGTACCCATGCCGATGCTGAAGCCGGATACCTACAAGGTGGATTGGACCGCCATGGGTGAAGACGGCCACAAGATGACCGGTTCCTTCCAGTTTATGCAGCATTGATCAAACACCTGCATAAAGTCTGACCGAAAACGGCCGGCGATCTCCTCAGAGCGCCGGCCGTTTTGTTTCTGCCTTTTGCTACTTGAAAAGTCTTATTGATCCCATGGTCTTTCAAAAACTGATCTATGCTTCGAACAGCCTTTGGCTGAAGGACGCGCGGCACTCCTTACCAGACCTGAGCACGAGGAGCATGCGCATCAGAGGATAAAAAGACTGGAGGGAGTCATGCTTTTTGTTACCAACAGGGAGCCGAAGGGCTCGATCCGCACACGGGTTAACCGCAAGTTTGCATTCGATCTAAAGAAAAACGCACCTTCAAACTCGATCTACTGCTGCGAAAGAGTGGGGCCGGACGACTATATCGAGCTGGGTTCCAAGCTCTGGTTGAGTCGCCTGAAACAGAGCCGATCCAAACAGCTGCTTTTCTTTATCCATGGTTTCTCCAATATCCCGGAGCCGGATATCTTCCCGCGTGCGCTGTCGCTGCAGGCCCAGTTCGATGCGGTCGACCCCGAACTGGTGCAGGTGATACCGGTGATCTGGCCCTGCGATGACGACCCCGGCATCGTCAAGGACTACTGGGATGACCAGAAATCCGCCGATATGAGTGCCTTCTCCTTTGCCCGCGCGCTGCAGTTCTTTATGCGCTGGCGCGATGAAGAGCCGGAAGAGTTTCCCTGTATCAAGCGGATTAATGTGCTGGCGCACTCCATGGGTAACCGGGTACTGAGGCAGACGCTGGCGGCCTGGGATAAATATGATCTGGCGGACGGGGTGCCGCTGATCTTCAGAAACACCTTTCTGGTGGCGGCGGATATCGTTAATGAATCGCTGGAGCCGGAGTTTTCGGGCCGTCTGATCAGCCAGTCATCACGCAATGTATCGGTCTATTACGCCTCGGATGATCTCGCACTGCGGGCAAGCAAAGTCTCTAACCTGAAGAACAAGGTGGCATCACGCAGGCTGGGTCACTCCGGCCCCGAGGATATGGATAAAACCCAGTCCAACGTGTACGCCATCGACTGCGACAACTTTAACAACCGCTACGACCGCCCCAAGGGCCACAGCTATTTCATCGATGATGGGGAGGGAAATCCCGGCGTTGTGTTCCAGCATCTCGTTCAGTCACTGCAAACCGGACGTGTCTTTGTCGGTGTGAGCCGGGATCGGCGTCATATTCTCTAAGGCTGTTTTCTTCGGGATAGGCTCTGATGCGTTCTGCCAAAGCGCAGCGTCGTGAACGGTCATAGTCGCAGGCGAGCAGGACTGTTATGCTGACTTTAATGTAATGGATAGCTGCAATAGAGCTTAACCAAGAGAAGGAGCAACGCCACGATGTTTAATGGACTGGATGAGCTCGAAGATTTTGCCGAGCGCCTGGCACCCCCAACCAAGGAGGAGCTGGAAGCGGCCCGCAGCGAGAAGCTGGCTGAGGCCTATGAAGAAAACGAGGCACCCAGCGAGCTGGAAGTTCACGCCTGATTATTGGACTGCCTGTCGTTAAGACCTCACGAATAACACCCGAAAGCCCTGCTCATTGATCCGAGCGGGGCTTTTTTATGAGCATGCGCTTCGGCTCGCTGACTTCCGTTAAAAAGTTGGCCCAGGATTATGCTGGTTTTTGGGGAGTTGCGTGCATTGAAAGGGCGCATCGTCCACGCCTTAAAAGCGGGTTGATGTTGCTGCGCCAGAAGATTATCGCCTTTTACTTGATCGACCCAGACCATTCTCTGCTTTTAATAGGCACAAGGACTGAGTGGCAAAGATGCTGCATAAAAAAATCTGGTGCTAACATAAGATAGAATAGATTTTATTGTTTTATGGCACTGCCCGAGCGACATCAGATTTCACAGGGTACTGCACGGCGCAAGGCCAGAATTCTGCAGCTCCCTCAAAGGTAGCCCAATGAACTTTACGCTAAAGCAATTGAGATATTTTGTACTGGCCGGTGACCATAGCAGCGTCACCAAGGCAGCGGAGGAGATGTACGTCTCTCAGCCCTCCATCTCGTCGGCCATTCATCACCTTGAGACCGTCACCGGGCTGCAGCTGTTTATCCGACACCATGCCCAGGGTCTGACGCTGACGCCCCAGGGCCGTCAGTTTTATCGCAAGTCCAAGAACCTGCTCAAGCAGGCCGATGATCTGGCTCTGTTCGCCACCAGCCTTGGTAAGGATATCACCGGTAACCTGAATCTGGTGGGGTTTCCGACCTTTACCGCACTGATGATGCCGAGCATTCTCAAGCAGTTTATTACCCGTTACCCGGAGGTAAATGTTCATTGCGACGAGATGCACCAGCGCGATCTGATTCAGGGGTTGCTCAACAGCGATTATGAACTGGCGATCACCTACGATATGGAGCTACCCGACTCCGTCGAGTTTCTGCCGCTGTTGTCTCTGCCGCCCTATGCGGTGGTAAGCCAGGACCACCCGCTGGCAAACCGGAAAAAGGTCTCACTCAAGGAGTTGGCGGACCTTCCCATGGTGATGCTCGACTGGCCCATGAGCCGCGAATACTTCAGCTCGCTGTTCCTGAGTCAGAACCTCAAACCGAACTGCGCGCACAAGGCGCATTCACTGGGTATGGTCAGGGGTATGGTGGCCAACGGCTTTGGCTACTCGCTGTTCAATACCCCGGCGGTCAGCAACGTGGCCTTGGATGGTTCTGAATTTGTGTCGCTGGAGTTGGAAGATGAGCTGATGCCGCTGCAGATGGGGATCGCCCGACTTGCCCAGTCGCGTCTGACACCCGCAGGCAATGCGTTTGTAGAGATGTTGCAGAGCTATGCAGACCGGTTGCTCAGCGGCGATATAGAGGAGAAATCCTCCTGATCGGCGCTGCTACCCGATAGCCCGAAGAAAAAAGGGAGCCCGAGTCAGGCTCCCTGGAAGGGGGATTAGAAGGTGCGGGAAACGGTCAGCACGACGGTGTTATCGTTACGGAACAGACCGCTGTTGTATTCGTCCGCCTTGTCGATGCTGTTAAACAGGTAAGCGACCGACAGATCGACACCGGCATAGCTGCCGGACAGGCCGATGGAGTAATCCTCGTAGTCGTTGATATCGGCTTCGCCCCAGTAGTCACCGAAGCTGTGGCCTGCGTGCAGGTCCAGGCTAAGATCCATAGGCAGCGGCTGGCTGTAGCCGATAGCGATGTACTGACCGGATTCGCCGGTGTTGAAATAGTCGTCGGCATAGCCGTAGGTGAGGTAAGCGTTGCCGTAATAGAGGCTGAAGTTGATCTGGCCGTAGTCGCCATCAGCAGCGTCATAACCCGGGTAGGTGTACCAGGCCAGGTTCACATCGTAGCTCAGGTCATCGGTGATGCTGTTGCCGTACCCGACGTAGTAATCGATCTCCAGGTTGGCGTCGTCCCCGAAATCCACATTGCTGCCCCAGATGCCGGCGTAGATACCGTTATCGAAGGCAATATCCAGGCTTCCCTGGATCGCAGCATCACCCGCCGTCTGGGAGATACCGTTGAAGCGGTAGTCGTTGGTGAAACTGATGGTGCCAGAAGTTTCCGCGGCGTATACCTGAGTGACTGCCAGAGTGCTGACCAGACCAAACAGTACTTTTTTCATTTACTACATACTCCTGAAGTGCATTTTCTTTTTTAGGATTGTTGGGTGTTTCGCATGACCAGGGGGCGATTAAAACCGCGTGTCCCGAGGCAGCCAGGGTGCGCCTCGGGTACGCGGGGCCACTGAAGCCAGGTTCAGTGGCCGGGTGCTTCGTTGTTATTGGATGATCCTTGCCTTTGCTGACCTATAGGCGACTGTCCGCTGAGCGCAGGGTGCGGCGCTCGCTAAACCGACGTGTCGGGGCGGACACAAACAGGACTATTCGTCACCAGGTACGCCGTAGCTTTCGGCGTTGTCAGGGTCCTGGGCGCGGGTGATGTAGGCCTGCATCTGGGGCTGGTAGTTGTGCCAGACCATGCGTAGCTCGTTGATCGGGTCGATATGCCAGTCGACGCGCAGATCGACCACCGGCCACTGGGGTTCGGCGCACATCAGAATGCCTGCCGAATGCACCGGGCCCATTTCGCCACCGGCGGCGAGGCCCGCCTCCAGCGCCTGCAGCAGGCGTTCCGCCAGGTGACCGGTGCTGCTTTCAAACGCTTTCACCATGGCCGCTGGCACCTGTTCGTTCTGCAGCAGGTTGCCCATGGCGATACAGTTCTGACCCACCGCCGTTGCGTGCAGGCCCAGCGCTTTCTCGCCGCTGAAGGTGGCGCCTTCGCCTTTGTTATTCAGTACGCCCAGCTGACGCCAGCGCACATCGCTATCGGCTTCGCCGAGTGCCTCAAGCACCTGCTCGGGAGAGAGGCCTTCGCTCAGCAGCTTCAGACCCAGGGGCCCCAGGTCGGGGTTGGTTACGTTCTGGGTCAGCGCAACACCGGTGCCACTGCCGACAAAGGCGCAGCGGCTGGTGACGCAGATGCTGGAGGAGCTGATGGCACAGCCCAGCATGCCGGTCTCGGGACAAAAACCCGCCACGGAAAAAGTCATGCTTGCTCCTTATTCCTGATCGGGTATAACGGCGATGACATCGATCTCCATCAGCCATTCCGCCTGCGCAAGGCCGGCGACAACGAGCCCGGTAGAGATCGGGAACACTCCCTTCAGCCATTTGCCCACTTCACGGTATACCGGCTCACGGAAGCGCGGATCGGTGATGTAGGTAGTGGTCTTAACGATATGGGACATATCGGAACCCGCCTCTTCAAGCAGCTGCTTGACGTTCTTCATCGCCTGCTCGGCCTGAGCACGGGGGTCGCCAAGGCCCACCAGGTTCCCTTCAAAATCGGTACCGACCTGACCACGGACATAGACCGTATTGCCGGCTTTAACCGCCTGGCAGAGATCGTTGTCCAGCGTCTGGTTGGGGTAGGTTTCCTTGGTGTTGAACATGCGGATTCGTGTATGTGTGGGCATCGGCATCAGCTCCTGTAGCAAAGCGAAAAATGAGACAAGATAAAAACGAGAAATGGCGGCGGGTCAGTCCCGCCGCCAACACTTGCCGCGATCAGGCGTTACGCTGGTCCGCGTCCTGGTATTCCAGGTATTTACGCTGGGTCGCGATGTGATCGGCGATGTGCTTCGCATCGTGCCAGACGCCCCATATAAAGGTGGAACCACGGCGCGACAGCCAGGGCAGACCGATAAAGTAAACGCCGGGCTCGGTGGATACGCCGCGCTGATGCTGGGGCTTACCGTTGCTGTCGAAGGCGTTCACATCCAGCCAGCTGTAATCGATGCTGAAGCCGGTGGCCCAGATGATGGTGCTGATGCCGGCTTCCGCCAGGTCCAGTTCCAGAATGGGGTTGGTCATGCACTCAGGGTCCGGTAGCTTGCGGCGCGCTTCCGGCTCTTCCGGCAGGTCCAGGCCGTTACGCTCGATGTAGGCATCGGCCGCGTCCAGCAGGGAGAAGTAGTTGTCGTCACCGCGGGCGATATTCTCGACCAGGTTGGGTGCGAAGGTAGCAACACCCTCGTTGAAGTTCTCGGTCAGGCCGACCAGGTTGATGCCTTGTGCCGCCAGGGCACGGAAATCAACGGTGCCTTTGGAGCCGTGAGCGCCGGTCACGGCGATGGTGACGTGCTCGGTACCCGGCTTCATCGCTTCGGCATCCCACTCGCCCAGTACACCCAGCCACCAGACGAAATCGCGGTTGCGGTAAGAGCGGGGCGGACGGTCGTGAGCACCCACAGAAAGGTAGACCTTCTTGCCGGCGCGGTTCAGTTCATCGGCGATCTGCACGCCGGAAGAACCCGCACCCACTACCAGCACGCCACCTTCAGGCAGATCCTGCGGGTTGCGGTAGTTAGCCGAGTGCATCTGCGTGATCTGCTCGCTCTGCGGCGCGATCGGCGGAATAGCGGGCTTCTGGAACGGGCCGGTGGCCGCGACGATGCGGTTCGCCTGGATCACGCCTTCAGAGGTCTCTACGGTAAAGCCGGGGCGGTCGGTGTTACGGAAAACCTGTTTCACCTCAACACCGGTGCGGATCGGTGCTTCAAACTTCTCGGCGTACTCAACAAAGTAATCCGCTACCTTTTCCTTGGGCACGAAGTCGTCCGGACCGTAACCGCTGAATTCGAGACCCGGAAAACGGTCGTGCCAGGCGGGGCCGTTGGCGACGAGAGAATCCCAGCGGGCGGTGCGCCAACGCTCTGCAATGCGGTTTCTCTCCAGCACCAGGTGAGGTACACCCAGCTTGGTCAGGTGTTCACTCATGGCTACGCCGGCCTGACCAGCGCCTACAACCAGCGTATCGATCTCTGTTTTTGTAGCTGTCATCTCTGCATCCTGTATTGCTATTCGGGCCTTCAAGGAAAGGGCGGTTCAGTGATGCGGGCCCGACGCCAAAGGCTGGTCAAGGCTGCTTACTGAGTAGGGTTCAAGCCTAGGAGATCGCTTTGGATTGTTAAAATATTATTAATTTAACAACAGCATTAAAAAAACGAATTCAGCGGGCGCGGGCAACGAGAGTGCAAACGGCATGGCGATAATCAGCGGGTGGGCCAGGGACAGAATCGGCGTTCTGAGCGTTATCAGGCATAGGGAATGTTCGGTTAGAAGTGTTCAGCCTTGAGCGAAGCTGTTAGATGCTCAACCTGCGTCCTTTTAGGTCGAGTGTCTTATATGCGGTGATGCTTCTTATAAACGCGGCCGGTTATGAGTTGGGCCACCTTTAAGTATGCAGTGAAGCGTTAACATAAGTCCGAGAGTAGCTTTAGTAAAACCTATGCAGTTCGAAGATTTATAGTATTTTACAAATAATTGAGCAGTTTTTAGGCTGGGTCGCATTATCGATCAAGCCGTGTTCCGAGACTGAGTCCGCGGCTTGAAGCGGTCCGATCCGATCCCTCATCGCCCCGGAATAAAAATGAACGCCAATAACAAAAAAGCCATCAAGACCGTTCTGCAATGCGACTCCCTGCCTGATACCGAATTCAGCAACCTGCTGATGTTCTGCCGGCTGACCACGGTGCAACAGGGCGGGCGCTTCGATCTGGCCGCTCATCCCGATCAACTGGTGCTGCTGCTGGATGGCGAATGCCAGTACGACCTTGAGGGGCTGACCGTCGACTTCACGGCACCGGTGGCCTGTAGCGCACTGGAATCGCTGTATGGCTCTGTTGAAGCCAGGGGCACGCTGATCGCCAAGGGACCGGTACAGCTGCTCACCATTGAGCTGGCCCGTCTGCGCGCCTGGCTGGCACAGG
This sequence comes from Marinobacterium mangrovicola, assembly GCF_004339595.1. Lineage (GTDB taxonomy): Bacteria > Pseudomonadota > Gammaproteobacteria > Pseudomonadales > Balneatricaceae > Marinobacterium_D > Marinobacterium_D mangrovicola. Next base: position 968,144 of record NZ_SMFU01000007.1, read on the forward strand.
CGGAACTGAACGGCACCCTGATGCTGCCGTTGATGAAGCTGGCCACCTCACGCAGTGAGGCGGTGGCCGAAGCCAAGCGGCCCGACAACCTGCGCCGTGAAAAGGATCTGCTGGGTGAGATGGATGTACCCCAGCAGGCGTATTACGGCGTGCAGACGCTGCGTGCGATGCATAACTTTGCCATCACCGATATTCAGCTGCGCCATTTCCCCAAACTGGTGATAGCACTCGCCATGGTGAAAAAGGCCGCGGCACGGGCCAACTGCAAGCTGGGCCTGCTCGATGATCGTCGCGCCAATGCGATCAGCGAAGCCTGCGACGAGATCATCGCCGGCAAATGGCACGATCACTTTATGGTGGACGTGATCCAGGGCGGCGCGGGTACCTCCACCAACATGAACGCCAACGAGGTGATCGCGAACCGGGCGCTGGAGCTGATGGGCTACGCCAAGGGCGACTATCACCAGCTGCACCCCAATAACCACGTGAACCTTTCGCAGTCCACCAACGATGTTTACCCCACGGCGATTCGCCTGGGCATCCTGCTGAGTCACGATGAATACGTGAAGGCGCTGTCCGGGCTCTGCTACGAGCTAAAACAGAAAGCGGTGGAGTTTTCCGATGTGGTGAAAATGGGCCGCACCCAGTTGCAGGACGCCGTGCCGATCACCCTGGGGCAGGAGTTCGACGCCTGGTACGTGACGCAGAAAGAGGATATAGAGGAAGCCAAGGATGTACTGGAGTACTTCCGCGAGATCAACCTGGGTGCCACCGCCATCGGCACCGGTATCAACAGTGACCCGGAATACTCCAGCCTCGCCATTGAGGAACTCTCCCATATCTCCGGCAAGGAGCTGGTGCGCGCCCGCAACCTGATCGAAGCCACCTCTGATATGGGAGCGTTCGTTACCTTCTCCAGCGTGCTGAAGCGCAATGCGGTGAAGCTCTCCAAGATGTGTAATGACCTGCGCCTGCTCTCCAGCGGGCCGCGGGCGGGGCTGCAGGAGATCAACCTGCCGCCGATGCAGCCCGGCAGCTCCATCATGCCCGGCAAGGTCAACCCGGTGATCCCGGAGATGGTGAACCAGGTGGCGTTCCAGATTATAGGCAACGATATCACCGTCACCCTGGCCGCCGAGGCCGGTCAGCTGCAGCTGAACGTGATGGAGCCGGTGCTGGCGTTTAACGTGCTGCAGTCGCTGCGGTTGCAGATTCGCGCCATCAACACGCTGTCCGCCAAATGTATTCGTGGCATCACCGCTAACCGGGAGCGTTGCCTGGACCTGGTAAACAACAGTATCGGCATTATCACCGCACTCAACCCCTATATTGGCTACGATAATGCCAGTCGTATCGCAAAACAGGCGGTGACCAACGGTGAGAGTGTGCGTGACCTGGTACTGGCGGAGGGGCTGCTCAGCGAAGCAGAGTTGAACGAAGTGCTCAGTATCGATGCGATGACGGCACCCCGACGTATGCGCAAACAGGCGCAAACCGAACTACTCACCAATAAGTAACGCCGTCTAACGCGGTAGCCAATGGAGGATAAAGATGACTGTACAGACCAAAGAGTACTGGCTCTCTAAACAACAGCAGATCGAGCTGAAGACTCAGGCTTTCATAGACGGCGCCTTTGTCAACGCCAGCAACTGCGATACCTACGACACCATCAACCCAGCCAGCGGCGAGCTGCTGGCCAAGACCGCCGCCTGCAGCAGTGCTGATGTGGACAGCGCGGTAGAATCTGCCCGCCGTGCGTTCAATTCCGGCGAATGGTCCGAAGCGGCTCCGGCCCACCGCAAGGCGGTGATCAAGAAGCTGGCCGCGCTGATCATGGAAAACCTGGAAGAGCTGGCGCTGCTGGAAAGCCTGAACGTAGGCAAGCCGGTGCAGGATACCCTGAACCTGGATATTCCCGGTTCCGCCGCCTGCTTCGAATGGTACGCCGAAGCGATCGACAAGCTCTACGGCGAAGTGGCTCCCACCGATGGCAACAACATCGCCACCATCACCCGCGAGCCGATCGGCGTTGTCGCCGCGATCATCCCCTGGAACTTCCCGCTGGATATCGCCGCCTGGAAACTGGCGCCGGCCCTGATCGCGGGTAACTCTGTAATCCTCAAGCCCGCCGAACAGTCACCGCTGACCGCGCTGCGTTTGGCTGAGCTGGCTAAAGAGGCGGGTCTGCCGGATGGCGTACTCAACGTGGTTACCGGCTACGGGGAAGTGGTGGGCAAGGCGCTGGGCCTGCATAACGACATCGACTGCCTGACCTTCACCGGCTCTACCGGCGTCGCCAAGCTGCTGATGGGCTACTCCGCTGAATCCAACATGAAGCCGGTATGGCCGGAAACCGGCGGCAAGAGCCCCAACCTGATCTTCGCCGACTGCAACCTGGATGCCGCAGTGGAACACGCCGCCATGGGTATCTTCTTTAACCAGGGCGAAGTCTGCTCCGCCAACTCCCGTATCCTGGTGGAGAGCAGCATCAAGGATCAGTTTATCGACAAGCTGATTACCAAGGCGCGCTCGATGAAGGTCGGCGATCCGCTGGAGCCCGATACCCAGGTGGGCGCGCTGATTGACAGCAACCATGCCCGCCGCGTACGCAGCTTTATCACAAAGGCCGAAGAGCAGGGCGGCAAGGTGCTGACCGGCGGTGTCGGCGATGAGTCCACCAACTACGTGGCGCCCACCATCGTCGACGGCGTTACCCCGGATATGACCATCGCCCGTGATGAGGTGTTCGGCCCGGTGGTCGCGGTGATTACCTTTGAAAGCGATGAAGAAGCGGTGGCGATCGCCAACGACTCGATCTACGGCCTGGCGGCATCGGTTTGGACCGAGAGCCTGAACCGCGCTCACCGCGTAGCGCGTAAACTCAAGGCCGGTACCGTATCGGTGAACACCATGGATGCGTTGGACTTCAGCACACCGTTCGGTGGCTACAAGCAGTCCGGCTTTGGCCGTGACCTGTCGCTGCATGCGCTGGATAAGTTCACCCAGCTGAAGACCACCTGGATCAAACTCGGTTGATGCTCCCTACAAGGGAGCTGAGGTAGACCAGCAACGAATACTGGGATTACCTTCATCCGCTTCCTTTTCGTGGCCGGTTTCGGCTGCTGCCGAGCAAAGGGGCTGTACGCCTTTCGTTACTAAGTAAGCCCCTTTGCAATCCCAAACCGCCCCGATGGCTTGGTCGGCTACGCCGACTACCCTGTGCTTCTTGTCTGAAAGAGCGGGACAGGAAACTCGCGCCTGCGGCGCTCAAACAGCCTGTCCCTTGTCTCTATTTCAGCCTGCGATGCTCGGCTGCGCCAAAGGGGATTGATTGCTGCGCTCAGGCATTCATGAAACATCGAGCCCTGTTATTAATAAGGCACGAGAAAGACATAGCTATTTTCCATTTCCTCTACCCCGTGCCATTTTACTGGCCCTGCCGGTTAAAACGGCCACCACCAGTGTGAGGTGCCCAGGCTATCCCGGCAGCCGCGTAGCTGTTCGCCATACGTGCGGGCGTTGCCATCAACCTTTCTGGCGACCCGGACCAACCATCCCTTGCTGTTGTAGCTTTTACGCTTCCAGCCGCCGTGACCTTCGTGATACGCCAGATACTGGTTGTAGGCGTCCCACTTGGAGATGCCCAGCGTCCGCTGGGATACGTTGGCATACCAGCCCATAAAGTCCACCGCGTCATCGTAGTCATCACGGTCCGCGCCCCAGTTACCGGTCGCATCCTTGTACCAATCCCAGGTGCCATCTTTTACCTGCGCATAGCCATAGGCGCTGGATACACGCCACCACATGGGGATACCGAGGAAGGTATCTCTTGGCGGGGCAGCATCATGCTTAAAGCTGGATTCCTGCCGCATAATCGCCAGCTGCACCTGGATCGGCAATCCCCATTTCTCTTCAACATCCTTGGATGCATCGAACCAGTCGGGCTTTTCACGAAAAATCCTGCAGGCATTTTCCACGTTGGAAGGCGGAGTCGTCGCACAGGACGCGAGCAGAAGGGATGAGGCCAGGAGTAACAAACTTTTACGCATACGCAGATCGGAAGCCAGGTTAAAAGGGTGGTGGGTTGAGCTCGCTTTAGGAAATAAAAACCAATCATCTCATACTTTTAGAGCTTTCGGCGGATTCACCTGGGCTGATCGCCGGATCACATAAGTTTTAACTGCTTCTCGGATACTAACGCGTATGTTGTGACCAGTTTCTGAAGCTGGCCAGTACCTTCCATTAGCGACTTAACATTAAGAAATGACTTGTATAACTTGTGCCTTTGCCCCAACCGTAGCAAACTGACTCCAACGTCAGACAGGCAGTAGACGTATTACCACAGCCGTAAACGATCCAAAGGGACTGATGATGGATACGTACAGCTCTCCCATAGCTAGTTCAGCGACTCGAAAACTTCCCGACAGAGAACAGCTTTGGCCTGTATTGGGCCTATCACTTTTCGCAGAAACGTCAGTATCCCTTAAGTCGGCTCTTAAAGCTCGCGAATACCCTATGGCGTTTCGCCCTAAGGATGTGCTCGAAAATTCCTCTATGAACTCAGTATTTTACAAATATCCGATAGGTTAAGTCAGGGAATTAATAGGCATACCATCTAATAATTATTATGGGGCCAACGGCCCCATTAACAGGCTGTTAGCTCGCAATCATCAATTTTTAGCTAAGAGGCAATATGAGAAAAGACATTCCTGCGCCTATAATCGCGGTTTTATCAGACAACTTATCTGCGCTCGAGACTCATGCAAGTCTCGATAACCTATTCTTATATGCTGATGCTCCAGGGGAGCCGCCTGAAGGTTCTAAGCCTGTTAAAGTTCAAGCGTGGCTAAGACGAATTAACAAAGAATCAGGCGAACCATTAAAAGTCCTTGGTAAGTTGATTGAAACGTATATGGAGTTACCAAAGCAAGAAGAGGAAGAGGTCTTCCTGTGGGGAACTAACGTTACAAATCATAAAAAGGAGTTCAAAGAAAAGCTTGAGTCAATTCTTGCGCAGTGCAATCTAACTTACATTAATGGTGGTATTGTATCTGATGGTAGTTCAGCTCCAAGTCGCTCCTTGTCTGACTTAATTAAAGGTAGAGACATTCCCTCAATTGAAGCTGAATTTACAAGAGCGCTAGCAAATGTAAACTCTGAACCTAGAGAATCAGTGTCAGCAGCTTGCAACATTTTGGAATCCATATTTAAGGTCTATATTGCTGATGAGCAATTAGCACAACCTCAAAAGCAAGATCTACAAAACGTTTGGAAAGTTGTGCGTGGTGATTTAGGTTTCGATCCTAAACTAGTTCAAGATGATGACTTAAAAAGAGTTTTATCAGGCATTCTGTCAATTGTTGACGGTATTGGAGCGTTTCGCACACATGCCAGTTCAGCGCACGGTGAGGGTCGAATTATGTATAAATTAAAACCTCGTCATGCTCGTTTGGCAATTCACTCTGCGCATACAATAGCGATGTTTGTGCTTGAAACTTGGGACGAAAAACGTAAGTCAGCGAGCTAACAAACAATTTAAGAGGGATTCCCAACGCTTGGCATTTTTGCTTCTACTTCAAGTTTAGTGTTTATGGCACAATGCGTTAGGTTTGGGTGGTAGCGTTGCTCACCCCTTAATTGGGCGTTAGAACAATAAAGTATCCAACATAAAATATGCAGGAAAATATGGAAGTAGAGGAAAGAATAGAACGTATTAGAAATGGGGCAGTAATTAAATGGCTGGAGGTCATGATTTGGTTTTGTTTATGCCTGTATCTTGGGGAAGGATTCTGGGGAGATCTGTACGATTTTATTGAACATATCGCCACAGAAAGAAGTGATTCATACAGGTACTTTACGAATATATTTGACAATAATCTTGAGGAAATGTTTTTCGCAATACTTAGCGCAATCTTTCCTATTCTTTACTTAAATATAAATGGCGTATTGCCAATAGCTGAAATTATCGCGAAGTTTGCTTCTATTGGAGAAGCAAAGAAATACGACTTCAACAGTGATTCTCTAAACTCCGAACAGTATCTTCAGTTACTAAGCGCAAAGAGTGAAAATATTGCTCTTGGAATGGAAAAGAAAGCGCGTATATATATGATCGTCGGAGTAACCTTTTCAGCCGCTGGCATTTTGGCTCTGATTCTTTCGTCAAGTTTAGGTGAAACAAAATTAGATATAACAGCCAGTTTGTTAGATACGTTACCAAAACTTGGTGCTTTTGCTTTTGTGCAGGCAATAGCATTTTTCTTTCTGAAACAATATCGTGTTTCTATGGAAGAATTTCGATACTATGAGGCTATTAAAAGGAAGCAAGAGGAGAATATTCTATTTTATAAAACAGCTGCCGAGCACGAATGGCAAGATATATTGAAATTGTCGATTGCAAATGGGTCTATGTTTTCGTCAGGATTCACACTTGATTCAGGAAAAACCACTCAAGTTTTAGAGACAGATAAGCTAGAAACAAGTGACTACAAAATGCTTGAAAAAATCATAGGTGGTATATTCGATAAAAATGCTGCTAACAAGTGATTGTAGTCGCCCGCAAGCGGGCTGGGACCTCCGCTGCTACGCAGCACCAGGCCCTAAATTAGGCGTGAAAGCGTAATAATGGCATAAAGAGTAATAGTATGAAAGATATAATCGATGCTGTTAGTTCTAGAATCAAAACACCATATTTTGGCTATGCTATTCTCGCATTTATTGCACTTAATTGGCGTGGGATATTTCTTTTGGTAGTGACAAATGGCACACCGAATGAACGACTCAACGCGTTTGATAGTATGACTAGCTATAATACGCTCGTAGTCTGTCCTTTACTTGTTGGTGCTTTAGTTGCTGCATCCTCACATTGGGTTCAGTATTTATTCGGTATCATTTCACGTAAACCTTCAGGATTGATCGATAATCTATATCTTGAGGCGGAACATAAGAAAACTATCCGCGAGGCAGAGCTTGAGCAATCTCGCTCAGATCTCTTCGCTGTTAAAGAGAAGGAACTCATCGAAAGGGCAAAGAGAGATGAAGAAGTAGCTGGTATTGAGGATGATGCTGCAAAAGAGCGGTTATCTGAACAAATCGAAAGCCTAAGAAGAGAGCGCGATCAGCTTTCGGCCCAACTCGAAAACCAATCTTCTCGGAAAATTCCAACTATAAATAACCTTTCAAGTGAAGCTATAGAAATAATTAAGTCAGCTTCCCAAGATAAAAGCGGGAAAATCTTGAAGCCGCGAACAATCGGGGAGAGAAGTATTCAGGTCGGCAGACGCGCATTTGGTTCAGAAAATCCAAGAGATTTTGCGAGATATGATGCTGCACTTGAAGAACTTATTAGCGGGGATCTCGTAAAAGGGCTAGGGGGAAAAGGCGAGGTTTTTGAGTTAACGCATAAAGGGTGGCAAGTAGCAGATTCGCTTTAAAAAAAAGTCATGAAATTGACCTCAATAAGCTACGCTTTTTTCGGCAATTTATAACGGCGTTAAATGCCGGTGATAGCCATGTCCAATGCCCCGACAATTTGGTCTCTGAAGTGCGATAGCGAGCCAACCGGTTTTTGAGGTGCTTTTCCGAAACAGAGGAAATTTGGGGCGTTAACAGTAGGAGTTCCTGGTCTGCAAAGCTGATTTCCGGCGTGATTCCTTGCATGGCTTCACTACCAAATGCGGAGCGTTTCCCTAAGGGGATGACGATGCGAGTTGCCAGTTCGCTCAGCAGGCTGCTTTGTATATAGACCAGGTAAGGAAGTGCGCTTTGCTGGTCTTGCTTGGGTTGGGGTATACATCGAACTGCGCCATCGAAACTCCCTGAATTCGTCGCCGAAGCATCCATGTTCTTCGACAAAATCATTGTAACTCTTTATAGCGGCGCGGTTTTCTTCAATCCATTGTTCTGCCTGACGTTTTGACAGTTCTGCCTTCAGCGCTCGTTCGAGGGTAGCAGACAGGTTAATGTTTAGTTCACGAGTTTTACGCAAAAGATCCCTATTGACCTAGAGGTTTGTCGCTTTTTTGGAGCATCTGCGTCGTAGAGTTCGGCCATTCGAGCCTCCAAGTGGCTATTTAATGGATGGCTTTAATCTATGCGCATGCCGATGCGCACTCAAGGATTTAACCAATAGCTGTTGTTGGGCGCACCTACGCTGGCGCTCCGGCACGCCGCAAAGCCAGGCGCTAAATCTTCTCTTCATGAATAAAGCTGTTCAGGCTGTCGTAATCCCAGGGTTCGCCATCCGGTCGTAAATGGCCGTGCTCGTTCAGCTTGTCCACCATCACCTTCACGTTATCGCCTTTCTTGCGCAGCCCCTGGACGAAGTGCAGGGCTTCATCGTGTTTGGCTGTCACTGCCGGGTCTTCGGGGGCGTCGCTCTTATGCTTCACTTGAACCTTGATTGATTTGCTCATGAAATATTCCCTGTGTTGAGCCCGTGTTGAGCCTGAGTTGGATCTTAGATGTTTTTAGCATGGATCATTGGCCGTGAAAGTGCACTGGTGAAAACCGGCGGGTTTGGGCTTGTTGGTTGCTTCCATGCGTTGAATCAACTCGACGAATTGCGGAGCAGGGCGCAGCGGGCGTTCGAACGAGCGGGGGATCGCAGCGGGGGACGACGTTCCCCCGAAAAGTTGATTAGCGGCAGACAAAAAAAGAGGAGCCCGAAGGCTCCTCGATAAGCGTCACTGACAGGGAGTGATTAGATGAAGCCTTCGGCTTTCAGATCTTCCATGGTGGCCTCGATGCTTTCACGCAGGGTGGCAACCAGGAAGTCGATGTGTTCTTTGGTCAGGGTCAGTGGCGGAGACAGTACGTTCATGTGTGCCAGCGGACGTACGATCAGGCCGCGAGCCTGACAGTGGTCGGCGATGCGGTTACCGACCTTGGCATCCGGGTTGATCAGTTCCTTGGTCTCTTTGTTCGCTACGTTCTCGATGCACATCATGAACTTGCGACCGCGCACATCACCAACGATGGGCAGGTCGATCAGGGTTTTCACCTGGTCTTCGAAGTACTGGCCCATATCCTTCACATGGCCGCAGAGGTTCTCGCGTTCCATGATCTCGATGTTCTTCACGCCGGCGGCACAGCTGACCGGGTGGCCGGAGTAGGTGAAGCCGTGGGTGAACAGGGCGCCGTCCGCCTGGGGCTTGCTGATGACGTCGTAGATCTCGTCAGACAGGATGGTCGCACCCAGCGGCAGGTAACCTGAGGTCAGGCCCTTGGCGCAGGTGATGATGTCCGGCACGATGCCGAACTCGGCTTCGGAGGCGAACATGTGGCCCAGACGACCGAAGGCGGTGACCACCTCGTCGGAGACGTAGAGCACGCCGTACTTGCGGCACACTTCCAGGGTCTTCTTGTGGTAGCCCTCGGGCGGCACGATTACGCCACCTGCACCCATGATCGGTTCGGCAAAGAACGCAGCCACGTTATCCGGGCCCAGTTCCAGGATCTTGTCTTCCAGCTCCTGCACTTTCTCGTTGCAGAACTCTTCCAGGCTCTGGCCGGCCGGACGACGGTAGGGGTTCGGGCAGGAGATGTGGGATACCAGCTGCTCTTCGATATCGAAGCCGATGTGATCGAACTTCACGCCGGTGATCGACATCGCCATGTAGGTGCTGCCGTGGTAGCCGTCGATGCGTGAAATGATCTTCTTCTTGCTCTTCTTACCCAGCTGGTTGAAGTAGAAGTGGATGATCCGTACGGCGGTATCGTTCGCCACGGAGCCACCGCAACCGTAGAACACGTGGTTCAGGTTGCCCGGCGCCAGCTCGGCCAGTTTGGCGGCAAGCTGCGCTGCAGGCACGGTGGTGTGGTGACCGAAGCAAGAGTAGTAGGGGATCTGACGGATCTGGTCTGCGATCGCCTGTGCCATCTCTTCACGGGCATAGCCGATGTTAACGCACCAAAGCCCACCGATGCCGTCCAGGTATTCGCGGCCTTCGCCATCTTTGACGTGTACGTTGTCACTGTCGGCAAGGACAAGCGAGCCTTCTTCTTTGAAGGTTGAAAAATCAGTCCAGGGATGGATGTAGTGGTCTCTGTCCTGCTGCCACACCTGCTGCATATCGGTTGTTTGCTTGTTGGGCATTTTCGAGAGTACTCCTGAATTTCGATTCCAGAACTTCTTATCCAGAATTTTTAATATTAGTTATTTGACCCCTACAACCTTATCCAGTGACGGGTTATTGATAAAATATTATTTTTTACTGATATAGATTAATAAAACTGATGCAGGCACGGCGCCCATAAAGAAGCCCCCGCAGTGTTAAGGCTGCGGGGGCTTTATGTTGTGCTGAGCCTGGTTAAAACGTTACTCGGCGTTTAGCGCCTTTTCGATCGGCTCGGCCTTGAACAGCGGCTTTTTCATAACGACTTTCACCCAGAAGATCGCAATCACCGAGACCACTGCCAGCACGATACCGGCGGCGCCAAAGATCTGGCCGCTCAGTTCCGGCGCCGGAGAGGCGTAGTAGATGGCGTAAACCATACCGGCGATACCGAAGATCTGCGGCAGCGGGTAGAACGGGGTTTTGTAAGGGCGCTTCAGGTCCGGGTAGCGCTTGCGCAGCACCATCACGTTGATATGGGTGATGATGTAGGCGATCAGCCAGGCGATAGCGGCAGAGATCAGCAGCAGGCCGATAGCATCCGGGTTGTCGCCCATAAAGATCATCGGCAGGCCGGTGATCGCGGCGACAAAGAGTACCGCTACCCAGGGAGTGTTGGTGCCGGGCAGGCACTTCTTCAGCTGCGGGAACGCCTGGCCATTCTGCGCCATGCCGTAAAGCATACGGGGGATGGCGGCCAGTGAGGTGTTCACGGTGCTGCAGGTGGCGGTGATCGCGGCCACAGCCAGGAAGATCAGCCCGGTATCGCCGAACACCGCTTTGGCAAAGTCATAATGCGGCAGCGGGGAAGAGGCGAGCTCGTCAGCCGGGATATAGAACAGTGCGCCCAGGCAGTAGATCGCAATGGTGACGAAGATAATGCTGACACCGATGATCATGGAGCGCGGAATATTACGCTCGGGGTTCTTGGCGTCTTCAACCAGCGGGCAGACGAACTCGGCGCCCACATAACCCCAGATAGCCAGCGCCACCAGTGAAATCACACCGGCACCCAGCGGGTTCCAGTCGGCGGTCAGTTCGATACCGGCCGGATGTGGGTTAGCAAAACCGCCTACGGCGCTCAGGCCAAGCAGGAGCAGAACCACCACCATGATGAACGCCAGCGCAGACTGCAGCTTGGCGAAGATATCGATGCCCATCAGGTTGAGCACGGTAAATACGCCGAGCAGGCCAAAGCCAAGGGTCATCGGCGGGAATACGCCCGGGTAGATCTTCTCGATGATGAAGTCGACCAGCAGTAGTTCAGCGGAGAGTGCGAACATGGCGACGACAACGTAGCCGGAGAATACCGCGAGGATAGCGGGGAAGTGACCGATGGACACCTCGGTGTAGCTGCTGAGGCTGCCGGCCCGGGGGATCATCAGCGACAGTTCAGAGAACGAGAACACGTAGGTAAGGGCGAGCAGGAAACCTATGGCGAGGGGGATGATAAAGCCGAGCCCGGCGATACCTGCACCCTGCAACATAAGGACCATTACACCCTGAGATACGACCAGGCCGACGGCAACCGCCAGCAATGAGCCTAGCCCGAGTATTTTGCTAAAACCTTTCTTGCTTTCCACCGTACAGGACGCGTCCGCCGTTAGCGTTTGGGATTCAGACATAGTTGTCTCCTGATTAGTTGTTCTAGTTTAACTTTCAGGTGAATGACAAACGCTTTGACCTGCGAGGGGATATAAGACGAGTTATATCCCGGTCGAAGACCGAAGCGTTTACCTTCCGGGTTGCTACGCCTTTAGCTGGCGTATGAGTCGATCCATAAAGAGCTCACAGCTTTGCAGTTGGCTCTTATGGATGAATTCGTCGGGCTTATGGCCCTGGTCCATGCTGCCGGGCCCGCAGACCACGGTGGGCACGCCCAGCACCTGGCTGAACAGGCCGCCTTCGGTGCCGAAGTTGATGCTGCCCCGTGTTTTTTCATCGGTCAGGCTTTGCACGAAGGAGACGACCTCTGCGTCATCGGCGGTGCTCAGGCCCGGATATTCGGTGGTGATATCGATGGCGATGTCGCAGCCGGCGTCGATCTGGCGCATCTCGCTAATAAGGCTGTCGGCATAGGCCTGGAACTCGGCCAGCATGGCGCGTGGATCGTCGCTGGCGATGTTTCTGATCTCGAACAGGAATGAGCACTGGTTGGGGACGATGTTCAGTGCTGTGCCGCCGTGCACGGTGCCGGTATGTACTGTGCTGTAGGGGATGTCGTAGCCGTTTTCGAACGGGCCCTGATCGCCCTTTTTATGGGCCAGTTTTTCCAGCCAGGTGATCAGCCGTGCCGCATAGTTAACGGCGTTAACGCCCCAGGGGGCCATGCCGGAATGGCACTCTTTACCTTTCACGGTTACCCGGGCGGCCAGCTTGCCCTTGTGTGCGGTAACCACCCGCATCAGCGTAGGTTCGCCGATAATGCAGATGCCGGGTTTGAGAGGGTGTTGCTTCAGTGTATCGATCATGCGGCGCACTCCCACGCAGCCGATCTCTTCGTCATAGGAGAACGCAAGGTGGATCGGCGTATGCAGGTCCTGTTTAACTATCTCGGGGACCGCCGCCAGCACCACCGCGATAAAGCCTTTCATATCGCTGGTGCCGCGGCCGTAGTAGCGACCCTCTTCTTCAGTCAGTTCGTAGGGGGCTTTCTGCCAGTTCTGGCCGGTGACCGGAACGGTATCGGTATGGCCGGATAGCATCACGCCCGGTTTATCTTTCGGACCGAGAGTGGCGTACAGGTTGGCTTTTTTCTCCTCTTGATCGTAGATCAGCTGGCTTTCGACGCCGTATTCATTAAGAAACGTCTGGATGTAGCCCATCAACGCAAGGTTGGAGTTCGCGCTGGTGGTATCAAAGCCAATCAGGTTCCGAAGAACCTCAAGAGTTAATGCATTCGCCATGTAACTTCCCGAACTGAGTCTGTTAGGTCGAAACTCAGCATAGGGTTGGGCGTAACATTGTTAAAATATTATTAATCTCTCTCCTGCATTTGAAAAACTTATATTAGACCTTTAGCTAACAGGTCTAGAAAGGCGTCGAAAACCGCCGATTACAACTCGCTGTAAGTGTTTAAGAGACAGGTGTGCAGCCCCTGTTTATGGGGCTTTATAGCCGCTGACGCTGAGCAGAATTTGCACTTCTGAACGCCGGGAAATGCTCTGGTGCTGAGTCGGGTGGTTCCCGGATCAACGTTTCCCTTTTGTCTCACGTTGGTTATTTGCGCCCGATCATTACTCGGCGGACCTTTGCAGGATCGTGCAACAAAGCGGCCGTAACGTGCTATGGCTGCTGGCTGCTCCTGGGGTAGCTTGGTTAAAGCGATAAGCCGAGCGTGTGGATTTTCTGCACATCGGAAGGATTTAACGCTTAACCGACTAATCTGACCAGGGAGGTTAGACCATGAGCGAAGATACCAATCAATCACGCAGAAAGGTGATCAAGGCGGCGGGTGCAGTTGGCGCGGGCATGCTTTTTTCCGGCCCCATGACCGCTTTCGCCAGCCAGACGGCCAGTGGTGGCAAGATCATGTCGCGCGGTTACGCGGCGTTCGATACATCGGGAGTACTGAAGCCCTGGACGTTCGAGCGGCGCCCGGTAGGCGACAACGATGTGCTTATTGATATCAAGTTTGCCAGCATCTGCCATTCCGATATCCACCAGGAGAAGGGCCACTGGGGGCCGCAGAGCTATCCGCAGGTGCCGGGGCACGAGATCGTCGGCATCGTTGCAGCTGTGGGTAGCAAGGTGACCACCTTCAAAGTAGGGGACCGGGCCGGCGTTGGCTGTATGGTCGGCGGCTGCAAAGAGTGCAGCACCGATGAGGAGCAGTACCTGCCGGACACTCTCTTCACCTATGGCAATCCTGACCCGCGCTCGCCCACCGGGATCACCCAGGGCGGCTACTCCAACAATATCGTGGTGGAAGAGCACTTTGCGGTGCATGTCCCGGAGAGTATCAGCTTTGAGCAGGCGGCACCGTTGCTCTGTGCCGGCATCACCACCTATTCGCCACTGATGCGCGCCGACCTTAAACCCGGCACCAAGGTAGGTGTGGCTGGTATCGGTGGTCTCGGCCATATGGCGGTGAAAATTGCGGCTTCCAAGGGGGCCGAGGTTTACGCCTTTACCACTTCAGCTTCCAAGGTGGATGACATCAAAAGCTTTGGCGCCAAAGAGGTGATCGTGGTGGACGATGAGCTGAAGGCGCTGAATAACTACCGCGGTCAGCTCGATTACATGATCGCCACCATTCCGTACCAGTTTAATGTGGGCGCCTACGCCAGCACCGTTAAGCCCTATGGCACCTTCACGCTGGTAGGCATGCCGATCGACTACGAGATCAACCTGAGCGCCATCAGCCTGGCTGCATCGCGGGTCAATTTTAATACCTCACTGATTGGCGGTATGAAGGAGACTCAGGAGGTGGTGGATTACTGCGCAAGCAATGATGTGCTGCCTAAGATCGAGCTGATAACCGCTGAACAGATTAACGAAGCCTGGGAAAACGTCGTGAACAAGCAGGCGCGTTACCGCTATGTGATCGATGCGGCGACCTTCTGATTCCTTTTGCTTTAAGCGCTGAACACTAACCAACCTAAAGGGCGAGTATTCGCCCTTTAGCCTTTATTACTGGCTGCGTCTGGCGGCCAGGAACTTAGACAAGGGTGAATTGATGCTTTCTATTACCGTAAAAGCCGAAGTGAAACCGGGCATGCACGAGACACTGCGAGAAGTGATCGATGTCTTTCAGAACCAGTATGGTGAATCTGAACCCGGTTGTGAGATGTACCGCTGCTATGTGGATGGCGATCAGCTGGTGTTCACGGAGCTCTGGCAGGATCAGGCGGCGCTGGATCAGCATATGCAGACGGAACATGCGATCAAATATGTGCCGGTTCTTAAGTCCTGTGTCGTTAATGGTGAGCTGCATGTACAGGCGATTGTCAGCGATGAGGTTCATCACTCCATCGTTTGATCGTGTCGCTTAGACCTTAGATCTTTGAGCATGGACCGGTCTATGCCACAGGGCACAGGCCGGAATGCTCCCGCGCCAGGCGAGGTTCCACTGCGCAATCCCTCATCTTGGGGATTTGAGGCTATAGTATTTTTAATAACACTGACTTCAAGAAAGTGATTTAACGAAAGCGTTCTCAGGAAAATATGCCAAGCGTTAAACCGCCGCTGCCTGCCTAAGCGCTAACCTGTTAAGCCATTCGGACCGCCGACCGAATCATATACGCCAGTCAGTCATGTCTATTCACATGTCTGCCGGGGTGAATCGAAGGAGGCCGACATGTCGATCCTTGCGCTACCTTATGCACCACAGGGAAATGCTCTGCTTGTGGTCGCTTTATCGGTTTTACTGACCATCTCTGTTTTTGCCAGTGTTGCCAGCGGCGCGCATATCCGTGCGAGCGAGAATGAGCGCGCCGACAGAACTCCGGCCCAGTTTTACCGCGTCATCCACGAAATACAGTCAACTATCGAGGCGAACAACCAGATTGCCGATCTCGAAGAGGCTTACTTTCAGGGTGAGAGTTACCAACCCACCTATTTCTCCGATACTAGTGTCAGAACCCGGGATTTAAGGGGCTTTGAGTTACAGAGAGAAATTTTAAGAATCCGGCTTAGCCTCTGATTGGGTTTGCGCCAACCAAAACGCCACTTCAACCAGCACAGGTGAAGTGGCGTTTTTCGTGGGCCAGGCCTTAGATCCTTACCACCCGGTCACAGCGCTTTTCGATCAGATGCGGGTCATGGCTGACCAGCATCACCGCGCAGTTGGTTTCGCGAGCGACATCCACCAGTAACTGGCTGACCGATTGGGCGGTGATAGGGTCCAGCCGCGATGTGGGTTCATCGGCGAACAGAAAGACCGGATCGAGCAGCAGGGCACGCAGCATGCAGAAGCGCTGCAGCTCACCTCCGGAGACCGAGTCGGCGCGCCGCTCCAGCAGCGCCTCTGCCAATCCGAGTCGCTTCATCAGCGGCGCTACCCGGCTTTTATCGATGCGGTGGCGTTTGATCGTATCGTTAAGCAGGGTACCTAGGCTCACCGCATGGGAGACTGCAGCGGTAGGATCCTGATACAGCTTCTGCCAGCGGTGTGTCGTTTCGCTGCAGTGGCGCTTGATCTTGCCGCCATAGCTCGGCTGAAGGCCCAACAGGGTGTCGCCCAGAGTACTTTTGCCGCAGCCGCTGTCACCGACCACGCCGATTACTTCACCGCGATGGATCTTGAATGAAAGATCCTTTGCCAGCGTCTGCTCGCCGCGGCCGATCGCCAGAGATTCGGTTTCCATTAATACCGAGGTTTCAGGGCGTGGCTGTCGCTCAGGTGTAGGCCAGCTTTGCGGGTCAGCGGCGATCAATTCACGGGTAAACGCCCGTTGCGGATTGTTGAGAATCTGCGAGGCGTCGCCATGTTCGATCAACTCGCCGGATTTGATCACCATCAGCCGGCCGCCGGTCTGCCGGGCCACGGCCACATCATGGGTGATGGTGACCAGCGCGCCGGTTTGCGATTGGGAGATCAGCTGTTCAACCACCTGATCACGGCGGTTTACATCCAGCCCCTTGGTGGGCTCGTCGGCCAGCAGCAGGGGGGCGCCGCCCGCCATGGCACAGGCGATAGCCACGCGCTGCGCCATACCGCCGGAGAGCTGATCGACGCGCTTGTGACGGCTTTCACCCAGCCCCTGAAGCTCCAGGGTGTAATCGGCGTTCTGCTGGGCAGCATCGTATGCGTCGCCGCGGACACGGTGGTAGGTTTCTGCGAGCTGCGCCTTGGCACTCATCAGAGGATTAAGCGCGTTCCAGGGTTCCTGCGGCAGCATACTGAGCCTGCGGCCCCAAAGTTCGCGCCGTGATTTAGCGCTCGCGGGGCTGTTGAACAGGCGAATCTCGCCTTCGGTTCTTAGCCCCTTGGGCAGGTTACCCATGATCGCTTGGGCCAGTAGGCTTTTCCCTGAGCCGGTCTGGCCAAGGATTGTCAGCTTTTCACCGGCGTTAAGCGTAAAACTGATCGGCTCCAGCAGGCAGGTATCGCCCACGAAAACCGCGAGTTTATCGACTGAAATTAGACTCATGACGCCTTTTTACCTCCAAGCAGGTGGCAGCTGAGAACCACCAGCGCCAGTGCGATCAGCGGTTGCGCCAGTAGCCAGGGCGCGTCGCTGTAATAGGGGAAGTGCTCCACGATCATCAGCCCCAGCTCTGCCAGTGGCGGCTGAATGCCGACATAGACAAAACCCAGCGACGCCATCATCAGGATCGCGCTGGCAGCGCCAAAGGAAGCAAGTGTCACCAGTTGCGGTGCGATAGCGGGCCAGTAATGACGACGGAACAGGTAGAGCGCGCCAAATCCCATCAGCCGCGATGACTGTACTTCGGGAGACCTGGCAATACGTTGCGTAATGGCACGGGTGACGCGGAAGTACTCGATCCATTGAATCAGTGAAATCGCCACGTACAGCATCCAGAACGAACCGGGCACAATAGCGGCAAAGATCAGCACCAGCACCAGACCCGGCAGGGCCAGGATCAGCGTGGTCACGCCGTCGAGCGTACGGTCGACCCAGCTAGGACCCGTAGCAGCGAGGATACCGAGGGTGACGCCGATAACAGCGGATGTGAGTACACAGAGTGCCGCCATGGAGAGTGAAAGCCGCAACGCATCCGCAAGGCGCACCCACATATCACGGCCGAAATGATCGGTACCGAACCAGCTATTGCCACCTGGCAGGCTGAGAATCTGGCTCAGATTCTGGCTGGCCGCATCCTGCGCGCTTAGTAGCGGCGTCGCGAAAGCGTAAACGCATAGCAAGAGAAGGAGTACCGCTCCGCATAGACGGGAGGTAGATATTTGCGAGGTGCATAGATAGCTCAGTTTCATGCCAGTTGCCCTCCGCGCGGATCAAGCCAGTAGCAGGCCAGATCGACCAGGGTGTTTAGCAGCACAAACAGGATGCCCATCATCAGCGCCGCGCCCTGAATCAGCGGAATGTCCCGCGCAAAGATGGCGTGTGCCAGTCCGTGGCCGATACCCGGCCAGGAGAACAGGGATTCGATCATGACGACGCCCTCGACAACGGTGATCAGCTGTACGCCGAAGAATGCGACCACCGGTACGGACATATTGCGTACGCCGTGGCGCAGAAACGCCTGCCAGGCCGATAGCCCCTTGGTCTGGGCAAACTCGTAAAACGGTGCGTTGAACACACGCTCAGCTTCGGTATGCACCACACGGTTGGCGATAGCGGCCAGGCTCAGCCCCAGCGTCAGCGCAGGCAGTACCAGATGTGCTGGGGTCCCGAAACCTGCCACCGGCAGCAGGTTGAGTTCCAGCGCGAACACCACGACCGCCAGCAGGCCGATAACGAACACCGGCAGGGCACGCATGCCGGTCGAAAGTGTCAGCAAAATGCGATTCAGCCAGCCGCCGTGATGGGCGCTGGCGAGTCCCAGAGGGATGGCGATCAGCGCGGCGAGCAGGATCCCCGCACCGGCCAGCAGCAGGGAGTGACCCAGCATATGCCAGAGCGATTCACTGACCGGCTGGCCACTGACCAGGGAGTTACCCAGGTTCCATTGCAACAGATCCCCGAGCCAGCTCCAGTAAGTGCTCCAGGCACCTTGATCGAGCCCCAACTCTTCACGCACCAGGGCAGCGGCATCGCTGTCCACCGCGTCCATGCCGTAACGACCGGCGGCGATTCGATACGCCATATCGCCAGGCAGGGCGCGCATCAATATAAAGGTGAGGGTGCCGACACCCCAGGAAACCGCCAGCAGTTGCAGCAGGCGTTTTAACAGTAGATCGCGAAGTCTCATTTCCAGCTCAGCTCGTTAAGAAAGTAACTGCGCTCGTAAGGATCAAAGCGGAAGCCGCTTAAGCGCTTGTTGATGGCGGTCTGCTGAACGTAAGAGGCGACCGGGATCAGCGGGCGTTCGTTATAGAGTGCGGCTGCAATCTTTTGCGCCTGTTCTTGGTAACGCGCGGTGTCGTTCTCACTGACCATTGCGTTGAGCGTTTCCGGTACCCAGGTGTTGGACCAGTTCAGACTGCCCCAGTCACCGCCTTTGTCGGAGCTGGCGAAGTCCTTCAGCAGGATGCCGAGCGGGTCTGCGATAATGCCGTAGTTACGGGCAATGAGGGCGACCTCCAGGGAATCATCGCTGTGACCGGAGGGGATGGCGCTGGAGTTGGTGACGTTAACGTTGAGTTTGACGCCGAGCTGCTTCCACTGGTCCTGAACCGCGGTGGCTACCGTGGTCAGCTCCGGGCGGTCAGCATAGGTGATCAGATCCAGCTCAAAGCGCTCTCCATCACGTTCCAGCCAGCCTTCGCTGTTTTTGTTCCAGCCCAGTTGGCTGAACATCCCGGCGGCTTTTTCCAGGTTGTAAGCTTCGCTTTGGCCGTCCAGGTACCAGTCGCTCATATAGGCGGGCAGCAGCTGATCGGTGGCCGCATCCGGCGCACGCAGAATAGCCGTCGCGATTCCCTGGCGGTTGATCGCCAGGCTCAGCGCCTGACGCGCCTCTTGATCTGCAATAAATCGATGCCCGGCATTGAGCTTGAGCGCCAGGGTACGGGGCAGGTCGGAGCGCACAATCTCCAGTGTCGGCAGACGTTTCAGCATCGGTACTGAAGCAGGATCGAGCCCGAAGACGATATCGGCCTGGCCGCTGCGCGCCTGCAGCACGCGAGCCTCGGCACGGTGGCCAGTAAGGTAACTGGCGTATTCGATCTGCGCTTTTTGGCCCCAGTAATCGTCAAAGCGCTCGACCACCAGTTTGTGCGGTACGGCGATCTCTTCCACCGAGAACGGCCCGGTACCGATCAGGGCGGTGACTTCACCAGCATCGTTATAGGCTGCGTCCGCCAGGATCGCCGTGGAGTAGTGGGCAAGGGCGGCGCCAAGCGGGCGGTAGGGGGCACTGAGTTTTATCTCAACCTGGTTGTCGCCATTGGCTGTGATTGAATTGATCGGTAATCCTCGCAGTGCGCTGGTTTTATTCAGGCCGCGATTGAGTTCATCGGCAACCTGCTGCGCGGTGAGCAGACTGGCGTCATGGAAGTGAACCTGGTCTCGCAGTGTCAGGCGCCACAGTTTGCCCCCATCCTCAATACTCCATTCACTGGCAAGCCCCGGCAGCAGGCCGCCCTGGCTATCCACGTTCAGCAGGGTTTCGAGCACCTGCATACGGGTAAACACAAAGCCTGAGCGGGTCGGATCGAGGCTTGAGAACTCGAACGCAGCCTGGATATTGACGGTATTTTGCTGGTTCGGCTCTGCAGTAACGGCGGCTGGAAGCAGCAGCATGCCGCCCAGCAATGCAGTTATTAGTTTGTTTTTCATGTGGTTGGGCACCTTTGGCGTAATCGTTAAGGCGCGCGATGTTATGGTATAACGTAATGTTAAATCAACCGATAAAAGATCCGTGAAAGCGGCCATCTAACCGCCGAATCTTCTCCCAATCGCTACCCGGAACTACTACTAAAGACCCCACCCAAACCTGCCAAGGTGTAATCCACGGATAGCGCCGCCTCGGCCATTATGTCTCCCAATACAGTGTTCTCGTGTGTACCCAACCTCGATGCACTCCTGGTGAAGACCGCCGACTTATAACAACAGTTTTTATAAAAATAACGGGTGAGAAATTATGGCTAAGCGACGTTCTATTCCTGCACTGACACTGACTGCGCTGTTTGCGCTCGGTGGCACTTCCCTGGCAATGGCTCACGGTGATGTAACGCCGCAGGGCGTGAATACCGAAGGGCTGCCGGCGCTGGGTGAAGAGTGGCCGGACACCAACCCCTACCGTGATACCGACGCGTTCGACCGTGCCGTTGAAATCGGCTCCTCCGCTTACAACCAGAACTGTGCCCGTTGCCACGGTCTGGAAGCGATCTCCGGCGGTATCGCCCCGGACCTGCGTCTGCTGGCACCGGATTTTGATGGTGATGACTGGTACAAGTACCGCGTGATTAATGGCGCCGTGCGTGACGGCAAGGTCTACATGCCCAAGATGGCCGATTACCTGAGCCAGGAGGCGCTCTGGGCAATCAAGAGCTACCTGGATGTTCGGCACAATGAGATGTAATAGGCTCTCTACCTTCCTCGCGTCCTGCCTGCTGCCCGTCGCTCTGACGCTGGGCGGCGGCCAGGCCCAGGCACGGGTTTACGACGATGTGGTCGACTCTGGGTTTGTCCGCATCGGCGTCTATCGCGACTTCCCTCCGTACTCCTTCATGCGCGACGGTGAGCCGGCCGGCATCGATGTGGACCTCGGCGAAAAGATCGCCGAAGAGCTGGGCGTCGAGATGCGTCTGCACTGGATGACTCCCGACGAAACCTTGGACGATGATCTGCGCAACAATGTCTGGAAAGGGCATTATCTCGATAAGGATGAAGACAACCCGCTGGCGATGAAAAATGTCGCCGACGTGATGATGCGGGTGCCTTACGATCGCGATTACTCCTACAAGCGCGATGAACTGGGACTGATCATCAACGATCTGGTCGTGATGATGTCTCCCTACCATCAGGAGCGCTGGCAGCTTGCCTTTGATAGCGAAAAGCTTGATTCGGTGCGCACCCTGGCCAAGTTCCAGTACCACCCGATCGGCGTTGAGGTGGACAGCCTGCCGGCGTTCTATCTCACCTCCGGCCTGCAGGGTCGCATGCGTGAAATGACGCATCATTACACCAACCCCAGGGTTGCTTTTGCGGCGATGAAACAGGGAGAGGTGTCTGCGGTGATGGGGATGCGCAGTGAGATCGACTGGTTGCTCAGCAAGGATGACACTGGCCGCTATCGCCTGGCGGAAAACGGTTTTCCTGACATGGGCAAACAGGCCTGGGACATAGGTATCGCCGTGGGCGAGGCGGACCGCGATCTTGGATATTCGGTCGAGGCGGTGTTCGATCGGATGATTCGGGACGGCAGCATGGCGGAACTGTTCGGCCAATACGGTGTTACCTACGAGAGCCCGAGTCTGTATATGAATACCCCCTGATAGCTCCTGTTGCTCCTGTTGTTCCTGTTATAGATGCCCGTACAACCCTCGTTGTTGTTACTCCTTGGCCCGGCTTGTCCGGGCTTTTTTACGCCCCTCCTTTCGGTCCTGGTTGTTTAACAGCCAGTACAGGCAGCGTTTGCCTGCGCTTTTCATCGGCCCGGTGCCAGCCGCTGTGACGTATTTGGTCAAGGGTTTGTCATTTAAAGTCAACGCAGGTTTGTGAAAGCGGCCTAGACTGCACTGTATCCGCTGTCCTTTGACGAAGATGGCGAATCAACGGCCTTAAAAAAATAATTACGCAGGCTTGGTTATGAAATCAGTTATTAAAAAATCAGCACCGGCTGTACAGGTCTCACTCCGTTCATCCTCTGCGCAAGGTTCACCGCATGAGCCGCCAGCGCACTCCCACTTCCGATGGTTCTTTCCGACACTTCGTTTAATGCTCGCGCTGGTGTTTGTGGCTGCGTTGGCCAAGGCTGAATGGATGAATACGGCCGATCAACAGCAGAGCGCGGCAGCGATTGCGGTTTCCGGTGAGGGTGTCGGCTGGTTCAATCTAGGATACTGATTGCTGGCAGTTGCCGGTCGGTTGTTGTCGATTTAGTCGACTGGGGCAAGTAAGACCAAAAGCCAGCACCTGAGAGACCTAAGCGGGTCGAAAGTAGTATGGGGTAGGCTGACGCATCGAATTAGCGTGGTAGACAACCAAAAAGTCTAACAAGAGTTGCCCCATGGCCACGCTGTTTCGCATCCTGATTCTGGTTGCCCTCTATCTTCCGGCCGCGCTCTACGCGGATGACGATCTACCCCGCGTAAAAGTCGGCATGTTGCAGTTCGGCACCGCCCACTGGGAGCTCGCCCATATCCAGAACGCCGGTCTGGACCGCAAGCATGGCTACCGGCTTGAATTGATGCCACTGGCCAACAGCTCAGCAGGCCGACTGGCGCTGACCGCAGGTAACGTGGACTGGATCGTTGCCGATTGGGTCTGGGCCGCAGAACGCACCCTTCAGGGAGCACCGCTCAGGTTTATCCCGTTCTCTACCCGTATCGGCGAGATCATCGTACCCAGCGACAGCAGTATTGCGTCAATTGCAGACCTGCGCGGCAAACGGATCGGTGTGGCCGGTGGTCCCCAGGGGAAAAGCTGGCAGTTGCTTGAAGCCGCTGCGGCAAAGCAGGGTATCGATCTTGCCGACTCGGCAGACATAAGTTTTGGTGCGCCGCCGCTACTCAGTCGTGAACTGGAAGCGGGCCGTCTCGATGCGTTGCTGACCTTCTGGCATTTCGCGGCACGGCTGGAGTCGAGCGGTCAGTTTAAGCGCGCGCTCAGTGCGGCATCTATTAGCCAGGCCTTAGGTCTCGACAGCCAGCTACCGATGCTGGGATACCTGGCAAGCGAAGAATGGATTACGGAAAATCAAGAACTTGCAGAAGGTTTTGCAAGTTCTATCTATGAGGCGAAGCATGACCTGCGTGCGGACCAGCCCTGGCAGGAGGTGCGCTCGCTGATGCGCGTTGATGATGAGGCAGCCTTCACTGCTCTGCGTCAGGGCTATCGTTCAGGGGAGCCGGAGTCTCACCTCAGCGAGGCGATGCTCGAGTCTGCCGAACGCGCCTGGCCGTTCCTGCGTCATCAGGACAAGCCGCTCCCTATGGTTCTGTTTTCCGGTGTTGCACCCTAATGGATAGCCGTCTGCGCGACTATCTGCTGGTGACCGCCGGGCTGCTGATGGTCTGGCAGGGGCTTGCGGTGTTTGTTGCCGATCCTATGCTGCCAGGGCCGCTGGCGGTGATTCAGGCGATCATTCACGAATGGCGCAGTGGTGCACTGCTGCATCATCTCGAGGTGACCTTCCGGCGTGTCGCCATCGCTTTTGTCTGCGCAATGATCCTGGGCGGTTTGCTCGGTTGGTTTATGGGGCGATCACAGCGCGCCAACCGTTTGCTTGATCCTCTGTTGGTCCTCTTTCTGAACCTGCCTGCGCTGGTGGTGATCATCCTGCTCTATGTATGGATGGGGCTGGTGGAGGCTGCTGCGGTGCTGGCGGTGATCGTCAACAAGGTGCCCAACGTTGCTGCGACGATCCGCGAGGGCGCACGAAGCCTTGACCCCCAGCTTGAGGAGATGGCCGAGGCGTACCGTTTCACCCGCTGGCAGCGCATCCGTGATCTATGGCTGCCTCAGCTGTTTCCCTACCTGATGGCCTCCATGCGCACAGGTCTCGCGCTGATCTGGAAAATTGTCCTGGTGGTTGAACTCCTGGGCCGCTCGGACGGCGTTGGCTTTCAGCTCCACCTGGCGTTTCAGCTGTTCGATGTGACCACCATCCTGGCGTACAGCTTCAGCTTTATCGCCATTGTGCAGCTGATCGAATGGGGGCTGTTACAGCCGTTGGAAAAGAGGGCGCGGCGCTGGCAGGGAGAGGTGCATCATGCTTGAGCTGGATCTCAAAGAGAAAGGCTATGACCAGCGCCTGCTGGGCGACCTGAATCTACAGATAGCTGCAGGGGACAGGCTGGCGCTGGTGGGTCCATCCGGCTGCGGCAAGACCACGCTGCTGAATATTATCGGCGGTCTCGATAGGGCGTTCAAAGGTCAGCGCAGACTTGCCGACCCCGAGCCGAAGATCGCTTATATGTTTCAGGAACCGCGGCTATTGCCCTGGCGCACGGTGGAGCAAAACCTGCGTATGGTGTGCTCAAGCCGGAATCAGGCGCTGGATCTGCTCGATGAGGTGGCGCTGCTGGAGGCGGCGTGCCGTTATCCGCGCGAGCTCTCTTTGGGCATGGCCAGACGGGTGGCACTCGCTCGGGCTCTGGCGCTGGAACCGGATCTGCTGCTACTCGACGAACCCCTGGTCTCCCTTGACCCCTCAACCGCCCTGAGGATGCTTCGGCTGGTCGAAACACTGCTCAAAAAGCGTCCGAAGATGGCGCTGGTACTGGTCTCCCACAACCCGGATGACGCAGTTCGGATCGGCGCTCAACTACTGGAGTTCGATACCGCCACCGGCGAGGTATTACTACCAAATAACGAGAAAAGTGCTTCGGCCGGTCAGTTGTTGGTTTAACGGCCGCCAACAAAAATAGACTCAGAATCGGGATCAGCTCCCGGTTGCGCGGGAAAACCCGAACCTAATAAGAATTATCCGCAAGGAGATCAAAATGAAACGAATCGGGCTCAGTACAGGCTTTGCAGTGACTGCCCTGGTTGCAGCGATGTCTACGGCCAGCGTTGCACAGGCCGGTGTCACCGACGAAGATATTTTGAACGACCAGATGACCACCGAAGACGTGGTTACCAACGGAATGGGGGTTCAGGGGCAGCGTTTCAGCCCTCTGACCAAACTGAATTCCGATAACGTCCAGGAGCTGCGCCCGGTATGGTCCTTCTCTTTCGGCGGTGAAAAACAGCGCGGACAGGAATCTCAGCCTTTGGTTAAGGATGGCGTCATGTACGTCACCGGTTCCTATTCACGCGTGTTCGCTGTTGATGTGAAGACCGGCGAAGAACTCTGGGAATACAACGCCCGTTTGCCGGACGGCATTATGCCGTGCTGTGACGTGATCAACCGTGGTGTTGCGCTGTATGGCGACCTGGTGATCTTCGGTACCCTGGATGCGAAGCTGGTGGCCCTGAACAAGGACACCGGCAAAACCGTCTGGAAAAAGACCGTAGCCGACTATCAGGAAGGTTACTCCCTGACCGCCGCGCCGATGATTGTAGCGGGCAAGGTGATCACCGGCGTTTCCGGCGGTGAGTTCGGTGTGGTCGGTAAGGTTGAAGCTTATGACGCCACCACCGGCGATATCGTCTGGACCCGTCCGACCGTTGAAGGTCACATGGGTTATGTCTACAAAGACGGTGAGAAAGTTGAAAGCGGTATCTCCGGCGTTGCTCCGGGTGAAACCTGGCCGGGCGATCTTTGGAAAACCGGCGGCGCTGCAACCTGGCTCGGCGGATACTACGATCCGGACACCGACAGCATCCTGATCGGTACCGGTAACCCGGCTCCGTGGAACTCCCACATGCGCCCGGGTGACAACCTGTTCTCCTCTTCACGCCTGGCAATCGACCCCGCCGACGGCAGCATCAAGTGGCACTTCCAGTCGACCCCGCATGACGGCTGGGACTTTGACGGTGTTAACGAACTGATCTCCTTCGATTACGAAGAGGGTGGTAAAACCGTAAAAGCAGCGGCCACCGCTGACCGTAACGGCTTCTTCTACGTCCTGAACCGTGAAAACGGCGACTTCATCCGTGGCTTCCCGTTCGTGGACAAGATCACCTGGGCCGAAGGCCTGGATGACAAAGGTCGCCCGATCCTGGTTGACTCCAGCCGTCCGGGTAACCCGGCAGGCGCCGAGAAGGGCGAAGTCGTTAAGAACGCGCCGTCCTTCCTCGGTGGCAAGAACTGGATGCCGATGGCCTACAGCCAGGAAACAGAGCTCTTCTATGTGCCGTCCAACGAATGGCAGATGGATATCTGGAACGAACCGATCAACTACAAGAAAGGCGCGGCTTACCTCGGCGCAGGCTTCACCATTGAGCCGATCAACGAGGACTACATCGGCGTGCTGCGTGCCATCGATCCGAAAACCGGCAAAGAAGCCTGGCGTTACGAGAACTACGCTCCGCTCTGGGGTGGTGTTCTGGCCACAGCGGGTAACCTGGTCTTCACCGGTAACCCGGAAGGCTACCTGATGGCGTTCGACGCCAAAACCGGTGACATGCTGTACAAGTTCAACACCGGCTCCGGCATCGTCGGCTCCCCGATCACCTGGGAGATGGATGGCGAACAGTACGTCTCCGTTGTCTCCGGCTGGGGTGGTGCGGTACCGCTTTGGGGCGGCAAGGTGGCCCAGCGCGTCAAGCACCTGAACCAGGGTGGTTCCGTCTGGACCTTCAAGCTGCCGGCTTCTGCAGAGATGGCCAGCCGTTAATATTCACACACAGTATCTAAAGGGCCTTCGGGCCCTTTTTCTTTTGTGGATTCCTAACAAAACTCCATAGATTTACGGGCACGTATATCCTGCTAAATGCAGCCAGCTTCCCCCTTCAGTGCAGCCGAGCATCGCAGACTGAAAGAGAAATAAGGGAAGGGCTGTTTGAGCCGTAGCCGACTGAATTTTTGAAAGAAAGCCTGTCCCGCTCTTTCAGTCGATAAGCACAGGGTAATCGGCGAAGCCGGTCAAGCCGTCGGGGCGGTTTGGGATCGTTAAGGCACTTGTCCGCAGGCGAAACCTGCGATTAAAAAGAAGGAATACTCATGGATCGTGTGAAGGTCTAGCTAACCCACTCACTATCCATTAGCGGAGGCGCTAGAAATTACTGCACCTGCGCATAGCGCTTCTGCAGAATGCCAACGCGCTCTACATACGCCTTCGTCTCCGCGTAGGGCGGTACGCCACCGTATTTGGCGACGGCGCCGGGGCCCGCGTTATAGGCCGCGGTGGCCAGGGTGGTGTCGCCCTTATAGCGATCAAGCAGCGCCGCCAGATAACGTACGCCGCCACGGATATTCTCCTGCTCGTTCAGAGCATCTTCGACACCCAGGTCTTTGGCCGTGCCGGGCATCAGCTGCATTAGACCCATGGCGCCCTTGTGAGAGAGGGCTTTTGGGTTAAACGCTGATTCCGCGTGAATTACGGCGCGGATGAGGGAAGCGTCTACACCAAAGGTTTCCGAGGCAGTGGCGACGGCGTTGCGGAAGGCTTCGCGGTTGAGCGGTGTGGAGTGCCAGTCGATAGTCGAGCCCGGTGCGCAGGCGTAACAGTCGAAGCGGAGCACGTCGTACTCGCGGATATGCAGTGGCCGTTCGTCGGTGAAGGCGAGGGTGCCATCAGGGCGGCGATACTTATAGATAGTCTCGTTACGATGACCGCCGGAGAGCCGTTTATTGGCTTCCTTGGGACTCAGGTTGGTGTATTCAACCCGACCATCGGGGTGCACGATGCGGCGGATGCCATCGGCGTCTGCCGCAGTTGGTAGCAGACTGAAACCGATCAATGCGGCAAGTGTCAGGGTGGGGAGACTCTTTTTCATACCCGGATATTAGTGGCTCTGAATTTAATTGACCAGATTATCTGAGGCAAACAGGCTACCCGATTCGATGGGGTGAAACATTGAACCCGGTCACCTTATGGCCCAGGGTGACGATCTCACCGGAGTAGCGCTCGTCACCGGTGGAGGTAAATTCGAAATGGTAGCGCCGCCAGACACGGATCTTGCCGTCATCGGCACGCTTGAGCCACAGCGCTCGCAGACCAACGCTCTCATCCAGCAGCTGCAGATCCATCTCCTTGCACTGTTTGCGGACCTCCCGCAGTGCGATCTCCCGGACCTTCTGGCCCTGCCACCAGATCAGGCAGATGCATCCGGTCAAAAACAGCCAGAACAGGTCTTTCAGCTCGAGCATTGCTCTTGTTCCCCAGCGAATAAGTCGTAGCGATTTTTCTACGTAAAGGCGGCGATGATAGACGATTCGAAAGCACCGTGCATTGGGCAGATACACCACAGCCAATACAACTTCGTTTGTAGGCTTTGTAACAGAACCGACTTCTTTGGCATCCCCGTCCCATTGCCCATGTATGGATAAGCTTATGATTTATATCAATTATCTTAAAACATTGATCTGTGGCAAATGTTTTGCTCCCTGCTTAGTGAAGCTACGAACACTCAGGAGGGAATGTTATGGCTCTTTTCATCGGTGCATACCTGCCGGATCGCCGGCTTGACGATACCCCGTTCAGCAAAGCCCTGACCCGCGTGGCGGCCGGCCTTGCCAAACTGCGACAGAACACGGTTCAGAGCAGTGCCCCCAACGTGGATCTGCATTTCCTTATGCCTGGCCAGTCTGAACTGCCAGGGTTTGAAGGGATGCGCTTTCACTCATACGACCCCGCTTCCCGCACGTTGCGTATCGAATCCTCGGTGCCAGGCCGGATGTTGGGTTCGACCCACGCCGAAGCCTTTGTTATCGCCGCAATGCAGGATGCTATCGATAACGCCAAGGAGTTCTTCACCAGTCAGAAAGCGGACTTCACCAGCGAGGAGTACTTCGAACTGGTCGACCGCCTGATCGGCGTGCCGATGGAAACCGTCAGCTACACCTCGGCCACTCTTAACTGATTCCCCAGCCCCGCCACAGAGGAGACCAGCTATGAGCAAGTTCAAGACGATCAGCGTCGGAGAACTCAAGCCGATGCTGCAGCAGAGCACCCCCATGGTGCTCGACTGCCGCGATGTGAAAGATTACCGCGCCGGCCATATCGACGACGCACTGCATCTGCACGAAGGGCTGCGCGAAAGCCTGCTGATGAAGGGCGACAAGGCCCGGCCCATGGTGATCTATTGCTACCACGGCCACGCCAGCGAGCATGTGGCGGAGATGTTCAGCGATTTCGGTTTCACCGATGTTTACAGTCTCAAGGACGGGTACGCTGCCTGGCAGTGAGC
This sequence comes from Marinobacterium mangrovicola, assembly GCF_004339595.1. GTDB lineage: Bacteria > Pseudomonadota > Gammaproteobacteria > Pseudomonadales > Balneatricaceae > Marinobacterium_D > Marinobacterium_D mangrovicola. Next base: position 997,749 of record NZ_SMFU01000007.1, read on the forward strand.
CCGGAGGAGTCCGCGATGACAGATGTGCAATGGCTCAAGGAAAACCGGCTCGAGAGCGCGACCGCGCTCAACAGAGACGGTGACAGTGCGCTGATACTGGCCGCCCGCCAGGGGCGCGCCGATATCGTCGGCCAGTTGATCGCCGAGGGGGTCGATATCTACACCCTGGACAGTTACGGCAACAACGCAGTCTGGGCCGCCTGTTACGCCGAATCGGAAGGCTGCGTGCGCGAACTTATCGCGGCTGGATGCGACCCCAACTATCGTAACCCCGCCGGCAATACCGCCATGGCCTACGCCGCTTCCAGCGGTAAGGATGGCCTGGTTCATCTGCTGCTGGAACTTGGCGCGGACCCCAACATCGCAAACGATGACGACATGACACCGCTGGATCTGGCCGCGAGCCTGACCAGCTTCAAACTGCTGCGCGCGGTCTGTGCCGCCTGAGGCCCGCCTGACGCCCACTTGAGGAGATAAGCGATGGAAGCTCTGGATCGTGAACTGGCGCTGCGTATAGCGTTGGCCAGCCGGGTGCTGCCCGGTGTCGAACTTGGCGAACTACTGGATATCCTGCATGAAAGGGTGGGCTCGCCGCTGGATGATGAAGCGTTAAAGAGGGTCACCGTTACCAACCTTAAAACCGGTATCGGCAGCCTTGACGGTGAAGAGGATGGCGAGGATATCGGTATCGGCCTTGAGAACATCAAGTTGGCGGTGCGCTATCTCTGGGGCGAAGAGGCGGATGAGAACCTTCCGGAGATTTTGCCCTATCGTGAGGGTGATCTGCCGGGATCGATCCGGGTGGCTGTCGCGTCCAACGCCGGCAACCTCCTCAACGGACATTTTGGCTCCTGCATTCGCTACCTGGTGTATCAGCTATCTGCTACCGATTATCGACTGGTTGATATCCGCTCGGCGGTGGATGCGGACAATGCCGCCGACAAGAACCAGTTCCGGGTGAACCTGATCCGCGATTGTCAGGTGCTGTTCGTGCAGACCATGGGTGGTCCTGCAGCTGCCAAGGTGATCCGGGCGGATATCTATCCGATCAAGGTGCCGGATGTGGTCGAGGCGCCGCAGAAACTGGTTGAGTTCCAGGGCGTTTTCGCGGCGCCGCCTCCCTGGTTCGCGAAGATTCTTGGGCTCGACGCAGAGGCGCGTAAACGCTTCCGCTCCGAGGAGCAGGTGCTCGAAGAGGAGGTCTGATTCCAGGCTTTCATCTACACTGACCTCCCTGAAAAGCCAAGATTGAGGAGGTCAGTATGTCTCTGGCAGAAAAGCAGTGTGTCCCTTGCCGCGGCGGCGTCGATCCCCTAGGACGTGAAGAAGCGCAGGAGATGCTGGTACAGGTACCTGATTGGACATTATCTGACGACGCGGGTCGCATCAGCCGGGCTTTCAGCTTTAAGAACTTCGCTGAGGCGCTGGCGTTCGTAAACCGTGTCGGAGAGATCTCCGAGAAGCAGGATCATCACCCGGAAATCAGTTTTGGCTGGGGCCATGTGGAGATCGAGATCTGGACCCACAAGATCGGCGGCCTGCATGAAAATGATTTCATACTGGCCGCCCGTATCGATGGCTTGCTAGGCCAGCCCTGAAGGACTTAATGCGCCATCTTACCCCTGGGTTCAATCGGCTGATCCGGATAGTACTGCTCCAGCAGCTCCTTGAATAAGGGTGTCTGATCACTCGCCGGCAGCCGTTGACTCAGGTAGGCCCATTGAAACTGAAGGTCGGCACGTTCCGGTTTTATCTCGGCGCCGAGCCTGTGGCTCAGCACCCTGTAACCGTCGATCACCTCCGGGCTGTTTGGCCCATTTGCAGTCAGGCCAATTCTGTAGCCCGAAAAGAGCCATGCCAGGCTCTGCTCCAGTGCCGGTAATACAACGCTAGAGTGGTCCGTTGCCGGGTAAAAGGTGCTCAGTACCCGGTCTGCATCGCCTGCGCTCAGGCTCTCACCCAGCGCCTGAATCAGGTCTCGGTGCAAAGACGACATTCCAAGGCCCGGAGTGAACGGATTGTCGCTGGCGGCGATAAACAGCGCACCGCGCTTTGTGTCCGCGTTATCACCTGGTGCCAAATCCGCTTCCAACTGGCGATAGTAATCCGGGTAGTCAAACCAGAGGCTGGGGTCGATAGCGACAAAGGCGTTGAAATCACGTTTTTCCCGGTAGGCTTCAAGAGTCATCAGGCCGCCGAAGGAGTGACCCGCCAGAATACTCAAATCAGAGGTTGAGTAATCCTTCTGGATCCGTGGCTTGAGTTCCTTGTCGATAAAATCGAGAAAGGCGGTGCCGCCACCGGTGCGCGCATAAGCGGGGGCGCCTTTCTCTCCGTTGGGCAGCAGCAGAGTGTGGGTTGGGGTGTAGTTGCGCATCCGGTCGCGGTTATCGAGCCCCACCAGAATCAGATCTGGCATGCTTGGCCAGATACCGTCGGTGAGTCCTTCAATCACTCCCAGCGTTTTCAGGTAGTGCTCCTGGCCATCAAACAGGTAGAGCACAGGGTATGCTTTGGCTGGATCATAATGCTTTGGCAGAAATACGCTGTAGGACTGTTCCTGGTCGAGCCGTTGCGAGTGAATAGTCCGCTCAATGCCGAGGGTGGCTGCTAGGGTGCCATCAGGGTTAGCCATTGGCGTAGTTTCAGGTTCGGCATAAGCACCTGTCGTACTAGCCAGGCATAGCAACAACGCGGAGCAACCCTGGCGCAGTATCCTGTTAAATCGCATTTTATTTCCTGGAAACGAGAACAGCGCTCCCGTAAGGAAGCGCTGTTACTGTGCAGAGCCAGCACTGAAGGGGATATGCACCAGCTCTGTTATTAAGTTTAGAAGTCGTAGCGCAAACCTGCGACAACGCTTCGCGATGGACCGTAGAAGTTGAACGTGGTCGGGCTGCCGACACGGGAGTAGTACTCGCGGTCAAACAGGTTGTTCACGTCCAGGGTGGCCTTCAGGTTCGGAGTGATCTGGTAACCCACCTTGGCGTCAAATACCGCGTAGCCCGGTGCTTCCAGTTTCACTCCGCGGCTGAGAGCGGCGAAATCGCTCATGCCGGTAACGCCGGCGCCCAGGGAAAGCCCAGCCAGATCGCCGTTGTAGAAGGTGTACTTGCTCCAGAGCGATGCCTGGTGAGTCGGCATCATGATGAAGCGGGAGTTGACGTCACCTTCCAGGGTATCGGTATCCATGTAGGTGTAACCGGCCATGACGTCCCAGCCCGGCATCAGCGTACCGCTCACTTCGATTTCACCGCCGGTGATGCGGGTCTCGCCTGAAGCTACGTATTCGCCGCTATTGGGAACCTCTTCAAAGGCGCGGTTCTTGTCGTACATCCTGAACAGAGTAAAGCGGGAGTTCACCAGACCACCGTAGTAGCTGCCCTTGATACCGATCTCATACTGTTCGCCTTCACGCGGATCGATCAGGTCACCGTTACTGCCAACTTCGGTCTGCGGCTTGAACACCTCGGAGTAGCTGGCGTAGAGCGAGTGGTTATCGCTGAGATCGTAGACCAGGCCTGCGTACGGAGTGATCTTGGCATCATGATCCTGATCATCTGTGGACTTCGCGCCGGTCGACAGGGTTGTCGTTGTGGACTCGCCCTCATACCAGCTCACGCGAGCGCCACCAATCAGCGCCAGGTCCTGAACCGGTCTCAGCGTCAGCTTGGAGTAGAGACCGGTTTCACTCTCTTCGCTCTCGTTGTTGGTACTGTAGTTTGTCTCCGGTTTCGCCACTGAAGAGGGATCGAAGTCGAATACGTTGATACTGGCGAGGCCGCGGAATCGCGCCTCTTTATAGGCGGTGTCGTAATGTTTGTAATCGCCGCCAACGACGAATTCACTGACATTACCGAAGGTTTCAAAAGGCTGGCTGTAGCTGGCATCAAAGGCAAAGGTGTCCTGCTCAAAATCCCTTGCCAGCCCTACCATGCTGGTGTTTCCGTCATCATCGATGCCACCACCGGTGTAGGCGTAGATAAAGTCAGAATCACGCTGGGATCCGCGCAGAGCGATGTGGCCATAGCCGCCGTTCGCAAAGCTGTGGCTAAGCTCCGCAAACAGGTCGGTCATCTCGCCTTCAAAGTCGTTCCAGTCCGCGCCGACGAAGGTGCTTTGGTCTATATCCAGCAGTGAGCCATCGGCATAAGAAGGCAGGCCATTTGAAGGAGTCAGGTCACGGGTTTGATGCAGCACACCCAGTGAGAGCAGGGTGTCATCGGACAGGTCGATATCCAGCGCCCCGTAAAGCGTCTGGTCTTCGCTGTCGTTGTAATCCACCTCACCGTTGCTCTGCGAGCTGTTGGCGACAAAACGACCGCGCACGCTGCCCGACTCATTCATCGCGCCGGAAAGATCCGCCTCCAGCATGCTGGTGTCCCAGCTGCCATAACGGCCGGTCAGGTGGCCCTGAAACTCTTCGGTGGGGCGCTTGCGCACCAGGTTGATGATGCCGCCCAGTTCGCTGGTGCTGTTAAACAGACCAGAGGGACCGCGCATAATCTCGACGCGGTCAAAAGCCGACAGGGAGGGAACAGTACCAAAGATACTCGACATGGGCGCCGGCAGTCCGTTGATATTGGATTCGTCGTACTCATAGCCACGGGCAAAGATTGAGGAGCGGCCGCTGTCGTTGGTCAGCGTTCTCAAGCCCGGGGTGTATTTCGCCGCATCATCCAGCGTTACAAACTGACGGTCGTCCAGGTAATCGCGGGTCAGTACCGTGATCGATTGCGGAATATCACGCAGGGATGCCGGGGTTTTGGTGCCCACCGTGGCAGCTTCGACGTTGTATCCCTCTGTCTGCTCTGACGCCTCCATGTCGTAGAGCTTGTTTCCCTCTACCGTCAGGGTCTCCAGGCGGATCGACTCGCTGGCGGCGCCAACTTCGGCTGCGAGCGCATTAAGCGGGAAGGGGGCGCAAAGACCTGCCAGCAAAACCAGCTTGGCTGTCTGTGCGCGGCGCGGTCTTAAACAACCGGTAGTACGGCGAAGCGCCGGGCGTTTAGTAACGTAATCCATAATCATCCTCGATGATGAAACGCCTCTGAAACAAGGCTACAACTATAAATACGACATATGGTGCAAATGATAACGAATTGCATTAAATGCGTTTAGGGAGCATTATTTCAGAACCCTGGCTCCTGATCCTTTGCGAAACACTCAGACTTTTTTGCGTTTCGCTCAAAGTGAAGCGGCCCAGGGAACCGGTCAGCGTTTTTTCTACAGGGATCTAAATGCAGTTCACTTCCGTCTCTTCAGAGCTCTCTTCACAAGACAGGTCGGCTTCCTGCCCGGGACTGAAGCACGGGGATCTGCTGAGCAATGCCTCCGCTCATGTGCAGAACTACCAGCTCTCGGCCAGGCGCAGCCATAAGAGCCCGATACTACTGGGTCATCTGGCGACCGAGCAGCTGCAACCCGGACTGCAGCTGCATATGGTGGATGCCACCATTGCTCAGCCTTTTGGCTTTGAGGCTGAGTTGGAACCCTGCTTGAAGGTGTCGATCGTACTCAGAGGGCAGACACGCCTCAGTTACGGCACCCGAAATCTTGATATGGGGCCGGGCTTTGGCCGCAGGGAAGGCCGGGGTGCTTCGGTGGCAAATGTTATTGCGCTGAATGAAAGGGAGGGTTTCTCCCAACAGGCTCGGGAAGGGGATATCCGCCGCTCGCTGACCCTTTCTCTATCGCCGGATTGGTTGGAACAGCAGGGGCTGAATTCTGAAGAGGTTATGCGATTTTCCGCTAGCCATCTTAAAACCCTGGAATGGCAGTTACCCGAGGCGATCCATCTGCTGGCGGATCAGCTGTTCGCTTATACCGCGCGGGATGCCGCCTCGAAACTGGTTAGAGAGGGCTTCGCCCTCAGTCTGGCCGGAGGCCTCGTCAGCCGCATCAATAGCTGTGGCTCAGAGATTACGCGTGGCGGCGCAGATTCTTCGCGCAGGGGGCAGAGACTTGTGGAGCTATTGGAGAGTGGCGAGGCGGATCTGTTATCGATGGCGCAGATTGGGGATCGCCTGGGGATGAGTGCGGCGACACTGCAACGTCATGCCCGTAATACGCTCGGCATGAGCCTTAACCGGTATCTGCGTACCCGGCGTCTGGAAAAAGCCTATCGGGCGCTGGCCTCACAGCAGATGAGCATCGCTGAAGCTGCATTACTGGCTGGGTATGGCCATGCGGCAAACTTTACCACCGCGTTCCGGCGCCAGTTTGGTATCTGTCCGACGGAGTTGAATGGGCATTGAGCGAGAAGCGATCGCTTTCGCGGAAGGAGTAGCGCCCTGGCCGCGATAAATCCGGTAGGGCGCTTAATAACCGATCAAGCCGATTTGGCGTTAACTCAGCTGTGTTCTTTCAGGAACTCTTCATCCAGATCCAGTTCGGCGTTGATATTGATATCGATGCCGCGGTCAAGAATGTTTTTCGCAATGCCCTTGGCTTCATCCAGAGAGTGCATGGTGTAGGTACCACACTGGTACTGGTTAAGTTCAGGGATGTCAGCTTCGGCCTGCACGTTGAGCACGTCTTCCATGGCGGCTTTCCAGGCGTCGGCCACGTCTTTCTCGCCTGGGGTGCCGATCAGGCTCATGTAGAAGCCGGTACGGCAGCCCATGGGGGAAATATCAATAATCTCGATGCTGTCGCTGTTCAGATGCGCGCGCATGAAACCGGCAAACAGGTGCTCCAGGGTGTGAATCCCTTTCTCGGAGAGGATCTCCTGGTTCGGCAGGCAGAAACGCAGATCGAACACGGTGATAGCGTCACCCTTGGGGGTGTTCATGGTCTTGGCGATACGCACAGCCGGTGCGTGCATGCGGGTGTGATCGACGGTAAAGCTGTCTAGGAGAGGCATAAATAATCCTTTCAGAGTCGATAGGGTAGAACTGACTAAACGGAAATTATATCGCTTATCCGAGCGTTTTGCTCGGAAAGCAAAAGCGATCCTGAAACAGGGCCACAGGTGGGGATTTGCCCTTTACGCCAGTATTGCGCTGGATCAAGCACAGAGCCGAAAGCGGACTCGCCAGAAACTACATGATACCTACTTCTAGGCCGCGCATTGCATGGGCTGAGAAGGCTAAGCACCGGTTTCTGGACGTTTTTTACAACTTTAAGGTGCTATTGACTTAATTTCGACTAGCCTTGATTTTGCTCCGGTCGGTCGAAAAAACCTAATACCAAAGTACCTGTTTTTCGACTCAAAGGGACGATACCGACACATAGATGGCAGACCTAAGATGCCAGTGTCGAATCACGGAAAGACTTCGCGTTTACTGCGGAGTCAGGGAAATAAAAACAAAGAGGCTTACGACAATGATCTACGCACAGCCCGGTACAGAAGGTTCAGTAGTAACTTTCCAGCAGCGTTACGGCAACTTTATCGGTGGCGAATGGGTTGCGCCGGTAAAAGGCCAGTACTTCACCAACATCACTCCTTGCACCGGCGAAGCGATCTGTGAAATTCCGCGCTCTACCGCCGAAGATATCGATCTTGCTCTCGATGCCGCTCACAAAGCGAAAGACGCCTGGGGCCGTACCTCCGTTCAAGAGCGTTCCCACGTTCTGCTTAAGATCGCTGACCGCATCGAAGCTAACCTTGAAAAACTGGCAGTCGCCGAAACCTGGGACAACGGTAAAGCCGTTCGTGAAACCCTGGCAGCAGACGTTCCCCTGTCCGCTGACCACTTCCGTTATTTCGCCGGCTGTATCCGTGCGCAGGAAGGCACCATCGGCGAAATCGATGAGCACACTGTTGCTTACCATTTCCACGAGCCGCTCGGCGTCGTTGGTCAGATCATCCCGTGGAACTTCCCGCTGTTGATGGCGGCCTGGAAGATTGCACCGGCTCTGGCTGCAGGTAACTGCATCGTGCTCAAGCCGGCCGAGCAGACTCCGGCGTCTATCCTGGTGCTGATGGAAGTGATCAGCGATCTGCTGCCGGCAGGTGTACTGAACGTGGTTAACGGTTACGGCGCTGAAGCCGGTCAGGCGCTGGCTACCAGCACCCGTATCGCCAAGATCGCCTTCACCGGTTCTACCCCGGTTGGTTCTCACATCCTCAAGTGCGCCGCCGAAAACATCATCCCGTCTACCGTAGAACTGGGCGGCAAGTCGCCAAACATCTACTTCGAAGACGTGATGGATCATGAAGACAGCTTCCTGAGCAAATGTGTTGAAGGTACCGTGCTGGCATTCTTCAACCAGGGCGAGGTCTGCACCTGCCCGTCACGTCTGCTGGTTCAGGAAAGCATCTACGAAAAATTCATCGGTCTCGTCATTGAGCGTATCGGTCAGATCAAGCGTGGCAACCCGCTGGACAGCGACACCATGGTTGGTGCTCAGGCATCTCAGGAACAGTACGAAAAAATCCTGGGTTACCTGGATATCGGCCGCGAAGAGGGCGCAGAGTGCCTGATCGGTGGTGCAGCAGAGCAGCTGGGCGACAAGCTCAACAGCGGCTTCTACATCCAGCCGACCCTGCTGAAAGGCAGCAACGATATGCGCGTCTTCCAGGAAGAGATCTTCGGCCCGGTAGTAGCAGTCACTACCTTCAAAGATGAAGCTGAAGCTCTGGCGATCGCCAACGACACCGAGTTCGGTCTGGGTGCGGGCGTATGGTCACGCGACATGAACCGCTCTTACCGCATGGGTCGTGGCATCCAGGCCGGTCGAGTCTGGACCAACTGCTACCACGCTTACCCGGCACATGCTGCCTTCGGTGGTTACAAGAAGTCTGGTGTCGGCCGTGAAACCCACAAGATGATGCTGGATCACTATCAGCAGACCAAGAACCTGCTGGTCAGCTACAGCACCGATCCGCTGGGCTTCTTCTAAAAGCCGCTAAAAATCTATCTGCGTTGCCGAGGACATCGTTAAAGACAGGCTCCAAATGCTCATTTAGTTCACTAAACTGCGCTTTTTCCCCTGACTTTGCTTTGCCTCGGCTGCCTCGATAACGATTTTAAACGGCTTTAAGAGGAATAACAGAACCTCTCTGTGCCCTGCAGTGCATCCTCAGGGTTCTGAAGGAGGCGAGTGACCGCCTCCTGAGGTTTGGGGCTTTACCCCCACGAAGTCTCCGCCCTGTTTGTTAGTTTGCAGGCACTCTTATCGGCTCCCTCGGGAGCCGATTTTTTATGCAGGGGATGTAGGATGCATGCCGCCGTGCCGATCGAATCCGGCACCGCAGTGAGCCAAAACCACGGAAGTTGATCGTAACGGGGTGGTCGCTCCTACTTTTGAAAAGCATCGTTAGGCGGCACGTACCCAAAGGGCATGACAACCTCGTGCCGATTGAAGCTCGCAGGGTGGTGATCCGTAGGCGGCGACGACGTCCAGTTTACGGTACAGGACGCCGGATGCAGATACGCTTGAACAGGCTTCAGCCTCTACGACCACCTACCTTTTCGGGGCGGAATTAGTTCCAAAGTACCATATTGACCGGTTCTCACTGCTCCTATGATCAGGGGTGTCGTTAAACAATAAAAACGAGGAAAACATTATGTGGACTAAACCTGCTTACACTGACCTGCGCATCGGCTTCGAAGTCACCATGTACTTCGCAAACCGCTAAGCGACTGATCAGAGATAAAGCTGCCGGCGCCCGCCGGTAGCCTTGCTTCAAGCCCCTAGAACCAGACTCAGGGCATACAATAATAATGAAAATACAGATTCTGGGTTCAGCTGCCGGCGGTGGCTTCCCGCAGTGGAACTGCAACTGCGACAACTGCACCGGCGTCAGAAACGGTACGTTGAACGCCAAACCCCGTACTCAATCCTCTATCGCGGTCTCCAGCAACGGCGTTGACTGGGTACTCTTTAATGCCTCCCCCGACATCAGAGCCCAGCTGGCGGACTTTGCACCGATGCAGCCGGCCCGTGCCAAGCGTGATACCGGTATCGGCGCCATCGTGCTGATGGACAGCCAGATCGACCATACTACCGGCCTGCTGATGCTGCGTGAGGGCTGCCCCCATGAAGTCTGGTGTACCGATATGGTGTACCAGGATCTGACCACCGGCTTCCCGGTGTTCAACATGCTGGAGCACTGGAATGGTGGTCTGAACCGCATGCAGATTCCGGTGGACGAAAGCGTCAATCGTTTTACCATCGACTGTGCACCGGGCCTGGAATTTATCGCCGTGCCCCTGCGTTCCAGCGCGCCCCCTTATTCGCCGCATCGCAACGATCCGCACCCCGGTGACAATATCGGCATGTTGATCCGTGATACCGGCAACGGAAAATCCCTGTTCTATGCTCCCGGCCTTGGCCGGATTGAATCGCACCTGCCGAACATCATGTCCGAAGCGGACTGCCTCCTGGTGGACGGCACGCTCTGGCGTGATGACGAAATGATCCACGCCGGTGTTGGTGACAAACTCGGTGTTCATATGGGACACCTGTCGCAGACCGGTGAAGGCTCAGACGAGGAGGGCATGATTGCTTTCCTCGATACCTTAGAAAAGCCGCGCAAGGTGCTGATTCATATAAATAATACCAACCCAATACTGATCGAGGACTCGCCGGAGCGTGCTGAACTGGCGCGCCACGATATCGAGGTTGCCTACGATGGTATGAGCATAGAGTTGTAGGAGACAGGCATGAATATGCAAGCAGCCAAGATCGATGCACCGCTGAGTCGCGAAGCGTTTGAAGAAGCTCTGCGCGCCAAGGGCGATCTGTACCATATCTATCATCCGTTCCATGTCGATATGTATGAGGGGCGTTCAACCCCCGAACAGATCCGCGGCTGGGTCGCCAACCGCTTTTATTACCAGATCAACATCCCGCTGAAGGATGCCGCGATCATGGCCAACTGTCCGGATCGTGAAGTGCGGCGCCATTGGGTGCAGCGTATTCTCGATCATGATGGCTACGATGGCGCGGTTGGTGGTATCGAGGCCTGGCTGCAACTTGGTGAGGCAGTGGGTCTGACCCGCGAAGAGATCCTGTCCCAGGAACACGTGTTGCCGGGTGTGCGTTTTGCCGTGGATGCCTACGTAAACTTTGCCCGCCGTGCAGGCTGGGAAGAGGCGGCGAGCTCATCGCTGACCGAGCTGTTTGCACCAACGATCCACCAGTCCCGCCTCGATACCTGGCCAACTCACTATCCCTGGATCAAGGAGGAGGGCTACAAGTACTTCCGCAATCGCCTGAGTGAAGCGCGCCGCGATGTGCAGCAGGGGATGGAGATCACCCTCGATTTCTACAAAACCCGCGAGCAGCAGGAGCGGATGCTGGAGATCCTTCAGTTCAAGCTCGACGTGCTCTGGAGCATGCTCGATGCGATGACAATGGCCTACGAGCTCGACCGTCCGCCTTATCACACAGTTACTCGTGACAGGGTCTATCACAAGGGGCTGTTCCGATGAGCAATCAACTAAATTCTGCAGTGAACGGATCAGGTCAGATTCCGGCGCTGGAGCGGATGTTCCGCTTCCAGTGGGAGCCCGCTCAGCAGGCTTACGTACTGCTTTACCCTGAAGGCATGGTGAAGCTGAACCAGAGCGCCGGTGAAATTCTCTCACTGGTGGATGGCGAGCGCTCCGTGGTCGATATCTGCGCGGCATTGATGGAGCGCTTCCCCGATGCCGGTGACCTGAGCGGCGATGTCCTGGAGTTTATGGAGGTGGCCCGTGAGCAACGCTGGATCCACTACCGCTAATCATCTGGCAAGAGAAGCACGCCCCCATGGTCAGCCCCTATGGCTGCTGGCCGAGCTGACCTATAAATGCCCTTTGCAGTGTCCGTACTGCAGCAATCCCCTGGATTTCGCTGGCGCGGGTGCGGAACTCAGCACTGAAGAGTGGATCGATGTGTTTCGTCAGGCCCGCGCCATGGGGGCTGCTCAGCTCGGCTTTTCCGGGGGAGAGCCCCTGGTACGCCGTGATCTGGAAACGCTGATTGCCGAAGCGCGTCAGCTTGGCTTTTACACCAACCTGATTACCTCAGGTATAGGTCTTACAGGGGAACGCATAGCGGCGTTTCGTGAGGCGGGGCTGGATCATATCCAGGTCAGCTTTCAGGCCGCCGATGAGGAGGTCAACAACCTGCTGGCGGGCTCCAAAAAGGCGTTCGAGCAGAAGCTGAAAATCGCCCGCGAGGTGAAAGCCCAGGGTTATCCCATGGTGCTGAACTTCGTCACGCATAAACACAATATCGATCGCATCGACCGGATTATCGAGCTCTGCGTTGAGCTGGAAGCGGACTATGTCGAACTGGCCACCTGCCAGTATTACGGCTGGGCCTACGAGAACCGTGAGGACCTGCTGCCGACCCGCGCCCAGCTTGAACGTGCCGAACGGATCACCAATGAGTACCGGGAAAAGCTTCAGGCCGAGGGCAATCCGGTCAAGCTGATCTTTGTTACCCCGGATTACTATGAAGAGCGCCCGAAGAAATGTATGAATGGCTGGGGCGAGATATTCCTCACCGTTACTCCGGACGGCACCGCCTTGCCCTGTCACAGCGCCCGCATGCTGCCGCTGGAATTCCCCAATGTGAAAAACTCGAGCATCGAGCAGATCTGGAACGAATCCACCGGCTTTAACTACTTCCGTGGCGACCACTGGATGAAGGAGCCCTGTCGTTCCTGCAGTGAAAAAGAGCAGGACCACGGCGGCTGCCGTTGTCAGGCATATATGATGACCGGTGATATGCACGCGGCGGATCCGGTGTGCGGCAAGTCGCCGGATCACGGCCTTATTCTGGAGGCGAGACAAGCGGCGGAAGCTGAGTATACTGAAAGTAACATCACCTTCAGGAACGAGCGCAACTCCAGGGAATTTGCGAAAGGCGCTCGAGGTCAGGTAGAGGATTCGCGTGTTTTTGCCCGATCAGGCAGCCCAACCGATTAGTGCGACCGACGCGGTCGCATCCTTTCATCAGTATTCATCACTGCGCATTTTTCGCGGCCGTACCTATGGGGTTCGTTACGACGCGGAAAAGGGGATCAACCAGCTCTGCAGGTTTGAAAACCATCATGCGGTGTCACTGCTGCCGGAACAGTTCAGCGTACGCAGCAAGGTGCATTCTTATGGCGGTGGTGCCTGGTGTCGAGGGCGGGATCAGGCGTTTTTCGTCAATGATTCGGATCAGCAGATTTGGGTGACCAGCCTCTCCGGTGCGATCGCACCGCGAAAACTGACCGCCTATAACCGCACGCGGATGGCGGATCTGCAATACGATGAGGCGCATCAACGCCTGATCTGTGTTTGCGAGACCAGCAGCGACCGGGGTAACGAACCCGTCAACTATCTGAGCGCAATCACGGAAGAGGGGCGGTTAACGGTATTAGCAGAGGGAGCCGACTTTTACAGCTCCCCAGCGCTGAGCCCGGATGGGGCGCAACTGGCGTGGATAGAGTGGAATCATCCCTATCAGCCTTGGGACCGGACCCGGTTGATGCTGGCCGATATTGAACCCAACGGGCGATTGGTACAGATACGGCAGGTATCAGATATCGATGCCGCCTGGGCGCAGCCGAAGTTCTCGCCATACGGCATTTTGCATGCGGTGGTCGATCGTGACGGCTGGTGGAGTATCGAGCAGCTTACCGGCGCAGGCTTTGTACCTTTGCAGGGCGAAACGCCCGCCCAAACCGAATTCACGACCGCCCCCTGGCAGTTTGGCCTGAGCACCTATGGGTGGGCGCCAGGTGGTGAACTGATCGCCATCGGTCAGAGTCGCGGTTATTCCCGGCTGTTTATTCATAAGGCAGGCCAGTGGCAACAGCTCTATATCGACCAGCCCGCCGCGCGACTGCATTCACTGGTATTGGAAGATAACCACTGCAGCTGCGCCGCCGAGTTTACTAATCGAATGCCTGCGGTTCTGCACCTCACCATCGACAGCCAGACCGCGACGGCGGCAAGCGCCACCCTGACCGGAGGCGAGACCCCGGATTACCCGGTGACAGCGCCGGAATCGCGCATCGCCGCCAGCAAGGCAGGGGATCAGATTCCCTATTTTCTCTACCGGCCCGCGCCGCTGGACTCCAAACCGCTGCCATTGATCATCTACAGCCATGGCGGGCCCACCGCGATGAGCGCGCCGAGTTTCCGGCCGGCGATACAGTTCTGGCTGCAGCGCGGCTTTATGATCGCCGATGTGAATTACCGCGGCAGCACGGGCTTCGGCCGTGATTTTCGCATGCAGTTGGCCGGGAGCTGGGGCAAAGCGGATGTGGAAGACGTAGAAACGGTGGCCGGAGCATTAGTCAGCGAGGGCGTTGCTGATTCAGGCGCGCTGTTTATCCGTGGCAACAGCGCCGGTGGCTATACGGTCCTGAGTGCGCTGGCGAACTCCGACCTGTTTAGCGCCGGCGCGAGTCTTTATGGCGTTTCCGATCCCCGTCGTCTTAACGACATCACCCATAAATTCGAGTCGCGTTATCTGCATTGGCTGATCGGTGATCCGGAGCTTGAATCCAGCCCCTATAACGAGCGTTCCCCGCTGCATAACGTCGATAAGATCAACGCACCGGTGATCTTCTTCCAGGGCGAGGAGGATCCGGTGGTGCTGCCGGAACAAACCCGCAGCATGGCGCAATCTCTGCGTAATCGTGCTATCCGCGTAGAGGAGTATTACTTTGCCGGCGAGGGCCACGGTTTTCGCAAAGCGAGTAACCAGGTTGAGGTGCTCGAGCGTGAGCTGTGCTTCTATCGCCGCCTGATCAATCAGGAGCGCTGAACCGGATCAAACAGACGTCCGAGAACACTGGTGGTCAGAGAACTGGCCAGAGCACTTACCAGAAGACAGGCCAGGATTAGAACAGATTCAGATGCTGGGCCAGTTGCAACCACTCCTTGGTTCGCCGCCCGCTGTCCTGGTTACGGTGCGCAACCTGGTCGCAGAGCATATTGGTGGTCAGCACCAGTCCCCAGGTGGACTCTAGAAACAGCCCTGTTTTCGACTTTGCGTGGATAATGTACGGCGTGTAATCCCGCGCCCAGTAGCAGAACTCGTCGGTAAGAATGACCAGTTTGATCCCCTTGGCGGCTGCGATCTCACACAGTTTTCGCCCTTCCTGGGCGTAGGGCACCACATCGATCAGTACCAGTACCTTGGGGTCGTCCTGCGTTTCCCGGTTATCGCTGATCCACTCGCCAAGCATGCTTTCATGGGCCGAAAGGTAACGCACCTCATGCCGCGCCAGTGACAGGCGGCGGCTGAAATCTTCCGCTATACCACGCACGGTTTGAAAGCCGGAAACATAGACCTGGCTCGCCGAGGCAACGCAATCCACCAGCCCCAACCAGGTGTCGGACTGGAACTGCTCAAAGAGATCGACCAGTGTCTGCAGGTCCTTGTTGAAGATCGGCTTGAGAGTTTCATCGCTCAGTGGTTCTTTGCCGGAACGCTCCTCGACCGCCAGCGTATCGTCCTGGAGAACCTCCTGTTTGAGTTCAACAATGCCCTTGTAGCCGGCGCGTTTCAGGAAGCGGCTTACGGTAATCGGGCTGACCAGTGCCTTTTCAGCAATGGAAGCTCCAGTTTCATAGGCGATGCGATCCAGGTTAAGCAGGATGTATTGGGCCACTCGCGCTTCTGACGCAGAGAGGCTCGGCAACAGGCCGTGAATGTTGTTCGCGGTGCGACTGGAGATGTAGTCACCGCTGGTTGAGAAGGTGCTGTCCAACTGTATGCCCTCAAAATGGTCATTATTTTTCTGTCATATAGCGCGGGCGTGAACCAATCCGCCCAGATTATGCACATTAATGGTGCGCAATGAGCAATTTTAACGGTTTATTAACCGCTTAAGTCTACCAGAATAGCCCTTCGATATTGTTACAGATATAACGAATACTGATATTGAATGATAGATACCAGTCGCCCTAGTGTTTATAGGAAATAGGTGGTTCAACACCCAGACCTGGAGGCGAAAAATATGAAGTCGGTTAATACCGCTGCGGCTGGTAACAGATGGATCAAGAAAACCCTGGCCCTGGCTTGCCTGGGCGTGACATGCGCCGGTGCTTCGGTATCTGCGCAGGCAGATGAGACCCTGAATCTTTACAACTGGGGCGACTATATCAACCCCGAGGTGCTTGAGCGTTTTACCGCCGAGACCGGCATCGAGGTGAACCTGGACACTTACTCCTCCAACGAGGAGATGCTCGCCAAGCTCCAGGTTGGCGCCACCGGATACGATATTGTTTTCCCGTCGGTCCATATGCAGGACATCATGGCGCAACTGGGACTGTTGGAAAAAACCGGCATCAACCAGTCGCCCGGTTTTGAGAACATCGATACCAGTCACCTGCTGGCTGAGTCTGATCCGGAAGGTGAGTACTGCCTGCCTTACGGCTGGGGCAGTGTAGGTATCGTCTATAACAAAACGCTGGTACCTGAGCTGAACTCCTGGAAAGAGTTTTTCGCGCTGCCGGACCAGGGCAAAAAGATCGTTATGCTCGACGATATGCGTGAAGATATCGGCCTTGCGCTGTTGCTTGATGGCAACAGCGTGAACTCGGTGGACCCTGATGAGCTCAAGGCAGCCCAGCAGTTCCTGCTCGACACCAAGCCCAAGGTGTCCGCCTTTACCTATGACAGCATCCCCATGGTTCAGTCCGGCGATATCGCCGCGGCGCAGTGGTACGTGGGTGCGATGATCTATGTGAAAGAGATGCCGGACACCCTTGCGTACGTGATCCCGGAAGAGGGCGCCACCATGTACCAGGAAAACATGTGTGTGCTTAAAACTGCACCGAACAAGGAGAACGCCAAGCGCTTCCTCGAGTTCTTCCTGCAGCCGGAGATCTCCGCACTGAACACCGTTCAACAGACCAACGGTTCCATGAACAAGGCGGCGATCGAGCTGCTGCCGGATGAAATTCGTAACGACGAAAATATTAATCCAAGCGAAGAAACCAAGGAAAAACTGCAGATATTCCGTGAGTTGGGCACAGGCACCCGCCTTTACGACCGCGTATGGACCAAGTTTCGTACCGCGTCCTGATCATCTGTAGACCACGCAGGCCGCCGCGCCTGCGTCTTTTTCCCGAGGTTTAGTATGGCTGTTTCAGATCCAACTCCGGATTTTCTAAAAATAAAAAACGCATTTCGCCATTTCGCGACGCCGGAAGGCGGTTCCGTACGCGCGCTGGATGGTATCAACCTGAATGTTGCGTCGAACGAGTTCATCACGCTGCTAGGGCCTTCCGGCTGCGGCAAGACCACCTTGCTGAACATTATCGCCGGGTTTGAGCGGCTCGACAGCGGCAGCATCCTGCTGGGAGGTAGCTCGCTGCTTGAATTGCCTGCGCACCAGCGCCCGGTTAACACCGTGTTCCAGTCCTATGCGCTGTTTCCGCACCTGAATATCGGCGATAACGTGGGCTACGGGCTGGATGTGGCCGGCGTGGCGAAAAAAGAGCGCAACCGCCGGGTGTCGGAATCGCTCGAGATGGTGGGGCTTAGCGGTGTTGAGAAGCGCCGGCCGTCGCAGCTTTCCGGCGGTCAGCAGCAACGAGTCGCCCTGGCGCGCGCGATCATCAACCGCCCCAAAATGCTGCTGCTGGACGAGCCGCTGTCCGCGCTCGACCGCAACCTGCGCTCGAAGATGCAGATCGAGTTGAAGAATCTCCAGTCCGAGCTGGGCATCTGCTTCCTCTTCGTTACCCACGATCAGGAAGAGGCGCTGACCATGTCGGATCGGATTGTTGTGCTTAATGGTGGCAAGATCGAACAGCGGGGTACGCCGGACGAGATCTATCATCGTCCCGCCAGCCGCTTCGTCACCGAGTTTATCGGTGAAAGCAACATCTTCTCAGGACGGGTGCTTGAATCAACGCCCGAGTTTAGTCGCATCGACCTGGGTGGCGCAGAGGTGATCTGTAACAACCCGACCCTGAGCGCAGGTGAACAGGTATCGCTGTTGATCCGGCCCGAGCATTTTCATCTCAAAGCTGCCGACGAGCCAAGCTCAAGCAGGGGTCTTAATGCCGTGCTTGAGCAGTCGGTCTTTATCGGGCGTGACCATCAGTTGCATTGCCGCATGGGTAACGGGCAGGAGGTCTCGGCACTGATTCGCAGCTCCTTTAAAGCGCTGCAGGCCGGACAACCGCTGACGCTGGAGTATGACCCGGCCGCCTGGCACGTGATTCCGGAAAGGGAGCGGGTCAATGAGGTCATTTAATGGTCAGCAGAAACAGCTGCTGGTACTGCTGACTCCGGCGACGCTGTTTCTCAGTGTGTTCTTCCTTGGGCCGCTGCTGATCATGGCGGTTTACAGTTTCCTTGAGCCGGGCCTGTATGGCGGTGTCGAGTGGAGCTTCTACCCCTGGAGTTACGGTCGGGTACTCGGTTGGGCAGATGGCTTCTACGAAGAGTTCGATATCGTTTATCTCGAAATCCTGCTGCGCTCTGCAGGGCTGGCGCTGGCAACCGTGGCGGTCACACTGCTGCTCTGCTATCCGGTAGCGTTCTGGATCAGCCGGATGCCATCGCGCTGGAAATCGTTCTGTATTTTTATGATTGCGCTGCCGTTCTTCTCCAGCATGATCATCCGGCTATACGCCTGGATTCTGATCCTGCGCGATTCCGGCTTCGCTAACCAGATTCTGCTCTCGCTGGGCATTATCGCTGAGCCGCTGGATCTGATGTATTCCGGTACCGCGGTGATTCTCGGCATGGTCTACATCTTTGTGCCGTTTATGTTCCTGCCGGTTTATTCAAGTGTGGAGAATCTCGATCCGAAGTTGATAAAAGCGTCCCAGGATCTTGGGGCGACGCCTTTCACTACCTTCCGCCGAGTGATTTTTCCGATGACGCTGCCCGGCGTTATTGCGGGATCGATTCTGGTCTTCATTCCTGCGCTGGGGAATTTCGTGGTGCCCTCCATGCTCGGCGGCGCCAAGGTCGTGATGATCGGCAACCTGGTCGAGCAGCAGTTCCTGGCTTCAAGGAACTGGCCGTTCGGCGCGACTCTGTCGATGGTTATGATTCTGTTCATGTTGCTGGTGGTTTCTTTTTACCTGCTCAAGGTAATGAAGAAACAGCGCGCTGCCTAAGGACCTAAAGTTGATGCGTAAACTTATAAATCACCTGATGTCAGGTTACGGCGCACTGTTCTTCATCTTTCTGTACGCGCCGGTCATTCTCGTTGTTGCCTACTCGTTCAACTCTAACCCGGTCAACGTGATGATCTGGAAAGAGTTCAGTTTCGACTGGTACATCAATCTCTTTGGCGGTGAAACGAACCTCAGTGACTCCAGCGCCTATGTGGAGTCCACCGACCAGTTGTTTTCGGCGTTGAAGGTCAGCCTCACCGTTGCCGCGTTCGCGACGGTTGTCTCCACCGTGCTGGGCACCAGTGTTGCTGTCGCCATCGCCCGTTATCGCTTCAGGCTGCAGGGCTTTTATCGCCTGCTGCTGATGGTGCCGATGGTGATGCCCGATATCGTCCTCGGCATTGCGCTGCTGATCTTTTTCGTTGGCGTGGGCATGAACCTGGGTGTGACATCGATCGTTATCGGTCACTGCACCTTCCTGACCAGCTACATTTTTATCGTGGTCAGTGCGCGACTTGCCGGTATGAACCCGATGATTGAGTCTGCCTCGGCTGACCTCGGCGCCAATGAATGGCAGACCTTTCGCCGCGTGACGCTGCCGTTGATCCTGCCCGGCGTGATTGGCGGGGCGCTGCTGAGCTTCATTATATCTATGGATGACCTGGTGATTACCTACTTTATCAGCGGTGTCGACTCGACCACGCTGCCGGTATTCATCATGAGCATGATCCGCCGTGGCATTAAGCCGGAGATTAACGCTATCGCCACGATGATGCTGATGGCGTCGGTGCTGATCGCGTCTGCCGGTATCTATTTCAAATCCCGTAAGGCCTGACAGTTAAGGTTAAATCTGATGACAAACAAACGTGCCCGTGACTTTGGTATTCCGTTTACCGGTAAAACCGGTCCGAACAATGCCATTACGGATGTAGCAGGTGTTGAGGTGGGTTACACCACATTGATCAGCGATAACCCAGCGTCTCCTGTCAGAACCGGCGTTACCGCGATTTTGCCCCGAGGTAAAAACAGAGAGCCGCAGCCGGTATGGGCGGGAACCTACGCCCTCAACGGCAACGGGGAGATGACCGGCACCCACTGGATTCAGGATGGCGGCTACTTCGCCGGCCCCGTGATGCTGACCAACAGCCACAGCGTTGGCATAGTGCATCACGCCGCGACCAAGTGGATGATCAACCATTACCGTGATCACTGGCGTGACAACCATCTCTGGGCGATGCCGGTAGTGGCGGAAACCTACGACGGCGTGATCAATGACATCAATGCCCAGCACGTTACCGAGGCGGATGCCCTGGCGGCGCTGGAGAACAGCCAAGGCGGCGCTATCGCCGAAGGTAACGTGGGCGGCGGCACTGGTATGATCGCCTACGAGTACAAGGGCGGCACCGGTACCTCATCGCGACTTATCGACGTAGATGGCAAGGTTTATACCGTCGCGGCGCTGGTGCAGGCCAATCACGGTATTAGACCCTGGTTTACCGTGCGCGGCGTGCCTGTGGGGCGGCTGATGGAAGTGGAGCGGGTTCATAGCAAGGAGCAGGGCTCGATTATCGTGGTGCTGGCCACTGACGCGCCGATGCTGCCGCATCAGCTCAAACGTATGGCCAAACGCGCGGCCATAGGCATAGGGCGCAACGGATCGCCGGGCGGCAATAACTCCGGCGATATCTTCCTTGCCTTCAGCACCGCCAATGAAAAGGCGTTGCCCCAACTTTCGGGGGCTCATTGCAGCATGGAATACCTGAATGACGAGGTATTCGATGACCTTTACATGGCGGCCGTCGATGCGGTCGATGAATCGGTGATCAATGCCATGGTGGCGGCTGAGGATACGCCAACGTTCAAACAGCCTGCCGGTCAGATCTGTAAGGCGGTGGACGCGGAGCAGCTGGCGAAGTTGGTCAGCTCTTTCTACGAGGCGGCCAGTAATGACGCCATCGCGCTGGCAGCGATCCAGGGATAGGAAACAGGGGAGAAGCGGTAACTCCCGTGAGGTTTTCAGGCGTGTGACTGGTCAGCATCGGCGTCACCAGCTTATATTGTGCGACGGGTTGGCTAGCCGGCCCTTCGACATATCTTCACGGGAGTTAAACCATGCAAGGAAGCTGTCTGTGCGGCACTGTTAAATATGAAGTCGCCCGTATCGACATGCCGCTGACGCACTGTAACTGTCAAACCTGCCGCAAAGCCCATGCGGCTGCGTTCAATACCACCGCTGGCGTCATGCGGGAGCACTTCCGCTGGACCGCCGGTGAGTCGGTATTGACCTCCTTTGAATCCTCTCCGGGCAAGCTGCGTCATTTCTGCTCACGCTGCGGGTCGCACCTGATGGCCGAGCGCAGCGGTAATCCCCATGTGGTGCTGCGTGTGGCTACTCTGGATGAAGACCCGGGTATGCGCCCGGTCCAGCATATCTGGACCTCTCATCGTGCCGAATGGCTCAGCTATGAGGGGCTTACGGAATACGAAGAGTGGCCGCCTGGCCGCTAAGGCTCTCCCAAGACAGCTACAGCTTGCCCCGTCTGTAGCTATCGCCAGGTTTTTTAATTGTCGACAAAAGAGGAAGTGCCTAACTTCGTAATTTGTCGCATACTGGCGCTCTGGAATGATAAAAATAAAGAGACCAAATCATCATGGCCCAGGAAATTTCCAGTCTGAGAAAGTTCGTCGCGCCTGAAATTATCTTTGGCAGCGGCGCCCGCAAGATGGTGAGCAACTACGCAAAAACCTTTGGTGCACAAAAGGTTTTGCTCGTCTCCGACCCCGGCGTTGTCAACGCGGGCTGGGTTGTTGAGATCGAACAGCTGTTACTGGAAGAGGGCCTCGACGTGGTCCGCTTCACCCAAGTATCACCCAACCCCCGCACCGAAGAAGTAATGCTTGGGGCTGAGGTTTATCTGGAACACGGCTGCGATGTGATCGTCGCTATCGGTGGCGGCAGCCCCATGGACTGCGCCAAGGCGATAGGCATCGTCAGTACCCATGGTACCGAGATCCGCGCCTTCGAAGGGATCGACCAGACCACCAACCCGATTCCGCCGCTTATATTTATTCCCACAACCGCCGGCACCTCGGCGGATGTATCCCAGTTCGCGATCATCTCCGATCAGCAGGATAGGGTGAAGTTCTCTATCGTCAGCAAATCGGTGGTGCCGGATGTATCCCTGATCGATCCCGATACCACCAGCACCATGTCGCCGTTCCTGACCGCCTGCACCGGGGTGGATGCCCTGGTTCATGCCATTGAGGCGTTTGTCTCCACCGGCAGTGGCGCGCTGACCGACATGAATGCGCTGGATGCGATCCGCCTGATCAACAGCCACCTGGCACTGCTGGTAGAGCAGCCGGAAGACAAGTACCTGCGCGAGCAGATCATGCTGGGCTCGATGAAGGCGGGGCTGGCGTTCTCCAACGCGATTCTTGGTGCGGTGCACGCCATGTCACATAGCCTCGGTGGATTTCTCGATCTACCGCACGGCCTGTGCAATGCCATGCTGGTCGAGCATGTGATCGACTACAACTACGGCTCCGCCGAGGATCGTTTTGCGGTGATCGCTCAGACCATGGGTATAGATACCCGCGGTCTGACCAGCCGTCAGATCCAGACACGATTAAGGAATCACGTTCAGGCGCTGAAGCGCGACGTGGGATTGCCGGATACCCTGGGTAAGTTTGGCGTTAATATGAGCGATATCCCGTATCTCAGCACCAACGCCATCAAGGACCCCTGTATCCTGACCAACCCGCGGCGCTCCAACAAGCGCGATGTCGAACTCGTTTATGAAGAAGCTCTATAACACGAACGCTAGCCAAAACGCCGATCGAGGCTCCGCCGCAAGCTCCGAGGAAAACCTCTCGGTAGACGGTCTGATCGGCCTTGGCGGCCATTCTGCCCGTAAAAGTTACTACCCGGCCTTGCAGCAGAAGGTTGTCGAGCTGGAGGCGGAGCGCAACCGCTACAAATGGCTGTTCGAAAACGCCTTTCACGGTATCTTTCAGGCCGATACCCGCGGCTGGATACAGAGCGCCAATGCCGCAATGGCGCGTATCTGCGCTACCGAGACCAGTGCAAGCCTGGAAGGGGGCGTCTACTTCGCCGCGCTGCTGCAGGGTGGCGAGGAAGAGTTTCAGCAGATCCGCAACCGCCTGCTGAGTGAAGGTCAGCTGTTCCTCTACGAAACCCGCATCAAACGCCTCGACGGCAGTCAGATTGACGTTTCCATGAACCTGCTGCTGCGCCCCCACGAAGAGGGCGAAATCATCGAGGGCTTCGTCGCCGATATCACCCGCCGCATGGAGATGCAAAACCGGGTACTGGCCGACAACGAAGCGCTGGAGCAGCGTGTGCAGGCGCGCACCGCCGAGCTGACCGATCTGAACACCCGTCTGATTGCCGAAATGGCGGAGAGGGAGGAAGCCCAGCGCGAGATGGCGCGGGCGCGGGATGCGGCGGAAAGCGCCAACCTGAGTAAAGACAAATACCTGGCGGCGGCCAGTCATGATCTGCTGCAACCGCTGAATGCGGCGCGCCTGCTGGTTTCCGCCCTGCGTGAGCGGGAGCTGCCGAGTTATGAAGGCGACCTGGTAGACCGGGTACATCTCGCGCTGTCCGGCGCCGAACACCTGCTCTCCGATCTGCTGGATATCTCCAAGCTGGATCAGAACGCGGTGCAGCCCGATATCCAGGCCTTCTCAGTGCAGCATCTGCTGTTCAATCTCGAGGCCGAGTTCCAGCCTATCGCTCAGGAAGCGGGCGTTTCGCTGAAGTTCCGCGCACCGGATCTGGCGGTGCAGTCCGATATGCGCCTGCTGTCACGGGTGTTGCGCAACCTGATCGGCAACGCTATCCGCTATACCGACAGCGGTGGTGTGCTGGTGGCATTGAGGAAGCGCGCCAACACGCTGAGAATTGAGGTATGGGACACCGGGCAGGGCATTCCCGAGGATAAGCGCCAGGATATCTTCAAGGAGTTTCAACAGCTCGGCCGACGCCCGGGACGCAGCGGTGGTGTTGGCCTGGGGCTGGCGATCGTCGACCGAATCGCCCGAGTGCTGGATCTGAGCATCCAGCTGGTTTCCGTTGAGGGACGCGGCTCGCGCTTCAGCTTTTCGGTTCCCCTCAGTGATCAGGCGATACCGCTGAGATCCTTCGATACACCTCTGCGAAGAGAGAGTGGTCTGGAAGGGGTCGAGGTGTTGGTGATCGATAACGAGCCGGAAGTCCTGGTGAGCATGAAAGCGTTGCTCGATGGCTGGGGGTGCGAGGTCGTGACCGCGGCAAGCGCGGAACAGGCGATTGCAGAAAACCGGCTTGCGCCGGAACTGATACTTGCCGATTATCACCTCGATGATGACGCAACCGGCACCGAAGCCGTGGCCGCGTTAAGGGACTACTTCAAGCAGGCGATACCGGCTGCCATTCTCACGGCGGATCGCAGCAGCGAAGTACGCAAACAACTGCGTGAGCTGGAGCTGCCGCTGCTTAATAAACCGATTAAGCCCAGCAAGCTGAGGGCATTGATCCAACATCTGAGCGGGCAGCATCAGGTTGCCTGAGCTCCGCCACTTTCAGGGCTTTTGCTACTTAAGCGGCATCGGGGCACTAAACACTTAACTCCAAGGTGCTAACGCCCTTGGCAGGGCACTGAGATACACTAGAAAAGGGAATCGGCTGATTACGCTCTGTCCCGGGCGTATCATTCATCCCGACAGCAAACGCATCCACCCGCTGTATAAGGACTCACCCGAGTATGAAGGAAAAATCCTACTACCAGCATGTCATTGTTGTAGGCGGAGGCGCCGGTGGCCTTGAGCTCGCCACGCGTCTGGGACGGCGCTACGGCCGTAAAGGATTGAAAGTCACCCTGGTGGACAGGGAAACCACCCACGTCTGGAAGCCGCTGCTGCATGAGGTTGCCACCGGGCGTCTGGACTCCAGTATTGATGAACTCAGTTATCGTGCACAGGGTCGCCAGGCCGGCTTCCATTTCCAGATAGGCGAACTGGAAGGCCTGGACCGCTCGCAGCGCTGCATCAAGCTGGCGCCTGTAGTGAATAGCGATGGCGAAGAACTGGTGCCAGCCCGAACCCTTTTCTACGACTACCTGGTGATCGCTGTGGGCAGTCGCACCAACGATTTCGGCATCTCCGGGGTCAGGGAAAACTGCTGTTTCCTCGATGATCGTAATCAGGCCGACAACTTCCATAACACCCTGCTGGAAGCCTGCCTCAGGCTCAGTACCCATGGCACCGATAATCAGCTGCGCATCTCTATTGTTGGCGCCGGTGCCACGGGTGTTGAGCTTTCCGCAGAGCTCTACAACGCCGCTCAGGAGCTGGTCTCCTACGGCCTCTCAAGCATCCAGCCGAGCAGCCTTAAGGTGACGCTTATCGAGGCCGCTCCCCGTATTCTCGGGGCGCTGCCTCCACGCATCTCCAGCGCGGCCAAAACAGAGCTGCGTAAACTGGGTGTGGATGTGCGCGAGAATACCCAGGTGGTGGAGGTTAATGACAAGGAATTGATCACCAGTGCAGGTGAGAGCATTCCGGCCCACCTGGTGGTCTGGGCCGCCGGCATCAAGGGACCCGAACTGCTGACGCAGCTGGATGGCCTGGAAACCAACCGCCGTAATCAGCTCGTTGTCGGCTCGGATCTACGCACCTCCCGCGATGAGCGGGTTTTTGCCCTGGGCGACTGCGCCGCCTGCGAACGCCGGGACGAGGAGGGCGGTCTTGTCCCTCCGCGCGCCCAGGCCGCGCACCAGATGGCCAGTCACCTGTTCAAGCACTTCGATCGCATCCTCAAGGGCGAGGATATCCCAGCGTACACCTACAAGGATTACGGCTCACTGGTCTCACTGAGTAAGTACACCACCGTGGGTAACCTGATGGGTAACCTCACCAAGGGCAGTATCATGGTGGAGGGAACGCTGGCGCGACTGGTTTACGTCTCGCTCTATCGTCTGCACCAGGTGGCGCTCTATGGCTATTTCAAGACCATGCTGGTCACTATAGTTGCGCGCATTAACAAGGTGATCAGGCCGCGCATGAAGCTGCACTGATCCAACCTTGACGGGCCGCGTCGCGAAGAGTCGGTCCAGATCAAATAGAAGCAGAAGGGTGAGGCTCGCAACCCTTCTGTTTATCCTGCCTTTCTTCTGATCCTTTTTCTCAGCATTTCCCCTGCTGCGTACGCGCCCACTGTACCGCTGCGAAGATAGATCTTCTGTGCTGGTTTGGTTCTTGCAAAATTCCCGTTGAATTCCGGCTTCGGGCTGGCGATGAAGGAGCGTCAGCCTGACCAGCGTCGCCTGCAAACGCAGTAGCTGCGCCGGCTCTAGCGACTTGAACTTGTGTAACCGCGCAGGTGTGAATCTGTGTGATTGTCGTATTTCTTACAGGAATCCTATGGATAACATCGCCCTGATCGACGGCCAGCAACGTTACTTTTCCGACAATCTTCCCGATGAGCTGGGCCTGATTCTTTACCAGGCATCGACAAAAGCAGACCCGCTGGAAAAGGAGCAACTGCTGTTAACCGCTCTGGAGCGCTGGCCTGAATCTCTCGACACCTATATTGCCCTGTACAAGCTCTATTTCCGCACCGCGCGTTACCAGGAGGCTGAACGCCAGGTCTGGCGAACGCTGAAAGCCTCTGCGCGTCTTGGCGGATTCCGCTGGAACTACCGTTTGCTTAAACCCGATACCGCACCCTGGCTTGAAGACCAGACCATCGCCCGTCTCTACCTTTTCAGCCTCAAGGCCCTGGGCGTTATTCGTTTACGCCGCGGACGAGTCATTCTCGCGCACCTGGTTTTAAGCAAACTGCTTGAGCTCGATGTTCACGACGAGATCGGTGGAGGTAATTTCCACGGTATCGCTGTCAGGTTTATCGAGGAGGAGATTGATACCGGTATGGAGGAGTTCGCATGAAAGCTCAACTCGACTGGACCGCCTACGAGAACGCGGGCCTTGGTGATGCCTACGCCGATATACCGAAAACCGGTGGGGATTACGCTAAAGCCGTAGCGGTCTGCATAAATAGCATGGTGTGCCTGCGGCCTATCGATCGCGGCGTAATGTGCCCGAGCTTCAGGGTCCATAACGAGGTGGCGTATTCTCCGGGAGGGCGCAGCCGGCTGATCAAGCGGATGCTCAATGGCGAGATTACCGAAGAGGAACAGGCAACCCTGGATCGCGCTATGGATGCCTGTGTCGCCTGCAAAGGCTGTAAGCGGGAGTGCGACACCAACCTGGATATGGCGACGATCCGCAGCGAATATGTAGCCCAGCGCTCCAAGGCTCCAACACTGCGACAGAAACTCTTCGCCGAACTGCCCGCATTGCTGCGCTATCCGCGCCTGGTTAATCTGGCCAATAGCGCGGTTAACGCCAGCCCCTGGCTTCAATCTGCATTAAAGCTGAATCCAAGCCATCCTCTGCCCAGAGTTCAACCCGCTCCTGTCCTTGAGCCGCATACGGCACCGGGTGTGGCCGGCGAGGTATTACTCTGGATCGATAGCTTTACCGCACACTTTGCGCCGCAAAGCGCAGTAGCTGCCCTACGAGTGCTTGAGGCGGCAGGCTTCAGGGTACACCTGCTGAAGCAGGAGCACTGTGGCGGGCGCAGCGCCTATTCGCAGGGGCTGATCGGCACCGCCCGGCATCAGGCCCAGGCATTGATCGATGCGCTTTGGCCCCATGTCGAGGAGGCTCGCTTAATTATCGGCCTCGAACCCTCAACCCTTCTGATGCTGCGCGATGAACTGTTAACTCTGGATTTGGGCGATAAAGCGAAGGCGGTCGCCGCTTCCGCACTGCTGTTTGAAGAGTTTCTCGCGCGTGAGATCTCCGCCAATCGCCTTAATCTGCCGCTTAGAGAGATATCCGGCGCCCCACCGGTGCGAGTTCACGGCCATTGCCACCAGAAGGCGGTGGGTGCGATGAAATCGATGCGCAAGGTGCTCAAAATTGTACCCGGTTTGGATTTCGACTTTATCGAAGCGTCCTGTTGCGGTGGCGCCGGCAGTTTCGGATTTGAATCGGAAAACGCCGAAGACTCACAAAAAATGGCCGAGCTGGCGCTGCTGCCGAAACTGGCTGAAGAGCCGAGAGCGGAGCTGATTGCCAACGGCTTTTCATGCCGCGAGCAGGTCGCTCGCCTGGGCGGGCCCACAGGTCTCCATATCGCCGAAATCCTCGCCCGGCATCTCACCTGAGCTGCAGAAGATCGCAAGCGGGGTTGTCTTTCTGCCCCGCGTTCCTATATACAGACTCCTCTGGTAACCGGTTTCCAAGGAGTTTTTTTTGTACAAACTTTTGATTTTCGATTGGGATGGAACTCTGATCGACTCCCAGGCGCGGATTATCGCCAGCATGCAGACGGCGGCCGAAGAGTTGGGGCATGAGCCTCTGGGGTCTGAAGCGGTCCGCAATATCATCGGCCTGGGGCTGCCCGAAGCGATCCGGGCATTGATTCCGAGCATCGAGGATCCCGCCATGGAGCAACTGCGGGAGCGTTATGCTCACCATTTCCTGGTGCAGAATGACACGCCCACCGAACTCTATCCGGGCGTGGAAAAGACTCTCCACCGACTCAAAGAGCAGGGTTACCGTCTTGCCGTCGCCACTGGTAAAAGCCGCCGGGGCCTGGATAGGGCGCTGGAACAGACCCGTCTTGGGCCTTTGTTTGAAATTACCCGTTGCGCGGATGAAACCCGCTCCAAGCCCGACCCTCTAATGCTGCACCAGATTCTGGCGGAAACCGGAACTCCGGCAAGCGACGCGATCATGGTCGGTGACACGGAGTACGATCTCGATATGGGGACTCGCGCTGGCGTCGGCACTGTAGCGGTAAGCTATGGCGCTCACCACCTGGATCGCTTGCGTGGCCATAAGCCGTTGACGGAGATCCATCATTTTCCTGAGCTGGAACTCTGGCTAGAGGAACTGACAGTAGCGATGAATCAGAGGACAGTATCGTGACGAAAAACGCCTGGGGTGAAGAGGGACAAAGCCCGGAATCTGAAGTGACAGACTCTGCGGAATCCACCAGCCCGGCCACGCGTGCCGAAAAGCGTAAGGAAACCAAGGAGTGGCGGTTGATCGAGAAAATGGTCAGCGGCCTGCATGTGGAGCATCGCCGCACCCGGCGCTGGGGTATCTTTTTCAAGCTGCTGACCTTTACTTATCTTTTTGCGCTGCTCGGTATCTACTTTTACGTGCAGAACCCGAATATCTCATCGGTCACGCCGGAAGATCATGTGGCGGTTGTGCGGGTTGACGGGCCTATCGCCGAAAGCGAGAAGGCCAATGCCGATACGTTGGTATGGTCTCTGCGCAAGGCGTTCGAAAACGAGCACAGCAAAGCGGTACTGCTGCGAATCAACAGCCCCGGCGGTAGCCCGGTTCAGTCCGGTTACGTCTATGACGAGATCAACCGGCTGAAAGAGCTGCATCCCGATAAGAAGGTATATGCGGTAATCAGCGATATCGGTGCATCCGGTGCGTACTATATCGCTGCCGCAGCCGACGATATCTACGCCGACAAGGCGAGTCTGGTAGGCTCTATCGGCGTGGTTTCCTCCAGTTTCGGCTTTGTAGACCTGATGGAAAAGCTCGGTGTGGAACGCCGTATGCTGACCGCCGGCGAACACAAGGGACTGCTTGATCCGTTTCAGCCACTGCAGAACTCCGAGCGGGAATTCTGGCAGGAGGTACTC
This sequence comes from Marinobacterium mangrovicola, assembly GCF_004339595.1. GTDB lineage: Bacteria > Pseudomonadota > Gammaproteobacteria > Pseudomonadales > Balneatricaceae > Marinobacterium_D > Marinobacterium_D mangrovicola. The sequence goes on from NZ_SMFU01000007.1 coordinate 1,027,513, forward strand.
GATACCACCCATCGCCAGTTTATCGAGCAGGTTGAAAAGGGCCGTGGTGATCGTCTGAAAGATGATCCAGACCTCTACTCTGGCCTCGTCTGGACCGGTGAGCAGGCGCTGGATCTTGGCCTGATCGATGGCCTCGGCAGCTCAAGCTATGTGGCGCGGGATGTGGTCGGTGTCGAGAAGATGGTGGATTACAGCGTTAAGCAGACCCCGCTGGAACAGATTGTCGACCGTCTGGGTGTCAGCATGGCCGGTCATCTGGCCAATGTGCTGGGTCTAAACGGCGCCGTGCAGCTGCGCTGATACGATCCAAACGAAGTGATAAAGAAGGAGGGCAGCTGGCCCTCCTTTTTATTACCTCCCTTAAATCATCTTCTCTGGAGGTGTTGATCGTTTAGTCGAGGCTATGTCTTTCTCGCGCCACGCAGGTAACGGGGCTCGAGAAAGGCATAGCGGCCTGAGCGTGGCGGCCCATCCCCTTTGGCGCAGCCGAGCATCGGAGGCTGAAAGAGAAACAAGGGAAAGGCTGTCTGAACCGCGTAGCGGTGCCTGATTATCCAAAAGAAAGCCTTTCCCGCTCTTTCAGACGAGAAGCGCAGGGAAGTCGGCGTAGCCGACCAAGCCTTAGGGGCGGTTTGGGATTGATAAGGTACTTGTCCGCACAAGTACCTTATCTCGCCAGCAGGCGAAACCGGCCTAAAAAGAAACATCGGTCGTTGGCCTCAATACTGGTTGATAGAGCCTCCCGCACTCCCTCATAGGGAACTGCACGAAACCCCTCTCATTGCAGGTGGATCTTTGCTGTCAGTGATCAACTCGCCAACACGTCAAAGCCCTTGTTCTCAAGCATCGCTATGAGCCGGATCAGCGGCAGCCCCACCAGAGCATTAGGGTCATCGCCGATCAGGCGTTCGAACAGTGCGATGCCGAGTCCTTCGGATTTAAAACTGCCGGCACAATCGTAGGGCTGCTCAGCGCGCAGGTAACCTTCTATCTGAGTATCGTTAAGCTCTCGGAACTGCACATCGAAGGGCACAACTTCGCACTGAAAGCGGCCATCCTTCGCGTCATAAAGGCAAAGACCGGTCAAAAACCGGACCCGTTTGCCCGATGCCTGGCGCAGTTGTTCTATGGCACGTTCATGGGTGTGTGGCTTCCCCATGACGTTTCCCTCTAGAGTTGCCAGCTGGTCCGAGCCTATAATAAGCGCCTCGGGATGGCGACTGGCTACCGCGCTGGCTTTTTCCTGCGCAAGTCGCGCAACCAGACTTTCCGGGTCTTCGCCGTGGCGGGGGCTTTCATCTATATCCGGAGAGTCACAGCTGAAATCCAGACCGAGTTTACTGAGCAGGGCGCGGCGATAAGCAGAGCCGGAAGCGAGAATAAGAGGGCGGGACATCAGAATCTCCTGAGTTTGGTCCAGTTTTTCGCAAACCGGCATGATACCGCCATTTTTCTCATTGAAAACGCCTGCTTTCCTTTGACACCCATCTACTAGATGCCTAGAATTGCGCGCTTATGTCGTACGGTCCATTACCGAAAAGAGTTGATCCACGCAAATTTGCCGAGCGTGAAGCGAAAATTGAAGGCGTTGCAGATGTATCCGCAATGCCACGATTGAACTCACTTCTCGCCGACGGGTCCGGAGAAATTCATATTTCTCTACAATTTGCACTGGATGAGCAGCGTTTAAGAACCGTCTCCGGAACGGCATCAGGCAAAGTCATGCAGACTTGCCAACGATGCTTGGAACCGGTGGGGGTAGATGTTGATGCCGAGGTCAATTTGGCCGTGGTTCTCAACGAAGAACAGGCGAAAAATCTGCCCCGGTATTACGATCCCTTGATCGTCGAGGCTGAGGATGTCGAGCTGCTGTCTCTGATCGAGGATGAATTGATACTCAGTCTTCCGCTGGTGTCTTACCACGAAGACTGCACGATTCAGACCTCCTTTGGTGAAGCTGGAGAAGCGGAACCAGAAGAGGAAAGTAAACCCAACCCATTTAGTGTATTGGCCGCGTTGAAAGGCAAGGCCGATAAGAGTTGAACTAGGAGCTACACAACCATGGCAGTACAGCAGAACAAAAAGTCTCGTTCACGCCGCGACATGCGTCGTTCTCACGATGCACTGGGCAACCCGACTCTGTCTGTAGAAGCGACTACCGGCGAAACTCATCGTCGTCACCACGTCAGCGCTGACGGTTTCTACCGCGGCCGTCAGGTGGTTGAAGCGAAGGGCGACGAGTAAGCTTGACCGCATCGTATTGCATCAGCGTCGATGCAATGGGCGGGGACTTCGGTCCCCGCGTTACCGTTTCGGCGGCCTGTGACGCACTCAAGCGTCATCCGCAGTTACGGATCATACTAGTCGGCAGAACCGACGATCTTACCCCCTACCTTAGCCGTTATCGCGGCAAACACCTCCAGCGTCTCGAGCTGTTTCATGCTCAGGATATTGTCTCCATGGAGGAAAAACCCTCTCTGGCGTTGCGTAACCGCCGTGACTCTTCCATGTGGAAAGCGCTTCAGCTCGTTGAAGAGGGGCGCGCCGATGCCTGTATCAGCGCCGGTAACACGGGAGCGCTGATGGCGATGGGGCGGCTGGTGCTGGGCATGCTGCCCGGTATCGAACGTCCTGCGATTACCGCTGCCATTCCTTCTCTTAAAGGCCACAGCTTTATGCTGGATCTCGGCGCCAACGTGGATACCAGTGCCGAGCAGTTGCTGCAGTTCGCCATCATGGGCTCTGTCATGGTCGAAACCATAGAGAACCGCCCGAATCCAAAGGTAGGGCTGCTCAATATCGGCTCTGAAGAGAACAAGGGCACTGAGCAGGTTCGCGAAGCCAGTAAGCTGATTCAGGAACATGGCGGTATCAACTTTATCGGCTATCTTGAGGGGGATGATCTGTTCTCCGGTCGATCCGATGTGGTGGTTTGTGACGGTTTCGCCGGCAATGTTGCGCTGAAAAGCTGTGAAGGTTTGTCGAAAATGCTGGTTCGCCAGGTGCAGGGCGGTTTCCGTCGCAATCTGTACCGCAGGTTGATCGCACTGCTCGCCACGCCCATTCTGCGCGACCTTAAGCGACAGCTTGATCCTGGCCGCCTGAACGGCGCCACTCTGCTGGGCCTTCGCAGCGTCGTCATCAAGAGCCACGGCGGTGCTAACCGGGTCTACTTTGGCCACGCCATCGATCAGGCGCTGGTGGAAGCGAGACTCAATGTGCCGGAGAAAATAAGTGACCTGGTGCAGCGTCAAACCCTCAGGGCACAGGGCCAGTAAGCGGATCGGTTCTAAAACCCGATAAATCCTGTAAACTACGCCACCCTTGAACCTGCGGGTAGAGAATAGAGTCTCTGTTCCAGGGTTTATGTAAATAGGTTAGGAAAGAGGACGCCATGTCGCAGTCGCTTGCTTTCGTTTTTCCGGGTCAGGGTTCTCAGCATCTCGGCATGCTGTCCGAACTGGCCTCTCAGCATCCGATTATTGAACAGACCTTCCAGGAGGCGTCCGACGCCCTGGGTAAGGATCTCTGGGCGCTGACCCAGACCGGTCCCGAAGAGGAACTCAACAGCACCGAGAATACTCAGCCTGCGCTGCTCACAGCCGGGGTTGCCCTGTGGCGCCTGTGGGAGCAGAAAGAGGGCGAAGCACCCTCCGTGATGGCTGGGCACAGTCTCGGTGAATACACAGCGCTGGTGTGCGCCGGCGCTATCGACTTTGCCGACGGCGTGAAGCTCGTTAACGCGCGCGGTCAGTATATGCAGGAAGCGGTTCCGGCTGGCACCGGCGGCATGGCTGCCATCCTCGGCCTCGATGACGACGCCGTGCGTGAAGCCTGTGCCAGCGCTGCAGAGGGCCAGATTGTCTCTGCCGTTAACTTCAACTGCCCGGGGCAGGTTGTTATCGCCGGCGAGAAAGCCGCCGTTGAACGCGCCATCGAAGCTTGCAAGGCTGCGGGTGCCAAGCGCGCTATCGCGCTGCCGGTCAGTGTGCCGTCTCACTGTGCCTTGATGAAGCCTGCAGCTGAGCGGATGGCAGAAGCTCTGGCCAGTATCGAACTGCGCATGCCGATCATCAAGGTGCTCCAGAACGTCACCGGCGAAGCTCCCAGCGATATTGATGAGCTAAAAGCCAACCTGCTTTCTCAGCTGTACAGCCCGGTTCTCTGGACTCCCAGCGTTCAGAACATGGTAACCTGCGGCGTTACCACAACTATCGAATGTGGCCCCGGCAAAGTACTGGCAGGGCTAAACAAAAAGATCGAGCGTTCCCTGAACGTTGCAGCGATCAACGATGCCGCAGGCCTGGAAAAGGCCCTGGGTCTGTAAGTACCGTTACGAAGGCAATTAGAAGGAAAGGGTTAAATGAGTATTGAAGGCAAGATTGCCCTGGTTACAGGCGCGACACGAGGCATAGGTAAGGCGATCGCCGAGAACCTGTCCTCTCAGGGCGCGGTTGTTATCGGCACAGCTACCAGCGAAGGTGGTGCATCTGCTATCAGTGAATATCTGGCGGCCGCCGGTAACAAGGGCAAGGGTTTGGTGCTCAACGTCTCTGACGCCGACTCTGTCGCTGAGGTACTGAAGTCGATTCAGGATGAGTTCGGTGTCGTCGAGATTCTCGTCAATAATGCCGGTATCACCCGCGATAACCTGATGATGCGCATGAAGGATGATGAGTGGGACTCCGTCCTGAACACCAACCTGACCTCCATCTACCGTCTCGCCAAGGGTTGTCTGCGCGGCATGACTAAAGCGCGCTGGGGCCGTATCGTTAGCGTCAGCTCCGTGGTAGCCTCCATGGGCAATGCTGGCCAGGCCAACTACGCGGCTGCCAAATCCGGTATGGAAGGCTTCAGCCGCGCGCTGGCCCGCGAAATCGGTGCACGTAACGTCACCGTAAACTGCGTAGCGCCTGGATTTATCGACACCGACATGACCTCTGGTCTGCCGGAAGAGCATAAGGCCAAGCTGCAGTCCCAGATCCCGATGAACCGCCTTGGCAAGCCCGAGGAGATCGCCTCTGTGGTGGGCTTCCTGTGCAGCGAAGGTGGTGCTTATGTCACCGGTGAGACCATCCAGGTCAACGGTGGGATGTACATGGGGTGACCAGCGTCAACGATGACGGGCGATTGATCGTACTTTGAAGGTATAGAAACAATTGTTTTTTCCGCCGATTTGAGGATAATTGGCCGTCAGCTTGACGAGAAAAAAATACAGCCGTCGCGCTTGCTAGGGCGTTACGGGTTTTACTAGAATTCCGTCACGCATCTTGGGATGTGATGGTGTTGAGAAGACAATAGGAAGAGATATGAGTAACATTGAAGAGCGCGTTAAGAAAATCATCGCTGAGCAGCTGGGCGTGAAAGAGGAAGAAGTCACCAAAGAAGCTTCCTTCGTTGAAGATCTGGGCGCCGACTCTCTGGACACTGTCGAGCTGGTTATGGCGCTGGAAGAGGAATTCGAAACTGAAATTCCTGACGAAGAAGCTGAGAAAATCACCACTGTTCAGCTGGCGATCGATTACATCAACGCACACCAGTAATCTGTCCCCAACGAATTGATCGAAAGGCCGCATCTATATACCCGTATAGTGCGGCTTTTCTTTTGTACAGCTTGTGCAGTGCTGGAGGAAAAGCATGTCTCGCAGAAGAGTGGTGGTGACCGGGTTAGGGTTGCTGACGCCGGTCGGTAACACTGTCAAAGCGACATGGGATAGTATTCTTGCTGGCAAGAGCGGCGCGGCAGATATCGAGCATTTCGATGTCAGCCAGTATGCGACCCGCTTTTCCGCGTCCGTAAAAGACTTTGATATCGAACCGTACATGAGCGCCAAAGAAGCGCGCAAAATGGATCTGTTCATTCAGTACGGTATGGTTGCTGGTATCCAGGCGGTGGAAGACGCCGGTCTGGAAGTGACCGAAGAAAACGCTCCCCGTATCGGTTGTGCCCTGGGTTCCGGGATCGGCGGTCTGCCGATGATCGAGAAAACTCATGACGTATTGAACAGCTCCGGCCCGCGCCGGGTTTCGCCGTTCTTCGTGCCGGGCAGCATCATCAATATGATTTCCGGTAATCTGGCGATCAAGTTCGGCTTCCGTGGCCCGAACATCGCGATTACCACCGCCTGTACCACCGGCACCCACAATATTGGTCACGCAATGCGCATGATCCAATATGGTGATGCTGACGTTATGATCGCTGGCGGTGCAGAGATGGCAACAACCCCGCTGGGTGTCGCCGGCTTCTCCGCTGCGCGCGCGCTGTCCACACGCAATGACAGCCCACAGACGGCAAGCCGCCCCTGGGATCGTGACCGTGACGGCTTTGTCCTGGGTGATGGCGCCGGCGTACTGGTACTCGAAGAGTACGAATCCGCCAAGGCACGTGGTGCTAAGATCTACTGCGAACTCTCCGGCTTTGGTATGAGTGACGATGCCTTCCATATGACGGCTCCGCCGGAAGATGGCTCGGGTGCAGCCCTGTCGATGGCTAATGCAGTGAAGGACTCGGGCCTTAACGCTGAGAGCATTCACTACATCAACGCTCACGGTACTTCTACACCGGCCGGTGATATTGCCGAGTCCAATGCTGCCAAGCGTGTACTGGGCAACGCAGCCGACCAGGTGAGAATGAGTTCAACCAAGTCGATGATCGGCCACCTTCTCGGTGCTGCCGGTGCAGTCGAAGCGGCTTTCTGTGTTCTCGCTATTCGCGACCAGGTAGCGCCACCGACCATCAACCTGGACAACCCCTCTGAAGGTTGTGACCTGAACTACGTAGCGCACACAGCACAGCAGTGCACCATCGATGCGGCCATGTCGAACTCCTTCGGCTTTGGCGGCACCAACGGTACGCTGATATTCAACAAGCTGTAATGCAGTACACAAGGGAGGCTGAGGCCTCCCTTTTACCTTCACCTCCTGCGTTCCACGCCCCGCATCCATGACTCCATATACGCTGATCAACGGAACTCCGGCACAGGGCATTGCAACCAATGACCGCGGGCTCGCTTACGGCCAGGGTGTATTTGAAACCCTGCTGATACGCAATAACCAAGTATGCTTCCTGGCCTGGCATATGGAGAGGCTGCTCGAGGGCTGCCATCGACTCGGTATTGCCTGCGATGGACTTCAGCAGCAGCTTGAAGCGGATCTCACTCAGCTCGAGCTGCCGGCAGCAGCTTCGCTTAAAATCCTGGTCACCTGCGGTGCAGGAGGGCGTGGCTATGCGGTGACCGAAAAGCTGGTTCCGACGCGGATTCTCACTCTGGGTCCGCTACCTCAGCGTGATCCGGATCCGGCGCAGGTTGGCGCAAAGCTGCGCTGGTGCCAGACGACTCTCGCCCGGCAGCCGCTGCTTGCCGGTCTCAAGCACCTGAATCGTCTGGAGCAGGTATTGGCGAGGGCTGAGTGGACCCGCAGCGATATTCATGAGGGCCTGACCTGTGACACTTCAGGACAGGTAATCGAAGGCACCATGAGCAACCTGTTTTTCAGGATCGGCGAACAATGGCATACGCCTTCGCTTGAGAATTGCGGTGTGGCAGGTATCCTCAGGCGCTGGGTGCTGGACAGGATTTCCGCACTTGCTGGCGAGGTGCAGATCGGCGGATATTTGCCCGCTGACGTAGAACGTGCCGATGAGTTGTTTGTGTGTAACAGCCTGATCGGTATTTGGCCGGTGGTCGAGCTCGCCGATCATCGGTATAAAGTTGGCGCGCTGAGCCGCCATTTGCAGTCACTGCTCGAAAAGGAGTACGACGCCCGATGCTGAAGCGTCTGTTTGCGGTTTTTGTTTTGTTAATCGTGCTCGCCGGTATCGCCGGCGGGGTAGCTTGGAAAGACTACCAGGGCTACCTCAATTCACCGGCCAATATTGCTGAAGATCAGATTTTCACCATCGAAAAAGGTCAGTATTTCAATTCTTTGGTTAAAGATCTCAATGCGCAGTCGATTATCGACAAACCGCTATACATGCGTGTGCTGTCGCGCCTGGAGCCGGAGCTGACAGCTATCAAGGCGGGTGAGTATCAGCTTGAACCGGGGATGACACCACGGCAGATTCTCGAGAAGTTCGCTGCGGGCGACACGCTCAGCTACCACTTCACTATTATCGAAGGGATGCGGTTTTCTGAACTGCGCCAGTCCCTGGCCGCAGAAGATAAGTTAAGCCATGAGCTCGCTGAGCTGAGCGACGAGCAGGTCGCCACTAAACTGGGACTGGATGTAAGCTCCCCGGAAGGGATGTTCCTGGCGGAAACCTATCAGTTTCAGCGGGGCATGAGCGATCTTGAACTCCTTAAACGTGCCCACGACCATCTAGAGAAACAGCTGAACCAGGCCTGGGCCGAGCGTCAGGATGACCTGCCGCTGCAGTCAGCCTATGAAGCGCTGATTCTGGCATCGATTATTGAGAAGGAAACAGGCGTTGCCGCTGAGCGCCCCCGCATCTCAGGTGTGTTTGTGCGCAGGCTTAACCGTGGCATGCGCCTGCAGACAGATCCTACGGTCATCTACGGTATGGGTGATCGATACAAAGGGCGCATAGGCCGTGCTGATTTGCGTCGGCCCACGCCTTACAACACCTACACCATCGACGGGCTGCCGCCGACGCCGATCGCCATGGTTGGCCCCGAAGCGATCAACGCCTCGGTTAACCCCGCCGAAGGCAGTGAGCTGTACTTCGTTGCCCGCGGCGACGGCAGTCATTATTTTTCTGATACCCTGTCGGAACACAACAAGGCGGTGGCCCGTTATCAGCTGAAACGGCGTGAAGATTACCGCTCCAGTCCCGGAAGCAATTGATGTCTGGTTATTTCATTACTCTTGAGGGCATAGAAGGGGTCGGTAAAACCACCAATCTCAACTATGTGCGAGAAAAACTCGAACAGCGCGGCATAGAAGTCGTCGTCACCCGGGAACCTGGCGGTACGCCTCTGGGCGAGCAGATCCGCGAACTGCTGCTGACACCCAGGGATGAGTCGATCGCTAATATGGCGGAACTGTTGATGGTGTTTGCCGCCCGTGCGCAACATCTGGAGTCTGTCATTGTACCGGCCTTGGAGCGGGGCGCCTGGGTGCTTTGTGACCGTTTCACTGACGCCACCTTCGCCTATCAGGGCGGTGGTCGTCAGCTTGATGCGGAACCCGTCGCACTACTGGAAAAGCTGGTTCAGGGCCGTTGCCGTCCGAACCTGACGCTGCTACTGGACCTGCCGGTTGAAACTGGCCTGGCCCGCGCACGCGCACGCGGCAAGCCGGATCGTATAGAGAGCGAAAAACATGCGTTCTTCGAACGTGTGCGCGCCGCTTATCTGGAGCAGGCTCGACAGCATCCCGAGCGGATTGCTGTTATCGATGCGGCGCCGGCCCTCGAAGAGGTTCAGCGTTCTATCGATATCGCGCTTGAGCGACTGGAGCAGGCATGAATCCGGCGGACGAACAGATCTACCCCTGGCTGCAGGAACAGTGGAACCACCTGACCCAGCAGCGTGATGCCGGACGCTTGCCACACGCGCTGCTGCTGAGTGGCCCTGCCGGTATCGGTAAGGCCGCCTTTGGTACCGCACTGGCGCACCTGTTGCTCTGTCACCAGCCGGAGAATGGCCGCCCCTGTGGCCACTGCCGTAGCTGCGAACTGATAGCCAGCGGCCATCATCCGGACCGACTGTTTCTCTCGCCGGAAGAGCCCGGCAAGCCGATCCGTGTCGATCAGGTACGCGAACTGACCACGGTGCTGCACAGCACGGCTCAGCAGGGCGGTTACCGCATCATGATCATGGAGCCAGCAGAGGCGATGAACGTCGCTGCGGCCAACGCGCTGCTGAAAACCCTGGAAGAGCCGGGTCAGGACACCTTGCTGATTCTGGTCTGTCACCAGCTTGGTCAGCTGATGCCCACCATCCGCAGCCGCTGTCAGCGCATAGAATTCCGCATGCCGACGGCTCAGGAGTCGACACCCTGGCTTGCGCAGAAGCTCGAGATGGATGAGACGGCGGCGGGCAAGCTGCTGGCCATTGCCCAGGGAGCCCCGCTGGCCGCTGTAGAAATGAAACAGGGCGATCTGCTGGAGCTACGGCGCACCTTTATGTCGGGTCTTGCCGACCTGATCAGGGATCGAACTGATGCCATCAGCCTGGCGCAGAAACTCCATAAAGAGGAGTTAGTGCACCTGCTTGATTGGTGGCTAAGTCTGCTTTCAGACCTGGTTCGACTACAATCAGGGGCACAAAACCCTGATCTCAATAATGTAGATATGACAAAAATGCTGTCTGCGGTTGCACAACGAGCAGACAGGGTTAGAATCTTCACATTGGTTGATCGCGTCCAGAGTGAGCGAAAAAGCCTCATGTTGCGCTATAACCCGAACCGGCAGTTGCTCCTCGAAAAGCTGATGTTCGATTGGAGAGCGCTGGTTCGCTAAGAGCAGGAGAGCAGCAATAGATGTCCATCGTGCCACGTATCAGTCACGGCATTCTTTCGCTGGTAATAGGGAACAAGGAAGAACTTCTCAAGGCCTACATGCCGTTCATTGCCAACGGCGGTCTTTTTATACCGACCACTCGGTCTTACCAGCTCGGTGAAGAGGTGTTCATGTTAATGACACTGATGGACGAAGCTGACAAGATTCCGGTGACCGGTCGTGTAGTCTGGGTAACACCCAAGGCTGCGCAGGGCGGTCGCACACCGGGGATCGGTATTCAGCTATCCAGCGAGGATTCTCAACTGGTCAACAAGGTTGAGACCTATCTGGCAGGCGCTCTGGGCAGTGGTCGTCGTACCAATACGCTCTGATTACACTATCTGATTTCTACGGTATCCCATGTTTATCGATTCCCACTGCCATCTGGACCGGCTGGATCTCGGCCGTCACGATGGCTCGCTGGCTAATCTGGTTAATGCCGCCGGTGAAGCCGGTGTCGAGGAGATGCTTTGCGTCGCCATCGACCTGAACCAGTTCGAAGAGATGTACGCCAAAGTCGAACCCTTCAATAACATCTACGCCTCTGCCGGGGTTCATCCCTGCCATGTTGATGAGTGCCCCTGGGATGAGCAGCGACTGCGTCAGGCTGCGGCCAACAAGCGCATCGTTGCCCTGGGGGAGACCGGTCTCGATTACTACTACAGCTCAGAGCTTGCCGAGCAACAGAAAGAGAGCTTTGCCGGCCATCTCAAGCTGGGCAGCGAGCTGGGCCTGCCGGTGATCGTGCATACCCGCGATGCACGCCAGGACACCCTGGATATCATCCGCGAACATGGCGATCCAAAAACAGCGGGTGTACTGCACTGCTTCACCGAATCACTGGAGATGGCTCAGGCGGCCCTGGAGATGAACTACTTAATCTCGTTCTCTGGCATTATCACCTTCAAGAGCGCAGAAGAGCTCCGTGAAGTGGTAAAAGCAGTGCCGATGGAGAAGATGCTGATTGAGACAGATTCTCCCTATCTCGCCCCGGTGCCTTATCGCGGCAAGCAGAACGAGCCGACCTACGTGCCCAAAGTGGCTGAATGCATCGCAGATCTGAAAGGCCTGCGTGTGGAAGAGGTCGCCGAAATCACCAAGAACAACTTCTACACCCTGTTCAGCAAAGCCCGCCAGGGCTGATTCCAGCCTCTTATAGCGCCGGTATCCGGGACACGATTCCCGGGCATCGGTGCTTGCGTCTGTCATCTTGTTTGCATTCAATGCAGTATTAGACGAAAGCCTAATGCTATAGCGTCTAATGTAATAACAACGATAAGCTGACAGAGGAAGTGCTCATGAGGAGACCGGTACGTATCGCCGTCACTGGCGCGGCAGGTGCCATCAGTAACAGTCTGCTGTTCAAGGTTGCAAGCGGAGAAATGCTGGGCAAGGATCAACCAGTGATTCTCCAGCTCATCGAAATGCCCGGCCGCATGGAGGCCCTCCGGGGGCTCGCCATGGAACTGGAAGACTGTGCTTACCCGTTACTGCATACCATCACGCTGCACGATAATGTCGAGGATGGTTTCAACAACGTCCATTACGCACTGCTGATCGGTGCGAAACCGCGCGGTGCAGGCATGGAACGCCGCGACCTGCTGGAATCCAATGCCGAGATCTTCACCCGCCAGGGAAAGGCGCTCAACGACTACGCCAACCGCGATGTGAAAGTGCTGGTGGTCGGCAATCCGGCCAATACCAATGCGCTGATCGCCAGCCGTAACGCGCCGAAACTCAGCCCTTCACAGTTCACCGCCTTGACCCGGCTGGACCATAACCGCGCCAAGGGAATTCTGGCCAACCACACCGGCGCCAATCCCCGTAATATTGGCCGTATCGTTATCTGGGGTAACCATTCGCCGTCCCAGTTCCCGGACCTGCATCATGCCACCGTACTTGATGAACCGGTGATGGGACAGATTGACCGCAACTGGTACGAAGAGGTGTTTATACCGAAGATCCAGAACCGCGGTGGCGAGATTATTGCCGCCCGAGGCCTCTCCAGCGCCGCATCAGCCGCCCAGGCGGTGATCGATCATATGCATGACTGGATTCTAGGCACAGAACCCGGCGAGATCGTTAGCATGGGCATTGTCAGTGACGGCAGCTACGGCGTTGAGAAGGGGATTATCTACTCCTTCCCGGTACGCTGTGACTACGGTCGCTACCAGATCGTGAAAGGGCTGGAGATCAGTGACTGGGCCGGTGAGCGGATGAAAGCCACCGAGGCTGAACTGATCGAAGAGCGCGATGCGGTTAAGCATCTGCTACCGGTGGAAACTGAGGAGTCTCATCAGAATCTGTCGATCTGTCTGCGCTCCGGTGTCACGCTCTATGCTGACGGCACAGGGCCGGATGCTTCATCCAAGTACCTGACCACCAATCGGGTGATGTAACGGGCATAAAAAAAGCTCCTGCAGTGGCAGGAGCTTTTTGGTATACGGAAAACCTGGAGGATCAGACAGTGGGCATCGCCGGCACTGCGACCGATTCCTCTTCCTCTGTCGGTGTGATCGAGAGCAGCATTTTGCTCAGATCCAGCAGGATGATCAGCATGTTGCTGTGGTAGCAGACACCCTGAACGAAGCGTTTGCTGGTTTCATCGCCTGATGCGTTGGGCGCTCGTTCAACATCCTTTTGCGGCAGGCTGAGCACCTCGTCAACGCTGTCGACCACAAGACCGATCACTTCTGACTCATTGAACTCTACAACGATCACACGCGTTTCTTCGTCGGGTTCAACCATCGGCAGATGGAACATCTGCCGGGTGTCGATTACCGTAACCACGTTACCGCGCAGGTTAATGATACCAAGCACAGAGGCGTCGGCCCCCGGAACAGGGGTGATAGCGCTAAAGCGGAGCACTTCCTTGACCTGCATGACATCGATACCATAAAGCTCGTTGTCGACGCGGAAGGTGGCCCACTGGTTGTATACGATCTCTTCCTTCTGCGAATTGCGTGAAGTCTGCTGTTCCTGTTTTTTCTGTTCCAGCGCCTTGAGCATCTGTAATTGATCTGCTTCGGCTTGTAGGCTCATATCGAGTACCCTGTCAGTCTTGTTAGTGCCCAAACGATCCAGCGGGATCGAAAACTGTAGTACAAAAGGGACAGCTCAGTATCACATAGAGCCGCCTTCCTTGAAAAGGCCGTTACAGGCAGTTATCCGGCTTCGGCAACCCTGCGAGCAGAGCGCCCAGCTTGGCGGGGCTGCCGGGAAAGAGCTTCATCAGGTAGATGCTCTTCCCCTTATCCTCGCCCAGTTCAAGCTTCACCGCCTTCACCAGCGGACGCATCGCCGGCGAATGCTCAAAGCGGCTGTAAAAATCGCGTAACAGGTAGAGTATCTCCCAATGCGCGTCGGTCAACTCTATCCCTTCCTGAGCCGCGAGATGCTCAGCTACGGCGGGCTGCCACTGGGACAGGTCTTCAAGGTAACCCTCGTCATCCAGGGCTATACTGGCACCGTCGATTTCAAGCTTTTCCATCAGAACCAGCTCACCACCTTGTCATGAGATACAGATAGCTCCACAAAGCCAGCATCGTCAACCTGCTGCTCCAGCGCAATTTCGAGGCCTCTTGCCTGTATATCGGGCGTTAGCGCAAAAAGTTTACCCTCGGCGGGCAATAAGTCGCGAAATGGGGGCTGTAACCAGTAGACGCCATCTTCAATCAATAACAGGCTGTCTTCGGGCGCCATCGCTTCAAGGCAGCTTTCTAAACAGGCTTTATTCGAAGGGGCCTGATTCAATGTATGCAGAATCATAGTCAAAAGCTCATTACGTGTGTGTGCTCTGCCATCAGACGGGCGATCGCTGCAGCGTCAACGCTCTCCACCGGTAGCGAAAGCTGTTCTTCGCTCAAACCGCGGTGAGATAAAGCGCTCTGATCCACACAGAGGCGATCGATATCGTACAACGGCAGTGATTGCTGAATAGCGTTCAGGTTTTTCTGGCCAATTCCCGCAGGCGACTGGTTTTTAAGTAGCTGGTACACCGCATCATCCATAAACAGGAGGGTGACCGGAGCCTCGAACACCGAGCAGGTGAGCGCCGCATCGAGAGCATCGCGGGCCGCGGAGCTGCCGTAGGGCGCACTGCGCATCAAAATCAGGATGCTGGTCTCACTCATGAACGTCCCCCGAAAGTGATGACCCGGTCGGAAACCAGGCACGCCTCGACCAGCTGACCAAGGCCGGATAGCTCGAACTCGGGGGCCAGATTGGCGTTATCCTTGGCATAGCGTTTCGCCTCGTGTTCATTCATAACGCCCCGTCGCACCGCGGCTGCGATACAGACGACCAAATCGAGCTGATGTTCCTTTGCCAGCGCCTGCCACTGGGCAGGGATATTGGCTTCATCCTGGGGCGGAGAGGCCAGGGCGGTGCCGTTATGTATGCCGTCGCGATAGAAAAATACGCGATGGATGCTATGACCGGAGGCAAGCAGCGCACGGGCAAAACGCAGCGCCGTTTCGGCTCCCTGGCTCTGTACCGGTGAGGCCTGCACGACTAGAGAAAAGATCATCGGCTACTCTTTGTGTTTCAACGCAAAAATCAGACATAAAAAAGCCCCGCTATCTTACCAGAGACAGCGGGGCTTTTTCTTTAGCAGCTATCGGTTGTCAGCAGCTATCAGTCGTCGCTGAACGCGCCAACCAGTGCGAGCAGGTGTACGAACAGGTTGTAGATGCTCAGGTACAGGCTGACAGTGGCCATGACGTAGTTGGTGTAGGTACCGTTCACGATGTTGCTGGTGTCGTAAAGGACGAAACCGGCCATCAGCATGACGACCGCCGCGGAGAACGCCAGCTGGATGCCGGAGATGTCTACGCCGAACATCGGCAGGATGAACAGTGCAATCATCGCAACGATCAGCACCATGCTGCCTGCAGCCAGGAAGCCGCCCATGAAGCTGAAGTCCTTACGGCTGGTCAGCGCGTAAGCGGACAGGCCCAGGAAGGTGACAGCAGTCATGCCCAGTGCGGTCATAACGATCTGGCCACCGTTGGACATCGCCAGGTACTGGTTAAGAATCGGGCCAAGGCCGAAACCGAGCAGGCCGGTAAAGGCAAAGGTCAGCGGCAGGGCAGCAGCGCTGTTCTGCTTTTTGTTAAGCACAAACAGCAGCACGAAGCTGAGGATTACGCTACCCAGGTAAGCGAAAAACGGAGGGTTAATCGCCATGGAAATGCCTGCGGTCACGGCGCTGAGAACCAGTGTCATCGACAGCAGCATGTAGGTGTTGCGGATCACCTTGTTGGTGTCGACCGCGGAACTGTGCGCCCGATGTGACAGGGGTTGAACGTTCGCCATAGTTATCCTCACTAAGTTTTAGATAAGTTAGTAATTAAAATTAGTAACTTGGTTACACGCCATAATGGTTTCTTTTACGGGATTTTCAAGTGTTTTGGACCGTTTGACATCGCAAAGATTCCACGTAAACTGCCTATCGACTGCGGAGGGATGGCTGAGCGGTTGAAAGCACCGGTCTTGAAAACCGACGAGTCGAGAGGCTCCCAGGGTTCGAATCCCTGTCCCTCCGCCACTTCCTGCCCCTCTGTATCGACCCTCACATCTGTTTTCACCCGACCGATAGGTCCGTATCCGTGGGCGATTGCGCCTTAACAGCACAAACCGTGCGGAAACTTTTTCGTCACCGGTGAAATACCTTCAGTATCGTGTAAACTACGCCCCCATTCGCGACTACCTGGCTGTCCAGGCAGTCAACCACCGGCCGTCAGATTAGCACGCAGCACCTTGAGCGACCTAAGCCCCGAACCCACCGCTGAACCCCGAATTCTTTACGAAGATGAATGGCTGATTGCCGTCGATAAACCCGCCGGTCTGCTGGTGCATCCGAGCTGGATCGCGCCTGCCAAAACGCCCCACCTGGTGGGTTGGCTGCGCGAGCGCTACCCGGATGAGAAGATCCACACGGTGCATCGGCTCGACCGGGCGACCTCCGGCATCATTCTCTTCGCCAGAAACAAAGAAACCGCACACAAGCTGCAAACGGCTTTTGCCGAACGAGAAGTAGATAAAACCTACCTCTGCGTCGCTCGTGGCTGGATCGAGGAGGCTGGCGAGATCGACTACGCACTGAGCCATATTCACGACCGTATCGCGGATGCCAAGGCCGATCCGGACAAACCTCCTCAGGATGCAATTACGACATACAAACCGCTTGCACGCGTCGAGTTGCCGATTCCGGTAGGCAAATACCCCGTTGCACGCTATTGTCTGGTCGAAGTTCGCCCCAAAACAGGGCGTAAGCATCAGATTCGCCGCCATATGAAACATATATTTCATCCTTTGGTAGGCGATACAAAGCATGGAGAAGGGCGGCACAACCGGCTGTTCCGTGAAGAACTGGGTTTGCATCGACTGCTACTGATGGCTACGGAACTGGAGATGAAACATCCGGAAACTGGTGAAATGCTGAAAATTCAGGCCCCTGTTGCAGATGACGTGGCACGTATTTTCGATAGTTTCGGCTGGCAGGGGCTTTACCCGAATTAAGTCAAAAGCTTGCTGGAATCCCTACTGGAATCAAAGTTGCTTATATTCGTTTCAGCAGGGCAGCGCTTACACAAACTATAAGCAAGATGGGGCCCCAAGGAAGGGGCATTTAAATAGGCGGTCGGTGCCAGGCACTACCACTACACAATTAAAGAGAACAGCGAATCTATTTTTATGACAACTCCCTCCGCACTAGCTGACCTGCTTAAGTCATCCAGTCCACTGCGGGTTGCCATCATTGGCGCAATGGATCAGGAGGTTGAACAACTGAAGGAGGCTTTAACCGGTCGTGAACACCAGGTTATTGCCGGCTTCGACTTCTACACCGGTCAGCTCCACGGTACCGATGTGGTACTGCTCAAGTCAGGCATCGGCAAGGTCAATGCGGCGATCGGCACTGCATTACTGCTGTATCAATTCCAGCCGACCTGCGTAATCAACACCGGTTCCGCCGGTGGTTTCGATGCAGAGCTGGAAGTCGGTGACGTGGTAATCTCCAAGGAAGTACGCCATCACGACGTGGATCTGACTATCTTCGGTTACGAGCACGGCCAGTTGCCAGGTATGCCGCCAGCCTTTGCACCGGACGCACTGTTGGTGGATTTTGCTGAGCAGTGTATCGGTAGTATGAAAGGGATGAAGACGGTCAACGGCCTGATCGCCACCGGCGATACCTTTATGGACAAGGCAGATCGTGTGGCCGCAACGCGAGAGCTGTTCCCGACCATGAAGGCCTGCGAGATGGAAGCGGCGGCGATTGCCCAGGCATGCCACCGTTTCGACACTCCGTTTATTATCATCCGCGCGCTGTCTGATATCGCCGGCAAGGAATCCAACATCTCCTTCAAGGAGTTCCTGGAAACCGCAGCCAGCCACTCAGCCGAGATGGTGATGGCGATTACCGACCGGATCAGTAGCTGGAAAGCCGACCACTGATCCCGGGCGAAGCTGCTATCAGGACGGTAGCAGCTCCTCAATCCGGTTCTGCCAGGCTTCACTGTCCCACTCCTCTTCGCCAGTGATCACCTCGATCAACTCGCCATCGGAAGAGAATAGGTAACTCATTGGCAGACCACGCAGCTTGAACTCCCTGAAGGTTCGACCTTCGGGGTCTAGCAGCAGGGTGAGCTCGAGAGGCTGCTCCAGCTTGTCGAGAAAACCCTGCACATCTTCCGGCTGTTCCCCGGCGCTGATCGCCACTACCGAGAACGGTTTCCCCTCGAACGCGCTTTGCAGGCGGTCCAGTGCCGGCATTTCACGCACGCAGGGAGGGCACCAGGTCGCCCAGAAATTCACCAGCACCACCTCTCCACGGTGTTGTGCAAAGCTGTGGCCGGAACCATCCAGGGCTGAGAACTCCAGTCCGTAAAGTTCAGGCGAATCCTCGGCCGAACTCTCTGCATGGGCGAGCTGCACCATCGGCAGGCTCATTAACATCAGCGTCGCGAACGATCTACCTATCCACTTGCCAACCTGCTTCCTCATTAGCACATTAACCATTCGCGGTACCTCCTCACACGCTGTACGCTAAAAACCGGTAATGGGATTATAACGATTTATCCTGCGGTGTTTTCCGCAGCCAAGCATCTAAAAACAATGAGCCTCTGGGCGAAAAATCCAAGGAGCGCGTAATGGCAAAGGTAGCATTTATCGGTCTGGGCACCATGGGATATCCGATGGCCGGGCATCTGGTTAAAGCGGGGCATGAGGTCTGCGTATACAACCGTACGCTGAGTAAAGCCGAAGCCTGGGTGGCCGAATACGGACACCGACTCGCGGAGACACCCTCCGCCGCCGCAGAAGGCGCCGAGTTCGTCATGACCTGTGTCGGTAACGATAACGACCTGGCGGAAGTGACGCTGGGTGATCAGGGAGTACTCAAAACCCTGGCCAAGGACTGCATTCTCATCGATCACACCACCGCCTCTGCGGCCATCGCCCGTGAGCTGGACGCCGCCTGCAAGGCGCAGGGCGCAGGCTTTCTGGATGCACCGGTCTCCGGTGGTCAAGCGGGGGCAGAGAATGGCGTGCTTGGCGTTATGGTCGGTGGCGATCAGGATACCTTTGCCCGTGGCGAACCGGTCATGCAGGCCTACGGCAAGGCGATCAAACACCTGGGCGAAGCCGGCAACGGTCAGCTTACCAAGATGGTTAACCAGATCTGCATCGCCGGGCTGGTGCAGGGGTTGGCCGAGGCTACCCACTTCCTTAAACAGTCCGGTTTGGATGGCGAGGCGGTGTTCGATGTCATCCAGCACGGTGCCGCAGGCTCCTGGCAGATGACCAACCGTCATCAGACCATGCTGAGCGATAAATTCGATTTTGGCTTTGCCGTGGACTGGATGCGCAAGGACCTGTCCCTGGTACTCGATGAAGCCCGTCGCAACGGCGCCCGTCTGCCGGTTACCGCGCTGGTGGACCAGTTTTACGCCGATGTTCAGACGATGGGAGGAGGCCGCTGGGATACGTCGAGCCTGCTGAAGCGGCTGGAGCCCGGTAACGACTGATTGATGCCGCAACGATGACAGAATAGTACGAGAGTCTATATGGCTTTCGTCGCTGCAATCGTTATAATGCGCAAAATTTCACCAGAGGGCGGCCCACCGCTCCTTAACCATCTCAGTGAGAGGTTCTCGTTCTATGCCTGACATCGATAAGTACACCCTGGTTTCCTTCGCACCGAGCCTGGCCATCGTTGCCGCCATGATCATCGGTACCTTCGTTGCGGTTCGCGCTCTGAAGAAAGTTATCGCGAAGGACGCTGCTAAAGCCGGCGAATAAGCGCCCGCTGTAAAGCACAGCCGAATTCGAGAGGGTCGCTTAAAGCGGCCCTTTTTTGTGGCCGTGTTTTACACCCGTCTTTTACTCCCCGTCTTTTACTACCGCCGTTTGCAGTGGGTGTCTTCCGACCGGCTGTCGGCCCGGGCCAGCAGCAACATACTCACCATCAGCATGGCGGAGGCGAGCAGGTAGCCGGGCTTCCAGTCGGTGATACCAAACAACAGCTCCGCGCAGAGCACCAACAGGGGCGGCACATAACCATAGGCTGCGACCATGCTTGGCGATAACCTCAGTGTCGCCACCTGCAAGATCCAGAAGGTCACCAGCGTCGTGAAGAGCGTGAGATAGGCGAGGGCACTGAGATCGCCAAGGCTCACTGTGGCGAAAAACTCACCGAGTTGCCCCAGCAGCAGATCCGGTAAACCGATCAGCACGCCGCCGGCAAGCAAACCGTAACAGGTGGTCCGGTACGGGTTGGCCGGGATCAATCCATGGTCGGTGGCGTAGCGGGAAAGATTGTTATAACCCGCCGAGAGTATGCAGCCGAACAGAAAAATAGACTCGCCAAAGCCCAGTTCGAAGCCGGAAAGCCCCGCGAAGTCGGCACGGCTGACAATCACCAACGCTGCCGTTGCCGCCAGTAGCAACGTACCCAGGCGTTTAAGCCTGGGTTTTTCTATGCCCACGGTTATCGCGATCAGGTAGGCAAATAGCGGCTGGGTTACAAACAGCGCGGCGAGTGATAACGGAGAGATAAACTGCAGCGCCTTGAACATAATGGAGAAGAACGCCGCCAGCAGCAGCCCGAGAATCGAGTAGATCATCCCGGCAGTGAAACCGGGCCAGCCACGCTCACGCATAAACACCAGCATGATGGCACCTGCGGTGAGGAACCTGAGGCTGACAAGGAAGTTGGTAGAAAGTGCTGGATCAAACAGCGCGGCCACGGGGAAAGAAGAGGCGACCAGAACGGTCCAGAGAAACAGCAGCAGATGCGCGCTGAGCGCCTTACCAACCATCAAACGCTGCTCCTAAATCGGCTACTGCTCTTCATCGGCTGCTGCCGGGCCAGTTGTCGGGGACGACGAAGCCTCGACTGCTCTCTATCCAACGGCCATTCACTCGCTCAAGCGCCACAACCAGATTGCCGCGATGCTGGTCGTGCAGGTGTCCGCGTAGCTCTTCAAGTGTAAACAGGGGATTACCCAAGTAGGATGGCGGTAACAGCCAGTCCGGCTTGCCCGGCAACATGAACCGCTCTCCCTTGTTGGAAAGTAGTTCCAGCTCCGACCAGGTCACCCACCAGCCGCGCAGATGCTCGGGATTCACCCCGGCCGGGGTGGGTGTCTTAGCCTGAAGGGGATGATAAAACAGCCAGCCTTTAACCCAGACCGCAGGAAGAGGTGACTCCTCAATACCCAGTTCCGTCAGCACTTCTTGAGCTTCCGGGCGCTGGCTCAACGGTAGCTGATGGCTCAGCATCCGCTGCCATTTGGTAGCCAGGCAGTCCTTACGTCGGGTGCCGATAAACCCCGCCAGATCGATAGGTTCGGCATCATCGACAGGGTCAAGCAGATAGAGTTTTAGGGCGACCTCAAGGTGTACCCAGCGGCTCCCCAGTTTGAGCAGAAAGTCCATTTCACCCAGGGTGACCTTATCTTTTTTAACCTGGATATTTCTATGAATATCAGAGATTTGGTCGTTGTTTTTAAGGTGGAAGTGTACAATATTCTCGAAGTGCTCCCCCAGCCGCCAGCGCGGCTCGTAACCGGCCAAATCGGCTGATGAGCCGATAGTGCCGGAGCCGAACCTGATCTCGTCGGGACAGCTAAACTCTGAGGGAGCCAGCATCAGTTCCGGAGAAGTGCGCAGCCACTCCAGCTCGGCCAGCACACAATCCTGATCTTCGCCTTTGCGAATGGCAGGGTTACGAAGGGTAGTGCTTTGAATGATAGGGTTGCGATTCACTTCTGCTTTAAGACTCCCTAGACTAATGCACGTGCCAACAGCACGTTTTACGGCACTTCCAGCAATACTTAGGATGACAGACAGAGGCGTCCAATGACAGCGATGACAAAACGCCAGGCACTTCGCCTGAAAACCGAGCAGCAGCAGAACAACCGCCAAAGTAAACGTCATCCACTGCTGTCGGAAACCGACATCAACAACATTCTGGTAAACGGCGCTCAGATCGCGTTTTCCAAGCTCAAGCGCGCCAAAACCTTCGATGCGCGGCTTTATTACTACGCCGAGATCGGTGTTTACCTGGAAGTATCGCTCTCCCGTGGTGCCGGTATCTCCGATTCCACCCGCGATCAACTGCGCGAGATCCATCAGGAAGCGACTCACCTGCACATGGATGCGAACAAAAAGTTCGCCTTGCAGCCGGAATAAGCAGGGGAAGGTTCGGTTTAATACGTGAGCAACAACCAGGAACATTCTAACCAAGGTCAAGCCAGCCCTGAGCAGCCCGGCGGTTTCGACAGCAAAGCGTTTCTCAGCCGTCTGACTACCCGGCCCGGGGTCTACCAGATGTATGCGGCGGATGACTCCATCCTTTATGTCGGTAAAGCGCGTAACCTGAAGAACCGCGTTTCCAGCTACTTTCGCGCCAGCGGGCTGACCACCAAGACCATCGCCCTGGTCAACCGCATCGCCCGTATCGAAGTCACCATCACCAACAGCGAAACCGAGGCACTGCTGCTTGAGCAGAACCTCATAAAGGAACAGCGTCCGCCCTATAACATCCTGCTGCGTGACGATAAGTCCTATCCCTATATTCTGATCACCGATAAAGAAACCTACCCGGCGGTGCGTTTCCATCGTGGCGCCAAAAAGGGTAAGGCGCGTTACTTCGGACCGTTTCCCAGCGGCGCTGCCGTGCGGGAAAGCCTTAACCTGATGCAGAAGGTGTTCCTGATCCGTCAGTGTGATGATAGCTTCTTTCGTAACCGTTCCCGCCCTTGTCTGCAGTACCAGATAAAACGCTGCAGCGGCCCCTGTGTCGATATGATCTCGCCCGAGGATTACCAGCGCGACGTGCGTCATGCCACCATGTTCCTTGAAGGCCGCAACCAGGCGGTAATGGACGAACTGGCGAAGCAGATGGATGACGCCGCGATGAACCTGGAGTTCGAAAAGGCGGCCGAGATTCGTGACCAGATCGGTCGCCTGCGCCAGGTACAGGAACAGCAGTATATCTCGGGTATGAGTGGCGATGCCGATGTGCTCGGTTGCGCCATCCAGGCCGGCGGCACGGTGGTACATGGTCTGTTTGTGCGCCAGGGCCGGGTGATCGGCAGCAAGGTTTACCATCCAAGGGTTTCGGTGGAAGAAGGCCCTGCCGATGTGCTGTCAGCCTTTATCGCGCAGTTCTATCTCGGCGCTGGTCGCGAGATCCCCGACAGCCTGATCCTCAGTTTTGAACTGGAGGATCACGACGCGCTTGAGGCAGCTCTCAGCGCCCAGCGTGGCCGCGCCGTCAATATCACTCACAAGGTGCGTGGCGAACGGGCAGGGTGGCAGCGTCTTGCGCAGACCAATGCCGAACAGCAGTTGGCCAGCCACCTGGCCAGCAAGCAGAGCATCCATGCCCGCTATCTCGCGCTGCAGGATCTGCTGGGACTGGACCACCTGCCGGAGCGGCTGGAGTGCTTCGATATCAGTCACAGCTCCGGTGAGGCTACCGTGGCTTCCTGCGTGGTGTTCGACCGTAACGGCCCGCTCAAATCCGATTACCGCACCTTTAATATCGAAGGGATCACCGGTGGTGACGATTACGCCGCCATGCACCAGGCACTGACCCGTCGCTATACCCGGCTGAAGAAAGGCGAGGGGAAACTGCCTGACCTTCTCGTGATCGATGGCGGTAAAGGGCAGGTAGCTCAGGCGATGGATGTTCTCGCCAGCCTGCAGGTCACCGAAGTGTTGGTAATCGGTATCGCCAAGGGGCCCACGCGAAAAGCGGGCTTCGAGGTGCTGGTCAGCGGCGAAACCGGCGAGGAACAGGTGCTGGAGAGCGATTCCCCCGCGCTGCATCTGCTACAGCATATCCGAGACGAGGCGCACCGATTCGCCATTACCGGCCACCGCGCTCGCCGCGGCAAGGCGCGCAAGCAATCCAAGCTGGAAGGTATCCCGGGTATCGGCCCGAAACGGCGCCGCGAGCTGCTGCGTCACTTCGGCAGCGTGCGGGATATAGAGGGCGCCAGTATTGAAGAAATCGCAAAAGTCTCTACCATTAGCCGAGCGCTGGCGGAGGAAATCTACGCCGCGCTCCATCCCGATCGTTAAGCGTCACAGCACAGGCTTCAGATCCTTCAGATGAAAATACCCAATATTCTTACCCTGCTGAGGATCGTCCTGATTCCGGTATTTGTACTCGTCTATTACCTGCCGTACGGCTGGGCGCCATTGGCATCGGCCCTGATCTTCGGCCTGGCCGCCATCACTGACTGGTTTGACGGCTACCTGGCGCGAAAACTCGATCAGTCTTCCCCCTTTGGAGCCTTCCTGGATCCCGTCGCCGATAAACTGATGGTGGCCGTGGCACTGGGCGTATTGATGGAAACCTTCGCCGAGCCGTGGATGACAGTGCCGGCTATTGTCATCATCGGCCGCGAGATTGTTATCTCTGCACTGCGCGAGTGGATGGCAGAGCTCGGCAAACGTGCCAGCGTTGCCGTGTCGATGATCGGCAAGATCAAAACCACGCTGCAGATGATCTCGATCCTGGTGTTGTTGGCCGTTCCGCCGCTGACAAATCTGTCCTGGATCGGAGTAGGGGCACTCTATGGCGCGGCACTGCTCACACTTTGGTCAATGTTTGTCTATCTCAAAGCCGCCTGGCCGTTCCTGAGCGAAGATATCTAGGTTAATCCCAGTTTTTTCGCTAAATGGTTAATTTTTAAGCAAAAATAATTATTAAAGTGTGTTGACAGCCCGATTCAGAGCTCTATAATACGCACCACTTGTTGAGGCACACGCCGCACAGCGCGGGAATAGCTCAGTTGGTAGAGCACGACCTTGCCAAGGTCGGGGTCGCGAGTTCGAGTCTCGTTTCCCGCTCCAACAAGTAAACAAAGAAAGGGCTGGATGGCAGAGTGGTCATGCAGCGGACTGCAACTCCGTGTACGCCGGTTCGATTCCGACTCCAGCCTCCATTCTTTGAACTCCTTATTTTTCCCCTCAGGAAATCAGCACTTAGAGAGACCATCTAAGTCGCTTCTGAAAATCCCATATACTTTCCCGATCATACAGCCTCTCGAGCCGTTATACGTTGTACAACCCGTGTTGTACAATTAGTGCACAAATCCCTATAATTCCTGTGTTGTTTATAGCTACAGAAGCTAACTAGTTTTCTGCAAGCAACAAATATATACCCACCCTCCATTAGGGAGTCAGCCATGAGTCGTGGATTCGATTTCGCCAAAAATAGTGAACAGCTGGCGCAGCGAGCTCGCTCATGTGGCGAAGAAAACGTCAGTCGGATTACTTCTGGCAAAGGCACTCGGGAAGAGCGGCTGGCACGCCTCGAAAAACGTCATCAAGATCTGAAAGCGGCTCTGGAACGCGAGGATGCAGTCATAACGCTCTAAACCTTGAGTAGAGGTTCGCGAATGGATTCCGCATGCCCACTGCTGTATATCTTCACCACGATTTCGAG
Source organism: Marinobacterium mangrovicola (assembly GCF_004339595.1). GTDB lineage: Bacteria > Pseudomonadota > Gammaproteobacteria > Pseudomonadales > Balneatricaceae > Marinobacterium_D > Marinobacterium_D mangrovicola. Next base: position 1,052,943 of record NZ_SMFU01000007.1, read on the forward strand.
CTAGGCTCTCGCAACGACAACGAGCTTTGCGACTATCGTTATCTAACCTATCAAGAACGCACTCTATTCCACGAATTCATAATCGATGTGGAGGATGGAGCTGAACTGCTAGGACGAAATAAAAGCTCTTGTACCAACAGCCAGGGCGACGAATTGCATAGCCGCCAGGCGAATTTCTACCGTTCGCATAGGCTATGGCATTACCATATCGGGCCCTATTCAAATAAAAATGCAGTAAAAAAGACGATTAGATCAACCAACCTGCAAGGTGCCAGATCAGCTGCTGTTATTCACTATCGGTGGTTTGGTCCGCTAGATACGAGCTCTATCGTTATTCTCGGATTTTCGAGAGACCACAATCCGTTTCCCGCCTTACAGGAGTCTGAAGACTTCAAAGGCCGGCTTGGCTTTATATTCAGATCTAAACTGAAGCGGCTATTTGATCCCGATGATGCTTAACTTGTCATGCGTATCCACGATCAACGTTTTCCCATCATTGACTGACACCTGAGTTCAGTCTTACGTCCGCTCCCGTACCGACATTGGATTGAGCCCCCACTACTTATCGAGCTTCCCCGGTAAATTGCTCACTTTCCAGTGAAAAAAAGCCCCAACCAACTGCCGTTAATCGGGACTTGTTCCTTCTACAGCGTTCCGGGATAAGCCCCACCATCCAGTAACAGATTTTGGCCGGTGATAAAGCCCGCCTGGCTGCCGCAGAGAAAAGCGCAGTAGGCGCCGAACTCAACCGGATCGCCAAAGCGTTCTGCCGGGCTGGCTTTCATCTGCTCTTCACGTACCTGCTCGGCGCTTACACCCAGTTTTTTCGCGTAGGAATCCAGCGTTGAGGTCAGGCGGTCGGTTTCGAAAGAACCCGGCAGCAGATTATTAATGGTTACGTTGTGGGCCGCGGTTTGTCGCGCGAGTCCGGCGACGAAACCGGTGAGGCCACTGCGGGCGCCATTGGAGAGGCCAAGTATAGGGATTGGCGCTTTCACCGCGGAAGAGGTGATATTGATGATGCGGCCGAAGTGACGCTCTTGCATGCCATCGATAACCGATTTCATCAGGAAGATCGGTGTCAGCATGTTGGCATCCAGGGCCGAATACCAGTCCTGTTCGTCCCACTCGCGAAAATCTCCCGGCGGCGGACCACCGGCGTTGGTGACGAGGATGTCGGGATGGGGGCAGGCGGAGAGCACATGATCGCGTCCTGCCTCGGTGGTGATATCGGCGGCCACGGCGGTGACGCTGACGCCGGTCAGACTGCGGATCTCTGCTGCGGCCTCATTCAGCGCATCGGCGCTGCGCGCGTTGATGACCAGGTCAACGCCTTCTTGGGCCAGCGCCAGGGCACAGGCTTTACCCAGTCCCTTGGAAGCACCACAGACGATCGCCTTTCGGCCTTTAAGATTAAGGTTCAAGGTAGGTTGTTCCTTTTCTTATTGTGTTCGAAAAGCGTCCACCAAGATCTTTGCCAGCGGACGCAGCGGGAGCGAGTTCTGTGCTCAGGTGCCTTCCACCGAAACCACACGGGCCGAGCTGCACTCATCGCGAATGGTTTTCAGCCCCTGGTAAGTGTCGCTGTAGTAGAAGCCTTCCAGGTTCTCCATGGACGGGAACTCAAACAAAACGATCCGACGCGGCTCCCATTCACCCTCGTAAACCTTGTGGGCGCCGCCACGGGATAGGTACTTACCACCGAACGATTCAACCACCGGCTTAACCTGGCTCATAAAGTCCTGGTAGCGCTGAAGGTCGTAGATATCTACATCGAAAATCGCATATGCACTCATTATTGTTTTCCTCTGCTGGGCATATCACTGTCTTCATATGGCGTGCGTATCCGGCACACCGAGTCCTGCCTCAGCGTAAGAAATTCCAGGGTGAGCAGTTTGACCGAAGATGAAACGGGGTTGATATCTTGTGACGCGAAAGCAGCTGCCTTCGAATAGAGAAGGGGCAAAAGCCTTTTTAAGACTCCTGCCGGTACAGGCTGGGGGAAACGCCGGTCCACTGCTTGAAGGCCCGGGTAAAGGCGGTGGGCTCAGAGAACCCAAGTTCGCGGGCGATCTGTGCGATGGTCAGTGTTGGCTGACTAAGATAGTGGATCGCGGCATCGCGCCGTACCGAATCCTTCAGCTCCTGAAAGCTGGTGCCCTCGCTACTCAGCTTGCGGCGCAGGTTGCGTGAGGTCATATGCGCTTCCTCCGCCACCTGTTCGATACCGGTCTGCGCCAAGTCCGGGGCCTGTTCCAGATAATTCAGCACCCGCCGCGTATACACCGGGTAGTAGGCCTGGCGTTTGAACCACTCCAGCGGCAGGGTACGCAGATAGCCGCCCAGCGTGCTGGTGGTCTGCACCACTGGTTCATCCAATAGCTTTTTGCTGAATGAAAAGCTGCAGATCGGCTGGTCGTATTCGACCCGGCCCGGAAACATCAGCCGGTGTTCTTCGCTGTGTTCGGGTTTGGGAAAGTCGAAGGTGACCTGTTCCAACGTGATTCTCTGGCCGATCAGCCAGCTGGGGAAGCGGTGCAGCAGCAACAGCAGAAACTCGCGCAGGGTGTGGTCCGGGTCGTTGTCCGCATCCGTCAGTTTCAGGGTGAGAGTGGCAAGTTCTCCCTCAACACTGAAATTCAGCTCAAAGGCATCGGCAATCAGGTTGTAGTACTGAGCAAAGCGATGATAGACCGAGCGCAGCTTGCGGCAGTGCACCAGGTGTTTGGCCATCAGCGCAAACACTCCCTGGCGCGATGGACGGCTGCCCATGCAGATCAGCTCATCGTCCGCGGCTTTCCATACCTCCTGGGTCAGTCGGCTCAGCTGCTCCGGGGTAATCCTCAACCCCGGTTGCTTCAACAACTGCTCGTTCAAACCGGCATTGTGCAACAGCTGCCGGGTATCCAGCCCCTTGCCCTCGGCGGCGGCGATCAGGGTGATCGCAAAGTGTATGGAGACGGAGTGCTGCTCGTTCTTCATGTCCGTTTTCGCTCAACCAAACCGGTGATTAACGCTTATACCGCGACCAATTATAGATTAAATGTCCGAATATGTTAGATATCGGGCTGTATCCGTCATTGTTGGAACCCACCCAGAACCGGAAACTAAGCCTAAACCGATGAACCCAGAATCCTGGGCTAACAATAATCACCCTGCGACCGGAAAGGTTCGGCACCGCAGGCAGGAAGAAAAGGGTGGGTCCCATGCAGAAACGTGAAGTAGTAGTCGTAAGTGGTGTTCGTACAGCGATCGGTGGTTACGGTGGCAGCCTGAAAGGTTTTGCGCCGCATACCCTGGCCAGCATGGTTGCCGACGAGGCGATCAAGCGCGCCGGCATCTCACCTGAGCAGATCGGCCACAGTGTATTCGGTCATGTGCTGCCGACAGAACCCCGCGACGCCTACCTGGCACGCGTTGCCGCCGTGAATGCGGGCGCTCCCGAAACCACTCCGGCCATGGCGGTTAACCGTCTTTGCGGTAGCGGTCTGCAGGCGATCCTGACCGCCGCGCAGCAGATCGAATTGGGTATCACCGATGCAGTTATCGCCGGTGGCGCCGAGTCCATGAGCCGCGCACCTTACCAGCTTCCGAATGCACGCTTCGGCCAGCGCATGGGCGATGGCGTCATGGTTGACCCGGTGGTCGGCGCGCTGCACTGCCCGTTCAACAACATCCATATGGGTGTCACCGCGGAAAACGTCGCCGAGAAGTACGGCATCACCCGCGAGCAGCAGGATGAATTGGCGACCCTGAGCCACAACCGCGCCCAGAACGCCATCGAGCAGGGCTACTTCAAGGACCAGATCCTGCCGATCGAAATCAAGGGACGCAAAGGCGCGACCCAGTTCGATACCGACGAGCACGTGCGCTTCAACTGCACCCAGGAAGATCTCGCCTCCCTGAAGCCGGTATTCAAGAAAGACGGCACCGTCACCGCCGGCAACGCCTCAGGCATGAACGACGCCGCCGCTGCCATCGTGATGATGGACCGCGAAGCCGCCGAAGCCCAGGGCGTTAAAGTGATGGCGCGCCTGGTGGATTACTCCGTAGTCGGCGTTGATCCGAAGATCATGGGTATCGGCCCGGTTCCGGCGATCACCGAAGTGCTGGAGCGCAACAACCTGGGCGTTACCGATATCGACGTTTACGAAGTCAACGAAGCCTTCGCGTCCCAGGCCCTGGCGGTGTGCCAGCAGCTGGACCTGCCGCGTGACCGCGTCAACCCCAACGGCAGCGGTATCTCCCTGGGTCACCCGATCGGCGCCACCGGTGTCGCGATCACTATCAAGGCGTTGTACGAGCTGGAGCGTGTAAACGGCCGTTACGCCATGGTCAGCCTCTGCATCGGCGGTGGTCAGGGTATCGCAGCGCTGTTTGAGCGCGCCTGATCAGCCCCTACCAAGAGAAACGCATTAGCAAGTTTGTACACCGGGAACCTCGTTTGATGCCCATTAGGCCAGGGACGGCTCTTTTTAAATGGCTCATTTTCCCGGCAATAACGATTTTGATTGTCTGCACACCAAGAGTTAGCTCCATCCGACTGCACTAACAGCAAGTGCGCCGAGTGTTCTACCGCAGGCATGACTGAGGAATAACAATATGTATAACGGTCAGGCTGTAACGCTTAAATCTATTGAAAATGGGCTGGTTGAGCTGGTTCTCAATGCACAGGGTGCGCCGGTCAACACCCTGAACTCCCTCGCCATGCGCGAGCTGGGCGAAGCGGTAGAGATCATCGCCGCAGACTCTTCCATCAAGGGTTCGGCCATCAAAGGCCTGCTGATCAGCAGCGCCAAGCCGGCCTTTATTGTCGGCGCTGATATCACCGAATTCATGAGCATGTTCGGGCTGCCCGATGCCGAGCTGGAGCAGCGCCTGGCAGAGAGCCACGCACTGTTCTCTCGTATCGAATCCCTGCCGTTCCCGACCCTGACCGCCGTTAACGGCATGGCCCTGGGTGGCGGTTTTGAACTGGCACTGAGCACCGATTTCCGTGTACTCACCAAGGATGCCCGCGTCGGCCTGCCGGAAGTGAACCTCGGGATCTACCCTGGCTGGGGCGGCACCGTACGCCTGAGCCGTATGATCGATACCGCCAGCGCCATGCAGTGGATGCTGACCGGCAAGCCGCAGAAAGCCGCTGTCGCACTGGAACTGGGTGTTGCTGATCGTCTGGCGGAAGAGGGCGAGCTGCGCACCGTAGCGCTCGAACTGCTGCAGGCAGCGGTGAATGGCGAAGTGGATTTCCACGCCAACCGCCAGCGTAAGCAGCAGCCGATTCAGAACAGCGCCGAAGTGAAGGCGATGGCCGCGGAGATGGCGAAGAAGCTGGATCCGAACTATCCGGCGCCGATTCAGATCCTGGAGATCGTCGCCACCCATGCGTCTCTGCCGTTCGACGAAGCACTGAAAGTTGAAACCGAGGGCTTCACCACTCTGGCAAAGTCCGACGCGGCGAAAAGCCTGATCGGCCTGTTCCTGAACGATCAGCTGCTGAAAAAGAAAGCGCGCAACTGGAGCAAGCAGGCAGCACCGGTTAAGCAGAGCGCCGTTCTGGGCGCCGGCATCATGGGGGGCGGCGTGGCTTATCAGTCCGCGTCCACTGGTACTCCGATTCTGATGAAGGATATCCGCGACGAAGCGCTGGAGCTGGGTATCAGCACTGCTTCCGGCCTGTTGGACAAGCAGATCGAGAAGGGCCGTCTCACCGAAGAAGCTAAACAGGCGGTGCTTGGCGGCATTCAGCCGACGCTGAGCTACGACGACTTCAGCAACGTGGATATCGTGGTGGAAGCGGTGGTGGAAAATCCGGCGATCAAAGCCAGCGTACTGGCGGAGGTGGAAAAAGCGGTGCCTGCGACCGCGGTTCTGGCTTCCAACACCTCGACCATTTCCATCAACCAGTTGGCCGAGAGTGTCTCCCGCCCCGAGCAGTTCTGCGGCATGCACTTTTTTAACCCGGTGCATCTGATGCCGCTGGTAGAGGTGATCCGCGGCAGCCAGACCAGCGATGAAACCATCGCCCGCACCGTGGCTTATGCCAGCGCCATGGGTAAAACGCCCATCGTGGTTAACGACTGCCCTGGCTTCCTCGTTAACCGCATCCTGTTCCCTTACTTCAACGCCTTTAACCGCCTGCTGCTGGACGGTGTCGACTTCGAGCGCATCGACCGCGTCATGGAAGGTTTCGGCTGGCCCATGGGCCCGGCTTACCTGGCAGACGTAGTCGGCATCGACACCCTGGTACACGCCGATCACGTGATGCAGGAAGGCTTCCCTGTACGCATGGGCCACGACGGCGATGTGATCGCGGCGGCACTGCTGGATGCAAAGCACCTGGGTCAGAAAAACGGCAAGGGCTTCTACGAGTACGGCAAAGATGAGAACGGCCGTCGCTTCAAGAAGGCCTCCGAGAAGGCGCAGCAGCTGATCGAAGATCGCCGCAGCGCCCAGCTGGAGCTGACCGATCAGCAGATCATCGACCGCATGATGATCCCCATGTGTCTGGAAGCCGCACTCTGCCTGGAAGACGGCATCGTCGAAACACCGGCCGAGGCGGACATGGGTCTGATTCTGGGCCTGGGCTTCCCGCGCTTCCGTGGCGGCGCACTGCGCTACATCGACACCCTGGGCCTGGAAGAGTTTGCCCGCCGTGCGGAAGAACACCAGTCACGCGGCGCGCTTTACCAGCTTACCGAAGGCTTCAAAGCACGTCTGGCCGAAGGCCGCTCTTACTACTGAAAACTGATGAACAAGAGCTCCAGCCAGAGCGCTGGAGCCGAGGAGAATAAGAATGAGCGATTATAAACACCCGCATCAGGACGCCGAGTTTGTACTGAACGAGCTGGTTGGCTTCGATGACCTGTGCGCCGCCAACGGCTTTGACGACATCAACTTTGAACTGGCCTCCGCCATCCTCACCGAAGCCGGCAAGCTGGGCTCCGAAGTCCTGGCGCCGCTGAACGTGATCGGCGATAACCAGGGCGTTAAGCTCACCGAGCGGGGCGTAGAAGAGACCGCGGGCTTCAAGGAAGCGTACCAGCAGTTCGCTGAGGGCGGCTGGAGCTCCCTGATCGCCGATGAAGAGTACGAAGGCCAGGGCCTGCCCAACGTGCTGTGCACCGCCGTTAACGAGATCTGGCAGTCCGCCAACATGGCCTTCGCGCTTTGCCCGCTGCTGACCCAGGGCGCGGTTGAAGCGATTGCGCACCACGGCAGCGAAGAGCTGAAGCAGACCTACCTGCCGAAGATGGTCTCCGGCGAATGGACCGGCACCATGAACCTGACCGAGCCGGATGCCGGTACCGATCTGGCTGCGATCAAGACCCGTGCGATCCCCAATGGCGATCACTACCTGATTACCGGGCAGAAGATCTTCATCACCTGGGGTGATCATCAGATGACCGACAACACCATTCACCTGGTGCTGGCCCGTCTGCCGGACGCACCGGCCGGTGTTAAAGGGATCTCCCTGTTCGTGGTGCCCAAGTTCCTGCTCGATGCCGAAGGCAACCCGGGCGTACGCAACGATGTGAAGTGCGTCTCCGTTGAGCACAAGCTCGGCATTCATGCCAGCCCCACCTGCGTCATGAGCTACGGCGATAAAGAGGGTGCTATCGGCTACCTGGTCGGCGAAGCCAACAAGGGCCTGGCGTACATGTTTACCATGATGAACTGCGCCCGTCAGGGAGTGGGTCTTCAGGGCGTCGCCATTGCCGAGCGCTCTTACCAGCAGGCGCTGGATTACGCTAAGGAGCGCCTGCAGGGCACCAACAAGGATGGCAGCCGTTTCGCCATCATCAAGTTCCCGGATGTGCGTCGCATGCTGATGCAGATGAAGTCCGCCACCGAAGCGATGCGTGCGCTGGCGTTCGTCGGCGCTGCAGAAGTGGACCGCGCCGGACGCGCCCAGGATGAGGCAGACCAGCGCCGTCACCAGGCTCGCCTGGAACTGCTGACCCCGATCGTCAAAGGCTGGATCACCGAGCTGTCCCAGGAGATCACCTACCTGGGCACCCAGGTCAACGGCGGCATGGGCTTTATCGAAGAAACCGGTTCCGCCCAGCACTACCGAGATGCTCGCATCCTCACCATCTACGAAGGCACCACCGGTATCCAGGCACTGGATCTGGTCGGCCGCAAAACCCTGCTCAACAAGGGCGAAGCCCTGGCAGAACTGCTGGCCGAGATCGAAGAGACCGTGGTTGCGCTGAGCAAGCATGAAGGCTTTGCAGAGCAGGGCGCAGCACTGCGTGAAGCACTGGAAGCAGGCAACAACGCGCGCAACTGGCTGCTCGAAAACGCTGCGCAAGATCCGGCCGCAGCCGGTGCTGTCAGCGTGCACTTCATGATGCTGTTCGGCTACCTATGCGGTGGCTGGCTGATGGGTCAGTCTGCACTGCGCGCTCAGACGCTGCTGGACGCAGGCGAGGGCGATCCGGAGTACCTGAAGGCGAAGCTGGTCACTGCCCAGTTCTTCTCCGAGCACCTGCTGCCGCGCACCAAGGCCAGCCTGGAAACCATCCTCAAGGGCAGCGCTAGCATCATGGCGCTGAGTGAAGACCAGTTCTGATCAGCACCTTAATAGAACGCACAGATTCGGATTCAAAAGGAATAAGAATCTAAAGGCACAAGCTGCCGGTGAATAGCCGGCAGCACCCAGAATAACAAGAGAACAAACACCCGCATGGAGCCATCCGCAAAGGGTGTTAAGAGAGGTTTAAGATGAAAGTACTCGTCGCTGTTAAGCGCGTCATCGACTACAACGTCAAGGTACGCGTTAAGCCGGACAACTCCGATGTGGACCTGGCTAACGTCAAGATGGCCCTGAACCCGTTCTGCGAAATCGCGGTAGAAGAAGCGGTTCGACTCAAGGAATCCGGCGCCGCCTCCGAGGTGGTTGTAGTGTCCATCGGCCCGAAGGCCTGCCAGGAACAGATCCGTACCGCACTGGCACTGGGCGCCGATCGCGGCATCCAGATCGAAACCGAAGAGCTGCCCGAATCACTCAATGTGGCCAAGCTGCTGGCCAAGGTGGTCGAAGAGGAACAGCCGGGCCTGGTTATCCTCGGTAAGCAGTCTATCGATGCCGACAACAACCAGACCGGCCAGATGCTCGGCGCACTGCTGAACCGGCCCCAGGGTACTTTCGCCTCTGAAGTTAAGATCGACGGCGACAGCGTTAACGTCACCCGCGAAGTAGATGGCGGTCTGCAGACCCTGAACCTGAAACTGCCAGCGATCGTCACCACCGATCTGCGTCTGAATGAACCGCGCTACGCCAAGCTGCCGGACATCATGAAAGCCAAGCGTAAGCCGCTTGATGTGAAAACCCCGGCAGACCTGGGCGTAGAGCTCAAGAACCACACCCGCCTGTTGAAAGTCTCCGCCCCGGCAGAGCGTCAGGCCGGTATCCGTGTCGCCAGCGTAGATGAGCTGATCGACAAACTGAAAAACGAAGCCAAAGTACTTTAAGGGGGCGATCAGATGGCTATTCTCATCATTGCAGAACATGACAACAGCACCCTGAAAAGTGCCACACTCAACACAGTAACCGCCGCCTGCCAGATGGGTGACGAGCTCCACCTGCTGGTCGCAGGCGAAGGCTGCGCCGCAGTAGCCGAAGCCGCCGCAAGCGTTGCCGGCGTCTCCAAGGTCCTATTGGCCGATAACGCCGCCTATGGGCGTCAGTTGGCAGAAAACCTCTCGCTGCTTATCGCAGAGCTCGGCAAGGACTACAGCCACGTAGTCGCTCCGGCCACCACCACCGGCAAAAACGTGATGCCCCGTGTGGCCGCACTGCTGGATGTGGGCCAGATCTCCGACATCATCGCCGTAGAAGCCGCCGATACCTTCCAGCGCCCAATCTACGCCGGTAACGCCATCGCTACCGTGCAGTCACTGGATTCGATCAAGGTGATCACCGTGCGCGGCACCGCCTTCGATGCAGCAGCAAGCACCGGCAGTAGCGCCAGTGTAGATAGCGTGAGCCCGGCTCACGATGCCGGCACCTCCGCCTTTGTCAGCGAAGAGATGGCGAAGTCCGACCGTCCTGAACTGACTGCGGCCAGCGTAGTAGTTTCCGGTGGCCGTGGCCTCGGTAACGGCGAGAACTTCGCACTGCTGGAATCCCTGGCCGATAAACTCGGCGGGGCGGTGGGCGCCTCCCGTGCTGCGGTAGACGCAGGCTTTGTACCCAACGATATGCAGGTGGGCCAGACCGGCAAGATCGTAGCGCCCGATATCTACTTCGCCGTCGGTATCTCCGGTGCAATCCAGCACCTGGCCGGTATGAAGGACTCCAAGGTGATCGTCGCGATCAACAAGGATGAAGAAGCGCCGATCTTCCAGGTGGCGGATTACAGCCTGGTGGCCGACCTGTTCGAGGCGGTGCCGGAGCTGGAATCCAAACTCTAAGCCGTAAACCCGAAAGACAGTCGTCGCAATCCTTTATGCCCTGTTCTTCCCCAGGTTCAGGGCATATTTTTTGACCCGAATTGATGACCTTATATCTATAAGAAAGGCGGCAGGGATATCGCCGGGAGGTTTTTATGCGTGATTCTATGGAGTTTGATGTCGTTATCGTGGGCGCCGGCCCGGCCGGGCTCTCTACCGCCTGCCGCCTGATGCAGCAGGCCCAGGAAGCGGAAAAAGAACTCACCGTCTGCGTCGTCGAGAAAGGCTCCGAGGTAGGCGCTCATATACTCTCCGGTGCGGTGTTCGAGACCCGCGCACTGGATGAGCTTTTTCCCAACTGGAAAGAGCTTGGTGCGCCGCTGAACACGGCGGTCACCGAAGATGAAGTCTACCTGCTCAAAGATGCCGAGAAGGGCACCCGCATCCCCAACGCCTTAGTGCCGAAGACGATGCACAACCAGGGCAACTACATCATCAGCCTGGGTAACCTCTGCCGCTGGCTGGCGGAGCAGGCTGAGTCCCTGGGCGTGGAAGTCTTCCCCGGCTTTGCCGCCTCCGAAATCCTCTACAACGAGGATGGCAGCGTGAAGGGCATCGCCACCGGTGATATGGGCGTCACCGCCGACGGAGAGCAGGGCGCGAACTACACGCCGGGCATGGAACTGCACGCCAAATACACCCTCTTCTCCGAAGGCTGTCGCGGCCATCTGGGCAAGGAGCTGATCGCCCGTTACAAGCTGGATAGCCAGTCCGACTGCCAGCATTACGGTTTAGGTATCAAAGAGTTATGGGATATTCCTGCGGAACAGCATCAGCCTGGCCTGGTGGTGCACGGCACCGGCTGGCCGCTGGATAAAGACACCAGTGGCGGCTTCTTCCTCTACCACACAGACAACAACCAGGTGGTGGTCGGGCAGATCGTCGACCTGAACTATGCAAACCCTTACCTGAGCCCCTTCGATGAGCTGCAGCGCCTGAAACATCACCCGGTGCTTGCGCGTCATCTGCAAGGGGGCAAACGTGTTTCTTACGGCGCACGTGCCATCGCAAAGGGCGGCTACAACTCCCTGCCGAAAATGACCTTCCCCGGTGGTCTTCTGGTGGGGTGCGATGCCGGCACGCTCAATTTCAGCAAGATCAAGGGCAGCCACACCGCGATGAAATCCGGCATGCTCGCCGCTGAAGCGATCTTCCAGGCGCTGGTGAACGGCGATGAGGGCGGTAATGAACTGGTCGCCTATACGGACCTGTTCGAGTCATCCTGGCTCTACGATGAGCTGTTCCGCTCACGTAACTTTGGCCCGGCGATGCATAAACTGGGTCACTGGCTCGGCGGTGCGTTCAACTACGTGGATCAGAACTGGTTCGGTGGCCGTATCCCGGTAACCCTGCGCGATAACCACCCGGACCATGAACAGCTGAAACCGGCCAGCAGCTACCAGCCGATTATCTACCCCAAGCCAGACGGCAAACTGAGCTTTGACAAGCTCTCATCGGTATTCCTCTCCAACACCAACCATGAAGAGGATCAGCCCTGTCACCTGCAACTGGAGAACGCCGATATACCGCTGCAGCAGAACCTGGTGAAGTTTGCAGAACCGGCCCAGCGTTACTGCCCGGCGGGCGTGTATGAAGTGATAGAGGAGGAAGAGGGCGAGCGATTCCAGATCAACGCCCAGAACTGCCTGCACTGCAAAACCTGCGATATCAAAGACCCGCCCCAGAACATCACCTGGGTCACGCCAGAAGGGATGGGCGGGCCCAACTACCCGAATATGTAAGCTTCTACCTTCGCCCCGGTATCAAATCCCTACTTTAGGGATAAGGGGCGAACCTCAGAAGGTCGGCGATCCCGTCGACCTTCGCGTTATGTACCAGCCGACCACTGCTGTTCCTCACCCACAGCTGCACCCACCCAGGTCGGGCTGGTACGCCATCTGCCGTACTACCTCATTTCATGCCTTCGCCGCCTGCGCGATTTATGTTGCATGAGGAGCGGATCGCTGCTGCGTTGCCGTTTAAAGTAATCAGACCGTTGGTCGGAGAATCACCGCATCTATGAAGGGGCTGATCTTCTTCAATGAGAAAGCGTTCGAGCAATAGGGTATCAGCACCAACGAGGCTAAAACGGAGTTCCCCCGGCAGCGGTAGCGACTACACGTAGCATGCTCAAGGCTTTCGAAGGTTCGCGCTTACAACGCTGGAAGGGACCACCTAAACGCGTCATTAACGGCATCACTTTGTGAATTATTTGTGCATATCAATTCACTATATGCCAGAATTAGTTCACTGTTTCACGCCTTGGATCTAAAAATGAAGTACTACACTGAAATCTCTAACATTGTTCGCGGCGCCCTAGCAAGTGATCGTAAGCATGTATCTCTATATATCCAACAACTCATTGAAAAGTTGAAGGTAGATGGTGAGCAACTCGCAGTTAAAGGCCTTAGCGAACAGCTAGAAGGAGGTGTGCAACCGGTTACGGCGAAAGGAGCTTCCGCAAACTCAATCTCTCAGAGGCCGGTACCGGTAGAGAAGGACAACCGTTTCTCTTTAGCGGACATAACCCACCCATTAATTACTGACTCTCAGATTTTTTTACCTGATGGTTCAAAGAAAGTAATCGACTCATTTTTAGGTTACATATATAAGAAAGAACGCCTCATTGAGCTAAATATACCCATTAATCCAACGCTACTTTTGCATGGTATGCCTGGTACAGGTAAAAGTAAGTTAGCTAATCATATAGCAGCAAAGCTAGATCTTCCGTTAGTTACGGCGCGTGCTGATGCTCTAATATCATCCTATTTAGGTTCAACATCAAAAAACATAAGGTCACTGATTGACTATGCGCAGTCTCAGCCATGTGTACTGTTTCTAGACGAGTTCGATGCCATAGCAAAAGCTAGAGATGATAAGAATGAGATTGGAGAACTAAAACGAGTTGTAGTTAGCTTACTTCAGAACATCGATTCTCTAACGGATACCATCGTTATAGCCGCAACCAACCATATACATCTTTTGGATCCTGCTATTGGTCGAAGGTTTCATTACAAATTAGAACTTACTCCACCATTAGAAAAAGAGAGATATGCAATTTTCAATTCTTTGCTTTCGAAATACGATTTTACTGAAGGAGACTTAAATTTATGCGTTCAAGTATCTGATGGTATGACTGGTGCAGAGATAGAAATGGCAACCTATGAATACTTGAGATACTCAATCATTAACGAACTACCCGCATCACGAATTGGTCTTGTGAGAACTATTTTGGTCTCGTTATATCCTTGGCTAAATTTCGAAAGTGATGAAGAGCGTAGCAAGAACATGCATAAGCTCAAAGAAATAAACGGAGAGCTTTTCACTGGAAAGCTTTTCTCCTTATTGTGGGATATATCACCTAGTTACGTCAGTCGGTTATTAAAGGATAATAAATAATGAGCACACCTAAAAACCCTATAAAACACGTCCAATTCTCAACCACTGACTACTTTAAGCCATCAGTTAATCCTGGTGGTTCGTCTACTCCATTGAAGCCTGTCACAAAAGAGTTTAGAAATGAGCTGCTTTCGTCTATTGATAGGGTATACCAGTCCCTAGAAGCTGGAGTGGAGACTAGTGGTGTAGATACATGCGCTGCGCTTGTTGAGTTAGAAAGCAATGCGACAGCAAAATCTCATAGGCCTAAGGCACTTTTTAACGAAAAAACATGCCCTTTTTTTGGCGATCAAGGATATGGGAAACTCTTGATTCAGGTAAATCCAAAAGGCCTTGAGGCATTACGAAAAAAAATCGAAACTGCTGAAAGTAAGAAAGCGATCAAAGCCTTATCGACTATTAAGAGCATTAGAAACTATAGTCCAAAACTCGATTATATTGGAGAAGACTTAACCCCAATTATTATTCGTTTGTTTCGTTATAATGATGATGAGATTAACCTGGCCATTGATCATAATTTTGAAAACCTGCTTGATAGAAATGATGCTAAGTGGGTAAAACACCTGTCAGAATCAGTCCGCCTCTATAAAGTATTCTCTTATTCAAAAACGTTGTTAGATATACTGCCGTCTGTGAGTTCAGTACAAAGCGCTATTCGTTCACAAAGTATTACAGTTAAACCAATGACCGATTCTACCGTCAGAGCTGAACGGGCAGAATTATCAGACCCTGAGGATGATAAGGCTTATCCTATAATTGGTGTCGTCGATAGCGGGGTCAGTGCCAATTGTCCGGCTATTCAGAATTGGATTGCGGGCTCTAAGTGCTATATTCCAGAAGCTTTAAGAGACTTCTCTCATGGTACTTTTGTGAGTGGTTTGCTATCAAACGCATTCCACTATAATCAAGATATTCGCTTTCCATCGTGTCAGTCAAAAGTTTTTAGTGTGGAAGTACTAGGCAATGGTATTGGCGATGTATTTGAAATTATTAATGCCATGTATGAAGTAGCCGAGGAGCAACCTGAAATTAAGATTTGGAACTTATCTTTAGGCTCGTCTTCGCCTGTATCTCTTGACGAAATATCCACAATGGCGTTAATGCTAGATGAGTTCCAAGATAAATATGATTGTTTATGTGTAGTCGCGGCAGGTAACTACACCGACTCTCTAAGAGAGTGGCCCCCTGTCTCTCAGCTAAATGATGGAGTATCGAGCCCTGCTGATTCTGTTCGCGCAATTACAGTTGGTGCCTTAGCTCATGTCGATGGACACGTGAGGAACGAGGAGCCTTCACCATTTAGCCGCAGAGGCCCGGTTTCAAACTATATACAGAAACCAGATTTAGTACACTTTGGCGGGAATATACTCTCATTAGGAGGTATGGCTATTCCATTAGGTGTAAACTCGGTCTGTCCACTCGGCAATAAACGTAATGATGTAGGCACTAGCTTTTCAACACCAGTCATTGCAACAATCGCAGCTAATATTTACCAACAACTAGGTGAAAGAGCCTCTCCAAACCTTGTTAAAGCTTTATTAATTCATAACGCAAATATGAATCATGGCCACACGCTTGATAGAGAGTACAAACACTATTTTGGATGGGGTTTACCTCGAGATATTGAAAGCATCCTCGAAGTAAATGATTATGAAACAACGCTCGCATTTCAAGGTCATGCTCAAAAAAGTTTTGAAGTCGAGAAACTACCCTTTCCTATACCCAGTTGCCTTCGAACCGAAGAAGGAAAAGTTAGAGCTGAGTTCTTTATAACGTTAGTTTATCAACCAAATTTAGATCCTAATAGAGCATTTGAATACTGCCAATTTGACGTAAACGTAGGTTTTGGTGAGTACAAGGACGGCAGTTTCTCATCAAAAATCCCACGCCAGCAAGAGGCGCATAATTATGAATCAGAACTTGTAAAAAATGGTGATAAATGGTCTCCAATCAAGGTCTATCAAAAGCGATTTCCTAACGGTATCAATATCGAACATTGGAAATTAAGGGTTTCCATTCTTGATCGTGAGGGAATCGAAGTAGAAGGAGTTCAAATTCCTTTCACAATATTACTTACGATTCGTGATATAGACAAAGAAAAGCCTGTTTACAACGAAATGGCCCAGTTAATGGATGCCTATAACTGGGAAGTCTCTGATCTATTGATCGAGCCGAGAATTGAAGTTTAGAATTTTTTAAAGATGGCTAGAGTAAGATAACGAAACCATGCAATTACACAGTAAGGGTTTTAAAAAACATAATTTGGGCGAATTTTTTGCTCCGCCTTTTAATAATTAAGAATCGCCAAAAATTTAAATTTAGTTCGCATGTTTTAGATAATAAATCAAGACCAGCTTATACTGAAAGGCCGGATCAATAAAAATCGATCCGGCCCTTGCTTTAACAGCTCCTCGCTAAACAACCTCAAACCGCCTCAATCAACTCCCCAGTAATCTCCTCTAACCGGTTCACGCCCATCAGCGCCATGGCGGTTCTGATCTCGCTCTGGAAGTTGTTAAGCAGATCATTCACTCCCTGTTCGCCGGCGCCGGCCATGGCGTAGATCCAGGGGCGGCCGATCAGAACGCCGCGGGCGCCCAGGGCGATCGCTTTGACCACATCGATGCCGTTGCGGATACCGCTATCGATATAGACTTCGGTTTGATCGCCCACGGCCTTGGCGATAGCGGGGAGCTTGGCGATGCTGGACGAGACTGAATCCAGCTGGCGGCCGCCGTGGTTGGAGACGATCACGCCATCGGCTCCGGCGGCTACCGCTGCCTGGGCATCTTCAACCTCCATTACGCCCTTGATGATCAGCTTGCCGGGCCAGATTGTTCTGAGCCATTCGATATCTTTCCAGGTGACGCTGGCGTCGAACTGGCTGTCGATAAAGGCTTTGTATTCGTTTAGATCATCGGGGTTGGGCACCACTTCACTGAGGTTGCCGATCACATGGGGTTTGCCCTTGATTGCAACATCCACAATCCAGCGCGGGCTGTAGAGCAGCTGCGCGGCCTTGGAGAGTTTGCTGCAGAGATTGGTACCCAGCATGCCGTTACGGAAGTCGCGCAGGCGTTTGCCGGGCACCGGCAGGTCTACGGTAAATACCAGGGTGTTTACGCCGGCTGCTTCGGCACGTTTCAGCAGCGACTGCACCACCTCGCGATCACGCAGCATATAGAGCTGAAACCAGATCGGCTTGCCGGTGGCCCGGATAATCTCCTCCACCGGGCAGATGCCAAGGGTAGAGCAGGTGAAGGGAATACTGTTGGCGTTGGCCGCACGCGCGCCCTGGGTTTCACCACGGCGGGCGAACATGCCCGCCATGCCCACCGGCGCCAGTGTCAGCGGCATCGCGGCCTCGAAGCCTGCGAGGGTGGTGGAGGTATCCACATCATCGACATTGCGCATCACCCGCTGCTTGAGGCGGTAGCGGTCGAAGCCGTTTACGTTATCCGCAAGGGTCTGTTCGGCATTGGCGCCACCGTCGATATAGTCGAACAGAAAGCGCGGCAGCCTGCGCCGGGCCAGTCGTCGGTAGTCATCCACCGTGACCGGGTTCACATTGAAAATACTCATGGGATCGACCTTTCAGTTACGCCGGTCTGTCACCGGCGCCAAATCAGTTGCAGCAATCCTGCGGCGCGCCTTGCTGGATAAACGCAGCGATGTTCACACAGACACGGCGCGCCATATCCGCGCGGCACTCCTGGGTGGCGCTGCCGATATGGGCCAGCAGGGTGACGTTATCGAAAGCGGTTAAGCCTGGGCTTACCTGTGGCTCAAACTCGTACACATCGAGACCTGCGCCGCCAAGATGGCCGCTCTCCAGCGCCTTGATCAACGCGGCTTCATCCACCAGCGGTCCGCGCCCGGCATTGATCAGCACCGCACCGGGTTTCATCTGGCTGAGCGCTTCGGCATCGATGATATGGCGGGTATTCGGGTTGAGGTCGCAGTTAAGGGAGACGATATCGGCTTCGGCCAGTAGCTGCTCCTTGGTCTCGCAGAAACGCGCACCGAGAGCGGCTTCCGCATCGGGGTTAGGGCTGCGGTTGGTGTAGATAATCTCCATACCAAACCCCTGGGCACGGCGGGCCAGCGCCTGACCGATGGCGCCCATACCGATAATACCGAGGGTTTTGCCATGCACGCGGATGCCGGTCTGACCCATGCCGGAAACCCAGTCATCGGCGCGCAGGTAACGCTCACTGGCGCTGAGTTTGCGGCAGGTGGCCAGCAGCAGTGCCATCGCCAGGTCTGCAGTATCTTCGGTAACCACCGGCGTATTGCTCACGGCGATACCCAGCTCGCGGGCGGCGGAGAGGTCCACATGATCCACGCCGATACCGATATTGGCGATCAGGCGCACCGACTTCGGCAGTTTGGCCAGCACCTCGCCCTTGATCGGGTCCAGCGGTGTCGTGACGATAATATCGCCTGCAGGGATAGTGTCGGCTGTCAGGTCCACGATCTGCACCTCGCCAAACTGGCCGAGGGCATCAACCATCGGCTGGGGTAGCGGACGGGTCACAAGAAGGGTTGGCTTACTCATATTGCTATCCTGTTTTTGTTATTTGATGAGTGATAACTGGGAGCCGCTGATCAGGCCGATGTGAGTACCAGAAGCCCGATAAGCGCCAGTGTCACCAGCACCGGGATCACCACGGTGATGATGCCGATATCCTTGTACGCCTCTTTGTGGGTGAGCCCGGTGATGGTCAGGGTAGCGATCACCGTGCCGCAGTGGGGCAGGGAGTCGAAGCCGCCGCTGGCCATGGTGGCGATACGGTGCAGCACCTCTGGGTTCAGGCCCATCTCGGTATAGGCGGGCGCCATGGTCTGCATGAATATCTGCAGGCCGCCGGATGCGGAGCCGGTGATCGCCGCCACCAGGCTGACCGACACAAAGGCCGACAGCAGCGGCGGCAGGTTGGATTCCAGCATCAGCGAGGTGAATTCAAGAAAGCCGCTGGTGTGGGTAACAATGCCACCAAAGCCGATCACCGCCGCGGTGTTGATCAGCGGCATGATCGAATCCTGGGCGCCATTGCCCATCACCTGCAGCGACTCACGGCGGATATGGCTGAACATCAGCGCCGCCAGAACAGAACCCGCGATCAGGGCGATGCTGGGCCAGACAATCGGCTGGGCGTTGGCAAACTCGATCAGCGTGCGTAGCAGAGACCCTTCATCCAGCGCACCGATATCGATCGACATGCTGATAACGCGGGGCAGAAGGATCAACCCGATCACCACAACCATCGGCAGCAGGGCGAGCTGCCAGGGTGGATATTCACTTTCATCCAGGGACGAGATGCGATCCGTTGAGCCCGGCACAAAGGCTTCGCCGTTGGCGATGGCCAGTTTGCGCTGCCGCTCCAGGTACCAGATCCCCAGGAAGAACATCGCCACACCGCCTACGGTGCCAACCCAGAACCCGGCGAACAGATCGCTGCCCAGCGCCACCGAGGAGATCACGTTATGAATCGACGGTGTGCCCGGCAAGGTGGTCAGCGTGAAGGTACCGGCGCCGAGCGCCAGGGCACCGCAGAACAACCGCTTGGGAATGTTAGCCTCCTGCAGCAACTTCAGCCCCAGCGGATAAAGCGCGAAGATCACCACAAAGGCGACAACCCCGCCGTAGGTCAGCAGGGCGCATGCCAGGGTGGTGATCCAGAGTGCGCGGTGCGCACCCAGGCGGTTGATCAACGCCGTGGCGATACTGGCGGCGGCGTGGCTGTCGCCCATCACCCGGCCGAAGATGGAACCGGCGGCAAACAGCAGGAAGAATTTGCCGGCAAAGGTAAATGCGCCAAGCGGGCCGAAGGCGTAATACTCAGAGAGGCTCGGGGCCAGGGGAAGGTCATTGGTCAGCACGACCAGCAGTGAGCAGATCAGCGATGACAGGATGATATTCACCCCGCGCAGCGCCAACAGGATCAGCAGCACAACGCCGCCTATCAGTCCGGCATATTCCATTTCTTATTATTCTCCGCAACGGGCACCCGACGTCTGAAACATCAAAGTTTCAGGGCCGGGCGAGGAATTGCTTTGCTTTACGCGGACCTCAGCGCCGCTTTTAGCCGTGCTGAAGAGGTCCGTTTTGTGGGGAGCGGGCGACCGGCTTCAGGCCAGCTGGGCGCGGATCCGCTTCTTGTCGATCTTGCCGACGCTGGTTTTGGGGATATCGTCCACCAGCTGAATCGCTTTGGGGATCGCCCATTTGTTGATGGTGCCGTCGTCGACAAAGGTCTGCAGATGCCGCTGAATGCTCTCGGCCTCCAGCTGCTCGCGGCGCGGCACGATCATGGCGAAGGGGCGCTCACCCCAGCGCTCGTCGGGCACACCGACCACGGTAACCGCGGCCACATCTTCGTGCTGGCTGATCAGGCGCTCTATCTCCAGGGAGGAGATCCACTCGCCGCCGGTTTTGATCACGTCCTTGATGCGATCCTTGATCTCGATGCAGCCATCCGGGTGGATACAGGCGATATCGCCGGTGTGCAGCCAGCCGCCTTGCCAGAGTTCGGCGCCTTTTTCCGGCTCGTTGAGGTAGCTTTGGGTCAGCCAGGGAGCACGCACCACCAGCTCGCCGGCGCTCTTGCCGTCGTTCGCCAGCACCTTGCCCTCCGGCGTCCAGATCTGGATATCGACCAGGTCAGATGGCAGGCCCGCGCGGGTGCGCAGGGCGATCTGCTCGTCCGCCGGCAGGGCGTAGCTGTTTTTGTCCATGCGGGTCATGGACATCAGCGGGCAGGTTTCCGACATGCCGTAGGCGCTGAACGGCTGAATGCCGCTTTCCAGCGCCTGTTTGGCCAGGCCCGGTGTCAGCGCGCTGCCGCCGATAATCACCTGCCAGCCGTTGAAGTCGGTATCCGCCGCCTCGCCAGACTGCATCACCATCTGCAGGATGGTCGGCACGCAGTGGGAGAAGGTCACGCCTTCCTCACGGATCTGGCGGGTCAGGTTGTTGGGCTCGTAGCGACCCGGATAAACCTGTTGTACGCCCATCATGGTCGCCGCGTAAGGGATGCCCCAGGCGTGCACATGGAACATCGGCGTAATCGGCATATAGACGCCCTCATGATCGAGCAGGGCGCTATCGCAGTTGCGGGATTGCAGGGTGTTCACCATGTTCAGCGTGTGCAGCACCAGCTGACGATGGGAGAAGAACACACCCTTGGGGTTGCCGGTTGTACCGGTCGTATAGAAGGTGGTTGCAATGGAGTTTTCATCGAAGTCCGGGAAGTCGTACGCAGTGTCGGCCTTGGCCAGCAGCGCCTCGTATTCACCCAGAGATTCGAAGGAGCAGGCGTTTTCGGGTTGATCGGTCAGCTGGATATAGCCTTTGACGGTTTCCAGCTGATCCTTGATGCCATCGATGATCGGCAGGAAATCATCATGCACCAGCACCAGGTCATCCTCGGCGTGGTTCATGGTGTAGAGAATCTGACCCGGCGACAGACGGATATTCACCGTGTGCAGCACGGCGCCGATCATCGGCACGGCAAAGAAACATTCAAGATAACGATGGCTGTCCCAGTCCATCACGGCCACCGTATCGCCGGGGCCGATACCCGCGGCTTTAAGCGCGTTGGCCAGGCGGCAGATACGCTCGTTGAACTGGGCATAACTGAACCGGTGCTCGCCCGATACGATCTGGTGCTCGGTTTCAAACCGCTGGTTGGACTGCAGCAGCTGTTTGATCAGCAGGGGGTAGTCGTAAGCGGAATCGGCCGATTGCAGGAGTCTAGTCGCCATGTGAATGTCTCTTTTTAGTTATTTTTACCGGACTTGAGGCCTCTCCCGCCGGGTACGCAGAACGCGGTGCTTAGCTGCACCCTCGCCTGCACAGACCGGGAAAAGAGCTCTTTCAGTGGTAGGAATAGTGCGAGAGGGGCATTCCGGCTGCTTGACATAAGCCGCACCGGCTTTGACAGTTCGCGACGTTCAACTCGTCTTAACTCTTCTTGAATCCCTCTACATTCAGCCCGGCTTTTTACTGAGAAGTAACGCGATAAAAGGGTGACTCATCGGGGATCTGTGGGCTTCGGCGCGACGTCTTTTGTCAAATCCAAATCGCTAAGTGTCAAGCTGGTGGGTGGGGGCTCTTTTAGGCTGTCAGTGTTTACTAGAAGCCGCTTTTTGGCTGTAGCACTCAGGCAGGCGCTCGCCGTTTCTGCTTGAACCCCGACAGATAAAATAAGATAGAGGTCACCATGACGAGTGCCGCACCGACTATTGCTCAGGATCAGAGTACCCAGGAGAAGAGTACCCAGGCGCAGATCAGCGAAGCGAAAAGCCGCATTGATCGCGTATTCGATAAACAACGCCGCGCCTCCCGCGAGCAGCCCTATCCGAGCTATCAGCAGCGTATCGATGCGCTCAACAAGATCGACAAGCTCCTGATGGAGAACATGGATGCGATCTGTGAAGCGGTCAACGCCGACTTCGGCAATCGCTGCCCGCAGGAAACCAAGCTGCTCGATATTTCGCAGATGACCAGTGCGGTGGCTTACCACAAGAAGCATCTCAAGAAGTGGATGAAGCCGGAGAAACGTCATGTGGGGCTTAACTTCCTCGGTGCGAAAAACCGAGTCATCCCACAGCCCAAGGGCGTGGTCGGTGTTGTCAGCCCCTGGAACTACCCGTTGGCGCTGGCGATCGGCCCGTCTATCGCGGCACTGGCAGCCGGTAACCGCGTTATCGTCAAGATGGCGGCCAACTCGCAGAACCTCTGCCGCCTGCTGGACAAGCTGGTATCGGCTGAATTCAGCGACGAGCAGTTCGCCGTTATTCCGGGCGTGCGTGCCAGCGAATTTACCGACCGTCCCTGGGATCACTTTGTCTTCACCGGCTCTCCGGCCACCGGTAAAACCGTAATGGAAACCGCGTCCAAGTACCTGACGCCGGTAACGCTTGAGCTGGGCGGCAAGTCACCGACCATCATCGCGCCGGACTACGATCTGCGCACCGCCGCCGAGCGTATTCTCTGGGGCAAGTGCATCAACAGCGGCCAGACCTGTACCGCACCGGATTACCTGTTCCTGCCGCGCGGCAAGGCGCAGGAGTTTATCGGCTACGCCCAGGCGGTGGTGAACGAGCGTTACGGCACTGCCGATTCCCGTGACTTTACCTCGATCATCGATGACCGCTCCTTCGAGCGCATCGTGCAGACCGTTGAAGATGCGACGCAGAAGGGCGCCAAGGCGGTACGTCTGGTTTCCAAGGGCGAGCCCAACGCCAGGGACCGCAAGTACCCGCCCACCGCGGTGCTGGATGTCAGCGAAGAGATGCTGATCATGCGTGACGAGATCTTCGGCCCGCTGCTGCCGATCAAGCTGTATGACAGCCTCGACGAGGTGATCAAGTACATCAACGCCGGTGAGCGCCCGCTGGGCCTCTACCTGTTCAGCAATAACAAGCAGACCCAGGATAAGGTGCTCTATAACACCCTGTCTGGCGGCGCCTGCATCAACGACACCCTGTTGCACGCAGCCCAGCACGATATGCCGTTTGGCGGCGTGGGCAACAGCGGCATGGGCCATTACCACGGCCGCGAAGGCTTCCTTGAGTTCTCCAAGATCCGCCCGGTTTTCCAGCAGGCGAAAAAGTCCGGCATCCTGATGCTGGCACCGCCTTACGGCGCCCGCTACGAGAAGCTGATGAAGCTGGTGTTCAAGTTCCGCCTCTAATCTGCCCTCTAAGGCCCTGGCAAATGTCAGGGCCTATTCCTTCCATTGATTGCTCCCGCGCCTGTTGTTATGGCCCTCAAACAGCCCACCGTCCGATGTTAGGCCGGTCGATTAGGCGCAGTAGAAAAGGCGCAGTAGAAACGGAGAATTTTCATGTCCGAACTTTTTATGTCCGAACAGCAAACCGCACAGGTATTTCGTACCACGCCGCGCTATGTTCAGGCCCCCGGCCTGATCGAGCGCAGTGCCGACTATCTGGCACCGCTTAAAGTTAAGCGCTGTGCCGTGCTCTGCACGCCGCGCAGCCAGAAAGGCGAGGGCGCACGCCTGCTCGCAGCCCTCGACAAGGCGGGCATCGACGCCAGCGTCACCACCTTTGGTGGCGAATGCTCTTTTCAGGAGATCGAAGCCCGCACCGCGGAACTGCGTGAGCAGGGCCAGCTGGATGCCCTGATCGCACTCGGTGGCGGTAAAACCCTGGATGCCGGCAAATGCATCGCCGAACGCCTGGAAGTGCCGGTGGTGATCATGCCGACGCTGGCTTCCAACGATGCGCCGTGCTCTGCACTGTCCGTGATCTACACTCCGGAAGGCGCCACCGAAACCTACGAGGTGTTCGCCCAGAACCCGGCGCTGGTGATGGTGGATACCGCGATCGTCGCCCAGGCTCCGGTGCGCTTTCTCGTCGCTGGCATGGGCGATGCCATGTCCACCTGGTACGAGGCACGCGCCTGTCATACCAATCCGGCGGGGATGTCACCCTACGGTGATCGCCCGACCCTGGCCGGTGTGGCGCTATCCCAAACCTGCGCCGATATCCTTTACGCCCACGGCGTGGATGCGCTGGAAGCGGTTAAAGCCGGTCAGCTCAATGCTGCGGTAGAACATGTGGTTGAGGCCAACACGCTGCTGAGCGGTGCAGGCTTTGAGTGCACCGGTGTCGCCGGCGCCCACGCCCTGGCCCAGGCGCTGACCCTGCTGCCAGAGGTGGACCACAACTACCTGCACGGTGAGATGGTGGCGATCGGCACCCTGACCCAGCTGATGTTGGAACAGGATCGGGCGGAAGCCCAGCGCTGTGCCCGTCTATTCGCCCAGGTCGGGCTGCCGATCAATTTCGCCCAGCTGAGAATGTCACTGAGCGATGAAGCGGCAGTTAATACTCTGATCGAAGCCACGCTGGCGTTCCCGTTTATCGCCAATATGGCGGTGGAAGTCACAGCAGACAGCCTGCGCCAGGCGTTTGCCGAGGTAGAGCGCCAGGGTAATGCCCTGATCGCAGAGATGGGCGATCAGCCTTATGGTGATCTGCACGGGTAAGGCCTTGGCACCATGAAGTCCCTGCACTGGCACCACCTGGCTGTTTAACAGCCAGTCTTTTACTCCTAGTTTAAGCTCCTATTCGGGGCCATCCGGCCCCATTTTTTTGTCTGACCTCTACCTTTTTCCTTCAGCCATCGCTCTGTTCACGAATCCACAGCTTGATTGGCAACGCCGATTTCCCTGAGCCAAAGGGTTTCATTGACTGGCTCAGCCGAACTTCAGATTTTGGAGCCTGCTATGCGACGAGGGTTTACAGCCGATAAAAAAGCCATGCTCTGAGAGTCATGGCTTTAGAGGTTGTGCAGTGACCGTCAGCGGATCGATCAGTATCCGCCACGAGCGGTCGGGGCGTTCTCTGCGTCATCGCCCTTGGCGGTGTGCAGGGCCTGGGTGACGCCGGCACGGATAAAGCTGATATCGGTGCCGATTGACGCGAAATCGAAGCCGTTCTTGATCGAGTTGGCTGCCATTTCGGCGTTGTAGCCAAACATGCCACTGGCCAGATTGTTGGTTTCGCAGGCCTTGAGTATATCGGCGATAGCGGAAACAAACGCCGGATCGGTAAAGCTGCCCGGCGCCAGACCCAGGCCGTAGCAGAGATCCATCGGGCCGACGAACAGACCATCCACGCCCTCAACGGCGGCGATCTCTTCCAGGTTGCGCAGACCCTCTTCGGTTTCGATCATCACCAGGCAGGCGACCTGGCCGTTGGCGGTGGCCAGGTAGTTCATACCCTCGAGCATGGCATCGCGCATCGGGCCGCAGGAGCGGGTGCCCATCGGCGGATAGCGGCAGGCAGACACGGCACGACGCGCATCTTCGGCGGTATTCACCATCGGTACAATCACGCCCTGGGCACCGGCATCCAGCGCCTTGCCGATCTGATCGGGCTGATTGGCCGCCACTCGCACCAGCGGGGTGGTATCAACGCCGGTGATCGCCGGCAGCAGGCGGGTCAGATCACTGTAGTCCATCAGGCCGTGCTGCAGATCGAAGCAGATCCAGTCCACATCCATACGGCTAAGCATCTCGGCCATATGGATATCGGGCAGGTTCGACCAGACACCGAGGCTGGCTTCCTTGGCGCGCCATTTCTTCAGTGCAAGATTAAGCATGGGATGTATTCTCCATGGGATGTACTCTCGGAAAATTAAGGATGGGGGAGAAGGTAGACAGGGCCGGCCACTGGGGTGAGACAGCCCTGGTAATGCGGCTTAACCGAAATACTTTTCGATCAGTTCACGGTTACGCACGCCGCCCTTGTCGGCGCTGCTCGCCAGCATGCCGTACGCCTTGAGCGCCAGGCTGACACGGCGCTGGCGCGGGCCTTCCGGTTTCCAGGCTTTCAGCCCCTTGGCTTCCATCTGCCCGCGACGCTCGTTGAGCTCTTCATCGGAGATCGCCACATCGATGCGGCGCGCCGGGATGTTCAGCTTGATGATGTCGCCATCCTGCACCAGGGCGATGTTGCCGCCGCTGGCCGCTTCCGGCGAGGTATGGCCGATGGAAAGGCCTGAGGTCGCGCCGGAGAAACGGCCGTCAGTGAGCAGGGCGCAGGATGTGGCCAGCCCCTTGGCCTTCAGCAGGCTGGTGGGCATCAGCATCTCCTGCATACCCGGTCCGCCCTTGGGCCCTTCGTAACGGATGATGACGCAGCTGCCCGGTTTGACTTCATCTGCGCTCAACGCAGCGAGAGCCGCATCCTGGTCATCGAATACCCGCGCCACGCCTTCAAACGCCAGCTGGTGCTCGGGCACGCTGGCGGTTTTAACGATGCAGCCATCTTCCGCCAGGTTACCAAACAGCACCGCCAGGCCACCTTCGGTACTGAAGGCGTTGTCCAGGCTGCGAATACAGCCGTTTTCACGGTCCGCATCGAGGCTGTCCCAGCGGCAGTCCTGGCTGAACGCCTCGGTGGTACGGATCCCGGCGGGGCCAGCGCGGAAGAAGGTGTGAACCTCTTCATCGTCGGTACGGCAGATATCCCACTTATCCAGCGCTTCGGCCAAAGTGGCGCTATGCACGGTGCTGACCTGGGTGCTCAGCAGCTTGGCGCGGTCCAGCTCACCGAGGATGCCAAACACGCCACCGGCGCGGTGCACATCTTCCATGTAGTAGTCCGCCGTTGCCGGAGAGACCTTGCACAGGTGCGGCACTTCGCGGGAGAGGCGGTCGATATCGGCCAGGGTGAAGTCGATCTCGCCCTCCTGGGCCGCCGCCAGCAGATGCAGAATGGTGTTGGTGGAGCCGCCCATGGCGATATCCATGGTCATTGCGTTATGGAAGGCGGCGCGGTTTGCGATATTGCGCGGCAGTACCGAGTCGTCGTTCTGTTCGTAGTGATGTTTGGTGATCTCAACGATGCGGCGGCTCGCCTGCAGGAACAGCTCACGACGATCCGCATGGGTCGCCAGCATGCTGCCGTTACCCGGCAGCGCCAGTCCCAACGCTTCGTTCAGGCAGTTCATGGAGTTAGCGGTAAACATGCCGGAGCAGGAACCGCAGGTGGGGCAGGCGTTCTGCTCCATCTCCAGCGCTTTTTCGGCCGGCATATCCTTTTTGAAGCCCGCCACATAGGCATCGATCGGATCGATACGCAGCACCTGCTCCGCCAGCTGTACGCGACCGGCTTCCATAGGCCCGCCGGAGACGAAGATGGTAGGGATATTCAGGCGCATCGCCGCCATCAGCATTCCCGGGGTGATCTTGTCGCAGTTGGAGATACAGATCAGGGCATCGGCGCAGTGGGCGTTAACCATGTACTCGACCGAGTCGGCGATGATTTCGCGTGAGGGCAGGCTGTAAAGCATGCCGTCGTGACCCTGGGCGATACCGTCATCCACCGCGATGGTGTTGAACTCCTTGGCGATGCCGCCGGCGTTCTCGATCTCGCGCGCCACCAGCTGGCCGATATCTTTGAGGTGCACATGGCCGGGTACGAACTGGGTGAATGAGTTGGCCACGGCGATGATCGGCTTGCCGAAATCACCATCGCATACGCCGGTGGCGCGCCAGAGTGCTCGGGCGCCTGCGGCCTGGCGTCCTTCGGTAGTGGTTTTGGAACGATAGTTAGACATGTTGGCCTCTCACTCAAAGCTCAGTTTTACGTCACCCAGTCCGTTGTCGAAACGGGCGCTCACCTTGTCGCCGGGATGAACCGGCAGGGCGCGGGTGCAGGAACCGGAAAAGATCACGTCGCCCGGTTCAAAGGCCACGCCAAACTCAGAGAGCTTGTTCACCAGCCAGGCTACCGCGGTAACCGGGTTGCCGAGCACGGCGGCAGAGTTTCCGGACTCGCGCACTTCATCGTTGATGATCAGTTCGGCGTTGATATTGCGCACGTCGATATCTTCGAGGCGCACCGGGTTACCGCCGAGGGCGACCTTGCCGATAGCGGCCAGGTCGGCGATGGTGTCGACCACGTTGATGCCGGGCTCCGGTGCGACGCGGAAGTCGACCACCTCGATGGAGGGCAGGATAAAGTCGGTCGCCTGAATCACTTCGGCGGCGTTAACATAGGGGCCTTCAAGACGCTTTTTGATCACGAAGGCGATCTCGACCTCCACCATCGGCATCGCAAAGTCATCCCGCTGCAGCGCGGCGCCTTCATTAACAAACATGTCATCGAGAATGGCGCTGTAGTCCGGCTCGGTGGCGCCGATCATCTCCTGCATCGCCTTGGAGGTGAGGCCGATCTTGTAACCCTTGATCCGGCGGCCCTCATCAACGAATTTCTGCACCACCTTCTCCTGGATGCGGTAGGAGTCTTCCATCTGCATCTCGGGATAGGCTTTGGTCAGCAGGCCGATCTGCTCCGTGCTTTTGAAGCAGGCGTGAATCTGTTCCGCGATCGCCTGGCGGGTTGTGTCATTCAGCATAAGAGGTTCCTTTTTATTCTATTTATCGGGGGAGCGATCAGGCGCCCTGGGCCAGCTTGTGCATCGCCCGGTCTGCCATCACCATGATTGGAATCATCGTGTGGGTGGAGGCGGTGGTCGGCATCACCGAACCGTCGACCACGTAGATGTTGTCCAGGTTGTGCAGCTTCAGGTTCTGGTCCACCACGCCCTGATCGGCGTTCACACCGATACGGCAGCTGCCCTGAACATGGGCAGAGGTGAGCGCCACCAGGCCAGGCTCCAGCGGGAAGTCATCAACGCGGGAGAGCTGATCGGGGCTGGTGATCGAGCCGAACACCGGGCTGTTGCAGTTGATCTCTTTGGCCCCGGCTTCAAACAGGAACCCGGCGGCGGTTTTAAAACCACGCTTGAAGCGCTGCTTCCACTCGGCGGTGAGGGCGTAATGGATCTTCGGCTTCACGCTGCCATCCGCTGCCCACTCCCAATCGAGTGAGCCGCTGGGCTGATCGGGCACCAGCAGGGCGGAGTAATGGGTGCTCGGGAACTGCTCCATCATCCGCTTATGATCCAGACCAATCTTGTTGGAGAACTGGGCGAAGACACCGGCCATGCCACCGACACCTTCCATGCGAAAGCCACCCAGACCATGTTCGGCGTGGTTGTCATCGAACTCACTCATGTAGATCGACTGGGGCGCACCTCGCCAGGAGGTCATTTTCTCGCTGTCCGGGAAGGTGGCGGAGAGGCCGATCTGCGGCTGCAGCGAGATATTCTTGCCGAGCTGAGGCAGGCCCTTGTCGAGCCCTGAGCGCTTGAGGATCGCCGGGGTATGCACGGTGCCCGCCGCCATGATGATGCGCTCGCAGTCGATCTCTACCGGATGACGAAAGCGACGCGTACCGCGCTCAACCACGCTGGCGTGGATGCGGTAGCGGTTACCGGAGATCGGTTCGATTCGGTCAACACGCACATCGGTGTAGATCCGCGCACCCAGATCGGAGGCCATCGGCAGGTAGGTGAGATTGGTGCCCTGTTTGGCGTCGTAGGCGCAGCCCTGGAAACAGTAACCGCTGCCGATACAACCCTTGCGGTTGGAGTTGAACACGCCCGCCTTATAACCAAGGCGGTTGGCGGTCTCCAGCAGCACCTTATTGTTGCGGTTGAGGATCTTCTCCTCCAGGCGATGTACGTTCAGGGTTTTGTAAACGCGCTCGTAGGAGGCCGCTAGGTTATCTTCGGTGAGTTCGTTAAGGCCGAACTTCTGCTGCCAGTGGTGCAGCACTTCCGCTTCGATGGGCGTGGCGTCGGCGGTGTTGATCACGGTGGAACCGCCAAAGGTGGAACCCTGCCAGACGTAGATCAGGCCATCGGTGGTCATCTGGCGACCGGCGCTGCGGTAGAGCGCCGGCATCATGTCCTCTTCACGCTGGTTGAAGTCCTTGGCCTGAAAGTAGCCACCTTCTTCCAGCACAACGGTATCCAGACCGGCAGACGCCATATGGTAGGCCGCCACACCGCCACCCGCGCCGGAGCCTACAACCACGGAGTGGGTCTTCAGCTTGAGCGGGGAAAATATCTCGTGACCTTGAATAATCATCTCAATCCCTCACCTGCGGATAGACCGGCTTGCCGCGCTTGACCAGCGGGCCGTCGTAGTTGAACTGCGGCCAGGCCTGCTCGTCGGTATAGAAATAAAACATGCTGATTCCGCGCAGGGCGGCGAACACCGCGGTGGCATCGCCACCGGCATCACGCAGGGTCAACAACAGGGATTCGCGCTGCTCCTGGGGCATGGCGCTAAACGGGCTATCGACGCCGATCAGACCCGGCGCCTGGTGCTCAAGGAACATCAGCGCGCCGCGCAGTCCCTGCAGCAGTTCGGTATCTTCCGGCTCCAGGTAGGTATCGATGCGGGCAGCCAGATCCACGTCCAGTGCACCCAGCGGGAAGGCGCCATCGCGCGGAATAAGGGTATCGGTCACCACGGAAAGGATGCGGTAGTCTTCAGCGTTCAGAAGCTTGAGGGCCGGCGCATCGCCAGTAGAAGTATCGGCGAAGGCGGCCGCACTGATCGCCGGTGCGGCTGCCACGGCTCCCAGCGCCAACAGCGAACGCTGCAGGAACAGCCGGCGCGTGGCCGACGGAAGTGTCGAGTTGTTACCCATCGTTCTTAGCCTTGTTTTAGTTATGGTCTAAGTAGCTGGATCGTTGAGACAGAAGGAGCTGTCGCGACGAGGTCGTTGCTCAAGTGGAGCCGCATCGCAGGCGCTGTCGACGCATCGGGCCTTTGAGCAATTTTCTGAATCACATGCTAGGTGGGCGCCGGTTGGCGATCTTGACAATAGGTGTCTTGGCATTGACACAAAACGACAGGGAAGAAAGGTAGGCCTCAGGAAGCCTTACCAATCCCGCCTGATGTTGTCGCAACCATTTAGACTTGTGTGTTTTTCGAGGCAGGTTTCGCCTGCTGGCGAGACAAGGGACTTGTGCGGACAAGTCCCTTATCAATCCCAAACCGCCCCTACGGCTTGGCCGGCTGCGCCGACTGCCCTGTGCTTCTCGTCTGAAAGAGCGGGACAGGAAACTCGCTCCTGCGTCGCTCAAACAGCCTGTCCCTTGTCTCTCTTTCAGCCTGCGATGCTCGGCCGCGCCAAAGGGGATGGAATAATGCTGCGCTCAGCTAGCGAACAGCGATCCCGCACATGTGTGCATTTGCATTGGCACAAAAAAGAGCAGCCGGAGCTGCTCTTCTGAAGGGGCCTTTATAACGGGGATGTATCGGAAGAAAACGCTTAGCAGTCGAATATCTTGCCCCGGTTAAGCAGGTTTTTCGGGTCCAGCGCCTGCTTGATGGTGCGCATCAGGGCGAGCTCTGCTTCCGAGCGGCTGTGATGCAGGTAGGGCTTTTTCTCGTGGCCAATGCAGTGCTCGGCGGAGATCGAGCCGCCCAGTGGCGCCAGGCCCCGGTAGACCGTTTCGTCCAGCTCGTGCTTCTCGTCGTAGGAGACCTTGCCGATAATCACGTGGAGGTTACCATCGCCCAGGTGCCCGAACACGATCATCCGGCTCTCGGGCCATCGGGCTAGCAGATCTGTCCGCAAGTTCTCCAGGTAGCCTTCCATCGCCGGGATCGGCAGGCTTATATCGAAGCCGTGTATCGGTGACAGGCTGAACAGCGCCTCGATGTCGTCGCGGATCGCCCAGATCTTGTCACGCTCGCTGACCGACTGGGTCAGGATGGCGTCGCTGATCAGCTCCTGCTCCAGGGCTTCGCCAAGCAGCTCTTCAAGGCGCGCCTGTTCCGCTTCATCGCTTTTGCCCTGGGTTTCCAGGATCACGTAAAACGGTGAGTTCGCGTCCAGCGGCGCCTTGTGACGTTCAAAGCTGGTCACCAGCGAGTAGAAGTCGTTCCACATCACTTCAAAGGAGCTGAGGCCACCACTCAGCCCGCCTTCGGCAAGGCTCAGCAGTTTGCTGAGATCACTGAAGCGCTCAACCGCCACCAGCGCCGTGGCTTCTCCACGCGGTTTGGGACGCAGGCGCAGCACCGCCCGCGTAACAATGCCAAGCGTGCCTTCGCTGCCGATAAACAGCTGGCGCAGGTCATAACCGGTGTTGTTTTTGATCACCTTCGACATGGATGAGATCACGGTACCGTCCGCCAGTACTGCCTCCAGGCCAAGCACGGAGTCCCGCGTCATACCGTAACGCAGCACCCGGTTACCGCCGGCGTTGGTGACGATATTACCGCCAATCGTCGCGCTGCCACGGGCACCCAGGTCCACTGGGTAGAACAGGTCGTCGGCTTCCGCGGCCTCTTGAATGCTCTGCAGGGTAACGCCGGCTTCGGTCGTGAGGGTGCGGTTCTGGGTGTCGATCTCAACGATATTACGCATCCGCTCCAGCGAAACGACGATATCCTCCTCAGAGGTGATGGCACCGCCCACCAGCCCGGTCATACCACCATGGGTGGTGACGGTCTGGTCATTCTGATGACAGAGCTTCATCACCGCAGACAGTTCGTCGGTATTGGCGGGACGGATAATCGCCTTCGCCTTGCACTGAGGAGCGTTCATCCAGCCATCCGGACGCTGGGATACATCTTCGCCGGTCAGGATGCCCTTGCTGCCGACAATCTCCGTCAGTGATTCAATCAGTTGTGTAGTCATTATTTCGATCCATTTCTATTTATTCTGCTGCCTTTAAGAGCTAGTGAGACGAATCACAGGCCGAAGACAGAATCTGCTGGACTCAGACTGAGAAAATAGAGAGCTGGGACCAAACCGGCTTGACCAACGGCGACAGCGATTCGGCATTTTGTGACTTATGTGGAAGAAGGGAACATGAAAGAAGATCGCGTGAAAGGAAGTAGCCTGAAAGAAGAGAGCGGGCAGGGTGCGAAGGCACGACTGCCCGTACAGTGGGTCAGTGCATCATGCGGGGAGCGTGATCGTTATGACGCCAGCGCTGCGGCGGCACACCCGACCAGCGCTTGAATGCCCGTGAAAAGGCGCTTAGCTCCGAGTAACCCAGGTTTAACGCCACATCGGTGATGGAGTGGTTCTGTTCCAGCGCTGTGCGGGCGATCTCGAAACGCACGTCGTCCAGCAGGGTACGAAACTCGGTGCCCTGCTGGCGCAGCTCACGTTGCAGGGTGCGCATGTTCATCCCGAGCATGGGGGCAATGGTGGTCAGCGTTGCTTCGCCAGTGGGGATCAGTTCGTAGATCAGTTTGGAGACCTTGTGCTGCAGCGGCTGCTCATGCCCCTGGGATTCCCGTTCAAGAAAGGCTTCCAGATAGTTTTTTACCTCATCGGAGGCGGGGCTGGGCTTCTGCTCGAGCAGACGTGCCGGGAACACCAGTGCATCGCGCTCCTGACCGAAGCAGAGCTTCGCTCGGGTGATGGCGCTGTACTCCTCGGGCTCGGCCAGGGCGGGGTGACGGAAGTGGATGGTGGTCTGGCTGGCAAACTCCGGCGAGAGCTCGCAAAGCACGTTGTAACCCAGCACCAGGCTCATCTCCAGCAGCTGTTCCTGGCTGATCGACGGATCGATCATGATATCCAGGCAGAAGTGCATCTCTTTGCCATGCGGCACCAGGTTCATGATGACGCCAGAAGCGTGGAAGTGGAAATACTTCTCGATGATCTCGAGACTACCGGCGACGGTGGAGCTTTGTGAGGCGAGCAACCCCAGAGGTCCAAAGGTTTTCAGCCCCTGGTATTTGGACATCTCCAGTCCAAAGAGAGGGTAGTCCGCCACATCGGCCGTATGGTTCAGGACGTGGGCGAGGCTGTCATAGGCGATCATCAGATCGGGGATACGAAGAACGGTACTCGACAGCCCTTCAGCGGCGAGCATTTCAACCGGGTTGATATGACGGCTCCGACATAGGGCCTGAAAGCCCATGAGCGCGCTGCTCTTAACCTTCGAGCTGGAGGTTACACTACCCATTTTTAGCACCATCTAATTTATTTTTATCTTTATGGCGCTCAGATTAATCCCGTGCCGCAAATTGTCAAATGGCGTCTAATCGCTACAAAATGGCACAAAACCTTTCACAATCAATACAGAAATAACGATTTGGCATCATTTTCAGCCAAATGTCTGTCATAAAATGTCAATCCAGTTTCGCATTCTGTCAAAGCGCTTGACCGGATTCGCGTAGCAACTCTGAGGACAGCAGTACGCTCTCCCGCGCGATAAAAACAGACATTCAGGGAGCGCAACCTTCACCGCTCAGTGACCTGATAATTAATATTTCTCACGTCATATTGAAATAACATTAATATCATTCATTTTAAATCGAGCGTATAAAGTCCCTCACAGATCGATTGCTCAGCCAAGCAGCAATCAAACCGAGTCTATCGAAGCAGTAGAGGGAGTAAGTGACATGAGCAGGGATTTTGCCTTCACGGTTAAGAAAACCCGTTTTGATGAGAACTACCAACCGTCAGACGACACACGCCTGACCACCAACTTCGCCAACCTGGCGCGTGGTGAGAGCCGCCAGGAGAACTTGCGCAATGCGTTGCAGATGATCGATAGCCGCTTTAATGCCCTGGCTAACTGGGACAACGCTGACGGCAAACGCTATTCCGTGGTTCTCGATATCGTCTCGGTAGACATCGATGTGGCCGGGGATGGACAGACATTTCCGACGCTGGAGATGTTAAAAACCGATATCGTTGATCATAAAACGGGCGAAACCATCAAGGGCGTTGTCGGTAACAACTTCTCATCCTACGTTCGTGATTATGACTTCAGCGTTCTTCTGCGGGATCACAACAAGGATCAGCCGAACTTTACGATCCCCGATGAATTTGGCGATCTGCACGGCAAGATTTTCAAACACTTTATTGAATCGGAAAGTTACAAAAACAGTTTCGATAAGCCGCCGGTGATCTGTTTGAGCGTTTCCGAAAACAAGACGTACGTACAGACCGACAACCAGCACCCGGTGCTAGGCAGTGAGTACCTGCCCAGCGAGTCCTCATTGACCGAGAGCTACTTTAAGAAAATGGGTCTGCAGGTGCGCTACTTCATGCCGCCAAACAGCGTCGCGCCGCTTGCTTTCTACTTCTTTGGGGATCTGCTCAACGATTACACCAATCTCGAGCTGATCAGCACGATCAGTACCATGGAGACGTTCCAGAAAATCTATCGCCCGGAAATTTACAACGCGAATGCGGCGGCAGGTAAGTGCTACAAGCCGAGCTTAAAACACTCGGACTACTCACTCACCCTGATTAACTACGATCGCGTAGAACGCAACCATCTGGCGGTTCAACAGGGCAGGTTTGCCAAAGAGCACTTCATCGAGCCTTACCAGCCGATTCTTCAGCAGTGGTCCGAAAACTACGCTTCATCACGCATCTGATCCGGGATTTGAACATGAAAACATTACTACCGACCTCAACCGCCGGCAGCCTGCCGAAACCTCTTTGGCTCGCAGAACCGGAGAAACTCTGGTCACCCTGGAAACTGGAAGCTGATGAGCTTGTAGCGGGTAAACAGGATGCTCTGCGCCTGGCCTTGATGGATCAGGACCGGGCTGGCATCGATATCGTCAGTGATGGCGAAACGACACGCCAGCACTTTGTAACCACGTTTATTGAACACCTGAGCGGAGTTGATTTCGAAAACCGCCGCACGGTGAAGATACGTGATCGTTATGACGCCAGCGTACCCGTGGTTAACGGCGCGATCGCGCGTCAAAAGCCGGTTTTCGTTGACGATGCCAGGTTCCTGCGCCAGCAGACCGACAAACCGATCAAGTGGGCGCTGCCTGGGCCGATGACAATGGTCGATACGCTCTACGATGCCCACTACAAATCCCGCGAAAAACTCGCCTGGGAATTTGCCAAAGTTCTGAACCAGGAGGCAAAAGAGCTGGAGGCCGCAGGCGTCGATATCATTCAGTTCGATGAGCCCGCGTTTAACGTCTTCTTCGATGAGGTAAATGACTGGGGTATTGCTGCGCTGGAGAAGGCCATCGAGGGGCTGAAGTGCGAAACGGCCGTACATATCTGTTATGGCTATGGGATAAAAGCCAATACCGACTGGAAAAAGACCCTCGGCTCGGAATGGCGGCAATACGAGGAGATCTTTCCAAAGCTGCAGCAGTCGTCTATCGATCTGATCTCACTGGAGTGCCACAACTCGCGTGTGCCCATGGATCTGATCGAACTGATCCGTGGCAAAAAAGTGATGGTCGGCGCCATCGATGTGGCCAATCATCAGATTGAGACGCCGGAAGAGGTCGCTGAGACGCTTCGGCGCGCGCTGAAATTTGTCGATGCCGATAAATTGTACCCGAGCACCAACTGCGGCATGGCACCGCTGCCCAACAGCGTAGCCCGGGGCAAGCTTGAAGCTTTGTCCAAGGGCGCTGCGATCCTCAGGGACGAACTCACCCGGGGTACATTTTAGTCCCGGGTTAATCTAGGCCCGTTGTGCAGGAGATCAGCGGCGGCTCAGCTTTTACCTGAGCCATGCCGCGCCTCCTTATCGCTATAGGAAAACGCCTCTAACCTGAGGTTGCCCGCCATTTCTGCGGTGATACGCCGCTCCAGCGTTTGAACGCCCGCGAGAACGCGCTAAGTTCCGAGTAGCCCAGTTGCAGAGCCACCTCGGTCAGAGGTTGTTCGGCGTTTCTCAGTGCATCCTGTGCCAGTTGGTAGCGCACCTCTTCCAGCAGGGTTCTGAAATCGGTACCGGTCAGCTTGAGCTGGCGCTGCAGACTGCGGGTATGCATGTTCATCAGCTTCGCTACCGCGTCGGCGGAGACTTCGCCCGTGGGAATCATTTCATGGATCAGCTTTATCACCTGCTGTTTCAGCGGCAACAGATGCTCCTGGGGGTTCTGCCGCAGAAAGGATTCAAAGTAGTGCCGCAGCCGCTCGGGTGCCGGTGAGGGCGGTAGCGGTAAAAACGAAGCAGGAAAGCTGACCGCGTTGACCCCGGCTCTGAATTTGGGCTCCAGCCCCAGCTCGCGGGTGTAGGCATCGATCGGTGCTGTGGGTGCATGACGAAAGCTGACACCGGTGAGGCTCATGCCGGGCGGCGCCAGGGTTTTAAGCACGCTGAAGATACGACCTATGCCCACCTCCATCAGCTGGGTCAGATCGATCTTGTCGGCCATTCTGACGTTGTAACTGAGCCGCGCCACACCGTTCTGTTCAGTCAGCTCCAGCTCCACCCCCTGGGCATGGTAGTGCACGTATTTACGCACCATCTCCAGGCTGTCGCGCAGCGTGTCGCACTGGCAGGCCATCAACCCCAGCGCTCCCAAAGCCTCTATGCCGTGACGCAGCGACAGCGTCAGCGCGAACAGCGGGTAGGGGGATTCTGCCGCGGCATGGTCCAGCACCCGCACAAAGCTGCGGTAGGGGATGCGCAGATCCTGCGACCGGGTCACCGCCGGGGTCAGGTTTTCCCGTGCCAGAATCTGCATCGGGTTGATCCTGTGTCGGCGGCAATGCTCGGTAAAACCGAGCAGTACGCTGCTGCGTGCTTCCAGCATCTGGTTGTTGTGGGTCGACATCTTCTCGTTACCTGTCGATTGCACCGCATCCCTGCGGCTGATAAATCAGAACCCGGCGATCCGCTCGATGGTCCAGAACGCCGCCATGGAACCTGTTCCGTAAAGTATCAACTGCTGGAATTTACCGTCTGGAAACGGACGCCAGTTCCGCAGCAGGAACAGCACAAGCATCACCGCACTGACAAACATCACCTGTCCAATCTCCACACCGATATTGAAGAACAGCAGGGCGGTGGTCAGCTCCGTCTGCGGCAGACCGATATCCTGCAGCACAGAGGCAAAACCGAAGCCGTGGATCAGGCCAAACAGCACCGAAACCCCGACTGGATAGCGCCAGGCCAATGTGTGCCTGCGATCGCGCATCACCTCTGCCGCCAGGAACAGAATACTCAGCGCGATCACCGCTTCGACCGGTGCGATCGGCAGCTGAATCACTCCCAGGGTGGTCATCACCAGCGTCAGCGAGTGCGACAGAGTAAAACCGGACAGGGTGATCAACGTGCGCTTGAACGTACCGGAGATCAGCAACAGGCAGAACAGGAACAGCAGGTGGTCCCAGCCGATCAGGATGTGTTCGACACCCAGTACCGTGTAGTCACTGATCACCTGAGCTGTGCTCTGCTCGGTGGGGATCTCCCAGCGGCTTTCACTGGGCGACAGCAGTGTCTGATAGCTGGCGCCGAAGCTAAAGCTGGCGCGGATCAGCGTGGTGATCGACGGGTTGAACTGCGGATAATGGATCTCCAGTGTCTGGCCCGCCAGTGAAGAGGCGCAGCTCAATTGAATCACCAGGCCGAAACGCTCATGAGTGCAGCTGTCCGGCAGGGTAATAAACGGGCGGTTACCCGATTCTACAGAGGGAGGCACCTGCAGTTTCAGCAGGTACTGATATGCGTCGAGGAGGTCCGTTTGAGAGCCTGGCTGGCTCAGCTCAGTGACCTGCACATAGAGCGGCCGCGCATCATGGGCCTGCGCGGTTGCAGCCAGCAGCAGCGTGGCGGGGATCAGCAGCAGGCAGCTAAGCAGCTTATAGACGGTATTCAACATCGTATTGCTCCACTATCTGCTGAATCGCCAGTTCCTGCTTTTGCTTCTCCTGGGAGAGGCGGAAATCCTGCTCCACGCGGCTTCTCACCTCGGCCAGCTCCGGCAGCCGTCCCGGTCGGTATTCGCTGAGCATCACCAGGTGCAGCCCGTGGTTGGAAACCACAGGCCCTTGCCATCGACCGCTGTCTGCCGTGAGTTCCGCCAACTGGGCGCGAAAGCCCTCGCCAAAGTGGCTGGCGATAAACTCAGGGGTACGCTCTACGTAGTTGCGGTTGTAGAGGAAACGATCACCAAAACCTGTGGCGGAGGAGAATCCGACCTGCTGCTCGTTCAGCTCTGTCAGCAGCTGCTGCGCGCGCTCCGGAGCGCTGTCACCGCTGGCATCTGGCTTAATGAACACATGGGTGAAGGTGTAGGAAGGCTCCTCGTAATAGTCCTGGGTATGGCTGTCGAAGTAGGCCTGTACCGCATCCGGCTCGACACTGACCACCTGTTCCGCCACGCCCTGGGCGATAAACTCCAGTTTCTGCACCGAACGGCGACGGATGATGTAGTCGTTCTCGGTCATACCCAGCGCCTCAGCCTGGCGGTAAAGCGCCTCTTCACGCACATAATCGTGGATCAACTGCTCGCGTTCAGACGCCGGCATATTGTCGAGGCGCTGGCTCGCATGCTCTGGCTCAAAGCGGGTTGAGCGGTACTGCATAAAGGTCAGCAGGGCATCCCGGTCAACCAGGATGGTGTGCGGGTCAGATGCTGCTTCCGGTGATTTAAGTTGGTCGTAGGCACCGAACAGCGCGGCGCCGATC
The DNA here is from genome assembly GCF_004339595.1 of Marinobacterium mangrovicola. Classification (GTDB taxonomy): domain Bacteria; phylum Pseudomonadota; class Gammaproteobacteria; order Pseudomonadales; family Balneatricaceae; genus Marinobacterium_D; species Marinobacterium_D mangrovicola. The sequence continues at coordinate 1,092,586 of NZ_SMFU01000007.1, forward strand.
AGGCTGAAGTGGACCAGAGGATCTCTGATCAGTTTGGTTATCATTACTCAGTTCTCCGCGCTGGGTGTGTACCAGATGGGCGAGGTGTAGGCGCGCTCCTGAATGGCGTCCGGCATATCGCTGTTTAGTTGGGTGTCGAAGTGTTTTTCGTCGTAAGCGGTCCAGCGCGGCGTCGGGATCTGCAGCACTCGGACGTAGTAGAAGGCACGCTCAGACGGATCGAACTCCGGGTCGCTCCAGACGCTGCTCAGCTCCGCCGAGCCGATGCTGTTGGTCCAGGTGGCGGCATCGCTATCAACGGTGCTGCCAACCGCGGGCAGCTTGCCGCTGGCATCAGCAACGCGGTTATCGCTCCAGGCGATGTCGAACACTTTTTCCTGCAGGCTGCCGTCGAGGTCGTGCCAGCCTTTGACGATCTGAACCCGGTCAAGGTTTGCGCCTTCAGGATCGCGGGAGGCCGCCACCATGAAGGAGGGAGCCTGCCCAGTCGGTGCCTGGGTCAGATCACCGCCCATCGGCACACCCTTGGCATAGCCGCGGCTGACATAATCCGGGTAATCCACTTCATTGGCGGTAAAATCCCAGCCGCCGAAAAAGCGCAGGCTGATGCGCGGGCCGCTGGTGGCGTAGGTTTCCTTGCGCTTGATCGCATCGAACAGGGCTTCGCGGGTGTTCTCCGTGGCCCAGACGGCGGCATAGCCGGAGGCAACCGATTCATCGATGGTCAGGCCATACACCTTTCCCTGTTTGCCGACCGTATAGCCGGCGATCTGGCCACGCTTTGCACTGGGCTCAAACAGACTGAACTTGCCCCAGAAGTTATTTTCTTCAACGGCGGATAGGCTGGTGTGGGCATCGGTACTGCCGATCATGCCGAACTTGAACGGGTTAACGCCCAGTTTGGCTTCCTGCTCCAGGCCGAGCTTAAGCGCCGAGCGGGCGTACTCGAACGGCAGCATAGCGTCGGTTTTAACGGCTGTTGCGGTGAGGTTGCCCTTATCCCATCTTTCAAATTCGGCAAACTCGTCATCCGGGGACAGCCTGGGATGGGTCTCGCCATCGCCCTTGATCTGGGTGACCTCTGCCACCGGCTCCCAGCGGCTGCGGGTTTCGGCATAGGCGCGGGTCAGCGGCTGGCCTTTGCGATCGGTTAGCGAGAACATCTGGCCGTTGCTGACGTTGCCGTTATGGGGAATCGCCAGCACCCGACCGCCGGTTTTCTCCTCGTACTCCTGCAGATAGTTCCAGAGATCTTCCGGGTCTTCACTGTCGAAGGCGGAAAAGGGGATCACCTGGCCGGCCTTGCTGGCGTCGTCGGCGAACATCACTACCCGATGCAGATTGTCGCCGCCGGGCATGGTGGTCCATTCGTAACCGATAAGCGCGGTGAATTTGCCGGGATCGTTGTATTGGTCCGCGGCGCGGGTAATCTCATCCCAGGCGGTACGTTCGACTGAGGCGTTGACCATGCTTTTGTGGTTTTTGGCGATATCGATGTTCATTTCGAGCAGCGCCTTGAGCTGCTCATCGGGCCCGCCATTAAGGAGTTCGGCCCAGCGCGCACCGACAGGGTCGCTGAGGATCTCCTCGTTGCCGGCGGATACCATCGGGATCAGACCAAGGTACTCGGCATGATCGGACACCATCAGGAAGTCCAGCGGGCGGTTCAGTTGCGCGATCATGCCATTATGCGCACGGATCTCCTCGCCACGGGCGAAGCGGTAGGCATCTGCCGGTGCCAAACCCTTGTTGCCCATCATGGCGGCATCGAAGGAGTAGGAGGTGTGCAGATGGGTATCGCCCCAGAACACCTGCTGCGGATAATCCTTGCCCGCCATCGGCGAATAGGAGGTCTCCTCCGCCTGGGCGACGGAAGAGAGCAGCGTGGCTGAGATGAGGACCGAGAGTGTTGTTTTTATCATTGGATTACTCGGTGATGATTTTTTGAGAGTAGAACCATGAGAGAGCAGCGGTCAGCCCGCTGCGCTTTTGTTTACCAACGGCTATTCCTCAGGGCGTGTACCAGATGGGTGAGGAGTAGGCGCGCTCCTGAATCGTGGCAGGAAAGTGAACCTCATCCTGGGAGCGTCCCAGCGCCACGGCGTCGAGCATAGTGTGGCGAGGTGTCGGGATCTGAAGCACCCGCAGGTAATAGAAGGCACGCTGACTGGCATCGAAATCCGGGTCCTGCCAGACGGTCACCAGCTCGGCATCGCCGATGCTGTTGCTGTAGTGGCCGGTCTCCAGGTTGACGGTGTTACCGACGGGCTGGGTATCAACGCCGCGGTCTTCGCGCTCATCGGAGAGCGCCACATTGAACACCTGCTCGTGGCTCTTGCCCTCGGCGTCCAGCCAGCCCTTAACCAACTGTACCCGGTCCAGGTTGGCGCCATCAGGATCCTTAACTGCCTGGATCAGGAAGGAGGGGGCCTTACCTTCCGGCGCGTTACTCAGATCGCCGCCCATGGCCACGCCCTTGCTGTAACCGACGCCCGCCAGATCGTTGTTGTCCGCATCCTCGGCGGCGAAGTCGAAGCCGCCAAACAAACGCACCTGCATACGCGGGCCGGTGGTGGCGTACACCTCCTTACGCTTGAACGCGGCGAAGATCTCTTCGCGGGTGTTCTGCTCAGCCCAGACCGCCACCATACCGGCTGCGGACATGCTCCAGCCATCTGCGTGCGGCGTGGTTTCCATATCCAGGTTTTCCGGGATGGAGTCGATACCGAACTTGCCCCAGAAGTTGGGCTCGGATGCGGTGGTCAGGCCGGTATGTGAGTCGGTAGAGCCGGCCATGCCGAACTTATAGGGGTTGGCGCCGACCTTGGCGTCGATCTCCAGGCCGCGCTTCAGGGCGCTACGGGCGTAGTTACTGACCTGATCCACCTCGGCGGCTTCATCGCCGGCACCGAAGTTCATCACATGCTCGAAGGTTTCGAAATCGGCGAAGGGATCTTCGGGGGATACGCTCGGATGGGTTTCGGAGTCGCCCTTAATCTGGGTGACCTCCGCCACCGGCTCCCAACGCATGCGGGTACGGGCGTAACTGGCGCTGATCGGGTGACCATCGCTGTCCACGTCGTTGAACATCAGGCCATTACTGATATTGGAGTTGTGCGGAATCGCCACGAAATCTGCACCGGTATCACTGGAGGTCTGATCGAGCCAGTTCCAGAAATCTTCGGGACGGTCACTGTCCGCCGAGGAGTAGGGCAGAAACTTCTCGGCAACCTCGCCGCCCTTGTCGGTGAAGACGATACGGTGCAGGTTGGCGCCGCCCGGCATGGAGGACCATTCCCAGCCGATAAAGGTGGTGAACTCGCCGGGTTTATTGTTCTCTTCCGCCGCCTTGATGATCTTGTCCCAGATCGGCTGCCGGATCGCCTTGGTCAGCAGGTCCTGGTAGGGCGCGCCTTTCACCAGGGCGCCAGCCGCATCGTAGTAAACGGACTTGGAGCCTTTCGTATCCCAGAGTTTGATCAGATTCTGGCCGTTCTCGGCATCGTCAAGCAGCGGGCTCTTATCACGCACCAGCTGCATCAGACCCATGTACTCGGCGTGATCCGCCACCACCAGGAAATCCAGCGGCCGGTTCAGCTGAACCCGGGTGCGGTTGTAGGGGTGTATCACCGGCAGGCCGCGGGCGAAACGGTAAGCGGTATCGGGATCTACCGACTCGTTACCCATGGCGAAGGCATCGCCGGAATAAGCGGTGTGCAGATGAGTATCGCCCCAGAACACCTGGGTTGGGTTTGCCATCGCGCTATGGGACGCAGCGCCCGCCAGGGCGGCTATGACTGATGCGAGCAGGGTTTTCTTCATTGAAACGAGCTCCCCTTTACGGGTTGATAGGCGCTCAAGGGCACCTGTTTTTATTTTGTTTTAGGGTAAGGAATCCCGGACAGCGGGATTTGACCGAATCTGCAATCCGCTTGACATAACACGACAGCAAATAGCGGTAGGCGCTGCCGGCCCTTTGATTGCAGAGTCCGGCTGCGCGGCCAATCAGGTCGCTTCGTAGAACAGTTCCTGCTTGTCGGAAGCGATCACCTCACGGGCGCTTTTGAAGTCCGCCAGCAGTACCTTGCGCTGACCCTCGGCCTGTTTGATAGCGGCTTCCTTGACGTGGCCATAGCCGCGGATACCACCAGGTAGCTCGGCAATTTTTACCGCCAGGTCGTAGTTAGAGGCGGTGATCTGCTCGAGCAGTTCAGTGAGGGTCTGGCGGTAATCGGCGATCATCTGACGCTCCTGACGGCGTTCGGCGGTGTAACCGAAAGGATCGAACGCGGTGCCACGCAGGCCTTTGAGCTTCGCCATCAGGCCGAACGCCTTCAGCACCCAGGGGCCGAACTCCTGCTTGCGCAGATGTCCGGTTTGCGGATCGCGACGATTGAGGATCGGCGGCGCCAGGTTGAAGCGCAGTTTGAAGTCACCCTCGAACTGCTGCTCCAGACGTTCCCTGAATTTGCCGTCGGTGTAGAGCCGCGCTACCTCATACTCATCCTTGTATGCCATCAGCTTGAAGAAGTTGCGCACCACCGCATCGGAGAGCTCGGTGCGGCCGGGCATCTTGCGCTGTTCATCCTTGCGCACCTGTTCCACCAGTTCGACATACTGCGCAGCGTAGGCGGCATTCTGGTAAGCGGTGAGGTGATCGATACGGCGCTGCAGCGCCTGCTCCGCGGTTTCCGCCACATCGGGCTTGCTGGCGTCCAGCTGTTTCGCGATCAGCGGCAGAATGCGGCTGATGTCGTGGGCCGCAACACGCCCCAGGCGGAAAGCGTTCTGGTTGAAGTCGATGGAGACCTTGTTGATCTCGATCGCCTTCAGGATCGCTTCCTCGCTTAGCGGCAGCCACCCTTTCTGGAAAGCAAAGCCGACCAGGAACATGTTGGCGGCGATGCTGTTGCCGGTGAGGGCGTTGGCGATCTTGGTGGCGTCGATGCTGCAGAGGTCGTCCTGCAGCGCTTTTTTCAACCCGGCCAGTAGCGGCTGGGTCGGCAGCTCGAAGTCACGCATCAGCTGCAGCACCGAGGTGGCCACGGGGTCACTGTTGACCACGCACTTGGTGCGGTTCGGGCGAATGGACCGCATGGAGCTTTCGCTGGCGGTGACCACCAGATCGCAGCCGATGATCAGGTCCGCATCGGCGGGGCCTATGGGCAGGCTGGTGATGTCGCTCTGGCTGTGACCGATGCGCAGATGGCTCTGCACGGCGCCGCCTTTCTGGGCGAAACCGGTCATGTCATAGATAGAGATCGACTTGTCTTCCAGGTGAGCGGCCATCCCCAGCACCGCGCCGATGGTCACCACGCCGGTGCCGCCGATGCCGTTGATCATCACCGTGTAGCAGCCGTCAAACTCCGGACGCACCGGTTGCGGGATGCCATCGAATAGCGACTCACCCAGGCTAGCGGTTTCGGCCTTGCGCAACTTACCGCCGAGTACGGTGACGAAAGAGGGGCAGAAGCCATCCACGCAGCGGTAATCCTTGTTGCAGTTGGACTGGTCGATGACGCGCTTGTTGCCGAAGTCGGTCTTGCGCGTCTGCAGGCTGACGCAGTTGGCCTGTACCGAGCAGTCGCCGCAGGCTTCGCACACCTGTTCGTTGATGAACATGCGCTTTTGGGGATCCGGGAACTGGCCACGTTTGCGGCGACGGCGCTTCTCGGCGGCACAGGTCTGATCATGGATCAGCACGGTCACACCCGGCACCTCGCGCAGCTCACGCTGGATGCGGTCCAGCTCGCGGCGGTGGTGGATCTCGGCGCCCTTGGCGAAGGCCGGCTGGTCGCGGTATTTATCCGGATCATCGGTGGTGATCACCACGCGCTTGGCGCCCAAGGCGGTGACCTGTTCGCTGATCTGCTGCGGTGTCAGCTGGCCTTCCGCCGGCTGCCCACCGGTCATCGCCACGGCATCGTTGTAGAGGATCTTGTAGGTGATATTGGTTTTCTGCACCGCGGCCGCGTGTACCGCGAGCAGGCCGGAGTGGGTGTAGGTGCCATCGCCCAGGTTCTGGAAGCGGTGCTGGGTATCGACAAAGTGGGACAAGCCCACCCAGTTGTGGCCTTCGCCGCCCATCTGGGTCGGAAAGCTGGTGTTGCGGTTCATAAACCCGGCCATGGCGTGGCAGCCGATACCGGCCATCGCCTGGGAGCCCTCGGGCACCTTGGTGGAGCTGTTGTGCGGGCAACCGGAGCAGAAATAGGGGATACGCACCAGTTGCGGGATGATAGCGCCACATCCGCCGGTGATGCTGGCAAGATACTCGTCACAGCTCTGGCGCGTAGCGTCATCCAGCATGCCGTTGGCCGCCAGTCGATCGCGCAGCAGCGCGACGATCTCATGGGGTGACATGCCACCGTAGGTTTTCTGGATCGGCTGGCCCTGCTCATCGCGCTTGCCGATCAGACGAGGGCGACGCGCATCCGGCCAGTTGAACAGCTGATCGGCGATCTGCGGCTCCATGACCGGCTGCTTCTCTTCGATCACCAGCAGCTCTTCATGCCCCTCGGCAAACCCCGCCAGACCCTGATCCTCCAGCGGCCAGATCATCGCCACCTTATACAGGCTGATGCCCAGTGCGCGGGCCTTCTCTTCATCGATCCCCATCAGCTGGAAGGCGCGCAGGATATCCTGGTACACCTTGCCGCTACTGACGATACCCAGCTTGCGCTGCGGCGCTTCCAGGGTGATGCGATCCAGTTTGTTCAAGCGGGCAAAGGCTTTCACCAGCGGAATGCGCGCGGAGTAAGCCATACGCTCGGCGGTGGCCGCCGGGCCAAGGCCGCCGGTGGGCGGTACGAAGTGCGCTTCGGGAGGGATCTCCAGCCCCTGCGGGTCCTTGGTCTGTGATTTTTCCGGGTCCAGCTCAACGGTGGCGGTACCCTCGATGGTTTCATTAACCACCTTCAGCGTGACCCAGGCGCCGGAATAACGCGACAGCGCCCAGCCGATCAGGCCGTAGTCGATCACCTCCTGCACCGTGGAGGGGTAGAGCACCGGGCTGCCGTGGGCGATCATTTCGGGCTCGGAGTAATGCGCGATGGTGGATGACTTGGCCACGTGGTCATCACCGGCGATCAGCAGTACGCCCCCCTTGAGAGAGGCACCGAAAAAGCTGCCATGCTTGATCGCATCGCCGGAGCGGAACACGCCGGGGCCCTTGCCGTACCAGATCGCAAAAACACCGTCATATTTTTTCTCGGCTTCCGCCTCGATCTGCTGGGTGCCCCAGACGGATGTGGCCGCCAGGTCTTCATTGACGCCGGGCTGAAACACGATGTCATGAGCGTCGAGCAGCTTCTTGTTGCGGCTCAGCTCCATGTCGTAGGTGCCGATGGGCGAGCCGCGATAACCGGTGATATAGCCCGCGGTGTTAAGACCCTGGGACAGGTCTCGCTGTTTCTGCAGCAGCGGCAGCCGAACCAGTGCCTGGTTGCCGGTCATGTAGACCGTACCGCGCTCTTTGGTGTACTTGTCGTCGAGAGAAACCTGTTTAAGCGTCATGGTCTGTACTCACTCGTTGGGTTCTTTTTATTCGGTTCCCGCCTTGGCGGCTTAGTCTCGTTCAGGCTGTTTCCGCTCTTTTTTCCGGTAAGGGCGGAATCACCAGCACATCGGTGCTGACACGTTCCAGGATCTGCTCGCCGGTATTGCCCAGCAGCACACCGCTCAGCCCAGCGCGGGCAACAGTGCCGAGCACCACAAGTCCCGCATTGAGTCGTTCGGCCTGTTGTGGAATCAGTACCTCCGCCGGCCCCTGGGCGATATGCACACGGCTGACCGGAACGTCGTAGCGGTGTGCCAGCGCGAGGCTGCTCTGGCGATACTCCTCGGCGAGATTGCCTGGAAAAAGAATCGGGTTCCCAGATTCATGAAGAGCATCCTGCATGGGTGCAGGCTCAGCGCTGAACAGGCAGAGCTCGGCGCTCAGTCGGTGGCTCATATCCTGCGCCAGATGCAGAATGCGGTGACTCAGCGCCTGGTGTTCGGCATCGGCCGGCTGTGCCTCGATCGCCGCCAGCACCGGTGCATCGGCGCTGTATTCGCTTTGCCTTACCATCAACACCGGGGTCTGGCTGGTGCGCAGGATCTTCCAGTCCAACGGCGTAAACAGGGAGTCGGTGAGGCTGGAGGCCTGGGGCTCCTTCAGCAGAAGACTGGTGTCGTGCTGATGCTGGGCTACCAGCACCGCACGCTGCAGGTTGGTTTCCGTGGTGCTTTCGAGGCAGGCCGTCAGGCCCTGCTCACGCAGTTTTCCCAGTTGCGCTTCGACCGATTCACGGCATCGCTCAGCCACCGGCCCTGCCGGCAACAGAGCGGTGATGCGGTCGCCGCCGGCCGCAATTCTGGCCGCCTTTTCCAGCGCGATCTGTGTCTTGGCGCCGGGATTGATCACCACCAGCAGGTTCTTGGACTCAGGCATGAGACACCTCGCGGACCTGCTGTTCACGCTGCTCGGTACTGGACTTGAGCGGCTGCTGTTCGGTCACCGGCGAGCGCTTGATCAGGAAGCTGGCCAGGGCCGGCAGGAACACCAGGGCGCCGATCATGTTCCAGACGAACATGAAGGTGAGCAGAATCCCCATATCGGCCTGGAACTTGATCGGTGACCAGTACCAGGTACCCACACCTATACCCAGGGTCAGACCGGTGAAGGCGACCGCTTTGCCGGTGGTCTTCAAAGTATTGAAGTAGGCCTGCTGCAGGCTCTGGCCCGCCTTCAGGTAGGTTTCCAGCTTGCTATAGATGTAGATGCCGTAGTCCACGCCGATACCGACACCCAGTGCAATAACCGGCAGGGTGGCAACCTTGACGCCGATACCGAGGCGCGCCATCAACGCCTGGCAAAGCAGGGAGGTCAACGCCAGCGGCAGCAGGATGCAGGCCACGGTGCGGATAGAGCGGAAGGTCAGCAGGCAGAGGAAACCCACCACCGAATACACCCAGATCAGCATCTCGTACTGGGCTTTCTCGATCACGATATTGGTGGCCGCTTCAATACCGGCGTTACCCGCCGCCAGTTTGATGGTGATGGCGGCGCTGTTGTACTGCGCGGCGAAGGCTTCGGTTTCCTGCACTACCGAGGCGAGGGTTTCCGCCTTGTGATCGTTCAGGTAGACAAACACCGGCATCAGGCTGCAATCGGCGTTGAAGCTGCCGCGCGGTGCGGTGATCGATGCCTGGTTCAGCAGCGCCTGGTTGCGGTTCAGCGCCATCCACTTGACGTTGCCCTCGTTGTAGCCGGTCATCGCCTGCTTCGCCACGTTCACCATGGAGTTGGCGGACTGCACGCCCGGCAGCTGCTGCAAACGCCACTGCAGCTGATCGACCACATCCAGGGTGTGGTAATCGGAGCACATATCCTTGGCGGTCTGCACCATGATCACGAAGATATCGGTGCTGGTGGAGTAGTTCTGGTTGATGAAGGCGTTATCCAGGTTGTAACGCGAGTCCGGGCGCAGCTCCGGCGCGCCGGCGTCCAGATCACCCACCTTCAGGCCCTGACTCTGGTACAGGCCCAGACCCACAAGGCCCAGCGCCAGAATGATCATTACCGCCGCACGGGGGCGCTGGGTAAAGCTGGAGAGCAGGTTCCAGATCGGGTGTTTACCGTGTTCCTCGATCTGCTGCTGTTTCTTCACCGAAGTGCGGCTGACGCCGGCGTAAGACATCAGGATCGGCAGCAAAATCAGGTTGGTGAGAATGATCACCGCCACGCCGATACTGGCCGCGACCGCCAGGTCCTGGATCACCGCAATATCGATCACCATCAGGGTGGCAAAACCGACGCCATCACTGATCAGCGCGATAATCCCCGGGATATACAGGGAACGGAACGCCAGACGCGCGGCCAGCTCTCTGCCGGAGCCACGGGCGCTCTCATGGGCGATGGCGTTGATGATCTGCACTCCGTGGCTGACACCGATGGCGAACACCAGGAAGGGCACCAGCATGGAGTAGGGGTCGAGACCGTAGCCCAGGGTTTTCAGCAGGCCCAGCTGCCAGATAACGGCGATCACCGAGCACATCAGCGGAATGATCGAGCTGCGCAGGCAGCGCGAGTAGAGGTAGAGCAGCACCAGGGTGATACCCAGCGCCATGGCAAAGAAGATCGCGACCTGGCTTGCGCCATCGATCAGATCGCCCACCACCTTGGCAAAGCCGGTGATATGGATCTTGATGCTGTCGTTTTCGTACTTGTCGCGGATCAGCTCTTCAAGCTGGCTGGAGAACTGCTGGTAGTCGATTGGCTCGCCGGTGTCCGGGTTGAAGTCCATCAGCGGGGCATAGATGATCGCCGACTTGAAGTCGTTGGCCACCAGGGAGCCGATACGGCCCGATTTGAGGATGTTGGTCTTAAGCTTTTCCAGCTCGGCCGCCGAGCCGTCATAGGTATCTGAAATGACCGGACCGCCGGTGAGACCGTCTTCTGTGACTTCCGACCAGCGTACGCCCGAGGCCCAGATCGACATCAGTTTGGCGCGATCAACACCGGGGATATAAAACACCTCGTCGTGGATCTTCTGCAGGGTTTCCTGAAAACCTTTATCGAAGATATCGCCCTGGGTGTTTTCCACCGAAATACGGATAGCGTTGCCGAGCCCCGCCATATCATCCTTGTGCTGGATGTAGTTGGCGATATAGGGGTGCGATGCGGGAATCATCTTATCGAAGCTGGCTTCCGGCTTGATACTGCTCGCCTGGTAAGCGAAAAACACCGTCGCCACCAGCATCAGCAGGATCACCAACGGACGGTGGTGGAAGAAGATACGTTCGATAATCGACTCGCTGCCAGACAGCCCGCCTTTTGGCGTCGGACGCCGGTCGGAAATCGGCTGATAGTTATTCATCTGCATTACCTCCGCTGACTGTCGCTGTTACATGAAAGGGTGCAGGAACGGCTGCATGAACGCCGTGAGCGCCTGCAATCAGCAACTCTTTCTTTTCGCTGACCAGAACCTTGCTTTGCGGTAGACGCGCCGGATCCCTGTCGGTACCGATCACCTGACCCTCGGCATCAAGATGCAGGGAAACGCCGGCCGCGCCCACCAGTACTGCCGAACCGTCCGCGAGCATGGCGCCGCTGAACAGCGTGGAATCGACACCGGTTTCGATGGTCTCCCAGGAATCGCCCCAGTCATCTGACTGGAAGGCGTTGCCGCGCAGACCAAAGGTGATAATGCGGCCCCGGTCGTTGCCGGTAATGCCGAAGAAAGAGCCATCGTAGGGGCTGTCGAGCAGTTCCCAGTGCTGCCCCCAATCAGCGGAGCGATACAGATTGCCCGCCTCGGCGGCGATATAGAGCTGATCGCCGATGCGGCTGATGGCGTTGAGGTGAAACAGGCTGGGGTTATCGAGACGATCGAACCAGGCGGACCAGGTTTCGCCGCCATCGGTGGTGTGCAGAATCAGGCCGAATGCGCCGATCACCAGGCCCTCGTTACGATCCTTGAACCAGAGATCCAGGAAGGGGCGGCTTGGCCCCTCATCGGCAAAGGCTGCGGCGTCTTCCGCCATGTAGGTGCGGTTTTCAAGCTCGAACTCCAGCTCTTCACGCTGCTGTTCATCAGCGTCGGCTTCGAGCTCATACTCCAGCTCGGCCAGGCGTGCCTCGGCGTGGCCCAGCATGAGCTTGTTGGCGCGCTCGCCATCCATCACCTTGCGCCAGTTGCGGCCACCGTCCTCGGTTTTGAGCACTACACCATCGTGGCCCACAGCCCAGCCAAAGCTGTCATCGACAAAGAAGGTGTTGGTCAGCGTGACGCGCACCGGCGCCGGCGCCTGTTGCCAGGTGTCGGCCTCGTCGGTGGAGATGAGGATATGGCCGCGCTCACCGACGGCGACCAGATTGCTGCCGGCTCGCTCGATATCCAGCAACATGCGGCTCGCGGCCAGGTCGGACTTCAGCGCAGGCTCTTCCAGTGCATCGCCGGCGATGACAGTGCCTGAAATGGCCAGGCCAATCAGCAGGCTCAGGCTGGATCTAGTTAGGCGGGTTTTGCACCCGTTTCGGGACTGAATCTGCGTGTTCATAGCCTTATTCTTCTTATCGGGAGTATGAAACTGGCTGTCGCTGTTGAGGGTCTTTCGAAGCTCAAACTTTTGACGCTCACACAAGCGGCCACCATTACGGCAACAGGCTGGCAGGAAAGCTGCTTTTGAAACCTGTTCTCGGAATGATGAAGAGGGGGCGTGCGCATCTGCGCCGCCCCCGGCATCCGTTAGCGACGCGCCATCTGACGCACCTGCTGCGGGGTGTAGAAGCTGTCGTCCTTGGTGGCGACGGTGGAGTAAGGAATGACGTCGTACTCCTGCATCGCATAGTCACCGGACTGCAGATCGTAGTTGGTGAGTGCGCGGGCGATGATATTGCCATCGGCATAGAGCGCTACCGGGTGGGAGTGGCCGTAGCGCCACAGCTCACCGCGACCGTCATACATGTCGGCCATCAGCGCGAACCAGGAGTCTTCGTCCAGGTAGAAACGGCGCTTGCCGTAGATGTGGCGGCTGTCTTCTCGCAGAGTGGCTTCAACCACCCAGACGCGGTGCTTCTCCCAGCGCTCCAGATCGGTGTTGGTATGCTCGGCCTGGGCGATCTCTTCCATCGGCATACCTTTGCTGTTCGCGGTCAGGAACTTGTAGGAGTTGTAGGGCACCAGCATCTCTTTCTTGCCGATCAGCTCCCAGTTGAAGCGTTCCGGTGAGCCGTTGAACATGAATGCCTGGTCATAGGTGGTCAGGCCGTTGGAGCCCGGATCCGGCGTATCGAACGCGATGGTCGGTGCACGGCGTACACGGCGCTGCCCAGGGATGTACTGCCAGGCCTGGCGCGGCTCTTCATTGGCGTTGACCGGGTCGCGTACCAGGGTGACTTCACCCTTGCGGCGGGTCGGCAGCGAGTACTCCAGCATCAGGTGGATGATGTTGCCGTTGAAGGTGTTGAGGTCACCCTCTTTGTAATAGTACGGATAGGTTTCGATCAGCTGACCGGCGGTAATGGTGCGCGAGCCGTTGGCGTAGATCGTGGCGCTCTCATAGGTCGCATCCTTACCTTCACCGTACCAGCGCAGGGTGTGGTTCCAGATCGCCTCTTTACCGTTCTGCGGGATCGGGAAGGGGATGCCGCCGTAGGCGCTAGTTACACCGTTTCCGTCGGGAGTCAGCTGTGCATTCAGCGCATTGCTGTAGGTGTTCTTGGCGATCCAGTCAGGAATCGGCGCGGTACGATGGGTCGGATAGACGTTCATCTTGAACGTCGGTTTCTTCTCGAACAGCGCCTTCTGGCCGTCGGACAGAAGATCGCCGTATTCCTTGTAGTTCTCGGCAGTTACCGTGTAGAGCGGCTTTTCATCGGCAAAAGGGTCGACCAGCTGACCGCCGGCGGTGTAACCGGCCGGAGCGCTGGTGAGACCACCGGTCCACTCCGGAATGTCGCTGCCGTTACCGGCGCGCTCGGCGCCGAAGGGGGTCAGTTCCTTACCCAGTTTGGCGGCTTCTTCCTCGGTGACAGCGGCCAGGACCGAGGTGGCATTCAGCGCGAAAAGGGCGATGCTGCTGGCGAGTACAGTGCGTTTCAAATTCATCTTTCGTCTCCTCGGGGCTGGCCCGATTTTTCTTATAGATCTATGACTTAGAATGTGTACTTGTAGTAAGCCGCGAAGTAGTCACGGTCGGCGTTCAAGTGGCCGAAGTTAAGTGCGCCACGCTCCTTGAGAACCTGGTCGGTATCGGTGAGATACCAGACGTAACTGGCACCAAACTTGTGGCTGCCGAGATAGGTGAAGTCCGTTTTCAGGCCGAACTGCTCTACGCCTTCGGCAAAGCTGAACTCCATGGAGGACCAGCCGTTGAAGTCGTTGCGGTAGGTACCGGTCACGTCCATATCCAGGCCGCCGATCAGGTTCAGATAGCTGGCCTTGAGGCTAAGCACGGTGCTGGCTGCGCCGCGGTCTTTTTTGAGGCTGTCGACACCACCGGGGTAGTCCACATCCAGAATGCGGTTGTAGGCGATTTCACCGGTGAAGGTGAGGGTGTCGGCCAGCGGGTTCTGCGGGAAGATATAGATCCCTGACAGCTGGGTCTGGATCGCCTCACCACGGGCGAAAGAGAAGCCCGGACCGGGGCCACCATTGGGGCCGTAGTTCACGCTGACCGGGACGCCATCGCGATAGGAGATCTCACCGCTGACATTCATATCGCCAAACACTGTGCCGAAGCTGATGCCGTAGAGGTCGATATCTTCAAAATGCTGCTGGGTCAGACCGGTCGGTGATGCAGGGGAGAGAAACTGCAGCGCCGGCGTGAAATCGTTGTAGTTGATGTAGTAGAAGCCAAATTCGGTGCTGTTCAGGTTTTCCGCCAGGTAGCGCAGGGCAATACCGTACTGACCTTTATCCGGCTCATCCCGCTCGATGGGAGTGCCAAACGGACCAAAGGGGTCACCGGGGGATTTCTGGCCAACGCCGTCAAGGACGTTGAAATAGGTGCCGGGGGCGTCGATGCGAGTCGCTTCCCAGTCGTACTGGTAATAAGCACCGATGGAGAAGAGGTCGGTGACCGCAAGCTCGCCATACACCTGGCCGATCGGCATGAAGATATCTTTCAGCGCGGTACCGGGTGCATTGGATTTGGTGGCATCCAGCGGGCCCATGGCGGTGGAGATACCGCCCTGGATAAACAGGCTTTCACCCCAGTTAACCACCTGTTCGCCGACACGCAGGCTCAGGTACTGATCGCCCAGATCGAAGCCGTGATACCAGAACAGATCCTGCAGCTCGATCTTGGATTTGTGCTCATCGATGCCGTCCTGCAGATAGGGGGCGTCGAATCTGTTATCGAAGGTGTAGCCGTAAAAATCGCCCGAGTAGGCCCTGTCATACCAACCGCGGGCACGCGCAAAAACGCCGCCATCACCGTAGTTGATATCCAGGTCGGAGCTGAAATTGACCTGGTTCTGGGTCATGTCGCCCTTATCAAAGTTACGGTTGCCATCATCGGTCAGAAAGCCGAGGCCACCGAAGCTTTCGATATTCGGATCACGGTTTTCACCACGCCACTGGGCGTTGTAACCCACCGTTGTATCCAGATCGACGGTGATACCGTTTTCCAGTTCGTAACTCAGTGCATGGGCCTGACCTGCGGTAAGCGCCAGCATCCCGGCAAAAGAGCCGGTCAGCGTTGCGCGCGAGATCATGCGGCTTAGTGTTTTGCGCTTGAATCTGCTTTGCGTTAGGACGGTTTGCGGGGTTCTCATCGTTGTTTCCTCGGATGTTGTTTTTATAAAGGAAGAGGTTTGAGAACAGGCTGGGTGAAGGAGGCCTGAGGTTTCACTACTAGCGATAAGAGGGCGCAGCACGATGGGGAAAAGCGTAGCGCCTTCTTGGTTGAAATCCGGGTGGGGACGCAGAGGTTCCCTGGAGTCGAAGTGGCAATCATCATCAGCGGTCACGTTTTATTATTTTTTTGTAAAACGTTTTGGCGGCAGTTAATCCCACTGGATTCCGGTACTGCGCCATCCCGTTTTGGCTGCGGATCACGGAGTTCAATTAAGCTCCGGATCTTTTGCGACTGAGGTTGACTCTACTGGCTCGCTGCCAGGGGGCGCTTGATAAAAGGCGAACCCGGCTTGACATTTTATGTAGCTGTAACGCCTGCCATGACCAATGTCTTAGGCGCAAAAAAGAACGGGGCAGGCGTGCGAAACCTGCCCCGTTGCCAGAGGCTTGGGGACTCATTGGAGAGCCTGCAAAAAGCGGCGGGAAAGCCGCGAAGCAAGAGGCTTTTCTTACATGCTCAGCGCCAGGCGAGTGCCCTGATCGATGGCGCGTTTGGCATCCAGTTCGGCCGCCTCATCGGCACCACCGATCAGATGACTCGGCTTCTGCAAGCCATCAAGAAGTTCACGCAGCGGCGTCTGCCCGGCGCAGATAATCACGTTGTCGACCGGCAGCAGCTGCGCCTCGCCATTCACGCTCAGATGCAGGCCCTGATCATCGATACGCTGGTAGTCGCAGCCAGAGAGCATATGCACGCCCTTGGCGAGCAACCCGGCCCGGTGCACCCAGCCGGAGGTTTTGCCAAGCCCTGCGCCAACACGGGATTGTTTGCGCTGCAGCAGCCACACATCCCGTGGCGAAGGTTCCACCTGCGGTTTTGTCAGGCCGCCACGCTGCTCGAACGTCATATCAACGCCCCAGGCGGCCATAAAGCTGGCGATATCCTGGCTCGGATCAGACTCACCGTGGGTGAGCTTTTCACTGATATCGAAACCTATGCCGCCGGCACCGATAACGGCCACTTTGCTGCCCACCTCGGCACCGTTCATCACATCGATATAACTGAGCACGCTGGGATGATCGATCCCTTCGATAGCCGGCATACGCGGTACGATACCGGTGGCGAGAATCACCTCGTCGAAGTCGCCGCTGTTGAGCTCATCAGCAGTGACGCGGGTGTTCAGCGCCAGCCGCACGCCGCTCAGTTCGATCTGACGGGAGAAATAGCGCAGCGTCTCGTAGAACTCGCCCTTGCCGGGAATCCGTTTGGCGATATTGAACTGGCCGCCGATCTCGCTTCGGCTATCGAACAGTGTCACATCGTGGCCGCGGCGCGCTGCTGTGGTCGCGAAGGCAAGACCCGCAGGGCCGGCGCCCACTACCGCAAGCTTCTTCTTGCTAACGGCAGGCGTCAGGACCAGCTCCGTTTCATGACAGGCGCGGGGATTGACCAGGCAGCTGGTGAGCTTGCCGTTGAAGATATGGTCCAGACAGGCCTGGTTGCAGCCGATGCAGGTGTTGATCTCGTCGGCGCGGGCTTCCTGAGCCTTGAGCACAAACTCGGGATCGGCCAGGAAAGGGCGCGCCATGGACACCATATCGGCATCGCCGCGGTTCAGTACCTCTTCGATCACTTCGGGGCTGTTGATACGGTTGGAGGTGATCACCGGCACGCTCAGCGCCTCGCGCACGCGGGCGGTAACCCAGGTGAACGCGGCCCTTGGTACTTTGGTGACGATGGTGGGTACCCGCGCTTCGTGCCAGCCGATACCGGTATTGATCAGTGTCGCACCGGCTTTTTCGATCTGCTGGCCCAGGGCGATAATCTCTTCCAGGTTGCTGCCACCCTCCACCAGGTCGAGCATCGACAGGCGATAGATGATGATGAAGTTTTCACCCACCCGTTCGCGGATACGGCGCACCACTTCGATGGCGAAGCGGGTACGGTTTTCGTACGCACCACCCCATTCATCGTCGCGCTTGTTGGTGCGGGTAACGATGAACTGGTTAATGAAATATCCCTCGGACCCCATCACCTCGACGCCGTCGTAGTTCGCCTCTTTTGCCAGAGCCGCGCAGCGCACAAAGTCCTCGATCTGCTGCTCGATCTCCTCGGCGGTGACCTCATGCGGAACCCGCGTATTGATCGGCGCCTGAATAGCGGAGGGCGCAACCAGTTTTTTGGTGTAGGAGTAACGGCCGGTGTGCAGGATCTGCATGCAGATCTTGCCACCCTCAGCATGCACCGCGTCGGTTACTAGGCGGTGGTGCTGCGCATCCTCGGCGCGGGTCATCGATGCCGCACCTTCCATGGTCAAGCCGGACTCATTGGGGGCGATACCACCAGTGACGATCAGGCCCACACCGCCGCGGGCACGCTCGGCATAGAAAGCGGCCATGCGCTCATAACCCTTGGGCATCTCTTCCAGGCCGGTATGCATCGACCCCATAAGCACGCGGTTTTTGAGTGTGGTGAAACCCAGGTCGAGCGGGGTCAGCATCTTGGGGTAGGTGGACATGGTTTACCTCTTTTTTATTGATCCACGCTGTATCGCTCAGCGCTTGATCGAAAACTAGACAGTGTCAAGTTAATGCGCAATTTTGACACCGTCAAGTTATTTTGGACGGCGTCCAGATTTGCAGTACACTGCGGCTATCAACCAGATAACGCCTTCGGATCTAATGACCTCCACAAACCAAGTAAAAACCGCCTACCATCACGGCGACCTGCGCAGCAGCCTGCTTCAGGCCGCCACCGACCTGATTGCCGAAGGGGGCGTCGATGCGCTCAGCATGCGCAAGCTGGCCGACCGGGTTGGGGTTTCGCGTACCGCGCCTTATCATCACTTCACCGATAAGCACGCCTTGCTTTCTGCGCTGGCGGAAGAGGGGTTCAAGTCCTACGAAAGGGCGGTGGAAGAAGCGCTGGCCGGCGCCACCAGCGAGGATGAGCTGTTGTTCCGCTTTGCCCGCTCCTACCTGGAATTTGCACAGGCCTACCCGGAAACCTACAACCTGATGTTCGGTCAGAGTGTCTGGAAGGCCGGCATACCCACCGAGCATCTGAAAACCGAGGCCTATCACTGTTTTCGCCGCTACGTGGAACACGTAACCGACTGGCAGCAGCAGGGGCTGCTTTCCGAGCAGGTCGAGCCGCTGCACTTCGCCCAGGTAAGCTGGAGCACTCTGCATGGCCTGGCGCGCCTGCTGCTTGATGGCATCTACATCGATCTGAAACATCTGGACGAGCTGATCAACCTCGCCGTCAAAATGTTCCGCAACGCTTAGGGAAGCTATGAACAAGTTCATGGCATCTCAGGCTTACAGGCTGGCTCACTATCAAGACGGACTTTTGCCGGCGTAGTGGTGCTACGGCAAAAAAGTCCAACGCAGAGAGTGGGCCAGCCTGCAAGCCCCGGAGGGCGCGGCATGAAGCACCCATCTACGGCGTTGAGCTTTTTGCCAAGGGCTACGGCCATTGGCGGCAAAGCTCGCCTTGTATCTGGGCACTTCATGCCACGCTGAGACGCTATAGACTTAATCATAGCTTCCCTAGACCCGTTATCACTTGGGCCAGTGATATTTCCTTACTGGCCCTCTCAATTTCTTATCAAGCCTTCTGCATCGAACCGCCACGATTGCCTCTCATTTCGCACAAACTAAAACTTGACACCGTTAAGATTGGTTTTTATTTTGACAGCGTCTAGTTTTCGGGCAGCAGTATCCCTGTGGGCGCAATCACCAGCCCAGAAGCCCGCGAGTAAAGAGGAATAACGATGTCTGAATCCGGTAAGCGCAAGCTGCTGCATACACGACAGGTGGTGTGTAGAGGCTATGAACTCAATAACGGCCTTTGGGAAATTGAAGGGCGGATGTCCGATGTAAAGTCTTTCCCGATGGAAAACCGCGACCGGGGCGGCCTGATCGAAGTGGGCGAGCCGCTGCACGATATCGGCCTGACACTGACCATCGACCGTACATTGAAGATTCACCATGCGAAGGCGGTCATCGATGCGGCGCCGTTCAACCAGTGCTCAGGCATTACCGGCGCCTTCAAGAGGCTTGAGGGGCTGCGCCTTGAGTCGGGCTTTACGCGCAAGGTGCGCGAAATCCTGGGAGGCGTAAAAGGCTGTACCCACCTGATCGAGCTGCTCGGCCCGATCTCGACCACCGCCTACCAGACCCTCTGGCAGACAGAGAACGGCTATAACAGCAACGATCCCTCCATCCTCCAGGGGTTGGCAGACAGCTGCCACACCCTGGCCCGCGATGGCGATGTAATGGCGCCGCTGCTACCCGAGGGTGACAACGTAACGACAGACAATAACAAACAGGAGTTTGGCGCATGAGCGAGCCAATACTAAAGGAAGTTCGCAGCGGCGTGCTTTACCTGACCCTTAACCGGGCGGATAAGAAAAACGCGCTTACCCAGTGGATGTACGAGGCGTTAACGCGAATGTTGGCCGATGCGGATACAAACCCTGAGATCAGAGCGATCCATATCACCGGCAGCGGCGACAGCTTCTGTGCCGGCAACGATATTGTCGACTTCCTCGAAGCGAGCCGGGCAGGGCAGACAGTGCCCCCTGGGCAGGCCTTCCTGCTGCAGCTTCATCGACAGCAGAAGCCAGTCGTCGCGGCGGTAAACGGCATGGCGATCGGCATCGGCGTCACTATGTTGCTGCATTGCGACCTGGTTTACGCGGCCAAAGGGATCAGCTTCAGGCTGCCGTTCGTTGATCTTGCCCTGGTGCCCGAAGGCGGCAGCAGCGCGTTGTTGCCGCAGATGCTGG
Source organism: Marinobacterium mangrovicola (assembly GCF_004339595.1). Classification (GTDB taxonomy): domain Bacteria; phylum Pseudomonadota; class Gammaproteobacteria; order Pseudomonadales; family Balneatricaceae; genus Marinobacterium_D; species Marinobacterium_D mangrovicola. Next base: position 1,112,666 of record NZ_SMFU01000007.1, read on the forward strand.
GCCACCGCAAAGCGGCGGAGCTGTTGCTGGCCTGCGAGCCATTCAATTCCGACCAGGCGGAGCGTTACGGTATCGTCAACCGCGTCTTCCCGGTGGGAAGCCTGCTGGCCGAGAGCTCAGCACTGGCGGAGCGCCTCGCGCGCAAGCCTGCCGCCGCGATGTGTCAGGCAAAAGCGATGTTGAAACAGAATATCGATCAGCCGCTAGAGCAGGTGATCGTCTCGGAAATCCGTGAGTTTATGGCCCGCCTCAACGAGAGCGAAGCGCAGCAGATTCTGCAGAACTACCTGACGCGCTAGAGGCGGATCATTTCCCATTACGGGGCGGTTTCAAATATGGGTTGACTTCTCAGGCCAGATTCGGAGAATAGCGGCTCAAACCTTTGAGCTGAAAGGGAATATAGCCAGATTAAGGCGTGATCTTCCACGCTGCGATTCCGGAGATAGGCCCAAGCTTCAGCAGTCGATCTGGCATCGACCCATACGCCCCGATGGTGAAATTGGTAGACACAAGGGATTTAAAATCCCTCGGCCTTTGGCTGTACCGGTTCGATTCCGGTTCGGGGCACCATCCTCCCTTCCAGATTCTTTAGAAAACCTCGGTATCTATCGAAAAATTTTAACGAATTATGCGCTTAGTGCGTTTTTTCCAATCCGTCATATTTGCTCTTTCTGCATTATTTCGAATATTTCCGTCGTCACTACATCAGCCCATAGCTGTTTTAGAGACGGTTCTTGTCTGGCGCTGATGATTCGCTAAAGGAGCGCCTTTTTATCAGACGGCGTAAACGTGTTAAGGCCATAGTGACCCAAGACTTTCTGTCTGATGGTTCCGACGGCATCCTGCACTGACGACAAATTATCGCCGGCAAGGGTAAATACTCGGCTTGCTGGGTGGCACACCCCTTGGATGACTCTGACGTTTTCGATTGACCCTGCTGGGCCATAAATAACCTCCTGGATTTGTCCGATCCGCACAGCTAACGGGATATTGCCGTTCTACTCTTCCAGGAAGTCATCGACAAGCTGTTCAGGTGTCAGGCCTTCGTCATCCAGGTTCACGCCTCGCACGCAGACTTGCAGCTCCGCAGATCATTGCTGCACCATCCGCTCCATATCCAGCTCTCCTGCTGCACCCGCTTATTCGACTTTTGTCTATTCGAAAATCGGGAGCCTCGGTGATTTTGGTAGTCAATTTCCCCCAGAATTAAGCTATCTTAATCAGTCATCTAGGTGTCTTGATCAAGGTTCAGCGGATGGTAAAGGGAATTAAGCAGTTTGTGTTACCGGTTGTTCTTAGCTGTTGGTCATTTCTCGCAGCTGCGGAAACTGCTCCGATCATCAAGATCGCGATGCCGGAAGACTTCTATCCTTTCTACGCCGTAGAAAGGGACGGTACACCCACCGGGGCTTCCTACGAGATAGCCGCAGCGGTGCTTGAAAAGCTGGGCTATGCACCACAGGTGACCCAGTATTCCGATATGCGCGGCGCGCTGCAGTCGATGGCTTCTGGCAGCCAGGACCTGATGGTCAACCTCACTCCCACGCCGGATCGCGATAAGCTGGCCCTGTTTACCTCCACACCACACATCTACGAAACCCAGGATTTTATCGCACGGGCAGACAGCCCTATCGAATATAACGGTCGCCTGCTCAGCGTCGCCCAGTTCAAGATCGGCGTGAACTATGGCTGGACCTACGGCCCTGAGTTCGACGCGACCCATTACCTCACTAAAGCACCCGTGCTCGATTCCATGGCTCAGCTTAAAGGATTGTTATCGGGCACCTTCGATCTCGCTATCAACAACCAGCAGTATTTTCTCAGCAGCGCCGAAAAACTCGGCGTAAGCAACGCGTTCAAGGTGCTGACGCCCTCGGTTTACGTTCTTCCGGTTAACCTTGCCGTTTCCCGCAGAATGCAGGGAGCCGAAGCTTTCAGAGACCAGCTGGAGCGAGAGGTCGCAGAGTTTATCAGTACGCCTGAGTATCTCCTGATCCTGAGTAAATACGGCTTTAAGCCGCGAGCGGAGACTGCGCAATGATCAAACGCGTTATCAAGAGCAGTCTGCTACCGCTGTGTATTTTCGCCGTGCTGTTTGCTGTCCTGTCCCAAGAGGTGGTTGTCGCCACTGACGAGCCTGCACAGGAAGAGCAGGGGGCCACCAACCTGGCCCAGCTCACCGAATCGCTTCTGCTCGAGGATGAGATCCTGACAGGCGCGATGACCACCTACATCTACTCCGGGAACGAGGATTGGCTGGACAGGTACAGGAATGCGGTCACCCGATTTGACGACAGGCTCAGCGAGATACGCTCCCAGGCGCCGGAAGATGCCGATTCCCAGTTAGACCTGATCAATGCCTTTAACGAATCGCTGGTGGATCTGGAGTTACGCGCCGAAGCCTACATGGCAGTGGGCAACATAGAACAGGCCAAAGCGGTCCTTGAGTCGCCGGACTACCAGAGAAACAAACAGTCGCTGATCGATTCGATCAACCTGCTGAGCGATATAGTGGCCAAGCTCGACAATACGCAGATCGTCAGCGTGCTCTCGCAGGACCTCGCCAACGACAAGACGGTTAATTTGACCGCTGAGGAGAAAGCCTGGATCGAGGCTAATCCAAGCATCCTCGTGGGTAAGGAAGATAGCTGGCCACCCTTTAACTATATCGACCGCCAGGGTGACTACGTCGGCATCACCGTCGATTTTCTGAAACTGATCGAGCAAAAAACCGGCCTGCATTTCGAATATTCCGAGCCCGCCAGTTATAACGCGCTGCACACCCAGCTCGAGGAGGGGCAGATCGATCTGGTAGCCGCCGCCTATTTCTCAGCCGATCGCAGCCAATATGCGCTCCACACACCCAGCTACCTGGTGCTGAAGGAGTTTGTTTACGCCAAGGAAGCCTCCAACATCCGTAATCTCGAGGATCTGAACGGTAAAAGGCTGGTTATTCCGTCCGGCTACGCCACCATCGATATCGTTAAGGAGCGGATGCCCGAGATAGAGGTTATTGAGGCCGATTCAATACTCGATGCTATCGAAATGGTGCTGGCGAACCAGGCCGATGCGACCATGGATTCCCAGAGTGTTGTCGAGTATTTCCTGCGCGAAAACGCGCTGTCCGGTTTTACCTCCTTCCCCAGCAACTTCGGCAACAACCCGCTGCGGATGCTGGTGACCGGCGATAAACCTCTACTCCATAGCATCATCACCAAGGGCATAGCCGCCATCACCCAGGATGAGCGAATGGAGGTACTTGCTGCTTGGCTTGACCCCGAGGAGGAGCTAAACAGGACAGAGGTGCTGGCAGAACTGGACCTGACCTCGGAAGAGCGCAGCTGGTTGCTGGAACACCCGAGGATCAACTTCGGTTCTGATCCGGACTGGGCGCCTTTTGAGTTTATTGATTCAGAGGGTAACTACTCGGGTATCGTAGCCGACTACGTTAGCCTTATCGGTGACCAGCTGGGTATCAAACTTAACCTGGTACCCGGAGAGGTCTGGGCCGATGTGGTTGAAAAGGCCCAGCAGAGGGAAATCGATATCCTACCCGGTATGGCAGCGACAGAGAGTCGGCGAGAGTTTTTCAGCTTTACCGATTCCTACCTGCGCATCCCATCCGTGGTAATCAGTCACGAAGACAGTGCCGGTTCGTTTGTCGATATGGCGGCGTTAGCCGGGGCAACGCTTGGGGTGGTTGATGGCTATGCCAGCACCGAGTGGGCGAAAAACCGCTACCCCGATATCGACTTTGTCGAGGTTGCGTCACTGAAGGATGGCCTGTTGGCCGTGTCTGAAGGCGAGCTGGATGCGATGCTCGCCAACCAGTATTCGGCGCTTAACCTGGTCAGTGACTACGCGCTGTCTGACCTGCAGGTGGCGTTTCGCACAGACTACCAATACGAGCTCAGCATCGCCGTGCGCAAGGATTGGCCGCAGCTCGTCAGTATTCTTAACAAGTCGATCGATACCATTACGCCGGCGCAACGCGATGCGATCCGCAACCGCTGGCTCAATATCGACTTGGGCAACCAGACCTCACCCACCACCGGAATTCAGAACCAGCAACTCCCGGTGCTGCAGTTTGTCGCGATCACCATCGGCCTTGCCATCATTTTAATCGGCATCGTCTGGTACCTGGCGCGCAAAGCTGAGGGTTCTCTCTCGCTCTACCAATCCAGTCGCTTACGCCTGTTCGGCATACTCGCGCTGTCGTCGATACTGGTGGTTGTGCTCGGTCTGACCTGGCACTCGCTGGAACGGGAGGAGCAGGTCGCACGCCAGCGGGCGGGGCAGTCACTGAATACCATGCTTTCTGCCACCCAGGAAATGCTGCAGTTCTGGGTGAATGGCCGGCTTAGACTGATTACCCTGATCGCCAGGGAAGAGGGGCTCGAAACCCTGCTGGCTACCTGGAACCTGGAAGCGAAAGCAGGCAACTCCAGTAGTCAAAGTAACACCAGCAAGGGACTTCAAGCGCTGCTTGATCAACATAACCTCGGGGACAGTAACTGGAAGTTTTCCATGGTGCTCACCGACGGGACTCCAGTTTACCAGGCGGCTCCTTCGGTCCAACATCTGATGGAAATACTCGATAATCGCGTATTCCAGGGCGAGGTGGTCTTCATACCGCCGACCTTCAACCCTGTAAGCAAACAGATTGAGATCTATTTCGCCGCGCCGGTACTGGACTATGTCGGACGCCCTGTGGGCGCCGTTGTCGCCACCGCTGATCCTGCCCTTGTGTTCTCCGATATCCTCTCACGCGGTACAACAGGAAAAACAGGCGAAACCTATGCGGTCGACCCATCGGGCTTAATGTTGAGCGAGAGCCGCTTTACCGATGAACTGGTGGAGCAAGGTGTACTGCCCGAGGGAGGCAGAAGCGCCCTGGCGATCAAAGTATCCAACCCTCCGCAACGGGTAGCCTCCGTCAGTGCCCCCTTCGACAAATCCCTGCTGACGCCGGCAGCGCTCGGCATCAGCCGGGGAGAAAGCGGTAGTAACATCCAGGGCTTTGTTGATTACCGCAATGAAAGGGTACTCAGCGCCTGGCACTGGGTGCCGGAGCTGGGCATGGGCCTGATCACCGAAATCGATGAGTCCGAAGCGCTCGAAGCCCATATCATTTCGCGCAATACGCTTTACGGTCTGCTCGGTGTAACCCTGTTTCTGTCGTTGAGCCTGATGGGTATCAATACCTGGATCGGCGACCGCGCCACCCGCTCGCTGGTTCGCGCCCGTGATGAGCTTGAAGACAAGGTGGAAGAGCGCACCCTTGAACTCAGCAAGAGCAAGGATCAGTTCAAAAAGCTGCTCGAGTCCGCACCGGACCCCATGGTGGTTGCCAACGACGAAGGCGGCATTGTCATGGTCAATAAGCGTGCCGAAGAGCTCTTTGGCTACGCCTGGCGCGAGCTGTACGGTCAGCCCGTAGAGATGCTGGTCGCCGCCGAATTCCGCAAAGGCTACCGCGATTACTGCCACTTATCCGTCGCGTCTTCCGCGCGCCCAGGCCTCGCGGCAGGCAACGAACTGATCGCACTGACCAAGCAGGGCCAGAAGATACCGGTCGAAATCAGTCTGAGCCCCATAGAGTCCGAGGAGGGCACGCTGATCGCCACCTCGCTGCGGGATATTTCTGAACGCAGAAAAGCCGAAAAGGCCCTGGCAGAGTCACGCAAGCTGCTTAAATCTGTGCTCGATAACTCCCCCGCGATGATCTACATGAAGGACCCGGAAGGCCGCTACGTGCTGGTCAACAAGGTCTGGGAACAGGTCGCCCAGTGCCCAGACGGCTCTGCACTCGGCAAAACCGATTACGATATCCTTGCCAAGGATGTGGCAGATCGATTCAAGAAGACCGACCAGCAGGCGATCGAGCAGGGCGATACGGTGCAGCTTGAGGAAACTATCCGCAACCCGGATGGCAGTGTCAGCACCTACATGTCATTCAAGTTCCCAGTCTTTGATGCGGATGGCGAGCTGTTTGCCCTCGGAGGGATCTCCACCGATATCACCGAACTGGTCAGGGTCAGGGAACAGGCCAACGACGCCAACCGCGCGAAAAGCGAGTTCCTGGCGAACATGTCCCACGAGATCCGTACACCGATGAACGCCATCATCGGTATGAGTTACCTGGCGCTGCAGACCGAGCTCACGCCGCGCCAGGAGGACTACCTAAACAAGATCAACTCCGCGGCCAATGCACTGCTCGGCATCATCAACGACATCCTCGACTTCTCCAAGATCGAGGCGGGCAAACTCGAGCTTGAGAACATTCCGTTCAACCTGGACGAGACGATCAACAACCTCACCAGCCTGATGAACGTCAAGGTGCAGGAGAAGGGCCTTGAGCTGCTGATCGCCACCGAGGCCGATGTACCCCGAGGCCTTAATGGCGACCCTCTGCGACTGGGTCAGATATTGATAAACCTGGTCAATAACGCGGTTAAGTTCACCGATCAGGGTGAGATCGTTATCAAAATCGGCAACAAAACGCTGAGCGACGACAAAGTAATGCTGCAGTTTGCCGTCTCCGATAGCGGCATCGGCATGACCCCGGAGCAGGTCGGCAACCTGTTCCAGTCGTTCAGTCAGGCGGACGCCTCAACCACGCGCAAATACGGCGGCACCGGGCTTGGACTCAGCATCTGTAAGCAGCTGACACAGATGATGGGCGGTGATATCTGGGTTGAAAGTGTCGCCGGCGAGGGCAGCACCTTCCTGTTCACCGTCGAGATGGAGCTGAACCCCGATGCGGACACATTGAAGATCGAGCCCGATCCCGACCTGCGCGGTCTGCCGGTGCTGATCGTCGATGACAGCCCGGCAGCGCGTGAGATCATCAAGCAGGCGGCCGAATCTCTCACCTTTGACCCGGTGGTTGCTGCATCCGGCCCCGAGGCGCTGGAGCTGATCAGCAAGCACGACGAGCGTGGCTACCCGTTCAGCATCGTCTACCTGGACTGGAAGATGCCTCGCATGGACGGCATCGAGGTGAACCAGACGCTGCGCAAGCTGAATCTGAAGTCACCACCCAAGGTGATCATGACCACCTCCTATGACACCAACGAGATGCAGCGCAAGGTGGGCAGCAGCGTCGATGGTGTACTGGCTAAGCCGGTCTCCGCCTCGTCAATGCTGGATGCGGCGATGCTGGCCCTGGGGCGTGAAACAACCAACACCGGCACCGACAAGTCGGATGCCAGCGATGAGTCCATCGCCATATCGGTATCCGGCGCACGGATACTGCTGGTGGAAGATAACGAGATCAACCAGCAGGTCGCCACCGAGCTGCTTGAACGCGCCGGCATGACGGTCGATATCGCCGATAACGGCCAGATCGCGGTTGAGAAGATCAACGACCGGGACTATGACATCGTCCTGATGGACCTGCAGATGCCGGTGATGGACGGCTTTGAAGCTTCGAGCGCAATCAGAAAAGAGCAGCGCTTCGACGAACTACCCATCGTCGCCATGACAGCCAACGCTATGGCGGGCGATAAAGAACGTTGCCTCGCCGCAGGCATGCAGGATCATGTGGCCAAGCCGATCGAGCCGGCTGCGCTTTACCACGCGCTGGTGCGCTGGATAAAGTCGCGCGAAGGGCTGGGCAAGGTAGTCCAGGTCGCCCGCAAGGATACGCCTGCTCAGGAACTGCTGCGTCTGCCCGAGGTGGATGGACTGGATACGCAGATCGGGCTGGCCCGCCTGGGTGGGAACAGAAAGCTCTATCGCGATCTGATCCGTCGGTTTATAAAGGATCAGAAAGACGCCGCTGCGGAGATCCAGGCTGCGCTTGACGCTGAGGATTATGAGCTGGGCGAACGGCTGGCTCATACCACCAAGGGTGTGGCCGGCAATCTGGGCGCCACAGCCGTTCAGGAGGTAGCGCAGCAACTGGAGCACGCACTCAACAAACAGGATCTGTCAGAGGTAGAAACAACGCTGTCTAGCTTCACAGCGACCCTGAACACCCTGATGCAAGCGCTGCAGGCATTTGAAGAGTCGGTAGCCAAGTCAGAAGCCGAGGCGGACCAGCAGCAAGCCGACGGTAATCCGCCAAGCGCAGAGACTCTGGCGGTGTTAACCAATCTACATGTTCTGCTGGAAGATGATGATGGCGATGCCGAAGACTACTTTATCGATAATCAGCCTCTGCTCAAGCAGAGCCTGTCCACCGAACAGGTCGCTGAGCTTGCCGAGCATATCGAAAACTTCGATTTCGAAGCCGCCCTGCAGGTGATGGCCGCGATTCATGAGTCGCTGGAGCAGCAGAACGCCATGCCGGATCTCTCCGAGCTCCTGGCACTGCTGGAATCCGATGACGGTGAGGCGGCAGACCTTTTCGAAGAGTTGAGACCCAGCCTGCAAAACGCCCTGGATAAAGCGATCCTCGATGAGCTGGAAGAGGCGATCGAGAACTTTGATTTTGAACTGGCAGCCAAGGTTGTCCGTGACTCCTGTTTAAATGATTCCGAACCCCAAGGATGAGTTATGAGCGATAATGATCAAAAAACGGTGCTGCTGGTTGATGATGCGCCGGCCAACATCAAGGTACTGAACACCGCGTTAAAAGAAACGTACCGCACCAAGGTCGCCACCAGTGGCGAGAAGGCGCTGGAGATTGCGGCGCGTGATCCCAAGCCGGACCTGATCCTGCTCGACATCATGATGCCCGGCATGGATGGTTTTGAGGTGTGCGAAAAGCTGAAGGCAGATCCGGAAACCAAGGATATTCCGGTGATCTTCCTCAGTGGCAAGAACAACCCGGGGGACCGTTCCAGAGGCCTGGCACTTGGCGCCATCGATTTCCTGGAAAAGCCGATTGACGTCACCATGGTGTGTATCTGGGTGACCGAACACCTCAACAGCATTCAGCCGCAAGCCGACTAATTGCCGCAACCGACAGGGGAAGGGTTAATGAATGATAAAAAAACCATCCTGATCGTTGATGACACCCCAGCCAACGTTTCGCTGATGAACAGCATATTGAAGGACCGGTACAAGACCAAGATCGCTACCAACGGCGAAAAGGCGCTCAAACTTGCGCAGTCCGATACACCACCCGATCTGATCCTGCTGGATATCATGATGCCCGACATGGACGGCTACGAGGTGTGTGAAACGCTGAAAGCCGATCAGCAGACCGCTGACATTCCGGTGGTGTTCTTGACCGCGAAAGTCAGCGTCGAGGATGAGACCAGGGGCCTGTCGCTGGGTGCCGTGGACTACATCACCAAACCGATCAGCCCGCCTATCGTGCTGGAGCGCGTCAAAAACCACCTGATGCTGAAAGACGCACGGGATCTGCTCAAGCATCAAAACCAGATTCTTGAAGAAAAGGTTCAGGACCGCACCAAGAAGCTTGGCGAGCTACAGGATGTGGCCATGGAGGCGATGGGCGCACTGGCTGAATCCAGAGACCCCGAAACCGGCAACCATATCCGCAGAACCCAGCTTTACGTCAAACTGATGGCAGAGAAGCTCAGCGACCACCCACGCTTTAAAGACTTCCTGACCCCCGAGCATATAACCCTGCTGTTCAAAGCCGCCCCCCTGCATGATATCGGCAAGGTGGGTGTCCCCGATGCGATCCTGCTCAAACCGGGTAAGCTCACCGATGACGAGTTTGAAATAATGAAGCTGCATACGGTCTACGGCCGAGATGCCCTGGTAGCCGCCGAGAAGAAACTATCCGAGCCCAGCGATTTCCTGACCATTGCCAAGGAGATCGCTTACTCCCACCAGGAAAAATGGGATGGCTCAGGTTATCCGGAAGGGCTGGCAGGCGAAGATATCCCGCTATCTGCCCGGCTCATGGCGATCGCCGATGTCTACGATGCACTGATCAGCCGTCGCGTTTACAAACCGCCGTTTCCTCACGAGAAGGCGGTCGCGATTATGACTGAAGGTCGTGGCTCGCATTTTGACCCGGATATGCTCGATGCATTTCTTGAAATATCGGAGGAGTGCAGGTCCGTAGCAGAGACCTACGCCGATTCAGAAGAAGATGTGCTAAAGCACCTGTAAATGCCTTTGAAGAACGTTAAACACTTTAAAACCAGCAAGTGTCACGCAGTCTCAGGAGTAAAATATGGAACCAGGCAAAACCGTCCTGATCGTTGATGACACTGCTACCAACGTTTCACTGTTAAACGCGATTCTCAAGCCCCAGTTTAAAACCAAGATAGCCACCTCCGGTGCGAAGGCACTGTCGCTGGCACGCGCCAAGCCGGGCCCTGATCTGATCCTGCTTGATATCATGATGCCGGAGATCGATGGCTATGAGGTCTGCAAGACACTCAAAAGCAGCGCAGCTACGCGTGACATACCGATCATCTTCGTTACCGCCCTGGGCGAAGTGAAAGATGAAACCAAGGGCTTGAATCTGGGTGCGGTGGACTACATCACCAAGCCATTCAGCCCTCCGGTGGTGCTCGCTCGAGTGCGCACTCATCTTGACCTGAGCGACACCCGCAAAAAGTTATCGGACTCACTGCAGAAAACCCTGCTCGGTAGCGTGCGGATTCTGACCGACCTTCTCGCGGTCTCCAATCCCGAGGCGTTTTCCCGCGCACTCAGACTTAAAAGTATCGTCCACGACCTGGCAGGGCGCCTGGGCACGAAAGACGCCTGGAAGTATGAAGTTGCGGCCAGCCTGAGTCAGCTCGGCTGCATGTTTTTGCCGCCTGAACTGATGTACAAAATCAACAACCACCTTGCGCTGTCTGAGAGCGAACTGGCGCTATATCGCACCTACCCACAACGAAGCTGTGAGCTGCTATCCAACATCCCGCACCTGGAAGAAAGCGCTGAAATAATCCGCCGGCTCAAACTTTTTGAAAGCGTGGAGCTGTTTGATTTCCATGGCGACAAGGTTGTCGGTAACGCCTTGCTGCAAGGCGCCATCTACTTTGACGAACAACTTGGCCAGGGGCAGGAACCGGATGAGATTATCGAATCGATGCGGCCACACTTTCCTGCTCCGATGATGAACTCGCTACAGCAGATCAATGCCGAAGCCAAAGATGACGCACCGGCTGAGGTTGCGCTGAGAGATCTGGGGGAGGGGATGGTACTCGCTGAGGATCTCATATCAGACACAGGGTCCGTGATCGTTCCCAAGGGTGCCACACTGACGGACACCATTGTGCGCAAGCTGAAGTCGGGCTGGAGCGAGCGGCTGCATGATCTGATCAAGATCCGCCAAACAATGAAGGACTAAGTGCTCAGGCAGCCAGGCCGAATTACCCGGTGCTAGCTCTCTATCTCTAACCCAGCTCTCTCGAACCTCCGCGGTGATCTCCGCCGCTGCCATTTCCTTTTACCGCAAAGGCTAAGCACCCCTGAAGGTCTGAAACCCAGGGTCTGCCGAGGATTAACCGGCGAAAGCGATGTATAAGATCAAAATTCAACCAGATAAGGGTTGGAAGTGTCGCTAAAACTGCTAATATCGCTGCTTAGTACATATCATTTAATACGTATGGTGTATTTATGACACAGACGGGCGGCACAAGAGAAAAGGTCTTCGCGGCTGCCGATATTCTGCTGGAACAGGGCATCCGCCCCACTCAGCAGGCGGTGCGCGAGCAGATCGGGAGCGGCAGTCTAACCACCATAAACAAGGCACTCAATGACTGGTGGAAAACCCTGGGGGAGCGGATCACGCGCCAGCAACAGCACCCCGAACTGCCAGAGCCGGTTCTGAACGTCGCCAACCAGCTTTGGGACCGAGCCCTGGCTTACGCCGAAAACCGCTTTGAAGAGCAGCGCCAGCAACTCATGCAGCGCGAATCGGAGCTACGCGGCGAGATTGAGCGCACCGAACACGGCGGGCACCAGGCGCTCAAGGAACTACAGTCGCAGAACGGACGCCTGCTGGAGCGCTGCGAGAACCTCGCCAATGAGAAGCATGAACTCGAACATAAGCTACTTAAGGCCGATGAGCAGACTTATCGGCTCACGCAGCAGCTCGATCAGTTCAAATCCAAGCTCAAGCAGAGCGAGCAGATGCATGGTGACGGACAGGGTGGCGAGGCACTGATCGAAGCGCGGGTACGCCTCAGCATTCAGGACGAGGAGCTGGCTCGTCTGCGTAACCGCAACGACGAGCTTAATCGCGAGAACGCCATGCTTCGACAGCAGCTTAACAAGCCGGCCTAAAGCTTATTTTCGACTTTAAGTATCACACATATCGGGTTGATTATTATGGAACATCAGATCGATATACGCAGTGAAAAGGAAGAGATCGCCGCCGTCATTAAGTTGGCCGAAAGCGGTGACGTCATTACCTGCCAGCGGGAGTCTCAGTTCGAGATCTGCAAGCACGCACTGATCGAGGCGCGCCTTATCGGCATCACCATTCAGCTTCTCGACGATGACGGTTATGTGATCCGCCAGACCTCCAGCAAAAAGCGCTCTCAGGTTCAGGGGCCGATGTTCAATGACCGCCAACTGGCCGTGATCAAGGCACTGGAAAAGGTGTTGAGCCACTGCAAGAAGGAGGGGGTTTCACTGATCGGCTACAGCGATGAGCTGGTAGCCCTGCCGACAAGCATTGCCGGCACCGACCTGGCATCGGCCTACGCCGTCGATGTTTACACCTCTGGCTGCTACCAGGGTGCCGAGGGTATTGATTCGCTCATCACTCAGTGACTAGAATCCAGTTCAGGCAGTCCGGGACGACAGCCTTAACGCTCAACCGCAGAAGAGAGCACGATGAGCAACCCAATCCGCGTACTTCTGGTAGATGACCACTCGATTGTACGCTTCGGCTATCAGCAGCTGCTGACCCGATCAGACGATATCGAGGTGATCGCCGAGGCTGAAAACTGCGCCGACGCGTTGCGCGCCTACCGTAAATTGACCCCTGATGTTGTCATACTCGATCTTTCCATGCCGATGGACAGCGACTCGGAAGAGATCCAGTCCACCGCAGGGGGCCTGGAAGCTATCCGCCGTATTCGCAGTTACGACAACAACGCACGCATTCTCGTGGTGAGCGGACTGGACTCAAACCCCTATCCGCAACGCGCCGCACAGGCTGGCGTTCAGGGTTATGTGACCAAACGGAACGCCTCGGCAGAGCTGCGTCAGGCGGTTTTCAATATCGCCAAAGGTGAAACGTTTTACTCGAAGTCAATCTCACATCTTATTGATTGTGAAGAAGAAGCTTACGAAGATAATCAGCTATCTCAACTAACAGCCCGAGAGCTGGAGATCTTCTCGATGATCGCCGAGGGCCACTCGGTCAACAGCATCGCCGATGTAATGCATCTGAGCTCAAAAACCGTTCATGCGCATCGTTCCAACCTCATGCGCAAACTGAACATCTCGTCTTCCGCAGAGATTATCCATATCGCCATGCGTGCCGGCATCCTGCAGACCTGATGCGCCAAACCGCTTTTCGCGCGTATACTGGACATGTATTCCTTACCGCGGAGAGCGCCCATGGCCGAGCCACATCTTGCTCAACATGATCAGGTCAATGACTCCCTCTCTCTCTGGCACCTGATAGAGATTGGCGATCGCGTGCGGATCGAGGCAAGCCTGATGTCGGTGGAAGGGGACCTGCAACTGCGCGCAGACCGTTATTACGAAGTGATCGGCAAGTCAGCCGTCGATGCACCCCATCATAGCCTTTACGTACAATCCGATATCACCGGTGAAGTAATCGAACTGTTCCCGGGATTCGTGGCCGACTATCAGCGTGCGCAAGAGCCGGCACACCATGCCTAAATCCTGAACCTAGATAAGCGCGGCGGCCTGGTGAGCAATACGCTCCACGTCGGCGCTTAACATCAAGTTCTCCTGAGCGAGACGGTCAAGGCGGACCCAGCGGGCCTCCAACGCATCATCGCCTGCCACCGGCTCCCCATCGATCCAGTCACAGGTGATCGCTACCAGCACATGGTGCGACTTGAGAGCGCCGTGCTCATCCCGATCAAACACATCCACGGCATTGAACACCTGCACTGGCCGTGCGGTCACCGCAGTCTCTTCGTGCAGTTCACGCTGGACCGCATCCATCAGCGGCTCACCGGGCTCGATCTTACCGCCAGGAAATCCCCAGAGCCCCGCATCAGGTGGGTTGGCGCGGCGCACCAGCAAGACCTCGCCCTCACGAATCACCACTGCAATCACCGCCACAACCGGACGAGACGCCCCAGCTAACGTTGTATCAATGCTCATTTTTCCCCTTAGCCGGATCTTCAGTCCCGATGATCGCGGTCGATGTAAGGCTATGCTCATGGCCACACTTGGAATGATCGCTGAGCACCTGGATAACCCGGCAGTCTGACACCGTTTCCATCTCGCAGTGCTCCAGCATCCGCTCGAGCTCATCTTTAAGCAGGTTCAACTGTTCAATGCGCTGCTTAACCGCGTTGAGCTGATTACGAGCGATTTCGTCTACCGCCGCGCAGGACTGCTCCGGATGGTCAGCCAACTGCAGCAGTTCACGCACAGCATCCAGCGAAAAACCCAACGAACGTGAATGAAAGATAAACGCCAGCCGGTCCGCCGCCGAATCAGGATAAACCCGCTGATTGCCTTCGCTACGCCCGGGTTCCGGCAGTAGACCGATCTTCTCGTAGTAGCGAATGGTCGGCACCTTAACGCCTGTCGTCTTTGAAAGCTGGCCGATAGAAAGCATAAAAACCTCTTGAACCTCTAGTCGCTATAGATCTTAGGCTTAAGGGTAGTAGAGCTCAACAGGCGTGATTCACCTGACCCAAAGGAGGCCTTTCATGAGCGATAAGAGCGCTTGCCCGGTTGATCGCAGCTGGCAGATTAAGGGCATGGACTGTGGCGGCTGCGCTGCCAAGGTGCGCGGTGCCGTTGAGCGCCTGCCCGGTGTCAGCGAGGTGCAGGTATCGATGATGACCGAAATCCTGCGCCTGAAGCTGGACGAATCGCAAACCACCGCTGAGAGAATAGAAATCGCCATCGACCGACTTGGCTACGGCGTTCAGGCGATTGATGCACCAGCGAGCGCGCCTGGAGAGAGGCACAGCTGTGGCTGTTCACACAGCGACTCAGCCAGCTACAGCACGGCCAACAGTGAGACGCCTGTCGCGGCAACAGCAGCGGACAGTCTCTCTCAAAAGGTCAGTTGGAAAGTCAGCGGCATGGACTGCGGTAGCTGTGCCGGCAAGATCCGCGGCGCGCTGGAAAAGCTCTCCGGTGTCAGCGATATTCAGGTCTCGACTATGTCGGAAACGCTGAACCTGCGGCTTGAGCAGGGCGGCACTACCACTGCTCAGAGTATCGAAAGCACGGTATCCGGCCTGGGCTTTAGCCTGGTACGCAACGACTCTCAGAGTTCAGTCAGCGAATCCTCCGAAGCAGAGTCCAAGCGTCAACGCTGGATCGCCAGCACTCAGGCGCGCTTGATTATGGTTACCGGCCTGCTGCTGATAGCCGCCTGGATCACACGCCTGGCTGCCGGTGAGGAAACCGCGCGATGGGTGTTCGGTGTTGCCTGTCTTTCCGGTCTGGTCCCGGTCGCCCGCCAGGCGTTTGCCGCTCTGCGCTCCGGCATGCCATTCACCATCGAGATGCTGATGACCATCGCCGCGGGCGGCGCACTGATCATCGGTGCCACGGCCGAAGCCGCGCTGGTGGTATTCCTGTTCGCCGTGGGCGAAGCGCTGGAAGGTGTCGCTGCCAACCGCGCCCGGGCCGGTATCCATGCACTTGGACGCCTGCTACCAAAAGCCGCACGCCTGGAAACGGCCGATGGCGTGCGTGACATCGATGTAGATAAGCTCGCAATCGGCCAGATTGTTCAGGTACGTCCCGGCGACCGCATTCCCACCGATGGTGAGATTACCGAAGGCTTTTCCGGCGTCGATGAAAGCCCTGTGACCGGCGAGTCGATGCCGGTAGCCAAGGGGCCGGGCGACGGCGTATTTGCTGCCTCGATCAATACCGAGGCGACACTGCGCGTAAAAGTCACCAAACCTGCCGGTGAAAACACCATCGCGCGGATTATCCGCATGGTCGAAGAAGCCGAATCCAGTCGCGCGCCAACGGAGCGCTTTATCGATCGTTTCAGTCGCTATTACATGCCCGCCATCGTTGGTCTGGCGGCACTGGTCGCCGTGATTCCGCCGCTGTTTTTCGGCGGACTCTGGGATACCTGGATCTATCGCGCCCTGGCGCTGCTGCTGATCGGCTGCCCCTGCGCGCTGGTGATCTCGGTGCCCGCATCTATCGCATCGGCGCTGTACGCCGGCACCCGCAGCGGCCTGCTGATGAAGGGCGGATCGGTGATAGAAGCCGCCGCAACCATTCGTCAGATCGCCTTTGATAAGACCGGCACGCTTACGCTGGGCCGCCCGCAGCTGACGGACCTCAAACCGGTCGATATTTCAGAGCCAGAACTGCTGAAACTGGCAGCCGCCGTGGAGATGGAGTCCAGCCACCCGCTGGCGGTGGCACTGGTGACCCAAGCAACAGAGCAGGGGCTCGATATTCCATCGATTCAGAACGCCCGCGTTATCGCCGGCAAGGGCGTTTCCGCAGAGATCGAAAACCGTCGCATCTACCTGGGCTCACCACAATACGCCCGGGATATGGGTATTTTGCAGCCAGAGACAGAGGCGAGCATCGAAGCCCTGGAAGAAGCGGGTAAAACCGTCGTGGTGCTATTCGACGATACCCGCTTACTTGGGATTCTTGCGCTGCGTGACGAACCACGCCCGGACGCTATCCAGGCGATCCGTAATCTTAAGGCGCTGGGGATCACCCCGATGATGCTCACCGGCGATAACCCGCGCACGGCCGCTGCGATCGCTGGACTGCTCGATGTGGATTTTCGCGCCGGGCTAATGCCGGAGGATAAGGTCAAGGCGGTGCAGGAGATGGCTTCCCGCGGCCCGACCATGATGGTCGGCGACGGTATCAATGACGCACCGGCACTGGCTTCGGCCCACGTCGGCATCGCCATGGGCGGCGGCACCGATGTGGCGATGGAAACCGCCGATGGCGCACTGCTGCGCAATTACGTCGATGACGTCACCGCCAAGATACGCCTGGCGCGCGCTACCATGGCCAATATACGCCAGAACCTGCTGATCGCCCTGGGGCTCAAAGGCCTGTTTTTGATTACCACTATTTTCGGTGTCACCGGCCTCTGGCTGGCGGTGATGGCGGATACCGGCGCCACGGTGCTGGTCACGCTGAATGCTCTGAGGTTGCTCGGTTTTCGGCATAAATAGACGGAACGTCGGCAACGGTTCGCTCAACCAGCTAGACTCCAGAAGCGACCTTAACATGCGCTCTTGAACAAGAAATATCGAACAAGAGACTCAAGGACCGGCGCCAGGTAATGGAAAGAAGCTATGGATAGAAACTATGGATAGAAGAAATGGATAGAAGAGAAAGGGACAGCAACCAGACGCTGGCCGTACTGATCGATGCCGACAACGCCAATCCACGCATCGTCGATGGCCTGTTGAATGAGGTCGCGAAGCTGGGTGTCGCCAGCGTCAAGCGGATCTACGGTGACTGGACCACGCCAAACCTGGGCTCCTGGAAGGCGGTTCTGCTGGAGCACTCGATTCAACCCATTCAGCAGTTCCGTTACACCACCGGCAAGAACGCCACCGATAGCGCGATGATTATCGATGCCATGGACCTGCTCTATACCGGCCCGTTCAGCGGCTTCTGCCTGGTCTCCAGCGACAGCGACTTCACCCGACTGGCGGCGCGCATAAGAGAAGCGGGGAAGGTGGTCTATGGTTTTGGTGAGATGAAAACGCCGAAACCGTTCGTCGCCGCCTGCGACCGCTTCATCTACACCGAAATTTTCACCAGCGACAGCGCAGAAAGCACTTCATCGGCACCCGATGGACCAGCGCTAAAGCAGAGCGCCAAGCAGCTGCGCGGTAACACCAAACTCCTGCAGATGATCCGCACCGGCATCGACACCTGTTCAGATGACAGCGACTGGGCCAACCTTGGGGCCGTCGGCAGCTATCTCAGCAAGGCGCTGCCAGACTTTGACCCGCGCAACTACGGCTATCAGAAACTCACCGAACTGATCGACGCCATCGGGCTGTTCGACATTAAACGGGAAGAGAAGGGCGTAATGATCAAAGACGCCAGAAAAGCCTGACAAACTCCCGATTTCCGCATTCCACTGTCCTGGACTCCGCTGCATTAAACGCCCGTTGAGCAAGCCGCTCAAGGCCGTGCCTCCCTAGATGCAATAATATCAAATGACATTGATTTGCATTATCGTTCGTTATATTTTCGGTACAGCATGACTGCAAAGCCAGTCATTTTTTGCATCCGTAAGAACAGGGAGAGTTCAATGAGAGCCTATAAACATCAGGCCCTGGCGCTGGCTATCGCAGCGATAGCTAGTTCTGGCGCGCGCGCCGAATCGGCGACACAAGAAACCGAAGCCCCGGATAATACGGGCGCTGAATCGGAATTCACGCTACTCGGCCCTCTGGTTGTTTATGGCGAACCGGAAAAGACCAAGTCTGCCACCAAGCTTGGCCTGTCGATCTATGAGACACCGCAGACCGTATCGGTCATCTCCAGAGACCAGATGGATGATTTCTCACTCCGAAACGCCGAAGATGTTTTGCGCTACACGCCCGGCGTTACGGTGGAAAGGGTGGAAACTGATCGCACTTACTACACCGCCCGCGGCTTCGATATCGTCAACTTCCAGTATGACGGCGTCGGCGTACCGTTTTCCTATGGCCTCAATCAGGGCCACGATGACAGCTTTATCTACGAGCAGGTTGAAGTGGTAAAAGGCGCCACCGGTTTGATTACCGGCCTCGCCAACCCATCAGCCACCATTAACTTTGTGCGCAAGCGTCCCACCGATGAAACCCAGGCACACTTTGCAGCATCCGCCGGCAGCTGGGATTACGGGCGGGTAGAAGCCGATGTTTCCGGCCAGCTGATCGAAGACAGATTGAAAGGGCGCTTGGTTGTCGCCAGGAAGGCCGGTGATTCCTATATGGATCGGTACTCCCGGGACACTAACGTCTTCTATGGTGTACTCACCGCCGACCTTACCGACTTCAGCCGACTGACCATCGGACACAGCATTAACGATGGCCACAGCGACGGCACGATCTCCGGCGGCTTGCCGCTGTTTTACGCCGATGGCGGCGTGACCAGCTTTGATAGATCCACCAACACGGCCACTGACTGGGCCTACCAGGACGTCAAACAGACGCGCTCGTTTGTCGAATACGAGCACGACCTGAATGACCGCTGGATGGCAAAACTGATCTACACCCATGCAGTGCAGGATAAGGACTGGGATACCTTCTACACCACCGGAGCGCCTGATCGGACCACGGGGCTTGGCCTTAGCGCTGATGCAAGCCGCTACAAAGCCCAGGATAAACAGAACATCTTCGATATGTATGTCACCGGCACCTTCGATGCCTGGGGGCAGGAACATGAGCTGGTGGTCGGCGCCAATTACGCCGATATCGACCTGACAGCGAGCTCGCGTTACGCAAGCGCCTGGCATTACGACCCGCTGGGAAGCGACTGGGCCGAAGGCAACACGCCGCGGCCAGAGTTCGATCTGTTCGACCCGGCCACACAAACCACCGATATCGAGCAGGACCAGACCTCGTACTACATCTCAACCCGCCTCAGGGCGACCGATAAACTCGCCGTATTGCTGGGCGCGCGCACCATCGACAGCGAGCAGAGCGGTATCAGCTATGGCGCCGATCAGGATGCGTCAGTTGACGAGACCGTGCCTTACGCGGGCCTGACCTATGAAGCGCTACCGGGCACCATGCTTTACGGAAGCTACAGCAAGGTGTTCCAGCCGCAGACCTGGGTCGATTCGTCACTGCATCCGCTGGGCGCCGTGGAGGGCGATAGCTGGGAGGTCGGTATCAAGCAGGAACTGTTCGACTCAGGCCTGGTGCTGACGCTGGCACACTTTGGCTCACACCAGGATAACTTCGGCGAATGGGAATCGGTCGACCCAGCCAGCGGCCTCAATATTTATCGTGGGGTCGAATACGACAGCAAGGGCTTTGAAATCGAACTGGCAGGGCAGGTGACCGATAACCTGAGCCTAAGCGCCGGTTTTACCGCGCTACAGATCGACGATGTGGATGGCCATGAAACCCGCACCTATATACCGACGCGCCAGTTTAAATTAGCCACTTCCTATCGCATCCCGAGCATGGAAAACCTGCGTATCGGCGGCGGTGTACGCTGGCAGAATGAAATCTACTATAACGGTGTCGAGGTTCAGGACAGCTACGCGCTGGTGGATCTGTTCGCCAAGCACCAGCTCACCGATAACGTCTCGCTGGCGTTAAACATCAACAACCTCACCAATGAGGAGTACTTTGAGAGCCCGCAGTGGGGGCAGGTGCTCTATGGCGAACCTCGCCGCGTGCTGGGCACTCTTACCTTGAAATACTGAGAGCGTAATCCCCAAAGTCTTCGGAAAGGCTGAGCATTTTTAACCCCTGGTCCGCGTATCGCCTGATACGCGGATCTATGCCTCCAGACCCAAACACCTTCCCGGTTTCGCTTGAGCAAAGCAGGGCAGCTAAATTTCTCCCGTCGGCGGCTCGATTAACTCAACCGGCAAACCGAATAATCCGCAGCGAAATGCGCGCAAATCTGCGAACGAACCTGACAGCTCAAACGACGATAAAGCGTATCGACAGCCGGGTTGTCAGACCACTGAAAATCCCACAAAAACCGATCTCGATGCCGATAATGCTATTTATCGGCATTATGCGGTAAACTATTGTTTTAGCGATATTTTAGCCTTCGAAATCAACGGTATTCCGATGCTCAACCTGCCTCCTGCCATGCCATTGTTTGATGCTGCCGCGCACCTTGAAGACGGCAATCCAACAGTGAACCAGCACCTCGCCACACTGACGCTACGCCTGGTGCCCGATGCCACCCTGGTGTATGAGTTGGCTACCGACTGGTTACTGGAGCAGCGAACTAACGAGAACAACTACAAGACCTACCGTAGTGAACTCACCACCTTTCTGTACTGGGCGTTTGAGGTCGAACAGATCTCCGTGGCGGACATCACGCGCCGTATTCTTACACGTTACATAGACTACTGCGGCACACCGCCCAAGGAACTGATCGCCTACCGCAATGTTGCGCAATTTATACTCAACAAGGACACCGATGAGCGGGTTCCGAATCCGCTCTGGCGACCCTTTCTGGGCAAAAAACTGGAAGGAGTGGAGCAGCCTTACCGCATCACCGACAAGGCCCTGAAGACAAAACTGGCGATCCTTTCGGCATTCTTCAACTACCTGATTTATGAAGAATATACTGAAAGAAACCCCGCTATGATGTTGATGAAAAACGGAAGATTCAAAAGCGCCTCACAAAATCTCGTTATGCATGAGGACGACGAGGAGATCCGTGCCTTCACGGAGCTGCAGTGGTCCTACGTAATCGCCAGCGCCGAAAAGCTCGCCCGCAGCGACCCTGAGCAGCATGAACGCACGCTATTCCTGATCAGCCTGATGTACGGCTGCTATCTGCGCATCTCAGAGGCCGCAGCAAAACCCGGATTTTCACCGGTTATGGGACAGTTCCGCCGTGACAGCAAAACCGGCGTCTGGGGCTTTCATATCCCACGGAGTAAAGGCGGTAAAAAGCGCACCGTGGCGGTCTCTAACGCACTGATCAAGGCGCTGAAGCGTTATCGCCGCCATCTGGGGCTCAATCCTTTGCCAGCACCCAACGAAAGCACGCCGCTGTTCGTGCGCCACCGTGCCGCTGGCCGAGGTCGAGATGCAGGCCTGCTAAACGCGAACCTGGGTATCCGGCAGCTACGCGAAGAGATTGATCAGGTGATCGAGTCAGCCGCCCAGCTTGCAGCGAAGGACGGCTTCGATCAGGACGCACGTGAAATGCGCCAGATGACTCCACACAGCATTCGCCACACCGGCATATCCCACGACATCAACCTCAACAAACGACCGCTGTCACACGTGCAGGCCGACGCCGGCCACGACAGCATCGACACCACATCACAGTACCTGCACACCTCAAGGGTAGAGCGTCACGAATCTGCCGCAGGCAAACCGATAGACCATCTTGCCGACTCCTATGACTGACTTACTAACCAGGTAGCAAGGCAGCCTCGGTTGATCCATTTAGAGCCAAAATCAGGCCAAAACAGCACCAAGGTTGGTGAGCGCTTGTTGATCCGTACCGCCCCATATAGCGAACTATGTAGATTCGTATAATGTATATTATGTTAAATATGATATTTGAGAACGGCCTATTGAGACTGGCGTTTGTTATTTCACACTAAGGATCGGATCTCATCCTGCTTCACGGCTGTCTAGGCTCGCCTGCTCCAGGCTTACCAAGCCTAACTTAAGCGTCATCAGCGCGTGTCTGCCCGAAGCTCTGCTCTCACGTTAGATGAGATTGCTTCCGCTATAAAACGGTGCGGAGAGTTGCGAAGAATTGTTTTTAGCGGGTTAAGTGCCACGTTATGCAACCTGGCACACATGCCAAACTGGCTCTCGTGTTGAAGTCCGCAGCATCAGCCCATCTGAAGCTAAACCCTGACCATTCCGTATTGGACAATACCCAGTATGTATCGTGGCGAAATTATATAGCCCTCAGGCGCTAGAACCCTTTTTACTAATCTGGATAAGTCTGATGACCGTGCGGAGAGCTTCGAAGATTTGAGCTTCACTGGCTGAGCGTCGTTCTTTTCAAGCTGGCGAGATCTATAACCGGCAAATGTCATTACAGAGATTTCTAGCTGCTCGACTAGCAGCGCCGTTCTGAAGCCTGGTTCCCAGTTTGAAATCGCTATCGACCTGATTAACCGTATATCTCCAATAATGACCCTCACAAACCGTCGGTCTATAATCGGACTATATTCAGGCTAATCAGGTCGTCTTTATGAACACGCGGACAGTCTCTTACCTAAAAGCAAACGCCAACAAACTCTCGCTGGATTCGCCTCTGCATATCACCCAAAACGGCAAAGAGATATATGTCGTTCAGGATGCGGAAACGTTCCGAGAACAACAGGAAACCATCGCACTTCTCAAGCTGATTAATCTTTCTGAGCGCAGCCTCAACCAACAAGGCGAAATCGGCTTGGATGAGGCTTTTGATGTCTGAAAATTATCTGGTTGTAGCGACACCAGTTTTCAAACTCACGCTGAACAAGCTCAGAGCTTTTTTAAAGCGTAAGCACGGTGATACTCTCGCGGCACGCACCTGCGACTCAATCAAGCAGCGCCTTGCTGACCTGTCCAGCAACCCCTATCTTGCTCCGGTCAGTGATCGACTGTCCGCACTGGGCTTTACCGACTATCGACAATTTCAGATCGACGATCACAACCTGGTGTTTTATCGCGTGGATGCTCAAGCGCGCAAGGTGATTCTGGTGATAGCAATGGATAGCCGACAAAGCATCGAGCAACTGCTCTTCGACACGATCATCTCAATGGAGTGATACCAGACCGGGATACCACTTCCATTTGCCGAGGCTGGCCCACCGTGATTAGCAACGTTCAACTTCAACAAAAGCCATTAGTAATTTGATATTCAAGCGTTATTTTTTACTAAGCAGAATATCAAACACAACCCGCGCAAATCCCTGAGCTACCTGCGGATTGCTCAGAATCTGCAGCATCTGATTCTGGTGCGCTTCTGAGCTTCCCATCACCGCATCATCGACAGCCTGGGGGAAATCACCGAGAAACGCCTGATCAGGTGTGTTGTTCCTGAGCTGGTGCATTACCCTTTCATTCTCCCCTACTTTGTCCGCTACCGTTCGGGCGTAGTTGAGCATGTCATCGTCGGTCAGGTTGTCGGTGATAAACAGCTCATTCAGCCGTTTGAGAATGGTGGAGAGGAATTCCTCTTTCTTGTCCTTGGCCTTGGCGGAGCCCATCTCACTCCCAGGTTCCAGGCCGTATTCACCCTGCCCGTCTTTGAGCTTCAGATCCTGCTGCCTGATCTTGGAAAGACGATAATGGCTGAGCATCACATTGCTGAGGTCAACGTCATCTTCACCTTCGATTTTCTCGCGCAGCATCGGGCGTAAGTGTCGTGCGAAGAGACTGAGTTTCTCCAACTCCTTGTCGTCGTAATCGACAATCTGGGACATAAACTCGTAGAAGCGCACAAAGGTGCCGAGGTCTTTCTTGAAGATCTCCAGTGCGTCTTTGGCCTGCTTGCACTCCTTGAGGCTGTTTTCGGCGTTGGCGATCAGCACCGCATCGCCCGCAGCCTTGCAGCGCTCGAACATCTCTTTGGCAGTTTTATAGGCATCGACTGCAAATTCATAGCGTTTCTGCCAGCGCTCCATGGCGGGCTTGCAGATGTTGCTGATCGCCGCGTTGCTTTTATTGGGCACAAAGAACGCCGTGGTGAACTGCTCAACCTCGGTCCAGGTGAATATGCCCTGAGCCTTGAGCTTCTCGAACAGGTCGTAGACCTTATTGGGGTCAGAAACGTCGGTCAGCTCCGCCGTCTGGTAATACGGCTGGAAAGCATCGAGAATCTCCTGCGGCTCGTTGAAGAAATCCAGCACAAAGGTGCCGGATTCCGCTTTACCCGGGTAGGTGCGGTTCAGCCGTGAGAGTGTCTGTACGCACTCAACACCAGCGAGCTTCTTATCGACATACATGGCGCAGAGTTTGGGCTGATCAAACCCGGTCTGGAACTTGTTGGCCACCAGCATCACCTGGTAATCATCGGTATCGAACGCCTTGCGCATATCGCGACCTTTAAGGTCGGGGTTCATGTTGCTCTCGGTGAATTTCTCTCCCAGCAGCTTCGTGACGTTCGGATCGTTATCGTTGAACTCGACTTCGCCGGAGAACGCCACCATGGCGTGAATCTTCGCGTACTTGTTATCAGCGACGTACTTATCGAACGCTTTCTTGTAACGTACCGCCTCCTTGCGTGAGCTGGTCACGACCATCGCCTTGGCCTGACCGCCCAAAAGCCCCATCACATTTTCTCTGAAGTGCTCAACAATCACCTGCACCTTCTGGGCGATGTTGTAGTCATGCAGGCGCACCCACTGGTTCAGCTTCACCTTGGCTTTCTTGGCATCAACCTCTTCATCCTGCTCGCGTACTTTCTGGGCAAGGTTATAGGCCACCTTGTAGCTGGTGTAGTTCTTCAGCACATCGAGGATAAAGCCTTCCTCAATCGCCTGGCGCATGCTGTAGACATGCCAGGCCTCGGGCTTGTTGCTGCTGGATGCGGGGCTGTCGGGATCGGGACAGCGGCCAAAGAGCTCCAGGGTTTTCGGTTTGGGCGTGGCGGTAAAGGCAAAGAAGCTCAGGTTCTGATTGCCTTTACGGGCGGCCAGCGTCGCATCCAGCAGATCCTCAGAGGTCAGCTCCTCCTGGTCCTCATCAGGCTCCAGCATCAGTACTTCTTTCAGCTGGCGAGCGGTGGAGCCCGATTGCGAGGAGTGCGCCTCATCGGCGATCACCGCGTAATTGCGCTCTTTCAGGCTGACGCTGTTCTCGATCGCCTTCAGCACAAAGGGGAAGGTCTGAATGGTGACGATAATAATCGGCTGGGCGCTCTCCAGCGCAGCAGCGAGCTTCTCCGACTTGGAGCCATCGCCCTCTTTGTTGTTGATGCGCCCAACCACGCCATCGGCATGTTCAAACTGGTAGATCGTGTCCTGCAACTGATCATCCAGCACCGTACGGTCGGTGACGACAATCACCGAGTTAAAGCGCTTGTTGCCATTGGCCTCATAGAGAGACGCCAGTTGATGCGCCGTCCAGGCGATGGAGTTGGACTTGCCAGAGCCCGCGCTGTGCTGAATCAGATACTTGTGGCCAGGCCCTTTCTCCCGGGCATCACCGACCAGCTTGGTGACCACATCCCACTGATGATAACGGGGGAATATCAGCGTCTCTTTCTTGGTTTTCTTGCCCTGCCAGTCCTCTTTCTCTTCGATCTGAAGGTGAACAAAGCGAGCCATAATGCGCAGGATATTGTCGGGGGCCAGCACCTCTTGCCAGAGATAGGCGGTGGCGTATTCATCCACATTCTCGGGCACATCGTTGCCGGCGCCGCCCTCCTTCGTGCCCTTGTTAAACGGCAGGAAGAAGGTGTTATCGCCCTCCAGCCGCGTTGCCATATACACCTCGTACTGACTCACGGCAAAGTGCACCAGCGCACCGCGCTTAAAGGTCAGCAGCGGCTCCGGCTTGTTGGTGGCCGGGTCTTTCGGTAAACGGGTCTTTTTGTACTGCTTGATCGCCCGTTCCACCGCCTGCTTGAACTCAGACTTCAACTCCAGCGTTGCGATCGGCAGACCGTTCAGAAACAGCACCAGGTCGATTCGCCAGGCCTTGGCCTGTTTGCCGGTCAGTGCCAGATGCTCGGCACTTGCGTAGGGGCTGTAGACCAGCTCCGGCACTACGCGCAGGCGGTTCTGTTTATAGCGGGCCAGCGTATCGGGGTTCAGATCATGATCGGGTTTGAATTGGCAAAGGCGGAAACGGGTGCCACGGTCTTTTAGCTCATGGCGCAGCACGCCGAGCGTGCCGAAGGTACGCATCTCTTTATTGGCAGCGTTTGGGTCGACTTTACTGAGCTGGCTGGTCACCCGATCCAGAAAGGCTTTTTCGGGATCGTTGGGATAGAGCTTACAGTACTTCTGCCACTGCTCGGGCTGGGTGTCCTGCACAAAACCGAGAAGGTCGGGCTCGTAGAGCGCCCGTTCGCGGTTATAGCCACCAGGTTCACCCAGTAACCAACCGTTGGCCAGCATCTCTTGAATGATATCGTTCTGAAAGTCGACTTCTTTTGCGCTACTCATTGGGTAAGTGTCCCTACTCCGCGTCTATTCCGTTAATTAGCCTGATAGCTCTTTTGGATCAGTGCAAAGGTTTTTTCCAAATCGACGTCACTGCGCACGTTCAGCTCCAGGTTGCCCGTACCCCAATGGCCGATCGCAGTCACATCACGGCTGTAGCCCTCCTGCAGTTCGATCTCAGCGGGATTGAGCTTGAGATAAAGCTGCAAGCGCGGGTCCTTGTGCCCGGGCATCACCACAATACTGAGGAAGTTCTTGATGCGCTTGAACGCGGCATATAGCTTAAGATCCTTGCGCTGCACCTCATCGCCCAGGCCGCTGGCATACTCGCACACCTGGTTGTAGAGGCTTAGCAGCTCGGCGGAGGATTCAGCCAGGCGCTCTTCATGGGTTTTATCAGTGGGCTTGTTTTTGTTCGCGCTGGCGGATGTTTTGGCACCATCGAGCGGCGTCGTATGCGACTTGGTAGACGCTGCATCGGCGGTCTGTACATTCACCAGTTCCAGCAGCAACAGATCCTTGCCAAAGTAGCGGTAACGCATCAGCTCAATATTACGATTGATCTGCTGCACCGCATGTTCATCGAAGCGGTTGAAGTCAGCAGCGATACAGATCAGCCGTGTACCGTTCCACTCAATCGCTTCCGTCAGATCCTTATCCAGCTGCTTCATCACCAGCAACTGAAACTCCGCCTGGTGATCCAGCAACCAGTCAAGATAGAACAACCCCTGATTGATCACATTCTCGTTGCTGTTCCGCTTGTACTCGATAATCACCGGGCAGTTGTTTTCATCCAGCCCCAGCGAATCGATGCGCCCCTTATGGGTCTTGCCCGTGCTGTACTCGCTGGCAAGGAAGCGAACGCCAAGAAAAGTCTCCATCTGGCTTTCGATCTGGTTTTGCAGATCCTTCTCCAGCAGTGCGCTGCTGCCTGCCAGTTCGGTGGCTGTGTCGGCACCGATGGAAAAGAGTTTGATATCGCTCATACTGCGGCTTCCTTGCTGGCTTGGGGTTATTCAGGCTTCCAGTTGCGCGCATCCAAGACGCACAGGTATGTGCTAATACCGCGAGCGCATGGATGCGCAGGAGCGGTTCTTGCCGAGCAATACCGACTAAGCAGCATCCGTATCACCGACTTTGAAGTTACGGACGTCTATCTTGCCTGTGACGGCGGCGGAAATTAGAGCTGTACGGCGCTCTTGAAGTAATTCAATTTGCTTCACGGAGAACTCTTGAACACGATCTAATTTGTCCAATTGTTCCCTCAGGTGATCCAGGATAGCTATCCGTTCGTCCTTGGGCGGTATGACAAGGGGCGTTTCTTTTATATTTGACGAAGATATAGAGGCCAAATTCGTGCTCTGCTTGGCAACTGTGTAGAAATAAAATTTTGCGTATTCTGAACGTGTATTAATCGTAAGCCATTCGGGTTCGATATCCCTTGGACGTATAGCAAAGACATGATTCTGGTGTATACAGGGTGATATCTCCCCCCGCCAAATAGCGCCCCTGCCCAGCTTGTCGTTATCTCCACCCTCGTTCATTAGGACGTCACCTGTCTTTAAAAGGTAGCGATCCAAATCACTAGGCTCAATCTTTAAATTGTGGACGTCATCGAGTTTGAGATAGCCATCTTGAACATTTGCTACACGCAACATGGGTACTTCGATAGCAACCTTATCACTTAAGTCTTTCCCTTTTGGGATACCCGACTGTAACGTCGCCGTATGTTTAAGGCGCCTCACAGTCCAATGCTCAGGCACTTCCCCCAACCACTCCACACCTGAATCTTTCATCGGCGCATCGGGGTTGAGGCCCTTGGTGACGGCATGACTTATCACCGCCTGACGCTTCTCTTTCAGCAGCTTTATCAATTGCTGCTGTTTTTCGATCAGGGTGTCGATCTTGGCGGTTTCGTGGTCGAGGAATTCCGCAATTTTTTCCTGCTCACTGATAGTAGGAACAGCTAATTCTAAGTTTGAAAACTCGGAATATCTGAACTCGGTAGATCGTTCCCTAATGCCCTTGGCAAGAGAGGTAATAAAATCCGTAACGGCCAACTGTCTAACAAGATAGCCGTAATAAGGCATATGAATTTTTATACGCGCTACGCAAACCGAACATACGGGCGAGCACTTTCCATCTGAATCGCTAACGCCTATAGCCCCAGCGAAACCATCCATCGCATGGATAAGTAGATCACCTTTCCTTACGCCTTGATACCCAATTTCCTTAATTGATTCTGTAAAACCATCGACCCTACGATTTACTCGTAGAGTTACTTGGCCGTCTCTGAATGCCGTTACAACACCATCGTTTTTTCGAACTGGCCGTTGTTTACGAGTAAATATATAACGCGATCTAACCAGCTGCCAATGAATAGGCATCTTACCGAGCCAACCGATACCGGAGTCTTTATAGTCAGAGTAGCTCTGGTACCTATTATTTGAAGAAGATGTATCTATCTTCATGAATGAACCTCCTGTAGAAGGCTCATGATATCAGCACTCACCTTATCCAAATCCGCATCAATCTCTTCCAAACTACGCGGCGGCTGGTAGACGTAAAAATGCCGATTAAACGGAATCTCATAGCCAACGATCCCGATCTCACCATCCTTGTCATCACGCTTGTTCGCGTCGATCCAGGCGTCGGGTACATGGGGCGCCACTTCGCGGTCGAAATAAGCTTCGATCAGTGCTTCCACCCGTTTTGACGGATCCAGCGGTACGTTTTCGTTATCGCGCAGGTCGCCATCGGGCTGGTATTCGACCACAGCAGGCTTACCGTTAACGGTGGCTTCAAAAGCTCCGTACTTCGGCTGGGCTTCCTCTTTCAGTACCTTCTTGATTACCCGCGCTGCTTGGGGGTTCTTCCAGGTGATGGCGTCCAGCAGCTGCTTTTTCTGTTTGGCGTCCAGCTTGATGGCCGTGGCCTTCAGCGCCTTTTTCAGCTCATCTTCAAACTGGTTAAAGTCATCGCACTGGCCAGAGACGATAGCACCCTCGCCCATCTGCTGTGCCAGTTGATCGCACAGTTGTTTTGCTGCATCCAGCAGTGCTTTCTGTTCGCGCCAGAGTTTGGCACTGAGCAGGTCCTTGATCTGTTTCTCCTTGAGTTCAGGGAAGCTGGCTTTCATCTCTACCCTGATCTCTTTCTCGAACGCTGCCAGCTCACCATAAGTGGCATCGCTCCACTGCTGGCCGAATTGCTCCCAGATCCACTGCATCGGTGCATTAAAGGGTTTGGGCGCAAAGCGCAGTGCTTCCAGGCGCGTATCATCCATCTGCACCGACAGGCGCAGCGGACGCTCGATGGTGAGGCGGCGGTAGCCGAAGTCGGTGGTATTGAAGATCTTGGTCAGCGGCTGGCCGTTGGTCGGGTCGGTGGCGCTGGCTTCATCAAAGGCACCGAATTCGCGGGTGATGGTGCGAATATCATCTTCGGTCAGGTATTTGCGCTTGGAGCCCAGCGACTTGCGCATCTTGCTGGAAAGGTTCACGCCGTTGATCAGCTGCACCTTGCCTTTGCGCTCGGCGGGCTTCTTGTTGGAGAGCACCCAGATATAGGTGGCGATACCCGTGTTGTAGAACATATCGGTGGGCAGCGCGACGATGGTTTCCAGCAGGTCGGTTTCCAGAATATAACGGCGGATCTCGCTCTCGCCGCTACCGGCGCCGCCGGTAAACAGTGGCGAGCCATTGAGGATGATACCGATACGGCCACCGCCTTCGATGGAGTCACCATCGGAGGGTGTGCGGTCACGCAGCTTGCTGATCAGGTGCATCAGGAACAGCAGCGAGCCATCGGATACACGCGGCAGACCTGGCCCAAAGCGGCCGTCGTAGCCCTTGATTGTGTGCTCATCCTTGATTTCGCCTTCGACCTTTTTCCAGTCCACACCGAACGGCGGGTTGGAGAGCATGTAGTCAAATTTGTCGGCGTAGAGCTGGTCGTTGGAGAGGGTGTTGCCCAGCTTGATGTTATTGACCTCCTGCCCCTTGATCAGCATATCCGCCTTGCAGATCGCGTAGGACTCGGGGTTCAACTCCTGACCGTAGGCGCGGATCACGGCGTTGTTGTTCATCTGAACCACATACTCCATGCCGCTGGAGAGGAAGCCGCCCGTACCCGCTGTGGGGTCGTATACGGTGCGGATGATCCCCTCTTTGGTCAGAGCTGCGTCATCCTCCATAAACACCAGCGAGGTGGTCAGGTGGACGATATCACGCGGGGTGAAGTGCTCACCCGCTGTCTCATTGGAGCTTTCCGCGAAGCGGCGGATCAGCTCTTCAAACACCAGTCCCATCTCGTGGTTGGAAAGGCGCTCTGGGCTGAGGTCGGTATCCTTGAACTTCTGCACCACCTTAAAGAGCAGGTTTACGTCGTTCAGCTGGCCGATAAATTCGTCGAACTTGAAGTATTCAAAGATCTCCCGCGCATCACGGGAGAAACACTGCACGTAGTTCTCCAGGTTATCCTTGATACCCGTCTCGCCAAGGGTCGCCAGCGTCATCGGTGAGGTATTAAAGAACGCCTGCTTGGTGGCCCGAAGCACCATCTTCTCGGCTGCATCTTCAGGCAGCCCCATGCCTTTGACCTTCTCATGAGCGGCCAGCACCGCTGCTTTGTCAGCCTCAAGTACACACTCAAGACGGCGCAGCAGCGTAAACGGCAGGATCACACGCCCATACTGACTCTGCTTGAAATCACCACGAAGAAGATCCGCCACAGACCAGATAAACGCGGCGGTTTGAGAGAAGTTTTCCATGGAAGTAATTGCCTAATCCATTAAGGCGGGCGTATGTAAGGATGAAGGATCGCCCGCGTAATTCTGTTTGGAAATCAGTGTACTACATTGGGCTCTTTCTCGGCATCGCCAACCGTTTAGATGATGCTTAACGTTTTTATTGAACTGCGATGGCGCTCACTCATAGAGAGTTCGACGCTGCTTTCTCAGTTCAGTCATTGGACGTTCGGGCTCCGTGTCAGGACTTGAAACAGCCTCCAGTTCTAATCCTTTTGTCCAACGTAGGAACATAGAAAAGCTAATCCAAAACGCGCTAATATTGCGACACAAAACACAAGGGATACAGAATGGATTCAAGGACGAAGCAGCCCGTTAAGGCTCAGATTTCGAAATTTCTTATTGCCGCTGACTGGCGTCTTAGCCGAGCCTTACATTGGTGTTTTACCACTATCTGTTTTCTAGGGTTGTTGGCTCTTGGCGGAGTCAGCCTGACAAACTGTTACATGAGAATCTTTGAGTATCAGGATGCCTGGTACGACCTCTCTTTAGCGGAATGGGTGTTTTTTCTTCTCGCCATAGCTCTGACCACACGGCTTGTTTTCATAGCAAAACGAGGGACGGCACGCTGGTGGCATAGCCCGGTCGCTTTTCTCAAATTAATGGGGACTTTTTCGGTTATCGAAGCGGTAATTATCAGCTTTGCTGTAGCAATCGATTACTTCAATGCGAATGACTCCTCATTGTCTGCATATTTTACGTTCGACGAGCTACATGGCGATAAGGTGCTGCTGGGCCTGGTCCTAATCTCACTCTACATGTCGACCCCGCCGGTTCCGCGTGCCAAGGGAGCAGCTAACGAAGTCGAAGTAGAGAAGGACGCAGAGGACAAAGAGACAGAAGTCGAAGTAGAGGAAGAGGTAGAAAAAACGAAATCAGCGCAAACAGAAACAGAGGTCGAAGCGGAAGACGTGAAAGATGCTAAAGCCTCCAACGACCCATGGATGAAAGACACCCCCTATTCCAGCACCAACTGATTGCTTAATCAGTCCGCTTAGCAAGGATGTACGCATGAAAAAGCAAACCTTGATTCCGCTCGCTTTTGTGGCACTTTTTGTGAGCCAAGAATCAGAGGCACAAAATCAGTTTTCCCTGGTTGAAAGCTGCGGAGAGCTTATCGGTATCTATAAATCACACACGGAAAAGCGTCTATTAGCGGCACAAACGACTTCACTTGCCGAAAGCCTTCGTGCCGGGTATTGCATAGGCGTTCTCGAGGAGAATGCCCGCAAGAACAGGTACTGTCGTCGCTCCTGGTTCGAACGGGCCTCGCTTATCGCTCAAGTTAAAGACTGGAATGGTTTTTCAGAAGAAGAGCTTCTGGAGCGTAGCTGTGACTGATAAAAACGATGGCATTCTGCTCGCCGATGCCATCCAGAAACTTTTCGGCATCAAGTTAGCAAAGCATAAAAAGTTCAAGGAGCAGATGGAGTCGTTGATGCGTAGCGGCTTGATCGAATACAGAAAGGCCCCTATCGAGTTCACCGCGTCTTCCCGCAACCACAAGCTCATCGATCGGCAACAGCTGACCAAACTTCACAATGCAGTCCTGCTCCACGCGTTTTTTCCGATGCCGAAGGTGATCACAGATATCTTCTCGGATCATTCCAAACGCCTTGAACAGGCAAATGTGATCTCGCTTTTGCTCACAGGCCGGAATTCAGTTGCCGGTATCGGGCTGTTACGACAAGAGGTCCTTAGATTTCTCGAGGCTCTCAAGTCCGATCAGGACTTAACGGTCACAAGGTTGCCGAACCCTTTTCAAGAGTTACCCCAGCTATCTTTCGGCGGTATCAGTAACGTCATGCAGGCACTCCTACTGCAAAGTGCAGCACTGTCGGATGCCGATAGCATGATCGCCCACTTTCTGAACGATGACCTTGGACAAGCCTACCGGCTTGCTTTAGAAATCGAGTCCGACCAGGAAATTGTGAACTTGTACAAGCAAAGGATTATCGAGGCCCACAATGCCGCGTCAGACTTCGACAATTTTCTCGATGATATTTTCAACCAATAAACCTTTTTAGTGCATTGCACTTGCCCAGACTGGCTCTATCACAACCAAGGAGCCAGTCATGAACAGCGTCAAATCTTTACTGATATCAACCCGCTTCCCGATTCCTCCCTGCCATCAAAAGCGCGCCCGATACATAGAAAAAGCGATCGCTGAGGGCGCTCCCTTCGCTTCGTTGGGTGGACAACGAATCGCGGCCTGCCCCTCGCTTGTGCGTTTCCGCCTAGGCCGCCAGTGGCGTCTCATCTTCCGTGAAGAACACAACACGCTTGTTCCTCATCGATTGATTTCTCGACAGGCATTTGATGCCGAGCTGAACCGAAGGCGCTAATCCGAGCGCATCAATCACTAGATGGAGAACACGCTATGAATGCGATGGTTAAAGCTACAAACACTGCTGAATCCTTGCACCCGCTCGTCGCGGCTATTGATTTCGAACGTTTGAAATACAAAAACACAGCGAGCCGTGAAGCGGAAATGGCCCCTGATGAATGGGACCGCGCGCAACTGGAATACCAACGCTTCCTGTCTCTGAAAATGCTGTATCCGCAGGAGGTGCTTGTACCGAGCAAGCAGGTAGATGCGATATGGCACGCCCATATCCTGGATACGCGTGCTTACCGCGCAGACTGTGAACGTCTATTTGGACGTTTTATCGATCATTACCCGTACTTTGGCATCTACGGTGATGACGACTACCAAGCGCTGCAAGACGCTTTCGAAAACACCTGCACGCTCTACGAACGCCATTTCGGCAAATTGCCGCATGACATGGAAGAGCAAGCTCAAGCTGCACGCTGCGCTGACCATGCATGCCACGTACCCAGCAGCTGCGCATGCCGTGTGCCTGGCGCCTGTAACTAATCAAGGAGTATGAAGATGACCAAGAAAATCCGCCCGCAGGACAACTCATCCAATATCAAAAACCCTAACAAAGGAACGCCTGGAACCAATCGCCAACGTGACCAAAACCAAGGCAACCGTGGTAAGCAATTGAACCCCAATAAGAAATAATTTACCCGTTAAAGCCGGCCCGTTTGGGCCGGCTTTTTCCATAACCTGATTCTATTAATTTGGCTACGTACCAGACAATGAAAGCTCTCTTCGAATTCTCCGCTTGAGGGCTGTTCATCGGGGGCAGTACAGTAAGGTCAAAGCTCCCGCCGACTCAGCGCGAAAGAGCCCAAAGGTATCCGCTTCCTCAACCCTGGCATCATGGACAAGCAGAGGGCGAGCACCCGCCACCGCATCTGGCAACAAATTATCTAAGAACTACTGCACCTAGGTCGTTAACGGACTTAATCTCTTTAACCATGGCCAGCTCCAGACTAACCGAGCGGTTATTTTTATCTCTGCGAGGCTGGGTAACACCGAAATACTAACCGTTCGTTTAGTTTGGCAAGGTTTGTTTCGTCTCCTCTTGTCTGGCCCAGCGTTGGACAGACAACCGATTCTCCAAAGGTTAGCTGGTCTGTTGTGCGTTTATTAGCTTCTGAGCTTTAACAGCTCCTGCCAAAGCGCACTGGCTTCCCGGCTTAATGGATGCTCATTCAACCTGATCAGGTAGATCGGCACCTCACTCTCCGACGGGAAGTTTTCTATCCGCAGCTGGATAAGCTCTCCGGATGCCAGCTCCTGCTCGACCATATGGGCCGGAATCCGCGCCCACCCCATTTCAGCGAGCAGCAGCGCCTTCTTCATCTGGTAGTCAGTGACGTACCAGAGATGGCCACCGGGAATGACGTTCAGGTGATCGAAGGGCGACTGAGAGCCACTGTCGGTGATCAGGATATGAGGCCGCGACCTCAGTACTGACTGGGGCACTTCATCCCCGCTTAGATCAGGTAAAAAGCCAGGTGCTGCAACGGTCACCATCTGTACGCGCGATATCTCTGCAAACTCATATCTTTGATCCAGCCCACGGTGCGGGCCGATGGCGATTTCAGCGGTTTCCAGGTGCAGCTGTTCCAGCACACCCGACAGGTGCTCCGTCTGGATATGCAGGCGCAGCTCTGGATGATCGCTGCAAAATTGCCGAATGATATCCAGCCCCGGCGGCAGCGAGCACATGGCAGTCAGCGCGATCGACAGCGTAGGCGCTGGATCTGTCGCCAGGCGGTGGCCAAGCTGCTCCAGCTCATCAGCCTGGGACATCAGCTTGCGCGCCTGATGGTAGAAGGTCTTGCCTTCACTGGTCAGTTGCGGGCGGTAGTGGCTGCGATCAAACAGCTGCAGGTCGAACTCCTCCTCCAGCACCCGCACCGAGGCACTAACGCTGGACTGTGTCTTAAACAGATGGCTGGCCGCCGCACGGAAGCTGCCCCACTCCACCACGGCGATAAACGCCCTTAACTGCTCGTTGGTCATGCTTCCCCCATCGCTTTCTACCCGGCCCAAGCGCTAACCGACCGAACATGATCGGATTAGACGATCATATTAACAAAAACATAGCGTTATCTTTGAATCATTCAGAGGCTTAAGCTAAGCACCTGAATTGATTAAGGAGAAGCGATGGACATAGCGTTAGTGTGCCTGCTTGCAGCAGGCCTGATTACCGGATTTTCAAAATTTTCCATTGGCGGGATGGGGGCGCTGATACTGCCGATTCTTCTGATCGCCTTTCCTGGCCCCGAGGTACTGGCGATCACCCTGCCCATGTATATCCTCACCGATATTCTCGCCGCGGGAACCTACCGAAAGAACATTGACTGGAGCGTGCTGGCGCGACTTGTTCCCCTGTGCGCTGTCGGCATCGCCGTCGGAGCCTGGCTGCTTTCCGGGCTGTCCAACGGTCATTTCAAGCTCCTGCTCGGCTGCCTCATCCTGGGTATGCTGATACTGGGAATCCTGCTGGACCTGCGCGATACAACCTTTATGAAGCTACCCATCGTAGGGCACCTGATGGGCGCGATCACCGGGTTCATAAGCATGACAGCGAACTCAGCCGGGCCGCTGGTCAGCCTCTACCTGATGGAACAAAAGCTGAGTAAGGAAAGCTATATAGCGACGCGGGCCTGGAGCTTTTTCCTGATCAACTTGTTCAAGGTGCCCTTCTTCCTACATCTCGGACTGCTGCACAAAGAAACCCTGTGGTTTGGAGTACAAGCGCTGCCGGGACTCGCCGTGGGAGGCTTTCTCGGATACTGGCTACTGCGTCGTCTGGAGTTCAAGCAGATAAAGTGGTTGATCCGCGGTATGTCTACGCTGGCGGCGGTTCAACTCTTTGGATTCGGTTAAGGCTGAGAGGCTGCCGGATCAACAGCGGGGCTTTTTCTGCGCCACATAAGGAAAAGCCCGGAACTGACGATCACCGCGCTGCCGAGCCAGAATGAAGGGTTCAGCGGCTCTTCAAAGACGAAGAAACCGAGCGCCACACCAAACAGAAGCCTTGAGTATCTGAACGGAGTGACCGTTGAGACTTCGCCAGTACGCATCGCCTTCATCAGTGCCATATAGGCGATAACGCCAAAGAAAATCGTGCCCAGCACAGCCAGGCTGGTCGGCGCATCGGGAATGACAAACCGGGTCCCGCTCCATAGCGATACCACCACGCCGGCAATGATAATCGCGATAAACCCGTAAAACCCAAGTGCAAAGGTGCTGAAGGATACCGGTGCCGCTCTGCTGGCCAGATCACGCCCGGCAAAGCCGATCAGTCCGACCACCGCAAGCAGCGAAAGCAGCGAAAAGTCATCACCACTGGGACGCAGAATAATCAGCACGCCGATGAGACCGATGGCAATCGCCAGCCACTTAAGCAGGCTGACCCGCTCGCCAAAAAGCAGCGCAGCACCCAGCACGACTACAACGGGCGTTGCCTGCAGAATAGCGGTGGTAGCCGACAGCGGTGTTAGCGCCAGGGCGAGAAAGTAAAACATGCGACCGATCACCTCGGAGATCATCCTCACCCGCATGACCGGCGATTTTACCGCCGCGAAAACAGGCTCTTTGCGCCAAAGCAGCCCGAGCCAGAAAACCAGCGCGCCGCCGATACCAAACAGCAACATCACCTGCCCGCTCTCGATAGCCTGGGCAGCCTCCTTGAACAGGGCATCTTCGAGCGCGAAACAGGCCATTGCCATCGTCATCCAGAGAATGCCTACCAGGTTAGCGCGCCCATGGGTTTGTATCTGTGAGGGTTTAGTCAAAACATCTTCCTTCAAGGGCGAGCTCAACGATTGAGCGTAAATAGCAGCTGCCGGACGCCATGTTAGCAGGAGCCGGCGCATCAGTCGGTTAATTCAAAGAGACGCCGCTCTTGAAAGCTCACCTTATGATTACCAGCTCATGTCACGCACTCACATTACGAACCTGGGCCGCGTCTCCTGAAAAGAGGCTCGGGGTTCGCTGCGGATCCCGCGTAGATCAGATCGAAACCTTCCAGCCCCTTGAGCGCATCGGCGACCGATTTGTCTTCACGTACCACAAAGGAACTGAAACCACAGTGGCGCATCAGCGCCAGCTGGTCACGCAACACATCGCCAACCGCTCTCAGGTCGCCTTTGAATTTGTAACGGGTTCTCAGCAGGTTGGCCTGGCTGTATGCACGACCATCACGAAAGCTGGGGAACTGCAGCGCGATCAGAGGAATCCTGTCGATCCAGGGGAACACCTCTTCCAGCTCATCGTCCGGCCCCAAAAGCACGCCGCAGCTATCCGTTTCCTCCCCTTCGACCAGCACCCGCTTTTTCCAGCGCTCCAGCGACAAAATCGCTTTGCCACCCGTTGCCCGCTCCTGTTCATCGTCAACCAGCACCCAGTCGTCATCGACCAGGTGGGTGGCAACTCCATCGATCATACCAAGGGTGTTATTCATGCGCTGACCTCCGCCTTGACCGGGTTTTGCTGGGATTGTTGGTCGCCTTTCTGGCCGTCATTCAGGTTATCGTTCTGGCGATAAACGCCCTCCTTGAACGGTTCGAGCCCGATGCGCCGCACCGTGTCCACGAACCGCTCCTCCAATTCGCGGTAATTGAGGTAAACGGAGAGCAGTCGATCGATCGCCTCCGGCACCTCCTCTGCGCGGAATGCCCGGCCCAGCACCTTGCCGATGGCGCTCTCTTTGCCCTGGGAGCCGCCAATGGTGATCTGGAAGAACTCCTCCCCCTTTTTGTCGACGCCGAGGATACCGATATTGCCGATATGGTGGTGGCCACAGGCGTTCACGCAGCCGGAGATATTCAGACTCAGCCCGCCCAGATCATGCAGGAAATCGAGATCATCGAAACGCTGTTGGATGGCACGCGCCACCGGCAGAGATCGGGTGCTGGCCAACGAGCAGTAATCGCCACCCGGGCAGGAGATCACATCGCTCAACAACCCCACGTTAGGCGTTGCCAGGTT
The DNA here is from genome assembly GCF_004339595.1 of Marinobacterium mangrovicola. Taxonomy (GTDB): domain Bacteria; phylum Pseudomonadota; class Gammaproteobacteria; order Pseudomonadales; family Balneatricaceae; genus Marinobacterium_D; species Marinobacterium_D mangrovicola. The sequence goes on from NZ_SMFU01000007.1 coordinate 1,151,657, forward strand.
ATTTGCCTGCAGGGCTTTCCAGAGTAGGTAGAGGTCGCGTTTGCGGATATCGGGCAGCACCAGGTTCTGCTCATGTGCCACTCGGATCTCACCGAAACCATACTTGTCGGCAAGGTCCGCCACGGTGCGCATCTGCTCACCGGTGACATCTCCCGGCGGGGCCGCCGCGCCCGGTTTGGTTGATAGCACCACCGAGGCGTAGCCCGGCACCTTGTGCGCCTGGGTGTTGTTCTGCGCCCATACGGCAAAGGCGGCATCCCGCGCCAGCCAGGCGCCATATTCCGGATCCAGCGCATCGATGCGCTCATACGCTGGCGGCGCAAAACCCCTCGCCACGCGGTCATATTCCTCGTTGGTCAGCTCCGCGACACCATCGCGAATCTGCTCCCACTCCCGCTCCACCTCTTTGGCAAAGGTTTCGACCCCGAGGGCTTTAACCAGAATCTTGATACGCGCCTTGTACTTGTTATCGCGGCGGCCGTAGCGGTTATAGACCCGCAGCACCGCCTCGACATAAGTCAGCAGGTGCTGCCAGGGCAGACCTTCACGCACGGTTTCATTCAGAATCGGCGTGCGGCCCAAACCGCCACCCACCATCACCTTCAGCAGCATTTCACCGCTTTCGCCGCGGTATAGATAGAGGCCGATATCGTGCGAACGCACTGCCGCCCGGTCGGAATCGGACGAGGAGATCGCGATCTTGAACTTACGCGGCAGGAACAGAAACTCCGGGTTTACCGTGGACCACTGGCGCATGATCTCGGCCAGCGGGCGCGGGTCAATCAGCTCGTCCCCGGCGACACCGGCAAAGGCTTCCGTGGTGATATTGCGCACACAGTTACCGGAGGTCTGGATCGCGTGCATATCGCTATTGGCGAGCACCTGCAGGATATCGGGCACCTGCTCCAGCTCAACCCAGTTGAACTGAATATTCTGCCGCGTGGTGAAATGGCCATAGCCGCGGTCGTACTCGTCGGCAATCCTGGCCAGCGTGCGCAACTGATCGGACGCCAGGGTGCCGTATGGAATGGCGACCCTGAGCATATAGGCATGACGCTGCAGGTAGACACCGTTCTGCAAGCGTAGCGGCAGAAACTCCTCCTCGCTCAACGCGCCACTGAGGCGGCGTGAAACCTGATCGCGGAACTGTTCGACCCGCGCCTGCACCAGGGCGCGGTCATAGGAATCGTAGTGGTACACCTGATCTTCCCCCTGAAAGTTGGTGGTCAGGCTGGCAGACTACCGGCGGGGACAGATAAGGATCAGGCTCAAAATATTAAATATGAATGGGTACAGTTTTAAATAGGTGCAGTCATAAACAGGTACAGTGATAAGTCTCAGATCTGCAGCAGTTCTGGCAAGCGCCTCAGCGCCCGGGTTCGGGAGGCGTTCCATGGATGAGCAAAACTGATGCGCAGACAGTTGGCGAACTGCCCGGACACCGAGAATAGCGGACCCGGCGTAATAACCACGCCCTGCTCAAGCCCCTCGCCATAGGCCGCCAGCGTATCCACATGTTCGGGTAGCTCAACCCAAACGGCCAGGCCGCCCTGGGGCGCCGTCACGCGCACCTCGCCCGGCCAGGCATGGAGCTCTGCGATCAGCTGGTCGCGATTACCACGCAGCTCATTGCGCTGCCGGCGCAGGTGCGCACTAAAACCGCCATCGGCCATGAACTCGGCAACACCCTGCTGAAGATAACGGCTGCTGGCCAGCTGGGTGACCAGCTTCAGGTGCTGAATGCGATCATGCCAGCGCGCCCCGGACACCCACCCCAGACGCAGGTCCCGCGACAGACACTTGGAGAAGGAACTGCACAGAATGACGCGGTTATCGCTATCCAGTGCTTTGAGTGGATCCGGCGCCGAACCCTGAGCGGTATCGGCGTAGATATCATCCTCGATCACGGCCAGGTTATGGCGCTCTGCCAATGCCAGCAGCCGCTGCTTCGACGCCAGCGGCATCAACGCACCACCAGGCGTGCCAAACGCCGGTGAGACGATGCAGGCCCTGACCTTCCAGCGCTCCAGCACCTCTTCCAGGGCATCGATATCAATGCCGCTTTCCACCGAGGTGGGCACCTCGACAACACGCAGGTCGAGTTGCTCCAGCAGTTGCAGCACGCCATAAAAGCCGGGAGATTCGACAGCGACCACATCACCGCGCTCACAGCAGGCCATCAGCGCCAGAAACAACGCATGCTGGCAGCCAGAGGTAATACAGAGCTGCTCCGGTGAAACACTCCAGCCGCGCCGTGCGGCATGCAGCGCAAGCTGCTCGCGCAGTTGGCGATCCCCGGCCGGTTCATCGTAGTACTGATAGTCTTCACCCTTCTGACGCCGCAGCGAACGACCGATGGAGCGGTTCAGCGCCACGATGCCGGGCGGCAGATCGCCACTGTTCAGATCCGGCAGCAGATCAAACGCGGCACTGCGCCGCATGATATCCAGCAGTAGATCACTGACACTGACGGGGCGCGGCGCTTCGATACGGGCGCGGCTCAGCGGCTTTTTTACACCGTCAGGCTGCAGCGCGACAAAATAGCCCGCCTTGGGACGCGCCTCCAGCAGCCCCTGAGCCTCCAGCCGTTGCAGCGCATGCTGCACGGTAGCCTTGGACAACCCCTGCTCCTGACACAGGGTGCGAATCGAAGGCAGGCGCTCCCCCAGGCGCCAGCGCTGCTCCAAAATCCCCTGTAGCAACCAGTTCTCCAGTTGCTGGTAGCGATACTCAGATTCCATCTCGCTCTCTGCTTTCCAGTTTGTGGCTTCGCTTAATCTGTACCGATTAAGTTTAATTTATTTATACCTGAACCTATTAAACGCACAAGCGTAATCTGGGCCCAGTTAAAAAAGCTGGGATGTACCGCAATGGAAAAGATACCCGTCGTTCAAGATTACACGCCGCCCTTTGCCCGAGATGGCAAGTTTCACGTCCGCCTCACCAAAGGCCGCTTTCAGAATCTGCGCCGACTCAGCAGTTGGCCGATGCTCGCTCTGTTCTTTGGCCTGGTATGGGTGCAGGTGGATGGGCAACCCTGGCTGATGTTCTCGTTCGCGCAGCGCAAGCTGATCCTGTTCGGTAATGCGCTCTCCTGGCATGACCTGCCACTGCTGGCCGGGCTGATGATCGCCGGTGCCTGCCTGCTGTTTTTTCTCGCCGTCGCCTGGGGGCGTGTCTGGTGTGGCTTTGCCTGTCCGCAGAGTATCTGGACCTGGCTGTTTATCCGTATCGAGGATCTGACCGAGGGGCGCGCCAGCGTCAGGGCCCGCGCCGAAAACAAAGCGATGAACGCAGAGCGATTGCTACGCCGCAGTGCCAAGCACCTGCTCTGGATCGTTCTCGCCACCCTAACCGCGCTCACCTTTACCGGCTATTTCATCCCTATCCGTGAACTGGTCGGTAGTGCTCTGCAGCTTGAGATGGGCACCGGCGTTGCCGGCTGGCTGGTGATCATGGCCGGGCTGACCTACGCCAATGCCGGCCTGGTGCGTGAGAAAATCTGCCTGCACGCCTGCCCCTATTCCCGCTTTCAGGGGGTGATGTTCGATCGCGATACCCGCACGGTCAGCTACGATACCGCCCGCGGCGAGCCCCGCGCCAACCGGCGCAACGCCGATGCCAACAGTGGCGACTGCATCGACTGCGGCCTTTGCGTTCAGGTCTGCCCCACCGGTATCGATATTCGTGACGGCCTGCAAGCGGCCTGCATCGACTGCGCTGCCTGCATCGATGCCTGCGATACGGTGATGAGCAAACTGAACCGCCCCACCGGGCTGATCCGCTTTGCCTCCGAAGCCCAGCTTGAACACAAGCACTCACCGCTGCTGCGCCCGCGACTGGCCGGATATGCTGCGGTGATGCTCACAGCCTGCAGCGCCGTCGTTTACGGCTTTACCGGCACCACCGATCTGCTGGTGGAGATCCGCCGCGATCGTGGCGCACTCTTCACCCAGCTGGATGAGCACCATATCTGCAACAACTACCGCATCAAGGTTGAGGGCTTTGATCTCTCTGACTCGCTGGTGCGTATCTCGGTTAATGGAGAGGGTCAGTTTGAACTCTTCGGCCCTGCAGAAATCGACCTTAATGAAAGCAACGCCACCTGGCTGCCTTACCGGGTCTGCAATCAGGAAGGCCTGCCAGCAAGAACAGAACTGACATTTCACTTTGAAGGCACCCAGGTTCACGCCTCAAAAGAGACAACCTTCCTGGCTAAAACGATCTAGGCGATCAAGGAGTCACCGTGCACGACACTGCGTTATTGCTGGCACGGATCCAGTTTGGGTTCACCGTGTCTTTCCATATCATTTTTCCCGCCATCACCATCGGGCTGGCCAGTTACCTGGCGGTACTGGAAGGGTGCTGGCTGCGCACGCGTAACCCGGTATTCAAGCAGCTCTACCACTTCTGGAGCCGAATATTCGCGCTCAACTTCGGCATGGGCGTGGTATCCGGTGTGGTCATGGCCTACGAGTTCGGCACCAACTGGAGCGGGTTCTCCTCTTTTGCTGGCAGTATCACCGGCCCACTGCTCGCTTACGAGGTGCTCACCGCCTTCTTCGTAGAGGCGGGCTTTCTCGGCGTGATGCTGTTTGGCTGGAACAAGGTGGGCGAGAAAATACACTTCTTTGCCACCATCATGGTCGCCATCGGCACGCTGATCTCCACCACCTGGATACTGGCATCCAACTCCTGGATGCACACCCCCGCCGGCTACGAAATCGTTGACGGCGCAGTGGTACCTACCGACTGGCTCGCGATCATCTTCAACCCGTCGTTTCCTTATCGTCTCGTGCATATGGGCCTGGCTGCGTTTCTCTGCACCGCACTGTTGGTCGGCGCTAGCGCCGCCTGGCACCTGCTCAAGGGGCGGGACTCCGCAGCGATCCGCACCATGCTGGCGATGTCGATCATCATGCTGGCGGTCACTACGCCGTTGCAGATCATCGCCGGCGACGCCCATGGCCTGAATACACTGGAGCACCAACCGGCCAAAGTGGCGGCCATGGAGGGGCATTGGCGCAATGAAGGCGAAGGTGAAGGCGTACCACTACTGCTCTTTGGCTGGCCCGACAACGAAGCGGAAACCACTCACTATGCGTTCGGTATTCCGCGCCTTGGCAGCCTGATACTGACCCATAGCTGGGACGGCACCTTCAAGGGATTATCGGAGTTTCCGGCGGACGAGCGACCCAATGCAACCGCCGTATTCTGGACGTTCCGGGTCATGGTGGGCCTGGGTATGCTGATGCTGGTGCTTGGCCTCTGGGGCAGCTGGGCCCTGTGGCGGCGTAAGCTTTTTGGCAACCCTTATCTACTGCGCTTTGCCCTGCTGATGGGACCCTCCGGGCTTATCGCGCTGCTGGCGGGTTGGTTTACCACCGAGCTGGGGCGCCAGCCCTGGGTTGTTTATGGCGTGCTGAAAACCGCCGATGCCGCCAGCCCTCATCAGGTGAATGAGCTCACTATCACCCTGGTGCTTTTCGTGCTGGTTTATGTGCTGATCTTCGGTACCGGTATCCGCTATATGCTTAGCCTGATAAGGAAAGGGCCTGATCACAGCGACGAGGATGACGATAGCGACACCACGCTGTCCACTGTGCGCCGGCCGAACATCTCTGACGCTAACCGGGGGGAATAACCATGGGTGTCGATACCGCTGTAATCTGGGCCGTCATCATCCTGATTGGCATCATGCTCTATGTCATCGCTGATGGCTTTGATCTGGGCGTGGGCCTGCTGTTTCCCTTTGTCTCATCCGACGATGACCGTGATCGGATGATGGCCAGTGTGGCGCCGATCTGGGATGGCAACGAGACCTGGCTGGTCATGGGCGGCGCTGCGTTGATGGCGGCCTTTCCCTTGGCCTACGCCGTGGTGCTCAGCGCCCTTTACCTGCCGATTGTGTTTATGCTGATCGGCTTGATACTGCGTGGGGTCGCCTTCGAAGCACGGGCGAAATCCAGCGATAAAAGCCGTCACCTCTGGGACAAGGCATTTTTCGGTGGTTCGCTGCTGGCGAGCTTATCCCAGGGCGTCATCCTTGGTGCCTATATGAGTGGCATCGAGATGGCCAATGGCCAGTTCGCGGGCGGCGCCTGGGACTGGTTCAGCCCCTTCGCTCTATTCTGCGGCGTGGCGCTGACGGCCGCCTACGCACTGCTGGGCAGCACCTGGCTGATCATGAAAACGGATGACATCCTGCAGAACATCATGCGCAGGCTGACCAAGCCGCTGGTCTGGATGTTGCTGCTGTTTATGCTGGTGATTTCCGTATGGACGCCGCTGGCTCACGAGGCGATTGCCGAGCGCTGGTTCAGCACGCCAAACCTGTTCTGGCTTGCGCCCTTGCCGATACTGACGCTGGTCGCCTGTGTACTGCTGCTGCGTTCGGTAGCTCATGGCGAGAGTGCACCGTTCGTGATGACGCTGCTGGTGATGATGCTGGGCTTCCTCGGCTTGGGGATCAGCCTCTGGCCCAACGTGATACCGCCTTCGGTGAGCATCTGGGAGGCTTCTTCTCCCGCGTCCAGTCAGGGTTTCGCACTGGTCGGCGCCCTGGTGACCATACCGATCATCCTGATGTACAGCGCCTGGTCCTACTATGTGTTCCGCGGCAAGGTGAGTGCTGAAGACGCGTATCACTGATGGATATCACTGATATGCTGAAATCAAAAAGCCTGCATCAACTGCTGTGACTGGTGGCGATCTGGAGCGCCAGTGTCAGTGTCACCTATCTGGCGGCACTGATACTGCGGGCCCTGATCCCTTCGGCCTGATGTTTAAACCCAAACCTTTTAAACCGAAAACGGATAAGCGATCGGCGGATGACTCTGGTAACCCTCGACCTTGAAATCGTCGAGGGTGACCCAGTTTTCGAGATCATCCAGGGTGCGGATATCCGGATTGATCTCGAGGCTGGGTAGCGGGAAGGGTTCCCGTTTGAGCTGCACATCGCGCAGCAACTCCAGCTGGTCCTCATAGATATGCGCATTGACGATCTTGTGAAAGGCGGTACCCGGCTTATGGCCGGTGATCTGCGCGATCAGTCGCAACAGCGCAAACACCTGCACCTGATTGAAGTTCAGACCCAGCGGCACATCGCAGGAGCGCTGATAGGAGGTCAGATAAAGCGTGTCGCCGAGTAGCGAGAAGGTATGGGTGTGCATGCAGGGTCGCAGGCAACCGAGATGAAACTCACCGGGGTTATAGAAGCTCAGGATCTCGCCACGGTCGTCTATGCCCCGTTTCAGATTACCTACCAGCTTGGCCAGCTGGTCGACCTCTTTTCCCTCAGGCGTGCGCCAGTGACGCCCCTGAACACCATAAACCCGCCCCATATCGTCCGCCCCTTTACGGCAGGGGTTCGCCAGCCAGTCGGCATTCTCGTTGGAATTGGCATCCCAGGTTTTGGTACCCAGCTTGCGAAAGTCGGCGGCATTGTCATAACCGCGGATATAACCGAGCAGCTCTGCGATGGCCGCTTTCCAGTAGCTTTTACGGGTCGTGATCAGCGGCAGCTCATTGGCGGCTACGTTATAGCTGAGATCCGCGTTAATCAGTGTCAGACAGCGCTTGCCGGTGCGCTGATTGGTCACCCATTCGCCTTCATCGATGATGCGTCGACATAAATCCAGGTACTGTTTCATCAGGCGCTCCGGTTCAGGTTGTCAGTGATGACAGGTAGGCGGGCTGATCGATAAGGTCGGCCACATGCTGTAGCCCCTCTTCCCATATGTCGCGACTGATCGGACCACCAAAGCATAGCCGCAGTGCGTCCGGCGGGTTGTTATCGGTGCTGAATGCTGCGCTCGATACCGCACTGACGCCGTGACCCCGCAATTGAACGGCCAGTTCCGAGGGGTTCCAGTTCGATGCCTTCGGCAGTTTCAGCCAGAGATGAAAGGCCCCTTTGGCCGAGGCGATACGCTGGCGCCCCAGGTATTGTTCGGCCAGTTTCAGCCGTGCGATCGCTTCGTTGCGGATCGCCTTGCGCATCGCCTCAGCGGTACCATCCAGAATCCAGCTGCTCACCAGCTCATCCACCAGCGGACTCGACATCACATAGAGCGCGCGCATGGCGCCGGCAAAGCGCTGCGCCTGACGGCGCGAAGGTGCATGCACAAACGCAGAACGCAGCCCAGGCCCAAAGCACTTGGCCGTACCCATGATGTAGTAGGTCAGCTCCGGCGCCAGGTCGGCGATCGGGGTCTCCGGTTCTTCGCTCAGCAAGGTGTAGGCGTCATCTTCAATGATCGGAATGCTGTAGCGCAGCGCCACATCTGCCAGCGCCTCGCGCCGGCTCTGAGGAATCGTCGTGGTGGTCGGGTTTTGAATGGTCGGGTTAAGATACAGCACGGCCACGTTACCCTGCTTGCACACCTCCTCAAACGGACGCACCAGCGGGCCATCGGCATCGCGCTCCAGTGAGTGCAGGGTCAGCCCCAGCTGCGCAGCGATCGCTTTAATGCCGGGATAGGCCAGGCTTTCGACGCATACAAGCTTACCGGGATCGACCAGTTTGGTGAGCAGCCCCACCAACGCGCTATGAATACCGGGACAGACCAGCACCTGCTCAGGCACCGCACGACTCAATCGCTGATCCAGCCATTTAAGCGCCGCCTCTTTCGAACGTGGCGAGCCGCCAAACGCCTGATAGCGCAGCATCGAGTACAGATCATGTTGCGCCATCACCGAAATCGCGGTGTCACGCACCTGCTCCACCAGCGTCGGAATCGACGGCTCGATCATCAGGTTCATGGTCATCTCATAGTCACCTCGGCTGGGCTGAACGCTAACCGTCCTTCCCTTCACAAAGGTGCCAGAGCCGGGATGAGAGTCGATCAATCCCCGTGCCCGAGCTTCGTTGTAGGCTCGCGCCGCCGTGGTGTAGTTGATACCGACAGCCGAGGCCAGATCACGCAGGGTGGGTAGCCGATCCCTTGCCTGGAGGCGCCCACTATCAACGTCCTCTTCTATCAGATCGGCAATCAGGCGATAAGCAGGCGTCCCTTTCTCTGATTCCAACCGATGGCGCCAACGCTGAAGCTCGTGTGTACTCATTAATGCAATCAACTCTTCTCTATAAATCGGATAGTTGCAACCAGGCATTCTACTCCATTTGTTATATCGAAAATATCTACCGACAATAACCAATTGATTGGATTGAGCGCCCCAACAGAGAGCATATAGAGACTTAACGCACTAATACTGCACAATCAAGCGCTTAAATTAGAAAATATGCATAATATACAAAACTCATGCATCTGAATTTTTATCCGATTTTTGAGTTAGACACCAATCATTGATTGCATATTGATTGCAATCATACCCAAATCAATTGGCATATCGATTGCTCCATTCTGATTGCACAAAATCAAACGCGACTTTGCTTTTGGTTCAACTCAAGACAAAAAAGATGGAGTAACAGACTATGCCAACCGTAACCCAGCCACAGCACAAAGCCGGTGATTTCTTCGTCGATTACGAAGAGAAAGTGTTTGAAGATGTTCAGGCGAAACCTGGCGAAAAAGCGCTGGTGACCTTCCATACCGTTGCCTTTGAAGGCTCCATCGGCCTGGTCAACATGCTTCAGGCCACCCGCCTGCAGCGCAAAGGCTACGAGACTTCCATTCTGCTTTACGGACCCGGCGTTACCCTGGGTCTTCAGCGTGGCTTCCCCACCATCGGTGATGAAGCGTTCCCGGGTCATCAGAACTACGCCAACCAGCTGAAGAAGTTCATGGCGGAAGGCGGCAAGGTGTACGCCTGCCGCTTTGCCCTGCAGGCGCTCTATGGCCACGGCGAGCCGTCTCTGGTTGAGGGGATCCGCCCGATCAATCCGCTGGATGTGATGGACCTGAAACTCCTGCACATGCGCGACAACGCGGTCATCCTCGATACCTGGACCCTGTAAGGAGCGTAGCGGCCATGACCACCTCTAAAGTGGTACGGGCCGCTGCCGTTCAGATCGCTCCGGATCTTCGGAGCGCGAACGGCACGCTGGCCAACGTACTGAATGCAATGGATGAAGCGGCAGCGAAAGGCGTCGAATTGATCGTCTTTCCGGAGACCTTTGTCCCCTACTATCCCTACTTCTCTTTTGTTTACCCCGCCGTGGCCTGCGGCGCCGAGCACCTGCGCCTCTATGAAGAAGCGGTTGTGGTGCCGGGGCCGATCTCCGACGCGGTAGCCGAGCGTGCCCGCAAGCACGCCATGGTGGTCGTGCTTGGCGTGAACGAGCGTGATCATGGCAGCCTCTACAACACCCAGCTGATCTTTAACGCTGACGGCAAACTGCTGCTTAAGCGCCGCAAGATCACGCCCACCTACCATGAGCGCATGATCTGGGGTCAGGGCGACGCCGCCGGCCTTAAGGTTGCCGATACCGCCGTCGGCAGGGTCGGTGCTCTGGCCTGTTGGGAGCACTACAACCCGCTGGCCCGCTATGCACTGATGGCCCAGCACGAGCAGATCCATTGCAGCCAGTTCCCCGGCTCACTGGTCGGCCCCGTGTTTACCGATCAGATCGAAGCGACCATTCGCCACCACGCGCTGGAGTCCGGCTGTTTCGTGGTCAACTCCACCGGCTGGCTGCATGACGAACAGATCGAGTCGATCACCCCGGATGAGAAGCTGCAGCAAGCCCTGCGTGATGGCTGCAACACAGCCATTATCTCGCCGGAGGGCAAGCACTTGGCGACGCCACTGACCGAGGGTGAAGGGATGGTGATTGCCGATCTCGATTTCAGCCTCATTACCAAACGCAAGCGGATGATGGATTCCGTGGGCCATTACGCCCGCCCTGAGCTGCTGAGCCTGGCGATCAACGACGAGCCCGCCCGCTATAGCCGTCCACTTGCCCCCACTGCGGATGAAAGCCTCCAAGGAGCCGATGATGAGCCTAAGCAAGTCAACCCAGCGCCAGCATTTGATTACTGAGCTGCAGACCCGCGGCCTGCGCCTGAACAGTGCCGATCAGGACCATGTCAGCCGCCGTGGCGGTGCCGGCCCTTCCGATCATCAGGCGGTGACCATCGATGCCACCACGCTGATGGTACCGATCTATACCCAGTCGGCCTGGCGCTCCCCTTTTGCAGTGGAGTCTGACGAGAGCGGCCACCGATTGGTCGAGAATGCGATTCCGCTGGCGGATATCACCTTTGCCGAGACACCGCGTTTTTACGACCGCAGCACCGAGGACGGCATCCCCTACTCGCAGATCGCCACGCTGCACAGCAAGGACGTGCTGGCCACCACCGTGCTGCAAACCTGTATCCGCTATGAGAGCCGGCGCAAGGCGTGCAAGTTCTGCTCGATCGGTCAGTCGCTGCAGGCGGGTCGCACCATCGCCCGCAAAACACCGCAGCAACTGGCTGAAGTGGCAAAAGCCGCGGTTGAGCTTGATGGCGTGCAGCACATGGTGATGACGACCGGGACGCCTGCGACCGCGGATCGTGGTGCCGCCATTCTTTGCGACAGTGCGCAGGCGATCCGCGCGGCGGTGGATCTGCCACTCCAGGCCCAGTGCGAACCGCCCAATGATCCCATCTGGTATCAGCGCATGAAGGATGCCGGTATCGACACCCTCGGTATGCATCTGGAGGTGGTAACCCCTGAGCTGCGCAAGGAGCTGATGCCAGGTAAGGCGGAGGTTTCCATCGAGGAGTATCTGCTTGCCTTTCGCGATGCGGTTGCAGTCTTTGGTCGTGGCCAGGTCAGCACCTACATCCTGGCGGGCCTTGGGGATAGCAAGGAGGCGATTCTTGAGATCTGCGAGCAGCTGATCGAGATCGGCGTTTACCCCTTCGTGGTGCCGTTCGTGCCGATCACCGGTACGCCGCTGGAGGATCTGACACCGCCGGGCAGCGAGTTTATGGAGTCGATCCTGGCGCCTCTCGGCAAACGCCTGCAGCTGGCGAGCATGCGCTCCAGCGATATCAAGGCGGGCTGCGGCCGCTGTGGAGCCTGCTCCACCCTATCCGAGTACGAACACTGAGTGCGAGGGTTTCGTTATGACCAGTAAAAACCGCCATCCGGCCTACTCCGAATACACCATTAAATGGGCCAGCCTCGATTGGGAGGCCAACGAGGCCTACGCCCTGCGCCGACGCGTGTTCTGCGACGAGCAGTCGCTGTTTGAACAGGACGACCGGGATCTAACCGACCAATCGGCACAACTGCTGGTGGCGTTAGGCGGTCACGGCGGCTGGCATGAGCAGGTGGTGGGCACCGTGCGCATCCATGAAGAGGAGCCGGGAATCTGGTACGGCTCACGTCTGGCTGTTGATCCGGCGTTTCGTACCCAGGGCTATCTCGGGGCCACGCTGATCAAGCTGGCGGTTTCCAGTGCCCATGCACTGGGTTGTCGCTGCTTTCTGGCGCGGGTGCAGTCGCAGAACGAAACCCTGTTCCGTCGCCTGCACTGGGCCCGCATCGGCGAAGAGAGCGTGCGTGGGCTGCCCCACGTCATCATGCAGGCGGAGCTGGATCACTACCCACCCTGCCATACCCCCTTTGGCGGTTTCGTGCTGCGCGGTCGTAACCGCCGCTCAACGGCGGAGATTGCACCGGGACTGCTCGAGCTGGCCAGCGCCCTGGAGACAGGCGCATGAGCATTGAGCTGCGCACGCTGATTGAACAGGTCAGTCAGTACGCCGGTATCGCCCACAAAGAGGATATCGCCCGGCTGGCTCCACAACTGCCCCCCCTGCCGCAAGGCTGGCACCCCAACGGCGATGACGCGGCCGCGATTCCCGGGCCCGAGGGTTACTCGCTGCTGGCAATGGAGGGGTTTCTCAATGCCTTTGTTGAACAGGACCCCTGGTTTGCCGGCTGGTGTGGCGTAATGGTCAATATCAGCGATATCGCCGCCATGGGTGGTCGGCCGTTGGCGGTGGTCAACGCGCTGTGGAATCGGGATGTCGATCACGCCCAGCAGATTTTCGCCGGCATGAGTGCCGCTGCCGAGACATTCGGCGTACCGATTATCGGCGGCCACACCAACCTGCGTGCTAATCAAGCGCAACTCGCCGTCTCCATTCTCGGTCATGCGAAACAGCTGCTCAGTGCGTTTGCGGCACAACCTGGGCAGGTGCTGGTCGCCGCCATCGACCATCGGGGTGCCTTCCGTGCGCCCTACCTAAACTGGAACGCCGCCACGCAGGCGCCGGCCCAACGCCTGCGCGACGATATCGCGCTACTACCCGAAATCGCCGAGCAAGGGCTTGCCAGCGCCGCCAAGGATATCAGCCAGGCGGGACTGATCGGCACCGCGCTGATGCTGCTGGAAAGCTCTGGCGTGGGCGCCCGTATCGATCTGGATGCGATCGAAAAACCTGAAGGCGTCAGCTGGGCCGACTGGCTCTGCGCCTTTCCAAGCTTTGGCTACCTGCTGACGACAGATCAGGCGTCACTGCCGGCGCTGCTGGCGCAATTCCACAGCCGTGATATCAGCGCCTCAGCCATCGGCACGATCACCGACGACCAACAGCTCTGGGTGACGCATGACGCGCAAAAGGTGCAGGTACGCGACCTTGGCAGCCAACCGCTGATGGGGTTTCACCCAGAGACCGACACGGCCTCAGCGCGCTGACAACGCCTCAGACCCAGCCTTTAACAGTGCTTTAAAAAACGCCCCTAAGATATTGATGGAGAATTAAAAATGCCCGCAATTAACTTCAACGTCCGCTGGCCCGACGGCAGCGAAGACAGCTGTTACTCCCCCTCAACCGTGGTGCGCGACCACTTCAAGACGGGCGACAAAATGCCACTGGCCGAGTTCGTCAGCAAAGCGGAGGTGGCGCTCGATTCCGCCAGCCACCGCGTCGAGCAGAAATTTGGCTACTTCTGCTCCAGCGCCATGGACCAGCTGTCCGTCATCAAGGCAAAAGCCGCGCGTTTTGAAACCAGCGAGCACCCCGAGATTGAGATCACCCACATCTCCTGAACCGATAACCGATAAAGACGATGGATACCCACATGAGTAACGAGCAAACAACCAAACAGCACTACCCCGTTATTGTTATCGGCGGCGGCCAGGCGGGCCTGTCGATCAGCTACTTCCTTAAGCAGTTGCAGATTGACCACCTTGTGCTTGAGAAAAACACCCTGATGCACGGCTGGAAAAATGAGCGCTGGGACGCCTTCACCCTGGTAACGCCCAACTGGCAGTGCGACCTGCCCGGCCACCCCTATGATGGCGATGACCCCAAAGGGTTTATGACCCGCGATGAAACCATCGGCTACCTGGAGCGCTTTGCAGCGAAGGTGAACGCCCCGGTGCGTGAAGGCGTGAGCGTTAATAGCGTTGAGACCGACGCTGACGGCGTGTACCAGCTCTCCACTTCGGACGGCAACTTCAGTGCCGACCAGGTTGTGGTCGCCTCCGGTGGCTACCACATTCCGGTGATTCCGCGGATGGCGGAACGGGTGCCGGAAGCGGTGTTTCAGATGCACTCGGCCCAGTACAAGAACGCCGACCAGTTCCGCGAAGGTGCCGTGTTGGTGGTGGGCTCAGGCCAGTCGGGCGCGCAGATCGCCGAAGATCTGCACCTGTCCGGGCGCAAGGTGTTCCTCGCCACCGGCAATGCACCGCGCGTCTCACGCTTCTACCGTGGCAAGGATGTGGTGGAGTGGCTGGACGACATGGGTTACTACCAGATATCCGTCAACGAACATCCACTGGGCAAGAACGTTCGCAACAACACCAACCACTATGTCACCGGCCGTGATGGCGGTCGCGATATCGACCTGCGCGAATTCGCCAAGGAAGGGATGGAGCTCTACGGCCAGATGACCGAGTTTGACGGCGAAAACCTGATCTTCCAGCCCAACCTCGCGGACAACCTGAACAAGGCGGATGCCACCCTCAACAACATCAACGCCCGCATTGATGCCTGGATCGAAAAACAGGGCATCGAAACCGAGGAAGGTCCCTCCATTTACACCCCGGTGTGGGAGCCGCAACAGGAGCGCACCTCGCTGAACCTGGCTGGCTCGGGCATCACCAGCATTCTCTGGTGTATCGGCTTCCGTCCCGATTTCGGCTGGCTGGATGCGGCCGTGTTCAATGGCCAGGGCCATCCCAAACATGAGCGCGGCGTCACCCAGCAGCCGGGCCTCTACTTTATTGGCCTTCCCTGGCTGCATACCTGGGGCTCCGGGCGCTTCTCCGGTGTACGCGAAGACGCAGAACACCTGGCCCAGCAGATCGTGCGCTATCAGGCGCAGGTGAAAAGTGGCGCGAACGCCAAGGACGCCGTCACGGCCTGAATGGAGAGATGACCCGATGATCAGCTGTAACGCGCAATTTGTCGCCGGCATGCCCAACCTGTCTCTGTGCGGCTTGAGTGAGAACTGGCTGCTCAAGGAGTGCGGCAACCAGCATTGGCTCGCGCTGGCAAAGCAGTTCGGCCAAACCCTGCCGGATTTCAGGGCGGCGGATGGCTCAACGGTTTATGCCGCCTTTGTGGCGGTAAAAATGGATGATGCCCGTTTGCAGCTGATCAACGAAAACGATCATTTCAGCATCGAAACCCGCCTGAGCCCCATTGGGCGGGCGCGCTTCTTCAGCAGCCATCAACTGCTCTGTAATGGCCAAACCTGTGCGCGGGTGGAGATGCTCTCGACCCAGGTGAGCCGGCGGGAAGCGGGAAACAACCAGAGTGTTGTGCGTACCGAGCTGGCCACTGAGACTTCGACTCACTCAGCCAGCGATGCACTGCTGACACTGAACGCGCAAGCGATCAGGCTGGCGGACTCCGCCAAAGCCTTTCGCAACGAACACTGGCAGGAGTGGCTGGGACTCAAGCCCGACACCTCCGGCAAGCTGCCCGGTGTCATTCACCACCCCTGCCCCCATAACGATTTTAACGGCGCAGACTTTCTCTACTTCGCCAATTTCCAGGCCGCTGCCGACCGCGCCGAGTGGAGCTGGAATCGCAATCGCCAGCTGTGGCAGATCGCCGACCGGCAGTTGAACTACTACGGCAATATCAATATCGGCGATGCGCTGCACCTGAGCTTCGCCACGCTGAAATCCGATGAACGCACGCTGCTGCACTGGCTCAGCGTGCGCCGGGACTCAGACGGTCAGAAAATCGCCGATATCCTGACCCGTAAACAGCGCCTGAACGGCGCGGAATATCGCTGGGCCAACCGGGGGTGAGCATGGTAGAGCGCAAACCTTTTTACAGTGCCGATGATATTCGCCATCTGGAGTATCAACACAGTCGCCCGGGCGAAGCGCCATTTCTGCGCGGTCCGTTTACGCAGATGTATCGGCACAAGCCCTGGACGATTCGCCAGTACACCGGCTTTGCCAATGCTGAAGCCTCCAACGCCGCATTCAAGCAGACGCTGGCTGAGGGTGGTCAGGGGCTATCCGTCGCTTTTGACCTGGCAACGCACCTGGGCTTTGATTCCGACCACCCCGCCGCCCAGGCCGATGTGGCGCGTACCGGTGTAGCGATCGACAGCGTTGAGGATATGAAGCGACTGTTTGATGGCATCGACCTCAGCCGTGTGTCGGTGTCGATGACCATGAACGGTGCGGTACTGCCGATCATGGCCGCATTTATCGTCGCCGGCGAAGAGAGCGGCGTGGCCCGCGAGCAGCTGCGCGGCACTATTCAGAACGATATTCTCAAAGAGTTCATGGTGCGCAACACCTATATCTTTGCACCCAAGCCTTCGCTGCGGATCTGCGCCGATGTGGTGGATTATCTGAGCGAGGCACTGCCTAACTTCAACAGCATGTCGATCTCCGGTTATCACTTTCAGGAAGCGGGAGCAGAACCCGCGCTGGAGCTGGCACTGACACTGGCGAACGCCCGCGCATACCTGGATGCGATCAGCGCGCGGGGTCTGGATCTGGATCATTTCTGCCACCGGCTCAGCTTCTTCTTCGGCGTTGGCATGAACTTTTTTGATGAAATCGCCAAACTGCGGGCGGCGCGCCTGCTCTGGTGCGAAGAGGTTGAACGTCGCGGCGCCAGATCGGATCGCGCCAAGCGGATGAAGATGCACTGCCAGACCTCCGGCTGGTCATTGACCGCGCAGGAGCCACACAACAACCTGATTCGTACTACCATCGAAGCGATGGCCGGCGTCTTTGGCGGCACCCAGTCGCTGCACACCAACGCCTACGACGAAGCGCTGTCTCTGCCGACAGAGCACTCCGCACGCCTCGCACGTAACACCCAGCTGATTCTGCAACAGGAAACCGGCATCTGTGATGTGGCCGACCCCTGGGGCGGCTCCTACATGATGGAATCCCTGACCCAGCAGATGGCTGACAAAGTACGCGATTACCTTCGCCAGATCGATGCCCTGGGCGGAATTCTGGCCGCGCTGGAATCAGGCTGGGTCAGCAAGCAGATCCACGGCCAGGCACTGAGAACCCAGAGCCGTATCGACAACGGCCAGCATCCGATTATCGGTGTTAACCGTTTTGTCAGTGATGATGAGGCCCGCCCGCCAGTGCGCGCTATCGATGCCGGTGAGGTACTGAATCAGCAGCGCCAGCGCCTGCAGCGACTCAAAGAAACACGCGACACCCGCCGGGTAGAAGCGGCGCTGGCCGATCTTACCGCGGCCGCCGCTTCGCCAACGGCCAACCTGCTGGCATTCACCATTGAGGCGATCCGCGCCCGCGCCACGCTTGGCGAGTGCACCCAGGCCCTGCTGAAACAGATGCGCCGCCATCAGGCAGATGCGCATTACCTCGCCGGCCTCTATGGCATAGAGCGTCGCCAGGATACCCAGTGGCACAGCATCCGCCGGGAGGTTGAGGCCTACCACCAACAGTTGGGCCAAGCACCCCGCGCCCTGCTGGTAAAACTGGGGCTCGATGGCCACGACCGTGGCGTTCGCGTAGTTGCCTCCGGACTCAAGGATGCAGGCTTTGACGTGGATATCAGTCCGCTATTCAGCACGCCAGAGCAGGTACAGCGCATGCTCGATGCAGCCCCCTACGATGCCCTGGGTATCTCGCTCCTATCCGGCGCTCACCTGCCACTGGTGGAACAGCTGCTCAATACACTCGGACAGGAGGCCTGCGACCGGCTGGGCGTGTTTGTTGGCGGGATTATCCCCGATCAGGATATCCCGGCCCTCACCACAATGGGCGTCGATGCGGTTTTTCCGCCGGGAAATTCCATGGAAGCGATTATCAGCGAGCTGATCGCTGTGCTGGCCGAAAAGCACTCAGCGCGGGGCTTCAAATCGGTCAGTTACCGCTGATCACTCAAGGAGCAGATACGGTATCTCCGCTACACCTGCATGCCTGCACGTCACTCTTTCAATGGCCACCGGTGAACTGTCACTAGGCAGTGGCAGAGTGGGTTTGGGCTCCAGGGGGTATTGTGCAAATATCTGCCCATTAATAACGATGCACACAGGTTTTGAGCAAAGATTTGCTCAATCGATTATCGCGGAGCTGACTCAGCCAATGACGATTTCTATCAGGAGCAACGCCTCAAGACCTTTAGCGGGATCATGAGGCGTTCTGTTTTCCCAGATAACGATTACGGGACCTGCCACTTCACCGCTTAGGTCATTACGCCTGACTCATCGAAACATAGCTGCCATCCCGCCCGCACTTCACATCGATTCTCAGCGGCATCTGATCCTTGAGCTCGGATACGTGGGAGATAATGCCGATGGTACGGCCAGTGGCCTGGAGTTCCACCAGCATATCGATGGCCAGTTGCAGGGATTCCTGGTCGAGGCTGCCGAAGCCTTCGTCGATAAACAGCGTATCCAGTTGGATACCACCGGAGCGCTGCTGAACCACTTCGGAGAGCGCCAGCGCCAGCGACAACGAGGCCATGAACGACTCACCGCCGGACAGGGTTGCCACGGGTCGTGTCTTACCGCTGTAGGCGTCGTCGATGGCGAGATCGAGACCCGCGGTGACGTTGCGCTTCTGCTCGGTCTCGTTCTGCCGCACCAGGCGGTACTGCCCCTTGCTCATGGTATAGAGGCGCTGGCTCGCCACGCTGAGTACCGAGTCCAGCAGGTTGCCTAGCACAAAGCGCTCCAGGCTGACGCGCACTTCCCCTCGGCCGGAGGCGGCTTTCGCCATTTTGCCGACCACTTCGTACTGCTGCTTAACCGCTTGCTGCTGCTCCTCCAGAGAACGGATCTTCTCCAGGGTGCGCTCAAACAACGCTTTCTGCTGCTGAGCCTCGGCCCAGCTATGCTCAGCCTGCTGATAGGCGCTTTCCGCCTGCTGATAGCGCTCCTGCAGCGCTTCAAGTTCCGGCGGCTGCTGATCTTTCAGCTGCTCTGCCATCAAGGCCAGCTGCGCCTGCAGTGACTTCACTGTTTCGTCGTACTGGACGATGCGGGCACGCAACGTCTCGGCCGATGCCTCGTCCATCAGGCTAGCTTCAAAGTCAGACTGGGATTCAAACTCACTCTCGGACAGAGCGTTCTGCCAGGCTGTGAGTTGCTCCGCCCGGTTGCCCTGTAGCTCATCGAGCTGTCGCGTCAGCGAGTCCAGTGCCGAGTTTGCCGCCGTTAAGCGGTTGGATGCTTCTGAGTGGCGCTTCTGCGCCGCCTGATAGGCCTGCTCCAGTTTCTCGATAGCCAGTTGGGTATCGCGAATCGCCGTACTCAGCGCATCCAGACTGCGATAGTTCTCCGGCAGTTCGTTTTCGGCAGAGATCAGGCGACTCTCGGCCGCGGCTTTATCGCCAGACAGCTTCGGCAGCGTCCTGTTGAGTTCCGTTTGCTCAGCCTGGAGGAGCTCGCGCTTGGACTCCTCCGATTTTTGTATCGCTTTAAGTGACTCCAGTCTGTGTTCGCAGGCACTGATCTGATTGAGCTGCTGATCGAGCCGCGCATATTCATCCTTCAACGCTTCTGCGGAAAAGAACAGATCGACTTCCAGCTCCTGCCGGAGCTCCGCGATCAACTGCTGCTGGCTCTGCACGGCACTTTGGCGCTCAGACACGCGCGTCTCGGCAGTGTGACGTTCGGTCAGGCGAGCACTGGCGATGGCTCGGGCCTGCTCGACCGCATCCTGATCAACCGGCGCGGAATCGTCCGCAAACTGCGCAGGATTGGGGTGTTCCAGGCTGCCACAGACCGGACAGGGATGGTCCAGCTCCAGTTTTTTTGCCAGTACGGCCGCCTGGTTGGTAAACCAGATCATCTCCAGACGATCCGCCTGGGTGCTGGCTTGTTGATGCGCGCTGTTCGCTTGTCCCAGCGCCGCCTGAGCCTCGGTAACCGCCTGCTCACGCCTGGCTTGCTCAGCCAGGGCGCCATCCAGTTTGATTGCCAGCTCCCAACGGCGCTTGGCACTTAGCAACTGCTCGGTAAGCTCGGCCTTCTGGCCGACTTGCCCAGTGAGCATTTCAATCTCGGCATTACGCTCTTTCAACGACTCGTCGAACCTTGCGATACCCTGCTCGAGCTCGCTCATTCTAGCGGCGGCGGCAGTGTGGGCTGCGTTTGCCTTACGCACCTCATCCCTCAGGGATTCATAACCGGCCAGCACCTTTTGATAGCCGGTCAGGCGCGTTTCTGTCGTTTTTAACTCATCACGCTGCTTGTAGCTCTCTTCTGTAGCTTTGAGATGCTCTGCGGCGGAGGCAGCTTCGGTTGAGGCCTGCTGGGCGGTAACTGCCGCTCGCTCGCGCTCTTCCTGTCGCTTCTGAATCTGCTGATCCAGCACCCGTAACGCTTTCCACTCCGGTGCTATGGCAGCCGCTTTTTCCGCGCGGCGAAGTTTGTCGCGTGCACTATCAACGGCGGGTTTACGCGATTGACGCTCAGCCAGCTCCTGCTGCTTGAGCGTTTGCTGTTCGAAGCTCTTTTTCAGCGTTTCGGCGGATTTCAGCTTCTGTTCTTCCACGCTCTTGATGGCGTAAGCATCGGACTTGGCCTGATTCTTCGCCTCGACGGCCTCGACCGCCGTCGCAATCGCCTCGATCAGCGCATCCACATCTTCCAGATGCAGCTCCAGCAGCGCTTCGGTTTTGCTGTCTTCAAACTTCTTGTGCTGGCGCTCTATATCGCCGGCGCGGTCTTTCAACCGCTGTTCGATGCGCTGGTAGATCTCGGTCTGGAACAGGGTCGACAGGATCGCCTGACGATCGTCGGACTTGGCCAGCAGCAGCTCGCGGAATTTGCCCTGGGGCAGCACCATCACCTGGCGGAACTGGTCTGCCGTCAGGCCAAGGATCTCTTTAATGCGGGCATCGGCATCGGTTTTCTTTTTCGGCACCAGGGTCTCTTCGCTGCCGTCTTCGGCGATACGCAGCAGATGTGCGGTAGCTTTCTGCTCGGTCTCACCGCCACCACGTTTGGCCGGGCGCATCTGTGTCGGTACGCGATGGATACGGTAGCGCTGGCCGCGGATGCTGAACTCCAGCTCGATCTCGGTCAGCGTCTCGGGCTCGGCGTAGTCGCAGCGGATGCCCAGCTCTTTGCGCTCGGAATCGGTGGTTTCGCCATACAGCGCGTAGCAGACCGCGTGCAGAATGGAGGACTTACCCGCACCCGTGGGGCCATCAATCAGGAACAACGGGTTATCGCCGAGTTTGGCAAAGTCGATCTGTTCCCTGCCGGCAAAGGGTCCAAAGGCGGTCAACGTTAACTGGTGCAGTTTCATTCCTGTCCCTCCATGGCAGCCTGGGCTTCGTTGATCACTTCCAGCAGCAGCTTGTTCTGCTCCTCGGTCAGCTCATCGCCCATCACCTGGGTGAAGAAGTCCTTGAACACCAGGTCCTCACTGCGTTTGGCGCTGACATCGGCCACCAGTTGGCTGCCGTGGGAAACGCTGAACTGGGTACGTTCCAGCTCCAGCGTATTGGGATAGACCTGGCGTAGCTGCGCCATGGGCTCCAACAGATCCTGTTTGTCGGTCAGGCGGGCAAGAATGTAGTCGTCGGCATGAGGGTCGCTGCGGCCCTGCTCAACCAGCTCTTCAAGGGTGCCTTCGATCACGCGCATGTCGCGCCGCGGTATCAGCGGCAGATGCTCCCAAGAGGTTCCCTGCTCGCTGATCTCAACCAGGGTCACACCCTTGCGCTGTTTATGTTCAGAGAAGGAGTACTTCAGCAGGGAGCCGCTATAGCGGATATGCTCCGCGCCCTTGTATTGCGGCGCATGCAGATGACCCAGGGCCACGTAATCAAAGCTCTGCAGCGGCTGATAGGAAACCCGGTCCGCACCGCCAATGGAGAGACGGCGCTCGGAGTCGCTCTCCTCGGCACCATCGATAAAACAGTGGCTGATCAATACGGCGGGGGCATCGCCACTGCGCGCCTGCTCCGCCAGCTCGGCCAGATGGGTATGCGCCTCGTCGTAGGTTTTCACCTCCACATCAAACGCCTCCCTCACCTCCACCGGGTCGTGATACGAGATACCGAAAAACTGGATCGGGCCGGTCGCCGTCTGCACCTCAACCGGTGTGGCGACCTTGCGGATATCGCCAAGGATATGCACCCCGGCGCCGGACATGAACTGGGCGCCAAAGCGCAGCCGTTTCGCGCTGTCGTGGTTACCGGAGATCATAATCACCGGGATGGAAAGCTCTTCGGTAAAACGCGCCAGAAAGGCATTCAGCGCATCTACGGCGTCCGCAGGCGGCACAGAACGGTCATAGATATCACCGGCAACCACCAGGGCATCCACCTGATGCTCCGCCGCGTACTGCTTGACCTGTTCCAGCACATGCAGCTGATCATCGAGCAGAGAGATATTCTGGAATAACCGGCCGATGTGCCAGTCCGAGGTGTGAAGAAACTTGGCCATGGACCTTCCTTGCGGGTGCAGTCTTTTAGAGCAGATCAGCTCAAGTGATCGAGGGCCAAGACATTACCAAGGCCCTTATCGATCTTCCAGCTAAGCCTCGGTTGCCGAGGCCTTTTAAGCGATTTACAACGCGGTTCAGGAGTGCTTGGTCAGCGCCAGGAAGTTCTCGATACCGGCGATCTGGTCTTCCGCGTGGTGGTTCACGTAGAGCACGGTGGTGTTTTTCGCCTCGCAGATCTTCTCGATCAGCGCCAGCACGAGTTGGCGGTTCATGTCGTCCAGCCCCAGGCAGGGTTCGTCGAGGATCAACAGCGGCGGGTGTTTCACCATGGCGCGGGCGATCAGCAGCAGGCGCTGGTCACCGTAGGAGAGCTTGTTGAACGGCTGATCCGCACGATCGCTCATACCCAGCAGGGCCAACCACTGATCGGCGATCTCCTTCTGCTTGTCGGTGGACTTGGTGTACATACCGATGCTGTCGTAGAAGCCGGAGATGATCACGTTCTTGCAGCTGGTGCTGACACGATACTCCCACTGCAACGCGGTGGAGACGTAGCCAATAAACTGCTTGATCTGCCAGATACTCTCGCCGTTACCGCGCTGAAAGCCGAAGACGAAGATATCGTTCACATAGCACTGCGGGTGGTCACCGGTGATCAGTGACAGCAGGCAGGTTTTGCCGCTGCCGTTGGGGCCACTCAGCTGCCAGTGCTGGCCGCGCTCAATGGTCCAGTCGAGGCCGTCGATAATGACGTCGTCGCCGTACTTAACGCGGATGTTTTTCAGGTTCACCAGCGGCTGCTCCGGGTCGAGCGCCGGCAGTGTACTGGCAGGGTCCGCTTCGGGAACATCCAGGTCGGTGGTTTTCAGGTGCAGCAGCTGGTACAGCTCGTTAAAGGCGGTTTCATCCTGACGATCCACGGTGTGGGTCAGCCGGCCCTTATCGACGTAGGCCACGTGGGTAATGAATGCCGGCATCTCGTCAAAGCGGTTCAGCACCAGGATCATCGGCACGTCATCGACAATCGCAGCGAGATGCTCCTGAAGCATCACCAGAGTATTGGCATCCAGGCCATCAAAGGGCTCATCCAGGATCAACAGATCCGGCTTGCTGGAGAGCGCGCGGATCAGCATCATTTTGCGGGTTTCGCCGGTAGAGAGCTTACGGAAGGCTCGATCCAGCAACCCGGTGAGGCCGAACTTTTCGACCAGTTCGCTGGCCAGATCGGGATCGGCGCAGTCGTTAAAAATCATTTCGCGGACAGGTGTACCCTCGGCGATAACATCCATGATGTCGGCGTCATCTTTTTTCAGTTCCTGGGCGATCAGCTCGGCCTGGGCCTCAAAGGAGACCAGCCCAACCTTACCCGGAACTCCGGACAGCGTGCCGCTTTCAATCTCACCCGCACCGGCCAGAACGGCGCCCAATGCGGATTTGCCGGCGCCGTTGGTGCCGGTAATCACCCAATGCTGGTCGGGTGTGATGCTCCAGTCGATCTCGCTCAGTTTAAAGCGATCATCAAAGTTCACTGTTAAATTTTGCAGGCAGATAGAAGCAGTCATCGTTACGAATCCAGGCAAAGAGTTAAGAATTTACAGACAAAAAAGCCGGACTTCCCATAAGGAGGCCCGGCCTTTTCTGTTTAACGGGCTAGAAGCCGATTAAACGATTTTCTTCATGTCAGCCATGTGGCCGCGCAGTACGGAACCAACAGCTTCAACCGGGTGGCTGCGCAGAGCGGTGTTGACTTCGATCAGGCGAGCGTTGTCGACGCCGTTGTCTTCTACGCTCAGGCCTTTGCCGATCACGTCAGACTTGATGCCTTTCATGAAGTCAGCCAGCAGCGGTACGCAAGCGTGGTTGTACAGGTAGCAACCGTACTCTGCAGTATCAGAGATGGTAGCGTTCATTTCGTACAGTTTCTTACGCGCGATGGTGTTGGCGATCAGCGGAGTTTCGTGCAGAGACTCGTAGTAAGCAGACTCAGCGATGATGCCGGCAGCGGTCATGGTTTCAAACGCCAGCTCAACGCCCGCTTTAACCATGGCAACCATCAGGATGCCGTTATCGAAGAATTCCTGCTCGGAGATTTCTACATCGCCAGCCGGAGTCTTTTCGAAGTTGGTTTCAGCGGTTTCTGCGCGCCAGGTGTGCAGTTTGATGTCATCGTTGGCCCAGTCTTCCATCATGCCGGAAGAGAAGTTGCCGTTCATGATGTCGTCCTGGTGCTTGTTGTACAGCGGACGCATGATCTGCTTCAGCTCTTCAGCCAGGTCAAATGCCTTGATCTTGGCCGGGTTGGACAGACGGTCCAGCATGTTGGTCACGCCGCCGTATTTCAGAGCTTCGGTGATGGTTTCCCAACCGTACTGGATCAGCTTGGAAGCGTAGCCAGCGTCGATGCCCTCTTCGACCATTTTGTCGAAGCACAGGATAGAACCGGTCTGCAGCATACCGCACAGGATAGTCTGCTCGCCCATCAGGTCAGACTTCACTTCAGCGATGAAGGAAGACATCAGAACGCCAGCCTTGTGACCGCCGGTACCGACAGCGTAAGCCTTGGCCAGAGCCAGACCTTCACCTTTCGGGTCGTTGTCTTCGTGAACAGCGATCAGGGTCGGAACACCGAAACCACGCACGTATTCAGCGCGGACTTCAGAACCCGGGCACTTCGGAGCAACCATGATAACGGTCAGGTCGTCACGGATTTTCATGCCTTCTTCAACGATGTTGAAACCGTGAGAGTAAGACAGGCAAGCGCCCTCTTTCATCAGCGGCATAACAGCGTTAACAACAGCGGTATGCTGCTTATCGGGAGTCAGGTTCAGAACCACGTCCGCAGTCGGGATCAGTTCTTCGTAGGTGCCTACGGTGAAACCGTTTTCGGTAGCGTTTTTCCAGGACTGACGCTTCTCAGCGATGGCTTCCGGACGCAGTGCGTAAGACACATCCAGGCCGCTGTCACGCAGGTTCAGACCCTGGTTCAGGCCCTGGGCGCCACAGCCGACAACAACCATCTTTTTGCCTTTCAGCGCTTCAACGCCGTCAGCGAATTCAGAGAGGGCCATGAAACGGCATTTGCCGAGCTGTTCCAGCTGCTCGCGAAGCGGCAGTGTATTGAAGTAGTTAGCCATGTGACTCGTATCCTGATTTACATGATGAAAGCATCGCCGGCCGGGGCTGCCGATGCTCAAAATTTTGCACCCTGTTGGCAGGTGGTATTAACGCCTGCCCCGGATAAGTGACGCCACTCTATAGAAAATAGATCCTTGCGTAAATTGACATATCTGCAATGATACGTCCCTTATTTTGCAATACTCAGCTATCCTTCACTTTATGAATATCCGAGCCCTGCAACACTTCCTCGCGCTGGCCGAAACGCTGCACTTCGGCCGTGCCGCCGACGAGTGCAATATCAGCATCTCTGCCCTGTCACGTAACATCCGCCAGCTTGAGGAAGCCGTGGGTGCACCTTTATTTAAACGCGATAATCGCACCGTTGTGCTGACCCAGGAGGGCAAGCAGTTTCTCAAGTATGCCCGCGAATCCTGCCATCAATGGGACATGATCCGCTACGAGCTGGCCGATAACTCCGACCAGCTGCGCGGCGAGATCAGCCTCTATGGCTCGGTGACGGCCAGCTACAGCTTTCTGTTTGACCTGTTGAGCCGCTTCCGTATTGCCCATCCCGGCATCGAGATCAAGCTGCGCACCGGCGACCCGGAGCATGCCATCGCACATATTCTAGACGGTAGCGAAGACATTACGATTGCAGCGCGCCCTTCCAAACTTCCAAGAGGCATCGCCTTTAAGCCGATCGCTATTTCACCACTGCTGTTTATAGCCCCAGTGGAGCAGCAGGTGCCCAACGTACCGACCAACCCGCCGCTGGACCCGAAAGAGTGGGCCGATATCCCGATGATCCTGTCGGAAGGCGGCGTTTCCCGCTATCGCGTGGATGACTGGTTTGCGCAGCACGGCATCAAGCCGAAGATCTACGCCCAGGTCACCGGTAACGAGGCGATAGTCAGCATGGTGAGCCTCGGCTTTGGCATCGGCGTGGTGCCCAAGATCGTGCTGGATAACAGCCCCCTGGCTAACAGGATTCATGTGCTGGACGTTACGCCGGAACTGGAACCCTACGATATCGGCCTGTTCACGCTGAAGAAGAACCTGGCCAATCCGCTGGTAGAAGCGTTCTGGAACCTGATAGGCGTGCAAGAGCAAAGAGAGATGCAGCACTGAATCGAAGCTATCAAAAGCTCGATCAGTCGTGTCTTCGGCGACGGACCACAGCAATCACCCGGCCACGCAATGCAGACAAAGGCTGGCAACCCATCGCTTCTCGCGTGCTGCTTAAAGGGGAGTCACCGCTTAACCAGACGACCCCCTCCTCCACAGCATCCAGCCGCTTGATGATAAGCCCCAATGCAGGGTGCTCAAGCAGCACTCTTTGTCCGGGCCGGTAAAGAGAGGCCGGCCAGTGTAAAGCCGCTGCAAAATCGCCGGGCATCATACCCGGCGACATGCTTAATCCACTGACCCTGACGATCCTGATCATCAGGCCTCAGGTGTCAGCTGCGGGTACACCGTAATCTCTTCCGGCAGGTACGGGCACTTAGCACGGAAGGTGGATACCCCCTTGGTCTCCCAGAAGATCTCGGCGAACTGATTGACCAGTTCCAGCAGCTTCACGGCGTCATCGCGGTTGATCTCCTGCTTGGCTTTGGACGCGGCGAGCATGATGTTATGAGTCAACTCGTGAATCTGCGGGAACCTCTCGATCTGCGGCTGTTTGAAGTAATCGCCCCAGATGACGCGAATCTCCTCTTTGACGATCAGCCCATGCGCCTCTTTCTCTTTTGCCAGGCGGCTGACCTTGGCCATGGTATTTACGTCTGCCGGTGCTGACTTCAGCTCTTCCAGCAGATCGACCAGACGAATCACCGTCAGCGCAGCGATCTGAGCCGTGGCGGGATCGTAGATCTTGCAGGGGATATCGCAATGGGCCGACGCCTCTTCAAAGCCGACCAGGGTATCCATTTTCGCAAGCAGGTTATGCAGCATCTTCTCTGTCCTTATTTTCCGGTGGGATTCGTGTATTTGGTTATTTCGGTGTTTGGCGACTTGCGCCAGCGAACGGCCTCCGGGGCGCACCGCGAAGCCTGTTTTTAGTGGAGTCCTTTCTTTAGGTGTCCGGCGATTGGGCCGGGGCGGGAATGCAGCGAGAGCAGATCGGTACTGGAAAGCGCTGAGGCTTTTGAGGCCTGAGTAAGCTGCGGATAGGTCTGGCATAACAGGCAACGCTCCTGCCGGATAAACGCAGCGCCACGCAGGCAGGCTTCAAGCCCCGTATCCATCAGCAACCCTGTGGCATCATCGAGGAAGCGTTCGGCACTTTCGAAGCAGGCGTTGCAGGCTGACCACTCCTCCAATGCCACGAAGCTCTCTGCAAGATTAATCTCACAAACCATTACCGCCGCGACCGCAGGGTCTGGTTGCTGAACGGCTAGCTGCTCGAACTCCTGCAAAGCCAAATCCCTGGCTTTGCGATGGTGGGCGATCGCCTGGCGGTATTGATTATCCCGAAATGCCTGCTGGCCCAGCCGAGCCGCCTCTTTCCAGTTCATCCCTGTAACCCTCTCGCTATTGAGCCGCTATCCAACCAAGCTGATTCACCCCAGCTCATTGCCGGTGAGATCTGCTGAAATGGGCCAACCAATTACTTAACGATAATGATAATACATATCAGTTAGGTTATTATCAAAACGAATTACCGCATGGGGTCAGATTGTTGGTTCAGGCACCGCTGCCAGCTAATAAGAAGACAGGTACCGATGGTCGAACCCAAGACGGTCGAGAGCCAGACGGATAGCCGTTCGTTGGAAGTGCCTCAGGCGGAAGCTAGTGCGCGGGATTAACCGGGGCGGTTAATAAAAGAAAGGTTACCAAAATAAAGTAATATCTGGGTTTAAGAGTGTTGTCTATCTATTTGATTAAGAATTGGAAATCGTCTTTATCACTCGTACGTTCACGATGCATCTCACCAGACTCGCCTGACCGTAAAGCAGACCTTATGCAGGGCTCGCCCGCCCGTGGTTGAAGCTTCAACAGCCACGGGCGGATGCACAGAAAACCCGGTGGTTCCACCCTGCTCAGTGCTCGTGCGACTCGCCTTCGGTGTCCCCTTTCGGTGCCTGGGGCACAATCTGCAGCGAGCCGTGGCGCACCGAACGTTCGGCGATCACGTGGTCGGCGAAGTGCTGCACTTCGGAGGTCGGGCCTTTGAGAATACCGATCTCCAGGCAGTTATCGTGATCCAGATGCACATGCATGCTGGCAATGGTCAGATCGTGGTGGCTATGGAAAGTGCTGGTCAGACGGCGCGCCAGGTCCCTGGCAGCGTGGTCGTACACATAGCTGAGTACACCGAAGCAGTTCGACTGATTGCCTGTTTCACGCTTAGTCTGCCCGAGCCCTGCCCTGGCCAGATCACGGATCGCTTCAGAACGGTTCTGGTAACCGCGCTCCTCGATCAGATGATCGAGCTCTTCCATAAGGTCATCATCCAAAGTGACCGTCACACGTTGCATATCTTCTTCCTGCTTGAGTATGATGTTTTGCCTTATACATCATACCCTTTGGTTTTATTGTCTCGGAACCGCCCGCGGGTACCAGCCAAATCAACGGACGATTCGCCATCATAAGGAGCTGTCACATGGCAATGCCCCCCTTGCGCGCATTCGCGCTTGCCACTCTTTCTGTTTCAATGGCAGCACCGCTGACATTCAGCGCTGCGATCGCATCAGATAAGGCACCCAGCGAACTGGTGCTGGCGATCGGCGGCGAACCCAAGGAGGGTTTCGATCCTTTGCTGGGATGGGGACAGTACGGCCATCCGCTGTTTCAGTCTACGCTACTGACCCGTGACGCGAAACTTGAGACCCAGCCGGACCTGGCTAAAGAATGGACACTGTCAGATAATCGTCTCACCTGGACCATCACGCTGCGCGACGATGCGGTTTTCTCCGACGGTACACCGCTGACAGCGCACGATGTGGCGTTTACCTTTAATCAAGCGGCCAGTGCCGGTGGCGCCCTCGACCTGAGCGCGTTTGACTCCGCTGAAGCCGTTGATGATTTCAGCCTGGTGATCCACCTTAAAAAACCCTGGATCACCTTTACCGAGAACTTCTATTCACTGGGCATCGTACCCGCTGCCGAATATGGCCAGGATTATGGCCGTCATCCTATTGGTTCCGGCCCGTTCAAGCTGATCTCCTGGACTGAGGGCGAACAGTTAATCGTGGAACGCAACACCGAGTATTACGGCAAACAGCCGGAGTTCTCGAAGATCACCTTCCTGTTTACCGGTGAAGACACCAGCCTCGCGGCGGCCCGCGCCGGTCAGGTGGATATGGCTGCGGTACCGCCAGCCCTGGCCGATGCAGCGCCGAGCGGCTTCAAACAGGTGGTCGTTGAGTCCGTCGATAATCGCGGCATCACCTTCCCTATTCTCGCCGATGAGGGCAAAACCGACGCGGAGGGAAACAAGCTCGGTAACGCGGTCACCTCTGACCGGGCGATACGCCGCGCCATCAACCTGGGCGTGGATCGGGATCTGCTGGTCCAGGTCGCACTCTTCGGTCACGGTACGCCCGCTTCAGGCCCCGCCGACCGCCTGCCCTGGTCCAACCCGAAAGCAGCGGTCGAATACGATCTGGATGCCGCCAACGCGCTACTCGATCAGGCCGGCTGGCTGCGTGGCGAAGATGGTGTGCGTGAAAAAGAGGGTGTCCGCGCCGCCTTCCCGATTAACTATCTCGCTTCAGACTCCACCCGCAAGGCGCTGGCGATTACCCTGGCGGAGCAACTGAAAGCACTCGGAATAGAAGCAACCGCCATCGGTAAAAGCTGGGAGAGCCTGGGTCAGATCTTCCATTCCGAGCCGGTGGTCTTCGGCTGGGGCAGCCACACGCCGCTGGAGGTTTACAGCCTCTATCAGTCCGATTGGGCGGGTGCCGGCTATTACAATGTGGGTTACTTTTCCGATGCTGCGGTGGACGCCCATTTCGCTGCGGCCCAGGCGGCGCCCACCCTGGAAGCCTCCTACCCCGACTGGCAGGCAGCGGAATGGGACGGTACCACCGGATATGGCGCCAAAGGCGAAGCGGGCTGGGCCTGGCTGGTCAATCTGGAGCACATCTATTACGTCAACGAATGCCTCGACCTGGGCGAAACCCAGATTGAACCTCACGGCCACGGCTGGCCGATCACCTCGTTGATCCAGAACTGGACCTGGACCTGCGAGTAACTGCCGGTGACCTCTTCCCTTCGTTACACGTTAACCCGACTGCTGCGGCTTGTGCTTGTACTGGCCGCGGTAGCGGTTGTGGCGTTCTCGCTGGCCAAGCTGTCGCCGATCGATCCGGTGGATGCCTATCTTGGCCCGGATGTCGCCCGGGTCGGACCTGAACAGCGCGCACTGATCGCCGAGAAATGGGGGCTTAACCAGCCGCCCATCGAACAGTTCAGCCACTGGGCTCGCAACCTGCTCAGCGGCGACCTGGGTTTCTCCATGACCTATAACGCACCAGTGGCGGAGGTGCTGGCCAGCCGTGTACTCGCATCGCTGCCGCTGATGGGCCTGGCCTGGCTGCTCTCCGGACTGCTCGGCTTTGTGCTGGGCATACTGGCAGGCGCTTATTCCGGTTCGCTGCTGGACCGCGTTATTCGTGTTTACTCCTTTGTGCTCGCTTCCACGCCCACCTTCTGGCTGGCGATCCTCCTGCTGGTGATGTTTTCCGTCTCGCTGCAGTGGACTCCGGTCTGCTGCGCGGCGCCACCTGGCATGCTGGCCGACGAAGTCAGCCTCTGGCAACGGCTGCATCATCTGCTTCTGCCGCTGGCGACACTGACACTGCTTGGTGTGGCGCAGATCGCTCTGCACACCCGGGCGAAAATGGTGGAGATCATGCAGTCGGACTATGCGCTCTACGCACGAGCACAGGGCGCATCGCGTTTGGATATTGCCCTGCGCCACGGCGCCCGTAACGCGGCGCTGCCAGCACTGACCGTGCTTTTTGCGTCGATTGGCGAGCTGTTCGGCGGATCGGTACTGGCCGAGCAGGTGTTCGCCTACCCAGGCCTTGGCCGCGCAACGGTGGAAGCCGGTATTCGTGGTGATATCCCACTGCTGCTTGCCATCACCCTGTTCATGACGCTGCTGGTATCCAGCGGCAACATGATAGCCGACCTCCTTTACCGGCTTGTCGATCCCCGTATGCGCCAGGCTGAAACCCTGGAGTGGTCGCAGCCATGAATCATGCCGTCGCTCCTCAAGCCATGAATAGCCTCGTTATCCGCAGCAATAACCGCATCAGTACCCTGATGCTCACGGCCTTGGGACTGGGCGGCATTCTGCTGGTGGCTCTGGGATCTGTCCTGATCGGCGACAGGGGTATCACCATGGACTTTTCCGCCCGGATGCTGGCGCCCAGCTGGCAGCACTGGTTCGGCACCGACCAGTTTGGCCACGATATGCTGGCGCGCACGCTGCACGGCCTGAGTCTGAGCCTGAATGTGGGGCTGATCACCGCCGCACTCTCAACAGCGATAGCGGTTGTGCTGGCGATGTTGGCGGCAACCGGCGGGCGCTGGGCTGACGCGGTGGTCTCCTTTCTGATCGACACCACCCTCGGGCTGCCGCATCTGATGCTGCTGATCCTGATCGCCTTCGCGCTGGGCGGCGGTACCACTGCCGTCATTATCGCTGTCACCCTGACCCACTGGCCGCGTCTGACCCGCATACTGCGGGCCGAGATTCTGCAGGTGCGCAGCGCTGAGTATGTGCAGGCCTCACGTCAGTTTGGTAAATCCTGGTGGTATATCGGCCGGCACCATCTGCTGCCCCATCTGCTGCCACAGACACTGGTAGGCTTCACGCTGTTGTTCCCCCACGCCATTCTGCATGAAGCGGCGCTGACCTTTCTTGGTTTCGGCCTGGAACCCGGCAAACCTGCCATCGGCACCCTGCTGGCCGATTCCATGCGCTACCTGATGGCCGGCAACTGGTGGCTTGGATTGTTTCCCGGTCTTGGACTGCTGCTATTGGTGCTCAGTTTTGACGCCATCGGCAACGGCATCCGTAAACTCACCGATCCGAGGTTAAGTGAAGTATGAGCCTGCTGACCTTTGAAAATTTCTCCCTCGGCTTTCAACGTTACGACAGCCCGCTTAAGCGCAGCATCAAGCCGGTACTGGAGGAGATTTCACTCAGTATCGCCCCCGGTGAAATCGTTGCGATGATCGGTGCCTCCGGTGCCGGCAAGAGCCTGCTCGCACACGCGGTGTTCGGCATACTGCCGCCGAATATTGCGCTGAATGGTCGCATCAGTTTTGCCGGCGAAGCACTCAGCGCCAGCAACCAGGAACGTCACCGCGGCAGAAGTTTCTCGCTGGTGCCGCAATCGATCAGCTCACTGGACCCGCTGGCCCGCTGCGGTCAGCAACTGAAATGGGCGGCGCGGCGCGCAGGTCTCAAGGCAAACGCCCAAACCCTCAGCACAACACTGGCAAAATACGGCCTGGGCAAAGAGGTGTTACGGCTCTATCCGCACCAGCTATCCGGCGGCATGGCGCGACGGCTGATGCTGGCCATCGCCACCATCGGCGAACCTGACTTGGTGGTCGCAGACGAGCCCACCAGCGGCCTGGATGCAGAGACGGCCACCACCGTATTGCGGGAGCTGAGAGCGCTGGCGGATAAAGGCAAGGCGGTGCTGCTGATCACGCACAACCTGGCGGAAAGCCTGCCTTTCGCAGACCAGGTAGCGATACTCAGCGGAGGCCGACTGGTCAGCCTCGAGGCCACCTCCGCCTTCAGCGAAAACGGCGACAGGCTTAACTCCGCGTATGCGCAAAATCTCTGGCGCTCGCTACCGCAGCGTGATTTCAATCTAAGCCCGGCGCCTCAGATCCCGGACCCGATCCTGGAGCCGGTTCAGGAGCCCGCCTATGCTTGAGGCGAAGTGTCTGACTTTTGGTTATCCGCGCCAACCCGCCATTGTCGATGGAGTCAGCCTGACACTGAGGCCTGGTGAGATTACCGGCCTTACCGGCCCCTCGGGCTGCGGAAAATCTACCCTCGGCCGTCTGCTGGCGGGCGTATTGAAGCCCCAGAGCGGCTCTATTCAGCTTGCCGAACCCAGAGGCGGCGTGAACCCGGTTCAATACCTGCACCAGTCACCGATCTTCGCCGTAAACCCGCGCTGGCGCATCGGCAGGATCATCGAAGAAGCCTGGGCTCCGGACGAGGCCACCCGTGAGGCGCTGGGTGTATCAAGGGATTGGTATAACCGCTTTCCCCATGAGATATCCGGCGGCGAGCTACAGCGTGTGGCGATCCTGCGCGCCCTGGCGCCCGAGGTTCGCTACCTAATCGCAGACGAGATCACCGCCATGCTGGATCCCATCACCCAGGCCGATATCTGGTCCTTCCTGATGCAGCGCAGCTGCGAGGGCCTGTCGATCCTGGCGATCAGTCACGACCGTCACCTGCTGCAGCGCATCGCCTCCAAGGAAATCACGTTAACCCGCCTCGAATGAATTAGGTAAATTAATAGTTGGCAGGCAAGCGCTGAATTTCATTCATGGTTCAATGAAACATTTGCGCCTACAAACGATTCATCTTCCGTTACCATTGCGTTTTTTGAACGGACGCAAGAGGTAAACATCATGGCCAAGCCATTCCCTGCACACGCTGATATCGTCGGCAGCTACCTTCGCCCCAGCTACCTGCATCAGGCCCGCCGCGACTTCGCCTCCGGCGCTATCGACAAGGCAGCACTGACCGCCATCGAAGACCGCGCTATCACCGAACTGGTCGAAAACCAGAAGGCCGCCGGCCTCAAGGTGATCACCGATGGTGAGTTCCGCCGTGCGTTCTGGCACATCGACTTCCTCGAAAACCTGAACGGCGTTGAAGGCTACGTGCCGGAAGCCGGTTACAACCAGCAGTTCAAGGGCAAGGCAGCGCCCTCTTACAACATCCGCGTTAACGGCAAGATCAGCTTCAACGCTGAGCACCCGTTCCTGAACCACTTCGCGTTTCTGCAAAAGCTGGCGGAAAACGGCGATGGTTCCGTGGCCAAGGCAACGATCCCGAGCCCGACCATGATCCTGCGCCAGGAGCTGCTGGCCAACGATGGCTCCTCCAGCCTGCAGGCGATCTACCCGTCACTGGACGAGTTCTACGCCGACCTGGCCGCCACCTACCGCGATGCGGTCAAAGCGTTCTACGCCGCAGGCTGCCGTTACCTGCAGTTTGACGACACCAACTGGGCGTTTCTGGCCGATGCCACCAAGCAGCAGGAGATCAAGGACAAGGGCCTGGATCCGCAGGAGATCGCCACCATCTGTGCGCGCATCATCAACGAATCCCTGGCAGAGAAGCCGGCCGATATGGTGATCACCACCCATATCTGTCGCGGCAACCACGCCTCTTCCTGGCTCTTCTCCGGCGGCTACGAGCCGGTGGCCGAGCAGCTGTTCTCCACCGCCTACGACGGTTTCTTCCTGGAGTACGACAACGACCGCTCCGGAGACTTCGCACCGCTGCGCCACTGGTCGAACAACGGCAGCAAGATAGTCCTTGGCCTCGTGACCTCCAAGTTCGCAGAACTGGAAGACGCGGAAGTGATCAAGGCGCGCATTGAGGAAGCCACCCAGTACATCCCGCTGGAAAACCTCTGTCTGAGCCCGCAGTGCGGCTTCGCTTCCACCGAGGAAGGCAACAAGGTCAGCGAAGAAGCGCAGTGGAACAAGATCAAACTGATCTGCGCTATAGCTGAAGAGGTTTGGGGCTAAGCTTTCTCAGACCGGTGAGAACAGGAGCAGTCTGGATATTAAATTCAGGCTGCTCTTTTTCGACTATTCCTAACTGCCGCTAGCCCCAATCAGCATCGGCGCTGCCGACGCATTTCCTGCGCCAGAAATTCCTGCGCAGCCTCAATCAAGGCAAAACCATCGTGAGCGACTCCCGCAACGCTCTGATGTTGTGCGTTAACGCCCAGGGCCACGAGATGCCTTGCGAGCAGCTTCAGCGATTCCTGTCTGTCTGGCCATTTCGTTTCACTCGGCGATGACTTAGGCGCACAATCTTCTTCACCAATCAGCAGTTGCGCCGGGACATCGACGAGACCGGCCTCCAGGCTCTGCTGAGTTTCACTGGCCAGTTTCCAGAGTTCATCCCCTTCCGCGGGGAGGCTGACACTGCCGGGCGCGGCAATAGAGATCGCTCTCACGCGGGAAGCATTGAGATACCAGAAACGGTGCGCAAACTGAGCGCCACCGGAAAAGCCGAACAGGTAGAAACGCTGTTCCAGTCTGTAGCGCTCACCAAGCTCAGAGACCATATGCAGCAGCGCCCGGTCATAGCGAAAGCTCAGTGGAGGCTTAAGTTTGTATCCATCCTCATCACCTGCCGAACCCACCGGGAAGAGCGGCGCGAGAATCACACAACCCTGCTGCTCGGCAAACTCTATAAAGTGGTCACGAAAGCTCTCTGCTGTTCTGGCAGATCCATGCACGACGACTAGTAACGGCAGCGGCTTTTCATCGCCTCCGCAACGTTCCGGTACGTAAGCGCAATAGGAGAATCGAGAGTCGGCCTTGCAAGCGGTAAAGGGAACCAGCCCCTTAAAGTAACGTTTCTGTAGCTGTCGCATTGTGCGGTCCCGCTTCCCTGCGCTATTGAGCCTTGTCCGACTGATTTACACACTTATTCGCAGAACCCCGGGCAATGCAGTGCAGCTTACCGCTTTTGCCGGTAACGCATTCCGCTTCGACCCTGAACACCTCGTGTAACAGATCAGCGGTAATCACATCGGTTGGTGCTCCTTCTGCGATCAGCGCCCCTTCCTTCATGACGAGAACGTTGTCAGAGTACTGTGCAGCCTGGTTAAGGTCGTGCAATGACATGACAACACTAAGCCCGGCCTCGCGGTTAAGACGCTCCAGCAGTTCAAGCACCTCCAACTGATGCCCCCAGTCGAGAAAAGTTGTCGGCTCGTCCAGCAGGAGTATTTCCGCCTGTTGAGCAATCGCCATGGCGATCCATACGCGCTGCTGCTGACCGCCAGACAACGCCTCGATGGGGCGTTCGGCATAAGCTTCAACGCCGGTTTCATTCATCGCCCAGTGGACAATT
Source organism: Marinobacterium mangrovicola (assembly GCF_004339595.1). GTDB lineage: Bacteria > Pseudomonadota > Gammaproteobacteria > Pseudomonadales > Balneatricaceae > Marinobacterium_D > Marinobacterium_D mangrovicola. The sequence continues at coordinate 1,188,640 of NZ_SMFU01000007.1, forward strand.
TTTCTGTCCTGGTCGCAGGCCCCTCGCATAAGCCCCTGGTACGGAAAACGACCGTAGCCCACCAGGTCTTTCACACGAATACTCTCCGGTGCCTGCGGCTTCTGCGGCAGAAAGGCAAGCTTCAGCGCCAGCTCACGTCGGCTAATTGATCCCAGGGGGTGGTTATCGATCCTGACGCTTCCGCTGTAAGGCTTGAGAAGCCCGGCCAGGGCTTTGAGCAGTGTGCTTTTACCGCAGCCATTCGGACCGATCAGCGCGGTCATCTTATGCCGCGGGATCTGAACCGAGAGCTCAGGGACAATCACCTGGCCCTGGTAGCCAAGCCTCACCTTTTCAGCCGATAAACTCATCGCGTATTGATACTCCATTCCTCAGGGCTGGCGTCTTAACAGGTATAGAAATGCGGGCACGCCGATCAGCGCCGCCAACACCCCAACCGGCAATTCATAGGGAGCCAGCACCAGCCGCCCCACCAGATCACCGGCCAATACGATCACTGCGCCGGCAATCGCGGTCATCAGGTATTGCAGCGCCATATGACCCGGTGCAATACCACGCGCCAGATGAGGCACCACGAGGCCGATAAAACCTATGGGCCCGGCAACCGCCACCGCGCTGGCGGTTAACAGCGTGGCAGTCGCGATGGTCAGCAAGCGCCAGAGACCAAGGTTCAGCCCCAGGCTCAACGCCTGTTCATCTACCAGCCTCAACAGTCGCATGGGGCGGTAGATCAATAGAGCTGCCAACAAGCCCATTGCGCTCCACGGAAGCAGTACACTCAGATGTTGCCAACTTCTGCCGTTCAAACTCCCGGCCAGCCAGGCTGCAATTGTTTCGGTGTGAGCCTGACCCCATAGCCCGAGGAGCCCGGTGACCAGTGCGTTAAGAATGGCGGCACAAACCACTCCGGTCAGGATCAGCCGTAAGGGTGTTAAGGCCGAGCCGCCGCTTAAGCCGTACACCAGGGCTGCCGCCAGCAAACCGCCCACCAAAGCCGCAGCGGGAAGCCAGACCAGTACGCTCTCGCCCTGCAGGTATATTTCAACGCCACTGGATAGGGTGCCCGCGCCGACCACGACCAGCACAGCGCCAAGGCTTGCACCTGCCGATATACCTAACAAACCTGCATCGGCCAGTGGGTTGCGCGTCAGGCTTTGCAGCATGAATCCGGCCAGCGCCAGTTGAGCACCGACCAGTGCTGCCATAAGCGCCCTGGGTAGTCGTAACTCCCAGATCACCCTCACCACATGCTCCTGCCCCGACCCCACCAGTAACGTCTGGATAACCTCCATCGGCGATAGCTCAGAGGCACCCAGAAACAGATTAAGCGCCAGCACCACAGGCAGCAGGCTGACCAAAAGAACCAGCCCTAACCAAGAGCCAGATACACTTAACCTGTTATTGCCGGCGTTCATGCAAGCACCCGCGATGTCCGCGACACGATCCACAACAGCCAGGGGCCGCCCAGAAGCGCCGTCAGTACACCCAGCGGGACCTCCTGCACGCCCGGTGTGAGGCGGGCCAGCAGGTCAGCCAGCAGTAACAGCAGAGCACCGATAAGGGCGTTCATCGGCAGCCAGCTTGCGCGCTGTTCATCGAAAAGCCTGCGGGTTATGTGAGGGACCACCAGGCCAACAAAGCCAACCGGGCCGGCGACGACGACTGCAGCGGTAGTCATCAGCGCAGTCATCATCAGAAAGAACAGTTTCCAGCGATTCACGGACACTCCCAGCGTCTGTGCCACGGCATCATCAAGCAGCAGCACGCGGAAGCGGCTTGATAGCAAAAACGTGACCAGCATCGGTACCAGGATCCAGATGCCAAGCTGGTCCAGCAGTTCCCAGCCACGACCAGCCAGACCTCCCGCCAGCCAGAAGAACAGCTCGCTGGCTTCGGCGCCGGAAAACAGCAGCATTGCCGACATCAGAGATACGCAGACCGTACTGATCGCCACGCCGGCCAACACCAGTCGCAGCGGCTGAATCTGCCCCTTCCATGCCAGCGTAAAGGTCGCCACACCCGCTGCCAGGCCGCCTCCAAATCCAACCAGAGGCAGCCAGCGCGTATCGACCTGAACAACCGAGATAACAACGACGATGGCGCAGGCGGCTCCGGCCACTACACCAGTAAGATCGGGCGATGCCAGAGGGTTGCGTGCGACGCCCTGCATAATGCCACCGGCAGTGGCCAGCGCAGCACCAACAAGCAGAGCCATGATTGATCGGGGCAAGCGCAGCTCGAACAGCACGATTTGGCTTAGTCTGTCCCCATCACCCGAGGCCGCGGACCAGATCTGACCTGGTGTAAACAGAGCGTCGCCCAGCATCAGGGAAATAAACAGAGCAGATGCCAGAACAAACGCACCGACGCCGACTGCTATCACTGCTTTGATCAATGCTCAGCCCCAGTATATGGGTGACTACGCAGCGACAGGGGCACATCAGGCATCGGAAAAAGATCAGGGTAAAGCAGGTGCGCCATCTCTTGGGCTACCATTACCCGCGCCTTAGGCCCTGCCGCTTCCTTCCAATGCTGACCCACCTCATAAACCCTGCCGTTCTTAACAGCGCTCAAGTAGGGCCAGATCGGGTTGCGGGTAAATGCGCGTTCGTGATTTGAATCGAATAGAAAAATCACATCTGGATCTCGCTCCAGCAGCGTTTCAAGCCGGATACGATAACCCAGCGGTAACCCCTGCTCCGGCGCATCCAGCGAGCCACCCACGTTGGTCACATTCAACCTGCGCAGCAGCTCGGCCGTAAGGAAGTGGTCATAGTAGATAAACGGGGCTTCGGCGCCTGTCACCAGCAGGGCTGCCGACACGCCACCCGGTGCACGGGTCTGCATATCCTCCAGCAGGGAGCTGAATTCAGCGTTTAATGCCTCGGTCTGTTCCGTCCTGCCCAGCGCTTCTCCCGCCAGAGAAACCGCACGATAGCTATCGTCGAGAGTAATAAGGTTCAGCGCCATGTAAGGAGCTATCTCGGAAAACCGTTCCACATCCTTTTCGGTGTAGCGCCGGATCGCGAGGATAAGATCAGGATCCACTTCAGACAAAAGCTCAAGATTAACCTGTGCCCGAGTCCCGATAACGGGCACATCATCAAGCGCATCACCCAGATAGTCGGGATGGCTGAAGGGGCCAAAGCGGGTCACGGCAACCGGAGTCATGCCCACCGAATTTAATAGATCGGCGCCAAAGTTGGATACAGCAGCAACACGTTTGGCTGGCGCATCCAGGGACAGCGCCTCTCCCCTGTCATCCGTCAGGGTCAGCGCTTGCGCAAGAACAGAGAACAGCAAACCAACGCCCATCAAGGCAGCTGATGCAAATCGAAACATCATTCACTCTCATTTAATACCGGCTCGCGACATTATGTCATAATTGGCGCCAATATCGACAGGTATTTCCCCTGTACGCGCCGGTGTAGAATGCAGTGCGCTGTAACAGGGATAAATTTCTAAGGACACCGATGACAAACGCGAAGAAAACGCTGACCGACCAAACCACCCAGGACCTGGTCGCCCGCCTGAAGCAAAAGATCACCAGCGGCGAATATCGCCCTGGAGAGTGGCTCAAACAGATCGATATCGAACAGACGTTCGAAGTTAACCGGTTTACCGTGCGTTCGGCTTTCAGTGAACTTCAAAGCAGCGGTTTTCTTCACCACGAACCCTACAAGGGTTACCGTGTTATCGAGCACTCGCTGCAGGAGCGCATCGAACTGACAGAGGCACGGGAAGTCATCGAGTGCGCGGCGGCTGCCAATGTGCTCGCCAACATCGATGACGCCGGGCTGGAGCAGCTTGAGTCACTGGCCGAGGCATTTCTGCAGGCGGTCGAAGAGGACATGTCTGAAGAGATGTTCCGACTGAACGCAGAGTTCCACCGCTGCTTTAACGCCTATTACCGCAACCTGCACCTGTCCCAGATGATCGATGACCTCAGAGAGCGCGGCGTTGGCAGTGCCAATCGCGGCTGGTCGAAAAAGGCGATCCAGCGCGACAGCGCGCTCGACCACATCAACATGGTGCAGGCACTGAAAGAGAAAAACCTCGTTCGCCTTCAAGCCGTTATACATGCCCATCTAAACCGCTGGCGCCAGGCATACCCGGAACTCTCGCGTCGCTGAGATAGCTCCGCGACCAGCGCACTTATGATAAAACGAGTGCGAATCATTATCATTATATTGTATTGGCGCCAATTTCGTCCTACTATCGCTCCCCGTATCGAGTTGAGCATTCGCAGTGGCCGATCCGTCCCCTCCTCTTGCTGAGGGCCAAAGCCACTTGCGACTGCTTCACAACGTCTGAATCTATTACGAGGACAGCAGTAAGATGAGCGCCGCACAGCGACAGTCAGCCCCGCGTTTCAAAAGGAAGGCTCTATTTTATGGATGCCTGGCAGCGATGATGTCATCGGCTGTCCAGGCGGAAACCAACCTGGAAGCGATTGTCGTCTCCGGCGACTGGCTCGGAAACGGCAGCGAAGAGGATGTCAGAACCTATCCCGGCGCCCGGGATGTGGTATCCGCGGAGGAGCTTCACGAGCGCGGTGCGCTCAACCTGGAAGACGCTCTGCGCAGCACCCCGGGACTGCAGGTTCTCGACGAAACTGGTACCGGAATTCTGCCGAACATCGGCGTGCGCGGCATGAATCCACTGCGCAGTGAGCGCGTGCAGTTCCTCGTCGATGGCTACCCCATCGCGATTGGTCCGTACACAAACGTGGGCGTTTCCCTATTCCCTGTCACGCTGCCAAGCGTAGACAGCATCGATATGGTTCGCGGAGGCGCAGCTGTTCACTATGGGCCCAATAACCTGGGGGGTGTCGTTAACCTGCATACACGCCCAATCCCCCGGGAGCTGGAACAGACCGTCAGGGAACAGATCACCATCGCCGAGGAAACCGGTCATCTGCTGAACGATTTCTACTACCGGATCGGTGGCGCCGTTAACGAAGATCTCGCGCTTCAATTCCAGATCAATACTCAGAATGGTGATGGCGCAAGAGATCACTCGGATACCGACGTCTCCAACTTTATACTCGATGCACTGTACACGCCGAATGATCAACACGAGATTGCTGCGCAGCTGCAGTACTACGATGTGGACGCAGAATTACCCGGTGCGCTGAGTGCCCAGGCCTACCGGGACGATATCACCCAGTCGCAGCGCCCCTACGACGCTTATGACGCCGACATGCTGCGCGGCACCCTGACCTGGACCTACACGCCGACGAATGATGTGGAGTTCCAATGGCGTAACTTCGCTCACGATGCAGACCGTACCTTCTTTTTCGGCCAGCGCCTTGGCACCGGCGACCACTGGGCCGACCCGTCTCTTGAGTCCACTCACGTCGCAGACTCACCCCGCCTGTTCACCGTCTACGGCACCGAGCCGCGCCTAACAGTATGGAACGGTAACCACAAGATGATCTTCGGTGCGCGGTATATCCGCGAAGAGGTTGAGTTTGACGTTAACCGGCTTGAACTTGCCACGGGCGCATACAGCAACGTACGCGACTGGAATTTTGAGACCGATGCCTGGGCGCTCTATGCCAGCGACACTATTTACATGATGAATGACCGCGTCGAGCTGACGCCGGGCATTCGCTACGAGACAGTGCGCACCGACTACTCCGACGGTATCTCCGGCTTTGAGGACGACAACAACGTCGACGAGGTACTCCCCGGCCTGACTCTAGGCTTCCATGCCACGGATAACCTCTTCCTGTTTGCAAACACCCAGCGCTCCTTGGTACCGGTCCAGACGGCTCAGGTCACCAAACCTGGCGAGGTAGGTAATGAAACCGCCTGGAACTATGAGATAGGCACCCGTCTGCGCGCCAGCGACAACCTGGATATTGGCGCCACGCTGTTTCGCATTGAGCACGAAGACCTTATCCAGTACCACAGACCCAGCGACACCTACCAGAACCTTGGCGAAGCACGTTCCCAGGGACTGGAGCTGACCAGCAGCTGGCAGGCCAGCGAACGTCTGACACTGGAAGCGAACTACACCTATCTCGATACCGAACAGCTCTCCGGCGACTTCAAAGGCAACGAGCTGGCAAATGCATCACGACATCACCTGGGCGCCAGCGCGCATTACCGCTACGGTCCTTGGCAGGCGAGCCTGAGCGGTACCCATGTCAGCGAAAGCTACACCGACGCAGCCAATACCAACGAAGAAGCCGCAGATGGCAGCGCAGGCCGGCTACCGGCCTACACACTCGTAAACACCCGCGTTTCACGAGACCTGAAGCTTGGCGACGACAAACAGTTACAGCTTGCGGTGTCGGCGAACAACCTGCTGGACGAGGAGTACTATTTCCGGGGTGCCGATGTGAGCCCAATAGGCCGTATCCCGGGACAGGGCCGCTCGTTTATTCTCTCCGCACAGCTCGACTTCTAAATTCTTAAACTTATCCTGGCCCGGACCTAACCGGGTCAGGACAGCGATCTCGCACTCACTCATTTCACCATCCATCTCACCATCCATCTCAGCTCTGGATCAAACTCCTACTTCCCCCTAAGCTGTGCGTCTGATTTAAAGTACCTGCTCTAAGGATTCCCCGTATGAAGGTGGCCGTCCGGTCCCTGTGTGAATTAGCCGCGCGCTCCGGTGGACTGGAGTACCGGTATACGCCTTCGCCCAACGCCGATGAGGGGATCCGCGGACATAAGACGCTGCAGAAACGTCGCGGGACTGATTACGAACCTGAGTACCTGCTTGAAGGGGAATGCGAAGGGATTCAGCTGCGCGGTCGTGCCGACGGCTATCAGGCTGGAGAGCCTGCGCCGCTCCTGGAAGAGATCAAAACCCACCGTGGCGATCTGTCCCGTGTTGGCGAGGGCCAGCAAGCGCTGCATTGGGCGCAGCTGAAGGTCTACGGCGCCCTGCTCTGTAATCGTGATCACCTGGCTGAAGTTCGGCTGCGGCTGGTTTACTACGATGTGGCCAAGGATCTCGAAACACCACTGGATGAGTGCTGGAGCGCCGCTGATCTAAACGGCTTCCTCAATGATCTCTGCCTTCGCTACCGGGCCTGGCATCAGCAGGAAGAGGAACATCGCCACAGCCGTGATCAGGCGCTGCTGGCGCTTAAGTTCCCCTACGCAGATTTCAGGCCGAATCAGCGCCACCTCAGCGAAACCGTCTACAAAGGCGTCTGCACGTCCCGCACCCTGCTGATGGAAGCACCCACCGGGATCGGCAAAACCCTGGGTGTGGTGTTCCCCTCGCTGGCGGCCATGCCGCGGCGGGAGCTGGACCGGCTATTCCTGCTCACCGCCCGCACCACCGGGCGCCAGCTGATTCTCGATAGCCTGAAACTGCTCAACCGCGACGCCACACTGCCACTGCGCATTCTGGAACTGACCGCCCGTGACAAGGCCTGCGAGCACCCCGACAAGGCCTGTCATGGTGAGTCCTGTCCTTTGGCGGATGGCTTTTTTGATCGCCTGCCCGCAGCCCGCCAGGCCGCCACAGAACTACGCTGGCTGGATCGCGAAGCGGTGCAGCGTCTCGCGGCGGAACATCGCATCTGCCCCTATTACCTGGCTCAGGAGATGGCGCGCTGGTGTGATCTGGTGGTCGGTGATGTTAACCACTATTTCGACCAGCAGGCGTTACTGCATGGTCTTAGCCGACAGAACGAATGGCGCGTGGTGCCGCTGATCGACGAGGCGCACAACCTGATCGACCGGGCCCGCTCCATGTACTCGGCGGATCTCAGCCAGTGGCTGTTCAAGGAAGCCGCCCGCAATGCGCCAGAGGCGCTGAGCAAAAGCTTTCGCGGCGTGCAGCGCGCCTGGCGCAAACTGGTGGATGCCCATATCGATACGGAATCGTTGCCAAGCCAGGAGCCCCGGCGCCTGCAGTTGACCGAAGTCCCCACTGAACTGAACGGCAGTCTGCTGCGTCTTGTGGGCGATCTGACCGAATATATGACCGATAACCCGGTCGAACCGGAGCTGCAGCGGGTACTGTTCGATACCATCGGGTTTATGAAACTGGCGGAGCAGTTTGGTGATCACTCCCTCTGTACGCTGACCGTCAGCGCAGGAAAGGCGCAGGGGAAACGGCGCCGTATCTCTGCGTCTCTGGCACTGGAGAACCTGATTCCGGCGGACTTCCTCAAAGAGCGCTTCGCGCTGGCGCACTCATCGGTGATGTTTTCTGCCACGCTGAATCCGGGGCGCTATTACCAGGACCTGCTGGGTCTGCCGGAGACCAGCCTTTGGCAGACGGTGGCCAGTCCGTTTTCCTCCTCACAGATCGATCTGCATACACTGGATATCAGCACCCGCTTTCGTGATCGCGCCGCGTCCGTGGCGCCCATCTGCGCGGATATCCAGACACAGTACCGCGCCGAACCCGGGAATTATCTGGTCTATCTGAGCAGCTTCGCCTACCTGGAACAGATCAGCACCCGCTTTACTCAGCAAAACCCTGACATTGCTATCGCGGTTCAGCATTCCGGCATGAGCGAAGAGGAGCGACTGGCCTTTATCGAACGTTTCAGAAGCGAGCGCGGCCTGGTGGGCTTTGCCGTCCTTGGTGGCGCCTTTTCAGAAGGAATAGACCTGCCCGGCGATGCGCTGGTGGGTGTCTTTGTTGCAACGCTGGGGTTGCCGCCCAATAACGAATTTCAGGAGCAGCTGGCGAAGCAGATGCAGCTCCGCTTTGGCCAGGGATATGCTTACACCTATCTCTACCCAGGCATTCGCAAGGTGATTCAGGCCGCGGGTAGACTGATCCGCACGCCGGAGGATCGCGGCGTTATCCACCTGATCGACGACCGCTTCCGTAAGCCTGATATACGGGCACTGCTGCCGACCTGGTGGTTTAAAAACTGAACGGCCATAACCTGATTACTGGCGGATCTTCTGCTTCTTTACCCAGCTGATATGGCGCTCGACTTCGGGGTCAGCGAGCAGCTTTTCCATGCTGTTCAGCTCCTGCCCCAGGGTCATCTCATCATGGAATTTGTGCACCGCCCTGTGACAGGGGTAACAAAGCCAGATGCCCTGCTGCAACTGCTCCGGGCTGTACTGTTTTTTGAAGCGCGGACGCCTGTGTACCTTGCGCGGAATCAGGTGATGAAAGGTTAACGGCGCCTCGCGCTGACAAAGCTCGCAATGCTTGATCTCGGGACTCTTTCGCATCGCCTCTACTCCTCGCCCCGTTCCAAAGATCCGGATGCAACGCCGCTTTCACGCAACGCATCGAGAAACAACTTGAACGCGGCAGAATGCTGACGCCGGCTCGGATAATAGAGATGAAACCCGGGAAAATAGGGGCACCACTCTTCCAGCACCGGCACCAATTGGCCGCTGCTCAGCGCCTCTTTCATCGTATCGTTAGGCAGGCAGCAGAGGCCGGCGCCATTGATCGCCGACTGGATAATCAGGTTCGCCACATTGCTGGTGAACTGCCCTTCGACCCGCACATTAAACTCGCGCCCATCCTCTGCGAATTCCCAGGCATAAAGCCCACCGGAGGTCGGCATACGCAGGTTGATACAGTTATGGTCGGTCAGGTCATGCGGGGTTTGCGGTACCCCGTTCTGCTCCAGATAATCAGGCGAGCCGGCAACCACCATCTTCAGATCGGGTCCGATCGGCACCGCGACCATATCTTTCTCGACATGCTCGCCCAGGCGCACACCGGCATCAAACCCCTCAGCCACCAGATCAACCATACGAGCCTCCACAGAGATCTCGATATTCAGCTCTGGATGTTCGCGCAACAGACGGTTACAGACAGGCAGCAGAATAAACTCCGCTGCCGTGCGGGTAGCGGTAATCCGCAGCGTGCCGGTGACCTTGTCCCGATAATCATTAAGCCGATCAAGCTGGGTTTCTATATCCGCGAACGCGGGCTCCAGCGTTGCCGCGAGCTTCCGCCCCGCCTCCGTGGGCGAAACACTGCGCGTGGTGCGGGTGAGCAGGCGAATATCGAGGCGCTCTTCAAGACGGCGCATGGTGTGGCTGACCGCGGATTGGGAGGTGCCCAGCTTGGCGGCGGCACGGGTGAAGCTACGCTCTTCGACCACTGCCAGAAAAGTGAGCAGATCGCCCACTTCATCCCTTTTCATTTATGAAATCCCAGCATAAATATAATTTAAAAATCGCATTTCTAATCTATCTCACAAATCAATAAACTGAAACTCCACGGGCACTTCAGATCTGTTCAGGAGCGAACAGATAATCCTTTCTCCCAGCCCGACAGTTATTTCACCAGGTACAAAAATCAGATGTCAGACAGCAGTAATACACTGACCGTCGACCCCAGTGTTGCCGGTCAGCCCGCCAGTTTACGAAACGGAAACATCAGTTGGCATATTCTCGGCGTACTCGCCGCGCTGATGGGCTTTGCCTCCATCTCCACCGATTTCTACCTGCCGGCAATGCCGGCCATGGAAGACGCCTTTGGTGCCGGTCACGGTTCAATCGAGTTCACCATCACCGGCTACCTGATCGGTTTCAGTGTCGGCCAGCTGTTCTGGGGGCCGATCAGCGACCGTTTCGGGCGTAAGCTGCCAATCGCGCTCGGACTCGGGTTGTTTATCATCGGCGCCATGGGCTGTGCCCTGTCTGACACCATCTTCGAAATCATCAGCTGGCGTATCTTGCAAGCGCTGGGCGCGTCTGCGGGTGTGGTGCTCGGTCGTGCCATGGTGCGAGATCTGTATGAAGGACCCAAGGCGGCGCAGATGATGTCGACGCTACTGGCGGTGATGACCGCCGCCCCGCTGCTTGGCCCAATCATCGGCGCTCAGGTTGAGGCGATGAGCAGCTGGCGTGGCATTTTCTGGGTGCTGGTTGCCGTAGGTGTGCTGACGATGGCCGCGCTAACCACCATCCCGGAAACCCTGCCCGACTCGGTGCGCCGCCATGAGAGCGCCGGCCGCACCCTGCGCCGCTACGGCCAGATCATAATCCAGCCGCGCATTCTTGCTTACCTGGGGATCGGCTCATTCTTCTATGCTGGCATGTTCGCCTATGTGTCCGGCTCACCCTTCGCCTACATCGATTACTACGGTGTGCCATCGGAGTATTACGGTCTGCTGTTTGGCGCCGGTATTTTCGGCATCATGGGCTCCAATATCCTTAACAGCCGGCTGGTGATGAAAACCTCGGTGGACCGCCTGCTCGGCATCGGCACCGTCGGCGCAATGATTAGCGGTTTGCTGATCTGCCTGGCGTCACTGACTGATTGGGGCGGCCTGCGGGGCCTGGCGGTACCGATGTTTTGCTTTGTCTCCTGCACCGGGTTTATCGTCGGTAATTCCATCGCCGGCGCGCTGGCCGATGTCCCCCAGGAGGCGGGAGCAGTGTCCGCGCTGGTCGGTTCACTGCAGTACGGCGGCGGCATAGCCGGTACCGGCCTGGTTGGCTTGTTTGCCGACGGCACGCCCGGCGCCATGGGCACGGTGATCGCCATCTCCGGCGCAGGCTCCCTGCTCTGCTACGGCCTGCTGGCATCCACCAATCGCCGACAGGCAGTGCGCCAGGCTGACTGAGTATTCCTGTCACACATTTTCACGAAATCCGGCCTATCTTTAGCCTTAACCATCTACATGGAGGCGAGATATGGCCGAGCACACGCAGAACGTTAAAACGGGTGAGTGGCTACCCGGCGCTAGAAGCGCTCAAAGCACGTCTTACAGCACGAACAGCAGCCAGGAGCTGGATAGCCTGAGCGGGTTTAATCCATTTCTGCCCTGGGCGGCCATGTTTCCCTGGCTGAATTTTGAATACCTGAAACTAGAGGTGCGCCTGGAAGATGACCAGGTGCGGATTCTCGGTGAACAGGGTCGCTTCGACCGGGGGATGCACGCTGCCCGACAGATAGACGCATCCATACCCACCGAACAGATTGTCGAGGCGGCAGAACGGATGCAGCTTCAGCTTCAACAACTTACTCAACAACTCATGCAAGACCAGTTTCAGCAGCAGATGAATAGGATGATGCAGGCTGCAATGATGCCCTGGACGGCGATGATGTTTCCGTTTTTAAAACGCGACTGACCTGCGCGGGCACTCTGTCACACCAGGGTGCCTCTGACTTTCCGCCCCCCCCGCACCAGTCCTTCTCTGAAGCTGCCTCTCTTCAGTTGCGCTCTCTTCAGCGACCCTCTCTCCAGTCGCCCTGTTTTAAGCCGCACCTGCTTCCTGTATGCCGTCCCAGCTCGCGACTTATCGAACGAGCTCATAGCTGCTATCAACCCAGCCCCCCTCTCAAGCAAGACCCTGCGTGGATAATAGAGACACTACTTTTAACCCTTCCAAGGATTCAGTAATGAGTGTCACTTATGATTTTTCAGGCAAGGTCGCACTGGTAACCGGAGCCGCATCAGGCATGGGCTACGCGACCGCCAAAGCATTTGCCGAAGCCGGCGCCGCAGTGATGCTGTCGGACATCAACGAGACTGCGCTGAACGCCGTTGTTGAAGAGATCAAAGCCGCTGATGGCAAGGCCGCCGGTTTCGCCTGCGACGTGGCCGATGAAACTCAGGTGGCTGCACTGGTTAAACAGACCGTTGAAACTTTCGGCAGCCTGGATATCGCCTTCAACAACGCAGGTATTCAGGTTCCGGCCTGCGATGCGGCTGAAGAAACCGCCGAAGACTTCGACAAGGTCAACGCCATTAACCTGCGTGGCGTCTGGGCTTGCCAGAAGCACGAGCTGCAGCAGATGCGTGAACAGGGCGCCGGCGTCATCGTCAACTGCTCCTCCACCGGTGGCCTGGTTGGCCTGGCACGTCTGGCGGCTTATCACGCTTCCAAACACGGCGTTATCGGCCTGACCAAGAGCGCTGCACTGGAATACGCCCCGCGCGGCATCCGCATCAATGCGGTCTGCCCGGGCGCGATCGACACACCGATGGTCTCCGACATGCTGAAGAAAGGCGCGCTGACCGAAGAGATGATCGCTGCGGCTCAGCCGATCGGTCGTCTGGGTAAAGCGGAAGAAGTCGCCAAGGCGGTTCTCTGGCTCTCCAGCCCGGACTCCTCCTTCCTGGTCGGCCACGCCATGGCGGTCGACGGCGGGTTCACCGCGCACTAACGAGCACCTGGCGGGACGGCGGATTCGCTTTGCCGCCCTGCCAACCTTTCTCTGCTATACCCCTCCCCCTGAGCTGGCGCTGATCGCGTCGGTTATTTAAACGACAGCCTTCCAGACGTGAAGGATCTCTTCGCCGCGGTGCAATCTATTTCAGCCCGTTGCGGCACGTGTATTCAGCTAAGCCGGATTTGAATGTGATCGGCTGGTTGTGGCCTGAAGCAGATATTCGCTCTGTTAGAGTCAGGCGTGGCTATCAATAAAACTCTGATGGCAAGCCTTTCACTTATCGCAGCAGTCCGCACTCTGCCTAGCTTCCCCAAAGCCTGCCGATCGATCGGTCGATCCAGGGCCAACTACCTGTAAAGGTTAGGCAGTTTGATTTTGAAGCGCATTGCCAATGCACGCAGCAGGAAGGCAACACAAAAGCCGCCGATCAGGTCATAGCTGGATGGCAGGCCAAGGCTATCGAGCATCAGATAAACGATAGAGCCTGCCAGCGCGGTGGTGATATAGAGTTCATCATTCATCAGCGTCAGATTGCTGCGACAGAGCACATCACGAGCGATACCGCCGAAGGAAGCGGTCATCACCCCCATACAGACGGCGATCAACGGTGTGGCGCCGAAGTTTAGTGTTACCTCGGTTCCAACCACTGCAAAGAGTGCCAAGCCCACGGCATCCATCCACAGCAGGGCTTTTGAGAGCGAGGCTAACATGGGTGTAACGAAGTAAGTGATGGCCGACGCGACGAGACAGACAACGATCCAGATCGGCTCGCGAATCCAGAACACCGGAACGCTACCCAAAAGAAGATCACGCAGGGTGCCGCCACCGATTCCAGTGACGGTCCCGATCAGCATGAAGCCGAGGATATCCATCCTCTGCCGTGCAGCCTCCAATGCTCCAGAGATGGCAAATACACCGACGGCGGTGAGGCCCATGATGTTGACGGCAGCGGTAATATCGAAAGGCATAAAGACCTGATAGAGATAAAAGGCGAATGGAAGCGCCATTTATATCACCCGATCCAATGATGCTCTAGACCGCCGAATCAGTTGTCCTTGGCGGAGCTGCGATGAGCTCGCTAAACAGTGAACAGCGCCGATGTTGCTTACTGTCACGAACGGCGGCTCAGCGCTGGTCGTTAACTTTTATGAGCCTGAGCTGGGGGCGGAATTGCTCCGAAGCAGACGTTCGGCCCGTGCTACTCCATGCGGGCTTTCGGCACAAAGCCGTCATTGACCCTAACTATATGTACAGTTTTTACGTCCATAAGAATTTGGAAGTGAAGTCATGAAACAGGAGCACAGGTCGACACCTACCACTTCATCAGCAAGTGCCACGCCCTGCAAAATTTCCAGTACCTTGTAGTACTGAAAGCCTCAATCACCGGGCGTGCTGGCACCCGGTACGATAGAGGGGACAAAACCATCGGTATCGATCGTAATATAGTAGTTAAGCCCTTTTGGAATTCGCTTGAGTCCCTCTCCTATGCTGAGTTACTTGCAATGCCGCACAATTTTTATTGGTTTTAGGGCAATCTTTCGATGCACGGAAACGTTTTACTGCGCGGAGCCTTTACCGGGACCGGCATAACGCGAAAGCCAGTAACTGTATTGCTCCGGAAGCAATGAAGCCGGCTTTTCAAGGCCCAGTTCGATAGCGGCTTGCACCAGATAATGCGGGTTAGCCAAATGAGCGCGCCCCACCATGACAAGGTCCATCTGTCCGTCATCGACAACCTTGGCGATAGTTTGCGGATCATCGAGTCCCCAGGCAGTGGCTACCGGCAGGCCTGTTTCCTTACCAACTCGCTCAGCAATCGGCACCATAAACGCAGGTCCCCAGGGTACCTTCGCATTGATAGTGGAAAATCCCATGGACACATTCAGCATATCCAAACCTGCATCCTTGAACTTGTTAACCAGTTCAATGGACTCGGCCAGTGTTTCTTCATCCTGACCGTCAAACTCGATAACACCGAAGCGGGCTGTCAACGGCAGGTTCTCCGGCCAGACCTCGCGTACAGCCTGCAAGGTTTCCAGCAGGAAGCGGCCACGATTTTCTGCACTGCCACCGTATTCATCGGTGCGCTGGTTAGCATGGCGAGAAAAGAAACTCTGGGCCAGGTAACCATGCGCAAAGTGCAGTTCAAGCCACTCAAAGCCTGCCTCGAGAGCGCGCTTGGCCGTGGCGACAAAATCGGTTTTGACTCGCAGGATATCGTCGATGGTCATCGCTTGCGGTACTTTCGGAAGGCCGCCGCCAAAGGCTACAGCCGAAGGCGCTATCGTCTGCCAGCCGCCTGGGGCGTCGTTGGCAATGTGATCATCACCTTCCCAGGGTTTGTTCGCGCTGGCTTTTGGACCGGCGTGTCCGATCTGGATGCCCGGCACAGAGCCCGCTGATCTGATGGCAGCAGCGATCTCAGCCATACCTTCAATCTGTTCATCTCTCCACAACCCCGTGCACCCCGGGGTGATACGCCCTTCAGGAGACACCGCGGTAGCCTCTACAATCACCAAGCCAGCACCGCCACGAGCCATGCCGGCATAATGGGCAAGGTGCCAGTCGCTGGTAAAGCCATCAATGGCGCTGTATTGGCACATTGGCGGGATGGCGACACGGTTGCGAAGGGTTATCTCTTTCAGTTTGAATTCACTAAACAATGCAGTCATGTTTACTCCTGATCTCCGCTCACCCGAACCAGGGCTTTGCCGGAAAATGTCCTGTTTTTAAGAGCCTCAAGGGCCGAGGGAAGGTCTGTAAAGTCACTATAATGCAGCGATTCAGGCTGAATATTTCCGGCCTGAATCTCACCAAGGAGCCGCTGGCCTGCTTCGGTAAGCCCGTGCCAGGCGTTGTCGTCACCAAAAATATGCAGGGCACCCAGTGCTACCTCATGCATGGACAAAGCCTGGCCGAAGGGTGCATTGGGCCACTGGGACAAGCGCCCCTGAATACAGACCAAGTGACCATTGGCTTTTAATGCGGGCACCAGACTGTCTGCACTGGCTTCGTTGACAGCATCGATGACCGCATAGAAATGGCGTCCATCTTTGAGTGCTTCATACGGAGTCTCTATACAGTTGGCCGCACCCAGGTCAGCAAGGCGCTGCCAATGGCGCGAATTGCAAAGGGCTGTCACTGCAAACCCGCGGCGCGCCGCCAATTGCACCAAGTATTGACCTACTGCACCTCCGGCCCCCGCTATCAAAAGCGGCTCACCCGCTTTCGCCGGCACCTTGTTGATCGCCTGCCAGGCAGTAAGCCCCGGGCACGGGAAACTGGCAGCAACGGCCAGATCCAGACCATCAGGCAGCGCCATCAGAGCTCTGGCACGAACGGGTGTCAATTCAGCAAAACTGCCGTGCCCTTTAAGATTCTGGTGATAGGCCACCGGTTTGCCCAGCCAGTCGGCTGACACCCCGGGGCCCAGGGCCACCACAATACCACTGGCATCGCAGCCAGGTATTTTACCCGGCTGCCACCCGCTGCTACCGAGCACCTTCCAGTCCACAGGGTTCAACCCTATTACCTGGTTTCGGACCCAGACTTCACCCTCGGTTAATGCCCTTGGCGTCAAGGTTTCAAGTACTAACCGGCTGGGGTCGTCACTCTGCTGCCAACTCCAGGCCTGGTAGTTTTGCGGTAACTGCGCCAATGCCGTTCTCCTTACTGGTAAGCACCAGCCGAATAAGTCAGTTCATAGCTGTGGCTGTAGATCTCCAGGATGTTACCGAACGGGTCTTCCATGTAGACCATGCGATAGGGTTTTTCGCCCGGGAAGTACTCACGCACAGGCATACGCTGCTTGCCACCGGCCGCGACGATCTTGGCCGCCAAGCCTTCAACATCCGGGTCCTGTACACAGAAGTGAAAGACGCTGGTTTTCCAGTACTCAAAATTATTTTCGGGTTTCTCAGCGTTTTTGAACTCGAAAATTTCTACGCCAACCCGATCGCCAGTCGACAAATGGGCAATACGGAAAGAGTCCCAGCCTGCACCGAATACATCAGTACACATGACACCGATGGCGCTGTCATCTTCGCTGATGGTGGTGGGCGACATAATGAGATACCAGCCCATCACCTCTGTATAGAATTTTACGGCCGCATCCAAATCGGTAACGGACAAACCTATGTGGGAAAAACTGCGTGGGTAAGTTTTCATCTGGGACACATCTCCTGTTAAGTATGTGCCCAGTCTAAAATCCAAGAGCTATAATGAGAACCGACGTATAATTATGATTGCTATTAAAATTTATTATGCTTAATCCCCAATGGCTCGCCTCATTCGCTGTCCTGGCCGAAGTTGGAAACTTCACCCGCACTGCAGAACGTCTGGATATGACACAAGCGGCTGTCAGCCAGCATATTCGGCGTCTTGAACTGGAGCTCGGCCAACTTGTTATCCGCCACCCGAGACAGATCGAGTTGACGCCGGCGGGCTTGGCGCTACTTGAATACATTAACGAGATAGCCCAGGCCGATAAGCGCTTACAGCATCGTCTGAACGGCGAGAATAACCGTACAGGTGAGGTCAGCCTGATCTCTCCCGGCAGCGTGGGACTGACGCTTTACCCTATCCTCCTGGATTTACAACAGAACAACCACGGGCTGACAATCCGTCACCGCTTCGCGCCCGATAGTGAGGTACTGGAGGCAGTAAAACAGAACCACTATGAACTGGGTATCGTCACACTCAAACCAGACGATTCCCGCCTGACGGCCAGTCGCTTCTCCGAAGAACCCCTGGAGCTGATAGTGCCGGCGAACTACAGCGTCTCGGGTTGGGAAGAGCTTGAGCAATTAGGCTTTATCGATCATCCCGATGGGCTGGTCATGGCTGATCGCATGCTTAGTCGTCGGTACCCTGGAAAACCGGGAATCCATTCCATCCCTCGAAAAGGGTTCATCAATCAAATCAGCCTGATTCTGGAACCCGTTGCCCGCGGACTGGGTTTTACCGTGCTGCCACGCTACGCACGCCAAGCATTTTCACGGCAAAGTGATATCACAGTCATTGAGGGAACGCCTGAAATTAAGGAAACGCTCTGGTTAATACATCGTGCAGAATGGCCACTCTCAGCGCACGCTGCATGGGTGGCTGAGCAGCTAAGAGAAGCAGTTGCAGCGCTAGAACAGCTTTGAATGGAAGTGATGCAACCAAGACCATTAACCAACGCCAAAACGCTGGCGATATTCACTCGGTGACAAGCCAACTATCCGTACGAATATCTTGCGAAAAAAGCCTGGGTCCTGGTATCCAACTTCCCAGGAGATACTTTCTACTGACTGCCGACTAAACCTCAGCAGCTCCTGTGATCGACCTACCCTTAACCTCTGACAGTACTCCGAGGTCGTCATCCCAGTAGCCTTCTGAAATCTGCGCTGCAGCGTTCGTTCCTGCAGTCCCGCGACTGCAGCTAATCTATCGAGCCTTACCTCTTTGCCTTCAGTTTCTTGCAGCCAGTGCTGCAGTTTTAACACTGCGCTATCACCATGCATGAGTTTGGGTGAAAACACGCTGTAATATCGCTGTTCCCGGCCCGGCGGATCGACCAACAGGATACGTGCAGTCTGGATCATGGCCGACGGCCCCATAAAGCGGTCCACCAGTTTAAGGCCAAGATCGGTCCATGCCATCACACCACCCGCTGTGAGAATATCTCCATCGTCAATGATAAGACGGTCGATATCGAGATTTACGGTCGGAAAGCGTTGCTGGAATTTTTCCTCGTAAAGCCAGTGGGTAGTTACCTTACGCCCCTCCAACAGGCCTGTCTCTGCGAGGACGAATGCACCGGCGCAGATCGAGGCGAGTGTCCCTCCTGTCTTATGGTGCTGCCGCATCCATTCAATATAGGGCGCGACAACCTCAGCCGTCGCCGGATCACCCAGAGTGGGTGGAAGAACCATTACATCGGGTGATCCCGGCTCGCCCTGCATGGAATCGAAGCAGCGCTCAATCGGCATACCAGGAGACTTTTGCTGCCAATGACTCAGGCGGATAGAGGTAGACAGACCTTCGGAGCCTGGCTCTGCAAAGCGGTTCGCTATTGCAAAAAGATCGGTTAGACCCAGGACGGCAGACATCTGAGCACCGGGGTACAGCAGAAGACCCACTTCGGCCACATACATATCAGACATTTGTCGTAATCACCCCTCATTATGTCTTTATCGACAGTCGTCAGAATTATCTCTAAATCAGATGATGTCAAAACAACTTGCGAGGCCCCTCGCCAGACGAAAAAAACATCCATATAAGGGCAAATGATTATGACTAAACGCGCCGTTATCGTCGTCGACATCCAAAATGAATACTTCCCGCCGACGGGCAAACTGCCGTTGCAGGGAGTCCAAGAGGCCGCGGCTAACGCAGCTAAAGTGATTGCCCATGCTCGCGATCTGGGTGAGACGGTTATTCATGTTCGCCATGAATTCCCAGACCCTGAAGCTCCTTTCTTTGCCACGGGCACTGATGCCGTTGAGATACACCCGGCGGTCAAACCACTGGAAGGCGAACAGGTTATTACCAAGAACTATCCGAACTCGTTTCGTGAGACAGTACTGAAAGAGAGCCTGGAGAAGCTTGGCGTTACCGATGTAGTGGTCATCGGCTCCATGAGTCACATGTGTATCGACGCCACCAGCCGTGCCGCTGTCGATTACGGTTACAACACCACAGTCGTTCATGATGCCTGCGCAACCCTGGACCTTGAGTTTAATGGCGTAGTCGTTCCTGCAGCCCAAGTTCATGCTGCGTTTATGAGTGCCCTGGCGTTCCTGTATGGAACGGTTTCTACGACAGAGGAGTTCCTGGCAAGCTGACAGGTTTAGCCAAGATCTCCAGCACCTGGCCCAAGTGTAAATTCAGGCCAGGTGCCCCCCTGCATTCATGAATGCCCAGGGCCGACAGCCCCCTATTTCAAGTTTTGAGAATCGGTCCGCAAAACGGCCGGGGCTTGGTATTATCCATTCCTGAATTTCAGTAATCCCGAATCCTAAGCCGTCGAAAATATAACCGTGAAAGATCTCCAGAGTATGGATCTCAATCTGCTCAAGGCATTGGATGCCCTGCTGGATGAGCGCAATGTGACGCGAGCCGCTGAACGTCTGGGAATAACTCAGCCCGCTATGAGTGGGATACTCACTCGTCTGCGTGACAGCTTCGACGACCCCCTATTCTCGCGAACCCAACGAGGCATAATTCCTACCCAACGTGCCCTGGATCTGAGCAAGCCAGTGAAACAGGTCCTCAGACAGATCGATACGCTGCTTCAGCCTCCTGTCTTCGTCCCCTCAACTGCCAGTCTCACTTTCACCATTGCCGCGACTGACTATGCGCTGCGCGCAATCGCTGTTCCGTTTCTATCGGCGCTCAAGGTAAAGGCGCCCAGAATTAAAGTGTCCTTGCTCCCTGTCGAGAATGAACGGGTACACAGCCAACTCGAGCGTGGTCAGATCGACCTCGCTTTGCTGACACCAGACAGCACACCCCTGGACTTGCATGCGCGAGAACTATTCAAGGAGCACTATGTCTGTGTTATGCGTGAAGACCATCCGGCTGCGAATGGACGGAAGCTGACCCTAAAGGAGTTCTGTGCGCTTGATCATGCGCTGGTTTCCTACGAGGGTGGAGGCTTTTACGGCATTACTGATGATGTGCTCGAACAGCTGGGCGCTAAACGTGAAGTCACGTTGTCGGTCAAAAGCTTCCTCATCCTCCCTGAAATTTTGCGCTCCAGCGACATGGTCGCAGTGCTTCCCAGTCGACTGGTCTCAGGCATGGAAGGTCTCGCAATTTCTGAACCTCCAATTGCCGTGCCTGGTTTTACCAAAATAGCAGCCTGGCACGAGCGCACGCATCACGACTCAGCGCATCGCTGGATTCGGGAATTACTATTCATGGCCTGCGCCGATCGCAAGTAATCTGAACGAACAAAAGTCAGCCCCACGCCAGGAGGCACCTCAGGTGTAGATATGGTTCGTGCTTATTTTTTGTCTCGAGAAATAAGCTTGCGTGATATCAAGAATAATAATTTGAGATTGGTGTTATTTCTAAAGAGGCACCATCATTGATGACAACTCAGCGACACCACTAACAACTTTCACCTTTTTCAGTGGCAGCACTGTCAGGTTTAACCTGTCATCAACGTAAAGGATATTCTATGAATGCAATTAACTGGCCCGAAGGCTACGTACCTGGCTTTACCGAAAACTTCGCTTCAAACGAGGTTATTGTGGCGGGACTGAGCGCCGCTGATATCTGGCCGTTACTGGTCACTCCCTCTCAGTGGCCAACCTATTACTCCAACTCGGCAAATCCTCGCTTCTATGACGACAAGGGACCGGTGCTTGAAGACGGCGTGCGCTTCTACTTTGAAACCTTCGGATTCCCTGTGGAAGCACAATGCAATGAATTCGTGCCGCCGGCCGCTGGCACGCCTGGCCGCGTCGCCTGGCACGGTTGGGCAGGCGAGGAAGGCACCGATGCACGCCTGGATGTACATCACGCCTGGCTGATTGAAGATCTGGACGGCGATCGCGTGCGCATTCTCACTCAGGAGACACAGAAAGGTAAGCCGGCGGAAGAACTCCACAATACCAAGCCCAACCCTATGATCAACGGCCACCAGGACTGGCTGGACGGACTGATCGCAGCCGCCCGCGCCACTAAATAAGCCGCACTGAACGCAGAGATTGTCCGCTCATCCAATCAGGTAAGGGGATTCTATTTGACTCCCCTGAAAAGCCTCAGGAGAACGTAAACATGAGTACTACGAACAAGATTCTAATGATCCTCACTTCCCAGGCGACTATGGGTGATGACCCGCGCCCGACCGGCGTATGGTTCGAGGAACTGTCAACGCCTTACTATGCTTTCATCGATGCCGGTGCGCAGGTGGAGATCGCCTCTATCGCAGGTGGTAAGATTCCAATCGACCCGCATTCGCTGGAGAGCGAAGGTAAGAACCCACCCAGCGTGGAGCGTTTTCTCAAGGACGCTTCGGCCATGCAAAAGATCGAGTCCTCGATAAAAATCAGCGACCTTTCGATTGCGGATTACTCAGCGGTGTTCTTGCCCGGTGGGCACGGCACCATGTGGGATCTCCCCAAGAGCACCGAATTGGCCAGCCTGCTTTCCACGGCCTGGGCCGCTGGCAAGGTCATTTCCGCGGTCTGCCACGGTCCTGCCGGGTTGGTAAACGCCAAGGACGTCAACGGACAACCGCTGGTCGCTGACCGTCGTGTAGCCGCCTTCACCAACAGCGAGGAAGAAGCGGCCGGTCTGACCGAACAGGTACCCTTCCTGCTGGAAACACGCATCCGCGAGCTGGGTGCCAACTATGAGAGCGGTCCGGATTTCCAGACCTTCGCCGTGCGTGACGGCAAACTGGTCACTGGGCAGAACCCAGCTTCTTCCGAGGAAGTGGCTCGCCTGGTGCTCGAAGCCGTCCGAGAAGCGCAGTGAACCCTGTTTTAACCGGCCAAAAGAGCAGTAACTAGCTGGTGCGCTTGCCCAGCCGACGACTTGTTGGCTGGTTTTCTGTTTCCCACGGATAGATGTCGAAGTATGTCATGTTAGCCCTGCTCAAATTGAAGGGCAGCACCCCGCGGATTATTGGATGAGCATGACTGCATATTCCAATCTAGCTGAAGCGGCCCCTTGCTAATGTACCAGCATCCATTATCCACCCTAGCCTTCCTCGCCTTAATGACTAGCAGCCTTGATCAGATAATGACTTGATGCGGCCGTTTACTGCCCGATATATCGGCGAATTACTCCCACTTAGCAGCCGCGATGTTCAAGTGCCAGCGTTCTACACCTATCATGGTCTCTCACAGCCGAATAGATATTTCATGGCCACTGTGCGCCTTGGGACCGCCTTGGGTCAGTATCGGCGTGGACACATATCCCTGCTGGGGATCACGCATATATTGCAGGTACGGTTCGGCACCCTGATGGTCAGTGTTATCCGAAGCAATCAGGCAACCAGTAGCCATCTGCGGCTCCACCCTTCGCACCACATCGAGATAGAGCGATTTTTCGCCATCAAGAAACAGGAAGTCGATCGGGCCCGGCAACGGATCGGAGAGGGTTTGCAGCGCATCGCCAACGCGAAACTCCACCCAGTCGACTAGGCCCGCGCGGGTCAGGTTTTCCCTTGCACGCTCCGCCTTTTCGGCGATGAACTCGGTGGTAATCACCTTGCCAAATCCGTTATCGCGGGCGGCGGCGGCAAGGAAAATAGTCGAGATACCAAAGGAGGTACCAAACTCCACGATGGTCTTCGCTTGCGATGCCTGGAGTAGTGAGTACATCAGGTTACCGAACGGCCGGTCGATCGGCATGTAACGATGCTTCAGCGCAGTGAAGCGCTCCAGCGGCGTCAATACGGCTCCAGCCTCCGCTGTGAGTCGGTTACCTGCACCAGAACGCTGTTTCTCCGCCTCGGCGTAGAGTTCGTTCAACACCTTGGCGGCCTGGGAATCGTTGTTAAGAGAGTAAGAGGTCGTCATTTAAGCCATCCTGTCCAGGGTAAGGTCGGCAGCGTGCATTACGCGCCGGAGAAACAACAAGAGGGCTTGGATTATTACATCCGGGTGGGTCGTCCTGGCGCTTTGGGACTGAAACATCCCGTTGCATAAAACGGAATCTACTAAACGAGCCTAACCGCGCGACCAGGTGCCGCGACGGTCAGGCCCTTGGAAACAGCCAAACAGCTGGACAGGCTGCTCAGGATTGCAGCTGCTGCGCGAAAAATTCCAGGGTTCGGCTCCACGCCAGTTCAGCGCTCTTTTCCTCGTAACGCGCAGTGGAGTCATTATGGAAACCGTGATTAACGCCTGGGTAGATATAGGCAGTGTAATCGACCTTCGCCTGTTTCAGCGCCGCCTCATAATCGGGCCAGTAGCCATTCACCCGTTTATCCAGTTCGGCAAAATGCAGCTGCAACGGTGCCTTGATATTGGCGATATCCGCCTGGGGAGGCGTACCGTAGTATGGCGCTCCGGCATCAATCACGTCGGGAAGTAGCGCGCTCAATTGGTTGGTCAGATAGCCGCCAAAGCAGAACCCTACCATCCCGACTTTGCCCGTGGAAAATTCATGCTGTTTCAACAGACGGGCAGCGGCAGCGAAGTCACCCTCGATCTTGCCGCGGTCCAGCTCCCGCTGCATGGCTCGCCCCTCATCGTCATTGCCCGGGTAGCCGCCAAGCGAGAAGAGCGCATCGGGTGCCAGTGCCACATAGCCAGCCTTGGCCAGACGACGCGCCACATCCTTGATATAGGGATTAAGCCCGCGGTTCTCATGGGCCACCAGCACCGCTGGTGCCCGGCTCTCAGCAGTGACGCCTGCGGGAACCACCAGGTATCCCCTGGCCCGACCATGCCCCTGGGGCGCATCGAACTCAATATAGCTAGCCTTGATATCCGGATCGTTGAAGGAGACCTGCTCTGCAAGCGCGTAGTTCGGCATCAGGCCACGGCTAACTGCTGCAATGCCCAAGCCGGCAATCCCGAGAGTACCGAGTCGCTGTAGAAAGGTGCGACGGTCTATATCGCCATGGGCATATTCGTCATACCAGTCGAACGCTTCCTGTGGAATTTTCGGTAGTCCTTGCTCACCAACTTCACGCTTGCCTGTCATCATTTTCTCTCCTGAAAAATTGCAGTCCACTGAGTGTAGACACTGTTAGAGGTCTTCACCCTCCGCAGTTGCGAAACGCAAATGTTGAATCTCATTTAGGATGAAATGGGAATCAAAGAGCGGCCGATTGGTTTCTTTGATGAGCTTAATTAAGGTTCAGAGCAGTCTCGCAGTCCCAATCCCCTTTCAGCACAGCGCGCCCCCGCCCTCCGCTCAGAAAGATTCTGATTAGCGCACTAACCAGAACAGTCGCATTTAAATCCTGCTTAGTCCAATAGCCTCGCGAGCCTTAGACCGCACATGACTGGTCCAGAAACCGGCAAGCTTATCGTTCAGATTTTCAGCGAATGGCAAAGTAATGCTTCTCCTTGCCCAAACCAGCGCGGCCTCCGCATTGGCAGAACCCCATCAAGCATTGCTCTTTGGCATACATATCGTTCACATTCGGGGAAGTAATCGCTCGAATGACAACAAGGGCGGTAACTAACTGTTGGGGAGGCATCCCCTCTAGGGATGCCTCCGATTAGGGGCTGCAGTTAGTTAAAAGAGAGCGGCAGTGAACTCCTACACCCGGTCCAGCCAAGCGTTCATCACCGACAGGGCGAACTCGGTCTGAGCCTGCTGATGCTGATCGAAACCCACGGTAACCTTTTCGACAAGACGTGCGATCTCGTGCTGATCCTTAGCCGGGTTATCGATCAGTTCGCGCCGGGTCCAGGTATCCACAATCTCCGGCGTCACCTCGAAGTGACACTGAAAACCGTAGATCTTCTCGCCAATTCTGAACGCCTGATGGGTCACCTGATCGCCACTCATCAACAGCGTTGCCTGCTCTGGAAGCTCGAAGGTGTCCGAGTGCATCTCGAACAGTACCGGCTGCGCCGGCATCTCCTTCAGCAGCGGATCCGAGCGGCCTGCATCGGTCAACGACAGCGGGGTGAAGCCATATTCAAGGAAGCCCTGAGGGCGCACCTTGGCACCAAATGCGTAAGCGATCGACTGGCAGCCCAGGCATGAACCCAGTATCGGTTTATCGGCTTCATAAAAGCGATGAATCAGTCCGGCCAGCTTATCGAAATAGGGTTTGAGCTCCGGGTCATGAACGCTAACCTCACCGCCGAACACAATCAGCGCGTCGTAGCCTTCGATCGATAACGGCAGCTCGTCCCCTTTCAGGCGATAGAACCAGTGCAGTGCGCCGCCTCTGGCGCGGACCGCCTCGCCGATCCGCCCCGATTCCCGGTCGCCCTCCATGGAACCCGCCATGATAGCGGCGATCTTCATCACACCACTCCCTTCTCAAGGTATTCGTCGAGCCCCGGTGAACGGTAGCCATCTTCACGATAGACGATGGGGAAATGGCTCTCATCCACCACGTTGCTGCCGAACTTTTTATAGCGACCGTAGATGGGTCCATTACCGACGGTCATCTTTTCCGGGTTGTACTCGATATCGTCCTGGAAGTAGTGCATTGCCAACGAGCGACGCGGCACATCTGCCTGGTTGACCCTTGAACCGTGCCAGAGCCAGCCATCATGGAAAGCACCACCGCCCGGCGGAACTTCGATCGGCACCAGTTCCAGCTCAAAGCCGTTGGTATCCGCCCATTCACGCACCTCTTTGAGATCATCCTCAGGCCCGTGGAACTTCATGATCGGCTTGGCCTCACCCCACTTGTGCGAGCCGCGCACATAAACCAGTGTGCCGCCCTGAGCCGTTGTGTGATCCAGCGCCAGCCAGCAGCTGACAAGTTCCGGCTTATCGATCCAGAGCGAGTACATGCTGTCCTGATGGAAGCCGATGGAGCGACCGTTGACCGGCTTCCAGAGCAGGTTGTCGACCATCAGGCGGCTGCCGGTCCAGCCACCAAGCTGGGCACAGGCGCGGCCCATGGACTCGGACATCACCTGACGAGCTACCGCCAGATCAGATTTCCAGGCGTTACAGATCTGCTTGGTATAGGGAGGATCACCCTCCGGCAGGTTAACCTCATCCGGTCGGATCCCGGTTTCATACTGGCCACTGAAGAGGCCTTCAAAGCGATCACGAATTTCAAGTGCTGCTTCCGGCTCAATAATCTTATCGACAATCAGGAAACCATCCTGACGAAACTGCTGAATCTGCTTTTCGCTAAGTTCGAGCATGACAAAACTCCCTATCAATAAAAGGTCAGGTAACGGTTGAGTTCCCACTCGGAAACGGTGCTGTGGTACTCGTGCCACTCCTTACGTTTCATCTTCAGGAAACTGGCGACCAGGCGCTCGCCAAGTGCTTCACAGAGGAACTTGTCATCCTCCAGCGCATTCAGAGCATCGTTAAGGGTTTCCGGCAGACGCCCTACCCCGAGCTCATCCACCTGTGCCGGCGAAAGCTCATAGAAGTTGATGGCATGGGCCTCAGGCGCCGACAGCTCGCGATCCACACCATCCAGACCCGCCGCAATGATTGCAGCCACCGCCAGATAGGGGTTCATACTGCCATCGCCAATGCGTACCTCGATGCGACCGTAGGGGATACGCAGCATCGCCGAGCGGTTGTTGTTGCCGTAGGTGATAAACACCGGTGCCCAGCTGGGGTTGCCCGGTGCGCCTCGGACAAGTCGCTTGTAGGAGTTCACGGACGGACACAGCAGTGCAGCCAGGGCCGGTGCATGCTCGATAACGCCGG
The DNA here is from genome assembly GCF_004339595.1 of Marinobacterium mangrovicola. Classification (GTDB taxonomy): domain Bacteria; phylum Pseudomonadota; class Gammaproteobacteria; order Pseudomonadales; family Balneatricaceae; genus Marinobacterium_D; species Marinobacterium_D mangrovicola. Next base: position 1,216,045 of record NZ_SMFU01000007.1, read on the forward strand.
CGATAAACTGATAAGCGGTTTTCGACAGCCCCATACCGCTGGGGTCGCTGTCATCCTGGAAGATGTTGTCGCCCTCAGCGTTTTCCAGAGAGCAGTGCACATGCATACCATTGCCGGTCGTGGTCGCGCTGAGTTTCGGCAGGAAGCTGCAGATACCACCCAGGCCGTTGGCCACCTCTTTAGCGGCCATCTTGAAGAACTGCATGTTATCCGCCGACTTGATCGCCTCGTCGTACTTGAAGTTCAGTTCGAACTGACCGTTGGCGTCTTCATGATCGATCTGATAAACATCCAGACCGATGCCGGCCAGCGCCTGATGCAGCCCCTCAATGAAGGGCGCATTACGGGTCAGGCCCTGATAATCATAGGCAGGCTTGTCCAGAGTGTCGGTATTGTCGAACGGAACAACCGAGCCGTTTTCATCCCGCTTCAGCAGGTAAAACTCAGGCTCCATCCCGGTCATAAAGCGCAGGCCGCGCTCGGCCAGGCGCCCGGTTTGAACCGCCAGCACATTGCGCGAATCCAGTGGGAACAGTTCATCACCGACCCAGCCATGGCCACGGATGCAGGCATAACCGGGCAGCCAGGGCATCAGCGTGAGCGTGGAAAGGTCCGCCCGCATCATGTATTCGGGATCCTGGGGAGTCATATCGAAGCCCAGGACGGCCGCACCTGCGAAACCTGCTCCGGACTCGACCAGATCTTTCAGGCAATGCACCGGAACCGCTTTACTTTTGATGCCACCGTGCATGTCGACGAATTGCGCGAGGATATATTTAACGCCGTGACGCTCCAGGAAGATATGCGCCTCTTCCAGTGCGTTTTCTGCCGGACAGTTCCAGACAGAGGCCAGGGTGTGAGGTTGAGTAGACATTTGCTTCCCTCCTTTTGTTTGTGGGATGGAAGCAGTGTCTCAGTAAGTAGGCTTAACAGGTTTGACCGCTGAATACGGTCTTTTGACATTCGGTGCCAATCTGCCTGCCAGCAGATCGAGTCAGCAGATCAGCGTGCCCGCCAATCGCTGGGAGAGAGATTTTTCCAGCGCATGAATGCGCGGGTAAACGCGGAGATTTCCGAATAACCCAACCGATAGGCCACCTCGGATATGCTCAGCCGATCATATTCCAGGTAATAGATCGCCAACTCCTCGCGAAGCTCATCGACCAGCACTTTAAAAGAGTACTGCTCAGCAGAGAGCTGGCGCTGCAAGCTGCGGCGAGACAGACTCATGCGCTGGGCCACCTGATCGATACTGGCACCGCCCTGCGGCAGCAGCTCGATAATTTCGCTGCGGGCTCGCTGGGCCGTTGAAAGCATCTGCGGGGCTGTACCGACCAGATCGGCAATGGTGCCGCGAACCACGTTGTTCAACATAGGATTGGCATCCGGCATCGGCCGGTCCAGGCAGCTCTCGCGGAACAGTATCTCATTGCGGGACTGCTGGAATTTAACCTCGCATCCGAACGCCTCACGATGCTGTGACGCATCCACCAGTGCAGGATGCTGGAAGTGAATTTCCAGCGGAGCCCAACTCTCTCCCAGGGCGCGGCGCAATACATTATTGAACATGCCTATGGTCAGCTCGGCATCCTGGGTGCGATCGACAATATCGCCATCCAGCAGACGGTATTCCAGCTTGCAGATACCCTTTTCGACCTCGAAGTTCAGCAGGCTGTTGCGCTGGAAAACCTGGAAATAAGTTTGCATGCCGTCGATGGCGGAGCGCAGATCCGGTGCCGTCAGAGCTAAGTAGCCAAACAATCCGAGCCCTTCGGGGCTGAACTGCTCACCAAACCAGAGCCCGAAATGTTCGTTACCGGTCGAACGCGCAGCTTCGTGTATCGACTGACAGTAGCTGCTCAGCGGGATATGACGGTTCGGCTCCTGGTAGAGGCCCGGTTTCAAACCCGAACGCGACAGAACCTGGCGACTGTTGCCACCCTGCCGATCGATGAACTCTTCAAGCCCCAAGGTGACTGACGCTAAAACACCGGAACAGGCCAGCGTCTGACGATTCATGGAGTAAGACAAATTCATAAGGATCACCACCAAAAGGAATGCAGCTTGACCAAGCAATAATCAAGCCGCAGCGGCGTATTCCTGTTTTCAATCGGTTATAAAGCCTTTTCATACAGCACAACGCACCAATGGAATGCCCGAAGCCCCCTGTTGCACCAACACGAACACCCCTGCAGGCCCCACAGTCAGCACCCTGCCGGTTGTTCCAGTCGTCGTTAACGCTTTCTTCATAGAAGACAACAGCACACCACCTGGGAGTTCTGTTGCAGACGCCCCCACACCCGAACGTCAGCGCCAGCAGCGACGATCGGTCGGGTGTGTGAGGGGGGAAAATGGGATTTGGCCACGTTGATCTGCGGATAACCTCCCGATCCCCACAACGTCCGCTATGTGCGCAAAGCAGAAGCCCGGTTTAGACCTACTCTGCTACCTCGGTCTCTGCAATCGCCCGCTCAATTTTTGCCGGCTGCCATTGAACAGGGCTAGAGGGTGACCGGCCCTGAACTACCGTTGTGCCTTCGCCCGCCTGGGTCAGCTCCACACGCCCATACTCGTTCTCGACATAGACACCCTTCCCCTCCAGCATGGCGACACCCAGGTCATCGTCAAAGATAAATCCGCCCCAGAAATCGGTACCTCTGACACCGATAAGTGCGGAGCGGGTTTCGATCCTGAAATTGGGATTCTTTTGCTGGCCGATCTGCCCCGTATTGCAGCGAAAGGCGCCCTGCAAAAAGCTCAGACTCACGTCTGACTGCTGCGCATCAAACTGATACTTCGATAGCTCAAGCACGGTATTCTGGCCCAGTGCGAGTGTGGTTTCATCGCGCAACAGGATTTTCAATCGACTGCCTTCCAGGGTCACCAGCCGATCGCCCTCGTATAGCCTGTCGTCGCGGCTGAGATTAATCCTCTGCTCTCCACGTTCCGCCAACGCACTTCCAAGCACAGCCACTACCCTGCCTATCTCATCAGCCAGGACCTGAGCCGGGAGTAGAATAAACAGGCAAAACGTCAACATCAGCGTGTGCAGGTGAATCGGCATGGGTGGTTCTCCTTTCCATTAGTAAGCCGTTTCCTTCTCAAGCGCTTCCCTTGCAAGGATAGTGCAGCCCAATAAAAAACGGCGGCTCCCGAAGGAGACCGCCGTTTCCAGGCTTACTTTTCAGCTGATCGGATCAGGTATCCAGCTTGATCGGCAGCTGGTGATAGCGCTTGCCGGTCAGCGCCGCCAGGGCGTTGGCCACGGCCGGTGCGATAGGCGGTACGCCCGGTTCGCCAACGCCGGTGGGCGCTTCAGCGGAGGGTACGATATGCACCTCGATCTCCGGCATCTGGTTGATACGCAGCACCTGATAGTTATGGAAGTTGGATTCCACTACCTTGCCCTTGTCCAGGGTGATGGCAGACATCATCGCCGGTGACAGACCAAAACCGATGCCGCCTTCCATCTGGGCGCGGATCACGTCCGGGTTGATCGCCACACCGCAATCCACGGCGCAGACTACCTTTTCCACCTTGAGCTGACCGGAATCGGTCAGTGATACTTCCGCGACCTGAGCCACATAGGTCCCGAAGGATTTGTGTACGGCGACACCACGTCCGCGACCTTCCGGCACTTCGCTGCCCCAGCCTGCTTTTTCAGCGGCCAGTTTCAGTACGCCCTGCCAGCGCGGTTCACCCTTGAGCAACTGCATACGCAGCTCCACCGGATCCTTGCCCGCTTTTGCCGCCAGTTCATCCAGAAACGCTTCGGTGGCATAAGCAGTGTGGGTGCTGCCTACAGAGCGCCACCAGACCACCGGCACCTGCTTCTGTGTGGTGGTCAGCGACACGTTCAGGTTCGGGATCGCATACGGCAGGTTAGAGGCACCTTCCACGGAGGTATCATCAACACCGTCCTTGATCATGCCGCCTTCGAACAGGGTGCCCTGGGCGATGGACTGGCCAACGATATGCTGCTGCCAGCCGGTGATGTTGCCCTCGGCATCCAGGCCGCCACGCAGACGGTGCACGTAGGCAGGACGATAATAGCCTGCGTGAACATCGTCCTCACGGCTCCAGACCAGTTTGACCGGCACACCGGGTTTCGCCTTGGCGATATGCACCGTTTCGACCAGGTAGTCGGAGTGCGGGTTGGCACGACGACCAAAGCTGCCACCGGCGTAGAGCATGTTGATTTTCACCTGCTCCGGCTTGATACCGAGTACAGCGGCGATGTTGTTCTGATCCACGGTCTGAAACTGCTCGCCGTTCCAGATTTCGCAGCCGTCCGGTTTAACCAGGGCGACACAGTTCATCGGCTCCATGGGCGCATGGGACAGGTACGGGAACTCGTAGGTGGCTTCAACCACGGTGGCCGCATCGCTGATCGCAGCCGCCGCATCGCCATCGTTACGCGCGGGCAACCCTTCTTTCTGAGACAGCTCGCGGTATTCCGCCATCATCTCGTCGCTGCTCTGGCTGATGGCGCCGGACTCGTCCCACTCCGCCTTCAGCTTGCCGCGACCCACGTGGGCGCTCCAGTAATCCTTCGCCAGCACGGCGATACCGCTGGGGATCTGCACCACGTCGACAACGCCATTGGAGGCGCGGGTCTCGCTATCGTCAAAGCTGACCAGTGTGGCGCCAAAGCGTGGCGGATGCAGCACCAGAGCGGTGAGCATGCCATCGAGTTTGAAGTCCTGGGTGAAGATCGCGGTGCCATCGTTCTTGCCCACGTCTTTACGGCTGACGGACTTGCCGATAAGCACGAACTGATCCGGCGTTTTCAGAGTAATGCTCTTGGGCTCGGGCACCGGCAGCTGGGCGGCGCGGTCAGCCATTTCCCCAAAAGTCGCTTCACGACCTGACGCGTGGCTCAGTACGCCCTCGGAAACTCGGATCTCTGAAGCAGGCACGTTCCACGCCTGGGCCGCTGCTGTAACGAGCATCGCCTTCGCGGTCGCACCGGCAAGACGCAGCTGTTCCCAGGAGTTGGCGATGGCGGTACTGCCGCCCGTGCCCTGCATCGGGCCAAACGCCAGGTTGTTGTAGCGGCTGGCATCGGCCGGTGCCGGAACCGGTACCACCTGGCTCCAGGCCGCATCCAGCTCATCCGCGACGATGGTCGACAGGCCAGTAAAGGTGCCCTGGCCCATCTCGATATGCTTGATCACCACCGATACGCTGTTATCCGGAGCGATGCGTACAAACGCATTAGGCGCAAAGTCGCCGTCGGCGTTAAGCGCCTCCGGGGACTCGCTGGCATTGGCCAGTGAGAAAGGTGTGTTGATCGCGAGAGTCAGACCGGCACCGGCCCCACCCATCAGTTTTAAGAATCCGCGACGGCTGGTGCCGCCCTGTGGCTGTTGTTCTGAAACAAGCTTCGACGTAAGTTCAGACATGAAACGCATGAGACAGCCTCCTTTTAATCTGTAGGGTTAGGGGTTAACCAAGCTGCTTGGCCGCACTCTTGATCGCTGAACGAATGCGCACGTAGGTGGCGCAACGGCAGATGTTGCCGGACATGGCGGCATCGATCTCTTCATCGCTGGGGTTGGGGTTGCCCTCCAGCAATGCCACCGCTGACATCACCTGGCCGGACTGGCAGTAACCGCACTGCGGCACCTGAATCTCGGTCCAGGCTTCTTTAACCGCGACGGCTGCCGGAGACTCCACCCCTTCGATGGTGGTGATCTTTTTGCCTTCGGCCATCTGGATCGGTGTCGAGCAGGAGCGAATCGGCGAACCATCCATATGTACTGTGCAGGCCCCACACATCGCCATGCCACAACCGAACTTGGTGCCGGTCATATTCAGATAGTCCCTGATCGCCCAGAGTAGCGGTGTATCGGGCGTCGCATCGATCGTGTGATCGACCCCGTTGACGTTAAGTGTCACGGACATGACTTACCTCCAGATGAGATATCGAGGCGCCCTCTGCTCACAGAGCGCCGTTATAGTTTTTCCCGCAGCGGGCTTTCGCCATTGACATCAGCGGTATGCGGTTCGGCCAGGCGGACAAGTCCAGAAAGTATAGCCACCCTGATGGGGGCCGCTTTCGACGCCGTATACGCCAGGCCGGTTTTGACAGGTCAGCGCCCACCGCCGGAATCCACCCTTCCGGCGGTGGCTTCGGCGCGCCGGATCCAAGCGTTATGTAAACGGCCGCGTCACGCTGAACGCGAAACTATAAAAGATTCGGCTTACAGGCATTAAGAGGCAGGGATTCATTAAGACTATCTCTCTTATTCATGAATCGCCGGATCCGCCCCCGGGGAATATTCATAAATCGATCTTCAGGCAGTGAGGCAACTGCCGATAGGCGACTTGCCAGACGCGAAAACAAAAAAGCCCTTCCAGCCCTGTGTGGGGCCGGAAAGGCGAAAAAAGCGTCAACGTATTGGGGGAAATATCGCGTTGATCGCATTTGCTCGCTGGAAAGCGCCGGTATGACCGCAAACGCTCAGCGTTGCTTAGTCGATCAGTTCGTCCAGCACACGGGACCAGCCCGCGGGGTTTCCGTAGTAAGACTGGTGCGCCAGGCTCTGCCAGCCGGCATCGCTCTCAACCAGCAGCGTCGGAAAACCCTGAGCGCCGAAACGCCCCATCAGCTCACGGGTCTGTTGCACTGCGCCGTTAAGCTTTGGCTCCGCTGCGGCCATCGCATCCTTCCACTTCGTGGCGTCTGCACCCAAGTCTTTTGCCAGTCCTGCCAGGGTCGCTTCATCAGCCACATCAAGGCCGTGCTGATAGTGCGCCTGCTGAATCGATTTCAGCAGATCGACCCCATCAATTCCCAGGGTCTGGCCTGCAATAATCGCCTGCGCTGTGATCAGCGAATCAAGCACCAGCGGGCCGTTACTGGCGACGCGCTGCTGGTAGGCTTCACCAAACTCCGCCCCGGTGAGGTCAGCGATACGCTGGTCGGCCTGCAGAATATGCTGACGAAAGCTGGGGTCGATAGCACGGCGCGGCATCATGCCACCGGGGTGCAGCATTAGCGCCAGCTCACCCTGCCTGGCTCTCTGCTGCAGCTGCGCGATCAGTTCGTTCGCGCCGTAACACCAGCCGCACATGGGGTCGAAAATATAGTGCACTGTCAGCATATGGGTTCTCCTGTGTTTAGCGTATTCACCGCGTTTACCACTAACGTTAGCGTTGAAGCATTTACCACTGCATTTCACCGGTGTGGACCTTAGCACCGATATCCAGCGCAATACCAAGCCCGGCTTCTGGATATTGCCCGGTCATGGCGTCTTTCACCTGTTCACTGGTCTCACTTTCTGCAACGGCCCGACGGAAATTGGCCAAGTACTCCTTGGAGTACTCAATGCTGCCAGCCGTCAGATCCGACCCCGCCGCCATATGACCGGGGATCACGGTCTCCGGGTTAAGCGCCAGCATCGACTCCAGCTGTGCGGTCCAGGCATCCAGTTCCGCATCGGTCTGAGTATCGGCGGTCCAGAGATGCAGGTTGGAGAACACTGCCAAATCGCCCAGGATCGCCTGGTTACCAGGAATCCAGAGGTAAGGCCTATGCGCCAAAATCCCCTCGGTACCACGAATCTCGATCACATGACCGTCCAGGGTCAGTGTGTCGCCCTCATACACCTCGGGTAACACCGGCGATACCGGCGCGTTGGCACCCAGTTTAGGCCCCCAGTAGCCGACCTTGCCCTGCATTTTTTTCTCGATCGCCTCAGCCACAGCGGCGGTTGTAATGATCCGCGCTTCCGGAAACTGCTGCTTCAGAACTTCGGCGCCGAAGTAGAAATCCGGGTCTGCCTGGCTGATAAAAATGGTTTTCAGCGGTTTACCGGCATCCAGCACCTTGGCGGCAATACGCAGCGCATCCGCCTTGGTGAAGCCGGTATCGATCAACAGCGCTTCGGTCTCACCGGTCACCAGGGTGGCATTTACATGAAAGCTGCCTGGACCGGCATTGTAGACATCCAGTTCCAGGCGCTCGGCAGCACCCGCTGTAGCGGAGGCAAGCACCGCACCGGTCATCATCAGGGTTGCAGCGGTTTTGAAAAGCGGATTACTGGTCAGCGTGAATTTCATGGTGAACTCCCCTAATCGCTAATGACGATCTTTCAATCAATGATGGGGGTGATTCTGGCGTTTAATTGGACTGTTAAAAATATCTAATAACGTGCATCATTATTTCAGATTACGAGCAAATCACTGGGATTAATCGATGGACAGGGTGACCGCTGCAAAGGTGTTTGTTGATCTGGCCTATTCCGGCAGTTTTACGCGCACGGCAGATCGACTCGAGATGTCCCGCCCCATGGTGAGCCGCCACCTGGAGGCGATGGAGAGCTGGTTGCAGGCAAGGCTGTTTCACCGCACCACGCGAAAAATCTCCCTGACCAGCGCCGGTGAGCAGTATCTGCCGGAAGTAGAGGCCTGGCTGGAACAGGCAGAAGCACTGCCGTTGCTTGGCGTTCAGGAACAGGAACCGGGCGGCCACCTGCGCCTGGCCACCAGCATGTCGTTCGGCCATTCCCAGCTGGTACCGGCGCTTAAGGGGTTTATGGAGCAGTATCCGCGGGTCACTGTAGAGCTGGAGCTGCAGGATTCCGTTACCGATCTTACTGCCCAGCGAATCGATCTCGCTTTGCGCTTCGCCGCTAATCCGGATCCTGCGCTGATTGGCAAGCCGATCGCCCTATGCGAGTCTGTACTGGTTGCTTCGCCCGACTATCTGGCCCGTCGCGGCGCGCCGGAAACGCCGCAGGCGCTGGCACAGCAGGATTGTCTGGGTTATCGCAATTTTGGCCGCCATGTCTGGCATTTACGCGATAAGGCTGGGGAGATTAACGAGGCGGAGATTCGCTGTCGACTAACCGCCAACGAAGTTACCGCGCTGATGAGCGCAGCCTTGCAGGGGATGGGAATCGCGATGCTGCCCACTTATATGACGCAGCGATACCTGGAAAGCGGCGAACTGCAGCAGGTGTTAACGGATTACAAACCGGAAGACCTGAAAATCTATATTCTCTACGCCTCGCGCAAGCACCAGTTGCCCGCCGTGCGCGCGCTGATCGATTACCTGGAGGCCTGGTTTAGGGATAATCCCTGGTAAGACTTAGCTTAGATTTAGCCTACCTTCGATTTAACCCACCTTCAGCGGCTCTTTCGCCTGTAGCGGCTCGTCAGCCTGCCAGGCGATGCGGATCTCCAGGCGGTGGCGCGAGTCCTCTTCGCTGGCGGTGACTTTCAGGTCCAGCAGCCCGCGGGGGTTCATGCGGATCTCGCCATCCTCGTCGCTGAACGAGAGCTCCCCTTTCGCGATGCCCTTGGCGATGGCGTCCAGCATCTCCTGAATGCTCTGGCAATCCTGCAGCGACTGATGTCGGAAGCGTTGTTTGTTCTCTAGCATGGTGTCATCCGTTCATTAAAACATTAGATCTGCGAGTACATACCCGGGCGAAAGACCTTGGCAGCAGGATAATCATTACTGATACCAACGATATGGCCATCGGGCCGGATCATCGTGATACCGGCGCCCACGCCCTTGAGCCCCTCTTTGTGGCGCGAGTTGCGATCCAGGGTGATATCACCCTCGAGATGCAGCAAGCCATGCTTCAACGCCAGACGCTGACCGTGGGTACGGTTGATATGGCCATGCACCAGGGTATGGATCCCCAGCGCACCGATTCTGGCGACGCCCGCTTCGGTCAGCGGGCGATCCGCGGCGCGGTACTTGGTGCGCATGGTATTCGCCAGCGGGCCGAAGTAAAAGCGGAACAGGTCGTGCTCAATCTGCTTGCGGAAATCGCGATTGAGCTTTTTAACCCCTTTGCGCTCCACCACCTCGGTAATACTGTCATCAAGACCGGCGTGCAGGAACAGAAACGAGCCACTGCGGTAGGTAAGCTGCATATCGCGGAAGAACCAGGCGAACTCGCCCTTGGGCTTGAGAAACAGCTTTCTGCACTCCTGGGCGATGGCGTAGACATCACGCATGCTGAGCCCCGCATCGGCGCAGGCGGATTCGAACTTATCGAACTTACCGTGCATCCGCTTGAGTTCACGCTCGATGGCTGCCTCATTCATATAGTCGGCGGCCGCCTCGGGAAAGCGCTCGAACCAGTCATCGGAGGGAAACAACCGGCGTTTGCATTCGGCTTCATCCGGCGCTTTTTTCAGTTCCTTGCCCTTGCAATAGGCCTGCACCTCTTTAAACAGCGGGATCACCTTGTCACCCATACGCACAAACAGATGCTCGGTGGTTGGGTGACGCTCAAGCCCCATGGCGCGGATACCCATCAGCAAACGCACATCATGGTTGCCGGCGAGCAGTTTGACCCGTGCTCCCAGATCGAAAAGATGACGAATAGCCCGCAGCAGCTCCAGGTTGCTCGGCCCCTTATCCAGACAGTCACCACCGATGATAAACAGCATTTTACGACCGGCCTTGGTAAGGCTGAAATCGCGCGGTCCATGTCCTTTGGTGACAACACCGCCGCTTGCCACCAGCGAGGCGACAAAGGCCTGGTAATCGGCGTGCGGATCGGCGATAAAACAGATCGGTCGCTTGGGCCAGGACCAGTGTTCAGGATTATCCAGTAACGGATTTGATGCTTCGCTGCGGCTATGGATCATCGCCTTGTTGGCGGAGCGGGTATCATCCAGCGCCCAGGGTTCGGCAATGCTCGGCATCGTACCCAGAACTTCAGGAAAGCGTTTCAAGCTTTTGATTTCAGGAATTATATTTCTTTCGAATACCATGAGAATCCAGACGCAGACTTGATAAAAGCTTCCACCCTAACCGGCAGATGTGATCGAAATGTTAAAACTCTGAAATCTGCCTGAGCACTTAAGTATGCAGTTCTAATCAGCGTATGACTCGCGCTTGCCGCGCACCTTCCAGTCACCGGCCACATGTCGCCACCGGCCGCCTTCCAGCATCTCGATATAGACAGGCTCTGCATGGTACATGCTCAGCGCCGCGATCTGCTCAAACTCCAACACACCAAGCCGATGTGCCGCATGACGAAAAGCCGCACCATGGCCCACAAACAGCCTTACCCGGTCGGTATCACTGGGTTCCATCATCAACATCTGAAGCTCGATATGTCGCGCCACACGATCTCCGGCATCCATCAGCGATTCCGCGCCCTGGAGCGGTAAACGGTAGTAGCTGTTGGATTTCCAGTCCGCAGGCGGCGGATCAAAGCGTGGATCCTGTTGCAGAATCGACTCGATCTGCGCGACAGTGAGGTTGGCTGCACTGCCGACCCCCCTCTCCGCCAGCGCGGAGTGGCCCTGCTGTTCTGGCGGGCGTTCGAACATCGGCCCCAGCGCGACACAGAAACGCTCTGCGGTCTGCCAGGCGCGCAACAGCCGTGACGAATCCACACGGTAATCGGGCACCCAACCCTGCTCTGCCAGCACCCTGGCCATATTGGCCGCTGCACGGTCCGCCTGTTCAAATCCGCGTTCGGTCAGCGGGAAAGGCTGGTGCGCGCTCGGCGTATCGGGCAGCTGATGGTAGTCGCCATGACGAATCAGGGCGGCGATCAAACGGGCCATAAACCAGACTCCTTCAGCCGTTCGGGTAAGAGATCGATCAAGGTTCTAAGCGCCGGCTTAAGCTGGGCGCCGTCCAGGCCGCCGATATCGCACCAGCGTCGACAACGGTGATCTTCATCCCAGTCCGCGTCTTCGATCAGGCTATCCACGCGCATCGCGAACAGCTCCACATCGCACTCCGCGCCCCACTTGGCCTGACGGTAACAACCGAGCAACTCGGGATGCACCTTGCCCTGGACGCCCGCCTCCTCCAACGCCTCCTTGGCGGCGGATTCCTGCGGCGTAAGTCCCGGCTCGACAATCCCCTTGGGGACGCCCCAGGAGCGCCCGCTGCTGGAGGTGATCAGCAGAAGCTCAAGCCGTCCACCACTGCTGAAACGGTAGGGAATCACGCCGGACTGGGTGTAATAGTAGGCAGGACGCTCGCGCCGTTCGGCGCCGCCTGGCCCCGGCCAGGGAAAGAGTTCGGGCAGCTGATCCGGCGCGACAGAGCCGATCAACTCGCCCTCACCGGTCAGTGGCAGCGCACCAGTTACCGGCAGGCGCAGCTGCAACAGCATTCCCTTGCGCAGATGAAAGTCGCTCTTCCCCGGTAAATGAGACTCCGGCAGCAGTTGTTTGGTCAGCTGCTCCAGCGCCGGATTGTGCCCCACCAGCAACAGGCGATGACCCCGGGAGCTTCGCTCGGCGATGGCTGCCATCAATGCTTCGGCGTCGCCTTCGTAGAGCCTTTCATCGGTTTCAATCATTGAGGCCGGCAGCCCCATCGCCTTAATGCACTTTTCTGCGGTTTCCAGCGCACGCTTTGCCGGCGAGCTGAGTACCAGGTCCGGCTGATCGCCCTGAAGCTGCAGCTGCACGCCCAGCCGCTGGGCCGCGCGCTTGCCGCTGTTCTTGAGCGGCCGATCCCGATCGGAATAATCCATATCGGCCTTTTTCGCCCGGCCGTGCCGGAGCAGCATCAGTTCGAACATGGAGGGCTCACGACTTGCTGAACGGAATCAGAGGTTGAGGTAGCGCTCTGCGAGGGCATCGAAATCAACGCCGCCGCGCGCTTCATAGACCAGAACGCTCTCCAGAACCGCCAGGTACGCCTTCTCATCGAAGGGTGCGCGCCCCTGGTGGAAGGCCCCATCGGCATCCTGATAGAAAGGCCCCGGTGATTTCATGATAGCAGCCAGCAGGTCTTTTCTCTGACTCAGGTCCGCACGCTCAACGCTGAGCGGCTCGTCGCTGTCCCGATTCCAGTTGAGCACCATGAAGGCGCGCAGCGGGCAGGATTGAGTCTCTATTCGCCCCTTGCCATAGAGGCTGTCGATATCCGCATCGTACTTCTGCTCCAGGTCCCAGAGTTCAGCCTTGGGCATCGCCTGCAGCTGTTGCTGCTCCTCGGCGCTGAGCATCGGTGCGAGCCTCGGGTTATTCAGAATGGTGCCCGGATTGATGCGCGGCAGTTTAGGGATACCAACGCATTCCACGCCATCGCCATTGCGGCGTATAAACAGACGGTCATTACTGATAAACGCCGTCTCCGGATGCTCCAGCATATGCAGCATCAGTGTGGATTTACCGCCACCGGAGAAACCAGCCATGGCCAGGCCACCACCATTGATACTCAGCGCGGCCGCATGGCAGTTGCGCCAGCCGTTACGCTGCAGCCAGGTCATATACTGGTTGTTGATGAAGTTAATGACCTGGTTGTCATTCTCCACACAGGGACCGGCGGCGATACGCAGGGAGTCGCTCTGCAGAAAGGTCATGCCGGTGCGCACCTTATGGATGACCCTGGCGCCCGGCAGATCCTGACAGGCGTCCTTGCGCCCGGTTTTGCCAGGTTCACGGGGCCAGTCCTCGTAGGGGAAGTCGAGCTGGGGCGCATCGCGCTCCACCGCCAGCACGGTGATATCCGGCTCGCCGCTCTCAACGACGATATGGGCGAAGTAGCCTCGCAGACGCGCCAGCAACTCTTCGGAGTTTGAACGCACCTGGATCTGCTGCCCATCCAGCGCCAGAAGCAGATTGGTATCGAGAAACTCCCGCCCCTCGATCAGCTGATCAGCGATCTCTTGCGGCATACTATTCATCCACGTACCTGCTGCAGAATATGATCCGCGTAAAGGCCAGCCGCATCGACGCCCGCGCCTTCCAGGGCACCACGGAAACCGCCAAACGCAGAGACTTCAAACACAATCGGCCCCTGATCGGTCAGCGCCACATCCACGGTGGTGAAATCCAGCCCGAACGGCGCCTGCGCCCTGCGCGCCAGCTCGATCAGCTCTGCATCAGGCTCGAACGCTTCGTAACGGCCGCCGCTATTGATAGTGGTGTTCCAGGTATCGCTCTGGGATACACGGGCGTATGTACCCTGGTACTGACCACCAAGGAACACCATGCCCAGGTCTCGACCGGAGAGCTCGATCTTGCGCTGGATATAGAGCATCGGGTTGTCGGCCTTGAAGGCGGCAATGGCGTCGCGCAGTTCGGCATCGCTCTGTTCGCCACCGAGCACGCACATACCCCGCGCCTTGGTGGAGAACAGCGGCTTGAACACCGCTTCGCCAAAACGTTTAACGGTATCGAAGGCGGCCTTAAGATCCTCGGTAACGACCGTATCCGGCATCGGGATGCCTGCGTTACGCAGGGTGACGGTGCAGCTGAGCCGGTCCACCAGGCGCAGGATCTTCTCCGCGCCGCTGAACACGTGCACGCCCTGCTGTTCTGCCGTGCGCAGCATCTCCAGGCGATCCAGGGTGTTGGGGCTGTATTCAGCACTGATCTTCTTAACCGCCAGACCATCAAGCTCACAAAGGTTCAACGAACCCCAGCGCAGGCTGTTGTCGGTGAGATCCAGGGATACCTCAGCCATATCGACTACCTGGCGGAAACCGGTGCGCTGTTCCAGCGCATCCGCCAGTACTTCAGTGGACCACTTGCCGGGAATACCGATCACGGCTACGCGGGGCTCAGTCAACGAAAATCTCCTTCATTGGAATACGGTACTTCGTCTCCTTGCCCGGCTGTATGGCCAGCACCTGCTCCAGCAGATAACGGGCGCGCATAAACATGCGACGGGCAAGGGATTTATCAAGAATAAAGCGAGTGGAGCTGGCGAAAGAACGCACCAACCCCAAGGCCAGGCGCACTTCAAACAGCTCGTCATTCTGTTTTTTCGCCTCACGGCGGGCCACATCGTAAAGCCTCAGTGCCAGGTCATTGATGCGGGCGCGGGTGTCGCTGTCGAGCACCTGCAGACGGTAATTCGACACCATGAACACCGACAGATCCTGCACGTAGTCCATGTATCGGGAGCGATGCAGGTCAATAAAGTTGATCCGCCGCTCCATCGGGTCATAGATGATGTTATCGACGTTGAAATCGCCGTGGATATAGACCGAGAACGGCGCCGGCCAGTGTTTTTCCCGCTTGGTAACGGCCGCTACCAGGGTATCGAAGGAGGGCACCGGCAGGCCGCAGATCTTACTGTCGGTACGGGCAAACTCCGGATGGATGCGGTACACCTCGTTCATCCGTTTCTGCAGCTGCTGCATAAAGCTGGCCTGGGCCGGTTCCTGGCTGCGGGTCGCCTTCCAGATCGACTTCAGGGTTTTAGCCAGGCGCTTGAACGCCTCGTCCACCAGTTCATCCGACTCATTTAGCACGATCTGCTCAAAGGTGTGCCCGGGCAGGTGCTCGATCAGCAGTGCTGCGGACTGACCGCGTTTCTCGTAGGAAAGAATCTTCGGCGCCAGCCCCGGATAGATTTCGTGCCAGCTGCGCACACCGGCACGCTCCTCTTTTACCTTGCGCTTTTCGCCATCCTTGAAGATCGCCAGGTAGCCGTTTTCGCTCTCATCACCGGCGGATATACCGGAGATCGAACTGCCGGAGCGTGTCTGCGCGATGGCGGAGATCTGCAGATCCTCCTCATCGGCTTCCAGGTCGGACACCAGCGAGCGCAGCGAGAAGAAACGTTCGAAGTTAACCGGCTGCCCCAGGTTCGCCGAGATGATCGATTCGCTGATATGCACCAGCGCTTCGCCCATCTGGCGCACCTCGTAGGCCACGAACAGGGCCCGGGTCAGGTCATCGGTATGCGCCGGCACCTCTCGCAGCGCCAGCCGGTAGCGTTTGAGCAGTTTTTCATAGTCGCTGGCCATGCGCCCCAGGCTTTTACCCATCTGGATCGCCAGGGTGGAATCGTCCGCCTGCAGCGCCGGCTCAATCTGGGCTATCGCCTTACGCACACGCTTCAGCATGCCGATATAGCGTTTGGCGCCGAGCAGCTCGAACGCTTCGATATATTCCAGCTGCCGGACGCAGTTGCGGCTGATCTCAGCAAGACGCTCCAGGTCAGTGGCGATAAATTCTATGCTGCGCAGCATCAGGTCTCGCTGCGCCTGGCGTTTACTGCTGCGCAGCTTCTGCACGGTGGCGCTGTGGATGCGGACCTTGAGGTTATAGGCATACCCCGCCCGGTCAACGATACGACGCGCGACGGCGGCGGCCGGTGTTTCGAAATAGCTTTGGAGACTGGCGACCTGAGAGTCCACCTCAACACACAAAAAGTGGAGGTTATCTCTCAACGGCTTCGGCAGTTTGATCATGCTGGCCACGGCTTCACTCGGAAAATACCGGCGTAGCATACTCAACCGGCGACGGTTTCAACATTTCAGTTTCATGAAGGCTAACATAACCCGTTGAAAGGCGCGTAATTTCGCCCTTTGCGCTATTGTGGCCCACAGATCACTGCCGGTAGACTTCGCCCATCGATAACAGGGAGTGCAGAAACGGAAATGGTCAGCGTCAGCGTTACCCGGGAGGTGTGCCTGCCCGACCCGCTCAAGGTCAGTCGCTATCGCAAGATTCCGGAGCTGGGGCCGCGAATTCTGTTCTTCAGCGGCGGTTCGGCGCTGAACGGTCTGTCGCGCACGCTCAAACACTACACCCACAACTCCATTCATCTGGTTACCCCTTTTGACTCCGGCGGCAGCTCCGCGATTCTGCGCCAGGCGTTCGATATGCCCGCTATCGGCGATCTGCGCAGCCGCCTGATGGCGCTGGCGGATGAAACCGTGCTGGGCCATCCGGACGTTTACCGTCTGTTTAACTACCGTCTTCCCAAGGATGAAAGCCAGGCTGAGCTGCGCAAGCGACTCAAGGCGCTGGTGCGGGGCAGAGATCCGCTGATGGATGCGATCCTGAACCCGATGCGCAGCCTGATCTGCAACCATTTGATGTTCTTTATCGATGCCATGCCAGAGGATTTCGACCTGGCGGGCGCCAGCATCGGCAATCTGATTCTGGCCGGCGGTTATCTTAACAACCGCCGCGACCTGGAGCCGATCCTGTTTCTGTTCTCCAAACTGGTTAACGTTCAGGGCACCGTGCGTGCCATCGTCGATGACGACCTTCATCTTTACGCTGAACTGGAAGATGGCTCCGCGGTGGTCGGTCAGCATCGACTGACCGGCAAGGAGTGCGCGCCGCTTACCTCCCCGATAAAATCACTGAGATTGTGTGAATCGCTGGAACAGCCGCAGTTCGCTACCACACAAGTCCGCAAGCGCAACCGCAAACTGATCCAGCAGGCGGAGCTTATCTGCTACCCGCCGGGCAGCTTCCATTCGAGCCTGCTGGCAAACCTGCTGCCGGAAGGTGTTGGCCGTGCCATCGCTCGCAACCGAAGCCCCAAGGTGTTTATTCCCAACCAGGGGAGCGACCCGGAACAGCTTGGCATGACGCTGGAGAAGAGCTTGAATGTGCTGCTGGAACATCTGCAGCGTGATGGTGAAGAGCTGGAGGTCAGTGATCTGATCAACTTCATCCTGATAGACAGCGAGAACGGGCACTATGAAGGCGGGATTCCGGAGAAACGTCTGGCGGAACTGGGCATCGACGTGATCGACCTGCCGGTGATCGCACCGGACACCGGCTACTACCATAACGAGCGCCTGGTCGAGGCGCTGGTATCACTGAGCTGACACCCGGCAGCCCCTCTCACGGCGTTTCTGTTACTGCAGTGTGGGGCTGACTTCGCGACCAAAGGCGGTAAACAGCGGCGGTGCATCCCAACCCAGGCGATCGGCACCCGTGTGAATCAGGTGCAGCACCTGATGCAGCTCTTCGTAGGTCACGACTCCCGCCGCAGCTACCTCATCCGGGTTATCCTGCCCAAACAGTCGCAACTGATAACGCCCATCGCGGTGACTGATATCGATGCGGTGCAGCAGCTCAGGCCCCTCCGGCTTATCCGTGTCGGGAATCGGCTGGTTGCTGACTTCCATCCGCTCCCGCGCCTGCTCATGCTCGAACTGGGCGGTGGCGCCACGAAACTCGGGCGGACTTTCGCTGACCCGTTTGGAGGTATGCTGCACCAGCTCGTCGGAGGCGCCGAGAATCCTCAGCGCCAACCGCCGGGTGAGCCAGAAATCCACACGGGGCTCGCCATTGTCCAGATTGCCCACCAGGCGGATACGGTCTTCCACCGGGTCGAACTGAAATGTGAAGGAAGCGATATTGATCATAGTATCGAGAATACGCGCTCAGTCGGTAAGGGTCTATCGGTTGATGCATCGCTCATCCAGCTTACTCCGGCTCTGATGGCGGCCGCTCCAGCTCCAGATGAGCACGCTCAACCAGTTCCGGCGGCAGCTCCTTCTGCACCGCGACACCCAGATCCTTGAACTCTGACGCCTGCTTGATCAGGTTGCCGCGCCCGTCGGTGAGCTGCCCCAGCGCCCTGTCGTAGCTACCCTTGGCCTGATCCAGCTTCTTGCCCACATCGAGCATGCTGTTGAGGAAAGCGTTGAGCTTGCGATAGAACTTGTCAGCACGGTCGGCGAGCTCCGCCGTGTGCTTGCTCTGATCCTCGAAACGCCAGAGCTGACGCACGATATTAAGGCTGGTCAGCAACGTGGTCGGCGTAGCGACCAACACGTTGCGTTCGATAGCGCGCTGGTACAGCGTATCGTCGTACTTCAGCGCCTCGACATAGGCGGACTCGATCGGAATAAACATCACCACGATCTCCGGCGAATTGAGCCCCGGCAGGCGGTAGTAGTCCTTGTCGGCCAGCTCGTTGATGCGATCCCGCACCGCCTGGGTATGCTCTGCCAGCGCGGTGAGACGCTCGGTCTCATCCTCCGAGTTCACGTAGCGCGTGTAGGCCATCAGCGAGGTTTTGGCATCGATAATAAGGTGCTTATGCTGCGGCAGGTAGACCACCGCGTCCGGACGCAAGCGACCATCCTCGGTATTGATGCTGACCTCGCGCTGGTAATCTTCGCCGAGCCTCAGGCCCGACTTTTCCAGCACATTTTCCAGCATCAACTCACCCCAGTTACCCTGCATCTTCTTCTGCCCCTGCAGCGCAGTGGTCAGCTTATGGGCCTGATCGGTGATATCCCGGTTCAGCTTCTGCAGGTTCTCGAGTTCGGTCTTAAGCTGGATTCGCTGCGCCGTCTCTTGTTCATGTATACGTTCAACTTTCTCCTTGAACCCCTTCATTTCACTATGAATTGGGTTCAGCAGCGCACTGAGACTGGTCTGGTTCAGCTCGGTGAACGCCTTGCCTTTACGCTCGAATATTTCGCTGGCCAGCACCTCGAACTCTTTCTTCAGCATCTCGCGACTACGCTCAAGCTGCTTAAGCTGTTCCTCGAAATGCTCCTGCTTCTGCGCCAACGTGGTGCGCAGCTCCGTATGTTCGGACTCCAGCTCCGTATGCGCGGTACGCAGGCGCTCCAGCAGCTCTTCCGCCCGCGCCAGGCGCTGCTGACGCTCATGGAGACGCTCAGCCAGTTGATCGCGCCGCTCCACCGCCGTGGCCAATTCGGTCTGCGCCTGATGCAACTCGGCGCCTCTCGCTTCCAGCTGCCGACGCGCCAGATCGCGCTGTGATTCCGTCGCATCCAGCTGCTCGGCGTAGTGATCCAGGCGGGTTTCCAGGCGCCCTTTTTCGACATCGATCTGCGCCAGGCGCGCGCGAGCACCTTCATATTCATCACGCTGCATATCAAGCAGATCCTGCAGCCGCTCCTGCTCGGACTCGGCACGATCGGCACGCAGCAACTCCTCCTGCAGACGCTTCTGAGCACGACTGCCAGCGACCAACCAGGCGATAACAAACGCAATAAGAAAGGAGGCAGCAACAGCGGAAGGAAGTAGGAACTCGTTTGGCATCAATAACATCCCTGACAGATGGATCAGGCACGATGATAGTTCACTTGGCGCGCCAACGACACTGTCAGCGCCGAGATAGATAGCCAACAAACCCCTTTCAACAGGAGTCGATTAGATACGCTGCCCCGCGTTATCGAATTCCAGGCGCTGAACCTCGTCATCGTCGTCGCGGATCTCGGCCCACTCCAGTGCGCCGTTAGCGTGATAGCCGTAGCGATGCTCGAGCTCAACCTCGCCATAAACGACTTTATGGACACGTTCCAGGCGGCCTTCGGCATCCAGGTTGGCGCCAAAGTAGGTGTTACGATTCTGGGTTTCAGAAGACTCAAGGGGGTTGACCAGCTGCAGAGGGAGCGTAATACCGGTGTAGGTGAGGAAGTATTTATCGTACTGTTCGTTTGAACTCATGATGACAGCTCTTGCGGTTTTTATGATTGCGGGATTTGAAGAAAACGGCGCCACCAGCCCGCCCTTGCAGGGCCTCCCTGTAGGAACTCTCACATCGCCTGTCGAATAGCCGACAAAGCCCGAAGCGCTATCGCGCACCGAACAGTGCAGAACAGGGATTAAGGTCTGGCGGCATTAGCACTTCTGCAAAACCCGAACCGCAAACGAGCCGCCACTTGCTGAAAGCCTGGAGCCCGAAGCTCAGAGTCGATAACCCTCTTCCATCAACACCTGTCTGACGCAGGGCCGCTGCAGCATCAGCTCAAAGTGGGAACGCACAACCGCCGGTAGCGGAATATCGGTGCGATCTGCCCAGAACTCGACGTAGAACAGTGCCGCATCCGCGATGGAAAAATCGCCACAGGCATAGCCTTTGTCCGGCAGCTGAAGCGCCAGTAGACCAAAGGCCTCAACGACTCGCCTCCGCCCCGCTGCTTTCACCGCCTCCAGGTCAGAAGAGCCGACCAAAAACCGCTCCGGCGTAAATATTCGCGCAAATGCCTGCATATGCAGGTTGCTTACCGCATATGACATCAACTCAATAGCTCGGGCTGCGGCCAGCGGCTTTTCCGATATAAGCCGTGCCCGCGGATGACTCCAGGCCAGCCAACAGGCGATCGCTTCAAACTCGGTGAGAATCTCGCCGTTATCGAGCTTCAGCATAGGGATCGATCCCTTGGGGTTAAGCGCCCGGAAAGACTCCGAGTTCTGATCCCCCGCCATCAGATTAACGAGTTCAACCGAGAACAGCGCTTCACACTCTTCCAGCAGGATATGAATACCGGTAGTGCAGGAGCCTGGCGTCATATAAAAGGTCAGCATCAGGCAACGCCCTCGCCGGCAACCAGGGAGGAGAACCAGGCAGTCAGTGCTGGCTCCACCTCTTCCCAGGGATAATCCGCCACCGGCTCAACACCGCGCTTACGCAGCTTTTCCGCCGGGCCATCACCCACGCGAGCGACGAGCACGGCATCGCAGTCTTCGATGGTATCGAGAATTTTTTCCAATGCGGATCGATCACCGTGACCGCCAAGGCAGTAGTGATCCACTTCCCGCTTTTCGATGAGCGAGCAACCCGCCTCACCCACGCTATAGATACTGAAGTGTTTGGCGTGACCAAAGTGCTCATCGACCGCCACCCCCTCTTTCGAGGCAACTGCTACCCGATAGGTCATTGTCTGAAGCTCCAAAATTAAGGTTTTGAAAGCTCTATGCGAAAACCGATCCAGTTACGCCAAACACACACCAGACAAAAAACCTAAATACGTATTATGTACTTATAATACCCAGTCAATTTATTTTCGACCGCAAATATGCTCACAAACGTGCGCGGGGCACTGACCGGCACAAAAAGAGCACACGAATAGCCATGAAATTATCTGTTATTCGACTTTAATAAAACATTTCAATCATTTGATATATATAGCTTTATAAAATATTTAATTACTACATGACCACTTGGTCAGTTTTTTGCCTTGGGTATGCGCAGCCAATCTGACTAAACGGTCAGTTTATTTCTATCCGTAAATAACCAATGCAGGAACTCGACTAGATGAAACCCATACACGCTGCCGCTGCCCTTGCCATCGGACTTGCCTCAGCCTCTAACGCTTCTGCCGAGCTGATCTGGCAGGACTTCAGCCTGACCTACCTGAACGGTAGCGATTATGAAGTTGGTGATGAAGATCGTCAGGTTGTTACCGTCGAACACGCCAGTGGTCACTCCTGGGGCGACACCTTCTTCTTCATGGACCGTCTGAAATGGGACGATGGCACCACCGAAAACTACATGGAGTTCTCTCCACGCCTGAGCCTCGGCGGCGTGAGCGGATCTGATCTCTCCTTTGGCCCGATCAAGGATGTACTGATCGCCACCACCTGGGAATCCGGCGAAAACTTCGACAATCTGCTCTACGGTGTCGGCTTCTCCTTCGATGTACCCGGCTTCAACTACTTCAACGCCAACATCTACAAGGTCGACAACGACCTCAACGATAACGACGAGCAGCTGACCCTGACCTGGGGCTTGCCGTTCTCTTTGGGCAATGCGGACTTCCTCTACGATGGCTTCCTTGACTGGTCATCCGCATCCGACACCAACGCTTCCGAAATGAACTGGACCTCCCAGCTAAAGTGGAACATTGGCAAGTATTTTGGAATGAAGTCTAAGCTGTATATAGGCACAGAATACGCCTACTGGAACAACAAGTTCGGCATCAAAGGCGCGGACGAGCGCAACCCTGCGTTCCTGCTCAAGTGGCACTACTGATAACGGCTCTATTAAGCGAATTCAGGGTGCCCGCTGGCACCCTGAACAGGAGGTTTACTCATGGCTCAACCGCAGGATAGCGAACTGCTATACCCGCTCGACGCCAAACCAGGTCCGCTGGAGTCTGTGTTCGCAGCCCTACAGCATGTGTTGGCCAGTTTCGTCGGTATCATTACCCCCACTCTGATTATCGGCGGCGTGCTCGGCCTCGGCTCCGAAATCCCCTATCTGATCAGCATGGCCCTCGTGGTTTCCGGGGTAGGTACTTTTATCCAGGCACGTCGCCCTTTCGGCCTTGGTGCAGGGATGATCTGCGTTCAAGGCACAAGCTTTGCTTTTCTCAGCTCTGTATTGGCAGCCGGTTTTATCGCCAAAGCCAAAGGCGGCGGCCCGGAAGAGATCCTGGCAATGATCTATGGCGTCTGTTTTTTCGGCGCATTTATCGAGATCGTGCTCAGCCAGTTCATCCATAAACTGCAGCGCGTCGTCACGCCGCTGGTTACCGGCATCGTGATCACCATTATCGGTATAAGCCTGATCAAGGTGGGCATGACCGATCTGGCCGGCGGCTTTAATGCCCCCGATTTCGGCAGCGCCCAAAACCTGGCACTGGGCGGCGGTGTATTGGCGCTGATCATTATTCTGAACCAGTCCAGTAACTCCTGGATTCGCCTGTCATCGATCATCATCGGTCTGTTGGTGGGTTATATCGCTGCCATCTTCATGGGCAAGGTCAGCTTCGACAATATCAGCGCCCCGCTATTCAGTATTCCCATGCCTTTCAAATACGGGTTTGACTTCGACTTCGGTGCTTTCATCCCGATCGCACTGATCTACCTCATCACCGCCATTGAATCCACCGGCGATTTGACCGCCAATTCCATGGTGTCGAAACAGCCCCTGAAGGGTCCGGTTTACATCTCGCGTATCCGCGGTGGCGTCCTGGCCGACGGCTTTAACTCTGCACTGGCGGCGGTGTTCAACACCTTCCCCAACACCACGTTCAGCCAGAACAACGGCGTGATTCAGCTCACCGGCGTAGCCAGCCGCTATATCGGTTATTACATCGCCGTGATTCTGGTGATTCTTGGCCTGTTTCCGATCATCGGCGCCGTACTGCAGCAGATCCCGAAGCCGGTGGTTGGGGGCGCCACACTGGTGATGTTTGGCACCGTTGCCGCGGCGGGTGTGAAGATTCTCTCCACCGAGGAGCTGGATCGCCGCAAAATGCTGATCATGGCCGCCGCCTTTGGTATCGGCCTGGGGGTCACTCTGGTCCCCAATCTGCTGGAACAGATGCCTAAGCTGGTACAGAACGTATTCGGCTCAGCTATCACCAGTGGCGGCCTGGTCGCCATACTCCTTACCTGGCTGATTCCGGATAAAACAACTTCCGAAGGCAACAAAGAAGCGGCACCTGAGGGTGATGCGAAAGAAGCGTAATAATAATGGCCGCCCTCGAGGCGGCCATTTTGCGTATAATGCGCCGAGAGTGGTTAGGAGCGCGCAGAGACGCGCCCTGCCAAATGGAATGCAAGATGGGTACGTTGGAGTGGTCAGTCCATGCTGTTTAAATTAGATCCCGATACCAAAGCCAGGCCTGTGGGCGGCCGGATCCGCCAGAAAAACGAATCGATCATCCTGCGGGCTGCAGAGATCGAATTCGCCAACTCGGGGTTCAAGGGCGCGAGCATGAACGATATTGCGCAGCGGGCAGACCTGCCCAAGGCCAATATCCACTACTACTTCAAGAACAAGCTGGGCCTCTATATCGCTGTACTGAGCGATATTATCGAGCTCTGGGACAGCACGCTTAACGCGATCACCCCCGAGGACAATCCACGGGATGTGCTGATTACCTATGTTCAGCGCAAGATCGAATTCTCTGCACAGAATCCCCTGGCATCACGCATCTTCGCCAAGGAACTGATCAGCGGCGCTCCCAATATGAAGGAGTATTTCCGCGACGATTACGCACTCTGGTTCAAGGGCCGTGCCGATATTTTTCGCGCCTGGGCTGCACAGGGCAAAATCGATCCCGAAGTCAGCCCTGAGCATCTGATCTTCCTGCTTTGGTCCGCCACCCAGCATTACGCCGACTTTTCTACCCAGATCGAAGCGGCGCTCGGTAAGGATCAGCTGGAGGAAGCGGACTACCAGGATGCGGCCAGCACCCTTCTCCATATCATTCTAAAAGGCTGCGGCATCAAATAAGGCGTATCTATTTATGAGCCTGAAGATCTATCTCGCTGGACCCGATGTATTCCGTGCAGACGCCAAAGAGCTTGGTGAAGCCAAGGCGAAAATCTGCGCAGAGTACGGCTTCGAAGGCCTGTTTCCTCTCGACGCCAATGTGGATCTGAGCAACCTGACACCCTTTGAGTCAGGCCTTGCGATCTATGGCGCGGATATCGAACTGATGGATCGCTGCGACCTGATCGTCGCCAACATGACGCCGTTCCGCGGTCCAGGCCTGGATGGCGGCACCGCCTTCGAGATGGGCTATATGCGCGCCCAGGGCAAACCCGTCTGGGGCTACACCCTGGATCCACGAGACTACGGCGAGCGAGTCGAGCAACCCGAACCGGGTTGGGATGTTCAGAAGCAGCATGTGGAAGCGTTCGGCATGGCTGACAACCTGATGCTGGTCGGCTCTATCGCGGAAAGCGGCGGTGAGCTGTTACGCGAAGCCGGCGATCCAGCCGAACCCCAGCATCACCTTAGCGCCTTTCGAAAAGTAATCGAGAAACTGGCTGCAAGCCAAAAAAGATAACGCTCAAAGCCCGCGATTGCGGGCTTTTTTCATTGAATCTGACTAACCGCCAACACCGAGATAATCCGCTGCGCCGCGCCACTCCAGACATAACGATAGTGACCGCCCTGCGCAGGAATTGACGTCGCCTTAGGCGTGAACAGCGCCACGCACTCCCCCTGCTTCTGCCGCACGCTGTTATAGAGCAGCCCAGCCACCCCTGACTGACGACGCCCCAACGCAAAACGCTGAGAAGGCGCGTAATCGCTCGGATGGTGCAGATCGGCGTAGTCATCGCCACGAATGTCCTCCAGTGGCAGCTGAATCACGCTGATATATTCACGCAGCGTTACTTCGGTATCCGGCTCCTGGGTCGCCGAGAGAAAGCGCTCCCGGTGATAACGGGTTTCAGCTATTGCGACCTCCAGCGAATTACCAGCGTAATAGACGCCATAGCGACCATCGGTAAAACGACTGGCCTGACCGATATGGGTAAATGCCGCCATAACCGGCGTAGAGCCCGGGCCCGAGATCCGCTCCGATGCTGGCACCAACCGCAGATCGCCGGCTTCATCCCGCAGGCGATCGTTGGTCAGGCTCTCTATCTCAAAGATGATCTCCAGATCCTCTGGATCGGCAACGGTTTCAAACAGATTGATCGGTGGAAAGTGACTCGGCACCAGTCGATGCGCCCGCTCCCAGTCAGGTATCAGCTGCTGCATCCCTTAGCCTCGCATGTAATCAAGATAACGCCTGACATCCGCCAGATTGATCACGCTGCCCTTGAGCATCACATCCAGCGCGGAATCCCCATCAAAATCCCGGTTCTCCTTCTTAGGCCAGGCGTTGGCCTGCTCTTCTGTGGGAAACAGAATCCGCAGTGCCTTATAGATCCCCAGCACATAGGAGATACGTTCCAGCGTATCGCGAGTTAGCGTGGGGCCCTCGCCATTACGCCACTTGTAGAAAGTCGTGCGCGGCGGATCGCCCAGCAGCACCTTCTGCTGCTGACTGCTCAGCCCCCAGCCATCGGTGATTCGGAAAAAGGTTTTTAGCGCCACATCGGATTTACGACGATCATCCGCCTGCATTGCGCCTTCGGGATTGGCCATCATTCTGGACACCCTGAATCGGTTAACATACATCAAGCGTATTCCCTATGGGGATTTATTGCAATTATAGTTCCCAACGGATCGCCGATAGCACTCTCTACGGATAGTTTGGACCGGGCTATTACAGATCTCGGTGAGAATGTAGCGCCTGAGCAGAGCTTGGCAATCGAGTTCCAGCGCGAATTAGATCACTCCCGCAAAAGTAACCGAAAGCCTGCGAATATCAGCTTCCAGGCACTCAGTCGGGGGTTAAGAGCAATACTTGCGGCGACCGTCTGTTAGCACACAGAGCACACTCTCAAGACAATCAGCCAGCTGCTCCCAGCTGCAGAGCACCGATGACATCTATTGATTTGAATTTAGTTGATGACATCCAGTCGATTGAGGGGAGCAGAGCTTAAGTGCTTGTTTTATCAAGCGGCTATGCTCTAAATTGTGCCGGGCAACACAAGGCAAGGTCGCTGGCTCTCAGAACATAGTGGACTGACGGTTACAGGTTGATAGACAGGGTACCCCGCAAAATGGGCACGCCCGTTTTCACCGGAAAAGAATGGCTTGATATCTTAATTTATCCATTTTTTTCAAAACTTAGATCGACTCCACCGGTCTTTGACTGAGGCCGTAAATATGCATACGCAGTATCAGAATGTTAGGTACGGGAGAAAAATCATGGATAGATTATTTCCACAATTGTTAAAACAGCTCCATGAAATTGAAATCGATTACGACATCGATGAGATAGATTACGAGCCTTACGAAAGCTTTAACTCAGAAGAAGACACATCGACCTGGATTAAAGCCTGGACCGGTAACGACGCGTTAGATGGTCGGGAATACCTAATCTTCGGTCAGGACGGTACTGGCGGCTACGCTGCATTTTGGCTGGTGCATGACACCGACGATATCTTGATGCAACCGGTCGTGTTTTTTGGCTCTGAGGGGCAAGTAGGCGTTGTCGCCAGTAACTTTTATGAGCTTTGCTGGTTATTCGCGGCCGGTTTTGGCCCCTATGAATCGGTTGAATACCCCGATCTCGAAAGGCCTGGAATCCCCAAGTTTGAAGATTTTGCTAAAGCCCACGCGGCAGAATATCGCGCTTCTGTCACTGAGATTTTGGCCAGGGCAAAGAGGGAGTTTCCGGATTTTGAACAACGCATTGATGAGCTGTGCAACTGAAATAGTGCTCCTAACGAATCAAATCACAGGGTTACCCGCTACTGGTGCCGGTGTTTGAGACGTTAGCTTCCTTTGGAGACCCTATGGACCTACCTATTTTTAAGTACCATCCAGACCCTATAGGCACGGGCGCTATTGAGAAAACGCAAGACGAATGCGAGTGCTGTGAACAACGCAGAGGGTATAAAGCCACTTCAACTATCTACGCAATCGATGATATTGAAACAATTTGCCCTTGGTGCATTGCTAACGGTGCAGCGGCTGAAAAATTTGATGGTGCATTTTCCGACGCACACCCACTACTCTCAGATGGCATCGACCCAAAGATTGTAGATGAAGTATGCAAAAGAACTCCTGGCTTTATTACCTGGCAGCAAGAACGTTGGCTTTCACATTGTGATGATGCATGTGAATTTCTCGGGGATGCAGATAAATCAGATCTGGAAGCGTTATCGGGCGAAAGCCTCAAAGAGTTTCTCTCAGCCGAGCACATCGAAGCGGAGTACTGGCCAGATATCCTGGCAGGTTACGAAAAAGGCGGTCACATAGCGGTCTACAAGTTTAGGTGTAGAGGCTGCGGCCAACACAGATTTTATGCTGATACTGATTAAAGCCAAAAACATCTACCTCAGTATATAAACAAGCTCTGCTTCAAAAGCCGCCGGATTCGGACGTTATGGCTATGGAGACTCTATCTTCTATCTCCTATTTGTCACGCCGGCGGTATCCAATAGCCCGCTGCTCCAGGTTGCCTGGTTCAATCACCAATACCCGAAGGCGCGGGCTCCCCGCACTCACTACTCCCGGTTCAACGCTTCCAGCAGTTCAATCTCAAATATCAGGTTGGAGTTTGGCGGGATCTTGTCACCAAAACCGCGCTCGCCATAGCCCTTATCCGCAGGCACGAACAGTTTCCGTTTGCCTCCCACCTTCATGCCGACAAGCCCCTCAACCCAGGCTGCAATCAATTTTTTACGGCTTAGCACGACCTGAAACGGCTCATCTCTCTCATACGAAGAATCAAACTCGGTTCCATCCTCCAGACAGCCTCGATAGTGAGCCGTGATTAAGGCACCGCCCTTTTTCACTTCGGTACCTGTACCCTCGACCAGATCTTCAGCAACCAGTTGTTCAAATTCAGCCATTTTTTGCCCTGCCAGTATCAATAACACGCTTATCGGGGCATTTAATAACGCCAGGCAACAGGTATCAACGGACGGATGATACTGCCCCGAAATTCTTCGCCTGATCACACGGGAGATTAGGTATCTCACAACCGCTGATGCACTGTCGTGGCGATGCTGATCAGCGCTATATCAACACACGGGCCAAACGGCGAACCGCCTCTCTAAGCGTATCTGGAGCCTCGTGACTGAAATTCAGCCGCAATGCTGGCTCAGCTGACACGCCCTTAGGGTAAAACGCTGTGCTGGGCACCACCGCTACGCGTTTCGTTAGAGCAGCTCTGGCAACTGCCGCGGAATCAAGGACTGGCAGCTTAAGCCAGAGAAACATACCGCCCTGCACCGGTTCAGCATCGAATCCCTCTCCGAGGTATTCAGACAAAGCTGTCGCCAATGCCTGATAACGTTCGCTATATAGGTCACAAAGCTGCCGGATATGCCCAGGAAAGCCAGGGTGGGTAATCAGGTCCAATATCAGGGCCTGCATCGGGATGCTTGAGTGTAGATCGGACGCCTGTTTTACCCTGATCAACGCTGGTAGCCAGTCTCGCGGACCGCTTAGCATGCCTAAACGGATCCCGGGCGTTGCGATTTTTGAAAAAGAGCGTAATACCAGCGCTCGCTCGGGACAGAAAGTCGACACCAGGGGCAACTCCTTACCGGCGAAACGTAGTTCCCGATACGGCGCATCCTCAATCAGCGCAACACCATAGCGATCACATAATGAGGCCACTTTTTGCCTGACCTCCAATGTCCAACAAACTCCGGTCGGGTTATGAAAATCAGGCACGGCATAGAAAAGCTTTACCTGTCCCGATGCAAACAGGGACTCCAGCGCATCCAGATCGGGACCATCCCTGTGTTGCTGAACCGGGTGAATTGCCGCCCTCGCCATGCCAAATACCTGCAATGCGCCGGGGTAACTCGGCGCCTCCATTGCGACACCGTCACCCGGGTTCAGGAATGTGCGGGCAATAAGATCGAGCCCCTGCTGGGAGCCGCTACAAACCATCATTCGATGGGAAGACGCCACCTGATACAGGTTTTCCAAATGATCAAGTAAAGGCCGGTAACCGGCTGTTTCTCCGTACTGAAATAGCTCGGCATGCCTGGGTAACTCTGCGATGCTCTCTGCCATTAATGACAACGGAAACCGGTCTGTTGCCGGCAGCCCTCCTGCCAGTGAAATGATCCCTTCGGCCGTTGCCGCCGCCAGAATTTCACGAATGTAGGATGGGTGGATGTGCTGTAGATGGGTGGCAACTTGCATAAGACTTTCTCCTTTTCAACTCATACTACTCATGCCAAGTTACCCAGGATTGTCCGTTTATATCTCTATATTTGTTCTTTTATAATTAACTAATTGTTCATTTATGCTATTCGAGTAACGATACATGGCTTCAGAGCAGCAGATATCCCGCATCAACGATGTCCTGTACGAGATACACCGCGATACATCCGCTGAGCTATCGGCTGACGTGCTTGCAAAGGTCGCGGCCTATTCTGAACAGCATTTTCACCGCGTCTTTCAGGAAGTGGTTGGCGAATCGGTGCACCAATACGTCAGGCGCACGCGGCTGGAACAAGCAGCGAATCAACTGATGTTTGACCGCAAACGTCCGGTATTGGAGGTAGCAGAGCAATGCGGTTTTGCATCCCTGTCTTCATTTACCAAGGCATTTAAGTCGACCTTTGGAGTCACTCCGGGGCGCTGGAGAACCGAAGAACCGGATACCAATGATCCGCCTTACCTAATTGATGATGAGATAGCCCAGGCATATACGCGCTTGCAGGCGATCGACCTCCCCACCCCCAACCTTGTGGAGTTGCCGGAACAACCAGTGGCATACGTGCGCCACCTGGGATACGGCCGCGATATCCGCCTGGCGTGGCAAACCTTGCAAGCCTGGGCCGCAGCAGAGGAGCAACCTTTTGAGACTCAACTCGGACTGCACCATTCAAACCCTGCGTGGGTACCACTGGACCAATGCCGTTACGTTGCCTGCCTGGCCATTGATAAACCCATTCTCAGGAAAGGTAGAGTGAGCAGCATGTGCATACCAGGCGGGCTGCACGCGGCGTTTGACTTGACCGGTGTATACGGGGAGTTACTGCCTTACCTGAGCAAAATACTCGATCAATGGCTGCCCTCTTCCGGCTTCAGGGCGAAAACAACACCAGCTTTTGCACACTATCGAAACAACCATTTTCTAGCTCCAGATGAGCGCTTCGATCTGACGTTCTACCTGCCCATTTCGCTTTGGTAGGTTCATTCACGCGGGTAAATTTCAGTCACCGGGTTGTCTGGCCAGGATGGTTATCGGCTACTCGTCCGGATTTTACGACAACGGCTACTAGACCTGCTATGAGCCTGGGGGAGTCGCTTAGCACACAGAGCAGACGTTGCGGGGATCGGCCTCGACAGTCACTTTCGACCCTGAGCAGACACTTAGGCAGCAGAATTTCATGACAGGAAGCTCCCTAAGAGCGAGCATCATTTGTTCCCTTTGATGAGGAAGGGAACCAGTCCCTGAATTGTCGGTTATGAATGATTCTTGACGGCAGTTCATCTTTTCGATAATTTCTGTTATTACAGAAATAAAGGAATGATGTCATGCAGCTTTCACCCACAATGCAAAAATTTATCCTTCACTGGGGCGAAATGGGATCACGCTGGGGTGTTAACCGCACAGTGGCTCAGATCCATGCACTGCTTTACCTGAGCAATGCTCCGCTCAATGCGGAGCAGATAAGCGAGACTCTAGGGGTCGCTCGCTCCAACGTCAGTACCAGCCTCAAGGAACTCCAGTCTTGGGGTTTGGTTAAAGTGTCTCATGTGCTCGGTGATCGTCGTGACCACTTCGATTCACACAAAGACGTCTGGGACATATTTTTTATCATCATGGAAGAACGCAAGAAGCGCGAACTCGATCCAACCCTAACTACACTGCGTGAATGTGCATTAGATGCCGAAAATGACGCACAGACACCTGCCGAAACAAAAGCCAGAATTCAGCAAACGCTCGACTTTTTGGAACAGTCGACTGGTTGGTTTGATCAAGTGAAGCGTATGGAGCGCGGCACTATCATCAAGCTACTCAAACTGGGTAGCAAAGTGCAGGGATTGCTTAGCAAAAAGAAGTCTTAGTCTTCATTTGTCTTGGTGTTTCTGTTTTTACTGAAATTACAAAAAGTACGGTAAAGTGAACATCCATCCTCTATTCATTACAGAGCTGCTTTTATCAATATCGGTCAGTTTGCTGGCATTGTTGCTACTTCGAGGGGTACTGGAATCCGTTCTGGTGGACTTATGCGGGAATGCTACGAGGGCGAAGTTTTGGTGCCGATTTACCCTATTAATGCTACTTATCGGCCCTTTGCTCGGCGCTCTGCTTCTATCTGATGGTAGCTCAGCTCCTATAGACTCCTTACTAGCCAGAGAGACGCTTAGGAATGTTCTCGCTGGCACTTTCTTCAGCCTAACGGGAGTGGGTTGGGTTATCTGGAAATCTATCCCTGAAAACGGGTCTTTATCGCCTTCAGCATCCGCCCATCAATCAACTGAAGAGGGGGCATAAAGCGGCATGAATAT
The DNA here is from genome assembly GCF_004339595.1 of Marinobacterium mangrovicola. Taxonomy (GTDB): domain Bacteria; phylum Pseudomonadota; class Gammaproteobacteria; order Pseudomonadales; family Balneatricaceae; genus Marinobacterium_D; species Marinobacterium_D mangrovicola. The sequence continues at coordinate 1,248,305 of NZ_SMFU01000007.1, forward strand.
ATTGTTGTGTGGATCAAACGGCTTTATTGGAAAGAACTTGTACCAGTATCTAACTGCTAACGGACATCATGTACGTGCAGCTGTTCGCAACGCTGAAAATTTTCAGCGCTATTACCCCGAGGCAGATACGGTCCAGGTCGATTTTAGGAGAGACCACGACATCGGAAGCTGGCTACCTCGGCTAGAAGATATTGATTTGGTGATAAACGCGGTAGGTATCATCCGAGAAACTGGTACCCAGCGCTTTGAAGACATACATCAAAATGCCCCTTGTTCACTTTTCGATGCGTGTGTTGAAGCACGTGTCAGGCGTGTCATCCAAATCTCAGCTCTAGGCGCTGATCGCCATGCTGAAAGCAACTATCACCTAAGCAAACGCGCCGCTGATAGACATCTATCAAAGTGCGATCTTGACTGGACAATACTTCGACCCTCTATCGTTTACGGCCCTGGAGCAAAGAGCACCGAATTGTTCAAAGCCCTTGCTGCCCTTCCATTAACACCGCTGGTCGGCCACGGAGAGCAGTTGATTCAGCCAATCTATATCAAAGATGTGGCCAAGGCGATTTCCCTATGCTTGGAAGCTGACACCACAGTTCACAAGCATATCGATCTAGTTGGCCCCCAATCGATCAGTTTTGCTGCCCTGTTATCCCTACATAGGAATTGGCTTGGGCTAGGTGCTCTAAGACCCCTTCCAATCAAATATCCAGTAGCTCTAAAGCTCGGCAAACTTGCTGGCAAATTAGGAAATGCACCTGTAACTGAGGAAACCGTGGCGATGCTAGCTAGGGGAAATACCAGCGATGTAAGTGCGTTTGTTCAGGCATTCAAATTCACTCCGCGCTCACCCTCTGATGAACTCGGTCAACATCCAGCTCAAACAGCTGATCGTTGGTACTCCAGTCTGTTTTTTATGCCCTGGCTACTCCGTTGGTGCATTGCACTGGTGTGGGTCGTAACTGGTGTTTGCTCGCTTGGTATCTATCCCGAATCAGAAAGTCTAAAAATCCTTGAACAAGCAGGGATTACCGGAGCTTTGGCAACTCTTCTTCTTTACGGAGGTGGTTTGGTAGACCTAGCGATTGGCCTGATGATGCTTTTTGATCGCTGGATTAAATCCGTTTTAGTTATTCAGTTGAGCATCATGATGATCTACACACTGATCATCACAGGATTGCTGCCTGAACTTTGGCTACACCCGTTCGGCCCAGTTACAAAGAACCTACCAATGGCTGCTGCAACTCTTTGCCTATTAGCGATGACAAGGAAGTGATCATGGAATACCTGATAATCAAGTGGCTACACATTCTCAGCGCTATCCTGCTGTTTGGAACAGGTTTGGGAAGCGCTTTTTATAAGCTGTTCACAGATCTTTCTGGCAATCTAAATGCAATTGCTGTGACAAATCGCCTTGTAGTCAGAGCCGACTGGATGTTCACGACACCGACTGTCATCATCCAGCCTATAACAGGCTTTTGGATGATCCATCTTGCTGGTTTGTCGCTTGAACTGACCTGGCTTTGGCTTACCGTTGGGCTGTACCTTTTTGCAGGCGCTTGCTGGGTGCCAGTCGTAGTGCTTCAAATCCAAATGCGGGACCAGGCCGAGAGCTGTTTAAACGACAACACTCTATTGCCTCCGTCCTATCACCAACAGTTAAGGATATGGACTGCATTGGGCATCCCAGCTTTTCTGGCGATGGTAGTAGTCACAGCACTAATGGTGATCAAGCCAATATAAGCATTCTCCTGACGGTTTTCTCATGAGCCAAGAAAGCTTTGGACGCGCTCTTCCCCAAAGAGGGCTCAGGTCGGCCTACAAAAGCTATCATTTGCAAGGCGCATGGAAGAGGAGTCGTCAACGGCAGCTATGTGCCGATAGCTGGCCTAGTTCACGGCGTGTCTAATGTCTGCTCTGGGCCAGAGCCAGCCATCAAGCCCGCACTAAAGCCTCGTCCAACCGGTCCCACAGGCTATAGATTTAGGTTAGTATTCGCCTCAATTGATGGGAGGCGTTATGGCTACAGCGGCGGCACTGCACATTCTGGTAAAGACACGAAAAGAAGCTGAAGAGATTCTTGAACAGCTGAAGAAAGGTAAAAACTTTGGCGAACTGGCGAAACGCCACTCCATCTGCCCCTCCGGCAAGCGTGGTGGTGATCTGGGCGAATTTCATCGTGGCGATATGGTTAAAGCGTTCGATGACGTGGTGTTCAAGCGCCCGATTCTAAAGGTACATGGCCCGATCAAGACCCGCTTCGGCTACCACCTGATCAAGACGCTGTATCGCAGTTGAGAAGCTTCAGATCTTCGCACGTCGAGCAGTGATCGGCTCAGGATCCGGGCGCTGCTCGGATGCTGGCCTAATGACCCGCCCTGCCGAGTAGTTCAAGCACCTGGCCAAGTAGCTGTCGGTCTTTAACCAACCCCATATGGTTGCTCTTCAGCATAGTGATGCTGTTCCAGGGGATCGGTGAACTGCGGTCGGTCTCATCCAGCCTGACACTGCTTGCCAATACGGTGCCGTCACCGGGTCCGAAGGCGGTCCACCTGAGCTGGCGGTCACCACGCTCACCGCTGAAATGCATCGGGGTGCGATGCGCATCGCCGACAAAGAGATGAAGCTCCAGGTGATCGGGCACCGCCTCCAGGGGCTGATCCATGGCGTGATGGAACACCTGGGCATTGTGTAGGCACTTGCGAAGATGATCCTCAGCGACCTCAAGGCGCTGCCCCGGTGAGGAGAGCCCCGGTAACTGCCGCGCGCGCTCCTCAACCAGCCAGGATGCAGTGATACCCCAATCGTGGGATAACCAGAAATCCGCATCCAGTATGTTGTTGTCGCCATTGCCGTGCGGCTTATGTCTGGGCCGCGGCAGCAGCTGATACCCAGAAGGAAAGGTACCCACCAACACTGGCCCGTATGCTGGATGCATGGGGTTGCCGGGAATGCCCTGCACCAGCCGGTCCAGCATCTGCACGGCACCTGCATTGGGCGTACCGATGATCACCGCCTTGTCGACGTACGCTGCACCGCCCCAATTCAGGCGAGGGCCTGATCCGTCATACGGAAGCAACTGGCCGCCGAACTGCAGAAAGTAACGTAACAGCAACCCACCCATGGAATGCGCCACAATATTGAACCGGATAGGCTCGCTGCTGTTGCGCCGCACCTGCAGAAACCGCGTCGCCCGATGAATGAATGCCTGCAGCGCGATGGCGCTTTCATCCAGGCTGCGACGCCAGTCGTAACTGAACTCGAAAGCCTCGGCGCCGCTGCTGAGCGCTTCGCTTCGGCTTTCAACGAAGGTATCGGAAAAGCTCTCTACCCCCATGGCGCTCATCACATCACCGTAGGCGGTAACCTTTAAGGGCACTCCAACCATGGAGCCGCGCACAATCCCGAGGACGCCATCAACCTGGCTTGCGCTGCGCAGCTGATCCAGCGGCGTTCCAATCGCCATCGGCAGGCCGAACAGTTGTGCCGCCTCGTTCGAGGCTGGATCGGTAAACCCGGGCACCCACTCTCCCCAGACCGACTGCGCGTCTGAATCGGATACAAGTTTGGAGCCCAATACGCCCGGTATCACAATTACCGGATTGGGCGGAGTTCCGCCCTGCGCCGCGTTGCGCGTGCGCGTTAGGTGATCTGCTGATGGTTCAGAAAAACGCGTGAGTGAAAACATGGCTAAGCCCGGCTAACCAGATTCGAATGAGTATAGTAATCTGATCTGCAATCGTCGTGTGAACCACCTGAGGGCGGGTAGATGAGAAACAGGGCTGTTCCGTTCCAGAAAAGCTTGCTCTTCAACCTGACATCGGGAGTGCTGCTCCTCGGCGTTATCTTGCTGGTAACCTCCCTTATCGTGACGGAGAGGACAGTAAAAAGGCTGTCAGGCGCACTGACCAATCAGGTAATCGCTACCACCGACGCCAGAATCATGGGCTTCTTTGGACCGGTTCAGGCCGCGATCGAGATCTCCGCCGAACGCGCGATCAATGGTGAATTCCAGCAGTTCCCCCTGCAAGATCTCGATCGCTACTTCACTCCGCTTATTGAACGGCTGCCGCAGCTTTCCTCGGTGATGTATGCCCATGAAAACGGCGACGAATACATGCTGCTCAAATCAGCGGGTCGTTGGCAGAGCCGGCTTACCCGCCCCGAGGCCTGGGGCGCGCGCGAAGACTGGCGTGAATGGAGCGCGAAAGATGACCCCAGGCCGATCCAGCAACGTGAGTTGAGCTACGACGCCAGACAACGTCCTTGGCATCAGGGCGCACTGCAGTTACTGGCTGAATTGGGCGAAGACGCGCCAATCCGCGAGCGCATTTACTGGACCCGCCCTTATAAATTCTTCACCACCCAGGAACCTGGCCTGACATTGAGCCTTGCGCAGCGAACCCATACCGGACAGGTAATCGTGCTTGGCTTTGATATCCTGCTGGCAGACATCAGCCGCTTCACCTCAAACCTCGAAGAGGGCCGGGACGGCAAGGTATTTGTGCTGCGAGGCAAGCCGGACAGCCCCCAGGGAATGCTTGTAGTGGGAGTGCCCGCCGATGAGCGCTTCACCGACGAAGCAACCATGATCAATTACGTGCTGAGTCGACCGGCGGAGCTAGGTGGCCCCTTGGCGAGCTTCGTCAGTGATGCACTTGAAACCCACCCCACTCTACCAGGCTCTCCCGTCGAGTTTACGCACCAGAGTGAGTCCTGGTGGGGCGAGATAACCCGTTCAGGGCTGCGTACCTCTGACGATATCTGGATCGGTGCAGTGGTTCCCGAAGAGCAGCTGCTTGAGGCGCTGCCGGACTCAGGGCTGATCATCATCGTTACCACCGGCGCGGTGCTGCTGCTGGCGATGCTGCGCGCGCTCTGGCTGTCGCGCCGTTATGCCGCGCCCTTGCAGCAGCTCACCGATAACGGTAACCGCATGCAGCGGCTGAATTTCGAACCGGTGAAGCCGGTCAAATCCAACATCAAGGAGATCCGCCACCTCTCGGCTACGCTAGAGCGAATGCGCGCCGCGCTGCAAACCTTCTCGGCAGCCCGTGAAGATCTGCGCGTGGCTCTATCGATCCATAATATGTTATTGCCCAGCGCCCTTCCGGAACTTTCTCGGCTCGATATCCAGGTATGGCATGAGCCATCAGAAGCGGTGGGTGGCGAGTTCTACGACGCTATTCCACTGGACGGAAACGATGAGCCGGAAGCTGTCCTTTTCGGCCTGTTTAAATTTCCCGGCAATGGCGTAGCAGCGGCGATACAGGGTGCCCAACTGCGCGCGGCCCTGCGCTCTGGCGTGCACGAAAGCCAGGATCTGCCAGCACTGGCTGCCCGCCTCGAATCATTCGCCCGCAAAGACCTGACCGGGTTTGGACCGCTTGGTGCCTGGTTGCTAAAAATCGAAAAAGGCGGTCAATCGATCAGCGCCCTGGGGGCGGGTATGGACCCGTTGCTTTTGCGTCATGGCCAGACAATAGAAAAGATACCCGCTGCTGCCGACCCTCTGTCACTTGGGGTTTCGATGGATACCCCACAACCGGTGTCTTTAGAGCTAAGTCCAGGCGATATCCTGGTCATCGGTCTGGACGGCATTGTCGATGCGCTGGATGAAACACGTCGCCAGTACGGCCTGGCAGGACTTGAGCGGGCTCTGGAGGAACTGGGTACAGGCACAGCAGAGGATCTGATCACGCGGGTACGTCGAGACCTGGAGCAATACACCAGTGGCCCCGGCGGCGACCGCACCCTGCTGGTCATCCAGGCAAGGTACTGAAACCACCGTGAGCCGCGACTTAGCTCGACTTCAAGGGCGATGTTCAACGCATCGCGAAAAGCTCTTGATGGACGTGCTTGCTCGGCAACCCATGCCGGGTAAAATCCTCGCGCAGGAAGTTACCAAAGGCTGCCGGTCCACAGAACCAGAGGCTCGCCTCGCGCCACTCTGGCACCGCGGCCCGAATCTGTTCCGGTGTCAGGCGCCCTTCGCTGGGAGTCATCCGAATATGTAAGCGAACCTGCGCGGCCTCTGCAGCCGCAGTCAGCTTGTCGAACGCCGCCTGCTCATATTCAGCACTGACATGAAACAGATCCACCTCGCGACGCTCCCCTGACTGCGCCAGCTGTTCCAGTTTGGCGATAAACGGGGTGATGCCGATTCCCGCGCCTACCCAGATCTGGCGCTCAGGCCGATCACTGAAATCAAAGCAACCATAAGGCCCCTCTACGGAGACCGGCTGACCCACCTGCAAGCGGGTTCTCAGCTGCCCTGTCCAGTCGCCCAGTTCCTTGACGATAAACCGCAGACCCGGCGCCTCCGGGTTCCAGGCGGAAGCGATCGTGTAAGGGTGAGCCCCTTCATTGTTTTCGGAAGTTACAAAGGCAAACTGCCCCGGTTTATGACCCGGCCAGCCCTTTTCGAGCCGGATGAAACCCTCGTTCATTTTAAGGGCGGGATAATATTCGAGGTGCTCAAGAATACCCGCGACTTTGCGCGAATGGCCCACTCGACCAGTGAGCACGATAACCGCCGCGATACTGCCGCCCAGCATCAAGAGTGCCATCACCACACCCACCGGCTGGAGCCAGTAGTCAAAGGTGAGCAGCACCAGGCTGTGATAAACCAACGCCAGATACGCCAGGGCCAGCAGTTTGTGAGTTTTTCTGAACCAGTGGTAAGGGAAGGAGTTAACCAACGCCAGAATGATTAAAATCGCCGCCGCGTAAAACACCCATTCACCGATAGTTTCGGCAAGGCCCCGCTGGCTGTTCAGCCACTGCTCAAAGGCCGAAAGGGACGGCTCACCAGCGGCGTTATGCTCGGGACGGCTTAGCCAACCCCAGCCGACCATCCACTTGGTTCCTTTTCCCCACCACCAATGCACAGTCGAGAAAACCAGGCCACCGATACCCAGCCACTTATGCAGCCGGTACATTTTGTCCAACCCATCAAGTGGAGGCTCCACCCACTTGGGCCTTAGCGCCAGCATCATCGCCAGGCTCATCATGCCCATGCCAACTACGCCCGTATACTGAACGAACACAGTGCGGAACGAGAAGTAGGTAAAAGGGTCAGGTAACAGGGTATCTGCCAACAGCCAGAGGCCACTGAGACCCAGTAAAACCAGCCAAAACACACGCTGAACATTCTTCATAACGCCTCCACTACAGGCGGGTTCCTTTGCTCTGGTATCGATGATAATGCCGGTGCTGAGGAGGGTCTGTGCCCTGCGTCAGGCTTTCTCTTATTTATTATTGTTCGCTAATAAAGAGATAACTTGCTACCGCCAAAGCTGGCGTATAAATCTGTTCGAGAGCCTCATAGGTCTACCCGGCTTTTGACAATCCGGGGTCTTGCAGTAACGGCAAGAAAGGGCTGTTAAAGCTGAGTTTATTCAGCAGAAAAGCGGCCTGAGGGATGCCAGGGAAAAGAGAGTCTATTTAGGGCTCTCAGGTGAGTGGCCGCAGAAACGTTCCCGATGCTGCCCAGGCGTGAGCCCAGTGTGTTTCTGAAACATCCGCCGAAACGCACTGACATCCTCATACCCTACCTGCCAGCCCACGCGCTCTACCGTCGTTGCGGTGTTTTCCAGCATTTCACGGGCCTTTTGTACGCGCTGATGCTGCAGATATTCTGCAGGCCGCATACCGGTCGCCTTTTGAAAACGGCGGATAAAGGTACGCTCGCTCAGGCTCGCGACCTGAGCCATTTCCCCAACACTGAGCGGCTGCCCATACTCCCGGTGAATATGGTGCTGAACCATCAATATCGGCTTGTCACTGTGATCGAGCACAGGGATGAAGCCGCGATAATAGCTTTGCTGTCGCGTGCCGGTATCGACCAGAAGGAAACGTGCCAGCGCCTGCACCACCGTCGGCGGGACGTAGCGCCCAATAAGATGCAGCCCCAGATCCATCCAGGCCATGACACCACCCGCGGTGACCAGATCAGAATCTGCCAGCAACAGTGAATCGGTATCCAGCTCTACGTCTGGATAGTATTTACGGAAAGCCCCTTCTAGCTGCCAATGGGTGGTTGCTGTGCGCCCCTCGAGCAGCCCCGCCTGCGCCAACAGAAATGAGCCGGCACAGGCTGAACTGACAACCGCTCCTCTCTGATGCCAGCCTGTCAGCTGCGCACAAAGCTCAGGATGCGGCTCAAGATAAGCCTGGCCCGCCAGTATTGGCGGCACTATCACCAACGACGGGGAATCCGCATGAGTATCCAGAGCCGTGAGCTCCCCTTCCTCCAACTGCCAGCGAGATACCTCGAAGCTGAGCTCTGAACCCTGCTGCATCTGCGCCAGTATGCGGTTAGCACTCTGAAAAAGATCGATCAGTCCATACACCGCCGACTGAGCGGTGCCGGGGATCATCAGCACCGCAACCTGGATACTTTGGCTCATGTCAGTATTTGCACTCTTATTGTCAGTTCTGCCATCGATGCAGGCTAACAGCTACGGATAGCATTAGCGACATAACTCAACCGGAGAACACCATAAGGAGAGCACTATGAGCAAAACCGCCCTGATCATCATCGATATGCAGAACGACTACTTTGCCAAGGGTAAATGGCCGCTGGAAGGCATCGAGTCGGCAGCCGCCAATGCCGCCCGGGTTCTGGCCGACTTCCGCGAGCGCGGGTTACCGGTGATTCATGTCCGCCATGAATTTACCTCCAGCGAGGCTCCGTTTTTCACCCCCGGCAGTGAGGGCGCAAAGATCCACGACAACCTGCTGCCGGCTGAGGGAGAGTTCCAGATTCTGAAGCACGGCGTGAACAGCTTTAAGGACACTGAACTCCAGACATTGCTGCAGCGGGAAGGTATTACCAATCTGGTGATCGTCGGTGCGATGAGTCATATGTGTATCGACGCCGTCACCCGAGCCGCCGCTGACCTGGGCTACGCGAACACCCTGGTACACGATGCCTGCGCCACCCTGGATCTGGAGTTCAACGGTATCAAAGTCCCCGCGGCACAGGTGCATGCCGCCTTTATGGCCGCATTGGCCTTTGCCTATGGCGAAGTGATCAGCACAGAGGAGCTTCTGAACATGGCAGCCCAGCGTTAAGCCTGGTCGTCATTTAAACCTAGCCCATCTATACGGATGGGCACATTACGTTTATGAAAACCGAGTTTTATCCCAGTTAGATGGCTGTAAATAGCGGCTTTTCTACTCGGGCGTGACGACGATCATTCACGGCCCCGCGTTCCCATATCGGTTGCCGAAAGACGATGTCTTAGCCTAAGGATCAATTGTGGCACCTGTTCCCGCTACCTAGACTTGCTTGTTCGCGATAGGTCGACCCAAAGGATCAGAGCCGACATGAGCAGTACCGATACATATAAAAAACAGCACAAGCCGCGTTCCGCATTCAATACCCGTACCGAATACCTGGAGCATGAGCTGCAGGTGATGGCGCCCAGGCGCTGGCGGCCTAACCTTCCGTTCCGTGACTACCGCTTTGAATTTGAGGACTGGGTACCGGCCATGGCCGCCACGATCGGCAAGATCGTGATGGTCGCGGCCGTGGTCGGTGCCTTTGCCGCCCCTCTGGGTCTGTCACCAGAGTTTGTGGTGGAGAACTCCCGCTTCGAACTGCTGATCGCCGCACTGCTGTTTGTGGTGCTGGTCTCCGGATTCCTTAACCCCACCGCTAACCTGGCGGGTACACATGGCCCACTGATCCCGCTGATTCCGCTGATCGTTGCTTCCGGTGGCCACCCGATGGCGCTGGGTATCTTGATCGGCGTGTTCGGCTTTATCCTCGGTATCACCAAGGGCGGCAGCCTGCTGGCGAAACTGACCAGTAACGGGGTTTGTGGCGGATTGCTGCTATATCTGGGTTTTATCGGCATCACCAGCCAGATCAGCAAGCTGTTCGCCTGGGCGGAAAGCTTCGATATGGCCTATATCGCCTTCGTGATCATTATCAGCACCATCCTGATGTACGCCTGGCTGGAGCACATGAAGCTGCGCTGGCTGGCGATTCCACTGGGTTCCGTGCTGGCTGGCGTGATCGCCTATGCGCTGGGCGCGCCGTTCGAATTCAGCACCGAACCGGGTATTCCGAACATGAATCCCGCCTACTGGTGGGGCGAGGATACCGGTTGGCAGCTTGGCCTTCCCTCTTTTGAACACTTTGTGGCGGTGGCGCCGTTCGCGGTGCTGGCGGTAGCGATGTGGTCACCGGATTTCCTGGGACACCGCGTGTTTCAGGAGCTGAGCTACCCGCCGAAGACCGAACGGGTGTTGATGAATATCGATGACACCATGGTATCCACCGCCGCACGCCAGACCGTAGGCAGCCTGCTCGGCGGTGGCAACCTGTCATCGTCCTGGGGAACCTACATCGTACCGGCAGCGATCGCTCGCCGTCCGATTGCCGCGGGTGCGGTGCTCACCGGCCTCCTGTGCGTGGTTGCAGCGATCTGGGGCTACCCGATGGATCTGGCGATCTGGCAGCCAGTGCTGAGCGTGGCACTGGTGGTTGGCGTGTTCCTGCCGCTGCTGGAAGCCGGTATGCAGATGACGCGTGAAGGCAAAACCACCCAGTCGGCGGCTATTGTTATCTTCTCTTCCGCGCTGGTAAATCCGGTATTTGGTTGGTCGCTGACAGTGTTGCTGGACAACCTGGGCCTGATCGGCTGCAAGGAGCGTGGCAAAACCCTGGGTCATACCGGTCGCTGGATCATTCCGGGCCTGACCTTCGGTATCCTTTGCGCGGTGATGGCCGGTATCGGCATGTTCCCGGGTATTCCGCCACTATTGAGCGCGTTTCAGCACTGATAGACACTGATAAACGCATAAAAAAGGGCCGGCGTTCTCTGAGCGCCGGCCCTTTTTACTCATCAGCCTACTCTTCTCTTAGCCGCTGAAACTGGCGATACAACAGCCAGCCACCCCAGCAGAAACTGATCAGCATCAGGATCACGCCAATGGCGAACCACTGCTGAGCGTAGCTCTGCGCCTTGTCCAGCGTCCCGCTCATACGCAGCAGGTTACCCCAGTCGTGGGACTCTTCTCCCATGCCCATAATCAGTGGCAGGGATCGATACTTGGCATCGGCAATATAGGGAGAGACATCGATAAAGTTCTGCCCAGACCACCAGAGCATGATCGACGCAGCGAAGTTATCGCGACGCTGCAGGATAAACGCGAGCATCAATCCCAGCGGCATCAGCACCTGGAACAGGCTGCCACCAAGAAACATCATAAAACGGCCAAAGGGGCTGAACAGCACATGGCCAAATTCATGAAACGGCAGGTTAACGCTGTGCAGAAAAGAGCCGCCGATGCCCTGCCAATCGATACCACCGAGAATGAACGACCAGCCCCAGAAAAAGAAGGCCACGTAGATCAGCGCCTGACCGGCGAAACTGACCGAGTCCACCTTTTCCGGCTCTGCCGCCAACCGTCTCAGCACCCGTTTCCAGATCGGAAGGACCGGCTCGATGATGAAGCTGTCGGGTTCCTCCAGCGAGGTCGCCTGATTCTCAGCGGTACCTAGCTCTTCCTGACGCGCCTTCCACTTCACATAGGCGATACCGCAGTTAGGACAGACACCCTCCATCACATGGCTGTCTTGTGGTTGACGCTCATATCCGCAGTTAGGGCATTCCATGGGGTTGCTGCCACTCCATTTATGGCCAGTGATCTCACCAGGGAGAGGATACAGTTATCGACGCCATATCGGCCATTGCTTAATAACCGGCCGGGAATACTACTCCGCTATTCAGGCAAAAAAATACGAAACCGGCGTTTTAGCCTGGTTTCGCAGGGGAAGGTAAAACTGGGGAAATAGTGCGGGAGAACGCGGGGCTGAGAACACTTACCCCGCGTTGGTCGTTCAGTCGTTGAAGATCTTATTCAGCCTTGCGCTGCTCCGCGATCCAGGCGCCGAGCTGCGCTCTTTCCTCATCGGTCATGCCGGTTTTATTGAGGAACGGCATATCGTGGGTCAGCACCGAACGCGCCTCGATACGATCCATCCAGCGGCTCACCTGGTCGGCGGTATCGAACATCACGCCTGAGGGTGCCACGGTGAACACATCGTCGCTCGGTGTGGCGCTGTGGCAGGCGCTGCAGCGGGTCTGCACCAGCGCCACCGCTTCGGCATCGCTCATCACCGCACCACTATGCTCGGCCATTACGCGCGGAGCCGGACGCACCACCAAAATCAGTATGCAAAACGCCAGAAACGCCGATATCAGAATCCAGGGTTTGAACACACCCTGATGACGCAGGTTGAAGAAGTGACGCGCCCAGGCACCGATCAGCGCCAGCGCACCCAGGATCAGCCAGCCATAATCATGCCCGTAGGTCATCGGGTAATGGTTGCTGAGCATAATGAACAACACCGGCAAGGTGGCGTAGTTGTTGTGCGTAGAGCGCAGCTTAGCCATCAGCGCCGGTTTGGGGTCGGGCGTCACACCACGTTTGACCGCATCCACCAGACCACGCTGGGCCGGCATGATGCCGAAGAAGACGTTTCCGGCCATGCAGGTGCCGATCAGAGCCCCTACATGGATGTAGGCCGCGCGATCACCGAACACCTGGCTCAGGCCCCAGGCGATGGCGGTAATGATCACCAGCATCACCAAGCCAAACACCAGGCCGTGATTCACCAGCGGAGAACGGCAGGCCGCCTCATAAATGATAAAACCGCCCAGCAACGTCGCGACGCTGATACCGATCGCCTGCCACTCGGTCAGATCCACCTTGCCGGGATCAATCAGGTAGCTGCTGGCTCCCACGTAGTAGAGCAGGCTCATCAGCAGCGCGCCGGTGATCCAGGTGGAGTACGCCTCCCACTTGAACCAGTGCAGATGCTTGGGCATCGATTCCGGCGCCAGCTGATACTTGGCGATCTCGTAGAAACCGCCACCGTGGATCGACCAGAGGTCGCCCTTGATCCCCTTGTCCTTTTTCCACTTCGGCGGCTCTTCCAGTGAGTTATCCAGCCAGACGAAGTAGAAGGACGCACCGATCCAGGCGATGGCCGTGACCACGTGCAGAAACCTTAGCAGCAGGTGCAGCCAGTCATACAGATAGGCGGTGAGTTGAGCGTCAATCACTTATGAATCCCTCCTGTGGGCGATCTCTCCCATGACCCAGGTGGTATCGATCAGCCGATCGTCGCCCAGGGTGTTGAGTACAAACAGTGTTTCAAACAGCGAACGGCAGCGTTCGGTGCGGAATTTAAGGAACGGCGTGGCATGAAGATCGATGCAGATGAAATCCGCCTCGCAGCCCGGTTCGAAGTTGCCGATGCAACCTTCCAGATCCAGCGCGCGGGCGCCGCCCAACGTCGCCAGATAGAGCGCACGAAATGGATCCAGCTTCCGGTTTCGCATCGCCTGCACCTTGTAGGCGTCGGCCAGGGTCTGGAACATGGAGAAACTGGTACCACCGCCCACATCGGTGCCCACACCCACCTGAACGCCCTTTTCCGCCAGGCGCTCCAGCTCGATCAGGCCGGAACCCAGGAACAGGTTCGACGTGGGGCAGTGAGCGATGGCGGAGCCGGTCTCGCTCAAACGTTCACAGGCGTCATCACAGAGATGGATACCGTGGGCGAAAACGCTACGCTCCGACAGCAGGCCCGCCTGGTCGTAAACATCCAGGTAGTGCTTCGACTGCGGGAACAGCTCCGCCACCCAGGCACACTCCTCCACGTTTTCCGCCAGATGCGTGTGCATGTAGACGCCGGGATACTCCTTCAGCAACTTGCCGGCCAGCTCCAGCTGCCTGTCCGTGCTGGTGGGCGCAAACCGCGGCGTTACCGCGTACTGCAGACGATCCACGCCGTGCCAGCGTTCGATCAGTGCCTTGGAGTCGGTATAGCTCTGCTCCGCTTCATCACAGATAAAATCGGGCGCGTTGCGGTCCATCATCACCTTGCCAGCAATCATCCGCAGGCGGCGCTTCTGCGCTTCGGTGAAGAAGGCGTCCACCGACTCGGGATGCACGGTGCCAAACACCAGCGCCGTGGTGGTACCGTTTTTCAGCAGCTCCTCGAGGAACACCGAAGCGATCTCGCGACCGTAGGCCTCGTCACCAAACTTGCTCTCCACCGGGAAGGTGTAGGTTTCGAGCCACTCCAGCAGACGCTCGCCGTAGGCGGCGATCATCTCGGTCTGCGGGTAATGGATATGGGTATCGATAAATCCGGGCAGAATCAGGTGATGGCTGTACTCATGCAGCTCAATCGACTCGGGCAGCTCGGCTGACAGCTCTTCGTAACTACCGGTTTTCTTAACCCGGCCGTCCTCGATCCAGAGAATGCCGTCCTCGATATAACGCCAGGCTTCATCGCCGCTCAGCGCGGGATCATCGATAAAATCGAGGATCGCGCCCCGGATCACTTTCTGTTGCGGACTCATCCGGCAAGAATCTCCGCTATGCCGGAGAGATCAACGTCCACCTGTTCTGGCAGTTCCGCTTCGTCGCAGTTGGGGCCTTCGCCACCGCGATCGATCACTACAAAGTCGCTGACGTCGTTCAGCGCCAGGCAGAAGTGATGCCAGGTGCCGCGCGCATAGTTCACGCCCTGGTCTGGGCGGGCAATGAAGGCCTGCAGCTTGCTGGCATCAAACTCACCGGCGGGCGCCACAACTACGAGATAAGGCTCAGTGCCCATTGGGATAAACGCCTGGGACGACAGCGGATGACGCTCCATTATCTTGAGGCTCAACGGCAGCGGCAGAGGCTTGGAGCGGAAGATGCTCACGATCGCCTTGCCCTCTTTCTCGCTCAGGTCGAGGTCGGCCAGATCGTGATGACGTTCGGTATTGCCGTAGTTGATGATCATCGGATCAGCGCCCGTTTCAATCAGATCACCATAGGGTGCGAACGCTTCCGCCGTCAGCGGCATGGGTTTAAGTATCATCGGTATCTCGTTGAATCTAATGTTGGTTTTTATCAGCTGCCACGATAGGTGGAATACCCGAAGGGGCTTAGCAGCAAAGGTATGTGGTAATGCTCGCCGCCGGCGGCAATCATAAATTCGATATCCGCACGGGGATAGAACATCGCGCCGCCCTGGGCGACGAAATAGGGTTCCAGCTCAAAGCGCATGCGGTAACGACCCGCTGGAAGGTCTTCACCCTCGGGCAACAGATCCGCCACGCGACCATCATGGTCGGTCTCACCTGCAGCCAGTGTTTCCCAGCTGTCGCCCTTCATTACGGCCAGGGCCAGGGCTACGCCTTCAGCGGGGCAGCCTCTGGCGGTATCGAGAATATGGGTGGTGATCTGGCTCATGCTCACTCCTGCTCCGCTAACATTTTTTCCAGACGCAGGCGAGTAATCTTGGCCTGCTCCCCGGCGGCGATATTCAGTTCGGTCATCAGGTCGTTGCCAAGACGGGCCTGTAGCAGCGCCAGCATCTCCTCGGCGCTTTTACCGGTGGCGCAAACGATAAAGATAAAGCCAAAGCGCTGCTCATACTCCGTATTGCCATTCGCCAGCGCCTGCAGCACCTCATCGCCGGCCATCGAGGCGCCGGACTGCTCCCCCGCTGCCAGCTGCTTGGTGCTGGCATATTTTTTCTTCAGCGAACTGACATCGCCGATCTTCGGGTGACCCTCAAAGGCTTCCAGGTAATCGGGCATGGACAGTCCGGCCCAAACTCGCTCTGCCGTTTCAAACAGCGCCTCAGCATCCGCAAAGGGGCGCGCCTCAAGCATCTGTTCGATCCAGCGGGTTGCAACACAGCACTGGCCCAGTGCGTTTTCACACTCGGCTGCCGGTAGCTGGTTGAAGGTTTCAAGCTTCATGTTTTACATCTCTATCCTGGTCGTCGGTATTGCGCTCGTTGCTCTCTTCGACGCTGAACGCCTGTTTCAGGGTGCGCCAGTCGATGCCGGTGGAGACCGTCTTTTCAGGCAGTTCATTCTGATACAGACCGATAATCTGCGCTGCAATGGAAACGGCCACCTCCATGGGCCGTTTGCCGCCCACTTCGGCCAGTCCCACTGGACATACCATCCTCTCGATCTGCCCCTGGTCAAAACCACGATGCTCAAGCCGCTGACGGAAACGTCGCGCCTTGGTAGCGGAGCCGATGACACCGAGAAATCCGCTGTCGCCGCGCTTCAGGGCAGCTTCGGCCAGCTCAAAATCAAGCTGATGGTTGTGGGTCAGAACCAGCATATACGCGCCGGGGGCTGCGGTTTCGACCTCTGCCACCGGATCATCAGTCATGCAGGTAGAGATATTGGCGGGAACCTGTTGCGGCAGCATGTCGTCGCGGTTATCGATCCAGCGAACCCGCAGCGGCAAACCAGCCAGCACCGGGATCAGCGCCTTGGCCACATGGCCGGCGCCGAACACCAGCATCTCTTTGCCCCTGGGTGCGAAAAACTCAAACAGTACCGAGACCTGTCCGCCACAGCACTGGCCCAGGGTTGCACCCAGCGGGTATTGCTCCAGAATCTGGGCATCCTGCTGACCAAGCAGCAGTTCCCGGGCGCGCTGAATCGCCTTGAACTCCAGATGGCCGCCACCGATGGTGTCGTAGCTTTGCTCCGCAGTAACCAGCATTTTGCTACCGGATTCCCGCGGCGTGGAGCCACGGGTGCCGATCAGCGTGACAATAACGTGGGCGTCGCCGCTGCGTTGAAGCTCAGCCAGTGCCTCACCCCAGACGTTCATGCCTGACCTCCCGCCTGCGCAGACTTCCGTGTTTCCATCACCGCTTTCAGCACCCGCTCCGGCGTGGCCGGCGTATCCAGTGCGGGACTGACATGGTAATCGGCCAGACTGGCGATGGCGTCACGCAGAGCGGACCAGACCGAGATCGCCAGCATAAACGGGGGTTCGCCTACCGCCTTGGAGTGATAGACGGTCTCCTCTTCGTTATCGCGCTCAAACAGCGCCACGTTGAAGCGTGGCGGCGTATCGCTGATCGCCGGGATCTTGTAATTGGCCGGGCTGTTACTGGTCAGCAAGCCCTCAGCGTTCCACTGCAGCTCTTCGGTAGTCAGCCAGCCCATACCCTGGATAAAGCCGCCTTCGATCTGCCCCAGATCCACCGCCGGGTTCAGGCTGCGACCCACATCGTGGAGGATATCCACGCCAAGCACGCGGTATTCCCCGGTCAGCGTGTCGATCACCACCTCGGATACGGCAGCGCCATTGGCAAAGTAGAAGAACGGCCGCCCCTTTGCCTGCTCGCGGTCATACCAGATCTTCGGCGTGCGGTAGTAACCGGTGGCTGACAGGGAAATACGGTGAAAATAGGCAAACTGTGCCGCTTCCGGGAAACTCATGCTCTCCTCTTCAGAAGCGCTTTCACCCCAGTAAATACGCCCGGATTCAAAGCGTACGCTCTCCAGCGCACAGCCTTTCTGCTCAGCGATACATTCACTGATCCGTTTCTTCAGCTCCAGCGCCGCATTGCGCGCGGCCTGACCGTTCAGATCGGTACCGCTGGATGCGGCGGTCGGAGACGTATTCGGCACCTTGTCGGTGCGGGTGGCGGTGATCTGAATCTCATCGATACTGACCGACAGCGCCTCGGCAACGATCTGCACCACCTTGGTATGAAGCCCCTGGCCCATCTCTGTACCGCCGTGGTTCACCTGGATGCTGCCGTCGGTGTAGATATGCACCAGCGCACCGGCCTGGTTCAGGTGTGGCATGGTGAAGGAGATACCAAACTTAACCGGCGTCAGCGCCAGGCCGCGCTTGAGCACCCGGCTGGTTTTGTTCCATTCAGTGATCTCGGCGCGACGCTTACGGTAGTCGCTGCTCTCTTCGAGCTCGTCGATCAATTCCGGGAGTGCGTTATGCTCAACGGTCTGATGATAGGGAGTGAGATTGCGCCCCTCCCCGCCGTAGAGATTCAGCTTGCGCACATCAAGCGGATCACGACCCACGGCGCGGGCGATATCGTCCATGGCGCGCTCGATAATCATCATCCCCTGGGGGCCGCCAAAGCCACGAAACGCGGTATGGGAGACGGTATTGGTCATGCAGCGGTGGCCATCGACACTGACATGGGGAATGAAATAGGCGTTATCAGCATGGAACATGGCGCGATCAACGATGGCGTCAGAGAGATCCGGGGAATGACCGCAGTTACCGGTGACAACAATCTTCGCGCCCTGGAGACGGCCCTGCAGATCGAAGCCGATCTCATAGCTGTTATAGAACGGATGGCGCTTGCCGGTCATCGGCATATCGTCACAACGCGGCAGGCGCAGCTTCACCGCCTTGCCGGTTTTGCGCGCCAGCAACGCCGCCATGCAGGCCCAGGGCGCGCCCTGGGTTTCCTTGCCACCGAAACCGCCGCCCATGCGACGCATATCCACGGTGATTCGGTTAGCCGGCACGTCCAGTACTTCGGCCACCAGTTTCTGTACTTCGCTGGGGTGCTGGGTAGAGCTGTACACCAGCATGCCGCCATCTTCGCCCGGCACCGCCAGTGCCGCCTGCCCCTCGAGATAGAAGTGCTCCTGGCCGCCGACATGCTGCTCTGCACTGAGTTTGAGCGGCGCATCTTCAATGGCGGTTTTCTCATCGCCACGCTGCAGATGGTGCGATGGACGCACAAAGGACTGCTCCTTCAGAGCCCTGGTGACATCCAGCAGTGGTTCGCGGGATTCGTAATCGATTTTGGCTTTTGTCACCGCACGACGCGCCTGCAGCTCAGTTTCGGCAGCCACGACAAAGATCGGCTGGCCGGCGTATTTGATCTCGTCCGAAGTGAGTAGCGGATCACCGGGGAATACCGGACCGATATCGGTGTGTCCGGGGATATCGGCAACTTCCAACACAGCGATCACTCCCTCACTGCCTCGCACACCGCTAAGATCCAAACTGCGGATATGGCCACGTGCTATTCGGCTGTAACCCACAGCCGCGTGCAACGTTCCGTGCGGCGTCACGATATCGTCGACATAGGTAGCCGCGCCGGAAACATGCTTGCTCGCACTTTCATGGGCGCGGGCAACACCGGTGGCGCCAGCGGGTTTGGCCTTATCAGCCACTGGATTCATATTACGCATACTGCACCACCTCCAGCGGCTCTTGGGTCGGGTTATTCTGCTCCAGCACGGCGCGCAGCAACAGGTTCTGCGCCACCATCAGCCGGTACTCGCCACTGGCGCGAACATCATCGATGGGGCTGAAATCACTGGCCAGTGCAGTTTGAGCCGCCTCAACACCCTCTTCGGTAAAAGGCTTGCCGATCAGTGCCTGCTCGGCCTTGATCGCCCGCGCCGGAGTTGCCGCCATGCCGCCAAAGCCGAGGCGCGCATCGGTCACAACACCGCTACCATCGATACTGAGGGAAAAAGCGGCACAGACGGCGGAAATATCATCATCCAGACGTTTCGAAATTTTGAAGACGTAAAGCTCACGTTCCGGCTGCAGGGGAATCTCAATCTGTTCGATAAAGCCCTGCTCCGGTAACGCGGTCTCGCGATAGCCGGTAAAGAACCGGTCCACCGGAATCGCTTCACAGTGGTTACCGCTGCGGGCATGAATTTTTGCGTTCAGCGCCAGCAGCACCGGCGGTGTATCACCGATTGGCGATGCGTTGGCGATGTTGCCACCGATCGTGCCCTGGTTGCGGATTTGCAGAGAACCCAGGCGCTCCAGCAGATCGGCAAAGGCTGGAAAGTGCTTGTGCAGCAACGGCTCGGCGTTGCTGTAGCTGACACCGCCACCGATCAGCAGGACATCGTCTGCTTCCCTGATCTCAGCCATCTCGGCGACGCGACCGGTATTGATCAGCACCTCAGGCTGCTGCAGCTGCTGGGTCACACTCAACGCCAGATCGGTGCCACCGGCAACAAGCTTCGCCCGCGGGTAGGCCTGTAACAGGGATGCCAGCTCGTCGCTGGTCGAGGGAATATAGAAGCGATGATCGCCCTGGGTAAGCGATGCGCTGGGCGCGTCTTTAACGATCTGGGTTAACTGCTCACGCACCCGAACTTCCGTATCGGAGAACTGATCCTTTGCCCCCTTGCCCGCCAGGCTCAATGCAGAATCGATAATGGGCCGATAGCCGGTACAACGGCAGAGGTTTCCAGCCAGGGCTCGTTCCACATCGGAACGTGAAGGCGTATCGCAGCTTTTATAGAGTGCGAACATTGACATGATAAAGCCGGGCGTGCAGTAACCGCACTGGGAACCATGCAGATCCACCATCGCCTGCTGCACCGGATGCAAAGCGCCACTCTGTTCAAGATGTTCAACGGTAAGGAGTTGCTTGCCGTGCAGCGTACCCACAAAAGTGATGCAGCTGTTCAGGCTGGTATAGCGCAGCTGACCGCCAGAGGGCTCGGCAACCACCACGGTGCATGCGCCGCAATCCCCTGACGCGCATCCCTCTTTGGTGCCTGTGCGCCCCTTATTGGTGCGCAAAAACTCCAAAACGGTCAACTCCGGGGAGCAGTCTTCGAGACTGACTAACTCATCATTCAGAAGAAAACGGATCATCCCACCACGGCCCCACTGTTATAAGAAATCGACTTTCAAAACCGAGAATTCGCTCTAATCTACTGTTTATACGTTATTTTAGGGCGTTCTTCCTGTGTACGGCGCCCCCAATTTATGGAGGGAAAACTTTTGCAGGGCAGTTATAATGCCGCCCCTCGAATCTGGCCGTTCAGTCAGTTATCAGTTACAGGCTGCATGAATCCTGCCAAAACTGACCGATTAGTCAACTTCAAATCAAAACTAACCAAGTGGTCAGGTTTTTGCATTCTTTTTCCGGCAGTTTTATTCGTAGCCGCCAAAAGCGGCATGACGTTCAACAACACAGAGCAGACCCATGGCCGAAGCACATATCACGCCCCCGCGCCTGACGTTGCGGAGAATCACCAAGATCTACCCCGGCTGCGTCGCCAACGATTCTATTGATCTCAATATAGAACCTGCAGAGATTCACGCCCTGCTCGGCGAGAACGGCGCCGGTAAAAGTACTTTGATGAAGGTGATCTACGGTCTGGTTAAACCGGACCAGGGTGAAGTGCTCTGGGACGGGATGCCGGTGGAGATCAAAGACCCGGCACAGGCGCGCAAGCTGGGGATCGGTATGGTGTTCCAGCACTTTTCCCTGTTCGAGACGCTGACCGTCACCGAGAATATCGCTCTTGCTCTGGGCGACGATGCCGGTGATCTACCTTCTCTCGCCAAGCGAATCCGCGAAGTCTCCGAGAAATACGGCATGGCGCTGAACCCGGACCGCGAGATTCATACCCTCTCCGTGGGCGAGCGTCAGCGCGTTGAGATCGTCCGCTGTCTGGTACAGCCGATCAAGCTACTGATTCTCGACGAACCCACCTCGGTGCTCACACCCCAGGAGGTGGAAACCCTGTTCGTCACGCTGCGACAGCTGGCAAAAGAAGGCTGCGCCATCCTCTTTATCAGTCACAAACTCGATGAAGTCCGCGCACTCTGCCACAACGCCACCATTCTTCGTGCCGGCAAGGTATCGGGCGAGTGTAAGCCAGCGGACGAGAGCTCACAGAGCATCGCTCGCATGATGGTGGGCGACGATACGCCTATCAGCACCGACTATCCAAAGGTGCTGCGGGAAGAGCCTTTCCTTCAGGTCAGCGGATTGAACCGAGTCAGTGACGACCCCTTCGGCACAGACCTGCACAACATCAGTTTCTCGGTAAACGCCGGTGAGATTCTCGGCATTGCCGGGGTGGCCGGCAACGGCCAGGAGGAGCTGCTTGGCGCCCTGAGTGGCGAAGACCAGGTGGAAAACCACGATGCGATCCACTTCCCCCATGGCGCGGTGGGTCACCTTTCGCCACGGGAGCGCCGCGCTGCCGGCATGGCGTTTGTTCCAGAGGAGCGCCTTGGTCGCGGCGCGGTGCCGGATATGAGTCTGAAAGACAACGCACTGCTGACCGGCTTTCTTACCGGCCTTGTGAATCGTGGCATGATCGCACACGGAAAAACCCGCGAATTCGCAGAAAAGATCATCGATCGCTACAAGGTCAAAACGCCCGGTACCGAAGCCCACGCCGAAAGCCTCTCCGGCGGCAACCTGCAGAAATTCATTATCGGCCGCGAGATCATGCAGAACCCGAAACTGCTGATCGCTGCACACCCGACCTGGGGCGTCGATATCGGCGCAGCGACGGCAATTCACAAAGCACTCATCGAGCTGCGCGACAAGGGCGCCGCGATCCTGGTGGTGTCCGAGGATATCGACGAGCTGTTCCAGATATCCGACCGCATCGGCGCCATTTGCCACGGTCGTATTTCGCCGATCAAACCCACACCTGATACGACGATCAACGAAGTAGGCCGCTGGATGGCCGGTGATTTCGACGAAGTCGAAATCAAAGCCTGATTAAGCCCGAGGATTAACGATGATTAAACTGGAACCCCGTGGCCAACACTCCAAGCTTATGGCCTGGCTGTCACCGGTGTTTGCCGGCATTTTAACGCTGATCAGTGGCGCCATCCTGTTCGCACTGCTTGGTCAGGACCCGCTGGAAGCACTTCACACCCTGCTTATTATGCCGGTCTCAGACATTTACGGCCTGGCTGAACTCTGCGTCAAAGCGGCGCCGATTCTGCTCTGCGCCATCGGACTGTCAGTCGTGTTCAAGGCCAAAGTCTGGAACATCGGCGCCGAAGGTCAGCTGCTGATGGGCGGCCTGATCGGCAGCGCCTGCGCACTGGCACTGATCGACGCCGAAGGATTCTGGGTGCTCCCCCTGGTCCTGCTCGCCGGCATGGTCGGCGGCGCACTCTGGGCAGGACTGGCGGCCTGGTTAAAAACCTCGTTCAACGCCAACGAGATTCTCACCACCATCATGCTCAACTATATCGCCCTGAACCTGCTGATCTGGGCGGTCCATGGCCCTTTGAAAGACCCTGATGGCTACAACTTCCCGGAATCCGCCATGTTCTCCGATTCAGCGCTGATTCCGACTCTGATTGACGGTACCCGTATCCACTTCGGCATGCTGTTCGCGCTGCTGGCCGTGGTGATTATCTGGGTTCTGCTGAGCCGCTCCTTCCTCGGTTTTCAGATCAAGGTGCTGGGACTTGATTCCAGCGCCGCTCGTCTGGCCGGCTTTCGTGAGAAACGCCTGGTCTGGATCGCCCTGCTGATCAGTGGCGCCCTGGCAGGCCTTGCCGGTGTCGGCGAAGTCGCCGGTCCCTTGGGTCAGCTGGTGCCTTCGATCTCGCCGGGATACGGCTATGCGGCGATCATCGTTGCTTTCCTCGGTCGCCTGCATCCTGTAGGGATCCTGCTAGCCACTCTGCTGATGGCGTTGATCTATATGGGCGGTGAGATGGCTCAAATCACGCTGGGGCTGCCGGTGGCGCTGACCGGCCTGTTCCAGGGCATGCTGCTGTTCTATCTGCTCGCCTGTGATGTGCTGATCAACTTCCGCATCCGTATTCCTGCCCTGTCCAAATCCGCTGCCGACAAGCTGGCCGTCAAAGAAGAGGCTGTAAACTGATGGATATCGATCTGATCTCAAACATTCTCTACGCGATGGTACGCACCGGCACGCCGCTGCTGCTGATCGCGCTGGGTGAGCTGGTGTGTGAAAAGAGCGGCGTGCTCAACCTGGGACAGGAAGGGATGGTGCTGATGGGCGCTGTGGCCGGCTTTGTTGCCGCCCTGCTCAGCGGCAGCCTGATACTCGGTTTCCTGCTGGCGATCGCTGCGGGTATCGCCATGTCATTGCTGTTCGGTTTTATAGCGCTTGGGCTGAATGCCAACCAGGTGGCGACCGGCCTCGCACTCACCATTTTCGGTACCGGGCTATCGGCATTTATCGGTGCCGACTTTGTCGGCAAGCCGATCACCGGACTTGAGCCTTTTGCCCTACCGCTGCTGAGCGAGATCCCGCTGCTCGGCAAAATGCTGTTCTCCCAGGATATGATCGTTTACCTGTCGTTCTTCCTGTTTGCCGCGGTTTACTGGTTCTTCCGCTCTTCACGCCCGGGGCTGATCGTAAAAGCCGTAGGCGAGAACCCCCATGCGGCCAACGCCATCGGTCTGCCGGTGATGCGCACCCGCTACCTGGCGGTGATGTTCGGCGGCGCCATGGCGGGTCTGGCCGGTGGTTACCTGTCTATCGCCTACACCCCGCTCTGGGCCGAGAATATGAGCGCGGGCCGCGGCTGGATCGCGCTCGCTCTGGTGGTATTCGCCAGCTGGAAAGTGGAGCGCGTGCTGCTCGGTGCCTGGCTGTTTGGTCTGGCCAGTATTCTCCACCTGGTGTTCCAGGGTCTGGGCTTCTCGATTTCCTCCAACCTGCTGGCAACGCTGCCCTACGTGGCGACTATTCTGGTACTGGTAGTGTTGTCGCGAAACCAGGTGCGCGCACGCCTGCTGGCCCCCATGTCGCTGGGCAAACCCTTCCACGCAAGCAGCTAAGGACCACAGTTAATGGCTGAGAACACACGTCTCTGGATCGCCAACCCACTGGCTATTTTTACCGGTAACGCTGAGGACGCCGCTGGCGGCTTGGTGATCCAGGGTACGAAAATTCTGGAGCTGGTCGCCAAGGGCCAGGAACCGGCCGGTGGCTGGGATGAGCGTTACGACGCATCGCGCCAGGTGCTGATCCCGGGGCTGATCAACACCCATCACCACTTCTATCAGACCCTGACCCGCGCCCTGCCTGCGGCCCTGAACAAGGAGCTTTTTCCCTGGCTGAAGACGCTCTACCCGGTCTGGGCCGGCCTGGAGCCGGATATGCTCAGCGCTGCGACCGAACTCGCTTTGACCGAACTGTTGATGTCCGGCTGCACCACCGCTGCCGATCACCACTATCTGTTCCCGGCCGCATTGGAAGAAGCGGTGGATATTCAGGTTGAGGCTGCTGCCAAGGTTGGCATGCGCGTCACGCTGACCCGCGGCTCCATGAGCCTTGGCGAAGACCAGGGCGGCCTGCCACCTCAGAGCGTGGTGCAGACCGAAGCGGCGATTCTCGCCGACAGCGAACGCCTGGTGCAGCGTTATCACGATGCCAGCGAAGGCTCCATGGTGCAGATCGCTCTGGCGCCCTGCTCGCCGTTTTCAGTAACCACCGAACTGATGCGCGACACGGCAACTCTGGCCAAGCAATACAACGTTCGCACCCACACCCATCTCGCAGAGACGCTGGATGAAGAAGCGTTCTGTGAACAGCAGTTTGGCCTGAGAACCGTGGACTATCTGGACAGCGTCGGTTGGCTGAATGAGCGCAGCTGGCTCGCCCACGGCATCCACTTCAACGATGAAGAGATCGCACGCCTGGGCAGTGCTGGCGTGGGTATCGCCCATTGCCCCAGCTCCAACATGATGCTCGCCTCCGGTATCTGCCAGGTGCAGGCGTTGGAAGACGCGGGCTGCCCTGTCGGCATCGCCGTGGATGGCTCCGCCTCCAACGACTGCTCCAACATGATTCAGGAGGTGCGCCAGGCGATGTACCTGCAGCGGCTGCGTTACGGCTCTTCCAAAGTGCACCACCAGCATGCGCTGCGCTGGGGCACCCGAGGTTCCGCGGCGGTACTGGGCCGTGATGATGTGGGTGAACTCGCCGTCGGCAAACAGGCCGACATCGTCCTGTTCGGGCTTGATGAGCTACGCTTCAGCGGTGCACACGATCCACTGGCAGCGTTGCTGCTATGCGGCGCACACCAGGCCGATGCCGTGATGGTCGGCGGTCGCTGGCGAGTGATGGATGGCCAGCCACTGAATATCGATATTCCTGCACTGATTGAAAAACATCAGGCGGCGGCACAGCGTCTTGCTGCGAAAGTCGGTTGATCCAGATACTGGAAAAACCTGACCAAGCGGTTAAACTTTGTCGCTATTTATTTATTAGCGCTGTGTACAGCCCCTGCCTTACATGATGAGGAGAACAACACGATGTCCAATCCATACCATATGGATTTCCCCGTTTCCTGGGACGAGCTGCACCGCAACGCCCGTGCACTCTCGTTGCGACTGCTCGACAAGGGACCGTGGAAAGGGATCATCGCCATCACTCGCGGTGGCCTGGTGCCAGCAGCCATCCTGGCGCGTGAAATGGATATCCGGCTGATCGATACGCTCTGTGTAGTGAGCTACGGTAAAAGTGATAAAAGCGGTACCCAGGCGCAGCAGGGTGAACTGAATGTCCTGAAAGGTGTTGAGGGTGATGGTGAAGGCATGCTGCTGATCGACGATCTGGTGGATACCGGTAAAACGGCCAAGTACGTACGCGAGATGCTACCCAAGGCACACTTCGCCACCCTGTACGCCAAGCCAGCGGGTAAACCACTGGTCGATACCTTTATCACCGAAGTCAGCCAGGATACCTGGATCCGCTTTCCCTGGGATATGGCGTATACCTTTGCCACGCCACTGGCAGACCGGGAGAATTAAGGTATTCATTGAGCCCCTGTCCAAAACAGGGCACCGGGCTCACCAGTGAGCCCGGAGAGTGCGAAAAGCGCCTTGGGATTGGGCGGCAAGGCTTGTAATCACGGCCACCGATCAAACCTGAACAAGTGGTCAGTTTTTTGCATAATCGAAAAGATAGAAAAACTGAGACATAGAAACTTACAAGATCGCAACTTACAAGATCGCACCTTTTCCTGGTGCTCGGCACTACACAAGGAGAACACTGCATGAAACGTCGTCAATTTAATAAGCTGCTCACCGGCGTCGCGGCCGGTATCGGTCTGAGCACGGCCCTGATGTCCGGCCAGGCGATAGCAGCAGACGACCCGCTGAAGGTCGGCTTTGTCTATGTTGGCCCAGTCGGCGACCACGGCTGGACCTACCAGCATGATCAGGGTCGTATCGCTCTGGAAGAGCACTTTGGTGACAAGGTGGAAACCACCTACGTTGAAAACGTGCCTGAGGGTGCCGATGCCGAGCGTGTCATCCGTAACCTGGCGCAGAGCGGTCACAAACTGATCTTCACCACCTCTTTCGGTTTCATGAACGCCACCGTCAAGGTCGCCAAGCGTTACCCGGACGTGAAGTTCGAGCACGCCACTGGCTACAAGATGGCCGACAACCTGGGTACTTACATCTCCAAGACCTACGAAGGTCGCTATGTGGCGGGCTACGTTGCTTCCCAGATGACCGAGTCCAACAAGATCGGTTATATCGCCTCCTTCCCGATTCCCGAGGTTATCCGCGATATCAACTCCGTGCAGATGGCACTGAACAAATACAATCCGGATGCCGAACTAAAGATCATCTGGGTCAACAGCTGGTTCGATCCAGGCAAGGAAGCTGACGCTGCCAACGCCATGATGGACCAGGGCGTTGACGTTATCCTGCAGCACACCGACAGCCCGGCAGCGATGCAGGCCGCAGAGCGTCGCGGCAAATACGCAGTCGGCCAGGCCTCCGATATGTCCAGCTTTGGCCCGAACGCACACCTGCTGTCTGTGGTCGACGAGTGGGGCCCGCACTACATCGCCCAGACCCAGAAAGTGATGGACGGCACCTGGGAAAGCCACGCCATGGTTGAAGGCATGCACGAAGGCGCTATCGTGATCCCGAGCTTCGCTGACTCCATCCCTGCCGATGTAAAAGCCGAGGCCGAGCGTCTGGTAGCTGGTATCCAGGACGGCAGCATCCATCCGTTTGCAGGTCCGGTGGTTAACCAGGCTGGCGAAGTGATGGTGCCTGAAGGTGAAGTGCTGAGCTGGGAAGAACTCGAGAAGATGAACTGGTACATCCAGGGCATCGACGCTGAGCTGCCCAAGTAAAAGCTAAGAAGCATGCAATGATCACAGGTATTCACGCCTGAACAGGGGCCAGTGGTTAAAACCGCTGGCCCTTTTCTTTCCCTCCCAGGTTTCCCCTCCCACCTTGTTATGACTCCGCCTGTTATCCAGCCCTGAATGAATCAAATTCACCTGTTCGGCGGCCACATCAATATAAATACGCAGACTTCATGCGGCTTTAAACCTTCCAAAGTCTAAACTTCTGTTCACCTCCAGCGCCCGAACAACGGGCGACGCCTTACGGACAGGGAAATGACTCTCAACGATATCGATGTGTTCTGGGTTCTGCTGTGTGCCTGCCTCGTCTGGATTATGCAGGCCGGTTTCTTATGCCTAGAGTCGGGCATGACCCGATCGAAAAACAATATCAATGTAGCGCTGAAAAACATCTGCGATAATGCTACGTCGATCTTTCTGTTCTGGCTGATCGGCTTTTCCATCGCCTTCGGGGTTCCGTTCAGCAACCCGCTGGGGGACGGAAACTTCTATCTTTTTCATTCTTCCGAAAACACGCTGAACGCCTTTTTTGTGTTTCAGGCGGTGTTCTGCAGCACCTGCTGTACCATCGTTTCCGGTGCGGTGGCAGAACGGCTGCGTTTTATCATGTACCCGATACTGGTAGCCCTGATAGCCGGCCTGATCTACCCGGTAGCGGTCAATTTAAGCTGGGGCGGCAGCCTGATTCACAATGGCGAAGGCCTGCTTCTTGCCCTCGGGTTCTATGATTTCGCAGGATCCACCGTAGTCCACTCAACGGGGGGCTGGGTCGCTCTGGCCCTGGTTATCATCATCGGCCCAAGACTCGGGCGCTTTGACTCTGAAGGCAAGGCACATACGATTCAGGGCAGCAATCTGACGCTCTCCGCCCTGGGCGTCTTGATTCTCTGGTTCGGCTGGATGGGCTTCAACGGCGGCAGCGCTTACAACTTCAGTTCCGATATTGGCATTATCCTCAGCAACACCCTGATCGCCGGCTCCGCCTCGCTGGTATTTACGCTGATTCTGATACATCGGGCAGGCCAGTCTCCCGCCCCGGAGGACCTGTTCAACGGCGCGCTGGGCGGTCTGGTAGGCATTACCGCCTCGGCCGACTGTGTTACCTCACCCGCCGCCGTGCTAATCGGTGCCGGCTCAGCGATCAGCGTGCTGTTCACCTCAAAGCTGCTGCTCAGATACCGACTGGACGATGCCGTTGGCGCGGTACCCGTCCACCTTGGTGCCGGCATCTGGGGCACCCTGGCCGCCGGGATCTTCTGCGATCTGGGAACCATCGGTTCCGAGCTGAGTCGACTGGAACAGATAGGCGCGCAGGTCATTGGCATTCTAGTCACCGGCGTCTGGGCGTTCGGCGCTGCCTACGTCCTATTTCGGGCGATCAACGTCTACTATCCGTTTCGCGTCTCGCCCCAGGATGAAAGCGTCGGTCTCAATATCAGCGAACACCGCGCCTCGTCTGAGCTTTATGAACTGATCGCTTTTATGCAGTACCAATCCGACACCGGCAACCTCCATCGCCCGGCGCCTACTGATCAATTTACCGAACTGGGCATTGTCGGCATGGCCTATAACCATGTGCTCAATACCGTGCGCCTCAAGGAGGAGAAGCTCAAGGCCAGCAACTCCCAACTGGAAACAGCCAACGAAAGCCTGCGTACCTATGATCAGCTGGTCGCCCATGATCTGCGCAACCCGCTTACGGTGATCAGCTCCTACGCCGCCATGCTGCAGGAGGATCCCGATGCCCAGAATAACCATCGCGAATATGTGGAGAGAATTCGCCGCTCTTCTGACGACGCAATGAAAATAATCCGCGAGCTGCTGAATTTTTCCCGTGCCTCCCATGAGCTGGAAACCCTGGAACCGGTGGATCTCGAGGAGGTGCTCTACAACGTCCGAATCCATCTGACACCACTGATCGAACAGAGCCAGGCGAAGCTATCAACCGACTGCCAGGTAAAACAACTCCACTTCAATGAATTCGCCCTGCACCAGGTACTGGTCAATCTGATCAGCAACGCCATCAAGTACACACCCTCCGGCGAGGCGCCCCAAATCAGCATTCGTTCCTATGCCGAAAACGGCAGACACTGGATCGAAGTGGAGGATCAGGGAATCGGTATTGAACAGGAGGCTTGCGAGCGCTTGTTCGACAATCACCAGCGTTTGCATTCGTCACCCGGCACCAGCGGCTATGGCATAGGTTTGTTCAGCGCAAAGAAGTTGCTCAATGGCGCCGGTGCTGAAATCAGCGTCCGCTCGGAGCCCGGCAGGGGTAGTTGCTTCACGCTCAGTTTCACACCAGCCCCCGCGCCAGCTCAGCCCTCCAACCCTTTCGATCTGGAATCCCAAGATGAAACGCGCACTGCTACTTGAGGACTACGTGGAGTGGTCCATCCTGATGGAAACCGCGATCAAGCTCGCTTTCGGCCCGCTGGAGATTCAACTGGCTACCAGCATCAAAGGCGCCAACGCCCTGCTGGACCGATACCCATTCGACCTTGCGGTCCTTGATCTGAACCTGCCCGATGGATCCGGTATCGAAGTGCTTGAACGCATCGGCAGGGATCAACCGGATACCCACTGTGTAGTGGCGACCGTGTCGGATGACGATGACAGCCTGTTCTCCTCGCTGCGCAGCGGCGCCTGCGGCTACCTCCTCAAGTCGGAGCCTCCAGCAATGCTGGCTGAACACCTTAAAGGGATGCTATCAGGACAGCCGCCGCTGTCGCCGGCTATGGCTACCCGCATCATCGCTCACTTCAGTGAAGCACCACGCCCGGACAATCAACTTAGCGAACTTTTAACGGCGCGGGAGAGAGAGGTGCTCAAACTCATTGCTCGCGGCGCATCGCGTAAACAGATCGCCCGAGAGCTTGAGATATCAATCTATACCGCCAACGACCACGTCAAAGCGATCTACAAAAAGCTGAATGTAAAATCCCGGGTTGAAGCCACCCGTGTCGCCCTGGACGGCGGCCTGGCTTACTGAGTGATACAGGGGATTAGTTAAAAGATTCAAAAACTTAGTGGTGAGTCCCCCATACGGGGGATAGCGCCTTTACAGTCGCCTTCTAGCCTTTAAGGACACTCAGTAAGCGATTGGAGAGCAGCTATGAACACTATGACGTTTCGTGGACACTGGCACGCTGTTGAAGGTATCGCCCTGGCCAGCGCGCTGATTCTTTTCATTGGCGTCAGCCTGACCCCCTCTTCCGAATACGCGCATTCCCCGTCGGCCAGTGCCTTGGATAATCTTAGCCAGACACAAACCCGGCGGGGCACCCGTACCTATATCAATAGCGGCCTGACCGAAGAAACCGCACTGATGGCAGGCAGCAGCGATGAGCTGAACCGCCGCCGCATGCGTGCCGATGCCACGGAGATGACAGTGGATGGCACGGCCGAGGTAAAAGGACGCCCCGGCCGTATTTACTGACGGCGGCGCTTTCCACCTAGTTTCCCAAGCCGCTCATACCCTGAGGCGGACGGCGGTCAACGCTCAAAGCTGTAGATCAGATCGCCGCCGCTGGCCTCAGAGCTGGTCGTCGACTCAAGCAACCAGCGGGTCGCCAGTCGATAGCGCACCAGGAAGGTGTTCACCGTATCGCCCAGACCGACGCCGTACTTGATATAGAGGTCCGGCGTCAGGTACTTGCCGATATAGAAAGAGGTATCCTCTCCCGAATCACCAGAGCCGATCCCTACCTCGTCCACATGGAAGGTTTCCTGAATGCGGCCGGCGACCTTCTGCCCACCAGCCAGCGCCAGCGCCATGCGCATCAGCATCTGCTGCTCACCCGAGGATGCAGACCCTGGAGCCCGGCCCAGCACGAGGTAGGAGAGAATATGGTTATCCGGCATCGATGGGCTGGAGGTCAGCGCCAGATCCGGCGTGCGCAGAGTGCCTGAGACCACCGCGCCCACGGTGACATCCTCAACCTCACGGTCGACTCGCAGATCCAGCCCCGGATTGGTCACCGGCCCGCCTGTGAACAGCACATCACCCCGGGTGATGGTCAGCTGCTGGCCATACAGCGTGTATTCACCGCTCTGGACACCCAGCCTTCCCGTACCACGAGGCACTCCCTGCCCCTGCTGTTGCACCCGCAGGGCGCCCCTGAGCAGGCCGGTAAAGCCAAAGGCATCGACACGCACGTTGTCACCGAGCTCAACACTGAGATCCAGATCCATGGCGGGTCCCAGCGCCTGTTCGCCGTCGGCGCCCTCTTCGATCACCACCAGATCCGCAGAGCGGCTGGCAGCGTTCGGCGACGCCTTGGGAGGTCTGATCAACGCTTCGGGGACAACCAATTTACCGCCCACAGCGATACGCTCGGGATCTACCGCCAGTGACATATCGGTGGAGATTCGCACCGCCATTTCCCGGGTATCCACGGCCTGGAAATTCTCGCCCTTTAAGGTCGCCTCGATACGGTTTTCCAGCGGCCAGAGCTCACCCGCCAGCTCAAGGCTGCCCTCTCCACTGGTCACGGTGCCATCGAGTAGCAGTTTATCCGGCGTATCCGCGTCTCTCAGATTGACCCGCATATCGGTCAGATGCAGGCCAAACGCCGGGATCTCCATGTCTCCTTCATCCAGCAAGAGCTGGCCGCGGACCTTGGGCGCTGAAACTTTTCCGGCCAGATCGAGATCGGCACGGGCGCGGCCCTCATGGATCACCAGGTCGGCGCTAAGCACGTTAAGTGCAGCCAGCTGTGGCAGATCGAGTCGGACCTGACCATCGAGGCCAGGATCGGTAGTGGGGTTATCGACATCAATGCTGGCGTTGAGCGAGCCTTTCAATTCAGGCAGGGGGGCATTAAAGCGCACCTGCGCCAGCTTCTGGTCACCCTCGACGGTCAGCTCCGTGGTATCGAGTGTCAGCGCCAGATCCCGCTCTGCAGAACTGACGCCAGCCTCGGGCAGTTCAATCTTCAGCGCATAATCCATGCGTTGGCCCTGGCTCTCGAATCGGCCCTCACCGTCTACATAGCCTTTGATCTCCGCGCCCGGAGGCAGGTAGGGCTGAACCAGCGCAAGCGGAAGCTGAGCCAGACTGAATTGCCCCAGAATAGCACTGTCTTCAAGGCTGCCCTGGGCACAGAGACGCCCCTGCCCGGTCTGTGCGGCGAGACAAAGCTGATCGAGCCGATAGCGGTTTGGCGCCAGGCTTAACGCAGCGGGCTGATTGAGACTCCAGGTTCCGGCCGCGGTCTGGGTCACGGCCAGTTTTCTCAACCGACCATCGAAGCCCCACTCCGTTTCCGCCAGGCTGAGGCTACCCTCGAGCACCGCACTGAGGCTGTCCTCCCCGGCCTTCACATCAAGCTCGGTATTCAACGCCTGCTCGGATCCGCTTACCGCCAGATTGACACTGTCGATCACCTGACCGGCCAGGTTCAATGCGCTGGCCTGAAGCGCTATATCTGCGGCGCTACGCCACTGTGGATCGAAATTGACGCGCCCACCCACGGCGCCAACCTGGTAACTCTGCCAGCGCAAAGCGGAACCGGAGAGATTTGCCTCAACGGCCGGCATCGCTGGTGTGCCACCCACTGTACCGCTGGCGCTGAGCTGACCACCGGCTTCCGGTAGCAGCTTGTCCAGAGCCGGTAGACTCAGGTTGAAATTCAGCGCGATCGCCTCGCCGACCTCACCGTCGGCGGAGACCTCGGCGTCACTCCAGTCCAAATCGAGTCCCTGCACCTGCCAAACACCACCACTCAGACTAACCTCGCCCTGGCCCGACAGCGGCTGCTGTCGCAGCGTACCGCCCAGCTCTTCGATGCGGGCGGTGAGCTCAGGCTCCGCGTCGATCTGCCCCTCGGTATGGATCAGCGCTGAAATTTTGCCCGGCCACTCGGCGACAAAGTAGCCGGGATCCAGCTGATCCGCCTCGATATTCAGGTTCCAGAGCGGCATCGGCTGCCAGCCCGCAGAGCCCTTAATCTGAGCCCGGCCCTCCGGCGCCTGAGCGACCAGATCCAGACTATCGATCGCCTGCAGGTTGCCGCGGGCCTCGCCGGTCAGGCTGATCGCTTCGAGTGGCGGCGCCTGCACACCGATATCCAGCTCGGCGAGATAATCGTTCAGCGTACCGCTTAGCAGCAATGAGCCCTTGGGTGAGGCAAACTGAGGCGCAGCGCCGATCATTGGATACGCCAGATCGCTCCAGTGGAGGTCCAGCGCCAGCTCGCCCTCGGGCGTCAGTGGCGCGATATGGCCAGTCAGATCGACACTGGCGGGCCCGTCGGTTTGAACCAGATTCAGCCGCTTGATCTCGGCACGCTCGGTATCGGCACCGGCTTGCAGCGAAAGCTGCATCGGCCCGGTCTGCGCCTGACTGAAACTCCCCTCCAGCGAGAGCTCAGCAGCGGTAAAGCTGCCGCTGGCCTCCAGCCTGGCACTGATATCGCTGAGCTCGGCAGCCGCGGCTTCCGGCGCCAGTGCAACCAGATCGATCGTTTCAAGCCCCAGCTGAGCCTGCCATTGCGGCTCACTGCCGGTCACACCTTCAAGTTCAGCAGCCAGCCTTGCGCTCAGCGGGCCACTGACATCCTGTGTAAGCGCTATCGCGTCCACTGGTCCCTGCAACCTGCCCTTGAGCGCAATCTCGGGACGCTCCGGCAGACGCAGCAGCACGTCAGAAGTGAAGTCGAGCGGGTAGTCCCCCTTGAGTGACATCTTCCCGGCAAGCGAGGCTGTCCCCATCGTCGCGTCCACAGAGAACTGATCAAGGACGAGGTCGCTCTGCGCCATATGGGTTTTGATCTTCAGGCTGTTAACCAGCGCTTCAGGCTGCCCATCGATACGCAGACCGTTTAGCGACACCTCCTCAATATCGATACCCAGCGGCAGCGCAATGCTGTCCGGCAGGCTGAAACCCGCGTAAGGTCCCTGAGGCTCAGGCTCGGCAGTCGCCGGCTCGCCAGGCACAATCAGCAGACCTTCCAGCGCCAGCCGTTGCACCGAGAGCTGCGCAGAGAAAAGCTTACCCGGCGACCAGTCCAGCTGCAGACCATCCAGCTCGACACCGCTGCCCTGTGGCGGGCGAAAACTGACGCCTTGCAGATCCAAAGGCCCGGTCAGCGCGCCATTGATACTTTGTACCTGCAACCCAGGCACCCAACGCTGCGCAAGATCGAACACCCAACGAGTACCGGTTTCGCTGCTCACCAGAAACAGCAACACAGCCAACAGCAGAATGACCAACGCCAGAACGGCAAACAGGATACGGCGGATCCACCGCAGAGAACGCCTCATAGATCAGGCCCCAGCGAGAAGTGGATACGGAAGCCGTCATCATCCAGAGGTTTCGCAAGATCTACCCGTATCGGTCCAATCGGCGACTGCCAGCGAGCACCAACACCCGCAGACTGTTTGAGCGGCGTACTCAGGGAATCAAACGCATTGCCAGCATCATAGAACACTGCTGCGCGCCAGTTGCCGGCCACCCTGTAGTCAAACTCGGCGCTGTAGGTCAGCAGATAACGACCACCGCGGACATTACCTTCGCCATCTTCCGGCCCCAGCTCTTTGTAGGTGTAACCGCGCACGCTGTTATCGCCACCGGCGAAAAAGCGCCTGGATGAAGGCATATGTTCAAAATCCTCAACCGCCGTTGCACCGATCTGGGTGCGTCCCAGGAAACGCCAGTCATCGCCCAGTGATTTAACCACTTTGGCATCCGCCTCAATCTGCACAAAACTCAGATCCGAGATAATATTTTCCTCGGCGCCGCTGAGCTTGATACCCAGGCGATAGCCGTTGCGGGTATTAAGGCGGTCATCAGCCTTGCTGATCTCCCAGTCCAACTCCGGCACCAGCAGCAGAGTGCTTTGTTCCTCGCCGCCAAAGCTGAATTTTTCCTGCTCAAGGATCAAGCCGTAATTCCAGCTCTGATTACCGCGCAAGCGCTTGTCGAGCGCCGCCAGCGACCACTTTTCAGTATCGGTGGTATCCGTGGTTTCCTGCTCGTAGAGCGCCTGTACCGCGTAGCTATCGTTTAACGGGTTAACACCCGGTATGCCGTATTCACTGCTCAGGGTATTGGTGACTTCGGACAGCTCCAGCTTGGTGTCCATGCTATGGCCGCGATCATTGACCCAGCGCCGGTCCTGACGCACGCTGAGTCGGGCGCCCGTATCGGTACCGTAACCGACACCAAAACGATAGGCGGTGCGTTTATTGGGCTGCATATTCACCTCTACCGGCACCCGGTGTTGATCATCGGCCTGAGACCAGTCCGGCTGTACATCGACCAGTTCGAAGTAGTCGCTGTCGATCAGTCCGCGCTGCATCAGGATCAGCTCATCATTGCGCACTGGATCGCCCGCCTGCACTGTCTGATAACGCCGCAGCAGGGATTCACGCACCGGCGCCTCACCGAAATTGATGTCACTGATGGTATACGCGGGCCCGGTGTCGAAGCTCAGCTCGATCCGGGCCCGGTTATCTTCGGGATAGACCTCAATTTTTGACTGCGTAAAGCGGGCATCGTGATAGCCCTCCAATGCTGCCTGCTCCAGCAGGTCGGCTTTCAACGCGTCATAGGCCTGCTGGTCCAGCTTTTCGCCGCTGGCCAGCACCGGAGATTTAAGCCAGGCATCGAACAGGCCGCTATCGGCGCCCTCGCCCAGCAGTTCCAGCTTCTGATCCTCGATCA
The DNA here is from genome assembly GCF_004339595.1 of Marinobacterium mangrovicola. Lineage (GTDB taxonomy): Bacteria > Pseudomonadota > Gammaproteobacteria > Pseudomonadales > Balneatricaceae > Marinobacterium_D > Marinobacterium_D mangrovicola. Next base: position 1,284,693 of record NZ_SMFU01000007.1, read on the forward strand.
GGACGGCGGGGCCAGGATTGACCTCATAGATCGCCAGCCAACCGCTTTCGGTACGCTCGAGTCTACTGTCGATCTGCGGATTGAAATAACTGTAAGCCTGGAGTGCATCGCGCAACTGATCTTCCGCATTACGGTGCAGGTAACGGACTCGCGCATCAGAGGGCTCTGCGTCCGCAGGCAAAGATGCAATCGAAAGAGTACTGCGCAGCCCCTCCTGCATGGTCCCTTCGACACCCTCGATCTGCACAGCCACCTCCGCAGCAGCGGTAATCGGCAGACTGAGAGAGATAACAAGGCAGCAACAGCGCAGAAGGCGACCCGGGTGTGTAGCCAAATAGATCAACTTGGTTTTCCGAAGATTATAGATACCGATTCACCACATCCATGAGGAGCAAAGGACGTTTTACGTCACCTTCGTCCCGACCGGTAATACCCGTGAACCCCCGATTTACGGGGCCTGGAGCGATGAGCACAGTGTATCGTCTAGCGCCTGAGAAAACACGGGCAAAATTATTTGAGAAATTACTTGCTAATGATAATAGTTCGCATTATGATTACTAACGCTTTGACAGGCTTTCATCGGGTTCACGTCAGACCCACACAGCTGACTGACCCGGTTCACGGTTTACGCCCGTCCCCGGCTACCGGACGGGCGCTTTTTTTCCCACCTTTACACTGGCCATCCTTTACACTGACAACGTTTCACTCGATCTGATCCGTTCATTGAAAGCCGCAGCCTTCAACGGCCGTGAGAAATAGTACCCCTGCCCCAGTTCACAGCCCTGCTGACGTATACAGCGCAATTGCCCTTCGGTCTCCACGCCTTCGGTAATCACACGTAGTTTCAGCGCCTCGCTCATGCTAACGATCGCCTTAACCAGCGCTCTATGGGTTTCATTAGCTTCGATATCCATTACGAAGGCGCGATCGATTTTGAGCACATCCAGCGGAAATTTCTGCAGATAGCTCAGCGACGAGAAGCCGGTGCCGAAATCATCGATCGACAGCAAACAGCCTAACTGTTTCAGCTGTTTCATCACCTCCAACGCCTGATCGCTGTTATGCATCAGCATCGACTCGGTAATTTCAAGAACAAGGTGGCCGGCAGGCAGTGAATACTTCTCGCAGACCGTAGCCACCCTTCCCGCGAAGCGCGCGTTCTGCAACTGTTTGCTCGATACGTTCAGCGACAGCGTGATATCGCAGCCGAACTCCTGATGCCACTGCGCCAGTTGCCGTGCCCCCTCTTCCAGCACCCACTCGCCGAGTGGCACGATCAACCCGGTCTCTTCCGCCACATCGATAAAGTCACCGGGTGCCAACAGCCCTTTCTGCGGATGGTTCATCCTTATCAGCCCCTCGGCGCCGACGATCCGCTGGTCATCGAGATCAAAGACCGGCTGGTAGTAGAGCTCGAAATACTGCCCCTCAAGCGCTTCACGCAGAAGAGATTCGGTGTTGACCCGTTGCAGGGTCCGCTGCTCGTCTTCGGGGACAAACACACAGGCGCGGCCACGCCCCTCGGCCTTGGCACGATACATGGCAAGGTCAGCACTCTTAAGCAGCTGGTCGGGCGTCGTGTCCTCGCCCTGGTAAACGGCGATACCGACAGACGCTGAGATATGCATGGTGCACTGATCGATCTGGAACGAGGTTTCGAGCTGATCGATAAGCCGACTGGAGAGCGACATCAGCGAAGCTTCATCGGTAACGTCATGTATAAGCACGGCAAACTCATCACCACCGAGGCGCGCCACGTAGTCACCCGCCGGCAGAATATTCTGAATCCGTGAACCCGCCGCACGCAGCAGTTTGTCACCGGTATGGTGACCGTAGGTATCGTTGATATATTTGAACCGGTCCAGATCCACAAACATCAGGGCGAGACCTGCCTCGCTATCGTCGCTGCCACCGAGTTGCTCACCGAGCAGCATTTTGAAGAGATGGCGGTTGGGAAGTCCGGTAAGGCTGTCGAAGTTGGCCTGACGCTCTATGGTGCTCAGGGCATCATTGAGACTGGTGATATCGGTCATCACCGCCATCACGCCCTGGCCATCCGGGTTCGGTGTCGCATCGACGCGCATGGAGTGCTCTTCACCGGCGGCATTACGCAGCTTCAGATAGAGTTCAGCATGATGCCGGTGAGCAAGCCGCTCAAAGGCCGCATCCAGGGAACGAAGATCTTCCGGATCGATCAGCAGAGAACGAATATGCCGGCCCAAAACCTGATCCAGCGAGTAGCCGAGATGGTGGAGAAAATGTTCGCTGACATTCTCGAATACACCACGATCCGACAGGCAGAACAGTAGAGCTGGAGTGCGATTATAGAGGTGGCGGAAGCGCTCCTCGCTGCGGCGCAGGGAACGGTGCTTGTCTTCCACCTCAATCAGCAACTCATTGTAGGCGCCGATGATGGTGCCAAACTCGTCGTTTGGCAGGCGATCACCTACACGCACCAGCTCGCCGCTATTGCGTGAGCGCTCGATGGCAAACAGCAGTTGCCGCAATGGCCGGTTGATATAGCGAACCTGGAAGATCAGGATCGCCAGCGCCGACAGTGAAACGATCAGCACCAGGGTAACGATGGCATCATCAAGGATCGATTTATTCGCATCCACCAGGCTCTGAGCGCTGGCTTCCATCACCAGCCAGCCTGATTCTTTCTCGCTGCCGGCGATATCCGGCACCGGAACGACGATCCGCCCCTCGACCTGAATCTTGCCGTAAGCCTCTGTTTCCAGATTAACGACCGGATGCACCTCGGCGTCGAGCAACTCGACCCTCAGCACATCAGGCTCCGCCAGGAGCAGGTTAAGGATGTGGACGACCTGTTCGCGATCCGCCTGGGCGACGTTGACGGCCAACGCGCTGGCGAACTGATCCAGACGATCAAAACGGGCATCAAGCTGATAGCGGAAGGTTTCGCGGGCGATTTCGGATTTGTAGAAGCCGCCACCGCCTAAAACCAGCAACGCACAGACGAGCAGGAGCAGCGCTAGCTTCAGATGAACCGGAAACCTGGATCGGAGTCTGGACTCGGTTGCCATATCCGTCAGTGCCTCCTCGTTATACCGGCAGCACCCTGCCCAGAGGCGCGGAATCAGGTAGGTTGCTGCAAACCGATACCGCAGCTGGAGATGTACTGAGGGTAGAAGAGTAAAACGACTGCTGCATAACTAAGGATCCCGGCTTTTTATTTTTCTACTGCAAAGACTTCCATGACTTGTTCAGTGTAGCGCGTTGAATCGGCCGCAACCCGGGCCGACTCAACGATCATGCTGGCCGCGTCCTAAAAATACAACAGTACTTTATGATATACGCAGCCTAATACGCTTAGATCAGTCCAACATACCCTGCTTGACGACAAAGCCGATGATATCTTCGAGTCCCTTACCCTCTTTCAGGTTGGTAAACACGAAGGGACGCTCACCACGCATCCGCTTGGTATCGGATTCCATAACGGAGAGATCTGCACCTACGTAAGGTGCCAGGTCGATCTTGTTGATGACCAGCAGGTCGGACTTGGTAATACCCGGGCCACCCTTGCGCGGAATCTTCTCGCCTTCCGCCACATCGATCACGTAGATACACAGGTCCGCCAGCTCAGGGCTGAAGGTAGCGCTGAGGTTATCGCCGCCGCTCTCGACAAACACCACGTCGAGATCGCCGTGCAGACGCGCCAGGTCTTCCACCGCCGCCAGGTTCATCGACGCATCTTCACGAATCGCGGTATGTGGGCAGCCGCCGGTTTCCACACCGACGATACGGTCCGCCGGCAGCGCTTCGGCGCGGGTCAGAATCTTGGCATCTTCCTGGGTGTAGATGTCGTTGGTGACAACCGCGATGCTGTAGTCATCACGCATCGCCTTACATACCACTTCCAGCAGCGCGGTTTTACCGGACCCGACCGGGCCGCCGATTCCAACACGCAGTGGCGCCTTGTAGTCACTCATTCTCATGTTTCCTTATAGTACGAGGTCCAGACGAGGATCAGATTGATCCGCCATCAGGACCGGAAAAGTCTTGAATACTGGGTTTCATGCTTGGAGCTGGCGATCGCCAGTGCCGGTGTAGAGCTGCCCACCTGCCAATCGGCAATATTGGGAGCCTGCTCCAGCAGCGCTGGCAACCGTGCCGACACGTCCAGCAGCATTTTCTGACCGGCGGTCTGGCCCAGGGGCACCAGCTTGACGCCCGCCATCACGGCGTTTTCGAGCCAGCTCCACAGATAGCCCCGTCCCAGACTGATGCTGTCGATCTCCCAGGCTTTGGCCGCCAGGGCCATGCCGGCGATCTGGGTTTTGCCCATTTTGTCGCGCAGGGATTCCGGTACGGGGACTTCGAGCTCCGGCAGCAGGCGCAGCAGCGCCTGGGCGCGCTGACGCTCTTCTGCGCGCAGCTCCGAGGTCTCGCGACTGGCGTGCAGATAATCGCACCACTGGCCGAAGCTCTGCTCGTCGCCCTCTTCAAGCGCGCGGCAAAGCCGCAGCAATACCGGCAGTTCCAGCGTGGCAACACTATGCTCCAGCGCCGATACCAGCCACTCTTCGAGGCTGGGCGCATCGGTCACCCAACCGCATTCGATGGCCCACTCCAATCCCTGGGAGTAGGTAAACGCACCCACCGGCAGCGCCGGACTGATCAATTGATAAAGACGTAGATCCGCTAGCATCGAGATCAATCCCGTGCGCGGCTGGACGCCTGACGAGACAGCGCACGCTTTCGGCCAAGGCCTCGTACCGCCCAGCTGGCACAGCCGATCAGCGCGGCACCCAGGCAGACAATGGCCAGGTGGTCAGGCTCACTGATCACGTGAACGAAGCCACTGGTGAGACCGCCGCCGTGCGCACCTTCGTGAGCGATAGCCATACCCGGAGCCAGCAACGAAACAGCCGCCAGAGATCGCTTAAACATCTGCATAGAATAGCCTCTCTTCTAAAGGGTCAGCTCAATGGCTGTGGGATCCGTGTTCATGGTCGTGATGATGGTGATGGCCATGACCTTCGCTGGCGTAAGCACCGGCTTCCGGCTCGAACGGCGCCTGCTCGGCGACCACTTCGGCACCGAGTCCGCGCACCATGTCATCGAGCACATGGTCATGCTGATAACGCACCATGCCCTGCTCGATCTGCAGCGGCACATGGCGGTTGCCCAGGTGATAAGCACAGCGGGCCAGCAGCAACGGATCGGCGGAACGCACCGTGGAGACGCTCTCGTCTGCGGCAACGATCTCAACCACTTCACCGCATTCGCTCTGCAGCAGATCACCCCCGCGCAGGATCAGACCACGCTGCAGGAACAGACCTGCCTCGCGACCATCTTCCAGCTCCACGCGCAGACGGCTGCGGATTCTGGAATCGATCGGCAGACACAGGCGCGCGGTGGGCTCTTGCCTGGCATCCAGTTTAGAAACTAGTCGCAACATACTGTAATAAAACCTATCTATTCGAACTCTTTAATCTTACGAAGCGCCGTCCCTGGCCTCTTCAACACCTCGACTCTCCACCTGGCTGTACCAGCCGGTTTAGAAAAGGTAGTAACGCTGCGCCATCGGCAGTTCGGTGGCCGGTTCGCAAACCAGAAGCTGGCCATCGGCACGCACTTCATAGGTCTGGGAATCCACTTCGATCTTCGGCTGATAGCTGTTCAGGATCATCTTATCCTTGGTGATCGTACGGCAGTCGCGTACCTCACCAATCAGGCTTTCAAGGCCAAGCTCGCTCGGTATACCGGCCGACATGGCTGCCTGGGAGAGGAACAGCATCGAGGTGCTCTGCACCGCGCGACCGAAGCTGCCAAACATTGGGCGGTAGTGTACCGGCTGCGGGGTCGGGATAGACGCGTTGGGATCGCCCATCGGCGCCACCGCGATCATGCCACCCTTGATGACCATGCTCGGTTTGGTGCCGAAGAACGCCGGTTTCCACAGCACCAGGTCCGCCAGCTTGCCCACCTCGATGGAGCCCACTTCGTGTGCAATACCATGGGTCAGTGCCGGGTTGATGGTGTACTTGGCGATATAGCGCTTGATACGGCTGTTATCGTTGCGTTCGGTATCACCCGTCAGCGCACCACGCTGCACCTTCATCTTGTGCGCGGTCTGCCAGGTACGGGTGATCACCTCACCAACACGGCCCATGGCCTGGGAGTCAGAAGAGATCATTGAGAACGCGCCCAGATCGTGCAGGATATCCTCGGCGGCGATGGTTTCGCGGCGAATACGGGATTCGGCGAAGGCCACATCCTCGGCGATGGAGGGATCCAGGTGGTGGCAGACCATCAGCATATCGAGATGCTCATCGATGGTGTTGACCGTGTACGGGCGGGTCGGGTTGGTGGACGACGGCAGAATGTTGGCTTCGCCCGCCGCCTTGATGATATCCGGCGCGTGACCGCCACCGGCACCTTCGGTGTGGTAGGTGTGAATCACGCGACCGTCGATCGCCTTCAGGGTGGTTTCCACGAAGCCCGCCTCGTTCAGGGTGTCGGTGTGGATCGCCACCTGCACATCCATCTCGTCCGCCACGCTCAGGCAGCAATCGATGGCGGCCGGGGTGGTGCCCCAGTCTTCGTGCAGTTTCAAGCCAATGGCGCCGGCTTCGATCTGCTCACGCAGCCCTTCCGGCTGGCTGGCGTTACCCTTGCCTAGGAAGCCCAGGTTCATCGGCAGCGAATCCGCCGCTTCCAGCATGCGGTGGATGTTCCACGGGCCCGGTGTACAGGTGGTGGCGTTGGTGCCGGTCGCCGGTCCGGTACCGCCACCGATCATGGTGGTCACACCCGAGCAGAGCGCTTCGTCGATCTGCTGCGGGCAGATAAAGTGGATATGGGAATCGATGCCGCCGGCGGTAAGGATCTGACCTTCACCCGCGATCACTTCGGTACCCGGACCAATGGCGATATCGACATCCGGCTGGATATCCGGGTTACCGGCCTTGCCGATGGCGGCGATACGGCCGCTCTTGATACCGACGTCGGCTTTAACGATGCCCCAGTAGTCGACGATCAGCGCATTGGTGATTACCAGATCCATGGTACGGCTGCTCGGGCGCTGGCCCTGTCCCATACCGTCACGGATCACCTTACCGCCGCCGAACTTAACCTCTTCACCGTAGGTGGTGAAATCGCGTTCCACCTCGAGCAGCAGCTCGGTGTCTGCCAGACGTACACGGTCGCCCGTGGTGGGGCCGAACATCTCCGCGTAGGCGCGTCTAGAAATCTTTGCCATTTTCAAACTCCTCCTTCGCGCGGGCTCAGAGCGAACCCATTACCCGTCCCTGAAAACCGTAAACCTCGCGGGAGCCGGCGTAAGCCACCAGCTCGACCGTACGGCTTTGACCGGGTTCGAAACGCACCGCGGTACCGGCGGCGATATTAAGACGAAAACCACGTGCTTTCTCGCGATCGAACTGCAGCGCGTCGTTGACCTCGTAAAAGTGGTAGTGCGAGCCCACCTGAACCGGACGATCACCGGTGTTGGCCACTTCCACCTCAACGGTCTCACGACCGACGTTCAGTTCGATATCGCCGGGTTCGGCAATGATTTCACCGGGTTTCATGCTCTGCTCCTCAGACGATCGGTTCGTGTACGGTCACCAGCTTGGTGCCGTCGGGGAAAGTCGCTTCGACCTGGACTTCATGCACCATTTCGGCAACACCGTCCATTACGTCATCCGCACCAAGCAGGGTGCGGCCGTAGTCCATCAGTTCCGCCACTGTGCGTCCGTCACGCGCGCCTTCGAGGATCGCGGCGCTGATATAGGCAACCGCTTCCGGGTAGTTAAGCTTGAGGCCACGTTCTTTACGCCGTTCCGCCAACAGTGCCGCCGTAAACAGCAACAGCTTGTCTTTTTCCCTTGGGGTCAGCTCCATGGTCGTCCTCTTGAATAATCTTTGAATGCACCTGGTATAAAAAGCAGGTGAGAATCTGCGTTCACCCGCCATCCTATAGGCTAACAGAACCTGAGGTTTGTCGGGCAGAAACAAAACAGGCTGATCATAGATCAGCCTGCGCGATGCCAGTCACTCTGCAATGCTCTGCTTTTGGAAGCAATATACATTCCAAATCAATGTGATAGCACCGTTTTTAACGGAATTCAGCTGTTCTCAGCCGCAACCCGTCCATGGATGCGCACGCGACTGATACCGCCGTCCGGGAAAATGTTCAGACGCAGGTGAGTCACTGGCCCTTGCAGGCCCGCATCCGGCACGAACTTGTGCTCGGCATCGGCGCTCAGCGGCTGGGGTGAGAGCAGCTCTTGCCAGAACATGCTCTGGGTCACCAGCGCCTCATCGCCTACCTTGCCCATGCAGGCCGCCTGCAGGGAACACTTATCGGGGAAGTTACCCTTAAAGAAGGCAGTATCGATCACGACCTCATCGATATAACCGGGAGCCGCCAGCTCGATCAGGCACCAGTCGTTACCCGGCTCACGGCGGCGGCGGGTTTCCCAACCATCACCCATGTTGATCCCCTTGGTCGGCATCAGGATCTTGTTCGGATGGCCGTAGTGAGAGTCGTTCCAGGACACTACACGGGCACCCAGTTCGCGGGCCGCCAGGTTCAGCTCGCTGCCCTCTTTCAGTTCTGCGGACGGGCTTCCATACACCACCAGACGCGCAACACCGCCATCTGGCAGGATGTTCAGGCGCACGTGGGTCCAGGCCGAATCCTGTTTGTCAGCAGGGATCTGTGCGGCCACCAGGTGATGCTGACTCGGGCCGAGGCTTACGGGGCCTGCCAGCATTGTCCACTCGGTAGAATCGTCCGGGTTACCTTCCGGCAGATAGCAGGCCTCGATGCTGGCCCCTGGCGGGTAGTTGCCGGTGAAGAAGCTGGTATCGATATCGAAGCCATGAATGTAGCCCGCGACACCAAGACGCAGAACGCACCAGTCGTGGCCGACACCGCGCTTGCGGCGGCTTTCCCAGCCGTCCATCCACTTGCCGTGGTCGTCGTAACGATCCGGGTAGAAACGGGGCAGATCAGCGCTGATCATCCGCTCTGCCGGCGCAAAAAACTGATCGCTGACCGCAACCACCTCGGTACCCAGGCCGATATCGGCCAGGTTCATCGCACCTTCAGCAAATGCCGGCAGGGTCTCAACCGGCTGACCTTCTATGTATTCCACGCCCCACTCCTCTTTTCGATCGCTAGCAAGGATCTATGCAAAATAGTTCAGTACGCTCGCATTCGGGGAGAATCTTCACCCGGGATTGCGAACCACCTTTTGTTTCATATACCTTTCTACTGCAACATTAGTTCCAACCCAAGACAAATTGAACCCGGACTTGCATTTAGCCTGACTTGACTGGGAATTGGAGCGAAAATACGCACCATAAAGGTGCGTGTAAATGTGTACTCAGTCCATTTTGGGGCTAGTTAGACTGAGCTCATTGAGGTCGGCATATTTGTGGCTGATACGTGCGATACGCTCCCGCCCTGTTTCGAGAGAGCGGTGCAGCAGGCTGTTAACCAGCAAAGTGATAAGACACATGGCGCTGGCGTAGCTGTCGAAGGCCGAGCGAGAGTCCACCGGCGCCTCGAACCACCAGTCGGCTTTAGATGCAGCCGGAGCCAGGGATTCATCGCCGATAAGCACCAGCGACGCAGGGCCTTCACAAAGATCGCTCAGCAGCAGGTCAAACCCCTTGGGACGGCGACGGAAGCCGAACAGGACCACCAGATCATCAGCCGCCAGATCCGCCAGCTCTTCACCAAGTGTCTGACCGGGAAGCGGCAGCAACTGAATATTGGAACGCACCTGAATCAGCTGCTGACGCAGATGCAGCGCCACGGGATAGCTGTTGCGGAAACCGATCACCCGCACCCGGCGGGCTGACTCCAGCGCATCGACCAGGGAACCTACCTGTTCCTGATCGAGGCTCTGGAACATTCGGTGCAGGTTTTGCTCCTCCTGGCGCAGATGCTCATCGAAGGCAACACTGCCCCCCTGATCATCCGCCACCGGCACGCCCTGATGGCGCAACTGACGCGCCAGTGTGCGGCCTTCACGGAACGAGGAAAAACCAAGGCGCTTGAACAGACGGCTCACCGTCGCCTTGGATACATGGCACATGCGCGCAAGCTCAGCGGTATTGAACAGCGCCAGATCCTGAGGGTGGGCAAGAATGAAATCCGCCAGCAGACGTTCGCTCGGCGTCAGTTGGTCGTACTGTTCCTGGAGTTTCTGGTCGATTGTTGCATCTGACACGACGATCTGATTCCTGTGGCGACGTAGCTTGTAAGAGTCAAATATACTAACCCGGCCTGTCCGGAAGAAAAAACCCGCAAACACCGGCAGCACCCAGGCAAAGACAAACCGCTGCCCTGTCATGGACTGCAAGGAGCCCTTGATGAACGAGACAACCAATCCAAGCGCCGATCCGAACACCTATCCAAGAGACTTGCGCGGCTACGGCAAGAATCCGCCCAAGGCCAACTGGCCCGGCGGTGCTCGTCTCGCGGTCCAGTTTGTCCTCAACTACGAGGAAGGCGGCGAAAACTGCGTTCTGCACGGCGACAGCCACTCTGAAACTTTTCTTTCAGAAATGGCCGGCCCCCAGGCCTATCCGGACCGTCACCTGAGCATGGAGTCGATCTATGAATACGGCTCCCGCGTTGGTGTCTGGCGCATCCTGCGCGAGTTTGAGCGCCGCGGCCTGCCGATGACCATCTTCGGCATCTCCACCGCTCTGGCCCGCAACCCCGAGGTAACCCAGGCGTTTGTCGACCTGGACCATGAGATCGCCTGCCACGGCCTGAAGTGGATCCACTACCAGCAGATGCCGATCGAGCGCGAGCGCGAGCACATGAAGGAAGCGATGCGCATCATCACCGAACTGACCGGCAGCACACCGCTGGGCTGGTACACCGGACGCGACTCCCCCAACACCCGTCAGCTGGCGGTAGAACATGGCGGCCTGCTGTACGACTCCGATTACTACGGCGACGACCTTCCGTTCTGGACACCTGTCACCCTGCGCACCGGCGAAGTGAAGAACCATCTGGTGGTGCCCTACACCCTGGACTGCAACGACATGCGTTTTTCTTCATCTCAGGGCTTTGCCGACGGCGAGGATTTCTTTAATTACCTGCGTGACTCCTTCGATGTGCTTTACGCCGAAAGCGCCGAAACACCGCGCATGATGTCAATCGGTCTGCACTGCCGCCTGATCGGTCGTCCCGGCCGTTTCCTCGCGCTGCAGCGTCTGCTTGATCATATTCAGCGTCATAGCGATGTCTGGATCACCCGCCGGGTGGATATCGCCCGCCACTGGATCAGCGAGCATCCGCCCAAGGAGGTTTAACAAAACCAGCCTAAGCGGAAAGGATAATAGGTTACGACTCGATTTAGCGACATAAGTGTGTTTAATTGACGTAATGTGCAATAAACAGCCACTGGTGTCGCCGCTATACCGCGACTGATCAATACAGGGTGCACCACCTGACGAAATAGCCAGGAAATGGCGCGTTTATTGCTGTCTTCAATGTGATACGCATAAACGCGTGGATTTCGCTGTCGGCAAATCAGGAGTGCTATCAGTGTCGAACCAGGAAGCCTTCAATGCGCTTTGGCTGCTGCTGTCAGCCGTCCTTGTACTTGTTATGCAGGCCGGGTTTCTCTGTCTCGAATCCGGCCTCACCCGCAGCAAAAACGCGATCAACGTAGCGCTCAAAAACGCCTTCGACCTGCTCGTCACCACTGCCCTGTTCTGGCTGGTGGGCTTCAGCCTGATGTTCAGCACCTGGAACGGACTCCTGCCGGATATCAGCCTCGTTGCCGCGGACTTTCCACAACTGAGCTTCTGGGATGCCTGCTTCTTTCTGTTTCAGCTCACCTTCTGTGCCACCGCTGCGACCATCGTATCCGGCGCCATTGCCGAGCGCGCCCGCTTTGTGACCTATGTGTCGATCACCGCGCTGATCGCCGTGCTGATCTACCCCTTCTTCGGCCATCTTGCCTGGGGCGGTGCCCTGCGAGGTCCTCAGGGCTGGCTGGCAAGCCAGGGCTTTGTCGACTTCGCCGGCAGCACCGTGGTGCACAGCCTTGGCGGCTGGGTCGCGCTGGCGGCGCTAATTGTTGTAGGGCCACGTAAGGGCCGCTTCGTCGCTGGGCGGGTAGTGTCTATCCCCAGCAGCAACCTGCCGTTCGCCATGTTGGGCATGATGCTGTTCATCATCGGCTGGATCGGTTTCAACGGCGGTAGCACGCTGGAGTTCTCCAGCGCGATCCCCGGCATTATCGCCAACACACTGGTGGCGGCGACCTTTGGCGGCATCACCGGCATGCTGCTTGGGCACTGGCGCACCAGCAGCCAGACACCGCAGCTCACGATCAACGGGACACTCGCCGGACTGGTGGCCATTACCGCCGGGTGCCACGCTGTCACCACGCTTGAAGCCGCTCTGATCGGGGTCGTCGGCGCACTCTGCATGCGCGGTATGGAACGTTTGCTGGAAAGGCTCAAGCTCGACGACGCGATTTCGGCCACACCGGTGCACCTGGCGGCCGGTATCTGGGGCACCCTCGCGGTGGGCCTGCTGGGTGACCCGGCAGTGCTTGGCACTGGCCTGGGATGGACCCAGCAGGTCCTCGTTCAAATTGAAGGCATACTGGTTTGCGGCGCCTGGGCCTTCCCGTTGGCGCTCATCTTCTTGCTTGTAGTCCGCCGGTTTACCGCTGTTCGCGTCTCGGATGACGCCGAAACCGAGGGTCTTAACAGCTCCGAGCACGGCGCCGCCACAGAGCTTTCTGACCTGCTTGGCGCCATGAATGAACAGGAGCGCACCGGCGATATGCAGCGCAAGATGCCGGTGGAACCTTTCACCGAGGTAGGCCAGATCGCCGCCAAATACAACCAGGTGATGACGAAACTCAACCGCATGACCAGTCGCACACGGCTGATACTGCGTGATATGCAGGACGGCGTGATCACCTTCAGTGAGCAAGGCATCATCACCAGCGCGAACCCCGGCGCCGCTGCCATTTTCGGCCGTCAGCACACCCAGCTGGCGGGTCAACAGATCTCTACACTGCTGCACAAAGACTGCCTAAAGTTCTACCCCACCACACCGCTGGAAAAACTGCTCCCGCTGATCGCATCCAGCCAGAACGAAGGCCCCCATGAGCTGGTGGGACGCAATGCCAAGGGCGAGCCGATCACCATCGAGGTCACCACCTCTGCCAGCCCCACCGGCGAAGGAGTTCAATACAGCGCCATCGTCCGCGATATAGGCGAACGCAAACGGATGGAGGAGCGACTGCACCGGCATTCCCAACTCGCCCAGGTCACGCTGGAAGCCATTACCGAGGCGGTCATCACCTGCGATGCACGAATGAAAACCGTCTACCTGAACCCGGTGGCGCGGTCGCTCACCGGCTGCCATATCGACGATGTGTTCAATGAACCGATCGACTTTGTTGTGCGCCTGCAGACGATAGAGGGAGACAACATCTCCATCGCCGCACTCTGCCGCGACAGCACCCCCGCCGGCGAATATCGGCAGCTGAGCCTGATCGGCGCCAATGGGCATCGCGCCCGGGTGCAGCTGAACTGCGCCCCGCTGCACGACAAGGATGGCCAGGCTGTGGGCTGGGTGATCGCCATGCAGGACATCACCCAGAACAGCGAGCTGCAGCAGCGCCTGACCTTTCAGGCGGTACACGATGCACTCACAGGATTGATCAACCGACGTGAATTCGAGCGGCGTCTGGAACAGCTGATCATCTCCGCCCGCACCGATAACGGCGAACATCTGATCTGCTACCTGGACCTGGATCAGTTCAAGCTGGTGAATGACACCTGCGGCCATCGCGCCGGGGATGCGCTGCTGCGACAGCTCTCCCATGAGTTGAAACCCTTGCTGCGCCAGAACGATACCTTCGCCCGCCTCGGCGGCGATGAGTTCGGTATTCTGCTGGCGGACTGCCCGGTGGAACGCGGCCTGGAGATCGCCGAGCAGCTACGCCGCACCGTGAAGGATTTTCGATTTCCCTGGGAAGGTCAGGTGTTTTCCGTGGGCGTCAGTATCGGCCTGGTACCGTTCGGCCCTGACTGCGCCTCCCTCGATGAGCTACTTAGCCTGGCGGACGCGGCCTGCTATGCCGCCAAGGATACCGGTCGTAACCGTGTGCACCTGTACGAAGTGGATGACAATGAACTGAGCCAGCGGCAGGGGCAGATGCAGTGGGCGTCGCATATCCAGCAGGCTATCGACTGCGACGACTTCCGCCTTTACTACCAGACCATTGAAGCGCTGGATCCCGAGCCCGGCGCCGTGCCCCATATCGAAATATTTATCCGCATGCTCGATGCCGAGGGCAACCTGATCCCGCCCGGCGCCTTTGTACCCGCCGCGGAGCGCTATGACCTGATGCCGCAGGTGGACCAGTGGGTAGTGCGCAACACCCTGGCCTGGCTCGGCGATCACCTGCATGCCGGTAACAACCAGATCCAGTGCGCCATCAACCTGTCCGGTGCCTCCATCGGCTCCTCCGAGTGTCTCGAAACCATTAAGCACCACATTGGCAAACATGAGATTCCGCCCCACCTGCTCTGTTTCGAGATCACCGAAACCGCTGCCATGTCCGACCCCGAAGCGGCCCGCGCCTTTATTGAGGAACTACGCAACCTTGGCTGTCACTTCGCCCTGGATGACTTCGGTAGTGGTCTCTCGTCCTTTGGCTACCTGAAACGGCTGCCGGTGGATTGTGTAAAGATCGACGGCATTTTCGTCAGGGATATGAGTAATAACGAGATCGACCAAGCGATGATCGCCTCGATCAACAACATCGCCCATATAATGGGCCTGAAAACAGTGGCGGAGTTTGTTGAAGATGAAGCGACCCTGGGCCTGCTGCGCGAGATCGGCGTGGACTTTGTACAGGGCTACCTGCTCAGCAAACCCGCACCGCTTGAGCAGTTGGGCCGTGTGCGGGTGATGCCACGCTAGGGCTTGATCGGAAATTCAGCGGCCGACCCAATTTAGCCTTCATCCTCACGGGATGTGTTGCCGGAGCTCGATGCAGGCTCACAGAGTAACTCAGTGCCTCTTTGCTCGCAGTGGCAGGACCGGCTTCAAGCGGCAATAATTTACCGAACTTCTCTCGAATACCCTAGGCTTTACGCACTTCCCGACCTTGCATCTGTATCGTCTCATCCTAAAAGCGAACATTGGCAGTGGTATTCCTGGACAGCCGCTATCGGCACAAATCGGACGTTAACACTCTGTTAAGGGGGGGCGGGATCATTGAACCGCTTCAAACGAAAGTCGATTTGAGGGCAGCCAAATTGAGCTTTCACGATGAGTTACCACGATTAACGTCTGAGGTAATGCCCCGACCATCAGGGCAATTTCCTGCTCGGTTTTCTCATCCAAGGCAGACGTCGCCTCATCCAGAATCAAGACCGGCGCGTTTTTAATCAGGGCTCTGGCAAGCGCAACACGTTGGCGCTCACCGCCAGATAATAGTGCCCCGTTGTGCCCAACTGCCCGCTCAATCCCCAGCTCAGAGCTATCAATCAGGGTACCGAGTAGGACTTGCCTGGCGACCTTCTCAACCTCTGCATCTGTGGCCAGCGGCTTACCAAGCCTTATATTGTCGGCGATGGAACCGGTAAACACTATCGGTTCCTGGCCCACATAAGCGATACGGTCAACGATCTGCTTGTACGACATACCTTGAAGGGCCACTCCTCCCATGCGAATAGCGCCTTGCGCTGGATCATCAAAGCGGGCCAATAGCTCGAGAAAGGTGGTTTTACCGCTTCCACTGGGCCCCTGCACAAGCAGGTGACACCCTTCGGGAATCTCGACACTGAGGTCGTGTAGTATCGGAGGATAATTAAGACTCACGACCTCGATTCGACTGCCCTGCGGCGTCCGCGCCTCATCCGCTGACGGCTCGCTTACTGCTGGCGCATCCGCTATTTGCTTATAACGGTCCAGTCCCGCCTGAAGATCATTGATATGTGCGCCCAACAACGCCAGTTCTTCCAAAGGCGCTGATGCCCTGCTGATCAATAGAACCAGTGCCAGTAGTTGTGCAGAACCGATGCTACCGTCCAGTATCAGGAATCCGGTGAGACCGATGACGGGGATCATTGCGGCGACTGACGTAATAAAGGTTGCCACAAGCGCACCAGCGTTCGTCTTTGCCAAAGCGCGTTCATGGGCGCGCCATGTCGACTCAATCCGCTCCATCGAACGTTTCGGGCCCGCGGCCGTTTTAAGCAGCTCCAGGTGATCTATAAACTCACGCGTGGCCTGGGCCACTTCGAGCTCATGCTGTTGGCGCTCTCCATCGACGAATTTCAGCTTGCGTTGGGCGAATACAAGCAGCGTTAACGCCCCTCCCAGCAAAAGTCCCGCAACAACGGCGACTGACCAGCCGCCTATCAATCCAATGCCGCCCATCAGAAACAGGGGTAGCAGAGGAGCATGTAATATGAGCTGTAGCTGGTGCGCCGGGATACTCATTAACCCGGGAACACCCTGCCCGGCAAGCACCGACACTTTTGCCCTGAATGCCTCGGTAAACCAGGACAGTTTCGTATCTGCCAGCGCATTGCCCAGCGACGTGTAGAGATCCCCTGCCAGGCGGGCCCCTGAAATAAACCCAGCGCGTGTCACTATCACTGTCACGCACACGGCCAGCAGCGCGTTTGTCAGCACCCAACCACCGGACGCCTGGTTAGCGATTGCAAGCGCCAGAGTCACATAGGCCACAGCCTCACAGAAAGAGACAACCACCCATCCAGCGCCTATCGCGTTTAATCTCTTAAGGGCTTGTTCGGAAAGAGCGGAGAGACCCGGTACGACTGCGGAGAGCGGTGAAAATATCATTGGCTAAGTCCTTCTGCTTCAGGCACGACTTCTAGATGCTGGTCAGCAAGTGCTATGACCTCTGGGTCATGAGAAACCAGAATGATCGTTTTCCGTGTGGTATGGGCTTGCTGTTTTATTGTGTTTACCACTTGCAGGGTCATCGAACGATCTAAAGCACTGGTGGGCTCGTCGAGGACTAGCAATGGAGCATCAGCGAGAAAGGAACGCGCCAAACCAAGCCGCTGCTTCTCTCCTCCCGATAGCTGGGAGGCTGAACGGTCAAGGTCTGTATCTAAATGGGCAAGTCGCAGGGCATCTTCCAGCATCTCATCGATCAAGTCGGCTGAACCAAGGCGAAGGTTCTCTCTTACACTGGTATCAAGAACGCTGCATGCCTGTGGCAAGAACTTAATGGTTGCGCTTCGGACATTCTCATCCAAAGTCGCGATATTCACCCCAGCAATGCGAACCTCACCGCTATCCGCGCTTTCAAGTCCGGCCAGGGCTCGCAGGAACGTTGTTTTCCCCGCTCCGCTCGGACCTGAAATCACACTCAGAGTACCCGGCAGGAAACGATGACTTTCACGATCCATAATCAGCCGAGATCCCGCTTTTAACGTCAGTTTTTCTGCTTCAAGCACCACGCCGCGGTCTATTATTCGAGCGCAGCCACTGGGTAGAAGTTGCTCAGAGAATAGATCGCTCAAGCGCTGGGCGGCCCTGCGGCCAGCTCGTACGTAATCAACGCCGTGGCCCAGCTTCAACACCGGCGTCACAATAGCCAAGCCAAACAACATGGCTGCGGCCGTTACGAGAGTCCCCTGTTCTGAGGTGACGAAGTAAGCGATAGGCAAGGTCGCCACTGCTTGCAGAAGCGCTACCGCGAAGGCCCCCGCCGTCGCGACCTTTTTGACCCACTCAACGATTCCACTGGTGAATCGCTCGACCGATTGCCGGTATGAAGCCAACGCCCCTACCTGAGCACCATAAAGCCGATTTACCCGAATCCCACGAACATAATCATCTACATGGGTGATTACTTCCGACATCACCCGATTTCGTTCTTCACCGAATTTCGCAGAGACCCGTGGCATCAGCCACAGATAATAGAGCGCAGCAATCAAGCCGGGAATCAGAACAGCGAGCGAACCAACTCCCGCGATGGAAACCAGCAAAATGATCGATGCGAGGGGCACGACGAAGAATGTGGCGATTTCACCGGGCAGGTGCGCTACTACATGGTGTAATGCTGCGACATCATCTGCTAGGAATCCACGTATCTTGCTGTCCTGCCATTTTGCCAGGGTACTCGCCGGTAACCGTGTGAGATGGGTAGCCACCTGTCGCCGCAACATCGCAGCAGCTTGGGCCTCAGCGTTGTGTGACAGCCAGGAGGACGCTGAAGCGCAAGCGGCACTGGTGAGAAAGAGCATGGCAGCATAAAGGACCCAGGGTGGCACCGGTTCACCAATGAGCTGGACCAGAGCCCAGAACGCTGCCAATTTTGTGAGACCTGCCAGGGCCGCAAATACAGTACCCGCGCACAACTGCGCCATTGCCGGACGAAGAATCCTAACGAGACGAGAGTAGTCGGTTTTCACTCTCTTTAGATCAGTCATGACGCTCTCCGCTGTGCGATTAGCCGCAAACGGTTTTTATCTGCCATTTTAAATCCTTACCCGGCACACGGTGTACCGGGATGAATGGAAGGTAAAAAGACCTGAGGAGGAGTTAGAAGTCCATGGTCGCGGAGAGCATCACTGTGCGGGGCGCACCTAGGCCCAGGGAGCTGTAGTGAGGCATCGCCCAATAGGCTTTGTCGGTGAGGTTTTTCACATTAAGGCGCCAGGTAACCGACTGATCGGCAAGACGAGTCTCGTAACGCGCACCGACATCAAAGATGGTATGACCAGGTAAGGAAATTTCGTTATCGGCATCAATATACTGCTCTGACACAGACGTCGCGTTGCCGGTCAGCGTGAGGCCCGTAATCATCGGCGTATCCCACTCGGCCCCCAGCTTACCGATAAATTCCGGAACCCCTGAAGCCTGGTTTCCCTGGTTGACTCCACCCTGGGTTTTCGTGAGTTCAGCATCCACATAAGCGATGCCCCCCATCAGCCGAATATTGTCGAACGGCGTGCCGAAAAAGCTCCATTCGATCCCTCTGTTACGCTGTTCACCACCAGAAGAGAAGACATTGGTCAACGGATCAGTGTAACTACTGGGTCTTTTAATCTGATAAACACTGACTGTGTGTGCAAAGTCACCAAGATCGAGCTTCAACCCCAATTCGGTCTGCTTGGTTTTGTAAGGTTCAAAAATTTCGCCCGCGTTCTCGGCTGTGGTCGGGGCTGTATCCCCCTGACTCAGGCCTTCGATGTAGTTTGCGTAGAGAGACAGGTCGTCAGTTAGCCTCCAGACACCCGCGACCGCAGGTGTAACCGCACTCTCCTCATAGCTGCTGAGGCGCGCTCCTGTGCTGGCCATATAACTGTCTTGCACGACCTCCTGCCGCCTTACGCCAAGCGTGAGCTGCACTTTATCCTGCGCGAATGAGATCGTGTCGGCTATACCTACACTGGTTAGCTCCAATTCAGTCTTGGTGATAGGCTGAACACTGTGAGGTGTATCCCGCGGCGCCCATTCCGGATCATAGATGTTGGTAATCCAGTCGCTATAGAGCACGCCCCTGCGCGCATTGAGGCGATAATCTTCCTCATAGCGTTTAGCGTTGATCGCGACCTCATGACCAATCGCACCGGTTTTAAATCGGCTGTGAATACCGACTTCTACCGAGTCACGATCTGCTTTATCACTCGTATCGCCTGCATTATGTCTGAAGTCACCCTGCTCATTGATAATTTGCGCAACTGAAGAGTTGGTGGATTCGAACTCTGTTTCGCTGGTCCCAAAGGCAGCATAGACCGTATTCCGATCGTTCAGGTCATACTCACCTCGAATCAAAGCCCCCTTGTCTTTCGCATGGTTAAAACCCCAGTCCGGATTCAGCAGCGTATCCGAGTCAGGTGGTTTAGGCAGAGATACTCCCGGCGCCAGCGTAACGCCGCGTGTTGCTCCATCTATGCTGTCTTCACTGGCATATAGGTCAGCCGAAATACGAGCTCGTTCACCACGCCAATCCAACGCAAGAGAGCCAAGTTGAACCTCTTTATCCTGATCATTGACCGAGGTTTCGCCATCGCGATAAGCACCATTGAAACGAATGCCGAACTGCTGGTTCGCGCCGAAGCGGCGCCCGAGATCCACATGCCCGCCAAACTGGGAATCGGAGATGTAGGTCGTTGTAATCGAAGCATTAGGCTCACCCCCCGCTCTCTTGGGCACCAGGTTAACCGAGCCACCTACCGATCCATTGGGAGGCATGCCATTCAACAGTGCTGAGGGTCCCTTTAACACTTCGATTCGCTCAAACATCTCTGGCGAGCTCCGAAAATAAGGCGCCACGCCGAACATCCCATCAAAGGTCACATCACCAATATCCGACCGAAAGCCCCTGATGGAATAGCTTTCTCGGCTATCCCCGGTAACACCGCCATAAAACACCGAAGGGTCAGTCGCGGCGATAACGTCAGTTATATCCTGCGCCTGACGGTCCGTAATGAAACTGTCGGTGTAGCTGATGGTGTTGAACGGGGTATCCATGAAGTCTTTATTACCCAACATGCCGACACGGCCACCATTACTCACCTGACCTCCTGCATAGGGGGTAGCAATGGTGTCTCCTTCCCCCACAACGGATATCGGAGCTAGCTCAGTGCTCGAGCTTTCCGTACTCGTTTCGGTTTGCGAAGTTTCCGCTGCGGCCGGTACGGCATAGGCGAGGTTCATGCCCAAAATCAGAGCGATATAGGCTGCCGAATACTTACCCTTGCGGTCATAAAACGACAGGGGCTTGTCAGCGCAAAATAAATCCATCCGATTGATATTATTAACATTTTCCATAACGCATCCCTTACTTCAGAGTGCAGTGAGCCATTCCGCTGAAAATCAGCAGAAAAAAATAGATTTCGAGAGAGAGTCAGCCTCCTAGAGAGGCCGTTTAATTAGCCCGAAGGCGAGGAGCGATAGCCCTTAATCACATCGTCCATGAGCAGCTCCAGAGAGGTAACACTTGCAGCAGTGATGTACCAGGCATCCGCATCGACAAAGACAACGTTTCCATTCTTCCACGCCTTGGTTTCGCGGAGTAATGGATTACTCATCTGGTCAGCACGCATGACAGGGCGACGCTCCATCACAGCGGTTCTGTCGATGATGTAGAGAATGTCTGGGTTTGCTTGGTGAATGAACTCGCTGGATACCGGCTGACCATGCAGACTGTTGTCCGCTATCCTGCTGGCAGGCTTTACTCCCAACGAATCAAACACAAACCCATAGCGAGAACGGGTACCAAACGAACTGAATGAACCATTGTTATGCATCACGATTAGCGCGGTTTCCGGCCGCCCCTCTGTCACCTGATGCACGGCTTCCACCTTAGCCTTTAGCTCTTCAGCTTTCGATTCTGCGAGCTTCTCTTTATCAAATAACTTACCCAGCAGCAGAAGATGCTCCGTGACATCACCGATGTGATCGCCGTGGCTATCTCTGAAGTCAACATCGAAATGAAGTGTCGGGGCAAGCTCAGATAGATCGTCATACTGCGCAGCCTGTATGGGCGTCATTAAAATGAGGTCCGGCTTGAGAGCATAAATCCGTTCCAGGTTGGGTTGCGTGATCGCCCCCAGATCTTGAACGTCGCTATCAGCACCGTATGCCGCAAGAAAATGCGGTACATAATCCTTAACCATGCCCGCGATCGGGACCTCAAGCTGATCAAGAAAATCCGCTTCATTCATGTCAAGGACTGCGACTCTTTCTGGCGTGCTGCTAATCTCCGTTGTACCAAGGTTATGGTGGATGACTAGAGACTTGGCCTTCGGCTCCGAAGTTGTTTGCTCCATCGGCGCCTCATCGCAGCCCTGCAAAACGAGAGCGGCCAAAACGGCCAAGGGCGCCAGCACCCATGGCTTGTCGGTCCATTTCATGTTCATACTCCGGTGTGGGGGGTGAAATAATTGCAAACGCGCCCGCGTTCGCTATCGATAATTTCAAAGTTCAGCTCATAAAGACCTTTCAACCGCTCTTCGGTTAATGTCTCAGTGACTGACCCTTCAAACTGTATGCGTCCCGACTTCAAAGCGACGATCTGATCCGAATAGTTCGCAGCGAAATTGATATCATGTATGACTAGGATGACCGTCCGCCCCTGCTCATCAGACAGACGCCGTAACGCCTGCATGATCTGCACTGCATGTTTCATATCGAGATTATTCAATGGTTCATCGAGCAATAAGACGGGTGTTTGCTGCGCAATAGTCATCGCCAAAAACGCCATCTGCCGCTGCCCACCGCTCAGCTCATCGATATAACGATCGCTGAGATGTTCGAGCGATAAAAATTCAAGAGCCTCGTCGATGATTTGACGATCTTCCGTGTTCAACAGCCCCCGTGTATGAGGAAAGCGCCCAAAAGCGACGAGCTCGTTCACTCTCAGCCGCATAGAGAAACCCGGAGTCTGACGCAGCGTAGCCACCTTCTTCGCATAATCCGACACAGGTATTTCGCTCACCTCCTTGCCTTCAAAAAACGCCGCCCCTTGGCTGGGCTTAATCAACCCTGCCATGAGCATCAATAGCGTTGATTTACCAGCTCCATTAGGACCAATAAGAGAGGTGACCCGCCCTGCCGGAAAACGAGTGGATGCTTCTGTTAACACCGCTTTATCGGCGTATGTTTTACTCAGATTTTGTACGGTAATCATAGGACAGCACGAACCCTCACCATGAGCATCAGGAAATAGGCGCCACACACCAAATTGACTAAGATGCTAACGGTGGTTTTGTAATTGAAAAGGTGCTCTACAAACAGTTGGGCAAGCAGAAACAGCGCAATAGCCAAAGCACAACCCACCGGCAGAGTGAGACTATGTCTGCGGCTCCGCGTCAGTGCGTAAGTCATGTTGGCGATAAAGATCCCAAGAAATGCTGTCGGCCCGATCAGGCTGGTTGAAACAGCAACCAGGATTGCAATTAATGCCAGATAAAGCCTCACAAGCGCCGGTTCATTCACCCCAAGAGAAAGAGCCTGCTCTCTGCCAAGTGTCAGAACATCCAGCTCAGGCAGGTAGCGGTACCCCAGAAAACACACGCAGACCACTGCAGCGCATGCGTAAAGCAGCGTCCCTGAAGAGGCTCGGTTAAATGAGGTGTAACTCAGCCCCTGAAACACCGAGAACTCCCCGGGACTGATCCGCAGCTGCACAAACTGCGTGAAGGTACCCAGGACCATCGTCAACACCAGCCCGACCAGCAGCAGGCGATAGACATCATTGCGCCCGTTACCGAGCAACCAACGATGGATCATCCAGGAGTAGAGCAACACCAAAACTGCCGAACTGACGAAGTTCCCGGCGATACCGAACAGACTCAGGCCTTGAACCCCAAGGAGTAACAACAATATGGCCTGCCACATCAGGTATACCGCCTCATATCCCATGATAGAGGGCGTCAAAATTCGGTTGTCGACCAAGGTTTGGAAAACAATCGATGCCAAAGCAACACAGACCCCACCAATGACGATGGCAGCCAGTCGCTCCAGGCGTTTGGGAATGATGTAATCAAAATTCATCCCCGCGCCCCAGAAGATGAAGAGCAACATAAGCGCAACCAAACAGACCGCAGTGACGAAGAACACAGGATATTTCTTCATCGGGCCGCTCCCCTCAGGATGAGCGCCAGAAACACTACACCGCCCACCCCTCCGGCAGTCAGACCTATCGGCACTTCAAACGGGAATATGAGCAGGCGGCCAACAATGTCACAAGCGAGTAATAGCGTCGCGCCGCCCCATGCTACGACCGGTAACGTCTGTCGAAGATTGTCACCGTATTTCAAAGTAACCAGATTAGGTACTACAAGCCCGACGAAGTAGATGGCCCCAACGGTAATCACCGAGATCGACACTGTAATCGCGACAAGAAGCAGGCCGATTGTCACAGTCGCGGCATATCCAAGCCCAAGGCTTGTTGCCATCTCTTCGCCCATCCCCAAAACCGTGAAGCGGTGTGCGTACAGATAGACCAATGCGACGACCGGAAGCACGAAATAGATCAGCTCATACTGCCCTTGCACGACCTTGGAGAAGTCACCTAACAGCCAACCCTGCATGCTTTGCAGAATGTTGTTCTGGTAGGCGTAAAATTCGGCGATCGCACTAAGAACACTGCCATACATCAGACCTATAACTGGCACTAGAGTGGTATTGCTGAACCTTATACGGCGGATCACTGCTACGTATACGAGACTGGATGCAAAACAAAAGCACAACGCGAAAAGCATCTGCCCTAGCTTGCCAACACTGGGAAGCATCGTTAACGCAATCAGAATACCGAGCTTCGCACCGTCCAGCCCCCCCGCCGTGCCTGGTTCCACAAACCTGTTTCGCACGATTTGCTGAAGAATCGTTCCGCATAAGGCAAGCCCCACGCCGGTCAAAATAATGGTCATCAAACGCGGAACGCGACTCGCAGTAAGGGTCAGCCAGGCATCGCTGGATGGGACTAACGTCGGTGTTAGCTCGAGAGTTCCGGCCCCTACGAATAGCGAGCCCATACACAACGCCGCAAGCAACGCCCACCTTTTCCCATTCACGCCTTCGATCGACTTCTGCGAAGCAACTACGCGTTGGCGGCTGCCTTCCCTGCGGGTACTGGTGTTCATACAACTAGAAACACTGCAAATGATAATGATTCGCATAATCTAGTCGAGTTTTTATTTAGTTGCAACCCAATAAACTAATTTGACGATAAGCGCTTAACGCGGTTTCATAGGCCTCCCTGCTTTAAGGAATACTCATGGCACAACCACCAAAGCGCACAGCACGCGGCCGTCCAAGAACGATTACTCTTGAGCGAATTGCGGATGTCGGAATAGCAATGGGATTGCCCAACGTTACCTTCGTTGGCCTTGCCGCTGAGTTGGGCGTAAGCCACATGGCGCTCTACAAACATGTGCCCAGCCTGAAAGATCTAAAAGCATTGATTGCTGAAGAAATATTCAAACGATGGGAAATGCCGGTGATACTGGGGCGGAAGCGCGAAGAACTAAAGGACTACCTGATCAAATTCACAGATTCTCTGCGTAACCTGGTCAAATCAAATCCGGGGCTGCCGCCCTACCTACTGCGAAGGTCTGTAGCAACACCATCGATGACCGATAAGATTGGCCAGCATCAAAAATTTCTAGCAGAGATATACGGAATATCTGACAGCCGTGCCCAATGGCTGCTGTCGACGATTGCGTTTCACTGTATTGCCGTGGCCGATACGCTTTACTCTGATATTGATGAAGTGAGTGACTTGGAGAGCATTACGGACGAAGCTGAGGTAGAAGCCGAGTTTTCACACGGAATGCATGCTCTGATTGTCGGTGCACTTTCGCTTTCAGAGAAGGAATGACATAAGAAGGTTTTAAACCTTCTTTGACGGTGAGAGGTTGAATCCCGCGAGCTGATACTGATCACTTCAGTTGTTCGTGACCTCGGCGATTCTCAAGGTAGATGTCTAAGAGAACTGCTTGGCGCACCTTCCCGACTCCAGTTGTCACATTATCTGGCCGAACATTTCAGCTTGAGGGGCGCGGCAGAGGCAGCCGTTCTGCTTATCTCAGTGTTGACCGTGTGGTCCTATACCAGCTGGGCTGCAACGATGATTCCGGTTGGAAAGGTATCATCTTCGATCATGGTGCTAGCTGTCACAGTGATGGGCTTACTGATGAATGCATCTATCAGCAAAGCCTTTTCAGACGCCGCCTGGAGTTTTCTGATTCCGCTTTTAACCATACAAATAGGTAGAACCCTCTGGACCATAATTAGCGTTGACGACAAGGCATATCGAGCACATTTTGGTCGGGTTTTAGTTTGGCTGGTTGCGTCTACGCCCTTATGGATTGCTGGTGCCTTGTATGGACCTGAGGAGCGCCTTTACTTCTGGGCGGCAGCAGCACTCTTTGAATTGTTAGGCGCCTACCTGGCGCACCCGCTACCCGGAAAGAGATTGCAGTCAAACGAACTGCCCTTCGACGCGGAGCATATGCTGGAGCGCTACAATCTCTTTTTGATCATTGCTCTCGGTGAAACAGTATTGATGACCGGTGTTTCTATCGCTCAGTCGCCTATGAACCCCATGACACTCTTCACTGGAACGCTGGCGATGCTCATTACGATATCCTTGTGGGCATTAATATTTGGCTCAGCACAGCAGCACACAGAGCGCCATATCCGTCAAACGGCTGACCCCGTCAGAGTTAGCCGTTATGCGATGAACGCTATTACAACAATGGTAGCAGGACTCATTATATTGGCCGTTGCGAACGAAAAAATCATTCATCATCCAACAGGACATGCCAAGTTGGTAGTGGGCCTGATGGTCTCTGGTGGGCCTGCAATATTTTTGATAACACAGAGTGTGTTTCTGAAGTGTGTATTGAACGTTAGTTCGCATAAACACTGGATTGGAGGGGTGATAATAGCATTTTCAGGATTTCTAATGCTTATCTGGCCCCCATACGCCGTACTCCTTGCAGTTTGTTTGATCTTGGTTTTTCTTGCGGGTCATGATCGCTTTAAGGTGGCAAACCAATCATCTTCGCCTTGATGCCACGGGAGTGGCATACCGTTTAATCACTAACCAGCTATCTTCAATATCTAATCGCGGGTCTGTTTTGGGTCGAGAGCGGCTGCACTGGTTGGTCTGATACGCCGAAAGAAATGTCCGCTATCGGGATGTATTCGAAAGCTCTTAACGCCAGATAAGGGCCAGCTCTGATGAGAATACAGATTCAGATCGAGCCGCATTGTCAGATAGCGGCCCGCGCACCTAGCAGTCACTTGAGACTCCGACTAATGCCTCACCTTAGGCCTTAGGGTATGTAGAAAACCTGGGCTTACTGGGACAATGGTGCAACGGTCAGATCAATCGAACAGGTCACTCATCGCATCAACGGTAACGCCACTCCAACCAGTGCAAATAGACTCCCGCAGGAGCGGTTAAAGCCTTTTCCGGCACGTTGCAGCCAAGGCCTGAAGAAGTGGGCAAACTTGGCCACTTGATACTCGACCAGAAATTCGATGACCGCATAGGTTATTGCCATAATGGCAAACTGCGAAACCATCGGCCTTTCAGGCTCTAGAAACTGAGGCAGAAATGCAGCATAGAACACCAACACTTTCGGGTTCGACAACGCCGTAAGAAGCCCTTTACGAAACAGGGAGTGATTAGGAACAAGGCTATGCTCTCCCTCGATTCCCAGCTGAAGTACCGGAGCCCGCCAGAGTTGAATACCTAACCAAAGCAGGTAGGCAGCACCCACCCACTTCAGAATCATCAATGTGTCAGAAGAGGTCTGAATCAGCGCCCCCAGGCCAAACATGGAAAGCGCAATTAAGCAGGTAAACCCCAGCACGCCACCCGCCACCGTATAAACCGCTTTTCCTGAGCCATACAACGCGCCATGAGTCAGTGCCAGTAATCCATTGGGCCCAGGGGTTATAGCCAATCCGATCACTGCTAGGGTGTAGAGCAGCCAGGTGTGAAGATCCATTACAACCATCTCCGATTAATTTCGACTGGGCTAGTCTAGACGTACACCAGCACAAACATGCGGTAATATTTGGACTAAATCTGGTATTTATTGGCCATCATGCACATGTACAGCACCAGTCCTAACACCGATGTTCGGTTTCTGTTATTGCCCCTGCCTGAGTTCGCAATGCTGCCGTTTGGGGGCTTTGTAGACAAATTACGTTTTACGGCTGATGAAGAAGACTACAGCCGGCAGCACTACTGTTCTTGGCTGATTCTGGGAGATGTGCAGGGCTACATCACTTCGAGCAGTGGCGTTGCGGTGCAGGTACAAGCAGCCGCGTCTGAAACCCAGTACTCCGATTTCGATTATCTAGTGGTGTTTGGTGGCCGCTCCGCTATGGCCACCCAGGCCCTGGCCCCTCGCTATAGATCGATCTTGAGTACCGCTGTGCGACAAGGGGTGAAGCTGGTTAGTATCGATAATGCCTGTTTCCTGCTAGCAGCCTGTGGGCTGCTTGATGGACATAAGGTAGCGATTCATTGGCGCCATGAAGCTGAGTTTCGAGCCTGTTACCCCCGTATCGAGGCTGTGGCCAATCAGATCTATTGTTTCGATGGTAATGTAATTTCTTGTTCGGGAGGTAGCTCGGCCATTGATCTGGCGGTGGAGATCCTGGCGCGCGCCTGCGGACGGAGCAAAGCCCTCAAAGGTCTATCGGACATGCTCGTGGATGAGGCACGAAGCAGTGTGCATCTGCTTAAGTCCCAGAACAGGGAAATGACGGCAGTACCACATCTTGGACATTCCATTGCGCTTATGCGCACATGGATGGCCTCACACAAGACCACCACCGAGCTATCTGAAATGATCGGCATTAGCCGACGACAACTGGATAGATTGTTTGTCGATTTTCACCACGTCACAGCCCGACAGTACTGGACCGAAATGAAGCTTCAGCATGCGAAGTGGCGATTGCTAAACTCCAGCCACAGTATTGCGACAATTGCTGATGAAATAGGCATCGCCGATACGAGTTATTTCGGCAAACTGTTTAGCAAGCGTTTTGGCATGCCGCCTGCGACCTTCCGAAGAAATGGGCTGACTGAATGATTACCAGCCTTGCACCGTCGGCTTGTGCCGATAGCCGCACTTCGGTGCAGCATACCTAAGATCGGCAAAGGACCAGCTGCCGCCCTCAAACGAGCCTCACAAAAGTTAACGGGCGGTACTGAACCGCCGTGCGTGATCGTTAAACCACATCGGCATTGTTCACTTTTTAGCGAACTCTTGGCCGCCCCGACAATGACAACTGACCAGGCCGGCTAGAGCATATTTGAATCGGGTGATATAAATGGCGCTTCCATTCGCCTTTTATCTCTATTAGGTCTTTATGCCGTTCGACATTACCGCTGCCATCAACATCATGGGGCTAACCGCCGTCGGTGTATTTGCCATCTCTGGTGCCTTGGAAGCTGCAAGGCAGAGGATGGATATCCTCGGCTTTATGCTGATCGGCACCGTCACTGGAATCGGCGGCGGCACCCTGCGTGACCTTCTTTTGGGCAACGTTCCGGTGTTCTGGATTCGCGAGCCGATATGGATCGTCGTCTGTTTAGTCGCGTCAGCGGTCACCTACTTCGTCACACCGATGTTAGCCTCGCTTTCAAAAGCCCTGCTGTGGATGGATGCCGTAGGCCTGGCACTCTTTGCCGTGGTTGGTACCGAGGTAACACTTAACTTCGGCGCCACACCGTTGATCGCCGTCTGCATGGGGGTGATGACCGCCTCTTTCGGCGGCATAGCTCGCGATGTGCTCTGTCGTAGCAACCTGACACTGATGAATGATGAACTCTACATCACCACCGCGCTGGCAGGCTCTGTCGTTTACCTGATGCTTGATGGCCTTGGCCTGCCCTCCAGCTACGACCTGATCGGCGGCTTTTGCGTAGCCTTCCTGCTGCGTGCATTGGCCATGCGCTTCAAAATCAAACTGCCTAACCTTTACCGATAGATAGCTGAAATCGACCCTGCGCTGCGTTTACCGTTTGGATCCGTATCTGTCTGAGGTAGAACTGTTCTGCCAAACTCAGATCGAAGCGACCTCTCTACAAACGCCCCAGCGAGAAGCGCTCACCGGCGCTGTACACAACCAACTCTTCGCCACCTTCGGCACAGGGCTCAGCTGAACCCAGTTCGACCAACTGATAAAACACATTACGGTGCAGCCTGCCCCACATGCCAAAGCGCACAGCCAGGGCGGGCTGGGGTTCGCCGTTGCCCTGGTCTGTAACAACCAGCGGATTTTTCTTCCCGGCGACAATGACGTCGTCCGTGCTGCTCAAAAAGTGCAGTTCCTGTCCCTGTGGGCCGTCCTTGAGCTCCAGGCAGACAAACTGAAAGGGCAAGTCATCCACCTGGATGCCTACCTTCTCAACCGGGGTTTTCAGAAAATAGGTATCGCCCTCCTGCCAGAGGATTCGCGAAAACATCTTCACCATCTCTGGACGACTGATCGGCGTACCTTCATGAAACCAAGTGCCGTCGCGCGCAATGCGCAGATCCATGTCACCGCAGAAGTCAGGATTCCAAAGCTCCAGCGGTGGAATCCCCTGGCCCTCGGGTACGAGGTTGCGGCTTAGTTTATTCAGGTCAGCAATGCTCATAGCGGGAACTATCGTTTCTGTGTTGAGGTAATGCAGTGTCTGGCATTCGCTTGCACTGTGCAGTTGATTCGACTCTAACATCTCTTTTTCTGGCCCGATGAGCAAATGAAGAACAGCCTGGGTCGAAGACTCACCTAAAGTCAGAAATACCTGGCAGCCGCTGCACCCGATCAACGCAGTCTACTTGGCCTCCTCGTTCTCTCACTGCCAAAGATGACTGCTAATGATGTCGCTATGCGTAAAAAAAGCGGCGTCCTCATTCCTTAGGGCCTGGTGACTCAGGCCTAAAATACGCCGATTGATCATTATTTAAGCAGGACCTTCAACCATGAAACAGCAACGCGGAGTATCCCAGACTGGCGATCAGCAGCTCGCACTGTTCAATCACTTTCACCAGGTTTTACAGGTATGCATCGATGATCTGGAGCTGATGTCATTACGGAAAAAGAGTCTGGGATCAAAACGCGCTGCTAACAGAACTGACAACAAGCTGAACACGAGAAACAATAACGATTTTCCTCGCTTCTACGGCTCAGTTAAATAGCACTGGAACAGCTCGCACGGTTAGGGATATTTCACCGCCTCACGATCGCCACGGCCTTGCGCCGCAAGGTAATAGCACGGGCCTAATCCTTGGGGCTAAACCAGCTGGCTCAGCACCTGAGTCCTGCCTCGCAGGTTACTGTCCCAAAAACAGAAAAGCCTCAGGAAAAATCCCGAGGCTTTTCAGGTGAAACTGCATATTAAAATCAGTCTGCCAGCACCAGTTCAACACGGCGGTTTTCGCTGCGCCCTGTATCGCTGGTATTGCTTCGCACCGGGCTTACCGGACCAACTCCCACCGGCACCAGACGCTTGGCGTCGATCCCATATTCGTTAACCAGGGTACTGGCGACCGTTGCCGCACGACCTTCACTCAGCTTCATATTAAAGTTGAAGTCACCCTGGCTATCGGTATGGCCTACCACATAGAACGAGTTCGAAGGGTTCTGTTTTAGATAGTCGGCAATAGTCGCGACCACTTCGGCAGATTCGGGCTTCAGAGTCGTTTTTGCGGTATCGAACAGGACCCCGTCCAGCTCTACCTTGCCGGTTTCGGCAATCGCCTTGCTCATGCCATCCAGGTTAATGCTGATCAGATCGTCATCCAGGGATTCAATTTCACCGATATCCAGCACCACCTTGGTCGGGAATTGGGCACCGGTATACTGCGCAACCAGGAGAGATGCATAGACCTCCTTACCCTGGGCATCGACCTTGCCGGACCAGAAGTAATAGCGATAGCGGTCGCCGTGGAGGTTGGGCGCATCCAGCCCTTTATCGCGTCCTTGACGCGCGTTGTTGCCATACCAATAAAGCTGGCGGACAAACTTGTCGCCACACTCCTGATCATTCTGACAGGTAAAGATCGGCGTGAAACCAGCCTCGGCAAAGGCTTTTTCGTAGTTACGAAAGACCTGCAACGGCGAATACTTCTTCTCATTCGCCTCATAGCCGATGGTCGTCACCTTGCCTTCCAGGCGCAACACCGGTGGCAGGTCCGCGCCGGACTCGCGCGGTCCCGTAGCTACGAGGAACTCATCATACTCGCTGGTGTGATAGCTTTTGATATGGGTATCAGGGAAACGGGAAACCAACGGATGGTCAGAAGAACCTTTCACATCGTTTTGTTCTGCCAGAACAGGCAGTGCGAGCAAAGAGCCCAGAATCATCACGGGCAGTTGCTTAAGCATCATGATCTCTCCTTTTATCAATAGGATGCAGAAAGCGGGGGCTCCATTATCGTTATTTTTATCCTTAACGAAAGCCCGATATCCTCACCCTGCCTGACCCGTCGTCAAAAGCTCCAGCTCGGTTTACCGATCTTAATATTTACGACTAGCACGAAGAGGCACGGTGTAACCGGGAAGAAACCTAACCTTAATACACTGCGCGGGCGTTCAGAGATTCGGAGCCCGCGCCATGAACAACTCGCCGTTTTACCAGGATATCCGCAGCCAGTATGAACAGTTTCTCAGCGATGCAGCGGCGCAGCTGAATCCGTCCGACACCCTCAGAATCGACCTGCACTGCCATGATCACAACAGCGATGTGCCCGATGAAATCTGGGGCCGGCTACTGCGTCTGCCGGAAACCTGGCTCAGCACGGAAGAGCTGTCGGAAGCACTGAATCGCGCCGGCACCGATGTGGTAACCATTACCAACCACAACAACGCCCGCTCCTGCTGGAGCCTGACCGAAAACCAGAAACCGGTGCTGTCAGGCTGCGAATTCACCTGCCACTTTCCTGGCGAGGCGCTCAGCATCCACGTCCTGATCTATGGCTTTACACCAAAGCAGGAGCTGGAGCTGCATGACCTGCGGCACGATATCTACGCATTCTGCGCCTACGCGCGCCAGCATGATCTGCCCACGGTACTGCCACATCCGCTGTTTTTTTACTCCCACGGCGAAAATGTAGACCCAACGATCCTGGAGCGCTTTGCCCTGCTGTTCGAACGTTTCGAGGTGCTCAACGGCCAGCGCGGCTACTGGCAGAACCTGCTGACGCTGCGCTGGGTCGAAAGCCTGACGCCGGACAAGATCGATACCTGGGCGGCAAAGCATGGCATCAATCCGCACGATTTCTGCCGTGACCCCTATCGCAAAAACCTCAGTGGCGGCTCCGATGATCATAACGGCCTGTTCGCAGGCCGCTGTGGCACGCTGCTGGAAGTACCCAACCTTCAGGCCCGACTGGCCGCAGGGGAAAGCCGCGAGGCACTGGCCCTGGATGCGATCCGTGAAGGACGGATGGCTCCCTACGGCTTTGTCGGTGAAGAGGAGAAGATGACCACCGCGTTTCTGGACTACTTTGCCCAGGTGGTGATCAACATGAAGGACCCGGGCCTGCTGCGCATGCTGCTGCACAAAGGCTCGCTGAAGGATCGAATGATCTGCCTGGCGCTGAGTAATCTGCTGCAGGAGCTGAAGCGGCACAAATACACCCTGACTTTCCTCGATACCTTCCACCAGGCGCTGAAGGGCAAAAAGCCTAAGATGCTGCTGAACCTGGGCGTGAGCAAAGAGTTCAAGCCGATCCTTAAGATTATAAAGCGGATCGCTAAAACCCAGCGCACCGAGCCAGAGCGCTTCCCGGAAGAGCTGCGCCAGTCGATCCCCGAGCTGCACCGCTTTATCAGCCACACCTTTTTCAACCGGGTGCACGATGAACTGGGCCGCATCGACAAGGACGCCATCGCCGATATACCGATCGACGAGATGGTCCGCATGATGGAGGTGCCAACCCATTTCCGCGCCCTCTTCTCCAGCGAGAAGAGCAACGGCCGGGATATGACCCAGGTGAATCTGGGCCAGATGCTCGACAAGCTCACCTTCCCGGCGCTGTCCGCCTCTGTCGTTGCCGGCGCCGCCTTTGCCAGCACCCAGGTGCTCTACTCCAATCGCGCCTTCCTGGATCGGCTGGCCGCGGATATCGGCGCCACCGAACACCCTAAAAGAGTGCTCTGGCTGACCGACACCTTAGTCGATCGCAACGGTGTTTCCTCTGCGCTGCGCGATACACTGACACAGCTGCAGAAAGCGGACCTGCCGATCGACCTGCTGGTGTGCCACCCGTCGCTTAAGCCGCAGCCACATCTGCAGGTGATCCGGCCGTTGACGCAGTTCCAGTTTAATCAACTGGGTGAACAGACGATCCATGTACCGGATCTGCTGGAAGTACAGAAGCTGTTTGAGCGCGGCGGCTACGACCGCATTATCTGCTCCACCGAGCTCTGCATGGGCCCCGTGGCGCTGTACCTGAAACGCGCTTATTCAGTGCCGGCCTGGTTCTATATGCACACCGACTGGCTTGAATTTATCAGCCGCAAAACCCGTCTGGACCAGCCGATCCAGGACCGAATCCGTCGTCTGATTCGCGCGTTTTACCAACAGTTCGACGGCATGTTCGTGCTCAACGAGGAGCATCGTGACTGGCTCACCGGCCCGGATATGGAGCTGCCCGAAGAACGGATCAAACTGACCGCCCACTGGGCGGGGGTCGGTTCAGAAATCGCCAGCCTGCAGCCAAGGCCAGTCAATGAAGCACCAATCCTGCTTTACGTGGGCAGGCTTAGCGAAGAGAAAGGCGTACTCGATCTGCCGGCTGTATGGGAGCGCGTCAAACGGGAGCATCCAGATGCACAGCTCTGGATCGCCGGCAGCGGACCTGCCGAGCAGAAGCTGCGAGAGGCCGCGCCTGAAGCCACCTACTTCGGCTGGCTGGAACAGAGCCAGGTGCCGCAGCTGTATCAGCAGGCAGACCTGCTGTTGCTGCCCTCGCGCTTCGATACCTTCGGTTGTGTCATTCTCGAAGCGATGAGCGCAGGTCTGCCAACGCTGGCCTATAACTGCAAGGGACCACGCTCGATCATTCAGCACCGCCTCAGTGGACTGCTTGCCGATGACGGTGAGGAGATGGCCGAACTGGCAGTGGAGTATCTAGCCAGCCCGGATAAGCAGGGCCGGCTGCGCGTCGGCGCGCTTTCCCGCTGTCTAGACTATTCACCGCAAAAGATACTCTCCCAGCTGCTTGAGGATATGGGGCTGCAAACCGGCCAGAAATACTGGCGCGGCAAACGCCAGCAACCGACTGCTACGTTGGTGAAGAGCCATAGTTAATCGGTACGGGGGGCGACTCTACTATGGGGAGGTTTCCCGTAGGAGCAGAGCGGCGCCTCGCCGCGATCAACAGCCGCCGGCGGTTTAAATGACCGCCGTACCGGGTGCATTCGGCGCGAGGCGCACCTCCCACATCAGGGTATGGTTCCCAGAATAACGACTCTCCATCGCGATCAACAGCATTTCTGCAGCCATACACCTACAGTTGCAATCACAGGTGTAACAATAGTTGCGAATCGCCTGAAGATTGCAGATCATCCACACTTTAAAATCATAGATTTGCTGTATCGAGCACAACCATGGAGCGGAAGATGAAGAAAGAAACGATTAATGTGTCATGGTGGATTGCGCGATCAGCACATTCGCTTGCTGCAATGGTGTTTATGATTGGGGTAGTGGCAGCAGTACTGCTCGCCGGTCTGTTTGGTTTTTCCAAGCTGGACACCGACTTCCTCACCGATGAAATGTCTGCGTCCGTGTTTTCCTGGCTGATTACGGCCGGTATATCAGCCGCTGTAGCGCTGGTGGTTTATCTCGTGTTGAACCCTTTTATCCCCTCGCTAAGGGTGCTATCTCGCCGCGATATCATCGATCTGGAAAAAAGCTTCCCCGCCCGTGCGTATACCCAGGTACTGCGGTTTTACACCGAGGTGGGCACCATCAACCAGCTGACGGTGAACAAGCTAAGACGCAATAGCGAAGAGGACGACCTGGAAGTACTACGGCAGCGTTATCTCGGCGCGAGCCAGGAGTGATTCGCGCTGACATTTGAGACGCGTATTCTTAGTACGCTATCGATTTGAACAGGCAAACCAAAAAGCCCATTGGCGCACAGCACAATGGGCTTTTTGTTTATTCCGTTTTGACTTCTAGTGTTACTTTTCGTGTTACTAATCGCGTTAACCTCAATCAAGTTGCCCAGATGCGCGGCGGTTCGGCTTCGCGGCCAGCCACTTCCGGCCGGACTGCGCGCCAGACGGCCGTCATCAGCTTCAGCATCGGCTCGGTACCCGGGCCCAGCAAGCGCACGACTATGGCTTGATCCACCCGCGTAGCACCCGCTTCCAGCGGCAGATCCGACAGCCCCTCCATCGCTTCACGAGTGAGCTCCAGCAGACGTTCAAAGTCAGGGTTATCCTGGCCCGGCACGATCAGCATCGTGGCCTGCATCGGGTAACCGCGCATGCCAGCGCTGGCTTCAACCAGCGCCATCCCTTCGGTTCTTAGCTGGTCGATCAACACCAGCTCGCCATCGACGCTGAGGCGGGTGGTCGCATCGAGGCGCCCCTCGGTGAACGCCTCATCGATCACCGGCCGTCCCAGACACTGGATATCCCAGCCGATAAACGAGGCACCTGGCTCCAGGTCGATATGGGTTTCCACGCGCGCCTGGGCATCGGGGAAAAAGATGTTCTCCTGCGGCATCCACTCCAGCAAGCCACCCTTTTCAACGCTGAGGCGCTGAATCTGCGTCGCCAGCCGACCGCCGGAGCGGTAAAACTTGGTGGCGCCCGGAGTGGTGATCAGCGCCTTGGCGCCGGGTTCCACATGCACGGCGATATCCAGCGTATCACTGCCGACCACGCCGCCCGGCGGGTGCAGCAGATAGGTATGGCACACCTCATCCCCTTCCGGGTAAAACGGGCGTTGCACCGCCAGCGGGCCTTTACGCTCACGCTCGACGATCTTGGTCTTCTCTCCTCGCAGGGCGAAGCGCAGCTTGAGCAGTGCTTCCCACCCCTGGGCGGTTACCGCCATGTTCATCCAGCTTTCCTTCTCGGCTCGGTCTTTCTTGTTCACTGCGCCAGGCAAAGGGCTTGCGGGCGCATGGGAAAGCAAAAATACCACTCCCGCCCGTCCAGCTCCAATCGGGAGCATCGAGCGCTGCTTGTCGAGAGTTCTTTGTCCAGAGCTCTTTGTCGAGAGCTCCTTAAAGTCCCAGCCTGTCTTTCATCGAATAGTACCAGGCACCCATGGCGCTCAGTGGCGCCTGGAAACGGTGACCACCCGGGAAAGGGTAATGCTTCAGTGAGGCGAAGGCATCGAAGCCTGCGGACTCACCGAGAATCTTCTCGCACAGCAGGCGCCCGGCCAGGTGGGTGTAGGTGACACCGTGACCGCTGCAGCCCTGGGAATAGAAAATATTATCGCCAAGCGTGCCTACCTGCGGCAGGCGCGACAGCGTCATCAGAAAGTTGCCGGTCCAGCAGTAGTCGATCTTTACACCCTCGAGCTGCGGGAAGGTTTTCAGCAGCTTCGGCCGGATCAGGCGCTCGATATCGGCAGGATCCCGCGCGCCGTAAACAACGCCACCGCCGTAGAGCAGCCGTTTGTCGGCAGAGAGACGGTAGTAATCGAGCAGGTAGTTGCAGTCTTCAACACAGTAATCTTTGGGAATCAGCGCACGGGCCTGTTCGTCGCTCAGCGGCTCGGTGGCGACAACCTGAGTGCCGCAGGGCATGGATTTGGCGCTGAGCTCCGACACCAGCCCACCCAGGTAGGCGTTGCCAGCGAGCACCAGGGTTCTTGCCTGCACCCGGCCATGCTCGGTCAGCACTTCGGCACCGCCCTGACCGTTGGGGTTTCGGTTGACCGACTGGACCTGTGAGTGCTCGTAGATGTGACCACCGAGCTGGCGCACAGCGGCGGCTTCACCGAGTGCGAGATTCAACGGATGTATGTGACCGCTGCCATGATCCAGCAGTCCGCCCACGTAGCGTTCGGTGGCTACCTCACGGCCGATAGCGCTGCTATCGAGCAGCTCCAGCCTGTCATAGCCGTAGCGCTCCCAAAGCGCTTTCTGGTGCTCCAGTTCCGCCATCTGTTTTTTATTAAACGCGGCAAAAATACCGCCCTGCTTCAGATCGCAGTCGATGTTGTAGCGAGCCACCAGGTCCCTGATGATGCGCCCGCCCTCAAACGCCAGCGGCCCCAGTACATCGGCCACCGACTGACCGGCGCTGCTCTCGATAGCATCGATATCACGGCTGTAACTGTTAACAATCTGACCGCCGTTGCGCCCGGATGCGCCCCACCCCACCCGCGCCTGTTCAAGCACGACAACATCCAAGCCACGTTCCAGCAGATGGATCGCCGTAGAGAGGCCGGTATAACCGGCGCCGACGATACAGACATCGCAGCGGATCTCACCATCAAGAGACAGGGATTCCGGGGCCGGTTTCGCGGAAGCCGCGTAATAGGACGGGGGATATTGAAATTCGGACGAACGGGTCAATTCTATAGTTCTCCAGGGCTGGCTCGGTTCAGGGGCTAATCGGTTTAAAATCAGACGCTCAGCAGCAGGAACTCACGTTCCCAGGAGCTGATCACCCGCTTGAAGTTTTCGTGTTCGGCGCGTTTCACCGCAGCGTAACCATCGATAAACGCATCACCGAGGTATTTACGCGCCGCCGCGGACTCCTCCAGCTGCTCTACCGCACTTTCAATGGTCACCGGCAGTTCGTAGTCCTCCAGGTCATAGGCGCGCCCGGAGCAGGGCTCGGAAGGCTCGATCTTCTCCACCATACCGATATACCCGCACAGCAGGCTCGCCGCGATCGCCAGGTAGCTGTTGGCATCCGCGCCTGCCAGACGGTTTTCCAAGCGCTGGTTCTGGCTGTCGGATTCCGGAATACGCAGGCCGCAGGTGCGGTTGGCGTGGCCCCAGGCTACGTTTACCGGCGCAGAGGTATCGGGCAGGAAGCGGCGGAAAGAGTTAACGTTAGGCGCCAGTAGCAGCAGGAGCTCCGGCAGATAGCGCTGCATGCCACCCACATGATGGCGGAACAGCTCGCTCATGCTGCCATCTTCGTTACTGAAGATGTTCAGGCCGGTCTGTTCGTCGATGATGCTCTGGTGCAGATGCATGGCGCTACCCGGCTCATTGCTGATCGGTTTGGCCATAAAGGTGGCCAGCACGCCGTGCTTCATCGCCGCCTCGCGCATGGTGCGCTTGAACACCTGCACATGGTCCGCCAGCGCCAGCGGGTCGCCGTGGAGGAAGTTGATCTCCATCTGCGCAGTGCCCTCTTCATGGATCAGGGTATCGATCTCCAGCCCCTGATACTCACACCAGTCGTACATATCCTCAAACAGCGGATCGAACTCATTGGCGGCTTCAATAGAGAACGACTGGCGGCCGGTCTCAGGACGGCCGGAGCGACCGATCGGCGGCTGCAGCGGCACATCCGGATCGTCGCTGCGCTTGGTCAGGTAGAACTCCATCTCCGGCGCGACAATCGGCTTCCAGCCCTTTTCCTGGTAGAGCGCCAGCACCTTTTTCAAAACGTTACGCGGTGACAGCTCTATCGGCTTGCCTTCGCGGTTATAGGTATCGTGGATCACCTGCGCCGTGGGCTCGGCAGTCCAGGGCAGCAAAAACACCGCATCCGGGTCCGGATGGCAGACCATATCGATATCGGCGGGATCGAGCAGCGAGTAGTAGATATCGTCATCGACCCAGTCGCCAGTGACCGTCTGCAGCAGGACACTCTCGGGCAGATGCATGCCCCGTTCGTAAAGAAATTTATCCGTCGGCGAGATCTTGCCCCGGACAATACCGGTCAGATCGCTGACGACACACTCCACTTCTGTGACCCGGTTCTCCTTGAGCCAGGTTGCGAGCCGCTGCATGAATACCCCCAATAGATATAAATAATCTGCCTGTTCCGGCTGACGTTACAACCAAAGTTGAATGCTGGGAAGCAATGAATAAATTGCGCCATTCTGGAGCCTGTCCAAAAGGGGTAAAATCGAGCCCCTTTGTGCCACGAAACCAGTGTTTAAGGGTAGTCTACTCCCATCCCCTTCTGATGACGCACAACCGGAACGCCCGCTGCCGGGCAAGCCTCTGAAAGGCTTCACAAAACAGGGTGTCAAGTCCATACCTAGCCCGGCATATTGACTTTAACCATGGCTTGGCATTCACTCGTGGGGTCGGAACCAACGGGTTCTGAGCTTTAAATGGTGGAACATGAACGATCATATTTCCGGGTGGTTGGAGCTACCCGATCCGGCTGAGGCCGAAACCTTTCTTAAGCAACACCCCGATCTGCAATTTGTCGATCTGCTGATAGCCGATATGAACGGTATTGTCCGTGGCAAACGTATCGACCGGTCCGCCCTGAAGAAGGTCTATGAAAAAGGCGTAGCGCTGCCCGCTTCGCTCTATGGACTGGATATTCTCGGCGAAACGGTTGAGAGCACCGGGCTTGGACTCGAAATAGGCGAGGCCGACCATATCTGCTACCCGATTCCCGGCTCTCTGACCATGGAATCCTGGCAGAAGCGCCCTATCGCGCAGCTGCTGATGACCATGTATGAAGACGAGGAAACGCCCTTTTACGCTGATCCACGTACAGTGCTCAAGCGCGTACTCGGTCGCTTCGAGGAACTGGGCCTGAAACCGGTCACGGCGTTCGAGCTGGAGTTTTACCTGATCGATCAGGAAAACATCAACGGCAAGCCGCAGCCGCCGAAGTCACCGATCTCCGGCAAGCGCCCGGAGAGCGTACAGGTGTACTCGATTGACGAGCTGGACGAGTACGCGGACTTCCTGTCCGACGTCATCGAATCCGCACGCCAGCAGGGTCTGCCGGCGGACA
Organism: Marinobacterium mangrovicola; assembly: GCF_004339595.1. Lineage (GTDB taxonomy): Bacteria > Pseudomonadota > Gammaproteobacteria > Pseudomonadales > Balneatricaceae > Marinobacterium_D > Marinobacterium_D mangrovicola. The sequence continues at coordinate 1,325,101 of NZ_SMFU01000007.1, forward strand.
CCATCGTCGCCGAATCAGCGCCGGGACAGTTTGAGATCAACCTCAAACATGTGGATTGCCCGATCCGCTCCTGCGATAACGCCACGCTGCTGCGTCGCGTCATCAAGAGCGTGGCCTACGACCATGAGATGGATACCACCTTCATGGCCAAGCCCTACGCCGAGCAGGCCGGTAACGGCATGCATCTGCATATCAGCCTGGTGGACCAGAACGGCAAGAACGTCTTTGCCCTGGATGAAGAGACGGAAACCCCCAACGACATCATGCGCTGGGCCCTGGGTGGACTGCTCGAGATGATGGACGACTACATGGCGATCCTGAGTCCGAACATCAACTCCTACCGTCGTTTCAGCCAGGGGTTCTATGTCCCGACCTGGCCCTGCTGGGGTATAGAAAACCGCACCACGGCGCTGCGTATTCCCGGTGGCGAGGCGGAAGCGACCCGTATCGAGCATCGCCTCGCGGGCACCGACGCCAACCCCTACCTGCTGATGGCGGCCATGCTGGCCTCTATCCACTACGGCATCACCCACAAGATCGAGCCTCCAGCGCCGATCAGCGGTAACGCCTATGAACAGCAGGAAGTTGTGTTGCCGAACAACCTGCGCGATGCACTGCGTGAGCTGGAAAGCTCCGGCGTGATGCGTGAGTACCTGGGCGATGATTTCCTCAATATCTTCATCGCCTGCAAGGAACACGAGGTAGAACAGTTCGAGCAGACCATTTCGGACCTCGAATACGCCTGGTACCTGCACACGGTGTGATGCCCATCACACTCTACAGGCCAGGAACTGGGACCGGGCAGCATTGGCTGCCTGGCCCCGATCTCCCAATAACTAATCACCCCGCTTTCAGGACAGATCCCGATCCGGCTTTATCACCTGAACACTGACCAGCAAAGTCACCAGCAGCGTAATAATCAGGATCAGCGGGCCGTTCAGCAAATAGTCGACCCCGAGGCCTGGCCCCAGCAACAGCGCACTGATCTCAAATACCCCGAAAACGCACCAGGCACAGGCGCCAACAAACAGCGGGATACCGATACTGGGTTTTCTGTACGCAGGCCTCGTTCCGAGCAGATACCTGGCCAGCAGAAACAACCCGGCCACCATAAAAGCACGCTCGGGCTGCAGGATAAACGGATCGAGAACCGCTTTTACTGGATTCACGCAAGACTCCTTCCCTTTAGTCTGTCGCGGCCCAGTGATTACAGCTCCAGACCGGAGTTAGCCTGGCAACCCTTAGCCAGGCTTTATGAGTGCCAACGTTTTCGCATCCGGTTCAGCAGCGAAATATTTCGCAAGTATGCGGTGAAACACGGAATCATCCTCTGACACTGCGGCAAACAGCGTTGCGCAGGAGCGCAGCTTCATATCGTCCGGCATACCGAGAATATCGCGGGCGCTGCGCCGCTCGGTCGCCAGTAGCACTTCGCAGCATTCGCTCAGGTGGGGACCCAACAGCGGGTGTTCGAGATAGGCGCGGGCTTCATCCAGTGAGCCTATGGCGTAGTGTTCAGCCGTGTGACTGCGGCCCAGTCCCGCGTACTGAGGAAAGATATACCAGATCCAATGAGACCGCTTGCGCCCATCCTTGAGCTCATAGAGCGCTGTTCTGTAGTCCCGTGCCTGAGCTTCAACAAAGCGCCCCAGGTTATAACGATCCTTTTCCGGCATCCGTTGCTATCCTCAGATTAATCCACACTGAAACCTTCATCTCTAACCATTATTATCAGGTTTAGCAGAATAGCCACTGAAGTTTGTCGCCTTTTAGTCAAAGGCCGCTTAGTCCAAGGAGTGTTCCATGCCCGTGTCGTCCGGGGAAGAAAGTGAGCTGATTAACCTGGTCAGGGAGGTGGCTCGTAAAGAGATCAGCCCCCGTTTCCGCCGTCTTTCGCCCGACGCGATCCGCTCCAAGGCCACCTTTGACGACCTGGTCACCGAGGCGGATATCGCTTGCGAAAACGCCATCACCGCCGCGGTAATGGAACTGATGCCAGATGCCGCGGTAGTTGGTGAAGAGGCCGTAGCCGCAGACGGACGCGTCATAGACCGCATCGCCGAGGCTGATCGAGCGGTCATTATCGACCCGGTAGATGGCACTTGGAACTTCGCCAACGGCCTAGCCACTCACGGCGTGCTGCTGGCGGTCACCGAAGGCGAAAACACGGTTTTCGGTTTGCTGTATGACCCTGTCATGGATGACTGGATTCTGGCGCGACGCGGTGGCGGCAGCTGGTACTGCAGCCCCGATAGCGCGCCGGTGCCGCTGCAGGTCAGCCGTGGCAAAACGCTGGAGGACATGACTGGCTTCGCCTCGGCATTTAATTTCCCACCGCTGCGTCGCAGCGCAGCCAGCGAAGCGCTGTTGGGGTTTGCCCGTGCCTATAGCCTGCGCTGCGCCTGTCACGAATATCGCCTGCTGATCCAGGGCCAGGTGGACTTCATGATCAACGCCAGTGCCAAGCCCTGGGACCATGCCGCCGGCGCTCTGGCGGTACAGGAAGCGGGCGGGGCAGTAGGCATGCTGGACGGTCGCGACTACACGCCGCTGATCAAGGATGGCTGCATTCTGGCCGCCAACTCCGAACGCGCGCTGGATGAGATCCGCAGCCATTTACGGCAGCATCTCTAATCGTCGTACCCATTACGCCCAACACCGCGTAAAATGGGCCGATGAGTATTTTATTTGAAGAGATCGATTCTCAACCCTCCCCGATCGGCACGATTTCCCTGCGTCGTCGCCGTATTCCCGTTATGGGCGACCAGGACATCTATGAGGTAAAACTCGGCGACGAGTTTCTGATGTCGAGTTACTTCGTCGATGGCGAAGTGGCGCTCTCCGACCTTGGCCTTGCCGCACTGCAAGGCGATAACCTGTCCGTGGTCGTTGGTGGCCTGGGGCTTGGCTATACCGCCGAGGCGGTGCTCAAGCACGACAGCGTGGGCGAACTGATGGTGGTGGAATACCTGCCGCCGGTGATCGGCTGGCACCAGCAGCACAAGGTGCCACTGGGCAAGGTGCTCACCGACGATGCCCGCTGCCGTCTGGTACAGGGCGATTTCTTTGCCCTCAGCGCCAGCCAGGAAGGCTTCGACCCGGAAGCGCCCGGTCGCAAGCTCGATGCAATCCTGCTTGATATCGACCACTCGCCCCGCGCCCTGCTCAACGATGCCAGCAAACCGTTTTATAGCGCGGCGGGTATCGCGCAGCTGGCCACCCACCTGAAACCCGGCGGCGTGTTCGGTTTCTGGTCTACCGATGTGCCGGACCAACCCTTTATCGACCTGCTGCAGAGTGTGTTCAGCACAGTTCAGGTTCACGAAGTGGCGTTCCATAACCCGTTCCAGAACGAAGCGGCCAGCAATACCGTTTACGTGGCGATCCTCTAGAGTTTTAAACGCTGAGATTTAGATCCGCGGTTTCTTTCTCACCCAGGAACCGCTCACGAAACTTCTTAAACGCCGGAATTTCGTAACCGCTGCGCCATACCAGGTAAGTCGGTATGGAGCCAAGTCTCAGCATTGCCAGGTCAGCCGGAGCCTGACTCAGTTTCAGCACACTGCGCGGCAGGATGGAGACACAGGAGCCCGCCGCCACGGCTGCAATCATGGCGTGGTAGGAGCCTAGTTCCTGAATCCTCCACTGACCTCCAGCCACAATACCCAGCCGCTCCTCGGCGATGGCCCTGTAGGTGCACCCCGATCTGAACGCCGCCAGGGATCGGGTCGCTATCTCTTCCGGTGCGCTTGCATCGCGATCCGCAGCCGGCAGAAGCAACAGCAGCTCCTCCTCCCAAATCGGAGCCCCCTGCAGCCCGGTTTCAACCAAGCTCGACTCTGCTTCAGCCGATGCCGGCAACGCCACAAATGCACAGTCCAGTCGCCCGTCGCGCACCTGCTCGAGGAGCTGCGCCGATGGGCCGGTACTCACCTCAAGCCGGGTTGCGGGATTGGCACGGTTGTAGGACGCCAGCGGCGCGGGCAGGCGGCTTGCTGCGGTCGACTCCATGCTGCCGATGCGCAGGGTTCCACCGCTGCTGCCACCAACCGCATGCCGTGCTTCCTCCTCCAGCGCCAGCATGCGCTGTGCATATTCCAGAAACTGCTGACCCGCGGTAGACAGCCTGATGCGTTTACCCGTGCGAATGATCAGTTCAACACCCAGTTCCGCCTCCAGTTGCTGGACGCGGGTGGTGATGTTCGAAGGCACTCGTCCCAGCCGGGAGGCGGCTCGGGTGATACTCAATTCCGCAGCCACCGCTTCGAATATCTTCAGGGTTTCCAGATCCACTTTATTCCCCTTTTGATAATACTATTTTTACTATATTCTCAATTTGAGAATATTTATACCCAATCCTTCTCTGATCCATCGGTGGAGTAATCTGAAATGAGTCATTCCAATCCGCTTACAGCCCGGCTGGGTATTCACCCCATCATTCAGGCACCCATGGCTGGCGTCGCAACACCTGAACTGGCTGCTGCAGTATCGAATGCGGGAGGCCTGGGATCATTGGGCATTGGCGCGAGCAGCCTGCCACAGGCCCGAGAGATGATTGAACAGACTCGCGCTTTGACCTCGGCCCCCTTCAACGTCAACCTCTTCTGCCACCAACCGGCGCTGCGCGATCCGACACTGGAAGCCGCCTGGATCGAACATCTGAAACCTCTGTTCCTGGAATGCGGGGCGGAGCTGCCAACTTCACTCGACGAAATCTACAAAAGCTTCCTCGACGATGAGGAACTGTTTTCGATGCTTCTCGATACGCGGCCAGCCGTGGTCAGCTTTCATTTTGGATTACCGCCTTTGGAGTGGATAAACAGGCTGAAGGAAGCCGGTATCTATACGCTGGCAACCGCCACTAACCTTGAGGAAGCGAGGCAGATCCAGGACCGGGGTATTGATGCCATTGTCGCCCAGGGCATAGAGGCAGGCGGGCATCGTGGCATGTTCGACCCAGATGTCGTGGATGAACAGCTGAGCACCACCGTACTCGTCAGTCTACTCGTACGAAACTTGGAACTACCCATTATCGCAGCCGGTGGCATCGTTGACGGCCAGGGGATCAAGGCCGCCATGGATCTTGGCGCAGCGGCGGCACAGCTCGGCACCGCTTTCATTTTGTGTCCCGAGTCGGCGACGAACCAGGGCTACCGAGCCGCTCTGAAGAGCGAGCGTGCCGCGGTAACCACCCTGACCTCAACCCTTTCTGGACGACCGGCCCGTGGTATCCGCAACCGGTTTATCGAGCATGCCGAAAGCGCTGCAGGTATCAAACCGCCCGCCTACCCCATCGCTTATGATGCGGCTAAACAGCTCAATGCGGCGGCAAGCAAGCTTGGGAGCTCCGAGTTCGCAGCGCACTGGGCAGGCCAGAGTGCACCGAGGGTGCGCGAATTATCCGCTGCACAGCTGATTGCGACATTGCTGCGGGAGCTATCGCTTTAACGTCTCTGATCTGCTGTTCCTGGAGCTACCATCCTGAGGGGCGCCGGCAAAGCACCCCTTCAGCAATGAAGAGAACCAGTGCCTTAAGGCGGCGCTCGCGGAGCGCCCAGGCCGCAAAAATCAAAAGCTTGTGTTAGGCTCAATCAGGTCTCGATGCAGTCCTGCCCATCCGGGGCTCCAAATCCACGGTTTCATAAGAGAGTGACAGGGAGATTGGAATATGACGCGCTACCTGATCCCGCTGCTGGGATTGTTCCTTTCCGTTTCGGCCCAGGCCGAGAGCATTGTTGTTTCCTCCAAAATCGACACCGAAGGTAGCCTGCTGGGCAACCTGATCTACCAGCGCCTGGACAATGCGGGGCTGGATGTTGAAAACCGTGTTCAGCTCGGCGGCACGCCCATCGTGCGCAAGGCGATCACCTCCGGCGAAATCGATATCTACCCTGAATACACTGGCAACGCGGCATTCTTCTTCAACCAGGCGGAAGATCCGGCCTGGAAGTCGTTTGAAGAGGGCTATGAAAAGGCGAAGCAGCTGGATTACGAGGCCAACAAGATCGTCTGGCTAACACCGGCCAACGCCAACAACACCTGGGCGATCGCGGTCCGTCAGGAGATTGCCGACCAGGGCGAACTGAGCAGCATGAGCGACTTCGGCCGCTACGTCAGTGAGGGCGGCGAAATCAAACTGGCGGCCTCTTCCGAGTTTGTCTCCAGCCCGGCAGTACTGCCTGCCTTCCAGGAAACCTACGGTTTTACCCTGAACGACTCCCAACTGCTGGTGCTCTCCGGCGGTAACACGGCGGCTACCATCAAAGCAGCGGCGCTGCAGACCGATGGCACCAATGCCGCCATGGTCTACGGCACCGATGGCGCTATCTCCGCCGTTGGCCTGGTAGTGATGAGCGACGATAAGGGCGTGCAACCGGTTTACGCCCCCGCGCCGATCATTCGTGAAGAGGTCCTCAACGCCCACCCCGAGATCGCCGAGCTGCTGGCCCCGGTATTCGAATCCTTCGATCTGGAAACCCTGCAGTCTCTGAACGCGCGCATCGCCATCGGTGGCGAAAACGCCAGCGACGTGGCCGCCAGCTATCTTGAGGAACTTGGACTCAGCAACTAGTGCTTTCTGTACTACGCCGGGTCGACAGACTCGGCCTGACTCTTTCGCTGGCCAGCACCCTGACGCTGGTGCTGCTGCCACTGGTTAACCTGCAACCCAACCGGATACTGCCCGGCCAGGGTGTAGCGCTGAGCCAGCTCTGGCAGCAGAACAGCTTCCTGTTATTTCTGCCACTGTTTCTTCTCGCCCTGCTCAGCGCCACCTTCTCTCGCAGGCTTTGGCCGAGGGCGATGATGAGTGCTGCAGCGCTGCTGTTGCTGATCATCGCGCTGGGTAACTCCACAACCCTGCTGCTGGAAGATCAGCCCCCCTTTGCCCGGGTCTCGCTGGGTAGCGGTTTCTGGACCCTGCTTCTGCTGCTGGGCCTGCTGATGACCGATGCGCTGATCAAGCTGCAGATAGCGCCCCTACCGCGCCTTGCCCTGGTCGCTATCTATCTGTCCGCGATCTTTACCCTGCTTGCCAGCGGGCTCTGGGATCAGATCTCACTGATGCTGGAGTACCACAACCAGGAGCGGTTCTGGCAACAGGGAGGACGCCATCTGCTACTGGTGGCTGGAAGCATCCTGCCAGCACTGTTGATCGGCGTGCCGCTCGGTATTCGCTGCCATCGTTCACCCCGCGTAAGGGCCGCCATACTGCCGGTGCTTAGCCTGTTGCAGACGATTCCGAGCCTGGCGATGTTTGGTTTGCTGATGATTCCGCTGAGCCTGCTGGCTACATCCTTCCCGCTACTGTCGGAGTTTGGTATCCGTGGCATAGGCGCCGCGCCTGCGCTGCTGGCACTGTTTCTTTATTCGCTGCTGCCGATTGTCAGCAATACGGCCGCCGGTTTCGATGGCCTGGACCCGGCGGTACTCCAGGCCGCCAAGGGTATGGGCATGAACCAGCGCCAGCGGCTCTGGCAGGTGGAACTGCCGCTGGCCCTGCCGGTGATGCTGTCGGGCCTGCGTATCGTATTGACGATGAATATCGGCCTCGTTGCCGTGGCCGGGCTGATCGGCGGCGGCGGTTACGGCACCTACATTTTCCAGGGCTTGGGGCAGACCGCCACGGATCTGGTGCTGCTGGGCACCCTGCCCACCATTCTGCTGGCGTTTATCGCGGCCATGGCGATCGACACCCTGATTGCGCTGACGCAAAGAGAGACCCGATGATCGAGCTTAACAACCTCACACGCAGCTTCGGCGACCATAAAGCGGTGGACAACCTCAACCTGAAAGTTGAGACCGGCGAGATCTGCGCGCTGATCGGCACCTCCGGCTGCGGCAAGTCCACCACGCTGAAGATGATCAACCGGCTCATCGAGCCGAGCAGCGGTACTGTGCTGATCGATGGCGAGGATATCCGCAACCAGCCGCCAGAACAGCTGCGCCGCAAGATCGGCTATGCGATCCAGGGCGTGGGCCTCTTCCCCCATCGCAGCGTCTACGAAAACATCGCCACTGTGCCAAGGCTACTGGGCTGGAGCAGCGAAAAGATCGACGCCCGCGTGCATGAGCTGCTCGAACTGCTGAAGATGGATTTCGACAGCTTCGCCCACCGCAAGCCCAACCGACTCTCCGGCGGCGAACAGCAACGTATTGGCGTCGCACGAGCCCTCGCAGCCAATCCGGATCTGATGTTGATGGATGAACCCTTCGGTGCGCTCGATCCGCTGACCCGCGAACGTCTGCAGCTGGAGCTGAAACAGATCCAGAAGCTGCTGGGCATTACGATCATCCTGGTCACCCACGATATCGAGGAAGCGATACGACTGGCCGACCGCATCGCGGTGATGGACGGCGGCAGACTACTGCAGCAGGCCACACCGGAGGAGCTGCTGCGCAACCCACGGGAAGGCTTTGTCAGCAACTTGGTAGGTGGCGAAGAGCGGGCGCTGCGGCTGTTATCTCTACGCAGCATAGGCGATCTGATGGAGCCCGCGGAGTGTTTTGAACTGAATGCTACAACCCCTAGCATCGAAGCGAGCGCAACACTGCGCGATGCCCTGGCCCGACAGATCTGGCAGCAGAGCCCGGTACTGCGCGTCACCGGCGAAAATGGCGATACCTGCGGCGCGATCAGCATGGAACGCCTGCTCAGCCTGGGGCAAAGACCGGGATGAAGTTTCAACAGCCGTTGCGTAACTGGGGCGGCAGTCTGGTGATTCTCTGCCTGCTGCTCTACCTCACACTGGGCGCCAACAGTCTGGAGCCACTGCTAGGTCCGCTGGCACCGGAAAACGCCCCGGCGATCTACGCCCGCAACAGCTTTATCGATCTGGTGGGCTGGCACCTGCTGCTGGTGCTGATCGCCATCTCCGCCGCTGCAGTGATCGCCATTCTGGCCGCCCTCTTTGTCAGTCGCCCCGTCGGCGCGGACTTTCTGCCGCTGGCACGCTCACTGGCGAACCTGGGCCAGACCCTGCCACCGGTCGCCGTGCTTGCCCTGGCGGTGCCCGCGGTGGGTTTTGGCTCCTGGCCGACGCTGATCGCCCTGTTCCTTTATGGCCTATTACCGATCTTCGAAAACACCCTTGCCGGTTTAGGCTCGGTTCCGACCACCGTCAAGGATGCGGCTCGCGGGCTGGGTATGTCACCGCTGCAGCGTTTCTGGCAGGTGGAGCTACCACTGGCACTGCCACTGATCATCACCGGTATCCGCCTGTCGGTGATCATCAGTATCGGCACCGCCACAATCGGTTCAACGGTGGCGGCCAAGGGGCTGGGTGAAGTGATCATCGCCGGCATCCTCACCGACAACCTGGCGTTCGTGCTGCACGGCGGCCTGATCGTGGCACTGATGGCGATGCTGCTGGATGGGTTGTTTGTGAAGCTGGAACGGCGCTTTGCAACAGTCTGAAACAAGCCCTTACAGCAACTCATCAGCACCTCAGCAGCACCTCAGCAACGCCCCAACAGCACCTCAGAGCTCTCTTGAATAGGCCCGGCACTCGGCGATGCAGGAGAGTATTCGCGGGTCACGCTCACGGTTGGCCAGGCAAACCATGGAGATGCTCTGGCGGATATCCTCCATCCCCTTTAGTGGCAGAAGGCGGATCTTGTTCTCGAACACCGCTTCAACACGACGTGGCAGCAGCGCATAGCCGACACCAGCACTGACCATGCTGATCAACGAGAAAATATCGCTCACCTCCATCACCACGTTGGGTTCAAACCCTGCCCGCTCAAACGCGCGGTAACTGTCCCGAGAAGTCGCGAAGCCTTTCTTCAACGTAACGAAGGTCTGCTCGCGAAACGCCGACAGATCCAGCGGCTCGCCGTCACTGAGGTCAGAATCGGCAGGCACCGCCAGCAGCACCTCATCATTGAACAGCGGCAGACAGGTAAAGTCGTCGTCCCGAAAACCAGACTCCAGGGAGACCAGCGCTGCATCCAGCTCCACGGACCTCAGCTTGCGAAACAGCACCTCGTTGGAGTCCAGGGTCAGTTCGATATTGAGATCGCCCTTGCGTAGTTTCATCCCGGCGATCAGTCGCGGAACTGTGTTCAACGTCAGCGAATAGAGCGCGCCGAGCTTGAACTTATTGGAGTAGATCCCCGCCGTTTCGCGGGTCACTTTGACCGCATCATCCAGCGACGCAACGATGCTCTGTACCCTTTCCTCAAGCACCAGCGCACTCGGCAGCGGCACCAGCAGTCGCCCCTCCTGACGGAACAGGGAGCACTTGAGACTCTCCTCCAGCGAGTGAATGGCACGGTGAACACTGACGGTGCTCATGCCCAGATTTTCCGCCGTATCGGCCAGGGTTCCGGCCTTCATAAAGGCCAGAAATATCTCAAGCTTCTTCAGCGTAAAGGTGTCATCAAGCACATTTTTATCCTTCTTATTGGCTGGGCCTTACCGCCCATAACAATCATTACTCTCAGAGTAATGGTCCGTCAATGGACTTAATTGATGGTCTCTTGAGGGGCTTTTAAGGTGGGTAACAACAATAACAACACAAGCTGAGGATATCCCATGAACGCTCCCGCGGAACCCTCGATCAACTGGCAGAGCCGCCGCCAGGACAAGCAGCGCCGCATGGCCAGCCTCGAAGGCATAGCCGACGGTCCCATCATCCCCACCGATTCCATTCAAGCCGCACTTGAGCGCCTGCTGAGAAGCGGCGACAAGGTGGTTCTCGAAGGCAACAACCAGAAACAGGCGGATTTTCTCTCCCGCTCTCTGGGCGCCCTGAACCCGGATGTGATCAACAACCTGCACATGGTGATGCCCAGCGTCGGTCGCCCCGAGCACCTAGACCTGTTCGAAAACGGCGTCGCCCGCAAACTGGACTTCTCTTTCTCCGGCCCGCAGAGCCTGCGTATAGGTCAGCTGATGGAAGATGGTCTGCTCGAGGTCGGCGCGATTCACACCTACATCGAGCTCTACGCCCGCCTGTTCGTTGACCTTAATCCCCGCGTTGCTCTGCTGGCAGGTTTCAAGGCGGACCGAGAAGGCAACATCTACACCGGCCCCAGCACAGAAGACACCCCGGCGCTGGCCGAGGCCGCCGCGTTCCGTGACGGTATCGTGGTGTTCCAGGTCAATGAAATTGTTGATGACGTCTCCGACCTGCCCCGCGTCGATATCCCCGCTTCCTGGGTGGATTACATCGTCGAGGCTGACCAGCCGTTCTTTATCGAGCCGCTGTTTACCCGCGATCCGCGCCTGATCACCGACGTGCACGTGCTGATGGGGATGATGGCGATCCGCGGCATCTATGAACGCCACCAGGTGCAGTCGCTTAACCACGGTATCGGCTTTAATACCGCTGCCATCGAACTGCTGCTGCCCACCTACGGCGAATCGCTTGGCCTCAAGGGCAAGATCTGCCGCCACTGGGCACTGAACCCCCACCCCACGCTGATCCCCGCCATCGAGAGCGGCTGGGTTGAGAGTGTGCACTGCTTCGGCACCGAGCTGGGGATGGAGAACTACGTGGCGGCGCGCCCGGATGTGTTCTTTACCGGCAAGGATGGCTCGCTACGCTCCAACCGCGCCTTCTGCCAGCTGGCCGGCCAGTACGCGGTCGACATGTTTATCGGCTCCACCCTGCAGGTGGATGGCGATGGCAACTCCTCCACCGTTACCCGCGGCCGCCTGGCCGGTTTTGGTGGCGCTCCGAATATGGGCCATGACTGCGGTGGCCGTCGCCACTCCTCACCGGCCTGGCTCGATATGAAGCCGGACGACCATCTGCTCAGCAAGGGTCGCAAGCTGGTGGTACAGATGGTGGAAACCTTCCAGGACAGCGCCAAGCCGACCCTGGTCGAGGAGCTGGACGCCCTGGCCATGGCCCGCGATTACCAGATGCCGCTGGCTCCGGTGATGATCTACGCCAGCGATGTTACCCACGTGCTCACCGAGGAAGGGATCGCCTATCTCTACAAGGCCCAATCACTGGAGCAGCGTCGCGCCATGATCGCCGCCGTCGCCGGTGTCACGCCGATCGGCCTGAAACGCGATCCGGCCGTAACTGCGCAACTGCGTGCCGAAGGGCTGGTGGCCTACCCGGAAGATCTGGGCATTCGCCGCAGCGATGCCAGCCGCGACCTGCTGGCCGCCCGCAGCATCGGTGAACTGGAACGCTGGTCCGGTGGACTTTACGAGCCGCCCGCCAAATTCAGGAGCTGGTAAGCCATGATGCTGACAGAGGAGCGCTATAGCGACGCGCTCGGGTCTCAGGCTGCCTATCTCGGCGAGATGGCGACCTGGGCACTGGAGCAGGAAGCACGACTGAGCCCCAAACCCGCCCTGGTGGATAGCCGTGGCGACGGCGCCCACAGCGATATGAACCTGGCACTGATGCTCAGCTCCGCCCGCTGCCTGGAGCCCTGGTTCGCAGAGATGGCGAAAGCCGCACTGACGCTGGAGTGCGATCTCGAACTGCGCCAGACCATCGGCCAGCTCGGTCGCGAAGCGGAAGCGGAGATGCTCAGCGTTACCGGCGGTATCAACACCCACCGAGGCGCCATCTGGGCCCTGGGACTGCTGGTTACCGCCGCAGCCACGGCCAGCGACTGCGAAGCCGATCTGTTTGATCGCACCGCTCAGCTGGCACGGCTGGATGATCCTGCGGCCCCCAGGGCCAAAGCGCCCAGTAACGGTGAAAAGGTAGCGCGCGAGTTTCGTCTGCCCGGCGCCCGCGAACAGGCGCAGCAGGGCTTCCCGCACCTGCGCCAGTTGAGCCTGCCGACCCTGCGCCAGAGCCGCAGCAACGGCGACGTGGAATCGGTGGCGCGGCTTAACGCCCTGCTGTCGATCATGACCGCGCTCACCGATACCTGCGTGCTGTCACGGGCGGGCCTGGCCGGGCTGGACGCGATGCAACAGGGAGCCGCCGCGGTGCTGGGAGCGGGCGGTTGCGGCAGCTTTGCCGGCCGCCGCGCTCTGGCACAGCTGGAAGCGCGTTTGCTGCACCTCAACGCCTCCGCAGGCGGAGCCGCCGATCTGCTGGCCGCCACGCTGCTGGTAGACCGTCTCTTTGCCGACGCCATCCAATAAGAAGGAGAACAACGATGGAAACCCTGCAATTTACCCGCCCCGCCCAGGCGGCCCGGATCCAGCCAGCGCTGGTGGGCTATGTGGGCTCCGGCGATCTCGAGGTCATGGTTGAGCCGCTTCAGGGCTCTCAGGCCGAGATCCATATCCAGACCTCAACACCGGGCAGCGAGATCCGCTGGCGTCAGGTGATCGAGCAGATCGAGGCGCGCATCGCCCTGCCCGCCATGCGCATGGACATTCACGATTTTGCCGCCACGCCCGGCGTCATCCGACTGCGTATCGAACAGGCGATCGAACTGGCATCTGCGACGGAGGCTCAAGCATGAGTGAACTTAACGCCAACTTTCAGGGAAACTACGAGGGCGGCTTTATCGACCTGAGCGCGCGCAAGCGGATCGAGTCGCTGCTCGATAGCGGCAGCATGCGAGAGCTGCTCACACCTTTTGATCGCCTGACCTCTCCCTGGCTGGAAAAACAGGGGATCGTGCCGCAGTTTGACGATGGCGTGGTTATCGCCCGCGGCAAGCTGGATAACAAGGCGGTGGTCGTTGCCGCTATTGAGGGCGGATTTCAGGGCGGCAGCCTTGGTGAGGTGGGCGGTGCGAAAATCGCCGGCCTGCTGGAACTGGCCATCGAAGAGAATCGCAAGGGTAACCCCACCGCAGCGGTACTGATGCTGGAAACCGGCGGTGTGCGCCTGCAGGAAGCGAACCTGGGGCTGGCGGCCATCGCCGAGATCCAGTCAGCCATCGTTGAACTGCGCCAGTACCAGCCGGTGATCGCCGTAGTCACAGGCCCGGTGGGCTGCTTCGGCGGCATGTCGATTACCGCTGGTTTGTGCAGCTACCTGATCATCACCCGCGAAGGTCGTCTGGGTCTTAACGGCCCCCAGGTTATAGAGCAGGAAGCCGGCGTCGAGGAGTATGACTCCCGTGACCGCGGCCTGATCTGGGGCCTGACCGGCGGCACCCAGCGTTTTGCCAGCGGCCTGGTCGATGCCTTTGTCGATGACGATGTCAGCGCCCTCTCTACCAGCGTACGCGACTGCCTGGCCCAGGGTGTTCCTGCCCTGCACCGCAGCGACGATATCAGTGCACCTTTAACCCGCCTGCAGCAGTTTGATACCCGCGAGCAGATCGACGCACAACGCGCCCGTCAGGCACTGACAGAGGGGAAAACCGCATGAACGCCCAGATGAAACCGATCAGTCAACGCGGTAGCCAGTGGTTCGACGGGCTGACCGCCAGCATGGACTCTGTTAACGCCGCCGTGCCGTCCCTGCGGATCGCCGATGGCGAACTGGCCGGACGCGCCTGTCGTATGCTGCTGGTTAAGCCCGACGTCGACAACCACTTCCCACGCGCAACCCGTGGTGAGGTCGGCCTGCTTGAGGGTTACGGACTCGCCGCCGCCATCGATGAGGCGATCAAGACAGATGCGGATAACCCGCACAAACGCGCCCTGATTGCGATTGTCGATGTTCCCAGCCAGGCCTATGGCCGCCGCGAAGAAGCGCTGGGGATTCATCAGGCGCTGGCCGCTGCCGTCAGCGCCTACGCCCGGGCTCGCCAAGCGGGCCACCCGGTCATCGCGCTGCTGGTCGGCAAGGCGATGTCCGGCGCTTTCCTCGCCCACGGCTACCAGGCGAACCGCATCTTTGCCCTGGCCGACAGCGGCGTTCAGGTCCATGCCATGGGCAAGGCCGCTGCCGCGCGGGTAACCCTGCGCACCGAAGAGGAGCTGGATAAACTGGCCGCGGATATCCCGCCCATGGCCTATGACCTGGAGAGCTACGCATCCCTCGGATTGCTGGAATCACTGCTCGAGGTGGAGTCGGCCGAGTCACCCAGCGCCGGCGATATCGACAAGGTACGCACGGTAGTTGCCGAGGCTCTTAACGATATTCAGCCCGGCGACACCGGACTGGAACGTCGTTTAAACGGCACCAACCGAGGTGCATCGCGTCTCGTCCGTGAGCAGCTGCGCGCTCAGTGGGAGGCCTGATGAACTGCCGTGCGCACGACCTCATCTGGATAGAGCGCGGGCATCTGCGCGCGCCTCTTCCCGGTACCGAACTGCCCGACTGGGTGGTCAGCGGTAGCGGTCCGGTGGTTGTGCGCAGGGCGAATGCCGATGATGGCTGGATTCCGGTGGGCATCAGGGGCAAAACCAAGGCCGAGCGCCAGGCCGCACTGGCGCCGGTTAACGGCATCGATAAACAGGTGAATCCCTATAGCCTGGCCGATACCAAACCCTGGCTCGATCACGCCGAGCGCGACAGCCATCCGGTGCTGATGACGCTCTGCCGGTTGGCAACACTGCTGAACGGCCATCTACTGCGCTGGGGCGTTACCGGCAGCCTTGGCTACGAGTTCGCCACCGGTGAAGCTCAGCTGCACCCCGAAAGCGATCTTGATCTGGTGATCGATGCGCCAAACCCGATCAGCCGGGAACAGGCTGCAACGCTGATACAGATGATCGGAACAACCCATTGCCGTGTCGATATCCAGCTGGAGACACCTTGGGGCGCTATCGCATTGGCGGAATGGGCCGGTTCTCCAGCGCAAGTGCTGCAGAAAACCAATACTGGCCCGCGCCTCACCGCGACTCCCTGGGCAGATGTTCGTGTCTCAAGCGATGAAGGAGTAAAGCCATGCTGACCGCTTTCACCTTCCCGGGCCAAGGCGCCCAGCGCAGCGGCATGCTGACACAGCTGGCAAAAACTGAAGCGGCTGCGGCTCGCGTACACGAGGCGGAATCCGTACTGGGCCAGGCCATTCATACCCTGGATACCGCCGAGGCGCTAAAAGATACCCGTAACGTGCAGTTGTCGCTGCTGATCAGCGGCGTGACCTGGGGCGAACACCTGAAGCAGCAGTCCTGTAAACCGGACTTTGTTCTTGGCCTGTCGATCGGCGCCTATCCCGCCGCTGTCGTCGCCGGAATACTTAACTTCAGCGATGCACTGCGCCTGGTAGCACTGCGAGGACAGCTGATGCAGCAGGCGTACCCCAGCGGCTACGGCATGCTGGCACTGACCGGCGCATCACGTTCTGCCATCGAGACGGTCATCAACAAACAGCGCGAACAAGGCCGGGAGGTCTTTCTCGCCAACCTGAATGCGGAGCAGCAGTTTGTCCTGGCCGGCGAGCGCGCTGCGCTGATGGAATCGGTCGAGCAATTGAAAGCCAGCGTGCCCTGCGCGGGCCAGATGCTGGATGTTCCCGTGCCCTCTCACTGCGAGCTACTCAGTGAGCAGGCGCAAGAACTGGAGGCTGCCTTGGCAGAGGTTCAGCTCAGCAGCTCCAACTGCCGCTATGTCAGCGCGACACGTGCCCGAGTACTGCGCTCGGTAGAGGATATACGTCGGGACCTGGCGCAAAACATGGCGCTGCAGACCCACTGGCAGGATAGCTGCCAGATGCTGGCAGAGCGGGGGCTGGAGCGGGTAATCGAGATGCCCCCCGGTAATTCCCTCACCGGACTGTTCCGGCGGGTACTGCCGGGCGGCATCTGCAAAGCGCTGCAATCGGAGATCAACTAAGGCTATTCATTTAACCCGAATTACAACACACTAGAGCGAAGGAGCAACACTAACTTATTGAACTTAAAACCTTTAACCCCTCAAAAATCAGGGGACCGTACACGCGCTTAACCCAGTAAAAATACAAATAAATAATCTGGAGTACACATTATGATCATCTACGGAGTCACACTGCTGTCGGTGTGCACACTGACAGGCATCACCGCAGGCAAAATTCTCGGCACACTGATCGGCGTACCCGCCAACGTGGGCGGCGTAGGTATCGCTATGATCCTGCTGATTCTCGCAGGCAGTTACCTCAGCAAGCGCGGTCTTATCGACATGAAGACCGAACAGGGCGTTGAGTTCTGGAGCGCTATCTATATTCCCGTCGTTGTTGCCATGGCGGCCAAGCAGAACGTCATGGGCGCTTTGACCGGCGGTCCGATGGCGATTACCGCAGGTATCGCAGCTGTCGCATGTGGCTTTGCACTGGTTCCGATGCTGGCTCGCATCGGTGCGGACAAGGCTGAAGAAAACGAGAAAAACGCCTCTCCGGCAACCAGCTCTTAAGGTGACAGCATGTACGAATCACTACTCCACACTACCGACAAATATAATCTGGTCGCTGGCTTCGCCGTTATCGGCGTCACCATGTGGTTCTCCTACTGGATCTCCGGACGCTTCACCAAGGGCCGTATCCATGGCTCGGCGATTGCGATCCTGCTCGGCCTGACCATGGCCTACTTCGGCGGCGCCTTTACCGGCGGCGAGAAAGGTGTGGTCGATATACCACTGCTGTCAGGGATCGGCCTGCTGGGCGGCTCCATGCTGCGTGACTTCGCCATCGTTGCCACCGGCTTCGGAGTGAATATCGACGAGCTGAAACGAGCCGGTATCACCGGTGTGATCGCCCTGGTGATGGGGATCTTCTCATCCTTCTTCGCCGGCGTGGCCGTGGCCATGGCGTTCGGTTACACCGATGCGGTGAGCCTGACCACCATCGGTGCCGGCACCGTGACCTATATCGTCGGCCCGGTCACCGGCGCGGCCCTGGGCGCAAGCTCTGAAGTGATGGCGCTTTCCATCGCTGCCGGCCTGGTGAAATCGATCCTGGTGATGATCGCCACACCGTTTGTGGCACCGATGATCGGCCTGAATTCACCGCGTACCGCGGTTATCTTCGGCGGTCTGATGGGCACCTCCAGCGGCGTTGCCGCGGGCCTTGCTGCCACCGATCCTAAGCTTGTCCCTTATGGCTGTCTGACCGCCGCGTTCTACACCGCGCTGGGCTGCCTGCTGGGCCCGTCGATCCTGTTTATCATGATGCGTGCTATCGCCGGCTAACTGCCGGGCAATACCCAGCAACAGATACCGAGCAACAAATACCTAGCAACAAGCAGATCACAGATACTGAGCTAAACACTTTCCATGGCACCTCCCCTGCCCGTCATCGGGTAGGGGCTTTTTAGCTTCTGGATGACTGAGCTAAGTTGCGCAAGCCAGGCACAGATTCCCAGAGCAACCTGCCGCCGCTGCCTGCATGTTGGGCCGGTTTCGGCTACTCAGAGTCAGACGCGAAAACCAGCAAAGGTGAATCCAGTCAGCAACGACAGAACAGCTCGCCTTGGGCAGGCCAGATACCGCATCGCTGACCGCCAAGATCCAGGTTCATTGAACCGCATCCGGCTGTTGTTCAGGGGCGGCGTCAATAAAAGCCTCCAGGCTATTACACGCGGCCTCGATACGCAGCAGTGTCGGGAAAGCGGTCAGATCCACATCGAAACGGCGTGCATTATAGATCTGCGGTATCAGCGCGATGTCCGCCATTGTCGGCATATCTCCGTGGCAGTACTTACCGGTCTCTTCGGCGCCATCGAGAAGAGTCTCAAGGGCCGTGAACCCTTCGGTAATCCAGTGTCGATACCAGGTGTCGCGCGCCGCCTTGTCGACGTTCAGCTCTTTACCAAGATATTGGAGCACGCGCAGGTTATTGACCGGATGTATATCACAGGCGATCACCTGTGCCAGCGAACGCACTCGTGCCCTCTCCAGGGCAGTTTCCGGCAGCAGCGGCACATGCGGATAAACCTCGTCCAGGTACTCGAGAATGGCCATTGACTGCGTCAGGATCTGTTCACCCTGCACCAGTGACGGCACCAGCTTCTGCGGATTGATACGCGCATATTCAGGCAGCTTCTGCTCGCCACCGTCGGCAATAAGGCTGACGGTTTTTGCGTTATAGGGGATCTTCTTCAGGTTTAATGCGATGCGTACACGATAGGCAGCGGAGGATCGCCAATAGGTGTATAAGTCTAATTCTGCGGTCATCTGTATTGTTCCCGGTATCTCTACAAGCAAAATGAGAGGCCCTGCTGAACAGGGCCTCAAGTGCCTCACGAAAGCGTTACCCTTAAACCGACGCTCAACGTCGCTTTTATTTTGCGGGTAGCACCTTAGCGGTCGCTTCACCAAAGCCAATGCGCGCGGCGCCTGAACGCTGACAAAACCCTTTCATAATCACGCTATCGCCGTCTTCCAGAAAGGCGCGGACTTCTCCGTTGGGCAGTGAAATCGGTTCTTTCCCGCCACGACTCAGCTCTAACAGCGATCCTGCCTCTTCCTGGGAAGGTCCGGACTGGGTACCACTGCCGAAGAAGTCTCCTGGCTGCAGGTTGCATCCGTTTACCGTGTGATGGGCAACCATCTGCCCGATGCTCCAGTAAGAATGACGAAAGTTAGTTTCACACAGTTTGTGGGCAGACAGGCCGGCAGAGCGCATCGCATCTGTTTCCAGGTACACTTCCAGGGCCATATCCATTCCACCGGACGCGCGGTTGGTCTCGGAATCCAGATAGGGTAATGGCTGAGGATCTGCGGCATCACGAGTCCACTCCGTCTGGTAGGGAGCCAGCGCTTCCAGGGTTACGATCCAGGGAGAAACGGTAGAGGCGAAGTTCTTGGACAGGAATGGCCCCAGCGGCTGATATTCCCAGGCCTGGATATCGCGCGCTGACCAGTCATTGAAAAGACATAGCCCGAAAACGTGCTGATCAGCTTTATCCAGACCGATCGGTTCGCCCAAATCATTACCGGCCCCAATATAGATGCCCACTTCCAGCTCATAATCGAGTCGGCGGCAAGGACCAAAACTTGGTTCTGCAGCGTCAGGGGCTTTCGTCTGGCCCTGAGGACGGCGGAACTCATGTCCGGAAACCTGTATCGACGAGGAGCGGCCATGGTAACCGATAGGCACCCATTTATAGTTCGGAAGCAAAGGGTTATCGGGCCGGAACAGGGAGCCCACACTGGTAGCGTGGTACACCGATATATAAAAGTCGGTGTAGTCTCCGATATGACAGGGAAGGCTGTATTCAACCTCAGCCTGGGGCACCAGGCAGGACGCCAAGCTCGCTTCCTCTTCAGAACCTTCACGCAATGCGCGCGACAGCTGCAGACGCAGTGCAGACCAGGCCTCCGCGCCCATCGACATGAACCGGTTCAGGCTATCGCTACTACAGGCCTGCAACGCTTCGGCAACCACCCCTGAGAACAGCCCCGTGGCATTCAGGGCCTTGAGATCGATTACCTGGTCACCGATGGCAACTCCGCCGCGGAACGCCTCGCCACTGCCTTGGCGTCGGAATACGGCGAACGGCAGATTTTGTATGGGAAAGTCGTTGTTGGGTTCATTGGCCGAACTAACCCAGCTGGTTAATCCGATGTCATGGGTTTCATTCAAGCTAATCATTATTTTAACTACCCGTTCGATTTTCAATAAAAAGGTGCAGGGAGCCTGCTCAAGGCCACCCTGCCCTGTTGATCAGTCGGTGAACTCAGTTTCGTGCAGCCATGCAGCATGTGTGGGGGCTTTTTTGGTGAGAGACCACTCTGCCAGCATTGCCGGCGCGACCTCTTTAAGCTGCTTCATCTGCTCGGGAGTACCGGTCTTGTAGGTCAGTTCGATGCGGTGGCCATTCGGGTCGAAGAAATAGATGGAGTGGATAATGCCGTGATTGGTGATGCCGAGTACGTCCAGCCCTTTGCCTTCCAGCTCAGCTTTAGCTTCCAGCAGCGCTTCCTTGTCCTCGACTTCAAATGCAATGTGCTGAACCCATTCCGGCGTATTCTCATCACGGCCCATTTCAGGTGAGTTAGGCAGTTCAAAAAACGCCAGGATGTTGCCCTGACCCGCGTCCAGGAATAGATGCATGTAGGGGTCCGGCGCTTTTGTGGAGGGCACTCTGTCTTCTGCAATCGCGACGAGAAAATCCATGTTCAGCATATTCTGGTAGAACTCGACGGTCTCTTTCGCATCTTTGCAACGATAAGCCACATGATGGATCTGCTTGATGTTGATCATTAATCACTCCGGTCTTAATTCTTATTCGGAACACAATTTAGTAACAAACGTTACCATTACTGGTAATGATAGTAACACATGTTACTAAACTCAAGTCCCGGCCTGGCCTTTTTGCTTCTATTAATAGCGCTGCAAAAAAGCCACACCTGAGAGCTGGCCAGCGCCCCCAGAAGGAGCACCAGCCAGCTGCTCCGGGCTAATCAGCCCTGCAACTTATCCCAGACTTCCTGATCGCGTTCGGCTGTCCAAACCCGCGGCCAGTCGATACCGTCGAACTCGTCCCAGATACGCTGAACATCAAACGGCAGGCAGTGTTCGAAGATCGGCCACATGCCATATTGCGGAGCCAAATGCTCATGCGTCGCTTCAAACGCCTCTTTCACGGTGCCGCCGCGGTTATAAACCTCACCGACCTTCTCTTTCATGCCGTTCAGGAATCCGCGGGTCTGCTCGATAGCCGCGTCAACATTTTCACGGCCGTGTACCACCGCGCCGCGTCCGCCGACGAGAACCTCCGCCCCCAGGCTCTTCACTTTATCCAGGGTGTTGGTGGACCAATCGAAATGGAATGCATCACCGGTGTACAAGGCAGCTGCGGCTTCTACCAGATCGCCCGCGAAAAGGATTTTCTGCTTGGGCAGCCAGGCGACAATGTCACCGGCCGTGTGGCCACGACCACAATATTCAAGCACCAGGCTGCCGCGATCCCCGCCGAGCGGAATCTCGAGACGGTCGTTGAAGACAATATCCGGGTGGGTCAGACCAGGGATGCTGTCAGGGTCACGGAACAGGCGAGGCATGCGGCCATACTCGCTGTGCCAATCCTCCATGCCCCGCTCCTCTACCAGGAACTTGGTCTTTTCGTGGGCAATAATACTTTCCGCATTGAATGCTGCAGCACCCAGAACGCGTACCGCGTGGTAATGGGAAAGCACCAGATATTTGACAGGCTTATCGGTATGCTCGCGCAGCATCTCCAGCCAGTCACTGCCGGCCTTAGGTGTCGCGCGGGCCTCGAAAGCGATGATGAAGTCTTCCGCTTCGATCGCGCCAACATTGGGGTCGCCTTCAGCGGTCAGGGCGTACACACCCTCAGCCAGTACCTCGAGGGTTTCTTTCTTTTCGCCCAGATCTGCTGATGATGCAAAAGGTTTTTTAGCCATGATTAATTCACCTGTTTTTTAGTTATTACCAGTAGGATCGATACACCAACCTATAATCTCACTTATAGGTGCCTGTACTTTTTAAAGCTTGTATACGTTTTTTAACTGCTCAGATAATTTGGTAGCCAAAGAGCAAGCTGAGGGAAAACCAAAACACCAAGCAATACCATTAACTGAATGAGTACGAACGGGATCACGCCTTTATAGATATCGGTCATTTTCACCTCTGGCGGAGCAACACCCTTTAGATAGAAAAGTGCGTAGCCAAAAGGAGGCGTCAAAAATGAACTCTGCAGGTTTACTGAGAGCGCTATCGCAAACCAGATAAGTGTTTGCTCTGGCGGAATTCCAAAATTTAGTTTGGCGATAATGGGAGCTACAATCGGCACGACTACAAGCACAATCTCGACCCATTCCATGAAGAACCCGAGAATAAATACCAGCAGCATAATCATGCCAAGCACGTAATAGGGTCCGGCACCATCAAGATGAAAGGCATCGGCGATCATTGCATCACCACCGAGCTTGCGAAATACAACGCTAAACACAGTGGCTCCCATCATCACGAAAACAATCATTGCGGTCGTTTTCGTGGTTTGCATAAAGGTTTCTGACAGTATTTTTCTGCTCAGCCTTTTACCGAAAAGCGCAAATAACGTTGCGCCAAGTGCCCCGATTGCTGCGGATTCCGTAGGCGTGGCTACACCGGCGACAATTGTTCCCAGTACAGTCCCGATGAGCGCCATCGGCGCAGCCAAATCAAATACCAGGGTTTTAATGCGACTCAATACAGGTTCATGACTGACAGAGCGCTCGGAAGGCATTTTTTCCGGCTGAAAGATCGCCACTAGCAGGATTACCAGCAGGTACAGCGCTCCCAGCAAAATACCTGGCCCCATTGCTGCCATAAACAGATCGCCGACAGATACGCGCAACTGATCCCCGAGAACAATCAGCATAATGCTGGGCGGTATGAGGATACCAAGGGTGCCGCTGGCTGCGATCAGGCCTGAAGACAAGCCCTTGTTATAGTTGTTCGCGAGCATCGTCGGCAGCGCCATCATCCCCATCAACACCACTGAAGCACCAATAATGCCGGTCGACGCAGCCATCACAACACCGATGATGGCGACGGCAAAACCATACCCGCCGGGAAAGCCACGAAAGAGCGAGGAGAGTGAACGCAAGAGGCGCTCAGCGACACCTGACCGTTCCAGCATCAACCCCATGAAAACAAACAGAGGGATAGCGATCAGCAGCCAGTTAGTCAGTATTCCCGAGTAAATGCGGGATATGGTCAGGGACAGAAACAATATTGGAACATCACCCAGAAATGAGAAGATGATCCCAACACCTGCCAATACGAATGCAACTGGATAGCCTGAAAAAATTCCAAGAATCAATGCAGCTAACATCAGCAGCGGCAACATATATTCAATCGTCATTGGATACCCCGCCTACTGATCCATTAGGCTTTCCAAACAGTACAAAGAAGCCATCGATCACTCGGGTTAAAACAGCGATCATAAAAATCGATGCGGATAGAGGAAGACAGGCTTTTATCACCCATCGATCCTGCAAACCGCCATAGGTAGACCCTTCGCCGCTTAAAAACGAGGTATAGGCGAACTTCGATCCGTAGAAGACAATAATCAATAGAAACGGTGTAAGAAAAAACAGATCGCCTAGCAAGCCAACGACTGCTTTCTTTTTTAGTGAAAATCCATTTGAAAACAAATCAACTTTTACATGCTGATTATCGATATAGGAACAAACACCACCAAAAAGCACTACCAGAGCAAAAATATACCACTGAAAATCCAAAAGACTATTTAGAGTCAGGGCATCACCCAGCAGAAAAATTTCATTATCCCACTCAAACAACTGGTTAATGCCAAACTTCGCACCTAAAACCCCAACACAGATAATAATTATCAGGGGAAATATGAGCCAACCGGATATATATGCCGGAAGCGAACAGATATCTCGAATCTTTCTTGTAAATGACAGCATGATAATCACCCGAATACTGGAAGAACGCCTTTGCCCATCCTTTCCAACGGTCAGTTGGGCATTCTTTGTAACGTTTCCCAGTGGCCGACAGATTCCATGTAGTCAGTGAGCGACTGATAAGCTTCAGCGAAAATTGGGTCTTTCCTGGACTCGTCTTCAAGGACCTCTACCGAAGCCTGTTTAATCGCTTTGAGGACATCGTCGGGGAACCTGCGGACGGTGACACCGGCAGCACGAATAGTATCGAGCGCTGCGGCCTGAGACTGGACCTGGTCTGCCAGGTTATCCATGATGTTGGCTTTGCAGGAGTTTTCCATTGCCTGCTGGTCAGCCTCGGAAAATCCGTTCCAGACATCCATGTTAATGATGACAGTGTCCCAGCTAGAGGGCTGATGCCATCCAGGGAAGTAATAATTTTTTACGATTTTTTGAAAGCCGAAACCCACATCCAGCTGAGGGGCCGAAAACTCCGTGGCATCGATACGACCTGTTTCCAGTGAAACATACACTTCACCGGCCGGAACAAGTTGCGTATTCGCTCCAAGCTTAGCGAGCGCCTTACCACCTAAACCAGCAATACGCATGTTGAGACCTTTAAAGTCATCAACAGTATTTATCTCTTTATTAAACCAGCCACCCGCTTCAGGTACTACGAGATGACACGGCAGTACTTTAACGTTATAGGGATCATAGGCCTTCTGGATAATCTCCAGACCACCGCCCTGGAACATCCAGGCAAGCGCAATATCCGGTGTCGGGCCAAAAGGCATAGATCCAATTAGGTTAGCGACGGGTATCTTTTCAGACCAATACCCCATCCAGTCAAATCCCATAGGAATAGCACCGATACTAACGGCTTCGAACACCTCAAAAGGCGGCACGAAATCACCTGCGCCGTGAACATTGATCTCGATGTTTCCGCCGGTCGATTCTGAGACGCGCTCAGCCCAGTGGACGGGGCTCTTGCCGATCGAGGGAACATGCAAACCAAAAGTACTCTGTAAATCGTAGCTTTGAGCACTCGCACCCGTTGCAGTCGATACTGCAATTGCTCCAGCAAAAGCGGCACCCAGCATAGAATTCTTATTCATTTTCTTACCTTTTATAATTTTTATCAGTAACTCTGAAACGATAGATCCATTTAAAAACATGGGATCCGTCACAACTGATTAAAATCTCAAACCACACATCCAAAAATTCATTCAGATAGAAACGATGATCTATAAATTTGATTTAATATCGAGCACTGAGGTTAAGTTAATCCTCAGTGCTCGAATCAGCTGACTAGGGTGTAACTCCTGCCATATGGTTAGCAGCGATATAGCCAAAGGTGAGCGCCGGCCCCAGGGTGATTCCGCCGCCGGGGTAATTACCGCCCATAATGCTTGCGGCATCATTCCCCGATGCGTATAGCCCTTTTATTGGACTACCTTCGCTATCCAGAACCTGCGAATTTTCGTTGCAGCGCAAACCGGCAAACGTACCCAAATCACCGATGACCAGCTTAACGGCGTAGTAAGGGCCTTTACGTATCGGTGCCACGCAGGGGTTCGGCTTGTGATCGGGATCACCCAGGGAACGGTTATAAGCGGTGGTACCCTTGCCGAATTCAGGATCTTCACCGTTAACTGCATGCTTATTAAATTCAGCGACGGTTGCTTCAAGCTGAGTCGGATCTGCACCGATCTGCTCGGCCAGTTCACGCAGTGTTTTCCCGCGCATCAGGTAGCCGGTTTTCAACTGACTGCGATAAGGCATGGGCGCCGGCTTGGCGAAGCCGAGGCCGTAACGGCGGAAGGTTTTATGGTCAGCGATGAAGTAAGCACAGATTTCGCCCTCCTCTTCCGTACAGCGGTCGTACATCGCCTGGCAGAAGTCGTGGTAAGAGTTCGACTCGTTGACGAAGCGACGACCCGAACGGGTGACCGCGATGATTCCCGGCTTTGAGCGATCCACAAAGTGCGGGAATGTTCCGGTTGTTCCGTCAGCCCAGACAGGGCGGGAGATAGGCACCCACGCTGCCGGATGAGGCAGATCTTCCTTGACAGTAGCACCAACCGACTCGCCCAAACGCAGACCGTCACCGGTGTTGCCCATAGGCGCAGGAGAGGCGTGCTCATGGCCAGTCGGCGCATGCCTGAAGAGCTTTTTCCTGCGTACTGCGTCTTGCGGGAAACCGCCACAGGCCAGAACAACACCTCTGCGAGCAACGACCTCAACACGCCCTTTCGTCGTATCCACAAGCGCGCCCTGGACCTCACCACTCTCTGCCCGAATCAGCTTCGCGACGGGAGAACGCGTCCAGATAGGTACATTTTTTTCAAAGCAGGACTTTGCCAGTCTTCCGATCAACGCATTACCGTTCATCAGTCGCATGGCGCGGCCATGGAAGGTTACGTCGCGCATGAACTTGGCGAACAGAAACCCAACATAACTGGCGGATATAACGGATCTTGTCGCATTAAAGAAGTGCAGCAGTTCCTTGCCTGATCCGATCATCATCCCCAGAACAGTGATTTCCCTCAGCGGCGGACGCAGGCGTTTTATTTCCTTACCGAGATCACGGCCGTCAAAGGGTTTAGCCACAATGGAGCGCCCCCCCGGCATCCCACCCTCGACCAGTGGATGGTAGTCGGAAAAAGTCGGGCCAAGATCAAATTGCAGACTGGTGTTTTTCTCGAAAAAGTCGACGGCTTTTGGACCGGCGTCCAAAAAGGCATTGATTCGCGATTCGTCGAAAAAAGCACCCGTTTCATGCTTCAGATAGGTCCTGGCGGCATCAGCAGAGTCGTTTACTCCGTCTCGCTGACCCGGTGCATTTCCGGGAATCCACATCCAGCCACCTGATCTGGCGGTAGTGCCGCCAAACACCGGTTCCTTTTCGACCACGAGAACCTTCAATCCTTTATGGGCTGCCGATACGGCGGCTGACAGACCACCAGCGCCAGAACCCACGACCAACACATCACATTCGTATTTTATTGTTTTCACCTGACTACTCCTGGAATCAAGACAGTGTGCTGAGCTGTTGCACACTTCTTTCGACTTTTATCCCTATCAACGCCCCTCAAGTCGCTCGCAAGCTGATGCCCTGATTGGGTAGAGATAACAGCATTTACTAAACGCATTAACCATATGCAACGCGTTCGTTAATTGCGAATGTATTTGCCATTAACGAACTTTGCAAGCGATAATTTCTCTCGGCTGCAGATGCGAGGGCAAAGATTCGGCGGGTTTTCTCGGCTCGAATTGTCGGCTCCAGGCAACGGCGACCCGGTCCTGGCGACACGATGACTGGTGATACCGAGCCCACTGAAACAGGCGCTAAAGCGGGCACTCGAAAGATTCGACGCCGCGCCTGGCCGCGGCTTTGATGATTTTCTGAGGGTGTTTAATTGACGACCTGACCCGGCGCAGTGACCGGAAACATACGCAGTTTGAACATTGGAGCGGCCCCGTGGACCAGGGGCCGATTGCAGGCGGAGGGCTAAATGATCACCGGAAAAATGAAGGATCAGAGATGCAACTGACAACAAGCAGTGAGATCTTGCAGAACTTAGGCAGCCCCCCCTTTCTGATCGCATGCCTGGCGGCCATGTGCGTCGGGATGGCAAAGGGAGGCGTGCCAACGATCGGCATGCTCGCCGTTCCCGTTATTTCACTGGCGGTATCCCCAATCAAGGGAGCCGCCATTCTCCTGCCCATTTTTATACTGACCGATATGGTCAGCGTATGGCTTTACCGACGCTCATTTTCCAAGCCCAATCTGAAAATTCTGATCCCTGCCGGATTAATGGGCGTAGCAGTCGGCTGGGCCACGGCTTCAGTAATCTCTGACAAGGTGGTTTCGATACTGATTGGCGTACTGGGGATCGCCTTCTGTTGTCATACCTGGTTCGGCAAGGTTTACCTGACAAGACCGAAGCAACCTACGCTGGGCAGAGGTATGTTGTGGGGAAGTTTGGCGGGGTTTACCAGTTTTATCTCTCATGCCGGATCGCCGCCGTACCAGATCTACGTTATCCCTCAGCGTCTGGAGAAACTGACTTTTGTTGGCACTACCGCCGTGGTGTTTGCAGCTATCAATCTGGCAAAGGTTATTCCTTACGCCAACCTGAGGCCCTATAGCGCTGAAGATCTAACCCTGGCGCTTTGGCTGATCCCGACCGCACTGGCGGGCACCTTTTTCGGCGCCTTTTTGATTAGACGCCTCGCCGATGTCTGGTTTTCCAGGTTGATTCAGGCTGGTCTGCTACTGGTGTCGATCAAGCTCCTCGTTCAGGCGGTTTAGCATTGGATAAGCACACAAGCCGGGGCGCCACAGGGGTGCGATAAAGCTCCGCCAACCGGGAGCAGTATATGAAAAGCCGCTTGATGCCTCAGGCAACGGGGAAAGATACTTCCCCTTTTCGCCACTTCAGCGATCCTGATTCGCGAGATGCACGTCAACCTTGTCGAGCAGGTTCTTGAGCGTCGACTGTTCGGCAGGTGTGAGACAAGAGAGTATGTCACGCTCCTTATCCATCACCTTCGGCACAATATCGTTGTAAACCTCGATCCCCTTGGCCGACAGCCGGTAATAAATGGCGCGTTTATCCTCTGGATCTGGCATGGCAACCAGCAAGTCTGCAGCCCTCAAACGCTGAACAGCACGGCTGACCTGCATTTTTTCCAGCTTCGTAAAGCTGGCTATATCGGTTGCTGTTATCGGTTGCAACAGTGCCAGCGTTGCCATCGCACGCCAGTCGTTTCTCGACAGGCTGTACAGGTCCTTATAGGGCTTCGCTACTGACTGACTGACTCTCTGCTCGAGAATAGACAAGCGGTAAGGGAAAAAATCCAGAAGCTCGAGTTTATTGATAATGTTCGGATCATTCATTCCATAGTACGGCAGGACTTTTCCCGCCCCTTACTCAAAAAGCTTTTGATTGATACGGCCAAAGGACAACATGCTGACAAGGTTGCCAGAGCCCTGGCTTTGAGGCTTGGCCGATCACTGATGTTGCCGCCAAGCGCGATACTAACACAAGCCTTTCTGGGCGCCGGCGATCTCAACTGGCGCAATCCCTGTTACTTCAAACGCTAGTATTTCAAGCAATTCCTGCTGGAGCGGCTTTGCGCCAGGTTAGAAATCTCTGGCCATGCAGCACAGCGGAAAGCCACCACCTGGCCAACTGATTTACCCATGAAAAACAACCTCTTAAAGGAAAGTCTTTGGATAGTTCGACGGCGTGCCGCCTAGCTGAAGCGTGCCTTCTTTCACGATTAGACTTGAAATGCGCGTTATATATTCTTTAATCTATTCGCTATTATCATATACGCTTCAAGCATCGAGGTGCATAACGCGCTCGGGGCGGCGCCAAGAAGCGACGGCAAAAAACAAACCTATAAGATGCCCCGTGAAGAAAACTGCAGGAATCCATTCATGAGCGACCAGCCAGCAAGTACGTTACTTCAACCCTTCACTCTGCGCGGCCTGACACTTAAAAATCGCATGGTTATCTCGCCGATGTGCCAGCATGCCGCAATAGACGGACAGGTTCAGGACTGGCACCTGGTTCACTATGGCAAATTCATTCTCGGCGGCGCGGCGCTGGTCTGGACCGAAAGCACAGCGATCGCTTCCGACTCCAGAGTCGGTATCGCGGATCTCGGTATCTGGAGTGATGACCATATTGAGGGGCTGCGCAAGTTAGCCGACTTCGCCCATAACAATGGCGCCCTGATGGGGGTGCAACTGGCGCATGCTGGACGCAAAGCGTTTTCCGCACCTTTGTGGGAGGGTGGCCACGCCCTGTCCCCTGAAGAGATCAATCAATACGACATCAAGTGGCGCCGGGTCGGCCCCAGCGCCATTGCGGCGAGTAGTGAGTGGAGCACCCCCGACACGCTTAGCGTTGATGAGATGTCAGAGATTCGCCAACAGTTTGTTGACGCCGCGTTACGCGCAGACGCTGCAGGTATGGATGCAATCGAATTGCACTATGGACACGGCTATCTCATCGCCAGTTTTCTATCGCCTCATGCCAACCACCGTCAGGATGAATACGGTGGAACGCTTGAAAACCGCATGCGCTACGCGCTTGAAATTGCACAGGCTACAAGGGCGGCCTGGCCTTCTGACAAACCACTCTTTGTGCGCCTCTCCTGCATTGATGGCGTCGAGGGAGGCTGGGACCTTAACGACTCGGTCATCCTCGCCCGGGAGTTAAAAGCGATCGGTATCGATGTGATCGACTGCTCGTCCGGGGGGCTAGCTGAAGAGGTAAAGCGCAGTAACGTCCCCCGCGGCATCGGGTTTCAGGTGCCCTTCGCAGCAGAAATACGAGAGCAGGCAGCTATTGCGACTCAAGCCGTTGGACTGATCGTCAGCGCAGAACACGCCAATGACATCATTTCCACGGGCCAAGCGGATCTAGTTGCCGTGGGACGAGCCGCATTGCGTAACCCCTACTGGCCAGCCGAAGCCTATCGAACACTGAGCGATACAGACGAGTTTGATGCCTGGCCCGAACGTCATGGCGCCTGGCTTGATAAACGTCAGCCGCTGTTGCGCCGTTTTGTTGGCGACAAAGCCAACTGAAGTCTGCTGCCTGGCTGCCGCAGACAAATCCCCCACTGTCTATCCAAACAGGAGAATAAAAATGATAAGTCGCTTTGGGCTACTGAAACGCAAAGCCGGTATGACCTCAACCACGTTCAACGAACACTGGAAAAAATCGCATGGACCTCTGGCGGCTCAATTCCCCGGGTTAAAACAGTACGACCAGCATCGAGTAACCGATAAAGAGCATTTCGGCATTGACCATACACGCGGTGGCTGGGATCTCGATGGCTTCTCGGAGCTACAGTTCGACAGTCTGGAAGCGATGAAACACGCAATCGACTCCAGCGCTTTTGCAAATGCCGTATCCGATGAAAATGCGTTTCTGGATGATCTTCGATTAGCGATTTGTGAAAAGCATACGGTCGTTCCACTTAACCTCGGCGACCAGCCCTACATCAAGCGTATGACGCTGCTGAAGCGGCTGCCGGGAATCTCCCCCGAAGAATTCCGCCATGAATGGCTCGTCAAACACGCTGAGTGGGTATCCCAGTGGCCCAATGTACTGGGCTATACACAGAATCTTGTCATTGACCGCTATTACAACTCCCGCACCGACAGCGCAGATTATGACGATGTGCCGTTCGATGGGATTGTCGAGTTCTGGTTCCGGAATAAAGAAGAAGCCGCAAAGCTCTATGCCAGTGATATCGTGACGCGCACTCAGCAACACGCACTGGAGTTTCTTGACGAAATCACGCCGTTCTTTGTCGAAACAGACAACATTATTTAAGCAAGCCATAAACAAGTTTATGGCAACGGGGGGACGGCTAGTCAGCCCTCCCCTTTTTAGCTTCTGTAACGCGGGTATCAGGTATTACGTATCAGCTATTCGGCTGAGTCATGCAGCGTGCTTAATTTCCATCCTCTGGGCTGGCCAGCACAAGCAAATAAAGTTGGCGTTCCGAGTAGAGCACTCCTGGTAATAGAAATTTAATATCCATAATCATTAAATGGATATTAAAAAAACCTTAGTTTATCAGGAGATAAAAATGTCAGCTCATTGGAAGAAGCATATTCAAAGCAATATATACAAAATGTCTCTGTGGCTAGCAGTCGGCCTTGTTTCCTTTATCTTTCTTGCTATAGGTATTATTGAACTGCTAATGCCCGTTGCCGAAATGGCCCGGATACTCCCCTGGGCAGACAGTCATCCGGTATGGTTCACACGTTCGCTGGGCATTGTTGATATCGCTGGCGGCCTGGGAATTCTCTTGCCCTTCGTGCTTAACAGCTTTGTTTTACATAGGTTTTTCCTTCATAGCTTTGTACTTCACAAGCTCCCTAGGCTCTTGGCAGTTGCCGCACTGGGCTGCGCTTCGAAGCAAATAGTAGCGATCTGTTACCACCTCACTATCGGGGAGCCAAGCGTGGTCCCATTGAATCTTGCACTATTAACCTTGTCACTTTTCATATTTTTAAATCGTAGAGAAAACCGCAAGAGCGGCATAAAAAATCAATTAGCTTCCGTGTAAATAAAAACTAGAAAATACATTAAATATCGTTTAAATTCTTTATCGTAAACTGATTTCATACGCCCCGCCTTTGCATTGAACGAGATATTAATCTCGTTCAATGTTTTTTTTATTTAAAATCAGCCAACTATCATTTGTTAACTTCTCTTATGGCATTATAGAGAAACCTGTATGAGTCCAGCCTGGCTTTGTGGTCATATATCCAGGAATTGACCATCACTTCATCTGCGCCTGTTCGGTCAATCAAATCCCTTAGACGCTTTTCTGCTGTTATGGGATCAGCGTGAATCGATTCACCCAGCATATGTTGAACCTGTGCTTTTTCATGGTCGGCCCAAAACCTATCCATCGATTTTACAGGAGCAGGCAGAGGGAAGCGGTTGCCACGGATCAAACCCAGGAACTTCTGATACTCGGTTGTCGCCAGCTTGTCAGCCTCCCCCTGTGTCTCGGCCACCACTGCATTGACACACACGACCACATAAGGCGACCGCAGCTGCTCTGAAGGCCTGAAAGCCTGTCGATAGGTATCCAATGCTTCCTGCATATGGGCCGGTGCAAAGTGTGCTGCAAACACGAAAGGAAGCCCCAGATAAGCCGCTAATCTGGCGCCATAAAGGCTTGAACCCAGCAGCCAGAGTTGCAGATCGGCACCGGCGCCGGGAATTGCGGTTACGGATTGATTCGGTGTGCTGGGCGCGAGGAAATGGCGCAGCTCATCGAGCATTCTCGGAAACTCATCTTCGCGAGTAGAGCTCTCACGCCGCAGTGCTCGAGCGGTGGCATAGTCACTGCCGGGAGCACGCCCCACTCCCAGGTCAATCCTGTCCGGGTGCAGAGCCGCCAGCGTACCGAACTGTTCTGCCACCATGTACGGCGCGTGATTAGGCAGCATGATACCACCGGAACCAACCCGGATTTTCTGTGTATGTGCGGCAATATGGCTGATAACGATACCTGTGGCGGCACAGGCAACATCCACTATGTTGTGATGTTCCGCAACCCAGTATCGGGTGTATCCCAGAGCCTCAGCCAACTGTGCAAGCTCCACCGACCGAGCCAAGGATTCCGCCGGCGTGCTTCCTTCAGTGACCGGTGCCAGATCGAGAATGCTGAGGTTTATATGCTTCTGTTTCGTCATATCGAGATCCTGTTCAATCTTTGCAAGGAAGAGTTCATATCGTTACTGCACGCCTCCTGGCATCGTAACTACGACTCCGGTTACAGGCGTTAGCAGAACTTTTAGGGTGAAATAAGGAGAGAATTTCTGACTGGGCAGGATGTTTTATATTCATCTGCAGATGGCCATAAGTAGATCTGACCAGCATGAGAATTAGGGTTTGGAAGATAAGGCAATATTTTATAAATATCGCCTTATCTGATCGCCTGGAATTATTTCACGAAGATTTCATTAAGCTTTTCAGGCGGAAGGCTGGATGACAGGTCCGCATCCAGAGGGGCATCTTTGCTGCATTTAGGATCGATGCCAGCAGCACTATCCGCGTAAACAAATGGCATCACGCTTAGAGGTTCTGAATTTTCCGTTCCCTGAAAATTGGCAACCGCACGACGCGCAGCAAAGCGCACTGTTGAGGTCGTACCGTCAAGCGAGAAATAGGAGAACCCCTCTCCCTTTGCCTTTTTATCGAGATATTTGCAGTTAAGCTCGTTATTACTTGCATTGGTCGCCAATGCCGGCACCTCCAGTCCAGCCTGTTCGTAGGCCTTCACGACCGAGGTAGCGGTCACGCCGAAGTCAGTAGCGATGCCATCGATATCCGGATATTTCGCGATCAACCCGCTGACCGCCTTTTGTGCATCCACCGGGTTCCAGTTTGTAACGATGTAGTTGTCTTCGATGAGGTTGAGACCCGGATATTTGGCCAAACCATCTCTGAAGCCATCAAAGAAATTCTGTGAGGAGCTCGCCCCAGCACTGCCACCGAGCATGACGACATTACCGGTTTTAAGGTTTTTGCCGTACCAGTCAGCCCAGACCTGTGCCATCTGATAGGTGTCTTCATAGACGTTTGCGCTGTAATCCTTACCGGGCTTGCCCCCTATTTTGGCCAGGTAGGGTACAACGGTCACATCGTACTTCGTCGCGGAACGCATGGCCGGCAACTGAGCCGCCCCGAAGTCAGGAAAAACGAGCAGCAGATCAACACCTTGCGCGACCATGCTATTGATATCAGATTTTGCTTTCTGCTGGTTTCCGTTGGCGTTGGTATACATGATCTTTTCAACGTTAGGGCATTTGCTTAGCTCATCCTCTAGCTCGGCAAGTGCTATACGACGCCAGGTATTACCACCATAACCGTCCGAAAGACCCACTTTCATCGGTTTAGTACCGCACATCGCTGTGATGTCGGCCCCGTCCTGCA
Source organism: Marinobacterium mangrovicola (assembly GCF_004339595.1). Taxonomy (GTDB): domain Bacteria; phylum Pseudomonadota; class Gammaproteobacteria; order Pseudomonadales; family Balneatricaceae; genus Marinobacterium_D; species Marinobacterium_D mangrovicola. Next base: position 1,359,689 of record NZ_SMFU01000007.1, read on the forward strand.
TATTTGCCGGTGTCTGATTGGCCATCACCGTGCCGGCATACACCGTCGCAACCATCGGCACAGCGGCCACCAGGCTTCGGTTTATACGCGAGAACAGCTTTTTCTTGGGATGGGTCATGTTGTGTATCTCCAAAAGTGTCTTTTTTATCGTTATTTAGGTCAGCCTTTGGGAGCTCAAAACAGAGCTTCAGCGCTGCATGGACGCAGCATCAATCACCAGGAACTCAGTCCTTGATCGTCTTTTATTCCTCATTTGGATGGATTGGTGCCGCAGGAGCCGGAAATAAGCAGTGGGCATCAAGCGCCGCGGTTTACCCCGACGACATGATGACCACCACGGCCTATATTGGGGAGATATTTACTCGCCCAGGTAAACACCGACCGATTTGTTTTCGGTGTACTGCTCGAGACCGGCGAGACCCATCTCGCGACCCCAGCCAGATTGCTTGTAGCCACCGAACGGCAATGCCGCATCGGTCTGGTTGTGGTTGTTTACCCAAACGACGCCTGCACGCACCTTGGCGGCCATCTGGTGAGCGATACTCAGGTCACGGGTCCAGATACTGGCAGCCAGACCGTATGACGAGTTATTGGCCTCCTGAACGAGCCCCTTCATATCACCGGAGTCAAACTTCATGGCGCAGATAACAGGGCCGAAGATCTCTTCGTGATAAACCTTCATGCTGGAGTTAACATCGGCCAGCACGGTCGGACGGATAAAGTAACCTTCGCTACCCGGCATCTCCACATCGCCCTGCATCACCTTCGCGCCTTCATCGATACCAGACTGCAGCAGGCTGCTGACACGGGCGTGCTGACGCGCCGAAATCAAAGGCCCCATGTTGGTGTTCGGATCAAGGCCGTGGCCAAGCTTCAGTGAAGAGGTATATTCAGCAACACCGGCGACCACCTCGTCATAGATATCCTCATGGATATAGAGACGTGATCCGGCAGTACAGGCCTGACCGCTGTTGAACATTACGGCTTGGGCAACACCCGGAATGGCTTTTTCCAGATCCGCATCTGGGAAGACGATGACCGGGCTCTTACCACCCAGCTCCAGACTTACACGCTTCAGGTTTGAGGCCGCGGCTCGTACGATCGCTTTACCCGTCTCGGTACTGCCGGTGAATGCAATCTTATCGACATCCGGATGATCAACCAGAGCCTGACCTGCGGCTCCTGCACCGGTAACAACGTTAAGCACGCCATCCGGCAACCCGGCTTCACGACAGATCTCGGCAAAGCGCAGCGCCGTCAGCGGAGTATCTTCCGCCGGTTTCAAGACGATGGTGCAGCCCGCGGCCAGCGCAGGAGACACCTTCCAGGCCGCCATCAGCAGAGGCACGTTCCAGGGAATAATCTGGCCGACCACGCCAACAGGCTCGCGAAGCGTATAGCTGTGCCACTGGCCCGCCATATTGGTTGGCACGGTACTACCGGTCAGTTTATTCGCCCAACCGGCGTAGTAGCGGAAATGGTCCGCCGCCAACTTGACGTAGAAGTTCTTACAGATACCGAACGGAGAGCCCTCGTCCAGCGTTTCCAGCTCTGCCAGTTCCTGCGCGTTCTCATCGATCAGTTCACCGATTCTCCAAACGATCTTGGCCCGGTCGTTGGTGGACATCCGGCTCCACTCGCTGTCTTCAAACGCTTTGCGCGCCGAGCGGACAGCGATGTCGATATCGGCCGCATCACCCTCTGCCATGGTGGAGATAATCTGTCCGGTTGCCGGATCTTCTACATTCCGGGTGCCGCCGTTAACCGGCGCTTCCCATTTACCGTTGATAAAAAGGCTGTGTTTACGTGCAAGAAACTGCTTCGCTACATCAGAAATACCAGCCAGCGGATTGTCAAAAGTAAATATCTGGTTCATATCACACTCTTCGCATTCAGTTTTTAGGGGCGTATCCAGGTACTGTGAACATTGAGACCGGCCTGATGACCCACCGTAAGAACCAACAAGGCGCAAACCTCAACGCTAATTGCGGCCTGTTTAAGAAACGGTATGCGTTTCCCGCTCACGCAGGAATGCAGCCATAGCAGTCTGACGCTGAGCTTCGGCGACGGCGCCTCGGGTGGGCGGATTCATCATTGCATCCCGACTGGTATCCATCGTTTTTCCGAGAATGAGATCGCTCGCCTTCTCTGCAATCATGATTGTCGGAGCATTGGTATTACCGCTGGGGAGCGTCGGCATGACGGACGCATCGATAACGCGCAGCCCTTCAATGCCATGGACACGCAGCTGGTCATCAACCACCGCCATCTCGTCAGAACCCATCTTGCAGGTACCGACCGGGTGATAAACGCTTTCACACTTCTGCCGGATATATTCGTCAATTTCGGCATCGGACTGCGCCTGTTTGCCGGGTCCGTACTCTTCTCCCCTGAAATCATCAAAGGCGGATTGAGCGACGATTTCACGGGACAGGCGCAGGGCCTCGCGCATCTGAACCAGGTCGTCGTGTTCTGAGAAGAAATTCGGGTCGATCTCGGGTAGCGCGGTAGGATCAGCAGAGCTCGCCAGAACCGTGCCGCGACTCGCCGGACGGGAGAGGTTGAAGTAAGGCATGACCCCCTCTTCCCAGATGATCTTGCGGCCATGGTCTTCATACATAACCATGTTCATGTGCCACTGGATATTTGGTGCAACCAAGCCCTCCCGCGTACTGAGGAACGCACAGGCCTCAACGCCATGATAGGAGCAGGGACCGGTCTTATTGAGGAGATACTCGGCACCGGCAAGGGCCGTCTGCCAGGGGGAGAGGTATTTCAACATCGACAGAGGTTTGGTGAGGCGAATCTTGAGACCGCACCCGGTGTGATCCTGAAGGTTCTGACCAACACCCGGCAGATCATGCTCAACCTTGACGCCAATCTGTTGTAAATGCCTCGGGTCACCGATGCCAGACATCTGCAGCACATGTGGGGAATTAAACGTACCGCCAGACAGGATAACCTCCTTGGAGGCCATTATCTTTTTGGTAGAATTCCCCTGGATATATTCAACACCAACCGCCCGGCCGTTTTCGATCAAGATGCGCGACACGAGCGCCTTGGTGATGACATTAAGGTTGTTTCGATTTTTGATATTCGAGATATAGCAGCGAGAAACACTGGAGCGGATACCGTCAGCGACGGTGCTGTCACAGGGACCCAAACCTTCCTGACGGCCACCATTCAGGTCATCATTATAGGGGAAGCCCATCTGAACACCCGCTTCAATGAACGCCTTTGCAACCGGGTTTTTAATGCCAAAACGGCTTGTTTTTAGCGGCCCGTGCCCACCATGCACTGGTGTTGCACCGCCAGCCCAGGTTTCCGCTTTGCGAAAATAAGGGAGAACCTCATCATAGCTCCATCCCCTATTACCCATCGCAGCCCAGTTATCGTAATCAGTCTGGTCTCCGCGGGTATAGATCATGCCATTAACGGTGGTACAGCCACCGATCGATTTCGCTCGCGGAATAAACATTGAACGGTTATTAACATGGCGCTGAGGTACCGTGTGATAACCCCAATCCAGCTGACCGGTTTGCATGAGTCTAAAATACCCTGCCGGCATATGGATAAATGGGCTTTTATCCCAGCCACCCGCCTCGATCAATGTCACATTAATACTTGGATCTTCTGATAAGCGATTAGCAAGCACGCTACCTGCTGACCCAGCCCCGATGATAATGTAGTCAGTCATGATAACTCCTTATAATTATTTGATACTCATGTACTTTTACTAACGCACATTTGGTTGGCTGACGTGCCATTAACTGAACTTAAAAGACGATCTTTTATCCGCGACCGCTTAAAAGCTCTATCACAAGATTTTTTGCGTAAGGCACATACTAAAACTTGCAATGAAATTCAGTATACGCAGCACAAGTTTTACGGCTCGCCTTCCAGCGCCATTTTTCCTTGATTGTAGGCGCCAGACATATGCCGCCTCATAAGGGCTGGTGACAGTAGAATCAGGTATGTTAATAGGCGCGAAACAGGCCTCGGCCGCGGCATCAAGCAGATAACAACGGGAGAAGCGGACGGCAACAGCAAGAGAGATCTGAGTAACGTATTTCTCATGCCGCCCGCTTACAGGAGCAGGTGGGAAGGCTTATCTGTATAGGCAGATCAGACGATCAATGAGGGTAACCAAAGTGTCAGCGCAGGGAACAGTATCAGCAGCGTTACACGCACAACATCCGCCAACAAAAAGGGTATGACACCGAGGTAGAGAGACTTCAGTCTAATCTCGGGATAGGCCGCCATAATGACAAAGAGATTCATACCCACCGGAGGGGTGATCAAACCAATCTCGACGACCGAAAGCACCACGATGCCAAACCAGATCACATCGAAATTCAGGGCCTGCACCACTGGAAACAGCACAGGAAGTGTCAACAAAATCATGCTGAGCGAATCCATAAAACAGCCCAGAATCACGTAGAACAGCAGTATGCATAGCAGGATTGCCATGGGACTGAGTGAGGACGAGACAATCCAGTCTGCCAACAGGGTCGGCAGCATGGTGGTTTCGATGAAGAAGTTGAACACCGCGGTACCGATGAGAATCAAAAAGATCATCCCCGACGTCGCAGCGGTCTCCTTAAGACAGCCAAGGAAAGTACCCAGCCCTATCCTGCCCACGGTAAGCGCCAGGAAAAAGGCGCCGAAGACCCCGACAGATGCGGCTTCCGTTGGCGAAAACCAGCCAACATAGATGCCTCCAATCACCAGCACAAACAGCACAACGATATGCCAGATGCTCACCAGTGCAGCGATACGCTCTCCCCAGCTGCGACGCTCGCCTCGTGGGCCCAGCGCCGGGTTTAGCCATGTGCGAATCGAGATTGCGAGCATATAGAGGATGACCGCCAGGCACCCCGGCAGCAGTGCCGCTGCGAACAGTTTGCCTATCGAGGCCTCGGTCAGAATGGCATAGATGATAATAATGATGCTCGGCGGGATCAGTACGCCCAGAGTTCCCCCCGCGGCGATTGAGGCACTGGCCAGACCCTCGTCGTACCCGCGTTTCCTCATCTCGGGCATCGACACTTTGGTCATCGTCGCAGCGGTGGCCAAACTCGACCCACAGATAGCACCAAAGGCACCACAGGCCCCCACCGTTGCTATCGCCAGCCCTCCACGAAAGTGTCCAATCCAGGTATAGATGGCCTTATACAAACTTCCGGAGAGACCTGCATGCGTTGCGAAAGCGCCCATCAAAATAAATAGTGGCACCACCGATAGTCCGTAGGGAAACACCGTTTCAAATGGCGTCGCACCCAAAACAAAACCGATACTGTCGGGGCCATTGATGATATAGCCGCCGACTAAGCCCACTATCCCCATCGCTATCGCCACCGGCACCCTGAACGCGATCAACAATAACAGTGATACAAAACCGATAACCCCAATAATCTCAGGTGCCATGTTCAACTCCCTGCCGCAAATTTGAACTGCAAAGAGCTGCCAGACAGACCATTAACCTGGACATACAAAGCAGTGTAGAAAGCCCCATCCCCGCCAGCAGCGGTATCCAGTAATAAAGTTTAGGTATGCCCAACGTCTGTGATACATCTCCGTAGCTCAGCTCCAGCATCGCCTGCTGCCAGGAAAACCAGTCGATCAAGCCCACAAAGATTGCCGCCAACACTAGCCCAGCAACTTCGATCAGCTGCCGGCCTACGGGACCAAATTGGTCGCTTAGCAAGGATACAAAGACGTGACTTCCCTGTTTAAAGGCGTAGGGAATAGAAAAGAAAGCGGCAAACATCACCGCAAGCTGTGTCAGGTCGACAACGCCAGAGATTGAGTAACCGGCGAAGAGGCGTAGCAGTATATCCGTCACCGTGAGCAGAACCGCACCCAGAAGAGCCAGCATACCCGACAGGGTAAGTGCGGTAGCTACCCAGGCTAGAAGATTATCAAAAGAACGTAACATCGATTCAGAAACCTATGAACGAGAGCGCGACCAGAGCGCCAGAAGCCCTGATACCCCGGATCGCGCCCGGCGCTGATAAAAGCAGGGTTACGAGGAGGCCTAAAAAGAAGGCTCCGACAGCCCAGGCCTACTCGTAGTTGGCGACAGCCTTTTGCGCTGCATCATAAAGTCCCTGAGGATCTTCCACGCCATCCGCTTTCAGACTCTCAAGGGTGGAGTTCACCACAGGTTCAAGCTGTTCGCGCCAGCGTTGACGTTGTTCATCGGACACATCGATGATCTCGTTACCTCGCTCCACTGCCGCTTCGTACCCCGGTTTATCGGCGTCGTTCCACCAACCGCCCAGCTGGTCGATCAACGCCTGACCACTGTAGGTATCGATACAACCGCGAACCTTTTCAGGCAGCATGTTGTATTTACGCTCGTTCATCACATAGAAAAAAGAGGTGGTATAAGCCTTGGCATCGAGGTGATACTTCAACACCTCATCCAGCTTGAAGGCACCTACGGCATCCCAGGGGAAGACCGTTCCATCGATCGCACCCTTAGACAGGTTTTCATAGACCTGGGTAGGCGGCATTCCAATGGCGGAGGCCCCGTAAGACTCCAGCATCGACTTAGTGGTCACACTCGGAAATCGGATCCTCAAGCCCTGAAGCTGGCTCAGATCATCGATACGCTTGTCACGGGTATGAATCAGACCCGCGTTATGGGCATGCAGCGCCAACACTTTAAGCCCCTTGAAGTCATCGGCGATATAACCCTGCTGGTACAGATCCCATAATGCGCGTGTGGCCGAATCGCTACTTTTCACCAGAAACGGCATATCAATTATATTGGTGCGCGGCAGGCGTCCCCGCGGCACACCCGACAAACCGTGTGCAATATCGACCACCCCGGCCTTCACCTGGTCCAGCTGTTTAGCCACATTGCCAAACGCCGATCCGCCAGGAAATATCTGGAACTTCACCTCTCCACCGGCACACTCCTCAACCTCTTTAGTCCAGGGCTCGATGAAGGTGTCATGGATAAAGTGACTGGGCGGCAAGAAGTGACTGACCTTGAGCGTCGTCTGCGCATTAGCACTAACCGATGCGCACAGAGAGACACTCACAGCAGATACTAGACAAGACTTTTTCACACTGTTCATTATGGTTTCCCGGGTTTCTAGTTTTAGTTATTGGAGAACAAAGCGACGGGCAGCAGAAAACCACCCCGTAATCGATAAATTTTTCAACGCAGTATCAAGCGGCTCCAAGCCTGAAGAGCGATCATAAAATGGTGGTCGATACGAGCTTAAGAACTGCCATAAGAATGGCAGTGAGATAAAAAGACGAGAAATAAGCCAATTGTCGGGGGCGACAAACACAGAATCATTATCGAGACAGGTTTGCTGAAAGGATGCACCACTACTCATGCCCGTATGTATCTTTATAGTTAGTATTTTTGATAGCTAATTACGGATCATCCTCGTTAAATAAGCTTTCCCCTTCAACATCAGGCGAGAAAAAGACTATTTCAAAAATGGAATAGTGTTATCGGGCGGGTGCAGCAGCCACAGACCTCTAGCCTCTGGCCGCTGTGCATTCAGCATTTCAAATAAAACTCTTCTGAACCTCGGCCAACTCCTGCGTTATAAAATTCAGGAAAAGGTCGACTTTTTTCGGCTTTTGTCGATCCGGGTACAGCGCGTATAGACCTATATCAAAGGCCTTCCAATCCTCGAAAAGGGTAACTAATCGCCCCGCCTTCACATCTTCAGAGACTACCGAGGAAGGCAGTAGACCTATACCCAGGTCACTCAGTGAAGCCTTGAGTACCAGATCCAGGCTATTCGTTTTCAGCTTGACCTGCCCTTGAAGCGCAACGCTCTCATTGCCGCGACTTAGCCGTAACGGTAGCGCAGAGGGAGTGGGATAAACTATGAGTACGTGACCCATCAATTCCTCGGGGTGTGCTGGAGTACCGTGCTTTTTCAGGTAGTCCGGCGTACAGCACAAGTGCAGCTTGGTCGACATCACCTTTTTGGAAACAAGATTCGAATCCTTAAGTGCCCCACCGCGAATCGCCACATCGAACCCTTCCTCAACAATGTCGATCAGGTCATTGCTCAGATTGATATCGAGACAGATCAAAGGATAACGTTGCGAGAAACGGCAGATAATATCGTTCAATATTCGGGTGCCGATCTCCACAGGCATAGTGACACGAAGATTACCCGACGGAATATCCTGAAAGCCCGATACGGCGCGCTCGATATTCTCTAACCCTTCCAGCATGGGTTTCGATTGCAAATGCAGGAAGCGGCCCGCCTCCGTCAGGCTGAACTTACGCGTATTTCGGTTAATAAGACGTACCCCCAGGGCTTCCTCAAGCGCCTTGATACGCCGACTTAACGTTGCCTTGGGGATATCAAAATAATCGCACGCTCGCGAATAACTGCCGGACTCTGCAACCTTAATGAACAGCTCTATATCATTCAGGTTCGACACCACGAAGACGCTCTCCCGTTGAGATTAAAAGCGGCATATGCGTTCAAGGTACTAGACCCGGGCAGCTCAATCCGCCCGGGCACCCGGCCTCTAATCTTGCACCTTGCCCAGCAACATCAGTGACTTCGCGCCCGCAAGATCATGTTCGGAGTAACGCCATAGGTATCCTTAAAGGTTCTACTAAAGTGAGAAACACTCTTAAACCCAAGATTTAAAGCAACTTCGGTGACCTGAGTCGCACGTCCTTCGCTTAATATACTGCGACTCTGTTCGAGCCGCTCTTTCCATAACCACCGCATCACCGGCGTGCCTTCAGATGCGAAGAGGCGGTTCAGCGTTCTCGGTGACACAGCCACCGCGTTAGCTACGGCTTCTACATTAAGATCGGGATCGTCGATGTTCGCCCGAATGTAATTTTTTGCCCGCTGCAAGAGACTGGCATGCCGGTCATCCATCACATCAAGACCCGCCATCTGGGTCTCGATGGCCGCAGACAGCACATCGACGATTGATGCCCCCACCCTGGAAGCGGCGGAACTATCCTTTGGAACATCAACCGATGCCGCACTCAGCATCATGCTTCTCACCAGCGCGCCCATATCAGCCTCGCTGCTCATCGCCACCGAGGTTAGGTTTTCTGCGCCAGGGAATCGACTGAGCAGAGATCGGCGGGGTATTCGAAGGACAATAGCGTGGTAAGGCTTGGTAAACTCATATACGAACCCGCGCGCACTGTCATAGAAGACAATGTCACCGGGCTTTTGCCTGGTGCGCCTTCCGGCCTGAGACATATTTGCTTCGCCTTCAAGCATAAGACTCACAAGAAAATCTTCGTTGGGCGCGGATTGGAGAGTTCCCGAGGAGCGTTCATACCGGACAGCTTCACAGCGGATTTCGCTCAGACCGAGACAGCCCAACTGATTCCAGACCAGCGATGCATCCAGGAAGTTTTCACTCAACTGCTGGGTTTCAACCCGGCAGAAATAGCGAAAAATCAGTTCATGCCAGTAGTCGTAACGTTCTTCTTCTTTAACGTTATACACGTCAAATAGAGCACTCATGCTAACTCCTGGGCTTTATGCCCTTTTATTTTTTTTATAAATCCTAACGCGAGCTAACCTGTATTTTCTTCTGAGCAAGTGCACCAAATTTGGGGTACATAGGCGCTGCCCAGCTTTTAAGCCACTCAGGTCCTTCGGAAACTCTCTGCCTAGCGCAGCCAGATCCACTAACCTGAAAGTATTGGCGCGAGCTCGACAGCTTTATTTCCACTGTCTCTTTGGCCGGGGTGGCGCGCCGCACAGCATTACGACCTGCTCAACCCAAGCATGAGCCCTGCCGAAACCCTATTGCCATCACTTCAATTTGTCAAATTCTAATGCATCATATAATAACGAACGCTATCGATTAGCTCCCCACCCTGGCTGGAGAGCCCATCACCGCTGGTCCTCGGTTTATTCCTCGCCTTACAGCCAGCTTCTCTAGAAGCATACATACTTAATAACCCACCCCTTCAAACACTGTTCGCTGTGGCGCACAGATTCAATCATTGGCGCTCGAAGACAAAAGTGTTTGTCCGCTGCAGCGAAGCGATGAGCTGCGTAAGCCGCTAGATTCTGTTGCGTGATTATTAAGGTGTTCATGGCTCATCAGCTGCCCTTAACACTCATCTATCAAGCTCTTAAGGATGATGAAAAACATAAAGGCAGCGACCAAAGCTTTATGAGCAGCCGGTCACTCTCCTTGATCTTTTAGCAGACCTAAAAAATAAAAATCGATATTCATCTATCGGAGAAAGGAATTATGAATAATAAGAAAACACTTCCTAGTACCCTCTCACGTTTCATGCGTGAGTCAGCCAGCACAACCGGGAAATTTCCCGCTTCCTCTGTTTCCGGGACGCCAATGGCGCTGGGAGCAGAACCTTGTTTCAATCTCGTTTGCAGTGGTAATCCTAGCCCTGTTTTAAGCACAAACAGATCGTTGATATTCGCGCCCTAAAACCCGCAGAAGATACTCAAAAAACCTGTAATTCGTTTTAGGAAGCACAAATATGCAAAGTTCTATACTGCTGAAAGTCGATAGCGTGACGAAGCTATTCCCAGGCGTCCGCGCGCTCGACAACGTAACGTTTGAAGTCAGGGCCGGTGAAGTACACGCCCTGGTTGGCGAAAATGGTGCCGGTAAATCCACACTTATGGGCGTCGCCTCTGGTGCCCTGATGGCAGACGAGGGAAGCGTGGCCATTTGTGGTGAGCGGGTTCTAGGTGATCCGGAAGTCGCCCGAGACCTGGGCCTCGCGATTGTGAGACAGGAACCCGCCCTGATGCCCGATCTGACCGTCTCGGAAAACCTCTATCTTGGCGTTCCTCCAAGGTGTCGCCCTCCCATCAACCAAACAAAGCAATGGGCACGCGAACTGCTCGGGAGGTGGAGCCAGGATGTTTCTGTTGATCCCGGCGACCGAGTCAACACACTAAATCCTGAACAGCGCTTTATCGTCGAAATCGTCAAAGCGCTTGCGGCAGAGCCCAAGGTATTGGTGCTGGATGAGCCAACAGAGCACTTGCTACCTGAAGACGTCGAGCGCCTATTCCAACGAATTAAACAAGTAACAGCGCGTGAATGCGCGGTGGTTTACATCTCACATCGTATACGCGAAGTACAAAAGGTCGCCGATCGACTTACCGTTTTGAGGGACGGCCAGGGCCAGGGAACCTATGATGCAACCTCCATGGATGAGCATCGAATCGTCGAGCTTATCGTCGGCGGAGAACTGGATCGTGAGTTTCCGGCCAAGGCCGCCGGCACCGACTCCGAACCCAGAGTACTGGAGGTCAAAGACCTGCGAGGCCCAGGCTTTTCAAACGTAAATATGCATGTCAGAAGAGGCGAGATTGTTGGCCTCGCCGGCATCGATGCTAATGGCCAACGGGAGTTCATGCGTGCATTGGCGGGCATTCTGCCGAGTTCGGGCCACCTCTCAATCAACGGCAAAAAAGCCAGTAATGCCAACCCGATCAAAGCAACATCCAGCGGCATCCGATACCTTCCCGGTGACAGGCACCAGGAAGGCATTCTGGCAGAGCTGTCAGTGCGGGAAAACTTCTCGCTACGCAGCTTGTTTAAGGATCTAGCCGCAGGCCTTACCAGCCGCCGAAACGAGACGCAAAGGGCGCAACAGGCCGTTGACCAGTTTGCAGTCAAGACACCCAACGTCGAAACGCCCATTGGATCACTGTCCGGCGGTAACCAGCAGAAGCTGGTACTCGCGAGCGTTTTAGCAGGCGATCCGAAAGTCCTCCTGGTCGATGAGCCGACTCAAGGTGTCGACATCGGCACCCGCATGGAAATCTACAAAACACTCCGCCAAGTCGCCTCCCGCGGCGTTGCCGTTATAGTGGTCTCTTCCGATCAGCAGGAGATTGCCGGACTTTGCGACAGGGTGATGATCTTCTCGCGGGGCCATGTGGTTAAAGAGCTAAGCGGCCCAGAGGTTGTTGAAAGCAAGATCACCGCGGCCGTGCTGACATCGACCACGACGCGTGAACGCACCTCAAGCAGCACATCCGGCTTCTGGAAATGGACCGCCGGTGACCTCGCCCCCATCATCATGCTCGCTATCGCCATCATTGCGCTTGGCGCCTACACGGGCTCCGTAAACGAGTATTACTTCACTGAACGCAACCTGGCCGGTGTTCTCCCACTGGTCGCCACCTTGGCTCTGGTGGCGTTTGGCCAGCAGATTTTGATGCTGGTTGGCGGTATCGACCTCTCTGTCGGGCCACTGATGGGGCTGGTGTTAGTCCTTCAATCATTCTTCCTTATCGAAGGCGCTCCACCTGAAACCCAGGCTTTAGGCTGGACCATTGTGCTCGGGGTAGTCGTTCTCGTTGGCACCCTCAACTGGATTCTCGTCGACCCGTTAAAGATGCACCCCATGGTGGCAACGCTTGTGACTTTCATGGCCTTGCAGGCCGTGTCATTGCAGCTTCGTCCAATACCCGGCGGGCTGTTCTCGGACGGCGTGCTTGAATCCCTCGACTCAACGATAGGTTTAGTCCCTCTCACGCTGGCAGCCGCTGTCATCTTGGGCTTCGCTCTTGAGTTCGGCCTGTTCCGTAGTCGCTGGGGGCTATCTTTCCGGGGCCTGGGCTCACGCCCTGAAGCTGCCCGGGTAGCTGGCATCAAACCACGCATGACGCGCCTAGGCGCCTACATTGGCTGCTCTTTATTTGCAGGTCTGGCTGCGATTCCAATGATGGCTCAGGTGGGCTCAGGTGACCCGAACTCGGGTACTTCCTACACCCTGACAAGCATCGCAGCAGTCGTCATAGGCGGTGCAAGCCTGTTCGGCGGTCGAGGCTCTTTCATCGGAGCGCTGTTGGGAGCTCTGCTGATTACGCAGGTCAACGTAGTAACCAGCTTTCTGGGCGTCACCGATGCGTGGCAATCCTACCTACTGGGCGGGATGATACTGGCTTCAGTGGCCCTGTATTCGAAGAGTCGGCAAATGGCGGTGGCAAAATGACTATGAATTCTGCAATCAAGTTAGACGGAAGCGCTTCAGCCTCTGTCGATAATCAGACCAACAAGTCCTCTGGATTCCGGCTACAGATCAACGAATTTGCATGGGTATGGATCGGAACGGCGGTTCTGTTCGCGATCAGCGCTATTGTTGCTCCTGGTACCGTTACCAAAGGCGCACTGCTTGCGATGCTGCCGTTTGCCGGCATCCTTGCCATCGTCGCCACCGGTATGACTGTGGTTATCCAGCAACGCGGACTCGACATGTCTGTCCCGGGCATGGTGTCTCTCGCGGGCATAGTGGCAGCCGAAGTCGGCTTTGCGACCGGATCATTTCTGGTAGCGATTGTTGCCACCCTCGCGATGGCGGTCGTCGTGGGTATTATCAACGGGCTATTAACCGCACGCGTTAACATTACCCCTCTTATTGCGACCCTGGCTGTCAATGCACTGCTTATAGGCGGCGTAAGAGCGATAACCGGCAACTCTCCGGTCGCTGTACCGGAGAGTATCCAGGCTTTTGCTAAACAAAACTTCCTGGGCATGCCCAGCAGTCTGTGGCTGGCCGTAATGTTTGTTGTAATCGTCGCACTGATTACCAAGCTTTCCATTATCGGCAGACGTTTTGTAGCCGTGGGTGTAAACCCCCGTACCGCGACTGCCACCGGCATCATGACCTTGCGTTATCAGGTCGGCGCCTATGTTCTCTCTGCTATCTGCTTCGCTTTGGGGGGCATTTTACTCGCCGGTTATATCGGCAACGCATCGCATACCGCAGGTAACGATTACCTGCTACCTGCGATAGCAGCCGTTGTCATCGGTGGAACGCCTTTCACCGGTGGTAAAGGGAGCGTCGTAGCCAGCGGCGTCGCAGCGCTGTTTATGGCGCAGCTGGCCCAGCTCGTACTGGCACTCGGCGCAGGTCCGGCAATGCAGTTGCTCGTTCAATCCATGGCAATACTCCTTGCCGTTACGATCCGGGTCCTGCCCTCTCTTATGAGCGGGAAATAGCCTTTAGAACACCAGCCCCTGGGTAACATCAGGGGCTTCTATTCACCATCCAATTTTGTTGATTGTCAGGCGGCATAACGCTTGGCCGACTTCGCTCGTCCTTAAATTACCGGCTGGCGACCGACAGATAATATTTATCTTTTGAAAAGATAAATAAAAAATAAAGTATAAAAATAAAAAGGAAAAAACGTGAAAACAAACCTCATAAAACCTTCAGCTCTATTCTTTGGTGCCATCTTTTCTACCACTCAGGTAAACGCACTTGAAATGGTAGATAACTACCTGCGTACCGGATTCGGCACCTCCGATTGGACGGGCTCACAAAGCTGTTACCAACTATCCGGTTCTGGTGCGAAATATCGTTTAGGTAATGAGTGCGAACAATATATAGAACTGGGTTTCAAACAGGACTTTGGAACATTTAATGATGGTTCAACTGTTGGCTTCTACACCATGCCAGCCGCCCTAAACCCATTCAACCAAAAGGTCACATTTAAAACGGACGACGGGGGCTATGCTAAATTTCTGCAAGCCTACGCTTATTGGAACGATATCAGCGCTCTAAATGGCGGGAATATTTGGGTAGGCAACCGATACTACAAGCGAAAGTTTTCTTATCTTTCCGATTTTTTCTATTGGAATCAGAGCGCTATAGGTTTTGGCCTGGATAGCATTCCTATTGGTGGCCTGAAATACAGCTATGTATTTTCTCGTAGAGATAACATCTTCCAAAAAGACTATGTCACACGACACGATTTCAACATCGCCGGCTTCGATACTAACAAAGGGGGGGAGCTGGAGGTCGGCCTGAACTACCTTGCCAAGCCATCCAATGACGACAACGCTCATAGCGGTTGGTCGGTGAGTCTTCAGCATGTTCAATCGGGAATATTCGACCAGAATATCAGCAACACTTTTGCCGTTCAGTATGGTGTTGGGCCTGGCACCGCACTTGGCTATACGGGTGATATGTCTCTGGACAACACAGCAAAAAGCTGGCGCATGGTCGATCACTTCCTCTGGACTCACTCACCGAAGTTCCAGACAGCCTTCCAATTCGTATATCAAAACGACTCAGGACGGGGACAAGCGGATCAGAAGTGGATTTCTCTCGGCTTCCGCCCCGTTTATGCAGTCACTGAAACCTTTAAGCTGAGCTTTGAAGCGGGACTCGACTACGTAGATACAGATCCTGAAGACAAATACCTTGGCAAATTTACACTCGCCCCAACCTGGTCACCCGGCGGTCCCGGTTTCTGGACCAGGCCAGAGGTTAAACTTTATTACACCTATGCCACATGGAATGAAGCTGCACGCGATGCCGCCGAACCAGGCTCAGGCCTATCCAGTACAGGGCCTGCTGAGGGAGATACCCATTCGACGACCGTCGGCCTTCAGGTGGAATATAGTTGGTAATAAAGCGATAAATCCCCCATAAAAGGCGTTATTACGATTGGCATAACGCTACTCTTAGTGCCTATTCCAGCGAGGATAGGCACTTCTTTCAAAGCGATATAATTCATTAAGCCTGCGCGGCTTAAATCGAATATTAATATTCGATTTAAGTGCATAAAAATGCGTCTTATTTTTAAGATTGAATAAATATAGACGTATAAGATGAGCAAAAAATGCAAGAGTTCAAGCCGACACACCTGAAACTCTTGCGAGGAGTGCCCGAGCCGTGGGCTAAAAGAATGTGTAACTAGAGCGCAGAAAACTACTCAGGCTGCTAAAAAACCGCCGTCTACCGGAAGAGTGACACCGTTAATATATGAAGACATGGAAGAAGCGAGGAATACGACGGGGCCGATCAGCTCTTCTGGTGTACCGACTCGACCTGCAGGGGTACGGCTCAAAAATCCCGACAGGCGCTGCGGATTGTTTCGCGTCGCCTCGGTCATAGGCGTTTCGATAACCCCCGGTGCTATCGCATTTACCCGTACACCGTAAGATGACAGCTCACGAGCGAGAGCCTGAGTCAGCATTTTCACTCCGCCTTTCGAAGGTGAGTAGCCAAGCGTATCCGCTACGCCAACAAAGGAAGCGATGGAGCCAACATTGATCACTGTGCCCCGGGTTTCCTTCAAAGCATCCAGCCAGGCGTAAGTAACGTTAAATGTTCCATTGAGATTAACGTCGATCACTTTCTGCCAATTCTCGACGGCCCGCTCACTATCGATGCCTTCCCGAATAATGATTCCGGCATTGTTTACGATAATATCGACTGCGCCAATTTCAGCGCCTACGCTTCTCGCCAAAGCCAAGCAGGCATCAGAAGAGGTAACATCGAGTAAGAAAGCCCAGGCTTCACCGCCATCCTGGCGAATTAGCTCAGCAGTTTCGTGGACAGTGGCATTATTCACATCAGTCACAATTACTCGTGCGCCAGCCGCAGCAAGCCCGAGCGCTATTGCTCTGCCATTTCCCTGCCCTGCTCCTGTGACCAATGCTATGCGTCCCGCTAACAATGGGTTGTTAGTGTGGTGAGTCATGCTATTCGAACCCTCATGTTTTTTGTTATTTGAAGAAATGTTCGTCAACTTGATCAGGTCTTCGCGTTACTCACCGCTGAACCTTCACAACCCTGCAATAGAATAAAGCTCCGAAACTTAGCCTCTCAGGTCACCCCAATCGGAGTTATGCCTTGTCGTGCTCCAGGGTTACCGCGCTAGAGGAAAACGCGAGTATGTCGACGCACTCCAGCTAACCGCCTGACTATTTTCAGGGATAGGATCACACTAACATCATAATTCATCATTAGCAAATGCATTAGTTATTAACTATTTTATTAGTTTATAGAGTGTTTATTAGATATTAACTCAAAGGAGCCATCCCAATGGCCCGTGCATCTCTGCTATCATCCGTACCTTCTATGTGTATATCCAAGGTACTAATTGAGTGAAAACACGTCGCGGAATTCAGTCGATAGAGGTCGGGGGACAGCTTCTCCGAGTGCTGGTCACCTGTGGTAAACCCATGGCATTACGCGATGTCGCAAAACAGGCTGATATGACAACAGCAAAAGCGCATCCCTATATGGTCAGCTTTTGCAACCTCGGCCTGGTCAAGCAGGATCCAGATAACGGTCTTTACGAGCTTGGCCCTTTCGCTCTGCAGTTAGGACTGGTCTGCCTGCAGCGTTTAGACGCCGTTCAGGAGGCCCGCCCCGAACTCAAAGAGCTGGCGGCGAAAACCGGCCAATCGATCGCCATAGCGATCTGGGGAAATATGGGGCCCACCATTGTGGCAATGGAGGAATCAAGCTACCCGATCCATGTAAACCTTCGGGTCGGTGCGGTGATGTCACTGATGGATACCGCCACTGGACGGGTATTTGGCGCTTTCCTGCCGCCGAAGATGACCGAGAAGCTCGCAAACGAGGAAAACAAAAGACTTTCCCCTGAAGATGCAACGAAGCGGGGCAACGTCATGAAAGAGTTTGAGGAGTCACTCAATGACATACGTGCACACATGCTCGCACAAGCTGTCGGCTACCCTGTCCCCGGTATAAACGCACTTAGCGCGCCTATATTTAATCACGATGGAAACGTGGTCCTCGCCCTGACCGCGATGGGTCCTGCTGGAGCGTTCGATGCATCACTGGATGGCGATATAGCCAACCGGTTACGTCAGGCAGCGCAAAACGTTTCTGAACGACTTGGGTACGGCGTAGGCGAACAAGCACTCTCATAAGGGCCAGCGCTTTTAGCGATCAGCCCCCTACTACACTTGTCCGCAGACCCTATGCAGAAGTTGACGGCCTCAATCAGCTCACCCTCTGCAGTCTGAAAAATGGAATCAAGAGCCCGAGGTGGGATGGGCATACTGGACGCATTTATCTGACCGGCGCACCAGAGAGCTCACCAAACTACAGGCTATCAAGCATCTGGTTGCAGGTGGCCAGCGGCGCTGCGAACGGCGAATACTCTGTGGCCGACACATCCACATTGATCGCCTTTTCACCCTCGAAGGTGATGATCATCTCGCACTTTCCCTGGGTCGCCTTTTTGTTCTGGATCATATCTGAGTGATAGGTCCAGACACTTCTGTTACCTCCGATGTTCTCTACGGTGCGGGGCTCGCCCAGCGCCTGATGCAGTGCTTCAGGGTTCTGTTTGATCAGGTAATCGCTGACCTCATCGGCAGTGACAAAACGGCTGTTTGTCGTCGTACAGCTTGCTGCAACGAGGCCAAACATACTCACAGTGAAAAGTCTCTTGAGGTTAACCATCGAGCCTGGTCCTTCTGGTATCCGGTGTTATGAAATATCTACTGAGTCTCACTTTCTGCGAAACAGTTCACTGATCCGCCTCTTTAATCTTTGTGTCGCGCTGACTCCTTAACCTAAGCCTTAACCAAAGTGCACCTGCCCCCTTCGGAAATAGCAGGTAATCTGCTACTTTAAACGCCCGTTGGGATTTTGCGTCGAACAGGGAAGCGATACGCATGAAGGATTCGCGGTTAACTGGGCATACTTTAGTGAACAAATTTTTGGGTTTCAGCACGGCTGCGCTCTTCTGTCTGGCGACCAGTATTGAGGTCAGTGCCGCAGGTGAGAGCGCTAGCAAGACTCCTCGACTCACCTCTGAGCAATTCAAGATTCAGGCACGCATGGCTCAGCTGCATGCTGAAGCGGATGGGCAACCGAGCATCAGCTTCAGCCCCGAACTTATGGCCGCAGCGGCGGCGGACCCTTCGCTTGCATCGGTGCTGGATGACGCCCAAGAGCGGTTTAAACTGATCAAAGCTGAGCGCGGAGAAAAACAGGCTGAGCTGCGCCGCCGAATAGAAAGCGCCAAGAACTCTATCGACGTTCAGCAGCAAGAGTTGACGGATAACCGTAACCGTCTGGCGATGGTGAGCCGGAAGCTTGAAAGCCTGGAACCCGCGGTTGAGAAAGGGCTGATCGGGGAAAATTACCTATCCGCTCTGAACAGCGAGGTTGAGCAACTGACCGCGCAATGCGATGGCCTGGAAGATAACATCGCCCAGATCAAATGGAACGTAGCGGAGTATTCGCTGCAGCTATCGGAACAGGATGCGGACAGACGCAGAGTCGTTCAGGCACAACTCGAGGCCCTTGAATCACGCAAACGTCAGGCCGAGAGATTCGAGGAAGAGTTGGTTGCCAGTGAAACGTCGATCCAGCGGCAAGCCTATCCGGCTCCCGAGTCGCAGAGTTACCCGCACAGCTCCATGGAGTAGCGAACGCTGCTCCAGCCCCCGCTTAGGAACACAATTCCGCGTGAGAAAAACCGATAAAAAGACCGAGAACGCCATACGCCTGGCATTAACCGAGGCCTGCGAGATCGCTCTGACCCGGTACCCTGGCTTTGAGTGGCTGACTCATCTGGTCGATTACAACCGCTTCCCCGAGTCGCTGACGGTGGTCTGTGTCTTTGACACAACTGCCAATCTGGCAAAGACCGACCAACAGGCGCTCAGTACACTTATTCAGGACAAGCTGGCCGCGATTGAAATCCGCGTTAAAAATCCGCGTCGACTGGTTCGCTTTGATTCCGAGGAAAGCTGCCTCGCTCAGCATGAAGGTCGCTGGCAGGAGCGACTGAGCCGGTTCACTGTCCACTGATAAGCCCCTCTCATACGCCCACAGATAGATCGGATGGAGTCAGGTGCTGTCGTCGTGCGCCCAGCAAACCCCAGCCAACTTGAATGAAGGGAGTGTTATGGAACCTATAGACTGGAGCGATTTTCAGAAGATCGATATCCGCGTTGGTACGATCGTCGAGGTAGAGGATTTTCCGGAAGCGCGCCGCCCGGCTTACAAGCTCAAGGTCGACTTCGGTGAGGAGCTTGGCATCAAGAAATCCAGCGCCCAGATCACCGATCTGTATACGAAGGAGTCTCTGCTCGGCAAACAGGTGCTGGCGGTGGTGAACTTCCCGCCGAAGCAGATCGGCCCGATCATGTCCGAGTGCCTGGTGACCGGCCTGCACCGCCCCGATGGGTCGGTCGTGCTTTCCAGCGTGGATATGGACCTGCCCAACGGGGCTCGGCTGGCATAAACCGCTGAGCACTCTGGGCCAGCGTAGATTGACCCGCTTTGCGCGAACAAAACGCATAAAAAAGCCGCGTCCTTACAGACGCGGCCCTAACACTCCGGTGATTAATCTTATTCTTATCAGCGCATCCTATGCGTGTTGCACCAATCCGTGGCCGTCCATGATCTCTTCAATCTCTGCCAGGCTCGCCGGATCATCGATGGTGGACGGAATGGTGTATTCCTGACCATCGGCGATCTGACGCAACAGCTTGCGCAGGATTTTGCCTGAGCGGGTTTTTGGCAGACGCTGTACGATGATCGCCCGGCGGAAGCAGGCGATCGGACCGATCTCCTTACGCACCATCGCAACCAGCTCGGTCTGCAGCTGCTCTTCATCCTCTTCGGCACCATCTTTCAGCAGCACCAGGCCGATCGGCTCCTGCCCTTTCAGCGGATCGTTGATACCGATCACCGCACACTCAGCCACGGCCGGATGCGCGGCTACGATCTCTTCCATCTCGCCGGTGGAGAGACGGTGGCCGGCCACGTTTATCACGTCATCGGTGCGCCCCATGATGAAGACGTAACCCTCTTCATCCTTGTAACCGCCATCACCCGAGGTGTAGTAGCCGGGGAAGTCAGATAGATAGCCGGTGCGGAAACGCTCGAAGTCGCCCCAGATGGTCGGCAGGCAGCTCGGTGGCAGCGGCAGCTTCAGAGCGATGGAGCCTTGCTCGCCGGCTGGCAGTTCCTGGCCGTCGACACCGAGAATTTTGACGTTGAAACCCGGCACCGGCAGCGTGGACGAACCCGCCTTCGGCTCTTTCGGTTCGATACCCATCAGGTTACCGCAGATGGCCCAGCCGGTTTCGGTCTGCCACCAGTGATCAACGACCGGCTTGCCGGTTTTAGCGACGGTCCAGTCATAGGTAGGTGGGTCCAGACGTTCGCCAGCCATAAAGATGGTCTGTAGTGAAGACAGATCGTATTTGTTGATCTGTTCCGCTTCCGGGTCTTCCTTCTTGATGGCACGGAAGGCGGTCGGTGCGGCAAACAGCGCCTTCGCCTTGTACTCTTCAACCACGCGCCAGAAAGCGCCGGCGTCCGGAGTGCGTACCGGCTTGCCCTCGTAAACGATGGTGGTGCAACCGGCCAGCAGCGGGCCATAGACGATATAGGAATGGCCAACAACCCAGCCCACATCCGAAGCGGCCCAGAACACGTCGCCCGGCTGCATGTTGTAGATCGCCTTCATGGAGTATTTCAGTGCCACGGCGTGACCGCCGTTATCACGCACTACCCCTTTCGGCTTGCCGGTGGTACCTGAGGTGTAAAGGATATAGAGCGGATCGGTGCCTTTGACCGGCACGCAGTCGGCTGGCTCGGCCTTTTCCATCTCGAGCGCCCAGTCCAGATCGCGGCCTTCCGTCAGATTGGCGATCGCCTGTTCGCGCTGCAGGATGATGCAGGCATCCGGTTTGTGCGCCGACATCTCGATCGCCTGATCCAGCATCGGCTTGTACTCGATTACTTTGGCGACTTCGACACCGCAGGAGGCAGACACCACCACCTTGGGCTCCGCATCGTCGATACGTACCGCGAGTTCATGGGGCGCAAAGCCACCGAATACAACGGAGTGGATCGCACCGAGACGCGCCACTGCCAGCATGGCGATCAGCGCTTCCGGTATCATCGGCATGTAGAGCACAACCCGGTCGCCCTTGGTCACGCCCTGCGCCTTAAGCACGCCGGCAAAGCAGGCAACCTGATCGCGCATCTCGCGGTAGGTCAGCTGGCTTTTAGTGCTGGTAACGGGGGAATCATAGATAAGAGCTGCCTGGTCGCCCCGACCATTCTCAACATGATAATCCAGCGCCATGTAGGCAGTGTTCATCTCACCATCGGCGAACCAGCGGTAGATGCCGTTTTCATCAGTAGAGAGGATCGTTTGGGGTTGGGTGTACCAGGGAAGATCAGACGCTTTTTCCGCCCAGAAACCTTCCGGATTCTCGACAGACTTGCTGTATTCGGCTTGGTAGGACATGACACAGGTCCCTTTTATCTAATTGTTAGACGCTGAATTTGTCAGGGGTATTATGATTTATTGTTGACACATCCCCATCGTCGCCATGCCACTGTAGCTAAAGAATTGGATAAAAGAGATACGACAAAAGGCGTAATTTTTGTATGCATTATCAACAAATACTGCAACTGCAGTAATCAGAGCGTGATTTCGGTGACCGACGTCAATTTTTCTACCCTATTCATGAAAGAGGCAAAGTGTCGACACTTTAACAATCTACCCGCTAACCCAGACACTTCGGCCTTCGTCTCGGAAAACACCAGCGCCGACAAATCCACAGATACTCTCACCGGGCCCCCAGCAACCCGATGAGCACGCCCCCCATCCATTGCAACAACGGCTGCTTAAATAGTCTCTTGTCATAGATAAACCCCTACCGCTATGCTCCTAAAAACAACGTTTGTGATGGGCAACAGTTAATGGGTCTCGGTTGGGTTTCAGCGCTGGTGGGTATTGCGGTTCTTGCCGGCGTTACGGTCAGAAAACGGGCCTCTATGCCCCCCGCCGACGTACCGCTGACGGACCATCTCACTCAGGCGATCCTGCGCATAGAAGCCGACGGCCTTATCAGCTACGCCAACCCCGCTGCCGCCCGCCTGCTCGGCTACGAGCTGAGTGCGCTGATAGGCCTCAGTGTTGAAGCCCTGGTACCTGAGCAGCACCGTCATCATCACGACCACTGGCGCAAGGCATTCAACCAGTCCGGTCGTTCACGCCCCATGAATCAGCTCGGCTCTCTAATCGCCCGTCACCAGTCGGGCCGTGCAATCCCCGTGCATATCGAACTCTCTTCAATTCCAGGCCCTGCTTCTAAACGGGTTGTTCTGGCTACGCTGATCCCCCGAGACGATAACGCCGTGGTAATGGAGCAGCTGCAGCAGGATGCCGGTGTCGGCACCTGGGAATGGGACCGTGAAAAGGACCAACTCAGCTGGTCAGAGGGCGTCTATGCCATGTTTGGCCTGGATCCGAACAAGTTCGAAGCCAGCTATGAAGCGTATATCAGCGTGGTACATCCCGAAGACCGAGAATCAGTAACGCGCCACGTTAACGCTTCAATGGAAAACAACGAAGCCTACGAAATCGAGTACCGAATTATCCGCGACGGCGAAACCCGCCATCTGCTGGAGCGCAATTACCTGCATCCCGATAGCGATGGCGTGATCCGTCATATGTGGGGCAGCATTCTCGATATCACCGATAAGCGCCGCTCCCAAAGACGGCTGCAACTGGCAGAAACCGTATTCAGCCACTGCGCTGAGGCTATTCTGGTGTTTGATGAACAGCAGCAACTGGTGCGCACCAACCGCGCATTGCTGGATATGATCCACTGCAATGAGGAGCAGGCCAGCAGCCTCAGTGTATCCGCGCTGCTCAGCCGGCCCGACTTCTCCGCACCGCTTGATCTGGCGACACTGCTGGAAAACACCAGCGGCCAGGAATGGCGGGGCGAACTGCTGCTGTTATCCCGCGCCGGAGAACCTGTGCCTGTTCTCGCATCGCTGGTCCGGCAGGAAACCGCCGAAGAGCAGCACCGCCCGTACATTCTGGTCTGCACCGATATCCGACAGCTCAAAGCCCAGCAGGCCAGGTTGCGTCATCAGGCGATGCACGATGTGCTGACCGGACTGCCGAACCGGCGTCTGTTTGCCGAGCACCTGGAAAAGACGATCGCCGCCAGCAAACGCTCCGGCAAGCGGCTTGCGGTGATCTATATCGACCTGGATGGTTTCAAGAATATCAACGACACCTATGGCCATGAGGCGGGCGATACGCTGCTAAGGGAGATCGCTAGCCGACTCCGGTCGCTGATTCGTGAAAGCGACACCCTGGCGCGCATCGGTGGCGATGAATTCGCCCTCATCCTGCCGGAATGTGGCAATGACGAGATGCTGGAAGAGGTACTGGAACGTTTGGTCAGCCACGGCGCCTATCAATTCAATCAGCTGGCGGTCACCCTGAGCCTGGGTGCTGTCTGTTACCCGGACCACAGCCGGGAGAGCACCGAACTGCTGATCCTCGCCGACCAGACCATGTACCGTGCCAAATACAGCGGCAAGAACCGATACCTGTATGAGCGTAAAGGCTGCAGCGATTAGAGCGTCAGCTCGTAATGGAGGAATTCACAATCCTCCTGATAACCTTCGGACTTGTAGAGCCGCTGAGCGACTCTGTTGCTCCTGGCGGTAAACAGCTCCACCAGGCAGCACTCTTCAGCAGCTGCGACCTCCCTGACATGCCTCAGCAACGCCCTGCCAGCACCTAGCCCTCGAGCCTCTTGCACCACATACAGATCGCTCAACAGCCAGCTTGGCCTGCACTCAAGTGAGGCGAAACCCGGGTAGCACTGCACGAAACCACAGATCTCCGCCCCCTTTCGCGCAACAAAAAGAGAGCTATCACCCGCAGCCAGCCGTGCGCCGATAAAGCGCTCGGCTTTATCCCTGTCCGCCGGGTAACCGTAAAACTGGCGATATTGATCAAACAACTGGGCCAGAGCGGCTCTATCGGTGTCACGTGCGGGCTGTATTTCGATACCGCTGGATCTAACACGCTGCATACTTCGCTCCTGAAGGTTTGCAAGAAATCTAACACAGCGAGAGTGCTGCCGCTGAACGCCTTAGCGCTTGAGCCAAGCCATTAGCTCATTACCCAAACAAGCCGCCTGCGCTTTACCCCAACCTGCTGCAACTGCTAAAACCTTGCATTCAAGCCGCACGCAGAAAACAGGGAGATTCTGATGAACAACCGTATTCTGGAGATCCACGGTATAGATCCGCGTATCAAGGCAACCTTCGGCGCCCTGCCGCCCAACAACATGCGCGATTTCGACAGCCGTGAAGATCTGATCGGCGCCGCGAACAGCGACAAGGCCAACGCTACCCGCGCTTTGTTCAATCAGTTTCTCGAGGCTAACGATAGCCCGGCGATCTCTCCGGATAGCGGACTGTTGATCCAGGATTACCAGTTCACCTCTCAGCCTGACGGCAACCGCTGTAACCTGCGCTTCATCCGCCCGGATACTGGCGAACGCCTGCCCTGCGTTTACTACATCCACGGTGGCGGTATGCAGTTCATGTCCTGCTATGACGGTAACTACCGCGCCTGGGGCAAGCTGCTCGCGCGCAGAGGTGTGGCAGTGGCCATGGTGGATTTCCGTAATGCGGTCGTGCCCTCCTCGGTACCGGAGATCGCGCCTTTCCCCGCCGGGTTGAACGACTGTGTCAGTGGACTGGAGTGGCTCTGGCAGGAACATGCTGCACTGAATATCGACCCTGCCCAGGTGGTGATTTCCGGCGAAAGCGGCGGCGGTAACCTGGCGATCGCAACGACCATGAAGCTTAAGCAGATGGGGCAGCTGGACCGAATCAAGGGACTGTTTGCGCTCTGCCCCTATATTGCCGGCGAGTGGCCTCAGGCAAAGTACCCCTCCTCATCGGCGCTGAATGGCGTCATGCTGGAGCTGGATAACAACCAGGGAAGAGTCGGCTACGGCATAGAAGCCTTTGAACAGAAGAACCCGCTGGCCTGGCCGGGGTTTGCCACTGAAGAGGATGTGACCGGCTTCCCGCCCACGGTGATCAGCGTTAACGAATTCGACCCGCTGAAAGATGAGGGGATCGAGTTCTATCGACTGCTGTTGCGGGCCGGGGTGCCGAATGTGCGCTGTCGCGAAGTAAAGGGCACGATTCACGGAACCGAGCTGTTCCCGATGGTGTGCCCGGAGATCTCGGCGGACACGGCGGCATGTCTGGTGGACTTCTGCCGCCGCTAATCCAACCAATCAGTCGAAAAGATCGCGGCTGATGGAGCCCGCTACAACCAAGCTGTCCAGTTTCTGCCGGGCAGCCGTCTCATCAAGGCCGTAGCGTTCGGCGATCAGGACGATAAAGGCCTCATCGGCGCTGCGGCCCAGGGTGGATGCACGGCCACAGATATAGACTCGGGCGCCCTTCTCGATCCACTCCATGACATCGCTGCCGGCCTCTCTGAGACGGTCGGTGACATAATGACGATCTTCCGGATCCCGGGAGAAAGCGGTATCCAATCGTGAAATCACACCGGAACCTTGCCAGTCAGCCAACTCCTGGGCATAGAGATAATCGCCATTACGAAAGCGGTTGCCGAACATCAGCCAGACCGGCCCGGCATTTTTGATCGCTGCACGCTGCTCGATAAAGCCGATAAAGGGAGCAATACCGCAACCTGCCGCGATCAGGATGATCGGGGTGCTGACATCCTGTGGCGGGTTGAAACGTTCATTATGTGCCACCTGCACACGGCGCTTTTCGCCGGGCTGAAGATTCAGACAAAGATCGCTACTGGCGCGACCCAGCACCTCTTTCCCCTGTTCATCCTGATAGCTCAGCAGGGAGACACTCAGGCGAATACGGCCCGGTGTAACCGCAGAATCGGAACCGATGGAGTAACTGCGCGGACGCTCGCCTTCACCGGGCTGATGCATCAGCAGGTCACCGGGTTTGAAGCTGACATTTTCCGGCACCTGCAGCTCAATGCTGTAGTTCGCAGGGCAGCTTTCATGCTGAGTCTGATCGAGCTGTTTACGGCCAACCAGCACCGCGTCCTGGCCGGTATCGACCGCATCGACAGCAGCACCATCCACATCAAGTTTCCAGCCAAAACGCTGCGACAAACCGTTCAGCCAGTCACGCCAGGGCTGTTCCGGTGACTGATCCACTTTAACCGGTGCCTCCAGTTCATCGGCACCCGCCTCAAGCAGTGCACGGCGCAGTTTCATACCACCGCCGCAGAAGTCGTCATAACGGCTGTCACCCAGAGCGACGATACTGAATTTAGCCCCCGCCATCGCTCCAGCATTCAAAGCGGATGCCCAGCCGCGGGTGTTCTCCGGCAGCTCACCTTCACCGGTGGTGGAGGCCAGCACCAGCACCTGATCGTAACGCTGCCACTGTGCCGGACCGAAAGCCGCCAGACCGCCAAAGTCCACCGGGATATGACGACGTTTGAAGCAATCCAGCGTGGTTTCCGCCAAACGCTGGGCAGTGCCGGTCTGAGAGGCGTAGACAATGAGGGTTTTCGCGCCTTCGCTGAGGCTTACCTTGCGCCCAGCCGCACGGCGGCGATACCAACTAATAAAGCCGGTTACACTGAGGCCCAAAAGCAGTGCTCCGGCGACAAAGTTCAGCCAACCCGACCAGGCGCCAGCCCAGGTACCCTCATGCAAAGACTTGGAAGAAAACTGCTGCGGCTGTAAAAGATGAACCTCTGAGGCTGTCACCAAAAGCGTTTGATCTGCGGTAGAAAGCATCACCGAGCCAAATTTGAATCGGCGCGCGCTCTCCAGCGTAGAGAGATCCACCCGGTCTCCGGCAAGCCGCAGTGCGTCAGTCAGCTTAACGGTTTCATGCCGTCCCGGGCTGATCGGTAGCGGCGTCTGCCAGATATGCTGCGTCATCATGACGCCGGTGAGTGGCAACAGCAGCGCCAGCGGAAACAACCAGGCCCCCAGCTGGTGATGCCAACCGATCAGCGTCTTGCGAAACTTCGGCCAGCCCAGAAAAATGCCGGCAACGACAATTCCAAGCATCGCCCAGGTGGCGATTTCAATAAACCAACCCAAGCCCAGCAACAACGATTTGTGGAAGGATTTGGTCACTCCAAAAACCTCCGCCGCAACATCGCTCTCACCGGGGAGTTGTTCCCCCGTCCGCAGATCCACAACGCCCATCGGCCCCAGATTCCAGGCGGTTTCGCCGGCACGACTGAGGCTACGCACACTCTGCTCCGGGTCCATCGATTCGAGTGCCGCTGTCAATGCCGTGGTATCCACGGCCGTCTGATAGCTCACGGCTCCACCACCCTCAACCACAGGCTTAAGCGCAAGCACCATCCCGCTGACAATGATAAGAACGAAAACTGGAAACAACACCAGTCCGATCCAGCGGTGCAGCTGCAGTAACAGAGCTTTCATACTTTCTATCCCTGGTAATACGTTGATTAATCTACATTCCCCGATATTTTAAAGGGATTACTAATTAAGCTGCGTAAAATGAACGTAAAGTTGGGTTAAGATTCAGTGATCTAGGCTGATTATGGACATCGCCAAGCGGGCCCAAACGAAGACTGACAGATCACTGTTGCGGTGCCATTTTCTAGATAGAGAGGAGTTGCCGGCGACTGCCCTCAACCCGTCCGACATAAGCGCAGAACAACACTAAGACAGACCTTTAGACTAGGGAAAGCCAAATGCGCCAGGTCACACAAGCATCCCTGTTCGGCAGGGTCGATACCCTGAGCGAACGCCTCTACCAACTGCACCATGACCTGCTGGATCACATCCCGCATATAGCCCGCATCGCCTGCGCGCTCTATGACCCCGACACCGATCTGTTGAAGACCTTCATCAACTGCACAACTGAAGGTAAGGCGATCAACGCTTACGAATACCGGCTAGCGGCCAGCCCGACGCTGTCCGAGCTGGCCAGGAACAGAACCTGCCGTGTCATCGATCAGATCAGCAGCGAAATTGCGCCGGGCAGCGCCCACTCGGACTGGCTGCTGGAACAGGGTTACCAATCATCCTTCACCATGCCGATGTTCAGCGGCGAACAGCTGCTGGGATTTATTTTTGTCGACAGCAAACTGACATCATGCTTCAACGCCAAGGCCCAGCGCGATCTTGCACTCTTCTGTAACCTGATCGTGATGGCGATCGACTCGGAGTTCCGCGCCATTAAATCTCTGCTGGCCACAGCCCAGGCGGCCCGCGAGTTCGCTCACCTGAGAGACTTCGAAACCGGTTCTCATCTTAAACGGATGGCGCGCCTGTCACGCCTGATCGCCAGAGCCGTTGCCGAACGACACCAGCTCAGCGACGAAGTAATCGAACACATCTATCTTTTCGCGCCGCTGCACGATATCGGCAAGATCGGCATTCCCGACCGAATTCTGTTGAAACAGGGCAGCCTCAGCGATGATGAGCGGGTCATCATGGAGCAGCACGTCGAGAAAGGGGTGCAGATTCTGCACAAGGTACTGGGCGACTATGAACTGGAGCACCTGAGCGATTCAAAGCTGATGCTGAACATCGTCGCCTATCACCATGAATTTATGGATGGCTCTGGCTACCCCAACGGCCTGCTCGGTGACGAAATCCCGGTCGAGGCGCGTATTATCACCGCCGCCGATATCTTCGACGCTCTCACCAGCGCACGCCCTTATAAGGCGCCCTGGTCACCAAGCGATGCGCTTGAAGAACTGGAGCGGATGGCCAGGGCCGGCAAACTCGATCCCGAGTGTGTCGATGCGATCCGCAGTAATTTCGATGAGGCGTGCCGGATTATTACCGAGCTTTCCGATTAAGTGAGGGAAAGTTGGCGACCGGAAAATAGCCGCTGCGGCATGCTGACCCAGAAGACACGACACGCTTATAACCATAGCGATAAGAGTAAAGATCCACCTGCTATGCAGGTGGCTTTGCATCAAGCTCCCGATAAGGGAGCCTGGGTAAACCTACCGACGAATGCCGGGATCACCGATGCTCGGCTGCACCGAAGGGGATGGATTGCTGCGCTCAGATAGCCATGAGACCTCGAGCCCCGTTATCGATATGGCATGAGAAAAAGCATGGCCTCGACTAAACGATCACCATCTCCATAAGAGGTGTTTTAAGAGCGACAATAAAAAAGGACGCCCCAAGGCGCCCTTTCTATGCGTTACAAACCCAGGTCTTACAACGCTGAGCGGAATACCTCGGCCACTTCCGCGTCAGTCAGAGTACGCGGGTTGGTCAGGCGGCAAACGTCTTTCTGCGCGTTTTCCACCATGGTCGGGATATCTTCCTCCTTCACGCCCAGCTCAGACAGGGTTTTGGGAATACCCACATCCTGCGCCAGCGCTTCGATGGATTCGATCGCCAGCATGGCGGCTTCGCGTTCAGACAGTCCTTCGGTGATCTCACCCAGGGCGTCGGCGATATCGGCGAAACGCTCGGTTTTGGCGATCAGGTTAACGCGGCAAACATGCGGTAGCAGCAGCGCGTTGCAGACACCGTGCGGCAGGTTATAGAAACCCCCGAGCTGGTGCGCCATGGCATGCACATAACCGAGGCTTGCGTTGTTGAACGCCATACCGGCCAGATACTCCGCGTAGGCCATCTTGTCGCGGGCTTCCATGTCTTCGCCACGGGCCACTGCTTTCCGCAGGTACTGGCCGATCAGGCGGATCGCCTGCAGCGCACAGGCATCGGTGATCGGGGTTGCGGCGGTGGATACATAGGCCTCTACGGCGTGGGTCAGTGCGTCCATACCGGTAGCGGCGGTCAGTGCCGGCGGCATATCGACCATCAGCTCCGGATCGTTGATAGCGATATCCGGTGTCACACGCCAGTCCACGATCGCCATTTTCACATGGTTAGAGGTGTTGGTGATGATAGTGAAACGGGTCATTTCGCTGGCGGTACCGGCGGTGGTGTTAACCGCGATGTACGGTGGCAGTTTTTCCTTCGCCTGATCCACACCTTCGTAGTCATGAATCTTGCCGCCACCGGTGGCTACCAGGCCTACCGCTTTACAACAGTCATGGGCGCTACCGCCGCCCAGAGAGATCAGCATATCGCAGCCGTGTTCCCGGTAAACCGCCAGCCCCTCTTCCACATTGGTATCTGTGGGGTTGGGCACGGTGCCGTCGTAAACCACGCTCTCGATACCGTCACTACCGAGTAGTTCGGTCAGGCGTGCGGTGTAACCCAGTGCAGTCATACCCTTATCTGCAACTACCAACGGCTTTTTGCCACCGAGCGCGCGCACGCGGTTCGGCAGATCCTGAAAGCATCCAGCCCCCATCAGGGATACATTGGGGACAAAAAATTCCTGAGTAGCCATGGTACGTACCTCCATTTATGTCATTAACGGATGCTGCAATCCAACACATAGAGCAACTGCATCACTGGTAACCAGTGTAGTGACCGAAATCGGTTAACACGTTGATCTGAAGCGGGAAAAAGCTTGAAAACCGACACTCTTTTGCAAACGCTCAGTTGCATAAAATGTATTTGAAACACATCTGCGACATATGTGAGCGGTTCTCACGACAAAATGAGAGAGGCTCAGGGAGTTAGCGGTCGTTTTGCAGTACAATGTGCGCCCTGAGTTTTAACCGGACCTATGGAAAGCGACACGTGAGCGACACCAATTTGCCAAACACCCTGCGCGCCACTCTGGAAAGCACCCTGAAAAACCGCATCATGATTCTTGATGGCGGTATGGGCACACAGATTCAGTCACTGGGGCTGGAAGAAGCCGATTACCGTGGCGAACGTTTTGCCGACTGGCACCTGGATGTAAAGGGTAACAACGACCTGCTGGTGCTCACCCAGCCGACCATGATTCGTGATATCCACCGCCAGTATCTCGAAGCGGGCGCCGATATCATCGAGACCAACACGTTCAACGCCACGCAGATCGCTATGGCGGACTACGAGATGGAATCGCTTTCGCGCGAGATCAACGTGGTGGCCGCGCGTCTGGCAAAAGAGGCCTGCGCCGAGGTTAGCGCCAAAACAGGTACGCCCCGTTACGTGGCTGGTGTACTGGGCCCAACCAACCGTACCGCCAGTATCTCACCGGATGTGAACGACCCGGGCTACCGTAACGTTACCTTCGATGCACTGGTGGAAGCCTACACCGAGTCCGTCGACGGACTGGTCGAGGGTGGCTCCGATATCATCCTGATCGAAACTATTTTTGACACCCTGAACGCCAAGGCGGCGATCTTTGCGGTCGAGCAGTACTTCGACGATCACGATATCCGTCTGCCGGTGATGATCTCCGGTACCATCACCGACGCGTCCGGCCGTACCCTTTCGGGCCAGACCACCGAAGCGTTCTGGAACTCCATTCGCCACGCAAATCCGATCAGCGTCGGCCTCAACTGTGCACTCGGTCCGAAGCAGCTGCGTCAGTATGTCGAAGAGCTGTCCCGCGTGGCAGATACCTTTGTATCCGTGCACCCCAACGCGGGTCTGCCCAACGCCTTCGGTGAATACGATGAAACGCCGGAAGAGATGCGCGACGAGATCCGCGAATGGGCCCAGTCTGGCCTGGTGAACATCGTCGGCGGCTGCTGCGGTACCACACCCGAGCATATCCGCGTGATCCGCGAAGGCCTGCTGGATCAGGACCCGCGTGAACTGCCGGAACTGGCGGTTGAGTGCCGCCTGTCCGGTCTGGAGCCGATGAACATCGGCGCCGACACCCTCTTTGTGAACGTCGGTGAGCGTACCAACGTCACCGGTTCCGCCCGCTTCCGCCGCCTGATCAAGGAAGGCGACTACGAGACCGCGCTGGAAGTGGCGCGTCAGCAGGTGGAGAACGGCGCCCAAGTGATCGATATCAACATGGATGAGGGGATGCTCGACGCCATCGCGGCGATGAACCGTTTCCTCAACCTGATCGCCTCCGAGCCCGATATCTCGCGTGTGCCGGTGATGCTCGACTCCTCCAAGTGGGAAGTGATGGAAGAAGGCCTGAAGCGTATTCAGGGCAAGGGGGTGGTCAACTCCATCAGCTTGAAAGAAGGCGAAGAGAAGTTTATCGCCCAGGCACGCAAGATCCGCCTTTACGGTGCTGCCGTGGTCGTAATGGCGTTTGATGAGACCGGCCAGGCCGATACTTACGAGCGCAAGATCGAGATCTGCGAACGCTCCTACCGGGTGCTGGTCGACAAGGTTGGCTTCCCGCCGGAAGATATCATCTTCGACCCGAACATCTTCGCCATCGCCACCGGTATCGAAGAGCACGACAACTACGCCGTGGACTTCATCAACGCCACCGGCTGGATCAAGAAGAACCTGCCCTACGCCAAGGTGTCCGGCGGCGTCTCCAACGTGTCGTTCTCCTTCCGCGGCAACGACAAGGTGCGTGAGGCGATCCACTGCGTATTCCTCTACCACGCCATCCAGAAAGGGATGGACATGGGTATCGTCAACGCCGGCCAGCTGGCGATTTATGACGACCTGCCGGAAGATCTGCGCGAACACGTTGAAGATATCGTGCTGAACCGTCGTGAAGACGGTACCGAACGGATGCTGGAGCTGGCCGAGAAATACCGGGGCGGCGCGTCTGAATCCTCCGTGCAGCAGGATCTGGCGTGGCGCGACTGGCCGGTCAACGAGCGTCTGTCTCACGCCTTGGTCAAGGGCGTGGCCGACTATATCGACGAAGACGTTGAAGAGTGCCGCCACAACTATGAGCGCCCGCTTCAGGTGATCGAAGGCCCGCTGATGGACGGCATGGGCATCGTCGGCGACCTGTTCGGTTCCGGTAAGATGTTCCTGCCGCAGGTGGTCAAGTCCGCCCGCGTCATGAAAAAGGCCGTGGCCTACCTGATGCCTTACATCGAGGAAGAGAAAGCAGGCAACGCCAGCAGCTCCGCCGGTAAGGTGATCATGGCCACCGTTAAGGGCGACGTGCACGATATCGGCAAAAACATCGTCGGCGTGGTGCTGCAGTGTAACAACTTCGAGATCATCGACCTGGGCGTCATGGTGCCGGCCGAGAAGATCCTGCAGACCGCCCGTGACGAGAATGCCGATATCATCGGTCTCTCCGGCCTGATCACACCGTCACTGGATGAGATGGTCCACGTAGCGAAAGAGATGCAGCGTCAGGGCTTCACCATTCCGCTGATGATCGGTGGCGCCACCACCTCCAAGGCGCACACCGCGGTGAAGATCGAGCCGAACTACAAGAACAACCAGGTGGTGCATGTCACCAACGCCTCCCGTTCTGTCGGCGTTGCCTCCGCCCTGCTGTCGGAAACCCGCCGCGAAGCGTTCGTTACCGAGATTCAGGCCGACTATGCCGCGGTACGTGAGCGTCACGCAGCGCGTCAGAACGACCAGCGCCGGGTAACCATCGAAGCCGCCCGCGACAACTGCTTCAAGATCGACTGGGATAACTACACCCCGCCGAAGCCGATGCAGCCAGGCATCCAGGTGTTCGATGACTACGACCTGGAAGAGCTGAGCCACTACATCGACTGGACGCCGTTCTTCCAGTCCTGGGAACTGGCCGGCCGCTTCCCGCGCATTCTCGATGATGAGATCGTCGGCGAAGAAGCGCGCAAGCTGTATGAAGACGCCAGGGTGATGCTGCGCGATATCATCGACAACAAGAAGCTCAAGGCCCGTGCCGTCATCGGTCTGTTCCCGGCCAACTCTGTCGGCCACGACGATATCGAGCTCTACACCGATGACAGCCGCGATACCGTGAAGATGCGCCTGCATCACCTGCGCCAGCAGATGCAGAAGGTCGAAGGCAAGCCGAACATGTGCCTCACCGACTTTGTCGCACCGAAAGAGAGCGGCAAAGAGGATTACGTCGGTGCCTTCGCGGTGACCGCCGGCATCGGTATCGACGAGATCGTCGCCGCGTATGAAGCCGATCACGACGACTACAACTCGATCATGATCAAAGCGCTGGCCGACCGTCTGGCGGAAGCCTTTGCCGAGCGCATGCACGAGCGCGTGCGTAAAGAGTTCTGGGGCTACGCTGCCGAAGAGAGCTTCGAGAACGACGATCTGATCCGCGAGCGCTACACCGGCATCCGTCCGGCACCGGGTTACCCCGCCTGTCCGGATCACACCGAGAAGGCACTGCTGTGGGAACTCCTCGACGTGGACAACACCGCTGGCATGACCCTGACCGACAGTTACGCCATGCTGCCGACCGCCGCGGTCAGCGGCTGGTACTTCAGCCATCCTGACTCCACCTACTTTGGTGTAGCCAAGATCAGCGAAGATCAGGTCGAAAGCTACGCCAAGCGCAAAGGCATGAGCATGGATGAAGCCGAACGCTGGCTGGCGCCGAACCTGGGCTACGAGCCGGAACAGGGCTGATAACCGATAAGAAAGATCAAACGGCGCGGGCTAATCCCCGCGCCGTTTTTGTTTTATGGCCGTCAGATCTCTAAGGTCCGCCTTGGCCACCCACCTATCTGCCAGCACACCAGGTTCGGCTCATCATCGCCAGAAGCATGCAAACCAGTACAGCTGCCACCAGGTTGTATAGCATCCCCGCAACGAAGGCCGATACATACTGACCCGCTTGCACGCCCATCTCCTGATCAGCTCCCAGCTCCGCAACAAACAAAATACCGACCACCGCCACACCTAATGCCGCGCCGACCTGCTGAACCGTCGAAATTACACCCGATGCCATCCCTGCCTGCGACTCCTCGACAAAGCCGAGCACCAGGTTAAGCAGCGGCGTCATGATAATGCCCTGTCCGGCGCCTACCATTATCAATACAGGAATTAGCCTGGTCGGTTCCAACGCTGCACCCGCCAGATATACCTGCGTAATCAGCAACCCAATCGACACCGCATACACCAGTGCGCCAAAGACTAAGGCACGGGAACCCAAGCGCGCCACCTGACCTGGAGCAGCCAGGGATGCCAGTAGAAAGCCGAGGCTGCAGGGGGCAAAGATGCTCCCTGCGATAAACGGATCAAGCCCTAACCCGTTCTGCACCAGCAGAGCGAAACAGAGAAAAAATGAACTGGACGTTGAATAGACCAGTAGCACCAGCACAGCGCCCAGTGCGAAACGTCGCTCTGTGATTAAACCCATATTCACCAAGGGTAGTCGCCCAGCAATACGCCTCCGCTCCTGTTGCCGGTAAAACAGCAGGAGAACGAGCACCCCGGCACACAACGCCCATAGGCTCCAGGCTGGCCAGCCCTGTCCGGCTCCCTCGATCATCGGCACCAGTAATAGCGTAAGCGCCGTGCTGACCAACGCAACGCCCGTCCAATCCAGGGCCGAGCGCTGCGGAGATCGGGATTCTGGGATGTGACGCGCCATTGCGATGGCGATTAGGCCGATAGGCACATTGATGAGAAAAATGCTGCGCCAGCCCGACCCAAACAGGTCGATATATACCAGCCATCCACCCAGCACCTGGCCAGCAATAGCAGCCAGCCCCAGTGTCATACCCAGCAGACCGAAGGCACGGGAGCTGTCGTTTGCATCGAAGTTAACCCGGATGGAGGCATAAACCTGCGGGAACAGCAAAGCAGCCGCCAGCCCCTGTAACACCCTCGCGCCGATCAGGAAGGTGGCGCTGGGCGCCAGTCCGCATAACGCTGACGCCAGGGTGAAGCCTGCCATACCGATAACAAACAGGCGCCGGCGGCCAAACAGGTCGCCCAGCCGACCACCCGTAATCAGCATAACGCCGAACGCCAACTCGTAACTGACAACGATAAGGCTTATCTGCGCAAAGCTCGTTCCCAGTCCGGCCTGCATACTGGGAATGGCGACATTGACTACAAACAGGTCGAAAATTGTCACAAAGCCCGCCAGTAACAGCACCGACAAACCAAGCCAGGGTGGGCTACTGATAGCCTGCGCGGCCATGGCGGAAGGACAGAAATTTGATCTCATCTAGTATCTCCAGTGTTATCCAGGCTTCAGATGCGATCATTCTCACCGCCCTTTTAAAGGGTTACAATTTAACCATTTATACTATTACTAAAAGCAACTCGATAACGATGCGAACACTCAAGCGAACCCGTCACGACCTGGCTGACTTCCTGCGTGCACGCAGGGAGCGGCTATCACCTGCCGAAGTAGGCCTGCCCAGCGGAAGCCGTCGTCGCACCCCGGGACTACGCCGGGAAGAGGTCGCGGCACTAGCCGGTGTTGGTCTCACCTGGTACACCTGGTTGGAACAGGGACGTGACATTGGAGTTTCGGCGGCGTTTCTGGACAGTCTGGCTCGAGTACTCAAGCTGAATGCGGCAGAGCGACGTCATCTGTTCTTGCTGGCCCATGAGCGCCCGCCGGCCGAACCGGGAAAAACCTGGTGCGTACTACCGCCGATGGTGCGCCGCCTAATGCACGATCTGCCGCATCCTGCTTTTGTGCTCAATCTGCGATGGGACGTACTGGGATTCAATGCGCACGCCGAGCGGGTCTTCAGCTTTGAAAAGCATCCCCCGGAACGGCGCAACCTGCTCTGGCTACTGTTCACCGATGCAACGCTGCGCGAACTGTTCGTCAATTGGGACGAGCAGGTACCGCTCATGCTGTCGAGTTTCCGCCGTGACTTCGCACGCGCCACAAATGAACCCGATATTAAGGAGTTGGTGGACGAACTCGAAAGGGTCTCGCCCGAGTTCAAGTCATTTTGGCGCCAGCACGATGTCCATGCCCCCTGCACGGGCGTGCGCCGGTTGATGCTCAATGGTAAAGCTGAGTCATACGAGCATACCTCTCTGACCATCGATGAAGATCGACACCTGCGACTGGTGATCTACATGCCGCAACAAGGCGGCACTATATCCTCCGCCTGAACCAAATCGAGTTATTCACGACGTTCATCCCCGTTGCAAAGAAGCAGGCGGATCTACTTTTACAGTTCCTCCAGTGGGCGCTCCCTTCAGGCATTTGCCGGTTATTCACCTAGCAAGCCACCTGCTCTACTCTTTGACCTTTAATGCACTCTATTGAGGTTACATAGCTGACGGATACTGCACTTGATGATGCATGCCGCACCCAATAAGTGCATCCAGGTCGCTTCAACGACTGCGCGTGTCGCCGTTAAAACAGCCCTTCCTGTTCGTATACATACAGAAAAACATCTATAGCCAATTGTTTTTATTAAACAAAAACGATTTTGCCAATTTGCGATACCGTTTTGGTATCTACTTTGCAAATACACTACTGAGCACAAAAAATTCCCCTGAGTATATTTTTTAGGGGCCAAGCGGTCGGTAGAGGTTTTTCCATGGTAGCGACATCCGGGTCACAAACTACCCAGAGCCAGGGCTACAAATATATGTTGGGTAGCCGCACCTATCAGTTCTCTGATCTTAAAGAGCTGATGGCCAAGGCCACTCCCGCCCGTTCCGGTGACCGGCTTGCCGGTGTCGCCGCCGAATCCGCCGAGGAACGAGCCGTCGCCCAGCGTGTACTCGCCGAGGTACCGCTGAAGCAGTTTTTGCAGGAAGCGCTGATCCCCTACGAACAGGACGAGATCACCCGTCTTATCATGGACGATCATAGCGCCGAGGCTTTCGCACCGATCTCTCACCTGACGGTAGGCGACTTTCGGAACTGGCTGCTCAGCGATGAAGCCAGCAGCGAAGTGCTTACCAGCGTGCGCGACGGTATCACGCCGGAAATGGCTGCTGCGGTAAGCAAGTTAATGCGTAACCAGGACCTGATACTGGTCGCAAAAAAATGCCATGTCGCCAGCGCATTCAGAGACACCATCGGCCTGCCGGGCCACCTTTCCACCCGCATCCAGCCCAATCATCCTACCGATGATGCCACCGGTATCGCCGCCAGCATTCTCGATGGCCTGCTCTACGGTAATGGCGATGCGGTGATCGGTATCAACCCGGCAACCGATAACGTCGCCCAGGCCACCAAACTGATGCAGATGATGGATGCGGTCATTCAGGAATATGAAATTCCGACCCAGTCCTGCGTCCTCACCCATGTAACCAATACGCTTGAAGCGATCGAACAAGGCGCTCCCGTGGACCTGGTGTTCCAGTCTATCGGCGGTACTGAAGCCACCAACTCCAGCTTCGGCTTCAATCTCGCCAACCTGGCCGAGGCTCGCGACGCCGCCCTGTCGCTGAAACGCGGTACCGTGGGCGACAACGTTATGTATTTCGAAACCGGCCAGGGCAGCTCACTGTCGGCCGATGCCCACCATGGCCTGGACCAGCAGACCTGTGAAGCCCGCGCCTACGCGGTCGCCCGCAAGTTCAAGCCGCTGCTGGTTAATACCGTGGTCGGCTTTATCGGCCCCGAGTACCTGTTTGACGGCAAGGAGATCATCCGCGCCGGTCTGGAAGACCATTTCTGCGCCAAACTGCTCGGTCTGCCGATGGGCTGCGACATCTGCTACACCAACCACGCCCAGGCCGATCAGAACGATATGGATACCCTGTTGACGCTGCTGGGAGTCGCCGGATGCACGTTCATCATGGGGATCCCCGGCTCCGACGACATCATGCTCAATTATCAGACCACCTCCTTCCATGATGCGCTCTACGCTCGCCGCGCTCTGGGCCTGAAACCGGCTCCGGAGTTTGAGCAGTGGCTGACGCGGATGCAGATTTTCCAGGACGCCGGTCGCTTCACGCCCAGCGCCGAGCTTCCCGCTTCTTTTGTTAAACCCCTGCAGCGTGCACTGGGAGGCAACCACTGATGAGCCAGACCGATAAGCAGTTCGTCACTCCCAACCCCTGGCAGGCACTGCGCAGCTATACCGATGCACGTATCGGCCTCGGCCGTGCTGGGGTGAGCCTGCCCACGTCCGAGCTGCTCGACTTTCAGCTCGCCCATGCCCTGGCACAGGACGCGGTGCACCAGCCTCTGGATGTGGCGGCGCTGCTGGAACAGCTTAATCCACTGATTTACGACTGCGGGCTTGATCCCTGCCATACGTTGCAGAGCCGGGTACCGGATCGCCCCACCTACCTGCAGCGCCCCGACCTGGGCCGCCGTCTGGATGAGAACTCCGCCGAACTGTTACGCCAGTACTCCTTCAGCAACCACCGTGCCTATGACCTGGCGATAGCGGTGGTCGATGGCCTCTCCTCCCGCGCGATTGCCGAAAACACCCTGCCGTTTCTCTCAGAACTCTGCGCCTCGCTGAAGGACGATGCCGAAGAGTGGAGCGTGGCACCTTTGAGCATAGTCACCCAGGGCCGCGTGGCGATCGGAGATGAAATTGGCGATCTGATTAACGCCCGCGCGGTGCTGGTGATGATCGGTGAACGTCCGGGGCTCAGCTCTCCCGACAGCCTGGGTCTTTACCTGACCTGGGACCCGCGTGTGGGCCTGAACGATGCCCGCCGAAACTGTATTTCCAACGTCCGCAAGGCGGGCCTGGATTACCCCGACGCGGTACGCAAGCTGATGTACCTGCTGAAGGAATCACGCCGGATGCAGCTATCCGGTGTGCAGCTGAAAGAGCGCTCCGAAGAGCCGGTGATCGACGGTGCGCAAACGCAACAAAACTTTTTGATTTCAGACGTAAAACCCTAAAAAACCGAGGACAGTACTATGGATGAAACTCCAACCCTGCAGTCGTTGCAGGCTGCTCTTGATGCCCAGCAAGCGGTATTCGAGATGCACCAGTCAATGAACGTCGAGGTGTTCTATTGGTGGTGCACCGCGATCATGATCATGATCCACGCGGGCTTCCTGGCTTATGAAATGGGTGCTTCGCGCAGCAAGAACGCGCTGGCCGCCGGTATCAAAAACATTCTCGCCCTCGCGGTGATTATTCCGACCTTCTACCTGTTTGGCTGGTGGATCTACAACGCGATGCCGAACGGTCTGATCCCGATCGACGCCTCTTTCGCCCTGCCCTGGTCGCAGAGCATGGGTCCGGACGTTCAGGATATGGGTAGCGGTATCTTCTGGGCGGCCTTTGCGCTGTTCGGTGCCACCACAGGTTCGATCCTGTCCGGTGCGGTTATCGAACGTATCCGCGTCAGCTCCTTCCTGATTCTTACCATCGTGCTCGGTAGCGGCGCCTGGATTCTGGCCGGTGCCTGGGGCTGGCATCCGGACGGCTGGCTGCTGACCAAAATGGGCTACCATGATCTCGGCGCGTCCGGTGTCGTTCACGCCGTTGCCGGCTTCTTCACCCTGGGTGTTTTGATGAACCTCGGCGCCCGTAAAGGCAAGTTCATCAACGGCGTCGCACAGACCATTGCTCCGCACAGTCTGCCGATGACCCTGATCGGTCTGATGATGATCATCTTCGGCTTCTTCGGCTTCCTCGGTGGCTGCATCATCTTCAACGGCGGTGAAACCGGCTGGACCACCATCTACGGTAACCCGACCAACCTGTCTGCCTTCGCCTTCAACACCCTGATGGGCTTTGCCGGCGGTATCATCGGCTGCTACGTCGCCACTCGCGATCCGTTCTGGACCATGTCCGGCGGCCTGGTCGGCATCATCTCCGTCGCTGCGGGTCTCGACCTGTACGATCCGGCGCTGGCCTTCATCATCGCTACCTGCATGGGTCTGCTGGCAGTATGGTTCGCCAAGTTCCTGGAAAACCGCGGTATCGATGACGCCGTTGGCGCTGTTGCGGTACACGGCTTCACCGGTTTCGTTGCTGTTGTGCTGGTGGGCGTTTTCGCTGGCGGTACTCCGAACGTAGGCGACCTGCCTGCTATCAGCTTCGTCGGTCAGCTGACCGGTGCGGTTGTGATGGTACTGCTGGGCTTCATCCCGGGCTACGCGGTATCCGCTGCCCTGAAAGCCGCCAACATGCTGCGTGTACCGGAGAAAGCGGAAGTAATCGGTATCGACGAAGTCGAACTGATCGCCAAGCCTTACCCGGAATCCTCCACTCCGGCATCCGTGCCGAGCGAGGTTCCTAACAAACTGGCTAACACCGAGCCGCAAGGAGTCTAATCATGGGTACATCAATTACCAGCTGGGAAAATGTAAGCGCCTATTTCACCTTTGCTGACAACCCGATGGCACTGGTCCTGTTTGCGGTCGGCGTGGTTGGCATCGTTGGCGGCCTGATCGGCTCCATCGTGAAGCACGAAAACGAGGCATTCGAAGCACACAAGTGATCGAATAACGCCAGCGTAAGTAGTCATAAAGCCGCGCCTTCGGGTCGCGGCTTTTTTTCGCGATAGCCGCTGCTTGCCGTATATCTGTCAGCCGAGCATCAACACCAAACCCAGCACATAAATTCCGATTACGCCGACACTCTCAAACCCTATACCGCCCGGCCCCTGTTCCTGACGGCGGATCTGCCCCATCAGCAGCACGCCGGACATCAGTAGCGTTAACACCAGCCACACAATGGTCTCCTGCGGGATATGATGGTAGATCGAGCCCGGCCGGTAAGCGATATCTGATGCTGCGGTAAACAGCGTATCAAAGGCATTGCCGCCAATGATGCCGCCCACCGCCAGTGTCAGCGCCCCACGGCGCACCGCCGCCACAGAGGTAACCAACTCCGGAATCGACGTACTGATAGCCGTCAGTAATACCCCTACTACCGTTTCGCCTATGCCGCTTTTCGCGGCAATATTCGCGGCTGCTGGCTCCAGCCACCAACCGGCAAGTCCGAGCACCAGCATCAATACAACGAACTCGCCCCAAAGCCTCCCCAGGCTCACATGTCGGTTATGGGTGTCGGGCTCGTCGGCCCGGGTTTCTCGTGTCCGGGAAGGCAGCCACATGGGGCGCTCAAATGCACTTTGAACCAGCTTGATACCGTAGATGTAGAAGATGAAGAGCACAGGAGTGATCGGATGAATAGAAAAGAAGGTCAGATCCGGCGTGATGGGCCCAAGCAGAATGAGCGCCAGCAGTACGATCAGCAGTGCGTTCTGCAGCATGTTAGGGGCCGAGGCCGCTGCGTGCTCAAGATTAGCGCGGCGATAAA
Organism: Marinobacterium mangrovicola; assembly: GCF_004339595.1. GTDB lineage: Bacteria > Pseudomonadota > Gammaproteobacteria > Pseudomonadales > Balneatricaceae > Marinobacterium_D > Marinobacterium_D mangrovicola. The sequence continues at coordinate 1,402,174 of NZ_SMFU01000007.1, forward strand.
AACAATCTGCTACAGCCAGAAATAAAGTCTGCACGGCGATGCCACCGATCGCATTACTCACCGCAAGCGTCGGGTGACCGTTCCAGGCTGCCGTAACCGAAAGCACAGAACCAGACAGCGAGGTAGCGGCGCCAAGAAACAGCGCGCCGGCAACGGCCTCTCCCACACCAGTCCTGTCCGCAAGCTGATCCACTACCCGGGTAATCCGTGTTCCGAACAGCATGATTGCCAGCGCACCGCTGGCAAAAATCAGAATACTGGCCGTGAGTGTTCCATCGTCTGCCACTCAGCGCTCCCCGCTCTGGATACTCTCTGCTGTTTTCAGGCTAGCAGATACTTCCAGGGCGTTGAGCACTCAAGGAACGAGACTGGGGCTCAATTGAGCACTTCGATATCCACCCGGTTACGACCTGCATTCTTCGCCCGGTACAGCGCCGCATCGGCGCGACTGAGCAGTTCGCGGACGCTGTCACCCGGTTTGATAGCGGCAACACCAAAACTGCAGGTCTTTTCACCGATCACCGGAAACTCGGTGTCGGCGATCTTCTGGCGCAGATTTTCCGCCAGCTGGTATGCCCCTTCCGCTGTGGTATGGGCGCAGACCAGCATAAACTCTTCCCCGCCCCAGCGTCCGGCGTGGTCGCTGCGGCGTGTCGACTGACTCAGCAGCTTGCCGATCCGGCGCAACACTTCGTCACCCACCGCGTGGCCACAGGTATCGTTAACCAACTTGAAGTGATCCACATCCATCATAATGACGGCGCAGCAGGCTCCATAACGCTCGAAACGGTGAACCTCTTTCTCTAGAACATACTCAATATTGGCCCTGTTGCTTAAGCCGGTCAGCATATCGGTGGTGGAAAGACGCTCCAGCTCGATATTTTTGCGCTCAAGCAGCTCCCGGCTTTCAGTTTCCTGAGTGATGTCTCGCAGCGTGCCAATATAACGCTGCAAACCATGGCCACTGCCCTGGTAGCGTTTGGCGGAGATAGCCACCCAACGCTGCTCCCCCTGCGGAGTCAACAAACGCGCCTGGGATGACCACTGACTTTGGGCTGCAGCGATGCAAGCCTCCCAGCTATCGACCACTCTCTGACGATCCTCGTCGGCCAGAGAGCTCACCCAGGTTTCGGCGTCGAGCTCCTTAAGGTCACGGCCAAAAATTTCGCTACAGCGCCGGTTAGCGTAGAGAATCTGGCCTTCGCTATCGGTTTCAAACAAGCCCTGAGGCAGGTTTTCTGACAGCGCCCGGAAACGGGTTTCGCTGAGGCTCAGAGCCTCCTCTGATTCCCGACGCTCGGTCAGGTCCACCATACTGATCGCTACCGTATCGATTGTCTCACCCGCATCGATAACAGGCTTGCCCGTTACCCGGATGAACCGCTTGCCAACACCGCTAAACTCGATCCACTTTTCCTGAACGATGCGCTCACCTTGGGCAATGCGGTCAACAAACGGTTTAATCTCCTGTTCGAACTCCTGCTGGCCATACAGAGATTTAACGTGCTGGCCCTCAATCTCTTCGCGGGAGAGGCCAAGATAATCCATATGACGACGGTTCACCTGCCGGTAGTGGTAATCGGTTCCCAGCATCGCCAGCAACTCGTCGGATACGTTAACGATCTCGCGATAGCGTATCAGACGCTTTTCTGCATCACGTTTTTCGGTCACATCGGTGCCGATCGAGATATAGCAGGACACCCGGCCATCCACATCCTGGACCGGAGAGATCAGCAGCTCTTCAATTCGCTCGCTGCCATCCTTCATCCGGTTGATGAACTCACCTTCCCAGGTGCATCCGCGCTCCAGCGTCTGCTTCATATGGTCGATAGTCGCTGCCGGCGTGTGCCCGGAGACGAGGAAATCCGGTGTCTCACCGATCACCTCATCCAGCCGGTAGCCTGAACGTTCGAGAAAACTGCGATTAACGTAAGTGATGCGACGGCTGAGGTCGGTCACCATCACGGCAGACGGCATCTGCTCCACCGCCTGGTAAAGGCGATAAAGCTCATTATTGGCCTCGCGCTCACGCCGGGCGCTGCGTTGCCAGTAACGCATAAATGCCACAGAGAGCAGCACCAGCAGTGTAAATCCAGCAACGGCAATACCGGAACGTTGTGCCCAGGGGATCAGCACATGGCGACGATCCAGCACTGCAATGGCTCGCAGCGGCTGCAGAGTCACCTGCCGGATCGCAACCAAACGGCCGCCGCTTTCGATCACCTGATTACGGGTATCGAAGCCCGCCAGGTGCAGATCCTGAATCAGGCTACTGGCGGCTTCCGCCGCATCGGGCTGGTCATAGATAGCTTCTACATGGTTGTTCACGTCGACCATGAAGAGCTGCTGGTGGGAGTACAACCCGCCGGTTTCCAGTTGCGCCAGCACAGCCTCACGATCCAGTTCAGCCACCAAAACACCCAGCGGCTCTTCCCCCTGACGCCCCACAAGCACTGCGGCCGAAAGGTGGCCATTACGTACGTTCATCTGGGATTGAATCCGCTGGTCGAACATCTGCGCCAGCGATACCGGCATACCGTCGCTACCTGTACCTTCGCCCACGGAGATCACCGTACTACCGTCCGGGTCGTAAAAACTGACGTTGGACAGGTAGGATGATTCCAGAATATGTCGGAACATCAGTCGCCTCAGCCCCGGCATCTCAGCGATCGGGCCTTCGTACCTTTCCATCTCTTCACGCACGGAGTGCAGCGTATGGTCGGCACCCACAAACGCCATATCGAAAGCACTGGTGAACGCTCTGACCTGGAGCTGCAGCCGTCCTCCGGCTTTCTCCAGGGTCTGTCGATAGTCCCAATATAGCCCCCAGAACAACCCCACAGCCATGGCAAAGAGCAGCACTACAAGCACGCTGACTACTGGAACACCCGGCGTTTTGACATGCCCGGATTTTGGAATACGACGCAACAGGCGGCTCTTCATCAATTATCCAACTCGTTTTCAGCCTGTATCACCAACTGCGGATCGATACCGACCTGCTGTACGATCTCCGGCTCTTTTTCCCGGGCGATGAGGCGCCACTTTGCCAGCGCATCGGCATCCGGTGTGGCGATCTGAATCCCCTGCGAAGCCAGCGTCTCACGCGCCTCGTTCTGCGAAGCGATGGCGTCCTCACGTTCCTGGTCCACGACCTGTTCCCAGCTGCTGTCGATCACGGCTTTCAGATCATCGGGTAACCCCTGCCAGAAACGCCCCCCTATCAGCGGCACATACTGCGCAAAGTACTCCTTGTCCTCAAACACGTAGCTGACGCCACTCTCCCAAAGCTCAGCACTGCGCACCGTCTCATGGGTAGTAATCATTCCGGCCACACGCCGGTCTCGCAGCGCCTGAGGAAGGTCAGGCCAGGCGATCACTGTGGGTTTGGCGCCAAAGGCCTCTATGCGCGCCGCGTTTGCGATACCGCCCGGCACCCGGATACGCAGATCCTTTAGATCCTCGTGGCGGCGCACCTGCTGATCGGTAAAGAAAAGGTGGGCATAGCCCAGATCCAGCCAGCGCCCTGGCACATGCACTCCCAGGTCGGATTCTATGCGCCGGCTGATCTCATCACCCAGGGCACCATCACGTACCTGGTGGTGCTGCTCAACCGTACGACCGTAGAACAGCGGCAACATGTAAACGCCCATGTCCGGCACAAAGCGATCGAGCTGCCAGGTGCCAGGCACCGCCATTTCCACCTTGCCGGCAGCCAGCGCGGAGATGACATTGCGGTCCCGGAACAGCTGCGCACTATGGTAGAACTCCACATCGATACGGCCGTCACTGGCCGCTTCGACGCTTTCGGCAAAGCGGCTCAGCGCGCGCGTCTGCACATGACTGGGAGTATTTTCCGATGAAATACGCAACAGGTAGGTCTGGGCGCTACTGGAAGGGGTATAAAACAGCGAAGCCATTGCAAGGACAGCAGTGACACCGATTGTTGAACGCAGATTGAATGAAGTCTTGCGCAGCCGTTTCATCCCCGTTTCCTTGTCCGCTAAAAACGACAATTCTATTGCATCCGCAACGCGGGATGAACGCTGCGGCGCCTTAGATACAACAAAGATTGATCTGAATTACAGGTTCAATCGGGCCGGGCCAGCCGCTGCACCTCCACATGCTGCACAATCGGGATCACCGGCGGGCCAAACTGGTTATAGATCGCCACATCGGCGGCGTCACGACCGTAGCCGATGGTGACGTAACCACCTCTGAGCTCGGGCTGGGTCGGATCAAAGGTGTACCAGCGCCCGCCCACATACGCTTCAAACCATGCATGAAGATCCATGGGATAAAGCTCATGCAGATATCCGACGACCATGCGTGCGGGAATGCTGAGACTGCGGCACAGGGCTATGCCGAGGTGAGCCAGATCGCGGCAGACTCCGGCGCCACGCTGGTTGATTTCCGCCGCCGAAGCAGGCACCGCACTGGTGGCCGGCTCATAACGGATATTGTTTCTCACCCAGGCCTCAATCGCTGCGACCTGATCGTATCCGAGATAGCAGCCGGCGGTGATTTCCGTAGCCATATCACCGAAACGGTCAGACTCGCAGAAGCGGCTGGGTAACAGGTAGTGCAGCACCGCATCCGGCAGATTCTGAATCTCGATAAAGGGCGCACCAAAACCCCGGTCCATTTCATCGGAGGTTTTTACATCGGTACGGGTGGCGATGCAGAACGGCCCCGGCGGTGCGACAAGGCGCTGACAGAGGTTACCGTAGGCATCGGAGAATTCGAACACAGGTACATTGGGTTCGATACGGTACTCCTCCCGCGATACCCACTGCTGGGCACCACTACGTGCTCTCAGCATCAAGATGAAAGGGGTCGGAAAGGTGATATCGAATTTCAGCTCACAGCTAGTCTGCAACCACATGAATGCTCCGCTTCGATGGTTAACGCTGTGCCAGTTTGGACCATCCTGCCCGGGATTTAAACCGTGTCCTCGCGGGTATCGGCTACGCAAACACGGTCCCGCCCTTCCCGTTTGGCTCGGTAGAGCTGTTTATCCGCTAATGAGAGGTTTTCTTCCAGCGGCCGGTCGATCGCTACTTCAACCACGCCAATGGAAACGGTCATCTTTACCTGGGCACCGCGAGCAGCAAAGCTTGAGTTGCGCAGGCATTCGCAAAGCCGCTCGGCAACGCCTGCCGCCTCATCCAATTCAGTTTTTGCCAGCAGCACATAAAACTCCTCACCGCCAACCCTGAACAGATGATCCTCTTCGCGCAGCAGCGAAGCACATTTTGCGACCATAAACTGGAGTGCACGATCGCCTACCGCGTGACCGAAGTTATCATTAATCGATTTGAAGTAATCCACATCCAGCAGGAGAAGACTCAACGGGAGCTCTGCCCCCCGGTGTTCACTGACAGCTGCCTTGGCCATCAGCGTGAATTGACGGCGATTGCCGATTCCGGTCAGGGGATCGGTCAGCGACGCGACCTCCAATTGCTGGACCAACTTCTTGCGCTCGGTCACATCAAGCATGGCTCCGACCTGACCGGCCGGACGACCATCCGGGTGGAAAAATACCGCCTTATTGAATTCAATCTCACGCAATTGACCATCAGCACAACGAACCGGCGCTTCATAACGCTGGTGGCCACCCGTGGCCAGCAGGTCGCAGTCGGCGCGATAATACCGATCTGCCAGTTCAGCGGGGGCTACATCGTAAACCGAATGGCCAACGACTTTGTTCAGGGGAAGCCCGATGAACTCGGAAAAGGCGATATTGCAGCCACGATAAACATGGTGCTCATCCTTGAAGAAGATCGGTACCGGGATCGCATCGATCACGGTCTGCAGCATGCCGCTGTCCGCTACATTTTCCGGCTCACGCCGGCGCTGGGTTTCCAGAGCAACGATTTCCAGCGCGATTCTTTCCAGATCATTGATCGGCAAACAGGTTAGTGCACCACCCTCAACCGCACGGATCGAAGCCGCAAAGTCGGTGCTTTCGGCAAGAAGAATGACCCGCCGCGCAGCGAAAAGAGCCTGCTCTTTCTGCTCGAGATCGGCGTCGACCAACAGAATCAGCGCGCCCACCGGGGTCTCACTGATCGCGCTACAGCAGGACCACTCAATAGCGAGCCCGGCCTGGGTCAAGAGTCCTTCCAACGACCCCACGAGGGTACCTGCTGCAGGCAGGTAATAGATTGCCAGCTTATCCATCAAGGAGTACGAATAGCCTGAAAGAAGTTAATGTCGGTATATCGGTACAGGCGATCATCCTTGACCAGCTGCTCAAGATTTAAACTTTATCCGGCCTTATATAAGCGAATCAAGTATATATACGAGCAATCTTAAAACAGCCGTTTAAACACCAATCAGCACTGCATCACTGCCTCAGCGCCGGTCTGCTTGTCGGTGTATGTGATACGGGCCGTTTTAAAGTTCAGATCCACGAACAGACGGCAGAAATGTTCGCCATGACGCCAGGCCATAGCCACACTTGTATCGCTGGAGTAATGCAGCTCAAAGCGCCCCTCAAAGGCGGGATGGGTATTGCGGAAACGCATCAGCTCAAGCAGCCGTTTAACCACCGGCGTCTGCATCGCTTCGTCGATCTCTTCGAAGCTGTAGTAGTGACGGTTGATATCTCGAGCCTCACCGGTCTCCTCCATCAGGTCGTAATCATTGCAGCCCGCAAACAGACCCACGTAATACACCTGCGGAATCCCTGGCGCGAAGAACTGTATCGCCCGCGCAGCGATATAGGCATCGTCGTTCTTCATCAGGGCTTCATAGAAGGTACAGGTCAACTGATAGATAGCGCCGACGCTGTGAGCATTGACCGCGGAACGGCGCAGAATGGGATCGGCGCTACGGGTCGATACCGTATCGATCAACCCCTTGATCAGATCATCGGGCAATACACCTTCCACATCGGGAATGCAGATACCATCGTGGGTATCGAGCACCGTCACCATGTTGCGCGGCGCCATGCGTAGCCAGTGTTTGAGATACACGCTGTTGTCATCGAGCAGCGTGTAGAGCATCAATGGCGGCAGCGCGAAGCCGTAAGGATGCATATCGCGGCGACCGATAGCGTACTGATAGCTGGAGTGGTCATGCACCTCGGGCAGCAATTCGGTGTTGTGCATATGCGCAACCTCGTTGAACCAATCCAGGTTGCGATACACATCCGGCTCCACCAGAAAACAGCTGGTACCGATCTTTTTGGTGGTGTAGCCGAAGGCATCCAGGCGGAACAGTTTCACGCCCTTGTGCGCCAGGAAGGCGATGTAGTGCCCCATCAACTCGTGGGTTTTCTCGGATTCGTAGTTCAGATCGATCTGGTGCTCGGTAAAGGTGCACCAGACGCGGCCCTTGGAGCCGTCGGCGAACTTCACTTCACGGAACGGCTCCTTCTCTTTGCGGATATGGATCTTCGCCAGATCATCATGAGTGATCGGCTCTAGGTCATCCACATTGATAAAAAGTTCGACGTAGTCCGAGTCGTACCCTTTCTCGATGAAGTCCTTGAACTCCACCGATTCATCGGAAATATGGTTAAGTATCAGGTCAACGCAGAGATCGTAACGGCTGGATATATGCTCGATATCCTGCCAACTGCCAAAGCGCGGATCGACCTCGGTATGGGTCAGCGGCGAGAAACCGGCATCGGCATTGGAGGGGTAGAACGGCAGAATATGGACACCGCCCACGGCGTCCCCCAGATACCTTTCCAACACCCTGTCCAGATCTTTCAGGTCCTTTCCCATCCGGTCCGGATAGCAGATCAGCTGTACCTGGTTACGAAGTACCGTCATACCCTTCCTCCTGTTGAACCTTTTTACCTACCTTAGAGGGCTGAACGGCATTGATGCAAATATCTGACCGCATTTCTCGGATATAAGGCGCTCTACTCTCATTCGATAGAAGCGCCAGCCATACCGGGCCCGGCAATAAGCTTTACGAGTCAACCCTCAAGCAGCGTGATCCAGACCCCCACTTTCAGCGACGATCCTTCAGGCCCCAGAAAGGAGCCCTCAACCGGGGGGACAGTGTCGGGATTACGCGCCACAGCTACCGGAATATGGGTAACTCCGGTGATCTCACCGCTGGTGGGATCGAAGCCTTTCCAGCCGGCACCCGGAATATACACCTCGGCCCAGGCGTGGGTAGTACCGAAAAACTCTGGGCCCGGCGGCACAAACAGGTAACCGCTGACAAAGCGGGCGGCAAACCCCAGATGACGCACGGCGGCGATATAAAGGTTGGCAAAATCGCGGCAGGAGCCGCAACCCAGCGACAGAGTCTCTTCCGGTGTCTGCACCCCTGGTTCTTCCCGCACCTTGTACTCGAAGTTCGCCTCAATGGCATCACAGAGCCGGCGCAGCAATCCATAGGACTGGATCGGCTCATTTCCATCCCAGAGCGCAGCGATCCACTGCGTCAACGCTTCCGAGCTATCCCCTTGGGCGAAATAGGGGTTAAGGATCAGCCGATCCTCTTCGAGATAATCGAAGGGATAATCGACCGCATAATCTTCCACTAGAAAGTCCAGCGGATGCTGATCGAAATGCTCAAGCTCCACTTCGCTCAGGATCTCAAACTCCGTACAGGGAGTATCAAACTCTGCCACCGCCACGGAGTTGTTCTCCACATCTCTATACCAGTGCACATTACTCGCTGGCGGGTTCAGCGTAAGCGTGGCCGACAGTATGCGCACATCGTGATCTTCTCGCGGCCGGATTCTGAGCCAGTGCGGATCCAGGTTCGCCTCACCATTGAAGCCATACCAGGTGCTGTGTTTGATCCTGTAGCGTTTCATCTAGGTACCTCATCCAGAAAGTCGGCGATGCCGGGGGCTCATCGCTGAACTTCACTATACTCCGTGCAGTCGTACTCGTGTCGAGCGTCAGTTTCCTCGCTTTTTATTTGATTAGGAGTATCCGCGTGCAGATCCATTCCCTGACTTCTGCTATCACACTTTGCAGTCTGCTTGCATTCAGTACAACCAGCCAGGCGGGCCTTGGCGATCTGCTCAACCAGGGTGCTGAGCTGCTGAAAGAGACCACCGGCGAGACAACCTCGAGTACGGACGCAGCGTCCAATCTTTCCACTGACACCCTTGCTTCGGGCCTCAAAGACGCGCTTCAGGTAGGTACTCAGCGCGCCGTTGAAACCCTCGCGTCCACCGATGGCTACTATGGCAGCAAGGATGTGAAAATTCCGCTACCGTCGTACCTGGAGACCACCCGCAGCATGCTGGTGGGCGCTGGTTTTGGAACCCAGGTGGAAGCGTTCGAACTGAGTATGAACCGCGCCGCTGAAGATGCCGTTACTGAAGCTGCGCCAATTTTTGTCGATGCGGTCGAGGCGATGACCATAGAGGATGCCCGCAAGATCTACAGCGGTGGCGACAATGCGGCCACCGACTATTTCCGTGATCACACCTACACCGAATTGAAAGAGCGCTTCCGCCCCCGTATCGAAACCGCCATGGCCAGCAGCGGCGTCACGGCGGCCTACCAGGGGCTGATGGATATGGCGGAATCTCAGGTTTCCCTGCTCAGCAACTTCAACCTGGACCTGCCCGACTATGTCACCGAGCAGGCACTGGACGGTCTTTTTCTGCGTCTGGCGGAAGAGGAAGCCCTGATCCGTACCGAACCCGTGGCACGCACCACCGATCTGCTGAAAGAAGTGTTTGGCAACTGACCCAACACCAAAGTACAGTTGCAGCTGTGTACCCCGCCCGGGGACACTGCTCTCAGATTGAACCGGGACTAACCGGTCGACGGGTAGATTATGAATACCATTTCAGCCTTCAATTCGGGTGTGCAGGCGTTTCAGACCGCCAACAACCAGATTGAACAGAACGCGCAGAATATCGCTCGTCAGACCACGGGCCTGGCTTCCAGCTCAGTGCCTTCGCTGGAAGAGTCTCTTGTCAGCCAGTCTCAGGCCGAGACTTATGCTCTGGCCGGGGTCAAGGTCGTGCAAAGTGCTGACGAGGTACTCGGTACTCTGCTCGATATTTCTGTCTGAGTCTGAGCGCCTTAAGACTGCCGTATCGACAGTTAACATCCCGAAAGCAACGCCTGAATAACAACAATAAAACAAGGAATTGTGCCCATGAGTTCAGGCCGCCTCTTCGCTCTGGTCTGCCTGGCTATGCTCGCCTTTGCCGGCAACTCACTGCTCTGTAGAGTCGCTCTGCGCGATACCGATATCGATCCCGCCAGTTTCACTGCCATCCGCCTCTGCTCCGGTGCGCTGACCCTCTGGCTATTCCTGCTGCTGCGATCCCAGGGCAGGCAAGCCACCGGTAACTGGCCCTCCGCGCTGGCACTGTTTCTGTATGCCGGGCTTTTCTCCTACGCCTACACCCAACTGGAAGCCGGTGCCGGAGCTCTGCTGCTGTTTGGTGCGGTACAGGTCACGATGATCGGATACGCACTCTTCCAGGGTGAGCGTTTCACCCCGTTGCGCTGGCTGGGTCTTGGGATCGCGCTGGCGGGATTGATCGGCCTGCTGCTGCCGGGTCTCAGTGCGCCACCGCTGGCCTCGTCCCTGTTGATGGCGGGCGCCGGGATCGCCTGGGGCGTTTATACGCTGCGCGGTCGCACTGGCGGCAGCCCGGCGCTGGCCAGTGCCGGCAACTTTATCCGCTCGGCACCGCTGGCACTGCTGCTGCTCGGCGCCGCCTGGCTCTTTGGTGAAGTAGAGATCGATACAGCGGGAGTACTCTGGGCACTGGCCTCCGGTGCCCTGGCATCTGCCGTGGGTTATCTGATCTGGTATGCCGCCCTGCCGCATATAAGTGCAACCAACGCAGCGACGATCCAGCTCAGCGTACCGGTGATCACCGCCATCGCCGGCATAATTCTGCTAAGTGAAACACTGTCACTGCGTCTGCTGCTGACCTCCGTCGCGATCCTCGGCGGTATTGCGCTGGTCATTCGGCAGAAGCCGGCTGCAACCTGAGAATCCGACCACTATCGGTGGAGAGATAGATCAGCCCATCAGGGCCCTGCTCCACATCACGGATACGCTCGTTCATCTCATCGAGCAGCCTCTCCTCGGCTACTGCTTCGCCGCTGGCATCGAGCTCCACTCGGTTCAAATGAGTAAGCGCCAGCGCCCCGGAAAACAGGTTGCCACGCCACTCGGGAAAAGCAGCGCCTGTGTAAAACATCAGGCTGCCCGGCGCAATTGAGGGGATATAGACCTTCACCGGCGATTCCATGCCGGGAGCCTCTTCACCCTCGCCTACATCAATCGGTCCCCAGTATTCCTTGCCATGGGAGAGCGTCGGCCAGCCATAGTTGGCACCGGACTTAATCAGGTTGATCTCATCGCCACCGCGCGGGCCGTGCTCGTTTTCCCAAAGCAGGTCATGCTCGGCATCGTAGGCCAGGCCCTGGGGATTTCGGTGGCCATAGCTCCAAATTTCGGGCTGCGCGCCGGCCTTACCGATAAACGGATTATCACTCGGTATCTGACCACCGAGCGTCAAGCGCATAATAGTGCCCGCATGGGTCTGCAGGTTCTGGCCATTCGGACGCTCGCCACGATCGCCGGTGGAGAAGTAGACGTGACCCTTGCCATCGAACGCGATGCGCCCACCGAAGTGGCGGCTAGTGCCAGTCCCGGAGCGAGTGATCAGCAGATCCTGCCAGTCCGTGAGTTCAGTTCCATCAAGCCTGGCGCGCGATAGCACCGTGACGCCGCGATTCTCCACCGAGGCGACCCAGGTCAGGTAATACCACCCCGGTGCTTCCGGCGTGGAGGCCAGGTCGAGCAATCCGCCCTGACCACCGCTTCTGACTTCAGGCAGACCGGTCACTTCTGTCAGTTCACCGGTGTCGATATTGAGTAACTTAACCCGCCCCTCGCGCTCGGTGATCATCAGCCGGTTTTCATCCAGAAACTCCATGCCCCAGGCAACACCCAGCCCGGAAGCAAGCTGTTCAACCTCAACCGCGCCTGATTCAGTGCTTTCTCGGTGCACTATCTCTGCCTGAGCAAACTGCGCGGCGAACACCAGCCCCAAAGCGAGGGATATGGATCTGCGCAACATTTTGAGCCTCCCTGATCCTATTTACGCCATTTAAGGGATTTTGACCCTGGACGGCGACTCTGGTTCGCAATACTGCTGCACAGCCCCCGAATTAGTGAGCTCGGCCAGCCGTTTTCGGTGCCGGCCGATTAAGCGTCAGCACCCCACCGGCGAATACCAGCAACATGCCGAATACCGTCAGCAGGGCAACACTTTCATCCCAAAGCAACCAGCCCACACCGGCCGCCAACACTACCGAACTATAGGTGAAGGGGCCCAGTTGCGCCGCCGGAACCAGAGTATAAGCACGGCTCATGCTCAACTGTGCCAGCGTCGACGTAGCACCGAGCCCCAGCAACCAGACAAGCGCCTCAGTGCTTGGCGTCACCCAGTACAGCACGGCCGGCACCACCGAAAACAGCGATCCGAACAGCGCAAAGTAGAACACGATCCGCTGCGGCGGTTCGGTCAGGTGCATACGCCGCACGGTGACCTTGGCCAAGGCACTGAGCGAGGCACCCAGCAATGCCACCAACAGCCCCAGATTGATCTCCCCCTGCTGGGGATTAAGAATCAGCGCGACACCGGCAAAGCCAACCAGCAGGGCCAGTTTGACCCGCGCCGGCACGCTTTCACTCAACCACCAGAACGCGATTACCGGAACGAAAAATGGGGCCGTCTGTTTCAGCAGCGCGGCTTGCCCCAGGGGCAGCACCGACCAGGAGTAATAGAGGCATGACATGGCGGAGATACCCACCACCGCCCGCATCAGGTGCAGGTGGATATTGTTTGTCGCCATGGCACGAGAGGCACGCAACAGAAAAGGCAGCATCAGGATCAGGCCCATCAGGTTGCGCATAAAGACGATCATCGGTGTACTCAGCTCCTCGCTGACAACACGGATGATCACCCCGGCGCCCACCAGCATCGATTCAGAAAGAACGATGAGCGCGGCCGCCCTGAGTAACACGGGATTCAACGTTGAAGACTCTCCAAAAAAATCGCCCCGATTCACGTTATTCCGTGACGGGGCGATATCTAACGCGTGAGGTTGGCGATCAGATTTCGATACGCTCGAAATGCTCCGGCAACTCTTCGGCACCCTTGCTGCTGGTTACCACCGCAACGGCGGCACGCTCAGGCTGCAGGTATTCCAGTGCAACACGGCGCAGATCGTCGACACCTACCGCCAGAATCTGGCTGCGGAAGCGCTGACGCTGCTCCGGTGTACGACCGAACAAGGTGGAGTGATAGGTCTGCTTCGCCTCACCGGCCGGAGAACCCGGTTTATCGATGGAGCTGACCACACCCAGTACCGCCTCTTCCAGCTTTTGCGGTTCGATGCTGTTTTCGCTGATCCAGCGAGCCGCCGCATCGAAATCATCCAGAGTGCCGCTGATACGCGGATCACGGTAGGAGAAGAAACGGAACACCGCATCACCACTGTCCTGAGACGCGCCGGCGCCATAGGCACCGCCCTTCTCACGGATCGCACGATGCAGGTAGTTATTGCGCAGGAACTCACCCAATACGGTCAGCGGCGCAGCATCCGGATGCTCTACAGTAACGGTCGGGAACGCCTTGGCGCAGAAGTTAACCTGGGTGCTCGTCATCCAGACCTGCTGCACAGCCTCACGGGTTTGCGGCAGGCTGAATCCGGTAAACGCTTCGCCAGTAGCAGCCTGGGACCAGCGCTGTTCAATCGCCTTGGCCATCGCTTCGCTGTGCTCCTCTTCACCGACGCTGAGGAAACGACGCGGTGCCTTAGCCACCAGACGATGGATCTCAGCCAGGCGCTCGGCCAGGGCATTCAGTTCATCCTGCTCCGCCAGTGAGCGATCCAGAGCCTTCAGGCGACGCACGCCTTCAAGACCGCGGGACAGATGCGCCAGCTTCGAGGCCGGAGAAAAACCAGCGCAGGCAGCCAGCATCGCCATGCCATGGCCCTGGCCGGTGATCGACTGCTCACGGCGGCTGCGCATATGAGAGACGATCTCTTTGAGGCGCTGGGTTTCATCGAAACGGGCCTTATCCAGGGTTTCCACCATCAGATCCGCCAGCGGATCGCGGTTAACCGCCAGCGCTTTGCCAGACAGAACCAGATACGCAGATACATTCTGCTCGTCATCAGGCATACCACGCACAGAGGTATATGCGGAGAAGCCACCGGTAATCTGACTCTGGTAAGCCTGGTTCTCGCGGTAGTCGCGCTCACCACAACCCAGCTCGGTCAGGCAGTGGGTATAGAGCGGTAGCAGCGCCTGCTGTTCATCGCTCAGCGCCGGCAGGTCAAGAATAATCTGTTCGTAGATCAGGCCGTTGGTACCTGCCGAGTACCAGGTGCTATCCAGGTTCGGCAGCCCCATGGAAGCACCCTGGGGCAGGTTCAGTTCGGTCGGAACATCCTCGAGGGTCACCTTCGGCAGGATCGACTCGTCATCCACCTGCATCTGACGCGCTTCCAGCTGCTCCGCCAGTAGGATCACTTCCGCCTTTTCAGTTTCGCTCATGGCCGCTTTCATTGCTGCCAGATGATCCGCCTCGGCCTGATCCCGGCGGCTCGAAAGCTGATTGTCCGGACGCAATGTCAGGCGCACGCGGTGCGGGTTATCCAACAGCCAGCGACGCACCAGTGACGGAATGTAATCCGGATCCTTGATCGCCTCGCGCAGTTTCTCCAGCGCCGGATCCACGTTCAGCGCCGCCAGGGCGTCGCCGCGATGGATACCAGCAGACAAAGCACCAAGGATCAGCTGCAGACCGAAGGGATAGCTGTCACCGGTGATTTCACGCTGGCTGAGTTCCAGCTGATGCAGCTGCGCTTCAACCATCTCCTGTGACACACCATCACGAGCAACCTGCTCGAGCGTATCCAGCACCAGTTTTTCGAATTCGGCCGCTTTCTCCGGCTCGCTGCCTTCCAGGCCGCACATGAAGCTCATTTCACGGTTGGAATCTTCCAGACCGCAGAGCGGTGACGGCGCCGTACCTATGTCGCTGGATTCCAGCGCCGCGCGCAGCGGTGAGCTGGAGTTATCCAGCAGCACGCGAGACAGCAGGTGCGCCTGCATCAGCTCATCCAGATCGATCGACCTTGGCAGCAGCCAACCCATCACATGATGGGTATGGGCTGCAAGATCTTCCTGATCCAGCGCGTATGCTTCCTCAATGCGGACAGGGGCGAAGTAGCGCTTTTCATCCGGTACGGAGATCTCTTCGTCATTACGTTCGAAGTGCGACAGCGCCAGGGTGTCGAAACGCTCCTGCAGCTCCACCGCCTCGATATCGCCGAAAGTCATGAAGACCGCGTTACTCGGGTGGTAGTGGCTGCGGTAGAACTCAACCAGCTCCTCGTAGCTCAGGTCTGGGATACAGCTCGGCTCGCCACCACTGTTGTGGTGGTAGGTTGTGGTCGGGAACAGGTAACGGGTCAGCGTCTGCCAAAGCGTCGATACCGGCGAGCTCATCGCCCCTTTCATCTCATTGAAGACCACACCCTTGTAGACCAGATCAGATTCAGGGTTGCCGGTCTCGGCGAACTCCACACGATGACCTTCCTGGGCAAAATCCAGCGGATCCAGGCGAGAGAAGAACGCCGCATCGAGATACACATCAAGCAGGTTGAAGTAATCCTTGCGGTTCTGGCTGGCAAAGGGGTAGGCGGTCCAGTCTGAGCTGGTGAACGCGTTCATGAAGGTATTCAGCGAACGACGCGTCATCATGAAAAACGGGTCACGTACCGGGTAGCGCTTGCTGCCGCACAACGCGGTATGTTCCAGCATGTGGGCCACGCCGGTGGAATCCTCCGGCACCGTGCGGAACGCTACCAGGAAAACATTCTCATCCCTGTCGGCGGCAATATGGTAATGGCGCGCGCCGGTGGCCAGGTGTTCAAACTCCTGCACCTCGACATTGAGGGAGTCGATGGTCTGATTACGCAGGAAGCGAAAGCTCTGATGACTGTTAACAGCTTGCATAAATTGGGCTTCACTCCGAAAAACTGAATGGAGGCGCGATGTCTGCGCCATGAAAGACACGGCCAGATAAGTCCATGGCCTATCAGGCTTATCGGCTGCGTGCTTTCTTAACTGCCCACCATTGTAACTTCTAATGGCAGGGAATCTACGCATAACTCCAACGCAGCTTAGATCCGGCGGATTCACCACCCTTCATCACCTCAGCCCTGGGCTGCGAGGTCACGCCGGCCGCACACCGGAAATTTAATTTTGCGTCGCAACATAATGATCACATTAGCCAGATAAAAAGAAGTCATATCGATTAAAAACACGATGAAAATTATTTTTGTGCAGCGCACAAAACAGGCTTGACAGGCTGCACTACTGATCATAAAGTGAACTCAAATGTTGCAGCGCACAAACCAACGCAACTAACCGATGTTCATTGGTACACATTCAAAGGTGATAGCTATGTACGAAGATATGAAAGACAAGATGAAGCCGGTTATGGATATGGCCGAGATCAACAAGAAGACCACTGAAACTCTGATCGCTCTGCAGTCTCAGTATGTGTCTGACTTCGTCAACTCCAGCCTGTCTCAGATGAAGGCTCTGACCGAGACTAAAGAGCCGAAAGCGGCTTTTGAAGCTCAGGTTCAGTACCTAAAAGACGTTGAAGCCAAGCTGACCGACGTAGCCGAAAAAGAGATGGCTGCCCTGACCAGCGCCCGTGAAGAACTGACCGGCATCATCGAGAAGAGCGTCACTGACATGAGCTCCTCTCCTTACTTCGCTGAACTGCAGAAGTTCATGAAGCCGATGGATATGAAGGCCAAGTAAACGGCCTTGAGGTTCCCTGCTCGACCCAGCAGTAAACCCATTATGGCCGCTCTGCGGCCATCTTTTTTGCACCGCCGTTGTCACGGAAGAGTCAATCGGTGCCGACACTGGAAAGTCACGCTGTTCAACGCCTCAAGAACTTGTGCACCGCACAAAAAATAACTTGACGAATAAAAAACTGGCGTTTAACGTGCGGGTATATTGATGCACTGCACAACGCCAACTGAACATTTTTATCTGAGGATGCAAACATGTACGACGATATGCTGAAAGAGATGAAAGAGAAAATGGCTCCGGTTGTCGAGATGGCCGAAATCAACAAGAAGACCGCAGAGACTCTGATCTCCCTGCAGTCCGACTACTTCTCCGACTTCGTGAACTCCAGCCTTGCCCAGGTCAAAGCTCTGACCGAAGTGAAGGATCCGAAAGAAGCGTTCGACCTGCAGGTCAAATACTTCAAGGATCTGGAAGGCAAGATGACCGGCGTTGCCGAAAAGGAAATGGCCGCTCTGACCCAGGCTAAAGACGAGCTGACCAGCGTCGTTGAGAAGAGCGTATCCGAGATGGGCGAAATGCCCTACTTCGATATGGAAAAATTTGCTGATATGAGCAAGTTCGACTTCTCCGCTTTTGACATAACCAAGTTCATGCCGGAAGCCGCTGCACCGAAGGCGAAGCCTGCCGCCAAGACTACTACCCGTAAGACCACTGCGGCTTCTGCTTCTACTTCCGCATCCGCTTGATTCTTAACGGGAATCGAGAAACGGCAGCCCTCGGGCTGCCGTTTTTGTTTTTTAGCTCGCTGAGTTCAGCGGGAACTCCGTTCCTACAACTCCTGCGCCATGGCTGGCAGATCGCCCTCTAAACCCATGGCAAAACGCATCACCCGATCCTTGGCTAGCGGCAATCTGCCGGCCAAACCCAGACCCAGATTACGCACCAGCTTCAGCGGGCCGACCTGATTGCTGAACATGCGATAGAACGCATCCATGGTCTGCATCATCACCAGATTATGGCGGCGGCGCCTTCCCTCGTAGCGTTCCAGCACCTGCAGTGACTCCACTGGCTCACCGGCAGCAATGGCTTTAAGCAGCTCTTCCGCCAGCACCGCAGCATCCAGCAAGCCGATATTAACGCCCTGACCGGCCAGGGGATGAATCATATGCGCAGCATCTCCCGCCAAGGCAACGCCTTCAGCCACATAGCGCTGCGCATGCTGACGCTGCAGCGGGAAAAAGCCACGCTCCAGCAGTTCCGGGATCGGCCCAAGACGACTCGGAAAGGTGTCACGCAGCTCCGCCATAAAGCGTGCCTCCGGCAGCTCCATCAGACGGCGAACTTCATTGGGTGTGTTGTACCAGACCAGGGAGGCGCAGGAGCCGCTTAACGGAAGAAACGCCAGTGGACCTGTCGGGGTAAACTGCTGCCAGGTGATATCCTGCTGCTCGTAACCGGTTTTCACCGAGGCCACCAGCGCATACTGATCGTAATCCCATTTATGGGTGCCGATACCCACCGCATCACGCACGCGGGAGCGGCCACCATCCGCCGCTATCAACAGGCGTCCAACGATCTCCTGACCGTTTTCCAGCTGCACGATCGAAGCGCCGGGGGAATAATCGATACTGGTGATGCGCGCAGGACAGATCAGATCGACATTCTGGATCTCTCTCACGCGATCCAGCAGCGCCAGCTGGATAACCCGGTTCTCGACGATATTACCCAGGTAAGGATGGCCGATACGAGCGGCATCGAACTCGGTAGCGCCGCGCTTGTCGCTGGCCTCCCAGACACGCATACGGCTATAGGGGCACAGCCTGCGCGACTCTATCCCCTGCCAGGCACCGACATGGCGGAGAATGCGTTCCGACGCCAGGCTTAACGCGGAAACGCGCAGGTCGTGCGGTTGCTCCGGCGAAAAAGCGGGGGGATGCTGCTGCTCAATCACCGCGATGGATAGATCAGAGTCGGCAAGTGCGCAGGCGATGGTGGCGCCCACCATACCGCCGCCGACGATTACCACGTCATAGCGCTGGTTCATCCTGAAATTTCCTTAGAACTGGATCTGTCCTGCGCAGTATACGCAACTGATCCTTGGATGCTTTGTGACAGGTCAAGGCCCACAAACAGAGAGGCCCCGACACAGCGGGGCCTCTTCATGCAGCTCAGATTCAGCCGATCTGGGTGATACCGCCCATGTAAGGCTTAAGCGCCTCAGGTACGGTCACGCTGCCATCTTCATTCTGGTAGTTCTCCAGCACAGCCACCAGGGTACGACCAACCGCCAGACCTGAGCCGTTCAGGGTATGCACCAGCTCCGGCTTGTTGGTTTCCGGGTTGCGCCAGCGCGCCTGCATCCGGCGCGCCTGGAAATCCAGCATGTTGGAGCAGGAGGAGATCTCACGATACTTCTGCTGACCCGGCAACCAGACTTCCAGGTCGTAGGTTTTAGCGGCGCTGAAGCCCAGATCGCCACCGCAGAGGGTGATAACGCGGTACGGCAGATTCAGCTTCTGCAGGATCGCTTCGGCGTGACCGGTGAGCGCTTCCAGGGCATCCCAGGACTTGGACGGCTCAACCACATGTACCAGCTCAACCTTCTCGAACTGGTGCTGACGGATCATACCGCGGGTATCGCGGCCAGTGGATCCTGCTTCGGAACGGAAGCACGGGGTGTGCGCGGTGTACTGCATCGGCAGTTCAGCCGCGTCGACAATCTCGTTGCGAACGAAGTTGGTCACCGGAACTTCTGCGGTCGGGATCAGGTAGTAGGAGCGATCGCCGAACGGCAGCTTGAACAGATCTTCCTCGAACTTGGGCAGCTGTCCGGTTCCCTCCAGCGAGTCGGCATTGACCATGTAAGGAACGTAAACTTCGCTGTAGCCATGCTCAGCGGTGTGAGTATCGAGCATCAGCTGGATCAGCGCGCGATGCAGACGGGCGATACCGCCTTTCATCACCGCAAAGCGTGAACCGGTCAGCTTGGCTGCGGTAACGAAATCCAGGTCGCCGTTTTTCTCGCCCAGATCGACATGGTCTTTTGGCTCGAAAGCGAACTCCGGGATGGTGCCCCAGCGACGAACTTCAACGTTATCGTCTTCGCTCTCGCCTTCCGGAACAGATTCATGCGGCAGGTTGGGCACGCCCATCAGGATCTTGTCGAGCTCAGCCTGCACGCCGTCCAGTTCGGACTTGGCCGCGTCCAGACGCGCGCCCAGGGATGCCACTTCATCCAGCAGCGGCTGAATATCTTCACCGGCCGCCTTTGCCTTGCCGATACTCTTCGAGCGGGTGTTACGCTCGTTCTGCAGCGTTTCGGTATCGATCTGAATCGACTTGCGCTGGTTTTCCAGTTCAACAAAACGCGCAACAGGGAATTCAAAACCCTTCGTTTTCAGCGACTCAGCCACCGCTTCAGGGTTGGCACGGACCAGTTTCGGATCAAGCATGAAGTAAACGTACCTTAATGTTCGACATCAGTAATGAAGGTATCCACCACCCGGTTAGATCATCCGGGTCAGCGACAGCCCGGCATAAAGCGCCACCAGGCATAAAATGAGGCTCAATGATATATAAATCAAGGCAGACATTATATGCCCCTCCTGAATCATCGCCACCGTCTCCAGCGAGAAGGTGGAAAAGGTGGTAAACGCACCCATAAAGCCGGTCATCAGCAGCGGCCGCATCTCCGGCGACAGTTTCACCTTTTCAAGGATCAGGACAAAACAGACGCCCATCAGGAAGGAACCGAGCACGTTGACCGTCAGGGTGCCAAACGGCAGCCGGTGCTCGGCGTTGTTCAATACACCACTGACCCAGTAGCGTCCCAGAGCTCCCAGCGCACCGCCAACGGCGATCAGTATCCAGTGAATCATCGGCCGTTCCCTTTCTGCCCCGAATAGCGCTGTTTCGGACTCTGCGCATCCCAGGCACGCAGACGCTCCATCTTCTCGCCCAGTTTGATCTCCAGGCCGCGATTTTCCGGCTGGTAGTAGCTACGTTCGGCAATCTCTTCCGGCAGGTATTTCTCACCGGCCGCGTAGGCATCCGGTTCATCGTGGGCATAGCGGTACTCGGCGCCGTAGCCCATATCCTTCATCAGCGAGGTAGGCGCATTACGCAGATGCTCGGGCACCGCATAGCTCGGGTCTGAGCGTACATCGGCCATGGCCTGGGCAAACGCCTTGTATACGGCATTACTCTTAGGTGCCAGTGCACAATACACAGCAGCCTGTGCGATAGCGCGTTCGCCCTCGGAGGGGCCGACCCGCTCAAACGCATCCCAGGCGGAAAGCGCCACCTGCATGGCGCGGGGATCCGCGTTGCCAATATCCTCGGAGGCGATAGCCACCAGCCGCCGAGCTACATAAAGCGGATCACAACCGCCATCAAGCATACGGCAGTACCAGTAAAGCGCACCGTCCGGCGATGAACCCCGTACCGACTTGTGAAACGCAGAGATCTGATCGTAAAACAGATCACCGCCCTTATCGTAACGACGCCCGCCAGCCTGCAGTACCTCTTTAAGTATCTCAGCATCAACGGTCTCGCTCGCCCCTTCGGCGCGGGCCAGATCGGCAGCGATCTCCAGCAGGTTCAGCGCCCGGCGTGCGTCGCCGTCAGCCGCTTCCGCCAACCGATCGATTACCCCTTCGCCGAACACCAGGTTGCGCCGTCCCAGGCCACGCTCGGAATCCTGCAGCGCGGTTTCAATAATCTGGCGCAGGGCCGGCGTTTCCAGCGAACGCAGCAGATAGACCCGCGCCCGGGATAGCAGTGCGTTGTTCAGCTCAAACGACGGGTTCTCGGTGGTGGCGCCCACAAAGATAACCGTGCCGTCCTCCACGTAGGGCAGAAACGCATCCTGCTGCGACTTGTTGAAGCGGTGCACCTCATCAACGAAGAGGATGGTCTTACGGCCACTCTGCATCTTCACCTGGCTCGCCTGATCCACCGCCTGGCGAATATCTTTCACACCGGACAGCACCGCTGAAATGGTGACGAAGTGGGCATCCACCAGGTTGGCAATCAGTTTCGCCAGGGTGGTTTTGCCAACGCCAGGCGGGCCCCAGAGCACCATGGAGTGCACCGAACCCTGCTCCAGGGCCTGGCGCAGCGGTTTGCTGCGCCCAAACAGGTGCTCCTGACCGATATATTCATCCAACGTACGGGGACGCATCCTTGCCGCCAGCGGCTCATAGCCGCCGGACTGATCCGCGAACAGATCCTGCATCAGACCCCCGGATCGAGAATAACGTCCACCCCATCGGGAGGAACAAAGTTGAAACGCGAATCATCCACGGTCGGATCGACCTTGATATCGCCCAGCATGATCGACGTGCGCTGACCCAATGAATCTTCCAGCAGCAGCTCTGTAAGCAGCTCACCGGTAAACAACAGCCGGATCCGAACGAAACCGCTTTCCGCCTCCTGGGGAATCAGCTCGAACACTTCACGCTCTGGCGTTTCGTCGAGCTGACGAACATCGAACTGCTCTTCAAGCGCTTCGATATTACCGCTGAGAATCATTGCCGGGGCACTGCCCACCTGGTTGTCGGCGGACTTACGTGTCACCTGCTCAAGATCCGGATCATAGATCCAGATATATTCACCATCGCTGACGATACGCTGCTCGTAGGGCAATTCAGTGTGCCAGTCAAAGCGTGCGGGGCGTTCGAGTACAAACTCACCGCTGGAGTGTTCCTGGCGAGCCCCCTCTTCGGAGACCGTATATTGCTCAAAATCCGCCTGGATACCATCGTGGCGGGTCAAAAGATCGCTGAGTCGATCCACTGCGCTGGCATGCAGTGCGGTACTGATACTGAACAGAGCGCTGATCATCGCGCCCTTGAGATAGGTAGGCATAGCTTTAATCTCTCGGTGGAGGCGGCGCCAGCACTTCGCGCTGGCCGTTGGAACCCGCTTCTGAAATGACACCGGCGGCTTCCATGGATTCAATCATTCGTGCAGCGCGGTTATAGCCGATCTTCAGCTTACGCTGAACCGATGAGATCGAGGCCTTGCGCGTTTCGGTCACAAAGGCCACGGCTTCGTCATACAGAGGGTCTGCCTCATCATCAAACAGATTACCACTGCCACCCGCGCCGTCACCGCCGGGCTCGCTGAGAATTTCATCGATATAGACCGGCTCACCCATCGCCTTCCAGGCTTCAACCGTGCGGTGCACCTCATCATCGCTGACAAAGGCGCCATGCACGCGGTTAGGCAGACTGGTGCCGGCCGGCAGGTAGAGCATGTCACCGTAACCCAGCAGGTTTTCCGCGCCGGACTGATCGAGAATGGTGCGCGAATCGATCTTGGACGACACCTGGAACGCGATACGGGTCGGCACGTTCGCCTTGATCAGGCCGGTAATAACATCCACTGACGGACGCTGGGTCGCCAGGATCAGGTGAATACCGGCCGCCCTCGCCTTCTGGGCGATACGGGCGATCAGCTCTTCCACCTTCTTGCCGACCATCATCATCATGTCGGCAAACTCGTCGACCACAACAACGATGTAGGGCAGGGTTTCCAGGAAAGGCGCAGGTTCAGAGGGGTCCAGCCCCTGCTCCTGCGGATTCCAAAGCGGATCACGCAACGGCTCACCGCGTTCCTGCGCCTTGGCCAATTTCTCGTTGAAACCGGCGATGTTGCGCACTCCCATCTTCGCCATCAGACGGTAACGACGTTCCATTTCGGCCACACACCAACGCAGACCGCCGGCCGCCTCTTTCATGTCGGTGATAACCGGCGTCAGCAGATGCGGAATGCCATCGTAGATCGACAGTTCCAACATCTTCGGGTCCACCAGCATCAGCCGCACCTCATCCGGTGTGGCCTTGAACAGCAGACTAAGCAACATCGCATTAACGCCAACTGACTTACCGGAACCGGTGGTACCGGCCACGAGCAAGTGCGGCATCTTCGCCAGGTTAGCCACCACCGGATTGCCGGCAATATCGTTACCCAGCGCCAGCGTCAGGCGAGAGCTGGCTTCCAGATAGGGCTTAGCGTTAAGTACTTCGCTCAGGCGAACGGTCTGGCGGGTTGAGTTGGGAATCTCAATACCGATAACGGACTTACCCGGAATAACCTCGACCACTCGCACGGCGGCCACCGCCATGGAACGCGCCAGATCACGTGCCAGGTTGGAGATCTTGCTGGCTTTAACACCCGGCGCGGGTTGAATCTCGAAACGGGTAATCACAGGGCCCGGATTTACCTCTACAACTTCGGCAACCACACCGAAATCTTTCAGCTTGGCCTCCAGCAGGCGCGAGAAGTCTTCGAGCTCCTCCTCGGTATAACCGTGATCGCTCTGCAGCTCTGGCGGATCAAGCAGATCCAGCGATGGGAGTACCGGCGGAGCCTTGCGGCTGGTGGTACCGGAGGGCTGATTCCCCGGAGGCTCGTCATCGACCAGTGGCTTATGCGATTCTGACAGCGGTACGATTTTAACGCCCTTGCGGCTGGCTCCGGCCTGCTGGTCCGCTGCCGGACTTGGCTGCGCAGGTGCTTCCCAGGGCGGCATCTCCTCTGCACTTTCAGGTTGGGGCTGCGGCTCGCTGAGGGGCTCTGCCGGTTTAGTCTCAGGTGCGGGTTCTGGCTGGACCACTGGTCTTGGCGCAGCTGCTTCGGCGGCCTGAGGCACATCGGGTTCCTCTATTTCAGCCGCTTTTCGAGCGCCCGGCACATCGGTTACGACCTCATCAGCCTGACTATCGCGCGCGCTGAGTCCCTCCAATGAGAAGGAAGGTTCAACACGCTCCCTGTGGACCGGCTGTTCACCGGCAAGAGGCTGGGTGCGCTGCCGGATCGTTGCCTCGGCGCGGGCGTCTGCGCGACTAGGCTGAACCGCAGGACGCTGCTGCTCTTGGGGGCGCACACTTTGGGGACGCTCACTGTGAGAGTAGGACTTCTTGAAGAGCGGCTCATCTCCCTCCCCCTCTTCTGCAACCTCATCGAAAGACTCTGTTTTGCGCCGACTCAGCCTCTCGATAATAAACTCCCAGCCGCGGAGCATCGCGCCACCACAGCTTTCCAGCGCCGTTTTCCAGGATACCTCGGCGTAAAGCGTGAGACCGAAAAGCAGCAGGGTCCAATGCACCACCGAGCTACCTACAATACTTAGCCAGGCTACGGAGAGATCAGACAGGGCCTGACCGATCAGGCCACCCGCAGTGAAGGGATAATTGAGACTGCCATTAGAAAGATGCATCGATGCCAGCGCCGATAAACCGATCATCAGTAAAATTGCGCCACTAAGACGCAGCATGATGAACGGAATCGCATCGAGCAATCCGGCGCGCCGCTGACGCAGGAAGCGCACAGCCGGCCAGATAAACATGAACGGCAGAAGATAGGCACCCACACCCAGCAGTGACACGGCCACATCGGCGATCCAGGCACCAGTCACCCCGGTCAGATTAGAGGCAGTACCCTGGTAGCCCATATGTGACCAACCCGGGTCCTTGGGGTCGTAACTCAGTATCGCCAACAGCAGAAAAATGTTTAAGCCGATCAGCAGCACCAACCCTGCCTCCTTGGCGACCCGGGCCAGCTGCAATCCAAGTGCTGTAGAACTATTGATACGCTTTTCGTTCAAGCTTTTATCCTTAACGCGTTACCCTGCAGTAAAGGGTGAAAAATACCATACTTAGGAGGTCGACGCCGAGCCTTAGGCCTGTGACCTTAAATGGACAATATTGTCCTGGAGCGGTAAATTCCCCGCCATTCGAGCGTCTTGTTTTTGTTGCGCGGCGCCCCCAAATCTACGATCACTACATTCACTCTTTATAAACGGGATCTCCCAAGACCATGAGCGAAGTCCAACACCACCGCCTGATCATCCTCGGTTCCGGTCCGGCAGGATACACCGCAGCCGTATACGCAGCCCGAGCCAACCTCAATCCTGTGGTCATCACCGGTATGCAGGCTGGCGGCCAGCTCACAACCACTACCGAAGTGGACAACTGGCCGGGCGACGCCGAAGGCGTTCAGGGCCCCGAGCTGATGCAGCGCATGCAG
Organism: Marinobacterium mangrovicola; assembly: GCF_004339595.1. GTDB lineage: Bacteria > Pseudomonadota > Gammaproteobacteria > Pseudomonadales > Balneatricaceae > Marinobacterium_D > Marinobacterium_D mangrovicola. The sequence continues at coordinate 1,428,019 of NZ_SMFU01000007.1, forward strand.
GCGCATGCCGAACGTTTCAACACCGAAGTGATCTTTGACCACATCAATGAAACCGACCTGCAGAACCGCCCCTTCCGCTTGAAAGGCGACATGGGCGAGTACACCTGCGATGCCCTGATCATCTCCACAGGCGCCTCTGCCCAGTACCTGGGACTGGATTCCGAAGAAGCGTTCAAGGGCAAAGGCGTCAGCGCCTGTGCAACCTGCGACGGTTTCTTCTACCGCGGCCAGAAAGTGGCTGTCATCGGTGGCGGCAACACCGCCGTTGAAGAAGCGCTTTACCTCTCCAACATCGCCGCAGAAGTGACACTGGTGCACCGTCGTGACAGCCTGCGCAGCGAAAAGATTCTTCAGGATCAACTGTTTGATCGCGCCGAAAACGGCAACATCAACATTATCTGGAACCATCAGCTGGAAGAAGTGCTCGGCGACGATACCGGTGTAACCGGTATGCGGATCAAGAGCACCGAAGATGGCGCGACTCAGGATCTGGATCTGCAGGGCGTTTTCGTCGCCATCGGCCACCGCCCGAACACCGAGCTGTTTGAAGGTCAGCTGGAGATGAACAACGGCTACCTGAAAATCCGTTCCGGCCTGGAAGGCAACGCCACCCAGACCAACGTCGAAGGCGTCTTCGCCGCCGGCGATGTGTGTGACCATATCTACCGTCAGGCGGTTACCTCCGCTGGTTTCGGCTGCATGGCAGCACTGGACGCAGAGCGTTACCTGGATGCTCTCAGCAAATAAATACCTCATCAGTAATACCTGAGCAGTAAACAGGAGAGGCGCATCGATGATCCCCTGGCTTCACCCGACGCGCCATGAGTTTCCGCCGGTCGATCAGGCACTGGAGTCCCCCAACGGACTCCTGGCCGCCGGCGGCGACCTCTCCCCTCATCGAATTCTCAATGCCTACCGAAACGGCATTTTCCCCTGGTACAACGCCGACGAACCGATTCTCTGGTGGAGCCCTAATCCACGCTGCGTATTGTTCCCGGAAGAGATCCACATCTCCCGCAGCCTGCGAAAAAAAATCCGTCGCGGCGAATTCAAGGTCACATTCGACCATTCCTTTGCCCAGGTCATAGACGCCTGCGCGGCGCCACGCCAATATTCCGAAGACACCTGGATCGGCCGGGACATAAAGAACGCCTATATCAGCCTGCATCGCATGGGTATTGCCCACTCCGTCGAGGTTTGGGAAAGCGAGGAGCTGGTTGGCGGTCTATATGGCCTTGCGATGGGAAAGATTTTCTTTGGCGAGTCAATGTTCAGCCGGCGTACGGATGCTTCCAAGATCGGTTTTGCCCATCTGGTCGAACATCTTAAAAACTGGGGCTATGATTTGATTGACTGCCAGGTTTACAACGACCACCTTGCCAGTCTAGGAGCCCGGGAGATTCCACGCGAAGAGTTCATCCTTCTGCTCAACAAGCTACTTGAGCCCGGAACTCCGCATGAGTGGAACGCCACCCAGATCTATCAGAATAAAGGCGGCGAACATGAGTGACCTGCAAACTTTGCGCTTCTACGCAACACCACCGCACGATTGCAGCTATCTGCCGGGGCGCAAGGCAAAAACTCTTTTTGTAGACCCGCAGGCCGAGGTAAATGGCCCGCTTTACAGCGAACTCAGCGACCTGGGATTTCGCCGCAGCGGCTCACATATCTATCGTCCTCACTGCGACAACTGTAACGCCTGCGTCTCGGTGCGCATTCCGGTGCGTAAATTCAGCCCTACGAAAACTCAACGCCGCATCTGGCGGCGCAATGCAGACCTGAAAGTGGTGTCCGTCGCGCCCCAACTCACCATCGAATATTACCGGCTTTACGATCGCTACATTACCGAGCGCCATGCCGATGGCGACATGTTCCCCCCCTCCCCCAGCCAATTCATGAGTTTTCTTGTCGAGGGAGACCAGCCCAGCAGTTTCTATGAATTCCGCGATCCGGATGATCACTTGGTGGCTATCGCCGTGACCGACGAACTGGAACAGGGACTTTCTGCGCTCTACACCTTCTTCGACCCTGACGAAGAACGTCGCAGCCTCGGCACTTACGGCATACTTTGGCAGATTGAGGCCGCCAAAAACGCGGGCCTCGATTACCTCTACCTGGGCTATTGGGTCAGGGATTGCCGGAAAATGAGCTACAAGACCGCCTACAAACCTCTGGATATGCTGGTCGCGGACCAGTGGATCCGTCTCTAAACGACCTCTTAAGGCAGGCTAAAACTGCAAATCTCTTTGATATAACAGAGGGATTCAGGCAAAATAATGCGCTTTCCGACCGGCGCGTATCCAGCCGGGTACAAAAAACAGCCCAGAGGTACCGATTGAATGGCCAAAGAAGACTCAATTGAAATGGAAGGCACCGTGATCGACACTCTGCCCAACACAATGTTCCGTGTTGAGCTGGAGAACGGTCATGTGGTTACTGCCCACATTTCAGGCAAGATGCGTAAGAACTACATCCGTATTCTTACGGGTGACAAGGTAAAAGTTGAACTGACTCCTTACGATCTGAGCAAAGGCCGCATCGTTTACCGCGCCCGTTAATTCACGAGCGCAATAAACGAAACGGTGAGCAGCGCCTCTACGCTGCCACCGCGGCCACCTCAAGCTCAATCTCCCCACTATCGCCGACGCGGATATCTACTTCACCGCCACCATCGGCCAGATCCCCGAACAGAATCATCTCAGCCAGCGGCTTCTTGATTTTCTCCTGTATCAGGCGTTGCATCGGGCGAGCCCCCATCTGCTCATCGTAGCCATGCTCGGCAAGCCAGGCGCGGGCATCCTCGTCCACATTCAACACAACACGCTTCTCATCCAGCTGCGCCTGCAGCTCGGTGAGGAACTTGTCGACAACACCCTTGACGATATCGGTGCTGAGCGGCTTGAACTGGATAATGGAATCCAGGCGGTTGCGGAACTCCGGCGTGAACAGACGCTTGATCGCTTCCATTCCGTCGGTGCTGTGATCCTGGTGCGTGAAACCAATGGAGGGCCGGCTCATCTGCTCGGCTCCGGCGTTGGTAGTCATCACCAGAATAACGTTGCGGAAGTCCGCCTTGCGACCGTTGTTGTCGGTCAGCGTGCCGTTGTCCATTACCTGCAGCAGCAGGTTAAAGACTTCCGGGTGCGCCTTCTCGATCTCATCAAGCAGCAACACACAGTGCGGCGACTTGGTGATCGCTTCGGTCAGCAAACCACCCTGATCGAAACCGACGTAGCCCGGAGGCGCACCGATCAGACGGGATACGGTATGCCGCTCCATGTACTCGGACATATCGAACCGAACCAGCTCGATACCCAGGACACGCGCCAGCTGAGAAGTCACCTCGGTCTTACCAACACCGGTCGGACCTGCAAACAGGAACGAACCCACTGGCTTATTGGGTGCCTTAAGGCCTGCACGGGACAGTTTGATCGCCGCAGAAAGCGTACCGATCGCCTCGTCCTGACCCAGAACCACCATCTTGAGGTTCGGCTCCAGCTTGGCAAGCTGCTCTTTGTCCGAGACAGTGACACTCTTCGGCGGAATCCGCGCAATCTTGGCGACAACGGTTTCGACTTCGGCCACATCGACAACGCTCTTACGCTTGTCTTCCGGCAACAGACGCTGATAGGCGCCCGCTTCGTCGATCACATCAATCGCCTTGTCCGGCATGTGTTTGTCGTTAATGTAACGATCAGCCAGCTCGGCAGCAGCCTGCAGCGCTTCATCGGTGTACTCAAGCTCGTGGTGCTCCTCGAAGCGGGACTTGAGACCGCGCAGAATCTGGTAGGTATCCTGTACGCTCGGCTCAAGCACATCGACCTTCTGGAAACGCCGTGCCAGAGCACGATCCTTCTCGAAGATGCCACGGAACTCCTGGAAGGTCGTTGAACCTATGCAACGGATTTCACCAGAGCTAAGCAACGGCTTGAGCAGGTTGGACGCATCCATGGAACCACCGGAGGCGGCGCCGGCACCAATAATGGTGTGGATCTCATCGATAAACAGAATGGCGTGCGGCTGCTTCTTGATCTCGGCCAGCAGGCCTTTTAGGCGTTTTTCAAAGTCACCGCGGTACTTGGTACCCGCCAGCAACGCACCGAGATCCAGGGAGTAGACCACGCTTTTAGAGATGATCTCGGGAACCTTGTCCTCGATAATCAGCTTGGCCAGACCTTCCGCGATAGCGGTTTTACCGACGCCTGCCTCACCCACCAGCAGCGGGTTGTTCTTGCGACGACGGGAAAGAATCTGCACCACACGCTCCACTTCGGAGTCGCGCCCCACCAGCGGGTCGATCAGCCCAAGAGCCGCCTGCTGGTTAAGGTTCACGGCAAACTGACTGAGCTGACTTTTACCAGCTTCAGCACCCTCTTCACTTTCGGTAACCGAGTCGTTTTCCTGACTCTCCTGCTCACCGACCTTGGAGATGCCGTGGGAGATAAAGTTAACCACGTCGATCCGTTCTATGCCCTGCTGCTGCAGCACGTAGGCCGCGTGGCTCTCCTGCTCGCTGTAGATAGCGACCAGCACGTTAGCGCCACTGACCTCCGATTTGCCGGAAGACTGGACATGGAAGACCGCCCGCTGAAGTACACGCTGAAAGCCCAGTGTTGGCTGGGTTTCCAGGTTGGGCACATTCTGGGGTAACAGTGGAGTGGTCTCATCAATGAATACGGACAACTGCTGACGCAGTCTTTCGAAGTCCGCGCCGCAGGCGAGCAGAACTTCCGCCGCCTGGCGGTTATCCAGCAGCGCGAGCAACAGATGTTCGACTGTCATAAATTCATGATGCTTGTCCCTGGCGGATTTAAATGCCGCACTGAGGGTTTCTTCAAGCTCGCGATTCAACATGGCTGCAGCCTCCTGTCAGACCGACTCTACTTCACAAAGCAGCGGATGCTTGTTCTCACGTGAATATTGATTCACCTGAGCCGCTTTGGTTTCAGCAACATCCTTGGTAAAAACGCCACACACCCCCTTCCCTTGAGTATGGACCGACAACATTACCTGTGTCGCCTTTTCCTGATTCATATTGAAAAAAATCATCAGAACTTCAACCACAAAATCCATGGGGGTGTAGTCATCGTTCATCAACACCACGCGGTACATCGGTGGTTTTTTCAGTTCCGGCTTGGCCTTTTCCGTGGCGATCGAGCCGCCGTGACCGTCATAATGCTCGCCATCGGAGTCCTCCGCCATCCCCTTGATACTGTTCCTATAAAACGACATAAGCAACTGATTTCTTTAACCTTATGTAGGTAGATCTATTTCCTGAACATTGGGTCTAGTGTCGCACTGACCAGATGTTATACTGCCGCGAAATGCAGGAGTGTTTCTCCAGTATCTGCAGTCCCTGCAATGATGTAAAGGAGTACCTTCTACGCCGCGCAGGACGTAGGGGTTCGCAAAGAGTACTGTCCATTGTTTTACATGGATGGGGCTTAAGTAGAGCGAAATCAACGGGAGTAGATTATGCAAACAGGGAAAGTGAAGTGGTTTAACAATGCCAAAGGTTATGGCTTTATCCTCTCCGAAGCTTACGAAGAGGAACTGTTTGCCCACTTTTCTGCGATCCTGGCTGAAGGCTATAAAAGCCTGAAGGCAGGGCAGACGGTTCAGTTTGATACCAAGGATGGCCCCAAAGGCATCCACGCAGTCAACATCCGCACGCTGGACTGAACCAGAACAAGACTCCGCACTGTTACACGGAGTTTTGTTTTAAAGTATCGAGCAGGCTCGGGATCGCCTACGTCGCCATCTCAGGGGCTCTTACATTCTCATGATCCGAGCCAATTGACGCCACTCCGCTGCCTGTGCACGCCCTGACAAGCAGCCCGCCGCGCAGATCTCCTTCGTTATAAAGCGCCGGGCGGCTTTGACCATCCGTCGCTCCGCTTTAGAATGCGCCCTCCTCCATTCGACTCAGAAACCAGACCGGGGCCATGTCACAGATTCTGTTATTCAATAAACCTTTTCAGGTGCTTAGCCAGTTCACCGACGCTGAAGGCCGTGCCACCCTGGCCGATTTCATCACGGAGAAGAACTGCTACGCCGCCGGTCGTCTGGATTATGACTCCGAGGGCTTGATGATTTTGACCGCGGATGGCGCACTGCAAAGTCGGATTGCGGATCCGAAATTTAAGCTTGAAAAAACCTACTGGGTACAGGTGGATGGAATTATTTCGGATGAAGCGCTGCAGCAGCTACGCCGCGGCGTTGAACTGAAGGATGGTCCAACCAAACCGGCCAAAGCAGAACGACTGAACGACCCAGTTGTGTGGGAGCGCCAGCCTCCGATCCGCCAGCGCGCCAACCAACCAACGTCCTGGCTGGAGTTAAAGATACGCGAAGGCAGAAACCGACAGGTACGTCGCATGACCGCAGCCGTTGGCTTTCCAACCCTGAGACTGATCCGCTATGCCATCGGCAGCTGGACACTGAATGGCCTTCTACCCGGCCAGTACCGACAGGATGAAATCCACCTGCCGGTCAGCACTGCGAAAACCAGCCGGGCCCGCAAGCCGGGCCCCAGAAACACTAACTCCCGGAACGGTCGTTCTCAGAGCCCCAGGCGTCGGCAGCCCTGAGGTCAGTTTCTTTCTGGTCGACCCAGTGCCCTTTGCCACCGGCAATCTCTTTTTTCCAGAACGGCGCATCGCGCTTCAGGTAGTCCATCAGAAACTGAGCCGCTTCGAACGCTTCACGGCGATGCGCGCTGGTCACACCGACAAACACGATCTCATCGCCGGGCTCCATGCGCCCGACACGATGTCGTACAACAATATTGCCCAGCGACCAGCGCTCACGTGCCTGCTCAACGATCCGTTGGAGGCTGCGCTCGGTCATACCCGGGTAGTGTTCAAGCTCCAGCGCCTGCAGCGAGCCATCAGCGAAATCACGCACCAGGCCGGAAAAAGTCACTACAGCTCCATACTCGGTGACACCCTGGCGCAACATCTGGTTGAAGGCAGAGAGATCGAAATCCGCCTGCTGTACCCCTATATCGTTTAACTGCACTTACTTCTCCCGCTTTCTCTCTTGCGATCCTCGAACATAACGAAAACCCAACTGACCGACCGAAACCGTGCCACTGAATCGTTTTCCTCTCTGCACTGGCGGCTATCGACTTATTCGTGGCCTGCTTTGCTGGTATTATCTGCCGAAAGCGGCGCATTCGAAAACTTTCGCGCGACTCTTAGCCGATAATTTTGCTGCGCCAAACAGTCGTTCCGAGCCAAAAGCACCTACTTGATCATGCGCTGGACCCCACACGCCACCGTTGCCACCATTACCGAACGCGAAGGTCGCTTCCTCCTTGTCGAAGAACTTTCCGCCGAGGGTGAGCTGGTAATCAACCAGCCTGCCGGACATCTGGAGGAGAACGAATCCTTCATCGACGCCGCGCGACGAGAGACGTTGGAGGAAACCGGCTGGCAGGTTGAACCGAGCCATTTTCTTGGTCTCTATGTTTACAAGGCGCCATCCAACGGTGTGACCTACCATCGCGCCTGCTTTATCGCCAATGCCCTGTCCCATGATCCGGAGCTGGAGCTCGACAGCGGCATACAGCGTGCGCTTTGGCTTACCCGCGACGAGATCGCCGCACGCAGCGCCATGCTGCGCAGCAAACTGGTGCTTGAATGCATCGACGACTATCTTGCGGGAACCCGTTATCCGCTTTCGCTGATCCACGAACCTTGAGAGAAAAGACATCCAATCCATGAGCGAACCCAGCGCCACCAAAGTGATCGTCGGCATGTCCGGCGGCGTCGATTCATCCGTCTCCGCACTGCTGTTGATGCAGCAGGGCTATCAGGTCGAAGGCCTGTTCATGAAAAACTGGGATGAGGATGACGGCACCGAATACTGCACTGCCAAGGACGACCTCGCCGATGCGCAATCCGTCTGCGACAAACTCGGTATCACTCTGCACACGGCCAACTTCGCCGCCGAGTACTGGGACAACGTATTTGAGCACTTCCTGGAGGAGTACAAGGCCGGTCGCACGCCGAACCCGGATATCCTTTGCAACCGGGAGATCAAGTTCAAAGCATTCCTCGAATACGCACAGATGCTTGGCGCCGATCTGATCGCCACCGGGCACTACGTACGTCGCGGTGATCGTGACGGTCACGCGGTTCTGCTCAAGGGACTCGATGCCAACAAGGATCAGAGTTACTTCCTGCACCAGGTAGGTGAAGCCGAACTGGCCTTGACGCTATTCCCTGTTGGCGAACTGGAAAAACCGGCGGTGCGCGCCCTGGCTGAAGAACACGGCCTGGTTACGCACAATAAGAAAGACAGCACCGGCATCTGCTTTATCGGCGAGCGCCGCTTCAGCGACTTCCTCAAGCAGTACCTGCCGGCCCAGCCAGGCAAGATCGAAACACCGGATGGCGATGTGATTGGCGACCACCAGGGTCTGATGTACTACACCATCGGTCAACGTCAGGGCCTAGGCATCGGCGGCCTTCACGACTACCCGGAAGAGCCCTGGTTTGTCGCCGGCAAAGACCTGAACCGCAACGTACTGATCGCGGTTCAGGGGACTAACCACCCGCTGCTGTTTTCAGACTGGCTCACCAGCGCTGATATTTTCTGGATCAACGGTGAAGCACCTAAAACGCCGCTACGCTGCAAGGCCAAAGTGCGCTACCGTCAGCCCGATCAGGACTGCGTCATTCATCGCGATAAAAATGGCTACCGGGTTGAATTTGACGAGCCGCAGCGCGCTGTGACACCGGGTCAGTCCGTGGTTTTTTACCTGGACGACCTCTGCCTCGGTGGCGGCGTTATCGAAACCACATCCCGCATCGTTTCCGAGGAGAGCGCCTGATGGCACGCGAACACGACGAACAGGCGATTGCGCTTGCCGGTCTGTTTCAGGCGGCCAGCCTGGTGGAACAGATCGCACGACGCGGCATGATCGCGCAAAACAGTTTTGAGACCTCCATCGCCAGCCTGTTTGTCTCCGACCCGAAGCTGACCGAAGATGTGTACGGCGGCCCCCATGATGTTCCCTTCAATCTGGGACTGGGCCTGAAGCAGATGCAGGAGCTGGTCGACAAACGTGCGGGCGGGATCAACCCGGACGTGATGAAGTATGCACTGACACTGATTCAGCTGGAGCGCAAACTGGCAGCCCGCCCCGATATGCTCGAGGAGATCGGCAAGCGCCTCGATCAGCTGGAGCAGAAAGCGCACTATTTCGACGACCAGCCGTCAGACGACGGCACCGCTGCAGACAGCGCCTTTGATCCGTCGATCTACACCCATTCCAATGTGATCGCCGGTATCGCCGCGCTCTACCAGGACACCATCAGCACCTTTACCATCCGCGTTCAGGTGGGTGGCGACCCCCGCCATCTGCAGAACAGCGAAAACGCCGCCCGCATCCGCGCCTTATTGCTCGCAGGAATCCGCGCCGTGATTCTCTGGCGCCAGGTGGGCGGCAAGCGCTGGCACCTGTTCTTTTTCCGCTCACGGGTGCGCGCATCGCTGCAGAAATTCCACACCGGCGGCCACTGAACCGCCGGTCCAAGATCCGACCTAACCTTTGGGGCGCAAATCCGCTATAATGTGCGCCCTTTTCTACTCAACCGCCAAATTAGTGAGACTGTTCGACATGGAGCTTTCTGCCCTCACCGCTGTTTCCCCGGTCGATGGACGTTACGGCAGCAAAACTGCCGACCTGCGCAACGTTTTCAGTGAATACGGCCTGATCCGTTTTCGCGTCGAAGTCGAAATCCGCTGGCTCCAGCAGCTTGCCGCACACCCTCAGATCACCGAAGTCCCGGCCCTGAGTGAAAACGCCAACGCTCGCCTGAACAGCATCGTCAGCGATTTCGGAATCGAAGATGCCGAGCGCATCAAAGAGATCGAGCGCACCACCAATCACGACGTGAAAGCGGTGGAGTACTTCATCAAGCAGGAGATCGCAGAGAACGACGAACTGCTCGCGATCAGCGAGTTCGTTCATTTCGCCTGCACCTCTGAAGACATCAACAACCTGTCTCACGCACTGATGCTGAAAAACGGCGTCGCGGTGATGAAACAGTCGATGCAGAAAGTCGCTGAAGAGATTGCCGAGCTGGGCCGCAAACACGCTGACCAACCGATGCTGTCACGCACCCACGGCCAGACCGCTTCTCCGTCTACCCTGGGTAAAGAGATGGCCAACGTGGCCTACCGCCTGCAGCGCCAGCTCAAACAGCTCGATCAGATCGAGTTCCTGGGCAAGATCAACGGTGCGGTTGGTAACTACAACGCTCACCTGTCTGCCTATCCGGAAGTTGACTGGGAAGCTAACGCCCAGGCGTTCATCCAGTCTCTGGGTCTGGACTGGAACCCGTACACCACTCAGATCGAGCCGCACGATTACATCGCCGAGCTGTTTGATTGTGTCTGCCGTTTCAACACCATCCTGATCGACTTTGACCGTGACGTCTGGGGTTACATCTCCATGGGCTACTTCAAGCAGCGCACCATCGCTGGCGAAGTCGGCTCCTCCACCATGCCGCACAAGGTCAACCCGATCGACTTCGAAAACTCCGAAGGCAACCTGGGTCTGGCTAACGCCATGATGCAGCACCTGGCGACCAAGCTGCCGATCTCCCGCTGGCAGCGCGACCTGACCGACTCCACCGTTCTGCGTAACATGGGTGTTGGTTTCGGCTACAGCCTGATCGCCTACCAGGCGAGCCTGAAAGGGATCAGCAAGCTGGAAATGAACGCCGACCGCCTCAACGCCGACCTGGATAACGCCTGGGAAGTGCTGGCCGAGCCGATCCAGACCGTAATGCGCCGCTACGGCATCGAAGCACCGTACGAGAAGCTGAAAGAGCTGACCCGCGGTAAAGCGATGACCAAAGATGTGCTGATGGAGTTCATCGACAAGCTGGATATCCCGGCCGAGCCGAAAGCGGCGCTGAAGGCAATGACCCCGGGGAGCTACATCGGTAACGCAGAGGCTCAGGCGCGTCGCATCTGATCCCTGCTGCTGCCAAGCAAAAGAGCCGGCCCGATAGCCGGCTCTTTTACGTTCAGGGCTACGAAGCCGACATCCAAAGACCCGACAGGGCTAAAAACAACTTCGACAGATCCACCATTATGCTGAGCAATATCCGAATCGTACTGGTTGAAACCTTCCACCCCGGCAATATCGGAGCAGCCGCCCGAGCCCTGAAAAACATGGGCCTGAGTCAGCTCTACCTGGTCAAACCGCGCCTGTTCCCTGATGCGGAGGCGGAATCCCGCGCCGCCGGCGCCAAGGACCTGCTCGACAGCGCGGTTGTCGTCGACAGCGTTGAAGAGGCGATCGCAGACTGCCAGCTGGTAATCGGCACCAGCGCCCGCGAACGCAGCTATGATCTACCTCTAATGGATCTCGAAAGCGCTGCCGGCCAGGTCATTGAAGAGTCCAGCGACGGACAGATCGCGATCCTGTTCGGCCGCGAAACCATGGGGCTGAACAACGCCGAGATGCTGCTGTGCAATCGCCACCTCTACATCGATGCCAACGAAGAGTATCCGGTGCTAAACGTTTCCCAGGCCATTCAGCTCGTTTGCTATGAGCTGCGTCGCGCGGAGAGGCAGGGCCAAAACAAGGCTTCCGAGCCGGCACCCTACCCACGGCAGCAGGAGATGGTCCTGTTTTATGAGCACCTGGAGCGCGTACTTCGGCTCACAAACTTCATCATTCCCCAGCATGAAGGCCGGGTGATGGACAAACTGCGCCGCTATTTCAACCGTTCCCGGCCGGAGAAAACCGAACTGGGAATGCTGCGCGGTATTCTAAATTCGGTGGAAGAAACCGCAGAACGGCTCAGCAAAGACTGATCTACAACGCTACAACGGCTCTTTCCGGCTGCTAAAGTTAAACGCTAACGGGTAAAACCAATTACCCAGCCTAAGCGATGGGAGAGCCCTATGAGCCAAAGCCTTCATCAACTGGTGCGCCAGGCCGACGAACTGCACAAGGCACTGGCAGACACCGCCGGGAGCATGGAACAGTTTCAGTACAACCTGACCGGCATACAGCGCTGCGCCGACCAAATCAGCAGCTGCCTGCGCAAGGTTGGTAATAACAAAACTGCAGCCCTATCCGCCCGGGATACACGCAAAGTAATGGAAGAGCTGGAACTGGCCGCAAACGAACTTCAGGAGCTTCTCAGCAAGTGATCGACCAATATCCCCTCGGCGAACTCTCCGCCGAACAGTTTCTTGCCGAATACTGGCAGAAAAAGCCGCTGCTAATCCGCCAGGCGATTGCCGATTTTGTACCACCGGTCAGCGCCGACGAACTGGCCGGCCTTGCCTGCGAAGAGGAAGTGGAATCCCGACTGGTGCAGTTCAATGCCGAACAGGACAGCTGGTCACTGGAGCATGGTCCCTTCCCTGAGGAGCGCTTCGCGAACCTGCCGGAAAGCCACTGGACTCTACTGGTACAGGCCGTGGACCACTGGTCACCCGAAGCCGCCGACCTGATGCAGCGCTTCAGCTTTATCCCCAACTGGCGTGTCGACGACCTGATGATCAGCTATGCCGCCGATCAGGGAGGCGTGGGCCCCCATTACGACAACTACGACGTATTTTTGCTCCAGGCCGAGGGTGTGCGACGCTGGGAGATCGGTGCGATCTGCGATGAAACCTCGCCACGCCGTGAAGATGCCCCGGTCATGATCCTGCCCGAATGGGTCGCTGAAGAGACTTTCGATCTGCAGCCCGGGGATATGCTTTACCTGCCGCCCCAGGTGGCACATAACGGCTACGCCCTGGGCGACGGCTGCATGACTTACTCCATCGGCTTCCGCGCCCCTGCCCACAATGAAATTCTGCGCAGCTTCAGCGACTTTATCGGTGAGCAACTGGGCCGCGAGATCCGCTACAGCGACAAGGACCTAGCGCTCCAGGCCAACCCCGGAGAGATCACACCGGCAGCGCTGGACCGCGTGGCCGAGACGCTGCACAACTATCTTCAGGACCGGGAGCAACTAAGCCGCTGGTTCGGCGAGTATATGACCGATCCCAAGTACCCGGAGCTTAAAGAAGAGGGCGAAACACTCAGCCCAGCCGAGCTTGCCGAATGCCTTGAGGAGGGTTACCTGCTGCGTCGGAACGAGGGTGCACGATTCGCTTTTGTCCGTAACACAGACAACTCAACCAGCGGCAGACTCTTTGCCGAGGGCAACAGCTATCCCGTTGACGGCGACACCCTCGCTCTGGCTGAACAGCTTTGCGGCGATCAACGCAGCCTGGCATTGAATGCTGATGAGATCACCAATACTCAGTCCAGCCTGCTCTGCACCCTGATTCAGACCGGCAGCCTCTATCTGAGCGAAGAATAACCCCTGCATATAACCGGCCGGCATCTATTCGGCCGGTTATATCGACCAATCCTTGTCATATTCATCCAGCCAACCCACCTTCTCATCTTCGACTTTCGTCAAAGCCCGCCTCAAAACAACGACAAAAAAGCAAGCGACTACAAATTTTGTAGTCAGATTTTTTTAGACTTTAAATGAATTTAAAACATTGCGCTTATTCTTTTTAGTTTATGTAAATGGCCGATTTTTTAGCCCCGACCAAAGTATTTACTACCAAAGAAATAGAGCCCCAAACCCCTGTTAAAACTGGGCATTTTGCGCTGCAGCAGAATTTCATCCGGGTAGTATTACTACACCTGCCTTTTTAATCCGCTTGTAGTCCTTGTACACACTTTGCTGCTGTGCACAAAAGCGCTTTGACACCCCTTCTCCAAGGTCACATTATTCGGGCCATGACAACGCGCCACCCCAACAGAGCGCAGTCGATAACCAAAGATTTTTTGCTCCAAATACTTGCTCCAAACAACAGGAAAAACTGTCGAGGAAAAGTCATGTCAGATTACAAAAAAGCAATTGACGCAGTAGCCAGCCTGAAAGCAGTAAACGGCGCCCCCTGGGAAGGTATCAACCCGGAATTTGCGGCCCGCATGAAGGTGCAGAACCGTTTTAAAACAGGTCTGGATATTGCGCGCTACACCGCCAAAATCATGCGCCAGGATATGGCTGAATACGACGCAGACTCCTCTCAGTACACTCAGTCTCTGGGCTGCTGGCACGGCTTTATCGGTCAGCAGAAGCTGATCTCCATCAAGAAGCATTTCGGCACCACCAAGAAGAGCTACCTCTACCTGTCCGGCTGGATGATCGCCGCACTGCGCTCTGAATTCGGTCCGCTGCCTGACCAGTCCATGCACGAGAAAACCTCTGTACCGGCGCTGATCGAAGAGCTTTACACCTTCCTGCGCCAGGCTGACGCCCGCGAAATGGGCGGCCTGTTCCGCGCCCTGGACGCCGCTCGCGAAGCTGGCGACGCCGCCGCAGAAGCAGAAGTACAGGCCAAGATCGACAACTTCCAGACCCATGTTGTGCCGATCATTGCAGACATCGACGCCGGTTTCGGTAACGAAGAAGCAACCTACCTGCTCGCCAAGAAGATGATCGAAGCCGGCGCCTGCGCTATCCAGATCGAAAACCAGGTATCCGACGAGAAGCAGTGCGGTCACCAGGACGGTAAGGTTACCGTTCCCCACGCTGACTTCCTCGCCAAGATCCGCGCGGTTCGCTACGCCTTCCTTGAGCTGGGTGTAGACGACGGTGTTATCGTTGCCCGTACCGACTCCCTGGGTGCAGGCCTGACGAAGCAGATCGCCGTAACCAACGAGCCGGGCGACCTGGGCGACCAGTACAACGCCTTCCTCGACGGTGATTACGTGGAAAGCGCCGACGACATCGCCAACGGTGATGTGGTTGTTAAGGCCAACGGTAAGCTGCTGCGTCCGAAGCGCCTCGCATCCGGCCTGTTCCAGTTCAAAAAAGGCTCAGGTGAAGACCGCTGCGTACTGGACTGCATCACCTCTCTGCAGAACGGCGCCGACCTGCTCTGGATTGAAACCGAGAAGCCGCACGTTGGCCAGATCGGTGGCATGGTAAACCGCATCCGTGAAGTGATCCCGAATGCCAAGCTGGTTTACAACAACAGCCCGTCCTTCAACTGGACGCTGAACTTCCGCCAGCAGGTATTCGATGCCATGGTCGAAGCGGGTCAGGACGTCTCTGCTTACGACCGCGCCAACCTGATGAGCGTTGAATACGACGATACCGAACTGGCGGCCACTGCTGATGAGAAGATCCGTACCTTCCAGCGCGATGCGTCCCGCGAAGCCGGCATCTTCCACCACCTGATCACGCTGCCAACTTACCACACCGCCGCCCTGTCTACCGACAACCTGGCGAAAGAGTACTTCGGTGAAGCCGGCATGCTGGGCTACGTAGCCAACGTACAGCGCAAGGAGATCCGCCAGAGCATCGCCTGCGTCAAGCACCAGAACATGGCCGGCTCCGATATGGGTGACGATCACAAGGAATACTTCTCCGGCGACGCCGCCCTGAAGGCTTCAGGTAAAGACAACACCATGAACCAGTTCGGTTGATAGTCTGATTTTTCAAAAGAATCAGATCGCTAAAACTTAACACTCTCTCGTGTGCCCGTTGTGCGTCTTTCTCCCCAGTGAGACGCCGACGGGTTTTTTCGTTATCCACCTCATTACTGAACTGTTAAGCACCTCATTACTGAACTGTTAAGCACCTCATTACTGAACTGTTAAGCACCTCATTACGAGTGAGGCATTCGGTTCACCCTTCCACTTTTCTAATTAGTGACTCGAACCAGCACCCTGCCCCAAACTTTACTTTGCGCTGGCTATCGCAGGCCCTGATATGACAGCCCACCTTTTACGACGATCCAGGATCCGCATAAGGCTTTCTAAACCAAGGGTAACCGGCTTTGTTGAGAGCAAAAATCAACCAGCCCCAAAAGCGAAAAAACCGCCCTGAGGCGGTTTTAAGAAAGCGGCGTGATCGGGTTCACTTACTTAGCTTGCGTAGCAGCGCATCCGCATACTCCACCGCTTTTTCTGCAGCGGCGTCGCTGTCACCGTGCCCATCAGTTTTGATGAAACTGCTCAGCGCCTGAGTTGCTATGTATTCACGCTTGGTGAGCCCCGATGAAAATTTAGAACCGAAAGCGGAAGCTCTCGTGTTTGACTCAAGTTCTTTACCGGCCATCGCGCATCTCCTTGCGTTCGACTGTCCTTGGCGGAAGTGTTGGTGGCTAGAATAAAACACGATCCCCGGAAAAATCAAAAGAGAAAGTGCTATATGTTGCATATTTTCACTGCAATTAAGGGTAGCCACCGAGATTTTGACCCCAGCGCCTTTTTTGACGGTTAAAGCAGCACCTAGCAACCGGCGCCAGCCTCCCGTTGAAAACTTAACGCACGAAAACCGAGCTCATGCGCCACCACCTCCGAGTTAAGATTTGTACAGGCTCGACTCCCTCATCAGGCGTCAGAACTACCCGGCCACATCTGTTACCGATAGACTCAGTGAAAACATATATGAGCAACCTACGATGTATAGCTGGCTTGAGCTTTTCCCCGCACTACAAGGTATAGATTCCCCCGGCTGGCACTCCGCGTGCGAACAAGCCCGGGAGATGACCCTGCCCGGCAATCAGCCGGTTTTTCACAGCGGTGACTCCTGTCATCAGTTTCTGTTGGTACTGGAAGGCTCCGTAAGGGTACAAAAGCTGTCCGAGTCCGGTCGCGAAATCGTGCTTTATCGCGTCGAATCCGGCCAATCCTGCATCCTCACCACGGCCTGTCTGCTCGGCAACAGCCCCTACCAGGCGGAAGCATTTACCGAAACAGAAGTGCGCGCTGTGGTGATTCCCGCGCAAGCTTTTGAGCAAGCCCTCGACGACAGCAAGGCGCTGCGTAATTTTGTCTTCGAGGGATACGGGCGCCGGTTAACCGAACTGCTGATGCTAATTGATGCGATCTCTTTCGGCAGGCTTGATTGTCGGCTCGCAGCACGACTGATCAAGACAGATACCGCAATCATCCGCTTAACACACCAGCAGCTGGCCAATGAACTCGGCACCGCCCGCGAGGTAATCAGCCGCACACTGAAAGAGTTCGAGCGGCACGACTGGGTCAAACTCGGGCGCGGCAGTATAGAAGTAACCGCACCGGGTGCCCTAAAGGAGTTGGCAGCTATGTGATTTAGTCACTGAGCGGCATCGGCAAGCGATCTACAATTAAGTTAGCTAATTTAGAAAAAGGAGTATCAAGATGAAAGCTAACGTAGGTGGTATAGATCGTGTACTGCGAATTCTGGTCGGTGTTGCACTGATCGCGGCGGCAGCTACCGGCGCACTCCCTGTATGGGCATGGATAGGCGTGATTCCGCTGGCTACTGGCCTGGTGAGTTTCTGCCCGCTCTACAGCCTCATCGGCATTTGCACCAAGAAAAACAACTAAAACCCTAAAGACGCTGAATTAATCCGCCGGAGCGGCAGCAAGCAGCTCCGGCAGCTTCGCTATGGAAACAATCTGAAAATCTGGCCGGACGCCGCTGCGCTTAACCAGTTCAGCCCGGTACTTTCCGGTTTCAACCAGAACACCGATGCAACCAGCCTCCTGAGCTCCACCGACATCCGCATCAATATCATCCCCGACGACTACAACCTCTTCCGGCGACAGGGACAGGCTGTCACAGGCCGCGTGGAAAAACGCCACTGAGGGCTTGCCGACGACAACCGCCTGGGTCTGCGCTGCATATTCAAGGACTACGACAAAGGCACCAATATCCAGAACCAACTTATTACCGCTGCGGCTGTAGCGATTATGATGGATCGCTACAAGCCTGGCGCCGTCTAAAAGCCACTCAAAGGCCTGCTGCAGCAATGCGTAATCCCAGGCATCACCAATATCGCCGATGATGACAGCCTCAGGCCTCTCCCTGTCGATCTGAAAGCCCTCAGAGAGCCTCTCAGCGACAGAGTTATTCACCAGGGGTGCGACACGGGTTATACCCTGATCGTTCAACCAGGCCTCTGTTGCCTGCACTGCGCTGAAGATAATCGACACATCCACGGGCAAACCGAGTTTTTCCAACCGAGACTGCAGCTGCTCGCGGGTTTGGGTGGATGTATTGGTGATATAGCGAAAAGGCAGACCCTGGGCTTGCAGCCAGTCGATACTGGCTACAGCCCCCTCAATCAGACTGTCGCCCGTGTACAGGACGCCATCCAGATCCAGCAGTACGCCACGTATGGAGCCACTGCGTTGAGGATCCTGCGACATTCAACCGCCCTGCTCATCGTCGCAGTGGCTGTCATTGCAGTGGCTCTCATTACAGTGACTGCCATCGCAGATCGGCGGTGTCGCGGTGAATTTACAGGTGCAAAGTTGGACTTCATCGTCCTTTTCCGCTTCGAACACCAGCGGATCCAACCCTGTACCCACATGACTGCCGTCGCAGAAAGGCTGATTGGCTGAACGTCCACAGGCGCACCAGGCGTAAACTTCGCCCTGTTTTAACTTGACTGTGACCGGCGTGCTGCCGGCCCGATGAACTGGTGAATGGCTCATTACCTACCCTCCCGTCCTGTCGCTAAAATTAGGCGAAGGCGGGAGGTCGGTCAAACTCAGGACTCTTCCGATTCCTCTCGCTGCTCATTCAGACGGCGAATCTTTTCAGCCAGCCGGCCTCCGTGACGGGTCCCGCGACGGCCCGCTTCCTCGTCCCTGGCGGCGCGAGTCTTGGTTGCCTGAGCCTTGGCATAAACAGACTCTTTTTTCTTCTCCTGCTGCTGCGCTTTCTTTCTGCGGCTCTCTTTACTGGTCGGATCCGCCAGGCGCTCCTGTTTCTTCGGCTTCTGATCCAGTACCGGCATGAATTTGCCCAGCCGACGCTCTTTTTTACGACGTGTCATGATTTTTTCTCTTCGTTGGCTGCTTCCATCTCGGCCTGCTCTGCCTCGATCCGTTTTCTTTCCCACTCTTCCGGGGTTTCAAAAGTAACCTTACCCAGCTTGCCTGCTCTCAATTCTGTCAGCAGGATATCGGCTGCCTTGTAGGTATCGACAACACCACCTGGCCGTAGACAGCCCCGTTTGCGACCTACCTGATCGATAAGGCTATCCGCGGACTCGGGCAGCGCTTTGAGCTTAAAGCGCTCCAGCAGATAACCCGGGTATTCCGCCAGTAGAAACTTCGCCGCGTACTCCGCGACCAGGTCATAATCGATGGCGGTGTCCTTGATTGCCCCACTCGCCGCCAGACGGTAACCGGAGTCTTCATCCTCTATCTTCGGCCAGAGAATCCCCGGCGTATCGGATAGCGCCATACCGTTATGAACACTGTACTTCTTCTGCCCCTTGGTCACTGCAGGCTCGTTACCAACCTTGGCAATCTTGCGGCCCAACAGTACATTGATCAGCGTCGATTTGCCGACGTTGGGAATACCCATAATCATCGCCCGTACCGGACGCCCCGCGCGGGTGCGCGCAGGAACGGCCTCTTTGCAAAAGGTCGGTATCTTCTGCACCAGCTTTTTATCACTGGTAGTCAACGCAATGGCGGTAATTCCTTCCTGGGCATTGAAATAGGCCAGCCACTCTTTTGTCCGCTGGGGGTCGGCCAGATCCTCCTTATTAAGGAGTTTGATCACCGGCTTGCCGCGGCGCAGCTGATCCACCAGGGGATTCTCGCTGGAACGCGGGAGCCGGGCGTCAAGCACCTCGATCACCACATCCACCTCATCCATCACCTCGGCGATCTCTTTTCGTGCCTTGTGCATATGGCCCGGAAACCAATTGATTCTCGTCATTATTCACCCAGCATTTTAATCGGCCGCACAGTATACTCTTCTTCGCGCTGACCAGCAGCCGCCAACAAAAGATGCCGCCCTGCCCGTTAGCCATTAAAATAAACCTTTTCGCAGCCCATGAAGGATTTCGCCTCCATGCCCCAACAGATCGACCCCAACCAGGCATTGGTCGCTCGCCACCCGATTTTTGACAGCCATCAGCGCGTTATCGCCTATGAACTGAGCTATCAGCGCGATACCGCGCTGGACGGAATGCTGGCCCCAGATCCTGATACCAGCTCCGGGTCTGAGGTGATTCTTTCTACCTACACCAGCATCTCGGACCAGGGCGAGATCAAACGCGTGCCGGCATTCCTGCCTGTCTCGGCAGAAACCATCGCGACGATGCCCGACCTGCCCGTAAAACAGGTGGTACTCACACTGACGCTGCCAGCCAAACCCGACAGAGCTTTTGCCCAGCTTTTACTCGACCTGGCCAAGAAAGGTTATCGACTGACACTGGCAATACGCGAGTACCGACCAGAGCTCGACCCGTTTATTAAACTGGTCAAGATCGTCAAACTCGATATTCAAAATATTCCAACGGAAAAGCTGGCGTCACAGGCGAACAGCCTGGCCCAGCTCAAGGTCACCGCCCTGGCCGCCAATATTAAGACTATCGAGCAACTGGAGCTTTGCGCCAGCTCCGGCTTCAAACTGTTTGAAGGCTCCTTCCTCAGCCGCCCCAAGGTGGTCAAGGGCAAGCGTATCGGCGCCAACCAGGTCGCACTGATGCAACTGATCCAGGAACTGCAGAAGCCCAACGTCAAGCCGGAAATTCTCGAAGAGATGATCATCCGCGACCCGGTGCTCACCTATAAACTACTGCGCATCGTGAACTCCGCCGCCTACTCGCTGGTTCGCAAGGTTGAATCGGTCGCTGAGGCGGTGGTTCTGCTCGGTATCGACCAGGTACGCAAATGGGCGACATTGATCTCCATGACCAGCAGCCAGGACAAACCAGAGGAGCTGTCTCGTACGCTACTGATCCGCGGTCGCATGTGCGAAATAGTTGCGGAAGGCGAGCAGCGTCCCAATCCGGGTTCCTACTTTATGGCGGGTATGATGTCGGGCCTGCACGTCATGCTCGATGTAGATCGTGACACCATGCTGGAGCAGGTACCTCTGGGCGAGGATATCAAAGACGCCATCTCCGGCTACAAAGGCGATATCGGCAGCACCCTGCAGCAGGCGCTGGCTTATGAGAGCGGCGACTGGGAAAAGCTACCCGCCGACTTCAACATCGCCCTGTTTGAAAGCGCGTATCGCAACAGCCTCAACTGGGCTCGAGACGCCATGCAGGCGATGCACGAGTAAACCGCTTTACTCGGTCACACCCAAGCAAGCAGACACAAAAAAAGCGACCCCAGGGTCGCTTTTTAAACGCGCTACTTTGCGTCATCAGTCCTGCGGCGCCGCCTTGGACTGTTCCTGGTTCTCGTAGATCAGGATCGGGTCAGACGTTCCCTCGATCACCCCTTCATCAATAACCACTTTGCTGACGCCATCCAGTGACGGCAGTTCATACATGGTTTCGAGCAGGGTTGCTTCGAGAATTGAACGCAGACCACGCGCACCGGTACGACGCTCCAGCGCATGACGGGCTACCGCCTGCAAAGCTTCGGTACGGAAGTCCACATCGACCCCTTCCATCTCGAACAGAGCCTGGTACTGCTTCACAAGACTATGCTTGGGTTCGGTGAGGATCTGGATCAGAGCCTCCTCGTCCAGTTCGGACAGGGTCGCAATCATCGGCAGACGACCGACAAACTCGGGAATCAGACCGAATTTAACCAGATCTTCCGCTTCAACATCGTGCAACACTTCAGCAAGACGGCTTTCATCTTTGCTCTTCACTGTCGCGCTGAAGCCGATGGAGCTGCGCTCGCTGCGATCACGGATGATCTTCTCGAGTCCAGCAAACGCACCGCCACAGATGAACAGGATGTTAGACGTATCAACCTGCAGGAACTCCTGCTGGGGATGTTTGCGCCCACCCTGGGGCGGCACCGATGCAACCGTACCCTCGATCAGTTTCAGCAGTGCCTGCTGAACACCTTCACCGGATACGTCACGGGTGATTGATGGGTTATCCGACTTGCGGGATACCTTATCGATCTCATCGATATAAACGATACCCAGCTGCGCCTTTTCTACGTCGTAGTCGCATTTCTGCAGCAACTTCTGAATGATGTTCTCTACATCTTCACCCACGTAACCCGCTTCCGTCAGCGTGGTTGCATCGGCAATGGTGAAGGGAACGTTCAGCAAGCGTGCCATGGTCTGGGCCAGCAGGGTTTTACCGCTACCGGTAGGGCCAATCAGCAGGATGTTGCTCTTACCGAGCTCAATATCCGCTTTGCCCTTGCCCTGAAAACGCAGACGCTTGTAGTGGTTGTATACGGCGACCGAAAGCACCTTCTTGGCACGTTCCTGGCCAATCACATAATCGTCCAGTGTGCCTTTTATCTCGGCGGGCGTCGGCAGCTTCTCGCTGGGCGCCTGCTCTTCGGTCTCCTGAATCTCTTCACTGATAATATCATTACAGAGATCGACACATTCATCACAGATAAAGACAGACGGGCCTGCGATCAGCTTTCGCACTTCGTCCTGGCTTTTGCCACAGAAAGAGCAGAACAGCTTGCTGCCATTTCCGCCTTTTCCGCTGATCTCATCCGACATTCTGATACCTCAAAAAAGCCTTTTAACTCGATATGCGGCCCCCGCCCCCGGTTTTCAACCCGGGACGGGAACAACAGAGCGTTCCTTACTCTGCCAGGGTACGACGCTCAAGCACCGAGTCGATCAGTCCGTACTCCACTGCCGCCCCCGGATCCATGAAGTTATCACGGTCGGTATCGCGGGAAATGGTTTCAACGTCCTGGCCGGTGTGATGCGCCAGTATTCCATTCAGTTTATTACGAATGGTGAGAATTTCACGGGTGTGGATCTCAATATCAGTTGCCTGACCCTGGTAACCACCCAGCGGCTGATGAATCATCATGCGCGAGTTCGGCAGCGCAAAACGCTTGCCCTCGGCACCGCCGGCGAGCAGCAGAGCGCCCATGGAAGCAGCCTGGCCAATGCACATGGTGCTGACATCAGGCTTGATGAACTGCATGGTGTCGTAGATCGCGAGACCCGCGGTCACGGAACCACCGGGTGAATTGATGTAAAGGTGAATATCCTTATCCGGATTTTCCGCTTCGAGAAACAGCAGCTGCGCAACGATAAGGTTCGCCATGTGGTCTTCCACCTGGCCAACCATGAAGATTACTCGCTCTTTCAGCAGTCGCGAGTAGATATCGTAAGCGCGTTCTCCACGAGAACTCTGTTCAACAACCATCGGCACCATGCCGCTGTTGGTGATGCCACTGGAACGCCCATTCAAGATGTCCGTCATATACACTTCTCCTTAAGAGCCTTTGAAAGCAAAAACGACAGCCAGCGTGAGCCAACTGCCGTTTTCGAGATTTCGGCGCCCCACCGGGGTGGACGTTTGAGCGCTTCTTTCGCGTTAGCGATTATTCCGCCGCTTCGGCCTCAGCTTCCTGAGCTACCTGCTGCGCCGGCTTGATCGCTTCTTCGTAGCTGACTTCAGTCTCCACGACTTTAGCAGATGCGAGAAGGTGATCAACCACTTGATCTTCAAGAACCATGCTGCGGATCTGGTTCAGAATCTGCTCATTGCTGTTGTAGTACTCGATAACCTGCGCAGGTTCCTGGTAGGTTTCGGCCATTTCAGCGATGGTTTCCTGAACGCGGCTGTCGTCAGCTTTGATCTCGTTGGACTGAACAACTTCCTGAACCAGCAGACCAACAACGACGCGACGCTTAGCCTGTTCTTCGAACATTTCCTTCGGCAGGGTGTTCGGATCGATCTGGGCGTTCGGGCCACCGAACTGCTGAACAGCCTGACGACGCAGGTTGTCGATCTCTTCGTCGACCAATGCAGCCGGAACATCGATGTTGTTCAGTTCAACCAGCTTGTTGAAAACCTGCTCTTTCAGCTTGGACTTCAGAGAGTTTTTCAGTTCACGCTCCATGTTCTTGCGAACTTCGGTGCGGAAACCGTCAACTTCAGTCTCTTCGATACCGAACTTGGCGAAGAACTCGGCGTTCAGTTCCGGCAGTTCAGAAGCGGAAACGCTCTGCACTTTGACCTTGAACTTGGCCGCTTTGCCCTTCAGGTTTTCGGCGTGGTATTCCTCAGGGAAGGTAACGTCCAGCTCCAGCTCGTCGCCGGCTTTAGCGCCGACCAGGCCGCTTTCGAAGCCAGGGATCATGGAGTTGGAACCCAGCACCAGGTCGTGACCTTCGGCTTTGCCACCCTCAAACGC
The DNA here is from genome assembly GCF_004339595.1 of Marinobacterium mangrovicola. Classification (GTDB taxonomy): domain Bacteria; phylum Pseudomonadota; class Gammaproteobacteria; order Pseudomonadales; family Balneatricaceae; genus Marinobacterium_D; species Marinobacterium_D mangrovicola. The sequence continues at coordinate 1,452,119 of NZ_SMFU01000007.1, forward strand.
TTCACCGTCGATGAAGCCTTCGAAATCGATCTTAACGCGGTCGCCGTCTTCAGCAGCACGCTCAACTTCAGCCCACTCAGCCTGCTGTTTCTGCAGGGTTTCGATCATCTGATCCAGATCAGCGTCCTGGATTTCAGCAGACTGCTTTTCGATTTCGGCAGCAGAGAAATCAGCCAGCGCAACTTCCGGGTAAACTTCGAAAGTAGCAACGAACTGCAGATCTTCGCCTTCTTTGTCGTTTTTCAGATCGATGCTCGGGCCGCCAGCAGGCTTAAGTTCTTCCTGCTGCACTGCCTGGTAGAAGCTTTCCTGAACAACGCGATTGAGGACGTCGTAGCGAATCGCATCGCCGTACATACGCTTGATCACTTTCGCCGGGATTTTACCTGGGCGGAAGCCATCCATGCGGCGAGTCCGGGCCTGCTGCATCACCTGTTTATCCACGTCCTGATCAATTCGGTCGGCGGGGACCGTTACGGTCATCTGACGCTCAAGGCCGGAAGTCGTTTCGACAGAAACTTGCATGAAATTCCTCACAAATAGATTGCAGCGTTTATAGCGACCTGTGCCGGCGCCTTCGATTCCGACCGTTTTCACCGCATGAAACCGGGCCAGAATACAGACATCCGATACACAGAGCCTGAAATTATAAAGCGCAAAATTGTCCGGCAACGGACCTGATTAGTCAAGCAAAACGCCCGCATATCGGGAGTTGCTTCGGGAAAGAAACGAGAAAATCGGCAACGCCGATGAGATATGAGGAGATGAAATTAAAGCAAGGAAATGGGGTGGATGATGGGGCTTGAACCCACGACCGCCGGAATCACAATCCGGAGCTCTGCCAACTGAGCTACATCCACCATAACGCGAAGGAAATGGTGCGGGAAGAGAGACTCGAACTCTCACGCCTTTCGGCACTGGTACCTAAAACCAGCGTGTATACCAATTTCACCATTCCCGCGACACTCGAAGTATTTTCATACTTCTATTAGGAAATGGGGTGGATGAAGGGGCTTGAACCCTCGACCGCCGGAATCACAATCCGGAGCTCTGCCAACTGAGCTACATCCACCATAACCTAATTTTTACTCACCGGACTGTCGCAAGAGCAATCACAAGTGGCGCGCCCGGCAGGGCTCGAACCTGCAACCTACGGCTTAGAAGGCCGTTGCTCTATCCGGTTGAGCTACGGGCGCCTCTTGCTGCCCGACATTCGCTGCCTGACCCTTGGGCCCCGCTGCGAAGTGGTGCGTATCCTAAGGGAGCGGACCGGAGGCGTCAATAGCGTTTTTACATTTTTTTCATAATAAACAAGGAGCTGTGTGATTTATGCACAACTCCCTGATTTACCGTCGGTTTCCCGGAGTAAGCCATGAACAAGCACCTGGCACGCTAAGATGCTGCAGACTTGATCCTAGCCTCCTTGATTTCAGCCCTCTCGGTACCAGGTGGTACCTTCACGACTATCCTTGAGAATAATCCCCTGCTCTGCCAGTGAATCACGGATGCGATCAGCCTCAGCAAAATCCTTGTCTTTCTTCGCCTGCTTGCGGGCTTCGATGGCCGACTCGATCTCATCGACGGACAACTCACCCTCACGGGCTTCACCCTGAAGGAACGCCTGGGGAGATTGCTGCAACAGCCCCAACACACCTCCGAGACGCTTGAGCAGCGCAGCCAAAGCTGCAGCCTGAGGCGCATTATCCCTGGTCGCCTTGTTCAACTCAGTCACGAGATCAAACAGGACCGCAAGGGCTCTGGGCGTACCAAAGTCATCATCCATCGCCTGCTGGAAACGCTCTTCGTAATCGCTTTCAAAGCCCTCTTCCGTGCCAACCGGCGCATCATTGAGCGCCTGGTAGAAGCGCTCCAGCGCCTGGCGCGCTTCGCGCAGACTATCTTCGGAGTAGTCGATATAGCTGCGGTAGTGAACCGAGGAGAGGAAGTAACGGACCACTTCCGGGTTATAACTTTCCAGCACATCACGAATGGTGAAGAAGTTGTTCAATGACTTGGACATCTTCTCCTGATTTACCCGCACAGGTCCGGCATGCATCCAGTAATTCACATAGGTGCAGTCGTTGGCCGCTTCTGACTGGGCGATTTCATTCTCGTGGTGGGGGAACGGGAGATCAGGCCCCCCACCATGAATATCAAAGGTTTCACCCAGGCAGCATTTGGACATGGCTGAACATTCAATATGCCAGCCCGGACGACCCGGCCCCCAGGGAGATTCCCAGCTCACTTCACCCGGCTTGGCCGCCTTCCATAGCACGAAGTCCACCGGGCTTTCCTTGGAGTCACCCACTTCAATCCGGGCACCGGCCTTGAGCTCATCGATCACCTTGTTGGTCAGGCGACCATAGGGCTCGAATTTCTCAACACGATAGTAAACGTCACCATTGGCCGCAGCATAGGCGTATCCCTTGTCTACCAGCGTCTGCACCAGGTCGATGATGTCAGAGATGTGCGCAGTAGCCCGCGGTTCCATATCCGGGCGCAACACCCCCAGGCGCCCTTCATCCTCATGCATAGCGGCGATCATACGTTCGGTCAGCGCATCGACCGCTTCGCCATTTTCGGCCGCACGCTTGATGATTTTGTCATCCACGTCGGTGATATTGCGCACATAGGTGACATCCCAGCCACGGTAACGCAGATAGCGGGTGATCAGATCAAAGCAGACCATCACCCGCGCATGCCCTATGTGACAGTAGTCATAGACGGTCACACCACAGACGTACATCCGGATTTTTCCCGGTTCCAGCGGAGTAAATGGGCCTTTGGAGTTCGTCAGTGTGTTATAGAGATGCAACATGTAAACTCGCCAATCAGTTCAAATTCAGTTTTGGTATGATTCAGTTTTAGCGTGAGAGCGGCGCCAGCTGGATTCGACCCAGTCGCGCTTCGCCAAGAATGCTTTTTTCACGTGTCAGCAGCAGTTCATCGCCACGCCAGGCGATACCTTCCCACTGCCCTGCAGGCCAAAGAGTGTGATGCTGCGCTGCCGGCCAGTCAGGCCGACCGTTAACAACCGGAACCCGCCATAAAAAAGTGTCGCTGGTAAAACGTCGCAGTGTGTAACCAAGCAGCGCCAACTCATGCCGCTCGGCACTGTAAGCCGCAGCGGTAATAAGCCCCTGAACAGGCCAGGTTTCACTACTGATCAGAGACTGATCCTCCTGATCAACACTCATTTTGTAGAGTCTGGTGGTGCCGGTCAGCCAACCCTTGGTAAAGAGCCAGAGCTCATCATCAACACGGGTGACCGCTTCACAGTCGTTGTCATGCTTGTGCAGACCCTTCACAGGGCCAGGATCAGCCAGGCTGAACTCTATATAGTCTGATGCAACCGGCTCAGATGCTTTGATATTGAGCAGCTGTTGCCAACCAATCCGATAGAGCTGAAGCCATCGACGTTTGCCGGAGTTGTTGCCACAGTCGGCGATATACAGATATCGCTCATCCTCCGCCATCGACTCCCAATCGATATTAACCGCATCGGCCACCCTTATTCGGTTAACCACCGCGCCTTGATACTCGTCGAGCTCATAAAGCCAAGGGCCGTTACCACTGTCGTTGATGGTCCAGATACGCTTCTTTCGAAGCGCCAGCCCCGAGGTTTCCACCACCTTGCTACTGAGAGACGTGACTGTCTCTATTTTCAGATAGCCCGCCTCGTTGACATCCGTAGACGACAACGAGGAGCAGCCCGCCAGAGAGAGCAATACCAACCCCAGCAGACCGCGCAGCATCATCTTACTTACTCTGCATCTTCGCCCAGGAATCTCTCAGACCGACGGTTCGGTTGAAGACCAGGGTCGTTTCACTGGAGTCCGGATCAACACAGAAGTAACCCTGACGCTCAAACTGGAAACGGCTTTCAACGGCAGACGTCTTCAGACCGATCTCCGCACGCGCGTGCGGATACACAACCAGAGACTCAGGGTTGATAAAGTCGTGGAAGTCACGCTCTTTATCGCCATCCGGATTCGGCTCGGTAAACAGCCGGTCGTAGGAACGGACTTCACAGGCAACGGAGTTCTCAGCCGACACCCAATGGATAACACCCTTGGGTTTGTAATCGGTCGGGTTGGCGCCCTTGGTGTCCGGGTCAAATGTGGCTTTAATTTCCACCACTTCGCCACTCTCGTCCTTGATCACCTCTTCACAGCGGATCACATAAGCACCACGTAGACGTACCGCCTCACCCGGAGACAAACGTTTCCACTTACGCGGCGGCACTTCGGCAAAATCCTCGCGCTCGATCAGCAGATTGCGTGTGAACGGCACCTTGCGAAGCCCCATGGATTCATCCTTGGGGTGTGCCGGCAGCTCAAACCACTCCTCTTCGCCTTCCGGCATGTTGGTCACGGTCAGTTTGATCGGCTCGAGGACACACATCGCTCGCGGCGCATTAGCATCCAAATCCTCACGCACCGCTGCTTCAAGCATCCCCATATCGACCACACCGTTAGAACGGGTCACACCGATCATGTCGCAGAAATTACGGATCGATGCGGGTGTATACCCGCGACGACGCAGACCTGAGATGGTCGGCATACGGGGATCGTTCCAGCCATTTACCTTGGCCTCATCCACCAAAAGCTTGAGCTTGCGCTTACTGGTAACGGTGTAGTTCAGGTTGAGGCGGGCGAACTCATACTGACGCGGCTCGACCGGCACCGGCAGGTTGGCGACGAACCATTCATACAGCGGACGATGATCTTCAAACTCCAGCGTACAGATGGAGTGAGTCACCCCCTCAAGCGCATCGGACTGGCCGTGCGTGAAGTCGTATGACGGATAGATGCACCATTTATCGCCACTCTGGTGATGGTGGGCCTTGCGGATACGGTAGATTACGGGGTCACGCATATTGATGTTCGGTGACGCCATATCGATCTTGGCACGGAGCACACACTCGCCTTCATCGAAGGCACCCTGGCGCATCTTTTCGAACAGCTCTAGATTTTCTTCAACGCTGCGGCTGCGGTAGGGGCTTGGCTTACCCGGCTCGGTCAACGTGCCACGGTACTCGCGCATTTCATGGGCGCTGAGGCTATCCACGTAAGCCTTGCCCTCGCGGATCAGGTGAAGCGCCCACTCGAACAGAGTGTCGAAATAATCGGAGCTGTAACGGATATCGCCAGCCCACTCAAAACCCAGCCAACGCACGTCAGCGATGATAGAGTCGATGTATTCCTGACTCTCTTTTTCCGGGTTTGTGTCATCAAAACGCAGGTTGCACTCACCGCCGTATTTCAGTGCAGTACCGAAGTTGAGGCAGATCGACTTCGCATGCCCGATGTGCAGGTAGCCATTGGGCTCTGGCGGGAAACGGGTGACGACTTTGCCATCATTGGCCCCGTTTTTCAGATCTTCCTCGATAATCTGATGGATAAAATTGGTCGGCTTGGTGCTTTCGTTTTTGGTCATATCCGCGTCTTGTCGAAACTGAATTGACGCAGCCGCTGGACGCCGTCCGGGCGACTGGAACCTGAGCGCGACATTATAACCGGAGATCGAATCGCAAAGCACTGCGAATACAGCCGACAAGGCTATCTGTTCACCAACTCATCTGCCATTCACCCCCAAGAATCTCCTTGTATGCACCTCGAACAGAACACCGGCAGCAAAGCGACCCCCTACTCCACACAACCTGCCCCAAAGTGGGAACCAGCCTTACAGCAAACCGACCTTCTCCAATTTGATGCACTCAATTGCGACTTGCGTATAATGGCGGGACACTAATAAGTATGAATTGCCAACACAGAGACCAGTACAATGATCACCCTGCAGACCAATTTTGGCGACATCACGCTTGAACTGAACCACGAGAAAGCCCCAAAAACCGCAGCCAACTTCGAACAGTATGTTCGCGAAGGCTTCTACGATGGCGTGATTTTCCACCGTGTAATCGATGGATTCATGATCCAGGGCGGTGGTTTCGAGCCGGGCATGAGCAACAAGAAGACCCGCGAGTCGATTGAGAACGAAGCCGATAACGGTCTGTCCAACAAGGCAGGCACTATCGCCATGGCACGCACCATGGACCCGCACTCTGCATCGGCACAGTTCTTCATCAACGTCTCCGACAACATTTTCCTGGATCACACCGCGAAAACCACAGAAGGCTGGGGCTACGCGGTATTTGGCGAAGTTGTGGACGGTATGGATGTGGTAAACCGTATCAAGAGCGTACGCACCACCATGCGTGCCGGCCATCAGGACGTACCTGCAGAAGACGTCATTATCGAGCGCGCCACCATCAGCGAAAAAGCCGACGCCTGAGCATGAAACGCTATTTCATTGCAGACCTTCATCTGCAACCTGAACGCCCGGAGATTACCCGGGCGTTTCTCTATTTCCTAGACGAGATTATCCAGCCTGGAGACAGCCTTTACCTGCTGGGCGATATTTTCGAATACTGGATTGGAGATGACGCCCCTCTAGAGGGCATGGAGCCCGCCCTCGACAAGCTCCAGCAACTCAGCGCAGGTGGGTCAGAAATCTTCTTTCAGCATGGCAACCGGGATTTCCTGGTCGGTGAGACATTTGCTCAACAGATCGGCGCAAGCCTGCTGCCCGAAGCTCTGGTGGTGCAATTAAATGCCGGCCCCGCGCTACTGATGCACGGCGACCAACTGTGTACTGACGATGAGCCCTATCAGCAATTCCGCGCCCAGGTTCGTGACACTGCCTGGCAGCAGCAATTCCTTTCCCAGCCTGTTACGCAACGACGAGCGATCGCCGAACAGATGCGAGCGCAAAGCAAGGCGCAGGGCGCGATGAAAGCGGATTCGATTATGGATGTGAACCCCGACGAAGTGCGCCAGCAGATGCGCCAACACGGGGTCCAAGTACTGATCCATGGGCACACACACCGTCCCGCCACACACTCAGATCAGATTGCACCGGGAACAGGTAAGCGTTTTGTACTCGGCGACTGGAACCACCGCGGCTGGTACTTGGTTGAGAAGGATGCCGACACCAGCCTGGAGCTGGTCCAGTTCACGCCGGAATAAGCAGAACCCTCCGGCACGAACTAACAACCCGGCTCAAAACCCCGAATCAAGCGGCCTGCTGGGCATCCGGCACGCCGCTATGAAAGCGAAAGTCCGGATCCGGGGCCTGAATAAGCCTCGCTTCCAGCTCGCGAAACTCCTGCACCCTCTCTTCAATTGACTCGCCAGCATAGGCCTCGGCCAGACCAAGATAATCCTGATAGTGGCGCCCCTCAGATTTCAGCAATGAGCGGTAAAACTTTGACAGCTCGTCATCAAGGTAAGGTGCCAATGCGGCAAAGCGCTCACAGGAACGCGCCTCAATAAAAGCGCCGATAATCAGCAGATCAACAAGACGTCCCGGCTCGCTTGTTCTCACCTTCTCGCGCAGTCCTCCAGCATAACGCGCCGGCGACATATGCCCGTACTCGATCCCGCGTGAATCCATCAACGACAGACACTGCTCGAAATGGATCAACTCCTCCCGCGCCAGCCGTGACATTTTATTTAGCAGATCGCTGCGATCCACATAACGAAACATCAAATTCATTGCGGTCGAGGCTGCTTTTTTTTCGCAGTGGGCGTGATCTATCAATAGTACGGGCAGAGATTCCGGCTTGGCCGCAACCTCAATCCAGGCCTGGGGCGTTGAGCATCCCAAAAATGCCTGAATCTCTTCAAGTGCATCGGTCATGAGGAATAGTTTTTAAAGCTGGGAATGGAATTAGGGGCGGCGAGTATAACCCAAAGCTGCCGCCCCTGACTCTATTAGAAGTTAAATCGTGAGAGTGTCGATCAGATCAATCATGAACTCGGTCTGCTCCATGGTCATCGGCTCAAATTCCTTGATGCCCATGCTCTCAAGCACACCTACGCCCTTTTCATCGTTATGCATCTGCGTGACCAGACCTTTCAGCTCAGCCATACGATCCTGCATTTGCGGACCCACCAGCAGCGCGTGGTGGACCACGCTGATCTGACTGCTAACAAGCACCCGCATCTGGTTCTTGATAAGGTCAGAGAGCTCATCAAACCCCTGCTTCAAGAAGAACCCAACATCGGCCTCGCCCCGCAACAGGGCTTTTGCGACCAGAATGTAGGTATCGTAATCTTTTTGCGAAATGTTCGATGCATCAAGATCCGCCGGCTCCAGCATAATCATACCGATGGTATGCACATCCGGATCATCGGTTGTCGCCAGCCGCACACCCGCCTGCAGATCTTCAACCGCCTCAGCACTACTCTGAGCCGGCACAACGATCACCGCCTCATCTTTTCTGCCGGCCGGCCGAGCCACCGCCTTGAACCCCATCTCGCGCACCAGCATCGAGGCATCGTAGGGATTGGCATAGATCAGATCGACCTGACCCGCCTTGATCGCTTCTCGCTGTGCATCAAAGCTATCATAGAGTTCAAGATGTATATCTGTGCCCAGGTTCCGCTGCAGCCAGGTATTGAAGTAAAACCAGCCCGACATATGGTCCGGCGCAAAATCCGGACTAACGGTAAAATTTAACGGCATTCCCTGCTCCTTACTGCAACGTCTCGTACAGTGCCTCGCTTTCGCGAATCTTGCTGCGGGAAGGCTTGCGGCGTACCGAGGTATAACCCACCAGCTTGCCTTGGCGAATATTGGGAATCACTGTCGCTTTAACCCAATAATATTTTCCGTCTTTGCGCAGGTTCTTTACATACCCCTGCCACTTTTCGCCATTCTCAACGGTATCCCAGAGCCCCTTGAATGCCACTGCAGGCATGTCAGGATGACGCAGGATATTGTGATTTGCCCCAACCAATTCCTCACGCGTGTACGCCGACATATCGACGAACGCCTGGTTAACATGGGTGATAATACCCTGAGGATCCGTGCGTGAGACGATCAGTTTACCGTCGGGATATGGCACTTCCTCGTCGACGATTTTGGCAACCCTTTCGGCGCCGCCATAATATTTGATCAGTACTTCATTGACTGATCCAGTATCCTTTTCTGACATAGAGCCACTCCTCAAACAGCCAACCCACGCGTTTCGGCACCGCCAAACAGGCGATGCCGATCCACAGCCGCTTAGAGCACCTTGCCGATGGCCTCAGCTGCACGTTTAACGTCCAGGAAGATCAGACCAAGGCGAGCATTAGGCTTGGCTACAACAGTCAATACTGACTCAGAGTTTGCGTGAGTCATCAGAATGTAGCCGTCGGCCCCTTTTACAAGAACCTGCTCCAGGTCGCCACGGGCAAGCTCACGGGCTGTGCGCTCGCCGAGGGACAGTATCGCAGCACTCATGGCACCAACGCGGTCTTCATCCATACCCGCCGGTAACAGCGAGTCGATAACAAGGCCGTCAGTCGAAATCACGGCACAGGCCTCGATCTCGGTTGAAGTGCCGTTCAGGTCACGCAAGATTGAACTCAATACTTCCGCGCGCATGAAAATCTCCTTATTCCACTGCAGGTCTTAGTGATCCAGGTAGCGCCGGATCAGAACTGATGTTAGGTCAACAAAGGACTGCCGGTTCAGATACGGCATCCCCTCAATGATCAATAGAAATTTTTCCCGGCCAATGGTGAGAACCCAAAAACCGAGATCGCTCTGCCCCACCGCGTTTACCAACGCCCAGGAACAGCCCAGCAGCCCAAGCTGGTTTGTGATCAGTGACTCATGACGCTCGTAGAGCATGATGACGTCAGCTGCAAGACCGGCAACGGCTTCCTCTTCCTCCCGCTCAAACCCCTTTTGAGCAAGCGCGAATCCCTGCTCATCAGCGAGCAAGACCTTACCTTCACCCAACGGACTGATGAGATCGGGCAGAATATCCTGCAAAGACCCACTGACAATTTCCAGCGGATCACTGACAAGCTCCAGGAAGTTACGGCCACTCATCGTCGTCAGAAGCTTATCTGCTTCTTCATTATTCAACCCAGTCAGCTTTCCGAGCAGTGCCGGTATATAAGGCACCGCCGTATCGGAACTAAGCAGCTGGAGCAGCAAAGCCCTCATATCATCGGGTTCAGCACTAAAGGTGGCGTAATACGCACCGGCCGGCAGAACCTGAAAGTAAAGCGTCTCATCGCCTTCTTCGATAGGCCTATTGGATTGAGCGCTCATGCGTGAATCTCCTTATTGACGCTCGAACAGACCGGCCGCATCAGCTGCGACCATGAATGAAAACACATATCGCTGCGGTATCTTGAGCGAATAAGCAATTGCCGTAGCACTCTGTTTTTCCGAATACCAGGCCCGCGCGATCCGTTCTGCGTGAGGCGTTAACAAAAAACGTGACAGATCGGGCATCTCCTTGAGAATCAACGGAGCGGCCGGATCAAGATAATCTGGAACTCGACCCGCTGCAGTAAACAGCGCCAGCACCCAGAGCAGCTCATCCCGCATCGCGGTTGGGCGATTAGGCGATTGCTCTGTCAGCTCTTCACAACCCAGCTCTCCAGGCCCAAAACGACTATTCGCCATCTGAATAAGCAGATCCGGGTCCAGGTCATAGCTGAACAGATCAAGTTCGGGGAAGTAGATCAGCTCACCGGGAATGCCGGTCACCTGCACGGGCACGCCATTATCACGACCACGTGCAACAACCTGGTTGATCTGATCAAGAAAACGCCCCTGAGCCGCTGCAGAGAAGGACAACCGCCTACGGTCAGAAGGATTGGAAAGATCAAGGTCGGGCAAAGTGCCACAGGCACTGCGCACGAGCGACTGCCACTCCGCATCGCTCCAGCGCAGAATAAGATTCTCTTTGCGACCGTCACGACCAACATCCTGGTCAGCGGTGCGCGGTTTCGCTTTTTTCGGCGCCACTCCGGAGGCTGCTATCAGAGCTTTTAACTCCTCCGGCGTCATTTTCAACAACGACTGCGTGTCCGCCTCGCCAGCACCAGATAAACCACTACTGGCCGACGCACTGGATTGCACCTCCCTGATAACCTCTCGCAACACCTTTTTCAGGCCCGCCAGGGTCATGGGACGCTTTAACGTATGCATACCGCCAGACACGGTCTGATCATCGACTACAGCAACAACCGGGCAATCCGCTCGCCCAGTGTACCAGCGCAGAAAACGTTTCTTGTCATCTGCAGAAGCCAGGTTTACCAACAGCGCATCTGCTTTTACAGGATCCGTTTCAACGAAACCTGGATTTTCAGAACTGTTGAGAAAAACTTCCAGCTGGTTCCTTTCTCGATCATCAAAACCGATCAGCCCAATAGAACCGGTTTTACTCATTGCATCCTGGCCACTGATGGCATCCCGCCGTTACTAAGCACCGATTCCCCAACAGGAATCGCACGGAGTCTGTCTGTTTGCCCTGTATCACAAACCTTTTTCATCAACTGGTGATGCTCGGGTTTCAGCATTGGACGAGACTGATCGAGCATACGCTCTACCAGATAACACCCCTTGCCTTTCAAGATAAGCATCAGATCAACGAGGGCACCTGTCAGGTGCGCAACCTCACGACTTTGAATCGCCAGGTATACGCGACGGATGTGATTACGCAGCTGAATCGGCCGCGCAGCAACCCGGCGCTGCAGATATCGCAGCACAATCAGGTGTTCCTGCCCTCGGTATATCAGATGAGGGTCTTCCTGAATACGGAACAGCTCTAACTGCCGTACAATTTGGTACTGGTGCGAGGCATCCACTCCGGACGACTGCACCGTCAATGGTAAGGTCACGGATTTACTCCAATTAACCGAACGGGCGTATGGACACTTTATACCGGTCTTTCAAAGGCCTGCGCAACCCCGAGGCCCACTTAGGTTGACCGGCATCAAGCCAAAGCACAGATGTAGATAGGCCAAAGTCTAACACCCAAGATTGTCGACAAACTTAACTTTGGCAACCCCTTCCTATAAAATTCGCGTCGCCAAACACTAATCGATACCTAATCGATAACCCACCGCAGAAGTATAGACATCCCTGCCGGGGTGTTCAGCTATCTGTGTGTGGTGACAACAGATGAGGGCCTTGTCGTGCTAGAAGCTTACCGTAAACATGTAGAAGAACGCGCCGCAGAAGGCGTGCCGCCGAAACCCCTGGAACCGGAACAGACCGCCGATCTGGTTGAGCTGCTGAAGAACCCGCCGGCCGGTGAAGAAGAGTTCCTGATGGAGCTTCTCACCAACCGCGTCCCCGCTGGTGTTGACCAGGCCGCTTATGTCAAAGCCGGCTTCCTGGCAGCGATCGCCAAGGGCGAGGCGTCTTCCCCGCTGATCGACAAGGTCAAGGCTGTCGAACTGCTCGGCACCATGCTCGGTGGTTACAACATCGCGCCGCTGGTCGAAGCACTGGACGATGCCGAACTGGCACCGACCGCTGCGAAAGCGCTGTCCCACACTCTGCTGATGTTCGATGCCTTCCATGACGTGAAGGAAAAAATGGACGCCGGCAACACCCACGCCAAACAGGTTGTAGAATCCTGGGCCAACGGCGAGTGGTTCACCAGCAAGCCGAAACTGGAAGACAAAATCACCGTTACCGTATTTAAGGTACCGGGTGAAACCAACACCGACGACCTGTCTCCGGCCCCGGACGCCTGGTCACGCCCCGACATTCCTCTGCACGCCAATGCGATGCTGAAGATGGAGCGCGAAGGCATCAACCCTGAAGAGCCGGGTGTAAAAGGCCCTCTCGCGCAGATCGAAGAAGTCAAAGCCAAAGGCTTCCCGGTTGCTTATGTCGGTGACGTAGTCGGTACCGGCTCTTCCCGTAAGTCTGCAACCAACTCCGTACTTTGGTTCTTCGGCGATGACATCCCGAACGTACCGAACAAGCGCGCTGGCGGCTACTGCTTCGGCGGCAAGATCGCGCCGATCTTCTATAACACCATGGAAGATGCCGGTGCCCTGCCGATCGAAATGCCGGTCGACGACCTGAACATGGGCGACGTCATCGACGTTTACCCGTATGAAGGCAAAGTCTGCAAACACGGTACCGATGAGGTGATCTGCAACTTCGGTCTGAAAACCCAGGTTCTGCTGGACGAAGTCCGCGCTGGCGGCCGTATCCCGCTGATCATTGGTCGCGGTCTCACCGACAAAGCCCGCGAAGCTCTGGGCCTGGAAGGCTCTGATCTGTTCCGTAAGCCGGAACAGCCGGCTGACACTGGTAAGGGCTACACCCTGGCACAGAAGATGGTCGGCAAGGCCTGCGGCATGGACGGCGTCCGTCCGGGCATGTACTGCGAGCCGAAGATGACCACCGTCGGCTCCCAGGATACCACCGGTCCCATGACCCGTGACGAGCTGAAAGACCTGGCCTGCCTCGGCTTCTCCGCCGACCTGACCATGCAGTCTTTCTGCCACACTGCAGCCTACCCGAAACCGGTTGACGTTCAGACTCATCACACCCTGCCGGACTTCATTATGAACCGCGGCGGTGTCGCTCTGCGCCCGGGCGACGGTATCATCCACTCCTGGCTGAACCGCATGCTGCTGCCAGATACCGTTGGTACCGGTGGTGACTCTCACACCCGCTTCCCGCTGGGCATCTCCTTCCCGGCCGGTTCCGGCCTGGTCGCCTTCGCGGCTGCCACCGGCGTTATGCCGCTGGATATGCCGGAGTCTGTACTGGTTCGCTTCAAAGGCAAGCGCAAGCCGGGCATCACCCTGCGCGACCTGGTCCACGCCATCCCGCTGTACGGTATCAAGCAGGGCCTGCTGACCGTTGAGAAAGCCGGTAAGAAAAACGCCTTCTCTGGTCGCGTTCTTGAGATCGAAGGCCTGGAAGACCTGACCGTTGAACAGGCATTCGAACTGTCCGACGCTTCCGCAGAGCGTTCAGCAGCAGGCTGTACCATCAACCTGTCTGAAGACTCCGTTGCCGAGTACCTGCGCTCCAACATCGTCATGTTGAAGTGGATGATCTCTGAAGGTTACGGCGATGTTCGTACCATCGAGCGCCGTATCAAGGGCATGGAAGAGTGGCTGGCAAACCCGAGCCTGATGCGCGCAGACGCCGATGCGGAATACGCTGAAGTGATCGAAATCGATCTGGGCGAAATTGACCAGCCGATCCTCTGCGCACCGAACGACCCGGACGATGCTCGTCTGCTGTCCGACGTGGCTGGCGACAAGATCGACGAAGTCTTCATCGGCTCCTGCATGACCAACATCGGCCACTTCCGCGCCGCGGGCAAACTGCTGGAAGCATCCGGCAAGACCATCCCGACTCGTCTGTGGGTGTCTCCGCCGACCAAGATGGACCAGGCTCAGCTTACTGAAGAAGGCTTCTACAGCATCTTCGGCAAGGCCGGTGCTCGCATGGAAATGCCGGGCTGCTCCCTGTGCATGGGTAACCAGGCACGCGTAGCGTCCAAGTCCACCGTGGTATCCACTTCTACCCGTAACTTCCCGAACCGTCTCGGCGACGGCGCCAACGTTTACCTGGCGTCTGCTGAGCTGGCGGCCGTTGCGGCACTGGAAGGCAAACTGCCGACTCCGGCAGAATACATGGAGTACGCCAGCAAGATCGACAGCATGTCCGGTGAGATCTACCGTTACATGAACTTCGATCAGATGGATACCTACGTCGAGAAAGCCTCCTCGGTCATCCCGACCGTTCAGGAAGCCTGATCCATACACCTGATCAGTCGATAAGGTAGAGACGAAAGCCCCGGCCCTGCGCCGGGGCTTTTCTTTGCCCGCTATTTGACCCAAGCCGCTTCGGTCAAATCAGCATAACCGTTACAATTACTGCCACAGACAAACCAAGCAGGAGTCCCCATGCGCAAACCCGACGTCGACCAGCCGACTACCGCAACCGACGAAACCAACCAGACCAAGAACGGCTTCCTCGCCCTCGTATCACGCCTGGTATTTGATGAGACCCTGCCCGTACGCTTCATGTACAAAACCGTTCCTGAGCACCTCAACGACACCGGTTGGCGCATGTTTACCGGCTACGAAACCGAGGAGTTTCTGGAAAACGAACAAATCAACCTGGTTCCGATGCCGGTTGAACGCATGGTCGAGCTGGACGCCTCGCTGGAAGAGCTGGTCACCTACAATGCCGGTACTGTCTGGGAGCGCACCCCGGAAGCCGAAGGCTGGGAGCGCGTTCACGACTTCCAGATCCCTTCACCGAAGGTCGATGTAGAGATCACCAATGATGTAGATATCTTCAAGAAAAATCGCGACGAGTAAGAAAAAATTCGAATTTCGGTATTGAAAACCCGCAAGGCAGCCACATAAAAGTGGATAGGCGGAGGCGCTCAATGGAGGCCCCGCCCACCGCCAGGCCGAATGGCTGGCAGATTAAATCCATATTGCTTTATGAGGATATGCACATGCGTAACTTTGATCTTTCCCCGCTTTACCGTTCCGCCATTGGTTTTGACCGCCTTGCCTCAATGCTGGATGCCGCAAACCGCAGCAACGAACAGCAACCGAGTTACCCGCCATACAACATCGAATTACTGGGCGAGAATGAATATCGCATCACTATGGCAGTGGCCGGCTTTAACAGCAGTGAGCTGGATATTCAGACCGAGAATGGCAATCTGACGATCACCGGACAGAAAGAACCGGACGAACAGGAGCACAAGTACCTGTACCAGGGCATTGCCGCTCGCAACTTTGAACGCCGCTTCCAGCTTGCAGACCATGTCCGTGTCGTGAAAGCCTCCGTCGAAAACGGGCTGCTGCACGTAGATCTGGTGCGTGAAATTCCAGAGGCGATGAAATCACGCCGCATTGAGATTCAGAGCTAAGCACTCTTCCACAGGATAAAAAAAGCCCCGCATCAAGCGGGGCTTTTTTCTAGCGCTCAACACGCTCTCCGAACCAATGCCTCTTCTCAATGACACCCATACGAAGCAGAAGCCTACAGATCGCATCGACCAGGAAGTTTGCGTGACCGATGATAAAGCAGAAACCACTCTCCCCCTCCTGGTGATGACGGATATGGGTTTTCATCGAATACATTAGACGCAACTTCTGCACGCGTCTGGCGATAGCAACACCCCAGGGCATAGTCTTGGAACCATGCACCCAGGCATGGATGTGATCGGTATGGAGCACGCCGATAGAGAATACCAGCAGTGCGAATGATAGATATGCCACCCCGGATAGAGCGATTCCTGAAATGGAAAGGCCGATCGACAGCAGGATAAACAAAGTGGCCGGCACACAGGTCATAAAGAAAAAGTCACGGTACGGTCGGTTTACGCAAGGCCCCGCATTACGGTGATGAATCTTGAAAAAATACACCTCACGATCAAACACGGTTGAGCTGGAGAACACGCGTTTCTTCTTGGTATTGAAATCATCGGAGTTTCGCTTGCCCTTATAGTCGTAAAGCTCACCATATCCTTTTGCGTAATTAAGTGGCTGATAATCGATAAAGAGGTGAACCAGGCCACTCACGAAATCTGCCAGAAAAAGCGCTACGTAGAAGGTGACCAAAGCAGACAGCCAGGTGAACTGAGACCAGTCAACCAGATAAAGCCCCCCAAAAAAGAGCGCAAAATAGCCAAAGATCAGCGGTGGGGCGAGTTTTTCTGACGAGATATTCATTTTGAAACTCTGCGGATGGTCGAGTGGGTGATCTGTTTGCCGAGTACTGATTATAAAAACATGTATCTACAGAAGCCACCCGCGAGCCCGCCCGCTTTGAACCTCTCGCTAAACCGGCCTCTGATACAGATCAACATTGGATACCATCGCACGCCAAATTCATGACTATGAGCCCCACATAGAATCAGCACTGGCCGTGTTCGCTCAATATCCCCTCAACCCTCTGAACCCCATAGCGATACCAGCGCATCCCCTCCGACCAGAAGTTCTCAGGCAGCCCCGCCTTACATTTTAACGCCTTGATAAACTCCTCAGGCTGCGGCAATTGCTCCCAGACCGATGGCAAAAATGTGGCTCTATGGTCGTCAAAACTCAACACGACACCATCGATCTCGGGCTCCAGCACAGAGATCAGATCTTCTTCACTTGAAACCTCTATCTCATGATGCGCGCCTAAAATCGACACCTCTAATTTAAGCTGCTCAAGCTCAGCGCCCGTTAGCGACGGAAAGCGAGGATCCGAGAACGCCGCATTGCGACTGTTTTCGATGATATCCCTGGCGAGAGAACGATGGGGTTCCAAAGAGCCGATACAGCCCCTCAGTCTGCCATTGATTGTCAGCGTCACAAAGCAACAGCCGGGAGCCGACAGCGCTTGCGGTTCCTCTGGCTCAGTCGCCCTGCCAAAGCTTGCCAGCAGACTTTGGCGGGCAAGCCTCAGAACCTCAGACATCAACGCCTCAGAAAATAGCATAGCTACCATACCCCACGACCTGATCACGGGGACCCGCTGTATCACCCGAATTACACAGCGCTACTCGCTCAATCGAAAGACAACGACGATGAGCCGCCAGCATCAGTCCGTTAAGCGCATGAGCACCACAAGCCTGATCCGGATGAATATCAGAACGCAGGGCAAGAATGGCATGCTCGGTGTCCCGGTCTATTTGCCTGGCCTCATCATAACTGTGGTAGTGACTCAGATCGGTACTGATAACCACCAGCACATCCTTCTCGTCCCAGGCCCATTCAATAAGGTCAGCAACGGGCGCGGGTGGTACCTGACCGACGACCAACGGCAACAACCTGGCAGACGGGAGAAGCTGCAGCAGAAACGGCAACTGAACCTCGAGGCAATGCTCAAGTTCGTGTACATCTGGACGCACCTGTATATCAAAACGCTGCTCCAGCTTCGCAAGACTGTGCTGATCAACAGCCATCGATCCAACCGGTGTAGCAAACATCTCGACATCCGGTGCCGCGATACCACGCAGCGGAACTCGGTGATTCGGACCCATCAACAATACCCGACGCCATCGTCGCGACCGCTCCAGGTCATCGCCCAACAGACTAAAACCTCTTGCGGCAACAGACCCGGAGTAGTCGTAACCCGCATGCGGAACCACCAACGCACAAATACCGGCTCGCTGAGCCCCCTCAACATGCTGCTCGCTAAGGAGAGACGCAACCTTTTGGCGCAAGGTCGACGCCTGCCCAGGATAGAACAGCCCAGCAACAGCAGCCGGACGCACATGATTCATGACATCCACCCTTTAGTTGGTTCACCCAATCGCCACAAAGGCCATCTAAGGATCAACTAAAATTATAGTCATCATGAAAGCATTCGGAGACGAGCATGCACGATTCCAGCCCCCTCACTGGTGGCGTCAGCACGCGATGGTGGCACCGTATCAGCAAGGATAAAATCCAATGCGATATCTGCCCCCGACAATGCCATCTGAGCGACGGACAAAGAGGCCTCTGCTTTGTTCGCGGCGCAGAGGGTGGTGAAGTCCGGCTATATAGCTACGGCCGCTCCAGCGGCTTTTGTATCGATCCGATTGAGAAAAAGCCCCTGAACCACTTTTTGCCAGGCACCCCAGTCCTCTCTTTCGGTACCGCCGGCTGCAACCTGGCGTGCAAATTCTGCCAGAACTGGGATATGAGCAAATCGCGAGAAATGGACACGCTCAGCCAGAGCGCATCGCCGGAACTGCTGGCGACAACGGCAGAAAAACTGGGCTGCCGTAGCATCGCCTTTACCTATAACGACCCGGTGATCTTTCATGAATACGCCATCGACTGCGCCATCGCCGCTCACCAGCACGGTATCAAGAGCGTTGCCGTGTCCGCCGGTTATGTTTGCCGCGGGCCTCGGGAAGAGTTTTATCAGCACATGGACGCGGCCAACATCGACCTGAAAGCGTTTACCGAGCGGTTCTACCAGCGCATCTGTGGCGGCCAGCTGAGCGCGGTACTGGAAACACTCGAATACATCCGACACGAAACCAACGTCTGGCTTGAAATAACCACCCTGCTCATTCCAGGTCAGAACGACTCCGATACGGAACTCACACAATTATCACACTGGATCGCTGAGCACCTGGGTAAGGACGTTCCCCTGCATTTCAGCGCCTTTCATCCTGACTGGAAAATGGCAGATACACCGCCAACACCGCCAGCCACGCTTACCCGGGCACGCAATATCGCACGCGACGCAGGGCTTGAATACGTTTACACCGGTAACGTCCACGACCGGGGCGGTAGCTCAACCTGGTGCCCTGAATGCGGCCATTTACTGATCGAACGGGACTGGTATCAACTGGGAAGCTGGGGGCTAGATGAAAAAGGATGCTGCCAACAATGCGGTGATCCAGTCCCGGGCCTGTTCGAAGCAAGGCCCGGCCACTGGGGATCACGACGAGAGCCGGTCAGACTGTACCAACCAACGAATTAGCGACCGTCGGATCGAGACGCACAGCTCTCGCCTCGAGCAGATGCTCAAGCAGACGCTCCGGAGCCTTTTCGGTACGAATGCGCGCAAAGAGATCTTTGGCTTCAGGCATCTGCCAGGAGAGCATATGCAACCACTGCTTAAGACGACCGTGCACGTGCTTCTCGGCAATGTTGCACATCGCTTCACGATGGAAGCGCTCAAGCAGGAGCAACACCTGCGCCCAGGGATCTTCCGGGCGAGCAGATGAACCCTTGATAGCCAGCGCCAGAAAGGGGTTCGCCACCAGACCGCGACCGATCATGACATCATCGCAGCCACTGACCTCTCTGCAACGATGATAATCGTCGACACTCCAAACCTCACCATTGGCTATCACCGGAAGGCTCACCGACTCCCGAATTCGCGCGATCCACTCCCAATGGGCTGGCGGCTTGTAGCCCTCTACCTTGGTGCGAGCGTGTACTGCAAGAGACGCAGCACCGGCGCTCTCAATGCCTGCGGCATTATCCAGCGCCAGCGCTTTGTCACGAAACCCGAGGCGCATCTTGGCACTGACGGGAATGTCAGAGGGTACCGCACGACGTACTTCCGCCACGATACGGTGAATCAACTCCGGCTCATCCAGCAATATTGCACCACCCCGGCTTTTATTCACCGTCTTGGCCGGACAGCCAAAGTTCAGATCGATACCGGGCGCTCCCAGCTCCACCGCCCGACATGCATTGTCAGCGAGTGCCGCGGGATCGCTTCCCAGCAACTGCAACAGCACAACCGTGCCCGACTCCGTTCGACCCTGCTGGCGCAGCTCAGGTGCCAGCCGATGAAATACCACCGGTGGCAGCAGTCGATCAGTTACGCGAACAAACTCGGTAACACACTGATCGATGCCACCGACATCAGTCAGTAACTTGCGCAGCGTATAATCTACAACGCCCTCCATCGGGGCCAGAATAATTCGCATAACGGGGTTTTAACT
Organism: Marinobacterium mangrovicola; assembly: GCF_004339595.1. Classification (GTDB taxonomy): domain Bacteria; phylum Pseudomonadota; class Gammaproteobacteria; order Pseudomonadales; family Balneatricaceae; genus Marinobacterium_D; species Marinobacterium_D mangrovicola. The sequence goes on from NZ_SMFU01000007.1 coordinate 1,472,364, forward strand.
GCCTCGATCCGCCACTAGGCTGTAAATATGAGTGAAACCAGCGCACCTACACAACGACTCTTTATCGCCATCGACCTTGCCGAACCGCTACAGGAGGCGGTCGCCCAACGCGAAACAGCAATCAGAGGTTTGAACTGGAGCATCCCGGAACAGCTTCACCTGACCCTGGCATTTATCGGCAAATTGCCTCAGGAAAAGATGATAGCCCTGGATGATGCATTGAGAAGTATCGAATTTACGCCCTTTGAACTCAGCATGGATCGCCTGGGCACGTTCGCCAAGCGTACGCTCTGGCTGGGCTGCGACCCCAGTGAGCCGCTAAGCCAATTGCATAATCAGGTCAGCGCGAGACTGAAACACTCGGGTATCAATATCGCTGTGCGCGACTTTCGCCCCCACATCACCCTGGCCCGCAGTAAAGAACCGATCTCTGACGCCTCGATACGCCAGCTGGAAAACCAACTGCTACCGGAGCCAATGAGCATGACCGTAGACCGCTTTGCGCTGAAAAACAGCGTGCTTACCGCCGCCGCGCCACTACACCAGACCATCCGGCTTTATGACGGCAGCAGCTGTTAACGCCGCTATGGCTTACAGCGCAGCCAGCCCCAGCTGAAGATCTTTCTTCAGATCCTCGATATCTTCCAGCCCCACGGAGAAGCGAATCAGGTTATCGCGAATCCCGGCCCGAGCGCGGTCTTCCGGCGTCATACGACCGTGAGTCGTGGTCGCCGGATGGGTAATAGTGGTTTTTACATCACCCAGATTACCGGTGATGGAAACCATTCTGGTCGCATCAATAAAACGCCAGGACGCCTCTTTGTCGCCCTTCACCTCAAAGGAGAGCACGCCACCAAAGCCTTGCTGCTGACGACAGGCCAGTTCATGCTGCGGATGGCTTTTCAGACCGGTGTAATAGACACGCTCGATACCCGACTGCTGCTCCAGCCACTCGGCCAGCTCTGAAGCTGCGTCGTTATGCGCACGCATTCTCAACGGCAGCGTTTCCAGCCCCTTGAGGAAGACCCAGGCGTTAAATGGGCTCATGCAGGTACCACCGGTGCGGATAAAGCCGAACACCTGCTCCATTTCCGCTTCACGGCCGACAACAACACCACCGACGCAACGCCCCTGGCCGTCGATATACTTGGTGGCCGAATGCATCACGATATCGGCGCCCAGCTCCAGCGGTTTCTGCAATGCAGGAGTCAGGAAACAGTTATCGACCACCAGCAGCGCATCGTGCTTGTGCGCCACATCCGCCAGGGCTGCGATATCGCTCATCTCACCCAGCGGGTTTGACGGTGTTTCCAGAAACAGCATCTTGGTTTCCGGACGGATAGCACGCTCCCAGTCCTCAAGATCGGTAGGGTCGACGTACGTCGTCAGGATACCCGCACGGCTGAGGTATTTATCGAACAGCGACACGGTAGAACCGAAAACACTGCGCGAGCAGACCACATGATCGCCCTGCTGCATCAGCGACAAACCAAGGCTCAGGATCGCCGCCATACCGGATGAGGTCGCTACGGCACGCTCACCGCCTTCCATCGCTGCGATGCGGCGCTCGAACGCATGCACGGTCGGGTTGGTGAAACGGGAATAGATCATCCCCTCCTCTTCACCACCAAAACGTGCCGCCGCCTCACGGGCAGAGGAGAAAACGAAGCTGGAGGTCGGGTAGATCGGGTCTGAATGCTCGCCTACCGCCGTGCGCTCCTGACCCGCGCGCACCGCACGGGTATCGGTCGCATAACCCTCTGCGTCAAACTGGACGCGCTCCGGGTGCTCAAATCCTGTTGTCATCGGTCTTTCCTTACTCAATTCTGCTCAGCAAATCGGCAGATTCGTTATCGCCGATCTTGGTGCCTTCAGCGCTCGCCTTAGCGTCATCGTTACGACGCTCCTCAAGACGGCGAAGATAACTTGGCGATACTGTACCGGTCACGTACAGGCCATCGAACACACAGGTGTCAAACTCGGAAATTTCCGGGTTGTACTTGGTGACAGACGCCTTCAGATCATCCAGATCCTGGTACAGCATCCAGTCGCAACCGATATATTTACCGATCTCTTCAGCGGTACGGCCGTGAGCAACCAGCTCACTGGCGGACGGCATATCGATACCGTAAACGTTGGGGTAACGCACTTCAGGAGCCGCAGAAGCCACGTAAACCTTACGCGCGCCCGCTTCACGAGCCATCTGCACGATCTGCTTGGAGGTGGTACCACGCACGATGGAGTCATCCACCAGCATCACGACCTTATCCTTGAACTCACCGCCGATCGGGTTCAGCTTCTGGCGCACAGACTTCTTGCGCTGAGTCTGACCCGGCATGATGAAGGTGCGGCCTATATAGCGGTTCTTGATAAAGCCTTCGCGGAATTTAACGCCCAGGGTATTGGCCATCTCCAGTGCCGAGGTACGGCTGGTATCCGGAATCGGGATCACAACGTCGATATCGTGATCAGGCACGTCGCGCAGGACCTTCTCGGCCAGCTTAACGCCCATTTCCATGCGCGCCTCATGCACGGAGATACCATCGAGAATAGAGTCCGGGCGCGCCAGATAAACATACTCAAACAGGCAAGGTGCCAGTTTGGTCTGCTTGGCACAGTTCTGGGTAAATACCTGGCCGTGGGTATCGATAAAGATCGCTTCGCCCGGCTCCAGATCACGCTCAAGCACGAAGCCTGAGGTATCCAATGCCACACTCTCGGAGGCGACCATGTACTCGCTGCCCGCTTCGGTTTCACGCTTACCGTAAACCAGCGGACGGATGCCACAGGGATCGCGGAAGGCAACGATACCGTAACCGGTGATAATCGCGACCACGGCGTAACCGCCCTGGCAGCGCTCGTGAACCCGCTCCACTGCCTTGAAAATATCCTCGGCGCCCGGACGCAGTTTGCCCAGGGACTGAAGCTCATGGGCGAAAACGTTCAACAGCACTTCAGAGTCGGAAGTGGTGTTGATGTGACGCAGGTCGGCACGGAAGATCTCGTCCGCCAGCTGCTCGGTATTGGTCAGGTTACCGTTGTGGGCCAGTGCAATACCGTAGGGCGAGTTGACATAGAACGGCTGCGCTTCTGCGGAGCTGGAACTGCCGGCGGTGGGATAACGCACATGGCCGATACCCATTTTGCCTTCGAGGCGCTTCATGTGACGGGTGCGGAACACCTCATTCACCAGGCCGTTATCCTTACGCAGAAAGAAGCGGTTTCCTTCACAAGTCACCATTCCTGCCGCATCCTGGCCACGATGCTGCAGCACCGTCAACGCGTCGAAAATGGTTTGGTTAACATAGGATTTGGCAACGATGCCAACGATACCGCACATTCAGATCACCTCAGAAGGAATGTCTAGTAGCTGTGGATGCAGCAAGGAACTTTTAACGCCCGATATCCCAGATCACCTGGCCAACATCGGATGCGACGGCACGGGTCCAGTCCTCAAGCAAAACAAAATGGGGAATCAGGCTGGACTCCAGCCACCATGAATCCTGCACCGCCGGCGTCATACCGAGCAGCGCGACAATCACGACGATGACCAGCGCTCCGCGCACGGCCCCGAAGCCGATACCCAGCACCCTGTCCGTAGCGCTGAGCCCTGTCGCCGACACCAGCGCCCCGATCAGCATACCGACCAGCGCGCCGACAATCAGCGTAATTACAAAGAGGATAGCAAAGGCAGCGAGCAGCCGTAGAGACGGCGTATCGATGTAATCCTGCAGTACGACAGCCAGTGACGTGGCAAACAGACGTGCGACAATAAATGCCACCACCCAGGTCGCCAGCGAGACCGCTTCGCGGACGAAACCACGACGCAGACTCATCAAGCTCGAAATCGCGATGATCGCGAGGATCACCCAGTCAGCCCAGTTCATTCGATACTACCCTGTGAAACAGCGCGCATTCTAGCAGAGCAGATGTGCGAACCCAATGGCTCGATCACTGGGTTGTGAAACGCACAATAATGCCATCCAGCGCGTACTCCTGCTTCAGTTTTTCCTGCAGTGCTTCCAACCTGGAGCGCTGCACTTCCGGTCCGACAAACACTTTTACCAGCCCTGCCATATGGCGCATATAGACCTTATGGCCGCCATCGAGCAACTCGGAACGCAACGCCTTTGCATTGGCCTCATCCCGAAAGCTCGCCAATTGAAGCGTCCAGCCAACAGGCACGCCCTGCTGATCCAGCTGAGGTGTATCTTCTATGGGATCCAGGTCGGGCTTTGCCTGCTCAACCGCTTTCTGCACACTTTCCACCGGCACGCTGACTGTTGCCGGTTCGACTGGCGGTGCCGGTTCGCGAGTCTCCGGCAACGCCTGCATCTCCTGTTCAACCTCCACCCTGGCCACCGGCTCGGGCGCTGCCGGGATACGACTCTCCAGATGACGCTCCTTGTAGCCAGCGCCATCAAGGAGCAAAGGGATCAACGCAGCACCGACCACCAGCACCGCGCAGGCGCCCAATATGCGTTTTTTGACCTCTCGTTCCATGCCTTCAACCTTCCAGTTTCAGTGCAGCCAGCGCATCACTCACGGTAAAGAACGAGCCGGCAACTACCAGCCTGTCGCCCGGGTGCATCCGCTTCTGTGCCGCCTCTAACGCAGCAGCCACATCATCGTAACAGGCAGAACTCTGACCTTCGGGAAGCAGTGCTTGTAATTGAACTGACGAAGCCGCACGCGGCCCGATCAGACTGGCCAGATACCAGTGATCCACCTGGGGCGCCAGAAGCGCCATCACCGCCGCAATATCTTTGTCTGCAAGCATACCGAGCACAACGTGAGTGTCCCCGCCTGCCGGATGTCCCTCAAGCCAGGTTGCCAGATAACCGGCCGCCTCAGGGTTATGGGCTACGTCGAGCACACAGGCACAACCGTTACCCGCAAGCTGCAGGCGCTGCATACGCCCAGTCATTTTCGCAGCTCCAAGCCCGGCATTAATCTGCTCGCGGGTCAGGTTAACATCCAGCAGCGCGAGTACCTGGAGCACTGTGGCCGCGTTGGTTAGTGGCAGCTCAGGCACCGTCAGATCCCGGTAATCCAGGGAACTGCCGCTGCGATCAACGCCCCGCCATGACCAGGCTGCATCGGTGCCACTGAAGCCAAACTCTTCGCCTTTCACCAGTAAACGTGCGCCACCGGCATCTGCCGACTCTCGCACACTGGCCGGCGGATTGGGGTCACCACACACCAGCGGTTTACCGGCGCGCAAGACACCCGCCTTCTCACGCCCGATCTGAACACGATCATTGCCCAGCCAGTCGGCGTGATCGATGGCGATACTGGTAATAACAGCCACGTCACTATCGACAATATTTACCGCGTCAAGACGCCCACCGAGGCCGACCTCAAGCAGCAGCACATCGGGCGACGCCTTTTCAAAACAGAGCAACGCAGCGAGGGTGCCGTATTCAAAATAGGTCAGCGATATGTCGCCTCGAGCCTGCTCGATACGCACGAAGGCTTCACAGATACTGGCATCTGATGCTTCTTCACCCTCAATACGGATGCGTTCGTTATATCGCAAAAAATGCGGCGATGTATAAACGCCGGTGGTATAACCTGCCTGACGCAGAATTGAATCCAGCAAAGTAACCGTTGACCCTTTGCCATTGGTCCCTGCGACGGTCACCACCTTGCTACTACCGAGATCCAATTCCAGCCGTTCAGCAACCTGCCTGATGCGATCCAGGCCAAGATCGATTTCCGAGGGGTGACAGGCTTCGATACGTGCGAGCCATGCATCCAGTGTGTCAGGAAAATCCGCGTACATCGTTGTTCCCATCAAAAAGGTCACCCGAAGGTGACCCTGTTTCCATCAGGCGGCTGGCAGATGCAGCAACTTGCGCAGAATCGACGCCAGACGCGGTCGCATTTCACCACGCTGGATGATCATATCGACCTGACCATGTTCCAGCAGGAACTCGCTGCGCTGGAAACCTTCCGGCAGTTTCTCGCGTACGGTCTGCTCGATAACACGCGGACCGGCGAAACCGACCAGTGCACGCGGCTCTGCCACGTTCAGGTCACCCAGCATGGCAAGACTTGCAGATACACCACCGTAAACCGGATCTGTCAGAACAGAAATAAAGGGCACCCCCGCCCGACGCATGCGCTCCAGCGCCGCGCTGGTCTTGGCCATCTGCATCAGGGAGATCAAGGCTTCCTGCATGCGCGCACCGCCAGAAGCCGCAAAACAGATCAGCGGCATGCGCTGCTCAAGCGCCATTTCCGCGGCCTGAACAAAGCGCTCACCCACTACTGCACCCATGGAACCACCCATAAAGCGGAACTCAAAGGCAACAGCAGCCACAGGAATCCCTTCCAGCTCACCACGCATGGCGATCAGTGCGTCTTTCTCACCGGTATCACGCTGAGCGGCGGCCAGGCGATCTTTGTACTTTTTAGAGTCACGGAATTTAAGGCGATCCACTGGCTCCACATCGGCGGCGATCTCAACGCCGGTACCTTCATCCAGAAACAGCTCCAGACGACGGCGCGCCTTCAGGCGCATGTGGTGATCACACTTAGGGCAAACGTTCAGGTTCTTTTCAAGCTCAGGACGATAAAGCACCGCCTCGCACTTGGGGCATTTGTCCCAAAGCCCCTCAGGAATATTGCTGCGCTTCTTTTCACTGCGCACAAGAGAGGGCACGATCTTTTCAAGCCAGTTGCTCATAGTTACCTAATTCCCGATCTTTGTATTCAGCCTGCCTATAGAAGGACGGCTGCGTTTTTCTACTTTATCGGCCGCCATCCGCACTACGGACGGCCGCGACGAAATTCCGTACCAGCGCTGGATCCTTGATCCCTTTGCTGGCCTCAACACCACCACTCACGTCGACAGCATAGGGCCGCACCGCAGCGATGGCATTTGCGACATTCTCAACGTCCAATCCACCAGCCAATGTAATCTTCGGAGCGATATCAGCCGGAATAAGTTCCCAATCGAAGGTTTCACCCGTACCGCCGGGTACACCTGGACGATACGCATCCAGCAGAATACCCCGGCCACTGGCATAGCGCTCGCATTCAGAAACCAGATCCATGCCCGGCTTCATTCTCAGGGCTTTAATCCAGGGGCGCCCGAAGCGCTCACAGAAATCTGGATCCTCATCGCCATGAAACTGCAACAGATCCACACCAGTGACAGCAACCGCCTCGCGCACCAGATCCGGCTCAGGATTCACAAAAAGAGCAGTCGTCGTCACAAAGGGCGGCAGCTGAGCAATAATCGCGCGCGCCTGTTCGGGGACGACGGCCCTGGGGCTGGACGCATAGAATACAAACCCCAGCGCATCCGCTCCAGCGACTACCGCGACAAGGGCATCCTCCACGCGGGTGATACCGCAGATTTTGACTCGCGTCGGCATAGACTCTCCGTTACAAGAGTGAAAATTCTACCAGAGCACGACTGACCCGTCAGGCCGCCCCCTTACAAAAAGCTCAGCAAAAAAGCGCTCAACCTAAAACGCTCAACCCAAAAAATAGGGTCCAGGCTGCGCCGCGGGGATATCAAACTCTTCAGGATAACCCACGTCGACGAAATAGAGCCCCCAGGGAGGCGCGGTTACCCCACCCTGGCGCCGATCGCGTGCTTCAAGCACCTCTTTTGACCAACCAGGCTCCGCCTCACCCGCGCCGATTTTCATCAACACCCCAGCCACGTTACGCACCATATGGTGCAAAAAAGCATTGGCGCGGATATCGATCACTATCAGATTGCCGGCATGAAACACCTGCAGGGATTTAACCTCACGCACCGGGCTATGGGCCTGACAGGCCACCGCACGATAAGAGGTGAAATCATGCTCACCGACCAGGTGACTCGCCGCTAGCTGCATCCTGGCGATGTCCAGCTGCTTATAGGTCCAGGTTACACCGCGACCCAACAGGGCCGGCTTGACCGGCGCACTGTAAATCAGATAGCGGTAACGCCGCTCCCGGGCCGAAAAACGCGCATGAAAATCATCGCTGACCGGTTTGACCCAGCGAATTGCGATATCGTCGGGCAGATAGGTGTTGCTACCCATCACCCAGGCTCGTTCGGCCCGCTCTACCGGCGAGTCGAAGTGAATCACCTGATGAGAGGCACTGACCCCCGCATCGGTTCTGCCCGCGCACACGACAGCCAGCGGGTGATTAGCCACGCGCGACAGCGCTTTCTCAACTTCGGTCTGCACGCAGGTGACATTATCGCCGCTCTGCGTCTGCCAGCCATTGTATTGAGCGCCCGCGTATTCTACTGCGGCCGCATAACGAAAAAGGGCGACTTCAGTCGCCCTCTGGTCCTGATCACTTGTGCTCATTTATCCGTTCAGGGAGTCCAACAAGCGCTGCGCTTCACGACGCTGGAAGTGGTTTCCTTCACCCAGGATCTCATTAAGAATATCCTTGGCTCCGTCACGATCTTCCATCTCGATGTAAGCACGCGCCAAATCAAGTTTGGTTTCGTTTTCATCCGCCCCTTCGAGCAGATTCAACGAATCTAGAGGATCATCAGCGTCATCCAGAGACTCGGCAGCATTTTCCTCCTCAAGGGCGATCTCGTCATCGGTGGAGTCAAGCAGCTCGTCCAGCTCGGCATCCAGATCAGTTTCCAGATCATGAGCAATGTTGGCGGTCAGCTCTTCCTCTACTCGCTCACCCGGACGCTGCTGAGGTTTGAACTCCTCTTCCTCTTCCGGCTCGAAAGAAGCCAACAGCGCATCAAGGTCATCCTCATCGACAGACTCATCGCCTGGCTCTTCGGTTGACTCTGATGTCTCATCCTCTTCTTCATCGCCATAGGAATTCAGCAGCATCTCGTCCAGCGCATCGTCCACCGCAGAGTCATCCGGCTCGGCCAGCGGCTCGACAGTCTCCAGACTGAAACTATCCTCGGGTGTTTCCACTTCAACCGTATCATCGGTCAGCGGCGTCACGTCTTCTTCACTGGTTTCGTTCAGCGCGGAGAACTCATCCTTGGACTCGATCTCATCGTCAAAGAAACCATCCAGCAGATCATCCTCTCCGCCTGCAGCATCCCCGGACTCTGCGCCGGCGCTATTGTCCACGGCGAAGTCCAGCCCCGCAAGCTCATCCTCTTCAGACTCGGCGACATCCGCCTCAACGGAATCTTCAGACGGCTGGGTGACAGCAAACTCAAGATCGTCCGGCAGATCGAGAAGATCATCTTCATCGCTGCTTTCCTCTTCACCGAAGCCATTCACGGCGAAGTCGAGTTCATCCGATTCAGCCTCAGGCTCAGCTATCGACTCTTCTGCGGTCAGATCCAGGTCGCTCAGATCATCATCCAGGGCACCCGGGAGTTCGTCGCTATCGCTATCATTCTCTGCCAACAGATCATCAAGACCGGTATCAAGAGAATCCTCTTCAGCGATCTGCGCCGAGTCTTCGAGTTCGTCAACACCAAGATCGAACTCATCATCGCTGATGCTCTCGACAGGTTCAGATTCGGCAGCCGCCTCATCGAGGTCCAGATCCATATCCAGATCCAGGTCGCTCAGATCATCATCGGCCAGATCAGTCGCCGCAGCAGCCTCGGACTCCTGCTCTGCATCGTTTTCATCCGCCGCCGCACTGGCAGCTACCGCTGCACCTGCTGCACCAGCAGCCGCAGCAATGGCCATATCGGGAATAGTATCGGAATCGGCAGTATCGTCAGCCGGCGTCTTGGCCTGAGGAGTTTCGCGCTCTTCAACGCTATCTTCCTCTTTATCCTTTTTCCCTCTACGGGCCAGCAGAAGCCCAAGCAGAAATGCCAGCGCAACTGCGCCGCCGGCACCGGCCAGATAGGCTGGATTCTTCAACATCTGATCGAGAAGACCTGCCGCCTCTTCATCGGCAGCATCACGCTGATCCAGTTGCTGCTGCATCATCGCCAGCTCACGATCTTTTAACTCGATAAGCTGCTGCATCTTGTCGAGCTGAGACACAATGGAATCGAGTTTATCGTTGAGCTCGGAGTTCTCCAGTTCCACCTTCGCTACGGACTCCTGAGTCAGCAGCAGGCGATTCTCCAGCTCTTCATTTCTGCCCGCCAGGTCCTGCACTTCAGCAACACCTTCAGCAGCAGCCTCACCCTCTTCTGTAGCGGATTCTGATACCGCTTCTTCAGACTGAGTGTCATCACTGCTTGCCGCGGAGGCCTGATCACTGTCAGAGACATCTTCAGGCGCAACAACCTTCAGCTGACTCTCAGTTTCCTGAGACCCTGCACTCGATCCCGTACTCTGGGTGTCGGAAGTTTCATCGACAGAAGACTCTGCAGCTGTCTCTTCAGGTTCCGGAGTCGGAGCTGCAGAGGTAGTACCGCGATTACGCCAGACATCGGTCTGACGACGAGCTTCAGCAGTCGCTTCCGCCGCGGTCAACTGTTTGATCTCTTCCAGGGTCGGCAGGCGCATCACTGTGCCCGCTTTCATCATATTGATATTGCCGCCCGGGAAAGACTGGGGATTTTTGCGCTGCAGCGCGAGCATCATCTGCTCAGGAGTCACCGACCTGTTGGGACGATGCTCAAGCGCCAACTCCCACAGCGTGTCGTCTACATCGACGTAAACTTCCGTATTGGGGTTGGTGCGGGTTTGGATATTTGAAGTTGTTGCAGCAGGCTGGGACGGCGCAGCAAAACTGCTGCCCGGCGCCGACTGACTGGTCGAAGGCGCAGGTGCAGGCGCCGCTGTTTGAGCAGGCCTTACGACCTGAGTCCCTGGAGCAGGCGTGGGATCAAATAGCGGTGGATCAAGCAGCAGGGTGTATTCACGTACCAGACGACCGCTCGGCCAGTTCACTTCAACCAGAAAGTTGAGGAAAGGCTCCTTGATCGGAGTACTGGAATTCAGACTGATTACACCGGTGCCATCCGGCAGCACCTTCACGTCGAACTTAACATCACTGAGGAAACGCGACTTGCTGATGCCAGCCAGCGAAAACTCGTCGATATCGGCCATACGCGGCTGAATCTGAAGCGGCGACAGGTCCCTGACCTGCAGCAACTTTATTTCGGCTTTCAGAGGTTCATTCAGCGCCGAATTTACCTGGATCGCTCCAAGGCCCAAGGCATTCGCCTGAGTTGCGCTGAGGGCCCCGGCAACCGCGAGGCTTAAGGCGAGTTTGCGCAGCATCGATTACTTCCTTCTCTATTTCGCGCGCTCTCCGACGAATATGCCACCAAAATCAGAGAGTTGCACTTCCAGCGTCAGAGCCAAGTATTATTGATTAAGTCTGTATCGGTCAAGGCAGCTTTTAAACAGACGTTTGCTCGTGATCAGTTCCTTCTAACGAACGCTGTGCCTGCACCCGTTTCAGCTATGCAGCCTGTGCCAGTGCTCAGCAATATGAACAGCATTCAGGGCGCTGCCTTTACGCAGGTTATCGGTAACGGCACAGAGGCCAACACAGCTATCGCTATCCGCTTCGAGACGAAGACGGCTGACATACACCTGATCATTACCGACCGCGCTACCCACCGGAGTTACCGGTTTCTGCCCCCGGTTGAGTATCACACTGTCTGCAGCTGACAGCAATCGTTCAGCCTGTTCCAAATCAACGGGCCTGGCTGTTTCTGCCTGAAGCATCAAGGAAACACCATAAAATGCAGGTACCAGAGCCACCTGCATCACGACCTCGAGCTCCTCATCCGCGAGTAGCTCCTTAAGCTCCGCAACAAAACGACGCTCAGTCTGAGAAATACCATCCGAATCGACCTCTTCACCCGGAGTCAGCACATTGAACGCATACTGAACAGGGAACAGACTGGGATCCGCATCACGGGCGTTCAACAAACGGGCAGTTTCCGAGGCCAGCGCTTCAATACCAGGACGGCCAAGCTCGGCCGCAGAATGCATGGCAAAAGCATTGAGTTTCAACAGCTGATATTCGGACTGCAGCGGCGCCAGGGATAGAGCAGCCGCGATGGCTGCAGACCCCGGGCTGGCGATGATATCGCCCTGCTTAACATCTGCCAGCGCAGCACCGTTAACCTCAGGCACAAACACCGGTGCATTCTGCTGCCTTGCCGGGAATAGATCGATAATCAGCGCACCGCTGCCGGCGACCAACTCAAGCTGCTCTTCGTTTAACTCAGAGTCACAGAGAAAAACAATATCCAGACCCGCCTCTACGTTAGCGGCTTCCAGCGCCTTCACACGGACAGAGCGCCCCTTGTACATCAGCGCCCGCCCCGCTTCATCGGGCTGATCAAACAGTTTCAGGCTGTCGATCTGAAATTCCCGTGCATCCAGAATCTCAAGCAGGTTTTCGCCAGTCAGGGTGCTGACGCCGATAATCGCTACATTCACAGTCATATAATCCGCAAGCTATAGAAACAAAAACAGCCCGGCCAGTTAAAAACCAGGCCGGGCTGTTAGTTTAGTCAATCGAGATTGATTCAGTCTTCGATCAGGATGCGCAGCATACGGCGCAGCGGCTCGGCCGCGCCCCAGAGTAGCTGGTCACCCACACTGAATGCATTCAGGAAGTCCGGCCCCATGCGCATCTTGCGCAGACGACCCACCGGCACGTTCAGAGTACCTGTGATCTTCGCCGGAGACAGATCAGTCATGGTGGCATCACGCTCGTTAGGTACAACGCTCGCCCAGTCATTCGCTTCAGCGATCATCGCTTCGATCTCGTCCATCGGCACGTCGCGCTTCAGCTTGACGGTGAATGCCTGGCTGTGACAACGCATGGCGCCGATACGCACACAAGTGCCGTCGATCGGAACCGGGTTATCGCCGAGACCGAGGATTTTGTTGGTTTCAACAAAGCCCTTCCACTCTTCCTTGCTCTGCCCCATTTCGACCGCTTTGTCGATCCAGGGGATCAGAGAGCCGGCCAGCGGCACACCGAAGTTATCGGTAGCAAACTCGGCGGAACGCATGGTTTCAGACACCTGACGATCGATATCGAGAATCGCCGATGATGGATTCGCCAGCATCGCTTCGGAACCGGCGTGGATCTGACCCATCTGCTTGATCAGCTCACGCATGTTCTGCGCGCCGGCACCGGATGCCGCCTGGTAGGTCATCGAGCTAACCCACTCAACCAGATCCTGTTTAAACAGGCCACCCAGACCCATCAGCATCAAGGATACTGTGCAGTTACCGCCGACGTAGTTTTTGACACCCTTGCTCAGGCCATCCTTGATCACATCCAGGTTAACCGGATCCAGCACGATGAGGCTGTCATCGGCCATACGCAGCGTGGACGCCGCATCGATCCAGTAGCCGTCCCAACCGGACGCACGCAGTTTGGCGAACACCTCGGTTGTGTAGTCACCACCCTGGCAGGAGACAATTGCGTCCATCTGCTTGAGCTCATCAATGTCGCGAGCGTCTTTCAGTGCCGGAATATCCTTGCCGATATTCGGACCGGCTGCGCCGACCTGAGAGGTGGTAAAAAATACCGGCTCAGCAATGTGTTCGAAATCCTTCTCTTCCAGCATACGCTGCATCAGGACCGAGCCGACCATGCCACGCCAGCCTACAAAACCTACACGCTTCATTCGTGCCCCCAAAAATATTGAGTTTCTTTTATTTGCTCAGCTGTTTCCCAACAGCTATCACCCGCGACCAGCGGCCAGATAGATGAACGGGACAGACCAACCTGTGAAAGTCGAACCTGCCCCGTACCGGCCTGAGGTAGCGCAAAGGAGATCAGCTGACCGGCATCAAGCCAGTGCAGCGACTACCGCATCACCCATTTCGGATGTGCTGACCTCACGCATACCTGCGGACAGAATATCAGGCGTCCGAAGACCCTGATCCAGCACCTTGCTGACAGCCTGCTCAATGGCATCGGCCGCTTCGCCCTGATCCAGCGAGTAGCGCAACATCATAGCGGCTGAGAGAATGGTTGCCAACGGGTTCGCCTTGCCCTGACCGGCTATATCCGGCGCAGAACCGTGGCACGGCTCGTACATACCCTTGCCGTTTTTATCCAGGGAAGCAGACGGCAACATACCGATAGAACCAGTCAGCATCGCCGCAGCGTCGGAGAGAATATCGCCGAACATGTTACCGGTGACGATAACGTCGAACTGCTTGGGCGCACGCACCAGCTGCATCGCCGCGTTATCGACATACATATGGCTCAGCTCAACATCCGGGTACTCAGCCTTGAGCTCTTCCATGATTTCGCGCCAGAGCACGGTCACTTCCAGCACATTGGCCTTGTCAACAGAGCAGAGCTTCTTGTTACGGGCACGGGCCGCTTCGAAAGCGACCCGGCCGATACGACGGATTTCGTTCTCGTCGTAAACGTAGGTGTTGTAGCCTTCGCGGATACCACCCTCTTTCTCACGCACGCCACGCGGCTTGCCGAAGTAGATACCGCCGGTCAGTTCACGCACGATGAGGATATCCAGACCGGAAACCACCTCTTCCTTCAGCGTGGACGCATGCGCCAGCTGCGGGTAAAGAATTGCCGGACGCAGGTTGCCAAACAGCTCCAGTTCAGAGCGAATACCCAGCAGACCTTTCTCCGGACGGATAGCGAAATCCGGGTTAGTATCCCATTTCGGACCACCGACAGCGCCCAGCAGGATGGCATCGGCAGATTTGCAGGCAGCCAGAGTTTCGTCTGGCAGCGGCTTACCGGTGGCATCGATAGCGGCGCCACCCAGGTGCGCTTCGCTCAGTTCCAGACCCAGGCTGAATTTGGCGTTGACGCTCTCCAGCACTTTGCGCGCTTCGCTAACGATCTCCGGGCCAATTCCGTCACCCGGCAACAGCAGTACATTCTTGCTCATTGTTCTATTCCTGAATCAGTTATGAATGGCATCGAACAACCAGGGAGCTTCCTGGCGACGGCGCTCTTCGTAAGCTTTGATCGAATCGGCATTCTGCAGCGTCAGGCCGATATCATCGAGACCTTCGAGCAGGCAGTGGCGACGGAAGCCATCAACCTCGAAGGCGAACTCTTCGCCCGAGGGAGACACGACGACCTGACGTTCCAGATCGATAGTCAGCTGATAGCCTTCGTTGACCTCCACTTCCTTGAACAGCTGATCTACCTGGGAATCGTTCAGCACGATCGGCAACAGGCCGTTCTTGAAGCAGTTGTTGTAAAAAATATCGGCAAAGCTTGGCGCGATAACAGCGCGGAAGCCGTAATCATCCAGGGCCCAGGGAGCGTGTTCTCGGCTGGAGCCGCAACCGAAGTTTTCACGCGCCAGGAGCACACTGGAGCCAGCGTAACGCGGCTGGTTCAGCACGAAATCCGGGTTCAAGGGGCGACCGGAGCAGTCCTGGTCAGGCTGGCCTTCATCCATGTAGCGCAGCTCATCGAACAGGTTCGGCCCAAAGCCGGCACGCTTGATCGACTTCAGAAACTGCTTGGGGATGATCATGTCTGTATCGACGTTGGCACGATCCAGCGGAGCGACAACACCGGTATGCTGGGTAAACTTTCTCATTTTCCTGCTCCTCTTACTGGTTCATCAACTCACGAACGTCAACGAAGTGGCCGGCGACAGCAGCCGCTGCAGCCATGGCCGGGCTGACCAGGTGAGTACGACCACCGAAGCCCTGACGGCCTTCAAAGTTACGGTTGGAGGTGGATGCGCAGTGCTCGCCCTGACCCAGCTTGTCCGGGTTCATGGCCAGACACATGGAGCAACCCGGCTCACGCCATTCCAAACCGGCTTCGATAAAGATCTTGTCCAGCCCTTCTTTTTCCGCCTGCTCTTTCACCAGGCCGGAACCCGGCACCACCAGCGCCTGCTTCAGGGTGGCAGCAACCTTGCGCCCCTTAACCACCTCGGCAGCAGCGCGCAGATCTTCGATACGGGAGTTGGTGCAGGAACCGATAAACACACGATCCAGCTGAATATCGGTGATCTTCTGATCGGCAGAAAGACCCATGTACTTCAGCGCACGACGAATTCCGTCGGCTTTAACCGCATCGGCTTCCGCTTCCGGGTTCGGCACGTTAGCGTCTACCGGCAGCACCATTTCCGGAGAGGTACCCCAGGTAACCTGCGGTTTGATATCTTCCGCGCGGATCTCAACCACGTGGTCGAATTCGGCATCAGCGTCTGACACCAGGTCTTTCCAGGCTTCTACTGCGCGATCCCACTGCTCGCCTTTCGGGGAGAACGGGCGACCACGGAAATATTCAATGGTCTTATCATCAACGGCCACCATGCCGACACGGGCACCCGCTTCGATAGACATGTTGCAGATGGTCATACGACCTTCCACGGAGAGGCTCTGGATAGCGCTACCGCCGAATTCCATGGCGCAGCCGGTGCCGCCAGCGGTGCCGATCACACCAATAATGTGCAGCACAACGTCTTTCGCGGTTACGCCCGCGCCCAGCTGGCCATCGACACGCACCAGCATGTTCTTCATTTTCTTGGCGATCAGGCACTGGGTCGCCAGCACGTGCTCAACCTCAGAGGTTCCGATACCGTGCGCCAGCGCACCGAAGGCACCGTGGGTAGAGGTATGGGAGTCACCGCAGACCACGGTGGAGCCCGGCAACGTCATACCCTGCTCAGGACCGACCACGTGGACGATACCCTGACGCAGGTCGTTCATCTTGAATTCAACAATGCCGAAATCATCGCAGTTGGAGTCCAGAGTTTTTACCTGAATGCGGGAGACCGGATCGACGATCTGATCAACGCCACCGGCACGGGCAGTTGTCGGCACGTTGTGGTCCGGCGTCGCCAGGTTGGCATCGATACGCCAGGGCTTGCGCCCAGCCAGACGCAGGCCTTCAAAAGCCTGAGGCGAAGTCACTTCGTGCAGGATCTGGCGGTCGATGTAGATCAACGCGCTACCATCCTCATTTTGACGAACCAGATGGGCATCCCAGAGTTTGTCGTAAAGGGTTTTACCGGCCATCAGCTTTAATCCCCGTATTCATTATGCTTTGACAGTGGCGCCATGCTATTGCAGTTGCCCCTGGTAGACAAATTCATTATTTTCTTAAATTAAATTCCTTATCGGAATATAACGATGAACCCTCAACTCGATAGCGCCACATTGCAGGCCTTTGCCCAGGTAGCCGACAGCGGCTCTTTCTCCATCGCCGCAGAAAAACTGTTCCTGACCCAATCCGCGGTCAGCAAGAGGATAGCTCACCTGGAGGAGCAGGTTGATTGCCGACTGTTCGACCGCATAGGTCGACGCATCACACTCACCGAAGCCGGCAGAACCCTGCTGCCCCAGGCACAAAAGATCCTCCACGCCCTGGAAGATGCAGCCCTGTCGCTGCAGAACCTTTCTGGCGAGGTCGCCGGCCCACTTTCATTGGCAGCAAGCCACCATATCAGCCTGCATCGCCTGCCGCCGGTACTGCGGGATTTCAGCACCCGGTATCCGGGCGTTGAACTCAAACTCAGTTTCGATGAGTCCGAGGTCGCCTATGACCATGTACTCAATGGCGAGCTGGAGCTTGCACTCATAACCCTGGCGCCCAGCAACGACCCACGCATCCATGCGGAGGTTCTCTGGATCGACTCTCTGCATTATGTGGTCGCCAAAGACCACCCGCTGGCAGCACTGGAAAAGCCGGACCTTGAAGCGCTGACCCGATACCCGGCCCTGCTGCCCGCACCCAACACCTTCACCCACCAACTGGTGCAGAGCCAGCTGTCAGAACAGGGGCTCAAACCAAATCTGGGCATGAGCACCAACTACCTGGATACGATTCGAATGATGGTCCGTATCGGCCTGGGCTGGAGTCTGCTGCCTGCAACCATGATTGATGAGGGACTAACAACCCTACCGATCGCCAGCGAACCCATTCCGCGCCCGCTGGGGGTGATTTATCATCGCGATCGCACCCTTTCCAACGCCGGACGCGAGCTCGTCGCATTGCTGCGCGATTATAAGCAGCACGCTAGCCTTGACCCGAACTAGCACGTAAGATCGCAAGTACATTTTCCTAGGACGGAGTGCCCTGTGGCCGATGATCTGCTGAAGCTGATGCAACAGTGGGCGACCTATCTCGACGAACAGAGCCGTAATGCCCCGGGAGGCAAGCCTTTTCCCTGGCCGCCAGCCGATAAAGATGGATCGGCATCAGTCCCTCAGGCCGAGCTCGTAGCACTGCTGACTCAGCAGTCGGTGGAGTTCGCCCGTTTCGCAGAACAGATAATAGAACTGCTGGAACAGCAAGGCCGACAGACCGAGCTAAGCACCGTCATCAACCACTTTCAGGACCACCTGAGACGCCTGACTCAGGAGTGGATTCTGAGCCGCTGGCAATTACCCGAGCAACTGGGCGCCCTGTTCCGCACCCACAGCTTTCAGGACGACCTGTTGCTGGACAACCCGTTTATCCACGGCATGAAAAGCCTGCTGAACACCCCAGATCAACTGGGACTTCAGCACAGCCTGCAGCAACAGCTGAAAAACGGTGTCGACCTACTGATCGATTACGAACAGGCACTGCGCCAATACAGCGCGCACTACAGCGAAATAAACTCCGCCGCGACACGCGAGTTTCTGCAGCAGATCGAGATCGCCGATCCCGCCATCGATAGCCTGGGTCAACTGCACGATCTATGGGTTGAGTCCTACGAGCAGTGCTACGGCAAAACGATCGTCAGCCTGGAATATCGCGAGGCACATGGCCGGATCAGCAATGCAGTCATGCGCTTACGCCTGTTTCTTCAACAGCTGCGCAACGCCCAACTGCAGCAGCTTGGCATCCCAAACGAAGATCAACTCAGTCAGATTCACCAGCAACTGCATGAACAGCGCCGCACCATTAAATCACTCAAACGCGAGCTGTCGGCGCTGAGCGAGTTGCGCGCTGAAGTTGCGGCACTTAAACGCGAAATAGCTGACAACCACGACGCGAAAGATGGCCGCAAAGGCGGTCCTGCATGAAAGGTCTGGCGCTATCGGTAGAAAAGGTTCGCGAAGAGCTGCGCACGTTCAATCAGCGCCTCGGACAAAGTTACGAGGTCCTGCAGCAGATCGAAGAGGTGGATGTTGGCGGCACGCCGCGGCAGGAAATTTTCCGCAACGACAAGGTTCGGCTCTATTATTACGCCCCTGCCGAGGCCAGTGGATCGCCAGGGTGCAGCCCGGTATTGATCTGTTATGCACTGGTGAACCGCCCCTACATTGCCGATCTGCAGCCGGACCGCTCGCTGATCGCCGCACTGACAGCACAGGGCGTACCTGTATACCTGATCGATTGGGGCTACCCCGATCCATCCGACCGTTTTCTTGACCTTGAGGACTATATCGAGGATTACCTCGACAGTTGCGTCAAAGCCAGCAGCACACACTCCGACCACGACAAGATCAATCTGCTGGGTATCTGCCAGGGTGGCACGTTCAGCCTCTGCTACACCGCACTGCACCCCGAACGGATCGAAAAGCTGATCACCCTGGTCACACCGGTGGATTTCCACACGGCAGACTTCACCCTGAGCCATCTGGCAATGGAGGTGGATGCAGATCTGGCAGTAGCAACTTATGGGAACATCCCCGGCGAACTGCTCAACGACACCTATAACTCGCTAATGCCGATGCGCCTTGGTGTGCAGAAGAACCTCGGCCTTCCCGCACAGCTCAGTGACAAGGAAAAAGCGCTTAACTTCCTGCGTATGGAGAAATGGATCAATGATGGTCCCGATCAGGCGGGCGAGGCTTTCAAAAGCTTTATAAAGCAGTTTTTTCAGCAGAATCTACTGCTTAAGGGAGAGGTGAAAATTGGCGAACGAAAGGTGGATCTTAAGCAGATTACCCAGCCGATACTGAACATCATCGGGCGACAGGATCACCTGGTGCCGCCCTCGTCTTCCAAAGCCCTCAAGAGCGCCACCTCAACGGACGAATACCGGGAACTGATCGTCAACGCGGGTCATATCGGCGTATTTGTCAGCTCCCGCGCGCTCAAGCAGGTTCCGGCGGGCATTGTCGACTGGGTTAAAAACTAACCAACCGACTTACTCCTTCACCGGCCCAGCCGCCGCGAGCCGTCAGTCTTTTTTCTTACCGCTTTCCTCGGATGTGTCGCCCGCCGCCTTGGCGGCGTCAGCCGAGCTTCCCGCTTCCTCTTCGCCACGCTGGGAGAACATATTCCACACCGCCATATTCTGGTCTGCAAAACGGTTCATCATCGTCAGCGGGTTCGCCGCACCCATCATGGTCTGCATCTGCTCGCGAATGCGGTCCTGATGCTCCAAAAAGGCGGCAATACTCTGCTCAAGATACTGACTCATCATGCCCTGCATACTGTCTCCGTAAAAACGGATCAGCTGTTGCAGTACCTGGTTGGTCAAAAGCGTACCGTGACCTTCAGCCTCCTGCTCGGAGATGATCTGAAGCAGGATATTGCGGGTAAGATCGTTACCGGTCTTGGAGTCCTGAACCTGGAACTGCTCGCCGTTGAGCACAAGCTGCTTGACGTCTTCCAGCGTCACATAGCAACTACGGGAGGTGTCATACAGCCGGCGATTGGTGTATTTCCTGAGAATACGCACGTCCGTCTCCTTCATTGCCTCTCTTTTTCCTCGAGCTTCAATCAGTCTTTTGAGCCGTCCTTACGACCGTATTGACTCATCATGGTGAATAACATTTTCTGCAGCGCCTCCATGGAACCCACACTGGAGTTCATGTAAGGCTTGAGAAGACTTAGAGGATCGTATCCCTCGGCGCCAGCATCCATCTGCTCGCGCACACGATTGACCATATCATCCTGCAGGCCGCTTACATCCGGCAGCCCCAAAGCGCGGCGCAGCTCTTCCGGGGTCATATCGACATTAATTGTGAATTTCATACGAAACTCCGAGTTAACCGCCTGACTGCTTGAGCCATCATCTAACTACTTGAACTATAGTATATGACCTGCATTGCAAAACAACGTCAAGCGGGATTTTGCTGCACTTTTTCCGGATAGATCCAGAGTGTTGCCAGCACTATAGCAACCAGACATCCCAGGGCCGCCATCATGAACGCAGGCATCCCACCACCCCAGGCCCAGACATAACCTGCCGCTACTGAGCCCAGAAAACCGCCAGCACCAAAACCGAGACTGGAGAAAAATGCCTGCCCCCGTCCCTGAGTCAGCGGCGGGAAATAGTGCTGAACCAGAGCAATGCCAACGATATGCAGACTACCAAAGCTCGCCGCATGCAGAAGCTGAGCGAACACAAGAACCACCATCTGATCCGGAAACAGTGCCGTCAATGTCCAGCGCAGCACACTGAGCCAGAGACTGGCGAGCATAATGACGCGATAGGACCAGCGCTCCAGCACCCGATGCATCCAGATAAACAGCACCACTTCAGCGATCACACCCAGAGCCCAAAGTACTCCGATCACACCGCGATCATGCCCCAGCGACTCGAGCATCGGACTGAAAAAGCTGTAATAGGGCCCATGACCAAACTGCACCAGGAAACAGATGGCAAAAAACGCGATCACCTGAGGCTGACGCATCACCGCGCCGACAGAAACGGCCGCAGACTCTTGCCGCACCTCCTCCGGACGCTGGCCGACGATCAGCGTGTTCAGCCAGATCAGCACCAGCAGCCCGAAGAGCACCAGCGGCAGACTACGGATATCAAGCCAGTCCAGCAGCCAGCCGGTGCCGATCACTGCACCGATAAAGCCGATTGATCCCCAGACCCGGATACGGCTGTAGCGATGCTTCTCCTTGCCCAGGTGACGCAGGGTAACCACTTCAAACTGCGCCAGTATCGCGTTCCAGAAAAAACTGAAACCCAGAGTAACCAGAGCGATATAGAACGGGGTCTCAGCCCAGAAAATCAGCGCAAACACCAGCCAGGCGCAGCAACCGCCCAGCCGCACAATCAGCATGCGTCGACCGCTGCGATCCGCCAGCCAGCCCCATAGAGAAGGCGCCAGAATCCGCGTCGCGTGCAGCATTCCCATCAGCACACCAACGGTCTCGGCACCAAAGCCGAAGGAACCCAGATAGAGGCTCCAGTACGGCACCAGCGCCCCTAGAAAAGCAAAATAGAAAAGATAGAAGCCGGACAGGCGGATTCGCGGAATCAAAGCCGCCCCGCTAACGAGCTAGAGCATCAAGGATATACTGCGGCAGCGCAAAGCTCGCCAGATGCAGCTGCGGGTTGTAATAGCGGGTATGAATACCACTGGCCTCGAAACGACGACGCAGCTCCACCCCATCTGACATCCGTAGCGCCGGATTATCGCTCGCCCAGGCAAAGGTCATGATGCCGCCCGCATAAGTGGGCACGGCGGCAGAATAGAAGGACTGATCGACAAACAGCGGCCCCAGCCTCCTGGCGGTCGTGATCACCTCATCGAGCTGCAGGAAAGCCACGCCGTTTTGCGCTACAAAGACACCACCCGGCTTCAGGCAGCGTTTGCAGCCGTCATAAAAATCACTGGAGAAGAGCACTTCGCCTGGGCCTATAGGATCCGTGCAGTCAGAGATGATGACATCAAACTGCTGCGCCGCCTGACTCACATAATTCACACCATCATCGATAACCAGCTCAACGCGCGGATCATCGAATGCGCCATCGGAATGATTTGGCAGGTACTTTTTGCACATCTCGATCACTGACGCATCGATCTCGACTTGAGTCACATGCTCAACGGACGAGTGCTTCAGCACCTCTCGCAACATACCGCCATCGCCACCGCCGATGATCAGAACGCTGCGCGCATCGCCATGAGCAAGCAACGGCACATGGGTGAGCATCTCATGGTAGATAAACTCGTCTGCCTCGGTAGTCTGCACGATGCCATCCAGCGCCATT
Organism: Marinobacterium mangrovicola; assembly: GCF_004339595.1. Taxonomy (GTDB): domain Bacteria; phylum Pseudomonadota; class Gammaproteobacteria; order Pseudomonadales; family Balneatricaceae; genus Marinobacterium_D; species Marinobacterium_D mangrovicola. The sequence continues at coordinate 1,495,105 of NZ_SMFU01000007.1, forward strand.
ACCCGACCGAAACTCTGATTACGAAAGATAATCAGCTCCTGGTGCTCAGTGCGATGCTCAAACAACATCTCATCGATACTCAGAGCCTGGCCGTAACCGGCGTGGAGATTCTCTTCAAACCTGAGTGTGCCACTGCCGGGCTGATCAACATCAGTCATCGCTATCAACCCTGCCACGCTGCAACTCTTTCACTTTAAGCTCTCGCGGCGCAAAGGCCGTTTCCAGCACTGCAATACTCTGCTCGGGACGAGCCACGCCACACATAAACACATCGAAGGCGGCAAAATCGCGCTCGGGCCAGGTATGAACACTGATATGGGATTCGGCCAGAACGGCAACACCGGAAATACCGCCATTCGGAGTAAAGTGATGCAGATGAATATGCAGCAGCGTCGCCTCTGAGGCCTCTACCGCTTCACGCAGTGCTCGCTCCATGCTCTCAAGATCATCAAGATTGGAGGCACCGAAGAGATCGATGATCAGGTGCGTGCCAGCAAACTGATAGCCGTCACGCTGAATAAAGTAATCCTTGCGCACCTCGTCAGCAGATCCGGTCGGTTCGCCTGGTGCTCCAACGATTTCGCCCGGGGCGTTATCGACAGGTTTCAGCATAGTATTCCCTCCGAATCAGTTGACCAAAAAACAGAACCACCCGCATCGCGAGTGGTTTTCCCGATAAGCAGAGAATCAAATCTCTGACCTATCAGTTTTAAGCGCAGCTCTATCCCTGGCTCTTTTCGAACAGAGACAGGCTCGGCCTCAGCTCAGCTGCGGCGTTGTGCGGGCTACATCAGCGTTCTGCGCCCGGTCGCGCAGCAGATGATCAAGCAGCGTAATCGCCACCATCGCTTCGGCGATCGGCGTGGCGCGGATGCCTACACAGGGATCGTGCCGTCCTTTTGTGACAACTTCGATAGGCTCGCCCTGCGCGTTGATGCTTTTACCCGGTAAGCGAAGGCTGGAGGTCGGCTTAAGCGCGATACCCGCAACGATATCCTGACCGGTAGAGATACCACCCAGAATGCCGCCCGCGTGGTTGGACAGGAAGCCCTCGGGCGTCATCTCGTCACGGTGTTCGGTACCTTTCTGCTCAATAACATCAAAGCCATCGCCGATCTCTACCCCTTTGACCGCATTGATGCTCATCAGACCATGCGCAAGCTCAGCATCGAGACGATCGAAAATCGGCTCTCCGAGCCCCACAGGCACACCAGAAGCTACCACATTGATGCGTGCACCGACGGAGTTACCCTCCTTGCGCAGTGCATCCATGTACTCTTCCAGCTCAGGCACAATCTCCGCATCGGGCGAGAAGAACGGATTGGTATTTACCGCATCCCAGTCGAAACGGCTCATATCCACTTTCACCGGGCCCAGCTGTGACATATAGCCACGCACCTGCACACCAAACTGTGCCAGCACTTTCTTCGCCACCGCGCCAGCCGCTACACGCATGGCAGTCTCGCGGGCAGAGGAGCGACCACCGCCACGATAGTCACGGATCCCGTATTTCTGGGTGTAGGTGTAATCGGCGTGGGCCGGACGGAAGGTATCCTTGATGTTGCCGTAATCCTTGGAGCGCTGATCGGTATTCTCAATCAGCAAACCGATCGCGGTACCGGTGGTCTTACCTTCGAAGACGCCAGAAAGAATACGCACCTCATCCGCCTCACGGCGCTGGGTTGTGTGGCGCGAGGTACCGGGCTTACGGCGGTCCAGCTCGACCTGCAGATCCGCTTCGGACAGCTCAACCCCTGGAGGACAGCCATCAATAATACAGCCCAGTGCAGGGCCATGACTTTCACCAAAGGTGGTCAGGGTAAAAAGTTTACCAATGCTGTTTCCGGACATATTTTCCTATCCTGCCTGGGGCCGATTACTTAGGCCCGATCAAATACTATCAGCGAACTGGCGCAGTTCAGGCGCCGTTATCGTAAACACACCGTTTCCGCCTGACTCGAGCTCAACCCACATCAGCGGCAGGTCGGGATACTGCTCCATCAGGTGAACTTCTGAGTTACCTACCTCGATGATCAGCAGACCATCGTCGGTAAGAAAGTCGGGCGCCTGCCGCAAGATACGGCGGGTAATATCAAGCCCGTCTGGCCCTGAACCCAACGCCAGCTCAGGCTCATGGTGAAACTCGGAAGGCATGGTATTGAGATCAGCTTCATCCACATAGGGAGGGTTGCTAACGATCAGGTCATAGCGCGTACCGGCGGCAATGCCGTCAAACAGGTCGCTCTCAACGGCATAGACCCTGTCCTGCAGCTGATGACGGGCGATATTTTTTCCCGCCACCTCCAGCGCATCGGCAGAGATGTCAACCAGATCGACCTCCGCCTCAGGAAACGCAAAGGCTGCTGCTATACCGATGCATCCGCTCCCGGTACACAGGTCGAGCACACGATCCACCGGGCCCGGACGCAACCAGGGCTCAAAGCTGTTTTCGATCAGCTCACCGATGGGCGAACGCGGAATCAATACCCGCTCATCCACATAAAACGGCAACCCCATAAACCAGGCCTCACCGGTGATATAGGGCAGCGGCTTGCGCTCCTGCACACGCTGACGCAGATACTCCAGCACACGCCGGCGTTCGCTACGCGTGAGGCGTGCGTCCAGCACTTCAGACTGGGTATCCCAGGGTAGATGCACCGCGTTTAGTACCAATTGCACCGCCTCGTCCCAGGCATTGTCGGTACCGTGACCGAAAAAAACACCATGCTCGTGAAAAGCACTGAGACTGAAACGGATATAATCGCGAATGCTTTCCAGCTCATCGAGTAGAGAAGCTTGATCCAGATTCATTACAGGTCCGATAATGGGAGGCTTAAACAGGCCGCACATGTTAATTAAATCACGCCCTAAACGCCATGTCTGATAAGCCGCAAAGCAACCCATCCGAGTTTTTCCAGGCCGTAGCCGATGTTTCGCCGCTGCAAAGCGATCGAGCACAACTGCGAAAAAATCAGAGTCTGCGTAAGCCCAGCGATGAAGCAACCGATTACCGTCGACAGGCTGCACAGCAGGAGCCGGAGGTGTTCGTGGACGGGCTGTCGACCACTGCCGTCGAGATCATCGAAACGGAACAGGACCTGCTGTTCGTAGGCCCGGGGATACAGATCCGCGAGATTAAAAAGCTGCGCCGGGGACATATCCCCTGGCACGCGGGCCTGGACCTGCACGGTTACACGCTGGAAGCCGCGCGCGAGGAGCTGTCACGATTTATCCGCGACAGCAAAAACTCAGGGATACGCTGTGTTCTGGTCGTACACGGCAAGGCCTATTCTCAGCCAGGACAACCGGCGCTGATTAAATCCCACGTCAACGACTGGCTGCGACAACTGCCTGCGGTTCTTGCGTTCTGCTCCGCGCAACCAAAGGATGGCGGCACCGGGGCCGTCTATGTCTTATTGAAGCAAAAGCCCTAGTACAAAACTGTGTTATCTTTACCTTCGTGGCCCGATGTCGTAATTTAGCCCACTTTTTTTACAGCGCAACCGAGAGAGATACCTCACCGATGGATTCAGAGATGGAAAACGCCTACGCCAAGATCATCGAGCGGCTCGGTGAAGATCTGGAACGTGAAGGCCTTAAAGATACGCCGAAACGCGCCGCCAAGGCGATGCAGTTTCTGACCCGCGGCTACCAGCAGTCACTCGAAGAAGTCGTTAACGGCGCACTTTTCCCGTCCGACAACAGCGAGATGGTGCTGGTCAAGAACATCGAACTCTATTCCATGTGCGAGCATCACCTGCTGCCGTTTATCGGTAAGGCCCATGTAGCCTATATTCCCAACGGTCAGGTTGTCGGTCTATCCAAGATTGCGCGTATCGTCGACATGTTCGCCCGCCGCCTGCAGATCCAGGAAAACATGACCAAGCAGATCGCAGAGGCAATTCAGGAAGTGACCGGCGCCCAGGGCGTTGGCGTCGTGATCGAAGCGAAGCATATGTGCATGATGATGCGCGGTGTTGAAAAGCAGAACGGCGAGATGAAGACCTCAATGATGCTGGGGACCTTCCGCTCCAATCCGGCCACCCGGAATGAATTCCTTTCCCTTGTTAACTAATCAGAGTTAACTGATCAGAGCCAAGTGATCACTGATCGACCGAGTCGAACTCGATACCCGGCTCCAGATCGCCCTGTTCGAAAGCATCCAGATGACGCCGCGCCATCTCCCGGCCGGCGTCGATCAACGCTTTTGCCCGATGAAATTCATGAAAACCACCTATATCCTTGGGCACACGGATAACCAGGTCTGGGCTATAGCCAGCGATCTTGTACTTGGTCAGCGCGCTCTGCATCACCTCAATGGTGCTTAGCAGTATTCCGGCCCGACCCAGGTTCCCCGCCCGCATCTGATTCAACTTCTGATCCTCCAGCTGTTCAGTCGGTAACTGACCGGCCAGCTGTTCAGTCGGTAACTGACCGGCCAGGGATAGTTGCCTGGCGTTTACATCTACCGCAATAATCAGATCCGCCTGTTGCGCAACTGCTGCAACGATAGGCAAGGGGTTGAGCACGCCACCATCCACCAACAGGCGACCACCCTGAACAATCGGGGTCACGATACCGGGAATAGCTACCGAGGCGCGCATGGCAGCAAGCAAACTACCATGCCGAAACCAGATCTCCTTACTGGAATGAAGATCCGTGGCAATCGCGGTATAACCTATAGGAAGAGACTCGATATCAGGATCACCAATCATCTCACGAATGCGACCAAACACCTTGTCGCCTCGCACGCTCACATCCCTAAAGCTCAGATCGAGCAGACGTACCACATCAATCCAGCGCAACGTTTCCGCCCAGCGACGATAGTCCTCAAGACCTCCCGCCGCATAGAGCCCGCCAACAACAGCCCCCATAGAGCAGCCAGACAGACCAACAATACTGTAACCGCGCGCCTCCAGCTCGGCGATCACTCCGATATGAGCATATCCCCTGGCGCCACCTGCGCCCAACACCAGAGAAACGGTTGCCATAGCTACATCCTCATCCCCTTACAGCGCCGGCACCTGTATCACCACCGCTAACTGCTTGCGACCGCCGAGGACCTCTGGTGCCAGCGCGCCGGCACCATAGGCCTGAATCCGGCGTGAATCGATGCCTTCAGCCACCACCTGATCCTTTAACCGACTGGCCAGCTCGCGAGATTGACGCAGACTCAACTCGATATCGCGCCCCTCCTGATGCAGTACCAGCACCAGATTAAGACCCGGCCTTTCGGTCAGTACCGAAACCAGATTCTGAATGGCTCTATCAGGCGCATCCGGCCAACCCGGCAGATCCGCATAGCCCTGCTGCTCCAGCGTCGTGACCCAGCCACTGCTATCTCCAGACTCGTCCTGGACCCAGTCAAGGTTAAGAAATACCCGGCCATTACCGCGGCGCACGGCATAAACTACCAGATAATCACTGCCTCGCCGGGCAGCCAGATAACGCTGGGTTTCATCCACGCCATACAAACGAGCCGTTTCGAAAAGATCGTTGGCCCAGATATTACTGGCACCGCACTGGCGACCCTCACATTCGAAGAGGATATCCGCACCGTTACGCTGCAGCTGATCCCGAAGGCTCCTGAAACCTGTTTCAGGCGTCTCTCCCGAAGGAAGCTGCCAGGTGGTACGTTGCAGCGAACCGGCCAACTTAAGCTCCCGGTCGGTGCGGATCAGACCATTGATCTTCAGCACCCTGCCCAACATCACCCGATAATCGGGCGCAGGCATGGCGCGATCCTGCACGACACTGCTTCTCGCCACCGGCTCAAGCCAGTCCGGCGATTCAGCAACAGCCGGCAAGCTCAGGCAAGACAACAGCGCAGCAAGACCATAACCCAAGGTACCTAATCGCATATTTCCGCCTTTTCCCTGAATTCGGTTTTTTCCATACTACGGTAGAACGTCGCGATCGTATCAACCACAGCAGCCAGCGTATCCTCTTCAAGATGCGGATGGTGACCACCTTTTATCTCGACGAGACGCACATCTTTCAGCCAATCCAGGCGCCGCATGGATTCCGGCGTTGCGATTCCACCATCCGCAAGACACACCAGCACAGGCTGAGCAATCTGCTCAAAAAAGCTTTTGACTTCCGCTTCTGTCAGCCTCGCCACGGAAGGAGCCAGCAAGCGTGGATCGTGGGACCAGCAATAGCCCCCTTCCTCTCTGACTACCCCCCGACTCACCAGCAACCGAGCAGCAGCCTCGCTAACGGGAAACCTGCCGAAAGTTCTTGCTCGAACCATACGATCCAAATCCTGATAGAGCGACGGAGCCTTAGGCGGCGCCAATCGCCACTCCAGCGCCTTGACCATCTGCAAACGCGCCTCTGCAGGACTCTGGGTCAGCGGCCCTAACCCTTCCAGCATGACCAGACTTCCTACCCGCTCCGGCAGCACCGCCGCGAGCATCGATAAAATACCGGCCCCCAACGAATGCCCCAGCAGATGCACCCTGTCGAGCTCCAGAAGATCCAGTGCCGCGTGAAGATCCAGCACATAGTCCCAGATTGCGTACCAGTCGCCCGGCGCACGCCACTCGGACCGACCATGCCCGGGTAGATCAAATGCAATTAAGCGAACATCCCCCAGACGCGGCGCCAGCAGAGCGAAACTGGCCGCATTATCCAGCCAGCCATGGCATGCCAGTATGGTTACCGGCGCCTGGGCCGAACCAAACTCAAGCCCCGCCAGGGTGCGCCCATTTACCTGAATTTTCAGCTCTTTTGGTTTCATCACTTCCCCTAGTTCTGCTTCCCCAAGCATAACCGATCCGCTAGGATCTCACACTGAAGCCTGCAAGGAGCCTTTATGCCAACCCTGGAACGTACCGCCGGCAACCGCGACCAGCGTGTTTTCTTTATCACTTTCACCTTACTGGCGCTTGTCGCCCCCTTTTATTACCAACCCAATATGGGCGGCGAGGGACTGTTCCTGCCTTATAACGCCAGCATCTGGACTGCAGGCTTGCTGGTATTGGCCTCTGGGGTTATGACACTGATGAACAGTAACCAGGTGGTGATCCCACGGCACACCTGGTTACTGATGCTATTCCCTGCGGGTCTGATACTGGGAGGTTTTCTCACCGGTATAGATCGGCCGTCTGAATGGTTGATCCGGCTTGGCGTCATTGCAGGCGGGATGCTGTTCTGGTTTTTCCTTTTCCAGCACCGCCTCAACCGTCGCCAGATTGATGCCGCCACCTACCTGCTCCTGTCCGGTATCATGCTGCAGGGAATGGTCGGACTGATCCAGATGTTGCCGGACAACCCGCTGCAGCAATGGATCCCCTGGGTCTCCGGCAAGACAGCACCTGCAGGCATCTACCAGCAACCTAATCTGCATGCATCCATGATGGCCACAGGCCTGGCACTTGCTCTCTACCAAGCCACTACACCGGCTTTTTCCAAGCTGCACTGGCCATTCAAGGCTCTGGTGTTAATGACACTATTTCTCTGTGCCTGCAACGTCATGCTCAGCGGTTCACGCGTGGGGCTGATCGGCGGGCTTGTTGCGGTGTTATTTATCCTGGCAGCCCGCTACCGCCAACTGGCGAACCGCAAACTTATAACCCTTGGGATTGTCGTAACGATCGGCGCGGGCGCGGGCGCCGGTGCCGGCACCGGCATCAACAGCGGCGTGCTTCATGCTTTATCAAAGATGGACCGTTTGACTGCCAGCGAAGGTGTCAGCTCCGACGCCAGACCTCATATCTACCGCATCGCATGGCGCAACTTTCTGGAAGCACCACTTAAAGGACATGGGATCGGCAGTTTCCAAAGGGAGTTTCAGGATGAGCGCCCTGCGTACTATGCCGAAACACCCAATTACAAACTCGACGACAAACGCTTCAGCCACCCGCATAACGAACTGCTGTTCTGGATGATAGAGGGCGGGGTGCTTGCCCTTCTTTCAATAGCCGCCGCTGCCATTGCCGTACTCTGGCAGCTGGTCCAGATGGGGTGGCAACGCGGCGTCGCCATGGCCGGGCTGCTCATTCCTATAACTCTGCATACCCAGGTCGAACTACCCTTCTACATCTCCAATGTGCACTGGTTTGTCTTCCTGTTCGTTCTGTTCCTGGTATTCCATCCCGGCAGCAAAACCAAGACTCTAAATATGAGCAGCTCTGCACGTAGCGTCTGCAGTGCATCCTCAGTGCTGCTACCCTCGCTACTGGCGGTTTTTCTGACCCACTCCCTGCTCGCCAACGCAGCTCTGGTGCAATACATGCGCAGCAAGGGCGCCGAGCTTAAACACCTGCAACCGGTACTGGACGATTTCTACTTCCGGGAAATAGGCCAGTTCTATCTGCTGCGCACGCTTCTCTATACCGATATTCACAACGGGACCCACAAAAACACACAAGACTTTATCGACTGGGCGGAAAATTTCCTTGCCCAGATTCCGGACAAGCAAACCTATCAGGATCTGGCGAAGGCCTACCTGCACCAAGGGGAAAAGTCCCAGGCTATAGCCACACTCGATGAAGTACACGCCATCTACCCGGACGACCAGCGCCTGGCGAACTATGCCGAACAGGTAAAAGCGGGAAAATTCAATTTGGGAAGTGGTGCCAGCGGCGCAGATAACCTAATCCAGCCGCCGGCCAGTCAAGGTCAATAACCGCCATATCGGCAGGAGAAAAAGCCCAGGGAGGGGCATGAAAGCCGTCACAGAGCAGCGCGGCGAGTTTTCCAACAAGAGGCTGATGCGCAACCAACAGCAACACATCCACCTCTACTGACTCAAGCCTCTCAAGAACAGCCTCAGGGTCGGCGGAAGGAAGCAGCAGATCAGTATGCTGCACCGTTTGCGCCGCTGTCCTTGACCGCATTAATGCAGCGGTTTGCTGAGCCCTGAGCCAGGGGCTGGCCAAGAGCTCACTCACCTCGGACAACGCCACCAAAACAGCCTGCCCCGGGTGAGACAAGGCCTTACAACCGGCCTCCGTCAGCGGACGCAAAGGGTCATCATCCCGACCAGGGACAGCCTCAGCATGACGCATCAGCAATAGACGCATAAGCTACCCTGCAGGTTACTAATCGGGCAAATGGGAGATTTAGTCCCTCGGCAGGACAAACTCCACATCACTGGGCTGTTCATTCATCATCATGCGGCGGGCCACCTCGCTGATGGGCGCATTTTCGAAAACCACCTGGTAGAGACCATCAACCAGCGGCATGTAGACGTCTTGTTCGGCCGCCTTCTCGCGCACCAGCTTCAGGGTATTAACCCCCTCAGCCACCTCACCAAGCGCCTCAACCGCCTGAGCCAGAGTCTTACCCTCACCCAGCGCATAACCGACGCGATAGTTGCGACTCAGCGGTGACATACAGGTAACGATCAGATCACCAACCCCGGCAAGCCCCAGGAACGTGAGAGGATTAGCGCCCATGCTGACCGCGAAACGACTCATTTCCGCAAGACTGCGGGTCATCAGCATGCTTTTGGTATTTTCCCCCATACCAAAGGCTGCACTCAGGCCCGCGGCGATAGCGTAGATATTTTTCAGCGTTCCGCCCAGCTCAACACCGTAAGTATCGCTACTTGCGTAAACACGGAAATAAGGACTGTGCAGAAGCGCCTGAATACGGTCGCGCAGCTCTTCATCTGCGGAGGCGATAACCGTGCCGGTCAGCTCCCGGCGCGCAACCTCCTTCGCCAGGTTCGGACCACTCAAAACACCGACCCTGGCCTGAGGTACCTCTGCGGCCAGAATCTCACTCATGAGACTGAAACTACCCGCCTCAATCCCCTTGGTGGTACTGATCAGCATCTGATGCGGCTTGATCAACGGTTTCACCCGCTGCATCAACTCCCTGACAGCACTGGAAGGTACAGATACAAAGATGATATCGACACCGTTGAGAGCCGCTTCAAGATCACTGGTCGCGCGGAGGTTCTCAGACAGCTCATACCCCGGGACGTAACGGGTGTTTTCCCGCACGGCATTGATCTTCTCGGCCGCCTCCACGTTACGCATCCAGAGGCGCGTTTCCACGCCCTTTTCCGCAACCATGTTGGCAATGACGGTACCGAAGCTACCGCCACCCAGTACTGCAACCGGCGCTGTCTCGGTCATGCCTGTCTCCTTCTCTACTCGATCTTGTCCAATAGACGATTGATGCCGTAGAAGGCCAGCTTCACAACACCAAACGCGACAGCCGCCAATACCGCGAACAACAGGAGCTGACGAATATCGTCGGTGCGCTGATAACCAGCAATACCTACCGCAGCAAAAAAGGCGCTGGCGATTATCGCCAGCAGATTACTGATTCGCGCCGTACGGTGTCGATCCACTGACTAGCCTCCGATTAACTCTGTTTTTCCCGCTCCAGATCAGCATCCCGAGCCTGATCGACCTGCTCCGGTGCCTCGCCCTCAGCGCTGTCATCGTCGGATTCAGTCTTCGCCTCAGACCCATTTTCAGATACCGATTCAGGCTCAGCAGAGGCTTCCACTGCAGAAGAAGCTTCCTCTGTATCGACTGCAGAATGCTCCACCTCGTTAGAATCCAACGCCTCAGGTTTTACCTCAGACTGCTCGTTGACCTCGTTAAGGACAGACGCCGATGTGCTGCTATCGCCCTGATCCTGGGAGACCTTTTCCTCAGCCTGCGGCGCTGCAGGCTCGGAATCAGCAACCACTTCAGACGCGCTGTTTTCGCCAGCCTCAGTGGAGCTTTCGACTTCGCTCTCAGGCTCAACCGCCGCTTCGACCGGTTTTTCGTCATGCGCCTCTTGGCTATCACTCTTGTCCTGAGTTACAACCGGCTCCTTCTTCTCGAGCGGTTTCAGCAACTCGGGATCAGGGTGCACGCACTCAAGCTTAACGCCGGTTTCTTCCTCAACCTGGGGAATCATGAAGGAATCATCCTCGCAGGCGAAGCAGATGGAGGTACCGCTCGCACCAGCACGTCCGGTACGACCGATGCGGTGGACGTAATCGTCCGCATCATCCGGCAACTGGTAGTTGATCACGTGAGTTACGCCGTCTATATGGATGCCGCGACCGGCCACATCCGTAGCCACGAGGACCTGGATTTTGCCACTACGGAAATCCTCCAGCGTCTTGAGGCGCTTGTTCTGCGGAATCTCGCCGGACATCAGCGCGGCACGCAGACCATCTTTGCGCAATTTCTCGGCCAGTGAGCGCGTTTCATGGCGACGGTTACAGAAAACAATCGCCCGCTCGATACCGTTAACCTGCAGATAGTTGATCAGAAGCTGGTATTTCTCATGACTGGAAACCAGGAACACCGTCTGGGACACGTTGTCCGTGGTTTTATGCTCCGACTCGATCTCGATATGCACCGCATCCATGGTCCACTGACGTGCCAGGCGCATCACATCTTCAGTGAATGTGGCGCTGTAGAGCAGTGTCTGGCGCTCCGCGCCCTTGCGTGGCGTCTGGCGGATAATAGTGCGCACATCCGGGATGAACCCCATGCTGAGCATGCGGTCCGCCTCATCAAGCACAAGTACTTCGATGTTGTAGAGATCGATCTCCTTGCCGCGTACAAAGTCGATCAAACGACCCGGGGTGGCAACAAGAATATCGACAGGCGCTTCGGACAACTGCTTGCGCTGCTTATCGTAATCCATGCCGCCGACGAGAGAGACGACACTCAGGCCTGCGTATCGGCAGAGCCCTTCCGCATCCGACGCGATCTGCAGAGCCAGCTCACGAGTCGGTGCGATGATCAGCGCTCGAGGCTCGGCCAGTTTACGTTCGCCCTCGATCTGAAAGTCCAGCAGGTCGGTGATAATACCGATCAGGAAAGCGGCCGTTTTACCGGTACCGGTCTGCGCCTTGCCGATAATATCCTTACCCTCAAGGGCGGGCTCAATTGTCTCCGCCTGAATCGGCGTGCAGTACTGATAGCCCTGGTCAGCGATGGCATGCATCAGCACATCAGGCAGACTGAAATCATGGAAGCGTTTTTTACCTTCCGCAGGCTCAACCTTGAAGCAGGCCGGAGTCCAGCCCTGCTGTACCGGCTTTTTCTTCGCCGCTGCAGGCTTGCGTGAACGGCGACGACGACGCGGTTTACGGTTTTTGTCGCCGTTATTTTCGCCGCTCTTGTCTGCGCTGTTGTTTTCCGGATTCGGCTGATTTTTCTCGTCTGTACTCAAAGGACTACCTATGTAATTTGTCGAATCAATATGCTATTTCGCGGCGAAACGGCGGCAAAGCGTCCAGAAGCAGTCGGCCGTAGCGCCGGGTCACCACTCGGCGATCCAGCAGCACCACGCGCCCACTATCCTCCTCTGTTCGCAACAGACGGCCCACCGCCTGGGTGAGCCGCATGGAGGCGGTAGGAACCGACCAATCGGAAAATGCATTCCCGCCCTGCTGTTCTATCCACTCCGCGAGTGTGGCATCCACCGGATCATCCGGAACGCCAAACGGCAATTTGGTGATAATAACTTCGGTCAGGTATCCGCCGGGCAGATCCACCCCCTCCGCAAAGGAGGCCAGACCGAAAATAACGCTAGGCTCTCCGCTGTCAACGCGCTGACGATGACACTTCAAAATCTCCTGGCGACTCAGATCACCCTGAGCGAGGACCCTATTCTTAATGGATTCAGGCTGGCGTTCAAGGGCTGTCCGCATTTGGCGCCAGCTGCTGAACAGAACGAGGGCTGCGCCAGCCTTGGCTAAACGCGCCGTGAGGATCTCTGCCACCTCTTCGGTGTGCGACTGAGGGTCGCCGGGATCGGTACGCATCGCCGGCACTTCCAATACCCCTTTATTGTAGTGATCAAAGGGGCTTTGCAGCTTCTCACAGAGCGTGTCGGCCGGCAGGCCCAGCTGCTCCAGCAGCCGATCAAAACGGCCCAGAGCCGTCAAGGTGGCAGAGGTCACCACCGCCCCAAAGCAGACATCCCATAGATGCTCCTTCAACGTATCGGCGGACGACACCGGCGCACTGCGCATTTCCAGATCGGTCAGGCCATTATTGTCGATCCGTGAAACCCAGCGCGCCGTCGGTGAGCGCCCTTCCAGGTCTTTGGTCGCAAAACTGCGAGCCAGCCAGCTAAGCTGCTGCACACGCCCCCAGAGCCTGCCAAGCTGCGGATACCAGCGTTCAGCAAGGCTTCGGTCCACCTCGGCGATTTCACCTTCCATCGCCTCTCGCAACACTGAAACAACCTGTTCAAGGTGCTGAGAAACTCGCTCTGATGAGCTTGTCAGGTCGCGACAGGCCAAACTCAGCGCTTCGGATACACGCCCCTGAGGGAAGCGCACACGAGAGGTCGACTCTTCACTGTCAAAGAGTGCATGCAGGATGGGATCTATCTGTTCCAGCGTTAACAACGCATCACTAACCGGCCGCTGCAGCCGCTCAGCCGGATCCCGCAAAGCGATCGCACCTTCCGCCTCCTCGACCAGCGCACCAAGCTTGCGGGGAATCCCCTGCAGCAGCTTCTGGCTGGCCCCGAGTCGCGCCGAAAACGCGAAATGGCCACTGGCTTTATCAGCCAGATGATGACCCTCATCGAAGATATAGATGGTATCAGCCGGATCCGGCAGTATTGCACCACCGCCAAGCGCCAGATCAGCCAGCACCAGGTCGTGGTTGGCTACAACCAGCTGAACACTATCCAGCTGTTCGCGGGAGCGATAAAAGGGGCAGGCGGAAAAGTTGACGCAGCGCCGGTTACTGCACTGCATATGATCGCTCGTCAGCGGCCGCCAGATCTGATCGTCCAGGGTATCCGGCAGATTGTCTCGATCGCCATCCCAACGACCGGAGGCCAGCTTGTCGACCAGATCCCGATACAGTGCGCGGGTTGCCGGGTCGAGCACCTCAGCTTCTTCATCTTCATAAAGCGCCATCTGGCCGAGATCGCCCTGGCGTTCCAGGTGCTGCTCTATCTTATTGATACAGAGATATCGCCCACGCCCCTTCGCCAGCTGGTAGTCGATAGAGATACCGGCATGCTCGACAATTTCAGGCAGATCCTTGTTAACCAGCTGTTCCTGCAGCGAGACCGTCGCGGTCGAGAGGACAACCTTCTTCTTCCGTGCCGCAGCCACCGGCAGAACAGAGAGCAGATAGGCGATGGTTTTACCTGTACCGGTACCCGCTTCTACGACAGTGACATGCTTCTCACCGAGGCGCTCACCTTTTTCACCGGTACCTATAGCCGCAAGACCACGAGCAATCACCGCGATCATCTGTTTCTGGGCGCCACGCGCTCTCAACCCCTTACTGCCCAGAAAACGGCTGTAAGCAGACTGAATACTCTCTTTAAGCGCTTTGTCCAGCAAACCTGGAACCTCCCGGATCGAAACGGCGGGCATCATAGCAAGAGCGCGCATATTAAAACAGACGATTGCTTGACGCAGAAAAAATACTGTATAAAACTACATGTACTGTATAAATAGACATATGACGATGAAACTAACAAAACGCCAAAGCGAAGTACTCGACTGCATCCGCCGCCACATCGATGAGACCGGCTACCCGCCGACGCGTGCCGACATCGCCCGCGACCTGGGTTTCCGTTCTGCCAATGCCGCTGAAGAGCACCTCAAGGCACTGGCCCGCAAAGGCGCCATCGAAATCACACCGGGCACCTCCCGCGGCATCCGCCTACCGGAAGCCCCGCAGGAAGCCGCCAACGATGGCTTGCCCATTGTCGGCCAGGTTGCTGCAGGTGAGCCGATCCTGGCCCAGGAACACATCGACAACTATTGCGCCATCGGCGCCGAGTTTTTCCGCCCCAACGCCGACTACCTGCTGCGGGTACGCGGCATGAGCATGAAAAACATCGGCATCCTGGATGGCGACCTGCTCGCGGTACATCAGACACCGGAAGCCCGTGAGGGCCAGATAGTGGTGGCACGCATTGGCGATGAGGTCACCGTCAAACGCTTTCATCGTGAAGGACAGATGGTTTACCTGATTGCGGAAAATGAAGAGTTCGCGCCCATCGAGGTAGACCTGGCTGAACAGGAACTTCAGATCGAGGGGCTGGGTGTCGGCGTGATCCGGCAAAGAGCCGACCTTTAAAGACAGACAGAGGTGCCAGCATGTACGCATCAGCGATAGATTACAGCGCCAATCCGGCTCAGGCTCATAACGCCCAGCCGAGCAATGCATTAACCGGACGGGTTACCGAGATCATCCAGCACAGCAAAGAGGTATCACTTGCTGGCCTGTTGCTGCCTATGCTGGCCCAACTGAGTCGTCAAAACCGCTGGCTGGCCATCGTTGGCGCACCCGCGGAGATCTCGCGCGAATCTCTGGCCGAAGCCGGTGTCGACATGGAGCACCTCTGGTTTCTCAAACCCAGCGAAAAACACTCCACGCTGGACCTGGCCAGAAGAGCCCTGGAAGCCCGTACCTGCCACGCGGTCGTATCCTGGCACTCAGATCTAGATGAGACAGGAATGAGCCAGCTGCAGCTCTCTGCGTCGGCCAGCGATACTCAGGGGATCGTGGTGCGCGGCGGGCACTAAGCCCGCCGGTGAATACCGCTACAGCCGCAGAAAATTCTCTACCACTCCAGCATGGAGCCGCGCAGACGCTCCACCAACTGATCCAACGCTGTAAACCAGCTGCGGTATTCCGCCAAAAGCTCCGGATCTTCAGAGTGATCTGGATTGACCTGCACCACGTGAATTTCCGACAGACTTTGTGATTGATCAGAACGCTGCGGGTGCCCATCCGTAGCCGACCAGCAGGCATCGTAGGCACGATAGAGCCTGCTCAGCCAACTCTCCCTTGAATCCACCAGCTGCACCAGCTCATTGGCCTCAGGAGCCTCCTGACCGGTCTGTTCCAGCTGTCGCTGGAGATCACTGACGCTACCGATCATCGACGGATCGATTCGATAACGTTCAGCGATCTCACGCAGGAAAGAGTGCACCGCGCCGGCAAGATGGAACAGCACCGACTCGTTATAGGATTCAACCAAACCATGCCTGTTCCAGCTGTTGCTCACCTGGGACGCATCGAGCGCCTCCAGGTGAAGCCGAACGAAGCTGAGCTTCTGGTTGGTCCGCGATAGATAGATGTCGCTCATCAGGCCTCCGCTGAGCAGCTACTTTTTCTTGCGCGCATGTTCTGTGCGCCACTGGCCGTCCACGTAATACGCGCGCCAGCCTGTAGCTTTACCATCCTTCTCGGACATCACATATTGCTCTTTCGTCTTGCGGCTGTACCGAACCACTGCCGGATTGCCCTCTTCATCCTTTTCAGGCGCATCAAGCAGGTAGTGATACTTGGGATCAATATCCGCGCGGTGCGGGATCAGCTCACTGACCAGCGGGGCACGGGTTTCCCGGTTTTTCGGGAACTGACTGGCCGCCAAAAACAGTCCACTGGCACCATCACGCAGCACATAGGTGTCATCGACTTTTTGGCACTGCAGTTCCGGCATCGGCACGGGATCGATCTTCGGCGGCGCCACTTCACCGTTTTTCAGCAACTTGCGCGTATTTTTGCAATCACCGTTCGTACAACCAAAGAACTTGCCGAAACGGCCAGTCTTAAGCTGCATCTCGGAACCACACTTGTCACACTCGATCACCGGGCCATCATAACCCTTGATCTTGAAGCTGCCCTTTTCGACCTCGTACCCCGGGCAGTCCGGGTTGTTACCACAGACATGCAGCTTGCGCTCAGTGTCGACCAGATAGGCCTCCATCGCCGCACCACAGAGATCGCAGCGATGTTTGTTGCGCAGAATGCGGGACTCCTCTTCGTCATCCCCATCCACGCTGACTACCTCATCCCCCGGAATCAGGTTGATGGTCGCCTTGCAACGCTCTTTCGGCGGCAGGTTATAACCCGAGCAGCCAAGAAACACACCGGTACTGCCGGTACGAATCATCATCTTGCGTCCACATTCCGGGCAATCGATATCGGTGGGCGTCGGCGTATTCGGTCGCATCCCCTCTTCAGGATCCTGCGCCTGCTCCAGCTTCTTCTCGAAGTCGGTATAGAAACGGTTGAGCAACTGTTTCCAGTCCATATCGCCCTGAGCCACCTCGTCGAGGTACTCTTCCATACGGGCGGTAAAGCCGTAGTCCATCAGATCAGAGAAGTTTTCACCAAGCCGCTCGGTAACGATATCGCCCATCTTTCTGGCATAGAAACGGCGTGCCTGAACCTCTACATAACCACGGTCCTGAATCGTCGAGATGATCGACGCATAGGTCGACGGGCGGCCAATACCCCGTTTTTCCAGCTCTTTAACCAGGCTTGCTTCGGTGTACCGCGGTGCAGGTTTGGTAAAGTGCTGCTTCGGATCCAACGCCTGCAGTACCAGCGATTCGCCCGGCTTCACATCCGGCAGAATCAGGTCTTCATCACCCTTACCCTTGCTGCCCATCACCCGAGTGTAACCGTCAAACTTGAGAATACGGCCCTTGGTGGTCAGTTCGAATTCGCCGGCTTTCACCTGCAAGCGCGTGCTGAGATAACGCGCCGGCGTCATCTGACAAGCCAGGAACTGGCGGCGGATCAGGTCGTAAAGACGCACAGCATCCGCATCCATACCGACCAGCGAATCGGGTGCCATGTTGACGTCGGACGGGCGAATCGCCTCGTGCGCTTCCTGGGCTCCCTCTTTGGAACTGTAACGAACAGGATCGGCGGGCAGGTATTCATCGCCGAACGTACTCTGGATATGCGCGCGACAAGACTCCACCGCCTCAGCACTGAGGTTGGTAGAGTCGGTACGCATGTAGGTGATATAGCCCGCTTCATACAGGCGTTGCGCCAGCGTCATCGTCTTCTTGACGCCAAAACCAAGCCGGGTGCTGGCAGCCTGCTGCAGGGTCGAGGTAATAAACGGCGCCGACGGCTTGCTGCTGGTAGGCCGGTCTTCCCGGTTGACCACCTCGAAAGTTTCACCGCGCAGCAGCTTGAGCGCCGCTTCTGTCTGTTCTTCATTGGTCGGGCGGAAGTTGGCGCCGGACTGTTTGACCACCTGAAGGCGCAACGCCTCTTCTTTGGGGGTTAACGCATCGGCATGCACTTCCCAGTACTCATCGGGCACGAACGCGCGGATCTCACGTTCCCGCTCGACAACCAGCTTTACCGCAACCGACTGAACACGGCCGGCGGAAAGGCCGCGGGCGACCTTTTCCCACAACAGCGGGGAAACCATGTAGCCGACCACGCGATCAAGAAAACGCCGCGCCTGCTGGGCGTTGACGCGATTCAGGTCCAGCTGACCCGGTTCCTCGAAAGCTTCCTTGATCGCTTTCTTGGTAATCTCGTTGAAAACGACTCGACGGAAACGCGAATCATCGCCACCGATGGCTTCCCGCAGGTGCCAGGCGATCGCCTCCCCTTCGCGGTCCAAATCCGTTGCGAGATAGATTTCGTCGGCGGAGCGGGCGAGCTTTTTCAGCTCATCAACCACTTTCTCCTTGCCAGGCAGTATTTCGTAGTGAGCGTCCCAATCTTTTTCGGGATCCACACCCATCCGCGCAACAAGCTGCTCTTTTGCCTTGCGCTTTTTATATTCCGCCTTGTCTTCCGGCGACATCTTACGTGTTAACGCTGCCTGCTTGGCGCGCTCTTTGGGATCGCTCTTGGTCGCACTGCCACTGGTCGGCAGATCGCGAATATGACCAACGCTCGACTTCACCACGTACTGGCTGCCGAGGTACTTGTTGATCGTTTTCGCCTTAGCCGGCGACTCCACAATAACGAGCGTTTTACCCATCAAGAAAAATCCTTAAACAAACTAAATCCGACCCCGGAAGCTGCGTGCATATATAAGTGTTGCCTGTACAGGGGTCAAGCAAAGGCGTTAAATCGGCCAACAATAGAGGAATACGGAGATGAAGGCCGGTAGATCGCAAAGTCAGCGCGGGCACTTTATACTTCATGGCGCTAACTGTCTCTTTTTTCAGAGTGCCAAACTTAATGCTGTCAGACAATCTACTCTATGTCGTGCTTATTGCACTGGTCGGTCTTGCCGCCCTGGCGGCGAACTATGTCATCACCACTCGGGAGGCCCAGAATAAGTTTCGCGCCAACCGCCTGAAGTGGCTTAAACAGCAATCCGAACATACGCTTAACGCACTCGCCGTCCTCAAGGAAGTAGGCTCCCGCCCGGACATCATCGACAAGCTCAACCAGCACGCTATGTCGCTTATCGAAGAGATCAATGCCCTGGCTCCAGACTCGGATCTAATGCAGGAGATCGTCCGCAGCAAGGAATCCACCGACCGTATTCAGAAGCGCCCTGGCGGACTGGAAAGCGACCGTGCGGTGCGTCGTGCACAAATCTATCTGAACTTTGCTGAAAAACTTCTGCTGGAGATGGGCAAGAAGGGACGCATCACGCCACAACTTGCCCAGGCCTATCAGCAGGAGCTGTACTGGCTCAACGTATCCATGGTCACCGAAGCGCACATCAACCAGGCGGAACGGATGCAAAAGAACGGCGAACGCCACGGCGCCCTGGCGCACTACAAACACGCCAAGGCGGTTCTGGTGCGCGCCACGGTGCCACAGCAACAAAAACAGGCACTGCAACAGCGCCTGCAGCAGGAGATCGACAAACTGCAACCCAAGCGCGATTACGGTGCTGGCGCTCTGGCCGATTCGCTGGACGATTATTTAAACCAGTAGACCAGTCACAGCTGCCGCTTCAGACCGGCTCGAAACGCGCGACCTGCTCTCCACTGTCCACCACTACCTTTTCGGTAAACATATCGTAGGGCCTCACCCAGAGACCGAAATCGCCATACAACGGGCGATAAACCACCAGCCACTCTTCGGTTTCCGAGTGGCGTGCCAGCCCGATAACCTCGTAGTCTTTTCCCTTGTAATGACGGTAAATTCCGAGCGCAAGCTGCGGGGCACTGCTCATTTCAGACCTCATATATCCGGTTTCCCATGCAGATCTCATTTAGATTCGGGCTTCGATCAACGGATCGATGGCAGCTTTGATCCGATCCAGCGCGGCTTCATCACCTTCTCGCCAGAATACATTCAGATGGATCGGGGTCGATTCCAGCGCTATCGCATCGGCTGGCAAATCAGCAAGCGTCTCACACAGTGCCGCCAACCGCGCACCGTCCAACCGGCCCTCGCCACTGATCCAACTCCAGCCTTGCGGCAACCCCTCTTGATCCAGGGTTTCTGCGCGGCAGACCTGCCAGCTCACCCAGCTATCTTTCTGCTGACTGCTGAGATTGGTGCGCACCTGACGGTAAACGGGAACACTGAGTGTCTCAGCTTCCGCCTCCCCTTTCTGGCGCGGCATTTTTAGCTGCGCGATCTGCACCTGAAACCCCAGCCCCCGGGCCTTCAAGCGCAGGTTAGCCTGAAACCTCTCTCTTGGACTCGGCATGACCCACATCACCGATCCCACGAGAGATGACACCACCAGGATGATGATTAACCATTTCATGATGTTATTATCCTTAAAGAGATACTAAAAAAACCCGGTCGTACCCCACGGCCGTGGTCCAGTCGACAAGGAGCCCAGACTATGGCCCGTTATTCTCGAATTCTGCTTGCCATCGACCTGTCCGAGGAGTGCCCTCAACTTTCGGATCGCGCGGTTGAGCTTGCCCGCATGAACCAGGCCCAGCTGAGTCTGATCCACGTGGTCGAGCCCCTTAGCTTTGCTTATGGCGGTGATGTGCCCATGGATCTCTCCACCATTCAGGAGCAGCTGGACGAACATGCCCGCAGCAAACTCAACGCCTATGCCGAACAGCTGAGCTACCCGGTAGACAAAAAGTTTGTCGTTACAGGCAATACCGAAACTGAGATCCACCAGGTTGCCAGCAACGAAGATACCGACCTGATTATCGTCGGCAGCCACGGCCGCCACGGCCTCGCGCTGCTGCTTGGTTCGACCGCCAACGGCGTGCTGCACGGCGCGCCCTGCGACGTGCTGGCCGTGCGCGTCAAGAAAGACTGACAGACCTGCCCGACCAGGCCGGGTCAAGACCCGGCCTGCATCTCCTCCAGCTCCACCCAGCGCTCCATCAGCGCCTCCAGCTTCAGTTCCTGGGCGCTTAGTGCCTCAAGCCGCTCAGTCACATGGGCATGATCCTGGCTATAGAAGTCAGCGGCACTGGTTTCCGCCTGCAGCGCCTCAAGCAGCGCTTCAGCCTCCTCCATCTGCGCCGGCAAGGCATCCAGCTCGCGCTGGAGCTTGTAGCTCAGTTTGCGTCCCGCCTTTGGCTTGTCTGCCTTAGCCTGCCTGGCGGCTTCCGAGGCTTCACTGCCGGCAGGTTTGACCGAAGCCGTCGCCGCCACTCTACGCTGGCGTAACCAGTCCTGGTATCCACCCACATATTCGGACACGCGCCCCTCACCCTCAAATGCCAGGGTGCTGGTGACCACATTATCGAGGAAACGACGGTCGTGACTGACCAACAGCAGAGTGCCCTCGTAACTGAGCAGAATCTCCTCCAGCAGCTCCAGGGTTTCCATATCCAGATCGTTGGTAGGCTCATCAAGCACCAGCATATTGGCGGGCTGACTGAACAGCCGCGCCAGCATGACACGGTTGCATTCACCACCGGAGAGCGCCTTCACCGGCGTGCGGGCACGCTCGGGGCTGAACAGGAAGTCCTGCAGGTAGCTGATAATATGGCGGTCGCGGCCATTGATAGTGATACTTTCACGGCCGCCGGAGACGTTATCGATGATGGTTTTTTCCGGATCCAGCTGGCCACGAAGCTGATCGAAGTAGGCCACCTCCAGCTTGGTACCGAGGCGCACCTTGCCCTGATCCGGTTGTAGCTCGCCAAGCAGGATTTTCAGCAGTGTACTCTTGCCGGCGCCGTTGGGACCAATCAGACCGACGCGGTCGCCGCGCTGAATCGCCAGGGTCAGATCCTGGATGATTGTCTGCCCTTCATAGGCGTGGGAGACGTGCTCAAGCTCTACCACCAGCTTGCCAGACTTGGACGCATCCTCAAGGTTGAACTGGGCAGCGCCCTGACGCTCACGGCGCTCACCACGCTCCTCACGCAGTTTTTTCAACGCCCGGACACGCCCTTCGTTACGGGTTCGTCTCGCCTTGATACCCTGGCGAATCCATTTCTCTTCCTGAGCCAGCTTCTTGTCGAACTCCGCATTGCGGCGCTCCTCTTCCTGAAGCTGCGCCTCTTTCTGCTCAAGATACTTGCTGTAATTACCCGGGAAGGAGCTCAGATGGCCACGATCAAGCTCGATAATCCGCGTCGCCAGGCGATCCACCAGGGCACGGTCATGGGAAATAAACAGGACACCACCACGGAAGGCCAGAATCTGTTCCTCCAGCCACTCGATGGTTTCTATATCCAGATGGTTGGTGGGCTCATCGAGCAGCAGCAGATCCGGCGCCTGCACCAGCGCAGCACCGAGTGCCGCTCGGCGACGCCAGCCACCGGAAAGCTCTGCCATGGTCTTATCACCCGGCAGAGAAAGACGGTTTAGGATCGTCTCCACACGCTGTTCCAGGTGCCAGCCATCGCGGGCTTCCAGCTCATGCTGAAGCGTTTCGAGCTGCGCCAGGGACGCCTGATCATGGCTGTTCGCCAGCGCTTCGTACTCGTTACGCAGACGTACGACTTCCGCAAGGCCCGACATCACCACATCTTCGACGCGGCGCTCATCGGCCGCCGGCAGCATCTGCGGCAGCTCGGCGATGCGGATCGCAGGATCCTGCCAGTACTGGCCGGCATCGGGATGCTGGTAACCGGAGACCACTTTCAGCAGGGTCGATTTACCCGCCCCGTTCAGGCCCACCAAAGCCACACGCTCGCCCGGCTCGATCTGCAGGTTTACATGATCAAGCAGCGTGCGTGTCCCGAAACTCACACACAATTCATCAAATTTAATCAGCGGCATAAAACGTCATGCACTCTTTTCAGTTTCAAGCGCGCTAGTCTACCTGAAACAGGGGGTAGAAATGAAAAACCCTCAACGATCGCACATTCTGCTCCAGTCACGGTAGACTGCTACCAATTAAAAAGCGTAACCCCAAATCGAGCTATCAGAGGATGAATCGCCGATGAAGCGCCAGAAGCTGCTACCCGTTATCTCTACTCTTTTGCTTCTCACCCCTTTATCGACCCAGGTCGCAGCCCTTACCCAACAGCAGGAGCTATACCGCGATACGCTAAAAGCCGCCCGCAGCAGCGACAACCCCCAGGTGGTCACAGGGCTCAAGCAGCTCGGCGACTACCCGCTCAAGCCCTATATTCTCTATACCCAGCTCCGAGCCAAGCTCGACCAGCTGGACGCACAGGACGCCCTCAACTTCAGCAGTCGTCACCCGGATATTCCTCTCGAGGGGCGTTTACGCTGGGCGCTGGCCAGCTCACTGGGCGAACGCGGCGACTGGCAAGGCTTTTCCCAGCTGTATGAAACGCTCGATCGACCCAGCACGACCCAGGAGTGCTATGCCGGTCGCGCGGCACTGGCGGCCAACCAACTGAATGAGGCATTCACCATCGCCGGGCGCCTTTGGGTTGAAGGCAAATCCCAGCCCAATGCCTGCGACCCGCTTTTCGAGCGCTGGATGCAGGCCGGAAAGCTAACCGACGCCCATGCGCTAAAACGCGTTTTGGCTGCACTCGAGGCGGGCAACCCTTCACTGGCAAAATACGCCGCCAAACAGGCCAAGAGCCCGGCAACCAAAGAACAGATCGCTTTTGCACAATCCCTGTACGAGAACCCGCTACAGCTGCTTGGCAACCCCGCGATCCTCACCAAAGCCAATCCTGAGCACCGCCGTCTGCTGATGCTCGCCGTTAACCGGCTGCGCCGCTCCGACCTGGATGCCGCCATCGACCTCTGGGTACGTGATCGCGACCGCCTGGCCGTGCCACTCGAGGAGCAGTACGCCATTACCGATCGTATCGGCACTTACAAGGCGAAACGCTTCCAGCAGGATTCCGCCCAGACACTGGCGAAACTGGACCCCAACTTCAGCCGCGACGATCTTACCGGTTGGCGGGCCCGCCTGGCGATGATCGAACAGGACTGGAAAGGCGTTGAGACACTGATAGGAAAGCTATCCGCCGAAGAGCGCCAGACAGAGCGCTGGCAGTATTGGCTCAGCGTGGCACAGCGCAAACAGGGACAGACGGTCAACGAACAGCTCAAACAACTGAGCAAGGACCGCACCTTCTACGGTTTTCTCGCCGCCGAGCTGAGCGACTCCCCCTTCAGCATGAATCACGAACCGGCGGCCTTGAATGAGGCCACGCTGACGCGCCTCGCTAACCTGCCCGCATTCCAGCGCATGCACGAACTGTTCGAACTCGGAGAACTGTATGACGCCCGCTCGGAATGGAACCAGATCACGCAGACACTGACACCGGCAGAACAGCACCTGGCGTCGCACCTGGTCAACAGCTGGGGCTGGTATACCCAGGGTATTCGCGGCGCAATCCAGAGCGAGCAGTGGAACGATCTGGAAATCCGCTTCCCGGACCCTTTCCGCTCCCTGTTTGACACAGCAGCGGAGCGCAACGGTATTACCAAGACCTGGGCCACCGCCATCGCCCGCCAGGAGAGCGCCTTCTGGATTCAGGCGCGCTCCCACGCCGGCGCCCGCGGTTTGATGCAGCTGATGCCTGCCACCGCGCGCGACACGGCGAAAAAGCACCAGCTGCCGCTGAACGGCCTGGGCTCACTCTATGATCCGCAGACCAACATCGACCTGGGTAGCGCCTACCTGGGTGAGATGTACCGCCGCTTTGACAGCAACCGGGTGTTTGCCACCGCAGCCTATAATGCGGGGCCACACCGGGTGAATCGCTGGCTCAGGGACCGCGGCGAGCTGCCGCTGGATATCTGGATTGAAACGATTCCGTTCGACGAGACCCGCAACTACGTCCAGAACGTGCTCTCTTTCGCCGTCATCTACGACACCCGCGCCGGACGTCCGGCACAGCTGCTTAGCGATAGCGAGCAAAAACTGCTGGCGTTCTATCAGGCAGATTGATCACCAGTAGCGCAGATAGCCGCAAGAAAGACGCTGAACTGGCCTTCATCAAAGGGCCAGTTTAGCTCCCTGCCTGATCGCGGCTCCCGTACAACGGGTATCCGCGTGGCGTAGGTGTCCATTAGCACCTCATCGAAAGCGATATCCACCAGGTCCACCTCCGCATCGCCAGGCTTCAGCACTGCGAGTAGCACAGCCACCGCCTCATCACAGAGGTGGCATCCATCGGTTGTCATCAATTCGAGATAAGGCATAAAAATCGTTTCCAGCGCTGTAGACATCTATTGGAGATCGCAGGATACCCACCCGAGCTTTCACACGCGACCCTGCAGAACACGAGGATCGTCCGCATCACCGGCGCAGATAGGGTATTTTTTTGATGTCAGCTTATGCAGACAATACCTTCGACGCTCTCACTATTCTCTGCATACGCAGCCTGTCGTTTATCTTCAAAAATCGCTCAAGGCTTTAACTGACGGGGCTTTCAGCCAACCGCCCAGAACTAAAAAAATGACGACAACCTTTCTGCAACAACCCTATGCCACTCTGTTTTGTGCGGATTTGGCGGATACAGACAATAACCTCTCATTATTTGTGGTTGTTCTCTCCAACGCCTGAGTCTATGCTCAAAAATCAGTCAAATGCTAAGGGCGCGAGCCCGCAGCTCCGGTACAGCACACCTATACCAGCAATGGAGTCGGCATATCTATGGATAAAAAAACAGAGAGCGGTAACTATTCCATCGATCCTCAGGAGTTCATGAACTACGTCGCACATGAAACCAACAAAGTGCTGGATATGTTTTCAGCCAGCGGTGGCGACGACATTTTTCGGCAGTTCACCCAGTCCTGGACCGAGCTGGCAACGCGCTCGCTGGAAGATCCGACCGTCTGGATAAAGGCTATCACCGATTATCAGCAGGCCCAGTTCAATCTCTGGCGCAACCTGCTCAGCGGCAATACCAGTGAAACTCCGGTAGCCCAACCGGAAAAAGGCGACCGCCGCTTCCAGGGCGAAGAGTGGTCCACCAACCCGATTTACGATTACATCAAGCAATCTTACCTGCTGACCTCCCGCATGCTGGTGGATATGGCTGCCAACGCCAAGCTGGCGCCGTCCGAGCAGTCCAAGCTTGAGTTCTACACCAAGCAGTATGTCGATGCCCTGTCACCGACCAACTTCGCACTGACCAACCCGGAAGTTCTGCAGCAGGCCCTGGAAACCAAGGGCCAGAGCCTCGTCGACGGCCTGCAGAACCTGCTCGCCGATATCGAGAAGGGCCGGATTTCCATGACCGACGAGGAAGCCTTCGAGCTGGGTACCAACCTGGCGACCACCGAAGGCGCGGTCGTGTTCCAGAACGATATTTTCCAGCTGATCCACTACAAGCCGGAGGGCGATCAGGTCTACGAGCGCCCGACACTGATCGTGCCGCCGAGCATCAACAAGTTCTATATTCTCGATCTCCAGCCGCACAACTCCTTCGTGCGCTACTGTGTCGAACAGGGTCAGAACGTCTTCCTGGTTTCCTGGGTTAACCCGACCGCGGATCAACGCGACCTGAGCTGGGACGACTACGTCCAGGACGGGGTATTGAAGGCGATCGAACTGACCAAAGAGATCGGTGGCTCCGAGAAGATCAACGCCGTTTCCTGGTGTGTCGGCGGCACGCTGCTCGCCACCGCTCTGGCATTGATGGCTAACCGTAAAGACGCCACCGTTGGCTCCGCCACCTTCCTGACCACCCTCACCGACTTCGAAAACCCGGGCGACCTCTGCGTTTTCATCGACGAGTACCAGGTCAAGCAGCTGGAAAGCAAGGTAAATTCCCAGGGCGTGCTCAACGGCAAGGAGCTGGCCACCTCGTTCAATATGCTGCGCTCCAATGATCTGATCTGGTCCTACGTGGTCAACAACTACCTCAAGGGCCAGACACCACCGCCGTTCGACATCCTTTACTGGAACAGCGATTCCACCAACCTGCCGGCCAACATGTACACCTTCTACATCAACAAGATGTACCTGGAGAACAAACTGTCCGAGCCGGACGGACTGGAAGTCTGCGGCGAGCCGATTGACCTCGGCAAGATCAAGATCCCCTGCTATTTCCTCTCCACTGTGGAAGATCATATCGCGCCGTGGAAAGGCACCTTTAAGGCGACCGAAACCTTCGGCAGTAACATCGAGTTCGTCCTCGGAGCCAGCGGTCATGTGGCAGGGGTTATCAACCCGGCCTCCAAAAACCGCCGCAACTACTGGATCAAGGGCGAGCAGGGCCAGGGACCGGACCACTGGCTGGAAACAGCCGAGCGTCAGGAAGGCTCCTGGTGGCCAAACTGGGCGGAGTGGGTTCGCCGTCGCGCCGGCAAGAAAATCGACGCGCCGAAAGAGTATGGCAACGAAACCTACAAAGCGATCGAGCCCGCACCCGGTTCATACGTGCGTCGTCGTATCACCTGAGCAGATCCCCTCGCGAAAAACCACCATTAACGGGGCGCCTTGAGCGCCCCGTTTGCTATCATGGCCTGCTTCGAATGTGACCGAGCGCTCGTTAAATGCTTCAGGCCAATACTCTTTCCGATAAAGGCTGCCGCGTTTGCCGCGAGACAGGCATGATCCTCGGCCTTGCCTGGCCGATCATGATCACCCAACTGGCTCAGGAGGCGATGGGCTTTGTCGACACCCTGATGACGGCCAGAGCCGGCACCGACGAACTGGCCGCCATCGCACTGGGCACCAGCCTCTGGCTACCGCTGATGTTGACGATGATCGGCACACTGATGGCCACCACCCCACTGGTGGCACAGCAGGTGGGCGCAGACCGGGAGGCGGCCACCGGCGCACACCTTGCCCAGGCCTTTAGCATCGCGGCCTGCCTTTCGATCCTTGCGCTATTTTTACTGAATAACAGCGAACCGCTGCTGCGCCTGTTTGAACTGCCAGAGCACCTGGCCCGAAAAACCGCTGGCTACCTGGAGGCGATCAGCTGGGGCTTTCCTGCACTGATGTTTTTCCAGGCTCTGCGCAGTTTTATGGAAGGCTTTGGCTCCACTCGCCCGGTCATGCTGATCGCTTGCGCAGGAGTGCTGCTCAATATCCCACTAAACTATCTGTTTATCTTCGGCGGCCTGGGCATCCCCGCGCTGGGTGGCGTAGGCTGCGGCTACGCCACCGCTATCGTATTTTGGAGCGGGTTCATCCTGGCTACGGCCCAGCTGTTACGATCAGCCCGCTTTCGCCAGGTGCGCAACAGCTGGCAATGGATACTGCCGAGCCTGACTGCTTTGATCCATTTTCTTCGCCTTGGCGTACCCATAGGGTTCGCACTGTTGATCGAATCGAGCATGTTTTCGGTAATCGCACTGCTGATTGCCAACGATGGGGCCGAGGTAATTGGGGCACACCAGATCACCTTCAGCCTGACCGGCGTAATCTTTATGATTCCGCTGAGCCTGGCGCTGGCCCTGACTATCAGGATCGGACAGTTGATCGGCGGGAGTGAGCATCAGAAGGCGAGATTTACCGCCCGCATCGGGCTTGGCCTGACCCTGCTGATAGCACTGGCGAACTCCGCTTTACTTCTGCTGGCTGGCCCCGAACTCGCCTCGATCTATTCAGATTCTGCAAGGATGATCGAGCTCACCGTAGCACTGATCGGCATCGCAGCACTGTTTCAACTGGCGGACGCCATGCAGGTCTGCGCTGGAGGTATGCTCAGGGGCTACAAGGATACGGCCGTCACCCTGGCGGTGGTGTTCCTGGCCTACTGGATCATTGGCCTGCCTGCAGGGCATCTGCTGGCACGCCATTGGGAACTCGGCGTCGCCGGTTACTGGTGGGGACTGCTGGCCGGCCTGACCACCGGCGCCGTCCTGCTGACAAGTCGGCTTTATAGGATAAGTCATGCGCGCACTACTGCTAACAGCACTGCTGACCAGCTTGGCGGTCAGCGGCTGCAGTAAACCCACCGCCCGGGATATGCTGGAAACGTACACCGAACGTGTAGGCAATGCGCTGGAGCAGGAGGTTGAGACCGATTTCGACCTTGCCCTGTCGCAACGTCCCGCCTATCCGCCGCGACGCGAGCGCCTGCTGGAGATTCCAGACATCCGCGAGGGGCTGATCGATGTTCTCGACTTCAGACACTGCGACCTGCTCTACCGCATCGCTGAACGCAACACTTCACTGGCCAAACTGGCGCCAGGATCCCAGCGCCTGATCTACGAACTGGAGATGCTACCGGCCCTGAGAGAATGCCATGACAAACTTGCAAACAGCGATGATGAGGACCTCCAGGAGCTCGACGCCCGCCTGAAGACAATCATCGATAGCAAACAGCAAAGCCTGCCCAGACTGGCCTGGAACGCGATCTACAATAGCGAAGAGATGGAGCAGCAGTTCGCTCTTGGCGCGCCGCCCCTGCCACAGAGCGAGCAGGGAACCACCCCAGCGCCGACAGAAGCCCTGCAGCACTTTGCCGATATTGCCAGCCTCTCACAGCGACAAAACTGGCAGACACCGGCCTTTACACAAAATCTTGAAAAAGATTTCGAACAGCTCTACCGCTCAAGCTTTGGCGCCGAATGGCTTACCAGCCTGGCACTGCTGACACATACTCTCGAACAAACAGCCGCGGCAATCGATCGCCGCCTGGAGCGCCGGCCTATCTGCTTCAAGCAGCAGCCAAATAACCAGGCGCGCATCATCCGCAATGTATTTCAGCAGTTCTATGCGGGACAGTTCCAGCCCTACCTGTCAGCGGTGGAACGCGCCGGGCGCACCTGGCGCGAACAGCAACTTACCATCACACAACAACTCCCCCTGCCTCCGGCCGCAGCCGAATTCTTCACTGCGGTATTTGATGCGGAACGACCGGATGCCCTCTGGCATCGCTACATTAAGGCCCGCGACCAACACACCCAAAACTGGCAGCGTTTACTACGCCAGTGCGGGATGATGCCGGGCAGCCAGTCTTAAGCGCCAGCTAACTGGACTTGAGCGACTCTCGGTTTTCCCCCAAGATGAGGGCGCTCAACCCCGCTGGACAGGGCATAGAACTATCTCAGAGCTCAGCAGGCGCAAGCGCTTGGGCGCGCTCCGCCTTTCCCATCTGATCGGCCTCTGCTGCGCGATCGTTTTTCTGCTGGCCATTGTTGGCCGGGCAGAGGAAGGCGTGCGCCTGACTCCTGAGCAGGTCGAGCAGTTTCGCGAGCTGTACGGCGAAGCGGCCGGCAAACGACTGCGAGCCTGGCAAGACCTGATCAAGGAGCTGACCAACGCGCCTGAAGAAGAGCAACTGAAGCGGGTCAACGCCTTCTTTAACCAGGTGCGATTTATCGACGATATTATCCACTGGAAGCAGGAAGACTATTGGGCCACACCGGTGGAGTTTCTGATTACCAATGGTGGCGACTGTGAAGACTTCGCCATCGCCAAGTACTACACCCTGAAAGAGCTCGGCGTACCGGTCGACAAGATGAGCCTGACCTATGTCAAGGCGCTGGAGCTGAACCAGGCACACATGGTACTGACCTACTACCCATCACCGGATGCCATACCGCTTGTCCTCGATAACCTCATCGGGGAGATCCGTACAGCGGATAAACGCCCGGATCTGCTTCATGTGTATACTTTTAACGGCGATAACCTCTGGCTAAGCAAACGCGGGCGACGGGCAGAGTTGGTGGGAACCTCCGACCGTTTGAAACCCTGGGTCAAGCTACAGTCCCGGGTAAACGCCAATAACGTCAACGTTGAATAAAGGGTCACAAGGATATGTCTCTGGTCAAGCAACTGATCGCCGCCGTACTGACCGTCCTGATAGGTCTTGCATCAGGCACGCTGTTTGTCATGTCGGACAGCGGCAAATCGATGCTTCTGCGCCAGCTCGAATCCCACGCCCTGGACAGCGCCACCCACCTGGGACTCTACATCTCGCCCTATATGGCTGCGAAGGACAGCGCGACCATCGAAACGGCGGTCAATGCGATTTTTGACAGCGGCTTCTATCAGCGTATCGCGGTGACGGACCCCAGCGGAGAACCGCTTTACATCAAGGAAACCGCACCCGAGATATCAGACCGTGTCCCGGGCTGGTTTGTCAGCCTGGTCCATATTGACCCTCCATCCATGGAGCGCCCCATCGCCCACCAGTGGCGTAACGTCGGCACCATCCACGTTCAAAGCAGCGCCGGTTACGCCTATGAGCGTTTCTGGGAGGGAGCCCAGCGCGCGCTGTTGCTGTTCGCAGTCCTCGCACTGCTGGCAGCGCTAATGATAACCCTGCTGATGCGTTACCTGCTCAGACCGCTGGGCGCCGTGGAACGCCAGGCCGAAGCCCTGGCACACAAAACCTATATCGAACAGCCCGAGCTACCCAAAGCGCGGGAGTTACGCAGTGTCGTTGAGGCAATGAATACGATGGTGCGCCAGGTACGACAGATGTTCGAGGAACAGGCGCGCAATATCGACGAACTCAGAACCATCGCCTACCGCGACCCCCTGACCGGATTGCTTAATCAACGCGCCTGCATCGCGCAGCTCCGGGCACGCATCGATTATGAGCGCGATTTTGGCCCCGCCACTTTGACGCTTATGCGATTAAGGTCACTTGCCGAGATCAACCGCGCCTGTGGGGAGGACAGCACCAACCACCTGCTTAAATTGATCGCGGATAGCCTCCGTGAGCTGGCGGACGGCCAGAGCGGCAACAGTCTTATCGGTCGAATCAGTGGCTCGGAATTCCTGCTGCTGACAGAGCAGGAACCGCTGAAGAGTTTACGCCCCCGGCTTGAGCGCGCGCTTGAACAGGTTGATGCGCAAATAGCCAGCCTGTATGACGGCAGCCCTGTGCCGCAACGGCCGCTGCTTGCCGGTATAAGCCATTCCGAGGATAAGGGAAGCGCAGCTCTGCTACTGTCCGAAGCACGGCTGGCACTGAGTCACGCAGAGGAACAGGGTGAAAGGATTTTTGAGTACACCGACAACACGATGACTCAGGAAAACCGCTCCCAAAACTGGCAGCAGCATGTGGCGACCGCCATCCGCAACGGGCAGGTATTTCTGCAATACCAAAGCCTGATGGATGGCACCCATCAGCAACTCCACGGCGAACTGCTGGCCCGCATTCTTGACGAAGAGAACGAGCCCTGCCCGGCGAGCCGTTTTATTGGCGTGGCACGGGAGCTGGGCTTACTCGATGCGATGGATCGAGCGACCATTTCAACAGCTCTCAGTTACCTCAGACGGGAGCCGGAAGGGATCCGAATCGCCATCAACCTGGGCCAAGATAGCGTCACAGCCTCCGATTTCGCGAAATGGCTGGGTGAGCAGCTGAAAAACCTGCCTGCGCCGGAGCGAGTGAGCTTTGAAATCAACGAGACGGTTATTCTGAACAACCCGGAGCGGGTACAAGCACTGCGAGCCCAGATGCGCGCTATCGGCGTGACATTCGGGGTCGACAACTTCGGCATCCACCCGCGCGGCTTCAGTTATCTGTACAACCTGAAGCCAGATTACCTGAAAATAGATGGCTCACTGATTCGTGATATCGATAGCAACGACGAAGACCGCTTTTTCGTACGCAGCCTGATCGGCGTCGCTCACAACATCGACGTTCAAGCCTACGCCGAACACGTGGAGCGCAACAGTCAGCAGCAACAGCTACTGGCCCTGGGCATCGATGGCACCCAGGGCTATCTGCACGGCAAACCGGAAGCGTTGAATTAAAACTGAAGGTCAGAGTGCGCTGGAGATCCAGCTTTCCAGCGAGCGCTGATCCAACGCGCCAGACTGACGCGCGACCTCGCGACCACCTTTAAACAGGATAAGCGTTGGAATACTGCGAATAGCATAGCGCTGCGCCAAAGCCGGAGCCGCTTCGGTATCCACTTTGATAAAACGCGCTTGAGGTTCAAGACTGGCCGCCGTGCGCTCAAACACGGGCGCCATCATCTTGCACGGCCCACACCACTCGGCCCAGAAATCGACCACCAGCGGCAGCTCTGTATTAGCCAGCATGCGATCAAAACCGGCCTGATCCAGCGCCACAGGCTTACCCTGAAACAGCGCTTCGCCACAGCGACCACAGTTGGGACGGCCACCCAGTCGCTCCTGTGCCACGCGATTGGTGGCAAGGCAAGCAGGACAGCTGAGAGTAAGGCTTGTAGACATATCATTCCCCATCAACAGTAATACGCCGGTCTGGCAACCGGCGTTTCTGCACTGTTAGATGGGGGTGTTGCAGCGAAAGATCAAGCGACGATCAACGTGCCCGCTTGTTCAGCTGCATCAGCATATCCAGCTTCTTGTTGATGCGCTGTTCTTTGACCTGCTCGGCCTGCTGCTTCTGCTTTGCGCGCTCGTCCTTCTGACGCTCGCGGCGCTGCTCTCGAATCTGCTTCAGTTTTTCCTGAGCATGAGCCGCCTCTTCCTCGCTCACCTTGCCTGCCGCACTGCCATCGAGACCAACGCGATCGGCGCCGGCCTGAAGGCTACGCAGGTAATGCGGGTTACGCACATAGCTGGCCAGCGCTCGCTTGATACGATTGCGCGCCAGTTTTTCATCAGCAATCAGATCTTCCTGAATCCCTATTTTAAGGGGACGCACATTATCGCGACTGAACACTTCGGGGTAAGTATCGAACAGCAGCTGGAGCGCTGCCTGATTCGCTGCCCGGTTCTTGGCGCGGTTGCGATTACTGGTTTCCGGTGACTTTTCGGTCTGGTTCACTGACACACTCTCTGGTTTTTCACTCTGATCACTGCAGCCTGCCGACTCCAGCGCCTGTAAGCGACGCTCACACTCATCAAGCAGCGTCTCCGTTGCCTGTCGCAGCTGTTCCACATCAGCCACGTTCAGGCATCCCCTTTACGGATGAAGTAGATAAACACTTCATCTTCGACTAACTCTTCCAGCAGCTCATGCCCCAGAAACTGGCAGAACTTGGGAATATCACGCTGCGTAGACGGGTCGGTAGCGCGAATACACAACACCTCACCCACTGCGAGCTCGCGCACGTGATTATGCAACATCATGACCGGCTCCGGGCAGAACAGACCGCACGCATCCAGAACCTGACTGGCTTCAATTTCGCCCATTATCCAATCCGTACCGTATAAAGTCGGCCATTGTCGCAAATTCGCTGGCACAGAGAAACCGGAGTTGCGCCTTAGTGCAGCTGAATTATGCTTTAAGCATAAATACATCACAGGGAGTTAACGGCGAATGATTAGAGTATTGATCGAAAGGCAGATCGCCGAGGACCTGGGCATCCATTACGACCATCTTTCCCGCGAGCTATTGCAGAAAGCGATGCATTCGCACGGCTTTATATCCGGGGAGGTGCTACACGACATGGACGACCCGAACCATCGATTGGTGATGGCGACTTACCGAACCGTAAGCGACTGGCAGCTGTGGTATGCGAGCCCTGAACGACGCGAGATGATGGAGACGCTGGGCCCGCTACTGGAACGGGAAGAAAAAATCACCGTTTACGAGCACTGAGCCAGCACCGGACAAAACTAGAGACTCAGCCAGCAAGTGATCTCTTCGCGATCATGGTAAAGCTGTTTTGCTCGCAAGATACCGCGAATACCGGCCGCATCGAGCTCTTCGCGGATTTGCGCCAGACAACGACTGGCTTCGACATAACGCTGCTTCATCGGCAGTTTGAGGTTGAAAATCATATTCCGACTCCGGCCGTTCAGCGCCCAGTCTATGACCATGGCGGTCGTGCGCGCCGGTTTTTCAACCACGTCACAAACCATCCAGTCCACCGGTTTGCTTGGGTAATAGGTAAAAGCATCTTCCCTTAAGTGCTCCACCTGACCGGTTTCCATCAGATCTTCATTCATCGGCCCGTTATCGATGGCGGTAACAAACATCCCCCGCTTGACCAGCTGCCAGGTCCAGCCCCCCGGAGCCGCGCCCAGATCAACCGCCCTCATTCCCGGGGCCAGCTCGGTGTCCCACTGATCACGGGGGATAAACCAATGCCAGGCTTCCTCAAGCTTCAAGGTGGACCGGCTAGGTGCCGCTGCCGGGAATTTGAGACGCGGAATCCCTCCGGGGAGCGCAGCACTGTTGTTGACTGGCGCTACACCGACAAACATTTCCCGACCACTGAGGATAAATAGATGCAGACGATATTTGGCACGGCTCTTCCGTGGCAGCATCAAGTCATGCTGACGCAGATAAGGCGCCAGTGCTGAAGCCAGCTTGCGACCGAAGCCCTGCAGCTCACGCCCATCCGTGGTATCCGGCGTCTCAACAACCACTTCCGCGCACTGGGGCAGCTCCGCGACCTGTTCAGCCAGCGGCGTGAGCCGATCCTTGGGAGGCAGATCCACCAGCCCCGGAAGACAGGCAAACCACTGGCGGGTGAAAATCAGATCGTCGAAACGGATCCGGGAAACCAGGTCGACGGCATCACCACCCTGAATATGGAAGCAGACATAACCGCTCCCTTTTTCCAGTTTTGGATAGCCATAAGCGCCTGCTGCCGCGACCACGTCTGAGATTTCAGAAGCGCATTCGCCCTCGAACCCGGAACGACATAAAAGAATAAGTGTGTCAGCCTGGCTCATCGGACCTCTCCAGCCTCGTTTCTAATGGTCGCGCACTATAGTCAGGTATACCGCCATGCTCAACCGGCGTATTGAAGAAGTCCTACTAAAAAACCGGGATAAATCAGGCGGTATAAGCTGCTTGATCCACATCAAGCAAAGCAAGCTTAGTCTTAAGCCCTAAGTCTAATTACACCGTAAAAAAGCCCCGAAACGGTCAAGAAAGCCCATTTAAAAGACACCCCACACTCGAAATAATTCTTTAGTTTCAAAACGATAGAAAGCATCCATTTTCATACAGTTGTTTTACTTTCGGATACGAACCCAGTTTTGCCCGGTGCGACAAAGAGCCACACTAAAACACCACATCGCGTTGAAAAGGTGGGGGTATTACCAGATAATTGCCGGCGGAACTCTTCTTACTTTTCTAGCTTGTTGATGAGAGCCTGACATGAGCACTGCAACTGAACAACCGACTTACAATTACAAAGTCGTGCGCCAGTTCGCCATCATGACGGTGGTATGGGGTATTGTCGGTATGGGCGTTGGCGTCCTTATCGCGGCCCAGCTGGTATGGCCGGCACTGAACTTCGACCTTCCCTGGTTGAGCTACGGACGTATCCGTCCGTTACACACCAACGCGGTAATCTTCGCGTTTGGTGGTTGTGCACTTTTCTCGACGTCTTACTACGTCGTGCAGCGCACCTGTCAGACCCGTCTGTTCTCTGACGGTTTGGCCGCGTTCACTTTCTGGGGTTGGCAGCTGGTGATCCTGCTGGCGGCGATCAGCCTGCCGCTGGGCTTCACCTCCTCCAAGGAATACGCCGAGCTGGAATGGCCGATCGATATTCTGATCGCCGTGGTATGGGTATCCTATGCCATCGTGTTCCTCGGCACAGTGAAGATGCGTAAAACCTCCCACATTTACGTGGGTAACTGGTTCTACATGGCCTTCATCCTGACCGTTGCCGTCCTGCACATCGTGAACAGCATGGCAATGCCGGTCAGCCTGACCAAGTCTTACTCCATGTACCCGGGCACCGTCGACGCCATGGTTCAGTGGTGGTACGGCCATAACGCTGTCGGCTTCTTCCTGACTGCTGGCTTCCTGGGCATGATGTACTACTTCGTCCCGAAGCAGGCTGAGCGTCCGATCTACTCTTATCGCCTGTCAGTCGTGCACTTCTGGGCTCTGATCGCCACCTACATGTGGGCCGGCGGCCACCACCTGCACTACTCTGCCCTGCCTGACTGGACTCAGTCAGTCGGCATGGTGATGTCTCTGATCCTGCTGGCTCCTTCTTGGGGCGGTATGATCAACGGCATGATGACCCTCTCCGGCGCATGGCACAAACTGCGTACCGATCCGGTACTGCGCTTCCTGGTTGTTTCTCTGTCCTTCTACGGTATGTCCACCTTCGAAGGTCCGATGATGTCAATCAAGACTGTAAACGCCCTGTCTCACAACACTGACTGGACCATCGGCCACGTACACGCCGGCGCTCTGGGCTGGGTTGCGATGATCTCTATCGGTGCTGTTTACCACATGATCCCGCGTCTGTTCGGCAAGGCACAGATGTACTCTGTTGGCCTGGTTAACGCCCACTTCTGGCTGGCTACCATCGGTACCGTTCTCTACATCTGCGCGATGTGGGTCAACGGCATCCTGCAGGGTCTGATGTGGCGTGCGGTTAACGAAGACGGCACCCTGACCTACAGCTTTGTGGAAGCACTGGAAGCAAGCCACCCGGGTTACCTGGTTCGCTGGATCGGCGGCTTGTTCTTCCTCTCCGGTATGCTGCTGATGGCGTTCAACGTGTGGCAGACCGTTCGTGCCGGTAGCTCTGTTAAAGCAGCTGAGCCTTCAGCCCAGACTGCTTGATCGAGACTAGGAGCAGATAGCAATGATCAAACACGAAACAATTGAAAAGAACATCGGACTGATGGTCCTGCTGATCATCATCGTCATCAGTGGCGGTGGTCTGGCAGAGATCGTACCTCTGTTCTTCCAGAGCTCTACAACCAAGCCGATCGAAGGCCTGCGCACCTATAACGCGGTCGAACTCGAGGGTCGCGACATCTACATCCGTGAAGGCTGCAACGTCTGCCACACTCAGATGATTCGCCCCTTCCGTGCGGAAACCGAGCGTTACGGTCACTACTCCACCGCTGACGAGCACGTATGGGAACACCCGTTCCTGTGGGGCTCCAAGCGTACCGGTCCTGACCTGGCTCGCGTAGGCGGTCGTTACTCCGATGACTGGCATCGTGCTCACCTGTACAACCCGCGTGATGTTGTACCTGAGTCCAAGATGCCGGCTTACCCCTGGCTGTTCGAAAACAGACTGACGGGTTCGGATACCGCTGCGAAGATGCAGACCATGCGCAAACTTGGCGTACCTTACACCGACGAGCAGATCGATGGCGCGCAGGAAGCCGTTGCAGGGCAGTATGAGATCGACGCCCTGGTCGCTTACCTGCAGGCACTCGGAAAGCTGCATGGCGAATACACCAACAAGCGGTAACTAATTGTGAGTTACGAAGTTTATGGCCCTTACCTGCCAGTCATAATGCTGATCACGTTCATCGCCCTGTTTTTCTGGGTGCTGAGCCCAAAGAACAGCAAACGATTTGACGACGCCGCGCAGGCTCCCTTCGCCGATGAAGAGGAGCACGCAAAGGCTACCGGCCAGGTCAAGGACGCCAATAACGGGAGAGACGACAAATGAGTGCTTTCTGGAGCGCATGGGTAACTGTCATTACCCTGGCCGTGATTTTTGGCTGCACCTGGTTGCTGTTCGCAACTCGGAAGAGCGAAAAACACAAGGAAATGACCGAAGAAACCGTCGGTCACGAGTTCGACGGTATTGCTGAGTACGACAACCCGCTGCCGCGCTGGTGGTTCATGATGTTCATCGGAACCGTCATTTTCGGTCTGGGCTACCTGGCCCTGTATCCGGGTCTCGGTAGCTTCCAGGGCCTGCTCGGCTGGAGCTCCCACGGTCAGTGGGAAGAAGAGATGCAGCACGCAGAAGAGGTTTACAAGCCTGTTTTCGCCAAGTATGCGGCTCTGTCTGTCGAGGAACTTCAGGACCCCAGCAATGAAACCGGCCTGCGTATGGGTCAGCGCATGTTCGCCAACAACTGCTCAGTCTGCCACGGCTCTGCAGGTACCGGCGCGTATGGCTTCCCGAACCTGACCGACAACGACTGGCTGTATGGCGGCGAGCCGGACACCATCAAAACCACTATCGTCAATGGTCGTAACGGCGGCATGCCGGCCTGGGGCCAGGTACTGGGTGAAGATGGCGTTCGCGATGTAACCTCCTACGTACTGTCACTGAGCGGCAAGGAAGTTGACGAAGCAGCATCGGCACGCGGCGAAAGCCAGTTCCAGGCGCTGTGTGCAGCCTGCCACACTGCCGAAGGTACAGGTATGCACGCCCTGGGCGCGCCTAACCTGACCGACGACATCTGGCTTTACGGTGGCAGCTTCGAACAGGTTGCTCACACCATCCGTAACGGTCGTGCGGGCGTAATGCCGGCTCACAAGGATCTGCTGTCTGATGACAAGATCCACCTGATTACCGCTTACGTCTACAGCCTGTCTAACAAGTAAGTAGCAGGCAACTTAAAACAAAGGCGATATGACTCAGGTCATATCGCCTTTTTTGTTGTTCACCTATCATTAACGGTACAGTTGCGACGGGAGACTCAAAGTTATGACTAACAGTTTCTCGTGCGAATGACAGTCAGCCCGACTACAACACCAATAAAATGCCGCCCTGACCAGCCGGTCAAAGGAGCGTCAAAGCGCCTGCCTCAGCCATTCGCAAAAACCTAATACAAGACCTCACCAAGGGTCGTCTCTGTGTGGTGATTAGACATGAACCAGATTCCGGTAAAAGATCTCACGCCCAAAAAAGGTGCCGGCGACGGAAAGGACACCTACGATCTTTACGCCAAGCGTGAACATATCCACGTTAAATATTACAAAGGCTTCTTTAAGAATTTCCGCATTATCTCCGGCGCGATAATGCTCATCATGTTTTATGGCTTTTCCTGGTTGCAGTGGGATGGCCGCCAGGCAGTACTGTTCGACCTGCCCAACCGCCAGTTCCATGTTTTTGGCCTGACCTTTTGGCCCCAGGACTTCATGCTGCTTTCGTGGCTGCTGATCATCCTTGCCTTTACGCTGTTTTTCGTCACCGTGTTCGCTGGACGACTCTGGTGCGGTTACGCCTGCCCACAATTTGTATGGACCTGGCTCTTCATCTGGGCGGAGCGGATCACCGAGGGTGATCGCAACAAGCGAATGAAGCTGGACAAGGCGAAGATGAGCAAGGAAAAGGCTCTGCGCAAAACAGCGAAGCATTTACTCTGGCTATTTATAGCGGCAGCAAGTGCCATCGCCTTCGTCGGCTACTTCTCACCGATCCGCGAACTGATCCCCAACGTCCTGGTTTGGGATCTCGGCCCCTGGGAAACCTGGTGGCTCGCTTTCTTTACCGTGGCGACCTACGGTAACGCTGGCTGGCTGCGCGAACAGGTCTGCATCTACATGTGCCCCTACGCCCGCTTCCAGAGCGTCATGTTCGACCAGGACACACTGATCATCTCCTACGATGAAGACCGCGGCGAAAAACGCGGCAGCCGCAAGAAAGGCGTTGATTACAAGGCGCAGGGCTTAGGTGACTGCATAGACTGCGGCAACTGTGTCCACGTCTGCCCGGTCGGCATCGATATCCGCGATGGTCTGCAGTACGAATGCGTCGCCTGTGGTGCCTGCGTTGACGCCTGCGATGACATCATGGACCGGATGAATTACCCCCGCGGCCTG
This sequence comes from Marinobacterium mangrovicola, assembly GCF_004339595.1. Classification (GTDB taxonomy): domain Bacteria; phylum Pseudomonadota; class Gammaproteobacteria; order Pseudomonadales; family Balneatricaceae; genus Marinobacterium_D; species Marinobacterium_D mangrovicola. The sequence continues at coordinate 1,535,459 of NZ_SMFU01000007.1, forward strand.
GTGCGCTACACCACCGAACACCAGCTGGAAGGCAAGCAGACGCACATCCTGCGCCCGCGCCTTATCGGATATTTCGCAGCACTGATGGCCATGTTTATCGCCTTTGGCTTTACGCTGGTAAACCGCGTACCGCTGGAGGTAGACATCATCCGCGACCGCGGCCAGCTGTACACCAACACCCCCTCCGGTATGATCGAGAACGTCTACACCCTGAAGATCGCCAACAAGGAACAGGATGATCATCAATACCGGATCAGCGTCTCCGGCGTTGAAGGCGTGGAGCTGCGCACCGAAAGCCAGGTATCGATCAGCGCCGGCGAACTACTTGAATACCCCGTGCGTCTGCAGATGGATCCCGCGGATATCGAACGACCGAACTACGACATCAAATTTACTGTCGAAGCGATCGACGATCCCGCGATCAGCGTCACTGAGGACAACCGCTTCATCGGTCCTGCACGCCGCCGTTAAATCGATCCACGTTAAACGGGAATTAGTTTAGAATGGCGGCCGGAAAACAACCGGCCGCTCTGTTTTTTTAGAGGTAGTTCATGCACGAAGAAGCCCAAGCCCCCTGGTACAAACAGACCTGGCTCTGGTTTGTCCTGGCTCCCCTGATCGCCACCGTGATTTACGGTACCACCTTTCTTTATCTGTCGATCGTTACCAACGACGGACTGGTGAAGGATGACTTCTATAAAGTTGCCCGCGGTATCAGCGAGAATCCTGCGCGGGAGAACCGGGCGGTAGAGCTCAACATCAACGGTCAGTTGACCCTGGACAGCCTGACTGGCGACGTGCAGCTGCAGCTAAACAGTGATGAAGCCCTGCCGAGCGAACTCCAGCTGGTACTGGTTCACCCGACACATCAGAAATACGACCAGGTATTACAGCTTCGTTCAGTCGGCAACAGCGGACTCTACAGCTCCAGCCTTCAGTCACAGATCGAAGGCAAGCGCTATGTGATCCTGGAGCCTATGGATCAGAGCTGGCAGGTACAGGCAGAGACACTGCCGCCCTATGACCATAACACCTTCGCCCTGGGCTCATCGAACTAACGGAAGCCCGGTGGAATGAACTCTCGCGTCGAGACCGGCTCGCAAAGCCACTGCTATCACTGCGGCCTCCCTGTACCCATGGGCAGCGATTACCGTCTCTGCATCGATGGTAAAGAACGGTCGATGTGCTGCCCGGGTTGTCTGGCGGTAGCGGAAACCATTCTCGGCGGTGGTCTGGATAATTTTTACCGCCATCGAGATAAGCAGAACGCGACCAGCGAGCGAGTCCGTGCCACCAACACCGAGCAGCGCGCGCAAGAACTGCGCCTGTTCGACACCAAAGAGGTTCAGGACACCTTCGTTCATACCAACGAGCAGGGGCAGCGCGAAGCCCTGCTCGTCATCGAAGGGATCACCTGCGCAGCCTGTGTCTGGCTGCTGGAGCACCACCTGGAGAAACAGCCGGGCGTCAGTCAGATCAGCGTCAACCTGACCACTCACCGCGCACGACTCACCTGGGACCCCGAGCAGACACTGCTCAGCACTCTGCTCGGCGAATTTGACCGCATCGGTTATCAGGCTCACCCCTACCAGCCCAACCGCGAAGAAGCCCTGCTCGAGCAGGAGAAAAAGCGCGCTATCCGACGCCTGGGAATCGCCGGCGTATTCACCATGCAAGTGATGATGCTTGCCGCAGCCCTTTACGCCGGTGACATGAGTTCCTCCATGGAGGGACGATTTGTTGATTTTATTCGCTGGGCTTCCTTTGTGCTTGCCACGCCGGTAGCACTGTATGCGGCGCTTCCATTCTATAAGGCAGCGCTGCGAGATATCCGAACCCGTCAACTGAGCATGGATGTACCTGTATCCATTGCCATTATCTGCGCCTACCTGGCCAGCGTCTGGGCCACGATCACCGGCACCGGCGATGTCTATTATGATTCGGTCTCCATGTTTACGTTTTTCCTGCTGGTCGGGCGTTTTATGGAGATGCAGGCGCGCCACCGTACCGGCCGAGCCGGCAACGCGCTGCTGAACCTGCTGCCCACTAGTGCGCTGCGCCTGATCAACGGCGAAGAGCAGCTGGTCCCGGCAACCCAGCTAAAACGCGACGACCGGGTACTGGTAAAACCCGGACATACCATTCCTTGCGACGGAATCATTGTCCGCGGCACCACTTCTGTCGATGAATCGGCCCTGACCGGTGAATACATCCCCCAGGCTCGCGGTATCGATGACCCAGTGGTCGGCGGCACCCAGAACGTCGAACACGCAGTGGAAGTGCGTGTTACAGAGACCGGCAGCGAATCACGTCTGTCTACCATTGTACGCATGCTCGACCGCGCACAGGCGGAGAAGCCTGCGGTTGCTCGCATCGCCGACCGCGTCGCCCGCTATTTCGTCGCCGCAACTCTGGTCACAGCGGTCATCGTCGCCACGAGCTGGTGGTTCATTCGTCCGGAAGACGCCTTCTGGATTACGCTATCCGTACTGGTGGTGACCTGCCCCTGCGCCCTCTCCCTGGCCACACCGACCGCGCTTACCACCGCCACCGGCACGCTGCGCGCCAGCGGCCTGTTGATCAGCCGCGGTCATCTGCTTGAAAGTTTTGCCACCGCCACCCACGTGGTCTTCGATAAAACCGGAACCCTCACGGAAGGCAATCTGCAGATCCAGCGGGTGCATACGCTGGGGTCCACCTCTGACAAAGAACTGTTACGCCTCGCCGCCGCTCTTGAATCTGCCTCTGAGCACCCCATTGCCCAGGCCTTCGCTGCTTTCGGCGGACACCAGGCCGAAGAGGTTAAAAACCATCTTGGGCAAGGGCTTGAAGGCTGGATCGAAGGCCGCGGCTATCGCATCGGCAAACCGGTGTTCGCTGCCGAAATCACAGGCCACCCAGCACCGGAGCAGCCAGATGAAAGCGGATTATGGCTACTGCTCTGCACCGAAGCGCAGGCTCTGGGCTGGTTCCAGCTCGATGACCAGATCCGCCCCGAAGCGGCCAAGGTGATTGCAGAGCTCAAGCAACTCGGCCTCACGAGCGTGATGCTGACCGGTGATGCCTCAATGGCTGCGGACGAAGTCGCCGCCACACTCGGCATCGATACGCTGAAAAAAGGTGTCAAACCAGAGCAAAAACTGGCCTTCCTGAACGAACTGGATCAGCAGGGCGCCGACGTGATCATGGTGGGAGACGGCATCAATGATATTCCTGCACTGGCGGGCGCCCGCGCCTCCGTCGCCATGGCTGGCGCTACCGATCTGGCAAAAACCAATGCCGACGCGGTGCTTATTGCTAACGACCTGCAGCGGTTGAGCGATGCAGTGCGTGTGGCAAGAAAAACGCGGGCGATAATACGAGAGAACCTGGCCTGGGCAGCATGCTACAACCTGCTGGCCCTGCCATTGGCCGCAACCGGGTTTATCCCTCCTTACATGGCGGCCATCGGCATGTCGGCAAGCTCACTGGTCGTCGTCGGTAACGCACTGCGACTCAGTCGAGCACCGCGCAAAAGCGGGCACTAATCCGGAGTCATTTATGAGCATTATCTACCTGTTGATCCCTATCGCGATCATTCTGGCGTCTATCGCCATCTGGGCTTTCTTCTGGAGTGTGAACTCCGGTCAGTTTGATGACCTGGAATCACCTGCCCACAAGATCCTCTATGATGACGATGACGATCTGATTCCGAACGATGCTAAAAAAGGCAGCGTCCACGAAACCGGCCATAACGACAATGCAGGCCGAGATGGCGGCTGAACCTCTCGCCTTCTCGATGGCATTGCTGATCGGCCTGCTGGGCGCCACCCACTGTGTCGGCATGTGCGGCGGTATCGCCGCCAGTGTCAGCATGGGGCAGAAAGATACACGCCGTGGCATTCCACTCATCATCGCCTACAACCTCGGACGTATTTCCAGCTATGCGGTTGCGGGAGCGCTGATTGGCCTGATTGGATACCAGATCACCAGCGGTGGAGCCGGCCTTGTTCTGCGAACCCTGGCCGGGCTGCTACTGATTTTAATGGGCCTCTATGTAGCGCAGTGGTGGCAGATTTTGACGCGACTGGAGCGCGCCGGCGGAATCCTCTGGCGTTATCTTCGGCCGTTGGCCTCACGACTGCTACCCGCTGACACACTACCAAAGGCCCTGCTGTTAGGCGCACTCTGGGGCTGGCTGCCCTGCGGGCTGGTTTACTCCACGCTGATCTGGTCGTCAGCAGCCGGTCACTGGTATGACAGCGCCCTGCTGATGATCGGTTTTGGTCTGGGCACACTGCCCGCCATGCTCACCACAGGCCTTCTTGCCCAACAGGTAAGATCCCTGATGCAACGCCAGGGCGTTCGCAGTGGCGCAGGGCTGCTGATTATACTCTTTGGCGTTTACACGCTTCCCTTTTCCGCTCTGGCCGGCCATTGATGTCGGTCAAGTGATACACAAAACGGGCTGTTATACTTGCGCCCCGCGACAACGTTTTACGAGGATTGAACCGAAGTGAGCAGCACAAACCGCATTCAGTGGGACCTTGATCTCATTCGCCGCTACGACCTCTCCGGGCCAAGATACACCTCCTACCCGACAGCGCTTCAGTTCGACCCTGAGCTGTCCGCCCGGACCCTGGTAGAAGACGCCCGCAGCAGTGCCGACCAAAGCAGTCCGCTCTCACTCTACGTTCACATCCCGTTCTGCGAACACGTCTGCTATTACTGCGCCTGCAACAAGGTGATCACCCGCCGACGCGATAAGGCCCAGCCTTATCTGGACACCGTCTACCGGGAGATGGAGCAGCTGTCACGCTGGTACAGCGGTGAACGCCAGGTTAACCAGCTGCATTGGGGCGGCGGCACGCCGACCTTTATCTCCGATCAGCAGATGCGTGAGCTGATGGAACACCTGCGCGCGAACTTCAACCTGCGTAGTGATGACAAGGGCGATTACTCCATCGAGGTGGATCCCCGCGAAGCCCAGGACACCAGTCTCGAGGTACTGCGTGAGATCGGCTTTAACCGTATCAGCCTTGGTGTTCAGGACCTGGATCCCAAGGTGCAGGAAGCGGTTAACCGTATTCAGCCCACCGAGCAGACCCTGAGGGTACTGAACACATCCCGGGCACTGGGCTTCAAGTCGATCAACATGGACCTGATCTACGGCCTGCCACACCAAACCCTGGATGGCTTCAACGCCACCCTCGATACGGTGATTGAGATGTCGCCGGACCGGCTGTCCGTGTTCAACTACGCCCACCTGCCGGACCGCTTCCGTTCACAGCGCCATATTCAGGCCGAGCATCTGCCGAGCCCGGAAACCAAACTGGAGATTCTGCAGAGTACTATCGAGAAACTGCTCGCGGCCGGTTACGTGTACATCGGCATGGACCATTTCGCCAAGCCCGATGACGAGCTGGCGCTGGCCCAGGCTAGCGGACACCTGCACCGTAACTTCCAGGGTTACACTACCCACTCCGACTGCGACCTGGTCGCCATGGGCGTCTCGGCGATCAGCCAGATCGGCGATGTCTATTACCAGAATGAGCACGAGATAGGCGCCTACAGCCAGGCGGTGGCTGATCACGGCTACGCAGTACGACGCGGCGTTAAACTGACCACTGACGACCACATTCGCCGCGCTGTGATCACCCAGCTGATCTGCCATTTCGAGCTGGAGCCAGGCAAAATCGAATCAGACTTTGGTATAAGCTTCAGCCGCTATTTCGAAACGGAACTGGCCAGCCTGACGCAGTTTGCGGAAGACGGCCTGATCAGCATGAACGCCGATCTGATCCGCGTCACCGCTGCGGGACGCCTGCTTATCCGCCGGATCTGCATGGCGTTTGACGCCTACATTCCACAGGAAACAGCGACCCGCCGCTACTCCAGGATCATTTAGGTGGTCACTTCAAGCCAAGCGCCAAATGTTACATAATGCGACATTAGCCGCTTGGCTTGTGAGTGACCAAAGCCACCTCGAGAAAGGGAATGCCCCATGGGTGATCAAAATAGTGAAGGTAAACTGCGCAGCCTGCAGCAGGTTCACTGTAATACCTGCAGCCTGAGTTCGCTGTGTCTACCGGTTTCGTTGAATATGACGGAAATGGAACGACTCGATAACATCATCGAGAAAAGCCGCCCGATCAAAAAGGGTGAGCACCTGTTCCACCAGGGAGAGACCTTTACAACGGTGTACGCGGTACGCGCCGGCACCATCAAGAGCTACACGCTCACCAATGAGGGCGAAGAGCAGATCACCGGTTTCTACTTCCCCGGTGAATTGGTTGGTATGAGCGGCGTCGACGGCGTCACCTATCCGGTCTCCGCCAAGGTACTGGAAACCACCACCGTGTGTGAGATCCCGTTTGAGCGACTCGATGACCTGGCCGGCCAGATGCCCGAGCTGCGTCGCCAGATGCTGCGCACCATGAGCAAGGAGCTGCGTGACGATCAGCAGATGATGATGCTGCTGTCGAAGAAAAACGCCGAGCAGCGTGTAGCGACCTTCCTGATCAAACTGTCCACCCGCTTCCGCGCCCGTGGTTACTCACCGTCTCAGTTCCGTCTGTCCATGTCGCGTAACGAGATCGGTAACTACCTGGGCCTCGCCGTCGAAACAGTGAGCCGTATCTTCACCCGCTTTCAGGCGATGTCCCTGATCCGCGTTGACGGTAAAGAGATCGAACTGTGCAACCTCTCCGAGCTCTATGACCTGGCCGGCGAGTGCAACCCCTTTGAAGAATCTGACAGCAGCTCCCAGCGCGGCTGACACCAAGCGACTGCGCATAAAAAAGGCGCTTATCCACAGGGATAAGCGCCAGAACAGTTGCACAATGAAGTAGCCATCTCAATGTGTAACCCAACGCCGTCCATTAGACACCTTCACCCTTCCCCACACATTGAGTTAGATCAACAGCAAGCCTTGAAGCCGAGGAGCCTTTCCCATGTCGTACGACGAGTTTTACGTCAAATCCGTTATCCGTTCGCTTCCGGACTGGCCTGAGCCTGGCGTTCTGTTTCGCGATATTACCCCGATATTCAAGGATCCTCGCGCACTGCGCATGGTTGCCGATGCCTTTATCCATCGTTACCTGGATTCGGGGATAACCCATATCGCCTGCATCGATGCCCGCGGCTTCCTGTTCGGCTCTATCCTGGCACACCAGCTCAACCTGCCATTGGTACTCGTGCGCAAGAAAGGCAAGCTTCCGGGCGACACCATCCACCAGGAGTATCAACTGGAATACGGCACATCCGCCGTTGAAATGCAGGCCGACTCCGTCTCTGCCGGCGATCGCGTGCTTCTGTTTGATGATCTGATCGCCACCGGCGGGACCATCCTCGCGGCCTGCACGCTGATCAAAAAGCTCGGCGCCGAAATTGTCGAGGCTGCCGCCCTCATCGACCTCCCGGATCTGAAAGGCTCTGCGCTAATCCAGGAAGCAGGCGTTCCGGTCTATACACTGCTCGCATACGAAGGCTCCTGAGGGAAGGCGATCGTCCGCCTTTACCCCCGCCCCTTGCATCTGAGGCAGAGCCACTCAATAATGCGCGCCTTCGCTTCAATCCCTTTGGACCCTGACAGGAGGCGCAATGCTCTGGTTCAAGAATGCCGTCTGGTACCGATTTACGCCCGACACCGACTTCGACGCAGAAAAACTGGAGCAGGCACTTCTCGCCAAGCCGTTTACTCCCTGTAGCCGCCACGAGCAGAAACGCACCGGCTGGACATCCCCCTCCTACGGCCTGACCGAAAGCCCGGTATTTGCCAGCACCGGTTATCTGCTGGTCTGTCTGCAGCAGGAGGAGCGCATCCTCCCCGGCAGCGTGGTACGCGATGCACTAAATGAAAAGGTCGAACAGATAGAGGCCGAGGAAGATCGCAAGGTGTTCCGCAAAGAGCGCGCCCAGATCAAGGAGGAAGTGACCTTCGAACTGCTGCCCCGCGCCTTTACCCGGCGCCGCCCCACCCATGCACTTATCTCTGCAGAGCATGGCTGGATTGCCGTTGACGCCTCCTCCATCACCAAGGCCGAGCAGCTTCTTAGCGAGTTGCGCGAAGCACTGGGGTCACTGCGCGTACGCCTGCCGGAGGTTCAGCATTCACCAGGGGCAACGCTCTCGGGCTGGGTCATGGGTACTCACGACCTGCCGTCAGGCATCGAGCTTGAGCAGGAGTGCGAAATCAAAGATACGCTCTCGGAAGATGGCGGCGTCATCAAGGTAAAGGGTCAGGACCTGACCAGCAACGAGATCCGAGCCCATATCGAAGGCGGTATGGAAGTGAGCAAACTGGCGCTCTGCTGGGAGCAGCAGCTGCGCATGGTCCTGCATGAGGATCTGACACTGCACCGTCTTAAACTGACCGACGAATACCGCGACCAGCTTGAGGAACAGGCCCCTGAAGAGGAACTGGCCGCCCTGGATGCCGATGTCACCCAACTGGGCCTGGAATACACCCGCCTGTTCCCGCAACTGCTGGCAGCCTTTGGCGGCGAGCTGGAGCGCTAAAGCGATGTACAGCGTATACGAGATGTTCTACACCCTGCAGGGTGAAGGCGCCCAAAGTGGCAGGCCGTCCGTATTCTGCCGTTTCTCTGGCTGTAACCTCTGGAGCGGTCGGGAGAAAGACCGCGCCAACGCTATCTGTGATTTTTGCGATACCGACTTCGTAGGTACCGGTGGCCAGGGTGGTGGCAAGTTTGCCAACGCTGCGGCCCTCGCCGAGCGTATCGCCAGCCTCTGGCCTGATCTTGAGCAGGGCCGGCCCTACGTGGTCTGTACCGGCGGCGAACCCGCCCTGCAGCTAGATAGCTCCCTTATCGCCGCTCTGCACGAACTGGGTTTCGAGATCGCCATCGAAACCAACGGTACTCGCCCTCTGCCCGAGGGGATCGACTGGATCTGCGTCAGCCCAAAGGCCGGCACCGAGATCCTGATTACCGAGGGCAATGAGCTGAAACTGGTTTATCCACAATCACTGGCGCCGCCCGAGCGCTTCGAACAGCTCAACTTTGAGCACTTCTATCTGCAGCCGATGGATGGCCCATTGCAGGATACCAACACGCGTCGCTGCGTCGAGTATTGTCTGGCTCACCCGCAATGGCACCTGAGCATGCAAACCCATAAATATCTGGGCATCGACTAAGCACCAGGCCAGGCAGCGGTTGCTGGCCTGGCAAACGCTGTAGCTCAATTCGCGGCCGCACCGGCGCGGCTGAACGGAAGGTTTCGGTACAGCATCAGCAAGGCTGCAGGCAGCTGCATCACCACCCCGTAGATCAACACCACTGCAGACATCTCAGGGCTAGCCAATAGCGTTCCGGTAACCATCAATGCCGTGCCAGCATTCTGAATCCCCACCTCTATCGCCAGCGTAAGCCGCCCTGTCCGACTGATACCAAATATCCAACCCAGGCACGCACCCGCCAACATCGACAGCAGGGCTAACAGCAGCGCCACATGGGCATAGCTGTGCAGGAGGCCCGGCAAACGCTGCTGATTGGCCAGTACAATGACTGCCACCATCAGCAGAAAGCCAGCAACGGCCAGCCCCTTTACCCAGGGATAAAGCGCCTGACAGGGAACGGGAAAGCGGCCCCTGAGAGCGATACCAATCAGCACAGGAAGCAGAGTCACGGTGGCAAGTTTCAGGATTGAGGGAAGCAACGGAAAACCGCTCAGATCGCTACTGATATCGCTGTAGCTCAACACCAGTGCAGTCAGCAGGGGCAGCGTAAAGGGAGTGATCAAACTGCCCACCGCGGTCAGCGCCACCGATAAAGCGGTATCACCGCGTACAACCAGCGTAATCATATTGGAGGTCACCCCACCGGGGGCCAGCGTCACTATCATCAACGCCGCTGCGACCAATGGTGGCAGCTGCAAGGCCAGACAAACCAGCACGCCAATACAAGGCAGCAGTATCAACTGACCGAACAGACCGACGAGCAGTGCGACCCGATCCTGGCGAAACACTCGGCCCAGATCACGCCACTCCAGGGTAATCCCCACTCCCAGCATCATCAGAAACAGTGCAAACGGCAGCAGTAACCGGCCCAGTAATTCGACATCCATGACATATCCCCAAACATTCGAAACGGCGTATCAGATCGAGAATAAAGGTCTTGACCAATGCCGAACAGTGTTAACCGATGATCCGTCTGCGATTAGATTCAACAGCGCACAGAAGAGAATCCACAGCGTAAGATTTTGTTAACAGAACTGGAACAGTTCAGTAACCATGGGGCCTGGGTCGCACTACCCACATCTGTTGTGGATAAGACTGTGAAAAGTGCCACAAAATCCCTCCTCAGCACCCGCTATCTCGCCACCTCACACAGATTGATCATTTTTTAACCAGTAGTATTAAGCAATTATAAAACAATAGGTTATGATTAGCGCGCTGATATGAAAACGTCGCTTAGAGGTAAACTTCTCACTGCATGAGCCTCTTTGCATATTGTCATATTCGCTACATCTCATCAGCACAGTGTCAAGGCTTAACAAGCAGGTTTTTTGTAATAATTACGCAACACCCCACCAGCTAGCTCCATTAGAGAAAGCAGGTTAATATTGCCGCCTACGCTGTCACAGGGAACCCGTCGATGCAGGAACAGTTGGATCAACGCCGTAAAGCCGCCGAGAAAGTGACTCTGATCGGTTCGGTTCTCGATCTCGCTCTGGGTATTCTCAAAATTGTCGTCGGCATTATGGCCAGCTCTGCCGCTCTGGTAGCTGACGGTATACATTCCCTGTCAGACCTGTTTACCGATGCTCTGGTTATTGTCGTTCTGCGCCTCTCCCATCAAGCACCAGACCGCAACCACCCCTGGGGGCACGGCCGCTTTGAAACCATCGGGACGGTGGTTCTCGGGGTTATTCTCGCTACTGTGGGCATCCTGATCGCTTATGACAGTATTATGCGTCTGCTCTCTGGCGCACCGCCCACTACGCCGGGTTGGCCGGCACTGGTGGCCGCTGCGATCTCTATTCTCGGTAAGGAGTGGATATTCCGCTATACCCTGAAGATCGGCAAGGCACTTAAATCCGACCTCATTATCGCCAATGCCTGGCACAGCCGTTCTGACGCACTCTCATCAGTGGTCGTGCTCGTCGCCCTGGCCGGTGCCATGATGGGTGTCTGGTGGCTGGATGGCCTCGCTGCCGTGTTGGTCGCGCTGTTGATCGGAAAGATCGGCTGGGACCTGGTTGCCCGCAGCGTCACAGAACTGGTCGATACTGCCCTGCCTGAGGAGCGCGTAAAGGAGCTCAGGGAAACGATCCTGGCAGTTGAAGGGGTAGAGAGCGTGCACAGCTTCAAAAGCCGCCAGATGGGCAGCGAGAGCCAGCTGGAAATGCACCTTCAGGTTGAGCCCCACCTCAGCGCCGCGGAGGGACACTATATAGGGGATGTGGCGGTACTGAGACTGAAAGAGCGTTTCGATCATATCGGTCATGTGATTTTTCACATCGACACCTACGATGACCAGATTTATCCCGACGACAGCCTGCCGGTTATGCCGGCCCGCGCCGAAATAGAGCACCATCTCGATGCTGCTATCAGCAGGATTACTGGTGAGAACCCGGACTACGAGCTGATTCTTTATTATCACCCGGAATATATCGACCTCGAACTGCGAGCATCAGCAGAAATGCACGACATTCTGCGGCAAACCAACATTGAGGCAAAAAGCCTGGAGCAACAGCTGATTGAGCAGCTGAACAGCCAGAGTTGGTTCCGTGAGCTCAGGGTCTGGCTACCAGCCTGATCCACACAGGGCTCAAACCGCCAGTACAATACAGGGAGGACAGATCTGTCATGAAATACACCGAGGCGCCTAACCAGGCCACCGCGTACCTGCGCGAGGCTCTACCGCTGATGGTACGTAACAACATCCCTCCCAACCCTCTGAACTACGCGCTCTGGTACACCTACGTGTCGAAAAAGGTACCAGCGCTGAACGCCGCACTGGATAGCACGCTCAACACCTACGGAACCTGCCCGAACCTGCTCAGTGAACAGCTGTTCCAGGATCATCTGGCTGAGAACGACGCCAACGGTAGTGGTAACGAAGTCCTCACGGGACTGCTGAAGCTCACCTCCCTGCTCCAGGACCAGGCGGGCGAAGTAGCCGGTAATACCGACAGCTATTCCCAGCAGTTGCGTAAGAGCTTTGAGGCGCTGCAGGAGACCCGCACCAACCCCGAAAGCGGCCTGCCGCTGGAATCGATCATCCAGGATCTGGCTACCAACACCCAGGCGATCAACGAATCCACCCAGCGTTTCCAAAAAAGAATCGACGAAGCGCAAAAAGAGATCGAACAGCTCCGACAGGAGCTGACCAAGACCCGTCAGGATGCCCGCATGGATGTCCTCACGGGACTCTATAACCGCCGGGTGTTCGATACCGAACTTGCTCAGTTGATCGACCTTGAACTCCCTGCCGGATTTTCGCTGGTACTCGTCGATGTGGATCATTTCAAGCAGTTCAACGACACCTACGGTCACCTGATGGGCGACAAAGTGCTGCAGTACGTAGGCCGTATTCTCAAGGAAAAATGCGCCGAACCACTGATACCGGTGCGCTTTGGCGGCGAGGAGTTCGCCGTGCTCATGCCGGGAACTAACCTGGACGGTTCACAGAAGCTGGCTGAGGAACTGCGCAAACGGATCGAAGCGATCCGCATTCGCCAGAAAAGCTCCGGCACGGTGATCAGCTCGATTACCGCGTCCTTCGGCGTCGCCACATTCCACAGCGACGATAGCGCTCAGTCCCTGATCCAGCGGGCAGACGATGCGCTGTATCAGGCCAAGCAGCAGGGACGCAACCAGGTGAGACTGCAGAGCTCCCCAGCGACAAAAACTTAAGCCAGATTCAGCATCACTGGACGCAGGCAATAAAAACGCCAGCTATCAAAGCTGGCGTTTTTTTGTGTCGACTTCACGCTATTTTCTTAAAAATCCGCGCTCAGTTGCGTGTAGGCTGACGCATGGTAACGAACTCTTCTGCGGCCGTCGGATGGATACCGATGGTGCTGTCGAATACCGCCTTGGTTGCACCGGCTTTCAGTGCCACGGCAATGCCCTGAATAATCTCACCGGCATCATCACCAACCATATGCACGCCCACCACCCGATCGGTGGCTTTATCGACGATCAGCTTCATCAGGGTGCGCTCGTCGCTGCCACTGAGCGTATGTTTCATCGCTCGGAACTCAGAACAGTAGACCTCAATCTCGTCGTAACGCTCCCGCGCCTGCTCCTCGGTAATACCCACAGTGCCAATATTTGGCTGACAGAATACCGCGGTAGGAATCAGCTCGTAATCCACCTTGGCGCTCCCTTCGGCATAAAGATGACGCACCAGCGCCATACCTTCAGCCAGGGCGACGGGCGTCAGCTGCACGCGATCGATCACATCGCCAATCGCATAGATCGACGGCACCGAACTCTGGAAGTTGTCGTTGACCTTGATTGCACCATTATCGGCCAGAGCAACGCCCGCTTCTTCAAGCCCCAGCCCGCCGGTTTTCGGTGTCCGACCGGTGGCATAAAGAACCTGGTCGGCCTCAACCTTGCGACCATCGGTGTATTCGACCAGCAGAGAGCCGTCAGCCTGCTTGTCGATACGCACTACATTGGTGTTGAGTGAGAGGTTAACCCCCTTCTTGACGATCTCCTTGGCGGTAAACTGACGAATCTCCTCGTCAAAGCCACGCAGAATCATGTCGCCTCGATAGAGCAACTCGGTGTGTGCACCGAGGCCCGCGAAGATACCGGCGAACTCCACGGCGATATAGCCGCCACCGACCACAACCACCTTCTGCGGGAAGGACTCCAGATCGAACACCTCGTTGGAGCTGATGACATGCTCGCTACCCGGGAATTCCGGCACGAACGGCCAGCCACCGGTGGCCACCAGAATGCGCTCAGCGGTGTAGGTCTTACCCGCAACCTCGACACTGTTCGGACCGGTCACCACGGCGCGACCATCGATCAGATCACAGCCGGAGTTACGCAGCATGTTGCCGTAGATACCATTGAGACGTGAGATCTCTGTCTTTTTGTTGTCTCTCAGGGTCGGCCAATCAAACTTCACATCCCCCGCTTCCAGTCCGAAGCCCTTGGCTTCATGGAAACCGTCCGCGTAGTGGGAAGCGTAAACGTAGAGTTTCTTGGGCACGCAGCCAACGTTGACACAGGTACCGCCCAAATAAAGATCTTCTGCTATGGCCACTTTGACGCCACGACCCGCCGCCATACGTCCGGCACGCACACCGCCGGAGCCGGCCCCGATAACAAAGAGATCGTAATCAAACTGAGACACGCTCATTACTCCCGATTAGCTGATAGTTTCCATCCGATTGCGCCAACCTTAACCGGTTCACTCCATGGAGGCCAATTGAACGGGCAAACACGATAGATAAACAGAATCTATCAGCCCATTAGCCGCCTCGGGAACGCAATTTTGTTAGTATCCCGTCTCCAAAGTGAGCCTCGAACCAAGGGAGATCCCCAGTGACCAAATTAGTCTCGTTCAACGTTAACGGTATACGGGCGCGCCAGCACCAGCTTGAAGCATTGATCGAACGCCACTCACCCGACGTTATCGGGATTCAGGAGAGCAAGGTCGCCGATGATCAGTTCCCGGTCGAGATGATTGAATCCCTGGGCTATCACGTGGCGTTCTTCGGCCAGAAAACCCATTACGGCGTCTGTCTGCTGTCAAAGAAGCCCGCAATCTCGGTGCAGAAAGGTTTTATTGGTGATGAAGAAGACGCCCAGCGCCGGCTGATTATCGGCGAATACGAAAGCGAGACCGGCAAGCGCTTCACCCTGATCAACGGTTACTTCCCTCAGGGGGAAAATATCGCTCACGAAACCAAGTTCCCGGCGAAACGACGCTTCTATGCGGACCTGCTCACCCATCTTCAGGAACATTGCGATCCCACCCAGCCGCTGGTGGTGATGGGCGACCTGAACATTTCTCCGGCGGATATCGATATCGGCATCGGCGACCAGAACCGCAAGCGCTGGCTGAAAACCGGCAAGACCAGCTTCCAGCCGGAAGAACGTGAATGGCTGCAGCGTCTGTATAACTGGGGCTTGGCCGATACCTACCGCCACTGCCACCCCGAACGCGACGATCTTTTCAGCTGGTTCGATTACCGTAGCCGCGGTTTCGATGACGATCCAAAACGCGGCCTGCGCATCGACGCGATCATGGCAACGCCATCAATGCTGGACAGCTGCACCGACGCCGGCATCGACTACGAGATTCGCGGTATGGAAAAACCATCGGATCACGCCCCGGTTTGGGCACTTTTCGATTTCTGAGCTTTTCGCTTTCAGTCAGGCTTGATCACCATCAGGTCGCAACTGACTCGATCCAGGATGCGCTCGGCACTGCTACCCAGTAGCAGCCGCTCGAGCGCACCGCGAGGCACGCTCCCCATTATCAGTAGATCAACCTGCTGATCCTTGCAGAACTGCGGCACCAGATGGTGCAACTCCCCTTCCATCAGATGGACTTCCGGCGCACCTTCCAGGTGACGCCAGGGTGCCAGCAACCCCTCCATGCGCTGCTGATGCTCATCGACAACCTTTTTCTGCAGATAACCGAAATCGGTTACCTGGTGCTCATCGAACACCGCGCTCTCCGGCAGCATCGTGTAGGTATGCAGTACATGCAGCTCCGCCTCAAGCTCGAGTGAAAGCGCCTCTGCCATCTGCATCAGCTTGGTATCCAGGGAAGCCGGTTCATTGCGGCTATGGAACGGATCGATGGCAACGGCAATGCGGGGGTGGCTGGGCCACGACCGGTCACGACTGATCAGCAAAGGCACCGGGCACTCGCGCAGTACCTTCCAGTCTTCGGGCGCCAACAGATGATGCAGCAGCGCCGATTGGGGCGCCACCGGATAGATCACCAAGTCAGCACCGAAACGTTCGCATTTACGTAGCAGCGCATGAGCCCCGTCATCATCCCAGGCGATGTCGGTACCGATGCGCTGCGGGTCGATACGGATGCGTTCGGCCAGATGGTCCAGTCGACCTTCACACTGCACCATGTAAGCGTGCCGGGAGCGCTTTTCCGCCTCCGCGTTAAATACACCTGCGCCCTTGATAAAGGGCTGATAAGCGCAGCAGAACAGCTCCAGCTGCCCCTCCGTCCCGGAGAGTCTTATGGCCTTCTCCAGCATCTCCAGATGCTCTCTCTGTTCATCAACATCGACAAGCAGTTTGTTGAACATCGCCTCTCTCCTATTCCTTTGCGCTTTGAATTGATGCAGGGGGGCTATTCCATGCCCCTCTTGATCTAAGCATAGCGCCGCACATCTTTTTTCTCGCCCCGGCACCACAGAAAACAGCTCAAGCGTCTGCGGCCAGGCAAGGATTTATAACCCCTGGCAACAAACCGCCCCTAACCCGGAGCATCTTCTCCTTATACCTGTCTCCATCGTGATACAATATTTTCTTACCGATCCGAGGAAACATACGCCGGTGCTCCGTTTCATTCGTCTTATCCTGCCACTGTTGCTGATCGCCCTGCCCTGGGCAGTGTATCCGCTCGTCCGGCAGGCGGATCCGGTACTGGAACGGTTGACCGAAGGCTTGCCGCTACTGCTAGCGATATCCGCCCTGTTGCTGGCGATCGGTTTCAAGCGCGGTCGTATCGCCCTGGCATCGATCGCCCTTGGCTGCAGTAGCCTGTTGCTCAGCGCTGCCAGCAGGCGCGGCCTGGACTACCCCGACGCCTACGTACTTTTCACTGCCACCAGCCTGTTACTGCCGCTGGTCTATGCCTGGCTGCTGGTACAGCGGGATACCTCGTTATTAAATCTACGCGGTCTGATTAAACCAGTCGCTCTCCTCTTCTCTTTCGCACTGCTGTTGTTCGCCTGGCAATATCCGCAACAGCTGGCCCTTGGCCTGCCCCGGCTGCCAACTCCTCTGCTGGAGGTCATCGGCGAGCACTCGATGCTGACCCGGGGCATATTCTGGCTTTCCCTTCCACTGCTCGCTCTATATCTGCTGCTGACCCTGACCCGACGCAGTGTCGATGAGGTAGCTTTGTTCGGCGCATTCCTGGCGCAGCTGCTCGCTTTACACAACCTTCAGGAGCCAAAGCTGGCGGCCCTGTTTGAGGCAAGTGCGGGGCTTATATTCATTACCGCCATAGTCGTACATATTTACGCGCTGGCCTTTGTCGATACGTTGACCGGAGTGCCGGCAAGACGTGCGCTTGAACACCATCTGGCCAACCTGGGTAGGCACTACAGCATTGCCATACTCGATATCGATCACTTCAAACGTTTTAACGATACCTACGGCCACGACGTGGGTGATCAGGTACTCAGAATGGTGGCCTCGCAACTCAGCAGAGTCAGCGCCGGTGGCAGTCTGTTCCGATATGGCGGCGAGGAGTTCACCATCGTCTTCAAGGGCCAGCGCGAGGAAGAGGTGATCGCAGCACTGGATGCGATGCGTCAACGCGTTGCCGATTACCCAATGAAAGTCCGTGCGCCACAGCGCCCCAAAGATGATCGCCGTGGTCGCAAGACCCGCTCAGAAACCGCACCGGCTGACACCGAGCAGGTGAAAGTAACCATCAGCATTGGTGCCGCTTGGCGACTGGCGGAGGAAAAACCAGACATGGTGATTAAACGCGCCGACAAGGCGCTTTACAAAGCCAAGGGAGCCGGGCGTAACCGGCTAATGACAGATATTGCCAGCAAGCCTCGCAGACAAGGAGGAACTGCGGGATAGATACGTGAAAAAACAGGTCCAACGTTGAGTGACCGCCCGATCACACTTGATCGACCTTCCCGGGATGAAGGGGAGAGATGAACCGGACCAAGCGCTGGAAGGTGCTGATATTTAATCTATATTAGAAACTGATAATAGTTAAATAGTCAACGGTGCTTGGTATGAGCAATTAGTCGATTACGATATAATCAGTAATCATTATCGTTCAGGTTCTTATGCAGCTTTACAGAAGCGACCTTCCTTCACAGGCTGCAGAATCCAAGAGAAACCTAGACTCGAATAACGGAGATAGACTCGTGAGCCAAGCAAACAAACAGCCCGCCAACGAGCAGACAGACAGCAAGGAGATGCTGGAACTAATGAAGGAAAACGCTGGCCGCGCCGCCAAGCTGATGCGCGCACTGGGCAACGACAGTCGCCTGTTGATTCTGTGTCATCTGGATGGCCAGGAGCTTTCGGTAAGCGAGCTTAATAGCCGTCTGGATCTTAGCCAGAGCGCCCTTTCCCAGCACCTAGCGGTACTGCGTAAGGATGAACTGGTTAAAACCCGCCGAGCGTCCCAGACAATCTACTATTCTCTGGAAGGCGACACCGCCAAACGCATCATCCGCACGCTGCACGAGATGTTTTGCCCGGAAACCCTGTAATCAACCGGTACAGAGCTATCATTGCCCCCCCAAAGGCATAAGCGACTGCACCAGCACCATATAGCAGAACGTTCCACCGAGGATACTGATTAACGCGTTACGCGCCAGCAGATGCAGCACCGTGACAACGGTCAATGAGACCAGTGACTGCGTCAGTCCGTCACCCTCAACCAGGGGCGTTCTTAGCGCATAAACCACAAGCAGGACCATCAGCACTGGCGGCAAATAACGTCCAAGAAAAGTCAGCAGCGGATGGTCTGCCTGTTTTGACAGCAGCAGGAACGGGGTGGCTCGGGTCAGAAAGGTAGCCAACGCCGCCAGTGCGATAAAACCGATCAGATACGCCTCAGACATCAGCCTGCCTCCCCCGCGCCATCAACAACAGAGACACCGCCAACAGAATCGCAATCATCAGCATGTTATCGGCGCTGATCAGTAGCGCCAGCCCGGCAATCGCCAAGGCCACCAGAAACAGCAGCGGACGCCGCACAGCTCGATACTGCTCAATGGCCAACACGGTAAACAGTGCTGGCAGCGCAAACTCCGCACCTTCAGTCGGCAGATCCAGCTGACTGCCAAGCCAGGCACCCAGCGTACAGCCAAACACCCAGTAAAGCTGATTCAGCGCGGCGATTCGCAGCTGCAGTGAATTATTCTGAGCCCCTGATCGGGTGATACTCAGCAGCGAGTAGGTTTCATCGGTCAGCGCAAAAATCAGATACCAGCGACGCCACCCCTTAAGCTCCAGCGTAGAGATCAGCGACAGACCATAAACCAGATGACGGGCATTCAGCAGCAGAATAGCCACAAACACTTCGAACAGTCCCGCGTGATTGGCGATCAGCCCCACGGCCAGAAACTGCGCAGCACCGGCATAGATAAACAGCCCCATGGCGGTGGCCCAAAGCCAGTGATAACCCAGGTCGGAGAAAAGCACCCCAAAGGCGATGCCTAAGGGTATGTAGCCAAACATCACCGGCAGCGACAGACGCAGCGCAGAGCTCGGTTGAGGAGTGGATTGAAAACTATCGGGGCTTCTTGAAGCCATAGCGCGTGATCCTGACTGAACGATCAGGCGCGCTATGGTAATGCGCCGGCGTTACTGCTGCAAACGATAGATCTGCCAGTCTTCGGTCGGCTCGTTGAGCTGCATCTTCATCTCAACGACCTCCTCTTCAGCGTTATAGCTGATATCAAAACCGAGTTTACGGGCCAGTGCCTGCATCCCCTTATTGCTGGCAAGCGTCGAGCCGGACAACTCCAGCGTGCCTCGCGAACGGCAATAATCGATGGTTTTCGACATCAGGATGATACCCAGCCCCTCGCCCTGCAGATCATCACGAATGACCACTGAGAACTCGGCGCGAATGTTGTCGGCATCGGTCACCGCCCGCACCACGCCCAGAGTTTCATAGCCTTTACCATCAAGACGCGGCGCCGAGACGATGAAAGCCATCTCACGGTCGTAATCGATCTGTGTCCAGTTGGCCAGTTCATCGTGGGTCGGCACCCCACGGCTGTAGAAGTAGCGCAGACGGATCGATTCAGGGCTTAGTTGGTTGTAGAACTCCAGATGCGCGGGCTCATCTTCTCCGCGCACCGCACGCAAGATCGCGGGCCGCCCCGAGCGCTTAAGGGTGATCTGCTCGGTCAAATGCTCAGGGTAAGGACTGATCGAAAGCCGCCCCGGCTCAGCCACGGTAGCGGAATAGTCCACCGCCAGCAGACCACGCTTATTCAGCAGCAGCGGGTTGATCTCAAGGGATTTGAGCTGTGGAATATCCACCAGCATCTCAGACAGACTTACCAGTAATCCGCTGATCTGTTCTACATCGCGCTCAACCTGGTAGCTGTTTTCGGCAATGATGCGATAGATGCGTGAAGAGCGCACCATCTCCTTGGCCAGCGCCAGGTTAAGTGGCGGTAGCATCACATTGCGATCCGCCAATACATCCACGGTGTACCCCCCCACACCGAAAATCATCAATGGCCCGAACACAGGATCCCGGGTAAAGCCGACGTTGATCTGCATCGACTGGAAGCCGCGCTTCATCTGCTGCACAGCGTAGCCGAACAGCTGTTCATTGCCGTAAAGCTCGTTCACCCGGTACGCCAGCTTGGTGGTGGAGTGACGCACCTCGCTGATGGAGTAGAGATCCAGCGCCAGGTCATGCCAGCGCTGATGACCTGATGCGTCGTAGCTGAAAGGGTAAACATTGGCGCTATGCAGCGCCTTGACGGCGACCGAGCCACCCATCTGGCGGGCACAATCCACCACGCCCTGAATATCCTCGGCATAACGGGTTCGTGAGGTGGGGATCTCGTACAGGTTCAGCAGCGTGCTGACCTCGGCATGAGTAAGGAAATCACGCTCATCACGGGGAATCGCTTCGATCAGCGCGGCCGCCTGCTCCTGGCCTGGTGCCAACTGCCCCAGGAACGGCGCAGGCGTCTGACGCATCACCCGCTGGTTGCGATGGTAGTCCACCATATGCAGAAAGGCGTTGATCGCCTCCTCTGGCGTCAGGAACGTGGCGATACCAGCGGTATTACAGGCGTTACGGGCAGCGATCGCCGAATAGCGGCCCATCCAGCACGTCAGCACATTACGGGGGGTTTTACGGGCAATGCTGATCACCTGCTCGGCGGTTTTTACACTGTCAGCCAGGCGTGTCGGCGCATGGATCACCAGCACCGCATCCACATTGGGATCTTTAGTCAGCAACCGGGTCGCTTCGGCGAAACGCTCGGGGTTCGCGTCGGCGTTTAGATCTACCGGGTTGGAGGCTCTCGCTTCCGGCGGCAACAGTTCGGTCAGGAGCTGTTCGGTTTCCTCCGAAAGCTGTGCCAGCTGACCTCCATTTTTAAGCAGCCGGTCGGCAGCCAGCGCATTGGGCCCCATGCCGTTGCACACCAGCGCCAGCCGCTCACCGCGCATGGGCTTCATGCGCGACAAAGTTTCCAGGGCATTAAACAGCTCATCCGCACTCTGCACCCTCACCGCACCGGCACGACGCAGGGCTGCATCGTAGACCACATCGGGATCAGGAATGCCCGGTGTACGCGTCTGTGGCGCATCTTCCTGGAGTACCAGGTTGGATTTGAGAACCAGTACCAGTTTGTTGCGCGAAGCCGAACGCAGAGCAGACACAAAGCTGCGCGCGTCTCCGATCACCCGGTCCATCTGCAGCAGAATCGCATGGGTCCAGGGATCACGGGCGAGGTAATCGATAATCGATGGCAGATCCACATCGACACCATCACCCAGGGTCAGAAAGTGGGAAAAGCCGATCTCCTGGCCGTTGGCCCAATCGATCATCGCCGTGCCCAGCAGGCCGGACTGGCCAACGTAAGCCACCTTCCCCTTGAGTATATTGATGTGGGAATAGCTGGCATTCATCTTTGAACCGGGCACCAGCATACCCATGCAGTCGGGCCCCAAAATACGAATACCGTAGGGACCTGCGGCCTCGCGAACCTCTTCGCGCAGAGAACGCGCGTGACTGCTCTGATGCAAAGAGAGCCCACCGGTAAGAATCATCGCCGCCTTCACCATATTGGCGCCGAGCTTGCGGATGATTCCGGCTACCGCTTCCGGCGGAGAGCAGATGATCGCCAGATCGGGCATCTCGGGCAGTTCGGCAACGCCTGCGTAACAGGTGATCCCGTTAACCTGCTCATAACCCTTGGAGTTCACCGCCATCAACCGGCCTTCAAAGCCGCTGTCGATCAGATTTCGCAGGACGATACCGCCCATACTGTCTTCTCGCTCTGAGGCACCAAACACTGCAATGGAACGGGGTTTGAAGAAGCGCTTTAGATATCGTGTAGACACGCAGCAGACCCTGAGATTGACCTTGAATAGTGAGGCCCTGAGCGGCGGCAAACTCCAGACGAAGCGGCTGAATTAACTGGCAGCTCCGGCCCGAGGTATACCGCCCCGCTTTCAGGACGTATAGACAGCCTGTTCCGTCTGACTCTAGAACAGTCTACATTCTATGTCTTGTGCAGGTGCAGCAAAAGAGATAGATCGAGGCACTTATGCGGTTCCCTGGTTCGGGACAATAAAAGCGTCACTAAAAGCCGCGACACTCAGGTGCGGGCTTGCTTCGTCTGTCGGTCTGTCACTAGGATGAACGGAGCCATCATCGGCACTCGCTGCGGATTTTTCGCTGCAGATTTATCCAACGCCAGACCACCGTGCCGTGCCGCCACTATCCATCACGGAAGGAGTTCAGCATGGAACCGCCAGTGTTCAACGAATTGAAGAACAATATCGACCGCGCCATTCATGCCTTCGAGGGGCGAGTAACCCAGGGTATCTCCCCTGCTTCTCTGTCGCTGGCTTATATGGACTGGTTGATCCACCTGCTGCACTCCCCCGGTAAATTTGGCGAGCTGGCCGAAAATCTGACACGCAAACATTTTGCCTATTCGGTGTGGAGTGCCCGTGCGGCAACCGATCCTGCTACGCCACCGATGATCAAACCGCTGCAACAGGATCGCCGCTTCAACGACCCGGCCTGGGGCAAGTTTCCGTTTAACGTTATCGCCCAGGGGTTTCTGATGCGGGAACAGTGGTGGCACTACGCGACCACCGGCATTCCCGGCGTTTCCCGGCACCATGAAAATGTAGTGTCCTTCGCCGCGCGTCAATGGCTCGATATGTTCTCGCCAACCAACTTCCCGCTCACCAACCCGAAAATTATTGATCGCACCGTCCAGACCGGCGGCATGAACCTGGTGCAGGGGATGGAGAACCTGCTCGAGGATATTCAGAACTACACCACCGGCAGCGCACCCAGCTGCGAAGGTTTCTGCGCCGGGGAAAACCTGGCCACCACCGAAGGCCAGGTGGTCTACCGTAACCGCCTCATCGAGTTAATTCAGTACAGTCCGAAAACCGAGACGGTCCACGCCGAACCGATACTGATCATCCCCGCCTGGATCATGAAGTATTACATTCTCGATCTGTCGGAACACAACTCCATGGTCCGCTACCTGGTGGAGAAAGGTCATACGGTATTTATGATCTCCTGGCATAACCCTGATGCGGCCGATCGCGATATGGCGATGAAGGACTATATCAACCGTGGTGTTCGTGATGCCCTCAAGGCGATCAACGCTATTGTTCCGGAACGCCAGATCCACGCCGTCGGCTACTGCCTAGGCGGCACCCTGCTGGCGACCACGGCCGCCGCTATGGCGAGGGACGAGGACAATCGCCTGAAAACCCTGTCGCTATTCACCGCACAGACCGATTTCACCGAGGCCGGCGAACTGATGCTGTTTATCGACGAGAGTCAGCTCAGTTACATGGAAGATATCATGTGGGACCGGGGCTACCTGGACACCACCCAGATGTCTGGCGCCTTCATGCTGCTAAGGTCCTACGACCTGCTCTGGTCCCGTATGGTCAGCGAATACTGGCTCGGTGAACGCCCGCCAATGAACGACCTGATGGCCTGGAACAGTGACTCGACGCGCATGCCGTACAAGATGCACACCGAGTACCTTAGCCGCCTGTTCCTGCACAACGACCTCGCCAGCGGCCGCTTCATCGTTGATGACGGCCCGGTGGCACTGCGGGATATCCGCGTACCGATCTTTTCCGTCGCTACCGAAAAGGACCACGTGGCGCCCTGGCGATCCGTCTACAAGCTGCACGGTCTGGTAAATACAGACCTGACATTCGTACTCACCAGCGGCGGCCACAATGCAGGGATCGTCAGCGAGCCCGGACACCCCCGTCGCCGCTATCGCATGGCACTGAATCGACCGGAAGACAAATACATCTCCGCATCTCAATGGTACGAGCGCAACGAAGCCATTGACGGCTCCTGGTGGGAGCCCTGGAGCGAGTGGCTGGCACAACATTCAGGCGAACGAGTGGCGCCTCCCGAGATGGGAAATACCGACGCCGGCTACGCCCCCCTCTGCAAGGCACCGGGCACGTATGTTTTTGAAAAGTAAAAACGGCTGAAACGTCCGTATGCCAGCGCCTGTAGCCCGATTCATTGATAGCTATAAGGCGCTATTTTTTCACTTCTCGATAGCAAAATTTAATTTTCAGATTTCGCCAGGGCTGCTCTATATTCGCGTTTCAGAGGCACCTGAAATCCGGCAGCCGTAAGTGCATTGATCCGGCGTTTTGAAGCCTCACCAAAGAAACGTTGCAGCAACCCCGCTGCGCACTGTCAACTTAAGTGTGAGATTAAGGCCGATGGGCACCAAGATACGTGTCGATCATTCACTCGACGACCTGGATGACTGGAGCGAACAGCTCACAGACGACGAAGAAGTCGCACAGACACGCGTTAGATACAACGGCAAACGCCGTCGTCAAATCGAAGATCTGATGGAAGAGCGTGCGCTCGCCCGACAGCTCAACGACAGCTACGACTTCGACGAGCGGATCTGATACAGGATCAAAAAAAATCGGCCCGCCGGGTTTTCCCCGAGCGGGCCGATTCATTTCCAGCGAGAGGCGGGATCAGGCAGCGCAGATAACGTCGCCATGCTCCTCTTTCTCGATCAACGCATGGTGCAGGGCGCGAACCGCTTTTTCATAGTCCTGTTCGCGAATGATCGCCTGCATCTCGACCTGACGCACCGACTGATGCAGCGCCTGAACGCTGATATCAGCGGCAGACAGTGCCGACACTGCCTTGGCCAGAATACCCGGTACCTTCATATCGGAACCGATGGCGGAAACAATCGCCACGCGATGCAGCTGAACCTCAGCACCGCTGTATTTTTCACCAATCAGACGCACCGCACGATTGATAATCTTACGGGTGCCGGACAGGTAGTAGGTCTGGCTGTTGGCATCAGAGTCACGCGCGATCACGTAAACCTTGAGTTCTTTCAGCAGCTGCAGCAGCTCGATCTCGTAGGCGATATCACCTAGCATATCCTGATCGAACACCTCCAGCGCCAGCACCCCACTGCGACCCGCGATGATCTCGACACAGGGCTCTGCACTGCAGTAGTCCTGGCTGATCAACGTACCCGAATGCTCAGGCTCGAACGCGTTCTTGATACGTAGCTCGATCCCCTGCTCACGCAGGCCTTTGGCCGCTTTCGGGTGGATCGCTTCCATACCGAGGTTAGACAGCTGGTCAGCCACGTCGTAGTTGGTACGGCCGATGGTGACGATATTGTCCAGACCGACGATACCGGGATCCGCCGTACTCAGGTGGAACTCCTTGTGGATCACCGCCTCGCGGGCGTTGGTCAACGTCGCGATCTTGCTGAACGTCATCTCGCTGTAACCACGGTCAAAGGTCTTCATCAGACCCTCTTTGCAGTGGGTGTAGCCAGTGACGATCGGCAACTCTGTGGCCAGATCGATACCGTCGAGATGGCTTTTCAGCATCTCTTCGAAGGCCAGCGGTTCCGGCTCATGCCAACCGCTGAGATCCACCAGCCGCGCCTTCACACCCGCGCCCTGCAAAGCAAGCACGGTGTTAAACGCACTGTGCGTTTCACCGATAGCCGCCAGCATCTCACGCACACGCAACAGGTGGTCGGTGAGCTGGAAGTGGCCATATCGGCAGAGCGCCTGCAGGTTATCCATGCAGCTGCGTGCACCCTCGATACGCTCGGTGATAAAGGCATCGGCCTTACCGCGGGCGGTTGAGTCACCGAACAGCGAGCGGTTCATTGCCAGCATCTCATCACGAACCTTATCCAGGGACTCGTGCCAGCTCTGCTCCTGCTCACCATTGGCAAAACGCCCATAGACGCCGGGGTCACCAGTTTTCTTGTGCTCAAGCAGCAGATTGGTCATGCCGCCATAGGCGGAAACAACGAAGACACGCTGATAGAGATCCTCACCACTCCGGCCTCCGATCAGGATCGTATCCATGAGTTCGGTAAACCGACTCATGGACGTACCGCCTATCTTTTCGACACTGTGTAGAGCAGTCTGAGTATTCTCAATATCAGGCATCAAGTGCCTCCGCTTCGACCGGATAAACTCCGTTTTCATCATGTACCTCTTTGCCGTTCAGTGGCGGGTTGAAGGCACAGGCAACCTGCATGCCTTCAGGACCACCGCGCAGCAGATGCTCATCATTTTTGTTCAGAATGTAGACTGTTCCAGGCACGATCTTGTGGATCTTGCCATCGGCCAGTGTCTCAACCTCACCGGAACCGCTGATGCAGTAAACGGTTTCGAAGTGGTTCTGATACCAGATGTGCGTCTCGGAGTTCGGGTAGATGTTGGTGATGTGAAACGAGAAGCCCATACCATCATCCTTCAAAGACATACGGGTGCTGTCCCAGGTGTCGGTCTCTGAATAGATCTTGCGGCCGTTCTCTTCACATTCTGCCAGTGTACGTACGATCATCGTGTAAAAATCCTTGTCTTGAAAACGGGTTAACTTATGAGGCTTTCTTCTGGCGCTCAGATACAGCCTTGGCAAACGCCTGATCAAGCACATTCAGGCCAAAATCGATCTGGGCCTGAGTAATCGTCAGCGGCACCAGGCATTTAACAACCTGGTCATGGGCGCCACTGGTTTCGATAACCAGTCCGTTTTCAAAGGCTTCACGAATAACAGCGGAGGCCAG
Source organism: Marinobacterium mangrovicola (assembly GCF_004339595.1). Lineage (GTDB taxonomy): Bacteria > Pseudomonadota > Gammaproteobacteria > Pseudomonadales > Balneatricaceae > Marinobacterium_D > Marinobacterium_D mangrovicola. The sequence goes on from NZ_SMFU01000007.1 coordinate 1,562,444, forward strand.
CTCGCCATCCGGGCACTCGATACCGCTCATCAGACCACGTCCTTTCAGCTTCAGAGTCGAAGGGCCGTGATTGCGAATCAGTTTTTCCAGACCCGCACGCAGATGGTGAGCTTTCTGCTGCACCTCTTCGGCGAATGCCTTGTCGCTCCAGAACAGTTCGAACGCCTTGGCAGCAGTGACAAATGCCAGGTTGTTACCACGGAAGGTGCCGTTATGCTCACCCGGGGTCCAGATATCCAGCTCACCACGGTAGGTCACTGCCGCAAACGGCAGACCATAGGCGCTGAGTGACTTGGACAGTGTAACGATATCGGGTTTGATGCCGGCTTCTTCAAAGCTAAAGAAGTGACCGGTACGACCACAACCCGCCTGGATATCATCGACGATCAGCAGCATGTCGTGACGACGACATACAGCTTCCAGGTTACGCAGCCACTGGGCATTAGCCGCATTCAGGCCACCCTCACCCTGCACGGTTTCAACGATAACCGCCGCCGGGTGATCAAGACCGCTGCTCGGATCTTCCAGCAGCTTTTCGAAATATTCGGTGGTGTCGACCCCTTCACCGAGGTAGCCGTCGAACGGCAGGCGGAACACATCATTCAGAGACGTGCCCATACCACCGCGGTGGTGCTGGTTACCTGTCGCGGCCAACGCACCGGCGCTGCAACCGTGGAAACCGTTGGTGAACGCCGCGATGGTCGGGCGCCCTTTCACCTTACGGGCCAGCTTCATGGCAGCCTCAACCGCGTTGGTGCCAGTCGGTCCGGTGAACATGACACGAAAATCATCCATGTCACGCGGTTTCAGGATGTACTGCTGGAAAGACTCAAGGAAGCGAGCCTTTGCAGAAGACATCATGTCCAGACCGTGAGTGATACCCTCGGAGCTGATGTATTCGATCAGCGCTTCACGCAGCTCCGGGTGGTTATGTCCATAGTTCAGAGTGCCTGCACCCGCCAGAAAATCGATGTAGGTACGACCCTCTTCAGTAGTGAGCTCAGCCCCGCGGGCCTGGTTGAATACCACAGGGAACGAACGGCAATAGGAACGAACTTCTGATTCAACCTGCTCAAAAATACTCATTACAAACTCCTGATTGAGTTAATTACTTGCTCTTTACTTCACTTCTTACTTCGTACGTGCGATGCCGCTTACGACGCCAGGGCTACCGACAGCTTGAACGGACCAGCGCGATACAGCTCCTCGTCATCGTGCGCGCCATCGAAGTGGTCATCGCTGGCGAACTTGACGCTCTTTTCAACCGGAGCGCTCAAGGCAGCGAAGAAACGCGCGAACATCGCCTGCGATGCTTTGTTATCCGGCGTGATCGTGGTCTCGATGTACTCGACACCGTCGTCGGAGAGACGATCAGCCAGCTCCATCAACATACGATTACCGAGCTTCTGACCACGCGCGGAAGGACAAACCGCAACCTGCCAGACAAACAGGGTCTCCCGACGAGCCGGCGGGCGATAACCGGAGATGAATCCGATCATCTTGCCCTTGTCGTCAAACGCTGCAATAGAGGTGTCGGCGAAGTCGCCGCACTGCAGCAGGTTGCAATACATTGAATTGGTATCCAGTGGCGGGCAGCGTTTGATCAGGTTGTACACCGCAGCACCATCACGGGAATTCGGCTTACGAAACTTGATCTTCATTTTGTTGGTATTCATAGCGTCCTGAATATTTAGCCTTACGATGGTTTTTATTGTAAAACATATCGCAGAGCGTTAATCAACCTCGACTTTCGTTCGCTTTACGATAGCTAGGATTTTCGAAAAAACCCTTATTATTCGCCGCATAGAGCCAAATACCGGGGTCTAACGTGTCATTTTAATTTGCTTAGCGTTACAATAGATTTAAATTCGTAAGACAGCTTTTTATTGCAAGGTTCCATGAATCAGGCTAAAAACTCCGCTATCTCGTTAGATGCAGAAGATAAAACCTGGAAAGATATGCCGAAGAGTCAGGACGTTCTGGTGCTGTTGCGCCAGATAATTCGCGTAACAGACATGCACGATAAGCAGCTCAGCCGGATCACCGGGCTGACCATGCCTCAGTTAATGACCATGCAGACACTGGATGCCGAGGGTGCGATCACCATCGGCATTCTGGCTAAGAAGATGAACCTGGCCCAGGCTACAGTCACCAGCATTCTGGACCGACTGGAGCTGAAAGGACTGGTCAGAAGGGAGCGCAGTCAGACCGACAAACGCAAGGTGTTGGCGTGCCCGACCCATGCGGGCATCGAGCTACTCAAATCGGCCCCTACCACACTGCAGGACCGCTTTGTTGGACAATTTGAGGGACTTAAAGACTGGGAACAGTCAATGATCATTGCGTCGTTACAGCAGATCTCAGGCCTGCTGGAGGCCGATCAGATCGATGCGGCCCCGATGCTCGACATCGGCGCCCTGGACCGACCGATACAGTAACTCCTTCCTCAGGGCTTCGCCGCCGTAGCGCCGGGGCCCGATACCCGATTCCTCCCACCCCGCTTCGCCCAATACAAGCGCTCATCGGCACGCTGCATCAAGGTGGCCGAGCTCTCGCCAGGGCGCAACTGAGATACCCCAAAGCTCGCGGTCACCGCCTGATCAATGCCGAAGCTGGTGGTTTCTACCGCGGAGCGCAATCGCTCCGCCAGCTCTACCGCCCCTTCGCCTCCGGTTTCTGTAGCGATCACCATAAATTCCTCGCCACCAGTACGCGCCATAAGATCCAGATCACGCATGCGCGCCGATGCGAGATTGGCAAATGACTGCAACACCCGATCACCCGCAGGATGACCGAACTGATCGTTGATCTGTTTAAAGTGATCGATATCGAAAAGTATGACCGATAGCTGACGATGGTAACGGTGAGATCGACGCACCTCGCGCGTAAGCAGCTCCATGGCACGGCGGCGATTAAGAATCCCTGTGAGAACATCCGTATTCGCCTCTTCGACAAGCTTCCCCATCTCCCGATGACGCCGCCAGGCGAATACCAGCAGATAGACAGGGCCGACAATGAGAACGCTCAATAGAATATCGTCCAGCTCATAAGCCTCATGCCTCATTGCCCACTCCATAAGCCACTCACTCACATCGAACCGGGCGGTCAACAGAAACACCAGCACCAGCAACAGAACGGCCAATACCAGCTCGCCGATCAGGCGACGTATATCGAGATACTTATGTGTGAATCGAGGCAATCTATTAACGTCCAATTTTGGAGACAATGTTGGCCCATTTTACCAGCCAGTAGCCCGCTGAATACAGTAATTCTCATTACTACTTTAGAGCCCGTCTAAAGCCCTTTCTCGCCAGCGATTACGCAATCTGCTATCCTTCTCCGCCTCATTTATCGCAGTCCTCAGGCACACGTACAGATCATGAGCAAATTCTGGAGTCCCGCAATTGAATCCCTGGTTCCCTACACGCCGGGAGAGCAGCCACGTATTGCGAATCTCACCAAGCTCAATACCAATGAGAACCCCTATCCTCCGGCACCTGCAGTGACCGCGGTGATCCAGGCGTTCAATACCGAGCGCCTGAGGCTCTACCCCGACCCTGACGCATCGACGCTGAAACAGGCACTTGCCGCAGAGTTCAGCACCGAGACATCCAAGATTTTTGTCGGCAACGGCTCCGATGAAGTGCTGGCGCTGGCATTTATGGCGTTTTTCCGCCAGCCGAAGCCACTGCTGATGCCGGAAACCACCTACAGTTTCTACGACGTCTACGCCAACCTGTTTGCCATCGAGCACACCAAGATCCCGCTGACGTCGGACTTTCAGATCGAACTGGACAACTACCCCAGTGAAAACGGCGGTATCATCTTCGCCAACCCCAACGCCCCCACCGGCGTTGCACTCCCCCTGAGCGCGATCAAAACGCTGCTGGAACGTAACAGGGATAGCGTCGTACTGGTAGATGAAGCCTACGTGGATTTCGGTGCCGAATCCGCGGCCAGCCTGGTTGATCAGTTCCCTAATCTGCTGGTCGTGCAGACCTTCTCCAAATCACGCTCTCTGGCAGGATTGAGGATCGGCTACGCCATCGGCTCGGCAGAACTGATTGATGGACTGGAGCGCGTCAAAAACAGCTTCAACTCCTACCCGCTCGATATGCTGGCGATCGAGGCGGCCTGCGCCTCACTGTCGGACAAGAACTACTTCGAACAAACCTGCGCGCAGATCATCGCTACGCGGGAGCAAACTCGCCAAGCACTGGAAACACTGGGCTTTGAGGTACTCCCTTCCGCGACAAACTTCCTGTTCGCCAAGCACCGCGAACTTGCGGGCAGTGAGTTAATGGCCTACCTGCGTGAGCGCAATATCCTGGTGCGCCACTTCAGCAAACCACTCATTGCCAATTACCTGCGTATCACCGTAGGCACCGATACAGAGATGCAGCTGCTGATCGACACGCTTAAGCAGCACCCCGCCATAGAGACAAAACCGGCGCCCTGAGGCGCCGGTCACCCATTGCATTAAATCGATTCACCCTCCACCCTGTTACCACCACTGCTGCGGGCCACAAAGAGATTCTCCTCAGCCCGCTTAAGCATCGCTGTAGCACCATCTTCAGGACCCAACAGACCCGCCACACCTACGCTGGCTGTGCAGGTGATGTCACCGGTCGGATAAGGCATCTCCATCTCTGCAATTAAGCGCCGCACCCGCTCACCGGCCGCCACTCCCTGCTCATGATTGGTCTCAGGGAGTAATAGCACCAACTGATCATCACCATAACGCGCAAGGAAATCAGCGGTGCGCTTGAGCTTGTGAATCCCGCTCACGATCTGCTGCAGCAGCTGATCACCGGCGTCCCACCCCTGCTGATCATTAATCCGACTAAAGTCATCTACATCAATAATCATGACACTGCAGACCCAGTCGTAACGCAACGCCTGAGCCACCGTTTGCTCCATGACGGTCATCAGAGCACGGCGGTTATAAGACCCAGTCAGCGGATCTCTCTGCGCCTGATTCGTCACCTTGCGCTGAAGCTTTTTACTATCGTTTATGTCGCGCGCGCTCCAGAAAACCTCCCCGTCTTCAGCAGCGAGAATTCGAGCATCAAACCAGGTTGGCTCACGCAAGCCCGCCTCCCGAAAAACCGGCACCTGTTCGGGCCTGAGCACATACTCCAGAGACTGTAGTTGACCCGGCGATGCCAAAGCGCGCTCTATGGCGCCCTTCACGGATACCAGCAGATCCGCCGGCAGCATCTCATCCAGACTTCCTCCGATCAACACCGACTCCAACAGCCACTCAGACTCACCGGCGTGACAAATATCCACGACGCCGTCTTTCAAGACCATCACCAGATCACGGTTAACCTGCAGCAACGCATCGAAACGCCCAGCGCTGGCGGAAACATCCTGACTCATCCCACATTCTCCCCGGCTAATGCCGCCGTTGTTGTTATGAGGCACTTTAGACACCTAACAGAAAACTACCGGAAAAAAGCACAACTTCAAAGAAGAACCAAAAACAAGCTGTCGCAAATTAACTACAGCGACAACCCCTACCCATCAGCGACGCGCAATCAGCAAACGCGTTGCCCGTCCCTTGAAATTATGGTGACATTGCTGCAAAGAGGAGGGTAACAATGTGACAGCGACGTCTCAGATACTTATGGCAAGACAACCAATTTTCGACCGGGAGCTCAACGTTGTTGCCTATGAACTGCTTTATCGCTCCGACGATGAACCCTCCGTCGCCAAGATTTTCAACGGTCATCAAGCCACCTCTGCGGTCCTGATCAACGCTTACACCAGCATTATTGAAAACCAGGAGCCGAAAAAACTGCCGGCGTTCCTCAACCTCCCGCGCGAAATGTTCGAGTCCGATGCCCTCCCCTCAATGTCCCACAAACACCTTGTCATTGAAGTCCTGGAGGACGTCAAAGTCGACTCAACCCTGCTCGAAGCCGTGACCCGCTATAAACAGGCGGGCTACCGTATCGCACTGGACGACTTTGTTTACAGCCCGGATTATGACCCCCTATTAGCACTGGCCGATATCATTAAACTGGATATTCTGGCGCTGGGAATGGACAAGGTCCGGGCCAACATCGGCCACCTGAAAAAGTTTCGCGCGACGTTGCTGGCAGAAAAGATCGAAACCTATGATCAGCTTCGCGAATGCATAGCGCTAGGCTTCAAACTGTTTCAGGGGTATTTTCTGCAGCGACCCGAGATTGTCGCCGGACGGCGCCTGGAAAGTAATGAGGCGGTGCTGTTACAGCTCGTCGCAGAACTCAATCGTGCGGATCCAGACGATATCCGTGTTACCGATCTGATCGAACAAGACCCAACTCTCACCTACCGCCTGCTGAAAATAGTCAACTCTGCCGCGCTGGCAATGCAGCATCCGATCAATAGCGTTCACGAAGCGATCGTTATTCTTGGCCTGAACGAAGTGCGAAAATGGATATCGCTGATCGCCCTGTCGGGTCAGAAAAGAAAACCGCCCGAACTGACACGACAAATATTGATCGCAGCACGCCTGAGCGAGCTGGTCGCAATACGCCTTAATAGCCCAGATATACCAATCAGCAGCGCCTTTCTCAGCGCACTGCTTTATAGACTGGACGCGGCTCTGGATATCGATCGGGAACAGCTACTCACCGAAATTACCATCGGTGAAGATATAAAAGATGCCGTCAGGGACGGCCGCGGCCCCCTTGGCGAGCTGATAGGTAACGCCTACGCGCTTTGCGACGGCGACTGGGCAAATCTTCCCAGCGCCGAACTTGACGTCTACGAGGAGTCCTATCTGCAGGCCCTGGCATGGGCAAACGAGACCATGACCTGCCTTGAGTAGCGTGCAGTACTAACGCACCTGCTGAGTCATCAGATCGATTGCCGCCTTTAACTCATCGTCGGTACATTTCATACAGGTACCCATACGCGGCATCGCCCCCTTACCCGCTTTCACGGTAGCGAGCATTGCATCCATACCCGTTTCAAGTCGCGGCGCCCAGGCAGCCGCATCATCCAGTTTCGGCGCCCCCGCCGTACCAGCCTTGTGACAAGCCACGCAATGCTTGTTCACTATTTCATCGGCCGTCTGCGCATTGACCACCTGACCTGCGAGAAATAACGCACTACCCAAAGAGAGCCCAACCAACAGACGCTTCATCAACGACCCCTTATCTTAATGAGTGATACTGCTATCAAAACAGATACCCCCAGGAGTTAAAAGGGCTTAAATCAGGTTTTCGTGACTATTCGGACACAAAAAAAGGCGACCTAAGTCGCCTTTTTCACTACCAGAAAAGAATTACTTCATTTCCCAGCCAGTCAGTTCAGACAGCGCCTTGCCGATGTCGGCCAGGGAACGCACAGTCTTAACACCAGCGTCTTCCAGTGCTGCAAACTTCTCGTCAGCAGTACCTTTACCGCCAGAGATGATCGCACCAGCGTGACCCATGCGCTTGCCCGGAGGAGCGGTAACACCAGCGATGTAAGAAACCACCGGCTTGGTGACGTTTGCCTTGATGTAGGCAGCCGCTTCTTCTTCAGCAGAACCGCCGATTTCACCGATCATCACGATCGCTTCGGTCTGCGGATCATTCTGGAACATTTCCAGGATGTCGATGAAGTTAGAGCCCGGGATCGGGTCGCCACCGATACCAACACAGGTAGACTGACCGAAGCCAGCATCAGTAGTCTGCTTGACCGCTTCGTAAGTCAGGGTACCTGAACGGGAAACGATACCGACTTTACCCGGCAGATGGATGTGACCCGGCATGATACCGATCTTGCACTCACCCGGAGTGATAACACCCGGGCAGTTCGGACCGATCAGGCGCACGCCCAGCTCGTCACACTTAACCTTGCACTGCAGCATATCCATAACCGGGATGTGCTCAGTGATACAAACGATCAGCTTGATACCTGCGTTAGCAGCTTCCAGGATGGAATCCTTACAGAAAGCAGCCGGAACGTAGATAACAGAAGCTTCAGCGCCAGTGGCTTCAACGGCTTCAGCAACAGTGTTGAATACCGGCAGACCCAGGTGCTCAGTGCCACCTTTGCCCGGAGTTACGCCACCAACCATCTTGGTGCCGTAAGCGATCGCCTGTTCAGAGTGGAAGGTACCCTGACCACCAGTGAAACCCTGACAGATTACTTTGGTGTCTTTATTAATCAGTACGGACATGATTATTTACCCCCCGCTGCTTTAACCGCCTGCTGAGCCGCGTCGGTCAGGCTGGTCGCTGCGATGATATCCAGGCCAGACTCGGACAGGAGCTTGGAACCCAGATCTGCGTTGTTACCTTCCAGACGTACCACAACCGGTACGCTCACACCCACTTCCTTGACCGCGCCGATGATACCTTCGGCAATCAGGTCACAACGAACGATACCGCCGAAGATGTTAACCAGTACGGCTTTAACGTTGCTGTCTTCAAGGATGATCTTGAACGCTTCGGTAACACGCTCTTTGGTCGCACCACCACCAACGTCGAGGAAGTTGGCCGGGAAACCGCCGTGCAGGGAAACGATATCCATGGTACCCATGGCCAGGCCTGCGCCGTTAACCATGCAACCGATGTTACCGGTCAGTGCAACGTAGTTCAGGTCCCACTCAGCAGCGCGGGCTTCACGCTCGTCGTCCTGAGAAGGATCGTGCATTTCCTGGATATCCTTGTGGCGATAAACGGAGTTACCGTCGATCACGACTTTTGCATCCAGGCAGTGCAGATTGCCCTGGTCGGTGATAACCAGCGGGTTGATTTCGAGCAGCGCGAGATCTTTCTCTTCAAACATTTTCGCCAGACCCATGAAGATCTTGGTGAACTGCTTGATCTGGTCGCCTTTCAGGCCCAGTTTGAACGCCAGCTCACGACCCTGATACGGCTGAGCGCCGGTCAGCGGGTCGATGGTTGCCTTGAGAATCTTTTCCGGAGTCTCTTCAGCAACTTTCTCGATTTCCACACCACCTTCGGTAGACGCCATGAAGACGATACGGCGGCTGGAGCGGTCAACAACGGCACCCAGGTAGAGTTCGTTGGCGATATCGGTGCAGGTTTCAACCAGGATCTTGGAAACCGGCTGACCGTTAGCGTCTGTCTGGTAAGTTACCAGACGCTCGCCGAGCCATTTTTCAGCGAAGGCTTTAGCTTCTTCCGGGCTGTCGACCAGTTTCACACCGCCCGCTTTACCGCGGCCGCCGGCGTGTACCTGAGCCTTAACGACCCACTTGTCTCCGCCAATCTGCTTGGCTGCTTCTACTGCTGCTTCCGGAGTATCTACCGCAATCCCTTTGGAAACCGGCAGACCATAGGCGGCAAACAGCTGTTTACCCTGGTACTCGTGAAGGTTCATGCTCTAATCCGTTATTGTGTCGGTTATTCATACACGGGCCGCGAATGTGCAGCCCCGTGTCTGCTTATAATGATGCTGCCACATCAGGCCGGGCTTGTGGCCCGGCCGTCTTGCAGCGCAACCCTCAGGATTTAACGCTTCTTACGGTTGGCGACGTGGATAGCGTGACCATCCACAGCCAGTGCAGCTTCGTGAACCGCTTCACTCACGGTCGGGTGAGCGAAGATGGTCAGCTGCAGGTCTTCCGCGCTGGAGGAGAACTCCATCGCGATCACACCCTGAGCGATCAGCTCGGATGCGATGCCGCCAACAATATGAACACCCAGAATGCGGTCAGTCGCTTCGTCAGCGATCATTTTCACGAAGCCTTCGGTGGCATTAGCTGCCATCGCACGACCTGATGCCGCAAACGGGAATTTGCCGACTTTATATTTTACACCCTCAGACTTGAGCTCCTGCTCAGTCTTACCGACCCAGGCCAGCTCCGGGAAGGTGTAGATGATGTTCGGTATGCAGTCATAATTCATTGCGGCTTTATGGCCGGCAATGATGTCCACTACCATGATGCCCTCTTCCGAGGCCTTGTGTGCGAGCATCGGGCCACGAACGGAATCACCGATCGCGTAGACGCCCGGTGCGTCAGTGCGGCAGCTTTCATCAACGAAGATGAAGCCACGCTCATCCAGCTTAACGCCGGAATCTTCAGAAAGGAGTCCCTGGGTCTGCGGACGACGGCCAACCGCTACGATCAGCTTGTCGACGACCAGTTCCTGCTCGCCGTTGGAATCGGTGTACTTAACTTTCACCTCTTTTCCATCGACGATTTCAGTACCGGTGCAGCGCGCACCCAGTTTGATGTCCAGACCCTGCTTGGTCAGCAGTTTCTTGGCTTCTTTGGCGACATCGATGTCCGCCAGAGACAGGAAGTCATCCATCGCTTCAAGCACGGTGACCTCAGAGCCACAACGAGCCCAGATTGAGCCCATTTCCAGACCGATAACACCTGCACCGATGATACCGAGACGCTTAGGTGTCTCATCAATATCCAGCGCACCGGCGTTATCCAGGATCAGACCTTCGGTCAGCGGAGCCGGCGGGATCTCAACCGGTACAGAACCGGATGCCAGGATCACATTGTCCGCGTCGTGAGTGGAAACGTTACCGTCTTTGTCGGTCACTTCCACTTTTTTGCCAGCCAGCAGTTTGCCGGTACCCTGCAGCAGGGTCACGCCGTTCGCCTTGAACAGACCACCGATACCGCCGGTCAGGTTCTTAACGATCTGGTCCTTGCGCTCAACCATTTTCTTGGTATCGATCTGAACGTTGTCAGCGACGATACCCTGAGCAGCAAAACCGTGCTGAGCTTCATGCAGCTTATGAGTAGTTTCAAGCAGCGCCTTGGACGGGATACAACCGACGTTCAGGCAAGTGCCACCCAGTACAGCGGTACCTTTGTCGTCAACCCACTTCTCGACACAGGCAGTTTTCAGACCCAGCTGTGCTGCGCGAATAGCAGCTACATATCCGCCGGGGCCGGCGCCAACAACAATTACATCAAATTTATCTGCCATTACTTAATCCTGTTCTCTCTCGTTCGATTGTGGGCTCGATTAGATATCCAGCAGCATACGGGCCGGATCTTCCAGGAGGTCCTTGATGGTGACCAGGAACTGTACTGCTTCCTTACCATCAATCATACGGTGATCGTATGACAGCGCCAGATACATCATCGGCAGAACCACAACTTCGCCGTTCACGGCCATCGGGCGTTCCTGGATTTTGTGCATACCCAGAATCGCAGTCTGCGGCGGGTTCAGGATCGGAGTAGACATCAGGGAACCGAACACACCACCGTTGGTGATAGTGAAGGTACCACCCTGCATGTCATCCATGCCCAGCTTGCCGTCACGACCGCGTGCGCCGAAGTCACGGATAGTGCCTTCGATGTCGGCCAGGCTCATGCTGTCGGTATCACGCAGAACCGGAACCATCAGGCCACGATCGGTAGATACGGCAACACCGATATCCTGGTAACCATGGTAAACCATGTCGTTACCGTCGATAGAGGCGTTCACAGCCGGGAAACGCTTCAGCGCTTCGGTAGCCGCCTTCACGAAGAAGGACATGAAGCCCAGACGGGTACCGTTGTGAGTCTTCTCGAACAGATCTTTGTACTGCGAACGCAGATCCATGACCGGCTTCATGTTGACTTCGTTGTAAGTCGTCAGCATGGCAGCATTCTGCTGAGCTTCAACCAGGCGCTTGGCGATGGTTGCACGCAGGCGGGTCATCGGAACGCGCTTCTCGGTGCGCTCGCCAGCCGGAACATTAACCGGAGCAGCCGCTGCAGCAGGCTTGGCAGCCGGAGCCGCCGGCTTGTTTTTCAGGAAGTTCTGAACGTCTTCCTTGGTGATACCGCCACCTTTACCGGTAGCCGGAATCTGGCTGGCATCCAGGTTGTTTTCTTCGATCAGCTTGCGTGCTGCCGGGCCGACCTTGTCGCCATCGCCAGTTTCGCCCGCTGCGGCGGTGGTGGTTTCTGCCGCCGCCGGTGCTGCTTCTTCTTTAGCCGGCGCAGACGCACCCGCAGCACCCTCTTCGAAGATTGCGATAACTTCGTCGCTCAGGACAGTATCGCCTTCGTTTTTAACGATTTCCTTGATCACACCGTCTGCCGGTGCAACCACTTCAAGAACGACCTTATCGGTCTCGATATCTACGATAAGATCGTCAGCTGAGCAAGCCTCACCAGGCTGCTTGTGCCAGGTTGCAACAGTACCGTCCGCTACGGACTCCGGGAATGTCGGTGCTTTGATATCGATGGACATGCTGTTTCCTTTATATGGTGCTCGTTTCTATGCTAACGAACTGTCATTAACCGTTGATTGCTTCGTTGACCAGCTGTTCCTGCTGCTCGAGGTGAACCGAGATGTAACCTACAGCCGGTGCCGCGGCGTGCGGACGACCTACACCCTCGAGGTAGAGCTTGGCATTGTGCTTATGCAGCACGTTGCGCATGTGGTGCTGACTGCAGTACCACGCGCCCTGGTTCATCGGCTCTTCCTGACACCAGACCACTGTTTCCAGGTTGGTGTACTCGCTGATCGTTTCCAGCAGAATCTCTTCCGGGAACGGGTACAGCTGCTCGATACGGACGATAGCAACATCATCTTTCGCCAGTTCGGTGCGACGGTTGTACAGATCGTAGTAAACCTTACCGCTACACATAACGAGGCGTTTAACTTTCTTCGGATCGATCGCATCCACTTCCGGGATCACCGGCTGGAAGCCACCATCAGCCAGCTCTTCCAGGGAAGAGACCGCCTGCTTGTGACGCAGCAGTGACTTCGGCGACATCACGATCAACGGCTTGCGCAGCGGACGTACAACCTGACGGCGCAGCAGATGGAAGATCTGAGCCGGTGTTGTCGGTACGCAGACCTGGATATTGTGCTCGGCGGACAGCTGCAGGAAGCGCTCCAGACGTGCTGAAGAGTGTTCCGGCCCCTGACCTTCAAAACCGTGCGGCAGAAGCATGGTCAGACCGCACAGACGCTGCCACTTCTGTTCACCAGAAGTGATGAACTGGTCGATTACCACCTGGGCACCGTTGGCGAAATCACCAAACTGGGCTTCCCAGATCACCAGCGCGTTAGGCGTAGTGGTGGCGTAACCATATTCAAAACCAAGCACCGCTTCTTCCGACAGCAGAGAGTCGTAGATATCGAACTCAGGCTGTTCCGGCGCGATGTTCTGCAGCGGCACGTAGCTGCTGGCATCTTTCTGGTTATGCAGCACCGCATGACGGTGGGAGAAGGTACCACGACCTACATCCTGACCGGTCAGACGCACCGGATAGCCTTCTGCAAGCAGGGTTGCGTAAGCCAGGGTTTCGGCGAAGCCCCAGTTCGCTTCCATGGCACCGTGTGCCATCTTCTTGCGGTCTTCGTAGATCTTCTGAACCTGACGCTGAATCGCGAAGCCTTCCGGGTACTCGGCGATATTGTTCGCCAGTTCCTGGAGAAGTTTCATATCAACGCGGGTATCGCAGTCGAAGCTCCACTGGTGACCCAGGTACGGACGCCAGTCAACGAACAGTTCGGTGTTCGGCTCTTTAACCAGAGCGCGCGCCACGTGCTCACCGTTTTCGAGCTGGCTGCGGTACTCTTTCTCCATCGCCTTGCTCTGCTCTTCAGTGATCACTTTTTCAGCGACCAACTGCTCAGCGTAAAGCGTACGAGTGGATTTCTGGTTCTTGATCTTGGAGTACATCAGCGGCTGAGTACCGGACGGCTCGTCAGCTTCGTTGTGACCACGACGACGGTAGCAGACCAGGTCGATAACCACGTCTTTGCCGAATTCGTGACGGTAATCCACCGCCAGCTGAGTCACGAAGCGAACCGCTTCGGGATCATCGCCGTTCACGTGGAAGATCGGCGCCTGCACCATTTTCGCAACGTCAGTACAGTACTCGGTAGAGCGTGCATCTTCTTTGCGAGAGGTGGTGAAACCAACCTGGTTGTTGATGACGATGTGGATGGTACCGCCGGTTTTGTAAGCACGGGTCTGAGACATCTGGAATGTCTCCATAACCACGCCCTGACCTGCGAACGCCGCATCACCGTGGATATTTACCGGTACGACGGTATCGCCATTCTCGTCATTACGACGATCCTGACGTGCACGTACGGAACCGACAACAACCGGCGCCGCGATCTCAAGGTGAGACGGGTTGAACGCCATCGCCAGGTGAACTTCGCCACCATCGGTCATCACGTTGGATGAGAAGCCCTGGTGGTACTTAACGTCACCGGAACTCTCTACCAGCTTCTTACCTTCGAACTCGCCGAACAGATCGGTCGGGTTTTTACCGAAGATGTTAACCAGGGTATTCAGGCGACCACGGTGAGCCATGCCGATAACGATCTCTTTGGCACCCTGCTTACCGGCGCGACGCACCAGCGTATTCAGGGAAACGATCAGAGATTCGCCACCTTCAAGACCGAAGCGCTTGGCACCGGCGTAACGGGAGCCGAGATATTTCTCCAGCCCTTCCGCAGCAGTCAGACGCTCCAGCACCATCATCTTCATATCCTGTTCTACTTCAGGATGTGAACGGACGGGCTCCAGGCGCGACTGAATCCAGCGCTTTTCCTGGGTATCGACGATGTGCATGTACTCAGCGCCGACCGTGGTGCAGTAAGTCTTCTTAAGATCGGCCAGGATCTCTTTCAACGGCGCTTCTTCTTTACCGAAGAACAGAGAGCCAAGCTGGAACACGGTGTCGTAGTCCGCTTCAGACAGCTCATGGAAGCGAGGCTCCAGATCAGGCACCTGCTCGCGCTCAAGAAGTCCAAGCGGGTCGATCTGTGCCACCTGGTGACCACGCACACGGTAGGCGTTGATCATACGCAGCACACGAACCTGCTTCTTCTCATGCTCGGAGCTTACGCTGCTGACAGCACCGGGCTGAGCGCGCTTCTGGTTCTTGGAAAGATAAAGAAAGTGTTCCCGAATAGGAGAATGGGGAACATCTTGGGAGATGCTGTCACCAACTTTGGGAAGCTGGTCGAACTCTTCACGCCACTCTTGTGGAACGGCGTTCGGGTCCATCAGGTAGGTTTCGTACAGTTGCTCGACGTAGGAAAGGTTGCCACCGTACAGGTGAGCATTCTTCCACATCAGCTCCATTATGCCATCTTGCATTATGATATCACCCTGGCTTTGGGGGCGTAGGCCGCGATCAGGGTGCACCATGTCCTGCTCATCAATACCTATCCCCTGCTGATTACCGATTTGTTATTCAGCTGCAATCTAACGGGTCGCGTGAAATTGCGGGAAATATTTTACGACTTTTCATTGAGCCTTAACACAGCTAGCGGGGATGGATACTACTAAAGTTCCCTCGAATTCTGTTTTTCCTTCCACAAAAGACGAATTGCGCAGGCCCAAAATGCAAAAAAGCGGCACTCAGTGCCGCTTTCTGTTCA
This sequence comes from Marinobacterium mangrovicola, assembly GCF_004339595.1. Lineage (GTDB taxonomy): Bacteria > Pseudomonadota > Gammaproteobacteria > Pseudomonadales > Balneatricaceae > Marinobacterium_D > Marinobacterium_D mangrovicola. Next base: position 1,577,764 of record NZ_SMFU01000007.1, read on the forward strand.
ATCCTCAACCAATATCAGGTTGCCTGCTGAATCAGCATGGTACGGATCTTACCGATCGCCTTGGTCGGGTTCAGCCCTTTCGGACAGACGCTGACGCAGTTCATGATGCCGTGGCAGCGGAATACGCTGAACGGATCATCAAGCTCGGCCAGACGCTGACGCGTAGCAGTATCACGGCTATCTGCCAGGAAGCGGTAAGCCTGCAGCAGACCAGACGGCCCAACAAACTTATCCGGGTTCCACCAGAAAGACGGACAGGCAGTAGAACAGCATGCACAGAGAATACACTCGTACAGACCATCCAGCTCAGCGCGCTCTTCCGGAGACTGCAGACGCTCGATCGCCGGCGCCGGAGTATCGTTGATCAGGAACGGCTTGATCTTCTCGTACTGCTTGTAGAACTGAGCCATATCGACAACCAGGTCACGAATGACCGGCAGACCCGGCAGCGGACGCAGCACCAGCTTGTCGCCTTCAACAACCTGGGACAGCGGCGTGATGCACGCCAGACCGTTCTTACCGTTCATGTTCATACCGTCGGAGCCACAAACCCCTTCACGGCATGAACGACGGAAAGCCAGAGTCGCATCTTTCTCTTTCAGCAGCTGGAGAAGATCCAGCACCATGATGTCTTTGCCGCCCGGGATATCGATATGGATATCCTGCATGTACGGCGCGTCATCAACTTCAGGGTTATAGCGATATACACTTACCAGCATAGTACCAGCCCCTTAATAAGTTCGTACTTTCGGCGGGAACGGATCCATCGTCTTCGGTGCGAAGTTAACCGCACGCTTGCCGATGTGCTTATCCTGCGGGTAGAAGACAGAGTGGCAGAGCCAGTTCTCGTCATCACGATCGGTAAAGTCGTTACGGGCGTGAGCACCGCGAGACTCTTTCCGCACTTCCGCAGCAATAGCCGTTGCTTCAGCCACTTCCATCAGGTTCTCGAGCTCAAGCGCTTCGATACGCGAGGTATTGAATGCCTGACTCTTATCTTCCAGATGTACGTTGGCAACGCGCTCTCGGAGCTCTTTCAGCAGACCAAGACCCTTCTGCATGCTTTCGCCGTCACGGAATACACCGAAGTACAGCTGCATGGTGTTCTGCAGATCCTTGCGCACATCAGCGATGCTTTCACCACCGGTGCTGGTGTTCAGGCGATTCAGGCGACCCATAGCCGCTTCGATGTCTGCATCGGTAGCACCAGCCACTTCGTAGCCTTCACGCATCTGCTGTTCAATCTGCAGTCCCGCCGCACGACCGAATACAACCAGGTCAAGCAGGGAGTTACCACCCAGACGGTTTGCGCCATGCACGGATACACAGGCAACCTCACCACAGGCAAACAGACCCTGAACAACGGAATCTTCACCGTTATCGTTCGGTGCCAGCACCTGGCCGCCGATATTGGTCGCCAGACCACCCATCATGTAGTGGCAGGTCGGCACAACCGGGATCGGCTCTTTAACCGGATCCGCAGCAGCGAAGGTCTGAGACAGCTCACAGATACCCGGCAGACGGGAGTGCAGAACTTCTTCACCCAGATGATCGAGCTTCAGGTAAACGTGGTCACCGTTTTCACCGCAACCGCGACCTTCAAGAATCTCGAGAATCATGGAACGGGCAACAACGTCACGACCAGCAAGGTCTTTCGCGTTCGGAGCATAACGCTCCATGAAACGCTCACCATCCTTGTTGATCAGGTAGCCACCCTCACCGCGGCAACCCTCGGTCACGAGAACACCAGCGCCGGCAATACCGGTCGGGTGGAACTGCCACATTTCCATATCCTGCGCCGGAACACCGGCACGCAGCGCCATGCCGACACCGTCACCGGTGTTGATCAGGGCGTTGGTAGTGGAAGCGTAGATACGACCCGCACCGCCGGTAGCCAGTACGGTGGCCTTAGCCTTGATATAAACGGTTTCGCCGGTCTCGATGCAGATCGCGATACAACCAACGACAGCGCCGTCAGCGTTCTTGACCAGATCGACCGCGTACCATTCATTCAGGAAGGTAGTACCGGCCTTCATGTTGGCCTGGTACAAGGTGTGCAGCAATGCGTGACCGGTACGGTCAGCAGCGGCACAGGTACGGGCAGCCTGACCACCCTCACCGAAGTTTTTCGACTGACCGCCGAACGGACGCTGATAGATGCGGCCTACTTCAGTACGGGAGAACGGCAGACCCATGTGGTCGAGTTCAAATACCGCCTGGGGGCCCACAGAGCACATGTACTCGATAGCGTCCTGGTCACCGATGTAATCAGACCCTTTGACGGTATCGTACATGTGCCAGCGCCAATCATCGTTCGGATCAGCACTCGCAATCGCACAGGTAATACCACCCTGGGCAGATACAGTGTGGGAACGAGTCGGGAAAACCTTGGTCACACAGGCAGTGTTCAAGCCGGACTGTGCCAGCTGGAGCGCAGCGCGCATGCCTGCACCACCACCGCCGACAACAATAGCGTCGAAAGAGAGCGTACGCAGTTTAGACATGTCTTAGATACCCCAAAGAATCTGGATGCCCCACACAACGTAAATAAACGCCAGCAGGCCACAAACGGACTGGAATACGAAACGGGCGCCGGTCGGCTTGATGTAGTCGGTAGAAACAGACCACATACCGATCCAGGCATGAGCCACCATGGAGAGCAGTGCCAGCAGCGTAAAGATACGCATACCGGTTCCATCGAACAGGCCTCTCCACTGGTTATAATCCATATCCGGGTTGAACAGCAGGTAGCCGATCATGAACACGGTGTAAGCGAGAAGAATGACGGCAGTAACACGCTGCATCATCCAGTCATACAGGCCACTACGGCCAAAGCTCGTAATACTGGTTACCATATCCATACTCCTGCCAGAAGAATCGCTACAACAGCGACAACGAGTGTCACCTTAGCTGCGCGCTGACCGCTTTCCAGTTCTTCACAGAAACCAGCATCCATAATCAGGTGCTTGATACCAGCAAAGAAGTGGTACAGGAGCGCTGAGACCAGACCCCATGCAATGAGTTTTGCCAGGAAGGATTCCTGGAGCATCTCCTGGGCTTCAGCAAAGCCTTGCGGAGATTCCAGCGAAAGGCTCAACGCGTACACCATGAAGATGGCGCCGAAGAACAGCGCGACACCTGATACACGGTGTAGGATGGACGTAATCGCCGGTAGTGGCTGTTTAATTGTTCGCAGATCTAAGTTTACAGGTCTATTTTTGTTCACGGCTCTAGTTCACACTCTTTCGGCCCTGTTGCAGGACTCGGTTGTTTGGAAGTGCTCAGAGAGTAGTACCTCGAGATGCCTGAAATGCGCTCATATATTTTGCTTTTCTGAGTCATTTCAGGAGCCGAAGTATAGACACTTCCCCCTTTGAACACAATGCAGCGCAGCCCGCATTAGCCTTATGTCCAATGCCGCCGACACGCTGCAAAAGGCCTCTACCCCTCTCTTTTTAATAGCATTGTGCCTATGAATGGAATTGAAATTTTCCTCATGATGCAATGCAACATATTAGCCCTTCGGCTAAATTGACAATCACGCTTCAAACCTTATAGTGGTTGCACTCTTTCAGGGGCCTCAGACGATCCTGAACCCCCGAATTTAAGCGGCTGACAACAAGTCGCAGCTATTACAACCGAATGATAGGAGCCTCGAATGGCTGACAAAAAAGCACGTTTGACAGTCGATGGTCTGGAAGATGCAATTGAGCTTCCCGTTTATAGCGGTACAGAAGGCCCGGACGTTATCGACGTACGCCCTCTGACCGGTCAGGGACTTTTCACCTACGATCCGGGCTTCGTTTCAACGGCAGCCTGTGAGTCCAAACTGACCTACATCGACGGCGGCAACGGCATCCTGCTTCACGGTGGTTACCCGATCGAGCAACTGGCACAGAACGCGGACTACCTCGAAGTTTGCTACCTGCTACTTAACGGTGAACTGCCCACCCCGGAGCAGAAAGAAACCTTCGTGAACACGGTGACTAATCACACCATGATTCACGAGCAGATGAGCCACTTCTTCAACGGCTTCCGTCGCGACGCGCATCCAATGGCCATCATGTGTGGCGTTGTCGGCGCACTGTCAGCCTTCTATCACGACTCCCTGGATATCAACGATCCGCATCACCGCGAGGTCTGCGCTTATCGTCTGATCGCGAAAATGCCAACACTGGCAGCCATGTGCTACAAGTACTCCATCGGCCAGCCGTTCATCTTCCCGCGTAACGAGATGAGCTATGCCGAAAACTTCCTGCACATGATGTTCAGCACCCCCTGCGGCGAGTACGAAGTCAGCCCGACTCTGGCCAAAGCGATGGACAAGATCTTCATCCTCCACGCTGACCACGAGCAGAACGCTTCTACTTCAACGGTTCGTCTGGCGGGCTCTTCAGGCGCCAACCCGTTCGCCTGTATCGCCGCAGGTATTGCAGCACTCTGGGGACCGGCTCACGGCGGTGCTAACGAAGCCGTACTGGTGATGCTGAACGAAATCGGCGATGAATCACGCATCCCCGAGTTCATTGAGCGTGCCAAAGATCCGAACGATCCGTTCCGTCTGATGGGCTTCGGTCACCGCGTATACCGTAACTTCGACCCGCGCGCCAAAGTCATGGCAAAAACCGCAGATGAAGTTCTTTCTGAGTTGGGTATCGAAAACGATCCGCTGCTGAAGATCGCCAAGCGTCTTGAGCAGATCGCTCTGGAAGACGAATACTTCGTTAAGCGCAAGCTGTACCCGAACGTCGACTTCTACTCAGGCATCATCCTGAAAGCGATCGGCATTCCGACCAACATGTTCACTGTGATCTTCGCCCTGTCCCGTACCATCGGCTGGATCTCCCACTGGAATGAATTCCATTCCAGCCCGAACAAAATCGGTCGTCCGCGTCAGCTTTACACCGGCCCGCAACAGCGCGATTACCCGACGAAGTAAGTCTTACTTCGCAACTGAAACAGCCCGCCAAGTGCGGGCTGTTTTATTTCTGGAACACTGAAATCCCATCGTTTTCAGCATCAGGAGATGAAAGCCTCTGATTTCAACAGTCACTCACCGTCTGAGCGACCTCCTAATAGCCACTCAAAAACGTCGAATATCCTAATCCGCCTGACTGTGCCTTCTCCGCTTTCTCTCCCACCTCTGCCAATTGGCATTAACAGGATAGAGCAGCTGCCCGATCACCGATCGCGGCAAGGGTGTCGTCGTGCCATAAAACGCTGGCCAGAGATCCTTAGGCATATGGTAGGTGCCAAACAGACGGTCAAAAAGGACCGTATGAGCGCCATAGTTGGTATCGAGTGCAGGCTCCTCGGAGCTGTGGTGCCAGTGATGAAACTGCGGCGTCACCAGGAGATACTTGATAGGGCCGAAAGGGATCGCCACATTGCAGTGGATCAACACCGCCTGCAAAGCTGCAAACACCACATAGATGTTTAGTGCAGCCTCATCTGCCCCAAGCAGGTAAAGCGGCACCATCACCAGCGCACGTTCCGAGAACACCTGCACAAAATGGCCCCGGGAGCCTGCCAGCCAATCGATATTCTCAACCGAATGATGCACAGCATGAATCGGCCATAACAGCTGCACCTCATGGTAAAGGCGGTGCTCCCAATACAGCACGAAATCCGCGCACAGGACAATCACAACCACCTGCAGCAACACAGGCGTCGCTCTCACAGCTTCCTGCACAGACGGACTTAGCGCCCAGTCAAAGTGACTGGCCTGATAGTTAGCAAAAATCAGGATGGCGGAAATCGCCAGATGATTAAAACAGAAATAGAAGAGATCGACTGACCACTCCGGCCGCAGAATCAGCTGGTCGCTGTACTTAGGGAACAGCTTCTCCAGCGTCATAAAGATCAGCGTCGATCCAAGAAACGCCAGTACCAACCAATCGACACCCAGTGATAACTCCCTGGGTTCTACATCTCCTACCGGCACGCTGTAACCGCCCAGGGCAAACGCCACGAGCGTCAACCCGACACCTATCAACCCCAGCTTTTTATAAGCCGCCCGATTCAGGACAAACGTCAGCATGCCGAACAGCAGAGACGCATACATACCGTACTTGAGGACGTGCTGAAGTTGCTCGCCATCATAGGCTTTTCGTAAATCGGTGGTAGTGAGATATGAGGGGTAAAGATAAGCCAGAACAGAAAGCACACTGAGCACACCCAGGGTGACAGAGAGATAAGCGCTGATACGCCCCTCCCCTAATCGAAACTCTTGAGCAGGGTCTTTCATCACCTCTCGGGGCCGATATTCGTAACCGCTATCCATAATTGTTACTGATCCATTAATAAAGCTGTGTTCGGCCGCAAAGGAAAAGCGCGTCGCTCGGCCACATTCCATCAAGCGCAATTACAGAGCGCTGTATCGACGGCGAGTGTAACTCACTACTTAATTAAACTGGAGCCGATCACTACTGAACTCAAACTCAAAGACTGTCCGATATGAACAGGATAGATGCTCTCATTGATGGCTTGCGCCGCAATGAACCCGGTCTCTTTAACGGCCTGGCACCTCCCTCAACACGTTATGAGTGGGTTGTGAAGGTTCTGGATGATGCGCAAAGTTCTGCGTCCACTTTCGCCACTCAGATCCAGTGTTGCCGCCGGGCGGCACTAGAAGAGGGACTATCTCTTTGACGATATAGAATCCAATGCCGGATTTTCCAGGTCCGGGTAGTGCGTAGTTTTCTTTGCCTAGTCAGTGATAAAAAAGACTAAGAGTCTCCGGGGAATAGAAAATGGAGACTTTTCCCAAAACGGCGGATTGTGTGACGGCTCCAGTCTCAAACTGCACCCATGAAAAGGCCGCCCGATAGGCGGCCCTTTTCGTACTGTTTGTCAGATGCGATCGAGGCGGGTCTGTTTCAACGCCTTAAGCTGATCATGACTGAGCTGAATGGTAGCGAGATGGTTGGCTAACTCCTGAGCAACTCTCCTGCTCTCCACCTTGTGAGTGCTAAGCTTGAAGTCGTTGAGTGCGCTGGCCTCTAACGTTTCAAGGTCGGCAATATATCGCTGGTCACCGTTCTCCGCCAGGCGCGCGCGAAGCTCCGTATAGAACTGCTTCATCCGCCCAGTCAAAGTACCGCTTACATCCGGTTCGTGACCAAGCTCTTGAAGCTTGTGTGCCAACGCTTCAGCTATCGTTTCTCGTGTGCTTGCCATCTCTCGAAACAGTAAGCGCAGCTCACTGTCCTCAACCTCGCGAGCGGCCGTCTCATAAAACCGCGCGCCATCAACACAAGCAGCAATCAGCTCATTCACCACCTGACTGTCGCGTGCTTCCACCATGTTTGAACCTTTTCAACACCAGCAGCCAAGCTGCTTCAGCTTGATTCAGCGACGCGCCACAACTGGAACCCGAGGGTTCTCCTCATCCTGCACGCTCTCTCTCTGAATCGTATTCATTGCCCCGCCACACAGGATACCGATGATCATTGCAGCAGTATCTGCTCCCTGTACGGAACACTCCCTATCCCCCCTAGCCAATCTTGTGCCACTTATTCGGCATTCATAATCAACAAGTTATGGCGAAGAACCACCCAAGATCGGATATTTGCCAAATTCGGTCTGAAAATTTTACAAGTTCCGCCTGAAACTCTTACAACCATTCGTATAAACGCTTCGACACGCTGCTCAGTAGCGCTCAAAAAGTCAGTACGGGGCTATCAACCTGACTACTCGTCGGAGGTGCCGCCTGCTGGTCGGCTACAGATGCATATTCATTTTTGTCCATGACGCATCCAGAGATAAACATGAATAGACCACTGACACATGCCGCTATCGAGAAGGCTTTAATCCGTTTCATCCTTCGCTTCCTTTTCTGCTCACATTGCTATCGTAAAAATGATTTCTTAAGAACCCGCTGCCCCTTAGAGTCAGTTCGGCTCCGGCACCCAGAGTCGACGCCCGATATGGGCAATGACGGAAAAAGCCATCACCAAAACAGCAATCTGGAGTGGGATGTCACTGATGCTGCCAAGCGAAGAATCCGAACCAAAGACCAGTTCAACGACATACAGAATCAATGCGATAACAAAACTTACTGTACCTATTCCAAGCATGGGTAACTCCTCCTTTTAGCTAGAGTCAGCAAGCCTCATGCCAAACCATAAATGCTTGTTTTTATTGGATTAAATTGCAGATATCTAACACAGACCCAAGATTACATCGGTAAGAATGAAAAACTGTCGTGAATTTTTTACAGCACAGACTGGCGTGCCCAGAAAGGATTGTTCACAGAGGAGTGCTCAGGATAGAGAAGCAAGGGGAGACTGCGCAGGCCTTGGCAGCCTGCGCGAATGGAAGTTGGGTTATTCTTCGTCCTGACCAGCAGCACCCTGACCACTACCCGCCTCTTCAGCTTCGTAACGTTCAAGCTTGTTGTAGAGGGTTTTGACGCTGATCCCGAGCTGTTCAGCGGCCAGTGTTTTATTCTGCTCGCAGGCATCGAGCGTCGCGAGAATCAGAGCCTTTTCCGCCTCTTTTAACGAGATACCCGGACGAATAAGGTTCGGATCGATTTTTTGTCGCTCCGTCAGCGACGGCAGTTCCGCCAGCGTAATATCATCGATCGCCAGTATATGCGCACGCTCAACGCAGTGTTTCAGCTCACGCACATTGCCGGGCCAGTCAAATTTACCGATCGCATCCAGCGCTTCATCGGTAAACGCCTTGCTGGTCTCCGTCGCCTTGTTGCGATAAGCAAGAAAGTGCTTGGCCAGCTCAATGACATCACTACCGCGTTTCCTCAACGGCGGTAGCTGAATCGGGAAATGCGCCAGACGGAAATAGAGATCCTCACGCAGGTAACCCTCTTCTATCGCTTCGGAGGGAATGCGGTTAGTAGCTGCCACCACACGTACTTGGGTCAGCATCACCTTGTCGCTGCCAAGACGGGTGAACTCTCCTGTTTCCAGCACGCGCAAGAGTTTGCTCTGCAGTGCCAGAGGCATCTCGGTGATCTCATCGAGAAACAGCGTTCCATCGCCACCCTGTTCAAAGAAACCCACATGATCGGCCACTGCACCGGTAAACGCCCCTTTCTTATGACCAAACAGCTCACTTTCAACCAGTTCGGCCGTCAAAGCTGCACAGTTAATGGCGATAAACGGTTTGTTGGCACGCGGGCTCTGCTGATGGATCGTACGAGCGGCCAGCTCTTTGCCGCTGCCACTCTCACCGATCAGCAACACGTTTGCATCTGTCTGGCTGACACGACGAATCAGACGATACAGCCGCCGCATCGCTGCGGAGGAACCAAGCAGCAGACCAAACTGATCGAGATTCGAGGTTAAGGGGGCTTCAGCATGACTCGCCTTCTCTTCACGAATCTCAACATAGAAGTCGCCAATAACCTCTTTGAAATGCTTGTCATCGATCGGGGTGCGGAAATGATACGCCACCCCCTGACTCATCATCTTGTCAAGCCAGGGGTTAGGAACGCCATTACTCACCAGCATCCACTCCGCATCCTCGTGCAGCGGGTGTTCGAGATAGAGCCTATACTGCTCTTCATCAAACTGATAAGGCGCGAAAATCACCACATCACCTTGGGGCGGCGTTGTCAGATCCGCCGCCATTTCGGCAGACTGCGCTACTCTGAAACCCGACTCATCAAGCATGGGCAAAATCTGCTCCGCTAAGGCAATATCCTCGGATATCAGGTGGAGTCTTGGCATAGGTGGGTATTCCGGCAGGTTTAGAGTAGTCGCCAAGGAAGGCGACCTCGACAGTGAACTATACCACTCTTAACAACGATTTATAGCAATAGCTGTGACAAAACCGTTTCGACGAAGTTCGGCACAAAATACAACCTGAACATAAAAAAACCGGGGCTGATGCCCCGGTTAAACGCTGAGTACTGTTGAGAGGGTTTTATCGCCTCTGACGTCCCTCAATCTCCTCCCTGATCAGATGCATTCGATCATGCATTACCTGAATTGAGGCCAGATGTCTCGCCAGCTCCTGGGCGAGCCGCGTGTTTTGCACGCTACTGATACTCTGGCGAAAGTTATACAAGGCATGGGCCTCGCGATGCTCGAGCTCAGAGACATACCTGACATCACTGTCCCGAGACAATCTGGCTTCCAGCTCGGCGTAGAGACGCCTCATCCTTTGAGAGAGGGCCGTACCGTCACGACCCTCTCCCTCTGCGCCAGCCAGTTTGTCGCTAAGTGCTTCAGCGATCTGGCGGCGACTATCTGCCATCTCCCAGAACAGCGAGCGTAACTCGCTGTTCTCGACAGCCTTGGCAGCGTGGCGATAAAAGCATTCTCCGTCATGGCACACAGCAATCAACTCATTTAAAAGATCGCTATCCTGTGTACCTGACATAAGATCGCCTCCGGCTTAGTTCACCACCTTAAGGTCATCTTCCACGTCTCGGACGCGGTCATAACCCTGTGCGATCTCCAATGCCAGATCATGCGCGGCATTGCTTGGCACCTGACCGGTCAGTGTCACGACACCGGCCTCGGATTCGATATCTATATCGCTGCCATCCAAACCATCGGACGTGGCGTAACGCATTTTGAGTCCGGCCTGAATGGTCAGGTCGTTGACATCACTGGCGAACTGCTCGGCAACGTTGGGCTCATCGGATGCCCCTGTCTCACTCTCGACCGTCAGTTCGTTGTTGACGTCAGTGATCCCGTCGATATTCGCCGCAATCTGACCAGCCAACTCTTTTTCTGTCTCATTACTGACCTGACCACTCAAGGTGACAACGGTCTTATCGACATCGGTATCAATTTTGAAGTTATTCAGTTCAGTGTTAAGCATCAGGGCTGTTTCCAGTTTACCATCCAGCCAGGCATCTTTTGATTGACCTTCCCAGTCGTTCATATCAGCCATTGCAACCGGTGCGGCCAGAATTGAAGCTGTCGCCAAGGCCAGAGTTGTCTTTTTGATCTTCATGCTATCCTCCTTGGATATATCATTTGGTCCCGATGTATAAAGCCAATATCATGCCAATAATTCAAAACCCCTAAAATTGGGGCTTAGAGCTAAAATATAATTTAAAAAATCAAGAATCCCTTATAAAACAGTGAAACTCTTACTTATTACCCATGTACTTTTTACATTAAAAATTCAATTAGTAGCAGGCACAAAAAAGCCCACACTGAGTGGGCTTTTAACAAGGAAGAATAGGATTTAACAGTCGGTATCGTCTGCTCCCACGCCTTCCTTGAACTCTTCACAGCTATCTTCAATAGCGTTACCAGTGTCAGTTGCCACCTCATCGATCTTGGCACCTGCTTTCTCTGCCGGCCCCTCAGGTTCACTGCATGCGCTCAGCATCAGGACGGAAACCAGGGTCACCAGGGGCATTGCAATCCATTTTTTCATCATTTTCTCCATCGATCTTGTGTATCGTATTCAAAAATTGTGAATAGCCTTGCAGAATATACGGTTTATATTCGTGGGCCACGACCGCGTGTTAAATGAACAAAGACACTGATAACAAGGAACACCAGAAATACGAAAAATAGTATTTTTGCTATTCCGGCTGCAGCTCCGGCGATACCACCAAACCCTAAAACGCCGGCGATCAGCGCGATAATAAAAAATACAACAGCCCAGCTAAGCATAACGTTCCCTCCATCCTTAAATTTCTCTCGATATTTATAAAGCACCTATCATGCCAACTATAAAAATAACGGTATATCGTGCGTTTCAAGCAGCGTAACGTTATATATCGCGATGGTGAGTCAGTTTTTTACAGGGTAATCATGAATATTTTACCGTCGTTTACTGATAACTATAGTGAACCCGCTCTGTGATCCACTGCTTTCTCACCAATATGAAGGCCAAGCTGTACAACAGGTCTGAATTTAAAACTATTGAGGACTGACAACCGAATCCTTCGATTCAGCTAGCCGGGTAGAGGCAAGTTGAACTCACGCAGGATCTCACTCTCGCTTTACAAACCTTCCTATCGCCAGCCAGTTCTTACCGGTGGCAGCTGCACTGCAACACCTCCCTACTCACCCTGGAGCTCAGGGCAACACGGTTTAACAAAACCATTTTTGACCGGTTCAGCTAGCGAGCAGGCACAAAAAAGCCGCCCCTCCGGGCGGCTTGATGGATCCGTTAATATCGACGCGATCAGCGCAGCAGAAACTCGATCTCTTTCTCAGCCTGCTCGCGCTCAAGACCGTAGCGCTCCTGCAGCAGACCAACCAGTCGCTCGCTACGACCTTCAACCTGGTTCAGCTCATCATCGGTAAGCTTACCCCAGCGATTCTTTACTTCGCCTTTAAGCTGTTTCCATTTACCTTCTGCGATATCGATATTCATCTTTATCTCCTTGCCTGAACTGATTCTGCGAGCCTCCGCCCGCTGCGGCTTACAATGCACCGACGCCTGAAGCGCCTCAGTACACACGATGTTCGTATCGTGCTTTAAACTAAGCCAGCAACGTGCCAAGAAAAATAAGCAATTGTTTTTTAAGATATTTTAATAAAAACACCCTTATCACAGACCGCCAAGAGCCTTTTCACAGGCCAACTGCCTAAAATTTTTTCACGCCGGGTATGAGCTTTTTACGCTGGGCACGAAGAGTACGCTCGCCAGCCCAGCTCAAGTCGCTTCAGGGTAAAGTCCCCCCCCCTATGCGGCCATTCAAGGCCAGCCTATGCTCACCACCGATCCCTACTACCCCTCAGCAGTTTGTGCTTGGCCTATTAAGCCGCACAATCAAGCAGGCCTGTGCGCAGACGATACAGCCTCAGCCAAGCAGCGCCACTTCGCCTTGCCACCAACCATGTTAACCTTGAGCTTCAACCCATGGAGGCCTTATCAAAGGAATGGAAGAGTTATGAAAAGCTGGCGCTCTAGCGAAACAATTCAGATCGATAGCCTCAGGCTCACCGAAGAGCCACGCACCTCTCCACAAAGAGGTGAGGTGTTGATTCGTGTGCGTGCAGTTTCACTCAACTTTCGTGATGTCGCCATGCTCAGCGGGCGTTACCCTCAACCTTATCAGCCGGGACTGATTCCCTGTAGCGATGGCGCGGGCGAAGTGGTCGAGGTCGGTGAAGGTGTCGATGAGCTCCAGCCCGGCGATCGCGTGATGGGGCTGTTCCATTTACGCTGGTTTGAAGGCCCTATCCCGCAGGATATCGGCCAGAGCGCCTATGGCAGCCAAATTGATGGCTGGTTGTGCGAATACAAGGTGATCAGCCGCGAATCGATTGTCCCGATTCCAAACCATCTCAGCTTTGAGCAGGCCGCCACCCTCCCCTGTGCAGCCACGACTGCCTGGAATGCACTGAACGGACTTACACCTACGATGATCGGCGATACCGTTCTGGTACAGGGCAGCGGCGGCGTGTCGCTGTTTGCATTGCAACTGGCCAAGGCTTTGGGCGCGCGCGTAATTGCTACCACCTCACAGACAGATAAAGAGCGCCGTCTGAAGGCGCTCGGTGCCGATGAGGTCATCAACTACCGTCAGGAGCCTGAGTGGGGCGTTAAAGCCAAAAAGTTAACAGGCGGTCTGGGTGTGGATCGTGTCATTGAGGTTGGCGGTGCAAACACCTTCAACCAGTCGATCAAGGCGATCAAACTCGGCGGTAAGATCGACTCCATCGGTTTTCTCAGCGGCCAGAGCGATGAGGGGATCGACTTTTATCAGCTGTTCGCCACACGCGCCGAGCTTCGCATGATTCAGGTGGGCAACCGGGCTTTGGTGAAGACACTCTGCCAGGCGATGGCCGCCCGGCAAATTGAACCGGTGATCGATCGGGTCTTTGCATTTGAGGATGCCCGGGCCGCCTTCCATCACCTCGATAGTGGCCACCACTTTGGTAAAACAGTTATTCGCTGTTAAACAAAGCGGCCTGACGACAGCCCTTGGAGGGGATCTTTTTTTAAAGCTGGAAGCTCATCCACCCAGCGCATAGATATCAACTGCGCTCTGGAAACAGCGTCTCGATCACGCGCTGGTTGGAGTGCTCTATATGTGCCTTCAATAGCGCGCAGGCTTTATCTTCATCTCTTGCAAAGGCCGCTTCCACCATCGCTTCATGCTCGTCGCCCCCCGGACGGGTATCGGCGAGGCTTATCAGCGAAAGGCGCCGAAACCTTTCGGACTGGTCGTACAGTGTCGAAATAAAACGCAGCTGCCACTTGGAAGGACAGCCGGAAATCAGCGCCATATGAAAGCGGCGGTTTTCGCGGATCAGCTCACCGGCGTGTTCGCTGTAGTTACCCTCGGCGTTACGCCGCACGGTGAGCTCTCTATGCCGGGCTCCGGCTATATTCGCCTCCCAGTCCAGATCGCCATGCAGTATGGACTGGCGAAAGGCATCGACCTCGAGCATCTCTCTTAGCCGCGCGACCTCGACAAACTCCTCTACCGAAACCGGTGCCGCCCAGTAACCTCGCTGCCCCTTGCGTATAACCAGCCCTTCCGCAGCAAGACGGGATAGCGACTCACGCACTGGTGCTGCGCTGGCGTTATAGCGACTGCTCAACTGCGCGATAGACAGCTTGCTGGCAGGCTCAATCGAACCGTCGAGAATATCGTTTCTCAGTTGCTGATAGGTACTGTTGTTTTCCAGAGTGTCGAGATTTTCCATGGTGCAGTCTCGCGAGTTGAAGCCAGAGTTGCCTGGAAGGCAGGCATTCAACTCACCCGACTTACAATCCACGCAACTTCATAAGAAATTCAGCATATCACAACTAATGCAATCTATTAGCCATCTCAATTACATACTATTATTCGATTTAGATAGGACTTAAAATAATTGATACGACAGTTATCCTAGCTGTGGCGCCTGCAACAGGGAGCGCACTATAGTTAACTGCACAGCATCGCAAGGCCGAGGATCCAAGGCTCGCTTTGCGCCACAGGTTTACATGCGAAGAGAACGGAGTGCGCACCTCATGCCTGACCCCTACTTTGAGCCCGGTAATAACCAGGACGCAGCACCCACTATTGAGGGTATCGAGTTTATCGAACTGGCGACGGACCAACCCGAGGCGACCGACCGTATTCTGCGCCAACTCGGGTTCTCTCCACGGGCTCAGCACCGCAGCAAGAACGTTACTCTTTACAGTCAGGGCTCGATTAACCTGGTGGTTAACTTCACGAAAGACAGCTTCGCCTCCGGCTTTGCCGACCTGCACGGAACCTCGGTCTGCGCCCTTGCCCTAACCACACCCAATGCCAGCAGTGCTTACCAGAATCTTTTGAACCGTGGCGCCTGGGAGACCCAAACCTCTGCCGGTGCGATGGAGCTTAATATTCCAGCGGTTGAGTCGATTGGCGGCTCTCAGATCTACCTGATCGACCGCTACGGTGATGGCATCAGTATCTACGATATCGACTTCAAGCCACTGGGCGAACAGCCCGAAGAGTCACCAGTGCTTACCTCTCTACGCGGCCTGACCCTGTCCATGAGCACTGAACGCCAAGGCCCCTGGCGCGACTACTTTAACCAGTTGTTTGGCTTTGTCGCGACCGATGCCTGCGAGCTCAAAATCGATGACGAGGCTGTAATCACACTGGACACGGCCGATAACACAAGCCTTGATGATGAGCGTATCAGCGCCCTGGTATTCGGCACTTCCGACCTTGACGCCACGCGCGCCCACCTGCAAAAGCAGGGGCTTACACTGAAGTCCGACGGCAGCGAAGATAGGTTTGAAGTTGCCGTTCCTGCGGACGAACTGTCGATCCGTGTATTCATCTCCCGTTGATCCGTCTGGAGCTATTAGCATGCAAGCGCCCAACTTTTCCATCAGTACCCTGAGCCTCACCGGGAGCCTGGACGACAAGCTCAAGGCGATAACGGCTGCGGGCTTTCGCTCTGTCGAGCTTGGCGCTCTGGATCTCTCCGGTTCCAGCGACGGGGTTTCCGGCTCGGTCGAGCTGATCAAGCAGAGTGGTGTTCAGATCAGCGCACTGCAGGAAGTAAAGGATTTTGGCGGTCATTCGGGCAGGATCCTGGCATACAAAATGGAGCTGGCAAAATCCTACCTTCGCCTGATGCGCCGACTGGGATGCCGACTGCTGATTGTCACCCCGGCTACGTCTACCCATGTCAAACTCGACGCAGACCGAATCGCCGCAGATCTTCGCACCCTGGCCACCCTGGCAACACCTCTTGGGGTGAAAATCGGCTTTAAGCCGCTCTCCTGGTCACCAAGCATCAACAGCTACGACGCTGCGTGGGATTTAATTCAGCAGGCCGATAACAGCAATCTAAGCCTGGTGCTCGACAGCTACCAGTTGCAGGCTCAGATGCAGGCGCCCGATGTTCTGGATGAAATACCGGCCTCGGCTATCAGCCTGGTGCAGCTATCCGATTTCGCCATGACATCGGTACCGCTGGTTGAAGACCAGATAGATATCGCCCGCCACCATCGTCTCTACCCTGGCGAGGGCAGCCATGGCGCCAGTATCTGCGGGCTGGTGAAATACTGTGTAGACAAGGGCTTCAGTGGGGATTTTGTCTTTGATGTGTATAACGACAAATATCTGGCGATGGCACCAGCAGAGTCGATACAGCACGCGGTGCGCTCCAGAGAATGGATTCTGGAGCAGATCGGAGCTTAACAGCAACATACAGATCGGGCGCCCAAAGGCGCCCGAGTCTTTTTAGCTATGGATGCCGAGACAGGTTAATCAGGACAGCTCCCCTTCATCATCAGACAACTCGTAATAGCGCGACTGTGCCGCAAAGCGGATATGCGCATTCGCTTCACCGTAACGACTGTAGCCGCCCTTACGCTGCGCCACCTCGAAAAATACACCGTGTGTCTCAAGCGTATAGAAATGGAAAAACTCGCCACCCTTTTCATCGCGATCATAAAGAACGTTCAGACTCTGCAGCCGTTCGATCAACTCTGGCTCCAGCGCAAATTTGGCCTCAATATCGCGATAGTAGTTACCCGGCACCGGCAGTACCTTATCGCTTTCAACCCCTGACGCCGCAACGAAAATATCGTCACACTCAAACGCAACCTGCTGGAAACCCGAGCCTCTTGAACGCTGGATAAAGCGCTGTGGTGATGCCTGACGCGCTTCACTCATATTGATAGGAATACGTACCCGGCCATTACGACTTTCAGCGGTGCGACTCACCACCAGGCCATAGATATCCGGCAGATCCTGACTCGGTTCAATGGTGAAGTCGAACAGGGATTTGTAGAAGAACGAGGCGGACAGGAAATCAGTATTAGCCACCGACTGCCCAAGATGGTCGATCCGCTGCAGACCCAAGCCAGACTCACGCCCTTCCACCGGCACAAAATCAATATCGAAGAAGCGGAAGTTGCTGCTGCGCTCAACGAAATAGACCAGGCTGTCACCGACACCACGAACAGCCGGGATATTCAGCTCGCCGGGGCCTGCCTGATTGGCAAAGCGGGTCAGCTTATAGCGTTCGGAACGCTCCAACAGAGCCTTCAGGTTATTGGTCGCCAGCGCCAACGCACAGACCGATACACCATGTAACTGGTAATGCTCACGGGCCAGGCTCTCCGGCTCACGGTTAAGTACCAGGTTGATATCACCCTGGCGCATCAGGCTCACGTTTTTGGAACGGTGCTTGTGGGTTTCACGGAAGCCCAGGCTCTGGAGCAGCTGCACCAGCTCTTCCCCGCTTTCACCCTCAACCGCAAACTCGACAAACTCAACGTCGGTGATTTCCGGCTCAGGAATCGATACATCCTTACCTACCTGCTCTTCGAGCCAGATCAGTGAACGAACGCCATCTACCGCCTTCTCTTTCGGCGAGGAAGAACGAAACTCATCGTTAAAGATCTCATGCGAGAGATAATCGTCAAAGCCCTTGTCTTTCAGGCACTGCACAAACTCAACCACCGGCAGGTCACCCTGCCCGGGGAAGCAGCGGAAGTGACGGCTGTACTGCAACACGTCCATCTGCATGATCGGCGCATCCGCCACCTGCACCAGGGCGATCTTCTCGACCGAGATCTCGTTGCGCAGGCAATCCAGCGTATTGCCGCGGGCAAACATATGGAAAGTATCCAGGTTGATTCCCAGAGCGGGATGGTCGGCCCGTTTGACCAGGTCCCAGGCATCTTCGTAATCGGCGATGTGACGGCCCCAGGCCAGTGCTTCGTAACCGGCACGCAGCCCCTCGCGGGATGCCATCTCAGCAATCTCATGCAGGTCAGCGGCGCACCGGGCGCGATCGCTGCTCGCGTGGGGTGACACATTACTGCACATCAGCAGGCGGTCCGTACCCAGTTCATGCATCAGTTCAAACTTGCGCTGAATGTAATACATCTTCTGGCTTCGGTAGGGCTCGGGCATCCCCTCCATATCACGGAACGGCTGCAACGCGATGATCTCTAGCCCCAGATCTTCCGCCATCCGCCGCACGTCAGCGGGTGAGCCGTTGAACTGGGTCAGATCGTTCTCAAAGATCTCTATGCCCTGAAAACCCGCCGCGGCAGCAGCTTCAAGTTTAGCCGGCAGAGATCCCGACAGCGTGACGGTGGCAAGTGCCTTTTTCATTATTGTCCCCCGCTTGGAACTGGTGGCGGCTGCGCAGAGGATCCGCCTGAACGACAGGACTCGCAGCCAATCAAATGGGTAAATTTAAAAATATCCTATCTTTTTATTTTTAACCGATCAAATGAAACAGATAACATCTAACTTAATATAGAAGACATCAAAATTTTGAATAGATAGCGCCGTAAAGCTTATTTCACAACGGCTTGCTAAAGAGTGACAATTAACAGCCCCGCTTTCGCGCTAGCTGTCACAGCATTCGGTATCCCGTTAAGTGATATACCGAATTAACCGCTCCAAGCCTGCCCAATGCAGCCGGGTGTAACGCGCCTTCATGGAGAGAACGATGCTCGCTGTCTTATCGATTACCGCCCCCATATTTCTTTTGATCGCCGTAGGCTATATCTCGGTAAAAACCCGATTGATGCCTCAGGAGGCGATTCCAGGCCTTGGCCGATTCGTTATCTACTTCGCACTGCCCGCGCTGATGTTCAGCACCATCTCCAGCATGGACTTCGGGGAAGTTATCGAACCCAACTACCTGGCAGTATATGCACTGGGATCTCTGCTCGCCCTGCTCTCCGGGATAGGACTGCACCGCTTCCTGCTGCGCAAATCTCTGGTGGAGAGCGGCGTAAAAGGGATCGGCATGTCGATTCCCAACAGTGCATTTATTGGCTTTCCGATATTGATGCAGGTATTCGATTCCCCCATCACTCAGGCTTTTGCACTGGCGATCATGGTAGAGAATATTCTGATCCTGCCGCTTGCCCTGATCATCATCGAATCAGGCAGACGCAAAGAGGGGGAAAATTCGGGCAACATCTGGCTTCCGGTCTTCTCTCGCATCGTCCGCAACCCGCTGATTATTGCTATCGCCGCCGGGCTTTTCTGCTCAGCCCTGTCGATCCGACTTCCGGCTGTCGCCACCGAGGCGCTCGATATGCTGGCACGAGCTTCGGCTCCAACCGCCCTGTTTGTTATCGGCGCATCACTGATGGGGACTCAGATTCGCGGCAATATATACAGCATCAGCACCGTGGTGACCGGTAAACTGCTGCTTCACCCGCTGCTGGTGGCACTGGTGCTATGGCTCTGGCCCGCATTCGATCATCGCCTGGAGCTCGCAGTCATGATCATCGCCGCCATGCCGATGATGAGCGTGTTCCCAATCATTGGTGGCAACTACGGTTTCCGTAACACCTGCGCGAGCATGCTGCTGATCACTACCGTTGCATCGTTTGTGACCATCACCCTGCTTCTCGGCGTACTGACCTGATTAACCGTAGAGGCTTTGTTCCTGCACCGCCCGAACGGACTCACACCTAAGGTGCGTAGACAGAAGATCTAGGGAGAGTGGTCACTCAAAGAGCGACAGTGAAATGCCTCGAAAGGGCTTAGGAATCAGACTCACGGGAAAGCCGGCTCCGCCGGCTATTCCAACGGTCAGAATTCGGGGATTTTCTGCGCACCCTTGGTGATATGATCGCCAAGCAGATCAACCGCTTTATCTACATCATCACCGACAAGGGCATCCAGTAATTCACGATGCTCTACCGCTGCCGCTTCGCCGCGGAAAGGCCGCTTGCTCAGGGCTAAAAGCTGGTATCGCATCGACAGTTCGAGGATAGAGGCGTGGTAGCGCATCAACTGCTGCGAACCGCAGTTTGAAACAATCGCGCGATGGAAGTCACGATCAGCCCGCTCCCACTCCTGCACATGAGCGGCCTCGTCCTCCATCATCAGCTTTTCCATACAGCTCAGACGATAGTGGGTACTGATCAGCTTGGCCTTCCAGTCCATATGCCCCTCTTTGCTGGCCATGGACTTACGCAGACCGAGTGTTTCCAAGGTTCTACGCAACTCCACCAGCTCTTCAAGATCAGCAATGGAAACTGGCTTCACCCGGAAACCTTTTTGCCCCTCGACCTCAACAAAGCCATCCGAGACCAGGCGCATCAGCGTTTCCCGCAACGTGTTCACGCTGACACCGTATTCGCCGCGCAGAGCATTAAGTTTAAGCTTCTGTCCGGGCGTTAATTTGCCCTGCATGATGTGATTGCGGAGCTGCTCATAAGCGGATTCGCCAACCAGCTTACGTTCCACACTAAGATTCATACTGCTCACAGTGACCTCTTTTTTTCCGCCAATGGTACACCAGTCGACGGGACAAAATCGCTGTCGAAAAACCACAACGGTAAGACGGGTAAAAAAGAGGGGGCAAAACTCTCCCCCTCAATCAGCTCTCACAGCAAAAACCGGAACACCCCATCAAACATCAAGAACACCACATGGCGCGTTATCTGACCGATCACTCGACCAGGTCGCTATGAATCTCAAACTTTTCCCTGAACGCCTGAATTGCGCGGGCAGGATCCACCTTGCGCTGAGTGAAAATCTCGAAGGCATCCAGCCCCTGATAGATGAAAAGGTCAAACCCGGACACCAACTGCAAACCCTCGGCATGTGCTGCCTGCAGGAACTCAGTATCCATGGGTGTGTAGACGGCATCAAACGCCCACGACTGACCACCGAACAGTTCCGCGTCCAAAGGGTTACCAGGCGTTTTGTAATGCCCCACCGGCGTGCAGTTAACCAGACCATCAGCCGATCCAGCGGCATCGGCCAACTCCTCTTTTCGCACCAGACGGGCCGGCTTGCCAGCCGCATTCAACGCATCGCACAGTGCCGCAGCGCCTTTCTCATCCAGATCGAAGATCATCACTTCACTGGCGCCAACCTCATAAAGCCCAAAGGCAACCGCACGACCGACGCCGCCCGCACCGAGAATCAAAACGCGACCTGCTTCAGCATCGCCTCGACGACTGCGGTAACCACGGATAAAACCGGTGTAGTCGGTGTTAGCTGCGCTGATTTCGGCCTGCAACGAAAGCGTGTTCGTTGAACCAACCAGCTTAACCGCCTCATTGACCTTATCCGCATATCCAACCGCCAACTGCTTGTACGGGAAAGTGACATTGGTGCCACTGTACCCAGCCGCCCGCATCTCATTCAGGGTTTCGGCAAACGCTTCGGCGCTCGTATCACGCGGCTCGTGTAACTCGTAACTTACATCGATGCCGTAAACCTCGCCGAGCATCATGTGCAGCGAAGGGGCGCGAGACTTGGCGATGGACTGACCGATAAGGCCCAGCTTGATCATTTATTTTTCTCCTGACTACAACGTACACCCGCTTTGCTAATCGCGGGTCATAAAGCCTAATCCCTATCACTATCGGAATAGCGATCCGGCGATCCCGAGGCAACCGGACTAAACTTGAGAAACTGACTAAAGGTTTTCTAGCCACCTTTTCTAGCCACCAAGTGTATGGCAAAACCAATAATATAGGATATTTTTTATTTAAACCTACACACTTGACCCTAGTCAATTGTATTGCTAGCCTCCAACAACCTGATTATGGCAGCCTGTGCGCCCCACCCCACTAAGGGTCGACACTGGTACATAAAAAAATAAACTGCAGTGAGCGTTTCCCTTGCTTAACTCAAACGTATCGCTGCGTGAGAACAATAAGGAAAACAGCATGAAGTTTTCGAAGAAGACGCTTGCCACCGCCCTGGCAACCCCACTGATGGCCGGACTTCTCTCGGCTCAGGCTTTTGCAGCCGACATCACTCTGACCCTTGGACATGTTGACCCGCCTGAATGGCAGACCTCTAAAAAAGGCGCTGCGACAAAGGTTTTCAAAGAGCTGGTTGAAGCCGAGTCCGGTGGCCGCATTGAGGTTAATGTTTATCCCAACGGACAATTGGGCGGCGAAACCGACCTGATCCAGTCCGCTCAGGATGCAACCCTGAGTATGGCAATGGTGTCCGGCGCCTTCAGCAAGGTTTGTAAGGAAGCAGCCGTTCTCGATACTCCTTACCTGTTCCCTTCCGCGCCGGTGGCCTGGCAAGTCCTTGATGGCCAGTTCGGCAAGGATCTCTCACAGCACTGCCTGGACAAAACCGGCCTGCGCACCCTGGCCTACGGTGAAACCGGCTTCCGTAATTTCACCAACTCCAAACGCCCGATCAGTGAGCCTGCAGACCTTGATGGCTTGAAAATTCGAGTCATGACCGTGCCTCTGTTTGTTGAGATGGTTAAATCCATGGGTGGTGAACCGACCCCTATCGCCTGGCCTGAAGTTCCGTCCGCTCTGTCTACCGGCGTCGTCGACGGCCAGGAAAACCCTGTCAGCGTAATCGCCGCTAACAAGTTCTATGAGCTGCAGAAATACATCACGCTCGATAACCATATCTACGGCACCGACTTCCTGGTCATCAACGAAGCGGTATATCAGGGTCTGGACGAGAAAGATCGCGCACTGGTCAAACGTGCTGCCATGATCGCAGGTACCGTCGGCCGCGCTATCCAGCAGGTCAACTCCGCCAAAGGCCTCGGCGAACTGGCTGAAAACGGCATGGAGATCACCTCCCTGACCGCCGAACAGCAGGCCAAATTCCAGGCCGCCGCCCAGCCGGCCGTGGTTGAATGGCTCAAAACCGAAATCGAACCGGAGTGGGTCGATAAAGCCCTGGACGCGGTAAAAGCAGCTTCTGCTGAATAATCGCTCACAACGATACGGGCGCTGAACGGAGGCTTCCGCGCCCGCCTCCCTAAAGCTTATCCCCGGCTAGCCCCTATGAAATCTCTGTTTAAAAAAATTCTGGCGTTTGCCACTGGCGGCTCTCTGGCTGTCGTTTTTGGCGTCGTGCTCGTCAGCAGCCTGTCACGCTACCTGCTTAACTCTCCCATCCAGTGGAGCGAAGAAGTGGCTAAATACGCGATGATCTATGGCACCATGTTTGGCACCGTGCTGTGTTACATGGAAGACATCCATATTAAATTCGGCTTCCTGAAACAGGGCCTCCCCACCCTTGTCACACGCATCCTCAATCTTGTACTGGATCTGATCACCCTGGGTACCGGCGTGGTACTCGCCTGGTCCGGCTATCTGTTCGTAATGAAGCGTGGCGGCATCGATGCCCCTGGCACCGGATTGCCGATGAGCGTCTTTCAGTCCGCAATGGTTGTTGGCGGCGTATGTCTGGTGATTGCAGCACTGTTCCAGATTCCGTCTCATTTCAAAGCGAAGCGTTACGAGGCGGAGGTCTAATATGGTCGGTTTTATCGTACTTATCGCCCTGCTACTCATAGGTAGCCCGATCGCTTTTGCGATTCTTCTGGCTGTGCTGACCCACCTGGCCGACACGCCGTTTCCGATCAGCCTGATCAGCCAGCGTATTTTTGCCGGGCTGGATTCGTTTGCGATTCTGGCAATTCCGCTTTTCGTTCTTGCCGGGGAGCTGATGAACGAAAGCGGCATCACCAGCCGCATCATCACCTTCGCCAAGGCCTGCGTGGGCCACATGCGCGCGGGACTTGCTCAGGTCAATATCTGGGCTTCGGTTATATTTGCCGGCCTCTCTGGTTCCGCGGTTGCCGACACATCAGCACTGGGACGCATCTTTATTCCTGAGATGGAAAAGCGCGGCTACCCCCGCGACTTCGCCGCAGCACTGACGGCCGCATCCTCCGTTATCGGCCCGATGATTCCGCCAAGCATTCCAGTCATCATCTACGCTCTGATCACCACCGGTGTATCTGTGCCGGCACTTTTCCTGGCGGGCGTTGCACCCGGCCTGCTGTTGGCGATTGGACTTTCTATCTACGTGCGCACCTTTGCCGGCCATTACGAAGAACAGCATGAGCCGGTGCCCTGGAAAGACCGTTTTCGCGCCCTGATCGATGCCTGGGTTCCTTTGTTTATGCCGATTTTCATCGTCGGCTCCATTCTGACTGGTATCGTCACTCCGACCGAAGCAGCGGCTCTTGCCGGTGGTTATGCACTACTGGCCGGCATGTTCATTCTGAAAAGCCTGAAGGTGAGTCAGCTGCCACGCATTTTCCTCAATGCGATGCGTGATTCGTCGGTGATCCTGATCATTATCGCCGTGGTGTCCCTGGCCAACTGGATGCTCACCTTCTCCCAGGTACCGCAGAAAGTCAGCGAAATGGTGCTGGCAGAGATCTCCAATCCGCTGGTCTTCCTGCTGATGGTGAATGTTATCCTGCTGGTGGTTGGCCTGTTCCTGGAAGGGATTGCAGCAATGCTGATCCTGTTACCGATCCTGCACCCGATCGCCATGAGCTTCGGCATCGATCCGGTTCACTTCGGCATCGTCGTCATCTTCAACCTGATGATCGGACTGATTACTCCGCCCATGGGGATCTGCCTGTTCGTATCCAACTCCATCGCCAACGTAGGCATCGGCGCTATCTCTCGCCGTATCCTGCCGTTCTTCGCGGTTGAGCTGTTAGTATTGGCGATCATCACTTTTATTCCTCAGACCGTGACATTCCTGCCACGCCTGTTCGGATTCTAAGCCTGGAGAGCGAACATTGAGCAAACTGATCTATGTATTGAACGGGCCAAATCTCAATCTGCTGGGCAAGCGCCAGCCGGAAATCTATGGCTCGGAAACGCTCGCGGATGTGGCTGCGCGAATGCAGGACAAAGCTGACAAGCTGGATATTGAACTTGAGTTTTTCCAGAGCAATCACGAAGGTGCCCTGGTTGATAAGATCCACGAGGCACGAGAAAATGCAGCCGGGATCATCATCAACCCGGCCGCTTACAGCCATACGTCTGTGGCGATTCTGGACGCACT
Source organism: Marinobacterium mangrovicola (assembly GCF_004339595.1). GTDB lineage: Bacteria > Pseudomonadota > Gammaproteobacteria > Pseudomonadales > Balneatricaceae > Marinobacterium_D > Marinobacterium_D mangrovicola. The sequence goes on from NZ_SMFU01000007.1 coordinate 1,602,944, forward strand.
AAACACCTTCGAGAATCCGGTAGTTGAAGTTCACATCTCCAACATCCACAAACGTGAGGCGTTCCGCCATCACTCCTATGTATCAACCCGCGCAGAAGGCGTGATTGCAGGTTTAGGTACGCTCGGTTACGTACTGGCTCTGGATTACTTCGCGGACTAAGCTGCTCAGCCTAAGCTACTAAACAATAAACCCCGTGCCGACACAAAGCCGACACGGGGTTTATTTATCTCGGGCGTCTATCGGTTAATTACAACCGCGTCCCGCCAGTCGCAAACTACAATCACCGCCTAGAGTCACACCTCTGTTTTCGCTCATTCAGGAAGAACAGGTCAGGCAGATCGCAGCAGCCCATTCGGGAGGCTCACTGTGGTAGCGATCAAGATCCTGATGAACAGTCCCCGGCTCTCTCAGCAATCCGACGAGCTCATTGAGAGGCTTGTAATCCCCCGCATGCGCTTCCCGAATCACCTCTTCGGCCATATAGTTACGCAAAATATAACGTGGATTGACCGCTTTCATCTGCGCCTGCCGGATGGGAGTGCTGGCGACCTCTTTGGCTAAACGCTGCTGATAAACCTCCAGCCAATGCGCCAAATGCTCCGAATCTTTGGCAAGGGAGGTCAGCCTGGTGAGCCCTGCTTCATCCCCCTCTTCCAACTCCGATAGCAGGTAAAAGAAGCGTGTCAGATCAAGCCGCTGCGCTGCCGCCAACTTTTTAAGATCTGCAATTAAATCCGCATCTCCCTCCGCCTCTAGCTGCAAACCCAGTCGCGCGCGCATTCTTTTCTGCTCATGGAAACGGAAACGCCCCATAAATTTAGTCAGCGCCTGCTCCAACTCTTTTTGCGGCACCAGCGGGACCAACGCCTGAGCGAAAGCACTCATATTCCAGAGCACGATCTCGGGCTGCTTTCTAAACGCGTAGCGTGCCTCGTGATCATTCTTATTGGCCACATGGTCAGGGTCATAACCATCCAGGAAGGTATAGGGACCATAATCGAATGTCTCTCCAAGAATCGACATATTGTCAGTATTAAGCACCCCATGAACAAAGCCGTAGCACTGCCAAAGCGCTACCAGTTCTGCCGTACGCTCCTGCACCTCCAGAAACATCGCCAGGTAGGGATTATCAGCCTGTTTACAGTCGGGGTAAAAACGATCCAGGCAGTAGTCGGCCAGCTGTTTGAGCTCATCGTACTGGCGGGTATAGAAGAAGTACTCAAAGTGACCAAAACGAATATGACAGGGAGTTACCCGAACCAACAAGGCACAGGGTTCCATACCGTTACGCTGGGTAAACTGCTCGCTGGCAATCAGACACAGCGCGCGGGTTGTAGGAATACCCAGCCCGGCCATCGCCTCCCCCGCCAAATACTCACGAACAGATGAGCGCAATACGGCGCGGCCATCACCGAAACGGGAAAATGCAGTACGCCCCGCCCCCTTAACATGAATATCAAAACGCTCGCCGCTATCGTTAACCACCTCCCCCAACAAGAGGCCACGCCCATCCCCCAAATCCGGATTGTAGAAACCGAACTGATGCCCGGTATACTTCATCGCCAGGGGCTCAGCACCCGGTATCTCTTGCTCACCGTTGAAGAACGGCACCAACTCACGCGGATCCAGGTCGCAGGGATCAAGACCAAGCATCGCGGCAACTTGAGGGTTAAAGCCCGCCAGATGCGCCCCTTTCAGCGGCGAGGGCTCACGACGCTGGTACCAGCGCTCTGGCAGACGAACATAAGTATTGTCAAAATTCAGACGCTCAAGCCCTGCACACCGCGCTTTCATATCCATCAAAAATCTCCCGTTTACACCTCATAATACCCTAGCATTTTGATAGGTTAATTTCAGCACAAAATACTATCTCCTCGGCTCAGGAGACAACCCGTAGAGCGACATGAAGCTAGCCACCACTCATTTGTATTAAAACCGACCACGCGCGATCGTATTTGCAATCTATAGACCAAAGCAGAGGGATTAGCGGCAATATCAGCCAAGGGGGCTTCATATTAGGAAGAACAGCGAAGGAGTCAGGCAAACAGATACATTCGCACAACCGACGAACAGGGTAACAGGAATAGAAATAGCGGAAGCGCGAATTTCAGCAGAAATGATTAGGCAGGGATTTATCCCCCTGACAGAGCCGCTGATATTTTAAGCAGATAACGCAAAAAAGGCTCCCGAAGGAGCCTTTTCTAAGATCAATCTCTTTAAGAAGAGATTAGAAGCTTACGTTGTAACCAACAACGAAGGTGCGAGCAGCGCCAAGACGCTTCTCTACGTCAGCATCAGAGAACTGAGCTTTAACAGAAGCTTTGTTGCTCAGCTTGTGAGAAACGTATACGCCCCACTCGTCAGCATCAACGTCAGCGCTGGAGTTAACGTCTTCTTCAGTGTAATCGTAGTAGGTTACGCCGAAGGTAGTGTTTTCCAGAGCGTATTCAGCACCCAGAGCCCAAGTTTCGGTGTCAGCCTGTGCGAATGCCAGGTTACCAGCCCAAGCGCCGTCGATGTAGTTTTCGGTTTCAGCGTAAGAACCAGTAACGGTGAAGTTACCGAAAGCGTAGCTCAGAGCAACAGCTGCGAATTCCATGTCGTCCATGGTAGAACCCGGGCCGCCCAGTACGTCGCCGTCACCAGCCATTTCCCAGTAAGATACAGCAGCGGTGAAACCGCCAGCAGCGTAGTCAGCACCAACTACGTAACCGTCCAGATCTTCACGGTCGTCCTGGTTGTCGTGCGCGCCGTTACCAGAAGCGCCATCAGCAGCCAGACCAGCGTAAGCGCTGAAGCCACCGAAAGACGGAGTGATGTAAGCTACAGAGCTACCCAGACGGTCCGGGCTCTTGACGAAGTAGTCGGTAGAAACAGACTCGGAGTAAACGTCAAGAATTTCAGTAGATTCAGACGGGTTGGTGAAACGACCGCCGATAACGGTACCGAAACCACCGGTCAGACCAGCGTTGGCTTTACGAACAGTAACGCCAGCACCATCGTTTACAACGCTAGACGGGTTGTATTCGAGTTCGATCTGGTAGAAAGAAGAAACGCCGTCGATGTAGGTTTCGTCGGAGCCTTTAACACCCATACGAGCGTCGTCAACCTGGATCTCAGCGTCCTGGTCTTCAGCGAAGATACCTTCGATTTCGACGTTACCGTACAGAGTAGCGTCAGCCTGTGCTACGACCGGAGCGGTCATCGCGCCAGCTACAGCCAGAGCAATCAGTGACTTTTTCATCAAATTTCCCCTTCAGTAATTCAACTTACTAGTAGTGAATTCTAGTTTTCATCGGCACACCGGAGTGCCACCTACGAAAATACTATAATTCATGATTATTTCAAACCAGTGAATGAACTTTTTTGATCTAAGCCATTCATCTGGTTTTTAACGCTTTTTTCACAGATTTGGACACTTAAGCCTGTTGACCGTATGCCTCTTTGAACATCTGTAAATACTTAAATACCGAAGCCACCTAAAAAGCAACTCCGGCACCTAAATTTTTGGCATTACACCACAGGCCCTGAATCGGTGCAACCCTTTGTTCTGCATGATTCATAGGGTTTTTTCCCCAGAAAACCAAGCCTATTTCGCCAGTTCTTTGAGCCTTTTTTCCAGCCTTTTTTCTGAAACGCTGAAACGGGTACCAAGCTGTTGTGCGAACAGGGACACACGATATTCCTCGATCCACCAACGAAACTCCAGTAGATCGGCACTCAGCTGATCACGGGCACGGGCCTCATCCAGCAGTTTTTCATAGCGCTGGCTCATCTGCTGCAACTGCTCAGACTGCACGATCTGCTGCCTCAGTTCCCGTTGATACTTTTCAAGCCTGATCTCGACGGCCTCCAGGTAACGGGGATACTGTGCCAGCCAGGTGTCCGGGGTATCGGACAGATAACCCGTATGCATCAAAGATGCGACCTGAGCTTTAATATCATTGAGGATTACAACAGCCCTGAGATCGATACGACCGTTCAACGCTTTATCGATACGATGTAGGCGTTGATGGCATTCCAGCGCGAAGGCACAAAGCGTATCGGCATTTTCCGCCAGATTTCCTTTCACCTGCTCACAAGCGGAATTAAAGACAGCCTCCGAGCGAATAACCTCCCCCTCTTCGAGCCCGCTAGCCCTCAAAGCCGCTTTTAAAAGCAATTGGTCTTCAAACTGTTTCTGGTTAAAACGCTTGCCGCTTTGTAACAGTATCTTATCTATCGACGGTAGCTTGCGGCGCACATATTTGGCCGTTTCGGGCATCGCCAGCAGAAACAGCCGCGCCTGGGCACGGATTGTCGAATGGCGGGCATCATCGGCTGAGCTGAATAATTTGAGACTGACACTCGAACCACTGTCCTCGAGCCCCGGATAAGCCTCAATCTTGATCCCGCCTGCCTGGCGGACTCGAACAGACTCTTCCAGCTTGCCGAAGCTCCACCGGGTCAGCCCCTCCTCGCCCCAGGTATTGTCGCTACCCGCCTGCATCGCCGCTTCCGCCTGATCGGCGAAACGCTGATTAAGCCTGTCCCAATCGCGACTCTCGCCTACCTTTTTGCCTTCCGCGTCGGCAAGACTGATATTGACCCTCTGGTGCCGTTCAAGGGAGGCCTGGCGCAACAGTTCAGGCGAGACTTTATGCCCGGTCATTCTGAGTAACTGGTGACTCAGCGCCTCGTAAAGATCGCCCTCACCAAATACCGCTGACTCACAAAATGCCTTTGCATAGTCAGGCACAGGCACAAAGTGCTTGCGCTCCTGTTTCGGCAGGCCTTTGAGTATTGAGGTGACTTTTTCCTCAAGCATGCCCGGCACAAGCCAATCCAGGCGTTTCAACGGTAGTAGCTTCAGCAGCGGGAGCGGGCAGTTCAGGGTGACGCCGTCGCGATCGGACGCAGGATCGAAGAGATACTCCAGAGACAGATCGACGCCTTCCACTTTTATGGCGTCTGGATAAGCATTGGCACTGACATGTTCAGCAGACCGCTGGAGGATATCCTCCTCTGTCATTTTCAATGCATCAGGCCGTTCCTTGGCGATCTTTTTGTACCACTTCTCAAAACTGGCACCGTTGACGATATGATCGCCACCGAGCTCCGCAAAACGCTCGGCATAAAACTGGTAGAGCGACTCTTCGTCGACCAGCAGGTCACGGCGGCGTGATTTCGACTCCAGGGTTTCCACACTATCGAGCAGTGCTCGATTTTGGTGGAAGAAATCGGCTCGGGTCTGAAACTCTCCCTCGACCAGCGCACTGCGCAGAAAGATTTCATGGGCTGCCAGCGGATCGATACGGCCATAATTGACCTTGCGCTTGGGAACGATGATCAAACCAAACAGGGTGACCTGCTCGGTAGCCACAACCTGTGCCCGTTTTTTCTCCCAATGGGGTTCAGACCAGCTGCGTTTAACCAGATGAGAAGCGGGCGCTTCGATCCATTCCGGTTCAATCTTCGCCACCTGGTGGGCGTAAAGCTTGCTGGTTTCGAGCAACTCTGCGGCGATCACCCATTTAGGGCTTTTCTTGAACAGTCCCGAACCCGGGAATATACGAAAGCGCCGATTTCGCGCGCCCAGGTATTCGCCCTTCTCCACCAGATTACCGATATGACTGAGCAACCCCGCCAGCAGTGAGCGATGAATAGGCGCATACTCGGCAGCTTCTGTATTTTCGCGCAGCTTCAGCTCTTTAATACTCAGATGCAGCTGACGATGCACATCACGCCACTCACGCATCCGCATGAACGAGATGAAATTCTTCTGGCACCAGTTGCGCAGCTGATTTTGACTTAGCGCCTCACGCTGCTCTTCATAGAGATTCCAGAGATTGAGCAACGTTATAAAGTCTGAGTGCTCATCGCTGTACTGCTTATGTTTCTCATCCGCCGCCTGGCGCTTATCGTGAGGCCTTTCTCTCGGATCCTGCACACTCAACGCACTGGCGATAATCATCACCTCTTTAAGGGCGTCGTACTGGCCCGCCTCGATCACCATCCGGGCAATACGTGGATCCACGGGCAGCCGCGCCAGCTTTCGGCCTATATCGGTAAGACGCCGCTTAGCATCAACGGCACCCAGTTCTTCGAGGAGTTTAAAACCGTCATTAACAAAGCGTGAGTCCGGCGGATCCACAAAGGGAAAATCGCTGATATCGCCCAGCTTTAGCTGCAGCATCTGCAGGATGACCGCCGCCAGGTTAGTGCGGCGTATTTCCGCATCGGTGAATTCCGGGCGGTTGTTGAAGTCGTCTTCAGAATAGAGACGAATACAGGTACCCGGCGCCACACGACCACAACGACCCGCACGCTGGTTGGCACTGGCCTGGGAGATCGCTTCCACCGGCAGGCGCTGCACTTTGGAGCGATAACTGTAGCGCGAGATTCGCGCCACTCCCGGATCGATCACGTAACGGATACCCGGCACGGTCAGGGAGGTTTCCGCTACGTTAGTGGAGAGCACGATCCGCCGCCCCGCCGAGCGCGCTCCATGAAAGACCCGGTTTTGCTCTTTCAGTGACAACCGGGCGTACAGGGGTATCACCTCGGTATCGCGCAACTGGGCCTTGCGCAGCAGGTCTGCGGTTTCACGGATTTCACGTTCACCGGGGAGAAAAACAAGGATATCGCCCGGGCCCGCTTCCTTTTTCTGGCGGTCGATCTGGGTCAGCTCATCGACGGCAGCGAGAATTCCCTGCTGCAGATCCAGCGCTTTTTCATCCTCGCCCTCCATCTCATGCAGCGGACGATAGAGAGTATCCACCGGATAGGTACGCCCGGAGACTTCTATGACCGGCGCGTTATCGAAATGTTTGGAGAAACGTTCCAGATCGATGGTGGCCGAGGTAATGATCACCTTGAGCGTGGGTCGCCTTGGCAAAATCCGTTTAATGTAGCCAAGCAGAAAATCGATATTGAGGCTGCGCTCATGCGCCTCATCGATAATCAGCACCTCGTACTGCTCGAGATAACGATCGTGTTGAGTCTCCGCCAGCAGAATACCGTCGGTCATCAATTTGACCTGGGTGGACTCAGAGACCTGATCGTGAAAACGCACCTGGAAACCGACCCTTTCACCCAGCTGCGTATTCATCTCTTCCGCGATACGAGCCGCCACGTTGCGCGCAGCCAGTCGACGCGGCTGGGTATGACCGATCATCCCTTCGCAACCCAAACCAAGTTCCAGGCAGATTTTCGGGATCTGGGTGGTTTTGCCTGAACCCGTTTCACCGGCGATAACCACAACCTGATTATCGCGGATCACCTCCAGCAGCTCTTCGCGGCGCGCCGATACCGGCAGATCAGGATAATTAATCTGCGTGGAGAGTGAGCGTTTAAACGCCACCGCGGCTCGCGAAGCCTCCACCGCCTCCGCCAGGTTATTAAGCTGCTCTGCGACGTTCTCTTTGCGCGCCAGCTCGTCAAGCCGACGACGCAGGCGAAAACGATCGGCAATTCGGCATTGAGTAATCAGAGTACGGAGTTCAGCGATAGCGGATGTCAAAACGCGTCGACCTTAGAGTAGAGTAACAAAGGCGGGATTCTAGCCCAGCCGCCCCGCCTGTTGCGAGTCAGGCCGCTGATCCAGCCCCAGCTCATGGATGGCCTCTTCACGCAGGGTACGTCGCATGACCTTGCCGATAGAGTTTCGTGGCAGGTCATGGCGAAACTCGACACTGCGCGGCACCTTGTAGGAGGTCAGCCGTTCACGACAGTATTCTCGCACGCCACGGGTGGTCAGTCGGGGGTTATTGGAAACAACGTAGAGTTTGATAAATTCGCCCTTCTCCTCATCCGGCAGCCCGATCACTGCGCACTCAAGAATATCGGGATGGGCGCTGATCAGATTTTCCAGCTCACTGGGATAGACCTTGAAGCCGGATACATTGATCATCTCCTTGCGCCGATCGATGATATGGATCTCACCAACATCGTCGATCTGACCTATATCACCGGTGGCCAGCCAGCCATCCGCGTGACGCTGTTCGTCAGCATTATCCGATCCCCAATACCCCTGCATCAGCTGCGGGCCGCGTACCTGAATCTCGCCACTTTCACCGCTGGGCAAGGCCGCCCCTTGATCATCGACAACACGCACATCGGTACCGGCCAGGGGAGCACCGGCACTGCCTATCCTCTCCATTCCCGGACGCGCCACACTCACCACTGGCGAACACTCGGTCAGACCATAACCTTCGGTAACCGCACACCCCGTCACCTCCTGCCAGCGCCGGGCGGCGGATTCGGTCAATGCCATACCGCCAGAAATGGTCAACTTTAAAGAACTGAAGTCGAGCTGGCTAAACTCCGGCTTCTGGCACAACGCAATAAAGAGAGGATTGATCCCGGCAAAACAGCTCGGTTTAACCCGTTCAAACGCCTTAGCCAGCCCCTTGGCATCATGCGGATCCGGAATTAGCTCAACGTAATTGCCCTGGGAGAACATCAGCATCACCAGGACAAAGGAGTAAATATGGTACATCGGCAGCGGCTGTAACAGCGTCAACCCGGCACCAGAATCTACCTCCTGAAGCCGCTGCCTGAGCTGTTCGATATTGGCTAATAACGAGGCGTGGGTCAGCATCGCGCCCTTGGCCGGCCCTGTCGTGCCGCCGGTGTATTGCAGCAGCGCGAGCTCCGCTGCGTCGGGCGGAACCCAGTGACGTCCGGTCTCAGGCTTCAACACTTCCGTCAACGGTGTTCCGCCGCGCATTCGACGCCCTCCTCGGCGACGGTAATGCGCACAGGCATTCAGGCCCCAGCGGCGCCAACCGGTATGCAGGTCGCCGATCTGCGTCGTCAGTACGTATTCGATTACAGTCTCGTCGAGCACTCGCGAGGCGGGCCCGGAGAGCGGCTCATATACCAGCAGTGCTCTGGCGCCACTATCCTGAAGCTGGCGCTTCAGTTCCTCTTCGCCATAGAGGGGGTTGGTATTAACCACGACCAAACCAGCACGCAAGGCTCCGAACAGCGCTACGGGATACTGAATACAGTTGGGAAGTTGAATCGCCAGGCGGTCGCCCGGCCTCAGGTCGGTACAGTGCTGCAACCAGGCAGCAAAGCGGCGTGATAGCACATCGACTTCGGTGTACGTGAGACTCTTCCCAAGATGACCAAAGGCGGGACGATCTCCCTGACGCTTGGCCAGCTCGCTGACCAGACCATCCAGGGTCTGACTCATTTTTGAGCCTGCTCAGCGCATCTCCGCCACTCCACCTCACCGTCCATGAAGACTATCATTTCACCGGTATTCAGCGACTCCCAACACTCATTATCGGTGAGCGGCTCCGTGGCGATCACGGTAACCACATCATTGGGTGTGGTTTCAGCGCCAAAATCCACCGTCATATCACTATCTTTGAGCCTTGCCTCACCAAAGGGGGCTCGCCGGGTGATCCAGGACAGCTTGGTCGTGCAGTAGCAAAACAGGTGCGACGATTCGCTGAGCAGCATGTTGTATACACCGAGCCCACGCAGCTTTTCACAGCACTGATGAATCAGCGCGGCAAGCTCGGTCTCATCGCCTGGGGGGCCGTCGGGAAACTCATGGCGAATCTGATCAAGAATCCAGCAAAAGGCGTATTCACTGTCGGTAGTACCCACCGGATGGTAATAACTGAGCGGCCAGTCAAAAATCTCTTTTTCCAGCTGGCCGTTATGGGCATAACACCAGACCCTCCCCCAGAGCTCACGACTGAAGGGATGGGTATTGGCAAGACTGACAGCACCTACGTTCGCCTGGCGAATATGACTGATCACCACCCGGCTTTTAATAGGGTAGGAGACCAGCAGCTCAGCGATACGTGAGTCAGCACTGGGCAGGGGATCATGAAAGGCTCTCAGCCCATGGCCTTCGTAAAAAGCGATTCCCCAACCATCGCTGTGAGGGCCGATGCCGCCGCCCCGGGGTACGAGACCGGCAAAACTGAAACAGATATCGGTGGGTACATTGGCGCTCATGCCAAGCAGTTCACACATGTTCCGCTTGTCTCCTGATCTTCTTCTATTTGCGGGACAGAGTAATACGATCCGGCAGCGAGTCGATCAGATTGTCGTCCGGGTCGAAGTAGTCACCCGACTCAACCTCAGACTCAAACTCCATATCAACGCCGCGGTCGACCTCGGTCTCTACATAGGTCGACTCCAACTTACGGGCCTGGGATTCCCAGGTCAGACGGTTCTCGCCAGGGAGTCGCCGCTCACCGATGAAGGTGGCATCTGGATCTATCGACAGGGTAGTACAGAACACGTTTGCACAGACATGGCCACCACGTTCTATATGCAGAGAGTCGCAGATCAGCTCACCTTCGAGTACACCGCTGACATTGACGGCATGAGCGCGGATACGGCCGCAGATACGCCCCGCCTTACCGATGGAAATATCATCGCTGGAATCGATACTGCCCTCGAACTCGCCATCCACATGCATCTTGCCGGAGATACTCGTTTCTCCATGAAAGCGGTTACCCTGGGCGATGATGGTTACTGCGGAGCGGTTTGATTTAGCGGATACATTGCGCTTAATGATTCCCACGGAACATCCTCAACTTCTGTAAATATCGACTCAAAGTTGCTAAGACCCCACTTCATGAACGGCTCGGGATCTATCGCCGTGTAGAGATAACGCACCTCGTAATGCAGGTGCGGACCGGTGGAACGTCCGCTGTTTCCGCTCAGACCGATTTTCTGGCCCTTGTGTACGAAAGCCTTGGGTTTAACCAACACCTTATCAAGATGTGCGTAGTAGGTTTTAAAACCCAGGTTATGAGTCAGGCGCACCATGTAGCCGTAACCGCTACTTTTGGTAAACCCGGCAAATTCGACAACGCCATCCGCCGTTGCGTAAACCGGTGTCCCGGTCTGAGCCTTGAAATCGATACCGCTGTGCATCACCCGTTTCTTCAGAACCGGGTGGTAGCGCATACCGAATTCATCGTTGATTCTTTCACTCTGAATCGGCACGCCATTGGGCACGCCGTAAAGCATGAACAAACGCTCCTTGGCAGCCGCCTTGGCCACCTCGGCGCGTTCCGCTGGCGACACTTCAGGCTCGCTGTCCAGAATCCCTAGCATTGACTCGAGATTGCCCAGTTCGGTTCCCATCACCTGGTTACGGGCGGCAAGCTGATCGCGCTCAGTGGACAGTTGCGACAGGGCGTCACCCAGCGAATCCAGTTCACTGCGATAGAGCTGCTGGGTTCCCAGCATCAGGTCGTACTGATCCGCCAGCTGCTGGTGGCTGTCCTCGAGATCAAGCAGATCGTCGGTGGTCTTTACCAACAGCAGGTTGGAAACAAAAAAACTCAGCGCAGCCATGAGCAGAAAACCTGCCACCAGATACTTCGCTAACTGATTAAGCGTATACTGCCGTGATCCATGCACGGTCGTCAGCGTAACTACTAACTTTCGCCGCAAAACGTACACCCGCGAGTAGAGAGAAAATCGCGCTAATATAACGCCTTGCTGTCGCGATGTCATAATAGCGTCACTACATGTACGATTTTTGGATCGCTTTCGCAAAGCAACACCGACTTTTCGCAGGGAACGCGGGCGGACATCAAGGCTCTAACCCACAGGTTACTGGACGGGTTTAACAGGCCCTGCTTATTACAGGGAAAGACAATGCTACCACTGCCACTTTACTTCTCTGACGAGTTCCGCCTGATGAGCGTGAACCAACTGCTGCAGGGCGTGTATCGGTCAGCACTGATCGATGAAGCCCGGCTGAGCGGAGAACTGAAATCTCTGGGGCTAACACTGACTGGCGACAGCTCTAACTCTGCAGACGCCAGACAACCCCCTCCCCTGTTTGTTATGCCGTTCGCCTCAGCCCGAGTACACACCTGGGATCAGGCCAACCATCAGTTCAATCTTTATCTGCGCCAGATAGAGCAGATCGGATCCCGACAACCCGACACCGCGGTAAGACAGCTTCAGATCAACCCGCTCAACCTTTATCCAAACTGCTCACTGAGCCCCGACCAGCGCACTCGCGACAGCCTGGTCAAAAAACTCCTGGCGCTATTGCAGCTGGCTGCAGCGGAAAATATCAGCCTGCTTCTGCAGCAACCCACAGAGCAGCAGCTTGAATGCTGGCTGGCCCTGCTTAGCGATCTGATCCAAAACCCCGCCGCTCAGGGCAGTATCGGCATGGGACTGAGCGCCACGTCAAAGCGCCTGCTACCCACCCTTGGCTACCTGGAGAGCATCGGCAACCAGTTTCAGCGCAGGATCGAAGTACAGATTCTCGACCAGCCGTTTAATAACGACCAGCGCAGTTACGCCCGCCACGAAACGCCGATGCTGACCCTCGCCAGCGCGGTCCGACTCAACCTGGCCGCAGCCTGCGCCTTTCTCGAAAGCGCAAACAACCAACACCTGCGCCCCGAGCTGGTCATCAGCGATCGCCGACTGCAGCCGGTGATAAGCCTCATCTGCCAGGATAAAGGCTGGCCCTGCAGCCTCTGCGATCCACCACCGCTGCCGAAGCCAAAATCAGATCTCGGTTTCGGTGACCGCCCCTGTTCACTGCGCGGCATACAGATTATCGAACAGCGCCTTAAACAGACGACCGAAGCCCTGGCCCAGCAACAACCCAAGGCAGTCCCAGTGATTGGTGGCGAATCGCCGACAGGCCAGGCGGAACGGGTGCGCTTCCTCCCCTCCGACATTCATACTCCGGTGGGTAGCCAGATAGAGATTCGTGAAACGGATGCCAAACAGGCCTTCAAGGTCTGCAGCGAAAGCCAGGCCCTCGATGGTCAACTTTCCAGCTACGCGCGACGCACCCTGCTGGAAGCCTTTGCCGCCAGGGTACTCCAGCAGCAGTTTGAACTGGCCAGCCTTTGCGCTCGCGAGACAGGCAAGCCAATAAACGATTGTCTTTACGAAATCGAGGATGCAATCGTACTGCTGGATCAGCACCTGCAACTCGCCAGCAGCCTGCTTTCCCCCCAGGAGGTCCATGCAAGCGGCGATATCGTTTGTGAGCTGGCCCCCCTGCCACTCGGCACGCTGCTGGGCTTTACTCCCTGGAGCCAGCCAATACTTCAGTTTGTTGCTATGACCAGCGCCGCCCTGCTCTCGGGCAACAGTCTGCTGATCAAACCAGCCGCCCAGGCATCGCTCACGGCTCACTGGCTTTTCCACCAGATGCTAGCCTGCGGCGTCCCCCCAGAATATTTCGCACTTCTGCCCGGCTCGCTGGATGAAGTGGGTTCTTATTTGCTGGAAGATTACCGCCTGGATGGGGTCCTGTTCTGCGGCAGTGCCCTGGCAGCTGCGGAGATTCAGCACCAGCTCACCAAACGTGCAGGCGCACCGCTGATTCCGGTAATCAGCGATACCGGCGGCCGCCATGCAGCCATTATCGATAGCGACCAGTCGGTCAATGATCTATTGCCAAGACTGCTGCGCGGTGCGTTCTCCCATGCGGGACAGCATCACGGCTCGCTGCGAATTCTCTACGTCGAATCGAGTCTGGCCGATGAGCTGACAAAGACCCTGAGCCAGGCGATCAATCAGCTGCGCATAGGCTCGCCGGAAAGCCGCGAAACCGATATCGGCCCGCTGGTTAACCGCAAACAGATGGATAGTGCGTACCTGCATATTGAACGTTTTCAGGCGGCCGACCGTTTGCTGGCGCAGGCCGAACTGGGTAGCGAACATGATGAAGGCTATTTTGTGCCCCCAACCCTGCTAAGGCTCTATACGCTGGATGAGCTTCAGGAACAGATAGAAGCACCCATTCTTCATCTGGTCCGGTTTGATCGGGAGGAACTGAATTCGAAACTGGATGAGATCAACCGTTCCGGCACAGGGATGGCGCTTTCGCTGTTCTCAAACGACAGCACACTGATTGAGCAGGTTAAACGTTACAGCCGCGCCAGCGAGTTGAATATCAACCCGCCGACACTCTGCCCCAATAGCATGGAATGCCCAGGTTCAGGGCTGGGATTGTCAGGTACAGCCGCCCGACCCGGCACCGCCGATTACCTTCGCGCACTGGTGCGTTATCAGCGGCTGTCCGAGCCAGGTGAGGCGATCAACCTGAGCTGACCTTGCTGGCTGCCGCTATGCGGAAACAGGGCTGATAATCCTCGAAGTCGATCTTCATACGGCGCTGCTCGATAAACGCGGTCAGCAGCTGATCGAGCGAGGCCATCAACGCCGGCTCGCCATGCAGCTCAAACGGCCCGAACTCTTCAATGGCGCGGATACCCGGTTCCTTAACATTACCAGCGACGATGCCGGACAGGGCGCAGCGCAGCTGGCTCGCCAGTTCGTAATCAGGCTGGTTACGTGACAGATTCAGTGATGCCATGTTGGCGTGGGTTGGCTCAAAGGTCTGTTGCAGATCCAACGGGATATGCAGCTGCCAGTTGTAGTGGAAAGACTCTCCCACCTTACGGCGATGAGCGGTCACCTCAAGCAAGGCTTCTTTCGCCCGGGAAGCCACACCGTGAGGATCGTCGATAATAATTTCGTATTTACTCCGCGCCCGCTCGCCCAAAGTTTCAGCGATAAAGCGATCCACGGTATCGAAGTACTCCTCACTGCCAGCCGGCCCGGTAAAGATCAACGGGAACGGAATGGCGTCATTCTCTTCACGCAGCAGAATACTGAGCATGTAGAGAATCTCTTCTGCCGTGCCTGCACCACCGGGGAAAACGATAATGCCGTGTCCAAGCCGCACAAAGGCCTCAAGCCGCTTTTCGATGTCTGGCATGATCACCAGCTCATTGACGATCGGGTTGGGGGACTCCGCCGCGATAATACCGGGTTCGGTGATACCGATATAACGAGGATCCGCCTTGCGCTGCTTGGCATGGGCAATAGCGGCCCCCTTCATGGGCCCTTTCATCGCGCCCGGACCACAGCCGGTACAGATCTGCAGCCGACGCAGACCGAGCTCATAGCCCACCTTTTTGGTGTACTCATATTCGGGTCGACTGATCGAATGACCGCCCCAACACACCATCACATTAGGTTTCACATGGGGCCTAAACGCATTGGCGTGCCGCAGCGTGTGGAATACGAGATTGGTCGCAACGGTGGACGGCGCCAGATCGTCACAACAGTCTTTGAATTCGTCCTGGACGTAAAGAAGATCGCGAACAACGGCAAACAGATGCTCGCGTATACCCTGAATCAACTCACCATCAACAAAGGCGGACGCGGGCGCGTTGATCAGATCTAGCTGAACCCCCCGATGTTTCTGGCTGATCTGAATATCGAACTTACGATAGCGCTCCAGCACCATACGGGTGCTGTCCATTTCGCTGCCGCAGTTGAGCACCGCGAGTGCACATTGACGCAGCAGCCGGTAGAGGCCGCCCTGAGATTTATCCTGAAGTTTCGCCACCTCGTAAGGGGAAAGCATATCGAGACTTTCCAGCGGGGTGACGCTGGCATTTACAAAAGCTTCGGTCATCATAATCGACCTCCCTGCGCGGATGAAATCGCCTGCGGGATTGCCGCAAGCGACAGGATCAATATGAACCCTTTGCTGCCCTTTGGCTACTAGCACGATAAAAAACAGCCACTTGGGAGTCTTTGTAACAGACAACGATTGTAAACGCCGATCCGTTGAATTAGTTTTGAGAACAGATCCCTCCGCAGAAGGAAGCGCCGATGACTGCGTCCAAGCTGTATATCCTCGACACCAACGTTCTCCTGCACGACCCCAAGTGTCTCTACGAATTCAAGGAACAGGACATCACCATCCCGATGACAGTTCTGGAAGAACTGGACGACATCAAGGATCGCAAGAAAAACGTGGCCGCCGAAGCCCGCCACGCCATACGCGCCATAGACGACATCATCAGCACGGCTAAGGATGCCGGCCAGATCACCAAAGGGGTTCAGATCAAGCTGGAAGGAAAAGACCGGGTCATCAAACTCGGCCGCCTCTCCATCTTCCCGGACCACGAACTAACAACCCGACAGGGTTTTCTTCCGGACGAACGCAACAAAGACAACAAGATCATTAACTGTGCCCTGCATCTACAGGCCACCTTCCCGCATCGACAGGTCATTCTTGTCACCAAAGATATCAATATGCGCCTCAAGGCCCTGGGCGCAGGACTGCAAAGAGTCGAAGACTACCGCACCGATCAGCTGGTTTCCGATATCGATCTGCTGCCGGCGGGCCACCAGCACCTTGAAAAGCCATTTTGGGAAGGTGTCGAGCAGGTCGACAGCTTTCAGGAAAACGGCCACACCTTCCACAGAGTGGACCGCAGCGTACTGCCCGACACCTATCCGAACGAATATATCTACGATGACAGCAAGGACTTTGCTGCGCGCACCGTAGAAGTCACAGACGAGAAGGTCACCCTGCAGGACCTGGGCTATGAGCGCCTGATGCAGCAGAGCTGCTGGGGTATTCAGCCGATCAATATACAGCAGGCGTTTGCCATGAACGCACTGCTGGATCCCGATGTGGACCTGAGCATTCTGCTCGGCGCCGCAGGCTCGGGCAAAACACTGGTAGCGCTGGCCTGTGCGCTGGAAATGGTGATTGAGGATCGGCGTTACAACAAGATCATCGTTACCCGCTCGACCCCGCCGGTCGCCGAAGATATCGGCTTCCTGCCCGGCACCGAAGAGGAGAAGATGACGCCCTGGCTCAGCTCGATCAACGATAACCTGGAAGCGATGCACGAGCATGATGAGCGCCCACAGAGCAGCGTGAAATACGCTATCGAGAAGGCAAACATCCAGTTCAAGTCCTTGAACTTCATTCGCGGACGCAGCATCCAGAACGCCATCGTTCTGATCGATGAATCCCAGAACCTGACGCCCCAGCAGCTGAAAACCATCCTCACCCGCTGCGGCAAGAACACCAAGATGGTCTGCCTGGGTAACCTGGCGCAGATCGACTCCAACTACCTGACGGCACTGACTTCAGGTCTGACCTATATCGTGGAACGCTTCCGCGACTTCAATGGTTCGGCCAGCATCCACTTCGAAGGCATCTTCCGCTCTCGCCTGGCGGAATACGCCGAAGAACAGCTCTAGACCCTCACACACTGAGCCGAAACGTCGTCCCGCGGCGTTTCGGCCTTACAAAATAGACTAACAGACGAAAGTCTTAATCCCGTCAAACCCCGCGCCGTACGCGACCTGCAGACAAGAAACACTGAGTTTCATGGGGTTACCGCATGTTTCACAGGTTTTTTTTGCCATACGAATCCCTATAATGCAGCGCAACAACCGTGAAACTAAAACTATAAGCCTCATACGCCGTATCCGACGCACATAGACAGGCCACAGGATACCGCAGTAGGTAACTTGCTCCAGGGTCCCAAAATAACGGCGACCCACCCTGACTGATCCGCAGGCTAACGCCCAGCCCAACCCGGGCGATCAGATCCGGGGGACGACACCTGATCTTCGAACTCTTGTTCGAGCACGGAGCCAAAAGCCCTTTTCAGGTGCGTAACGAATCCCATTGTTTATTATCAATTGGCGTATTCCTATGACTACAAAATCTGTCGACGTACTGCTTGTCGGTGCAGGTGCCATGAGTACCACCCTCGGGATGTTGCTCAAACAGCTCGATCCCAGCATTAAAATCTGCATGGTCGAACGACTCGACTACGTGGCCCACGAAAGCTCAGACGGCTGGAACAACGCCGGCACAGGACACGCCGCCTACTGCGAGCTGAACTACACGCCGAAAAAAGCCGATGGCAGCATCGATACCACCAAGGCGTTCAAGATCAACTCCGAGTTCGAAACCAGCCTGCAGTTCTGGTCACACCTGGTTGAACAGAGCGTCCTGCCCTCCCCCAAACAGTTCATCAACCCGACACCGCACATCAGCTTTGTCTGGGGTGAAGAGAACGTCGAATTCCTGCGCCAGCGACATGCCACCCTGTCGGCCACTGCCGCGTTCTGCGACATGGAATTCAGCGAAGATCCTGAAGTACTGCGCGAATGGATGCCGCTGGTGATGCAGAACCGTGACCCGGCAGACAAGGTCGCCGCAACCCGTGTTCGTTACGGCACCGACGTTAACTTCGGTGAGCTGGCCCGCTCCATGGCCAAACATCTTGGCACCCAGGCCGATTTCGACCTGCTGCTAAGCCGCATCGTCCACGACCTGGACAAGCAAACCGATGGCAGCTGGAACGTGACCGTCAAGAACACCGAAACCGGTGCCAAAGAGGTGATCAACAGCCAGTTCGTCTTCCTCGGCGCAGGTGGTGGCGCTCTGCCACTGCTGCAAAAATCCGGCATCAAGGAAGGCAAGGGCTACGGCGGCTTCCCGGTCAGCGGCCAGTGGCTGGTCTGCAAGAAACCGGAGATCGTAGAGAAGCACCTCGCCAAGGTATATGGCAAGGCTCCGATCGGCGCACCGCCGATGTCGGTCCCCCACCTGGATACCCGTATCATCGATGGTCAGCGCGCACTGCTGTTCGGACCATTTGCAGGCTTCACCACCAAGTTCCTGAAGCAGGGCTCCCTGCTTGACCTGCCCAAAAGCATCCGCACCGGTAACATCAAGCCGATGCTCTCGGTGGCGATGAAAAACATGGACCTGACCCGCTACCTGATCAGCGAAGTGATGCAGTCACACGGCGCTCGCGTCGAAGCACTGCGCAACTTTTTCCCGGATGCCCGCGACGAAGACTGGACCCTGGCCCACGCCGGCCAGCGTGTGCAGATCATCAAGAAAGATGAAAAGCTCGGCGGCAAACTGGAGTTCGGTACCGAGGTCATCACCGCAGAAGACGGCTCTATGGCCGCCCTGCTCGGCGCATCGCCCGGTGCATCAACCGCAGTCCCCACCATGATCAGCATTGTCGAGCGCTGCTATATACAGCACCGCGGCAAAAGCGATTGGAAAGCGCGTATCAAGAGCATGATCCCCTCCTACGGAGAGTCACTCAACGATAACCCCGAACTGCTGCGCAGCGTTCGTGAGCGCACCCTGGGCACTCTCGAGCTGCTCGATCGCGAAACGGTCACTGCCTGATACACGCTCCTGACCGCACCGCTCCAGCCTTCCGCCGCTCCTCACTGGCGGCGGAAGGCTTCCAGCGTTATGCTTTGCCGCAACGCTTAAAAGAGACCGGATAACACCGTGGTCAGAAATCTCATCATACGCCTGCTGACACTGCTGATTCGCGGCTACCAATACCTGATCAGCCCGTTTCTCGGCAGCAACTGCCGCTTTTACCCAACCTGTTCCAGTTATGCCATCGAAGCGATTCGAAGCCATGGCCCGCTCTACGGCAGCTGGCTGGCACTGAAACGCATCCTGCGCTGTCACCCGCTTTCTGAAGGCGGTATCGACCCGGTTCCGCCCCGCCAGAGCTGTTGCAAACACCCGGAGCACCATTGATACTGCCCTGAAGGTCAGTAACCGGGAGCTCTACCGATGTTCTCACCGATTAGCGTTCTGCTGGCGGTACTCAGCTACATGGCACTGATCTTCGCCCTCGCACAGTGGGTGGAGCATCGCATTTCCGTCGGCCGCAGCCGCTTCAACTCCCCCTGGGTATATGCACTTTCCCAGGCCGTATTTTTCACCTCCTGGACCTTTTTTGGCAGCGTCGGCTTCGCCGTCGAATACGGGCTTCAATTTTTCGGCATCTACATCGGCGCCATGCTCGGCATGGCCCTCTCCGGCTTTACCTTTATGCGCATGGTGCGAGCCAAAGAGGCGTTTCGCATCACCAGCATCGCCGACTTTCTATCAATTCGTTACCGCCATTCGCAAAAAATCGCTTCACTGGTCACACTGATAGCGCTCATCGGCCTAATCCCCTACATCGCCCTGCAACTGAAAGCAATTATCGACAGCCTCAGCGTCATCACCAGCAACGCCCAGAGAGAAACCGACTGGAACCTGGCCGGCACGCTGGTCACCGGACTGATGGTCATTTTCACCATTGTATTCGGTGTGCGTCGCCTGGACCCTACCGAAAGACACCAGGGCATCGTCGCCGCGCTCGTCGCTGAATGCATCGTCAAACTGCTGGCCTTCATCGCCATCGGCCTGTTCGTCGCTTACATCCTGTTCGACGGACCCACCGATATCGCTTACCAACTGCGGGAGCAGAACCTGGATCACCTGCTCAGCCTGACACACAGCCCCAACCCCGGCATCAGCTGGTTCACACTGATACTGCTCGGCTTTGCCGCCATCCACTGCCTGCCACGCCAGTTCCACGTCGCCGTAGTAGAAAACAGCAGCAAACACCACCTGCGCATATTGCCCTGGAGCTTCCCGCTGTATACGGTGCTGATCAGCATGTTCGTAGTCCCGATAGCCGCTGCGGGCCTGCTCCTCGGATTGCCGGGCGACAGCGGCGACCAGTTCATGCTGCTGCTTCCACAGCTGGCAGACAGCCCGACATTTACGCTGATCGCCTTCCTCGGCGGCTATGCTGCAGCCACAGGTATGATTCTGATCACCACCATGGCCTTGGCCACCATGGCTTCGAATCATCTGGTGCTGCCACTTTGCGAGAAGATAAGGACGCTCAGCTCCCTGCGAAGCTATCTGCTGCAGATTCGCTGGGTACTTGTACTCGCGATTCTTTCTCTTGCCTACGCTACCGCGCGGGCACTGAGCGATTCCTACATTCTGGTTTCCATCGGCCTGATCTCTTTCGCCGCCGTGCTGCAGTTTGTACCGGCCATGCTACTGGGCATGTTCTGGCGCCGCGGCAGCAGCCTGGGCGCGTTCTGGGGTCTGATGACCGGCTTTGCCGTGTGGTTCTACACCCTGCTGGTGCCCGCTTTTATCGAAGAGGGGTGGATCAGCAACCAATTAATGCTGCACGGCCCCTTTGGCATCCAGGACCTTCGTCCCGAGCAGCTGCTTGGCCTGGGTGACCTTAGTCCACTCAGCCATAGCGTTTTTTGGTCACTGGGGCTCAATCTGGTGGTATATATCCTGCTAAGCCTCGCACTGAAAGCCAGCAAAAAGGAGCGCCGCCTAGCCCGCGAACTGTTCAATTGCATGCGCGGTAACCCGCTGTTGAACCGCGCGCGCCCCACCGGTCTGGATCCCTATATCAGCTTCGGCCCGAAACTTGAGGAAGCGCGCCAAATCCTCAATCGCTATCTGCCGGACGGCAAGGTCGAAAGCAGCCTCAGCCAGCTAACCGACGACCTTCAGGTGAGCGGAAAACATCAGATCACCGTGATCGAACTGATGGAGTTTCACCGCATGCTGGAACATTTTCTGTCGGGTTCTATTGGTGCGGCGGCAGCCCATGGAGCGATCAGCGACGAGATCCACTACACCGACCGGGAGTCCACCGATCTCAAAGCGCTCTACAGCCATCTGGTCAGCGAGATACGCCCGACAATGGCCCCCGATCAGGAGAACGACAGCGACGGCTATAGCCTGCTCGTTGAGCTCCAGCAACAGGTCGAGGCGTTACAGCGACAAAAAGATCAGCAGCAGGAAAAGTTTGACCAGATGGAGAAACGACTGGAGACCCAGTATGAAAAGAACTTCAACCTGAGAATCAGTGAACAGCGCCTGAAACAGGAGAACGAGGTGCTTAGAGAGCAATTACGGAAAATGGAAACGGATAGCTGACAGGCCGGTGCGCCTATATCCTGGGGATAGCGGGCGCACCGGTTTTACAGACTCAGTCGGTAGATTCCGCCTGATTGGTATGCACCTGCACCTGCGGGTACGGGATAGTGATACCGGCCTCATCGAAACGAAGTTTGACCTGCTCGGTCACATCCCAGAGAACCGCCCAGTAATCGGCAGTCTTGACCCAGGGACGCACGTTGAAGTTAACACTGCTGTCAGCCAGCGCCGCAACAACGACAACGGGCGCAGGATCAGCAAGCACACGCTCATCAGACGTGACGATATCCATCAGAATATCTTTCGCCTTGCGCAGATCGTCGTCATAGCTGATACCAAATACCATATCCACGCGACGGGTATCACGGGCGGAGTAGTTGGTAATGACGCCGGAGTAAATCGAACCGTTAGGAATGATCACCTCGCGGTTATCACCGGTCCGCATAACGGTATTGAAGATGGCAATATGCTCACAGATACCTGCGATACCCGCCACCTCAACGAAGTCACCTTCACGAAACGGACGGAACAGAATCAACAGCACACCGGCGGCAAAGTTTTTCAGCGAGTCCTGCAGCGCCAGACCGACAGCCAAACCAGCAGCACCGACCAGAGCAATCAGTGAGGTGGTATCCACACCCAACTGCCCCAGAGCCGCCACAATAATAAACAGCAACAACAGCACGCTGATAATCGACGAGATAAAGTTGATCAGCATCTCGTCAAGCTTGGCGCGACGCATGAGACGGCCGCTAAGGTTAACCAGACGCTTGGCTATCCAGCGTCCGACAAAGAAAATCGCAAGCGCAAAGGCGATGTTCAACGCCCAGGGCACCACGTAAAGATCCCAGAAGCTTTCCATTTAAAAGATCCTCGATTCCTTATTCATGCCCATGACAGGCACATCTCTATGAGGGATACGGGCGGAGCCCGCTCAACAGGTGAAGAATGAAAGGGCGATGCACCAAAGTCAATCAAACTAAGGAGTTAACACAACCTGAGAAAGCCCCAACTGTGGTAAACTCATCGCTTTTCGACACTCGGTGAACTTCACTCGCCGAAAGTAGTCGAATATTCCCAATTCACCCTGCAACACCGTCGGACAGCTGTATGAAAAAAGTGTTACTCGTCGCTCTACTCTCCGGTCTTTCAAGCTATGCAGCCGCTGAATCTGCGCACATCGCAGACGACGTCTATGTGTTCATGAACAGTGGACCGAGCAACCAGTACCGCATTAACGGACGTGTAAACAGCGGTGAGGCGATCGAAACCCTGGATCGTCGTAATGACTACGTACAGATCCGCACCGAAAGCGGTCGCGTAGGCTGGGTCCCTGAGAACTTTGTCGCCGAGGGTCCCAGCGACCTGATTCGCATGCCGGAGCTCGAGTCCGAGCTAAAAGAATCGAAGCAGCGGATCAGCGCCCAGCAGCAA
Source organism: Marinobacterium mangrovicola (assembly GCF_004339595.1). Classification (GTDB taxonomy): domain Bacteria; phylum Pseudomonadota; class Gammaproteobacteria; order Pseudomonadales; family Balneatricaceae; genus Marinobacterium_D; species Marinobacterium_D mangrovicola. The sequence continues at coordinate 1,625,947 of NZ_SMFU01000007.1, forward strand.
CGAATCGACGTGCTTGAGCAGGCCGCAGAATCCCGCGCCAACGAAAGCGAACAGAGCAAGGCTCGCGTGGTCGAGCTGGAGCGGGAAATTTCCTCGCTGAAAACACAGATCACCAATATGGACCAATCCAACCTGATGCGCTGGCTCACTCACGGCGGTCTGGTTGCACTGGGCGGCGTAATTCTCGGCTTACTGGTTCCCTACCTGCCAAAACGCCGTAAACCGCGTAATGACTGGTTCTAGGCATTAGGTCTGCGACTGGGTGTCAGCCTGATAGCAACAGACAATCGTTACCATTAATGATGACCATTGTTCATCAGGCACTGGCAGGGGTTTAATAGCGTTATCAAATTTTCACAGCTTAGGGAGCTTTTCATGGAACGCATTACTATCTTCGGTCGCCCAGGTTGCGGCTTTTGTGTCCGCGCTAAACAGCTTTGCGAAACCCAGAATCTGGATCATCGTTACATCGATATCCACGCCGAAGGTATCACCAAGGCCGACCTGGAAAAGACCGTCGGCAAGCCAGTTGAAACCGTACCGCAAATTTTTTGTGGTCAGAAACACATAGGCGGTTATACTGAATTTGCGGCATTTATCTCAGAAGCGCAGTCCTCAGCCCAATAATAGCGGGACGCGTCACGCATACCCCGACCAGAGAGGAGATTCTCGATGCTGACAACACTGTTTATTCTTGCAGCAGTCATGATTGCCAGTGCCGGCTGGTACGTTCTTCAGGAGCAGTCCAAACCCGCCCCAATCCGTATCCGCATTGAAGACGATCGTCCTCGCCGTCGTCGCCGCTGATCGAACCAACTTTCCCCTTCAGCTCTGAATCACGGGCCGGTGGCTACACCGGTTCGGTTCAGGCTTTTTATCGCCTGAACACACCCGCTTCAGGCAGGCGATTCTGCGATCCTATCTATTAGCTTGTTTAAGAAAGCTTGTTACCGAAAGAGCGCCGAAGATTGCTCTGAAGATAAGCCTGGCGCGGGAAAGATCAACGCCCGGCTGTGCGGAGAGTGAGCATGAGTAACTAAAACTAATGGCCGCCAGACTCGGAACTGGCCGCTAGCGCCTCTTCCACCGAACTGGGTTTGAACTCCCCAAACCCCTCTTCTTCGGTCCACAGTTCCAGCCCCTGCTCGATACGCACCACACCATCGAAACGCTTCTTCAGGTAGGGAACTGCTTCTTCAAGGGTATCGATATCGCACAGCATCACGCCGCCGCGACCATTACTGGTGGTAAACAGATAGCTTTTCACTGCCCTTCTCCCGCATCAATCCAGTGTGTTCCAGCCAACTCGGACAGAACCTTATCCAGCTCTTCCGCCGGCTTGGGGCGACAGATCAGATAACCCTGAACCTCATCACAACCCAGCTGACGCAGCATATCCAACTGTTCACGGGTTTCCACCCCTTCGGCAACAACATTGAGGCCGAGCGCCTGACTCATGGCGATCATGGCACTGACCAGCTGGCGGTCTCGCTCCGCCTCGTTGATATTGTTGACGAAACTCCGGTCTATCTTGAGCTGATCCAGCGACATGGTACGGATATAACTCAGACTGGAGTAACCGGTGCCGAAGTCATCGATTGAGACCTTAACGCCGCACTCACGCAACTCATGCAGCGCCTGCGCCGTCTCCTCCGCGCTATGCAGGAAACAGGTTTCAGTGAGTTCCACGCACAGCAGCGCGGCGTCCAGCGTGTATTTTTCCAGCAGCTGCTTGACCCGGGCAACCAGCCCTTCGCGCTGAAACTGCCGGGCAGAGAGGTTAACCGCCACGGGCAGCCGGCGCCCCGCAAGCTGCCAACGGCGCGCCTGACCGATCGCTGTTTCCAGCACCCAGTCGCCAATTTCATGAATCAGGCCACTGTCTTCCGCCAGGGGCACAAACTGATCGGGCGGCACCGTACCGAGCTCGGCATTCTGCCAGCGCAGCAACGCTTCGACGCCGACCACCTCACCGGTCTTCAAAGACAGTTTGGGTTGGTAGGCAAGATGCATCTCGCTATTCGGCAACGCCTGCTGCAGGTGAGCTCCTATCAGATAACGCGACTGCCGCCGCTGGTGCATCTCGCTGGAAAAATAGGACCAGCTGTTGCGCCCCAGATCCTTGGAGTTATGCATGGCTGCATCTGCCGCCCGTAACAGCTCTTCCACTGACTCACCATCGGTGGGGTAGATAGCCACACCGATACTGGCGGTAATGCGCAGCTCACTGGAGCCAACCAGGACCGGAGTCGAAATCACCCGCGCCAGATGCTCTACCCGACAGGTCAGACTTTCTTCGCTGACATCACTGAGAATCAGCGAAAACTCATCACCCGCAGGCCTTGCCGCCGTATCACCAGAACCTAGAGTGCCCTCGATGCGTTTCGCCAGGGTGCGAATCACATCATCACCGGCATCATGCCCAAAACGATCATTGACCCGCTTGAACATATCCAGATCCACCGCCAGTACGGCGATGCGTTTAGTATTTTCCTGGGCATAGTGCAGTGCCATACCCAACCGGTCAGAAAACAGCTTACGGTTAGCCAGACGCGTCAGGTCATCGAACTGCGCCATCCGACGTATCTTGTCTTCGGACCTTTTGGTTTCCGTCAGATCGTGGAAGATGGCGGCGTACTGGGTGACCTGCCCCTTATCATCGGAGATCGCCGTAATACTGAGCCACTCCGGGAAAACAGTACCGCTGCGGGTGCGGTTCCAGATCTCGCCCTGCCACTCACCATCGCGCTTAAGCTTGGCCCACATATCCTGATAGAACTGACGATCATGCCGACCTGAACTGAGGATATTGGGGTTACGCCCAATCACCTCATGGGCCTCATAGCCGGTAATGGCACTGAACGCCGGGTTCACACTCTGAATCGCGCCATTACTGTCGGTTACCACAACGCCTTCCATCGATGCGTTAATAACGCGCTCGATCAGGCGCAGGTTATGCTGGGATTGCTGCAGCGCATGGTTGCGATTGGCAAGCAACTCTCGCAGCCGCGCCACATAGTCCCGCTCAACACTGCGCAGGATGTCAGAATACGAGAGCACCCGGGTGACACGGCCCTGAGTGTCGGTTAGCCCCAGGTGCCGAAAACCATGACGACGAAAGATCTTCCGGGCGATAAACAGGCTGATCGACTCATCAATGGTTACCAGCTCACTGAGCGCAAACTCGCAAAGCGGTCGATCCAGCGCGGCGCCGGACGCGAGCAGACCGATAATGTCGGTTTCTGTGATGATATATTGCCGACCACCGGAACGAACTACGGCGGCGCTTTTCTCCTCGGCACGGATACGCTGAATCGCATCCCGCATGTACAACTTGTCGTCGAGAAAGAGTGAGCGGACAGGCGCTATATCCACCACGCTACGGAGAAAGAGATCATGCTCTATGCCCTGGCTGTTAACGATATCGCTCTCGCTGACGATACCCAACAAGCCGCCATTGTCATCTGTGACCACCGCGTGCTGAAGCCGGCGTGTCATCATTTCGACACCCACTTCATCTATGCTGTCGTCGGCCTTGACCAGCAGCAGCTGCCCGGACATCACCTCATCAAGGGACACATTGGCTGGATCAGTCCCACGCACGCAACAGCTCATCGCCTGTCGGCGTGTCAAAATCCCAACAGGCTTGTTACCGTTGCAAACAAGCACGGAGCCTATGCGTCGGTGGGACATGGATTTCAGCGCACTATCGAGTGATTCCTCGGGCGAGCAGCAGACCACATCTGTCTGGCAGATTCTGGATACGGCTCGTTCATGGCTGAATTTTACTTCGGTGTTCATCGATACAGCGAGGTCACTCTGCGGCGTAAAGGGCATACATTAAGGCAGGGATTGTACCAGTTCGATGTACCCGAGATATAGCTATCCAGCTCTCTCCCGAGAAAAACAGCGACACTTTTGATCTTTGTTAAGAGCCGCCAACAGGCGCCCAAAATGCTGTATTATTCCTAGCACTGGAAACCCGCGTCTGGAGCAGACACACCCATGCATCATCCCCTCAGTACGCTAACCTCGCTGGTCGAGCAGATCGCGCGTACCCAAGACCCCACGGCAATGATGTCCACCATCGTGCAGCGACTCAGTGAGCTGCTCAATGTGGAAGTCTGCAGCATCTATCTGTGCACTCCAGAACGCGATTCATTGATCCTCGCGGCGACTCAGGGGCTTTCCCCAACCGCCGTTGGCCATGTGCAACTGGCGGTCAACGAAGGCCTGGTGGGTAACATCGCCGGCAGTCTGAGCGCGGTCAACCTGGCTGACGCGCCATCCGATGACCGTTTCGTCTATATCCCTGAAACCCACGAGATGCCCTACCACCGCTTCCTCGGTGTCCCGCTTCTGCACCTGCGTAAACTGGTAGGCGTGCTCGTCATTCAGGGTCACCAGCGCGAACCGTTCAGCGAAGAAGATGAAGCCTTCCTGATTACTGTCGCCTCACAGCTCGGCAGCACCCTCTACCAGCTGCATCGCGATGGTGAGTGGATGTCCGACGTTCAGGATGCATCCCCCTTCCGCCGCTACCGCGGCGTCAAAGGCGCTCCCGGCGTAGGATGCGGGCGCCTCTGGCTGGTTCATCCGCAGCTCTCCCTGAGCGATATCAAGCCGTCGATGACCAGCAACCCGGCGCAGCAGAAAAGCGACTTTATTGACGCATTGGACTCCGTCAAGGAGGAGCTGGAATCCGGCTCAGGACGCCTCGGTAAACATCTGCCCTCAGATGTGAGCGCCCTGTTCCATGTTTACAAACTGATGCTGCAAAGCCCCGAACTGAGCGATGGCGTCAAAAGCCTGATCAGCGAAGGCGCCTCGGCGGAATGGGCACTTAAGCAGACCATCGACACCATGGCCTCCATGTTCGAGAAGTCGGACGACCCTTACATGAAGGCGCGCAGTGAAGATATCTACAATATCGGTCAGCGCATCCTCAACCAGCTGCTGGAACGAGATCAGCAGGTACTTGAAGCCCCGGATGAGCCGCTGATACTTGGCGGCGAGCTGATCAGCATTGCCGACCTGGCCGCTTTCCCGCAGGAGCGTATTCAAGGCCTGGTCTGCACCTCGGGATCGACACTTTCGCACACCGCCATCGTTGCAAACGCTCTGGGCATTCCAGCCGTCATGGGCGTTGAAGGGGTCGAGCTGGAACAGAACCGCGGCGCCAAGGTGATTGTCGACGGTAACCGCGCCGAATGCATTATCAATCCGCCCCAGGCACTACTGGGTGAATACAAGCGAATGATCGACCAGGAGAACCGCGTAATGCGGGACCTGGAACGCTTGCGCAACATGCCCGCGGAAACGCTGGATAACGTCCAGATACAGCTGCTGACCAACACCGGTCTGCTGGCAGATGCCACTCCAGGCCTGGAGCGCGGCGCCCAGGGCGTCGGCCTGTACCGTTCGGAAATTCCGTTCATGGTACATGACAGCTTCCCTACCGAGCAGGAGCAGTACCGCATCTACCGCAATGTGCTTAAAGCTTATTCGCCTTTGCCGGTATCGATGCGCACCCTGGATATTGGCGGTGACAAACAGCTGCCCTATTTTGAGATCAACGAAAGCAACCCGTATCTTGGCTGGCGCGGCATCCGGTTTACGCTCGATAACACCCAGCTGCTGGTGACTCAGGTGCGAGCCATGCTGCGCGCTCATGCGGAGTGCGGCAACCTGAAAGTTCTGGTGCCGATGATCAGCCGTGTGGATGAGATCATCGCCGTCCGCGAGATACTTGAGAAAGCCTCTGAAGCACTTAAACGCGATGGTATTGAGGTACCGAGACCTCAGGTCGGCATGATGATCGAGGTGCCCTCGGCGATGCTGCTGCTGCCGAAGCTTGCGCCACATATCGATTTTGTTTCCGTGGGCTCCAACGACCTCACCCAGTATCTGCTGGCAGTGGATCGTAACAACCCGCGTGTATCCAACCTGTTCGACAACATGCACCCGGCCATGCTGGTCGCCCTGGAACAGATACTCGACACCTGCCGACGCCTGGGTCTTCCCGCCTCGCTCTGCGGCGAAATGGCATCAGACCCGGTCGCGGTGCTAATGCTGATTGCGATCGGCTATGACACACTAAGCCTGAGCGCCTACAACATCCCGAAGATCAAACTGCTGATCCGCTCCGTGCGCCGCGCGGACCTGCTACCACTGCTGGACAAAGCCCGCGACTGCACCGATGAAAGTCAGATACGCGCACTTTTCGAACCCGTACTGGTAAATCTGGGATGGTCTGCCGATGGTCGCCAGCCGCCGCAGGACTCGAGCGCCGCCTGACACCAGCCCAGCGAAAAAGCGAGCGCTGCCCGCCTGCCGCCCTGGAGCTGGAGGCGGCAAACGAAGAGCGATCAGCCAGAAAAGAAAAAGGGTCGCTACAAGCGACCCTTAAAGATGAAAATATGAAGAAAATTTGTGTGGGCTGTGTATCCGTCAACCCGGCGTCGTAAAAAGTGACGCCTGTAAAGTCCTGACCGCCTGATGACAGCTCTGCTCCGGTACAGATACTATCGATACGGACGTTCAGTTAACCAAAACCGACATGAACCGAAGCTGAACAGTTTCCTTAACAAGATTAAGCTAACTATTATCTTCGGTTCAGCTCAGCCCCTCAGGGGTCGAACGCGAACTAAAGCGTGCTAGAATAGCTACAAAGTTTCCCCCAGCATAAACCCGTTTGCGGAACAGGTTGTTATGAGATTAAACGAGCTTCTGGTTCAGGTGATCGAGCCCTCGCGAGTCCAACGCCACATCATCGTCGATGCGTTGCGCCAGCTGGGTATAGAGCAGATCGAAACTTTCGATTCAGCAGCACCCGCTCTAAGCCGCATGGGAATCATGAAACCGGATATCGTGATGTCTTCCATGCACCTGCCGGATATTACCGGCACCGAGCTGGTGACCCGAATGCGCCAGCAACCGGAGCTTTCCGAGATCACTTTTCTGTTGGTTTCCTCAGAAACACACTACCGATACCTGGAGCCAATCCGCCAGGCCGGCGCCATTGCCATTCTGCCAAAACCGTTCAGCCGCAATGATCTGATGCGTGCACTACAAAGCACCATGCACTACATCGGCGACAAAATGCGGGAAGAGGAAGATGAGTTTTTCGAGGATATGAGTGTACTGGTCGTAGACGACAGCGGCATGTCGCGTAAATTCGTACACCAGATTCTCAAATCTGCCGGCATCGAAAATGTGGTCGAGGCCAAGGACGGCGCCGAAGCGCTGAAATATCTGGAAGAGCGCATGTTTGACCTGATCATTTCAGACTACAACATGCCCAATATCGACGGTCTTGAGCTGGTCGAACATATCCGCAACTACAGCTCCCAGCCGACCGTACCGGTGATGATGATCACCTCAGAACAGAACGAAAACCGCCTGGCGGCGATCCAGAACGCTGGCGTTTCGGCACTCTGCTCCAAACCGCTATCCTACGACATGATGAAGCAGCTGATTCAGCAGCTGGTGGCTGACCGCGACCTTTGACAGCCACCACACACATCAGGGGCTGATCAAGCCCCTTTCCCATCGCCCTTTACTTCGCCGTCACCGTCCAGCAAACACTCTGGGTTAAAGCCCATAATCAACGCCCCCCAATGGCGACCATTCAGATAAAGCGGAATGGAAAGATCATTGAGCACCTCACCGGTATCGCGAACAAACGTCTGCAGCAGGAACGGAGAGGTATGACTGGCACGTCGTTTCTCCGCGCGATTACCGGCAAAAATCCGCATATGACGGCTTTTCAGATTATCAACGGCAAAATCGCCGGTCATCGGGTTGGATACCTTGGTGTGATGGGCCGCAGCGTAACCATTGGTATCCACCGCGATGGCATAGATAAACTCGGGACGCTCCTCAATGAAGCGATCGAACAGCGCCCGCATCACCGGTTCGTAAGCGCCGCTGTATTTAGTCTCAAACTTCTCCGGCTTCTGACCATCATTCAGTCGGCGGTAGTTGCGATCAAACAGATCAAGCCCTTTGCCCTGAAGTGTCTGCAGCGCCTCTTCGGTGCGCTTCGCCCACTCGGCCCCGGTCAGCAACATATCCTCAAAGCCGCCAAAGCCGATAATGAAGCTTGAAAGCAGCTCCTGGGTCTCCTCTGTGGAGAGCTCGAGCTGCCGAGAGTACTCCCTCGATTCACCCATTTCTGACTTGATCGCCGTGGACAGATCGGTAATCTGCGCCACGTGCTCGTGCGATTCCTTGTTGGTGTAAGAGAGCTCATCGATAGCACTGCTGATACCGGCCAGTTGAGCATTGACGACATCAAAATCATTCACCAGTTTCTGGAATTGGGTACTGGTGTCGCCAATAAAGGCTTCAGTCTCTTCAATCCCCCGAAGGATGTCATCCGCACTCTTGCGAGTATCACCGACCAGTTTCGCCATCTGGCCGATATTACTCTCAATCTCAGTGGTCGCCTGACTCACCTTTTGCGACAGGTTGCGCACCTCATCCGCCACCACCGAGAAGCCCCGCCCCGCATCCCCGGCGCGCGCTGCCTCGATGGACGCATTCAGTGCCAGCAGGTTGGTCTGCTCCGAAAACTCCTGCACCATACCCAGGATATGAGTGATGTTCTTTGAGTTCTCCTGCAGCTGCTCCACCGTTCCCTGGAAGCGGGTCACCAGCTCACGCGTCGAAGCCACCTGCTGGGAGACGCGCTGCAGCTCCTCATTGGATGAGCGCACCTCCTCCATATTAGTGCTGTTCTGTTCATTGATATTGAGCGTGGTGCCGGCGATCTCATCAATCGCCTGGGTCGCTTCACTGGAGGACTGAAATACCTGCTGCGCCTGGGATTCCTGGATTTCGGCGGAATCATGCGCCTGAAGAATCACTTTCTGTAACCGGGTGGCGCTCACAGACACATTGACAGAACGACGCCGGGTTTCAGCAATAATCCGCTTCAGGTTGGCAGAGAACTCGTTATAGGCCTGCGCCATTTCCGAGATCTCATCAAAGGTATAAGCAGGCAGTGTGGCCGAGATATCGCCGCCGCGGTCCTTGATCCCATGCAACACACGTGTGATTGCACTGACCGGCCGCAGGAACAGGTGGCGCATAAAAAAGATGGTGCCAACTCCGGCAACCAACGCAAATGCAACGGTCACCAGCGCAAAGAGAGAAAAGTCATCCAGAATCGCGTTTAACGCCGCTGCTTCTGCCCCCAGGGCATTCAGCTCTGAACGCACCTCTCCAACATAGTGCATACCCAGCAGCACCATGGCGAGATGCGGTAGCAGCAGGAACACCACGTTCCCGACGATCTTCTTAGTGAGGGAGTTAAAAAATCTACGCTCTATCGCGGCATACAGACCCATAACCCAGCGCAACCTTTTTATTGTTATAGAGTGTTGTTTATGAATTACTTATTTAAAAACTGTATCGATTAACATACTGCTTACTTCAGACCCAGCTCACAACACGTCTAAAGTCGTAGTCACCATATCAAATAGGGGTAGGTTTCCGTCAGCAGGCGGCGTGATTCACGGTATTCCGGGCAGTGAGCCGACACCAGGCGCCAGAATGCACTGCTGTGATTCATCTCCTTAAGATGACACAGCTCATGAACAAGAATATATCGCTGCAGAGCCGGATCCAGATGCAAAATCCGCCAATTCAGCGTAATCACGCCCCGGGTATCACACTGACCCCATTTGCGCCGGTAGTTCTTGATCCGGACCGCGGAAGGCTTAAGACCAAGCTCCCTGCCCAGCGCCTGACACAGGGGCACAAGCCTTTGCTCGGCCTGTTGCGCCATCCATTGCTGCAACTGCTCACGCACCGCTTCAGATTCCGCCCGACGCACCCTGGCTGACAAACGAACCTCAATACGGTAATCATCAACCTCGACGCTGGACTGTCGCCCACGGGACCACTGCAGTTCGAGCTCCCTGCCGTTTACAAAAAAACGCCCACCCTGGCGGATATCTATGCCACGCTGCTCCAGCGCCTGGGTTTGACGCTGCAGACGCGGCAACACCCAATCGACCTTGCTACGAACCCAGTCATCGATCCAGCACTCATCCGCCAGCGCTGGCACACGCACTTCAACCCGCCCTTTATCGATCATTAACGAGGCGGTTCGGCGTTTACGGCTACGGACGATTCGGTAGTCAAATGGCAGTTCGGTTTCGCTGTTCACGTCAGGCGTTTTTCCTTGGCCCTGCTGCTTTTCAGGGCACGGTAACAGGCCGCTATCGCTGCAAGCAATGCTTTCCTTGCATCCGGCCGGCCTGCATAGCGAACTGCTTCGTCGCACTTGGCCAGCGCACGCAATTCTCCCGCCATCGCTGGAAAGTGTGTCGACATGCGCTGGCTGAACGCCTGGATCGTCTCGTTACTCGCGCGTGGATGGCCGCGTTTTTGAAAATCGGCCAATAAACGCGCTAACGCCCGTTCCAGCGGATCGCGAGAGCGCTTGCGGCCACCCAGCTGAAGCCAGGCCACAACCCCCATCACCAACACAAACGGTATAAAGAACAGCAATCCCAGGCGAGCCAGATTGACCTCTCCGAGCAAACCTTTTAGCAATTCCATCTGCTGACCTTGGTAGTTCAGAACCCAGCGGTGCCAGCTAAAATTAAGCGCATCCAACTGGCGCTGGAAATCTGCCATCCAGCCACTTCCAAACCGGAGGCGCGCCATTGGAGTATCGGACAGAAATGCAGGATCATCGGCAAACAGACGATCGGCCTGCTGACTAACCCTTTCCGGAGCCACCGCAGCCGTGGGATCGACTCGAATCCAGCCCCTGCCCTGCTGCCAATATTCAACCCAGGCGTGAGCATCATACTGGCGCACGGTAAGGTAGGCCTCATCTTCATTCCACTGCCCGCCCTGATAGCCGGCCACAACCCGCGACGGCACGCCGGCGGCGCGCAACAGGAAGGTCAGAGCGCCCGCGAAATGTCCACAGAACCCCTGCCGGGAATCGAAAAGAAACCCATCCACGCGATAACCGGACAGCGCCGGTGGCGATAGCGTGTAGGAAAACTCGCGGTTAAATAGCGTGAAAGCACGGCGCACGAAGGTATCCGCATCACCACCGGTTTCCCGCCACCAGCGCTCGGCGAGCTCCCGGCTGCGCGGGTCGCTGTTTTCGCCGGGCAGTTGCAGGTATGCCTGACGGTCATATTCGGGCAGATCGGGCTGCAGCCGGTAATCCAACAGCGCGCTACTCTTATAGCTTATTCGCCGATCCACCGGCCTGTATCTTAACGGTGCATTACCTTTGGTCAGAAAGCTTCCAGACGGCGCGGCTGAAGGCTGATCCAGGGCAACCAGCCAGGGGTTGTTTGAGGGCTCATAGACAACCTCGTAAGCCAGGGGCTCGGAATCGCCAACCAGATCCACTTCCGCAAGCCGGAACTGCTCCCTGCGTGGCAGCCTTGTCCAGGTACGGCCATCGTAATGCCCATAGACCATGGAGCGCCAATAGCGCTGCTGGGGGGCGGGAACAGGACCCTCAAAAGTGGCTCGGAACGCAAGCTCATTGGAACGCGTCAATTGAGAGATATCACCGGGAGCCATCCGGTCCGAGAGCCCGGAACGGGCAGCGTTCTGATTCAGAGGCACCGACCAGAGCGGCCCTATACGCGGAAAAATGATAAACAACACCAGCATGAGCGGCAGTGCAAAGCCCACCAGCCGGAGCGATCTTTTCAGCGGTCTCAGCCAATCGTTGCGCAACGGATCCTGGTAGATACTATTCAGCGCGGCGACGATCAGTACCGTAGTCATTAACGAATACAGCGCCATCAGGATCGACTGATGGAATAGATACGCAGTGCCGGATACAAACAGCGAGACATAGAGCAGCACCAATGCATCGCGCCGGTGATAGATCTCTATCATCTTCAAAGCCAGGCCAGCGATCAGCAGCGCCACCGTTGCCCGCACCCCGGTTTCCCGGGTAAAGGTGAGCAGTAGCCCGCCGATAACCGCCATCACCAGCACCAGCTTCACACTCCAGTGCGGTAGTGACCAGCGACCACTATGAATCATCAGGCGAGTCGCCGGCGTTATGATGCACAACCCGATCAGCCAGAACGGCATCCAGGAAAGGTGCGGCACCAGGGTGGCGAAAAAGGCGGCCAGTTGCCAGATAACAGCGGCGCGGCTCAGTTGTTTCATATCCGTATCATTCCTGGCTCTCGCGCCCGAACAGTGCCAACGCTTTAAGCACGCGCTGACGATGCGATTCACCGCTTCCCGGTGCCAGAATCAGTCCAGGCAAGCGCAGGCCATAAGGTTGCTCGCGTTGATGAAACTCCAGCGCCCAGAAACAGATGCCGGACAACTTCTCCTCCACACTGCCGTTATGCCAGGTTACCCAGTCCAGCCAGATCTCTTCGCTGGCGGTACCCGCGTACTGCTTGAGGTGCAGACCCTGACCACGGGCATAAACCTTCCAGGCCACCTGATGCAGCGATCCACCCTTCTCATATCGCGCCAGCCCCTGAAAATCCTCTGGCCCACGGGACTTCACACCCGACACCTCGGCACCGCCGTCACCTCCCGCCGGCGGCGGAGACGCACAGGAAACAGGTCGTGGGTAAACCAGGGTTTTCAGTCCGGTATCGATCCAGGTCCAGGCGCGAAACAGCCCCAGGGGGAAACGGGTTTCCACCAGCAGCGGCCCGGGATCTAACCAGCCTCGCTCTGGCGCATCGCAGGCCAGCTCCACCTGAGTCATCCGCTCTTCCGTTAGATCAAGCATCTGCGAGACACCACCGTCCCAGCAAAGACACAGCTGCTCATAATCGCGCTTGGGCGCCGCCGTCAGTTGCAACGTAAACCCGGCTTTGTCGCCACGAAAACAGGGGCGACCTGCGAGCGCGCTCACCTGCAGTCCGGCCAGATTACCGTAGGTGTGAATGATCGAGATGACAAAGATACTGACCAGCAGAAACGTCAGCGCATAGGCCAGGTTATTCTCGTAGTTGATTCCGAGCAGAAGCAGCAGCACAAGCACAACACAAAAACCGGCACCCGCCCCGGTGGGCAGAATATAGATACGGTTTTGTGTCAGCGTGACCGTACGACGGCGCGGAAACCTCGACAAGCTCCAAGCACGTAGACGCCGGGCAAGAGAAACAGCGGGTTTACGATCACCCCAGAACATCGACCTGCGCCAGCAGTTCATTAACCAGACGTGCACCGGCGTGACTGCCGACCTCTTCAGCGGGACGGATACGATGACCAATCACCGGCTCCAGCACCTGCTGAATATCCTCGGGTACCAGATGGGTTCGTCCATCCAGCCAGGCCCAGGTTCTGGCACTGCGCAGCAGAGCCAGGCCACCCCGCGGCGAGACGCCGTAACTGAACAATTCAGAGTCACGGGTAAACTGAATCAGCCTCTGCAGATAGTCGATGACACTGCTCGATGCATGCACCTGGCTGCAGCGCTCCTGAATATCCAGCAGATCATTTGGCGTCAGACTGCGCGGCAGGTCATCCAGCATTGCGCGTGTATCACCACCCAACAACAGCTGCCGTTCCACCTCCGGCGCTGGATATCCAAGCGAGATACGCATCAGGAAGCGGTCAAGCTGGGATTCTGGCAGCGGAAAGGTACCAAACTGAGTCACAGGGTTCTGGGTAGCGATGACAAAGAAGGGTTTGGGCAGTCGGTAACTGTGGCCGTCAGCCGTAACCTGCCCTTCCTCCATCGCTTCCAGTAGCGCACTTTGGGTTTTGGGCGTGGTCCGGTTGATCTCGTCCGCCAGCAGTAGCTGACAGAAAACCGGACCGGCATGGAAACGAAACTCCCCGTTAGCGGGCTCAAAAACCGAAACACCGATAATGTCGGCGGGCAGCATATCGGAGGTAAACTGTACCCGCTGATCCTCGAGCCCAAGCACCCTGGCCAGACCGTGCGCCAGCGTGGTTTTACCCATGCCCGGCAGGTCTTCAATCAGAAGGTGTCCTTGCGATAGAAGACAGGTCAACGCCAGCCTTATCTGCTGCTGCTTGCCCAGAAGAACTTTTTCCAGCGAGCGGGATGCATCTTCAACACCCCTTAACAACGAGTCGGTCAATCAACCTCCCTGTAATTCCAATTAACCTGTCAATTAACACAGTGCGCCCAAGCTTGTCGTAATCCTTGCCCTCAGGCAACTTTTGATGAGCACTCGAGTATCCGCGCTGCCAATTCATTGGCACTGCGCCAGGCACCTTCAACATCGCCACCGCTAAGCCAGTCGCCGCAGGCACCGATACCGAGATGCTCATCCCAGAGAGACAGCTCCTGACCGCTGCTTACCGCCGCCCTGGCGTAGGCCCAACGGTGGACACGACTGAAAACCGGCTGAATTCTTTCACCACCCAGCTCAGCAAAAGCCTCGGTCAGTTGCTCTGCCACCCAGGAAGGCTCTTCATCGCGGTGCTCAAGGCTCCACTGCTGAGAGGCCTGGATGACCCAGTTTTCCCCTTCACGCCCCGGCTTACTGCTGTCTCTCACCACCCGCTGCAGCAGCGGATGCTCACCCTCAACCCAATCGACGCCTTCGAGGCGCGACGGACGCGTCGGTAACGACAACAGCAGGCTCCAGACCGGATGCATCTCCACCTTTTCGGCACGCTGCCTGAATCGCTGCACGGCATCCAACAGCGGCGCTGCCTGAGGAGCCGGCGTGGTCACAACCACCGCGTCAAAATAACCCAAGGGCTCGCCTTCGCTATCACGCAGCAGTACACCATCCCGATCCGGCCAGACCACGCCAACACGAACCTCTGTGCGCAGTTCCACCGAGCCGGTGAGATTACGTGTCAGAGAACTGGAACGCGGATAACCTACCCAGCCCTGATGAATACCCTGCGAGCGCAATGCAAAATCAGCGATCACGGGAGCCCACTCTTTGGCACCCTGCGCCTGCAGCCAGGACTCAAACGCCGAACTGCCCGGCTCGATCAGGGCCGTGCCCAAATCGGCACTACCCTGCCCTAAACGTGTCGAGGCCAAACGCCCTCCGGTACCACGACTCTTCTCAAACACTACGACTTCTACACCTGCGCCACTCAGAAGCTCTCCGAGTCTCATACCGGCAATACCGCTGCCGATGATCGCTACTCTTTCTACTGTCATTTGTACTCCCTGTTGTCACTCTGAACCCGCAAAATCACCAGCGAGCTCCTTTACTTATTGTTTTTCAGCCAGCGCCTTTTCGATATCGGCCTGCAAGCGCCCGCTATCCGGTGAGGTCATACTGGAATAGGTATCGATAATCTTGCCATCGCGGCCGATAAGGTATTTGTAAAAATTCCACTTCGGTGATGTCCCGCTGACCGCCACCAGATTCTTCCAGAAAGGGTCAGCGTCCGCACCTTTAACCCGACTCTTGGAGAACATCGGAAATTCAACACCATAGGTTGTACGACAGAAGTCCTGAATCTGATCTTCGGTGCCTGGCTCCTGGCCGCCAAAATCGTTGGAGGGGAAACCAAGCACAGCAAACCCCTGATCCTTGTACTCAGCATACAGGGCTTCGAGCCCATCGTACTGTTTGGTAAAGGCGCATCGACTCGCTGTATTGACCACCAACAAAACCTGGCCGGAATATTCGCTGGAAAGATTCACCTCGGTATCATCCGCCAGCTTGCGCTGATCAAAATCCAGCAGATCCATAGCCTCTTGCGCCTGACCGGCTACCGCAAAGCCCAGCAGCAGCGATAGCCAACCCCATCGTTTCAACATGCTCAACCCCTCCTCAGGAACCCCAGTTTCGAAAGATCGGTTTTGGCAGACGAACAGAATGCCCTCAAAGCCACCTTGGGACCTGCTCACAGCTACTTGTACCCACTTACTCTTAACATACCTTATTACGACATTTTGTCCCCCTACCGGTTTCAATCAAATTGCAGCCGCCAGGTAAGCGATTTCAGGCGCGATACGGTTGCGTTATCCCGGACCTCTCCGTTAGCATGTGCGGTTCGATTAACCCCGATCCCGGGAGCACTGCATAACCCTCAGTCATCCCCGCGTTCAATGTCCCTGCCAGCAGCAAGTAGACGCTGGCGGAGAGGCATCGCTCCAGAAGGTTGTCTGTGCGGTAACGCACCTCTGAACGACAGGAGAAAACAGATGCAGATTGCAGCGAACGCCGTTGTATCCATCCACTACACGCTGACCAACGCCGCTGGCGACAAACTGGACAGCTCTGAAGGGCAGGAGCCGCTGGCTTACCTGCACGGCGCCAGCAATATCATTCCGGGCCTGGAAAACGCCCTGGTCGGCAAAGCCGTCGGCGACAAGCTGAGCGTTACCGTTGAGCCGGAAGAAGGCTACGGCGAAGTGCGCGAAGAGCTGGTTCAGGAAGTAGACCGCTCCAACTTCGAAGGCATCGACGTGGTTGAGCCGGGCATGCAGTTCATGGCTCAGACTCCCTGGGGTCAGCAGCCGGTAACCGTTGTTAAGGTTGAAGGCGACAATGTCACTCTGGATGGCAACCACCCGCTGGCGGGCCAGACCCTGAGCTTCGACGTAGAAGTTGTTGAAGTACGTGAAGCTACCGAGGAAGAACTCTCCCACGGTCACGTGCACGGCGAAGGCGGTCACGAGCACTAATCGCCTCGCACTAAAGTGAAAAGCCCGCTCTCTGCAGCGGGTTTTTTTATGCCTGAGGCCCCCTACCCAGCCCGCAAACGAACCAACGCGACCACCAAATCATCCCCTTTGAACGCGTTCCACGACACTTTCAATCAATCGTTTGATCGGATACTAAGCTTCACTGAACTGAAACCCGAATCCACTCGACTCGGTAATAATACTGGGCTACTTTAAATAAACACCTGTAAATCAAGCGGGTACTGCCCCCCCCCCACACATACAACAAGAAGAAGTCAGGAAGCCAACTCAAAACAACACACAACGAGAGAACTTGCCCGGCGGCACTCAGCCAAAAAGCCGGGACATGAACCTCAGTGAGTGACCCACCCCAACAAATGATTCGCCAGACTGATTGATTGCCACGAAGGAGAGCAGCTCTCATGAAGACCCCAAGCAAGCGCCGTAATGCAACATTGGCCCGCGCGCTCACGCTGACACTGCTTAGCGCATCCGCGTTTGTGCAGGCCGCCGATAAACCGAACGTACTCGCCATCATGGTTGATGACGTAGCCCAAACCAGCATCGCCGCCTACAGCCACGGCATGCAATACCCCACTCCGAACATCGACCGCATCGCCGATGAAGGCGCACTGTTTACCGACCACTACGCACAACCCAGCTGTACCGCCGGTCGCGCCGCCTTCCTGATGGGTCAGATGCCGATCCGCACGGGCCTGACCACCGTTGGCCAGCCGGGGAACCCGCTGGGTATTCAGAAGGAAGACCCCACCCTGGCGGAAGTTCTCAAGGAAGAGGGCTACATGACCGCTCAGTTCGGTAAAAACCACCTGGGCGATCTGGATCAGCATTTGCCAACCGTGCACGGCTTTGATGAGTTCTTCGGCAATCTCTACCATCTGAACGTGTCGGAAGAGCCGGAACAGGCGGACTACCCAACGGATCCAGAGTTCGTTAAGCAATTCGGCCCCCGCGGCGTTATCGAGTCTTTTGCCACCGAAGATGGCGGCCAGACCGTCAAGGATACCGGTCCGCTCACTACCGAGCGCATGAAAACCTTCGATGAAGAGGTTCTGGCTCGCTCACTGGACTTCATGGAGCGCGCCGTTGAAGCCGACAAGCCGTTCTTTATCTGGCACGCGCCCAGCCGTATGCACGTTTATACCCACCTGAAAGAGGAAAGCCGCAACCTGGCAACGCCGATCAGCTCCGCCGAAGACCTTTTCGGTAGCGGCCTGATGGAGCATGACGGCCATGTGGGACAACTGCTCGACAAGCTGGACGATCTCGGCGTTGCCGACAACACCATCGTGATCTACACCACCGACAACGGCCCCGAAAGCAGCAGCTGGCCGCATGCCGGCGTGACCCAGTTCCGCGGTGAGAAGATGACCACCTGGGAAGGCGGTGTACGTGTGCCCTTCCTGGTTCGCTGGCCCGGGCACATCCCGGCTGGCCTG
Organism: Marinobacterium mangrovicola; assembly: GCF_004339595.1. Taxonomy (GTDB): domain Bacteria; phylum Pseudomonadota; class Gammaproteobacteria; order Pseudomonadales; family Balneatricaceae; genus Marinobacterium_D; species Marinobacterium_D mangrovicola. Next base: position 1,644,010 of record NZ_SMFU01000007.1, read on the forward strand.
GAGCTGAACGGCATCTCTTCACATGAAGACGTATTGCCGACCATCGCCGCAGCGGCAGGTCGACCCAATGTCTCCGAGGAGCTCAAAGAGAGCCACAAGGTGCTGATCGACGGTTACAACAACCTGGATTACTGGGAAGGCAAGGCTGAAAAATCCGCCCGTAAATCTTTCTTCTACTACTACGAAACCACCCTCGCTGCGGTGCGCGTAGGCCCCTGGAAGCTGCACTTCTCCAGCAAGCCGGGTGGCAAGTACTATGAAGATATGGTCAGTCACACCATGCCGAAGCTGTTCAACCTGCGCAAAGACCCCTACGAGCAGTATGACGGCGATATCGGCTTCCAGCAGGTGATGCGTAAAAGCTGGGTGCTGCAGCCGATTATCGCGCTGCTGAATGAGCACGTAGCGACCTTCGCCGAGTACCCGCCGCGCCAGGAAGCGGCATCACTGGATGTGAACAAAGCGATCGAAGCTGCCAAGGCCGCCGCCGCCACTCGCTAAGATCCTTTAAACACCAGCCACTAAAAAGCCCGCTTCATACGATGCGGGCTTTTTGTTTACAGCGTTGGTTAACGCAATTAACTCTGTCTATCGTCAGAAGTGGCTTCGATGCGATGGATACTCAGATCAGCACCGTTGAATTCCTCTTCCTCACTGAGCCTGAGTCCGACCACAGATTTCACCAGGCCGTAAATTATCGAAGCACCGATCACCGCAACAGCGATACCCGCCAGACTGCCAATCAGCTGGGACATGAGGGACACGCCACCCAGCCCACCCAGGGATTCACTACCGAAAATACCCGCAGCGATACCTCCCCAGATACCGCAAAGACCGTGCAGGGGCCAGACACCCAGCACATCATCGATCTTCCAGCGGTTCTGCAGCAGAGTGAAGACCCAGACGAAGAGACCTCCGGCGACACCACCAATCACCAGCGCCCCGATCGGATGCACCAGATCGGAACCGGCACAAATCGCCACCAGACCGGCCAGCGGTCCGTTATGAATAAAGCCAGGATCGTTCTTGCCGAGGATAGTGGCGACCACAATACCGCCGACCATCGCCATCAGGCTGTTAACTGCTACCAGGCCAGAGATACTGTCCAGTGTCTGTGCCGACATGACGTTAAAGCCGAACCAGCCGATACAGAGTATCCAGGCACCCAGCGCAAGAAACGGGATATTGGACGGTGGAAATGCCACCAGCCGGTCACCACGATAACGGCCACGGCGAATACCGAGCAGCAATACGGCCACCAGCGCGATCCAGCCACCTACCGCATGAACCACGACTGAGCCTGCAAAATCATGGAACGGCGCGCCAAAGCTGACTTCGAGCCAGGCCTGAAAACCGTAGTTGCCGTTCCAGATCATCCCCTCATAAAACGGATACACCAGACCCACCGACAGTGCAGAACAGGTCAGCAGCGGCCAGAAGCGGGCTCGCTCTGCTATACCGCCAGAAACGATCGCCGGAATCGCCGCCGCAAAGGTCATCAGAAAGAAGAACTTAACCAGATCATAGCCGCTGCCCTGGGCCAGCGTTGCCGCATCGGTAAAGAAGGTAACTCCGTAGGCGACCCAGTAGCCGACAAAGAAATAGGCCAACGCCGAAAAGCCGAAGTCGGTCATGATCTTGACCAGCGCATTGACCTGGTTCTTGCGGCGCACCGTGCCTACTTCAAGAAACGCAAAACCCGCATGCATGGCAAACACCATGATCGCGCCTATAAGAATAAAGAGGGTGTTAGCGCCCTGAGTGAGCGCTTCTACCGCGCTGTTGATCGTATCCACAGTCTCTCCTGCCTAATATTTCGCACAATTACGGGGCATTTTATATTTTTAGCACTTTAATAGAGCATTAATTGGGTTATGAATTTGGCATCGTTTCAGTATCGAATTCCACACTTCGTCCACAAGCAGCAAGGCTTCCGGAAAGACAAGGAACGGCACTGTTTTAATGCAAGCTGGATAAGTGCGCACCAATATAAGCAATATTTGAGCCACATATTAGTGCATGACAGGCAATCCAGACCACTGCGCCCGCACCATAAACTAGCTGGTGATATCAGGATTGGGCGCTTAGCCGGAAAAGATCAGAAGTGAAGTGGTGAATCAGTCAAATAGAATCAGGCAAATAGGGTCCCGAGGCGCTCAAACACCCAAAAGCTAGCCAGACAACCTATGGCGTAGGCGGTGGCAACCGGCGCGCGCTCGGGCAAAGTAACGCTTTTGTGCAGCAGCCAGACCAGCGCCATTATCGCAGCAATAAACATGATCTGACCGGACTCCACGCCCAGGTTGAAGAACAGCAACGCCAGCGGGATATCGGTCTGCGGAAGACCGATATCGCCCAACGCACCGGCAAAGCCAAAACCGTGCAGTAGACCAAAAGCGAAGGCGATCACCCAGGGCCAGCGGGTAGCAAGGCTCGTCTGCCCTCGGCGCAGCCGCACCGCTTCCACTGCGACCAGCAAAATGCTGAAAGCGATCATCGTTTCAACAGGTGGCGGCGGCAGAGATACCAGGCCGAACGTGGCCAACACCAGCGTAATTGAATGCGCCAGGGTAAAAGCGGTGATGGTTTTAAGTAGCATCGACCAACCCCGTACGATCAGCATCAGTGCGGCCACAAACATCAGGTGGTCAATACCACCCAGGATATGCTCGACGCCAAGTGTAATGTAGGTTTTCGCGACCTGCAGGCTCGATGGCGTCTGCGGCACCTGTACCTGCGGATCTTTCGGGTTCATCACGAAGCTGTAGTGCACTCCATCTTCCAGGGCAATATTCACCAGCACATCAACCGTGGTATTTCTCAGATTGGGAACCCTGACCACGGAACCCGGCAACCCCTGCTCACCGGCCAGGCGATAGCGGTAAACGGCGAAACCATCGAGCAACGCTTCTTCCCCTGCACGTTTCAGGGTAAATGCCGGATCAAACTCCGGCTGAATATTGAGCGCCATACTCCCCTTGACCGGCACCTTCCAGAGCACATCATAGAGGCCGGTTGATATCTCGTTAATCTGCAAGAAAGCAGGCCTGATTTCATGCGCTCCAGCGGGCGATACCAGCGCGATGCAACAGGCAATGAATGCAAACAGATATCTGAGCCTCATCATGATTGCGGAAACTCATTCAGAATAGCGTCCGGAACATCCTCAGCACTGAAACGCACTTCGTATTTCCCGATCAGCTCATCAAACACCTGCTCCTGCGCTTCCAATACGGCGTAATACTCGTATTGCCGTGCAACGAAATCCCGCACCGACTCGAAGGAAGGCAGATGCTCAGGCTGATTCTGCTCCAGGTAGACCAGGTGCCAACCAAGTCCAGAACGAACAGGGCCGGCCCACTCCCCGACTGGCAGACTTGCCAGAGCCTTGCTGAAACCACCGCCAAAGGCATTCTCGATCGCCGTCTCAGAATCGAGCTCCCATTCAAAAGGTAGCGAAGAAGAGTTCAGACTGGCCGCCACCTCGGCATTCGCGCGCAGGCTGGCGAGTGTCTGCTTGAGCTGCTCCTCAGAGGTATCAGGCGCGAACAGCAACTGCTTGAACGCGTATGCCTGCGGCAGGGTGAAAAAGGCTTCGCGCTCATGGAAGTAGGCGCGCAGACGTTCATCGGTGGGCGGCTGCATCAGCGTAGAAAGATCGTTCGCCACCGCTTCCATTTTCTGTGCCAGGCGCTTCTTCACGATCTGATCGTTGTGATCAAGGTTCATCCGCAGCGCTTCCCGGTAGAAAACTTCCTGCCGCAGATAACGATCGATAATCGCCGCCACATCTTCTGTGTTCGGGTCTCTGCGCCATTGGGCTTTCCAGAGCGTCTTAAGGTGATCGAGCTCAGCCTGATCGATCAGGATCACCTCGCTATCAGTCTCAACCTGCGCCTCTGGCGTTACCCAAGAGTAAGCACCGAAGACCAAACCACCTACTAGCAGAAAGTGAAGCAGCGGTTCCCTGACGATCGCTTTCCATGCGTTTCCTGTCATAACTTCAGTTGACCTCATGCCAGATGGGCGAGCCCCAGGCACGCTCAACGATCTCCCGCTTAACCTCGTCGGGATATTTCACACCTTCACGCAGCTCATCGTAGAGAGTCCAGCGTGCGGTGGGCAGCTGCAGAACACGAACGTAGTAATAGGCCTGCTGTGCGGGATCGAAATCCGGATCGGTCCAGACGCCCATCAGTTCAGGATCACCTTTTTCAGTGTTGAACTCACCGGTTGACAGGTTGATCGGCGCATCAATAGGTTCAACGCTGCCATCCGCCTTGAGTCGATCACCCGAAGCCACGGCGTTATAGACTTTGTCTTTCATCTCGCCGTTTTCATACCAGCCCTTGATGATCTGAATGCGGTCCAGGTTCGGGCCGATCGGGTCTTTAAGCGCCCACACCAGAATCTGCGGTGCTTCTTCTCCGGTGTAATCACTGCCCATCGGCACGCCGTTGGCGTAGCCATCGATCACCAGGGTTTCATAGCTGTCGTAGCTACCGGCAAATCCCTGACCGGCGAAGGCGCGGACCTTCATACGCGGGCCGCTGGTGGCGAAGGTTTCCTTGGCGAGCATGGCATCCCAGATCGCACCACGGGTGTTAGAGGTCGCCCAGACACCGGTCAGTGCCCCGGGGTTGGCGTCGGCGATCAGCATTTCTCCTTCCAGCATGGAGGTGGCACGCACCGCCGCAGTCTGGTCGGCATAGCCGTGGCTACCTACCTTGTAGTTATCCTCTTCGACATTGCTCGGCGTACCGTTATGGTTATCTGTACCGCCAACGAAGCCGTATTTGAACGGGTTCACGCCGATCTCGGCATTATATTTGATGCCTCGTCCCAGGCCGTAGCGGACGAAGTTCTCCTTCACGTAGCCACGGCCGCTGAATCTCTGAATCGAAACCGCATTCTCAAAATCGGCAAACTCGTCATTGGGCCAGAAGTTAGGCACCACCTCGGAGTTACCTTTTACCTGCATCATCTCGATCAGGGGTTCCATGCTGGCGCGAGTCTCGGCGTATTCCTTACCGATCGGCACACCGGTCAGGCTGGCCTCAGCAAACAGCAGCCCCTTGGACTCGTTTGAGTTGTGCGGTATCGCAAACACCTTTTTGCCATCGTCACGATGGGTCTGCATCCAGGCCCAGAGCTGTTCGGGATCCGAACCATCACTGGATGAAAACGGTATATCGGGCAGGTTGGTATCGCGGAACAGGATATTGCGGTGCTGGTTAGACCCACCCGGGGCTGAGGTCCACTCATAGGCATGAATGGTGGTGAACTTACCGGGTTCGTAATGCTTCTGCGTCGCTTCGTAGTTCTGTTTCCAGGTCGACTTGATCGCCTCGATACCCTGGAAAAATTCTGGATGCGGATCGCCCCCTCCCGCCAAAGGCGCCAACACGTATTTGTTGTAAAGGCCCAGTGCCGTTTCCAGATCCGGGGCCTCACGAAAAGCTACAGCGACGTCATCGTCATACCCCGCCACTCCCTCATTCATGAGACTGTAGGACTCACCGAGGAACTCGGAATGATCGGTGACTGCAGCAAAATCCAGCGGACGCTTTATCCTGTGCAGACTGCCGTTAACCATGATCTCCTCACCCTTGGCAAAGCGATAGGCATCATCGGGCGTAAGGCGGTTACCGGCAATGAAAGCATCCATGGACACTCCAGTGTGCACATGGGTTTCACCGAAATAGGCTTCTTTAAGAGGATTTTGAGGAGCATCAGCTTCGGAGGCTGACCAAACGGGGGTAATGACTGAAGCGAGAGCAACAAAAGCGGAGTAACGGGCGATATTTGAAAGTCGCATGGCATCCATCTCCAGAACGAATTAAGCTCATATTAGATGAATACGATAATTTATCCATGAAAAATAAGTGACTTTGTCCTACTCACCATTCCGCAGCTCAAAGCCAAAAAAGGCTTATCTGCATCTGCACACAAGCCTTTTTTTAAACGTCTCGCTTTTGCCTAGCCGTGGCGAATTTCAAACACGCAGTGGATACGCGGATTGCGCTTGAAATCCGGGTCCAGCGTCGCCGGTGTGATATCGCGGATGGCGAACGCATCCAGCGCTTCATAATCAAGACTGAAGCGGCGGTAGTTGTTGGAGAAGATCAGCAGGCCACCAGGGCGCAGCAGCTCCATGGCATCCTTGATCAGACGCACATGATCACGCTGCACATCCAGCACATCCTGCATCCGCTTGGAGTTGGAGAAGGTGGGCGGATCCATAAAGATCAGATCGAAACGCTCCTTACGCGGCCGCGACAGCCACTTGAAGCAGTCCTCCTGAATCAGAACATGCTTGGCAGGATCCGCACTATTCAGGGCCAGGTTCTGCCGCGCCCACTCCACGTAGGTCGACGACATATCAACGCTGGTGGTGCTCTTGGCGCCACCCACCAGGGCGTGAACGCTGGCCGATGCGGTGTAGCAAAACAGGTTCAGCATATCCTTACCCTGGGCCTGCTGCTGAATCATGCGCCGCACCGGGCGATGATCAAGGAACAGCCCGGAATCGAGATAATCATGCAGGTTTACACGCAGCTTGCAGCCATGCTCCTCAACCGTAAAGAAGTGACCGATCTCGTCGTGGCGGTTGTACTGATCCGTACCTGACTGACGCTTACGCTGCTTCAGCACCACCTGATCCGGGGTCAGCTCAAATACCTGCTGCACCACCTTCATCACATCCTGCAGACGCTCAAACGCCTTCACCTTATCAACGCTGGCGGGCGGCGCGTATTCCTGCACCATCACCATGGAATCGTAGCAGTCCACCGCCACCGAATATTCGGGAATATCGGCGTCGTAGGCGCGAAAACAGGTGATCCCCTCTTTCTTGCGCCAGCGCGCCATCTGCTTGAGGTTCTTGCGCAGACGGTTTTCGAACATCTGCGCCTGATCGGACAGCTTGTGGGCTTCAGTCTCGACAGCCTCTTCACGCTGATGCACCTGGAACATCAGAAGCTGGCTCGGGATAGCACCGTTGAACATACGGTACTGCTTGTCCGCGCGCAGTTTCATCACCTTGCACAGCTCAGGATTACCGGTGAAAACACCAACTCGCCAGTTAACAAAGTGTGCCCGCAACAGCTGACCGAACAAGCGATAGAGGAACATCAGCTCAGACTCTTCACCGAGACGCTCACCGTAAGGCGGGTTGGTAATCACCAGACCCGGCTCGACTCCCTGAGGCTGCTTGAGGCCTGCGAGCTCCTGCTGACGGAAGCTGATAAAGCGATCCACACCCGCCTGGCGGGCATTATGCTTCGCCTTGTTGAGCACCTTGTCATCGGCATCAAAACCAAACGCCCGGACAGAGCAGCCTTCAAGACCGGCGGCACGACGCTGCTCGGCCTCGGCGACGAGCTGCTGCCAGAGCGCGGACTGATGACCGGGCCAGTAACTGAAGCCAAACTGCTTGCGCAGCAGGCCAGGCGCGGTATCGGTAGCCATCAACAGCGCTTCGACCAATAAGGTACCGGAACCACACATGGGATCGAGCACAGGCGTGCCCTCGCCCATCTCCGACCAGCCGGCACGGATCAACACCGCTGCTGCCAGGTTCTCCTTCATCGGTGCTTCACCCGCCTGCTGACGGTAACCGCGGCGATGCAGGCTATCACCGGACAAATCCAGCGCCACACTGGCCTTGCCTTTAGCCAGGTGTACGTTCACCCGCAGATCCGGCCCGTTGCGCTCTACCGAGGGACGCTTGCCGGTGGCAGCACGCACCTGGTCGACCACCGCATCCTTGACCTTGAGCGCGCCAAAATGAGTGTTATTAATCGAGTTACTCTTACCGCTGAAGTCCACACAGAAAGTGCCTGAGGGACGCAGGTGCTCAAGCCAGTCGATCTGCTGCACCAGAGTGTAAAGCTGGTCGGCGGTCTCTACCTCAGCCTCGCAGAGCTGCAGCAGAACGCGGTTTGCCAGGCGCGACCAGAGACAAATGCGGTACGCGATATCAAGCTCGCCTTCGGCATATACACCAGCAACCGTTTGCTTGACGCTTTCGGCGCCCAAGGCAGACAGTTCCTGCTCCAGCAACTGTTCAATTCCTTTGGGGCAGGTAACGAAAAATCTCATTTCAGACAGGGCTCCAGCGTAGGCAATTCAGCTTAGATTCAGTTTTTTGGCCAGGTGAAATATTTTCACGGCACGGAACTAAATTTCAGACAGGTTACAAGTTTTTGAATTTAAAGTTATTTTGCAACTGCGTCATAAGTCCCGCTATCAGAAATTTATTACAAATAGGTATTTTAAATTACACCTGAATGTGACGTTCGGGATATGAATGAGTTCGAGGCGACAGCGGTTAGTCGTCTCAAGCGTCAAGCGCGGCGGTATTCCCCGCCGCGCCACTTCGAAGAATAGAACAATGCGAGGCGCAATATGAAAAAACAGAAACGGGATCGTACCTCAACTCTGTTCAACCGCGGTTTTCAGGCCGGTCTCTGTGGCAAGTCCCAGAACGAGTGTCCGGTTCAAGCAACGGAGCTCAGAAGCCACTGGATGAGTGGTTGGCGTGAAGGACGCGAGGCACACTGGAGCGGAATGTCCGGCGTTTCTGCAATACAGGCAAATCCATCATTTCATTAACCGATTAACAGCTAACGACGCTTTATTACCGCCGGTGCGTTAAACCCCACCCTATCGTTCCGGCTCCGATGCTGTTCAGCGCCCTGCGCTGTTCAGCATCGCGATCTCCCGAACAGCATCACGAATCAGCGACGGGCCACGATAGATAAAACCGGTATAGATCTGTACCAGGCTTGCACCCGCTTCGATCTTCTCAGCCGCATCAAACCCTTCGCAGATACCACCGACACCGATGATTGGCAGGGCACCGCCCAACTCTTTAGACAGGGTTCTGATCGCCTGGTTAGAGAATTGACGCACCGGCTCACCACTCAGTCCGCCAGCTTCTTGCGCCAGCGGTGAGCTCTCAACACCGTCACGGGAAAGCGTGGTATTGGTCGCGATAACCGCATCCATCTCGTAAGTTTTCAGCGAGCCGGCCACCAGGCCGAACTCTTCTTCGCTCATATCCGGTGCAATTTTCACCGCGATCGGCACATAGCGACCATGCACACGCGCCAGTCGCGCCTGCTCAGTCTTCAGCGCATCCAGCAGACTATTCAGCGATTCACCGAACTGCAGGGTACGCAACCCCGGCGTATTCGGTGAGGAAACATTCACTGTGATATAGCTGGCACGGTCGTACACCTTACGCAGGCACAACAAATAATCGTCGTTGGCCTTATTGTTCGGCGTGTCCTTGTTCTTGCCGATGTTGATGCCGAGCACGCCCTTGTAGCGACTCCTATCCAGGTTCGCCAGCAACTGATCGACGCCGTCATTGTTGAAGCCCATACGATTGATAATCGCACGCTGCTCCGGCAGACGGAAAAGACGTGGCTTGGGGTTACCCGGCTGCGCTCTCGGCGTGACCGTTCCCACCTCAATAAAGCCAAAACCGAGTGCTGCCAGACCATCAACAGCGGAGCCGTTTTTGTCGAGCCCTGCGGCCAGGCCTACCGGATTAGGAAACCTGATGCCCATGACTTCTACGGGATTGGAGTGATCCGCTGACCGGAGCATACGATCAAGCCCCAGTGACGAGCACAGCGACAAGCTGCCAAGAGCCAGATCATGAGCCTTTTCGGCGTCCAGTTTAAACATCAGTGCGCGAGCCAGGTCGTAGAGCATGGTTCCTCATCAGGCACAAAAAAATGATTGGGCATTATAACGGTCTACCGCCGACTTGACACCTCAACCGTCACTCCTTCATCCACAGAGCAGCCGGGAGAATGTCGCTTGCTAAGCGGTATAGATCAGAGACGGGAAATATCCTGCAGACGACCCTCCGGCGAATAACGGATACGGAAGCTGCCGCGAATCCCCTCACGGGTCACAAAACGGGTGAGCGAAGCGGCGGGGAAACGCACCCTGCGACCATCTCGGGCCCGGGCAACGACATCGCGCACCTCTCCGCGATACATCCGTTCAAACTCTTTGTCACTTATATTCAGATCAACAATCAGTTCATTCATTGCTGTTTTTGGCTCATCAACAGGCACTAATACGGCGTCTGCTCTTTCATACAGTTGCTATGCATTTTACCTTAACTGATAATGAATTAGAGGTGATGAGTCCAAACCTGTCCGGATTAGTTAATGCATCGATTGCTAGCTGCGCTGTTACTGCTGGGAACCGCGACAACCGCATTTGCGGAGGCCGAAGCGACGCTGGACCGGACCGACATCACAGCGCTGGACAACCTGACACTGACACTTGAGGTCGACGACCAGGTTGATAACCGCCCGGACTTCTCTCCGCTGCATCGTGATTTCCGAATTTTAGGCAGTAAACGCACGCTAATCGCCAGCCACAGCAGTTCAGGGCGAGAAGTCAGTACGCGCTGGCAGATCACCCTGCGCCCGCGCAGCACCGGCACACTGGAGATCCCCAGACTTTTATTAGCCAACCAGCAGACCCAACCGATCGCGATCAGGGTGGCTGAAGTCAGCCCCGCCATGGCCGGACAGCCTGGCGCCTCTACCTTTTTTGACAGTAGCCTGGACAGCCGTGATGTCTATCTTAACGGTCAGCTGCTCTACACCGCCCGGATCTACCACCGCGACCCGCTGCCGCAGAATGCTCGCCTTATCGCACCGTCAGCCGGCAACAGCGAGGTCCATGAACTGGGCGAACGTCAGCATTACAGCGGTGAATTTCGCGGCTCCAGCTACCAGATCACCGAACAGCAGTATGCGATCTTTCCATCGGAAACCGGTCCTCTGATTATCGATGGGCCGCGGCTGCAGCTGCCGCGCACCGCAGAGCGAGATCTGATGGAGCTGCAGGGGGAAACGCTGGAGGTAGAAGTACTGGAACCCGCCCACCGCAGCACTCAGGGCACCTGGCTGCCAGCGCAGAATCTCAGCCTTGAAGAGAGCTGGAGCCCACCGCAAAACCTTCGACCCGGCGGACGCTTTACCCGGGAATTAACACTAACGGTGACCGGCATGCCGGCCGGAAGCCTGCCACAACTGGTCTCTACTGACAGTGACGACTCCTACATCGAAATTCAGAATGTAAGCCTGACCGAGTCCGCCTCGCAGTTTGGCCTGGTGAGCACCCGCAAGGAAACCGTCAGCATTGAGCCCCTGGGCAGCGGTGATTTCAGTCTCCCGCCCATCGATCTTCACTGGTGGGATGTGGGCCTGGACCGGGCCAGGCATGCCGCCCTTCCCGCCCGCCGCTTTCATGTTGAAGCGCCACCACTGGTCGACTCTGCCGCTGCAGGTCTGGGATCGCTCAACGCAAATCCATTGAGCGGCCCTCGTCTTTACCTCCTGATCGGGCTGTTAACCCTGCTCAGCATCATCAGTTCACTGGGCTGGCTTTACACCTGGTCAAAGCTGAAGAAACACCAGGCCGACAACAGCGCCGAGGAGAAAGAGGAAGAGATCCGCCGCCAGCGCAAGCTGCTGCTGGCCAACGACCGGGCTGAGCGCAATACCTTTCAGGCGCTGGCGATCGCCTGCCAGCAGAACAACGCCTCACTGGCCAAGGCGCGGCTGACCGAATGGGCGCAGAACTTCTGGCCCGAGCGCCATATCGACAGCCTGGAAGATATCGGTGATGCTGCACGCAACCAGACCCTCGATTACCTGATCCTGGACCTGGAACAGCAGCTGCATGACGACGCCAGCTTCTGGCAGGGCGACCTGCTGATGCAGGCGATCGATGCCCTGCGTCGGCGGCGCCAACACCACCAGGAAGCACCTGCTCAAGCCAGCGACGCATCATTCCTGCAGGCCTCCTGACACCCAGAATTGGATTCTTGTGCCATGAACGACCGCTATCGCCAACACAACCGATTGATGCATACGATAGGACTTGGTGGCGTCGACAAGGTGGAAAACGCCCGCGCTCAGCGCTGGGGCAAACGCCTGGAATGGCCCATGCTGGCCCTGGTGTTCTGGATCATTCTGGACTGGTATCTGAAAGCCAAGGGCATGGGGTCACCCCAGCTGACCCTGCTGACTGACTGGTTTACCTGGGCCTGCTTCACCACCGAGATGGCCATTATGCTGTCTCTGGTCGACGACCGGCGAAGACACCTGCGCCGAAACTGGCTTAACCTGGTGATCATTGTGACCGGCATTCCGGTACTGATGGGAGCAGACTTTTTCTATACAGGCATGCTCAGGGGTCTGAGACTGCTTATCATGGTCAGCATCCTGCTGAAAATATCCCAGGATCTGCGGCTGATACTGGCACGCCACCAGCTTGGCAAAACCATGGGTATCGCTTTCCTGTTTCTGGTGCTGTCCGGCTTCCTGATATCCGGTATCGACCCGGCGTTCAATGGTCCACTGGATGGTATCTGGTGGGCCTGGGTCACCATGACCACTGTGGGCTATGGCGACCTTGTACCCTCTACCACCGAGGGGCGCTTGTTCGGCATGGTGCTGATCTTGCTGGGCCTGGGTCTTTTTTCCATGCTGACCGCCAGTTTCTCGGTGTTTTTCATCGAGCGCGACGAGCAGGAGATGGTCGAGAAGGAGGATCAGAACATCAAGCGGATCAACCAGCTTGAGGCCCGACTGGACCGTATCGAACATCACCTGGCCCGCGCCGTTACCACTCTGGAACGTCTGGAGGCGCTGGAGGCAAGGGAGCGAGCTCCCAAAAGCGAGCCTCCCGCTAAGCCTTCAAAACCTGAGTAAGCGCTGGCTTCAGGTCGGTGTAGCGAAAGCTGTAGCCACTCTGCATCAACTTGGTCGGCACGACGCGCTGCCCCTTCACCACCAGATCCGCCGCCTCACCCATCATCAGCTGCATCACCGGCGTCGGCACCCTGAAAATACAGGGCCGCCCCAGCACCGAGGCCAGGGTTTTGCTGAAGCTTTCGTTAGTCTCGGGCCTGGGTGCGGTCAGGTTGAACGGACCTTCCAGGGTTTCGTGATCAACCAGGTGCAGAATGGCGGCCACCTCATCATCGATATGAATCCAGGACATCCACTGCCGACCACTGCCTATGGGGCCGCCGAGACCAAAACGAAAAGGTGGCAGCATTTTGCTCAGCGCACCGCCCTTGCCTAACACCACACCGGTGCGGATTAAACAGACCCGCACACCCTGCTCTTTTGCCTTGAGCGCTTCCGCCTCCCAATCGGCGCAGAGCTGATGGGCAAAGTCGACCTTCGGAGCGGCCTCCTCATCCAGCTCCAGATCGCCCTGGCTGCCGTAAAAACCTATCGCAGACCCGCTCACCAAAACCTTGGGCCGAGCCTCGAGGCCAGCCATCCAGCGCACTAACTGCTCTGTGGTGTTAAGGCGACTCTCGCGCAGAAGCGCCTTGCGCTTATCGCTCCAGCGCTTGTCAGCGATAGGCGCGCCGGCCAGATTAACCACCGCATCCACCGGGCCGGAGATCTGATCCAGCTCGGCATAAAGACCCACCCTGGCATCCAGTTCAGCGGATTCCGGCCGCCTGCTGAGTACCACCACATCGTCACCCCGTGCCAGCAGTGCCGCCACAAGACGACGCCCAATAAATCCGGTACCGCCGGTGATCAGGACTCGCATGATTATTCTCCCCTGTGGGTTTCCGGTATATTGCTACGTTCGACCGTATACCCTTGGTTCACCGTACAGGACGTTGAAAAGCCATCTGCATTGCCAATTCGCTCCGAAGACGCTTTTCAACCCCTGCTAACTAGGAGATTAGCACAGCATGTTCACCGGCATCGTTCAGGGCAAGGCGCAGGTTATTGATCTGCAAAGAAAGGATGATTTCATGCGGCTGACACTGTCGTTGCCGGCGGAGCGCTGTGACCAGTTGCAGTCCGGTGCCAGCATTGCCGTTAACGGAACCTGCCTGACAGTGACCGACTTCGAGGGCACAAAGATTAACTTTGACCTGATCGCCGCAACGCTAGACACCACCAACCTGGGCAGGCTGTCGGTCGGTGACGAGGTCAACTTTGAGCGCGCCGCGCGGGTCGGCGATGAAATCGGCGGCCACACCATGTCCGGCCACGTATTCGCGACCCTTGAAGTGCTGTCGATCGAGTTGAGCGAAGACAACTGCATCATCTGGTTTGAACGCCCGGCAGAACTTGCCCCCTACCTGTTGGCCAAAGGCTTTGTGGGACTCAACGGATGCAGCCTGACACTGGCACGTGTGGAGCCGGACCGATTCTGCGTCTACCTGATACCGGAGACTCTACGCATGACCACCTTCGGAGCAATAACCGAAGGTGAACGCGTTAATGTGGAGATCGACCCTCAGACCCAGGCGATCGTCGATACCGTGGAGCGCTATCTCGACGAACGCAGCAAAGCCTGAGAAAGGAAACCGGGATGCTAAGCGACAGGGTGTGATCAGTCCTCATCCCTGTCGTTATAGAGCGCCTCATAAAGGTCGCGGTACTCTTCCGACTGCTTGAGACCAAACAGCGGATCGGTGGGGGAAGGCAGAGAGGCATCCAGCTTGTTCCAGTCAGCCTCGGAACCCAGCTTTTCCAGAGCAGGAAATATCTGGGTTTCCTCCGTGTTCAGGTGCTCATTCTCCCGTTTCACGAACTGTTCAAGGTGGTCGATCATCTGATCCAGGGGAACCACTGTTGCATCGTGCAACACACCTTCGATGGAATCCTTGAGCTGGGATGAGAGGTGCTTGAGCTCGGCATGCTCCGCTTCGCAATCCGTCATATGCTTGTCCAGTTCGGCATCGCGACCGCGAAAGTATTCAAACATCCGGTCTTCGCGGGGATGGTGATGAATATCCGCATAGCCACCCACATAGCTAACCACGTCCGACATCAACTGAAAATTAGGGTGAGATCCTTCTCGAAACTTCTCTATCTTGCGCTCAAGCATGTCGAGCAGACGCTTCAGATTGACGTGTTCCTGATGCAGTTCCGCAATGATAGCCATAGTGAACCCTCCGAGTGAGTAGTGAGAAGACGGCTGGGAGATTTCCGCACCATCCTGTTAAGGCGAAGCTCTACCAGCGATCCTCACCTACCACTATAGACAACTCTCAGAACATGCCACTGGCTTAAATCAACTAAACGGCTTCCCCTAGATTTACAGTTTTTCAACCAGCTGCGACAGACAGGTTACACGCAGGTCGGTAAGCTCTGGCCAGCCGGGATGCACACCGTGATCGACATGCACAGTAGCGGTGCCGCAAGTGCGGCCCGCTTCCAGGTCATAGCGAAAATCGCCGACCATCACCGCCTGATCAGGGGTCGCCTGCCAGCGATCGAGCAGTGTTTGAATCCCCTCTGGATCAGGCTTCGGTCGCGCCTCATCCCGGCCCAACACATCCTCCGGGTTGAAAAACTCCAGCGCATTGATGGCACGCAGGGAGCGGATCGCCACCGGCTGGGAGTTACGGGTCAGGATACCCAGCCGACATCCACGGTCAGACAGCCGCATGAGCAACTCAACAACACTGGTCGCCGGCTCGGTCTTCGCAGCATAGAAGAGCTCCAGTTCATCCAGACGTTCAAACTCGCGCTCTTTCTCCGGTGAAGGCAAGGCACCCAGCGTCGAAAGAATATCCGCATCCGGCTCTAGACCCAACTCCCGGCGAATATGAGCAAAATCATGTACCGGTCGGGTCAGCGTCCCGTCCAGGTCAAACACCCAGAAACGACGCTCCAATAGATCAGTCACGGGATTCCTCCTGGTTATCGGCAATTTCGGCATCGCTGTCGACCAGGTCCAGCAACATACCGAGCTTGTGTTCTATATCCTCCAGCAAACTACTGCTGACCGCGCCACTTTTTGGCACCACCACCTGCTCAAGCTGAACAATACTGCGCTGGCTTTCCCGCAGCGCCTGCAACAAGTTGCGTGAGCGCTTCTTATTGCTGTCGGTGAGCTGCTCGATCCGATGCAGCGTGTGACGCAACTGATCATCGAGATCCTCCAGGTGCTGACTGACGGACAACATGCCACTGCTGAGTGAGTAGTTGACGTTTTCCACCTGGTGTTCAAGCTGAAATACCGCATCACGGAAACGCGACAGGAACTGCTCGCCCTCGCGATCCATGTAGATCGCCAGCAGTTCTTCCGGCAGCAGAGCGCGATTACGGCCATCGGTGCGGATACGGTATTCACCGCCGTGGGTACAATAGGGCTTCAGATGACCACTGGGAATTTCGATGCGCAGTATCGGCCGCGCCTGGGAGAGGTTTTCCGTATAGATCCGAAGATCGATATTGGGAATGCATTCGGTGGCTTTATTCACCAAGAGCAGACGCGCCCGGTCATCCACATCGCAACCGACCACCCTGCCCCGTTGAACGCCGTCGGGACTGGTGTATTCATCGATTCCGATCAGTAAGGTGCCGCCTTGGGGCGAGTTAGCGAAAGCCACAAGGTCGGCACTGCGCACTGCCTGAACCTCGCGTTTAAAGTCGATATTGACGCCTTCCGGAGCGGCCAGCAGCTGCTGGGTGCGCCGGCTCAGGCGTCGATACTCACGCTTCACGGCTCAGGCTGCCAGCTCACTGGTAAATAGCGTCGTCAAACGGGTCGATCGGATTCTCGAGCATATCGTCTTCACGGAAGTAGAGAATCCGTCCCTGAAACTTCAGCCCCTTACCGGCAAACCAGCGCTCCATCTGCTCACGCCCCTCTTCTGCCTGAGAGCTCTGGTACCAGGCCAGTGCTATGCGGTAGAAATACAGGCCGAACAGCGCAGCGGACGCGCCCAGGAAGAAATCAGAGGCCAGCGCAAACAGCAACATGATCAGGCCTGCGATCCATACCCGGCTTGCCCGAGCATCTTTCAGAGCATCGTTGGCGAGGGTGAACTGCTCCTGGTATTTCAAAAAGCGACGATAGTTCTGCTGAAGTTCGAACTTGTCGGATACGCCAAGGGTTCTATCCATTCTCTATTATCCCGGTTGTGTTTTATTCCATAGATTCAAAGCTATCGCGAGGGGTAGCGTCAACCTCCCCCGCGACCTTTATCCAAAAGCGAGGCTCAGGCCAGGCTTTTGCTGACTACTTCGTATACGTCTTTCGACAGCTCCGGTTCTGCCAGAACGCGTTTCAGCTCCGCGGTCATCAGCTGCTGTGCAGCCTGCGGATAGCGCTTCCAGCGGGTCAGCGGCGTCAGCAGGCGCGCAGCGATCTGCGGGTTCTGCTTATTGAGTGTAATGATCCAATCCGCCAGATAACGGTAGCCGCTGCCATCCTGCGCATGGAAGTTGACCGGGTTCTGCGCACAAAAAGCCGCCACCAATGAACGCAGCTTGTTCGGGTTCTTGGCATCGAACAGCGGATGCTCCTGCAGCGTCTTCACCCGTTCCAGCGCCCCCGGCCAGGGATCGCTGGCCTGAATCGCGAACCACTGGTTCATTACCAGCGCCTCGTGGTGCCAGCGGGTGTGGAAATCGTCAAGCAGACGCTGCCCGGCTTCACGGAAGCCTGAGTGAACCACCAGACTCAGCGCTGCCTGCTGATCGGTCATGTTATCGGCATCGACAAACTGCTCTTCCGCCAGCGCGAGTAAGGCATCCTCATCCGTAGCCAACAGATAGCCGAGCGCAAGATTCTTCAGCGCACGACGGGCGCAGGAATCAGAATCCGGGCTATAGGGCTCATCCGATGTGCAGCGCTTGTAAGCCTCAAGCCACTCGGGCTGCAGCGCCGCAGCCAGCGCCTTGCGCAGGAACTCACGCACGGCGTGGATCGCTTCAACCTGGATCACCTCCGCAAGCTCTGCCAGATAAGCCTCACTCGGCAGACGCAGCAGGTGGGCAACCATGGCCGGATCCAGGGATTCATCACTAAGCACGGCACGCCAGCTGTCGACCATGGCATCCGGCAGACTCAGGACCTTTCCGGCCAGATGATCTTCGATCAGCTGCTGCATCAGATTCACGGCGATACGCTGACCGGCATCCCAGCGATTAAAACCATCGCCGTCGTGTTTAAGCAGGAGCAGCAGTTGCTCGTCGCTGTACGGATAGCTCAGTTTCACCGGCGCGGAGAAACCACGCAGCAGTGACGGCACCGGTTTCTCCGGCAGATCGTCAAAGGTGAAAGTCTGCTCGCTGTCGGTCAGCTCCAGCACGCCGGCTTCCAGCTCAACCCCATTCTGCGCCACCAGACCGTATGCCACCGGCATATGGAACGGCAGCTTTTCAGCCTGTCCAGGCGTTGCCGGGCAGCTCTGACGCAGAGTCAGACTGTAGGCACCCTTATCTGCATCCCAGCTATCGCTGACCTCCACTCGAGGCGTACCCGCCTGGCTGTACCAGCGTTTGAACTGGGTAAAATCGCGACCGGAGGCATCAGCCATCGCCTGGACAAAATCATCGGTGGTCACCGCCTGACCATCATGACGCTCAAAGTAAAGGTCGGAGCCCTTGCGGAAGGTTTCCGCGCCCAGCAGGGTGTGCAGCATGCGCACCACTTCCGCGCCCTTTTCATAAATGGTCAGGGTGTAAAAGTTTGAGATTTCGATAAAGGATTCAGGACGCACCGGATGCGCCATGGGACCGGCGTCTTCAGCGAACTGGGCGGTACGCAGCATGGAGACGTCTTCAATACGCTTCACGGTGCGCGAATTCATATCGGCGGAAAACTCGGAATCGCGGAAGACGGTAAAGCCCTCCTTGAGACTGAGCTGGAACCAGTCACGGCAGGTGACGCGGTTGCCGGACCAATTATGGAAATATTCGTGGGCAACCACCCCTTCGACACGCTGGAACGCGGCATCGGTGGTGGTACGCGGGCTCGCCAGCACGCAACTGGTGTTGAAGATGTTGAGACCCTTGTTCTCCATGGCGCCCATGTTGAAGAAGTCCACCGCGACAATCATGTAGATATCCAGATCGTATTCACGGCCATACACCTCTTCATCCCACCGCATGGCATTTTTCAGCGACAGCATGGCGTGATCAAGCTTGTCCAGATCCTTGTTCTCGCCGTAGATCTGCAGCTTAACCTTGCGGCCAGATGAGGTGATGTAGCTATCTTCAAGCACCGCCAGATCACCGGCAACCAGCGCAAACAGATAAGCGGGTTTGGGGAAGGGATCATCCCAGGTGACAAAGTGGCGGCCATCATCGGCCGAGCCGCTTTCTACCGGGTTACCGTTAGAGAGCAGCACCGGGTAGAGCTTGCGATCCGCTTCCACCGTAGTGCGGAACACCGACATCACGTCGGGACGGTCCGGATAGAAGGTGATGCGACGGAAACCTTCCGCCTCGCACTGGGTGCAGAACATGCCATCGGATTTATAAAGCCCTTCCAGCGCGGTGTTTAGCTGCGGATGAATGCGGGTCAGACACTCCAGCACGAACTCATCCGGCACATCGGCGATGCGCAGCAGCTCGTCGTCGCGGCTGAAATCCCGCTCTGACAAAACCTCGCCGTCGATCGAAAGACGGCAGAGTTCCAGTGATTCATGGCCATGCAGCTCCAGCGGTGACTTGCCGGAGCGCGCCGGATTGCGCCGCACCCTGAGGGTGGCGCGGACCATCGTTTCCTCTTCATAAAGCTCGAAACGCAGGTCGGTGTGATCGATCAGGTATGCCGGAGCCTTATAATCCTTCAGGTAAATCGGCTCTGGTTGCTGTTGAGACTGTTGAGACCCCTGCTGAGACATTGTCACTCCTGAGTTCACGCGAAAATGCTGACCTGATAGGCACCGAACTTGCGGATATTGATCACGCCGGTATCCAGTATCAGATATTGCCCCTTGATCCCGAGCAGTGTGCCCGACACCTCTGGCTGTTTGTCGAAATTAAATGTGCTCACCTTGGTCGGATGTTGCAATACCGGAAACTCGATATCGACCTGAGCCTGTTCCGGCAGCTCGCGAATCGCATCCGCACCGTGTTCCTGCCGTAGCGCCGCTATCGGCTCAGCACAGAGCTCCAGCAGACGATCACGCTCGGCTTTCAGATCCAGCTCTGGTACCTCGCCCTTGAGCATGGCACGCCAGTTGGTCTTATCGTTTACGTGAGCGGCAAAAATCTGTTCCAGCAAACCGGAATGGAGACGGTTGTCCACCTCCAGAATCGGCAGCGCCATCACCGCCCCCTGATCGATCCAGCGGGTAGGAATCTGCTGGCGACGGGTGATACCCACCTTCAGACCTGAAGAGTTTGCCAGATAGACGATATGCGGCGCGAAACAGTTGCGCTCTCCCCAGGCGGGATCGCGACAGGTGCCCTCATGAAAATGACACTTTTCCGGCTTAACGATACAGCTGTCGCACTGCGGCAGGCGGGTAAAACAGGGATAGCAGAACCCCTGGTTGAAGCTTTTTTTGGTCTTGCGACCACAGTGGAGACAGTTGATCGCACCCTCGTACCTGAGCGTGATCGGCTCACCGAGCAACCCATTCATATCGATGGTCTGCTCAGCGTCATCCAGTCTTAGTCTGTACTGCACCGGCGACTCCAGTGCGACTTCCATCTTGCGCAGCGCGCCCTTACCCAGTAACTCCATCCAGCTTAGTGCTCAGTCAGTATTTTGATTGTGTCGGGGCTCAGCGGGTCCTTGCCATGCTGACTGCCGTCGGCTTTGCTGCGGTCGATAAAGCCGACGCGTTCAGCGTCCGGCATATTCCGCGCATGCTCATAGGCGATAACGGCGCGCAGGCTGGTTTCGCGCTGCTCCTGACTCAGGCGTTC
Organism: Marinobacterium mangrovicola; assembly: GCF_004339595.1. Classification (GTDB taxonomy): domain Bacteria; phylum Pseudomonadota; class Gammaproteobacteria; order Pseudomonadales; family Balneatricaceae; genus Marinobacterium_D; species Marinobacterium_D mangrovicola. The sequence goes on from NZ_SMFU01000007.1 coordinate 1,664,712, forward strand.
GCCATTGGGCCATTTGCCCAGTTCTACCGCACGCTTGAGTGACTGATACACCTCCGGTGTCATCGCCTGGATCATTTTTTCAAAATTCATCGGTAAAACTCCCGCTGTTTTTACTCTTACTCATACTAACACAGCGCTGTTCAACGCGGCCCGAACAGGCGTCCGATTGGATACCAGGCCAGGCCTGCGAGCAGGCCGACCAGATGCGCGGTATTGGCAATGGCGCCCATGCCCGCACCTTCAAGCACACCGGTGTAACCCAGTGCCAGCCAGAGCACCATCAAGGCCATTAACGCCGGCGGAAATCCGAATCGGGATTGGGTCTCAAAACGGTCCCAGATCCAGGTGTAAGCCAAAAGGCCAAACACGACACCGGACATACCGCCAAACATCGGCCCGGAGATCAGATACTGCGCCAGATTAGAGGCCACACCACTCACCAGCGTCAGCGCTACCAACGCCTTGCCGCCCTGGAGCAGCTCGACCCGCTGGCCAACCACCCAGACCCACAGCAGATTAAAGAGGATATGCAGAACGCTGAAATGGAGAAATATCGGGGTAACCAGACGCCACCACTGCCCCGATGACAGCATGCCGAGAATCGAGTCGTAGCGCAGGCTATGACCATCTACCAGGTAGTTGGTAAAGGTCAGGCGCGCCATCCAGCTGTCATTGGCGCCAAAGCTGATCAGTAGCGTTGCCAGAACGCTGAGGCCAATAAGCGCGAGGGTAACCGGTACACGTGAGGGGTTAACGGCCTGAACACCGAAACGGCGCTGTCTTTTCACCGGTCGTCGGATTTCAACGGCGTGCAGATCACCACCGTCTTTCCAATACTGATAAAGTGAACGCACCTTACCCGGATCGATGGAAGCAGAGACCAGCAAAACCTGCTTATCATCCTCCTCGATCACTCTGTGCGGTATTTCATATTCCCAAAGCAGCGCGGTAAAGGGCGCCAGATCTTCGCTCAGAGGAGCACTGAATACAGGGATCATCCACCCAACTCCGCATCCATGCGACCCACCTCTCTGGCCACATCCACCCAGACAAACTTATCGCGCCGGAAGCGGGTTTCATCATCCAGCCGATACGCCACCAGCTTGCCGTATTTCACGGCGCTGTAGTCAAGACAGACGATGTTATCGGTGATCGGCTCCGGCGCACCTTCACACCAGTAGTGCCCCATGAACAGCAACTTTTCTTCGGGGCCGTAATAGAGCAGATCCTCCCGCTGAGACGGCTGAATCTCACGCCGTGCCACATGCTCTGGCAGAGGATCGGGCTGAAACACCACGTCACCGAGACGCTGGGGGTTTTCAGCCCAGAATTTTGTACGGAAGAATTTGCGCTTGAAGCCGTCGCGACTGACGATCACTTCATCATTGGGCAGGCGCAGATGGGTGCCTCGCAACAGCCTATCCATCACATCCCACTCAAAACTGCCGGAGACCGACGAGCGCAGCAGAAACTCCTGATCGATACGCCCGTCTGGATGCTCTGCACGAAAGCGATCGATCAGCGATTGCGACCAGCAGGCATGAACGGCACGAAACCGACCCGTTTCGACAAAGAGCGGCATCTGCATAAACCACTGCAGATACTCCTGCAGCTCTTCCGGATGGTCAGCGAACTGATCAAGAGTCTGCTGCAGAATACGCTGGTGACGCGGATTATGTTCGCGGAGAAAACCATCTCCGTCCGGGGACGGCGTCAGGTAACAGAGCAGGTTGTACTCATGGTTTCCCATGATAATCCCGGCCTGACCTGCATCCACCATAGCGCGCACGATATGCAGCGCCTCACGGATATGCGGCCCACGGTCAACGATATCCCCGATGAAAAACGCCTTGCGCGTCGGATGCTGGTAAACACCGTCGATACGGCGATACCCCATGCGGTCCAGCAGCAGGCAGAGACTGATAGCACAGCCGTGGACATCTCCGATCAGGTCAACGCCCTGAAAGTCCTCTGTCACAAGTCACCTATTCGCCCAGCTTGGTGCCCCAGCCCAACTTCTCCCGACAGGTGCGGTAAAAGTCATAATCCAGCGGGTGCAGCAGCTTCAGTTTGTGCGGTTTTTTGTGGATGGTTACCGTATCTCCCGGCGCCAACGCGATATTCATCTGACCATCGCAGGAGATCGAAGGGTAGGTTTCATTGCGGTCGCTGATCACCAGTTTCAGCTCACTGCCACCATCCACGACAATGGGACGGCTGGACAGGGTATGCGGGAACATCGGCACCAGCACCAGCGCATCAAGCCGCGGATGCATGATCGGCCCGCCGCCTGACAATGCATAGGCGGTGGAGCCGGTCGGCGTGGACACGATCAGGCCATCCGATCTCTGGGTGTATACGAACTGGCCTTCGATATAGAGCTCAAACTCGATCATCCGGGTGGCTTTCCCCGGGTGCAGGACGCAGTCATTCAGCGCCGTGGACTCCGCAATGGGCTCACCTTCGCGTTTGACCGTCACATCCAGCAGAAAGCGCGTATCCACCGCATAGCGGCCGGCAAGCACCTCGCCAACCTTTTCTTCGATCTCTGCCGGGGTAATATCGGTCAGGAAACCCAGGTTGCCACGGTTCACACCCAGCACAGGTACATGACTCTGCGCCAGAGAGCGGGCTGCGCCCAGCAGACTGCCATCACCACCGACCACAATCACCAGATCACAGCTATCCCCCATACGGGACTGCTTGGCGACCTGCCGGCCATGACCCGGCATCACCTCGGCGATTTTCTGATCGAGGATGATGTTCACCCCCTGATCTTCCAGATACCGGATCAACGCTTTAAGCGTATCGATCACCTTTTTACTGCCAAGGCGACCGATCAGACCGATATTACGAAAACTCTCCATTTGCACTGCCCTTAGTGTTGCGATCCGGTTGTGGGGACAAAAATCATTATAAGGGCTGAGGCCCCTGAAAGGCAGACAAAGCACGATCTATTCGCGCCTGCATACCGCGCCGCCCCTGCAAACCGCCGGTGTGTACGAAAAGAACACGACTGCCCGGCGCCAGTTTTCCGCTGATTATCCGTCGATTCACGGCCTGAAACAGCTTTGCGGTATAGACCGGATCCAGAGGTACAGAGTAGCGCTGCTCAAAGGTACAGATAAAGTGAGCCAGAGAAGATGGCAGGCGCGCATAACCACCACAGGCACCACCAAGGTCCAGCTCCCAGCCTCCCGGATCATCACGGCCTGCCTCTCCCAGCAACCTGCGCACCGAACTTTCGGCCTGCGCTCCCAGCTCAAGCACTGGCACGCCGAGAATCCGCGTGTCCGCAGGCTTGCCTGCGATCAGCCCCGCCAAGGTACCACCGGTACCCAAAGCACAGGCCAGAAGATCTGGCTGACTCCAGTCACTGGTACTCAATAACGACCAGATCTCGGAGCAACCCGCTACCGCATCCGCGTTACTTCCACCTTCAGGCAGGTATTCCCAACCGGGGTGGTCACACCTCAAACTTTCAACAAACCCGGCTTCATTGCGGCGGGCGTAGGTCTCCCGGTCCAGATAACGAATCTTCATACCCCAGCGCCGCGCATCCTGCAGCATCGCTGTTTCAACCTGCCCGGGATGGCCGCGCACAAACGCCATCGTTTCAACACCAAAACGCTGACCTACGAATGCCAGTGCGTGCAGATGGTTGGACCATACCCCACCGAAGCTGAGCAACTTCGGCCTCTCCCCCGCTTCCAACCTGCGGATCAATGGCAACAGCTTGAACCACTTGTTACCACTGATCTGCGGATGAGTTTCATCCAGACGCAGCACCGCTGCACGAACACCCAGTAGACGATAGAACGAGGAATCCAGCTCGGTAACGGGCAACGCCCCGGCATCCATATAACTACTTCGACAACCCGCCGATACCTTCGTCATACCTGGCTACAAGCCACCTTCAGCACACAGAACAAAGAACTGACCGAACTCAACGCGCAGTGATAGATCCGGTCATGCAAAAAAGATAATGTCATAGCTTACCCCCTTATATAAAAGGACTTTTTTATGCTATCCACCGTGAATCGCCTGCTCGACTGCCCCGATCTCGGAAAATTCATCCTCAGAGCATCTTTTGCCGCAATGATGCTGATGCACGGCTGGCACAAGATCACACACGGGCTCAGTGGGATCGCTGGCATCCTCTCAGCCAACGGCCTGCCCACCTGGATCTCTTATGGCGTCTATATGGGCGAGGTTGTAGCACCAATACTACTCATACTTGGCATCCTCACCCGCATCTCTGCGCTATTCATGCTTGGCACCATGGTATTCGCCTGGTTGCTGACCGGCGTCACCAAGACCTTCACCGTCACTGCGGTGGGCGCCTGGGGCATTGAACATATGATGGTGTTCTTTTTCGCCGCCCTGGCAATCATGTTCCTGGGTTGCGGTCGCTACTCCGTAATCAGCAACCCCGCCTGGCGCTGAGCCTTCGCCCCTCCAAGACTCCGCCGAGACGAAAACAACACAGGTCCCGGCGGACCCTAGCCGATACAAAGCGCGCTGATCAGATCAATAGATAAACCCAACGCCAGCGTACGAAATCACAATAACTCCGAAGTCCACCAGAGAGCTGCGGCAAAGATCGTACGCGCGAAGTAAAACCCGAACCCTGAGACTACGGCGACAAAAGATGAGTAAAAGCGTCGAAGCGAGATGCTTCAGAGAAAAAACAGGAAGGTATTAATCGAAAAAGTGCTTAAATGGGCGGCTGCACTTATAAAGAGCGCGACCCGGGCATTCCATATGAGCTGACAGGCAGGCTTTCTAACCTTTCAACTTTTGAAGTGGCGGAACGGACGGGACTCGAACCCGCGACCCCCTGCGTGACAGGCAGGTATTCTAACCAACTGAACTACCGCTCCGCGTTTTGGTGGGCGAAGAGGGGTTCGAACCCCCGACCCTCTGCTTGTAAGGCAGATGCTCTCCCAACTGAGCTATTCGCCCAAAACGCTGGCTTGTTTT
>NZ_SMFU01000007.1:1669794-1674756 GCF_004339595.1 Marinobacterium mangrovicola
CCACTCCGTGTCTTGGTGGGCGAAGAGGGGTTCGAACCCCCGACCCTCTGCTTGTAAGGCAGATGCTCTCCCAACTGAGCTATTCGCCCAAAACGTGACCTTTACAACTTCTACGACTTCCCAAGGATTTCGGGAAGAAGTGGCTGAATCCTCTGGGCTTGCGACCCTGGATCCCATTGAGAGCTGACAGGCAGGTATTCTAACCTTTCAACTTCCAAATTGGCGGAATGGACGGGACTCGAACCCGCGACCCCCTGCGTGACAGGCAGGTATTCTAACCAACTGAACTACCACTCCGCGTCTTGGTGGGCGAAGAGGGGTTCGAACCCCCGACCCTCTGCTTGTAAGGCAGATGCTCTCCCAACTGAGCTATTCGCCCAAAACGTGACCTTTACAACCTCTACGACTTCCCAAGGCTTTCGGGAAGAAGTGGCTGAATCCTCTGGGCTTGCGACCCTGGATCCCATTGAGAGCTGACAGGCAGGTATTCTAACCTTTCAACTTTCAAAGTGGCGGAATGGACGGGACTCGAACCCGCGACCCCCTGCGTGACAGGCAGGTATTCTAACCAACTGAACTACCACTCCACTATCTGAGACTTAGAGTCTCTGCGGCAGTGCCGCTTCGTTGCTGTGGGTTACCCCTCAGAACGGAGTGCGAATTTTAATGGCTTTCCCTGTATTGTCAAACGGTTATCGCAAATATTTTTTTATACACCGCTCAAAGCCTGAAGCTGTGTAAACGTTGATCAACAAGCAGCTGATACTAGCTGTATAGATTTCACACAAACCTGACAGGGATCAGGTTTCGCAACCTCGAATCGAACGCAGAATATTCTTAACCGAAACAAATAGATGCATTAAATGAGTATAAAAAATCATCAGCAAACGGTTAATTTAGAATAAATAAATATATAAAACCCATACCAACCATGTGCTTTATTGGCTATACAGAAACCGTAGAGCCATGGACCGGCCATCGCTATTAACCGAACTAAAGACGATTAATGATGCTTGGCTTTCACACCCGCTTACCCCTGCTCTCCCTGCTTTTGATGGGGCTGGCAGAAACCAATCCATCCATTGCTGCCGAACCCACCGAGCCGACCACCGACTCCCCCTCTTCCAAGACACCCATCTGGAGCGGCGAGCTGGAAACTTTCTACCGCCAGGTAGACAACCTCTATGCTGAACACGATCAGACCCGAGATGATCAACTGCTCGGTCTCTCCGCCAATACCGGTGTGACCACCGGCAGCGAGGAGCTGAGATGGAACGCCAACGCCGGTTTCGAAAGCGGCCGCTACGACAGTTACAACGACGAAAACTACGATGATTACTGGTTTAACGCCGGACTGCAGCGCAGATTTTCACCGAACACCCGTGGCAGCCTGGGATTGGGCCACAACCGCGTGCATGAGGATCGCTCAAGCCCCGATCTTCCTGCCGCGGCAACGTCGCCAACCGAATATGATGTGACCGACGCTTACGGCCTGCTCAGCCACACCGGCAGCGATCTTGGTTGGCGCCTGGCAGGGTCCCTCGAATCCTATCGATTCGACGACAACAATACGGTTAGCGGCCTCCGCATCAACAACAGCGACCGGGACAGACTGCAGTCGACACTGGGGCTCCGGCTGAACTTCCAGCCTCGCCAGGCTATTTATCCCTTCGCGCAGATTCGTGCAGACCAGCGCAACTACAGGGATTCTGTCGATGACTACGGTTTTGACCGCGACTCCGAGGGCTATCGCATCAACCTCGGTCTGTCAGCCCGCATCACGCCGACGCTCTCAACTGAGGGGTTTATTGGCCAGCTATACCAGAACTACGATGACCCTCGTTTTAACAGTATCAGCAAGGTCGACTTTGGCGGCAGACTGAACTGGCAGATCACTCCTGCCACCCGGCTCAACCTCAGCCTTTCACGCTCGCTGGAAGAAACCACTCTGGCGGGGGCATCCGGATACCTGGTGACAGGATTAAGTGGGCAGATAGCCACACGCATCACTCCCCGGGATGAACTAAGCGCCGGACTCTACCTCGCCCACGAGGACTACCAGGAGCTGGATAGAACAGACAAACTGCTGGCCGCATCCCTCGGCTACAGGCACTACCTGACCAAGACGGTCTATTTCGGCGCCAGTTACACCCTGGACCAGCATAATTCATCATTAACCCGACTAGGCGACAACTCGGGCGCAGCGGTCAATGGAGCTAATGTGCAGTCCTTCGCCGATTACGACAGCCAGACACTGATACTGACTCTCGGCATGCGCCTGGGAACCGAAGGCACAAACCAGGTCGCCCCCTACGCCACTCCGGTGTTCTTTACCACAGACACCCTCTCCAGCTCCGGCCTTTACGCCGGTGTTCTTGGCGGATCAGAAACCGCCGGCGCCAGGGTATCCGGCGAACGCGGTCACCATGGCTCAGACAAATCCGACTTTGCTGGCTCCGGACTCACCGGCGGCGCGTTCCTTGGTTACGGCTACTATATCGATGCCTGGTATCTGGGCCTCGAGGGCAGCTATCTGCTGAGTAACGCTGATCTGGCCCACAGCAAAGCTAAAGACGATGCCCAGACGCTCAGCCTCGACACTAAAGACCGTGCCGGGCTCGACCTGCGCGTTGGCCACACACTGCCGGGCAACAACCTGATCTATGCGAGGGTCGGCGGTACCTACAGCCGCTTCGATACCTACAACCGGGTAAATGTGTATCCGCAAGAGGCTTACGATGACTCCGACTCCCGCTGGGGGCTGAGGTATGGCCTTGGCACCGAGATCCCCACCGGCCCACATACCTTCCTGCGACTCGATTACGGTGTAACAGACAGCCGTGACTACAGCGTCAGCTATAGCGGCCATACCGGCGAGCCGGAGTACGCTGATTATGATCCCCGCGCCACAGCGTTCACCCTTGGCCTTGGCTGGCGCATGAACGAGACAGCTCTGAAAGTCGTGGACACCAGCCAGCAGAGCGGCGTTTACGCCGGGCTGACACTGGGCAGTTCAAGCCTCACCTCACAGGCTACTGGCCTTCACAATGAAAGCAGCAGCACAGCGCCCTCCGCGTTTGGGGGCGATTTTGGCGACATCGGCCACGGCGCTCTCGCACCGTTTATCGGCTACGCCTGGAGCTTTGACTCTCCCTGGCAGCTGGCACTGGAAGTGGATGCCGACCTGCTCCGCGCTGGCTGGGAACATGATCGCGCACCCACTGGCCGCGACTTCAGCGTAGAAATGAACTCCTCCACCTCTGCCAACCTGCGTCTGGGTTACCGCCTCCAGCACGGAACCCTGATGTTTGCCAGCCTCGGTAGAGAGAGAGCCCGGTTTAACACCGACTGGATAAAAGGCGAAAACAGCAACGCTCACGTCAGCCGCGACGATGAGGTCTGGGGCACCCGTATCGGCGTCGGCGCCGAGATACCGCTGGGAAGAAAGACCGCCCTGCGCATCGATTACAGCGAGACCAACTTTGACGACTACAAATTCACTACCGAACAGAACAATTCGGACAGTATGACGTTCGATAACTCACGCTCCCGCTTCCGTACCGGCCTGGTTTATTACTTTTGATCAGTCGCCCAGGATCCGAGACTCAAAATAAGGACTAAGACAATGAAAACAATAGCTAAAAAACGTCTTGCCACGGCCATTTCGGCCTGCACCCTGTCACTGGCGCTCGCCCTCAGCGCCTCCTCAAGCTTCGCCGCTTCCCATGAAGAAGGCGACCATGGAACCGGCGGCGGCCACGGGATAAGCGGCCAGAGTCATGGCCAGATGGAGTCCGGCCACAATGCCGGCAGCAGTTTGAAAGGGCTGCGCCAGGGACGTCAGGACATTATCGACCTGCTGGCCGAAGAGGAGGAGGATAGCGACCGCCCAAGCTGGGCAGGACAATCCGGCAATGAAGGCAAGCCCGGCGGCGGTAACTCCGGCGGGGATCGCATGAAGGGTGATGACTACGGCGACATCGTTATCGTGCTGCGTAATGATGACGGCACCCTGTATCACCCCAATGATGACGAAAGCGTCACCGTGGCTATTCTGTCGGATGGCTCGCAAGTCGAGCTGATCGACGGCGAGCTGCCGGAAGGCACCATTCTTCCGGATGGAGTAACACTGCAGGAGGTCGAGTTTGGCCGCCTTAACGTGGCCCGCTCACCGACCACTGTCATAGAGCATTCGCTCACCGAAGCGTTGAGCAAGCTCGATGGCCTGACTCTCGGCGAGGATGTGACGCTTGATGCTTCCGGTCGCCTGGTCGTCGACGGCGTCACTATCGATTCGCCGCTCGAAAACCTGGCGCTGTATGAGGCACTCCTCACCGCCCCCGTCAGCGTGAATGATGACGGCGTCTCTGTGGTCACACTGACCGCTACCGCCAGTTCCGACGGCCAGGACACTACTTACAGCTTCGTCGTGCCCCAGGATGCTGTGCTTGAGCTGGCCGCCTCAGCACTGTCGGCTGCTTCGGATAAAACCGGCGAACTGACTATCGATGAAGTGATTGGCATCACCGGTTTCCTCGGCGAGGACACGCTAAACGCCCTGCAAACCTACGTCACCGATGGCAGTATCGATGACTATAGCGCCAGCGATACCTACAGCGGCGTAACTGTAGTCGTGCTCGATGAGCAAACAAACAGCGAAGGCGACACCATCTATGTGCCGATAACCGTCGATATTTACGAGGTTCTTCAAGACGATTTCGGCACGGTCGACACCTCCTCTATCTTCAATAACGAAGATGGCGGTATCGATGTGTTCACCAATATGGCTAACGATGCCGTACAGGTACTGGAGTACGTCCACGACAACGCGCTTGAGTAAACACAGTGCTTCACGCCCTGCCCTTCGGAGGGTGTCGCAAATCGCTTAGCGCGGCATTAGGCAGCAGGTGTTCGGCGATGTCGCGGGCTGGTACGCTTCGCTATTGAGCACCCGTGCGGCCG
>NZ_SMFU01000008.1:0-891038 GCF_004339595.1 Marinobacterium mangrovicola
CCAGGCACCTAATACGAAGAACCCCAGTACCGTTGGTACTGGGGTTTTTTCGTATTGGGCGGCGATGCCGCCCCTTACTACACAGGCCCATGTGACAAACCGATGCACCGCAGGTGCAGGTTTGGACGTCGGCTACGCCGACGCCCGTAGGGTCAGAAGCAGCGCTTCTGATCACTGTAGGTCATCCTTTAAGCTACTTCCGAACGCTGGCAGAATAAGCCCCGGAAGGCAGGCACCTAAAGCAGGTCATCGCTGTTCCCCCTTCAGCCAAGCTCAGCTCCTCACCATCGACTTATGACAGTCAACGCTCCGACGCTTAGGACCATCGCTCGCGATGAACGCAGTTCATCCACATAGCCTTTTCCACGCAGAGAACGACCTACGCATAACCCTAAGAGCAATCAGGGCGAGGGCGCCCCTCCTACGATAAGCATTCCCGCCACGGCTCCAGAGCAGGAGGTACGCCCTGGTGCCGATTGAAGCCAGCACTGTGGATAAATCAAAGCCAGTCGGCAAAGCGCGATGAGGACGTCGCTCCACTAATCAGGCGATACAGCGCCTCAGATGAATCATCCAGGCAGTGAGGAATATTGGAGAAGAGCGGAAGTGATGAAATGACCAGAGCGGCTTAAAAAGGAGAGGCCCGGTACACTTCCGTGTAGCTACGGGCCCCGTCAGGCTTCCTTTCCAGTCTTACGTCATCCATGAAGTAAGAGAGGGCATGCATCCAGTCATCTCACACGCATCCTTGCGACCCTCGATGGTTATTTTCACGGATAATGAAAAGGGTTTGTATAGGAAAAAATCCTATTTTACGGCTGCCTTCATGCGAGGCTTTAGAGTGGCTGCTACTGCAGTGGTCTTAGCTTTCCAGCATAAACGTGACAGGGCCATCGTTTTCGAGCGTGATCTTCATATCTGCACCGAACTCACCGGTCTGTATGCGGTTGTCGGACTCCTCAGCCCTGGCGACGAAATACTTATAAAGGGCTTCGCCCAATTCAGGAGGAGCGCCCCGGGAGAAGCCGGGACGCATACCCTTACGGGTATCGGCGACCAGGGTGAACTGGGATACCACCAGCATTTCGTAGCCGGTGTCAGCCAGGCTCAGATTCATGCGGCCGTCTGCATCGGGAAAGATGCGGTAATTCATTACCTTATGGAGCAGTTTATCTGACTTCGCCTGGTCATCTTCCTTGTCTACACCCAACAGTAAGAGAATGCCTTTCTGGATTGAGCCTATCTCTTCACCGCTTACACGAACGGAGGCATGGTTAACGCGTTGAATCAGTCCTTTCATCTCTTTTCTCTGTCAGGCGAGGCTTTCAGCAAATCGGTCAGTGGCACGAACCAGGTTATCGCTTATGCCTGGTTCAAAGGCGGAGTGCCCCGCATCACGAACAATGTGGAGTTCCGCATGTGGTGCGGCCTGCTGCAGTGCAAAGGCCTGCTCCACCGGGCAGACCATATCGTAGCGGCCATGCACTATGGTGAGTGGTATATCTTTCAATCTGTCGGCATCTTCCAGGATCTGATTTGGCCTTATGAATGCGCCGTTAATAAAGTAGTGAGCCTCTATCCTGGCCATAGCCAGGGCGAAGTGCGGGTCGGCGAAGTGATCGACAATCTCCGGGTTCGGATCCAGCGTTGAGCAGCGTCCCTCCCAGACTGACCAGGCTTTCGCAGCGGCCATGCGCACCAACTCGTTATCAGAGGTGAGTCGTTCATAATAGGCAGTGAGTAGGTCGTTACGCTCTTGCTCTGGAATCGGCTCCAGATAGTCCTGCCAGAAATCGGGGAAGACGAAGCTCGCGCCATCCTGATAGAACCAGCGGATATCGCGTTCCCGGCAAAGAAAAATTCCCCTGAGGATCAGCCCGCAAACGCGCTTCGGATGAGTCTGTGCATAAATCAGGCTCAGGGTGGAGCCCCAGCTGCCGCCGAAGAGCAGCCATTGCTCTATACCCAGGTGTTCACGAATCTGCTCCATATCACAGACCAATGCCTGGGTAGTGTTGTCGCTCAGGCTTGCATGGGGCGTTGAGCGTCCACAACCGCGCTGGTCAAACAGAATGATGCGGTACTTCTCAGGATTGAAGAAGCGGCGATGAGTGGGGGAGCAACCTCCTCCAGGCCCACCATGAATGAACAGAACGGGGGTGCCGCTAGGATTACCACTTTCTTCGACATGGATTCGATGACCCTGTCCGACCTCAAGAAGGTATTCCTGATTAACCTGGATTTCGGGGTAGAGGGTGCGCATTGAGGCTCTCCATGTCTGCTGGCTGGAGCTCTCAGTATAAGACGGCTGGTGGTGGGTAAAACAGGGGGTGAAACAAGAAGGGGCAGCGAATGCTGCCCCTTGGTCATACTAGAAGTAGGTTTTACTTCTTGCTGTTTGCACGCTTGCGCTCGTTTTCCTTGAGCAGCTTCTTACGGATGCGGATGCTCTCCGGCGTCACTTCGACCAGCTCGTCATCTTCGATGAAGTCCAGCGCCTGCTCGAGGGAGAACTTAATCGGCGGAGTCAGTACGATGTTTTCATCGGTACCAGAGGCGCGTACGTTGGTCAGCTGTTTGCCCTTGATCGGGTTGACTACCAGATCGTTGGAGCGGTTATGGATACCCAGCACCATGCCTTCATAAACCTCGATGTTCGGGTCGATGAATAGACGGCCGCGTTCCTGCAGGTTAAACAGCGAGTAACCGAGCGCTTTGCCATCAACCATGGAGACCAGGACGCCGTTGTTACGCGATACCATATCGCCCTGGAACAACGGACCGAAGTGGTCAAACACCGAGGTCATGATACCGGTGCCGGAGGTCATGGTGAGGAACTGGCTGCGGAAACCGATCAGGCCACGTGAAGGGACCATGAAGGTCAGACGCACACGGCCCTTGCCGTCAACTTCCATATTGGTCATTTCGGCGCGGCGCTGGCCGAGCTCTTCGATAACAGAGCCCTGGTGCTGATCTTCAACGTCGATCATCACCAGTTCGTAAGGCTCCTGGATTTCGCCGTCGATCTCCTTCTGAATAACTTCAGGACGTGATACACCCAGCTCAAAGCCTTCGCGGCGCATGGACTCGATCAGCACCGACAGGTGTAGCTCGCCACGGCCGGATACCTTGAATTTCTCTGGCGTCTCGCCGGGCTCAACACGCAGAGCCACGTTGTGGATCAGTTCGCGCTCAAGGCGGTCCATGATGTTGCGGCTGGTAACGAACTTGCCTTCTTTACCGGCGAAGGGGGAGTCGTTGACCTGGAAGGTCATGGAGACGGTCGGCTCATCAACGGTCAGAGCCGGCAGCGCTTCAATCAGCTCTGGATCACACAGGGTATCGGAGATGTTGAGTTCATCAAGACCGGTGATACAGATGATGTCGCCCGCCTGGGCCTCAGCCACTTCGACACGCTCAAGACCATGGTAGCCCATGATCTTCAGAACACGGCCGCTGCGGGTTTTGGCGTGACGATCGACGACTTTGACCTGGGTGTTGGTTTTGATCTGGCCACGGGTGACGCGACCAACACCGATAACACCGACGTAGGAGTTGTAGTCGAGGGCAGAGATCTGCATCTGGAACGGGCCGTCAACGTCAACCTTGGGCGCCTCAACATGTTTGACGATCGCTTCGAACAGCGGCGTCATGTCTTCAGCCATCTCTTCCGGATCGTTACCGGCGATACCGTTCAGTGCGGAGGCGTAAACCACCGGGAAGTCCAGCTGCTCATCGGTTGCTCCGAGGTTGTCGAACAGGTCGAAGACCTGGTCCATCACCCAGTCAGGGCGTGCGCCGGGGCGGTCAACCTTGTTGATAACCACGATCGGGCGCAGGCCGCGAGCGAAGGCTTTCTGGGTTACGAAGCGGGTCTGCGGCATCGGGCCGTCGACAGCATCGACGAGCAGCAGTACGGAGTCGACCATGGAGAGTACGCGCTCAACCTCACCACCGAAGTCGGCGTGTCCCGGGGTGTCGACGATGTTGATATGATAATCGTTCCAGCCGATAGCCGTGTTTTTCGCCAGAATGGTAATGCCGCGCTCACGCTCCTGATCGTTGGAGTCCATGATGCGCTCGGCGCCTTCGTCACGGCGTGCAAGAGTGCCAGACTGCTGGAGAAGTTTGTCGACAAGGGTCGTTTTGCCATGGTCGACGTGCGCGATAATGGCGATATTTCTGAGTTTTTCGATCACACGGATATACCTGGTTTGATTCTAAAGGCCAGCATTATACGCAAGGGGTGGAGAACAATCGATTACTGTCTGAACATTAGCAGAGGGATAGCGGCATTTAGCTCATTTGAGGTCATCTATCAGAGACCGCTGCCGCACCTTGAGGTATGATCGAAATGTCGCCGCGCAGAGGGTCAGCATAGCGGTTGATTGTGTTCTATATTGGTGCGTTAGTGTTTATTTGGCACTAATATGGTGCTTTGTGGCTCAGGGGCTCGGTTTTTCGTGCCCGATTTCATGGGGTGGGAGCACAATTTAGGTGCTGGCATGTATGTTGCTTTAAAATGCGGCATGGTTAGCCTGTTGGAAAAACGGGCGACTGAAACAGAATTAAGCGTCTGGCAAATTCATCGAGTGGAGAGAGTCACATGTCAGAGAAAACTCTGAATCTCATTAAAGAAAGCGAAGCACGCTGGGTCGACCTGCGTTTTACCGATTCCAAAGGTAAGGAACAGCACCTGACCCTGCCGGTTACCGAAGTTGGCGAAGACTTCTTCGAAGAAGGCAAAATGTTCGATGGTTCTTCCATCTCGGGCTGGAAAGGTATCAACGACTCCGACATGATCCTGATGCCGGATGATTCCGCTTCTCTGCTGGATCCGTTTGCTGAAGATGCTACCGTTATCGTGCGTTGCGACATCGTTGAGCCGATGACTGGTCTGGGCTACGAGCGTGACCCGCGTTCTGTTGCCAAGCGCGCAGAAGAATACCTGAAGTCTACTGGTATCGCTGACAGCGCCATGTTCGGTCCTGAGCCGGAGTTCTTCGTATTTGACTCCGTTGAATGGCACACCAACATGAGCGGTTGCGGTTACACCGTCAACTCTGAAGAAGCTGCCTGGTCTTCCTCTATGAAGATCGAAGGTGGTAACACCGGTCACCGTCCGCGCGTCAAAGGCGGTTACTTCCCGGTTCCCCCGGTTGACTCCCTGCATGATCTGCGTGGCGCTATGTGCGACGCCATGACCGCTATGGGTCTGGAAGTTGAAGTACACCACCACGAAGTAGCAACCGCTGGTCAGTGTGAAATCGGCGTTGCCGGTAACACTCTGGTAGCCAAGGCTGACGAAGTACAGGTCCTGAAGTACTGCGTACATAACGTTGCTCACTCTTACGGCAAAACTGCTACCTTTATGCCGAAGCCGATCGTTGGCGACAACGGTTCTGGTATGCACGTTCACCAGTCCCTGTCCAAAGATGGCGTTAACATCTTTGCAGGCGACGCTTACGCTGGTCTGAGCGAAACTGCCCTGTACTACATCGGCGGTATCATCAAGCACGCTAAAGCGCTGAACGCACTGTGCAACCCGGGCACCAACTCTTACAAGCGTCTGGTACCTGGCTTCGAAGCTCCGGTAATGCTGGCTTACTCTGCCCGTAACCGTTCTGCTTCCATCCGTATTCCTTACGTCACCAGCCCGAAAGGCCGTCGTATCGAAACTCGCTTCCCGGATCCGATCGCTAACCCGTACCTGGCGTTCGCTGCTCTGATGATGGCTGGTCTGGACGGTATCCAGAACAAGATTCACCCGGGCGATGCAGCTGACAAGGATCTGTACGATCTGCCGGCTGAAGAAGCGGCTGAAATCCCGACTGTCTGCGAAACTCTGGCTGAAGCTCTGGACGCTCTGGAAGCTGACCGTGAGTTCCTGACCAAGGGTGGTGTATTCACCGACGACATGCTGGATGCTTACATCGAGCTGAAGCGTGAAGAAGTAGCTACCGTCAACATGACTACTCACCCGGTTGAGTACGACCTGTACTACTCCGTATAAGTAAGACTTTCTGTCTTCGAAAAGGCCTCCTTCGGGAGGTCTTTTTTTTATCACTTCATTTTTTCACGTCTGCTGGTGGGTAAAACGAGTGCCAGTATGAAGTGCGTGTATATTTCTTGTTTGCACATTTATGGTGCAATATGAGTCCTCTGATTTAGTGTCCTGTACAGTGATGCTCCGAATATGCGCAGTTGTGGCGCTTTAGCGGGCACTCATTAGTTGGCGCTTAACTTGCATAATTGATCGACATTGAACTAGATAGAGCGGGTAGATGTTTCGTCAACAGTCACATAAACAGATCCTGGATAACCTGACCTCGTCGGTGTTGTTGCTCGACGAGTCGCTGTGCATTCAGTACATGAACCCCGCCGCCGAAATGCTCCTTGAGGCGACCCTTCGGCGTCTGAAAAGCCGCCCGATCGAGGAGTGGCTATCTCCCAGCGAAGAGGAGCTTAAAGTCCTTCGTGAGTCTTTCGATAGCGGTCACCCCTACAGTAAGCGTGAAGCGCGGCTGATTACCCAGAGCGGCCAGGAACTGATCGTCGACTACAGTGTGAACCCGGTTCCCCAGTCTGGTCTTCTGCTGGAGATACAGGCCAGGGATCGCCTGATCCGGATTGAACGCGAGGAGGAGATTCTCACCCGCCATGCGACTGCCCGCACACTGGTGCGCGGACTGGCTCACGAGATCAAGAATCCGCTGGGCGGTATTCGTGGTGCCGCGCAGTTACTGGAGCGTGAACTGGAAGATGAAAGTCTGCACGAATACACCCGCATCATTATCGAAGAAGCCGATCGCCTGCGTAATCTCGTGGACCGCCTGTTGGGACCGCACAAACTACCGAATATAGAGCTGGTGAATATCCATGCGATCCTGGAGCGGGTATGCAGTCTGATTCAGGTTGAGTCGGGCGGCCAGATTCGACTGGTGCGTGATTACGATCCGAGCATCCCCGAGTTTGAGGGGGATAGCGAGCAGCTGATTCAGGCCACATTGAACATTACGCGTAACGCGATGGAAGCGCTGCAGGAGGCGAAAACGCCAGAGCCCCAGATTGTTCTGCGCACCCGTGCCTTGCGTCAGATTACCCTGGGTACCGAGCGCCACCGGCTGGTGTGCTCCGTTGAAATTATCGATAACGGACCGGGTATTCCCTCAGACCTTCTCACATCCATTTTCTATCCCATGGTGACCGGACGAGCGGATGGTTCAGGGCTTGGTCTGTCGATCGCCCAGTCCATTGTTAACCGTCACCATGGGTTGATCGAATGCAACACGGAGCCGGGCGAGACCCGCTTCCAATTGTTTATACCGCTGGAGCAGAATCATGAAAACCTCAGGTAACGTCTGGGTTGTCGATGACGACCGTTCAATTCGCTGGGTGCTGGAAAAGGCGCTGTCTTCGGCGGGGGTGGAGACCCAGGTTTTTGAAAGTGCGGATGATCTTATGCGTCGGTTGGAGCGTGAGCAGCCAGACGCCGTAGTCAGCGATATTCGTATGCCGGGTACTGGTGGTCTTGAACTGCTCGATCATCTGCAGCAGGTGAACCCCGATCTGCCGATTATTATCATGACGGCCCATTCGGACCTGGACAGTGCAGTGGCCTCATACCAGGGCGGTGCGTTTGAATACCTGCCCAAGCCTTTTGATG
Source organism: Marinobacterium mangrovicola (assembly GCF_004339595.1). Lineage (GTDB taxonomy): Bacteria > Pseudomonadota > Gammaproteobacteria > Pseudomonadales > Balneatricaceae > Marinobacterium_D > Marinobacterium_D mangrovicola. Next base: position 7,667 of record NZ_SMFU01000008.1, read on the forward strand.
TGGACGAGGCTGTAGCTCTGGTAAAGCGTGCCATTGAGCATGCCCATGAGCGTCGCGAAAAGGTGACCGAGCAGCAGGTCGACGCCAGCGCCGAAATTATCGGCGAAGCGCCCGCAATGCAGGAGGTGTTCCGCGCAATCGGTCGCCTGTCACACTCCAACATCACGGTTTTGATTAACGGTGAATCGGGTACCGGTAAAGAGCTGGTAGCGCATGCGCTGCATCGCCACAGTCCCCGTGCATCCGGGCAGTTTATTCCGTTGAACATGGCGGCGATCCCCAAGGATCTGATCGAGTCCGAGCTCTTCGGTCATGAAAAGGGCGCTTTTACAGGTGCCCAGGCTGCGCGCCGTGGCCGCTTTGAGCAGGCGGATGGTGGCACCCTGTTCCTGGATGAGATCGGTGATATGCCGGCCGACACTCAGACCCGTCTGCTGCGCGTGTTGGCTGATGGCGAATTCTACCGTGTCGGGGGACATACCCCGGTTAAGGTGGACGTGCGTATCATCGCGGCGACGCACCAGAACCTGGAGCGCCTGGTGAAAGAGGGGCGCTTCCGTGAAGACCTTTTCCATCGCCTTAACGTTATTCGTATTCACATTCCCAAGCTGGCTGAGCGCCGCGAAGATATTCCGCGTCTCGCGCGCCACTTCCTGGCCCACTCCGCTGAAGAGCTGGCGGTTGAACCGAAGATGCTCAGGACCGATACCGAGCAGTTCCTCTGCGATCTACCCTGGCCGGGTAACGTGCGTCAGCTGGAAAACATCTGCCGCTGGTTGACTGTCATGGCATCGGGGCGTGAGGTTCTGATCTCCGATCTGCCCACCGAACTGATCGAATCCCAGGAAGAGGGTGTTCCGGTTAGTGGCAGCTGGGAGCAGGCATTGCGTCTCTGGGCCGATCAGCAGTTGACCCGTGGTCAGCAGGGTATCCTTAATGAAGCGGTACCTCAGTTCGAAAAAGTGATGATCGAGGTAGCGCTAAAGCACACAGCCGGTCGCCGTCGCGATGCGGCCCAGCTGCTGGGCTGGGGGCGCAACACCCTGACCCGCAAGATCAAGGAGCTGGGCATGGACAGCGAAGATATGGGTGATGAGGACAGTGACGACTAAGTCCGTCACGGGTTAAGATCCGGCTCCCAGAGTTCGGGAGCCGGATAACATGTTAAACGTCGTACTTTACCAGCCAGAAATTCCCCCCAATACCGGTAACATCATCCGCCTCTGCGCGAATACCGGCTTCCATCTTCATCTGATTGAACCTCTCGGCTTTGAGCTCGATGACAAACGTCTGCGTCGTGCTGGCCTGGATTATCGCGAGTATGCCGAAGTGCGTACCTGGCCGACCCTGGCCGCCTGTGTCGAGTCGATAAAGCCTGAACGGGTCTGGGCGCTGACTACGAAAACCGATCGCTGCTATACCGAGGCTCAGTTCAGTGCCGGTGATATTCTGCTGCTGGGGCCTGAGACCCGCGGATTACCGCAGGATGTAAGGGAAAAGTATGACAGCCTCCGGTTGCCGATGCTGGATGGGAGTCGCAGTATGAACCTCTCCAATGCCTGTGCGGTCATTGTATTTGAAGCCTGGCGGCAGCTGGGATTTGCGGGAAGCAGCGTGGGAAAATCCGGTTGATGTGGGAGTGTAAACTGATGCAGCAGGTTCTGATAATCAACCGTCTGATACCGGAAAAGGATGCCAGTGGCGCGTTGGTTCGCCTCAGTGGCGTGACCCATGACGGACGGGCGGTCTCCTTCGAGAGTTGTGCGGAGCAGCGCATTAACCTGTTGGCGCTGGAGTTTCAGCAGACTCCTTTGGTGATGCTGACCGATCGGCTGATACAGCCGTTTTCCGAGATCTGGCAGGTACCAGCGGACGCGCTGGTGGCGGTGGTCCCGATCCCCGCTGACCAGGTACGCGCGCTGCTTGAACGTGGAGAGGGAGACAGCCTCAGGGATGCGGTAAAGGATCAGTTGTCAGCGGAGCCAGGCAGCGCATAGGTGTAACCAGCGATGGCGTCTGCCTGGGCGTTGCTTAGTTGCGGCAGGGAGAAGGTCGGATGCTCCCCGCTATAGTCCTGCGTTAGCATTAAAACGATCTCGTACTCCTGCATTTTGCGCTGGTTGAGCGGTAGCTTTTCCAGATGCCGACCCAGCCCTCGCTCTTCGTGACAGCCAGCGCAGTAGTATTCGTAGAGCTCATCGCCCTGGCTGAGGCGGGTGGGATCCTTGCTGTCGCAGGCCGCTAGGATCAAGAGGCCGGGTATCAGAACGAAGTGCCTTGCAACCATAGTAGGTCGGCTTAATCCAGGGTCCGTTGCCAGGGGAGCTGGCAGCCGGCCAGTGAGAGCGTGATCTGATTAAGCAGCAGCCAGGGATCATCGGAGCGCTGTCCCTTGATGGCCATATCCACCTCCGAGGCCAGGTCCAGCAACTGTTCAAGCTGTTCAGGTCTGAGTCTGCGGGTGGCATTGCGGACCAGATTCTTGCGCTTGCCGAAGATCCGTTCCCGCTGACACAGGGTATCCCAGGCCTGGCCGTTGGCTACACCACGGATGACCCTGTGCAGCATGCGAATATCCCGTGTCAGTGCCCAGAGCACCACCGGGGGTTCGTTACCCTCCTGGCGCAGTACCTGAAGGATGTGCTGACAGCGTCCGGCATCGCTCTGCAGGGCGGCATCGGTTAGTGCAAAGATATCGAAGCGGGAGCTGTCGCTGACCGCTTCTATCACCTGCTCGGCACTGAGGCGTTGTCCTGGGTAGAGCAGGGCCAGCTTATCCAGCTCCTGGCGTGCAGCCAGCAGGTTGCCCTCGATTCGGTCCGCCATCAGTTGTAGTGCTTCAGACTCCAGCTGAACGCCCTGGCTGGCGGCGCGCTGGCCCAGCCATTGCACCAGTTGATCGGCCTCGATCGGCCAGACCTCTACGACCGCGCCGCATTGCTCAACCTTTTTGAACCAGGCGCTCTGTTTAACGGAGCGGTCCATACGGTCGCAGATGATCAGCAGGGCGTTATCCGGTGCCGGGTTGGCGAGGTACTTTTGCAGCAATTCGCTGGCGGCTTTATTGAGTTTCTGGCTGCCGAGGCGGATTTCGATAATCTTGCGCTCGGCAAACAGGGAGAGGGCGTTGGCGCTTTCCAGCAGACTATCCCAGCTGAAACTCGCATCCACATGCATCACTTCGCGCTCGGTGAAGCCGAGTTGGCGCAGGTGCGCGCGGATCGCATCGATACTCTCGCCGCACAGCAGAGGTTCGTCACCGGTGACCAGATAGACCGGCAACGCCTCCTGCTGGCGCTTGAGCTGGCTGCCAAGCTGCTCGGGTTTGAGCTTCATCGCTGAGTTATTTCAGACTGAGATACTGACGCACGATCTGCTGCGCCAGCTGCTCTTCCAGAGCGCGTTCGATCTGACTCTGCAGCGCATCCCGGGCGGTGGTGTTTTCGTTGTTATTGAAAACACGCTCGGCACGCACTTCACGGTTGGTGATCAGCAGCTCACCGGCGCGGTTGCTGACGCTGAAATGCGCCGTGCCGATCAGTTCGTACTCCACCGTATCGGCTCTGATGCTGGTAGAGAGGCTACGGCGGCGAATGTTCTCATCAAGCACCTCAAGCCGGTAGTTGGCAGTATCGGTGATTTCGATACCGTTGATTTCCAGCAGGCTGGTGAGGTGGGTCCGAACGCCGCTGGGGCGGTCGGCCGGAATCACCAGGTTTACCTGGCGCAGCTCTTCCGGTACTTCGTAGTAACCGGCGAGATGAAAGCCGCAGGCGCTGATCAGCACCGAGGCAACCAGAGCAAAGAGCGGGGCGCGTAGTTTCAGCATTGGGCCTCCCAGCCTAGCCAACAACGATGTTTACCAGTTTACCCGGTACCACGATTTTCTTGCGCAGGGTTTTGCCTTCCATATGTTTCTGCACATTTTCTTCGGCCAGCGCCAGGTGGAGGATTACATCTTCATCGGCATCGGCTGCCACGTTGATCTTGGCGCGCAGTTTGCCGTTGACCTGAACAACCATCTCCAGGGAGGCGCGTACCAGAGCGTTCTGGTCTACGCTCGGCCAGTCTGCGGCGATGATGGCACCGTCGTGACCCAGCTGCTGCCAGAGCTCGTGGCTGAAGTGCGGCACGATCGGAGACAGCAGCAGCACGGCAGTTTCCAGCGCTTCCTGCATGACCGCGCGGCCAGGCTCGCTGACGTCGACAAAGCGACCGATGCTGTTAGACAGTTCCATCACCGCAGCGATAGCGGTGTTGAAGGTCTGGCGGCGCTCGATGTCGTCGCTGACTTTCTGGATGGTCTCGTGCACCTTCAGACGCAGTTCGCGTTGAGTGTCATTCAGATCTGCCTGATTCAGCGCAGAGCTAACCGGTGCGCCGGCATTCAGGTGGTCATGTACCTGTTTCCAGAGGCGGCGCAGGAAGCGGTTGGCCCCTTCTACGCCGGAGTCGGACCACTCCAGGGACTGTTCCGGCGGAGCTGCAAACATCATGAACAGACGTACGGTATCGGCACCGTAGCGGTCGATCATCACCTGAGGATCGATGCCGTTGTTCTTCGACTTGGACATCTTTGACATGCCGTCATGGATCAGGGCCAGGCCATCATCCTTGCGGCGTGCTGCAGTGATGCGACCCTTGTCGTCGGTATCGATGTCCACCTCGGTGGGGGAGACCCATACCTTGCCGCCGTTGTCGTCTTCGTAGTAGTAGCTGTCCGCCAGCACCATGCCCTGGCAGAGCAGGCGGGTGAACGGCTCATCCGAATTCACCAGGCCTTCGTCACGTAGCAGCTTGTGATAGAAGCGCGAGTAGAGCAGGTGCAGAATGGCGTGTTCGATACCGCCGATATACTGGTCCACCGGCAGCCAGTAGTTGGCGGCGGTCGGATCAAGCATCTTGTTGTCACTGAAGCGGCTGGCGTAACGGGCGAAGTACCAGCTCGACTCCATAAAGGTGTCAAAGGTGTCGGTTTCGCGCTCGGCGGCGCCACCGCACTTCGGACACTCGGTCTGGATAAAGCTGTCCATCTTCTTGATCGGGGAGCCGACGCCGTCGAACTCCACCTCTTCCGGCAGCAGCACCGGCAGCTGATCTTCAGGCACCGGTACGGAGCCGCAGCTGGCGCAGTTGATCACGGGGATGGGGGCACCCCAGTAACGCTGGCGGGAAACACCCCAGTCGCGCAGACGGAAGTGAATGGTCACTTCACCACGACCCTTGCTGGAGAGCTCCTTGGCGATCGCCTTGAACGCCACGTCAAATTCCAGGTCATTGAAGTCGCCGGAGTTAACCAACACACCTTTCTCGGTGAACGCTTCTTTGTCCAGGTCCACTTCGACCTTGCCGGACAGCGGGGCGATAACCTGTTTGATCGGCAGACCGTACTTCTTGGCGAACTCCCAGTCGCGCTGGTCGTGTCCCGGTACGGACATGACCGCGCCTGAACCGTAATCCATCAGTACGAAGTTGGCGGTCCAGACCGGTACCTTCTGGCCGGTCAGAGGGTGTGTCGCTTCGATACCCAGGGCCATGCCCTTTTTCTCCATGGTGGCCATGTCGGCTTCGGCAACCTTGGTGTGGCGGCACTCTTCGACGAAAGCAGCCAGCTCGGGGTTACCGGCGGCGGCCTTGATTGCCAGCGGGTGCTGGGCGGCAACAGCCACATAGGTCACACCCATCAGGGTATCCGGGCGGGTGGTGAATACGTCCAGGTCGCCCCAACCGTCAACGTGGAAGTTCAGCTCGACCCCTTCAGAGCGGCCGATCCAGTTGCGCTGCATGGTGCGCACCTGCTCGGGCCAATGCTCAAGCTTCTCGATATCGTCGAGCAGCTGGTCAGCGTAGTCGGTGATCTTCAGGAACCACTGCGGAATCTTCTTGCGCTCGACGATGGCGCCGGAACGCCAGCCGCGGCCGTCGATGACCTGCTCGTTGGCCAGCACGGTCTGATCGACCGGGTCCCAGTTAACCTCGGCTTCTTTCTTATAGACCAGTCCCTTCTCGAGCAGACGGGTGAAGAACCACTGCTCCCAGCGGTAGTATTCCGGGTGGCAGGTGGCCAGCTCGCGGTCCCAGTCGTAGCCGAAACCCATCTGGCGCAGCTGGTCGCGCATGTAGTCGATGTTTTCGTAGGTCCACTTGGCCGGTGGAACATTGTTCTTGATCGCGGCGTTTTCCGCCGGCAGACCGAAGGCATCCCAACCCATGGGCTGCAGTACGTTTTTACCCTGCATCCGCTGATAGCGGGAGATAACGTCGCCGATGGTGTAGTTACGCACGTGCCCCATGTGCAGGCGGCCGCTGGGGTAGGGGAACATGGATAGACAGTAGAACTTCTCACGGCTGTGGTCTTCCTGCGCCTTGAAACTGTCATTCTCCACCCAGAACTGCTGGGCGTTGGTCTCGATGTCCTTCGGGATATATTGTTCGTTCATTCTGGCCGCTAATAACTCGTTTAATAAGGCTACGCCTGAAACGCGACGGGCTGGAAATGGGGCAGCGTCGATCAGGGGCGTAGAAAAAGACGAAAGGCGCATAGCATACAATATTCGCCCAGCTGTCAACAGGGGCGAGGAGGTACACGGGACTGTAATCTGGCTGCAATCGAAATGCGCTAGTCTCGCTGGCCTGTTTAATGCGCGTTCAACGAGAGCGGCGCCGGTTGTTAGGGATATTGGCCAGGTGAGTACGACGCTATTTGATCTGTTATGGCAGTTAAAACGTGAGCTGGAAAAGAGTGGTGGCGAGCGGGTTGAACTGCCGCAGCTGATTGATGATCCAGCCTACCGGCAAACAGTGGTCGCAAGGCTTGCCTCAGCCTCGGTGTCGCCAGCGCTAAAGTCTTTGATTCCCTACCTGGACACTCCCGGCGTTCTGGATATCGGCCAGTCTCTGGAGCTGCCTGCAGATCATGTGGATGCAAGTTTGGATGCTGCCCAAACCACGTCATCCAAAAAGCCAGCCGTGGTGGTGAAGCCGAAGAAGCGTTCCACCGGCCTGATGCTGGTGTTTGTCGTTCTGGTCGCCGTTCTGGCGGGCATAGGCCTGATGGGGCGGGAGCTGTTGTCCGGTTTTGGCGAGGTGCCGCAGCGCTTGGTACGTGATGCCGAGCCTGCACCTGTGTCCCGCTCGGTAAACGCTGTTGCGGCTGCTCAGCCGCAGGCTGATGCAGCCGTGGCAGAGCCGAGTGTCGATACCCTGTTCCGTCTGCACGGCTCCAACACCATTGGAGAGTCTCTGGCGCCGGCGCTACTGGAAGCGTTTTGGGAGCGGGAAGGTATCAATGATATCAGTCTTGAACAGCTTGAGGCGGATGTGGAGCGCGATATGCTTATCCGCACCGAAGAGGGTGCTGAGCCGCAGAGGATAGAGCTGAAAGCACACGGGTCGAGCACCGGTTTCAAAGGATTGGCCAAGCAGCAGGCCGATCTGGCCATGGCATCCCGTCGCATCAAGGAAAATGAGCGCCAGGCGCTGGAGCCGTTATATGGTGATCTGAGCAGCGTGAATGCCGAACACGTTATCGGTATGGATGGACTGGCGATTATTGTTCATCCCGAAAATCCCTTGAACAGTCTGGCAACGGAACAGCTGGCGCAGCTGTTTTCGGGCGAGGTTAGTAACTGGAGCGAGCTGGGCGGTCCGGACCTGCCGGTGGTGATCTACAGCCGTGACAGTAATTCTGGTACCTGGGACTCGTTTAACTCCATGGTGTTGAAACAACATGCGGCAACGCTGAGTGAAGAGGCGATCCGCCTGGAGTCCAGTAGTGAGCTTTCCGAACGTGTCAGCCAGGAGGCGGGAGCGATCGGTTTTATTGGTCTGCCCTACGTCCTCAGAGCCAAGGCGCTGGCAGTGGCGGATGAGGTGGGTGCTCTGCCGGTCTTCCCTACCAGCTTTACTATTTCTACCGAGGATTACCCGCTTACTCGACGTCTCTATATCTATGAGCCGACAAACCTGCCGCTGGACAGTGTGGCGCATCGCTTTGTTGAATTTATCGGTTCGGAAGAGGGGCAGGAGGTGGTCCGGGAAACCGGCTTCGTATCGCAGAATATCCGTCGTATCCAGCCAGCGCTCAACGAAGAGCTGCCGGATGAGTATCTGGACATTGCCAGTGGCGGCAGCCGGCTTTCACTGAACTTCCGCTTCAAAAGTGGAACCTTCGTACTCGACAGCAAGGCGCAGCGAGATATGTCGCGGGTGATCCGCTTCTTTGAAAATAACCCGGGCCAGAGTGTGGTGCTGATCGGCTTCTCCGACAATGTGGGGGAGAGCGAAAGAAATCGCCAACTGTCGCTGCAGCGAGCCCAGATCGTGCGTGACGAGCTGCTGGCGCGTGGCATCAATGTGGTCGCGGTGCACGGCATGGGTGATCAGGTGCCGGTAGCTTCCAACGAGACAGCCGCTGGGCGGGATCGTAACCGCCGGGTGGAGGTTTGGGTGCGCGGCTATAACAGTGGTGTGGCTTTGCGCTAGGAGTCTGGCGCACCACTTCATTGATCCTGAGACCTTTGCTCTGCTTCAATCGGCGTATACTGTGAATAACAAATAGATCCACAGGCGTTTACGACAGGAGTGCCCCGATGAGCAGCCATGATAAAAAATCCCCCAAACACTCTCCCGATGCGCCCAGTGCCTATGATCGCATCCTCGACCGGCTGCGCGAGCGGCTTGATAAGGCCGGTGAGAACTCCTGGGACTTCATTCAGCAGCAGATAGAGGAAGCGGCCGAGATAGAGCTTGCGGCCGAAGAGATGACTCGCGATGAGATGGACCTGCTCAAGGCCTACATCCGTCGTGACCTGGTGCAGCTTGGCTATTACATTCACGAAACCGGTGCCGGCGTGGCTTCCTGGCTGCACTTCGACCTGGATGTGCTGGAGCGGACGGCGATGGATCGGTTGCTGGATCTGGCAGACCGGACCCGTGTCGGGCTCGAGTTGCTGCGTGAACAGCTAGACCACGGTGAGAACGAGTATATCGCCGGTGAAATCACCATTCCCGGTACGCTTGAGTGCGCGATCTGCGGCGAAGCTCAGTGCCTGACGTCCACCTCGGTGATCGAACCCTGCGGCTGCGGCTCAGTGGTGTTTCTGCGCCGCACGGATACGGCAGACCAGCAGGCCAGCCAGCAGCAGTAAGTTCAGCATCAACAGGGGGTAGACACCCGTCATCTGATAAGGTGTCCGCCCCTGCATCGGTGTGACTTCCCCGGTCAATACGCCTGCCTCATCCACCGGCAGCTGTGCCGTGATCTGTCCCTGGGGATCGATCAGTGCGGTGATACCGTTATTGGTGCCTCGCATCACCCAACGGCCGTTCTCCAGCGCCCTCATCCTCGCCATCTGTAGATGCTGATCCGGACCAATGGATCGGCCAAACCAGGTGTCGTTGGATACCGTCAGCAGAATATCGCTGAGTTGCCCTGACTCACGTACCAGTTCCGGATAGGCAATCTCATAGCAGATCGCCACGCCCAGCTCGTAGGGGCCTGCCTGCAGAGGCCCCTGGGGCTGGCGCGGCAGACTGAAGCTCGACATCGGCAGGTTGAAAAACTCGATCAGACCGCGCAGCACGGATTCCAACGGTACATACTCGCCAAAGGGCACCAGGCGCTGTTTGTTGTAGACGCCGGGTGTATTGCCAAGAGCAGCCACGCTGTTGTGATAAAGCCTGCGCTGGGCGTCATCCGGGTCCGGTTCTGTGGTGGGTAGTCCGGTGAGCAGGGTGCGGCTGCCCAGTTCGCTCAGCAGCGGCTGCATCTGGTCGGCCACCTGGTAGTAAAACGCCGGTATCGCATTTTCGGGCCAGACAATCAGCTCCGCTTCTGGATGTGCGCGGGTCATCTCGATCAGCTGGTTGAGAATCTCGTCGCGGCGCTGCGGATTCCATTTTTCCAGTTGCGGCACATTGGGTTGCATGACGGCAGCTTTAAAGGTGTCGCCGGACTGAAGGGTCCATTGGCTGGGTAGCAACAGGGTCAGGGCTACCAATAGCGTGGCGGGCAGGATTGGCCTGATTCTGCGTTGCAGAAAGCTTTCGACCGTGCCTACAGCAACCAGCAGTGTCAGGAATGTCAGTCCCCAGACCCCGGCAACGGGTGCCAGAGCGCGCAGAGGTGAATCGGTCCAGGCGTAGCCCAGGTAGAGCCAGGGAAAGCCGGTAAGAAACCAGCTGCGCAGCCACTCAAACAGCCACCAGAGGGCGATAAACCCGATCCAGGCGCTCTTGCCGCGAAACCAGCGCGCGCCAGCCCAGGCCTGGCCTGCAAAAAGCAGTGCCAGCGCCGCACAGAACAGAAAGGTCAGCCCGGCTGCCAGCGGTACAGGCGCGTTGCCGTAGGTGTGAATACTGACGTAGACCCAGGAGGTGCCGGCACCGAAAAAGCCGAGCCCATAGAGCCAGCCGCGGCGTATCGCCTGACCTGGCGAGGCTTCCCGTAATACCAGCCAAAGGCCGGCGACGGAAAGGATGGCAAACAGGGGGAGTGAGAAGGGCGCGAACGCCAGGCTGGCGCTGGCGCCACACAGCAATGCCGCCAGCCCCGGCAGAAGGGTTTTGAGCCTGTGCATACTCAATCGTTGGTGCGGTTGACCTGCAGCAGACGGATACGGCGGTTGTCGGAGCTCAGCACCTTGAAGCTGAAGCCTTCGAACTCAACACACTCATCCTTGTCCGGCAGGTGGCCGAAGTGTTGGGTCACGATACCGCCGATGGTATCGAACTCGTTATCGGGGAAGCCCACATCGAAGTATTCGTTGAAGTCTTCGATCGGGGTCAGCGCCTTGACGATATAGCCGTCATCATCGAACGCTTTGATGTTGCCTTCGTCGTCATCGGCGTCGTGTTCGTCCTCGATCTCGCCGACGATCTGCTCAAGCACATCTTCGATGGTGATCAGGCCTGCAATGCCGCCGTATTCGTCGACCACAATAGCCATGTGGTTGCGGGTGCCGCGGAACTCCTTCAGCAGCACGTTCAGGCGTTTGCTTTCGGGAATCATGGTGGCCTTGCGGATGCAGGCACTCAGGTCGAATTCATCGAGTCGGCTTTCTAGCAGGTAAGGCAGCAGGTCCTTGGCCAGCAGTATGCCGACGATCTCGTCAGGGTTCTCGCCGCAGACAGGAAAGCGGGAGTGAGCACTGGAGATGATCAGGGGCATGAAGTCGCGGGGTGACTGGTCGATGTGGACAACCGACATCTGTGAGCGCGGGATCATTACGTCGCGCACCTGCATGTCGGATACCTGCATGGCACCTTCGACGATGCTTACCGCATCCTGATCGAGGATGCCCTCTTCGCCAGCTTCATAAAGCACTTCCAGGACATCAGCCCGGGTCCGGGGTTCGTCTGAAAAGGCGTTGGTCAGCTTTTCCAACCAGCTTTTCGACGAGCTTCCCGATCGATCTTCGCTCATTTTATTCCTCTAGGGACGTTCAATTAGGTTCGGCATAAGGGTCTGCAATGCCTAGCCGTGCGAGCAGATCGCGCTCCAGCGCTTCCATCTCTTCGGCTTCGTCGTCATTTATATGATCGAAACCGAGCAGATGCAAGGTGCCGTGAATCACCATATGCGCCCAATGATCCTGGAGCGATTTTTCCTGCTCAACGGCTTCCTCAGCGACCACGTCGGCACAGATCGCCAGATCACCCAGCAGGTCCATGGGGATGCCGGGCGGCACGTCGAACGGGAAGGAGAGCACATTGGTGGGCTTGTCCTTGCCGCGGTACTCACGGTTCAAGGTCTGGCTCTCCTCAGGCGTGACGATGCGAATACAGATCTCACCGCGATCACGGCGTCCTTCGAGTGCCGTAGTCACCCAGCGTTCAACGCTCTCTGCGGATGGCAGGTCGGCGTTATCCACATCGATCTGCAGGTCGACGCTGTAGTTCATCCGTTATCGTCCTTACGGGCATTTTCCCGCTTTTCGAAGCTCTCGTATGCCTGAACGATGTGCTGTACCAGCGGATGGCGCACCACATCACGGGCGGAAAAGTGGGTAAAGCCGATGCCTTTAACGCCGTCGAGTACTTCGATGGCGTGCAGCAGGCCGGACTTGGTGCCCTTGGGCAGGTCGACCTGGGTAATATCACCGGTGATAACAGCGGTCGAACCAAAGCCAATACGGGTCAGGAACATCTTCATCTGTTCACGGGTGGTGTTCTGGCTTTCATCCAGAATCACGAAGGAGCCGTTCAGAGTGCGCCCGCGCATATAAGCCAGAGGAGCCACCTCGATCACGTTCTTCTCGATCAGTTTGGCAACCTTCTCAAAGCCGATCATCTCGTAGAGTGCGTCATACAGCGGGCGCAGGTAGGGGTCGACCTTCTGTGACAGGTCACCGGGCAGGAAGCCCAGTTTCTCGCCAGCTTCTACCGCCGGACGTACCAGCAGGATGCGGCTGACCTCGTCACGCTCCAGCGCTTCCACGGCGCAGGCCACGGCCAGGTAGGTCTTGCCGGTGCCGGCCGGACCGATGCCGAAGTTCACGTCGTGCTGATGGATGGAGCGCACGTACTTCTGCTGGTTTTCACCACGGGGGCGGATCAGCATTTTGCGGGTGCGGATGCTGACCTCTTTATCCTCTTTCAGCAGCTCGCTCTGCAGCTGCTCGATACCCGCCTGCTGCAGGTTCAGATGCACACGCTCCGGCGTGATCGTCTCGCCTTTAACGGCATCGGCGTAAAGTTGTTGCAGGATATCGGCCACGGCGCGGATCAGGTCCAGATCGCCGAGTAGCTGGAAAGCGCTGCCGCGATTGCGGATCTCGACGCCCAAGCGCTGCTCGATCAGTTTCAGGTGCTCGTCGAACTGTCCGCAAAGGTTGGCCAGCGCGTCCGGGTTTTCCGGCTCCAGGTGGAGCTTCATGGACGGCAGGGCGGGTGCGTTGTTGCTATCGGTCATAATAATCGCGTTGCCTGTATGGGTGCGTCTGGCTCAATCGAGCTCTGAAGATTCCAGTTCGCCCAGCAGTGAGTTGGCGTAGGCCTGGACGATCTTCACGTTGGCAAAGTGGCCGATCAGGTCCGGGTTGTCACAGCGGAAGTTGACCACACGGTTGTTTTCGGTGCGTCCAGATAGCTGGCCGGGGTCTTTCTTCGAGTAGCCGTTGACCAGGATGCGCTGGGTCGAATCGACCATGCGGCGGCTGATCTGCATCGCCTGGGCGGTGATGCGGTCCTGAAGAATCTTCAGGCGTGCCTTCTTGGTCTCTTCGGAGACATCATCCGGCAGATCCGCGGCCGGTGTACCCGGACGGCGGCTGTAGATAAAGCTGAATGAGGCGTCGAAGCCCACGTCGGCAATCAGGTTCATGGTCTGTTCGAAATCACGGTCGGTCTCGCCGGGGAAACCGATGATGAAGTCGGAGGAGAAGCTGATATCCGGGCGCAGCTTTTTGATACGGCGTAGCTTTGATTTGTACTCCAGCGCGGTATGGCCGCGTTTCATCGCCATCAGTACCTGGTCTGAACCGCTCTGTACCGGCAGGTGCAGGTGGCTGACCAGTTCGGGGACTTCGCCGTATACCTCGATCAGCGAATCACTGAACTCCACCGGGTGGCTGGTGGTGAAGCGGATGCGATCGATACCGTCGATGCTGGCGACGGTGCGGATCAGCTCTGCCAGGTCGGCCACATCACCATCGGAGGTAGCGCCACGATAGGCGTTGACGTTCTGTCCCAGCAGGTTGACCTCGCGTACGCCCTGTTCAGCCAACTCTACGCACTCGGCGATTACATCATCCAGCGGGCGGCTCACCTCTTCACCACGGGTGTAAGGGACAACGCAGAAAGTGCAGTACTTGCTGCAGCCTTCCATGACGGAAACGAACGCCTCGGCGCCTTCAACCTTGGGTGCCGGCAGATGGTCGAATTTCTCGATCTCGGGGAAGCTGACATCAACGATGCCCACTGAGCCGCCGCTTTGGCGTTCGTTGATCATATCCGGCAGGCGGTGCAGGGTCTGTGGGCCGAAAATCATGTCGACGTAGGGTGCGCGTTCAAGAATGGCAGAGCCTTCCTGGGAAGCTACGCAACCACCGACACCGATCACCAGATCGGGGCGTTCCTCTTTCAGCTTGCGCCAGCGGCCCAGCTGATGGAACACCTTCTCCTGAGCCTTTTCCCGGATAGAACAGGTATTCAGCAGCAGTACGTCGGCAGCGTCCTGATCATCGGTCAGTTCGAGCGCGTGGCTCTCGCCGAGAAGATCCGCCATGCGGGCCGAGTCGTATTCGTTCATCTGACAGCCATGTGTCTTGATAAACAGCTTTTTCGCCATGAATCACCTGTTACTTCGGGAGGGTATAGAATTAAGGACCGCACATTATACGTGAGAGCATAGCCGCAGACCAGAAATTGAACAGTGGAAACGGCCCGGGCGAGCCTTGTTTTCAGCCGCTATGACCCTATATTCGAGGCAGGATTTTAATTACGCAGGAGACACTTCAGGCCATGGCCAGTGAAGACCCTATTTACCGTGTTGCCTTTCTGAACCAGGACAAGGTTTACGAACTCTACGTGCGTCACGTCTATCCCAGTGATATGTGGGGATTTGTCGAGCTGGAAGGGTTTATTTTTGGTTCTCGCTCCGAGTTGCTGGTCGACCCGGGGGAAGAAAAGTTGAAGCAGCAGTTTGCTGATGTGAAACGGTCACTGGTGCCGATGCAGGCGATCATCCGTATCGATGAGGTGCGCCAGGAAGGCACCGCCAAGATCAGCGATGCCAAGGGGACGGTGACGGCCTTTCCGACCATCCCGCCCAAACTTTAGCAAGCGTTTACTGTGCGGCCAGGTTGTTCTGGCCGACGCCGACTCCACCACCGCAGGTGCCCAGTGCAGCAACGGCCGGAGATAGCTGGATCTGGTCCGCTTTGTAGTACTCAACTACGCCCTGGATGTCGATTACCTCGGCACCGTCGATACGGAAACAGGCGATCTTGTCGTTCTGCCATACCTTTTCCCAGCGCTTGTCGCCACTGCCTTCGCCCGGAGAAAACGGACCGGCAACACGCAGCCAGGCGTGGTCGCGACCGCTTTTCTTCGATTTGACCACTTCGCCAGCGTGGGTGTAAGCGGTGGTTTTAAACATCACGTATTCAAGGGTGTTTTTCGTGCCGTTACTGAAGTCGATATGAGCGGCAACGATTTTGTTTCTTGCCGGTGCTCCCGGATGCATACCGTTGATAACCAGAACAGGAAGCGGTTCGACCTTTTTCGGCGGCGGGGGCTGTTGAACGACCGGTTGCGGTTTTTCGGCACATGCGGCCAGCAGCAGTGCGCCAGCGACGGGAAGGGCGAAACGTACGGCGCTCCGGCGGGATCTGTTCTGTTGTTTCATTAACGGGCTCCGGGCCTTTGTGGTGTTAGTGTCTCGCCCAGATAACAGCTTTGCTGGGCGGGGGTGATATCCATATGCGTGTTGTATAAAACTTCAGTACCGGCTGCAAACATCCGTTTAAGAATGACCTGCTACTGGCCGGGCAGTAACAGGGTTTTTGATGGTTCTCCGGGTATTTCACGGGCCAGACGCGGGACGAGATAACCGGGCAGACATGCCTGAAGTTTCGCCACCAGTTGTTTGGCCTCGGCATCGCTGATATCGAAATGAGCGGCGCCCGCCACCGGATCGAGCACAAACAGATAGTAGGGTAGCACTCCGCACTCGAAAAGGGTTTCGCTGAGTGCTTTTTGAGTATCGACGCTTTCGTTGATTCCCCGCAGCAGAACCGCCTGGTTCAGCACCGTAATGCCGGCTCGGATAAGTCGCTTAATGGCGTCGCGGACGCTGTCGTCGATCTCCTGGGGGTGGTTGCAGTGCAGTACCAGCACCGGCTTCAACCGGGTGCCGGTCAATGCGTTGACCAACCCTTCGGTCACCCTGTCCGGAATCACGATCGGCAGCCTGGTATGCACCCGTAAGCGCTTCAGATGTGAACGCTGGGCCAGGTCGGCCACCATGCGCTTGAGTCTAGAGTCCGGTGTGACCAGCGGGTCGCCGCCGGAGAGAATGGCCTCTTCCAACTCTGGATGGGTATCGATATAAGTCAGTGCCTGTTGCCAGTGTTCGCCGCCGAGTTGGTTATCCTGGTAGGGAAAGTGGCGGCGGAAACAGTAACGGCAGTTGATGGCGCAGCCGCCGCTGCCGATCAGCAGTACCCGGTCGCGGTACTTGTGGACAACGCCGGGCATGGGGTTCGCGCCAAGCTCAGCCAGCGGATCGGCGCTGAAACCGCTCACCGGTATCATCTCCTGCTGTTGCGGTAGCACCTGCAGCAGAATTGGGTCCTCGGGGTCGCCTGGGCGGATTCGGGCTACCAGCTCTCTGGGTACGCGCAGTGCAAATTGCGCCAGGGCTGCTGCGTCGCCGAGCTGGACGGGAAGTGCCAGTTTTGCCAGCAATTCATTGGGGTCGGTAATAGCGTTGCGCAACGCGTGTTGCCAGGCATCGTGAGCGGGCCAGCAGGCGGTCATGTCGGAGTTCTTCAACGGGGGTGGATGTCAGTGCGCCATTCTGCCGAAGGAGCCGCCCGTGTATCAAGCAATCATCCGTGCATCCGGCTGTGCCAGTGGACTTGGCCAGAGGCTCCCCTGTACACTTTACCGCACTTTTTCTGCCGGCTTTTCCGGCACGTTTGCAAGTTTTCAAGCTTAATCCAAGCATAAAGCGGAACCATTCAATGGCTACATACTCCAGCAACCAGTTCAAAAACGGCCTTAAGGTGATGATCGAAGGCGATCCTTGCAGCATGGTCGATGTCGATTTCGTAAAACCGGGTAAGGGTCAGGCGTTTACCCGTGTGCGTCTGCGTAACCTGATGACCGGCCGTATCTGGGAACGGACATTCAAATCGAACGAATCGTTGGAAAGTGCCGATGTCATGGACCGTGACATGGAATACCTCTACAACGATGGCGAAATGTGGCACTTCATGGAGCCAAGCAGCTTCGAGCAGTTCGCCGCCGATGCGAACGCCGTGGGCGACGCTGGCAAGTGGCTGAAAGAGCAGGACAAGTGCATGGTCACCCTGTGGAACGACAACCCGATTGCCGTGACTCCGCCGAACTTCGTCGAGCTGGAAGTGGTTGAGACTGACCCGGGCCTCAAGGGTGATACCGCCCAGGGTGGCTCCAAGCCTGCGACGCTGAGCACTGGCGCTATCGTGCGTGTGCCGCTGTTCATTGAGCGCGGTGAAGTGCTCAAGATCGATACCCGTACCGGCGAATACGTCAGCCGCGCCTGATCGATCCGGCCGGCCCTGTATTGCGGGGCCGGCGTTCAAACCAGGGCGCTGGATGTTCATTAAATGAACATTAATTGCACTGCCGGGGATGGCATTGGCGTTTTTTTGTTGCTAGCATGTCCGTACGGATATCGATAGACGGAACAGGTCGCCCAACCTGCCCGTCACCCAAATATCGTTTCCGCATTCCAGCGAACGAGTCTCTCTCGAAAAGGCAAACCTGGCTCACCGGGTGCGCAAAGCTACGGGTTTAATCGGATTAGACCGCCGAGCTACCGAAAGAGAGATTCACCCCATCGCAGTTTGCTCATCATCTATGAGTTCCCCAATGTTAGCGATTCAAGACTGGCGTCCTGGTACGTCAATCGAGCGGCTCCGTGCCCGCGCCAAACTGCTGCGCCTTGTGCGCGAGTTTTTCTCCGACCGTGATGTTATGGAAGTGGATACACAGCTGCTTTCCCATTGCGCGGTCAGCGATCCCTTTATCGACTCCATCGAAGCCTCCTACCGGCCAGCGCCGGGTCAGGATGGACTATCGCTGTATCTGCAGACCTCACCCGAATACGCAATGAAGCGCCTATTGGCGGCGGGCAGTGGTGCGATCTACCAGCTTGGTAAGGTGTTCCGTAACGGCGAAAGTGGCAGCCGTCATAACCCGGAATTCACCATGCTGGAATGGTACCGGCCGGGCTGGGATGCACAGGCACTGATGGATGAAGTAGAGGCCTTGGTGGCCGAGGCGATACCCGGTTTCGTTGCACAGCGAATCAGTTATCGCGATCTGTTTCTACGTGAGCTTGGCGTGGATACGCATGTCGCAACATTGGACGAGCTGGCTGCGCTTTGCCGTCAGCATGTGGATGCGCCGTTTGCAGATGACGATCGGGACACCTGGCTTAACCTGCTGATGTCCGAAGTGATTGAACCACGGCTGCAGGCGCCGGTATTTGTGCACAGCTTCCCGGCGACCCAGGCGGCGCTGGCGCAGGTCGTAGAGGATGAGACCGGCACACCAGTGGCGACCCGGTTTGAGCTTTTCGTCCGCGGCATCGAGCTGGCGAACGGCTATCAGGAACTGACCGATGCACCGGAACAGGCGCGTCGCCTGGAGCTGGATCAGCAGAAACGCCATGCGCTCGGGTTGCCGGAGCGGCCGCTGGAGCATCGCCTGGTCAGCGCGCTGGAAGCGGGGATGCCAGACTGTGCCGGTGTGGCGCTGGGGTTTGATCGCCTGGCGATGCTGGCGCTGAATGCTGCGCGCATCGACGAGGTGATTCCGTTCAGCTTTGAGCGCGCCTGATGGCTCA
This sequence comes from Marinobacterium mangrovicola, assembly GCF_004339595.1. Lineage (GTDB taxonomy): Bacteria > Pseudomonadota > Gammaproteobacteria > Pseudomonadales > Balneatricaceae > Marinobacterium_D > Marinobacterium_D mangrovicola. Next base: position 26,226 of record NZ_SMFU01000008.1, read on the forward strand.
GGTCGCGCTCAAGGCTTTAACGCTGAAGAGCTTGAACGCTTAAGCCGGCAAGGAGTTCAGCAAGGCGCGGCGGATTCGCTCCACCGCCTCTTCGAGCCGGGCTCTCGGGCAGCCGAAGTTCAAGCGCATATAGCGATCGTCACCAAAGTCCCGCCCCGGCGACATGCCGACACCGGCCTGCTCGAAAAAGTGGGCCGGGTTTTCCAACTTCGCGCCACTGACGTCGATCCAGGCCAGGTAGGTCGCCTCGATATTGTTCAGTTTCAAGCCGGGCAGGGCGTTGATCTGCTCGATCAGGTAATCGCGATTTTCGCGCAGGTAGTCCAGCTGGGCACGGTTCCACTCATCGCCATCGGCGTAGGCCGCCTGGGCTGCCGTGTAACCCATCAGGTTGACGTCCGGCACTATGCCCTTGCGGGCGCGCTGGAAGCGTCGCCTTAGTTGCGGCTCCTGGATTACCGCGAAGGAGCAGCCAAGCCCGGCGATGTTGTAGGTTTTGCTGGGCGCCATCAGCGTGATGGTGCGTGCGGCAATCTCGTCATTCAGTGAAGCCAGCGGGATATGAGTCAGGCCCGGCTCCAGTATCAGGTCACAGTGGATTTCGTCGGAGCAGACCAGCAGGTCATGGCGGATCAGAATCTCGGCCAGCTGCTCCAGCTCTTCACGGCGGTAAACGGTGCCGCCCGGGTTATGCGGGTTGCAGAACAGCAATAGCCGGGTCTGGGCGGTGATCGCCTGTTCCAGGGCATCAAAATCGATGCGCAGGCGGCCCTCGATATGAGCCATCGGCAGGGTGATCAGCTCCCGCTCGGAAAGCCTTGGCGCCGACATGAACGGGGGGTAGATCGGCTGTGGCGACATGACGGCTTCGCCCGGGCTGGCGGCTGTGCGGCAGGCCAGATGCAGACCGCACACCAGTCCTGGCAGCCAGACCAGATCATCGGCACTGACCGACCAGCTGTAGAGCCTTTGCAGCCGTTCGCACACCTGCTCGTTGAGCACGGCGGGGGTGTTGGTGTAGCCGAATACGCCGTGGTCGACGCGTTCATGCAGTGCCTCAAGCACGGCCGCAGGTGCCATGAAATCCGTATCGGCGACCCACATCGGTAGAATCTCCTGGTCACGGTACTTTTCCCACTTCTGACTTGCCGTATCGCGGCGGTCGATCAGGCGGTCGAAATCGGTCGGAGCCATGTTTCCCCTTCACTTAGCTGGTGAGCGTTGACCCAGGATCATCCTGGAAAAATGGTTTGTAGCAGCGGGTGTTAAAGCGGTGATTCAGGCGCTATATTAGCGCCGCATCCCCCTGCCATGGGCTGTATACTATAGCCCTGATCGTTATCGGACGCCCACGTCCAGGAATTCGGAGAACAGCATGAGTAGCCAGGATCGAGTCATAGTTTTTGATACCACTCTGCGTGACGGCGAACAGAGCCCGGGCGCATCGATGACCCGTGATGAAAAGCTACGCATTGCCCGGCAACTGGAGCGGATGCGTGTCGATGTGATTGAAGCAGGCTTTGCTATCGCCAGTGTCGGTGACTTCGAATCGGTACAGGCGATCGCCCGCACCATCAAGGACAGCACCGTCTGCTCACTGTCCCGAGCGCTGGATGGGGATATCGATCGCGCCGGTGAAGCGCTGCGTGAAGCCAACTCCGGTCGTATTCACACTTTTATCGCCACCTCGCCGATCCATATGAAGTACAAGCTGCAGATGGAGCCGGATCAGGTGGTCGAAAACGCCGTGCGTGCAGTCAAGCGCGCCCGTGGCCTGATCGACGATGTAGAGTTCTCGCTGGAAGATGCCAGCCGCTCCGAGATGGATTTCATGTGCCGCATCATCGAACAGGTGATCGACGCTGGCGCCCGCACCATCAATATCCCGGATACCGTCGGTTATGCGGTGCCGGAAGAGTTCGGCCAGCGCATCGGCGAACTGATTCAGCGTATTCCCAATGCCGACAAGGCGATCTTCTCCGTGCACTGCCATAACGACCTGGGTCTGGCCGTGGCTAACTCCCTGGCGGCGGTGAGTGCAGGTGCGCGTCAGGTGGAGTGCACCATCAACGGCCTGGGCGAGCGTGCCGGTAACGCGGCGCTGGAAGAGATCGTCATGGCGCTGCGCACCCGCAAGGATATGCTCGGTCTGGAAACCGCTATCGATACCACCCAGATCGTTCCTGCTTCGCGGCTGGTCTCCAGTGTGACCGGCTTCCCGGTGCAGCCAAACAAGGCGATCGTGGGCGCCAACGCCTTTGCGCATGAGTCCGGTATCCATCAGGATGGCGTGCTCAAGCATCGTGAAACCTACGAGATCATGACCGCCCAGGATGTGGGCTGGGGCACTAACCGCATGGTGCTGGGCAAACACTCCGGCCGTGCTGCGTTCCGCGCGCGTCTGGAAGAGCTGGGTACCACCTTTGCCACCGATGCTGAGCTCAACACCGCCTTTACCCGCTTCAAGGAGCTGGCGGATAAAAAACATGAGATCTTCGATGAAGACCTGATGGCGCTGGTCAGCGATGCGCGAGCCGAAGCCGCCAGCGAGAAGTATCGCCTCACCAGCCTCAGCGTTACCTCCCAGACCGGCGAGACCCCGGTGGCGAACATCAAGGTGATGATCGATGGTGAAGAGTACGCCGCAGAATCCGAAGGCAGCGGCCCGGTGGATGCGACCTTCAAGGCGATTGAGCAGGTGGCCAAGTCTGGCGCGAGCCTGTTGATCTACTCGGTAAACGCGGTGACCGAAGGCACTGATTCCCAGGGCGAAGTGACCGTGCGTCTCGAAAAGGGCGGCCGAATCGTCAATGGCCTGGGCGCCGATACCGATATCATCATTGCCTCAGGTAAAGCCTACCTGCATGCTTTGAATATGCTTGATGCCAATATCCAGAAAGCACATCCGCAGGTGTGAAGGTTAGTTGTTTGTGAGTTCGACCCAGCAGCAGAGATTTCAGCAGGAACAGCAGCGCCACGATTATCTGAGCGCCATCGGCATCACCAGTTGGCTGCCGCGCACCGAACTGCCGGGGGCGGCAACGTCTGCTGACTGGGTGGCTGGGTTCGTCCATGGCCAGGATGATGCCTGGGAAACGGATGATATCGATCTGGATCAGGCTCCTGCCGCCCAGAGCGCCCGGGAAGCGGTCGCGGCACTGGATACGGCCAAGCCTGCGCACCCCTCTGTTTCCGCAACAGAATCCGCGCCAGCGGCAGCGGTGGCAACGCCGGCCAACCAGGATGCGCGAGCTGCTGCCCGTGCGTCTCTGGAGCTTGAGCTTCCCTCCGACACAAAACCTGCCAGCAAGCCCAAGCCCGCAGCGGCTCAGCAGAGTCCTCAGCCCGATGAGGCGGCGGATAAGGTTAGTGTGGCGCCGCGCTCCGGTCCGCGTGTGGCGGCACCCCGGGTGAAGCTTGCGTTTATGCTGGCGGGTGATCTGCTGATTGTGGATAGCCTGCCGCCCGCCGGGCGTCAGGGCTTCGGTCGTCAGCACCAGCGCCTACTGCAGGGTATCCTCGCCTCGCTGGGGCAGAACGAAGCGGCCAGTGATGCCACGATTCTGTCCTGGCCGGTGTTGGCTGGCGCGTCCTTGAACCAGGGGCCGGATGAGTTGGCAAAGGCCGTAGCGCGCAAGCTGGAACATACCCTGGCGGTCAAACCGGTGAAACGGGCACTGCTGTTCGGCGAGAGTGCAGCACAGTGGCTGCTCGGGCGCGAAGAGGGACTGGATGCACTACGTGGCATCCGCTTTACCCTGCAGGCAGGTATCGCCTGCGTTGCCAGTCACAGTCTCAGTGAAGCATTACAGGTACCCGAAATGAAGGCGGATATCTGGCGTGATCTTCAGCCACTTTTGAGCAAAACGACTCATGGTTGAGCTGCGTCGGGCCAGTCTGGCTGACCTGGATACGATCCATAAACTGGATGACCGCAGCTTTCATGAGGCCTGGTCCGAAAAACAGTGGCACGGCATGCTGTCCAACCCCAAACGTTTCCGTTGCTGGTTGCAGGATCTGGATGGCCGGCCGCTGGGTTTCCTTCTTTTTGGCGTAGTGCTGGATGAGGCGGAGCTGCTGCGTATCGGTGTGGATCCGGCGCACCAGGGCGAGGGTCGGGCGACCGCCATGCTTGAGAGCGGACAGACCCTGCTGGAAGCGGAAGGGGTTGCTTCCTTTCACCTGGAGGTACGCGAATCCAACTCTGTGGCACAGCATCTCTATCACCGCTGCGGCTGGCAGCAGACGGGCCGCCGGCGCAACTATTACAACGATGAAGAGGGCAGCGAAGATGCGCTGCTTTTTAGCCGCTACCTGGATTGATCTGGGTCAGTGGTATTGACGGGCCACGCCAATCCAATGTCTTACACTAGACGTAACTCCCGTACTCCCGCACTGGAATTCGGTCAATGACCCCAAACGAAGGACTGGTGTCCGGAATCTGGCTGGGCATCTCCGCACTGATCTATATCGGCATTATGGCGTTCGCCCTCTGGCGACTGCCGTGGAATGTGCTTAAGCGCGAAAAGGGAATTCAGCACCTGCTGTTCGGTGCAGCGGTGGTGCTGATGTTGATGTGGACCCTGCGCGCCGGGTTGTCGCCAGGGCTGTCGATCCATTTCGTCGGCATGACTACGCTGACGCTGATGTTCGGTTGGGATCTGGCGATCTGCGCCGGTAGTGCGGCATTGATAGGCCTCACCCTGATAGGTCGGGAAGCCTGGCAGGATCTGCCGTTGAATGGGCTCTGCTGGGTCATCATACCCTCGCTGGTCAGTTTGGCGGTGCTGCGCATCGTCGAAGCGAAGCTGCCGCGTAACTTTTTCGTTTACCTGTTTCTCTGTGCCTTTCTCGGCGGCGGGCTTTCCGCCGCCGCCGGAGGCATGTCTATCGGTTCGCTGCTCTGGCTGGCCGATGTCTATCCCTGGAGCAAGATCTACCACGAATATGTGCGCTATCTGCCTTTGATCATGTTCCCGGAAGGTCTGCTTAACGGCATCATCATGACCGGTATGATGGTGTTTCACCCCGACTGGATCCGGACCTTTGACGCCCGCCGTTATATAGATGAACAGTGATTCTGTATTCTTCTTCGGCTAAAAACCGTTAACGTGCCTCGTAAAGTCCAGTGCTCTTACTTACATCCAGACAGTAGTGAGTACGTTTTATTGTTGAGCAAATTCTGGAATAAAGTTTAGCTCTGCACTGTTTATTTCCCTCTCCCGGTTATGGATACTCGATCTGAACTTACAGAGACGGCAGCTTGACTGCCGTTTTTTCAGGCTCTAATAATTAATCATAATTATTTATATTAATTGCCTGAATTCAGGAGCGCAGATGGCCGGACCTATCAAAAGACGACGCAAGCAGAAACTGTCCGACCTGATCGTTGATGAGGTGAAGGCGATGATCGTGGCGGAAAAACTGCTGCCGGGTGATCGCCTGCCGAGCGAGAAAGAGCTGATCGAAGAGTTCGGCTGTTCCAAGGGAACGGTGCGGGAGGCGCAGAAGGCGCTGGAGGTCGAGGGGCTGATCTGGACCCGCCCGGGTCCTGGCGGCGGTGCCTGGCTTTCGGAGGTGGGCACAGAGCCTGCCAGCAAGGCGCTGCGCAACTACCTCTACTTCAAGCACCTGTCGGCGGAACAGGTGTACCAGATGCGCAAGCTGATCGAGGTTGAGCTGGCCGTGTCGGTGGTGGGGCATCTCAAGGAGCGGGAGTTCGAACTGCTGGATGAATATATCCGCGCCTGCAGCGAACCGCCGGTTTCCGAAGAGGAGCAGCGCGAGCAGCGCATCGCCGAGCTGGAGTTTCACAACGTACTGGCGGATGCCTGCCCGAACCCGGTGCTCGGATTTATCGGTCGCTTTCTCAACGAAACCCTGCGCGATCTGGTGGTGCTGAAAAAGTCCTACCAGATTGATGCCTACGAATTCACCCGCTCAAACGTGGATTACCACGTGGAGCTGGTAACGGCCTACCGCAATGCGGATGAGGCTACTGTGCGTCGCCTGATGGGCGAACACATGTGCGAAGCCGAAGAGCACTTTGTCGCGCTTGACGGCCAGATCTCCCGAAAGATGTAACACCGATAACAATCAGATCCTGCCCACAGGATCGCCAGTGCCCAACCTCAAAGCGAAAAATAACAACACATTAAAAGCCCGAAAAAGAGGTAAACAGAATGCAAGTGACAACATGGAAAAAGCTTCTATCGGTAGCCGTACTTTCAGCTACGACAGCGGTTTGCTCAGCTGAGGAAGTCACCATTTACGGCGTGAAATCCCTCTCGGGTTCCTTCGCCAGCTACGGCAAGTTCGCCGATATGGGATCTAAGCTGGCGGTCGAGGAATACGGCGACCTGCTCGGTAGCCCGGTGAAGTACGAAGCGATCGACACCGAAGGTAACGCCGGCAAGGCGGTGCGCAAGGTGCAGGAAGCGATCAGCCAGGACGGGGCTCTGTTCTTTAACGGCGCGACTCTCTCCTCCACCGCGCTGGCGATCGGTAAAGAGGTTGATAAGGCAGGTGGTGTCTTCATGACTCCGGCCGGTGCCGACGAGCTGACCGGTACCGACTGCAACATGGCGACCTTCCGTTGGTCAGTACCCACTTACGGTGCGATTCACGAAACCGTTGAGCCGCTGATCAAGGCGCATCCGGAGTGGAAACGCTGGTACACCATCACGCCGCAATACGTTTTCGGCGAAGCGCTGCTGAGTAACGCCGAAGCGGTGTTCGAGGCGGAAGGGATCGAGCATGTGGGTAACAGCTACCACTCGCTGCAGGAACAGGAGTTCTCCGGCTACTTGACCAACGCCATGGCGGCCAAGCCCGATGTCCTGCTGCTGCTCAACTTCGGCGGTCAGTCCAGCAACGCGCTGCGCCAGGCGGTTAACTTCGGCCTGAAAAACGAGATGAAGATCCTGGTGGCCTGGTCTTCCGGTCTGGATCAGCTGCAGGAGCTGGGCCCGGATGTGGCCGAGGGTGTCTACTTCGGTGCTCAGTACTGGCACACAGTGGAGACACCGATGAACAACGAACTGGTGAAGAGCGTTCGTGAAGCCTACGACATGGCGCCGAACTACCCGATGGCCGCTGATTACATCGGCACCAAGGTAATTCTCGATGCGATCGCCAAGGCGGGCAGCACCGATGGTGCAGCCGTGGCCAAGGCGCTGGAAGGCACCGTCTACCAGGGCCCGACCGGTGAAGAAACCGTACGTGCGGCGGATCACCAGGTGCTGAAAGACTACTACCTGCTGGAAGGCAAGGCGGCATCCGAGATGCAGGACGAAGACGACTTTGCCGAGATCATCAGCTCCGGCGAGTCCTTCCCGGATGAATCCTCACTGGATTGCACACGTAGCTAAGCCGCTTACCGCGCCCGGCCCCGGCCGGGCGCGACTACCTTCTCTGTTGCAGGAGCAAACCCGATGAGTCTGTATCTCTTTCAGGCGCTGAACGGCATCGGGCTGGGGATGATCTACTTTCTGATCTCGGTCGGTCTGACGATTATCTTCGGCTTGTTGAACTTCGTGAACTTTGCCCACGGTGCCTATTACCTGCTGGGGTCGTACCTTTGCTTTACGCTGGTCTCACTGACCGGAAATTTCTGGCTGGCGCTGGTCGTAGCGCCGGTGGCCGTGGCGATGCTGGCCTGGGTAACGGAAAAGACGCTGATCCGTCGTGCCTACCACCTGCCGCATACGTTCCACATCCTGATTACGCTGGGGATCGCTCTGATTATCCAGGAGCTGAGCATCGCTGTCTGGGGGCCGATCGGTAAAACCGTCGCGGTGCCCGAAGCGCTGAGTGGCGTGTTCCGCATGGGCGACTTCTTCTATCCCAAGTACCGCCTGTTCGTGATTCTGTTTACCGCGGTGATCGCGGTGGGCCTGTGGCTGCTGCTCGAGCGCACCCGCTTCGGCGCCCTGGTGCGGGCCGGTAGTGAAGACGCCGAAACCGTGTCGCTGCTGGGTACCCATATTCACAAGCTGTTCGCACTGACCTTCGCGCTGGGGGTGGGTCTTGCTGGTCTTGCCGGTGTGCTGGCGGCGCCGATCCGAGGCGTGCATCCGTTTATCGGACCGGAGGTGCTCGGTCTTGCCTTCGTTGTCGTGGTGATCGGCGGTATGGGCTCCTTCAGCGGTGCGCTGGTGGGCGGTCTGCTGGTCGGTCTGGTGCAGAGCATGATGACCACCATCTGGCCCCAGGGTGCGAGCCTGATGATCTATGGCGCCATGGCGGTGGTGATTCTGCTGAGACCTTACGGTCTGTTCGGGAGGGCGTAATGAATACATCCAAGAAACAAGCCTCCATCTTCAGTGGCGTTACCCTGGCGGCCCTCGCTGCCGTGGTGCTGATGCCGCTGCTGCTGCCATCGGCAACGCTGGCAACCGAAATCCTGATCTTCGCCCTGGCGGCCCTGGGCTGTAACCTGCTGCTGGGTTACACCGGCCTGCTGTCTTTCGGTCAGGCGATCTTCTTTGGCGGTGGCGCCTATGTGGCCTCGCTGACCATGATCCATCTCGGTTTTGGTCTTCTCGGTGCGCTGTTCGCAGCGATGATTGCCGGTGCTGCGCTGGCGGCACTGGTGGGTCTGCTGGCGATCCGTCGTACCGGTATCTACTTCGTCATGCTGACGCTGGCGTTTACACAGATGGCGTACTTCCTGGCGTATACGCTGAGTGACTGGACCGGCGGTGATAACGGTCTGCTGGATGTACCGCGTCCGCCGCTGACGCTGTTCGGCTTTGAAATATCGGATTTGACCTCAAGCTACGCCTTCTACACCTTCGTGGCTGTGATGTTCATGCTGATCTTCGTGTTTGCCCGCCGTGTGATCCATTCACCCTTTGGCACCACGCTGGTGGCGATTCGCGAGAACGAAGGCCGCGCCTCGGCGGTAGGTTTCTCCACCAACCACTTCAAGCTGCTGGCGTTCGTTATTTCGGGCGGTATCACCGGTATTGCCGGTGCGCTCTACGCCATGCTGCTTAACTTCGCGCCGCTCTCCAACATTGAGCTGCTGATGTCCGAGAACATCCTGATCATGACGATCATCGGTGGCACCGGTTCGCTGCTGGGCTCGCTGCTGGGGGCAGGTTCCATCGTCATGCTCGGCGATCTGCTCTCTTCGGTCTGGCCGCGCTGGATGATCATCCTGGGTATCGCCCTGATCGCGGTGGTGCTGTTCATGCCGTCCGGTCTCTGGGGAGGCGTTGAGTCGCTGATCAAACGCTGGAAAGAGCGCCGTAGCGGTGCCTCTGAAAAAGCGGCTAAAGAAGCGGAGGCGAAGTGATGAGCGATTACATTCTCGAAACCGAACAGCTTGGCCTGCGTTACGGCGCCTTTGCCGCGCTGGGTAGCGTGGATCTGAAGATCCGTCGCGGCACCATCCATACCGTGATCGGCCCCAACGGTGCGGGCAAGACGACCCTGTTTCACTGCCTCACCGGTGAGCGTCGTCCCTCCAGCGGCAAGATCCGTTTTGATGGCAAGGACCTGACGCGCCAGCCGGCGCACAAGCGGGTTTCCTCCGGCATGTCGCGCTCGTTCCAGATCACCAGTTTGTTCCAGAACCTGAGCGTGCGCGAGAACCTGCGTCTTGCCGCCCAGGGGCGTGATGGGCTGGGAGCTTTGGCGTTTTGGTACTCCGACACGCATAGATCCAAGCACCTGGAGAAAGCCGATGAGGTACTGGATCGGATCAAGCTGACGCACTTGGCGAATACCGATGCGGGGGATCTCTCTCACGGTCAGCAGCGGGTACTCGAAGTGGGTATGTCGCTGTGCAGCGATCCCGAGCTGCTGCTGCTCGACGAGCCGACCTCCGGCATGGGCGTGGACGATATTCCGGTGATGACGAAGCTGATCTCCGAGCTCGGCAAGGACCACACCGTGATGCTGATCGAGCACAACATGAAGCTGGTGATGTCGATCTCGGATCGTATCACCGTCATGCACCAGGGCAACATCCTGATCGAGGGTGAGCCTGAAGAGGTGCGCGGCGATGAGCGGGTCAAGAAAGCCTATCTGGGGGAGAGCGGATCATGAAGCTCGAAATCAACAGGATTCATTCCTACTACGGCAAAAGCCATGTGCTGGAAGGTGTATCCCTTGAGGTTAACCCGGGGGAGCTGGTCACGCTGCTGGGGCGGAACGGCGCCGGCAAGACCACCACGCTGCGCAGTATCGCCGGCATCGTGCGCCCGGCCGAGGGCTCCATCGTTTTTGATGGCGAAGAGCTGATCGGCAAAGAGGTGTTCGAGATAGCCCGCCGCGGCGTATCGCTGGTGCCCGAGCATCGCGGCATCTTCGGCCTGCTCAGCGTCGAAGAGAACCTGGCTATCGCCGTGCGTGCCAGCAGCCGCTGGAGCCTCAGCGATGTGTACGAAATGTTCCCGCGCCTTTATGAGCGCCGCAAAAACGGCGGCAACGCGCTCTCCGGTGGTGAACAGCAGATGCTGGCCATCGCCCGGGCGCTGGTGAACGACCCCAAACTGCTGCTGCTGGATGAGCCCACCGAGGGGCTGGCGCCGGTGATCGTCGACGAGATCGTGCGCATTCTCGGCAAAATCCGCGAGGCCGGCGTATCGGTACTGCTGGTGGAACAGAACCTGGCGGTGTGTGAAAAGCTGGCCGATCGGCATTACGTCATCGAACAGGGCCAGGTGGTCTATAGCGGCACCGGCGAGCAGTTCCGTCAGGAGCAGGCGGTCAAGGACCGCTACCTGGCGGTTTAACGCGACAAACAGGACAAGATAATGGATATGAAAACTCAAGGGATGCCGCTGGATGGGCTCCTGACCGTAGACCGCGATCGTCTCTGGAACAGCCTGATGGAACAGGGAAAGATCGGCGAAACCGACAAGGGCGGGCTCAATCGCCAGGCGCTGACCGACCTGGACCGCCAGGTGCGTGAACTCTTTATCAGCTGGGGCAAGGAGGCCGGTTGCGAGGTTTCCATCGACCAGATCGGCAATATTTTTGTCCGCCGCCCGGGTGTGGATAACTCGCTGCCGCCGGTGATGACCGGTAGCCACATCGATACCCAGCCCACCGGCGGAAAGTTTGATGGCTGTTTCGGTGTCATGGCTGGCCTGGAGTCGATCCGCCGCATGAACGATCTCGGCATCAAAACCCAGGCACCGGTAGAAGTAGTCGCCTGGACCAACGAAGAGGGCTGTCGTTTTCCGCCCTGCATGATGGGTTCTGGGGTGTTCACCGGTGAGTTCGAGCTGGAGCCGACCCTGGCGATCCGCGATGCCGAAGGCATCTCAGTGGGTGAAGCGCTGACCAAGATCGGCTTCGCCGGCGAAAAGCCGGTTCCCGGCCACCCGGTAGGGGCTTACTTTGAAGCCCATATCGAGCAGGGGCCGGTGCTGGAAGATGCCGAGAAAACCATCGGTGTGGTGATCGGCGCCCTCGGCCAGAAATGGTTTGATCTCAGCATCCAGGGTGTTGAATCCCACGCGGGCCCAACTCCTATGTCACTGCGCCACGATGCGGGCCTGGTGGCGGCTGAACTGATCACCTTCGTGAACCGAACAGCGCTGGAACATGCGCCTCACGGGCGCGGCACCGTGGGCTGCCTGGATCTGTTCCCAGGTTCGCGCAACGTGATTCCCGGCCAGGTCAACATGACCGTCGACTTCCGCCACCTGGAAGCGGATGCGCTGGATGCCATGGTGAACGGGCTGAAAGCGAAAATCGCCGAACTCGAAGCGTTGCATGGCGTTCAGGTCAGCCTGACGCCCACGGCCGACTTTGCACCGCTCTATTTTGCGGATAACTGCGTTTCCTACGTACGTGATGCGGCTGCAGGACTCGGTTACGGGCATATGGATATCGTCAGTGGCGCCGGTCATGACGCCATCTTTCTGGCGGAGAAAGCGCCTGCGGGAATGATTTTCGTACCCTGCGAGGGTGGTATCAGCCATAACGAGATGGAACGCGCGGACGCCGATGATCTGGCGGCCGGTGCATCGGTGCTGCTGAATGCGCTGGTGAATGCAGCAGGAATTGAGGAGGCCAAATGAGCAACAACGGATACGAAGAGATCGCCGACCTGACAGCTATGGAGCTGGGGCGTCTCTATCGTCTTGGCGAACTCTCTCCGCTGGACGCCACCCGTGCGGCGCTGGCGCGGATTGAAGCCTGCAACAGCGAAGTGAATGCCTACTGCCATGTGGCCGAGGAATCAGCCCTGGAAAGCGCCAAGGCCTCGGAGCAGCGCTGGCTCAAGGGTGAAGCGCTGGGGCCCATCGATGGTGTGCCCTCGTCGATCAAGGATCTGACCAAAGTGGCCGGCATGCCGATCCGCAGCGGCTCGCTGACCAGCGCCGATGAGCTGGCCACCGAGGATGCACCGTTCAGTGCCCGTATGCGCGAGGCCGGCGCCGTGATCCTGGGCAAAACCACCACACCGGAGTTTGGCTGGAAGGGCGTCACCGACAGCCGTGCCACCGGTGTGACCCGCAACCCCTGGGATACCGGAAAAACCGCGGGGGGCTCCTCCGGCGGTGCCGCAGCGGCGGCAGCGCTGAACATGGGTGTGCTGCACCAGGGCAGCGATGCCGGCGGTTCTATCCGTATTCCCGGCGGCTTCTGTGGCGTGTTCGGTATCAAGCCCACCTTCGGTTTTATTCCGCAGTGGCCGGCCAGCGCCATGACGACGCTGTCTCACTTAGGTCCCATGACCCGCACCGTTGAAGACAGCCTGTTGATGATGGATGCGGTGGCGCAGCCGGATCACCGCGACTGGTACTCCGACCGCAAATTTGACGGTTACTGGATCGATATTCTCGACCGTCCGCTGGAAGGGCTGAAGGTCGCTTACAGCCCGACCCTGGGCTACGTGGATGTGGATCCGGGCGTGCGCGCCTGTGTCGATCGCGCCGTGGCCGCGCTGATCGAACTGGGAGCCGAGGTGGAAGAGGTGGATCCCGGTTTCAGCGATCCGCTGGAGATGTTCTCCACACTCTGGTTTGCCGGTGCCGGCAAGGTGGTCAGCGGTATGAGCGAGGCGCAGCGGGATCTTCTCGATCCGGGCTTTCGCGCCATCGGTGAACAGGGCATGAAGATCGATATCGTCGATTACATGAAAGCGGTCGATGCACGAGCTGCCCTGGGGATCAAAATGGGCGAGTTCCATCAGCAGTACGACCTGCTGGTGACCCCGACTCTGCCGATTACCGCCTTTGAGGCGGGCCGCGATACCACCGACGACAGTCAGAAATACTGGATGGAGTGGACGCCGTTCTCCTACCCGTTCAACCTGACGCAGCAGCCTGCATCGACTTCACCCTGCGGGTTGGTAGATGGTTTGCCGGTCGGTCTGCAGATTGTTGGCGCCAAGGGCGCTGATGCGCTGGTGCTGAACGCCTGTCGTCGTCTCGAGCGAGCGCTGCCGATGCAGTGGCTGGGCCGCCCGAAAGCGGGTTCCAGAGGCTGATGCGATGAGTAAAAATCTGCTCGGGCAGATCAGCGATATCGATCTGCGTCTACTGAAAGTGTTCCGCACCGTGGTGGAGGCGGGCGGATTTGCCCAGGCAGAGGTGGAGCTCAACGTCAGCAGCTCGGCGATCAGTGCCAGCATGGCGGATCTGGAAAAGCGGCTGGGGCTGAGGCTTTGTCAGCGCGGCCGCGCCGGCTTTGCCCTCACCGATGAGGGCCGCCAGGCCTACCAGGCGCTGCTGCAGCTGCATACCGCACTGGATGGCTTTCGCACCGAGATCAACTCCATCCATCAGCAGCTTAAGGGGGAGCTGGTGATCGGTATCACCGATAACCTGGTCACCCTGCCGCATATGTCGGTAACTCGGGCGTTGGCGGCGCTAAAGGCGCAGGGACCGGCAGTGAGTATCGATATCCGTATGCTGTCGCCGGGCATCGTTGAGCGTGGCGTTGTGGATGGGCAGCTGCACCTGGGGGTTGTGCCTCAGGTGCAAAAGGTTTCCGGCCTGGTGTTCCATCCGCTCTACAGCGAAACCTCAAGCCTCTATTGCAGCGCCGAGCACCCGCTGTTTGCCTGCGACGATGCTGATATCGACAGGGCTCTGTTGGCCCGGCAGGAGGCGGTGGGGCAGAGCTTTGCGCCCAGCCCTGAGATGAAAAAACTGCTGGAACAGCTCAATGTCACGGCCCGGGCGTCGGACCGGGAGGGGATCGCCTTTATGATCCTGACCGGTCTGTATCTCGGTTTTCTGCCCGATCATTACGCCGAGCGCTGGGTGCAGTCTGGCCAGATGCGGGCGCTGTGTCCTCGGCAGATGAACTATGAAATGGAGTACGCGGCGATCACTCGTAAGGGTGTGCGGCCCAATATGGTGCTGGACACCTTTCTGCAAGCGCTGGGTGCAGTCCCTGACGCATAGTCAGGCGCATCTGAGCTATCCGATCTAGCGCCTTACCGGGCGCTTCTGCAGTTTGCGCTGCAGGGTGCGGCGGTGCATCCCCAGCGCCCGCGCGGTAGCGGAGATATTGCCTTCGTGCTCGGTCAGCACCTTCTGGATATGCTCCCATTCCAGCCGGTTTACCGACATGGGGTCGGAGCTGATCTGCTGGCTGGCGTCCGCTTCCTGCTGGTTCAGCGCCGCCAGAATCTGATCCGCATCGGCGGGTTTGGGCAGGTAGTTGGTGGCGCCCAGCTTGATCGCATCCACCGCCGTGGCGATGCTGGCGTAGCCGGTGAGGATCAGGATCTTCATTTCCGGGTTGAGTTCTCTCAGCCCGGCAATCAGCTCCAGCCCCGAAGGCCCCTCCATCTTTAGGTCGACGCTGGCCAGTGCCGGAATCTCCTCCCGGGCCTGGGTCAGCGCCTCCTCCACGTTGCGTGCCACGCTCACCGTGTAGCCGCGGCGGGTCAGCGAACGCGCCAGTACCCGTGTAAAGGTTGGGTCGTCATCGACCACCAGAAACTGCTCGCTCACTCTGCCTCCTTATGGCCGGAGCCTGCTGTCGGTAACCGGACTTCGGTCAGTGTACCGCCTTTGGGGTGGTCGTACAGTCTGACCTCGCCCTCATGCTGGGCCAGGGTGGTGGCAGTCAGAAACAGTCCTATACCCAGCCCCTTGCCCTTGGTGGTGACAAACGGCCGTCCCAGGTTGGCGGAGCTACTCAGCGGCAGCCCTGGTCCCTGGTCATGAATACGCAGCCAGACATTGCTCTTATCCCAGTCCAGCTCGATATCGAGTGGCTCTTCGCTGGCGTCGGCGGCGTTATTGAGCAGGTTGGTCAGCGCCTGTTTCAGCTGTGGGCTGGTGGCCACCAGAGGTGAATTTCCCGGCTGGGTGTCCCTGCGTTGATATTGAGCCTGGGGACGAATGATCTGCCATTCGTCGAGCAGCTCATCGAGCAGTACCTTCATCGGTTTTTCATGAGTCACGTCCGCATCGCGGGCGCTACGGGCCATCGTCTGAAGGCGGTCGGAGCAGGCGCTGACCTGCTGCTGCAGCAGGGCGATATCCTCGGCGGTCTCAGGATCATCCTTATGGGTCAGCGCCATATCCTTGAGGATTACGCTCATGGTGGACAGCGGCGTGCCCAGCTCGTGGGCGGTGCCGGCGGCAAAGGTGGCCAGAGACACCATCTGCTGGCCGCGAATGCGGCGTTCACGCTCGCGGTTCAGGCGCCGTTCCTGCTGGCGCATGGAGTGTTGCATCCGCACGAGGAACCAGGTGATCAGCAGGACCGTCAGCAGGAAGTTCATCCACATGCCGATGATATGCAGGTCGAACAGAGCGCCGAGGCTGAAGTGATGTTCGGTCTGGGGCGGTAGCACCGGCAGGTAGTAGCGCAGCAACGAACTGTAGAACAGCACTACGATCACCGCCATCAGCCAGGTAAAGCGCCAGGAAAGCGTGGCCGCCGAGATCAGCAGCGGTACCAGCAGCAGGAAAATAAACGGGTTGGTGGCACCGCCGGTCTGATAAATCAGCGCGCCGTAAAGAATCGCATCGGCGCAGAGCTGGGAAAACAGCTCACTCTCGGTGACCGGCCAGTTTGAATGCAGGCGCGCGTAGGTGAACAGGTTAATCAGCGCCATCATGCCGAGGGTGGCGCAGATCAGCCAGACATCGACGCCGGCGCCGACCACATAGATGGCGGCAAGCACCAGGGTGCTGAGACCGAACAGGATCAGTACGCGGGTGTAGGTCAGCTGTAACAGGGTTTCGTGATAACCGGGCATGGCAGGCTTAGCTCGTAGGTGATGGTCTATTGTAACTGGGCAAGCTGATATGACTGATGGGGCAGAATGTCGCAGTCACTGCTAAAAATGAATCCAAATGGTGACATAAAAACAGATTTAGTGATTTGTTTGGCAGCCGACATAATCCATAATAATTAAAGGGTAATCCTAGCGCCCAAAAAAACAGGGATGATCTGCTCCACGCAGGATGTGTGGACACTATAAAAATACTCTCTGTTGAGGCCTTTACTGCATGAACATCCGTAGTATTCGAGTCAAAAGTTCTATCCCAAGCGTGCTCCTCGCCGCCACCATTCTTATCTCTCTGGTTCTCTCTTCAGGCCTGTTGCAGTTGCAGCAGCGGGGATTCGAGCATCAGACCAATAGCTTTATGCCGGCTATCTCCACCGTGCTGAATGCGGATCGCGACCTGTATCAGGCGCGCGAGGCAGAGTTGCAGCAGATCTACGGTCAGGGTGACATGGATAAGCTGGAGGCCGATCGTCAGGAGAACGCCGACCAGGTCAAAGAGCGCTTCCAGACCTATCGTGAATATATGTCCGAGTATCCGGCAGTTGTGGATAGCTTCAAGGGGTTTGATCGGGCTTTCTCTGATTGGCTGGCCGCATCTGATCGGGTGGTCGCCAGTGCCGGAGCTTCCAGATCTGAGCTGGACGCTGCGGAAAAGAAAGCGTCAGAAGCGTTCAGTCATCTGCGCAGTATTCTAGACAAGGCTGGAGAGGCAGCGCAGACCGCAGCTGTTAGCGAGCAGGAAAGTATTGAGAAGGAGGTGGAATCCGCTCAATTGCTGAGCGAAATTATCATCGCTGTGGCCATCCTGATTGCACTCTTCGTCAGTTACATCGTACCCAAGCGACTGGCGCGGCAGACCTCTGATCTTACCGCCAGCGTGCGCGAGATCGCCGAGGGCGATGGTGACCTGACGGCGCGTGTCGATGCCCGGAGCCATGATGAACTGGGGGATCTGGGGCGTGAGTTCAACCACTTCCTGGACAAGCTGCAGACACTGGTTGGCTCCATCATGAACCAGTCCAATGAATTCGGGCGCCTGCTCGAGACGCTGTCGGAATCCTCGGATCGGACGCGGGAAATCACCGGTAGCCTCGGTAACGCCTCCAACTCTATCGTCAGTGCCGTGCATGAGATGAGCCTGGCCAACAAGGAGATGGCGACAGTGGCCAACGGCACCGCCCAGGAGGCCGAATCCTCCACAGAACTGGTCGAGCAGGGCGAAACGGTTCTCGAGCGAACCAACAGCCGTATCGCCGAGCTGGCCTCGGAAATGGAGCAGGCCAGGGCGCGCTCCGACGAGCTGGAGAAAGAATCCAACGAGATCGCTTCGGTGGTGGATGTGATCGGTGATATTGCCGAACAGACCAATCTGCTGGCGCTGAATGCCGCCATCGAGGCAGCCCGCGCCGGTGAGCAGGGCCGTGGTTTTGCCGTGGTTGCTGATGAGGTACGTGTCCTGGCCACGCGTACTCAGGAGAGTACCGGTCGTATCCAGGGCATGATCGAGCGGCTACAGAAGAGTGTCGTGCAGTCGGTGAAGGTGATCGATGCCGGCAAGGCCTCGGCGGATGATTCCATGGTGAGCCTGGGTGAACTCAACCAGATGTTCGCCTCGCTGCGTGAGTCCTTTACCCGTGTCAGCGATCTGTCGGTGCAGACTGCCCAGGCCACGGAAGAGCAGAGCGCCGTATCCGATGAGATTGGCCAGAACCTCTCTTCGCTCAATGATCAGACCGCCTCCGCCGCTGAAGTTGCCGAGGCGAACGAGGCGCTGGCGTCGGATATCAACCGGCTGTCACAGCAGCTGTCTCAGCTTGTGGGGCGTTTCAAGGTCTGATCGATTGTCGTACGGCTTCTGATCGGCGAGAATAACGCCTTTTCGAATCCTGACCGCCGGATTTTCCGGCGGTCGCGCATAAAGCTGGAAACCCCGTACCCATGTCTCAGAACGTTCAGCAGGAAGTGGCCAAGCGCCGCACCTTCGCGATCATATCCCACCCTGATGCCGGTAAAACCACCATTACCGAGAAGCTGTTGCTGATCGGTCAGTTGATCCAGGTGGCGGGCACCGTAAAGGGGCGGGGTAGCGATCGGCACGCCACCTCCGACTGGATGAGCATGGAGCAGGAGCGTGGTATCTCCATCACCTCTTCCGTGATGCAGTTTCCCTACAAGGAACGCACCGTAAACCTGCTTGATACCCCGGGGCACGAGGACTTTTCCGAGGATACCTACCGCACCCTGACGGCGGTGGATTCTGCGCTGATGGTGGTCGATGGCGCCAAGGGTGTCGAGGAACGGACCATCAAGTTGATGGATGTCTGTCGTCTGCGTGACACGCCGATCTTCTCCTTCGTCAACAAGCTCGACCGCGATATCCGCGATCCCATCGAGCTGCTCGACGAGATCGAAGAGGTGCTCAAGATCCAGGCGGCGCCGATCAACTGGCCGATCGCATCCGGTAAGCGCTTCAAGGGTGTTTACAACCTCTATACCGATACCCTGCATCTGTTTACCCCGGGCATGGGCCACACCCTGGCTGAGGAAAAACTGATCCAGGGCCTGGAGTCTGACGAGGCGAAAGCGCTGCTGGAAGACGAATACGAAGAGTTTGTCGACGAGATCGAACTGGTCCGTGGTGCGACCCATGAGTGGGATCAGGAAGCCTACCTGGCCGGCCAGCTGACGCCGGTCTACTTCGGTACCGCACTAGGTAACTTCGGTGTGCGCGAAATGCTCGATGACTTTGTCGACTGGGCGCCGGCGCCGCCTGCCCGCGCTACCGAAAGCCGCGATGTGGAGTCCAGCGAAGAGAAGTTCTCCGGCTTCGTATTCAAGATCCAGGCGAACATGGACCCCAAGCACCGTGACCGTATCGCCTTCATGCGTATCTGCTCAGGCTCATACAGCCGCGGTATGAAGATGAAACACGTGCGGATCGGTAAGGACGTGAAGATCGCAGACGCGGTCACCTTTCTGGCCGGTGATCGTGAAAACGTGGATACCGCCTGGTCCGGCGATATTATCGGTCTGCATAACCACGGTACCATCCAGATCGGCGACACCTTCACCGAAGGCGAACAGCTGAAATTCACCGGTATTCCGCACTTTGCGCCGGAGATTTTCCGCCGCGTGCGCCCCACCGATCCGCTGAAGATGAAACAGCTGCAGAAAGGTCTGCAGCAGCTGTCGGAAGAGGGCGCGGTGCAGCTGTTCCAGCCGATGAAGAACAACGACCTGGTACTCGGTGCTGTGGGTCAGCTGCAGTTCGACGTGGTCATGTTCCGCCTGAAGGACGAGTACAAGGTGGAGTGTGTCTACGAGGGGATCAGTGTGGCCACCGCGCGCTGGGTGGATTGCAAGGACAACAAGATGCTGGACGAGTTTGAGCGCAAGGCCTATGACAACCTGGCCTATGATGGTTCGGGCCTGCTGACCTACCTGGCACCGACCCGCGTTAACCTGTCTCTGACCGAAGAGCGCTGGCCGGATATCGCTTTCCGCGCCACCCGGGAACACTGATCCCGGTTAGCGCTTTATCTGCCAGGCCGTCTCTCCGGCGGCCTGCTTTCCCTTCTGTGCCATACTGCGTCATATGTTGATCGACTCTCACTGCCATCTGGATTTCCCCGTTTTCGACAGCTGTCGTGAACAGGTGGTTGAGCGTGCCCGTCATGCCGGGCTCGGCGCCATTGTGGTACCGGGCGTTACCTCTGAACATTGGCAGCGCTGCCTTGCTCTTTGTGCAAGCCGTTTTGAGGGGGTGTCACTCTATCCTGCGCTGGGGCTGCATCCCTGCTTTATGGATCAGCACGTCAAGGACGATATTCAACGTCTAGACGAAGAGGTCACCCGGCATCGCGAGGCGTTGGTGGCGATTGGTGAAATTGGCCTGGATTTCCAGATCGAGGGCTTCGATCCTGAATCGCAGACTGAACTTCTTGTAGCCCAGTTGAAGATCGCCAAGTCGGCCGATCTGCCGGTGTTGCTGCATGTACGCAAGGCCCATGACCAGGTGCTGAAACAACTGCGCCGTTTCGCGCTGCCGCGGGCGGGCATCGTCCACGCCTTCTCCGGTAGCGAACAGCAGGCGCAGGAATACGTGAAACTTGGTTTCAAGCTTGGCTTCGGCGGAGCGATCAGCTTTAGCCGTGCTACCAAATTGCGGCGTCTGGCTGCTGAGCTGCCGTTGAGCTCAATAGTGCTGGAGACCGATGCGCCGGATATGGCGTTGAGTGACTGGCGCGATCAACCCAATGAACCGGTGCGTGTGGTGGATGTGGCAGGAATTATCGCGCAGCTGCGGGAGTCCTCTGTCGAGGAGGTAGCGAGAACCACCTCCCGGACGGTAAAAGAGCTGCTGGATCTGAGGGGGCTGTAACCCGCGAGGCGTGTTATTCAGTCAGCGTAGATCGATTCGTGGGCTTCTTGCAGTACATCCCAGACCAGGTCGGTCTGCTCGTTGATCGGCAGGCGGAGATAGCGGCCGTTTTCGTCCACCGGTGACGCCTTGTAGTCGCCATTGGGCGGGTCGATCATCAATCGGGCCAGGCTAAGCGGATAGTTCGGGCCCTTGAGGTCGGTATCGTAGCCGCGCTCGATTTTCGGGATCAGATGCAGGGCAGAGGCGAATGGAATCAGGTCGCGGCAGCTGTTGCTTAGCCCCTGGCAAAGGCGCAGCTTTTCGCTATCCAGGGTGTAGAACTGATCGATGGTCGGGTCCTGCTTCAGCAAATCACCACCACAGCCGGCCAGCGAAAGGGTGATCAGGCCTGCCGTCAGTGCGGTTCTTGTCTTGCTTCCGGTGCGCATCAGCTCAAGTCCTTGTATGGGTTTTCCACGTCCAGGCTGATCGGGTTGCTGTAACCCGGCAGCTCGATTTGATGTTCGCTGATCTTCAGGTCTTCGCCGTTCAGCACCTGATGATCGTAGAGGTAGGTGGGGCGAACCAGACCGCGGGTGGCATTCAGGTCATAGGCGGCGGCCTTTTCCTGCGTCGCTTCGCGGCGCTTGCGCCAGTCGGTCATGGCGCTTTCACCGTGGCGACGGGCCAGCATCTGTTCGGTGACCTGCGGCGAGAACAGGGTTGCTGTGGCGTTATTGCCGCCGAAGCCCTTGGCGTTGATCAGTACGGAATCCATGCGGTCGATGCCGGTTTCCAGGTGCTGCAGCGGAATGTGCAGGCGGTTCTGGTGGACATCATCGGCGATCGCCTTGGTGGTGGTCAGGCCTGGAATAAAGCCGTAGTGCCAGAGTCCCAGTGCCGCAGCGATCTGATCGCCGCCTGCGGTGCCCTGGGAGTGACCGATAAACGCCTTGACGGCGGATACTGTCCAGTCGGAGATATCGAACGCCTGGGCGATCTCGTCGATAACATGTGACTCTGTCACCCGGTTCTGCGGTGTGCTGGTGCCGTGCGCGTGCACGTAGCTGCGCTGGCGCAGGGAGTCGTCGCCAAGCATGCTGCGGATCAGTGCGGCGGATTTACCCAGTGTCATGTAGTTGCCGATACCGGGGGCGGAGATCGATTTCTTGTGGCCATCGGCATGGACGTACACATCGGGTACGCAGCCGTGGATATCGGCGCCCAGCTCCAGTGCCAGATCATCGCTCATCAGTACCAGGAACTGGCTGGATTCACCGATGGTAAAGCCGCAGTTCTCTCCGAACGGACGGCAGGCGAGGCGGTAATGCTCTTCGCTGAGCTGATCCAGGCCATCGAGTGCGGCCAGCTGGCGGTCTTCCGCCAGAGCACCCATGGCCCGGAAACCTTCGATGATTTCGGGCG
Source organism: Marinobacterium mangrovicola (assembly GCF_004339595.1). Classification (GTDB taxonomy): domain Bacteria; phylum Pseudomonadota; class Gammaproteobacteria; order Pseudomonadales; family Balneatricaceae; genus Marinobacterium_D; species Marinobacterium_D mangrovicola. Next base: position 48,239 of record NZ_SMFU01000008.1, read on the forward strand.
TTACCGGTGCATCTGAGCCGCCGATCATCGCCAGTTTGCAGCGACCGCTGCGGATGGCATCGACGCCGTTCTTCAGGTTGTAAAGGAAGGTGGCACAGGCGCCAAGCGCACCGCCAGTGGTGCCCACGTTACCGAGCAGATAGGCGTTGATGAAGTCAGCCGGCATCTGGGCGTAACCCAGTGGCATCTGCTTGGAGGTGGTGCGTTTCCCCAGCCCTGGGAATTTGGTCAGGCCGCCGAAACCGAGATCGTCCATCTGACCGATGGAGTTGCTGGCAAATACCGCGAGCTGGTCCGGTGCCAGGCGGGTCATGATCTCTTCGTAGCTGATACCCACCGAGCTCAGCGCGTCTGATGCGGCGTAAACGGCCATCTGCAGCCCGCGCGGATGGTTGCGTGACTGGTAAAGCTGGCCGGGGTGAAAACCGGTGGGCAGCATGCCGGCGCTCTGCACCTGGGCTTCACGGGTATCCGGGAAGATCAGGCTGCACTGACCGCTGACGCTCACTTCGACCTGGCCGCCGTCCAGCTCGGTAACCTGCCAGTTGTCCGGCAGTGTGCCGGGCAGATGGCGGCGACGCAGGCGGAACTTCAACACGTCGTCTGCGCCACTGATGTTGGCGGGGCGGTTGAACGTGACAGCGTGAACGTCAAACCAGTCCGGGTGGATACGGCGGATCAGTGTGTTGTCGAGAACAGCCGATTCTACCGCGGCTACCAGTTCCGCCTCGCTGACTTTTTCACCGTCTGCGTTGAGGTAGCTGCCATCCTCGAAGCTCGCCAGACCCATCAGGGTGGCGAGGCCGATAACCGTTTCCTGTCGCGTCTCAGGGTCGAGCTTGTCCATGATCAAACGGCGGTAGCCGTGATGGAAGGACGCTCTTCCGGCCGGGCTGATACCACCGAAGCCGACTATGACGGGAAGATGGGGCAAGGGGAACTCCTCGGGCTGTCACGCGGATAGAATAATACTAATTAAGTCTGTGGACATTTTATCGGGACTCAACGCTCTAAGCCAGTGCACTCGGGCGTGCTTTGAACATCTGACGTCGCGATTAAGGCGGTGGCTTGAGGGTTTGTTGGCAGCTTGCTTGGCTTTTTTCATTTCTTGTTAAGCTATGCTGGGCTACACAGTGACTGAATGATAGTTTGTGGATGGAACCGCTTGGGCCTTTGCGGGTCTGCAACAGGATGTTTTCTGGAATGACTGTAGGAGCAATACAATGATTCATAAAGCAACTGCGGTATCGATCCTGTCTCTTGCCTTGCTGGGAGGGTGCACCACACTGGACCCCTACACCCAGGAAAGCAAGACGTCTCAGGCCACCAAGGGCGCCGGTATTGGTGCCCTGAGTGGAGCGATACTGGGCGCGGTCATCGCTGATGACAGCGAAGGTGCGCTCGCCGGTGCAGCGCTGGGTACCGCCATCGGCGGTGGTATTGGCTACTACCAGGATCAGCAGGAGATGCGCCTGCGTCAGGAGCTCGAAGGTACCGGAGTACGTGTCGAGCGCATGGGCGATGATATCCGCCTGGTAATGCCCGGCAATATCACCTTTGCCACCGACAGCACCCGAATCGACTCCGGCTTCTACCCGGTACTGGATTCCGTGGCCAAGGTGTTGATGAAGTTCGATAAAACCCAGGTGGATGTGGAGGGTTATACCGACTCCACCGGTAGTGCTGAATACAACCAGGATCTTTCCGAGCGTCGCGCTCAGTCAGTGGCTCAGTACCTGATGTCGGTGGGTGTGGACCGTCTGCGTCTGAATGCGCGTGGTTACGGCGAACGCAACCCGATTGCCGATAACAGCAGTGCCTCCGGCCGTGCGATCAACCGCCGTGTTGAAGTGCGCATCCGCGGCACCCAGCGCTGATCTTTTCCGCTGGTGTCTACCCTGCATTCTCCATTGAATGCAGGGTGCCCGCCTCAGGTGCTGAATCGCAGCACCTGGGGGCGGCGTGAAAAGGTTGCAATAAAGTTTTCTTCCAGCGCGATCAATGTGCCGCAGTCCAGTGAGCCCTTGCCCGCGATCAGAATAGGGTAGGGTTTGCCGCCAAACAGCCCACGCAACGGCTGGTTGTCGACGTGGCCGATCCCAAGCTGTCCGAGACAGCCTCCCGCTGCCAGTGCCGCTGCCAGTTTGAGCGAGACTACGATATGGCCGTGGGGCGCGTTTTTCAGTAGCCGAAAGCCGCTGTCCACATCTGGCCCCACGTACTCCTTGTAAGCCTCGCCGGCTTCGGTAGCCGAGGGGATCTCCAGAATTTCGATCTCTATATTTTCCGTGCCGATCGGTGCCGCCCAGGCGCCACCACGCAGATACAGGCCGTGCAGGTCAAAGAGGCGCGCATTGTAGTCCGCCACCATGGCGGCAAAGGCTTCGACGATGCCGAGCGCTTCAGCTGCATTGGCGGGTTCGGCCAGGAAAATGATTTCGTCGCCTGCCACGCGCCAGACGCGCAGTGCCGGCAGGTCATCGTGCTCGATAAAGGCCAGGGCCAGTTTGCCCATCAGAACGGCGGGGGCTTCTTTGAAAAAAGCGGTGAATGGCCGCAGCCACTCTGGTGTGGTGTCACCGGCGCTATGTGCCTGTTTGTAGGCGGTGGCGCCGGCGATATCGGCCGACAACAATAACAGCGTTCGCGACTTCATGGGTTACTCCCATCCGAAACGCCTGTGCTGTCGGCGTCCCTCTCATCAGATGGCCGCGCTTTCCTCAAGGCGGTCAAACATGCCCAACAGCTTCTTCAGGCGCTCATCATTCTGAGAAACTTCCTGCTTGAGCTCATCGCGCACTGCGCGCAACTCGCTGATTTCCAGGCGCAGGGTTTCCACTTCTTCGATCAGTGAATCCAGTTTGTTTTCCAGTTCGGAAAAGATCTCGCTCGACATCAAATGACTCCCGTCTCTACACGCAGCAATAGTCCGGAGCGCAGACTAAGAGGGGGGAGGTCAAGTGTCAATCAGCTTATCGAATGCTGTGGATAAGTATATAGCGTCTGAGTCCGAACGGAGCCAAAACTTTGCTATCGCAACGCCTTATCGCAGCACTGCGATATCATCACGCTGGATGTTGTGGCTGAGGCTGTCGCCGACGATGCGGCCGCGGGAGAAGCCAGGCTGAACCGTCTCAATCTTCAGTGTGACCTGGGTGTCATTCAGCTCGGAATAGGCACGCATCTGGTCGTCGTAGAAGGTCATGCGGCGAAGTATGGTGAAGCTGTCATCCTTCTTAACGCCCTGAGTGCTGCCGGCTTCTATCCAGATCTGATCGCCGCTGGTTCGGCTGATACGGGTAGCCAGAGACTCGCAGCGCAGGCGTTCATCGAGCCAGCCGGAGGTATCGTCGATCAGTGCTTTCACCTGCTGACCGTAATCCTGTTGCCAGAATACGGCACTGCCAAAACCGGTGCGTTCTTCCCGGGGGCGGGTCCAGCGACCCTGGGTATGAAACAGCTTGCGCTCTAGCAGCTGTCCGCTGAGGCCGTCGTAAATAAACAGCTCCAGTGCCAGATTGCGCAGGTGGCGTTTGCTCTTGTAGTCGGCGTCGTTATACAGATCGACGAAAATATTGGGTTCTTTGGGGCCCACCGGCGTGCGCATGGACATATCACGGATCACGCCGGAAATGATGAACTGCGCCTGGAGTGGCTCGCCGCTGCTGTGCAGGGCATTGCTCAGGCCGCCATCGGGTAATTGATTGGTGGGCGCGGTGGCGGCATCACGAATCAGGTTGCTACGGCTGAAGTCCAGCGGCTCAATAGCGCTGCTCTGTTGCAGTCCCTGGGCGAGAAGGCTTGGCAGGCGTGACTGAATTTCGCCGAGTGAGCCGGCGCTGGCCTGACCGGGATTGCTGAGCGGGAACAGTGTCAGGGCCACCCGTTTGCGGTGGCTGAGTGCATTGGGAGAGGGGCAGGAGGCGTTTTCCATTACCTCGGCGCTGATCCGCACGATCAGCATCTTGTTCTCGATCCGTTCATCCAGAACCTGCACGTTGCTCACCGTACCGAAGGTCTGGATCTTCATATCATCCACTTCGAGTACGCCGTCGCGGATCTCCTGAGTGGTGGAGATGTAGGCTGCGGCCTGCAGGGATGCCGCCTGACGAGCGTCGGCGATCGCCTGTTCGCGGGCCGAGGTAATATCGCCGTTGATCACCAGGGCACGTCCCTCGGCCTCGACCGGGATGGCCTGGACAGGAAGGGCGATTGCCAGTGTCAGGAGAACCAGCAGATGGCGAACAATACTCAACATAGACCGAGGCTGACCGATACAAGTAGTGACAGGACTTGCGAGAATGTAGCATAGAGCTGTTTCGGATAGGAATGTCGCTCCCGCAGGCTGAGCGTGTTAAAAGCTCGGGCAGTGAGAGCAAGGGTTTAAACAGGAAAGGTAACTCGCCGATGATCTCGCCGATAAACAAGGTGACAGCTGTAACAGCAGCATTGATGCTGACGCTGCTTGCCGGCTGCGCATCGCAGGAAGCTGCACTGGAGCCTGTGCAGGTGGAGCGCTTTGGCCCCGAGGCTCTGGCACAGGTCGAGTCGGTACTCAATCCTGGCGCTGAAAGCGGTCGCGTAGGGCGCACGGTAGCGCTGGCTCAGGTGAGTGATGCTGATGGATCTGTGGACCCTGTCAGCGAAGCGGTGCAGCAGATGGCCGGGCAACTGGTATCCGGGCTGGATGATAACCGCATTCGGCGTCTGCCGATGGCGGTGCTGAAATTTCATGATCTGATGCAGCGCGATAGAGTCGGGCCGATAGGCGAGCGTCTCAGTGACAGCTTTATTTTCCAGCTGGAGCATCTGGGTTATAACCTGGTGGATTATCGCGCCGTGAGTCTGACCACTACCGCGAAGCCGGAGCTGGACCCCTCATCCTTGTCGCTGCTGCGCAGAACCCATCGCATCTATTTTGTTTTGACCGGCACCTATGCCCGTCAGCCCAACGGTCTGGTGATCAACGCGCGAGTGCTGGATACCACCACGCGCCAGGTGCTGGCGTCCGGCCAAACCCATATCTCCAATGAGCAGCTGGAGGGGCGCTGGCCCGGTTACGATCCTTTGCGGGCGCTGCAATCCGGTATGATTATCGAAAACCGACAGGGGCCTGTGGGCCTCGACCGCTGAGCCAGGCAGGAACAGAATGGTGAAAAAACTTAATTTCGTATGCGCTTTGCTGGCACTGGTGATGCTCAGTGGTTGCGAGACCATCGCCCAGGGATTCTCCGATACGGTGGATGCGATGCCGGATGTGGATCATACACCGAGAATCGAAAAGTCGGCTCAGCCGCACTGGGTCAGCGCTACCGGGTATGCGCCGATCAGTCTGCAGCCCGGCGAGACGCCGCAGCAGAAAGTGCTGATGGCGATGCGCGCTTCGAAGCTGCGCGCCTACCAGGAGTTAGCCGGCGTGATTCATGGCCAGTACCTTTATGGCACCACCCAGGTGGATGACATGGTGGTGAGTAATGACCGCTTTAAGACCGCGGTGGCAGGCATCGTGCGTGGCGCCCGGGTGGTGAAATCCTACCCCGTACAGGATGATACCTACGCCACGGTGCTGGAAGTGGATATGAACCAGGTGCAGCGCGCCTGGGTGCGCGCCAGCGAGTAAAGCCGACTGCTCCTGACTTATTTCTCCTGACTTTTCTCGAAGGCAGCCAGCTGTTCGGCGGTTGCCTCCTGCTGATATTTCTTCTTCCAGTCGCTGTACGGCTCGCCGTAGACCAGCTCGCGGGCCTGTTCGTAGTCCACTGCCTCACCACGCTCCTCGGCGGCAGCTGAGTACCACTTGGACAGGCAGTTGCGGCAGAATCCGGCCAGGTTCATCAGGTCGATGTTCTGCACATCCTTGCGTTCATCCAGGTGCTGCAGCAGACGGCGGAACACCGCAGCCTCGATCTCGGTACGTTTTTCGTCGTTCATACTCTTATCCCATCACTCGCTTGCTTGTTTCTTATCGTTGATTATTGGGTGTGCTGGACGTGTTCGTCGAGCTGTTCGCAGATCGCTTTCTGTAGACGCTCACAGAGCTGTGGATCGCTGATCGGCTGATCGTTGAGGTCGGTGATGAAGAAAAAGTCCTCCACTCGCTCACCCACGTTGGCGATCTTCGCCTTGCGCAGGGTGATGCCGAACTCGACGAAGATATGACCGATACGTGCCAGCAGTCCGGGACGGTCTGCAGTAATCACTTCCAGTACGGTCTGCTGCAGGTTTGGATCGTTGCTCACCAGCACCCGGGTCTTGGTGGCAAAAGCCTTGAGCTGTCGCGGTACGCGACGCTGGACGATATCGGGGTAGTCGTCCGGGTCGTCCAGTTCTTCCACCAGGCGCTGCCGGATGTCGTTCAGATAATCCGGGTTATCGGACAGCGGCTGGTCGTCGTCGGTCAGTACCGTGTAGTTGTTCAGCGCGTAGCCGTTTTCACTGACGATAATGCGCGCATCCTGAACGCTCAGCTGAAGCTGATCCAGGGTGGATACCGTGGCGGCGAACAGGTTGGGGGCGTCCTTGGTATAGATGAAGATTTCCGTGGCGCCCTCATGGCTGCGGTAAGAGGTTTTCTCCAGCGTAACCAGGGGAATCTCAGGGTAGGGGTGCTCCAGAATCGCCTGGGTGTGATGAGCGATCGCCTTGGGTTCTTCACGCAGGAAGTAGTCGTCGCCCAGGGTTTCCCAGAGCTCGCGGGCAGCCTGTTCGGAAACGCCCATGCGGGACAGCGCCTGCAGCGCTTCGTGCTGTACCTGGGCGATGCGCTCGGTCTTGTTGACCGGGTTTTCCAGGCCGCGACGCAGTGCGCGCTTGGTTTCCATGTAGAGCTGGCGCAGCAGGCTGGCTCGCCAGCTGTTCCATAGCGTGTGGTTGGTGGCGTTGATATCGGCCACCGTCAGCACATAGAGATAATCCAGGTGGATGCTGTCGCAGACCTGCTCGGCGAAAGTATGGATCACCTGCGGGTCTGACAGATCGCGGCGCTGGGCCGTCATCGACATCTTCAGGTGGTTACGTACCAGCCAGGCGATCAGCTGGGTGTCCCACTGGGCGATATGGTGACGGCGACAGAAGGCGATCACATCATCAGCGCCCAGTTCTGAATGGTCGCCGCCGCGGCCCTTGGCGATATCATGGTAGAGGCCGGCGATGTAGAGCAGCTCGATCTTCGGCAGCTGATTCACCACCCGGTGCGCCACCGGCAGGCTGTCGCGGTGATCGCGGTGGCGGAACTGACGCATCATCTGAATCACCTTCAGCGTATGCGCATCTACGGTGTAGATGTGGAACAGATCGTGCTGCATCTGACCGACGATACGACCGAACTCCGGCAGATAGCGTCCCAGAATGCCATAACGGTTCATCCGCTTGAGCTCGGTGGATACGCCCTCGGGTGAGCGCAGCAGCTCCATAAACAGCGAAGTATTGCGGATATCGTTGCGGAAGGTGTCGTCCACCAGGTGGCGGTGGTTGCGGATCAGGCGGATGGTGGAAGCACGTACGCCCTTGATCTCGGGGTGCTGTGCCATCAGTACGAACAGTTCCATCAGCGCAAAGGGATGGTGTTCGAACACCTTGTCGTAGGTCACCTCCAGGTAGTCGTTATGGACCTGAAAGCGGTTGTTCAGTGGGCGCAGGTGCTGTTCATCCTCCGCACGAAGTATGACCTCGTCGAAGTACTGCAGCAGCATGTCGTTGAACTCCGACATCGCCTTGGCGACGCGGTAGTACTTGCTCATGAACTGTTCGACCGCCAGGGCGCTTTCGTCGTCCTGGTATTTGAAAAAATCGGCCAGCGATCGCTGATGGTCGAACAGTAGCCTGTCTTCACGGCGGCCGCTGATCATGTGCAGAGCGTAGCGCACGGTCCAGAGGTAGAGCTCGCCGCTGTTGAGCGTATCCAGCTCCGACTCGGTCAGAAAGCCGTGGGCCACCAGATCGCGGATATAGGTAGCACCGAAGTGGCGTTTCGCGACCCAGCCGATGGTCTGCAGATCGCGCAGGCCCCCGGGTGAGTTCTTCAGGTTGGGCTCAAGGTTGTACTCGGTGTTGTTGGTCTTTTCATGACGCTCTTTCTGCTCGGCGTACTTGGCGCGGAAGAACTCCTTGTCGGTCCAGGCGCCTTCGGAGGTGACGCGTTCGTACATCTCTTCCTGCAGCTTTTCGCTGCCGACGATGGTACGTGACTCAATCAGGTTGGTGGCGATGGTAATATCGTTGCGCGATTCCTGATAGCAGTCCTCGATGGTGCGCACGCTGGAGCCGATGTCGAGGCCGATGTCCCAGAGCAGCGTCAGGAAGCTGCTGATGCTCTCTTCGAAACTCTCCGCCTCGATACCGTTCACCAGGATGAGGATGTCCACATCCGAAAACGGGTGCAGCTCGCCCCGGCCGTAACCACCCACGGCGACCAGGGCGACACTGTTGGCGTCGGGCCACTCAAAACGGTGCCAGGCCAGCGTCAGGATCTGATCCAGTACCCAGGCGCGCCCATACACCAGGTGGCGTATATCTTCGCCCTGGCGGAAGGCTTCGTTCATCGTTTCCTGGGAGTCGTGCAGCGCCTGCTTCAGAACCTTGAACGGCGGGTTCTGTTCAAGCTCCTGGGATAGCGACGCGACATCCAGGTAGCGGGCGAACTGCTCGGTTGGCTGGGTACGGGTTGTCATAACGCGGTTTACTCCGTTACTGCGGACAGGACGATCAGAGCTTTTCTTCTGCGCGTAGAGTCAGGATCTCGTGACCTTCCGGGGTGACCAGGATCGTATGCTCATACTGGGCGGTCAGGCGGCGATCCGCGGTTTCTACGGTCCAGCCGTCACGCTTGTTCAGTTTTACGTGGCGCTTGCCGGCGTTGATCATCGGTTCGATGGTCAGGCACATGCCCGCTTCCAGGACTTCGCCAGTGCCGGCGCGGCCGTAATGCAGAACCTGTGGGTCTTCATGGAAGCCGGCGCCGATGCCGTGACCGCAGTACTCGCGGACAACGGAGTAGTGGTGGCTTTCGGCGTGCTTCTGGATAACCGCACCGATATCTCCCAGGTGTACGCCCGGTTTGACCAGTTCAATACCCAGGTTCATGCACTCCTGAGTCACCTGGCACAAACGCTCGGCATGGGGGGCGATTTCACCGACGAAGAACATCTTGCTGGTATCGCCGTGGTAACCATCCTTAATGACGGTGATGTCTATATTAAGGATATCGCCCTGCTTGAGTTTTTTCGGTCCTGGGATGCCGTGGCAGACCACCTGGTTGACCGAAGTGCAGATCGACTTGGGGAAGCCGTGGTAATTCAGCGGGGCAGGAATCGCTTTCTGCTCGTTGACGATGTAGTCGTGGCAGATGCGGTCGAGCTCTTCGGTGGTGACGCCCGGGACGACATGCGGCTCGATCATCTCGAGAACTTCGGCAGCCAGACGGCCGGCGACGCGCATTTTTTCGATTTCATCCGGGGTTTTGATAATGATGCTCATAAGGCTCCGGGGGTTGGGTGGAGTGGATAGCCTGATTTGTCGTAAAGGCGAGAAAGGTAAATTGTAGCGAAAAACGCCGTAGCATAGAAAGGCGGCTTCAATAGGACGGTGCTTTGTGGTATAAAAGCGCTCCCAAAAATTCGTGCCCTTGGCACATAACAAAACACACACATGTCGACACGCCGCTCCTGGGTGCCGCTGACGCGGTTGGACGGTGGGATATGTGGAGGTTTTAACCCGTTCAGAGGAAATATCAGAATGGCTAAAGTAAGCATGCGTGACCTGCTCAAGGCAGGCGTTCATTTCGGTCACCAGACCCGTTACTGGAACCCGAAGATGTCTCAGTTCATCTTTGGCGCACGCAACAAAATCCATATCATCAACCTTGAGCACACTCTGCCGGCGCTGAACTCTGCGCTGGACGTGGTCAAAGGTATGGCTGCCAACAAGAACAAGGTTCTTTTCGTCGGTACCAAGCGCGCTGCCGCTAAGGTCGTGAAGGAAGAAGCTAGCCGTGCTGGCATGCCTTACGTCAACCACCGCTGGCTCGGCGGTATGCTGACTAACTACAAGACTATTCGCCAGTCTATCCGTCGTCTGCGTGAGCTCGAAGCTCAGGCTCAGGATGGCACTTTCGAAAAGCTGACCAAGAAAGAGGCGCTGATGCGTACTCGCGAAATGGAAAAGCTGGAACTGTCCATCGGCGGTATCAAGGACATGGGCGGTCTGCCTGACGCGCTGTTCGTCATCGACGTCGATCACGAGCGTATCGCCGTGAACGAAGCCAACAAGCTGGGTATCCCGGTTATCGGTGTTGTCGACACCAACAGCAACCCGGACGGTATCGATCACGTTATCCCGGGTAACGACGATGCTCTGCGTGCGATTCAGATCTACGCGCAGTCCGTTGCCGATGCATGTGTCGAAGGCGCTGGCGAAAACGCTGGAGATAAGAGCGAATTCGTAGAAGTTGAAGAGCAGAACGCTGCCGAGTAATCGGGCTGTCAAAGGCGACTGCTAAGCTTGAACGATTCGCAAAGGGGAGCCTGGCTCCCCTTTTTTGGATTCAGAATTAACGCGAACAATTTAAAGGGGTAACCGACATGGCGAACATCTCCGCAGCGATGGTTAAAGATCTGCGTGAACGTACTGGTCTGGGCATGATGGAGTGCAAAAAAGCACTGGTCGAGGCTGAAGGCGATATCGATAAGGCGATCGACGATCTGCGTAAATCATCCGGTATGAAGGCGGCTAAAAAAGCCAGCCGTGTTGCCGCTGATGGTGTCGTATCCGTCAAGGTTGCAGACGACAACAGCTACGCAGTCGTGGTTGAAGTTAACTCTGAAACCGACTTCGTTGCCCGTGATGACAACTTCCTGGGCTTTGTTGCCAAGGTTGTTGAAAAGGCGTTTGCTGACAAGCAGGAAGACGTTGCTGCCCTGATGGCTGGCGACCTTGAATCTGCTCGTGAAGCACTGGTTCAGAAAATCGGCGAAAACATCACCGTGCGCCGTGTGATGGTCGTTGAGGGTGCTGTTGTTGACGGTTACGTTCACAGCAACAACCGTATCGCTTCCATGGTCGTTCTGGCCGGTGGTGAAGCTGAGCTGGCTCGTGACGTTGCTATGCACGTTGCAGCGGTTAACCCGCGTGTGGCCAAGCCGGAAGATATGCCGCAGGAAGAGCTGGATCGCGAAAAAGAGATCATCAAGGCTCAGCCGGATATGGAAGGCAAGCCGGAAGAGATCAAGGAAAAGATGGCTGGCGGCCGTCTGAAAAAATTCCTGTCCGAAAACAGCCTGGTCGAGCAGCCGTTCGTTAAGAACCCGGATCAGACCGTTGGTCAGCTCGTTAAAGCCGCTGGTACCGAACTCGTGTCTTTTGTACGCGTTGAAGTCGGTGAAGGTATCGAAGTTGAACATAAAGACTTCGCTGCAGAGGTTGCTGAACAGCTGAAAGGCTAATCAGTAACGTAACGGGCCGGGCTTCGCCTGGCCCGTATTGATGTTTTACACTCTGTCTCAGTTCCCACCTCTTTGGAGTATCCACCCATGCCTCCTACCGATAAACACGCAAAATATAAACGTATCCTGCTGAAGCTGAGCGGCGAAGCGCTGATGGGCGATGAGAACTTCGGTATCGATCCGAAGGTTCTGAATCGTGTCGCGCTCGAGATCGGGCAGTTGGTTGGTATCGGCGTGCAGGTCGGGATGGTGATCGGGGGCGGTAACCTGTTCCGCGGTGCAGCACTCAGCGCAGCCGGATTGGATCGGGTCACCGGCGATCATATGGGAATGCTGGCGACAGTGATGAACGCCCTGGCGATGCGAGAAGCGCTTGAGCGCTGCAATATTGCTACCCGCGTCATGTCCGCGATTCCGATGAGCGGCGTGGTGGATCATTACGATCGCCGTAACGCCATGCGCTACCTGAATCAGGGAGATGTGGTAATCTTTGCCGCCGGTACCGGTAATCCGTTCTTTACCACCGATTCCGCAGCCTGTCTGCGTGGTATTGAAATCGAGGCTGACGTGGTGCTGAAGGCAACCAAAGTGGATGGTGTGTTTACCGCTGATCCGATGAAGGATCCCAAGGCGGAGCGTTACACTCGTCTGAGCTTTGATGAAGTTTTGGAAAAGCAGTTGGGTGTCATGGACATGACGGCCATCTGTCTGACGCGCGACCATAATATGCCGGTGCGCGTGTTCAACATGAATAAGCATGGTGCGCTCGTCAACCTGGTGGTCGGCGGTGACGAAGGCACCCTGATTGACTGCGGCACTACCGCTGGAGAATAAAATGATCAATGAGATAATGTCAGACGCCGAAGCGCGTATGAAGAAAAGTATCGAGTCTCTGACCGAACATTTCAAAAAGATCCGCACGGGACGTGCTTCTCCGGCGATTCTGGATGCGGTGCAGGTTTCTTACTACGGCTCCATGATGCCGATTCAACAGGTGGCTAACGTCAGTGTCGAGGATGCTCGCACGCTGATGATCAATCCCTGGGAAAAGAAAATGGTGCCGGAGATCGAAAAAGCGATCATGAAGTCCGACCTGGGCCTCAATCCTGCCACCAGTGGCGATGTGATCCGCGTGCCGATGCCGGCGCTGACCGAAGAGACCCGCAAGGGCTACATTCGTCAGGCGCGTGTTGAAGCGGAAAACGCCCGTGTGGCGATCCGTAACATCCGTCGCGATGCCAATGGTGACTTCAAGGATCTGCTGAAGGAAAAAGAGATCACCGAAGACGAAAACCGTCGTGGTGAAGACCAGGTTCAGAAAATTACCGACAAGTACGTTGGCGAAGTTGATGCGCTGCTGGCGCAGAAAGAAACTGACCTGATGGAAATCTGATGCAACAAATGGGGCGGCCTGGCCGCCCCATTTGTTTGTTGAGTGACCATGTCTGACGCAACGATTAAAAATCTCCCACACGGGAAAGCGCCTCCGCGTCATATCGCAATCATCATGGATGGCAACAATCGCTGGGCTAAGCTGCATCGCAAAGGAGTGTTGGCGGGGCATCGTGCCGGCGTGAATAGCGTCAAACGGGTGATCGAGGGCTGTATCGAAAACGGTGTCGAAGCGCTGACGCTGTTTGCTTTCAGTAGCGAAAACTGGCGACGGCCGGCACTAGAGGTGCGCGGCTTGATGGAGCTGTTCCGTATCGCCCTGATTCGCGAAGTACCGAAGCTGGTGAAGAACAATATTCGCCTGCGCATCATCGGTGATCGCAGTCGTTTCAGTAAGGATCTGCAAAAGCGGATTGCCCAGGCTGAAGAAGATACCGCCGGATGCACAGGGTTTCAGCTGAATGTGGCCGCTAACTACGGCGGACAGTGGGATATCTGCAATGCCGCCAAGCAATTGGCGGAAGCCTGCGTTCGCGGTGAACTGAGCCCTGATCAGATCGATGCTGAGCTGCTTGATCGTCATACCTGTCTGTCTGACCTGCCTAAGCCTGATCTCTGTATCCGTACCGGAGGTGAGCAGCGCGTCAGCAATTTCCTTATCTGGCAATTTGCCTATACCGAGTTCTACTTCTCTCCGCTGTTCTGGCCCGACTTCGGGCGTGAACAGATTCGGGAGGCGATCCTGGACTTCTGTACCCGGGAGCGGCGGTTCGGCAAAACCAGCGAGCAGCTAAAGGCTGAACAACATGATTAAACAGCGGTTGATCACCGGAGTCATTCTTGCTGCTCTGGTGCTGCTGGGTGTCTTCTATCTATCTCCTCTCGTTTTTGCATTCTGTGCCGCCGGTGTTGTCGCGCTGGCCGCCCATGAGTGGGGTAATTTTGCCTCCCTGGGCGCAGCGGGGCGCTGGCTCTACATGCTGGTATGTCTTGCTGCCGTGGCGCTGCTTCATTTCGTTACGCCAGCGGTGAATACGCCTGTTCTCGTTATCGCTGTGCTGTTCTGGCTCTGGGCCTGTTATATGGTGGTCAGCTATCCCGCCAGAAAACTGGACTGCCAGAAGTTGAAGCTTCTGGTCGGGCTGGTGGTGATTGTGCCGGCCTGGTTGGCGCTGGTGATGCTCAAATCCATGCAGGAGGGCGAGCTCGCGCTGGTGATGCTGATGCTGTTGGTTTGGGGCGCGGATACTGGCGCCTACTGTGCTGGCAAGCTGCTGGGACGGCGTAAGCTGATTCCGAATGTCAGTCCAGGCAAGACCGTTGAGGGATTGCTGGGTGGTCTGGCTACCAGTGTAGTGATCGGCCTGGCAATCGGACTGTGGCGCGAACTTCCGGCATCGGCGCTTGTCTATCTGGTGGCGTTGTCACTGGTCACCTGTCTGGCGTCGGTGCTCGGCGATCTTTTCGAGAGCCTCTTCAAGCGCGAGCGCGGAATTAAAGATAGTGGTCGTATTTTGCCAGGCCATGGTGGGATTCTGGATAGAATTGACAGTCTTACAGCAGCAGCCCCCATCTTTATGCTGGGTCTGCACTGGGCGCCGATGTTTTAACCCCCGGAGATCTTAATGAGTATTGTGCAAACGCTGCTCGCCACGCTCGTGACCCTAGGAATACTGGTTACCATTCACGAGTGGGGGCATTTCTGGGTAGCGCGCCGTTGTGGTGTCAAAGTACTGCGTTTTTCGGTGGGCTTTGGTAAGCCTCTGTGGATGCGTACTGGGCGGGACGGTACCGAATATGCGGTGGCGATGATTCCGCTGGGCGGCTATGTGCGCATGCTCGATGAGCGTGAGGGCGATGTGCCCGAAGCGCTTAGATCTCAGGCGTTCAATAACAAGCCGGTGTTGCAGCGCATGGCTGTGGTGGCGGCGGGCCCCGTCGTTAATCTGGTGTTTGCCGTATTGGCATACTGGTTCCTGTTTATCTGGGGCAGTACCGTTGTTATTCCAGTTGTCGGCAACGTCCAGACCGACTCTCTGGCGGCGCAGGCGGGTATCACGCCGGGCGTTGAGTTGATGGCTGTGGATGGCCATGAGGTTCAATCCTGGGACGAGGTTAATCTGCGTCTGGCGGCTCGAGTGGGAGAAACCGGCTCGATTGAACTGCGCGCCGGCGAGCCGGATCGTGGCGTTGCTCGGGATTACCAGGTGCAACTCTCCGACTGGAATGTGGATCTGGAGAAAGAGTCACCGATCAGTGCTTTGGGTCTTCGCCCCTATCAGCCGGAAATTCCGGCGGTGATCGGGGTGCTGACCGATGGCGGCGCAGCACAGGGTGCCGGGCTTGAGGTCGGTGATAAGGTGCTGGCAGTCAACGGATCACCGGTTGCAGACTGGCGAGCACTGGTCGAGACGGTGCGTTCGGCGCCCGGTGAATCGCTGCGTTTGACGGTGCTAAGAGGGAGTTCTGAGCAGGGCCTCACGGTGACTCCTGATACGCGAGTCGATGACGCTGGGCAGCAATACGGGTTCATTGGTGCCGGTGTGCAGTCGGTGGAATGGCCGGATCATATGCTGCGAGAGATCAGTCATGGGCCGGTGGAAGCGCTGTGGATAGGGGTGCAGAAAACCGGTCAAATGATCGGTCTGACACTGGATGCCATCGGTAAAATGATCGCCGGGGCGATCTCGGTAAAAAACTTGAGTGGCCCGATTACCATTGCTAAAGTGGCGGGGGCTTCGGCGGCCTCGGGGCTGGAGTCTTTCGTCAGCTTCCTAGCTTATCTGAGTATCAGTCTCGGCGTTCTCAATCTGCTGCCGATTCCGATGCTGGATGGCGGGCATCTGCTGTACCAGTTTGTGGAATTGGTCAGGGGGCGTCCGGTCAGCGAAAAAGTGCAGATGATGGGCCTGCGTATTGGAATGGCGTTGTTGTTTAGTCTGATGGCCCTGGCCATCCTGAATGACATTGCGAGACTCTAAGTACGCTTCGATAAGAATTCACTATACGGAAATTAAGACCTGCAGCATGAAACGTAAGCTGGGATTGTTACTTATATCGTTCTTGTGGATTGTTCAAGCGAAAGCGGCTGAATTTCCTTTTACTGTCAACGATATACGTCTAGAGGGACTGCAGCGTGTCGAGCCCGGAGTGGTGTTTCGCTATTTTCCCATAAACGTGGGCGATGAGCTGAGTCGTAGACAGTTGTCGGAAGCGACCCGTGAGCTGTTCGCGTCCGGCTACTTTGATGACGTGGATATCCTGCGCGATGGCGACGATGTCGTGCTTCAGCTGCATGAACGGCCGTCTCTGTCGCTGATCCGTATCGATGGTAACGACTTTATTTCCGAGGACGACCTGCGTGCGGGTCTCGAGCAGTCGGGCGTTCAGGAGGGCGATGTTTTCCGCCGTTCAGCGGTAGATCAGATTCGTCTGGACCTGCTGCGACTCTATGTGAGTCAGGGCCGTTACGGCGCGGATATTCAGACCGAAGTGGAGCCGCTCTCCGGTAACCGCGTTGCGCTGAACGTAAATATTACCGAAGGTCGTGAAGCGACAATTCAGCACATCAATATTGTGGGTAACACGGTGTTTGATGATGAAGAGCTGAAAGAACTCTTCTCTCTCAAGCTTCCCAATTTCTGGACCTTCTATACCAAGAGCGACCGCTACTCTCGCGAGAAGATGTCCGGCGACCTGGAGCGTCTGCGTTCCTATTACATGGACCGCGGTTATATCAATTTCGATATCGAATCCGCCCAGGTTTCCATCACTCCGGATAAACGTCACGTCTACATCACCGTCAATATCACCGAAGGCCAGCAGTACTCGGTCAGCAGTGTTGGTGTGGCCGGTGACCTGGTGGTGCCGCGTGAAGAGCTGGAATCGCTGTTCGTGCTGCAGCCGGGTGATACTTTCTCACGTCAGGCAATGACCGATACCCAGGATAAACTGGTACGCCGTCTGGGTGATGAAGGCTTTATGTTTGCCAACGTCAGTCCGGTGCCGGAACTGGCCGATGATGGCACCCTGTCGGTGCGCTACTTTGTCGAGCCGGGCAAGCGGACCTACGTGCGCCGTATCAACATCCGCGGCAATACCGAGACAGCCGATGAAGTGCTGCGTCGCGAGATGGAGCAGATGGAAGCCGGTGTGGCGACCACTGAGGCGATTGAGCGTTCCAAGGAACGACTGGAGCGTACCGGTTACTTCAAATCGGTGAACGTTGAAACCGTTCCGGTGCCGGGTACCGATGATCAGGTCGATCTGGAGTACGCTGTTGAAGAGCAGCAGTCTGGTCAGTTCTCTGCGTCAGTCGGCTTCTCCGACAGTGACGGCATCATCTTCCAGCTCGGTGTGCAGCAGGATAACTTCCTCGGCACCGGCCGTAAGTTCGGCGTCAACCTGTCCAACAGTGATACGCTGACCGAGTACAGCTTCAACTACACCAATCCGTATTACACCATGAACGGTGTGAGCCGAGGTTTTGAAGCCTACTACCGTGAACGTGATTACGATGAGGATGATGTCAGCTCCTACACCACCAACGAGTTTGGTGGTGGTATGAACTTCGGCTATCCGATCGACGATTATCAGCGTCTCTCTTTTGGCCTCGGTATCGATCTGACCGAAATTAATACCTACGACGATACTGCCGACATCATCAAGGATTTTGTTGATGAAGAGGGTGAGGATTACTTCTCTTACCAGATGACCTTTGGCTGGAGCGATAACCATCTGAACAAGGGCCTGTTCCCGACCGACGGTTACTCCCAGCGCGCGAATATCGAGATCGCACTGCCAGGCAGCGACCTGACTTACTATCGCGCCAACTACAATGTCACCTGGTATAACCCGATCGACGATAATGAAATCTGGGTAACCGGCCTGAAGGGGCGTATCGGTTACGGTGACAGCTGGGGTGACAACCGTTATCCGTTCTACCGTAACTTCTACGCAGGTGGTCTGAGCAGCGTTCGTGGTTACCAAAATAACTCGTTGGGCCCGCGCGAGGGCTGCACCACGATCAACGGTGTCACCGACTGTAGCGATCAGGATGCTTTCGGTGGCAATCTGATACTCACCGGTAGCGCAGAATTCGTCTTCCCGATGCCGTTTGTCGGAGATAAGAGCGCCTGGCGTTCACTGTTGTTCCTCGACGCGGGTAATGTCTATTCCACCGATTGCCAGCCGGGTCAGAATAACTGTTCCAGTGATGTAGACCTTGGCGAACTTCGCTACTCGGCGGGCTTCGGACTTAGCTGGCTGACGCCGGTCGGTCCGCTGTCGATAGCGATTGCTATGCCTCTGAATGAAGGCGAAGACGACGAGACAGAAAACTTCCAGTTTGCACTGGGCCAAACCTTCTAAGGAGAAAGCATGAAATCTATGAAAACGCTGTGCGCAGCTCTCTGTCTTACGCTGAGCGCGCCGGTTTTCGCCGGTAAGCTGGCCGTGCTAGACGTGCGCGAAGCGCTGCTCACCTCCGATGCAGCTGAGGCTTTTCGGAACCAGATGAAACAGGACTTCGCATCGGATCAGCAGGCGCTGGTTGATCTGGAGAAACAGGCCAAATCTCTGCAGCAAAAAATGCAGAAAAATGCTGGCCTGAGCTCCGAGGACGAAATGAAGCAGCTGCGTATGCAGTTCCAGAAAGCGTTTGGCGAGTACCAGCGTAAGGGGCAGCAGTTGCAGCAGGAACAGTCCCAGCGTGAACAGAGCTTTCTGGGTGATATGAAACCGAAGTTGGATGAGATCATCCGCAACATGATCAAGGAAGAGGATATCGACCTGATCATCAGCAAAAATGCATCGGTTTACGTTAATCCGGATCTGGATATTACCGACGAAGTGACCGAACTTCTGAACAAGCAGTAATCGATGAAAAGATCATCAGGTTATACGCTCGAGGAACTGGGTCTCCGCTGCGAGGCCCGGGTGGTAGGCGACAAGGGTCGCGTTATCCACTCTCTGGCAACTTTACAGACAGCTGGCCCAGGCCAGCTGTCGTTCTTTGCGAACAGCCGTTATCTGAAGCAGCTGAAAGCAAGCGCGGCCGAGGCTGTGCTGGTGACCGAAGCGCACCTCGACGAAGTCCAGGGCTCTGCTTTGGTGGTCGCCGATCCCTACCTGGCTTTCGCCCGCCTGACCCACATTTTCGATTGGCGTGACCCGTGTTCGCCTGGGATTCATCCATCGGCGAGTATCGATCCTGGGGCGAGTGTTTCACCGGATGCAGAGGTGGGCGCTGGTGTTGTGATAGCTGCCGGTACCCAGGTTGAGGCCGGGGTTGTTATCGGAGCCAATACCTCGATAGGTCGTGACTGTCGCCTCGGCGCCGGGACGCGGCTGGAAGCGGGCGTAACTCTTTATCGAAACGTGCAGGTCGGTGAACGCGTACTTATCCACAGCGGTGCGGTGATCGGTGCCGATGGTTTTGGTTTTGCACCTGATAAAAAAGGTGGCTGGGTTAAAATCTGCCAGCTTGGTGGCGTCGTCATCGAGGATGATGTGGAGGTCGGTGCGGGTACCACCATCGACCGGGGGGCTCTCGATAACACCCACATAGAGCGGGGCGTTAAACTGGATAATCAGGTCCAGGTGGCGCATAACGTCCGAATCGGTGAAGGTACTGCGATTGCGGGCTGTACCGCCATTGCCGGAAGCACTAAAATTGGCCGCCGCTGCACGATCGCCGGTATGAGCGGCATTACCGGGCACCTCGAAATCGCGGATGGCACCCATGTGACGGCGATGACACTGGTCAGTCGTTCGATTACCCAGCCGGGTGCCTATTCGTCAGGAACCGGTATTGAGCCCCATCAGCAATGGAAGCGAAACGTTGTCCGTTTCCGGCAGCTGGATGAGCTGGCCAGGCGCGTACGTAAACTCGAAAATAGACTCGAGCATATTTCTACTGAAGGTCAAAAAGATGATGGATGTTAAGGAAATCCGGGAATACCTGCCCCACCGCTACCCGTTTCTACTGGTGGACCGTGTGGTTGAGCTGGTCCCGGGAGAATCAATCGTGGCATATAAAAACGTCACGGTAAACGAGCCCTTCTTTAACGGGCATTTTCCGGATCATCCTGTGATGCCTGGTGTTCTGATCGTCGAGGCTATGGCTCAGGCGGCGGGCATTCTGGGCTTTAAAACCATGGATAAAACTCCACAAGATGGTTCTATCTACTATTTTGTAGGAGCGGACAACCTGAGATTCAAACGTCCGGTGGTGCCGGGAGACCGTTTGCAGCTGGAAGCCAAGGTGCTTTCAGAGCGTCGTGGCATCTGGAAATTTGAAGTCCGTGCCAGTGTCGACGGTGACACCGTCAGTTCAGCAACTATTCTCTGCGCAGACAGGAAGGTGTGAGTGATTCATCCACAGGCTATCGTTGAACCCGGAGCAAAGCTGGCCGACAACGTCGAAGTAGGCCCGTGGAGCTATATCGGTGCCGATGTTGAAATCGGTGCCGGTACACGTATTGGTCCGCACGTTGTGATCAAGGGCCCCACCGTGATCGGTGAGGATAACCGGATCTTCCAGTTCGCCAGTGTCGGCGAAGAGTGCCAGGACAAAAAGTACAATGGTGAACCCACCGAGCTGATTATCGGGGACCGTAACGTCATCCGTGAAGGCTGTACCATTCATCGTGGCACCGTACAGGACGAGGGGATCACGCGGATCGGCAGTGATAACCTGTTGATGGCGTACGTTCATGTGGCCCATGACTGTATCGTCGGCAGTCACTGTATTCTGGCGAACAGCACTGCGCTCGCGGGGCATGTAAAACTGGGTGACTACGCAATTCTTGGCGGCTTTACCGCCGTGCATCAGTTCTGCCAGATCGGCCCCCATGTAATGTGTGGTGCAGGTACAGTGGTACTGAAAGACATTCCTGCCTACGTGATGGCCACCGGTAACACCGCCAAGCCGCACGGCATTAACCTGGAAGGGCTGCGTCGTCGCGGCTTTACCCCGGAAGCGCTGAAAACTCTGCGTCAGGCATATAAAACTATCTATCGCAAAGGCCTGACCACGGCCGAAGCCCTGGAGCAACTGCAGCTGCTCGCGAATGATGAACCGGCCGTTCAGCCGTTAATCGATTCGCTCAACAGCTCGGCCCGCGGCATCATTCGCTGAGCCGATGCGAACGCTCAGAGTAGGTATCGTCGCCGGCGAGGCGTCCGGCGATATTCTAGGCGCCGGACTGATGCAGTCGTTGCAGCGCCGCTGTCCAGGAATCCAGTTCGAAGGTATCGGCGGTGAGTTGATGCTTGAGGCCGGTTGCCGCTCGCTCTATCCCATGGAGCGTCTGTCGGTGATGGGGCTGGTCGAGGTGCTTGGCCGGGTACCGGAGCTGCTGCGCGAGCGTCGTCGTCTGGTGCGTCATTTTATCGCCAATCCGCCCGACCTTTTCATCGGTATAGATGCACCGGACTTCACCCTGGGTATGGAACGCCAGCTGAAAGAAGCGGGTATACCGACCGTTCACTATGTGAGCCCTTCGGTCTGGGCCTGGAAGCGTAAACGCATCTTCAAGATCAAGCGTTGTGTTGACCTGCTGCTGACGCTGTTTCCGTTTGAAGCCGGCGTGTACGAGCCGACCCAGCAGAATCTCAGGTTCGTGGGACATCCGCTGGCGGAGATTATCCCGGCCCAGATCGATATGGATCTGGCCAAGGAGAGTTATGGGGCTGCGCCAGGACAGCAGATGCTGGCGGTTCTGCCGGGCAGTCGTGGCAGTGAACTCAAGTATCTGGCGAAGCCGTTTCTTGAAACCGCTCGCTGGCTGCAGGCGCGCCATCCCGATCTTGTCTTCGTGATGCCGGCCGCTAACCAGCGTCGTTATGACCAGTTGGCGGAAATGGTTGCCGCAGAGTATTCCGATCTGAACCTCAGGCTGGTGCGCGGCCACTCCCGTGAAGTGATGGCGGCCGCGGATGCGATTTTGATCGCCTCGGGCACTGCTACACTGGAGGCCTGTCTGCTGTGCAAGCCGATGGTGGTGGCCTACCGCATGGCGGGTCTGACCTACAAAATCTACTCGCGCATGATCGAAAGCCGCTGGATCTCTCTGCCCAACGTTCTCGCCGGTGAGGAGATGGTGCCTGAGATACTGCAGGAACAGGTACGTCCCGAGGTGCTTGGGCCGTTGCTGCAGAAAGCGCTGGATGATGTCGAGTACCGCCAGCGAATCGAGCAGGTGTTTGGTGAGATTGGCGAGACGTTGCGGCAGAACGCCAGCGAGCGCGCGGCGGAAGCGGTGCTGGAGCTATTGGCGCAACGGGAGAAACAGAGTGGATAATCCCGGATTTGATTTTCGCCCAGCCGGCCTGGTTGCCGGTGTCGACGAGGTGGGCCGCGGCCCGCTGATCGGCGATGTGGTAGCGGCGGCGGTGATTCTGGATCCGGCCAGGCCGATTCAGGGTCTGACCGACTCGAAAAAACTCAGCGCGAAAAAGCGCGAGCTGCTGTTCGATGAAATCCAGGAGAAAGCCCTGGCCTGGTCTATCCAGAGCGCTTCTCCGGCTGAAATCGATGAGCTGAATATCCTTCACGCCAGCATGCTGGCGATGCGCCGTGCGGTTCTGGCACTGGATCCGCAGCCGGAATACGCCATGGTCGATGGTAACCGCTGTCCAGAGCTACCCTGCCCATCGGAACCGGTGGTTAAGGGTGACCTGCTCATCGCTGAGATCAGTGCCGCATCGATTCTGGCCAAGGTCTACCGTGACCGGCAGATGGAAGAGCTGCACGAGCAATACCCGGAATACGGCTTTGCCAGCCATAAGGGATACCCGACCAAGGCGCATCTGGAAGCCTTGGGCCGGCTAGGCCTACTACCGCATTACCGCCGTAGTTTCGGGCCCGTAAAACGCTTATTGAACCAGGAGTAGAGATGTCTGCAGCCAACTTCATTCACCTGAGGGTGCATACCGAATATTCCCTGTTCGATGGTCTGGTTCGCATAAAAGAGCTGGTCAAGGCAGCCGCAGAGGCCGGAATGCCCGCTGTCGGCATGACCGATCAGACCAACATGTTTGCGCTGGTTAAGTTCTACAAGGCGGCTCTTGGCGCCGGTATCAAGCCGATTATCGGTGTTGATCTCTGGGTTGAGAACGAGCAGGAACCCGAGAGCGATCCTTACCGGATCACGCTGTTGGTGCGTAACGGTGAAGGTTACCGCAACCTGATGGAGCTGGTTTCCCTGGCCTATGAAAAGGGGCAGGGTATCGTTGCTGACCGTGCGCTGGTCAAACGTGAGTGGGTCAGGGAGAAATCCGCGGGGCTTATTGCGCTTTCTGGATCCCGTCTGGGTGAAGTGGGTCGTGCTGTCCTGTCTGAAAGCAGTGATGCTGCGGATATAGTGCGCGAGTGGATGGATATATTCCCGGACAGCTTCTACCTGGAGATCCAGCGCACCGGACGCACGGGTGATGAAACACTGGTGCACGGCAGTGTTGCTCTTGCCCGTGAAACCGGCTGTCCGCTGGTGGCTACGAACGAAGTGATGTTCATCAACGCGGCGGATTTTGAAGCCCACGAGGCGCGAGTCTGTATCAACATGAGCCGCGCTCTGGAAGACCCCACCCGGCCGCGCAATTACTCCGATCAGCAGTATTTCCGCACCCCGGAAGAGATGACGGAGCTGTTCTCCGATATTCCCAGCGCCCTGGCCAACACGGTCGAGATCGCCCGCCGTTGTAATATCGAGATAGAGCTCGGCACCTACTATCTGCCGCGTTATCCGATCCCGGAAGGGATCCTGATGGACGACTACTTCCGTTACCGCTCGCGCCAGGGGCTGGAAGAACGCCTCGAATTTCTCTATGACACCAGCTCTCCTGAGTTCGCCGAGATCCGTAAACCCTACGATGCGCGGCTGAAGTTTGAGCTCGACATCATCATTCAGATGGGTTTCCCCGGCTACTTCCTCATCGTGATGGACTTCATCAAGTGGGGTAAAGACAACGGTATTCCGGTAGGGCCGGGACGAGGCTCGGGTGCCGGTTCCCTGGTGGCGTACGCGCTGAAGATCACCGACCTGGATCCGCTGGAATACGATCTGCTGTTCGAACGTTTCCTTAACCCGGAACGTGTCTCCATGCCTGACTTCGATATCGACTTCTGCATGGATAACCGCGACCGGGTTATCGACTACGTGGCCGGCAAGTATGGCCGTGATGCGGTGTCCCAGATCATCACCTACGGCACCATGGCGGCCAAGGCGGTGGTGCGTGACGTGGCCCGAGTGCAGGGCAAACCGTTCGGTCTGGCGGACCGTCTCTCCAAGCTGATCCCGTTTGAAGTGGGTATGACCCTCTCCAAGGCCTGGGAGCAGGAAGAGCAGTTGCGCGAATTCGTTGAGTCCAGCGAAGAAGCACAGGAGATCATGGAGATGGCGTACAAGCTTGAGGGCGTTACCCGTAACGTCGGCAAGCACGCCGGTGGTGTGGTTATCGCACCGACCAAGCTCACCGACTTCGCCGCGACCTATTGTGACGAAGAGGGTCACGGCCTGGTGACCCAGTTCGATAAGAACGATGTGGAAGAGGCGGGCCTGGTTAAGTTCGACTTCCTGGGTCTGCGAACGCTTACCATCATCGATTGGGCGCTGGAGATTATTAACGATCAGCGTAAGCGCCGCGGTGAGGATAACCTGGAGATCGAAGGGATCGATCTGGAGGATCCGGAAACCTTCAAACTGCTGCAGAGTGCACAGACAACCGCGGTATTCCAGCTCGAATCCAGCGGTATGAAGGATCTGATCCGCCGCCTGCAGCCGTCGCGCTTCGAGGATATTATCGCCCTTGTGGCCCTGTTCCGTCCGGGCCCGCTGCAGTCCGGCATGGTGGATGACTTCATCAACCGTAAGCATGGCCGCGCCGAACTGGCCTGGCCACACCCGGACTATCAGCTCGATTCCCTGCAACCTGTGCTTGAACCCACCTACGGCATCATCCTGTACCAGGAACAGGTTATGCAGATCGCCCAGGTGATGGCGGGCTATACCCTCGGCGGCGCGGATATGCTGCGTCGAGCCATGGGTAAGAAAAAGCCGGAAGAGATGGCCAAGCAGCGCGCCATCTTCCTGGAGGGTTGCGAAACCCAGGGGATAGATAAAGGCCTGGCCGGCAACATCTTCGACCTGGTGGAAAAATTCGCCGGTTACGGCTTTAACAAGTCGCACTCTGCGGCCTATGCGCTGGTCTCCTATCAGACCGCCTGGCTGAAACAGCACTACCCGGCGCCGTTTATGGCGGCGGTGATGTCCTCTGATATGCAGACCACCGAGAAGGTGGTGATCTTCATTGAGGAGTGCCGCCAGATGGGGCTGACCGTGCGTCTGCCCGATGTTAACGATGGCGAGTACAAGTTCACCGTTAATGACAAAAACGAAGTGATCTACGGTCTCGGCGCCATTAAGGGCGTCGGTGAGGGCCCGGTCGATGCCATCGTTAAGGCCCGTGCCGACGGCGGCGTGTTCACCGATCTGTTCGACTTCTGTAAGCGTGTTGGCAGTAAACGCCTGAACAAACGTGTGCTTGAAGCGCTGGTGCGCTGTGGTGCGCTGGACAGCCTGGGCGCAACCCGTGCTGTGCTCTGGCAGGCGATACCGGCGGCGCTGAAGTCGGCGGACCAGGAGGAGCAGAACCAGAGCGCCGGCATGTTCGACCTGTTTGGCGAGATGGAAGCCCAGGAAGAGAGCGATCCTTACGAGAATTATCGCGACGCCCGTGAGTGGAGCGACAAGGAACGACTCACTGGCGAAAAGGATACCCTGGGGCTCTACGTCACTGGGCATCCCATCGATGAGTATGAAGCGGAGCTCAGGCATTTTGTGCGCAAAAAACTGGTCGATCTGCAGCCGGCCCGGGGGCAGGCGCAGAAGATGGCCGGTCTGGTGGTCGATATGCGCATGAAGAAAACCAAAAAGGGCGCCACGCTCTGTTTTGTGACCCTGGACGATCGCAGCGCCCGTATGGATGTCACCCTCTTTGGTGATGCCTATGATGCCGCGCGCAACAAGATCGCCAAGGATGCAGTGCTGATCATCGAGGGCGAGGTCGCTAACGATGACTACAATGGTGGCTTGAAGGTGCGCGGTAACAAGGTCTACGGCATGGCCGATGCGCGCTCCATGTATGCCAGTCATGTGGAGGTCAGCTGCCGTCATGACCAGATCAAGCGCCAGACACTTAAGAGCCTTGCCGAGACGCTCGGACGTGAACGCACCCAGGATGGTGGGCTGCCAGTGATACTGAACTACCGGCGGGAAGATGCTGAAGGCCCGCTCTGTTTCGGTGACAACTGGCGGGTACGGGCCAGCGATGATCTGATCATCGCGTTGAAGGAACAGTTCGGTAACGAGCAGGTCCAACTGCGCTTTGACCGCTGAACGCTAAGGTACCCGGAACCGGGGTGGAGTCTATGACCCTCTCCCGGTAGAATCTCCCTATTTCGGCAGGCCTCTATGGGCGCCGTTTAACACACTAAAAGAGCAGAAGCAGACGCGCATGAATCCTAACTATCTGGATTTCGAACAGCCGATCGCCGAGCTGGAAGCAAAAATCAACGAGCTGCGCCTCGTCGGTGAAGACAATGAAGATCTCAATCTGGCCGATGAAATCGGACGGTTGCAGGACAAAAGCCGCAGCCTGACGCAGAGTATTTTCTCTGACCTGACCGCCTGGCAGATCTCCCAGCTGGCGCGTCACCCCAAGCGTCCGTACACCTTCGACTACGTGAAGCACGCCTTCGAAGAGTTTGAAGAGATCCACGGTGACCGTCATTTCTCCGATGATCAGGCGCTGGTCGGTGGTATCGCTCGTCTGGATGACAAGCCGGTGATGATCGTGGGCCACCAGAAGGGCCGCGAAGTGAAAGAGAAGGTGAAGCGTAACTTCGGTATGCCGCGTCCTGAAGGCTACCGCAAGGCGCTACGCCTGATGGAGATGGCAGAGCGTTTCAACCTGCCGGTGCTGACCTTTATCGATACACCGGGGGCTTACCCGGGCATCGACGCCGAAGAACGCGGCCAGTCGGAAGCGATCGCCTATAACCTGGCGAAAATGTCGCACCTGCGTACGCCGATCATTTCCACCGTTATCGGTGAGGGTGGCTCCGGTGGTGCGCTGGCGATCGGTGTTTGTGACGAGCTGCTGATGCTGCAGTACAGCACCTACTCCGTTATCTCGCCGGAAGGTTGTGCGTCTATCCTGTGGAAGAGTGCCGAGCGTGCCTCCGATGCTGCCAAGGCGATGGGTATCACCTCTGAGCGCCTGCACGAGCTGGGCCTGGTTGACCGTGTAATCTCCGAGCCGTTGGGCGGCGCACATCGTGATCCTGCGTTGATGGCGGCGAACCTGCAGCAGGTGCTGGTAGAAACGCTGGATCGCATGCAGGGCATGTCGATCGATGATCTGCTTGATCGCCGCTATGCACGCCTCAGGGACTACGGGCGCATTGTCGACTGATCTCGCTGAGCTCCTGCTTGGGCGCCTGGAGCGCCTGCCCGACAGCCGCCGCTGGGTGATCGCACTCAGCGGCGGTGTTGATTCCAGGGTACTGCTGGAGCTCTGCGCCAGAACCCTGCCGCGGGAAAAACTGCTCGCGCTGCATATCAATCATCAACTTCAGGCTGATGCCGGCGCCTGGCAAGACTGGTGTGCCAGCGAGTGTCAGCGCCTCGGTGTTGCGTTTACTTCATTGTCGGTGGATCCGGGAAGCGGCTCCGAGGCGGAGCTGCGTGATGCCCGTTACCGGGCATTCGAATCTGTGCTCAAGCCTGGGGACTGGCTGCTGCTCGCGCAGCATGCGGATGATCAGGCCGAAACCTTTCTGCTAAGACTGCTGCGCGGTGCCGGTGTGCGCGGACTGTCGGGCATGCCCTGGCAGCGTCCGGTGGGCCAGGGGCAGCTGTATCGTCCGTTAATGGATCAGCCGCGCGCGGTGTTGGAAGCCTGGGCGCGGCAGGAACAGATTGAATGGGTGGAAGATCCCAGTAACGCCAGCGACCGTTACGATCGCAACTGGATTCGGCAGCGGATACTGGCTCCGCTGAAGCAGCGAAAACCCGCCGTGTTAGAGAGGCTGGTGGCGACAACGGCCCAACTCGCTGAAACCGATCAGTTGCTCGATGAAATAGCAGCCGGTGATCTGGCCGCGATGCAAACAGTAGCCGAGTGTTTGCCCCTGGCCGCGTTGCAGCAGCTCTCGCTGCCGAGGCAGCGTAATCTGATCCGCCACTGGGTGTTTACCTGCACAGGTGACAGGTTGTCCCAGGACGAGTTGCTTGAGGTCGAACAGTCGGTGATCGCCGCTGGTGAAGATCGTACCCCGCTGCTTCGTTTGGGCGGTTTCGAGCTTCGACGTTATCGAGGCCAGCTGTTTTTGACTGAGGCGCTGGCGCCACGGTCGGAACCGTTTGACCTAAACTGCACTGCGCATGGCTCGGTAGTGCTGGCACAGGGCGTTATCGAATTTCATCCCGCCAATGGGGTTGGGCTGGCTGAAGGCGAGACGTTGAGACTGGATTACCGGCGCGGTGGCGAGCGGCTGAGGCCGCTGGGACGCGGCGGTTCGGTCAGTCTGAAACAGCTCCTGCAGGAGGCGGGAGTGCCACCTTGGCTGCGGCCGGGCTGGCCAATTCTCTATCGTGGCGACCAGTTGGTTGCCGTGCCCGGCATCTGCCTTTGTGAAGAGGTGGTGACAACGGGCGGCTTGATCCCTTCATGGCGACCTTCGGGTTTGTCTGAAGGGGTCTGCTTTGGTAGACTGTAACCCCATCTTGAGTACGTTTTTCCCTCCTAACTTTCGATCTGACAGGTTCCGCATGACGCGTTATATTTTCGTCACCGGCGGTGTTGTGTCCTCATTGGGCAAAGGCATCGCATCTGCTTCTCTGGCGGCTATTCTTGAGGCGCGTGGCCTCAAAGTCACAATGCTCAAGCTGGACCCGTATATCAACGTGGACCCGGGCACGATGAGCCCTTTCCAGCATGGTGAAGTATTCGTTACCGAAGACGGCGCCGAGACCGACCTGGATCTGGGTCACTATGAGCGCTTTATTCGCACGACGATGACCAAGCGCAACAACTTCACCACTGGCCGCGTATACCAGCATGTGCTGCGTAAAGAGCGTCGTGGCGACTACTTGGGTGGAACCGTACAGGTGATCCCGCACATCACTGACGAGATCAAACGTCGTGTGATCGAAGGTGCAGGCGATGCCGACGTGGCGCTGGTTGAGATCGGCGGTACCGTGGGTGATATCGAATCCCTGCCGTTCCTGGAAGCGGTACGTCAGTTGAAAGTTGAGCTGGGCTCCAACCGTGCGCTGTTCATGCACCTGACGCTGGTGCCTTACATCGCTACAGCGGGCGAAACCAAGACCAAGCCGTCACAGCACTCGGTCAAGGAACTTCGCTCCATCGGTATCCAGCCGGATATCCTGATCTGCCGTTCCGAACAGCCGATCCCGGAATCCTCACGTCGTAAGCTTTCCATGTTCACTAACGTGGAAGAGCGTGCCGTGGTTTCCCTGCCGGATGCCGAGTCTATCTACAATATTCCGCGGATGCTCAGCGAGCAGGGGCTGGACGATATCGTTATCGACCGCTTCCGTCTGGCCGGCTGCCCGGCGGCTGATCTGCGTGAGTGGGATCGTGTGGCCGATGCCTTCCTTAACCCGGAAGGTGAAGTACGCATCGCCATGGTCGGTAAGTACATGGAGCTGCTCGATGCCTACAAGTCGCTGATCGAAGCGATCACCCACGCCGGCATCACCCTGCGTAAGAAAGTACGCATCGAGTATATCGACTCCGAGCGCGTTGAGCGTGAAGGTGCCGAGATCCTCAAGGATGTCAGCGCGATTCTGGTACCGGGTGGGTTCGGTGAGCGCGGTGTCGAGGGCAAGATCAGCGCTGTGCGCTATGCCCGTGAAAACAAGATCCCTTATCTGGGCATCTGCCTGGGTATGCAGGTTGCGGTGATTGAGTTCGCGCGCCACGTGGCGCAGCTGAGCAACGCCAATTCCACCGAGTTCGATATCGAAAGCGAGCATCCGGTTATCGGTCTGATCACCGAGTGGACCGATGCCAGCGGTGAAGTTGAACAGCGTACCGAAGAGTCTGACCTGGGCGGCACCATGCGTCTTGGCGCACAGATCTGCCACCTCAAGCCGGGTTCCAAGGTCGCTGACGCTTACGGTCGTATCGATATCAAGGAACGCCACCGTCACCGCTACGAATTCAACAACAACTACACTCAGCGTCTGGAAGAAGCGGGTCTGCTTATCTCCGGCCGTTCTGAGGATGGAGAACTGGTGGAAGTGGTCGAAGTACCCGATCATCCCTGGTTCGTAGCCTGTCAGTTCCACCCGGAATTCACCTCCACGCCGCGTGACGGCCATGGATTGTTTACCGGCTTTATTAAAGCCGCGCTTGAGCGTCAGGCGCAGCAGGCTGAAACTGAATAAGCTAAATAACGGAGAAAATTAGAATGGCTCAGATCGCTGATATTAAAGCGCGCGAAGTACTCGATTCCCGCGGTAACCCCACTGTTGAAGCCGACGTAATCCTGGCTTCCGGTGTTGTTGGTAGTGCCTGCGCTCCTTCGGGTGCTTCCACCGGTTCCCGCGAGGCGCTGGAACTGCGCGACGGCGACAAGTCCCGTTACCTGGGCAAGGGCGTTCAGAAAGCCGTGGCTGCCGTAAACGGCACCATCCGCGAAGCACTGGTTGGTATGGACGCGGCTGACCAGCGTGCTCTCGACAACAAAATGCTCGAGCTGGATGGCACTGATAACAAGGCTACCCTGGGTGCCAACGCTATTCTGGCGGTTTCCCTGGCTGCAGCCAAAGCGGCAGCAACCGAAAAAGGTATTCCGCTGTACGCTCATATCGCTGAGCTGAACGGCACTAGCGGCCAGTTCTCCATGCCGGTACCGATGATGAACATCCTCAACGGTGGTGAGCATGCAGACAACAACGTTGATATCCAGGAGTTCATGGTACAGCCGGTAGGCTTTACCAACTTCGCTGATGCCCTGCGTTGCGGCGCCGAGATCTTCCACGCGCTGAAGAAGGTTCTGCAGAGCAAAGGCCTGAACACCGCTGTGGGTGACGAAGGTGGCTTTGCACCGAACCTGGGTTCCAACGAAGAAGCTCTGGTGATTATCAAGGAAGCGATCGCTGCAGCCGGCTATGAGCTGGGCAAAGACGTAACCCTGGCCCTGGACTGCGCCTCTTCCGAATTCTACAAAGATGGCAAGTATGACCTCTCCGGTGAAGGCAAGGCGTTCGACGCCGAAGGTTTCGCTGAGTACCTGGCCGAGCTGACCCGTAACTACCCGATCGTCTCCATCGAAGACGGTATGGATGAGTCTGACTGGAACGGCTGGGCTGCGCTGACCCAGAAGATCGGGGACAAGGTACAGCTGGTCGGCGACGACCTGTTTGTAACCAACACCAAGATCCTGAAGGAAGGTATCGATAAGAGCATCGCCAACTCCATCCTGATCAAGTTCAACCAGATCGGCTCTCTGAGCGAGACTCTGGACGCGATCAAGATGGCCAAGGATGCCGGTTACACCGCGGTGATCTCTCACCGTTCCGGTGAAACCGAAGATACCACCATCGCCGATCTGGCCGTGGGTACCGCTGCAGGGCAGATCAAGACCGGTTCACTGTGCCGTTCTGATCGCGTTGCCAAGTACAACCGTCTGCTGCGCATTGCTGAGGAGCTGGGCGCGGGCGCGGTTTACAACGGTCTGAAAGAGATCAAAGGCCAGGGCTGATCGCCCGGTCTTAAGGAAAGGGGGCTGAAAAGGCCCCTTTTTTTTGCACCTTAGGTAGGATAGGACAGGTTTAGCCGGGCGCTGAGCCTGTTTAGTGTGCGCTCCGGCAAGAAAAAGCGTAGAGAGGCGTTTGTGTACCGCTGGCTTTTGTTAATTTTGCTGCTGATGTTCGCGGGTTTGCAGTACCGGCTCTGGTTCGGTGAGGCCAACCTGCGCCAGGTCTGGCAACTCGAGGATCAGATCGAGCAGCAGCGGCTTGAAAATGCGCGCCTGGTTGAGCGGAATACAAGGCTCGAAGCCGAGGTGCAGGATCTGAAAAAAGGGCTGGCGGCGCTGGAAGAGCGTGCGCGCAGCGAGCTGGGCATGATCCGGGAAGGGGAGACCTTTTTCCAGCTGATCGAGCCTGAGCAGGAGAAGAGCAAACGTTGAGCGACTATCAAACTACACCGGCCGGTCAGGACACTGAAACGCCTCGCTGGCGGGACACCCCCGTGTGGCTCCATGGCGAACCCGGCGTCAGTGCGACCCTCAGGGCCGAGCCGGAAGATTTCCGCGTGGTTGAAAACCTGGGTTTCGAGCCGGATGGCGAGGGGGAGCACCAGTTCCTCTATATCCGTAAGACCGGTGAGAATACCGACTGGGTGGCGCGTCAGCTGGCAAACTTCTGCCAGGTGAGCCCCCGGGATGTGAGTTACGCCGGTAAAAAAGACCGTCACGCGGTGACCGAGCAATGGTTCTGTGTACATATGCCCGGGCATCGGGCCAGCCTGAACTGGAAGCTGTTCGGTGGTGATAGCATTGAGGTGCTGCGGGCTGAAAAACATGGCCGCAAACTGCGTCTTGGTTCATTACAGGGTAACCGTTTCGAGCTGCGTCTGCGTGATGTATCCGACGGTGCTGAACTGGAGCGCCGCTTTGCGCTGTTGGCCCAGGGCGTGCCTAACTATTTTGGTGAGCAGCGCTTTGGTCATGATTTCGGTAATATCGAGAAAGGCCTGGCGCTGATTGCCGGTCGCTTCAAAGAGCGGCAGCGGCACAAAAAGGGGCTCTATATCTCGGCGGTGCGTTCCTGGTTGTTTAACCGGCTGATTTCTGAGCGGATCGAAAGAGGTCTTTGGGATACATTGATAGAAGGCGATGTGCTGATGATCAATGGTTCGCAAAGCTGTTTCCGCTATGATAGCGCGGACGCGTCAATGGCCGAGCGCCTGCACGGCGGCGAGCTTAACTTGACGGGGCCCTTGTGGGGTCGGGGTGAGCTAATGACCGAAGCCGCCGCCCGCGAGTTCGAACAGGATGTTTACGGCACGGAGTCGACCGTCTGTGAACAGCTGGAGCAGTTGGGGCTGAAGCAGGAAAGACGCTCGCTACGCCTGGTACCGGAGTCGCTTGCGATAGAGCGTGAGAGTGACGGACAATGGCGACTGAGTTTTGATCTGCCCGCTGGCTCCTTTGCAACCAGCGTACTGCGTGAATTATGCAACTGGCAAACACCTCAGAGTGGCGCCGGGCAGTAAGTTTTAAATACGAATCTTTGACAGCAGTTTGATTGGATACAGGGCACAGAGAAGGCCCGGCGGAGTATTCCCACCCGATGCATATTTTGATTTCTAACGATGATGGCGTTTACGCGCCGGGCCTTGCAGCTTTGGCCAAGGCTCTGCAGAAAGACGCCAAATCGGTTTGCGTGGTCGCACCGGATCGTAACCGTAGCGGCGCCAGTAACTCACTGACGCTGGACCGGCCGCTGGAAGCGCATACGCACGATTCAGGATTTATCAGTATCAACGGTACGCCCACTGATTGTGTTCACCTGGGTGTCTCCGGTCTTTTCAGTGCAGAGCGTAAACCCGATGTGGTGGTCTCCGGTATCAATGCCGGCGCTAACCTGGGCGATGATGTTATTTATTCGGGCACGGTAGCGGCGGCCATGGAGGGGCGCAACTGCTCCCTACCTGCGATCGCGGTCTCGCTGTGCAGCTTTCATCCCAAGCATTTTGAAACCGCTGCCGAGATTGTGCGCGAGCTGCTACAGCGGCTTGAGTCTTTGGTGCTGGCGCCGCGTACCGTACTGAATGTCAATGTGCCGGATCTGCCACTGGATCAGATCAAGGGGATTCACGTGACCCGCCTTGGGCATCGTTTTGCCGGTGAGGCACCGGTGCAGACCCAGGACCCCCGTGGGCGTACACGTTACTGGATCGCCGGCACCGGCGAGCCGGCGGACAGCGGTCCCGGCACCGATTTCTACGCGGTTGCCGAGGGCTATGTGTCGATCACGCCACTGCAGATCGATATGACGCATTATTCGGGTATGGATAACCTGGCGCTCTGGCTGGAGGAGATGAATTGAACGACGTTCTGTTTCAGGGCATAGGGATGACCTCCCGAAGGACTCGGGACCGCCTGGTAACGCGATTACGTGAACAGGGTATAGAAAACGACAAAGTACTGACGGTGGTGCGTGACACCCCAAGACATATCTTTATTGACGAGGCGCTGTCGCATCGCGCCTACGAAGACAGCTCTCTTCCCATCGGTTTTAACCAGACCATCTCCCAGCCCTACATCGTCGCCAGAATGACCGAACTGCTGTTAGAGGACGGACCACGGCAGAATGTGCTGGAAGTGGGCACAGGGTCCGGCTATCAAACCGCGATACTGGCTCAGCTGGTGGGCCAGGTGTACAGCGTGGAACGTATCCGCCCGCTACAGGAGAAGGCGCGCAAACGGATTCAGCAATTGCGTCTGCATAACGTGATGCTGCGTCATACCGATGGTGGTATGGGTTGGCCCGACAGAGGCCCCTTCGATGGCATTCTGGTCACGGCAGCGCCGGAAAAAGTCCCCGAAGAGCTGCTAGAGCAGCTGACTATCGGCGGCGTGATGGTATTGCCGGTGGGTGACGGGGAGGGTCAGATATTGATGCGCATCCGTCGTACCGGAGAGGAAACCTTTGAGCGCGAAGAGCTCGAAGCCGTTCGTTTTGTGCCGCTGCTGGCGGGGACCGTGCGTTGAATCAGGAAGGTGTACGCGTGCGCAGCGCAAGGGATTATCTGAAGCTGGCCGGCAAGGGCATGATGATGGGCGCGGCCGATGCCGTGCCGGGCGTTTCCGGCGGCACCATCGCATTTATTACCGGGATCTACGAAGAACTTATCGAAAGCATCCGCCGCTGTGATCTGCAGGCGCTGCGGATTCTGTTTAGCCAGGGGATCGGAGCCTGCTGGCGCCATATCAACGGTACTTTCCTGGTCACGTTGCTTTCCGGCATCATCATCAGTCTGGTGACCCTGGCGCGGGTGGTGCTCTATCTGCTGGATAATCAGCCGGTATTGCTCTGGTCATTCTTTTTCGGCCTCATACTCGCGTCTGTCTGGAGTCTGGTGCGGCATGTGAAAGGCTGGAACCTGAACTCTAATCTGACCTTCCTGCTGGGTGCGCTGGTCGCTTACGTGATCACCTCTATGGTGCCCGGTACGGTTAGTGTCACGCCCTGGACCCTGTTTGGCTCAGGCATGCTGGCGATCTGCGCCATGATTCTGCCCGGCATATCCGGAAGTTTTATTCTGCTTTTGCTGGGGATGTACGCGCCAATACTGGCTGCAGTAAAAGGTTTCGAGTTT
Organism: Marinobacterium mangrovicola; assembly: GCF_004339595.1. GTDB lineage: Bacteria > Pseudomonadota > Gammaproteobacteria > Pseudomonadales > Balneatricaceae > Marinobacterium_D > Marinobacterium_D mangrovicola. The sequence goes on from NZ_SMFU01000008.1 coordinate 83,494, forward strand.
GTCTCGCTGGCGCTTTTTGTGGGCGGTTGTGTGATCGGCTTGATTAGCTTTTCACGCCTGCTAAGCTGGGCCTTCCACCATCATCGGCGCATGATTCTGGCGTTGTTGGGCGGGTTTATGCTGGGCTCGTTGAACAAGGTCTGGCCATGGAAGTATACCCTCTCCTACACCCTCGATCGCCATGGTGAAGCGGTCCCGCTGCTGCAGCGTAATGTCTTTCCGTCGGCCTTTAACGAGCTGACAGGTCTGCCGGCGCAGCTTTGGCCGGCGTTGGCATTGATGCTGGTAGGCGTGGTGCTGGTATTGGTACTGGATAGAAATACGGGCGGCAGCTCGGGGCACTAGCCCGGGCTGGTAGCTCAGATGAGTCGCTCAGAGTAGCAACAACAGCAAGGAGGTTGGGTGCGGAGTGTGAAGCGCAATATGCAGATCTGGGTAGTTGTACTTGCTGCATGCGCTCTTGCTGCCTGCTCTGGTGGTTATGCCCCGGTCACCGAGCAATCGCTTGGCAGCCGCTACAACGGCCCAGTGCCTTCCACCTATACCGTCAGCCGTGGTGATACCCTCTATTCCATCGCCTGGCGCTACGGTCTCGATTTCAAATCCGTCGCTCGCCTCAATGGTATCGACAGCCGTTATCTTATATATCCAGGCCAGAAGCTGCGCTTGAAGGGCCAGGCGGTTGCTTCCAGCCCGCGTCCGAGTGGAACCAAAAGCTCTCCCCCGGCTCAAACTCCTTCGACTGCCAGTCGGCCAAAGAGTACCGCCAAGCCGATGCCGGCACCCGCGGTGTCATCCAGCGATATTCAGTGGCGTTGGCCTACCCAGGGTAAATTGATCGGCGGCTATTCCTCTGGCTCCAGTCCCAATAAGGGGATAGATCTGGCAGGCAATACCGGTGATCCCGTCTATGCGGCGGCCTCCGGCACGGTGGTGTATGCAGGCAGCGGACTTCTGGGATACGGGAATCTGGTTATCCTCAACCATAACCGCCAGTACTTAAGTGCTTATGCACATAACAGTCGCATCCTGGTCAAGGAAAGTGATAGTGTGAAGGTCGGCGATAAGATTGCCGAGCTTGGAAATACTGGTGCCAATCGTCCGATGCTCCATTTCGAGATCAGGCGTGACGGTAAGCCTGTAAATCCGCTGCAGTATCTGCCCAAAAAACAATAATAAGTCAGATAGCGTCAATGCTAGATGCATGGGGGAAATCAGATGGTAACAGTCGGAACCAAGGACTACGACACCTTGAATTCGGGTCCAGATCAAGATGTGGATACCGACGACGAGATGGAGATGAACCAGGCGGACGAGCCCGATACCAGCGATTCGGATGACTCGAACGAAGTACCTGACTTCATCAACAGTGGCCGTGGTCGAGGAAGTATGGCGCATAAGGATCTGGTGAATGCCAAGACCCTGGATGCCACTCAGCTATACCTGAACGAAATCGGCTTTTCACCTTTGTTGACTGCGGAAGAGGAAGTTTACTTCTCACGCAGGGCTCTGAAGGGGGATGAAGCCTCCCGCAAGCGAATGATTGAGAGCAATCTCCGGTTGGTGGTGAAAATCGCCAGGCGTTATATCAATCGCGGCCTCTCTCTGCTCGACCTGATCGAAGAGGGTAACCTCGGCCTGATCAGGGCGGTGGAAAAATTCGATCCCGAACGCGGTTTCCGCTTCTCGACCTATGCCACCTGGTGGATTCGTCAGACCATCGAACGGGCGATCATGAACCAGACCCGAACGATTCGCTTGCCGATCCATGTGGTCAAGGAGCTCAATGTCTATCTGCGAGCCTCGCGTGAGCTGGCGCAGAAGCTGGACCACGAGCCCTCAGCCGAAGAGATCGCCCAACTGGTCGATAAGCCGGTAGAGGATGTGGAGCGGATGCTGGGCCTGAATGAGCGCATCGGTTCAGTGGATACGCCGGTGGGTGGCAGCAGTGATAAATCGTTGCTCGATACTATCGCCGACCAGGTCTCCGGGGATCCGGAAACACTGCTGCAGAACACCAATATCAGCGGTAACCTGAACAAATGGCTGGATATGTTGCCGGAGAAGCACGCCGATGTGCTATCCCGTCGTTTCGGATTACGCGGACATGAGATGTCCACGCTGGAACAGGTGGGACGCGAGATCGGTCTCACCCGCGAGCGTGTGCGCCAGATCCAGGTAGAGGCACTGCGTAAACTCAGAGAGATCGTGGAGAAAAACGGTCTTTCGGGCGAAGATCTATTGCAGTGATCTCCGCCCACAGAAAAGGGGCCATCTGGCCCCTTTTCTGTGTCTGACAGTTGCTAACGCTGCAGATATTTCAGTTTGTCTTCAACCCCGTTCCACTCTTCCGCATCGTCCAGGGGCGCCTTGCGCTCGTTGATATTGGGCCAGACTTCGGCGAGCTCCGCGTTCAGCTCCACGTAGGGTTGCTGTGCGTCGTTCAGATCATCTTCCGAGAGTATCGCCTCGGCCGGGCATTCCGGTTCACAGAGACCGCAGTCGATACACTCATCCGGATGGATGACCAGAAAATTGGCTCCCTCGTAGAAACAGTCAACCGGGCAGACATCGACACAATCGGTGTATTTGCAGCGGATGCAGTTCTCGGTTACGACATACGTCATCGTAAAGACTCCCTGTAGCGGCGGTTTGAAGGCAGTATAGTCAGCCCTGCTTCTACTGGAGGCTTAGCGCGCCAGTTTTTTCAGCTCATAGAGCAGGTCCAGCGCTGCACGCGGGGTCAGCTCATCAGGATCGATCGCTTCCAGCTTCTGCTCCACTTCTGAGGGTACCGGCGCGATAAACAGATCGTTCTGGATCGGGCTTTCTTTCGGTGCGTTGGTCGGCACCGGCCGCAGATCGGCAGCGCGGGAATCCTGCTCAAGCTGAACCAGTTTTTCCCGAGCCTGGCTGATCACATGGGGCGGCACGCCGGCCAGCTGAGCGACCTGAAGACCGTAACTCTGGCTGGCGGGACCGGCCTGGACCTCATGCATAAAGACGATATGGTCGTTGTGTTCAACGGCGGTCAGATGCACATTGCTGACCCCTTCGCACTGATCGGGCAGGGCGGTCAGTTCGAAGTAGTGGGTGGCGAATAGAGTAAAGGCACGCACCTCTCGGGCAAGAAACTCGGCAGCGGACCAGGCCAGTGACAGACCATCAAAGGTGCTGGTACCGCGGCCCACCTCATCCATCAGCACCAGGCTGCGATCGCTGGCGTTGTGCAGAATGTTGGCGGTTTCGGTCATCTCCACCATAAAGGTGGAACGCCCGCCGGCCAGATCATCGGATGAGCCCATACGGGTAAAGATCCGATCAACGATACCGATGGTGGCTTGACTGGCCGGTACATAACTGCCGATATGGGCCAGCAGCGTGATCAATGCCGCCTGGCGCATGTAGGTGGATTTACCGCCCATGTTCGGGCCGGTAATCACCAGCATGCGGCGTTCCGGATCCAGATCGAGATCGTTGGCTACGAATGGTGTATCCAGTACCGCTTCGACCACCGGATGGCGGCCCTCACGGATCTCGATACAGGGATGCTCGACCAGCGCTGGTGCCTGATAGCCCAGGGTTTCGGCGCGCTCGGCCAGGTTCTGCAGTACATCCAGTTCGGACAGGGCGGAGGCGCAGTCCTGCAACGGCGCGAGCTCGGCGGCCAGGCTTTCCAGCAGTGCCTCGTAAAGCAGTTTCTCGCGGGCCAGGGCGCGGCCCTTAGCACTCAGTGCCTTGTCCTCGAACTCCTTGAGTTCAGGGGTGATGAAGCGCTCGGCATTTTTCAGCGTCTGACGGCGCTGGTATTCCGCGGGCATATCTACAGCCTGGGCCTTGCTGACCTCGATGAAGTAGCCGTGCACCCGGTTATAACCGACCTTCAGCGTGCTGATATCGGTGCGTTTGCGCTCGCGTGCTTCCAGCTCCAGCAGATAAGCGCCGGCGTTCTCGCTGATGCCGCGCAGCTCGTCCAGCTCTTCGTCGTAGCCCTCGGCGATCACGCCGCCGTCGCGGATCAGCATCGGGGGTGTTTCGATAATGGCTTTCTCCAGCAACTGAGCAAGCGCCGGGAAGGTACCGATCTGTTCGGCCAGCTCATGGATACGCGGCGCGTCGTCGGTGGCTAACTGCTGCTGCAAAGTTGGCAGGCAGGCCAGGGCCATTTTCAGTCGTTCCAGGTCGCGGGGACGGGCAGAGCGCAGCGCCACGCGGGAGAGGATACGTTCCATATCGCCCACTGAGCGCAGGGTGTCGGAGATATCCTCAAACTGAAATCCCTGGCGCAGCCAGCCGATGGCGCTCTGACGGGCCAGCAGGGTGCTGCGATCACGCAGCGGGCGGTGCAGCCAGCGCCGCAGCAGACGTCCGCCCATGGGCGTGCGGGTTTTGTCCAGTACCGAGGCCAGGGTGTTTTCCGTACCGCCGCCCAGGTTCTGATCCAGCTCCAGGTTACGTCGCGTCGAGGCGTCGAGCAGTACCGCCTCCGAACGCTGTTCCACCTGAATACGGCGGATATGGGGCAGAGCGCTGCGCTGGGTGTCGCGCGCATACTGCAGCAGGCAGCCGGCGGCGCCGATCGCCAGTTCCAGGTGGTCGCAGCCAAAGCCGCTCAGATCCTTGGTATTGAACTGCTGACACAGCAGACGCTGCGCGGTATCAAATTCGAAGTGCCAGGGCGCCTGTGGACGCAGGCCGCGACGGTTCGCCAGCACGCTGCTCAGGCCCGAGTGCTCAGGGTAAAGAATCTCCGCCGGGCGCAGACGCTCAAGCTCTGCCAGCAGGCCCTCTTCCGAGTCCACCTCCAGCAGACTGAAACGGCCCGAGCTGATATCCACAAGCGCCATACCGAAGCTGCCGTTATGGGCATCGATCGCCGCCAGCAGGTTATCTCGGGTTTCATCCAGCAGCGCCTCATCGCTCAGCGTTCCCGGCGTCACTATACGCGCTACCTGGCGCTCCACCGGCCCCTTGCTGGTGGCGGGATCACCGACCTGTTCACAGATCACCACTGACTCGCCTGCGCGGACGATCTTGGCGATATAGGCTTCAGCGGCGTGATAGGGAATTCCCGCCATCGGGATAGGCTCACCGCCTGATTTTCCCCGCGCGGTCAGCGAGATATCGAGCAGCTTGGCGGCTTTCTTGGCGTCGTCATAGAACAGCTCGTAGAAGTCACCCATACGATAGAAAAGCAGCTGATCAGGGTGCTCGGCCTTGATCTTGAAATACTGCTGCATCATCGGGGTGTGCTTGGTGTCGGGGGCTGTTTTGACTTTGCTTGTGTCCATGATTCTTCCGGGGAGCGGTTGGGTGCAATGCAGCGCGTCAGAGTACCAAACCCGCTGTGGCAAAGACAGGTTCAGGTTGTGTCCTGTGTGGTAGACGGGGCTCCGCTGCCTCAGCAGTAGCCCAGGGCTTGAGCGCTCTACGGCGAGTAGAAAACTCGTTGTGAGTTATCTACAAAAGCTGTGGATAACACTGTTAAGGAACAGTGGCCCTTTGTCCCTGAGGTAGCATCGGCGGGAATTCCGCGGGTCTGGTCGAAGATTAGACGGGTCAAAGGAGGACCATCGAGTTTTGGCGATTATTTATGCACTGGAAATGAGAACTGTTTACTGTAGAGTCTTGTCCTGTCTGAGACGGTGGGCTCTGGCCCCGACCGGCTTTTATCTTTCTGTTCACTGAAGCTGGTTTCCGGCATGAGGCGTTTTATGCAACCTGGTGCGCTCGAAGCCGTACGCTCTTTCCGGGAGAGTGATTTTCTCGAGTTTGGGCAGGAGTACGGTATCGATTATCGCTTTCCTGATCGGAGCCTCTCAAACAGCTCTAGCGCTCAGGCCGAGCCGAACCCAGTGATTGCCCAGGGTCGGATCGACGAGGTTTCGCTGCCCTCCGGCTTTCGTTTTACCGCGTCCGAACTGGAACTGTTTCAAACCTACAGCTCAACCTCCCGTGGGCATGCACCGCTGTTAATCGTAATCGTCTTGCAGGGGATCGTTGAGCTCTCTGTCGGTGCCCTTAGTCGTGAGTTGATAGCGGGGCAGGCGCTCAGTCTGCAGCTGCGCCCCGAGTTTGCGCTTGAGGCCCGGCAACAGGCGGGGCAACAACTTAAGAGCCTGACACTGGCATTCGATCCCGCGTTGGTGAGCCAGTCCAGCGCCATGACCCCCTCATTAACTTCACTCCTGCAGGCGATCGAAAACAGCGTGCATGCCTGGGCGGTGCCGTCGCTGCTCCTGGCGCAATTGGATAAGTGCTTGCTGCCCAGCGTGGCTGAGTTACAGCGCAATCTTGTACTGGAGGGGCTGGCGCTGCAGTTGATCGGCCAGGGACTGCCGGAGTTTGCTTATCATCCTGCAGATACTGCACCGACCCGGCAGAGAGATTTCCGGCGGCTGGAGACGGTGCGGCAGCAACTGGAGTTTGAACCGACCCGTGACTACACCCTGGATGGTCTGGCTCAGCAGGCGGCGATGAGTGCAAGTAGCCTGCGCAGTAAATTCCGGCTGGTCTATGGTGTCTCGGTATTCGATTACCTCAGACGCTGCCGGCTTGAGTTGGGGCGTCGCTATCTGGAGCAGGGGTATAGCGTGCAGCAGGCGGCGCACCGGGCGGGTTATCGCCACGCCACCAACTTTGCCACGGCATTTCGGCGCGAGTTCGGAGTCTCCCCCCGCGGTTTTATCTAACGCCGCCGCCCACTTTTTGTCATTGCGCATACATTCCCTGTCATCTCTAATACCTTTTTGTGGATAAAAACGAGAATAATTCGCATTACAGTTACATAATAAGCGAAGAGGTTTCTCTGATGTTCCGACCCTCCAAGATATCCCTCGCAGTCGCGCTTGCCCTGGGTGGTATCAGCTCGCCTGTCGTGTTTGCCGCAGAAACGCAGGATGCTTCCGTCACTCTGAATATGTTGGAGGTCACGACCACCCGCGGCGCTACCAAAACGGAGACCCCCTTTGTGGAGACGCCGCAGTCGATCTCCCTGGTATCCGAGGAGCAGATTGAAGAGCAGGGCGCCCGCAATGTGCAGGAAGCCACTCGCTACACCGCAGGTGTGTTCACCGGTCAGTACGGCTCCACCGCCGGGCGTTACGACGCGATCAAGCTGCGCGGCTTTGGCAGCGACAGTATCGATAACCAGTATCTCGATGGCCTGAAGCTGCTCAACGACAAGGGCACCTACAGCATCATGCAGATCGACCCCTATTTCCTGGAGGGGATCGAGGTGGTTAAAGGACCTTCATCGGTGCTTTATGGCCGCGCGGCACCGGGCGGTATCGTGGCGCTGACCAGCAAGAAGCCGCTGTTTGAACAGCATCGCCAGATTCAGGCGGGCATAGGTAATAACGGCACCGCCAGCCTCGGCTTCGATATGGGCGATACGATCGGCGAGTCCGGCAGTGCTGCCTACCGTGTGGTCGGGCGGGTGTACCAGTCCGATACCCAGTGGGACAAGGTGGAAGAGGAGCACTACAGCCTGGCGCCCTCGTTAACGCTGGATCTAAGCGATGCCACCACGCTGACGCTGATGGCCTATCTGCAGAAAGATCCGGAAGGTGGATTCTACGGCGGCCTGCCGGCAGAGGGGACGCTGTTTGATCATAACGGGCGCCGCATCTCCAACGAGTTTTTCGACGGCGAAGAGAACTTCGAAGAGTTCGACCGTGAACAGACCATGGTCGGCTACCAGTTGGAGCACCGCTTCAACGATGTCTGGTCAGCGCGTCAGAACGTTCGCTACGTGAATACCCAGGTGGATTATGGCCAGGTGTATAACCTGGGTTACTGGGTCGGTGATACGCTGCCGCGCACTTACTTCGGCGCCGATGAGGAGCTGGACGCCTTCGCCATCGATAACCAGCTGCTCGCAGAGTTTGAGGCCGGGGCCACCCGGCATACGCTGTTGACCGGCCTGGATTACCAGCATCGCACCACCGATGCTTACTGGACCTCCGATTACGATGCGGCCTACAACACCGACTTCGCGCCGATCGATGCTTTTGATCCGGTGTACGGTGCTTCAGGCCGGATCAACCCGTACCAGGATAACGAGCGCAGGCTGGAGCAGACCGGCGTCTATTTGCAGGATCAGATTGCGCTGGATCGCTGGCGCCTGACTCTGGGCGGCCGCTATGACTGGGTCGAGGTGCGCAACGAGTACGACAACATGCTCACCGGTGTACAGGGTGATGAAGAGCTGGAAGATGAACACTTCAGCGGTCGTGCGGCGCTGATGTACCTGTTCGATAACGGTGTCGCGCCCTATATCAGCTACTCCGAGTCGTTCAGCCCCAGCGCCAACGTCGATGAAAACGGTGATCTGATTAAGGCCACCGAAGCGAGCCAGTACGAGTTCGGTCTTAAGTACCAGCCCAACGGTTCAGGTGATCGCTACAGTGTTGCGCTGTTCCAGATCGATCAGGATAACGTCGCCAACATGAACCGCACCACCTATGCCTACGAGGCGGTGGGCTCGGTGCGTTCCCGCGGTGTTGAACTGGAAGCGCTCTCACGTTTGACCGATAACCTGACCCTGCAGGCCAGCTACACCTACACCGATGTGGAAGTGCAGAAATCCACCACCGGCACCGAGGGCAAAACGCCGGTGGCGACACCGGAGCATATGGCGTCTGCCTGGGGTGCCTATGAGTTTCATGACGGCTCGCTCAACAGCCTGAAACTGGGTCTTGGGGTGCGCTACATCGGCGAAAGCTGGGTCAATGAAAGCAATACGCTGGAAGCACCGAGCTACACTCTGACCGATGCCCTGGTGAAATATGATCTCAGCAATGTGGGGCTGGATGGCGTCTCCGCTCAGCTGAACGTCAACAACCTGTTTGACAAGGAGTATGTCGGTGCTTGCTACAGCGAATCGATCTGCTACTTCGGCGCAGGACGCAGCGTGATGGCGACACTTAGCTACGATTTATAATCCCCTTCAGAACCGTACCTTTACAACATCGCCTTCGGGCCAGGGAATGCCCGGTTTTTCTTCAGCCGGCCTCGCTTTGCAGCGATGGCCGGCTTTTTCGTTTCAGGCTTTGGCTTTCCTGTCCTTGGCTGGCGCTTCAGCTATCCCATTCAAAAACGTCTGCAATAAAAAACCAAAAGCCTGCTTGACCTAAAGTTTACTTGAGGCAGTAAAGTCAGCAGATCTTAGGTTAGGTGAGCAAAGATTGACCGCTGTTTGGCGGCTTTGATCGCGACTACCCGAACGACTTTTAACCCAACAGTGATTGACCCGAACAGGGCATGCCCAGAACCGGACGCTCCGGATGAAGGCCGCTGGGCAATGAAATAGTTAGGACGGATTGCCAATGACGCCACAGGTGCAGAATGAGTCTTCTCCCGCCAAGGGAGCAGGGTGGAAGACACTGATCGTTGTTCTTCTCGTACTGGCCGCGATTATCAGCGGTCTCTGGTTTTGGAAAACGCAGAACTCTGCATCCGGTGGCTGGCATGGCGGCGCGCCGGTGGATGTGACGGCAATCAGGCTGGAAAGCCAGGATGTGCCCGATACGCTGGAGGTGCCCGGTGAGCTGGAAGCGGTACAGCAGGTGATGCTCACAGCTGAGGTCTCCGGCAAGGTCGCGTCTATCGATTTTAGCGCCGGCCAGCAGGTAGCCGCCGGTGACGTGCTGGTGACCCTGGATACCTCGGTGGAAGAGGCGGATCTCTCCGCAGCGAAAGCCCGTGAGAAATTTACCCGTAACCAGTTGGCTCGTGCCCGCCAGCTGGCGCCCTCCGGCGCCATGACCCAGGAAGAGCTGCAGCAGCGCCAGGCCGAGTATGATCAGGCCCGCGCCCAGATTGCACAGTTGGAGGCGCGTATCCAGCAGAAGCGCATCATCGCGCCCTTTGATGGCGAGGTGGGCCTACGTCATATCGATCTCGGTCAGTATCTGAATCCGGGTGATACTGCAGCCTCTCTGACCAACCTGTCCGAGCTCTTTATCAACTTTGATCTGCCGCAGCGCCAACGCAGTAATATCGCCGTGGGCCAGCCGATCCAGCTGATCACAGAGGGCGCAACGCTGACCGCCAAGGTCAGCGCCCTGGAACCTCAGGTAAACCGCGATACCCGCAACCTGCGGGTGCAGGCGCTGATGGTCAACGAGGGCCAGCAACTGCGTCCCGGCATGTATGTCAGCGTGCGGCTGGATCTGCATACCGAGCCCGATGCACTGCTGTTGCCGGCCTCTGCGGTCATGACGTCCGCCTACGGCGATTCCGCGCTGGTGGTGCGTGAGCTCAACGCCGAACAGATTGGTAAACCTGAGTTTGTGCCGGTCACTGTCAGCCGCCGCATCGGTGACCAGGTGGTGATCGGCAGCGGCCTTAAGGCGGGCGATCTGGTGGTCACCGAGGGTCAGCTGCGGGTACAGCCGAACAGCCAGCTCAAGGTGGTCGGCGCCGGCTCCGATAACAGCGGTCAGAATGCGGAGGAGGCAGCGGCCGTCGAGGGTGGGCAGTCATGACCTTTACCGATCTCTTTATCCGGCGACCGATCCTCTCCATCACCCTGAGTACGTTGATTCTTCTGGTAGGTCTCTCCTCTCTGTTCTCGCTGCCGGTACGTCAGTATCCGAAGATGGAAAGCGCCACCATTGTGGTGACCACCCAGTATCCGGGTGCCTCCCAGGAGGTGATGCAGGGGTTTGTGACCACGCCGATCTCCCAGGCGATCGCCAGTGCCAACGGCATCGAATACCTGACATCGACCTCAACCATGGGACGTAGCGAGATCCGCGCCAAGCTGGTGCTGAACGCCGATGCCGACCGTGCCATGACGGAGGTGCTGGCCAAGGTGCAGCAGGTGAAATACCGCCTGCCGGAAGGCGCCTTCGACCCTCAGATCCAGAAGATCACCGACGGTGTCTCGGCGGTGCAGTACCTGACCTTTGAAAACGACAGCCAGACCATTCCGGAGATCACCGATTACATCTCTCGCGTGGTACAGCCTCTGATCACCTCGGTGCCCGGTGTGGCCGGTGCCGATGTGAACGGTGGGCAGACCTACGCTATGCGTCTCTGGGTTGATCCTGTGAAGCTGGCGGCTTACCGTCTCACCGCCGGCGATCTCTCCAACGCGCTGCGCGCCAACAACGTGCAGGCGGCCCCCGGTGCTTTACGCGGCAAGGACACGCTGATCCCGATCCAGGCATCCACCGAGGTGCGCAGCATCCAGGGGTTCCGCGATATGGTGGTGAAACGCGCCGATAACAGCGTGGTGCGCCTTGGCGATGTGGCCACCGTGGAGCTGGGTGGGCAGAACTACGATGCAAGCTTCCTCGGTGCCGGTAAACGCGTGGTCTCCATCGCGATCACACCAACGCCGGACGGTAACCCGCTGGAGATCGTCGCTGGGGTCGAGGCGTTGCTGCCGGAACTGCGTAAGGCGGCGCCGCCGGGGATGGAGATCGTCAACGTCTTCGATATGGCGCGCTTCGTAAACGCCTCCATCGATGAGGTGATCAAGACGCTGCTCGAGGCGGTGGTGATCGTTATCGTCGTGATCTTCCTGTTCCTCGGTTCGTTCCGCTCGGTGATTATCCCCATCGTTACCATCCCGTTGTCGCTGGTGGGCACGGCGGCGCTGATGCTGATGTTCGGCTTCTCGCTGAACCTGCTGACGCTGCTGGCGATGGTGCTGGCCATCGGCCTCGTCGTGGATGACGCCATCGTCGTGGTGGAGAATATCCACAGGCATATCGAAGAGGGGCTGACGCCGGTTAAGGCGGCGATTCTCGGCGCCCGCGAGATTGTCTGGCCGGTGATCGGCATGACCATCACCCTGGCAGCGGTCTATGCGCCGATCGGCTTGATGGGCGGCCTCACCGGCGCGCTGTTCAAGGAGTTTGCCTTTACCCTGGCCTGCGCCGTGCTGGTCTCCGGTGTGGTAGCGCTGACGCTGTCACCGATGATGAGTAGCGCACTGCTGAACAGCTCTGTATCGGAAGGGCGCCTGGCGCAGACTATTGACCGGGCGATGACCTCGCTGGCCAACGCCTACGGTCGTCTTTTGGACCGAGTCCTGCATGCCCGTGCGGCGGTGCTGCTGGTCAGCGTTGTGGTGCTGGCCGGTATCGTCTTCCTCTTCCTTGGCGTTAAGCGCGAGCTGGCGCCGGGTGAAGACCAGGGCTATGTGTTCACCGCGGTGAAGGCGCCGCAATACGCCAACGTGGATTACACCGAGCGCGCCTCCAAGGCTGTTGAAGGCCTGTTCCGTCAGCTGCCCGATTACCAGAACAGTTTCTTCCTCAACGGCACCGATGGCCAGAACAACGCCTTCGGCGGTGTGGTGCTGACCCCCTGGGAGGAACGCCAGATGAGTGCGTCCCAGGTGGAGGCGACACTGAATGGTCGCGGATCCTCGGTGACCGGGGCCTATGTCACCGCTTTCCAGCCGGCGCCTCTGCCAGCGGGCAGCGGCGGTCTGCCGGTGCAGATGGTGTTGCGCGCGCCGGCGGAGTTCACCGAGCTCTATAGCGCGCTGGAGAATATCAAGGGTGCTGCCTGGGGCAGTGGTCTGTTCGCCTACGTGGACAGCGACCTGGCCTTCGACAGCCCGCTGGCAAAGCTGACGGTGGATGCGGCCAAGGCCGGTGAGATGGGGGTTTCCATGTCGGAGATCGCCGATACCCTGGCGATGCTGGTGGGGGAGAACTACGTCAACCGCTTCAACTGGTTCGACCGTTCCTACGATGTCATCGCCCAGGTGCCCCAGGACAAACGTCGCGGTCCCCAGGATCTGACCGGTTACTACGTGCGCTCCCAGTCCGGCGAACTGCTGCCGTTGGCGAACCTGGTGGATGTCAACATTCAGGCGGCGCCCAACCGATTGCCGCAGTTCGACCAGATGAACGCGGTGACCCTGTCGGCGGTGCTGATGCCCGGTGTCACCATGGGCCAGGCGGTGGACTTTCTGAAGAGCCAGCCGCTGCCGGCCGGTGCCAGTATCGACTGGCTCTCCGACAGTCGTCAGTTCGTGCAGGAGGGCAACCAGCTGGTGATCTCCTTCGGCTTCGCGCTGATCGTGATCTTCCTGGTGCTGGCGGCTCAGTATGAGAGCTTCCGTGATCCGCTGGTCATCCTGGTGACCGTGCCGCTGGCGATCTGTGGCGCGCTGCTGCCGATCTGGCTCGGTTACACCACCATGAACATCTATACCCAGATCGGGTTGGTGACGTTGATCGGCCTGATCTCCAAGCACGGCATACTGATGGTCTCGTTCGCCAACGATATCCAGCGCAACGAGAAGCTCGGGCCCATGGCGGCGATGCACAAGTCGGCAGTGATCCGTATGCGCCCGGTACTGATGACCACGGCGGCTATGGTGGCCGGTTTGGTGCCGCTGCTGTTCGCCGGTGGCGCCGGTTCCGCCAGCCGCTTTGCCATCGGCATCGTCGTGGTTACCGGGATGCTGATCGGCACCCTGTTTACGCTGTTTGTGCTGCCGACCATCTACAGCCTGATTGCGCGCAATCATGCACAGCCGTCCAAGCGTGATCTCGAAGCGGGCCTAGCCGTAGAGGAGCAATCTCATGCCTAAGATTGTACAGATCAAGCGGCTCACTCTGCTGATAAGCCTGACCTCCCTGACCGCCGCCTGCTCGCTGGCGCCGGAGTATGAAAGACCGGCAGCGCCGGTGCCGGACAGCTGGCAGCAGCAGGAGGTTGTCGGTGCAAATACCGCTGCTCAGGCAGCTCAGCTTTTGGATTGGCAGAGCTTTGTGACCGATCCGGCGCTGGCCCGGATGGTTCAGGTGGCGCTGGATAATAACCGCGATCTGAAGCAGGCACTGCTCAACGTGGAAGCGGCCCGCGCCACCTACGGCATCCAGCGCAGCGAACAGCTGCCGGGGCTCAACCTTAACTCCGAGGGTCAGGGGCAGCGGCTGCCGGATGATCTGCGTACCCCCGGCAGTAACAATGTTCAGCACCAGTACCAGACCAACCTGGGGATGGCCGAGTTCGAGCTGGACCTGTTTGGCCGGGTGCGCAACCTCTCCGATGCTGCGCTGCAGGAGTACCTTGCCACCGAGGAGGCGGCCAACAGCGCCCGTATCAGCCTGGTGGCGGAGGTGATCCGTACCTTCCTCGCCCGCAACGGTGCGCAGCAGCGTTATTCACTGGCCAACCGCACCCTGGAGGCACGGGAGGAGTCGCTGAAGCTGATCGCCGCCCGGCGTGAGTTTGGCGCAGCCACCGATCTGGATTACCAGGAGGCGCTGGGTCTGGTGCAGCAGGTGCGGGTGGAGCTGGAGCGGATCGACCGTGAGGTGCGCCAGGCCGGCAACGCGCTGATGCTGCTGACCGGCATCACCGAGGAGGATTCGCTGCTGCCGGCGGAGCCGGTTGCGGGCTACCTGATCCAGCAACAGCTGCAACCCGGCATGCCCTCGGAGCTGCTGGAACAGCGCCCCGATATTCGCGCTGCCGAGCGTCAGCTGATGGCGCGCAACGCCCGTATTGGCGCGGCGCGGGCGGCGTTTTTCCCGCGTATCTCGCTGACCGGTTCCTACGGCAGCGCCAGTGCCGAGTTGTCCGACCTGTTTTCCTCAGGGCAGCGCAGCTGGGCCTTTATGCCACGGCTGACGCTGCCTATTTTTGATGGCGGCCGTAACCAGGCTAATCTCGATCTCGCCGAAGTACGCAAGTCGATGGCCATCCAGGCCTACGAACAGTCGATCCAGCAGGCGTTTACCGATGTGGCGGATGCGCTGGTGGCCAACGATACTTTGCAAAGAGAGGAAAGCGCTCAGCGGGCCCTGGTAGGATCCAGTACCGAGGCGCTACGGTTATCGCAGTCACGCTATAACGCCGGTGTCGATGATCACCTGCGTTACCTGGAGGCGCAGCGTAATGACTTCAGCGCCAAGCGTGGCCTGGTAGATGTTCAGACTCAGCGTCAATTGGCGCTGGTCGGCTTGTTCCGCTCGCTGGGCGGCGGCTGGCAGGGCGGTGGCTCTCAGACACTGAGTCCATCACTGCTTGCTAACACTGAAGGCCCTTAAATCCAGCGATTTTCCGGAGCGTTCCGGTTAATCGGGCGCTCCGGCTTTTTAGGACTAATCTAGACCAACCGAACAACGATAAGAGAGGACAGGGCTTTGGATAAACCCGCAGGCCCCCCAAGAGAACTCAGCGTGGGCGAAGTATCCCAGCGCAGCGGTGTCGCCGTTTCGGCGATCCACTTTTACGAATCCAAGGGGCTGATCATCAGCAAGCGCAACAACGGCAATCAGCGTCGTTATACGCCCAGCGTGCTGCGCTACCTGGCCATCGTCAAAGTGGCCCAGCGTGCCGGTATCCCCCTGGATGAGATCAAGGAGACCCTGGGCAGCTACGAATATGGCGTAAAGATCAGCCTGGAACACTGGAAGCAGGCGTCCTCGCGCTGGAGCGAGATTCTCAATAGCCGTATTGAAACCCTGCGTCGGCTACGTGACGAGCTGGACGGCTGCATAGGCTGCGGTTGTCTTTCACTGGACGACTGTCCGCTGAAAAACCCGGATGACGTGCTCGGTGACGACGCCAGCGGGCCGGTGTTGCTGGAGCGCGAATAATGGGATGATCCCGACAGGTTGCAGTTGCCTTCTGTGGCGGCGAAAGGAAAGATAGTGAGTCAATTCCCATTCCTTGAGGCGGTTGAATGGCAAAGGGTTTTTTCCCCAAGCAGCACTGGGTCGAGGTGCTCGCCCATCTGGATAGCGACAGCACAGAACCTGTAGAGATCGAGCTCAACCAGTACGGTGTGATCGTCGATCACACGATGGTGTCGTTCATCACCGATACCGACAAGGATATCCTGCTGGAGGTTGAGCGCGCCGGTTTGCTTAAGAGTGATTTTGCAGGCCTGGTGGTGCTTGAATACCGGGCGCCAGACTGCCTGCGGATTAGCGATGAAACCGCGGGGCAGAGCGTCGATGTAAGGGTGCTGGCGCTTAAAGACGACTGACGGGACAGGGCGCGTTCGCCAGTATTAGAAAACCGCAAACTCCTCCAGCGGAACGCGGCTGGCGCGTAGCGAGTTGATCTGTTCCTCCTCATCGACGTAACCCAGGGCCAGGCCACAGGCCAGCATCAGCTCCGGAGGAGCCTGGGTAACCTCGTTAACGCTGGTGTGGAAAAAGGACCAGTAGCCCTGGGCACAGGTGCCTAGGCCTCGTGACTCCGCCAGCAGCATCAGGTTCTGCAGATACATCCCCAGATCCATCCATTGCCCCGGCCCCAGGCGCCGGTCGATATAGGCAAAGATGCCGACGCTGGCGCCGAATAGCTGGGAGTTCTTGGCGAACTGGGCGTGCCGCCCCTGTTTGTCATCACGGGCGATGCCGATCAAGCGGTAGAGATCTTCTCCCACCTCCTTGCGGCGCTCGTTATAGAGCTCCGGCAACGGGCGTGGATAGACCTCGTACTCCGGCGTGTCCATCGGTGCGCCGGACTCCAGCCGGTCTAGCATGTTAAGTTTCAGCCGCTCCAGTTTCTCGCCGGTCAGCACATACAGCTTCCAGGGCTGGAGGTTACCGTTGGATGGAGCCCTGGCCGCCAGTGTAAGGATCTCGCGCAGCAGCTCGTCCGCCACCGGCCGGTCGGTGAAGGCGCGGATGGTGCGGCGGTTAATAATGGCTGTATCGACGTTCATTAAATCACCTCATCCCTGGGGCCGGGCGTCAGACGCCCAGCCACTGGTGCTGTGTTGCTTTGTCCTCACGGATCTCGTTGGCGCTGCCACGCCAGACCACCTGGCCCTTACCGATGATCGACACATCGTCCGCGAGGCTGGTGGCGAAACCGAAGTTCTGTTCCACCAGCAGGATAGTCAGCCCCTGCTGTTTCAGGACGCTCAACTGCTTGTGGATCTGCTTGACGATAATCGGCGCCAGACCTTCGGTGGGCTCGTCCAGAATCAGCAGTTTCGGGTTCATCAGCAGAGCCCGGGCGATGGTCAGCATCTGCTGCTCGCCGCCGGAGAGTTCGTCACCATAGTTTCCGGCGCGCTCCTTGAGACGGGGAAACGCCTCGTAGATCTTCTCCAGAGTCCAGCCATTATCACCGCCGCGGTGTTGAAACCGACGCTGGGTGAGCTCCAGATTTTCCAACACGGTTAACGATGGGAAAATATCTCGGGTTTCCGGCACATAGGCGATCCCCATATCGGCCACCTTGAACGGCTGCCGACCGGAGATCTGTTCGCCATCGAACTCTACCGCGCCCGACTTGGCTTTCAACAGTCCCATCACGGTTTTCAGCGTGGTGGATTTACCCGCGCCGTTTCGACCCAGAATGGCGTGCACACGGCCGGGTTTAACCTGAAGGGAAACATCGAACAGAACCTGAGTCTCGCCGTATCCTGATTGCAGTTCGTTAATATCAAGCATCGTCCCAAGCCCCAAGATAGATTTGCTGTAACATCTCGCTTTCGCGCGCCTCGCCGGGCGTGCCTTCAAACACCACTTCGCCGTAGTTGAGCACGGTCATGCTGTCGGCCACATCGAAGGCCAGGTCCATATCGTGTTCGATAATGACGATGGTCAGTTCCCGCGACAGGCGCCCGAGCAGGCGGTGAAAAGCGCCGATCATCTCCGGGCCAACGCCGGAAGTGGGCTCATCCATCAGCAGCACGCTGGGCCGGGTCGCAAGCGCGAGGCCAACCTCCAACTGACGCCGGATACCGTAGGAAACATCCGATACTCTGGCACCCAGGTTATCTTCCAGCCCGACCTGTTCGGCGGTATCGCGTACGATCGCCTTAACGTCCGCATCCTGGAGTGAATCTTTCCAGAACCACATCGACTTTGAAGTGGATACCGCGGCCGCCAGCCCCAGGCTCTCTCCGATGGTGATGCCGTCAAACAGGGTGTTCTGCTGGTAGCTGCGGGAGAGGCCAAAGCGAGCCCGCTTCTCCACTGACCAATCGCCAACCTCCTGACCATTGACCTTGATTGAGCCGGAGTCAGGAATGATTTCGCCCACCAACTGGTTGAACAGAGTGGTCTTGCCGGCGCCGTTAGGTCCGAGAATCACGCGGCGTTCACCCTTTTCCAGGCGCATGCTCACGTTCTTGGTGACTTCCAGAGCGCCGAAGCGTTTACATAGATCGGACACCTCTAACATCTCAGTGCTCCTTTTTCAGTCCGGCGTGGGAGAGGCTGTGCTCTTTGGTTTTCTCTTTGGCCTGCTTTGGGGCTTGTTCTTTTTGCACTCTCTTGGCGCATCTTTTGGCAATACGGTGCTCGATTTCGCCATAGATACCGCGGGCTCCGGCCATCACTACGATGATCAGGATAATGCCGACGATCAGATGCCAGTGATCGGTGTAATTGCTGACTTCGTGCTTGAGCAGGACGAAGGCCGCAGCGCCGATAATCGGCCCGATCAACGTGCCGAGCCCACCCAGAATAACGATTACCAACGCTTCACCTGAGTGGGTCCAGGAGAGCAGGTTGGGTGAAATGAACATGATGTGCTGGGCACTCAGGGAGCCGGCCAGACCTAAAATCAGACCAGACAGAGCGAACACCTGGGCTTTGATCTGCACCACATTCTGTCCCAGTGCGCGGGAGCGTTTCTCGTTGTGCATGATGCCAACAAGGCTGCGGCCCAGGCCGGAGGTGAGAATGCGCCAGGCAAACAGGTAGGCGACCAACAGGCAGGCCAGGCAGAGCAGGGCAAACTGCTTGGAGTCGAACAGATCAATGCCGATCATGCTGAGGTCCAGGCGTGGAATGCCAGCCATGCCGTTGTCGCCGCCGAGGTAAGAGGACTCAAACACAAAGGAGTAAGCCATCTGACCGAAGGCGAGGGTGGCCATGATGAAGTAGATACCATGTGTCTTGGAGCAGATGGTGCCGATCACCCAGGAAACCGCGCCGGTAATCAGTGCCGCTATGCCCATGGCGAGCAGCGGGTGCAGACCGAGCTTGGCGGTAAATATCGCAAAGATATAAGCGCCCACGCCGGCCAGGGCGCCATGACAGAGTGAGACCATGCCGCCAAAGCCGGCCACCAGGTCAAGCGCCAGAACGATCATCGCCAGTATGATGATCTCGGTGAGTATTTCGACACCGAAGTACTCGGCGGTGAAAGCAGCGTAGATGCAGGCAAGCGTGAACAGCAGAAGGACCGCAGTGCGCAGTGGTGTCTGGTAAAACATCGCTTATCCTCCCTTAGCCGGAAAGAGACCGCTTGGGCGCATGACCAGAACCAGTGCCAGTAGCACATAGATCATCACCGAAGCGAGTTGAGGCGCGAAAACGGCACCGAAGGTCTGCACAAAGCCGTAGATCAGTGAGCCGACGATGGCACCTTTCAGGCTGCCGAGACCTCCGATTACGATCACGATCAGTGTGGGAATCAGGATATCCACACCCATCTCCGGCACCACGGAGAGCAGTGGTGCGGCCACTGCTCCTGCAAGGCCAGCCAGTGCACAGCCGACACAGAACACCAGGAAGAAGAGACGCTCCACGTTGATCCCCAGGCAGGCGGCCATTTTGTCATTATCGACACCTGCGCGGATCATCGCACCCAGCTGTGTTTTGGTGAGCATCAGGTGGAGTACCACCAGGGCTACCAGTCCCACTGCCATCACGAAAAAGCGGTATACCGGGTATTCGATGCCACCGATGCTGACGCGGCCGGCCAGCAGTTCTGGCACATCAAGGGCCAGTGCGAGATCACCCCAGATCAGCCGGGTGATATCGAGCAGCGCAAAGATTAGGCCGAAGGTTACCAGCACCTGAGCCATGGGACCGCTGGAGCGCATCCGCTTGATCAGGAACTGATAGAGGATCAGCCCCAGCACGGCGACCGCGAAAGGCGCCACCAGAACCCCCGCCCAGTAGCCCATCGATGCGGCGACACTGGCGGCGATGTACGCGCCCAGCGCATAGAGTGCACCGTGCGCGAGATTGACGAAGTGCATGAGTCCGAAAATAACCGTCAGCCCGACGGATAACAGAAACAGCAACATCGATAGCTGCAGAGCATTAAGCAGCTGCAGTATCCAAAAACTGATATCCATGAAACTTTCCCCAGGAACTTTGCCCAGGGCCGGACACGAGGTCCGACCCATTGCTTGTGAGCTAGCTTAGAGAGAACAGCCGTCTGCCGGAGCCTTGGTGGTAGGCAGCTGGGCAAGTACCTTCTGCGTCAGGCCATCGCCCTCGGCAACGGTCTCATACACGTACAGGGGTTGGACGATGTTGTTGCTGGCCGGGTCGATGTGGACCTCGCCACGGGGGCCGGTGAAGGAGACCTTGGAGATCGCCGCGGCGATCGACTCGCGGTCATCAGCTCCACCCTTGATCGCCAGTGCGAGCGCATGGGCGGCATCGTAGCCCGCCACCGAGTATTCGGAAGGTGAGCGGCCCTCGTTCAGCTGCTGAAACTTCTGCACGAAGCTGTTGTTCATGTCGGAGTCGATGGTGGGCACATAGTGCAGCACGGTCTTCACACCAATAGCGGCGGGGCCTTCGGCGTTAACGTACAGCGGGGAGGTGAGGAAGCCCGAGCCCATCAGCGGCAGGGATGACTTCAGGCCGAAGCTGTCGTACTGCTTGACGAAGGAGATTGCCTCGCCGCCGGCATAGAAGGTGTAGATCGCTTCGGCGCCGGAGGATTTTGCCTTGGCCAGGTACGGGCCGAAGTCCTTGGTTTTACGGAACGGGGTGTATTCGCTGCCGACCACCTGGCCGCCAGCGGCCTCGAAGGTCTTGGTGAACGCCTCGATCATCTCATGGCCGGCGGTGTAGTCCGGCGCCATGGTGTAAACCTTGGTGATGCCCTGGTCGTAAACCCACTGGCCCATGGGGCCGTTGACCTGGCTGTTGGAGAAGGAGAAACGGGAGATATAGGGGCTGCAGCTGGAACCGGTGATGCTGTCGTTACCGGCGTTGGTCACCATCAGCGGGACCTTGGCGCCGTGGACGAAATCACGCAGTGCGCCGGCAACGGCGGAGGAGACGATACCGGTCATCACATCGACCTTATCCTGCAGCACCAGCTTGCGGGCCTTGGCCAGGGACTTGCCCGGGTCCGCTTCACTGTCTTCCTTGACGATCTCTATATCGAGGTCTGGCCCAAACTCCTGAAGTCCGAGGTTGAAACCTGCTTCGATCTCGTTGCCCAGTGCGGCGTAAACGCCGGAATAGGGCAGCAGCATACCCACTTTGACAGTCTCGGCACTGACATTTGCTACGTTAAACGCGCCCAGGGTCAGTGCAGCGGCGATGGCCACTTTCTTCATGTGTAGACTCCTTATTCTTATTTTCGTCATAGGCCGGTTGTTCCAGCGCAGCAGGACCCGGCCGATCCGCTGCGTGTTTATCGATACTCGGTATCGCCTGTTATGGCTTCAGTGATCTCCTGTTTCGAGATAGGGCTGTACGACGCGCTTGAGCTCCTGAGTGCAGTCGCCGATATCGCGTCGCGAGGTATTGAGTACGTAATCTGCCTGGCTGTAATCGATCTCGCGCTCCTCAAGAATCAGTCGCAGATCCTCGATCGCCTCGTCGAAGCCGGCCATGGGGCGGGTATCCCCCTGGGACATCACCCGGGAGAGATGCTCTTCCGGTGAGGTTTTCACCCAGATGGAGAAAAAGTTTTCCAGCAGCTGATTGAAGGTTTCGGTCTGGGAAACCAGGGATCCGCCGGTTTCGAGGATCACCGGCTCGCCCATATCCAATACTTGCTGGAGCGCCTGGGACTCGATGCGGCGGAATTTTTTCTGTCCGCCCAGGTCGAGAATCGCACCGATCTTCATGCCGGCAAGCTCTTCTATCAGAGATGACAAGCGTACAAAGGGGCGTCCGGTCTGCTCGGCGAGTTGTTGTCCGAGGGTGGTCTTGCCCGCGCCCCTGAGGCCGATCAGGGCGATGCCGTGGCCGGTAGACACCTGGTCGTTGAAGCGGCGCTTGAGAATCTGCAGCGCCGTGGTCTGCTGGTCCGCATTCAGTGAAGAGATAAACCGTGCCAGCACCGGGCTGATCTGGTCCCGCTGCAGATCGGGAATCAGCGCTGAAAACGGAATATCGAACGCCTCGGCCACGCGCCAGAGGATCGCCAGGGTGATATTCGATTTGCCGGTTTCCAGCTGCGCCAGGTAACGCTCGGATACATCCGAGTGCTTGGACAGGTCCTTGCGCGTCATGCCGCGCTTGGCCCTGAGGCCACGAACCCGGCTGCCTATATCGTCGATATAGCGCTGCAGAGTTTCCTCGTTATCGAGAACGTTGTCGTTCGCTCGATCATCCATGTTTACTGCCTCCGGCATCCATGTAGTTCTGGATACGCTCACGGATATCCGTGGGGATATCGATCTTTTTCATATTCTTGTCGACGAAGACGTTGACGGTACGACCGTCCACCGCCTTGGTGCCGTCTTCCAGGAATATCTCTACATGGAAGATTACCGAAGAAGTACCGAGCTTCTCCACCAGAATCGGGCAGCGCAGCGGGCCACGCGGCGTGATCGGTTTGTAGATGTCGTAGCTGACCGAGACGAACGGGGTTCCCATGTTGTGGTCCATGTTCATCTCGAACCAGGCGATACCGACCACTTCGCGCATGAAGTGGTCAATTGCTTCGATCACGTAATCAGCGATACGTCCGGTGAAGACAATATGTGCCGCGTCGGTGTCGCTCCACTGCGGCTGTCTCAAATACTCAACGGGAGCCTGGGTCACGGTCTGGCCTCTAATCCGGTTAACTCAGTAAGTCTCGATATGGTAGCGGCCGTCATTTCTCAGTTGCTGGCGCAGCTGCGGCCAATCCAGCCCTCTATCAGCACATAGGCTGTTAAAGGTTTCCTCAACACCTTGCTCCATCCCCTTTAGTCCACAGACGTAGATATGGGTGTTTTCGTCGTTCAGCAGAGCCGCCAGGTCTTCCGCACGCTTGGCCATGCGGTGCTGGACGTACTCCTTATTGGAGTCATCGATGTTGCTGATACGTGAAAATACCAGCTCCTGGTCGAGCAGTGATTTAGGCAGCTTCTGCAGTGGGCCGAAGTAGGGCAGCTCACTGGGTGAACGGGCGCCGAAGAACAGCAGCATTTTACCCTTGCCGTGGCCGCCAAGGCGACGGCGGCGTTCGGTCATGCCGCGGAACGGTGCCGCGCCGGTGCCGGTGCATATCATGATCAGGTTGGCGTCCGGATCATTGGGCATCAGGAAGGTGCTGCCGAACGGGCCGGTAACCATTACCTCATCGTTCTTCTTCAGGTTGCACATGTAGCCGGAGCCCAGGCCCTCTTGGGTGGCGCCATCGGCCTCGAAGGTGACCCGCTTTACTGTCAGCGCCAGGTTGTTGTAGCCCGGGCGCTCACCGTCACGAGGGCTGGCGATGGAGTAAAGACGCACCTGGTGCGGTTTGCCCTTGGCATCGGTCCCGGGCGGGATAATGCCGATGGACTGGCCTTCCAGCACTGGGAAAGACTGGGCGCCGAAGTCCAGCACGATATGGTGGATATCGGACTCGGTGCCCTCTTCGGTAATGCGGTAGTTACCGGTAACCGTGGCGCGGGCAGGTTTCTCTCGCGTCCAGAGATTAATTCGGGGTTTGGAGGACGTAGCAGGTGCAGGCACTATGCCGTTACCGGCATGGGCGATCTCAAGGATATCGGTGGCTTCGCTTTCGCTGGCCTCGCTGCCATCTTCGGCACCGGAATCCTGGATTTCGATCTGCTCGGGCAGCTCGTCCCAGGAGTATTGATCGTCGAGAGAGTAAGCGTTCTCTACCACCCGCCAGCTATCGATAGCACCGGTGGGGCAGGGAGAAATACAGCTCATGCAGTAGTTACACAGATCCGCGTTAACAACGTAGTTGTCCTCGTTGTGCTCGATGGCTCCCTCGATCGGACAGTTCTCTTCGCAGGTGTTACAACGGATACAGACTTCAGGGTCGATTAGATGCTGACGTAGCGCTGTCATAACGGGCTCTCTCGATTCTTATTATTTGGGTGCCCCACCGGATTGCCGGTGGGGCGTTCTCAGCGATGGATCAGGCGAGACGAACGTATTCGAAATCACCCGGCTGGCTGTTGATGCCAACCTTGGGTTCCTTGATCCAGCCGGCATACTGACCGCGTTCATAACAGGGCTTCATCAGGCCGTTGATGAACACCAGGTCCGCTTCGCTAGGCATGTAGTTCTCCAGGTTGGCGGTGAAGGTGTCTGCGTCTACAACTTCACCTTCAGGGGTCACATTGATATCGGAGAACTGACCGATCTTGCGGTTGAATGCCTTATGCGGTGCCTTCAGTTCAAAGTCGATACCCAGCTTGGCGATCGCCTTGTTCCAGCGCTTGATGCCTCCCTTGGCATCGGTGATGTAGTCATCCAACAGGCGACTGTTGATAGCGGCGATGGCGTTCTCATCCTTCTCTACCAGCTGGCCGTCGACCACCTGCATAACCGGATAGGTTTCGTTGTAGAGCTGGTGATCGTCTTCCAGTTTCTCCTCCTTGAAGCGGCCCTTGAGACCCGCCTCGAAGGCCGCTGCCGCGTTGGTGGAGAGCTCGGCGCCGAACAGGTCGTGGGTCACCGACATGTGGAAGTTGAGCTTCTTCTGGATCGTCGGCAGATCGATAACGCCCAGGGCACGGATCGCCTCGATATCGTACGGATCGCTGATACCGGCTTCGTTCATCGCATCGCAGGTACGCTCCAGCACACGTTGAACGCCGGACTCGCCGACAAACATGTGGTGGGCTTCTTCGGTCAGCATGAAGCGGGTGGTGCGCGATAGCGGATCGAAGCCTGACTGAGCCAGAGACTCGAGCTGCATCTTGCCATCACGGTCGGTGAAGTAGGTGAACATGAAGAACGACAGCCAGTCCGGCGTCTCTTCGTTGAAGGCACCGAGAATACGCGGTTTGTCATCGTTACCGGAACGACGCTCCAGCATCATCTTGGCTTCTTCACGACCGTCCTTACCGAAGTATTTCACCAGCAGGTAGACCATCGCCCAGAGGTGGCGGCCCTCTTCCACGTTGACCTGGAACAGGTTACGCATGTCATACAGGGAAGGTGCGGTGGCACCCAGGTGACGCTGCTGCTCAACGGAAGCGGGTTCCGTATCGCCCTGAATCACGATCAGGCGGCGCAGCATGGAACGGTACTCAGCGGGAACCTCTTCCCAGACCGGCTCGCCCTTGTGCTTGCCGAACGGGATGGTGCGGCCTTCTACCTTCGGTGCCAGCAGCACACCCCAGCGGTAATCGGGCATCTTGACGTGGTCGAATACGGCCCAGCCCTTGGGGTCTACGCCGACGGCGGTGCGCAGGTAGACCTCTTTGTCGTTCCAGCCCTCGGGGCCCATATCTTTCCACCAGTCGATGTAGCCGGGGTGCCACTCTTCCAGTGCTTTCAACAGACGACGATCGCTCGAGAGGTTGACGTTGTTGGGGATCAGGTCGTCGTAATTTACTTCTACGCGTACGGATTCACTCATTTTTATTTTTCCTACCTTGCGTGATCGTTAGACACGGTTGAAGTCGAAGTTGGGGCGGGTACCCGTGCCGTAAAGCTTCAAAGCCCCCTCTTCGGATACAGCGTTGGGACGCTGGAAGATCCAGTTCTGCCAAGCTGTCAGGCGACCGAAAATCTTGGTCTCCATGGTTTCGGGGCCGGCGAAGCGCAGGTTGGCTTCCATCCCCGTGAGTGCGTCTGGTGAGAAGCTGGCGCGCAGGTCGATAACCGCGGGTACTTCATCTTCCCAGTCGATGTCATCCAGGGAGTCGGTGACCAGTCCCAGAGATTTGGCCGCGCTGGCGTCCAGCGCTTTACCAATCTGTGCTTCTGCGCGGGTCACGGATTCCGGCTCGCCAAGGAAACGGGTTTCCAGTCGGCTGATACCATTGCTCATCGGCAGTGGCCCGAAGTTCATTGCGCTGAGTTCGATGCTGGCGGCGGGACGGTCATCATCTTCGAACTGACCATCCAGCATGTAGGTGCGGTCGGAGGCGAACAGGAGCTCGGCGATGAAGCCACCGAAGCAGCTGCCCGGTTCCACCAGGGTGAACAGCGAGCGCGAGGACATGTCGACACGCTTCATGGTGCGCTTCCAGTAGGCGATCACTTCGCGGATAAACCAGTTATCGGCGTTGGCCTGCAGGAAGGCATCGGCGGCCATTACGGCGCTCAGATCGCCCTGGGTTTTCAGGCTGATCACGCCTTCGAGGGTTTCATTGGTACGCAGATGCAGCAGTGCATCGTCCAGCTCGCGAGTCAGGCGCAGCGGCCAGAACTGATCGCCCTGGGCCAGCGCCGCAGCGGCATCGGCGGGCATCTCGGCGGCGTTGGTTTTCAACGTGATGCTGGCAGTGCGCTTGTCATGATCAATGGATACGGAGACGGTGGAGTACTCGACACCGTTGTCGCTGATCTCGCGCTGCAGCGGGCTTAACTGACAGCCTGCACCGCCGGGGCGGTCGCTCAGTGCGGCCAATTCAGTGGCGCGGGTGAGCACCGCTTCAGCGAATTTGGAACGCGGAATGGACTGATCGACCAGACGCCAGTCTACGGCGCGCTGACCGCGGGCGCCCTCTTCGATGGAGCAGAAGATATCGGCATGGTCGCGACGCACCTTACGCTTATCGACCACGCGGGTCAGGCCGCCGGTACCCGGCAGTACGGCCAGCAGCGGCACTTCCGGCAGAGAAACAGCAGAGTTGCCGTCATCAATCAGCAGGATTTCGTCGGTGGCCAGGGCCAGCTCGTAGCCGCCGCCGGCAGCGGTGCCGTTAACAGCGGCAATAAATTTCATGCCGGAGTTTTCGCTGGCGTCTTCGATGGAGTTACGGGTCTCGTTGGTGAACTTACAGAAGTTAACCTTGTGGGCGTGGGTGGAGAGACCCAGCATGCGGATGTTTGCGCCAGCGCAGAAGATCTTTTCGTTGGCAGAGGTCACGACAACCGTTTTGACTTCCGGATGTTCGAAGCGCAGACGTTGAATGGCATCGTAAAGCTCGATATCCACACCAAGGTCATAAGAGTTCATCTTCAGCTCGTAGCCCGGCTTGAGCGTCGCTTCTGGGGAGACGTCCATCACCAGGGTGGCAATGTCACCGTCAAACTTCAGCTTCCAGTGCTTGTACTCAGAGGGTTGGGTTTGGAAATCGATCATCTCTTGTCCTCGGTTATTATTTTTAAGAGCGTGATATGTAATATAGTGCATGCTTCTTTGATGTTCCACAATAAAGTGCAATATGTTTACTTGAAAATGACTAATAGTTCCTATCTGGTCGTTGAGTGGGGCTCAAAGTGGTACCGGAAGTACTCAGACGCGCTCGATAATCGCTGCGATACCCTGGCCTACACCGATACACATGGTGCAAAGTGCATATCGGCCGCCGGAGCGATGCAGCTGGTAGGTGGCGGTGGTCACCAGGCGGGCGCCACTCATGCCAAGCGGGTGACCCAGCGCAATTGCGCCTCCCTGGGGATTGATGCGGGGGTCTGCCGGGTCCAGATTCAGTCCTTTCATAACGCCCAGGGCCTGGGACGCGAATGCTTCGTTGAGCTCGATAAGGTCCATCTGCTCAAGGCTGAGGCCGGTCAGGCGTAGCACCCGTTTGACCGCATCGATGGGGCCTACTCCCATGATGCGCGGGTCGACTCCCGCGGTGGCCATGCCCAGTACGCGGGCCTTGGGCTCAAGCTGATGACTGTTGCAGGCCGACTCGCTCGCCAGTAGCAGCGCACAAGCGCCATCATTGATACCGGAAGCGTTGCCGGCGGTGACCGAGCCGCCCTCGCCGTTGACCGGTTTCAGGCTGGCCAGTTTTTCCAACTGGGTGTCCGGGCGCAGATGCTCGTCGCGATCGACACGCAGAGGATCCCCCTTGCGTTGCGGAATCTGGATCTCCAGGATCTCATCGTCGAACAGCCCCTTGCTTTGCGCAGCGTGGGCCTTCTGCTGACTGTTAAAAGCGAACAGATCCTGGTCTTCTCTGGATATCTGATATTCCGCGGCCACGTTGTCCGCGGTCTGCGGCATGGTGTCGACGCCATGCATCTGCTTTAGCAGCGGGTTGATAAAGCGCCACCCCATGGTGGTGTCTTCCAGCTTGTGGCTGCGCGCGAAAGCACTTTCCGCTTTGCCCATGACGAAGGGCGCACGGGACATGGACTCGACACCGCCCGCCAGGGCGATCTCCAGCTCGCCGGCCTTGATCGCCCGTGCCTGGGTGCCGACAGCATCGAGGCCTGAGCCGCACAGACGGTTGACCGTGGCAGCGGGCACGCTGGAGGGCAGCCCCGCCAGCAGTGCCGACATGCGCGCCACGTTGCGGTTGTCTTCGCCGGCCTGGTTGGCGCAACCCATCAGAACATCATCGATGGCGGCCGGATCAAAGCTGGGCAGCGTCTTGAGTGTGCCGGCGATCACCTGTGCCAGGAGATCATCAGGTCGAATACCGGCCAAAGAGCCTGCGTAACGGCCAATGGCAGAGCGTTTGGCCGCGCAAATAAAGGCTTCAGACATCAGAGTTCTCCTTGAGCTGCATAAAACGACTGGCCCAGACGGGACTGAACACGCAGCGCCGGCGACAGGCGATAGCGGTCGTCGGCATAAAAACGTGCGGTGTTTTCCAGCACCTCGGCTACATAGGCCGGGCGCAGCTGGTCGGCCCATGCAAACAGACCCTGTGGATAATTGAGGCCTGCCTGCATCGCATCGTCGATACCCTGGGCGCTGGCGATTCCCAGGTGCAGTGCATCGCAGGCTTCGTTGATCAGCATGGCAACGGTGCGCATCACTACCAGTCCGGGCATGTCCTTGACGCGGATGCTTTTGATACCGAGGAAGTCGAGCAGAGCGTAAACCTCGGTCCAGACCTCTTCTGGCAGTTCCGGTCGGGCACTGATCGCCAGGGCGGTGCAGCTGGTGTAGTCCTGGGCCAGATCCATCTGAATCAGGAAGGGATCGTTCATCGCCTGGCTGCGCTCCAGCGTGGTCTGGCCGTTCGTCAGCATCAGGCGGGCGCCGTTGGCAAAGCGGATCTCGCCGGTTTCGCCCTCGGACAGTTGGGGGATAACGACCCCGCTATCCTGAATCCGTGTCACTAGGGCACCGATTGCCGGCGAGTTGACCACTTCGCGAATCTGGAAAAAACCGCCGAAGCGGATTTCGTCCCATTCCGGTTCCTCTGCCTGTTGTTTGCCCTCTTCGTAGCGGTAGAAGCCACGGCCGGACTTGCGTCCCAGCCAGCCGGCATCGACCAGCTCTTTCTGTACCAGTGAAGGTTTAAAACGGGGGTCGTTGTAGTAGGACGCGAACACCGAGCAGGTGACGGCGTAGTTCACATCCTGACCGATCAGATCGGTGAGCTCGAACGGCCCCATGCGGAAGCCGCCGCTCTGGCGCATCAGTGCATCGACCAGGGCGGGTTCGGCAACGCCCTCTTCAACCAGTCGCATCCCCTCGGCATAGAAGGGACGGGCGACGCGGTTGACGATAAAGCCAGGAGAAGACTTGGCAGCGACGGCCACCTTGCCCCAGCCTTTGGTAAGCTCGAGCAGCGTATCGATCACCGGCCCGGCCGTGGCCAGGCCATGAATCACCTCGACCAGCTTCATCACCGGCGCGGGGTTGAAAAAGTGCAGACCGGCAAAGCGCTCCGGGTGTTTCAGTGCCGAGGCGATGGAGGTGATGGATATCGATGAGGTGTTGCTGGCAAGAATCGTGGTATCGCTGCAGATGGTTTCCAGCTCGGCAAACACCGACTGCTTCACCTCCAGCTTCTCTACGATCGCCTCAACTACCAGCTGGGTGTCGGCCAGAGCGCTGAGCTCCTGGGCGGGGTTGATGCGGTTGCCGATCTCATCGGCTGCAGCCGCAGTGATCTTGCCTTTCTCGGCCAGTCGGCTCAGGGCCTTACGGATGCCTGCGATGCCGCGCTCCAGCGCTTCGGCGTTCATATCCACGAGGATCACCGGATGACCGGCCTGGGCCGCCACCTGGGCGATGCCGGCACCCATGGTGCCTGCGCCGATAACGCCGACGGTTTTAATGGCGTCGGCGGTGAGATAGTTAGTTGTCATGGCATTACTTCTTATTATTCAGAAAAGCGTTAACGCGCTCCCAGAACGCCGGGTTGCGTCCGGCCAGCTTCTGGCAGCTGCTCTCGAGTTCGAGCTGGGTCGCGAAGTCGTTTTCAAACGCCAGGTACATGGAGCGCTTGATCAGCTCCATACCCAGCGCCGGACGACCGGTGAGTTTGGCGATCATCTCCTGCAGGTAGGTATCGAACCGGTCGTCGTCCACCGCCGCCCAGATCAGGCCCCAGCGTTCAGCCGTTTCCGCATCCACCGCTTCGCCGAGCAGTGCTATCGCCAGCGCCCGGGACTGGCCCAGGTTACGTACCAGTGTTGAGGTGCCGCCGGCATCCGGTATCAGTCCCAGATGGCTGAACGGGAAGGTGAACTTGGCGGAGCGCTTGGCAATCACAATATCGGCGGCCAGCGCCAGAGAGGCGCCAGCACCGGCCGCAACGCCATTGACGGCAGCGATCACTGGCACCGGCAGATCGCGCAGGGCGGCTACCAGCGGGCTGTAGGTCTGTTTCAGAGAGTCGCCCAGGTCTGGCTTGGGCTGACCTTCAGGAATGCGGCGCTCCTCCAGATCCTGGCCGGCACAGAACGCCCGTCCTTCGCCGGTCAGCACCAGAACCCTGAGGCCCTCCATCCTTTTGATCTGCTTGATCGCCTGTTTCAGCTCGCGGTGCATCTCGCTGCTGAAACTGTTCAGGCGGGCCGGACGGTTGAGGCGTAGCTCCGCTACGCCCTCCGCTTCGCTGAGAATCAGCGTTTCAAATGCCGGGGCTTCGCTCATTATCAGAGCTCCTCACCTAGCAGGGTGCTGGCGCGGGCAGCATTGGTCTGCACGGCGGTGCGTACATGGTAGAAGGCGAGGCCGCGCAGACCGCCCAGCTCCTGGCCGCCACCGGCCCGGCCCGGACCACCGTGGTTACACATCGGCATCACGTTGCCGTGGCCGGAGTGGCTGCGGGCGATGCTGTCATCGACGATCAGCAGACGGCCGTGGCTTGAGGCCAGTTCGGTCACGGCGCTGATGGCAAAGCCGTCATCGTTGCTGAATACGGAGCTGACCAGCGAGCCACCGCCGCGACGCACCAGGTCGAAGAGCTGGGCGTCATCGTCGTAAGGCAGTAGCGTGGCCACCGGGCCGAACACTTCGGTCTCATGCACCAGGCTGGCCTCGGCCGGGTTGGCGCAGAGCATCAATTTCGGGGTGAAATAGTACCCGCCCGCTTCGCCATCGATGCTGCCGGAATCGCCCTCAAAGACCAGCTCGCATTCGCCGGCGAGGCGAGTGCTGCCTTCGATAGCGGCGGTTTTCTGGGCTGCGCTCACCAAAGGCCCCAGGGTGACGCCTTCCCGTTTAGGATCGCCGGCTTTGGCTTTAGCAAGCTTCGCGATCAGCGCACTCTGTGCGGCTTCAAGCTGGGAGCGGGGCACAAAGATACGGCGGATGGCGGTGCACTTCTGGCCAGCCTTGATGGTCATCTCGCGGGAAACTTCGTGAATGAAGGATTTGAAACCGTTGGATTCCGCATCCAGGTCGGGGCCAAGAATCGACGAGTTGATGCTGTCCGCCTCGGCGTTGAAGCGCACGTTCTCGCTGATCATGCGCGGATGGCTCGCCAGCGCTGCGGCTGTTTCCGCAGAGCCTGTGAAGGCGACCGCATCCTGGCCGGTGATGTGATCGAGGATATCGCGACCGCCACCGGCAACCAGGCTGATGGCGCCCGGCGGCAGAATCTCGGCATCGACGATATCCTTCACCATGGCATAGGCCACCGGCAGCGTGGAGGTCGCCGGCTTGATCAGCATGGGGACGCCGGAAAGCAGCGCCACGGCCACTTTCTCCAGCATCCCCCAGCCGGGGAAGTTGAAGGCGTTGATATGTACGGCAACGCCGCGCAGCGGTGTCATCAGGTGCACGGCGCGGAAGTTTTCATCCTTGGTGACCTGCTCGGCGGCACCATCGGTGAGCCAGTGACGCTCGCCCAGCCCCTTGGCTAGCGACGCGTAATATTTCACCGTGCCGATACCACCCTCCACATCGAGAAAAGTGTCCATCTCGGTGGCGCCGTTGTTACGGTAGCTGAGATCGGCGTAGTGCTCTTTGTTGGCCTCCAGGGTCTTGGCGATGCTGCGCAGCAGCTGGCCGCGTTCGGCATAGCTGAGTTTTCGCAGGGCGCTGCCGCCCTCGCTGCGGGCGTATTCCATCGCCTGGCCCATGTCCGCGGAACAGGCGGCAACTTCACCCATCTCCGACCCATCCAGGGCGCAGTAAACTTTTGCAGCAAGATCGCCGTTGTCCTGCCATTGGCCCGAGAGATAGCTACTGATACGCATACTGGCTCCTTGAGGTTTTAAACTGTCTGGTATTTGCTGATGAATCCGCTGATGGCGCCGATCAGTTCGGCGGGCGCATCGCGATGAATGGCGTGGCGGCAGTTGGGCAGAAGTACCGGTTCACAGGCGCCTCCGGCCTGTCTGCAGATCGCGTTGATCTGGTCGGTGGTGCCGTATTCGTCGTTTTCACCCTGCACCGCCATCAGAGGCACACGGATGCCGGGGAGGTATTCCTCGATGTTCCATGCCATGAAGTCAGGGTGCAGCCAGGCCTGGTTCCAGCCCCAGAACGCCACGTCCACGTTGTCGCCGTGGTAGCGCGCCAGAGAATCCCGTAACCCGCCCTGTTCGTAGACCTCTTTGGCCTGCTCGATGCTGGCCACGCAGACCGGTTCATTGAACACATGGGCGGCCAGGGTGATGACGCCGCTGATGCGGGGATCGGCACAGGAGCCGGCATGGATCAGCGCGATCGAACCGCCATCGCTGTGGCCCACCAGCATCAGCTTTTTATAGTCGAGACTGGCCAGAATTTTCGGTAGCCAGACCTCGGCTTCCTCATGCATGTAGCTCAGCGGGCGTGGCACCTTCACCGGGGAGGAGTCGCCGTAACCTGCGCGGCTGTACGCCACCACATCCATGCCGGTGGCATCGGCCAGTGCCTGGGGAAAGTTTTTCCACAGGGCGACACAGCCCAGACCTTCATGCAGAAGTACAAAGGCGCTGTCAGGAAACAGGTAGGCTTCAGGCGTGAATACCCTGGTTTCGTGGCGGCGGCCATCGATATCGATAAACATGCTCACTCTTCCAGCTGACGCAGTTTGAAACGCTGGATCTTGCCGGTGGCGGTCTTCGGCAGCTCCTCGACATAGACAAACCAGCGCGGGTACTTATAGGGCGCCAGCTGCGATTTAACGAAATCCTTCAGCTCGGCGTTGAGCTCGTCGCTGGCCTCGAAACCTTCGTTGAGCACGATGTAGGCCTTGGGCTTGATCAGCTCATCTTCCTGTTTGGCACCGATGACCGCTGCTTCCAGCACCGCCGGATGCTGGATCAGCGTGGCTTCCACTTCAGCGGGTGAGACGTAGATGCCGCTGACCTTGAGCATGTCATCGCTGCGACCGGCATAGACGTAGGATCCCTCGTCGTTGATGTAGTACTTGTCGCCGCTGTGGGTCCAGCGTCCCTTGAAGGTGGCGGTGGTTTTGCCGCGGTTATTCCAGTACATGATGGCGCTGCTGGGGCCTGATACCTCCAGGTCGCCGATCTCGCCCTTGGGTACCTCGTTGCCGTCGATATCCACCAGACGGATCTCGTAACCGGGTACCGGTGTGCCGGTGGTGCCCGGGCGCACATCGTCGATACGGTTGGAAAGATAGACATGCAGCATCTCGGTGGAGCCGATGCCGTCGATGATTTCGGTGCCAAAGGCGTTGCGCCAGCGGGTCTGCAGCTCTGCCGGCAGTGCTTCGCCGGCGGAGGTGCCGATGCGAATCGCCAGCTCCTCTTTATTGGGGATCTCCTTGGAGGCGAGCATGCCGGCGTAAAGTGTAGGCACGCCACAGAACACCGTAGGCTGGTGTTCGACCAGACGCTTGAACACCGCATCAGGTGTGGGGCGTTCCGCCATCAGGACGGTGGTAGCGCCAAATGCCAGCGGAAAGCTCAGGGCGTTGCCGAGTCCGTAGGCGAAGAACAGTTTCGCTGCGGAGAAGATACGGTCGTTTTCGTCGATCTTGAGAATCTGGCGGCCGAACAATTCGGCGGTGTAGATCATTGAGGAGTGGATATGGACTGTGCCTTTTGGGGCGCCGGTGGAGCCGGAAGAGTAGAGCCAGAAACAGGGATCGTCGCTGGTGGTGGCCGGGCTCTCAAACTGATCGCTGCCGCGCTCCTCAAGCTGATGGATTGATATATGGCTGTCGATCCCTTTCTTGTCCGCGATGATCAGTGCTTCCAGAGTGGGGATCTCTTCCAGAAAGGGCTCGAACTCATCGCAGAGATGCGGGGAGATCACCGCCACCTTGGCGCGGCAGTCCCTGAGCATGTAGGCGTAATCTTTAGGTGTCAGCAGGGTGTTGACCGCCACCGGAACCACGCCGGCCTTGATGGCGCCAAGAAAGGCTACCGGCCAGTCGATGCTATCCAGAGCACAAAGAAACAGGCGCTGCTCCTGCAGCAGTCCGAGTGAGGCTAGGGCGGAACCAAAACGGTTGGAGCGACGGTCGAGCTCGCCGTAGGTGCATTCACCGTTATCGTCGATGTAAGCCAGTTTGTCGCTGCGACCGGCCTGGATATTTCTTTCCATCAGGTCGCGGGCGGCGTTGTAGATACGCGGTATATCGATTTCAGGGGGAGTCTGCGTGTGATCACACACGCTGATAGCGTTTGCCATGATTAGAACCCTACTTATTTTTATATCGTCTTAAACAGGCGTGGCAGGTGATCAGTTACGCGTGAACTCGATAGCACCTTCCGGGAGTAGATAGAGCACAAAGGCTTCGCCACCGGTGACGGTGGGTTTGTGGGCTGACCCTGGTGGATAGACCTTCCAGCCCTCAGAGGTGCCATCAAAGGCGGCGCCATCGGTGAGAGGGAGGATCAGGTCGATCTCGCCATTGGGGTGGGCGTGATGAGGTCCGACAACGTCTTTCATCAGGACAATATCGACGCTGAGGTTATGCAGGTCAGCGGACGGTTTGATAACGCGGCCAAAACGGATGCCGCCGGCCTCGTGCTGGCAGATCCAGCCCTCTTCGGTGCCGCGGTTGCAGATGGAGAGGAGGTTTTGATACCACTCGCCGTCGTGGGGGAAGTGGGTGTTCAGTTCGTCAGCCAGTGCAGGATCAATGGTTTTACCGTTGATAAAATTGGCCACAGGCTCGATCAGATCGTGCAGTAGTTGGGTGCTCATAGACTCAGCTCTTGTATTATTTTTCTGGTTCGCGCTGGTATCACTGTGCAATGTGAATTGATTTATAGTGCATAATCGTAATTTGTGTCAATGCATGATAATGCATCATTTGCCGCTGTAGCTTGCAGGCCGTTTCTCCCTGAATGCGGCAATACCCTCCTGTTTATCAGTGCTGGAGAGCAGTTTTGCGAACTCCTCGCGCTCAATCATCAGACCCTGATCCAGGAGCTGATCTGAAGCGGCATTGACTGCACGCTTGATGCTGGCCGTCGCAAGGGGCGCTTTTTTACTGATCAGTCCGGCTACTTCGAGACTGCGTTCCAGTGTCAGTTCCGGTTCACAGAGTTCAGTGACCAAGCCGATATTCAGAGCTTCTGAAGCGTTAATAAACTCTCCTGTCAGTATCCAGCGCATCGCTTTCGCCTTGCCGGCAAGCTGGGTCAGGCGCTGGGTACCGCCGGCCCCCGGCAGTATCGCCAAGTTCACTTCCGGCTGGCCGAACTGAGCGTTATTGCCCGCAATCAGGAAGTCACAGAGCATCGCCAGCTCGTTGCCGCCGCCCAGACAGAAGCCGTTTA
Source organism: Marinobacterium mangrovicola (assembly GCF_004339595.1). Taxonomy (GTDB): domain Bacteria; phylum Pseudomonadota; class Gammaproteobacteria; order Pseudomonadales; family Balneatricaceae; genus Marinobacterium_D; species Marinobacterium_D mangrovicola. Next base: position 119,388 of record NZ_SMFU01000008.1, read on the forward strand.
TCGCACCGATCAGTGGTTTGTTAAGCGAGCGGATTACGGCCCAGTGCTGGTTGCGTGGATCCGTGGCGACCATCTCGCCAGTCTTGTTTGCCAGCTCATCGATATCGGCGCCAGCGGCAAAGGCACGGTCGCTGCCGGTGATTACCATCACCGCAACGCTGGGGTCCTGGTCTGCCGTTGTCAGTGCGTCGGCGATCTGACCGAGCATGGCGTTTGACAGGGCGTTCAGTTCCCGTGGCCGGTTCAGCTGGATAAGAAGCACCGCCTCCTGTTGCATGAACAGGAGGTTGGGGAAGCGTTCGGCAGAGTAGGGCGACTGGGCCGTCATAGGGAAACTCCATCACTTTTTATGGTTGTATTTGTGTACGGAAGATGAAATATAGTACATGTTAGAGTGTCGAATAAACTCAAGGATAATAAGAACTATGCCTTTCTATCGACTCGACGGGGTTACGCCCGTTGTAGATCCCTCCTCCTATGTGCATCCAACCGCCGTCATCATCGGTGATGTCATTATCGGCCCGCACTGCTATATCGGCCCGCTGGCCAGCCTGCGTGGTGACTTCGGCCCGATCCGTCTGGGATATGGTGTGAATATTCAGGATGCCTGCGTGGTACACAGCTTTCAGGACCTGACTGTTCAGGTTGATGACTACGCCCATATAGGTCATGGAGCTACGCTGCATGGCTGTCAGATCCGCTCCGGTGCCATGGTGGGCATGAGCGCCACTGTCATGGACAAGGCTGAAATAGGCGAGCGCTGCTTTGTCGCCGCCCACAGCTTTGTCAAAACCGGCGATCGATTTGAGGCGGGGCAGATGATTATGGGCACTCCCGCCAAGGCGGTACGAGCGTTGGCCGAAGAGGAGATGGCCTGGAAGCACTCGGGTACCGAGGCCTACATCGAACTGGCCGATCGCTGCTTGCGATCCTGTGTCGAAACCGCACCGCTAAGCCAGGTTGAGGAAAACCGGCCCAGCATCCATTTCGACACCAAGGTAGCCACCAAGCAGGACACACTCAATAACAACTAATTCGGAGGTGCATCCAATGGGACTCAACACTCTGGGCGGTCAGCCCGTCTCCAAACTCTGCCTGGGCACCATGACCTGGGGCGAACAGAACACTGAAGCCGAAGCGCATTCGCAGATCGACTTCGCGCTGGAACGCGGAATCAATTTCATGGATACCGCGGAGATGTATCCGGTGCCGCCGGTGGCGGAAACCGCGGGGCGCAGCGAGGAGTACATCGGCAGCTGGATCGAGAAATCCGGCAAGCGCGACCGCTGGATCATCGCCAGCAAGGCGGCAGGTCCGGGCCGCGCCCTGGAATACATGCGCGGTGGTCCCAAGCATACCCGAGACCAGTTGAAGGCAGCGGTCGACGCCAGCCTGAAGCGGCTGAAAACCGATTATCTCGATCTCTATCAGCTGCATTGGCCTGACCGGAACACCAATATCTTTGGCCAGCTGGGGTATCGCCATAAAGAGATCGATGAAACCCCGGTGGATGAGATTCTGCGCGGGCTTCAGGACCTGGTGCAGTCCGGTAAGATCCGCGCCTTTGGCCTTTCCAACGAGAATCCCTGGGGCGTGATGAAGTTTCTGCATTACGCCGAGGTAGAGGGGCTGCCCAGGGCAGAGACGGTGCAGAACCCTTACAGCCTGCTCAACCGGACCTATGAGAGCGGGCTGGCCGAGATATCCCATCGCGAGGATATCGGTCTGATGGCCTATTCGCCGCTGGCGTTCGGCATGCTGAGCGGCAAATACCGTCATGGTCAGCAACCGGAAAACGCCCGCCTGACCCTGTTTGAGCGTTTCGCCCGTTACTCGGGGCCGGAGGCGGTTGCGGCAACCGAAAAATACTGTCTTCTGGCAGAACAGAACGGCTTGAACCCGGCGCAGATGGCGTTGGCGTTCGTAAACAGCCGACCGTTTCTACTGTCGACCATTATCGGCGCTACCTCACTCGAACAGCTCGAAATCAATATCGGCAGCCTCGATGTTGAACTGGATCAGGATCTCTTAAAAGCCATTGAGGCAATCCATCGGGGCTTTCCGAATCCGGCTCCTTAGGCTGATTCACTGATAATTCCCATATAGCGCCAGTCCCTGCTTATATCGAGGCTGGTGCTGCTGATTTTTTAAGTCTTCTGAACTCGTCTCTTTTTGATTTTCGTATAAACCTGAGATTTTTATCCTGCGTGTTTTATCTGTCTCAGAATGAGACGCTGCAATGAGACACCTGTCTCAAACCGAGATAACCGACATGGATAAATAACTGCAAATTTTTTATAACCAGATGAAAATTAAAAGTTTTTACTGAACGGCACAGAACCTGCTTTTTACTGACGGCCAAACAACAAATATAAAAAGGTTAAACAATGAGCCGACACACTATGCCAACCTTCGCCCTCTCGGCGATAGCCTCCTCGTTGCTGATGATGCCTGTTGCCGGTCAGGCCGCGCAGATTGCTACCGACTCGGGCGACTACAGCCCGCTCCCCGCCGGTATCGACCTGGGTATCATCTACTACCAGCACACCCGCCACGATGAATTTTATGCCTCCGGCGATGAGATCTCCGACTTAGCCGGCATCGAAGAGCTGAAGACCGATATCGGCCTGCTGCGTTGGGTTCATTACATCGATGTGGGTGGTTATATCGTCGATCCTCAGATCATCATCCCGTTCGGTAAGGTTACCCTGGATACGGTGGCTGGTAGCACCAGCAGCTCGGGGGTTGGCGATCCCATCGTCGGTGGTACGGTCTGGCTCTACAACAACCAGGAGTCCAAGCGAGCCTTTGGTTTGACAGCACTGGCATCCATCCCCATCGGCCAGTACGACGCCGATAAGGGCCCGGTCAATATCGGTGAAAATCGCTGGAAATTGATCACCCAGGCGGCCTATGTAACCCCTCTGACCGAAACCTTTTCCCTGGAGCTGATCGGCGAATATACCTTCTTCGGCGATAACGACGACTTCGTAGGCATGGACCGCGAACAGGACGATCAGTACGGCGTTCAGGCTCACCTGAGCAAGAGTTTCGGCCAATCCACCAAAGCGGTGTTGAGCTACTACCATGACTTCGGCGGTGAAAGCAGTCTGGATGGTATCGATCAGGATGACGAGCTGGATAACAACCGCTGGCAGGCCAGTCTGCAGCACTTTATCACCCCTGATATGCAGCTGCAGTTCCAGTACGGTCGCAGCATCGACGTTGAAAACGGCTTCTTTGAGGACAACCGTTTTAACTTTCGTTTCGTCAAAGTTTTCTAATAAGGGGTGTTGACTCTTAGCGCGTTAAAACTCCCTTACTCAAAGCCCTCTAATAAACGCTCTGCAAACAGAGCTCTAATAAAAAACGGACGCTTATGAATAACCTGATGATAAGCCGACGCAAGTTCCTGCAAACAGCGTCGATGGTGGCCGCCGCGGTAAGCGTGTTACCCGGCATCAACGCCTTCTCTGGTGTACTCACCGAAGACTCCCGCATGACCGACCTGGAGCGGCAGGTATTCGGCAAAATGTTGCAGATAGCCCTGCCCACCGACGGCAGCAGCCTTGTTGCTCCCTCATCACTGCCGGTGCAGCCCACGCTGGAGCAGGCGCTCCTGGCTGGCATGGCACCTCACATCCGTCAGGGGCTGCGCGGCGGCATCGGTTATTTCAACGAGGGGCCGGTGGAGCAGTTTGGTGGCACCTTTGTGGAGCTAAACGACGCAGACGCGAGCCGCTTTGTGGATCAGTGGGCCGATTCCAATGAGGTGCCGCAGCGGGCGCTGGCCATGGGCCTGAAGAAGCTGACCGTACTTGCCTACTGGGCGATTCCGGATACCTGGGCGCCGCTCGGCTACGACGGCCCCGTCTCCGACAAATGGAATCTTCCCTCGCTGGGCAACACGCCCGAGCCCCAGGCCTAAAGCAGAAGGTTGTAAGTTATGGCTAATCAGAACAATACGTTGAATATCCAGACCGCCACTGACATCGCCGGGCCAGAGGTCAATATCGATGCCGATGTGGTGGTGATCGGTTCCGGGGCTGGTGGCGCCATCAACGCCTATGAGCTGGCCCGCCAGGGTAAGAAGGTTGTGGTACTGGAGGCGGGTCCCTATGTACCTTCATCACAGTTTGCCGAGATGCTCGCAGTGGCCATGGGCACGCTTTACCAGGATGAAGGTGGTCAGGCCAATACCCATGGTGATATCTCGGTGCTTCAGGGCGCCTGCGTGGGTGGTTCCACCGTGGTCAATGCGGCCCTCTGTTTCCGCACGCCTGAATATTATCTCTCTCTTTGGGCCAAGGAGTTTGGCCTGAGCAACCTGACGCCTGAGCTGATGGCCGGCTATTTCGACAAGGTGGAAAAAAACCTCAGTATCAGTGAAAACGGCCCCCAGGAAACAAGCATTGGCGCCGAGCTGATCTCCAAGGGGCTGGAAAAGCTCGATATACGCAAAGGTGTTGCACACCGAAACATTCGTGACTGTGCCATGACCGGCTTCTGCTTCGCCGGCTGCAAGACCGATCGCAAGCAGTCGATGCTGGTGACCTATCTACCCTGGGCCTGTAACCACGGCGCGAAAATCTACGCCGACACCCGGGTGACACGGATAATCACCGAAAACGGCCAGGCCAGCGGTGTCGAGGCGCAGGTGATCGATCCGAAGACCAAGCAGCTCAAGGCGAGCATGAAGGTCAAGGCGCCGATCGTGGTTCTGGCAGCGGGTCCAGTGCAGTCGCCGATCATTCTGCAGCAGTCCGGCATCGCCAATTCCAGTGGCCAGGTTGGCAAGAACTTCGCCTGTCACCCGACCCTGTCTGTGACCGCGGTCTATGACCGCGAAGTGGATGACTTTCACGGTGCAACTCATTCCCTTTACGTGGATACACATACCCTGCCGGAAGAGGGCGGTTACCTGCTGCTGAACGCGGTTCAGGAGCCGGTGGAAGCGAGTTTCCAAGCGGAGCCGGGGACCGGTAAACCCTATGTCGCCTACATGGAGAAGTACCGCAATACCATCCGTCTGATCACGCTGATCCACGATAAAAACGTCGGTGAAGTGCGCTGGAAAGAGGGTGCCAAAGAGATCATCTACGAGGTTGACGATTACGATTTCGAGGCGATGAAAAAGGGGCTGAAGTACAACGCCCGTATCCTGTTCGCGGCCGGCGCAAGCTTCCTTTACCTGCCCACTTCCGACAAAACGCTGATCGAGAGTGAAGGCGATATCGACCGGGTAATCGATGCGTTGGAGAATGAGCCGGCCCGTTACCGCTATGTCTCTTTCCACCCCCAGGGTACGTGCCGCATGGGTGCAGATCCGGCCAGGTCAGTGGTGAACCCCTATGGCGAAACCCACGATGTGAAACGCCTATATATCGCCGACGCAAGCCTGTTGCCGACCTCCATCGGCTACAACCCGTCCGAAACCGTGTATGCGTTGGCCACCTATATTGCCGACCAGATCGCCAAGGCGAACTTTAGCTGACAGGAGAGCAGGTTATGAATCTATCAGTCATTCATCAGGACAACGGAAGTTTTGAATTCGCCAACGGCTTCACAGGGTCGCCGTTCGATATTACTGAACCGGCCACCGGGCAGAAGCTTGGACAACTCAATTCGACCAGCATCGCCGAACTGGATCGGTTGGTTGAACAGACCGCTGCAGCACAGACAGCATGGGCAGCCACCGACTTCGACAGAAGGGCCCGAGTGTTACGCACCTTCGGCGGTCTGCTGGAGCAGAATGCCGAGTTGATCAACGCCTGGAACGCCCGCGAATGCGGCTCCATCGCCGGCAAGGCGGGCTGGGAACTGCAGGCGTGTATCGAACAGAGCTTCATGTGTGCGGCGATGCCGATGAACCCCTATGGTGAGGTTTACCCCTCCAGTATGCCGGGGCGAGAGAACATCTGTATCCGCGTCCCCCTCGGTGTGGTCGGCGTCATATCCCCCTGGAACTTCCCGCTGCTACTTTCGCTGAGGGCGGTGCTGCCGGCGTTGGCGATGGGCAATGCCGTCGTGCTCAAGCCTGATCCGAACAGTTCGGTAATCGGCGGCGTGTTGATCGCGGAGCTGCTGCAACAGGCGGGCCTGCCGGAGGGCGTCTGTTCCCTGGCGCTGGGTGGCGCCGATGTGGGGCAGCATCTGGTGTCTCATCCGCAGGTCAACATGATCGCTTTCACCGGCTCTACGGCTGTGGGGCGACAGATCGGTGAAGTCTGTGGTCGGCAATTGAAGAAAGCTGCGCTGGAGCTGGGTGGTAACAACGCGCTGCTGATTATGGATGACGCCGATATCGCTGCGGCATCTTCATGCGCCGCCTGGGGCTCCTTCCTGCACCAGGGGCAGATCTGCATGCAGTCCGGGCGTCATATCGTGGAGCGCTCGGTGGCGGATGCCTATATCGATGCCCTGAGTGAACGGGCCCGGAAGCTAGTGGTCGGCGATCCCTACAGGGAAAACGTGCACCTGGGGCCAATCATCAGCGAGCGCCAGGCAGATCGGGTGATGAGCCTGATTGAACAGTCTCTAGCCATGGGCGCGCGGATCGTCTGTGGTGGCAAACGCGATGGGCTTTTCATCGAGCCCACGGTGATCGCCGATGTCACGCCGGAGATGCCGGTTTACAAGGAAGAGGTGTTTGGTCCGGTCGCGCCGGTTATCGCTGTCGACAACGAGGATGAAGCGGTGAGCCTGGCCAATGACAGTGACTATGGGTTGGCGGCAGCGGTGCAGAGTAGCAACCCCGTCAGGGCAAAGCGAATTGCCCAGCGCCTGCAGGCGGGGATGGTCCACATTAATGACCAGACCGTGAACAACGAATTCCAGGTGCCCTTTGGCGGGATGAAGGCCTCGGGCAATAGCGGTCGCTTTGGTGGCCCTGAGAATATGGAAGAGTTCACCGAGAAAAAATGGATTAGCTCGATCGATGCGCCGTTGGGCTATCCGTTTTAGCTATCCCCTTTGCTAAGTAGTGTTAAACCTACCCTTTCAGTACTCATGTAAGAGCACCCCTGAAGACGCTATCTGACTCCCTGGCGTCATTTGTTAGCCCTGCTTAATGCAGGGCTTTTTTTTGTTTTTTGCGCGCTTGCTTTGGTTTTTTTTATTGGGCTATTCTGGTCTCTATTGGCCTTATTGAACCGTTTTTAAGCGATGGTAGAAAAGTACTAAAAAGTTTAAAAGGTCCAAAAAATAATAAAAATAAAATTAAGGATGTAGCTGAAATGCATAGTATTTCTGTCATTCGCAGTGAATTCGCAAAGGGTGATTACAGTGCCGCCAGAATGTTGGATCATCCGGTTTATGAATCCTGGCAAAGATGCTCTTCCAATAAATTGTCCATGGATGGCGGTGTCGACTATGGTTTTCTATCGCATCAGCAGCTAGGTGATACGCTGCTACAACATAAGCCCCTCCTCGACAGCGCAAGTGATCCTCTGGAGCGACTCTACCGCTCTCTGGGCGGAGCCGGCTGGTCGGTGCTGTTTACCGACCGCAACTGCCATGCGCTCAGGGTCTATCCCAGCAAAAACGTGTCTGAACCGGGTATCGCCAAGGCGTTTCGTCAGGGGGCTGTGCTCTCCGAGGAGTTGATCGGCACCTCGGCTATGTCCTGCGCTATGGCGTCCCAGCGTTTCGTTCGGGTGTTTGGGCAGGAGCACTACAAGTCGTTCCACAGCAGCTTCAACTGTGCCGCCTCGCCGGTGTTCGATCCCCAGGGTTTTGTCTGCGCCAGTGTGGATATCACCAATGAAGCGCCTAACCGTGATAACGGGGCATTTTTCCTGCTCGAAGCCTGCGCGCGAAATATTCAGAATGAACTGATACGGACTCTGCCTGAGGCGATCGTGGTTGAACTCCAGGTCGCAGGTAATCAGTTCGGGGGCGACAGTCTGGTGCTGGCCTTCGGCTACGATCAATCGGTGACAGGCGGCAATCAGGTCTCACAGAACTTTTTCGGACTGGATCTGAGGTCCAGTCGGGTGAGTTTTGATGACCTTTTCGACGAAGCGTTCGCGGTATTGTTCGACAGAGGTCTGTTGCGGGATGAGCCCTTTCAGCTGACCCTCAGAGGCGGGATCAGATTGTTTGGGAGGGTGATTAACGCCGATGAAAAAGAAAGCACGAGGTCTTATGCTGCCCGCGCATCTCTGTTTGATAGGTCGGAGTCCGTGGATATCGAAGGCGACTCTGTACCGAATCGCTCCAGCAGGTTCTATTTCGGTGATCAGCGCGTTGAAGCGGCACTCAAGTCCAGCCTGAATGCGGTGGCCCGGCTACCGGTTCTGTTGTTGGGCGAATCAGGTGTTGGCAAGGATGTGATGGCGAGAATGATCCATGACGCAAGTTATGCAGGGAATGGGGCGTTTGTTTCCCTGAATTGCGCCTCGATTCCGGAATCACTGATCGAGAGCGAGCTGTTTGGCTACGATAGCGGCGCATTCACCGGTGCCAGCAAGACGGGTCAGATGGGTAAAATCCAACAGGCTGATGGTGGCACCCTGTTTCTCGACGAGATCGGCGATATGCCTCCCGCATTGCAAACCAGGTTGTTGAGAGTGCTGGAAACCCGGGAAGTGATTCGCCTCGGGGCGTCGAAGCCGGTGAAGGTCAACTTCCAGCTGATCTGCGCAACCAACAGAGATCTCAGTGCTGCTATCAACAGTGGATTGTTTCGCCAGGATCTTTTCTATCGCATAAACGGTTATGAGCTGCAGATTCCTGCTTTGCGGGAGCGGGCGGATATTGTCGGTGTGGCACAGTCGATCCTCGATGAAGTGGCCGCGCCGGGCAGGGCATTTGCGGCATCAGCCCGCAGCCTGATCGATGCCTATGCCTGGCCGGGTAATGTCAGAGAGCTGCGTAATGCGATCATCTTTGCCGATACCCAGACTCCGACGGGGCAGGCGATCGAAGCAAAGGATTTCCCACCTGCGTTACAGCAGCAGATCACCCCATCCGTTCAGGATTTTACGATCACTTATGAGTCCACTGTTGTTAATGGCGATGGGCAGCTGAAAAACGCCTGCGATGACCTGATTCTCAAAGCGATCGATGAGTGCGGCGGCAACATGACCCAGGCCGCGAAACAGCTTGGGATCGGGCGAGCCACGTTGTACCGCAAACTGGCCAAAATCAAACATTGATCGGGCCAGGCATTGGGAGCATGCCGGGCTCAGTCGTCCAAAGTTTTCGGGATCTCTTCCACCAGGTAATCGATTAGGCTGCGCACCGAGGGCAGCATGCCGCGGGGGCGCGGATAGACCAGGTAAATGGTGTGTCTTGAGCCGCTCCACTCGGGCAGCACGTGTATCAGTTCGCCACTGCGCAGGGCGTCTGAGGCTATAGGCTCGGGGAGCAGGGCGATGCCGACTCCGTCAGCGGCCGCCTCGACCTGCACGCGCAGATCGTTGGTGACAAGCCTGGGGGTGAGATCAAGGGTATGGCTATGCCCGTCTGCGGTTGATAGTGGCCACTGCACTTCGCCATCCTGAATATCGGAGATGATCGCCTGAGCGTTCAGGTCCTCCGGCTTTTCCGGGTGACCGTTACGTTCCAGGAAATCCGGGCTGGCTACCAGAATCCGGCTGGCACCGCCCAGCTCGCGGGCGACCAGACTGGCGGAATCCTCGATGGCCGGGGTGACACGCAGTGCCAGGTCGAAGCGTTCCTCTATAAAGTTGATCTGTCGATTGGTGGCCACCACCAGCAGGGAAACCTTGGGATAGGCTTCCATAAAGCCGGATAAGATCGGCGCCAGATAACTCTGCGCCAGAATCACCGGGCAGCTCAGTTTTACCTTGCCGCTGGGCTCATTCTTCAGCTCGGCGATGCTTTCATAAGCCTGCTCCGCATCATCCACCACCTTCTGGCACTGCTGATAAAAGCGCTCGCCGGCTTCGGTCAGTGTCATGGAACGGGTCGAACGGCGCAGTAGACGTAGGCCAAGGCGCTTCTCCAGGTCCGCCACGCGGCGGCTCAGGCGGGTTTTCTCCACCCCGATCGCCCGCGCTGCGGCGGAAAAACCGTTGTGTTTGACCACGGCTGAGAAGAAGTAAAGGTCGTTAAGATCGTCCATTTTATTGTTGCTCTCATGCACTAATCTTTGGTGTTTTTACCATATTATCACGACGACAGTGCACTAGTAGAATAGCAGTCACTAGAAAGAAACACCGTACATCCCATCGTAAATCAGCTTCTTTACCGGTGTCCCTCCTTTACGAAGAAGCTCGCAAAACAGAGGTATTTATCCATGAAAGGTATCGAAAAATTCGCACTTGCTGCAGCACTCGTTGGTTTCGCTGGCATCGCCCAGGCAACCCCTGCAAATGACACTGCTGAAAGCGCCAAGGCTCAGAACGAAATCCACCTGGCCCAGGCTTCTACTGCTCGCGATCAGGCGGTAAAAGCAGAAGATAAAAGCGACAAAGAGTCCAAAGAAATTCTGACCAGCGGCGAGCGTGACTACCTGTTCACCATTACTCACCCGAACCTGTAATCGGTTCAACGCTGGATCGCAACAGAGTTTCCCCGCGTAAACATTGTATAGAAAAGCTCAGGGATATTATTCGCTGTCTTTTAAGGTATAGAGTTTCAGGTATCGAGCCTCAGTTATCACGCAACAAGAGTAGTCAAGGCAACCCTGGCTGCAACTATACAATGACTTGCTTTAGGGCTTCTTCAGCCCTGTCTATCCCTAGCGAACTGGGCCTTTAAGCCTTTTTCTCTCCCTTCGCCAGGCGAGCTACAAACCGGGATGATGGATCATCTCGGTTGGGCTCAGACCTTCATTATATATTCCCCTTTTATTTATCCTTCCTTTTTAAATCCCGTTTATTGGGATTTTTCTTTTTATTTGTCGTTATTAAATATCTTATTGTTAGTGTTAGTAATATTTGATTCGTGGCTAATCGCTGGCGCCAATTAACTTATTATTCGTGCACGAATAGGCGCAGGTTTCGCCTGCTGGCGAGTCAAGGATCTTGGACAGCCAAGATCCTTAACAATCCTAAGCCGCCCCGACAGCTTGATCGGCTGCGCCGATTACCCTGTGCTTCTCGTCTGAAAGAGAGGGATCTCCAAACTCGCCGCTGCGCGGCTCAGACAGTCGATCCCTTATTCCTCTTTCAGTCTCCGATGCTCGGCTGCGCTGAAGGGGATTCGGGTGCGCTCAGTTAGCCTGCTGTTGAATTCATTCTGTTGGAGCCTATGGGGATAGTTGCAGAAAACCTGCCGAGGTGAGCTGCTGGAAATACAGACCATTATTTACCTTGGTGGATAGGCAAGCCTCGGCAATAAAAATCCCGGCACCAAGGCCGGGATTAAAAGCTTGTTAGCTGGCGCTATCAGCTCAGAAAATCTGCCACCATTTCCGGGTATCCACACCGGTCAGTACCACGGTGCAGCTGGTGCCGGCGGTGAGGGTTTCACCTTCGGGTATCTCTTCGATGCTGATGCGCACCGGGATACGGCGGGCCAGGCGCACCCAGTCGAAGGTGGGGCTGACGTTGGCGGTGAGTTCATTGCTCTGCGGGTTGTCCGCATCGTAGATACCGCGGGCGATGCTCTCCACCTGACCTTTCATCTTCACACCGCTCATCATGGTGATATCCACAGCCGCGCCGGGTTTGACCAGCGGCAGCTTGGTCTCTTCGAAATAGCCGTAGACCCAGAAGGAGTGTTCATCGATCAGCGCCAGTGAAGCCTGGCCGGCGTGCACGTAATCACCGGTGTGAACGTTGAGGTTGGTGATATAGCCATCTTCCGGCGCGAAGACTTTGGTACGCTCAAGGTCGAGCTGGGCGGCGTCGAGCTGGGCGCGGGCCTGGTCCAGTTCTGCCTTGGCGGTCTGGGCGGCGCGTTCGGCCTGGTCGCGACTTTCGCGGGAGACGACCAGGGCATCGGCATCGGCGCGACGGCGGGCTTCATCGGTGCGCAGCGAAAGCATCGCTTCCTGGGCTTCCACCTGGGCCTGGGCGCGTTTTACCGCCAGCTCATAACGGGCCGGATCGATCTGCAGCAGCAGGTCGCCCTTCTTCACGCGCTGGTTATCCTGCACATTGAGGGCGACGACGGCGCCGGTTACGTCCGGGGCGATATTGATCACGTCTGCGCGGACGCGGGCGTCGCGGGTCCAGGGATCGTTCATATAGTGCAGCCAGAGCAGGCGCACCATCAGCAGTGCTGCAAGCACGATCACCAGGGTAAAAACGATACTGTAGAGTTTTTTCAGAGTCATAGCTGGACCTCAGCGATAAACAGGCAGCGTCAGCGCGCAGCTGATGCCGACATAGATGGCAAGACGTAACAGGGTGGGATGCCAGGCCCAGCGGTAAAGGCCGGTGCCGGCAAGGATGCGATCCACACCCCAGGTAATCAGCAGTGCGGTGATAAACAGCACGGTGACGGTCGGAAAATAGAAGCCGTAAAAGGCGATCTCACGCGGCATGGGCGACTCCCTGTTCTAAAGTGGCGTTGTTCTGCTCGCGGTACATAGCGAGCGGGCCTTGCGGGTCGAGCAGCGAGACCTTGATAAAGTGCAGGTAGCTCAGCAGCTGGCGCCGCGGTGAATTGGAAAAGTGTTCCTGTTCTGGCTCCAGCGCGGGACGCAGTTGCTCGATAGCCAGTTCGACCTGTTCCATGGCGCGCTCGAAGCTGCGTGCGCCCGGTTTGATGTAGAGCCGGCTCAGCGCCCGTCCCATCTGGTCCAGGGTCTGGCGCCAGGGGGTATCAGGATCGGTATCCTTGAGCGTTTCCGAGCGCAGCAGGGTACGCAGCTCGATTACCGCATGTCCCACTTCCTGGATATGGCAGCACCACTCCAGCGCGATCTGCTGTTGCTGTGGTTGTCCGCCGGACATGTTGTAGGTCTGGTTGAGCAGGTCACGGCTGCGGCTATCCAGTTGCGCGGCCAGCCCCGGCAGCGGAGCGGTAAGCGCTTTTACTGCCAGGTCTCGCATATCACGCAGCATCACCCGATGCAGCCAGCGTCCGCTCGGCGGGAACAGCAGGGCGAGCAACACGCATGACATCAGGAACCCGGTGACGCTGGCGATCGACTGGTTGGCAAACTGCTGTGGCAGGAAGCTGGCCGGGTTATCCGGCGAGGCCACAAAGCAGAAGTTCACCACCGAGCCAAAGCCAAGCCCTGCCCAGCGCGGCGACAGGCTCATCCAGGCGCCCATGATGAATACCGGCGCAATGGCGGCCATCATCAGCGGGAAACCATCCACATAGGGCAGCACGAAAAAGCTGACGATAAAGCCGACGATACAACCGACTATGGCGCCCTGGGCCACGGACTGGGCCATCTTGTTCGGGTTGGGTACGGTGGATGTCAGCACCGCGGCGATGATCGCGTTCTGGATCGACATGGTGCCGCTCTCCCAGCCGCTGGTGATCCAGAACCAGGCCACAAACAGAATCACCAGGGCGGAGCGGGTGCCGGTGGTGACGGCGTAAAGCGGGTTGGTGTGCGAGCGAAAGCCGGTGTACTGCGTGTCGAACTCCGGCGCCTTTTCATCGTCCAGGCGGCTGTAGTCGCGCAGGTACTGGCCGAGCTGCTCGGCAAACCGGACCATCAGTTCGACCAGGGTATCGAAACGCTCCATCGCTTCCCGGTCGGTAACTTGCTGGCGCAGATCGGCGCGGGTATCGCGGATGTTCTGCTTAAGACTGGCTTCGATCAGTTCGAACTCACGCAGCAGCTGGCCGGCAACCTGGGGTTGAGGTGGTGCTTTCTCCAGCCGTTGCATCAGCTCCAGCAAAGGCGCAGCGACAGGTTCGACCCGGGCAAGAATAGTGGCCTCGGCTTGTGACTCTTCGGCTCTGCTGCGCAGCTGCTCCAGCAGGCGGCCGATGGAGTGCAGGCGTGTCCCCATCGCCATGTACTGGCGGTTCAGCGCTTTCAGCAGCGGGTTTTTCTGCTTCAGCTGCAGGTTCTCTACCGTGGCGGCCTGGCGCAGCACCTCAATAGAGACGCTCTCCGCTGCCAGGGCGCGGCCGCGGGCGTTGCGGCTGTCGCGATCCAGCGTACCGAGCAGGGATGCGCGAGCAAAACCGCAGAGGCGACCGACCCGGCTGACCAGCTGATTACGCATGGAGCCTGCGGTCTCGCGCGGAAAGATCACCGCACTGACCACGCCACCGCAGATGATGCCGATCACCACCGCCAGCATCCGGCCCACCGCCAGGTTCACCGCCGCATCGGGGGTGATCGCTGCGGGTACGCCGATCATGCCGACGGTATAACCTGCCAGCAGGAAGGAGTAGGAGCGCATATCGCGGTAGTGCACCGCGCCGGAGACGCAGACACCGCACCAGAGCGCGGTGCCGAGGATGAACATCTGCGGCTGCTGGTGAAACAGCGCCACCAGCGTCAGCATGGCGATCAGACCGAACAGGGTGCCGATCAGACGGAAGATACTCTTGGTCAGTACCTGTCCCGCTTCCGGCTGCATCACGATCAACACAGTCAGCGCCGCCGAACGTGTGTGCGGCAGCTCCAGGATCATCGAGGCGTAGTAGGCCAGGCTCATCGCCAGCAGCACCTTGGCCACATAGAGCCAGCCGTTGCCGTTGCCCAGGCGCCAGTTTAGGAATGCGCTGCGGTGTGCCTCCCGGCTGAACAGTTCCTTGCTTAACGTACTCATGGTGCACTGATCTCTGCACTGACTTCTACGCGAGCTGGCGTCAGCTGTTCATCGTCTGGCTGCGCCATGAACTGCACGCCACCGCCCAGGGATAGGGCCAGGTCTGCCTGCACACGGAGCAGCTGTGCGTGGATCTGTTCGCGGGCGATGCGCTGGTCGAGCAGTCGGGTCTGGGCATCCAGCACATGCAGGTAGTCGGTCAGGCCGCGCTGAAACGCTTTTTCTGCCGTGTCGTACACCTGTTCCGCCTGCTGTACCGCGAGGTCTGCCAGCTCCGACTGATCCTTGGCCGAGCGCTGGCGGATCAGCTGGTCGCTGACCTCCTGCAGGGCGTGCCTCAGGGTGTTGTTGTACTGCTGCACCGCCTCGTCATATTCGGCTGCGGCGATACCGAGCCGGGCGCGACGGGCGCCGCCATCGAAGATCGGTAGTGACAGCGCAGGGCCTGCGGTAAAGGTGCGACGCTCGGCATCGGCCCAGTCATTGAGGGCACCGTTGGTCAGCACCTGGCCCAGGCTCGCCACCAGGTTGATGTTGGGATAGAAGTCGGTGCGCGCCATATCTACGGCGCTGGCCTGGGAGGCGATCTGCCAGCGGCTCAGCACCAGGTCCGGACGGCGGCCGATCAACTCCAGCGGCAGATCGCTGGGCAGGCTTAGCTGACGGTTCAAAAGCAGGCTGGGACGGATCAGCTCGGCCGCTTCACTTAAGGGTCGTGCTGCCAGCGTGACCAGCGTATTGCGGTTGAGCTCGATCGCTTCTTCCAGGGCGCGGATACGGCGCTGGGTCACCGGAAGCTGGGCGCGGGCCTGTTGCAGATCGTAGCGAGTGCCGATGCCCGCCTGTAGCTGCTTTTGGGTCAGATCGACGATCTGATGCTGCTGCGCCAGGCGTGACTTCTGCACGTCCAGCTGGGCGTAGTTCAGCGCGTAGGCGATATAGGTGCGGATCAGGTTGGCGGTCAGGTCCAGCTGTACCACGCGGGCGCTGGCTTCGCTGACGGCCACATCCTGCTGGGCGCGCTGTTTACGGTCCTGCTGGCGGCCGAACAGATCGAGCTCGTAGCTGAAGCCGAGCATCGCCTGGTTATCCCAGGTTTCGGTATCGGCCATGGCACCTGGGCCGTAGTGATCATCGGTGGGCCAGCCGTGAATACCGGCGTTCACGTCGGCACTCAGCTGCGGGGCGGAGGGCGATAGTGTCAATCCAGCCTGGGCCTGAGCACGGCGAATGCGTGCGGCGGCGGCTTCCAGGGTTGGGTTATCCAGCATCGCCTGTTCAACCAGCTTGTCGAGCTGCGGATCGGCAAAGCTCTGCCACCAGCGGATGCTGGGCCAGTTATCGCTGTTTGCGGCCGGATGGCTGACACCCTCGACGGCTTCAGGCTGTGTCAGCGCCGCCTGGGGGTGAATCCCCTCCGGTGAAGCGCAGCCTGCCAGCACAAACGCCGCGGTCAGGCCCGCCAACCACAGGCGGCTTTTAGCCCCCAAAGTGGGTCTATTGATGGATGAGTTCATAATGTTTAAATCTTGTAAAAGTCGGGTGTAAAGCCCGCTACAGAGCCAGGGACCTGGCTACTTAAACCGGCGGGTTGCCGGATTCGGGCAGCAGAAAAATACTCAGTACTTCATCGACAATGCGCTGTTCCAGGTTGCTCGCGCTTCGGGTATGTGCAGGCAGCAGCGCCGGTGTCGTCATCGGTAACGCCAGTGCCGAGGTCAGCATACGCACAAACAGCTCGGGCTCCCGGGCTGCGACCACGCCAGCCGCCTGTGCTTTGCGTACGATGCCGTGAGCGGGCAGCAGCAGTGGCCGGGTCAGCTTCTCGATAATGATTTCAAGACGCAGGGAGTGGGCGTTGGACTCCTGCAGCAGGAAGGCGGTAAACGCCGGCGTTGCCATGCAGATATCCGCATAGAGGCGGATAAAGCCCTCCAGTGCCTGTCGCGGCGATTGCTCACTGAGGCTCTCCAGTGCGGCAAGCCTGTGTGCATAATCCGATTCAAATTTTTCCGCCAGATGAGCGATAACCGCCTGCCAGAGCTGCTCCTTGTTACCGAACAGCCTGGCGCAGAGCGCCACATCAACCTGGGCCTCGCGGGCGATCATGCGCAGGCTTGCACCCTCATAACCCCGTTGGGCAAAGGCGCGAATCGCCGCGTGGATCAGCGCTTCGCGGCCGGAGATATCCTGGCTGCTGCGCCGACCCCGCCGACGCGGTGCGTCAGGTTTCTGTTGCTCGGTCATAGGGTCTGGAGTACTGGCTTATCGGTGTAAGTTCTGCGGGGGAATTAAATCAACAACTGTTGATATTTTTTCTGATCGGAAGGAAAGAATCAATTCGAAACTCTGCAACGCCACTGTTGCCGGGAGCGAACCAATAGAACGTGAGGACGGATTTTTAGCGGTAAATATGCAACGTCTGTATGGCGTTAAGGGAGCTGGCGCCGAGCCGTAAACGCCTGGCTCAAAGGCCTGGGGCGTTATTGAACCAGCGCTGTTCACGCAGGAAGTCGATTAACGCATCCCGGAACACCCGGGCGCGAATCGACAGGGCGCGTTGATAGGGCCAGATCAGGTAGATCGGCCGGTCGGCACCGCTCCACTCGGGCATTACTCGCACCAGGCTGCCGTCAGCCAGGGCTTCATGCACCAGGCTCAGCGGCAGCAGGGCAACGCCGGCACCCGCCTTGGCCAGATTGAGGGTCACCGACATATCGTTGCTGAGATGCTG
The DNA here is from genome assembly GCF_004339595.1 of Marinobacterium mangrovicola. Classification (GTDB taxonomy): domain Bacteria; phylum Pseudomonadota; class Gammaproteobacteria; order Pseudomonadales; family Balneatricaceae; genus Marinobacterium_D; species Marinobacterium_D mangrovicola. Next base: position 136,785 of record NZ_SMFU01000008.1, read on the forward strand.
ATGCTGTTTCTTGATCGGCTGCGACTGTTCTCCTGAATGCAGCGTCCAGTCACTGAAAATATCGGCGGCGATGGTCGGTGCCTCGGCCAGGGTGTCGAGCGTTTCAGGCTGAGGTCCCTGAGGAGCGGCCACCAGCACCGGTGTTATCGAGCCGAGATGTTTCTGGATCAGACCCGAGTTCTTCTGCTCGCCGGAACAGATATTCAGGTCGGCGCGGGCGTCGGTCATATCGGCGCTGGGATCCACCAGGTTCAGGCTCAGCGAGATCTGGGGATAACGGGTCACGAACTGCTGCCAGAACAGATCCAGCGGGCCGCTGCCGATATTGCGCGGCGCGCAGATGCGAAGGCCTCCGGCCAGCTCGTTCAGGGAGGCATCCAGATCGGCCAGGCGGGTTTCCACCTCGCGTATATAGGCGGCGCATTCATCGTAATAGCGCTGTCCCGCAGGCGTCAGGCTCAGCCCCCGGTTGCTGCGGTGGAGCAGTTCCGAGCCCAGGCTTTTCTCCAGCTCGCTGACGCGCCGGGATACGGTGGCGATGGTCATATCGAGTGCAGCAGCGGCGCCACTGAGGCTGCCCTGTTCAACGGCGGCGATAAAAATACGCAGGTTATCCAGCATGTTTTCGGGCTCTGGTTTTCATAAATGCAAACAGTGCTATCGATTATCGGTATGTTCGATAAATATGCAATTGAATAGGCTGGGCGCATCGATTAACCGGATAGGAGACTTTCGATGAAGCTTTCCATGAATCTTGCTATGAAGCACCGGATTCTGTTTGCGATCCTGATGTCGCTGGTACTGACCTTTTTCATGTCCGCCTGGGTTACTTTTCTTAACGTGGGGTTGATCGAGGGCTTTCTCGATTACTGGATGCACGCCTGGGTACTGGCCTGGCCCGCGGCTGGGGTGATCTCGTTTATCAGCGGCCCGGGGATTCACCGCTTTGCTCATTACCTGGCGAAAACGGAGCAAAGCTAGGCCACCTTGTCATATAGAAGATGCAATTATTTGAACAGATCGCCAAGCCGACTTAACCTGTTTAATAGTCTTGCTGCCCGGAGCAGCTAATCGGTAGCCACGGCAACAAACAGGAGTGCCATGAAAACCCCTAAACGCCTTATCCCGCTGTTGGAGGATGGCCTGATCGACGAAGTGCTGCGGCCGTTGATGAGTGGCAAAGAGGCCTCGGTTTATGTGGTTCGCTGCGGGGACGAAGTGCGCTGCGCCAAGGTGTATAAGGATGCCGAGAAGCGCAGCTTCAAGAAGGCAGCTCTGTACCAGGAGGGGCGCAAGGTACGTAACTCCCGCCGCGCCCGCGCCATGGAGAAGGGTTCCCGTTTCGGTCGCAAGGAAACCGAAGAGACCTGGCAGAACGCCGAGGTGGATGCGCTTTACCGCCTGGCCGCCACCGGCGTGCGTGTGCCGGAACCCTACGGTTGCTTCGATGGTGTGCTGCTGATGGAGCTGGTCACCGACGATGAGGGCCGGGTGGCGCCGCGTCTCAATGACGTGGGCATGTCCGCCGAACAGGCGCGGGAAGATCACCTGATGGTGATGGAGTACGTCAAACGCATGCTCTGCGCCGGTCTCGTGCACGGCGACCTGTCGGAATTCAACGTGCTGGTGGATGACTACGGCCCGGTGATCATCGATCTGCCCCAGGCGGTGGATGCCGCCGCCAACAACAACGCCCGCTCCATGCTGGCCCGGGATGTGGATAACATGACCCGCTACTACGCCCAGTACGCACCGGAGCTGATGGAAACCCGCTATGCCGCGGAGATGTGGCACCTGTTCGAAGCGGGCGATCTGACGCTGGAAACCGAACTGACCGGCCTGGTGGAAGAGGACACCCACAGCGCCGATGTGGATTCGGTAATGGCCGAGATCCAGCAGATCCTGCGCGATGAAGAGAAGCGGCGGGAACGGTTGAAGGCGGGGATGGAGGATGAGTAGTCAGTCCAGTAAGGGCCTGGCTTCAATACTCAACTGAGACCAAAACGGGCTGCGGAACGATGAATGTTATGTCCTTCAGTGAAGCGAGTTTCGATTTAGAGCAGGTAATGATGAAGTCTGTGACTCTCATGAGCCTGCTTTGCTAAAAAGGCGTAAAGGAGAGCCAGTAGTTATTCTGTCCAAGCGTGACTACGACGGCATGATAGAGACCCTTCATCTGCTCAATAGCCCGGCCAACGCAGCGCGCCTGCTGCAATCGGTGGCACGTATCGAGGCCGCAACGCTAGATGATCGACAAGGGTCTGAACTGAAAGCGGCTGTGCTGGACGGGGAACAAAGCGGAGAGAGCAATTTATCACTGCGTGATATTGCGGCTGAAATAGAGCGCACGAAGGTCTAAAGAGGGGAGCTCATAGTTTTTTCCATGGTGGCGTCCCGCCCTTTTTCCGGTAGTTCCGAGCTTGCGAGCCGCCTTAGTATCCCGCGCTGAAGCTGTCGTCTCGCGGCTCGACTGTTTATCACCTCGACGTATAGCTCCGGCTTCCCGGACGCTTTGGCAAAGCGCATCGAACAATGAGTCATCCATATTCAGCTCTCCTCACTTACTTGCTGTTCAATAGCCTAAGCGTCTTTGCAAGGGAAGTCAGCAACGCCCGTTGATCAACCCCACAACTCCCCAAATCGATCGCGGTGACAAAGATACAGCCGCAGATCGAACTCCAGTTGATGGTAATCCGGCTCCATATAGCTGCAGAGCTTGTAGAACGCCTTGTTGTGTTCCTTCTCGCGCAGATGCGCCAGTTCATGGACCAGGATCATCCGCAGCAGCGGCTCCGGCACCCGCCGGAACAGGGATGAGACCCGGATCTCGTTTTTTGCCTTCAGCTTGTTGCCCTGCACCCGCGATACATAGGTGTGCAGCCCCAGCGCGTTGTTGATCACATGGATCTTGTCGTCATAGATCACCTTGCTGATCGGTGACGAGCTACGCATAAACTGGTTCTTGATCCCCTGGGCGTAGTCATACAGCGCCTTTTCCGAACCGAACTCATGAGGCTGGGGATATTTCTTCAGCAGCCAGGGGCCGGTCTTTTCGTTATCGAGCAGGGACTGGGCCTGTTGCTGGATCTCGGGGCTGTAGCAGCTGAGGTAATTGGTGGTTTTGCTCATGTTTTGCTGGCGCATTGGCTAAGGGCGAAAACTTCATTTTATTTCGATGGCTCCCGTTAAGGGTAGTGTTTCAGCGAGCAGGTTTCGCCTGCTGGCGAATCAAGGATCTTGGACGGCCAAGATCCTTGATAATCCTAAGCCGCCCCGACAGCTTGATCGGCTGCGCCGATTACCCTGTGCTTCTCGTCTGAAAGAGCGGGACGACTCTTTACCTTAGGGAAAGTCGCCCCTTCGCGGCTCAAACAGCCCTTCCCTTGTTTCTCTTTCAGCCTGCGATGCTCGGCTGCGCTGAAGGGGAATTGGTCTGCCCTTAGTTGGCTTGGGTAGAAATTAACCTTGCTTTCAGCGTTTCTTAAAACTTGATGCCTACACTGAATTCAAAGACCTTGGATCAGGCCGGATCAAAGAGATGGATACGCTTACCCAACCGGACACACTGGATCGTGAACAGACACTCAGGCAGCAGTATTACCGTGACCGGTTGCCGGAGATGCGTCTGCTGGAAAAGCTTATCCACAAGGGAGGGGATGCGTTTCGGGTCGAGGTGCTGACAGAGGTACTCGACGGCAAAGCGCCGGAGGGTGGGCTGGCGTTGCCGGTTTATAGCCTGGAGCTGGGTAGCGCTGATAAGGATGCGCCGGTGCTGCTGCTCAGCGGCGGTGTGCACGGCATCGAGCGGATCGGCACTCAACTGCTGCTGGCCCAGCTGGGTACCCTGATCAGCCGTTTGAAGTGGGATGAAGGGCTAAACCATTCGCTCACCAAAATGCGCCTGGTGATGATTCCGCTGGTGAACCCGGTGGGGATGGCCAGGGGACTGCGCAGCAACGGTCAGGGTGTCGATCTGATGCGCAACGCGCCGGTGGATGCGCTGGCGCCCCGTCCCTGGCTGGTCTCCGGCCATCGCTACAGCCGCTGGCTGCCCTGGTATCGCGGCCGCAAGGGCGACCCGATGGAGGCCGAGGCCGAGGCGCTCTGCGAGCTGGTCAGCCGGCAGATCGAGCACGCCCCGTTTACGCTGGCGCTGGACTGCCACTCCGGTTTCGGTATGCGTGACAGGGTCTGGTTTCCCTATGCCAATGATCTGAGGATGATGGAGCACGCCGCCGAACTGCACGCCATGGTGCGGCTGTTTGAGAAGGCGCATCCGAACCATCCTTACCTGTTTGAGCCCCAGTTTCACCACTACCGTACCCATGGCGACCTTTGGGATTACCTCTACAGCGAACATCTGGAGCGCGCCGGCCAGGTGTTTCTGCCGCTGACGCTGGAGATGGGCTCCTGGCTCTGGGTGAAGAAAAACCTGCGCCAGCTCACCAGCTACAAGGGGCTGTTTAACCCCCTGGTACCACACCGGCAGAAGCGCACCCTGCGCCGCCACCATCTGCTGCTGGAGTTTATGATCAACGCCGTGCGCTCCTGGCAGAACTGGCTACCGCTGGAGCAGGAGCGGCAGCGCCATCATCGCAACGCCGAACGCCGCTGGCTGGAAGAGGAAAAGCAGGGATGACCGGGGAACGCCAGAGCATGCCAATCGAGAAAAACGAACAGAAAACCGAACTGAAAAATGATGCCCCCTGGATTCTGTTGCGCGGGCTGGCGCGGGAGAGCCGTCACTGGGGTGACTTCCCCGAGCAGTTAAGCACAGCACTGGGCGTTGAAGTACTCTGCCCCGATACCCCGGGCAACGGCAGGCTCAACGGCGAAACCAGCCCGCTGAGCATCAGTGCAACGTTGGAAAGGGTAAGACGGGAGATTGGCTACCGTTCCCCGGTTAATCTGCTGGGCCTCTCCATGGGCGGCATGATCGCCACCGAGTGGGCGCGGCTTTATCCACAGGAGGTCAGTGCCCTGGTGCTGGCCAATTCCAGCTTTGGCAACTTCAGCCTGCCGTGGAAGCGGCTTTGGCCCAACGCTTTTCTATCCCTGATGGGATCGCTGCGGCTGGCCAGCGAACAGCGTGAAGCGCGGGTGTTCGACCTGATCTGCCAGCGCTCGGAGGATCGGCAGGCGCGGGTGGATGAATGGGTAGGTTATTCCCTGGAGTGTCCGCTAAACCCGTCCAACTTTGCTCGGCAACTGGCGGCAGCAGCCAGGTTTCGGGCTCCGGCTCAGACACCGGTTGCCAATACGCTGGTGATCAGTGGATTGAGAGATCGACTGGTGAACCCGGATTGCAGTGCGGCGATAGCCCGGCGCTGGGGTGTGGAGCTGCGGGCGCATCCGGATGCGGGTCATGATTTGACGCATGATGCGGGGGAGTGGGTTATCAGCCAGATTGCGGAATTGGCTGCTAACGGTTCGTTGTCATCTGGCAGGTGATTTGTGCTGACGAGCACTGGCTTATTGCAGGTTTCGCCTGCTGGCGAGTCAAGGATCTTGGACGGCCAAGATCCTTAACAATCCTAAGCCGCCCCGACAGCTTGATCGGCTTCGCCGATTCCCCTGTGCTTCTCGTCTGAAAGAGCGGGACGGGAAACTCACCGCTTCGCGGTTCAAACAGCCCGCCCCTTATTCCTCTTTCAGCCTGCGATGCTCGGCTGTGCTGAAGGGGATTGGGCTGCGATTAGATGGTTTTAGAGTAATTGGGGCTGACGATATTTTACTCTGCCCCCAATTCCCCAGTGAAGATGAAGCGATCTCCCTGATGTCGGTGGCCGCGGACTTTGGTGTGACCCAGGTTGTGGATGGCAACTGGGGTGTACATGGGGTTATTGAGAAGGGGATTTTTCCGGCTAAGTAGTTAGCCGTATTTGTTGTGGAAGCAGGCTGCTCGACTTGGGTTGGGTGGTCTGCTTTTTTGTTTGTCTGTTCGGTGGTGGATTTGTGCTTGGCAGCACTGGCTTAGCGCAGCTTTCGCCTGCTGGCGAGTCAAGGTACTTGTGCGGACAAGTACCTTAACAATCCCAAGCCGCCCCGACAGCTTGATCGGCTGCGCCGATTGCCCTGTGCTTCTCGTCTGAAAGAGCGGGACGGGAAACTCGGCTTCGCCTCAAACAGCCCGTCCCTTGTTTCTCTTTCAGCCTGCGATGCTCGGCTGCGCTGAAGGGGATTGGGCTGCGATTAGATAACCTTTTTCAAAAAGATAAAAATAGGCTTAGCCAAAATTACGAGAGAGGAAAAACCGATTTATCTTTCTATTTTCTATACGTTTTTCCACAAATTTTACAGTTGAAAAAAACGTTTGATTTCGTTTTATAAACGGTTATAGCTTGTTTTTTATCCAAAAAACATTTTTTACAATATGTAAGACCATCAACATAAAACAGATCTTTTTCAATCTCTACTTTTGGTTTTTTACTGTGCAATAATGAGTATCTATAAATTTTATTATATTGAGGCGTATTCAAAATACCAGTTAACGTAGATATAGGTACAAAGCCATTAAATTTATTTTTACCATCATTGATAGCAGAGCCTAGCGTAGCTATCCCAACAACTTCCAACTTTTCATTTAATACCGGACCCCCACTATTCCCATGTATCACCGGTATGTCAATAAGCCAGAATCTCTTCCCAAACCTTAATATTGACTGGACTATTTTACCCCTATTAATGTATGCCGTTTCCCCTTCACTATAGTCTGGATAACCAACAACTATAATGCTATCTCCAACTCTTAGATTTTTATCGTTTCCTATTGGGAGGGGAGGAATATTATTAAAGTTAGCAGTAGCCAAAAAAATAGCGATATCTTTTGATGCGCTAGAGTACACAAAAGAAGAATTCATTTTATTTTTTACATCATCTTCTCTGTAAAAATCAACCAACTCATGATTTTCATGATCAATACCTTCAACCACATGCTGATTTGTAACAATACCAATATCGTCTAGAAGAAACGCTGATCCCTGCTCACATAAAAGGTTGTTTTCAACTATAAAAACTGAGTCTGATATAACTTCTTCAGCCTTTCTAAGGAAAAGATGATTCGGCTTACCCATCGCCAATGTCATTTGATAAGCTAGCTTTCGATATATAGGATCTGCCCTGCCCCGAACCATTTGTATATAGTTAACACGTCCTTTAACAACATCGATAAAAAACTCACCATCATTTTTAGCTATTGACTTAGCTTGTCTCGGTAGAATATCTTTTTCTAGATAATTACTAATATAATGTTCTTGTGCCTTAATGGAACCAAATTTTCTCCACGCATGAATCATTGAACGAGTTTTTCTTATAAATTTCCGTTCTACATTTGTAAATTCATTGACTGTTATTCCTGTAACCTCTTGTCTCTGACTTCTTCCTTTTAGCCTTACTTTCTCATAGTTTATATTAAAACCATTCTCTTTTATTATTCTTTCTAAAGAACTTCCAACTACAACGACACCATCATTATCAAAGTCCAATATGCTTTTTGGTATATATTTTTTATTACAACTAAAAGAAAATGTTATGTCGTCAGCATACCTAGTATAATGGCAATTGTTTTTTGCAGCCAATGTCTGAAGTTGCGCATCTAGCTTCCAACATATTAGGTTAGATATTATCGGAGAAGTAGGTGCGCCTTGAGGTAAAACACCATCCTTACAACATATTTGGGCAAGAACAGTTGCAGCACTATGAGAGTATAAAAAAGGCTTACTAATAAATAAATTACGCACACGACCAAAATGTATTGTTCCAAAGAAATCTTTCAGATCCACATTAAATACGAACTGTTTTCCTACATGTCTATATGCATTTGTAACGATACTTCGAGACTCAGTAAAACCATGACATGACAGCTTAGGATTATAATATTTCATAATCTTATCCACTATCATTCTTTGTATTTTCTTTAGATTTTTCTTTGGAACACTTATCGTACGTTCGCCACCACCTTTTTTCTTAATAGTAAATGTACGATAACTTTTATTGGTCGTTGGGTAAATAAATGATGAAAGCTGTTTATAGCTCATACCAAGCTCATTAGCTATTGTCTGAGCAGTCGAGAAAAAGTTTTCGCCAAGAGGTAAGGTCATAGTATCAAGATAAGGGCACGAACAAGGGGCTAATTTTCTCTTATACACTGCAGCACATCGTCAGCGCATCCCAGGAGGCCGAGCTGCAAAAGAAACGTAATAATTACCGCCGCAGATAGTCAGCGGAAAGTTAAATCAGAGCCCCTCGCTCGTGTCCCTATATATTTCCCTGTTTATATAATTACTGTCAAGAGTTTACGTCATTTCCTGAGGAGAGAACCAAAAAACCGCGACTATATAGAGCTTTAAACTATAAGAAATCGGGGGCAGAGTAAAATATCGATACTCCAATCACACCGAAACCAACTAATCGCACCCCATTCCCCTTCAGCGCAGCCGAGCATCGCAGGCTGAAAGAGAAACAAGGGAAGGGCTGTTTGAGGCGAAGCCGAGTTTCCCTTCCCGCTCTTTCAGACGAGAAGCACAGGGAAGGCCGCGAAGCGGGCCAAGCTGTCGGGGCGGCTTAGGATTGTTAAGGATCTTGGCCGTCCAAGATCCTTGACTCGCCAGCAGGCGAAAGGTGCGTTAGACAAGTACGCAGTACTTAAAACCAACCACCCAAACGCGAAACCTCAGCAAACCCCAGACCTCTCAAGCATCGCATGCAACAACACATTGCACCCCACCGCCAGATCCTCCGGATCTGCATTCTCAATCTCGTTATGACTGATGCCATCCTCACAGGGCACAAAGATCATCCCCGCTGGGCAGACTTCGGCCATAAAGATGGCGTCGTGGCCGGCGCCACTGACGATATCCATATGCGGGACGCCTAAACGCTGGGCGCCGGTGCGCACTGCGTTGACGCAGTCGTCGTGGAAGTAGAGGGCAGGGAAGTTGGCGGTGGGCTTGAGTTCAAGCTCCAGGCCGTTTTCGGTTTTCAGTTTCTCCAGCACCTTGTCCAGTTCGCTGATCATATGCGCGAGCTGGTCTTCCTCCAGGTGGCGGAAGTCGATGCTGACCAGTACCTCGCCGGGGATCACGTTGCGTGAGCCGGGGTAGGCTTCGATATGGCCGCAGGTGCCGCAGGCGTAGGGCTGGTGTTCCAGGGCGATGCGGTTGACCGCCTGAATCACTTCGGCGGCGCCCAGGAGGGCATCCTTGCGCAGGCTCATCGGAGTCGGGCCGGCGTGGGACTCGACGCCCTTAAGGGTCAGGTCGAACCATTTCTGGCCCAGGCAGCCGATGACGACGCCGATGGTTTTCTCTTCGTTTTCCAGGATCGGGCCCTGTTCGATATGTGCCTCGAAGTAAGCGCCCACTTTGTGGCCGGGTACCTGCTGCTGGCCCAGGTAGCCGATGCGCTTGAGTTCGTCGCCGACCTTGGCGCCCTCGTAGTCGGTGATGGCGTAGGTCTCTTCCAGGTCGAACTTACCGATAAATACGCCGGAGCCCATCATGCAGGGGGCGAAGCGAGAGCCCTCTTCGTTGGTCCAGACGGCGACTTCGATAGGCGCTTCGGTGACGATGTTGTGATCGTTAAGGGTGCGGATCACCTCGAGGCCAGACATAACGCCGAAGCAGCCGTCGAACTTGCCGCCGGTGGGCTGGGTGTCGATATGGCTGCCGGTCATGATCGGCGGCAGGCTGTTATCCTTGCCGGGGCGGCGGGCGAAGATGTTGCCGATCACATCGATGGTGATGCTGCAGCCGGCGTCTGTGCACCACTTCACGAACAGGTCGCGGCCCTCGCGGTCCAGATCGGTCAGCGCCAGACGGCAGACACCGCCCTTGGGTGTGGCGCCGAGCTGGGCCAGGTCCATCAGCGATTGCCACAGGCGCTCGCCGTTGATGTTCAGGTTGGCGATATCGCTGCTGGTTCCTGCTTCGTTGACTAGCGTCTCAACAGACATGTTGTCCTCCTTGCAGTTATTCGAAAACGGGCTGCGTGGCGGGTACTGCGGTAAAACCGGCAAGGCGTTTTGATGTCTGGGCCGTGCCGGTTATCTCTCGTCGCTACAGTCTCGTTCAGGTTTACATCTTTGATGTTCAGGCTTCGCGGTACGGGTTGCGCGGGTCCTGGGTCCAGTTCATATAGGGCAGGCCGGTCTCCTGCGGCACCATGGTGATGCACTGATCCACCGGGCAGGTGATCTCGCAGAGGTTGCAGCCGACACATTCGTCATCGTTAACGGTGTAGATGTTGCTGCCGTCCGCCTGCAGCAGTTTGTTGATCGCCTGGTGCGAGGTGTCTTCGCAGGCGATATGGCAGCGGCCGCAGTTGATGCACTTGTCCTGGTCGATCTGGGCGATGGATTTGTAGTTGATATCCAGGTACTTCCAGTCGGTGGTGTTGGGCACGGCCAGGCCGCGGAAATCCTCGATGCGGGCGTAGCCTTTCTCATCCATCCAGCGGGAAAGTCCGTCCTTCATCCCTTCGACAATACGAAAACCATGCAACATCGCTGCCGTGCACACCTGCACCGAGCCGGCGCCCAGGGCGATGAACTCGGCGGCGTCGCGCCAGTTGCTGATGCCGCCGATACCGCAGAGGCGTTTGCCGGCGGTTTCCGGGTCACGGGCGATCTCGGCCAGCATGTTCAGCGCGATCGGTTTTACCGCCGGGCCGCACATGCCGCCGTGGGTGCTCTGGCTGCCAACGATGGGGCGCGCCACCATGCGGTCCAGATCGAGACCGGTGATGGAGTTGACGGTGTTGATCAGTGATACCGCATCGGCACCGCCGCGGAAGGCGGCGCGGGCCGGGTGGCGCACGTCGGTGACGTTGGGGGTCATCTTCACCATCACCGGCAGGCTGGAGTACTGCTTGCACCAGCGGGTGACCATCTCGACATATTCCGGCACCTGGCCGACGGCGGCGCCCATGCCGCGCTCCGGCATGCCGTGGGGGCAGCCGAAGTTGAGTTCCACGCCATCGGCGCCGGTCTGCTCCACCTGTTTGACGATTCGTTTCCAGGCGTCCTCTTCACAGGGCACCATCAGCGAGACGATCAGGGCGCGGTCGGGCCAGTTGCGCTTGGTGTCTTCGATCTCGCGCAGGTTCACCTCCAGCGGACGGTCGGTGATCAGCTCGATGTTGTTAAAGCCAACCACATCGCCGTGGGCGTCGTAGCTGGCGGAGTAGCGGGAGGAGACGTTCACCGCGGCCGGGTCTTCACCCAGGGTTTTCCACACGACACCGCCCCAGCCGGCTTCAAAAGCGCGTTCCACGTTGTACTGCTTGTCGGTGGGCGGAGCGGATGCCAGCCAGAAGGGGTTGGGAGCCTTGATACCCGCGAATTCGATACTCAGGTCAGCCATGATTATTTATCTCCTGCTGCCATCAGGTCATGATGGATAGATTCTGCTGCTTTCTTGCCCTGCTGCACCGCTTCCACGGTGAGGTCCTGACCGATACCGGTGCAGTCGCCGCCGGCATAAACGCCGGTCAGGGTGGTGTGCAAACTCTCGTCGACCAGCAGCTTGCCGCCGCTAAGTTCGATGGCCGGGTCCAGCTCGTCGCTGACAAGCGTCTGGCCGATCGCCTTGAAGATCGCTTCCGCTTTGAGGCTGAAGCCGCGGTCGCTGTCGACCAGCTTGCCGTCATCTTCGGCGGTGCGGACAAAGCGCATACCGGCAACCTTGCCCTCGTTATCCAGCTCGATCTCCGCCGGGCGCGCCCAGGTGCGGATCTGTACGCCCTCATTGCGGGCCAGTGCCTGTTCGTGATCGGTGGCGGACATCGCCTCTTCGCCGCGGCGGTAGACCAGGTAAACCTGTTCTGCTCCCAGGCGTTTTATCTGCACCGCCATATCGATGGCGGTGTTACCGGCGCCGATCACGATGGCGTTTTCCGGTACCGGCAGTGCGCTCAGGTCATCGCTCTGGCGCAGTTCGCGGATGTAATCCACGGCGGTCATTACGCCCGGCGCCTCCTCATGGCCTAGCGCCAGGGTGCGCGTGGAGCCCAGGCCAATGGCCAGGAACACCGCATCGAATTCGGACTGCAGCGCCGACAGGGAGATCTCCCGGCCCAGAGCACTGTTGTAGACGATCTCGATACCGCCGATGCCAAGCAGGAACTCCACCTCTTTCTGGGCGAAGTCATCGGTCATCTTGTAGCTGGCGATACCGTATTCATTGAGGCCGCCACTTTTCGCCTGGGCTTCGTGGATCACCACATCGTGGCCGAGCATGGCGAGACGGTGGGCGCAGCTGAGACCGGCAGGGCCGGCACCGACGATGGCGATCCGCTTGCCGGTGGACTCGGCACGCGCAAACGGGTGCGCACTCTTGTCGGCGTTATCGGTGGCGTAGCGCTGCAGCTGGCCGATCAGGACCGGTGCACACTCATCGGTCTTGTTTCGCACGCAGGACTGCTCGCAGAGAATCTCGGTGGGGCAGACGCGGGCGCAGCTGCCGCCGAGGATGTTCTCGCTCCAGATGGTTTTCGCCGCACCGTTGACGTTGTCCTGGGCGACCTGGCGGATGAACTCCGGAATATCGATATCGCTCGGGCAAGCGTTAACGCAGGGTGCGTCGTAGCAATACAGGCAGCGGGCGCTTTCCAGCGCCGCCTGGCGTTCTGTCAGGGGTGGAGCTATGTCGGAGAACTTCAGCTCCAGCGTTTCCGGTTTTACCGGGGTGTTTGCCAGATGTTTGAGTGGCTCGATCATGCTGTGACAGCCTCTTTCTTCGTTGTAATTCGGTCATCCGGTAATGCAGAGGCTGTGCCATCTTCTGACCATTTGGTCAAAAGGTTAGTGTTTCCGTTGGTGGTTTTTTGTTCTAAGTCTGTGAATGGAAAAGGGTATTCACCGATAAAAAATAGGACTTTTTATTTGCAGGTGAGGTCAGGGCGAAACGAAAAAACTGTGGATAAAAGCTTGGATTGGTCCTCAATTGGCGCTTAACTCTGTGTCTGGGTACCATACTGGTGCAACCTTGGAGGCTAATGCGGGCATTGATTCCTGCGCATGGCTGTCGCTGTATTGGGTGGATAAAAGATGACCGAGAAGAAAAAAACGGCCAAACGCACACGCCGGCCGTTGACCGAAATCCGGCAGGAAAACATTGACCAGATAGTCAAGGCGGCGGAGAAGCAGTTCGCCGACAACGGCTTTTCCGGCACCACGGTCTCTTCTATTGCCGAGGCGGCGGGTCTGCCCAAGCCCAACGTGCTCTACTACTTCAAATCCAAGGAAGGCCTCTACCGCGCGGTATTGAAGCGGATCCTGGAGCTGTGGATGGAGGCGATGCACGATCTGCACGCCGAGGATCATCCCCGCGAGGCGCTGCGCGGCTATATAGTGCGCAAGCTGCGGCAGTCCCGCGATTTTCCCGATGCCTCCAAGATCTTTGCTGCCGAGATCCTGCATGGTGCACCCTATGTGCGCGAAGAGCTGGAAGGCCCGCTGAAGCGTCAGTTCGACGATACCGTGGCGGTGTTCCGTGCCTGGATCGCCAAGGGCTGGATGGACCCGGTGAATCCCGAGCACCTGCTGTTCACGCTCTGGGCATCGACCCAGTCCTACGCTGACTTTGCCTTGCAGATGAAGGTGTTGCTGGGCCGCGAAGAGCTCGCCGATGATGACTTCGATAACGCCATCGAGCTGCTCACCAGGCTGGTGCTGAAAGGCTGCGGCGTCAAAATGGTGTGAACGCTAACTGCCTTGCCTTTCCTTTCCTTGCCTTGGCTGCCTCGATAACGCTTTCTAAACTCAGCTGAGCATTTCTGGCCTCTTCATCTTTTAACCAGCTGGTCAAAAGTGCACCAATACGGTTCCTCGCGCTCATAATCTGCTCATATAGCTCGCGCTTTTCTAACTGACCGGTCAGCTCTGTTGGCTGGTTGAACAGTTTTCTTTACTAAAAATACCCTTATCTTTTCAAAGGGTTGATCGCTTTCTGTACTAACCTTTTGTCCGGTTGGTCAAACTATTGCATAGCCTCTGCAGTTTCTACATTTAGCTGCGCAGAGGATTGTCATGGCTCTACTTATCAAGAACGGCACAGTCATCAATGCCGATCAGACACTGAAAGCGGACGTACTGTGTGACGAAGGTAAGATCCTGGCGGTGGGCCCGGATCTGGAGGCGCCGGCGGGCGCAGAAGTGATCGATGCCGCCGGTCAGTATGTAATGCCGGGCGGCGTTGATCCCCACACCCATATGCAGCTGCCGTTTATGGGCACCGTGGCCAGCGAAGACTTCTTTACCGGTACGCGGGCGGGTCTCGCCGGCGGTACCACCATGATCATCGACTTTGTTATCCCCAGCCCTCAGCAGAGCCTGCTGGAGGCGTACGGCACCTGGCGTGAATGGGCCAGCCGCTCCGTCTCCGATTACTCCTTCCATGTGGCGGTGACCTGGTGGGATGAATCGGTACGCGACGAGATGAAGATCCTGGTCGAACAGGAGGGGGTGAACAGCTTCAAGCACTTCATGGCGTACAAGAACGCCATCATGGCCGAAGACGAAACCCTGGTGAACTCCTTCACCCGCTGCATGGAGCTGGGCGCCATGCCTACCGTGCATGCCGAGAATGGCGAGCTGGTTTACCACCTGCAGAAGAAGCTGGCGGAACAGGGGATCACCGGCCCCGAAGGCCATCCGCTATCGCGCCCGAGCGAAGTGGAAGGCGAAGCCGCCAACCGTGCTATCCGTTTTGCCCAGACCCTGGGTGTGCCTCTGTATCTGGTGCATGTCTCCTGCAAGGAGGCGCTGGGTGAGATCTCCCGCGCGCGTCAGGAAGGCCAGCGGGTTTACGGCGAAGTACTGGCCGGCCATCTGGAGCTGGATGACAGCGTTTACCGCAGCGACAACTGGGACTTTGCCGCGGCCCACGTGATGAGCCCGCCGTTCCGTCCGAAGGAGCATCAGTCCGCACTCTGGAAGGGCTTGCAGGGCGGCACGCTGCAGACCACCGCCACCGATCACTGCTGCTTCTGCACCGATCAGAAGGCGATGGGCAAGGACGATTTCTCCATGATCCCCAACGGCACCGCAGGCGTTGAGGACCGCATGATGATCATGTGGGACTCCGGTGTGAACACCGGTCGCCTGACCATGAACGAGTTTGTCGCGGTCACCTCCGCCAATGCAGCGCAGATCTTCAATATCTACCCGCAGAAGGGGCGCGTGGCTGAGGGTTCCGATGCCGATATCGTGATCTGGGATCCGGCCCAGAGCAAAACCATCTCCGCCAAGACTCACCACCAGAACGTGGACTTCAACATCTTTGAGGGCCGCACCGTGACCGGCGTACCGAGCCACACCATCAGCCAGGGCAAGGTGGTTTACGCCAACGGCGAGCTGTTCGTGGAAGAGGGCGCGGGCCGCTATATCAAGCGCCCGGCCTTTGCCTCCCCCTTTGCCGCCCAGAAGCGCTTCAACGAAGCGCACACGCCTACCGCCGTGGAACGTGACTGAGCAGTGCGCCCTGATCAGGAGGAAAGAGTTGGAGGAAGCAATGGATATGACGGTAAACACGCAGCCCGCTTCAAGTCCCGAGAGGGCGAAGGAAGAGGCCCGCAAGATCATCGCCATCGAAGACCTGTCGCTGGTGTTCGAGACCAACGATGGGCCGGTGAACGCGCTGTCACACATCGATCTGGATATTCACGCCGGGGATTTCGTTTCCTTTATCGGCCCGTCGGGCTGCGGCAAGACCACGTTGCTGCGGGTGATCGCCGATCTGGAGCGCCAGACCGAGGGCTCTATCCAGGTGGATGGCACCTCGCCGGAGGATGCACGCCTGAACCGTCTTTACGGTTACGTGTTCCAGGCGCCGGGGCTGTTCCCCTGGCGCACCATCGCCGGTAACTGCAAGGTGCCGCTGGAGATCTTCGGCATGAGCAAGGAGCAGCAACAGCGCCATGTGGATAAGTACCTGGAGCTGGTAGGCCTGGGCGATTTCCACAAGAAGTTTCCGTGGCAGCTCTCCGGCGGTATGCAGCAGCGGGCGTCCATCGCCCGGGCCCTGAGTTTTGAGCCGGAGCTGCTGCTGATGGATGAGCCCTTTGGTGCGCTGGACGAGATCACCCGCGATCACCTCAACCTGGAGCTGCTGAAGATCTGGCGCGAGACCCGCAAGACCGTGGTGTTCGTGACCCACTCGATCCCCGAAGCGGTGCTGCTGTCGACCCATATCGTGGTGATGTCGCCGCGACCGGGACGGATCGCCAAGATCATCAAGAGTCCGCTGCCGCGGGAACGCACGCTTGAGGATCGCGAGAGCCCTGAATTTATCGCGCTGGCGCAGGAAGTGCGTGAAGCGCTGGCCAACGATCATCGCATCAACTGACGGAGGCGGACCGATGTTCAAGTCGCTTCACAAAAGTCAGGCCGCCGCGCTGACGTTGATGGTGCTGGCCCTGCTGGTGCTCTGGTATCTGGGTGCTCTCTGGCTCAACAGCGATCTGCTGATCAACGGCTATGAGCGGCGCAATATCGACTGGAGTTTCAGCCAGCTGCTGGCTGACGCCTATTCGATGAAACGGCCGCTGCTGCCGACGCCGGATCAGATCGCGGCGGAGCTGTATAAGTCGATCTTCGATACCAAGATCAGCTCCAAGCGCTCGCTGGTTTATCACACCGGTATCACCCTGTCGTCCACGCTGCTCGGCTTTCTGATGGGTGCTGTGCTCGGCATCGTGCTGGCCATCGGCATCGTGCATAACCGTACCCTGGAGCGCAGCCTGATGCCCTGGGTGATCACCTCACAGACGATTCCGATTCTCGCCATTGCGCCGATGATCATCGTGGTGCTGGGGGCGCTGAACTTCACCGGCCTGGTGCCCAAGGCGATCATCTCCATGTACCTCTCCTTCTTCCCGGTCACCATCGGCATGGTGAAAGGGCTGAGGGCGCCGGACAAACTGCATATGGAGCTGCTGGCCACCTACAGTGCCAAGCCCGGTGAGTTCTTCTGGAAGCTGCGTTGGCCCACGGCGCTGCCGTATCTCTTTGCCAGCCTAAAGATCGCCATCGCCGCCTCGCTGGTGGGCGCCATCGTGGCTGAGTTGCCCACCGGTGCTCAGGGCGGTCTGGGTGCACGACTGCTGAGTGGTTCCTACTACGGCCAGACGGTACAGATCTGGGCGGCCCTGGTAGTTGCAGCGGTGCTCGGCGCGGTGCTGGTGGCGCTGGTCGGCATGATGGAACGCAAGATCAATCGACGTATGGGGATCGCCGCATGACCTCCGCTATGACTTTTAATACGCAGAGTGCGCCGGTGAGCCGGTTGGTGTTGATCGCAGCAGGCGCTGCGGCGCTGATTCTCAGCCTCTGGATAACCGGCGGTGAGCCCGGCGCCTACAGCCGCCAGCCGGTCTGGCTGGTGCTGATTCCGCTGATGCTGTTGGGCGGCTGGTTTGCCATGGAACAGCTGACCGCCCTGGGTGACCGGTCGGAATCGAAAGCGGTCGCACGTGCGGTGAATCTTGCTGTGCCGACGCTGTTTGCCGTGCTGCTACTGGTACTCTGGCAGCTGATCTGCACCGGCTTTGCTGTACCTTCGGTGCTGCTGCCTGCGCCTGGCACCATCGGCTTCACCTTCTTTTCCGAGCTGGAAACCCTGGCCAAGGACTTCGCCCAGACCTGGCTCAAGGCGGTGCTGGCAGGTTGGCTGATCGGCTGCGGTAGTGGCTTTGTCGTCGCACTGCTGATCGATCGCAGCCCGTTTCTGCAGAAGGGGCTGATGCCGATCGGCAATATCATGTCGTCGATCCCCATCGTCGGTATCGCGCCGATCATGGTGATGTGGTTCGGCTTTGACTGGCAGTCCAAGGCTGCCGTCGTGGTGATCATGACCTTCTTCCCGATGCTGGTGAACACCCTGGCCGGGCTGCATGCCAGCGACAACCTGCACCTGAATCTGCTGCACACCTATGCCGGCAACCGTCGCCAGACGCTCTGGTATGTGCAGTTGCCGGCGGCGCTGCCGTTCATCTTCAATGCGCTGAAGATCAACTCCACGCTGGCGCTGATCGGTGCCATCGTCGCGGAGTTTTTCGGTACGCCGATTGTGGGCATGGGCTTTCGCATCTCCACAGAGGTGGGACGCATGAACATGGATATGGTCTGGGCCACGATTCTGGTCGCTGCTCTGGCCGGCTCGATCAGCTACGGCCTGCTGGCGCTGCTGGAGCGCAAGCTGACCTTCTGGCACCCCTCAACACGGGCTGCGGGTTAAACGTTCTTCGTACAGCAGTGCTTAGTAAACAGGGTTAGAAAAACGGTTTTTAAATCAAATAGCCAAAACACGGTTTGTCAAAGCAGGAGCTACACAGGATGAAGAAAAACATCAGTTCTCTGATTGCAGGATGTACGCTGGCTTTTTCGGCGCTTTCCACGCTCTCCATGTCAACAGCGGCGCAGGCGGCGGACCCGCTGACGCTGCAGCTGAAGTGGGTGACCCAGGCGCAGTTCGGCGGTTATTACGTGGCGCTGGCAAAGGGCTTCTATGAAGAGGAAGGCCTGGATATGACCGTGAAGCCAGGCGGCCCGGATATCGCGCCGCCGCAGGTGATCGCCGGTGGCGGTGCCGATGTGATCGTGGAGTGGATGCCGGCGGCGCTGGCTTCCCGCGAGAAAGGGCTGCCGCTGGTAAACATCGGCCAGATCTTCAACAAGTCCGGCATGATGCTGACCTGCCTGAAAGACTCCGGTATCGAGCAGCCGATGGACGTGGTGGATAAAACCCTGGGTGTCTGGTTCTTCGGTAACGAGTATCCGTTCCTGGCGTGGATGTCCAAGCTGGGCATCGCCACCGATGGCAGCGAAGGCGGCGTCACCGTGCTGAAGCAGGGCTTCAACGTGGACCCGATCTTCCAGGGCCAGGCGGACTGCGTCTCTACCATGAACTACAACGAGTATGGCCAGGTACTTGATGGCGGTCTGACGCCGGAAGAGCTGACCGTATTCAGCTATGAAGATCAGGGCGTGGCGATGCTGGAAGACGGCCTCTACACCACCGAAGAGAAACTGGCTGACCCGGAAATGGTCGACAAGCTGGCGCGCTTCCTGAAAGCCTCGGTGAAGGGCTGGAAATACGCCGCCGAGCACCCGGAAGAAGCCGCCGAGATCGTACTGGAGTATGACGACACCGGCGCCCAGACCGAAGATCACCAGATCCGCATGGCGAAGGAAGTGGCCAAGCTGCTGGAAGGTAACCCGAAAGAGATCGGCTACCTGGATCCGGCTGCGTTCGACCGCACCGTGGATATCCTGCTGAGCGGCGATTCCGCCCCGGTTATCACCAAAAAACCGGAAGGCGCCTGGACTCATGAGGTGTATGAAAAATCGGGCCTTTAATTAACGCTGGAACCAATACGCTAGCCTGACCAGAAGCTCCCGATCCGGGAGCTTCGTTTTTTCTGTTAGCAAAAATCCTTTTGCCAATCACATTCTTGGATTCATTCATGGAGCGGTAGTGAGGCTCCGTTGCTATCACCGCATTGAATGCAGAAGCAAAAGAGCCTGCCTGCTGAGTGCCTCTGCCAGGGGATCAGGCACGGAATCTGTCGGTCAGTTCTTTCAACGCGGTGGCTACCTCACTGAGCTCGGTAGCACGCTCGCGCCCGTCGCGAGCCTGGGTAGCCAGTGCTTCAGATACCGTTCGGATCTGCTCCGTATTGCCGCTCATCTCTGAGGACACGGCGTTCTGTTCTTCGACGGCGCTGGCGATCTGTACCGCCATATCGCGAATATGTGTATTGGACTCATCGATCTGACGCAGTCTGTCCGCAGCCTGGACGGCCTTTTCCACGCTCTCGTGAGCCATGGACTCGCTGGATTTCATACCGCTGACCGCCTGTTGAGTGACCTGCTTCAGCGCTTCGATCATGGCGTGAATCTCTTCAGTGGACTCGTGTGTGCGGCTGGAGAGACTGCGTACTTCTTCTGCAACCACGGCGAAACCGCGGCCGTGCTCGCCGGCACGCGCTGCCTCAATCGCTGCGTTAAGTGCCAGCAGGTTGGTCTGTTCGGCCACTCCCTGGATGGTGGCAAGAATGCCAGTGATGCTATTTACCTGTTCCTCCACTTCGCCGATCACTCCGCCGGCCTGGTTCACCTGTTGCGCCAGACGGTCGATGCCTGCGCGGTTCTCTTCAACCACATTCAGGCCGACCCGGGTGGAGTCTGCTGCGTTTTGTGCGGCGTCGGCGGTCAGTTCGGCATTGCTGGCGATCTCGCTGGTGGCCACTGACATTTGCTCGGCCGCCGCTGAGAGCTGCGACAGCTCGTGCTGTTGATGATCCACCTTGGTCAGTGTCAGGCGGCTTTGTTCCGCTGAGGTCTGGGCGTCATCGTTCAGGCGCAGCGTCAGTTGGATGACTTCCCTGATCGTGGTCTGGAGGCGTTCGATGAACTGGTTGAACGCCAGGCTGACCTGGCCGAGCTCGTCGTTTCGTTCTACCGTCAGGCGCTGGGTCAGGTCGCCGTCGCCGGTGGCGATGTCGTTCATCAGGCTTGCCAGGCGCTTGAGAGGCTGGGTGAGGTAGCCGACCAGCACCAGCATCACCACGGCAACAACTACCATAATGGCGAGGCCTATACCGCCCAGCTGCCAGACCAGCTCACTCTGAGCCACGGTTGCCTCTTTTTTATCGACCAGAAGCAGTAGCCGCCATCCGGTATCCGGCAGCGTTTCAGTGGCGATAAACCAGTCACGACCCTGGTAGTGAAGCGTGCTGATCTCACCCTGAGCCTTGGGTAGCTGGTCGGTAGGAATCAGGGCGTCAACCGGAGTCTGGAAGTGGTCTTCGTTGGGGTGGGCGATCAGCTTACCGGATGCGCCTATCAGCCAGAGCTGTGAATTCCAGCGTGTCTCCAGGGAGAGCAGCTCCTGTGTCAATGACGCCAGCTGAATATCTCCGGCGAGTACGCCATCACTGCCGTTCTTAAGAGGGCTTGTCAGGGAGATAAGCGGCACTGCCGGGCTGGCGCCCATGTAGGGCTCGGTAACGGTGAGTTGTCCGCTTCGCTTGGCCGCTGCGTACCAGGGTCGCTTACGCGGATCATAGCCTTCCGGCAGCGGCGGGGCAGGCCGGGATTGGATCATTTCTCCCGTTCCTGTTCCCACATAGGTCAGGTCGTAGCCGGCGGCGTCCCGTACCAGGGTCAGGGCCTCTGGCCAGCGCTGCTCGTCTCTATCAAGGTGTTGCGCCAGCGCTGCAAGTACATCGCCTTTCGCCTTCAGCCAGCCATCGATAAACGTGTGTGCCGTGCGTAAAGTGCTATTGATCTCACTTTGCGTGGCTTGCTGAACCTCGTTGTTTAACATTCGGTTAGCCGACAGTCCCAGGCTGATCAGGCCGACCAGCAATAGGGCCAGTATGGGAATGAGTAACCGCTGTCGAAATGAAAGGGTCATAGTGGGGCGAGGTCTCCGGCTGTATCTGCGGCTTTGGTTTTGTTCCGCCCTTTAACGACCGATCGAGGCACAGCGTCGGCGCAACTGAGGGCCTGTTTAAAGGGGGCGAAAGTGTAGCGATTAAAATGTATTTGTCATGCAATTTTGTCCTGTATATATGACATTTATTTAAAAATACCTTTGCGGTGAGGCTTTTATCGCGCGCTGGATGGAATTTCGGGTCAGACTTCCGGAAAGACGCGGGGAGCCGGGATGGTTCGATAAAGACTGCCTGGGTGGTATCGACGGGCCTGCGTGCAATCGGGGCTGGTCATCGTCGTAATGGCTTATATACTGGTTCGACTAAAGTCTTATAAAGAGCGTCGCAAACATAAATACGCAGAAGAGTGCGGCGCATAATTAGAACGATGGGGGGAGTATGGAAGCACTGGCGCGCAGTGTTGGAGAAGCACTTTTGAAGGCCGGGGCTTCGGCGATTACCGCTGAGTCCTGCACCGGCGGTTGGGTTGCCGAGGCATTGACGGCGATTCCGGGCAGTTCGGCCTGGTTTGAGGGGGGCTTTGTCAGCTACTCCTACGATGCCAAACAGCGGATGCTCGGGGTGAAAGCGGAAACGCTGGAGCAGTAC
Organism: Marinobacterium mangrovicola; assembly: GCF_004339595.1. Classification (GTDB taxonomy): domain Bacteria; phylum Pseudomonadota; class Gammaproteobacteria; order Pseudomonadales; family Balneatricaceae; genus Marinobacterium_D; species Marinobacterium_D mangrovicola. The sequence continues at coordinate 158,829 of NZ_SMFU01000008.1, forward strand.
GGTGCGGTCAGCGAACCGGTCGTAGCCCAGATGGCTGAGGGTGCCCTGGCTAACTCCAGTGCTGATATCTCGGTGGCGATCAGTGGCATCGCCGGCCCCGATGGCGGCTCGAAACAGAAACCTGTGGGTACGGTCTGGCTGGCTTGGGCCGTGCGCGGAAAACCCACGGTTACCTGCTTGAGTTTTTTTCATGGTGACCGCGAGACGGTGCGCCGACAGGCCGTGATTCAGGCGCTTGAGGGGCTGTTGGCCTATCTCCCCGACTGAGGTTGCAAATTAACCTTTTTCTGGAATAATACTGGTCAGGTATACAGTATTTTGAACCGGCTTTTACGGCTCTCGATAAAAGCTCTGGCTTTGATAAAGGTTGAGTGATGGACGATAACAGAAAGAAGGCGCTTGATGCGGCGCTATCGCAAATTGAACGTCAGTTCGGTAAGGGCGCGGTCATGCGCATGGGCGACCAGCCCCGTGAGGCGATTCCGGCTGTTTCGACCGGTTCGCTCGGCCTGGATATCGCGCTGGGCATAGGCGGTCTGCCTTACGGTCGTATCGTTGAGATTTACGGTCCTGAATCCTCCGGTAAAACCACACTGACCCTGCAGGTGATCGCCCAGGCGCAGAAGCAGGGCAAAACCTGTGCGTTCGTCGATGCCGAGCACGCGCTGGATCCGCAGTACGCTGAAAAGCTGGGCGTGAATGTGGACGAGCTGCTGGTCTCCCAGCCGGATACCGGTGAGCAGGCGCTGGAAATCACCGACATGCTGACTCGCTCCGGCGCGGTTGATGTGATCATCGTCGACTCCGTGGCAGCGCTGGTACCGAAGGCGGAAATCGAAGGCGAGATGGGCGATTCTCACGTGGGCCTGCAGGCGCGTCTTATGTCCCAGGCGCTGCGTAAGCTGACCGGTAACGTCAAGCAGGCCAACTGCATGCTAGTGTTCATCAACCAGATCCGTATGAAGATCGGCGTTATGTTTGGCTCCCCGGAAACCACCACCGGTGGTAACGCGCTCAAGTTCTACGCTTCAGTGCGTCTGGATATCCGTCGTACCGGTGCGGTCAAGCAGGGCGATGAGGTTGTCGGTAACGAAACCCGCGTTAAAGTGGTTAAGAACAAGGTATCCCCGCCGTTCCGTCAGGCCGAGTTCCAGATCATGTACGGCGCCGGTATCTATCACATGGGCGAGGTGATCGATCTGGGCGTGCAGCAGAAGCTGATCGATAAGTCCGGCGCCTGGTACGCTTACCAGGGCAATAAGATTGGCCAGGGTAAAGCCAATGCGGCACGCTACCTGGAAGAGCACCCGGAAGTGGCGGATGAGATCGAAACCGCTATTCGTGCCGAGCTGCTCAATGTGGCTAAGCCGAAAGAAGAAGCCGGCAAAGAAGACGCTGATAAAAACGCTGAACTTGAATTTTAAGTTCGACGCAGCGATATAGAATGAAAAAGGCCCTTCGGGGCCTTTTCTGCGTTCTGGAGGTGGCGAGATTTATGTTTGGCCAGGGAAAAAGAAAAAGTGACAAACTGATCGAAACCGAATCGGCGCTGGTAGAAGCGGTTATCCAGTTGCTGGCGCGGCGGGAATACAGTCGTCATGAGCTTGAAAGCCGCTTTCGCAGTCGTGTTGCTGAACAGGAGCTGCTGCAGAAAGTGCTCGATCGTATGGCGGCAGATGGCTACCAGAGCGATCTGCGCTGTGCCGGTATGATTCTCCGCCAGCGAGTCGGCCAGGGCTATGGCGAGCGCCGCGTCCGCTTTGATTTGCAGAACAAGGGGATCGCCTCGGCGCTGGTTGAACAGGTACTGGAAGAGGAAGACGTGGACTGGTTTGAACAGGCCAGAGAGCTGGCTGAACGCAAGTACGGAGGGCGCCCTGTGACGGATATGAAAGAGAAAGCGAAACGGGTGCGTCATCTTCAGGGGCGCGGATTCGGCTTTGACGAGATCCGGTATGCGCTGGAAGTGAACGAAGACTGAGCGTTTTCGGCGCTGAATGCCTTGAATCTGCCGCTTTTCAGCCGCTAAAAGTATTCGAACAAAAAACAGACACGTTATATACTGTTCCGCCATTTTTTGCGGTGTTTGCACGCGCCAGGGCGCGAAAACGCGAATCGAATAACCAGGCACAAGTACTGGTGTTTGAGTTCGGCGGCTGCGCCAGAGACATTCCCGCTGTTATACGCAGCAATAGGAAACTAGGAAAACGGTTTATTCAGATGAAATACATGACGAGTGCCGAAATTCGCCAGGCGTTCCTGAACTACTTTAACGAGCATGGGCATGAGGTTGTTCCCTCCAGCCCGCTGGTGCCCGGTAACGACGCGACCCTGCTGTTCACCAACGCAGGTATGGTTCAGTTCAAGGATGTTTTCCTGGGAACCGACAAGCGCTCCTACAGCCGTGCGACCACTTCGCAGCGTTGCGTGCGTGCCGGTGGTAAGCACAACGACCTGGAAAACGTCGGCTACACCGCCCGTCACCACACTTTCTTCGAGATGCTGGGTAACTTCAGCTTCGGTGATTATTTCAAACGTGACGCTATCAAGTTCGCCTGGACCTTCCTGACCGAGGTGCTGGGTCTGCCGAAAGAGAAACTCTGGGTCACCGTGCATTACACCGATGATGAAGCGGAAAAGATCTGGAAAGAGGAGATCGGCGCCGATCCCGAGCGTTTCTCCAAGCTGGACGAAGACAACTTCTGGTCCATGGGCGATACCGGCCCTTGCGGTCCTTGCTCAGAGATCTTCTACGATCACGGCCCGGAAGTGGCGGGTGGCCCTCCAGGCAGCCCGGATGAAGATGGTGATCGTTACATCGAGATCTGGAACCTGGTTTTCATGCAGTTCAACCGCTCCGCCGATGGTGAGATGACGCCGCTGGCAGCGCCGTCCATCGATACCGGTATGGGACTGGAGCGTATCGCTGCGGTGATGCAGCAGGTACACAGCAACTACGAGATCGATCTGTTCCAGAACCTGCTCAAGGCCGCGGCCGAGGTGCTGGGCTGGCAGGATCTTACCGCCAAGTCACTGCGCGTGATTGCGGACCATATCCGTTCCTGCGCCTTCCTGATTATCGATGGCGTGCTGCCGTCCAATGAAGGCCGCGGCTACGTGCTGCGCCGCATTCTGCGTCGTGCCGTGCGTCACGGTAACAAACTGGGTGCCAAGGGTACCTTCTTCCACAAGCTGGTGGCTCCGCTGGTGGCCGAGATGGGTGAAGCCTATCCGGAACTGAAAGAGCTGCAGGCGCAGGTTGAACGCGTCATTCTCAAAGAGGAAGAGCAGTTTGCCCGCACCCTGGATAACGGTCTGTCACTGCTGGAGCAGGCGATTGCCGATCTGGATGGCAAGGTGCTGCCCGGTGAAACCGTATTCCGTCTGTACGACACCTACGGCTTCCCGGTGGACCTGACCGCCGACGTGGCCCGAGAGCACGAAGTCACCCTGGATATGGATGGCTTTGAGTCCGAGATGCAGAAGCAGCGTGAAAGAGCGCGCGCCTCCGGTCAGTTCTCCGTGGATTACAACGCCCGTATCGAGGTGGATGGCGAAACCCGCTTCACCGGCTACGAAGCGTTTGAAGACCAGACCAAAGTGGTCGGCCTGTTCCGCGATGGCGAACCGGTCAGTCAGCTGAGCGCTGGTGAGCGCGGCACTGTGGTTCTGGAAAACACCTCCTTCTACGCCGAGTCCGGTGGTCAGGTGGGCGACAGCGGTGTGATCCGCTGGGATCGCGGCCTGTTCAACGTGGGCGACTGCACCAAAGAGGGCAAGGTTCACCTGCACCACGGTGAAGTGGCCGAAGGTGTACTGGAAGTTGGCAACAGCGTTGCCACCGAGATCGATGTGGAAAAACGTCGTGCGGCGGCGCTGAACCACTCTGCGACCCACCTGCTGCATGAAGCGCTGCGCATTGTGCTCGGCAGCCACGTACAGCAGAAAGGCTCTCTGGTTAACGAAGATCGTCTGCGTTTCGACTTCTCTCATTTTGAGGCCGTGACCGACGAAGAGCTGCAGCGGGTTGAAGATATCGTCAACGCTCAGATTCGCGCCAACACTGAGGTGACCACCGAGGTGATGCCGATCGACGAAGCCAAGGCCAAGGGTGCTGCGGCGCTGTTCGGCGAGAAGTACGACGAAGTAGTGCGTGTGCTGAGCATGGGTGAAGACGGCTTCTCCGTCGAACTCTGCGGAGGTACCCACGCCAGCCGTACCGGCGATATCGCCCTGATGAAGATCGTTTCAGAAAGCGGTATCGCTTCTGGCGTGCGCCGTATCGAAGCGGTTACCGGCAAGGCCGCGCTGAACTGGTTCCGCGCTACCGAAGCCGTGGTCGGCGATCTCTCCTCCCTGGTGAAAGGGACCCGTGACTCGGTAGTGGAAAAGGTGCGTAACCTGAATGACCGCAACCGTCAGCTGGAAAAAGAGATTGAGCGACTCACCGCCAAGCTGGCCTCTGCCGCCAGTGGTGATCTGCTTAACCAGGTGATCGAGGTCCAGGGCATCAAGGTGCTTGCGGCCAAGCTGGAAGGCGTTGAGGCCAAGTCTCTGCGTGACAGCATTGATCAGCTGAAGAACAAACTGGGTAGCGGCGTGGTCGTGCTGATGACCGCCCAGGGCGAAAAAGTCAGTGTTGCCGCTGGCGTCACCAAGGATCTGACCGACCGCGTTAAGGCTGGCGATCTGGTGCGTGATCTGGCAGCTAAGCTGGGTGGTAAGGGCGGTGGTCGCCCGGATATGGCGCAGGGTGGCGGAACCGACGCATCGGCCATGCCGGCGGCGCTGGAATCGGTGCCGGAGCTGGTATCCCAGGCACTCTAAGATTGGCAAAAGGCGCTCTGGCAGGGGCGCCGTTTGGGAATAGATACAGAAAATGGCGTTATACGTTCAGAAATACGGCGGCACTTCCGTAGGCTCTGTGGAGCGCATAGAGGCGGTCGCGGAGAAGGTCAAAGGGTTCCGCGAGCGCGGCGATGATGTAGTGGTGGTTGTCTCCGCGATGAGCGGTGAAACCAACCGTCTGATCGGCCTGGCCAATGAGATTCAGGATACTCCCGATCGTCGCGAGATGGATGTGCTGGTCTCTACCGGTGAACAGGTCACCATCGCGCTGCTGGCCATGGCGCTGAAAAAACGCGGTGTTGATGCGCGCTCCTACACCGGCGGTCAGGTCAGAATCCTGACCGACAGCTCGCATAGCAAGGCGCGTATCCAGGATATCGAAACCCAGCGTATGCGCACCGACCTGGAAGCGGGTCGTGTGGTGATCGTCGCTGGTTTCCAGGGCGTAGACGAGCAGGGCAATATCACTACCCTGGGCCGTGGTGGTTCAGACACTACCGGTGTGGCTCTGGCAGCGGCGCTGAAAGCCGACGAATGTCAGATCTATACTGATGTGGATGGCGTATATACCACTGACCCGCGTGTCGTTGCCGGCGCCCGTCGTCTTGACAGGATCACCTTCGAGGAGATGCTGGAGATGGCCAGCCTTGGCTCGAAAGTGCTGCAGATTCGCTCGGTGGAGTTCGCCGGCAAGTACAAGGTGCCGCTTCGCGTGCTGTCCAGTTTTCAGGACGGCCCTGGCACGCTGATCACAATAGAGGAAGAAGAGACAGTGGAAAAACCCGTTATTTCCGGCATCGCGTTCAACCGTGACGAAGCCAAGCTGACGGTGGTGGGTGTGCCCGATATTCCGGGTGTAGCATCCCGTATCCTGGGGCCGATCAGTCGTGAGAACATTGAAGTCGACATGATCGTCCAGAACGTGGGTGCCGATCAGACCACCGACTTCACCTTTACCGTTCACCGCAACGATTTCGAGCGTGCTCAGACTATTCTCGAAAAGATTGTGGCGGAGCTGGGCGCTCGCAGTCATGCTGGTAACAGCAAGATCGCCAAGGTGTCTATTGTCGGTGTAGGAATGCGCTCTCACGCGGGCGTGGCGAGCAAGATGTTTGACGCCCTGGCGCAGGAAAACATCAACATTCAGATGATCTCCACATCCGAGATCAAGGTCTCTGTGGTGATTGCTGAGAAGTACATGGAGCTGGCGGTTCGAGCCCTCCATACGGCGTTTAACCTGGACAACGCGGATACTGTCTGCGAATAAAAACGACTTGCTGACCTTTTGGGCTATAGTGCATATAAGAGCATTCTGAACTTAGTGAAGCTTGCAGACTCTGTGGTATATGCTTAAGTGCATAGTTCATGCAGCCAGGATGTAAGCCAGGATGTATCAAAAGGTCAGCGCCCACAGGACGTAATAAGGAGATCCACCCATGCTGATTCTTACCCGCCGCGTTGGCGAAACCCTGATGGTCGGCGATGAGGTCACTGTGACCGTGCTGGGCGTCAAAGGCAACCAGGTCCGTATCGGTGTAAACGCGCCGAAGGATGTGTCTGTACACCGTGAAGAGATCTATCAGCGCATTCAGCGCGAGAAAGGTGACCAGGAGGAGTCTCAGGACTGATCCCTAAAGAGGCGTGATACGCCTCTTTGCAGGGCTGGAAGCTGGTCGTTTTTTGACCGTCCAGATTTTTTTCAAATTAGTGCTTTCCTTTTGAAAATCAGTCTTGTAGTATACGCGCCGTTGTCAAGGTGAGATGGCCGAGTGGCTGAAGGCGCACCCCTGCTAAGGGTGTATACCTCCTGGGTATCGAGGGTTCGAATCCCTCTCTCACCGCCATTTAGCGCCCGTAGCTCAGCTGGATAGAGTACCTGGCTACGAACCAGGCGGTCAGAGGTTCGAATCCTCTCGGGCGCGCCATTAAATGGACAACATGCGGTAAAGCTTTCAAGTGTGCGCCCGTAGCTCAGCTGGATAGAGTACCTGGCTACGAACCAGGCGGTCAGAGGTTCGAATCCTCTCGGGCGCGCCATCCTTTGATCGTTGAATCCGTTTCGGCAATGCGCCCGTAGCTCAGCTGGATAGAGTACCTGGCTACGAACCAGGCGGTCAGAGGTTCGAATCCTCTCGGGCGCGCCACTTCTAACTCCCCCACATGTCGCCCCATGAAATTCATCATTAAGCTCTTTCCCGAGATTACCATCAAGAGCCGGCCTGTCCGTAAGCGCTTGATCGCACGTCTCCAGAACAACATCCAGATTATTCTTGGTCGTATCCATCCCGAAGTGAAAGTCAGTGGCTTCTGGGACAAGATCGAGGTGGTCTACGAAGGCGGCTTGTCCATCATGCCGGCAACCCTGCGTGATGACCTGGTCGATGCGCTGAAGCGTATCCCGGGTATCCAGACCTTTCTGGAAGTTGAGCAGCATCCGCTGGAAGACTTTCATCAGGCCTATGAGCGTACTCGTGACGCCTATGCCGAGAAGCTCAAGGGAAAGACCTTCAAGGTGCGTGTACGCCGTTCCGGCAAGCATGAGTTCACCTCGGTGGAGATGGAGCGTTACGTGGGTGGCGGGCTACGTCAGCACACTGAAGCAGCCGGTGTTGATGTGCACAAGCCCGAGGTCTGGGTTGACCTTGAGGTGCGTGATGATCGCCTGTTTATCGTCACCGATATCCATCAGGGCCTGGGCGGTTACCCGCTGGGTACTCAGGAGCCGGTGCTGTCATTGATCTCGGGTGGTTTCGACTCGATCGTTGCCTCGTGGATGACCATGCGCCGCGGCTGCAAAACCCACTTCCTGTTTTTCAATCTGGGCGGTCATGCCCATGAAATAGGTGTGAAACAGGTTTCTCTGTACCTGTGGAAGCGCTACGGCTCCTCTGCGCGCGTTAAGTTTATTACCGTGCCGTTCGAAGAGGTGGTGGGCGAAATTCTGCAGAGCGTTGATCGTTCGCACATGGGTGTCGTGCTTAAGCGGATGATGATGCGTGCGGCGGACAAGGTGGCTGATCGCATGAAACTGCCTGCGCTGGTCACCGGCGAGAGCATCGCCCAGGTCTCCAGTCAAACGCTGCCCAACCTGAACCTGATCGACAACGTGGCCGAGCATCTGGTGATCCGTCCGCTGGTGACTATGGATAAGCCGGATATTATCGAACATAGCCGTCAGATCGGCTGTTTCGAGTTTGCCAGTGCCATGCCGGAGTTTTGTGGTGTGATCTCTGACAAGCCGACCACAGCCGCCCGTAAGGAGCGTGTCGAGCGAGAAGAGTCCGGTTTCGATTTCGAGGTGCTGGAGCGCGCGCTGACCCAGGCGGAAGTGATCTCCATCGATGAAATCGTGGAAAACCAGAACATTAACTCCGAGATCCAGGCGCTGACCCGTGTTGACGCCAACCAGTCGATTATCGATATCCGCGCACCCCATGAAGAGGAGCGCAAACCGCTGAACCTGCCCGGCTGCAAGATTCTCAAGATCCCGTTTTACAACCTGGAAACCGAGATCAAAACGCTGGATGGCGAACGTGAGTACCTGCTGTATTGCGAGAAGGGGGTGATGAGTCAGATGCACGCTCAGAATCTGGTAGAAAAAGGATTCAGCAATATCGGCGTTTATCGTCCGGCGACCAGCAAGTAAGCCCAAGCCGACCGGGCATTAGGTTTTCATGGTTACCCCTGCGTAACCGTGCTACAAACTAGGACCGGGCGCTTGCGGGCGTCCGGAGTGACCGGAATCAATATCCTGTCGCAAACAGGGTAGTCGGGTACGTATCCCAATATTGACAGGGATCGCCCCACTGCCTACCTTCTTTTATCTCCACTGATAGCCTTTCCCTGACAGAGTGCAAAAACGACTTTTGCACTGAATGTCGTCGAATTTCTGTAAAAAAATTACATATCCTCCTTAATCTTGCTTTTACCCATAGAGTTCGGGATAGAATAGCCGCTCGGTTACGTTGCTTTACTTGTGTTCAAGTATCAGTCACTTGCCGATTCATCCGTCCATGCCGGTTCGGGCACAAGCGATGTGACCGGCGCGGCCACAAGCCGAAATGGGCGAAAGGGTTATGTAACGAACAGGAGCACCCATAGATGGATAATCTTTTATCGGAAGGCCTGGAACTGATGGTCTTTGGTATGGGGTTCGTCTTTGTCTTCCTGACGCTGCTGGTGATCAGCACCGGCGTCATGTCGAAACTGGTGAACAAGTACGCCCCGGCGCCCGTCGCCAAAGCAGCGACAGCACGTAAGCCGGCTGCGGCAGCACCAAGCGCTGGCGCAAGTGCGAATAACGACGAACTGGTTGCTGTGATGACGGCTGCCATCAAGAAGTATCGCTCGTAAGTAGCGTACAAATAATCATAAACGAGATTGAGATAAGGCCAATCCCATGTCCGACGCAAAGAAAGCACTAGGCATTACCGACGTCGTACTGCGAGATGCGCATCAGTCCCTGTTTGCCACTCGCCTGCGACTGGACGACATGCTGCCGATCGCAGAAAAACTCGACAAAGTCGGTTACTGGTCACTTGAAAGCTGGGGCGGAGCGACCTTCGATTCCTGCATTCGCTATCTTGGCGAAGATCCCTGGACCCGTATCCGTGAGCTCAAGGCTGCCATGCCCAACACCCGTCAGCAGATGCTGCTGCGCGGCCAGAACCTGCTGGGCTACCGCCACTACGCCGACGATGTCGTTGAAAAGTTCGTTGAGCGCGCCGCTGCCAGCGGTATCGACGTGTTCCGAATTTTCGATGCGATGAACGATCCGCGTAACCTGGAAACCGCCATCAAGGCGGTCAAGGCGACCGGCAAGCATGCCCAGGGCACTATCTCTTACACCACCAGCCCGGTGCACACCGTTGAGAACTGGGTCGAGTACGCCAAGACACTGGAAGATCTGGGCGCTGACTCCATCTGTATCAAGGATATGTCCGGTATCCTGACGCCTTACGGTGCTTTCGATCTCGTTTCCCGTCTGAAAGCCCAGACCGGCCTGGAAGTGCAGCTGCACGCCCACGCTACGGCGGGTCTTTCCGACATGACTATCCTCAAGGCGGTGGAAGCCGGTATCGACCGCGTTGATACCGCGATCTCCTCCATGTCCATGACCTACGGTCACACCGCAACCGAATCCGTTGTAGCTGCGCTACAGGGTACCGATCGCGATACCGGCCTGGATCTGGTTCAGCTGGAAGAGATTGCTGCATATTTCCGTGAAGTACGGAAAAAGTACGCCAAGTACGAAGGCTCTCTGCGCGGTACCGATTCCCGCATCCTGGTTGCTCAGGTGCCGGGTGGCATGCTGACCAACATGGAAAGCCAGCTGAAAGAGCAGGGCGCAGCCGACAAGTTTGATGAAGTGCTGGCGGAGATCCCGCGCGTACGCGAAGACCTGGGCTTTATCCCGCTGGTGACGCCGACCTCTCAGATCGTCGGTACCCAGTCTGTGATCAACGTCCTGATGGGCGAGCGCTACAAGACCATCTCCAAAGAAGTTCAGGGTATCCTCAAGGGTGAGTACGGTGCAGCACCTGCGCCTTACAACGCTGATCTGCAGGAGCGTGTTCTGGCTGGTGCCGAGCCGATCACCTGCCGTCCGGCGGACCTGCTGGAAGCCGAGATGGACAAACTCAGCGCTGAGCTGAAAGAGATTGCCGGGCAGAAGGGGATCAAACTGGAGCAGGGCGAGCATCAGATCGATGATGTTCTGACCTATGCGCTGTTCCCGCAGATCGGCCTGAAATTCCTGGAAAACCGTGGTAACCCCGACGCCTTTGAACCTGCCCCGACGCTTGAGGACGCAAAAGCCATGACAGCACCGAAGAAATCCGGACCGGAAGTCTACACCATCACCGTAAACGGCCAGAACTACGTGGTTCAGGTGGCTGAAGGTGGCGATATCTCCAACGTGGCAGCCGCACCGGCCGCCGCTCCTGCGCCCGCCGCTGCACCGGCTGCAGGCCCGGGTGAAGAAGTACCGGCCCCTCTGGCAGGTAACATCTGGAAAGTGATGGTCAGCGCCGGTCAGGCGGTTCAGGAAGGCGACGTGCTGGTAATCCTGGAAGCGATGAAGATGGAAACCGAAGTCCGTGCGGCCCGTGCCGGCAGCATTGTTTCCGTTGATGTTAAAGAGGGTGATGCCGTACAGGTAGGCGATTCTCTGGTCACTCTGGCCTGAAGCCACGAAAGGTGTGAGTAATGGATAAACTACTCGATCTATGGGTGGCATCGGGGATCTATAACATCAGCCCCGGTCAGGCGCTGATGATGGCGATCGGCCTGGTGCTGCTCTTTCTTGCGATCCGCAAGAACTTTGAGCCGCTGCTGCTGGTGCCGATCGGTTTCGGTGGCATCCTCGCCAATATCCCGGAAGCGGGTCTGGCGTTCTCGGCGGTGGAAAATGCCATCCACTTTGCCAAGCCGGAAGTGCTGGCTGGTCTGGCCAGTGCACTGGGTGTCGACTCTGCCGATCCCCATGCGGTGCTCGATGCCTATAAGACTGCATCGCACTCCGCGCACACGGCTGCCACTGATGTGGCGCTGGACTCCGGCTACAACAACGGCATGCTGTATAACTTTTACAGCGTGGCTATCGCCTCTGGTGCTGCGCCGCTGATCATCTTCATGGGTGTTGGCGCCATGACCGATTTTGGTCCGCTGCTGGCGAATCCGAAGACGCTGTTCCTGGGCGCTGCTGCTCAGTTCGGCATCTTTGCCACCGTGTTGGGTGCGGTAGCTCTGAGCATGACCGGCGTGATGGACTTCTCCATCCAGGATGCGGCCGCTATCGGCATCATCGGTGGTGCTGATGGTCCGACAGCGATCTACGTGGCTAGCCTGCTGGCTCCGCATCTGCTGGGTGCCATCGCCGTTGCCGCATACTCTTACATGGCTCTGGTGCCGATGATTCAGCCGCCGATCATGCGCGCGCTGACCACCGAGTCTGAGCGTAAGATCAAGATGCATCAGCTGCGTCATGTGTCGAAAACCGAGAAGATCCTCTTCCCGATTCTGCTGCTGATTCTGGTTGCTCTACTGCTGCCGGATGCGGCACCGCTGCTGGGTATGTTCTGCTTCGGTAACCTGATGCGTGAATGTGGTGTGGTCGATCGTCTGAGTGATACTGCCCAGAACGCGCTGATCAACATTGTGACCATCTTCCTGGGTCTGTCTGTGGGCTCCAAGCTGAGCGCTGACAAGTTCCTAGATCTGGAAACACTTGGCATTCTGGTTCTTGGTGTTATCGCCTTCGGCATCGGTACTGCCTGTGGTGTACTGATGGCGAAGCTGATGAACAAGATGCAGGGTGGTGATGCGATCAACCCGCTGATCGGTTCGGCGGGTGTATCCGCGGTGCCGATGGCTGCTCGCGTATCCAACAAGATCGGCCTTGAAGCCAACCCGCAGAACTTCCTGCTGATGCACGCCATGGGTCCGAACGTGGCTGGTGTTATCGGCTCTGCAGTTGCGGCCGGTGTGATGATCAAGTTCGTCGGCTGATTTCAGCGCACGAACGCATAGAAAAGGGCTGCCATTTGGCAGCCCTTTTTCGTTCTATCCACTGCCCGAACAGCTCGCGCTTCCTGGTCTTTTTCATAGGAGTGGAGCCCCCGTCGCGATGCTTTTCGCTCGGTGCCTTAGGCTGATAACGCTTCCAGGTGGGCCAGTACGCTGAACGCCAGGGCGATCGGGTTGTAGCCCCCTTCAAGCACTGAGACCAGGCGGTCGTTGCAGTGTTTGTTTGCCACTGCCATCAGCTGTTCGGTGACCCAGCGGTAATCTTCCTCCTCCAGATTCAGATCGGCCATGGGGTCTTCCTTGTGGGCATCAAAGCCGGCGGATATGAAAATCATATCGGGCTTGTGTTCCTCCAGCGCCGGGAGCCAGCGTGTTTCTACTGCTTCGCGCCATTCGCTGGCAGGACTGAAGGCGGGAAGAGGGCAGTTGATGATGTTGGGGCGGTCTATTTCGCAGTAGCGTTCCGGATAGAAGGGGTGCTGAAAGGTGGAGCAAACCAGTACTTCCGGCCGGTCCTTAAAGATATCCACAGTGCCGTTGCCGTGGTGCACGTCGAAGTCCAGAATCGCGACCCGTTCAATCCCTTCGTGTGCCAGCGCGTGTGCTGCGGCAATCGCGACGTTGTTGTAGAAGCAGAAGCCCATGGCGGCCTTGAATTCGGCGTGATGGCCAGGCGGACGAGTAGCGACAAACGCGTTTTTGACCTGGCCAGAGAGCACCTGGTCGGTGGCAAGCACGGCGCCACCGGCGGACAGGCTTGCAGCGTGCAATGAGTCTGGGCAGAGAGCTGTGTCTTCGTCGGTATAGACGACGCCCTCACTGGGAAGCTTCATCTCGAGGCGGGTCTGGTGAAGTTCTGCATGTACCCGTTTGATCTGCTCCGCCTCCACATGGGGAGCCTGCAGAGACAGCAGCTGGTCGATAAGGCCGGAGCGCTCCAGTACCCGCTGAATGGCGTGCAGGCGTATGGGACTCTCCGGATGTTCCGGGCCCATGTTGTGAAGGCTGCAGTCCTGATGGCTGATGTATGCTGTTGTCATTATTAGTTCCTACTTCCCATCTGCTTCCATCTTATTACAAATGCGCTTCACTGCCTTTAAGGCGAAGGTCTTAAAGCTGCTTTTGTCACTCGTTTGTCTTTGTTGACTCAGGTCATAACGCTGCGGCCGTCCGCAGAGTAATCTGCACTTACAGCATAGAACTGTCTTTGGCACCGAATGTTTTCACCCGACATCGGTGCCTTTTCTTTTTCCGCCTCCGGCCCATTCTTCTTAGCTTCCCTAACTCTCTGTATACTGGCGTTTGAATTCCTGACTTCCATCTTTGGAACTGGCTTTGCCCGGTTCAACAGGGTGAGCGAATACGCTAGTGGCTCCGCCGAAAATCGACTACTCCGACAAAAATGTCCTGCTCGTAGATAGCAGCGGCAATATGCGCTCGACCATCTTTTATATGCTGCGTGAGCTGGGCGTCCAGAACCTGAGGGCGACCACGGTCAGCGAGCGTGTGCTGGAGATGATTCGAGAGGAGGCGTTCGACATCATTCTGCTGGGGCATAACAGCAGCGATATGGTCAGCGGTGCCCAGATTCTTGAAGAAGCCCGCTATCGGGGCTATATCCGCCCCACGGCCGGCTGGATTTTTATGACCTCCGATGCCTCCCAGGAGTTGGTGCTTCACGCTATCGACAGCCGTCCAGACTTTCTGCTGACCAAGCCCTTTTCAGTGGAAGAGCTTAAACAGCGTCTGGATCAGCTGGTGCTCCGCAAACGGACGCTGTTTCCGGTGGAGCAGGCGATCGAGATCGGAGATCTTGAAGCGGCCGTCGATGCTTGTCGTGATATTCCCCGCTCCGATCCCTGCTATGAGCAGGCGATGCGTCTGCGTGCCCGCTGCCTGATCGATCTGGGTCGCACTCAGCAGGCCTGCGAAGAGCTTGAGCGGCAGTACTGGAAAGATGATGACAAGGACACAGGGCTGCTGCTTGCGGAAGCGCTTTGTCGCCTGGAGCGCCTCAGTGACGCCGAGGAACTGCTCAACGGCCTGATCGAGTCTCACCCCTTATTGATTGCAGCCTTTGATCTCCTGGCTAAGGTCCATGAGAGTAACGGCATGCTGCATGACGCCCGGGAAACCCTGAAAGAGGCGACCCAAAAGGCGCCGTTGGGTATTCCCAGGCAGATGGAGCTGGGCCGAGTCGCAACCCAGTCCAAAGCGCTGGAAACAGCGGAGGGTGCGTACAAGCGCTCCATCGTGCTTGGCCGGCGCAGCTGTTTCCGTTCGCCTGAGCCGTTTCTGCGTCTTGCCAATGTGCGTCGGCTTGAGATGCAGGGCGCGGATGCGCGCCGTAGCATCGAGTTGCGTAATGAGTTCGATACTCTGCTTAACAACGCTGAGTATAACTTTCCCAAGGATCCTGCCTTGAAGGTGAAGTCAGCGCTGCTGCGTGGGAAGCTGGCCGGTGATCTGGGAGAGGAAGACGAGGTTAATCGTTTTCAGAAAGAGGCTCAGCGCTATAACCAGGCGTTGGATAACCCCATGGACCTGGCCCGCGCGGACCTGGTTCTCAGTGGCGACAAAGTGCCGGTTCTGGAACCTCAGCCGACACCGGCCCAGTCGGCGGTTCGTCGGGATGCTGAGATGGCGGCCAAGGTGAATCGTTTGGGCATCAAGCACTACATGGCGGGTAAGCTCTCTCAGGCGACGCGCTATTTTGGTCTCGCGATTGAATATGATCCGGGCTATCCCGTCGCGCTGCTGAATCTGGCCCAGCTTTATCTGGAATCCGCCAGGGATAATGTGAACCGTCGCGAAGAGCGTTTGAAGATGGTGGATCGCTATCTGCGTTTGACCCAGCAGCTGCCCTTGGATGCGACGACGACGGAGCGTTTGAACAGATTTAAGGAGTTGCGGCAACTGCCTGTAGATGGCTTGCCGGCCGGCTCATTGGCGGTGTTGCTGCGCTGAAAGCGTGCTCAAAGGACGTAACGTGGAACGGCGTGAGCGAGGTTAAGCGGAAAAGAAATAGTGGTCTCCCCACAGGGATTCGAACCCCGATCTAACCCTTAGGAGGGGTTTGTTCTATCCATTGAACTATGGGGAGACGGCGCGCATTGTAACGGCAAAGAGAGGATGTCGCCAGTGGGAGGCTTCAGGCTTTGCCGATGCGGCTTTGGGTGCTGAAGTTATTGCGCGCACCCGAGCGGCCGTAGAGCTCGCTTTTCTGGTTTTTGCCCTGCAGCAGGCTCAGTAGCCGTGCGGTATTTTCCTGTCCGCGGTGCACCAGCTGCTGGTTGATCTGGCTGGCTTTCTGCACCTGCTCGAGTAACTGGTCAAGCTCGGTCCAGGCGTCGCTCAGTGGCTTGGCTTCTGTCACCGGCAGATCGGCAATGAAGCTGTCCCACCCCTCGGCGGAGAGTTCTATCCCTGCGGCTTCCATAGCACTGTGACGTTCATTGAAGTTCGCGCCGACGCGGTTGAGCAGATCTGCTTTGAGCTCGGTGGTTTTCTGGATGGCATCCAGATTACGCTTTTCCAGAGCCTGGCGTTCTTCCGCCAGCAGTGAATCGAGCTCGCGCAAAAGCTCCACGCCCTGAGTAATCAGAGGGTGGAGTTGCGCTGAAATCTGCGGGTTGGGCATCGGTCGGCCGCTGAGTAGGCTTAACTGAACAGGGAATCGAATGCGAGCATGCGGTCTGCGACGCGCTCAGCATCTACTTTATAATCGCCACTATCGATCGCAGCCTTGAGTTCGGCCACGCGATCACTGTTCACTTCCGGCTCAGACTCCAGGCTCTTAGCAGCGCCCTGAATTGCTTGGGCTGCATCACTGATCTTGACTGTATCTGCTGATGCCTGCTGGACCGATGGCTGAGCGGCGCCCGTCCCACCGGCGTTACCGGCAGTGTTCTGCTGCTCATTGCTGACCCTGTTGCCCCGTCCGTTGCTACTCTGAGCGTTGGAAAGGGTGGTTAGATCGATTGCCATCTTACATACCTCTTATCTGTTACAGCTAAGGGTATCGGTTAGCCGGTCGGAAACTTTAGGCGAATTTTAAAAAAAACTGACAAAAATCATCGGAGACTCTGAAATCAGGTCCCTTGATGACTGTGGTGTCAGTATAACCTGAGCGCTGACGAGGGCCAACCGGCGGCAATTAAGCAGGGCTTAGTCCATCCTGACCGTGCCGGGAGCTGTGACGGTGCCCCTTAACTCGCGTCCTGAGCGCAGGTTTTTGATATCTATCTGCTGATTGAGGTGCCCATCCTCGAGCGCGACGCCTTTGGTCCGAATTACCAGGCTGCCTTTACGAGCCTCAAGTGTGATCTGGTCGCCCCGGCGCACGGCCAGCGTAGCCTCAAGCACCCGTGGAGAGATAACTTCACCATTGTCGATCGGTGTGCGGGCGGTTTGTCCGGCCACATCCTGAAGCCGTGTAAAGTAATCCCCGCGCAGGCGCATCACATTTTGCTCGCTCAGTGTCAGCGCCCCGGCCTGGATCTTGGTATTTCTGGGAATCGGCCGGCGTGCGGTCACCACGTCGATAAATTGTTCGACACGGGCTGTGACGAACAGGCTCCAGGGGCGGGGAGATGAGCAGCTGACCTTGGCAGTAACACGCTCTCCGCTGGCGAAGGGCAGATCGATAACTAGACTGTGAGCGCAGGGTGTCAGAGAAAGTGTACGGTTGGTGGGGTTTACTGTTACCTTTGTGCGACTATCTGGTACTCTTGAGCGGTAAGTCTCCTCAATGGTCGACTTGACCTGATTCTCTATGTCAGAGTTGATGTCGCTGGCCGCGAAAGAGGATCTTGAGGGGAAAGCCAGAAAGGTGGCGATGAGCACACCAAAAAGTATTATATTGCGGAAGTTCACGCCTGAGTCCTGATTATGCAGGGCTGTTCTATAGGGCATTACTACGCTGGCCTTGGGGTTTGGATCGATCATGTCAGGTATCTTGGATAGTGTAAACCTACGCACCCAGATGGTAGGGCAGAACCGGCTGGAGCTGCTCCTTTTCGGTCTGGAGACGTCGCAGAAATACGGTATTAACGTATTCAAAGTTCGAGAGGTTCTGCAGTGTCCCGATCTGACGGAAGTGCCTCGTCAGACCACCGCGATCAAGGGGATGGCGCACATTCGTGGCGAGACTATTCCGGTGTTGGATCTGTCCGAAGCGATCGGACGTAAGCCGATCCCGGAAGAAGACCAGCTCAAGTGCTTCCTGATCGTCGCCGAGTATAACCGACGTACCCTGGCATTTCTTGTGCGCAAGGTCGATCGGATCTTCAATACACAATGGGATCAGATCATGCCGCCGCCGGCAGAGATCGGTTCCGAAAACTACCTCACCGCTGTTTTCGAGCACGAAGGCAAGCTGATCGAAATCCTCGATGTCGAGCAGATTCTCGCCGATCTCTATCCGATGCCGACGGACGTCAGCGAAGAGGTGGCAAACAGCCAGGTACGACAGCAGGCTCAGCAGTACCATGTCCTGATCGTCGATGACTCCGCGGTGGCCAGGAACCAGATGCAACGCTCCCTGGAGAGTCTCGGCGTTAAGGTGACCTCGGCCAACAACGGCAAGCAGGCCTGGGATCTGCTGCGCGGTATGGCAGACAAAGAGATCGACGTTGAGAAAGCTTTCCTGATGGTTATCTCCGATATCGAGATGCCGGAGATGGATGGCTATACCCTGACCGCGATGATTCGGGAAGACACCCGCATGCAGCGTATGCATGTGGTGCTGCACACCTCGCTCAGCGGCGGTTTTAACGTCTCGATGGTTAAAAAAGTGGGAGCGGATGGCTTCCTCGCCAAATTTAACCCTAACGATCTGGCGTCGGTTGTGGTCAACCGTATCAACCAGATTCGTGAAGCCTGAGGGCAGGTGCAACGGTGACTCACGCTTTCAGTATCACCACAGAAGATTTCCGCCAGTTCAGTAAGTTTCTCGAAGAGAGCTGCGGAATTCTGCTGGCGGAACATAAGCAATACCTGGTGCAGAGTCGTCTCAGCAAAATCATGCGTGAACAGGCCTGCGGGTCGCTGAAGGATCTGGTCGACAGACTCAAGCGCCCAGGCGGTAATGCGCTGAAAGAAAATGTCATCAATGCGATGACCACCAACGAAACCCTCTGGTTTCGAGATATCCACCCCTACGATATTCTTGCCAAACGGTTGCTGCCGGAGATCGCCTCGGAGCGTAAGTTTCAGAAGCTGAGAATCTGGTCTGCCGCCTGCTCTACAGGTCAGGAGCCCTATTCGATCAGCATGGTGATCGATGAGTTCAAGCGGACCAACCCCGGCATGCTCAGCTCCGGTGAAGAGATTCTCGCCACCGATATTTCAACCCAGGTGCTCGAGCAGGCCAAGCGAGGCGAGTATGAGATGCTGGCGTTGAGCCGAGGCTTGTCTCAGGAGCGGTTGAAGAAGTATTTCAACTCGTCTTCCGATGGTTCCTGGCAGGTGCAGGCCGGTATCAAGTCCCGGGTGCGCTTTCAGAGCCTGAATCTGCTGGGCCAATACGGCGCGCTTGGCCAGTTCGATATCATCTTCTGCCGTAACGTGCTGATCTACTTCTCTTCCGATGTGAAGCTGGAGATTCTGCGCAAGATGCGGCGTCAGCTGCGTCCGGGCGGTTATCTGCTGCTGGGCGCGTCTGAGTCTCTCTCCGGTTTGTCCGATATCTACAAAATGATCCACTGTCGTCCGGGTATTATCTACCAGGCGATTTGACGCCGCTTTGTTAGCCGGCAAAGGCGGCAAGGCGGCAGCTCTTGCCGCCGGTTAGAGGCACCGGGTTGCCGCTCTGAAAGTCATTGCTTCACCCTCCTGTTCTACATCACCCGTGATAGCGCCGCTTTCTCACTCTGGTACGCCATTTGCTTTACTTAATGAGCAACCAAGAGGAGAGCTTCATGGCCATCAGTTTCGATTCTGCACTGGGTATTCACGACGACGCACTGCTGCTGCGTGCACGCCGTGCCGAGGTGCTGGCCAATAACATCGCCAATGCTGACACGCCGGGCTTTCAGGCGCGTGATATCGATTTTGCGTCGGTACTGCGCGGTGAGCAGGACGCCATGAGCATGGAGCTCGAGACCACCTCTACAGGGCACAACAGCGAATTTATCGAGCCCGACTTTGCCGCTGAGCTGATGTTCCGTAATCCGCATCAGCCCTCGGTCGACGGCAACACTGTTGAGGTACAGGAAGAGATGGCACGCTACACCGATAACGCCATCCGTTTTCAGAGTTCCTTTACCTTCCTCAACAGCAAATTCACGGGTCTGATGAACGCAGTAAAAGGTGAGTAAGCATGTCACTGTCTAACGTATTTGGTATCGCCGGTTCTGCCATGAATGCGCAGAGCATCCGTCTGAACACCACTGCAAGTAACCTGGCCAACGCCGAGAGCGTTAGCTCCAGCGAGGGCGAGACCTATCGTGCCCGCAAGCCGGTGTTCACCGTGCAGCAGCCGACCGCCGATGACTATGCAGCCGCCGAAGCCGGTCTGGTACCGGGGCAGGGCGTGAACGTGGAAGGGATCGTCGAAAGCGATGCGCCTCTGCGAATGGCCTATGAGCCCAGCCATCCCATGGCGGACGAAAACGGCTACGTGTACTACCCCAATGTAAATGTTGTGGAAGAGATGGCAGATATGATCTCCGCCTCCCGCTCTTTCCAGATCAATACGGAGATCATGAATACCGCCAAGCAGATGCTGCAGCGTACGCTGACGCTTGGGCAGTAAATCCGGCGACGATAGCTCTTGATAGCGACCGCGCCTTATAGAGGTAGATGCCATGAGTACGATTGACGGTACTGGCAACAGTCAAAACGTTTACGACCAGATCAATCAGCGTAACCAATCAGGTGCGAATACTGAGCAGAGCCAATCCGCTCAGGATAGCCAGATGTTCATGGAGCTGATGATTGCCCAGCTGCAGAATCAGGATCCGACCAATCCCGCGGATACCACCGACTTCATGCAGCAAATAGCGACCATGAGCCAGGTTGAGAGTCTCAACACACTGGTATCCACGGTGGAAGACATGAGTAACTCCATGCTTAGCAGCCAGGCTGCGCTGCAGGCATCTTCTATGGTGGGGCAGACCGTTTTCACCGAAGGCGGTGATAAAACGCTCTATCAGGATGGCTCATATGCGCGGGGCATGGTCTCTCTCGAGGCCAGCGCGCCCAATGTAAATATCGAGATATATGACGCCAACGGTCAGTTGGTGTCTACCGCCTCCATGGGCAACCTGGAAGCGGGAGATCATGATTTTGTCTGGGGTGGTGAAGGTTATCCGGCAGGGGAATATTCCCTGGTTGCGAAATCTACTTCCGGTGACGGGGTTACCGAGGTACCCATATTCACTGGCCAGACGGTCAATAGTGTGTCCCTGGGACAAAACGGTATCGGTATGCGGGTTAATACCGATGCTGGCTCATTCAGCATGAACGATATTCGTCAGATCGGTTAAGCGAGGATTATTAAATGGCAGGTTTTAACACGGCCGTCACCGGCCTGAAGTCAGCATCATCGCTGCTCGACGTGGCGGGTAACAACATTGCGAACTCAAGTACCGTGGGCTTTAAATCCTCACGTACCGAATTCGGCGATATTTACGCAACCGCTGTAGTGGGCGCAGGCTCAAGCAATACCGCGGGTTCCGGTGTGACCGTGACCGATATTGCCCAGGATTTTTCCGGCGGCACCATTGAGTTCACCAACAGCAACCTGGATCTGGCGATCAACGGCTCCGGCTTTTTCCAGCTGGATGATGGGCAGGGCAACATAACCTATACCCGTGCCGGTGCTTTCGAGCTGGATAAAGATGGCAATATCGTCAGCAAGAACGGCAAGTTTCTGCAGGGTTATGGTCTCGATGCCCAGGGTAACCAGTTGCCGATCCAGAATCTGTCAGTGACCGAAAAAGAAAGCCCGCCAAAGGGGACTGAGCAGATTGATCTGTCCTTCAACATCAACTCCAACTCCGATGCCGAAGACCTCAGCCGGGTATTCAACCGCACTGATCCGGGTTCTTACTCATATTCAACCACCGTTGGTACCTTTGATAGCCTCGGTAACGAACACAGTATCCGGTTTTATTTCGCCGAACAGCGTCCGGTTCGTGAAGTTTATGAGTTTAACGGTATGGGTACCGTGAATAATGCCACGCCTGCAATCGATTTTACCGCGGGTGGTGGGCAGGCGATGTTATCTGACTTTAACCTTGGCGATGGCACAGGTGTAACGCCAGCGGCAGATGCGGCTGATCCTGATACGCTCTACTTTACTCAGGCTACGGATGGTAGCGGTAACTGGGTTTTGACTGCAGCGTCAGCGGAAAAGCTTCAGCAGGATGGTGGTGATCCACGTATTGCTGCTGACACCGTGTATGTAGACAGCGCGGGTACGCTGAATTTTGAGGCTAATGCCGAGTATACCGGCTACGGCGATTACGCGGTGTTTGACTCCAGTGGAGATGAGGTCGTCAACGCACTGACAGGCAATAACACCGAGCGTGATGCCAATGAAGTTCAGTATTTGCGTCTCGATAATTCGCTCTTCACTGCTGGCCCGGATAGTAATCTGCTGAGCTCGCCTGTAACCATGTCTATCGCTGGGGTCAGCATCGAGGTGACTGATACGGGCGAGAAAACAATCGATGATGTGGGTGAAGAAATCGCCACCTATGAGCAGGAGATTCTGGATAGTAATCCAGATATCGAGTCTGTTATTTATAACGCAAATAACAATCGTCTTGAGATCACCTGGAAGGCTGACGCCGGCGATGTTGATCTGGCGGATGTAAACCAGACGGCTCAGCTGTTTACACCGGATGGCACTGAAATCGCAGTTGAGGCGTTCAAAGGTGATAACAGCTACGTGGGTGTTTATCGTGCCTATGCATTCCTGAACGACACCGAGCAGCTCAACATCGGTAAAACACCGGATCCGGGCGCAGGCGGCGCAGGCGGTGCCAACCCCAGTGAAGTAGGGCCGATACTGATCAGTTTTAACTCCACCACCGGTGTGCTGGAAGAGGTCAACGGTGAGCGGGTGGCAGGAAATGGCCAGGCTCCGAATATCACTATTCTTGGAGCGGACCCTGCTAACCCTGAAGATCGAATTCTGGACTCGGATATCGATCAGCTTGCTGGTATCCAGTTGGATATTACCGACTCCAGCCAGTTTGCCTCCGAGTCGATCGTGAAAAGCCAGCAGCAGGATGGCTACACCAAAGGTGACCTTATCGGTGTGAGCTTTGCTGAAACCGGTGAAATGGTAGCCAGCTACTCCAACGGTCAGAGAGCTAACCTGGGTCTTGTTGCTGTGGCAACTTTTGAAAACCAGGATGGCCTGCAGCCCAGCGGTAACACAGAGTGGATCGCTACTCTGGCCTCCGGCAATGCGATCGTAAACCCGCCAGGTACCGGTCTGAACGGTACTCTGCGTTCGGCCGCGCTGGAGCAATCCAACGTCGATCTGTCGGAAGAGCTGGTGAAGCTGATCGAAGGTCAGCGTAACTTCCAGGCCAACTCGAAGACTCTGGAAACACTGAATACAGTGACCCAGGCGATTCTGCAGATTTAATCGCTTTAATCCGTCTGGCTTGCCGGCGGATCCCTTAATAAGGGCGCTGCTTCCGGATCGGGGGTGGCGCCTTTTGCGTAAAGACACTTCCGCTTAACCCCTCGAAATCTATTGGCACACGCCTTGCTTTATCAGGGTATAGGCCGCTTAAAGCGGCAACCTTTTTCCTGATGGAGCTGTTATGGACAAGTTGTTGTACGTATCGATGACTGGAGCTCGCGAGAACATGCTGGCCCAGCAGGTGCACGCCAATAACCTGGCCAATGCCACTACCACCGGATTCAAAACCGACCTGGAGCAGGCTCGCGCAATGCGAGTGCTGGGGGATGGCTTTGAATCCCGGGTTTACTCCATGAGTGAGCGTCCCGCAACAGATACGACTGCCGGTACGCTTATCCAGACCGGACGAGAGCTGGATGTGGCTGTTCATGGCGATGGCTGGATCGCGGTTTTGGGCCCGAATGGTCAGGAGGCCTATACCCGTGGCGGTGAACTGCAGATCAATGCCGCTAACCAGTTGGTAACTGGCAGTGGTTTGCCGGTGATGGGCAATGGTGGCCTGCCGGTAGTCATTCCGCCGGCGGAAAAGATCGATATCTCCGGGGATGGCACGGTGACTATTCGTCCTCTCGGGGATGACGCGACCAACCTGGTGCAAATCGATCAGATCAAGCTGGTGTTGCCTGAGCAGGGAAGCCTGTTCAAAGGTCAGGATGGTCTGATGCATGCGGACAACAACGAAGTATTACCAGCGGACCCCGCCGTAAGCCTGAGGGCCGGGTATCTTGAATCGAGCAATGTTAACGCGGTTGCGGAGATGACCTCGATTATCAACCTGGCTCGACAGTTCGAGGTGCAGGTGAAAATGATGCAAACCGCTGAAGAGAATTCCAGCGCAGCTGCCAATATTCTGCAGCTGAGCTAAACCGGAGGATAGGTATGAACGGGGCGCTTCACGTCGCTAAAACTGGTCTCAGCGCACAGGATACTCAGCTGAAGGTCATCTCCAACAACCTGGCAAACGTCAGTACCGTTGGTTTCAAGAAAGACCGGGCAGTATTTGAAGACCTGCTTTACCAGATCCGCCGTCAGCCCGGCGCTGAAAGTGCCGCAGATTCCCAGCTGCCTTCAGGTCTTCAGCTCGGTAACGGTGTGCGTACTGTAGGCACCCAGAAGCTTTATCAGCAGGGTGACATGCAGGTCACCGGTGAAACCTTCGATGTGGCGATCAACGGCCAGGGCTTCCTTCAGGTGGAAATGCCGGATGGTGAGATCGCTTACACCCGTAACGGTCAGTTCCATCTGGATGGTGAAAACCGCTTGGTTACGGCCGAGGGCTTTTTGATCGAGCCGGCGATCACCCTGCCGGATGAGGTGGAAAACTTCACCGTCGCGAATGACGGTATCGTCACGGTGACCGTTGCCGGAGATCCTCAGCCCCAGGAAATTGGCCAGCTTGAGATAGCGAACTTCGTCAATCCTCAGGGGCTGCAGGCTATCGGTCAGAACCTGCTGATGGAGACCGCCGCCAGTGGTGCTCCTCAGCTGTCTGTTCCTGGTGAAGATGGCACAGGTACGTTGAGACAGGGCATGCTCGAGGGCTCCAACGTTAATGCGGTTGAAGAGCTGGTCAACATGATCACCACTCAGCGTGCATACGAGATCAACTCCAAGGTGATCTCGACGGCGGATCAGATGCTGTCGTTCGTGACGCAGCAGCTTTAAATCGAGGATGGGTGGCATGAGCACTAAGTTAAAAATCGCTGTCCTGTTCGCTGCAGTACTGGGCATGGTGGGGTGCGTTAATACGCCTCCCAAACCGGACAACCCCTACTACGCGCCGGTAGAAGCAACGCCGCAGCCGAACCTGCAACCGGTCACCGGTTCGATCTATAACTCTGCCACTGCAATGGATCTGTATGGCGACGGTCGTGCTCACCGTGTGGGTGACATCATCACCGTAGCACTGCAGGAAAACACCCAGTCCACGAAAAGCAGTTCAACTCAGATCGATAAGTCGAATAGCAATGAGGTGGGTATGGGGACCGTATTTGGTCAGGACCTCTCTGCCTTTGGCAATCCTTTGTCAGCCTCGCTGGGCAGCGAAAGTGCCTTCGATGGCCAGGGTGACTCCGACATGAGCAACAGTCTCAGCGGCAATATCACCGTGACTGTGCACAAGGTGCTGCCCAACGGCAACCTGCTGGTTCGTGGTGAAAAATGGCTGACCCTGAACCAGGGTGATGAATATATCCGTGTCAGTGGTCTGGTGCGGCCTCAGGATATCGACGAGGCCAACACCGTGGCTTCCACCAAACTGGCTGATGCGCGCATCGCCTACAGTGGTACCGGCTCGGTGCAGGATGCCAATGTGATGGGCTGGCTGTCCCGCTTCTTTATCGGCCCGTTGTGGCCGTTTTAACGGGCTTTTAAACAGGGCTTCGCGATGAAAATATTTTCAGTACTGATTCTGGCTTTCACTCTGCTCGCACCCAGTGCTTACGCCGAGCGCTTGAAGGACATCACCTCTGTTTCCGGTGTGCGCAGTAACCAGCTCGTGGGTTATGGTCTGGTAGTCGGTCTGGATGGTACCGGTGATGGCACCGATTTCACCTCCAAAACCTTCCGGAACATGCTGAACAACTTCGGTGTGGCGATCCCGGCAGATGTGGATCCTGAATCGGATAATATCGCGGCCGTGGCGATCTCCGCCGATCTACCTCCTTTCGCCAAGCCGGGGCAAAATATCGATGTCACCGTATCTACTATCGGTGATGCCAAAAGCCTGCGTGGTGGCACTCTGCTGATGGCGCCGCTCAAGGGCGCGGATGGCAATGTCTATGCGGTGGCTCAGGGTAATCTTGTGGTTTCCGGGTTTGGTGCCCAGGGTGCGGATGGCTCACGCATTTCGGTGAATGTGCCCAGTGTCGGACGTATTCCCAATGGTGCGTCGGTGGAGCGTGCCGTTCCCAACGCTTTTTCTCAGGGTGACTCGCTGGTGCTGAACCTGAACCAGCCGGACTTTACCACCGCCCGTCGTGTGGCTGAGCAGATCAATGGGCTGCTGGGGCCTGATGTGGCTCGTGCCATGGACGCGACCTCTATCCGGGTGCGTGCACCGCGTGACTCCTCGCAGCGGGTCTCTTTCCTCTCTGTGCTGGAAAACCTCACCGTGCAGCCGGGGCAGGAGGTGGCCAAGGTCGTGATCAACTCCCGTACAGGTACCATCGTGATTGGGCAAAATGTGACCATCTCGCCGGTGGCAATTACCCATGGTGGCCTGACTATCGCGATCAATGAAAACTTTGACGTTAACCAGCCGAACGCCCTGGCGGATGGTGAGACCGTGATTACGCCGCGTACCGGTATCGAGGTCGACGAGGGCTCAGGCCATATGTTCGAGTTTGCACCGGGTCCGACCTTGAGCGATGTGGTGGAGGCGGTTAACCAGGTGGGGGCCGCACCGGGCGATCTGATGGCGATCCTGGAAGCCCTGCGTCAGGCTGGCGCTCTAAAAGCCGAACTGGTGGTGATCTGATGGATAGCAAAATTCCAGGTCAGGCCGATGCCGCTCTGTACAGTGATTTCACTTCGCTGAGCAAGCTCAAGGCTGAGGCTTCGAAGGATAAGGACGCCGCCCTTCAGCAAGTGGCGGAGCAGTTTGAGCAGGTGTTTATGAACATGATGCTCAAAACCATGCGCCAGGCGAATGAGGCGTTTGCTGAAGATAACCCGTTCAACTCCGGTGAAGTGGAGATGTACCAGGGTATGCTCGACCAGCAGTTGACCATGGAGCTTTCCCGAGGTAATGGCTTTGGCCTGGCTGACATCATCGTCAGGCAACTGGGCGGTAGTGATATGAACCCGGAAACGCTCCGGCAGGCACTGCAGATGCCGGGTGATGATCAACAACTGGATGAAGCGGTACGCCAGGGCGAATCTCTCAACGAGGCGCTGCTGAATCTTGCGGCACGCCGGGTGGCGGGTAGTTCGCTGGATGCGGTTACGCAGATCAGTGAAAAACTAAGTTCATCAGCAGGCGCTGTTGCTAGCGACGATGCAGGGCTGAGAGAGGAGCCTGCGGTTACCAGTGCCGAGCGTACCTCAGAAATATTCGACTCCCCCGAACAATTTGTTGAACGGTTGATGCCTTTAGCCGAGAAAGCCGCGCAGTCGCTGGGCGTTGATCCCCGGGTTCTGGTCGCCCAGGCGGCACTCGAAACCGGTTGGGGGCGCTCCATTATCCGCGATGCGGCCGGCAGCAGTAACAACCTGTTCAATATCAAGGCCAGTGGTGGCTGGTCTGGCGACAAAGTGGCTGTGCAGACGATGGAATATCGCGATGGGCTGCCGCAACCGGAGCGCGCCGAGTTTCGTGCCTACGACTCCCTCGAGCAGAGCCTGAACGATTATGTTCAGTTTATTCAGAACAACCCGCGTTATGAAAACGCCCTGAAGCAGTCCGGTAACCCGGTTGCTTATCTGCAGGAGCTGCAGCGCGCGGGGTATGCCACTGACCCGGAATACGCCAGTAAGATCGAACGGATTTTTAGCGGTAATACGCTGGCGGCGATCACCGGTCAGCCTCAAGAAGGCTGATGCTCAGCCGATAAGCAATAGATAACCAGCCGATACGGAATGGCAAAGTTCAAGGCGTCCAAGACCGGGTGCCGCGGAGATTAAAATGAGTTCCAGCATACTCAATATTGGTGTTCAGGCGCTTAACGCTAACCAGAGCGCTTTGACGACCGTCGGCCAGAACATCGCCAACCTGAATACTGAGGGCTATAGCCGTCAGACAGTTCAGTTTGGCACTCAAGATCCGCCGATCCTCGGTGTTCAGATCCAGGATATCAATCGCGTGACCGACCAGTTTCTGGTGCGTCAGGTCTGGTCTGATAACTCGACGTTTAGCAGTAATGAGGCGTTCTCGGAAAAGATCGCACTGCTGGACAGCATGCTGGTATCAGAGTCCACCAGCCTGTCTGCGTCTATGGACAGCTATTTTGCGTCTTTGCAGCAGGTTGTGGATGACCCGCTGTACATTGCCAATCGTGAACTCTTTCTCGCCGAAGCTCAGTCATTGACCAACTCCTTTAATGACTTTGATTCTCGGCTTCGTAGTCAGACGGATTCCATCAATACTGAAATCCGCAGCATGGCCCAGACGGTCAACTCGATTACCCAGAACATTGCCGATCTGAACGTGCAGATCGGTACCCTGGAGACGGCGGGACAGAACTCTAACGAGCTGCAGGACCGGCGCGATCTGCTGGTAAAAGAGCTCTCAGGCTATGTATCGACCAATGTTATCTCTCAGGATGGCATCACCTATAACGTGATGATGGGGGATGGTCAGCCACTGGTGGTAGGTAGTAGCGCGGCGACGTTGCAGGTACGTACGGGGGACGCAGATCCAACCCAGCTTGATATCTATATGACCAATGGCAGTGGTGTGGAAGCCAGAGTTACGGATCAGCTTGGCGAAGGCTCTATCGGTGGTATGGTGCGTTATCGTGACGAGGTGCTTCAGCCCACGATCAATGAAGTTGGGCGTTTGGCGCTGGTTTTCTCAGAAACAATGAATGAGCAGCACCGCAAAGGGATGGACCTGAACGGTGATATGGGGCAGGACCTGTTCCGCGACATTAGAAGCGGAGAAGTCACGGCCAACGCTAACAATAAGAATCTTAATGTTTCCGCGTCGGTTGGTTTTTACGATGTAGGAGCGCTGACCGCCAGCGACTATCGTGTCGAGGCAACCGGTGTCGATACGTTTACAATCACCCGGTTAAGTGATGGTAAAAAAATCACCTCGGCCGAGCTGAGTGATCTGTCCTCTTTGCCTCAGGACGAGCGGGATCTGGACCAGTCCGGGGTGTTTGTCCGCGACGGCAATCAGTTGACCATCAGCCTCGACGGCATGACCATGAAGTTCAATGGTCAGATGTCGCGTGGAGATAGTTTCCTCGTCCAGCCTACTCGCTCTGCGGCACAGTTGATGGATGTGGAAATTACCAACCCCCGTATGCTCGCTTTGGCTTCGCCTTTGCGAGTTGAGCCTGCCACCACCAATAGCGGTAATGCAGAAATCACTAATGTGGAGATTGCCGCCACCCAGGATAGCTCGCCGTTACGCCAGGTCGTGCCGGTAAACCTGGAGGTCGTATTCAACGCGGATGGTAGTTACAGCGTTTATGACGTGCGTGACGAAAATAATCCCCAGCAGATTGATCTGATCGACGCCGAGGGTAATACAGTAAGTGCCTTGCCTTACGTCGCGGGTGAGCCGATCAGTTTCAGTCTCGCCAGCACGGCAGACGGTCAGCAGGCGGGCGACCTGGCGGAGGGCTACGATTTCAGTATAACGCTGACAAACCAGCCCAATGCCGGCGATCGCTTCACCATCGAGCGCAACGTGGATGGTTATTCCGATAACAGTAACGCCCTGGCTATGTCCAATCTGCAGAATGCTGAAACTGTTGATGGTTTTAGCTATCAGGATACCTATGGTCAGATGCTGGCTTGGGTGGGCACTCAGGCAAGTACTGCTGAAATCGCTTACAACTCAAGCCGTTCAGTGCTCCAGTCCAGCGAGAATGCGCTGCAGAGCGTAGCGGGTGTAAATCTGGATGAAGAAGCCGCCAACCTGGTGCGTTTCCAGCAGGCTTACTCTGCGTCCGCCCAGCTTATAACGGCTTACCAGACCATATTCGACAGCCTGATTTCGGCTGTGCGGAGGTAATTATGCGTATATCCACAGGCCAGATTTACACTAATGCCAACCAGAACATGATGGAGAATCAGTCTTCTCTGGCTGATATCCAGAATAAGTTGGCCAGTGGCAAGGAGTTTACTTCTCTGGCGGAAGATCCCGTGGGAGCGAGTCGGGTGGTTAGTTTGCAGCGTGAGCTGGCGCAGCTTGAGATGTATCAGGGCAACGTAGATGCTTCACGGCGTCGGCTTCAGCTGGAAGAAACCACCATTGGCGACCTGAACACTGCCACCGATCGTATGCGCGAGCTGGTGTTGCAGGCGGCTAACGGTACGATGTCCGATCCGGACCGTGTGGCCATCTCTTATGAACTGGAAGACCTGGTGGAGTATGCCGCTGGTTTGATGAACACCCGTGATGCCAAGGGGGAATACCTGTTCTCAGGCTCTCAGGGCAGCACCCAAACCTACGTAAAAGGGGTCGATGGCCGCTACGAATACATGGGTGACAGCAGCTCCCGCTCGATTCAGGTGTCCAGCGCGCTCTACGCTCAGTCAACGGACTCGGGGCAGTTTCTGTTTGAGTCGGTACTGAGTGAGGCCGGGATCAAGCAGGTCGGTGGTGATGACCCTGGATTAAATGGCTCTCTGCTTGAGTTTGATGTAACCGACGCTGAGGCTTACGAGTCATTTATGCGCGAGCATGGAGATTTGAAGCTCAGTGTAACCAGTGGCCAGGATGATGGCAGCGGGACCTCAGTCTACCGCTATGCGCTGATCGATAGCGCGGGTCAGGTTTTGGCGGAGGGCGCGTACGACGAAACCGCAGCTGCAGAAGACCGGGTCGAAACCTTTGAACTGGAGGGTATCTCCTTTCAGGTTCAACTACCGGACAGTGTTGATAATCCAGACTACAGCATCAGCAATAGTGCGTTGATTGACTCGGTGGCCATCTCTGACAACCAGGCTTATTCTGATTTAATGCGCCTTGCGGGCGGCGAGGTCAGTATCCAGACAGCAGGGGATGAAACCAGCGGTTTTACCTATTCGCTCGTCGATTCCGCTGGAGACCCGGTTTCTAGCCTGGCCGGTGTAACGTTATCAGGCACGCCGCCGCAGTTTACCGTGTCAGTGGATTCTGGAGCGGGTTCTGTGCCCGCCTTGGATATCATCCGCAATGTCGCGACCGATGATACAAACGGGCCGGTAACACTCTCTTTTATCCCTGCGGATGAAACGACGCTTCAGTTTGATCAGCCACCAACCAATATACTCAACGAAATGCTGGATACCGTTGAGCTGATGCGCGAACCGATTGCCGGTTATCCGGAAGGGCTAGCCAAGCTACAGGAGCGTTTTGCCCTCACGCTGGATCAGCTGACGATGTCGCAGGAGCGTTTATCGGAGGCGAATGCGACAGTAGGATCGCGTCTCAACAAGCTGGATAACGCAGAGTCCAGCAATATGGATTTTCAGCTGATGGCTGAGTCCACCCTGTCATCGGTACAAGACTTGGACTACGCGGCCGCATCGACTGAACTGGCTAAACGTCAGTTGGCGTTGGAAGCAGCGTATGCCAGCTTTAACCGGATTCAGAGTCTGAGTCTGTTCGATTATATCCGGTAACCCGGTAGGGCATCATTGGAAGTAGGTTTTGAGGGACTGGCCGGTTGAACTTGAGTCTACCGGCCGTCTCCACTACTGCTAACTAACTGAAGCCTTATTTGAACTGACCATAGGCTTTGCTGGCCTTCTTACTGCGCATCAGCTGGTTATGTTCTTTACCCAGCTCATCGCGTTTTTGAGTCAATAGCTGCAAGACTTTCTTTTCCAGCTCCCGCGATTGCGCAATAAGCTTTCTGGCTTCCGCTACCTCTTCATCCGGCCATTGTTGCCTACTTGCTTTATCCAACTCGGCAACCAAAGTGGCCCGCTGTTGCTGAAGGCCGGTAATAGGCTCGAGCTCTCCGGCCTGGGTTTTGTCGTAGAGAGCCAGGGTTATCTGAAGCAGTTCCAAGGCTAGCTGATTTAAACTCTGCATCTCGGGGCACTCCGCTTAAGGGCGCGTAAGATTGGAATAGGTCACTTGATTAAAGCTCGCAATCATCCAGGTCAGTTCTTCTGGAGGGAAATTGCCGGGTGTTAGTTCGAAGTGGGCCATCCTGCCAACCATTGTGACCGGTTTTGCCAGCCGCTCTACCACGTGATAGTACGGACGGTCACCATAGTCATCGAACAGAACGATGGTTGGTTTTCTTATTTTCATGACGGCAGCCACGAAGCAAGCAACCCTGAAACGGCCGTCAATCAGAATGACGTCAGGTTCAGTAAAGTCGTCTCTATCCCAGACGCTTAAGGGATATTTGTGGAAGTTACGCCAGCTTGAATCGTTAATTGGATAAGCCCAGGGGCCTGTCTTTCCAACGTTTACGGTGTGAATGATAGCGGGAGAGGGGGGCGCTGCCTGCTCAAGATACTGAACGATGTTAGCTGCCCAGTTCAGGTCATTTTCGACTGTGAAAACCTGCTTGTTTTCCATCTCAGAGGCAAGGACAGTTGAGCCGCCACTGCCGTACTCCAGGATGCAGGTAGCATCTGAGTAAACTTTTTTAAGATATTTGGCGACCTCTGTGGGTAGAGTCAAATCAGGCCGTTTTATCGACGTCGATGTTGTTTCTGCACCCGTGTCGGTTGGCTCTGGGCTTGGAGCCTGCGTGGGCATAAGGCGTGGTTTTTGGCGAACACCAGACGCTGGCACATGTGGCTGCTTACTAGCAACTTCTTGGCGGACTTTATACTGGATGTACTTTTCGGCCTCTTCGTCGGAGTTGCGGCCAAGCACTTCGTAGCCAAGCCCTTCCAGACTAAATACCGTATCCGCAATGAAGGCGAGCTTTCTGCGTTGGTTCGTGGAGAGTGACTCCATACGCTCATGGCTGGGGATAAAGAGCGCGGTCGCTGAAACCAGCTCGTCGGCGTAGTTGTTAGCACCAATAATGTTCTGTGGCACCGGTGTGCGGCTCTCTTCCTGATTTAAGCAGTAGAACCGGAAACCGTGTCTTGCTGCCCAATGTGATACTTCAGCCAAATTGGGCTGGCGATCATGAGTTGCCTGAAACACGATGTCAGTCTGAATCAGCAGGGTGTCCTTCAATGCTTCAGAGCCATGTTCCAGTACCTCAACGCTATTGTTCAGGTTGTCGAGTATCAGCCAGTCGATTGCCGGTAGCTCACTGACTTTATCGAGCTCCAGGGTATTGATCGGTAACTCTGCCAAGGTTGTTAACG
This sequence comes from Marinobacterium mangrovicola, assembly GCF_004339595.1. Lineage (GTDB taxonomy): Bacteria > Pseudomonadota > Gammaproteobacteria > Pseudomonadales > Balneatricaceae > Marinobacterium_D > Marinobacterium_D mangrovicola. The sequence continues at coordinate 191,812 of NZ_SMFU01000008.1, forward strand.
AGTTCTTTAGTTTCTCGGTAAAGTGAGCGTCACCTTTCGGTTTCAGAGTTCCACTTAGTTTTGCATCCTGGCAGGCATAGAGTGTTGCTGGGCTGCCTGAGCCCAGCAAAATATTGGGGTAGTAATGTACTCCCTGCGCCTGCCTTAGAGGGTGCTTTAACTTGTTGCTTGCGGGATCAAAGGCGATTAGCTCAAGTGTGCCCTGCTCCAGCATCTGTTTAATCACGGGTACACCAAATAGCTGTGCACCGTGGTCAATGGCGATGACCTTGCCTTCGAATTCCCAACGATAGGTTCTTGCCTCATCTTCGGGAGGAGGCTCCGGGTGTTGGAGTATCACTGGCTCTGACTCACCTTGAAAGAGCACTTCACCGTTCTCGTTAAAGTTAAGCGCGGCTGGTGTCTTGCTTTCGCAATGACGCTGCCAAATCGCACGTAGCGCGTTGTTGAGGTGGCCTGCAAAGGAGGCTGCATCACAGACGGGCGATTTCTGCAGAACTTCTCGAAGATGAGTACGAATCACGGCGAGACTGTCGACGTCTGAGGCAAGCTCAATGGCGCGATCGCGGTACTCTTCCCAGCTATGAGTTACAAGTTCTGGCATCCCTGCGTTAATGAGGTGTGTAGTCGAGTGGCGACCCGCGAACGTGGGGCCGGGCATAGTGACCACTGGAACACCCATTATAAACGCCTCACAGGTTGTTAAGCCTCCAGAGTACGGCCAGGTGTCCAGTGCAATATCGACGCGGTGGTAGCACTTGAGTAGGTCCGGGTGAGGGGAGACGCCTTCTAGAATTACTCGCTCGCGCACGATGCCCTGCTCTTCGAATTGCGTCAGAATCTTCTCGCAGAACTCAGGAGCACCGTAACTTTTACTTTTCAGGAATAATCGTGAGTTGGGTACTGCGCCTAGAATACCCGCCCATTGCTCGATCAGTTCAGCGTTAACCTTCATACCGTTATTGAAAGAGCCGAACGTGATGTAACCGTTTTGCTTAGCTGGCAGGCTGCTCTCTTCAGGGAGATAGGAGGGAGGTTCATAACAGATATAGTCACCGGGCAGGCGTACCAGCTTTTCTGTGTACATTGAATCCGTGCCCTCGGGCGTTTCATAGCGGTCGCTCAATAGGTAATCCAGAATTTCTGAGCCGCTGGTATTGATCAGCCCGCCGACCCATTTGATCTGAATCGGTGCGGGCTTTTGTGTCAGGGTAAGCATGCGTGAACCGCTGTGATGACCTGCCATATCAATCAGTATATCGATCTGGTCCGCGCGAATTTGATCGGCCAATGCATCGTCAGTTATATGATTGACCAAGCGATAATTGCATATCTTTTTAAATCGTCGGGTAATCGCATCCTCGCCAGAGAACATGCTATATGCGTAAAACTCATAGGCATAGCCGGGCAATCGCTCGAGTGCGGCAATAATCATCTGGCCGACAGGATGGAACTGAAACCCCTCGGATATCATGCCGAGCCTTAAAACTCGTGAGGGGACGGGGTCTGTCTGGGTGTTGCTCGGCGCTGGTGGAAAGAGCTTGTCCCACTCCAGGCATGCCTCGTAAATCGATGCTTGGGTCTCTTGGGGGTTGTAGTGGCGGTTAGTGATCAGATTGCTAAAAATATAGGCATTTTGGGGGGCTAGTTCGGCAGCTTTTTGCAAGCATTCCCGAGCTTTTTCGGGCTGACCCAAGATGTTGTGCAGGTTGGAAGCGTTGTTCCAGTAGCGGGCGTTATGAGGGTGTTGCTCAAGTAGACCGTTGAGCACATCCAGTGCTTGCGCCTCTCGATTTAGCCCCTGCAATACCATCGCTTTATGTGCCAGGTAGATCTCGTTATCAGATACCTTTGCTAAAGCCTGATCGATCGCTTCTAGAGCCTCGGCTAATCGGCGCAGGCGTTCCAGAGCGAACGAGCGGAGGTATTGATTCTGGGCATTTCCAGGGTCGACGGAAACAGCTCTTTCGAGCGTGTTGAGTCCTTCTATGTAAGCACCAGCGTTAATTTGGGCCTGTCCCATGAGCTGCAGTGCACGAGCGTGCTTCGGCGATATATCAAGGATCTTCTGCAGAAGTTCTTCTACCTGGTACCAGTCGGCGCTATTCATCGCTTGCAGCGCCAGAGTCAACCAGGACTGGATAATTTTACTATCGGAATTTGTTCTGGAAGAGGTGGCGGGGTACTTTCGCTTGTTTGACATGGGGTGCGGGACCTTGTAGCCGGTTTGAAGCCATCCTAGACAATCTCACTTCCAAGTACCAGATAAGGCGGCCGCTGCAGAGGCCGTTCAGTTGGTTTAAAAAAGCGACAAAAAAAATTTAAAGTCTGTGGACTGGGCGCCGATAACAGAATTCACAGGCAGTAATTGCTTTGAACCTACAGAACGAGTGCTAACGCCGCTCAGACTAGCCGAACTTTTGAGGAGAAACTCTCATGGCTATGGTAATCAACTCCAATATCATGTCGCTCAACGCGCAAAACCAGCTGACCAAGAGTCAGAACGACCTCAATACTTCCATGGAACGTCTGACCAGCGGTAAGCGCATCAACTCTGCAGCGGATGATGCTGCTGGCTTGGCTATCGCAAACCGTATGACCTCTCAGATTCGTGGTCTCGACCAGGCTGTTCGAAATGCTAACGATGGTCAGGCGCTTATCCAGACCGCGGAAGGCGCGCTGGATGAGACTACCAATATCCTGCAGCGTATGCGTGAGCTCTCTATCCAGTCTGCGAACGGTACTTACGATTCCGGTAACCGTGCGACCCTGAACGCTGAGGTTGTTCAGCTTCAGGAAGAACTGACCCGTATCGCTGAGACTACAAGTTTTAACGGCCAGAACCTGCTTGACGGTTCCATGGGTGACCTGATTTTGCAGGTTGGTTCGGAAGCGAACCAGACTATCTCTACCACCATCGGCAAACTTGATGCTGAAGGCCTTGGCGGCACTGCGGCCGGTGATGTTGTCGGCACTGAAGCAGGCTCTGCGCTGGTTACTGCGCTGGTCGCTTTCAACAGCACTAACACTCTGACAATCAATAACCAGAGCGTCGGTGATCTGTCCGATTCCGCAAACCTGCAGGAAGCGCTGGATACAATCAACTCCAACATTTCAGGTGTCGAAGTTTCCGCGTTCACTGAGATGACCGCTGCTGATGAAGGTACCGGTGTAATCCGCGGTACCGCTGTGCTTGAAATTAACCTGATCGGCCCGGGAGCTGAATCCAATCAGCTGCAGATTACCGATACTGGCAGCATGGAAGAGCTGGTTGCCAAGATCAACGAACAGGGTGAAGGCATGATCAGCGCCTCTCTGGACGAGGATGGTAAACTGCAGCTGGCCAGCGAGACCGGTGCTACGATTACTGTGACTGACGGTACTGGTGGGGTAGCAGCTGGCCTGACCGATGGGAGTGGTGATGTTACCCAGAATGCGCAGCTTTCCTTCACCATCACAGACAGCAACGTGGACAGTGTAGATATCGGTACCACTGGTACCGTAACTACTGCCATGCTGACCGCTGCAGGTGTTCAGACTCGTGACGGTGGCGAGATCACCGGCTTCACCATCACGGCTACTGGAGCGATTACTGAGGGTGACTTGGTTATCAATGGTGTTGAGATTGGCGAAGTTGATGCTGGTGCAGCCGTCGGCGGACAGGGTGATAACCTGGCGGATGCAATCAACGAGAAAAGTGCAGAAACCGGTGTCGTTGCTACTTCAGATGGTAGTGGCGTGCTGAGTTTGAAAACAGTTGACGGCAGCGAGATGTCTATCTCCTTCCGTGAAGATGGTACAGCATCAACTGCTACCACCGGTCTTCTGGAAACCAATGACGCAGACTCCGTCGGCAACTCCGTAGCAGATATCGATATCTCTACCGTCGCCGGTGCTCAGAAAGCGATCGACATTCTTGATGAAGCCCTGGAACAGGTCAGCTCCATCCGTGGTGATCTGGGTGCGGTGAGCAACCGTCTGGATTCCACCATGACTAACCTGTCTAACATCTCTGAGAACCAGGCAGCTGCACGTTCTCGAATCGAAGATGCAGACTTCGCGAAAGAGTCGGCTAACCTGTCCCGTGCGCAGGTGCTGCAGCAGGCTGGTACCGCAATGCTGGCCCAGGCTAACGCCCAGCCGCAGCAGGTACTGTCACTGCTTCAGTAAGCATCAGGGTAGTGTACTCTTGATGTAATAGAGGCCGCCCTCCAGTGGAGGGCGGCCTTTCTAACCTAAGAGGTAAGCGTTATGACCATCGATGCCTCCGGCCTAAACAGCAACAACACTCAGCTCTTACCGCAATCGAGTGTGTCTTCCCGTCAGTTGCCTGAAAGTGCGGATATAGCCAGCAATGCCAGTGTTCCCGTGCGTACCCTGAATGCGTCCACCGAGGCGGTTCAGCAAGGCGGAGCTGCTGAGCAGCCTGGTCCCACAGCAGAGGATCTGCAGGCTGCTGTCGAGAAGATGAATCAATTGATGGATAATACTAATCGATCGCTGCGTTTTGCTGTGGATGATTCCACGAGCGAAATGGTTGTCAAAGTGATCGATATGACCACGGATGAAGTAGTACGTCAGATTCCCACGGAAGAGCAGCTCAAGTTCTCTGAGTTTCTAGAGGGCATGGTTGGCTTGATATTTGATGAACGCGCCTGATTGAAAGGCGAAGCGTTGAAGGAGGTTCGTTATGGCGAATAACATTATTTCTTCCCTTGGGGGAGGGTCCGGTATCGATACCGTTAACCTCGTTACCTCATTGGTAGAAGCCGAACGAGCCCCGCAGGAACAAAGGATCGATAGAAAGTCGGAAGAACTCAGTGCCCAGATTTCCGCTTATGGAACGCTGAAAAGTGCACTGTCCGATTTTCAGAGCATGCTTTCACCGCTGGCCAACCCTAATACTTTTTCGGCCCGCTCGGTGGCGTTTCCAGAAACCGATCTGATTACTCCAGACTCGCTCGATCCCGGGGCTCAGACCGGCAGTTACCAGATCGAAGTCCTTGACGTTGCCAGTGCCCAGACTTTGGTCATGGGTAGCAATAGCGATGCAAATGCCGCGCTCGGTGGCAGCGGTACGCTGGATATTCAGTTTGGCACCTGGACATATGCGGGTACAGATCCTGATAGCTTCGCAGCCAATGCAGATAAGCCCGCGCTGAGTATCGAGATCCAGGAGTCCGATTCTCTTGAGGATATTGCAGATAAGATCAACGGCACGGATTCAGGTATTCAGGCCAGCGTTATGCGTGTGGGTGATCAGTATCAGCTGATGCTGAGTTCTCCTTCAGGAGAAGCCAACGCGCTGTCTGTCACCGGTAATGATGATGGAACGGGGTCTGCGCCGGCGCTGCTGCAGGGTTTCAATTTCAATCAGAGTGGCCAGTCCGCCAGCGTCACCGAAACCCAGCAGGCCAGTGATGCAGTGCTGAAGGTGAACGGCCTTGAGATCCGTCGCGAAAGCAACAAGATGACTGATGTTATCGAGGGCTTCAATTTCACGGTGAACAAGGCATCTGTTGGCGAGAAGATTAATTTCTCGGTAGAGGCAGATTCTTCGGTGGCTGAACAGGCGATCCGGGATTTCGTCGATGCCTATAACGCATTTCAGGAAGTGGCCGAAAACCTGACCGGCTACAGTCGTGATGAAGAGAACGTGTTGGTGCGTGGCGATTTGGCTTCAGACAGCTCAGCCAAGTCGCTGGTGCGTCAGTTACGAAGCTCCCTTACGTCTGAAGTTGCGGGACTTGAGTCTGGTTTCACCGCCTTGACCAACCTGGGTATTCGTACTGAAAGAGATGGCACGCTTTCCATTGAGGAAAGTGAGTTCAGCTCTGCCATCAGCAATAATTTTGACGAGGTCGCCGATCTGTTTGCACGTAAAACGTCATCAGAAAACGGCTATGTTGAAGTGGGGATGGGAACGCGTATCGGTGCAACCCAGCCCGGCAAGTACGAAGTGGAAGTGACTCAGGACGCGGCCAAAGGTTATCTGACAGGCGAAGCGTTCGATGCAGCGACCTTGTTCGGCGGAGGCCCGATTGATGCCAGCGCCGGTGATTACAGCTTCCGCGTCAACGTTAACGGGACTATATCCAGTATCATCCAGCTCAGTGGCACTTATGCGAACGCTGAAGAGCTGCGTAGCGATCTGCAGTCGCAGATCAACGGTGACGACAATATCAAAGGCGTCAACGCAGCAGTGGATGTTCGATTTGATGAGGCTACCGGGCAGTTCTCTTTTGAATCCAGGGAATTTGGTCAGGACTCCAAGGTGACTCTGAGTCTTCAGGGGGCCGATATGGCCAGCATTGGCTTGGGTGCGACCTCTGCGATAACCGCTGAAAATGGGCAAGACGTAAAGGGCACGATAAATGGTGTGGCCGCGTTTGGATCCGGCAATGTTCTGCTGCCTGAGCTATCTTCCGATGCATACGGTTTAAACCTGACGGTGTCCCCGGGCGCTGCGGGAACCGGGCCGTTCGATATCAGCTTCTCGAGGGGCGTGGCCGGTACCATGGACAGCCTGCTCAGTCGCTTCATGTCAAACGAGGGTGTTATCGCTCTGCGTGAAGAGAATATGAGTAACCAGCTGGATGGGCTGGAAGAGGACAGGGATGAACTCGATCGCCGAATGGAAAGGTATGAAGCCCGTTTGAGTGCGCAGTTTCTCGCGATGGAGCAGATTGTCAGCAGCCTGAATGATACCGGTGATTCGCTGGAAGGGCTTCTGGACCGACTGCCCTTTACCGCACAGAATTGATAATCCGGTGCGTAGGTACCGGTCAACAAGGTAGAGTGAAAATGAATACAAGCCCCCTGGCTCAATACAAGAGCATCGATCTGAATACTGCTGCTAACTCTGCCAGCCCTCATGAATTGATCAGTATGCTGTTCAAGGGCGCGCTGGAAGCACTTGCCAAGGCGAACGGTGCAATTGAGCGTAAGGATGTTGAGCTGCGAGTTAAGCAGATCAACAAGGCTTCCTCTATTATCGTAAACCTGAAAGGCTCGCTGGACTTTGAGAATGGCGGAGAAGTTGCCGCTAACCTGGATACACTTTACGACTACATGGTCACTACGTTGATGCAGGCAAATCGCGAAAACAGTGCGGAGAAAGTCACTGAAGTCGCAGGTCTTCTATCTGAGGTCTTTCAGGGCTGGGCTGCCATCCCGGCGGAAGAGCACAACAAGACCTCCGTAAAGTAAAACGTTCTGGCTGCTGCGATATCCCAAGCCGGCTCCTTGTGAGCCGGCTTTCGTTTATGGGGACGCGGCCGGATGTGCGGCTCCTCAAACACCGGGTTAGGGTTTCACCGCAAATCCAGCTAAAATTGCCCACATCCTGATACCTCAACAAAGATGCGGCCACACCCTTGGCTGCCGGTGGACCCATGCTCAAGAAAAACCAGCTCGAACTCCTTAGCCCCGCCCGCGATGCCGGTATCGCGAGGGAAGCGATTCTTCACGGTGCTGACGCCGTTTATATCGGTGGTCCGGGTTTTGGTGCCCGCCATAACGCTGCTAACTCTGTTGAGGATATCGCCGGGCTGGTGGAGTTTGCCCATCAGTATCACGCGCGGGTGTTCGTGACCTTAAATACCATCCTGCATGAAGATGAGCTGGAGCCGGCGCGGGCGTTAATCCATCAGCTGTATAACATCGGTGTGGATGCGTTGATCGTGCAGGATATGGGCATCATGGAGATGGATATCCCGCCGATTGAGATCCACGCCAGCACCCAGTGTGATATCCGCCGTCAGGAAAAGGCGGAGTTTCTGTCGCAGGTTGGCTTCTCGCAGATCGTGCTCGCCCGTGAGCTGAACCTGCAGCAGATCCGTGATATCAGCGACAGCGTTGATGCGGCCGTTGAGTTCTTTATCCACGGGGCTCTGTGCGTGGCCTTCTCGGGGCAGTGCAATATCTCCCACGCCCAGACCGGCCGCAGTGCCAACCGTGGGGACTGCTCCCAGGCCTGCCGCTTGCCCTATACGCTGAAAGACGACAAGGGGCAGGTGGTGGCCTATGACAAGCACCTGCTGTCGATGAAGGACAACAACCAGAGCGACAACCTGCGTGCCTTGGTTGATGCCGGCGTACGTTCCTTCAAGATCGAAGGCCGCTATAAGGATGTCAGCTACGTCAAAAATATCACTGCTCATTATCGCAAACTGCTGGATGAGATCCTGGCGGAGCGCCCCGATCTCGAACGGGCGTCGAGCGGTATAACCGAGCACTTTTTCCAGCCGGATCCGGACCAGACCTTCCATCGCGGCAGCACTGATTATTTCGTCTCCGAGCGCAAGATCGATATCGGCGCCTTCGATTCACCCAAGTTTGTGGGGTTGCCAGTCGGCGAACTGATCGGTGTCGGCAAAAAGGATCTGACCGTTCAGACCACGACCCAGCTTAATAACGGCGATGGTCTCAACGTGCTGGTGAAGCGTGAGGTAGTGGGTTTCCGGGTAAATAACGTCTACCCCTTGTGTGACTTTCCGTCCGGTGAGGATGACGGCGTTCATTTCTGGCAGTACCGGGTGGTGCCCAATGAGATGCCGCAGGAGCTGGCCAAGGTTCGCCCGCCGCTGAAACTGAACCGCAACCTGGATCATGACTGGCAGCAGGCACTGACCAAGACCTCTGCCGAGCGTAAGGTGCTGGTGAACTGGCAGTTGGACTCCAGCGAAGACAGGCTCAGCGCAAGGCTCGTCAGCGAAGAGGGCGTTGAGATTAGCGCTGAGCTGGCCGGGCCGTTTGAAGCCGCCAAAAACGTCGAAAAGGCACAGCAGCAACTGCATGACAGCTTCGCCAAGTTGGGTAATACCATCTACCACGCTGAAGAGAGCAGCATTAGCGGGGACGCCCGGTTTATTCCAGGCTCGCAACTGAAAGCTCTGCGCCGAGATATGATCGAGCAGCTTTCAGAGGCGCGACTGAAGATCCACCCGCGCGGCTTCCGTAAGGCGGTGAGCGACCCGGCTCCGGTGTACCCGGATACCCAGCTGTCGTTCCTCGATAACGTCTATAACGAAAAGGCCCGCGCCTTTTATAAGCGCTTCGGCGTACAGCTGATCGAAGCGGCGTTTGAGGCCCACCAGGAAACCGGCGACGTACCGGTGATGATCACCAAGCACTGCCTGCGCTTTTCGTTCAACCTCTGCCCGAAACAGGCCAAGGGTGTGACCGGCGTAAGAACCAAGGTGAGCGATATGCAGCTGGTGCATGGCGATGAGGTGCTGACCCTGAAGTTCGACTGCAAGCCCTGTGAAATGCATGTGGTCGGCAAGATCAAGCCACATATCTTTAACAGCGCGCTGCCGGGTAGCCAGGCCAGTGGCTCTGCTCACAGCTTTGACCCTGCCAGCTTGATTGCGACCAGCAGCGATTGATTTAAACGCATTGTATGATCGCGACGGGGCGCTGCTTCTACAAGGGCGCCCGCTTTAATCTGTCAATTCCTTGACAATCCCCTGAGGTCGAGTAACTTGTCAGAATACTGACGCAACCCGGATCGACCGATGCAACTCAGCGGATCTAATGTTCTGATCATTGATGATGCCCTGGAGCGGCGTGCTCATCTGCAGGGGATCTGCGAGTTCCTTGAACTCCAGTGTCATGTTTTTGACTTCGTGACCTGGCTGCAGCAGGGCAAGTCCTTTGATCTGTCGACTACCTCGGTGGTGTTTCTGGGCGAAAGCAGCCTGCCGATCTCCCTCAACAAGCTGATTGCCGATCTTAATGACCAGGGGCGAATCCTGCCCAAGGTGCTGGTGTGCGACTGGCCGGAGCTGTCCGAATCTGACTTTGAAAATGCTGGCGGGGTCGGGCATCTGCAGGAGCCCTACAGCTACGCGGTCATGCTTGATCTGCTGCATCATTGCTATGTGTTTTCCACGCAGCAGCACTCACCGTCTCATCCTGAGCTTTCGTCCCTAATGGGGCAGAGCCCTTCGATTCTTGAGGTTAAGCGGCTGATCGCCCAGGTGGCGCCGCGCGATATCAGTGTCTTGATCACCGGTGAATCTGGCACAGGTAAAGAGGTGGTAGCCCGCTGTCTGCATGAGCAGTCTTCCCGGGCAGAGGGTCCGTTTGTGCCGGTGAACTGCGGCGCGATTCCTGCCGAGCTGCTGGAAAGTGAACTCTTTGGCCATGAGAAGGGCGCTTTTACCGGCGCGATCTCCAGCCGGGCAGGGCGGTTTGAACTGGCTCAGGGCGGTACGCTGTTCCTGGACGAAATTGGCGATATGCCGCTGCCGATGCAGGTGAAGCTGCTTCGCGTGATTCAGGAGCGTCAGTTTGAGCGTGTCGGTGGCACCAAAACGCTGGAAGCGGACGTGCGTATCATCGCCGCCACCCATAAGGATCTCGAAACGATGATCGAGGCGGGTGAGTTCCGTGAGGATCTCTATTACCGCCTGAATGTGTTCCCCATCGAGATGCCCGCATTGCGTGATCGACTCGATGATCTGCCGTTGTTGGTCAATGGGCTGATCGAGCGTCTCAAAAACGAGGGGATCGGCAGTTTTCGCTTTCATCCTTCGGCACTCGAGTCGCTGCAAAAACATGCCTGGCAGGGCAATGTGCGAGAGCTGGCCAACCTGCTTGAGCGACTGGCCATTATCTATCCCGACGGCATCGTCGGCGTCTCTGAGCTACCGCCAAAATTCCGCCATATCGATGAACCTGACCCCGGCCGCTATGAGGCAGATGCTGAGCAGTTGCTTCTGGTCGAAGCGCCTCCAGTATCGACACCGCCTCTGCCGATTTCCGGTGATGTCCAGTTGCCACCGCAAGGCATAGAGCTGAAGCTGTTTCTGGAAAAACTGGAACGCTCGCTGATCAATCAGGCATTGGAGCGCTGTGCCAATGTGGTAGCCCGTGCCGCCGACGAGCTGGGTATTCGCCGTACTACGTTGGTGGAGAAAATGCGCAAATATGGTATCTCCCGACAATAAGTGCCAACTAATAGGTCCCAGGTACTTACGCTCCAGATATTCAGTATCCGATAAGTAAGCCCCGAGCAGTGAGCGCCGCAGAATGAGTTCTATGCAATGAGTGACAAACAGCGGATTGCTGAGCTGGAAGCAGAGGTAGCCCGTCTTAAAGAGGAGCGTCAGGCTCTGGCGCGGCTGCGGCGTCTGATCGACCAGATGCCCAGCGGAGTGCTGGTGATCGATAACCGGGGTCTGATTACCGAGAGCAACCCCGCCGCGCGGGAGCTGCTGGGCACCGAGCTCAGCGGCCAGCGCTGGGTGGATGTGATCAACGCCTGTTTTGCGCCTCGCCCCGATGATGGTCACGAAGTTTCGCTGAAAAACGGCAAACGGGTCAGTCTCGCCACGAGAGCGTTGGAAGGGGAGCCGGGGCAGCTTGTGTTCCTCTCCGATCAGACCGATACACGTCTATTGCAGAACAAGCTGCACCACTACCAGCGCCTGTCGGAAATGGGCCGGATGATGGCCTCACTGGCGCATCAGGTGCGCACGCCGCTCTCTGCAGCGCTGTTGTACGCCAGCCATCTCGGCGCGCCCCAGCTGGATGATGACAAGAGGATCCGCTTTGCCGGCAAGGTGAAGTCACGCTTGACTCACCTGGAGCAGCAGGTGCGCGATATGCTGATCTTTGCCCGCGGAGAAACCAAGCTTGAAAACCGGGTCACCGGGCGAGAGCTGGAGCTGCGTATCGATGATCTGCTGGATACGCCTCTGGCCGGCGCGGATGCGGACTGTCACCTGGTTAATCAGGCGCCTGATGCGGTGATCCAATGCAACCTGGAAGCGCTGCTGGGGGCCGTCATGAACCTGGTCAACAATGCTCTCCAGGCCTGTGGTGAGGGGGCTGAACTGACGATTCGCCTGGCGCAGGAAAATGAAAAATTGCGCCTGGATGTAATCGATACCGGGCCGGGGATGAGCCCGGAGCAGGTGCGTCGGGCGATGGAGCCGTTTTACACCACCAAGTCTCATGGCACCGGGCTGGGCCTTGCTGTGGCCCAGGTGATCGCCCGTGCCCATCACGGTGAATTTCAGATTCTATCCAAGCCGGGAACTGGCACCTGCGCTACCTTTTTACTACCCCTAATGGAAACGGCCGCTGACGATTCAGTGGTTGAACAGAGCGGAAAGGATTTATGACCCCTAGTGTACTCATCGTCGAAGATGATCTGGAACTGCGCGAAGCGCTGGCGGACACGCTGGAGCTGGCCGATATCGAGCATCTGACTGTAGGCAGTGGTGAGGAAGCGCTGGAGCTGCTGAAGAAGCAGCCGGTTGAGATGGTGGTGTCCGATGTGAACATGCCGGGGATCGATGGCCATCAGCTGCTGGCGCAGGTGCGCAAGCACTACCCGGCGACGCCGGTGGCGCTGATTACCGCCTATGGTCAGGTGGAAAAGGCGGTGGACGCGATTCGTAACGGCGCCGTGGATTACCTGATGAAACCGTTCGAGCCGGAACAGCTGATCGAACTGATCCGCAATCACGCCGCTATTGGTGGTAACAGCGGTAATACCAAGGGTAGCGAGCGCGAAGCGCCGGTGGCAGAGTCCGCTGGCAGTCAGCAACTGCTGCAGCTTGCCCAGCGGGTCGCGCAGACCGATTCCACTGTGCTGGTCACCGGTGAATCCGGCACCGGTAAAGAGGTGCTGGCGCGCTATATTCACGATCACTCCCCGCGTAGCACAGCGCCCTTCGTGGCGATCAACTGTGCGGCGATCCCGGAAAACATGCTTGAGGCCACGCTCTTCGGTCACGAAAAGGGCGCCTTTACCGGTGCCTATACCAGTGCTCCGGGTAAGTTCGAGCAGGCCAACGGCGGTACGCTGCTGCTGGATGAGATCAGTGAAATGGACCTCGGTCTGCAGGCGAAGCTGCTGCGCGTGCTGCAGGAACAGGAGGTGGAGCGGATCGGCGGGCGCAAGACAATCCAACTGGATGTGCGCGTGCTGGCAACCAGTAACCGCAAGCTCGAAGAGTATGTGTCTGAAGGCCGTTTCCGCGAGGATCTCTACTACCGTTTGAACGTATTTCCGTTGCAGTGGCAGCCGCTGCGTGAGCGCCGTGAGGATATCGTCCCTTTGGCACGGCGGATTCTTGCCCGCCACAGCAGCAAGATGAAACGTGGTCGTGTGCAACTCACGCCAGCGGCGGAAGCGTTGCTACGCGAGCACGACTGGCCCGGTAATGTGAGGGAACTCGATAACGCGATTCAACGGGCCCTTATCCTGCAGCCAGCCAGCCTGATCGATGGCGCTGATCTGCATCTTGCCGGCGGTGCGATTCCTTTGGCGGGTGCTGCGGTGGCGCCTGTGTCGGCGGCACCGGTCGTGGCCGCTGAAACTGATGAACAGGCCGGTGTACTCGGCCAGGACCTGCGTCAGCGGGAGTATCAGTTGATCATCGATGCGCTCAACGCCTGTGGCGGTAGTCGCAAGGATGCATCGGAGAAGCTGGGGATCAGTCCGCGCACCCTGAGGTACAAGCTGGCGCGAATGCGGGAAGAGGGGATCGAGTTCTAAACGGTTTTGCCATAAATATTGTTCATAGTCAGGCTTGAGCGCTATACCCCTGTTTGTAAGTGCTTACGTACTTGCAATTACCAAGTTCTTTAGTCTAAGAATCGATAGACCAATGTCTAATTCAGGGGCTTAGCACCACTCAAGTATAACTCTATGCAGATTATGAACACTCAACTCTGGCCGCATACAACTTCATAATTACACCAGGCCAGAGCAAGATCTGTATAAAAACAAAATACCAAGGCTAGGGGCAAAACCATGAGTGAAGAGAAAATCTACTCTGTAGATCCAGCGTTCGCGGCCAACGCACATGTCGATGCTGAAAAATACGCGGCAATGTATGAGCAGTCGGTCAATGATCCGGAAGCCTTCTGGGGCGAGCACGGCAAGCGACTGGACTGGTTCAAGCCGTACACCAAGGTCAAAAACACCACCTTCGATCCGCACAATGTCTCCATCAACTGGTTTGAAGATGGTACGTTGAACGCCTCCTACAACTGTCTCGACCGTCACCTGGAAACCCGTGGCGATCAGGTTGCTATTATCTGGGAAGGCGACGATCCCAGCGAAGATCAGAAAATCACCTACCGCGACCTGCATGAACGCGTCTGCCGCTTCGCCAATGTGCTGAAGGCGCAGGGCGTTGAAAAGGGCGACGTGGTTACGCTTTATCTGCCGATGATCCCGGAAGCGGCCGTGGCCATGCTGGCCTGTGCCCGTATCGGTGCGGTTCACTCCATCGTCTTCGGTGGCTTCTCTCCGGAAGCACTGGCGGCGCGTATTGAGGGCGCAGGCTCCAAGCTGGTGGTGACCTCCAACTATTCTCTGCGCGGCGGTAAGGCCGTTCCATTGAAGGCCAACGTTGATAAGGCGCTGACCCACGAAGGTGCGAAGAAGAGCTGCGAGACAGTCGTGGTTGTTAAGCGCGTCGACAAGGAAACCGAGTGGGATGACAGCCGTGATGTCTGGTACGAAGAAGCCGTAGCGGCTGCGTCCACAGACTGCCCGGCGGTAGAGATGGAAGCGGAAGCGCCGCTGTTCATCCTTTACACCTCCGGTTCAACCGGTGCGCCTAAAGGCCTCAAGCACACCACCGGTGGCTACATGGTTTACGCTTCCATGAGCCATGAATATGTATTCGATTACCACGATGGCGATATCTACTGGTGTACTGCCGACGTGGGTTGGGTGACCGGTCACAGCTATATCGTTTACGGCCCGCTGGCCAACGGCGCGACCACCCTGATGTTTGAAGGTGTGCCGAGCTACCCGGATAACAGCCGTTTTGGCCGTGTTATCGAGAAGCACAAGGTTAACCAGTTCTACACCGCACCGACCGCGATCCGCGCACTGATGCAGCAGGGTGAAGATGTACTGGGCGATTCCGATCTGTCTACCCTGAAGCTGCTGGGCTCGGTCGGTGAGCCGATCAACCCGGAAGCCTGGGAGTGGTACAACCGCGTGATTGGTAAAGGCAAGTGCCCGATCGTTGACACCTGGTGGCAGACCGAAACCGGCGGCATCATGATCGTGCCGCTGCCGGGCGCTACCGCAG
This sequence comes from Marinobacterium mangrovicola, assembly GCF_004339595.1. GTDB lineage: Bacteria > Pseudomonadota > Gammaproteobacteria > Pseudomonadales > Balneatricaceae > Marinobacterium_D > Marinobacterium_D mangrovicola. Next base: position 206,883 of record NZ_SMFU01000008.1, read on the forward strand.
CCAAGCCGGGCTCCGCGTCCATGCCGTTCTTCGGTGTGCAGCCGGCGCTGGTGGACAACGAAGGCAACGAGATTGAAGGTGCCGCAGAGGGTAACCTGGTGATCAAGGACTCCTGGCCGGGCCAGAGCCGCTCCATCTGGGGTGATCACGAGCGCTTCACCAACACCTACTTCTCAAGCTTCAAGGGTTACTACACCACCGGTGATGGTGCCCGTCGCGATGCTGATGGTTACTACTGGATCACCGGCCGCGTCGATGACGTAATCAACGTGTCCGGTCACCGCATGGGTACCGCCGAGGTCGAATCTGCGCTGGTGGCGCACGAAGCGGTGGCGGAAGCGGCCGTGGTCGGCTATCCGCATGACCTTAAAGGTCAGGGGATCTACGTCTATGTCACGCTGCAGTCAGGTTTCGAGCCCACCGACGAGCTGATGAAAGAGCTGCGCAACTGGGTACGTTCAGAGATCGGCCCGATCGCCTCTCCGGACCTGATTCAGTTCGCACCGGGGATGCCGAAAACCCGTTCCGGTAAGATCATGCGTCGTATCCTGCGTAAGATTGCTGAGGACGATTACAGCGCACTGGGCGATACCTCTACTCTGGCGGATCCGAGCGTTGTCGATGACCTCATCGAACACCGCATGAACCGTAAAGGCTGATAGGCGTTAGTCGCCCACAGTTTTGCAGATAAAAAACGCCCTGTAGGCACACTGTCTACAGGGCGTTTTTCGTTGATACCTGATATGATCCTCAGCGTATAAATTCCGGAATCAGGCAAGATCCCGTAGAAGGATCGAAAGCGAGGGGGAACGAGGTATGGAGCTGGCCCAGAAAATCATCATTGCTGACGACCATCCGCTGTTTCGTGCGGCGTTGAAACAGGCGGTGATGCAGGCAGTGCCGGGAGTCACCATCCTGGAAGCGGATACTCTGGCCGCCGTGCAGGAAACCGCAGAAGCCCATGGCGATGCCGATCTGGTTCTGCTCGATATCCATATGCCGGGCGCCCAGGGATTTTCCGGCCTGGTCTTTATGCGCGGTCAGCATCCAGGAATTCCCGTCGTGGTGGTCTCCGGCAGCGAAGAGCCCCATGTGATGAAGCGGGCGATCGATTACGGAGCTTCAGGTTTTATCCCCAAATCAGCACCGCTGGAAGTGATCTCCGAAGCGATTACCGCTGTGCTCCAGGGGGAGGAGTGGCTGCCGCAGGAGATCTCCGAAACCCTCGATGATCTGGTCACCGAAGAGGACCAGAAGTTTGCCGCAGCGCTGGCGTCACTGACGCCTCAGCAGTTCCGCGTACTGACCATGCTGACCGAAGGCCTGTTGAACAAACAGATCGCCTACGAACTCAGCGTTTCCGAAGCCACCATCAAGGCCCATGTGACCGCTATCCTGCGCAAGCTCGGTGTTCATAGTCGTACCCAGGCCGTGATCGCGGCGCAGCGTCTCGGTGTAGAGCCGCCAAAGACCGAAGTTTAACCCGGTTTTGTCGGCGCGAGGGCCTCGATGGTTTTGATTTACGCCCGTGCCAACCCAGTCGGCACGGGGACGTACCTCCTACAAACCCTCGTTCTGAGCTAGTCTTTCCGTGCGATCGATACGGTAAACATACCGGTGTTATCCACCAGCATGCCTATCTTTTTAAACCCCTCGGCTTCAACCAGCGCATCCATTTCCGCCTGAGTGCGGCAGCGCATGGACCAAAGCTTGCCTTGATGATCGTTCAGGGTTTTTGCTATCAGTTTCTGCTGCGAGTGCCAGGGCTGGTTGGTGTATACGTAGAACCCCTGATCGCTAAGCTGACGATGGATGCCTTTGATCGCCTGGGTGATGAAGGCATTGGTGTTGAACAGCTCAAATACGCCGGATGACACGGCTATCTGGTAAGGTTTTTCTTCAGCGTAACTCTCGGCCGCAAAGGCATCGGCCTGGACAGCCTGCGCACGATCGCTAAGACAGCGCTCGGCTATCACGCCGGACATGATGTCGATGTTATTGCCCTTCAGATCACGAAGCTCCAGTTCCAAATCCCCATGTTGGGCGGCCAGCTCGAACAGGTACTGGCCGTTGCCGGCGGCGATATCGACGATGCGTATGGGTGATGAGTCCTCGTTCTCCCGCCCTGCTTTGAGTGAATCGATACACTGGTTGATCTGCTGCTTCAGCAGCACCTTGCGCTGCCGGATGCCCTGCCAACCCGGTGAATCCAGGTAGATCCGGTCGATCAAGCGGCCGATGGGAGTCTTGCCTGTGGCGGTGTTGTTGTAGACATATTCCAGTGAGGCGCCGGAATCGAAGCCCAGCTCCCGGCCGATTTTTATCCCCTGACTGATACCACCAAACTGTTTTATAGCCCAGCGTGATAGCGGATAGCTCGGGTTGTAGCAGGGCAGGGCCAAGGCATCGAAGCGGTCGCGGCTGTAACCGTGTTGATCGGCGTTGCACAGGTCGGGCACCTGGTGCTCACGCTCAAATACCGATTCGACAAATGTCAGGCAGCGCTGGTAGGTCGCGTTGCGGTCGTCTTCGATAAACAGTGCGTGGTGGGCGCTGGAGTTGTAATGCCACTCCTTGTGTTCTGAACTCAGTTGCTCGTAGAACCTGCGCTGGGGTGAGCGGTGCACTACCCAGTCCTTGCCGGCAGAGAGCAGCAACAGCGGGGTGGTGATGGCGCCGGCGTCATCTACCAGTCGGCGGCCGGTTTTAAGCGTATCCAGCAGCAGGGGCGTAGAGATCGACGTGGAGATCAGCGGGTCTTCGTTATAGATCTGCTGTTGCTGGCGATCGTGGGTCAGCATACGCGATTTTACGTAGCTGCTGACCCGGGGCATGAGTTTGAGTTTCTGCGCCAGTGCCAGTAAGGGTTCTGAAAACGGTATGTACAGGCGGATCTTGAACGCCGGGGTGGCGAGGATGATACCGCGAATCTTCGGCGCGTAGTCATGTAACCAGGCCGTGGCAATCACGGCGCCCACACTGCTGGCGATCACTACGAATTGATCGCGCTTAATGCCGCTGTCCTCTTCGATACGCTGGATAAATAGATCGAGATCGTGCGCCAACTGGGCGTAACTCTCGGCATGATCGCGCTCACCCTCAGACAGGCCGTTACCACGCGCGTCCCAGGCATAAACGCTGTAACCCTGCTGAACGAAAAAAACGGCCATTTCCGCCATGCGCGCGGAGTGTTCATGGCCGCGATGCAGCAGCACCAGAATACGTTGGTTGGAAGTTTCAGGATGCCAGTGGCGAAATACGATCCTGGTGCCGTCTGCTGCATAAAAATGATCGAGCTTGTCCTCAAGGGGGGCGGCAAGTTTGTCCTTATCCATGGAATTTAATCACCTTCTGGCTGCGGTTGAGGATGGTGAGGGCTGCGAGGATATTCAGAGCGATAAACAGGAAACTGCCGATGCTGCCCAACAGGTCCGGCGCAACGGCGAACAGCAGGGCGATTGCGGACATCGCCAAGGCGCGGTCACTTTTGCCCAGGGGGCCTGAATTGATTCTTTGTTGGCACAGGCTGTAGCCGAGGATGGCGACCACCTCACCGAGCCAGGCGAGCAGTACGAATAGATATACTGAAAAGTCGCTGAACGCAGCGATACCGATAAAGGCGAGATAGAGCGCCGCGTCGGAGATCAGGTCACCGGTCTCGTTGAGGACGACGCCGGCGCGGCTGGTCATGTTGTGCTCACGGGCCAGCATGCCGTCGATGGCGTTCAGCATCATTCTCAGCAGCAGAAAGATCGGCAGTCCCAACCAGAGGGCGGTGGTGTTGATAAAAAAGAGCACTAATCCGTAGGCGATCGATGCGATACAAGCCGCGGCCGTCACCTGGTTGGGGGTGATGCCTGCGGCGGCGCAGCGGCTGACGATCGGGCGCAGCAGGTTCTGAAAAGCGGGTTTTAAGTCGTAGAGGGTCATCTAAGTCCATTTAGCCTTTTGCCAGGCGCCGTCCAGTTGGCTGCCCGGGAGGTTTGAATCTCGTACACCGCGAACTATACGCAAGAGCGCGATGACTTGAATTGATACACCTTAGTAAAAGTCGACTACGAGGTGTTTCCAGTAGTTCCCCGGCTTGGTTCCAGCGCAGTGAGTGCCGCCTGTGTATATGAAGGATGAAAAGCCCCGGCCCGGTGGGTGGGGTGGGGCTTTATGCATGAAAACAGCCGAGCGTTTATATCAGGCTCTGGCAGTGGCGATCATCTTGTTGATCAGCGCCCTCAGGGCGGCGGGTTTCACCGGTTTGGTCAGCAGCTGTGCGCCCCAGGCAAGAATCTCTTCACGCACCTCGTCGGTGCGGTCGGCGGTGATCACCACGGTGGGGATCGGCTTGCTCCAGCAGGGACTCAGGTCGTTCAGGGCCATAATACCGGTCTCGGTTTCACCCAGGTGGTAATCCACCAGCATGATGTCCGGTTCCCAGTTTTCCGCTTTTACTTTATCCACTGCCTCCGCACCGGAGAGTGCGGTCAGCACCTCGCAGGACCAGCCTTTCAGCAGTGCTGACATCCCCTCGATAATCTTCGGCTCGTTATCGATTACCAGCACCTTGATGCCGTTAAGGCCCTTGCTGCGGATCCAGCCGCGCTGTTCCGGTTTGGGTTTCTGCGCCTTGCTGGCGTCACCCAGCGGCACGCTGACGCTGAATACCGTACCCTGGCCGGGCCAGGAGCGCACGTTAACGCTATGCCCCAGCATACGTGCGATACGCTCGGTGATGGCCAAGCCCAGGCCCAGGCCCTTCACTTCGCTGTGCTTCGGGTTATCGATACGGCGGAACTCCTCGAACACCTCGGAGAGCTTGCTTTCGGGAATGCCGACACCGGTATCCCAGACCTCCAGCCGCAGGCTGTTGTCCTGGTGGCGTGCGCCCAGCAGCACCTTGCCCTTGGCGGTATAGCGGATGGCGTTGGAGAGAAAGTTCTGCAGAATGCGGCGCAGCAGCGCCTGGTCGGAGTAGACCACCTGTTTGCAGTTGACGTGATGGAAGCTAAGACCCTTCTCCTTGGCCACCGCATTAAACTCGGTGGAGAGATGCTGGAACATCGAATCCAGCGCGAAGTGGCTAAAGTTCGGCTCCAGGGCACCGGCGTCGAGTTTGGAGATATCGAGGATGGCGGTGATCAGCTCTTCGGCAGCGTGCAGGGCGTTATCCAGATTGCCCACCAGCTGAGTGGTTTCCGGCTCGTGTGACTGCTGTGCCAGGGCCGAGGTGAACAGACGCGCCGCGTTCAGCGGCTGCAGCAGGTCGTGGCTGGCCGAGGCGAGGAAGCGGGTTTTACCCAGGTTGGCGGCTTCCGCATCGGACTTGGCCTGGCGCAGCTCGTCCTCCATCAGGGCGCGGATGGTGTTCTCCTTACGCAGCTCCTTGTTGACCACCGACAGGGCGTGGGTTCGCTCGCGCACACGCTGCTCCAGGTTCTCGTTGGTTTCCTGCAGCGCGATCTCCGCCTTACGCCGTTCGGTAATGTCCTGGTAGAGGGTGAAGTAACCGAGCAGGTCTCCGTATTCGCCGATATGCGGGATATAGGTTACCTCGGCGTATCGCTCCGAGCCGTCTCGGGTCGGCATGCGAGTTTCAAAGCGCTGGCGCTCGCCGTTCAGTACCTTGCGAATGTAGTGGTGTCGGTGCTCATGTTCATCCGGCGGCAGAATGTTGCGTGATGGCGTGCCGGCGATGGTGTGGCGGTCGATGCCGAAGGTGTCGGCATAGGCCTTGTTGACGAACAGGAAGTTCCGGTCCGGATCCAGGTAGGCGATCAGGACCGGCACGTTGTCCGTGTAAACGCGGATGTTCTGTTCACTCTCACGCAGAGCTTCTTCGGTACGCTTGTGTTCGGTGATATCCATGTAGGTGTTGACGTAGCCGCCGTTGGGCATCGGGTTGCCGCGGACTTCGAGTACGGTGCCGTCAGGGCGGTAGCGCTCAAATGCATGGGGCTCGCCGGAGCTGATCACCGCTAGACGCTCGGCCACCTGATCATCCAGGGTGCCGTTGCTAAGGCCATATTCCCCGCGCACGGCGTTGTAGCGGAAGATCTCCTCAATAGGGCGACCCACGCAGACCAGTCCCTCGGGGTAGTTGAACATGTCGATATAACGCTGGTTCCAGGCGACCACGCGCATATTCTGATCGACCACGCTGATGCCGAGGCTGATGTTCTCGATGGTGGACTGCAGCAGGGAGCGACTGAACCTCAGTGCCTGAGACGCTTCATCGACAATCGCCACCACGTCGCCGATCTCCATATCCTTGCCGCGCAGGGTGGAGTCCATGACGATACGGGCGGATGAAGCGCCGATAGCACCGGCAAGCAGGCGTTCGGTGTGCTGTATCAGCTCCGGTGTTGCCTTGGAGCCGGGCAGTGCCGGGTCTTCGCCGCGATGCAGGGCGTAGGTGGTAAAGGCGTGTTGGGTACGGCTGATGCCGAGGAAACGCTCTGTGAGCATCTGCAGGTCGCCAACGGATACCTGGCTGGTCATGCGGCCAGGCTCGGCGAAGTGCTTGGTATGTACGTTGGTGAAGGCACTGGCCTGGATTCTGTCCACCAGGCGCTGGCTGGTGAGCATCGATACACCAATATAGAGCAGCAGGTTAATGCTCAGGCTCCAGATCACGCCGTGGGTCAGCGGATCGAAATAGCTCAGCCCGAAAAGCGAAGTGGGCGCAGCCCAATCCGGCGTATCCCAGCCCGGTAGCAGCTGTGTCGGGATAAGGTGGGCGGACTGCATGGCCGGTACGACCAGGGTATAGACCCAGAGCAGGAAGCCGGCGGTGAGTCCTGTCAGTGCGCCGCGACGGTTGCCGCGTTTCCAGTAGATGCCGCCGACAATGGCAGGCAGGAACTGAATTGCAGCGACGAATGCCAGCAGGCCGAAGGAAGCCAGTGAGCCCTGATCGCCAAGAATACGGTAGTAGAAGTAACCGAGCAGCAGCAGGGTGACGATGGTGATGCGGCGTACGCGCAGCAGCAGCGATCCCAGATCTGAGGTTTCTGCGAGTTTGAGGCGCGGTATCCGCAGCAGCACCGGCATCACGATATCGTTACACACCATGGTGGCGAGGGTGATGCTGGCGACGATAACCATGCTGGTGGCGGCGGACAGGCCGCCGATAAAGGCGAAGGTCGCCAGGTATTCATGTCCGCCGATCAGGGGCAGCAGCAGAACGAAGATATCCGCTTCCTGGCTGGAGGGGCCAAAGTAAAGAATGCCGCCGGTGGCGATAGGCAGCACGAACAGGGATAGCAGAATCAGGTAGAGCGGGAACAGCCAGCGAGCGGTGCGCAGGTTGCGGTTACGGGTGTTCTCCACGATGGTGACGTGAAACTGCCGTGGCAGACAGATAGCCGCGCCACAGGCGAGAATAATCTCCGTCAAAAAACTGTCGCCCAGTGGCGCGGTGAAATTGGTGTTGTTCTGTAACTGGTGCTGGAGGTTGTTCAGCATGGTGTCGACACCGCCGAACAACCCGAAGGTGACGAACAGGCCTACCGAGAGGAACGCGGTGAGTTTTATGATCGATTCGAACGCCACCGCCAGTACCAGGCCTTCGTGGTGCTCGGTGGCGTCGATATGGCGGGTACCAAACAGAATGCCGAATACCGCCATCGCCAGCGCCACGAACAGAGCGGTATCACTGCCCTTGCTCAGGGCCTCGGTGGCGCCAGGTGCCAGGGCGTTGTAACTGATCGCCACCGCTTTCAGCTGCAGCGCGATATAAGGGATGGTGCCGAGCACCCCGATCAGTGTGACCAGCACCGCCAGGCTCTGGCTCTTGCCGTAGCGGGAGGAGATAAAGTCGGAGATCGAGGTGATGTTTTGTTGCTTGCTGATCAGGATGATCTTCTCGATCATCCGCCAGGCCAGCAGGAACACCAGCACCGGGCCCAGGTAGGTGGCCATGAACTCCCAGCCAGTGGAAGCTGCGCGCCCCACCGCGCCGTAAAAGGTCCAGGATGAGCAGTAAACCGCCAGCGACAGGGAGTAGACCACCGGGTTACTCGCCCACTTTTTGCCCGCGTCGCTTTTATCCCCGTAGTACGCCAGCCCGAAGAGCAGGCAAAGGTAGGCGAGGGAGATCAGTATGATGGTCCAGCCCGATAACATGTCGACAATGTCCAGTTTGTTCAACGTGAATACGGTACACAGTGTAACTCGGTAAAGGCTGGCTGGGGACTGTCGTGGCACAAGCCTGAGCGTAAAGCCCTACTTATCGTAAGACCTTGGTCTAGGTTGTTTTTTAACCAGGGCGGCCACTAATCTGTGATGGATGCTACTGGCGCGGTCGTTGTGGCGCCAGGGATTGGATTGTCGACACTATGAATCCGACTAAAGTCGGGGATTTTATCTTGCGACTCCTTTGTTAGATTCAGCCTGTCTGCTTCCACCAACTGAAATAAAAACAATAGATAGGATGGTGCCATGTCTAGCAACAACAGCAGTGCGCAGGCGTACTGGAAAGAAAACCTGCGAATCATCATGACCTACCTGGCGATATGGTTCGTCGTGTCCTACGGATGCGGCATCCTCTTCGTCGACGCTCTCGATCAGATCCAGTTCTTTGGCTTCCCGCTGGGATTCTGGTTCGCTCAACAAGGTTCTATTTACGTCTTCCTCGGGCTCATCTGGGCATACGTGTTCAGCATGAACAAGCTCGACGAGAAGTATGACGTTCACGAATAACAATAAGTACGAAGGACGCTGACCATGAGTCTTGATCTGCTCACATACCTGTTTATCGGGGGGTCGTTTGCGCTCTATATCGGTATTGCGATATGGGCGCGTGCGGGTTCCACCAAAGAGTTCTACGTTGCAGGTGGCGGTGTACCGCCGGTTGCCAACGGTATGGCGACTGCCGCTGACTGGATGTCAGCTGCATCGTTTATCTCCCTTGCCGGTATTGTTTCCTTTATCGGTCGTGACGGTACCGCTTACCTGATGGGCTGGACCGGTGGTTACGTGTTGCTGGCGATGCTGCTGGCTCCCTACCTGCGTAAGTTTGGTAAGTTCACCGTGCCTGACTTTATCGGTGACCGTTACTACTCCAATACGGCACGTACCATCGCCGTTATCTGTACCATCGTTATCTCCTTCACCTATGTGGCGGGGCAGATGCGTGGTGTAGGTATCGTATTCTCCCGTTACCTCCATGTTGAGATCGAAATGGGCGTGGTGATCGGGATGGCGATCGTCTTCTTCTACGCCGTACTTGGCGGTATGAAAGGTATCACCTACACCCAGGTGGCGCAGTACTGCGTACTGATCCTGGCGTTCATGGTTCCGGCGATCTTCCTGTCCATGCAGGTAACCGGTCACTTCCTGCCGCAGACCGGTCTGGGCGCCACTCTGGAAAGCGGTAAGTCGGTACTGACTACCCTGAACGAACTCTCCGTCGAGCTGGGCTTTGCCGAGTACACCGCCGGTAAGAAAACCACTATCGATATCTTCTTCCTGACCGCTGCGCTGATGTGCGGTACTGCGGGCCTGCCGCACGTAATCGTACGTTTCTTCACCGTGCCGCGTGTGAAGGATGCGCGTATCTCCGCTGGTTGGGCGCTGCTGTTCATCGCTATTCTGTACACCACCGTTCCGGCGGTTGCAGGTTTCGGTCGCGTAAACCTGATCCAGACCATCAATGGCCCGGATAACGCAGGTACCGAGTACGCTGAAATGCCGTCCTGGTTCAAGAACTGGGAAAATTCAGGCCTGATCGCCTGGGCTGACAAGAACGGCGACGGCAAGGTCAAGTATGAAGCTGGCGCTGCGTTTGACGGTAAGCCTGCCTTCGGTGAAGGCCGTGTGAACGGTGACGAAAGCATGCAGCGTATCACTACCAATGCGTCCGACAGCGTGAACGAAGTCTACGTTGACCGCGACATCATGGTACTGGCCAACCCGGAAATCGCTCAGCTGCCGGATTGGGTAATCGCCCTGGTTGCAGCCGGTGCGGTTGCGGCGGCACTCTCCACCGCGGCGGGTCTGCTGCTGGTAATCTCGACCTCGATCTCGCATGACTTGATGAAGAAGACCATCAATCCGAATATCACCGACAAGCAGGAGCTGATGTACGCACGACTTGCGGCCATTGTGGCAATCCTGATTGCCGGCTACTTCGGTATCAACCCGCCGGGCTTCGTGGCTCAGGTGGTGGCACTGGCCTTCGGTCTGGCAGCCTCCTCGGTGTTCCCTGCAATCATCCTGGGTATCTTCAGTACCCGTATGAACACCCAGGGCGCGGTTGCCGGTATGCTGGTTGGTCTGGTCTCCACCATGGCTTACATCATCTACTTCAAGTTCATGGGCGGTTCTTCAGACCAGTGGTTCCTGGGTATCTCTCCGGAGGGCTTCGGTACCGTCGGTATGATCCTGAACCTGATCGTGGCAACTGTCATCTCCCGGGTGACTCCGCCGCCGCCGGAAGAGATCCAGCATATCGTCGAGGATATCCGTATCCCGCGTGGCGCTGGCGCCGCACAGAGCCACTGATCGCTGATCAGTAGATAGAAAAGAGAAAAAGGGCGCGCCGGCGAGAGTTGGCGTGCCCTTTTTACTAACGACAGTTTTTTCCAGGCGTTACGCATGTCACGTTGAGAGGCGTGACGGTTGGAAAGGTCTGACGGATCTTCCAGAAACAAGATAAAAACAACAAGAGCCGGGTTGTACCGGACGGGTTTGATGCAGAGGTGTGAGGCCGATGTCCGATTCATTCAAGATGGATAACATTCCGTTCAGTCTATTGACGCCGGAAGAGCAGGCGACGGTAGAGGCAAGCCTGGACCTGGAGTATTACCAGCAGGGTGAGAAGATCATCACCGCTGGTGAAGCGCCGGAAGGGGTCTATATCATCCTCAAGGGGCGGGTTCGCGAAAGTGAAGGCGCCGATGAGGATCAGCATATCTATGTGCACTACCAGAACGAGGATTACTTCGGTGGCTGGTCATCGCTGCGAGGCGAGGCGATTCACGACTTCACCGCTGAAGAGGAGACTATCTGCCATATCCTGCCAACCAAGGTTCTGATCGACCTGATCCAGAGCAACGCCCTGTTTGCCGACTATTTTCAGCAGAACTTCAGTGCCAAGAGTGAGATTGTCGCTCAGCACAGCCGCAATCAGGATATGGCGGAGTTCATGCTTTCCAAGATCGGTAACGCCACCGTGCGTGAGCCGCTGGTGGTGGAAGAGGGCACCAGCATCCGTGAGGCGACCCGTCTGATGCGTGAGCACAAGGCGGACTGTGTGCTGGCGCGCAAGGGTGGTCGTTACGGTATGGTGACGGGTACAGACCTGCTCGACGCAGTGGTGCTGAAAGAACGGTCTTTGGATGATGATGTGTCCGAGATCGCCTCCTACCGTTTGGTGACTGCCGATCCCGAGGACTACCTGTTCAATGCGCTGATCACCATGACGCAGCAGCAGATCGAGCGCGTGGTGGTGATGTCCGGTCAGGAGATGATCGGTATCGTCGAATTGACCGATGTGCTCAGCTATTTCTCCAGCCACTCCCATGTGATCGGTTTACGTATCGAACGTGCCAACTCCCTCGATGAGCTGCGCGAAGCCGCGCGAGGGCTCAACGACCTGATTAAGGCTCTGATCTCCACCGGCGTTAAGATCCGCTTCACCATGGATCTGCTGGCGGCCATGAACGGACGAATTATCGCCAAGCTGTTTGATCTGACGATTCCCAGCGATATGCAGCCCCATGTCTGCCTTATCGTGATGGGCTCGGAAGGGCGCGGTGAGCAGATCATGAAAACCGACCAGGATAACGCGCTGATCTTCCGTGACGGCCTCTCGTGGAAGGATATGCAGGCGACGATGAACCGCTTCAGCGAAACGCTGATCTCCTTCGGCTTTCCACCCTGTCCGGGCAATATCATGGTATCCAACCCCCAGTGGGTGAACTCCGTGGGTGACTGGACCCAGAAACTGAATGACTGGGCCGAGAGCTGCGAGGGTGATGCTCAGATGAATCTGGCGATCGCCGTGGATGCCAAGCCTGTCGCCGGGAATCAGGCGCTGTACAAGGTGGCGCGAAACTGGTTTCTGCGCCATCTGCGTAACAACGATGTGTTCTTCTCGCATTTTGCCAAGGCTGCGATCGAGTTTGATACGCCGTTAACCTTCTTCGGCAATATCCGCGAGCGTGGCGAGCTGGATATCAAGAAGGGCGGTATCTTTCCCATCGTGCATGGTATTCGCACCATGGCGCTGGAACACAGGATTCTGGCGACTAACACCTATGAGCGTATTCAGGCGCTGGCTGATGCGGGGCAGATCCGCGATGACAACGGCAAGGATATTTCCGAGGCGCTGTCGCTGTTTGTACAGCTGCGTCTGCGCCAGCAGATTCGCCGTGTTGAAGAGAGCGAGGATGGCTTTGACCCGACTCCGAACCTGATTGAGCTGGATAAGCTCAACAAGATGGAGCGTGATCTGCTGCGTGATGCGTTGCAGATCGTCAAAGGCTTCAAGAAGCACCTGTCACTCCGCTACCATCTGGGAGGCTGATTTTTAATGATAATTCCAAGAACTATCCGCCGCCTGCAGGAGCGTCGGACCCATAAAAACGGCCCCTGGGCAGAACTGTTCGAGTCCTACAGCGGTGATGAGATCGTCTCACTGGACTGTGAGACAACCAGTCTGGATGTCTCCAAGGCGGAAATTCTCTCCATTGGAGCTGTGCGGATTAAGGGTCAGAAGGTTAAGACCAGCGACCGCCTGGATATCCGTCTCAAGCCGCCGGCGAGCCTCACCAGTGAATCGATCAAGGTTCACAAAATCCGCGCCAGTGATCTCAGTGATGGCATCGAGTTGGACGAGGCGCTGGATAAGCTGCTGGCGTTTATCGGTAACCGGCCGATTCTGGGTTACTACGTCAATTACGATATCCGCATGATCGACAAATTCCTGCGACCCAAATATGGTTTCGGACTGCCGAACAAGGCGATCGAGCTTTCCCATGTTTATCATGACATTATCAAGTGGAAGCATGTGGGTGGTGATGTGGACCTGCGCTTCGATACCATCGCCAGCAAGCTGGATATACCAATCATCCAGCGTCATACCGCGCTGGGCGACGCCATTACCGTGGCGCTGATGTATGTTCGCCTCAAGCATGGCCAGGCGCCTACCAACACGCATTAGGCCTTGCGCGTTAGAAGCCACAGCAGCCGGATCAACCACCGGGATATTGGTTGGCAGTTGTAGCAAGCCTAACCGGCGCGAGGTTCGTGCCTTCTGCAGAAAGAAACCGGGCGCTTGGTCCGGTTTTTGCTTTATTTCCCTTTGGTCAGGCTTTTCATACTCAAGTGACGTTTATTTGTCGCTTTTGCGAGTCGCTGAGCTTGATGTAGTGGGCGTTGAGCCTATAATGTCAAAATAATGCCGCTCGGGCAGGGGGGAGTATGGTCGATCGAGCTGATATCAACGGCGTTCTGGCGCAGATGCGTGAGTTAAGAGCTCAGGCTCAGCAGGGCGTGCGTCAGATCGATATGCCGAACCCGATTCAGCAGCCAAACCAGGTCGAAAAGACCGAGCAAAGCGAGTTTGGCGATCTGCTTAAGATGGCGATCGATCAGGTCAATAATCATCAGGCGGAAGCCTCCCGGTTAAGAACCGCCTATGAACTGGGCGATCCCAGTGTGGATCTGCCGCAGGTCATGATCCAGGCCCAGAAGGCCTCCGTCTCTTTTCAGGCGATGACCCAGGTGCGCAACCGTCTGGTTAGCGCTTACGAAGATATAATGAATATGGCGATCTGATCGTCGAACTCCGGTTTCTTGAGGCTGCATGGCAGATACGGCGGGACAGTTCGGGAAAAACAGCTGGGTCTCGGGCTTTAATGGCCTGAGCATGCTGCGTCAGCTCGGCCTGATGGTCGGGCTTGCGGCCAGTATTGCCATCGGTTTCGCCGTGGTGCTCTGGTCGCAGGCGCCGGATTATCGCGTCCTGTTTTCCAATCTGACCTTTGCTGACGCCAACGAAGTGATCGAGCAGCTCGATCAGCTTCAGATCCCCTATGAATTCGATACCGCGGGGCGTGCCATTCTGGTACCCCAGGATCAGGTGCATCAGGCGCGCCTGCGCCTTGCCGCCCAGGGCTTTACCAACGACAAAACCGTAGGCTTTGAACTGCTGGAGCAGGATCAGGGTTTAGGCACCAGCCAGTTTATGGAAACGGCCCGCTATCGGCGTGGCCTTGAAGGTGAGCTGGCAAGAACCATCGCCAGTATGGTGGCGGTGCGCAACGCCCGGGTTCACCTGGCGATCCCCAAAGAGTCTGTTTTTATCCGCGACTCCCGCAAACCGCGGGCTTCCGTCTTTGTTGAGATGTTCTCCGGTCGTCGCCTGGAGCGTGACCAGGTGGCCGCTATCGCCAATCTGGTCGCGTCCAGTATCCCCGAACTCGATGTGAAAGATGTCACCGTCGTGGATCAGAAGGGCCGGCTGCTCAATACGCGTGACGCCGATACCGATGTGGTGCTGGCTGCGAAACAGCTGGAGTACACCCGCAGTGTCGAAGATACGCTGCTGAACCGGGTTAACAGCATTTTGCAGCCGGTTGTCGGTCTTGGGAATTTCCGCGCCGAGGTTTCTGCTGACGTCGACTTTACCCAGATTGAGCAGGCCGATGAAATGTACAATCCGGACCTGCCTGCGCTGCGTAGCGAAAAGACACTGGAGGAGAACCGTGCTGCCGGTGAAGCGGTGGGTGGCGTGCCCGGGGCGCTATCGAACCAGCCACCGGGACCCAGCAGTGTGCCCGAGGAGGTGAATGCTCAGGGCGGTGCGGGTGCCGGCGCTAACGGTGTGGCAGGAAGCAGTCGCGAACAGTCGGTAAAAAATTACGAGCTGGACCGCTCGGTCAGTTATACACGGCATCAGCAGGGCCGCATTCAGCGGATCAGCGTTGCGGTAGTGGTTGATGATCTGGTCAGCATCAATCCAGCCGATGGCTCCCAGTCCCGGTCTCAGTGGCAGCAGAACGAGCTGGAGCGCCTTAAGGTGCTGGTTGAAAACGCGGTTGGCTACTCTGCGGCCCGGGGCGATAGTGTTACCGTGGTTAACTCACCCTTTGTGCCGCCAGAGCAGGTTCAGGATGTAGAGCTTTCGTTCTGGCAGCAGGACTGGTTCTGGGATCTGGGCAAACAGCTGATGGCGGCGCTGTTTGTGCTTATTCTGGTGCTGTTTGTACTGCGTCCGATTCTGAAAAGCCTGGCTAGTAGCGACAACCAAAAAGATGAGCTGCACCTGGGGCCTGCCGGCGATGTCTCCGCCGAGCTTGAGGGGCTGGATGGTACCGACGTCTCTGATGACAAGGTGACCTTTGGCGGTATCGATAAAAGCATGATGGCGACACCGAACGAAAGCTTTGACTATCAGCTCAACGCCATACGCAGCATGGTGGCGGAAGATCCGGAAAAGGTCGCTCAGGCGGTTCGGCAGTGGGTAATTGAACGTGAGTGAACTGACCGATATTGAAAAGGCGGCGATTCTGCTGATCAGCCTTGGCGAGTCCGATGCGGCCGAGATTCTCAAGCACCTGGGCCCGAAAGAGGTCCAGAAAATCGGCGAGGCGATGACTCAGCTCGATAACGTGCCTCAGTCCCGCGTGGAAACCGTGGTGTCTGATTTTCTCGGTGTGGTCAGTGATCAGACCGGTATCGGTATCAACAACGACCGCTATATCCGCGCGATGCTGAATCAGGCACTGGGTGAGGAAAAAGCCAAGACGCTGATCGACCGTATTCTGATGACCACCAACACCTCCGGTTTGGATACCCTGCGTTGGATGGATGCGCGTCAGGTGGCGGAAATTCTGCGTTACGAACACCCCCAGATACAGGCGGTGATCGTGGCTTACCTGGATCCTGATCAGGCGGCCAGCGTGCTCAGTTTCTTTGATGAGAAGGTGCGTATCGAACTGGTGATGCGCATCGCAGCGCTGGATCGTATCCAACCTCAGGCGCTGCAGGAGCTTAACGATATGCTGGAGAGTCAGTTCACCGGCACTCGCACCAGCCAGACCACTACCTTGGGTGGTGTACGCCAGACCGCCGATATCATGAACTACCTGGATTCGAGCATCGAAGCAGAGCTGATGGAGTCCATCCGCGAAACCGACGAAGGTCTTGCGCTTGAAATCCAGGATATGATGTTCGTGTTTGACAACCTGCTCGACGTGGATGATCGCAGTATTCAGGTTATCCTGCGTGAAATCTCCACTGATGTGCTGGTCGTGGCGTTGAAAGGCGCCGACACCTCCCTGCAGGAAAAGATCTTCAAAAACATGTCCAAACGTGCCGCCGAGCTGCTGCGTGATGATCTGGAGGCCAAGGGCCCGGTTCGCGTCAGTGAGGTGGAAACAGCGCAGAAAGAGATTTTGAGCGTGGCGCGCCGCCTGGCCGACGAGGGTGAGATTGTACTCGGCGGTGGCGGTGAAGATATGATCTGATGTCATGAAGCGAGAAACTCCATCCCCTGTCCTTATTCGTGCCCGTGATGCCGGTCGTGTCAGCGCCTGGAAGCTGCCGGACATGACCGACGATGAGCGCGATCGACTTATTGCGCTGGCGCAGAAGCCGGAGCCCGAACCGATCACCGAGGTAAAGGTGGTTGAGGAGGAGGTCTACGCCGAAAAATTGACACTTGCTCAGTGGGAGGCAATTGTCGAAGAAGCGCGTGCCGAAGGCCTTGAGCAGGGGCGTGAAGAAGGGCTCGAAGCGGGCCGCAAGGAGGGCTTTGAGCAGGGGCTCCAGCAGGGGCTGGAGGAAGGTCAGGCTAAGATCGACGCTCAGTTGCAACGGCTGGAGGCGTTGATTGGGGCTTTGCAGCGGCCCCTGGAAGAGCAGCATCAAGCCCTGGAGGCGACAATTCTTACGCTGGTGGAGCAGCTTGCTGGCGCGGTCGTGCAGGCAGAGCTGGCCAGTCGTCCCGAGTTGCTCACCGCTGCTATTGCGCAAGCCCTGGACTGTTTGCCGCCAAATCCTGGACCCGTTCGCCTACGGCTGAATCCCGAGGATAGCGCGCTGCTCGAGACGCAGGCCGAGCTCCAGGGCTGGGAGCTGATCGAGGATCCTGCCATGACCGCCGGAGGCTGTGAATTGCTTGCCGGTGCATCCCGTGTCGATGTGAGTGTCGAAAGCCGCTTTGCTCAGGTAGCGGATCAGCTTAAACGCCGCTTACTGCCGGCGGCCGCTGATGAGCTGCCTGACGGAGGCGGCGAGGCCGATCCGAAATGACGCTCAACGAGCGGCTGTCCAAGTATCTTAATATCCCCTACCAGGCTCCGCGTCCCGGCACCGAGGGTCAGATCACCCGTATGATCGGCCTGACGCTGGAGGCTGTGGGGCTGCGTGTCGCCCTTGGTGATAACTGTGTGGTTGAGGTCGCGCCGGGCCTGTCAGCCGAAGCTGAAGTGGTTGGCTTTGCCGGTGACCGCATCTATCTGATGCCGCTTGAAAGTATCGATGGTTTGAGCCCTGGTGCTCGCGTGGTGCCGCGGCTTGGCGCCAGTCTGGTCCCTGTTGGGCCCGGGCTGCTGGGTCGGGTGATCGATGGCATAGGGCGGCCGTTAGATGGTCTGGGGCCAGTCCAGGCTGACGCCATGGTGTCGCTCAGCGGCGAGACTATTAATCCGCTGAATCGTCACCCCATCGAAACTACACTGGACGTAGGTGTTCGCGCGATCAACGGTTTGCTGTCGGTTGGTCGTGGGCAGCGCCTTGGGTTGTTTGCCGGTAGTGGTGTCGGTAAGTCGGTGCTGCTCGGGATGATGACCCGCTTTACCGAGGCGGATATTACGGTGGTGGGGTTGATCGGCGAGCGTGGTCGAGAGGTTCGCGAGTTTATCGACCAGAGTTTGGGGAAGTCCGGTCGCGAGCGCTCGGTGGTGGTCGCAGCTCCCGCTGATGACTCGCCCCTTATGCGGATGCGGGCAGCACAGCTGACCACGCGCATCGCTGAATACTTCAGGGCCCAGGGCAAGAACGTACTGCTGTTGATGGATTCCCTGACCCGTTATGCCCAGGCGCAGCGTGAGATCGCGCTGGCGGTGGGAGAGCCGCCGGCAACCAAGGGGTATCCGCCGTCGGTGTTTGCCAAGCTACCCAAGCTGGTAGAGCGTGCTGGGAATGGCGAAACCGGTGGTGGCTCCGTGACTGCGTTTTACACGGTGCTGACCGAGGGGGATGATCAGCAGGACCCTGTAGCGGACTCCGCCCGCGCCATTCTGGATGGTCATATCGTGCTTTCCCGGGACCTGGCCGAGCAGGGACACTATCCGGCCATCGATATCGAGGCCTCCATCAGTCGTGCGATGCCGCAGATCGTGGATCCTACCCATCAGCAGTTTGCGCTGCAGATGAAACGCACCTGGGCACGCTATCATCAGAATGAAGACCTGATCTCTGTCGGTGCCTATAGCCGCGGCAGTGATGCGGATATTGACCGCTCCATTGAGCTGTTGCCGGCGATGCGCGCATACCTGCAGCAGGGAATGCAGGAGCCGATGCCGATGAAGCGCTCTATCCAGGAGCTGGTGATGATAATGCAGGCCAAACCTGAACCGCAGAATCAGGCCCAGGGGCAGCCGGCTCCGGCGGCTGGTCTGAGGCGCAAGCCCTGAAAGGTTGAGAGGCGCGGATGTCGAAAAAGATTGACCGGTTTCAACTCCTGCTGGATCTGGCAGAGCGCAAGCGCAAAGAGATGGAGCGGTTGCTTGGGGAGTCTCAGCAGCGCGTTGCCCAGGCCGAGGCGGGTCTCAGGCAACTTAAACAGTATCAGCTGGAATACCAGCAGCAGTTCCAGCAGGCGGGGCGCAGCGGCCTTTCCAGCGGCGGTATCCAGACCTATCAGGCATTTATTTCCAAGGTGAGTGCCACCACTCTGCAGCAGGAGCAGGCGCTGAAGCAGAGTCAGGCTCAGCTGGAGCAGGTTGAGATCCATTGGCGTCAGGCGATGGCCCATCACAAGGCGATGCAGAAACTGCTCGACAAGGCGGTGGATGAGCAGCGCAAGCTCGATGACAAGCGCCTGCAGCAGGAGCTTGACGAGCGCTCCCAGCATACCCGTCCCAACTTTATCTAAGCGCTTTTTTCACTGGCTGTTCGATCTGGCCCTTTTATTGCTCCATCCCGGTGTTAGTCGTCGATTAGTTTTGAGGAACGACCATGCCGTCATCCAGTGTTTCCGTTTCACCGATCAGTGTTTCGGTTTCCATATCTCCATCCAGGCCCGCTGCGGCAGGCTCTGCAGCAGCCGTCGAATCCGAAGCAGGCTTTCAGCAGTGGATGAATAACGCTCAGAACAGGCAAAGGACATCCGGAGGGGAGGGCGGCGACCCGTTGCCGTCTGAAGGAAAAGATCTGCCCGCGCAGCGGCAAGAAGCTCAAGGAGTCGCCGCGGATAAGACTCCGAACGGCGATATGGATAAAGCCTCGGGTAGCGAAGCGGAAAAGTCCCATAAAGGTGATGTGGATAATGCCTCGGGCGGCGAGACGGATTTAGCGCATCGCGCAGATGCAGATAAGAATCCCGCTGCCGAAGCCGATGAGGCTGAGAGCGGTGACACCGATAAGGCTCAGCGAACGGAAGCGGATAACTCTCAGAATGATGCGTCGCAGGAAATTCCGAGGGCTGATCTCAGTGGGGCGTCGGATGCTGTCTCGGCTGATGATGTCCAAAAGGTCGATGGTGAGAGTTCGGCTCTGACGGGCGATACGTCTCGGGCTGGCCAAAATGAAGCTCAAAAGGTAGCTGGCGAGACGGAACCTAAGGCTGCTGCGGATTCAAAAGTTGGCGACGTTCCGGATGTGGCTTCAAAGCCGGCGTCGGGTGTCGACTTGCCGGAAGGGGCGGGTAAAGCCACAGAGTCGCAAATGGCTCAAGCTCAAGCTGGAGCTGCAGTAGCGGAGGCAGCAAATGAGCCAAGTGTCAGGGTTTCGACTCCGACTGCTGATGCGCAGGCCTCAACAGCGAGTGGAGTCTCGCAGGCAGGAACTGGTAAGCGCGTTCAGGATACGGAACAGGCCGGTGATGTTGGAAAGGTTGCTTCAAGGGAGAGGGGCGATAAGCCTCAGTCGCCTGAGGTCGTTGGGGCTGGTTCACGGGATTCGGCCAATGATCGTTCCCATATAAGTGCTGAGGGCAGAAGTATTCCGGAGCCTCCGCCTCTGCCAGAACAGGCGGCTCGCCCGGAAGTACGCGAAGCTGCGCTGGAAAATGGTCGTGTT
Source organism: Marinobacterium mangrovicola (assembly GCF_004339595.1). GTDB lineage: Bacteria > Pseudomonadota > Gammaproteobacteria > Pseudomonadales > Balneatricaceae > Marinobacterium_D > Marinobacterium_D mangrovicola. Next base: position 227,130 of record NZ_SMFU01000008.1, read on the forward strand.
GGGCCGCAGCAGACTCAATCCGAGCCGGTTCGAGGTGATCGCCCTGTGGCTGAAATGCCGGGGACGGGGGCTCAGTCTGATGTCGAAGCTGTAGCTTTGAAGAGTGAGGCGCCGTCGGCTGCTCCTGCCGCAATTGATGGCGCTGGCGGAGATGTTGCTCAGGGGCGTGTCGAGCAGCGAAATGTTGAACAGGGTCATGTCGGCACGGCTGTGCAGGTAGGGCAGGCAGAGCAGGTTGTTGAAGGTCGCGATACCGCTGCGGCGGCGCAACTGGCTGCGCAAGCACAGCCGGTGACCGATTCAGATCCCTCGATTGAGCAGGTTCGCCCGCTGTCAGCTCGGGATACGGTAGCGCAGGCGGTTGAACGCAATACGGATATGGGAACTGCGGCAAAGCACCCCGGCGATGGCTCGGCTCAGTTCGTGGCTCAGGGCGCGCAAAGTCCTCAGCAGGGGGCTGCCCGTGCGCAATCAGACCCGTTGCTTTCCCAGCAGGCGCAGCAGTTGCAGTCGGGTGGCCAGCCGGCGCAATCAGCGGATACTGATCAGAATGGGCAGTCCTCAAAAGCGGGCGGTGCGCTGTTTACGGCGGATAGCCGTAGTAGTGCGGATCCCGGGGGGCTTGGCGCTCAGTCGCAACAGCAGAACTCGGCTACTACGCAGCCTGGCGTCGCTGCCCAGCGTTTTGAAGCTTCTGCAGTAGCGCTTGCCCAGCGCTTGCAGGATCCTGCCTGGGGTCGGGCGATGGGGCAACGGGCGGTGATGATGGCGCAGTACGGTCCGCGTTCTGCGGAGATTCAGCTCGATCCACCGGAGCTGGGCGCGATGCAGGTACGTGTCCATCTGAACGGCAAGGATCAGGTCAGTGTCAGCTTTACCTCACCGCATCCGCAGGTTCGTGAGGCGATTGAGCAGCAGCTGCCCCGTCTTAAGGAGATGTTTGCCGAACAGGGAATGGATCTGAATCAGTCGTCGGTGTCGGATCAGTCGGCTCGGGAGCAGCGTGATGAATCCGGTGGCGAACGTGGTCGCCAGTCAGGTTCCCAGGCCTATGGTGACAGTGGCAGCGCAGGTGAAAGCCTCATCAATGTTACCCAGGCTCCGGTAGGGCTCGTCGACTATTACGCCTGATGCTTTAGAGCTAAAATCAGTGTGTTATATTAGCGGCAGGTTCGAGCGCCCTCCGAAAAGGTTGGCGTATGAGTAGGGTAACGAGGAACGTATGGCGGACGACGCGCAGGCCGGAGATCAGGGAAAGAAGGGTTCCAAGAAGAAGCTGTTTATTATCATCGCGCTGGTTGCCTTGCTGTTGATTGGTGGTGGCGGTGCAGCGGCGTTTTTTCTGTTGGGTGGTGATAGCGAGCAGGCTGCAGAACCGGCAGAGCCGGTGCGTAAAGAGGCGATCTATACCAAGGTGCGCACGCTGGAAGGCAAGCCGATGTTCGTGGTGACGCTGCAATCAGCCGATGAGAAGCGCCACTATATGCAGGCCTATATTGAGGCGAAGAGCCGTGATCAGGAGGTTGCAGACGCGCTGACCCTGCACATGCCGCTGATTGTGGCGCGCCTGAACACCCTGTTCTCGACGCAAACATTCGAACATCTGATGACCATAGAGGGTAAGCAGGAGTTGCGTGCTCAGGCTACTGATCTGGTTCAGTCGATCATGCGTGAAAAAATAGGGCGGCCCGGTGTTGAGTCGATTCTGTTCACCAATCTTGTAATGCAGTAAGCGGAGACGCCATGTCGGTAAAAGATCTGCTGTCGCAGGATGAGATCGATGCGCTGCTGCATGGCGTCGATGACGGTGACGTAGACACCGCTGACGAAGAGGGCAGCGAGGAAGACGAAAGCGGCGTCCGCAGTTACGACCTGGCCAGCCATGAGCGGATCGTGCGCGGTCGCATGCCGACGCTCGAAATGATCAATGAGCGTTTTGCCCGCCATACCCGTATCAGCCTGTTCAACCTGTTGCGCCGTACCGCCGATGTGACGGTGGGCGGTGTGCAGGTGATGAAGTACGGCGATTACATCCATACGCTGTACGTGCCTACCAGTATGAACCTGGTCAAGGTGGAGCCGTTTCGCGGTACCGGTCTGTTTATTATGGACGCCAAGCTGGTGTTCAAGCTGGTTGACCAGTTTTTCGGCGGTGACGGGCGTCATGCCAAAATTGAAGGTCGTGAATTCACGCCGACTGAAACACGGCTGGTTAATAAGACCCTGCTACAGCTGTTCAGGGATCTGGAGGAGGCCTGGCGGCCGGTTTACAAGGTCAAGTTTGAGCATATAGGTTCAGAAGTGAACCCCGCCATGGCCAATGTAATTAATCCCAGCGATGTGGTTGTGGTCAGTACCTTTCAGGTCGATCTCGAGGGTGGTACCGGTGAACTGCATGTCACCCTGCCTTACGCGATGCTTGAGCCGATTCGTGAGATTCTTGTTTCCGGACACCAGAATACCGAGGAGCATCAGGATGAGCGCTGGCGTACCGCGCTGAATCGCGATGTCATGCTGGCTCCTCTGGACCTGAACCTGATTGTCGCTGAGCGTGAGATGACGCTGAGGGATGTGATCGAGTTTGAGGCGGGGGACATTATTCCCGTCGACATGCCGGAGAAGCTCGAGCTTTACGCCAACGGCGTACCGATCTACAACTGCCAGCTAGGGACCTCCCGTGGTAATCTGGCAATCAAGATTCTGGAACAAATCAAGCAGCCGGACTAACCCTCGTCTGCGGAGAGATTTAACGTGAGTGACGAAAATAACGATCAGGATCAGCAGGCGCTTGCCGACGAATGGGCGGCGGCCCTGGAAGAGCAGGTGGGCGGTGCCGGCGGCATGGAAGCGATCAGTGATGATGGCGCCAAATCTGTAGATCTGGATGAGCTTAAGGATGAATCCACGGCGGTGGGCGATCCCAAGCTGGACGTCATTCTGGATGTGCCGGTGCGCATGACCATGGAGGTTGGTGGTACCGAGATTCCGATCCGTAATCTGCTGCAGCTTAATCAGGGATCGGTCATTGAGCTGGACCGTGTTGCCGGTGAGCCCCTGGATGTGAAAATCAACGGGACACTCATCGCCCATGGCGAAGTGGTGGTGGTTAACGACCGCTACGGAATTCGCCTTACCGATGTGATCAGCCCGCAGGAACGTATCCGGCGGTTGAAGTAATGCGTTTGGGTCTTGCTGTCCTCATTTGCCTGATCAGTCAGGCTGGCTACTCTGCCGAAAACAGTACCGTATCTTCCGCCATGCCCAATCCTTTGGGCTCAGGTGCCGTTATTGAACTGGTGCTCGGTCTTATTGCGGTTATCGGTCTTATTCTGGCGTTGGCCTGGGTGGTCAAACGGCTGAATGTCTTGCCGGGGCAGCGCGCCGGGATGCAGATTGTGGCGGTACTTCCATTGGGGCAGCGGGAAAAGGCGGTACTGATCCAGGTGGGCGAGCAGCAGATGCTGCTGGGCGTCAGCAGTTCCCATGTATCGCTACTGGAGAAGTTTGACACTCCGGTGATCGAGCCGCGCAGGGCGCCTGAGGGCGCCTTCGCCAACCGGCTCAAAGAGGCGATGCAGCAGAGGGGGAGAAAGCCTTGATGCGTTGGCTTTTACTGCCGTTACTGCTGCTCTGTGTGCCCGCCTGGGGTGCCGATACGGCGTTTCCGGCGGTGACGGTTACCACCGGCGAGGATGGCACCACCAACTACAGCGTCACGATTCAGATCCTGGCGCTGATGACGATGCTCACCTTCCTGCCGGCGATCCTGATGATGATGACCTCCTTTACCCGGATCATCATTGTGCTTTCGATCCTGCGGCAGGCGCTGGGTCTGCAGCAGACACCGTCGAACCAGGTTTTGCTCGGACTGGCGCTATTCCTGACGCTGTTCATCATGACTCCAGTGCTGGACCGGGTGAATGAGCAGGCGGTTCAGCCCTATCTGAATGATGAGCTTGCGCCGCTGGAAGCGCTGGAAGCGGCCAGCCGGCCGTTTCATCAGTTTATGGTGAGCAACACCCGCGAAAATGATCTGGATCTGTTTATGCGGATATCGGAAACGCCGGATGTGGCGTCGGCCGAAGAGATCCCGCTGCAGGTGCTGGTGCCGGCGTTTGTTACCAGTGAGCTCAAGACCGCCTTCCAGATCGGCTTTATGCTGTTTATCCCCTTCCTGGTGATCGACCTGGTGGTGGCCAGTGTGCTGATGGCTATGGGTATGATGATGCTGTCGCCGGTAATCATCTCGCTGCCGTTCAAGATCATGCTGTTCGTGCTGGTGGATGGCTGGGCGATGGTGATGGGGACCCTGGCCGCCAGCTTTGGCATTTAGGAGGTACCATGACAACCGGAGTGGTGCTGGATCTTTTTGGAAGCGCAATCTGGGTGGTGGTGTTGATCGTCTCCGCCATCGTGATACCCGGTCTGATTGTCGGCTTGATCGTCTCTATCTTTCAGGCGGCGACCCAGATCAACGAGCAGACTCTGAGCTTCCTGCCGCGTCTGATCGTCACGCTGCTGGCGTTGATGGCCTTCGGTCCCTGGATCGTCACCGAGCTGATGGATCAGTTTAACTACCTCTTCATGAATATTCCGCGGCTGATCGGTTAGCCATGGAAATCGACCTCGCGCAGATCGAACAGATGGTGGGCCAGATACTGCTGCCGCTGTTTCGAGTCGCCTCCATGCTGATGACGATGCCGATTATCGGTACCCAACTTGTGCCGGTACGGGTCCGCTTGGGGCTGGCGCTGGGTATCACGGCGGTACTTGTACCCGTTCTGCCTCCTGTGCCTGCGTATGAAGGCCTCTCCGGCGAAATGTGGCTGTTGATTGTCGAGCAGGTGGTTATCGGTACGGTGATCGGCTTTACGCTCAATATCCTGATGGAAACCTTTGCCGTAGGCGGCCAGTTGATTGCAAACCAGATGGGTCTCGGTTTTGCGTCCATGACCGATCCAGCTAACGGCACCAGTGTGGTGGTCTTGGGGCAGTTCTATCTGATGATGGTAATGCTGATGTTCCTGGCTATGAATGGGCACCTGGTGGTGATCGAGACCCTGGCGATGAGCTTTGAGGTACTGCCGATCGGTGAGGGAGGGTTGCCGCTGTCCAATCTCTGGCGGATCGTGCTGGCTGGTGGCTGGCTGTTTTCCGCGGGTGTTTTGATGGCGTTGCCGGCGGTGACCGCGTTACTGGTGGTGAACTTTGCTTTTGGCATCATGACCAAGGCGGCGCCCCAGTTGAATATATTTGCCATCGGCTTTCCTTTCACTATGGTGCTCGGCATCTTTATTGTCTGGGCCTCTCTGGGCGGCTTTCTCGGTCAGTATGAGCGCTTTGCCGAGTCGGTGCTGGAGCTGATCACCAACGTGATCCGGGAGGCCGGCTAGCGATGGCTGAAGAAACGGGTCAGGAAAAAACCGAAGAACCCACGGCGAAGCGCCTGCGCGAAGCGCGTGAAAAGGGGGATGTGCCCCGCTCCAAGGAGTTAACCACCACCTTTCTGCTGTTTGCTGCGGTGGCGGCCGCGTTTATTTTTGGTGGGCAGGTGGTGAACAGCATGGCCGGGCTCATGCGTTTCAATTTCTCCCTCGATAAGGCGACGATTGCCGATCCGTCGCAGATGATCATTCATTTCGTCAGCTCCATGATCGACGGGTTTATCAGTCTCTGGGGGCTGTTCGCGCTCTTGGTGGTTGCCGCCGTGGTTGGCCCCATCGCTCTGGGGGGCTGGAACTTCAGCGGTCAGGCATTGCAGCCGAAAGGAAGTCGTATCAATCCTCTCTCCGGTATCAAGCGCATGTTTTCTCTGAATGCGCTCACCGAATTGCTCAAAGGGATGGCCAAGTTCCTGGTGGTGGGGACGGTCGCGGTGGGCGTGTTGCTCTGGGATAGGCCTGAGATAGCCTCTCTTGCCAAGCAGTCTGTTAATAATGCCATGGCTCACGCAGTGGATATCATCATCTGGTCGTTCCTGCTGATGAGTGCTGCGACGATTCTGATAGCGCTCGTTGACGTGCCTTTTCAGGTCTACAGCTATACCAAGAAGCTGAAAATGACGCTGCAGGAAGTTAAGGATGAGATGAAAAACACCGAGGGTAAGCCCGAGGTGAAAGGGCGTATCCGTCAGATGCAGCGTGAGATCTCCCGTCGCCGCATGATGCAGGAGGTGCCCGAGGCGGATGTGGTGATCACCAACCCGACCCATTACTCGGTGGCGATAAGGTACGACCAGTCCCGGGGTAATGCGCCGATTGTTGTCTCCAAGGGCGCTGATTTCCTGGCGTTGAAAATTCGTGAGATAGCCGAAGAACATGAGGTTCCGATACTGGCTTCACCAGCCCTGGCGCGTGCGCTCTACCATGCTACCGAGGAGGGCGAAGAGGTGCCTCTTGGGTTGTACAAGTCGGTGGCTCAGGTGTTGGCTTATGTCTACCAGCTTCGCCGTTACCGTCAGCGCCTGGACGAAAAGCCTGAACCGCTGGATGAGGACGATATTGAGATACCCGAGTCGCTGAGAGTGGACCCGGAAGAGTAAGTCTGATTTATCCCCGGAAGTTGGCGGGGTTTTTGCTTTATCTAGACTTGATCGATCATTTAGCGTCAAAAAAATGTTATTTAATCGCTACGTAGCCTGTTTTATCCCCAGGGTTGGGGATGGAATGGGTGTTTTGTCATTTTTTTGACGGTATCGGGGGCGTTTTGGACCGTACAGCCATACTCAACAATGCACGCAGTTTGTCGCAGGGGAATCTCGGTATTCCTTTGTTGCTGCTTGTTGTGCTGGCGATGGTCACGCTGCCGATGCCCCCCTTTCTGCTGGACGTTTTTTTCACGTTCAACATAGCCCTTTCGATCGTGGTGCTGCTGGTGGCTATCTATGCCCTGCGACCGCTCGATTTCGGCGTATTTCCCACGGTGCTTCTTGCTGCCACCCTGATGCGACTGGCGCTTAACGTGGCCTCGACCCGCGTAGTGCTGTTGTACGGGCACGAGGGGACCGGGGCGGCCGGTAAGGTGATCCAGGCATTCGGCGACGTGGTGGTCGGCGGTAACTATATCGTCGGTGTCATCGTGTTCGCGATCCTGGTAATCATCAACTTCGTCGTGGTTACCAAGGGTGCCGGGCGTATTTCTGAAGTGAGCGCTCGCTTTACCCTCGATGCGATGCCCGGTAAGCAGATGGCGATCGATGCCGATCTTAACGCTGGCCTGATCAGTCAGGATGAGGCTCGCAGCCGGCGTGCCGAGGTCACTCAGGAGGCCGACTTCTACGGTGCCATGGATGGTGCATCGAAGTTTGTCCGCGGGGATGCGGTAGCCGGGATTCTGATCCTGGTGATCAACCTCTTCGGTGGTTTCGGTATCGGTATGCTGCAGCACCAGCTGAGCTTTGAGCAGGCGCTGCAGTTCTACGCATTGCTGACCATCGGTGACGGCCTGGTCGCTCAGATTCCTTCTCTGCTGCTCTCAACCGCGGCTGCGGTGATGGTCACCCGCGCGAACTCTGACGAGGGTATGGGGCAGCAGGTGTTCCGGCAGATGTTTGCCTCGCCCCGTGCGCTGTTTGTGTCCGCGCTGATCCTGGGCATTATGGGTAGCGTACCGGGCATGCCGCATTTCGCGTTCCTGTCCCTGGCAGCAGTTGCCGGAGGGATCGGCTGGTATATCGTTAAACAGGAAGAAAAGCGTAAGCAGGCCCAGGCCGAAGAGGCCGCGGCCGCGCCCGCCGAACGTAGTGAAGCTGAAGTTGCTGAAGATAACCGCGAGCTCGGTTGGGATGATGTCATGCCGGTTGATATGGTCGGGCTTGAGGTGGGATATCGCCTGATTCCGATGGTCGACAAAATGCAGGGTGGCCAGCTGCTCAACCGGATTAAGGGGGTGCGTAAGAAGCTGTCTCAGGAGCTTGGGTTCCTGGTGCCCTCGGTACATATCCGCGATAACCTGGATCTGCTTCCCGGCGCCTATCGGATCACGATGATGGGTGTAGTGGTGGGTGAAGCTGAGATCTATCCGGATCGTGAGCTGGCGATCAACCCGGGACAGGTGTTCGGCGAGGTCGAAGGTATCAAGGTTAAGGATCCGGCCTTTGGCCTGGATGCGATCTGGGTAGAAAAACCGCAGAAAGAGCGGGCGCAAACCCTCGGCTACACTGTAGTGGATGCGAGCACCGTGGTGGCTACTCACATCAATAAGGTACTGCAGGCCCAGGCGCATGAGTTGTTGGGTCATGAAGAGGTGCAGCATCTGCTCGATCTGCTGGCTGAGAAGTCACCCAAACTGGTTGAAGAACTGGTGCCGAAAAAACTCTCGATCAGTGTATTGTTGAAGGTGTTGCAGAATCTGTTGATGGAGCAGGTGCCGCTGAAAGATTTCCGTACCATCACGGAATCCCTGGCGGAGGCGGTCAACCGAACCCAGGATCCGCTGGCGCTGACCGCCTCAGTGCGTATTTCGCTGTCGCGCCTGATTGTACAGACCATCAACGGTTCGGCGGCGGAGTTGCCGGTGATTACGCTGGATCCTCAGCTGGAACAGATGCTGCTCGGCTCTATGCAGCAGCGTCAGCAGGGTGAAGATGGTCTGGTGCTTGAGCCGGGAATGGCCGAACGTCTGCAGAAATCGCTGGCGCAGGCGGCTCAGAACCAGGAGATGAAGGGGCTGCCGTCGGTACTGCTGGTATCCGCGCCGATCCGTCCTTTACTGGCTAAGTTTGTGCGTTACGGAGAGCAGCTGATCCATGTGCTTTCCTATCAGGAAGTCCCTGAAAACAAAAATGTCACCATAGTGGCGACAGTTGGGGGACAAAATGGTTAATGGTTTTCCGCTTTTCGGCCGATAAGGGACGAATATGAAAGTAAAACGCATATTTGCACCGGACATGCGCCAGGCCATGCGTCGCGTTCGCGAGGAGATTGGTCCGGACGCGGTTATCGTTTCCAACCACCGGGTTGCCGGCGGTGTGGAGATCGTTGTCGCGCGTGAAGAGGAGTACGAAGCCGCGCAGAGTGAGCTGAAGCAGGAGCGTGCCCGGCGTCGTGAAGAGCAGGTGCGAATACTGACCAGCAAAGCGGGGCAGAGCGCGGACAAGCGCAGAGATCTGGAGCAGGTGCTTGAGCGTACGCGTCTCGATATCGCCAAAGCACAGGAAGGTCAGGAACGGTCTGAGGTATCGCGTACCGCTAACCGCCAACTGGATGGCGATGACGACGAAGAGCTGCACTCCATTCTTGAATCGCTGCGGGAGCGTCAGCGTAGCCGCGATGCCCAGCATGCGCCTGCGCAAGAAGCGGCGCCCAAGCCCCGGCCGCGGGAACCTGTTCGGCAGGAACCAGAGTTCAGTCCGCACAGCAGACCGGCTGATGAGCAGGACAGCGCTCAGATCCGCAATATGCAAAACGAGATCCAGCAGTTGCGCTCGATGCTGGAACAACAGATTTCAGCCAGGCAGGCGGCGCCGCAACCGGCTCCTCGCCCGCATCATTTCAGTGAGGTTGAGTCGGCTCAGGGCAGTGACCGTAGCAGTGGCGTCAAGGTACAGCTCGAACACCGCTTTGAGCGCTTGGGGTTGGGTAGCCGTCTAACCTCATCGCTGCTGGCGTCCATCGAGCCGGGGCTACCCATCGATAAGGCCTGGCGCAACTCGCTGGCGCGCTTGGCGGATTCCATCCCCGTTGTCGGTGAAGAGTTGATTGAGCGCGGCGGTATGCTGGCTTTTCTGGGGCCTACCGGCGTTGGGAAAACGACGACTATCGGCAAGCTGGCGGCCCGTTACGTGCTTCAGCACGGCAGTTCCAGCCTCGCGCTGGTGACGACAGACAGTTTCCGTATCGCTGCTCATGAACAGCTGAAAACTTTCGGGCGTATTCTGGACGTGCCGGTCCGGGTGGTGGATGAAAATCACAGTCTGGAAGAGGTGCTGCAGTCCCTTAAAGGCAAACGCCTCGTGCTGGTGGATACCGCGGGGATGAATGCCCGTGATCCTTCCGGTCAGTTGCAGCTGGAAATGCTCGAAAGTGTCTCGATTCGGGTCAAGAAACTGTTGGTACTTTCCTGTTCGAGCCAGCGGCAGCTGCTGGAAAGCGCCTGGCAGACCTATTCCAAGCTGGGTCTGCATGGCTGTGTGCTGAGCAAGATGGATGAGTCGGGCAGCCTTGGCGAGGCACTGACACTGGCGGTGGAAAAGCAGCTCCCGGTTGCTTATGTCGCGGATGGTCAGAAGATTCCCGATGATATCGGGTTGGCACGACGCCATGACCTGGTCAGCCGTGCCGTGGTGACGGCGCAGCGCGATAGCGAGCGAGCCAAGTCGGCCTCCTCTGATCTCTACAGGGCTGGCTGAAGCAGAGCATGAATATGAAGCAGTCTCATCCGGTCAAGGTGGTAGCGGTTACGGGCGGCAAAGGTGGAGTCGGCAAAACCAACGTGTCCGTCAACCTGGCAGCTGCTCTTGGCGAGATGGGGCGGCGTACGGTGCTGATGGATGCGGACCTTGGGCTTGCCAACGTCGATGTGATGCTGGGGCTGAGGCCCAAGCAGAACATTGTCGATGTGCTGGAGGGCACCTGCGGGCTGAAGGATGTCATGGTCGAGGCTGGCGAGAATTTCTATATTGTGCCTGCATCCTCAGGGACCCAGGAGATGACCGCTCTGAGCGTGCATCAGCACGCAGAGCTGATTCATGCGTTTAACGATATCGCCGATGAGCTAGATGTACTTATCGTTGATACGGCGGCGGGGATTTCTGAATCAGTGGTGAGTTTTATACGTGCCGCGCAGGAAGTTCTTGTGGTAGTCTGTGATGAACCGACGTCAATTACAGACGCTTATGCGCTAATCAAGTTATTGAATCGGGATTATCGTATGACACGCTTCCGTGTGCTGGCTAACATGGTACGTAGCGACACAGAGGGGCGAAGCATGTTCAGCAAGCTGCTGACCGTGACGGATCGCTTCCTGGATGTCACGCTTCAATACCAGGGATCAATCCCTTATGATGAGGCGGTACGCAAGGCTGTGCAGAAGCAAACGCCTGTTTTGAAAGCGTTTTCGACCAGTAAGGCAGCACTTGCATATAGGCAGCTCGCCAACAAGGTGGATGAGTGGCCCGTATCGACAACATCGCGCGGGCACCTCGAATTCTTTGTTGAGCGTCTGGTTCAAGGGGTATAGGCAGTACATACGTACTTAGCGCAGAGCTTGCATGTATAACCAGCTGGAATTCAGGTCAGGCCAGGAGCTCGTTGAACAATATGCGCCCCTGGTGAAACGGATAGCCCGTCATTTGATGGCCAGGTTGCCATCCAGTGTCGTGCTCGATGATCTGATTCAGGCAGGCATGATCGGGTTACTCGAAGCGCTTAACAAATACGACCCCGGCAAAGGTGCTAGTTTTGAAACCTATGCCGGGATCAGAATCCGCGGCGCTATCATTGATGAGGTGCGTCGAGGTGACTGGACACCCCGCTCGGTGCATCGTAACGGCCGGCGGGTAAGCGAGGCGATCGCCCGGGTTGAAGCAAGAACCGGACGTGATGCCTTGGATGCAGAAGTGGCAGCGGAATTGGGCGTTTCGCTGTCCGAATACCATAACCTGTTGCAAGATTCGTCGGATAGCCGGCTTTTCAGTTTTGATGAGCTCAGCGAATCCGGTGATGACACGGTTGGGGAACAGTTCGCTGGCGATGATCCGGGGCCGGAAAATTCCACCCAGGGTGGCGCCTTTAAGGCAGCACTGGCACAGGCAATACAGAATCTTCCCGAACGGGAAAAACTGGTGCTGGCGCTGTACTACGATGAGGAGCTAAACCTCAAGGAAATAGGGCAGGTGCTCGGTGTGACCGAGTCACGTGTCAGCCAGATCCACAGCCAGGCAGCGGCACGGCTGAGGACACGTTTAAGAGACTGGCAATAAAGGGGCTACCCTTTTCTGGTGCCGAAGTAGATTTAATAACCGGGAGAACCTGTCTTGAGCAAAGACATCAAGATTCTTGTTGTGGATGATTTCTCCACCATGAGACGCATCATTAAAAACCTGCTGCGGGATCTGGGGTTCACCAATGTGGATGAGGCGGACGACGGCAAGACCGCGCTGCCGATCCTGAAACAGGGGCGAATCGAGTTTCTGATTACCGACTGGAACATGCCTGGCATGAGCGGTATCGATCTGATCAAAGAGGTGCGCTCCGATCCCAACCTCGCTCATATCCCCATATTGATGGTGACTGCGGAAGCCAAGCGTGAGCAGATCATCGCAGCGGCCCAGGCTGGTGTGAACGGCTATGTAGTTAAGCCGTTTACCGCTGCAACGTTGAAAGAGAAGATCGACAAGATCTTCGAACGTCTGCAGGGCTGACAGGGCTGTAACAGGTACCAGAGGAACGCCTTATGGCTGAACAGGATAAGACGGTAGACCTGGACGGGCTGGAAGAGTTGCTGAAGGACAAGGCACAGGAGTTGGTGGCCGCGTTAGAAGCGGGCAAGCTGCCCCTGGCTATCGAACTGATTAATCAGCTGCAGACCGCCCGGCACGAGGTGTTTTACAACGAAGTCGGTCACCTGACGCGTGGTTTGCATGAGGCGATCAAATCGTTTTCCAGTGATGTCGGCGGTCAGCTCGATGAGCAGGCCGGTAAGGAAGCGATGAGTGATGCCTCTGACCGCCTTTCCTATGTCATTGAGCTAACAGAAGATACGGCTCATAAGACAATGGATCGGGTGGATCAGTCCCTGACTCTGGTGGACCGCCTGGATGACCAGAGCTCCCGCTTTCGCGACCTGCTGATGCTGGTGGGTCAGCTTGAGGGTGAGTTCAAGGCGTTGGATGGTGTTTATGACCGCACCTGCTCTCTGAAAGACGAATCGGAAAATACGATTGGAGAGCTGCGTACCGCATTGACTGAAATACTCGTCTCCCAAGGGTTTCAGGACATCACCGGGCAGCTGATACGCCGTGTCATCACCTTGTTGACTCAGGTGGAAAGTCAGCTGGTCAAGCTGATGGATATGGCGTCCAAGGTGGAGCGCCTTAGTGGCGTTGATATTACCGCCTCGTTTGGAAAGTCTGATGCGGCTGAAGTGGGCGACACCACCAGCAAGCGTGATGAAAAGAAAAACCAAGAAGTGAAGGCTGAGGGTCCTCAGGTACCGAAGGGCGATAACGTCGCCTGCGACCAGGACGATGTAGACGAGCTGCTTTCGAGCCTAGGATTTTGAGTAGGAGTACCCTATGAGTTTCGATGCCGATCAGGAAATTCTCGATGATTTTCTTGTCGAAGCGGGGGAGATTCTTGAGCAGCTGTCTGAGCAGCTCGTAGACCTGGAGCAGCGTCCGGAAGACAGAGATCTTCTGAATGCTATTTTCCGTGGCTTTCACACCGTTAAGGGTGGCGCAGGCTTCCTGCAGCTGGATGCCATGGTGGAGTGCTGCCACAAGGCTGAAAACCTGTTCGATGAACTGCGTAACGGTGAATTAAGTGTTACTCAGGAGTTGATGGATCTGGTGCTGCAAGCCCTGGATGAGGTCAACTCCATGTTTGAGTCGGTTCGCAACGGCATAGAGCCCGATCACGCCTCGCCCGAGTTGCTGCAGCGTTTGAAGGATTTTGCCGAAGGGCGTGGCCCATCCAGTGCTCAGGCGCCGGCGCAAAGTGCTCCCCAGCCGGCGGCAGAACCAGAACCGCAAGAACCGCTGCCGTCAAACCCGAACACACCGAACGACGACTTCGAGGCGCTGCTGGGTGATCTGGCTGGTGCTGGCGGCGCTGCGACAGAATCTGCAGAGGCGTCGGGATCAGATCTGATTACCGAAGATGAATTCGAGGCGCTGCTGGACGATCTGCATGGAGCCGGCGGCGCACCTGGCAATGAAAAGCCGCATCTGCCTGCTTCCAGCGCATCAGAAAGTCCTGCATCGGGCGATAGCGATCTGATCTCTGAAGACGAGTTCGAAAACCTGCTCGACCAGCTTCAGTCCGAGGGTAAGGGTGCCTTTTCCGGTGTGGCTCAGCCTGCGAAACCGGCTGCGGTGGCCAGTGCACCTGCGCCTCGTCCGGCACCTGCTCCTCGGCCGGAGCCCGAGCCTGACAGGCCGGCCCCTGCCGTTGAGAGCACTGCGCCGAAAGCTGCGGCGGATACTGCGGCTCGCGCGGCAGCACCGGCGGCTCATAAGCCGACTCAGGAAAGTAATGTCCGCGTCGATACTCGTCTGCTCGACAAGATCATGAATATGGTCGGTGAGCTGGTGCTGGTGCGTAACCGTCTGGTGCGTCTCGGTGTCAGCCAGGAAGATGAGGAAATGGGCAAGGCGGTCGGTACCCTGGATATGGTCACGGCCGATCTTCAATCATCGGTAATGAAGACCCGCATGCAGCCGGTGAAAAAGGTATTTGGCCGTTTTCCGCGTTTGATCCGTGATCTGTCTCGCAGCTTGCAGAAAGAGGTCAAGCTGGAGCTGCGCGGCGAAGATACCGATCTGGATAAAAACCTGGTCGAGGCGCTGGCAGACCCGCTGATCCACCTGGTTCGTAACTCGGTTGACCATGGCATCGAGGCACCGGAAGTGCGCGCCAGAGCGGGTAAACCCCGCGAAGGTCATGTACTGCTCTCCGCTGAACAGGAAGGCGACCACATCCTGCTGATCATCCAGGATGATGGTGCCGGCATGGATCCGGAGAAGCTGCGTAACCTGGCGGTAAAACGTGGCATGCTGGATGAAGAATCCGCACGTCGACTGTCCGATCAGGAGTGTTTTAACCTGATTTTCCAGGCGGGTTTCTCCACCAAAACCGAGGTGTCTGACGTCTCCGGTCGTGGTGTCGGCATGGATGTGGTTAAAACCAAAATTACCCAGCTGAACGGCACACTCAGTATCGATTCCGTCATGGGGCAGGGCACCCGGATTGCGATTCAGGTACCGCTGACGCTGGCGATCATGCCGACGCTGATGGTGATTCTTGAGGGGCAGGCGTTTGCGCTGCCGCTGGTGAACGTCAACGAGATCTTCAACCTGGATCTGACCAAGACCAACATTGTCGATGGTCAGGCGGCGATCATCGTGCGTGATCAGGCGATACCCTTGTTCCATCTGAAACGCTGGCTGGTCAATGGCAAGCAGAATGAGGCGCTGCCGGAGCAGGGCCACGTGGTGATTGTTACCGTCGGTACGACACGGGTTGGTTTTGTTGTCGATCAGCTGGTTGGACAGGAAGAGGTTGTTATCAAACCCCTGGGCACCATCCTGCACGGTACACCAGGACTGTCCGGTGCCACGATCACCGGTGATGGCCGGATCGCGTTGATTATCGATATTCCTAACCTGCTCAAACGTTATGCGCAGACCTGATCGCGTGCGCGGGAAACCGGGTTGGAGAGCCTAGATGACGATTCGTGTACTGGTCGTTGATGACTCCGGTTTTTTCCGCCATCGCATCGAGGAAATTCTGCGGGATGATAAACGCGTTGAGGTGGTAGGGAGTGCGGTCAACGGGCGCGAGGCGGTCGAGAAGGCGCGCGCGCTCAAACCCGATGTGATTACCATGGACGTGGAGATGCCGCAGCTTAACGGTATCGATGCTGTCCGTATTATCATGCGGGAATGTCCCACCAATGTGTTGATGCTGTCGTCATTGACCCATGAGGGCGCGAGAATCACGCTGGAGGCGATAGAAGCGGGAGCCGCCGATTATCTGCCGAAAGATATTCGTGCCTGGATGGATAAAAGTCAGGGAATACGTACCCAGCTTATCGAACGAATTCTGGCGCTGGGTAGCAACCGGCGTTTCCGCTCGGGTTCCGTGTTCGAGCATCGCCATCCGCGATCCAAGGCCAGTACTACTTCGACCATGGTGTTCCGGCCGGATAGCCCGACACCAACGCGTCCTTCCGCTCGTGTTCCCCGCTCGGCTGAGAGTGCTGAACGCAAACCTGCGCCGCCAGTGAGAAGAGAGATGCCAGCGCGCACGCCTGCGTTTCGTTCTCCGGCTCCGACAGCAGAGGCAGCAGGCTCCACAAGTAACCCTGCCAAGGTTAAGTTTCCAGACTGCCGGATCGTCGTGATCGGCACTTCCACCGGCGGCCCCGCCGCGTTGCAGAAAATTCTCACTGCGATCCCTGCCGGCTTTCCCTACCCGGTGCTGCTGGTGCAGCATATGCCGAAAACCTTTACCCAGGTGTTTGCCGAGCGCCTCAATCAGCAGTGTGCGCTGGAGGTAAAAGAGGCGGTGGACGGCGATCGCCTGCGTCCCGGACTTGCCTTGTTGGCGCCTGGTGGGCTGCAGATGATGATCGATCCTCGCCAGACTGATCGTGTGCGGATCCTCGAGGGCGATACCAAACTGACCTATAAACCCAGTGTCGATGTCACCTATGCTTCTGCCGCCAAGGCCTATGGTGCCAAGGTGTTGGCGCTGATCCTGACCGGCATGGGGGCCGATGGTTGTGATGGCGCCCGCCTGCTCAAGCGTGAAGGTGCAAAGATCTGGGCGCAGAGCAGGGACAGCTGCACTATCTATGGTATGCCTCAGGCGGTAGTGAATGCAGGTCTCGCTGATGAGATTCTGGATCTGGAAGATATCGGCCCGTTGTTGGCGAAGCAGAGCAGGAAAAGCTGATGTTTGGGTTGCTGGGGATACTGGTGGCTGTTGTGGCAATCGTCGGTGGTAACTATATCGGCGGTGGCGATCTGTCTGAGCTGTATAACCCCACAGCGGCACTGATCGTGGTTGGCGGTACCCTGGCAGCGGCGATGGTGCAGTCGCCACGGGAGGATTTTCGTCGTGCCCGACGTTTGTTCGGCTGGGCCTACCGTACCGATGAGCCGGATTTTAATGCCGGCAACCGGGCGCTACGTGACTGGTGCCAACTGGCGCGCAAGCGCGGATTGATCGCTCTCGAGGCTGAGGCAAACAAGTGTGACGATGCCTTTGTTGCCAATGGCCTGCAGCTGCTTGCCGATGGCCGTCCGCCAGAGATGATTCGTTCCATACTTGAGGTGGACCTGATCGCCCGCGAGCAGCGTGATTTGCAGGCGGTGCGGGTTATTGAGAGCCTGGGTGGCTATGCGCCGACTTTGGGGATTATCGGTACGGTACTCGGTCTGATTCAGGTGATGGCAAACCTGGCGGAGCCCGAAGCTCTGGGGCAGGGTATCGCCACCGCGTTTGTATCGACCATATACGGCGTTGCCCTCGCCAACCTTCTGCTGATTCCCACGGCCAACAAGATTAAACGACTGGTTCAGGGGCGGGCGCAGTATCATGAGATGCTGATGGATGGCCTGGTATTCATTGCCGAGGGGCAGGGGCCGGAGGTGATCCGGCAGCGCCTGCAGGGATACCTGGAGACGGACGATGCCGCGCAGAAGGCCTCCTGAACCTGACGCTCCACTGGATCGCTGGATTCTCTCCTGGGCGGATTTCGTGACTCTGCTGTGCGCCTTTTTCGTGATGATGTATGCGATTTCCCAGGTGAGTGAAGATAAGTACCGGCGTATGAGCGAAGCGCTCTCCGATGTATTTTCCGGCCCCGGTGTGATGCGCGGTGTCAGCCCTGCTGTTGATGGTGGCGGCGGCATTCTGGAGGGCGGTGAGAGTCGAGAACAGGCCCCCGCAACGCTGGTCGGCCCCGCCGATGAAGGGGAAACACGGCTGCTGAACGATCTGCGCGCGCGGATGGAGGCGGACTTCAGTGAAGAGATCGCCGGTGGTGAGGTGGAAGTGCAGGGTTCAGATCTCTGGTTTTCCATCGAGTTGCGTTCCAGCCTGTTGTTTGAAAGCGGCGGCGCCATTCCATCAATAGCAGCCGATCGAGTCTTGTCACAAATCGCTGCAGAGCTCAGGGGGCTGGAAAACCCGGTTCATGTGGAAGGGTTTACCGATAACGAACCTATCTCTACCGACCGTTACCCTTCCAACTGGGAACTGTCCGCTGCCAGGGCAGCGGCGGTTGTAAGGCTGTTGGCGATGAATGGTGTCTCTCCGAGACGTATGGCTGCAGTGGGCTACGGGGAGTTTCAGCCGGCCTACAGTAATCGTACGGCTGAGGGGCGACGGCTGAATCGGCGCATCGTTATCGTCGTTTCGCGGGATGAGAAAGTCCGCAGGGCGGTGACCTCCTTCGGCAGTGAACAGGTCAGTAATGATGCGGTCAGCGAAATGCTGACCGAGCAGGACAGCGAGCCGGCGCCGCCGGCGCTGGAGCAGGTTGAAACGGAAGACGGAATTCTGATCCGTCAGGCCAGGCCGGAAGACTAACGGGAAAGTTGCTATGCAGGTGTGGGCTGTTGCTAACCAGAAAGGCGGGGTCGGTAAAACGACCACAGTGGTAACCCTGGCGGGGTTGCTGGCCGATGTGGGTTACAAGGTGTTACTGGTGGACCTGGATCCCCATGGTTCCCTGACCAGCTATTTTCGCTTTGATCCTGATGAGCTCGAGCACAGCGTCTATGACCTGTTTGAACAGCTGCAGGTCGATGAGAAGCGTACACAGAGTCTGATTGTGCCCAGCTCTCAGCCAGGTATCGATCTGATGCCCGCATCTACTGCTCTGGCGACACTGGAGCGGCGTGCGGTCGGTAAAGAGGGAATGGGGCTGCAGGTGGCCAAGGCGCTGGCAACCCAGAAAAAATCCTACGATTTTGTCTTGATCGACAGCCCACCGGTACTGGGTGTGCTGATGGTTAATGCGCTGGCGGCCTGCAATCATCTGCTGGTGCCGGTTCAGACGGAGTTCCTTGCGCTGAAAGGGCTCCAGAGGATGGTGAGAACCATCGAGATGGTTAACCGGGCGCGCCGCAACAAGCTGGAGTACACGATTATCCCCACCTTTTACGACCGCCGTACCCAGGCATCTGTCAGTAGTCTTCGCGAGCTGCATAAGCGCTACGAAGACAACATTTCGACCGCTGTGGTGCCTGTGGATACCAAGTTTCGTAACGCCAGTCTTAAGGGGCTGGTGCCCTCTTCGATGGATGCGGGCAGCCGCGGTGTTCACGCCTATGCGAAGCTGTTGAGAAACCTGCTGGAACAGCGCAGAGAGGGCCAGGCCCATGGCTGATCAGAAGAAAGTCGTTTTCGAATATATCGAAGCACTGTTGGCCGATCCCGATCTCGAAATGGAGGATCTGGCTGATGAAATCGTACCGGATATTTCGGATGAGGCGTCCGAGCCCGCGCAGGATGAGATTTTTCCCTCCGCAGATGAGGACGATCTGGAAGTGGTGCTTGACGCAGAGGAGGCCAGCGCACACGCTCCTGTAGAGCCAGAGCCAGAGCCAGAGCCAGAGCCAGAGCCAGAGCCAGAGCCAGAGCCAGAGCCAGAGCCAGAGCCAGAGCCAGAGCCAGAGCCAGAGCCAGAGCCAGAGCCAGAGCCAGAGCCAGCACCGGCGCCGATCACCGCCATGCCCAGGGCAGAGGCGGCTACGGCCTCCAGTGCGCCGGTCAAGGTGCTCAACTGCGTACTGCTCGATATGCACGGCCTGAAGCTGGCGGTGGAGTTTGACCGCATAGAGGGAGCGCTGAATATGCGCGATCTGTCTCTGAGTATTGGCGGCATGCCGGACTGGATTCTCGGCTCCTTTGGTGAGGCGTACGCCAGCACCCATGTGGTTGATACCGCCATGTGGCTGATTCCGGAGCGCTATAAACCGGAGCATTCGCAGTATTCCGAGGTGCTGATACTCCAGGGTCGCAAGTGGGCATTGGCTTGTGATGGCCTGGTTAAATCGATCCAGGTACCGATGGACAGGGTCAACCTGAACACGGATAAAGCGCAACGCTCCTGGCTGCTGGGTACCTACATGGAAGAGCGCTGTGCCCTGGTCGATGTGGAACAGCTGGTTGAGGAGTTCGAGGCGACAATCGCCTGATCTGTATCCACGCTGCCCGCCGCTTGAGTTACAATCGGGTGAATAGTCGTCGCGTCTGGCTGATAGTCGGACGCTGGTTTTTTCTGGGGCAGGCCCGCGATGGATCTGAGTGCCAACAATCTGATTGTTATGATATTCGCCATGCTGAGCCTGGCGACGCTGGTGATCTGCGTCGTTCTCGCGGTGCGTCTACGCAGGCAGGAACGGCGTCAGCAGGCGTTGATCAATGTGCTGCGTAACGAGATTCGCGCCATGACCAACGGCTCCATCGGTATGGGCAAGCGATTGCTGGCGATTGAGCATCGGCTCAATATCACAGTGGAAAAGCAGCAGGAGCTGGAAAACCGCGACCCGGGTGTTCTTGCCTACAATCAGGCGGCCAAGCTGATGGAAATGGGCGCGGATGTAGACGATCTGGTGCGCAGCTGCGGTATTGGCCGCCCTGAGGCCGAATTGATGGCACTGCTGCACCGCGAACTGCACACTGGCGAGACGCTGCCGCAACAGCGTCACTGAGGCGTATCCCCCTTTTCTGTTTTCAGACCTCTGTTTTCAAACCATAGGTGAAGGCGATAATCTCGGCGATCGCGCGGTACAGCGATTCCGGAATCTCATCTCCCAGTTCCAGCCGGATCAGGATCTCCAGCAGTTCAGGGCTTTCGTAGATATGGACATCATGTTCTTTGGCCAGACTGATGATCTGCTGCGCAATCACCCCCTGCCCCTTGGCCGTTACTCTGGGTGCGCTGCCCGCATCCTGATCATACTTCAGTGCTACTGCCTGTCGGCTCAGTGATGAGTAATCGTTATCGTCTGTCATGTGTGCAGGTCCACCAAACGGTGATTAACGGGAGAACGGGTGTCCCTTGGCGGCTTCCCTCGCTGAACCTGTAGCGCTTCCACCTCGAATCCGCTGGCGCCAAGCTGCTGCTGGAAACCGTCCAGTTGTTCTCTTATCAGGCGGGTTGTTTCCTCCCGTTCAGCCCAGAAACGTGCACTTAACTGCCATTCTTGCTGCAGGCTGACGTGAGCATCTACCGGACCCAGTTCCTCTCTGTCGAAATGGAGTTGAATCGACCACTGGGAAACAAAGCGGCCCTCTTCGTCAGGCTTTTTGCGTTGCTGGATATGGATTTCGCTGTCCTCAAGTCTATCTCTCTCCAGGCGAATCGGCAGATCCAGCCGGTACTGGCGCTCCAGGGACCCGTCTGGCATCTCCTGCCAGTTTTGCAGACTGGTGGCCTGATGGCTGGCGCTGCGTGCCTGGAGACCTTTTACCAGCGTTAGCATCTGTTCCCGTGCCTGGGGTGGCAGCTGGTCCGCCAGATCGGTCAGCTTTCCGAGCTGCTGCTGCAGGGGTGGCAGCTCGCGCTGAGAAGCGGCTGGGTTAGCTCTGGGCTGGCTGATCAGCCCGCTGGACTGAAGGTGATTCTGCACCACCTGTTGGGTGGTTTTTGCGTCAGTTTTCGGAGGAACGCTGAACAGGCTCAGCATCGACTTGATCACCTGTGCCACCGCATCGCCCCCCGGGCGACTGATGGCCGGTATCTGGCGCATCTGGTTCAGTGCATCGCCGGCGGGCAGCTGCTGCGGCAAATTGTCGCGCAATATTTGCTGTAACCCTTCCTGTAATTTCAGTTGTGCCCCGTTATCATTGCGGGGCGGTGCGAGCTGAAGCTGTATATGGTTATCGCTGGTGCGGGTCAATTGCACCTCCAAACCTGGTTGCAGCGGTCTGGGGCTGATGAATTCCAGCGTTTGTCCGTTCACGCTCAGGCTGACGCGGATGTTGTCAGCGTTAGCGGCAATGACCTGTCCAGAGGCGCCTTGGGGAGCGGTCGAAGCTTGCGCGGCAGGCGGAGTCTGTGCGGCGACAGGCGTTTGGGGTGCGGCTGCCGTTTGATTTGTTGCTGTTGTCGTTGAAGTCGCAGCCGTTGCAGCAGTCGCTGGCGTAGTGCCCGGCTTTGAGCTTTGTGCAGCGGGGCTTGGCGAGGGCGGCGGTGGATTGTTTGTCGACTCTCTTGATGAGGTTGACGGTGAAGGTTGCTCGCGTGGCGTCGTGTTACTCGCTCCAGCTGTTGTTTGCGACGGGGCAGGCGTCGGTGCCGGTGGTGTAGCCTGGGATGATGTTGATTTTGGCGTCGATGCCGCCGGCTCCTGCGTTGAAACAGGGGTTATCGGCGCCTGAATACGTGGGTTTTGTGACTGCTTGTCTGCAGTGCTGCCTGTGGCCGGGGCGCGTTCCTGAACCGTTGGTTGCGGTCTGGGTTGCTCATTATTCGCCGGTGGGGCTTGTGTTTGAGCAGCCCGGTTAGATGTATCTGCCGTCGCTGGCGCCGGTGTTCTTGGCGTTGTGCTCGCAGGCTGTTGCTCAGGGTTTGTTGCCGTTCCGGTAGGTGGCCGGGAGGGCGTAGAGGAAGTCTGAGCAGTGTCACTTTGAGTGTTGCCCGCAGCAGCGTTTTGTGAGGAAGAGCTGGGCGGCGGTGTCGTAGGCCGCGCGGTGGTCGGTTGAGAGTTCTGGCCATCTGCGAGAGTCGGTGTTTGCTGTGAGCCTGTACTGGTTACTACTCGCGCAAGCTGCGTTTCTCCGACCGGCAGGAGTTGCGTCAGGCTGTTTTGGCTTTGGCTTTGGCTTTGGCTTTGGCTTTGGCTTTGAGCCGGAACGCGGAGCTGCAGAATCGGCGCTTGGGGTTGGGCCTTTTGCTGCGGCGTTGGATTGCTGCTCTGGGGGCGTGGCTGAGTGCTCAGAAGAGTCAGTTGCACCTTGCCGGCCGCATCCTGGCTCAGGCTGATCTGAGCGCCGGAATTCAGTGGCCTGGTGGTCAGTAGCTCCATGAGTTGTTTTTGCACCTCGACCTTGATCCGGAACAGGTTGGGGCGCTGTGGGTCCGGGGTCACTTCCCGTACACTTGCGTCCAGCGTGCGGCCAGCCGCAAGCTCGGCGCGGACATCAGTCTGTCGGGCACCATCTGCGGGCAGCTGTTGCAGTGATTGTACGGGCAGGTTAATCGACACTTTTTGAGCTCCCAGAGGCTGCTGTATGACCGGGGTGCACTTAGGTAGCAGAGGCTATCAGACCTTGGAACCGTTCTAGCCGTTGCCGGTTCCGGTTCCCTGACGCCTGGCTGCCAATCTGTTTATAATGGCGCGTTTAAAATCAGTCGGCCAGCGCGGGTGAAACTGTAGTCTGACGGCGCTTGTGTGGCGACGGTTGTGTGATCTTGATGGAGAGTGGTGTTTGTCCCAGACGATGCTGAAAGTTGAGAACCTGTTCTGCGAGCGGGATGACAGGGTACTGTTCGACCAACTCAGCTTCGAAGTCGATGGTGGCGAGATCGTGCAGATCGAAGGCGCCAACGGCAGTGGCAAAACGACGTTGCTGCGAATACTCAGTGGCCTGTCACGCAACTATGAAGGTGAGATTTACTGGCAGGGGGAGCCGATCGAAAAGGTGCGCGAGGAGTTTCGCGCTGAACTGCTCTATTTCGGTCACCAGCCCGGGGTAAAAGCGTTGCTGACACCGGAGGAGAATCTCCACTGGTACTGTGCGCTGCATGCCTCACTGGACCCTGCGCGGGTTCAGGAAGCGCTGGAGCAGGTTGGGCTGCGCGGTTTTGAAGATGTGCCCTGTCACACACTGTCCGCCGGCCAGCACCGGCGGGTTTCGCTGGCCCGTCTCTACCTCAGTGATGCAAGGCTCTGGATTCTGGATGAACCCTTCACCGCGATCGATAAGCGTGGAGTGGCGGCAAAAGAGGCGCTGATCGGACGTCATGTAGCCCAGGGCGGCAGCGTGATTCTGACCACGCATCAGGATCTTCAGGGCAGTGGAGCGGTGCGTAGTATTAATCTTGACCGGCAGGGAGAGCGCGGATGAATCAGCCACTGAATCCGCAGCGCAGGCCTGCCATCGGCATGGGGGCGCTGTTTGCCGCAACGCTGAAACGGGATCTAAAGCTCTCGCTACGGCGTAAAAGTGAACTGGTTAACCCGCTGATCTTCTTTTTGATGGTGATCACCCTGTTTCCGCTTGGCGTCAGCCCGGAGCCGGGTTTTCTGGCGGAACTGGCTCCGGGTGTGATCTGGGTGGCAGCGTTACTGGCGACGTTGCTGTCCATGGATAGCCTGTTTCGCACCGATTTTGATGACGGCTCGCTGGAGCAGCTGCTGCTCAGCCCGCAGCCTGTGATGCTGGTCGTGTGTGCGAAGGTGCTGGCGCACTGGATGTTGACCGGGTTGGCGCTGACGCTGGTGGCGCCGCTGATCTCGGTGATGCTGTTTTTGCCGGCGGAGGGTGTTCCCGGGCTGATGCTGAGCCTGTTGCTGGGCACGCCGACGCTGAGCCTGGTGGGTGCCATCGGCGCGGCGCTGACGGTGGGGCTGAAAAGGGGCGGGGTGCTGATTTCCCTGCTGGTGCTGCCGCTGTATATTCCGGTGCTGATTTTTGGCACCGGTGCGGTGCAGGCGGCGGTGACAGGCTTGCCGCTGGATGGCTACCTGGCTCTGCTGGGTGCGCTGCTGGCGCTGGGCACCGTGCTGGCACCGCTGGCGATTGGTGCCGCCTTAAGAATTTCGGTTAGTGGGTAGAGTGTAAGGATGGTAGAGAAGAAGAAATGGTTACCGCGCTGGTTTTACCAACTGGCTTCTCCTCGCTGGTGTTACCAGATCTGCGGTAAGTTGCTGCCGGGCTTTGCCGTGGCGGCGCTGATTCTGTTACTAGGCGGCATCGTCTGGGCGCTTCTATTCGCACCGGCTGACTATCAGCAGGGCAACAGCTTCCGCATTATCTATCTGCATGTGCCTTCTGCGATCCTGGCTCAATCCTGCTACATGATGATGGCGGTAGCCGGTGCCATCGGTCTGATCTGGAAGATGAAGGTCGCCGACATGGTAGCGAAATCCTGCGCCCCGATTGGCGCTACCATGGCTGTGCTTGCACTGCTCACCGGTGCTATCTGGGGCAAGCCGACCTGGGGTTCCTGGTGGGTCTGGGATGCCCGCCTGACTTCCATGTTGATCCTGCTTTTCCTCTACCTGGGGGTAATGGCGCTGAACTCTGCCATCGAGAGCGAGTCAACTGCTGCACAGGCAAGCGCGGTTCTGTCTCTGGTTGGGCTCGTTAACATCCCGATTATCAAATACTCGGTAGATTGGTGGAATACGCTGCATCAGCCCGCCACGTTCACACTGACAGAGAGACCGGCGATGCCGGCCGAGATGTGGGTGCCGCTGCTGATGATGGTGGTGGGGTTTTACTGCTTTTTCGCGGTGTCGCTGATGCTGCGTCTACGCAATGAGATTCTGAGACGCGAGCGCCGTGCGGGCTGGGTCAGGGATCTGTTGCTGTCGAAGTGAGGTCGATGTGAGCTTTAACTCTTTTACCGAATTCCTGTCGATGGGTGGGCACGGGCTGTACGTTTGGCTCAGCTACGCCCTTGGACTAGCCGTCATTCTGCTCAACCTGGTAGCGCCGTTGATGGAACGCAGCCGGTTGGTCGCCCAGCTTAAACGCCGTCTACAGAGGGAGAATCAAAGTCCATGAACCCGAAGCGCAAGAAGCGGCTCTATATAGTGCTGTTCATCGTCTTCGGCGTCGCCGTCGCCGTTGGTCTGACCCTTTTCGCCCTGAACCAGAACATAAACCTGTTCTACTCTCCGACGCAGATTGCTGAAGGTGAGGCACCTACCGACACCCGTATCCGTGCCGGCGGCATGGTCGTCGATGGCAGCGTTAAGCGTGCCGAAGACAGCCTGGAGGTGATGTTTGAAATTACCGATTACGAGAAAACCGTATCTGTGCACTACAGCGGTATCCTGCCGGACCTGTTCCGCGAAGGGCAGGGAATAGTGGCTCAGGGTGAGCTGGATGGCCAGGGAGTGTTTCAGGCTGTCGAGGTGCTCGCCAAGCATGACGAGAATTATATGCCTGCAGAAGTTGCGGAAGCGCTGGAAAAAGCCGGCAAAATGCCGATGCCCAGCGGTCAGGAGTTTAATAAATGATTCCTGAACTCGGACAATATGCACTTATTCTGTCGCTCTGTATCGCCGTACTGCTCGGTACTGTTCCGCTGGTAGGGGCTGCGCGTAGCAACGCGCTCTGGTGTGGCTTTGCCCGCCCGCTGGCGATTGCCCTGTTCGGCTTCGTCATGTTCAGCTTCCTGTGCCTGGCCTGGGCGTTCTACAGCAATGATTTTTCCGTGGTTTACGTGGCCAGCAACTCTAACAGTGCGCTGCCCTGGTATTACCGTCTTAGCGCCGTTTGGGGCGGGCATGAAGGTTCACTGCTGCTCTGGCTGCTGATTCTGGCGGGCTGGACTGTCGCTGTAGCGATCAAGAGCGATAACCTGCCGGATGATATGCGCGCCCGTGTGCTGGCCGTCATGGGCCTGATCGCAACCGGGTTTATCCTGTTTGTGCTGTTTACCTCCAGCCCATTTGAGCGCTACCTGCCGCAGAGTCCACAGGATGGCGCTGACCTGAACCCGCTGCTGCAGGACTTCGGCCTGATCGTTCATCCACCGATGCTGTACATGGGATATGTGGGCTTCTCCGTGGCTTTCGCCTTTGCTATAGCGGCTTTGCTCAGCGGACGACTCGACGCGGCCTGGGCACGCTGGTCGCGTCCCTGGACTAATATCGCCTGGGCGTTCCTGACTCTGGGTATCGCGCTGGGAAGCTGGTGGGCCTATTACGAGCTCGGCTGGGGTGGCTGGTGGTTCTGGGACCCGGTGGAAAATGCGTCCCTGATGCCCTGGTTGGTGGGTACTGCACTGGTACATAGCCTGGCAGTGACCGAGAAGCGCGGTGTGTTCAAGAGCTGGACCGTGCTGCTGGCGATCTTTGCCTTCTCGCTGAGTCTGCTGGGAACCTTCCTGGTGCGTTCGGGAGTGCTGACCTCGGTACACGCCTTTGCTTCCGATCCGGATCGTGGTTTCTTTATTCTGGCGTTGCTGGCGATCGCCATTGGCGGCTCGCTGTTGCTCTATGCGTTCAAAGCGTCGCATGTGAAAAGCGAGTCCAGTTTCGGCTTCGTTTCCCGGGAGACGCTGCTGCTGGTCAATAACGTGCTGCTCACTGTTGCCTGTGCAACTGTGCTGCTGGGTACACTCTACCCGCTGCTGATCGATGCGTTGGGCATGGGCAAACTCTCTGTTGGCCCGCCGTATTTCAACGCGCTTTTTGTACCGCTGAGTCTGCTGCTGGCGATCAGTCTGGGTGTCGGCACGCTGGTGCGCTGGAAACAGACCTCCGGTGCGCTGATGTTGCAGCAGCTCTGGCTGCCGGCTGTGCTGGCCCTGATCGCCGGTGCGATCTCTCTGGTATCTCTGCCGGAGTTTCCGGGAGTCTGGGTATCGGTGGGTCTGACACTGGCTTGGTGGATAGTCTTTACCGGTCTGCGCGACCTGTTTAACCGGGTGCGGGCGAAAAGCAGCCCCTTCAGTGCCATGTTTAAGCAGTCCCGCGCCTATTACGGCATGATGTTCGCCCACGTGGGCGTTGCCGTGATGGTTGTCGGTGTGGCGCTGGTATCTACTTTCAGTGAACACAGTGACCTGCGGATGGAGCCGGGCGATCGTAAAACCTTCAATAATTACGAATTTGTGTTCGAACGGATGGACAAGGTGGACGGCCCTAACTTTCACTCCGATACCGGTGTGATTCAGGTGCTGTACAAGGGGGAGCCCTACACCACCATGTATCCGGAAAAACGCCTTTATACGGCGCGTAACAATGTGATGACCGAGGCGGCGATTGATCCCGGCCTGTTCCGTGATCTCTATGTGGCGCTGGGTGAGTCGCTAGGTGGCGATGCCTGGGCGATCCGCGTGCAGTACAAACCGTTCGTGCGCTGGATCTGGCTGGGTGGATTGCTGATGACGCTGGGCGGTATCCTGGCGGCCACCGATCCTCGCTATCGTAAACAGGCTCGCCGCGATATCGCGGCTCAGAGCGCTTAAAGGGGAAGATTGCTATGCGTCGTTACGTACTGTTTTTACCGCTGGTCATCTTTCTCGGTATCGGCTTTTTCCTCTGGCGGGGGTTGTCCATCGATCCGACGGAGCTGCCTTCGGCACGGCTGAACCAGCCGTTCCCGGCGTTTGAAAAAGCCTCCTTGACCAACCCAGAGCAGACGCTGACACCTGATGACCTCAAGGGGCAGGTGGCGTTGGTTAATATCTGGGCAACCTGGTGTCCCACCTGTAAAGAGGAGCACGCCTTCCTTAACCAGCTGGCACAGCAGGGCGTTACCATCTATGGCATCAACTACAAGGATGAGCCGGTCAAGGCCCGTGAGTGGCTGAAGCGCTACCTCGATCCGTACGACAAAGTGGTATTGGATGTGGATGGGAAACTGGGCCTGGATCTGGGCGTCTACGGCGCACCTGAAACCTATGTTATCGATGCCGATGGGGTGATTCGTTACCGCCATGTGGGTGCGGTGGATGCGCGTGTCTGGAAAGACCTTAAAGCGGTGATGGAGCAGGTCTCCAGCGGAGAGGGCGCATGACTCGGGTTCTGCAGCACCTAGTATTGATCGGCCTGCTGTGGGCTGGCGCAGTACATGCCACCATTGAAGCCTATGAGTTTGACGATAAGGCCACCGAGGAGCGTTTCCAGAGTCTGACTGCAGAGCTGCGTTGCCCCAAATGTCAGAACAACAACATCGCCGACTCCAACTCTCCGATCGCCTCAGACCTGCGGGGTGAGGTGTATCGGCTGGTCAATGATGGCGCCTCCGACGAGGAGGTGGTCGACTTCATGGTTACCCGCTACGGTGAGTTCGTGCTTTACCGCCCACGGGTCAACGAGATGACCTGGGTGCTTTGGTACGGCCCGTTTGTGTTGCTCGGTATCGGTCTGCTGGTGGTCTTCTTAATCGCTCGAAGTCGTCGCCGTGTCGGTTCACCCGGTGTTGCGGGATCGGATCTGGCTCCCGAGGAGCGGGAGCGGCTGGAGCAATTGCTGGAACAGGATAAGAAACAATGATCGCACTCTGGAGCGGCATTGCGCTGCTGACCCTCATCGCTGTGGCTTT
The DNA here is from genome assembly GCF_004339595.1 of Marinobacterium mangrovicola. Lineage (GTDB taxonomy): Bacteria > Pseudomonadota > Gammaproteobacteria > Pseudomonadales > Balneatricaceae > Marinobacterium_D > Marinobacterium_D mangrovicola. The sequence continues at coordinate 256,037 of NZ_SMFU01000008.1, forward strand.
CGTGTTCTGGCCGCTGCTAAGGGCCCGTCGCGAAGCGGATCGTCTTGCCGAACAGGCCGACGACACCGCTGTGGATAGACAGCATCTGAATATCGAAATCTACCGTGAGCGCCTGTCTGAGCTGGAAAACGAACGTGAGTCCGGCACGCTCGATGCGGAAAATTTCGAGGTGCTAAAGCTGGAGCTGGAACGCAATCTGCTGATCGACGCCGAAGAGCAGGCGCCGGAACTGAAACACCCTCGTCCGGGTGGCGCCCAGTTTACCACGGTGGTTTTGCTGGCTCTGCTGGTACCGGTGATCGCTTTCGGGCTGTACAACGTGCTTGGCCGCTCGGCGGATCTTGAACTGGCGATGAACCCGCCGACCATGCCGACTCTGGAGGAGGCGGTCTCCCAGCTTGAGAAAGAGCTGGAAGCCAATCCGGATAACGCTGAGGGTTGGTATCTGTTAGCGACCACCTATGTGAATCAGGGCCGCTTTGACGAAGGGGTGGATGCTTTTCGACGCGTAGCCGCCATCCTGCCGGAAGATGCGCCGCAGTATGCCGGTGTGCAGGGACAGATCGCTCAGGCACTCTACTTCCAGGCCGAAGGCAGCATGACACCTGAGGTTCAGGCTCAGATTGAGCGTACATTGGCGCTGGATCCTGATGATATGGCGGCGCTTGGCTTGCTCGGAATCAACGCCTACGAAACTGGCGATTATCGTGCCGCCATCGAATACTGGAGCCATGCCAAGGAAAACGCCCGTGGTGAAGCGGTGCAGTCGCTGCAAACCGGCATAGAACAGGCGAGACAGCAGCTTGTGGCCGCCGGAGAGGAGGTTCCCGAGCTACAAGCAGCAGCTAAAACATCGATCCGCGTCAGCATCAGTCTTTCCGACGAACTGAAATCCAAGGTATCGCCGGATCAGGCGGTGTTTATCTATGCCCGTCCGGTGGGTGGTCGTATGCCGCTTGCAGCAGTGCGTAGACAGGTGTCTGACCTGCCGCTGGAAGTGATACTCGATGACAGTATGGCGATGATGCCGGGTAACGAACTATCCAGTGTCGATGAAGTCGAAGTGGGTGCACGAATCAGTGCTTCAGGCCAGGCGATCGCGCAACCGGGAGACCTGATAGGCAGCCAGTCTCCTGTCTCGACCGGAGGCGATGCGGAGCGCGTCACTCTGGTGATCGATCAGGTAGTAGAGTAGTCTGTTACCCGGGAGAATAAGTTGAATTATAGACCGGACGGTAAAAGAGCCTAACCATGGAAATCAGTCTGCGCGAATGGCTAATCATTGGTGGGATCCTGGTAATTGCGTTAATCCTGTTTGATGGATGGCGCCGGATTCGCGGTAATCGCAGCCGCATTCGTATGAACATCGACCGGTCGGTGCCGCATGAAGACGATAGCGAAGAGCTGTCGCAGTCCAATCCTGAGCTGCCCAACGGCGGCGCACGTAAAATCGCGGAGACCAAGAATCAGCATAAGGCTGAGGTGCATGAACGCCGTGAGCCCAGCTTTGGTCGGTTTGATCAAGAGCCTGATCCGGAGCCACTCAACGCGGAATCGGATCGTATCCCTGACTGGCCCGCGCCAGAGCCGGAGGTTCGTGCCACCTACAGCCAGCCCAGCGAACAGCAGGATCTTCTGGCCGATAGCGAAGCGGAGCTTGATCCCCTTTTCGATGATGTGCCGGTGGATCGCAGTCGGCAGGGGCAAGATCGTGGCGCTTCAGCCGGGGCCGCGTTTGGTCATAAAGCGCAGCCAGCGTTTGCCGAGGCCGAGCCGCGTCAAGGAGTGCGCCCACTGACCGCGAGCCGTGATGAGGAGCAACCCTCCGAGCCGGAACCGCTGAGCCTGGATTTTGACCCGGAACAGCCGATCCCCGTGCTGATGGATCGGGTGCGTCCTAAACGTGACGCCGAGGCCCCCGAGCATGCTGAATTTTCTGAGGTCAACGAGCCTGAAATTCAGCAGCCTGAAATTCAGCCAGAGCCAAAAATCGGGCACCGCGCGGTAGATGACGGCAGCAGCCTGGGTGAAGCGCTGGATATGGATGAGCCCAAACATCAGGATGAAGAGCCGTTCGTTGCGCATCAGGCTGAGCCTGTTGCTCGGGATGCCTTCTCGAGTGATGTGGCTGAACCGGATAGCAGAGCTGTGGCTGGATCGCATCCCGGAGAAACCGCTGAGGACGATTCGGCTCCTGCAGCTGCGCAAGGTAGTAAGGATCGGCCTGCGCCGGAGATTACGGCTGACCCTGAAGAGATGCTGGTGATTTTCGTTGTAGCGCGTCAGGGTGAAACACTGCCCGGCGCGGCGATCCACCGTATCGCCGAGGCCTGCGGTATGGAGATCGGTGCCATGGATATCTATCACCGTCACGAGAATCCCAATGCGCAGGGCTCGCTGCAGTTCAGCATGGCTAATGCGATCCAGCCTGGAACCTTTGACCTCGCCAGCATTGATGAACTGGAGACACCGGCGGTGACCTTCTTTATGTCGATGCGCGATCCGGCTGATCCTATGTATGCTTACGAGTGCATGCTGGCGACGGCTGAAACCCTGGCACGGCACCTTGAAGCGGAAATGCTGGATGGTGATCGCTCGGTCATGCGCCCGCAGACCAAGGAGCATTACCGCGAGCGGATCCGTGATTTTGAAATCCATAAACGGGTTCGGCGCGCACACTGATATCGCTTATCCGTATAGATACTGATACAGATAGCGCGCCCGACTTAGCAACACCCAGCCAGACAGTGAGTGTCTGGCTCCTTTCCAGAGATATCCCGAACCGATGAGTACCTCAGCCCCGGAGCGCATTCAGACGCTGCGTGAACAGATCGACACCCATAACCACCGTTACTACGTCCTCGACGAACCCAGTATCCCCGATGCCGAGTATGATCGCCTTTTCCGTGAGCTTAGGGCTCTGGAAGATGAACACCCGGAGCTGGTGACGCCGGATTCGCCGACCCAGCGTGTGGGCGCCAAACCCAAAGGTGGCTTTGCTGAGGTGACTCATGAACTGCCGATGCTGTCATTGGACAACGCCTTCAGCGAAGAGGAGCTCAGGGCGTTCGTTAAGCGCATCGCTGACCGGCTCAGCGGTGTTGATGGCTCGACACTAGAGTTTGCCTGCGAACCGAAACTGGATGGTCTGGCGATCAGTCTGCTGTATGAGGACGGCATTCTGGTGCGTGGCGCCACCCGCGGTGATGGTTACACCGGTGAGGATATCACCCTGAATGTGCGCACCATCGCCAATATACCGCTTAAACTGCGTGGCAGCGGCTGGCCGCAGCGGCTTGAGGTTCGGGGTGAGGTCTATATGCCCAAGGCAGGGTTTGAAGAGCTTAACGAGCGCGCCCGGGCGCGGGACGAGAAAACCTTCGTTAACCCGCGTAACGCCGCCGCTGGCAGCCTGCGTCAGCTGGATCCCAAGATCACCGCCCAGCGACCGCTGGAGTTCTGTAGCTACAGCACAGGCATCGTTGAAGGCGGCGAGCTGCCCGATAGCCACAGTGAGACGCTTCGTCAGCTGCGAGAATGGGGGCTGAAAATAAACCCGGAGATGCGGCTGGTGACCGGTGCTGACGGTTGTCTCGAATATTACCGGGATATGGAACAGAAGCGCGGGGGGCTGGCGTACGATATCGATGGCCTGGTGTTCAAGGTAGATAGCCGTGAGGTCCAGCAGGAGCTTGGGTTTGTGGCCCGAGCGCCGCGCTGGGCGATCGCACATAAATTCCCGGCCCAGGAAGAGATTACCCGGCTTAATGATGTCGAGTTCCAGGTAGGGCGTACCGGTGCGGTAACACCGGTGGCGCGTCTCGAGCCGGTATTTGTGGGCGGTGTTACGGTGAGTAATGCCACACTCCACAACATGGACGAGATCGCCCGTCTGGATGTAAAGATCGGCGATTACGTCATGGTGCGTCGGGCGGGAGATGTGATCCCGCAGATCGTCAAGGTGGTCACCGACAAGCCGCGCGGTGAAAAGCCCGTGCAGGTGCCCGAGCACTGCCCGGTATGTGGTTCCGATATTGAACGTACCCAGTTGATCAAGCATGGCAAGAGCGGTGCTCAGGTCAGCGAGGGAGCGATCTACCGCTGTGTTGGCCGCCTTTCCTGCGAAGCACAGCTGAAGCAGGCGCTGTTTCACTTTGGTTCGCGCAAGGCGATGGATATCGATGGACTGGGCGAGAAAAATATCGAGCAACTGGTGGACCAGGAGCTGGTGCGCTCGCCGGCGGACCTTTTCCGCCTGACCGCACGCGACCTGCTGAGACTTGAAGGCTTTGCCCAGCTTTCCAGCGAGAACCTTGTCGCTGCCATCGATCAGCGCCGCCAGATCAGCCTTGAGCGCTTTATTTATGCGCTGGGTATTCCTGAGGTCGGTGAGGAAACGGCTCGCACGCTGGCGAACAGCCTTGGCAGCCTGAGCAATATCCGCAAGGCGCTGCCGCAGGTGCTGGCAACCCTTAAGGATATCGGCCTCACTGTGGCCCATGAGATCCACATTTTCATGCAGGACGACCATAACCAGCAGGTGATCGATGATCTGCTGAGTCTGGGCGTAGAGCCAAAAGAGTCCGGCCAGGTGAGTCCCGCGCTGGTGGGCAGCGTGGCCTTTGGTGCTTTGATCGACAGCCTGGGTATTTTCAGGGTAGGACGAAAGGGGGCGGATAATCTGGCTGCTCACTTTGGCAACCTGCAGGCGTTGCTGGAGGCCAGTGAAGAGACCCTCGCAACAGTATCGGGTCTTTCTACTCAGGCTCGCCAGAATGTATTTGAGTACCTGCAAAGCGAAGCTAACCGGCGCAAGTTAATCGATACGGAGCAGCAGCTGCGAGAGTTCGGTATGCACTGGGAGTGTGAGCCGGAGGAGTCTGCGGAAAGCCTGCCGCTGGACGGTGAAACCTGGGTGCTGACCGGCGCCATGGAGCGATTAACCCGCGATGAAGCCAAGGTACGCCTGCAGGCACTGGGGGCTAAGGTAGCCGGTAGTGTCTCGGCGAAGACCTCGGCCCTGGTTGCCGGTGAAAAGGCGGGCTCGAAACTGGCCAAGGCGGAGCAGCTGGGTATCCGTATCCTTAACGAAGCGCAGTTGATTGAGCTGCTGGAAGCCGAGGGGCAGGGCCTATGATCCTGCCCTGGAAAGAGCTTTCAGACGATGCGCTTAACGGGCTGATCGAAGAGTTTGTCACCCGCGATGGCACCGATTACGGCGAGCAGGAGACTCCGTTGGCGCGCAAGGTGGAGCAGGTGAAGGCAAAGCTGCGCTCAGGCGAGGTGGTGTTACTGTTCAGTGAAAGTACAGGTGAATGTTCTATAGTGGCAAAAGAGCGGCTTTAACCGGAGCCGCCTTCTGTTTAGCCTGAGGTACGACTGAATGGACCAGCTTGACCAGATTACCAGCCTGATAGCGCTCTCCATGGGTGTGGCCTGGGCCAGTGGTATTAACCTGTATGCGACCCTGTTGATGCTGGGTGTGCTTAACAATATGGGCCATATCGATCTGCCTCCAGGGCTGGAAATAGTCGGTGATCCGCTGGTGATTATGGCGGCGGGCCTGATGTACTGCGTCGAGTTTTTTGCTGATAAGGTGCCAGGAGTCGATACCGGCTGGGATACGCTGCACACTTTCATTCGTATACCTGCAGGGGCGGCTCTGGCGGCCGGTGCTGTCGGTGATATTTCGCCGGTGGTCGGGCTGGCTGCCGCTATTGTTGGCGGCTCGGTGGCCGCGGGGAGTCATAGTTTGAAGGCCGGGACAAGGGTGATGATCAATACCTCGCCGGAGCCCGTGACCAACTGGACAGCCTCATTCAGTGAAGACCTTATCGTGCTCGGCGGTCTATGGGCCGCACTGAACCATCCCTGGTGGTTCCTGGCGGCGTTTGTCCTGTTTATTCTCTTTCTTATCTGGGTGCTTCCCAAGCTCTGGCGCGGTATCAAACGGGTATTCGGCTTTCTGGCCCGGTTGTTCGGCGCTAAAGAGGAGCCTGAGCCAGAAGTGCCCGATTTCCGGCCAGGGGCGCAACCGGCCAAACCTCAGGGGCTTCCCTCTTCTGATGGCAGGCGTTAAATCTGCTGAGGGGATGCGTCCAGAAGAGGCCAAGTCTCTTTTGGTCAGGCCTCTTTTGGCCAGCTCTCTTTTGGACAGTCGTCGTGTATCTTCAGCGTCATCGCGCCGGATGGTTTGGTTGGGGGTATTGCATAGACGCCAGGCCTCCGGGCTCTGAGAATTACCGCGGCGAGGCGCCGTTCCTATCCTGCCTGAAGCAAACTATCCCGGAAGTGGCCGAATCTCAGACTTTACTGTCTACTCGGCCATTATTGATCAGCAGTCGCAGCAGGTCGGAACGAGTGATGATCCCAACCACCTTTTCCTGCTCATCGATCACCGGCAGCGCGCGGACTGAGTAGTTAACAAAGGTGTTGGCCAGCACCGACAGCTCGGTATCCAGTGAGGCGACAATCATCTGGCTCTGGTATCCGGTGGAAACCGGCTGTACCGAGTCCTTGCCTACCCTTTCGAGGTCAGTGTTCGAAATCAGCCCCAGAGGGCGCGAATCTTCATCGACCACGACCAGGTGATGGATGCCATGGTCCTGCATCTTCTGGTTGGCGCTATACAGGGTGTCATGCAGTCGAGAGGTGTAGACCGGCGCTGTAAAAAGCTGTTTCGCGGTAAGACCGCTCTTGCGCCGTTCAGGCCCTACGAGAGAGCTTTTGCTGTAGATGCCAGGGCCGGCAGACCCTTTGTTTGCTGGCGCTTTGCGCGGTGGTGACTGTTTGCCTGGTTGTCTACCCAGAAGAAAAGACTGCTCCAGCTCGCGCGCCTCGTCATGGGCGATATCATCGCTCGAGGGCAGGCTGCCCGATTCCTTGGGCTCTGTCAGGGTATCGACCCCTTTGGGTTTGAACTGGGAAGCTACCGGGGTCTGTATTCGGTACCCCTGATCATAAACTACCAGTGCCATGTTTTAATCTCCCGCCTGTGGGGCCGCTTAATCTCTATCCCTTTTATATCGTCCCCTTTACTAATTTCTTGATAGTAAAGCGCACTGGGTTGATCGCATCGGCCACAGCCCGGGTTACGGGCAGAGGGCTTCCTTCGATAAGGGCGGCAATAACCTGTGCACTGATTGGACAGCTGAGAAGGCCTTTAGATCCGTGGCCGGCATTCACAAACAGCCCTGGGAGGTGCTTCATACCCGGCTCAAACGTCCAGCGGGCATCGCGCCGGAGACGGTCGAAGCGGTCCACTGTCCAGGCAAGGTCGGGTACGGCGCCTACGATCGGCATGTAATCCGGTGAGGTGGCGCGAAAAGCGACACGTCCGCTGGCCGTCTCCAGGTTAATGTTCTCTGCCAGTGTGGGCACGGCGCGAGCGAGGAGTTCGTGGTTGTGCTCCTGCTCCTCCTGTCGAACCTCAGAGGATAGGTCGTTGACCTTGAAGCTGGCGCCATAGCAGTATTGATCGTAGAGGGGCGGTGATATATAGCCTTCGCCACAGACAACCGTGCGCAGGTTGTTGACCTTTGCCGGTCTGGGAGCCTGGGTGGTTTGGCCACGAATTGGCTTAAGTGGCAGAAAAGAGAGCGGCTCGAGCTTGGCTGTATCAGAGGCGCTGCAAACCACAACCACCGGCGCTGAAAACTGCTTATCGTTGATCCCCCAGAGTGCCTGGCTCTCGTTATAGGTCAGTGAGCTCACAGCGGTATCAAAGTGGCAGTTGATCAGCGGGTGACTCAGGAGCTGCCGGCAAAGTAGCCTGGGTGATGCCCAGCCGCCTTCCGGGAAGTATAGACCGCCCGCACCCATCTCAAGCGCCGCGATCTTAGAGGCTTCTTCGGCATCAACCGGACGTACCAGTTCGGCTGGATAGCGGTCTGCATCCAGCAGTTGCTGTTGGCGTTTACGCTCTTGGGGAGTCAGTGCCAGGCTTAGCAATCCGCAGATCTGCCCCGTATCCGGGCTTTCTTCAGCCAGGCAGCGCACCAGCTGACCGCTGTAATGAAGGCCCTGCAGGTGCAACTCGCCCTGGCGAGTCGGGTCTTTGGGAAGCTTGAGATACAACGCGCCCTGAGGGTTGCCCGATCCTTCCAGCGCAGCTTCTGCGCGACGTTCGAGCACATCGACTTGCCAGCCCCTTGATGCCAGGGCCGCAGCCGTGCTTGCGCCCGCAATACCCGCGCCGATAACAATCGCTTTGCGAGCGTTGTCTTGAGGTTCAGGTCGTACCAACCAGGGTGGCCGAGTTATTTCCTTATCGATCTGCTCAAAACTGCCGGTCAGCATATCCCGTTTCTGGCCAAAACCCGCTGCTTTGGCGACTTTAAACCCAGAGTCAGCCAGGCCTCTGCGGACAATACCTGCTGCGGTAAAGGTGCCGAAAGTTGTTCCCGTTGCAGAATGGTTGGCGATCTCGTTGAAAAGTGCCTCGCTCCACATATCGGGGTTACGGGAGGGGGCAAACCCGTCGAGAAACCAGGCATCGACGGTTCCATCGAATGCGGCCAGCATGTTTGCAGCGTCACCCAAGGCAAGCGTCAACGTGACCCTGCCGCCGTCGAACTCAAGGGTGTAGAAACCTTCGGCCGCTGGAGGCCAGCCAGCCACCAGGTGGTCGCAGGCCACTTTGAATTCAGGCCAGTGTTCGAGAGCGGTCTGCAGGTCGTTGCGGCAGAGTGGGTATTTCTCACAGGAGAAAAAATGCAGATGGGCATCTGCAGGCGCCGTTTTTAGCCAGAGGTCACGGGCGCAGAGAAAATTGAGTCCGGTACCAAAACCGGTTTCTGCAATACAGAAGTGATCCCGTGGGCGTAGTTGCTGCCAGCGGGGCGTGAGCTGATTGGCGTTAAGAAAAACGTGCTCGGTTTCAGCCCGGCCACCGGCCTTGTTGAAATAGATATCGTCAAACTCGACAGAGACCGGGGTGTCTTCCTGCCACTCAACCTGGGCGGGAGTGAGTTTGGTGCCGGGTGTACTTTTTTGATTGGTGCTCAAGGGGACTGTTCCGGTGTTGAAGAAGCGGCATAGGTTTCTCGACTCTATGCCGCTCTCTGGCGCTAGCGCCCCACGCCGTAATAGGTGAATCCCAGGTCGTGCAGCAGCTGCGGATCGTAAACATTGCGGCCATCGATAATCACCGGGTCTTTCATCAGACGATGAAGCTCGGTGTAGTTCGGTGACCAGTACTCGGGCCAGGCGGTTAGCAGCAGCAAGGCGTCTGCATTATTCACCGCATCGTAGGGCTCGTCGCAGTATACCAGTTGCTCACTTTCGCCGTAGTGGAAACGGAACTCCTCCAGAGCTTCGGGATCGTGCAGCTGAATAATCGCTCCCTGGGCAAGCAGGGCATCCACTGTCTTGAGGCTGGGGGCTCCGTCGATAGTGGTGACACCAGGTTTGAATGCCAGGCCCCAGACTGCAATACGTCGCCCGCTCAGATCGCAGTGGAAGTGCTGCCAGAGTTTCCTGAACGGCAATTCCTTATGCTGCTCGTTCTGGGTCAGTACGGTTTCCAGAAGCGTTGAGCCACGGGTTTTGCTCAGCAGGCCTGCCAGGCCTTCGATATACTGGGTGAAATGCTGGCCGCCGAAGCCGCAGCCTGGTGCCAGGTAGTGGGGACCAACACGGGGGTCGGTACTCATGCCGTCGCGGACGGTTTCGATATCGACGCCCACATGGTCCGCCAGCGTGGCGAGCTCGTTGATGTAGCCCAGGCGCAGTGCCAGCATGCCGGTGATGGCGAACTTGGTAAACTCTGCCTCGCGGCGGCTCATCATCCGTAGTTCGGTGCCCTCACGGGTGAAGGGGCGCATCAGCGCCGCAAACATGATCCGTGCAGCTTCATGTTCACAGCCAACCAGCAGTACGTCAGGATTTGAAAACTGACGCATCGCCTGGCCCGCCTGCAGCATATCGGGCAGATAGATAACGTGCTGATCGCGCTCGGCATCAAGCCTTTGCTGCAATTGGTCACTGGCTCCGCTGCCCAGGTTGCTTTGGTTGATCACCAGTACCTGGCCGGTATGTACCGCAGCGATCCGCGCCACAATCTCAGTGGCTGCCTCCAGCTCACCCGGGCCGATCGCCAGCCAGTGGATATCGGCAGAGAAAGGGTCTTCCTGTTCATTGGAGACAAGCTTGCCGGCATCGATGGAATGTTGGAGCTGTTCCATCAATCCGGGTTCTACGCGGTTGCTACTGTCCGCAGGCGCCATCTCGGAGCCTGCCTTGATGACATCGTTACCGAAGCCGGCGAACTGAGCGGCTGCGATCCATGCGGCCAGCTCCTCTCCCCATACACAGATCTTCATATTCAATCCTTACAAAGCGGTTCTTAGGCGGACTCAGAGTCGTGGCGCAGCCTGTTTATGCGTCCGAGCAAGCCGCGCGTGGCGCTATCCAGTGTTGTTGAAGGGCTTGCCTCATCGAGCTCGTTCAACATGGCTGTGGCCATCTTCTTACCGAGTTCGACGCCCCACTGGTCAAACGGGTTAATCTGCCAGATCACCGCCTGGGTGTAGACCTTGTGTTCATATATGGCGATCAACTGACCCAGGGAGTATGGGGTCAATTCATCGACAAGAATCACCGTGCTGGGTTGATTACCGCGGTAGCGCTTCCAGGGAGGGGCTGCGGAGGCTGTCTCTTCATCCAGGGCTTTATCACCGAGAGCCAGTACCCGAGCCTGGGCCAGGCAGTTCGCCAGTGCCAGTCGATGCTGTTCCTGCAGTGTCTGGCTTTGTTCGGTGTAGCGCTTGGCCGGTACGATAAAATCGCACATGACCGCTTCGGTGCCCTGATGCAGCAGCTGGTAGAAAGCGTGCTGGGCGTTGGGGCCTATCTCGCCCCAGAGAACCGGGCAGGTGCGAGCATCGGAGTCTGCGCCGTCGAGCGTTACGCTTTTGCCGTTGCTTTCCATCTCCAGCTGCTCGAGATAGGACGGCAGGTGTGCCAGGCGTCCGTCATAAGGCAGGATTGCGTGGGCATGAATATCCAGCAGGTTGATATTCCAGATACCCGCCAGAGCAAGCAGTACCGGCAGGTTTTCCTTGAAAGGTGCCTGCTGATAATGGGTGTCGATGCTATGGGCACCCGCTAACAGCTGGCGGAACCCGTCCATGCCGGTAGCGATGGCGATCGGCAGGCCAATGGCGGACCACATGGAATAGCGTCCACCTGTCCAGTCCCAGAACAGCAGCTGGTTCTGCTCAGGTATACCCCACTCACAGGCTTTTGCCGGCTGTGCAGTGATGCCGATAAAGTGGTGCCTGAGGATGGTTTCCACCTCAAGTCCGCTGGCATCCAGCAGCCACTGACGAGCCGTGGCTGCGTTGGCCAGGGTGTCGATGGTGGTAAAGGATTTCGATGACAGCACAAACAGGGTGGTGGCCGGGTTCAGCCGACTCAGCAGACCAGACAGCTGGCTACCGTCCATAGACGAAACAAAGTGCAGATCGATGCCTTGGACGGTATCTGGCTTAAACTCTTCAAGCGCATGGCAGGTCATCAGTGGTCCAAGATCGGAACCACCGACACCGATGTTGACGACGGTGTCGATCGCTTCGCCGTTGTAGCCACGCCACTGACCTGAGTGCAGTATGCTGACCAGCTTGTCCATCTTCTGCAGCGTTTGCTGTACGCCTGCTACCACGTCGACGCCGTCGACTTCGAGCGATTTCTCTGCAGGAGTACGCAGCGCCGTGTGAAGTGCGGCGCGGTCTTCGGTGATGTTAACGCGAGCACCGCCGATCAGAGCATCGATCTTCTCTTTCAGGCCGCTGGCTTCGGCCAACGCAACCAATTGATCAACTGTTTCGGGCAGTAACCGTTGGCGGCTCAGGTCCAGCAGTACACCATCATGGCTGAATGATAGCGTGTCGAAGCGGGTGTCATCGCTGAGCAGCTCGCTCAGATGCTTCTTTTTCAGTATCTGCGCTGAATCGCGCAGGTTGCTCCAGCAGGTATCAGGGTTCACGGTATCTCCTTATTGCCGATTGAGGTCCGATTAATCAGACGTCCAATCCCTGAATAAATGCTTTCAATGCTTCGGCTGTTTCCGGGTGGCGCAGGCCCAGTGCCACGTTAGCCTGCAGTAAACCGGCCTTGTTGCCACAGTCGTAGATCTTGCCGCGCATGTTGTAAGCTTCCAGCGGTGATTCCTCGGTCAGCTCCAGCAGTGCATCGGTAAGCTGAATTTCGCCGCCGGCACCGGGTTTTGTCGTCTTCAGCAGTTCCATGACGCGGGCAGGAAGTATGTAGCGGCCCACGATAGCCAGGTTGGAGGGAGCTTCCTCGGCCTTGGGCTTTTCCACCATGCCTTTGATTTCTGCAGCATCACCAGCATCTACCTTGGTGCCGCCGCAGTCGACGATGCCGTAGCGCTGAACCTGATCTTCAGGCACCGATTCCACCATAATCTGGCCCTTGCCTGTCTCAGCGTAACGCTTGGCCATGGCGGTAAGGTCGCGGTTCCCGTCAGGATTATCGATCACCATGTCCGGCAGGATGACAGCGAAATCGTCGTCACCGACTACATGGGAGGCGCAGAGCACCGCGTGACCGAGACCCAGTGCCTGAGGCTGGCGTACGGAGACGATTTCAACATCGTCGGGCAGCGTATCGTTAACGGCAGCGCGAAGCTCGTGTTTGCCCTTGCGGGTTAGCTCGTGCTCAAGTTCGTAGTGGTGATCGAAGTGGTCTTCAATCGCCTGCTTGCCGCTGCGGGTAACGAGGATAATCTCGCGAAAGCCAGCGGCAATCGCTTCTTCAACGACGTGCTGGATGACCGGTTTGTCAACAACGGTCAGCATTTCCTTGGGAATCGCTTTACTGGCGGGAAGAACGCGGGTACCCAGTCCGGCGACGGGAATAACGACTTTGCTCAGCATTGTGCGGCAGTCCTTTCTTGGCTCATTTTGTAGATACCATAACACAAAGAGGTGATAGCCCGCACAGCCCGGGATTACTGCCCTTCAGTGGGTCATAAAGGGACTGCGATGGGCAAAGTTTGGGCGTTTTTATGGCGCGGAAAAGTGACAGGGCTACCCTTGGGTAACCCATGTCGTCACAGGTTAGTGTCTTCGCTAAACGAGGGAGCCTGACGCTCTCTTGCGGATTCAGCGAGGGATCTGCCCTGGGTCCGTTGTAGCGATTTAACCTGATGGTGAAGTGCAGTTTTCGCCAGCATATGGGCGCTGACGGGGGCGGTAATCAGCAGGAACAGCGTGATTAGCAGCTCATGCACCATCAGTCGTTGTTCAGCGGCAAAAAAATAGATCATCGATCCGATAAGCAGACCGGCCAGGCCCAGGGTTGTGGCTTTGGTCGGAGCGTGCAGCCGGGTAAAAAAGTCGGGCAGCTTCAGTAGGCCGAAGGAGCCGAGCAGCACAAAGCTTCCCCCCATTAACAGGAAGGCGGAGACGATCAGTTCAACAGTAGTGCTCATGGCAGGTCTCCTTTACTCGATAATATCGCCGCGCAACAGGTACTTACACAGCGCAGCGGTGCTGACAAAACCCAGCATGGCAATAAGCAGCGCGCCTTCAAAATAGAGCGCCGAGCCCTTGTACAGCCCAAACAGCAGGATCAGGCCGATGCTGTTGATGTAGAGGGTATCCAGGGCCAGGATGCGGTCGGGAAGATCCGGACCTGTCAGTAGCCGGATCAGGTTCATCACCAGAGCGATACAGATCATCACGCTGACGATCGTAATAGTCATGCTCAGCATCCGAAAATCTCCTTCAGCGGCGCTTCATAGCGGGACTTGATCTGTTCGATCAGCGCAGTCTCGTTTTCCAGGTGCAGTGCGTGAACATACAACCAGCGGCGGTCCTCGCTGACCTCGGTGCTGACCGTGCCTGGTGTCAGCGAGATGGTGCTGGCAAGCAGGGTGATCGGCAGGTCACCCTCGAGGTCCAGCGGGATGGCTACAAAAGCAGGGTTCAGACGACGATTGGGTCCCAAGACCCGCATCGCGACTTCAAAGTTGGCGACGACAATGTCGTACATCACCATGAAGGTGTAGCGAACGGCCAGGCCATGCCGCAGGACCCGGGGCTGGCGCGCCTGCATGGGGGAAACCAGCAGTGGAATTGTCCATGCCAGGAAGGCGCCTAGCAGTATCTGCCCCGGTGCTACCGAGTTGTTCAGCAGCAGCCAGACAACAAACAGGATAAAGCTTTGCGCTGGCATCGGTATCCAGCGGTTGCGTGCCTGGAGCTTCATGAGCCACCTCCCGGTCGCAGCAGAGGTTCAAGGTTGCTGCTAAGACCATGCAGCTGAATGGCCGTCTGTTCGGTGAACTCGGTCATCGGTCCGCCGAAGATGACCAGCAAGGGTGAGGTGGCCAATAGCAGGTAAACCGCCACCAGTTTAACCCTCGGTGGGCGCTCGCAGATATCCGCCTGCTCGCGGCTGATATTCCAGAACAGCGAAGTGCCAGCGCGGGAAAGCGCGATCAGGGCAGCGAGACCGCCGATAAGCACAGCGGGGTAAACCCAGCCAGCTTCTGCGTTAATGTCCGCGGCTTTTAGAATCAGCGCTTTGCCGACAAAGCCGGAAAATGGCGGCAGGCCGGCGATAGCCAGGGCGCCGATAAAGAAGGCTATGCCCAGGGGGACCGGCTGGCACATCTTGCGCGCCGTAACAAAGCGGTCTTCGGCCTTGCCGCGCTGCTGGAATATCAGGTCCGCTAACAGGAACAGGGCTCCGCAGACCAGCGTTGAGTGCACCAGGTAATAAAGCAGGGCGCTGGTTGCCTCAACACGGGACATGGCCGCGGCAGCCAGCAGCGTTCCGATCGACAGGATCACCAGCTGGGCGATCAGCTGGCGCAGGCTAGACGCGGCTAGGATTCCCAGGGCACCGATGATCAGAGTTAGTATCGCGATGGGCCAGAGCCAGGGTTGGGCAAGATTAGCCAGGCCTCCGGCATCATCACCAAAGACCACGGTGAATACGCGCAGGATGCTGTAAATGCCCACCTTGGTCAGTACGGCGAACAGCGCCGCTACCGGAGCGCTGGCACTGGCGTAGGTGCGCGGAAGCCAGAACTGCAGTGGCAGCATGGCGGATTTCAGGCCAAAGACGACGAGCAGCATCAGAGCGCCGGTCTTGGCGATGATCTGCTCAGAAGGTTGCAGCATGGCAACTTTCTGTGACATGTCAGCGATGTTCAGCGTACCAAGCGTGCCATACAGAATGCCCAGCGCGAACAGAAAGATCGATGAACCGGCCAGGTTCAGCACCACGTAGTGCACGCTGGCGCGCGTCTTCTGTTTACCACCCGCATGGATCAGCAGCGCGTAGGAGGAGATCAGCAACACCTCAAAGAAGACGAACAGGTTGAATATATCGCCGGTCAGGAAAGCGCCGTTGATGCCCATCATCTGGAACATGAACAGTGGGTGGAAATACATGCCGCGCTTATCGTCGCCGCCACAGGCGTAAAGCATGGCGCCAAAGCCCAGTACTGCTGTGAGCAGCAGCATCAGGGTCGATAAACGGTCAGCTACCAGGACGATGCCGAAGGGCGGTTGCCAGTCACCGAGAACGTAAAGTTGGATCTCGCCGCTGGCCGACAGGGCGATCAGGCGGATAGATACCAATAGCATGAAGCCGAGTGCCGCTAATGACAGCGCGCGCTGGCGCGCATTGTCGCGGCAGACCGGCGGCAGCAGCATCAGTATCCCGCTGAGCAGCGGAATGATGATCGGGAGAATCGCCAGATGATCCATTCAGTTTTTCTCCTTCTGCGGCGATTCTTCATTCTGGACGGGCAGGCGGCCGTCCACATGATCGTTACCCAAATCGGCACGGGCGCGCATGGCCAGGATGACAGTGAATGCAGTCATCGCGAAACCTATAACGATGGCGGTCAGTACCAGGGCCTGGGGCAGGGGGTCTGCATAGCCGGTGGCGCTGTCCTGCAGTACGGCGGCATCCTCGTTGCTCAGACGGCCGCTGGCAAACAGAAACAGGTTCACCGCGTAAGAGAGCATGGTCAGGCCGACAACGACCGGGAAGGTACGCCCGCGCAGTGTCAGGAAGATCCCGCAGGTGGTCAGAATACCGACGCAGAGTGCGTAAACCATCTCCATATCAGGACTCCTCCTCTTTATGCTTGGGTCGCTCGGCAGTTGTCAGTTTGCCGAGGTTTGCCAGGATCAGCAGGGTCGCACCTATAACAGTCAGGTAGACGCCCAGATCGAACAGCATGGCGCTGGCCAGCTCGAACTCACCGATCACCGGCAGGTGGAAGTGGTCGAACCAGGAGGTCAGGAACGGCTCACCCGCAAGCCAGCTGCCCATGCCGGTCAGCGTCGCAATCAACAGTCCTGAGCCGATTAGCCACTGGTAGTTAAGCTTCAGGCGGTTTTTGATGAACTCAACGCCGTTAGCCACGTACTGCTGGATGATCGCCACGGAGGTGATCAGGCCGGCGATAAAGCCGCCGCCAGGCATATTGTGGCCGCGCAGGAAGATATAAACCGATACCAGCAGCGCAAGTGGCAGCAGCAACTGGGATACCACGGCGAGAATCATCGGGTAGCGGTCGGATGACCAGGGGCGTCCGCGTTCATCACCCGATGGCATGTAGAGGCGCATACGGTTGATCAGCTTGAAAATACCGAGGGCGGCAATGCCGAGAACGGTTATCTCACCCAGCGTATCGAAGCCACGGAAGTCCACCAGAATCACGTTGACCACGTTGGTGCCACCGCCGCCGGTCTTGCTGTTGGCAATGAAGAAGTCCGAGATGGTTGAATGAGGCCGGGTCATCAGCGCATAGCAGAGCGTGCCGACCACACCGCCGATCATTGCTGAGATCCCCAGGTCTCGCATCACCTGATGCGGGCTGGACTCCTTCGGCGTCTTCTGCGGCAGGAAGAACAGAGCCAGCATCAGCAGGATAATCGTCACCACCTCAACGGATAGCTGAGTCAGCGCCAGGTCCGGTGCCGAGAAGCGTGCGAATGCGACGGATACGATCAGGCCGACGATAGAGAGCGTCAGCAGTGCAATCATCCGTTTGCGATGCCAGATCACGGTGGCAAAAGCGCCCAGTACCAGCAGCACCGCACCGGTAATCACTACGCCATCCGCAGGAATGGTCGTGCGGATACCGGCTGTATCGCTCAACTGCATCATGGGGCGGGCGAGCAGGATGATCGTAAAGCCGAACATAAGAAGCAGGTAACGTTGCAGAGAGCCGTTCTCGAGCCATTCGTAAACCCGTCGGCATCCCGCCATCAACATTTTCATACCGCGCTCGAACACCTCTTTGGCATCCGATTCCGGGAACTGCGCATGGAACTGGAACAGAACCTTGCGGTTGGAATAGATAATCAAGCCACCGATGAACGCGACGATACTCATGGTTAGTGGCAGGTTAAAACCGTGCCAGATCGCCAGGCTGTAGTCCGGCACTATGCCCTGGAGTACGGCTGCTGAGGCGCTGTGTAGCAGACTGCCGATCACATAACCCGGAATGACGCCGACCAGCAGGCACAGAGCCACGAGGATCTCAACCGGCAGCTTCATATAACGCGGCGGTTCGTGTGGGGTACGTGGCAGATCGATCGGCTCGCCGTTGAAAAATACATCGTGAATAAAACGCAGCGAGTAGGCGACGGAGAACACGCCACCGCAGGTGGCCAGTACCGGCACGATCCACGATAGCGAGCCGAGAGAGCTTTGATGCAGGGTCTCGGAGAAGAACATCTCCTTGGACAAAAAGCCGTTCAATAGCGGTACGCCGGCCATCGCCGAGGCGGCAACCATCGCCAGCGTGGCCGTGTAAGGCATGTATTTCCACAGCCCGTTCAACTTACGCATATCGCGGGAGCCGGACTCATGATCGATGATGCCGGCGGCCATGAACAGGGAGGCCTTGAAGGTGGCGTGGTTGATGATATGGAAAATCGCCGCCACGGCCGCCAGTTTGGTGTCCATGCCGAGCAGCAGGGTGATTAACCCTAGATGGCTGATGGTCGAGTAAGCCAGCAGTCCCTTGAGATCGTGTTTGAACAGGGCGAAATAGGCGCCCAGCAGCAGGGTTGCAAGACCGGTCAGGCTGACGATGAGGAACCACATGTCGGTACCGGATAGCACCGGGTAAAAACGGGCCATCAGGAAGATGCCCGCTTTAACCATGGTCGCGGAGTGCAAGTAAGCACTTACCGGTGTCGGGGCTGCCATGGCATGTGGCAGCCAGAAATGGAACGGGAACTGCGCCGACTTGGTGAAAGCGCCCAGCAGTACCAATACCAGAATCACAGGGTAGAGACTGGAGTTACGGATCTGCACCGCATGATCCAACACGACCGTAAGGTCGAAGCTGCCCACCAGGTTGCCGATCAGCAGCACACCGGCCAGCAGGCAAAGGCCGCCGGCACCGGTGACGGTGAGCGCCATACGAGCGCCACGGCGCGCGTCCTGTTTGTCGGACCAGAAACTGATCAGCAGGAAGGAGCTGATACTGGTCAGCTCCCAGAACACCCACAGCTGCAGAATATTGTTCGACAGAACGATGCCGACCATCGCTGTCATGAACAAAATCAGATAGCTGTAAAACCGCCCCATGGAGTCTTTCGACGACAGATAGTACCGGGCATAGAGAATGATAAGCAGCCCGATACCCAGGATCAGCAGGGAGAATAGCAGTCCCAGGC
This sequence comes from Marinobacterium mangrovicola, assembly GCF_004339595.1. GTDB lineage: Bacteria > Pseudomonadota > Gammaproteobacteria > Pseudomonadales > Balneatricaceae > Marinobacterium_D > Marinobacterium_D mangrovicola. The sequence continues at coordinate 274,720 of NZ_SMFU01000008.1, forward strand.
CGTCAAGGCGGAACGAGAGCTCCAGACCCAGTGCAGGAATCCAGGGGAGGGAGGAAAAATGTGTTTGCCCGGAAAGGATATCGGGCGCATGGTTCAGTACGATAAATAGCGCCGCGGCGGGAAGGATCGCCGTCATCCAGGCGCAGGCTGTCCGCCCAAAACGCTCGGAAAACAGCGGCACCAGGGTGCCTAGTAAGGGCAGCAGTGGTACCCAGATCAGGTTCATGGCAGGGGATAACTCCTGTCAGTTGAGCCAATGAATCTCGCCATCATGGCAAAGCGTTTCTAAGCGTTCAGGAAATCTCCGTTCCAAGAACGCAACGCGTATTTATAACGACTTAGGCCGATATAGTCTAATGAAACCGGAGTTTATCCGGCCGATCGCAGGGGCGAGGCCCCGTCGCGATTAGTCGTCAAGGTTTTCGATTATCATCTTGCCAAGTGCCATCGGCGCAGGCGAGCCTACTCTCCTCAAGCCTGCTATCCGCGAATGGATCCCAGATCCACCGACAAACGCTGCCACTTGCCCAGCAGCTCAAGCAGCACGAAGGCCCGCTGCTCGCCGTCGTACTGCTCAAATACGGCATCAAGACCCTTGAACGGTCCTTCGGTGATCTCAATTTTCTGCTGCACTTTGAGCTGGTGCTCGGGCTCTTTGTCGACGCGTAATTTGCTGCGCAGGGCTTCGACAACAGCGGGCGGCACGATGGCAGGTTTATTACCAAAGGTGATGATGCGGGCAACCCCGCGGGTGGAGCGGATCGGGCGCCAGTTGCTCTCCATCTCCGACAGCCAGATGAACAGATAGCCGGGAAACATCGGTTCTTCTTCCGTGACCCGCTTTCCCCTTTTGACCTTCTCAACCTCGATCCAGGGCACGAACAGATCGAAACCCTGATTCTCCAGTTCCTGTTGAGCTCGAGCCGTCTGGCCCGGTTTTGCCTGGACGACATACCAGTTATAGCGAGACATCGACGATCCAAATTCACTAGCGCAAAAAGCTATTATAAGTTGCTGGGGAGCCGGGCTAAAGTTCTGTAGAATTCCCCGCCATGGAATCTGGGCGTGTTCATGTCCAATAGCCTGATCTTGCGATGTTAATTTCTCCTTGGTGTGTAAACCGGATAGAGCGCTAACATTTGATATTAGAACAGGTGTTTGTTGGCTGTGAGGGGCGTCCGGAATCTAACCTTTGGGCGGTAGCGTGGTCAGATGAGACCGTTCAATAGCGGGATATCCTCAAAGCTATATCAGGGAAGCCAATGTCAGTACTCGAAAGCACAGTCTCCAAGCTAAAAAGCAAGCAAGCTGTAATTGGTATCCTGGGGCTAGGCTATGTTGGCCTGCCGTTGATGCTTCGCTACAACGCCGTGGGGTACAAGGTTATCGGATTCGATGTTGATGCCGACAAGCTTGATAAGCTCAATGCCGGTCAAAGTTACATCGAACATATCTCTTCAGACTCCATAGCCACCGCCAACCAAAGAGGCTTCGAATCTACTGGCGATTTCAGCCGGGTTGGTGAGTGTGATGCCCTGGTTATGTGCGTCCCAACACCGCTGAACAAGTACCGCGAGCCCAATATCAGCTTTGTCATCAATACGATGGATGCGCTTAAAGGTTATCTGCGCGCTGGGCAGGTGATCTCGCTGGAAAGCACAACCTATCCGGGCACCACGGAAGAAGAGCTGTTACCGCGTGCTGAAGAGGGTGGCTTGAAAGTCGGTGAAGAGCTGTTCTTGGTGTATTCGCCGGAACGCGAAGATCCAGGCAATCCGAACTTTGAAACCCGATCTATACCTAAGGTGGTTGGTGGGCATACGCCTGCCTGTCTCCAGGCGGGTATCGCCTTATATGAGCAGGCCATCGACCAGGTTGTGCCGGTCAGTTCCACGAAAACGGCTGAGATGACCAAGCTGCTTGAGAATATCCATCGCGCGGTGAATATCGGCCTGGTTAATGAAATGAAGATTGTCGCTGACCGTATGGGTGTGGATATTTTCGAAGTGGTAGACGCAGCGAAGACCAAACCTTTCGGTTTTACAGCTTATTATCCAGGGCCAGGGCTCGGTGGGCATTGTATCCCGGTCGATCCGTTCTACCTGACCTGGAAGGCACGTGAGTATGGTTTGCATACCCGTTTTATCGAATTGTCGGGTGAAGTAAACCGAGGCATGCCTGAGTATGTGCTTGGCAAGTTGATGGATGGTCTTAATAATTTCGGTAAGGCGCTAAAAAACAGTCGTGTGCTTGTGTTGGGTATCGCCTACAAGAAGAACGTAGACGATATGCGGGAATCCCCATCGGTGGCGATCATGGAAATTCTGCGGAATAAAGGCGTCGAGGTCGCATACTCGGATCCGCATGTGCCGGTTTTTCCCAAGATGCGTGATCACGTGTTTGATCTGAAAAGTGAGCCTGTCAGTGCAGAGAATCTGGCGACTTTTGATGCGGTTTTAATCGCAACGGATCACGATAAATTTGACTATGAGTTGATTGAGCAGAAAGCCAAGTTAATCGTCGATACCAGGGGGCGCTTCCGTAAGCCCTTTGATCGGCTGATAAGGGCCTGATAAAAGTTGTAAAAATTACTAGGAACGTGCTCTGGCTGATATCTGGTGTGATTCGGGAAATGTGATCGCAAGTAATGCCTGAGTGGTAATGAGAAATATCGATTTATAGCTATGCGTATTTTACGTTTCTGGCATTTTTAAACAGGGTTGAATTGTTAAGTGCCAATGAATTCCAGGTGGAGGCAGGAAGCGTCAATGAGCCTAGGGAAGCTATGACAAGTTCATGGCATCTCAGGCTTACAGGCTGGCTCACTAACAAGGCGGGCTTTTGCAGGCGTAGTGGCGCTACGGCAAAAAAGTCCAACGCAGAGAGTGGGCCAGCCTGTAAGCCCCGAAGGGCGCGGCATGAAGCACCCATCTACGGCGTTGAGCTTGTTGCCAAGGGCTACGGCCATTGGCTGCAAAGCTCGCCTTGTATCTGGGCACTTCATGCCACGCTGAGACGCTATAGACTTAATCATAGCTTCCCTAGCGCTAGGTCGGGTAGATGACGCTGCGTCCTCCATTATTTTTTAAGGTATAAAGACGTTGAAGTATCTGGTAACAGGGGCCGCAGGCTTTATAGGTAGTTACACGGCTAAGCGGCTGCTGGAAGCGGGTCATGAAGTCGTGGGGCTTGATAACCTCAATAGCTACTACGAACCGGAGCTGAAAGAACACCGGCTCAACTGGCTGACACCTTTCGATAAGTTTCGCTTTGTAAAGGTTGATCTTGCGGACCGTGAGGGAATCGCCAGACTATTCAGGGATGAGCAGTTTGAGCGAGTTATCCATCTGGCTGCGCAGGCAGGGGTGCGTCACTCATTGGAGGCACCCTTCGATTATGTGGACAGTAACCTGGTGGGTATGATGACCATCCTGGAAGGGTGCCGCCATAACCAGGTAGAGCATCTCGTCTACGCATCATCGAGTTCAGTCTATGGCACGAATGAGAAGGTGCCCTTCAGTGAAGATGACAGGGTAGATAGCCCTGTATCCTTGTATGCGGCGACCAAGAAGGCGAGCGAGCTGATGGCTCACTCCTATTCTAAACTGTATGGGCTGCCGACCACCGGGCTGAGGTTTTTTACAGTTTATGGTCCGGCGGGGCGGCCCGATATGGCGCCTTGGCTGTTCACCGAAGCGATACTGAACAAACAGCCTATTCGGGTGTTCAATAATGGAAAAATGCTGAGAGACTTTACCTTTATTGATGATGTTGTTGAGGGGGTTGTACGCATACAGGATGTGATACCCGGCGGTGACACTCCCTATGCCCTGTTCAATATAGGTAACAGTCAGCCCATAGAGCTGGCGCGGTTCATTAAGGCAATAGAAGCAGCCTGTGGCATCGAGGCTGAGAAAATAGAACTACCCATGCAGCCTGGCGATGTTCCAAGAACCTTTGCAGACACTAGTCGCCTGGAAGAGGCTGTTGGTTATAAGCCGTCGATGAGTATCGAGGACGGTGTGAATCAATTTGTGAATTGGTACAAAGATTACAGGAGCGTATGTCAGTGAAAATTGCAGTGGCGGGAACGGGTTACGTTGGGCTATCAAACGCTGTGCTGCTGGCTCAGCACAATGAAGTGGTGGCACTGGATATCGTGCAGGAAAAGGTTGATCTGATAAATGCACGGAAATCGCCGATTGAAGATAAAGAGATCGAAGCGTTCCTGGCTGAGCGTGAGCTTAATCTGACTGCCACGACCGATAAAACGACTGCGTTTAGCGGTGCTGATTTTGTCATCATCGCCACACCAACGGATTACGACCCTGAAACGAATTACTTCAACACAGGGAGCGTCGAGTCGGTCATCAAGGATGTGCTATCCATTAACCCTGACGCTGTGATGGTGGTTAAATCGACCGTACCGGTTGGATTTACCAAGGATGCTTGCGAACGATTTGGCGCGACTAACCTGATCTTCTCACCGGAGTTCCTGCGTGAGGGGAAAGCGCTTTTCGATAACCTGTACCCATCACGTATTGTTGTCGGCGAACAGAGCGCTCGCGCTGAAACCTTTGCTGACTTGCTGAAACAGGGCGCTATAAAAGAGGATATCCAGGTCCTCTTTACCGAGAGTACTGAAGCCGAAGCGATCAAGCTTTTCGCCAACACTTACCTGGCGATGCGTGTAGCCTACTTCAACGAGCTGGACTCTTATGCGGCAACCCATGGCCTGGATACACGCCAGATTATCGATGGTGTGTCGCTGGATCCTCGTATCGGTAGCCACTACAACAACCCCAGCTTTGGTTATGGTGGCTATTGTCTGCCGAAGGACACCAAGCAGTTGCTGGCAAACTATGCAGATGTGCCCAGCAACATGATTCGTGCGATTGTTGATGCGAACTCAACGCGCAAGGATTTCGTCGCGAACAGCATTGTTGCGAAGAATCCGAAGGTGGTGGGTATCTACCGTCTGGTGATGAAGTCAGGTTCGGATAACTTCCGTGCATCGGCTATTCAAGGCGTAATGAAGCGCATAAAGGCCAAAGGTATTGAAGTTGTTGTCTACGAGCCAGTGCTGGAGGAGGACGAGTTTTTCCACTCCCGCGTGATCAAGGACTTGGAAGAGTTCAAGCAGACCAGTGATGTGATTGTGGCGAATCGCCAGACTGACGAACTGAGCGATGTGATAGAGAAAATCTACACCCGTGACCTGTTCGGTAGTGATGCCTGAGCCCGTTGCCAGAACTGTCAGTGCAGAGGCCGGCAAATGCCGGCCTTCCAGCAATTCAACGATCGACTGCTATTAACTTAGTGCTCGTGTACAACTTGTAAAAACTTCATAAATGGCATTCTGATATCCGGATAGAAGCGAAATGTAATGCCATCATCAGACTACCTAATCGCTACAGAATCTTACGGCTAGAGATTTGAGCCTTTAATGGCCCTATGTAGACGAGTTCGACTAGCTCCTGCCTCCTCGCCTCATACGCCTAAACCCGCTGAGCTATCCTCTGCAGTCGATCTGCTTCCTCCCCCCGCGCGTTTCAGGCGTGGTATCGCCAGCAAAAGCTGCAATCCCAGAGAGTATTAACAGGCCAGCGATAAGCGTACTTCGCGTCTCGTGATAGATATTTCGAAGGGTTTGAATGGAGTATCGTTGATACCTCTATTGATCCAGCGCGGCGTAAACAGCTACAAAACGCATAGAGCCTGTGCACCCCAGGATAAAGTCGATTACCATCTATCAGCTGTTTTAACGACAACGCGAAGAAATTGCGCAACTGGGATTGAGGTGTACCCCTGGCCTTCGGGCGGTAGCGTGCCAAAAGTGCGTTCCATCAAACTCACTAAGGCTGAGTGCAACAGAGGCAAGGGAAATGCCGTATAAAGAGATTCAGCACCATGGCGCCATAGACGGCGTCACCGGCTCCTGTCATCAGCTCCATATCGACGACAACCAGAGCCTGCTCATCGATTGCGGCCTGTTTCAGGGGGCTGAAACCGGAAGCGCCCAGAGTGCAGATCGACAGACCATAAATTTCGATACCGACGGTATTATGGCGTTGATTGTCACCCATGTGCATATCGACCATGTTGGGCGTATCCCCTGGTTACTGGCGGCAGGGTTTAGGGGGCCGATCATCTGTTCTCAGCCTTCCGCCAAGCTACTCCCATTGGTACTGGAAGATGCGTTCAGGCTGGGCATCAGCCGTGAGCGTTCGCAAATAGAAAACTACCTGGATGACATTGAGTCTCGCATTGTGGCGCTGCCCTATAAACAGTGGTTCACGCTTATGGATTCAGCGGAACGCCAGGTGCGGATCAGATTGCAGCGGGCAGGCCATATCCTTGGCTCGGCCTATGTCGAAGTGGACTGCCAGCGATGGCTACTTCCCCATCGCAGGAGCGGCGCACCCCAGGGGCATAATACCCTCGCCGCGAGCACGACGGACGGGAGCAATATTCAGCAAGGTGATGGTCACGCTGCGCTCAGCCAGGCCTTCAGCCGAATAGTTTTCTCCGGTGACCTTGGTGCCAGTCATACGCCCTTGCTTCCGGCACCCAGGCCTCCCTACAAGGCCGATATCCTGGTTCTGGAAAGCACCTACGGCGATCGCAATCACGAAAGCCGCGCCACCCGTAAGTACAGACTGAAAGCTGCAATCGAGCGTGCCCAGGAAAACAGGGGAACTGTGCTAATCCCGGCCTTTAGCATCGGCCGTACCCAGGAGCTGCTCTATGAACTGGAAGAGATGCTTGGTGAAAGCGAACTGCCAGTTATCCTGGATTCACCCCTGGCATCGAAATTCACCGCTGCTTACCGCGAGCTAAAACCCTTCTGGGATGAAGAAGCCCATGCCCGGCTGAAACAGGGCCGTAAGCCACTGGCATTTGATACCTTGCTTACCGTTGATAGCCACGACGAGCACCTGAAAATGGTACGCCACCTCGCCGAGTCCGGAAGGCCTGCCATCGTTATCGCCGGCAGCGGTATGTGTAACGCAGGGCGAATTATCAACTACCTGAAAGCGATGCTGAGCGATGAGCGGCACGCCGTGCTGTTTGTGGGATACCAGGCAGAGGGCACACCGGGCCGGGATATCCAGAAATATGGACCGCGAAAGGGTTATGTGGAGCTTGATGGGGAGCGATACATAATCCGGGCTTGGGTTGAAACAATAGGTGGTTATTCTGCCCATGTGGATCAGCGGGGGCTGGTGGGTTTTGTGAAGGGGATTAAGTGTGGGCCGAGGAAGATAAGGCTTGTGCATGGTGATAAAGAAGCAAAGCGTACCCTGAAAGAAGCGCTGGAACCGTTCTGCGAAAATATCTTGGTAGGTGTTCGAAATTTGTACAATTAAGTGTTTGATAATGAGTAATAGACACAAAATAATTGAGAGGAAGGGATTTCAATCTTTCTCACTCTGTGAAGTTATATAAGAGAATTAAATTTATTTTTTCGTAGATACCTTATTATAGTTTAAAAAATCACTGTAAAAAGTGATTTTAAGTTGTTACATTATATTGATTAAAAAATGAAACGAAAAGTTGCGGTTTTTAGGACTAATTTATTAGCCATATCTGAAACTTTCATTAGAGAACAAATTTGTTCTCTAAATGAATGGGGGGCTATTCTAGTTGGTAGAAATAAATTGCCAGATGGGGTTGATATTAGCGATTTAGATTATAAGCTTATACCAATTTTCGGGGGGCGTTTTTTCCGGATAATTAACTATTTATTTTCATTGCCTGACCGCCGTCTGGTGAGAACGCTTAAGCAAGGCCAATTTAGCTTGGTTCATGCGCATTTTGGTATGGATGCAGTGTCAATTTGGCCTAGTGTAAGAGCTGCTCGAATTCCAATGATCGTTACCTTGCACGGTTATGATATAAATATTTATCGCTGGTGGTGGGAGAATGGTAATTCAGGATGGCTCCATAGGTTTTATCCTAAAAAAATGCTTAAAATGGCTAAAGATCCATCTGTTAGATTTATTGCTGTTTCTAACGCCATTAAAAAAGCAGCGATAAATTATGGTATCGATTCTAAAAAGATAGATGTGTGTTATATCGGTGTAGATACTAAAAAATTTAAACCGAGTCGTATACCATTGGAATTTCGAAAAAAGAGAATTCTTTTTGTGGGACGGATGGTGGAGAAAAAAGCTCCTCTACTTTTGATTCAAGCTTATTCTAAAGTACTGGAGGATGTTCCAGGCGCTGAATTATTCATGATAGGCACTGGCCCTATGCTAAAAGACGCTAAGAAGTTGGCAAGTGATTTAAAAGCTCCTGTGAAATTCATGGGCGCACAAAATTCAGATCAAGTGCTTCAGCAATTGAATGAGTCTCGTGTTTTCTGTTTGCCAAGTGTCACAGCAAAAAATGGAGATTCAGAAGGGCTGCCTATATCGATATTAGAAGCGTTAGCATGTGGTGTACCTGTGGTTACATCTGCAAAAGGTGCTGTAGATGAGGTTGTAATTAATAAAAATACAGGTTTTTGTGTGAAGGAAAACGATGTTGATGATCTTTCTTCTTCGCTAATAAAGGCTCTCACTTTAGATGATGCATCTCGTTTATCTGAAAATGCGCTAAAGGATATAGATTCTAAATTTTCACTATCATATAGAGCAAAAGAGTTAGAGAAAATATATGGAAATGTCGCCAGAAATTAAGCCTGTAGTTGATAGCGAAAATATTATTAGCCCATTTGGTGGACGGTCTACACATTTACAAACACTTTCTACAGCAAAGTTATGTGCATCTTACCAACTAAAATGCGGGCTGGATATTTCTAAACATTTGAAGAATCTCAATTCGAGTATGATTGAGTTATATAAATGTGAAAAAACCGGATATAAATATTGGCTTCCTAATGACATCTCTTATAGTGAAACATTTTATCGTGAAATAAGCAGTTGTTGGCCCGGTTACTACAGAGTAGATAGATGGGAACACGAAGTTTCTTTAAGATATCTCAAGAACTTAGACTATATATTGGAAATAGGTTGCGGACCTGGCCATTTTTTGAAAAAAATGGAAAGGTTTGGAAAAAAAGCAGTAGGTATAGAGTTTAACAAAGAAGCGATTGATAGGAAGGTTACAAAATTTCCTATATATTCTAAGGATATAAATGTTTTATCCAATGAAGAGCCATGTAAATATGATGCTGTGTATGCATTTCAAGTATTAGAACATGTAAAAAATCCATCTGATATAATTGAAAGCTCCATTAAATGTCTTCGTCCAGGGGGGCTGCTAATTTTTAGTGTTCCTAATAATGAATATGTGCATTTTCTAAATCAAGAAGACCCCTTCGACCTTCCTCCTCATCATCTCGGGCATTATACTCCTTTAGTTTTTGAAAACATCGCAAAGATTTATGGTCTTGATATTTTGAAAGTTCACATTGAAATCCGAAAGGCTAAGAGTATAGACGCTCTAAAGAAAACAAAATCAAGTATTGTGCATAAAGCTTTTAGTTTTTTATCGAAATGCCTTTTGAATCTATCATTTTTAATGAATCGAGAGCCGGGCCCTAATTTAATTGTAGTTTTTAAAAAAAGGCATGACTCGTAATGTATAGAGTAAAAAAAACAGAACATAACTGGTTATACAAAAAAATCATAAATAAATTTGTATTCCATAGATTGTCGAGCATAAATGGATTGGTTCTAGATTTTGGTTGTGGTTTGTGTCCTTTTAAAAGTGATATTCTTGGCGTTGCAGAAGGCTATGTAGGGATAGATTGGAGCGATACTTTACACTCTCTTAGAGCAGATATAATAGCTGACTTAAATAAAAAAATACCGATTAAAAGTGCTTGTGCTGATCATATAGTATCTTTTGAAGTTTTGGAGCATTTGTCCGAACCTATGCACATGCTTAATGAGGCGTTCCGAATTTTAAAAAATGGTGGAGAAATAACGATTTCTGTACCTTTCCAGCACTGGGTCCATGAGGCGCCTTGGGATTATTATCGTTTCACGAGATACGGGCTTTATTATTTGTTGCAGAAGGCGGGCTATGTTGATGTTCATATTCAGCATATGAGTGGGTTTTGGTCGATGTGGCTAATGAAGTTAAATTACCAAACCAAGCGTCTTGTTAGAGGGCCTAACTTTTTTAAATTAATGATGAGAATAATTTTAGTGCCTTTCTGGTGGTTAAACCAAAATGTTGGTCCAATTCTAGATCGATTTTGGTTTGAAGATAGAGAAACAATAGGTTATTTTGTGACGGCGCGCAAGCCGTGAGTTTACGAAAGAAGTCTCTTTCAGCTACTCGCTGGACAACATTATCAGCGACGTTCAGAGCTGTTATACAGCTAGCTCAGATAGCCGTATTAGCACGTATTCTCGCGCCCGAAGATTTTGGCCTGATGGCAATGGCGGGAGTTGTACTTACCACTTTCGGTTTATTTTCAGACTTAGGGTTAAGCAGTGCATTAATGCATTATCCTCGGCCCGAGCGTTGTAAATTGTCAACTTTGTTCTGGCTAGATTTTTTCTCTGGCTGTGTAATGTCTATCATATTTTTGCTTTTGGCATGTCCCTTATCCATACTTTATGATCAACCTAACCTATTTTTAATACTTTGTTCGCTTTCAGTTATATTCCCTATATCCGCGTTAGGTAGGCAGTTTAGAGTACTTTCAGAGAAAGATCTTTGCTTCAAACCCGTAGTTCAAAACGAAATAGTTTCGCTAATATTTGCTTTCATATTCGCTTGCTTTTCCGCTAAATTAAATCTAGGAGTCTATTCACTTGTTGTATTTCAGCTCGCAGCAGCAACTATAAATACCGTATTGGCATGGGGACGACTATCTAAGGGGGTAATGCCTACGCTCACTTTTGACTTTGGGGGCGTTAAACCTTATGTAAAGTTTGGGATCCATCGTATTGGCGACGGATTTTGGAACTCATTGAGAATGCAAGCTGACATATTTGTAGCCGGCGTTTTTTTACAGCCTTCGGCTCTTGCTTTTTATAGCTTGCCTCGTGATCAAACGCTAAAAATAGCTAGTTCGGTTATTAATCCTGTTATTACTAGGGTTGGTTTGCCCGTAATGACTAAGGTAAAAAATAACCCTGAGTCACTAAAATATATTTATCTGAAAATTCTCAGAGTTACATCATCATTTAATTTTCCGATCTATGCATTTATTGCACTTTTTTCCGACGAGATGATTTATTTGCTATTAGGTGAGCAGTGGACAGATTCTGCCTTTTATTTAGAGATTTTTGCTTTGTGGGGATTGCTTCGATCAGTCGGAAACCCGGCCGGTAGCCTCATTTATGCTGTAGGTATGGCTAAACGTGCTCATCAATGGAATTTAATTATTTTTATTTTGACATGTCCATTGTGTTTTTTATCAGTAAAGCTAGGAGGGCTTAATTTACTTGCTTGGACTATGCTGTATTGGCAAGCAGCTCTTGTTATATTAGCTTGGAAATTTATTATTTACCCGGCTTGTCAGGTTGGTTTCATAAAATACATCTTTTCTATATTTATCCCTTTGATTTTAACGCTGATCGCGTCCTTGATTACTGATGCGGTAAGCGGATTATTTAATGGGATGGTGAAAGTTTTTTTTGGTTTTATTGTTTTTTCAGTCACTTATTCAATAATCAGTTGGATTTTTAATAAGGATATTTTTTTCATGATGAAAGATATTATTTTCCCAAAAAAATAATTGATGGGAAACGAAATATCTCAGCCTAAAATATAAGGTTGTCATTCCAGTTTTTTTAAGCTGGTTCTAATATGGAATTAGCAAGAACTTTAGATCTAGCCGCATGTGAAAATTAAGGAACGGTTTATCTTGAACTCGCCGAAAGTTGCTAAAAACTATTTTTGTAATAAGTGATCGAGTGCTGTGGCAGGCTGCTGTATGAAGTTTATAGCAAGCTAGTGCTTTGGGTTGTGTTATAATGAAAAGTAAGACTTTATTTACTCTCTATTTTTTAATGGCTATAGGACTTATTTTTGTGCAGTTTTCTATAGTAATCTAAAGTCCTGTTTTTAATATGCAATATTTTATCAGTTTTTAATAATACGAAACAGGATGTCAGAAGATATAGGGCGCTGAGGCCAGTTTTTTATCTATATATAGAGATCTTATAATGACATATTTTTCTGTCATAATTCCTGTTTTTAATAAAGAGCCTCATGTGAAAAGGGCAATAGAGTCTGTATTGAATCAGTCTATTGATTCTTTTGAGATTATAATCGTTTGTGATCCTTCTACAGATAAAAGCGATGAAGTAGTAAATAATTTTAAAGATTCCAGGATTCATGTCTACAACAGGAATAAACCTGGCCCTGGTGGTTATGCTGCACGTAATTTAGGAGTAAAAAAATCAACATTCGATTGGGTTGTTTTTTTGGATGCAGATGATGAATGGTCTCCGAATCATTTAGAAAAATTGTCATGTGCAATTAGCCAGAATCCTAATATAAATATTTTTAGTTCATCATGGATAATTAGAGAAAATGGGAGAGAAACGTTAGATAAATATTCTAAATATAATAGAAAAACTGATATTGTTATACTGTCGGTTTATGAGTATCTCCTAAATGAGGTTTGTGGGAAAAGACCTATTTGGACATCCGTTGCATGTATTAAAAAACAAATCTTAATGTCCGCAGGACTCTTCCCTGAAGGTAGATCATCCATGGGAGGTGATATTGACACTTGGCTAAGATGTGTTTTTTTTAGTAAATATATGGTTTGGATTAACAACCTTAGCGCCATATACCACCGTGACTCTGTAAATATGGTGACAAAAAATAGTTATATAGACCCTTTAATACATAGAGAAACTACTGATAAATTGCTACATTTCATCAAAGATAAAAAGGTAAATATACTACTAAAAAAGAGGTTGAATAAAATAATCATAACCGCTTGGAATAATAATGAAAGGCTAGCGCAGGGAAATTTCGATATTTTAGATGAAATATATGTTAGTGTTATAAATTTAAAGGCTTTATTTTGTGTTATTTTGTCTAGGCTTCCAGTGTATTATCGCTGTAAGGTTCATAAAATTATGAGCTACCTATCCTCTAGTTTCAGAAATTTATTAAATTAGTATCTAGGTATGCAAGGCTTAAGTATCATTATTTCCACGTCAAATCATAGAATTTTTAATTTAAAAATCCCCGACGAAATCATAAATGTTTATTATGTCGTGGTTCATCAAATATATGATCGCGAATATGAAGGAGAGCTGCTAGAATTTATGGGCGGCAGAAAAGACATTTCTTACGTGAAATTAAATTACGCAGGTTTAAGTGCTAGTAGAAATTTTGGGTTGTTAAAATCTAAAACAAAGTATGCGTATATTATGGATGATGATGTTGATTTTAATATCGATACCATAAAGAAGTTAGTAGAAATAATGGATTATAAAAATATAGATATAGCCACATGTAAATTCAAGTTGGAAGATGGGAGTTGGCCTAAAAAATATTCTGATATCGAGTTTAATCACAATATATTTACTTCTTCAAAAGTTTCATCAATTGAAATTTGTGTAAATGTGGAATCTGTTAGAAATTATAAAGTTTTATTTGATGAAAATTTTGGTCTCGGATCTAAATATCCCTCGGGTGAGGAATATGTGTTTTTAACGGATTGTATTAAGAAAAAAATGTCTGTTTCTTATATTCCAGTTGTTACGGGAATACATCCAGTTATTAGATCTGGAGATGATTTTTTTTCTTCGAAAGAAAAGATTATAGCGAAAAGGAAAATGATAAAAAGAATTTTTGATAGATACGGGTTTATATTTATTATTGCATTCTGGCTGAAGAAATTTGGTCACGTTTTTAAAGAAGGGGATATTGTTTTATTCACTCGTTATATTTTATTTGGCCGATGATATAAATATGCCCCGTGTCTCGATAATTATGCCGGTACATAATGCTTCTGAATTTATCGGTTATTCAATAGGGTCCGTACTCGGACAAATATATTCTGATTGGGAATTGTTATTGGTCGATGATGCTTCATCTGATGATTCTTTTGATATTGCTCAATCCTATCGAGACCATGATTCAAGAATAAATACCTATAAATTAAATGAAAAATCTGGTCCTGCGGTGGCTAGGAACTTTGCGATTTCCAAGGCTGTCGGTAGGTATATAGCGTTTCTTGATTCAGATGATAGTTGGTCTCCGAAAAAACTGGCGATTCAGTTAAAGTTTATGGAAGAGAAAAAGGTTTTCTTCAGCTATTCGGACTACCAAAAAATAGATAGAAATGGGCTTGATATCGGCAGCGTAACAACTCCCCCTGTTGTTAATTATTCTAGACTTCTAAAAGGTAATGTGATCGGTTGTCTGACGGCAATGTACGATACTCAATATTTCAGCAAAGTATATATGCCTGAAATTTTTAAAAGACAGGATTACGGGCTTTGGTTGAAATTGCTTAAAATGACGGACTATGCGTACGGAGTTCAAGAGCCGCTTGCACAGTATCGAGTACATGATAATTCAATATCGGCAAATAAACTGAGTGCTGCGCACTATACCTGGAAACTCTATCGCGAGGTTGAAAGGCTGTCGTTAATTAAGTGCAGCTGGTATTTCTCGCATTATGCTGTTCGTGGCTTGCTTAACAACTATAGATGACTATTAGATTTATTGGCGGATCAGAAAGGATATGATTTCTAGGCTTGCTGTAGGTGTTGTAGGGTTGATCCTGGGGCCGCTTGTGGTTGCACTGATGATGTGGTCATCCCCCCAAGTTTTGTTGTACCCAGACAATGTGCAATTTAATTCTCTGATCGCTATAGCGCTGACTTATCTGCTCTGTAACTTTACGCTTTCCCGTCTCATTACCTACCCCGGTACGCGTGCAAAGCTTTATATCCTGCCCATCGTCACGTTGGCGTTTATGCTCACCTCGGGCTTTTTCCTGGCCAGTCGCCTTGGTTATTCGCGTATGGCGCTGGTATATGGGTGGCTCTTCACGCTGATCTGGTGCTTTGTCAGTTACTCCTTATCTATCCGTTATCGTCAGCGTCGTTTTGCGGTCGTTCCCTTTGGCGAGGCTAAAGGTCTTAGCTTTCCTAATACCGTTCTGACCGATGAACTTCTTTCACCGGAACTGAGGAACAAGCGTACTGATGCGGTGGTGGTTGACCTTGACTCAGATGAGCTCACACCAGAGTGGGAGCGCTTTCTCGCTTACTGTACGCTTTCCCGAATCCCGGTCTACCACGTCACTCAGGTGAGGGAATCCCTGACCGGCCGGGTTTATATAGATCGACTGTCTGAGAACGCGTTCGGTGCGCTACTTCCGCCAGCCCTTTATGAAGCTGCAAAGCGTCTGCTGGATATTCTGGTGTCTCTGGTGGCAATCCCGCTGCTTACCCCTGTGATGTTGCTCACGGCGCTGTTTATCCGGCTGGAAAGCCCTGGGCCGGCGTTGTTCTGTCAGCCTCGGGTAGGGCAGGGCAATCGGGATTTCCGGATCTACAAATTTCGTAGCATGTATAAAGATTCAGAGGCGAAAGGTGCGCAGTTGGCTACCCAGGGTGATGCCCGCGTCACGCGGGTGGGGCGTATTATTCGGCGGCTGCGTATTGACGAGTTACCTCAGTTTTTCAATGTTCTTAAGGGTGACATGAGCCTGATAGGGCCCAGGCCGGAGCAGCGGGCATTGGTTGAGCAGTTTGAAGGCGAGATACCTTTTTACGTATATCGCCATGTGGTTAAGCCGGGCATTACTGGCTGGGCGCAGGTTACTCAGGGTTATGCGGGTGATGTGGATGACACGCGCATCAAACTCGAATATGACTTTTACTATATCAAGCACCTCTCACCCTGGCTGGATCTATTGATCCTGTTCAAGACCATTCGCACTGTGCTTACTGGCTTTGGTGCGCGCTGAGCCTGCATCGCTAATTTTTTCTATGGAAGCAAAATGAAAATACTGGTCACAGGTGGCGCTGGCTATATCGGCTCGCATACCGTTGTGGAGCTGTTATCTAGCGGACATGATGTGCTTGTGCTGGATAACTTCTGTAACAGTTCGCCGTGTGTTCTGGAACGCGTAGAGCAGCTGCATGCGTCTCAAAAACCAGGTGTTGCGCGCCTGCAATGGGTCGAAGGCGATGTCAGGGATCGAGAGTTATTGGATCGGCTATTTGCCGAGCATAGCTTCGATGGAGTAATTCATTTCGCGGGGTTGAAAGTAGTCGGGGAGAGTATCGAGCGGCCGCTGAAATATTATGAACACAATGTGGGCGGCTCTATTATCCTGTGTCAGGCGATGGAGGCGGCGGGGGTATTCAACCTGGTGTTTAGTTCCACAGCCGCTGTCTACGGCACACCTGAACGCCTGCCTGTGTGTGAGTCCCATCCTTGCGGTGAGACCAATAACCCCTACGCTCGCTCTAAACTGATGGTGGAGCACTTGCTAACGGACCTGGCCCGTTCCGATGAACGCTGGTGTGTAGCATTGCTGCGGTACTTCAATCCGACAGGGGCCCACGCCTCTGGAATGATCGGAGAGGAGCCACGTGGGGTCCCAACCAATCTGATGCCCTATATCAGCCAGGTGGCGGCAGGGCGGCGTGAGTGCGTGTCGGTGTTCGGTGGCGATTACCCAACGCCCGATGGCAGTGGGGTGCGTGATTATATTCATGTAGTCGATCTCGCCCTGGGGCACCTTGCAGCACTGAAGTGGATGCAGGAGAACAGGGGAGTGGGTATCTGGAATCTTGGTACCGGAAGGGGTTATTCCGTACTGGAAATGATCAAGGCATTTGAGGCGGTCTCTGGAAAGGCCGTTCCTTACCAGATTGTCGAACGCCGTTCCGGGGATGTCGCTGAGTGTTGGGCGGCGCCATCAAAAGCTGAAGCGGAGCTCAACTGGCGCGCAGAGCGTGGGTTGGATGAGATGATGGCAGATACCTGGCGCTGGCAATCGATGAATCCGCGTGGATATGCAGAGTGAAGTCGTTTATTGGTTGGGGTTTTAGGCCCTTTCTACCTGGAGGTCGAAATTGACCTGTCAGTCTGCGGTAGGGGCGGCATGGAGCGAATCCAAAGGGCGTAACTCTGGAGGCGAGGGCTAGATTGCCGGCTCCGAGGGCGGTTTAGATACGAATGGGAAGGTACATCTGAGAAGTGGTGGGCCCAGCAGGACTTGAACCTGCGACCAATGGATTATGAGTCCACTGCTCTGACCAACTGAGCTATAGGCCCGAAACGAGAGCGCCAATGATACCGGGGCGGTGAGTAGGGCGCAATATGTTGAATTAAAAGGAAAGGCGGGTAGTTCGCAGCGTGCAAAAGATAAGGGGCATGGCTTCATATTGAAGAAGCCATGCCCCTTTTATTTTACTCGTCCAGGAAGCTGCGCAGGTGATCGGAGCGGCTCGGGTGGCGCAGTTTGCGCAGAGCTTTGGCTTCGATCTGACGGATACGCTCACGGGTAACGTCGAACTGCTTACCGACTTCCTCAAGGGTGTGATCGGTGTTCATGTCGATACCGAAGCGCATGCGCAGTACCTTGGCTTCTCGGGCGGTGAGGCCAGAGAGAACGTCTTTGGTCGCTTCGCGCAGGCCTTCGCCGGTAGCGGTATCCACCGGAGAGTGCAGCGTGGTGTCTTCGATGAAGTCACCCAGGCTGGAGTCTTCGTCGTCACCGATCGGCGTTTCCATGGAGATCGGCTCTTTGGCGATCTTCAGGACCTTGCGGATCTTGTCTTCCGGCATCTCCATGCGCTCAGCCAGTTCTTCCGGCAGCGGCTCGCGACCCATCTCCTGAAGCATCTGGCGGGAGATACGGTTGAGCTTGTTGATCGTTTCGATCATGTGCACCGGAATACGGATGGTGCGCGCCTGGTCAGCGATGGAGCGCGTGATCGCCTGACGGATCCACCAGGTGGCGTAAGTTGAGAACTTATAACCACGACGGTATTCGAACTTATCCACCGCCTTCATCAGACCGATGTTGCCTTCCTGGATCAGGTCCAGGAACTGCAGACCGCGGTTGGTGTACTTCTTGGCGATAGAGATAACCAGACGCAGGTTGGCCTCAACCATCTCTTTCTTGGCGCGGCGGGCGCGGGCTTCACCGATCGACATGCGACGGTTGACCTCTTTGATCTCCGCCAGGGAGATGCCCACTTCCTCTTCGATCTGGATCAGGCGACGTTGCGCGCGTTTCAGATCGTTGATGTGGTCTTCGATATACGGAGCGTAACCGGCGCCAGATGCAACCAGATCTTCAGCCCAGGTCGGGTTAGTCTCGTTACCCGGGAATTTCTGGATGAACTCACGACGCGGCATGCGTGCACGCTGGGTGCAGATGCGCATGATGGAACGTTCCTGTGCACGAATACGATCGATGTAATCGCGTACACGTGTTACCAGCGCATCGTAGAAGCGCGGAGACAGCTTGATCGGCGCGAATACGGCGCCCAGTGCTGCCTGTGCTTCACTCAGTTCCTTGGCGTCGTCACCCAGGCGAGCGGCGTGGAAACGTTCAACGGCTTCCTGAATAGCGCCGAAGCGCAGACGTGCTTCCTCGGGATCAGGACCACGCTCTTTCTCTTCGTTGTCGTCTTCCTTCTTGGCGCCGTCGCCATCTTCTTCGTCATCGTCATCATCGTCGTCATCGGATTCATCATCGTCGATGTCGTCGATGGGTGCTTCAGTTTCTTCTGCCGGCGCGTCGGAATCTGGATCGATGTAACCACTGAAGATATCGCTCAGGCGCCCCTCTTCCTGCAACACAGTGTTGTAGGCTTCGAGAATGGTGTCGACACTACCCGGGAACTGCGCCAGTGCTATCATCACTTCGCGGATACCTTCTTCGATACGCTTGGCGATATCGATTTCGCCCTCGCGTGTCAGCAGCTCGACGGTACCCATTTCGCGCATGTACATACGGACAGGATCGGTGGTGCGACCGGCGTCTGATTCGACGGCGGCAAGCGCGGCGACGGCTTCGTCGTCCGCTTCTTCGGCGGAATCACCGCCGGTTAGCAGCAGGTCTTCCGCATCCGGAGCTTCTTCAGACACGGAGATACCCATGTCATTGATCATGCGGATAATGTCTTCGACCTGATCCGGATCGGCGATATCCTGCGGCAGATGGTCGTTCACCTCAGCATAGGTGAGGTAACCCTGTTCTTTACCGCGGGCGATCAGCTCTTTTAAACGTGACTGCTGCTGTTGGGAGTTATCCGACATAGAACCCCTGTCTGAAGAGTAAATGCTGAAGGTGTGACTGATGGCAGTGTGGAATCAAGCGCGACATTATAGCGATTTTGCGCCTCTGTGGCCAGTTTGTATGCAAGAAGAGTTTGCGACTGCCGTCAGGTATTGGCTAACGAACAGTTAAAGAATAGAACAAAATTCCTGCTTTGCTGATGCATTAAGGAAACGCAGATTTGTAGCTCATTGATCCGCCGGGTTTGTGTCGTGCTATCACGCGCCGGCTTAAGGGTAAATAGGGGCGCGGGGCGCGAAATCAAGGGCGGCGGTTCGTGCGCTCCGTCTCTATGGGAGTTGGAGCGCCTTGGCGCAGTCCCTGGCAGGGCCAGGTCTGAGTGCTGTACTGCTCAGGACGACTGGGTGCGGCTCAGTAGCAGAGATTGTAGCTGCTGTTTCTCTTCAGCGGTCAGCGGTGTCTGGCGCTGCTTCTTCATCAGCTCATCGATGCGGGCGTCGCTGTGGCGACCGAGCAGTCGCTGCATGGTTTCGCGGAACAGCTGGGCGGGGTCGATATTGCCCAGCACCGGTTCCATATGAGCGATCTCATTCAGCAGCATCAGGTAGGCCTGGCGCTGCGGATCTTCTTGCCAGTCCACAACCAGCATGCCAAGTGATGCGCCGGGTGTCTGCTGCAGATAGTCCAGTAGCTCGATCAATAGCTCGATATTCGGTTCCTGCAGACCCTTGAGAAGGCCTGCTTCCGACTGGCTTGCGGCCAGTTCCGGGTGGTGCAGCAGGATAGAGATGGCGCTGCTGACCAGGTTGATCTTCACCGAACGGTCCGAGCTCGATCTGGGGCGATTGCGCTGCGCCGGTGCGGCAGGAGCGCTTTCGTGATAGCTCGGCGCGTCGTCCTGGTAATCAGGATAATCCGCAGGAATATAGTCCTGCTCGTCCGCCATCGGCGGCATGTCGTCATAACCCTGGGGCTCGCGCGGTGCCGGGCGCGGTTTGGATTCGCTGCGGCTTGCAGGCTCCGTGGCGCGGTGCAGGTCGATCACGCTATTGAGCTGCTCCAGCGACAGGCCGGTGATTTCACAGATCCGGTCCATCATCATCTGTTGCAGCAGACTTGGCTGCATTGACTGGATCAGCGGCAGGGCCTGATTACTGAAGCGGGCACGGCCATCCATGCTGGATAGATCCGCATCTTCCGCCAGTGCCTTGAAGAAAAATTCGCTCAGCGGCAGGGCTTCGCTGACGCGCTGGGTGAAGGCGGCTTCGCCCTCCTGGCGCACTAGCGTATCCGGGTCTTCACCTTCGGGCAGGAATAGAAAGCGAGCCTGCTGACCGTCTTTGATAACCGGCAGGGTGGTATCCAGGGCTCGTTTCGCAGCCTTGCGTCCGGCGTTGTCGCCGTCAAAGCAGAAGATCACCTCCGGCACGATCTTGAACAGCCGCTCAAGGTGGTGCTCGGTAGTGGCGGTGCCCAGTGTGGCCACGGACCAGGTGATACCGTGCTGGCTCAGGCTGACCACATCCATATAGCCTTCAACAATGAGCAGGCGATTCAGATCGCGGGTCATCTGGCGGGCTTCGTAAAGGCCGTACAGTTCACGCCCTTTGTGGAAGGTGTCGGTTTCCGGCGAGTTCAGATACTTGGGCTTGTCGTCGCCGAGTACCCGGCCACCGAAACCGATGGTGCGGCCACGCGCATCGCGGATGGGGAACATGATGCGGTCGCGAAAGCGGTCGTAGTAGCTGCCGCGCTCCTCATTGTGAATCAGTAGACCGGCACGTTCCAGTTGGCTTTGTGCATTCTCTAGCGACGACAGGTGGCTGAGCAGATTTTCCCAGCCTGGCGGTGCGTAGCCGATCTGAAAGCGGGCGGCGATCTGGCCGGTCAGGCCGCGATTCTTGAGATAGGTGACCGCTTTCTGGCGCTGTTCGTTGCTGCGCAGCTGCTGCTGGTAAAAGCTGTTGGCCTGTTCGAGTACCGAAAACTGGCTTTTGATCTGCTTTTCGCGGGCGATATCAGCGGGGCGATCGTTCTCTTTGGGGACTTCCATACCGGCGAGGCGCGCCAGTTCTTCCACCGCTTCCGGGAAGCTGAGCCGGTCATGTTCCATGACAAAACCGAGCGCGTTACCGCCAGCACCGCAGCCAAAACAGTAGTAGAACTGTTTATCCGGGCTGACTGAAAACGACGGAGACTTTTCCTTGTGGAAAGGGCAGAGGGCGGAGTAGTTTTTGCCGGCGCGTTTGAGCTTGACCCGGCTGTCGACTACATCAACGATGTTGACGCGTGCGAGCAGGTCATCAATGAAATGTTGGGGGATTCGCCCGGCCATAAAACCTCGCTGTCGATTGGCAGCGAGAGCTTAGCGTCAGAGCTTCGCTTTTACCAGTTTGGAAACCTGGCCCATATCGGCACGGCCCTGGAGCTTGGGTTTGATAATACCCATCACTTTACCCATGTCGGCCATTGAGGCGGCGCCGGTTTCGGCAATCGCCTGATCCAGAATCTCGTTGATCTCACTATCACTGAGAGGCTGCGGCAGGAAAGTTTTAATCACCTCCAACTCCTGCTGCTCCTTGTCCGCCAGTTCCGGGCGCTCAGCCGCCAGGTACTGGGCAATCGAATCGCGGCGCTGCTTGACCATTTTGTCCAGCACCTGCAGTACCCGGGCGTCGTCGAGTTCGATGCGTTCATCAACCTCGATGCGTTTGATATCGGACATAATCAGGCGAACCGTGCCGAGGCGGGCCTTATCTTTGGCACGCATGGCGTCTTTCATCGCTGCGGTAATTTGCGCTTTGAGGTCAGACATGGCGGTTTCCTGTGTTCGAGAGTCGGGTATCGATTACAAGTAGTGTGCGTGTTCTACAGGTCGATCAGTACAGGCGTACGCGACGAGCGTTTTCGCGAGATACTTTCTTAGCGTGACGCTTAACAGCAGCAGCTGCAGCACGCTTACGCTGAGTAGTCGGCTTTTCGTAAGACTCACGACGACGAACTTCAGCCAGGATGCCGGCTTTTTCGCAGGAACGCTTGAAACGACGCAGAGCTACGTCAAACGGCTCGTTATCTTTAACTTTAACGCTAGGCATTGTTGATCACCTTTTAGCTGGGATTTTGGGTTTAATTTATTCTCTTTAGCAGGTTCTGAGGCCGCACGCAGAGAATAAGGCCGCAAATTGTAGTCAGGCTGGCTGTCCCTGTAAAGAGATGGGATAATTCCGCGCTATCAATTTTGCACTAAGTTTAGTATCTGCCGCAGCGCTCTTCTTGGCGACCCCATGGCCTTGTGTCTGTAGGGGCCCGCGCGGCTGGTCGGAAACAGGTTTTAAAAAGGCGAAACAATGCGAGTACTGGGGATAGAAACCTCCTGTGACGAAACCGGTGTGGCGCTGTACGACAGTGAAAAAGGGCTGTTGGGCGATGCGCTCTATTCACAGGTCGCGATGCATGCGGAATACGGCGGTGTGGTGCCGGAGCTGGCATCCCGCGATCACGTGCGCAAACTGATCCCGCTGATTCGTGAAGTGATGGCTGAAGCCAGTCTTGGTCTCGGTGATATAGATGCTATCGCTTACACGGCTGGCCCCGGTCTTATCGGTGCGCTGATGGTCGGTGCCTCCACCGGTCGTGCGCTGGCTCTATCCCTCGGTGTACCGGCAGTATCTGTACATCATATGGAAGGCCATCTGTTGGCTCCGATGCTGGAAGAGACGCCGCCGGAGTTTCCCTTTGTGGCACTGCTGGTTTCCGGCGGTCACACACAGCTGGTTAAGGTAGAAGGCATCGGCCGCTACAGCCTGTTGGGGGAATCCCTCGATGATGCCGCCGGTGAAGCGTTCGATAAAGCTGCCAAAATGCTCGGCCTGGATTATCCGGGCGGGCCACTGGTCGCCAAGCTGGCACAGCAGGGCGACCACACCCGGTTCAGATTCCCGCGCCCGATGACTGATCGCCCGGGGTTGAATTTCAGCTTTTCCGGTTTGAAAACGTTCACACTGAATACCGTCAATGCGCACCGCGACGACGCCGGACAGGTGGATGATCAAACCCGTGCAGATATAGCCGCTGCCTTCGAAGATGCGGTGGTGGATACACTGGCTATTAAATGTCGTCGTGCTATCCAGCAGACCGGTTACCGCCAGTTGGTGATTGCCGGTGGGGTCAGCGCTAATACCCGTCTGCGTGAGAAGCTAGAAGCGGCCATGAAGAAAGAGCGCGCCAAGCTGTTTTATGCCCGTCCCAAGTTCTGCACCGATAACGGTGCGATGATCGCCTACGCCGGTTGCCAGCGTTTGCTGGCCGGGCAGGAGAGCGACCTGACCATTCTTGCCCGCCCACGCTGGCCGATGGACACCCTGCCGGCGATCTGAATGCCAGGTCGCACCCGCGGCCAAAGGTGTCGCGGGGGCCAGGGTGTGTTGCCGCAGCGTTGACTAATATAAAAGTTATTAAAGGTAGCGGTGGTTGATCGCGCCGATAGCGGTGCTACAGCTTGGGTTCGTGGTGGCTGATCAGATTGCGGATATTGCGGGCATGACGGCCTATCAGTAACAGCGAAATCAGCGTCAGTGTGCCGAGCATCTCCGGTCGCAGGAACCAGGCATAAAGTGGTGTCAGAATCGCTGTCAGTACCGAGGCCAGTGATGAGATGCGGGTGGTCAGGAAGATCAGTAGCCAGCTGGTGACCTGTCCCAATGCAAGGGCAGGGCTGAGTACCAGGCAGCCACCCAGGGTTGTTGCTACGCCCTTACCGCCCTCGCGGATCGCAAAAGCGGGGTAAAGGTGGCCAACGACGGCGGCGAGCGCACACAGCGCAAGATGTGTCGCCTCAAGTTCGGCCAGGATGCCTGCGCCCACAGCGGCTGCGCCTTTGCCCAGATCACCGAGCAGCGTCAGCACGGCTGCGATAGGGTTGCCGATACGCAAAACATTGGTGGCGCCGGGGTTACGCGAGCCTTGTTGACGGGGGTCGGCGATGCCCATAGAGTTGCACACCAACACGGCCGTGGGGATGGAACCTAAGAGGTAACCCAGCCCGACGAGCAGTGTCGCTGTCGTTGTCAGGGGGTCTGGCATCCCACAGAATTCTCCAGGTTAAAAGATGGACAAAGTTTACATTCGTGGCTTAGAGGTGCAAACGGTCATCGGTATCTATGACTGGGAACGCAAGGCACCGCAAAAGCTGGTGATCGATCTAGAGATGGCTTGGAGTATCGCGGAAGCGGCGGCCAGTGACAATATAGAGGCGGCACTGAACTACAAGAGCGTCTCTCAGCGGATCATCGCCCATGTGGAGGCGAGCCGTTGCCTGCTGATCGAGACACTGGCGGAGCAGATCGCCACGCTGGTGCGTAACGAGTTTTCCGTTCCCTGGCTGCAGCTGGAGCTGAGCAAGCCCGGCGCGGTTGGCGAAGCCCAGAGTGTCGGCGTCAAAATCGAGCGGGGCGAAGCTGTCTGATGACCAGCGTGTTGCTAGGGCTTGGCAGTAACCAGAATCGCCACGCCAATCTATCCGATGCTCTGGATGCCCTGGCTCAGGCGTTTGGTTCTATCCGTGTATCCCGCGTGTTTGAGAGTGAAGCGGTGGGTTGTACCGGCGACAACTATTTCAATCTCGCGGTGGCTATCGACACCGACTGGCCGCTGGCTGAGTTATCCAGCTGGTTGAAGTGTCTGGAAGACAGCTTTGGCCGTATCCGCCGGGGTAAGCCGGTGGAGCAACCGCTGGATATCGATATTCTCACCTATGGCGAACAGGTTGGGCGTTTCGATAAGGTTCAACTGCCGCGTGCGGAAATCCTGCGGAACGCTTTCGTCCTCTGGCCCTTGGCTGAGCTGGTGCCTGACGTTGCTCACCCGGTAGAAAAGCAGACCTTTGCTGAACTCTGGCACTCATACGACAGCACGCAGAAACTCTGGCCGATCCACTTTGAGTGGCAGGGCAGAGCAATCTCTGCACCCGATAACAGCAGCCAGGGCGCCGCGGCAGGCTGATCTTTTCTATCAGTTTTTCCTCACCCTGGCCGATCAGCCTTCAGCGCAGATCGCCAGCTGACGTTTTTCAATCTCCTCGCCCAGCGCCTTACCCGAAAAGCCCTCAGACATGAGCTGGCGTGGTTCTACGGCACTCATTCTTTCCAGCAGCGTTTCTATCCCCTCGGCTATGCCGCCAGTCTCTGTCTGAACCAATGCAGCCGCGCAGGGGCGCAGCAATTCGAGCCGCTCGGGGCGGCGTAGCAGGTCCAGCTGTTTCACCAGTTTCAGTTTCCGCTCGGCGGCCAGCTCGGAGAAGGTGGCCAGGTCCTGATGAAACTGTCGTAGCTGCAGGGCCAGGTCGCGGAACCGGTTGGGGGCTCGGAGCCTTACGCTGAGCTCCCGGATCTGTTCCAGGGCGGCGTCGCTCTCCGCTGAGGCGGTGGCCAGGTTGGTTAGCAAGGCAAACTGCTGCTCCGCATTGCCGCTGTTTTCAGCAAGTTGAGTGCTGGCAGTTTCCGCCGCTTCGCTATCCAGCTCACAGAACTCCGGCAGCAGGCGTTCACAGGCGCTCACCGCGTTCAGGCTGTGGATAAACACCAGCGGTGACCGGGTCCCCAGGGCGCGCTCGAACTCCTGCCACACACGCTCGGGCGTCAGATAGTCGAGCTCGTCGCTGGCGCTGATCTCGCGCATCAGCGCCAGGGTTTCATCGGCGATACGGAAATTGAGATCAGCGAAACGGGCGGCGAAGCGGGCCACGCGCAATACGCGCAGTGGGTCTTCACGAAAGGCGGGAGATACATGGCGTAGCACGCGGGCTTCTATATCCTGCTGCCCGCCGTAGGGGTCGATCAGCTGGCCGTCGCTGTCCTGGGCGATGGCGTTGATGGTCAGGTCGCGCCGGCGCAGGTCCTCTTCCAGACTCACATCCGGGCTGGCGAAAAACTCAAACCCCGTATAACCCTTGCCGGACTTGCGCTCGGTGCGCGCCAGGGCGTACTCCTCGGCGGTTTTCGGGTGCAGAAACACCGGGAAGTCCTTGCCTACCGGCTTGTAGCCGGCATCGATCATCTCTTCGGGGGTAGCGCCGACCACGACCCAGTCGTGGTCTTTGACCTTCAGGCCGAGCAGGCGATCGCGCACCGCGCCACCCACCAGATAGATCTGCATGATCAGTTCTCGCAGCGTTCGGGGAAACTCTGCTGCCAGGCTTCAAAGCCGCCATCTAGGCTGTAGACCTCATCAAAACCCTGGTGAACCAGGAAACCGGCGGCGGACTGGCTGCTGATACCGTGGTAGCAGCAGACGATCAGTGGCTTATCCATATCGGCGTTGGCCATAAAGTCCTGCAGGTTGTCATTGCTCAGGTTGAAAGAGCCATTGATGTGGCGAGCGGCATAGCTCTGTCCATCGCGGATATCGACCACGGACGCGCCCTGGTCGATCAGCTCGGCCGCCTGTTGGGTTGAGATGCAGCGGTATTGGTCCATGGTTGGGTCTCCAGTACTTCAGTGAGCATTAATAGCTAGTGAGCATTAATTATTAGTGTGCGTTCACTAGCAGAGCGTATTTTTTAACTAGCAAAGTCGAGATGCCCGGCACAGCCGCAGGAAAACAGCTCGCAATCTTCCAGCCGCAGGGCGGTCAGCGCTCCGCCCCAGACACAGCCGGTATCCAGCGCGATGGTATCGCGTCTGCCGGTTTCCCCCAGGGCGGCCCAGTGGCCGAACAGCTGGGTGCGCTTGATCGGCTTGCTGCGTTCCACTTCATACCATGGATGGTAGCCGTCCGGCTGGGTTTCAAGGCCGCCGTTGGCGCTGAAATCCAGTTTTCCCTTGGGACTGACAAAGCGCATCCGTGTCAGGTAGTTGGTAATCAGGCGCAGCCGGTCCCAGCCCTTTACCGAGTCCCGCCAATGGTCCGGCTGGTTGCCGTACATATGGCGGAAATACTCTTCGGCGAGCGTGCCTTGCAGGACCTGTTCTACCTCGCCGGCAAACCCTCGCGCCTGCTTCAGCGTCCAGATCGGCGGGATACCTGCGTGGGTCATCACATAACCCAGGGCTTTATCATCGATCAGTAGTGGCTGATGTCGCAGCCAGTGCATAAGCTCTTCGCGATCCGGTGCTTCCAGAACAGGAACCAGGGTGTCCTTGCGTTTGCCGCTGGCCATGCCGTAATGCACGGCGAGCAGGTGCAGGTCATGATTGCCCAGTACGGTGCGGGCTCGTGCTCCCAGCGATTTGACGAAGCGCAGGACTTCCAGTGACTTGGGACCACGGTTAACGAGATCGCCGGCAAACCAGAGTTGATCCTGGTCGCTGAAGCCGACCCTGTCGAGCAGTCCCATCAATTCGTCGTAGCAGCCCTGAATATCGCCGATCGCGTATGTAGCCATGCACTCCTGCCGTCTGTTCCGGTGAATCGAATCCGATATCATACCGGATCAGCCCCCCGGGCCACATCCGCCCGTTAAACACCGGTTTAATTGTAAGTAGAGGTTTGTTTGGATAACGCAGTCTCTTTCCCGCCGAGCTGGCGCGCCGATGCACGGGTACTGATTCTTGGTTCTATGCCGGGGCAGGCGTCGCTGAAAGAGCAGCGCTACTATGCGCACCCTCGCAATGCGTTCTGGCCGATCCTGGCGGAGCTATGCGGCTTCTCACCGGAGCTTACCTATGCCGAGCGCTTGCTGGCCCTCAATGAATCCGGTGTAGCGCTTTGGGATGTGATCGGGAGCTGCCACAGGCCGGGGAGTCTTGATAGCCGTATCGCGGCTGAGTCGGTGCAGCCTAACGACCTGCCAGGATTGGTCTCGCAACTGCCGGAGCTGCGTCTGATTGCCTGCAATGGCGGCACGGCCTACCGGTTATTTACTCGTCACTTTGGTTCTTTAGTGGGTGCTGAGCACCCGGATCGACCCGCTGTGCTGCAGTTACCTTCCACCAGCCCGGCCTATGCGGCGATGAGTTTTGATCTCAAGCGCGAGCGCTGGCGGGCCATGCTCGAGTATCTGGCAAAAAGCGACAGCTAATTTAGGTATTGATCTACGGCATGGCTTCTTTGTTGCAATAAAGATACATAAAGCCAAAGGCATCTTGTCGGCTTTACTACATTCTTAAGCTCTATTGCTGCAGGGGTAGCCATCGTGAAGCAAAACTTGCCGGTGACTCAGGTCGAGGAAGCCTTTCCCGCATCTTCAAACATACTGTCCACCACGGATCTCAGGGGACAGATCACCTACGTCAATGATGACTTTGTAAGCATTAGCGGGTTCTCGAGAGAGGAGTTGATCGGCAGCAGCCATAACATGGTGCGCCATCCCGATATGCCGCCAGCGGCTTTCGGCGACCTCTGGAGTCGGGTGAAAAGTGGCCGCTCCTGGATGGGGGTGGTGAAAAACCGCTGTAGCAACGGTAACCACTATTGGGTGGATGCCTATGTCACGCCGATCGAGCGTAATGGCGAAATCGCCGAATACCAGTCGGTCAGGCGTAAGCCGGATCAGCAGGCGGTCGGCCGTGCCGAAGCGCTCTACGCCAGGCTGAGTGCAGGCAAGGTGCCCAGCTGCCTGAAAGGGCGCGGACTCTCCTACAGGATGCGTTTGCAGCTTTGCGTGGTGCTGCCACTGCTAATGGCGGCGTTGATCGGTGGATTGCTCGGCGTCTCTGACGATGCATTTATGCTGCTCGGCGGCGCTGGGGTTGCGGCGGTAACCTCCCTACATTTCGCGTTCAAGCCCCTGGCTGCATTGACTAGGAGGGCGAAAAGCCTGGTTAGCGATCCGGTGGCTCAGTGCATCTACACCGGGCGCATGGACGAGATCGGCCAGTTGCAACTGGCGATGAAAATGCTGGAGTCGGAAACAGCGGGTCTGATCGGACGGATTTCCGATACTTCCGGGGCGCTGACCGCGGGCGTCTCCGGGTTGAGTGCGGCGGTTGAGCAGTCCCAGGCCGGTGTGCGGCGGCAGTTCTCGGAAACCGATCAGGTCTCCTCTGCCGTGAACGAAATGTCCGAGAGTATCCAGAGCGTAGCGCGCAGTGCCCAGGGAACCTCTGAGGCTGCCGCCCGGGGACTTGAAGAGGTCAACGAGGGCAAGGCGGAAGTGGACGCCTGCGGCGCGGCGATCCTGCAGATGAAAGCTGAAATCGGACGCGCCGCCGAAGTGATTCGGGAGGTGGAGCTGAGCAGCCGCAATATCTCCGGCATTCTTGATGTGATAGTCACGGTTTCTGAGCAGACCAACCTGCTGGCGCTCAATGCCGCCATCGAAGCAGCACGGGCCGGCGAGTCCGGTCGTGGCTTTGCCGTAGTAGCCGACGAAGTACGTTCACTGGCTACCAGGACCCAGAGCTCCACCGACGAAATTCGCGATATGATCGAACGCCTGCAACAGGGCGCGCGCAGGGCAGTCGAGGCGATGAACGCCGGTCAGGCGCAGGCGGATCTTTGCGTGGAGCAGAGTGAACTGACCGCTGATTCCCTGGATCGTTTGCTGGATTCGATCCAGGAGATCTCCGCCATGAGCCTGGAGATCGCTGAAGCGGTGGACCAGCAGAGCCGGGTGGCCGAGACCATCAACCGCAGTGTATTCAGCATTCGTGATATGTCGAAAATGAACCTGGAGGCGGTGGAGCAGAGCTCCCAGACCAGCCATCACATGCTGGGTATAGCCACAGGTTTTGGCGAACTGGCGCAACAGTTCTGGGCAGGGCGCAGTAAAAAAGGCGCCTGATTTGGCGGCGCTGCGGCCAGTTTGGTGACACCTATGGTGGTAACCCAGGGCTTGGGGTAGGGTAACTCAATCAGGGAAACCCTACCCATTTCCAGCGAGGGCTCGCCATGAAAGTCGTGATCGCACCGGATTCATTCAAGGAAAGTCTCAGCGCTGCCGAGGTCGCCGCAGCTATAGCCGCCGGCTGGCGAATGGCGCTACCGGCAACAGAGTGCATCGAGCTGCCCATGGCTGATGGCGGTGAGGGCACCACCCAGGCGCTGGTCACCGCCAGCGGCGGGCGCCTGGAACATTGCGACGTAACTGGCCCTCTTGGTGAAATGATGACCGCCTTCTGGGGGCGTATCGGCGAACACACGGCGGTGATCGAGTGCGCCGCTTCCGGTGGACTTGACTTGCTGGCGCGGGATCAGCGCGATCCCTGGCGGGCAACGACCCGGGGCACCGGCGAGCTGATTCGTGCCGCGCTGGATGTGGGTATGAACGAGATCATCATAGGCCTTGGCGGCAGCGCTACCAATGATGGTGGCGCCGGCATGATGCAGGCGCTGGGTGCGCGCCTGCTCGATGACAGCGGCGCCGAGATTGGCCCCGGTGCAGAAGGCCTGGAGCAACTGGCCGCCATCGATCTGTCGGGGCTGGATAAACGCCTCAAAACCGCCCGTTTTCAGGTCGCCTGCGATGTGGATAACCCGCTGACCGGCCCCAATGGCGCCTCCGCTATCTTCGGCCCACAGAAAGGTGCCGATGCGGCGCTGGTGCAGCGCATGGACGCCTGCCTCGCCAATTACGCCCGGGTGATTACCGAATGCATCGGTGAAAAGGTCGATACCATCGCTGGCGCCGGTGCAGCCGGCGGGCTGGGCGCGGCCTTCCTTGCCTTTTTTAACGCCAGCCTGAAGCCCGGTATAGAGATCATGCTGGACGCAGTGGATATGGATAGTCACCTGGAAGGAGCGGACCTGGTGATCACCGGCGAAGGCCGTATCGACTCCCAGACCGAGCGCGGTAAAACTCCGGTGGGAGTGGCGCGCAGAGCCAAGCATCACGGCGTGCCCTGTATCGCCCTGGGTGGATCTGTACCGGATGAGGTGGAGGTTCTTGAGGCGTTATCGAAACAGGGACTGAAAGCGGTGTTCCCGATACTGCCGGGCGTGGCCGATCTGGAGCAGGCACTGAGTGAGGCAGACACCAACCTGAAACTCTGCGCGAGAAATCTGGCGGCCTATTGGCAGCTTGCCGGCAGATCAGACTAGCTCTCTTTACAAGGTATCAGTATTGAAACCCGGCTCAGGCCGGGTTTTCTGTTTTTGGTGAAAAGCGCCCGGGACTTGCAAATTTTAAATTATACAAATAGTACGCATTATCATTTAGATTGGATTTAACTTTGTGTATCTTTGGCGTTTTTCCGGCGTCGCATTTGTTGCCGAAAGCAAACACCTCACAAGAAAAAAGGAAATCCTGATGTTCTACCCGGAGCGATTCCATCGCCGACTTCTTCCGCTGGCGATCTGCGCCGCACTGCCGACGCTTGCCCAGGCCGCAGCATCGGATGAGATGGTTGCCGAAGAATTGAGCCTGGATACGGTCGTCGTTTCCGCGACCCGAGCCAAGAGCGTGGCGGGCGAAACGCCGCAGAAGGTTACCGTGATTACCCGCGAGCAGATCGAACAGCAGCTGGCGATCTCCGAAGATCCCGGCGCGGTGCTTAGTAACCTGATTCCTTCCTATTCGCCCAGCCGGCAAAAACTGTCCAACTCCGGTGAGAGCTTCCGTGGCCGTTCCGCGCTCTACATGATCGACGGGGTGCCGCAATCAAACCCGTTGCGCGATGGTTCACGTGACAGCTACACCATCGATCTTTCGATGGTCGAGAAAATCGAGGTGATTCACGGCGCCAGTGCCGAGCATGGCCTGGGCGCCACAGGCGGGATAATCAATTTCGTTACCCGCAGTGCGGACAGCGGCTCCCTGACCCAGCACGCCGGTATCAGCGTCAGCAGCGACGATGACTTCAAGAGCAACGGCCAGGGCCACAAGCTGGATTATCGTATCAGCGGCCAGAACGGCGCCTGGGACTTTCTCGGTGCCGCCAGTGTGCAGCGTCGGGGCATGTTCTACTCCGGCGATGACGAGCTGATCGGCAATAACTACGCCGGCGAAACCCAGAACTCGGACAGCCACGATATCATGGCCAAGCTGGGCTACTGGTTGGATGATAACCAGAATTTCGAGTTCTCGATCAACCGCTTTGAGCTCGAAGGGCGCGGCGGCTATGTGCCGGTGCCCGGCGATCGTGATGCCGGGGTCGCCACCACTGCGGAGCGGGGCGATGACGGCGGCGATCCCGAATACAACAAGGTGACCACTGCGAACCTGACCTATTCCCATACCGACTGGTTTGGCAATGCGGTTGATGTGCAGTTGTACAGCCAGCGTTTCCGCTCCCAGTTTGGTACCTCGCCTTACTTCCCTTACATCGACGGTTCCGGCGACACCCGGTACGACCAGACCCGCAACGAATCGGATAAGCTTGGCGCCAAGTTCACCATCAACCGCGATGGTCTGCTGAATGATCGACTCTCGCTGACCGCCGGCCTGGATGTGCTTCAGGATGAAACCCGCCAGACGCTGGTGCATACCGGCCGTACTTACGTCCCCGAGACCGAGTTCGATAACCGTGCTGTGTTCCTCCAGGGCGATCTGAAGGTGACTGACAGCCTGTTGTTCCAGGCCGGTGTCAGGCATGAACGCGCTTCCCTGGATGTGGGGACTTACACCACCGTCGACCGCAGCGGCGGCAACCTGTCCGATGGCGTGGTGGTTGGCGGCGGCAGCCCCGATTTCAACGAGACGCTCTATAACGGCGGCATCGTCTACCAGGCGACTCCCTGGGCCAGCCTTTACGCGAACTATTCCGAAGGCTTTGGTATGCCGGATGTGGGGCGTGTCCTGCGTGGCGTCAGCGCGGCTGGCTCCGATGTGGATAACCTTCTGGAGCTGGAACCGATCGTCACCGACAACCGTGAAGTCGGCGTGCGCTTTGACTGGGACCGTTACGGTCTTGAGATCAGCTACTACGAGTCCAACTCTGACCTCGGTGAGCGTCTGAGCCTGAATAACGGCGTCTGGGTCGGTAACCGTGAGAAGACCGAGATCAGCGGTATCGAGATCACCGCCGATGCGAAACTGACCGATTCACACACCCTGACCGCCAGCTACACCCGCGCCGACGGCGAATCCGATACCGATGGCGACGGCAAGGTGGACAGCGATCTGAATGGTGCAAACATCGCCCCGGACACGCTCAAGCTGGCCTGGGATGCGCGCTGGAGCGAACGCCTGAGCTCTCATCTGCGGGCAAGCCACTACTTTGACCGCAGCATCGATGATGACCGGTACGACTTCGACGGTTACACCTTGGTTGATCTGGGAGTGGGTTACCGCCTGCCGGTGGGTCGTGCCCGTCTGGGTGTGGAAAACCTCTTCGACCGTGACTACTTCACCTATTACTCACAGGCCGCCCGCGCCAGTGATGATTACAACTTCAAGGGCCGCGGACGCACGTTGAAGCTGAGCTACAACGTGGATTTCTGATCCTGAAGGTATGAAAAAAGGCCGCTGCGATAGAGATCGCCGCGGCCTTTTTTGTATCCGTTGACGGGGTTTTTATCTCTCCTGTCGCTGCTGGCGATAGAGCAGGTAAACGAAGAACGGCGCGCCAATGGCCGCGACGAAGATCCCCGCCGGCAGGTCCCTTGGGGCGAAGGCAAGGCGACCGATAAGATCGGCGCTCACCAGCATCAGCGAGCCGAGCAGGGCGGACACGATAACCAAACCGGTATGCCCGCCGGAAACCAAGCGCCTGGCAGCATGGGGCGCGATCAAACCGATAAAGCTGAGCCCGCCGGCGAAGGCGACACCGGCACCGGCCAGCGCCACGGCGATCACCAACAGGCCGAGCCTTTCCGCCGCGAGGCGTGATCCAAGGCCGGTGGCGAGCTGGTCGCCCAGCACCAGCAGATCCAGCTTGCGCGCATTGAACAGTGCCAGCGGCAGGAACAGGGCCACCCAGGGCAGGATGCTGCTGACCTGTTTCCACTGTGAGGCGTAGAGGCTCCCTGTCAGCCAGACGTAAGCGCGCATGGCGGTGGCGTCGGAGCTCAAGACGATCAGCAGCGTAGTCAGCGCACCGAGTGCGGCGGCCAGGCCCACGCCAATCAGGATCAACCGCGTCGGCATCACCGAGCTGCTGCCACTGAGCAGGGTGATGATCAGCGCGACCACCAGAGCACCGAGGAGCGCCACCCAGGGCAACCAGGATTCGTTCAGCTGCGCACCGCCCAGGGTGAGAAACAGTACCGTGGCCACCGATGCGCCGCCGGTGATACCGATCACATCGGGGGATGCCAGCGGGTTACGCACCAGCCCCTGCAGAATCAGCCCCGCCACCGCCAGAGCAGCGCCAACAATGATCGCCATCAGCAGCCGTGGCAGACGTATCTCATGCACGATCAGGACAATATCGCTCTGTTCGGGTTGCAGCAGCGCATTGATCACTGCAGGGAATGAGGTGGGGTGGCTGCCCAGGGTCAGGCCTGCGAACAGGCCGCACAACAGCAGGGCGAGTAGTAGCAGCGCAACTACCAGAGTGCGGGGCACCAAACGGAAAGACAGCTGGCCAGTGTCGCTGCGCAGAGTGATCGAGCGGCTCACGCGGTGTAGCTCCTTTTCCGGGCAAGGTAGAGAAAGAAGGGCGTTCCCAGCAGCGCGGTCATCACACCGACCGGGATCTCCTGCGGCGCGATAACCAGCCGGGATACCACGTCCGCAGCCATTAGCAGGGTGGCACCGAGCAGGGCGCAGCCCGGCAGCAGCCAGCGATGATCCGGCCCCAGCAGGGCGCGCACCATGTGCGGCACGATCAGCCCGAGAAAGCCGATCAGACCGGCAATGGAGACCGAGGCACCGGCCAGCATGATGACAGCGGTGGCAGCCAGTATTTTGATCATCAATATCCGCTGACCAAGGCCGGTAGCCAGCTCATCGCTGAGGGCGAGCAGATTAAGCTGGCGCGCCAGGAGTACGCAGGTAAGACCCGCCAGCAGGAAAAACGGTAGCAGCGGCAGCAGCGTTTCCGTACCACGGCCGGAGACCGAACCACCGAGCCAGAACAGAATACTTTCCAGGCGCTCCTGATTGACGATAAGCAGTCCCTGGGCAAAGGAGACGAACAGCGCGCTGATCGCCACGCCGGCCAGTACAATCCGGGAAGGCGATAAGCCTTTTGCTCCGCCGCCCAGCAGCACCACGGCCGCGGCCGCGGTACCGGCGCCGAGAAACGCGCTCCAGACCAGCAGCAGAGGGGCGCTGAGGCTAAACAGAGTGCTGGCTGCCACCAGGAAAAACATGGCGCCGGCGTTGATACCGAGAATGCCGGGAGAGGCCAGCGCGTTGCGTGTCAGGGTCTGCATCAGCGCGCCGGATACCGCCAGGCTGGCGCCTACGCACAGGGCGATCAGGGTGCGGGAAAGCCGTTCGGTGCTGAGAATCAGGTGGTCGGTGTTCGATGGATCGAAATGACCGATGGCGCTGATTAGTGTCGCGGCTGATATATGCGTGTAGCCCAGCAGCAGGCTGCATACAGCGGCCATCAGAAGCAGGGCAGCCCCGACCAACAGGAGTGCCGTACGCTGAGTGTTAGAGGTAAACATCAATGGCTCCCCGGCGTGTCTTGCGGGCTGTACAGGGCGTTCAAATCGTCCAGCATCCTGTTGGCCGCCAGGATCCCGCCGCCCATATTCCAGGTGATGGGATCGACCAGGTACACCTGGTTGTTTTTCACGGCGTTGAGGTTTTGCCACAGCGGGTGCTGCTGCCAGCGCTGGAAGGTCCGTTGCACGGCCGGGTCCTGCTGGCGCATGAAGATAAAGATCACATCGGCATCCATGGCCGGAATGCTTTCCAGGCTGGTCAGTTTGATACCCCAGCCATCCTTCTTCTGGCTATTGGGCCGGTCAAAACCGATCTCGTCGAGAATACGCCGGGCGAAACTGTCGTAGTAGATCCGCGCATGGTCGGCGCGAAAACTGATGACCGCAGCCTGCTGGGGCCAGCCTTTTCCGAGCTGGCGGCTAAGCCGGTTGCGTGTGGACTCGACCCGTTTATCCCACTGGTTTAATAGCTGATCGGCCTGCTGCTGCCGCCCGGCGGCCTCGCCGATCAGTTTGAGCATCGCCTTGAAGTCAAAGGCGGTATCCGGCACCACGGTGGGGGCTATCCGCGACAGCAGCGGATAGATCTGCTCGTGGCGGTAACGGGCGCCCACAATCAGGTCGGGCTTAAGCCAAGCGATGCTTTCCAGGTCAGGCTGGGTTTCAAGCCCCAGGTAGTCCGTGTGCTCAAGCGCCTCGCGCAGGTAACTGTACATCGGTTTTTCCAGCCAGGATTCAACGGCGCCCACGGGCGGAATTCCCAGTGCTACGGCGGTATCGGTGGCGCCCTGGTACAGGCTGACGACTCTCTCAGGCTTGCCGCTGATATGAGTGATACCGAAGGCGTGTTTGATGACACGCTCGCTGGCGAAGACAGAAGTGGACAGCGTTAGCAGAGCTAGAAGCGTGATGATCGCGGTGCGATTGCAAAAAGGCGGGTACAGCTGGCTCATGGGTTCCCGGTGGAGGTCTGCGTTATTGTTTAAGATCGAATTGTAAATAAGAATGATTTAGAATTCTCTGATTGCCGTGGGCATTTTTGCAGTAGTGATCAAACCCGCCGACCCGGAGCGTCGATGACCGCCAGTTTTACCCCTGTTTCGCGTCTTAAAGCCGAAGGGCTCAAAGCCGGATACGGCGAGCGTACCGTGCTCGATGGTGTGGATTTCTCTGTGCCGGAGGGGCGGCTTACGGCCTTGCTCGGGCCTAACGGCAGCGGCAAATCCACCCTGTTGAAAACCCTGGCCCGCACCATCGTGCCCAGCTTTGGTAAGGTCCTGCTGGATGGTGTGGATATCCATCGTCACAGCACCCGCGATGTGGCGCGCAATCTGGGTCTTCTGCCGCAAGGGCCGGAAGCACCGGAAGGATTGACCGTGCGGGAGCTGGTATCCCTTGGGCGTTCACCCTACCAGAGTTTCTGGCGGCAAAACTCCCGTGAAGATGAAACTGCCGTCACTGAGGCGATGGAGCGCACCGATGTCGCCCAGTTTGCCGACCGTTCCGTGGATGCGCTTTCCGGCGGCCAACGTCAGCGCTGCT
Source organism: Marinobacterium mangrovicola (assembly GCF_004339595.1). Taxonomy (GTDB): domain Bacteria; phylum Pseudomonadota; class Gammaproteobacteria; order Pseudomonadales; family Balneatricaceae; genus Marinobacterium_D; species Marinobacterium_D mangrovicola. The sequence continues at coordinate 311,906 of NZ_SMFU01000008.1, forward strand.
GGATTGCACTGGTGCTGGCGCAGCAGACCGACATCATCCTGCTCGACGAGCCAACCACCTACCTGGATCTGAGAGTGCAGGTGGGGTTGCTGGAACTGCTTAGCTCCCTGGCCCATGACAGCGGACGCACGCTGCTGGTGGTGCTGCATGATCTGAACCTGGCTGCCGCCTACGCCGATGAGCTGGTAATGATGCGTGATGGCCAGATACTGCATCGCGGCACGCCGGATGAGGTGTTTACCCCGTCTAATCTAAACCAGGTGTTCGGCCTGGATGCCAACGTGATTCGCGATGCGGAAAGCTCCACGCTGGTGTGTGTGCCACGTCGCTATAGCAGCAGGGCGGGAGAGGAGCGGTCATGGGGAGTATGAAGCGCCGTTTCTGCACCACGGAAAGCCTAGAGATCGATGAGCCGCTGGCCGGCACCGGCAATCATCCCGTACGCAACCTGCTGATCAGCTGGCCGCGCTCGAAATGGACCCGCAGTGCGCGTCGCGCCAGTGATATGAGCGATGCCGTAAGCGGGCTGCTGGATCGGCTTGCGAAGCAGGGACTGCGGGTTAATCTGATAGACCGCCGAGAGGACAGGGAGAAGAGTCATCGTATCTTCCTGATGCCGGAGAACCAGAGTTACCGGGTGCTGCCCGAGCAGTTGCCAGCGTTTCTGGAGCAATTGCTGGCGGGGGCCCAGGAACCCGGTGAACCGCTAAACCATCCACTGCTGCTCTGCTGCACCCACGGACAGAAGGATCGCTGCTGCGCCAAGTTTGGTTTCCAGGCGTATAAGGCGCTCGCCGAGAGCGCGCAGCAGGAGGCGTTGCCGTTTTCCGTTTGGGAAAGCAGTCATCTGGGCGGCTGCCGCCTCGCCGCCAGCGCCGTGGTGATGCCGTCCATGCGCAAATACGGGCGGATCAGCCCGGAACATGCACTGCCGCTGCTACAGAGTGAACTGAAGGGGCGCCCCTATCTGCCTTGCCTGCGCGGTGAAGCGGAGCTGAGTTCTCTGCAGCAGGTGGCACGTATTGCCGCAATGGAGGCCCTGGCTGCGACCGCACCGGATGCAGAGTTGGAGATCCTCAGTGAAGAGACGCTTGCCGGAGAGCGCGAGTGTGCAACAGCCTGGTTGGTACTGCGCTGGCGTGTGGGTGAAACGGAAGGTTTCCTGCGAGTTAAGTGCCGCGAAGAGGAGTTGATCCGCTTCGATACCTGCGCCGACGTGGATGCTGAGGAAGCAAAACCCGCCAGGGTATGGCGGGCTGTAGATGTGGCTGACTGCGAGGCTCCGGCCTAGTCGTCGTAATGGATAATCGACAGCAGCTGCAGCGGTACTTTCTTTAGCTCTTCCGGGCCGTGAGGCACCTCGGCATCGAAGGAGAGTGAATCGCCGGGGCCCATCTCGTAAAGGTGGTTGCCGTGACGATATAGAATCTCGCCCTTGAGGATGTAGATAAATTCCTGGCCCGGGTGCGAGAAGGTGGGGAACACCTCGCTGGCATCATCCATGGTGATCAGGAACGGCTCGTAGCTTTTCTTCTTGCCACGGTGGTAGTTGAGCAACTGATAGGTGTGGCCCTTCTCGGTACCGCGACGCACCACTTCCATCCCTTCGCCCGCCTTGGTTAGCTGAGCGCCGCCAGAGGGGCGGTCATAATCGCTGAACAGTTGAGAGATCGGCAGGCCGATGGCGTCACAGAGTTTGCTGAGCGTTTCCAGGCTGGTGGAGACCTGAGCGTTTTCGATCTTGCTCACCATACCCTGGCTGAGGCCGGCGATACGCGCCACATCGGTGATCTTCAAACCCTGCTCGGTACGCTTGCGCTTTACCTGCATGGCGATGTACTGCTCCAGACGCAGGCGCGGATCGCTGTTCTCCCGGCTAAGGCTGATCTCGCCTTTTTCCAGGGCGTCGATGTGTCGTGAAGCCGTATTTTTTTCGCTCATAATCCTTCGCTCAAACCTGTTCTCTCGTGTTCCCAGGACTCAGTGTGACATTCCTGTTAAGAAACTTTATTGATTCTTGGCGAGAAAAGCGAAGTTTTTTTCCAGAAAATCCGCGGGCTTTTTGGCTGGGGGCGAAATGCCCCGCCATCAGAGTAGTGGCGGGGCAGGGGATATAACCCTAGCTTGCGCAGACCGGTACCAGGGATTTGGCGCGGTCGTAGACCTGGTCAGCCGGCAGTGATTTCGCCGTGAGCATCTCGATATTGTGGTCGATCACGCCCTGCAGGGTCTCTTTCCAGGCCGGGTTCTCGGTACCGCCTTCCACGGTGTAGAAACTGTGCCCATCCTTCAGCGCTTCCTCGCGGCCTCGGGCATCCAGGTCGTCCAGCTCCTTGCCCATGGCGCGGGCCCACTCCATACCACTGTTGCTATCGATTACCTGCTTCAGGTCATCCGGCAGCCGTGCATAAGTGGCGTTGTTCATGGTGGTGATAAACGACAGGGTATAGAGACCGATCTCGGTGTGCTGGGTCAGCTGTTCGTTGAGGCGAAAATCTTTCATCGCCTGCCAGGGGAAGGCGACACCGTTCATCACACCGCGCTGCACGGCGGTGTAGGTTTCCGGTGCAGGCATACCCACCGGCTGGGCACCCAGGCCTTCGAGCAGGTCGCCGACCACGGTGGTGGCGCGACGGATACGCAGGCCGGCAAGATCTTCCGGTGTTTTCACCATTTTCTCACCGGTATGGATGTGGCCAGGGCCATGTGCGAAGAAGAACAGCGGATGGGTATCCTTGTACTCGTTACTGATCAGTTCCTCGTCGTAGAGATTCTGCAATACACAGCTGGCGTTTTCGGCGCTGGTGACGATGCCGGGCAGTTCGATCACCTGAGTCAACGGAAAGCGTCCGGCGCTATAGCCCTGGGCGGTCACGGTGATATCGGCGACGCCGTTAACGGTCGCATCATAGCTGGCGGGCGCCTTGGCCAGGGTTTGAGAGGGGTAGATATCGATAGTTAGACGACCATCCGAGCGCTCGTTGAGGCGCTCGGCCCAGGCGTTAACCACCTTGTCGACGCTGGAGCCTGACGGCCAGAAATGAGCCAGGCGCAGGGTATAGGAGTCAGCGGCCTGGGCGGCGGAAGCGGAGAGGCCCAGCAGCACGCCGGCCGCAAGCGGCTTGATCAGAGAGGTCAGTTTCATGGTGCTTATCCTTTATCTTTATTTTTAAACGGATGTTGTTGGGTTTTCGGTGACTTGGGTTTTCACTTACTTAGTTTTTCGGTTAGCAAGTGGCGCCTTCCGGGAAGGGGGAACAGCTTCTCCGGAAGGCGTAACTTTTTACAGGCCCAGTTACAGGCCCAGTTACAGGTCCAGTTACAGGCCCAGTTACAGGTCCCGTTACAGGTCCCGTTACAGGTCGAGAGTCAGGGTGCCTCCCTTGGCTCTTGAGCAGCAGGGCGTGAACTGGTCGTTTGTATGTCTCTCCTGAGGGGTCAGGAAGTGGTCCCTGTGATCGGGTTCGCCATCGATAACACCGGTCAGACAGCTGCCGCAGACACCCTGCTCGCAGGACTTGGGAATATCAAAGCCCGCCTCTTCCAGGGTCGACAGTACGCTGGCGTTAGCCGGCACGGTGAGCGTTTGTCCGGTGCTGGCGATACGCAGCTCGATCGCCTGGTCATCGTCGCTGCTGGTGGGCGTTGCAGCGAAGTACTCGTAGTGCAGTTTCTCCTCCGGCCAACCCAGCTCCCGGGCGCCTTCGAGCACCGCCTGCAAAAAGCCCTCGGGGCCGCAGACGTAGATCTCGGTATCCCGCTCTGTCTGGCTAAGCAGCGCCTTGATATCCAGGCGCGCGCCGTCATCGTGATGCAGGTTGACCTGGTCGGCAAAGCTTGAGCTTTCTATCTCATCGATGAAGGCGGTGTGAGCGCGTGATCGGGTGCAGTAGTGCATGCCAAAGGGTTGCTGGCGCTTCTGCAGCTCGTAGGCCATGGCCAGGATCGGAGTGATGCCGATGCCACCGGCCAGCAGCAGGCTCGGTGATGAGTTCTCACTCAGGGCAAACAGATTGCGCGGGGCACTGATCTGCAGGGCACTCCCCGGGTTCAGCTGCTCATGCATCCAGGTGGAGCCGCCACGGCTTTTGGCATCTTTAAGCACTCCGATTCGGTAGGCCGAGCTTTCTCCCGGCAGGTTGCAGATCGAATACTGGCGGATCAAGCCGTTACCGGTATGCACATCGATGTGGGCGCCGGCTTCGGCGACAGGCAGAGGTGCGCCATCGGTACTTACCAGTTCGAAACTGCAGATATCGGCGGTTTCCAGCCGCTTGCCGCGAATACTGACGCTGAGCAGGCTGGGATCAGCTTTCGATTGGGCCGGCGCCTGTTCTGCAGAAGTCGTCTCTGCTGCGGCGGGCTCTGTCGTGGTTTCTGTGCTGGCGGCTTTCAGGCGCAGCGGCAGTGCGGCCAGACCGCGCAGGGTGTTGTTCAGCCACCACTGGGGTTCGCCGCACAGCTCTATGCTTTCGATCCGTTTCGCCAGCGCGGTAAAGAGCAGCTCGGTTTCCAGGCGGGCCACCATCTGGCCGACACAGACATGGATACCGTGGCCAAAGCCGACGTGTCCTGCGGCTTTACGCTGGATATCAAAGTCGTTGGGGTTTTCCCACTGGCGTGGATCCCGGTTGGCCGACGCCAGGAATAGCAGCACCTTGGAGCCTTCGGGGATGGTCTGCCCCTCGATATCCACGTCACGGGTGGTTGTGCGCAGGAAGGTCTGTACGGGAGACGCATACCTCAGCACTTCCTCGAACGCCTGGGGTGCCAGGGAAGGATTCTCACGCAGGATCTGCCACTGCTCGGGATGGCGGGCGAAGCAGAGCAACGCGTTGCCGATACCAAAGATGGTGGTGTCCAGCCCGGCGGTCAGCAGCGAGCGCACCAGCAGCCCCGCCTCTTCGTGGGTGATATTGCCAGCATCCGCTTCTGCATAGATCTTCGCGCCAAAGCCTTCGTCCGTCAGGGCTTCTCTGCGGCACTGATCGGTAATCCAGGAGATCACTTTCTGAGCGTCGGCCATCGATTTTTCCAGCCGCTCATTGCGGGGGCCGAAGGCGTTGAAGGCCATGTCACCGTAAGGCAGCAGGTTCTCGCGCCCCTCAGGAACCAGACCAACCGAATCGGGAAATACGCGCAGCGGATAGGCCTTGGCGATCTCTGCGACACCATCGAGTTCACCCCTGTCGGCCAGGCGGTTCACCAGCTCTTCGGCTTTGCGGGCGAAAGGTTCACGCAGAGCTTCCAGCGCCGGGCGCGACAGGATGCGGGACATCACGCCACGGGTACGGTCATGGAAGGGCGGATCAACCTCAAGCAGCAAACTCGGCGGACGCCAGGGTTTTTCTTTCTTGAAATCGGTCAGGCCGACGCCGCGTGATGAACAGAAGGTTTCCCAGTCGCCGAGTGCCGCTTTCACATGTTCGAAACGGGCCATGGCCCAGACCTGGTATTTCGGCAGCCAGACCAGCGGGCCGGCTTCACGCAGTTGCTCGTGGAAAGGGTAGGGGTTCAGCAGGAATTCGTCGCTGTAGGGGTCTACATCAAGTACCGGTACGTCATGCTGGACGGCATGCATATTCATTGTTGAGCCTCGCTTATTATTTTTATCTTGTGTCGGGACGGCTGCTCTGGCCTGTCCCAAACTTGTGTTCGAGACTAGAAACTGGACTACTATCTGTAAATCATCGTTTGTTTATTTCGAATATAAAAATAATGAATATTAAAGATATCGATTTGAATTTATTGAAGGTTTTCGACGCCATCCAGACGACGAAAAGTGTCTCAGAGGGGGCGGCGCTGATCGGATTAAGCCAGCCTGCCATGAGTTTTGCGCTGTCAAAACTGCGCCGGCAGTTCAACGATCAGCTGTTTGTGCGCACTGCCAAAGGCATGACCCCCACGGCCCGGGCGATGGAGTTGGCCGACCCTGTCAGCCGGATTCTGGAAACGGTTAACCGGGAGTTGTTGCAGGAGGCCGAGTTCGATCCGGCCCGTGCTGAGCGCACCTTCACCTTCAGCATGTCGGATATCGGTGAGATGGTATTTCTGCCGAAACTTCTGAAAAGGCTGCTGCAGGTTGCCCCAGGGGTATCGATCAAAACCCTGGTAATGCCGCCCGCGAGGCTGGAACGGGCGATGGAGGAGGGTGAGGTAGACCTGGCGCTCGGCTATTTCCCGGACCTGGTTAAAAACGGTTTTTATCAGCAGCGGCTGTTTCGGCATAACTTCGCCACCATCGCCCGTGCCGACCACCCGGTTATCGGCGACAGCCTCAGCCTTGAGCAGTTTATCGAAGTGCCCCACGCCATAGTGACGCCGCAGGCGCGCAGCCAGGAGATCTTCCACCGGATGCTGGCGAAGCAGGGGATCAAACGGAATATCGTACTGACAATCCCGCACTTTATGAGCGTGCCGTTTATCGTCAGCACTTCCGATCTGATCGTGACCCTGCCGCGGGCGGTGGGGACCTCCTTTGCGCAGCTGGCCAATATCAAGGTGCTGGAGCCGCCGCTGGAAAACCCGGTGTTTGTGCTCAAGCAGCACTGGCATGTCCGCTTCCACAAGGACCCGGCCAACCGCTGGATGCGCAGTCTGATCTATGAGTTATTCCACGAGGAGTTTCCGCTAGAGGATGATTCCGAGATCAGCTCTCCAGAACCCTGGGAGCTCTAAAACCCCTTACTCAGCGAACGTACAACGCCTCAATTCGAGCCGTTTTCCCTGCGCTTTGCACCAAAATGAGCAGTTATTCTCCATCTTAATGGCAGGGGAAAACGTGCTACGGAGCTAACTTACTTATTTATCAGTTGGTTACGCATTCTGGTGCGTAAATTGCCTTTCTTCATGAGAAATAAACTATCCCAATGGGAAATAAAATGAGGCGGTTTTAGAGTGCTGCCTGTTTATTCCCACTGGCGATAAGACTCAACCTTATGAAGGAGGCGAGTGGTAATGCAGATCGATCCGCGTATCAAAAGCCGGCCGCTCTATGACCCGGTCGTTATCCGGTCAAAGGCGAAAAAACATCTCTTCATTGGTGCAGGTGCAGAGCTCGATGCTCTGTACGCCAGCCTGCCGCAGGAACAGTGCATCCGCGTCGCTGGCGGGGCGGATGGCCTGACCGAAGCGCTCCGTGCTGAGCTGGATAAGGTGTTCGACACACTGCCGCTGGCGAGTGCCGTTTATGTCTGCGGCAGCGAAGGCTTTATGTGGGATATCCGCAACCTGGCGCTGGCGGCGGGTCTTGCCGACGAACAGGTGCAGATGTGCAAGCCTTCCACGAAAGAGCGCCGTCTCTTCTGTACCCACTGCTACGAAATCACCGAGGGCGTAACTCATTCGCCGCAAGTCTGCTCCGCCTGCGGGCGCCTGCTGCTGGTGCGTGATCACTACTCCAAGCTGCATGGTGCTTACGTGGGTGTTCAGATCAATGCCGAAGACCCGGCCGATATCCCGGAAACAGAGGAGCTGGTGTGATGAGTACCGATAGCATTCGTGTGCGTGTCAGCGGCATCGAGCAGGTCTCTCCGCTGATCCGTGAATTTACCCTGGAAGCGATCGATGGCGAATTCCTGGCATTCTCCCCCGGCAGCCATGTGGTGGTTGAGATGCCCGCTGAGCCGCGTCCGCACCGCAACGCCTACTCACTGCTGAGCGATCCGCGCGACAGCGGCTGCTACCGAATCGCCGTGCGCCTGCAGGAGCAGTCCCGCGGTGGCTCCGTCTATATGCATGAGTCGGTGAAGGTGGGTGATGAACTGACGATCACACCGCCGGCCAACCTGTTCGCGCCGAACTGGAACGCCGGCAAGCACCTGTTGCTGGCCGGTGGCGTGGGTATTACGCCGTTTATGGCGTACCTGCCGGAGCTGAAGCGCCGCGGTGCCGATTTCGAACTGCACTATCTCTACCGTGGCTCCAGCACCGGCGCCTACCGCGAACAGCTCAAGGCCGAGCTCGGCGAGCAGTGCTTCCTCTATGACTCCGAAGCCGGTGAGCGCTGTGCCCTGGGCGAGCTGCTGGCAGAGCAGCCGCGCGGTACCCATGTCTATATCTGTGGTCCGGAAGAGCTGATAGCCGGCGTACGTGAGGTCACCGAAGAACTCGGCTGGCCCGCCAGCCATGTTCACTTCGAAGCGTTCGCCGCGCCCCAGCCGGGTAATCCGTTCGAGGTGGAGCTGTCGCGCAGTGGCCGCACCGTGAAAGTCGATGGCGAGACCACGCTGCTGGAAGCGCTGGAAGATGCCGAGGTTGATGTGCCGCATCTATGTCGCGGCGGCGTCTGTGGGCAGTGTGTCACCCGCGTGCTGTCCGGCGATATCGAACATCGCGACGAATTTCTATCAGCGGCCGAGCGCGAGCAGGGCGACTGCATTATGCCTTGTGTTTCCCGCGCTTCCGGTAAGCGCCTGGTTATCGATCTTTAGGAGTTATCCCCATGAGAATGGCACCCAAACCGATTCAGAGTTTTCGCGACGATTTCACCTATTCCAACAGCCCCGGCGCGGTGGCGCGTTTTCCCTTCCCCTTCCCGGAAGATGAGTACATGTACTCGGTCAATATCGAGCCGCATGTGACACCGGGCCCTGAGGGCAGTGTCTACGAGCACCTGCTCGATATCGACGAGCACTATCTCTCCGAGATGCATGAGCGTGACCTGGTGCTGAAAGAGAATCCCAAGCGCTGCCTCGCCATGCCGCATATGGATCTGGCCTGCTGGGACATGATCGACCGCGTCATGCACTGCTTCTCTGAAGATTACCCGGAGCACTTCAAGCTGACCAAAGCCGGCGATCAGTGGAGCTGGGAAAACAAGCTGCTCAACATCAACGACAGCTTCACCTTCGGTGACAGCAGCACGCTGCCGCTGCCGCCGATGGAGTATATCGGCCGCCAGGTGCAGGGCGATTTTGCGCTGCTGGATCAGCGCGACGGTGATCTGTTTATGGATGCCGGTATCGTCACCTGCCCGGCGGACTGGTCGCTGGCATTCGATGCCGGTATGGGCTTCAAGGAGTGGCACGGCCCGGTGCCCATGGCTCATGAGATGGGTATCTTTGACCGCGCCCTGAAATACCTCTGCGCGATTCCGCTGGGTCGCCCGGTACGCCGCCTGAACTGGACTCTGACCGTGAATGCACGCATGGATACCTCACCGGAAACCTACCCAAGCTGGGGTTCTGACCGTGCGAGTGTTACGCCGGAAAACGTCGGCGAGAAGGTGCATCTGCGTGTGGAGCTGCAGGTGCTGGATCGCATGTCACGCAGTAACGCGCTGATGTTCAGCATCCGTACCTACCTGATCAGCCTGGAAGATTTGGTCACCAACCCGGAATGGGCCAAGCGGATGCACCGCGTAATGAAAGGTCTGCCGGAGCAGCTGATCGAGTACAAAGGTCTGACCCGCTTCCATCCGCTGGTCGTGGAGTGGCTGTCCAAGTACGACCCGGCGAACTGAGCCAGTGACTATTCTGAAACGCTAAAAGAAGGAGAGACTCTTGGGCTGGATATACCTGTTGATCGCCGGAGTGCTGGAGTGTCTCTGGGCCATCGGTCTCAAGTACAGCGATGGCTTTACCCGTCTTTGGCCCTCGCTGATCACGGCGGTGCTGATCGTGGTGAGCCTGGCGCTGCTGTCGTTTGCCATGCGTACCATTCCGGTGGGGACTGCCTACGCGGTCTGGTCCGGCATCGGCGCCTCGGCGCTGGCGATTGTCGGCATCCTGTTTATGCAGGAGCCCGGCGGCGCGCTGCGGATCTTCTGTATCGGCATGATCATCGCCGGCGCGGTGGGGCTGAAGCTGGTGGGTGGTGAAGGCAGCACCGCCTGAATCTCCCGGCCGTTGGGTAAATCGACATTCGCGAGCGGCATTTGCAGCTATCCTGAGTGAGGGCTGCAGATGCCATACGGAACGCAATGGAATGCTTTGTAGATAGCAGCGTACCTGCGAACAAAAATGTCGCTGTCGGGAAGGACGGGGCCGGAACCTAAGGCTATCGTCTCAGGCAACATATCCACAGTTCTGGAGAGAGCTCATGAGCAGAGCCGAAACCGAAGCGTTGATCTTCGAATACTACCGCGCCTTCAACCAGGGCGATATGGAATGCTTCCTCGGTCTTCTGACCGAAGATGTAGTCCACGATATCAACCAGGGTGAGCGTCAGGTTGGCCGCGATGCGTTCGCGGCATTCATGGATCATATGAACCGCTGCTACCGCGAGGAGCTGACCGGTATCTCCATCATGAGCAGTGCCGACGGCAGCCGCGCAGCGGCCGAGTTCGTCGTTAACGGCGAATACCTGGTGACCGATGAAGGTCTGCCGGAAGCCAAGGGTCAGACCTACAAGCTGCCCGCCGGTGCGTTTTTTGAAGTACGTGGCGGCAAGGTGGCTCGGGTCACCAACTACTACAACCTGGAAGACTGGATCGCTCAGGTGGTTGGCTAAGCTGACCGCCGCGATCTAACTCAACGGCCTCACCGAATTACCGCCTTTTTTTCAAAAGGCGGTATTATCCCGCGCATGAACGATTACAAGCTTCTTACCCTGAGTGGTGCCGAGCTCGAGCCCTGGCTCGACCATGTGGCGGCGCTGCGAATCCGGGTTTTCCGTGACTTCCCCTATCTCTACGACGGCTCGCTCGAATACGAGGCGAAGTACCTGCGTACCTATGTGGAAACCGACTCCGCCGTCTGCGTGCTGGCGCTCAATGGCGAGCAGGTCGTTGGCGCCTCCACCGGGCTGGCGCTGGCCGATGAGACCGAAGAGTTTCGCCGCCCCTTTGAACAGTCCGGCTGGAACGTGGACGATATCTTCTACTGTGCCGAGTCCGTGCTGCTGCCGGAACATCGCGGCGCCGGTTTCTACAAGGGGTTCTTCCGCGAACGTGAGGCCCAGGCGCACGCTTTGGGTAAGTCGATCAGCGTGTTCTGCGCCGTACAGCGCCCCCAGGATCATCCGTTAAAACCCGCCGATTACCAGCCGCTGGACGCTATCTGGCAGCACTTTGGTTACAATGCCGAAGCTGGTCTGCTTACCGAATTCAGCTGGAAGGATGTGGGCGATGCGGAAGAGACCGCCAAGCCGATGCAGTTTTATCTCAAGCAGCTTGTTTAAACGCCTAGCCAGGCCTGCCCCTAATAATTAACGCTCCGCGCCCAAGAGACTCCCATGAACCGTACCCTGACCCTCGCTGCCGCCCAATACCCGATCAACTTTGTCGGTAGCTGGGAAAACTTCCGTACCAAGATCCAGGGCATGGTGAACGATGCCGTCGGTAAGGGCGCCAACTTCCTGCTGTTTCCCGAATACTTCAGCATGGAGCTGGCTTCGCTGTTTGAGGCCAACGTCTACCGCTCCCTGTCAGGTCAGCTGGAGGCGATGCAGAGCCTGCATCAGCCGTTCCTGGATCTGTTCACCGAGCTGGCGCAGGAACACAAGCTGTATATCCAGGCGGGGACTTTCCCGCTGTTGCAGGAGAATGGCCGCTACGTGAACCGCGCCTGGCTGTTCCGACCCAATGGCACCCGCGACTACCAGGATAAACTGCAGATGACCCGCTTTGAGTCGGAGCAGTGGCTGATCAGCGCCGGCAGCGAGATCCGCGTGATCGACACCGTTTTCGGCAAGGTTGGCATCTCTGTCTGTTACGACAGCGAATTCCCGGCCATCGCCCGCAAGCAGGTGGAGATGGGCGCCGATCTGATTCTGGTGCCGAGCTGCACCGATACTCAGGCCGGCTACAACCGCGTGCGTATCGGTTGCCAGGCGCGGGCGCTGGAGAACCAGTGCTTCGTCGCCCAATCACCGACCATCGGCGAGGCACCCTGGTCTGAGGCGGTGGATATCAACAGTGGCCGCGCGGCGATCTATACTCCGGTTGATTACGGCTACCCCGATGATGGCGTGCTGGCGCAGGGGGAAGAGGGCGAAGCCGGTTGGGTCATCGCCGAATTGGACCTGGAAGCCCTGGCGCAGGTACGCGCCAACGGTCAGGTATTCAACCACCGCGACTGGGACAGCCAGTTCCGCTTCAAATGATTTCTTCGTTTTCCTGAACGGAGCTTTTTGATGCCGTTTGGCAGCCATGGCTAGCGGAGTGGTGCAGTGTCCCCTTCTGCGATGCCGAGCATCGGAGGCTGAAAGAGAAACAAGGGACAGGCTGTTTGAGCAGCGAAGCTGCGAGTTTCCTGTCCCGCTCTTTCAGACGAGAAGCGCAGGGGAATCGGCGCAGCCGATCAAGCAGTAGGGGCGGTTTGGGATCGTTAAGGCGCTTGTCCGCACAAGCGCCTTGACTCGCCAGCAGGCGAAAACCTGAGCAGAGAGCGAGAGACGCTCTCAATCCAGGTGCAGCGGCGCAGGCGAGTCCCTGACCGCTTTAGGGCTTCACTTCAGTTACTTCATCCGAATGGTGAAGTGCTTCAGGATCGGCTCGATAATCTCCCAGGTGCCGACAAAGTCCGCTTCAATCACGAACGCATCGCCTGGGCCCACTTCCACCGACTCACCGCCTTCCGGCGTGATGATCGCCTTGCCTTCGATCAGGTGAATGAACTCCCAACTGGCGTAGGTGGCGTGGTAGGTACCCGGCGTGGCGGTCCACCAGCCGGCGATCATCGACTCGTCCGGCGCGGTGTATTCGATCCAGGTGGACATGCTTGGCGTGCCTTCCTGTTTCACCCAGCCCGGCAGGTCATCGGTGATCGGTTCAACGCTGCGTACCGGCAGTTTGGTAATGCTGCTCATGGTGAATCTCCTGTTAAAGGGCCAGCTTAGCTGGCCTTTTTAGCCTTGGTTTCGGCGTCGCCCAGGTAGGCTTCCATGGAATCGTCCAGCGCATCCAGCCAGGGGGTGTGGTGCGGCGGCGCCATGGTGCCGGTCATCAGTGAGGCGTAGGAGTGATCACGGAAGGTCATGATGTTTTCCTTCTTGTGATTCTTCCACTCCAGGAAGGTGCGGTTCACGCCATCGATATCGAAGGTGGGGTAATCGGTCTGCTCGATCAGGTGCAGGATGTAAGCGCCTTGGTATTCGTACATCTCCTTCGCTGTTTCCAGCGCCAGCTCCTCTTCGCGCCACTTCAGGCTGTCGGCGGTCATCTCCTCCTTGGATGGCAGCGGGATGCGGCCGAGGATGATGTCGCGTACAAACCAGGCCTGGGCATCGAACATGTTGAAGGAGTACCACTGGTCCTGCATGCCGACGTAGAAGAACTGCGGGTTATCTTCCCAGACCACGCCTTTATAGAGGTCCAGCGGCCAGAGGCGGTTGTCGGTCTTCAGCGCAAGTTCGTCATCAAGGAAGGGGAAGTGGTGCAGGTAACCGGTACAGAGGATGATCGCGTCGATCTTTTTGCTGCTGCCATCGGCGAAGTAGGCGTTCTCTACATCGACGTGGGTCAGGTTGGGTTTCTCTTCCCAGTTTTCGGGCCATTTGAAGCCCATCGGTGCGGTGCGGTAGCAGCTGGTGATGCTGCGAGCGCCGTACTTGTAGCACTGGGAGCCGATATCTTCGGCGGAGTAGCTGGCGCCGACGATCAGAATATCCTTGTCCTTGAATTCCAGCGCGTCGCGGAAGTCATGGGCGTGCAGGATACGGCCGCCAAACTGCCTGAAGCCCGGGAACTCCGGCACCTTCGGTGTGGAGAAGTGACCGCTGGCGCAAACTACATAATCAAACTCTTCGCTGTAGCTGTTACCGGTGTTGTGGTCCTGAACCTCGACGGTGAACATCTTGGTGTCGGCGTCGAAGGTGATATGGCGGACCGGGGTGTTGAAGCGGATATATTTGCGTACATCGGCCTTTTCCACACGGCCCTTGATGTAGTCGAAAAGCACTTCGCGAGGAGGGTAAGAGGCTATCTGCTTGCCGAAGTGTTCCTCGAAGGTGTAGTCGGCGAACTCCAGACACTCTTTCGGTCCGTTGGACCAGAGGTAGCGGTACATGCTGCCGTGTACCGGCTCGCCGTTTTCATCCAGTCCGGTGCGCCAGGTGTAGTTCCACATACCACCCCAATCGCTCTGCTTTTCAAAACAGACCAGCTCCGGAATATCGGCACCTTTGGCCTGGGCAGACTGGAAGGCTCTAAGCTGCGCCAGGCCGCTGGGACCGGCGCCGATAATGGCTACTCGTTTGTTCATGAATCTCTCCAGTTATCTTGCAGGTTCTAAAAATAGTCGTGCGCAAAATGTGTGTAAGATCCAAGTTAAGCGCTGGAGGGCGCGCTGATAATTCCCCGGTGGGGGTAGGTAAAAAGGGGTAGTTGCTGGGGTAGTAAGAGGGGGTGCTCGAAGGGAATAGTCAGAGGTGTAGTTGGCGATACAGCCGGAAGCGGGGCGGATGAAACGGAGCAGAGAGCGTGAGCCGCTAAGGCTAGTCACGCTCCATGTATTGCAGGGAGGTACGGTGTGAGCGGCCCACATGCTCACGCAACAGCTGCGCGGCCAGGTCGGACTGCCCCTTGAGCACCGCCTTGACGATCTCGCCATGCTCGCTGAACGAGGTGTGCAGCCGGTCCTCTACCCGGAACTGGGCGCGGCGGTAGGGCGTCACCTTGGCCCGTGCCAGCAGCACCGCTTCGGCCAGAAAGTGGTTGTGGGCACCTTCAAACAGGGCCTCGTGCAGCTTGATATTGGCAGCCTCGTAGGCGTCCACATTGCCGTTGAGCACATGGGCGTGGCTGTCCAGGTGGATCGCCAGCAGCGCCTCGCGCTCCGCCTGTTTCATGTTGATCGACGCCATGCGGGCGCAGAGGGCTTCCATCTCGGCGGCATACTCAAACATCTCGGCCAGCCGGTCTGAGGTGATCTCGGTGACGAACACGCCGCGGCGGTGGCGGTGTTCCACCAGGCCGGTGGCGATTAGCTGCTTCAGCGCCTCGCGCACCGGCGTGCGGGATACTTCGAACTGGTCGGCCAGGGCCACCTCATCAAGACGGGCGCCGGCTTCGATACGCCCGGAGAGAATATCGTCCGACAGGGCGCTGCGGATGCGTGCCGCCAGTGGCAGGTCTTGTGTTGTTTGCTCAGTCATAACGGTGCCTTGCTGCTAGCGCTGCCTGAATACTCAGGGTTTCAAGCCTGTTCTTTTTCGTTGGCCGGCGCGACTCAGCTCGCCGGGTCCATCAACGACACATGGGCGGCGACGATGCGCCAACCCTCCGGGCGCCGTGCCCAAACCTGGCTCTGGCGACCGATCCGCTCCGAGCCCGGACGGGTGAACTCGGTCCAGGCGGTGGCCAGATCCGCGCCGTGGGCGGTGATCACCGTGTTACGCAGCTCGCGATAGAGCCCCTTGCTCGGGCGCTGTTTACGAAACTCGGCAATCTGGTCATAGCCGTACAGGTTCTCGGTGGCGCCGTAGCGTACCACCCGCGGATCGTTCCAGAACAGCTTGTCCAGGGTCACAACATCGTTGCTGATCAGGGCCTGTTCGTACTCGCCAAAAGCGGCTTTCACCTCTTCCAGCACGGCTGCATCATCCAGTATCACTCATACTCTCCTTTTATTTGTGGTTATTCCAGCCGGCGTCCAGCTCGGCAGCCAGATTCAGCAGCGCTCGGTCGCTACCGGCGGGGCCGATGAGTGACAGACCCACGGGGCCCGTGCCGTCATGCAGCAGCGGCAGGCTGATCTGCGGCAGGCCTGCGATACCGGCGATGGCGTTCATCCGCATGGTGCGGGTGCGGGTCGCATCCACCTCTTCCGGGGACGCATCGATCGCTGGCGCATGGCCAGGCGCCGTGGGCATACACCAGACGGTGTTGTTATCGAACAGGCTGCGGACTTCGTTACGCAGGGCATCGGCGGCGGCCAGCGCGGTGGCGTATTCGTCGCGGCTGATCTTTGAGGCGGCTTCAAAACGCTCGCGGATGCCGGGGCCAAAGTCCGGTCGGGTCGCCTCTATCCATTCACCATAGGCCTGCCAGGCCTGATAGCCCTGCACCACGCGGAACAGTGAGGGGAAGCGGTCAAGCTCACCGAGGGTGATTGCGTCGATCTGGGTGAGTAGCTTGTTGGCGTCGAGCCGTTCCTGCAGTTGGGTGAGCAGTACCGGTTCCACATTGGAATACACATCGGTAATCCCGCGTACCCGGGAAAATTCGAAGCTGTCGGCATCCTTGGGCAGCAGCACCTTGCCGACCTTGCTCAGCGTTTCGATATCGCGGGCAAACCAGCCCAGGGTGTCGAAGCCGGGCGCCAGTGGCGCGGCGCCTTCGCTGGAGATCGCTGCATGGGTGGGGCGGATGCCGTAAACGCCGCAGTAGCTGGCGGGAATGCGCACCGAGCCACCGGTATCGCTGCCGATGGCGAAATCCACCAGCCCGGCAGCAGTCACCGATACCGAGCCACTGGACGAGCCGCCCGGAATCGCGCCCGGCAGTGCCGGGTTAGGCGGTGTGCCGTCATGGGCGTTCTGCCCGGCGATGCTGTAGCAGAGCTCGTCGGTATGGGTCTTGCCGATCAGGTGAGCACCGGCGTCCAGCAGAGTGGTGATTACCGGGGCGTCCGCAGTGGCGGGGGCGTGGGTTGCGCGCCACTGGGGCTGGCCGAGGCCGGTGATATGCCCCTTGAGCTCGAAGATATCCTTGCTGGCGAAAACCAGCCCATCCAGAAGGCCGCTGCCCTGGGGCAGGCGCTCCACCGGGTCGTTCTCGATAAAACCTGTGGTCAGTTGCATGGGGGCTTTCCCTATCCTGTTAGCCGGAAATACCGGACATGACGGTGCGTGGCAGCCAGAGGCTGATTTCCGGCACGGCGTTGATAACGAAGAGTACGATCAGTGCGAGCCACACCAGCGGCAGGGCGCCCTTCACCGCCTGGCCATAAGTGACGCCACCCAGGCTGCTGGCCACGAACAGGTTCATGCCGAAGGGCGGGGTGAACATGCCGATGGCGCAGTTGACGCAGAGGATCACGCCCAGGTGCACCAGATCCACACCGGCCATTTCTGCCACCTTGATCACCAGCGGCACCAGGATGATGACGATGGAGTTGGGGTCCAGGAACATGCCGGCGATCAGCACCACCACGTTGATCAGAAGCAGCAGCACCACCGGGTTATCGCTCAGGGAGAGCAGGCCGGTGGCGAGCTGCTGGGTCAGGCCGGAGGTAGTCAGGTACCAGGAGAAGGCCGCGGCGGAAGCGACGATGATCATCACCTGGGTGGTCACCACGGCGCTATCGACGCAGACCCGCCAGAGATCCTCAACGCTAAGCTCACGGTAGATAAACATGCCAACGACAGTGGCGTAGACCACCGCCACGGCGGCCGCCTCGGTGGGGGTGAAAATACCGCCGTAGATACCGCCCAGAATCAATACCGGAATCGCCAGCCCCCAGGAGGCTTCACGCAAAGCGGTGAACAGCTCCTGGCGGGAGGGGAAGGGGCGTGACTCCATGCCCGACTTGCAGGCGCGGTAGTAGCAGTAAGCGAGGAACACCAGGCCATAAACCAGGCCCGCGCCGATGCCCGCCATAAACAGAGCACCGATCGATACGCCGGCCATGGCGCCGTAAACGATCATAAAAATGCTCGGCGGAATGATGATGCCCACGGCACCGGTGGCCATCAGCAGGCCCACGGAAAACTTCTGGTCGTAACCCTCTTTCAGCATCGACGGCAGGATCAGCCGACCCACCGACACCACGGTGGCGGGGCTGGAGCCGGAGATAGCGCCGAAGAACATGGAGCCGGTCACGGTGGTCATCGCCAGGCCGCCGCGGAACGGGCCCACCAGCATCTGCGCCACCTTGAGGATACGGTTGGAGAGGCCGCTGGTGCTCATCAGGTTACCGGCCAGAATAAACAGCGGGATCGCCATCAGCGGAAAGCTGTCGAGGCCGGAGAACATGCGCTGCACGATCAGCATCGGCGGTGTGGTGCCGGCCACACTGAGGCCGATAAACACGGCCAGCGTCAGCGCGACGAATATCGGTAGTCCGGCGGCGAGCAGGCCGGAGGTAAGAAAAAGAAATCCTGAACCCATATTAAGCACCTGCCGGGGTATTGCTGTATTCGAGGGACTGGTTGCGCAGCAGGCGCACCAGGGTTTCCGACAGCCGGATCAGCATCAGCGCCGAACTGAGCGGAATAGAGATGTAGAACAGGTACATCGGTGCTTCCATGGCCGGTGAGCTCTGCCCGAACATCATGATCTGGCGGGTCAGGTGATAACCGTGCCAGGTCAGCATCGCGCACAGCGCCATGCAGGTCAGGGTGATCAGAATCTGCAGCGGCTTCTGCATGTTCTCGGGGGCGATCTGCTTGAGCACATCGATACGGATATGAGCGTTCTGGCGGAAGGCGATGCTACCGGCGATAAACACCATCCAGATAATCGAGTAGCGCACGCTCTCTTCGGCCCAGCTGAACGAGTAGTTAAACAGGGCGCGGGCGCCGATCTGAATACAGAGCATGGAGGCGGCAAAGATGATCAGCACACCCACGGTGCCGTTCTCGATCCACGCCAGCAGACGACTGAAACTGTTCCACATAAAGAGTCTCCAGCCCGGGGCCTGGGAGGCTGTGAACAGCACAGCCCCGGGACGTTCTGATCGGCTTACTGGGCGGCGAGGGCTTGCTGGGTACGCTCAAGCAGGTTGTCGTCGAGCTTGCCGGCGAACTCGTCATACACTGGGGTCATCGCCTGGCTGAACTTCTGCAGCTGCTCCGGGCTCAGGCTGACGATCTCGGTACCGCCGGCGGCTTCGATGCCATCCAGGTAGGCCTGCTCGCGGGCGATGGAGCGCTCACGCTGGTACTCACCGGCTTCACGCACGGCGGCTTTCAGCATCTGCTGGTTTTCCGGACTCTGCTGATCGAACCAGGTTTTGCTGAAGATAAACGCGGTAGCCAGGTAGCCGTGGTTGGAGAGCATCAGGTCATCCTGCACCTCGTAGAACTTCATCTGCGAGATGGAGACCAGCGGGTTCTCCTGGCACTCCACCACACCCTGCTGCAGCGCGGTGTAGGTTTCGCTGAAGGCGATCGGTACCGGGTTGGAGCCCAGCGCCTTGTACTGGGAGATCAGCAGCGGGCTTTCCATCACGCGCACCTTGCGGCCATCCAGATCGTCGGGGGAGGTTACCGCGTGGTTGCAGGTCAGCTGCTTGAAGCCGCTTTCCCAGAACATGGCCGGTTCAAAACCCGCCTTGCGCAGGCCAGAGAGCACCTCGTCACCGATGGGACCGTCCAGCAGTTCATAGGCCGCTTCGCGGGACGGGAACAGGAAAGGCATATCGATCAGCTGCAGGTTCTTGTTAAAGCCGCTGAGCTTGGCGGTGGGGATCGGGGCGGCTTCGACGGCACCGAACTGCATCTGCTGCGCTACCTGAACATCATCGCCGAGGGCGTTGTTCGGGTAGATGTTGACCTCATATTCGCCGTTGGAGCGCTCCTCGATCAGCTGCTTCAGGCGCTCGGCGCCTTCGTGCTGGGCGCTGTCTTCCGTCATATCGTGATGCAGCTTGATCACGGAGGCTGCCTGAGCGGTCAGGGCGGTGGCAGACATGGCCAGGGTCATGGCGCTGATCAGGGTTTTGAGCGGCTTATTCATCTATCTCTTTCCTTGTCTCGGCGGTTAGGGATTGTTAGTAACCTTTTTGTATACAAGAGCAAGATGAGTGCCAGTTATAAAAACAACTAAGAATCAATGGGTTGTGAATATTCAGGGAGAGGTGGTCTAAATTGGTGCGCTATTTTGGCTTTGTATACAGAGATTCTGTCTGCTTTTGGTGCGTTTGTGGTCAGACGCCTTGGCGAGCTAAGTGTGAAGGGGCGGGATGAGCGCAGATTGTCTCGGATAGCTCGAGACCCAGGGCGGGAAAAGTGGCTCTTAAGAAAGGTGTCTCGACATTGTGTAGCGAGGGAGGGGGAGCTAAAAGCGCCAGTGCGCCGTCGCTGCTAACTGGACGAAGTTGGTCACTTCAGCGGCAAAACACCGTAGTGCTTACCCATGCTGGCGCAGTACTTGGTCCATTCGATGTTCTCACTGAAGTTGGCCAGAAAACTGAAATCGGAAGAATCAAACCAGCGCTCAGCCCAGTACAACCGCTTATCCGCGTAGATCTGTGCGATAAACTGGTCCGGGTCCGCCTTGCCTTCCGTTTCGGCGCGGGGAACCGCATGGATTTTAAATTCAGTGGATACCGCCTGCATCCGCTGGATCTGATCATCGGGCTTGCCCTGGTAACCCGCCGACTCGGCCAGCACATCATAGATCGCCGCACACTCCGCCATGCTGACAGAGATATCCTGAGCAGTGGCTTGGCCAGTGGTGCAGGCCAGTAGGGTTAGTAGCAACAGGTGTGGTGATTTCGTTGGTCGAGTGAAGGTGTTAGGCATATTTGTACCTCAATTCCTCCTCGGCTATGGGTACTAAGTTAAACAGCTCAGAATCGTTCTCGCGATGAACGCAAAAAACTTGGCCATTACCGTTGGGGCCCAATGCCCAAAAAAGCTTTGGCCAAGACCTGCGGATGCTCTGAACTTTACGATACGCATTCTTTTCTACAGAGTTTTCTGGGTCTGCATTGAGAGGAGGGTTTCTGCAATGCTCATTCATAAACGCTAATAGCTTTTCTATTTCCTTCATGTCCTTCTTAACTTCACAGGCGACCAGCTCTTTATTCGACGCATTTTCATAACAAACCAAGTCAAACGCCCAAGTTTTTGATTGAGCACCAAGGTTATCAATGGGCCACCCATACTCCACATGTAACCTCGCAAGAGCGCCGATTGTGATAATTGGCTCTATCCAAAGCGTTATAGGCCGGGGTATTACGCTCTTTTCACCTTCCCAAAAGATCTGCTCTTTTGCAGAGCTTTTAGGTGCAACAAAGGACCCCTTTGACTCAGAGACAAGTCCATCATCGACTGCTTGCATAAACCAGAGTGCATCAAATTCATGGAGCCTTTCAATCGATGATAACTTAAATCCATCTAGTGGGTACTTTCGGTGGGGGGCATTGCAGAAAGATGGTAACCACTCCTTTTGCAACCGGTCAGTGAATGCTGTAATTATATCTTTCACTGGAAATTCCTATCTTGAATCTTGAGGTAACGCTGCAGTTAAAGGGCCGAAAAAGCGTAGCTTTGGATGTACCAGTAAGCAAAGCGAATGATTTTCAACGCTTTGTTATGTTTATTTAGTTCGAACCTTTTCTCCAAAGAACTCTTCAACTTTCGCCGTTGATTCGGCTATTTTCTGGCTGAACTCATCCTCGTCAGATGTAAAATAGACAACCTTGTCATTCTCTATGATTCGCTCCGGGCTATTATCTACACTAGCTCCTGGCCCCGCATAGGCACCTTTCAACCAAAAGTGAAGCCAAATCGCTCCGCGGACATTTCCAATTCTCTGCTGAATTTCATTGAAGCAATCCTCTGCCTCTTTACCCCAAATAACTTTTGCCTCAAGACGAATCGTTTGTAACTCTACCCATTTCTCATTGAGGTACGTTATTCGCTCGCTATAAATTCGTTGTTCCTCTTCAAGTCGGCGACCAGCCTCGACTTCCTCTTGGCTAAGATAAAGCATTGGATTTCTCACGGACTGAAGTGCCTGCTGGACTTCGTATGTCTTTAGTATGGCTTTCTTTGCAATCTCATACTCACTTGTGCCCCTGAGCTGCCTATTCCACGTAAAAAGCCCAAGTCCACCAATAGTAAGGGCGCCAATCGTACCGAAAATAGAGACTACATCTTTCGTCAGTGACCAGTTTATATCGCTTATTGTGATACAAAGGTTCAATACAGTCTCCTAGAAACATAACGCCATTATAAATTGCCGAAAGAAGCGCAGCGTATTGAGGTCAATTTCATAATTTTGTTAGTATTCCATCAATACGACCACACCTACTATCGAGTTAAATCATTCTTAAAATCTTCAAACCTATAATCTCTAGAAAAATATGAAAAGGACTTAAGATAGAAATAGTCTTCCTTAGTCATAAATTCTTCGCTTATTTCTTTAGATATATCTATAGCCTTGCCGTGGTCTATTTCATCACTTAAATTAATATGCTGAACACCCTCTGTAGGCATGTGGCTCCTTGACGCGCCATAACTCTGCAACTCTTTTATATAATCCTCAGTATTGCACTCCCAACCAAAAACAATTAAAGGCCCTACAGAAACACCCTTTATGTATTGCCTATGAAGCATCAACCACTCGATAGTTTCAGAAATAGTTTCACTTGTTTCTCCGGCAAAAAGAAGTATGTTAATCTTTACAAAGATGCCATTAACGTGACACTCTTTCAACAATCTCGAAGCGCGATCCAAATATAATGCAGCGTTTCTTGTTTTGCCCATTCTAATAAGTTGAGATTTTGAAGCGCTCTCCAGCCCCAAATCTAGAACTTTTAAGCCAGCTTCTGCCAAATGCTTTACTAGCTTCAAATTTATAGTATCGACTCTGCTTTCCGAGCGCCAATCAAAAAATAATAACTCATGCTCTCGCTTCTCTTTAAGACTTTCAACCCATGATCTTGTAGGGATAAACATTGACGACTCAAAATATATATTCATTTTATTTAGATTATCGTCAATAAGTATTGATTTCGCCTCATCAATAATAATTGATGATGATTTTAATCTTTGCAGTGGCTCGTTTTTTTCCTGACAAAATGAACATCCCATACCACACCCTCTAGAAACTTCTAGACTAGGCTGATAAAGCTCTCTTTCATATAACAAATTATAGTCAAGAGAGTTTTTCAGGGTGGAAACAGGTATCTTTAATTTTTCAAACTCAAAAGATAGACATGACTCAACAATTCTAGTGATATTTCTATCAGCCAAGCCAGGAACAACTATATCGGCATCAGGAACAAGTGATTGCATTAAGTCACTTCTGTCTGCAATTACCCACCTTCCTCCAATTATTATTTTCACCGATGAATTTATTTCTTTAATAAGGGATATAAATTCATTCACCCACGATATTGCATAAAAACTTGGAACTGATATTAAAAAAGGCAATGTGCTTAAATTACAAAAACCAAAATCAATACATTTTTTTACTGTTTCAATAGGGCTTTCGAAAAGACCTTGAATCTGTAATGCATTCCAACCCGATTTCCTTAACTCCGTAGCAAGTGATAACAAGCCATAATTTAAATATCTATTCTGCCTATTTATCACCGTATCTGATTTTTTAACGATCAACTGGCCTGCACTTATACAAAATATACGATCCATGTATGACCTCTAAATACTAACAGTCTGTTAATGAGGTCTGCGACCTCATAATAATTATTAGCGGGTATACCTTTTAATTATCGATATTGTGGCTTCTGTAAAATAAGCTATTGAAAATAAAAAGAAAAAAAGACAGCTATTCGCAGCAGACAGATTAAAAGGTAGACGATTCGCTCGATGTAGGCCTGAAAAGGTAAAGCGCTCTAAAGTTGCTGAGGAAGCTGCCGGAGGCGCTGGGGCGGTGTGCAGAGGTATGCAATTTACCGTTAACGCTGGGAGTGCACTGCAGGTATTCATTATCAGTCCCTTAGCTTACCTACCGTAGAATCTATGCGTCTACTGCTTGTCTGACGCTGGAGTCAGTTTGCTACGGTTGGGAGAAAGGCACAAGGTAGATAAGGGAGTTCTTGTGTAAGCACTTTGTATGAGGTTCGCTAACCCGGCTGGGGATGCGACGAATGCCTTTGATTGTTGCTCTTAAACCACCTCCGATGGAGGTGGTGATCGTTTAGTCGAGGCTCTGCCTTTCTCTTGCCGTATCGATAACGGGGCTCGGTGTCTCATGGCTGTCTGAGCGCATAATCGATCCCCTTTGGCACAGGGAAGTCGGCGTAGCCGACCAAGCCTTAGGGGCGGTTTGGGATTGCAAAGGGACTTACTTAGCAACGAAAGCCGCACAAGTCTCTTTGCTCGGCAGCAGCCGAAACCGGCCTAAAAAAGGACACGGATGTGGGGGCTCCCGGCATTCGTCGGTGGGTTTAGCCAGGCTCCCTGCTATGCAGGTGGATTTTTATTCTTAGCTGGCCTGAATCCGTGGAAACGCTGGCCTCATCCGTGGCTGATGAGAAGCCAATAAAAAAGCGCGGAGCCAGAAGCTGCCGCGCCAAAACAGGTTGGGTAAACCTTGGAAAATCAGAGGGTGCCGTTGCGCTCGGACCAGGTGGCCAGAAACGCTTTCAGGCGCGGTGATGTGGGGTTGGCGAACAGTTCTGACGGCGGGCCCTGTTCTTCGATACGGCCGTCGGCCAGGAAGATCACCTTGTCCGATACCTGGGCGGCAAAGCCCATTTCGTGGGTGACGATCACCATGGTCATCCCTTCCTCCGCCAGCTGGCGCATTACCTTGAGTACCTCGCCGACCAGTTCCGGGTCCAGCGCTGAGGTGGGTTCATCGAACAGCAGGATGCGCGGTTCCTTGGCCAGCGCACGGGCGATGGCGACACGCTGCTGCTGACCGCCAGAGAGAGTACCGGGGAATACATCGGCCTTGTGCGCCATATCCACCTTGGTCAGGGCGGCCAGGGCTTTCTCCTTGGCTTCGGCGCGGGAGAAGCCGGCCACCAGCATCAGCGGCGCCATCACGTTCTCCAGCACGCTTTTGTGCGGCCAGAGATTGAACTGCTGGAACACCATGCCCACGTTGCGCAGGTCTTTCTGAACCTGGTGCTTGGGCAGGGGCTTGAGGTTACCGGCGTTATCGGAGCCGTAACCGATCATCTTGCCTTCGACGGTGATCTCGCCACCCTCATAGGTTTCAAGAAAATCGATACAGCGCAGCATGGTGCTCTTGCCGGAGCCGGAGCCGCCGATGATGCAGACGACCTCGCTCTGGTAGACATCCAGGTCGATCCCCTTGAGGACCTCGTTGTCGCCGAACCTTTTCTTCACGTCGATCATGCGGATGACCGGCTTCTGTTTCACGTTGCTCATGGGCAGTCTCTCTTCAATCTCTTTTCAGTCTGGCTGCAAAGTGCGGCTCAACGGGCGGCGATATAGGCGGTCAGCCGGGTTTCGACGCGACGGGCGGCCCGTGACAGCGTGAAAGTGATCAGCCAGTAGGTGAATCCAAGGAACAGGTAAGGCTCGATCACCGAGAAGGTCTCGGTGGACATCCGCGTCGCGGCAGTGGTCATCTCCGGCACGGTGATCACCGACAGAATCGCGGATTCCTTCACCAGAAGGATGGTCTGGTTCACCAGTGTCGGCAGCACGCCGGCAAACATCTGCGGCAGGCTGACGTGGAAAAAGGTCTGGCTGCGCGAGAAGCCCAGGTCCGTGGCCGCTTCGATCTGTCCCTTGGGGATACTCTGAAAGCCGCTGCGGAAAATCTCGGCAAAGTAGGCCGCGGTATAGAGGCCAAGGCCGCCGATACCCACCTGGATTTCGCTGAATTCCAGGCCCACGAACGGGCCGCCGTAGAACACCAGGTAGATCTGTACCAGCAGCGGCGTGCCGCGGAACAGGGTGATGTAAAGACGGTAGAACACGTAGAGCGCGCGGTTGCCGCTGCGGCCGATAATGCAGAGCAGCATCCCCAGCAGCAGGCCGATCACCAGGGCGCCGCCGCAGACGTAGAGGGTGAACATCACCCCTTTGAGAAGCTGTGGGCCGTAGGTAACGAAGAGTGTCAGGTCCATGCTTGTCTCCTAGCGGTAGCTGAGTCGGCGTTCGAGATACTGACCGGCCTGGCTCACCGCGGTGGTCAGCACCAGATAGAGCAGCCCGGCGGCGATGAAAAACTCGATCGGACGGTAGGTGGTGGACGAATACTGCTGTGCCACCCGCATCAGCTCGGTTACGGCGATGGTGGAGATCAGCGACGAGTTCTTGATGATATCGATGGCATCATTGACCAGCGCCGGCAGGGTGTTGCGGGCCACCTGGGGCAGCTCCACATGGATCAGTGACTGCCAGCGGCTGAAGCCGAAATCCCAGGCGGCTTCCAGCTGGCCTTTCGGCAGCATCTGGAATCCGCCGCGCAGGATCTCGGCCTGAAACGCGCTGCTGTTAAGTGACAGCGCGATGATCGCCGCGAGAATCGAGGGGATGTTGATCCCGGCCAGTGGCAGAAAGAAGAAGATGATCGCCAGCTGGATCAGTATCGGGGTACCGCGCAGGGCGCTGATATAGACCGTGGCCAGTCCTCTGATCACCGGGTTTTCGGCACGGCGCGCCTGACAGATCAGGGCGCCGATAATGAAGCCGAAAAAGATCGAGATACCTGAAATCCAGAAGGTCATCCACAGCCCGTTAAGCAGAGCGCCGCGGTATTCCCAGACTACTCCGAGATCAAACATCCTTAGCCTCCGTTTTCGCAGCTAGTAGAGTCGCCGCGCTGACGCTTAAGCGACACGGCAGAGACGCAGAGCAGTTCAAACATCATGGTGGCGCCGGTCAGAGCGGTAACGCCGCTGGGATCGAATGGCGGAGCCACTTCCACCACATCGCCACCGATGATGTTGAGATCCGCCAGGGAGCGGATCATCTGCTGCGCTTCGAAGGTGGTGAAACCGCCGATCTCCGGGGTGCCGGTGCCGGGCGCGTAGACCGGGTCCAGACCATCCACGTCGAAGGTGACGTACACCGGGCTGTCGCCCACCACCTGCTTGATCTCGTCGATCACCGCGTTCAGGCCCATCTCGTAGAACTCTTCGATATGGATAACGCGCATGCCGCTTTCGTAGCTGAACTTCCAGATATCGCGGTCGGTGACGCCGCCACGGATACCGATCTGGATTGTCTTCTTCGGATCGATCAGGCCTTCCTCAGCGGCCACCTTGAACGGTGAGCCGTGGTGGAACTTGGAGCCGAGGTAGAAATCGCCGGTGTCGCAGTGGGCATCGAAGTGCACCATGGCCACCGGGCCATCCTTCGCCAGCGCCCGCAGGATCGGCAGGGTGACGGAGTGATCGCCACCGGCGGAGATCGGCATGACGCCGGCTGCCTTGATGCCCTCGTAGAACTCTTCGATGGACTTGTGCGCCGCCAGCAGTTCGAACGGGGTGTCCGGCACCGCATCGCCGGCATCGCCGACGCGCACCAGGTCAAAGGGCGCAACGCCGGTGGCCTGGTTGATGGTGCGCATCAGGCTGGACTGGTTACGCACCTCGCGCGGCCCGTGACGGGCGCCGGCGCGGTTGGTGACGCCGCCGTCGAAGGGCACGCCGATCAGGGCGATATCGATATCTTCCAGCGTCGGTGCGTAGGGCGTACGCATAAACGTGGGGATGCCGGTATAGCGCGGCTGAACCTTGGGATCCTTGCTCATGCTTCGGCTCCGAGGGCTTTCTGTTCGCGGTGGTGAGCGATGTAGCCGATGGTGTTCATCAGCAGCTGGGCTGCGAGGATAGAGGTCACCTCGGCGGAGTCGTACGGCGGTGCCACTTCACAGACGTCCACGCCGACGATATCGCCGCGCTGGGCCAGCTGTTCGATCACTTCCAGCACTTCGTAGTAAGCGAAGCCGCCGTGGCTCGGAGTGCCGGTGCCCGGTGCGATGGACGGGTCGAAACCGTCGATATCGATGGTCAGGTAGTAGCGTTTGCCCGCCGGGATCTTCTCCAGCAGCGCTTCCAGACCCAGCTTACGCACCTGGCGCACGGACAGGATGGTGGAGCCTGCATCTTTCGCCGCCTGGTGGTCGGCCTGGTTGGAGGAGGAAACGTTGCGGATACCCAGCTGGGTCATGCCGGACACGTGTTCCATCTCGGAGATACGGCGCATGCAGTTGCCGTGGCCGTAACGCACGCCGTGGCGCTCGTCGACGAAGTCCAGGTGAGCATCAAACTGCACAACGTGGATCGGCTCTTCTTCGGAGTAGGCCGCCACGTTGGCTGCGGTGATGGCGTGGTCGCCGCCGAGGATTACCGGGGTGGCGCCGCTTTTCAGGATCTCACGCACTGCTGCTTCGGTGTTTTCCAGGCATTTTTCGGTGTTGGTGTGGATCATGTCCACGTCGCCCAGATCGACGATGCGGACCTTGTCCTTCTGCAGGTACAGGGTGTCGCCTTCGTAGTCGTAGGCACCGCTGTGGCCGAAGCTGAACAGGGTAGAGGAGGCGCGGATGCCACGCGGTCCGAAGCGGGCGCCGGAGCGGTACTGGCAGCCCATGTCGTAGGGCACGCCGAGTACGGCGAAGTCGGCGTCGATCTCATTCCAGTTGGAAACAACCGGGCTCTTGGCAAAAGTGGTGTGGCCAACAAACGGCAGGTTCAGGCGGCCGGTTTCGTAGGAGTTTTCGCTCATGAGGGGACTCGCTTTTAAGGCAGAACGTCCGCCGTGTTAAAGCGGGCGGACGTTGAATAAGTATTGTTAATCGATACTGTTGTTTACTGTGCGGCTTACTGTGCAGGAGTGGGCAGTTCGCCTTCCGGCAGCTCCATGGTGAAGCCGAACCACTTCTGCTGAAGTTCTTCCAGCTTGCCGCTCTGCTGCAGCTTCAGCAGGCCCTGGTTGAAGAACTCGACCAGACGCTTGGAGTCGTCATCCTTGCGGCCAGCCCAGCCGTAGTAGGCGGTCGGGCCAAAGGCCGGCTGTACCAGTTCGAACATGTCCGGACGCTTCTTGACGATGGGCGCCAGGTTCGGGATCGCCTGGGGTACAAAGTCGACGCGGCGTGAAGCCAGGGCAGCGTAGGCTTCGTTGTAGTCGGTGAACTCCTTGATATCCTTCACGCTTTCACCCTTGGGCTCGAGCACGGTCTTTTCGTACTCGCGGACACCGGTGAGCTGTGCGGAACCCGCCTGTACACCGGCGACCTTGCCGGCCATATCTTCCGGTGAGTTGATGCTGTCATCGCCCTTGCGCTTGAGCATCGCCAGAGAGGCGTCGGCAATCGGATTGGTGAAGGCGTAAGCGTCGAGACGCTTCTGGGTCATCATCAGCGAGGTGGCGACGAAGTCGTAACGCTCGGCGTTCAGGCCCGCCAGGATGCCCTGGAACGGCAGGTCGAGCTGCTTGAGCTCAACGCCCGGAAGGTCTTTCAGGATCTCGTCGAGGATATCCTTGCCGTAACCGACGATCTTGCCGTCCTGGAGCATTTCAAACGGCTCGTAACGCGCTTCGGTAGCGATCACGATCTCGCCACGGTCCTTGATATCGTCCAGCAGATCGGCCTGGGCGCCCATGGCGGTGAGCGATAGTCCGGCGACGCAGAGAAGCTTTTTAAAACGGTTCGTGCTGTTCATGTCATAACCCCGTACGTTAGAGAAAGAGGGCCGGTTAAGGCATGGGGCTATCATCAGAACAACGCATTAACCCTACAAACGGTATTTCCTTATTGTCGGGGATAAGGTTTTCTTATGTATTTTTTTGGTTCGCGTTAACCGAGGTTATGCATCAAATTTGTGCGCTGTTTTTGCCGCTATCCCCGCTGTGGCGCGAATCGGTGCAGTGGTACGAATCCTGCTTGTTTTCTGCGTGAGGTGTCTCTTGTTGGATACCCTATACAGGAAAAATTGATGTCTATACGTTTACCCCCGCTTGAATCCCTGCGCTATTTTGAAGCAGCCGCTCGCCATCTCAGCTTTACCCTTGCCGCCGAAGAACTGTGCGTTTCGCAGAGTGCCGTCAGCCAGAAGGTGATTCAGCTGGAGGGGCGTCTGGGCTATAAGCTGTTTGAGCGCAGAACCCGGCAGCTGGTGCTGACCGATGCGGGCGCCACGCTCTATCCGGTGGTTCACACCTCGCTGATCGATATCCGTGATGTACTCAGCGATATCGAATCCGATAACCGCATGAGCAAGCTCACCGTCTACTGCATGCCGTCGTTTGCCAGCCGCTGGCTGATGCCGCGTCTGCATGACTTTCATATCAAACACCCGAATATCGATGTGCACCTGGTGGCGGAACTGGCCGAGCCCAACTTCCATAACGAGATTGTCGATATCGGTATCTGCCACGGTATCGGCGATCAGCCGGCCATGGAGCAGCAACTGCTGTTCTGGGACTACATCTACCCGGTAGCCAGCCCGGAGCTGCTGAAAAACCACGCCATAGCGGCACCGAAGGATCTGGTGGGTGTCTCGTTGATCCATGATTCTTTGCCCCAGGCAAAGTTATCCACATCCTGGCAGCGCTGGCTGGTGGAACGCGGAATCCGCGAAGTGGATTGCAGTAGCGGTTATCGGTTTAACCAGGCAGACCTGATTGTGCGCGCGGCGCGGGATGGCCGTGGCGTGGCGCTGGGGCGCCATGTGCTGGTGGCTAACGAGGTTCAGCGTGGGCGTCTGATACCGCTGTTCGGCGAGTGCGAAAAGGATGATGGCGTTTACGTGGTGTGTCTTAAAAAACTGCTGGAACGGCCCCAGGTGGCGGCATTTTTCACCTGGCTGCAGGAACAGGCGGCGGAGTTTCAGCAGGAGTTCGCCGTGGATAAGTTGCTGCCCAGGGCGGCGCAGCTGGCGCAGAGTGATCCATTAGCAGAGGTTATTGCTGAATAAGTAATAGCGGTTTGTACCCCCGCTGAGGCGGGCGCATGATCTTCCTTATGATTAAGGAGGGTATGTGTTTGCCGATCTGACCGATATACGCACGGGGGTTAAGTCCCGTGCGGCCTTCTCGGCGGAAGAGATGTTCCGCCGTCTGAGTGTGGTGCGCGAGTTGATGCGCGATCAGGGACTGGATGCGTTGATACTGACCGACCGGGCCAGCATCGCCTATTACAGTAATCTGTTGCCAACCTCTGCACAGCAACCCACGCTGCTGATCCTGACGCCGGAGCGCTCCGTCACCCTGGCCCCGATCAGTGAAGGGGGCCACGCTTACCGTTACAGCTTTGGCGACAGCCTGGTTTACCGCGATGCCGAGCAGCTGTTCGGCACTGTTCGCCGCCTGCTTCCCGCTGCGCGCGAGATCGGTATCGAATCCTGGAGCTTCTCTGCGGCCCTGAGGGCTGGCATCAAGGCGGCGCTGGGGCAGCTGAAAAACCTGCAACCGCTGGAGCAGCAGTTGCTGGCACTGCGTATACGTCGCTCGGAAGAGGAGATCCAGCTGCTGCGCAGAGTCGCCGCGCTTGGTCGACTGGGTTACGACACCTTTGTCAGTGCCCTCAGCGACGGGCTGGCGGAGTATACGCTGGCAGAGGTGACGCGGGGCGCCATGCTGGATGAGGCGGCGATCTATTATCCCCACCTGGAGATCAGCGATATCTCGGCGCTGGTACAGTCGGGTAACAATACCGATGGTCGCTTCAATCCGCCCGGCGCTCGCTGGGTTCAACCCGGGGATCTGCTCAGCCTCTGCTGCCTTCCGGCGCTGGCCGGATATCGGCTGCACAGTGCCCGCACCTTTTTCCTGGGCTACTGCGAAGATGAGCAGCTTAGGCTTTGGGACATCAACTGTGCGGCACATCGCAGAGCGCTTGAGCTGGTCGCTCCCGGCGTTAAGCCCGCCGATGTGAGCGCCGAGCTGGATGCGATCTATCGGCGCTTCGATCTGATCAACCGGGGGACCCGAAACTACCTGACGCTGTTTGGCGGGAGTGCGCTGGCAACAGGCGCGGAGTTTATGCAGCGGCCACTGGAAGCGGGGACAGTGCTGACGTTGACCACCGAACTGTTGTTGCCGGATACCAGTGCCGGGGGCGCGGGTTATCGCGAGGTCAGCCAGTTACTGGTGACCGAGAGCGGCTGTGAACTGCTCACCGATCTGCCGCTGGGTGCCGCCAGTAACCGGGTGGTTCAGGATTCCAGAGAAAGCGCGGAGCTCGGGCGCGCCTGGGAGGGCGTGCCCTGAGCCTCCAGGGTGAAAATCACGCCCTCGACACCCAGTACCGTGCCGGATTCCGAGTAGATGCCCTGGCCCTTTTCGCTTACCTCACGTTCGCTGCCATCGGCGTGGTGAATGCGGTAGTGCAGGTCGAAGCTCTCGCGGCGATGCAGCGCTTCCTGTACCTGGTCCCAGACCGGGCTGGCATCTTCGGGGTGGATCAGCGCGCCGTAGCTTAGCCGGGGCTGGTTCACCAGGGCATCGGCGCTGTAACCCGTGACTTCCAGGCAGCCCTCGCTGACATACTCCATGCTCCAGTTACGGTTGTTGCGGGCGCGATAGAGCATCACCGGCAGGTTGGCCATTAACTGGCTCAGGCTGCGGTGGCTGGCGTCACGTTGCTGATCCTTGCGCACCTGCGGGGTGATATCGCAAAGGCTCAGGCTCACCGGCCAGTCCGAGTCGTTGTTGAGTGGCTGGGCGCGCAGTTCGCACCAGTGCAGTTCGCTGTCGCTGAGGAGGCGTAGCCAGACCGGTGCCGGCCGCTCGCCTTTACGCAGCTGCTCCAGCTGTTCGCGCCAGAGGTTGTGATCCCGGGGGTGCAGATAGCGATGCAGCGGCGCGCCGATGAACGGCTCGCCATCAAGCAACTGCTGCCAGCGGCGGTTAGCCTGCAGAATGGTTTCGTGCTGATCGATGACCAGAATCGCCTCATCCAGGCTGTCGAGCAGTGCTTGTGGATCGACGACCGTTTTGTCGCGGCGTAGCCAGGCAGGTTTCAGCAGGCTCATGCTTCGCCCTCCAGCTCTACCTCCGGGTGCGCATGAACCCAGGCCGCCAGCTCCAGGCGGGAGTGCAGATCCAGTTTGCGCAGCAGGGATTTGACGTAAACCTTGACGGTGCCATCACTGATCCCCAGCTCCCGGGCGATCAGCTTGTTGCTCATGCCGGCGGCGATCAGCGACAGGGTCTGGCGCTCACGCAGGGTGATCTCACCCAGCGAGTTGTCGGCCTGTACCGGGGCTTGGGTATTTCTCAGGCGCTGGGTCAGAATCACCAGGGCTTCATCATCCAGCGCGACTTTGCCCTCCAGCACGCCTTCCAGCCGCTGCAGAATCAGTTCGGCATCGGTCTCTTTTAGCAGGTAGCCGTCGGCACCGGACTGAATCGCCTGCAGCAGATGTTCGCTGTCATCCGAGGCGGTGAGCATAACGATTCGCAGGTCAGGTGAACGTCCCTTCAACTGTTGCAGTAAAGAGAGCCCATCATCGCCGGGCATCTGCAGATCGATCACCGCGAGGTCTGGTTGCAGCTCGTCGATCACATCCAATAGCGCGCGGGCGGAGCTGAAGTCAGCGATCACTTCGAAGCGTCCGCTTTCATTGAGCAGTTCCGCCACACCGCGACGGAAGATGGGGTGATCATCGACCAGAACGACCCGGGCGCAGCTTTGGCTTTTAAAATCGGGGCTGCCAGGGGCGCGGATCTCAAGATCGGGCATCGTTGTCCTCCAGTATCAGCTCTATGCGGGTGCCGCCGCCGGGACGCTCTTCGATGCTGAAACGGGCGCCGATCCGGGCCGCCCGCTCCTGCATGATGCCCAGGCCGAAGCTGTCGCCGCGACGGCGCTCCGGGTCCAGGCCCTCACCGTTATCCTCAACCCGCAGGTGCAGGCCGCCGTTGTCCAGCGGCAGCAGCTGGATACGCAGATGGCTGGCATGGGCGTGGCGCACGGCATTGCTGAGTGCTTCACGCACGATCATCAACAGCTGGATCGCGCTGGATTCATCGGGCTCCCGCTGCGGGCAGCGATCATCCAGTTCAAACACCAGCGCCGAGCGCTGTTCGAACTCCCGCACCACCGCGGCCAGGGCCGAGTGCAACGAGCCGCCTTCCAGCGTCAATCGTGAGCTGCTGATCAGGTCGCGCAGCATGCGGTAGGCGTGGCGGGTTTGCTGCGACAGGTCGGCAGCAATCGCCTGCAGCTCCGGCTGATCGCAGCGGCCGCAGCGGGCATCCAGGCGCGAGGTGCCCAGGCGCAGATAACCCAGCACCTGGGCCAGTGAGTCGTGCAGTTCGGCGGCATGGGTGCGGCGTTCGTGGGTGATCGCCTGCTCCAGACGCTGGCGGTGAGCCGCATGGATCGCCAGCCCCTGGCCCAGCGAGCGGGCCAGGGATTCAAGGGTGGCCGCAGCGGCCTTGGGCAGGCTGACCGGCCCAGACAGCATCAGCCAGGCGTCGGCGGGTGTCGATTGCAAGCGGATCGCATGCAGCGCCTCGGTGGAGGCGGGCAGTGGCATGGCCAGTGAGTGCAGCTCGTCGAGGCTGCCCAGGGTGCCGCTCAGTTGGTAGCGAACGAATCCGGTCACGCCGGGGGGCAGATCATCCGTCCTGCCTGGATGTGCCCCGGGAGTATGCAGCTGGAGCTCTTCGCCCGGGCAGCGTGTAGCGATGAGCAGATGGGCCGATTCCAGCCCGTTGTACTGCCTGAAGGAGCGCTCCAGCGTCTTCAGTTGCGCGGGTAAGACGTTTTCCAGCTTGTCACAGCCGGCTATCTCCAGGGAGAGGGCCGAGAGGCGTGCCGAATCCGACGGCTTGCCGGTCTGCTCCTGTGGGACGGCAGAGCGGTTCAACAGCGCGTCGATCAGACGCCGGAGCCAGCCCGTCGATGGTTGATAAGCCTGGTTGCCTGTTCTTTGCATCACTTGGGTATCCCGAGCCATTGAATCAGGTTTAACAGTGGGAAGAGCAGCAAATATGCCAACTTTGGCAACTTACCCACTAAGTAGTATCTCCATAGATGCATTGAAGCTCTAGCTATTGTAAGTAAAGATTTTTTCCTATCAGTGATCGGTTTCGGGCGTTTTGGCTCCTTCTCCGGGTGCACCAGTCTGAGTCTGAACAGAGTGGAGTGCACCCGGATGAGGCCTTCCTGGACTGAGTTCAAACCCGTTACGCACAACCCTTTATTTTTGAAGGAGGGCCCAGGCATGACCGCTTTGCAAACACAGCTGCCTCGTGATTCCGGCTGGGGCAGTTTGCGCCAGTCGCGCAGGCTCAGGATCAAACCCCAGGATGGCCTGCGCCTGCGGCTAAACCCCGGAGAGCGGCTGCAGATAGACAGTCTGGACGGCATGCAGTGCTGTGAGCTGGTGGGGCTGGATGCTTATAGCCAGGATTATCTGAGCACACTTGAGCTGGCGCCCGCCTCGCTGTTTCAGCGACAACTGGCGACTGAGCGGCCCAGTGCGGTGCGTTTGAATGCGCTGCTGACAAGTTCAGGTGTGGCCGAACCGATGAGTCAGCCGGGTGTGGCGGTTGCCTCCGAGCAGATGCCGCTGGAACTCAAGGCGGTGGAAGAGGGCGACCCGCTGGAGCTTGTGCTGATAGCGCCGGGGCTGGATATGCCGGTGGATGAACAGGTCGCACCCGGCGAGCTGGAGCTGCTGCATCATTATCGTACCGCCTCTGTGGATCTGCTGCCGACGCCCTATACCGGCGACAGCCGCAGTGTGGCGCCGGTCCGTGAAGTGCACGTTCCGAACTCCAGCGCCCGCGCCTACGAGGTGAAGGCGGGCGAGTGGATTCAGATCAGCGATGTGGCCGGCAAGCAGTGCTCCGATTTTATCGCCTTCGATCTGGAAGCGCTGCAGCGGGGTGAGGAGATCACCCTGGATTCCACCGCCACGCGCACGCTGGCGGGTGTCTCGCTGCCGCAGCCGGGGCTTTACTCCCGCTTTGCTGACCAAAAGATGCAGACCATGCTGGAGCTGGTGCAGGACAGCGTTGGTCGTCACGACAGCTTTCTGCTCGCCTGTACGCCCAAGTACTACGAGGACGCCGGTTATTTCGGCCATATCAGCTGTACCGCCAACTTCAACATGGCGCTCAAGCCCTACGGCATCAAGCCACGTTCCGGCTGGCCGGCGATCAACTACTTCTTCAATACCTCCGCTGAACCCTGCGGCGCCATCGGTATGGATGAGCCCTGGTCCCGTCCGGGGGATTACGTGCTGATGCGCGCAAGTCGCGACCTGCTCTGTGTTTCATCCGCCTGCCCGGACGATATCGACCCGGCCAACGGCTGGTGCCCCACCGATATCCAGGTGCGGATCTACGCCGCCGACGAGGAGTTTCCCCGTGCCATCGCCTACCGCAACCAACCCGAGGAGCCTGCCCGCATGACGCAGCAAACCGCTTTCCACAGCCGCACCTCCGCGCTGACACGCCATTTCAGTGAATACCGTGGCTACTGGATGCCCTCCGAGTTTGATGGCTGGGGCGCCCGGGCTGAATACCTGGCCTGTCGCGAGAAGGTGGCGGTGATGGATCTGTCGCCGCTGCGTAAGTTCGAGGTTACCGGCCCCGATGCGGAAGCGCTGCTGCAGAAGGCGCTGACCCGCAACGTGCGCCGGTTGGCGGTGGGTGCTGTGGTTTATTCCGCCATCTGCCATGAGACCGGCGGCATGATCGATGACGGCACCCTGTTCCGCATGGACGATCAGGCGTTCCGCTGGATCTGCGGCGACCCGTACACCGGCACCTGGCTACGTGAACTGGCCGAGCGGGACGGCTTTCGCGTGCGGATTCAGGAATCCACCGATCAGCTGCACAACCTGGCTGTGCAGGGGCCGTTGAGCCGCCAGTTACTTAGCGAAATTATCTGGACCCCGGAGACCCGCACTCCGGTCAGCGAGCTGGCCTGGTTCCACTTTACCGTGGGGCGTCTCGGCGGGCCTGCGGGCACACCGGTGATGATCTCCCGTACCGGCTATACCGGCGAGCTGGGCTTTGAAATCTGGTGTCATCCAAGCGATGGCGAAACTGTCTGGGACGCGATCTGGGAGAAGGGCAAACCGCTGGGGCTGGCGCCGCTGGGCTTCGATGCCCTGGATATGCTGCGCATCGAAGCGGGGCTGATCTTCGCCGGCTACGAGTTCTGCCCGGAGACCGACCCCTACGCCGCGGGTATCGGCTTTACCGTACCGCTGAAAACCAAGGAGGAGGATTTCATCGGCCGTGCTGCGCTGGAGCGGGTACCAGCGGCAAACCGGGAAAAACTGATGGGACTGGTGCTGGATACGGAAGACGCCATCGCCCACGGCGATCAGATCTTCAATGGCCGCTTCCCGGTAGGCGTGGTGACCAGCGCGATCCGTTCACCGCTGATCGGTAAAACCATCGCCCTGGTGCGGCTGCAGCCGGACTTTGCAACGCCGGGAACAAAGCTGGAGGTCGGTCAGCTGGATGGCCACCAGAAACGCCTCGGCGGTGAGGTGGTAAGCCTGCCGTTCCACGATCCAGAGCGCATCAAGGTTCGCAGTTAGGATAAAGAGCTAAGGCGGCCGTGCAGGCCGCCATTAGGTAGTAAGTCAGGGGGCGCCTAACTAATCAGCTTGTTTGCCACTTCATCCAGCCGGTCCAGAGCACCTTTGGCTTCTGCGAGCAACGATGCCCAGTCGTCTGGCGGATGCCCTGTATCAAACATCTTCTCAAAGACGCGATAGGCATCCGTTTTGCTGCCATAGGCGCGTTTGTTTTTTTCGTCATTCACCCAGGCAAAGACAATAATTTTCGACGCTGAGTCAAAGCGGAAAAACAGCCGGTACTGCTGGAAAAATTTCGCCCGAAACCAGTGCTTATGCTCGTTTCCCAGGGTCTCACCCTGGCGATACTCTGGAAGTGCCGGGTTCTGCGGTATGACCTCAAATGCCAGTTTGGCTATGGCCGCGAGGCGCTTGGTGGCGTTTTTCCGGGCAAAGTTTTCAGGGTCTTTGGCTTTGAGTGCTTCGACCTGAGTGAGGAGTGAATCAACCTCATCGAGAAATAGCGGGTGGCAGAAAAGAGTCCACCCGTTGATAACGAGACTGGATTGATTCGGCAAAACTATTCGTCCTCATCATCCAGCGGTGCATCCAGATCGACGTCGATATCGCCGACCAGCGTTTGGATGCGCGAGAGCAGTTCCGGAGTGGCTGACTGCAATCGTTGCGGGTTGGACTGAATATCCTTGGCCAGAAACGTCAAAAAGCTACCCAGCGCAGGATCGGATTCATCCTGATCCGCGCGCGACAGCAGAACCTGTCCATCAGGCTGGATGGTGTAGCGAATCTTTTCCCGTTTGCCCAGATTCAGTGCTTTACGCACGGCATCGGGAACGGTGGTCTGGTACCGGTCGGTCAGGGTGGATTCTGTAGTGAGCAGGGACTTGGCCATGGTGGACCTCGGTACATAAAATCAACGTACCGAAAAGGTAATGCAATTGCATTGTCTGGTCAAGGTGTGTCCAGATCTCTACTAGACTTCGCGGTTCAACCGCGCCGAGCAAGCGTCTGCGAAGGCAGCTCCCCAAACAGGCGCTTGTAGTCAGTGGCAAACTGGCTCAAGTGATAAAACCCATAGTGAGCCGCGGCATCGGAGACCGATTCGGTCTCACTGTTACTCAGGCGACGCCTAACCTGGTTCAGTCGGTTGGTGCGCAGGTAGAGCTTGGGATTAATCCCCAGAATACTCTCGAAACTGTACTGCAGTGTGCGCCGGCTGACGCAGGCGATTTCGCACAGTTCGGTGAGGGTCACGGGCAGGCTGCCGGTATCGGCCACATGTTCTCTTACCCTATCCACTACTGCCTTACGGTGGGCATGGCTGGGCGTTAGCCGGTCGTTGATCTTCGCATCGCGCAGCACGTTGAGCAGGGTCTGCATCACCAGGTCTTCATGAATACTACGGTCGATGCTGCCTGCGCTGGCCGAGATCACCCGGTTGATCAGTACACCCATCTGTTCGATTTGGCGCGGGTCCACCTGAATTCTCGGGTTGCCGCCGATCTGCGGCAGCTGAATCGCTATTCCCTGAGCTTCGGCCTGTTGCAGCAGTGACTGCTCATGCACCGCGATGCTGAGGATATTGGAGTTGTCCGGCGTCATCAGCTCGAAGGCGTCCTGGCCGCGCCGCCAGAGCAGATCGCAGCTTTCCGGCGCTTCGCCATTGATGCGAAAACCCTCCCGCACCACCGGAATGCCGACCCAGATGGCGTCCTGCCAGATCTCGCAGGTTTGTCTCAGAGTTTTGCTGGTGTGCTCGCGAAACACCTGCAGGGCGCCGATATGGCACTCCTCGATGGAGCCATGAAAAGCGCCGGCGCTCACCTGGTCATATTCCTGCTGCCAGTCGGTGATGCCACCGGCCTGCTCGTTCAGGTCATCGGAGAATACCGCGCACCTAAGGGGTGCGTTGCTCAGCGTGGGTGAGCCAATAGGGGCCTCTGGTATTACCTCGTGCTGCGAGGTCTGGGCTACCTCGTTCAATAGAAACCTGGTCATGGCCGCCGTACCGCTCCTTTGCCGGTTTTCGATAACCCAGGCTTAGTTGCCTGCTCTAGTCTGGAATGACAGGAAGCAATAACCGTTCCGCCAGGGGCTTTATGCGGTTGCAGCTCCATTGCGCGAAACAAGATGAGTCAGGAGTCCCATGATCTATACCGACGCACTGATCGAGGCGATCCGGCAGCGGCTGGAGGAGTCTCTGGCCAACTGGCGTTTACCCCCAGGTTCCAAGGTGGAGATGCTCACCGTCTCGGAGAACATCACTTATCTGGCCCGCTCGGCAGACGACAGCCAGCGCCTGATCCTGCGTCTGCACCGGCCGAACTATCATCAGCCGGGGGAGATCGAGTCAGAACTGGCCTGGATCGAAGCACTGCGCGCCGATAATGCGCTGCATACGCCGGCAATTATTGATGGCGAGGCGGGGCGTGTTTGCTCGGTCGAGGTCGATGGCGAAAGTTACGCGGTGGTGGCGTTTGATTTTGTGGCCGGCAACGAACCCAACGTGGGTGAAGATCTGCCACGCTGGTTTGAACAGCTGGGTGCGGTGACGGCCACCTTGCATCAGCACAGCCGCCGGTGGCCAAGGCCGGAAGGTTTTGTGCGCAAGGAGTGGAACTTGAACACCATGCTCGCCGCCGATGGTCATTGGGGTGACTGGCGCAGCGCAGAGGGGCTGGATGCGCAGAGCGAGGCGTTGATAGCGGCTGCTATCGCGAAAATAGAGCAGCGTGTCGAAGCATATGGCGCCGGCTCTGACCGCTTTGGCTTGGTACATGCTGACCTGCGCCTGGCGAATCTGCTGGTCGATGATGACCGACTCTGGGTGATCGATTTCGATGACTGCGGTATCAGCTGGTTCGCCTACGATTTTGCCGCCGCCATCAGCTTCTACGAGCTGGATCCGTCGATCCCTGAACTGCAGAGCGCCTGGGTGAAGGGCTACCGATCAAAAGGGGAGTTCACCGCTGAGGATGAAGCGATGCTTGCCAGCTTCATCATGATCCGCCGTATCATGCTCACCGCCTGGTTGGCCAATCACAGCGAAAGCGGCACCTATGCAGAGTTTGGCGAGGGGTACGCGGCGGGCACGGCCAGCCTGGCTCAGCGCTATCTCGAGGGGGAGTTCTAATGAGCGCGGAAACGAAGCGCGATACGCGTTCAATCCTCGACCAGAACGCTTTTAACTTTGCGCGCAGCAGCGGCAATGACCATCTGGACTCACTGATCCGCCAGCGCCGCGAGCTGGTGGGTCCCACCTCTATGCTGTTTTACGACCAGCCGATCGAGATGGTCGAGGGCCAGGGTGTCTGGCTGTTCGATGCCGAGGGCAAACGCTATCTCGATGTTTATAACAACGTACCGGTGCTGGGGCATTGCCACCCCAGGGTGATCGATGCGGTGGCGCAGCAGATGGTGCGGCTCAATGTTCATACCCGCTATCTGGACGAGGCGCTGCACCGCTACGCCGAGCAGCTGCTCGGCACGCTGCCTTTGGATAGCGGGCGGCTGGTGATGACCTGTACCGGCAGCGAGGCCAACGATCTGGCGCTTCGGCTGGCGCGCCTGCACAGCGGCAAACAGGGCGTGATCGTCTCGGCGGCGGCTTATCACGGTAATACGGCGGCGGTGACCGAGGTTTCGCCCTCGTCGATGAAGCAGGGGCAGGTGCCGGATTTTGTGGTCTGTATCGACCTGGAACCGCTCAACGATGAAAGCCTGGATGCAGCGGCTTACCTGGATACCCAGGTAGCGAACGCCATCGAACTCCTTGATGAACGCGGCTTTGGTTGTGCGGCGCTGCTGATCGATACCATCTTCTCCAGCGATGGTGTTTATGCCGATCCCGCCGGCGCTTTGGCGCCTGCGGTGCGAAGGGTTCAGCACGCCGGCGGTCTGCTGATCGCCGATGAGGTGCAGCCCGGGTTTGGCCGCACCGGCTCCGAGTTCTGGGGCTTTGCCCGCCACGGACTGATGCCGGATATCGTCACCTTCGGCAAGCCGATGGGTAACGGTTATCCGGTGGCGGGGCTTGCGGCGCCGGAAGCGCTGCTGGCGGAACTGGCTGCCCAAACCGGCTATTTCAATACCTTCGGTGGCTCTTCGGTGGCGGTGGCGGCGGCCCAGGCGGTGCTCGATACGCTGGTGGAAGAGGAGCTTCAGGCCAATGCTCTGAGCACCGGCAATGAGCTGCTTGCTGGCCTAAGTGGGCTCTGCGATGAGTTTCCGCAGCTGGCGCGGGTGCGTGGCGCCGGGCTGTTTATCGGTGTGGATATCGTTGCTGCGGACAACCAGCCGGACCCGCTCGCCTGCAGCCGGATCATCAATGCGCTGCGCCATCGCGGGGTACTGATCGGTGCTGCCGGCCTCTATGGCAACGTGCTGAAGATCCGTCCGCCACTCTGTTTTAAACCCGAACATGGGCACCTGCTGCTGGAGCAGCTCCGCCAGGTGCTGATCAATGATCTTGGAGGAGTTACATCATGACTGAGACAAGCAAGCGTGTCGCAATGGTGACTGGTGCCAGCAAAGGCATAGGTCTGGGTATCGCCCGTGTTTTCGCCGCCCAGGGCTATAAGGTGGCGCTGGTGGCCCGCCATGCGGAGGCTGCCGAAGAGGCGGTGGCCGCTATTGTTGTAGCCGGCGGCGAGGCGATCGCGGTCAGCGCAGATGTGACCGATCGCGCCTCGCTGAAGAGCGCGGTGGAAAAGGTGCAGAGCGCCTTTGGTGGTTTGGATGTGCTCTGCGCTAACGCCGGTATCTTTCCCTCTGCGGATCTGGAAACCATGAGTGAGGACGACTGGGACCTGGTGCTCAATACCAACCTTAAGGGGATGTTCAACACTGTGCAGGCGGCGATTCCGGCGCTGAAAGAGAGCAGCGCGGGGCGCATTGTGGTGACCTCTTCGATTACCGGCCCGGTCACCGGCTTTCCCGGCTGGTCCCACTACGGCGCCAGCAAGGCGGGGCAGCTTGGCTTTGTGCGCACGGCGGCGATCGAGATGGCGAAGTACGGGATTACCGTCAATGCGGTGATGCCGGGCAATATCATTACCGAGGGGCTAGAAGGTATGGGTGAGGAGTACCTGGGCCAGATGGCGGCATCAATTCCACTGAAGCGTCTTGGCAGCGTGGAAGATATCGGCGAGGCGGCGGCGTTTTTCGCCTCACCGGCGGCGGCCTATATCACCGGCCAGACTCTGGTGGTGGATGGCGGCCAGATTTTGCCCGAATCGCTGGAAGCTTTGGGATAAGTCGCTGGCAGCGCTGGAATAAGCCGTTTGCTCCGGCGAGTTTCCGTGAAGGCGGCCTTCCGGGTTGCCTTCCCTTTACGCTGGTGTCAGCATCCTCAGCCTCGGGCACGCCACAGGGGGTGGCGCCGTCGTTAGTTTGATAGAGGTAAGGTTAATGAATCCCTGGTTGTTGCTGACTATCGCCATCGTCTCGGAGGTGATCGGGACCTCGGCGCTGAAGGCAAGCGAAAGCTTTACCCGCCCCATCCCTGCCACCATCGCTGTGGTCGGCTATGTGCTGGCGGCCTATCTGCTGGCGCTGACATTGAAGACGATCCCCGTGGGGGTCGCCTACGCGATCTGGGCCGGCATGGGCGTGGTGCTGGTGGCGCTGGTGTCCTGGCTGCTCTATGACCAGCGCCTGGATATGCCGGCGGTGGCGGGTATGTGTCTGGTGATCGCCGGAGTTGCCGTGATCAACCTGTTCTCGAAAACGGCAGTTCATTAAGAAGGAAGGCGCTGGTAATCGTATCGCCGGGTAGCAGAAGTCAGTCCTGAGCGGGGCTGACCGCAGCTCTTACCACCTGGTTTCTTCCCCCTTCCTTGGCGCGATAAAGCGCATCATCCGCGGTTTTCAGCAGGTCGCTGGAACTGGCTTCCGATATTCTGGGTAGATAGGACAGACCACAGCTGATGGTGACGAAGCCACGTGCGGCGCCTTCGTGTCTGAGCACAAGCGCTTCGATACCGCGTCGTATCGCTTCTGCCAGTTCTACAGCCTGGGTTTCCTCGACGCCGGGCAGGATCACCGCAAACTCCTCTCCACCGATACGTGCCAGAAGCGCATCAGCACCCGCCTCGGAACTGACCGTTCGCTGCGCGCTATCTGAAAGCATGATCAGACATTGGTCGCCCGCCTGGTGACCATAGCGGTCGTTATAAGCCTTGAAGTGATCCACATCGAACAGGATCGCCGCCACTGGCTGGCCTTTATGCTCGACCTTGTTGAACAGTGCTTTTAGCCGGTCATCAAAACAACGTCGGTTCGCCAGCCCGGTCAGGTGGTCGGTCAGTGACAGGTTTTCCAGGCTGGTGCGCTTCATCCGCTGCTGCTGGATAAGGTGGGTAAATTCCCGTGCCAGCTCGCCGACCTCATCACGGCGTTCCAGCAGCGCAGAGCTCAGCGTGGCCTCGTTGATCTCTGCCCGCGCCTCTCGGGTAAAGCGTGCCAGCTGACGCAGTGGCAGAAGTACCGTCCGTTCAAGCAGTACAAGGACCAGAAGAATCACTGTTGCCAGCAAGCCTGCTGTCCAGAGCTGGCTGTAGCGCATGGCGGCAAGGCGTTCCATGAAGTTACTGCGATGAATCTTAATGCCGATCTGTACTGGTACATCTGTGCCGGAGAGCTGTTTCCGAGCGATGAGTTGTTCATCCGAAATCGGCTCAATACTCGGTGTACCCAGATCCTCCTGCTGGCCTAACTGAAACTGCATCGCCAGTGCCGTTTGTGTTGAAATCTTTTCGACCCAGGCCTCGTCCAGCACCTGCAGTTGCACCAGCCAGCCTTCAGAAGGGCCGGTATCGTCGGTGTGGTGAATGGCGTGTGCCGCCACATTGAACACCTGGCCGTCATTGACGAGGAGAAAATTGGTTTCTGGTTCGCCCTCCAGGTTGTGATCGATCTCCACAACCGCTCGGTTGGCGAGCTTGTCACGTGCCAGAGACGCAAGAGGCGCCGCCCAGGAGCAGCGTTGGGTAAGATCCGGGCAGGAGCTGAAGTTGCCAGTGTTGGAATCGATACCGGCCGTCCAGTGCAGCTCAAGCTCCGGTGTGAAAAACAGCATCAGGTCGTAGTCCATATCGTTGAACATTTCGAAGCTGAAGTTTCTCACCGGGTAGTCGTTTTGTTTGCCTTGAATAAAGGCGTAGGTGTCATCCCAGGCGGCCCAGTCCTTGGTGGTGGTGGCCAGATAATGCAGGTCAGTGTGGATAACGCGATCCAGCCGATTGAGCTCGCCAAGTGCGTCATCGCGTTCATGCACCAGGAGCTTGGGCAAAACGATGAGCTTGCCGGTCAGTATTATCGCCAACAGGGCCAGGAGCAGAAGGATGACAAGGCCTGAGAAAAAGCGCCCGCATAAGGAGCTGGGTGCCAGCCTGCTTGGCCAGTGGCGCGTAGGTTTACGTGGAGTGTTGGGCAAGCCTTGAATCCTGTTTTCCGCAAATGGGGCGTTCGGTCATCAGAGACTGAGCGCGTTTAATCACCTTCCATGATAGATGCTATGCCGTGAAATTCCCTTTTGCGGTGTGCCGGGTAAACCCCGAGCGGAGCCTTGCTGAGAGATCCGCGAGCGAGAATCTACATCCGTTTGTAGCTGGATGGAACCTAATCCTTCTAGCGGGTGGATGATTGCGGCTTAACTGTTCGGCTTGGCGGCTGGTGATCTGCTGAATGAATACGTGAAGGATGAGAAACCGGATCATCTGCACATCCGATTCGAGATTGTCTTTGGGCTGTCATGTAAACGTTTACATATCGTAGTTAATCGTTAACACTTCTGTAATTTGGCGCATCTAACCTTGCTTTCCATCGGAAGGAGGGCGGATGAACAAACCAGCCACAATCAAGGATATAGCCAGCT
This sequence comes from Marinobacterium mangrovicola, assembly GCF_004339595.1. GTDB lineage: Bacteria > Pseudomonadota > Gammaproteobacteria > Pseudomonadales > Balneatricaceae > Marinobacterium_D > Marinobacterium_D mangrovicola. The sequence goes on from NZ_SMFU01000008.1 coordinate 356,801, forward strand.
ACTGCGGTCTGTCGGTCGCTACGGTTTCCCGGGTGATCAATGACAAGGGGCCGATCAAGGCGGATACGGCTGAGCGGGTGCGTCAGGCGGTGGATGCCTTGGGTTACGCGCCCAGTATGGCTGCCCGTGCGCTGAAAACCGCCAGCAGCAGTGTCATCGGTGTCATCCTGCCCAGCCTCACCAACCCGGTGTTTGCCGAGACCGCCTCGGGCATTCAGCAGCGTGCCCGCGAAAAGGGGCTGACGCCGATTATCCTCTCCTCAGACTATGACCTTTCGCTGGAGCGCAGTGCCGTGGCCACGCTGCTGGGCTACCAGGTTGAGGGTGTGCTGCTGACGGTGAATGACGCCGCCAGTAGCGATGCCCTGGCGCGGCTTGATAAAGAGGGCGTGCCCTACTGCCTGATGCACAATGTGCCGCGGCAGCAGGTATGCGGATATATCGGTGTGGATAACTATCGCGCCGCCGCTGAGGTGGCCGTGCATCTGGCTGACCTGGGGCATCGCTGCATCGGCATGGTATCCGGTGATTTTCAGCGTACCGACCGGGCGCGGGACCGCCACGCCGGTTTTCTGGCCGGGCTCAGGTACCGCAACCTGGAGCTGGCGCAGCTGGTACAGGTGGACCCGGTCAATGCCGTTGGGCTGACGGGGGAGATCCACCGCGTTTATGAGCAGCCCGGCTCAGCGCCCACGGCCTGGTTCTGCTCCAACGATCTGCTGGCCCTGGCTACCATCGCGAAACTTCAACTCCTGGGCATTCGCGTGCCTGAGGATGTGTCCATCGTCGGCTTTGACGGCATTCAGGCCGGCACCCTGAGACAACCCAACCTGGCCAGTATCCGCACGCCGAATGCAGAGATCGGCGCGGCGGCTGTGGACCAGCTGTTAACCAATAAACGGGGTATCCCCGGGCAAACGGGCCGGACTCTCGGCCATCAGTTGCTCATGGATGGCACCGTGGCACCACCTCCTGATCATCTATCCTGACCCACTCAAGAGAGAGTTCTCATGTTCAAGAAACCTGCGACCAAGCTGTTTTCTGCCCTGGTACTGACCACCGGAATGTTCCATGGATCGGCCCAGGCAGCCGATGCTGATGCGATCTGCTACAACTGCCCGCCGCAGTGGGCCGACTGGGGCACCCAACTGGAGGTGATCAAGGAGGAGCTGGGCTATACCGTTCCCTTTGATAATAAGAACTCCGGCCAGACCCTGTCCCAGCTGCTGGCAGAGCAGAACAACCCGGTGGCGGACGTGGCTTACTACGGCGTCTCTTTCGGCATCACCGCCCAGGAAAAGGGCGTGACCCAAGCCTATAAGCCTGCGCACTGGGATGAGATCCCGGACGGCCTGAAAGACCCGGAAGGCAACTGGTTTACCATCCACTCCGGCACCATCGGTTTCTTCGTGAATGTGGATGCCCTGGATGGCAAGCCCGTGCCGCAGAGCTGGAACGACCTGCTCGACCCGCAGTACAACGGCATGGTGGGTTACCTGGATCCGACCAGCGCCTTCGTCGGTTACGCCGCGTCGGTGGGTCTGAACGGTGCTCTGGGCGGCGACCTGGATAACTTCGAACCGGCCATCGAGTACTTCAACAAGCTGAAGGACAACGACCCGATCGTGCCGAAGCAGACCGCTTATTCCCGCGTGATCTCCGGCGAGATCCCGATCATGCTGGATTACGATTTCAACGCTTACCGCGCCAAGTACAAGGATGGCGCCAACGTCGAGTTCGTGATTCCGCAGGAGGGCACAGTGGTGGTGCCTTATGTGATGAGCCTGGTGAAAAACGCACCGCACGCCGAAGCGGGCCGCAAGATCCTCGATTTCATCCTGTCTGACAAAGGCCAGGCGGTTTGGGCCAACGCCTTCCTGCGCCCGGTACGTCCGGGAGCGATGAGCCCGGAAGTGGAAGCCAAGTTCCTGCCGGCCTCCGATTACGCCCGTGCCGAGTCCGTGGATTACGCCAAGATGGCGGAAGTACAGAAGACGTTCCAGAGCCTTTACCTCGAAGGCGTCAACTGATCCTGACAGTTGACCTTGGGTGCCGGTGCAAGCCGGCATCCGTTTTACCCGTTGGACGAGTGATTGATGAAATACACCCTTTCCGGACGCTGGCTGCGCGGCGAGCAGTCGGCACGCCTGTTACTGCTGTTGCTGCCGGTGCTGATTATCTCCGCCGCCTTCTTCCTGCTGCCGCTGGCGCGGTTGCTGGTGATCTCTTTTGAGGGCGATCAGTGGGGCGCCAATTACTGGCAGGCGCTGACCGAGGCGCGTTATCTAAGCAGCCTGATCGATACGCTGCTGCTGTCGGTGTCCGTCACCCTGGTAACCCTGGCGATCTCCGTGGTTTGCGGCCTGTTTCTGGCGCGCAACGAGTTTGCCGGCAAGTCGCTGCTGGTGTCGCTGCTGACCTTTCCGCTGGCATTTCCCGGTGTGGTGATCGGCTTTCTGGTAATCATGCTGGGCGGCCGCCAGGGGCTCAGTGCCGAGCTGGGCCTGATGCTGGACGGGACCCGCTGGACCTTTGCCTACTCCATCGCCGGTCTGTTTGTCGGCTATGTCTATTTTTCCATTCCGCGGGTGCTGCTCACGGTGATCGCCGCCGCAGAAAAGCTGGACTATCAGCTGGAAGAAGCCGCGCGCTCCTTCGGCGCTTCCCGCTACCGCATCTTTCGCGATGTGATTCTCACCGGTCTCAAGCCCGCGCTGCTGGCGAGCGGGGCGATCTGTTTCGCCACCTCCATGGGAGCCTTCGGTACCGCCTTTGCGCTGGCCACCGATATCAATGTGCTGCCGATGACCATCTACACCGAGTTTACCCTGGGCGCCAACATCGCCATGGCCGCGGCGCTGAGCATACTGCTGGGGCTGATTACCTGGCTGGTGCTGTTTCTGGCCCGCATGCTGTCTGGCGCCGATGCCAGCCCGGCGGCCTGAGTGGAGGAATCGAGAATGAAACGAACGCCTTCCTATTATCTGCAGCTGGGATTCACCCTGCTGATCTGCGCCTTCATGCTGGTGCCGGTGCTGATGTCGGTCACCGCCGGGGTTACCGAAAACTATTTCAAAGGGATCAGCAGCGGGCTGACGCTGCGCTGGGTGCAGGAGGTGCTGTCGATCTACAGCGATACCCTCTGGCTCACGCTGAAGCTGGCGCTGGCCACCCTGGCGGTGAACCTGCTGGTGGGCGTACCAGCGGCCTATGTGCTGGCGCGCTCTAAAAGCCGCTGGGCACGCCTGTTCGAGGAGATTCTGGTGCTGCCGGTGGCGATTCCGGGACTGGCGATCGCGCTGGCGCTGATCATCGCCTACGGCGGCGTGCAGGACCTGCGTACCAGCTGGCTGTTTATCCTGATTGGGCACGTCATCTATACCCTGCCGTTTATGGTGCGGGCGGTGGTCGCGGTGCTGCACAGCATCGATTTCCGCCAGCTGGAAGAGGGCGCATCGAGCCTGGGCGCCGGATTCCTGCGCCGCTTCTTTGATGTGATCGTGCCCAACTGCCGCGGCGGTATCGTCAGCGGTGCACTGATGACGCTGACGCTTTCGGTAGGCGAGTTCAATCTGACCTGGATGCTGCATACGCCGCTGACCAAAACCCTGCCGGTGGGGCTGGCCGATGCCTATGCCTCGATGCGGCTGGAGATCAGCAGCGCCTACACGCTTATCTTTCTCGTGATGCTGCTGCCGCTGTTGCTGGCGACGCAGTGGAACGGTCACCGTCGCAAGGCTCAAGCCAGACCTGCAGTGCAGACGCCGGCGCCGGTTGCTAAAGGAGTTACCTCATGAAGCTAGATCAACAGGGCGTATCGATCCGCCTGGAAAACTGCAGCAAAACCTTTGCCGATGGTAATCGAGCGCTGCAGCCGCTGGACCTGGAGATCCGCGCCGGTGAAACCCTGGTGCTGCTGGGGCCTTCCGGCTGCGGTAAAACCACCACGCTGCGCATGATCGCGGGGCTGGAGTTCCCGGACGCAGGCGGGCGGATACTATTCGGCGATGAGGATGTGACCCGGCTGCCGATTGAAAAGCGTCAGGTCGGTATGGTGTTCCAGTCCTATGCGCTGTTTCCCAATATGAGCGTGGCGCAGAACGTGGCCTACGGCCTGAAGGTGCAGAAGTGCGCCAAGGCAGAGATCCGTCAGCGCGTCGATGAGATGCTGCAGATGATGGAGCTGAGTCACCTGGCCGAGCGCAAGATCGATCAGCTCTCCGGCGGCCAGCGTCAGCGGGTGGCGCTGGCACGGGCGATAATCACCAACCCTCGCGTATTGCTGCTGGATGAACCGCTGACAGCACTGGATGCGATTCTGCGTGACCGCCTGCGCGCCGATATCGACCGGCTGCTGCGCTCGCTTGGGATCACCGCGATCTACGTCACCCACGATCAGGAGGAGGCGATGGCGCTGGGCGACCGTATCGTGGTGATGGATCACGGTCGGGTGGCACAGATCGGTACGCCAAAGCAGATCTACTTCCAGCCGCAGAGCGATTTTGTCGCCGACTTTATCGGCCAGATCAACGCCTTTGAGGGCGAAGTCCGAAACCAGTGGATGACGCTGCCCGGCGGCCGTCTGCACTGTCCGCACCTGGCCGATGGCGAAGCGCGGGTTTATTGCCGCCCGGAAGATATCGAGCTGGTTGATATGGATAGCGTCGATGCGCATCTGCAGGGCGTGGTTGAACAGACTCAGTTTGTCGGCGACCGTAACCGGCTCTGGCTTGCCGGCATCATGCCGCGTCAGGTGCTGGTGGAAAGTAGCGGCCGGGTCGAGTTTGCCCCGGGGCAGCGGGTCGGTATCCGTGTGCGCAGCGAGAAAATGATCGCTCTGGAACCCCGTGAACCGATCCGCAGCGAAAGTGTGCGGGAGGTGAGCCCATGCTGATAGCCCAGCTTAGCGACCTGCATATCAAGGCGGGCGGCGCTCTGGCGTACGCCGGCAAGGTGGATACCTACACGGCGCTGGAGCGTGCGGTGGATCACCTTAATGCAATGAAGCCCCGCCCGGATCTGGTGATGGTCAGCGGTGATCTGGGCGACTTCGGCACCCTGGCGGAATACCGTCAGGCGCGGCTCGCGCTGGATCGTCTGCAGATGCCGTTTCACGTCATTCCCGGAAACCACGATGAACGCGGCGCCATGCGCGAGGGGTTTGCCGATCATGCTTATCTGCCCTCCGGCGACGGGCACCTGAGTTATGCCCTGGAAGATCAGCCTTTAAGGCTGGTCGCACTGGATACCAGCGAACCGGGCAAACCCTATGGTCTGATGGATTCAGAGCGGGTGCAGTGGCTTGAGGCGACGCTGTCCGAACGGCCGGAGGAGCGCACTCTGCTGTTTATGCACCATCCGCCGTTGGCGGTGGGGATCACCCATATGGATGTGCAGTGTCTGCAGGAGGCGGAACGGCTGGCGGTGGTGCTGCGGCGTCATCCCCAGGTGGAGCTGATCCTGTGCGGGCATCTACACCGTCCGGTGGAGTTTATCTGGGAGGGACGGCCGGTTTATGTGGCGCCGGCCCATAACCACGCGGTCACCCTGGATCTGGAACCGGGCGCAGCGTCCAGCTTTACGCTGGAGCCCGCGTTGATCCGCTTACTCTACCTGCATCCGGATAGCGGTACCCTGCTCAGCCATATGACGCCAGTGGGTAACTGCGACGGGCCCTATCCCTTTTTTGATGCGGCGGGGCGGCTGATCGACTGAGCCGTCACGGCCGCATGGTTTTCAGCACCGGTTCAGCTCGGGGGGAGTCTTATGTGGGTAAGGCTCCTTGACGATCTGAGGGAGGTGCATCATGTCTGCCAACAACACCTGTCTTAACAACACTTGGCTTCACATCATCGGTCTCAACAACATCTGTCTGGTGTTGCTCGCGTCGCTGCTGCTGGGTGGCTGCAGCTACGAAGCCTACAACGGCCACGGCAGTGGTTACGTTAATAGTCACGTCAGCAGCCGCACCACTGTGGGTGTGCAGGGTTACTACGACAGTGACTACGACGATTTCTTTTTCTACCCCGATGTGAATGTCTACCTGGGGATTAACTCGGGGAGCTATTACTACCGGCCCCGTCCTTCACATCGGAGCAGCTGGGTGGGTGTGCGGGTGCTGCCCGGTTATATCAACCTGCGTCCGTCTCATCGGGTCAGAATCGACCGTTTACCGCGTCACAGCCCCTATCGGCATCACCGCGACCATCGCTTGCGTTACCGTCGCGATCATCACTATCGCTACCGCCAGCATCGCTAAACAGCCGGGACTGCTACCACGTGGCTGACCACCCTGTTGCGGCCCTCATCCTTGGCCGCCAGCAGGGCGTGATCGGCGCGCAGGATCAGGTCGTCCGGTGAGTCATGTTTTTCCAGCTGCGCCACACCCAGGCTGACCGACACACTGATCAGCTCCTTGTTGACCTTCAGGTGGTGTTTCTCAACGGCATGACGCAGGCGCTCGGCAAAGTGCTGCGACTGTTCCAGGTTGCTGCCGGGCAGGAAGAAGATAAATTCGTCCCCGCCCCAACGGCAGACCAGATCGGAGGAGCGGGTCAGCGGCGCAAACTGCTCGACAATGGATTGCAGCAGCAGGTCGCCGGTGGGATGACCGTAGTTGTCGTTCACCTCTTTGAAACCGTCCAGATCCGCAATCACGCAGCTGAGTGCTTCAGAGCGCCGTTGAGCCTGGGCGATCTGTAGCGGCAGCCACTGATCCAGCATCTGGCGGTTGGCCAGGCCGGTAAGCTTGTCGGTATGCGCCATCGCTTCCAGGCGACGCTGGAACTTGCCCACGGTGAGCCAGGCCAGTAGCAGTACCGCCAGGGTGATCAGGGCCGAGCAGATCAGGTTCCAGATCAGCGTGGTGTAGATCTGCTCGGTGGCACGGTTGTTGGCCTGCTGTACGATCAGGTACCACTGAAACTCCGGCACCAGCCGGCTGTTAACGTAGTGGGTCTGGCCCTCGTCATCGCTGTAATTGAAGCTGGTGCTGGGCGAGGTGAGAATCCGGGTGGCATAGATGCCCAGCTCTTTGCTGTCGCGCAGCTGCTCCTCACCATCGAAGGAGTCACCGTGCATGGTGACCTTGCCGAGCCGGTCTACGAAGAAGATCTCGCGGTTATAGCGGCGCTGGTAATCCTCGATCAGCTGCTTCACCAGTGAGGTGGAGAGCCCCACGCCAGTGGCGCCGATAAAGTTACCGTCGTAGTCATACACCTTGTAGTTGATGAAGACGGTGATCTGGTCCGGCTTGGCGGTGTCCGTATCGATATTGATCTCGTACTGATCGACCTTGTTCTTGAAGTCGAAGTACCAGGAGTCCTGTGGGTCGTTTTTGTCCACCGTTTTGATCATGCCCTGAGGATGATAATAGTGGCGCGTTTTTTCCGACACGAAGAAGGCGGTTTCGGTGTCGTAGCGCTTTTCGATCTCGCTCAGGTAACGGGTGATGGCGCTGTCATCCTCCTCGCCAGCCAGGGCCCAATCGCGCACGAAAGTATCGTGGGCCATCAGTGACGAGATAAAGATAGGCCGCAGCAGATCCTGCTGAATCTCTGAATAGATGTTATCGCCGGTGAGCGGCAGGGTGCTCTCTTCAATCTCGCGCGAAAGTGTATCCCGGGCGGTGAAGTAGCTGATCAGGCTGGTGGAGATAAAGCCTGTGAACAGAATCAGGCAGAGAACGATAAGGATCTGGTATTTCTTGGTCACGGGCGGCTAATCCAAAGAGCGTATCAGAGCTTCGAGCTGTGCTGAGCACGTTGACGTGCCGGTCAGGTTTGCGAGTTTGAGAAGGTTATAGCGAAGTGTGAGGCAAGTCCATGCAGGATGCATTGTCAGCGGATGGGTTACAGGGGAGTTGCGGGGGGAATAATGCAGGAGGGCGCACTCGGCGCCCTCCTGGTTAGTGGGCTTAGCCCTTGGCGGTGCGTTTTTTCTTTTCCGGATCGTCGAACGGCAGGGTGTGTGAAATGGCAGATACCTCGATGCTGCCCTTCACCTGCAGCGGTGTGCCCTGTTCGGCGTAAGGTACTTCCAGACGGGCGATTGCCATGGAGCGGTCGGTGAGGCGGGAGTACATGGCGCAGGTGATCACGCCGACCTTCTTGCCGTCAGCCCAGAGCTCGTCACCCTCGGCTGCGGCTTCCTTGCCATCGAGCAGCACGCCGAAGATCTTGAAGCGCTCTTTGCCCTGCAGGCGGAAGTGTTCGAAGGCGCCGCAGAACTCGGTCTTGTCCTTGGAAACGGTGAAGTCCAGACCCAGCTCCCAGAGCGTGTCGCCGGCGGGCTCGTTTTCGAACGGGTAAAACTCGGAGTTATCGAACGGGTAGAACAGCAGGTAGCTCTCGGTACGCAGCCAGTCCAGCGCGGTGAAGGAGCAGGGGATGATGCCGAAATCCTTGCCCTGTTCCAGGATACCGTCCCAGATGGTCGCCGCGTCAGCTGCCTTGCAGAAGATCTCATAGCCGCGTTCACCGGTGTAGCCGGTGCGGGAGATGGTGATCGGGCAACCGAACAGACGGGCGTGGGTGTGGTGGAAGTAGGCCAGGTCGCGGATACCGGGAATATGCTCGGCGAGGAAGTCCACCGCAGCCGGGCCCTGCAGCGACAGGTCGTGCAGGTCGTCATCAAAGAGTACCGCCACGTTCTTGCCGAGCGCGGCCTGGGTCAGCTGCTCGTAGCCGCGGCCGGTGCCGTGTACCACCATAAAAGCGTTGGGTCCGGTGCGGTAGATCACGCAGTCATCGATGAACTTGCCGCCATCGTTAAGCATGGTGGCGTACACCGCCTTGCCCGGATACAGCTTGGAGATGTCGCGGGTGGTCGCCCACTCCAGCAGACTTTCGGCGTGGGGACCCACGTAGTGAACTTTCTTCAGGCCCGACACATCCATCAGACCCGCCTTGGTACGGATCGCTTCATGTTCATCGGCCAGGGTGTAGCCGCTGTTGCTATAGGTCCAGGCAGTGGGCATGCCGTTCCAGTCTTCCAGGTTGGAGCCCAGTGCGCGGTGCTTGTCCGCCAGTGCGGCGATACGCCAAGAATTTGCCATTGTTGCCTCCTTATATAGAGCAAGCTAAGAACTGTTAATTCCTGATAGGTGATTTTTATTCCCTAAAGGAAAGGCAAGAGTTGGGCCAGTTCGATAAAAGCGCAAATTCCCTTTGGTTAATAAATATTCCTAGCGTAGGTGCTGCCTGTAGTAGAGCTGGTATCGAGGCAGGAACCGTCTATAAGGGTGCAATACCCTGTAAGCCCGTCGATAAGGCGGTTTCGTGCATGTCTCTGGTGCGCCGGTGCATGCTTCTGGTGCGATATTGATCTGGATCAAGAAAGCGCGGATGCAATCATCCGGTAAAAATAAATATTCCTATAAAGAAAATAATATTCACAAGTTCAGTGTTTTCAGGCCCTTGAAGCTACGGGGCGGAAAAAGTTTGTCGGGGCTTTCGAAGTTGGCAAAGAACTTGCTTTCTCATTGAGAAATTAATTTTCTTAACGAGAAAGTAGGTGAGGAAGATGGCTCTCGATCCCCAAAACACCCAGCGTTATCGCATCACGATTTCTTGTCCTGACAAGGTCGGCATCGTTGCCGCGGTCACTCAGTTTATCTCCGAATATAACGGCTGGATCAGCGAGGCTCACCAGTTTGCCGACGCGGAAAGCTGCACCTTCTTTATGCGCTATGAAGTCGTTGCCGATTCGCTGCCGTTCGGCCTTGAAGAGCTGAAAGAGAAGTTCGCGCCGGTGGGTGACAAGTTCCAGATGAACTGGAACATCACCGACTCCGCAGCTCGCAAGCGTGTCGTGCTGATGGTCTCCAAGGAAGCCCATGCGCTGTCCGACCTGCTCTATCGCTGGAGCGCTGGCGAGCTGAACATCGATATTCCCTGCGTTATCTCCAACCACGACAAGCTGCGCTCCTATGTGGAGTGGCACGGCATTCCCTTCGTCCACGTGCCTGTGGATATGAGCAACAAGGAGCCGCACTTCCAGGCGGTACGTGAGCAGATCGCCGCTGCCGATGCGGACGCCATCGTCCTCGCCAAGTACATGCAGATCATTCCGGAAGAGCTCTGCGAGGTCTATCCGAACAAGATTATCAACATCCACCACAGCTTCCTGCCGTCCTTCATCGGTGCGCGTCCTTATCACCAGGCGGCCGAGCGCGGCGTGAAGCAGATCGGTGCGACCTGCCACTACGTCACCTCCGAGCTGGATGGCGGCCCGATCATCGAGCAGGACGTACAGCGCGTGACCCACCACAACTCCACCCAGGACATGGTGCGCCTCGGTAAGGATGTGGAGAAAGCCGTATTGGCGCGCGGCCTGCGTTACCACATCGAGGACCGTGTCCTTGTTTACGGTAACAAAACCGTCGTTTTCGCCTGATTCACCCTCTGGAGACGAGCAATGCCCTGGCGCTTACTGAAATTCGGGTTGCAGAGCGAGCATAACGAGCCCCGCTTCTTCCCGGAGAGCAAACCGCTCAAATCGCACTACGACGTAGTCATCATCGGTGGCGGCGGCCACGGTATGGCCTGCGCCTATTACCTGGCAAAAGAGCACGGCATCACTAACGTGGCGGTGCTCGAGCAGGGGTATATCGGCGGCGGCAATACCGGTCGTAACACCACCATCGTCCGCTCCAACTACCTGACGCCGGAAGGGGTCAAGTTCTACGACACCAGCGTCAAGCTGTTCGAGGACCTGGCCGATGACTTCGACCTGAATATCTTCTACTCCACCCGCGGCCACTTCACCCTGGCCCACACCGACAGCGCGCTGCGCACCATGCGCTGGCGTGCCGAAGTGAACAAGCATCAGGGCATCGACAGTGAAGTGGTAGGGCGCGAGGAGATCGCCAAAGAGGTTCCGTACATGGACCTGGACTGCAACGGTCACGCGCCGGTGATGGGCGCGCTGTACCACGCACCGGGCTCGGTGGCGCGTCACGATGCGGTGGCCTGGGGCTATGCCCGCGGTGCTTATAACCGTGGTGTCGAGATCCACCAGAAGACCCGCGTCACCGCGATCCGCACCCAGGGCGACAAGGTGGTGGGTGTGGATACCGACCGGGGTCAGATCAGCTGCAACAAGGTGATCTCCATGGTGGCTGGCTCCACCCCGCGCATCACCGAGATGCTGGGGATTCGCACGCCGATCGAGATCTTCCCGTTGCAGGCCTGCGTCTCCGAACCGGTGAAGCCGTTTATGGACACCATCGTCGTCTCCGGCAGCCTGCACGTGTATGTCAGCCAGTCCTCCCGCGGTGAGCTGGTGATGGGCGCCTCGGTGGACCCGTCGGTGCTGCACTCCACCCGCTCCAGCTTCGACTTTGTCGAAGGCCTGGCGGACCAGATGCTCGACCTGTTCCCGTTCATGAGCCGCATGAAAGTGATGCGCCAGTGGGCCGGTATGTCGGACATCACCCCGGACTTTGCGCCGATCATGGGCAAAACCCCCATCGACGGCTTCTACCTGGATGCCGGCTGGGGCACCTGGGGCTTCAAGGCGACACCGGTCAGCGGCAAGACCATGGCCTGGACCGTCGCCAACGATAAAACCCATGAATTGATTGAACCCTTCCGTCTGTCCCGCTTTGCCGACTTCGATCTGGTCGGCGAGAAAGGCGCGGCGTCGGTGGGCCATTAAGGAGACGGGATTATGAAACTGCTTGATTGTCCCGATATCGGCAAACGCCCGATCAGCGAATTCGACTACCTGGGCGAGATTCGTATCCCGCCCTCCGACGCTGACGAGGCTACCTGGGCCGACTACGTCTTTAACCGCGATAACGCCCCTGGCGTGCTGCGCGAGCGCTGGTATCACCGCCCCACAGGACGCTGGTTCATTCTTGAGCGCAACACCCTGACCGATGAAGTGGTCGGTCTGGTTGACCCCGCTGACGTTCGTTACAAGGAGCCGAATTATGAAGTACCGGCTTGATCCCCAGCCGCTGGAGTGGATCGACCGTCGCGAGTCGGTCAGCTTCCGCTTCGAAGGCCAGTCTTTTTCCGGTTTCCGCGGCGACAGCCTGAGCTCCGCGCTGCTGGCCAGCGGCCAGAAACTGCTGGGTCGCAGCTTTAAGTATCATCGTCCGCGCGGTGTGCTCTCCATGGCCAACCACGATGTGAACGCGCTGTTCCAGAGTGACGAGGCCACCAACATCCGTGGCGACGTAACGCCAGTCAGCGAAGGTCTGGACCTGCGTGCGTGCAACGTTAACGGCTCGCTTGCTAACGACAAGGACAGCTACATCGGTCTGCTGTCGCGCTTCCTGCCGGTGGGCTTCTACTACAAGGCGTTCCACAAGCCGAAGAAATACTTCCCCTTCTGGGAAAAAATCATCCGCGAGAAAGCGGGCCTCGGCGAAATCAATACCGACTGGACCGCAACCCGTCAGCCCAAGCAGTACGGTTTCTGTGATGTGCTGGTGATCGGCGCTGGCGCCAGTGGCATGAGTGCCGCGCTGACTGCTGCAGACGCCGGTGCCGATGTGGTGCTGGTGGATGAGAACCCGCATATCGGCGGCAGCCTGGACTATCAGCTGGCCAATGTGGAAGAGGCTGCCGGCGTTCGTGCGGATCTCAAAACCCGGGTCCGCAGCCACGCCAATATCCGTCTGCTGGAAGGTCACTACGCCGCCGGTTGGTACACCGACCACTACGTTCCGCTGGTGGGCGCAGACGGCATCGTCAAAATGCGCGCCGAGCAGGTGATCATGGCCACCGGCGTGATGGAGCAGCCCTCCGTCTTCCGTAACAACGACCTGCCGGGTGTGATGCTGGCCTCTGCGGCGCAGCGCCTGATCACCCGTTACGCGGTCAAGCCGGGCCAGCGCGCCGTGGTGCTCACCGGTAATGATGAAGGCTATCGTGCGGCGCTGGACCTGCTTGAAGCGGGTATCGAAGTGGCCGCGGTGGTAGATCTTGAGTGGCTCGACAAGCGCGGCCCCTGGGCTGAGCAGGTCAAGGCGAAGAACATCCCGATCCTGGAGCAGAGCGCGATCTACGAAGCCAAGGGTAAGGATGCGCTGACCGGTGTGGTGGTTGGCGAGTTCGATGGTCGCGGCTGTGATTCCGGCCTGACCCGCAAGTTTGCCTGCGACCTGCTGCTAATGAGCGTGGGCTGGGCGCCAGCATCGCAGATGCTGTACCAGTCCGGTTGCAAGCTCGGTTACGACAAGAAGGCACACCAGATTCTGCCGCGTGCGCTCTCCAACGGTCTGCATGCCTGCGGTCGCCTGAACGGCGCCTTCACCCTGGAACAGCGTCTGGCCGATGGTGAGCGCGCCGCCAAGGACGCGATGGCTCAACTCAAGGGTGAAGCCATCAACATGGATCTTACCCTCCACCGCGACAGCGCGGCCCATAGCCACGACTGGCCGATCATCCGCCATCCGAAGGGTAAGAACTTCCTCGATATCGATGAAGATCTGCAGCTTAAGGATCTGATCAACGCCGCCAAAGAAGGCTTCGACAACATCGAGTTGATGAAGCGTTTCTCCACCAACGGCATGGGTCCGAGCCAGGGCAAGCACTCCAATATGAACGGTATCCGCGTGCTGGCGGAAATCACCGGCAAAAGCATCGACGAGACCGGTTCCACCACCGCGCGTCCCATGTTCCACCCGGTACCGGTCAGCGCCATGGCGGGCCGCCGTTTCCGTCCGGAGCGTCTCACGCCGATGCATCAGTGGCACCTGGATAACGGTGTTCAGCTGATGGAAGCGGGCCAGTGGATGCGTCCCGAGTACTATCTACCTGTTTCAGAAGCTGGCGCTTCTGACGCCGCGGGCGCTGGACAGATCGATCAGCGTCAGCAGGCGATTCTGCAGGAAGTGCAGGCGGTGCGTAGCGGCCTTGGTCTGATCGATGTCTCCACCCTTGGCAAGATCGAGGTGATGGGGCCGGACGCGGCGCGACTGTTGGACGTGGTGTACACCATGAAGATGTCCACCATCAAAATCGGCATGACCCGTTATGCCCTGGCAGTGGATGACAGCGGCGTGATCATCGACGACGGTATCGTCGGCCGCATCGCCGAAGACCGCTTCTACGTCACCGCTACCACCAGCCACGCGGCGGCGGCTTTCCGCACCCTGTCACTGAAGATTCAGGAGCTGGGGCTGAACGTACGCCTGGCTAACCTGACCGGCTCCATGGCGGCCATGAACCTGGCGGGACCGGCTTCACGCAAGCTGCTTAGCGGCCTTACCGATGTGGACCTGAGCGAAGCGAACTTCCCCTATCTGGGTATGCGCGAAGGCACCCTCTGCGGCTACCCGGTACGCCTGATCCGTGTCGGTTTTGTCGGTGAGCTCGGTTACGAGATCCACCTGTCGGCAGCGGGCGCGATGGAGGTCTGGGAAACCCTGATGCGTGAAGGTCAGTCCGCCGGCATCCGTCCGTTCGGTGTCGAGGCCCAGCGTATTCTGCGCCTCGAAAAAGGTCACATCATCGTTGGCCAGGACACCGACGGTCTGACCAACCCGTTCGAAGCCAACATGAGCTGGGCGGTACCGCTGAAGAGCAAGCCCTGGTTCACCGGCAAGCCGTCGCTGGCGCTGCTCAAGGCACGCTGCCAGCGCAAGCTGATCGGCTTCCGCCTGCCGCAGGGCTTCACTGGCGAACTGCCGAAAGAGTGCCACCTGATTATCGAGAACGGCGAGATTGCCGGCCGTATCACCAGTATCGCCTACAGCCCCTCGCTGGGTCGCACCATTGGCCTGGCCATGGTCGATCTGCCGCTGGCCGATGAAGCCACCGAGCTGAAGGTGCGGGTCGATGGTGGCGCCATGGTCAGCATCGAGCCCTGCCCAACACCTTTCTACGATGCCGATGGCGCCCGCCAGACGGCGGACCTGACGGAGGTGGCCTGATGAATGCTTATGCCTCAACAGATATGAGCAACCTGAGTTTGAGTGTGCGTGATGACCTCTGCGGGTATCTGCTGACCGGTCCGGAAAGTGCCAGTGCGCTCTCCGCCGCCGGCCTGCCGCTGCCCGAGGCGCAGCTGAGCGCAGAGGAAGCCGGGGGGGCGCTGGTCGCCCGCACCGGCAGCGATGAATACCTGGCCTTCCTGCCCAAGGGGCAGAACGCGCCCGCCTGTGCATGGTGCTTCCCGCGTGCGGATCGCATCCTCGCGGTGCAGGGCGAGGGCTGGATTGAACTGATGGCGCAGCTCTGTCAGTTCGATTTTCGCAAGATGCAGCCGGGCGACTGGCTGATGGCTTCAGTAGCCGGCGTTAACTGCTGGCTCTACCGCGAGCAGAGCGGCAACGCCCTGCTGATCGGCTTCGACGCCGGTTTCGACCACTACCTGAGCGACGTTTTTAACACCCTGGTCAGCGAACTGGGTGGCAAAGAATCTACTAAAGGAGGTGCACTATGATGCCCGCAGAGATCGATCGTTTTATCAGCCAAAATGACATCAAGTACATCCTGGCCCAGTTCGTCGACATCCACGGCGTTGCAAAGACCAAGTCGGTACCGGCCAACTGCCTGACCGATGTGGTCGAGAAGGGCGCGGGTTTCGCCGGCTTCGCCGTCTGGGGCCTGGGTATGGAGCCGCACGGTCCTGACTTCCTTGCCCGCGGTGACCTGAGCACCCTCAGTGCAGTGCCCTGGCAGCCGGGTTATGCCCGCATCGCCTGCGACGGTTACGTCAACAACGCGCCGCACCCGTACTGCTCCCGCGTGGTGCTGAAAGAGCAGCTGAAGAAGATCAGCGAACGCGGCTGGACCCTGAACACCGGTCTTGAGCCCGAGTTCTCTCTGTTCACCCGTGGTGAAGACGGCTCCCTGCAGCCGGTGGATGAGAGCGATGTGCTCGACAAGCCCTGCTACGACTACAAGGGTCTGTCCCGCTCCCGCGAGTTTCTTGAGGAACTTGTGGAATCGCTGCAGGCGGTGGACTTCGACGTCTACCAGATCGACCACGAAGACGCCAACGGCCAGTTCGAGATCAACTACACCTACAGCGACGCGCTGACCTCCGCTGACCGCTTCACCTTTGTGCGCATGGCATCCGGCGAGATCGCCAACAAGCACGGTATGGTCTGCTCCTTTATGCCCAAGCCCGCGTCTGATCGCACCGGCAACGGTATGCACTTCCACCTGTCGATCACCGATGAGAAGGGCAAGAACCTGTTCAACGACGACAGCGACAAGAATGGTATGGGCCTCTCCAAGATGGCCTACCACTTCACCGCTGGCATCCTCGCTCACGCCGACGCGATCTGCGCTTTCGCGGCGCCGACCGTGAACTCCTACAAGCGTCTGGTAGTCGGCGGCAGCGCTTCTGGCGCGACCTGGGCGCCGGCCTATGTCTGCTACGGCGACAACAACCGCTCCGCCATGGTTCGTGTGCCTTACGGTCGCCTGGAATTCCGCCTGCCGGACTCCGGCTGCAACCCCTACCTGGTACATGCGGCACTGATCGCCGCCGGTATGGACGGTATCGAGCGTGAGCTGGATCCGGGTGAGCCGATGAACGTGAACCTGTACAGCCTGAGCCTGGAAGAGATCAAGGAGAAGGGCGTCAGCATTCTGCCGCAGAACCTGAACGAAGCGCTGGACGCGCTGGAAGCCGACACCCTGTTCACCGAGAAGATGGGCGAGGAGATCGTCTCCGAGTTCCTGAAGGTGAAACGTCAGGAGTGGGTTGAGTACAGCCGCCACGTCTCCGATTGGGAAATCAAGCATTACGCCGAGTTTTTCTAATTCTCTATTTAGCGCGAATTGTGTGATGCCGGGCGACCGGTAAGAGGACAAAAATATGTGTGGAATTGTTGGACTTTATCTGAAGAACCCGGCGCTTGAGAGCAAGCTTGGTGAGCTGTTCGAGCCGATGTTGATCGCCATGACCGACCGCGGTCCGGACAGTGCCGGTTTCGCCATCTATGGCGACGAAGTGGGTGAGGGCAGCATCAAGCTGACACTGCGTCATCCGGACGATGAGTACGATTGGGAAGGGCTGGCGGACTCCATGCGCCACCAGCTCCGCGTTGAGCTTTCCTGGATGCAGAACGCCAACGTCACCGTGTTCAAGGTGGTTGGTGAAGAGGCTCAGGTACGCGGCTGGCTGGAAGAAAACGCGCCGGATGTACTGATCCTCAGCGTCGGTCAGTCGATCGAGATCCTGAAAGAAGTGGGTCTGCCGGAAAACATCGCCGGCAAGTTCAACCTGAAAAACATGAAGGGCAGCCACATCATCGGCCACACCCGCATGGCCACCGAATCCGCGGTGACCATGGAGGGCAGCCATCCCTTCTCCACCGGTATGGATCTGTGCCTGGTGCATAACGGCTCCCTGTCCAACCACAACCGTCTGCGTGAAAACCTCAAGCGCGAGGGGATTACGTTCGAGACCGAGAACGACTCCGAAGTGGCAGCGGGTTATCTGACCTGGCGCCTGCGTCAGGGCGACAGCCTCAAGGTGGCACTGGAGCATGCGCTGGAAGACCTGGACGGTTTCTTCACCTTCACCATCGGTACCCGTGACGGTTTTGCCGTGATGCGTGACCCGATCGCCTGCAAACCGGCGGTGCTGGCAGAGACCGACGATTATGTGGCGATGGCATCCGAGTACCAGGCGCTGACCACCCTGCCGGGTATCGAGAACGCCAAGGTATGGGAGCCGGAACCGGCGACCTTCTATGTCTGGGAACGCAGTGCCTGAGGAGTGATGACGATGAAAACTTATGACCTGACCGAAGCAGCGGTACGCGACCTGAACCAGGCGCTGCATGACCAGTCCCCGGAGTGCGTTGAGCGTGAATTTGAAGTGCTTAACCCCAAGGGCCAGCACAACATCGCCTGCGGTATCGACCAGAACCTTTCTGTCGATATCAAAGGCCACGCCGGCTACTTCTGTGCCGGTATGAACAAGAAAGCCCATGTCACCATCCACGGCAACGTGGGCCAGGGTGTAGCGGAAAACATGATGTCCGGCACAGTGCGGGTGAAGGGCGACGCCTCCCAGGCCGCTGGCGCCACCGCCCATGGCGGTCTGCTGGTGATCGAAGGTAACGCCGGTGCCCGTTGTGGTATCTCCATGAAGGGTGTGGATATCGTCGTCAAAGGCGATGTAGGCCACATGAGCTGCTTCATGGGCCAGGCTGGCAGCCTGGTGGTGTGCGGCGATGCCGGTGAAGCCCTCGGCGATTCCCTCTACGAGGTGCATATCTACGTGAAGGGCACGGTTAAGTCACTGGGTGCAGATTGCATCGAGAAGGAGATGCGCGACGAGCACATCGCCGAGCTGACCGATCTGCTGAACCGTGCCGGCGTCGATGAAGACCCGGCCAGCTTCAAGCGCTACGGGTCTGCACGCCAGCTCTACAACTTCAAAGTCGATAACGTATCAGCTTATTAAGCAACCGCCGTTAAAGCTAGCTGCGTTGTCAGCAGGGCGTTAAAAACCGGCTCAAATCGGTCATTTATTGGGTATAAACTCCCTCATTTCGCCGATTTTTGTCCGGGCGACGCCTCGCTACTGCTGACCGCCTCGCTAACGCTTTAACAACCGGTTCTCTGATTGATGAGGAATAAATCATGAGCAACGATAGCAACTACAACGGCGGGCTGCGTGAATCGGCAACTTTCGACCGCACCACCATGGATGAGATCCGCCGCGCGGCCGATACCGGCATCTATGACATTCGCGGCTTTGGCGCCAAGCGCAAGCTGCCGCACTTTGACGACCTGCTGTTCCTCGGTGCCAGCATGTCCCGCTACCCGCTGGAAGGCTACCGCGAGAAGTGCAACACCTCGGTGGTGCTCGGCGATCGTTTCGCCAAGAAGCCGATCACCCTGGATATCCCGATCACCATCGCCGGCATGAGCTTTGGCGCGCTGTCTGCCAACGCCAAGGAAGCCCTGGGCCGTGGCGCCTCTGAAGTGGGTACTTCTACCACCACCGGTGACGGCGGTATGACCCCGGAAGAGCGTGGTCAGTCCAAAAAACTGGTGTATCAGTACCTGCCGTCCCGTTACGGCATGAACCCGGACGACCTGCGCAAGGCCGACGCCATCGAGGTAGTCCTCGGTCAGGGCGCCAAGCCGGGTGGCGGCGGCATGCTGCTGGGTCAGAAGATCACCGACCGTGTTGCCCAGATGCGTACCCTGCCGAAGGGTATCGATCAGCGTTCCGCCTGCCGTCACCCGGACTGGACCGGCCCGGACGACCTGGCGATCAAGATCCTGGAACTGCGTGAGATCACCGACTGGCAGGTGCCGATCTACATCAAGGTAGGTGCGACCCGTACCTACTACGACGTGAAACTGGCGGTTAAAGCCGGTGCCGACGTCATCGTCGTCGACGGCATGCAGGGCGGTACCGCAGCGACCCAGGATGTGTTCATCGAGCACGTGGGCATCCCGACCCTGGCGGCTATTCCGCAGGCGGTTCAGGCGCTGCAGGAGATGGGCATGCACCGCAAGGTTCAGCTGATTGTCTCCGGCGGTATCCGCAACGGCGCTGACGTGGCCAAGTGCATGGCCCTGGGGGCTGATGCGGTGGCTATCGGTACCGCGGCGCTGATCGCTCTGGGCTGTAACGATCCGAAGTACGACGAAGAGTTCAAGAAGATCGGTTCCGCCGCAGGCTTCTACGACGACTACCAGGAAGGCAAAGACCCGGCCGGTATCTCCACCCAGGATCCGGAGCTGATGAAGCGTCTTGATCCGGTGAAGGCGGGGCACCGTCTGGCCAACTACCTGCGCGTGCTGACGCTGGAAGCTCAGACTCTGGCTCGCGCCTGCGGCAAGAACGATCTGCGCAACCTGGAACCGGAAGACCTGGTCGCACTGACCGTCGAATCCGCCGCCATGGCGCGTGTGCCGCTGGCTGGCACCAGCTGGGTTCCCGGTCAGGGCTTCTAAGCTCAGCGACGCTTTACCCTAGAACATACCTAAGCGCAGGGCTCTCCCCTTACCCGTTAACTACTAACCGGTAAACAGGGGGAGGGCCTGCCAGTACCCCAATTACAAAGACCTTCAGGAGATAAATGTGGATACAGCACAGCTGATCGACGGCAAGGCCGTTGCGGCCAATCTACGTAAAGAGATCGCCGAACAGGTGAAACTGCGCAGCGAAAAGGGCCTTCCCGCCCCGGGCCTGGCCGTAGTCCTGATCGGTGAAGACCCTGCCTCCAAGGTCTATGTGGGTAGCAAAGTGAAGGCCTGTGAAGAGGTTGGGTTCGTTTCACGCAGCTATCGCATGGACGTGGAAACAACGCAGGGTGATCTGCTCGCACTGATTGATGAACTCAATGCCGATGCGGAAATTCACGGCATACTGGTACAACTGCCGCTGCCGAAGCAGATCGACGTTCAGTCGGTGATCGAGCGCATCGATCCGAAAAAGGATGTGGACGGATTCCACCCCTACAACCTGGGACGTCTGGCCGGCAAGGCTCCGACTCTGCGCCCCTGCACACCTTACGGCTGCATGCGTCTGCTCAAGGCCTACGGTATAGATCCCATGGGTAAAAAAGCGGTGGTCGTCGGCGCATCCAACATCGTGGGTCGCCCGGTGGCGCTGGAGCTGCTGATGGAAAGGGCGACCGTCACCGTCTGCCATTCCAAAACCCAGGATCTACCCGCTGAACTGGCCGACGCCGATATCGTCA
This sequence comes from Marinobacterium mangrovicola, assembly GCF_004339595.1. Classification (GTDB taxonomy): domain Bacteria; phylum Pseudomonadota; class Gammaproteobacteria; order Pseudomonadales; family Balneatricaceae; genus Marinobacterium_D; species Marinobacterium_D mangrovicola. Next base: position 377,442 of record NZ_SMFU01000008.1, read on the forward strand.
TCGCCGCTGTGGGTATCCCCAACTTCATCAAGGGCGAATGGCTGAAACCGGGCGCCGTGGTGATCGATGTGGGTATCAACCGCCTGGCGAACGGCAAACTGACCGGCGATGTGGATTTTGAAGCGGCGAAGGCAAAAGTCGCTGCCATCACACCAGTGCCGGGTGGCGCAGGCCCGATGACCATCGCCTGTCTGCTGCAGAACACCCTGGAAGCCTGCGAGGCGATGGAAGCCGCCTGACAGTGCACAGCACTAAAACATCTGCTCTAACCTGTTTTTCATCCAGGGGTGGTCCGTTATCCACCCCGCCCTCAGCCCTTCATGGATAAAGGCCCCTTGGGGCCTTTCTTTTTTGATCTCTTACGCTATTCGTCTCTCTTCATAGCTGAAAGCTGACTGGCTTATTAATCATTCAGGCCGGTTTGTGGTCAGCTATACAAGACAAGTCTCAGAACGTATCAAGAGGGAAGGAACATAGGATGAAACGACGCTATTTACTTCAGGCCGGGCTGGCAGGCGCTGCCGGACTGCTGACTGCGAAAGGGGCATCAGCTGGCGCAACGCCTCTGACTGACGGTCCAGCGGAGGGTGCTCAGCCCTATAAAACCGATATCAAAACCCTGGCGATCGTGTCGCACCCCTATCCGGAAAGATCGGTGATGACCAAGGGGATGCAGGAAGCCGCGGAGAGTGTCGCCGGCGTGCAGGTGCGTAACCTGGAAACGATCTACGGCTTTGATACCCGCGCCATCGATGCAGCGAAAGAGAAGGAGATCATGCGCGGCGTCGATCGTGTCGTGTTTATGTTCCCGACCCACTGGTTCAATATCGCGCCCATGATGAAGGCTTATCTCAACGATGTCTGGGGCAGCGTGGGGCCAGGGCTCTGGCAGGGCAAGGAGATGCTGCTGGTCACCACCGCGGCGGGCGGCAGCACGACCTATGGGGAGTCCGGCAGAATCGGCGTAAAGCTCGAGGATGTGTTCCTGCCGATGAAGGCTAGCGCACTGCACGCGGGTATGACCTATCTGACGCCACTGGCGTTTCAGTCGATCTCGCGCTCAAAACTGCCGGAGTACCAGCAGGCGTTGATCGAGCGTTTGCAGGCTTAAGCACTAAATCGGTAAGAGCCTGCAGACGATCCCTTTTGATCGCCTGCAGGTGATTTACTTCCAGGAGCGATTTCAGGCTGTGCGTGCCAGGTAACGCCAGCGGAAGTAATCGATCATCACGAAGCCGATCAGACTGATCCCGAGCAGCGGCATAAATGCCGACAGCAGGGCGACCACCATCAGCAGCCGGGCGCGGGTGGGCCAGGAGAGCTGCAGCCAGGAATCGATCATCAGCGTTTTACGCTGGCTGCGGTGACGCCACCAGAGGCGATAACCGTAGATGATCAGCACGATCAAGGCGCAGCCAAAGGCCGCCAGTAGCAGACGGTTAGGCAGGCCGAACAGCACTCCCATATGCGCATCGATACCCCAGCGGATCAGCTTGGCTACCATCGGGTAATCGGCAAACCGCGCCGCGTCGATCACGCTGAGAGTGCTGGGATCGATCGATACCGCATCCACCTGCGTCGGCCAGGCGCGATCGATCTCCTTCACCGACCAGCTCTGGTTCGCATTCATCGCCGGATTGATCTCCAGCTTGTTCGCCTCGATGCCGTTTTCACGGGCCACTTGCAGCGCCGTGTCGAACATATCCACAGAAGCCTGATTATCGTTTACCGGTTCGGCCAGGGTGCGGTTCACCGACGGGGTCACCCAGTTGAGCTGTTGGCGCACCATGTTGATCCGCTCTCCGGCCCAGTTGGACCAGGTAAGGCCCGTAGCGGAGAAGAACAGCATGCCGAGGGCGATCCACAGACCGATCAGGTTATGTTTGTGGCGCACCGGCTCCACCTTGCGGGCGCGGCGGTAACGTACAAACCAGAGGATACAGCCGCTGAGCGCGCCGACCCACATCCAGGAAGCGGCCACTTCGCTGTAGATTCTGCCGTAATGACCCAGCAGCAGGTGGCGGTGGAAAAAGTCGATGGCGATACGAAACGGCAGAATACCGCTGGTGCCGTACACATCAAGGTCGCCTTTTACCTCCAGATTGGCGGGGTCTATAAAAATACCCTGGTTAGAGTCCTTGGCCGGATCCTTGAAAATAACCCGGGTGGTTTCGCCCGGTGTAGGTGCAGGACGCACCGCCATCGGCAGCTCGTCGCTGTGGATAAACTGCAGGGCGGCGCGGATCTGCTCCGCCAGTGGTTTGGTGGGCCCGGTATTGCTGGTGGTGAGCTGCTCGCTGTAGAGCGCATCCTCTATCTCTGGCGTCAGCACGTAAATCACGCCGGTGAGTGCGGCGATCAGAATTAATGGCCCGATAAACAGACCGATATAAAGGTGAAGCCGGGTGAGCAGATCCAGCAGTGTGCGCTGGGAAGAGACAGGCGTAGCGCGGCCGCCAGCCTGGCCGGAATCCTTGCGGGACATTTTAAATCTCAGAAAAACAATGAATTAACAGTGATTGAGCGTCGGAGAGTTAAGTGGTGGCGCGCGCTTGAGTGCATGCCAGAAGCGGATATAGCTCGCGTATCCGCCACAGAGCGCCGTGATCAGCAGTGCGGTGGGGATAATCGCTGAACGCCCTAGCGCAGGGGCTGCGATATCAAGAAACGGGAAATGCTGGATCAGCGAGCAGTAGCCGCAGGCCTGGCTCCAGTCGCTATGCCGATGCTGGCCAGCCCCGTGCGACCCATGTGAGTTAACCGAGTGATGCAGGGCAGGATCGGATGCCATCGGTGGCATCACAGACCCCGCGTGATGCGATACCGGTGCTACCAGTTCCCGGCTTAGCTGGCTGTAAAGCGGCGCGACAAGCAGCAGCACCAGCGCAAATAGCGCAAGCCAGGCAGAAGAGCGAAGTAGATGACGGCGGCGGAGAAACATTAACTCAACAGGAGATCAACAGCAGAATGCAGCAGGAGCAAGACTACGCCAATAGAGGGCTGAGTTCATCTATTCAGGGAAAAGTCTTAGTTTGGATGCAGTTTTTCGGTTTGATCAGATCGCCTGTAGAGCCGAGGGCTGGCCAGGTCCAGCCCTTATCGGCAGAGGGAGTCGATCAGGGATATTAAGCGAGATTACCCGACAGCTTTAACATCCTGGCCAGACTCTCGGCGGCGAACCTGAGGTTATCCGGCCCCTGTTTCAGTGCTTCATCCAGGCTGCAGACGCCGGGTACGATACTGAACACCGCTGTAATCCCCTCATCGTAGACCGCATCGATATCCCTGCCCACGGAGCCGGCCAAGGCGACAACGGGAACACCGTATTTTCTGGCGCGCCGCGCCACGCCGATCGGCGTTTTGCCTCTCAGTGACTGGCCGTCGATCCGCCCCTCGCCGGTAATCACCAACTGAGCGTCACCCAGGTGGTGCTCGATATTCACGGCATCCAGTACGATATCGACGCCGCTTTTCAGGCTGGCGTTGAAACAGGCGAGAAATGCCGCGCCGAGACCGCCAGCTGCGCCGGCGCCCGGGGCGTTGATGACCTGTTTATCCAGCGTGCGTTCGACAAGCTGGCCGAAGTGGCCAAGGTTGGCATCCAGGGCCAGTACCATCTCGGGATCGGCGCCTTTCTGCGGTCCGAAAATAGCCGAGGCACCGTTTTCCCCGATAAGCGGGTTATCCACATCGCAGGCGATCTCGAAGCTGACCTGCTGCAGGCGCGGATCGAAGTCGCTCAGGTCTATCTGTGCTAACTCTGATAGCGCACCGCCGCCGGGTTGCAGCTCCTGTCCCTGTTGGTCGAGCAGCCTGGCGCCGAGAGCCTGGAGCATACCGGCGCCCGCATCGTTGGTGGCGCTGCCGCCCAGGCCAATAATAAAGCGTTTGGCACCCTGGTCGAGCGCGGCCAGGATCAGCTCGCCGGTGCCCCGGGTTGTGGTCAGCCAGGGGTTGCGGGATTCCGGCGTCAGAAGATCCAGCCCCGATGCAGCGGCGGCATCGATAACAGCGGTTTCGCCATCGCCGAGCAGTGCCCAGCGTGCCTCCATCAGTCGGCCCAAGGGATCGCTGACTTCGGCTGAAAACCACTGGCCGTCGGTGGCGTTCACCAGTGCTTCGCTTGTGCCTTCGCCGCCATCGGCGACCGGCAACGGGATCAGTTCCGCGTGGCTGAGCAGCGGGGCTATACCTTCGGCAATCAGTGCAGCAGCCTCAGAGGCGCTCAGGCTTTCCTTGAACGAGTCGGGTGCGATAACTATTTTCATCTCTCTGCTCTTTACAGTTCTATTTATTGGTCTGCCTCTCCTTCTGCTTGCTATGGATCCAGGGGCACTATTGCCCTCAAGCGTGCTTGAGAAGAAAAGGGGGAGCCTGTCCTGAATGCTTTGCATCCAGGAGGAGCGAGCTTATATCGACTTTAGTCTTATTGTTTGCGTTATATAGATCGTGCGGAGATGTCTGGTTTATCTTTTATTAAGTGATCTGAATTATGCCTGAGAGGGCTGTTTGTATCTCAGATAATCCAGCACCATTGTTACTGCATGCGCTTCTCTTTCCTGAATATTGGGCAGGCTCAAAAGATCTACATCAAAAATAAAGGAAAGTGTCTGTGCGTTGGCGAGGTAAAAGTAGCCGAGTGCAGCTATAGAAATATAAAGCTGGATAGGATCTACGTCGTTTCTAAATATCTTTTCTGCAGCACCGCGCTGAATAATTTCCCGAATCTGGGATACCAGCGGCGAGTGCTGATCCTTGATCTCCGGCAGAGTTTTGAGAAAACGCGCGTTATGCAGGTTTTCGGTGGTCAGCAGCTTGAGGAACCAGGGGTTCTGATAGAAGTGACGGAAGGTAAAGCGCACCAGCCTGTCCATCGCCTCTACCGGCGGGTATTGCTCGAGGCTGAGCTCCCGTTCCCCCTGGCGTATCGTCCGGTAGGCATCGGCCAGTACGGCACGATACAGGTCCTCTTTGTTGCCGAAGTAATGGTAGATAAGCCGTTTGTTCGCTTCAGCGTTTTTGGCAATGCTATCCACCCGCGCTCCATCAAACCCTCGCTCGCAGAATTCTTCATGCGCTGCGTTAAGAATCTGTTGTTTAGTGGCTTCTGGGTTACGTTTACGGACCATTAGGTGGACACCATTTCAAAGTTGGCTGGGTTTATCGGCAGTTTTAACCGGCGCTCGAGATAAACCGATGGATGCGAAAAGAGAAGCGACCATTTTTCTGAATAGCGGGATACTTAAAAGTATAGCTAAAAAAGTGACCGCGCATAGTACCATACTTATAGGTCGAGTAAAGAAAGGCGCAGGGTCACCGCCACTCAGCATCAGGCCTCGACGCAGGTTTGTATCAAGCAAAGTACCCAGAATAATACCCAGGACGATCGGCGCCATAGGGAATTTCAGCTCACGCAGAATAAAGCCGGCGATCCCGAAGAATATCATCACGTAGACATCAAACATGCGCTGGGTAATTGCAAAGGGGCCCACCACACAGAGTATGTAAACGATCGGCATCAGCTTTTCTCTGGGGATGGACAGTACCTTTATCAGCAGCTTGCTCATGGAAAGGCCGTAGGCGGTGATGGCGAGGGTGGTAAACAGCAGCATCGCGATAACCTGGTAGAGAAAGCTCGGGTTCTGGATCATCAGCGTTGGGCCGGGCTGGATGTCATGGATAAACATTGCCGCGATCAGTACCGCCGCTGAGGTGGAACCGGGGATCGCCAGGGTCAATACCGGGATCATGGCGCCTGGAATAACGGCGCTGTTGCCGGTTTCCGCCGCGGTGAGGCCTTCATAGGAGCCGTCACCGAACTTCTCTTTCTCCTTGCTGGCGCGGCGTGCGGCAGCGTAGGACGCCCAGCTGCCGATATCTTCACCGACGCCGGGGATGATGCCCACCAGGGTGCCGATGATGCCGGAGCGGAAGATGGTGCGGCGGTAACGCCAGACATCAACGAAGCGCGGGATGACCCGGTCTTTCGAGGTGATCACCTGGGAGTCTTTGCGATTACGCATCACTGTCAGTATTTCGGCAAAACCGAAGGCGCCGACCATGGCGGGAATAATACCTACGCCACCGGACAGTTCCGGCATATCGAAGGTAAAGCGCTGATAAGCCTGCAGGCTTTCCATGCCGATCATGGCCACCAGAAGACCGAGTATCCCGGAGATATAACCTTTCAGGGCGTCGGTAGGCGAGGTTAGCTTGCCACAGATCACCACACCAAAGGCTGCGAGCCAGAAAAACTCGTAGGAGCCGAAGTCGAAGGCAAGCTCGGACAGCATCGGTGCCAGCAGTGCCAGGCAGAAGATGCCTACCACGGTGCCGATCGCCGAGCTGGTAGTCGCAAGGCCCATGGCGTAACCCGCCAGGCCCTTTTTGGCCAGCGGATGACCGTCGAGACTGGTGGCGGCGCTGGCCGGCGTGCCCGGAATATTGAGCAGAATCGCGCTGCGGCTACCGCCATAAATGGCGCCGACGTACATGCAGATCAGCGAAAGAATCGCCTGATCCCCGGGCATGTTATAGGTGAGGGTGACCAGCAGTGCGACCCCCATGGTGGCGGTGAGGCCCGGCAGCATGCCGATAATGATCCCCAGCAGTGTTGCCCAGGCAATGGTGAACAGGTTGGACAGGGTCATTAAATGACCTATGCCGTCACCCAGCATTGCCAATCCTTCAGAAAACAGCATAACCAGCTCTCCTCTCTAATTTCTCAGGGCAGGCGAACGAGAAAACCATCCTGGAATATCCAGGTGATCGCGATGCCTACCAACACCCCCTCGACGGCGGCGAGTGTCACGCAGCGTGCCAGGCCATGCTGTTTGTCGGAGATGAAGTACTCGAAGATGAAAATGACGGCAAAGGTAAACAGAGCCGTGGCTATCCAGAACGGAAGCCGGCCGACCATACCCAGGGTGTAGAACAGGGCCAGGGCCAGCATGGTCAATAAGCGACGCATTTCGTTGCTACGAAACAGGGCCGGGATCTCCAGGCTTCTGAAGTGCGCCGCCAGGTCGCCGGACCGGATCGAGCGCAGACTGAGGAGAAAGCCGCAAAGCGCGAGGCACGCGCCCAGTATCATCGGAACCAGGCCGGGGATGGCGTATCCGGGTACACCCCTGGTTTCCAGTCTTGGCATATTCCACGCGCTATAGAAGACGATAAGCCCCAGAGCGAGGAAAACCGCGCCGATAAAGAGATCGGACACTATAAGTCTGCTGTTGTTTTTCATGATCTGCTTGCCTTGAACATGACAGGCCGCTCAGCGGACGAACCCACTGAGCAGCCGGAATGTCAGTGGGATACTTCAGCGTGTTTTTCGCAGTCGATACCGATCTCTTTGGGGTCGATAACGGCTTCGCCACGGGCCACATAGGCACAGGCGTTCTCGATAACGCTCGGCATGGCGCGGCGGCGCGCTTCATTACCGTAGGAGGGATCGAAGATGGCGCCCTGGTGGCGGGCATATTTCTCCAGCTCAGGTGAGTGCATCACCTGCTCTTCCCAGACCTTATCCATGGCGGCAATCACCTCTTGCGGTGCATCCTTGGGGATAAATACGCCGAAGTAGTCCGGTGCGATGGGGAAGTCCGGCAGCCAATTGGTGATCGGCGGGATAGGATCGGTGCCTTCGATCATCAGAGGCTGATCGCTGAGTACTGCCAGGGGCTTGAGGCGGCCACCGCGAATCATCTCCGCCTGGGAGACCGCCAGTTGGGTGGTCACCATCGCTTCGCCGCGGGCTGCGGCAATCACTGCCGGGTTACCGCCGGGATAGGTGATCATGCGGTATTTGAAATCACCCGCATCACTGATTGACGAGATCGCCGTGCCGCCGGAAGAGACGACCCCGGCGGTGGCGACGGTAATATCCTCGCCGCGCTCCTTGAAGGCGGCCAGCAGTTCACCGAAGTCATTGAACTCGCTGGAGGAGGGCACACTGACCACCGGCACGTTGGCCACCGAGAGGTAGATATGCCAGTCATCGATATCCGTACCCTCAATCAATCCATTGACCGAATAGTTGGCGTTATTGGCAATCGCGTTGGCGGTCCACGTGTAACCGTCCTTTTTCGCCAGCAGGGTTTCCCGGGTACCTATAGCGCCCGAGGCGCCCGGCTGGTTGACCACGACGATGTTCTGGCCCAGCCCTTTTTCCAGCAGGGGTGCGGTGATGCGGGTAACCTGGTCGGTTGAGCCGCCAGCACCCCAGGGCACGATAATGTTGATCGGTTTTTCTGGTGTCCATCCTTGAGCAAACGCGCAAGTGCTAACCAGGGTTGTTGCGATAAGACAGCTTTTAAGCGTGGTTTTTATCGGTCGCATCATAATCTCCAGTCTTATTTTTCTTTTAACTTTGATTACTGCTTTTGGGGCTCCAGAGGTTCAGCCTCGCCTGGTAGCGGTTAGCCAATGCCTGGAGTGTCTTTGGAAAAGCTGAAGGAAGGATAAGAACGTGCCGTCGACCCGAGCTGCGTTGAAGCGGTCGCCTGCCTGGCCATGCAAGTCATTGCACGCAGGTGAATTGCGTAGCCTGGTATTGCCCGGGTGGCAGTAGCTGCTCAGCCACCGGTGAGTCTTTGGGGTCAGTGAAAGTTTCATCGTTCTTATACTTATTTGTAACTTTATGGTTACCTGAGGCTAGCAGCGGTAATTTTTCTTGTCAATTGTTCGTTATTTGATCCGAATCCCCAGTCTTTTACCAGCGTTTACTAAACGGAAATCCTCCATTAATCCAAATTAAAAAATAATAAAAACAATAATTTAAAAATAAATCAGATTGCTGTAGTGCTGAAAAATAAACCATAAATAACTATTTGGTTACATATGTGTTGACTTCGAAAAAAGCCACTACTAGGATTTGTAAGTATCTATACGGTTACATATCTTTTGGCCGGATAGGCATAGATCTGAAGGGCACATTGCCACGGGACAGGTTGGCAGGCCGGCTGAACGCTCAGCCCCTTTGGATTGAACAAGTTGATCTGCCCGGCCACGGGCGAAAACAAAAACAAGAGGTAGCACAATGGCTGACGTAAGACTTGGAATCATCATGCACGGTGTCACTGGTCGCATGGGTATGAATCAGCATCTGATCCGCTCGGTGCTGGCGATCCGTGACCAGGGTGGTGTCGTTCTCTCCAATGGCGATCGCGCCGTGCCGGATATCATCATCGTCGGCCGCGATGCCGATAAGATCGAACGCCTGGCGAAGAAGCACGGTGTAGAGCGCTGGACCACCGATCTGGATGCCGCCCTTGCCAATCCGGATGACAAGATCTTCTTCGATGCGGCTTCAACCCAGCTACGTGCGGGCCTGCTGAAAAAGGCGATGGATGCCGGTAAAGCGGTGTACTGTGAAAAGCCGACGGCGGAAAAGCTTGAAGTCGCCCTTGAACTGGCCCGCTATGCCAAAGAGAAAGGCGTTTGTAACGGCGTCGTACATGACAAGCTGTCCCTGCCGGGTCTGATGAAGTTGAAGGCACTGCGTGACAACGGTTTCTTCGGTGAAATCCTGTCGGTGCGTGCCGAGTTCGGTTACTGGGTCTTCGAGGGGGACTGGCAGGCGGCGCAGCGTCCTAGCTGGAACTACCGCAAGCAGGATGGTGGCGGCATGATCCTGGATATGCTCTGCCACTGGCGCTACGTGCTCGATAACGTCATTGCACCGGTTAAGGCGGTAAGCTGCCTGGGCGCGACTCATATTCCCAAGCGTTGGGATGAGAAGGGCCAGCCCTATGAAGCCACAGCCGATGATGCAGCGTACGCAACCTTCGAACTGGAAGGCGGCATCATCGCCCAGATCAACAGCTCCTGGTGCACCCGTGTCCGTCGCGATGACCTGGTGACCTTTCATGTAGACGGCACTCTCGGTTCCGCCGTAGCCGGCCTGCATACCTGCCGTACCCAGAGCCGGGTCAACACCCCGAAACCGGTCTGGAACCCGGATGAGCCGCAGACCATGGACTTCATGAACGACTGGGTCGAAGTGCCGGACAACATGCACTACGACAACGGCTTCAAGGTGCAGTGGGAAGACTACATCCGCCACGTGCTCGAAGGCGGCCCCTGGGAGTACGACCTGCTGGCCGGTGCCCGCGGTGTTCAGCTGGCCGAGCTGGGTCTGAAAAGCTGGGAAGAGCGTCGCTGGCTCGACGTGCCGGTACTCGAGGTTTAATTCGGCACTGCAGTCGGAAGCAGGTGGGGTGAGCATACGCCTCGCACCCCCCGATGAACGCCTTCACCTGCTGCTCCTTCCCCCGGCTGCATTCATGCCGCTTTTTCTCACCCAAACCGGGCTCCCTTATTACCGGGATCGGTATCGGGAGCCGGTGCATCAGCACCGCGACCCAGCGTTTGTCTGCGTCAGGGGATGCCCGGTTTCTGCAAATAAAAACAGAGTGATCCTTATGTCTGAATTGATTCTGCCCGTCGCTGCCGGCGGCACCGAGCGCTACCGGTTAAGCGCACAGCGTGAGTTTGCCCAGCAGATCGACGCTCCCTTGCCCCGCATCGCATACTCTGCAGCCCATGTCGTTGCCGACCCGCTGCGTGACTGTTCTCCCTGGCTGGAAGCGGCCGTGGACTGGGATGCCACCATCGCTTACCGCCAGTACCTCTGGAAACTGGGCCTGGGCGTCGCCGAGGCGATGGATACCGCGCAGCGCGGCATGGGGCTCGATTGGGAAGGTGCCAAGGAGCTGATCCGTCGCTCTCTGGATGCCGCCAGCGATTTCCCCGGCGCTCTGGTCGCCTGCGGCTGCGGTACCGATCATCTGCAGCCCGGGCCTGATGTCAGCGTTGATGACGTGATCCGCGCTTATGAAACCCAGATGGAATATATCGAAGGCCTGGGTGGCAAACTGATCATTATGGCCAGCCGTGCACTGGCGGCCTGCGCCCGCTCACCGGAAGACTATGCCAGGGTGTATGGCCGCATTCTGTCCCAGGCGAAAGAGCCGGTGGTGCTGCACTGGCTAGGCGAAATGTTCGACCCGGCGCTGAACGGTTACTGGGGCAAGGATGATCATGAAGCGGCGATGGATGTCTGCCTGGGGATCATCGAAGAGCACGCCGACAAGGTGGATGGCATCAAGATCTCTCTGCTGGACAAGGATAAAGAGATTGCGATGCGTCGCCGCCTGCCCGAGGGCGTGCTGATGTACACCGGTGACGACTTCAACTACGCCGAGCTGATCGAAGGCGATGAGCAGGGCCACTCCCACGCGCTGCTGGGAATCTTCGATGCCATCGCACCAGCGGCCAGCTCTGCGCTGCAGGCGCTGGGTAAAGGCGACCTGGCGACTTACCACGATATCCTGACGCCCACCGTGCCGCTGTCGCGCCATATCTTCCAGGCGCCGACCCGCTTCTATAAGACCGGCGTGGTGTTCATGGCCTACCTGAACGGTCACCAGAACCATTTCAGCATGATCGGCGGGCAGCAGAGCACCCGGTCCGTGCAGCACCTGAGTGAACTCTTCCGTCTGGCCGATCAGGCCGGCCTGCTGACCAACCCGGATCTGGCCGTGGCGCGCATGCGCAACGTGCTGGCGACCTACGGTGTGGAGGGATAAACGATGCGCGACTTCTCCAATGATATGGAAAACCTCTCACTCAATACCGCGACCGTGCGTCAGCGCTGGAACCTTGAGCAGATTATCGATGGCTGCGCCCGTCACGGGATTGTCGATATCAGCCCCTGGCGCGATCAGGTAGCCGATTGCGGCCTGGAAAAGTCCGCCAAACTGATTCGCGATGCGGGACTGACCGTGTCTGCGCTCTGTCGTGGCGGTATGTTCCCGGCGGCGGATGCCCGCGGTCGTCAGGCGGCGATCGATGATAACTGCCGCGCCATCGATGAAGCGGTGGCGCTGGGCTCTCGCAGCCTGGTGCTGGTAGTCGGCGGTTTGCCGGAGGGCTCCCGTGACCTGGAAGGCGCCCGCGAGCAGGTGCTCGACGGCATGCATTCGATCCAGGAGTACGCGCTGAGCTGCAATATGCCGCTGGCGATCGAACCCTTGCACCCGATGTACGCCGCGGACCGCGCCTGTGTGAACACCCTCAAGCAGGCGCTCGACATGTGCGATCGCCTGGGTGAGGGGGTCGGTGTTGCTGTGGATGTTTACCACGTCTGGTGGGATCCGGAGCTACGCGAGCAGATCATGCGTGCCGGCCGCAGCGGCAAGCTGTTTGGCTATCACGTCTGTGACTGGATGGTACCGACCCAGGATCTGCTGCTGGATCGCGGCATGATGGGTGACGGCGTTATCGATCTGAAGAAGATCCGTGGCTGGGTCGAAGAGGCGGGCTTTAACGGCAAGTGCGAGGTCGAGATCTTTTCTGCCGAGAACTGGTGGAAAAAGGATCCTGACGAAGTACTTAAAACCTGCATCGAGCGCCATCAGAGCGTTGTCTGATCGATGCCTGCTGGGTGGGGGCCCGAGCTATTTTTGATATAGCTGTTTTGATATCGCTGTTTTGATAGTGATGTTTGAGAGACCTCCGCCCAGCGCTTTGATTGTTATCCCTTTTCTTCCCTTTATTTGCAGCTGATAGCTGGCCGTGGCGGTCCTTTTGCCGGTCTGTATCCAGTCTACATGTCCAGCGTCAAAGCCTGGAGGCGAAGCCTGCGGCCGGGTCGCCCTGCATAACCAACACAATAATAAACAGTAGAGATGTACCCATGGATAACCTTGCCGAGCCTCTACGTAAGAACATCAACCTTCTTGGTCAGTTTCTGGGTGAAGCGATCAGAAACGATCAGGGGGAAGCGGTTTTTCAGAAAATTGAGAGTATCCGGGAGAGTTCCAAGAACTCCGGTGACAGCCAGTGGGGAAGGCCGCTTCTCAATCTGATCGAACATATAGACGATGAACAACTGGTGCCGGTGGCGCGGGCGTTCAGCCAGTTTCTCAGCCTCTCCAACCTGGCTGAAGAGGTCGACCGGGTGCGCTGTTACCGCAATCCGGAGACCGATGAGCCTGACCCCTATGCGCTGAACCGGGTGTTCGACGCCATACTGCAGCAGGATATCTCAGCCTCCAAGCTGGTAGAGAAAGCGGCGGACCTGAAGATCGAGCTGGTGCTGACCGCACATCCCACCGAGGTCAACCGACGCACCTTTATCCAGAAGTACGACAGCATGGCGCGCTGCCTCGAATCCATGGAAGGACTGCATCCGTCGAGCCCTACCGCCATTAACCAGAAAGAGCGCCTGCGCCAGCTGGTCAGCGAAGCCTGGCACACGCCGGAAATCCGCAGCAACAGGCCCACGCCGGTGGATGAGGCGAAGTGGGGCTTTGCGGTGATCGAAAACTCCCTCTGGGAGGCGGTGCCCCGCTTTCTACGCAACTTCGACCGCGAACTGGAGCGGGTATCGGATCAGCGCCTGCCGATCGATGCATCGCCGATCAGCTTTGCCTCCTGGATGGGCGGCGATCGTGACGGCAATCCCAATGTCACCGCGGCGGTTACCGCTGAAGTACTCTGGCTGTCGCGCTGGATGGCGGCGGATCTGTTCCTCAAGGATATCGGCCAGCTGTTGCAGCAGCTCTCCATGACTCGCGCCAGTGATGAACTCTGGGCCGAGGTCGGCGAGTGCGATGAGCCTTACCGCAAGCTGCTGCGTGGTGTGCGCACCCGGCTGGAGAACACCCGCAGCTGGACCGAAGAGTGCCTGAAGCTGGGCTGGCGCGAGCCGGTGGATGTTTACCGGCTCAATGCCGAGCTGCGTGAGCCGCTGCTGCTCTGCGACCGTTCGCTGCGCGCCTGCGGTATGGCGGATCTGGCGGACAGTCTGCTGCGCGACACCCTGCGTCGTCTTGCCTGTTTCGGGCTGGGCCTGGTGCGTCTCGATATCCGCCAGAGCTCCGAGCGCCACGCCGATGCGCTGGATGAGGTGACCCGTTATTACGGCCTCGGCAGCTACCGCGATTGGAGCGAGGAGGACAAGCAGGCCTTCCTGATGCGGGAGCTGAACAGCAAGCGGCCGCTGTTACCGAAAGAGTGGCAGCCCAGTGCCGAGACGCGGGAGGTGATCGACACCTGTGAGGTGATCGCGCGGCAGAGCCCGGAGGCGCTCGGCAGTTACGTGATCTCCATGGCGTCGGCGCCCTCGGATGTGCTGGCGGTGGCGCTATTGCTGCAGGAGTGCGGCGTCGCCTTCCCCATGCGCATCGTACCGCTGTTCGAAACCCTGGCCGACCTTAATAACGCTGAGCCTTGCATGGCCCAGCTGTTCGATATCGGCTGGTACCGCCATTACACCCAGAACCACCAGGAGGTGATGATCGGCTACTCCGACTCCTCCAAGGATGCTGGCGCGCTGGCAGCGGCCTGGGGCCAGTACCGTGCCCAGGAGGCGTTGACCCGTCTCTGCCGTGATAACGGTTTTACATTGACGCTGTTTCACGGTCGTGGCGGCACCGTCGGTCGCGGCGGCGGCCCCAGTCACCGCGCCATCCTCGCTCAGCCTCCGGGTTCGGTGGATGGCCGCCTGCGCGTAACCGAACAGGGCGAGATGATCCGCTATAAGTTCGGTATGAGCGATATCGCCGTGCGCAGCCTGGAGCTGTATGCCAGCTCGGTGCTGGAGGCGAGTTTGGTGCCCGCGCCGGAGCCGAAACCCGAATGGCGTCGGCTGATGGATGAAATGGCGGAGACGGCGCACGGACTCTATCGCCAGTTTGTCTGGGAAGAGCCAGACTTCGTGTCCTATTTCCGTCAGATCACGCCGGAGAAAGAGTTGGCCAAGCTGCCACTGGGCAGTCGGCCCTCCAAACGCAAGGTGGATGGCGGCGTCGAAAGCCTCAGGGCGATCCCCTGGATCTTCGCCTGGACTCAGATCCGGTTAAATCTGCCTGCCTGGCTGGGTAGTGATAAAGCGATAGATGAGGCGATGAGTTCGGGTCATCAGCGGGATTTAGAGCAGATGTTAAGCGATTGGCCCTTCTTTAAGTCGTATGTAGACATGTTGGAGATGGTTTTGGCTAAAGCGGACCCTGGAATTGCTCATTATTATCAGCAGCGACTGGTTGATCCGCAATTCAGTGATCTGGGTGAGCGCCTTATAGAACGGCTGCGACAGTGCCAGAACCTGATTAAGCGGTTAAGAAAATGTGAGGTTTTACTACAGGATAAGCGAGCAGTTCGTGAGTCGTTTGACGTCCGAAAAACCTACATCGACCCGCTCCATTATCTGCAGGCAGAGCTGCTGTTGAGAGACAGAAATAAACCCGGCGAGGCTGTCGATTTTGCGTTGATGGTGACCATGACGGGTATAGCAACAGGTATGAGAAATACGGGTTGAAAGTTCAATTTATGAAAGGGGAGCCAGGCATCAGGCTATAACGTTTCGGTAACGTCACTGACCTGCTCACAGCTTCCTTTAACTGGATCCTTAACTTAATCCTTTAACGACATCGTTTTGTTTATCGATGATATCCCCCGTTTAGATAAACAGGAGAGCTAGAATAATGAAAATAGGCATCCCCAGAGAGGTGGAAGAGGGCGAACGCCGCGTAGCGTTAACGCCTGAAGTCGCCACTCAGCTGCACAAGCTGGGTTTTTCTCTTGCCATTGAGACCCAGGCCGGTGCTGCAGCCAACTTCGATGACGAACAGTATCGTGCTGTCGGTGTCGAGATTGTCGAAGACCCTCGCGAGCTGTGGAAAACCTCAGACATCATCATGAAGGTGCGCCCGCCCAAGGAGCATCCGGAGCTTGGCTTTTACGGCGTTGAGCTGCTGGGCAAGGGGCAGACCCTGATCAGCTTCATGTACCCGGCCATGAACCAGGAGTTGCTGCAGGATCTCTCGAATCACGGCGTGACCGCGCTGGCGGTGGACTCCGTGCCGCGTATCTCCCGCGCCCAGAAGATGGACGCGCTGAGCTCCATGGCCAACATCGCCGGTTACCGTGCGGTGGTGGAAGCGGCGCAGCACTTCGGTCGCTTCTTTACCGGGCAGATTACTGCCGCAGGTAAAGTACCGCCGGCCAAGGTGCTGGTGATCGGTGCCGGTGTGGCCGGTCTTGCGGCGATTGGTGCCGCGAAAAGCATGGGCGCCATCGTGCGTGCCTTCGATACCCGTCCTGAGGTTAAAGAGCAGGTCGAGAGTATGGATGCCGAATTCCTCATGCTCGATTTCGACGATGAGGATGGCTCAGGAGACGGTGGTTACGCCAAAACCATGAGCCCCGAGTTTATCAAGGCGGAGATGGATCTGTTCGCGGCCCAGGCGGCTGAGGTCGATATCATCATCACCACCGCGCTGATTCCGGGTAAGCCGGCGCCGGAGCTGATTACCGAGCGCATGGTAGCCAACATGAAACCGGGCAGCGTAATTGTTGACCTGGCGGCGGAAGCGGGTGGTAACTGCAAGCTGACCGAAGCCAACAAGGTCGTGGTTAAGCACGGCGTGACCCTGATCGGTTACACCAACCTGCCGAGCCGTCTGGCGGCCCAGGCGAGCCAGCTTTACGCCACCAACCTGCGTCACCTGCTGACCGATCTCTGCCCGGAGAAGAACGGCGAGATCGTCGTTAACATGGAAGACGAAGTGATCCGTGGCGCCACCGTGGTGAAAGAGGGCGAGGTCACCTGGCCGCCACCCGCACCGCGCATTTCGCTGGCGCCTAAGGAAGATGTCGGCATCAAGTCCAAGGCGGAGCTGGAAAAGGCGGAGCCGAAAAAAGCGCATCCGCTGGCGTTCCTGGTGCCGCTGGCACTGTCAGGCCTTGCCCTGTTTGGTCTTGGCTCTGTGGCGCCGCCTGAGTTCCTCGGGCACCTGACCGTGTTCGTGCTCTCCTGCTTTATCGGTTACATGGTGATCTGGGGTGTGTCTCACTCCCTGCATACGCCGCTGATGAGTGTGACCAACGCCATCAGTAGCATCATCGTTATCGGCGCTCTGATACAGATATCCAGCGACAGTCCGCTGGTGGTGATTCTGGCGACGCTGGCGGTGTTTATCACCAGTATCAACATCGTCGGCGGCTTTGCCGTCACCCAGCGCATGCTGCGGATGTTCAGGAAATAAGGGGCTGACTCATGAACTCAGGCATCATCACAGTTTCATACATCGCCTCCAGCGCCCTGTTCATCATGGCGCTGGGCGGCTTGAGCCACCAGGAAACCGCTCGTCGCGGCAACTTCTACGGCATGCTGGGCATGGGCCTTGCGGTGCTGGTTACCATCGTTGGACTGGTTACAGAGAACCAGGTGTTCCTGATTGGCGGTATCGTTGTCGGCGGCATCATCGGCTGGATTCTGGCCAAACGGGTTGAGATGACCCAGATGCCGGAACTGGTGGCGATTCTGCACAGTCTGGTCGGTCTGGCGGCCGTCTTTGTCGGCTGGGCCAACGCACTGGATCATGGTGTTAGCCTCAACAGTGTGGAGCAGGCCATTCACGCATCGGAAACCTATATCGGTATTCTGATCGGTGCGCTGACCTTCTCCGGTTCGGTTTGTGCCTATCTGAAGCTCGCTGCCAAGATCAGCGGCAAGCCGCTGCAGCTGCCGGGGCGTCACCTGTTCAACTTAGGTTTAGGCGTGCTGGCGATCTGGTTTGGTGTGGAGTACGTGGCCGCATCGCCGGACGGAGGATTCATCTGGCTCGTAGCGATGACCATCATCGCGCTGATCTTCGGTGTACACATGGTAGTTGCTATCGGCGGTGCGGATATGCCGGTGGTGGTTTCCATGCTTAACAGCTACTCCGGTTGGGCGGCCGCCGCCATGGGCTTTATGCTTGGCAACGACCTGCTGATCGTGGTCGGTGCGCTGGTAGGTTCGAGCGGTGCGATCCTCAGTTACATCATGTGTAAAGCGATGAACCGCAAGTTCCTCAACGTCATTCTCGGTGGCTTTGGCAACAAGAGCAGTGGCGGTTCAGAGTCGGCAGGTGCCGCAGGCAGCGAAGAAGATATCAAGCCGATCGAGGCCGACGAAGCTGCCGATATGCTGGTGAGCGCCAAGGAAGTGATGATCCTGCCCGGTTACGGCATGGCCGTGGCCCAGGCTCAGCACACCGTGTTCGAGATCAGCAAGAAGCTGCGCGACAAGGGCGTCAATGTACGCTTCGGTATCCACCCGGTCGCGGGTCGTATGCCGGGCCATATGAACGTCCTGTTAGCGGAAGCCAAGGTGCCTTATGACATCGTCTACGAAATGGACGAGATCAACGAAGACTTCCCGGATGTGGACGTCTCCGTGGTCATCGGCGCCAACGACATCGTCAACCCGGCCGCCCAGGAAGTTCCGGATAGCCCAATCGCCGGCATGCCGGTACTGGAGCCCTGGAAAGGCAAGACGACCATCGTCCTCAAGCGCGGCATGAGCACCGGTTACGCCGGTGTGGATAACCCGCTGTTCTACAAGGACAACACCCGGATGTTGTTCGGCGATGCCAAGGATAGTGTGGATTCTATCCTTAAGATCTTGAATGGCTGATTGGTAGATCAGGTGGGGAGTGCTTAGTCGCTCCCTGCATGATCACACTTCAGTGTGAAAATCGATAACCGTGCGCTTTTCAAGTCCGGTTTCGCCTGCTGGCGAGCAAAGGGGCTTGTGCGGACAAGCCCCTTTGCAATCCCAAACCGCCCCTAAGGCTTGGTCGGCTATGCCGACTTCCCTGTGCTTCTCGTCTGAAAGAGCGGGAAAGGCTTACTTTTTCAGAATAAGTCGGCTTCGCCTCAAACAGCCTTTCCCTTGTTTCTCTTTCAGCCTGCGATGCTCGGCTGCGCCGAAGGGGGTAGATTGATGCGCTCAGGCAGTTATGCGACATCGAGCCTTGTTTAACAATAGGGTTCGAGACAGGCATAGCCCTGAAAAGACGTTGACCACCCTCGTAGGTAATGGCTTATGAGTGGTAAATAAAAACGGCCAGTCCTTTTGGGATTGGCCGTTTTCGTTTAAGCAGATTCTGGCAGAACCTTTTGGCAGAAAAGCCTTACCAGGCCCCCACCACATATCCAAGCTTCTCCGGCAGCCAGAGCGCAAGCCCAGGTACCAGCATCACCAGCAGCAGGCTGGCGAACATCGACGCGACAAAGATCAGTGTCCAGCCCAGGGTCTGTTCCAGCCTGATACCCGCAATCCGCGTAGTTACCATCAGGTTCACCGCCACCGGCGGCGTAAACTGGCCGATGGCGATGTTCATCGCCAGCAGGATACCGAACCAGACCGGGTTCCAACCGAAGTGTTGCATCAGCGGCAGCAGGATCGGGATCAGGATCAGGTAGATCGAGATCGCATCCAGTAGCATGCCTGCCAGCAGAACCAGTAGCATCACCAGCCCCAGCAGAACCCAACCGTTTTCCGATAGGGAAAGCATCGCCTCAGCCAGATGGCGGAAGGTGCCGAGCGTGGTGCCGGCCCAGGCGAAGATGCCGGCCAGGGCGATGATGAACATGACGATGCCGGAGGTGATTCCCGCTTCGCCCATCAGGCGCCAGAGGTCCTTCAGGGTTAGCTTGCGGTAGATCAGCGTACCGACGATCACGCCGTAGGCTACGGCAACAACCGCTGCTTCCGTGGGCGTAAACAGACCGGAGCGCAGACCGCCCAGGATCAGTACTGGCGCAAACAGGGCCGGGAGTGCCTGTTTGAAGCTTTCACCCAGCGGCGGGCGCTCGGTAGTTTCCGGATCTTCCCAGCCGTAGCGGCGGGCCAGCAGCCAGGCCGGCAGCAGCAGCGACAGACCAGCGAGAACGCCAGGGATCAGGCCGGCGGCAAACAGCGCGCGCAGATCCACGCCCGGTACCACGATGGAGTAGAGGATCAGCGCAATGGACGGCGGAATCAGGATCGCCGTGGATGAGGATGCGGCGATCAACGAGGCCGAGAACGGCTGTGGATAACCGGCACGTTTCATACTCGGCAGCATCACCATCGCCACCGCGGCTGCGTCGGCAGGGCCGGAACCGCTCATGCCGCCCATGATCAGGCAGACCAGTACGACGACCACGGCCAGGCCGCCGTGGCGCGGACCGATCAGCGCCTGGGCAAAGCGCACCAGGCTGGCGGCGACGCCGGCGTATTCGAAGATCAGGCCGGTGAGGATAAACAGCGGGATCGCGATCAGCGGGTATTTGGCCACGCTGTTGTAGGTGTTGGTGCCCAGGGTGGCGAGCATATCCGGCGACAGGCCGGAGAGGATGCCGATCATGCCACCGATGCCGAGGGAGATCGCCACCGGCGCACCGAGGAGCAGGGCGAGCAGGAAGCCGCCAATCATCAGAATATCAGGCGTCATGGTGCTCTCCGCTATCGGGTGAACGGCCTTTCAGTCGGTCGATCAGGCTTTGAGTCGAGCGGATCATGATCGCCAGCGTCAGGATCGGCAGCCAGGCCACGTAGATCCAGTTCGGCAGGCCAAGCCCCGGGGAGAGCGATTCCCACTCGTACTCTTCCATGGCGAAGGTGTAGCCGTACCAGGTGGCGGCGCCGAGCACGGCGATGCCGGCGGCCCACTGCAGCAGGTATAGCACCGGCAGCAGTGAGCGCGGTACATGGTGCTCGATCAGTTCGATACGGATGTGCTGGTTATCCCTGGCGGCAGCCGCGGCGCCGGCAAAGGTGACGATCACCAGCAGGAATACGGAGAACTCCTCGGTAAAGGCAAAAGAGGCATCGGTGGCGTAACGTACCACCACGTTACCGAGGCTGATAATACAAATGACAGTCAGTGCCAGCGCGGCCAGGAAACGTTCCGGTCGGGCCTTTGGCGGTCTGGATGACATGTAAACTCCAGAAAGGAAAATGCCCGCCGCGTTAAAACGGGCGGGCAGGGATCAGTTTAAAAGTGTTGTCAGCTATTAGTTGTTGCGGTTAGCCACCGCTTCCTGCGCTTCCTTGACCAGATCTTCACCGATCTTCGGAGCCCAGTTTTCATAGACCGGCTGGGTCGCTTCGACAAAGGCTGCGTGCTGTTCCGGTGTCAGGTCGATCACCTCAACGCCGCGCTCGCGGATCTTCTCCAGAGTCTCTGCCACTTCACCGCGGGACTTTTCGATTTCCCACTTGCCGGCATCGATAGCGGCCTGCTTCAGCAGGGCCTGATCTTCCGGCGAGAAGGTGCGCCATACGCGGGTGCTGACGCCGAATACCAGCGGATCAGCCATGTAGTGCCAGCGGGTCAGGTAGGTCTGGCCAACCTGGTCAATACGCGCCACGTCGAACACGGCAACCGGGTTTTCCTGGCCGTCAACGGCGCCGGTGGTCAGCGCAGGTTTTGCATCAGCCCAGCTCATCTGGGTCGGGTTGGCGCCCAGCGTAGAGAAGGTGTCCTGGAACAGCGGAGACCCGACCACGCGGATCTTCAGGCCCTTGAGGTCTTCCGGCTGGTCGATAGCGATCTTGGAGTTGGACAGCTCACGGAAGCCGTTTTCGCCCCAGGCCAGCGGCGTCACGCCACGCTTTTCAATGGCGCTGAAGATCTTGTCACCGGTTTCACTCTGGGTGATCGCATCGATCGCTTCGTAGTCCGGCATCAGGAACGGCAGGGAGAACAGGTTGAGTTCCGGCACCTGCGGTGACCAGTTGATGGTGGAACCCACGGCCATATCGATCAGGCCTGAGCGCATGGCGGAGAACTCTTTGGTCTGGTCACCGGAGACCAGCTGGGAGTTGCTGTAGATCTTCATGTTGATGCGCCCTTCAGAGCGCTCATTGACCAGCTCAACCCACTTCTCGGCAGCCTGGCCCCAAGGGAAGGCGGCGGGAAGTACGGTGGAAACGGTGTATTCGGCCTTGTATTCGGCGTGCGCAAGCGGGCTCAGCAGCAGGCAGGAAGCGGCGGCTGCCAGCAGGGTGCGTCTTTTCAGCATCGGGGCGTCCTTTTCGATCTTCTTTTGTCTTGGGGTCCACGGGAAGCGGTTGGGCTTCTTAACTGTGGGCGGGGGGCAACAATATGCCGTAGCTGGTGCCGTGCGTAAAGCTTTAGGCGCCTGTTGAGGGCGCTCGAAGCCTGATAGCGCGCAGTTTTAGGGCAGGTCTGGGAATTGTTGGTTCGTCCTGGCACGGATTAAGGAAGAGCGACTGTGGAGAAACATCTGTTGCGGGTGTCCATAAATGGCACGGATGATGCTTCGATTAACTGTATACATATGACTACAAAATAACAGGCTGTTGTGGGTGGCTTTCTTAGCCGACGCTGTAAGAGGTTACTTCGTTTGCTGTGGCTCCGAAGAGGCGTGGATCGATAAGCACCCTGGAAGTTGGATAAAAGAAGGTTGTATCCGGATGAAATTGAACATCAGTATCAAGCAGTCGTTGATCGCAGGGCTCGCCGTTAACCTGCTGGCGCTGGTTCTGTTTGGCGTCATCGCTTTCACGAGTATCAGCACGTTGAACACTAACCAGTCGGCGCTCAGTCAGCTGGCGCTGTTTGAGTCTCAGAGCGGTACGATCAGCCAGGCAGTCAACACGGTGCTTGGGCACAACAGCAGGGTCTCCGCATCGGCAACAGTCGATGAGCTTGATTCGATCGGACGAGAGGCGGATCGCAGCGGGTTTGATGAGGCGCTGGCGCTGAGTGAGCAGACAATTGCTGATTTCGGATTGCCGGAGGATAAACAGGTTGAGCTGGAACAGGGGCTGAAGGAGCTGGGTACCCGGTTTGAGCAGTTCGCTGACACCAGTGGCCAGTTCTACGATCAGTCGCGGCAAATCCTGCTGCTGAAAGAGCAGATGCCGGAACTGATTGCGGAAATTGATGCGCAGACCGATCAGAGCATTGGTTTGATCGCGGACCTGTCTAATGAGCTGGGGCATCTTGTTACCCGTGAAAGCCGGCGCTTTCTGCGCAGTGTGCGTAGTCTCAAGGATACCGACAGCGAAGCGTTGGGAGAGCTGCGCAGCGGTTTTCAGGAGATTGTGTTCGGTAATGTCCGCACGGCGCTGACGGTGAGTGAGCAGATCCGCTTCGACATGGTAAAGCTGACCGCCCTGTCCCGCCGGTTGCTGCTGGTTGAGGATCTGCAGCGGTTACAGGTATTGAAAGCAGAACAGTTCGAACCGCTGGATCAGGCGCTGCTGGATAATCTGGAACGTCTTGATGGGCTTTTGCATGAAGCGCCGGGCCTGCAGCAGAAGGCGGAGGCGCTGAGAGGGGAATATCAGCAGATGCGCTCGCTGCTCACCGACAGTGAGCAGGGGCTGTTTACGGCGAAGGTTGCTCAGCTGCGCTACCAGTTTGCACTCTCGAATGTGGAGCTGCAGCTGGAGCAGATGATGCTGCAGGTACTTAATCAACTGGATCTGTTAAAAGGTCTCGCTGAAACCGTGCGCGTACAGGAAGATGCCGCATCCGCTGAGATCGCTAACAATGCGCGTAACCTGATGCTGGTCGCGGGATCGGCCATGGCGCTGCTCCTGCTGGTTGTTGGTGTGCTGCTGCTCAGGCGGATCATCGCCCCGCTGAACTTTATCTCTGGCCGTATGGATGAGATTGCCAATGGCGATGGTGATCTGACCGCCCGCATCTCTCTCGACAGGGAGGATGAGATCGGCAAGCTGGCGCAGAATTTCAATGCCTTTGTCGCGTTGATTCAGGATCTGGTGCGCAAGACGGCAGGTGCCAGTGCCGAGGTTTCACGAGCTTCCGAGCAGACATCGAGCAGTGCCGAGTTGATGGCCGAGGGCGTTGATGCGCAGAAACGGGAGATCGACTCGGTGGTCTCGGCGGTGCAGGAGATGGCCTACAGCCTGGAGGAGGTCTCCAACAGTGTGGCTTCGACTTCGGGTTCGGCCAGCCAGGTGGATGATCTGGCGAAGACCGGGCGTGGTCAGGTTGATCAGGTGATCCAGCGGATTCGTGATGTGGCCAACCACGTGAAGCAGGGCACTGAGGTGGTGGGGCAGCTTAATGAAGACAGCGAATCGATCGGCGAGGTGCTTGATGTTATTTCCAGTATTTCCGAACGGACCAATCTGCTGGCGCTGAATGCGGCGATAGAAGCCGCCCGGGCCGGAGAGGCTGGGCGAGGGTTCTCCGTGGTAGCCGATGAGGTGCGCAACCTGGCGCAACAGACCCAGGATTCCACGGCGAGAATTCAGGCAATCATCGATAAACTCAGGACCAATGCACAGGCGGCCAACGACGCGATTCGCCAGGGTTATGATCAGTCTCTGGTGGCGGTTGAGTCAGCCGACGCGGCAGGCTCGGCCCTGTCTCAGGTAACCGAGTCCATGGCTAATATACGCCTGATGGCCGAACAGGTGGCGGCAGCCACGGAGCAGCAGTCTGCTGTAGCCAACGACATTAACAAACATATGGTCGCGATCAGCGATGTATCTGATCGTGCTTCCGATCAGGTTCAGGCGATGCGCGACGAGTGTTCGGGGCTGAAATCTCAGGCTTATGGGTTGGGCAGCGTCGTCGGCGCCTTCAAGATCTAAACAAGTCTCCTGTTGCCAAGTTAAGGCTTCTCTTCATCATTGTCTCTTAGCCCGGCTGTTCGCCGGGCTATTTTCTGCACCCTTCTGGTAACCCCTGATTATTGCTGCACCGTTTTGGATGCCGTTTCTCCCGAAATGTGGCCCCAGATCCTGTTTTTTTGCCTGTAATCATGTGTTTATTCAAAGTTGGTCCGCTGATTGCTTATTCCTTTAAGGAAATTAAATATCTTTGTGGTAATTTTCGGTTCGCCATGACGGTGCGCCGGCAGTTCTAAAGCACAGCGGAGAACAGATAGATGGAAAACATGGTGATTGAGCTGGGGTACGCCCTGGACACCTTCTACTTTTTGATGTGTACGGCACTGGTGATGTGGATGGCGGCGGGCTTTGCCATGCTGGAGTCTGGGCTGGTACGCGCCAAGAATACCGTGGAGATCCTGAACAAGAACGCGCTCTTGTACGGCATCGCCTGTATCGTTTATCTGCTCGTTGGCTACAACGTCATGTACCCGGCTAACCCGGTGAGCTCAGTCATTCCTGGTATCGACTTCCTGCTTGGCGCCGATAACAGTGCTGAGGATGTGGTCGCCGGTGGTGAAGGGGCACCTTACTACTCGGCCATGGCTGACTTTATCTTCCAGGCGGTGTTCGCCGCTGCGACCATGTCGATCGTTTCCGGCGCGGTAGCGGAGCGTATGAAGCTCTGGCCCTTCCTTATTTTCGCGGTGTTTATGGTCGCGGTTATCTATCCGGTAGAAGGTTACTGGAAGTGGGGTGGCGGTTTCCTTGATCAGCTCGGTTTCCAGGATTTTGCCGGCTCCGTGGTTGTTCATATGGCGGGTGCCGCCGCCGCACTGGCCGCTGTCATCCTGGTAGGTCCGCGAAAAGGCCGCTTTGGACCTAATGGTGAAGTGCGTGCGATCCCGGGCGCCAACCTGCCGATGGCCACCCTGGGTATGTTTATCCTCTGGATGGGCTGGTTCGGCTTTAACGGCGGTTCTGAACTGAAAATTGCCAACGTTGAAGAAGCTAACGCTGTCGCGAAGATCTTTGTGAACACCAACGCTGCAGCGGCAGCGGGTATGGTGGTCGCTGCACTGGTTGCTCGTTTCCTGTTCGGTAAAACCGATCTGACCATGACCATCAACGGTGCTCTTGCTGGCCTGGTGGCTATCACTGCGGAGCCGTTGGCGCCTTCCGCCGGTGTGGCGAGCCTGATCGGCGCAGTGGGCGGTGTTGTGGTTGTCTTCTCGGTACTGATGCTCGATAAGCTGAAACTGGATGACCCTGTTGGCGCGATCTCCGTGCATGGTTCTGCCGGTATCTGGGGGATCTTTGCGGTGCTGATCAGCAACCCGGACGCCACCTTCATGGGGCAGTTGATCGGTACTGTTGCTACCTTCGCCTGGATGTTTATCGCCAGCTTCGTCGTGCTGCTGATCATCAAGGCGATCATGGGGCTGCGTGTCAGCGAGCAGGAAGAAGCGGAAGGGATGGATGTGCATGAGTGCGGTATGCACGCCTATCCCGAGTTCGGCCCGGACCACATCAAGTAACGCCCAGGCGTGTCAGGTTTGCCCTCCATCAAAGGCCCTTCGGGGCCTTTTTATATTTCTAGATAGATAGTGTCGCTGTAAGGCCTCACTGAGTTTTTATAGTGGCCGTGAATGGCCTTCGGCCGCGCGGGGCGGGGCTTGGCGTCTCCATATCGAACCGCCAACGTGCTAGGATGCGCTGCGGTTTTAAGTACACTCGGGCATCTTTCAGGGATCGGAACCAACTTGGCAGTAAAGACGCGTTCATTTTTGATGTTGCAGGGTGTGGCATCGCCATTTTTTGCTCGCCTGGCGGATGCTCTGCGGGCTTGTGGCCATAAGGTCTACAAGGTCAACTTCAACGCCGGAGATCTGGCCTACTGGATACCGCGCGGCGACAGGGCGCATTTTCGTGGCTCTCTTGAGCAGTTGCCCGCATTTATCGAATCGCTTTGGAAGCGCTGGGGAATAACTGATCAAATTCTGTTCGGCGACCGCCGGCCGGTGCATCGTGCTGCGGTGGAGAAAGCCGAGCGCTTTGGCATTCGAACCCATGTGTTCGAGGAAGGGTATTTTCGCCCTTTCTGGGTTACGCTCGAGCGTGAAGGCGTGAATGGCCATTCACTGCTGCCGAGGGATCCGGATTGGTTTCGTGCCGCTGCAGTCTATTTGCGTGATCAGCCCGAGCAAAAGCCGAAAAGGTTTCATTCGGCATTTCGCAAGCGTTCTGGCTACGACGTGATTTATCACGTTGCAGGCATGTTGAATCTGGTACTAAACCCGCGCTATCAGACCCATTCTCCAATTACCGCTCCGGTGGAGTATGCGGGTTACATCTTGCGTTTTATGCGGCTGCCTTTCTGGCGCAAGCGAGATGCTGCTGTGATCGATCGTCTCTGCCGGGAGGCCGACGAGGTTCCTTTCTATCTTTTGCCGCTGCAGTTGAATACCGACGCGCAGATCCGTGATCACTCCCGTTTCGACAATATGCTGCAGGCGATGGAATATATCCTTGAGTCATTCGCGAGGAACGCCCCGGGTAAATCTCGCCTGTTGATCAAAAACCATCCTCTGGATATGGGGCTTGTGGATTATCCGGGTCAGATAGCGCTGCTGGTTAAGCGGTTTGAGCTGGAAAACCGGGTTGAATACATAGAGACCGGGAATCTGGAAAAAGCGATCAAGTCGGCCGCTGGTACTGTGACTGTTAACAGCACCGCCGGTATGGTTGCTTTGGGGCACGGCTGTCCGACACTCTGCTTGAGCGACCCTATCTATAACCTGCCGGGCCTGACGTGGCAGAACGGCTTAGACAGCTTCTGGCGTGATGCTGGGCCTGCTGATACCGAGCTCTTCGAGGCATTCCGCAAGGTAGTGGTTCATGCGACGCAAATTAACGGCGGCTTCTATTGCTATGACGGGATTGAAATGGCCGTGGAGAACTCCGCCAAGGTACTCTGCGCGGACAATCAGCCGCTTGAGCGTTTACTGAGAGCCTGCCCGTTATGACAGAGATTTTGATTACGGGAGCAACGGGTTCCATTGGGGCCGCTTTGGCCTCTGAATATGCTCAGGCAGGCGTGCACTTGCGGCTTCAAGGGAGAAACGCCGAGCAGCTGAGGCTGGTCGCCGATACATGTCGTAGCGCTGGAGCAAGGGTGACGGAGTCCGTGCTTGATCTTTGTGACCGCCAGGCACTGGTGCGCTGGGTGGATGGAGTACTCGAGGCTGGAACGCCGGATCTGGTGTTTGCTAATGCCGGCATGAATATCAATACGGGGCCTGAGCTTTCTGGTGAAAGCTGGGAAGAGACAGAGCAGTTGCTTGAGCTTAATGTGCGGGCAACATTTTATCTGGCCCACAGGCTGGCGAAGTCCATGAAGCAGCAGGGGCGAGGGCAACTAGTGTTATTGAGCTCTCTGGCGGCCTGGTTTGGTTTGCCGGTGACACCGGCATACAGTGCCAGCAAGGCTGCGGTTAAAGCCTATGGCGAGGGGCTGCGAGGCTGGCTCAGTGGCAGTGGAGTAACAGTCACCGTGGTTATGCCGGGTTATGTGAGTTCGGCGATGTGTGACGCTATGCCTGGCCCCAAACCTTTCCTGTGGCGGCCGGAACGAGCCGCGCGCTATATCCGTTCCAGGGTGGCGCGCGGTCGCGCACGGATCAGCTTTCCCTTTCCACTGAATTGGGGCACCTGGTGGCTGGCGGTGTTACCCGCTGGGCTGTCGCACCGGATTGTGCGGCTGATGGGGTTCGGTGGCTAAAACGTGATGCTGATAGTTGTAACTGCAGGTCTGCTTATTTCGCTGCTGATGGGCTCCCTGGTGAATCCCTTGGGTGGGCGGCCAAAACTTCCCGGTCTTTATTCAATACTGAGTGGTCTGGCCTGGTGGCTGGCCTGGTTTGGGGCCGCTTGCCTGTTGAGTCAGAGGCTTTATTTTTCGGTCAGCCTGGTCGTGATTCTGCATGGCGTGCTGATTGCGGTTAACCACGCCAAGTTCACCTCGCTGCGAGAGCCCTTTATTCTCCAGGATTTCGAGTATTTTACCGACGCTATACGCCATCCCCGGCTCTATATCCCGTTTTTCGGCGTCATAAAAACGCTGCTGCTTCTGGCTGCCGGAGCTCTGGCGATCGGGTTGTTCTTCTGGCTGGAGCCCGCTTTCCATGGGGTGCTGGAATGGTGGCAGCTTGCTCCGTCGGCTTTGGTGATCTCCTTCATCGCTGCAGGCGCAGCCTGGTTGATCAGGCCACGGCTGACGCTGCTGCCTGTCGAGGATATGCAGTCGACGGGGCTAATTTCCCTGCTGCATTCTCACCTGGCTGAATACTGGCTGGCGCGTGGTAAAAAACTTCCTGAGCCTGCGGCTGAATTTCCGGTTTTTGAGCAGGGTAGTAGTCTGCCAAACCTGGTGCTGGTGCAAAGCGAGTCTTTTTTCGATCCCCGTAACTCGTATCCTTTTGTGGCGTCTTCTGTGCTCGAAAACTGGGATCAATGTAGCTCCAGGGCGATTGTCAGTGGGGCGCTGTCGGTTCCAGCCTGGGGCGCTAATACGGTGCGTACCGAGGCTTCGGTTCTGACCGGGCTCTCGGAAGATGCTCTGGGAATCTTCCGTTACAACCCCTATCGCCGCCTGGTGAAAACTCCGGTGTCATCGTTGGCTACGCACCTCAGGGCGCAGGGCTACAGGACTGTTTGCGTTCACCCTTATATGGCGCACTTCTATCAGCGCGACCGGGTGCTGCCGGTACTGGGCTTTGATGATTTTATCGATATCACTGCTTTTGAGCCGGTGGATCGTTGCGGGCAATACACCGGAGACCTTGCCGTTACGCGTAAGGTCTCTGAGCTGTTAGACGAAGCTGCCAGGCCGCTGTTTGTGTTTGTGATCACCATGGAGAATCATGGTCCTCTGCATCTCGAACAGCCTGAACCTGGGCTGGAAACCGCGGTCTACAAACGTCCGCCTGAAGGGCCTGTCGATGATCTGACGGTCTACCTGGGCCATCTCAGGCACGCCGACGAAATGGTCGCACAGTTAACCGCAGCGGTCGCAAGCTCCGAGCGAGGCGGCTCCTTGTGCTGGTATGGTGACCATGTACCTATCATGGCGGATGTGTATCGTTGCTTCGGCGAACCGGATCCGGCTACGCCTTGGGTGGTGTGGTCTACAGATCAATCCCATGCTGATGACAAAGTAAAACCGGCTGCTGAGCGGCTCGCGGCAGATCATCTGGCGTGCCGTTGGCTGGAAATTATAAAAGAGCAGCGCCGCCTATAAACACGGTGTATGTATATTTGCTACTATGCGGCGTTACACTGCGAAGAAGTTTGACTCGGGACTGTACACATAGATGGACAAGCGAATTGCTGTTATCGGTTGCTCACTGCGTTTGCCTAGCTGCGACAACACGGAAACACTCTGGAAAGCCCTGCTCGAAAAACGTGACCTGGTGACAGAAGTCCATGAGAGTCGCTGGAGTAAGGACGCATGGAAGCATCCAGACAAAAAACACCCGGGCAGTAGTTATACCTTTGCGGCGGGATCCCTGGGGGATGTGAGCGGTTTTGACGCGGCTTTTTTTGGTCTGTCTCCGCGTGAAGTAACTCATATGGATCCTCAGCAGCGCCTGCTGCTGGAGATGAGCTGGGAGGCGATGGAGCGCGCCTGTATTGCGCCTTCCACCCTGCGCGGCAGCAATACCGGTGTTTTTATGGGTATCGCTTCCGTTGATTACGCCTACCGCTTCGCTGATGACTTCAGCGCGATTGATGCCAATACCGGTACAGGTACCGCGTCAAGCATCGCCTCCAACCGAATTTCATACCTGTTTGACCTGAAGGGCCCCAGTGTCTCCATGGATACGGCCTGCTCATCGTCCATGGTGGCTTTTCACCAGGCGTGCCAGTCGATCCTCAGTGGTGAAAGTGATCTGGCTTTGGCAGGTGGAATCAGTCTGCATCTGCACCCGTTCGGTTTTATGATCTTCTCGAAGGCGACCATGCTCTCGCCGGACGGTCGTTGCAAAGTCTGGGACGAGGAGGGCAACGGTTACGTCCGTTCCGAGGGCGGCGGTGTATTCCTGCTTAAGAATTATGAGAAGGCGGTTGCCGATGGTGATCCGATTATTGCCGTCGTCGCGGCAACCGCGGTCAATACCGATGGCTATAAAACAGGGATTACTGTCCCCAACCCGGATGCGCAGATTGCGCTGATGCGCAAGGCCTGTGAACGTGCAGGGCTGGAGCCGGATCAGATCGATTATGTCGAGGCTCATGGTACGGGCACTTCTGTGGGAGACCCCATAGAGACGCGCGCTATCAGTGAGGCCTTGGCCCGTCAGCGAACTAAGCCGCTGAAAATAGGTTCCGTCAAAAGTAACCTTGGGCATCTGGAAACGGCATCCGGCGTGGCGGGTCTTGCCAAGGCGCTGCTGTCGATTCATAACCGTCAGGTGCCGGCGACCATCGGTTTACGCAAGCCGAACCCAAATATCCGTTTCGATGAGTGGAACATAGAAGCCGTCACCGAAACTCTGGAACTGCCTAAAACCGGCCAGTTAACCATTGGCGTTAACTCCTTCGGTTTTGGCGGTGCCAATGCTCACGTGATTTTGCAAAGCCCGCCGGAGGCATCTGAAATCAGTGAAGCGGATCATGAGCCAGGCCGGGATCTGCCGCTGATTCTTACCGCTCGTAACGCGGATGCGCTGAAAGTGATGGCTGAGCGCACCGCCGATCAGCTCGATTCCGCTCATGCCGCCAGTCTTTACGATCTGTGCTGGAGCGCACGCTACCGCCGCGAACAGCATGAGCAGGCGTTGCTGGTATGGGCTCGGGATAAGGGGCAAGCCGCTGGCGCGCTGAGAGCCTTCGCGAAGGGCGAAGAGAGTTCGGGTGTATTCAGCGGACGCAGGCAGCTGCAGGAGCAGGGCAGCGTTTGGGTCTACTCCGGAAACGGCTGTCAGTGGGCCGGTATGGGCCTGCAGTTGCTTGAACAGTCGAGCCAGGTCCGCGAGACCGTCGCGGAAGTTAACGCGCTGATCAAGCAGTACTCTGATATATGCGACGTAGAAAAACTGCTCGGAGAGCCTCAGGAAGCTGACTGCTATGATCTGACCGAGCTGGCGCAGCCGGCGCTGTTCGCGCTTCAGGTTGCGGTGACCCGTTACCTGCGCGATCAGGGCATCAAGCCCGTAGCAGTGACCGGCCACAGCGTCGGTGAAGTGGCAGCAGCCTGGGCCTCGGGCGCGCTGACGCTGGAGCAGGCCGCTCGCGTCATCTGTATTCGCAGCCACTATCAGGGCAAGACCGCTGGCAGCGGTGAAATGACCGCCGTCGCGCTGGACGAGCAGAGCCTTAATACGCTGATCGATGAGCTTGAATGTGAGCGCGTTGCCGTTGCCGGCGTCAACAGTGCGAAGGGGTCTACGCTGGCCGGTGAGCCCGCTCAACTCGAGCTGATCGAAACCCGTTTAAGGGAGCAGAGCGTTCGCTTCAAGCGCTTGAGTCTGAATTACGCATTCCACAGCCCCTGTATGGATCCGATCGAAGCGGGCCTGAAAGAGGCGTTGGCCGGATTGCAGCCGGGCGACAGCGAAATTCCGTTTATCTCCACGGTGACTGGCGAGGAACTGGGCGGTAAATCTCTGGATGCTGAGTACTGGTGGCGCAATATCCGCCAGCCGGTGCTGTTTGAAAAGGCGATATCGAATTGCCTCGAAAAGGGTCAGCGGACATTCATTGAAATTGGTGCACATCCCGTACTGCGCACTTACCTCAATGAATGCCTGCGGGCCGAAGACCTGCAGGGGCAGGTGGTTGCAACCCTGTCTCGTGGTCAGGATAGCGCAGCGGAGCTTGAAAGAGCTCTGGCTGAGTTGATTCTGAGCGGCGCGAAACTCGATGAAAGCGCCTGGTTCCCGGTACAGGGCAAAGCCGTCGCGCTGCCCGATTACCCCTGGCAGAAACAGCCTTACTGGAAGTCGGACAGCGCTGAGTCTTTGCGTTTGCTGTCACGTCACTATCAGCACCCGCTGCTTGGCTACACCTTGCCGCATCAACCCGGAGTCTGGGAGTCGCAGCTGGATACCGGACGCCAGCCCTGGCTGGCGGATCATTTGGTGGGCGATGGTGTCGTATTCCCGGGTGCCGGTTATGCGGAACTCGCACTGGCGGCGGTCGAACAGCATCTGCTGGAGCATGAATCCGACGCGGATTGGATCGATATCGAAGGCCTCGAGATCCAGGCTCCGATGCTGCTGGAGACGGGCACGACCAAGGTAGTGAGCACCAGCCTCGAAGAAGTGAGCGGCAAGCTGTGTATCAAGGCACGCCCATATGCTCATGAAGGCGAGTGGCAGAATCACGTTAAGGCACGTTGGTTTGCCGGTAGCGCTGGCCGTCTCCTGGATCGTCAGGGACCAGGGATACCGGAACGGGCAGCGGACTTTAATCGTGAGCAGCACCTGTCCGCGGCCGCTCATATCGGCCTGGACTACGGCCCTGCGTTCCAGGGTGTCAGCGAAGGCTGGGTCGACGGCGACACCGTTATCGGCCGTTACCAGCCTACTGAAGAGATCAAGCAGACTCATGATGGCCTGCTGTTGCACCCGGGCATCCTGGATACGGCTTTCCAGCTGTTTATCCCGTTACTGGCCCAGGAAAAAAACCGGGGCGGCTTCGGTTATGTGCCGGTGCAGATCGAACGCCTGCAATTTAGCCGGGTGAATATAGGCGTCATTCCCGCGCTGGTTCGGGTGCGGCTGGTGCGTCGATCGCCACATTCGCTGCTGGCCGAAGTTGAACTCTTCGGTGCTGAGGGCGAAGCGGTTGCCGTACTGACCGGCGTCCGTTTCAAGGCCGTGCCGCTGCGTAAACAGCAGTCACTGGCTATTTCCAAACTGGAGATGCCGTTGCTGCCGCTGCCGCTACCAAAGATACCCTCTGCGTTGAACCACACCGGTTTATTACAGGCGTTAGAGCCATTTTTTGCCGATCAATCCGAAGACCGGATGATCACCGAAGTTGAGCCGCTGCTGGATACCCTGGTGCTGGCGGGCCTCGAACATGGGGTCAGCGAGAAACCTGTGCGTCTGGCTCAGCTGGGCGACCAGCAGAAGCGCTGGGCAGAAATGGCCATCAAACAGGGAATGCTGGCTGAAAACGAAGCCGGCGATCTGATCGTTCCTGAACCGCCGGAAGTGGATCTGGCCGGCCTTTGGGAGCTGCTTCTGCGTGAATATCCCGAAGCTTTTGTGCCTGTGCATGCGGCAGGCCGTTTTGGTTTGCACCTGTCTGAATGGTTGCACCAGACCGGCTCATTGCCGGAATTAACCGAGCGAGCCTGGGGTGAGATCTACCGCGCGCGTTATGAACCGGCCCGAGAAGCCGTATTCCGGGGGCTGCTGGCTGAACGGTTACACGCGCAGCTACAGGATCTGCAGCCGGGCCAGCGCTTGGCTATGGCGGAAGTGTGTGCGGGAGAGATGATCCTGACACCGTCGCTGGCAGCGCAGATCAAAGGCTTTAATGCAGATCTATGCTTCCTGAGCAGTTCGTCGGCAGCCGTTACAGAGGCGCGTGCCCAGCTACATAATCCTGAACAGCTGCAGGCGCTGCACTGGGATAAACAGACTTTGCCCGCTGAGCTGGGCTTGCTGGACCTGGTCATCATCCACCTGGACTTTATGCGTCCGTCCGAGGTGCGTCAGTTGCTGCAGCAGCTGCGCACGAAGCTCCGGCCGGGTGCGCAGGTGATGCTGATGGGGCTGCCGCAGGCGTTCTGGCTGGAGCAGCTTTCAAGTGCAGCACCTGATCTGCTGGAGCAGGAGGGTAGTCTGCAGCCGGGCGTCGCTCATTGGATCCGCTTGCTCTCCGGCCTTGGCTACGAAATCGCGCAGCAGCTGGAAGATTCCGAGCAGCCGGGTAGTGCCTTCCTGCTGGCGGCGGCGCAGCCGCTGGACGCGGAGGTCGATGATTCAGGTGAGCCGGGACGGTTGCTGGTGTTGACCGATCAGGCCGCTCAGGTATTGAGTGACAGGCTGCTATCCCACTGTGGACGGGCGCAGGCATTTTCCAGTTCCGATGATCTGCTGGGTCAGCTTTCCGAAGAGGTAGATTTGTCACAAGCGACGCAGGTTGTTCTGTTGGCAGGGGCCTGGTCCGAAGGCTCGCCAGAGCAGACGACAAAGCGCTGTGCACAGATCCGTGACCTGGTTAAATCGCTTGATGCCAAGGATGAAGCGATTCGTCTGACAGTCATTACGGCCGGCGTGGGTGCGGCTCAGCTAACTCCGCAGACGCTTCCGCAGAGCGAACAGGTTATCAGCCAGACCGCTGTCTGGGGCTTTGTTCGCACCTTGATGAATGAAACGGCGTTGCCTCTGCAGTTGATCGATCTGCCAGCTGATCCCGCGAAGGTTGATTCGGCTGCCTTTGAGCAGGCTTTGAACTGTTCGGTTGATGAGGATGAGCAATACCTCGTCGCTGCCGGTGAGCGATACGTGCCGCGTTTGATGCACGCTAAACCGGCCGAGCGAGAGGACAGTGTCGAACTGAGCCAGAGCTTTACTCTTGGCTTCGATCAGCCTGGACAGTTGAAGAATCTGCGTTGGAAGCCTCGTGAACTGGCGCTTCCAGGGGATGAGGAGGTTGCCGTTGAGGTCAAGGCTACCGGACTCAACTTCCGCGATGTGATGTACGCGCTCGGCCTGTTGGCCGATGAGGCGATCGAGAACGGTTTCTCTGGTCCAGCCATGGGGCTCGAGTTTGCCGGTGTCGTTACATCGGTGGGCGCCGGCGTCACCGATTTCCGTCCTGGTGACAAGGTGGTTGGCTTTGGTTCCGCCAGCTTTAGCACTCAGATGGTGACCGGCGCAGAGACCCTAGCGCATCTTCCTGCCGATATCAGCTTTGAAGCGGCAGCGACAATTCCGACCACCTTCTTCACCGTGTACTACGCGCTCAAGCATCTGGCGCGGCTGCAGCCCGGTGAACGACTGCTGATTCATGGCGCCGCCGGTGGTGTAGGTCTTGCCGCGATTCAGATCGGCCGCCTGATGGGAGCGGAAATCTTCGCCACAGTCGGCTCTGCCAGCAAGCGTGATGTGGTGCGCCTGCTGGGCATCGACGCGATTTATGATTCGCGCAGTCACACCTTTGCCGAAGAGATTCTTGCTGACACCGACGAGCAGGGCGTGGATGTGGTGCTCAACTCCCTGGCGGGTGAAGCAGTTAATCAGAACCTGCGAGTGCTGCGCCCCTTCGGTCGTTTCCTGGAGCTGGGCAAGCGTGATTTCTATGAGAACACGGCAATAGGCCTGCGTCCGTTCCGCAATAACATCAGCTATTTCGGCATCGATTCCGATCAGTTGATGAAGGTGCATCCGACGCTGACCCGGATGCTGTTTCGGGAGATGATGGCCCTGTTTGAAGAGGGTGAACTTTACCCGCTGCCGTATACGGCGTTTGCCGCATCTAATGTGGTCGATGCGTTCCGCTATATGCAGCAGGCGAAGCAGATCGGCAAGGTCGTGGTTAACTACCCGCAGCTCCCCGACGCTTCGCAGCCGCCGCTGCAGCAACATGAGAGCCTGAATCTGTCGGGCGATAGAACCTTCCTGGTCACCGGCGGCCTCGGTGGTTTCGGCCTGCGTACGGCTCAGTGGCTGGTTGAAAAGGGTGTACGCCACCTGGCTCTGGTGAGTCGCCGAGGTAAGGCTGAAGGGGGCGAGGCTGAGATTGTCGCGGAGCTATCTGCTCAGGGCATTGACGTTCAGGCTTATGCCTGTGATGTATCCGATAAGGCTCGCCTGCAAGAAACGCTGGAGCTTATCGAGCAACAGCAGCCGTCTCTTGCCGGTGTGGTGCATGCCGCCACCGTTTTTGCCGATGGCCTGGTAGAAAACATGACCGACGAGCAGATCTCGCAGGTTTTGGGGGCCAAGGCTTACGGTGCCCAGTACCTGCATGAGCTGACGGTGGATAAGCCGATAGAGCTCTTCCTGATGTTCTCTTCGGCAACGACTCTGTTTGGTAACCCTGGTCAGGCTAACTACGTAGCCGCGAACCTGGCACTTGAAGCGCTAACTCATCTGCGCAAAGCTCAGGGACTGGCCGCAACCTGTGTGCGCTGGGGAGCGATTGATGATGCCGGCTACCTGGCCCGCAATACCCAGATTAAGCAGGCACTGCAGTCTCGCATGGGTGGCGATGCTCTGACCACGGCCCGTGCTTTAGCAGTATTGGAACAGATGCTATTGCAGAACCAGTCGCTGCTGGGTGTAATGGAGTTTGACTGGTCGGCACTGGCGCGCTTCCTTCCCAAGGCGAATGCTGCACGTTACCAGCTGATTGCTCGCAGTCATGACGGCAGTGATAGCAGTGACAAGGGTGGGGACCTGTTGGCAGAACTACTGAGTTTGGAGCCAGAGGAACAGCTGGTCAGGATTGCTGAGGAGCTGAAACAGAGCCTGGGGCAGATCCTGATGCTATCCGCGGATCAGATCGATCCGGAGCAGTCGGTCTATGACTTGGGCTTTGACTCGCTGATGGGCGTCGAGCTGATCACCGCGATAGAGGATCGCTTCGGTGTGCAGCTGCCGGCAATGGCGATCAGTGAGTCTCCGACCATTGCGAAGCTTTCCGTTAAGCTGCAGGAGCGTATCAGCGGTGAGCACGACGACAGTGATGATGTAACACATGCCCAGATTGCTGCTCAGCACGGCGTGAGTGAAAACGAGGTAAAAGGTAGTTGAAAGTCGCGCAATCGATGAAGCAGCGTCTGATAGAACAATCTGTTCAGCGCAAACTGAAACGCAATGACCGCAAGGCTTCTGCTGGAACGTTGGTAACCGGTGAGGCTGCGCCTAACCGGCGTACAGACTTTCGGCAGCACCCCGGCTGGCAACAGCTGAATATTATGCGAGAGGGGGCTCAGAAGCTGGGTGT
Organism: Marinobacterium mangrovicola; assembly: GCF_004339595.1. GTDB lineage: Bacteria > Pseudomonadota > Gammaproteobacteria > Pseudomonadales > Balneatricaceae > Marinobacterium_D > Marinobacterium_D mangrovicola. Next base: position 414,844 of record NZ_SMFU01000008.1, read on the forward strand.
TGAAGATCCCTTCTTTCGGGTCCATGAGGGCTGTTCCGGTGCCACCGCCATTATTGACGGCCGCGAGTGTATCAACTTCGCCAGCTACAACTACCTGGGCTTGTCCGGCGATCCGCGTGTGATAGCAGCAGCGCAGAATGCTGCAGCGAAATACGGTACTTCGGTTTCAGCCAGCCGGATGGTGTCGGGCGAGCGTCCTATTCATCGAGAGTTGGAGCAGGCATTGGCGCAGGTTTATAAGGCCGATGATTCCCTGGCGTTTGTCAGTGGCCATGCGACCAATGTTTCGGTGATCGGTTACCTGATGGGTAGTCGTGACCTTGTTCTGCATGATGAATATATCCACAACAGCAGCCTCGTTGGGGCCCAGTTGTCCGGCGCAAGGCGTATGGCATTCCGTCATAACGACCTTAATCATCTTGAAAAACTTCTGCAGCAAAATCGTCATCAGTTCGAACGGGTGTTGATCGTTGTCGAAGGCCTTTACAGTATGGACGGTGATACGCCTGACCTCTCGGGCCTGGTTGAGCTGAAAGAGTCCCATGAGTGCTGGTTGATGGTTGATGAGGCTCATGCGCTTGGGGTTCTTGGAGAGAAGGGGCTCGGTAGTCATGAGCATGTGGGTATCGATCCGACCCGCGTCGATATCTGGATGGGGACACTGAGCAAGAATCTGTCTGGCTGCGGCGGCTATATCGCAGGCTGTCAGCCGCTGATCGATATGCTGCGCCATTTCGCGCCTGGATTCCTGTACAGTGTTGGCATGCCTGCCAGTGTTGCAGGTGCAGCGATTGAGTCGCTGCGGATCATGCAGGCTGAGCCTCAGCGCGTGCAGGCGCTGCAGAAGAATTCTGAATATCTAGCAAACCAGGCAAGAGCTGCGGGTTTTGATGTGGGTGAAAGTATAGGCCGGGCGGTGGTGCCGGTTATCAGTGGGAGCTCTCTGGTCGCGACGCGTCAATCAGTTGAGCTGCTGAAACAGGGTGTGAACGTTCAACCCATCCTGTACCCCGCGGTGCCTGAAAAAAGTGCGCGCCTGCGTTTCTTTGTATGTAGTGAGCACACTGAGGAACAGATCGATTTTACACTTGATGCTCTTCTCGAATTGGGAGCAGCATCATGAACGCCTCGTGGACTAGTGGCTTAATGACGACGTCCAACCGCTCTAGTGGCGCTGGCCGGCTGGCCAGCGCTTACTGAAAACGTTAATATGCCGCCCTCAAAGGATTTGAGATGTCTTTGCGGGCGGATATAAATGGAGTTATCTGTGGTATGCAGACCCCTTTCTTTACGACCACATCACGGTTTTTAGCGACTTTGGTCTGTGTCGGCGCTCTCGCCGGTTGTGCCCAAACGTCCCCCGTTTCCTCCGGTAGCCAATGGCAGTCGCAGGCGACAGTCGCCAACACCTTATCACCTGAACTACAGCAGTTTTTCAATAACTCCGCTGAGCAGGCATCCGCATATTTTGATCACACCCCTTGGGGCAGTCATGCCGATGTGATCGTGCAGAGCCAGTATTACGCCGGTTCAGGGCGTGATTGCCTGCGCTTGCAGGTAATTCCTGCCGCCCAGACGACAAAAATCGCCATCGCCTGTAAACAAGATAGCCAATGGGTCTCGGTACGTCCGGTCACCCAGCTGCTTAACGCCCAATAAAGCTGGTATTTGCGCATGAAACAGATCAAAGCATTATTCCGTCCGTTCCTGCTGGGGCTTGGTGGATTGGTCCTGGCGAGTCAGGCTCAGGCGATGGATATCGACAATAGTGGGATTTTGTCGGGGGTAGATCGCGCCGCTCCTATACCCCAGACCATTGATGAACAGCAGTCGCGTACCGATTGGCGTACAGCGCGCTTCGGGAAGGGGTCTTTGGATGCTCTTTCTGAAGATGATATGGATTTGGTTCTTCCCTTCGGCAGTCATCTGTTTAACGGTGGTTTTAGCGGAATTCGTGCTGATGGACTGAACTCCGACTATCGTCTTGTGCCTGGAGATCAGGTCACACTGAGGGTATGGGGCGCGGTTGAGATAGAGCGAATTATGCCCGTCGATGCACAGGGTAATATCTTTGTGCCGGGTATTGGACCGATCAAGGTGCAGGGCAGCACCAACGGTGAGTTGAACTCCAAGGTTACCTCAGCCATTAAGTCTGTTTACCCCGAGGGGGTTGAGGTTTACACCAACCTTCAGGGAGTTCAGCCGGTAGCTGTGTTTGTTACTGGCTACGTCGAACATCCGGGCCGCTATGCGGGTACGCCCACAGATTCTCTGCTGTATTTCATTGATCAGGCCGGTGGCATCGATAGTCGTTTGGGCAGCTATCGTAAAATCAGCGTTAAGCGTAATAACGAAATTATCGCTTCCGCGGACCTCTATGACTTCCTGCTTGACGGCAAATTGCCGCTGCCTCAGTTCCAGGACGGCGACACCATCGTTATTTCTGAACGTGGCCCGTCTGTCGTGGTAACCGGTGACGTTGAACGTGACTACCGTTATGAGCTCTTGCCTGAAGAGATGAACGGCGGCGCGTTGTTGTCCTTGGCGCGTACCAAGTCAGACGTTTCGCATGTGTTGCTGCGCGGTAACCGTGATGACGGGCCTATCTCGATCTACGTAGCTGTTAACGAGCTGTCACAGCAGCCGCTGCGCAGTGGTGATGAGGTGCTGTTTAGCTCGGATCAGCGTGATGAAACGATCGTTGTTCAGCTTGAAGGCAGTTTCTATGGCCCTTCCCGCTATGCACTGCCGAAAGATGTCCGCCTGCAGGAGTTTCTGGATGCGATTGCGGTACCGCCCCAGTTGACCGACACGTCCAGTATCTCGTTGCGTCGTGTTTCGGTTGCTGAACGCCAGCGTGAGGCCTTGCAGGAAAGCCTGCATCGTCTCGAAACCAATTACCTTTCTACGCCTTCATCAACTTCGGAAGAGGCTGAGATTCGACTCAAAGAATCCGAGTTGATCAGCAACTTCGTGGCGAAAGCATCACAGGTCGAGCCGAATGGCCGTCTTGTTGTCTCGCATAACGACCAGATCAGCAACATCCGTCTTCAGGATGGTGATGTGATCACTCTGCCGGAGTACAGCGATTCAGTAATGGTCAGCGGTGAAGTCCTGGTTCCGCAGTCGATGGTATACAAACCCGGCCTGACCGCTATGGACTACATCGAAAGCTCCGGTGGCTTTAGCCAGAATGCAGATGATGAGAATGTTCTGGTGGTACGGATGAATGGCGAACTCCGCCAGGCAAGTGATGTCAGCTTAAAACCGGGCGATGAAATCCTGGTGCTTCCGGTTATCCCAACGAAGAACTTGCAGTTGGCCACCAGCATCAGCCAGATCGTCTACCAGATCGCTATCGCAGCCAAGGTCGCCTTCGACCTGTAATAGGCTGACGTTAAGCTGATCCCTTTCGGCGGGCTTGGCCCGCCACATTTTTTCGCATGAGGTTTATGCGTGATTAGTACAAGAACTCCATGGCAGGTCACCCGCTCGGTATGGCACGCCATGTTTATCCGCGAAGCCCTCGCTCGTACCATGTCAGACCGCATGGCCTGGTTCTGGATGCTGTTTGAGCCGATTGCGATGATCGTGCTGATGGTACTAATTCGAACTGTGGCCATGGGGAGTGTGCAGCACATTGGGGGGGCTGAGTTCATACCCTGGATAGTCACAGGCCTATTCGGATTTTTCCTTTTTCGCGAAAATATGTTGCGTCCTATAGGTGCCATTGATGCGAACAAAGGCTTGCTTGCTTATCGCCAGGTCAAACCGATTGATTCGGTTATGGTTAGGTGCTATCTCGAAGGCCTCCTTAAATCATTTATTTTTTGTCTCTTTATTTTGGCGGGAGTGTTGCTGGATATAGGGCTTCTACCGGCGGAGCCTCTAGTGGCCCTATGGGCTTGGTTTTCGCTTTGGTGTCTAGGGGGGGGCGCAGGTCTCGTTTTTTCCGCGCTTGCCGGGCTAGTTCCCGAGGTGGCGAGGGTCCTACGAATTATATCTATGCCGTTGTTGATTATATCGGGCGTAGTATTCCCCCTGAACTTCGTTCCCCATGATTTGCTGCACTATGTGATGTGGAATCCAATAGTACATGGTCTGGAGACGCTGCGAGCCGCTTTTTTTGCTTTGTACCAACCTGTGCACGGCACGAGCCTTCTTTATCTCTGGTATTGGGCGTTAACATTGATGACCCTTGGGTTGATGCTACATGTTCGTTTTGAGTCTAGGCTGAAACGCCAATGATCAAAGTAGAGAACCTTTACAAACGCTATCACAACCACCATGGCAGTGATTGGGTACTTAAGGATGTGAGTATTGAGATTCCGAGTAACGTTAGCGTGGGATTGGTTGGCCGTAACGGCGCCGGAAAGTCCACGTTACTGCGCTTGCTTGGTGGGATGGATAGCCCTGATCGCGGTCGTATCGTTACCAATAGTCGTATCTCTTGGCCCATAGGGCTGTCAGGGGGGCTTCAGGGCTCAATGACTGGTCGACAGAATGTACGGTTTGTTGCCCGAGTTCACGGAAATCGCGATGGAATTGCGGATATCGTCGCCAGAGTCGAAGAGTTTGCAGAGATAGGTAAGGCTTTTGATGAGCCAGTTAAAACATATTCTTCAGGTATGCGTTCTAGATTAAATTTTGGTCTATCGCTTGCGTTTGACTTCGATGTCTATTTATCAGATGAGGCAACGGCTGTCGGTGACAGATTGTTTAAAGCCAAAGCGACGAAGGCTTTTCGCGATCGTGTTGGAAAAGCGAGCATTATTATGGTTTCTCACTCAGAAGGAATTTTAAAAGATTTGTGTCAAGCCGGTATTTGGCTCGATGAGGGTAAAGCTATCTGGTTTGATGATATTAATGCTGCCATCGAGGCATATCATAATAGTAGCGGCAAAAAGGGAAAGGGTAATTAACCTGCATGAAAATCAACATTAAAAAGCTTATTAAGCAATATCCTTACTGGTTTGCCTGCCTGCTATCGATAGCACTTGTTGCATTCTATTGGGGTCTTTGGGCCAGCGATCGTTACGTATCAGAGGCCAATGTGGTGTTGGAAAGCCCACAGATAGCAGCGCCTACATTGGACTTCCAGTCCTTGCTAACTGGCGCTGGTAGTAATGATCGTGACATGCTGTTGCTGCGGGATTACCTTTTGTCGGTTGATATGTTGCGTAAAGCCGACGCAGAGCTGGACCTACGTGGTCACTATACGCGGAACGGTATCGATTTCTTCTCAGAGTTATCTGGTAAAGATGTAACGATTGAGGAGCTGCACGAATACTATCTAAAGCGTGTCTTTGTAGACTTAGACTCATATGCAGGTGTTTTACGTATCAAGGTAGTCGCGTTTGATCCGGATATGGCGCATGCACTGTCTTCTTTTCTGCTGACTGAAGGCGAGCGTCACATGAACGCTATGGGGCAGCGCTTGGCTGAAGAGCAGGTTCAGTTTTTAGAAAAACAGGTAGCCAAACAGGCAGAGCAATTTGATCTCGCACGCCAGAAACTTATCGAATACCAGAACGAAAATGGCCTAGTTTCACCTACGGGTACAGTTGAAAGCATCAATGCGGTAGTCGCGAGTCTTGAAGCTCAATTGGCGAATTTAAGAGCAAAGAAAACAGCTTTATTGAGCTATCAGAGCAAGCGCTCGTCCGAGGTGCAGCGTACGGAAGCTGAAATTAAGGCATTGATTCAGCAAATCAGCCTGGAGCGCGCACGAATGGCGCAGCAGTCGGGTGGTGCGTTGAACGTCGTCTCTTCTGAATACCAGACACTTGAATTGCGTACCCAGTTTGCTCAGGAAAGCTACTCGGGTGCATTGATGGCGTTGGAAAATACGCGTATTGAAGCAGCACGTAAGCTCAAGCAGGTATCTGTGCTGCAGAGCCCAACACTGCCGGAGTACTCAGTAGAACCGCGTAGACTCTATAACACAGTGGTGTTTGCGATCATCGCGTTGCTGGCGGGGCTGATTTTTCAGATGCTCGTGCTGATTGTTAAAGATCACAAAGATTAATTTTTTCACAAACTGAAAACCGGGTCGGAATGCCGGCCCTACAGCACGTGCGGATAGAGGTTGCTCTCCAAATTGGAGGAATACGCGACCGGGCGGTAGCGTGCTTAATCACTGGCCAAGGATCATGATGAGTCAAAAAACCTTTCTTGTGACCGGCGGTGCCGGCTTTATCGGGTCGGCTGTTGTGCGTGAGCTGATCAACAATAGTAGCCACAAGGTCGTTAATGTCGACAAGCTGACCTATGCCGGTAATCTGGAGTCTTTGGTAAGCGTTACAGGCGACCCGCGTTACACGTTTGTGCAGGCCGATATCGGTGATGCTGCCGCTATGCAGCGCGTCTTGGCAGAGCATCAGCCTGATATCGTTATGCACTTGGCGGCCGAAAGCCATGTGGATCGCTCCATCGACGGCCCTTCTGAATTTATTCAGACCAATATCGTAGGTACGTATATTCTCCTGGAAGCAGTCCGCCAGTACTGGAACGGACTGAATCAATCAGCTCCTGAAAAAGCCGAATGGTTCCGTTTCCATCATATTTCCACTGACGAAGTTTACGGAGATCTGCCTCACCCTGACGAGTTTGAGGGTGACGAGCTGCCATTGTTTACAGAGCAGACGAGCTATGCGCCCAGTAGCCCGTATTCCGCCAGTAAAGCTAGTTCGGACCATTTGGTACGCTCCTGGCAGCGCACGTTTGGCTTACCGACATTGGTAACTAACTGCAGCAATAATTACGGCCCGTTTCATTTTCCTGAAAAACTCATCCCGTTGATGATACTTAATGCCTTGGCTGGTAAACCTCTTCCGGTTTATGGTGACGGTAAGCAGATCCGTGACTGGCTGTATGTTGAAGACCACGCTCGTGCGTTGATTCTAGTTGCCCAGAAAGGCGCGATAGGTAGCACATACAACATCGGTGGCCACAACGAAAAGCGGAACATCGAAGTGGTCCACACTCTTTGTGATATTCTGCAAGAACTCCTTCCCTCTGACGCAAACTACGGTGATCTGATCACCTATGTACAAGACCGTCCCGGCCACGATGTCCGCTACGCCATCGACGCGAGCAAGATCGAACGCGAACTGGGCTGGAAGCCGCAGGAAAGCTTTGAAACAGGCATGCGCAAGACCGTCGAATGGTACCTTAATAACAGGGAATGGTGGCAGCGCGTGCAGGATGGTAGCTACCAAGGCGAACGCTTGGGAGTCGCCAAATGAAAATCCTGATCACTGGCGGTAATGGCCAGGTAGGTTTTGAATTGCAGCGTTCGCTGGCACTGTTCGGCGAAGTTTTAGTACCTACCCGACAGAAATTGGATTTGGCCAGCCATACGGCGGTTGAAGATTATCTGCAGACTCATCATCCGGGTCTCATCATCAACGCCGCTGCCTATACAGCTGTCGATAAAGCTGAATCTGAGCCCGATAAGGCCCGCCGCTTGAATGCCCAATTGCCCTCTCAATTGGCTGCCTACGCTAAAGCAAATGACATCTTACTGGTGCATTATTCATCCGATTATGTCTATCCGGGCATAGGTGATAAGCCATTCAGTGAAGATGCTGAAACAGGCCCTTTGGGCGTCTATGGCCAAACCAAATTGGAGGGCGACGAAGCCATTACAGCCAATGGTTGCCGTCATCTGATTTTTCGTACCAGTTGGGTCTACAGTGCTCGTGGTAACAACTTCATGAAGACCATGCTGCGTCTGGCTAAGGATAAAAACGGTCTCAATATCGTTGCTGATCAGGTCGGGGCACCAACTCCGGCAAGGTTGATTGCTAATGTAACCGCTCATGCAGTTGCCCGATCGTTACCCTCCGGTACATACCACCTGGCCCCCAAGGGATCAACCAGTTGGCATGGCTTTGCCCAAGCGATCTTCAAACTGGCGAAAGAAAAAGGCGAAGAATTGAAAGTGGGACCGGAACAAGCCCATCCTATACCGACCAGCGAGTACCCAACGCCGGCCCAAAGGCCGCTGAACTCTAGATTAAACCTGAGTAAACTAGAAACAGCACTTAACGTCCAATTGCCTGATTGGCAGAGTCAGCTGCAGCTGACCCTGGGTGAATATCTAGAAGAATGATTGAGTCTCGGAGCAACATCAATATGACGGTAACATTGGGCGTAAGCCTCTACAGCAACTGGCAAATCATATCTCCCTTGCTAGAAACCTTAGGTTGCGCCCCCGTTAAAGATGCTTATCCAGAAAGTTGGTATTTAGAACAACAGGGTGTCCCGGAGGGATTCCTTTTACTTGCTTACACTTACCCTGAAAAAGCATTGGTGTGTGCAATGCAAAAGGGGCAGGAACCGGCTAAAGCATTGCAAGATTGGGAAAGGCATATCCAAGCATTACTTACCCTTTACAAAAAAAACCGGAACCGTGCTGTCTTAGTCAATATCCAGCAGGCAGCGAATAATCGGGAGCGAACCGTAGAAGCGATTGCCAGCAATTGGAATCTGAATATTGCATTGCCGGATATCAAAGACAAAAACGATGACAGTGAGCCAGACTCATATTTTCGACTGATCGCAACCTATATAGTACAGCAAGACCGGAAATTAAACGGGCTTCTTGCTCAACTGGAGGCTTGTACCCTTCCAGTAAACAGTGAGGACTCCGAGAGGATACAGGAGCTAGATATAGATTCCCTATTCTGGGATATTTCGAAACTTCGTCAAAGGAATAGCGAATTTGAGGCTCTTAAAGTATCCCGCGACAAAGCTGAGGGCGAGCTGAAGCAGTGTATCGAAGATATGCACGAGCTGCGCACGGCCCTAGAGTCAAAGGACTTAGATTACCAACAAAAGGATTATGAGGCGCAGAGGCTTCAGCAAGAGCTTGAACAGGCCCGTCGACAAAGCCAGCAGCTGCAATCGGGGCTGGGCGAAGAAAATCTGATGGTTATTGAACAACTCCATCGGGTTCAAGAAGAGCTCGCGCAAGTGCAAGGGCTGGATATAGATTCTGTATACCGGGAAGTTTCGAAACTTCGTCAAAGGGATAGCGAATTTGAGGCTCTTAAAGTAGCCCAAGCCAAAGCTGACGAAGAGCTAAAGCAGCGTATCGAAGATGTGAACAAGCTGCGCACCTCCTTGGAGGCAAAGGAATTAGAATACCAACAAAAGGATGATGAGGCGCAGAGGCTTCAGCAACAACTGGAACAGACTCGTCAACAAAGCCAGCAGCTTCAATCGGCGCTGGGCGAAGAGAACCAGTTGGTTATTGAGCACCTCCACCGAGTTCAAGAAGAGCTCGCGCAGGTACAGGGGCAGGATATAGATTCCGTATACCGTGAGGTTTCGAATCTTCGTCAAAGGGATGAAAAACTTGAGGTTCTAAAAGCAGCCCAAGCCAAATCAGACGAAGAGCGAGAGCGGCGTGTCGCAGATGTGAACAAGCTGCGTGCCTCCTTGGAAGCAACGGAATTTAAATACCGAAAAGCACACGATGAGGTGCGCAGGCTTAATCAAGAGCTGGAACATGTTGGTCAACAAGGCGAGCAGGTACAATCGGCGCTGCGGGAAGAAAACCGGTTGGTGATAGAACACTTGCATCAGGTGCAAGAAGAGCTCGAGCGACAGTTTATTCATAAGCATTCACTCGAAAAACAGTTGAAAAGGTTAACCCTGGAACAAGAGCAGGCTCTTTCCGCCGCCAACAACCAGATCAGTCGGCTACAAAACGAACTTAACCGAATCAAAGGTAGTGTTGCGTGGAAAGCTACTACGCCCATGAGGGCTATCAGCCACTCCTTCATACGGACATCGCACGAAAAAAGTAAGCTTAAAAAGCAAGTAGAACAGCTAGAATCTACGAAATACTTCGATGCAGCCTGGTATCTGAAAACCTATCCGGATGTGGCAGCAAGCGAGCTAACTCCGGTGGAACACTACCTAAAGTTTGGAGCGGATGAGGGGCGAAATCCTAGCCCGGAATTCGACACTCATTGGTATGTCCAGGTAAACCCAGATGTTCAGGAGTCTGGCATCAACCCTCTTATTCACTTCATTAGCCACGGCCAGGGCGAAGGGCGCGCACCTAACTCAAGAGTACAGCAGTCCCTCCCATCACCCCAGGAGGAGAAGTAAGCTATGGCAGTTATAATCACTCTGAACGCGGCTAGTACAGAAATCATTACCATAGGCGCCAAAGGTGAAAAAACAGCGAAAACCATCGCCGTTGCGGTGACGCCGAACCCGGAAAGTAACACTCTTTACGAATACAACCTGCCTGACGCCAACAGTCTGCATCCGGCGGAGGAAGGCCTGAAGCTGCTTTTTCCGGGTTTGAAATTACAAGCAAAGCGGCAAGTTGAAACCCAGCATCCTGAGGAACTGGTACGTCACTGTTGTCCGCACCTAGAGCAGGACAACCAGTTGAGTATTAACAGCCCTGGCGAAGAGCAGAATATATTCAACGCGCTTGCCGAAGCCGGGCTCCTAAAATTTTTTACCCAACTTACTGTACTTGCCCACGAGAAGCCTGTTTATCAGAATGCGAAGCCTGCTCAAGAAATAGTGGATTTATTTACAAAGCATGGCTTTGAGTATGGCGGAACCAATACCAAAGATCCGGACTGGCCAACGTTGACATTCAAGCGCAACCGTCTCCAAAACACGGTAGATAAGCTGCGAGGCGAGCTTCAAAGCGCACTCGAAAAGTTCCATGCAGAGGTCGAAAAAAACAAAGCCTTAGAGAAGTACCTGGCTGAAACACAAAGCCGGTTACAGCAACTGGAAAAGGCACGAAAAAGTACTGAAGACAGGCTCAATGACACTCTACATGACGAAAGGAAAGCGGGTCAGCGTCTGAGCGCAGAGCTTGAAAGTCTCAAAGTGAAGTTGGCGGAAACCGAAGAACAGCTCGAAGAACGGTCTAATACTCAAAGTACTCTCAAGACCCTGCAGGATCGGATGGAATATCTGTTCGGCCAGAATACATTGCAACTTGAACAAGCTGCAAATGCGTTGGGCCAACACGTAAGCCAAACTGCAGAAATCACTTCAAGGGAACTTGAAGCCGGCATAGCCTTGCAGCGCGTGGCTCCGGGGGCCGCTGCAATCACTCACAGCGGGCTACCTAAAAGTGCCGCGTTGGAACTGGCAAGCCAGCTTAATACCAAAAACTACGACCTGATCATTGAACTGGGCAGTGGTAGTACCACTTATTTCATAGCTCAGCTCTTGAAGAACGCCGGAAAGGACCACTCCTCGACAACTGAGAATCAGAGGTCGCTGAGCCATTATGTAGAGCCCAGTGAAGACGACTTGCCAAGGCGGATCCTGAGCGTCGATCACAATCGAAATCGTCAGAAAGAACTCGGCGAAAATTTAACCAATGCGGGTCTAGCAAGCTATGTAAGCCTGCAATTCGCACCGCTGGTACCTTCGCAATACGCCGGTAAAGAGCAGCTCTTCTATGACTGCAGTACTCGCCTGCAGCAGGTTGCTCATTTGTTGGATAGCCGCCTAGGTAGAATCCTGGTTGTGGTGAATATCGACCCAACAGAAACCGGCCCGGAACCAGGCGCGGCCTTGCCCGCAGTATTGCAATATCTTTCAGCGCATCAGCTAGATATCGTCATCCATAGTCCGTCCCAGCAGCAAATCACCGACCAATGGTTAAGCATACTGAGCCAACGAGGTCTTGACCATTCGGCACTGAAGGCCTTTGGCACGGGACAGGTTCAACACCTCACGGTGAACCCGTAACAGAGAGTAAAACAGCATGAAACCGGACAACCCCCTGATTTTGAACTTCTCTCAACCCGCTCAACAGGTCTCTCAGGCGACCTTGCAAGCTGATGCTACAGACGCTGCTCGGCAACTTGAAAGGCTAAAAAGTGAACTCTACGGCAAGAATCAACTGATCGAAACCAAAAATAAAGAAATCAGTGAATTGAAAATCAGAAATCGCCAGCTGCAGGCGGAAAATCAAGAAAATCAAGAACGGCAAAAACTCATGGACGAAGAGCTGCGAAGAGCCGAAACGCAAATTGAATTAATCATGGAGCTAATGAACGAAAACCAAGCAAAGAAATAGTAAGTCACTTTTCTTTTCGTGTTTATTAGTGGATTAATGGAAAAAGGTATCAAAAAAATGAAAGGCATAATTCTCGCCGGTGGCTCCGGCACCCGCCTACACCCCATTACTCTGGGAGTCTCCAAGCAGCTGCTGCCTATTTATGATAAACCCATGGTGTACTATCCCATCTCCGTACTCATGTTGGCTGGTATTCGCGATATTCTCATTATTAGCACCCCGGAGGATCTATCCCAGTATGAGAAGTTACTGGGTACAGGCGAGCAGTTCGGTGTGAACTTCAGCTACAAGGTGCAGCATAAACCCGAAGGCCTTGCTCAGGCTTTTACTATCGGCGAAGAGTTCATAGGCAAAGATAGCGTATGCCTGGTACTGGGCGACAACATCTTCCACGGCCAGCATTTCAGTGAGCAGCTAAAGGATGCTGCTCAAAAAGACAAAGGCGCAACGGTATTCGGCTACTGGGTTAAAGACCCCGAACGATTTGGTGTGGTGGAATTTGACGAAAATGGCAGAGCCATCAGCATCGAAGAAAAGCCCGAGCAACCAAAATCATCCTACGCTGTCACAGGCTTGTATTTCTACGACAACGACGTTGTGGAAATAGCCAAAAACGTAACACCGTCCGCGCGTGGCGAACTGGAGATCACCGCCGTAAACAATGTGTACCTCGAGAGGGGCGATCTGCACGTTCAGAAACTCGGTCGCGGCTTTGCGTGGCTGGACACTGGTACCCACGACAGCCTGTTAGAAGCCAGCAGCTACGTGCAGACTATTGAGCACCGTCAGGGATTGAAAGTGGCTTGCCTGGAAGAAATCGCTTGGCGCAACAAGTGGATAACTGACGAAGAACTCCGGGCGCGGGGAAAGACCCTCAAAAAGACGGGTTACGGTAGCTACCTCTGTGAACTCGTAAAGTGAAACCCCCATTATTAATTATCTCATCGTCGCTATTACATGGAATTGTTAGCTGGTAACCCATGATGAATGTTCAGGTAAAACCTGCAACGCTGCTAAGCGCTGCGAACAGTAAATTCAGAAATGCGCAATATCGGGAGGCGATCGATGCATATCGTCAATTACTCCGGGACAACCCGGAATTAGGAAGGTCAATCCACTTTAATCTGGAACTTGCGCAGAGACGGCTGAACGGTGATTCGCACGCTCAAAAAGAGGTGAAGACCACTCCTGCGGCGGCTCCAGAGAAATCAGCAGTGGAGATGAGTAAAGCAGCTCACCACTTTGACCCCGAATACTACTTGCAAGAAAATGACGATGTGCGCGAAGCAGGCGTTAATCCTGAAGAGCACTACTGGTCAAACGGCGAACGAGAGGGCCGAAAGCCCAATCCGTGGTTTGATCCTTCGTTCTACTACCGGCTGAACGCTGATGTCCGCCAAGCCGGGATTTCCGCTTTCCGGCATTACATCGATTCAGGCCGTCAGGAAGGTCGTGGAAGTCATTCTCCCATTCAGGATGACAAGCGAGTAACTACCTCTGCCCATAAACCGTTATTGTTCGTGGGGCATGATGGTGTGCTCGCGGGCTCTGAAATTGTGCTGCTTGAAGTGGTGAGGTGGTTCTATAACCACACCACTCGTAAAATCAAACTTTTGCTTCTAGCTCCTGGCCCGGTAGCTGACCAGTACGCTGAATTTGCTGATGTCTATGTGTTGCCCGGTGACGGTGTCGACCAGCCCGACGACCTGAAAGCATTCCTTAACGAGAACTTCGAGTTCGCATATCTCAACACCGTTGTCTCGGGTAGACTGTTCAACTATCTAGAACAAGCAGGTGCGCGACTGGATTGCGATATCGTTACCCATATTCATGAAATGGAAAAGGTGTTGGCGACCTTTCCGGTGGAGATGGAAGCATTGCTTGGCCGAACCAAACATTGGATATCTGCCTCCCCGGCTTCCTCTGCAACACTGGAAACCAAGTACCAAATAGCCATTGGCGCACTGACAACCGTACCCGCGTTTATTAACCCGGTTGCAAGAAAGGAAGCCCTCACCAACGAACTTCAGGCCGAGGCAAGAGAAGAACTGGGGCTGAGCACGAGTGCCTTCGTGGTCATGGGTTGTGGGACGGTCTACGAGCGTAAAGGCCCTGACCTGTTCCTGGAAGCCGCCCGCTTGCTGAAAAAGCAAACCAACCAGCAGATTGAGTTTGTGTGGCTGGGCCAAGGGCCTGACAAGGAAATATTGGAAGCATCACTCACTGAAGAGGAAAAAGGCTGGATAATATTTGCGGGTAACAGAAATAACGCGAACAAACTACTAGCTGGGGCTGACGTATTCTTTATGTCATCCAGAGAAGATCCGTTCCCTCTCGTGGTTCTGGAATCTGCCCAGCATGGTGTCCCAACCGTCTGCTTTGAGCCTGCAACCGGCATCACAGCGTTTATTGAGGAGAATGCCGGTATCGCAGTACCGGAAATCAGCTCTCAATTGGCAGCGAAGGCTCTTCAGAAACTGATGGAGCACCCCAGCTATCGGCAGGAGCTTGGTAACAATGCGCGGGCAAAACTGTTCGCTAACTACACCACAGACCAGCAAAACCTCAAGATTTACACTACCATTCAGCAAGTTACCGATTACAAGCCGTCTGTTTCAGTCATCGTGCCGTTCTACAACCACGAAAAATTCATCGAAGAGCGGCTGGACAGCATTCTGGCGCAGCCCATAAAAGACATTGAAATCATCGCGCTGGATGACTGCTCCACTGATAACACCGTGGCTAAAGTGCACCCGTACGAGCTAGACGGCCGGGTAACCCTCATCGAGAACGAAGCCAACTCTGGCTCCCCCTTTAAGCAGTGGGAGAAAGGCATTCGCCTGGCTCAAGGGGATGTGATCTGGATTGCAGAAGGTGACGACACCTGTGATCCAAACTTCATACAAACCCTGCTGCCTTATTTCGACGACCTGATGGTTAACATTGCCGGGGCGAAAACAGAAATAATTGACGAGCACGGTACCCTGAAGGAAAACGCGCTGTCGCCATACCTGAACATGGCGTTCCCCGGCAAGTTTGACAAGAGCTATATCAAGGATGGCTTCGAGGAAGTCAACGAGCAACTTGGAGCCATGTGCACCCTCGTGAATGCAAGCGGATTGCTGATCAGAAAGCGATCCTTCGGCGCCAGTCTGAGCACTGCCCAGAACTTCAAAATGTGTGGCGACTGGCTGATTTATCTTGAATGTCTAACAGGCGGAAAAATAGCCTATGATATCAACACTCGAAACTACTTCCGGCGCCACTCTGCATCCCAGGTTCACAAGGTAGAGGGTACCGAGGTTTACTTTAACGAGCGCTACGCCATCACAGATTTTGTGGTAGAGAATTTTGCAGTATCCCGACGGATGCTGAAAAAAGCGTTCGCAGCAATCGACCATGAATGGGAGCGCTTTGCGCACAAAAATCCAGGCAAGAGCCTCTCGGACTTGTACAACCTGGACACCATCAGAAAGAAATCCTCTTTCCTTGAAAGGCAACCCCACGTTGCTTTTTACGTGCACGGCATGATGTTCTCCAAAGGCGGAATCGAGCGCCTGGCAGGTCAGCTCGCGAATCATCTGGTGGAGAACGGCTGGCAGGTAACCATATTCTGCAAGGCCCACCCAAGTAGAAAGCCGATCTACCCACTCTATGAAAGCGTTAGAGTGGTGCCGCTGTTCGATGAACATAAACTGGAAAAATCGGTAAAAGCTCTCAATACAGCGCTTTGTTATTCAGACATTGATGTATTCGTTCCGATGCTCTCTGAGTGGCTGTTTGAGCCTGTAATAGAAGCAGCACAGAATACAGGCGTTGCCATAATTGCGTCCGAGCACAATGATCCTTGGAAAATCGAAGAATTGTGGTGGGGTAAAAAGGAGCGAGCTGAGTGGTTTGGGAAGGTCGATGCCATCCATCTTTTACTGAATAAATTCACAGAAAGTTTGCCTGGGAATTTGCACCAAAATGTATTTACCATACCAAATGGCGTCGATATCCCCAAAGAAATATCAATAGATAAGAGAGAGAAAATTATTCTTGCTGTTGGTCGTTTGGAGAAACAAAAGCGATTTGACCGACTTCTAGAGGCAATTGGTAAAACTCAAACTTCTCTAAGGGATAAGGGGTATCGCGTACATATTTTGGGTGAAGGTAGTTTAAAAGCCGAGTTGAAGAGCCAAGCGGAATCTCTAGGAATTCAGGACTTGGTTGTGCTATTGGGGTCATCCCCAAACATTGAAATTTCCTATAAAAGCGCAGATTTTTTTGTGATGTCATCTGAGTTCGAAGGGTTTGGGATAGCTTTGGTCGAAGCAATGGCTCATGGATTGCCTGCTATTGGGTTTCGTGAGTGCAATGGACCGAACGAAATAATCATAGAGGGCGAGACTGGAGCATTAGTTGATAGTAGTGATGAGCTCGCTAAGATGATTGATGAATGGCTATCGGCAGACCTAACTGAAGCTCGATTATCTGCTGCCAAGCACGCGAAAAACTTTAGTTTGGATAAATTCTATGATGAGTGGAAAGATCTACTCAGCTTTGTAAGGAGTGCGACGTGAAAAGATTGGTTATTCTATCAACCCAAAGAAGTGGCTCGACGATGGTATGTGATGATATTGCAGGGGCTGGTGCTCTGGGTAGACCATCTGAATACTTCATTAAGGTGATTGATTCCAGCGAGAAGGTCGATTCACAAGAATTGAAACGCTTAATTCGAGAGGTAGACGAAAGAGGTCAGACAGAAAACGACATAACAGCTGTAAAAATTATGTCTAATCAAATAAGACCTATTGGAAAAGCTTTGAAGAAATCAGGTATATTGAATATTGATGATGCAGATGAGTGTTTTTATGAATACTTTAAAGGCTCGGTTTTTGTGAGAGTTAGAAGAGCTGATAAGGTCGCTCAAGCCGTTTCTCGGGTAATGGCACAGCAAACCGATGTCTATCATTCGGCTGATGAAACAAATGGACTTGAGGGTATGTTAGGTAAAGTTTCTAAGTCCCGCGACAATACCAAGTTGCATTATGATGAGGTTGCTATTAGGAATTCTTTAAAATCTATAGGGAGGGAAGAGGCGTTTTTAGATCAATTTGTCTCGAAGTTTTCCTTGAATGTTGTAAATATTCGGTATGAGGATGTGGTAAAAGATAGATCGTATGTGAGCAAAATAGGTGAACTGTTTGGTTTGGAATCTGTCAGCCTAAATGATCGCCGTTTAAGAAAGATATCCGGTAGTGAAGCTGCAGAATGGATTGAGAAATTCAAAATGGTAGCTGATAGCTGATAGCTGATAGCTGATAGCTGAGATTTAATGATAATTGAACGCTTGTAGTATGAGGTTATGAAAAATAAGCCGGTGCTATAAGCTTACAGGCAGTGTCTTTAGAACAGTGAATAATATAATCAGTTGATCTGTTGGTTAATAGCCTGCCTTTTTAACAGGTAATATCGTAAATCATTTCCTGTTTTAAATTAAATCTTAGTTTGTGCTCATGCCTTAAATTTCTTTATTGTTCATCGTGGAATGAAAAATAACTAACCAGGATTTTCTATAAAGTCTGTAGTTTGGGCCGCTCGAAAGCATTTAAAAAGCCCCCTAAATTCCACTTGGAATCTCGCTGCCATAGGTTGAAAAGAATATCTTATGCATTTTACTGTTTATGGGAACTGTCAATCTAAAGCTTTGGCAGAAAGCCTTTTATGTTTTGATGATTTTTGTAAACTATATAGTCATTTAAAACTTAAAGCGGTCCAAAATATAGGCGCTGATGAACTAGAATCAGTATTTGATGTTTTTCGTAAATGTGATCTTTTTATTGAGCAGGTGATAAGTGATAATTATAAGACGCCCGATCTTGCGTCCAAAAAACTGGCTCTATTTAAGAAGTCGTCTGCTCAGACTCTAAAGTTTCCCTCAATTTATTTTGGCGGAACTTTTCCAAGTTTTTTTTTCGGTACCGTTGAAGTCTGTATTGGGATTTAATCATTGTTACTTAATAATTAAGTGCTTTATTCTTGGCGTACCCAAAAAACATTTAACATGTCTTTTGAAGTCAAAAGATATGTTTATGTATGAAGAGTCTGTTGAACTTTTTGAGAATTGTCTTTTAGGACTTAAGGTTAGGGAAAAAACAAACGAAGTGGATTTAAAAGTTTCAGATATTATCTTGGCTAATTTTAAAGATAATGTCCTTTTTGATACGATGAACCATCCTAGAGGCCTTGTTTTTAAAGAACTTAGTAATAAAATTATCGGCATCCTAGGGGGCAATAGAGACTGCTATAATTTTGATGATTTTAAGATTTTTCTTGGTAGTGTTAGTATTCCTCCTTATTATAGTACCAAGTTCAATCTGGGTTTGAACTATGAATTAGAAGACTTTTCAACCGTTGATGGTGAATTAATTTCGATAGATGAGGTTGTGGATAGGTTTTATTACGATTATATGAATTCATCTTTATCGCTTGAAACACTCTTGGAAAAAAATAAGAGTAAGAACGTTATAATTCTTGATCGCGTAGTTAACAGGTGTTTCTTTGATGGTTAATGATTTCTTTGATGAGTTCAAGAGGCTGTTCCGTGATGCCAGATACAGCGATATTACCGTAGTTAAAATAAGCTCAGAAGCGAGTGAGTTTTTCTCTGGCGAAGTGAAAGACATATGTAAGTCCCAGTCTTCTTTCGATTATGGCCGTATAAAGAGGCAGATTAACGAGCTTGCTCGCTTAGACTCTAATTTGCAATTATGCAATCCGGTAAGTGGTGAGTTGACGCGTGTTTGTTTTTCTCGTACGCATGGAATGAGCAACTTTTTGATTTTTGCAGATGCAGAATATTCAAATATATGGATGCTTGGCCAGACGACGAGCTTTATAGATATAGTTATAGTTAATGGAAAGATATATAGGACAGGATTTGATTCAGCTACTTGTTTGAAAAACTTTGAAGCTGCTGTCTTCGAGGGTGTTTTTGATAATTATTCTGGAGGGTTTTCATCAAAGGCAGCTTTGGTTTTGAAGTGTGCAAGGCCATTTCATAGCATCTACGATCAAGAGTACTGGCTTTGGTTTCTATGTCAAAATAATGAGAGTGATATAGGGTTTAAAATATTTGATGAGGTTTCCTTTATTGACCCCGCTTTGATTGTGAACGAATTTGATACAGTTAATTCGTTCGCACAAAAAAATGATGATTATGCCTGTTTCTTTCCATGCTTTTTTCCAAGAAACTCTTACCTTAAGTCCATTGCAAGTGATAGCGGTTCAGGTTATCAAGACTCTCTAGAAATAAAGAGGCTAGTTAGCACTGTAAAAGATTATGAGATTTTTTTGAGAGGCTGTTCTGATCAAGAAATAGTAAAAAAAGACGATTGCTTTTATCTCTGGATAGGTATTACGGGCCAAAAAAGATCTTGGGTTGAGCAGAGCTCTGGTTATGCACAGATTATCAATTATCTTAGTAATTCGATCGATAAAAAATTGGTCGTTTTTGTTGATGGTTGGACAGCTGTTCATGGCTCAAAAGCTCAAGGACAAGTTTGTGATGAAGATAATGCCGTAGCTTCAGAGATATTTTTAAATCTTAATTGCCATGATAAGGTAGAGTTTGTTTCTTTGGTGGGGTTCGATTACGCATCCAAGATATCTGCGAGTAAAGTGGTCGATTTTTTTATATCGAATGGCGGGGCTGGTGCGACCGTTCCACTGAGAATCGCGCAGCTGCCTGGTGTTATTCATTCTAATTCTAGCCTGTTTACATTTCCTGATAATTATCCCAGCAGTATTAAAATTATTAATAAGCCGCCTTTAGTTTCTGATTTGGTGGGGGAAGATAATTTGATTTCAGATAAAACATCTTACTCTATAGCATGGGATGTTGTTTTAAATAAGCTTCTTGATGCTATTTTTGAACTTAGAGGTGAGAGTTTTATCAATAGAGATTTAGAGGAATGTAAAGCTAGGTCGATCGAATTTATAGAATCTAGGCTAGGAAAATCAATAGGATACTTTCCCGATATCTTTCGGACGATTGCTGTTTTTTTTGAAATGCGAAAAGATATGTTTTGGGCTTATAAAGCGATCTCTTTAGCACATGAAGCGCGACCATCAGGGGATTTCTTGATTAATAAAAAGAAAAAGTATTGTAAATACCTCGATTTTGAAATTATTTCCTATCAAGACTATAAAAGAAGGCACAGTGCATGAGGCTACTCGATTGTACGTTTAGGGATGGTGGTTACTATAACTCCTGGGATTTCTCCACTGATTTAATCCACCAGTACCTTGAGGCTATGTATTCTGCTGGGGTGGATGTGGTCGAACTTGGCTTTCGTACGCTCAAGAATAATGGATTTCAGGGCCCTTGTGCCTTCACTACCGATGAGTTTATCCGCAGCTTGACGATACCGGACGGGCTGAAGATTGGTGTCATGGTCAATGGCAACGAGCTGGTGGGTGGGATGCCTCAGCAAGAGGCGCTGGCACGGCTATTCCCCGATGCAGCGGCGGATTCCCCGGTGGATCTGGTACGTATTGCATGCCATGTGTATGAATTTGAGCAAGCACTTCCTGCCGTTACCTGGTTGAAGGAACGCGGCTACCAAGTTGGTTTTAACCTGATGCAGGTGGCGGATCGCACCGAAGACGAGGTTAAGGCGCTCGCTCGTCTGGCCTCAGCCTACCCGATGGATGCGCTCTACTTCGCCGACAGTATGGGCAGCATGAACCCTGGTCAGGTTGCACAGATTATTCATTGGTTCCGCAGCGAGTGGACCGGCGCCATGGGCATCCATACCCATGATAATTTGGGGCTGGCGCTCTCCAATACCCTCCGGGCGCTGGATGAGGGCGTAACCTGGGTCGACTCCACTGTCACTGGGATGGGCCGTGGGCCGGGCAATGCCCGCACTGAAGAGCTGGCTATCGAGATAGCCGCACGGAGCGGCAAGTCGGCCAATATGGTGCCGCTGATGGTGCTGCTGCGTGAGCACTTCAAGCCGATGCAGGCCCATTATGGCTGGGGCTCCAATCCCTACTACTACTTGGCGGGTAAGTACGGCATTCACCCTACCTATATTCAGGAGATGCTCGGCGACTCTCGCTACAGCGAGGAAGATGTTTTGGCGGTAATCGAGCATCTACGAGTGGAGGGTGGCAAGAAGTTTAATCTTAACACCTTGGATGCAGCACGACATTTCTACCGGGGCGAGCCAAAGGGACGCTGGACTCCCAAGGAGCGATTTGCCAGACGTGAAGTGTTGTTATTGGGTACTGGTCCAGGTGTGGCCCGGCACCGTAGCGCGTTGGAGCGCTATATCCGCGACAAGAAGCCGTTAGTGTTGGCCCTCAACACCCAGAGCGCTATTGATGCGGAATTGATAGATCTTCGCGTAGCCTGTCATCCAGTTCGCTTACTGGCAGACTGTGAGGCTCATACGCGGCTGCCTCAGCCGCTGATTACTCCTTACAGCATGCTGCCGCCAGACGTCCGTGACTCACTTGGGAATAAGGAGGTGCTGGATTTCGGACTAAAAGTGCAGGCTGATAGCTTTGTGTTTAAGGATAAGCACTGCACCTCGCCCACCTCGCTGGTCGTGGGCTATGCGCTCGCGGTAGCTACTAGCGGTAATGCCTCTCGCATCCTGATGGCCGGCTTCGACGGCTATAGTGCAGACGATCCGCGTAGTCGCGAGATGCACCAGCTCCTGGAGCAGTACCAAGATTCTGAGGGGGCTCTACCGATTAAGTCCATCACTCCGACACGGTATGGGGTACAGAGCGAGTCGGTTTACGCCCTTTAATATCTCCTATTTCTCGATAAGCTTTTTTGCTATCCGGTGCAATTTGTTAAACAAGAGGTTTGTATGCGCACTGTCGTTATTATTCCAGCCCGCTATGGTTCCAGCCGCTACCCGGGCAAACCTTTGGTTTCATTACTGGAAAAACCGATGGTCCTCTGGGTGGCCGAGCTGTCGGCAAGAGCCGTAGGCGTCAAGAACGTTTATGTTGCTACCGAGGACTCTCGTATCGCAGAGGTTGTTGAGGCCGCTGGTTTTCAGGCAGTAATGACCACCGACGATGCTCTTACTGGCACCGACAGGCTGGCTCAGGCGGCCGAGCAGGTCGAAGCGGATATCTACATTAATGTGCAGGGCGATGAGCCGTTGGCTGATCCTGCTGATATTTTAAAGGTGCGCGACGCTAAATTGGCCCACATGGACGCTATTATCAACGGTTTCAGTTGGGTAGGCGATAACGAGGATCCGCAAAGCGTTAACATTCCCAAGGTGATTACCAACGAGCGCGACGAGCTGGTTTACATGTCCCGGACGGCCTTGCCGGGGTTTAAGGACGCCAAGTGCGCGCCTAGCCGCTACAAGAAACAGGTCTGCATCTACGCCTTTACTCGGGAGGAACTCGCCGCCTTTCGTGCCTTTGGCCGCAAAAGCGAGCTGGAATATTCGGAAGATATCGAGATCCTTCGTTTCCTAGAACTAGGCACAAGCATCCGCATGGTTGAAACCCGACCGGGCAGCCTCGCAGTGGATGTACCTGAGGATGTCGCCAAGGTTGAGTCTGCACTGCGCCAGGCCATCGAGGTGCAGGTATGAGGTCTTCGGTAAACCTCTACACCACGCTGGTCTTCGACTGCGACGGAGTAGTGTTGAACTCCAACAAAGTCAAGACCGAGGCGTTCTATCAAGCAACGTTACCCTTCGGGCAAGCCGCAGCTAGTGCCATGGTCGACTACCACGTCGCTAACGGAGGAATCTCTCGCTACAAAAAGTTCGCCCACTTTCTTGAGCAGATTGTGCCAATTCATGCCGAGCATCAAGGGCCTGATATCGACGGTTTGCTGCAGGCTTATGCCAGTCATGTGCGTGAGGGGCTGCTGAGCTGTGAGTTGTCCCCGGCGCTTGAAATGTTGCGCCGGCAGATCCCGGATACGCGCTGGTTGATCGTTTCCGGCGGTGACCAGACCGAACTACGCGATGTGTTTACCCAGCGAGGCATTGCCGATTGGTTCGACGCTAGTATATTCGGCAGTCCAGACACCAAGGATGAGATCCTGGCGCGGGAGCTCGCCTCTGGCAACATCCGGCAACCGGCTCTGTTTCTTGGTGATAGCAAGTATGATTACAAGGCTGCCACTGCTGCCGGGCTGGATTTCGTGTTTCTGAGTGACTGGAGCGAGGTGGTTGATTGGCATGCTTGGGTTGCTGAACAGGGTATAGATTCGGTCAACTCTATTCAGTCATTGGCGGAAATTTGAGCGATAAATGACCAAAACATTACCGTTGCAAGAAGCTGCTCATGCTATTGCTAAGGCGTCTGTTCTGGCAGGACGCAAGGATGTCTCAAGTAACTTGAAGCACTTGCTCGATAAATTGGGGACCGGCGCAGACGAATCTTGGAACGCTGAAGTTGCAGGGAGCGATATTTGTGAAGAGTTTTTTGAGCTGCAGTCCCGCGTCTGCTTCCCTATTGGACTGTCGGCCTGGTACGCCTTTGATGAAGGGTTAGGAGTTTACCATCGAGAATCTTTGGCGGAATTTACATATTCTGACGGCGATGAAGTAGAAGACCGCATCTTTAACGCCGTTAAAAGTGCGGAGCAGGTGGGTTTATATTCCAAAGAATTGCTGAAACACCAGATCGACTGGCCTTCGGAGTACCATCTTTCGGCAGATAGGGCTAATCTGCTTCGACCGTTCGCGAATCAACTTGCTTTTGGCCATGTTCTTGAACTCGGGTGCGGTTGTGGTGCTGTTACCCGTTACCTCGGGGAACTAGGCGCTCGCGTGACTGCGGTCGAGGGGAGTCCCAGGCGTGCAGCCATTGCTGCTGAGCGCTGTCGGGACCTTGCGAATGTTCAGGTGGCGGTTGATAAAATTGAAAGCTTCCCGATCCAGGGCAAATATGATGTGGTTACCCTCATCGGGGTGTTGGAGTACTCTCGTGTGTATGTTGAGGGGGATGATCCGGTTCAGCAGGTACTGGAGCGTGCGCGAAGTTACCTTAAACCTGGGGGGGTACTGATTGTTGCCATCGAGAATCAGCTTGGTCTGAAATACTTCGCTGGTGCGCCAGAAGACCACGGTGTTGGCGTTATGTCGGGCATCAATGACTTGTACACTAATGATTCGCCGGTCACCTTTGGTCGTTTGGAACTGGAGCAGCGCGCCGCTAGCGCTGGTTTCAGCCACGCAGAAACCTTTTCTCCCTTCCCTGATTACAAGCTCCCGAACTTTATTGTTGCTCCCGAGGCGGCTGAAAAAGCACCGCATACTTGGAACCTCGGCACTTTATTGGCGAGTTCCGTGTCTGCAGACCGGCAGCGGAATAAGAATTCACTGTTTTCTCTGCGCCGAGCTTGGCCGTTGGTGGCGAAGAATCGTTTAGTGGAAGACCTTGCCAATTCTCATTTGATGTTGGCCCATACTCAACCTGGCAATACCTGGCAGGAAAAAGATTCACTCGCTTATTACTATTCCCCGAAAAGAGGTGCTTCGACGAGCCAGGAATTAGCGTTCCATAAGAACACGTCAACAGAATCAGGCATATCCGTTTGGCGCCGGAATATTGGCAATACTCTACTTACCGCCGGGGATGCCGGGTGGCGAGAAGAGCCTTATCAACCCGGTGAGGTCCACAGCGACCTATTGCAGGCTGTTTTGCAACGCCCGGGTTGGACATTGGACATGGTATGCGAGTGGGCAGAGACCTGGATTACCAGCTTGCGGCGAGCAGTAATGCCAGAATGCGTTGAGGGACTGGTGCCTGAAGGGTGGCAAGGCTATCAGACATGGCTCCCTGCGCACTTTCTGGATGCAGCACCCCGAAATCTTATAATTAAGCCGGATGATTCAACTGTATGGATTGACCTGGAATGGAAGCGGGAGCATCCGTTACCGATTGAGCTGGTTGTGTTCCGGGGATTGTTTGTGACGTTTTACGGTATAAAAACTGTAGCTGCACCAGCCAATACGGAATTGCTGGATGGCAATGTGTTGTTGCACCGGGTAATGGAACATTTCGGCTACAAGGCGACTGCCGGCGACTTACGGCTGTTTTCGAAAGTCATGCACAGTATCGCGTGCCATGCGGAAGGCCGAGTGCCGAGTGAGGGGGGGGCTTCGCTCGATTCTGTGAGATTGCCGGTTTGGAGTACCAGAACCCTGAAGCCAACGCTCACCGCAGATTGCACGGTTTATTGGCGTGCCCAGAAGCAAGGGTTCAGTGAGGAGCGCAGTTGTCACCACCCGCTTGCGCTGGATGGCAATAAGTATACGTTTGGTCTGCACCTGCCTGAAGCCTTAGGCGAGGGAGGTGAGCTAAGACTGGACATATCCAATCGTCCCGGTGTTTTTTTGGTGGACGCGCTAGAGTTAGTGAATGCAGATGGAAACTGTATCTGGCAGTGGGCACATGATGGTGAGGGCATGACAGGCGTCGCTCAAATGAAATTACTTCCCGGGCAGGGCGGTTCCACTTCTGTCTTCCTGTCTGAAGGGTATGATCCCCAGTGCATTCTGCGCATACCTGAGCCTGTTTTTGAACAGTTGGCTGCTGGCACGGTGTTACGCTTGGTAGTGGCTGGTGCGTCCTTTCAGTTGTAAGTCTAGGTTACGCGGTAATTCCTTTTGGAGAAAGTAAACCACATGAAAGTTCTTGTTGTAGGCGGTGCCGGCTATATCGGTTCCCACATGGTCAAGCGGCTAGCCCGGTCTGGCCATGAGGTGGTTGTTCTCGATAATCTCACCACAGGACGTCGGTCACTTGCCCAATATGGCAAGCTTATTGTAGGTGATCTTGGTGATCCTGCTTTATTGGAAAGGTTGTTTCGGGAATACGAGTTTGATGGGGTGATGCACTTTGCGGCCAGCAGTCTGGTTGGCGAGTCGGTTTCAGATCCTTCAAAGTACTATCAAAATAATGTGGCGTGCACGATAACTCTGTTGGATGCCATGGTTCGCAATGGCATAAAACACTTTATTTTCTCTTCCACTGCTGCGACCTTTGGTGAGCCTGTATACACACCGATTGATGAGGCCCATCCCCAGGAGCCGATTAATCCCTACGGCGCCAGTAAATTGATGCTCGAGCGCATTCTGAAAGATTACGCTTTTGCTTATGGCCTTAATTCTGTGAGTTTGCGTTATTTCAATGCCTGCGGTGCTGACCCGGATGGTGAGCTTGGCGAATGTCATGATCCTGAGACTCACTTAATTCCGTTAGTGCTGCAAGCAGCATCTGGCCGTCGCAAGTCGATCACGGTTTTTGGCCGAGATTACGCCACTGAGGATGGTACTTGTGTTCGCGATTATATCCACATCGAAGATCTGTGTTCAGCCCATGCCCTGGCGCTTGAAGCGCTAGTGTCTGGAAAGAAAAGTGGTGCCATCGCTTATAACCTTGGGAATGGCTCGGGTTATTCGGTTCAGGCGGTTATTGATGCAGCTCGTCAGGTCGTCATAAAAACAGGCCATACATTCATTGTCGAAGAAGGACAGCGTCGGCCCGGAGACCCTGCGATCCTAGTCGCTGACGCGGGCCGGGCCAGGACAGAACTGGGCTGGTACCCGCAGTATGAGGATCTTCAAACCATCATTGAGCACGCTTGGCATTGGGAACAGAAGCAAGCGTCTGATGTGCTCTGTAATTAATGGCTAACCTGTCTACTTTTTCGGTTTAATCCTTTAGTTAAGGGGCGTTAATGGATTACCAACGACTTTCAATTCCTGATGTAGTGCTGATAACTCCAAAAGTGTTTGGTGATGAGAGGGGATTTTTTCTTGAAACCTTTCGTCAAGGCGACTTTAAGGAAAACTGCGGCAACTATACCTTTGTACAGGACAACCACAGCAAATCCCGCCAGGGTATTCTGCGTGGACTCCATTATCAGCTTGAGCAGACCCAGGGCAAGTTGGTTCGTGTGGTACAGGGCGAGGTGTTTGATGTGGCTGTGGATCTGCGTCGAAGCTCGCCGACCTTTGGGCAGTGGGTGGGTGCTTATCTGTCAGATCAGAACAAACAGATGCTATGGGTACCTCCAGGTTTTGCACATGGCTTTTACGTAATGTCTGAGACGGCTGAATTTGTCTATAAGTGCACCGATTATTATCATCCTGATAGTGATCAGTCATTGCTATGGGCCGATCCGGAAATTGGCATCGAGTGGCCCTTGATCAATGGTGAACCGCCGATGCTGTCGGACAAAGATCGTGCAGCACAGAGTCTGTCTAACGCGCCGTGCTTCTGATCCTCTATTAGTTCTCGTTATAGGGGCGCATCCTTGACGTTAGATGATAAGAGGAACCTTTAATATTAGTTCCTGTATTGACGACGACGCAGAGTATCAGTGGTTTACAATAGTTCGAAATGAAAAGAGCGTCGGTATTTTTTTTCAGTGTGCTTCTTGCAAGCATACATATTAGTGATTTTTTAGCTCATCAGTTGGCACTTAACGCTTTGCTTTCAGGTGAAAGCTCTAGTGCTTTAGCTTATAAATTGGGTAATGGACAGGGTCATTTGGTGCGTCTGGCTATTATAGTAGTGTAGCATGTTGTAGCAGAGGATGGCCGTAGGTATAAGGTGGGAAAAAACGAACGGTGATCTAGTGATACCTGCGGTATTTGTGGCTAATGCTGCGCTTTTTAAATACCAACGCGGATGGAACACAGCGTAAACCGAATTGGAAGTGATAATCCGTCATGCTTGGGAATGTGAATAAATGGCAGAAATTTGTGATTAAGCGTTTTATAAAGTGGCCAAAAAAAGATATATCGGTTCGGAAAAGCCTTTCGGGAATAACGACCGAGTTGTCTTGCGAACGAAAGAGAACTGAATTAGATTTGGATGTTAAACTCCCGATGGCTGAAGACATGGGAGAAGCTAAAAATACGAAGGCACTATTTTTCGTACATATTCCAAAAACAGCAGGTACTAGTTTTCGTAAAGCTGCGGAGGAATATTTTAGTTTTGAGTCTGTTTGCTACGATTACTCTCTTGATTCTGCAGAGACCTCGGATTTAGTTAGAAAGTTCATCTATGAGGAAAAGGATTATCTAGGTCTAAACACCGCTTTGTCCGAGACGGAAATTCTTTTTATTAGTGGTCATGTGCCAGCGAAAAAATATGTGCATCTGTTGGGCGCGAGCCAGTTAGTAACATTTTTACGTGACCCGGTTCAGCGAGTTTTGTCAGAATATAACCATTTCTTGCGCCACAAAAATTACGAGGGAGATCTTCCGTCCTTTTACCGTAAGCCTCAGTTTATTAATCGTCATTCTAAGATGTTGCATGGACTCCCTATTGAAGCTTTGGGTTTTATCGGTTTAACAGAGGATTATGATGTCAGCTTAAGTCAATTGAATGCTCTATTCGGAACAGCTTTTCAACGTCGAAAGTTGAACCAGGGACGCGAGGCTAAGGATAAAGCCTATGAAGTGCCAGATGATCAATTGAAAGAAATGCAGGAGCTGAACGCTGTTGACATTGCGCTATATCAAAAGGTGGTTGAGCTTTACAAACAGCGTTATGCCCTGTTTGTAAAGGGCTTGCCTTATGTACATGGTACTATTCAGCAACTCAACTCAAAAGTTATTAAGGGCTGGGCGTGGTATGCTCAAGGGGAGCGAGCCGTAACTATCGAGGTTTTGGTTGATGATAAAAAAGTGGCGGATCTAGTAGCTAATGATCTGTGTCCCGGTTTATTGCATTTGTCTCCTCCACGGAACGGTTATATCGGCTTTCATTATCGCTTTAGCAAACCTTTGGGTGCTGGTGTTAATGTTTCTGTTCGTGTCTCTGAAACAGAGCAGGTTCTGGGGCAGCAAGAAGTGGTGGTTGTTTAATGACAACTCCGGTTGTTGGGGGCTTTCTCCGACCAAGTGAAGTAACCTCCCTTGCTAGATACTTTAGAATTACCCATTAATGAATAAATTATCTCACGATACCTACAGCACCGATCGCTGGTATCTGATCGATGCTAATTTGCCGGAAAACTGTACAACTATTAACGTCTGGGCCGTGATCCACTTCGCTACCTATGAACGCCGAATTCCTCTTCCGGCTAGCTTTAAAGGGCGTGTATTTGAACTGCTACCCCGCCCCAAAGCGTCCCATAGGTTGAGCATTGAAGCTGAATATGAGCAAGGCCCGTTATCTATAGAGAGTCTTGATCTGCAGATTGTTTCCGGGCCGATTGCTTGGTATTGGGTGGGACGTCGTATTTTCGGGACGTTACCGAAAGTGGAAACCGCTAAAGCCGAACGCATGAAGCTTGGCTGGCGCAAGGTGCTTTCGGATCCGTTTAGCGTATATCGTTTACTTGGAAGCTTACGCTACCACTTTCCAGCTCCCGACTACAGCGAGTGGCGAGCCCATTACTGGTCGTGTACAGATGATGTTAAGCGCCGTTTGGGCCGATACCTAAGCCACAATAGGTTGGATCAAGCCGCTGTCCAGGTGCTGGTCGATGCACGCCAATTTGGCGAGCGCAAAGTGCAAGATTTGACACTCAAGCCTGTATGTAACAGTTTACGTGAATCTGTAAGAGATCAAATTGGAGTACGAACCTCCGTTCACGTGTTGACCGAAGAAGATGATTATTGGCCTGTTGGCGACCCAGATGGGTGGGTGCTCTTTACACAGCCTGGTCATATATTGGAACCTTGGGCACTAGCATGGTTTTTGAGTGAGGCAAATAAATATCCTGATGCCAAACTGATTTACTCTGATCATGCCCATTTACAAAACGATGAAATCCCCTCCGATCCTTACTTCAAGCCGGATTGGTCGCCAGAGCTGCAGCGTGCGAGTCATTACGTAGGTGATTGTGTATTTATCAAGGCCTCGGAGCTGGATGCCGTCCGTGATCGCTTGGGCTATATGCCCAGGGCATACGAGTTAGTACTAGAGGTAGGAATATTTTCGAACGAGGAGCAGGTTCGGCATATTCCGGCCGTACTCTTCCATCAGGCCGGTGCGAGCTCTAAGGCCTGTCCTGAGCAGCTAAGTGCGCACTTGGTACGTCACAACATTGATAGCAGGGTGATCCGGGATGGTCGTGATCAAGTGAGGGTGTGCTACGGTTTACCAGCTTCGCAGCCGAAGGTTAGCATTATTATCCCAACTCGTGATATGTTGCATTTTCTGCAGCCTTGCGTGAACAGTATTCTTAAGAAAACCACCTGGCCTAATTTCGAAGTGCTGATTCTCGATAATCAGAGCAGCTGCGCAGATACGCTAGCGTATATGGAGGCATTGTCGTCAGACCTCCGGGTTAGGGTGCTGGCCTATGATCGTCCGTTCAATTTTTCTGCAATCAATAATTTTGCAGTAGAGCATGCTGAAGGTGATCTGGTTTGTATGCTCAATAATGATACTGAAGTGATCAGCACTGACTGGTTGGATGAAATGGTTTCCCGCCTGTTGCAACCCGGTGTAGGGGCTGTCGGGGCCCGGTTGTATTTCAGTGATGGCAGGGTTCAGCATGCTGGTGATGTGATTGGCCCTGGCGGATGTGCCAATCACCTGCACGGCATTCTCGAAGCGGGTGATCCAGGCTATATGAATCGCTCGATTTTACCTCAGGAACTATCAGCGGTTACAGCAGCCTGCCTTTTAACAACACGTAAGTTATATCGGGAATTAGGCGGCTTGGATGAGCAGAATTTGGCCGTCGCCTTTAATGATGTTGACTTTTGTTTACGCGTTCGACAGGCCGGTTATCGAGTAGTGTATACCCCTTATGCTGAGCTGTATCATCATGAGTCAGTATCGCGGGGTAAGGACGATAACCCTGAAAAGCAGGCACGGGCTGAAAGCGAGGTTCGATACATGCGTGAACGCTGGGCCAGCGTGATCGAGCGAGATCCTTTCTATAATCCCAACCTTAACTATGCCAAGCCGGATTTTACACTCGGCAAATATCCTCGCATCGATTGGCCTTGGTAACAGCTGAATGAGCTGGCTTCTGATCGAGCAGAATGAAAACCCCAGTAGTGACTATTTCGTTAAACCCGTCTTGGCAAGTGGTCGCCTGTGTGTCTGCGATTTGAATTCGTCTACTGAACCGGTTGCCGTTGAGTCTGGCACTCATCTAGCCTTTGTGCGTTACGTCACGCCTCGATGGATAAGCTGGGTGGAACGGAATCGGGCCTCTTTGGGGCGACTGGTCTTTTTCATGGATGATGACCTCTTCGACCTCAGCGCGCATCAGGGGCTCCCCCTGCGCTACCGTTGGAAGCTTTATCGCTTAGCCACCCGCCGTAAAGCCTGGCTGCGCAGGATGAATGCAGAGCTTTGGGTCTCAACTCAGTGGTTGGCCGATAAGTACGCAGATTGGCAGCCGCGTGTATTGGAGCCTAAGTCTCCCTATGCAGGTTGTCAGCCACAAAAGACTTTTTTCTATCACGGCTCTGCCTCGCATATTGGTGAAATCCGCTGGCTGCTGCCAGTGGTTGAAGAGGTGCTGCAGCGGGACTCCTCGTTTAGTTTCGAATTGATCGGCAATGCCGAAATTCGCAAGCTGTTTTCGCATCTACCCCGTGTTCATGTTCTCCAGCCTATGAGCTGGCCTGCCTACAAGGCCTTGGTTAGCCGGCCTGGTCGTACGGTAGGGCTAGCACCGCTCCTGCCCGGCTCGTTCAACCAAGCACGTTCCGCCACCAAGTTTTATGATATTACCCAGGCAGGTGCGATAGGCATCTACGCAGACCATCCAGTGTATCGGTCGGTTGTTCAGCATGAAGAGAATGGTTTGCTGCTTCCGATGGAGCAGGTGGCTTGGGCAGAGGCGATTTTAGATCTTGGTAACAATTTGAGTAGGCGTGAAAGTATGCTTAAGCAGGCTGGAGCTGTGTCGTCTAAGTAATACTAAGCTTACTGGCATACATTTATATAATTGGTCGTCTTTAAGTATCGGCGAGTTTTTAATTCAGTATTAAAGGTATCGTTTTGCAGCAGATTTCAGAGTTAATTTCCGCATATTCTCAGACTCAACCTGATCCCAGTAATTCTGGCCAACGTGTAAGCTTCGGTACCTCTGGCCATCGAGGTTCAGCCCTCAAGTCCACCTTTAACGGAAATCATATTCTGGCAATCACTCAGGCCACGGTGGATTACCGCAAGGAGCAGGGTATATCAGGGCCACTGTTTATTGGCATGGACACCCACGCGCTGTCTCAGCCTGCGTTCGAAACCGCAGTCGCTGTGCTGGCTCCCAATGGTGTGCGGGTGATGGTCGATTCGGCAGGTGGTTTTACCCCAACCCCTTTGGTGTCCCGGGCGATTTTGGCGTGGAATGAAGGGCGTTCGGAAGAACTCGCTGATGGTTTAATTATTACGCCATCCCATAACCCGCCGGAAGATGGCGGTATCAAATACAACACTCCCGACGGCGGACCTGCGGACGCTGTGGTGACCGGTTGGATCGAGAAGCGTGCTAACGAGTTGCTGCAATCGGGTCTTGAGGGTATCCAGCGTCTGCCATTCGATGAGGCTCGTCAGAAAGCTGAGCAGTACGATTATGTGGGCGAGTATGTGGCGGCGCTGGCGTCAGTTGTCGATATGGATGCCATAAAGGCGGCCGATATTCACATTGGTGCTGACCCGATGGGAGGCACCTCGCTGGCAAGCTGGGATGCGATCGCTGCTAAGTTTGGCCTAAATATCGAAGTAGTTAACCGTGAGCAGTCGCCGGACTTCGGATTTATGCCGCCGGATCACGATGGCAAGATTCGCATGGATTGCTCCAGTACCGCAGCGATGGCTAACCTGCTGAAGATCCGTGAGCGCTTTGATCTTGCATTCGGTAACGATCCCGACGCGGATCGCCACGGTATCGTCGACGCCGGCGGGCTGATGAATCCCAACCATTACCTCGCTGTGTGTATCGATTACCTGCTTTCGCATCGTCCGCATTGGCCTGCAGAGCTGGCTATCGGCAAGACACTGGTATCTTCTTCAATGATCGACCGGGTTGTCGCAGGTCAGCAGCGGGAGCTTTATGAGGTACCGGTGGGCTTTAAGTGGTTTGTGCCTGGTCTTCATGGCGGTAAACTCGCCTTCGGTGGTGAAGAGAGTGCCGGTGCAAGTTTCCTGACTCGCGATGGCAAGGCGTGGAGCACAGATAAGGACGGCATTATCCTTTGCCTGCTGGCGGCAGAGATTCTTGCTGTAACCGGTAAAACGCCGTCTCAGTATTATGCGGAGCTGACTCAGCGTTACGGTGCGCCGGTCTATAAGCGAATCGACAGTCCGGCCACTGCTGAGCAGAAGGCGAAGTTGAAGGCGCTGACATCCGACGATGTTAACGCTGACACCCTGGCAGGTGATCCTATTATCGGCTGCTTCACCGAAGCTCCGGGTAACGGAGCGGCCATCGGTGGGCTTAAAGTAGTTACGGAGAATGGCTGGTTTGCCGCGCGCCCCAGTGGCACTGAAGACCTGTGTAAGGTCTATGCAGAAAGCTTTAAGGATGAAGCGCACCTGGAAGCCATCCTTAGCGAAGCGCAGCTGCTGGTAGGGTGAGGCGTTGCCTATAGTAGGCTTTATTGTGTTATGCGCTCCGGTTTTGCATCCTGAGGTGAAGGCCGGAGCGTAGTTATCTTCGATTGGCTTCCTGGAGAGAGGAATGCAGCAAGCAAAGTCGGTAATCGGTCGCGTTTTGCGTTACCCGTACTGGTTTATTGAGCTTTTTACCTGGGCAAAAAGCTTTAAGCAAAACCCGATCATAGGTAGTTACTGGCTTAATCGCTGCGGGCTACATGTAGCCCGGGTTGTGGTCTCTCAGGGGTTATTCCGTTTCCGTCTGTTGCTCTTGGCGCCATTGGTGGCGAAAGAGGATCGACGGGATTTTCTGCGTAATGGTTATATCCTCAAAAAGGACTTTCTCGAGCCTG
The DNA here is from genome assembly GCF_004339595.1 of Marinobacterium mangrovicola. Lineage (GTDB taxonomy): Bacteria > Pseudomonadota > Gammaproteobacteria > Pseudomonadales > Balneatricaceae > Marinobacterium_D > Marinobacterium_D mangrovicola. The sequence continues at coordinate 448,840 of NZ_SMFU01000008.1, forward strand.
AGCAGTTTGCTCGTCTGAAGGCGGAAGCAGAGGGCTATCAGGGATTGATCCGTGAGTTCGTTGAGGGAACGACGCTGACCCAGCGCGCCTTTCTGACCCAGGATAAACGCGCAGACCTGCCGGCCATTAGTGCGTTTACCGATGGTTCACGACTGGATAGGTTGATGCGCTGGGCTTCATCGAAGAACCGGCCGCCGTTTTTCTTCATCGAGAACCTCTGTAACCACGCCAATGTGGCACCTCAGCCGGACCCGCAAAGGGATTTCCATACCGATACTTTTCACCCCTGCGTAAAAGGCTGGCTGTTTATCGATGCAGCCGATAATCGCAACGGGCCTCATGTTTATGTGCCCGGTTCCCACCGCTTAACCTGGCGGCGCTTGAAGTGGGAATACCGTGAAAGCCTGGAAGCTTCCAAGCAGGGTGAAAGGCGACAGCCAGGACGTTACTGGGATGGCTCATTCCGTGCCAGTGAGGCAGACCTTGCCCAAATGGGGTTCGAACCGAAGGCTCTGCATGTGCCGGAAAATACGCTGTTGATTGGCAACGTCTATGGGTTTCATCGCCGTGGTGTCGCAGAACAGCCCAGTCGGCGCATGACAATCTGGATGCAGTCCCGGGATAATCCCTTTAATCCGCTGTTCACGCCTTTCCCTCGAGCGACAGCCTGGTTGTTTGAAAAGGTCTGGCAGCGAGAGCTTGAAAGTCAGGATCCCAAGAAAATAGCAGCAGGCACTCAGCGCAATCAAACGGGCTCGTTTGACAGGAATTGCGTTAACTGAGTATGCGAGTTGGTTTCATGGTAAAGGGGCTGGGTCAGACTCCTTGGCTGGCCGAGTTTCTGGAAGCGCCCTGTGCACGGATTTCTGGCTGGTCAAGCCTTTATCGATTCACCCATGTTGCTGGGTGGGGCTTGAAGCCCAGTGCGATTAGGGCGCGGGAGTGTGCTCAGAAACTGAGTGTGCCCTATCTGTCCCTGGAGGATGGCTTCCTGCGCTCTCTGGGGTTGGGCGTTGACGGCGCTCCTCTCCATAGTCTTATCGTTGACAGTAGTGGTATCTATTACGATGCCACTCGCCCTTCCGATCTTGAAACGCTGATACGCGAGCAGGCACCGGACCCGATTCAACTGCAGAGGGCCGGTGATTGCATCGATATGTTGAAGCGCTATCGCCTCTCCAAATATAACCACGCGCCAGATCGATCGCCGGCTGAACTGGAAACCAAGCAGTCCAATGTCTTGGTCGTGGATCAAACCGCGGGTGATGCCTCCATAGAGTACGGCTTGGCCAGCGCGGCCTCCTTCAGTGAAATGCTTAATGCGGCCGTTGCCGAAAACCCGGGTGCTGAAGTGCTGGTTAAGGTGCATCCGGATGTGATTGCTGGCAAAAAGCAGGGGCACCTGCTGGAGCAGGCACGCGCCTTGGGCTGCCGCTTGATTGGGGATGACCTTAATCCCTGGGCATTACTGGATCTTGTAGATCGTGTCTATGTCGTGACCAGTCAGCTCGGTTTTGAAGCGCTGCTGGCCGGCAAAAAGGTGCATTGCTTCGGGATGCCTTTCTACGCGGGTTGGGGCCTGACTACAGATCGGCAGAGCTTGGAGCGTAGGGGCGTCAAACGCAGTCTTGAAGCCCTCTTTTATGCTGCCTATCTGCAGTACTGTCGCTATATCAACCCTTACACCGGGAAGCGATGCGAGTTTGAGGATACGGTTGCCCTGATCGCTGATCAAAAACGCGCTCGGGATCGCTTCGCTGGTAGCTGGGATGCGATCGATTTTGCAGGGTGGAAGCGTGCGTTTATCGGTCGGTTTCTTGGGCTGGGTGCTCAAGTGGAGTGGCGGCAGCCGGCTTCGGAAGTGTCGGCACCCAAAGTGTTAGCCTGGGCCTCCAAGCTGGATTCGGCGCTTATTTCCGGTTGCCGGGAGCGGGGGCAGGAACTTTGGCGGATAGAAGACGGTTTTATCCGCTCAGTGGGGCTGGGTGTGGATTTGGTCGATCCGCTATCGCTGGTGATCGATTCTCGCGGTATCTACTACGATGCATCTGCCCCCAGTGATCTGGAGTATATGCTGGAACATGATGAGTTCTCGCCGGATCTGTTGCGACGGGCTGCGAGGCTGAGGCAGCGCCTCGTTGCATTGAAAATGTCCAAGTACAATGTGGGGATTCAACAGCAGTTGGATCTACCGAAAGATCGCAGGATTGTGCTGGTGCCGGGGCAGGTGGAAACCGATGCATCCATTCGCACCGGTTCTCCCCAGATGCAGACGAATCTGGAGTTGCTGCGCGCCGTGCGGCACGCCTGCCCGGATGCCTATATCATCTATAAACCTCATCCGGATGTGGTATGCGGTGGCCGCAAAGGCGAGATACCCGGGCAGGACTATTTTGATCTTGAAGTTCAGGATCTGGCGATGCCGGACCTGCTGGAGCAGATCGATGAGGTACACACACTCACTTCACTGACCGGGTTTGAAGCGCTGCTTCGCGGTATTCCCGTTCATGTCTGGGGGCTGCCTTTTTATGCGGGCTGGGGGCTGACAGAGGATCATATTGACTGTCCGCGTCGCACTCGCCGCCGCACTCTGGATGAGCTGGTGGCCGCAACGCTGATCCGCTATCCGCTGTATGTCGATCCGGATAGCGGGGATCAGGTCAACGCTGAAACCGCGGTGGATATTCTTCAGCAGCACCGGCAAAAGAAAAGAAAAACGTCCTTAAGAACCCATGTCTGGCGCCGGATTCGGAAACGGGTTTAAGACGCATTAAACGGAAACACCAGTGGCGTAAGAGTAAGCACTGTTGCGGTATAGACCAGGCTCACCGGCAAACCTGTTTTCAGGTAATCCGATAGGCGGTAACGTCCGGGCGAATAAACCATCAGGTGGGTCTGATAACCAAATGGGATCAGGAAGCAGGCGCTGGCACCGTAAGCCACCGCCATGATGAAAGGCATGGGATCCGCGTTGAATGCTTGTGCTGTGGACAGTGCAATCGGAAACGCCAGTGCCGCTGCGGCATTGTTAGTGACGGTCTCCGTCAATACCAGTGTCAGCAGGAAAATGCCGACGAAGGCTGCATAGACGCCATAGCCGTTGAATAGCGCCTGCATCCCTTCTGCGACCAAGCCTGCAGCGCCTGATGCGCTCATACCCTTGGCGATGGTCAGGGCCGAGCCGATCACCAGAAACAGTTCAAACGGGAAGCGGCGTCTCATTTCATTAACGCTAAGCAGGCCCCCCAGCAGAAAGAGCCCCAGCAGGCAGAGCAATGCCTCGAACAGGGTTGTGATACCCAGCGACGCACTCAAAATTGCTGCGGCGAAGCCTCCAAGCGCTGTCAGGCTCTGTTTCATGCTTAGACGAGGGCGTTGCAGGGTGCCACTGAGTAGATGAAAGTTTCGGTCCAGGTTTCTATGCTGGCTGAAGTCGCCACCGACAGCGAGCAGAAGGCTGTCGCCCACGCGCAGCGGGATTCGACCCAGCTGCCCCTCAAGTCTTCTCTCTCCGCGCCGTATCCCCACCACACCTGCGTTAAACGTGGTGCGGAAATCCATATCTTGCAGGGTGCGGTTCGCAAGCTCCGATTCGTTTGAGATCACCACTTCCACCAGGTTGCTGGCGAGCAGGTCGTCGGCATCCTCTCCCATCAGTTTCAGGCCCTGAAAGCGTTGCAGTGCCTGTACCTTGTTGACCTCTCCGGTAAATATTAGCAGGTCTCTGGCCTGCACCACCTCGTCGGGCGTAACCGGGCTGATCAGACGGCCATCACGTTCGATTTCCAACAGATACAGGCCATCCAGGTTACGCATGGCATTGGCTTCAATGCTTTTTCCCACCAGCGGTGAATCAGGCGCCACCTCTGTGGTCAGGAAATAAGACTGGCGGCTATCCCTGCTCGTGTTGCTGTTGTTTGGCAGGTAGCGGGCGCTAAGCATCAGTGCGCCAAGGCAGACCAGAGCGACGGGTATGCCTACCAAGCTGAACTGGAACATGCTGAGTTCGGGTATCCCAGCATCAACGGCGAAGGAGCTGACCACCAGGTTGGTGGAGGTGCCGACCAGCGTCGTAATACCGCCCAGTATGGAGGCATAGGATAGAGGTATCAGGAGCCGGGAGGCGGGAATGCGGGTTTGCCGTGACAGTGTGCCGAGAAAGGAGGCCACAATCGCAGTGTTGTTCAAAAAGGCTGATAGCACCGCGCTGGTAGTCATCAGTTTGAGCAGAGCCGACGACTGGCGGCCGGAGACGATCTTGTCGGAAATCTGATCGAGCAGCGGAGAGCGCTCCAGAGTCAGAGATATCAGCAACAGCAAAATAAGGGTAGCCAGGGCCGGGTTGGCAAAGCTGCCGAGCAGTTCGGGCAGGTCGACCAGGCCTGTTAGCAGGTAGCCGCAGGCAAGAGTCACAAAGGCGGTGGCCGGTTGTATTCGTCCGCTCGCCAGTACCGCCAGCAGGGCAACAACCGATGCAAGAACTCCCCATTCCATTGTGTTACTCCCTGAATGTCGGCCGTAAAAGGTTGAAATTCTATAGAAAGCTTTAATAAACTGTCTATGTGAATAACCGTATTTTTATCTATATTTGTTTTTTATTCCTTATAAAACAATATATTAAAGAGGTTTTTGGCTATTAAGGATTTATCGCCGAAGAATCTGGAAAAAGCTCGTGTAAGGGCTGTTCAGCTTCGAATATCAGGCTATACCCTGGCGGAAACCTCTGCCCAGACCGGACTTTCTGTGCCTACGATTACCAAGGTGTTCAAGGCATTTGAAAGCGGTGGTTGGGCTGCGATAAAGCCGGCGCCAAGAGGGCGCAAGGCCGGAGAGGGAAGTGGTCTCTCTGCAGAGCAGCAGCAACAGTTGCGTGAAAGATTGCTGGAGCCGCCGGTAACGGGCTTATGGAGTCGCGAAGCGGTGGCTACAGAAGTCGCTAGACTGCTCGGTGTGCAGGTCTCCGAGAGAGCCATATCGCGGTTACTGGACGAGTGGCATTTAGATTGCCCTGCGCTCAAAGTGCGCAAACCCAAAGGAGTGCGTAACACGCCTGCCCACTGGTACCGGCATGAGTATGAGCCTTTGCTTGCCTGGGGCGAGCAGCATCAGGCATCTCTGCTGTTGGCATTCTGCCGGCCAGCCCGTCGTTCCCCTGATACGTTTCAGTTATCTCTCCAAACGTCTCTGCGCAAGCAGCTTTGGCTGGAGAGTTCTCACTGGCCGACCGAAAGCTGGCTGATCCAGGTGCTGGAGCGACTGATAGCCCAGAAAAAGACGCCGCTGGCGCTGTGTCTTGCAGGCCTGGATCTCAGGCGGGCTGATCGGCTTTGGGCTTGGCTCAACGAACATGAAACACAGATTAAGTTGATTGCAGTGCCGCCAGAGGTGGAACTGCGCTCATCCTGACTTTAGGTAAATGATTTTAGATAACTGGCTTTTTATAAGCACAGACTGGTTGAAGGAACTCTATGTCTCTTACACATTTAAAGCGCTTGGAAGCGGAAAGCATCCACATCATGCGCGAAGTCGTGGCTGAAGCGGAAAATCCGGTGATGCTGTACTCAATCGGCAAAGACAGTGCGGTGATGCTGCATCTGGCTATGAAGGCATTTGCTCCTTCCAAGCCGCCGTTCCCGCTTTTGCACGTGGATACCCGCTGGAAGTTCCGCGAAATGTACGAGTTCCGTGATCGCATGGCGGAAGAGTTGGGCCTGGACCTGATAGTCTATGTTAACCCGGAAGGTGTGGAAAAGGATGTTAACCCCTTTACCCATGGCTCCGCGCTGCATACCGATATCATGAAAACCGAGGGCCTGAAGCAGGCTCTGGATAAGTACGGTTTCGATGCGGCCTTTGGTGGTGCCCGTCGTGATGAAGAGAAATCCCGTGCCAAGGAGCGTATCTTCTCGTTCCGTACGGCCCAGCATCGCTGGGACCCTAAGGGTCAGCGTCCTGAGCTCTGGAAGCTTTACAACGCGCGTAAGCAAAAGGGCGAGAGCATGCGCGTATTCCCGCTGTCCAACTGGACCGAGCTGGATATCTGGCAGTACATCTATTTGGAGAATATCCCCATCGTGCCTCTTTACTACTCCGCAACCCGCCCGGTGGTGGAGCGTGATGGCACCCTGATCATGGTGGACGACGAGCGTATGCCGCTCAAAGAGGGCGAAGTGCCGATGATGCGCAAGGTACGTTTCCGTACCCTGGGCTGCTACCCGCTGACGGGTGCCGTTGAGTCCGAAGCGGACACCTTGCCGTCAATCATTCAGGAGATGCTCCTGACCAACACCTCAGAACGCCAGGGGCGAGTGATCGACCACGATTCCGCCGCCTCCATGGAGAAGAAAAAGCAGGAGGGCTATTTCTGATGGCACACGTATCCGATCTGATTTCCAGCGATATCGAACAGTATCTGAAACAGCACGAGAACAAAGGCCTGCTGCGCTTTATCACTTGCGGCAGCGTAGACGACGGCAAGAGTACGCTGATCGGGCGCCTGCTGTTTGACTCTAAAATGCTGTTCGAAGACCAGCTTTCCGCAATTGAGTCTGACTCCAAGAAGTACGGCACCCAGGGCGAAGATATCGATTTCGCACTGCTGGTTGATGGCCTGGCAGCAGAGCGCGAGCAGGGTATCACCATCGATGTAGCCTACCGTTTCTTCTCCACCGATCGTCGCAAGTTTATTGTTGCCGATACCCCGGGGCACGAGCAGTATACCCGCAACATGGTTACTGGTGCTTCCACTGCAGACGCGGCCATTCTGATGGTCGATGCGCGCAAGGGAATTCTGACTCAGACCCGTCGTCACAGCTTCCTGATGTCCCTGATCGGTATCCGCAATATAGTGGTAGCGATCAATAAGATGGACCTTATGGGCTATTCCGAAGAGGTCTTTAACCGGATCCGTGACGAATACCGCGAGTTTGCCAAGAATCTCGATCTGGATGAGATTACCTTTATCCCGATGTCGGCGCTTAAAGGGGATAACATCACTTCTCTGAGTGATAGCACCCCTTGGTATCACGGCACTACGCTGATGGGCTACCTGGAAACCGTTGAGGTGGATGACGATCGCCTGCAGCGTAATCCTTTCCGCATGCCGGTGCAGTGGGTTAACCGTCCCAACCTGGACTTCCGAGGCTTTTCGGGAACCCTGGCCAGTGGTGTGATCCGCCCGGGCGATGAAATCCGTGTCCAGCCTTCTGGTAAAACCAGCCGTGTGGCAAGCATCTACACCTATGACGGTGATCTGGAAGAGGCGGTAGCTGGCCAGTCCGTGACCCTGACGCTGGCCGATGAGATCGACATCTCCCGTGGCGACGTGATTTCCACCACCGAGCAGCCGGCACAGACAGCGGAACAGTTCGAAACCACCATCGTCTGGATGCACGACGAGCCACTGCTGCCGGGGCGTCCTTATCTGTTGAAACTGGGGACTCAGACCGTTACCGCGACCGTCACTGCCATCAAGTACCAGGTGAACGTGAATACTCTGGAGCATACCGCGGCGAAGAACCTGGCCTTGAACGGTATTGGCATCTGTAACATCAGTCTGGACCGCTCGGTTGCCTTTGATCCCTACAAGGAGAACCAGGACACCGGTGGCTTCATTCTGGTTGACCGCATGAGCAACAATACGGTTGCTGCGGGCATGATCCACTTCTCCCTGCGTCGCAGTCAGAACATTCATATGCAGCATGTGGATGTGGATAAGGCGGCGCGTGCAGTTGCCAAGAACCAGAAACCCAGCGTGTTATGGTTGACGGGGCTTTCCGGCGCAGGCAAATCCACCATTGCCAACCTGGTCGAGAAAAAACTGCACGCTATGGGCCACCACACCTATCTGTTGGACGGTGACAACGTTCGTCATGGCTTGAACAAGGATCTTGGCTTTACCGACGGCGATCGGGTGGAAAATATCCGCCGTGTAGCTGAAGTGGCTAAGTTGATGGTGGATGCGGGTCTTATTGTAATCACCGCTTTCATCTCTCCGTTCCGCTCCGAGCGCGCCATGGCGCGCGGTATGGTCGAGGATGGCGAGTTTGTTGAAGTATTCGTTGATACACCGCTGGAAGTGGCGGAAGACCGTGATCCGAAAGGTCTTTATAAAAAGGCGCGTCGCGGCGAGTTGAAAAACTTCACCGGTATAGACTCCGTCTACGAGGCACCGGAAGCGGCTGAAGTTGTGCTGGATACAACACGTAGCACCGCTGAAGAAGCTGCAGATCAGGTGATCCGTCAGCTGCAGGCGCGAGGCATCGTACCTACGCTTTAAGTTTTAACGTATGCAAGGCAGTGGCCCCAAAAGAGAGGGCTGCTGTCAGCAATAGCAGGAATTTAAGATGACCGATATTTCACTGCCGGTACTGATGGATCAGGTAGAGCAGATCGCTCTCAAAGCGGGCGAGGCGATCATGGCGATTTATAGCCGTGAGTTCACCATTGAAGAGAAAGAGGACAAGTCGCCTCTGACCGAAGCGGACAAAGCTGCTAATAGCATCATTGTTGCAGGCCTTGAGGCTCTGCCGGTGTCTATACCGGTGCTGACCGAAGAAGCCGTAGAGGCTTTTGACGGCGCGGACGATAACGGGCGCTACTGGCTGGTAGATCCCCTGGATGGCACCAAAGAGTTCATCAAGCGTAATGGTGAGTTCACCGTAAACATCGCCCTCATCGAACAGGGGCGGCCGGTGTTGGGTGTGGTCTACGCACCTGCACTCGATATCACTTATCTCGGTGCCGAGGGCGTGGGTGCTTTCAAGGCTGAAGGCAAAAACGAACGACAGCCGATCGAAGTGGCTGTGCATGCAGGCGATACTGCATGGCGTATCGTCGGCAGCCGCTCCCACGCCAGTCAGGATACGCTGGATTGGTTGAAGCCGCTGGGTGAGTACGAACTGGTACCCATGGGCAGCTCGCTGAAGATATGCCTGGTTGCAGAGGGTGCTGCCGATCTATATCCGCGCCTTGGTCCCACCTGTCTGTGGGATACGGGAGCGGCCCATGCAGTGGTTAATGCTGCTGGCGGCGCCATCGAAACACCTGAGGGTGAGGTGCTTGGTTATGCCAATACGGCAGAAACCCTGAACCCCTGGTTTGTTGTTTACGGCGGTAGCCGGCCTTAACGGTTCACAGTCGACGCTAGACAAAGGGTTGGACTCTACGGGTTCAGCCCTTTTTTTGGCTCAGATAGTGCTGCTGGCCTTGTTGCGGCGGCGATCCCATCAGGATGCCCATCGGAGTTCTGAATCACCGCCGTGCCGGCCTTAATCGACACGATGGTGGGCTTCCCACATAGGGGATTCTTTCACTACAGGCCCGTCGCAGATGCCCCGGCTTGATGAACTATACTCAAACAGCGAAACATCACTCTAATGAGAGGTGGATCATGTCTAGAGTAAAATCCGCAATTTTTACTGCAGTGCTGGCGTCGGCCTTTTCTGTATCGGTCCTGGCAGGCCGCTGCCCCATGGATGCCAAGGCCGTCGAAGAGGGGCTTGCCAGTGCTGAGATTAGTGATGAAGCACGCAGCAAAATTATGCAGCTTCACGATGAAGGGCTGGCCGCGCACAATGCGGGTAATCACGCCGAAGCGGAAGAAAAGCTCGGCGAAGCGCTGAGGATGCTGTCGAACCCCTCTGATATGTAGCGTAGCGGGGCTGTACTTAACGAGAAAAGCCGCTCGCGATCAGAGCGGCTTTATATTTCTGCGCGAGGTAAACAGGATCGCTGAGCCAGGGTAATTATGTCGCTGCTGTTTTGAGTCGCCAAACCACGCTCATCGGTTTAGCGCCTTCGTGGCTCTGATAACTCACTTCGCCATAAAAGCGGAAAGGAGCAGCTTTGCCGTTATCCAACTTATGTTCACGCACGAAAAGATAGACCCGGGTGCCTAATTTTTCATGCTGAATAATTTCACGACCGCGTTTGTTGTCCGGGCTCGTGCTGTTCTGAGACTGCCAGTGGAAGTGGGTGCCGTCGATGAAATAGTCATGGTACTGATGATCGCTGGCTTTGCCCTGCTTGTTCAGTGTTACCAACAGAACCTGTACCTGTTGGTCTTTCAGCACAACGTGGCCGGATTGCCAGTTGCCCTGATTGAATTCTGCGCCAAACAGCGGTGGGATCTCTTCCCGCATAAAACTCTGTCCCACACTTAGTTCGAGCGGGTCTACTTTGCCCCTAAACCGGGCGAAGGTCACCATGCTTTCGTCGGCTGTCAGGTCTTCATAATCTGGATTGTTGGCTCTGAGGGTGTAGCTGCCATCGGAATTCTTTAGCACCCGTCGCAGCAGGTACTGGTTATCGCCAGCGCTGTCCTGACGCTCTATCGCCAGAGTGTGGTTGCTGATACTGCCTGCGCTGCCGGGAGTGATCTGCTCCAGTATGAGGTAATCGCCATCGTAGATGGGGTTCTTGCCGCCGTTCATGGAGTTGCCAGAAGCACGGGCGATGAAGTGGCGCTGCGGGGAAAGATCGCCAAACCCGGTAGGAGCGGGCAGGTATTCCTCCAAATCGGCTTGGCCGGTTTTAAAATGCCCACAGGCGATTTTGATATTAGGGAAGAAGGGGAGTTGCGTTACGGGTTCAGCCGGCGGCATATCGGTCATGGCCGAGATCGCTGTTGGTGCCGATGAAAGCCGGTCTTGAGCGTACTTTTCCAATCGCCAGGTCAGTATTTCCTGTGTCATTGCGCTAAACGTCGGAAGCTCCGCCGCACTCAGGCTCTGCTGATAGTGAAACTGCATTCCATCCTGAGCGAACCACTGGATCCTGGAGCCCTGTTCCTCTGTGCACCAATGGTGAATGGGCATTTTTCGCCAATGGTTAAGCCAGGTGTTGTCAGTGACGGTGGGCAGAGGTTGCAAGGTCTGCGGTAGGTCTGTTATCCAGTCGGGGCGAGCCAGAAACCAGTCTTTGGCCCAGGCTGCCAGTTCCTGCACCGCAACTGGCTGGTTCAGGGCTTGCTGCTCAAGCAGCGTCTGCAGCAACACCAGCTTGTAGGACTTGGAGGTTTTGCTGATGCTCAGATCGCGAAACCACTGCGCATGCTGCTCCAGTACCTGCAATTCATCGGCCGAAGCGTCTCCCTGTTCATCGATAAATTCCCACCAGCTGCCGTAGTTACGGCGTAGTTGGCTGAGGTTGGCACCGCTATTCCAAAACTCCTTCAGTGTTGGTCGCCGTTTCAGACTTTGCTTGAGTTTGCTGTAATGGGCATCGAGCTTGTCGCCCACCAGGCTATCCAGGAACTCGATAAACCCCAGGTCGTAATTGATATAGCAGCCATCCGGCAGCAGCTCGGCGGGGTTCTTTGCCGCCTGGACCAGTTGCCTGCGGCCCGGTTTGTTATCGAACGCCGATCCCAGCAGCATCTCCGGGCGGTTCAGAAAGCTGTGATGATTACCGACGAAATCCAATACCACCAGTTTCTCTTTGCCAGGGTGCAAACGCAGACCTCGGCCAAACTGCTGCAGGAAGAGTATTTTTGATTCGGTGGGGCGCAGCATCATCACAGTATCGATCTGCGGCAGGTCGACACCCTCGTTAAACAGGTCCACCGAAAACAGTACCGCCAGTTGGGCTTTCTCCAGTTGTTCGAGCGCCTCTGAACGGGTCAGTGCGGATTCGGTATGCACGCTGGCGGCATTGATACCTGCTCTGGTGAAGAAGTCGGCCATGTAATCCGCGTGACGGCGGGAGGCGCAGAAAGCGAGGGTTCGGGCCTGGGCCTTGTTGCGCCATTCTCTCAGGGCGTGGCGAGCACGACCGCGAGTGGCGAGCTGGGTGGATAACCTGTCCGGATCAAAACGTCCGTTACGCCAGGGGATCTGCTCATAGTCGACTTCGGTGTCGAAAATACCGAAATAGCTGAATGGACAGAGTTGTTGATCGCTGATGCCGTCAAACAGGTCCCGGCGGTAAACCAGATTGTGGTCGCACAGCCGCAAAATGTCTGAGCCATCGGTTCGGTCTGGCGTTGCCGTGAGGCCCAGTAGAAACCTGGGCTGAAAATACTCGAGCAGGCGCTGGTAGCTCCCGGCCGAGGCGTGATGAAATTCATCCACCACGATGTAGTCGAAATAATCCCGGTTGAAGCGTTCCAGGTGAGCGGTACGGCCCAGCGTTTGAATTGATGCGAAGAGCAGGTCGGATTCAACGTCTTTCTGTTGGCCGGTATAACGGCCCACCCGCTTGTGCGGCAAAATTGCGAGAAAACTCTCTTCCGCCTGTAGCAGTATCTCCTCACGATGGGCGACAAATAGCACCCGCCCGGCTGCCATCTGGGCTGCGTCAAAAGCTGCCAGGTAGGTTTTGCCCATGCCGGTTGCCAGCACAACCAGGCCTTTTTGCCAGCCACGTTGGCGGGTTGTGACTAAAGCCGCCAGCGCCTCAGCCTGATGAGGCTTGGGTGTAGGGCGTGCTGGTTCAGGCTCCTGCTCATCCATCTTGGCGGTATGGATAGACACCACTTTGCGTGCCTGCGCATAGCGTTGTTCGTAGCTCTCGATCCACGGATGGCTCAGCGTTTTGACCTGCGGTTGCTGCAACAGGTGCTGGAACTGCTGGCGCACCTCATCCAGTCGCTGGGCGGCCAGGGAGTCCTGCTCGTTGGGGTAATCCAGGTGATAGTTCCACTCCAGTCCATCAGTGAGTGCTTTGGCACTGATATTACTGGAGCCCACAAAGGCATCCGCGCTGATCAGATCACCCTGCTCGGAACGAACGAAGATATAAGCCTTGAGGTGAAAACTGTCGGCGGAACCTGTTTCGAAAACATGGATATCCGCGCCCCGTTCCGCCAGCAGCATCAGCTTCTTCAAAGCGGTCGGATCGGTAATGCACATATAGTCGCTGGTCAGCAGTGTTAGACGCACCTGGCGTGTCTCGGACTGCAAAGCGGCTTCCAGGTCGCCGAAGATAAGGTTCAACCCGGTGGAGCGGATAAAGGAGACCGCGATTTCAATATCGCTGGCGTGGGTCAGCGCGCGACGCAGGGCCGGCAGCAGTTGGCGGTTCTCTCCGCCGGTCAGCAGATACTGTTTTGCGCTCACGCTTCTGCCTCTGGCGGATGCTGGATGCAGACTGTCTGCCAGCTCACATCACTGCGCTGAAGCAGGTCGGCAGACTTGTTATCCCTGATGGTTTGCATCTGCAGACCTTCTCGGTTGGCTAAGTCTTTCAATTCATCAGTACTGACAGGAAACATCGGACGTGCCGGATCTGATGGGCCAAAGCGGAGAGTGATGACCAGTAGGCCGGTTTTGCCAAGTAGTTGTGACAGCCTATGGAAAGCGAGCGGGCGCTCACTGGACGGCAGGTGCATCCACACGGCCGAAAGTAGAATCAAATCATAGCCCGAGGCCGGAGGTTCAACGTCTGTTAGGTGTGGCAGGCTGGCATCGACCCAGCGAACGCAATCGCCAGTCGTACTCAGCCCGAGTTCGCGCAATGCTCTCGCTGGCTCGACTGCGGTAACCTGACAGCCCAGTGTCGTCAGCCAGAGTGCATCTCTGCCGCTGCCTGCCCCCACATCCAATGCATTGGCGGGTGTACGATGCGCCAGAAGTGAGATCCAGTCTGCGTGAACATTATGAGCCGCGACCGAATCATATTGCTTCTGATAGCGCTCGGCATGCTGGTGATAGTGCTTGATGGTTTGACCCGGCATAACCGTCCTTTGCTGGTGTCACTTCCTTAGATACCTTCGGAGTATACCTAATGCATCCAGCGATCCCAGGGTGCCTGAAGAGTCTGTAATGAACTCTTCTTTTCCCAGGGCCTTTGGCGGTGTTTCTCTCTCGAAAAGAGGCGCTGGTTTTCATCGAATGCAGTTGGAAAGTTGAGTATAAATAAAAAATAGGATTTAGGGTTTGACAGGGTGCAGGGGCGAATGTATAGTTTGCCCACGTTGATGCGGGGTGGAGCAGTCTGGTAGCTCGTCGGGCTCATAACCCGAAGGTCGTTGGTTCAAATCCAGCCCCCGCTACCAAATTTAAGAGAGGCAGATCAGCTACTTAGCGATCTGCCTTTTTTGTTTCTGGCTTATAGCAGCCGCAATACAGTCATGCTGCGGCCGGCAGAACCCGATTGATAAATTCTCGCCTTTATTCGGGCGCGCTTACATCTCACCGACGCGCTGTTGGCGACCCGCCGATTTTACTTCATGCTTTTTGGATTGTTTCTTGAGGCGCTTCGTCGGATCTCGGTAGCATCACGCTTCGATTGCGTCCGTCACGTTTAGCGCTGTAAAGCGCTTTGTCAGCGCCACAGATGGCGATATCGATACTTTCAACATTGCCGCTGGCTATGCCGATGCTGAGGGTTATCGCTTCTCCTGAGGGGAGGAGTGATAATTCTTCGATCTTCTGGCGCAAGGATTCTGCGATCTCGATCGCCTGCTCAGGGCTGACGGAGACCAAAATCAGCAAAAACTCCTCACCGCCCCAGCGAACAAGCAGATCGTTTGTGCGTATGTTGTCTTTCAGGCATTGAGCAATGGCGAGTAGCACATGGTCGCCACGTTCGTGACCGAAGCGATCGTTGACCTGTTTGAAGTGGTCAATATCGATCATCAGTACACTGAGCGTTGTCGATGCGTTGTGTAATCCGATCCACTCGTTGAACAGCATCCGGTTGCCGACACCGGTCAGCGGGTCTCTACTGGCCATGCGCTTCAGCTCCTGGTTTGCCAGCTCAAGGGCTGCCGTGCGTTCAGCGACGAGAAGTTCTAGCCCCTCGTTGGCTTTTTCAAGCTCACGGGAGGTTTGTTCCAGGCGCTGTTCAAACTCCTTACGCATGCTGATATCGCTCATGCTGCCAACCATGCGGCTGGGGTTGCCGTCCGCATCGTATTCCATGACCCGGCCACGGTCATATACCCAGATCGCTTCGCCGTTACCGACCAGCATCCGGTGTTCATGGCGGTAGTGGCCGTTTCCGTCAAGTGCTTCCTGAATAGCGCCCATGACCTCCTCGCGATCATCTGGATGGAGAAGGCCTGAGAGTACATCCATATGGTGTTCGGACATCTGGTCATCCAGGCCGAGTAACTGACACCATTTTGCGTTATGGGTGACCCGGTTGTTCGGGATATCCCAGTCCCAGATGCCGACGTCGGCGGCGTCCATAGCATAGGAGTAGCGTTTTTCCTTCTCCTCGATCTCCTGATGAGCTTGGGTGAGTTCGGTAATATCGTGGGCAATGACGAGAATTCGGTCGCTGCCGTCGGGCCCCTTGAGCGGCTTTTTGATCGACTGGTAGTAGCGTTCTTCGCCGGTGATCGAGTCGGTTGAGTGTTCGTAAACAACCTGGGTTTCTCCTGAGCGCATAACCGCCTGGACATTCTTTAGATAGAAATCGACCTGCTCTTGGTTCGGGTTGAAGTCGGCGTCGCTTTTGCCAACCATCTCTTCCGGCGTGGAATCATAGAGCTTTGCCAGGGTGTCGTTGCAGAGCAGGAAGTTTCCTTCCCAGTTTTTCAAAATGATGATGTCGGGAGATTCATCGATCACCGTGCGGAGCAGGCTATCCCCTTCAGACTGAAGCACGGGATCCTTGCAGAGAGGTGTGCGTGGCCCTCGTGCGCCGCAGCTGTTACAGCCCAGGAACTGGGTCGCTTCATCCCATTTCTGGATCTGAAGCGCAGAAGCGCCACAGTAAGAGCAGATCAGATCGGCGGTTTTAGTTGCTGTTTTCAAGCCTGACTCCATGGCGAAGCGGTAAGCGTGTTTTAACTTATCTTAATATTCCTTTTTGGATATTTCCTGTCCATACGGTTAACAAGATTTTGGTGGGGTATTTTCAGCCTGTTAGACGCAACTCTTGGTAAGGAAGGGGCTGTGGGTGTGGTGCCAGTGTGGTGAATGTTAGGCCGTTGTTTGACGGGTTCAGAATGTGTAAGCGAGCAACCGTCTCAGTGGGACGGTTGCTCGTCAGTCACTAGTTGTTCATCACCATAACGATTTCAGGTACGCCGATTACCAGTGCGACGACCACGAGGTCTGCTACCAGGAAGATCGCTACCCCCTTGAAGATATCCACCAATGAGGCGTATTTACCGGCAACGCCACGGATGACGAAAATGTTCATCCCCACAGGAGGGGTGATCATGCCGATCTCCAGCAGTTTCACCAGCAACACGCCGAACCAGATCAGGTTGATGTCATAGACCTCGAAGATCGGCAGCAGCACCGGCAGAGTCACCAGCATGGCGCCGAAGGGCTCCATGAACAGGCCCAGGATCAGGTAGATGATAACCACGACGAGCATCAGCTGTAGATATGAGGGATCCCAGCCGGAGACGGCGGAGGTCAGCACATCGGCGATGCCGCTGAGGCTCAGGAAAAGCGTAAACATGCTGGCACCGATACCAATAATCAGCAGTGACGACGTGGTCGCCAGTGTTTCCAGAAACGCTTTTTTGGCGCTGGCCCAGTTGAGTTTGCGCACGGCGATGGAGAGTATCAATGCTCCGGCAGCGCCGACGGCACCTGCTTCCGTTGCGGTGAAGAAGCCGCTGAACATACCGCCGAATACCAGCAGAGCCAGCAGCAGAACCGGCCATACATCCAGCAGCGCACGGGTAGGGTCGATATTCTCGGCGTCCTTGGCCACGCGGGGCACGATATCCGGGCGCAGCCAACTGACCGCCAGAATGATCATCGCGTAGCTGACGGCCGTGAGCAGACCGATGGTGATACCGCCGAGGAACACCTGAGTAATAGATACCTGGGCAAAGACGCCGTAAACGATCATAAGAATGCTGGGCGGAATCAGTGCACCGATGGTGCCGCCGGCCGCGATGGTGCCGCAGGCGAAACTCGGTTTATAGCCGCTTTTGACCATCTCAGGGATGGCGATACGTCCCATAGCGGCTGCGCAGGCGACACTTGAGCCGCAGACGGCGGCAAAGCCTGAGCTGGCGAACACGCTGGAGATCGCGATGCCACCGGGCAGCCAGCGGAAGAATACCTTGGCGGCGTTGAACAGCCCGGAGGTCAGACCCGAGTGGTAGCAGATGAACCCCATCAGCAGAAACATGGGCACTGCGCTGAGGGTCCACTTGGAGACAAATTCGTAAGGCTTGGATGCCAGTAGGCTGATAGCGGTATCCCAGCCGAACATCAGGCTGATACCGCCGAGTGATACAGAGATCAGCGCCAGTGCGATCGGAATTCGTACCACCAGCAGAACGATGAGCAGTGCTAGCCCTGCAAAGCCGATTTCGATACCCATGGTCCGGTTACTCCTCTCGGTCCTTGGTAAACAACAGCGGGATGCGGGCCAGGGTGACCAGCGTGGACAGGCCAAAAGCGACCGGTAGAATCAGGTAGGTGGGCCAGACCGGCATCGGGAAATTCAGCGACATGACGTAGGAGCCGATATCGTACTGCTCCATCGCTTTGTCCCAGGTGGCGACGGTGAGAATGGCGTATACACTGGCGGAAAACAGCGCTACGAAGCAGTCCACAAAGCGCAGACCGCGGCTGCCGAAGAGGCCACTGAACGCTTCAACGAAAATCATGCTGCGTTTGCGCTCAACCCAGGCCAGCGGCAGCAGGGCCAGTGTCACCATGTAGTAGCGGGTCACCAGTTCCTGAGTTGCCGGTATTGAAAAGGAAACCGAGCTTCTTAGAAAAACATCCAGCGTGATGTGAACCATCATCGCCAGAATGCCCAGGGCACCGAGAAGCGCCACGCCCTGAGCTGTGCGATCAAGCCAACGCTCTAGCAGTTTCATAGCAACTCTCTTGGATAATTATGGGGGCCAAGGATGGAAGCCCGACGGCAGATCGCCGGGCTTCCGGGTTGAGACGGATCAGATACCGTAGGTGCTGAAATCGACTTTGGACCAGATCTCGCTGTTCATCGCATCGGCGACGGCGGCAGGATCGTTGTTGGCCGAGTCGGCGATACCTTCCCACTTGGTGACAAGCTCCTGGAAGCGGGCAAGCTTGGCATCTGCATTCTCGATACCGTAGCGTTCACCTGCCTGTGAGGCAGCAGTTTTCAAGTCTTCCTCAACGAACGCCTGTGTCGCGTCAATTAGACCCTGGCTCGGCTGCAGCACCTCAACGCCCGCTTTGGCGGCCATGCCCATGCCCTTGTCGGAGATGGTCGCCCAGCGGTCTGTGCACAGAGTGCTGGCCAGGGAAGAAACCTCGATCAGTGCCTTGCGGTCTTCGGTCGAGAGGCTTTTCCAGGTGTTCAGGCTGACCGCGTGAGAGATGTCGGAGAAGAAGGTGCCCAGCGGGACTTCGGTGACATACTTGATCGCATCATCCAGGCGGAAGGAGACGATGTCGGCTGTGGAAGCCAGAGTCCCATCGATAACGCCCTGTGACAGGGCTTCGAACTGCTCGCCAACCGGAATGCTCGCCGGCGCGGCGCCCATCGCTTCAGCCCAGCGTGAGTACTGAGGTCCGCCGGCGCGCAGGCGCAGACCCTTGAGGTCTTCCAGCTCGGTAACCGGCTTGTTGCTGAGAATCTGGTAGATGTTGGTGGAGTGAGCCGAGGTGAAAACCACGCCCAGCTTTTTCAGCTCTGCCTGACAGTCTGCACAGGTGACGATGTACTCGGTCAGCGCTGCACCCATCGCCTGAGGGTTGGCACCGAGGAAGGCCATATCGCCCACCAGGTTGAACTCCGGGAGATCTGCGGGGAAATAGGCGGAGAGGAACAGGCCTGCGTCTACCAGGCCGCTTTTGATGCCGGTACGCATCTCGCTCAGAGAGGCGATCTCGGGGCCAAGCAGCTTGGCGGTCAGGCGGCCATCGGTGGCTTCCGGCAGCTTTTCCTGCAGAGTGGTGTACAGCGGATCGGTAGCGGGGTGAGCCGGCGGAACGCCCGGTGCAATGCGTAGTTCCTTGGCCGTGACAGCCTGGCCGTAGCAGGCCGCGAGGCCAATAGCGATGGCGATACCTTTGGTAAGGCTCTTCTTGATAGTTAGCATTTTTGGACCCTTATAATTATTAGATTTGCCGTATTTGCTGCAGACCCCGTCCTTCGCTTGGTGTCATGTGAGGGTTAGCCGCATGCACGCTTACCGAGGAATGCGGCTACCATAATAATTAGATGAGTAGATTGTATGCAATACTATTTGTTTAGCAGTAAACATAACCCGGTTCGTCCGGGATGAGTCGAGTGAAATACTTCAAATAAGAAAAGAGCGGTGCCCCTGGCGGCGCCCTCAAACAGGATGGGAAAAGTATGCGTCTGCAGGACAAGGTGTGCATCGTCACCGGATCGGCCAATGGAATAGGGTTGGCGACCGCGAGGAAGTTCGTCAGCGAGGGAGCTGTTGTTATCCTCTGTGATCTGGATATTGATCAGGTGGAGGCGGTGAAGCAGGAGTTGCACGCTGAGGGTGGAAGGGCCGAAGGCTTTCGGGTTGATGTCAGTGACAGGGCCAGTGTTGATGCGATGGTATCAGCCGTCCGCCAGCAATATGGGCGGATCGATGTGTTGGTAAATAACGCCGGTATTACTCAGGATGCGAGCCTGCTGAAGATGGAAGAAGCGCAGTTCGATGCCGTCATCTCGGTGAACCTTAAAGGTACGTTTAACTGTACTCAGGCTGTCGCTGCATCCATGGTGGAACAGGGCGCTGGCGCGATTATCAATACCTCCAGTATTTCCGGGGTTTACGGTAACTTCGGCCAGACCAACTATTCTGCGTCAAAGGCAGGGGTTATCGGTATGACCAAGACCTGGGCGCGGGAGCTCGGGCCCAAGGGTGTGCGTGTGAACGCTATCATCCCGGGCGCTGTTGCCACCGATATTTTGAAAACCGTGCCGGAAAAAATTTTGCAGCAGGTGGAGAGTGCCTGTTGGCAGCGTCGTATCGGTCAGCCGCAAGAGCTGGCCAACGCCTATGCGTTTTTTGCCAGTGATGAGGCCAGCTATATTAATGGCGCCACGCTGGAGGTCAGTGGCGGTGTGTCTGCCTGAATAGCAGGCTGATGATCCTGAGGCGGCGCGGGTCGTCTCTTCTGCTTATCGTTCTCGTGGGTGCATCCGCTGGCGAAGCTTGTTAGGCTCCTCTCTCATTCTGAGCCATCAATAAGTTCGCGCTGTGCCTGATCCCGATTACTACATTGGTCTCCCGCAATGGAATCATCCCGCCTGGCATGAGCATCTTCTCGCCAGTGATGACTCCACCCCTCTAAAGGGCTATGCCGGCAGCTTTAATTCGGTAGAGGGCAACACCACGTTTTACGGTTTGCCCTCCGCCGATGCAGTCACTCGATGGCGTTATGAAACCGGTCGGGATTTTCGCTTCTGCTTCAAGTTTCCTTCCGAGCTCAGTCACCAGAATGGCCTGGCCCACGGGGATGAAGTCCTGCTCGGCTTTATTCGTCGTCTCTCATTGCTTGAAGAGAAGCTGGGCATGCTCTGGCTGCAGTTGCCGGCGGCCTTTGGACCCGCTCAGCTGGACCTGTTAGCGCAGTTTCTGATGCAACTGCCGGCAGGCTTTCGTTATGCGGTGGAGGTTCGCCATCCGGCATTTTTTGAGCGCGGAGATGCCGATAAGCGCCTGACCGATCTGCTTGCCCAGGCCGGCGTTAATCGGCTGGCTTTTGATACACGGGTACTGTTTCGACATCCGGCGGATGATCATGTCACCCGCGAGGCATTGAAGGCCAAGCCGAGGTTGCCGCTCCGCCCGGTAGCGACGGCAGGTAATCCGATGCTGAGATTTATTGCACCACTGGACAGATCGCTTGCGGAAGATGCGCTTGATTATTGGGCGGGCCGGGCGACGAAATGGATAGAGGAGGGGCGTACTCCCTGGCTGTTTTTTCACACGCCGGATAACGCTCATGCACCGCTGCTGGCACAGCGTTTTGCAGAAAAGATGTCTGGGTTTCGGGGCTTTACCCCCTGGCCAGAGCCATCTCTGGCACAGGGTGGTTTGTTTTGAAGCGGTAGCCTGGGAGCCTAATTCCTTTAGTGCAGTGCGTTCGGCTGGGCCAGGGTAAAGGCAGGTATAGGCGCGATGAAGGATTCTTCATCTTCGGTCTGCATCTGGTAGTGTCCCTGCATGCTGCCGACCTCAGTGGCCAGCACGGTACCGCTGGTGTAGCTGAAGCTCTGGTCCGGCTCGATCACGGGCTGCTCGCCGACAACACCCTCGCCTTCAACTTCCTGAACCTGCTCGTTGCCATCGGTGATGACCCAACGGCGGCTGACCAGCTTGACCGGGTCCGGATTGTGGTTGGTCACGGTGATCTGGTAGGAAAACACGAAGCGGTGAGCCTCCGGGTCCGATTGCTCGGGCAGGTAGGAGGTCAGTACATCAATTTCTATATTGCGGCCGTATTCAAAAGGGTCCATGCGATTCAGTGTTCCTCTTGGTCAGTGTCGCTGAGGGCATCGCTGATCCGCACAAACTCTGCAAGCGTCAGGCGCTCGGGGCGAAGCTGCGGATCAATCCCCAGTGTTTCCAATGTGGCGGCATCGATCAACGGTTTCAAGTTGTTGCGCAAGGTTTTACGTCGCTGACTGAAGGCGGTACGCACCACATCCTGCAATTTTGTTACATCTTTAGCCGGGCAGGGGAGGGTTGCATAGGGGGTGAGGCGAACGATCGCCGAGTCGACCTTGGGCGCTGGGTTAAATGCGCCGGGCGGGACGATAAACAGCTTCTCCACCTCGCAGTAATACTGCGCCATGATGCCCAGGCGTCCGTAGTGGTTCTCACCCGGTTGCGCCGCCAGTCTGTCTACGACCTCGTTTTGCAGCATGAAGTGCATATCGCTGACCCGGCCGCTGAAGCTCAGCAGGTGGAAGATCAACGGAGTCGAGATGTTGTAAGGCAGGTTGCCGACGATGCGCAGTGGTTGATCATTTGTGCACAGCGAGGCGAAGTCGAACTTGAGCGCGTCTGCTTCATGGATGCGGAAGTTGTCTTCATAACGGAAGAACTTGGTGCGCAGTACTGGAATCAGGTCCCGGTCCAGCTCGATGGCATCCAGCGCCCCGGCTTCACTCAACAGCTCTTCGGTGAGGGCGCCCAGGCCAGGCCCGATCTCCACCAGGTGGTCTTCAGGCTTGGGGTGAATGGCGCGGACGATGCGGCGAATGATGCCGGCATCGTGCAGGAAGTTCTGGCCAAAGCGCTTGCGCGCCTTGTGCGCTATCGGTTTCTTGCTCATGAAAGTTTGCTGTTGTCCTGTCTGCAGGCCGCCATGTTGGCAGCATAGTCGATCGCGGTGCGCAGGGAGCCGGTGTCTGCCAGCCCGGTGCCGGCCAGATCCAGCGCTGTGCCGTGATCCACCGAGGTGCGTATGATCGGTAATCCGAGAGTAATGTTAACGGCGTTGCCGAAGCCCTTGTATTTCAGCACCGGCAGCCCCTGATCGTGATACATCGCCAGCACCGCGTCGGCGTTGGCCAGGTATTTTTCGGTAAACAGGGTATCGGCGGGCAGAGGGCCGATAAGCTCGACATCGGCGTTAGCGTAGCTTTCCATTACCGGCTCGATCACGTCGATCTCTTCACGTCCCAGATAGCCGCCTTCCCCCGCATGGGGGTTCAAGCCGCATACGAGCACGCGTGGCCGTGCACAGCCAAAATACTTTTTCAGGTCGGCGATCAGTACATCGATCACTTCATGCAGCAGGGGGGCGGTAATGGCCGCCGGAACCCGTGCCAACGGCAGGTGAGTGGTAGCCAGTGCGACCCTCAGTCCTTCGGTGGCCAGCATCATAACGACCTTGTTGGTCTTGGTCAGAGCTTCAAGAAACTCGGTATGGCCACTGAACTCGATTCCGGACTGGTTGATAACGCCCTTATGCACCGGTGCGGTGACCAGTGCGTCGTAGTCACCAGACTGACAGCCCAGAGTTGCCAGGGTTAGCGTTTCCAGCACGTAGCCAGCATTGGCCAGGTCGAGCTGGCCAGCTACAGCGGGCGCAGCCAGTTTGACCGGCTGAATAAACAACTCGCCAGGCGCGGCGGGCTGTGCCGGTTGCATCAGGTCGATGGTATGCAGCTGAATATCAAGGCCCAGCTCTGCAGCCCTGGACTGCATAAGCTCAGGGTCTGCAAAGACTACCAGCTGATGCGCCTGAGGCTGTTGAGCAATCGCCAGGCACAGGTCGGGACCTATGCCGGCGGGTTCACCCGGTGTAATCGCAATCCGAAGTGTGCGGCTCACAGGTCGTCCA
The DNA here is from genome assembly GCF_004339595.1 of Marinobacterium mangrovicola. Classification (GTDB taxonomy): domain Bacteria; phylum Pseudomonadota; class Gammaproteobacteria; order Pseudomonadales; family Balneatricaceae; genus Marinobacterium_D; species Marinobacterium_D mangrovicola. Next base: position 472,017 of record NZ_SMFU01000008.1, read on the forward strand.
GGTTTTTACGCTCGATATAGGCCTGGGCGCGGATTTCACGCAGCCAGTTATCCAGCTCTTCGTTGTACTTGCGTTTGCGAATCGCGTTGCGAGCGGTGCTTTCACGCATCTCGTCGGCGAAGTCCTGGGTACGGCGCTCTTCAACCTGGAGGATGTGCCAGCCAAAGCGAGACTCGAACGGCTGGCTGATGCTGCCTGCGGCGGTGTCATCCATTACCTGCTCAAACTCAGGCACCATCTGGCCAGCCTGGGTCCAACCCAGCTCGCCCCCCTGGGAGCCGCTGGCGGGGTCGTCGCTGTATTGACGAGCCAGCTCATCAAAGGATTCGCCGTTCTGGAGTCGGTTATAGAGCTCCTGCGCGAGCTGCTGAGTCTGGGATTCGCTACGCACTTCGCTGGGTGAGATCAGGATATGACGTACCTTGGTCTGTTCGACCAGCGTTTCCTGTTCGCCCCGTTTGTCGCGCAGCTGCAGAATATGAAAACCGGCCGGTGTGCGCACCGGTGCGCTGACCTGGCCATTCTGCAGAGAACCGATTGCGCCGGCAATATCGGTAGGGAGCTCGGTACGCGCACGCCAGCCCAGGTCGCCGCCCTGCAGGGCGTTCGAAGCATCGGAGTTGGCGGTGGCGAGCTGCTGGAAGTCAGCACCATCACGCAGCTGCTGGTAGAGGCTGTCCGCTTCATCCTGGGCGCGCTTGATCAGCTCGGGAGAGGCGCTCTGCGGGATTGAGATCAGAATATTGCTGAGCAGGTACTCAACCTTGTCGGAGGCCTGATTATTCGCCAGGAAATTCCTGATCTCCTGTTCGGAGACGTTGATCCGGCGGTTGACGTTGGCCTGCTGAACGCGGGAAAGCAGGATCTCCTGACGGATCTGCTCGCGAGACTGAGCGTAGTCTCGACCCTCTGCAATCAGAGCTTCACGGAACTGAGCCAATGACATGTTGTTCTGGTCGGCAATCCGCTGCATGGCTGCATTAAGCTCCTGATCGCTGACGCGGATACCCTGACGATCACCGATCTGCAGCTGGATACGATCCATGATCAGTCGTTCGAGTACCTGCTGGCGCAGCACATCAATAGCCGGGGCCTGAGCGCCCTGGGCTTCAATCTGCTCCTGAACCAGCGCAGTGCGCTCTTCCAGCTCGCTTTGCAGCACAATATCATCGTTAACGACGGCGACCACCTGATCAAGCAGCTCGGCTGCCTGTGCCTGCTGCAGGGTGAACAGGGTCATTACCAGTAGCAGTTGGCGTTGAACAAACCGCTTAAAACGCATTTCGAGCATCCTCTTCCTTGCCAGTGATATCTTCCAGGAATTCACGACCGCCGGACTGGCCGAAGGAGCCCAGGCCGCGGAGTACGAATTCAAAGAAGATACCGGTGTCGGTCTCTATATCTTCGATATTATCGGTGTCATCTACCCACTGGCGTCCAGTGACTCGGATCTTCCAGCAGCAGCTGGTGTATTCAACACCCAGCAGGGTTTCGATGTTCTCATCCCTGAGCAGATCTTCCTGCCAGCGGCCGATCATGCCCCATTGGTCCGAGATCGGCCAGCGGAACGCAAAATCAGTTTGGCGAATTTCGTTTTCATCCTTGTCCCGTTGAGAATCGAAACGGGAGCCCGAGTTGTCACGGTAACTCAGATAGATCAGCCTGGATTCATCAGGCTGGTAACTGAGTCGATAGTTCTGCTGGACCATTTGCAGATTGTCAGAGTCATCAAGCTCACTGTCGTGAGCGAAGCGCAGCTCCGGCGTGATATTCCAGCTGGCCAGAACCGCCAGGTTGGAGCGGCTTTCCGTGCCATCCACATCACCCGGTCGGAAGCCTGTTTCTTCATCCCTGTCTTCGAAATAGTAGGCCTGGGCTACGCCAACCCGGGCTCGTTCCAGACCTGCTTGGGAGTAGAACGCGCTGCTTAAACCAACTGTCGCTTGGCTGGTGCCTGCGACTTTATCGTTGCCGCTATAGCCGGTTTCGTTGAACAGGTTGTAGTAATTTAAATCCAGTCTTTCTGAATCGAAGTTAGGTATCTCCGATTGATCTTCGCTGGCCGTGTGAATCAGTTTGATACGTGGCTCAAGGGTTTGGGTCAGATCAGCACCGTAGCCACGTTCGAACTTAAGGGTTGAGTCGAGACTGGCAATGGGGATGCCCAGGCTTGGTGCTTTGGACCAGTTTTCAGGCTGGTCGGAAAGATCGTATTGGGAATACCAGTAAGTAAGTCTGGGCTTGACTGAAGCCCAGGGTCGATCCCAGCTGTAGCTGATGCTGGGGCGAACATGGAAACGGCTGCCGATCACTCTTTCCTCTTCGGTCAGCCTGGTGTCGTCGTTATCGCGGTCGAAATAGGTGTACTCCGCCTGGTAGGCGAACAGCGCTGTATTGGCGATAACTTCCTGGCCGGTCAGAGCAAATTGGGGCACCTGCTCGTAAGGCTCCCGGCCCCCGTCAATGGTCTGGTATTTATGTACTTTTCCGGTGAAGGTCCAGCCATCACCCTCGTAGCGAGCCATGGCTATCTGATCAAGATCGTCTTCTTTAGCGATTTCCAGGTTGGTCGTATCCAGATCATCCAGGTAATCGTCGTCACTGATGCGGCGGTAGTCGATCCGGGTAAACCAGTTGTCCGCCGGGTTGCCATTATGCTCGATGCCCAGTGCCCAGCGGCTATCGCCATAAAGGTCATCATCATTGATGTAGGCGGTGCTTAGAGTGTTCATGGACCAGGTGTTCATGTACCGGAACTCGTTTTCCAGCACCAGACCGCGCTCGCTTACGTAGCGCGGTGTGAACGTGTCATCGTAGTTCGGCGCCAGATTGAAGTAGTAAGGCGTCGCGATATCAAGGCCGTCGGTATCCGAGTATCCGACGCTTGGATAGAGAAAGCCTGAGCGACGGGTGTCGTCGATCGGGAAGTAGAAATAGGGCAGGTACAGTACCGGGATATCCGCAACTTCAAAGGTCGCGTGGCGAGCCTCGCCGTAGCCTTCCTCGGTGTGGATCTCCAGGTCGTCTGCTGCGATCGCCCAGTCGTTGTTACCCGGCTCACAGAAGGTGATACGGCCATCGTTCATAACGACACGGGCATCGACGAAACGTTCGATCGAGTTAGCGCTGCCGCGCAGATGCTCCTGGTGCATCACATACTCGGCGTTATGGAAGCTGGTATGGCCGGCGTTAAGATCAGCGCGGGCACTTTCACCCACCATCAGCAGGCCGGGTTCCCGGTACGTGACCTTGCCATCCAGAGAGGCTGTCTGACTTTCGGCGTCGTATATTGCTTCGTCACTGGTCAGCAGGCGCTGGCCCTGGCGCATATTGATGCCGCCTTGGAGCTGGGTGGTGCCACCAAGGACAGTGGACGAGCGCAGCGCCTCCAGGAAAATGGTCTGCTGCTCTTCCAGTGTCTTTGCCTCGCCCAGGTTCAGTGCGGGCTCGCGGTACTCACCAGCGCAGGCGCCGCCGAAACCCTCTTCACCGGGGGTGTAGCGATACCAGTCAAGGTAGGCGTAATTTTGCGCTACCGCTTTGGCACCTGCTGCAGGGGCTACGCTAGAACGGGCGACCGGGTTCTGCGTGCAGACCCACTGACCGTTGTCGACGGTACAGGCAAACTGGTCATAGCGGTCACCGGCTGCTACCTGCTGAGTCGTTACCTGACGAGAGGTCGATTCAGCGCTAGGCTCCGAGCTTTCGTTGGCGCGAGCTGCCGGTGCGGCGGTTTCTGTGCGGGATGCCGTCGATCGGGAAGCCGGTGCTGGCGCGGAAGCCTGTGGTCGCGGCGCCGCTGGGGGGGCAGCCCCAGTCACTTTTTGTGGCTCGGAAGGCTTTTCCGCCTGGGAGCTGGATGCTGTAGCAGTGTTTTCTGAGGGGGTAGTAGAAGCAGAAGAGCGGGCTTCGGGTGCAGCAGTGGCACCAGCCTCCTGCATCAAGGTTTCATTAACCTCACAATCCCACTCGCCGGATGAACTGGTATTGCAGTTCCAGAGTCTTTGGTCATCTTGTGCGGCTGCCTGTGACGCGGATAAAGCTGCTGCAACCGCTAGCATCAGCTTGAAAGAGTGGGCTCTTTTAAAGGGCATCAAGTCGCTTTCCGTTTGCGCGTGTAGGCGGCCTGTTTCTTGCCACCCCCGAAGTCGAGTACCATACCGAGCTGTGCATGATACAGCGGTTAGCGGCGCTAAGGCCAGACCTGAGGCGAGAGTCTGCGGGCGCTCTTAGCCCGAGTGTGATTGAGAATTAACCCAGGCTCAAAGTCGGTGAGTAAGAGCACTGCAGACCGAGCCAGAAGGAGCCAAAAAACTGATGGATGTTCGCCTGCAGCAGCTGGAGCAGTGGGTGTCGACAATAGCTGCAGAGCAGGGGCTCGCACTTAGCTCGGACACCCTGATCCCCGTATCCGGGGATGCAAGCTTTCGACGTTATTTCAGAGCGTCTGGAAAGCAAGTTAACTGGATCGCTGTTGATGCCCCGCCAGAGAAAGAAAACAGTGCTCCATTTGTTACTTTAGCCAGAGACTGGTTCAGCCGTGGCGTCAGGGTGCCGGCGATACTGGCAGCTGATCTGGAGCTCGGATTCATGCTGCTGGAAGACTTCGGGGATCGCTTGCTATTGCCGGAGCTGGTGCCAGAAAGTGCCGATCGTCTTTATGGGCAGGCGCTCGAAACCTTATTACAGATACAGCAGATTCCTGCCGATGACCTGCCGCCCTACGACGAAGCGCTCCTGCGTCGTGAGATGGGGCTGTTTGATGAGTGGTTTCTCGACCGTTTGTTGGGTGTGCAGCTCGGTGACGATGAGCAGCAGTTGCTGGCCGGCATCAAGACGCAGCTGGTTGAATCATCCCTGTCCCAACCGCAGGTTACCGTGCACCGGGATTACCACTCCCGTAACCTGATGCCGCTGCCCGATGGTGGTCTTGGCGTTATCGATTTTCAGGATGCGGTACGAGGAGCGTACACCTACGATCTTGTTTCTCTGTTTCGTGACAGCTACATCCGCTGGCCCGATGAACGCGTTCGTGGCTGGGTAGAAGAGTTTCGCTGCGCCTTGCAAGCTGCAGGCGCTGATGTGGCAGAAAGTGATCAATTTCTGCGTGATTTCGACTGGATGGGTATGCAGCGTCAGTTGAAAGTGCTGGGGATCTTCTCCCGATTGTCATTGCGAGATGGTAAAGATGGTTATCTCGCCGATATGCCAAGAACACTGGGTTATCTGCTGCGTGCAGCGGCTCGCTATTCGGAAACTCAGCCTTTCGCTCATTGGCTTGAGCAACGCATAGTGCCTGCCATGAGCGCACATCCCTTATTTAATAAAGGGGTTGATGCGGATGCTTTAGCCCGGGAGCTTGATTAAACCGTGCGTGCGATGATTCTTGCGGCCGGGCTGGGTACCCGGATGCGCCCGCTGACACTGAAAACCCCCAAGCCGCTGCTGACCGCGGCGGGTAAACCGCTGATCGTATTCCATATCGAACGTCTTGTAGCCGCCGGTGTGGAGCGGATCGTGATCAATCACGCCTGGTTGGGTGAGCAGATAGAGTCGGCCCTGGGCGATGGTGCCCGCTTCGGCGTGGAGTTGCTCTATTCACCCGAAGGTCAGCCTCTGGAAACGGCAGGGGGGATCCGTCAGGCGTTACCGCTGCTGGCCGACCGGGAAGGCGACAGTTTTCTAGTGGTCAATGGCGATGTCTACTCGGATATAGAGCCTGGTCGTCTGAAAAGAATGGAACTGAACCCGGATAGCGACGCTCACTTGTTACTGGTTGATAATCCCAGCTGGCATCCGGGAGGGGATTTTCACCTGGCCGCGAGCGGTCGGGTTTTGGATAGCGGCGATTCCAGGCTGACCTTTTCCGGGATCAGTATGCTGCGAGCGTCTCTGTTTACCGGGTTGGTCAGTGGTGAGCCGGCAGCACTGGCACCGATTCTACGCCAGGCCATGAGTGCTGGTCGGGTCAGTGGGGAAGCCCTGGATGCTTACTGGGATGATATAGGAACCCCGGAGCGGTTGAGTGCGCTGGATAAGCGCCTGAAAGGAGAGAGTTAAGATGGCAAATGCGGAATCCCTGGGTCAGAAGCTGTACCGACACCGGACAGGTCTGGGCGTGGGCGCATTGATTGGTCTTTTCAGTGGTGGTCCTGTTGGGTTGTTTCTCGGCGGAGCACTGGGGTATTGGGTCGATAGTGCGTTGAGAAAAACCGCTTCTACCTATAATCCGCAGCAGCTGTTTTTCCGTGCGACCTTCTGTGTCATGGGTAAGGTGGCGAAGGCGGACGGTCGCGTGACCGAGGTCGAAATCGACTTTGCCCGTGAAGTGATGGCGCGGATGAATCTGAGCGAGGAGAAGCGCCGCGAAGCGATTGAATGTTTCTCCGAGGGCAAAGCGCCTGACTTTGATATCGCCAAGGTGCTGCTGCCTCTGTCTGCGTTAATGCGCAACCGTAGTTCGCTAAAGCTGATGTTTGTCGAAATTCAGCTGCAGGCGGCCATGGCTGATGGTCAGATCAGTGCCAATGAGCAGGCGCTGCTGCAGCAGATCTGTCAGCAGCTGAACTTTACCCAGAGAGAAGTGCAGGCCCTGCTGGCCAGGATGCAGGCGGAGCAGGCGTTCCGCGAGCAGGCTTACCGTTCGCATGCGCAGCAGGAAAATTATTCAGCGGCATCGCTGGATCAGGCCTACGGCGTACTCGGGATCGAGCCCTCGGCCAGCGATGCTGAGGTCAAGCGCGCCTGGCGCAAACTGATGAGCCAGCATCACCCGGACAAGCTGGTTTCCAAGGGGCTGCCGGAGGAGATGATTCAGCTGGCCAAGGAGCAGACTCAGGAGATCCAGGCGGCTTATGACCATATCCGCAAATCCCGCGGCATGCGCTAGCTCCGCTTTGTTGTTTATGCTGCTAGATGGATTTGTTCCAAGAAGAACCCGGCTATTAGAGCCAGGGTTCTGCGACCGCAGCACACTCGATGATAACTCGAACTACTAGCAAGTCTCTCAGTTGCGGGGCATACCGGGTGGGTTTTGTGTTTGGGCTGCTTGCGCTTCCTGCTGCTCTTTTTCCTTTTCCTCGGCGATGGGGGCAAGGATTCCGGACTGTATCAGTCCTCTTACCTTGGCCGTTAGCCAGGGCATCTCATCATGCCAACCGGTGAAGGGGCCGGCAGCTCGCACCTGCAGATAATTGGGCAAGCCCTCGCGGCGGGCCTGGCCTTTGCGAATGCGGGCGTCGGGAGCGGCCTGTGGATAACCCGGTAGCGGTGAATGGTAGATATCGACGATGCGCGTCTCATCCAGTCCAGCCCATAGGGTGGTAAAGAGCGGTGCGTCGGCGGACTGATCTGGTATCGGGTCGATCATGACCAGTGAAAGGCGCTGCTCTGCTTGTTGGTTCAGATAGTCCATCACCCAGGGAGTGGCGCGGCCGAATGCGATAACCACGACAGGCTCCAGGGAATCGGCCGTTAACTGCTCCAGCGCCAGGTCCATGCGTTCAGCAAAGCGCTCTGCAAAGGGGGCGAGAGGTGCCTCGGGCTGTTCGTCGCTGACGCTGTTCCCAGTGTTTGTTTCCTCTGCCTCATTGGCTGCGGGTTCTGCTGCCGAGGCTGCGCCCGATGCGAAACTCTGCATTACCGGCAGGGTACGCTCCGGCAGTGGCTGCTCATCGGGCTGGGGAGGCTCCAGTGCAAGCGTCAGCCAGCCTTTTTGAGCCAGGTCGAACCTCAGTGCTTCAACCTGTTGTACCCAGGCGGTGCCAATCGCCGGGTCGGGGACCAGCAGCAAACCACCCACCGGTTCCTCTCTGTCAGCCTCCTGGCGCAGAGCGTGGAAGCGCTGCTCTCCAATTTCCATGGTCAACACCACCGTGTCGGCTGGCAGAAGTTGGCGCAGCTTGGAGTCCAGGGGAAGGTTGCCAGCACTGCTACGTTCGACATTATAAAGCTCGGCCATGTCGAAACTGGGGGCTGCGGCCGACGCCGTGCCTTCCGTTTCTTCGGATGCCTGGGTCGCAAGGGGAATAGCAAACGCCAATAGCAGAAGGCTTGTTTTCATCGCTGAGGATGTGAGGCTGCTCAATAAGGTCATGGCGCCGATTATCGGCGTCGCAGCGTTTGCGGGCAAGGCTGAAACCCGCGGCTTGCTTTTGTACAATAGCGCACCACCTATCTAATCCTTGCGGTAGATTACCTGATGACAGATTTCAAAATTGCCCCTTCGATCCTTTCCGCCGACTTTGCCCGCCTGGGCGAAGAGGTTGAAGCGGTGCTGAGTGCCGGTGCGGATATTGTTCACTTCGATGTGATGGACAACCATTACGTACCCAATCTGACCATCGGGCCGATGGTCTGCAAGGCGCTGCGCAAGCACGGCATCGAAGCGCCCATCGATGCGCACCTGATGGTTAAGCCGGTTGACCGAATGATCGGTGATTTTATTGAGGCTGGCGCCACCTATATCACCTTTCATCCGGAGGCCTCGGATCATATCGATCGCTCACTGCAGATGATCCGCGATGGCGGCTGCAAGTCAGGACTGGTGTTCAACCCGGCGACCCCACTGCACTACCTGGATCACGTCATGGATAAGGTCGATATGATTCTGCTGATGTCGGTAAACCCGGGTTTTGGTGGGCAGAAGTTTATCCCGACGACGCTCGATAAGCTGCGCCAGGTGCGTCAACGCATCGATGAAAGCGGCCTGCCGATCAGGCTCGAAGTCGACGGCGGTGTAGGCATTGGTAATATTCGCGAGATTGCTGAAGCCGGTGCGGATACCTTTGTGGCGGGCTCGGCGATTTTTAACACCGATGACTACCGTGCCACCATCGACAAAATGCGCGCAGAACTGGCCCTGGTGAAATGATGGCAGTGGCCGGAACGCCCAAGGCGGTGCTTTTCGATCTGGACGGTACGCTGGTTGATAGCGTGCCGGACCTGGCACGGGCGGTGGACCAGATGCTGGAAGCGCTGGGCCGCAGCGCGGCAGGTGTGGATTCGGTGCGCCAGTGGGTGGGTAACGGCGCTGATATGCTGGTTAAGCGTGCCCTTAGCGGAGATATGGCAGGGCTGCTGAATGGCGATGATGTCGAGCTTTTCCCTGTCGCCAGGGATCTGTTCTTTGGCGCCTATGCCCAGGCGAACGGTCGTAATAGCCAGATCTATGCGGGCGTTCAGGTTGCGCTGGATCGTTATCGTGAAGCGGGCATGCCCATGGCCGTAGTGACCAATAAACCCGCTGCTTTTACCGATCAGCTACTGACCCAGCTTGGGCTTGCTGGTTATTTTTCGGTGGTGGTGGCAGGCGATACTCTGGCGGAGAAGAAGCCCTCTCCGGCACCGCTGCTTTATGCTTGTGAAAAGCTGGGCAGTGAGCCTGCCAGCTCTCTGATGGTGGGCGATTCCTCGGTGGATGTAGCAGCTGCCCGTGCCGCTGGATGTGCGGTGGTGTGTGTCAGCTACGGTTACAATAAAGGCGCGCCAATCGCTGAGGCCGGTGCAGATCGGGTAATCGATTCGCTGGCTGAATTAATCGTCTGATTTCGTTTCTTGCTCCAAATCCTGTTCTGTTTCCAGAAGCAGTTCCCGAGCCCTGTGCGTGATCGCCTGCACGCCGGGGTGGCGGATCTGCCGCTCCAGAGAAATGGCGTAGTAGCGCTCCCTGATTCCCTCCAGGCGACCGAGGGTTTCGACGCTATGCTGTCGCTGCAGTTCGCTTTCCAGGACTGAGGGGCCGCAGAACAGTCCGGTTCCAGCCTGGCCGAAAATATCGATCAGGGCGGAGTCTACGCACTGTACCCGGATTGCCGGCTCGATATGACGGGCCCGGAACCACTTCATGATATTCGCTCCGGCAACGGTGTCATCCGTAGGTAGCAGAAGCGGAGCTCCATTCAAGCCTTCAGGAAAGTTCGGTCGGTATTGCTGTGCCAGTTCGGGGCTTGCGAACATGCTGATGCCGGTTTCGCCAAGCAGATGGTTGTAGGCGCGTACATGGGTGCTGGCATCGATGGGGCGATCCGCCAGGATGAGGTCCACGCGGTTGGCAATCAGGTCGCCCAGCAGGGATTCCATCGAGCCTTCACGGCACTCCAGGTGTACTGGTTCTTCCAGCTCCAGCGCCGGCGCAAGCAGTTTATAAGCGATGCTCTTCGGGACGACATCCGCGATCCCGACAGCACAGTTAATGCGACTGCTGCCGGCATGGTGCAACTGCAGTTGCATCGCCTCACCCAGGTTGAATATCTCCTCCGCATATTCGAGCGCCTGGCGGCCGGCGTCCGTTAAATCAAGGCGTCGGCCGTGGCGCTCGAACAGCTCTATCTCCAGCATCTCTTCAAGCACTTTCAGCTGTCCGGAGATGGTTTGTGGAGTGAGGTTGAGTCGCTTGCTGGCGCGCGCAATGGTGCCTTCCTGGGCGACGACCATGAAGTAGCGTAGATGACGGAAGTTGAGGTTATGAATATGCATTCGAAATTTTCGAATATTGGTGAGATTAAATTCGAATTTTATATCGGTTTGGAAGGACTATACTCGAACTTGCTCATGCAGTCTCTCCCCGAGACTGAATTGCTCTGTTCCGGTATGTGGACAGACATTGGCTTTATCACACACATATTTACCCGCCGCCCTGGCGGGTTTTTTTTGCCCGGGAGGCGCCAGGCTGGGCAGCTCGAGCGTTGGTTTTTTCAGCCTGCTTCCGCTCGCATTTACGGCCTGCATTTCTGGCGGGGTGGTCTTTTGGCTAGCCGTTTGAATTCTATATTCGTGGTTGTTGGCTGCAGAAATGACAAAAGGCAGATCCGGGGATCTGCCTTTGCTGAGGTAGCGCGTCAGAGATGCTATTACATCTGTGACTGCTGGTAGTTTTTCAGACCGATCTTGTCGATCAGGCCCAGCTGTTTTTCCAGCCAGTAAGCATGATCTTCTTCGGTGTCTTCCAGTTGCTGGCGCAGCATCTCGCGGGTCTGGTAATCCTGCTCTTCTTCACAGAGCTTGATCACGTCTTTGAGGTTTTTGGCGACGCTGTACTCGGTGTTCAGATCGTTGCGCAGCATCTCCGGGACATCCTTACCCACATGGATAGGGTCACGGGTAACCAGGTCCGGAGTGCCCTCCAGGAACAGGATACGGGCGATGATCGCCTTGGCATGGCCTTTCTCGTCGTCAAACTCGTGAGCGATGCGCTCGTAGAGCTTGGTCAGGCCCCAGTCGTCGTACATTTCTGAGTGGATGAAATACTGGTCCATGGCGGCCAGTTCGCCCGCCAGGAGCTTGTTCAGGGCGTCGATGACTTTCTTTTTGCCTTGCATCACTTATTCCTTTTCGATGGCGGATTGCAGGTAGTTCTCGATGCCGGTTTCCCGGATCAGATGTTGCTGGGCTTCGATCCAGTCAACATGAGCTTCTTCGCTCTCGAGAATCTCTTCGAGCAGGTGGCGGCTGACATAATCTCCACCAGCCTCGCACTCGGCAATGACTTCGCGCAACAGGGCCAGTTGTTCCATCTCCAGGTCCAGATCGCACTGCATCATTTCAGCACAGTGTTCGCCAATACGCAGGCGCTCCAGTTGCTGCAGGTTAGGCAGGCCTTCCAGGAACAGTATGCGTTCGATCAGCTCGTCCGCCTGTTTCATATCGAGAATCGATTTTTTGTAGGCCGCGTGGTTGAGTTTTTCCAGGCCCCAGTTTTTGTACATGCGTGCATGCAGGAAATACTGGTTGATGGAGGTGAGCTCGAATGTGAGCACTTTGTTAAGCCGGCGAACTAGCGACTTGTCACCTTGCATTGAAAACTCCTTTTGAGACGTCGCATGGATAATTGACGGCTGGGCGGGTGAGCAGCCATGCAAAGGAGTATAGCGCAGATGTCCCCGCGTTGGGGACCGATGAAACTTATGGGCAAGTGGAGGGGGTGTTGCTGATTATGGAATCAGGCCGGCATGGCCAGTGCCATAGCTCGCTCGGCCTGCTCGCGCTTGATTATCTGGCGCGCGGTGCAGGTGCATTTGCCACATTCACTGCCGACGCAGAGTGCGCGGTTGAGGTCCCGTACGCTGCGTGCGCCATCATCGATCGCCTGCTGAATCTCGCGTTCGGTAATGTTGTTGCAGATGCATACGTACATAAGATACCTCTGTGGATCTTTAACCAAATAATATTGGTAATGATAATAGTTCGTATTAGATAGATTTCAACTGTTTTTTTCTCAAGATGACGCGGCCGGCTAGATCCTTGTCGCATGCACGCCCGGCGGCCTTGTCATGCTTAATCATCAGCAAAACCAGTGCCATGCGGAGAGGTTATTAGAGGCCTTTTAAAAACAGTATATTAGCGATGCTTGGAGCAGGGGGGCAGGTCTCAGGAGCGAGGATGTAAGAAAGTGAACAGCACTTTGTCATCCTTGGGGCGGAGATTTCTAACAGTAAGTATTTTGACGCAGGTTGTTTTAAAGCGAGGAGCGTACGAATAAAAAAGGCCCGGGGTGACGGGCCTTTTCGATGAATCCTTCGTGCCGGATTAATCGCAGAGAGCGTCCAGCTTCTTCTTCAGTATGCCGGTGACGGCGCCCGGGTTGGCCTTGCCGCCGGTGGCTTTCATCACCTGGCCCATAAAGAAGCCAAGCATCTTGCCGCGCTTCTCGGGTTCTGCCGCTTTATATTGCTCGACCTGCTTATCGGCATTGGCGATCACATCATCGACGATCTTCTCGATGGCGCCGGTATCGGTTACCTGTTTCAGGCCCTTGGCTTCGATGATCTCGTCGGCGCTGCCGCCGTCGGTCCACATGGTCTCGAACACTTTCTTGGCGATGTTGCCGGAGATGGTGTCGTCCTTGATACGCTCCAGCAAGCCGCCGAGCTGATCGGCAGATACCGGGCTCTGCTTGATGTCGATATCATTTTGGTTCAGGTACTTGGCCAGTTCGCCCATGACCCAGTTTGCCGCCAGCTTGGTATCGCCGCAGGCTTTAACTACGGCTTCGTAGTAATCCGCCTGGGCGCTGTAGCCTGAGAGTACTCCTGCATCGTAGTCGGAGAGTTTGTACTCGCTGATAAAGCGCTCGCGGCGCGCGTCCGGCAGTTCCGGCAGTGTTTCGCGAATCGCTTCGATGTAGCTATCGTCGATCACCACCGGCAGCAGGTCGGGGCAGGGGAAGTAACGGTAGTCGTTGGCATCCTCTTTCGAGCGCATGCTGCGGGTCTGGTTCTTGTCCGGGTCGTACAGGCGGGTTTCCTGCAACACGGTGCCGCCATCTTCGATCAGATCGATCTGGCGGGCGACTTCGGTATCGATAGCGCGCTCGATAAAGCGGAAGGAGTTGATGTTCTTCAGCTCGGTACGGGTACCGTACTCTTCCTGTCCTTTCGGGCGCACCGAGACGTTGCAGTCGCAGCGCATGGAGCCTTCGGCCATGTTGCCGTCGCAGATACCCAGGGTGGTAACGATCGCATGGATCTTGCGGGCGTAGGCGGCGGCTTCCTTGGAAGAACGCATATCCGGCTCGGAGACGATCTCCACCAGCGGGGTGCCAGCGCGGTTCAGGTCGATGCCAGACATGCCGTGGAAGTCTTCATGCAGGGATTTGCCCGCATCCTCTTCCAGGTGGGCGTGGTGCAGACGCACGCGGCGTTGCACGCCTTCCTCGGTTTCGATATCCACAAAACCAGGGCCGACGATCGGTTCCGCCAGCTGGGTGGTCTGGTAGCCCTTGGGCAGGTCGGGGTAGAAGTAGTTCTTGCGCTCAAATACGGAGCGCTTGCCGATCTCTGCGTTCACTGCCAGGCCGAACATGACGGCCATGCGCAGGGCGTTTTCGTTGAACACCGGCAGCGTGCCTGGCAGTGCCAGGTCAACGGCGCAGGCCTGGGTGTTCGGCTCGGCACCAAAGGCGGTGCTGGCGCCGGAGAAAATCTTGGTCGTAGTGGAGAGCTGGACGTGAATCTCCAGCCCGATAACAACTTCCCATTCCATCGTAGTCAAACCTCTCAGATGCCAGCCGGTGCCTGTTTATGCCAGTCAGTCGCCTGCTGGTACTGGTGTGCCACATTGAGCAGCTTCGCTTCGGCAAAGTGGTTGCCGATGATCTGCAGACCGACCGGCAGGCCATCAACCTGTCCACAGGGCACGGACATGCCTGGGAGACCAGCCAGGTTCAGCGACAGGGTGTAGATATCTTCCATGTACATGCTGACCGGGTCGTTGCTCTTTTCGCCGATCTTGAACGCCGGGTGCGGCGTGGTTGGCGCCATGATGACGTCGACCTCTTCCAGTACCTTGGCGAAATCCTGCTGAATCAGACGGCGGATCTGCTGCGCCTTGTTGTAGTAGGCGTCGTAATAGCCGGCGCAGAGCGCGTAGGTGCCCACCATGATGCGGCGCTTAACCTCTTCACCGAAGCCTTCGCCGCGGCTGCGCTTGTACATGTCTTCCAGGTCTTTCGGGTCTTCACAGCGGTAGCCGTAACGTACGCCGTCAAAACGGGAAAGGTTAGACGAAGCTTCAGCCGGAGCGATGATGTAGTACGCAGGGATCGACAGCTCGGTGCGCGGCAGGCTGACCTCTTTCACAGTGGCGCCCATCTTTTCGAACTCGGCCACGGCGTTGCGCACCTGTTCGGCAACCTTCGCATCGAGAGTATCGGTGAAATACTCTGCCGGCAGGCCGATCTTCAGGCCGGCCAGCGGCTCGTTCAGTGTTGCCGTGTAATCCGGTACTTCACGGTCAACGCTGGTGGAGTCCATCGGATCGAAGCCGGCCATCACGTTCAGCATCATGGCGCAGTCTTCTGCGGTGTGGGCCATGGGGCCGATCTGGTCCAGAGAAGAGGCGAAGGCCACCATGCCGTAACGGGATACGCGGCCGTAGGTCGGCTTCAGGCCGGTGATGCCGCAAAGGGCCGCCGGCTGGCGAATGGAGCCGCCGGTGTCGGAACCGGTAGCGGCCGGTGCCAGGCGTGCAGCGACAGCCGCACCAGAACCGCCGGAGGAACCGCCCGGTACACGGTCGGTATCCCAGGGGTTACGGGCCGGGCCGTAGTAGCTGGACTCGTTGGAACCGCCCATGGCGAACTCGTCCATATTGGTTTTGCCCAGCATGACCGCGCCGGCCTGCTTGAACTTGGCCACCATGGTGCCGTCGTAGGGGGAGATGAAGTTATCCAGCATCTTGGATGCGCAGCTGGTGCGCACGCCCTGGGTGCAGAACAGGTCCTTGTGGGCGATCGGCAGGCCGGTGAACGGGCCAGCGGTGCCGGCGGCGATCGCTTCGTCAGCGGCCTTCGCCTGTGCCAGCGCTTCCTCTTCGGTCACGGTGATGTAGCTGTTGTACTTGCTGTCTTCGGCCTTGATGCGCTCCAGCCAGGCTGTAGTCAGCTCAGTGCTGGTGAAGTCGCCGTTGCGCAGGCCTGCCGCCAGCTCGGCCAGTGTCTTATCAAACATGATTCACTATTCCTTGAAAACTGAGGCCGGATTACTCGATCACCCTGGGGACCAGGAACAGGCCGTCTTCGACCGCGGGAGCTGCCTTTTGCAGCGCTTCGCGCTGGTTACCCTCGGTAACCTCATCGGCCCGCAGACGCTGAACCGCGTCCAGTGGATTGGCCAGAGGGGCCACGCCGCTGGTGTCCGTCTGCTGCATCTGGTCGATCAGATTAAGGATGTTGGAGAGGTTTTCGGTGTAGGCGGGGATATCGCTTTCATCGATCTGGAGGCGTGCCAGATGGGCGATACGTTCTACGTCGGATCGGTCCAGAGACATAAGTCCGCTTCTCGCTGTCTAAACGTTCGGGATAGGAATTAGAAGCCGGTTAAGTTACCACATTTGTTCCTTGCCCAAAATCCCCGCCATTGTTAGAGTTATCGCCTTTCAGGACTTGTGGCCAGTAAGTTCGCCCGGACCCTACTTCTCCCCGCGGCGGCCAAATGGCAAACCTCAGGGTATCCGCTTCTCATGTTCAAAAAAATCCGTGGTCTTTTCTCCAGTGACCTGTCCATCGACCTGGGCACCGCTAACACCCTTATATATGTACGTGATCAGGATATCGTCCTTAACGAACCCTCTGTGGTTGCGATTCGCGTTAATGGAAACCAGAAATCGGTTGCCGCGGTAGGCGCGGACGCCAAGCGTATGCTCGGCCGCACGCCGGGTAACATCACTGCCATCCGACCGATGAAAGACGGTGTTATTGCCGACTTCCACGTGACCGAAAAGATGCTGCAGTACTTTATCAGCAAGGTACACGATAACTCTTTCCTGACGCCTAGCCCGCGCGTGCTGGTGTGTGTGCCGTGTAAATCCACCCAGGTTGAGCGTCGTGCTATCAAGGAATCGGCCATCGGTGCCGGTGCCCGCGAGGTCTACCTGATCGAAGAGCCGATGGCGGCAGCGATCGGTGCCGGCATGCCGGTGGATGAAGCCAGTGGTTCCATGGTTGTGGATATCGGTGGTGGTACTACGGAAATTGCCGTCATTTCACTGAACGGTATCGTCTATGCGGAGTCTGTACGTGTAGGTGGTGACCGTTTCGATGAGGCGATTGTCACCTATGTGCGTCGTAACTACGGCAGCCTGATCGGTGAGGCGACTGCCGAGCGGATCAAGCAGGAAGTCGGCACCGCCTATCCGACCTCGGAAGTGTTCGAGATCGACGTGCGTGGCCGCAACCTGGCTGAAGGTATTCCGCGCAGCTTTACGCTGAACTCCAACGAGATTCTCGAAGCGCTGCAGGAGCCGCTCTCCTCCATCGTGCAGGCGGTTAAAAGTGCACTGGAACAGTGCCCGCCGGAACTGGCGGCAGATATCGCCGAGCACGGTGTTGTGCTGACCGGTGGTGGTGCACTGCTGCGCAACATCGACCGCCTGATCAGCGAAGAAACCGGTCTGCCGGTGGTGATCGCCGAAGAGCCGCTGACTTGTGTAGCCCGTGGCGGTGGTAAAGCGCTGGAGATGCTGGATAAGCAATCGTTCGAGCTGCTGACTTACGAATAATAACATGTGACCTGTTTTCGACTGGCCGTCGACGGGAGTGTCGGCGGCATGAAGTCAAAACCGGAGGTCTGTTATCAAGACTATTTTTAGAGGGGGGGCACCGCGTGCCCTCTTTGTCGTTCTGATACTGTTTGCGGTACTGCTGATTGTCTCTGACCTGAACTGGTCAAAGATGCGCGAGGGACGTGCCTGGATGTCTCTGGTGGTAACGCCGCTGCAGTGGCTGGTGGATCTGCCTTCCCGTGCGGCCGACAATCTGTCGGGCGTGCTCGTTTCCCGTACCACCTTGCTCAGCGATAACGAACGCCTGCGCACCGAAGCGCTGCAGCTGGAGCGCAAGGTGCAGCAGAACGCGTCGTTGATGGCCGAAAATATCCGTCTGCGCGAGCTGCTGGATGCCGGTCAGCGTGTCGACGAGCCGGTGCGCCTCGTGGAGCTTATCGGCGTCAATCCTGACCCCTTCCAGCATGAAGTGATCATCAACCACGGTTCTGAAGACAGTGTCTATGATGGTCAGCCGGTGCTTGATGCCGGTGGCGTTATGGGGCAGGTGGTATCGCTGTCTCACTATACCTCCCGAGTCATGTTGATTACCGATGCTCGCGCCGCAATCCCGGTAGAGGTCAACCGAAACGGTTTTCGTGCCATTGCCCTCGGTAAGGGCGTGTTGGGTGAGCTGGAGCTTGAACATGTCCCTGATACGGCTGACGTTCGCGAGGGTGATCTGCTGGTGACCTCCGGGTTGGGTGGCCGATTCCCGCGCGGTTACCCTGTCGGTATCGTCGGTGAAGTCGTACGCGATCCCGGACAGCAGTTTGTCCAGGTGCGCGCACGGCCGTCTGCTCGGCTCGATAAAAGCCGTCATCTGTTGCTGGTGGGTAATAAACCCCAGGTGAAGGAGATCCCGGCGGAGGTCGCCAGTGAGTGAGGAGCGCGCCGGCGGCGGGCTGATCATCTTTGGTACCTTTATTATCGGTCTGGTGCTGAGCCAGATTCCGATGCCTGACATGCTGATCTGGGCGCGGCCCGCCTGGGTGGTCCTGGTGTTGATCTACTGGGTGATGGCGCTGCCGCATCGAATCGGCGTGGGCAGTGCGTTTCTGCTTGGGTTGGTTATGGACCTGGTGCGTGGTTCGGTGCTGGGGTTGAATGCGCTTTCGATGACGATCATCGCGTTCCTGGTGCTGGTTCTGTACAAGCGGATGCGGATGTTCCCTCTCTGGCAGCAATCAGGGCTTATTCTGGTCCTGGTCGGTATCAATCAGTTACTCTTCCACTGGATGCAGGGCATCACCGGAACAACCAGCGACTCGTTGCTGTTTTTGCTGCCCGCTGCAGTCAGTGCCCTGGTCTGGCCCTGGCTCTTCCTTTTACTGCGTAATGTTCGACGCCTTTTCCGCATAGCCTGACCTCGGTCAGGGTAAGCAGAGCATCACGGAGATCAACATGGCACAGCTAATACTCGCTTCAGCTTCCCCAAGGCGCAGAGAGCTGCTGGGCCAGATCGGTATCGACCTGATCATCCAGCCGGTGGACCTGGATGAAACCCCTCGCGCAGCGGAAGCACCGCGAGATTACGTGGCGCGTCTTGCACTGGAAAAAGCGCAGGCGGGATATAGTGCTGCCGGCGTTGATCTGCCTGCACTGGGCTCCGACACCGCCGTCATTCTAGATGACGAGATTCTTGGCAAGCCCCTGAATGAAGAAGATGCAGTGCGCACCTTGTTGCGTCTCTCCGGGCGGCGCCATCAGGTGATGACCGGGGTTGCCGTTGCCCAAGGGGAACATTGCCAGGTCCAGGTCGTCACAACTGAAGTGACGTTCACGCCGATTACCGAACACCTGGCCCGCACATACTGGGCGACGGGAGAGCCCGCAGACAAGGCGGGCAGCTATGGTGTCCAGGGTCTGGGAGCCGTGTTTGTCGAGTCGATTAACGGCAGCTACTCCGCTGTGGTGGGGCTGCCATTGGCACAAACAGCGGCCATACTAAAAGAATTCAATATAGAGATCTGGCAGAAGCCGGACGTTACTGCCTGACGGCTAAGGGAGCGGCATGGGTGAAGAGATACTGATCAACTTTACGCCGATGGAAACACGGGTCGCCGTGATCGAAAACGGTATGCCGCAGGAGATCTACGTGGAGCGCGTCAAGCGCCGCGGCATCGTCGGCAATATATACAAGGGCAAGGTGGTACGAGTGCTGCCCGGTATGCAGGCGGCCTTTGTGGATATCGGTCTTGAGCGTGCCGCCTTTATCCATGTGGACGAGGTGGTCGATCAGAATCAGACCCCGCCGGGAGAGCCCCGTACCAATCTGTCTATCGCTCAGGTGCTGCGTGAGGGGCAGTCGCTGCTGGTGCAGGTGACCAAGGACCCGATCGGCACCAAGGGCGCCCGTTTGACCACCCATCTGTCTATCCCGTCCCGTTACCTGGTGCTGATGCCTGGCAGCTCTCATATCGGCGTATCCCAGCGGATCGAGGATGCCGAGGAGCGTGAACGCCTGCGTGGGCTGATTCAGAAACTCACCGAAGAAGATGGCAGTGATGAAAAGAGCTGCGGATTTATTCTGCGCACGGTGGCTGAACGTATCAGTAGCGCCGAATTGTCGTCTGATATCCAGTTTTTGCGCCGACTCTGGAGCAATATCCAGGAACGGATCGAGAAGGTGCAAGCGCCGGCAACGGTATACGAGGATCTACCGCTGAACATGCGTGCCCTGCGAGATATGGCCCATGCTGGCGTAGAGCGCATCCGCATCGATTCCCGCGAGACCTTTCAGAAGGCGATCGATTTTTCCCGTTCCCTGGTGCCTGAGATCGAAGACAAGCTGGAGTACTATCCGGGCGAGCGCCCGATCTTCGACCTCTTCAATGTGGAAGAGGAGGTGCAGAAAGCGCTGGGTCGCAAGGTTGAGCTCAAATCCGGTGGTTACCTGATTTTCGATCAGACCGAAGCGATGACCACCGTGGATGTGAATACCGGCGGTTTTGTTGGGCATCGCAACCTGGAAGAGACCATCTTCAAGACCAACCTGGAAGCGGCCACCGCTATAGGGCGTCAGCTGCGCCTGCGTAATCTGGGCGGCATTATCATTATCGACTTTATCGATATGGAGGATGTGGATCATCAGCGTCAGGTGTTGCGTACGCTGGAGCGGGTCCTCGAAAAGGACTATGCCAAGTGCAAGGTGACCGGTGTGTCCGAGCTGGGCCTGGTAGAAATGACACGCAAGCGCACGCGGGAAAGCCTGGAGCAGGTGCTTTGCGAGCCCTGCCAGCAGTGCGAGGGACGCGGCTCTATCCGTACGCCCGAAACCGTCTGCTACGAGATTTTCCGCGAGATCCTGCGTCAGCACCGTGCTTATGACACCGATTCCTATCTGGTACTGGCCGCGCAGCGGGTGGTGGACTATCTGCTTGATGATGCCTCGGATCACGTGGCTGAACTGGAAATGTTTATAGGGAAAACCATCCGTTTCCAGGTTGAGCCTATGTACAACCCGGAACACTTCGACGTTGTTCTGCGCTAAGGACGCGCTCCTTTCATGATCAAAGCCTCGGTCAAACACCTGCTCTGGTGGAGCCTCATGGCAGCTATGCTGCTGGGGCTGCTATTGATCGGGCTGCGCCTGGCGCTGCCGCAGCTGGGTAGTTATCGCGAAGATATCGCTGACTATCTTGGCAGCCGGCTGGGTGTCGAATTGAGCATTGCCTCGCTTGATGCTCGCTGGGATGGTTACTTTCCCAGTGTGACCCTGCATCAGTTGCGGGTGAATAGTTCGGAAGATGCAGGGGCGGAAGTTCGTCTGGAGATCGCCCGCATCGATGTGAAGCTGGATCCCTGGCGCTCACTGCTGAGTTGGCAGCCCATCTTTCAGCAACTGGATGTTATTGCACCGCGGGGGCACTGGCGTCAGCAGGACGGTAACTGGTTACATCGGCCGGGCCTTGGCGAAACGGATAGTGCACAAGCCAGTAGTGGGATGAGTGAGGCTGGATGGAGCAGGCTGCTTAACCTGTTGCTGAGTCAGCCGCAGGTCGGCATCCAGGATGCAAACCTGGTGTTGCAACCGGAGCAGGGGGCTCCGCGCCAGCTTAATGGCATCGATGGGTTGCTGGAAAATGTGGGCGATGAACATCAGCTTAGTGGTGGCCTTCGCATTGCTGCGTTGGGTGAGGATACCCGGCTGCAGTTTGCCGTGCAGTTTCAGGGGACGCCGACCGATCCTCTGCAGGGTGATTATCCCTTTTATCTCAAGCTGGACTCGCTCGGCCCTGAGCTATTGACGCTGACGGAGCTAGAGTTGCCTTTGCGCCGGCTAAGGGCCGGTACCGAATTCTGGGGGCGCTGGAGTCACGGCAAGCTTAACCAACTCCAGGGCCGGCTTGCGGTAGGAGATCTTCTCTATGGTGAAGCGGAACAGGCGGTTCAGCTCAGCAACAGCACGCTGGATTTTGCCCTGCTCCCGCTTGCAGATGCTCAGTATCAACTGCAGCTGAACAATGTTCACCTGAACTCTGCCGGCAAGCAGTTCGATCTGCCGCAGTTGGCCCTGGAAGGGCGCCTTGAAGGTAAGGGTTTTCAGCCAAGCCATCTATTGATACCAGAGTTAGAGCTTGGGTCTCTGAACGCTTTGCTCGTTGAGCAGCCGATACTGCCGGAAAAGGTGGTAGAGGCGCTAAGCGAAATATCACCGGCGGGCCGTTTGGCCAATATTGATTTGAGCTGGGAGACGGGAGCACCCCTTAGGGCTTTCCAGGCAGAGGCTGACGCAGATGACTTGAGTATGCAGGCTTACTACGGAGCACCCTCTATAGAAGGGATCTCCGGTCTGGTAGAGGCAAATATCGACGGCGGCCGGGTGAGCCTGGGTAGCGATGATTTCGCGTTACATTTTCCCAAGCTGTATCAGCAGGGGTGGCGCTTCAATTCGGCACAGGGGCAGGTCAGCTGGCATCTGCGTCCCGATGGTGCCCTGATCTCCAGTGGCTTACTCCATCTCGGCGAGGATGAGGTCAGTGCTGAGGGGCGCTTCAGTATCGATATTCCCTACAGCCGTGAGGTGCAGACCGAGCTTACGCTGATGATCGGTATGCGTGACAGTGACGGCAGTCATGCACAGCGCTTTACTCCCGCCCACGAGGTCGGACAGGGGCTGCATGAATGGCTGGGGCGGGCGATCAAGGCTGGCCACGTACGTCAGGCGGGTTTAGTACTGCATGGTGGCACTCGTACAATGGAACCGCGTCGACCACCCACAGTACAGCTATTTTTCGATATCGATGAGGCTCGTCTGGATTATGACCCCCAGTGGCCTGAAGTCACTGATGCGGACCTCTTCCTGTATATCCATAACGGTGATCTGCGCGCAGATGTACGTAGCGGTCAGCTAATGAATACGCGTGTAGAGTCTGGCTGGGCATATAAGCCACTGCACGATGACCAGCTGCAGTTGGCGTTTCAGCTTGAAGGGCCAGCCAGCGATCTGAATACCGTCCTGGCTCTGGAGCCACTGCGAGAAAGAATCGGTGAGGGGATGGACGACTGGCGGTTAGCGGGTGATTTATCCACAGGTTTGCGTCTTGCGGTGCCGGTGGTACATCGGGAAGGACAAAATCTGCAGCCGGGCGTCTGGGTTCAGTCCCGTCTGAGTCAGGGAGAGCTGGCGTCGAATTCGCTGCGTCTTCAACTGAGCGATCTGAGTGGTGATATCAGCTTTTCCATGGACCAGGGCCTGAATAGTGACAATCTGGCGGCACGGGCTTTTGGGCGTGATGTGAGCGGGCGGATCGACACCCGGGCAGGCATCACCACTGTGCAGGTATCCGGTGACGCTGCAATGTCCGATGTGCAGACCTGGAGCGGCGTCGGTGTCTTGGGGCTTGTATCGGGCGAGCTGAATTACGACGCTCTGCTGGTGCTCTGTAACGGTCAGCAGCAGTGCGTTAACCGATTTGAACTGACCTCTTCACTGAACGGCGTAACGGTGGATCTGCCGGCGGAGTTTGGGCTCGCCGCAGAGGCTGAGCGTAACCTCAGGGTGAGAGTACCGCTGGCTAGTTCAGAACTCGACTTCGATTACGGTGGTCTGCTAAGCGGTGCGTTTGATCTTTCCGACGGCCCTCTGCGTGGAAGCCTGCAGTTGGGTGGGCTGGCTGAGGAGAGGCCGAGTCTCAGGCCTGATGAGGGGCTCTATGTGGATGGTGCGCTGGAGACGTTGGCGTTTAGTGATATCAGTGAGCTGCTGGATCGCCTTGAGGCCAATGGCGGTGCTTCCACAGAGAGTGATACCGGTAGCGCGGCGAGCCCTTTACGACAGGTGGCCCTGGATATTGGTCGTTTTGAGCTGGGCGAGTTTTCCGTAACAGATGTCCAGGCGCAGCTGAAGCCCGCGGATGTGGGTTGGCTGTTGCAGCTCGCCGGCCCCGTGGTAGAGGGGCAGATTATCCTGCCTAATGATGGTCAGCCGGTGGAGGTCGCGTTAGAGCGTTTACGGATAGCCCTACCGGATGAGGCTGGTGTTCCCGATACGGGATCGGCGGGCGAGAGTGCGCCGGCTTTACCGCTGGATGAGCTGCCGGAAATCGATCTGTCAGTACTCGACCTGATCTACAAAGATATGCCGATGGGGCGCTGGAGTCTGAAGCTGAGGCCGAAGGCTGGCGAAATCGAGCTGCAGGAGATTCGTGGTGAAATGGATCAACTCAAGCTGCGCGGTGAGGTTAGCTGGGCGCAGGGCGAGGCGGAACACACTGGCCTGACGTTAAAGGTTGAAGGCCAGGATATTGGCAGACAGCTGGAACTCTGGGGTTTGGATAAGACCCTTGATAGTCAGTTGGTTCAGTCAGATCTGCAGTTGGAGTGGCAGGGCGCCCCCTGGGGGATTAATGCCGCAACGCTGGATGGCTCCGCTCAGCTGTTGTTGAAAGATGGTCATCTGATCGAGTCCGGCAACAGCGCTAATTTGCTGCGTGTCTTTGGCATTCTGAACTTCAACACGCTGGGGCGTCGTCTGAGACTGGACTTTAGTGACCTGGTGGATAAGGGCGTCGCCTTTGATCGTCTTGCCGCCGATTATCGTTTCGATAATGGCGTTGCCAGCAGTGAAACGCCGCTGTTGATGGAAGGGCCTTCCGCCAACCTCCGGGCTTCCGGCAGTATCGATTTTAATAATGAAACCGTTGATAAGGATATCGACGTGGTGCTGCCGCTGACCAGTAATGTGCCGTTTGCGGCCGTGTTGCTGGGGGCGCCTCAGGTGGCCGGTGCGGTGTTCCTAATCGACAAGCTGATTGGTGATAAGCTGGAGCAGGTGACTACACTGGGTTATCACCTGAGCGGCGATTGGGGTGACCCGAAGGTAGAGCTGGATACCGCGCCACCGCCAGAGAGGGAGATTGGCTTGCCATGACAAAAGCCGCAGTCATTCAGATGGTTTCCACGTCGGCATTGGCCGCCAACCTAGAGCGAGCAGCGCATTTGCTTCAGCAGGCCGCCGAGGCTGGCGCCAGGCTGGCGCTGCTGCCGGAAAACTTCGCCTTGTTTGATAGCGGCCTGGCTCGCTCTCTGGCAGAGGCAGAATATCGTGACCAGCCGGTTCAGACCTGGCTCGCCGAACAGGCGCGCAGCCTGGGTATCTGGATAGTGGCAGGCAGCTTGCCGGCTATCGATCGTCCTGATGGCAGTTTGATCGAGGATGGCCGGGTGCGCAGCCGCATGCTGGTGGTGAATGATAGCGGAGATGTTGTAGCTCGTTACGACAAGCGTCATCTGTTCGACGTGGATGTGGGCGACGCCCAATCTCGTTATAGAGAGTCGGACAGATTCGAGCCCGGCGATGACGTGGCGGTAGTGGATTCACCGATCGGTGTGCTGGGTCTGAGTATCTGTTATGACCTGCGTTTTCCGCTGCATTATCAGCGACTGCGCGAGCTGGGTGCCGAAGTGCTGCTGGTACCCTCCGCGTTTACTGCCGTGACCGGTGAGGCCCACTGGGAGGTTTTGCTCAGGGCCAGAGCGATCGAGACTCAGTGTTACTGCTTGGGTGCTGACCAGGGTGGCCAGCATACGCCAACACGACTCACCTGGGGGCATTCGATGATCTTGTCCCCCTGGGGCGAGGTGCTCGGCTGTCATGAAACTGGCGAAGGCATAGTGCTCGCGGAGATTGATCTGCCCGGGCTGCATCGGCAGCGTGAGCAGATGCCGGTCTGGCAGCACCGGCGTGATCGCTGTTAATCGTTTTTGTTACTAGAGTGTTATTTATCAGGCAGTTTCAGCCTTTCTCGCTAAGCTCGCGCAGGTAGCGGAACAGTTTGCGTGCCTGGGCGGGCGGCTTGTTCTGCTGGCGCTCTTTTTTGGCGTTGCGCACCAGCTGGCGCAGGTGCTGAATATCAGCCTGCGGATGTTCTTCGATATAGCGTTGCAGCACATCGTTATCGCCATCGATGAGGCGATCACGCCACTGCTCCAGGGCATGAAAATGCTGGTTGTGGGCGGATGAGGCTGAATCGAACCGTTCCAGTACTTCGGCGATCGCATCTGCATCTTCGGTACGCATCAACTTGCCGATGAACTGCAGGTGGCGCTTGCGGGCACCGTGGGCGCTGATGCGGCTCATCTCTGCTACCGCTTCTGCGAGGCGTTCTCCCATGGGAACCTGGGCCTGCTGATCGGGGCGCAGGTCGGTGATCCGTTTGCCCAGTTCCTGCAGCGCTTCCATCTCCCGTTTGACCTGGCTGCGGCTTGGGCCAAAATCCTCTTCGTCGGACTCGAAGCCCGGCTTATCGTTAACGTTGCTCATAAACCTAACCAAAAAACAGGGTCGCCAGACCCAGAAATGCAAAGAAGCCCACCACATCGGTGATGGTCGTAAGTAGAACGCTGCCGGCCAGTGCAGGGTCGATGCCCGCTGATTTCAGGGCCATGGGCAACAGGGTGCCAGCCATGGCGCCGGCCAACAGGTTGATGATGATCGCCAATGCGATCACCACGCCCACGGTGGTATCGCCAAACCAGATCACCGCGACTACAGCAACAATCAGTGCCCAGAGCGCGCCGTTCAGGGCGCCGGCGATGAGTTCGCGGTTAAACAACCAGCCAATGTTACCACGTTCGATATGTCCCAGCGCCTGGCCTCTGATCATCAATGTCAGGGTCTGGCTGCCGGCGATGCCGCCCATGGAAGCGACGATCGGCATCAGTACGGCCAGGGCGACAACCTGCTCCAGGGTGTCTTCGAACAGCCCTATTACCGCTGAGGCAATAAAGGCGGTAATCAGGTTGATCCCGAGCCAGACCGCGCGTCGGCGTGTGGTACGAAATGCTGGTGCGAAGGTGTCCTCGTCATCGTCGAGGCCGGCCATACTCATCAGCGAGTGGTCGGCGTCCTCGCGAATCACATCGACCACGTCATCAATGGTGATTCGGCCCAGCAGGCGGCCGTTGTCATCGATTACCGGCGCCGAGACCAGATCCTCGTCCTCGAACAGACGGGCAACCTCCTGGTCCGGCAGGGTGGCGGGGATCGCCGCCTGTTCGGTGCGCATGATCTCGCGCACCATTACCTGAGGGTCTGATGTCAGCAGGCGAGTCAGCGGCAGCACCCCGATAAACGAGTCCTTGCGGCTGACCACAAACAGGCTGTCGGTGTCCTGGGGTACGTCGCTGTGGCGGCGTAGATAGCGGAGCACCGTTTCAACAGTGATATCCGGGCGGATGGTGACGGTATCGGTGTTCATCAGACCGCCGGCGGTATCTTCCGGGTAGGAGAGCAGCTTCTCGACGCGCTTGCGGTTCTGCTTATCCATGATGCGCAGAACCTCTTTCATCAGCCGTTCCGGCATCTGCTGCATCATGTCGGCCATATCGTCCGAATCCAGCCCCTCGGTGGCTGCAAGCAGCTCGCTGGCATCCATGCGGCTGACGATATCAGCCTGGACGTCGTCGCCCAGGTGCTGGAGTACCTTACCCTCGTTTTCCTTGCTGACCAGGTTCCATAGAATCTGGCGTTCGCGCGGAGGCGTCTTTTCCAGCAGCTTGGCGGCTTCAACCGGCCTCAGCCCTTTATTCAGCATGAAGCGCATACGCTTCAACTCGCCGCTGTCGAGAGCGCTGCTGAGTTGTTCGAGGGTGTTGTTTTTGTCGGGCTGGTTGCTCATGCCGGGAAGATCGCTGCGCTCTTGGAGGGTGTCGGGTGTAACGGAAAGTATAGCGGCGCGGGAGGGCGGTGGATCTACTCGGGCTCGTCGAAGCGGTTGTTAATCAGGGTTTCGATAGCCTCAAGCGCCTGGTCTTCATCTTCACCAGAAATCAGAAAGGTGAGGTCGGTGCCCTTGGATGCGGCCAGCATCATGACGGCCATAATACTTTTGCCATCTACCTGGCGGCCGTCTTTCTCAATCTTGATTTCGCTGGAAAAATGCCCTGTGGTATTGATCAGCTTGGCTGCGGCCCTGGCGTGGAGGCCGAGTTTATTGATGATTGTTAGTTGTTTTTCGATCATCGGGTTTCCTGGTGGCGGGCGGCTGTCAGGTCAGTTCGCGGTGACGGACGTGAACATTATCCATAAGTTGGCCGAAATGACCAGCGAGATGCTCAGCGATGTAGACAGAGCGATGCTGGCCGCCGGTGCAGCCGATCCCGATTGTGATATAGCTGCGGTTATTCTGTTTGAACAGTGGAATCCAGCGCTCCAGAAAATCACGGATATCGCCGATCAGCTGCGGTACCTCCGGTGAGTTCTCGAGGAACTCGATGACCGCCTGGTCCTGGCCGGTGTAACCGCGCAGGTCTGGAATCCAGTAAGGATTGGGGAGCATACGCACGTCAAAGGTAAAGTCCACATCCAGCGGCACGCCGTGCTTGAATCCGAAGGACTCGAACTGAACCGACAGGCTCTGCTCGCTACGCTGAGCGATGCGCAGTTTGATGGTGTCCCGCAGTTCGTAAAGCGTTAGTCGGGTGGTGTCGACGCGAATATCTGCGAGGCTGGCGATCGGTTCAAGTAGTTCGCGCTCGTAGCTGATCGCTTCCTGAAGGCCAGATTGGCTGGTCGACAGTGGGTGTTTGCGTCGCGTGGCGCTGTAGCGCTTGATCAGCGTAGGTTCTGCTGCATCCAGGTAAAGTATCTCGCAGCTAAGATCGCTGCGTTTCGAAAGTTCACCGATGATGTCGGGGAAAGCATGCAGGTTGCTGACCAGATTACGTGCGTCGACGCTGACTGCCAGACGGCCCGGATGTTCCGGATCGTCCAGCATCTGTTCAATCAGGTCAGGGAGTAGGCGTGCCGGCAGGTTATCGATGCAGTAAAAGTCTACATCCTCAAGCGCCTGCAGGGCCGTGCTCTTGCCAGAGCCTGAACGGCCGCTGATAACGACCAGTTTCATCAAGCCCCCAAAGTCTCCGCAAGTTTGATGAAGGTGGAGTAGAGCTCCGCATTGCTTTCGCAACTACGCAGTTTGTCCCTCACATCACTCTGGCTGAACAGTTCAGCCAGCCCCGCGAGGGTCTGCAGATGCTCCTCGGCACCGTCTTCAGGTACCAGCAGGAAGCAGAGCAGATCCACCGGCTTATTGTCGATGGCATCGAAATCGATCGGTGTGGCGGGCGTCATCAACAGGGCAACGGCTGAAGTGCAGTTGGCCAGTCGGCAATGCGGGATCGCCACGCCGTCTCCTATACCGGTGCTGCCGAGTCGTTCACGGTTCAGCAGGCCGGAGAAGATCTCTTCCGAAGGGGGATTAGCAGACTGGCCAGCGAGGGTGTCGCTGGCCAGTTCGAGGGCTCTTTTTTTGCTAACGACATCGGCGTGACAGAGAATGCGCGATTCGTTCAGCAGTTCAGTTAAGTTCATTATCTGACAGGAGCGTCCGGTTTTCGGTTTATTTGTGCGCCTTCATCTTTTCCTTGTGCTTGATGATCTGGCGATCAAGTTTATCCACCAGTCCGTCGATGGCTGCATACATATCGTCGTGTTCGTGAGTCGCGAAAATCTGGCCGCCGGCAAGGTGAAGATCGGCTTCGGCCTGTTGACGCTGCTTCTCAACGCTCAGAGTCACCTGGGTGTTGGTGATGTTATCGAAGTGGCGCTCCAGTTTGTCAAACTTGGTACGAACATAGTCGTTGAGGGCATCGGTCAGTTCGACATGATGGCCAGTGATGTTGATCTGCATACGTTTTCTCCTAGTCACAATGCACGCTTTTTTATCGTGCTTTCCACTTCAATTAAACCAGACGCTTACGCTCATTAGAAGGCGGAATTGCCATCGCTTCACGATATTTTGCGATGGTACGTCTGGCCACATTGATTCCCTGTTCATCGAGCAGCTGAGCGATCTTGTTATCGCTCAGCGGTTTGCCTGGGTTTTCTGCTGAAACCAGCTTTTTGATCAATGCCCGGATAGCGGTGGAGGAGGCGGCTCCGCCATCAGAGGTACTGACGTGGCTGGAGAAGAAGTACTTCAGTTCGAAGATACCTCTCGGGGTGTGCATATATTTCTGAGTGGTGACGCGAGAGATGGTGGATTCGTGCATCTCAACCGCTTCTGCAATGTCGTGCAGCACCATCGGTTTCATCGCTTCTTCGCCGTGTTCGAGGAAGTCGGACTGGCGGGCGACGATTTCGGTGGCCACCTTGAGCAGGGTGTCGTTCCGGCTCAGCAGGCTCTTCAGGAACCAGCGCGCCTCCTGAAGATGGTTTTTCAAAAAGTTGTTATCGGCGCTGTTATCGGCGCGGCGGATCAGATCGGCATACTGGGCGTTAATGCGCAGCTTGGGTGCGGCGTCCGGGTTGAGGTTAACCACCCACTCGCCCTTGATCTTGGTAACCACTACATCGGGAATGACATATTCCGACTGGCTCGGGTTGATCATGGCACCAGGCTTGGGATTCAGCGACTGGATCAGGCGGATGATCTCCTGCAGTTGATCCTCTTTTACCCGCATGCGGCGCAGCAGCGTTTTATAGTCGTGGTTGCCAAGTAGTTGCAGGTGCTCACAGACCAGTCGCAGTGCGTCCTGCAAGAATGGAGTGTCGCTGGGTAGCTGGCGCAGCTGAATCGCCAGGCATTCGCTCAGGTCGCGGGCGGCAACGCCGGGTGGGTCAAACTGCTGTACGCGATGCAGTACCGCTTCGATCTCATCGAGCTCGGTTTCAGCGAACTCTTCCGGATACTGGTTAACGAACTGCTCGAGCAGTTCATCGGCGGATAGTGTCAGGTAACCGTCCGGCTCTATGCCGTCGATAATTGACTCGGCGACCAGTCGGTCACCCTCGCTCATTGGCGTCAGGTTAAGCTGCCAGAGCAGATGGTCCTGAAGCGTTTCGTCGCGAGTATCGTTATCGCCTGGCTCCCAGTCGTCATCCCTGGCAGGAGCTGAGGCGGCGGGTGTGGCCTGGTAGGTGTCGTCCCAGGAGCTATCGGTGGTCAGCTCGGAGGGGATGTCTTCACTCCAGCTGTCTTCGGGCGTGTCCTCATAGCTCTCTTCGCGCTCGGAGTCGCTGCTATCGGAAGCCTCGGGCTTTTCCTGGGTGTTATCGCGCTCGTTGCCGTCATCGCTGCCGGGGAGTTCGTTCTCCTCTTCGCTGACCTCGAGCAGCGGGTTGCTCTCCAGTGCCTGCTGGATCTCCTGCTGCAGGTCCAGCGTCGAGAGCTGCAGCAAGCGGATGGCCTGCTGCAGTTGCGGCGTCATGGTGAGTTGCTGACCGATTTTTAGCTGTAACGATTGCTTCATATATTACGCGATAGACTGATACTGAATCGGTTTGTTCGGCGCTCGGTCAGGGATCTGATCATTCAGAGCCTGAACTGCTCGCCGAGATAGGCCTGGCGCACCTGCTGGTTTGCCAGGATCTGTTCCGGATTACCCTGAGCGAGAATGCCTCCATCACTTACAATATAGGCACGCTGGCAGATGTCGAGTGTCTCGCGGACATTATGATCCGTGATCAGCACGCCTATTCCTTTGTCCTGCAGGTGGCGTACCGTCTGCTTGATATCTCCTACAGAGATCGGGTCGACGCCGGCGAAGGGCTCATCAAGCAGGATAAAACTGGGTTCTGTTGCCAGCGCGCGGGCGATCTCAACGCGGCGCCGCTCACCACCGGACAGGGACATCCCCAGACTCTTGGTCAGGTGGGTGATATGGAACTCTTCCAACAGTTCCTCGAGCTTGGCCTTGCGTTGTGCATTGTCCAGATCCTTGCGTGTTTCAAGGATCGCCTGCAAGTTATCGCTGACGCTGAGTTTGCGAAAGATCGATGCTTCCTGCGGCAGGTAGCCGATACCGCGACGTGCACGCCCATGCATAGGTAGGCGGGTAATGTCGTCCTGATTGATACGTATCTGGCCGTGATCTGCCTTGACGAGCCCCACGATCATGTAGAAACAGGTGGTTTTGCCTGCGCCGTTGGGGCCTAGCAGGCCGACTACTTCGCCGCTACTGATTTCCAGGGATACATCACTCACCACCTGGCGACCCTTGTAGCTCTTGGCCAGGTGCAGGGCTTCCAGCTGCATTATTCCTCTCCGCCCTGTTTCGGCTGAATCACCATCTGAACCCGCTGGTCACCGCTTTCGCTGCTGAATGCATCAACAATGGCCTGATCCATTTTGTACACGATGCGTTCGCCGGTAAAGACGTCTTTGCCCTGTTCGACGCGAGCCTCTTTGGTGATGGTGACCTGCTTTTGATTGACCAGGTACTCCATACGCTGGCCGTAGGCGTGCGTCAGCGGGTCATCGCGCTTGGGTTGCTGCTCGAACTCTGCCGGGCGGCCAACCGAGACGATACGGTTAACTTCGCCGTTGGCATCACGGAACAGTTCGACCTGATCGCCGCGGATCTTCATTGTACCCTGCACAATTTCCACATCGCCGCGATAGGTGGTGACGCCTGTACGGTCGTTCATGCTGGCGCTGTCTGCGCCGATGTGGATCGGCTGCGATGAATCTTCAGGAAGCGCCATGGCCGGTGATGTCAGCCAGAATGCAAGGCTGCAGATCACGGCTGGGATGTTCAGGTTAAGGCGCATTGTATCGTCCCCGTACATTTGAAAGCAGTTCCACTCGGCGCTCGTCGAAGTAAACTTCCAGGCCTGTACTTTCCGTTTGCTCACCGTTGCGGGTCAGGGTGACCAGCGCATCGGTTTCTGCATAATTCGTTTGCGGGAAGACGTTCAGCGTGCTGGTGGCCATCACTGAACCGGGCCCGGATTGCGGATTATGGTTAACCTCAACATCGCCTGCAAGCTGTATCTCGCTCTGGTCATCCAGGATCCAGCCTTCATTGGCCCGTATTTTGTATGTCCCACCTTCTTGCTGGGGCATATGGGCGACCGGCTGCTGCAGCTGGCTGGCGTTGCGGGCAGGGTAGTGATGCATTTCACTGCTTTCCCAGCTGCGCTGAAAACTGCCATCTTCCCCCCAGTAGCGAGACTCCGTATCACGCATGAAGAAATCGTAGGTGGAGTTGGTCTCCTCTCGAACGACAGGAGTTTTAGGCATAGTGTTGCCACCCAGCCCCCACCAGACCAGGAACGGGGTGATAATCAGCAGTGCGATCAGCAGCCTGAGGCGTCCTGCGGTTAGCACGTCAGAGGTACTCCTCGAGAATCGGCGTCAGCTTCTCCTGTGCGGCGAGAATCAGCTCGCAGATTTCCCGTCCTGCGCCCTGGCCGCCGGGGGTGCTGCTGACCCAGTCGGCGTGTTGGCGAACATACCAGTGACCGTTGGGTACGGTAGCGCCGAAGCCGGCTGCGCGAATCGCACCCAGGTCCGGCAGGTCATCGCCAATGTATGCTGTGGATGCGGCGTCAAAACCGGTTTCCTGCCAGAGCTCTTCCAGCGCAATACGCTTATCTTCGCGGCCCTGTCGCAGGTAATTGATACCCAGGGCTTCGGCGCGCAGTTCCACCTGCGGTGAGCGACGGCCGGTGATAATAGCGCTCTTGATGCCGCCCTTGTGCAGCAGCTTGATCCCCAGGCCGTCGAGGATGCTGAACGACTTGATCTCACGCCCATCGGCGAGGAAATTGAGCTGGCCGCTGTTAAGTATGCCGTCCACGTCAAAGACCACGAGGCCAATCTTTTTAAGCTTGGCGAGCTGCTCGGTAGATAGATTGTCCAGCATCAGATGACTCCCGCTTTCAGCATGTCGTGCATGTTGAGAGCGCCTACGGGGCGCTTGTTTTCGTCAACGACGATCAGCGCGTTGATTGAGCGGCTCTGCATAATCTGCAGTGCCTCAGCAGCGAGAATACCGGCGCGGATCGTGGTGCAGTCGGCGGTCATTACCTCGCTGATTGCGCTCTGCTTGAGGTCGATTTCTTGGTCCAGAGTACGGCGCAGGTCGCCATCTGTGAAGATGCCGACGAGACTGCCGTCAGTATCGGTGACCGCGGTCATACCGAGGCGCTTCTGGGTGACTTCCAGCAGTGCGTCACGGATCGATGTGTTGATATCGACGCTGGGTACTTCGCTGTCGGTATGCATGATGTCGTCAACCAACAGCAGCAGGCGGCGACCGAGAGCGCCACCCGGGTGTGAAAATGCGAAATCCTCAGCGCTGAATCCGCGAGCCTCCAACAGGGCGATCGCCAGAGCATCGCCAAGCACCAGTTGGGCAGTGGTGCTGGAGGTGGGGGCCAGCCCCAGCGGGCAGGCCTCACGGTCAACCTGAATATGCAGGCTGACATCGGCAGCCTGTGACAGTGTCGACTCCGGCTTCGCAGTCATGCTGATCAATGGCGCTTTCATACGCTTGATCAGCGGCAGAATCGTAACAACTTCGGCGGTTTCGCCTGAGTTGGATAGGGCCAGGACCACGTCTTCGCTGGTAAACATACCGAGGTCGCCGTGGCTGGCTTCACCCGGGTGTACAAAGAAAGAGGGTGTACCGGTGCTCGCCAGCGTCGCGGCGATCTTTCTGCCGATATGGCCGGATTTACCCATGCCGGTGACGATAATGCGCCCGCGACAGTTGAGCATCAATTCACAGGCCCGGGAAAAACGCTCATCCAGGTGGTTGAGCAGACTATTGACCGCGTCCAGCTCCAATTCGATGGTGCGGGTGCCGGCGCTTAGGAAGTCGAAATCGGACATGGGTAACTCAATCTCTCTGAGGGGCAGTTAAATGTCGAGGCCAAGAGTTTACAACACTGCTGTCCCGGGGGCACACCCGGCTACCGGCTGAGAATGGGATTTAGTTTCGTTTTTAGCCCCCCAGTGGTATATTTGCCGGCTTCCAACTCCACTGCGTTGCCCTCGCTACGGGCCAGAAGGAACTGAACGCGAGGCTTTCTAAGGCAGGTATATGGACCCTCTCAGCGACAATATTATCGATATCCGGGCTATGACATTCAGCCGCGGATCGCGGACCATTTTTGACAGTATCGATATACAGGTTCCCCGCAGCAAGGTGACGGCGATCATGGGGCCCTCGGGTACCGGTAAAACCACCCTGCTGAAGCTGATCGGTGGTCAGCTCAAGCCTGATGCCGGTCAGATCCTGCTCGATGGCGATAACATCCCGACACTTGGGCGTAGTGAGCTGTTCGCTGCCCGCGAGCGCATGGGTATGCTGTTTCAAAGCGGCGCCCTGTTCACGGATATGAGCGTGTTTGAAAACGTCGCGTTCCCGATTCGTGTGCACACTGATCTGTCCGCCGACATGATTCGCGACGTGGTACTGATGAAGCTTCAGGCTGTGGGCCTGCGCGGCGCGGCTGATTTGATGCCCAGCGAGCTTTCCGGCGGCATGGCGCGGCGTGTGGCGCTGGCCCGCGCCATCGCTCTGGATCCGGATATCGTTATGTACGATGAGCCTTTTACCGGGCAGGACCCGATCGCCATGGGCGTGCTGGTGAATCTGATCCGCCGCCTGAACCAGGCGCTGGGCCATACCAGTATCGTGGTATCTCACGATATCAACGAAACACTGAGTATTGCCGATTATGTTTATATCGTTGCCGATGGCCGGGTGATCGCCAAGGGCTCTCCCGAAGAGTTGGCTTCTGTGGAATCCGATCAGGTTCGCCAGTTTATGCAGGGGCTGCCGGATGGTCCGGTTCCCTTCCATTACCCCGCGCCGGATTATCTGCAGCAACTGTTACAGGGATCTCGATAGATGCTGGATTGGATTCAGTCACTGGGCCATCGCGGCCTGTCGCGATTGGCCGCGTTTGGGCGTGCCGGGCAGCTGCTGATGCAGTCGCTGATCGCCCGCCCGGAACCGATCACCATGTTTCCGCTGCTGATCAAGCAGCTCTACTTTGTGGGCGTGCTTTCGCTGATCATTATCGTCGTCTCTGGCGGTTTCATCGGCATGGTGCTCGGCCTTCAGGGTTACACCATTCTTGTCGATTACGGCTCTGAGCAGGCGGTGGGGCAGATGGTCGCCCTGAGCCTGGTGCGAGAACTCGCCCCGGTGGTGACGGCCCTGCTGTTTGCGGGTCGCGCGGGCTCGGCGCTGACTGCGGAAATCGGCCTCATGAAGGCCACTGAGCAGCTGGCCAGTTTCGAGATGATAGGTGTCGATCCGATGCGTCGCATCATCGCGCCGCGCCTCTGGGCCGGTTTTATCTCGATGCCGATTCTGACCATTATCTTCTCAGTGGTCGGTGTCTGGGGCGGCGCGCTGGTTGCCGTGGAATGGCTGGGGATTTTCGATGGCTCGTTCTGGGCCAACATGCAGCAGGCGGTCGATTTCCGCGCTGATGTACTCAACGGTGTGATCAAGGCGGTGGTCTTCGGCTTCGTCGTCACCTGGATCGCCGTGTTCGAGGGATATGACTGCATACCTACTTCTGAAGGGATCAGCCAGGCCACCACCAGGACTGTAGTGTTTTCGTCCCTGGCGGTACTTGGGCTTGATTTCTTACTGACCGCATTAATGTTTGGAGAGCTGTAACAATGCGCATGCGTACAATGGAAATTAGCGTGGGCTTCCTGATGCTGGCCGGCTTTCTGGCCCTGGTGGTGCTCGCGCTGAACGTTAGTGGCTTGAATCTGTCTGATCAGGGAGGCGGATATAAGGTCTACGCCCGTTTCGATAATATCGGCGGTCTGACACCGCGCGCCAAGGTGGCGATGTCAGGTGTGCAGATTGGTGAGGTAACGGCTATTCGTCTGGATCCGCAGATGCTGATGGCTGAAGTGGAAATGAAGATCCGTGATGACGTGGATTTTCTCAGCACCGACAGTTCGGCGCAGATTCTGACATCCGGTCTGCTGGGTGAGCAGTACATAGGTATCACATCCGGAGCAGAAGATGAGATGCTGGCAGATGGCGATCGAATCAGCGATACCCAGTCGGCTCTGGTGCTGGAAGATCTGATCGGCAAATTCCTGTTTAATGAGGTAAGTGATTGATGAAGATGCTCAATCGTGCAGGCGGCGCGCTGGTTGCCCTGATGTTCATGGTCATGGCAGGCGTGGCTCAGGCCAATTCTCAGGCCGCCTGGGAAGAAGCCAGCAGTGTGATGGATGGCGCGACCCGCGATATGCTGGCCGTGGTTGAGGATGAAACCCTCAAGGATCCGGAAAATATCGATCGCATGATGGGCGAAGTCGAAAAGGTGATCTCACCGGTTGTCGACTTCCCGTACATTGCCAAGCGCGTGATGGGTAAGTATTACCGCCGTGCCAGCGATGAGGAGATGGATCGCTTCTCGGAAGTGTTTAAGAACACTCTGCTGAAGACTTTCGCCAAGGCGATCGTCGGCTTCGAGTTTACCGGCTATGAAGTACAGCCGCCCCGTGGCGAAAGCCCTGAGCCGGACAAGCAGGTGATCAACGTCAAGATCAGCTCCGGTAATGGCAATACCTACGCCCTCGATTACTACATGCTGAAGCAGGATGGCCGCTGGACACTGGTCAACGTCCTGGTTGACGGCGTTAACCTGCGCCTGACCTTCAAAAACCAGTTTGCCGATCTGTATCAGCGCCAGAACAGTGTTTCCGGTGTGATCGATAGCTGGGAAGCCCAGGTGGCAACCGAAGTTGCCAACGGAGTGACCGGCAGTGACGAAGGTTGAGCAGAAAGAAGAGGGCGTGATTGCCATTACCGGCGATCTGCTGTTTTCCAGCATCATGGCTGTTCGCAAAGAGCTGGAATCGCGCCTGAAGAATGTCAGCGGTCAGGTTGTTCTTGACCTGGCCGGCGTGGCCCGAGCGGATAGTTCGGCGCTGGCGCTCTGGCTAAACTGTCGTCGCCTGGGAGAACGCCAGGGGTTTGAACTGAGTCTGCGCAATATCCCCGAGGGAATGGAGTCTATTGCCGATCTGGTCGGGCTCGACCACGGCCTCGCCTGAGACTTTGCATCCCTGTCTGCACTGGGCGTTGATTGAGCCAAGGTGGCCCGATCAGCGCCCAGCCTGTATTATTCACCCCCTGTCCCGACACGAACCCTAAACTCTGCATTTCGGAGTTCCGCATGCAAGCTGAAGAAGTAAAACAGATCATCGAGAGCGAGCTCGATGGGTGCACCGTTTATACCACCGGTGAAGGCTGTGATTTCCAGGTAACCGCGGTGGGCGAATGCTTTGCCGGACTGACTCCGGTGAAAAAGCAGCAGCTGGTTTATGGCTGCCTGACCGAGCAGATCGCCAGCGGCGCCATTCATGCAGTGTCGATTAAGACCTACACGCCCGCACAGTGGGCCGCCAAGCAGTAAACGCGGGGCGAACAGGAATACCTGATGGATAAACTGTTAATTGAGGGCGGCGTGACCCTGCGCGGTGAGGTACGAATCTCCGGCGCCAAAAACTCCGCTCTGCCGATTCTCGCCTCCACGCTGTTGGCGAGCGAGCCGGTGACCATCGGCAATCTGCCGCATCTGCACGATATTACCACCATGCTTGAGCTGATCCGTCGCATGGGCGTTGAGCTGATGCTGGATGAAAAGCTGAGTGTGCAGATCGACCCTCGGTCGATCAATGACTTCTGCGCCCCTTACGAGCTGGTGAAAACCATGCGTGCATCGATCCTGGTGCTCGGGCCGCTGCTGGCTCGCTACGGTGCGGCGGATATCTCCCTGCCCGGTGGCTGTGCGATCGGCAGTCGTCCTGTGGATCTGCATATTCGAGGCCTGGAAGCGATGGGCGCCGATATTCGTGTGGAGAACGGTTATATCCGTGCCCGCATGGATGGTCGTCTTAAAGGGGCGCGGGTCTTTTTTGATACGGTAACCGTGACCGGTACCGAAAATATCCTCATGGCCGCAACGCTGGCCGAGGGTGAAACCATTATCGAAAATGCCGCCCGTGAACCCGAAGTGGTAGATCTGGCCGAGTGCCTGATCGCCATGGGCGCCGACATCAAGGGCGCGGGTACCGATATCATCACCGTGCGCGGTGTGGATAAGCTGCATGGCTGCCACTTCCCGGTGATGGCTGACCGTATCGAAACCGGTACCTACCTGGTGGCCGCTGCGGTCACCGGTGGCAAGGTGAAGTGCCTGAATACGCGTCCCGATACCTTTGATGCGGTACTGAAAAAGCTGGAAGAGGCGGGTGCCAAGGTTGAAGCAGGGGACACCTGGGTCAGTCTGGATATGGAAGGTCGCAAGCTTAAGGCGATCAGCCTGACCACCGCACCTTACCCGGCATTTCCTACCGATATGCAGGCGCAGTTCGCTGCCATGAATACCATCGCCGAAGGGGTAGGGCGCATCAAGGAAACGATTTTCGAGAATCGTTTTATGCACATGCAGGAGATGATCCGCATGGGCGCCAATATCACCATCGACGGTAACACCGCCATCATCGAAGGTGTGGATAAACTGCAGGGTGCGCCGGTAATGGCGACCGACCTGCGTGCGTCCGCCAGCCTGGTGATCGCGGCGTTGGTTGCCGAAGGTGAAACGCTGATCGACCGTATTTATCACATCGATCGCGGTTACGAATGTATTGAAGAGAAGCTGCAGTTGCTGGGTGCGCGTATTCGTCGTGTACCGGGCTGATCGCAGCAGAGCGTGAGCAAAGAGGCCAATGAAAGAACAGCTGACCATCGCCCTGTCGAAAGGGCGCATCCTGAAGGAAACGCTGCCACTGCTGGCGGCAGCTGATATTGTTCCGGCTGAAGATATCTTCTCCAGCCGCAAGCTGATCTTCGATACCAACCATCCCCATATCAAGCTGGTGGTGATTCGCGCCACCGATGTGCCGACCTACGTGGAGTATGGCGGTGCCGACATGGGCGTGGCCGGTAAGGATGTGCTGATGGAGCATGGCGGCGAAGGCCTGTATGAGCCGCTCGATCTTGAGATCGCCTGCTGCAAGCTGATGGTCGCCGGCATGAAAGACGCCGAGCCGGTCATTGGTCGCATGAAAGTGGCGACCAAGTTCGTCAACGTGACCCGTGAATACTTTGCCCGCCAGGGTGCTCAGGTCGATATCATCAAGCTCTATGGTGCGATGGAGCTGGCCCCTATCATGGGACTGGCCGACCGCATCGTCGATATTGTCGATACCGGCAATACCCTGCGTGCCAACGGCCTCGAGCCGATGGAGCATATCGCCGATATCAGCTCCCGTTTCGTGGTCGGTCAGCCGTCCATGAAAATGAAGCACCGCCAGATCCAGCCGCTGTTGGATAAACTGGCTGCTGCTATCGAGGCCAAGCGTGAGGAGAAAAGCGCATGAGTAAAGTTGATATCACCTGTCTTGATAGTCAGCAGTCCGATTTTGAGGCGCGTCTGGACAAGATGCTTGCCTGGGAAAGTGTCTCCGATGCTGGCGTTAACCAGATCGTCAACGAGATCATTGAGCGTATTCGTAGCGAAGGCGATGCGGCTCTGGTGGAATACACCAACCGCTTCGATCGCATGAGTGTGGCCTCCATGGCCGAGCTTGAAATGGGCCAGGAACGTCTGCAGCAGGCGCTGGAAGGACTGCCTGTCGAGCAGCGTCAGGCTCTGGAAACAGCCGCACAGCGTGTGCGGGCCTATCACGAAAAGCAGCTGGCTGGTTCCTGGCAGTACACCGAAGACGACGGCACCATGCTGGGTCAGCAGGTGACGCCGATGGATCGCGTCGGTCTCTACGTTCCCGGTGGCAAGGCGGCGTACCCCTCATCCGTCCTGATGAACGCACTGCCGGCTCATGTGGCCGGTGTTGAAGAGATTATCATGGTCGTACCGACGCCGGATGGCGTGGTTAACGAGCTGGTTCTCGCGGCCGCTGCGGTTGCAGGTGTCAGTCGTGTATTTACCGTGGGTGGTGCTCAGGCCGTGGCCGCTCTGGCTTACGGTACCGAAACAGTGCCCCGTGTGGATAAGATTGTCGGCCCCGGTAATATCTTCGTGGCCACCGCCAAGCGTGCCGTCTTCGGCGCTGTCGGCATCGATATGATCGCAGGTCCCTCAGAGATTCTGGTGATCTGCGATGGTGACACTGATCCTGATTGGGTGGCGATGGACCTGTTCAGTCAGGCCGAGCACGATGAAGACGCACAGCCGATTCTGGTGAGCCCGGACGCCGAGTTTATCGAGCAGGTCAAAGCCAGTATTGAGAAGCTGCTGCCGACCATGGAGCGTGAAGAGATCATCGAGCAATCGTTGAATAATCGCGCGATCCTGATTAAGGCGCAGGATCTCTCCGATGCGGCTCGCATTAACAACCGCGTGGCGCCGGAGCACCTGGAACTGTCCGTGGCCGATCCGGAAGCGCTGCTGAAAGAGATTCGCCACGCCGGTGCGATCTTTATGGGGCGCTACACTGCCGAAGCGCTGGGCGATTACTGCGCTGGCCCGAACCACGTGCTGCCCACCTCCGGCACTGCGCGTTTCTCGTCACCGCTGGGCGTCTATGACTTCCAGAAGCGTTCGTCGCTGATCATGTTTTCTGACGAGGGCGCCTCGGAAATGGGTAAGGTTGCGTCGGTTCTGGCGCGTGGCGAAGGTCTGACTGCCCACGCTCGTTCCGCTGAATACCGCATCAAGTCCTGATAGTTTAACGGCCATCAGGTACAAAAAAAGCACGCCTTCGGGCGTGCTTTTTTATGGCTGTAATCCGCTGCCAGGTCAGTTAACCTCCGCCGGCCTCTCGGTGGTGGTGACCACGATATCCATCTGCTCACCATCACGGTAGATGGTAAAGCTGGCCTTTTCGCCGGGCTTCAGGCGGGCGATGGCGTTCATGGTGGTGTGACCTGCGTCGGTGATTGGCTTATCGTCAAATGCGAGCAGCACATCGCCCGGGCGCAGGCCTGCTTCGTGGGCGGGGCTGTCGCGATAGATGCCGGCGATGATCAGGCCGTGCTGGCTCGGATCAAGTCCAAAAGATTCTGCCAGACGCGGGTTCAGTGCCTGAGCTTCGACGCCCACCCAGCCGCGCACGACACGGCCCTGTTCGATCAGGTCCTGAAGCACCTGTTTTACCAGGTCGGTCGGAATGGCAAAACCTATCCCTTCGGAACCGCCTGATTTGCTGAAGATAGCGGTGTTGATGCCGACCAGGTTTCCGGTGGGGTCAATCAGTGCACCGCCAGAGTTACCGGGGTTGATCGCGGCATCTGTCTGAATAAAGTCTTCATAGGTACTTAGACCCAAACTGTTGCGGTCGGTGGCGCTGATAATACCCTGAGTAACCGCCTGGCCGACGCCGAAGGGGTTGCCTATGGCCAGTACTACATCGCCCACACGAAGGTTGCTTGTGGGCGCCAGAGTTACTGTGGGCAGGTCGGGCAGGTTGATTTTCAGTACCGCGATATCTGTGGGAGGATCGGTACCGACGATCTTGGCGGCGGCTTCACGGCCATCCTGCAGGGCGACAATAATGGAGTCGGCGCCACTGATTACGTGGTTATTGGTGACCACATAACCCTGGTCGTTGATAATGACACCAGAACCCAGGCTGGCATGAACCTGCTGGCTCGGCTTTTGGTCTTCATCGTCGTAATAGTGGCGGTAGATTGAGTCATCGCCCTGGCTGTTGTCGTCGGCGTTGACGCGTCGGGTATAGATGTTGACGACAGCTGGTGCGGCCTGGTCGACGGCATCAGCATAGCTGAACGGGCCGCTTTGGGATCTGACCGGGCCGTCGGCTTCGCGAATTTCCACGCGGGGGCCCGACCCCAGTAGCTCGGGCTTGAGCTGGAGTATCAAAATAGCCGCCAGTATGCCGGTCAAAATAGGCCAGCCAAGAAACGAAAGTATGCGCATAAAAGTAAACTAGTTAGGCGAGCGCGTAAGAGATGCCGCGTATGAATCGACGTTTTGAGCCGATTATACGGATAGTTGCGGATAAATGGGAAATATCATGACAGAAAGAAAAGGGGTCTCCAGAGCCCGTTTAGTGGATTATTGCGACCAGATTCTGCAAAGCAACCGCTTCAAGGATTACTGTCCCAACGGCCTTCAGGTCGAGGGAAGGCCGCTGGTGGCGAAAATACTCACCGGTGTGACCGCCTGCCAGGCGTTGCTGGACGAAGCCGTTGCCTGGGGAGCCGATCTCGTCCTGGTACACCACGGTTACTTCTGGAAGGGGGAGCCGGCGGCGGTGACCGGCATCAAACAGAAGCGGTTGAAAACCCTGCTGGGAGCCGATATCAACCTGCTCGCCTATCACCTGCCGTTGGATGCGCATCCTGAATATGGCAATAACGCGCGCCTGGGTCATCTGCTCGGTATCGATGTGCAGTCAGGCCTGGAGCCGGGTAATCCGCTTAGCGTGGGCAATATGGGCGTAGTGGAAAAACCGCTGGCGCTGGAAGAGATGGTAGCGCGTATAGAACGGGTGCTGGGCCGCACGCCGCAGGTGGTCAGCGGTGGGGATCGCAAAATCCATCGTATCGGTTGGTGTACCGGTTCTGCCGACCGCATGGTGGAGCAGGCGGAAGCGTTGGGAGCTGATGCGTTCTTGACTGGGGAAATTTCGGAGCCGGTGGTTCATTTTGCCCGTGAAGCGGGGATTCATTACATCGGTGCCGGTCATCATGCTACCGAGCGTTACGGTGTGCAGGCGCTGGGTGAGCATCTGGCGCGTCACTTCGGGTTGGAGCACCGTTTTGTCGATATCGACAATCCGGTCTGAAACGGGATGAGGAACGCGGGGCCGGAAAGGGCCCCGCTGGATAGTCAAGGGGGATTAAGAGTCAGTCGCGCTTGCGCTCTTTCGTGTCTTCTTCTTCGGAGGCCGGTGCGGCAGCAGGGTCCGCTGGTGCCTGAACCTCTTCCTCTTCTTCCTGTTTTTTCTTCAGACCGTAGGTGTCTGACAACGTACCTTCTTCGTCTCCCGATTTCGGTGCGTAGTCTCGCGGAGGCTGAGGCTGTTCTTCGGCATCCTCGTTCTCCAGAGCGTCAGTCACCGTAGGAATATCCTGCTTGCTGATCCTCGGCTGCAGCGAGGCCTGCAGGGATTCACCAGGGCGCTGGTCATTGCAAAGTGTCTGCGCACCTGCCGCCAGATGCTGATGGACCTGGCGGTACTGCTCGGTGAGTCCGTTGACCAGCTCCGCCGTGGTTTCGAAGTGTTCGTTGACCTGCTCCTTATAACGGGCAAGTTCAGCGTGGGCGTCGTTAAGCTCCTGCTTCAGTGTGTCCTGTTTGCCGCCACCGATCCGGCCGAGCAGGTATCCAATGACAAGGCCGATCGCGGCGCCCACCAAAGCCAATGTCCAGGCATTACTCGCTTCCACAACATCTCCTTACTCAACTTCGTGCTAGGCATCTGTTCCGTAGAATAAGACAAAGCGGTTGCTCTGCCTATGCCCGCGAACGGCGACTTTCGTCGCGAGCCCGACTCATCTGTGCGGACAGGGTTTCAACCTGGCGTGCAATCTGTTCCCGTGCGGCGTCTTCGTCACCGCTGCGGATCGCACTCAGGAGTGCTTCGTGTTGGCTGATGATCAGGTCGCGTTCCGGATACCGGAAGACGATCATGTTACTGACCGGCTGCAGTCCCTCTATCACCGCGTACATCAACAGTTTCAGCAGTGCGTTGCCACTGGCATCCACCAGCGCACGATGAAAAGAGACATCGGCACGACAGAATTGTTCAGGCTGATCGATAAAACGTTTCTGCTCTTCCAGTGCGTCTTCAAGTTGCTGAAGGTCTGAGTCGTTGCGGCAGCGTGCCGCAAGACCCGCGCAGAGCTGCTCCATCTCAAGCCGGCACTGGATGACATCTTCAGGTGACAGGCTGTTCAGTCCCACGAGCAGGCGAGTGGAGCTGGAAAGCTCCTCGCCAAGTTCCGCCAGGTCCGGGCGGTTTACAAAGGTGCCGCCAGTGGGGCCACGGCGTGAGCGGATCAGGTTCTGTGCCGCCAGGCGCTTCAGTGCTTCGCGGATGGTCGGTCGGGAAACGCCAAAGCGTTTAGCCAGCTCATCCTCGGTGGGCAGACGCTCGTCGACGCCAATGCTGCCTTCGGTGATCGCCTGACGAATCTGGTCGGCGATCTGGCGCGGCAGGTCCTGCTGGCTTACTGGGCTGAATTCCAAAACGACATCCTGCTGGCTGTTGGATAGACAATATGGACCGATTATTTCATATCGATCGTCTATTGTTAATTTGTTTGACAAATAGCGGGGTAGTGTTGGATTCTTATTTGTAAATAAGTCAGACAAATAGGTCTGTGCTATTTTTCAGTCTTATCTCGGGCTGGATGCTGAGCAGCGCGAAATGCTCTACATACACTAATAAAGCTAATCGAAGTGGAGGTATTCCATGTTTAAAGCACTGGTACTGGATCAGGTGGATGGTAAAACCCAGGCGGAAATCCGCGAACTGGATGAAAGCGCTTTGCCTGATGGAGAGGTCCTCGTGGATGTGGATTACTCCTCACTGAACTACAAAGATGGTCTGGCAGTGACCGGCAAGGGCAAGATCATCTCCTCCTTTCCGGCGGTACCGGGAATCGACTTTGTGGGTCGTGTTTCCAGCTCTGCAGATGAGCGCTTTGCACCGGGTGACGAGGTGATTCTTACCGGTTGGGGCGTTGGCGAGCGCCACTGGGGC
Organism: Marinobacterium mangrovicola; assembly: GCF_004339595.1. Classification (GTDB taxonomy): domain Bacteria; phylum Pseudomonadota; class Gammaproteobacteria; order Pseudomonadales; family Balneatricaceae; genus Marinobacterium_D; species Marinobacterium_D mangrovicola. Next base: position 516,974 of record NZ_SMFU01000008.1, read on the forward strand.
GGTATGGCAGAGAAAGCACGGGTAAAAGCCGACTGGCTGGTACCGCTGCCGGACGGTATGTCCGGGCGCACTGCCATGTTGATCGGCACGGCGGGCCTTACCGCGATGCTCTGCGTGATGGCGCTGGAGCAGGGCGGTGTTTCACCGGAGCAGGGGCCTGTTCTGGTCACCGGCGCCTCTGGGGGTGTGGGTAGTGTAGCCGTGGCTCTGCTGGCGAAAAAAGGCTTTGACGTAGTCGCAGCGACTGGGCGAACCAGTGAGGAGGCTTACCTGCGTAAACTGGGTGCTAAAGAGATCCGCAGCCGTGACGAGATGGCAGCGCCACCGCGGCCGCTGGAAAAACAGCTCTGGGCAGGTGTTGTCGATACCGTGGGGGGAACAGTGCTGGCCAGGGCGCTGGCGGAAACCCACTACAGCGGTACGGTTGCCGCCTGTGGGCTGGCGGGCAGTCACGAGCTTCCGGTGACGGTCATGCCGTTTATCCTGCGCAATGTTCGCCTGCAGGGGGTGGATTCGGTGAACTGTCCGACACCCGTTCGGCAACAGGCCTGGCAGAACCTGCTGAGTGATCTGGATCTGGACCTTCTCGGTGACGTGGGGCAGGAGATCGCCCTGGACGAAGTACCCGACTATGCCGAGCGGATCCTGCGTGGTGAGGTGAGAGGTCGTACCCTGATCAAACTCTGAGGAACCTCTCCTTAAGTCCACTGGACTGGTCCCCGGTGGTTGAGCGCGTATACTGCGCTTTTCTTCCCGGGGGCTGGTATGGCGCGCGTTGTTGTTTTCCTGCTGTTTCTTCTGCCCGGCCTGCTTCAGGCCGAGGTTTTGACCGATGCCTCCGGTAAAGCGCTTGATCTGGAACAACCCGTAAAGCGGATCGTGGTGCTGGCTCCCAATATCGCCGAAAACCTTTATGCCATCGGTGCCGGCGAACGTATTGTCGGACGCGTGGCGCATACCGATTATCCGCCTGAGGTGATTGAGCAGCCGCAGGTGGGTGACTATCAGCAGTTCAATGTGGAAGCGATCCTCGCGCTTCAGCCGGATCTGGTGCTGGCCTGGCAGCAGGGCAATCCCGAACAGCGCCTGCGTCGGCTCGAAGCGATGGGCCTGCGTGTATTCCGCCTTTCCTCCGGAACTCTGGATGAAATTCCTTATAACCTCGAACTCCTGGGCCGGTTGACCGGCAGGGAGCCCGAAGCGGGCCGGGCGGCCCGGAACTTCCGCGAGCGCCTGGCAGAGCTGGAGCCGAACCTGGATCGGCGGCCACGTGTCTTTTATCAGCTCTGGAATGATCCACTGCTCAGTGTCAGCCGTGGCACGCTTATCGGTGAGGCGATAGAGTTTTGTGGCGCCGAGAATGTGTTTGCAGAGCGTCCGGAAACGATTCCCCAGCTCAATCTGGAAGCGGTGATCGCCGCCAGACCTGACCTGATTATCGCGACCGATGAGCTTGAACAGAGCTGGCGTGAGCGCTGGTTGCCCTGGCAGCAGATTCCTGCGGTGGCGAAGGGCCGCCTGGTTACTCTGGATGCGGACCTTATGCACAGGGCCGCGCCGCGCTTTCTTGACGGTGTGGCGGCGCTATGCCGTGCTGTCAGCGAAGTCAGAGAGGACGGCTGATAAGGGCAGCTAATAAAGAGGGTGCTAAATTTACATTCAGTCCGCACGGCTTTTCGTATAATCTTTTCAGTGTTGCTGGACGGCAACAGTCTATAGAGATTGACCTATTTCGTTTCCCAGGTGCGGTAGTCGGTGAAATATCAGGATACGTTGAATGCGATTTATGCGGAGCTGGACAGCCTTGGGGATCTGCCGATCTTCAGTGCCACCGTGAACCGTATTCAGCAGGTGAGCTCTTCTCGCGAAAGCGACGCCATGGCACTGGCGATGGCGGTGATGAAGGATGCGAACCTGTCAGCAAAGCTGCTCAAGATCGCTAATACACCCCACTATAATCGCAGCCACGGCAAAATCAGCGTGGTCTCCAGGGCGGTGGTACTGATCGGGTTCGAACGGATTCAGAACCTGTCGATGACCCTTAAACTGATCGAAACCTTCAATGCCGCCCAGCCTGAAACCGGTATAGAGCGTCTGTTGATCAGCGCGTTTCTCAACGCCGCAATGGCACGGGAGATAGCCATCCGCTGCGGCGCCCAGGATGTGGAGCAGAGCTATATCTGCGGTCTGCTCTATCGTCTGGGAGAGATTATCGTCGCGTTTACGCTGCCGGCACGGTATCGGTTGATGCTGGCCGAACGCGCTGAAGGCAAAGACAGCTGGACGCGGATTCAGCTGCGTCAGCTCGGTGGGCATTTCAGCGATATTGGGCAGGATCTGACCCAGAGTTGGGGCTTTCCAAAAGCGGTGGTGGAGACGATGGATCCGATGACTGCCGAGCAGCTGCGCCCGGCCCATAAACTTAACCACCTGCTGGCCGCCGGCAGCCATGATCTACTGGAGATGATCTATTACCGGGATACCGGGCGAGAGCTGGATTATTCCCGCCGGATCAAACAGGTCTCCGCAGCCACAGGCCTGACGCAGGAGCAGCTGGAGGAGGCGATTAACGCTTCTTTCCGCCAGGTCTGTGACCTTAGTGTCGATTACGGTCTTAATCCGCATACGCTAAAACCTCCGTTTCGTGGCAGCGGTAACAGCGACCTGGATGAGCTTTCCCGCAAGCTGGCGTTTTATATCAGTACCCGTGCTGAACAGTTTGGCGTGCCCGAGGCCGAGGCGCAGGGGGCGAGCCAGGCGATCAATCAGAGTCAGCTACAGCTGGATTACCTCGACAAGATGAACCGGCTGGTGGGTGAGGCGGCGACCTCATCGAAACTGGTTGATACGACGGTCGAGGCGATCGAGCGCTGCTCTAGCCTTGAGCGTGTCGCGTTTTGCCTGCTAAGCAGGGATGGCAAGCAGCTCAGTGCCCGGGTAACGCGGGGCGAGGCATCAGAGGAGCTCGCCAGCGCACTTCAGCTGACCTGCAAGGAACCGCTTGGGCAGCTGTTTATCCGCCTGGTAGAGCAGGACAGCACTCTCCTGGTACCAGACTGCAACGAGAAGGGCTGGGTGGAGAGGTTGCCTCCCGAGCTGGGCAGGATATTGGCGCCGGCAGGGTTTGTAGCCGCGCCACTGCGTGTGGGGGCAAGAGCGGTAGGGCTGTTTTATGCGGATAATCGTGTCGGCGGAGCACCGCTGGATGACGCGGCTTTTCGCATTTTTAACCAGTTTCTGGTGCAGGCGCGGCTGGCGCTGGAGCTTCACCAGCGCGGTAGCCGCAAATAGGAGTGATCAGCCTTAGTGAGCCTCTTCAACGGGAGGCTTGTCATCGTCAGGCGTATCGCCGGTAAAACCTTCGACAAAATCGCCGGTGTCATCCCAGGCGTCCTTTCCCATCTCCAGCGCTTTTTTGGCACCCGCTTCGGTACTGCAGGCCGCACGCTCGGCGGCACAGCGAGATTCGCAGCCCAGTCGGGCAGCATTGCTGTCAAAGTGCTTGATACTGCAGCGAGCTTCGCAGATGGTCTGGTCGAATGCGCAGTCGGCGCGGGCCAGGTTGGGCAGTAGCAGACCCAGTGCGAGGGTTGCGGCGGCAAAGTTCAGTGTCAGAAGATTAGGCATCATCGCTGTCAGTCTCTTCAGTTGAGGATGTTCTGGCGTTTCGGGGACGCCAAAGGATCTCTTGGCCGCCGTCCCGCCGGGCCAGGATCCGCGCATAAACGAACAGCAGATCGGACAGCCGGTTCAGGTAGGCGATAGCTAAGGGATTGACCGTATCGCTGGCGGCAAGTTCCACCATGCGGCGCTCTGCGCGGCGGCACACGCTGCGTGCCAGGTGGGCCTGGGCGGCGGAACGGTTGCCGCCGGGCAGGATGAACTCCTGTAATGGTGGCAGTGTTTCGTTCTGAAGATCGACTTGCTGCTCAAGGGCTTCAAGGCAGCCAGCGTCGATCACCGTGTAGTTGCTGTCTGCCACCGCAAGCTCGCCACCCAGGTCGAAAAGGTCATTCTGAATCTGCATCAGATCGCTTTGCAGTGCGTCGTTCTCCGTCAGATCGGCGGCCAATAGTCCCAGCAGCGAGTTGAGTTCGTCCACATCACCCAGCGCTTCAATACGTGGATGGGTCTTGGCGACACGGCTGCCGTTGGCAAGACCAGTCGTGCCTTTGTCGCCGCGGCGGGTGTAGAGACGAGTCAGTCGGTTACTCATAGCTTTGCTTCCGTATCCCGGTTGTCTGCTTCATTCTAGTTCCTTCAGCGCATGGCGGGCAGGCAGCACGATTTTCGGGTCCGGCTGCAGCTGAATCTCCGGATTGCGGTCGGGGTAGGGCAGGCTGGCCAGTATGAAGCGCATGGCGTTGATGCGGGCGCGCTTCTTGTCGTCGGAGTGGATCAGCGTCCAGGGCGCCTCGGCGGTGTCGGTATGGCGGAACATGGCAGCCTGGGCTTCGGTGTAATCGTGCCACTTATCCAGCGAGGCCATATCGATCGGCGAGAGCTTCCAGTGCTTCAGCGGGTCGGTGCGGCGTGACTGGAAACGATGAAACTGCTCGTCACGGCTGACCTCGAACCAGAGCTTGAACAGCTTGATGCCGCTGCGTACCAGCATCCGTTCCAGTTCCGGGGTCTGGCGCATGAACTCCAGGTATTCCGAGGGTGTGCAGAAATCCATCACCCGCTCGACACCGGCGCGGTTGTACCAGGAACGGTCAAACAGCACGATCTCACCGGCAGCTGGCAGGTGCTTGATATAGCGCTGGTAGTACCACTGTCCCTTTTCCCGCTCGGTGGGCTTTTCCAGTGCGATGACGCGTGCGCTACGCGGATTCAGGTGCTCCATGAAGCGCTTGATGGTGCCGCCCTTGCCGGCGGCATCCCGGCCCTCAAACAGGATCAGCACGCGCTCGCCGCTGGCGCGGACCCAGTTCTGCATCTTCAGCAGTTCGATCTGCAGCTCCAGCTTCAGCTCTTCATATTCCGCCCGTTTCATCTTTTTGCTTTTCGACACGCTAAATCCTCTTTTACGCTCTGCCCTGTCGGTAGACTACCGCATTCAGCAGCTCCCTGTTCACTGGTGTTTCCAACCCGTGCCTGTCTGCCTCGGCACAGATGAATCCGGTGATCTGATCGATCTCGGTGCGCCGGCCTGCGCTGAAGTCCTCCAGCATCGAGGAGCGGTTTTCGGCCGTATCCTCGGCGATCTTGAGCACCTGGTCCAGTAACGGGTTATCGAACAGTGATTGACCACAGGCACTGGCCACCGCTTCGATCTCCTGACAGAGAGCGGTGAGTTGAGGCCTGTATTGCGCCTCCAGCAGGTCGCCATTGGGGCGGTCCAGCAGCGCCGTCAGCGGATTGATCGCGGCGTTGATCGCCAGTTTCTGCCACAACGCCCGCTCAATATCAGTGGCGATCACGCGATGCTTTAACCTGTGCCAGCCATCGGGCAGTGCGCCGCACAGTGCTGCTGCCTGGTTAAGCGGCCCGATACGGGTTTCCCCTTCACCGGCCAGTTTTAGCTGGAACGGCGCCAAACGGCGTACTCCCGAGGTGGTTATTCCCGCCCACAGGGGCCAGTTCGCGAACGTCTGGGCGATCTGCTGCTGGTGGCCATAGCCGTTCTGAAGCAGTAGGATCTGCGCGCCGGGTTGCAGGCGGGAAGCGATACTTTCCATGGCGGCGGCGCTGTCGTAAGCCTTGGTGGTCACCAGCAGGTGGCTGATCGGGCCCTGGTCGTCGATAAGTTCTGCGCTTACCGGTACTTCTTCAACCCGGTCGCCGTCCTGTAAGCTTAGCCGGTTAGCTTGTTGCTTTAGCTGTTCCCGGCGTTGTGGTGAGCGCAGCAGCAGGCTGACGTCGATACCGGCGAGTCCTAGACGTGCGGCAAACAGTCCGCCAATGGCGCCGGCACCCAGAATATGCCAGTGCATCCGTATCTCCTTTGCAGTGGTTGCAAAGTGACATGATAACGGCGCGAGCTGGATCACAGAAAGTAATAACCTTGAAGCCCGGCGAATGAGCTGGCCGGGGTTCTATTCAGGAGATGGAAAATGCCTTCGTTCGATATCGTATCCGAACTGGATATGCATGAAGTGACCAACGCGGTGGATCAGGCTAACCGTGAAATTGAAAATCGTTACGACTTCAAGGGTGTGAGCGCAAGCTTCGAACTCCAGGATGAAACCGTCACCCTGACCGCTGAAGTCGATTTCCAGCTGCAGCAGATGCTTGATGTGCTGCGCGCCAAGCTGATCGGCCGCAAGATCGACACCAAGTGCATGGAAGTGAAAGATCCGGACGTTAGCGGCGTCAAGGCGACCCAGCAGGCGGTGCTGCGCCAGGGGCTGGATCAGGCGATGGCGAAGAAGATCACCAAGACGATCAAAGAGAGCAAGCTGAAGGTTCAGTCACAGATTCAGGGCGATAAGGTCCGCGTGACCGGCAAGAAGCGGGATGACCTGCAACAGGCGATGGCATTGCTGCGCGAAGCGGATATCGAGCTGCCGCTGCAGTTCAATAACTTCCGCGACTAGATTTCTCCCGGGGGCGTTTCTTGCGGGATTAAGTTCCTTCCGATAAAAGTCCCTGCGCGTTATACCCGGATGACGGGAAGAGGTCAGTGCTTCTTCCCGTTGTTGCCGGCGCAGCGGCTGCAGCCGTTGTCTTCCATACATGCCAGCAGAAACAGCTCTCTGACCAGCTCTTTTTCTCTGCCCTGGCAGCAGCAGAAATCATCGGGGTTGATCAGCCCTGCATCGAGCATCGGTTGCAGTTCTTCACTATGCCAGTGCAGCAGTACCACGCCGGTATTGCGTAGCGTTACTCTCAGTTCCGGGTCCTTGCGTTCCAGCCAGGCATCAATCTGATAGGCCATGGTTTCTCTCCTTGCTCATTAAAAGACTCTGTATTGAATGTAATGATAATCAATATCATTTGCAATAACTTCTGGTCTAAAAATGAGCAGAGGGCTTAACCATCTTTGTCGACTGGGGTCTGATGCCTGATCTGAGTATGGCGGGCCGCCAGAATTATCAGAACCAACACCGGTAAACCGAGTATCGCGGTGCCGGTGAAAAACAGCGGGTAGCCGACCTCGTCAACGGCAATGCCGGAAAAGCCGCCGAGAAATTTGGGTAGCAGCAGCATGATCGAACTGAACAGCGCGTATTGTGTTGCCGAGTACTGGATATTGGTCAGTGCCGACAGATAGGCGACAAACGCTGCCGTGGCAATGCCTGCGCTGAAGTTATCCAGGGAGACCACCACCATCAGCAGTTCGACGATCGGGCCGTTCAGCGCCATCAGAGCGAACAGAAGGTTGGTACCGGCGGCCAGTAGAGCGCCGGTAAACAGAATCTTCATCACGCCAAAGCGATTCACCAGCACACCGCCGGCCAAAGCCCCTACGAGCGTCATGATCACACCAAATACCTTGGTAACGGCGGCGATCTCCGCCTTGGTAAAGCCGATATCCACATAAAACACGTTGGCGATGACGCCCATGACAATATCCGCGATCCGGTAGCTGCCGATCAGTGCCAGAATCAGCAGCGCCTGCCAGCGGTAACGCTTGATGAAATCGGCAAAAGGGGAAACCAGAGTGATATAGATCCAGCCCACCGCCCGGGCGAAGCGGTCATCATTGCGGCCGGAGTGAGCAATCCAGTTCTGCACTTGCTGAATCTGCGATTCAAGCTCCTGGTTGGCTGGCGCGGCGGGCTCGGGGGATAGCAGAGTGGTCAGGATGCCCGGGATCATCAGCATCGCCATGGTGCCATAGGCGAACAGCCAGGGGGCGTATTGGTATGTCTCCTCGCTGGGATCAACGAACGCCGCCAGAGCGAGCACACCAGCGGTGGAGGTGATCATCGCCAGGCGATAACCGACCATATAGGTGGCGGCCATGGCCGCCTGCAGCCGCTCGTCGCCCGATTCGATGCGGTAGGCATCCACGGTAATATCCTGGGTGGCGGAGCAGAAGGCAACCAGCAGCGCCATCCAGACGCTGAATTCCAGATTCTGCGCCGGATCGTTCAGCGCCATGCCGAGCAGGCCGCCGGCCACCCCCAGCTGCGCCACCAGCATCCAGCTGCGTCGCCGTCCCAGCAGATTTCCCAATATCGGTAATTTTATTCGATCCACCAGCGGCGCCCAGACCCATTTGAAGGCATAGGCCAGCGCGACCCAGGAGATCAGACCGATGGTACTGCGCTCGATACCCGCTTCACGTAGCCAGAACGACAGTGATGAAAACACCAGTAGCAGCGGCAGACCGGAAGAGAACCCAAGAAACAGCAGAATCAGTGGGCGAGGCTGAAGATAGACACCGAAGGCGCTGATCCATTTGCTCAGGGTGCGGTAGTACATGGAGGTCCTGTGGTCTGGCTGGGCCGGCCCAATATTGTGCGTCAGGGCCGCAGGAAATCAAGGAATGGCTGAGTATTGGAGAGGAGAGGTAGCCCGGTGCCGAGTCGGACCGGGCGTGGTGACCACCGGTTGGGGCGATCAGATACGCAGAGCGCCGTCGATTTCCAGGCAGCGACCGTCGACGTAATCGTTTTCGAAGATGAACGATACGGTTTTCGCGATCTGTTCCGGCTTGCCCAGTTTTTTGGTCGGAATCATCGCCTCGATCTTTTCCCGCGCTTCCGGCTTCATCGCCATCACCATCTCGGTACCGATATAACCCGGTGCGATAGACGCCGCGCGGATACCGTAGCGAGCCAGTTCTTTGGCCCAGGTGACCGCCATCGCTTCCACCGCTGCCTTGGTGGCGGTGTAGTTGGTCTGGCCCATGTTGCCAGAGCGCGAGATGGAGGAGATGTTGATGATGCAGCCTTCGGTACCCAGCTCGATCATCTTGGCGGCGGCTTCGCGGCCACACAGGAAGGTGCCGGTCAGGTTGACCTTGAGTACCAGATCCCAGTTCTCCTTCGACATCTTGGAGATCACCTGGCCATCTTTGGCTTTGACGAACAGACCGTCGCGGGTGATACCGGCGTTGTTGACCAGACCGTGCAGAGTGCCCAGGTCGCTGACAATGGCATCGAAAAGCTTTTCTACTTCGGGCTCTTCGCTGATATCGAAAACGTAGCCCCGCGCTTCAACGCCTTTTTCGACACACATATTGATGGTTTCGTCGAGATCCGCCTGGTTCAGGTCGACCAACGCCAGTTTGGCGCCCTTGTCAGCCAGTTCCAGAGCCATGGCACGGCCGAGGCCGCGACCGCCACCGGTGATAGCAATAACCTTGTCTTTCAGATCCATAAAGCTAGTCCTCTGTATTGGGGGGTAATACATTGTGATGGCTGTAGCAGTCTTCATTGTGCGCCGCAATATGTTGCGCTGCAACACGAAGGCCGGCTACTGCAGCAAAATTCATTTAGCAGTCATCCGCTGCGGGCCCGGCGATCCGTTGTTAAGTGCCGATTACCGTTCAGGGGCGCTCTCTGGTAGGCTTTCGTCAGCCAGAAACAACTGAGGTGAGCGATGCGCTTTCTGTTTATTCTTTTCGTGATCATTCCGATCGTGGAGATCACCATACTGATTCAGGTTGGCCAGGCGATCGGCGCCTGGTATACGGTCGGGCTGGTGCTGCTGTCCGCCTTTATCGGTGTCAACATGCTCAGATATCAGAGCCTGGCCACGCTTGGCCGGGCCCAGGAGCGACTCAACAGGCAGGAAATGCCGGGCCAGGAGATGGTCGAAGGGATCGTGCTGGCCGTGGGCGGCGCGATGCTGGTTACGCCCGGCTTTGTCACCGATATCCTGGGGTTCTGCTGTCTGATCCCCGCGACTCGCAAGGCCTTCGTCAAAATGCTGATGAGCCGTTTTACCGTGATAACCTCCGCGGGAGGCACTCATACCAGTGGCTTTTACCGTTCAGGGCCTGGTGGTGCGCAAGAGCCGCCGCGTCGTGATGGCGATGTGATAGAAGGCGAGGTTGTCGATCGCGACGAGGAGCCAAAAGACAGGCTGAAATAGTCGTCGCTAATCTTTCCATTTTATCCCCTTGAATCGCGAATCGGCCCACCCCACATATGGGGCATCGGGCCGTTTCTCGTTATGGCCCCTGTGATGCAAAAAAATTTTCTCTGGGCTGTTGAAATCGGTGGGGCCGACCCCACAAAAGAAGCCACAGATATTAATAACAGTTTTGGATACCACCCGTATCCATTTCAAAACCAACATCGCATTGGATCCTAGATACCAGGAGAACAACCAGATGAATATTCGTCCACTTCACGACCGTGTAGTAGTTCGTCGCAGTGAGGAAGAGACCACCACGGCGAGCGGCATTGTCCTGCCGGGTTCTGCTGCCGAGAAACCGAATCGCGGTGAAGTCGTAGCGGTCGGCCCCGGTCGCGTGCTGAACAACGGTGAAGTTCAAGCGCCGTCTGTCAAAGTGGGGGATAAAGTCCTGTTCGGTCAGTATGCCGGCTCTAACACCGTGAAAGTCGGTGATGACGAGCTGCTGATCATGCAGGAAGGCGAAATCTACGGCGTACTGGAAGACTGATCGTCGCGTTAATCGCTCATAACGTTAACAACAGACTGAATTACAGGATATACAGATAATGGCTGCTAAAGACGTACGTTTCGGTGATGATGCCCGTCAGCGCATGCTGGCCGGCGTAAACATTCTGGCGGATGCGGTTAAAACAACCCTGGGCCCGAAAGGCCGTAACGTTGTACTCGACAAGGCTTTCGGCGCTCCGACCGTCACCAAAGACGGTGTTTCCGTTGCTAAAGAGATCGAACTGCAGGACAAGTTCGAAAACATGGGCGCGCAGATGGTTAAGGAAGTCGCTTCCAAGGCCAACGACGTTGCCGGTGACGGTACTACCACTGCAACCGTTCTGGCTCAGGCTATCGTCAACGAGGGTCTGAAGTCCGTTGCTGCTGGCATGAACCCGATGGACCTGAAGCGCGGTATCGACAAAGCGGCTGCTGCCGTTGTTGAACAGCTGGCTGAAATGTCTTCTCCGTGTGAAGACTACAAAGCGATCGCTCAGGTCGGCACCATCTCTGCCAACTCTGACGCTGAAGTCGGCAAGATCATCGCTGACGCGATGGAAAAAGTCGGTAAAGACGGCGTTATCACCGTTGAAGAAGGTTCAGGCTTCGAAAACGAGCTGGACGTGGTTGAAGGTATGCAGTTTGACCGCGGCTACCTGTCTCCGTACTTCATCAACGAGCAGGAAACTCAGACCTGCGAACTGGAAGATCCGTTCGTACTGCTGGTCGACAAGAAGATCGGCAATATCCGTGAACTGCTGCCGACTCTGGAGCAGGTTGCCAAGTCTTCCCGTCCGCTGCTGATCATCGCTGAAGATGTTGAAGGCGAAGCGCTGGCGACTCTGGTCGTTAACACCATGCGCGGTATCGTTAAAGTCTGCGCTGTTAAAGCACCGGGCTTCGGCGACCGTCGTAAGGCGATGCTGCAGGATATCGCGATCATGACCGGTGGTCAGGTTATCTCCGAAGAAGTCGGCCTGAACCTGGAAACCGTTACCCTGGAGCACCTGGGTACCGCCAAGCGCGTCAACATCACCAAGGAAAACACCACCGTTGTTGGCGGTGCTGGTTCCAAGGCTGATATCGATACTCGCGTTCAGCAGATCCGCGTTCAGATCGAAGAAACCTCTTCCGATTACGACCGCGAAAAACTGCAGGAGCGTGTTGCCAAGCTGGCTGGCGGCGTAGCTGTCATCAAGGTTGGTGCGGCTACCGAAGTTGAAATGAAAGAGAAGAAGGCCCGCGTTGACGACGCTCTGCACGCTACCCGTGCGGCTGTCGAAGAAGGCGTGGTACCTGGCGGTGGTGTTGCACTGATCCGCGCTCTGAGCAAAATCTCCGGCCTGGAAGGTGACAACCACGACCAGACCATCGGTATCCAGCTGGCGCTGCGCGCCATGGAAGCACCGCTGCGTCAGATCGTTGGCAACGCTGGCGGCGAAGGCTCCGTTGTTGTCGACAAGGTACGTGCAGGCGAAGGCGCTTTCGGCTTCAACGCTTCTACCGAAGAGTACGGCGACATGCTGGAAATGGGCATCCTCGACCCGGCTAAAGTAACCCGTTCTGCGCTGCAGGCGGCTGCTTCTATCGCTGGTCTGATGATCACCACTGAAGCGATGGTTGCTGAACACCCGGAAGAGAAGCCGGCTATGCCTGACATGGGCGGCATGGGTGGAATGGGCGGCATGGGCGGCATGATGTAGTGCGACGAGAGTCGCCTGCGAGGCACCTTGATTCCTTTTGAATCAGGGTGTTAGCCCGGGGTTTAGGTGTGTTGAGCACCTACCCCATCCTCTCACCCGGACTGTGAATGAGAGGAGCCGCTGCGGCGGTCAGTCCACCCATGTGACCCCGGTCGATGACGGCGTTTAGCTAAGCGCTTGAGACCACAGACTCGGTTCGTCTGCAAATGAACCAACAACGCATGCAAAAAGAGAATCGGGCTTGTCCCGGTTCTCTGCATGTCCTCACCTTATGGCCTTTTGCCATGCCACTTCGTGCTTGCTCATCCACCCGGATAGTGTGGAGCACACATACGATCACCACGGCTCAATCGAGTCACTGATCTAACCTCGCAGCGATGCAAGCTGTAACGATGATTGTTCGGCGCATTTAGCTGATGCGTAGTGAACCTGCTGTTCAGCCAGTTGTAGCCTAGGGATAGTGCGATTCCAGTAATGGAGTGGTGCGAAGCTTCCTGACAATGTAGCCCCGTTTTTCGGTGTGCGCGGCCCGTGAGGGTGCGTGCATGGATCCTGCGAGTGACAACGCGGGTGAGGTGCTAGGCTGGGAGGTATGGTTAACGTATGTGAACTGCTGATAAATACCGTCAACCGCAAGGAGCCAAAGTCACTGACAGGCTTCAACCAAAATGGTGCGTAGCTGGTTAATCCTTTTACATCTGGGATTACGCTGACAACAAAGCTACCGGTAGATAGGCAGAACCTAACCCTCTCGTGTCATCGTTATGGAACTCGGTAAGCCCGTACATCTGCCCATTGGGCAAGTAAGCCGTAAGGCAAACTGTTGGATGTGCGGGTAAAGGATGCCAGAAAAAGCGAATGCCTGGCTGTAATGGCTAGGACAGGGGTTCGAACTTTGCCCTGACCGGAAACGGTGCCCACTTCTGGCAGGTCTTTACTCGCGTAACGTCCTGTAAAGTCTCTAAATCGAAGTCAGGCTCTGGCCTAGGCTTCACTCATCGACGCCCTTGTGGGGATGCATAATTCCCGCAAGGGGTTACTGCGTCTTCAGTCATTCAGGGGAGGTCAAACCTAGGAGGACTGCAAGATGAGTATATCAACCACGATTGACGTACCTGCGTCTTCCCACTCCGCCAACTGGCACGGTATTGACTGGGAAACCTGTCATATCAGGGTGAGAGGACTACAGGTGCGCATCGCGAAGGCGGCCAGTAATCAGCAGTGGCGTAAGGTTAATAGCCTGCAGCGCTTGCTGGTTCGCTCGTTTTCGGCCAAAGCGCTGGCCGTGAAGCGGGTGACGGAAAACCGGGGACGGAAAACCCCCGGCGTCGATGGCGAAACTTGGGACACCCCCGAGACCAAATGGAATGCAGTATTTCGATTAGTGCGTAAGGGCTATAAGCCTAGACCGCTACGTCGTGTATATATCCCGAAGTCAAATGGCGCTCGTCGTCCTTTGGGGATTCCGACAATGCTGGACCGAGCCATGCAGGCGTTATACCTGTTAGCGCTTGAGCCGGTGTCGGAGACCACGGCAGATCGTAACTCCTATGGCTTTCGTCCCCTGCGCTCTACGGCCGATGCAATTGAGCAGTTGTTCATCAGCCTCAGTCGCAAGAGTTCGGCTCAATGGGTGTTGGAAGGCGATATAAAAGGGTGTTTCGACAACATCAGTCATGACTGGCTGGTTGCTCATGTCCCTCTGGACCGGGTGATCGTCAGAAAATGGCTAAAGGCAGGATACATGGAATCCGGCCAGTTATTCCCAACCGAGGCGGGGACTCCGCAAGGAGGTATTGTCTCGCCGGTGTTGGCCAATATTGCGCTTGATGGTCTGGAAGAGGAATTGGAAGCCCGATTCGGGAAGAAGAACACCAAAGCCAGCTACAAGACAAAGGTCAACTATGTGCGTTATGCGGATGACTTCGTCATTACCGGCATCTCGAAAGAGCTGCTGGACAGCGAGGTAAAGCCTGTTGTTGAAGCCTTCATGGCGGAACGCGGGTTAACCTTATCGGCGGAAAAAACGCTAATCACGCATGTGTCGGAAGGGTTCAACTTTCTGGGTCAGAATATCAGGCAATATGGGGGCAAGCTGCTAATCAAGCCTGCTCACAAGAACCTGAAGCAGTTTCTGGCCAAGATTCGGCAAGTGGTGAAGGACAACAAAACGGTCCCGGCCTGGTTGTTGATAGATATGCTCAATCCGATGATTCGGGGTTGGGCTAACTATCACAGGCATATCGTGGCCAAGGAAACCTTCAACTACGTGGATTATCGTATTTGGAAGCTGCTGTGGCAGTGGTGCAAGAGGCGGCATCTAAATCGCCGTAAACGCTGGGTCAAAGCGAAATACTTTAAGCGCGTTGGGAAACGCAATTGGGTGTTCGCGGAGCAGTACCCCAGCGGCAAACTTGCCACGTTGATATACGCAGCTGACACGCCGATCAAGCGACACACTAAGATGAAAGCGGAAGCGAATCCGTACCTGCCGGGGTTCGAAAGCTACTACGAGCAACGCTTGGAGTATGCGTGGAGAAACTCGGAACAGGGCAAGCGGAAGACCTATATGCTTTGGAGTCGACAGCAAAAGCGTTGCCCGATGTGCAAGCAGTACATCACGTTCGAGACCGGGTGGAACATTCACCATGTTATCGAGCGGCACAAGGGTGGTAGCGACAAGCTGGAGAACTTGGTGTTGTTGCATCCGAATTGCCATCGGCAGCTACACACTGGTACAACGTGAAAGCTCATTAATACTACATGTAGTGCTTGTGATGCTTTATTTTGTCTATATGTTGTTGTGTAACATTATTGGTGCTGGTATTTTATACAGGTAACTTCTATCTAGGAGATATTGCATGTCTGGTAAAAACCAACACGTAGTACAGCGGGAAGATGGCTGGGCAGTCAGAGGGGAAGGTAACTCTCGAGATACCTCTCACCATCGTACTCAGCAGGAAGCCGCTGAAGCTGCACGCGACATTGCGAGAAATCAGCAGAGCGAAGTATTGATTCATGGGAGGGACGGGAAAATCCGTGAGCGTGACTCTTACGGGAATGATCCGTATCCTCCGAAGGGTTAATGGGCACACTAGACGCCGGCTCTCCGTGAGGAGGGCTCGTAAAGGCTTGAGCCGTATGCGGGGAAACTCGCACGTACGGTTCTTAGGGGAGGGGTGGTCAGTAATGGCTGCTCCTTACCCGACAGCCAGCCTTGACGCTTAAGTCTCGAAAAGCCCCGCAATAGCGGGGCTTTTTCGTCTTTGGTAAAGCTGCTAGTGTGATTTTCCCCAGCAAAATGGATTGAATATCGAACTATGAGTGAACGCAAAGAGCCTGGATTGGATCTGCAGGGGCTGGAGCCGGGGGAGCCGGAACAGAAACCGCCCCCTCAGCCTGTGCGCAGAGCACCGGCGCCTGCCAAGGCAGAGAGTAGCCGCGGCGGTGGATTCCTGCTGACTCTGATCCTGCTGATACTGGCAGGCGGCGTTGCCGGTATGGGGTATTGGACCCTGGAAATGAAGAAAACCCTCGATGCCCAGCAAGCCGAGCTGGAGCAGACCCGCGAGCGTCTGGCCGAGGTGTCTGAGGCGCTGGCACTGACCAGCGATACCGCCAGTGAGGCGGGGCAGACGTTGATGGGCCGTATAGGCGAGCTGGAAGGGCAGGCGTCAGAGAAATATGAGCACTTCGATTCCGAGATCGCCAAGCTCTGGACCGTAGCCTACCAGCGCAACAAGCCTCAACTTGAAGAGCAGCAGAAAGCGCTGGATGCTCAGGGAGCAGCGGTGGAGTCGCTACAGCAGACGCTGGCGGACACCGAGAAAAAGGTTGCCGCACTCGAGGGCGGTCAGCAGGAACTGGCCAGTGTGAAAAAATCCCTGGCAAGTCTTGAGAGCGCGATAGATGAGCAGAAGTCGCGCATAGAATCGGTCAGCAGTGATAGCAGTTTTGCCCTGTCTCTGGAGAAGGATGAGCGCACAGCCGCTCAGCAGTCTCTGGAAAACCGGGTACAGGGTCTGCAGCAGAAGCTGGAGAGCCAGCCCAACCTGAGCAGTAAGGTCAGCAGCATCGAACAGTCGATCCAGGCGATCGATGGTTCCCGTCGGCAGTTCAACCAGAGCCTGCTGCAGCTACGCGATCAACTCAATCAACTGCAACGCCGGGTAGAAGGCAGTTGATTTAACTGACTTTTTTACTCGGGATTGCGTCCAGCACATTTCAGCGGCACAATAGCCGGTTTCAAAAAGAGGCACCACACACCGCGCATGGACATACGCGCCTTTTTTGCTTTGCCGATCCCTGAACGGGTGGCGCGCGCTTTGGCCGATTACTCGGACGCTTTGTGCGAATATGACCGGGGGCTTGATGCCACCTGGGTGGACTCATCGAGCTACCATTTGACGCTCTGCTTCCTGGATGAGATCAGTCTTGATCAGGTGCAGCAGCTGGAGCAGGAAGCGCGCAAAGTGCTCAGTGATGTGGCGCCTTTTCGTGTGCCGCTGGATACGCTGGATTACTATCCGGTGAACCCGCAGCTGTCGCTGGTGGCCGCGCTGACCAGTGATCCGGCTCCGCTGGCCGATCTGCAGCAGAAGCTGGCACAGGTGGTTGAACGAGCAGGTGTGAACTATCACGAGCGCGGGTTTCGTCCGCACGTCACACTTGGACGCCTGCCGTCGGATAACCGTTTCAACGTGCCGGAAACCTGGCCGGATCTGAGCGAAACGGCACCGGCGGATTCCGTTGTGCTGTTTCAGAGCCGCCCCGGAGAGCGCGGCTCGGTCTACACGCCGCTTTTTGATATTCCCCTGTCCGCCGGAGCGGGCAGCCTCTAACCCAAATACGTTGTTGAAGATGCGAACTCCTGAACTTCTGTCCCCGGCGGGGACGCTTAAAAATATGCAATACGCATTCGCCTATGGCGCGGATGCGGTTTATGCCGGTCAGCCGCGTTACAGCCTGCGTGTGCGTAACAACGACTTTACGCACGATAACCTGGCCGAAGGGATTCGTATCGCCCATGACCTGGGTAAAAAGTTCTTTGTGGCCAGTAACATCCTGCCGCACAACTCCAAGCTCACCACCTACATGCGCGATATCGAACCCGTTATCGAGATGGGGCCGGATGCGCTGATCATGTCCGATCCGGGCCTGATCATGATGGTGAAGGACAAGTACCCGGATCTGCCGATCCACCTGTCGGTTCAGGCCAACACCATGAACTGGGCGTCGGTTAAGTTCTGGCACCGCAATGGCATTGAGCGCGTGATCCTGTCCCGCGAGCTGTCGCTGGAAGAGGTGGCCGAGATCCGTGACCGCTGTCCGGAGATGGAGCTGGAAGTGTTCGTGCACGGTTCGCTCTGTATCGCCTACTCAGGCCGTTGCCTGCTGTCCGGCTACATGAACCACCGCGATCCTAACCAGGGCACCTGCACCAATGCGTGCCGCTGGAAGTACGACGCTCACGAAGCGAAGGAAGACGAGTCTGGTGATGTGGTGCCGGTCCAGTCCTTCGATCCCGCTGAGCAGGGCGCTTCGACCCATGAGCCGGCCCTCGGTGAAGGCAAACCGTCTGACCAGATCTTTCTGCTGCAGGAAGAGAACCGTCCGGGCGAGTACATGCCTGCGTTCGAGGATGAGCACGGCACCTACATCATGAACTCCAAGGATCTGCGCGCCATCCAGCACGTACACAAGCTGGCCGAGATGGGGGTAGATTCCCTGAAGATCGAAGGCCGCACCAAGTCCCACTATTATGTAGCGCGTACCGCCCAGGCGTACCGCCAGGCGATCGACGATGCCGTTGCCGGTAAACCGTTCGATATGGGGCTGATGGATGTACTGGAAAACATGGCGAACCGCGGTTACACCGAAGGTTTCTACCGCCGCCACGTGCACGACGAGTACCAGAACTACGAAAACGGCAGCTCTGTCGGTGTGCACCAGCAGTTCGTCGGTGAAGTACTGGATCACGATTCCCAGCGCGGTACGCTGGAGATTGATGTGAAAAACCGCTTTGAGATGGGCGATACGCTGGAGCTGATGACTCCGGCCGGCAACCGTCGCTTCAAGCTGTCCGAGCTCTACAACAAGAAGGGTGAGGCGGTAGATGCGGCGCCGGGTTCCGGTCACCGTGTGACGATTCCGCTGGATTTCGATACCGATATGCGCCACGCACTGCTGATGCGCGATCTGCCCAACGCGCCGCAGCGTTAATCGCTGATTAACTGCAGTGCGCTAGTCCGGTTCGCCGGATAATGGCATCATCACGGGAGCCTCTTCAGGCTCCCGTTTTGTTTTTGGCGACAGGCAGTTACCGACTTGAGCACCTTATCCTCTTCTCCGCTAGAGAAGTATCAGTTTAAACGCGCCCTGCGCCCCTTCTCCTTTGGCGTTGCGCTCACTACCTGCCTGATAGGTATTACTGCAGCCTGGCAGCAGGGGCTGCTTATCCCGCTGAATGCGGTGTTGGTATTGGTCGGCGGACTGCTGCTACAGGCGGGTGTGAACCTTATTAACGATTACTCCGATATCGCCGAGCTCGGTGACTCAGCGCAGGAAAAAGCCAGCGTGATCGCCATCCGGCGTAACTTTCGCATCGGTCTGCTCTGTTTCGCCGCGGCCACGCCATTGGGGCTGTATCTGGTGTTTGACCGCTCCATGGCGCTGCTGGGACTGTTCCTGGTGGGTCTGATCGGGGCTCTGGGGTATACGCTGCGGCCACTGAATTACAAGGCGAGGGGCCTGGCGGTGCTGCTGGTGTTCTGGCTGATGGGCGTGTTCATGGTGGTTGGCAGTTACGTTGCCGTAGGTGGCACGCTCAATGCTCTGATCCTGGCGCAGTCGGTGCCGATCAGTCTGCTGGTATCGCTGTTGCTGCTCAGTAATGAGTTACGCGATTATGAGAGCGACAAGGGGCAGGGGCTGAAGACACTGACGGTGCGTGCCGGATACGAGCGCGCGCGAGGGCTCTACCTGGCGCTGCTGGTGCTTACGCCGCTGAGTACACTGCTGCTTTGGGGGATGGATATGATTCCTGCGCCCTGGCCACTGCTGGCGGCCCTGCCGTTTATGCTGATGCCGCTGCGTTATCTGAATCGTCCGCCGGAAGAGCGGCGCCCGTTGCCGCCTGCTACCGGGCGTCTGGTGATGATTTTCGGTTTACTGTTTTGCGTGACCCTCGGCTAGATCTGTAGCCTGGCCTACACCGTTAGTCGCACAAGCCGCACCATCGTTGCGACATCTGGTGTATAATCCTGCGCCATCCGAGGGGTGCCAGCGAGTCTGTCAAAGCTTGAATAGCGCCCTGATCCAAACCAGAGCCACTATCGATTAATGGCCCCAGCCTGAATGGAGAGTCACGAATGAGCGTTATTCGCCAGGATGATTTCATCAGCAGCGTTGCCGATGCGTTGCAGTTCATCTCCTACTACCACCCGATCGATTTTATCCAGGGTGTGCATGAAGCCTATCTGAAGGAGGAGAACCCGGCGGCCAAGGACGCCATGGCGCAGATCCTGATCAACTCCCGCATGTGTGCCGAAGGCAAGCGCCCGATCTGCCAGGATACCGGTATCGTGACCGTCTTCCTGAAGGTCGGCATGAACGTGCAGTGGGATGCGAAGATGTCCGTGACCGATATGGTCAATGAAGGTGTGCGTCAGGCTTACATGCACCCGGACAACGTGCTGCGCGCCTCCATCCTGGCTGATCCGGCCGGCAAGCGTCAGAACACCAAGGACAACACCCCGGCGGTTATCCACTACGAGATCGTAGAGGGTGACGAGGTTGAGGTTCACGTGGCGGCCAAAGGTGGCGGCTCCGAGAACAAGTCCAAGATGGTGATGCTGAACCCGTCCGACAGCATTGTCGACTGGATCGTCAAAACCGTACCGACCATGGGCGCTGGCTGGTGCCCGCCGGGTATGCTCGGCATCGGTATCGGCGGTACCGCCGAGAAAGCCGCGGTCATGGCGAAAGAGTCCCTGATGGACCCGATCGATATCCACGAGCTGCGTGAGCGCGGCCCGCAGAACCGCGTTGAAGAGCTGCGTCTGGAGATCATGGATGCGGTCAACGCACTGGGCATCGGTGCTCAGGGCCTGGGCGGTCTGACCACTATCCTTGATGTGAAAATCATGGATTACCCGACTCACGCAGCGTCTCTGCCGGTCTGCATGATCCCGAACTGTGCAGCGACCCGTCACACCCACTTCAAGCTTAACGGCAACGGCCCGGCCGTACTGACGCCGCCGAGCCTGGAAGAGTGGCCGGAAGTGACCTTCGAGGTGGGTTCCAACACCCGTCGCGTCAACCTGGACGAGATCACCCCGGAAGCGGTTAAAGAGTGGAAGGTCGGCGAAACCATCCTGCTCAACGGCAAAATGCTCACCGGTCGCGACGCGGCGCACAAGCGCATGGTCGAGATGCTCAACAACGGTGAAGAGCTGCCGGTGGACCTGAAAGGTCGCTTTATCTACTACGTGGGCCCGGTTGATCCGGTCCGTGACGAAGTGGTTGGCCCGGCAGGACCTACCACCTCTACCCGTATGGATAAGTTCACCCGTCAGATCCTGGAAAGCACTGGCCTGCTGGGCATGATCGGTAAATCCGAGCGTGGTCCGGTCGCCATCGACGCGATCAAGGATAACCAGGCGGTTTACCTGATGGCTGTGGGTGGCGCTGCATACCTGGTCTCCAAAGCGATCACCGGCTCCAAGGTGCTGGCGTTCCCGGAAATGGGTATGGAAGCGATCTACGAGTTCGAAGTGAAGGATATGCCGGTCACCGTCGCGGTAGATACCTCTGGCGAGTCAGTTCACACCACTGGCCCGGCCAAGTGGAAGGACATCATCGCGCACAGCGCCTGATAAACCCTCTCCGCTTCATGACAAACCCCGGCCTCGGCCGGGGTTTTGCGTTTCTGGCAACTGGCTGCTGGCCGGAGTTTGTTGACCCTTATCAAAGGAGACCTGCAAACAGTACTCAAGTACTAAAGAGACCTGATTCCGGCGGGGCATATAGTGGGGCTATCCGTTAACTGGCCTCACGAGGTGTGCCATGAATATTCGTTGGATAGCCGTACTGTCTTTCAGTGCTCTAATGACCTCACCTACGCTATACGCCGAAGGCAGCGATCAGGAAGCGATGGCAGCGGCGGGTGCCGCCGTGTTTCATCAGTGCGAAGCCTGTCACACGCTGGACCCGGCAAAGAACGGCTTTGGGCCTGATCTGCACGGCGTGGTTGGGCGTGAAGCAGGCACTGTGCCGCGTTTTGCCTACTCCGATGCGCTGAAAAACTCCGGTCTGACCTGGAGCGAAGAAAACCTGCGTAAGTGGGTCGCTGACAATGAGGCGCTGGTGCCGGGTACACGTATGCGGCATGTCTCTGTGACCGACCCGGTAGAGCAGGACTACCTGATCGCATTTCTGAAATCGCTTAACTGATCGGTTCGCAGGCTTAGGGCTCTTAAGCGGAGCCCTGGCCGCTATGCTCGAGCCTATGCCGGGTTTAACGTCCCGCTTTACGCGCCCGCTTATAGAGCAAAGTCTGGCCGGGCTAACCGATATGGCGCGATAAAGTGCCATTTAAAGGCATGATTTTTAGTTGATTATTCATCTAATGTAGTTGTTGTTTCTATATTTAAGATATTGAAATAAAAGAACTATCACCCCTTGCTTCTTTGTTCTGGCGCGACATTTGCTTTGTGGGTAAGTGCGTTTTCTGCGCTGGTAAAGTGCTGGTGCAGGATTTCGCTTTAACTGAACCCCGCAGATCCTGTCTTCAGCCCGACAGGTTTTATCCACGGGGAACGCCTTATCCGGGGATAGTTTCCGATGCTGCAGCCACATCCGCTTTCGAACCATAACCTGTTCGCCTCTCACAACCTGGAGGAAACCTGCCATCGAATTGGTGACTTTCTATGGCCCCACAGCATGCAGGTGCTCAGTGGCGGCGATAGTGTCACGACGCGTCTGGACGGTATCCGGCTGGATAGTGTCGAGCTGTTCTGTCTGGAATACGGTGCCGAGGTGCAGCTTGAGCCCGGCGAGATTAACGACTTTTATCTGGTGCAGACGACGCTTTCGGGCACGGGGTTAGTGGTTAACGGTAATCGACGGGCGAACACTGCGGCGGGTATGACCACCGTGGTTTCACCCAGCGAACCGACGACGACGCGGATGGATGCCAGTTGCCGGCGACTGATTTTGCGGGTACGCCGCGATCTGGTGGAAAACCGGCTTTCGCGCCTGCTCAACCGGGAGATGAAAGCGCCGCTGCTGTTTGATCTGGAACTGTCCCACGAGAGCGAAACGGGGGCTGCCTGGCTGCGTACGCTGGATTACCTCTGTCAGCAGTATCAGTGCCATGACGCCAGCCTGGGCAGTGATCCTATCCGCCACCAGTTTGCCGAACTATTGATCGCTCAGCTGATCAATACCCAGCCTCATAACTACTCCGACCAGCTGCGACAGAGCGCTCCGGTAGCCCTGCCTTGCCATGTGCGCAGGGCAAGGGACTTCATCGATGCCAACCTGGGCGATACGCTGATGCTCGCTGATCTGGCAGATATCGTCGGCGTCTCCGCGCGTACTCTGCAGAATGGATTCCAGCGTTTTCTCGAACTTTCGCCCTCCGAGTATATCCGCGAGCAGCGGCTGCAGCGGGCGCATCTGGAGTTGAAACGGGCCGACCCTGCCAGTGCAAAGGTCACCGATATCCTGCTGAGTGTGGGAATAGGTAACCAGGGACGCTTCGCGCAGATCTACAAACGTCGCTACGGTTGCCTGCCTTCGCAGACGCTCAGCGGTGCCGAATATCCCTGATGCGCAACATCCTTGGATAACACCTGAGGTTGTTTCCTTAAACGTACAATGGCTGCAGCTTAAGGATAGCGGGCGCAGTCAGCGTTTACTTAGGATGATTTTCAGCCCCTGCAAATTTCACGGGAATTAAATCATTCGTAGGAGAAACGCATGTTAGCTGCAAAAGCTGAACTTAATCAGGAAAGGGCGGTGGAGCGCAAAACGCTTTACCCCTGGTACATCGTTGCGCTCTGTACACTGGGTTATGTGTTTTCATTTCTCGATCGCCAGGTGATTACCCTGTTGATCGAACCGATCAAGGCGGATCTGCAGATCACCGATACGCAGTTCAGCCTGGTCACCGGCCTCGCCTTTGCACTGTTCTACGCCTTCATGGGACTGCCGATCGCGCGTTGGGCCGATACCCGCTCACGCCCGATGATCATCGCCTGCGGCATTTTTGTCTGGAGCCTGGCGACCGCGGTCTGCGGCCTGGCGAAATCCTTCGGTCAGCTGTTTTTTGCGCGTATGGCGGTGGGTTGCGGTGAGGCTGCACTTTCTCCGGCGGCCTATTCGATGATTACCGATGCGTTTCCCAAGCACCGCGTGGGGATGGCGCTGGGTGTCTACTCTTCAGGATCATTCCTTGGCGCGGCGCTGGCCTTCATTATCGGTGGTGCGGCGATCGAATATATCTCCAGCCTTGGTGAGGTCTCTCTGCCTGTTGTCGGTGTGATGAAGCCTTGGCAGCTGACCTTCTGGATCGTCGGTCTGCCGGGTGTGCTGCTGGCGCTGATGTTTGCGATCACCGTGAAAGATCCCGAGCGTAAAGGTGAAGTGCGCGCCAAGGGCTATACCCTGGGTGAAGTGGGCGCTTACATGAAAGCGAACCTCGGTACCTTCGCTTCCATTTACGTCGGCTTCTCGCTGCTGGCGCTGACGCTGTATGCGCTGATGTCCTGGGGCCCGGCTTACCTGCTGCGCAACTATGAGCTGAGCATGAGCCAGGTGGGTGTCTACCTCGGCGTCGTGGCGCTGGTGGCCAATGCCTCCGGCGTGCTGACCAGCGGCTGGCTGGTGGACTTCTTCACTCGCAAGGGTCATGACGATGCGGCGATGCGTGCCGGCATGGTCGGGGGCCTGGGGGTGATCATTCCCGCGCTGATCTTCCCGTTCGTGGATTCTCTTCTGGGTACGCTCTGCGTCTATGCGCTGACGATGTATTTTGCCAGCTTCCCGATGGCGACTTCGGCCGCTGCGCTGCAGAACATCGCACCCAACCAGATGCGCGCTCAGGTGACCGCGCTGTTCTTTGTCGGCATGAATATGCTGGGTATCACCTGCGGCTCCACGCTGGTGGCGCTGTTGACCGATTACGTGTTTGAAGACCCGGCAGCAGTGGGTCACTCCATGTCGGTGGTGGCGGCCGGTTCCGCCATGCTGGCGGCGTTCTGTCTGCGTACTGGGCTTAAGCACTGCCGTGGCACCATCGCCTCGCTGGTAGACTGATATCTGTCGAAAACAATAAATAGATCAATAGATTGCAAAAAGCCCGGGAAGCAATTTCCGGGCTTTTTTGCATCTCTGCAGGAAAGCTGCGTCAGGCGAATATTGGCTACGCGATCTGCATATCGGTAGCTCTACCAAGGTGAGAATCTGGAAGGGTCTGGCGCTGCCGCTGTTAATGCGGGCGCAACTCTTTAGCGATTGGAGAAACAGTATGGAAATTGCAGTACTCGGTGGTGGTCATGGTTGTTACGCGGCAGCGGCAGAGTTGTCGGAGAAAGGTCATCGGGTGCGTTTCTGGCGCAGAGATGCCGATGCACTGGCGCCGGTATTGGAGTCCGGCTCTATCGAAGTGAAGGACTTTCGCGGTACACGCGATGTGGCGATCGCTCTGCCGACATCCTCTCTAGAAGAGGCTGTCAAAGGCGCTGAGCTGATCGTTATTCCGCTGCCATCCACCACTCATATGGATCTGTCGAAAGAGCTGGCGCCTTTGCTGAGCGATGGTCAGGTGCTGTTTTTCCCGCCGGGCACCTTCGGTAGCTACATCTTTGCCAAGGCTGTGAAAGAAGCCGGCAACCCGGCCGACGTCTCCTTTGCGGAAACCGGCACTCTGCCGTACCTGGCGCGCAAGCACGGTCCCCGTGAGGTGGTGTGCAGCGGCTACGCCACGCGTCTGCCCACCGGCGTATTCCCGGCACGCAATTCAGAACATGCGTTCGCCGTGATCCGCGCAGCCTACCCCTCCATCGAAGAGATCGAAGATGGCCTCAGCGGCGCACTGATGAACGCCGGCGGCATCATCCATCCGCCGCTGATCCTGATGAACGCCGGCCCCCTGGAGCACTTTGATGCCTGGGATATCCACAATGAGGGGACTCAGCCGTCGATCCGCCGCGTTACCGATGCGCTGGACGCTGAGCGTATCGCGCTGCGCGAAGCCCTGGGCTACAAGGCGCCGCATTTCCCGCTGGCCGACCACTACAGCAAGGATGGCGACGAGTGGATGTACGGTCGCTCGGCGCATGAAAAGCTAACCGACAGCGGTGACTGGCGTGAAAAGATCGATCTGCAGAGTCACCGCTATATGGTCGAAGATACCGCGCTGGGTCTCTCGCTGCTGGTCTCCATCGGTCGCTGGAGCGGCACACCCACGCCGATCGCGGCGGGCCTGCTGGCTATGGCATCTGCTATTACCGGGCGTGATCTCTATGGCGAAGGCCGTACGCTGGAAAACCTGGGTCTGAGCGAGCTGAACCGATCTCAGATGGAGCAGCTGCTGTTCCGGGGGATCGAGTGATGAGCCAGGTGTTACCGTGTGTCGCGGCGGTCGGCGCCGGCCGAATGGGGCGGGGTATTGCGCTGAACTACGCCTTTGCCGGCCTGTCGGTCTGTCTGGTTGACCTGAAACCGCGCAGCGAAGAGCAGCTGGCGCAGCTGCAAGACTCTGCGTTGACGGAGATTCGCCAGGATCTGGAATTTATGGCTCGCCTGGGTCTGCTGGAAGGTTCCAAGGTTGAGTCTGTGCTGGCCCGCGTGGAATTCGCCGGTCAGCAGCAGGCAGCCGATGCCCTGGCTAAAGCGGGTCTTATTTACGAGGCGGTGCCGGAGAAGATGGAGGCCAAGCGGGAGGCTTTCGCGGAGATCTGCCGCCATGCTCCGGAAGATGCAGTGATTGCATCGACCACCTCTACGTTCCTGGTAACCGATCTGGCAGCGCTGGTTACGCATCCGGAGCGCTTCCTTAATGCGCACTGGCTGAACCCGGCTCACCTGATGCCGCTGGTGGAGGTCAGCCGTGGCGATCAGACCGCTGAAGCGACGGTGGAGTGGCTGAAGCAGAACCTGAAACAGGTCGGCAAGGTGCCGGTGGTGTGCAGCGCCTCACCTGGCTATATCGTGCCCCGGATCCAGGCGCTGGCGATGAACGAAGCCGCGCGTCTGGTGGAGGAGGGCGTCGCCAGTGCCGAGGATGTGGATACGGCGGTGCGGGTGGGCTTTGGTCCCCGCTTTGCGGTGCTGGGCCTGCTGGAGTTTATCGACTGGGGGGGCGGTGACATCCTCTACTATGCCTCGAACTACATGCGGGAAACGCTGGATGAGCGTTTTGCACCGCCGCAAGTGATCGCTAGCAATATGGAGCAGAATCGTCGTGGCATCCGTGATGGCGAAGGCTTTTATAACTACCAGAATGCGGATCTGGACAGTTATCGCCAACGTCGCCTCAGCGATTTCGCAGGTCTCCTGGCCAGCAGGGAACTGCTGCCGAGCGAGGGGATGGCGCTGAAAGACTAACCTCGAACCCAGAAAAAGGCTGGCGGTCCTGAGAGGCCGTCAGCTCTTTCATCGCTAAGGACTCACTCCTTTGCCGGCAGCAGGCCGGTGTCTCTTAATCGCGCCTTGAACGCTTTCATCACCGGACGTGAGATCCTGGTTTCCGCCAGCACGCGGGTTTCATAAATCTGCTCGATCATCTCTTGTGAGGGTGTCTCGCCGGCGCAGGATATCAACGCGTGCATCTCGTCGCCCAGCTGATCTCCTTTTAGCGTATGGCACTCCCGGTAGAGTTCGGCAGCCAGGGTTTTATCCAGCTTGTTCATCTTGCACTTGCCGTCGAGGATCTTGAGCTTCAGCGCGATCACGCAGTCGATCTCATTCGGCGAGAGCCTGTGGTTTTTCAGCCACTCTTTAGCGGGCACGAGTTCATAGAGTGCTACTAGGTCGCTCATCTGAGAATATTCCACTAGGCGGCGCTCTTTGCGCCCGGGGCGTTAGTGCCGGTCATATCCAGGCCTCTGAAGCTGGCGCAGTGCTCGAACACCTCCATGCTCGGCGGACAGTCGCGGAAGCTGCAGAACTTGGCCACCAGTTTCGCCAGCCCCTTGATATCGCGGCCGCTGGCGCTGGCGAAGCGCTCCGCCAGCTGATCGAGCAACGTTGCTTCCAGTGGCAGAGAAAACTGTTGCGCCATCACCTGCCAGATGCGGCTGCGCTCCTCGGCGTCGGGGTGCTGATAACGCACCATGGCGATACAGCGGGAGATGATCGCCTCATCGATATCGTCGATGCGGTTGGTGGTCAGGAACAGCAGGCCATTGAAGTATTCCAGTACGCGCAGGAATACCCCCACCACGGCGTTCATGGTCAGGTTGTCGTCGCGGCGCTTGATATAGACATCGGCCTCGTCGATCAGCATCACCGCGCCCCAGCGCTGGGCGCGGATCAGCACATCCTTCAGGTTCTTTTCCATCTCCGCCACGTTCAGCCCCAGCTGGCCGGAGTGCACCCGGTATAGCGGGCGGCCGATGATTTCGGCGTAGACTTCAGCGGTGAGAGTTTTGCCGACGCCGGCAGGGCCGCTGCAGAGCACGGTGGTGCCGCCGGATTTACCCTCGATGATATCGTCCAGCAGCATCTCCATCTCGGCGGTCAGGATATCGATCAGATCGGTATGGGCCTGTGGCAGTACCAGCTTGTCTTTCAACTCCGGTTGATAGCGGTAGGGCTTAAGGTTATCCACATGCACCCAAAGGTGGTGGTGCAGCTCCAGGTGGAACATCAGGATATAGGCGTGCACCGGAATGCGGGTGAAGAGCTGTGCCGGGATCGCTTCAGCCAGGGCTTCTATCCGCTTGTCGACCTCATCGCTGAAGCTGGACTGGCGGGCGATCCGTTTGAGCATGGCGTTCAGGATATTGCCGCTCTGCTGCAGCGTCAGTTCACGTTCGGCCAGTACCTCTTCATCGTTGACCAAACGGGCGTCGCCGCCGCTGGCGGAGAGCACCACCCGCGGCTTGCGGCCCCAGTCGCTGTTACGGTGCGAGGCACTGGGGTCTTCCGCATAGATGCCAGTGCCGCTGCCGGAGAACTGCTCACCGAAGTTGGCGCGCCAGTTGATGTAGCGCTCATTGGCGGCGTCGAAGCTGGCCAGCAGCTGCTCGGTTTCCTTCAGGTAGCCCTTGATAGCGAGCAGCTCCACCAGTGACTGGTTGTTAACGTCACGCTCGGAGATGATCAGCTGCTTGGTCTGCAGTTTGCCGCGGCTGTTGGCTTTAAGGTCGATGACAATGCGGGCCTGTTCTTCGCTGCCTGCGGGAGTGAAGTCGATGCGGGAGACTGCCCAGGGCAACAGAGTGCCGCTGCCCTCCAGTCGGAACAGCCAGCCGCGCTGCGTATTCTGACTCAGGTGGGCGATCAGCTCAGGCAGCAGCTCCTCCAGATCCTCGCCCACGCTAACAGGCTCCGCGCCAAAGCTGGCGTCGCGCAGCGCCTGAAGCTGCGCCTTCTTGCCTGCGCCGCCGGGTAGTTGGTCATAGAGGTCGATCAGCAGATTGAGCTGCTCCTGGTTGAAAACCTGAAACGGGATCTCGACCCGGCTGGCGAGTTTGAGCTGCTCCTCCCAGGATGCGAGTGAAGGACACTGCTGGAATAGTAGGGAAGCTACATTGCGCTCGATTTGAAGTTTCACCCTGAAGCCCTCGCTGTTGCTCTGCGCTGAATCGTTTCAGCCTGTTGAGTCGTTTCACTGTGCTAACAGGGGCAAGGGGTGTGCCAGTGCTAAGTTTTTGAAATCAGGTAGGGAGCGTTAGGTAAAGGCTGTTGCGTTGCCAACAAAGTGTTGGAAATCCAGCGCTGTCGTCAGCGAGCGTTTTGCTTTGTCCGCGGTGGTGGATGGCCCAGCACCCGGGTCACGACCTGGTTTCTACCGCTGTTCTTCGCTTCGTAAAGCGCGGAGTCGGCCGCCTCGAGCAGCTCTTCTGCACTGCAGAGAGTGGGCGTATCGGTGTAGGCAAGCCCGGCACTGACACTGAGAGTGACCAACTCTCCCTGGCCGGAAAGCAGCGAAAGCTCCGGGGTTTCGCTGCGGATCTGCTCACAGAGCGCTTGCGCTTCTTGCAGCGGTGTCAGCGGCAGAATCAGTACAAACTCTTCGCCACCATAGCGTGCCGTCATCTCGCCCGAGCGCTGGGTAAAGCGTTTAAGCAGACTGGCAAAAGCTTTCAGACAGTCGTCGCCCTGCAGATGGCCGTGGCGGTCGTTGATCTGCTTAAAGTGATCGATATCCAGCAGGATCAGCGCCAGGCTCTGACGATGGCGCTGGGCGCGGTTGAACTCCTGTTTGAGTGCGGCATCGAAATGGCGGCGGTTGGCGATGCCGGTCAGGCCGTCCAGCTGCGAAAGCTGTTCAAGTTCGTCGTTCAGGCGGCGCAGCTCCTGAGTAGTATCACCGTAGCGCTGTACGTTCCTGGAGATCATATTGAGCTCGGAAAAGAGGGTGGGCTGCTTGTCCGATGAAGGGATAGGTTTGCCCGAACTGGCCAGCTCCAGCGCGTTGCTGGCTTTAAGGATCGGGCGCAGCACCAGGTAATTGAAACCAAAGATAAGCAGGGAGCCGATCACCAGGAAGGCGATGATATATGTCCAGGCGAGCACCTGTATCCTTCCGGCGTCGTCTTCCATCCGCTGTGCCAGGTCCTGAGCGCTCAATGTGGCATCGCTGTTGAGCAGACTACTCAGGTGGCGCTGTTCACTGATAGCGCTCTTGTAAAAGGCATCGGCCTCACTCTGTAAACTCAGTATCTGGGTTGCATCCAGACGCTGCTGCTCCAGCAGGGCAAGCAAGTCGTTGGCGGCTTCACTGTGCTCATTGTGGTAAACAAGCAGGTTCGCTATCGATTCTTCTGTGGCCCGGATATTGTCGATCACCTCCGGCCAGTTGGTAGCGTGCAGCGAGGCATAGCGGGTTTCTGCAGCGGTGGTGAATGTCAGGTGGCTCACTGTTACCGCGGCGAGCATCGGTGGTTCCCGGTTCAGGAACAGGTTTTCCAGACGGTCGGTAAACTGGCGGATGCGGTTGGCGCGCATGGCCATGGCGCGTTCCAGCTGATGCTGTTCGAGTCGAGTGTTGGTTAGCGGCAGTACCGCCTGCATTACCCTGGCAGCCTGTTTGGCCAGCTGCTTGTCCGGCTCGAACGAAAAGCCGTTGGTCAGCACCTGGGATTGGAGGCGGACGTTACGGACCCGGGCGGGGTCCTCGGAACGGTAGAGCGTATTGATAAAGTTGTAGAGCTGCTCGGAGCGTTGGGTATTGTGACGCCAGCGGGTGATAGCCGGTACATGGACATCCCGCGTTTCCCGCGCTTTCTCGGCGATACCCTCAAGCAGTGGAAAGGCGAGCCAGATGGTCAGTACCAACAGCAGCAGTAGGCCGAACACCGCAAAATGAACCGCATGGGCCAGGCTGGGGTGAAAACGTCGCTCTCCGGTGCTGCGCACTGCTGACTCTCCCGGCATCGATCAGTAGATACTGAACGGGAAGTATTTGCGGTTTATACGCTCGTAACTTCCATCCAGCCGGATGTCCTCCAGCGCCTCATTAAGGTCCTCAAGCAGCTGCTCTTCTCCCTTGCGTACCGCGATATGTGCTTTGGAATGCAGTTCTTCCGCCTGCAGAGGGTCTCCGATGTAGTCGAATTGAAGGGATTCGGGTTGCTGCAGGAAGTCCAGCAGATTGATGGTGTCGGACAGCGCCAGGTCTGCCTTGCCGGACTTTAGCAGCTCCAGCGTTTGCGGCAGATCATCGGTCAGAATGATCTCGCTGTCGGTGTAGTGATTCTGCAGGAAGTCGGCCTGGATAGTGTCACGGCCGGTGGCGAGTCGAACTCCCTTCAGCGCCTTGGGCGAGATATCGCTGAAGCGGTCCGGATCGCCAGCGAAGGTGGAGTGGGACCGGTAGTAATAGTCGGTAAAGTTGACGCGCCTGGAGCGGTCTTCGGTTTTAGCCATGCTGGCGACGCTGAAGTCGATCCTGCCGGCTTCCATTTCTGGGATCAGGTCACTCCAGGCTACCTGCCGCAGTTCGCACTCACGTTCCATCTGGCGACACAGGGCGCGAGCGATATCCGTGTCAAAGCCGGTTAGCTGGCCGTTATCATCGACGTAGCTGAACGGTGGGTAGACCCCCTCGGTGGCAACAATGAGAGGCTCGGCCGAAAGTTCCGTGATCAGGCCGCCCAGCGCGAGTGCGAGTAATATCCGGCTGGGCGATCGCGACTTCTTTACCATGTCGTTCTTCCGCGAAACAGATGCTCTTTGGATACATATTACTCCAGGATCACGGGTCTGTCGTTTACAGAACGTACAAAATTACATCTTCCAGAACGGTTTTTTTCCCTCTCTGACCGCATCCGCGCGGGAGATATTCAGGTCTTTCAATTGATGGTCGTCCAGGGTCAGCAGTTTCCTGCGTGTCAGGTGCAGACGGTAGCGGAATTTCATACTGCGGTAGGCTAGCAGGGCTCTGTTGGGCAGATTCATCTCTATCTCCTTGGCTGGAGTGGCTTGGGATAAGGAGATTAAAAGAGCCATAAAAAGGTATACAGATTCAGAAAATGCTATTTTTACATGCACAGAAATGGAATTTTGTATCTGTGTACCTCTATTTTTATCTATCTGTACCGGTTTTTGGTGGGATTTGGTGTGAAACTGTATGAAGCGTTGGTCGAGCATCTTGCCCGGCAGATCGATGAAGGACTGTTCGCTGCCGGTGACCGTCTTCCCTCTATCCGAAGTCTGACCCGGGAGCACAATGTCAGTGTGACCACCGTGCAGGAAGCTTACCGCCGCCTGGAGTTTCTGGGTTTGGTCGAATCCAGACCGCGGTCTGGCTACTTTGTGCGTGGCCGGGCGGCGGAGGCGGAGTTGCCGAGCACCAGTGCTGCAGCGCGGCGCCCGCTGGATATCTCTCAGTGGGAAGGCGTTCTGCAGATGTTGGGGGCGGATAAATCGGCGCGGGTTTTCTCGCTGGGACATGCGATGCCCGATCTCACCGGTGATACGTTGAAGCCACTGTTACGGCTATGGGCAGCGCGGGCACGCCGGGGAGATCCGGCGGCGCTGGAGTATGACAGCCTGCGCGGCAGCGAAGAGCTGCGTGAGGAGGTGGCACGCCTGGCATCTCACTCCGGCTGTCAGTTGCACCCGGATGATCTGGTGATCACCACCGGCTGTCAGGAGGCTCTGTTCTGTGCCCTGCGCGCCGTTACCGAACCTGGAGATGTGGTTGCCGTGGATTCACCCTGTTTTTACGGCGCCATGCAGGCGATCAAGGCTAATGGGCTCAAGGTGATGGAGATCCCCACTCATGCGAGAGAGGGGATCAGTGTGGAGGCGCTGGAGCTGGCGCTGGAACAGTGGCCGATCAAGGCGATACTGGTCACGCCCACCTGCAACAACCCGCTGGGTTATACCCTCAGCGATGAGCGAAAACGTGCCCTTTACCGGCTGGCGCAGCGCTATGACACCGCGATTATCGAGGATGATATTTACGGTGATCTGTCCTATGCCTGGCCGAGGCCTGCGACGATAAAATCATTCGATACCGATGATCGTGTCATCCTCTGCAGCTCGTTTTCGAAAACGCTGGCGCCGGGGCTTAGGCTGGGTTGGGTAGCGCCCGGTCGTTATCGCAGTGATGTGGTGCACAGCAAATTTGTCGCCACGGCGGCCTCAAGTACGCTGCCACAGCTGGCGGTGGCTGAATTTATCGCCAAGGGAGGCTATGAGCGCCATCTGCGTAAAATGCGCGGGCAGTATATGCGCAACCGCGACCGGATGACCGCCTGGCTAAAGCAGCATATGCCCGCTGGCACCCGAATCAGTTGTCCCCAGGGCGGCTATCTGCTCTGGCTGGAGTTTCCCGACAACATCGATTGCGTAGAGATCAATCGTCAGTTGGAGAATGAGGATTTTCGCATCGCGCCCGGCGCGCTGTTTTCCGCCTCGGGCAAGTACCGTAACTGCATGCGCCTGAATGTCTGCCATGGCCTGGATGAGCAGACAGAGCGGGCACTGGTCTCTCTGTTGCAACGTCTGTGAATGCTGCAGCCCTCAGGGCTGCAGCGGCGCGCTTATGGCTATTGCGGACTGTGAACAGCCAGGCGGTTGCGGCCGCCTGCCTTCGCTTCGTAGAGCGCGGTATCCGCTGCCTGCAACGCTTTTTCCAGGGTTTCGTCGCTGGAGGATGCCAGGTGGCAGCCGGCGCTGAGGGTAATAGTGATCGGCGGCTGGGAATCGTCGTAGACGATGCTGGATTCTGCCACTGAGCTGCGGATACGTTCGCTCAGGCCCTCAATCAGGTCCAGCCGGTCGGTTTGGATCAGCAGCAGGAATTCATCGCCGCCCCAGCGTGCGGCATAGTCGTAACCGCGCAGCAGTTTGCGCAGTTGCTCGGCGACCGATAGCAGGACCTGGTCGCCGGCCTTATGGCCGTATCGGTCATTAATCTGTTTGAAGTGGTCCAGGTCCAGCCAGACCAGGCCGAAGCGACGGCGTTCACGCTGCAGCAGCTGCCACTGGTTATCCAGCTGCTCCTGCATGCCTCGACGGTTGAGCAGTTCGGTCAGCGCATCGGTTTTTGTCAGCCGGTCCAGCGCCTCGGTACGGTTGAGTACTTTCTGTTCCAGCTCTTCGCGAGCGCTTTGTACCGCCCTGGCCATATGGCGAAAGTGGTTCATCAGCCGGCCCACCTCATTGTTGGGCGGTGTCTGCGGCAGACTCTGTGGATAGTGCCCCTCGCGGATTTCATCCATCCCCGACTCCAGTTGCGTCAGCGGGTTGAGCACAAAACGGTTCAGTGCCAGGTGCAGCATGATCAGACTGGCCAGCAGCATCAGACCGAAGCTGAGCAATATGCCACTGAAGTGGCTGAACGGAAGAACCTTGTTCAGATCGAGCAGGGTCACTTCGTACCAGTCGATCTCGGGAATATAAGCCAATCCCACCAGGTGGCGGCGGTCGTCGATGGTGACGAAGCGGGTCTTGATCTCGCCCGGATCCGCGACCAGCTGCCGCATCAACTCCTGAACCGCACGTTTATCGGCATCATCGGAGAAAAGACGATCCACCCGGGTCTTATCGGCGCTGGCCTTGGTGATCGAGCCAAAGTCGATCAGGCTCTGGTCGCGGTAAAGCTGAATCGCGCCGTCATGGTCGGTGAACAGGCTGGTGATACCGGGTTCATCCTTATTGACCACAGAGTTGAGCAGATGGGTCAGGTCCAGGCCGGTACCGACCACGCCGAGGATCTCATCGCCGTCGCGCAGCAGCATATCGATCCACAGTTTGGTCACACCCAGTTCCACGTCTGGATTGACGTTCAGGTGCATATCGCGGTTTTGTTTGATGATTTTGTAGAACCAGCTGTCGGCTGGGCGGTCAGGATCCAGTGAGTAGCGGTACTGGCTGTCGGCGTACTCATTGGCGGCATTATTATGGTAGTAATCGCCGGATTCACGCAGCGCAACGAAGTAACTGTTGTCTGCAAAGTT
Source organism: Marinobacterium mangrovicola (assembly GCF_004339595.1). Lineage (GTDB taxonomy): Bacteria > Pseudomonadota > Gammaproteobacteria > Pseudomonadales > Balneatricaceae > Marinobacterium_D > Marinobacterium_D mangrovicola. Next base: position 551,847 of record NZ_SMFU01000008.1, read on the forward strand.
GAGGCGGTAGTTCTCCATCTCGGCGATCGCCTGGCGTTTCAGGTCAGGGTCTTCCGGGTTGCGGGCCCAGCTGATCAGCTGGTGAGAGTTGGCAAACTGGCGGGACAGCGCGATTTCGGTGAGGATAGGTTGCAGCGTACGGCCCTTGTCGTACAGTACCTGCTTTTCGGCGTAGCGTGTGACCCATTCCTCGACAATGGACTCTGAAAGTTGTCGTACAAGAATCCATACTATGCCGGCGGCAACGAGGAAGAGTGCCAGCATCAGCAGCATGAATCGGGTTTTAAGATTCATGGTTAATCGCACGTCGATATCCTTATGAATTGGGCGGTATTGATCATATCAGAGATTGGTGGTCGAGATAGCAGTTGCAGAGGCCGCACTAAGAGAGAGTCAGCATGAGAGCGGATCGGTGGGATTGATACCAGGTCGAAATACAGGAGATAACGGGCGCCGCAGAGGCTTTTGGGCCAGGCTGCGTCGACGGATCGTATGGACGCTGCTGGGCTGTATCGCCTTTTTGCTGGCACTGCTCCTGCTGCTGCGCTTTGTGAATCCGCCGGTGTGGAGCTGGCAGGTACACCGTTGGATCAACCCGCCGGAAGGATTCAGCGGCGAGTTTCGACATCAGTGGGTGGATATCGAAGAGATCCCGGTGGGGATGCAACTTGCGGTGATCGCGTCAGAGGATCAGCGCTTTCCGCTGCATTCCGGTGTGGATACCCAGGCGATAGGTGAAGCGGTGAATGAAGCGCTGGAAGGGGAGGGGCTGCGTGGTGCCAGTACCCTGACCCAGCAAACGGCGAAAAACCTGCTGCTCTGGCCGGGGCGTGACTGGGTGCGCAAGGGGCTGGAGCTGCCGTTGGCATTTCTGCTGGAGTGGATCTGGGGTAAGGAACGCATTCTGGAGGTGTACCTGAATATCGCTGAGTTTGGCCCTGGCGTATATGGCGTTGGCGCCGCCAGCGAATACTGGTACCAGAGACCGGTGCAGAGCATCAGCGATAACCAGGCGGCGCGGTTGGCGGCGATCCTCCCCAATCCCTGGCGCTATTCTGCCCAGCCGCCCGGGCCTTATGTTCAGCAGCGGGCGCGCTGGATAGAGCGGCAGATGCGCCAGTTGGGAGTTGCCTGGTTGGAGCCAATTAAAGACTAGTCCGATTTAATGTCGCAGTATATTGATCGGAAATTAGTCATGGCTGAGGTATACTGCGCATGTTTCAGGCCGTTCGGCCTCATACGTCATCTTCGATACCTTCGATTTAACCGGTTATCTTTTAATGCAGACCCCTACCTCTCTTCAGGAACTGGCAAGTTTCAAAGCCAGACGTGATCCCGCACCTTTTCTGCCGATGAGTCGGCAGGAGATGGATAAGTTGGGCTGGGACGCCTGCGATATTATCGTGGTAACCGGTGACGCTTACGTCGATCATCCCTCCTTTGGCATGGCGATCATCGGTCGCCTGCTCGAAGCGCAGGGCTTTCGTGTCGGCATTATCGCCCAGCCAGACTGGCACAGTGCTGATGCGTTCAAGGCGCTGGGCAAACCGCGGCTGTTCTTCGGCGTGGCCGCGGGCAACATGGATTCCATGATCAACCGCTACACGGCGGATCGTAAAAAACGCTCCGACGATGCCTATACGCCGGGCGGTCAGGCGGGTAAACGTCCTGATCGGGCCAGCCTCGTTTACAGCCAGCGCTGCCGCGAAGCCTATAAGGATGTGCCGATCATTCTTGGCGGTATCGAGGGCTCACTGCGCCGCATCGCCCATTATGACTACTGGCAGGACAAGGTACGTCGCTCCATCCTGCTGGATGCCCGCGCCGACCTGCTGCTCTATGGCAACGCCGAGCGTGCCGTGGTCGAGCTGGCGCATCGTCTGGATGCCGGAGAGGCGGTTGAAGAGATCCGCGATATTCGCGGTACCGCGTTCGTGCGCAAGGACACTCCCGAAGGGTGGATGGAGATCGACTCTACCCGCATCGACCGCCCCGGCAAAATCGACAAGATCATCAACCCCTATGTGAACACCCGGGATCTGGCGGCCTGCGAGATCGAGCGCGATAAGGGTGGCGAAACCGCCGAGATGGATGCGGAGGATGAGCTGCAGGTGCTGCATATCGAATCCTCGCCACGGATGCGGCTGGACCGCGCCAAAACCGTGATCCGTATCCCGTCCTACGAGAAGGTCAGCAAGGACCCTGTTCTGTACGCCCACGCTAACCGCGTACTGCATCTGGAGACCAACCCGGGCAACGCCCGCGCGCTGGTGCAGCTGCATGGCGATCAGGAGGTCTGGCTCAATCCGCCGCCGATCCCGCTGAGCATGGAAGAGATGGACTACGTGTTCGATCTCAACTACGCCCGGGTGCCGCACCCGAGCTACGGTAAGGCGGAGATTCCCGCTTACAAGATGATCCGTTTCTCGGTGAACATCATGCGCGGCTGCTTCGGTGGCTGCACCTTCTGCTCGATCACCGAGCATGAGGGACGCATCATCCAGAACCGCTCCCAGGATTCTATCGTCCGCGAGATCAAGGAGATCCGCGACAAGGTGCCTGGCTTTACCGGCGTGATCTCAGATCTTGGCGGCCCCACCGCCAACATGTACCGCCTGGCGTGCAAGAGCCGTGAGATCGAGGCGGCCTGTCGCAAGCCGTCCTGTGTTTATCCGGGGATCTGCCAGAACCTGAATACCGATCACTCTTCGCTGACCAAGCTGTATCGCGAGGCGCGCAGCCTGAAGGGGATTAAGAAAATCCTGATCGCCTCCGGCCTGCGTTACGACCTGGCGGTGGAGGACCCCGAGTATGTGCGTGAGCTGGTGACCCACCATGTGGGCGGCTACCTGAAGATTGCGCCGGAACACACCGAGCGTGGCCCGCTCGATAAGATGATGAAGCCCGGTATCGGTACCTACGATGCGTTCAAGAAGATGTTTGAGCGCTTCTCCGCCGAGGCGGGCAAGGAGCAGTACCTGATCCCGTACTTCATCGCGGCGCATCCCGGCACCACCGATGAGGATATGATGAACCTGGCGCTCTGGCTGAAAACCAACGGCTTCAAGGCGGACCAGGTACAGGCGTTTTATCCCTCGCCCATGGCGTCGGCCACAGCCATGTATCACTCAGGTCGTAACCCGCTGCGTCGTCTGAGCTACAAGAAAAGCTCGGAAAAGGTGGAAACGGTCAAAGGCGAGCGTCAGCGCCGGCTGCACAAGGCGTTTCTGCGCTGGCACGACCCGGAAAACTGGCCGCTCTTGCGCGAGGCGCTGACGGCCATGGGACGTGCGGATCTGATCGGTGAGGGCGAACACCAGCTGATTCCCAAGGATCAGCCGGAAGGGGAGAGCTACAACGCGCCGCGCCGCAAGAACTCCAAGCAGTCTTCACGTGCAGGTAAGAGCGCCGGTAAAGGACGTTTGCTGACCCAGCACACCGGCCTGCCGCCACGAGACGACGGATCGAAAAAGCCTCGTCCCGCGGGTGCGCGCAAGCCTGGCGCTGCGGCCAAGCCCGGAAAGTCGGGCAAGGCGGTAAAAGGCAAAACCAAGGCGCGGCGGGTTTAACCGCCGCTACCGGACTTGAATCCGGCAGGCTTCGCGTTAAACCCGGAAGCGGCTGATCAGCTGCTCCAGCTGCTCTGACATCTGTGTCTGCTGCTCTGCGTGTCCACCCAGGTTCGCGGCCTGCTGGCTGATGCTTTCGGCGCTTGAATCTATTGTCGCTATGCTGCGGCCGATATCGTTCATCGCGGTGGACTGCTCTTCGGCGGCCGCGGCGATCTGCGTCGATAGCGAAGTAATGTTATCCACCGCATCGACGATCGCATCCAGGGTCGAACGTACTTCACCGATCTGCCCGGTGGTGATATCCATATCACGCTGATTTTTATCCACCAGCTGGCTGGCCTCACTGGTCTGGCGCTGCAGTCGACCGATGATCTCCTCTACCTTGGCGGTGGATGCATGGGTTCTTTGTGCCAGAGTCCTCACCTCATCGGCGACAACCGCGAAGCCGCGGCCTTGCTCTCCGGCGCGTGCTGCTTCGATGGCTGCGTTCAGTGCCAGCAGGTTGGTCTGCTCGGATATTCCATTGATAACGTCGATTACCTCTGAAATGGTGCCGCTGCTGGCCTGCAGCTCGTTGGCCATGATGCCGACCTGGGCAATATCTTCACCGAGTTGCTGGATCGCGGCGTAGGCGTCCTGCATACGGCCGTGTCCTTCGGACGCCAGGCTATTGGTGGCTCGCGCGCTTTCCGACGCGTGAGAGGTGCTGTTGGCCACATCGGCTACGGCGGTGGATATCTCCTCAATGGCAGCAGAGACCTGCATGGTTTCCGCATTCTGGGTCTGCAGGATCTGCTCTGTCTGTTTCACCGTGTCACGGGTGTTGCGGGCTTCGGCGCTGACCCGTTCGCTGGCGACCCGGACTTCACGGATCGCGCCGGAAAACTGTTCCAGCGTGTGGTTGAGAGCCCGAGCGATATCGCCCAGTTCATCACGTGAAACGGCCTCGGCGCGGGCGGTCAGATCATTATGGTCACGCACCCGTGCCATGGTCTCAGCGAGGCTTTGCACCTGACGACGCACGCCCCGGACGATCCAGACAGATAGAACCGCAACAACTGCAATAGCGGCGAGCAGCAGGCCAAGCTGCAGCCACATATCTCTCAGCGTGGTGCTTCGATCCAGACGCGCCTGTGCCAGCAGGTTTTGTGATAGCTGGTCCTCCAGCTTTTTCATCGCCTCAATACGGCTGGTGGCCTGGCTGAACCACTCTGTGGCCGAAAGGCCAAATCCGCCCTGGCGTGCCCGTTCGATAGCCCGGGCCCGCGCTTGCTCAATATACTCAAAAGCGCTGCTAGAGCTGGCCTGCTTCCAGCTGTCATTGAGCTCAGTAGGAGCCGCAATAGCGAACTGGCGCAGATAGGTGTTTTGTTCGGCAACCAGCGTCAGAAAACGTGGGAACAGGCCCGTGGAAAACTGGTCGGCGCCAAAGGCGTTGCTCAGCACCGCACGCTCGATACCGGCGCGCTCCTTGGCTTGAAGAAACGCGAAGAAGGCGTTGCCCATCCGGCTCATCGCGACACTGCTGCTCAAGCGCTCAATCTGGCCGGCCACTGAGAGCAGGTCGGCGTTTAGTCCTGTGTAGTAACCCAGGGCATCGCCGAGAGCTATGTTGCGGGCATCGACGCTGCTGCGTATCTGCTGGAGTTGGCGCAGCTGGTCGGATGTTTTTTTCAGGGTGTTGACGACGAGGGTATCCTCGATATTCAGGTTAGCGCGATAGCTCTGCCAGGCGCTGAGGGCCTGGTTGGTCAATTGGCGCTGCGTCGCCAGTCGATCAGCAAATGCATTGTCGCCGGAACCCAGCCAGCCGCTGGTGAGGCCACGCTCTTTCTGGAGTTCATGGACCAGCTGGCTGTTATAGGTAGAGAGTTCTGCATACTGGTCAATATGGGATAGCTCGTTGGCAAGGTTGAGCGATGCAATCACTCTTTGTCCCTGCAGCAGTGTCAGCAGTATCAACGGAAACAAGATAAGTAGCAGGATCTTGTGAGTGAATTTTAGTTGCATCCTGTCGACTCCCTTACTGTCGGATTGGCGGTTTTTATGTTTATGTCCCTGAAACGTTGCAGTATGGCGGTTGAATGGCGCGTTGCAAGCAGGTCTCTCAACGCTGGGCGGGCCGGTTAAAGCCTGGCATTGATACTCAATGCGGTAATTTCGATTCAGGATTGAGAATAGTCAAAGATGTCGTTAGATGAAGGGGCAAGTTAGCGCAAACAGGCCATTGTAATTGATCGAAACTGGAGTATTATGCGGAAAAGGTTGTCTTCCGGTTGGCAACAATAAATGGTCGTTGAAAACGCCATTAAACGTGCACTTCACCAGTGGTAAAAGCACGATGCGACAAGACCGGGCCCGCCAGCGGGTAAGCTGGTTCGGAGTTATTTTAAGTTTGATGCAACAAGACGTTCGCGGTTTTATGACCGCAAAGCTTCATAATCTGCCGGTACGATCCATCTGTCAGGGAACGACGGCCTCTGAAGCGACTGCCCCATCTCAGCATTCGGCCATTCCGGCCGCCGCTCTCCGTTTGACTCAAGATTGCCAGCGTATCGTCGTCGACTCGGACGTTTCGGTATCGGCCTCTCTGCGTCCGGAATCTGCAGGAGTTGAGATTAAGGCGGGGTGATCCCGGGCCAGGGTGAAAACACCCATTCCCAAAAAATGTTCAGCGCCGCGGGAAAGCTTCACGCGGTTGCCGGAACGGCGAAGCTAGGTTGTACTGCAGCCGGTTGTCGCCACGCGGATTCCAGTCCGGGCTTGTCATAGGGTTGGCAGCCGGTTGGATTCGTTTGGAATCGATCGGAATACAGGATTTCGGTCAGTTAGAAGTCACCAGTCAAAAGGCTGGTCTGAAAGTAAAAAGAAAGAGGCAAAACATGTCACAGCTCGTAACCGGCACCGTTAAATGGTTCAACGATGAGAAAGGCTTCGGCTTCATCCAGCAGGAAAACGGTCCTGACGTATTCGTTCACTTCCGTGCAATCAACGGCACTGGCCGTCGTACTCTGCACGAAAACCAGCAGGTTACTTTCGAAGTAACTCAGGGCCAGAAAGGTCCTCAGGCTGAGAACGTAACGGTTGTTGCTTAAGTTATTTAAGTAGCGCCCGTTTCATGGAGGGCGGATACTTCGGTATCCAACCTCCATATATCCCCGCCAGACCCTCTCGTTATACTCAATATATCGGGCCGATTCAGCCTGAGAACTTCAGTTTTTTTCTCGTTTAAGGCAGGCGTGTAAACGCTGGCCAAACGCCTCTGTATCCAGTTCCCTGTCGTTGATTATCTCGATCCGCGAATCGCGTCGCCAGCTGCTTTCTCTGACTTCCCGATCGTCCGAAAGGCTTCGGTTGTAGCTGATCCATGCATAGCCTATGCGCAGTATCGCCTTGATACGCAGCGGCTCTGATTCTGCGTCGAGCAGGGCGAGAATAGCGTCCGAGTCGAAGCAGTCCTGCGGGTGAAACTGCCAGCTGTAACTGTACATTCCATCCAGCTCACCGCTTTGCAGCAGCGGCTGACCGGGGGCTACACCTGCTGAATGAGAGTCTTCGCCCGTTTCTGCGGCTACCTGAGCTACCTGAGCTACCTGAGAGAGAGCGTGGCGGCCAGGCGTCAGGCTGATGCCTGTGTGTGTTTGCGGCGCAGAGGTCAGATCGAGCAGTGCTGCAGGAATCTCGCCCCGGGTTGTGGTCAGGACCGACGCCTTGGCTGGAAACATGTTATCCGACAGTTGTTGAGCTTCGTCGAGCTGCTCAGTAGAGCAGAGGTCGACTTTGTTCAGCACCAGAATATCGGCGAGTTCGATCTGGTCGTTGAATACCGGGTGTCGCAGAGCCCTGGGATCGTCCAGTATCTGTGGATCGATCAGGCAGATCATCGAACGCAGGTCGATGGCGGAGCTGAAATCAGGCCCCGTGAGCAGATCGACGATACCGGTAGGGTGGCCAAGCCCGGTGGGTTCGATCAGCAGTCGGTCTGGTTTGACTTCGCGCAGCAGGCGGGCCAGGGCCACGCGCATCTGTGGGCCACGTGTGCAGCAGAGGCAGCCGCCGGGGATTTCGCTGATGCGGATATCTTCGCCGGCAGTCAGCAGCGACTGATCCACGCCGATCTGGCCGAACTCGTTGACCAGCACGGCCCAGCGCTCCTCGGATGGCTTATTGGCTAACAGGTGGTTGATCGCCGTGGTCTTGCCGGCACCGAGAAAGCCGGTGATGATATTTGTGGGGACGGCCTTGATCGGGCCGCCTTTGACTATCCGTAGCATGCTGCGCTCTCAACCTCTGACTGGGTGTATCAGGCCTGTCGTCACCGAGACCGGGACACCTTCGAGTGATGTGGCTTAGTGGGAGCGCGCATTGTCCCGTGCCGCGGATCTGGCAGCAAGTATGAGGCTGTCGCTGAGCGCGTGCGGCGTCAGTACGTCCCGGTCAGGCGCAGTCTTTCTCGAACCGGCGTTTGGCTTCCAGGTAACGAGGAGTTGGCCCTATGTCTTCGTACACTGGATCGTCATCCTCGACCCGGATAATCTTTTTGCCAGCGCGATAGGGGAGTTTTGCCTCCACTTCCATCAGTATGTTGTGAAGCAGGCAGGCGGTGAGTTCGTCGATCCCTATACCATAAACCTCGGCCAGGGCTTTCAGGCGGATCAGGTCTTCCTGATCCACCTTTAGTGTGACCTCGCGTTCGTTGGCTGCGCGTTTCGCGCGATGCTCAAGCTCATCAAGCAGGGAGTTGATCTGTCTGTCTGGCATGGCTTTCGCTCTCTCGGCTATTTCGCTTGGGTTACAACCTCAGCATAGACGAGTTTTGTGCGTTGCATGCAAGGGTACGACGATCGGATGAGACTACTTGTTCAGGAACCCGCGGCTATTCAGAAAATCCAGCATATGGGGTCTGGCTTCTTTCACCAGCATACCTGAGATCTGCTCGCTCCAGCTCATTTCCTTGTTGCCGCCGGTACGGGTGCGGTAGTACTCGCGCACAGCTTCGTCGTAGGCCGCGATGGTTTCACGGTCCTCGCTGTCGTCGTAACGCTCATGCTTGAGCACGGAGCTCAGCGGCAGGCGCGGCTTGATTTCGGGATCCTGGTCCGGGTAGCCCAGGCAGAGACCGAATACGGGGTAGACCAGTTCGGGCAGTTCGAGCAGTTCAGCCACACGCTGGATCTGATTGCGTATGCCGCCAATATACACGGTACCCAGGCCCGCTGACTCGGCTGCCACAACAACATTCTGGGCAAACAGGGCGCAGTCTACCGATGCCGTCAGGAACTGCTCGGTAAAGCCGGATCGCATCTCGGCATCATGCATTTCGCAGGCGAGTTTGTGGCGGTGCATGTCGGCGCAGAAAACCAGGAATCGCGGTGCGCTGCCGACATAAACCTGGCCGCCGGTGCACTCCATCAGCTGCTCGCGCACTTCGGGGTTATCCACCTGGATGACCGTGCAGGCCTGGATGAAACTGGAGGTGGAAGCGCTCTGGCCCGCTGCTACCAGCTGGTTCAGTGTTTCCTGATCGATCGGCTGCTGACGGAACTTGCGGATCGAACGGTGGCTTTTTAGCAGGTCTATCACGGCATTCATCGCGGTGTTTGCTCTCTCTCGCTGGATTCAGTTAAACGGTTTATATGCCCATGATGCTATGTCATCCGGCGATGGGCCAGTGCAAAGCGCGCATCGCCGGTTTTGCCGATATGCACCGAGCCGCTGTTAAGTCAGTTTTCGAGCAGTTCCAGAGTTGCATCGGCCAGGGCTTTGGCCAGGCTGATGCCGTTACTGGGATGGGGGACGGATTCGCAGGTGACGACATCCGCCAGTGCTTCCAGTTGCTGCCAGGCATCGGTGGCAAACAGGCCATGCACGGCAATGACTTGGGCGCGGGGGAGGCCGGCCGCCTGAAGGTGTTTCAGAGCTTCCAGCATGGTTCGGCCACTGGAGATGATGTCATCCACCAGTACCGGAGTATGGCTGCGCCATTTGTCCACCTCAGGCAGGGAAACGCTGACGTCATAGTCGCCGCGACGCTCCTTGGTGAGTACCTGAAAAGGCGCTCCAGCCAGCCTGGCCACTTCTGATACCCATTGTTCGCTTTCGCCGTCGGGGCCTATCAGCAAGGGGCTTTCGACCTGCTGGCTGATCCACTCGGCGATCATCGGCGCGGCATGGACCACAGAAGATTTCAGTGTGTAGATATCGTCCAGCGAGTCATAGCGGTGCAGATGTGGATCCACGGTAACCAGCAGGTCGAGGCTGCTGGACAGGAGGCGCGCGAAGGGGCGTGAACTAACGCATTCACCGGCATGGAAGCGTTTGTCCTGGCGCATGTAGGGGAGGTAAGGGGTAATCAGACCTACACGGTTTGCCCCCAGCTCGCGCAGTGTATCGGCCAGGAACAGCAGGCGTAGCGTCAGGTTATCCGGGCGGTAAAGGTTGCAGAGGATGAGGCAATCCCGTTGTGCCGGGTCGCTGTGTACTCGCAGGTAGCTTTCGCCATCGGGAAAGTGCCGCTGTTCCAGTTCGCCGGGTATGGCATCCAGCGCCGTGCGCAAGCGGCTGCCCAGGTCCGGATCAGCGTCCAGGTTAAACAGCAGTGGCTGCATCAGGCTCTCCTTCGCTTTCATTACCCTTTTCATTAGTCAGTGTCATCACCAGCGTGTGGTCACTGAGGTACTCCACCGCATAGTTGAGTTCACCGGCGTTTTCGGCGTGGATGGTTAACAGAGTGTCATACTGGTTGACCCGGTCGCCGATCTTCACATGTAGCTCGATGCCTGCGGCGGGATCCGCCGGGGCACCGGCGAGCTTGGCGACCTTGGCCAGCTGGCGGTTGTCGATACCGGTCACGCAGCAATCATGTGGCGCGATAAGAGCGTAACGGTAAGGGGCTACGGGCGGATTTCTAAGCCCGCCCTGGGCTTCGCAGATGCCATGGAATTTTTCCCAGGCGCTGCCGGAGTCGATCACTTCGACGGCGCGCTTCTCGCCTTCGCCGGGTTCGCAGTGGCCAACCATCTCCAGCATGGCGCCGGCAATTTTGCAGGCACGCTGGCGCAGGTCCGCGGGAGCTTGGGGTTTGTTTTTCAGGACCGCGAGAATATCGTGGGCCTCCAGTGCCGGGCCTATGCCGCGTCCAATCGGCTGGCTGCCGTCGGTCATCAGCACTTCGAGTTTCAGGCCCAGATTGGTGGCAACGGTCTGGAAACTCCGTGCGAGTTTCTCGGCTGCTTGCTGGCTGCGTACTTTGGCGGTAGGGCCGACTGGGATATCGATCAGGACGTGAGTGGCGCCGGCGGCCAGTTTTTTTGACAGCACCGATGCGATCAACTGACCTTCGCTGTCGATATCCAGTGCCCGTTCCACCTGGATCAGCAGATCATCTGCAGGGCTCAGCCGCACCGAACCGCCCCAGGCCAAGCAGCCGCCCTGGGTGCTGACCACTTCGCGCATGCGCTCCAGGGTGAGTCCTACGTCGGTGAGTGTTTCCATGGTGTCGGCGGTGCCGGCGGGTGAAGTGATCGCCCGCGACGAGGTTTTTGGTACGGTGAGGCCGCAGGCGGTGAGGATCGATACCACGATCGGTGTGGTACGGTTGCCCGGCAGTCCGCCGACGCAGTGTTTGTCGATCACCTGCTCCAGACCCCAGTCGATACGGCTACCCGCCTTGACCATCGCCTGGGTGAGTCCGGTTATCTCGCGGTCATTCAGGGCGTCGTCGCCACAGGCGGTGATAAACGCGGCGAGATGAACGTCGGCGTAGCGGCCTTCGACGATATCGTTGATGATGCTCTGCAGCTGCAACTCATCCAGTTCATGGCCGAATACCTTGGCGCGAACATGGGAGAGTGATTGCACCGGACGCGGGTGCGAGAGGCGGATTTCCGCATTGGGGATCAGCTCGAGACGTTCCCAGGCGGATTCGGAAAAGCCGGCCTGTTCAGGTTCAAGCAGTTCCGAGCAGACCATGTTGAGAGAGGCGATGATATGGCGCTCACCCCAGTCGACCCGCACACGGGAGAGGCTGTCAAAGCCTTCCGAGCGGCAGATGGGGCTGTCGGCGCGCAGGAATAAAGTCGGCTCGTGATGGGTGTCTATGCCAAGGCGGCGCGCCTTGAGCGGGGCCATCTTTTCCGGGGTAAAGCTCATGCCGAGGGTATCCTTGAGTTTTCCTTTCATGTTAGCGCAGGCGATGTGGCCGACGGTAGTCGGCGGACTCCCTGCCAGGCGCTCTGGCTGTTAGAATACCGCTCTTTTCTTCGCAGGTAGTGAACAGGGTCAATTTTTCATGGAACGTAATTACCGCTTGGTTTTATCCTGCCCGGATCGGGTAGGCATAGTTTCGATGGTCAGTAACTTTATCTCCAGCCACGGCGGTTCGATCACCGATGCCAACCAGCACTCTGACCCTCTCAGCGGCTACTTTTTCATGCGTGTGGAGATCGATGCGCAATCGCTGCCTTTCTCTCTCGAGCGCCTGCGTGAAGCCTTCGCGCCGATCGCGAGCTCATTCGAAATGGAGTGGCAGATCACCGATTCCAGTCAGCCCAAAAAAGTGATTCTGATGGCCAGCCGCCAGTCTCACTGCCTGGCGGATCTGCTCTATCGCTACCATAGCAAGGAACTGTTCTGCGAGATTCCCTGCGTCATCTCCAACCATGAGGATCTGCGTTCCATGGTTGAATGGCACGGTATCCCATACCACTGTGTTCCGGTGGATCCGGACAACAAACAGGCTCACTTTGATCGGGTCGATGAGCTGATTCACGAGCATGAGGCAGATACCGTGGTGCTGGCGCGCTACATGCAGATCCTGCCGGAAAAGGTCTGTGAACGATACCAGCACCGGATTATCAATATTCACCACAGCTTCCTGCCCTCCTTTGTCGGCGCACGGCCTTATCATCAGGCTTACGACCGCGGTGTGAAGCTGATCGGAGCGACCTGCCATTACGTGACGCCGGACCTGGATGCGGGGCCGATTATCGATCAGGAAGTGACCCGCGTCAGCCATCGCAGCCTGCCTGACGACATGGTTCGTCTGGGGCGTGATGTGGAAAAACTGGCGCTGGCGCGTGGCTTGCGCTGGCACCTGGAGGATAGGGTGCTGGTGCATGGCAACAAGACAGTGGTGTTTGACTGAGCGTATCGGAAGCCGGCACCACTGAGCTAATATTAGAGTTTGTAAACCCAATCGAGGAGAGCCCGTCGCTCATGAGTTTTAGTTTCCCGGAAAAGCCGCTGCTGATTTACCCCTCCCTGGCACGCCAGGTGGGAGTAGAGCCGGCCCTGCTGCTTGGCCTTTATCACGAGGCAATAGAGCGCAACGGGATGACCGATGAGCGCGGCCGTGGCGAACTGGTGCTTTCACGCAGCCAGTGGCTGGCACTGGCGGATTTTTGGGATGAGCCGCAGCTGCGCTCGCTCAGCGAGAAACTGGTGGAGCACGGGCTGATAGAGATCAGCTGGGGAGCGGCCGGTAACCTGAGGGTGCGACTTGGCTCGGCTCACTCATCAGCTCAGGCGGATCCTCGGCCTCAGCAGCAGGTGCCGCGGCCGGCTGAACGCCAGGCGGTGCCGCATACGGAAGTACGTCATATTCCGGTGGTGGATGAACCGCCACCGGCGCCAAGACCCGCGCGTCAAACCAACCTGGCGCGGCAAAAGGGCCCGGCACCCACCTTCGGTGGCAGTATCGGCTGGCGCCGTCACAAGGATGAACTGGAGGAGATCTTCGAGCAGGCGGAGCAGCGTAACCAGAAGCTGCAGGCGATGTTTATCGGTTGGCAGCCCTCAGATCTGTTCCATCAGATGCTGCCACGTTATGCCATCCCGGCTGACTTTGCCGAAGGCTGTATCGACGAGTTTGTGCTCTATTTCCTCGACAAGGACCGTAAGGAAACCAACTGGGATCAGAAGTTTCTCGCCTGGGTAAAACGGGAATGGGTTAAGAAGCAGACACAGGATGCGCGCGATCAGCGTTACCAGCAGGAGCGCGAATCCGGCTCAACAGGAGCAGCCAAAGATGAAAACAGCCGATCAGATTCTCGGGAAAAGCGGAAACGGATTACCGCAGCGCTCATGGACATCAAGAACACCGACTGGTGATCAGGGCCGTGAAGTGCGAGATCCCCGGGCGGGCTACGGTGACCGTGATGCCCAGGATCAGGTGATCGCTGATGAAACCAAGGTGCTGGTCAATATGATCTTCACCCGTTTTATGGCGATCTATGGCCACAAGTTCAAAAGCTGTTTTGAGACCGAACAGGAGATCCGCATCGCCAAGCGGGAGTGGGCCCTGAGCCTGCGCGGCTATGGCGAGCGTGAGCTGGTTGCCGCGGTGAACCGCTGCAAGGAAACCCTGGCGTGGATGCCCACTATCTCGGAGTTTCTCTCCATTATTCGCGATCTCGACGGCGACTTCGGCCTGCCCTCAACCCATGATGCTTATACCGAAGCCTGCATGTACGCCGATCATCCCCGTGAGCATGAGTGGAGCCATCCCGCAGTTTATCTGGCTGGCCGTAACACCGGCTGGTTTGAGCTGCGTAGCGAAGATGAGCCGGAGGTCCTGCCCAAGTTCAGCTACCACTACGACGTACTCTGCCGCCGCGTGCGTCAGGGCGAGGAGCTGGAGTTACCGGTGGTGCCGGCTATCGAGAACAAACAGGACGGCACCCTTGCCCGTTTTATGCTTGCCTTCGGCGAGAAACAGGGCCTGCCCCCGGAAGATGCGTGCAGCCTGCTTTACTACCTGACCCTGCCAAAGGGCAGCGCCGTACGAAAACGCCTGAAGGCCCAGGCCCAGGATAAGCTCGATAAACAGGGCAAAGAGATCCAACTGCCGGACGAACCCGGTGCCATCACCTGATACTGAGTTTAAACAGGTCTCGATTAATCCATTGCGTCTGATATTAGCTGAGCGCAGCATGGATTCCCCTTCTGCGAAGCCGAGCATCGCAGCCTGAAAGAGAAACAAGGGAAAGGCTGTTTGAGGCGAAGCCGAGTTTCCTTTCCCGCTCTTTCGGGCGAGAAGCACAGGGTAATCGGCGCAGCCGATCAAGCAGCAGGGGTGGCTTGGGATTATTAAGGGCTTTGCCATCAAAGCCCTTAATTCGCCAGCAGGCGAAACCTGCAATAGAAATATACTGCCGTTCTTAGACGCTAAGTCTGCTCAAAAAACGTCATCAATGACGCGTAAACGTCTGCCCAAACATCTCCCCAATCGCCTTACTCAACTGCTCACTACGTTCCGGGCTGCGAAACGCCTGCATGATCAAAGCCCGTTGCGCAGGCATAAACATCAGATCCGCCAGTACCCGGCTAAACCCTGCCTGTCCAGCTTTGCCTTCCGCCAGCCTTTCCAGAAACGGCAGTAGAACCTCTGGCGCCTGCAGTGCTGAGCTGCAGCGGGTGGCGATGGCAACGATCACTTCCGCTTCCAGGGCATGTTCGCTCTGCATAACTTTCAGCACCTGCTGCTGTTTGAAGCGCTCGTCAGCCACATTGGAGAGACCGCGGATCAGGGCAGCCACCAGCAGGGCTTTCTCTTCACCCTCGTTGAGTGCTGTGGTCAGGCGCCCAGCCAGGGCATCGCGCACGGCAACCGGTGGAGTGACGTGTTCAAGCAGGGTGGCGATGGAGGCCAGCACCGGTTCCGGCATCTCGGCGATGCGGGCCGCCAGCGCCGGGCTGTTGTCGTCCAGTCTCACCACCAGATCGGCCAGGCCCTGTAGTGCCAGATCGGCCCAGCGATCCAGCGGCATGGAGCCGTTGATGTACTGTTGGGCAGCTTCGTAATAAGCAGAAGCGGGCGCGCCGGTAGCAAGGGCGGCGCGGGCATGGAAAATTGCCATCTTTTCCTGTTCGGGCTTGAAGGAGTATGGGTTGTCCTTTAGTGCATCCTCTTCCAGCGCGCCCTGCTGGCTGTTGACGGCATTCAGCAGCAAACGGCTAACCAGGTCGTCACGGGCTGCCTGCACCAGATAGCCCTGCTCATCCAGCGGCAGTTTCAGGAACCAGATCGCGTTCTGTGCGGGTTGCTTTGGATGCCAGATCAGAATGCCCAGCCAGGCATGATGCAGGAATGGAGTCGGGTAGGGGGTGCGTGCCTCTTCGATGCGTTCAAACTCATCGGAGGTCAGTTTGCTGACACGGCGGCCCATATCGAACACGCGAACCGCAGCGCCGGCTTCACGCAGCACCTGCATGAGGGTGGGTTGTTCGTTGGTGCTGGTCATAGCGGCTCCTGATCTGGCGTTGAGGGGCCGCTATTCTATCAGTTGCTTATCAGCCGCTGAACAGGCGTTCTTCGGCGGCTTCCACCTGGCTGGGTTCGCCGGTCAGGATGACTATATCGCCGCTCTGCAGCACCTCTTCATCCGGCGGTGATCCTAGCTCAATATCGCCACGTTTCAACGCAACCACGCGCGCTTTCAGCGCCAGGCTTTCCAGAGTGCGGCCGCTGGCGTAGCAGTCATCGGTCAGCGTGACTGGGTGGCGTAGCTCATTGGGATCGCCCGCATCGGTGATCTTTTTCGAGCGCTTGCCGTGCAGGAAACCGTGCAGCAGCTGGTAGCGCTCCGAACGCACGGCATCGATCCGGGAGCGGATGTCCTCTTCCGGAATCTCCAGCAGCGTCAGGATATGCGACACCAGCATTAGGCTGCCTTCAAGCGCTTCGGGAACCACCTCGGTGGCACCGGCGTTCTGGTAAAGCTCCAGCTTGCTGTCATCCTGAGTGCGCACCAGCACAGGCAGGTTGGGGCAGTTGCGCTTGATCTGCTTCAGCGCCGCCATGCTTTCACTGTGGTCCGGCACGGTCAGAATCAGCAGGCGGGCACGTTCAGCGCCGATCGCCTTGAGAATGTCGGCGCGCCGGGCGTCGCCATAGAACATCGGTTCTCCGGCCTGAGCCGCCTCATGGGTGCGGAAGGGATCGGAGTCGATCGCAATGTAGGGGATATCCAGCGGTCTCAGGAAGCGTGCAACGATCTGTCCGACGCGGCCAAAGCCGCAGATGATCACGTGACCATCCAGGTGCTCGCTGGCATCGTTCAGTTCTTCGATGCTGGGTTCCTTGACGCTGCTGGTTTCGGGGACTTTTTCACGCAGCAGGAAAGAGGCGATCTGACCGTTGAAACCGATCAGCAGCGGCGTGATCACCATGCTGAAAATGATCGTGGCGGTGATAATAGCGTTCAGTTCGCTACTGATTACGCCATGGCCCAGCCCCAGGGCCAGCAGGGCGAAGCCGAACTCGCCGCCCTGGGCGAGGCAGAGTGCCGAGCGCAGCGCGTTGTGTCCGTCGCGATTCACCCGACCCACTACCAGGGCGATGATGGCTGCTTTCAGCAGCATCAGGCTGCCTCCGCAGATCAGGATCCAGTGCCAGTTGGTGATCAGGGTATCCAGGTTCAGCTGCATGCCCACGGTGACAAAGAACAGCCCCAGCAGCACATCGCGGAACGGCCGGATATCGGCTTCGAGCTGGTGCTTGTAGTGGCTCTCGCCCAACATCATACCGGCCAGGAAGCCGCCAAGCGCCATGGAAAGTCCCGCCGCATGGGTGATCCAGGCAGCCGCCAGGGCGGTCACCAGGGCCATTAGTACAAACAGTTCATCGGAGCGGGAGCGGGCGATCTCCTTGAACAATGCCGGTAGCACGGTGCGTCCGAGCACCAGCAGTACCAGCAGCAGGCCAGCGCCCTGGAGTAGCGACATGAACAGTTCGTCGGAGTTGATCTCACCGCCGTTGCTGCCCAGTACCGGGACAATGATCAGGAAGAAGACCGCGGCCAGATCCTGAAACAGCAGGATGCCAAAGGAGATCTGTCCGTGGGGAGCACTGAGCTGATTCAGCCGCAGCAGCTCGCGGGTGACCACCGCGGTGGATGACAGTGCCAGGGCACCAGCGATCACTATGCCGCTATTGAGGTCGATACCCAGGGCCAGGGAGATCAGTATCAGCGCCACGGTGGTCATCGCCACCTGCAGCGCGCCCAGGCCGAACACCAGCCTTCGCATGGCGATCATGCGGGGCAGGGAAAACTCCAGCCCGAGCATGAAAAGCAGGAACACCACGCCAAGCTCCGACATCAGTTCCATCTCGTGAGGGTCGGCCATCTGCAAAGCAAAGGGGCCGATCACCACGCCTACGGCGATGTAAGCCAGGATCGGTGGCATATTGAGCCGCCGGAACAGAGTGGTAGCGACGACCGCTCCCACCAGAATCAGTAGCAGCTGTTCAAATAGCGAGTGTTCCATATATGTACTTCCCTGCCCGTGGCGCAGACCAGCTGAGCGCCAGGGTTACTGCCCTTCAGTGACTGCTTTGTCCAGATCGGCAATCAGCTTTATTAACTGGTCTGTTTCTGCGTCTATCTGTTTGAACGCTTCTTCAGCCATCGGCGCGATATCGCAGCTTGCCGGTAGCGGCATCTGCTCGACGATGATCTGTTCCATACGCGGCAGCAACAGCCACTGCACCCATTGATGGAAATCCAGGGTGTCTACACAGAAGGGTTGCTGGCTCATCAGTGCTTCCGCAGAAGGCATGGTGTCTGACCAGAGTTCGAGCGCGCGCATCTCGCGCTCGACTTCCAGCAGCAGAGTCAGGATTTGCTGGCGTTGGTTCAACGTTGTCTCCGAGCTACTTTCAGGGTGTCTGCGATCATGAATGCCAGTTCCAGCGACTGGTCGGCGTTTAGGCGTGGATCGCAATGGGTGTGATAGCGGTCCGCCAGACCCTCTTCGGTGATCTGGTAGGCGCCGCCGATACATTCGGTTACATCGTTGCCGGTCATTTCGAAATGTACACCGCCGGCATAGGTGCCCTCGGCGTTATGCACTTCGAAGAAGCCCTGCATCTCGTGCAGGATGGCGGCCACGTTGCGTGTCTTGTAACCGTTGCCTGTCTTGATGGTGTTGCCGTGCATCGGATCGGAGCTCCACACCACGTTGGCGCCCATCTCCTTGACGGCACGTACCAGCGGCGGCAGCTTGTCGAGAATCTTCTCCGCGCCCATGCGAGCGATCAGCGTGATCCGGCCCGGTGTATTGTCCGGGTTAAGAATATCCAGCAGGCGGCGCAGATCATCAGGGTTGGTGGTTGGACCCACCTTGATACCGATTGGGTTGTGAACACCGCGCAGGAACTCCACGTGGGCGTGATCCGGCTGGCGGGTACGGTCGCCGATCCACAGCATATGCGCGGAACAGTCGTACCAGTCACCGGTGAGACTGTCCTGACGTGTCAGCGCCTGTTCGTAGTTGAGCAGCAGCGCTTCGTGAGAGGTATAGAAATCGGTCTCTTTAAGCTGCGGCGTGTTGTTCGGCCCCAGTCCACAGGCTTTCATGAACGCCAGAGTCTGCTCGATCTGGGCAGCGAGATGCTCATATTTTTCATGCAGCGGGCTCTGGGCGACAAAGCCCATGTTCCATTTGTGCACCTGGTGCAGGTCTGCAAGGCCCCCGCCGGCGAAGGCGCGCAACAGGTTCAGTGTCGACGAAGCCTGGTGGTAGGCGTCGAGCAGGCGCTGCGGGTCCGGGGTGCGGGACTCGGGTGTGAACGCGATGTCGTTAACGATATCACCGCGGTACGCCGGCAGCTCGATGCCGTCAATGGTCTCGGTGTCGGCAGAACGCGGCTTGGCAAACTGGCCCGCCATGCGGCCGATCTTGACCACCGGGCAGCTGCCGGCAAAGGTTAGTACCACTGCCATCTGCAGCAGCAGCTGAAAGGTGTCCTTGATCTTGTTGGCGTTAAACTCGGCAAAACTTTCGGCGCAATCGCCACCCTGGAGCAGAAAACCCTCGCCACGGCTCACCGATGCCAGATCCTCTTTCAGAGAACGGATCTCGCCGGCAAACACCAGTGGTGGGTACTTTGACATCTTGGCTTCGGCCGCCGCCAGAGCGTCGGCATCGGGGTAGACGGGCTGCTGGACGATCGGTTTTTCTCTCCAGCTGCTCGGGCTCCAGTTCTGCATCTTGTTATCCACGTGCTTGATGACTGTCTAAATAGGGACGGTCAAGTGTATGTTATTGAGTGGACTAAACAAAGGGTGGCGGGGGGCTTGGCCCCGCTGGATCAGGAGGAGGCGCTGCGGATGCCGTTCAGATTACGGAAGGTCACGTCCCGGGCGGTGCCGAGGAAGTCGAGCATGAAGTCAGCGTTTTTCTGGTCTTCGCGCATGGCCGCGTAGAGTGTGCACCAGAGGCCCTTTTCACCCAAGGGGCGCAGCGCTACATAATCACGCTGCTGATATTCGTGCAGTGCCCAGTTCGGCAGTGCAGCCACGCCGCGGCCGCTGGCCACCAGTTGCACCATCATCACGGTCAGCTCGGCGGTACGGATCTCCGCCGGTTCCACATTGGCGGGGTCCAGGAAGCGGGTAAATACATCCAGGCGTGATGGGTCCACCGGGTAGGTGATCAGTGTTTCCTGGGACAGGTCGCGCGGATGGATGAACTTGCGGGCGATCAGACGATGCTGAGGGCCCAGTGCCAGCACGGATTCGTAGCTGAACAGGGGTACGTAATGGATGCCTGTGCGGGGCTCTGGATCGGAGGTGATGACCAGGTCCAGGTCGCCGCGGGCCAGTGCCGGTAGCGGCTGGAAGGTGAAACCGGTGGACAGGTCCAGCTCCACTTCGGGCCAGTTCTGGCGGAAATGGTCGATAGTCGGCATTAGCCAGTCGAAACAGCTGTGGCACTCGATGCAGATGTTCAACCGGCCCGCTTCGCCTCCGGCCAGTCGGGCGATATCGCGCTCGGCGTTGCGGATCATCGGCAGCAGGTCGTCGGCGAGGGCCAGTAGGCGCTGTCCGGCGCTGGTGAAGCAGATCGGTTTGGTTTTGCGGATAAACAGGGAGCAGTCGAGTCGCTCTTCGAGATCTTTGATCTGATGGGAGAGTGCGGACTGCGTCAGGTGAACTCTTTCGGCGGCTTCTACGAGGCTTCCCGCATCACGCAGGGCGGCCAGAGTTTTCAAATGACGTAGTTCTATCATGCCTGACTGACTCTCTTCGGTTACCGAAACAAGGCGTTGTCGCCAGTATAGTCGCCTGCTCAGGGTCTGGCGAGAGAGATGGCGCGGGATGGTGTCGCAAGGGATGCCGCCTTGGCGCGGCTGAATCCCGGTCGGGTCTGTCATGTGCAGGCCCGGAACAAGACAGCCCGGCTCCCCTGGTGAGTGAGGATGCCGGGCTGACTAGGCGGTTTCTGTGTGGATTGACAGGCCGATCAGGCTTGTTTTACCAGCAGGAACTCCAGCAGGGCTTTCTGTGCGTGCAGGCGGTTCTCTGCCTGATGGAAGGCCACGCAGCGCGGATCATCCATCATGTCTTCGCTGATCTCCTCGCCGCGGTGGGCGGGCAGACAGTGCATGAACAGAGCTTCCTTGTCCGCCAGATCCATCAGTGCCGGGCTGACCTGGTAACCGCGGAACTCGCGCAGACGCTGCTTCTGTTCCTCTTCCTGACCCATGGAGGCCCAGACATCGGTGTACACCATGTGCGCGCCGGCCACGGCTTCTTCCGGGTCGTTGAAGACACGCACGCGGTCGGCGTTCTTTAGTACCAGCTCGGCGTTGGGGGCAAACTCCTCGGGGCAGGCGATATGCAGGTTGAAGTCAAACTGCTGCGCTGCGTTGATGTAGGAGTTACACATGTTGTTGCCGTCGCCAACCCAGACTACGGTCTTGCCCTTGATGGAGCCACGCAGCTCATGGAAGGTCTGCATGTCGGCCAGCAGCTGGCAGGGATGGTAGTCGTCGGTCAGTGCGTTGATGACCGGCACGCGGGAGTGTGCGGCGAAGGTTTCAACGGTCTCGTGGCTGAAAGTGCGGATCATGACCACATCGACCATGCTGGAGATCACGCGGGCGCTGTCTTCGATCGGCTCGCCGCGACCCAGCTGGGTGTCTCGCGGGGAGAGGAACATGGCGTGGCCGCCGAACTGCGCCATTCCGGACTCGAAGGAGACGCGGGTGCGGGTGGAGGCTTTCTCAAAAATCATCGCCATCACGCGGTTTTTCAGCGGCTCATAGATTTCGCCGTTGTTGCGGATGTTCTTGAGCTCGGTGGCCCGTTCGATAATGCCTTGCAGCTCCGCCGGCGTCATATCCAGCAGGGTCAGAAAGTGTCTTGTGGTCATAGTGTTAACGGCGGACAAGCCGCCGGTTCCAGATCTTTAGTTAGATGAATGTGTCTGAATCTTGTTCAGCTGTCGCGTTCGTCTCCGGCATATACACGGATCAGTTGGGAGACGGTGTTAACCAGCAGGTCGGCTTCGCTCTGGCTCAGGATCAGCGGTGGCAGTAAGCGTACCACGCGACCGCCGCCGGTGACGTTCAGCAGGACGCCCTTAACCTTGGCCAGAACGGCAAGTTCGGTGCCGGCTTCGGTCAGTTCGATACCGATCATCAGGCCTTTGCCGCGGACTTCGCGGATGTAGGGGGCATCACCAAGCTGAGCACGGAACTGCTCAACCAGGTAATTACCCAGCTCTTCGGCGCGCTGGCAGAGGTTTTCTGCGCTGATGGTGTCGACCACGGCAAGCGCGGCCGCGCAGGCCAACGGGTTACCACCAAAGGTGGTGCCGTGGGTGCCCGGCGTAAACAGCTTCGCCGCTTCGCCGCGGGCCAGGCAGGCGCCGATCGGAACGCCGTTGGCGAGGCCTTTGGCGGTGGTGACCACGTCAGGCTGGATATCGCTGTGCTGGAAAGCAAAGTAGCGGCCGGTGCGGCCGTTGCCGGTCTGGACTTCGTCCAGCATCAGCAGCCACTCCTGCTGGTCGCAGATTTCACGCAGCTGCTTCAGGTAGTCGTTTGCAGGGATATGCACGCCGCCTTCGCCCTGAACCGGTTCAACCAGGATAGCAAC
The DNA here is from genome assembly GCF_004339595.1 of Marinobacterium mangrovicola. Taxonomy (GTDB): domain Bacteria; phylum Pseudomonadota; class Gammaproteobacteria; order Pseudomonadales; family Balneatricaceae; genus Marinobacterium_D; species Marinobacterium_D mangrovicola. The sequence goes on from NZ_SMFU01000008.1 coordinate 574,306, forward strand.
CACGTTGGGGTTCTTTTCTGCGACCAGGCGGATCGCTTCGACATCATCGTAAGGCACGCGAACGAAGCCTGCGACCAGCGGTTCAAAACCAGCCTGGGTGGCGCGGTTGCCGGTGGCGCTCAGGGTTGCCAGGGTGCGGCCGTGGAAAGAGTTCTCCATCACGATGATGGTAGGGCAGTCGATACCCTTGCTGTGTCCGTAGCGACGGGCCAGCTTAATGGCAGCTTCGTTGGCTTCGGCACCGGAGTTGCCAAAGAACACGTTATCCATACCGGAAAGGGTGGTCAGCTTCTCAGCGAGCTGCTCCTGCAGCGGCACGGTATACAGGTTGGAGCAGTGAATCAGGCGGCCAGCCTGGTCGCTGATCGCTTTGGTAACGGCGGGGTGGGCGTGTCCGAGGCCGGTGACGGCGATGCCGCAGAGAGCGTCCAGATATTTGTTCCCGTCGGTGTCGTAAATCCAGGCACCCTCGCCATGATCGAAGGCGACCGAAAGCCGGTTATAGGTGTTCATCAGGGGCTGAAGCGACATCTGGCGTATCTCCATACAACGCAAAAAGGCAGCCAAAGCTGCCGAAAAAACGACCATTCTATGTGTGGGTCGGAATTTTAGCAATATTCATAAGGGTAAGGGGTTGAAGCGCACAGAATAGGCCACAATAAAGAGTACAAAGTGAACCGCGCGAAGTGATTTTTCTTTTTCGCGCCATCGGTCGTGCTTGGATATTCAAATAGTCCGAGCTCAGCGGTAGGATATACCGCCTGACCTATTTTGCGGGCATCAGACCCGTGTACACAGACATTTAACAGCAAGGTGTAACCATGAGCGTAATCGACACCATTAAAGAGCAGATCGAGAACAATACGATTCTGCTATATATGAAGGGCACTCCCCGTTTCCCCCAGTGTGGTTTTTCCTCCCGGGCTTCGGCGGCGCTGGTCGATTGTGGCGAGCGCTTTGCGTTTGTAAACATTCTGGAAGCGCCGGAGATCCGTGCCGAGCTGCCGAAATACGCAAACTGGCCGACCTTCCCGCAGCTGTGGGTTAACGGTGAGCTGGTGGGTGGTTGTGACATCATCTGCGAAATGGCGGAAAACGGCGAGCTCAAAGAGCTGGTCGCTGCAGCTGCCAAGCAGGAAGGTTCCGAAGAGGCTTAATGGCTTCTTCTTGTATGACGCGGTTTTATTGAGCGTTTGATTCAGTCCCCGAATATCTCAACCTAAGCAAGGAGTTTAGAGAGCAATGGGCGTACTCGTAGGTAAGAAAGCACCGGACTTTACAGCGGCAGCGGTTCTGGGCGATGGCAGCATCGTTGATGAATTCACGCTCAGCGAAGCGATCAAAGGCAAATACGGCCTGGTCTTCTTCTACCCGCTGGACTTCACTTTCGTTTGTCCTTCCGAGCTGATCGCACTGGATCACCGTATGGACGCGTTCAAAGAGCGTGGTGTTGAGGTGATCGGTGTTTCCATCGACTCTCAGTTCACTCACAACGCTTGGCGTAACACTTCCGTCAACGACGGTGGTATCGGTCCGGTTAAATACACTCTGGTCGCTGATACCAAGCACGCGATCTGCCAGGCTTACGACGTTGAAGCCGACGCCGGTGTTGCGTTCCGCGGCGCATTCCTGATCGACCAGGAAGGTAACGTGCGTTCACAGATCGTCAATGATCTGCCGCTGGGCCGTAACATGGACGAGCTGATCCGTCTGGTTGACGCGCTGCAGTTCCACGAAGAGCATGGCGAAGTTTGCCCGGCTGGCTGGAACAAGGGTGACAAGGGTATGGCTGCTTCTAGTGAAGGCGTTGCCAAGTACCTGTCTGAGGAATCTGACAAGCTGTAAGGCTTGCCAGGGTTCGAAAAAAAACCGCCCTCGGGCGGTTTTTTTTGTGACTTTTTGTACCTGACTGTATCTGGAAAGCCTGTGTCGGGAGCCCGGTCGTCAGGGTGTTTAGTCGTCCCGGGTTGCCAGCACCATCTCCCAGCCGCCCAGGTCTTTCCAGCGATTGACGATGGTGCAGAACAGTTCTGCGGTTTTCTCGGTGTCATACAGCGCCGAGTGGGCCTGCTTGCCGTCGAAGTCGATACCAGCCACATCACAGGCGCGAGCCAGTACGGTCTGGCCGAAGGCTAGGCCTGCCAGTGTAGCGGTATCAAAGGTGGAGAACGGGTGAAACGGATTGCGCTTAATGTCGGAGCGCTCCGCAGCGTTGCAGACAAAACCGTGATCGAACGAAGCGTTATGCCCAACCAGAATCGCACGCTTACAGTCGTGGGATTTCACTGATTTACGGATCGGTTTGAAGATCGTCTCCAGTGCCGTCAATTCGCTGACGGCGCCTCGCTCCGGGTCGTAAGGATCGATGCCCGTGAATGCCAGGGCTTCCGGTTCCAGATTGGCACCCTCGAACGGCTCAACCTGGGCGACGAAGCTTTTGTCCGGGATCAGGTAGCCCTCTTCGTCCATGGTGAGGGTGACCGCAGCGATCTCCAGCAGGGCATCGGTGCGGGAGTTGAATCCGGCAGTTTCCACATCCACGACGACGGGCAGAAAACCGCGAAAGCGATCAGACATTGGGTGTTTGGATGCAGAGCTCAAACAGCTTCCTTAGATCAATGTTGTGGGAAGGAGATTCCTGTCTGTATTCTAACAGCCGCTCGATGAGGGTCCAGCTTCAACCACCGTTAAGAACAAGTCCGAGGTGTCTCTGGTTGCTGGAAACGGTTGCTGGAAACTGTTGCCGTTGCGGAGGGTGCTGCTCCGGCCTCTGGTTGTTAAGGACTGAGTGTCTCGCCCTAAAGTTATCTTTCGTCAGGTCGTTAACCTGAATGAGCGGCCTATGAAGTCTGCGGTGCAAAGCGCCAACCCCTGATCTATGGAATGTCGATTGATGCGAGCCTGTCTGCTGTTTTTGCTATTTTGCCTGCCGATTTCGCAGGCTGCTGCAGTGACGTTTCGCGCAGCCATAGATGAAGCCAGTTGGCAGATGGAAACATCGCAGTTTGCTTGCCTGCTGAGCCAGGCGATCCCCTCCTACGGCACCGGCGCTTTCGAGCACGAGGCCGGCGAGTCTGTGCGCTTTATTCTGACGCCGACCCAGCAGCAGCAGATCACCGGCCCTGCGCGATTGGTGGCTGAGGCTTCCCAGTGGCAGCCGGGAACGGCGCCAAAGATGCTCGGTGTGGTGCGGGTCAAAGATTCCAGCGGTGTCATCGAAGTACCCGCGACACTGGCTGAGAATATGCTGGCGGCGCTGTATAAGGGAATGACACCCACCTTTAATACCGATCAGTGGTTCGGCTCTCCTGAACTGTTGAAAGTCGGCGTATCGGCGGCGAATTTTCAGTCGGCGTACACCGATTATCTCGATTGTGTCACCGGACTGCTGCCGGCTAACTTTCGCCAGGTGGCGCGTACCGCCATTCTGTTTCCCTCGGGGCAGGCGGGCCTGTCCGATGCGACCCGTCAGCGTCTGGATCTGATCGCCACCTACGTCAAGGCGGATAACAGTGTGCAGACTATCTATGTGGATGGTCACTCCGACAATCTGGGGCGGCGCCTGTTGAACCGCGACCTGTCCAAGAAACGCGCCGAAGAGGTGACCCGTTACCTGGTGCAGCTGGGTCTGCCGGAAGACAAGATCATCACCCGCTATCACGGCGAGCGTTATCCGGTGGTACCCAACAATAGTGTCGAAAACCGTGCCCGTAACCGCCGTGTTACCGTACGCCTGGAGCGGGAAGAGGGCACTGCCCTCTGATCCATCGCTGGTTCTGCGTACGTGTGCAATCTGTTATACTTACCGCCTTTTCGAATTTCTAACCGGTTCCCTCTATTCGGGGGCCGGGTTTCTGTGATCTGGAGTCGCATACATGTCCGAAATCAACAAGGTCGTGCTGGCATACTCCGGCGGTCTGGATACCTCCGTGATCGTCCGGTGGCTGCAGGATACCTATAACTGTGAAGTGGTGACCTTTACCGCTGACCTGGGTCAGGGTGAAGAGGTTGAGCCGGCCCGCGCCAAGGCTGAAGCTCTGGGCGTTAAAGAGATCTACATCGAAGATCTGCGCGAAGAGTTCGTGCGCGATTACGTGTTCCCGATGTTCCGCGCTAACACCATCTACGAAGGTGAGTACCTGCTGGGTACCTCCATCGCGCGCCCGCTGATCGCCAAACGACTGGTTGAGATCGCCAACGAGACCGGCGCTGACGCTATCTCTCACGGCGCCACCGGCAAGGGTAACGACCAGGTGCGTTTCGAAATGGGCGCCTACGCGCTCAAGCCGGGCGTGAAGGTAATCGCTCCCTGGCGTGAATGGGATCTGAACTCTCGCGAGAAGCTGATGGCTTACTGCGAAGAGCGCGATATCCCGGTCGACTTCGCCAAGGGCAAGAAAAAGTCTCCGTACTCCATGGACGCCAACCTGCTGCACATCTCCTACGAGGGCGGCATTCTGGAAGATCCCTGGGCCGAGGCTGAAGCTGACATGTGGCGCTGGAGCGTGTCTCCGGAAGAGGCCCCGGATCAGCCGACTTACCTGGAACTGACTTACGAGAAGGGTGACATCGTCGCCATCAACGGCGAAGCGATGAGCCCGGCTACCGTGCTGGCTTACCTGAACAAGGTAGGCGGCGAAAACGGTGTCGGTCGTCTGGATATCGTTGAGAACCGTTTCGTCGGCATGAAGTCCCGTGGTTGCTACGAGACTCCGGGAGGCACCATCATGCTGACCGCTCACCGTGGTATCGAGTCGATCACCCTGGACCGTGAAGCGGCTCACCTGAAAGATGAGCTGATGCCGCGTTACGCCAAGGTTATCTACAATGGCTTCTGGTGGTCTGAAGAGCGCAAGATGATGCAGCAGATGATCGACTACAGCCAGCGTAACGTGAATGGCGACGTTCGCGTAAAACTGTATAAGGGTGCTGTATCCGTTGTCGGCCGTCGCTCCAAAGACAGTCTGTTCGACGAGAGCATCGCAACGTTTGAAGACGACGCCGGTTCCTACGATCAGAAGGATGCGGAAGGCTTTATCAAGCTGAATGCACTGCGCATGCGCATCGCCGCCAGCAAAGGCCGTAGCCTGCTGGACGACTGATCCCTAGCCTTCGAGCTGCTTAAAAAAGACCCGCCAGCCCTGAGCTCGCGGGTCTTTTTTTTGCCTGTTGTGCGCAATTATCTCGGGTTTTGCTAATTTACTGATTCTCATGCTACTTTTGCGAAAAGTCGGTTACGGCTGAGGCTATGGCGAATCTGTTTAGCGGAAAATCCTCGTTGATACTCGACAAGAAGTTCGAGGATCTACAGACCCTGCGTTCAATCCTGGGGCAGATTGGCGTTTCCGAGATTCAGGTCGCTTCTTCGGTCAATATGGCACTGAGCCTGCTGCGCGAGCAGGCTGTTGATATCTTCTTCCTTAATTACGAGCTGGGCCGAGACGAAAAGAACGGCCTGCAGCTGATGTTTGATCTTCAGGCAGAGGGGCGACGCCTTTATGCCGCCTGCTATATTCTGGTCATCGAGCCGGAAAAGTCTGAACTCCTGCTGGGCTCGCCAGAAAACGCCCCCGATATTTACATCTCCAAACCCTATGACCGGGTTCGGTTAAGTCAGCGTATCGAAAAGCTGATGCGGCTGAAGGAAACCCTGTTCCCGATTGAATCACTGCTCGACAAGCGAGACTGGGAGGGAGCGCTTCAGGCCTGTGTCCGCCATGAAGAGCGCTACCCCGGTTTGCGAATCTATCTACAGCGGTTGCGCGGCATTATCTATCTGCAGCAGAACCAGGCAGAGGAGGCACGCAAGGTGTTCTCCAGTCTGCTATCCGGGCGAGACAAACCCTGGATACGGATCGGTCTGGCCATGGCGGCCTGCCGCAGTGGCTGGTTTGCCCAGGCGCGCGGGCAGCTTGACCATGTTATAGCGCAGCAGCAGATCTGTATCGAAGCTTTCGTCTGGCGCGCCCGGATCTACCGTCTTTATGGTGACTTGGGTGAAGCCAGCAATCTGTTACGCCGGGCGACTGTGCTTCAGCCTACAGTGGCTTTGCTGCGCGGCGATCTGGCCAATCTGGCGGCGATGACAAACGATACCAAACTTGCGGTTGAAGCCTTCCGTGCGGCGATAAAGTACAGCCGTTACTCGGCGTTCCAGCATCCCGATTTCTATTTTGGTCTGGTGCGTATGCTGATGAAGCATATGAGTGCTTCCGGCTCCGCTTCAGGGGATGCAGAGGAGGAGGCTGTGCGCTTGCTGGAGCAGGCGCGGCGTGACTTTCTTGATCAGCCGGTTATCCATTTCAAGAGTCGTTTGCTGGCCAGCGAAATCTACCGAAGTGTGGGTGATGAAGAGCAGGCTAATCTGTCGGCCAGCGAAGCGATGACGATTTATCGTGACCTGAGTGCCGATGAGCAGGCGATGTGGCTCGAACAACTGGTTGAGGGAGTCGAAGGTTCCTCCGTTGAAGGGGAGGCGCATGCCGTCAGGCAGTCGCTTAACCGCAATATGGCGAAGCTGCGGTGGGGAAGGGCGAATCTCAAGGGGATGATGCAGTTTCGTCATGGGGAGCTGGATGAGGCCTACGCATCTTTCAGCGAAGCGCTGCAGCAACAGCCTGGTACACCCAGTATCGCACTGAATCTGGTGCAGACCGTGCTGGAGTTGTGTCGACGCAGCGGCAGTGATCTCTCGAGGGAGTTGCTGGCCGCCTGCGATGAAGCACTGTATTCGCTACAGTTCGCAGCGCTGACACCCAAACAGCAGCAGCGCTATCTGGGGCTGGGGCGGCGCTTATCGGAGTATGTTCGGCAGCTGGAAGGGGAGTAGACGTTTAGAACAGCGAATCGTCATCGTCGGAAAGGATGCTGCCCCGGTTTTCCCTTTCCTGCCCGCGATCATCGATACCGGCTTCCTCTCGTGCCAATGAGCGGGCAAGTCGGCGTCCCAGCAGCTTTTTCTGAGCCGGCATTGGCAGGTCGGTAAAGCGGATCAGATGACGGCCGATCAGGGTATCGATCAGGTCTTCGAGGATACGGATGGTGGCTTTATCGGACTCCTCCAGGAAGGTGTCCGGGTCGAACTCCTCACCCTCGCCACCGTTGCCCATGGCAAGAAATTCCAGCACCTCAGGATCCCTCAAACTGACCGCGCGAGCGCCGGCCTGCGGGGATTCTGTCAGTCCTTTTACCTTACCCTGGTCGTCGAACTGAGCGTAGAGCATCGACCGAATTCCTTGATTGATTGGAGGCTGTATTAGAGGGCTAGAATAAATCTAAACAGCTGTTAGTATTAATCGTCCTAAGAATAAGGTCAACGAGTATGGATGCGTCGCACGACCCGCTGTTGGATTGTTTGGTCCTGCTTGCACAGCAGTTCAGAAGACCCACGTCAGCTGAAGTTCTTGCCGATGGATTACCATTGGTCGATAACCGTCTTACCCCTCAGCTTTTTGTTCGTGCCGCTTCCCGTGCCGGCCTTGCTGCCAAGGTCGCAGAGCGTCCGCTGAACCAATTGTCCAGCCTCCTGCTTCCCGTTGTTCTGCTGCTCAAGGAGCAGGGCGCCTGCATTCTGCAGGAGATCGACCACGAGCGCGAAGAGGCTGTTGTACAGCAGCCTGAAAGCGGCGGCAGCTTCTCCATCTCACTGGAAAAACTCAAGGAGCAGTATTCCGGCTACCTGATTTTCGTACGCCAGGAGTACAACGCCGACGGTAATAAAAACCGGATTCTGGATGGCCGTTCGGGTCATTGGTTCTGGGGAACGCTGAAACGCTCCAGCCGTATCTACCGTGATGTATTGGTGGCCAGCTTTCTGATCAACCTGTTTGTGTTGGCTAACCCGCTGTTTGTGATGAACGTCTATGACCGGGTTGTGCCCAACGGAGCGGTGGAAACGCTCTGGGTCCTGGCTGCCGGTGTGATGATTGTCTATCTGTTCGACTTCGGCCTGAAGATGCTGCGCGCTTACTTTATAGAGGTGGCGGCTAAAAAGTCCGATGTGCTGCTCTCTGCCCAGATCTTCGAAAAGGTGATGCGGGTCCGGTACGACCGTATGCCTGCTTCGGTGGGCGCCTTTGCCAGCAACCTGCGCGAATTCGACAGTATTCGCAATTTCCTCAGCTCCACCACCAACACGGTACTGATCGATATCCCGTTTATGCTGATCTACATACTGGTGATCAGCCTGATCGGCGGGCCGCTGGTGGTGATACCGGCTGTGGCCGTTCCCGTCATCATTATCTACGCCCTGATCGTGCGGCCCAAGCTACGAGATTCCGTGGAGAAAACCTTTGCCTCCTCGGCGCAGAAAAACGGCACCCTGGTGGAGTCGTTGACCGCTATGGAAACGGTTAAAACCCAGCGTGCAGCCAGTCCGCTGCAGGAGCGTTGGGAGCAGGCGGTCGGCTATATCTCGCGCTGGGGGTTACGTTCGCGGATGCTCTCTTCATCGGTCGTGACCTTTGCCGGTGCGGTGCAGCAGCTGGCATCGGTGCTGATTATTATCGGCGGCGTCTACCTCATTATGGAGCAGGAGCTGTCGCTGGGCGCGCTGATCGCCTGCAACATCCTCTCCGGTCGAGCCATTGCGCCGATGGCGCAGGTGGCCAGCCTGATTATCCAGTACGAGCAGTCCGCCAAGGCGCTGAAGACACTGAACGAGATCATGGAGCTGCCGGTAGAACGCGACGAAGACACCCACTTTGTGCATCGCGCGACGCTGGAAGGCAATGTGGAATTCAAGGGGGTGAGTTTCAATTACCCCGGCGTTGAATATGCCGCGCTACAGAAGGTGTCGTTCAAGGTGAAAGCCGGTGAGAAGGTGGCGATGATCGGTCGCATCGGCTCCGGTAAAACCACCATAGAAAAACTGTTGCTGGGGCTTTATCAGCCTACGGACGGCGCAATACTGCTTGATGGCGTGGATATCAACCAGATCGATCCCGTGGACCTGCGCCGCAACACCGGCTACGTGCCTCAGGATGTGATGCTCTTTGCCGGCTCGGTGCGCGACAACATCCTCATCGGCTCACCCCGTGCCTCCGACGCAGACATGCTGAAGGCTGCTCGCCTGGCGGGTGTGGAGCAGTTCGTCAACCTGCACCCCATGGGCTTTGATATGCCGGTGGGTGAGCGTGGCCAGGCGCTGTCCGGCGGACAAAAACAGTCGATCGCCATCGCTCGGGCGCTGCTGCATGAGCCGAACATGCTGATCCTCGATGAGCCGAGTAACTCCATGGATAACGCCACCGAGGAACAGTTCAAGCGTCAGCTGACCCAGGTGATCGCCGGGCGCACGCTGCTGATGGTGACCCACAAGATGTCCCTGCTCTCCCTGGTTGATCGCCTGATCGTCGTAGATCAGGGCCAGATCGTGGCGGATGGACCGAAAGACACCGTGCTGGAGGCCTTGAAACAGGGCCGCCTGCAGGTGCGGAAATAAGGGAGGTCTTGGTGCATGAAACATAAAGATGTAACGCCCAGGGCCGAAGATCTTGGTTATACCTCCAGTATCAGTGCCGCCATGCTGGAGCAGGCGCCCCGCGGAGCCAGCTTGCTGCTCTGGTCGATGGCGCTGTTTATTGCCGTGGCCGTGGCCTGGGCCAGCTGGGCGACACTGGATGAAATTACTCGCGGCGACGGCGAGATTATCCCTTCTCGCCAGCTGCAGGTGGTGCAGAACCTGGAAGGCGGTATCGTCTCCGAAATCCTGGTTCGCGAAGGCGACCTGGTGGAGCAGGGCCAGGTGTTGATGCGGATCGAGGATAAGCGCTTTGTCAGCTCGGTGGAGGAAAACCGGGTGCGCTACCTGGAGCTGCAGGCAAAAGCCGCCCGACTCAGCGCAGAAGCGAACCATGAAGAGCTGGTACTGCCGGAAAGTTTCCCCGAGCAGTACTCAAGCATGCTGAATCAGGAGGTCAGGCTTTACAACACCCGTAAAAGTGAGCTGGAAGCGAACCTGGCGGTACTGAATGAGCAGCGGCAGCAAAGGGAGCAGGAGCTGCGCGAGGCGGAAGCCCGGCAGGGACAGGTTCGACGCAGCTACAACCTGTTGCTGCAGGAGCTGCGAATCACCGAGCCGTTGCTCAGTGAAGGCGTTATCTCGGAGGTGGAATACCTGCGCCTGCGCCGCCAGGTTAACGATCTGCGCGGTGAGTTGTCAGGCATCGAGCTGAGTCTGCCGCGTATCAAATCGACGATCGAAGAGATCGACCAGAAGCGTCGTGAGATGGAGCTGCAGTTTCGTAACAAGGCGCGCGCGGAGTTGAACGAAGTGGCCGGTGAGCAGGCTCGACTGCAGGAGACGCTGACCGGTATGCAGGATCGTATCCGTCGTACCGAGGTGCGGGCACCGATCAAGGGGCGGGTGAAGCAGCTGTTAATCAATACCATCGGTGGTGTCGTTCGTCCCGGTGATCAGCTGCTCAATATCGTCCCCTGGGAAGACAAACTGCTGGTTGAGGCGAAGGTAAGGCCCTCGGATATCGGGCAGCTGCGTGTTGGCCAGCCAGCGGTGGTCAAGGTCAGTGCGTACGATTATGCGGTTTATGGCGGTCTTCCGGCTCAGCTTGTCTATATTTCCCCGAGTACCATCGTTGATGAGCAGGATGAGACCTACTATCTGGTCCGCTTGGAAACCGAACGTCCCTATCTCGGGGATGGCGAGAATATGCCTCTGATGGCGGGGATGACCGTTTCTGCGGATATCATGACCGGCAAGAAAACAGTGCTGCAATATCTGCTGAAACCGATTACCAGAGCGCGGGATCGCGCACTGACGGAGCGTTGATATGGACTATTTTTGCGTTGTTTCGCGCGATGATATTGCCGAGCGCTGGGGGCAGGCGCTGCAGAGAACGTTGAAAAGGATAGACCCGGACTCAGTGGCTGGCAGGTCCTCAATGGCGGGCATCTGCCTGGCCCATTGGGATTGCCTGCAGCAGGCTGGCCGGGAGCGTCTGCTGGCGCGGGCGCACGATAATAAATTACTGCTTCTTGTGCTGACCGATCACCCGAAAACCGATCAGGGACGTGATGTGATTCGGCGCGGGGCCAAGGGCTACGGAAATACCTTTGTTACCTCCAGTCTTCTGCTGGAGATGGTGAAGGTGGTCAAGGCGGGGGACATCTGGGCAGGTCCCGAAGTCTTGCAGTCGGTGTTGAGACAGTTGCTGGAGCAGGTTGATCCACCGACAGGAAGCCTCGTTGAGCGGTTCGGATTGAGCGACCGTGAAGCCGAGGTGCTGGCAGAAGTGATGGCTGGCGTGAGTAATAAGGTCGCCGCCAGGCGGCTGGATATAACCGAGCGCACAGTAAAAGCACACATGAGTGCTATCCTCAATAAAACAGGCGCTCGCGATCGTGTTGAACTGATCTTATTGGCTCAGCGTGCTGAGCAGAACGCTGTCTAGACAGGGACAGCTGAAAAGGGGAAGAAACATGGAGTTGAAACAGTCTATGCTCGCTGCGGCTATGGTAGTCGCCGTGTCAGGCGGTGCCCAGGCAGCGACAGTGCAGGAAGTTGTAGCGGATAACCTGGCTCAAAACCCAGAGGTTGCGCGCGCTATTCAAAACTATCGTGCAGTGACGAAAGAGGTTGACCAGGCAAAGGCGGGGTATCTACCGACCGTGGATGCAACGCTGGGTTATGGCTATGAGTGGACTGATAAGGAAGAGGGGATTCAGGATACGGAACTCAACCGTCGTGAAGCTCGCCTCAACGTAAACCAGATGCTCTTCGACGGCTTTGCGACTCCGAGTGAGGTGAAGCGTCAGGAAGCGCGCATGGACTCTGCCCGCAGCAGTGCGATTGATGTGGCCGAAAACTATGCGTTGCAGGCATCCCGCGCCTATTTGGAACTGCTGCGTCGCGATCAGCTGCTAAAGCTGGCGAAAGAGACGCTCTATAACCACGTTAATATTTATGACCAGATCAAGCGTCGTTCCGAATCAGGTCTGGGTACTCTGGCGTCGATTCAGCAGGCTGAAGGCCGACTGGCGCTGGCAGAGGTCAACACCCTGGCCGCCGAGAACAACCTGATGGATGCCAAGGCCAACTACGAGCGTGTAGTGGGCCATCCGGCACCGGATGATCTGGAACCGATGGACTCCATGTTCGAGCTGCCGGCGACGCTGGAAGAAGCTCAGGCGGTAGCTGACGAGAACCACCCGATCGTTGGTGTGGCTCAGTCCGATGTGGAAGCCAGTTACGCCCAGCGTGATGCGGCCAAGAGCCGGATGTATCCACGCCTCGACCTGGAGGTGGAACGCCGCTGGGATGAGAACATCGACGGCATCGAAGGCGATGATGAAGACCTGACCGCCATGCTGCGCCTGCGCTACAACCTGTTCAACGGTGGTGCCGACAAGGCGCGTATCCGTCAGACCGAGTATCAGATCGGTGAAGCCCAGCAGATCCAGCGTGACTCCATGCGTCAGATCAAGCAGAGTCTGGCCCTTTCCTGGAATGCCAACGAGATTCTTGGTCGTCAGATCCAGCACCTCGAACAGCACGTACTCTCCAGTGAAGAGACCCGTAACTCCTACAAGAAGCAGTTCGATATCGGTCAGCGCTCATTGCTTGACTTGCTGGATACCGAGAACGAGGTGTTTTCCGCCAAGAACCAGCTGGCGGAAGCTCAGCTGGATCAGCAGATCGCCCAGCTGCGTATTCTCAACGGTATGGGCCAGCTGCTGGGGGCCATGGACATCGTAGTCCCGATGGATGAAGAGGTTGTTGTCGCGGCTGAAACCATCGAAGGCGACCAGCCTGCCACGACTGAAGAACAGATGGCCCCGGCTGAAGGAGAGATGGAAACGGATAGCAGCGCCGGCTGAGGTTCGATTGCATCCATAGGGGTGGCTGGCTAAAATCGCCGCCATCCTTTACCTGAGAGGGTTGCAGGAGTTGCAACCCTCTTTTTATTTTTTATCCACAGGAAGTCGATTCACCGCGTTCGCAGGAAGCGTGCAGCGGGACAACGAGAGCCGATGAAATCACACAAGATACTTCAGGCCCCCATCCCGATGCGCTGGGTGGGCCCGGTCAAAATCAGCGGCAATGTGCTGAATGAAAGTCTGAGCGTTCCTCTGGCGACGTATGAAACGCCGCTATGGCCCTCCGTAGGGCGGGGCGCCCGGGTCTCGATGCTGTGCGAAGAGGGGATCAAAACCACCCTGGTCGATGAGCGCATGACGCGCTCGATCCTGCTTGAAGCGGATGACGCTCTCGCCGCGCACCAGGCGGTGGAATCGATCAAGGCGCGTCGTGATGATCTCAACAAGGTGGTGGCGACCAGCAGCCGCTTTGCCAACCTGATCGATATGCACAGCCAGATCGTGGGGAATCTGATCTATCTGCGCCTCGAGTTCACCACCGGCGATGCCTCTGGCCACAACATGGTGACCAATGCGGCGGATAAGCTGTTCCCGTGGATACTGGCCGAATACCCGCAGCTGCGTTACAGCTCCATATCGGCCAATTACTGCTCCGACAAAAAAGCCACCGCCGTCAACGGTATACTGGGTCGCGGCAAGTACGTGGTCAGCGAAATCCTGATCCCGCGTGAGATCTGCGAGCGTCGCCTCAAGACCACGCCGGAAAAAGTGGTCGACCTGAACATCAAGAAAAACCTGATCGGCACCCTGATGGCCGGCGGCCTGCGCAGCGCCAATGCGCACTATGCCAACATGCTGCTGGCGTTCTACCTGGCCACCGGTCAGGACGCGGCCAACATCATCGAGGGTTCCCAGGGCGTGGTGCATGCCGAGGTGCGTGATGGCGATCTTTACTTCTCCTGCACCCTGCCGAACCTGATCGTCGGCTCAGTGGGTAACGGCAAGGGGATCGACTTTGTCGAGGATAACCTCAAGCAGCTGGGTTGCCGCGAAGAGCGTGATCCGGGTGCCAATGCTCAGCGTCTGGCGGCTATCTGTGCGGCGACTGTGCTCTGCGGTGAGCTCTCCCTGATGGCGGCACAGACCAACCCGGGTGAGTTGATGGACGCTCATATCAAACTGGAGCGCTGATGTCCGATCAGATCAATGATCGCAAGATCGAACATATCCGCGCCATCGAGAAAGATCCCGCCACCGATCGGGACGGGCGCTACTTTGACCGCATCCATCTGACCCATCGTGCGCTGCCGGATCTGGATCTGGCGGCTGTGGATCCGGCGGTGGAGTTTCTCGGCAAGCGCCTGAGTTTTCCGCTGCTGATCTCATCGATGACCGGCGGCGACCATGAGCTGGTGCGCAAGATCAATCGCCATCTGGCGGAAGCGGCCGAGCATTGCGGTGTTGCGCTGGCGGTAGGTTCCCAGCGGGTGATGATCGATCAGCCGGCTGCCAAAGCCAGTTTTGAGCTGCGTCAGTTTGCGCCCTCCACGGTGCTCATTGGCAATGTGGGCGCTGTGCAGTTGAACTACGGTTTTGGCATCGAACAGTGTCAGGCCGCGGTGGATATCCTCGGTGCTGATGGCCTCTACCTGCACCTGAATCCGTTGCAGGAAGCGGTGCAGCCGGAAGGGGATACCAACTTTGCCGGTATCGCCACGCGGATTGGTGAAATCTGCCGTGAGCTGAGTGTGCCGGTGCTGCTGAAAGAGGTGGGCTGTGGCCTGTCTCCGGAAGATATTGCCGCGGGTTATGCCCAGGGGGTGCGCCATTTTGATCTCGCCGGCACTGGCGGTACCTCGTGGAGCCGTATCGAGCATCACCGTCGTAACGATGGCAGCGATATAGGTCTCAGGTTCCAGGATTGGGGCCTGCCGACGCCACTGGCGCTGCAACGCGCCGAACCCTGGCAGGACCGGGTCAAGCTGATCGCCAGCGGCGGGCTCAGAGATGGGCTCGATATGGCTAAATCTGTTATACTCGGCGCCTCGCTGTGTGGCCTGGCGGCGCCTTTCCTGCGCCCGGCAGCTGAGTCGACCGAGGCCGTGATTGCAGAAATCGAGCGGCTTAAACGTGAATTTGTAACAGCGATGTTCCTGCTTGGCGTCGCGGATGTTGCCTCCCTGCGTAACAACCGTTCGCTGATCTTGGACGAGCGTTGAGGATCCAAGCCTAAGATGTCCGTGGGTATAGACGAAATCAGTTTTTATACGTCCAGCTATTACTTCGATTTGAGGACGTTGGCGGAAATCCAGGAGACCGATCCGGATAAGTATTATGTCGGGATCGGGCAGGAAAAGATGGGCATGGCAGCCCCCGATGAAGATATCGTCACCATGGCAGCCAATGCGGCCCAGCCGTTGATCGAGAATGCCGGCAGTGATGCCGTGGGTACGCTGCTGTTCGCTACCGAAACCGGTATCGATCAGTCCAAGGCGGCGGGTGTATACGTGCACCGTTTGCTGGGGCTGGGTGCCAACTGCCGCGTGGTTGAACTCAAGCAGGCCTGCTATAGCGCCACTGCTGCATTGCAGATGGCTTGCGCACTGGTGGCGCGTCAGCCGCAGCGCAAGGTGCTGGTGATCGCCTCTGATGTGGCCCGCTATGATCTCAACACACCGGGGGAAGCGACCCAGGGCTGTGGCGCCGTCGCGATGATGATCAGCGCCAACCCGCGCCTGGTCAGTATCGATCCCGAAGTCGGCAACTACACCGAAGATGTGATGGACTTCTGGCGCCCGAACTATCGCACTACGGCGCTGGTGGACGGCAAATACTCCACCAAGATCTATCTCAAGTCGTTGAAAAAAGCCTGGGAAAACTTCAGTGAAGTCAGCCCGTTGAGCTTTGGTGACCTCGACCATTTCTGCTACCACCTGCCGTTCAGCCGCATGGCGCAGAAGGCGCACCAGCATCTGGTGAAGATGAACAAGGCAGTGATGACGCCGGAACAGGTCGAAGAGCAGATCGAGCCGACGCTGAGCTACAACCGCATCATCGGCAACAGCTACACCGCGTCGATGTATATCGGTCTATGCTCACTGCTGGAAACCTGCCAGGAGAACCTGGCGGATCAGCGCATCGGCTTTTTCAGCTACGGGTCCGGCAGTGTGGCGGAGTTCTACAGCGGCCGCGTTGTGCCGGGCTACGAGCAGCACCTGCATACTGCGAAACATCGCGAGATGCTGGAGAGCCGTGAGTCGCTGAGCTACGACGAGTACCTCAACCTGTACCATTATCCCAACCCCACTGATGGCGGGGAGCATGAGCTGCCGCACGTCACGCGCGGTCGTTTCCGTCTCGCGGCTATCACGCATCACAAGCGCGAATATGTGACCTGCTGATGCGGATCGCCTGTGCGCCTGGCAAGGTGATCCTCAGCGGTGAACATGCCGTGGTTTACGGTGCGCCGGCGCTGGCGCTGGCGGTTGACCGCCATATGCGCGTGTTCTACGAGCCGGATCGCCTGCCGCGCTTGAGCTGGCATGCTCAGGAGCGCACCCATGTGCTGGGTCTGGATAAGTTTGCCGCGCTGCGGCGGCGTCTGGACTCTCACTTCGAGCGCTATCTGCGCGGAGAACTCTCCATCACCGATATCCTGAAAAAGCCCGCTGAACTGGCGTTTTATGCCGTGGATATGGCGCGCATGGTATCCGGGCTGGATGCGATTCCCCGCGGCAGCGTCAAGATCGATTCCGATATTCCTATTGGTGCCGGTATGGGCTCTTCGGCTGCGCTTATTGCCGCACTGCTGAAGCTGTTCGGCCATATCGACAGCGATGATGAGCTGGTGCGCCAGGTGCATCACTGCGAGCGTTTACAACATGGTCGCGGCAGCCTTATCGATGCGGCTACAGTCTGCCTTGGCGGCTTGGTGCGCCTGCGCGACGGCGAGTACAGCCGCCAGAACCTGTCCGAGACAGGCCTGGGTGAGGGCTGGTTCTGGGTGTTTACCGGTACGCCGGCGGCCAGCACCGGCGCCTGTGTGGAACAGGTGCGACGTGGCTTTGAGCATTCGTCGATCTGGAGCGAGTTCAGTGAACTGACCACCCGCTTCGAAACCGCCCTCAGTGAAGGCCTGCCGCTGTGCGAACTGGTGCGTGCTAACCATCATCTACTGTCGCGCCTGGGCGTGGTGCCTGCTCCCTTGCAGCGTTTTGCCGAGCAGGTTGAGCAGCACGGCGGCGGCGCCAAGATCGCCGGTGCCGGTTCCGTCAGCGGCGATAGCGGTGGCCTGATGCTGGTCTGGTTGCCTGAGGGCACACCGGCGCAGTTGAACATGCCCTATGACTGGCACTGGGGCGAACTGAAAGAGGATTCTCAGGGTGTCCGGTTACTCGACGATCAGGGTTAGCGCTCCCGGCAGCATCATGCTGATGGGTGAACACGCGGTGCTGCGTGGCGCGCGCGCCATCGCCTGCGCTGTGAACAGCTATATCCATGTCGAGCTGATACCGCGACAAGATCGCCAGGTACTTATCCACAGCGCTTTGGGCGAGTACAGTGCCAGTCTCGATCAGCTGACACCATCCGATGATCTCTCCTTTGTCGTCACTGCCGTGCGCCAGTGGGTGGATCGTCTGCCTTGCGGTTTCGATCTTAATATCGAATCCGAGTTTTCCCATACGGTGGGTCTCGGCTCATCCGCAGCCGTAGTCGCCGCGCTGACCGTGGCGCTGGATCGCTTTGCCGGCAGTGAGCTGAGTCGCGAGCAGCAGTTCGATGCGGCACTCAGGGTGATCCATGAAGTGCAGAACGGCCGTGGCTCGGGTACGGATCTGGCGGCCAGCCTCTATGGCGGTCTGATCGCCTATCGCGTCAATCCTCGTGAACTGGTGCCGCTTAATGGCCTGCCGCCGATCAGCCTCTGGTACGTGGGCTACAAGATGAAAACGCCCGCCGTGCTTGAGCTGGTTGAACAGCGTAGTCAGCGTTTTCCCGGGCTCTACGCCGGGCTGGATAAACTGATGGCTGAGTGCTGTGAGCAGGCCGAAGCAGCGATCAACGCCAGCGACTGGGGTGCTCTGGGCGAGCTGATGAACTACTACCAGGGGCTAATGGATGCGCTGGGTGTGAATGATGCCCAGTTGTCCGAGCTGATCTATCGACTACGTGCCGAACCTGGCAACCGGGCCGCCAAAATCTCAGGCTCCGGCCTTGGTGACTGCGTGGTGGTACTGGGGCAGGGCGTGCCTGATGGTCTCGCCTATGAGCAGATTCCGGTAGCGGTTTCGGCGCGCGGCGCAGAACTGGACGCCTGATCGCCTCCCATAAAAAACGCTCAGCCGTTATCCATTAGCGCTGAATATCAGGCTTACCCGCGTGCCGCTCTCGTCGGATTCGATCTCTATATCCCCGTCATGCAGCGCCATGATCTCCTTGACGAAACTCAGACCCAGCCCCGTTCCCTTGTCGCCGTTCGGTTTCGGCAGGGAATAGAAGCGCTCCAGTACCCGCTCACGGGCGTAGTCGGGAATGCCGGGGCCTGCGTCGCTAACCCTCAGAGCACAGCGGTCCTCTTGTGCTTGCACACCGATCACCACTTCAGCGCCCGTCGGTGAATACTCGATCGCATTCTTGATCAGGTTGCTCAGTGCCTGTCGGACCAGGAAGGGATCGCCCTGAACAGAGCCTGAGTTGCCGGACTCCACTCGCAGGCTGACGCCGCGCGCCCTGGCCTGATCCTGTTCGGTGCTGAGCGCCTGCTCGATAATGGCTGTCAGCGAGACCTCTTCAGGTGCCTCAAGGGAGGGACGGTTCTCCAGCGCGGCCAAATCCAGCAGTCTCTCGATCAACTGCTGGATCCGCTCGGTCTGGCCAACGATATTGTTCAGGAAACGCGTACGCTGCGCCTCCGGCATAGGTTCCTGCAGCAGCTCTGCAGCGCCGCGGATGCCGGCCAGGGGGGATTTGATCTCGTGGGTCAGGCTCTGTACGTAGTCGGCTACGTAGGACTTGCCGTCCAGCGTCAAGCGCATCGATTCCAGTGCGCTACCCACATCACCGACCTCGTTATTGCCCAGCCTCGGCGGTTCTCGGCGCTCGCCGCGGCTGATAGCCGCCGCGTACTGCTGCAGCTTCTGCAATGGCCGGGTAAACCAGAGATTGAGCAGCACGCCCACCAGTGTCACGGCCAGCGCAATGACAAAGGCGCTGAGTATCAGGTTGTTGCGCAGGTCGATTACAAAGCGGCTGGCGTTGGTGGTGGGTTTGCCCAGCGAAAGTACACCGATCACATCGCCCTCATAGAGCACCGGGCGTGCGATATAGAGGGTGGAACCCTCCGGATAGAGCGGATCACCGCCGGTGGCACGGGCACCGTAGCGACCCTGCAGGGTCAGGTTCACATCCCGCCAGCGAGAGTAGTCTGCGCCGAGATCGCGGCTGTTGTCCGAATCAAAAATCACCCGGCCGTCTCTGTCGGTCAGGTAGATACGCAGATCCACGTTGTTCTTGTCCAGGTTGTAGATACGGGCGCTCAGTGTGCGTTGGCGCAGGTTGCCGAACAGTTCCGCCAAAGGTGTGGGGTCGATCCGGGCGGTTTCGTCTTCAACATGCACCGCCTGGCCGCTGACCAGTGCAGCCATCAGTTCGGCGCTATCGACCAGGGTTTCCTCCTGGGCTTTGAGAAACTGGGGGCGGATCTCATCGGCGATCCAGTACACTAAGCCGAAAACACCGAGAAATACGAACAGGGTAAAGGCTAGCAGCAGACGGGTACGGATCTTCATGTTCAGTCTTCCTGCTTTCCTTTCCGAATCTCTTCATAGCTGTAACTAGCCTTCATAGCTGTAGCCCAGGCCGCGATGGGTTTTGATCGGATCGAGCTCAGGCTGAACCTCGCGGATCTTCTGCCGCAGCGTCTTGATATGGGTATCCACGGTGCGATCGAAACTGCTGCCCGGGTCCTCCCAGACCAGCTCCATCAACTGATCGCGGGAGTAGATGCGACCGGGATGGCCCAAAAGCAGGCTCAGCAGGCGGTACTCGTAGCGGCTCAGATCCAGCAGCTGACCGTACAGGCTGATCCGCAGAGCGTCGCCATCATCATAAAAGCCGCTTTTATCGGTGGGACTCGGCTCTGGGCTGGGGAGAGTGCCGGAAGCGGGCTGAAGTCGTCTTAGCTTGCTGCGCACCCTGGCGCTTAACACTCTCGGGCTGAATGGCTTGGTGATGTAGTCGTCGGCGCCGAGCTCCAGGCCCAGCACCTGGTCTATTTCGCTGTGGCGGGAGGTCAGAAAAATAATCGGCAGCAGCGGGTGGGAGGCACTGATCTCACGGCAGAGATCAAAGCCGCTTCTGTCCGGCAGGCCGATATCGAGCAGCAGGAGCTGTACCGGCTGTTCGGCGATTTTTGCCAGGCAGGCGCTGCCGGTGGAAACCCATTCACAACTGATCCCTTCCGACTCCAGCGCATAGACCACCGTATCGGCGATGGCGGGTTCATCCTCGACAATCAGCACTTCCATAGACATCTCTGACGAACTCTTCCCTGGTGAACAATTTTCCGCTGAAAAAGCGGCGGACTTCACACTCACTTCAAACTCTCTTCGGCTTGACGGTAGATCCTGAGGCCATCAATCCAGTGAGGAGAAGTTAAGGATGCAAACGCTAACACACTTTGTCCGCTTCGGGCTGTTGCTGCTCGGCTGTCTCTGGACAGCCCTGGCGGCCAATGCCAATTCGATCAGCGGGGATGATATCACCCAGGGCTCGCTGATGATGCGTAATGATCGGGGTGAGGCCGAGACGCTGCCGCTGCTGAACACCGATGTCAGTATCGATGTGACAGGCCCGGTTGCCCGCACGCTGGTGACCCAGGAGTTCAAGAACCCGGGCGATACCTGGGTGGAGGCGCTTTACCTGTTTCCCTTGCCTGAGGACGCCGCAGTCGATCGGATGAAACTGTTGATTGGCGAGCGCGTGATCGAAGGTGAGATCAAGGAGAAGGAGGAGGCCAAGGCGGTTTATGAGCAGGCCAAGGCGGAGGGCAAGCGCACCGCGCTGGTGGAACAGGACCGACCGAACCTGTTTTCCACCTCGGTGGCGAATATTCCCCCGGGCGGCAGCGTCAGCGTAAGCATCGAGTACCAGCAGACGCTGGCCTGGAAAGAGGGTGAGTTCAGCATCCGCTTTCCGATGGCGATTACTCCCAGATACAAGGGTGCACTGCCTGAGCCGACCCATGTTGTTGAGCAGACCGGCTCACTGAACAGCGGCTGGAGTCTGTTACCGGGCGAAAGGCCCAACCAGGTCCTGCCTCTGGCAGACGAGCAGATCGACCGCCCGGTCAGTCTGCAGCTGCGCCTGAGGGCCGGCTTCGAGCTGGCTGAAGTGAAGAGTCACTATCACAAGATCCAGCAGACCCAAGGCGAGAACGGCGAGGTCGATATCGAGCTGGCCCAGGGCTCAGTCCAGGCCGACCGCGACTTTCTGCTCTCCTGGAAACCCGTGCCCTCCCAGCAACCCAGCGCCGCACTCTTTGCTGAAAACAGCGACAAGGGACGCTTTGGTCTGCTGATGTTCACTCCGCCGCAGCTGGATGGTTGGGAGAAACCGGCGCGGGAGGTTGTGTTCGTGATCGATACCTCCGGTTCCATGGGCGGTCAGTCGATCCGTGCTGCAAGGGAGGCGCTGTTGAATGGGCTGGCGGGGCTCGAAGCCGGGGACAGCTTCAATATCATCGAATTCAACACCGATACTTCGGCGCTGTTCACTTCGGCACGACCGGCGGATGCCCAGAACCTTAGGATCGCCGAGCGGTTCGTCTCCCGCCTTGAGGCTGAGGGCGGTACCAATATGTTCCCGGCGCTGGATCTGGCGCTGCAGCCGAGCGACAGCCAGCGTCTGCGCCAGGTAGTGTTTATCACCGATGGAGCGGTAGCCCAGGAGCAGGAACTGTTCAGCCATATCCAGCGCAAACTGGCCGGTAGCCGCCTGTTTACCGTGGGGATCGGCAGTGCGCCCAACACCTACTTCATGCAGGAGGCGGCGCTGGCGGGCCGGGGCTTCTTCACCTATATCGGTCGCCCCGATGAGGCTGCAGAGAAGATGAACGCCCTGTTTGAGCGTCTGGCAAAACCTGTGCTGGCCAATATCCAGGTTAAAGGAGAGGGCGTGTCAGGTTTTGCCCCGGCGGTGGTGCCTGACCTCTACGCCGGCGAGCCGCTGGTGGTGGCGATGAAGCTGAGCGATAACAACAACTCGGTGCAGATCCAGGGGCAGATGGGCGATACGCTCTGGAAACAGTCGCTGGATATCGACGCGGTGGATCAGCAGGCGGGTATCGGTATCGACTGGGCGCGCAGGAGTATTGCCAGTTGGCAGCGTGGCGCCGCGCGGGGCGTGGACGCCGACACTATCCGCAACGAAATCACCCGGCTGGCGCTGGATTTCCATCTTGTCAGCCCCTTCACCAGCCTGGTGGCCGTGGATAAAACCCCGGTCCGTCCTGATACCGAATCTGTAGATACGAAAGCACTGCCGGGCAAGATGCCCCAGGGGCTTGAAGTGAAACAAACCCTGCAGCTGGCCAGCGGAGCTACCGGTTATGAATTGAGCCTGCTGCTCGGTAGCCTGATGCTGTTTGCTGCTCTGGCGCTGCTGTTGTGGCAGCGCCGTGTGAACGGCAGCGACCGGGAATTATCCGCATGAGTCTGTCGAGGACCGCCGCACAGCGCCTGATGATACTGGCGCTGCTGTTGGGGGGCGCCGCGATGATCGTTCAGGCGCTGTGGATACCGTTCAAGGCCGAGATTGCGCAGGCACTGTTGCAGCGTGCCTGGACGCAGACCCAGGCGGATGGCGAACCCCATCCACCCTGGCCCTGGGCGGATCACTACCCGGTGGCGAGACTAAGCGCTGAGCGTTTCGATATCGATCAGATTGTGCTGGCCGGTGATGAGGGCAGTTCGCTGGCCTTTGCACCGGGTGAGAATATGCAGGCGAAAAACCTCAGTGGCGCCGCGCGGGTGATCAGCGGCCACCGCGATACCCATTTTCGTTTTCTGCAGGCTGTCCTGCCGGGCGATCGTTTCCAGCTCAGTGATAGTGACGGCCGTGTGGAGTACCGGGTCGATAGGGTGGAAGTGGTTGACTCGACCAGGGTCAGGCTGGATCCGACGGCACTGCCGAACGGTCTGCTACTGGTGACCTGTTATCCGTTTGATGCGCTGACCGCCGGTGGTCCGTTACGCTACGTGGTTTCTGCCAGTCGAGTTACGCCGTAAGGATTCAGTAGAGCGGCGGATCCGATGTTATCCTATAAAGAGCACAAAGCTTTAAAAGACAGGTTTGAAACGCAGTTAAGGGTAGCGATGAACAAGACC
The DNA here is from genome assembly GCF_004339595.1 of Marinobacterium mangrovicola. Lineage (GTDB taxonomy): Bacteria > Pseudomonadota > Gammaproteobacteria > Pseudomonadales > Balneatricaceae > Marinobacterium_D > Marinobacterium_D mangrovicola. Next base: position 597,528 of record NZ_SMFU01000008.1, read on the forward strand.
GACTTTATGACCGGCTGGTTGCCGAAGAGCGCCACACCCGGGGCCAGCGCCGAGCATTTCGCGCCGAGTAATATCGCTCTGTGCAAATACTGGGGTAAACGCGATACCGAGCTGAACCTGCCGGTCAACGGTTCCCTGTCGGTTTCTCTGGATCACCTGGGCAGTCGCACCCGTGTGGAGCCGATCGATGGCGAAACCGATTCGGTCTGGCTGAACGGTACCCAGCAGCGTGCCGAATCACGCTTCGCTAAACGTGTCTCCACATTTATCGACCTGTTTCGTATCTACCACCCGGAGCAGGCGTTCCGGGTCAGCACCGAGAACAATATTCCCACCGCCGCGGGCCTGGCCTCGTCAGCATCCGGTTTCGCGGCGCTGACCAAGGCGATGAACGATGCCTTTAAACTTGAGCTCAGCGATACTGAGCTCTCCGTGATGGCGCGCATGGGCAGCGGTAGCGCCTGCCGTTCCCTGTTCGACGGTTTTGTCGAATGGCAGATGGGCGTGCGTGAGGATGGCATGGACAGCTATGCCCTGCCGCTGGAGCAGCGCTGGCCCGGCCTCTGCGTGGGCCTGATCCACGTGGATGAGAACGAAAAGAGCGTCGACTCCCGCGCCGGAATGCAGCGCACCAAGGAAACCGCGCATCTGTACCAGAGCTGGCCGATGCAGGCGGCTGCGGATCTGAGCAAGCTGCAGCAAGCCATTGCCGAGCGCGATTTCGCGTTGCTGGGCAGCGTTGCCGAGCAGAACGCCCTGTCGATGCACGCCACCATGATCGCCTCCTGGCCGCCGCTGCTCTACTGGCAGCCGGACAGCGTCGCCGCGATGCAGAAGATCTGGAAACTGCGGGCCGAGGGGCTGGCGCTGTATTTCACCATGGATGCGGGCCCCAACCTGAAGTTGCTGTTCGAGGAGGCCTCCCGAGGAGCCGTAGAAGCTCAGTTCCCGGGCCTCGAAGTCGTCCAGCCTTTCGGTTTTTAATCTTTTCGGTTTTAAACTTAGTTGAACGCATCGGATACCGGGTTTGTTCTGACCCGTCAGCAGCGTGACGTCAAAGATCGCATCGAACTGAGCTACTGGTTATCCACCGCGGCGGGGGCCCGTCGGGTGGATATTCAGGGCGAGGAGGCGGTGTTCTTTATCCTCGCCAGCGATCAGGAGCGAGTCAGCGAGCTGCTGTCTGGTATGAACGGCTGGCGCCTGCGCGAACTGCCGCTGAAGGATCTGTCCCAGCAACCTATCTGTGCGCTTTATTGCCGTAGCCTGGCGCTTTGGCGGCAGGCGATCGAGCGCCTGCAGCAGGCGGGTATCGGGCTGATGGAAGAGGATATCCGCCCGGTGGACCGTTACCTGATGGAGCGCTTCGTCCAGGCGGGCGCCCAGGTGATCGAACGCCGCGACGGCGCAGCGCTGAAACCCGCCGCTTACGATCCCGCTTTTCGTGTACTTTCCATCGATATCGAAACCACCATGCGTGCCGACCGCGTGCTCTCGGTGGCGCTCCAGGGACCCGGGCTGGAGCGGGTGCTTATTAACGGCCAAGGCCCGAATGAGTCCTGGATCGAAAGCTGCCAGGGCGAGCGCCATCTGCTGGAGCGCTCCATCGCGGTTATCAACGAGTACGACCCGGATATCCTGATCGGCTGGAACGTGATTGGTTTTGATCTGCGTGTGCTTGAAGCCCGCGCCAAGGCGTGTGGACTGACGTTCAATATTGGTCGAGTCGATGCAGGTAAAGCCGGTGCAGGCAAAGAGCCTCAGCCGATCCTGGTGGATCGGGCTCAGAACGGACGTTGGTTTGCGCGTATTCCGGGCCGGGTGGTGCTGGATGGTATCGATACGCTGAAAGGCGCGACCTGGCGCTTTGAACGGTACGGCCTAGACTTTGTTGCCCATGAACTGCTCGGGCGCGGCAAGGCGATCGACAAGGTCGATGATCGCGGCGCCGAGATCCAGCGGCTTTATGCCGAAGACCGGATGGCGTTCGCGGTTTACAACCTGGAGGACTGCCGGCTGGTCAGCGAGATCTTTGAGCACGCCGGCCTGATCGAATATCTGATCGAACGGGCGCGCCTGACTGGCCTGCCGTTGGACAAGGTGGGTGGCTCTCAACAAGCGTTCGATAACCTCTACCTGCCGGCATTGCATCGCCAGGGACATGTGGCGCCCCAGTATGCCTCCGGGCGTTCGGATCTGACTATTCCCGGCGGCTTTGTCATGGATTCCCGGCCCGGGCTCTATCGCCATATCCTGGTACTCGACTTCAAAAGTCTGTACCCGAGCATCATCCGCACCTTCAAGATCGATCCGCTGGGATTAGCCCAGGGCTTGATCGATGACGCCAATCCCGACGACCTCGTGCCCGGCTATCACGGCGCTATCTTCTCCCGTTCACGCACGCTGCTGCCCGGCATTATCGAGCAGCTCTGGCAGGCCCGTGACCGCGCCAAGGCAGAGGGCAACGCGCCCCTGTCCCAGGCGATCAAGATCCAGATGAACGCCTGCTACGGGGTGCTGGGCTCCAAGATCTGCCGTTTCTTCGATCAGCGTCTCTCCGGTTCAATCACGTTACGCGGCCATCAGATCCTTAATCAGACTGCGGAGCGGATCGAGGCGCATCACGGTCATCGGGTAATCTACGGCGATACCGACTCGGTGTTTGTCTGGCTAGGCGATGACTGGCCGGATGAGAATACGGCCGAATATGGCCAGCAACTGGCGGCGGAGCTCAATAGCTGGTGGCAGCAGCGGCTGCAGCGGGAGTTCGATCTGGAGAGCGCCCTGGAGCTGCAGTTCGAGGCGCACTACGAGCGTTTCCTGATGCCGACCATGCGCCACAGCGAGAAGGGCACCAAGAAGCGTTACGCCGGTCTAAAACGCAAGGCGAAAGGGCCGAGCGAGCTGGTGTTTCGTGGCCTCGAATCGGTACGCACCGACTGGACCGCGCTGGCGCGGGATTTTCAGCGTGAACTCTATGAGCGGATCTTCCATGATCGCCCCTACCGGGAGATGCTGGAGGAGACGATCAACCGGCTGAAAGCGGGTAAAAGCGATGATGAGCTGATCTACCACCGCCGTCTGCGACAGCCGCTGGATGCCTACACCCATAACCAGCCGCCCCATGTGAAGGCGGCCCGGTTGCTGGAGGCCGAGCGCCGCAGTCGCGGCTTGCCGCCCGCTTATGGCATCGGCGACAGTGTGCGTTACCTGATCACCGTGAATGGGCCGGAGCCGCTGGAGCTGTTGCGCTCGCCGATCGACTACCAGCACTATATCGACAAGCAGTTGCTGCCGGTGGCTGATTCGATACTGCCGTTTATCGGTGAACATTTTGAATCTCTGGTTGCGCCGCAGATAGGGCTGTTCTGAGAGCGTGACGTTTGCTGAGCCTGGCTTGCGCTCCGAAGCTGCAGTCACTGCGTACAAGGATAGAAAGCGGCCAAAACTGCCCGAAGAATGAAAGCGAGAGGCTGATGTACGATCCTGATCGAAACCGCCGCCGTATGGGCCGGCTAATGACACATCTGACCTGGGTCGCCATCCTGGCGATGCTGACGCTGTTCTTCAATAACTACATCGACTCGCGTGAAAACCCCAACGCGGATCTCGCCTATATCAACGGCAGCGACTCCGAGGTGGTGCTGCAGCGCAACCGCGCCGGTCATTACCAGGCGCCGGGGCGTATCAATGGTGAGCGGGTCAATTTCCTGCTTGATACAGGCGCCACGATGGTCAGTGTGCCGGAGTCGTTGGCGGAAGATCTTGGCCTTAAGCGCGGCGCACCGATACAGTCGATGACCGCCAACGGTATCGTTACCGTTTATCGCACTGAGCTGGATAGCGTGACTCTCGGCGGTATTCGGATGAGCAACGTCAGCGCCACCATCAACCCTGGTATGCACGACCACCTGGTGCTGCTTGGTATGAGCTTTATGCAGCATCTGGAGCTGACCCAGCGCGACGGCACTCTGACGCTGCGGGTGCCGGATTAAGTTCCCGCCAAGACACTCCCTGCTCGCCGTTCTTGCGTTCACCGGTCGTTGGACAGAACGCTACAGATCAAAGAAACGTTTGATTTATGCGAGCAAACTCCCGGTTTGGGCTTTAATTCAGAAGGTCCTTAATTACCTGTCGGAGTTTCCAGCAATGAAAAAAATAATAATCTCGACACTGACCTGTCTGTTTCTGCTGCTGAGTGGCTGCGCCTCGGTATCCATGACCTCGCTCGAGGCGGATCGGCAGGCGAAAGAATTTATGGTGGCCAGTGATAAATCCAATATCTACCTGTACCGCAACGAGATGTTTGGTGGCGCCATAGCGATGCCGGTCAGCCTTGACGGCAAAATGGCGGGCCGGACCGGGCCCGAAACCTACTTTCTCTGGGAAGTGGAGCCCGGCGCGCATGAAGTGATCTCCCATACTGAGAATGAAGCGCGGCTCAGGCTCACCACCGAAGCGGGGAAAAACTATTTCATCTGGCAGGAGGTCAAGATGGGAATGTGGACCGCCCGCTCACAGCTCCATGAGGTCTCTGAAGAAGAGGGCAGAGCGGGCGTACTGGAATGCAAACGGGCCGATAGTGATATCTGAAGTTATCGACTTTCCAGCTAAACGAAACTTTTGCTCAGGCCTGGTCATCTGCCAGGCCTGAGTTGTTTTAAGGCTGTCTACTTCTGCGATCTCTTTTCCCTCCAGCGTCTAAGGCGCCTCACCTGCTTGTCAGCTTCATCACAGAATCCCCGGTGCATCGCCTAAGCTGCGAGGGGCATTTCTGCCTAACTGTTTGAAATGACTTTCTACTTTAGTTTCTGGACCAAAAAGTGAATGGGTCGGTGAATCCGGTCGACTTGTTGTGATCGATGTTCCGGTCGATGCTCCTGTCGATGGTTGGGGGAGGGAGGAAGGCGAATGCTCGATGTGGCGATTATCGGTGGCGGACTCTCCGGGCTCTATCTGGCGCAGAAGCTTTGGAGCAGCGGGCGCTCTTTTGAGCTATTTGAGGCTCGAAGCCGACTTGGCGGTCGTATTCTAAGCCGGCCCGTAAAGGGGGCGTTTAACTATGACCTGGGCCCCGGCTGGGTCTGGCCCGACTCCCAACCACGAATCGCGGGTTTGCTTAGCTCTCTGGGGCTGGATACCTATCCGCAATGGGTCTTGGGTGATTCCCTTTACCAGGTCGACCGCGAGATGGCAGCGCAGCGCTATAGCGATCCGGCCACCTATGCCGATGCGCGGCGTGTCGAAGGCGGCACCGTCGCGGTGATCGACAAGCTGGTTCAGCGTCTGCCAGCGGAGCGCCTGCACTGCGCTCATCGCCTTGATGCGCTGACCGATGCCGGAGAGTACATCCTGTTAAACCTGCAGCATCAAGGCATGCAGCGACAGCTGTTTGCTCATCAGGTGGTGCTTTGTCTGCCGCCGCGTCTGCTGGCCGAGCGGGTCGCTTTCAAGCCGGAGTTGGCGCCGTCACTGCAGCGGTTGATGCGGGAGACGCCCACCTGGATGGCCGCGCAGGCGAAAGCGCTGATCCGCTATAAGCACCCGTTCTGGCGGCAGCAGGGGCTTTCTGGTGCGATGCTGTCCGGCTACCCCGGTGCGGTGTTGGCAGAGGTGTTTGATGCCGGGGCCGAGCAGGGCGGTGATGCGGCCCTGTCGGGATTTTTCGCATTACCCGCGGAACTGCGTCGGCGCTGGCGAGACGATCTGGAGGCGCTGTTGCTGGATCAGCTAATACGCGCCTTTGGGCCTGAAGCGGCAACGCCGGAGTCGGTCGAGATTCAGGATTGGGCCGACGAGCCACTGACGGCGACGACGGCGGATGCTCAGCCGTTGAGTGCGCACCCCGATTATGGCCATCCCTGGTTTGAGCTGGATCACTGGAACGACAAGCTTCACTTTTGCGGTAGCGAAACCGCTACGCACTTTGGTGGCTATCTGGAAGGAGCGCTGGAGGCGGCAGAACGGGTTTCCCAAGCGCTCAATCTTAGCGAGCAGGCCTCATCTCTGGGGCCAGAGACAGGAGAGCAGCATGGCTCTGAATATGCCCCTGAATTCACTGCACGATGAACTGGTCGGCTGGCGCAGGCTGACGAAACGCGAATATGACCGGCAGGTAAACCGGGATCTGTCGCGACAGAACTCAGAAGGCCTGTTGAAACGTAACCTCGTCGATGTGCTGCAGCGGGGTTATAACGCTGCGCTGGAAAAGCTTGCTCAGCTGGAAGCAGAGCATGGCAAGGTCGACTCCACCGCCAGAACAGACTCGGTGTTGCAGCCGCTGGAGGGGGCGGCCGAGGAGCTGATCGAATACGCGGTGCAGAAACACCGCACTTCCTGCGCGCTATCCAACTTTCCCGCTGAACATCGCCCCAGTGCCGCCTATATCGCCGAAGCCCTGCAGGCCGTCGGCGTGCAGTGGGATGAGTTTAAACTCAAGCTCGGCGAACGCTAGTTCAGGGTCTGGAGCTGCAGCGCCCAGGGCTCAGTGATGGCTGTCGGGATAGAGCTCTTTCGCTCCCGAGCGCAGCGCAGCGAGCATCTGGGTCAGTGTCAGCGACTCCCGTCGTCCCTGAATCGTGATAATCCCCACCGGCGGCATCTCCAGCGGCAGTTCGATCGGCAGGCGATAAAGCAGGCCCTGGTCACAGAAGTGGCGCGCTACGCTGCCCGCCACATAGCCGATTGCGGGGCGCTGCTGAATGGCGTTGAAGATCGCCAGAAAGGAGGCGGTTTCGATCAGGTCGCTGGGCGGATTGATGCCGTGTTTATAGAACATCTGGTTCAGCTTCACCCGTGACGATGCCCAGGGCGGTGGCACCACCCAGCGATCATCCACCAGGTCTTTCCAGTCTGGTGACTCCAGCTGCGCGGCCGGATGTTCCGGTGAGCAGACCAGACACATTTCTTCATCGTAAAGCGGCTCGGTGGCCAGGTCTGGCGCTGCGTAGCCAGGCTCCAGGCGGCCGACGATCAGGTCCAGCTCTCCGGTACGCAGTTTTGGCAGCAGCCGCTTCAGGTCGCCCTCTTCAATCAGCGCGGTGGAGTGGGGCGAGTGACGCTTCAGCGTCTCTATAGCATGGGAGAGCAACATCGGCATCACCACCACCATGGCGCCAATATTGACGCGGCCGGCGGCGCCGCTGGCCACGGCGCCGAGCTCGTCACAGGTTTTGTCGTAATCCGCCTGCACGGCGCGGGCGAAACGGATAATTGCCTCGCCGTAGGCGGTGGGTTCGGTGCCCTTGGTGGAGCGGATAAACAGCTCCAGTCCAAACATCTTTTCGATCTCGGCGAGCATCTTCGAAACCGCCGGCTGGGTCAGCGACAGGCGCTCGGCCACACGGCCGATATGGCGGAATTCATCCAGCGCCACCAAAAGTTGCAGATGTCTAAGCTTCAGGTTCGACCTCAGAACCCGGTCCAGATCATTCACGCTAACCCCCTGTTTTTATAGCAATAGATGAACTCTGTTTTTGGTATCGGTGAGTTAATCTAACTCTATACATAACCTAATGGTTATGAATGCAGTCGATACTTTCATTTTAAAGTAATGACCCTGCCGCGCATACTCCGCTTTAACCACACTCCGCAAGTGAGTATCCGGAATTAAGGCCAGAGGAAGTTTCATGGCAGAACAGTCCAGCGTGTCTCCGTTGATGAGACTCCACCCCGCAGACAACGTACTGGTAGTACGTCGCGCTGTGTCGCTTGGCGATGAGGTGCCGGAGTTCGGCGTCAAGGTGCGCGCTCAGGTCCCTTCAGGGCACAAAATCGCGGCCCGTCTGATCAAGCAGGGCGAACAGATCTGCAAGTACAACACGGTGATCGGTGCGGCTACCCGCGATATCGAAGCCGGTGAGCATGTTCACACCCATAACATGGAGCTGGTGGACTACTACCGCGATCCCGAGTTCTGCGCCGATGTAAAACCGGTGGATTACCTGCCGGAATCGGAACGTGCCACTTTCCAGGGTTTTGTGCGCCCCGATGGCCGGGTCGCCACGCGTAACTTTGTCGGCATCATGTCGTCGGTGAACTGTTCCGCCACGGTGATCAACCAGATCGCAGCCTACTTTACCCCTGAAAAGCTTGCCGACTATCCGAACGTGGATGGCGTGGTCGCCTTCGCCCAGACCAGTGGCTGTGGCATGTCTTCCCCGAGCTATCACTTCGATGTGCTGCGCCGCACCTTGGCCGGTTACGCCCGTCATCCCAATATGGGTGGCGTGCTGATCGTGGGCCTGGGTTGCGAGCGCAACCAGGTGGCGGGCCTGATGGAATCCCAGGGGCTGGAAGCCGGTAACCTGGTGCGCTCCCTGGTGATGCAGGAAACTCGCGGTACCCGCGCTTCCATCGAAGCGGGTATCGAAGCGATCAAGGAGATGCTGCCGATCGCCAACCAGGTTAAGCGTGAACCGGTCAGTGCCAGCCATCTGAAGATCGGCCTTGAGTGCGGCGGTTCCGACGGTCTCTCCGGTATCTCTGCCAACCCGGGTCTTGGCGCGGCCATGGATATTCTGGTGCGTCACGGTGGCACCGCGATTTTGTCTGAAACTCCTGAGATCCACGGTGTCGAATTCATGCTGACCCGCCGGGCGGTTACGCCGGAAGTGGGTCAGAAACTGCTGGATCGCCTGGCCTGGTGGGAAGAGTACACCCGCGGTCATGCCGGTCAGTTCAATGGTGTTGTAGGGCCGGGCAACCAGGCCGGGGGACTTGCGAATATCTTCGAGAAGTCGCTGGGCTCTGCCATGAAGGGTGGTACCACGCCGCTGCAGGAGGTGTATGAATACGCCGAGCCGATCGACAAGGCCGGGTTCGTGTTCATGGACTCACCGGGGTATGATCCTGTTGCCGTTACGGGACAGATTGCCAGCGGCGCCAACATTATCTGCTTCACAACAGGTCGTGGATCCATGTTCGGGTCTAAACCTGCTCCTACTATCAAACTGACCTCCAACACTCCGGTGTTCGAGCAGCTCAGCGAAGATATGGATATCAACTGTGGTCAGGTCATCGACGGAAAACTGTCTATCGAAGAGATGGGACAGGAGATTTTTGACCATATTCTGCGTGTTGCCTCGGGTGAGCGCAGCTGCAGCGAGAAGCTTGGTCTAGGCGATCACGAGTTTATCCCCTGGCATATCGGTATTGTCAGCTAAATTTTTTGGAGGTGTCACCTTGGCATTCAGCTTCGATCGTCAGGATCTGATCAAATCACAGAACTTCATCGCCGGCCGTTGGCAGGATGCGGTATCCGGCCAGGTTTTCCCGGTGCTCGATCCGGCCGATATGACCGAGATCACCCGGGTTCCCGATAGCGGTGCCGCTGATGCGCAGAGCGCCGTCGAGGCAGCCCGCGCTGCGCTGCCGGCCTGGCGCGCAACACCAGCCAAGGCCCGCGCTGCGATCATCAAGCGCTGGAACGCCCTGATCCTTGAGAACAAAGAGGAGCTGGGAAAGCTGGTCTCCTATGAGCAGGGTAAGCCGCTGGCCGAGGGTATTGGCGAAATCGTCTATGCCGCGAGCTACGTGGAGTGGTTTGGTGACGAAGCTGCCCGCATCACCGGTGAGGTGATCGAGTCTCCGGTAGCCGGTCGCAAAATGTTCGCCGTGCGTGAGCCGGTGGGTGTCGTGGCCGTGATTACTCCGTGGAACTTCCCGGCGGCAATGATTGCCCGCAAGATCGCACCGGCACTGGCTGCAGGCTGCACCGTGGTCGGCAAGCCGGCGGAAGATACTCCGCTGACCTCCCTGGCGCTGGCTAAACTGGCTGCAGAAGCAGGAGTGCCGGAAGGCGTGCTGAACCTGGTTTGCGCCTCCCGCGAGCAAACCCCGGAAGTGGTTGATGTCTGGCTCGACAGCCCGCAGGTCCGCAAGGTCAGCTTTACCGGCTCCACCCCGGTAGGCAAACACCTGGCTCGCCGTTCCGCGGATACCCTGAAAAAACTTTCCCTGGAACTGGGTGGCAACGCGCCGTTCGTGGTGTTTGACGATGCCGATCTGGACGCCGCTGTTGATGGTCTGATGGCGGCTAAATTCCGCAACGGCGGTCAGACCTGTGTCTGCCCGAACCGTGTCTACGTTCAGTCCGGCGTGTTCGACGAGTTCGCCGCCAAGCTGACCGAGCGCGTAGCCGCGCTGAAGGTCGGTCCCGCCACCGAAGAGGGTGTGATGATCGGGCCGATGATCAACGAGCGCGCCGTAGACAAGATTCTCAACCACATCAACGACGCTGTAGTGCATGGCGCCAAGGTGCTGACCGGCGGTCGCCGGGTACGCGAAGAGCTGGGTCCGAACTACATCGCACCGACTGTGCTGGCCAACGTGTCCAACCAGGCCGTGCTCTGCTGCGAAGAGACCTTCGGTCCGGTTGCGCCGCTGTTCTCCTTTGAAACCGAAGCGCAAGTGATCGCCGCGGCCAACGATACGCCGTTTGGCCTGGCCGGTTACTTCTACTCCGAAAACGTCAGCCGCATCTGGCGTGTGGCCGATGCCCTGGAGACCGGCATCGTCGGTATCAACGAAGGCGCGGTGGCTTCTGAAGCAGCGCCGTTCGGCGGTGTTAAAGAGTCCGGTTACGGCCGCGAAGGCTCGATCCATGGCCTCGAAGACTTTATGCAGATCAAGTACCTGTGCCAGGGCAACCTTAAGCAGCAGCCCTGATCGGGAGGGGACAGTACAGTGAGCAATAGCTTTAAACAGGCGCTGGCCAAGGGCGAAGCCCAGATCGGTTTCTGGCTTTCCATGGGCACCGGTTACAGCGCGGAGATGTCGGCGACGGCTGGTTTCAACTGGCTACTGATCGACAACGAGCATGCGCCCAACGATCTGAACAGCACGCTTGCCCAGCTGCAGGCAGTTGCGCCCTATTCAAGCCATCCGGTGGTCCGCGTGGTTCAGGGCGATGCGCCGGGTATCAAGAAGATGCTGGATATCGGCGTGCAGACACTGCTGGTACCAATGGTCGATACCGCCGAGCAGGCGCAGCAGATGGTCTCCTTCACCCGTTACCCGCCAGAGGGGATTCGCGGTGTTGGCGCCGCCGTGGCGCGTGCGTCTCGCTGGAACGGCATCAAGAACTATGTGCACCAGGCCAATGACGAGGTCTGTCTGCTGGTTCAGGCCGAGACCGTAACCGCACTGGAAAATCTCGAAGCGATCTGCGCCGTGGACGGCGTCGATGGTGTCTTTATCGGTCCCGCCGATCTGGCGGCGTCCATGGGACACCTGGGCAACCCCGGTCATCCGGATGTGCAGGCCGCTATTGAAAAGGCGATCAAAACGATCGTCGCATCCGGCAAGGCTGCTGGAACACTGACAGGCGACGCGGCTCAGGCGCGTCGGTTCCTGGAGCTGGGAGCCACCTTCGTGGCCGTAGGGCTGGATGTCACCCTGATGATGCAGGCCACCCGGGCTCGGGCGGCTGAATTCGGACTGGGAGAGGCGCCTGAAGCAACCAAAGGGCCGTATTGATACGGTCCCTGATCGAGTGACGGGCCGCGACAGGGCGGTCCGTAAAGCGAAAAGCAGATAAGCGAATAACTAAACCCCGCAAGAATAAAAAGGAAGGACCATGAAAAAAGCGATTACAGCATCCGTTCTTCTGGCGAGTGCATTGACCTCCGGAATGGCACTGGCCGAATACCCCACCAAGCCGATCACCATGGTGATTCCTTATAACGCTGGCGGCGGTACCGACGTTCTGGCGCGTGCGCTGCAGCCGGCGCTGGAGAAATCCCTGGGACAGACCATCGTGGTGAATAACATCCCCGGTGGCGGCGGTATCCTGGGCTTCACCAAGGTAGCTACCGCCAAGGCGGACGGTTACACGGTGACCATCCCCAATAACGTGATCTTCGCTACCGAAGGCATGGGTAATGCCACCTACAAATCCACCGGTTTCGATTACCTCGGTAACGTGCTGACCGAAGACTACGTGGTCGCCGTGCGTGCCGATGGTCCCTGGCAGACCTGGGATGAGCTGGTTGAGGATATGAAAGCGAACCCGGGTAAGGTGAAGTTTGGCTTCTCCGGCTACGGCGGTTCCACCCATGTGGCCAGCGCCATCCTGGCGCGTAACGTCGGTTACGAAGTGAAGCAGATTCCGCACGATGGCTCCTCTAAAGCGGTCGTTGCCGCCATGGGTGGTCATATCGATGCGCTGATGCTGAACCTGGGTGACCTGGCTTCCGGTCTTGAGTCCGGTAAGCTGCGTCCGCTCCTGTCTCTGGGTGAGAAGCGCATGGAAGAGTATCCGGATGTACCGACCCTGAAAGAGGAGGGCGGTGAGCTACTGCTGACCAACTGGCGTGGCGTTGCAGCACCGGCGGGCGTCAGTGATGAAGTGAAGGAAGCCTGGGGCGAAGCGCTGAAAGCAGCTACCAGTGATCCTGCCTTCGTCAAGGCGATCGAAGCCCAGGGCGCGACCATCGATTACGTGGCACCGGGCGAAGAGCTGGACCAGCGTATGCAGGGCCTGGCCAAGGAGTTCATTGAAACTGCACAGGAACTCAAGCAGTAACAGAGAGGCCCGGCCAGATGGCCGGGCCCGGTTTTTAACGGGTTGGATGCAGATATGTTAAGACTCAAAGAGCAGCAGATTTTCTATCTGCTGTTGATCGTGGCGGCAGGCTATTTTCTCAGCATGGCTCAGGCTATCCCCACCGGGATGGGCGTAAAGGGGGATCCCGGCGCGGGATTTTTGCCGTTCTGGATCAGTCTCCTGATCATCCTGTTGACCGGCTATCTGCTGATTAAGGATCTCTTTTCGGGCGAGGAGGGTGAGAGCCAGCCGATCGGCCTGAAAGAGGCGTTTGCTCTGGTGATTACGCTGGCGGCCATCGCCGGGTATATCCTGCTGCTGACCCATGTGGGCTTCCTGATCAGTACGCTGGTGTTCCTGTTTGGGTTCCGTTTGCTGGTGGATAAGTTCATCAGCGGGGCAAACCCGGGTCTGCGTTCGATTCTGGCGTCTGCGCTTTTTTCCGCGGTGTCTTCAGGTTTTATCTACCTGGTGTTCGCGGTCATATTTGAGCTGTCATTGCCCTGAGCGGCATAGAGGAGTTGTTGTATGCTCGCTAACTTCGCCGATGCGGCAGGGTTGTTTTTCAACTATCAGATTTTCCTCGCCATCGCTTTCGGTACCCTGCTGGGTCTGGTCTTCGGCTCGCTGCCGGGCCTGACCGCCACCATGGGTATTGCGTTGCTGCTGCCGCTGACCTTCGGCATGGAGCCGGTTACCGGTATCGGTATGCTGCTGGGCGTGTATTGCGGTGCTATTTCAGGCGGCTCGATTCCCGCCGCGCTGCTGAATATCCCCGGTACACCCTCCTCGGTGGCGACCACCCTTGATGCCTTCCCCATGGCGCGCAACGGTGAGCCGGGCCGGGCTCTGGGGCTGTGTATCGTATCCTCCTTTATCGGTGGCCTGATCAGCGTTGCCGTATTTGCCTTCATGTCACCGATCGTGGCGGATGTAGCGTTGAAGTTCAGCGCCATCGAGTACTTCGCTCTGGGCCTGTTCGGTCTGACGATTATCGCGTCCGTATCCGGCGATTCCATTATCAAGGGGCTGGTCGCAGGCCTGATCGGTGTACTGATCTCGCTGATCGGTATCGACTCCCTCACCGGTATGGTGCGCCTGACCGCAGGTATCCCCGAGCTGATCGGCGGTGTGGATTTCATGCCGGCGCTGATCGGTCTGTTCGCGCTGTCGCAGATTATCCGTGATGTGACCTCGGACGACGCGACGCTGAATGCCGAGAAAAAGGTACGTATCTCCAACGCCTATCCGCGTGTGCGTGAAACCCTGAGCAAGTGGAAGGTGTGGCTCAGTAGCTCGTTGATCGGCTCCATCGTGGGTGCGATCCCGGGTGCTGGCGGTAGCATCGCCTCGTTCCTGGCCTATGACCAGGCCAAGCGGATGTCCAAGACTCCGGAGAAATTCGGCAAGGGCACACCGGAAGGTGTGGTGGCCTGTGAGTCCGCCAACAACGGTATGACCGGCGGTGCGCTGATTCCGATGATGACCCTGGGTATCCCCGGTGATGCTTCCGCGGCGATCCTGATGGGTGGCCTGCTGATTCAGGGCCTGCAGCCTGGTCCGATGCTGTTTCAGGAACAGAGCAATATCGCCTACGGCATTATCATCGCCTTCCTCATTGCCAACATCTTCATGTTCAGCTTCCAGTCGATCGGCATCAAGCTGTTCGTGCGGGTGCTGCAGATTCCGCGCTCCTACCTGATGCCGTTCATCATGGTTATGTGCATCCTGGGTTCCTACGGTATCAGCGGTACGCTCAGCTCCGCCTGGATTCTGCTGTTCTTCGGTGTGTTCGGTTATTTCCTCAACCGCTTTGGATTCAGCGCGGCGCCGGTGGTGCTGGGGATGATCCTGGGTTACATGGTGGAGTCGAACTTCCGTCGCGGCATGACCATGTTTGAAGGCGACTGGACGGTGTTCTTCAGCCGCCCGATCAGCCTGACCTTCCTGATTCTGTCAGCTCTGTCTATCGGCTTGCCCCTCTACCAGCGCTATCGCAAGGCGAAAAAACAGCGCGAGTTGAAGGCTAGCGAAGCTTAATACCTGGTCCCGAAGTAGAAACCAAAATCCCGGTCTGAGTGCCGGGATTTTTTGTCTGTGACAGGGGCTTTAGAGGGTTGCAGCGCTCAGACGCGTTCCATGCCGGTCTGGTCGGTCATGCCTGAGATATGCTCCGACAGACGTGTCACCGCGTGCTCTATCTCCTGCATACCGTCGCTGACCAGCGCAATCTTGGCGATCTCGTTTTCCAGGCTCTCTTTCACTGTGTCGATCTGACCGACAATGCTGCCCATCAGGCTGGCGTTGGTGGAAACGATCGTCTTGATCCGGTCGGTGGTCTGCTGGCTGCGCTGGGCAAGATTACGAACCTCATCGGCAACGACAGAAAAACCGCGCCCGGCGTCGCCTGCCCGAGCCGCTTCAATGGCCGCATTGAGTGCGAGCAGGTTGGTCTGTGCAGCGATCTCTTCGATCGCTATGGCCATCTGATGGATAGAGTCGGCATTGCTGCTTAGCTCCTCGATCACACCGGCGACGCTGCCGACCCGCTGGGTGACCTTGTCCGAGGTTGTCACTGCTTCCGATAGTGTCTGCTGGGCGATCTGGGTGATCTGCGAGGTCTCTTCGGAGATGGTAGCCGCAAAGGTGATATTTTCCTCCTCCTGACGTACTCGCTCGGAGATATCTGCCGCGACCTTAATGATCTTAACAACCTGCTGGTTTTCATCGAAGACCGGGTTGTAGGAGGCCTCCAGCCAGATCGATTTTCCCTCTGCGTTCAGGCGTTCGTACTTGCCGCTGCGGAATTCCCCCTGGGCCAGCTCGCGCCAGAAGTGGGGGTGATCACGGTAAAACTCGTCGCGGCAGAACATCCGGTGATGTTTGCCGGCAATCTGCTCCAGCGTATATCCCATCACGCCGAGAAAGTTTTCGTTGGCGTCGAGTATGGTGCCGTCCGGTGTGAACTCGATGATCGCCTGGGAGCGGTCTATAGCGCAGTAGATGGAATCGCGGTCATTGGCATGTATAGTCAGTTCGGTTACATCGTTGCCGAGCTTGATCACCTGGGTGACCTCGCCCTCGGCATTTTTCACCGGGATATAGGTCGCCTCGATATAGATGCGCTGGCCAAGCCGGTTCAGACGCTTGAAGGTTCCCCGCAGCGGTATGCCTGCGGCGCGGTCGCGCCAGAACTGCGCATACTCCTGGGTGCCTGAGTAGCCTGCATCGCAAAAATGCGATGGTGCTTGCCAAGAACATCAGCTCGATCGTATCGGGTGACGTCTAGAAAAAGCTCGTTGCAGTCGACTATCAGCCCGTCCGGGCTGAACGCTATGTAGGCTACCGACGCCTTGACCGCGTTAAGGATATTGGTGAGTTCTCCGCAGGAGAGTTCGAGCTGTGCAAGGTGCTGTTGCGACTGGCTGGTCTTGCGAGCGGTTGAAAAAAGCATAGGCCACCAACACGTTGATAATGAACGTTACGAACAAGTCTTGTACAGATGGTCATCAGTGCCTGATCGAATTGGCGTATTGAAATCAGGCGATGCCAGGCAGGTATTTAGAGGGGGTAGACCTAACTCTGGACCGGTTTTGATAATTATTATCATCTACTATAGAGCGATTCAACAAATACTGCGAGCCCTGCACTCTAGCCAGGAGAGGGGGCTTTCAGCATGTTTGGCTGGTGCTTTCGGCGCGACTCGTTAAGCCTCCTCACATCGTCAATGAATCTACAGCACCAGCAGAGATGGCGATGCACTCTTGTCTTAACGGCTAAAGTGTCTCTATGAGGTCTTTTTGCACGTTGTGCCACCAGGTGGTACGCCTGCCCGGAATCTGTTCTTCACAGCGTGAGTGCAGCGTTAGACTCAAACTGACCTGCCACGAATTAACCTCAAACCGCGAAATCGCATCGGTACGGGCGGGTGACTACATCACTGCAACAGGGCACAAGCCAACCGGCAATCACCCTGTGCACTGAGGGTATCTACGTAAATGGGCTCGATACCCAAACAAAATAATAAATACAGACAATAAAAAGGGTCAAAAATGGCTTTTCTAACTGGCAAGTACAGGGCTAAAGCCCGTTCCAGCACGGTTCTCGGCGCATTGATCGGAGGCTTGGCTTTTGCTCCATTGGCTTTGGCTGAACGCCCCAATATCGTTTTGATCGTTGCAGACGATATGGGATATACCGATCTCGGGGTGACCGGCGGTGAAATCGATACACCGAATCTGGATCAGATGGCCCAGCAGGGGCTGTTGATTTCGGACTTTCAGGTGACGCCGCAGTGTTCGCCGACACGCTCGATGATGCTCTCCGGCACCGATAGCCATCTGGCGGGCATGGGGCAGATGGCCGAGTGGAAAAAGGCACCGAATCAGCAGGGGCAGCCAGGCTATGTCGGCTACCTGCGAGACGATGTGATGCCGATCTCGGAAACCCTGAAAAACGTCGGCTACAACACTTACATGGTCGGCAAATGGCACCTGGGGCTGGATGAGCCGCACATGCCTCACAACCGAGGTTTTGAACAGTCGTTTGTTCTGCTTCAGGGGGGGGCGAGTCATTTCGGCACCCAGAAGGGCTACACCCCGGAGAAGCCTATCGCGCCCTACCGGGACAACGGCAAAGAAGTCGAGTCACTGCCGAAGGACTTTTTCTCTACCGACTTCTATACCGACAAGGTGATCGAGTATATCGACGCGGATAGAAACGGCGATAGCAAAGAGGACAAGCCGTTTTTCGCCTACGTAGCCTACACCGCCCCGCACTGGCCCTTGCAGGCACCGGACAGCTGGATCGACAAGTACAAGGGGCGCTACGACCAGGGTTTTGAGGCGCTGGCACAAGAGCGCAGCGAGCGGGCCAAAGCGCTTGGTCTCTTCCCCGAAGATGCCGCTCCTTATGCCTTTACACCACTGAAAATTCATAACGCCTGGGACTCTCTGTCCGACGAGCAGAAAGCCGTATCAAGCCGCAAAATGGAAATTTATGCGGCGATGGTGGCGAACATGGATTTCAATATCGGTCGCCTGCTGCAACATCTGAAAGAGATCGGCGAGTACGACAACACCCTGTTTGTGTTTATGTCCGATAACGGACCGGAGGGCGGCAATCCCATCAACATCTGGAAACGCTACGGTGAGCAGGTAGCCGCTGACTGGAAGGCGACCTACGACCTGAGCCTGGAGAACCTGGGCCGGCCGAACTCGTTCGCGGCTTACCAGGAGTGGGCGCAGGCCAGTGCGGGACCCTTCCGCGACTTCAAGGGCACCGTCACCGAAGGCGGTATCCGCTCGCCGCTGATCGTGAAATACCCCGGTGGCGTGATGGGCAAGGTGAACACCACGGCGCTGACCACGGTGATGGACCTGGCGCCGACATTCCTTGATGTGGCCGGTGCCGAGCATCCGGCGACCTACAACGGCATCAAGATCTATCCGCACAAGGGTAAGTCACTGATGCCGATGATCAGGGGCGAAGCCGAGGCGGTGCACTACAGCGACTATGCGGTGGGTGTTGAAATCGACGAGAAACAGGCGCTGCGCAAGGGTGACTGGAAGCTGGTGTGGGTTAAGAAGGGACCTGTCAAAACAGATGGCTGGCAGCTGTTCAATATTGCCAGTGATCCCGGTGAAACCACTAACCTGGCCGACGCGAACCCCGACAAACTTGCCGAGATGAAGCAGGAGTGGGAGCGCTACGTGGCTGAGAATGGCCTGGTCATCGCGGAGTGGCCGGAGCAAAACTGATCGCCCGCTAATGAATACCCCGGCGTCAGTCTGGCGCCGGGTCTCTTCCACAGCAAAGCCGTCTCGCAGAAGAGGGCTGACGGAGTAAGTCTGGCTAGGCCGAACCCATGCGCCGCTTCGCCCTTGCGGATACACCGTTGCGCAGTGCCCAGCGCAAGGAGGGTGCAAGCAGGTGCATGCCTGACTGGATCGCCTTGCGTCGCAGCGGACTGAGCTTGATACCCGCCATCTCCAGCCCCCAATCCGGCAGCAGATCCACCCCGGCTCGCGCCATCATGTAACCCACAGGTTTGGTGACTGCGTTCGGTGTCGGTGCCGTCAGCAGTAGCCGCAATACCTCGGCGGTGCGTTCATTGAAACAGAGCTCCGGCCGCATCCTTTCGATATAGGCTTCGATATCCTGCCGCGTGCGGGGGACATTTTGCGCCCCCAGCGCCTCGGCAATCAGCGCCACTTCGTCGAAATAACGATCCTGCTCGGCAAGGCTCAGCGTTGGGTCGCCATAGCGCAGGTAACCCGCCATAAAGCTCCGCACCTCGGCCACATGCACCCAGGTCAGCAGTTCCGGATCATTGGCGGAGTAGGGACGACCGTCCGGCGCGACACCGGTCACTTTGCCATGAATCTCACGCACAAGATCGATCAGCCATTCGGCGTCTTTCTGCGCGGCAAAGGTGGTGCCGGCGATAAACTGGCTGGTGCGGCGCAGGCGGCCGATCATATCTTCGCGAAAGGTGGAGTGATCCCAGACACCGGCCAGGGCCAGCGGGTGCAGCATCTGTAGCATCAGTGCGCCAATGCCGCCGCAGAGCATGGAGGGAAAGTCCGCATGGACGGTCCAGCAGACGCTGCCGGGGCCAAACAGGCCGGGGTCGCCTTTCGGATTTTCGTAGTCGATCTGGTTAAGGGCAAGCCCGGTGATGCTGAAAACCTGTTGCTCGATACGCTGCCTGATAAATTCCATGCCGTGCGAGGCCCAATAGAAAGGATTGGTTACTCTTAATGCCAGCAGGGCGCGGGGTCAATAGCCGCAAAGAGTAGCGCCCCAATGGGGGCGCTGAGAGGTTAGGAGATCAAGTGTCGGTGAAATTACTCGCCGTGTAGCAGAAAGATCACCAGGCGGCGTGGGCCGTGGGCGCCCATCTGCAGTTTCTGTTCGATATCGGCGCTGCGTGAGGGGCCGGTGATCAGGTTGACCGTGCGCGGCATGCTGCCGCCTGTGGCCTGTCGCAGCATCTGCCAGGCATCCTCGTAGGGGCCGACGATGGTGCTGGCGCGCAGCACGACCAGATGGGTATCGGGCAGGAAGTTCAGCGTGGTGGGGCTCTCTTCGCCGGAATAGAGCATCAGGGTACCGGTCTCGGCGATACCGCAGAAGGCGCTGGTGAGACTCGCCTCATCGCCTACCTGGGCTACTCGCTCTTCGCGCACCAGGGTACCGTTGCCGGACCATTCCAGGTTGTTGATCTGCTCATCGCTGGCGGTGACCAGGTGGGCGATGCCGTTCTCCTGTGCCCAGTTCTCGATGGCGCCCGCCAGCTCCGCTGCGCTATGCAGCTCGATCAACTCCGCCGCCGCTTCATCAGCCATATCGATAAACAGTCGCAGCAGTTCGTCAGCCGGTAGCTGCGCTCGCTGCGGAATCAGGTTGCGCTTGCGGGCATCGAGCCGTGCCTGAACCGCAGCACGCCGTGCCGAGTCATCGCTGGGTACATGCAGCCCGCCGCGGATACGGTTGAAAATATCGGCCTTGCTCATCGGTTCTGCTCCTTCCACTGCTGCATGAAGGTTTTGCCGCTCGGTGCCGGCATATCACGGTGATCGGTCCAGGCGCTGGCCAGCGGCAGCTTGCTGGTACGTCCTTTTTTGCCGGCCTTGAGGCGCAGGAAGCGGTTACCTACAGAGGCGAACAGGCGATAGAGCTTGGGCCTTGTGGCGAAGAAACTCCACACTGAAAGCCCGCTGCGCACACTGGTGGGGCTCAGGTGTTTCTCGTACTCCTTGTCGCGCCAGTGACGCATCAGCTTGGGCAGTGGAATACGCACCGGGCACACCTCTTCGCACTTGCCGCAGAAGGTGGATGCGTTGGGCAAGAGGCCTGCGTTTTCGATGCCCACCATCTGCGGCGTCAGTACCGATCCCATGGGGCCGGGGTAGACCCAGCCATAACTGTGGCCACCCACGGCGCCGTATACCGGGCAGTGGTTCATGCAGGCGGAGCAGCGGATGCAGCGCAGCATCTCCTGAAACTCCGAACCGACCATATCGCTGCGGCCGTTATCCACCAGCACCACATGGAAGTTTTCCGGGCCGTCCTGATCGCCGGGGCGACGCGGCCCGGATGACAGGGTGTTGTAGACGGTGAACTCCTGGCCGGTGGCGGAACGTGCCAGCAGGCGCAGGAACAGGGTCATATCCTCCAGGGTCGGCACCACCTTCTCGATGGAGGAGACGACGATATGGGTCTTCGGCAGCGTCTGGGTCAGATCGCCGTTACCCTCGTTGGTGCAGATGATGGTGGAACCGGTCTCCGCCACCAGAAAGTTGGCGCCGGTGATACCCACGTCGGCGGCGACGAAGTGCTTGCGCAGCATCTCCCGCGCTTCGCGCATCAGGTGGGCCGGGTCGTTGCTTTTCGGCCGCTTGTGATGCTCGTGGAAGGCATCCGCCACATCCTCGATATTGAGGTGGATCGCCGGCGCAATGATATGGCTGGGGTGATCCTCGCGCAGCTGCAGGATGTATTCGCCGAGATCGGTTTCCACCGGGGTGACGCCGTTCTTTTCCAGGTAGTCGTTCAGGTCGATCTCTTCGGTGACCATGGACTTACCCTTGGTGACCGTTTTCGCATCCTGATCCTGGCAGATCTCAAGGATGGTTTTGCGTGCATCCTCGGCGGTGCGGCACCAGTGAACGGTGCCGCCGTTGGCGACCACGTTTTTCTCGAACTCCTCCAGATAGAGGTCCAGATGCTCGAGAATATGATTTTTCAGGTCGCGGGCTTCATCGCGCAGCTGGTCGAACTCCGGCAGGCGGGCGACGGCAGCAGCGCGTTTCTGCGGGAAACCAGCCTTCAGGTTACCCAGTGCGCGCTGCAGGTTGACATCTTCCAGCGCGATGCGGGCGTTCTGTTTGAACTCGGGGCTTTTAATCTGCATGGCTCAGCTCCTCTTCTCTGCTTCGCCGA
Source organism: Marinobacterium mangrovicola (assembly GCF_004339595.1). Classification (GTDB taxonomy): domain Bacteria; phylum Pseudomonadota; class Gammaproteobacteria; order Pseudomonadales; family Balneatricaceae; genus Marinobacterium_D; species Marinobacterium_D mangrovicola. The sequence continues at coordinate 619,021 of NZ_SMFU01000008.1, forward strand.
TGGCCGCTTCCCCAATGGCTGGAGTGTTGGCCATATCAGCCAGTATCTCGACCACGTGGCGGGCCTGGACATTCACTCCTTCACGCTTGAGCTTGCCGGCCATATTCAGCAGGCAGCCCAGGTCGCCGGCGAGCAGGGTGTCGGCGCCGGTGGCACGGATGTTCTCGCTCTTGTTGCCGACCATGCGGTTGGAGATATCCGGGTATTTGACGCAGAAGGTGCCACCGAAGCCGCAGCAGGTTTCTGACTCTTCCATCTCGCAGATCTGCACGCCGGGGATCTTCGACAGCAGTTCGCGGGGCTGGCGTTTGATGCCGAGCTCGCGCAGGCCAGAGCAGGAATCGTGATAGGTCACTTTGCCGCTAAAAGAGCTGGATAGCTTGTCCGTATCGAGATGCTGCGCCAGGAAGCTGGTGATCTCGAAGGCGCGTGACTTGAGATCCAGGGCACGCTGGTGCCAGGGATCGCCCTCAGCGAACAGCTCCGGGTAGTGGTGCAGCATGCCGATGCAGGAACCGGAGGGGCCGACCACATATTCAAAGCCATCGAACGCCTCGATGGTCTGGCGCGCAATCGCCGCGCTGTCGTGGCGATCACCGGAGTTGAATGCCGGTTGGCCGCAGCAGGTTTGGCGTTCGGGAACCTCAACGTCGAAACCGGCCATCTCCAGCAGTTTGACGCTGGCGAAGGCGACTTCGGGGCGGAACATATCGGCCAGACAGGTTACGAAAAGGCCGACCCGGGAACGGGATGATGCCATGACAGGTTTTCTCTTATTAGCTGTTATTAGACGTGTTGTTTGGGGTACACGCGCTTTATTTGAAAGCTTGCAGAGAAAGATAGGTGAGGCGGCAGCGGTTGGAAATGTTATCCTGCAAACTGGTCTGACCAAGCGGCAATGCTCAGTTTAGCGCGAGGGTGTTTTGTCCACAGTTAAAAAAACCAAAAGAGCCACACGCAGCGACGAACTCTACGAGCAACTGCTCGGCATGATCGCCAGTACCCAGCTGGCGCCGGGCGAACGGCTGCCGTCAGAGCGAAGGCTGGCTGCAGGGCAGGGCCTGTCGCGGGAGATGGTGCGAAAGGCTACTACCCGCTTGCAGGCGGTCGGTTTCGTAGATGTTTCCCAGGGCCGGGCCAACCGCGTCGCCAACCTGGTGGAGCCGCACCTGAGTCTGCCGCTGGAAGGACTGGGTGATGATCTGGCGTTTCAGTTACAGGTATTGGAGGTGCGGGCGTTTCTGGAGGGCGAGTGCGCCTGGTATTGCTCCACTCGGGCCAGCGATGAGGAACTGGCACTGCTGGCCGAAGAGTATGCCCGGCTTTATGAGCGTGGACAGCGAGAAACCACCCTGGCCAGAGCCAAGGCGGACCTGCAGTTTCACACTCAGATTGCCCGCTACAGCCACCATCTGCTGCTGGTCTCCTTCAGCCAGATCTTTTACGAGCGCTACTTCAACGCGATCTATGGTGTGCTTTCACGCACGCTGAAAAAATTCGGCCGCTATCCCGAGGGAATCCGCGGCCAGCATGCCGATATTCACCGCGCGATTCAGGCGCGGGATGCGGAGACCGCCCGCCGTGTGGCCCGGGATCATATTCTCTATACCCGGGGATTGCTCGAGGCCGATTAATCTACCCCCTGGGGTGTATTGGCTTCGCCCTTCAGGAGGCCTACTCTCTACCTATCGTTAGTACAGTTACTAGTACCGTTTAAAAGGAGACACCATGCATACGCTGGCTGAGTGGACAGCCCTGTCCGAGAAAATCGAGTTTCGTCACCAGGCATGGATTAACGGCGAGTTTCGCCCGGCAGCGAGCGGTGAAACCTTCCCGGCGATCAACCCGACCACCGAAGAGCTGCTGACCGATCTGGCCAGCTGCGATACGGCCGATATCGATGCCGCGGTGAAAGCCGCCCGCAATGCCTTCAAGGCGGGCGACTGGTCCCGTGCGGCACCGGCGGAGCGCAAGCGCATCCTGCTGAAACTGGCGGATCTGATGCAGGAGCATTTCGATGAGTTCGCGCTGCTCGATACCCTGGATATGGGCAAGGGCATCACCGAGATGATCGGCATAGATGTGCCTGACTCCATCGACTGCCTGCGCTGGAGCGCAGAGTGCATCGACAAGATCTACGGTGAAATCGCGCCGACCAAACCTACTACGCTCGGCCTGATCACCCGCCATCCTATCGGTGTTATCGGGGCGATCACACCGTGGAACTACCCGCTGATGATGGCGATGTGGAAGCTGGCACCGGCACTGGCCGCCGGTAACTCCGTGGTACTCAAACCGTCGGAAAAGGCCTCCCTGAGCTGCCTGCGTTTTGCCGAGCTTGCAAAAGAGGCGGGCCTGCCGGATGGCGTACTGAACGTGGTGCCGGGCTTTGGCCACACCGCCGGTAAGGCGCTGGCGCTGCATATGGATGTGGACTCTCTGGCCTTTACTGGCTCCACCCGTGTGGCGGGCATGCTGATGCAGTACGCCGGTCAGTCCAATCTCAAGCGGGTCTGGATCGAAGCGGGCGGCAAGTCGCCGCTAATCGTGTTCGATGACTGCGGCGATATTGAAGCGGCTGCTCAGGGCGCAGCCATCGCTATCTTCACCAACCAGGGCGAGGTCTGCATCGCCGGCTCGCGCCTGTATGTGCAGAACGGTATCCGCGAGCAGTTCATGGCGGCACTGAAGCGCTATGCCGCGGAATACAAGCCGGGCAACCCGCTGGACCCTGAAGTGAAAATGGGCCCGATGGTGGACAAGGCGCAGCTGGAAACCGTTAACCGTTACATTGCTGGCGCTCTCGAAGAGGGCGGTAAGGTAGAGCTGGGTGGCATCACCGAGAGTGCTGAGAAAGGCTTCTTCTCCCAGCCAACGATCATCACCGATACCCATGCCGATATGACCTGCGTGCGCGAAGAGATCTTCGGCCCGGTGCTTGCGGTGGCCGGTTTCGATACCGAAGAGGAAGTGATCGCCATGGCCAACGACTGCGTCTATGGCCTGGGTGCGTCCATCTGGACCGATAACCTGTCCCGCGCTCACCGCGTCAGCCGCGAGATCGAAAGCGGTATGGTTTGGGTTAACACCTGGGGCGAAGGCGATACCACCATGCCGTTCGGCGGTGTCAAAGGCTCGGGCAACGGCCGCGACAAGTCGCTGCACTCGCTGGAGAAATACACCGAACTCAAGTCGGTCTGGATCAGCATCTAAGCTTTTCGCTTCTGACGAAAGCGCCCGCCCGGGTAACCGGGTGGGCGTTTTTTATGTCCGACGCAGAGACTCTGGCTAGCCGGCGCTTTGCATCTGCTAAGATTTAAGTCTGTAATGTCGCTATCTGTTATCACTGATTGCTAACAGGGCTCCTGCCGCGGCAGAGGGACGGATATCCAGGTGCGCTATCGTTACTCCATCTATCATCTAGCGTTACTGCTATTTATCGCGGCGGCGGGAGGCATTGGTGCCTGGCAAGCGCACAGCGTTTCACGACTGCTGGAGCAGAACCGGGCGGATGAAACCCTGAATGAGCTGGCCCAGGTGCAGGCTTTCCGCGCTCAGGATCTGCTCAGCGATGCGGAACATGTGCTGGAAGCCTTTGCCGCGCACTTTGCCGCGTCCGACTATGTGTCCGCTGCGGAATTCAGAAAGTTTGCCAGCATTCTTTTGCCCGAACGGCGCGATGTTTACGCGGTGCATTGGGCGCCACTGATTACCGCGGATGCGCGAGAGTCCTACGAGAGGTCGTTGGCTGCCAGGGGCCTGGCACCGCTGGGCATATTTGAGCTTGACCTGCCTGCACTCTCGCCGGTGGTCGCCGCCGGTCGGCCTTTCTATTTTCCGGTCACCTACAGCGAACCGATGGAGCGCAATCGTGCCGCCTTTGGGCTGGATATAGTGCCCCGTTTCAACGGCAAGCACGGCCCGGTCGAAATGGCCCGGCAGGGCAAGTCTTACACCTCGTATGCCTTTCCTATCGTGCAGGATGAAAATGGCCCCCTGGGTGTCGCCTTGTTTCAGCCGGTGGAGACGCAGACTCGCGGTGATGGTGAGCGAGAGTTACGCGGCTTCCTGATGTTGCTGCTTCGGCCCGAGATTTCCCTGACCGAGCGGTTGGAGCCGAATCGCTCCCAGCCCTATCACATGCGTTTGCTGGATCTAAGCGGTGAGTCACCCTTCCAGATCTATCCGCGTAGCGAGCAGTCCTGGCCGTCCGGGCCGGAATACAGCTATCCGTTGGTGCTGGGGGAGCGACAGTGGCAGATCGATATCGCCTTTGATAATGAGCCCTCGTCCAGTGCGGTGCCGGCACTGGTGTCATCGCTGGTGCTGTTGCTGACGCTGGTGATCATCGTTGCGCTGGGGCGTAGCTTCCGCCAGTCCTCTGAGCTGCTGGCGGCGAACAGCAAACTGTCACAACTGGCCAACAGCGATCCACTCACCGGGCTTGCGAACCGGCGGCGCATTGAAGAGAGGGCTGCCGAAGTGTTTGCCCTGGAAGCGCGCAGCGATAGCTTCAGCGCGGTCTGTGTTATCGATCTGGATAACTTCAAGGAGGTCAATGACAGCTTCGGTCATCAGCGGGGCGACAGGCTGCTGATCGAACTGGCAGAGCTGTTTCGGCGCTACATACGTGGTGGCGATGTGGCGGCCCGCACAGGGGGCGATGAGTTCGTGCTGTTGATGCCCCAGCTCCGCTCCCTGAATGATGTCACCGGTATGCTCGACCGCCTTATAGAGTCGATGAATATGACCGTGGAGGGGCTGGATAAGACTCAGTGGGTTTCCGCCAGCATTGGTGTGGCGCTCTCCGAGGCGGGCTGCCGTGATTTTGAAACCCTGCAGCAGCGGGCGGACAGGGCGATGTATGCGGCCAAAAGAGCGGGCAAGAACCGTTATCTGATCTGGTCGTCTGAGCTCTCCCAGCAAACAGGGTAGAGGCCTTCGCCTGAAAACAAAAAGGCCGCCGGACCAAAACCCGACGGCTTCCAGAAGAGGGGGAGCTCTGGAAAAACGGCTAACTCAGCTAACGCAGTGGGTTAGTCACCTGAGAGTACTGAACTCCAGGCTCGAGTCCGTATACGGCCGGTTTTGATCGACACATCCTCCAGCGGGAACAGCAGATCCTGTTGCTCTTTCGGGATGTACATATGGGGATCGTTGCGGATCGCCTCCATCACCAGGTCAGTCGCATCTTTATTGGCGTTAGGGTATCCGGTCGCGTTGCTGGCGCGGGCGATCACGTCGGGACGCAGCATGTAGTTGATAAACTGGTGTGCTTCATCCAGATGGGGCGCATTGCTGGGAATAACCATCACATCTGACCAGAAAGGCACACCCTCCCTGGGCAGTGACATCTGTACATCGATACCGTTGTTGGATGCACGAGCAATCTTGTTGGCCAGCGCCATGCCACCGGACCAGCCGACCGCCAGACATAGATTTCCGTTGGCCAGGTCCATACCGTAGCGTGCCGAGTTGAAGTACTTCACATAGGGGCGGATGCTGAGCAGCAGATCCCTGGCCTGGGCGTAATCACCTTTCTCTGTGGAGTGGGATGGCAGCCCCAGGTAATTCAGCGCGATCGGCATGATTTCATCCGGGGCATCCAGCAGGCCAACGCCGCACTCTTTGAGTTTGCTGATGTTTTCCTCTTTGAAAATAATATCCCAGGTGTCCATATCCACATCCGGACCCAGCGCTTTTGCAATGGCGTCTCGGTTGTAGCCGATCAGTGTGGTGCCCCACATGTACGGAATTGCGTAGTCGTTACCTGGGTCGTTGTTCTCCAGAGACTGCATGACATCGGCGTCCAGGTGGTTGCTGTTGTCCAGAAGTGACTTATCCAGCGACTGTATTGCCTTCGCATTGATATAGCGCTGCAGTGAGGTGCTGCTGGGAAACGCCACGTCATAGCCAGAGTTTCCGGAGAGCAGTTTGGATTCCAGCATCTGCGGGCTATCGAAAACATCATAGATAGGATGGATGCCGGTCTCTTTCTCGAAGTCATCCAGAATCTGTTGTGGCAGATACTCTATCCAGTTATAGATGCGCACGACGGACTGGCTTTCTTCGGCCTGAACTGCACCGGTCAACATGGAGGCGGTTAATAGCAGCGTCGCTTTGGTGAGTTGGGTTTTCATTGTAATTCTCCGGTATAAACAGGCAGACGCCGGCTCAGAAGTTGTAAGCAAAGTAGAGTTCGAACACGGAAAAGTCGTCATCGCCGAAGAACTCCTTGGCGGCATCGCCCGGGCTCACCCGGCTGTAGGCGACGGAGGTGGCGATATTTTCACTGGGGTACCAATCCATGAACAGCATATTTTCCTTGCCGAAGTCGTCGCTGCTGACAGGTGCTCCGTAGATGTTTTTCTCATCCAGCTTGAAGTCATGATGGATGGCACCGATCGTCAGGTTCGGCTTGAGATCCACTTTCACCCAGACCTCATTGATCACCTGGTTGCTGTTGTTGAACAGGTAGTTGCCAGTCACTTCACCGATCACCCAGGTATCCCAGTCGATATAGCCTTTTGCCAGCGAGTTCCAGGTTTTCTGGGTGTTGTCACCCAGATCGTTGTCACCGGAAAAGTAGGAGTGGCGGTAACCGATACGCGGGTTGGTATCAAAGCCGGAAAAGGTGTATTCGGCCTGGGCGTACCAGGCGGATGCATCGTAATCCATGCCATCGCCGCTGCCGGTCTGGATGGCATACTCACCGGAGACAACCAGTTCGGGTAGCGAGGGCAGGGCCAGACCGATACCGCGCAGACTGTAAACCTCCATGCCATCGACGGTGATATCGTCATTGTTTGACTCGATACCCAGCCCCATGGCGCCGATCATGCTGTACTCGCCCAGGTAATAATCCAGGTTGGCGCCGTTCATCCTGTAACCGCCAAGGTCACCGTCGGTCTTGAGAGAAAAGCCCTGTACGCCGTAACTATCTGCCGTGTAGCTCAGTACTGCCGAGTCTTTGAACGCGTGGCGTGGAGCCAGCCAGAAGGCGGCATCTTCGAACTGATCCAGGTTGCCGTCCATAACGATAAAGCCGTTACCGATCATGAAGTCCTGATCACCGGCGGTAAACCGCCAGCCGTTCGATTCAAAGCCCAGGTAGAGCTGTTCCGTAGCCACATCACTATCAGAGCTGTAGGTGAAGCCGGCGGGGTCCCCATCACCGGTTGTGGTTGCGGCAACGACTGATGCGCCGGCAAGCAGGTCCAGTTCAGGCCCGAGTGAATAGCTGCCGGTCAGGCTCGGGGCGAGGAAGAACTCCTGCCAGTTGGCGTTTTCTCTATCCTCCAGCTCGCCAGTACGCTGGTTAATCACGCCACCGCCGAAGTTTAGATTGCGACTAAACAGGGCGGCACTGCCAAATGACAGGTTCAGCTCCGCCGATAGGTTGCCTTTGTCGATGTTGTACCCAGCCTGTGCAGCGCTTGCCGCCAGCAACAGCATAGAGCCCGATACCAGGTGTCCGATAGGAAGTTTCATCTCTGGTTCTCCTTGGTTTTCATAAAGAAAATTGAGGGGCATGCCAGGCGGGGCCGTGCACGCGGCCCCGTCGTTATGGTTATTTTTTCAAGTGCGCGGTGATGGCCTTGAGTAAGCGAACGCTATCGGGGTCGAGCAGTCCCACCGCTTCGGGGAGCGTGGACTGTTTGACGATGACCACCTGGGAGGGGCGATCGATGAAGAGGTATTGGCCGTGGATACCGCCGGCCATCATTGACTGGCTGTCATCGTTGGTGACATACCACTGGCTTTTGTACGATGCGCCGGGGACCCAGGCATGGAAGTCCTCATCCTGGGCGTAGATGGCGGGGTCGCTGCCCTGGGCGATGCGCTCAATGGTATCGACATCGATAAGCTGCTCGCCGCGGCAGCAGCCGTTTTCGGCCAGCAGCAGGCCGAAGCGTGCCATATCCCGGGCGGTGGCGTTGAAGCCGGCACCACAGACGCTGCGGCCCCAGGGGTCCGCCATAAAGTAACCGCTGGACTCGGCTCCCATCCGTGACCAGATACGAGTGAGAAGATCGGCGCAGGTGGTGGAGGAGGCTCTCTCCATGACCCAGGCAAGCACTTCAGTGCAGGCGGTGACGTAATGAAAATGGCCGCCGTGTTCACCTTTCTTCCTCAATGTGGGGAGGTATTCGTAGAGCGAGGCGTAGTGCGCAAACTCGGCTGGTGCAGGCTGAAAGCCGCAGGCGTAGCCGTACTGTGAGCTTTCTGACCTGGGGTCGTCGTACTCTTCGCTGAACTCGATGCCCACTGCCATATCCATCAGCTGGCGCACGCTGGCATCGCCAAAGGCACTGCTGGCGAGCTCCGGCAGGTAGTGATCGGTGCGTAGCGCACAATCCAGTACACCCTCGCTAATCAGCTGTTCTGCCAGGATTCCGATCAGCGATTTGGTTACCGAAAACATAATGTGGCGGTCTGTGGCTCTCTGTCCCGCCAGGTAGCGCTCGTAGACCACTTTGCCGCGGTGCAAAACCAGAAGAGAGTCGGCCTGAGTTGCCTGTAGCGCTTCGACAACGCTGATCTGCTGACCGCAGAGACTCTCGAAACAGAGGTTGTCCAGGTCTTGCGGGGCTTCAGGAAGCTCCCTGACCGGGCCACGGCCTGCCGGTACTTCAATGCTGGGACGCAGCTGATTCAGATGGCGAAACCCCCAGCGGCTGAAAGGGGGACGCATCCAGTTATCCCAGGTCACACGTTGGCAGGGCTTCGGTGGAAAGCCGCTCATCATCGGCGTCGGCTGTTTCGAGTCGGCTATTTCAGCACGAGCCTGTTCGTATCGGGCGGCGATCGCCTGCTGTTCTTCTGAGCATGTCTGATGGTCCATTCTCGCGTCCTGAATTCCTGAGTAAGCAAAAGAATGATTTATTTTTATTAGGGTAAAAGTTTTTAGTCAATAAAAATTTTATCAAGGTAAAACTTTTTATTCTGATAAAGCTGAGTGGTAAGATGCGAGAATATCCAGTAGATGAGGTCAGATAGTGAGCGGGTTGAGGGAACAGCAGAAGGAGATGCGGCGCCAGGCTATTCGCCGGGCAGCGGTGGAATTGTTTGAAAGTCAGGGGTACACGGATACGACCATCGAGCAGATAGCGCGGCAGGCCGGCGTGACTGCGCCCACCGTGTTTAACTATTTCGGCTCAAAGCAGGCGATATTGCTGGAGATCTTCAGAGATATCGATGATGCGGCTATTGCTGAGGCCTGTGGTTGTATCGATGACTATGCCGACCCGCTGGATGCGCTATGCCGGCTTGAGCAGGCGATCTCCGACTTGACCATAAGAGCCTTTCCCGCATCGGTCTGGCGAGAGCTGCTACCCGTGTTGTTATCCGAAAGTACCGGCGGGGTGTCGGATAGCTACCGCAAATCCAATGAGCGCCTGCAGCACGCCGTAGCTGATGTGCTGGCAAAGATGAAAGTCAAAGGGATGCTGCGGGAAGACCTGGATGTGCACCTGGCTGCGCGCCTGCTCAATGAATACTCTCATATCCAGTTGATGCGGCTGACCAGCCGTGACGACTACGACCTGGACGCGCATCGCAAGGATGTGCGCGAAGTGACCGGGTTAATCCTCTACGGCATGATCAAAAGCTAATACCAGCCGGTGACCGATCTCAGGTCACCGATTTCAGGTGATCCAGGAACAGGTTGAACAGCTCTGACTGGTTCGAGGTGTGCATCTTGGCGTGGATATTCTTGCGATGCACCTTCACCGTACCGACGCTGATGTTGAGCTGATCGGCGATCGCCTGGGAGGAGTTACCCTTCACCACCAGCTCGGTGATCTGACGCTCACGCTGGGTCAGCACGCCGCTGCCGAAGCTCTTCAGCGCCTGCTTGGTGGCGTCGTCCGACTGTTCGTACTGCACATACTGGCCGGACTGGGTGCTCCAGAACTGGCGGTAAAGTGCGCTCACCACCGGGTAGATCTCCTGCAGTGCACGCAGTTCGCCGCGGGTGATGGTGCCCAGGTCCGGCTGGCGGCCCAGGGAAATGGTGCAGGTGACCTCATCGCTCAGATCGATAATCAGCACGATCTCGTCGACGATATTGAAATACTGGTAGCAGTTCTCGAAAAACTCGCTCTGCTGGAAAGAGTCGGGAGCGATCTCGGCCACGCGGACTACGCCGCTAATGCCGTTTTGCACCGCGTTGAACAGCGGGTCCAGCAGGTAGTAGCCGTTGTTGATGTAGGAGATCAGCGTCTGGCTCTGCTCCGCGGGATCCAGCGGCTGCAGAATGATCGGCTTAAACGACTTCTTGTAGGTGACCGTCAGTGCCGTGTCGAAATGACAGAGGGTGGCAAGGTACTCGATCAGCAGGTCGGGGAAAGTGTTCGATTTTACATGGTCGATCAGAACCGCCAGGTTCTTCTGCCAGCTGTTCTTGACGTTTATCGCCGGGAAATATTCAGCCATGAATGATCCGTTGCTATCCAGGGTTGCGCGATTGTATCAGCTTACCGTGGAAAGTGGGCTCTGGCGATGTTTGCAGCCAGAGCCCGGTAACGGGAGTAGTCTTGGACAGGGTGCTGAAAAGCGTTTTCGAGGCAGCTGAGGCAAGCGGTACGCCGCCCGGGTAAAAACAGGCGAAAAAGCGGAGTTTAGTAAACTAAATGAGCATATTACTCGCTCCGCTCGCCCCTGTGGGGCCGCACTGAAGTGCGTTCATGCAATGCCTGTGAGCCTGTTTTTAACGCCGCATTCAGCAACGCAGATAGCTTTTCAACATCCTGTTACATCCAGCCCAGTTCCTTAAGGCTGGCTTCGGTCTTGTCGAGGCAAACCAGGATCAGGTCGATCATCTCATCGATCTGCTCGCGGCTGATGATCAGCGGCGGTGACAGCACCATGCGGTTGCCGCAGGCACGCATCACCAGCCCGTTGCTGAAGCAGTGGTCGCGGCAGACGGTGCCGGCATCCTGATCCTTGCCGAAGAACGCCTTGGGCTCCTTGCTCTTGACCAGCGCCATGCCGGCGACCAGACCGGTGCCTTCGATATGGCCGACCAGCGGATGTTGACCCACGCGTTCGCGCAGCTGCTGCTGGAAGTAGGGGCCGGTATCGGCACCCACTGTCTCGACGATGCCCTCATCGCGCAGAATGCGGATGTTTTCCAGCGCCACTGCAGCGGCCACCGGGTGACCGGAGTAGGTAAAGCCGTGGTTGAACTCGCCGCCATCCTCGATCAGCGCGTTGGCTACACGGTCGCCCACAGCGACGGCGGAGATCGGCTGGTAGCCGGAGGAGAGACCCTTGGCCATGGACATCAGGTCTGGTTCGATGCCGAGGGTCTGGCTGCCGAACCACTGGCCGGTGCGGCCAAAGCCACAGATCACCTCATCGGCAACCAGCAGGATGTCGTATTTCTTGCAGATGCGCTGAATCTCTTTCCAGTAACCCGGCGGCGGCACGATCACGCCACCGGCGCCCTGGATAGGTTCGCCGACGAAGGCGGCCACGTTGTCCGGGCCCACTTCCAGAATACGGTCTTCCAGCGCCTTGGCGCACTCCAGAGCGAACTCCTCTTCGCTCTGACCCTCTGCGGCTTCGCCGTACCAGTAGGGCTGACGGATATGCTCGATACCCGGCAGCATCGGTGTGCCCTGGGCGTGCATGCCGCCCATGCCGCCGAGGCTGACACCACCGAGGGTGCTGCCGTGGTAGGCATTTTCACGGGAGATCAGAATCTTGCGCCAGGGCTTGCCGGCCACTTCCCAGTAACGACGTACCATGCGGATCACGGTATCGATCGCTTCGGAACCGGAGTTGGCGAAGAACACGTGGTTCAGGTCGCCAGGTGTCAGTGCAGCGATCTGCTCAGCCAGCTTGGCGGCCGGGTGGGTCGTGGTCTGGAAGAAGGTGTTGTAGTAGGGCAGCTGGTTCATCTGCTCGGCAGCGACTTCCGCCAGCTCCGGGCGACCATAGCCCAGGTTGACGCACCAGAGACCGGCCATGCCGTCGATCATGCGGTTGCCTTCGCTGTCCCAGATGTAGATCCCTTCCGCGCGTTCAATGACCCGGGCGTTTTTCGCGTTCAGCGCCTTGGTGTCGGTAAAGGGGTGCAGGTGATGCTGCGCGTCCCTTGCCTGGGTTTCGGTGCACTCGGGGCTGAGGATCGCTCGGGTGGTTGAATTCATTCAATCTCTCCAGTATCAAATGTTCGCTATATCGGTTAGGGAAGGCCATTGGCCTGTTCATCGCTTCCCTGACATCTACCCACGATACTGAGAGCGCAGGCGTGGGGCATATACCTACCGGGGGATATTTTGGCGTTGAACCTCGCCATTTGGGGAGGGCTGCAAGAATAGCTGCAGTGTCTGGCTGGCAGTCAGCCATAAAAAATACGAAAAAAGGCCCCATTGTGACCAATGGAGCCCTTTTGAAAGACGGCTGGTTAGCGCCGGATTATTGGCCGGCCGTGATGCGGGTCCAGCTACGGTTCATGGCGCGCAGCACCTTGTGATTCAGGTCCACATAGGTGTACAGATTTTCCTTGGTCTCCTCGGTGGGATAGATGCCGGGGTTGTTGCGAAGCTCTTCCTCTACCATCGGTGTGGCGGCATCGTTAGGGTTTGCATAGGCGACGTAGTTGGTGATGTTGGCAATCACATCGCCCCGCAGGATGTAGTTCATGAACTCGTACGCTTCTTCCTTGTTTTTAGCGTCTTTCGGCATACCCATCATGTCGAAGAAGGTGAGGGCTCCCTCTTCGGGAATGGCGTACTCGATATTGATGCCGGCTCCGGCCTCGTTGGCACGGGATTGCGCCTGGATAATATCGCCAGACCAGCCCACCGCGACGCAGGTGTTACCGTTGGCCAGGTCAGAGATATATTTGGATGAGTGAAAGTACTGCACGTAGGGACGCACGGCACTGAGGGCCGCTTCGGCTTTGTCGATGCCCGCGGTATCTGTCGGGTAGGGATTCTCGCCGAGATAGTTAAGCACGGCGGGATAGATTTCGACCACTGAGTCGAGCATCGATACGCCACACTCCTGAAGCTTCTCCATATTTTCCGGTTCAAATACGGCGGACCAGGAGGTTATTTCGTCTACTCCAAGTACTTCTTTGATTTTATCGACGTTGTAGCCGATCCCGGTGGTACCCCAGAGGTAAGGGAAAGCGTGCTTATTACCCGGGTCCACGCCGTCCAGGGATTTGAGCAGCGTAGGGTTCAGGTTTTTCCAGTTCGGCAGTTTGTCCTTGTCGAGTTCTTCGAATATGCCGGCTTTAATCTCTTTAGTGATAAATATGTTGGAGGGGACGACGATGTCATAGCCGGAGTTACCCGAGAGCAGCTTGGCCTCCAGCAGTTTGTTGCTGTCGAAGACATCGTAAACCACGTTGATACCGGTCTCTTTCTCGAACTCCTCGATCGTATCTTGGGCGATATAGTCGGACCAGTTGTAGATGTGGAGCGTACGCTCTTCGGCCATGGCCGTTGATGAAACGGTAAGTGCGACACTTGTCGCGAGCAGGGTGCGCTTGAAAGCGGATATCATCGTATCTCTCCTAGGTGACTGCATAAAGCCGGGTACAAACCCTGGCCATCCATTTTGGGTGGGGAGGGGGGGCGCTCCGATTGAGCAGGTCAAAGCCCGCAACTGGGCTCCATCTGGACCGCTGAGGTTTCTTATGAGACTGGCGTCAGAAGTGGCGACCCTAGCTAAAAGGTCAGAGTTGGCTCTGCGAGCGGGCTGTCGAAACGCCGGCAGGGAATGGACGTTCCAGATGAAGATGAGCCCAGCCTGGTAACTGGCGGCGGGTGCTACCTGTCTGTCTTCTTCAGGCTTGTTGCTGATGGAATTAAAATCGGGTAGATCGCGTTCCATGCCACTTCATCCTTGAAATCATCCCTGTTATTGCCGGCAGCGGGTCTGTGCCGCTAAGCCTGGGTTGCCCCTGAGTACCTTTTGATCATCGGCCGGGGGGGAGTGAGCGGCAATACCTCCCAGGGGGTAGGCTCAACAAAGGTCCTCTGATCCGGGGCGACAGGTGTTCTAAGAACTAAGAGCAGGGAGCGAGGTTGCTTGAAGTCAGGGCTGTGCGCGGCAGAACCCGAAAGGCCTTATCGGTTCTGCCGGGGATCTGCTGGTAGAAAGATCAGCCACTGTCAGCGTCTTGATGCCAGGGCAGCGGCGAGTTTGTCGCAGAGTTCCAGGTTTTGAGCGTTCAGCTGGTCATCTTCCGGCAGGGGTTGAGAGGAGAGCTTGGCGATGGTGACCTGCCGCTTGCTATCGACGAATAGCCACTGACCATGAATACCTATCGCAATCATGGCGCCGGGTATTTGATCAGGCATATACCACTGAGAACGGTAGTGGCCGCTACCGAACAGACTGTAGAGATCGCTTTGCTGCCAGGTCTCGCGGTTGCCTGACTGGAGGATATCTTCGATCCAGAGAGCAGGCACAACCTCTTTGCCCTGAGCTGCTCCTTTGTGTCTGACCATCTCGCCGAAACGTGCCAGGTCGAGAGCGGTCGCGCACAGGCCACCGGCCGTGCGTGAACAGCCCTCAGCGTCTATCGTGATCCAGGCATCCTGCTGGGCGCCGAGTTTTCCCCACAGGCGGGTGGATAACAGCTCTGGAATTTTTTCCCCGCTGGCACGCTCAAGCACCCAGCCAAGAACATCGGCGGTGGGCGATGCATAATGCAGAACAGAGCCAGGGGCGGCAGGGCCGGCTTTTAGCAGCGGCAGGAAGCTGTAGAGGCCACCTTTGAACGGGAAGCAGGTGGGAGGATTCCACTCCATGGCGACCCGGTACTGCGCCAGAAGGCCATCGGGGGTGAGATAATCTTCATCAAAATCTACAGACACCGCCATATCGAGTACCTGGCGTACGCTGGCCTCGCCCCAGGCCGAGTGCAAAAGCTCCGGCACATAGCTGGCCACGTTACGGGACGGATCGAGTAATCCTTCGTCCACCAGTATGCCGGCCAGTAAACCGGTGACTGACTTGGTGACAGAGAACAGCAGATGTCGCGTATCCCGATGGTTGTAGCCAAAATAAAGCTCATTACAAAGCTGGCCATCATCCAATATGACCAGGGCGTCGGTATGGCTATCGGCGATCGCTTCGGCAGCACTTTTGCCCGAATCGAGCCTGATCGCTTCCAGATCCAGAGGAGTGGTTGGGTCAAAACTGGTCACAGGGCCTGCACGATGAATCGTTCCCCCGGGAACCAGTGCCTCGACATTAACGAAGCTCCAGGTGTTGAACGGGTGTGTTCGCCAGTTGGATAACTGAGTGTGTTCGGCAAGTCCTTCTGTGCTGTCCATGACTGTCCTTCGATGAAATCTGTGTTGGGCTAAAGCTTCGATCTAACGGATCGGTGAGAAGATGCGGCTCTGGATTCAGTGCTGAAGTTAATCGACTAGCGCGCATTCGCGGTTGGTACCGGATTCAGCGACAGGCTTTTCTCAGCATCAGGTTACTGATAACGCTGGCCAGAGACATATACCTACCGGGGGATATTTTGAACCTGGGCAGGGTCTCCTACACTGAAAGCCGCATTCAAAGATTGAGAACAGAACGCTTTGGCACAGACTGTTTGCATAGATACTGTGTATAGAGAGTTAATAGAGAGCGAATACGGGCAGTTTGCCCAGGCAGTACCCATAGTTTGATACAGGAAAAGAGATGAAGACTGGAATTCTGGCCACCGGCATCACGCCGCCGGAACTACTGGGGCAACATGGTTCCTACGCGGATATGTTTGAAGCCCTGCTCGGTAAAGAAGACCCGGAGATGAGCTTTGAGGTCTTCGATGTGCGGGATGATCACTTCCCCGAGTCCATCGAAGGCTTTGACGCCTGGGTGATTACCGGCTCCCGCTGTGGTGTTTATGATGACCTGCCCTGGATGCAGCGTCTCAAGGGGTTGATCAAAGAGATCTACGCTGCGGGACAGCCGATGGTAGGGATTTGCTTCGGTCACCAGATCGTGGCCAGCGCCTTTGGCGCCAAGGTGCAAAAATATGACGGCGGCTGGGGTGTGGGTCTCAATACCTACCGTGTCGAAGGTGAGCACGGATTCGTCGACAGCGGTGAGCCGGACAGCTTTACCATCAACGCCATGCACCAGGATCAGGTACTGGAACTGCCAGAGAATGCGAGCCTGTTCGCCAGCTCCGACTTCTGCCAGTACGCGGGGTTGGTCTATGACGACCGTATCCTGACACTGCAGGCGCACCCGGAATTCAATAACCCGTTCGAGCGTGAACTGGTCGCTTCCCGTCGCGGACCGACCGTGCCGGAAGCGGTGGCCGATAAAGCCCTGGCCGGGCTGGAAACGGGGCAGCAGCCGGAATCCGAGCGTGTTGCCCGCTGGATGGTGCGCTTTCTGAAAGGGCGGAAATAACAGCGAGGCTGGGCGGCTGCTCAGCCTTCTGCACAAAAATGGGGTAGTTGAGCTCAGGCTCACTGCCCCATTTTTCGTTTGGGATGGACAGGCCGCGCGACGTATCAGGAGGGCTGAGCCAGTTCCTCATCACTCGTGTCGTGGCGAGTGTCCGGGGCGATGAAAAAGTCGAAGCGCTCGCCAAGGATCCGTTCAAACTTGGCCAGGTGGCGCTGGATCTTCGTTTTCGCCAGGTAACGGCTCAGGTATGCACCAGGGATTAAATTGGCCATGCCCAGGCTATCCACAATAACCAGTTCGTACTGACCCTGGCCCTTTATCTGGAACAGGATGTTGTAGGGCTTTAGCGCCATGGTAATCAGGTTGCCCAGGGAGGCCTTTAGCTTGAACTGCTGGTAAGCGCTGCGTATCCGGTCACCGTATTTCTCTACGGCAGCTTCATTGCGCAGGTAATAGGACAGCGGTTTGGAGACCTTGCCGTCAGCATCCAACACCAGGCCGAACATATGGCCTGTACCTTCACTGGTTTCAACGCTGCCGTGGTAGCGCGGCAAGATCGTATCCAGATTCGCGGTGTCTGTTCGTCCTTCCAGAAACCGGTAGAAACGTAGTTCGCGATTGATCTCTTTCAGACTGCGTGCGCTGTTATCCAGGCTTACCTTGATGCAGAGCGCCGGATTTTCGGGGTGCTGATAGCAGAAACGATGAAGTCCCTTACCGATGAGAAGCGACTCATCGAGTTGAATAGTGTCACTGGCCATGGTTCTTCCTTGAGATGGCAGTAGTAATAGAGGAAGCGCGAAATTTTAATAACGGCGTCACGAGTACGCAACAAAAGTGTGGGTATGCGAGGCTGGAGTCTGGAAAGCAGCTAGAAATAAGCTGGAGAGAAACTGGAGAGAAACGAGGTAGCGTTGGGAAAGAGTAACTGACCTGGCGTTTCAGCAGGTGCGGCGCAGGGACGTCATAATAAAAAGAGGCGGGCTCAGGGCCCGCCTCGTGTCGCCGTCGGAGATGACTGTCTGTTATCTATTCCTCGTTTATTCTTGCCATGGAGCGCTTCTGCGAGCGATGCGCCACATACCAGGCGATCAGTGCCACCAGTGAGACGGCCAATATGATCAGGGTCGCCAGGGCGTTGATCTTCGGTGAGACACCGAGACGCACCGAGGAGAACACCACCATCGGCAGAGTGGTAGAGCCAGGGCCCGAGGTGAAGCTGGCGATCACCAGGTCATCCAGTGACAGGCTGAACGCCAGCAACCAGCCGGAGATCAAAGCTGGAGTGATCATCGGTACCGTCACCAGGAAGAAGGACTGCAGCGGGGTAGCACCCAGATCCAATGCCGCTTCTTCTACTGAACGGTCCACTTCACGCAGTCGTGATGACACTACCACCGCCACGTAAGCGGCACAGAAGGTGGAGTGCGCAATCCAGACGGTGGTCATACCGCGCTCGGTAGGCCAGCCGATCAGGTCCGCCATGTGCACGAACAGCAGCAGCAGTGACAGACCGGTGATCACTTCCGGCATAACCAGCGGTGCAGTGATCATGTTGGACAGGGTCATCTTCGCCCAGGAGTGGCGGAACCGGGTCATGACGAAGGCCGCCATGGTTCCCAGGATCACCGCCATGCATGAGCTGTAGAAGGCGATCGCCAAACTGGTAAACACCGCATCGATGATCTGCTCATCCTTCAGCAGTTCCGCATACCACTTGCCGGACCAGCCGCCCCAGACTGTTACCAGTTTTGAGGCGTTGAAGGAGTAGATCACCAGGATCAGCATCGGCAGGTAGAGGAACAGCAGGCCGACCCAGAGCATGATGGTGGAGAATCCAAGCTTTCTCATGAGTTGGCCTCCATGGTGCGGGACTGGTAGCGGTGGAACAGTGCGATCGGAATGATCAGCAGTAACAGCATCACTATCGCCAGCGCCGAGGCTACGGGCCAGTCGCGGTTATTAAAGAACTCCTGCCAGAGCACCTTACCGATCATCAGCGAGTTGGGGCCGCCGAGCAGTTCCGGAATAACGAATTCACCCACCGCCGGAATAAACACCAGCATGGAGCCGGCGATGATGCCGCCCTTGGACAGGGGCAGGGTGATGGTCCAGAAGCTGTGCAGAGTGCGTGAGCCCAGGTCAGATGCCGCTTCCAGCAGGCTGCGGTCGAGCTTCACCAGGTTGGCGTACAGTGGCAGCACCATGAACGGCAGATAGGCATAGACAATACCGATGTACACCGCGGTGTTGGTGTTCATGATCCGCAGCGGGTCATCGATGATGCCGAGTGACATCAGCGTAGTGTTGATCAGGCCGGTATCGCTGATCAGGCCCATCCAGGCGTAGACACGGATCAGGAAGGAGGTCCATGACGGCAGCATCACCAGCAGCAGCAGAATCGTCTGCTTGCGTGCCGGCGCCTTGGCGATGGCATAGGCCATCGGGTAGCCGAGGATCAGGCACCAGAGGGTGGAGATAAACGCCACCTTCACTGAGTTGAGATAGGCCGACACGTAAAGCGAGTCGTCCATCAGAAGAATGTAGTTGCCGATGTTCAGGGCAAACTCAATCACCTCGTCGCGATAATGGAAAATCGCCTCATAGGGCGGGATCGCGATCGCCATGCTGGAAAAACTGATCTTCAGAACGATCAGAAACGGCAGGGCGAAGAACAGCAGCAGCCAGAGGTAGGGCACCCCGATGGTAAAGATGCGCCCATTGGGACGCTTCAATGCGCTTAACTTCATGATCTTAGTACCACGCCGCTATCGGCTTCCCAGCTGATATAGACTTTGTCTTCCCACTGCGGATTGTCGCCGCGACGCTCGCGGTTGGTCATGCAGCATTGGACAATCTGGCCATTTTCCAGACGGATATAGAACACCGAGATGCCGCCCAGGTAGGCGATATCGTCGACGATGCCTTCCGCCCAGTTGTACTGACCTTCAGGTTTTTCGCGGGATAGCAGGGTTTTCTCCGGGCGAACGGCCAGCCAGACATGGCGGCTTTCGGCACTGGTGGAGACACCGTAGCCCACGTAAAGCGACTGGCTCAGCCCCGGCGATTCGATGATAGCGTGATCCGGCTCGTCGGCCACGATATCGCCCTCGAATAGGTTCACCGAGCCGATAAATTCGGCGATCATGCGGCTGTTGGGGCTCTCGTAGATATCCACCGGGGTGCCGGTCTGGGCGATCCAGCCTTCATCCATGATGGAGATACGGGCCGCCATGGTCATCGCTTCCTCCTGGTCGTGGGTCACCATGACGCAAGTAACGCCGACCCGTTCCAGAATCTCGACGACCTCAAGCTGCATCTGGGTGCGCAGCTTTTTGTCCAGTGCGCCCATGGGCTCATCCAGCAGCAGCAGCTTGGGACGCTTCGCCAGAGAGCGGGCCAGCGCCACACGCTGCCGCTGACCACCGGAAAGCTGGTGCGGCTTGCGGCGGGCAAATTTTTCCATGTGTACCAGGGCGAGCAGTTCCTTCACCCGGGTTTCGATCTCGGCCTTGGGCAGCTTGTCGCGCTTGAGGCCGAAGGCGATGTTGTCCGCCACGCTCATATGCGGGAACAGCGCGTAGGACTGGAACATCATGTTGATCGGGCGTTCGTAGGGGGGCAGGTCGGTGATGTCCTGGCCATCCAGATAGATACGACCGCTGGAGGGCTTTTCAAAACCCGCGAGCATTCTAAGGAGTGTGGACTTGCCGGAGCCCGAGCCGCCAAGCAGCGCGAAGATTTCGCCGCGCTTGATACTCAGAGACACGTCATCGACGGCGCGGACGTCATCGAACAGTTTGCTGACACCCTCAATACGCAGGATCTCCTCGCCGGGGTCGACGGAGGGGGTCGGTTGAGTGTTATGGGCTAATGCCATCAATCTACTCCAGGCAGAATTGGCTCCGGCGTGAGCGCCGGAGCTCTTTGTTTTAGTTGAAACCTGTGTCGGATCAGTGACCGGCGGTTACGCGGGTCCAGCTGCGGGTCATCGCACGAATCACCTTCGGATCCAGATCAGCAAAGGTGTACAGCTTTTCGCTGATTTCGTCACTCGGGTAAATGCCCGGGTTGTTACGGATCTCTTCGTCGATCAGCGGTGTAGCCGCGGCGTTACCGTTGGCGTAAGCGACATAGTCGGAGATCTTCGCGATCACGTCCGGACGCAGGATGTAGTTCATGAACTCGTAGGCTTCATCCTTGTTCTTCGCATCCGCCGGCATCGCCATCATATCGAAGAAGGTACCCGCGCCTTCCTGGGGAATGACGTACTGCACATCGACACCGTTATCCGCTTCGATAGCTCGGGCCTGGGCCTGGAGAATATCGCCGGACCAGCCGATCGCCAGGCAGATGTCGCCGTTGGCCAGATCGGTGATGTACTTGGAAGAGTGGAAGTAACGTACATAGGGGCGTACCGCGCTGACCACTTCTTCAGCCTTGTCCACGGCTTCGGTGGTGGTCGGGTTCGGATCTTCGCCCAGGTAGTTCAGTGCCGCCGGATAGATCTCATCCACGGCGTCGAGCATGGAAACGCCGCAATCCTGCAGCTTGGAGAGGTTTTCCGGTTTGAAGACCACATCCCAGGAGGTGATTTCATCGATACCCAGCGCCTCTTTTACCTTGTCAGCGTTATAGCCGATGCCGGTGGTACCCCAGAGGTACGGGAAAGCGTGCATGTTGCCCGGGTCAGCGCTGTCCAGCGACTTGAGCAGAGTAGTGTTCAGGTTTTCCCAGTTGGGCAGTTTTTCCTTGTCCAGCTCGGCGAAGATGCCGGCGCGGATCTGCTTCGCGAGGAAGCTGTTGGACGGGACGACGATGTCGTAACCGGAGTGCCCGGACAGTAGCTTGGCTTCGAGCACCTGGTTACTGTCGAAAACGTCGTAGACCACGTTGATGCCGGTCTCTTTCTCGAACTCTTCCAGGGTCTCTTCGGCGATGTAGTCGGACCAGTTGTAAACGTGCAGGGTACGCTCTTCGGCGGCCTGGGCTGCGGTGGAAAGCGCCAACGCTGTTGATGCCGCGAGCAGGGTACGTTTGAAACCTGATGTCATCATTTCTCTCCTCAGCTGTTACAGGAAGCCCGGTAATGACCGTGGCTGTCAGTTGTTGTTCTTGATCTCAGATCGGTTTTTTATGGCTTCTACAACAAGGGGCAGAGGGCTTCCGGCTGCGCCCTGGTTATGCGCAGGGCGCGCCGGAAATTCTTATATGTTTTCGGTTCAGACGGCCAGCAACAGGAACTCCCGTTCCCAGGAACTGATGACGCGTTTGAAGTTTTCCATTTCCGCTTTGCGGGTGGCGATATAGCCATCGACGAACAGGTCGCCGAGGTACTCGCGCACCTGCTGGGATTCATCCATCTGCTGTACGGCTTCCTCGAGCGTGACCGGCAAACGCAGGTTGTCACGATCGTAGGCGCGGCCTTCGATGGGTGGGGTGGGGCGCAGGTTTTCGGTCATGCCCATGTAGCCGGCCAGCAGGCTGGCGGCCACGGCCAGATAAACGTTGGCATCGGCGCCGGCAAGGCGGTTCTCGATACGGCGGTTCTCCGGGCTTGAGGCGGGCTCGCGCAGGCCACAGGTACGATTTTCCGCACCCCATTCCACGTTGACCGGCGCGGAGGTATCCGGCAGGAAGCGGCGGAAGGAGTTAACGTTGGGCGCCAGTAGCGGAATCAGTGCGGGCAGATAGGTCTGCAGACCGGCCACGTGGGCCAGGAACAGTTCGCTGCGCTGACCGTCTTCGGCGCTGAATACGTTGCGGCCGGTTTCCACATCCATAATGCTTTGATGGATATGCATGGCGCTGCCCGGTTCGTTGGTCACCGGCTTGGCCATAAAGGTGGCGATAACGTTGTGCTTGAGCGCTGCTTCACGCATGGTGCGCTTGAAGACGAACACCTGATCGGCGATATGCAGGGGGTCACCGTGCAGGAAATTGATCTCCATCTGCGCGGTGCCTTCTTCATGAATAAGAGTGTCGATATCCAGGCCTTGGGCCTCGCACCAGTCGTACATATCCTCAAACAGCGGATCGTATTCGTTGGCCGCATCGATGGAGAAGGACTGGCGACCGCTTTCACGGCGGCCTGAACGGCCGATCGGCGACTGTAGTGGCTGGTCCGGATCGGCGGTACGTGCGGTCAGGTAGAACTCCATCTCCGGTGCTACTACCGGCTTCCAACCCTTGTCCTTATAAAGGTCGAGTACCTTTTTAAGCACGTTACGGGGGGAAAGTTCGATGGGGCGTCCCTGGCGGTCGAAGGTATCGTGAATAACCAGTGCGGTTTTCTCTTCGGTCCAGGGGATCAGGAAGGCAGCGCTAGGATCGGGTTTACAGATGAAATCAATATCGGCGGGGTGAAGCAGGGAATAGTAGAGTTCATCTTCTACATAGTCGCCGGTGACGGTCTGCAAAAGAACGCTTTCCGGGAGCCTCATGCCCCCTTCGGCGATGAATTTATCCACCGGGGAAATTTTCCCTCGTGCAATACCGGTGAGGTCACTGACTACACACTCCACCTCGGTAATCGCTTCGTTTTTTAGCCAGTCTTTGATGCCTGGTTTATCGCTATCCATTTTATTTAACCATCTGCTGCGAAGCTTTCGGAAAATGTTTTATACGAAGATCAATCTATACCTTAAAACCGACTTTTCCGGAAACCTCGTCCTATCATTTCAGTGTTGTTTGATCATCGTTTTGGAGCGGCTTAGCAACAATACCCCCCAGGAGGTATTTTCTGTAAACCGCTTTTAAATCAGAATTATATAGCACATATATAGTGCGGTCAGCCTTATCTGTGCATCTTTTTGGTGCGTTTCTTCCCCGGCTTCTCGCCTGGCTGCGCCGCCCCCGGTCCGGACTCATCGGGCTGTTTTTAATAATTGGATAGATAAAATGTCGAATGTATGTACCAAGGATGCTGAAAATCCTGAATTAAAAGAAGCAGAAGCATTTCTTGAAAAACACCCCGAAGTGCAGTTCGTCGATTTATTGATCGCTGATATGAACGGCATAGTACGGGGAAAAAGAGTCGATAAATCAGTCCTTTCCAAAGTATTTAAATCCGGCGTAGCCTTGCCGGCCTCGATTTATGGCTTGAATATCCAGGGCACAACGGTCGAAGAGACCGGTCTGGGGCTGGAGATCGGCGATTCCGACCGTATCTGTCTGCCGGTGCCGGGCACCCTCTCCATGGAGCCCTGGCAAAAACGTCCCATCGCCCAGTGCCTGATGTCGATGTACGAAGAGCCGGGCGAGCCGTTTTTCGCGGACCCGCGCATGATTCTGCGCAGCGTGGTGCGTCGTTTCGAAGAGCTGGGGTTGAAGGCGGTGACCGCTTTCGAACTGGAGTTTTATCTGATCGATCAGGAGATGGTGAACGGTCGCCCGCAGCCTGCCTGTTCGCCGATCTCCGGCAAGCGCCCTGAAAGTGTGCAGGTCTACTCCATTGATGAACTCGACGAATACACCGATCTGCTGGTGGATATCATCTCCAGCGCCCGTGAGCAGGGGCTGCCGGCGGATACCATCGTCGCCGAATCGGCGCCGGGGCAGTTCGAGATCAACCTGAACCATGTGGATGATCCGGTACGTTCCTGCGATAACACCACGCTGCTGCGTCGGGTGGTGAAGAACGTGGCCTATGACCACGGCATGGACACGACCTTTATGGCCAAGCCGTACGAAGATCAGGCCGGTAACGGTATGCACATGCATATCAGCCTGGTAGACAAGGATGGCAACAATGTCTTTGCCATCGATAATGACAAGCCCAACGACATTATGCGCTGGGCGCTCGGTGGCCTGCTGGAGACCCTGGATCAGTATTTCGCCATTCTCTGCCCGAACATCAACTCCTACCGCCGTTTCAGCAGCCAGTTCTTCGTGCCGCTGGCGCCGACCTGGGGCATAGAGAACCGCACCACCGCGCTGCGTATTCCGGGCGGCGCGCCGGAAGCCACCCGTATCGAACACCGCGTGGCCGGCACCGATGCCAACCCCTATCTGATGATGGCTGCCATGCTGTCGGCGATCCATTACGGCATCACCAACAAGGTGGAGCCCAATGAAATGGTCGAGGGCAACGCCTACGAGAAGGTGGATCCGAGCCTGCCGTGCAACCTGCGTGATTCCCTGCGTGCACTTGAGTCTTCCAGCGTAATGCGCGAATACCTGGGATCCGAGTTCCTGGATGTTTTCGTTGCCTGCAAAGAGCACGAACTGGCGGAGTTTGAACAGACGATTTCCGACCTGGAATACGCCTGGTACCTGCATACAGTTTGAGGAGAATAACAATGACAAGATCGGTAGTTGTCGCGGCCACTCAAATGGCCTGCAGCGACAGTGTGGAAGAGAATATCGCTAACGGCGAAAAGCTGGTACGCCAGGCGGCGGCTCAGGGCGCCCAGGTTATCCTGCTGCAGGAACTGTTCGAGACGCCGTACTTCTGCAAGCGTCATGATGCCGAGTACCTTGCGCTGGCTACCAGCGTCGAGGAGAACCCGGCGATCCAGCATTTTCGTGGCGTTGCCGAAGAGCTGGGCGTGGTGCTGCCGATCAGTTTTTATGAGCGTGCCGGTCAGGCGCGCTTTAACTCGCTGGTGGTGATTGATGCGAACGGTCAGGTGCTGCCGGAAGTTTATCGCAAAAGCCATATTCCGGACGGCCCGGGTTATAGCGAGAAGTTCTACTTCTCGCCCGGCGATACCGGTTTCCGCGTCTGGGATACGGCTTATGGCCGCATCGGTGTCGCGATCTGCTGGGATCAGTGGTTCCCGGAAACGGCGCGCTCCATGGCCCTGGCCGGCGCCGAGCTGCTGTTTTTTCCGACGGCCATCGGCAGTGAGCCCCAGGACGCTACGCTGGATTCACGCCTGCACTGGCAGAACACCCAGCGCGGCCATGCCGCCGCCAATCTGACACCGGTGATCGCTTCCAACCGCATCGGTCGCGAACGTGATGGCGAAGTGGAGCTGCGCTTCTACGGTTCCTCGTTTATCGCAGGTCCCGATGGCGAGTTCTGCGCCGAAGCGGATCAGGAATCTGAAACGGTGCTGGTGCAGTCATTCGATCTGGATCAGCTGGCGGCGCAACGTGCGTCCTGGGGGCTGTTCCGCGACCGTCGGCCGGATCTGTACAGCGCTGTGGCCACGCTGGATGGCTCTCATAAATCGGTAGGCTAATAGAACGGAGATAAACGATGCTAGTGAACGCCAAGCCACTACAGGATGGTTTCAGTATGCCCGCCGAGTGGGCGCCGCAGCAACGCGTCTGGATGATCTGGCCGGAACGTACCGACAACTGGCGTGACGGCGCCGTGCCTGCGCAACAGGCGTTCACCGCGGTTGCCAAAGCGATTGCCGAGTTCGAGCCGGTGACCGTCGGCGCCAGTGCCGCGCAGTATGACCGTGCGCAGCTAGCCCTGGATTATCCCGGGATCTCCGTGGTGGAAATCTCCAGCGATGATGCCTGGGCGCGGGATACCGGGCCGACTTTCGTCAGCAACGGAAAAACCGTGCGTGCCGTGGACTGGCGCTTTAATGCCTGGGGCGGCGAGAACGGCGGGCTCTATGCGTCATGGAATAAGGATGAGCGGGTTGCAGCTAAAATGGCTGCTGTTGCTGATTGTGATCGCTATGCCGCGGACTTCGTGCTTGAGGGCGGTTCCATCCATGTGGATGGCGAGGGCACGCTGATCACCACCGAAGAGTGCCTGCTCAACCCCAACCGTAATCCGCACCTCGGCCGCGCCGACCTGGAACAGCTGTTGGGTGACTACCTGGGCGTCAGCAAGGTGATCTGGCTGCCGGAAGGGCTCTACAACGATGAGACCGACGGCCATGTGGATAACTGCTGCTGCTTCGTGGCGCCCGGTGAGCTGGTGCTGGCCTGGACCGATGATCCCGCTAACCCCAACTACGAGCGTTGCCGCACGGCACTGGCGGTGATCGAGCAGAGCCGCGATGCCAAGGGGCGTGAGCTTAAAGTCCACAAG
Organism: Marinobacterium mangrovicola; assembly: GCF_004339595.1. Taxonomy (GTDB): domain Bacteria; phylum Pseudomonadota; class Gammaproteobacteria; order Pseudomonadales; family Balneatricaceae; genus Marinobacterium_D; species Marinobacterium_D mangrovicola. Next base: position 645,407 of record NZ_SMFU01000008.1, read on the forward strand.
ATGCCGCTGCCGTCAGCGATCTACGCCACCGAGGCCGAATGTGAGGGCGTGGAGCAGGTGGAGGGCAGCCAGCCAAGAACCCCTGACGAATGGTTGGCGGGCTCCTACGTGAACTTCCTTCTGGTTAACGGCGGTGTCATTATGCCGCGCTTTGATGACCCGGCGGATGAGCCAGCACAGGCGCTGATGCAGCAGATGTTCCCCGATCGGAAGATTGTCGCCGTGCCGGGACGTGAGATCCTGCTAGGTGGCGGCAATATTCATTGTATAACCCAGCAGCAACCTATGCCGTAAGACCTTAAGAGTGTTTATCACCTATTAACCCGATGGACCCGGGAGGCTCAGATGAAAGACCCCGTACACAGCAATGACTACCCCAACTCCTTTTACACGGCGACGGCGCGCTATCAGAAAGAACGACCGTCGCTGTCTGGATCCCTGGAGGTAGATGTTTGCGTTGTCGGGGGCGGTTTCAGCGGCGTGAATACCGCGCTGGAACTGGCTGAGCGGGGTTTTTCCGTGGCGCTGCTGGAAGCCAAACGCGTCGGATGGGGAGCGTCCGGGCGTAACGGCGGCGAGCTGATTCGCGGTATCGGTCATGGTGTGGATCAGTTCCGCGACCAGATCGGCGACAGCGGTGTTGAGGCACTCGGGCGCATGGGAATCGAGGCGGTCGACATCGTCCGCAAGCGGGTTGAGCGCTACAGCATCGACTGCGATCTGCAGATGGGCTACTGCGACCTGGCGCTGAAACCGCGTCATATGGATGAGATGGCCGCTGAGCGAGAAGAGCTTGAGGCACTGGGCTACGGTTACGATCTGAAGATCCTCGACCGTGATGAGGTGGGGCAGGTGATCGGATCTAACCGCTACCTGGGGGCGATGGTCGATATGGGTAGCGGTCACCTGCATCCGCTGAACCTGGTGCTGGGTGAGGCGGTCGCGGCGGAAGAGGCCGGTGTACAGATCTTTGAGTATTCGCCGGCGGAAAAGATCATCAAGGGTGACAGGCCCCGTGTGGTGACTCCGAATGGCGAGGTGAGCTGCAACTACCTTGTGCTCTGCGGCAACGCCTACATTGGACACAAGCTGGAGTCGCATATCGGCGGTAAGGTTCTGCCTGCAGGCAGCTATGTCATCGCCACCGAACCGCTCAGCGAAGCGCAGTCGGCGGAGATTATTCCGCAGAATATGGCCTTTGCCGACCTCAGTGTGGCGCTGGATTATTTCCATCTGTCGGCGGATCGCCGGCTGTTGTTTGGTGGTCTGTGTAATTACTCGGGTAAGGATCCGCGCGATATTACCGGCGCCCTGAGGCCAAACCTTGAGCGCGTCTTCCCGCAGCTCAAAGGCGTGAAAATCGATTTCGAGTGGGGCGGCATGATCGGCATAGGTGCTAACCGCCTGCCGCAGGTTGGACGTCTGCCGGATGCGCCCAATATTCTCTTTGCCCAGGCTTATGCTGGACACGGTGTGAACGCTACCCACATGGCCGCGAAGGTGATCGCGGAGATGCTCAGTGGCCAGGCGGAACGTTTCGACGTGTTCGATAAGGTCAAGCATATGACCTTCCCGGGTGGACCGGCGCTGCGTTCGCCGCTGCTGGCGATGGGGATGCTCTACTACCGGATGAAAGACCTGTTGTAACGGTCGTTAAACGGCGCCACGGCGCGTCTCCTGCCGGGTGCTTCTCGAGCGGGGCTACGCCCCGTCGCGATCATCCAAGGTGGTTTGAATTATCTCCGTGCGAACTCCAATCGGTGTGATGCTCCTCCCGCATCTTGTAGTCCTTTCTGTGAACTTTATGAACAAAAGGTCCGTTAAGGCCTAAACGCTTAATATTCACCTAAACTTTCAAGCCTGTGACTCTGCGACTATGTTTTGGTTGTGATCAGGCCGCGCACAGCGAGCCTGCGTTAGGCCGGTCTTCCCCAAAGCGGCCGGTTCTCACGACAAAAACAATAATCTCGGAGAGATCGCATTATGCAACGTCCTATCCGCAAGCTGGTGCTTGCTACCTCCCTCGTATTTGCTGCGTCCCAGTCCTACGCCTTTGAGCCAGAGCGCACCGCTGAGTGTATCGCGCCGGCGAACCCGGGCGGTGGTTGGGACTTTACCTGCCGTAGCGTTGGCAAGGTCTTGACCGATCTGGATTACATCGAAGGCAACGTGCAGACCGTGAATATGCCGGGTGCCGGCGGTGGTGTTGCATTTGCGCATACCGTATCCAAGCGTGAAGGCGATGAGGCGCTGATCGTTGCGGCAAGTACCGCAACCACTACCCGTCTGGCCCAGGGCCAGTTCGCGGGCATGAACTCAGACCAGGTCCGCTGGGTGGGTGCGCTGGGCGCAGACTACGGCGTGATTGCGGTCGCTGCCGACTCTCCCTACAAAAACCTGAACGAACTGTTCGCCGCCATTAAGGAAGAGCCAACCTCTGTGAAATTCGGTGGTGGTAGTGCCGCGGGTGGCTGGGATCACCTGAAAGTACTGATCGCGGCCAAGGCCGATGGCGTAGAAAACCTGCCGAAAATTAAATACCTCGCTTACAACGGTGGTGCTGAGGCGATCACCCAGGTTGTCGGTGGCCATATCCAGGCGTTCACCGGTGACGTGTCCGAGGTGCTTGGCTTTGTTGAATCCGGTGACCTGCGCGTACTGGCGGTGATGGCTGAAGAGCGTCTGCCGGGCGAATATGCTGGTATGCCGACTGCGGTAGAACAGGGCATCCAGGCGATCGCTCCGAACTGGCGTGGTTTCTACCTGCCGGCTGGCGTTTCTGACGATGCCTACAACTGGTGGGCTGAAACTGTCGACGGCATCTATGCCAGCGATGAGTGGAAAACCGTCATGCAGCAGAATGGTCTGATGCCGTTCCACAAATCCGGTGACGACTTTACCGCTTTCGTTAATCAACAGGTTCAGGATATCCGTGACCTGTCTATCGAGATTGGACTGATCAAATGATTGGGGATCGCATCCTTGGGATCCTGCTGCTCCTCCTGGCCGTCGTGTACGGCTGGGAGGCCAGCCAGTTCCCCGTGCCGTTTGGTGGGGCTGAAGAAGTCGGTCCTGAAACCTTCCCGTTGATGCTGTCTGTGGTGCTTGGTCTTAGCAGTATCTACATGATTGTAAAACCGGATCCCGATCAGGAGTGGCCGGGTGTTAAAACCCTGCTGGACCTGGGATTCGTGCTCCTGGTGCTGATGATCTTCTCAGCGATGCTGGCCCCGGTGGGCTTCGTGATCTCCACGACGCTGATGGTTGGTGTGCTCTGCTGGCGCATGGGTGCCCGTCCGATGGCGGCTGGTCTGACCGGTATCGGCAGTGCCGTGGTCGTCTATGTGCTGTTCAACTTCGTGCTTGAGCTGCATCTGCCAGCTGGCATCCTCGAGCTGAGTTAAGGAGCTGAACTGATGGAAACTATCTCTTTCCTGCTGCAGGGTTTCGCCGTCGCGCTGACGCCGGAACACCTTATGTTTGCAGCGCTCGGTGCGATGCTCGGCACTCTGATCGGCGCACTCCCGGGTCTGGGGCCTGCTAACGGCGTCGCGATCCTGATCCCGCTGGCGTTCAGTCTGGGGCTTTCTCCGGCTGCATCGTTGATCATGCTGACCTCGGTCTATGCGGGCGCCATGTATGGCGGTCGTATCTCGAGCATCCTGCTCAATATCCCGGGCGATGAGCCGGCGATGATGACCTGTCTCGATGGTTACCCGATGGCGATGAAGGGCAAGGCCGCCGAAGCCCTGGCGGTTTCAGCTATTGCCTCCTTCATCGGCAGCCTGTTGGCCACCGTTGGTCTGATTATCCTGGCACCGATTCTGGCGCGCTTCGCCCTGCACTTTGGTCCGGCGGAATACTTCGCGCTGTTTGCCCTGGCGTTTGCGACGCTTGGCGGTATTACCGGTAAAAACCCGGTCAAGACCATCGTGGCGGCGGCCCTGGGTCTGATGATCGCCACCGTGGGTGTGGATATCTCCACCGGCAACCAGCGTTATACGTATAACATCCTCGAGCTGTACGAGGGGATCGACTTCATCATTGCCATCGTCGGCCTGTTTGCGGTCAGTGAGCTGCTGTTCTTTATCGAGAAGCATGTCGGTGAGGGACTCACTGCAGCGAAGCTGAACAAGCTGAACCTGAAGATGAAGGATATTGTCGAGATTCTGCCGACCAGTTTGCGCGGCTCGGTACTGGGTTTTATCTCCGGTGTACTGCCGGGTGCCGGTGCCTCCCTGGGTAGCTTTATCAGCTACACCCTGGAAAAGCGGATGGTGGGTTCAAAAGGTAACTTCGGTGAGGGCGATCCTCGTGGTGTCGCTGCACCGGAAGCGGGTAACAATGCCGCTGCCAATGGTGCGCTGGTGCCGATGCTGACCCTGGGTGTACCGGGTAGCGGTACCACAGCGGTGCTGCTGGCGATGCTGATTTCACTGAATATTCAGCCGGGCCCGATGCTGTTCACGCAGAACGCTGAGCTGGTCTGGGGTGTGATTGCAGCGCTGCTGGTGGGTAACCTGATGCTGCTTCTGCTGAACATCCCGATGATCGGCGTGTTCGTCAAACTGCTCAGCATTCCGCCGAAGTACCTGATGCCGGTGGTGACGCTGGTGGCTGCGGTGGGTATCTACTCCATCAGCAACAGCGCGCTGGATCTCTACTTCATGGTCGGCTTCGGCTTGATGGGCTACCTGCTGCGCAAGCTGGACGTGCCGCTGGTGCCGGTGATCCTCGGTATGCTGCTGGGGCCTGAGATGGAGCTCAACCTGCGCCATGCACTGACCATCTCCGATGGTGACTGGACAGCTCTGTTCTCCAGCGGTCTTAGCATCGGTATCTGGATCGTGGCATTGGCCGGGCTGTTGCTGCCATACGTTTTTGGCCCGATTCTGCGTCGCCGTATGGAACGCGCCCGTGATCGTCTCGAAGTTCCGGAAGAGGGCGATTAAGCCCTCCGCCTGACATGTTTTAAGCCTCTGCAAACGTCGTTGTTGTTTGCACCTGTCGGATAGCTCAGGTTCCTGCTATCCGGCAACTTTATGGCCACCCGTCGGCTCTGCTGGCGAGGTGGCTTTTTTATTCGGCTGACTTGATCGTGGGTGCTGCGCGATAGCGCCGCTCCGGCCGTCCGATGCTGCCGTAGTTCACATCGGCTTCCAGTTCCTGCTCCGATACCAGGTATTCCAGATAGCGCCTTGCCGTTGTCCGGCTGGAGCCGATCCGTTCACCCACCTGCTCAGCACTCAGGCTTTCGTCGCTGTTGACCAGCGTGGTACGTACCTTATCCAGTGTCAGCGTATCGATGCCCTTGGGCAGGCGCTTGCGCGTAGGTTGTGAAGATGGCTGCGGGGTCGCGGAACCATGACGGGGCAGCAGTCCGTCCACCGATTGCTGGCTGAGGCTTTGCAGCGCCTTGAGCTTATCCAGATGGGCATTGAAGTTCTGCAGTGCCTGCTCAAGACGCTCGAAGACTAGGGGCTTGAGGATGTAGTCAAACACACCGCAGCGCAGCGCTTCGGTGAGGCTGTCCACCTCTTTGGCGGCGGTGACCAGAATGACGTCGGTGGGGCTGGCGGAAGCGCGGATTTCGCGCAGCAGATCCAGGCCGCTGCCATCGGGAAACTGTATATCCAGCAGCACCAGGTTGGGCTGGAGCACCTCGATAAGCTCCCGGGCATCGCGCGTGGTATGGGCAATACCGCGAACCTCGAAGCCGGGTACGCGCTCAACAAAGCGGCGCTGGATCTCGGCGATCTGCGGATCATCCTCTGCGATAACGATACCGACCGGTGTAGTCATCAATGTGTCTCCTTGGGAAGGTAGAGCGTAAAGCGTGCGCCCTGAGCGGCCAGGTTTTCCACCACGACTTCGCCGCCCAGGTCGCTGACAATCTCTTTCACCAGGTGCAGGCCGATGCCGCGGCCTTCCGCCTTGCGGCTGAAACCGCGCTCGAACACGCGGGCGAAGTCGTCATCTTCTATGCCCGGTCCCTGGTCTTCAACCTCAATAATGATGTCCTGGCCGATATCGGTCATGGATAGGGCGATACGTCGGTTTCCGGCGGACAGGGTGGCATCGAAGGCGTTATCCAGTAGGTTGCCGATCAGGGTCACCATGCGTTCGGTGGAGATATCCACCGGCAGGGGGCCGAGGTGGCTGTCCGGGTCGATCTCCAGGTGCAGGCCGAGCTCATGCGCGCGGTTGAACTTGCCCAGCAGACAGCCGGATACCACCGGGTCATCCACCGAATCCACCAGCCAGCGCAGCATCGCCTGATGGTCGCGGGTCTCCTGGCCGATCAGTTCCAGCGCCTCGTCGCTTTTGTCGAGCTGGATAAGCCCGGCGATGGTGTGCAGCTTGTTGGCGTATTCGTGGGCCTGGCTGCGCAGTGACTCGGCGTACTGGCGGATGCGGGTGAGGCGGCGGCTCACCATGGTGAGTTCGTCGCGCACACGGAAGCTGGCGACCACGCCGGTAATGCGGCCTTTTACCCGGATGGGGATGCGGTTGATCACCAGGTAGCGGCCATCGACGAGCATCTCCTTGTCGAACTCGGGCTCGCCGCTTTCCAGCAGCGCGGGCATACGGCTGTCGGGGAGTACCTCGCGGATATGGCGCCCGGTGAGCTGCTCTGTGCCCAGGTCCAGGGTATCCACGGCGGCACGGTTGAACGTGGTGATCAAGCCCTTGTTGTTGATGGCGATAATGCCTTCACGGACCGACTCCAGGGTGGCGTTACGCTCTTCGAACAGGGCGGCTATTTCGTGGGGTTCCAGGTCAAAGATCGCGGCCCGGAAGCGACGTCCTATCCAGCTGGCGATCATCACGGAGAGTGCCAGCAGCGCCAGGGTGACGATGATCACCAGGCGCTGATAGGTGAGTACCGTGTTATCGATCTGGTTGGTCAGGTAGCCTACGGACACCACGCCGACCACCTCGCCTATATCGTTGAACACCGGTGCCTTGCCGCGGATGGATGGCCCCATGCTGCCGGTGGCCGAGGATATAATGGTGCGTCCCTCCTGCAGCACTGCATAGTTATCGCCGCCCACCATCGGTTTACCGATGCGGTCCGGCAGCGGGTGCGCCAGGCGGATGCCCTCGATATTGCCGATCGATATAAAGCTGGCATCGGTGGCGTCGCGTAACTCGGAGACGATGCGACTGGTAGCGTCGGCGTCATTGGCGGCGACGGCGCTGCGAATCGATGGCGTCTGCGCGACCATGGAGGCGAGCTGAACCGCTCGCTGAGCGATCTGCTCCTCGAGGGAATCGCCGAGATGGCGTAGGGCGAAACCACCCAGAACGACGGACTGCACCAGTACCAACAGGCACAGGACAATCATCAAACGGGTGCTGATACGTAAACGGATGCGTGGCATGGAATTATTATTGGTCAGGCCGACTTTGAACCTAAATTGTACGCCTAAGCTACTGATTTGTCCGTATGGGTGGTGGCACCGGAGTGGGGACGTTATACTCTCGCGTCTTGCTCAGGGCCGTCCGTCGATTGTCGGCCAACATTCTTATGTGGCCTGTCGTAGGGGCCACCACTAAGCATAGGATTTACCATGCCTGTTATTACCCTTCCCGACGCGAGTATTCGCGAATTCGATCACCCCGTCAGCGTATTCGATGTGGCCGCCGATATCGGTACCGGCCTGGCCAAGGCAGCTCTTGCCGGCAAAGTCGATGGCACGCTGGTGGATACCAGTTACGTCATTGAAAACGATGCCGAGCTGGCGATCGTCACGGCACGCGACGAGGAAGGCCTCGAAGTTATTCGTCACTCCTGCGCCCACCTGATGGCCATGGCCGTCCAGGAACTGTTCCCCGGTGCCCAGGTTACTATCGGCCCCGTGATCGACAACGGTTTCTATTACGACTTTGCTTACGAACGCGCCTTTACCCAGGAAGATCTAGAAAAGATCGAGAAGCGGATGACCGAGCTGTCGAAGCAGAACCTGGAAGTCTCCCGCTCCATCATGAGCCGCGACGAAGCGGTGGCGATGTTCGAGCAGATGGGTGAGCAGTACAAGGTCGAGATCATCCAGGATATCCCGGGTGACCAGCCGCTCTCTTTCTACCGCCAGGGCGACTTCATCGATCTGTGCCGTGGCCCGCACGTGCCTGCTACTGGCCACATCAAGGCCTTCAAACTGATGAAGGTTGCCGGTGCCTACTGGCGCGGTGATGCCAAGAACGAGATGCTGCAGCGCATCTACGGTACCGCCTGGGGCGACAAGAAAGCGCTCAAGGCCTACCTGCACCGTCTGGAAGAAGCGGAGAAGCGTGACCACCGTAAACTGGCCAAGCAGCTGAACCTGTTCCACCTGCAGGAAGAAGCGCCGGGCATGGTGTTCTGGCATCCGCATGGCTGGACTCTGTATCAGCAGATCGAGCAGTACATGCGTGCCAAGCAGCGCAAGCACGGCTACCAGGAGATCAAGACTCCGCAGGTGGTGGAACGTACCCTGTGGGAGAAATCCGGTCACTGGGACAAGTTCTCCGAGCAGATGTTTACCACGCACTCCGAGAGCCGCGACTTCGCCATCAAGCCGATGAACTGCCCCTGCCACATTCAGGTGTTCAACCAGGGCCTGCGTTCATACCGCGAAATGCCGCTGCGTCTGGCTGAGTTTGGCTCCTGCCACCGTAACGAGCCGTCCGGTGCGCTGCACGGCATCATGCGTGTGCGTGGCTTCGTGCAGGACGACGCGCATATCTTCTGTGCCGAAGACTCTATCCAGGCGGAAGTGGCATCGTTCATCGACTTCCTGCATGAGGTGTATGCGGACTTCGGTTTCTCCGACATTCTTTACAAGCTCTCCACCCGTCCGGAGCAGCGTGTAGGTTCCGACGAAATCTGGGATAAAGCGGAGAAAGCGCTGGCTGACGCACTGAACGCGGCGGAACTGGATTGGGAAGAGCTGCCGGGTGAAGGTGCGTTCTACGGTCCGAAGATCGAATTCTCCCTGCGTGACTGCCTCGGCCGTGTCTGGCAGTGCGGTACCATCCAGGTGGACTTCTCCATGCCGGGTCGTCTGGATGCCCAGTTCGTCAACGAGCAGGGCAATCGTGAAACACCGGTCATGCTGCACCGCGCAATCCTCGGATCGTTCGAGCGCTTCATCGGTATTCTGATCGAACATTACGCGGGCGCACTGCCGACCTGGTTGGCTCCGGTGCAGGTTGCGGTGATGAATATCACCGACAAACAGGCCGCTTTTGTGAATGAAGTGACCGAAAGACTGGAAAATCAGGGTTATCGTGCGGTTGCGGACTTGAGAAACGAGAAGATCGGCTTTAAAATCCGCGAGCGTACTTTACAGAAGGTGCCTTACCTGCTCGTCATCGGCGACAAAGAGGTAGAGAACGGAACCGTTGCAGTGCGTACGCGCTCCGGTGAAGATCTCGGTACAATGTCCGTAGACGCCCTCGTTGAGACCTTAGGTCTCGAAGTATCCCGAAAGGGGCGCCAGGAATAAAACTCGTCAGGAGATAAAGCTATCAGGCGTGATAACAAGCGCGGCGGTCGTCAGAACCTGCCGCCAATCAACGATAACATTCGTGCTCGTGAAGTCCGTCTTATTGCGGCGGACGGTAACCAGGTTGGTGTCGTTTCGATTAATGAGGCTCTTGAGCACGCTCAGGAAGCCGAGCTTGACCTCGTACAGATCTCTGATTCTGATCCCATCGTCTGTAAGATCATGGACTATGGTAAGCATCAGTATGAGCTGAAGAAGAAAGCAAATGAGGCTAAGAAGAAGCAGTCTCAGATGCAGGTCAAGGAAGTGAAATTCCGTCCCGGTACGGAAGAAGGGGATTATCAGGTAAAACTGCGCAACCTGATACGTTTCCTTGAAGCCGGGGACAAGGCCAAGGTGACATTGCGTTTCCGTGGTCGTGAGATGGCCCATCAGGAGCTGGGTATGCAGCTGCTCCGTCGTGTCGAGGCAGACCTCGTCAAGTTGGAGCTCGGTGCTGTAGAACAGCAGCCGAAGATGGAAGGTCGCCAGATGGTGATGGTCGTCGCCCCGAAGAAGAAATAGTCAGCGTTTCTTCGAAGCCCGCGTCGCGTCTTCTTAACGGAGAGGCTGCGTGGGTTTTGTTGATTCAGACTGACGCATTACAAACGAATGCGTGGAGATTGAGTAATGCCTAAGATTAAAACTGTCCGCGGTGCGGCAAAACGTTTCAAGAAAACTGCTAATGGCGTAAAGCACAAGCAGGCCTTCAAAAGCCACATTCTGACCAAGAAAAGCACCAAGCGTAAGCGTCAGCTGCGCCCGATGCTGCAGGTTCATGATGCTGACCAGGCTCTGGTCAAGCGCATGCTGCCGTATCTGTAAGCTTTTTGTCTGAATCAACTTTTATTTAAGAAGGAAATACCATGGCTCGTGTAAAACGTGGTGTTGTGGCTCGTGCTCGTCATAAGAAAGTCCTGAAACAGGCAAAAGGTTACTACGGCGCTCGCAGCCGTGTATTCCGCGTTGCCAAGCAGGCGGTCATCAAAGCTGGTCAGTATGCTTACCGTGACCGTCGTCAGCGTAAGCGTCAGTTCCGCGCTCTGTGGATCGCACGTATCAACGCTGCTGCCCGTATCAACGGTCTGTCCTACAGCCGCTTCATCGCTGGTCTGAAAAAGGCCAACATCGAGATCGACCGTAAGGTTCTGGCTGACCTGGCTGTTCATCAGCAGGCTGCCTTCGCTGCGGTTGTCGAGAAAGCGAAAGCTGCCCTGGCCTAAGGCGTCACCCGCCTGATGGTAGGTAATTGATCGAATCGAATAGGGGAAGGGTGCAAGCTCTTCCCCTATTTTTGTTTGGAGCCGGACATGGAAAATCTTCAAGCCCTCCTGGCGGATGGCAAACAGGCGGTCGCACAGGCCGACGACGTAAAGACGCTGGACGATGTGCGCGTTCAGTACCTGGGTAAGAAAGGTCATCTTACCCAGTTGCTGAAGGGGCTGGGTAAACTCTCAGCCGAGGAACGCCCCGCCGCAGGTGCGAAAATCAATGAAGCCAAGGAAGAGCTGGCTGCCGAACTGAGCGCCCGCAAGGAGCAGCTCGAGCGTGCAGCGCTGGAACAGAAACTGGCAGCGGAAACCATCGACGTGACCCTGCCGGGCCGCGGTCAGCAGCTGGGTGGCCTGCACCCGGTCACCAAGACCATGGAGCGTATCGAGTCTTTCTTCGGCAGCATCGGTTACACCGTCGAAGAAGGTCCGGAGATCGAAGATGACTACCACAACTTCGAAGCGCTCAATATCCCGTCGCATCACCCGGCGCGTGCGATGCACGATACCTTCTATTTCGATCCGACTACTCTGCTGCGTACCCATACCTCACCGGTGCAGGTGCGTACCATGGAATCGGGGCAGCCGCCGATCCGCATCATCTGCCCGGGCCGCGTTTATCGTAACGACTACGATCAAACCCACTCCCCGATGTTCCACCAGGTGGAAGGTCTGCTGATCGACAAGAACATCAGCTTTGCTGACCTCAAGGGTACGCTGGAGCAGTTCCTGCGCGCGTTCTTCGAAGAGGACGTCAAGGTGCGTTTCCGTCCCTCCTACTTCCCGTTTACCGAGCCCTCCATCGAGGTAGATATCGACCGTGGCGATGGCAAGTGGCTTGAAGTCCTGGGTTGCGGCATGGTGCATCCGAAAGTGCTGGAGATGTCCGGTATCGATCCCGATGAATACAGCGGCTTTGCCTTCGGTATGGGCGTTGAGCGCTTTGCCATGCTCCGTTACGGCGTCGATGACCTGCGCCTGTTCTTCGAAAACGATCTGCGCTTCCTCAGCCAGTTCCGTTGATCGACCCAACCCAGAATTCAGAGATTTCAGGACAGCAGCATGAAATTCAGTGAACACTGGTTGCGCGAACTGGTGCAGCCCGAAATTGATACCCAGACACTGGTCGATCAGCTCAGCCTGTCGGGACTGGAAGTCGACGAAGTCGAGCCGGTCGCCGGACAGTTCAGCGGCGTTGTCGTTGGCGAGATCATCAGTGCTGAACAGCACCCCAACGCCGACAAACTGCGTGTTTGTCAGGTGTCTGACGGTAGCGAAGAGTTCCAGATCGTCTGTGGCGCGCCCAATGCCCGTGCCGGCATCCGTGTGCCTTTCGCCAAGGTAGGCGCCGTCCTGCCGGGCGACTTCAAGATCAAGAAAGCCAAACTGCGTCAGGTTGAGTCCTTCGGCATGCTGTGCGCCGAAGACGAACTGGGCCTGTCCGACGACCACGCAGGTCTGATGGAGCTGGCGGCCGATGCGCCGGTTGGCACCGATATCCGTGAATACCTGAAGCTCGATGACCAGATCATCGATGTGGATCTGACCCCGAACCGCGGTGACTGCCTGAGCCTGGTAGGCATGGCGCGTGAAGTGGGCGTGCTCAACAAGGTACCGGTTGCGGAAGTGGACTGCGCTGCCGTAGCGCCGCAGATCGACGACCAGGTGGAAGCCAAGCTGCTGGCCGCAAACGGCTGCCCGCGTTATCTGGCTCGCGTGATCCGCAATATCAACCCGGGTGTTGAAACCCCGCTGTGGATGCAGGAAAAGCTGCGCCGCTCCGGTGTACGTACCATCGATCCGGTGGTTGATGTCACCAACTACGTACTGCTCGAGCTGGGCCAGCCGATGCACGCGTTCGACCTGAACAAGCTCGAAGGCGGTATCCAGGTGCGCATGGCGGAGCAGGACGAAGAGCTGACTTTGCTCGACGGCCAGGAGATCAAACTCAACGCCGATACCCTGGTCATCGCCGACCAGTCGAAAGCGGTGGCGATGGCGGGCATCATGGGTGGCGAACCCACCTCCGTGACCGGCGAAACCACCGATATCCTGCTGGAAAGCGCCTTCTTCGCGCCGCTGGCGATCGCCGGCCGTGCCCGCAGCTACGGTCTGCACACCGACTCCTCACACCGCTTTGAGCGCGGTGTGGACTGGCAGCAGCAGCGTCGCGCCATCGAGCGTGCTACCGCGCTGCTGCTCGATATCGTTGGCGGTGAAGCCGGTCCTGTGACCGAAGCAGTCTCCGAAACCGATCTGCCGGAAGCGGCTCAGGTGACCCTGCGTCACGATCGTGTCACCTCCATGCTGGCGCTGGAAATTCCGGCGGAAGAGATCGTCGAGATCCTGACCCGTCTGGGTCTGTCGCTGGAAGTCAGCGGTGATCGTCAGTGGCAGGTCAGCGTACCGAGCTACCGTTTCGACATCAGCCTCGAAGTGGACCTGATCGAAGAGATCGCCCGTGTCTACGGTTACAACAATCTGCCGTCACGCACGCCGCTGGCAGAGCTGCCGATTGCGCCGAAGTCTGAAGCGCTGGTATTGCAGGGCCGCGTTCGCAGCCACCTGATCAGCCTGGGCTACCAGGAAGCGATCACCTACAGCTTTATCGAAAAAGGCCTGTCTGCTCAGTTTGATGATCAGCACGAGCCGATGGCGCTGGCCAACCCGATCTCTGCCGAAATGGCGGTGATGCGCACCAGCCTCTGGCCGGGTCTGGCCAAGGCGCTGCAGTACAACCAGCATCGTCAGCAGCCGCGTGTGCGTCTGTTTGAGATCGGTCAGCGTTTTGTGCCGGGTGACGAAGGTCTGCAGCAGCAGAACGTGGTCGCCGGTATCATCTGTGGCTCGCGTCAGCCGGAAGGCTGGAACGGCGGCAGCGACAAGGTGGACTTCTTCGACCTGAAGGGCGATGTGGAGTCTCTGCTGGGTCTGGGCAGCTGTGCCGATCAGTTCAGCTTCGCTGCAGAACCCCATGTGGCGCTGCATCCGGGCCAGAGTGCCGCTATCCTGCGTGGCGGAAAAACCGTTGGTCGTATCGGTGCGCTGCACCCGAGCCTGCAGAAGTCTCTGGACCTGACCGGCCCCGTCTTCCTGTTCGAAATCGAGCTGGATGCGGTGATCGAAGGGCAGGTGTCACGCTTCAGTGAACTGTCCAAGTTCCCTGAATCCCGTCGCGATCTGGCGGTGCTGATGAACGTGGAAACTCACTTTGCGCAACTGCGTGAAGTGGTTGTCGCCGAGGCCGGAGAGTACCTCAAACAAGTGACTCTGTTTGACGTCTATCAGGGCCAAGGTATTGAACCGGGACGAAAAAGTCTGGCACTGGGCTTGACCTGGCAACATCCATCACGCACTCTTACTGATGAAGAAATAAACAGCGCAGTGAGTGCTGTGGTTTCCGCTCTGGGCACAAAGCTGGGAGCGGTCCTAAGAGATTAAGACAGGATGGTGTCATGAGCTCTTTGACAAAAGCGGATATGGCGGAGCGTCTGTTCGAAGAACTGGGCCTCAATAAACGTGAAGCTAAAGACATGGTTGAATCTTTCTTTGAAGAGATTCGGGCGAGTCTGGCGTCAAATGAGCATGTGAAGCTTTCGGGTTTCGGCAACTTCGACCTGCGCGACAAGCGTCAGCGTCCGGGCCGAAATCCGAAGACTGGAGAGGAGGTCCCGATCTCGGCACGCCGGGTCGTGACCTTCCGTCCAGGACAAAAACTCAAGGAACGTGTAGAAGCCTATGCCGGACAACAGTCCGACTCAGAATGAGCTGGAGCCCATCCCCGGCAAACGCTATTTCACCATCGGCGAAGCGGCTAAACTCTGTGATCTCAAGCCCCATGTACTGCGTTACTGGGAGCAGGAGTTCGATCAGATTCAGCCGGTCAAGCGCAGTAACCGACGCTACTACCAGCGTCAGGATCTGCTGCTGATCCGCCAGATTCGCAGCCTTCTCTACGATCAGGGTTTTACCATTGGCGGCGCCCGCCAGTGGCTCAAGGGCGATAACGCCAGCGACGATACCAAGCAGTACCGTCAGCTGCTCAAACAGACCATTTCCGAGCTTGAAGATATTCGCGATCTGTTAAAAACAGTGCGATAAAAAAGCTTCACATTATCAAACCCTTAATGTAATATGCGCATCTCAAATCGGGACCTAAGGGTCTCCGCCTAGTCGGGGCGTAGCGCAGTCTGGTAGCGCACTTGCATGGGGTGCAAGGGGTCGAGTGTTCAAATCACTCCGTCCCGACCATTTTAATCAAAGACTTATTCAAGTCTTGCTTCACAATTACCTTCTTTTATTTCATCTTGTCCGGTATCTGTCCGGAAACCGCCGCGAAGGGTGTATACCTGTCTGGAAAGGTTCATTGCTTCGGTGTTATGACCGAGTGGTCACTAGCCTGCTAAAACAGGTTTCGTGGTTCTAGCTCCTGCTGATGCTCCGCCTCGAGAGCTTCCAAACCTTCTTCTGGTTCGAGCATTAGAGGGTTGCGTTCCGCCTGCTGCCGTGTGGCAGTACACCGGGTACCCGGCCGCTTTTAGGTCGTCCCTCTTTTGCCACAACCGTTCCTGAAGAACGTATGCCAACGGTTCGGTGAGTTCTAGGGTTTGTAGCCGTGACCACATTGTCGGGCTGCCGTTCTCCCATGTATCTAGTATCTGCTGGTGAAGGACTTGGTTGTGCATTACCTCCTCGTCCTCCAATAGTTGCTGGTGTTCCTTCTTTATCTGAGAGTCCCAGGCTAGAGTTTGTTCATCCATCGTTGCCGCCGCGATTGTTTGCGTATTCGGGTACTGTAGCATTGCTTCTAGATCTTGCTCAGTGAGGTAGCTCCAGATAGTCCCGGCAGTTTGTTAGGAAACGGTGACCACTACACATGGTTCTGCGGTCTTGTTTGCGTGTTTTTTTGGGGAGTCAAGAAACTGTCCTAGTCTCGCCCTTATATGGGCCCTATCGCACTGTTAGTCTGTCGCTATCATGCCGTAATTTGCTGTTCAGAATGGCCCTTATCTGGCCCTAATTCACCTTTTTATAGGCCCAAGAAACGGCTCCTTGTCGGTTGCTTCCCTCGCGTATTGATGTCCGAAAAACCTTGCCTAATCCTTGCTTCTGGTCGCTGTTCCAGCTCTAACAATGGCGGGTTCAGCAGGGCTGGATGTTTACAAATGTTGACATTGGGCCGGTGTCTGTACGGTTAATCTACGCGAGCTAATCCCTACGTTCCTATTTCTAATTCGCCGAGGTGGCCGGAAGCGTCGCAGCGCGGTTAGTAGTGAGTCCTGTCAGGTTCTCGTAGGGAGATACTATGTCAGTTCGTATTAGTTCGCCTTTTCTTTGTTGAGGCGAACTAATGGCGTGTGGTCTTATGATTTCAAGCAACCGAGGAGACCATCACATGCCTGCTACTTATGTACTTAAGCCTGAAATTATCAAGCACCTGCGAAAACAGCGGAAGCTCAAGCAATTGGTTGTAGCGAATTCTATAGGGATAACAGAGCGCGGTTACCAGAAGGTCGAGAAGACCGGCCGCACTACACCCGGGAACGCAGAAAAATTGGCCCAAGTGTTCGACACCTCTTTAGCTTTTTTGAAAGGGGATCAAGAACTACCGCTCTATAGTTCCTACTGGTTTTATACATCCAAAGATGAGCGCCAAAACAAAGCGGGTCGAATTCTTTATGGTGACAGAGAGGTGTGCGGTGAGGTCGATAGCTTGTCATCACAAATCGCCCCTTATTTCCCATCAGAAAAAAATGAGATCAGTGTTTCTCTTAGCAAGGATGATCAAGGTTACTTTTTATCAGTGACAGGGGGCCGTTCAGGCGAGTTCTGGATGCGTTGGCGACGTGTGGAGCTGGATTTAGATCGTGGCTTAGTGTGGACCTATGAGAGCGAGTGGGAAGCTGGCTTCATGCAGAGAGCAATTGATGATCTGCTTTTTAATGTTAGTACTCGCTATATACGCTACGGGGACTCAATGCCACCAGCCGGAATGAAGGAGGTCTTTTGTGTCGATGTGATAACCAAGGAGTTCCTTGGTAAGGGGCAAGGAATTTTGGAGAAACATATTGGATGGAAGAGCTTTGATGAGGAATCATCAGTAACCAACTTCATCATAAAATTCGTAAACGAATTCAATCCGAGTGGTTACGAAATCAAAGATGATTTTCTTAGGACTGAAAGAGGCTGCGTACTAATCTCACTAACACCTTTCTTGAGTCTGCGAGATCCGTCTATTCCATTTATACCTGGAACCATCCTCCAAATCAGGCGAAGTTGGGTTAACGAAGAGGGGGGTATCAAAGGTTGTGCCCCTTGGCACCGAAGGTCGATCGAATGCTTAAAGCAGCAGATAAGGGAGGGGTGCGAGCAAGATAGGGGGCAGGGAGCGCGCTCTCGCATGCCCGAACTGCCGTTAGAACCAGGTCTCGGGGAGATCCTGCAATAGCAAGATTGACCCCGGTAATTTGTAAGGACATCGATATCTGCTCATAGAGAATAGAGCCCATGACTGATCATCTAACGGTAACCAAACAAACAACTCTCGAAGAGGCCACCCGGAAGTCCAGCGAGGGGATACGGAATGCGCTCAAAACGAAGAACTATGAGTCTGTATGCCTGCAAGTCGGCAAGTACATTGAGAATCTAATTGGCCGTCTTAGCTGTTCATCTATAGGGAGGGGATCTGTAGCGGCTAGACTCGATGTGGCGCTTTCGAACAAGGAGATGAAGCCTCTGCTAGCGTATAACCTAAAGGCAGCGTGGGAGTTGCGGCACCTGGCAGCGCACAATAGCTCTTGGATTTTTAGGCGAGAAAATGCTCTCACTTCTATAGTCGCGTTCAACGGTGCGATACGCTGGTTTTTCGGTCCCTATCAAGCTCGACAGCAAACCAAAGGACTTTTCGATATACCGAATCAAAAAATGGAAGACTCAAGGTATAACGGTATGGTTGTTTTCAATAAGAAGCCATTGGAGCTTCAGGACGTTGTAGACAGCTCTACGGCTCAACAGTATTTCAACGAATCTTTCGGTAGTCGAAGGTTTCTGGTGGACTTGGCTGGATGCTTTTCCTATCTGCTGGAGTCAAAAGGATTTTTGAATGAAAGCGATACAACCGTTGGAGACTTCAAGGTAGCGGCAAGAAATTTTTTGAAAGCAAAAGGCCTAAAACCTGAAGAAAATATTTCGTTCAGATCGATCTGTATTTACTACAAATATCGTGGCAGGAAGACCTCTATCAACTCTCCTGTTAGTCCAAATACCCTTAAAGATATACTTTGGTTTTTGAATCTTGAAACCAAAGCGCTGGTAGAGGATTTCCAATCTCTACTCGACCCGCCAGACAAGGAGTTTATCCATCGAGTCTGTATAAATGTCTAGTTCGGGGGTAGGACCCGCGTTTGAAGTGTCGTTCTTATTACCGGGGCGAGGTGTCACCATCAGCCCCTTTAACTGTTTGAAATTATCGGTTCAATAGCTCATAGAGTCACATAGCCACTAGAGATGAAGGTTATTCCGCCGGCCAGTAGACTTTAACCAGGGGTAGCAACCGTTGTCCCTCAATATCGAACTTCTCATAGTTTGCTACCACCAGATCAGCCAATAGGTCGATGTCGATCAGGGTCACAGGAATGGTGGCCCGCTCGGCTTCATAGCGGGCTTCTCGGGTGAAGCCGCCGGTGCTGATAAACAATCCCCGGTCACCTTCGCGCAGGGCCCCGATAAAACTGCGGATCGGATTAGAGCCCATACTGCCGTTGCGGTGTTTCACTTCGGCCTTGATACGGGGCTCGGTAAGGCCAAGGCCATCTGGTGAAGCCAAGACGTCTACACCGCGATCCGGGCCTCTTGCGGAAACCCGTGTTTGGTAACCCATGGCACGGAGGAGGGCAGCGGTGAGTTCTTCCATTTCTTCCGGATCTAGGGCCTGGATTTTGTCCTTGATAAGTTCATGGCCACGGGAGACAACTTCCTCGCGAAGTAGCTCGAACTCTGCCTCTACTGTCGGTATGTCGTCTGTAAGCGAAGGTGTCTGAGCGGGCTTTCCTGCTAATCTGTCCTGTACCTCATCGATCACAGTCCCCGAGAGTGAAAAGACCGTCAGAACCGAGCCCATGCTGTTACGGGTGGATTGGGTGAAAAGGTCTCTGGATACTCGGCCGAGCCACTTCACTTTACGAATGTGTTGGAACTCGCCTACCTGCTCTGTTTCTGGTCGGAACTCATACTGCCCCAAGTCTTCGCCTACAAGATATTCCCTGTGTTCCTGGCTATAGGTGATGAGCAGGTCGCCCTGTTGGATGTCATCGCGGAACTTACGAATCATGGCAATCGCATTTGCGGTGCGTCCCGGTTTAGCATTACCGAAGTATTCCACGTAGGCATCCCGCAGCGCTTCATTGCTGGTGTACTGGCGAAGATCGCCCAGATTATTCCAGCCTATAGCAACGCAGTTTGCTTCCTTGAAGTCGTTGAAATAGCGTCCGCCGTTGCCGGCACGAATCATCCAACCGTGTTTCATATACACTCCATTTCGCTCAGTCCTTGTGCTTGATTGCAGATGGTTCGAGCCTCATTGCGTGTTAGCAGTATGCCCCGGGGTTTAAACATTTCCAGTCGCTGAGGGAAGGGCTTATATGGCCTGCTATAAACCATTAGCTCAGGACTCCTCATGCTATGAATTCAGTCGACGGGCACGGTACAGTGATGTATTCAAACACCTGCGGGGGCAGATTTCTGTTTGATGCCTGATTGCATACTTGCCCCAACACCATCGCGTCGGAAATCAAACATATTCATTCTGAACGTGTTGATTGTTACTTGGTCGTTTCCGCTTGAGTGGGAGATTAGACGCTCGTGCCGCTTGTCATAGGGAGCCATGGCATAGGAGCCGCCGTATTCGCCTGTATTCACCAGCACCACGTGCTGGTACATGTGGTAGTGAAGTGCCTCTACCATTGAGTCAAAAGTGTTAACGTCGCGGTTTAGGGCAGGTATTAAGAGCGCATTGGACTTGTCACGAAGGTCCGCGCTCAGTGCTATGTCTGTAGAATCGAAACAAATAGCTGCGCTTAGACAGAATCCTTTTTCATTTGGAAAGGCTGGGTGGGCAAGTTCCAATATTAACTGATACGGACGCCAAGGCTGGATTCCCAACTTAACCTCCGGGGCTGTCATATGGTGCTTACCCTGAAAACGTTGGATCTCGTTGTTGTTGCCGTTGTGTTTTCTAGGAACAATCCAAACAGCACAGTTTTTAGGTTGTTTAGAGCCTGGCTGCTTTATGAATCCAAGCCCTGCCACAATGATGGCATGGGTCTTTCTGGATAAGTGAATCAGGATATCCATATCATCTTGGTGAACCGCTAATTCTGGTAGTACGATGAGGTCAATGTTTTGCTCCCGCTCGCCGTTGGTCGGCTTATCGAGGTGCTGAGCTTCGATATGTTTGGTTACCAGTTTTGCGACACGTGCTATGTGGCGTCGGTGTTTGGTCCGGTATTCAGGATCATCAAGGAATTGACCATGTTCAGCAAAGTCCTGTTGCCTAGGCATCTTGGCTTGGACCATGGCGACCACTAGATCTTTTTTGGACTTGTCCCAACTGGGTGAAACCAATTCAGGCAGACCAGGCATACTGGATTGTATGCAATAAGCGTCTTTAAGCTCGTTCAGCCGTTTATCAACCAGCTTACTAACACTTTCTACAGAAAGCTCGATCGGCCAAGAGTAACCTTGATCATTGACACGGATACCTGGCCATTTGAGAAGCTTGGAGAGGAGCGTAGTAAGCCAGCCTGAGAACTGAGCAGCCTCACCTGCTAATGCTTCAGGTGTTGTCAGTAAGCCGATCTGTCTTTTGAACTGAGTTGTCTTTAGGCCGCGGTAGCCAGTCTTGGGAGCGACGCTTGTCCCAAAACCTGTCGGGTCACCTAAGCCTGATAGCACTGCTCGCACACACAGCGCGATACGTTGAAGAATGAAGGTGTCGTCTTGCTGGGAGTGGAGGTGACCAGCAGCCTCTGACAGAGCTTTGTTGAACTCAAGGTTTATTGAAACTTCAGCATCGAACACATTGAAAGAGGGGGAGGCTGATAATTTATCAAACTTTACTTTTGTCTTTGCCAAATCGATGACTTCGTCTTTTTTACTCGTATCAAAAGAGGCACTTTTTCGTAGCAGAGACCTCATTAGCTTCAATGCCATTATTTCATTGCCGAACGGATTGTCTGGCCTTGCTACAAGCTTATAAAGGGAAATGTAAGAAGTAATATCTTCCAGTTTTTTGGCTGAAGGTCTTGTATTTATGTAGAGCTTTTCAATTAACGCTTGGACTTTTTCTGAGTCAAGCCAGGAATACTTTAATGCCCGAGCATGGAGTACGAGTGAACGAAGAAGAGTCGCATCCTGAATAGCTATAAGCTCAAGTATCTTTGGGGGATTTTTATGATCATCAAGAAGGCTTGATGCTGCGCGTAGAAGCGGCTTGATATCCTCAATAATCTGACTGGAAATCACTATAGCTGTCGCTATATCCCGGTCGGTAGCATCCTTGTCTAGGCTTATCTTCCTGAATCCATTTGCGAGTTTGAAAATAAGGTCATGGAACCAGCATCCTGAGCTGCCTTCCAACGTTGTGTCCATTCTCACAAGTAACAGGAAGCGTGCTTGCGCCGCAAGAAAGTTGAAGCCTTCTGGTTTAGCATTTTCTGGCGACGATGAAGCTGTTTCTTCGATAGAGCTAATACGTTCCTCAAAGGCTGTTTCGTCGATAGCATTAGACTGCAGAAGTTCGAAGAATTGATCTATATCGGCATGAGCCGGAACAGCCTGGCGGTCTTTACGGTGAATAACGGTTGCGGCATGCCGATAGATTTCAGCGAGGCAGTAGGTACCAATTGCAGCTTGAGTTTGTGACTGCTTTGACACGATGTGGCGCCACGGACTAAATGGTATCTCTCTGAGATACTGAAGTTGCTCTAGTATTGGCTCGAGCAACTTGGTACTTGGGAATAACTCGATCCCTTTTTTTAGGAGTAGCACCAGGGCAGGGTCTCGACTCCAGCATGCTATGAGTCTTCGGGCTAGCCTCTCTTGAAGATAATCCCAATCTCCTGGAATGGGTTTACCATTCTCATCGGTTTTTCGGGATGTAAAGTGTCGCATGCTATTTAAAAGCTTTGATATTTTATTCGCAGCAAAGCGTTTCAATGTATCCTCGCGGACATCGAACATATCCTTCTCTATTGCCGCAAGCCGGTTGTAGTATCCATGACCATCGGACTGATTTTGTTCCTTGCTTTTAGATAGAGCAAGCAACGATTCCAATTGGTCAAGATGAACTTCGGTGTCATCATAAGATATTGGGCCAGAAACGCTGTTTTGAATATCTTCAAGGGTTTGGGAAATTCCAACAGACTTTCCTCTGAAAACTTCAACCTTGGTCTTGTTAGGGTTAGATTCCAGATTTAGTTCATCGAGTAGAGGGATTGTGATATCGAGTAATGCATTCTTTATTATCTCCAAGTATGTCTTTGAACTCTTTGACTTCCCAAGTTTTTCTTCTATCTTGTTTCGATTAGGACCTACGAGAACAAAACGCATATCATCGACATAGCGACAGTAATCAACTAGTCTAATGTCATGGTGTTCACAAATAATATGACCTATTTTTTCCTTCATCCGGTCATCAAAATCTGACATGTAAATGTTAGCTAGAAAACCAGATGCGACTAATCCTTGAGGTAGTCCAAAAGGTGCTTTTGGGCACTTCTCTGAAGAACAAATCTGTTTGAATTTTTCATTGGAATCAACGGACCATTCCCAGTCTTTAAATGCTGTGAATATGTTTTTTCTGACTTCGGTTTTTTGAATTAAGTTGCCTTCTTGCTTTTGAGAAAATTGCGCAATTTTTTTCACAAGAAGTGGCCGCTTTATACAGTCAAAAAATTGAGAAATATCGAGTTCTACTAGATATACCTCTTCCTCATCAGATTTATCTTGTATCTCATTTTTGGCAAAGTAATATGGCCTTTCCAAGAATTTTCGGTAGTCCGTGAAAAATTTACTATAGGTGGTTGTTGCGCCATAGCTGTGTTCAGCTTCGTCGTCTTTATATCTGCAATAGAGCCTATTTCCGTAGCTAACGATTCCTTTTTTATGTACTTCATCGTAGCTAGTTGACGGGTCACCCTGTTTGCTTTCGACCTCGTTGGCAAGGCACATCATTACGAGTGTCATGATTGTCTGCTCGCGTATGCTTATATGGGCGAGGGGCCGTAATTTGAGAGGGCTATCTTCTACTGAGTGATCGTCATCAGGATCTAGGTTTTGAAAATTTAGGTTTTCGGGCTGCCAGGTTAGCCTGTATTCAGATAACTGCAGGGGATCATTATCCTGCTTCACAAACTCCCAAGGATGAGACTTAGGCGCCGGTACGAGTTCGAGTGGTGTAAAAGTGAGCTCATCTTTAACTTCTTTAGCCCACTCATCACAGCGATTAGCCAAATCAATGGATGACGTATCGAGTTCGAAGTGATCAGCATACCAGTTGGTTGTGCGGATATACTCGTGTGCCTTCTTCCAGGCGAGTGCAAAGAGTAGAGGATCGGTCAAGTAATCATCATTTAATGCGAGCTTTTCGTACTTTTTGTCTAATACAGGCATTGCGTTGTCCTTAACTAATCGCTTTTTCCACTATTACTTCAGCCAAATGGCATCGGGTCTCGCATAGGGGTATCTCACCAGCGCTCAGGGTATCCCAATGGAGTCAGTTTCTGAAGCTTAGCTAATTAGCCTGTTATGGTTAGCGGGAGGGTAGTTTACTGGTGGCTGTTTGAAGTCTCCGGGTCGGGACTAATGCTTCAGCCAGACGTTTGGTCAGTCGTCACTATTTTCCGAGTGTAGTGAACCTCAGTTACCCGCCCGGCTTCTTCGTTGTAGGTGTCCAGATGTTTAGCGCTCCTGTCCCGCTTCGCGCATGATTTGATCACTTCTCTTGTCGCCGAAACCAGCGACCAGCATTTATTCCCATACTCTGAAGTTCGTGCACGATAGATAGCAGCTATCTTCTCAGGTACTGTTGCATACACCATTTAATAGCCATTCAATCCGTGCTGTTATTTTCATGCCCATTCCTTGACCTTCCAATCGTGGGAAGGTTTATAGTTGCCAGTATCAATATGGAATGTTTCTAGGAGGCAGCTGATGAACACCCAGTTAAAACCGAATCAGTCGCCCGCGTCATCGATAAGTCTGCCCGTCGAGGGCATGAGTTGTGCCTCATGCGTGGGGCGCGTGGAAGCGGCACTGAAAAAGGTCGATAACGTTGAAGAGGTCGCGGTAAACCTGGCGACCGAGCGTGCCGATATACGCTCCAGCAAGCCGCTGGATCGCCAGTCACTGGTTGAGGCGGTGGAGAAAGCGGGCTACTCGGTACCGGCAACGACCACCGAGCTTGCTATCGAGGGGATGAGCTGTGCGTCCTGCGTCGGCCGGGTCGAGCGCGCGCTGCAGGCGGTGCCAGGCGTTGTGGAAGCCAACGTGAACCTGGCGACGGAAAAGGCCAGCATACGCGGTAATTCCAGTGTCGATACGCTGATCGCTGCGGTGGCTGATGCCGGTTATGAGGCCAGCGAGATCGATCAGGGCGGTGCCGTTGCCGATGACAGCAGCGAGAAAAAAGATGCCGAGCTGGCGGGGCTGAAACGAGATCTGACCATTGCGGCGCTGCTCTCCCTGCCGGTGTTCCTGATAGAGATGGGCTCACACCTGATTCCCGGCGTGCATAGCCTGGTGGCTAACACCATCGGCATGCAGATGAGCTGGTACATCCAGTTTGTGCTGGCCACGCTGACGCTGTTCGGGCCGGGCCTGCGCTTCTTCAAAAAAGGCGTGCCTGCGCTTCTGCGTGCGGCGCCGGATATGAACTCCCTGGTGGTGCTCGGTACCTCGGCGGCCTGGGGATATTCCGTTATCGCGACCTTCTTCTCCGGCGTGCTGCCTGAAGGCACGGCTAACGTTTATTACGAGGCCGCTGCGGTCATCGTAACCCTGATCCTGCTCGGCCGTTTCTTTGAAGCCCGGGCGAAAGGGCGTACCTCCCAGGCGATCAAACGCCTGGTGGGTCTGCAGGCAAAGACCGCCCGCGTGCACCGTGATGGCAAGACTGTTGAGATCGGTATTGGTGAGGTTCAGCCGGGGGATACCGTTGAGGTACGTCCCGGTGAGCGTATACCGGTGGACGGCGAGGTGATCGAAGGCGACAGCTATGTCGACGAGTCGATGATCACCGGTGAGCCGGTGCCGGTATCCAAAAGCAGCGGCAGCCCGGTGGTGGGCGGTACCGTCAACCAGAAGGGTGCGCTGACGTTCAAAGCCACGGCTGTGGGCGGCACCACTGTTCTGGCGCAGATCATCCGTATGGTGGAGGAAGCGCAGGGTTCCAAGCTGCCGATCCAGGGTATGGTGGACAAGGTGACCATGTGGTTTGTGCCCGCGGTAATGACAGCGGCGCTGCTAACCTTCCTGGTCTGGTTCTTCGCGGGGCCAGAGCCAGCACTGAGCCTGGCGTTGGTCAACGCGGTGGCGGTACTGATCATCGCCTGCCCCTGCGCCATGGGGCTGGCAACACCCACATCGATCATGGTTGGCACCGGACGTGGCGCCGAGATGGGCGTGCTGTTCCGTAAGGGTGAGGCGCTCCAGCTGTTGCGGGACGCGAAAGTCGTCGCGGTCGACAAGACCGGTACGCTGACCGAAGGCAAGCCGGCACTGACCGATCTGCAGGTCGCCGAAGGGTTTGAGCGCAGCGATATCCTGGCGAAAATTGCCGCGGTGGAATCCCGCTCTGAGCACCCCATCGGGCGTGCCATCGCTGAGGCGGCAGAAGCGGAAGGTCTCAGTATTCCTGCTACCGAGAGCTTTGAGTCTGTCACCGGTTTTGGTGTCAGGGCTCAGGCGGAAGGCGTGTCCGTGGATATCGGTGCCGACCGCTATATGAGCAAACTCGGTCTGGATGTGGACCTCTTTGCTGAAGAGGCGGCACGTCTGGGGGATGAGGGTAAATCTCCGCTTTATGCCGCGATTAATGGAAAACTGGCGGCGATCATCGCCGTATCGGACCCGATCAAGGAATCCACTCCCGATGCGATTGCAGCACTGCATTCACTGGGGCTCAAGGTCGCGATGATTACCGGTGATAACCGCCGCACCGCCGAGGCGATCGCCCGGCAGCTGGGTATCGATGATGTGGTTGCCGAGGTGTTGCCGGAAGGTAAGGTTGAGGCGGTGAAAAAACTCAAGTCCGAGCACGGCAAACTGGCCTTTGTGGGTGATGGCATCAACGATGCGCCGGCCCTGGCGGAAGCCGATGTGGGTATGGCGATCGGCACAGGCACCGATATCGCCATCGAAGCGGCGGATGTGGTGCTGATGTCCGGTAGCCTGGGCGGTATTCCCAGTGCGATCGCGCTGTCACAGGAGACCATCCGCAATATCAAGCAGAACCTGTTCTGGGCATTCGCCTACAACACGGCGCTGATTCCGCTGGCGGCAGGGGTGCTCTATCCGGCCTTTGGTCTGCTGCTGTCACCGATCTTTGCGGCGGGCGCCATGGCGCTCTCTTCGGTCTTTGTGCTGACCAATGCGCTCAGGTTGCGCCGCTTCAAGGCGCCGGTGCAGGCAGCCTGAGCGCAAAACGGCTTTAACCGAACGCATTGGAAAAGAGAGCGGTGACTATGAATATTGGTAAAGCGGCAGAGGCCTCGGGCGTTTCGGCGAAGATGATTCGCTACTACGAGTCGATCGGGCTGATCCCTGAGGTGTCCCGCACCGAAGCCGGCTACCGGGACTACTCCGATAAAGATGTGCACCGGCTGCGCTTCATCCGTCGCGCCCGCGATCTCGGCTTTTCGGTGGATCAGATGGCGGAGCTGCTGGCGCTTTGGCAGGACAGAGGCCGGGCCAGTGCCGATGTGAAACGGATTGCGCTGGAGCATGTGGCTGAGCTGGAACGCAAGGCGCGCGAGCTGATGGAGATGAGCCAGACTCTCGCGCACCTGGCCGGCAACTGCCACGGCGATGATCGACCGGATTGCCCGATCATCAATGTGCTGTCTGAGCAGGATGGTTGTGAGGACGGTTGTAAGGACAGGGAGCCCGATGCGGCCGGGCATTGCGGAGGGAAGGCTGATCAGAGCCATGAACATGCGCAACCGCGTTTTGGTAAAACCGGTATTGAACCGGATCGAAAACGGCGGCACGGGTCGGACTGATCTCTGCTCGCAGTAGAGCGCCAGGAACAAGAAAGGCCGCCCGGGATTTAATCGCGGGCGGCCTTTTTAATGCTGGGCTCCGGCAGTGCAACTCTTCAGCTCTCCAACGCTTCATCTCAACGGAAGCCGAAAGCCGGGAGTTAGGCGTCAGGCGTTGATCGCCTGGTTCTCGTAACCTGCTTCCAGGATGGCTGCGCTGATCGCTGCAAACTCAGTATCGCTGCTGACGGTCACTTCACCTTTATCAAGATCGGTGGAGACCTCGGCCTGAGGGTCCAGGCCCTTGACCGCTTTCTCAATCGCAGAAACGCAGTGACCGCAGGACATGCCGGTAACTTTCAGTTGGTGCTGCATTTCAAACTCCTTCATTGGTTCGACAATGAAACGATAAACCTTCCAACTCTGGTAAGGTCAAGATCTGCTAAAGCCTGTAGCTCAGATCCTGTAGTTGACCCCAGTAGTTGAGACCCAGTAGCCGGTCGGAATTAAATGAACAGCAGTTACGATAGGGTGGATCGAATTTCGCTGCATTGACCGCGATTAAATCGCTGCAGAAAACGGAGTGATTTGCTTGCTGGCGAGTGTGCTCGTCTCACATTTCTGGGCCCAGGCCCCGATTTCTAATATCGGCTCCTGGCTGAACTGTCTTCCCTGGCTTAATCTCTCGCGTAAATCGATCTATTCCTCAACGCTCTGCAATGGCCGATATCCCAGCTGCTCAGAAATCGCTTCCCCGGCCAGTTTGAGATCCTCTACCCACTCGCCCCGGCGTCGTTCGATGGGGGCAGACAGGGAAAGCCCCGCCACCGGCTGGTTGGTGTGATCGTAGATCAGCACGCCGATACAACCCACACCGATCTCCGCTTCCTCGTTATCCAGGGCATAGCCCCGCTCCACGGAGGCAAGACACTCATTGGTCAGCGTCGGCAGCGAGGTAAAGGTGTTGCGGGTGTAGGCGGGCAGGTTGGTGCGCTGGGCGTAGCTCTCGATCTCCTTTTCGCCGCCCTTGCCCAGCATCAGTTTGCCGACGCCGGTCACGTGCAGCGGGGCGCGGCTGCCGATGATCTGGTTCACATGCATCATGCGGTTCGGTGTGGCCTTGTCGTAGTAAACCACCGCATCGCCTTCGCGGATCGTCAGGTTGATCGTCTCGCCCAGCTGGTCGCGCAGCTTGGTCATGTAGGGCATGGCCACCGCTCTGAGCTCGATATCGGAGTGGATGCGGTTACTGAGCTGAAGCAGGCGCTGACCCAGGCGGTAGGTGCCGTCGCCGCTGCGTTCCACAAAACGATTATCGATCAGCGAGTGCAGGATTCTGTAGGCGGTGGAGGGGTGCAGGCCGGCATCGGCACTCAATACCTTGAGCTTGACCGGTGTCGAGTAGCGGGAGATTACATCGAGCAGTGTCGCCGCCCGGTCAATGACCTGGATGCGCGCTTCCGGTTTTTCATCAGACATTGGCTGCCTCGCTTTCACGGTTTCGTTGTTATCGTTTTGATCCTCCTCAAGTTACCACAATGCAGTAATAACAAGCAGCTTTTCACATTGTGAAAATCAGTGATTTTACCCATTCTAAAGATATAACCCCTTTATAAACATTAGCTTAAGTCGAATAAGCTGATTTTTTGGTCAGTTTTCATAATATGAAAATCGTTGCGTATTGCGGAATGAGAGTGGGCTCCCTAAGGTGAATCACAACTTCAGCGCTGACTCAGGATCGATTTGAAAGTCGAGTCGGGTCGCGCAGCAGAGCCAAGCAATAAGCCCAGGCAAGACACCCGGGCGGTTAGATAGCCAAACAAACAAGAAAGGGCGAATCACCATGTCAGACCAGAACCCCGTTTTTATTCCCGGCCCGACCAATATTCCTGATCGGTTGCGCAACGCCATGCATATCCAGACCCGCGATCACCGCGCGCCGGATTTTGTGGAAACCTTCGCGCCGGTGCTTGAGGACTGCAAGCGTGTATTCGGGACAGAAACCGGGCAGGTGATAACGTTCCCCGCAAGCGGTACCGGCGGTTGGGAAGCCTCCATCTGCAACACCCTGTCTGCCGGCGACACCGTTCTGGTTGCCCGTTACGGCATGTTCTCCCACCGCTGGATCGACCTGTGCCAGCGTCACAACCTGGAAGTTCAGGTGATCGATTGCGAGTGGGGCTCCGGTGCACCGGCTGACCTGTTCGAGCAGGCGCTGAAAGCCGATACCGACAAGACCATCAAGGCGGTTCTGGTCACCCACAACGAGACGGCCACCGGCGTTAAAAGCGATATCGCCGCCGTGCGTCGCGCCATGGATGCTGCCAGCCACCCGGCGATGCTGTTTGTTGACTGCGTAAGCTCCCTGGCTTCCATGCCGTTCCATATGGATGACTGGGGCGTTGATATCGCAGTGTCCGGTTCGCAGAAAGGTTTCATGCTGGCCACCGGTATGGCGATTCTCGGTGTCAGCCAGAAGGCGCTGGCGGCGATGGAAACCGCAACCCTGCCGCGCACCTTCTTTGACTTCCGCGACATGATGGCGGCCAACGCCAGCGGCGGCTTCCCTTACACGCCGCCGCTGCAGCTGATCTACGGCATGCGCGAGAGCCTGAAGATGTTGCTCGAAGAGGGGCTGGATAACGTCTACGCCCGTCACTTCCGTCTGGCGGAAGGCGTTCGTAAAGCGGTAGAGGCCTGGGGCATGAAGCTCTGCGCCCAGTCACCGGAACTCTACTCCGACACCGTCAGCGCGATCTATGTACCTGAAGGCTTCGACAGTAACGAGCTCACCGAGCACGCCTTCAACGCCTACGGCGTCTCTTTCGGCATTGGCCTGGGCGAGATGAACGGCAAGGCGTTCCGTATCGGGCACCTGGGTTCGCTGACCGATGTCATGGTGCTGTCGGGCCTGGCCACCATCGAAATGGCGATGGCGGATCTGAACTACCCGTTCGAGCTGGGCTCCGGCGTGCGTGCCGCGCAGGAATACTACCGCGCCACCGCAGCCGCCAACCAGTAAAGGAGGAGTGTCATGAGCGAAACCGAGATGACGATCCCGACCTATGACGATGTACTCATCGCCCATGAGCGGATCAAGCCCTACATCCACGAAACGCCGGTGCTGACCTCGCGTTTCCTGAATGAGCTGACCGGCGCGAAGCTGTTCTTCAAGTGCGAGAACTTCCAGAAGGCCGGCGCTTTCAAGGTGCGCGGTGCCAGCAACGCGGTGTTCGGCCTGACCGAGGAGAAAGCCAGGCTTGGAGTGGCCACTCACTCTTCCGGCAACCACGCGCTGTCGCTCTCCTACGCGGCAGGCCAGCGCGGCATTCCGGTCACCGTGGTGATGCCACGCACGGCACCCCAGGCGAAGAAAGATGCGGTGATCGGCTACGGCGGCAAGATCGTCGAGTGCGAGCCATCTACCAGCTCGCGCGAAGCAACCTTCGCCGAAGTCGTGGCTGAGACCGGGGCCGAGTTTGTGCACCCGTACAACGATCCGCGCGTGATTGCGGGTCAGGCGACCTGCTCCAAGGAGCTGCACGAACAGGTGAAAGACCTGGACGCAGTGATCGCCCCGATAGGCGGTGGCGGCATGATCTCCGGTACCTGCCTGACCCTGTCGAACATTGCGCCGGAAGTGAAGATCTACGCCGCCGAGCCACTCAACGCCGATGATGCCGCACGCTCGTTCCGTGCCGGCCATATCATCGCCGACGATGCACCCGATACCGTGGCCGACGGCCTCAAGGTGCCGCTGAAAGATCTGACCTGGCACTTCGTCAGCAACCATGTCACCGACATCCTCACCGCCACGGAGGAGGAGATCGTCGATGCCATGAAGCTGATCTGGAAGCGGATGAAGATCGTCATGGAGCCCAGCAGCGCGGTACCCCTGGCGACCATTCTGAAGAACCCGGAGATTTTCCGCGGCAAGCGGGTAGGCGTGATCATCACCGGCGGCAATGTGGATCTGGACAAACTGCCCTGGCTTAACACTCAGGGTTGAACGGCTGATAACGAATCAAAGGAGATAATTAATGAATGCAAAAACCGATTTCTCAAAGCTTGAAGTTGGCTACGACGTTCCGGCCGTTCCGGGCATGGACGAAGCCGATATCCAGACCCCTTGCCTGATCCTCGATCTGGATGCCCTGGAGCGCAACATCAAAAAGATGGGCGACTACGCCAAGGCTCACGGCATGCGTCACCGTGTGCACGGCAAGATGCACAAGTCCGTGGATGTGGCCAAGCTGCAGGAAGAGCTGGGCGGCGCCATCGGCGTCTGCTGCCAGAAGGTTTCCGAAGCCGAGGTGTTCGCCCGCGGCGGCATCAAGGATGTACTGGTATCCAACCAGGTGCGTGATCCGCAGAAACTGGACCGCCTGGCACAGCTGCCGAAACTGGGGGCGCGCACCATCGTCTGTGTCGATGACATCGACAACGTGGCCGAGCTGTCTGCCGCTGCCCAGAAGCACGGCACCGAGATCGAGTGCTTCGTCGAGATCGACTGTGGCGCGGGCCGTTGCGGTGTGACCACCACCGAAGCGGTGGTCCAGATCGCTCAGGCCATTGATACGGCTGCCAACCTCAAGTTCACCGGTATCCAGGCCTACCAGGGCGCCATGCAGCACCTCGACACCTACGAGGCGCGCAAGGAGAAGCTGGATATCGCCATCGCCCAGGTTCAGGACGCTGTGGATGGCCTGAAGGCAGTGGGTCTGGAGCCGGAACTGGTCTCCGGTGGTGGCACCGGCTCTTACTACTTTGAGAGCAACTCCGGCGTCTACAACGAGCTGCAGTGCGGATCCTACGCCTTCATGGATGCCGACTACGGCCGCATCCTCGATAAGGACGGCAACCGCATCGACAAGGGGGAGTGGGACAACGCCCTGTTTATCCTCACCAGCGTGATGAGCCACGCCAAGACCGACAAGGCGATCTGCGATGCGGGCCTGAAGGCTCAGTCCGTGGACAGCGGCCTGCCGTTTATCTTCGGTCGCGATGACGTGGAGTACATCAAGTGCTCCGACGAGCACGGCGTGATCTCCGATCCGAACGGCGCGCTGAAGGTCAACGACAAGCTGCGTCTGGTGCCGGGGCACTGCGATCCGACCTGCAACGTGCACGACTACTACGTTGGCGTTCGCAACGGCAAGGTCGAAACCCTGTGGCCGGTATCTGCCCGCGGCAAGGCGTACTGATAGCCTATCAGCCGCTCTGCAGGGCAGGGCGGCAGCGCTCAAATATGAGAGGAGAGAATCTATGACCACTCCCGCAAGTGGAGCAGGCAACCCGGTTTCGATCGTATCGGAAGCGGTGTGCCAGCAGATCGTCGGCCGCCCGGAAGCGTTCAAGGCGGTAGAGAATGTATTCGCGGCCATGGCCCGTGGCGATGCTTACAACTTCCCGGTGGTGCGCGAGGCGATCGGCCATGCCGATGCCCTGTACGGCTTCAAGTCCGGCTTCGACCGCGCCGGCATGGCGTTGGGCGTGAAGTCCGGCGG
Organism: Marinobacterium mangrovicola; assembly: GCF_004339595.1. Classification (GTDB taxonomy): domain Bacteria; phylum Pseudomonadota; class Gammaproteobacteria; order Pseudomonadales; family Balneatricaceae; genus Marinobacterium_D; species Marinobacterium_D mangrovicola. Next base: position 677,971 of record NZ_SMFU01000008.1, read on the forward strand.
TTACTGGCCCGGTAACGTGCAGAAAGACCTGACCAACCACCAGTCCACGGTGATCCTGTTCGATCCCGATACCGGGCAGCTTAAATCGTTAGTGGGTGGTAACTATCTCACCGCGGTGCGTACCGCCGCGGCCTCGGCTGTATCGATTGCGCACCTGGCGCGCAGGGATGCCAAGGTGCTGGGCATGGTCGGGGCAGGGCACCAGTCCACCTTCCAGCTGCGCGCCGCACTGGAACAGCGTGACTTCGAGAAAGTGGTCGCCTGGAACCCGCACCCGGAACACCTGCCGCGTCTGGCCGCGGTCTGCGAAGAACTGCGTGTGCCTTTCGAGGCCGTGACCCAGCAGGAACTGGGCGCCCAGGCGGACGTGATCATCACCATCACCTCGGCGTTCGAGCCGCTGCTGCTGAAAGAGTGGATCAAGCCCGGCACCCATATCGCCTGCATGGGCACCGATACCAAGGGCAAGCAGGAGGTCGATCCGGCCCTGCTGGCTGCCGCTAGCGTGTTTACCGATGAAGTTGCCCAGTCTATCTCCATCGGCGAAGCGCAGCATGCCGTGGCCTCCGGCCTGATCGCTGAAGCCGATATCACCCCCATCGGCAAGGTGATCAACGGCACTCATGTGGGCCGCCGCGACGATCAGGAGATCACCCTGTTTGATGGCACTGGTGTGGGCCTGCAGGATCTGGCGGTGGCCTCCGCCGCTGCAGAGCTGGCCGAGCAGCAAGGCTTGTCCCAGAAGATTATCCTCTAAAGCCTGACGCGTCGTCGTTATGCAGGTGGCGGGATAGCCCTTTTCTCCGCCGCTGCTTAAGCCCGTTGCCACCCACCCCTGATCGGCAACGGCACCCAACATCCTCGCCCAACGGGTGAGGGTGTTACCCCAGCCCCTTCAAAAACGATTCATCAACAGATACAGGTACTGACCCATGAGTTCTGCCGCACGAATGAGACTCCGCGAGCTGCTGGAAACTCAGCAGTGTGTCCGCTGCGCCTCGGTTTTTGATCCCCTGTCTTCCCGCATGGCCGACGATATCGGCTTCTCGGTGGGAATACTCGGTGGCTCCGTAACCTCGCTGATGGCTCTGGGCGTACCGGATATCTACCTGCTGACCCTGAGCGAACTGGCCGAACAGGCCCGGCGCGTGTGCCAGGCCTCGGACCTGCCGGTGATCGTCGATGGCGACAACGGCTACGGCAACTCCCTCAACGTGATGCGCACCGTCTCCGAGCTCGAACATGCCGGCGCCTCGGTTATTACCCTTGAAGACACCATCATTCCCCGGCCGTACAAACAGCCGGAGCTCAACCTAAGCAGCATCGAAGAGGGCTGCAGCAAACTGAATGCAGCCCTGAGAGCCCGCCGCGACCCCAGCCTCGCCATCATCGCCCGCACCCACGCCCAGCAACCGTTGGAAAGTATCCTGGAACGGATAGGCGCCTACAGCCACACCGGCGTCGACGGCATCTGCATTTTTGGTAAGACCAGCAAGGCCTTGCTGGAACAGCTGCGCTCTGCCACCGATCTGCCGCTGATGCTGATCGACTACAACCCGCCCGAGATGAGCCTCGAAGAGATGACCCAGCTCGGCGTGCGCATCCACTTCAACGGCCACAAAGCCTACGAAGACGCCGTGAAAGCCGCCTACACCTCACTGCTTGAGTTACATACTGGCGCAGAGAGCGGCTCTGATATCGGTAGCGAACAAAACGCCAAACAATTAATCAGCCGCTTCGCCGGCCAGAAAGAATTCAAAGCCCTAAGCGAGGATTACCTGGGCCCGGTCTGAACTAGAAACGGCGCACCTCAAGTCAATAGAAGTGCATTTGATCCTCTCTGATCAGGGCGCAGCTCTAATCGTTTTCCGCAGGCTAGCTGAGTGTCCCATCCCCTTCGACGCAGCCGAGCATCACAGCCTGAAAGAGAAACAAGGGACCGACTGTCTGAGCCGCAAAGCGGCGAGTTTGGAGGTTCCTCTCTTTCAGGCGAGAAGCGCAGGGCAGTCGGCGCAGCCGACCAAGTCGTCGGGGCGGTTTGGGATTGCTAAGGGACTTGTCCGCACAAGTCCCTTGGCTCGCCAGCAGGCGAAACCTGCAGCAGAAAAAAGATGACCGATTATAGATATCACGCGCTGCTCAGAGCCACGTACATGGATCGTGGTTGGTTCCTTCCAGCCACGATTACCCAACACATTTTTAGATCAAAAAAAATAAAACCTACAGGAGATAAAAATGGAAAAGCTCAACCTCGAAAGCTCCATAAAAATAACCCAAGCCGCCTTCGAAAAAAGCAAACAACTCAACACCGCTCCACTGACCGTAGCCATCCTTGATAGCGGCGGCGCCGTGATCTCCCTGCAACGCCAGGACGGTGCCAGCCTGATGCGCCCGGATATCGCCATCGGCAAAGCCTGGGGCGCCGTAGCCCTGGGTAAACCCTCCCGCCTGCTGGGGCAGGATGCCCAGGAGCGGCCAGCCTTTATCTCCGCTATAAACACGCTGGCGCAGGGCAATATCGTCCCAGTAGCCGGCGGGGTGTTGGTGCGTAACGCTAATAACGAGATAGTCGGCGCGGTGGGAATCACCGGAGACCTGTCCGATGTGGATGAGCAGTGCGCTATTGCTGGTATTCAGGGGGCCGGGTTGGTTGCTGATGCGGGCTAGTTATAACCCTCGTTAAGATATGAAACACTGTCGAAGTAAGCCTCCGTAATGGAGGCTTACTTTTTTAAACTAGGGGCAAAGTTTTATTTCCTGACTATCGTTAAATGCAGCCCCAGCCCGGCACCTATCAACAGCCTGAATAACAGAAAGAGGCAGACGGAAATGCTCAATCGACCAGGTACTTGTTTGAACACGGAAGCGATCCAGATGCCGGGCTTAAAAGTATTAGCGCTAGCGCTACTGACGGCCCTATTGCTGATCGGCTTGAGCCCTGCGCGTGCGGCCACGCTAACAGAGGTGACCGGCTTCGGCTCAAACCCCGGCGATCTGCGCATGTATGAATATATCCCGGATAACCTGCCAGAAGGCCGCCCGCTGGTGGTCGCCCTCCACGGCTGCACCCAGAGCGCATCCGCCTATGACGATGAGAGCGGTTGGGTTGAACTCGCCGATCGCTGGCAATTTGCCCTGTTGCTACCGGAACAGCAGAAGGGCAACAACAGCTCCCTTTGCTTTAACTGGTTTAACGGCAGCCATTATCTGGACTGGATCTTCTGGTGGAGCGATTGGGGTAACGATATCGATCACGGAGAGGGTGAAGCGCTCTCCATCAAGCAGATGGTCGATCATCTGGCGGATACACAGCAGTCGGATAACAGCCGTGTTTTTGTGACCGGCCTTTCAGCCGGTGGTGCTATGAGCGTTGTAATGCTGGCCACCTACCCGGAGACTTTCGCTGGAGGCGGCATCATCGCCGGTATTCCCTATAAATGCGCACGTTACTCCATCACTGCGCTTACCGACTGCGGTGTTGATGCGGACAGCGCCGGGTCCGTACCTATCAAGGATCTATCACCCCAGGAGTGGGGCGATCGGGTGCGCGATGCCAGTAACCACACCGGCCCCTGGCCCAGGCTATCGATCTGGCAGGGCGACGCGGACAAGCGAGTCAGCCCGGACAATGCGAGGGAGCTGCTGGAGCAGTGGACCAATGTTCACGGCATCAATACCACGCCCGACGTTGAAGATAGCGTGAAGGGTTATCCACATAGGGTTTATGAGGACGATGAAGGTAATGCCTTGATCGAGACCTACCTCATCACCGGTATGGGTCATGGTGCGCCTGTCGATCCGGGGCCCGGCGATGAGCAGTGTGGAATACCAGGCGGACATATTCTGGATACGGATATCTGTGCGAGCTACTTTATAGGCAGGTTCTGGGGGCTGGATCAATGAGCGATTTGATAAGGCGGGTGTGGTTGAAAACTCTGCTGGGCTAGATCTGCACCGAGAGTGATTGGTATCCATGCGACAAGGTATCGCTAGAGTGGAGATCTTGGGGGGGAATTGTACTGGTGGCACTATCCCGAAAAAATTGGGGCTAATTTCCGCAAGCCAATCAAGCATAATAGAGCGCTTTTACGAAGCGGAGAGCATGGGTGCACACCTTAGAGCAATTGCGTAGCGGCGCATTACAAGGCAGTAAACGGCTACAGATAAGCGAAGAGCTGACCTCGTTTCCTGATGAGATCTATGACTTGGCCGACTCGCTGGAAGTGCTGGACCTATCCAATAATCGCTTGCGTGATCTGCCTTCTGACCTGACGCGGTTGACCCAGTTAAAGATCTTTTTTGCCTCCAACAACCTGTTTGAACACCTGCCGGATGTGCTTGGCCAGATGCCAAGGTTGGAGATGATCGGTTTTAAGCACAACCGTATTGAACGTGTGTCTGAGCACTGTTTGCCTGAGCAAACGCGTTGGCTGATCCTGACCGACAACCGCATTACCGCTTTACCCGAGAATATTGGAAAACTGACTCGGCTGGAAAAGTTAGCATTGGCAGGTAACCAGATTAGCGTTTTACCTGATTCCTTTGCGCAGCTTAAAAACCTGGGTCTATTACGCCTGTCAGCCAATGCCTTGGCTGAGTTTCCCGATCTATTGCTGGCGCTTCCAAAACTGGCCTGGTTGGCATTTTCCGGCAATCCGTTTTGCCCGGCCCACGATGAGCACGCGGATTTTATGCAGGTTCACTCACAGGATATGACGCTGCATGAAGTGCTTGGAATGGGCGCATCAGGTCTTATTTCTCGCGGAACATGGCGTAACAATGAACATGGCTTTGCCGATGAAGTAGCGGTGAAAGTGTTCAAGGGCGAGGTGACCAGTGATGGCTTCCCAAAAGACGAGCTGGATGCGTGTTTAACGCTGGGCCATCACGATAACTTAGTGAAGCCGCTGGCTCATATTCATGAGCCTGATTGTGCCGCGTTAGTTATGGGACTGATTCCTGGTGATTATTACAACCTGGGGCAGCCACCGAGTTTGGAAACCTGTACACGAGACACGTTTACCCAAGGTCAGTCATTCACTGCGCGGCAAGCAGAGCACATTATTGCGCAGATGCGTGAACTGATAGCCTATTTTGAAAGTAAAGCGGTCAGTCACGGCGACTTATACGCCCATAATGTGTTGATCAATGCTGCCGGACATATTTTGTTTGGCGACTTTGGTGCCGCCTCGAAATACCACAACTTAACGCCTGCCCAACAAGCGGGAGTGCAGACGATTGAGCGCCGCGCCTTAGCCTATTTTGAAGAGGATGTGCGTGGGCTGGTTAATGCCTGATTGTGCAGCCGCAACAGTATTGTAAAAGCGGCTGATGATGAAGAAGATAGGGCCCTGACCGCTCTTTTCCACCTGTCTGCCGGATTCCCATAAAGTGACTACACTCAGTTGAATGCACTTTTTCAGGAGAGAATACGATGAAAGGCATGCGCGGCGTTGGAAAGAGCGGACAACCGGAAATCCCGCAGGAGGCGTTTGATTGGTACGACGAATATGCGCATGGTGACATCGATCGGCGTACCTTTTTGCAGCGACTCGGAACGTTGGGGATTGCAGGCCTGAGCGCGGCCAGCTTGGCCAACAGTTTGCTGCCCAACTACGCATTGGCCGAACAGGTGTCGTTCAATGATCCCGATATTAAGGCGACCTACGTCGAGTTCGATTCCCCCGATGGCTATGGCCGGGCCAGGGGATATCTGGTCGTACCCGCCGGTGTCAGCGCTGATCAACCGGCACCAGCTGTACTGGTAGCCCATGAGAACCGGGGCCTTAACCCGTACATAGAGGATGTGGCGCGCCGGCTGGCTAAAGCAGGCTACATCGCCCTGGCACCGGATGCTCTGTTCTCGCTGGGGGGCTATCCCGGTAACGATGATCAGGGACGGGCGATGCAGAAGCAGTTGGATCGCGGCAAGATCGAAGCAGACTTCAAAGCAGGGGCTCGGCTGCTGAAAAGCCATGAATTGAGCACAGGCAAGGTGGGGATGGTGGGATTCTGCTTCGGCGGTTATCTCACTAACGAACTGGCTGCAACGCTGCCCGATGTGATCGACGCAGGGGCACCTTTTTATGGCACACCGCCGAGTTCGGAGGTTGCGGCCATTAAAGCGCCGCTGCAACTTCATTTTGCCGGTCTGGATACGCGGGTGAACGGTTACTGGCCTGAGTATGAAGCGGCGTTAAAGCAGGCGGACGTGGACTACACGGCGTTTGTTTATCCTGACGTGAACCATGGCTTCCATAACGATTCGACGTCCCGCTATAACGAGGAAAGCGCCGAACTGGCCTGGAGCCGCACGCTGCAGTTTTTTGATGAGAAACTGAAAGGGTAATAAAGGGCAGAGTGCTTTATAAAGAAGGCCTGGTGCTAATGCGCCAGGCCTTCTTTATTATCCGTTGGCTCGTTGGGTTGAGCTGTAGAGTGAGCCTGCGCATAGGTAAAGCCCGACGGAGTTAACAGCAAGGATAGTGTATTTAAAGCGAAAAATTGGGCTCAGAGTAGAATTATGAAACTTTACTCTGACCCCAATTGTTTTTAGGTCAATTTCATGCTTTTTTGCGCATTATACATCATTCCAGAAATGGCCATAGAAGAACCGTTTCCCCTTAACCAATCTAAAAGACCAAGCCAATATAGCCACCCCTGTTACCTGAGTATACGGAATATTAAGACCTAAAAACTGATCTGGAAATAGCCCTGCGAATCCAAGAGGCATAATAGCAACACCAATATATGGGCCAATAAATGTTCCGTTAAATATCCTAATACCGATTTCAGATATTAGGAATAGAATGAATGGGGCTAAAGCAGCACCAACAAGCAATGCTATTAAGTAAGTAATAACTAAATTTAAACCAATTTTATTATGTAGAAATGGTCCCAACTCCACAAATACAGAGCAAATTAGAGCGGGAATAAAAATATTCCCTGATAGATCGTCTACAGCCTTAGCAAAAGTTGTTGTCAGTGGTTCCATCTCTTCTCTCTAACATCCTTATTACCATAAAGTTTGGGCAAAGCCGCCGGATTATAGCGGTAGTGGAAAAACGGTAGGCGGGAGCCTGGTGATAATTGTTACTCTGACCCAGATATTATTAAATAAAAATTTCTCGATAAGCTTTATTTAAAATTTCATAGTCATTGGGCTCTAACAGTGAATGTTCTTTATCTAAGAAGTGAACTTTACCAGACGCCTTCATTTTAGAAAGTTTTTCTGAATCCATACCACATAGAAATATCTGCGAATTCTTCGGTGTATTATTCATTATTAGTGAAACTATACTTTCGTAGTGATCTGCGGCTTGTTCGTGTTGATTTGGGGTATCAATGACTAGAGGGCTTAAAACCTCTTCACTATACATACCTATGATGTTATATAAACTCACATAGTAAGCGAGCATAGCTCTCGTGCTTTCTGCTGCACCTCCGCTTTTTGCAACTTTTGCATAACTTTCTGGGGATTTTATGTTCGATGTGTTAACACCGAAAGCTTTGAGTTTTGTAATATAGCTTGGAAAAAGTTCTAAAAACTTTTCTTTGACAAGCTTTTTACTTTCTTTTGTCGCGCTGTTTCTCTCCTGGCCTAAATTACGCTCATCAGTTTCTAAAGAGTATAGCTGTTCAATTTTAATGTTTTTACTTCTGTTTACTTTGTGTGTCACCGAATGAGCTGCAACAGAATCAAGTATATTCTTAAAGGTAATTGGGTTCGCTTTGTCCTCATTTTTGTAATATTTTTCATTTAGGATTTCTATCTGACTCCTTATCTGCTTTAACTCAATTTCTTTATTAATAACATTTTGTTCTGAATTTTTTAGTGATCTTTCAAGCCTTTTTGTAACTTGCTCTGCTTGTTCCTTGTCTTTTAGCAGTGAAAATCTGTTAACTAATGTATTGTCATGAATGACGCCACAAGTTGGACATTCAATTTCATCATCATTTTCTTCTGAAAATTCATAATCTCTTTCTAGCTCAATTAGAGCTTCATTTGCAATTACAAGTTGGCTTTGAATGTGTGCTTTATCAGCCCGGAGTTCTGCAAACTCCTCAAAAATAAGCTCTTGCTTATTGTGTAATTCAAGTATTTTGTATTTTAGTTCCTCTTCTATTTCGTCAAATTCATCTAAGTTAACAGTGGTTTCAATGCTTGGAATAAAATCATTGACTATTGATATTGCTGTTTCGTATTTATCAATCTTATTTTTAACTGTTGTTTTTTCTCTCTTTTTCTCATAAATATCCTCAGTTAGATCAAAATAGTTTTTATTGATCATTCCAGAGTGATATTGGATTATAGGTTTTTTCCAATCAGCAAACTGCCCAAGCTTGTCAAACGATACCCACGCATTCGACCAACTTTGTTTTTGGTCTATATAAAAAGGTAGAAAGTAAAATGCAGGAGGAGGAACTATGACTTCTTCCTTGTTTCTTACGGGAAGTAGAGCATTAAAATTTACAATATCTGCTATCCTTCTTGAGAATTCGCCTGATACTCCTACATAACTTTCATAATTAGTACCATCTTCAGAAATAAAAAAACGATTGTCATCTCTAGCAATCCAATATGGTTTACTATTAACTTCAAATTCTACAATAGTTTTGCAGCATAGCCCATTCCACTTGTCATCAAACCTTGGATCACATCCGAAGCACCAAAAAATATTTTTAACTACAGATGATTTTCCAACGCTATTTTCATCCTCGGCTAGAATTAGATTGTATCTGTCTGAGAACTCTAATTGTTTGGCTTTCTTTTGTAAGTTGCTTATTATGGTTAGTTTTTTGAACTTCAAGGTTCTCATGTGACTTATTCCTTAAATTTCTAATAAGCTTTTTGTATGTATAAGTTTCACTATTCTTATTCATGAAATTAGCTCATATAAAAATGCACCAGAGAAATCTTCCCTGTTGGTGAAATAATTAATTAACCGTTCGCTTCTATGGTTAAATATATGCTCTTCTAAATCGATAGCAGTATCGAAATTTTCAATATTACTATCAATTATTTCTTTTAACTCGGTCGATACTTTGTGCAATTCGGTATCACGGCTGCTAAGTTGTGCTGCGTAATATCTATTAAACGCATTGGCTATTTTTCTTCGTTTCAAGGAGCTTAAGCCATATTCGTTTTTTAGTATATCTAATAATTCGGTAGTTAAGTTTTCATCTGGCTTTATTTTTACGTGCAGATTTATAATTTCATCTAGCTGTCGACTTGTAACTGCTTTTCTCTTTAGGGAACTATTCCAATCAATATAATCAAAGCTATTTTCCCCCTTTCTTTGTAAATCTCTTATTATGCAGTTATATATTGAGCTGGAGTTATATGTGCAGCCTGGGTTTATTTTGTTTATTAGTTGACTTATTTTCCCCTCAATAGCTAGATCAAAGCCTTTTTCAGGAAGTTCTGGAATTATGAAGGCTAATTTGCTTTCTAGAATATTATCCTTGTCGATATCAGAAATACAGCCAATGATTTTGGCTTGCTCTTCCTCGGTTAGTAGGCCTACCTTTATAACTTCAAAGGATAAGCCTTTTTTATGCAAGTCAAAGCTAAAACCTCCTGTAGAGACGAAGTTCACACTAGATATTTTATCGGAAAATGCTTTGTTACATACACTTTCTGCAAGCTTCTTTAATGGGGATGCTGAATCTTTTTTATCTTTTGATAGCGTTGTGATGGTTGATTTATTAGCTATTTCCTTGATTTGATTAAACTCAAATAATGCCGATTTTCCATCAAGACTATTCGCTAGTGTTACATCTTCATGTTCTTCAACAAATATTGCGTATTCATTGCCTTCACTGTGCTCATCAAGCATTCGGCAGAAAGCCCAGTGATATTGGTAATTATATTTCCGAAAAGTTTCACTGCCCGATTTTTCTCTTTTAGAATCCAACCCCAAAGGATTAATTTTATTATTAGGTTCCTCGTTATTCATGTGTTTTCCTTTGAAAAATAGAGACTAAAATTAAAATACTATCAATATAAACAGCATTGGTTTTAGGTGTGGATGGTTCTATCAGGAAGGTTTGATGTTTTCGTCAATGGCAATGTTGATCTGCAAATATCCATCAGTAAGTCCCTTCGGATCTTCTGCGAGCATGAACATGCGCCTACTGCCTGTCGGACGCAGGAGACATTTTGCGACCCTCTGTGCGAAGGCGCAAGTTTCTCAGGGGGATTAAGGTAGGGAAGTGGTGAGTAAGTGGCTGTCGGCCTATGACGCTTTCACCCCACAGCCTTTCAGTATCACTTGCGTCAGCTGCTCCGCCGCCAGGTCGTAATCGGCCTGTGCCATTTTCTCTTTCCCGGTCACCTTGGAGATCTGCCAGTCGAAGTCGGCGTAGGTCTGGGTGGAGGCCCAGAGCGTAAACAGCAGGTGGTGGGGATCAACGGGGTCCATCAGCCCCTGGTCGATCCAGTCCTGAATTTTGGTACTGCTCTGGAGCGTCTGCTCCATCATCTTTTCGGCGATATCGTCGGGCAAGTGAGGGGCGCCGTGCATGATTTCGCTGGCGAATACTTTTGAGGCGTGGGGGTACTGCTGGGAGACTTTGATCTTGGCGCGGATATATTGCGCTAGTACGGTGGCCGGGTCGCCGTTTTCATAGAAGGGCTGGGCGGCCAGCAGCAGTGGGTCGATGACGCTTTCGACAACGCTGCGGTAGAGGTTTTCCTTACTCTTGAAGTAGTAGTAGATGTTGGGTTTGGGGAGGCCTGCGCGGTGGGCGATATCGATGATTTTGGTGGCGGCGTAGCCCTGGTCGGCGAAGATTTCGCTGGCTGCCTGGATGATCAGTTGTCGGTTGTGTTCACTGATTCTCGACATCGAATGGTCTATTCCCGGTTTTTGACTTTTGGGTTTGTTTTTTTGTGCATCGTAGCACTTGGCGGAAATGCGCCTCAAGTTGGTTGATTGCTTCGCATGATCAGTACGTCTTTGGCGGCGCCATGAAGATTTCGATACTTTTCTAGGCCAGTTTCGCCTGCTGGCGAGTTAAGGGATTTTGCGAAAAATCCCTTAACAATCCCTAGTCGCCCCTACGACTTGATCGGCTGCGCCGATTTCCCTGTGCTTCTCCTCTGAAAGAGCGGGAAAGGAAACTCGCTTCGCTCAGACAGCCTTTCCCTTGTTTCTCTTTCAGAGTGCGATGCTCGGCTGCGTCGAAGGGGATTCCTGCTGCGCTCAGTAAGTGCATATTCAAACGAGCCTTGCCAATACTCGCTCCCAAAAAGCTGTAAGAGCTATGCACGATATAGGTCCTCGCGAAGCTGTTTTTTGCAGAGCAAAAAAAGCCCCGCATATACGGAGGGCTGGGAAGGGAAGGGGATTTGATTAGTCGATAGCTACACTGCTGATCTCGCCCGGTACGCCAACCCGTCTATTCAGCAGACCAGAGACCATCGATTAAAGAATTTACGGCAGCAGAATGTTTGCGTTTATCGGTCGCCATTAACATAATGAGACGTATTATCATTCGTAATCAAGGGCCATCCCTATCTAACGCTTCGGAGCATCTCCATTGTCTGGTACTGATTCGGCCCATTCATCCGATATACACAACCTGTACACCCACCACAGTGGTTGGTTGCACAGCTGGTTACGCAAGCGTCTTGGCTGCTCAGAGACCGCGGCTGACCTGGCCCAGGACACCTATCTTCGCGTACTGCAGAGGGATCGATGCGGCATCAGGGTGCGGGAGCCTCGCGCTTATCTGGCCAAGATTGCCAAAGGGCTGATGATCAACCACTGGCGTCGCCTGGATATCGAGAGAGCCTATCTCGACGCGCTCTCTGTTCAACCGGACGCGGTCTCTCCATCTGCGGAGGAGCACCACTTGGTTATCGAGGCGCTGCTGGAGATCGACGCCCTGTTGCGGCGTTTGCCCGAAAAGCCCCGGCGCGCCTTTCTTATGTCTCGGCTAGATGGTCACACCTATGCACAGATTGGTGAGGCGCTGGGCGTGTCTGAACGGATGGTAAAAAAGTATATGGCGCAGGCGATGTACCACCTGTTAGTGATTGCGGAAGTCTGACCATGGGGGCGAATACCGGTTCGGAGTTGAACCCCAGCACTTTAAGAGAAGCGGCACAGTGGTTCGCGCGGATAAACGACGAAGCGGTCGATAGCGCCACAACCGCCGAATGGCAGCGGTGGCTGGAATCCAGCGCGGAGAACCGACGCGCCTGGTCTAAGGTGGAAGCGATCGACAATCAGATCCGAGCAGTAAACACACCTCCCGCAAGGTCTGCTCTGAATGCGCCCGCAATAAGCCGTAGGCGGATGCTGAAAACGCTCGCCGTGTTCGCCATCGGCACCCCGCTCACAGCACGTCTGGGCTGGCAGCTCAGCGAGCCGTTGAGAGCCGATTTCAGCACCGGTACCGGAGAGATCAAACAGCACCGTTTGGCAGACGGCACCGATCTGTGGCTCAACACCGATTCGGCCGTCAAGCTAAGGTTTACGCCGGAGAGTCGCCGCATCGAGCTGCTGAGCGGTGAGATTGCGATCCAAACAGGCAAGGACAGCCGCCCGCTGACCGTTAAGACGGCACACGGCGTGCTCCAGCCATTGGGCACCCGCTTCAATGTGCATCAACAACGCGACGGTGTGGAGCTTCAGGTCTATCAGGGGCGTGTGGCGATAAAGCCTGCTGAGAGTGAAGAGGTCAGGATTATCACCGCAGGCAACAAGGCACGGTTTAACCGGCACGAAGTGTCACACTCCTCTGCTGCCGATCAAACCCGCGCCAAGTGGACGCAGGGTCTTCTGGTGACAGATGGCTTAACTCTGAAACAGGTGGTCGATCAGCTGGCACGATACCGCCATGGGTATCTTGGCATCGACGATGAGGTAGCGGATCTGCGTTTGGTGGGGGCTTTCCCGCTGCAAGAGAGCGATAGCGTCCTGGCGGCCCTTGAGCAGAGTTTGCCAATCAAAGTCGTCCGGCTAACCCCCTGGTGGGTAAAAATTCAGCCTCTGCAAAAATAAATTTTCTCCGGCAGTTCCCCTTTCCCGGTCTCAGTGGGCTTCAACTGTAACGCAATCACTTGGGTCGACACGAGTTATTCGGCGCAGATACCCACCGCTGCCGCCGCTTCGATCCGATTGCCGAACCAGTGACTCAATAACGGGAATCCCATGTCAGCCAAAACAATAAAACACCGCACCTGTTGTCCTTTTCAGTTAGCACTGCTACCCGGCGTACTGACGTTAGCGGCTCTCTGCGCACCCTACGCCGTGGCACAAAGCCAGGTAGAATCAACACCGGGGAGCACAGACCTCTCACCCGAAACGGAGATCCGGCAATATCGTGTTGCAGCCGGTCCTTTGGGCAGGGTTCTCAGCCAGTTTGCGGAACAGTCCGCGATTATTCTGACAGCCAATGCTGAGTTTACCGACGGTCTGATGAGCGAGGGCCTGAACGGCAGATACTCTGTCAGATCCGCGTTGCAACAGCTGTTAGCGGGAACCGACCTGAAAGCGCGTTTTTCCGGCGCGAAAACAGTTGCCATCTATAAACCCGTTAGCGCCGGCAATGATCAGGCGGCGCTGCCGCTGATGACCGTTACGTCCGACTCTTTGGGAAGCTCCACCGAAGGCACCGGCTCTTACACCACAGGCACGCTGACCACTGCCACCAAGCTCGGACTCTCTGCGCGTGAAACGCCACAGTCGGTGAGTGTGATCACCCGGCAGAAGATGGATGATTTCCAGCTAAACGATCTTCAGGACGTGCTTGCCAATACAACCGGCTTATCTGCCAACTATCAGGATAGCGACCGAACCGTTTTCAAATCCCGCGGCTTCGAGATATCGAACTACCAGATCAACGGCGTGACGATCGATAACGACCCGTTCACCGATCGATTCGACGCCATTATTTATGATCGGGTGGAGGTGGTCAGAGGATCAACCGGACTTCTCAGCGGCGCAGGCGAAGCCTCAGCCACCATCAACCTGATACCCAAACGGGCCGACAGCGATCAGTTCGAAGGCTCAGTGGAACTGGATGCCGGTTCCTGGGACAACTACCGAAACGTGATCGATCTCCAGTCGCCATTAGGTTGGGATGGCCGGGTTCGTGGTCGGGTGGTCATGTCGTATCAGGATGCCGATTCCTATCAGGACATCTACCACGAAGAGAAAACCGTGCTTTACGGCACAACCAGTATCGATCTCACCGATCAAACGCTATTAACGGCCAGCCTCGATTATCAGAAGTTCGAACCCCGGGGATCGAGCTGGGGAGGCGTATGGATGTGGTACGACGACGGTTCACGCACCGACTTCCCGCGCTCATTTGTGGTCGGGACCGACTGGAGTGCGCGGGTCGTGGAGGGCACGACCCTCGATCTCGCACTGGATCATCAGTTCAATGAGGATTGGAGCCTGAAGGCGAGCTACATCCGCCGGGAGAGTGAGGGAAATGCGAGGCTGATCTGGACCGCAGGACTCCCCAACCGGCAGACCGGTTCCGGTGTCATTATCCAGCCCGCGCGTAACTCAAGCACAGCGGTACAGAACACCTATGATCTCAGCCTGGTCGGCAAGTTTTCTCTGTTGGATCGAGATCACGATATCAACCTGGGTTACTCATCCATGGATCTGAAAAGAGAGCGCTTTGACTGGAACGATGGCGCCGACTACCCGGTGTCCAATATCTTTGACTATACGGGCGATGTGCCAGAGCCAAGCTGGACGGGAAAACGTCATACCTCTACGGTCAACACCGAACAGTCCGGTGTGTACGGGATGGTGCGCCTGTCACTGAGTGACCGCCTGAAGCTGATCGCAGGGGGGCGGCAGAGCCGATACCACTACGACTATGTGGGCCGCGAGCGATACAGCCAGGATATATTCACACCCTACGGCGGGCTGGTCTATGACCTGACCGATTCACTTTCCGCCTACGGCAGCTACACCGAGATCTTCTCGCCACAGAACTATCTGGACAGCAGCGGCCGTCAACTGGACCCGATCGTTGGCGACACCTCAGAGATTGGGTTAAAGGGCGAGTGGTTTGATTCGCGCCTGACGGCATCCTTTGCGCTATTCGATACCCATCAGAACAACGTGGCTGAACTGGACGCTAGCTACACACCTACCCCTTTGCAGGATCAGGCCTATGTGGCGGTCGATGGAGTCAGATCCAAGGGGTACGAGCTGGAGGTCTCTGGAGAGATCCTGCCCAACTGGGAGATATCCGCCAGCTACTCCCACCACAACACCTCCGGTGATGATGACGGAGACCCCAGCAGCAACAGCCAACCCAGCGATGTTGCACGCTTATCCACCACCGGAAATATCACGGAGCGCCTGAAAATCGGTGCTAACGTCAACTGGCAAAGCGAAGACTGGTGCCTCTGTGATAGCCCTAACGGACCGGAAAAACTGACCCAGAAATCCTATGCGATAGTCGGCGCCATGGCGCGCTACGAGCTCTCGGACCAGGTATCGGCTCAGTTGAACGTGAACAACCTGTTCGACAAGAAATACTACAGCCAGATCGGATTCTGGAGTCGCGGCGTCTACGGGGAACCCCGTAATGTGCTGCTGACGCTGAAAGCCCGTTTCTAGCGCAATAAAAAAAGCCCCGCGTATACGCAGGGCTGGAAAGGGAAGGGGAGTTGGTTAGTCGATATGGGCGCCGTCGGCGATCCACATGCCTACCAGGTCCCGTTCTTCAGGGGTCATCTGGGTAACGTTGCCGAGCGGCATGGTCTGGGTGGCGATGGCCTGGGCGTGGATCTTTTCGGCCATCAGTTTGATCTCTTCGGCGTTGTCGAGCTTGATGCCGGCCGGGGCGGTGGCGAAGCCGGCGAAGCTTGGGCTGGATGAGTGGCAGACGGTGCAGCGTTCGTGGATCACTTCGGATACCTGGTTGAAGCTGACCTGCTGGGGCTGCGCCGCGTTTGAGCTTTTCTGCGGTGCGACCACAAAAGCGAGGGTGATCATGCCGAGCGCAGCGGCGGGCAGGGTCCAGACATATTTCTGGGACTGGTGACGGGTGTTGAAGTAGTGGCGCACCAGTACGCTCAGTGCCGCGATGCCGGCCAGTACGGCCCAGTTGAACTCGTTGCCATAGGTGCTGGGGAAGTGGTTGCTGATCATGATGAACAGCACCGGCAGCGTGAAGTAGTTGTTGTGGCGTGAGCGCAGCAGGCCTTTGGCGGGCAGCAGCGGGTCGGGTTCGCGGCCCTCTTCGATCGCTTTTACCAGCGCGCGCTGGGCGGGCATGATCACGCGGAAGACGTTACCGACCATGATGGTGCCGATGATGGCGCCGACGTGGATAAACGCCCCACGACCGCTGAATACCTGTGACAGGCCCCAGGCGGCGAACACCAGCAGGGCGAACAGCACGGCGCCGAGCAGGGCGGGGGTTTTACCCAGCGGGGAATCGCACAGGCTGGTGTAGACCAGCCAGCCCACCACCAGGCTGCCCACGCCGATGGCGATAGCGGCGGCGGAGCTCAGGTCGGAACCCGGTGCTACCAGGTAAAGCTGGGCGTTGAGGTAATACACCACGCTCAGCAGCGCGAAACCGGAGAGGAAGGTGGCGTAGGCCTCCCATTTAAACCAGTGCAGCTGCTCTGGCATCTCTGGCGGGGCCAGTTTGTATTTTTCCAGGTGGTAGATACCACCGCCGTGAATGGCCCAGAGGTCGCCGGACAAGCCCTCTTTGGGGTTGCGGCGGTCCAGGTGGTTCTCCAGCCAGACAAAATAGAAGGATGCACCGATCCAAGCGATACCGGTGATCATATGTACCCAGCGCACGGCCAGGTTGAGCCATTCAGTGATATGGGGATCCATAGTCAACTCCTCATAGTCGGTTGGCTTTGACACATCTGCCTTAAGCCAACACTTTCTTTTTATGGAAGTCCTACGACGTGCCTTAGATTTGCTGGCATCAGGGAAGCTAAGTATTAGCTTCCCTGGCCTTAGCCTTACGGGGTCTGCAGCAGGATCTGTGTATCGTCTGCGAAGAAGTGTTCGTCGCAGTTGTTGCCTTCGCCTTCCCGGTCGACCACCAGGAAGTCATCCTCTTCCACACAGCTGAGCACCGGGTGGTGCCAGACGCCGGTGTGGTAGTTCACGCCCTGGGTACCATCGGTGATGAAGGCACGGATGGCGGCGGGATCGGGTGTCTCGCCGGCCGGTGCGACCAGCACCAGGAACGGGTTCTGTTTCAGCGGTACAAACGCCTGGCTGCCCTGCGGGTGGCGTTCCAGCATTTTCACCTCCAGGGGCATGGGGATCTGTTGCGCCCTGAAGATGCTGATGATGCCGCTATCGCCCGCCTGGCCGAGCATGACTCTAGCGAGGCGGTGAAAGCGCTGGGTCGAGCCGTTATTGATCATGAAAAAATCACGATCGGCGGTTTCGATCACATCGCCGAAGGGTTTGAACGCTTCGGCGGTGAGGGGCTCCGGTCGGATGATCAACATGCCGGGCTCCGCTCAGTCGGTGATCTTGCCGAACAGGCGCAGTCGGCTGATGCCACCATCCGGGAAGATGTTGATGCGGATATGGGTGATCGCGCCGATATCGTTGATCTCGGTGCTGAACTCATGCTCCTGGTGCATCTCCAGCTTCTGCTGCGGCAGCAGTTCTTTCCAGAACAGGCTTTGGGTTTTGATCTGCTCGTCGGTGCCGCCCTTCACGTAAGACGCCTGGATAGAGCAGCTGTCCGGGTAGTTGCCCTTGAAGTGCAGGGTGTCGACGACGATACGGCTGATTTCACCCGGGTGACCCAGGGCGACGATCACCCAGTCGTTACCCGGCGTACGGCGGCGTGCGGTTTCCCAGCCATCGCCCATGTTGACGCCACGGCCCGGGTTGAGGATGTTGCCCATCTTGCCGAAGTGCTCATCGCTGCAGGCGAGGGCGCGACCGCCGTTAAGGGTGGCGGCCAGGTCGATCTCTTCGCCGGCAACGGTTTTCCAGTCCAGGTACGGGGTGCCGTAAACGCGCAGACGCGCCACGCCGCCGTCCGGGTAGATGTTGAAGCGGATGTGGGTCCAGGGGCGGTCATCGTTGATGGCGTGCAGGTGGTGGCTGTCGCCCTGCAGGCTGACGGCGGCAAGCAGTTCGGTCCATTCCGCATCGTCCGCCGGATCGCCGTCCGGTGAGAAGCAGGCTTCCAGCGATGCCGACGGCGGGAAGTTACCGGTGAAGAAAGAGGTGTCGATATCCACACCGCTGATCACGCCCGGCACGCCCAGGCGGATGATGGTGTAGTCGTAGCCTTCAAAGCGCTTGCGGCGGGATTCCCAGCCGTCCATCCACTTGCCGTTGTCGTCGAAGACGCCCTCTTTCCAGACCGGTGCTTCCGGCTGCAGCATGCGGTCGACGGCGGCAAACCAGTCGTCGGTTACAAAGATGGACTTGGTGCCGAGACGGGCGTCGGCCAGGTTGATCTGCTGTTCGAAATTCGTGTTGTTCATTATTTTTCTACCTAAAGCTTAATAAGGGGCATTGCGAATCCGGGTCTTGTGCCCGACGCTTATATGTTTTTAACGCTTACATAATTTCCAAACGCTTACATAATTTCTAAGCGAAATAGGGCGATCTTGTTGATCTCCTGCAGAGCGCGTTCGAACTCTTCGTCCGGCGTGTTATGAATGCGCTCTTCAAAGGCGGCCAGGATTTGGTGCCGGTTGCTGCCTTTCACCGCCATGATGAAGGGGAAGCCGAACTTCTCCTTGTAGGCGTTGTTGAGCGCGGTGAAGCGCTCGAACTCTTCCGGCGTGCATTCACTGATACCGGCGCCGGCCTGCTCAGAGGTGGAGGAGGCGGTCAGCTCACCGGCCACGGCAGCCTTGCCGGCCAGGTCCGGGTGAGCGTTGATCAGATCTAGCTGAGCCTGTTTGTCAGCATTCAGCAGAATCTCGGCCATGCGCTGCTGCAGGCTGTCGATGCTGTCGATTGAGCTGTCGCTGCCCTGATCGAACGCCTGCTCGGCGACCCAGGCGGAGTGTTCGTAGATATCGCCGAAATGGGTCACGAACGCATCGCGGCTCATCTCGCTGGGCTTGCAGGTTTTAAAGGTCATATCGCTCACTTGGCCGCCTCCGGGTTGTACGGATGGTGTTCATGCCAGTGCTTGGCGATATCGATGCGGCGGCAGAACCAGACCTGGTCGTGGCTGCGCACGTAGTCGATGAAGCGCGCCAGGGCGGCGATACGTCCCGGGCGACCGGCCAGACGGCAGTGCAGGCCGATGGAGAGCATCTTCGGTGACTCGGCGCCTTCCTCATACAGGGTGTCGAAGCTGTCCTTCAGGTATTCGTAGAACTGCTCGCCGCTGTTAAAGCCCTGCGCGGTGGCAAAGCGCATGTCGTTGACGTCCAGGGTGTAGGGGATCACCAGGTGGCCCTTGCCATTGTTGTCGACCCAGTAGGGCAGGTCTTCATCGTATGCGTCGGAGTCATACATAAAGCCGCCTTCCTCCATCACCAGCTTGCGGGTGTTGGGGCCGGTGCGGCCGGTGTACCAGCCCTGCGGACGCTCGCCGGTCACCTGCTTGATGATGTCTATGGCGCGGACCAGGTGATCGCGCTCTTCCGACTCGTCGGTGTACTGGTAGTCGATCCAGCGGTAACCGTGGCTGCAGATCTCGTGTCCCGCCTGGGCCATCGCCTGGGCAACATCCGGGTGACGCTCTACCGCCATGGCTACGGCAAAGATGGTGAGCGGGATATCGTGCTTCTTGAACAGGCGCAGCAGACGCCAGACACCGGCGCGGCTGCCGTATTCGTAGCAGGATTCCATGCTCATATGACGCACGCCTTCCAGCGGCTGGGCGCCCGGCATCTCTGACAGGAAGGCTTCGGATTCTTTATCGCCGTGCAGGACGCAACGCTCGCCGCCCTCTTCGTAGTTCAGTACAAACGAGACAGCGATACGGGCCTGGTTAGGCCACTGGGCGTGAGGCGGGTTCTCGCCGTAGCCAATCAGGTCGCGCGGATAGTCTTTGTTCACGGCTCAACTCCTTATACCGGGTAGAGATAGCGATAGAGCTGGTTGCAATGGAGCTCTTTTTTAGTGTGCATTGATTGTATACAAAGAAATTTAAATTTCACAAGGTCGCATTTGTCTTTTTGGTCAGAAAATGGACGTTTTTGACCTGTGACTCGCGGTTTTATCCTTGTTTTCTCCCTTATATACAGGAGCTTAGCCGGGTGGTTGAGACGTTTTCACGAAGTGAACTCTCAAAATGTATACAATTAATTGGTGGTTATGTGTTTTTGTCTGTTGATGGCTTATAGTGGAGATCACTGGCTGGAGGGCGCTTGGGCAGTTCTGGCTAAACAGAGAACAATAAGTAGAGGAGTAACGAACGATGGGCTATCTGACGACGCATGTGCTGGATTCCGCTCACGGTTGTCCCGGTGAAAATATCCCGGTATCCCTGTACCGCATCGGCAGCGACCAGAGCCGCGAGCTGATCAACCAGACCGCCACCAACGACGACGGCCGCTGCGACCAGCCGGTACTGGCCACCGAGGATTTCAAGAAAGGCGTCTACGAACTGGTATTCAGCGTCGGCGACTACTACCGCGGACGCGGCGTTGAGCTGCCGGAACCGGCCTTCCTCGATGAAGTGGTCCTGCGCTTCGGCATCGCCGACGAAGCCGAACACTACCATGTGCCGCTGCTGATCTCCCCGTACAGCTACTCCACTTATCGCGGCAGCTGAGCCGCCGTTAATGCAGATCGCACACTAAAAAGCCGCCCGGGAAACCGAGCGGCTTTTTTAGTGTTGCTCTTCAAGCATCGCGTAGCGATGAAAAACGGCTGTGGCAGAAACGCTGAACAGGGCGCGTTTAAGTAGTGTTAGCTGAACGCACCCTCGATACCCTTCGGCGAAGCCGAGCATCGCAGACGGAAAGAGAACAAAGGGAAAGGCTGTTTGAATGCCGAAGGCATGAGTTTCCTTTCCCGCTCTTTCAGTCGAGAAGCGCAGGGAAATCGGCGCAGCCGATCAAGTCGTCGGGGCGGCTTAGGATTATCAAGGATCTTGGCCGTCCAAGATCCTTGATTCGCCAGCAGGCGAAACCCGCGTCCAGCCAAGCCGCCAGGCTAGTCATATATGATTCCGCTGGCTAAGCCCGACTGCTCAAGAAAGTAACCAAGGCGCTACTTGATAAGCACCACACTCCCAATCCCCACAAACAACCCCGCGCTGGCACGATTGAAGTGCTCCAGGTTACGCCCGTTCTTCAATACCGGCGTCAACAGACGTGCACCACCGCCGTAGGCCAGCTTGCAGATCAGGTCGAGCACGCACCAGCTCAGGCACATCACCAGCAGCTGCGGCAGCAGTGCCGTATCCGCTGAGATGAACTGGGGCAGGAAAGCCACGAAGAACAGAATATCCTTCGGGTTGCTGATCCCCAGGGTAAAGGCACGCACAAACATCCGTGACGCCAGCGGCTTGGCCGGTTCCGAGTCGCTGGTCAGCGTACCCTGCGACGCTTCGCGCCACGCTTTGTAACCGAGCCAGATCAGGTAGCAGGCACCGGCGTAACGGATCACCGAGAACAGCGTCTCGGAGGCCGCCAGCAGGGCGCCAAGACCGGTGGCCGAGGCGGTGAGCAGAATCAGCGAGGCGAGGGTGCCACCGACAAAAGCGGGCAGGCTGCGTCGAATGCCGTGGTTAAGGCTGTTGGCGACCATCAGCAGGGACAGCGGGCCGGGGATCAGGATCACCAGCAGCGATGCCAGGCAGAACAGGGACCAGCTTTCAAAACTCATCAGTGCGTTACTCTTGGGTTGCGTTAAATAAGTTGCGTTAATAAAAGGAGCCCCCGTGAGGGGGCCCAAACCAGGGTTTCAGGGTGTTATCTATACAACTGCCATCAAGGCAGGAAAATAAATTTGGCGATAAATATCGCGGTCAGCGCCCAGACGCCGGTGCTGATCGATGCCGCTTTGCCGGTGCACAGTTTCAACGCCGTGTAGGAGACAAAGCCGATCGCGATGCCGTTAGCGATAGAGAAGGTCAGCGGCATCATGATGGTGGTCAGAATGGCCGGCGTAAACTCGGTCATATCATCCCAGTCGATCTTCGCCAGTGATCCCATCATCAGCATGGCGACATAGATCAGTGCGCCATCGACAGCAAAAGCGGGCAGCATCTGTGCCAGCGGCAGCAGGAACAGGCCGAACAGGAACAGTACGCCGATCACCACCGCGGTAAGGCCGGTGCGGCCACCCGCGGATACGCCGGCGGCGGATTCCACGTAGGAGGTGACCGGCGGGCAGCCAAAGGCGGTGCCGATGACGGAGGAGATGGAGTCCGCCTTCAGTGACTTGTCCAGGCCTTCGATCTTGCCGTTTTCGTCCTGTAGGCCAGCACGCTGGGCCACGCCCATCAGGGTGCCGGCGGTGTCGAAGATGTTCACAAACAGGAAGGTGATGATCACCGGAATCAGTGCGACTTCAAAGGCACCGGCTATATCCAGCTGCATGAACACCGGCGCCAGGTCGGCGAAGTTGGGCATGGCGACCAGGCCACCATCGGGCCAGGAGACAAAGCCGGACGCGGGCGCCCAGTCGACGCTGACGCTGAAGAACTCATAGGGCAGCACGGCGGCCATCAGGAAGGCGATGGCGGTGGTGATGCCGATACCGAGAATGACCGAGCCGAATACGCCGCGATAGCTGAGGATGCAGATCAGCAGGAAGCTCAGCAGGCCCAGCGCCGGCGCTTCCGGGCCGAACTCGCCGAAGCCGAAGTGGGTCAGGTCCGCCAGGGCAACCACGTTGTCCGGGTTGGGGACGACGATGCCGGTAAATCTCAGGCCGATAAAGCCGAGGAACAGGCCGACACCGGCGGTCATCGCCAGGCGCAGGCTGAGCGGAATGCTGTTGAGCATCCATTCACGCAGCCGCGTCACACTCATCAGCACAAACAGCACGCCGGAGAGGAACACCGCCCCCAGGGCGATCTGCCAGCTGTAGTCCATCTCCATTACCACGGTAAAGGTAAAGAAGGCGTTCAGCCCCATGCCGGGTGCCAGGCCGATGGGCCAGTTGGCGTACACGCCCATAAAGATGGTGGCGATCGCGGCACCGATACAGGTGGCCAGGAACAGCCCGTCGAACGGCATGCCGGTTTTGGACATGATGATCGGGTTCAGGAACATGATGTAAGACATGGTGATAAAGGTGGTCAGCCCTGCGATCACCTCGGTGCGTACATCGGTTTTATGTTCGTGAAGTTTGAAAAAACGGTCTAGAAACCGACGGTTCTCGGGCGGCGCCGAGTCCATTGCTACTTCTTGCTGCTGCGTGCGTTCCACAACGTCATCTCCTCAAAGGGAATTTCAGTGCCCTATTTTATTTTTATGGCTGACGGCCTGCTTGGAAAACTTAGAATCAATTCCAGGGGATCATCGGCCGCCGGGGTGTTGTGTTTCACTCCATGGAAACTCGGGAGGGCGTAAGCAGGCTTTTGGCCCTGTGGCGCTGCTGCTGGGGTGCTGCAGTCTGGCGTACGTCACTGCGAAGAGGATCTGCTTCGCTCGTGCCTCCCCAGGCACTGTCCTATTTAAATTGTGCTTTAACCGATCATAAAATTGTATACATAAAATTCAACCTCGGAGTCAGGTTTTTTCGTACGGTGAAATCGAAACTGGATGAATCAGATCGATATTCGTCCCGATTTGCGCTCGATTTTCTGTCTAGCCGGATAAAAACCGGTGCAATATCGGCAGGTAAGAGTGAGGGATTGTCCATGCCTGCAATTGTTGTAGATGTAAATGTGTACAAAAAATGAGCCAAAGTGTACGATTTACGGGCGTGCCGAGGCCTGAATTGCTGGTTGATCGTGGATAGCGAACAGTCAAAGGGCGGCGCCGCTACGATGCCATTCACAGCCGTTTCGAGCGGCAGTGAGTGAAGCTTTATGGGGTGGTTTATGGATATAAGGAAAAGTGATCCCATGAAGGGAGAGAAGAAAACCCAGGATGATGTGGTCTACGAGCATATTTTCGATGCGATCCTGGAACAGCGGCTGGCGCCTGGCACCAAGCTAAACGAAGAGTCGCTGGGCGATATTTTCGGTGTCAGCCGTACGATTATCCGTCGCGCGCTGGCGCGGCTCGGCTATGAACAGGTAGTGGTGCTGCGACCGAACCGCGGTGCGGTGGTGGCCAGCCCCAGCCTCGATGAGGCCCGGCAGATCGTGTTCGCCCGCCGCGTCGTGGAGAAAGCGGTCACCGAGCTGGTGTGCGAAAACGCCGATGCAAACCAGATTGAGCAGTTGAAGCAGATGGTGCGTGACGAACAGGCCTGCTTCGACCGTGGCGACCTGGGCGCGGGTATCCGCCTTTCCGGCGAGTTTCACCTGCTGCTGGCGGAGATCGCCAGAAACCCGCCGCTACTGAGCTTTCAGCGCAGCCTGGTGTCACTCAGCTCGCTGATCATCGCGCAGTTTGAAAAAGGCACTGCCAAATCCCATTGCTCCTACGATGAGCACTTCGAGCTGATCGATGCTTTTGCAAAGCGCGATAAAGAGAAGGCCGTGGCGCTGATGATGCATCACCTCGATCATATTGAGGAAAAGCTCAACCTTGGCGATGAAGCGGAAGAGAATGACCTGAAGGCGATCTTTTCCAATGTGATGAGCCGCAAGCAGAGCGCGCCACAAGCCTGAAGCTCTCATGCTCGAAAGATAAAACGCCCGACAGGGCGTTTTTTAATGGCTAATTCATTGTCGCTCCAAAACAACCTCAACTTGCTAAGCGCAGCCTATGTCCCCTTCAGCGCAGCCGAGCATCGCAGACTGAAAGAGAAAAAAGGGACCGACTGTCTGAGCCGCGCAGCGGCGAGTTTGGAGGTCCCTCTCTTTCAGGCAAGAAGCACAGGGAAATCGGCGCAGCCGATCAAGGTGCAGGGGTGGCTGGCGAAAACGGGAGTCAAAAAATCACTCGCATATGGCCGAGTACCTCCCGGTCTTGTTGTCAGTGGCATATTCGAATCACGCGGATATCAGTCGCGACTGTATATCTTCCGACCCATGGCAAAGGTCTCCTTCACCGCCCGATCATCCCCCAGGGTCATCAGCACAAACAGCCGCTCATCCAGACTTTTCGCCTGCTGCATCCGGTAGCTCATCAGCGGTGTGGCGTTGTAATCCAGTACCAGGAAGTCGGCCTCGCTGCCGGGTTCCAGGGTGCCGACCTGCTGGTCCAGCTCCAGGGCGCGGGCACCGCCGAGGGTGGCGAGGTAGAAGGATTTGAACGGGTGCAGTTTGCTGCCCTGCAGCTGCATCACCTTGTAGGCCTCGTTCAGTGTTTGCAGCATCGAGAAGCTGGTACCGGCACCCACATCGGTGCCCAGACCTACCTTGATCTTGTGCTGCTCCGCCTGGGGCAGATTGAACAGGCCGCTGCCGAGGAAAAGGTTGGAGGTGGGGCAGAAGGCGATGGCGGAATCGGTCTCGGCCAGGCGTTGGCACTCCTCGTCACAGAGGTGCACGCCGTGGGCGAACACCGAGCGTTTGCCGAGCAGGTTGTGGTGATCATACACATCCAGGTAGCCGCTCTGTTCCGGGAACAGCGCCTTGACCCACTCGATCTCGTTGCGGTTTTCCGACAGGTGAGTGTGCATGTACAAACCTTCATGCTCCCGCAGCAACTGACCGGCGGTGGCGAGCTGCTCCGGGCTACTCGTAGGCGCGAAGCGCGGGGTCACCGCGTAATGCAGGCGGCCCTTGCCGTGCCAGCGCTCGATCAGCGCCTTGCTGTCGCGATAGCCGCTCTCCGGCGTATCGGTCAGCGCTTCCGGTGCGTTGCGATCCATCATCACCTTGCCGGCGATCATGCGCAGGTTGTGTTTCTCCGCCGTGCTAAAGAAGGCATCCACCGACTGCGGATGCACGGTGCCAAATACCAGCGCGGTGGTGGTGCCGTTGCGTAGCAGCTCGTTGATAAAGATCTCGGGGACTTCAGCGGCATGGGCCGGGTCGGCGAACTTCTGCTCGGCGGGGAAGGTGTAGTTTTCCAGCCAGTCCAGTAGTTGTTCGCCGTAGGAGGCGATCATGCCGGTCTGTGGATAATGGATATGCGTGTCGATAAAGCCCGGCGTGATCAGGGCGTCTTCGTAGTGGCGGATGGTGGTGCCAGAGGACAGGTCCGGCATGATCTCTGCGGCCTCTCCAAGGGCTAGGATGCGGCCATCCTGCACCACCATCATGCCGTCTTCAAAGTAACGGTAGCTGTTTTCAAGGCCCAGCTCGGCCGGATCGCCCAGGCTGTCCAGGATAGAAGCCCGGTACGCGATGGTGCCGGAGCCTGATGTTGAATCTGTCATGTGTTGGTTCCAGTTGTGCTGAGAGCAGCGTTAGCGAGTGCTGACTAAGGGGATAAACAGGGCGGTCAGACGGCCAGTCTTTCCAGCGCCTTGGTTTGCACGAGGGGCTGGGTTTCAACGCCGAACGAGGCGTTGTACTGGGCGATCACCTCACCGGCCACGGAGACGGCGATCTCCGCCGGCAGTTTGCCCTTCACCTCCGGGATGCCCATGGGGCAGGTCATCCGTTCCAGCAGGGAGTCGTCAAAGCCCTTGGCTTTGAGGCGGTGCTCGAACTTTTTGCGTTTGGTCTGGGAGCCGATCAAACCGAAGTAGCTGAAGTCGTTGCGCTTCAGGATCGCTTCGGTGAGCTCCTGGTCCAGCTGGTGGTTATGGGTCATCACAATGAAGTAGCTGTCGACCGGTTGCCGGGCGATCTCATCCACAGGGAACTCGTTGACCACTTTTTCCACACCCTCCGGCAACATTGCCGGGAACTCATCCTCCCGGGCATCGACCCAGCGGATACGGCAGGGCAGGGTGGCAAGGATCGGCACCAGAGCCCGGCCCACGTGGCCGGCGCCGAACAGCACGATCTGCACGATGCCGGTGTTAAGCGGTTCGAACAGCAGAGTGGTGGCGCCACCGCAGCACTGGCCGAGGCTGGCGCCGAGGGAGAAGCGCTCCAGCCGTGGCTGGGTCTGTTTCTCCTCAAGCATGGCGCGTGCGATTTTGATCGACTTGTGCTCCAGATGGCCGCCGCCGATGGTGTCGAAACGCTCGCTGGCGCTGACCAGCATCTTGGCGCCGGCGTTGCGCGGCGTGGAGCCACGCTCCTCTACCACGGTGATCATCACCGCCGGTGTGGCCTCCGCTTCCAGCCGGCTCAGCGCCTTGATCCACTCGCTGTTCATGATTCAGCTCCCGATTTTTATAGTGTTTTTGTGGTTACGGAGAATTCAGGCCGGTTCGGTGACGGTGTCAGGGTCGGTCTGTTGAGCGAACGCTTCCATCCGCTGGATCGCCCAGAGCACACGCTCAGGCGTGGCCGGCGCGTCGATGGCCGGGCTGACCCGGTAGTCGGCGACGCTGGCGATGGCATCCTTGATGGCGCAGAACACGGAGATACCGAGCATGAACGGCGGCTCGCCCACCGCCTTGGAGTGGAACACGGTGTCTTCGCGGTTCTTGCGGTTCTCCACCAGGCGTACACGGAAGTCGATCGGCATATCGGTGATCGCCGGGATCTTGTAGCTGGCGGGGCCCGAGGTCATCAGGCGGCCCTGATCGTTCCAGACCAGCTCTTCCGAGGTGAGCCAGCCGGCACCCTGGACGAACGCGCCCTCGACCTGGCCGATATCGATGGCCGGGTTCAGCGAGGCGCCCACATCGTGGAGGATATCGGCGCGCAGGATCTTGTATTCCCCGGTCAGGGTGTCGACCACCACCTCGCTGCAGGCGACGCCGTAAGCGAAGTAGTAGAAGGGGCGGCCTCGGGCGTTGTCGCGGTCGTAGTAGATCTTCGGCGTGCGGTAGAAGCCGGTGCTAGATAACGAGATCTGGTTGAAGTACGCCAGCTGAATAAACTCGGCGAACGGCAGTACTTCGTCCCGGATCACCACGTAGTTGTTGCTGAAGCTCACATCCTCTTCGGTCACATTGAAGTGGCGGGCGGCAAACTCGATCAGGCGCTGCTTGATGGTACGCGCGGCGTTCTGCGCCGCCTTGCCGTTAAGATCCGCACCGGAGGAGGCGGCGGTGGGCGAGGTGTTCGGCACCTTATCGGTGTTGGTGGCGGTGATCTTGATGGTATCGAAGTCCACCTGGAACTCTTCGGCCACGATCTGGGCGACCTTGGTGTTGAGCCCCTGGCCCATCTCGGTGCCACCGTGGTTCAGATGGATGCTGCCATCGGTGTAGATATGGATCAGCGCGCCGGCCTGGTTAAGGAAGGTGGCGGTAAAGGAGATACCGAACTTCACCGGCGTCAGTGCCAGACCCTTTTTCAGGATCGGGCTGCTGGCGTTGTACTGGCGGATCTTGCGGCGCCGCTTCTGGTATTCGCAGCTCTCCTCCAGGTCGGCAATCATCTCCGGCAGGTCGTTGTCCTCTACTTTCTGGAAGTAGTGGGTGGTGTCGCGACCTTCGCTGCCATAGAGGTTGTGCTTGCGTACCTCGAGTGGGTCCTTGCCCAGGCGGCGGGCGATATCGTCCAGAATGATCTCCGGCATGATCAGCCCCTGGGGACCGCCGAAGCCGCGATAAGCAGTGTTGGACGCCAGGTTGGTCTTGCAGCGGTAGCCGGTGATGGTGGCATCACCCAGGTAGTAGCCGTTATCGCTGTGGAACATGGCGCGGTCGACGATGGAGTTGGAGAGATCCGGCGAGTAACCGCAGTTACCGGCCAGCTTCATCTCGCAACCGGTGATAAGGCCGCTGTCGTCAAAACCCACCTCATACTGGTTGAAGAAGGGGTGACGCTTGCCGGTCATCATCATGTCTTCCATACGCGGCAGGCGCATCTTCGCCGGTCGGCGGGTGAGGTGTGCGACAACCGCGGCCAGGCAGGCCGGCATTGCTGCCTGGGTCTCCTTGCCGCCGAAACCGCCACCCATGCGGCGCATATCGATCTGCACGTTATTGAAGGAGACGCCCAGCACCTCGGCCACCAATTTCTGGATTTCGGTGGGGTTCTGGCTGGAAGTAAACACGATCATGCCGCCATCTTCGGTGGGCACCACCGAGGAGATCTGCGTCTCCAGATAGAAATGTTCCTGGCCACCGATATGGGCGCTGCCGCTGATGCGGTGTTTGGCTGACGCCAGTGCCGCTGCGGAATCACCGCGCTTGTGAGTATGCGGCTCGGTGACGAAGTGCTCCTGCTCAAGCGCCTGTTCCACGGACAGTACCGGTTCCAGCTCCTCGTACTCGACGATGGCGGCCATGGCCGCCTTGCGGGCGGTTTCCAGGTCGTTGGCGGCCACCGCTAGTACCGGCTGGCCGTAGTACTCGACCACACCGTCTGCCAGCAGAGGATCGCCGGGCGCCACGGCGCCGATATCCAGCTGGCCCGGCACATCCTGGGCGGTGATCGCGATGGCGACACCGGGGAAGTTGTAGCAGGGGGTCACGTCCAGTTTGGTGATGCGGGCATGCGCCTTCTCGGACATGCGCGCATAAACATGCAGCTGGTTCGGAAACTCCAGGCGGTCATCGACGTAGATTGCTTCGCCGCTGACCTGCTTCGCCGCGCTCTCATGTTTGACGCTGCGGCCGACGCCGGTCACCAGGTCCTGTTTGGTAAGTTCCAGCATCTCGGCGTAACTTTTTTTATTGTTCTGGTGGTTAGACATAGGCGGTCACCCGTGTTTCTGCTTCTGGGGATTCAAGCTCGACAAAGTAGCGGGTCAGCAGGTTGACGGCGGTTACCTGGCGGTACTCGCGGGAGGCGCGGAAATCGGAGATCGGCGCAAAGTCCTGCGCCAGTGCCTGCTTTGCCTTGTTGATGGTGTCGCGGTTCCAGGCGGCGCCGGTCAGCGCCTGTTCGCACAGGCTGGCGCGTTTGGGAATGGCCGCCATACCGCCGTAGGCGATCCTGGCGGATTGGACTACACCATCGCGGACCACCAGGTTGAAACAACCGAGCACCGCGGAGATATCGTCATCGATCCGCTTGGACAGCTTGTAGCTACGGAACTCGCCATTAGCCGCGGCCCTGGGAACAAGCACCTTCTCGATAAACTCACCCGGCTGCTGGGCGGTTACCTTGTAGTCAATAAAATAATCCTGCAGATCAATGGTCCGGGTCTGCTCGCCCTTGCGGAGGACAAGCTGTGCACCCAGCGCAATCAGGGCGGGCGGTGAGTCACCAATCGGAGAGGCATTTCCGATATTGCCGCCCAGGGTTCCCTGGTTGCGGATCTGCAGGGAGGCGAACCTGTGAAGCAGGGCGCCGAAATCGGGATAGTCCTGGCTCAGAGCCTGGTAGCAGTCGGTCAGCGGCGCGGCGGCGCCGAGCTCGATCTGCTCATCAGTGACGCGGACCTGTTTCATCTCGGCGATATCGCCGACATAAATAAGCCTGGGGATCTCGCGGTGGAACTGGGTCACTTCCAGCGCCAGGTCAGTGCCGCCAGCGACCAGGCGGGCATCAGGGTGCTGTTCCAGCAGGCTGGCCAGCTCCGACAGGGAGCTCGGGTTAAAGGCGGTTTTGGCTCCGTCGCTAAGCTCTACCTGGGTCTGTGGCTGGATCTCGCGCAGGCGGGCAAGCGTGGCGGACTGCTCGGTATCGAAGCTGTCGGGCGTGACATCGTCGTACATCTTTTCGGCCGCTTCGACGATGGGGCGGTAGCCGGTGCAGCGGCAAAGGTTGCCGGCCAGGGCCTCGTGGATCTCCTCTTTGCCCGGTGTGCCGACGTTCTTGGCACTATTTTTACCCAAGGCAAACATCGACATCACGATGCCGGGTGTGCAGAAGCCACACTGGCTGCCGTGGCAATCCACCATCGCCTGCTGGGCGGGGTGAAGCCGGTTTCCCTGCTTCAGATCTTCCACCGTAATCAGCTGCTTGCCGTTCAGGGCGGAGACGAAGGTGAGGCAGGAGTTAACGCTTTTATATCGGATACGGTCGCCGTCCGGTTCGCCCAGCACAACGGTACAGGCGCCGCAGTCGCCCGAGGCGCAGCCCTCCTTGGTGCCGGTTTTACGAGCCTTGGTGCGCAGGTAGTTGAGCACCGTCATGTTGGGGTCCAGCTGTTCTTCGACCCGCAGCTCTCTGTTGAGTAGGAACCTGATCAAGGAGGGCCTCCTTTCTTATGTTTATTACTGAGGTGTTTATCTTTGAGGTGTTTGTCACTGAGGAGCTGAGTGCTCAGTTATTCGGAGCTTTGCAGTGCCGAGCTCCCTGGGTTTTGACTGATTAAAGTGAAAGCTGACTTTTGAGTCAACTTTAAATCTGACTCTTAAGTCAGTAAATGGCGTGTCTTTGTAGATAGAAAATCTGTCAATTGAGAGTTTGGCAGATGAATAAATTAAGAATCAGTAATTTATTGATTAATAGTTTCGTTTATTCGTGATTCTCGGTGTTTCGTGTACTTTTTTTCATGGTGTTTTGTGTACAAAGTGAATTCTTTGTTTTTGCCGAATACGGGTGGCTCCAGGTCGATGGAACATTCTTATTATCGCGTTATTTGATTGGCTCTGGGTCGACAACAGTCGGAGGTAGGTTGGCTTTACTGTTTGAATGTAAAGGTCTTTTTTAGATTTGAGAAAGCGCGGAGACAGCCTTTCATATAGTGAATACAAATCCGGGCCTGAATTGTGGACAAAAGCTGACCGGTCGATTAGGTTTTTAGACCTGCGGGTTCAAAGCCTGCCTGCAACGCTTGTGATTCTCTCGGTCGTGAACGCGCTCTGCCATGGAAGCGCTTCAGCCGGAATGCGGCGAGAGAAAGACCAACAACAATAATAGGGAAGCTGTGAAGCCGTCGATGTCATCTCAGGCTTACAGGCCGGCGCACTCTCAAGGCGGACTTTTGCTGGCGTAGTGGTGCTACGTCAAGAAAGTCCAACACAGAGAGAGTGTCGGCCTGTAAGCCCCGAAGGGCGCGGCTTGAAGTGTCCATCTACAGCGTTGAGCTTTTTGCCAAGGGCTACGGCCATTGCCTGCAAAGCTCGCCTTGTACCTGAACACTTCAGGCCACGCTGAGACGCCATAGACCGGTTTACAGCTTCCCCGAGGTATTTTCACAATGGCAAAGCAAGACTCTACGATCGATCTGGTCTTCGGACTGGATGACAAACCGCGCTTTTCGGTATCGGTGTTCGCTGCGCTCCAGCATGTGCTGGCGAGCTTTATCGGTATCATTACGCCCACCCTGATCGTGGGCGGTGTACTGGGTTTAGGCAGTGAAGTGCCCTACCTGGTGAGTATGGCCCTGATCGTGTCCGGTATCGGCACGTTTATTCAGGCCCGCCGGATCGGGCCGATCGGCTCCGGCCTGTTATGTGTGCAGGGCACCAGCTTTGCATTTCTCAGCTCCATTCTCGCTGCCGGCTTTATCGTCAAAGGCAATGGCGGCGGGCCGGATGAGATTCTCTCCACCATTTTCGGTGTCTGCTTCCTCGCGGCCTTCGTTGAGATATTCATCAGCCGCTTTATCGATAAACTGCGCCGGATCATCACGCCGGTGGTGACCGGTACCATCATTACGCTGATCGGTTTGTCGCTGATCAAGGTGTCGATGACCGATATCGCCGGTGGCGTGAATGCCCCGGATCTGGGGGCTCCGGTTAACCTGGCGCTGGCGGGTGTGGTGCTGATCACCATCGTGATCTTCAACCGTTTTCAGTTCCATATGCTGCGCCTGAGTGCGGTGATCATCGGCCTTACCCTGGGCTTTGTAGTGGCCTGGTCCATCGGCAAGGTGGATTTCAGCGGCCTGGATGAACTCTCCCTGATCGCTATTCCCGTACCCTTTAAATATGGCTTCAGCTTCGACTTTGCCGCCTTTATGCCGATTGCGATCATCTACATGATCACCGCATTGGAAACCACCGGTGACCTGACCGCCAACAGCATGGTCTCCCGTCAGCCGGTGGATGGCCCTGTCTACATCCGTCGCATCAAGGCCGGAGTACTGGCTGACGGCGTCAACTCTGCTATCGCTTCCACCCTGAACAGCCTGCCGATGACCACCTTCAGCCAGAACAACGGTGTGATTCAGCTCACCGGTGTAGCCAGCCGCCACGTGGCGATCTTTATCGCAGCGATCCTGGCGCTGCTGGGCCTGTTCCCGATTATTGGCGGCATATTGCAGCAGATGCCCAAGCCGGTGCTGGGCGGTGCGACGCTGATTATGTTCGGTACTGTCGCCATGGCCGGGGTGAAGATCATTGCGGAAGCGGGGCTGAACCGCCGCAACATGCTGATCACCGCGATCTCTATCGGTATGGGGCTGGGGGTGGCCGGTGTGCCTGAAGTGCTGTCCGCCATGCCGCAGGGGCTGAAGAACATCATCGGCTCTCCGCTGACCATCGGTGCCCTGTCTGCGATCATTCTTAACTTCCTGCTGCCGCAGAATATGGATGTGGCACCGGAAACCGCTGCCGAGCCGGCTGTCACGGCTGAAAATTCCGAGAGCAGTGAGGCGGAAAAACGCTCCATGTCCCGTGCCGCGGTGTCCCGCCCGGCCAACAGTTAATCAACTCACCATCAAGCCATTATCAAACGATCATTAAACGATCATTAACCTACAACGATAAACTGGAACAACTTAGTGAACGCTTCCCGACGTATCTGGATTAAGTCACCGCTGGCAACCCTGGACAAGGCAAGTGCCGGTGGTGTGGTTATCGAAGGATCGCGCATTGTCGAAGTGCTGGCCGCAGGAGAGGCGCCGGCCGCACCCGTCGATGAGCAGTTTGATGCTCATGAACATGTGATGTTACCCGGGCTGATCAACGGCCATCATCACTTTTACCAGACGCTGACCCGGGCTTTCCCGGGGGCGTTGAACAAATCCTTGTTCAGCTGGCTGAAAAGCCTTTACCCGGTCTGGGCCAGGCTAGGGGAGGAGATGGTCGAGGTCTCGACCCAGGTGGCGCTGGCGGAGCTGCTGCTCTCCGGCTGTACTACGGCGAGCGATCATCACTACCTCTTCCCCGAGGGGCTGGAGGACGCCATCGATATCCAGATGGCGCAGGCGGAAAAGCTGGGCATGCGTGTGCACCTGACGCGTGGCTCCATGAGCCTTGGCGAAGAGGATGGCGGTCTGCCGCCGCAGAGCACAGTGCAGGATGAAGACAGCATCCTGGCTGACAGCGAACGGCTGATCCAGCGCTATCATCGGGCTGAACCCGGCGCCATGAGCCGGGTGGCGCTGGCACCCTGTTCTCCCTTCTCGGTCAGCGAAAGCCTGATGAAAGCCAGTGCCCAGCTGGCGGAAAAACACGGCGTGCGTCTGCATACCCATCTGGCCGAGACCCACGATGAGACCGCGTTCTGCGAAAAGATGTTTGGTCTGAGACCGCTGGATTACCTGGAAAAGGTGGGCTGGCTCAGTGACCGGGTATGGCTGGCTCACGGTATCCACTTCAATGACGAAGAGATCCGCCGTCTCGGAGCGGCGGGAACCGGTATCGCCCACTGCCCGTCATCGAACATGCTGCTGGCCTCGGGCCTTTGTCCGACCCTGGATCTGGAACGTGCCGGCTCTCCGGTGGGGCTGGGTGTGGACGGTTCTGCCTCCAACGATGGTTCCAACATGATCCAGGAGGTACGCCAGGCGTTCCTGCTCGGCAGACTGCGTTACGAGGCCTCCGAGATTACCCATCAGAAGGTGCTCCGCTGGGCCACCGAAGGCTCGGCGCGCTGCCTGGGCCGCGAAGACCTCGGAGCTCTGAAAGTCGGTATGCAGGCGGATATCGCCCTGTTCCGGCTCGATGAACTGCGCTTTGCCGGTGCCGGCGATCCGCTGGCTGCGCTGGTGCTCTGCGGTGCCCATCAGGCTGATCAGGTCATGGTGGCGGGGCAGTGGCGAGTACGCGATGGCGCGATCCTTGGCCTTGATCTTAAAGAGTTGATCAAGCGGCAGAAACGCCTGGCCCTCAAGCTCGCCGCCTGATGCTTTCCGGCTAGTGAACAGCCGAGAGCAACACTCAACGCCAGGTTAAGCGCAAGGCTCAGAGAAACGGGAGCGCCCCGCGCGCTCCCACTCAACCTGTTTCTATGAATCCCTTTGAACATGCTGTCCCGCCCAGGGCCGGCAGGGCCGCATTCACCTCAACGAAACCCTAAAAATAACAATGAAGGATGGTGCTCAAATGAAAATAAAAACAACAGCAGGCTGCCTTTTGACCGGCGCTCTTATCTGCTCACCGGCGTCCGCCGAGCAGCTCTGGAGTACGTTCAGCCTGACCTATCTGAACGGCAGTGAGTATGAGGTGGGAGACGATGACCGCCAGGTAATCACTGTCGAACACGCCAGCGCTCATAGCTGGGGCGATAACTTCTTCTTCCTCGACCGTTTGAAGTCAGACAACGGTTACACCGAAAACTACATGGAGCTGTCGCCGCGGCTGAGCCTGGTCAACCTGACCGGGCGCGATCTCTCCTTTGGCCCGGTGAAGGATCTTCTGCTCTCCGCTACCTGGGAAAGCGGGGAGGGCTTTGATGACTATCTTGCCGGTATCGGCATCAGCCTGGATGTTCCTGGCTTTCGCTACTTCAATGCCAACCTCTATCACGTTAACAACGAGAACAAGGACGACGACCAGCAGCTGACGCTGACCTGGGGGTTGCCGTTCGAGCTTGGCAGCGCCGAGTTTCTCTATGACGGCTTCCTCGACTGGTCCACCAGCGAGTCCGACCATGCGGCGGAAATGAACTTCACCTCTCAGCTTAAATGGAACGTCGGCAAGCTGTTCGATGCCAGGGCACCGGTCTATGTCGGCGTTGAGTATGCCCACTGGAACAACAAGTTCGGGATCGACGGAATCGATGAGCGTAATCCCTCGTTCCTGCTGAAGTGGCATTTCTGACCTGCCTATTAATGCTCGTTTCTAGATCACACCCCGTGGGTTTTCCCTTTCATCCTGCAGCGGTGTGAGTTTTTCCCGGCGCCTTTCGGAGTAGTCACCGGCTGGCGCTCTTTTTATTTCTCTCATGTTTCTGAAGGCAAACAGGTGACTGCAGAGTATCGATTCTGCCGCGCGCTTCTGCTCGGCTTCAGCCAGATCATGCTGCATTCGAACGCACTGACCGGGCTGCTTTTTCTAGCTGCCATTGCGCTCAACTCGCTATGGATGTGCCTGGCTGCCGTTGGCGCAAGCCTGGTCGCTAATGCCGCAGCGCTGTTGTTGGGCGCCTGCAGAGAGCATATCGAGCAGGGGCTCTACGGTTACAACGGTGCCTTGGTGGGCCTGGCCTGTGCGGTGTATTGGCCACCCGATATCGATCTGGTGGTGATTGTCGCCCTGGCGGCGCTGCTCAGTACGCTGTTGGTGCGGCTGCTGATTGAGCCGCTTGGCGCTCAGGTTTTCACCACACCCTTTATTCTCTCTATCTGGCTGATAACGGCGTTTGTCGGTGTGGAGCCTGTAGCGGTTGAGCCGGTTAGCCGAACGGGGCTGGACAACCTGCTGCTGGGGTTTGGCCAGGTGCTATTTCTGCATAATCCGCTGTCATGCCTGCTGGTGTTGCTGGGTGTTGCCGTTGCCTCCCGCAGGGCTTTCTGCTGGGCAGCTGTCGCCGTGGTGATCAGCAGTGGTTTTGCCTTTCTGTTGGGTGAGGCGGAGAAGGTCGTTTTCAGCGGCTTTTACGCCTACAACGCGGTGCTGGTGGCGATGGCGCTGTCGAACCGCAGAGAATCCGATGCGCTGACGCTGATCGCTGCGGTGCTTTTGAGTGTTGTCCTGACGGGGTGGTTGGAACGTACCGGCGTACCGGTGCTGACCGCCCCGTTCGTTATGGTGTGTTGGCTTGCGTTCTCGTTAAGCGGGCGCCTGGGACGCTGGGGGCAGGAGCGGGCGCAGGGTTAGTCTGTCAGACCCGGCCCGCAAGCTAAGAACAAAAAGCGGCTGTTTATTTCTTTTTGAGCTGTCCCAGTATGGTGTGAACCAGCTTCGTGCTGTCGAAGGGTTTATCCAGGCAGTCCTGCATACCGGCATCCAGACAGCGGCTGCGGATCTCTTCGCTGCTTTTTATCCCAAGGGCGACGATGGGGATCTGGTCCCACTGTCGGTCGTGGCGGATATTCTCGGTGGCGGAAAAACCATCCATCACCGGCATCTCCAGGTCCATCAGGACAATATCCACCGGCTCGGCTTCATCGGTAAAGAAGCGGTACGCCTCCTCGCCGTTGCGCTTCCAGATCACCTGGGCGCCTTCGGTTTCCAGCAGCAGCGTGGCCACGGTGGCGTTGACGCGGTTGTCCTCGACCAGCAGCAGGCGCACGCCGGCCAGTGGGGAGTCGGCCTGGAGCGGATCGTTGAGTACTGGAATCGCGTCGGGGCCTACCTGGCGTGCCTGGGCGATCTGATTAAACCGTTCCGCAAGAATGGAGGGCACGATCGGCTTGGTCAGTTCTGCATCGGGCAGTTCGGCTTGGCCTGACTGCGGGTTGTAACGGCGCGAAAAGCCGATGCATACCGGGCGCTGCTCAATCGGTAGGCTATCCAGGTGTTCCCAGAGGCTGCGGTCCTGGCGGGTCAGTGTCGGGGTGTCGATCAGAATGGCGTCGATCTGGCTTTCCTGCTCACAGACGCTCAGGGCCGAGGCGCCGGATGTGGCCAAGTAGGTGTTCCAGCCCAGCGTATGGCTGAGATTGGAGATGATGCGGCGGCCCACTTCCGACTTGCTGACGATCAGTATCTTGGGTGAAGGGGGCTCGGCATCGGAAGCCTCCTCGGTGGCGCTGTCTTCCTGGGGAAGGGCGAGATTGAGTGTGAAGTAGAAGCGGGCGCCGAGGCCGTATTCGCTTTTGAACTCCAGTTCGCCGCCCATCATGTCGACCAGCTCGCGGCTGATCGCGAGGCCCAGACCGGTGCCACCAAAGCGTTTGCTGATCATGCCATCCGCTTGACGGAACGCCTCGAATACCCGGTGCTGCTGCTCCGGGGAGATGCCGATACCAGTATCGATCACCTCGAAATGCAGCTTGATGCGGTCTTTTTCCCTGCCCAGGTTGGAGAGTTTGATGACCACCCGGCCGTGTTCGGTGAACTTGACCGCGTTCTCGCCCAGATGCAGTAGCACCTGTGACAGGCGCAGCTCATCGGCGATCAACAGTTCCGGCACATCGGGGTCGATATCGAACCAGAGGTCCAGGGGTTTATCGCCCACCTGGGAGGAGAGCAGGGCGGCCAGCTTGCGCAGCAGGTTATCCAGCTCCATGGGCCGGCAGTCGAGCTGCAGGTCGTTACTCTCGATGCGTGAATAATCGAAGATGTCGTCGACGATCTGGGTCAGGTGACGGGATGCCTGAAGCGCATCGCGGATATGCTGACGGGCGTTACCGCTCTGGGATTCCGACTCCAGCTGCTGCAGTGCGCTGGTCAGGCCACTGATCGGCGCGCTGAAGCCGTGACTCATGTTGGCAAGGAAGCGCGCCTTGCGCACATGTTCCTGTTCCACCTGGCCGTTGGCACGCTTCAGCTCCTCACTGGTTCTCAGTAGTTCCAGGTTGGCCATCACCTGAGTGGCCAGGGTCTGCAGTGCGTGCCGCTGTGATGAGGTCAGCTTGTGAGGTTCGAAGGCCATGACACAGAGAGTCCCGAGGGCATAGCCATCGGGGGTGATCAGCGGAACGCCGGCGTAAAAGCGGATATGCGGCCGGTGTTTGACCAGCGGGTTTTCGCGGAAGCGCGGGTCTTTGTCCGCATCTTCCACCTCCAGCATCTCGGTCTGGCGGATGGTGCGGTCACAAAAGGATGCCTGCCTCGGTGTCTGCAGAATATCGAGACCGACCCGGCAACGGAACCAGAGCCGGTCCGCGTCGATCAGGCTGATAAGCGCTACCGGCAGGTCACAGATATAGGCGGCCAGCCGGCTCAGCTCAAGCAGTCCGGTATCGGCGTCGATGATTCTGTAGTTGCTCAGCGCCTGCAAGCGTGCTTTTTCATGCGCGGACATCGGCGCCGAACCCATTGGATTCTCCATAACTACTCATTATCAGTGATCAGGCAGCCTGTAAACGGAAATGGGGCTGGCCTGCGGGAATATTGATTCTGCATGGAATCGATCTCGCCTGCGCTGGTCCCGGTCAATGAATGACTGCCGCTGAATACCTTCTTTTTATCTATTTGCTGTTGGGGGGCTTTTAAGCGGGTCGCCTCTTCCCGACAGCTTAGTCTCTGTGGCACCCCCCGTCAGCCAGCGAATGATACCGGGTGTTTGGCTGAATCGCCCGTGGTTATTGGCATAGAGACGGACAGATAGCGCGCTGGCGCGGTTATTGCGTTAGAGCCGGGCAGCATACCGGAAAAGGCTCCGGTGTTTAGGATAAGAAAAGTGGAGGTTCCGATGAACAAGTTGGTTCGCCCGACAGGGTTGGTGATGGCGCTTATGGCCGCAGGCATCAGTTCCGTATGGGCCAGTGACGGGATTTCCGGTGCCCTGACCGTTAAGGTCGAAGAGGTGGTGGCGTCCGGTACCAAGGTGGTGATGCCCCCATTGGAGGTCGCCTCAAATAACGAAGCGAGCTTTGTACTGGCTTCTCCCGAAGCGCTGGCGCTCTACGATTTGAGCCCGAAACAGTTGATCGGCGGCCATGTGGTCGGAGTTGGCGACCAGACGCTCGGTGAGCTGAGCAGAATCGTCAGCGACCGGATCAGCGGGCGCATCTATGCGGTGATCAGCACCGGTGGTTTCCTCGGCTTTGGCGAGCAACGCTACGCGGTTCCGCTGGATGAGCTGAGGCTGAGGAAGGGGGATGTGCATGTGGCGATGACCGAGTCGGAGCTGCAGATGAGCAAGAAATACAGCGATGATCGTTATACCCGGGTGAGCCCGGAAGATCGCCCGATCAGTCAGTTTTCCGCGTTTGAAACCAGCTCCAGATAGTTCGACTCGCCTCTCCCGCGGGCCCGACTCAACCGGGCCCGCAGAGCGCTCTCTGGGCATCAGCCCTCGCTCTCGCCACCTTCCTTGTCGCCGCCTTCCTTGAACATCCCCGGCGTCAGGTGGTTGCGCTGCAGCAGACGGTAGAACTCGGTGCGGTTGCGTCCCGCCAGCCTGGCGGCCTGTGTAACCTGGCCGTTGGTGATCTTCAGTAGCTGTACCAGGTAATCCCGCTCGAACGCCTCCTTGGCCTCCGAATAGGTGCGGATGCTGGGGCTTTTCTGTTGCAGTGCGCGCTCTACCAGCGTGACCGGCACCAGCGCTGTGGTGCAGAGTACGCAGCACTGCTCCACCACGTTTAGCAGCTGACGGATGTTGCCCGGCCAGTCATAGGCGACCAGACGTTCCAGCGCGTCCGGCGTAAAGTCCTTGGCGCGGTGCGGATGTTTGGCCTGCAGTTGGGTCAGAAAATGGCGTGCCAGCAGGGGGATATCCTCGCGCCGCTGGCGCAGTGATGGCAGCGTCAGCGTGACCACGTTGAGGCGGTAGTAGAGATCTTCACGAAACTCGCCGCTGGCGATGGCGTTTTCCAGGTTGCGGTGTGTTGCCGAGACAATGCGGACATCCACCGGAAGCGTCTGGCTGGCGCCGACGGGGCGGATCTCCCGGTCCTGCAGCACGCGCAGCAGTTTCGCCTGCAGTGCCAGCGGCATATCGCCGATTTCATCAAGAAATACGGTGCCGCCAGACCCGGTCTGGAACAGGCCCTTGTGGGCACTGGTAGCGCCGGTGAAGGCGCCCTTGGCGTGACCGAAAAGCTCCGACTCCAGCAGCTGCTCGGGGATGGCGGCACAGTTGATCGCCACCATCGGTTTATCGCGCCTCGGGCTGGCGCGATGCAGCGCCTGGGCCAGTACCTCTTTGCCGGCGCCGGAGGGGCCCTGGATCAGGACGCTGGCTTCACTGGCGGCCACCAGCTCGGCGTCCGCCAGCAGCGCTTCCATGGCGGGGCTGGCGGTCTGGATATCGGCCCGCCAGGCCTGATCGCCACTGGCTGCTGCGCCATCCGAACTATCGGTACAGCCGGGCGCCGCGAGGGCTTGCTGCAGCAGTTCCAGCAGGGCGTTATCGTCGAAGGGTTTGGTCAGGTAGCCGAACAGACCGCGCTGGGTCGCGCGGACTGCGTCCGGAATGGTGCCGTGGGCGGTCAGCAGGATCACCGGCAGCGCCGGGTCTTCGCTCTGGATGCGCTCGAACAGCTCCATGCCGCTCATCCCATCCATGCGTAGATCGGTCACCACCGCGCCGGGGCGAGACACCGCGATACGGGCCAGAGCCTGCTCCGCGCTGGCGGCGGTTTCCACGGAGAAACCGGCCGATCTCAGCCGGATCGATAACAGTTGCAGCAGGCCGGCATCATCGTCCACCAGCAGTACGGTGCGGTGAACGTTGCTCATGGGCGCACCTCTGACAGGTCAGTGGTCATCGGTACCTCGATTTCCAGCTCCTCCTCAAGGCCTTTCAGCTGTTCGATCTTGTCTCTGTATTCGCGGGTTTCCTGCACCTGCTGACGCAGCGCCAGCATCAGCTCCAGCTTGCGCTGATAGATCGCTAGCAGTGCCTGACGCTCGTCGGTGGCAAACTCCGGGTTGCGGGTCAGAGTACCGAGAATCTGCTGGGCCTGGCGCAGCTCGTCATTCGTCGCCTGGGTGTGTCCCAGCAGGCAGGCGTGATGGAACTGCTCCGCCGCCGGCTGTGACCTTGAGCCGTCAAAGCGCGATGTCAGCAGCTGTTGGCGTTGATTCAGGCTCAGCTGTTCCTGTGAGGCGAGGCAGTCGAGCATCTCGCCGAGCATCGGGTTCGCCGGTATCGCGTGCTGACGGGCCGGTTCCGGGTTGCTCTGATCCTTGGACGCACAGCCTGCCAGTAAGGTGATGGCGAGCACGGCGAGCGCAGTTATCCTCCTATCCACGAGGGGGAGTCTCCTTGTTGTTCGGTAGTGATATTTCAAAATGGGCGCCAGGCTCAGCGGAAGGCTTGAGACTGAGTGTACCGCCGAGCTGTTCTATATGGGTTTTGGCGATGGCAAGCCCCAGCCCGCTGCCTTTCAGAGTGCCCTGGGGTTGCCGGGTTCCCTTGTAAAACGGCTGGAACAGCAGTTCGGTCTGGCTTTCGGCGATGCCGGGG
This sequence comes from Marinobacterium mangrovicola, assembly GCF_004339595.1. GTDB lineage: Bacteria > Pseudomonadota > Gammaproteobacteria > Pseudomonadales > Balneatricaceae > Marinobacterium_D > Marinobacterium_D mangrovicola. The sequence continues at coordinate 720,043 of NZ_SMFU01000008.1, forward strand.
CCCTGATCCCTGACGCTGATGCGCAGGGTCTCGCCGTCGCAGCTGGCGTCGATGCCAAGCACTCCGCCCTTGGGGCTGAAGCGAATCGCGTTACTGATCAGGTTCTCCAGCGCCACGCTGAGACGGTTGCGATCCGCCTTGAGCTGAACCGGCTCAAGCTGGCTTTCCCAGCGGAGCTGCTGGCTGCGCAGTGTCAGATCGAAGCGGCTTTTGATCTCATCGATCAGCGGCTGCAGTTCGAACCAGTCAGGCTCCAGCGAGGCTTGCGCGATCGCTTCGTTGTAACGCAGCAGATCTTCTATGCGCTGGCGCAGGTTAAAGGCACTGCCACGCATGATCTCCACCACTTCGCTCTGCTGCGTTGTAAGTGGGCCGGTGACCTCGTCACGCAGCAGGGAGACGGCTTCAAGCATGTTGGTCAGTGGGGTTTTCAGTTCATGGGAGACTTCACGGAAGAAGTTAAGCTTTTTCTCCTCCAGCTCCAGCAGGCGGCAGCGCAGCCACTCAAGCTGCTGACCCAGAAGCTCAAGGTCGCGCGGACCGTGAATATTGATCGGGCTCTCCAGGTCATTCTGTCCCAGGCGGCGGATATTGGCGGACAGCTTACGTACCGGTCGGCTGAGCAGCCAGGCAAAGATGGCGGCGAGCAGCAGCGACAGCAGGATCATGCCGGCGGCCAGGTAGATCATGGCGCTTTGGATCTCGCTGGCGGTGTCGTTCATACCGGTGACCAGGTGGTCGCGAATATAGTCGGTGGTCGCTTCGCTGAGTAGCTCCGTGGCCAGATCCAGCCTGTCGAACTCCAGTTTATAGGTGTCATAGCTACCGCTGGCAGGGGCATTCGCCAGCTGTTGGTACAGCCTTTGCTCCTGTCGTGACAGGTCCACTACCTGCTGCGCCAGCTCCAGGCTCCAGGGTAGGGACTCCAGGTGATCGAGTACCTCGGTAAAGCGCAAGTGTGCCCGGTCCAGACGTTCTTTCAGCGATGGGTCCTCAAGCACGAAGTATTGACCCGCGGCGCGCTTCAGTGCTGTTTCGGCTTCGCTGAGCTGGCGGCTGGCCCCGGTAATCTGAGCGCTGATGGTGACCGAGCGGCGGCCTTCCAGGGCCATCTGCTCCAGCGCATAGGTCATGCCGATGATGCCACCCAGTAGTGGCAGCACGACCAGAATAAAGCCGGTAATCAGCAAACCGGGGAAAGAGGGGAGATGACGTGGCATTAGCGGCACAGGATCGGTATTCCTTCTGATCGGCGCGACGGTCGTTAGATATCTTCTCTGGCAGAACATTCTACCATGCTTGTTGCGCGGGGAGTCTGGCGTCAAAACCGCTTGTCGCTGAGCGGCGACGCCATAACTTATTGTATTTTAAGGGCTATTGGCGGTACGGTCTGTGGAAGTCGCCTGGAGGCGACAGCGGGGTAAGCGAAAAAAAGTCGAGATAAAGCCAAAGTTATTTAAGTTGTTGATAATTAGGAATTAATTTGTTTTGGCACACTCCGTGCTTTGTACATACGGCTTAGCAAGGGCATCCTGAGCTTCCCCAGCCACAGGATAATGGCCAGCGAAGCCGGTTGAGGGCGAAAGCGCCAGGTCGGCCGTGTTTTATGCATCCAGGTTTTATGCATACAGGTTAGCGGGATTCGCCAGTGGCGGGTTCCCAAAGGTTCCGGGTCAGGTGGTCGGTTATTGTTTTTACGGCAGGGAGTTCTCAGGAAGGAGGCTTCTCGCCTGGGTACGAATCGAAGGGGGATAAGTATCCGAAGCAACAATCGCCTGCCCGCCCCGGCATATGCTTTTCATAGCGGCGTCGCTCCCTGCACTGGCGGCGCCGCTTTTTTCTTTATCCCATCTATATAACCTACCTCTGAATCTCATTTCCTGCAGAGCGGTTAAGCCTTTTTCCTCGCAGGGTTACCGGCTGGACTGATTGTCTATCGGTCTGACAGCTGGCTATTTCTGAGCCATCCTTAAATTCGGTCTTGCCGGAAAAATGTGTTACTGATGTAGTAAAGTCAGAACGCATCAAAGGCATAGATCCGGGCTCGGATAAACCATTACGATAAAAAACGACCATAAAAGTCAGGGCCTGAAAAGATTGATCAGCGCTCAGGCGCCCCTCATGTTTTTGCGATTCCATTATCTCCAGTGAAAAGGCCAACAGACCGTTATGAATACTACCGTTGCTGCCGTCACTCAGCGGATTATCGAGCGTAGTCGTGATAGCCGCGCCGATTATCTGAGCCGCATGGCCCAGGCCCGCGATAACAAACCCCATCGTTCCGTGCTTTCGTGCGGTAACCTCGCCCACGGTTTTGCCGCCTGTGGGGGCGAAGACAAGGAGCGCCTGACGCTGATGGATCAGGCCAACGTGGCGATTATCTCCGCTTACAACGATATGCTTTCAGCGCACCAGCCGCTGGAGCAGTTTCCGGCACAAATAAAAGAAGCCGTGGCGGCGATGGGCTGTGTCGCCCAGTTTGCCGGCGGCGTGCCGGCCATGTGTGATGGTGTGACCCAGGGACAGCCGGGGATGGAGTTGAGCCTGTTCAGCCGCGATACCATCGCCATGGCTACGGCGGTGGGCCTGTCTCACAATATGTTCGATGCGGTGCTCTGCCTTGGTGTTTGCGACAAGATCGTGCCGGGCCTGATGATCGGCTCTTTGGCCTTTGGCCATCTACCGGTGATTTTCGTGCCCGCAGGCCCCATGACCAGTGGTTTGCCGAACAGCGAGAAGTCCCGCATCCGTCAGCTTTATGCCGAAGGCAAGGTGGGCCGTGACGAGTTGCTCAAGTGTGAGTCCGATTCCTACCATGGCCCCGGCACCTGTACCTTTTACGGCACCGCCAACTCCAATCAGCTGTTGATGGAAGCGATGGGTGTACATCTGCCCGGCGCTTCGTTTATCAATCCCAACACGCCGCTGCGTGAGGCGCTAACCCGGGCGGCGGCGGAGCAGGCCTGCCGGATCACCGAGCTGGGCCGCGATTACCGTCCGCTGAGTGAAGTGATCGATGAGAAAGCGATCGTCAACGGCATAGTGGCGCTGCTGGCGACCGGCGGCTCCACCAACCACACCATGCATATCATCGCCATCGCCCGGGCGGCGGGCATTATCGTTAACTGGGATGATTTCGCCGATCTGTCCGAGGTGGTGCCGCTGTTGACCCGGATCTATCCCAACGGCAGCGCGGATATTAACCATTTTCATGCGGCGGGAGGGATGTCTCTGCTGTTCCGCGAGTTACTGAGTGCGGGCCTGCTGAACGAGGATGTGACCACGGTAATGGGCAAGGGCTTTACCGAGTACACCCGGGAGCCCTATCTGGACGAAGGGCAGCTGAAGTGGCGTGAAGGGCCGGCGGAGTCCTTGGATAAGGCTGTGGTCGCTTCGATAGCCGAGCCGTTTTCCGCCAATGGCGGGCTGCGTCTGATGGGCGGTAATCTTGGCCGCAGTGTGATGAAAGTCTCCGCAGTTAAACCCGAGCACCGCGTGGTAGAGGCTCCGGCTGTGGTACTGCACGACCAGGATGAGTTGAAGCCGATGTTCGAACGCGGCGAGCTGGATCGTGACTGCGTGCTGGTGGTTCGTTTCCAGGGGCCCAACGCCATCGGCATGCCGGAACTGCACAAATTGACGCCCTTCCTCGGCACGTTGCAGGATCGCGGCTTCAAGGTGGCATTGGTCACCGATGGTCGCATGTCTGGTGCATCCGGTAAGGTGCCGGCAGCGATACACCTGACACCGGAAGCGACCCAGGGCGGTTTGATCGCCAAGGTGCGTAACGGCGATCTGGTCCGTGTGGATGGCGAAGCCGGCGAACTGACACTGCTGGTGGACGATGCGGAGCTGGCCTCCCGTGAGCAGGCAACCGCGGATTTGGGCGGCAGCCACTTTGGGATGGGACGGGAGCTGTTCAGCGGTATGCGCAGGCTGGTATCCGGCGCGGAAGAGGGCGCCAGTTTCCTGTTTGTGGATGAATCATCAACTTCGCGCTAGAGGATAAATGGATGACAACTCAGGTCGATGCAGTTCTGAATACCTCGCCGGTAATGCCGGTGCTGGTGATTGAGAGGGTAGAAGACGCAGTGCCCCTGGCCAATGCGCTTAAGGCCGGTGGGCTGCGCGTGCTGGAGGTGACCCTGCGCACCGAAGCGGCGCTGGATGCGATGCGGGCTATTGCCGCAGAAGTGGATGATGTGATCGTCGGCGCCGGTACCGTGACCCGGGTCGAAGAGCTGGAAAAGGTGCGCCAGGCCGGTGGCACCTTCGCCATTAGTCCCGGCGCGACGCCGGCTCTGCTTAAGGCCGGTGTCGAATGGGACCTGCCTTACCTGCCGGCAATCAGCACCGTATCCGAGCTGATGTGCGGTCTGGAAGCGGGTTATACCGGATTCAAGTTTTTCCCGGCCGAAGCGAATGGGGGAGTGGCGGCGCTCAAGTCGATCGCGGGGCCTTTCCCCGATGTACGCTTCTGCCCCACCGGCGGTATCGGCGAGAACAACTACCGGGATTACCTGAAGCTGCCCAATGTCTGCTGTGTAGGCGGCTCCTGGATCGTTCCCGGCGATCTGATTCGCTCCGGGGACTGGGCTGGTATCACCGAACTGGCGCGTAGCGCGGTGGAAGGTGCCAGCCAGCTGAGTTAACCCCAGTAAGCCAAGCGAATCCCTGGACGGCAAACGGTATGAGTGAACTGAATCTTCACCCCGAATTGAATCCCTGCGTCACCCTGGAAGCGTTCGCAGCGCGTGCCGGGCTTGAGCAGCAACTTTGCGAACGTATCAGCACCTTGCTGAGCCGTGGTATAGCGGAAAGAGGTTCGGCCGCTCTGGTGGTGTCCGGCGGGCGCACACCGGCGGCGCTGTTTCAGTGCCTGTCACGGCAGCCGCTGGACTGGTCTAAAGTGACGATCACCCTGGCCGACGAGCGCTGGGTCGATAACCAGCACGAGGATTCCAACGAGCGCAGTGTGTGCGAGAACCTGCTGCAGAACGACGCTGCCGCGGCGAAGTTTCTGTCGCTGTATAACGGTGAACAGACTCCGGCCGCAGGGCAGGCGGCGCTGGAGTCCAGGTTGGCAGCTTTGCCCCGGCGTATCGATGCGGTCATCCTGGGTATGGGGGAGGACGGTCATACCGCCTCTTTCTTCCCGGGGGCGCAGGAGCTTGGTGAAGCGTTAGCGCCCGAGCCTTATAGCGCCTGTACTGCAGTGACACCGCCAGAGGCGCCCTGGCCCAGAATGACGCTGACACTGCCGCGACTGCTGGCCAGTGCGCAGATCTTTGTGCATCTGTGCGGCGACGCGAAGCTGCCCGTACTGGAACAGGCACTGGCGCCGGGTGAGGTCGAAGCGATGCCGATCCGCTCGGTATTGCGTCAATCGGAGACGCCGGTGGCGGTTTACTGGGCGCCCTGAATGACTTCAGTAGTTCAATTAAAAAAGGCCCAGAGCTTTAAACTCTGGGCCTTTGCTGTTTGACGCTCAGTGTCTGAGTGTCGAGGGGGGACTGTAGTTAGCCTATGCAGTCAGCCGATGCAGTTAGCCGATCGCGTCTTCGACCGCCTTGCCCAGCTCAATGGTGGTGGCGGAACCACCCATGTCACCGGTCAGAGCCTTGGCGTCGCGCAGCACGGTTTCCATCGCTTCCATCAGGCTGTCGTGGATGTTGTCGTAGCCCAGGTGCTGCATCATCATCGCACCGGCCCAGATGGTGCCCAGCGGGTTGGCGATGCCTTTGCCGGCGATATCCGGGGCGGAACCGTGTACCGGTTCGAACATGGATGGGAAGTTCTTTTCCGGGTTGATGTTGGCGGACGGTGCGATCGCGATGGTGCCGGTGCAGCCCGGGCCCAGGTCGGAGAGAATATCGCCGAACAGGTTGGAACCGACGACCACGTCGAAGTGTTCCGGCATGCGCACGAAGTTCGCGGTTAGGATATCGATGTGGTACTGATCCACATTGATTTCCGGGTATTGCTTGGCCATCTCTTCAACACGGCTATCCCACCAGGGCATAGAATGGTAGATTCCGTTAGATTTTGTCGCAGATGAGAGATGCTTTTTCGGGCGGCTCTGGGCCAGATCGAAGGCGTAACGCAGGATACGGTCGGTACCGCGGCGGGTGAAGATCGCCTGCTGAGAGACGACTTCGTGCTCGGTGCCTTCGTACTGAATACCGCCAACGGAGGAGTATTCGCCCTCGACGTTTTCACGCACAACGTAAAAATCGATGTCGCCCGGCTTTTTGCCGGCCAGTGGGCAGGGGACACCTTCGAACAGGCGTACAGGGCGCAGGTTCACGTACTGTTCGAACTCACGGCGGATCGGCAGCAGCAGACCCCAGAGGGAGATGTGGTCAGGCACACCCGGATAACCGACGGCGCCCAGGTAGATCGCATCGAACTGCTTGAGCTGTTCGATACCGTCTTCCGGCATCATGCGGCCTGTCTTGTGGTAGGTCTCGCAGGACCAGTCGAATTCGGTCCATTCGTATTCGACACCGAACTTGCGACCGGCGGCTTCCAGCGCACGGATACCTTCGGGGATAACTTCTTTGCCGATGCCATCACCGGGAATGACTGCAATCTTCACCTTCGCCATGGGGAGACCTCTGTTCTGAACTGTTCTGTTATTAGCGTGATCGATGGCTGTGCCATCCTGATGCCACAGAGTATAAGCTACACTAATCGTGTTTGAAGTGTGCTTTAGTAAAGCTAAGGATTACGAACTGTGAAACAACTTCCCGCGTTGACCGACCTCCGTGTCTTTGTGGTTGCCGCCCAACTGGAAGGGTTCAGCCTGGCTGCAGACCAACTGCGCGTATCGCCGGCCTACGTCAGCAAGCGGATCGCTCTGCTCGAGCAGGTGCTTGGCGTAACGCTTTTCGTGCGCAGTGCACGGCAGGTCCGGTTGAGTCTGGAGGGAAAGATCGCCCTGAGATGGGCGCAGCGTCTGCTGGAAAATATGGAGCAGATGCAGCTGGAGATCAGCCGGGAGCATCAGGTCCCCAAGGGGCGAATACGGATAGTCACCAGTACCGGTTTTGGCAGTTTCTGCGTGGCGCCTCTGCTGTCACAACTGGCCGACCGTTATCCTGAGCTTGAGATCGATCTGGAGCTGCTGGATCGCCCGGTGGATCTTGTCTCCGAGGGGTTTGATCTGGAGCTGCGTGTGGGCGGGCTGCTGCCGCAGAGCATGATCGCCCGCAAGCTCGCTACCAATCGCCGTATTCTATGCGCCTCGCCCGACTATATTGCGCGTCAGGGTTGCCCGGACAGTCTTGAGGATCTGCACAAGCATCGCTGCATCGCGATCAGGGAAAGGGACCAGATCCCCGGTCAGTGGCTGCTGCAGGGCCCCGCCGGCAGTCGAACTCTCGAGTTGCGAGCTCCGATGAGCACCAACAACGGCGCGGTAGCCAAACTCTGGTGTCTGGATGGCCAGGGGATCATGCTGCGTTCCGCCTGGAACATTAAGCAGGAGCTGGCCAGCGGGACTCTGGTCCAGGTGCTCCCCGGGTTCGCCCAGGAAGCGGATATTCATGCCATCTATTCCACCCGCCTGGAAACCTCAGCCAAGCTGCGCGCTTGTGTCACCCTTTTGGAACAGGCATTGGCTGATCAGTCTGAGTAAAAATAGGGAAGCGGCGCTTAAGGGCGCCGATTGGTTAATATCGGGTTTAGGTCCAACCGGCCACCACTGACAGGGATGAAGCATGCTAAGCAACGCACAAACCACGCAGTACCTTATTTGCAGAGATGCGGGCAGCAACAGCTATAGCACCTATGCGGTCGACTTCGAGGGGGCGGAGCTATTTTCACCGCTGCCACAAGGGAGTGATGGACGGCTGGACGCCGGCACCCGGGTTGCGCAGGTCGGAGGATACCTGCTGAGCTGGAGTGCGCGCTGCAGCCAGAGTGGCAAGGATGGCTACCTGTATCGACTGCTGGATTTTGACCCCGAGACTGAGGATCCGCTCAACGCCAAGGCCCTGCAGAGCGGCTTTTGGCCACAGGAAAAATTCTGGGGCTACCGTGACTATTACAGCGAGAACCCCAATGAAGGTGCGCAGCTTGACCTTATCCCCATGGGAAGCTTCGTGCTGCAGATGATTCCATCTAAGGGGCGAGGCACCTTCGAGCTCTGGAACTTCGATCCGGCACCCCAGTCGCCGGGTTCATCCGACCCGCTGCCGGCTCCCTATACCGGCCAGAACGGTTTCCAGCTGATCCGCAAGGACCACCTGCTGCTGCCGATCGGCAACTATGTACTGGAGCGGTTGCCTGAGCGCAGCCGTTATCGTCTCTGGAGTTTCGATCCCCAGCAGACGTCGCCACTGTCGTTGCCCGCCGTTCAGGAGGGGATCTGGCCCGATATCGGCGAGGAGCGCGAGCTGGTTGTGCTCGGCGACAAGGTGCTGGACCGCTGTCTGAACACCGGTACTTACCGTCTCTGGGACTTCGATCCCGCGGCGCAAAATGTGCTGGTGGGGCCGCTCAGGGAAGGTGTGCTGCCTGAGGGGATCAGCGCGGATTCTGAGTTGACCGGGTTCCAGACCAGGCAGCCGGTGGACGCTAACCAGGCGCGCCAACCCGGCAGCATCGATTTTATGCGCTCCAAGATACGCCATGTGGTGTATTACATGCTGGAGAGCCGCTCTTTCGACAACGTCTGTGGCTGGCTTTATGAAAACGGTGAAGAGGGTTGCAACTATATCGGCCCAGGCGGTGCCTTCGATGGCTCCAGCTATGACTACTTCAACTGGAACGGTAATGAGAAGGCCTATGTCAGCCAGTTCAAGGAGGGGCAGCTAAGCGATCAGTGGGACCTGGTCGCTCTGGATCAGGATCCTTTTCACGATACCACCGACAATCTGCAGCAGATGTTTGCCGGTGCTCCAGGGTACTGGGGCCGGCAGGAACCGGATATGGGCGGCTTTGTACTTAACAATGCCAACCCCCAGGTGATGGAAACCTTCAGCCCGACGCAGCTGCCGGTGCTGAACGGGCTCGCCAGGGAGTTTGCTATTTCCGACCGCTGGTTCAGCTCCATACCCGGCGGCACCGATGTGAATCGCGCCTTTTCGGTAACCGGTTCCGCCTTCAATAAGCTGGGAACCTGGGAGGGCGGCGATGCCTATAAATACTGGCCCTATTCGCCGCACCGCCAGTCGCTGTGGAAGTTGCTCTGGAGCCAGGGGATCACCGACTGGAAAATCTACTACCAGGTGCCCTGGGAAGATGAGATCTTCACCAACCAGCTCTACCTGAAAGGCCAGATCCCCAGTGTTGATAGCAACGACAAGGCGTTTATCGCCGACCTGGATCGGTTCAAGCAGGATGCGGCGAACGGCACGCTGCCCGCGTTCAGCTACCTGGAGCCAGCCTGGATAGCGCCCAAGGGCGCAACCTCCTATCACCCGGGCGGCGATCTGGTACCCGGTGAGCGTACGCTGAACGAGATCTACGAGGCGATCAAACAGGGGCCTGGATGGGAAGAGACCCTGCTGGTCGTTACCTTCGATAAAAACGGCGGTCTTTACGATCACGTGGCACCGCCCTATGCCGCTAAACCCTGGCCCAACGATCTGAATAACGGTTTTGCATACGACCTGATGGGGCCGCGGGTGCCTGCGATCCTGGTATCGCCCTGGATACCGGAGAAGAGCATTATCCGCGCTTACGGCAGTACGCCGTTTGATTCGACCTCGTTTGCGGCGACCCTGTTGAAATGGTTTGGTGTACCCCGGCCGCTTTGGTCCATGGGAGACCGGATGGCGAAGGCTCCGACCTTTGAAAAGGTGTTCCAGCGCGACACTGTGCGCAAGGATGCACCTTCCTTTACACCTCCTTATGATAAGACTTACCCAGAACAGACTGATTGAGTTTCCATGTTTCGTTACTTCGGCTTCGGCTCAAACATGAATATCACTTCGCTGCGCGCCAAGGGGGTCGAACCTCTGGCGTCGCGGCGGGCGGTACTGCATGGCTGGCGACTACGCTTCAATGTGCAGCATTTTTTCCGGCACGAGGGGGGCGTTGGTAATATCGAACCCAGCGATGATCCCAACGACCGGGTCTGGGGCGTATTGCATGATTGCCCGGATGAGGCGCTGGCGCCGCTGGATGCCACCGAAGCCTATGGCCATGGTTATGACCGGGTGGAGGTTGAAGTGGAGGCTGAAACTGAGGCGGGTAGCGATCATCGGGAAACAGTCTCAGCTATCGTTTATGTCGGTCTGCCGGGTTTTATCAATAATGATTGCCGGCCCAGCCAGCGCTATCTGAATATTCTGGCTAAAGGTGCCGAGGACGAGGGGCTGGAAGCGGACTATGTGTGCTATATCCGAGAGCATCCGGTGCATGAACCGGAGGATTATCCGCCCTTTGAACCGCCAGCGGGGGAGTTCCCCGAGTTCGATGCAGCCTCGTTGGTAAAGCATCCGCTGTATACGGCACTCTATGGTGCGGTTTTTGATATGTCGCAGGCACGCGAACAGCATCACTATCTGAAAGGTTTTTTTGGCGGTCGTGATATGACGCTGTTTCACCTGAAACGGCTCGATCAAAGCGATGGCTGGGAAACCCTGGAAGATATCCGCCTGGGGCGGTTGAACGAGTCTCAGATGCACTACCTCAACGCCTATCTCAACGAGTATGATCGGGAATACCGTTATGTAGGTCGTTTTATCTACCGTCAGGAAGAGGATCAGGTTTAATGGATAACTTTAGCCCGGCATTACCGCATGGCGTTTTTGAAGAGGTGTTTCCGGATCTCTTTTTTATCAGCGGCGCCATGGAAACCGAGCTTCAGGGCATGGATTGGCAGTTCAGCCGCAACATGACCGTGGTACGCGATGGTGAACGCCTGATACTGGTGAACAGTGTGCGCCTGGATGATGAAGGCCTGGCCGCACTGGACAAGTTGGGCCGCGTTACCGATGTGGTTCGCCTTGGCTGCCTGCACGGCCGCGACGACGCTTTCTATGTAGACCGATACAACGCGCAGCACTGGGCGCTGCCGGGCATCGAACATGAGTGCCCGGCCGAGTCGGCCAGAACCCTCTCTGCGGAGGGGGAACTACCGATCTCCGGTGCTTCCCTGTTCGTTTTTAATAGCACCAATATCCCTGAGGCGATTCTCCGTCTCGATCGCGAGGGCGGCATTCTGATCGCCTGCGATGCGTTGCAGAACTGGCACGAACCGGATGAATACTTCTCCGATCAATCGCGTCAGATGATGACCGAAATGGGCTTCTTTACACCGGCGAATCTGGGACCGGTCTGGGTGCAGGCCGCTTCTCCTGCAGGTGATGATTTCACCCGCCTCAAGGATCTCTCTTTCCGTCATGTTCTTTGTGGCCATGGCCAGCCGCTACGCGATACCGCGTATGAGCAGTTCAGTGATCGCTTCAAGCAGGTGTTCGATATCTGATGCGATCCATAGGGGAAACCGGCCTCGGCAGGGCGGCGCTATCATTACCCGATTACGAGTTGATCTCTGTGCTGGAGCGCAGAGGTGATCGTGTGGTGTTTCGTGCGCGTCGCCGTCACGATGGTATGGCGGTCGCGCTAGAAACCATCGATGCCGAGTTCCCCAGCCGCCATCAGGTGGCGCGAATTCGCCGCGAAGGGGTGATCGCCCAGCGTCTGAATGACGTGGAGGGCGTACGCCGTATCCATGAGGTGGTGCCCCACGGCAGCGGCAACCTGGCGCTGGTCGCCGATCTTTACGGCAGTAATCTGGCTCATCGATTGAACAGCGCACCGGAACAGCGCCTGCCGCTACCGGAAGTGTTGAAGCTGGCGATTCGGCTGGTGCGCATCCTCGGCGGTATTCACGCCCGCGATATCGTGCACAAGGCACTCACCCCCGCGCATGTGCTGCTCGATCCCGCCAGTGACAGTCTGGCGTTGTCAGGGTTCGGTATCGCCTCGGAGCTGGATCAGGAGCGCCAGGCGGTGCAGATGTCACGCAGCCTGGAAGGGCCTTTGCCCTACATGTCGCCGGAGCAGACGGGACGCATGAACCGGGATCTGGATTACCGCTCTGACTACTACTCACTGGGTGTTCTGCTCTATGAGCTGCTCACCGGCCAGCTGCCGTTCCAGGGACAAAGCCTGCTGGAATGGGTGCACAGCCATATCAGTCGCCTGCCCAGGCCGCCCCATGAGATTCAGCCCGATGTACCCGTTGCGGTGTCGGCGATCGTGCTCAAGCTGCTGAGTAAAAGCCCTGAGTCGCGTTATCAGAGTGCGGCGGGTCTGCTGCATGATCTTGAACACTGTGCCCAGCTGGTGGCTGCTGGGCGTGCGATAGAGCCGTTCGAACTGAGTGAGAAAGATGGCATACAGAAGTTCCTGATTCCTCAGACCCTTTATGGGCGTGACCGGGAGCTGAGTTCGCTGCTCGATCTGTTCGAGTCTGCCGTGGCGGGGGGCAACGAGTTCTGCCTGGTGCACGGTTACTCCGGAGTCGGCAAATCGGCACTGGTTAACGAGATAGACCGGCCGCTGGTGCGTGAGCGTGGTTTTCTGGTGCAGGGCAAGTTTGATCAGTTTCAGAGCGGTGAGGCTTACAGGGCGCTGGGCAGTGCTTTCCGCAGTCTGGTCCAGCAGGTGCTTGCAGAGCCTGAAGAGCACCTGGCGCAGTGGCGGCAGCGTTTACAGAGTGCCCTGGCGCCTAATGCGCGGCTGGTCATTGAGCTGGTACCCGAGCTGGAACTGATCATCGGCCCGCAGCCTGCAGTGGCGAGTCTGCCGCCGGCAGAGGCGCGTAACCGGCTGCAGATCGTTTTGACCGCGTTCCTGCAGGTGTTTGCCGGCGAAGGTCATCCGGTGGTGCTGTTCCTGGATGACCTGCAGTGGAGCGACGTGCCCACCCTGGAGCTGCTGCGTCGTTTTGTAACCTCCCATGACCTCAGCCATCTGCTGTTGATCGGTGCTTTTCGCAGCAACGAAGTCAGCGCCGGGCATCCGTTGCGGCTGATGCTGGATGAGCTGGAACCGAAACGCAGCATCCATCAGCTGCCACTGGGGCCGTTGAATCGTGATGCGGTGGCGCAGCTTGTGGCCGGCGCCCTATGCCGGGATGTAGAGCAGGCGTTGCCGCTCAGCGAGATGCTTTATAACAAGGCGCAGGGGAATCCTTTCTTCACCAACGAGCTGCTGCGTCAGCTGCACAAGGAAGGGGTGATTTTTCCAGATCCGGGCAGCGAATGCTGGCACTGGGATATGGACGCAGCGCGCTGGGCCGGTGTCAGCGACGATGTGGTCGAGTTCATGGTGGATAACCTGCGCCAGCTGGAGCCGGAAACACAGAAAGTGCTGCAGCTCGCCGCCTGCATCGGCAACAGTTTCGACCTGCGTACCCTGGCCACCATCTATGAACATTCGGCCGATATGACGGCCGCAGCGCTGCTGCCGGCGCTCAAACAGCACACCCTGTTACCGCTGCACAGTGATTACCGCCTCTTTGGTGGGCGAGCCGATGTGGCCGATACCAGCAACTGGGCGTTTAGTCCCCACTACCGGTTTCAGCACGACCGGGTGCAGCAGGCTGCTTATGCTCTGATCGATGTGGATCACCTCGATGAGGTGCATCTTTCCATCGGCCGGCTGATGCTGAGGGACGCCGGTGATCAACTGGCCGAGTCGCGCCTGGTTGATATCGTCGGTCACCTTAACGAGGGGCGGACGCTGATCGAGGATGCGGGCGAGCGTCTGCAACTGGCTGAGTTGAACCTCAAGGCCGGGATACGTGCACGTCACTCTTCCGCCTACGAGGCGGCGCTTGATTACCTGCGTGTGGCGCGGGAAATGCTGCCCGATGACCCCTGGTGCGCGGCGCCGCAAGTGATGCAGGAGCTGGCAGCCGAGACCCAGCTCTGTGCCTACCTGAATGGCCTCACGCAAGAGGCGGACCACTGGATTGAGGTGATGCTCGAGCGGGCCGATACCGATCTGGAACGGGCCGATATCCTTGCCACACGAACGCGCCAGTGTGTGACGCTGGGACGTATGGATGAGTCTATTCTCGCGGCGATCCAGGGGCTTGCGGTGCTCGGTGTGGAGTTTACCAAACAGCCGACCGAAGCCGATATCCGGCGTGAGCAGCAGCGTGTGCTCGACTATCTGGGGGAGCGCGATATCGCCGACCTTGTCGATGCGCCCGAGGTGGATGATGAGGCGGTGCTGATCGCCATGCGGCTGCTGAACGAGATTTTCGCCGCGGCTTTTCTCTCCGGCAGCGGCAATATCTTCCCCTATCTGGTGCTGAAAGCGGTCAACCTTTCCCTGCGTTACGGTAACTGCCCGGAGTCAGCCTTTGCCTATGCGGCCTACGGCATGCTGCTTTGCGGGGAGTTGGATCAGCCGGCACTGGGCTACCAGTACGGCAAGGTCGGGCTTGAGCTTAATGAACGCCTGGATGACCTGCCGCTGAGGGCCCGCGTTATCTATGTCTATGCCATGTTCGTGCATCACTGGAGCAACCACTGGTCCAGCCTGACGCCCCTGTTCCGCCGTGGTATCGAAGCCGGTTATCAGTCCGGTGACCTGCTTTACCTGGCGTATAGCGCCCAGGACTGTGTGATCTGGGATCCTACGCTCGACCTGGAGAGTGCGGAACGCCAGCACGCAGAGAATCTGGAGATCGTGCGTGAGTGTGCCTATCAGGACTCGCTCGATTCCGGCACCCTGTTCCTGCAGATGCAGCGTAACCTGTTGGGGCGCACCCACTCCCCGTTCTCCCTCAGTGATGAATCCTTTGACGAACAGCACTGCCTGGACGGCATGCGCCAGCGTCAATTTATGACCGGCATCGCCAACTACCATATCTACAGCGCGGAAATCAGCCTGATCCACGGTGACTACGAGCGCGCGTTTGAGCATGTGTGTGAGCAGGACAAGCTGATCAAGTCTGCCATGTCGTTGCCGCAGCTGACTCGGTTTTATATTGTCGCCTGTCTGACGCTGGCGCAGCGTTTTCCGCTGCTGGATAAGGCGGAGCAGCAGGCGACAAGGCAGCGTCTGGAGAGTGATCTGGCGCGGATGACACGCTGGGCGGATAACTGCGCAGCGAATTTCCGCCATCTGCAATATCTGATGGAAGCGGAACTTACCGGGCTTGATGGCCAACCTCAAAAGGCCCTTGAGTACTACGAGAAATCGATTGATGCCGCCCGTGAAGCAGGCTTTCTGCGTGATGAGGCGATGGCTAGCGAAGCCGCTGCCCGGCATCTGCTCGCGCTGGGACGGCGTCGTTGTGCCGAGGGGTATCTGCGTGCGGCCTACTGCCTGTTCGAACGCTGGGGCGCCGCTCGCAAAGTGAAAATGATGTTGCAG
Organism: Marinobacterium mangrovicola; assembly: GCF_004339595.1. Taxonomy (GTDB): domain Bacteria; phylum Pseudomonadota; class Gammaproteobacteria; order Pseudomonadales; family Balneatricaceae; genus Marinobacterium_D; species Marinobacterium_D mangrovicola. Next base: position 735,394 of record NZ_SMFU01000008.1, read on the forward strand.
GAGTTTCCTGTACTGCGAGAGTTGCTGCCTGCGCAGTCTCTGTCCCGGACTGCAACGGGAGTGGATGCCGGTGACCTGGATCTGGCTTCGGTAATGAAGGCGTCGCGAGAGATTTCCGGCGAGATGGTGCTGGAGCGATTGCTCAAGAAAAGCATGGATATCCTGCTGGAAAGTGCCGGTGGTCAGTGGGGCTGTCTTATCGTCAGGCAGAGTGGCGCGTTGCGCATCGAGGCTGTGAGATTGCCCGAACGCCAGGCCCAGGGGCAGCAATTGCCGGAGCACACGCGTGTTGCCCTGGCCAATGGTGAGTCGCTGCCCTTGCCGGTTACCCTGATCACCGAAGTGCTCAGCGGCGAAGGTGCGATTGTGCTGGATGACGCTGCACGTGAAGGGGCGTTCCGGCAGGATCCCTATGTATTGGGGTTCCAGCCTGCATCGGTCCTCTGTGTACCGGTGCGCCGAGAGCGCTTCGAAGGCGTTCTCTATATGGAAAATAATCTATCCAGCGGCGTCTTTACCGAGGCGCGGGTGGAATTGATACGTCTGCTGGCGGCGCAGGCGGCGGTGGCGATCGATAACGCACGTCTGTATGAGCAGGTGCAGGATTACTCTCACCGCCTGGAAGAGAAGGTTGCTGAGCGAACCGCGCGTCTCGAACAGGTGAACATGGAGCTCCAGGGGCTGGTGGACCGGGATGGCTTGACCGGTGTTGCCAACCGCCGTCGTGGCGATTCATACCTGGAAGAGGTCTGGGTGCGACTGCGCCGTGAAGGGGACCCGCTCTCTGTCCTGATGCTGGATGTTGATCATTTCAAGGCGTTCAATGACAACTACGGTCACCAGGCAGGGGACTACTGCCTGTCTGCAGTGGCCGGTGCGTTAAGGTCGGAGCTGCTGCGGCCTGGAGATCTGGTCGCCCGCTATGGCGGCGAGGAGTTTATCGTCATCCTGCCCAACACCCATAAAGAGGGTGCACGAGAGGTAGGCGAAAAGATCCGCCGCGCGGTAGAAGCCCTGGCGATTACGCACGAGCATTCATCCACCGGCCCGGTGGTCACTGTCAGTGCCGGTTTTTCCACGGCCACACCCTGTTTGGGTGGCAGTACCGTTGATCTGGTACGAGAAGCTGATGAGGGGCTGTATCAGGCCAAGCGGCAGGGAAGAAACCGGGTGCGTCCGGCACCGGCTGGCAGGACAAAGGGTTCTGCCAGTGAAGCTTGTTCAGGAGGAACCAATGACAGAGTCGACATGGAGCAGTAACCCGGCAACCGCAGATTGGGGCGCAAAGGAAAACTGGGTGCCGCAGCAGGTACCGAGCGTAAAGGCGACCTTCGGCAAATCGAGTCACACCCAGATCGACTTTGCCGCTGGTGCTGTTCAGGTGATCGAGCAGATTGAATTCTCTGCCGGTGCGGATGCTTATCAATTTAACTTTGCGTCGTCGGAAAAGCCTGCTTTGACCGTAACGGGCAGGGTCAGTAATGACTCCGACCAGGTTCAGCATTTTATCGTAGCTGCGACCACCAGTGGCTATCAGAACCCCCAGTTGAGCTTTGCAGGAACGGCATCAGCCGGCGATGAAACTCTCTGCTACTCGGCAGGGCCGGTGTCGCCAGAGGGTTATGGCGGCGGCGTGATCAGTTTTCATGATCAGGCTTGTGCGGGTTCTGCCTGTTATACCGCCTGGACCGGTGCGGGAGTGCCACCGGATCATAGCACCGTAGGTGGCGAAATAGCCTTCTGTGACCAGACGTCGGCGGGGCAGGCGAGCTTCACGATCTATGGCAGTCTGGGCAGCGATGGTGACACCTTTGGCAATGTGGTCTTTCACGATAGCGCCACGGCGGCATCTGCCATTTTTAAGAATGTCGGCGGCACGGTTTCCGGGGGCGACGGCGGTAACACCCAGTTTTACGGTCATTCCAGCGCAGCGAACGGTCAATTTAATAACCTGGGCGGTACCCACGAAAAGGCCAATGGTGGGGATGTGGCGTTTGATAGCCAGGCTAGCGGCGGCAGCGGCATATTTCAAAACTACGCGGCACCCGCTGCCGGTGCCTATGGCGGTGTCACCAGCTTTAATAACAACCCGCCAGAAACCGCTGGTGTGGGCGCGTCTGCAGGCAATGGCCGGTACTTCAACTTCGGCGCCCAGGGCGAGCAACAGGGCGGGGGCGGCCATCTGGAGTTCAGTGCGAAATATGGTGCACCGACCGCGGCAAATGCGCAGATCACTAACCTGGGGAGTGTTATCTCCCACCGTTCCAGCGCCGGTCATACACTGTTTTCGATCAGCCTTCCCGCTGCTTACGCGCCGACAGCAGGGAATGCGTGTATCTGTAACCAACCGGCTCCGCTGAAAGGGGGCGCTGCGGGATACACCGAGTTTGCTGTCTTTGATGAAGGTGCCGCCTCAGGAGGCTATCCCTCTGCTGGCGAAGCGGTGATTTCCAATCTGGGAGGCGGTGCTGATGGCGTGGCTGGCGGATTTACGGAGTTTTCCGGCCGGAGCAGCGCGGGAGCCGCGACCTTGATCGCTTTGGGTGGCGTGGGTGAGAAGAGCGGTGGACGAATCATTTTTTATGATCAGTCCGAGGCTGCCAGCGCTTGTATCCAGCTCCAGGGGAATGGTGAGCTGGTGCTCGGCGACCACGATGGTCCGTTAAGCGTTAAGGATCTGTTGCTCAATGGCGGTCTGATCTCTATCCAGCTGGGCAGCGCTGTGACTTCTCTTCAGGTCAGTGGAAGCCTGCTGCTGAACGGTAGCTGCGAGTTTGATTTCTGGCAGGCCAGCGATGGCGGTTTCGAGTTCAATACGCCCTATACCGTGCTGCAGAGCGACAGCCTGACGGAGGCTCAAACCGGGTGTTTCAGTGCCAACAGCATAGAGGGCGTGACACCGGTATTTTCACTGCAGGGTAATGCGCTCCAGGTGACCTACACAAAGTAACGTAGAGTGAGCGGAGGACTCAGGTTCTTGCTTTCAAGTAACTACTGTAGTCCGGAACACGGCGGGTATAGGTCTGGTTCAGAAAACTGGAGCTGAACAGAAAGTCCGCCGAGGCCTCGTTGCATGCCACCGGGATGTTCCACACCGCAGCGATCCGCAGCAGGGCTTTCACATCGGGGTCATGGGGCTGGGCATCCAGAGGGTCCCAGAAAAAAATCAGCAGGTCGATTTCGCCCTCGGCGATGCGGGCACCGAGCTGCTGATCGCCCCCCATGGGCCCGCTGAGCAGAGAGTGCACCTCCATCTCAAGTTGCGCAGAGAGCTTATGGCCGGTGGTGCCGGTGGCATAGAGGCGATGCCGTGCCAGGGTTTCCCTATTGCGCTCAGCCCAGGCCAGTAGATCCGGTTTACGGTTGTCGTGAGCGACCAGCGCCAGGTTCTTGCTGCTGCCAACCTCTACCTCTTTGGTTTCCATCCTGATCTGTCTCCTGGCGCAGGGCGTTGATTCCCGCCTTTTAGCCTGCCACTTTCATCAGTGCCAGGGTGTTGTCGAGCATCCGGTTTGAAAAACCCCACTCGTTGTCATACCAGCTCATCACTTTGACCAAGCGGCCGTTGACACGAGTCTGGGCCATATCGAACACCGATGAGTGCGGGTTGTGGTTGAAGTCGATCGACACCAGCGGCAGTTCGTTGACCGCCAGAATACCGCGCAGCGGGCCGGCTGCGGCTTCCGCTATGATGGCGTTGACCTCTTCAACGCTGGTGTCGCGGCTCGCCTCGAAGGTCAGATCCACCAACGAGACGTTGATTGTCGGCACACGCACCGCCATCCCGTCCAGCTTGCCGTTCAGCTCCGGCAGCACCAGCCCCACTGCAGCGGCAGCGCCGGTTTTGGTGGGAATCATCGACTGGGTCGCGGCGCGGGCGCGGTAAGGGTCGGAGTGGTAAACGTCCGACAGCTTCTGGTCATTGGTGTAGGCGTGAATGGTGGTCATCAGGCCGCTTTTGATACCGATGGCATCGTTCAGTGGTTTGGCGATCGGCGCCAGGCAGTTGGTGGTGCAGGAGGCGCTGGAGATCACCTGATGATCCGCCGTTAAACAATCGTGGTTGATGCCATAAACTACCGTGGCATCTGCGCCCTTGGCTGGCGCCGAGACGATCACCTTGCGGGCGCCGGCTTCAAGGTGGGCGGCCGCCTTGTCACGGCTGGTAAAGAGGCCGGTGCACTCGTAGACCACATCCACATTAAGTGCCTGCCAGGGCAGTTTCGCCGGATCACGCTCCGCCAGAATGCGGATGCTGTCACCATTAACCACCAGGTTGTCGCCGTCGATGCTGACCTCGCCCTGAAAAGGGCCGTGAACGCTGTCGAAGCGGGTCAGGTGCGCATTGATCTCGGCATCGCCCAGATCGTTGATTGCGACGATCTGAATCTGTTCCCGCTTGCCGGATTCATAGAGTGCACGCAGTGTGTTGCGCCCGATACGACCGTATCCGTTAATCGCTACGCGGATAGTCATAAGTACCTCCGATGGAATAACGTTTCTTTCAAATTACGTATTCTGCTTGGCTGTTACAACGTTCAGGATCAGGTTTAGAGCGTTTTGTTGCTGGACGGAGGGGCGGGGATGTATGGATAAACCATCCCTGTTGTATCGCCAAAGGCACCTGTCAGGGACTTTCGCGAGAGTAATCTTCGTTACCTGCTTTCAGTGTAGATGAGATATGAGGCGTACTGTACGCAGGAGCGCTGCTTATGGCTGAGTTTGCTGCCTTAAAGCATTCGCTGCGCCCAGTAAACCAGGGTGCTCCGCGATAACGACCCGAGTGGGAATCGAAGCAAGATAGCCCTGAAAGCGTCCCTTGGATTCAAAGCGGGCACGGAAGCGGCTTGTCAAAAACAGGTCGAGGATTTTTGGCACGATGCCACCGGCGATGTAGACACCTCCCCGGGCGCCGAGGGTCAACGCTGTATTCCCCGCCAGACTGCCGAGCATGGCACAGAAAAGCTCCACGCTTTCCCTGCAAAGGGGATCGCTATTGTTCAGGGCGGCCTCGGTTATCGCGACCGCAGAACGGGCTGAATTGTGCGTGCCATGAATGGCTGCAAGGGCTTCATAGAGGTTAACCAGGCCAGATCCGCACAGCAGGCGCTCCGCCGACACATGATCATAGCGCTGCCAGAGGTAGCGCAATACTTCGGCCTCCAGTTCATCGCCGGGGGCAAAATCCACATGTCCGCCTTCGCTGAACAGTGCTATGGGACTGGTGCCGGAAAATACCAGACCGCCGACTCCAAGCCCTGTACCTGGACCAAGAACGGCTATCGGCTTTCCGTTGACAGATTTTCCGCCACCGATAGATACAAGCTCGTTGGGTGCAAGCAGCGGAGCAGCATAGGCTTGGGCGGTAAAGTCGTTGATCACTCGCAGCTGTTCGAGGCCGAGCGTCTGTTTCAGTGCCTGTTGGGAGAAGCTCCAGCCGTTGTTGGTAATATTCACCCTGTCCAGGCCTGTTGGGCCGGCAATGGCGAGACAGGCGCAGCGCGGGCGCTGTGCTTCAGGCAGGTCGGTTGTTTCCAGATAGGCGAGAATTGCAGAGGTCAGTGAGGGGAAATCGCTGACTTTGAATGTCAGGCTCGCGCTGGGGCGCTCGTCGCAGGGGCCGACCAGCGCGAAACGGGCGTGGGTTCCACCGATGTCGGCAACCAGAGATAGATGCTGCGGCTCCGTAGTGGCCATCTCTTTTCTCCCAAAAGTCTTTCTCTTGGCAGTATACGGATTTAACTCGCCGAGGGTCAGGCCCATTAATCCGGCGGCTGATTAACCGCTTTGCGGATAACTGCGCTCAGCCGTTTGCCAGACGCGGTACAGCCGCTTTGCTCTCTGGAACAGGCATAGAGTGAACGCGGCGAAGGCCCAGCAGATGGCGATGGTAGTGAGGTCGTGAGAGAGAAAATGCGCGCCGCGCAGTTGCTGGGCCAGACCAAAGGTCAGCCCGAGCAGAGCGCCCGGCAGCAGCGCCAGGTAAAAGGCTCGGCTGCGGTAGGGAAAGATAAACGCCAGGCTGAGCCAGGCATACCCGCCGGATGAGTGGCCGGCAGGGTAGCAGCGGGCAACCGGGAGCCGAGGCGAAAACAGTTGCCAGATATTAACCCAGTGCTGACGACCGCCAAACTCGGTGAGGTTTTGCGGGCAGGGAAGTGTGGTGTGATGTTTCAGATAACTGATCAGAGCGGTACTTAACAGCGTACACACCACCACATACAGCAATCCCATTCGCCAGGGCCTCAGGCGTTTCAGCATGAAGGAAGCGAGAAAAAGAATAACGACAAGGAAAAACAGACGCTTGACCAGCCAGCGTCCGCCTTCGTGAAGCAGATCATAAAGCAGGTAACTGTCGTGCCAGGGGAATGCACTGCCTGCGCCACCCTCGAAAGCATAGACCCATCGCTCCAGTATCAGGTCGAGACCGGAGAGGTGGGAGAACAGCGCCAGGGAGAGAAAAGCCAGAGAGATTCTCATACTGGTCTGAAAGGGGATCGGCGTGTCGCTCATGGCAGGGCTCTTGTTATGGCTGGGTACCTGAACGGATAAAACTAGGGGTGCCAGCTTAAAAGGGGCTTAAATCGAGGTTGAGTGGGCCTTTTCAAAGAGGAGCGGATTCAGGCTTCTCGACTTGGTCAGCGCACCGTGATCGCGGTCAGAGGGATGTGTATGATGTTGGCGGGGCGTTTTACCTTTATTAATAATGCCCCAGGGAATTTCTGCAGTGGATAGGAACAGTTAAATGAATCAGGCAGAGCCGGGACAGGCGACGATCAGAATTAAAAATCTGCGACTGAGAACCTACATCGGAATCAACGATGAGGAGAAGCAGAAACTCCAGGATGTGATCATCAACGTATTGATCCGCTATCGTGTGCGCAGCGCGATTCAGCATAACGATATCGATCATGCGTTGAACTATCGCACCATCAATAAGGCGATCATCAACCATGTGGAGGGCGGCCGATTCCTGCTGCTCGAGCGTATGGCCAGTGAAGTGCTGGCGCTGGCGATGGAAGATCCGATGGTCTGTTTTGCCCAGGTGGAGATCGATAAGCCCCATGCACTGCGTTTTGCGGACTCTGTCTCGATCACCCTGTGTGATCGTCGCGATTGATGCCGCTCATGCTGGTAGAGAGTCAGGGCGTTAAATGCTGACCGAAACTGAGATCAAACTGCGTCTGCCCGATGTGCTGGATGTAGACCCGACCGCGATACCACTTTTTCTGGAGAGACTGTCCGGTAACTGGGAACAGGTTGAACTGTTTAATCAGTACTTCGATACGCCTGAGCTGGCGCTGGATCGTGCGGGGTATGCGCTACGCCTGCGTCGCGATGGCGATCAGTGCATTCAAACGTTCAAGGGTCGTGGCGAAAGCCTGGCCGGATTTAGCGTGCGCAGTGAGTGGGACTGGTATCTGAGCAGTGAGCAGGTGGATCTGCAGCCTTTGTTGGATCTGGACCGTCCAGCGTTACTTGGTAGTGATACGTTGGCCGCTTTAAAGCCTCTGTTTCGTACCGATTTCCAACGCACGAAAGGCAAGCTCAACTGGGTCTTTGATGGCATCCCGGTAGAGGTGGAAGTAGCCCTGGACCGGGGAGCCGCAACGGCTGAGAAAGCTTCATCACCGATCTGCGAATTGGAGCTTGAGCTGCGCCAGGGACCGCCGGAAGCTCTGTTTGCGTTTGCCAAAGAGGTTGCAGCTCAGCTGCCACTGATGCCCTGGGATAGTGCCAAAGCTGAGCGCGGCTACCGCCTTCTTGATCCGGAACGAAAACCGCTTGCTCCCAAATTGTCCCGAGATGTTTTTGCTCAACCGCTCAGTGAAGCACTGCCGCTACTGGGTAGCTACCTGCTTGCCAGCGCTCAATATGGCTCCGAGCTGCTGTCGATGGGAACGGCGGGTGCTGTAGATAAAGTTGATCAGGCGCTGAAACTAATTATCGAGTTTGAGTCTCTGCTCAGCCATGTGGATGCAACACCTCTTTCCGGTGCTTTTGAGCGCACAACTCGGCTGCATAAGGCCCTGTTTACAGGTCTCCCGAGTGCGGAGGAGCAGCCCGTCGAGTTATTCAACCGGCTGCAGGGCAAAACTGACTGGGGTGTGCTGATGCTCGGTCAAAGTGAGCGGCTGTACCTTTGGCATAAAGAACCACCTCAGGCAAAGGGGGCGTCGTTGGGTGAGCTGTTGTGCCAGAGCGAGACGCTGTTTAGTGGGCTGAAGGCACTCAGGAGCGAGATATGATGGATAAGCCCGGTATCCTGATTACCGGCGGCGCCCAGCGCCTCGGGCTGCACTGCGCGAAACGCCTGGTGCAGCAGGGTCACCCTGTCATTATTACCTGCCGCCATTGGCGTGAGGAATGGGAACGATCTCCGCTGGAGGGGATCGAGGTGATTGTTGCAGACTTTTCCTCTGTGGCCGGTATCCAGGCGCTGATCGATGAGATCGACCGTCGCCGGCTAAACCTGCGAGCCATTATCCATAATGCGTCGGCCTGGATGGATGACAGCGCCGGTGCCGAGGCGATGCAGCAGATGATGATGGTGCATGTGCAGGCGCCTTACCTGATCAACCAGGCGGCGCAGCGCTGGTTCGACCCGGATAAGCCCGGCGATATCATCCATATGACCGACTTTATCGCTGGCCAGGGAAGTCCCCGGCATATCGCTTATTCGGCATCCAAGGCAGCACTGGAAAACCTGACGCTCTCTTTTGCGGGGCTGCTGGCACCTGGTATCAAGGTCAACAGCATCGCGCCCTCAATGATTATGTTTAACGCGAGTGATGATGAGGCGTACAGAGTCAAAACACTGGCGAAGTCGGCGCTGGGCATAGAGCCGGGAGCTGAAGTGGTGTTTCAGGCAGTGAGTTATCTGCTCGATAACCCTTATGTTACCGGCAGTTGTCTGGAACTTAATGGCGGACGAAACGTCAAAAAGCGATGATTAGTGATACCTAATTTAAAACTCCGCATACAAGGCTAGATTGTTGGGTTAAGTGTATTTAATTAATAACACTTCTACCCATTTGGGGTCGGTTTGTCGTAAACGGCAGTATCAATGTCAGGGTAAATGGAGTTATTCGGCAACGCTGTTCATTGTTCAAACAGCCTTGTGCTATATTCCGTCCATGGAAGCTGATCTGTATTCGCCTAATTTAGCGTCAGAATAAGGGAAGCCTTTCAAAACCCGGATCCTTTCTCGAAAAGGCAAACCCCGAGTAATCGGGGGACGCAAAGCCGCGGGTCCCTGTCGGGATGGCCAGGCTATCGAAGGAGAGTGAACTGAGAAGAGTCCACCGCTTCTGAGGATCTGAAGTATGCCGTTTACTTTTGGAGACGCTCAGACCTGACAAACTGCTCTGAGCGAGTCTTTGGGTTATAGGTGAACCGGGAATCGGTCACTATTTTAATGACGAGCGCCATATGAACAGGGCTGAAACCGGTGGTACCAAGGATTCCGGACCACTGAAAATTCTCTTTATCGACCCGCACTCCGCGTTTGTAACCTGGGGAAGTGGGCTCGTGCAGGAAGGCTGTAATTGGGATGTTGTGCGTAACGACGATCCCCGTAGCGCCCTTCAACTGCTGCGCCAGACCGCCTTTGATGCGGTTATTGTCGGCGCCATTACCAGTTTTGAGCGCGAAATCGGCATCCTTAAACAGGTGTCTGATATCAAGCCCAAGGTCGCCCGTATACTGCTGTCGCCACCCTTAAGCTCCGCCAAGCTGGCCAAGGCGCTGGATGTGGTGCATCGCTCTATTTTTCAGGGTGCGAGTATCCAGGAGATCGTCAGTTCCGTAGAGCAGACGGTGCTGGTTACCCGGCAGCTCTACCGCGATAAGGTGGTGCGCTCGTTTGGAGCGTTTCGCCAGTTACCCTCATCCCCCTCGATCTATCGCGAGTTGAGTAATGCGCTCAGCAGCGAACGTACCAGCACCCGCGATATCGCAATCATCGTTGAGCGGGATCCGGCCCTGGCAGCACGGATTATTCGCCTGGTTAACTCCAGCTATTTCGGTCTTAACCGACATATATCCAGCCTGACCGAGGCGCTGACACTCTTGGGTGTGCGCACGGTAAGAGGGCTTGCACTCTCTGGCCATCTGAACGCTCACTACCCGGATGGCTCCGGCTGGAAGTTGTTTTCCTTTGATCGCATGAATCAGCGCGCGTTGAGTGTTGCGCGGCTGGCGCAGGAGATCGCAGCCCCGTTTTCCAAGCACAATCCGGCGTTGAAGGATCAGGCGTTTCTTGCGGGTCTGCTGCTGGATGTGGGTATGCTGATGCTGGCTGCGGAGCAGGGTGAGGGGTATCTGAAAGTAATGCGCTTTGCGGCGCGCAAGAAGCAGCCTTTGCACCTTGTTGAACGCATGGCTTACGGCGTGACTCATGCTGAGCTTGGGGCTTACCTGCTGGATATGTGGAATCTGTCGCCCCAGGTTGTAGAAGCAGTCATGATGCATCATAACCCTGAGGAGTCAGTTGGGCAGACCTTTAGCCCTCTATGCGCTGTGCATATTGCGGATGCTTTGCTGCCGACCATCGATAACGAGCTTGGTGTGGATCTGACGGCCACCCTCAGCGAAGAGTATATCGAACGGCTTAATGTGAAAGCGCACCTTCCCGGCTGGAAAATGTCTGCTAACGCTTACCGTGTCAGGATGCGTAACGCCGATCAGGTCGAATCCGCCTGAACCTTTCTGTGTCTTTGCAAACTGAACCACCGCTGTTCTGCAGTGGTGGTTCGAAAATTGCTACGCCTATGATGAGAGCACTTCCGGTGCACCTATTAGCCCACAGGAGGATCTAACAGAGGTTGCTTCGAATGCTGGGGCCTCGTTAACGCGAAGCCGCTAAGCGACCAAGCTGGGTAAAGCCGATCAGCATCTAAGAATTTATCGGCCTGCCGGCATGTTATGTATTTGATTTTTAATCGAAATACCCAAAAATCTCCGCGTTTCACGCCAGTGCATTCCGCCTTGGCGGGCCCCATCTCTGATTTATCTCCAATCCGCGTCAGCGGCACATACCCTATCCTCAATCCAGACGTTGGCAGCCTTGGTGTGCTGTTTGCACTCTTTTTGTGCGTAATGCGACACTGGCTGGAAAAACTGAGCTTTTTTGAACCGTTGAGCGGCCTTGGCAACGTTTTGTACGCCGGCTGTTCCGGTGCTCATCTGCGTCTGATCCCGATCCACGAGAAGGAGTCAAAACAATGATTTTAGCGACCGATCTGGATGGTACGTTCCTTAGCGGCACTCCCGAAGACCGTGCCCGTCTCTATCAACTGATAAACGCGCATCCCGGAATCCGTCTGGTTTTTGTCACCGGCCGCGGCCTGGAAGCGGTGATGCCGCTGCTTTCAGATCCGGGTATCCCTGAGCCGGAATACATCATCTGTGATGTGGGCGCCACAGTGATCGACGGTGCGACTCTGCAGCCGGTCTCCGAGCTGCTTGAGCAGATAGAGCAGAATTGGCCCGGCGAATTTCCGATTGTGCAGGCGATGGAAAAGTTCGAGAGCATCCGTCGTCAGGAAGTCCCCCAGACCCGCCGATGCTCCTGGTTCTGTGAACGTGATGCGGTGACCGACGAGGTACGTCAGATCGCTGAGGACCTGGGCTGTGACCTGCTGTACTCCTCCAACTACTACCTGGATTTTCTGCCCAAGGGAGCCAACAAGGGCGCGACGCTGAACCGTCTGGTTAGCTTCATGGAAGAGCAGCCGGATGATGTGCTCTGTGCCGGCGATACCCTGAACGATCTGCCGATGCTCGATGGTACTTTCAAGGGAGTCTGTGTCGGTGGATCCGAGCAGAGCCTGTTGGAAGCTACCGAGAAGAACGCCTGGATTCTGCATACAGAGGAACCCGGCTGTGGCGGCATCCTCGAAGCGATGAGCCATTTCGGTTTCCTCGGGCCTCAGGGTGTGGCTCATGAGGGCTTTGATGATACCGAGCGCGGTACCTCGGACCTAGTGATGGTTTATCACCGCCTGCCCTATGAAGAGGTGCGCGAGAAGGGCAAGGTTCGACGCCAGCCGCACAGTTCGCCGAACGGCATTTTGCCGACCCTGCTGAGTTTCTTTGGCGATGGGACTCGCGGTGCCTGGATAGCCTGGAGTATCGATGATGGCACCGAAGATCCTTTCGTCACCCACACCAGCGTCGATAAGGAAGCCTATCCGAACCTCATTTGCTCACGTGTTCCGTTGATCAAAGAGGACGTGGATATCTTTTACAAACGCTTCTCCAAGGAGGCGTTCTGGCCCATGCTTCATACCTTCTGGGAGCGCGCTGAGTTCCGTGAGGATCATTGGGAGGTGTTCTGCGACGTCAACCGCAAGTTTGCGGAGAAAGCTGCAGAAGAGGCCGCCGAGGGGGCTCTGGTCTGGATCCATGATTACAACCTCTGGATGGTGCCGGCATACCTGCGCGAGCGCCGCCCGGATCTCAAGATCGCGTTCTTCCACCACACTCACTTCCCGTCTGCAGATATCTTCAACGTGGTGCCCTGGCGCCGTGAGATCGTCGGTAGTCTGCTGCAGTGCGACTACGTCGGCTTCCATATCCCGCGTCAGGTGGAAAACTTTGTCGATGTGGTGCGCGGAGTCATGCCGTTCCAGGTGCAGGAGCGTCAGCCCTGTGCGCCGCGTTTCCTGACTTACGGCTGTGCCGCGGGTCTGGGTGAAATGACCACCGAAATTGAAACGACGCATCGCACCATTCGACTCGGTGCCCACCCGGTGGGGCTGGATATAGACCGCATGAAGCAGGCGTTGGATTCCCGTGCCTATCGCAAGCAGAAGCGTTTGCTGGAAGAGGATGTGGGCGTCAAAGGTGAAGGCAAGGTCATTCTGTCCGTGGAGCGGCTGGACTACACCAAAGGGGTGCTGCCGAAATTGCTGGCGTTCGAGAAAATGCTCGATGCCCACCCGGATATGATCAATGAAGTCACGCTGGTGATCATCTGTGTGCCTGCGGCGCAGGAGATTAAGGTCTACCAGGAGCTGGTAGCCGATATCGAACAGGCAGTAGGGCGTATTAATGGCCGCTTCGCCCAGGTGGGCTGGACGCCGATCCGCTACTACTATCGTGGCTTCCCGATGCAGCAGCTAACCGCCTTTTATGAGCGGGCCGACGTGATGTGGATTACGCCGCTGCGTGATGGTCTGAACCTGGTCGCGAAAGAGTTTGTTGCTATTCAGGGGCTAACCGAAGGGGCCGGGCGGCTTGTGCTGTCAGAGTTCACCGGTGCGGCGGCTGAGCTGCATGGTGCGCTGCTGACCAACCCGCACGACCTCCATGATCTCGCGGAGCGCTGTTACCAGGGGCTGGTGATGACGCCGAGTGAAGCCGCCACCCGTATCCGCCTGCTTTACGATATCGTCACTTATCACGATATCCGTCGTTGGGGCGCCGAGTTTATCGCTGGCGCACGCAACGAGGAGAAAGAGCCGGAGCCCACGGAGCTGGAGGCGTTGATCACACCGGCCTGATTGGAAGTCGGCAAAGGGCAGCCGGTCCCGCCGCTATTCGGCGGGTTCCGGTGCCGGACCCATCTGCAGCAGCAGGCGAACGGCTGGCGCCAGCAACGCGCAGGCAAACATCACCATTGTCATCGGTAGCGGTGTGCCATCAGCAAACAGGCTGGTGACCGAGCCTGCCATTGCGCCGAAAGCGAATCCGCAGGCGCCCATAAGAGCGGTCGCTGTGGCACTGTTGCGAGGGAAAAAGTCGGTGATCCCGGCCATGGAGTTGGCACTGACCAGCCCGTGACAGCCGAAGAACAGCATCACTAGCGGAATGAACAGGAAAATGTTCAGCGCGTCGCCGCCAAAGGTAACAAACAGCAGCAGTCCCGCACCGGTAATCAGCTGGATCACCTGGCCACCGAGTAGCAGCTTGCGTGGAGCGTGCTTTGCCAGCAGGCGGATATTGAGCTTGTTCATCACCAATACAGAGAAGACGTTCGCACCGAAAGCGAAGGGGTAGACCGTCTCCGACAGGTTGAAGTATCCCATGTAGACCGAGGGTGAGCTGGTGATAAAGGCAAACAGGCTGCCATAGCCGAAACAGGCTGAGGCAAGGTATCCCACTGCGTGGCGGTTCTTTAACACCATCCAGTAACGTTTTATCGCATTGGGCCGGTCTTTCTGCACCACGCGAGTCTCAGGCAGCGACCGGTAGATTACGAAAGCGATGATGGCACCGTAGATCAGCAGCAATCCGAAGATCATATGCCAGCCCAGGGTTTGCAGGACCAGGCTGCCCAGCACGGGAGCCATCAACGGTGCGAGCATCAGAATGACAGCCATGCGTGACAGGGTTTGGGCGCTTTCCCGGCCGCTGTACAGGTCGCGAACAATCGCGGGCGTATTCACCACGGTCATTCCGCCACCCAGAGCCTGGAGAATGCGGAAACACCAGAGCCACTCCACGTTGGGGGTGAACATGATCGCCAGTGAGCCGGTAAGAAACAGGCTAAGGCCGGTAAAGATGCCGATACGGCGGCCGAAGTGATCGGAGAAGGGACCACCGAACAGCTGGCCCATAGAGAAACCGAACAGGAAGAAACTGATCGACAGTTCCACCTGATGGACGCTGGCTCCCAGCGATTCAGCAATGGTCGGTACCGCCGGCAGATAAGCATCAGTGGCCAGAGGCGCCAGTGCTGTCAGTGCCGCAAGAATAAAGAGAAAGCCCGGTATATGTAGGCTTTTCGTGCCTGCTGTCATTCATGACTCCGAAAAAGTAAAGGCTCCGGTACCCTGTACGGCGAACCCGGAATAAGCGAATGTGAGTGGTGAAACGGCACTGAAGGTTTTAACTGGCGAGCCTGAATGTCGTTATGGGTGGCCCAAGACCTGTGCTTCGGGGTAAAATGATAATGTAATATACATTACACTATTGATCTGCGTCCAGTACCTGACTTGAACCGTCTGATATAAGGGTACAGCTACAACGCTACGATGATTCAGACGGGTGACCAGTGCGGATGCCCGACCGGTGGAAGAGTATGAGCAATCCTGAACAGTGCAACGACAATCAGGCGATGACTCCCAAAGGGCGTGAGCGTCAGCGGCGTATTCTGGACGCGGCCCGGGAGGTGTTTCTTGAACAGGGTTTTGAAAACGCCAGTATCGGCGAGATCATGAAACGGGCCGGTGGCTCCATGAGTACACTGTATCGCTGTTTCGGCAACAAGCTGGGTTTGTTTGAAGCGATGATGCAGCAGGCCACCAATGACCTCTTCGACAGCGTGGATGATCGTGTCGTTTGGCATGATGGGCTGGAAGAGGGGCTCAGAAGTTTTGGCCGCCGGTTCATAGAACAGATCAATACCCCCAATGCTATCGCCCTGTTTCGCCTGGTTATCTCCGTCAATGGTGCCGACCGTGAGGATATTCAGCGGATCTTCTATGCCAATGGTCCCGGCCGAGTGCGTAGCCGGCTGACCGAGTTTCTGAGCGCGCAGGCGGATAAAGGGCGTATTAACGTCGATAGCTGTGAGTTAGCCGCCGGACAGTTCATTGATCTGATTAAGGAACCCTGGCATCAGCAGGCGCTGTTCGGCGTTTCTTACCCTTCTGACCTGCCGGAGAAAAGCCTGGAGCAGGGGATTGCGCTATTCCTCAATGGCGTAAAGGCCAAGGATGTTGATGCTTGAATGAAAAAAGGCCGGTGAGGCGAAACGCCAGCCACCGGCCTGGGAAGAAAAAGGATATGATCTTTGAGTCTAGCAGCAATGGACGATCGGATGAAACGGCTGCAACAGCGCGGAAAAAGAGTAGCTGAAAGCAAGTTACTGAACGCCTCTACTACTGATTGAATATTGGTCAATCTTCGCAAATTCGTGTAGAAAATTTCACCAATAAAAAGACTGACAACCCGCCTTTCGGGGGCTTACAATTCGCCCCGCTTCTGATCAGTCGGCCAGGTTCCTGGCCCAGTTGCTTAACGCCCCGTTTCGGTGATCCGCCGGCGGGCTTGAATCCAGAGAAATACCAATGCAGTGCGTATCGTTTGATGCGTTTCGTACGCTCGGCTTGCCGAATGTCCGCTATATCAAACCGGAACATATGTTTCGGCACAAGGCGGAGATCAGGGACGCTGAGTGGGTGCTTTTCCCCGAGTACTGGCAACTCGGCGGTGTTCTTTTCGGTTTGAAAGGTCGGATCTTTCCCAGTCTGGCGACCTATATGGTTGGTCATGACAAGGTAGAGATGAGCCGTGCTTTCGAGATGGTCGCGCCGGGCAATACGCCCTGGACGCTGATCGAACCGAATACCGAAAGTGGCGCGGAACGTATTTTGTCGCAGATGGCGCTACCCTTCGTTGCCAAATTGCCAAAGGCGTCGATGGGGCAGGGCGTGTGGTTGATACGTACGGTACAGGACTGGAACGCTTATCGTAGTTGCACGGACGTGCTTTATGCACAGGAATGGCTGCCGATCGACCGTGATCTGAGGATCATCGTTGTTGGTGAGCGGGTGGTAAGTGGTTTCTGGCGATTGCAGGGTTTCGACGGATTCCTGAATAACCTGTCTCAGGGAGGCAGGGTTGATGGCAAGACACCGATACCTGAAGCGGCAATGGAACTGGCGTTAACTCTGGCGAAAAAGCTGGGTGTTAACCATGCCGGTTTCGATATCGCGATGGTGGATGGCCATCCCTATGTACTGGAGTTCAACCGGTTGTTTGGCAATACCGGCCTGCCGGGTCTGAACGAGAAAGTGACGGAAGCAATTAAAGAGTACCTGATCGCCCAGGATCATTCAGATGACCCGGATGACGATCCCAAAGAACCCACACCACCGTTGAAG
Organism: Marinobacterium mangrovicola; assembly: GCF_004339595.1. Lineage (GTDB taxonomy): Bacteria > Pseudomonadota > Gammaproteobacteria > Pseudomonadales > Balneatricaceae > Marinobacterium_D > Marinobacterium_D mangrovicola. The sequence goes on from NZ_SMFU01000008.1 coordinate 752,229, forward strand.
GTTGCTGTATGAACAACATTTTTTTCCAGACGCTCAAGAAAGCGTTCAACCAGTCTGTTAACACCCGCGTTAACCGCCAGGCTCAGATCCTGGCCGGCGATATTCGCCGCGCCGATCGTAATGCCGTGGAGTTCGAGGCGTTGCGGAAGCAGACCAAGAGTACCGGCCAGATTCAGGGCTTCGGCCAGGCCAACGCCATGTGATCCAGCTGTAGCGCTTCCCGCCTGCAGCAGCTGATCAAGTCCCGGCTGCAGGTAGCAGCCGGGGGCTTTCCTCTCGCTTTTCACCGCATCTACCAGCCAACATTCCGTTTCACCCGCCAGGTAATCGATCAGCCCGACACCGGGTCGATCCAGAGCAACCACCTCAACATCCTCTCTCTCGCCAAGCCTTTTCGACAGCCGTTCGATCACCGTCCAGCCCAGCCGGTCATCACCGTTTGGTGAGCCGATACCGATAATCTTCAGTTTGTCGTTCATCTGCGCTCGAGCTTTAGCTGCAGAAAATGGGTGGCGCAGGAGATACAGGGATCGTAGTTGCGAATCACCTTCTCACAATGAAGCCGTAGTTCCTCTTCGCTATGATCAAGGCCATAGGCTTGTAGTGAGTGTTGCAGGTCCTGTTCGATACGTGCCTGGTTCTGGCTGGTGGGCGGGACGATACGCGCTGAGTGAATCAGCCCCTTTGCATCGGTTTCATAGCGATGCCAGAGCAGTCCACGGGGCGCTTCCGTCATGCCGTAGCCAACGCCCTCGCGAGGTGTGACTTCAATGTAGGGGCTGTCCGGGAGGTGATAGTTGCCGCTGATCGCCAGCGCTTCTTCGATGGCGATCTCGATCTCGATGGCGCGGGCGAGCATGCTGTGGAACATGTTCTGGCTGGGAAAATTCACCCCTTTGTTTTTTAGCCTTGAAGTGATCGAAGCTGGCAGATGCTCAGTGTTGAGGTTCAAGCGGGCAAGGGGACCAACCAGGTAGGGGCTGTTATGCAGGAACGACCAGAGCGCGGTGGAGTGTGGGGCCTGCTCTTCGCGGAAATAGTGTTCCCACTGCTGGGCGCTAATATCCAGCCCTTCGGAGCTGGCCAGGCGGCCGGTATGAAAGGGGTATTCAGTGGCGTTGGTCATCGCCACCGATATAAAGTTATCGATCACTTCCGGCATCGGCAGTGAGGAGCACCAGTCTGTCAGCGCCTGGGCTTCAGGTTTCAGCTGCTGTAGCTTTTCATGCAGCCTCTCCATGGTCCCAGCATCGGGTGCGTGGTGAAAGCCGCCGACGCGGGCACCCACAGGGTGTACCGAACGCCCACCAAACAGCCTGATCAGTTCGTTGCCAAGTGCCTGAAGGGCCAGCCCACGGCGGGCTTCTTCAGGATGTTTTGCAGCCATGCCGATCACGCTGTCAAAACCCAGATAGTCGGGCAGTGCCAGCAGATGAATATGCAGGGCATGGCTTTGAATCCACTCGCCGCAGTAGAACAGGCGGCGTATACGCTGGACCCAGTCAGAGGGTGTGATGTCGAACGCCATCTCCAGTGCCTGCACTGCACTCATCTGATAGGCGACCGGGCAGATACCACAGATACGAGCGACGATATCCGGCACTTCATGCCAGGCGCGCCCTTCCAGAAACTTCTCGAAATAGCGGGGCGGTTCAAAGATCGATAACTGCAGTTGTTCGATCCGCCCCTGGTCGATCTTCAGGGTAAGAGAGCCTTCGCCTTCAACCCGTGTCAGCGCTGGCACGTCGATCCGTATTCGTCGCTTATTGCCCATCCTTCTCCTCCCCGGCTGCTCTTACAGCAAGGCCCGCTTCATTGAACGCAGGGCTTGCGCTGTTGATCAGCAGAAAACGCCGGGCGATGGCATCTGGCAGCAGCCCTATACCGGCAAAACGGCGGCTCAGGCTTGCGGTATTGGTGTTTTCCGAGGGGCCGTAGCAGCCGTAGCAGTCGCGGCCAAAACTTGGGCAGAGCGCGCCACACCCGGTGCGGGTGACCGGTCCCAGACAGGGTTTGTCTTCGGTGACCATCACGCAGACCTTCTGCTGGCGCTTGCACTCCAGGCAGAGCTTTTCGCTGTTATCGAACGGCGGCACGCCAAACAGTAGAGAGTTGATGCAGGCTAGCAGCTGCCGACTATTGATAGGACAGCCCCAAAGCTCGTAATCGACCCGTACTTCTGAGGCGATGGGATGCGCGTGTTCAAGTGTGCTGATAAATTCGGGCTGGGCATAGATAGCATCCCGCCACTCGTCATGTTTGTTATCCAGGTTGCGCAGCGCCTGTAAGCCTCCGGCGGTGGCGCAGGCACCGATACTGACCAGGTAGCGACTGTTATCACGCACCTTGCGGATTCGTTCTACTTCATCCGGCGTGGAAAGGCTGCCCTCAACAAAGGCGATATCAACCGGGGTGTCAGGGGCGTCCAGACCGGCTTCAAGAAAGTGAGTCAGCTGAACACGCTGGCTTAGCGTAATAAGATCGCCGCCCAGGTTAAGGAAAGCGAGCTGACAACCATCGCAGGAGCTGAACTTATGCACTGCAATGCGAGGCTTTTCGCCAAAGGGCTTCATTAAAATCCCCTTGTACCGAGCAGGTCGCGTACCTGCGGATAATTGAATACCGGGCCATCGCGACATATAAAGGCGGCACCGAACTGACAATGGCCACAGTGACCGACCGCACACTGCATATTGCGCTCCATACTGAGCCAGATCCGGTCGGCACCTAAGCCTAGCTCGATAAGTCGTTCCGCAGAGGCGCGCATCATCGGTTCCGGGCCACACAAAAAGGCGATGGCACGATCCGGTTGTAACTGGAGTTTATCCAGCAGTCCTGTGACCATGCCGGTATGCCAGTGCCAGCTCGCGCTGGCCTCGTCTGCAGCGAGCAGCACCCGGGTATCGGGTTGTTGCGCCCAATGTTCATACTGCTCATGCCAGATTAGATCATCGGCATGTTTCACGCCCTGAACCACAGATATATGGCCATAGAGCTCGCGCTGGCGCATCAGATCGTGCACGACCGAGACGGCTGGTGCGCAGCCCAGGCCCCCGGTGATGATATGCACATCCTCACCGCGGGCGCGTTGCATCGGCCAGCCCTGACCGTATGGGCCACGAAGCCCCAGGCGATCGCCAGGCTGTAGCCGCACCAGGGCACGGGTAACACGACCCACGGCGCGGATGGTGTGATCCAGTAGCAGCGTTTGGTCGAGAAAGCCCTGGGGACCAGACTTGATAGAGATAGGCACCTCACCGACTCCGTAAAGGTAGAGCATATTGAACTGCCCAGGGGCGCAGTAGAACCGATGGCGCGCGTCGGCATCGGTGAGTCTGAGCCGCAGCGTGACGATGCTGGGCGTTTCCTGAATCCGCTCCACCACTTCGGCCTCGAGAGGCAGGTAGGGATTCATAGTCAGTCTGCCTTGCCGGTAGAGGGGGAGCAGATGGCAGCGAGCTCCTCGGTCGGATCAATCCCTACCGGGCACCAGGCGATGCAGCGGCCACAGCCGACGCAGCCGCTACGACCGTACTGCTCGTGCCAACTGCCGAATTTATGGGTCAGCCACTGACGATAGCGTTGTGAGGTTTCCTGGCGCAGGGTGATGCCGTGCAGGTAACTGTGGCCGGGGCTGAAACAGGAGTCCCATTGACGTTCATGGCCGGTTTTCACGCCAGAGACGTCCGGTACATCGTTTTCACTGTGGCAGAAGCAGGTTGGGCAGACCTGGGTACAGTTGCCGCAGCTCAGGCAACGTTCGGCAACCTCCTGCCAGCGCGGGTGATCCAGGTTGGTGAATAAACTGTGCTGCAGGTTCTCGCCCGGTAGCTGACGTGACTGCCGAGCGGCTGAATCGGCGACCTCTTTACGAGCTTGACTGAAAGCCTTTGGATCTCCCGTCTCCAGAGACAGTCGCTGAACGATTTTTTCTCCATTGATGCTCCCGGCGCTGACGAAGTAGCCCCGATCCGTTTCATACAGAGAAATATCGAAATCGTTACGTACTTCCGGCCCGTCGCCGGTGGCAGCGCAGAAACAGGTATCTGCGGGGTGCGTGCAGCTAATCGCGACTAAGAACAGACGCTGGCGGCGAGCTAGAAAGTAAGGGTCAACCTGACCACCCTGGAAGTGCTGCTCCTGCAGCTTTAACGCCGCAAGATCACAGGAGCGTACTCCGATCACGGCCAGGGGCTCGGTTTCGGTCGGCGCTTCTCGAAAGCGCAAACCGCCGTCGGCAGTGACTTCGGAATACCAGAGGTTCTCGCGGGGAGCAAAGGTCAGGGGCTTTAATGCCTGAGGACCATTAGCCCAACTGAAGTGGCGAGGAGAATCGGTTTGCTGCAACCGGTAGTGACCGGGCGCCTGAGTTTGCTCAATACCGCGGGGCAGGGCGTTGATGTGTTCTATCGTCTCGAACAGTAATGCGCTGTCCTTGACCTGCGGAGCCACGCAACGGTAGCCGCTCTGGCTTAATAGATCCAGTAGCTGCTGGAAGCGCTCCATCGGCAGGAAGCCGGGAGTATCGACGGCCTCTCTCATTGCAACCTAATCCCCCAAAATTATTCTTATCTTATTATTACTGGTACTGATGGATTTGCAGCGAAACCTGAAAACAGGCTAATTCCACATAAAATAGAAGGTTGTGCCGGGCTGTACAAGCGCTCTCTTGTTCGATTTATGCGCCATTGCTAATATTTTCCTCCGTTAGCTAAGCGCCGTTGTAGCTCAGCTGGTAGAGCAGCTCACTCGTAATGAGCAGGTCGAAGGTTCAAGTCCTTTCAACGGCATCAGAGACACCGAGGTAGTTAGCAAGGCCGCATTCCATGAAGCGGCTTTAAATACTGAACAACAGACTAGAGGTCACCTGTAGCGAACAGGGGGCCTACCTCTCCAGCTCGGGCTAGCGGGTATCCGTGGTAGATTGTTTGAAACGTAGTCCGCCAGCTACTGGCGGGTATGATGTCAAGTTTGGCTCCCCCAGGCTCAGGGAATATAGCGGCGCTGTTAAGCGATGAAAGCAGTTAATGGTAGCCGCCTATCAAATTCGACCAGCATCTGGCCTTCTCGAAAAATCGTGATGGATCACCTGCGCTGAATACCTGCTCACCTTCCAGGTTGGCTGAGCAGAAACCAGTGTAGCGACAAGTACCCTGGACCATAGTCCGATGATCCTGGCGTTGTTTTGCATGCTATCCTCAAAGCTGTTGACGAACGCATCTTGCGGCTCTGCCACGATTTCTGACCGGGTTGGAACATCTAACAGTCCGAGATCGAACCTGAGTGCTCCATGCGTAGTTGCACGTCATTGCTGACATGCGGTTTTATCGAGCAGGGGGCCAGGGCTAAATTTTCGGATTTCTCCAAGCTGATAGAGTTGGATTGGCCATCGAATTGGTAACCTATGTTCAGAAGCAGCAAGGCAATTTAGAAACTATTCAAGGCTTGAAAGGAGCATCAATCAAAAACCTCCGCCGTAGCCTGCGCTTTTGCTAGACAACATGCATATGAGCAAATAGATATCCTAAGGAGCCCTTTCCATCAACAAAGTTTAAGAGGCCCTGTCCTTTGGCCTAACTTGGGCTTTACCGAAATTGATAGTGACTGTTATCTATGTTATTGAAATAGAAGTTGAAACGATGATTGAAACTTAACTTTTGTAATATTTTGAAATTTATTATATTGAATATACTAAAAATATATGCTAAATGTACAGATTAATCTGTATTCGTAATTTTATGATAATTTTCTGTAGGCTAAATTCACCTGATAGCAGGGATTAAGGTTTATAGAATATTAAAAATATTTTTATTTATTTAAAGTAAAAGAAGAGTATCTCAATCCAATGGAATGGATGAGCGAATTTGGAGCGGCAGCAGCCGTAGCCACGCTAGGGACAGTTTTTGTTGCGGGTGTCTTTAAGGCAAGTAATACAGCTTATCTTGCGCTCACAGCACTCCTCATTAATACGGTGATCGTATTACTGGCGGTCTCGAATACCTCTGCGCTTGATATTTTAGGGTTAAATCCCATAACAACCGAACTGTTAAATTTTTCGGTCTGGTCAGTTCTTTTCCTTTGCGTTGCTATAAGAATAGACTTCAGAAGAAAAGTCTTTTTTGTTGCCTTCTGGTCCACTTGGACGATTTCGTTTTCCGTTTTACTGCTCGATAGCGATAATAGTTTTTTATTGCCTTGGGTAGAATTACCCGTGTTACTAGCGACAAGCTTTATGCTGCTGTACACGCTTGAGAGGCTTACCAAATCACAACGCCTCGATACAGAGGCGTTCGTTCTTTTACTTATGATCGCCGTTTTATTCATCGTGGATATCAGCCGATACACAATCGCCTTTGTGTACGAGCAAGAAAATATTGGTGTCCTGATGCGCAGCTTTAGCTATTGTTTTATATCTATATTAGCTCTCATTTGGCTGTCAATTTTCGATGGCACACGTACTTGGAATTCGAGAGTAAAAATTTCACAAACCGCTGCATACTATGGGTCTATTATATTTTCCACCGGACTTATAGTGTCGCTTATAATTATATTTTATTCATTAATAAATGCCAGTAACGGATTTTTAGTTAATGCGTTAATGTCATCGACTCTCTTTATACTTTCTGGTTTGGCAATATTTTCAATAATGTCGATAAAATTTAGAAGTAAAGCGAGAGTATTCCTAAATAAAAATTTCTTTAGTCATAAGTACGACTATCGATCAGAGTGGATAAAAATTAATAAATCGCTATCTGAATTTGATGAAGGTGAGCGATTTGAAGAGGTTGCTTTAAACTCTATTATAGATGTGGTGAGCGGTGAAGAGGGCGGGCTTTGGTTGAAGGAAGGTGCCAACTTTCGTCTAGCAGCCCACTCTAATTTATTCGAGTTTAGAAAAAATATAAGCTTATACGGTGCTATGCTCAATAGGTTTTATTCTGATCATTGGATTTTCTGCCCGAGTGCATCTCCCGGAAGTAAACTAGCTAAGTTTAATCATGAACTGCCACTAGAGTTAAGCAAGATCAAAGGACTCTGGTTGGTGATCCCCTTGCAAATAGGTAATAAAGTAATCGGGTTTGCTGCAATCGTAAATAATAAGAATGAGCACCTTATCGATTGGGAGGATTTGGACATTATCCGTAATGTTAGTGGACAAATAGCGGGCTATCTTCAACTTCACATATATGAAAAGCGTGAAGAAATTCAAGCTCAGCTGGCAACGTACTCGCAAATGAGTACGTTTCTTGTACATGATTTAAATAATGTCACGGCCCAGCTGTCGATGATCGTAACCAACGCAGCGAAATATAGAACGAATCCTGAATTTATAGATGATACCTTTGAAACCGTTGAAAATGCTTCGCAGCGACTGAATACCTTGACTGGCAGGTTAAATAGCGGGAGAGCTGAGGCACAAGAGCTTTGTACGATAAATGATTTGATTACGGCAGTTAAGTCCTCTACTAAAAAAGGCTTTCCTGAACCAGAATTCGCTTTTGAAAAACGTATGGCGAAGCGAATTCTCTGTGATAAACAAAAACTATCTATGGCGATATCGCATCTTATAAAAAACGCCCAAGATGCCAGTGATGCGCTCGGAAAGATTTTTGTAGAAGCTAAGATGGAGGGGCCTTGGGCTGTTTTTACTATTCGTGATAATGGCACCGGCATGTCACAGAAATTTATCCAGACAAAACTTTTCAAACCTTTTGAAACAACCAAGAAAGAATCGGGTATGGGTTTAGGGGTTTTCCTCACAAAGCAATACGTAGAGCAGATCGGAGGTGCTCTAGAAGTTATAAGTGAGATTGGGGTAGGAACGGAGTTCGTGATCCAGCTGCCTTTAGTTGAAGAGCGAGAAGAAATAGTTGAAAGCAAAGGACTGTAGTATGACTAATAAATTTAAACCTATGTTGCTCGTTGTGGAGGATGATCCAATACTCCGAAAGCAATTGAAATGGCACTTTAGTGATTATCAATTTCTCGAAGCGAGCACCTGTGATGAAGCAATCGCTATTGTAAAAAAATACAGACCAGCTGTGATATTACAAGATTTGGGTATTCCTCCTGAGCCTGAAGGCGTTGAGGCTGGCATGAAATGTATCTCTGAGATACTTAGTGTACATCCAAATGGCAAGTTGATAGTGATGACTGGGCGTGGTGATCATGCAAATGCGATTCGTGCAATATCGCTAGGAGCCCAAGATTTTTTCCAGAAGCCGGTTTCCCCTCAAACATTGGATTTCATAGTAGAGAGGGGGTTCAGGATATCTAATCTACAATCCGGCATACAGCACGGAGATATCGACGCGAATGATCTAGTATCAGAACTTCATACAAAGAATGAGGCGATGATCAAAGTATGTAAAACTATAAAGAAACTGGCTCCGACAGACATAACCTGTACCCTGTTAGGAGAGAGTGGTGTAGGTAAAGAAGTATTGGCGAATGCGATCCATCGTAATAGTGATCGACGTGACCGTAAGTTTATGGCGATAAACTGTGCTTCGATACCAGAGAACCTAATCGAAAGTGAGTTATATGGTTACGAAAAAGGAGCATTTACCGGTGCAATAAAGCGAAGTGAAGGGAAGATTGAAAGTGCTAGCGGCGGCACTCTATTTCTTGATGAAATAGGAGATATGCCTTTAAGTATCCAAGCGAGTTTACTCCGTTTTCTTCAAGAACGAAAAATACAGAAATTAGGTAGTACGAAAGATATCCCCGTCGACGTTCGCGTTGTGTGCGCGACTAATAAAAACCTGCTAGAGATGGTTGCTAATGGTGATTTTCGAGAGGATCTCTACTACCGCATTTGCGAATACGTTATAAAGATACCTTCACTTAATGATAGGAGAGAAGACAAATTATCCCTTGCTAACTCTTTCCTAAATGAAGCAAAGAAAAAATATAATCCTGCCATAACAGGATTTACACCGAAAGCACAGAAAGAAATTATCGAGTTCGATTGGCCTGGAAATATTAGAGAGTTAGAAAGCAGAGTTAACATAGCAGCAGTAATGGCTGAAAATTCGTTGGTGACCGCTGAAGATATGGGCTTCCCGGTTGAAGAGGATGAAGGATCTTTAGCCGAAAAAGAAGATAATGCCGTTGATGATAGCACTCTTAATGTAATGTTAGATACAACATTAAATCTTAAGGATGTTCGAAGACAAGCCGAAGTAGTGACGATTAAACAGGCTCTTGATAGAACTAAATCTATCTCAGAAGCGGCTAAGGTTCTCGGCGTATCGAGACCGACACTCTATGACCTAATGAAAAAATATAGTCTGGTTTCTTGAGCGTTATGAGAGAAGTGTTTTTGATCTTTTTTTAACGCGAAAAATTAAATGATAAAAAATAGCTATTAGAACACCCATTATATTAGATATGGAATCGTAGACTGAAAATTCCCGACCTGTTGTTGCTATATGTTGAATAGCTTCTGAGCTTAAAGCGAATATTATAACTAAAGCAGTTAAAACGATGCGGTAACGTTTCGAAGTGATGCTAAGTGTTCCAATAGTTAGGCCTACGAAAAGTGATAAGTGGATTAGCTTGTCAAAGGGGTTGGGAATGCGCAAAGTGACGATGTCAGTCAGCATCCCGATGATAAGCGTTGCAGCTAAGATGCAGCCGATAGCCACAAGGGGTATACGAGATCTGATATCGGGCATAATGAGACCTCAAAATTCTCTTTTAGCACGTATGCCGACTTTAAATTCTTCGAAGGAGTTGCTTGGAAGAAACGCGTTACGATCCTGATAAGAGCTGTAAACGCTCAATGAAAAATGCCTAGTTAGCTGAGAAGAGAGCGAAAGGTCTGTTTTCACCTCTTCCCAACTGGTTGCCTGGGAATCCGGTGTCTTGTACTCCGAGTAGCCTAGACGAAACGATGCAGTCTTCCTGGAGCTGAGGCGATAACTGAAAGTGTGTAAAAGACTCAAGGTGTCCGAATCTAACTGGCTATTCTCATATCGTTCGGTGAAAAATGCGACCGTCGTGTTGTTGGTACAAAGACCGCAGAGTCCAGTATACAAATATGAGATCCTATAGCGCTCTTGAATGAACTCCTCTACAAGACTTCTGTTGGAGAAATTGTCCAAAAGTGCATCGGGATCCGCGCTGGCTGACGTTGTGTCGGTCACCTGTCTGGATGCGGAGAATTGGAGCTCATTATGTCCACCAGTAAAGTTAAGCCCCAGTTCGAATGTCGGTGTTTCGATCGAGTCTTTAGAACCTGCATCAGAGTACATGTAGCCACCCTCGATGAAGTAAGAAACACTTCGTAGTTCACGTGAAAAAGCGATGCCCCAGGAGGCTCTATCCGTGCTTGGTACGGATTCGTATTCGGTTCTGCTGAAAGACGCATTGAGTGAAGCGCGGTTTAAGGGGGAAAGCAATCGCAGCGCTGATAGGTCAATACCTAACTCTTCGCTATCCAGTTCAGCACGATCCTCGTTTCGATTAAGGCTTACGCGAGGCGTAAAATTTAAAGAGTCGATTGATGTGAGTCTGATATCTTTAGAAAGCGCTGTCGTCAGATGGTGGGTAGTGGCAGAGTTTCCTGGGCTGGAGGGTGCCGCTGGATCAATCAGTGACAGCGAGGATATATGAGATAACTGAAACTGTGTTAAGGGACTAAAATTGTAATTGTAATCGAGGGTCCCGGTTAGCTTCGTGTCATTATCCTGAGAGCTTTTCGCGTAATTGAAATAAGTTAGCCCATAGCTTAACTCCAGCAACTGATCGCTGTTTTCAAAAGCATGTGCTGCAGATAGAGAAAGCTTATCTTGTCTTTCCGTTATAGTGCCTTCATTCACCTGAGTCGCGTTATTAGAGAGTGCCGAGTCTATCTCGATGCTAAATTCGGCCGCATTCACAGGTAATCCGATAGCAATCGCCATGAAAACAGACGACTGTAGTGGCAGTCTGAGGTTACAGGAGATCACAGGCTTTTCCGCTTAGAACGTTAATTCTGGGACTGTAATAATATCCGACGGATAGAGCGGATAGTTGTACCTGAGATCACCTTGTTCAATAAGTGCGTCTAAGTCCACGTCGAAAAATTTAACACTCTCATCAGCCTGTTTTCTAACAAGCCGGGCGCTTGATCTATCGGCAAAATCGTTGGTACCGCCGGCAAGCAATACCAAATCTAGTACGGTCATTCCCTCTGACCACTTCACGGTGAGTGGTGAGTCTACTGCACCGGTGATCCTAACTCTGCGGGTGAATTCGTCACTGTTGATCTCTTTAACTATCACCGTGACTTGGGGGTCTCTGACGAACTCTTCCAGCTTCACCTGGATCTCGGAAGCAAGCGAGCTTGGTTTATCGCCTTTCGCCTGTATGTCCCCTAATAGAGGAAGAGTTACGAAACCGTCCGGGCGAAGTGCAGTAACGACAGATAGCTCGGGGTTGTTCCACACCCGTATGTCGAGTACATCGCGCTCACCAATGGTGAAGGGCTTTGACTCTAAGGTGCTATCGGTAAGTCCGTTATGCTCGGAAGGCGGTGAGGGAGAAGTCGTGGTACAGGCGGAGGCCAAAACACATCCCGCAGTCAGTAAAAATGAGCCAATAATTGGTTTCATGCGAAAATACTCATGTATTAAATCCATTTAATTGAAAGCAACTAATCACACCTTCACGGAAAAATCCTAACCCAGGATTTATTTTAGGTCTAGTTAATTGGCATGTAATTAAAACGCAGATAAATAATTTTTGAGTGTGCGTGTTGGGTGGCGTCGATAAACTTTACATCTGGAACCAATTCGTTGACTGTATCGTCAGATAAAAGTCTAAACTATTGATTTATATTGAGAATCTATGTGTTGGCCTGATTTTGGCTACTAGCGAACCGCGCGGGTCTGGTTGTCAACGCGGATAAGTAAATTAAGTGCCCCTTTAAATTAAAAGGCGAGCACATGGACTTGGATTGAATGGAGAACTTCCTATTATGAATGCTACAAAAATATTGATGGCTTGCCTGGCTATGCTATCTGCCGTTGCTGTAATGCCAGCGCACTCTGCAACGCTGGAATACGGCTCACCGCTATCCTTTAATTTTCAGGGTGATGATCCGTTGGGTGATTATGAGGAAGTGACGTGGGATTTTGATGTCGCAGACTCGAATCTTCAAACCATTGACTTCACTGGCTGGGTTAACCCAACAGAACGTTATGATAGCGCGACTGGTGAGTTTGTATCGGTCGTCGTTAACTGGGTTCTCGAGTTTTCAGCCGATAGTGGCTTGAGCTGGAGTGTAATTGATAGCCTCACAAGTACTGATCTCGTTAACGAAGCCTCAGTTTTAGCGTCTCTTGGTACTTATCGAGTCACAGTTTTTGGAGAATTCGATCAGGCTCATTTGCGAGTATCTGCTGTCCCGATTCCCGCAGCAGCCCTTCTTTTTGGAACCGCCCTCATAGGCTTTGCCGGTTTTCAGGCACGTCGTAAGGTTTCGTAAGACGAAGAGGTAACTGGAATAGAGTACGAAATACAAGGAAGGGCGGAGCTCTTCTTTGTATTTCTATTTTTCAGAGTCGGCTGACAGGCGCTGCAAAAAATATGGGAAAGTAATGAGCTATAAGCTCATCTATACGCGTCGACAAACGTTGGATTTAATATGGAAAATTTTGCAGGACGCTCATTGCTCCAACGTCGAAGCCCGATATCAGTAATGATTCAGGCTGGAGTGGATGTGACAGTTGTCATGTTAGTCTTCTGGTTAGTAGCTACTGCCTTTGACGGCAATTTTCTACTTAATCATCTTATCGTACTTCTATTGACGTTGATTTTGATGGCCCTTGTTTTCGATAACCAGGGGATCTACCGGCGCAACCGCGGTTATCTAAAAAAATCCTGGGATCTTATTCGGTCTTGGACGGTTGTAGCGACTATCTCACTCTCTATCGTATACCTGCTTAACATCTTGGATGACATCGACCGAGAGATGCTGATTGCATTCTTTGGTGGTTCGATATTGCTTCAGATGTTAAGTCACATACTCTTTAGGCTCCTATCAACAAGAATCAAAGCAGAAAGCGTGCGTGTGGCTACGATTGGCAAGTCGTCCAGCACAGCGTCAATTGCGCTTAAAATTGGTAACAATCCATGGCTTAAAGAGAAGGTGGTCGGCACCTATCTTGTAGATGCCGGTCCAGAACTTGGTTCGAGTCACGGACTGAGTGAAAAGGTGATTACTGAGTTAAAAGAAAGTGGTGTGTCCAAGATCTATCTGTCCCTTCCTCTGAAGGACACTCACTTGGTTGATACATTGTATAGCAAGTTAGCGCCCTACAACTTTGATGTTCTTTGGGTGCCTGACTTCGGCTCTCTCAAGTTGATTAATCCGAGCTTTCGCGAACTATCGGGCTCTCCTGTTATATCTCTTTCAGAAACCCCTCTTTTAGGTGTGCACCGTCTAAAGAAAGATCTCTTTGACCGAATTTTCGCCGTTTTTGCTCTAATGATTTTCGCGCCAGTAATGATAGCCACTGCTGTCGCTGTGCGTCTTTCGTCGCCTGGACCTGTTTTCTATCGGCAGAATCGAACGGGGTGGGACGGGCGGATATTCCAGATTTGGAAGTTCAGGAGTATGCGGGTCCATCAGCCAGATGAAGGTTTTATTCAGCAAGCGACGAAAGGGGATCCAAGAATTACCAGTGTTGGTCGCTTTATTCGAAAAACCAGTATCGATGAGCTTCCTCAGCTGTTCAATGTTCTTGACGGCAGCATGTCGATTGTTGGCCCTCGTCCTCACGCAATAGAACATGACCAGCATTATTCAAAAAAAGTGGATGCATATATGGACCGGCACCGAATTAAGCCAGGTATCACTGGCCTGGCACAAGTGCGTGGTTACCGAGGCGAAACAGAAACAGACGAGCTGATGCGAAAACGTGTTGAAGCCGACGTTGAATACATCAACAGCTGGTCGTTGTGGTTGGATCTAGAAATTATCTTTCGAACGGTTTTAACGCTATTTAACAAGCGCGCTTATTAGGGTCGACTGCCATATGTATAGTGATGAAGAAGAACAGGGTATTGAAATTCCAAAGAAATACTTGGCGGCCTTCGACCGTTATAAGGTTTTGGTGATTATAGCGATATTCGCACTGGCGACGATAGCTTTCATTGTTTCTAACTTAATACCCGCTGTTTATCGCTCTCAGTCTGTGGTTTTGGTCGAAACTCAGCAGATTCCGGATGATCTTGTTAGATCTACCGTTACTTCTATTGCGGCTGAGCGTATACAAATTATCAAGCAGCGTGTCATGACTCGCGCAAAGCTTTTGGAAGTTGTGAACAAGTATCCTTCGTTGACTGAAAGTAGAGAAGGGAAAACAGTATCCGGGTTCCTTACCGAGATCCGAAACGATATCACCGTAGAGTTGATTAACAGTGATAACCGTAGACGTAACGCAACTGTAATAGCATTTCGTGTGGGCTTTGATGCAAAAGACCCAACGGTGGCACAGAATGTCGCTAATGATTTAGTTACCTTGTTTCTAAATGAGAATGTTACAGCGAGAACCGAGAGGGCATCTGAAACTACAAGCTTTTTAGAATCCCAGGCCACGAAAATGGAGCATCGCTTATCTGAAATTGAGCAGGCAATAGCGGAATTTAAAGCGAAAAATAAAGATGCCCTTCCCGAACACCTAGATCTTTACGTATCTATGTTAGACCGGGCTAAAACTACCGCAGCGGAATTGCAGAGAGAGATTCAGTCAACAAAAAATCAGATAGATCTGCTGGAAATTCAATTGGCAGAGCAGCCAGTCAATCGAAGTTTAACCGACCCAGTCTTGGCAAAGCTTCGTGCCGATTATCAAGCGTTACGAACCAAGTATACCGATACTCATCCCGATGTTGTTAGCATGAAAACGCAGCTTGAATCGTATCGTCCAGTAACAACAAGCTTGGAAAATCATAGTAACAATCTAATTGAAGAACGTGTTGAGGAAGGAAAACTAAGAATTGTATCTTTAGAAAACGAAATTAGTGAAAAAAAAATAGAGATCGAAGATTTAGAGACAAAGATTATAAAAATTCCTCAGGTTGAGCGCGGCTTAGTCTCCTTAAATCGAGACTATAACGTCATCAAAGCACAATACGATAAAGTAGTTGCTAATACAATGCAGGCTCAGATGGCTGAGAGTCTAGAACAGGGTAGTAAAGCAGAGAGGTTCTCGATACTTGAGCCTGCTCAATTACCGGACCGGCCGTTTAGTCCGGATCGTAAAAAGTTGTTGGTTGCAGGAGTAGGCGGGAGTCTCGCAATCCCGTTAGGGCTTGTGTTATTGATCGGCTTTATGGATCGAAGCATAAGGGATGAGAAAGAGTTGGAAAAGCTAATCGGAGCTCCCCCGATAGCTGTTGTTGGCTATATAGAAACTAAAGCCGAAGTGTTAGCGAAAAAGAAAAAATTAAGTCGAACCCTATTGGTTATATTTGTTCTTTCTATAGGGGGGGCTTTAGCGGTTCATCTTCTATATATGCCTTTAGATGTTATTTATTTGAAAATTATTTTTAAATTATCCAATTTAACGGGGGCTTAATAATGTCGACTTCAATTATAGACGTTGTTAATAAGGCCGCAAAAAAAGATCCAGACATAGTTGAAAAAAACTTAGTATCCGGCTCTAGAGATACAGTAATAGACAATTCAAGAAAAGAAAATATAAAACCTATCGAATACACAACGACAAGAGTCATCAACGTTGATCGGTCTGCAATGTTGGAAAATCGGGTTGTATCTTTAGAGAAAGAGAACCCGGATTCGATCGCATTCTCTATGTTGAGAACAAAAGTTCTCTCTGAGATGAGAGCTAATGACTGGACTAGTTTGGCTATTTCTGCGCCCACTCCTGGCGCAGGAAAGTCTCTAGTAGCGGTTAACTTAGCTGTCAGCATTGCCTTGGAAGCAAACCAAACGGTATTGCTTGTAGATATGGATTTGAGGCAACCATCAATACACCGTTACTTCGGTATTGAACCCAAGTACGGGATAACGGATCACCTTGGAAGCAATGTATCTTTAGGTGAGATTATGTTTAATCCCGGTATCGAACGTATATCTGTAATTCCAGGACGTAAGAGGATAGTAAACTCATCCGAAACGTTAGCAAGCTTAAAAGTAAAAGAGTTAGTGGCAGAACTTAAGTCACGATATCAGAAGCGGCTAGTTATCTTCGATTTACCACCATATCTTGTTTCCGACGACGCTCTTGTATTTTTACCCTATGTTGACTGTTCTTTGTTGGTAGTTGAGAGCGGCAAAAATAACAAATATGAAATAGAAGAATCGTTGAGTATGGCGAAGGTCAGACCTCTTATTGGAACAATCTTGAATAAAGATAGAGCTTTTAAAAAGATTAACGTTTATTAGGGGCTAACATTTTGAAACTAGTAGCTTTATTAGTGCTTATATTATTAGCCAGGCCGCTTCTAGCTGATACGACATACTATATCGACCCTACAAATGGAAGCGATGAAAATAACGGTAGCAAAGATTATCCTTGGAAAACGATACAGGGTTCTATAAAAAACTCTCATGTAGCCTTCGGGAAATGGAAACTGCCATATAATGCCGATAGGCCGAGAGTCGTTTCTGTTTCTAGTGTTGAGAGCGAAAGCATTACACTCATATTAAAACCTGGATTCTACGGTAGGCTTGAAATTATCTCTAAGATTTTTGAAAAAGAATTAACTATAAAATCTGAATATCCATATAAAGCAGTATTCGATTCGGTTTATATAAAGTCTTCGGGGAATATTAAAATAGAGGGCTTAACAATAACCCGAAGCGTTACGCATGATGAAAGTAAACATAATTTATTTAGCGCTGTTACACACGATTGGACAGGACCGTCGAAGAATATAACGCTCAAAAATAGTCTCCTATATTCTAAATTTGGTAGAGATCAATGGAGCGTAGATGATTGGCTTAAATTTGATCTGGTGAAAGGGATCGATTCTGATGCTGAACAATCAAGGTATATAGGTAATATTATAATAAACACGTCATTTGCCGTGACTATATCTGGAAAAGACACCCTTGTTAAAGAAAATGTTATCAACGGATTCAGGGGAGATGGGATCAGGAGTATTGGGGATGATAATACCTTTGAAAGTAATGTGATAATTAATTCATTCGATGTCGATGAAAATCATGATGATGGTTTTCAGGCCTGGGTTAAAAGAAATGAAGAGGCGATTAGGCGAAATCGACTGATTAATAATGTGATAGTAGCACGGACGGATTCTAATGGGACTTTATATTCAAATAACCAGGGAATAGGGTTGTTTGATGGTATGTACGATAATTGGGAAATAAGAGATAACTTTGTAGTAGTAAATCATTGGCATGGATTGTCGATGTACGGAATTACCAACTCTGAGATCATGCGAAATGTTGTTTTTGATCCGTTTGAAGACAGAGTAGGTCCTGCTGAAATAAGAGTTATGCCGGCAAAAAATGGAGATGCGAGCGCGAATAATATTCTACGTAAAAATTGTGCTCATAATTATATAGGTATTGATAGTACAGAAATAAGAACTAATAAGAAAATTAACTATCCCACTAATATAGACGCGTTGAACCCAGGCCATCTAGGGATTAAAGAAACGACTAGTTACGATGAAGTAATATCTTTATTAAAGGACTACCGTAAAAAAGTAGAGGCTCATTGCGATGGACGATAAATTAGTAATCGTGATGATCGCCGCCTACAACGCGGAAGAATATATTTGTGAAACAATCGAGAGCATACTGGTTCAGTCATATAAAAACTTTAAAGTCGTTATATGCGATGACTGTAGTACGGACCAGACAGTAAATAAAATAGAAGGTTTTAAAGATAGGCGTATAGAGCTTATTAAAAATAGTGAAAATCTAGGGAAGTCAGTATGCCTAAATAAAATAATCGAAGCTACGGATGGCGATTTTTATATGATGCAGGATGCTGATGATACATCGCATCCAGACAGAATTAAATTATTAGTTAGTTTCATCGAATTAAATCCGTCAGTAGATCTTATAATGTCGGGGTATCAATTAATTATAGATAACGAAAGTTGTTGTCCTCGTGGTACGGATTTAACTATTAATGAATGCCAGGAACTTGTAGCCCAATATAAAATGCCCTCTCATGATCCTACTATGTTTATAAAAGCCGTCGTGGTTTCTGAGGTTAGGTTCGATCGCACTTTAAGGATAGGTCAAGGATTGGATTTTATCTTAAGAGTAGGCGAAAAATATAATATATCTGTTATTGAAAACGTTCTTTACAACTATCGAGTACATCCATCTTCGATCACGAGGATGAAAAGAAAAAAACGTAATACAATGATTTCAAAAATTAAACTAGAAGCTTACGAAAGACGGAAAGTAAATTCTAAAATACCAATAATAAATTATCCGCATGCTAATAGTGACAGTGATAAATATAATAATTTATACGTACACTTTATAGAATCAGTACGTTACCTTCTGCAACGAAGAAAAATTAAAAATGCGTTTTGTGTTTCTTTTAAAAGTATAAGGTATGGAAATTTTGTTATGATAAATTATTACAAGCCACTCGCTATAGCTATAATTAATTTAGGTTTGATTAGATGCTACCCCTAATTATACGGAAAGATTTTAGACATTTATTACTGAAGCTTAGAACTAAGTACTTTAATGTCTTATGGAAGATGAATATATCTGACACTGCTCTGATCTCTTTTAAAGCGAAACTTGATCGAACGAATCCTAAAGGTATAACTATTGGAGAATACACGCATATAGCTTTTGGTGCTGTTTTACTTACACATGATATGTCTAGGAATCTTCATAGTAAGATTAAGATTGGTTCAAATTGTTTTATTGGAGCTAACAGCATCATACTACCCGGCGTTGAAATTAACGATGGTTGTATAATAGCAGCGGGAAGTGTTGTAACGAAATCTATTAGTCCTAATTCTATAGTGGCTGGTAACCCAGCCAAGGTCATACGAACAGGTATTAAAGTTGGAAAATATGGCGTTATTAAAAAATAGCCAATTTAATCGAACGATTGCTTTTTTATTTGTGATTTCTTGTTTCGTTCCCGCAAGTCTGCATATTGATTTTTACGGCCTACGATTAGAATTCTATCGTTTTTTATTAATTATATTCATGCTTTCTAATCTAGGCGTTATTTTTAAATCCGTTGATAACAAAGAAAATAGATTACTGGCATTATTTTGTTTATTAGCCGCACTTTCTTACATATTAAATAATGGATTATCCTACATTGTTAGTGGGATAATATTGTTTTTAGAGGTATACGTTGTTTTCATCTTGGCTAGATATTGTTTCGAAAATTCATATTTACAATATAAGTTAATAAAATTAGTTGGTGTGATCTTTATCTTCCTGGTGCCTTTTGCTTTAAAAGAGGCTAATGATGGAATAAGAACACTGCAATTGCTCGGAGCCCAGATATCGGGAACAGAGACTTCTAGTTACCTTGGCGATAATTATTTCAGATACGGTATTCATAGAAGTAGTACAGTCTTTAGTCATCCGATTCTATACGGGGTAATAGCGGCTGCTTTTATACCTATATTTATGGTTTCAACTAAAGGTTTATTTCGTGTTGTTACAGTATTTTCATTGTTAGTTGGAGTCGTCGTTTCAGTTTCAAGTGTCGCTTTTATGATGTGTGCGGTATTTTTGGTCGCTTATATTTTAAAAAGAATATCAGCATACTACAGAAACATATATAGAGATTTTATACGGACTGGGATAATACTCTTTTTTATACTGTCAATTCTATCAAATAGAGGTCCGATACTTTTCTTCATACAAACGTTTACGTTGAATAGTAATACCGCTTTCACGAGATATCAGCAATGGCAATTCGCAATGGACGATATACTGAGAAATCCATTTTTTGGATACGGGTTCGGAGAATGGACAAGACCTCATTGGTTAGCTCCTAGTATTGACAGCTATTGGTTAAACTTAACGTTAGAAAATGGTATTACGGCGTTATTAATTATATTTTTGTTCTGTGTAGTTGTTTTGAAAAAAATGATGAGGGCGTATTCTTATAACCGCAATGCGAAAATATATGGTTATATAATCGCGCTAATATCATTATATATCGCCGCATTTACGGTCGATTATTTTGACCGCGCTCAAATATTTTTCTATTTTATATCCGGATTTTCATTGGGATTACTTACATCCGAGCATAAAAAATCATTAAAGAACGTTAATGCAAAGACCGTAGAGTAAAAACCAAACGAACGAGCAGATTATGAAAATTCAATTTACTAAATATAATGGAGACAATGATGGCGATGAAACGCTCACATCTCGAGCGGTTAAGGGGATATCATACACATTAAGTTCAAAAATACTAATAGTACTTTCGCAGCTTATCACGCTTTTGGTTTTAGCCCGAATCTTGACGCCTGAAGACTATGGGCTAGTAGCATATGTAAGTATTTTCACTGGTATTGCTACTCATTTGATGGAGGCGGGTATAAGTACTGCGATAATTCAGCGAAAGATAGTTAACCATTCAGAAGTGTCTAATCTTTTTTGGGTTAGTTTTAGTGTCTCTT
This sequence comes from Marinobacterium mangrovicola, assembly GCF_004339595.1. GTDB lineage: Bacteria > Pseudomonadota > Gammaproteobacteria > Pseudomonadales > Balneatricaceae > Marinobacterium_D > Marinobacterium_D mangrovicola. The sequence goes on from NZ_SMFU01000008.1 coordinate 772,842, forward strand.
CTTTACTAACGATAGTATTTATAATTTTAGGATATTTTATCTCCTATTTTTATAGCGACATCCGCTACTTTTATGTTTTTTCGGCTACTAGTCTTGTCTTTATTTTTTCCGGCGCCTCGATACAGCATGATGCTATATTAAGACGGGGAATGCAGTTTAAAGAGATTTCTATTCTAGACCTTACTGCGAAAGTTTTAAGTTCTGCTATTGGTGTTTCATCTGCGGTTTACGGTCTTGGATATTGGTCTTTAGTTTATATGACTGTTAGTTATCCTTTTATATTGTCTTTGTTGAGGTGGATTTATTCAGGCTGGCTTCCATCATTTTATGACCGTACTACTAAAATTTATATGTTTTTGAATGTCAGTTCTTTTGTTTTGATAGGAAATATTATTAATTATATTATTATAAATGTGGTCGGTTACTTTATACATTATATCGGTGGCTTGTCGTCATTAGGCTATTACAATAGATCGCTAAATATTGCGACCATTTTTAGTAAACAATTTCTTACTCCAATGATAGCGGTTACGCAGCCTGCGTTTTCTAAGTTGCAAGGTAATAACGAAAGAGTCTCTGACAAATTGATGTTGGTGTATAACTCAATTTTGTTATTGTCGGTAGTGACCGGAGTTATCTTGTATTGTAACTCTAATATTATTATTGACTTGTTGCTGGGTGACGCCTGGATTTCAGCGTCAGAGCTTTTTCAATATCTAATAATATTATCTGTGCTCGGACCTGTTAGTAACTTTCTTTCTGTAGGTATGAACACTCTAGGCAAAGTTAAGGAATTAGCGATATGGAGAGTGTTTCAACTACTGTTAATTGTTTTAGAGTGTGTAATTGGCTCCAATTGGGGCTGGATGGGTGTTGTAATGGTTTCCTCAGTATCAGGCGTAATGTTTAGGTTTCCATTATTTATCTGGTTTGTATCAAAATATATACCACTTAAACGATCTGTCGCAATCTTTAATTTTTATTATTTACTATTTTTTGTATCTGCATTACTGTTTTTAGATAAAATTTTATATAGTGGCGATAATCATTATAATATCTATATTTTTTCAATTTATTTATCCGTAGGTGCGTTATTTTTTTTAGGAATTATCGCTTATTTAAACAGAGGTTTCAGGTTGGCTATTATCTATGTTTTTAATTCTTTATCGGCTATTTTTTTAAAGATGAAATCTTAGCGGTCACTTAAATTTTTTGTTAAAAGGTTATTAATTCATGGCTTTGGCCTTATCGCCTAATTGCAAATTGAATTCAATATTGAAGGTGTTAACTAAGCGAACAGTAATCTCACATGCGTTGTGCGTGCTGCCTACGTATTTAAGCAATCAAATGTGGTTCGCTAGCTTAAAAAAAAGTCCAATCTCGACACTTAGGTTAGAAGTAGTTGCAGATAGTAGGCTGAGGATATGGGGCGAGAAGGTACGTTTTTTCAACGCCTGGCTGGGATGAATTGATGTTTAGGGGGGCTACCATAATAAAAAGAAGGGGATGGCTTCGACATTAACTGAAATTGGGTATGGGGCGTCCGTGCGTAAGCAATATATTTTCGTTTGCGTCCCCTGATAGTGATCCGGCGTTGCCGGAGGTGATTTTACTTAAGTATATAGGGAAGCTATATGGATGTGGCGATTCTAACCCAGCCGCTGGGGCATAACTATGGCGGCCTGTTACAGGCCTATGCACTTCAATTTGTTCTCGGAACCTACAAGGTTAATTACATCACAATCGACCGGCTTAAAAACGAGTGCTCCGCATTTGAAACCATAAAACATAGATTGAGAGAAACAAAAGAAATAGTTAGAGGAAGAAGGAAATACTTTTTTTCTAATAAAAGAAAAAACCTCGTTTTAAAAGAACTTATTCGATTTAAGAAAGAACGTATTCACCTATCGATTCCAATCACCAGCGAATCAGGCTTACGGGATTATTTTAAAAATAGGAATTTTCATGCAGTAATCGTTGGTAGTGATCAGGTGTGGAGGCCGCGTTATTCTCCAAGTATTTTGAATTTTTTTCTTGATTTCTTAGATGATATTGATTGTAACGCCAAGAAAGTATCTTACGCTGCTTCTTTCGGAGTCGATTGTTGGGAATACGATGTCAATTTGTCGCTGCGTTGCAAAGAATTATTAGAAAATTTTAATGCGGTTTCTGTAAGAGAAAAAAGCGCTATCGAGCTATGTAGCGAATATCTTAGTAAACACAGCACACTTGTGTTAGATCCAACTTTGCTTCTTGATCCAGATGATTACTTATCGCTAGTACCCGAAGCGAAGGCTAGTAGAGAATACGATATCGTCTCATATATATTAGATTCTAGTGATGTTAAGTATGGAGTAGAAGAATTTATAGCTAATAAATTGAATGCGTCTATCTACTCACTTAAGCCTGATTCTGATCCAAATCATATTTCAATGGTAGATACCGAAAATTATCCTTGGCCTAGTGTAGAAGAATGGATTAATGCGTTTGCTAATAGTCGTTTTATCCTAACGGATTCATTTCATGGCACCGTATTTGCGATAATTTTTAACAAGCCATTCATCGCGCTGGGTAATGTGGATAGAGGTCTTTCCCGTTTTCAATCGTTATTGTCTCTGTTTGGACTAGAGAACCGGTTGGTTACTGATGTATCTGACGTATCTGAGAGGCTACTTAGTACTGATCCCGATTGGGCTTTCGTAAACCAGCAGCGCGAGGAGCTTAAAGAACAGAGTTTAAGTTTTTTATTAGAAAGCATTGGAGCTATTAGAGATGAATGATTCACCTCTAGTATCGATAATTGTACCGGTCTTTAATGCGAGTGAGAGCTTAGAGCATTCAGTAAATTCACTCCTAAACCAATCCTACCGTTACCTAGAAATTATATTAATTAACGATGCTTCTACGGATTCTTCCATTTCGTTAATGAAAAAGTTAGCGGATAAAGATTCCCGAGTGGTATTAATAAATCTTCCTGTTAACGTTGGAGTTCATGGTGCAAGGATTGCCGGGCTTAGTCAGGCTAACGGCGAGTGGATTGGATTCCTTGACTCTGATGACTATGCAAGACCAAGTATGTTTATGAATATGGTCCGAGCTGCTTGTTACTCTCAGGCGGATATAATCGTCTGCGGCTCTGATCGAGTCGATACTCAACGCCGTATCATCGCTAATAAAATTTCATTTAAAAAGTCTAAAGCTTTTAAAGAAAATGTCTTCGAAGATTTTTGTTCATTCAGGTTCGGAACGGGATCATTATGGAATAAAATTTATAAAAAAAATGTGATTAAATCGATCACAGAAATAACATTTCCTTGGCGCCAGGAAATTAATGAGGATATGATAGTTAATGTGATGTGTTTTTTAAAAGCAAAAAGTGTTTACGTTTTATCAGATATCTTACACGAGTATGTTTATCGTGCTGAAAGTGTCACCTCTGAAATGTCAAACCCTTTCGCCTTCACGCAACTACTCAAGGCGTATCTTTTATCTGCACATATTGTAGGTGATTTAGATGTTTCTAAGCTACCTTACATTGCTGATTTGTATCGAACTCAATTTTCTTGGCCTGAGTACAAAATCAATGATTTAGAACTATTAGAAGATTTTTCAGAAGAATTTAAAGTTTCACTCGATATCTTCCCTCAGGCTAAGTCTATTATTCTACCCATGGTAATTGCTAGACCTGATATAGATATCAGCTTCAAGCAAGCTGTTCGGATCGCCTATAAGAGAGTTAAAATACGGTTGTTAAATCTATTACCGACGATTAAGGAGTGATCGTGTCAGTCATAGTCTCATTGACTTCCACCTCGACCAGGATGGAATTATTGAAATATACATTATTGTCATTGATGGATCAGGATTATCCCGCGTTCAGAATTTATCTATCGCTATCTAAAGAGCCTTATCTTATCGATAGTGGAGTAAAGGTGTTACCGCCTTGGCTAAATGACATGGTTTCTATCGGAAAGTTAGAAGTGTATTGGGTAAAAAATACAGGCCCCTATCGAAAATTATTACCCATCATTAATCAGGTAGAAGATGACGATCTTTTGGTTACTTGTGATGATGATGTTATTTACGGCAGGGGGTGGTTATCAAGTCTTATAGAGTCTGCGACAGAATATCCAAAACATGTGGTGTGTGGGCGAGGGAGGACGGTTAAAAAATCTATATTTAGTTCTAGGCCGCAAACTTATCTTCACTGGCCGCTTGCGCATGGGGGGGCGACGGGGTTTGATATTGTCCCAACCGGTGTTGGTGGTGTTGTTTATAACAAGAATCTCTTGGATATGGATTTCATTAATAAAAAAGAATTTATGGATTTGGCGCCACGTCAAGATGATCTTTGGTTTAATAAGGCTCGAGAGTTACTCAATACTCCAGTACATATTTCGGAAAAGGCAGGAAGTTTTTTATTCCCAATAAATGCGCCTGGTGCTTTATTTGACAATAATGCATTTAGTAAAAAATCATCTAAGCGATTCCGTATCATCTCGGCTTTACAGGAAAAAGCTCAAGGTCTAGCCGGCAGGTTAGGTCTACCTATTTGTTCAAATGACGTAGCATATTCAAATATTAATCGGTATGTAAAGAAAAGGGGCTCGCAAATTTAATGGCCTCTTAGGTTAAGGGTTGTTTGGCTAATAAGTGCGACACAGATCGTTCAACTATTGAAAAATAGCCAGCTCCTTACAGTGGTACGTTTTTTCTCGCCCTAATCGCTGGTCTGTTGATCTAGAAAAACCGTATGGATATAGGTTCTTCTTACATAGGTTAACAGCGGAGGTAAATCCCTCGGCTAAAAAATCTCGCGCCGAGGGATCGAGAGCTTTCCATGGATAACTAACTCTCGTCAAATCCACCAGAAAGCCTTACCGATCCGTAAATATAAGGTTCTTGGTAGTACGGTCAGGAGAAGTTGGTTCCCGGGGAGCGTTTAAGAGCACTGATCGATGCGAACTAAGCCATAACTATCAATAGTCGTTATATAGTATCGATATTAATAATAGGTTATTAAAACTACGAGGTTGAGCAAAATTTAATATACGAAACATTATGTATTATAGAGGAGGATCATATTTTCCCGTTAAGAAAAATTGGTAATATTCGTTTATCAGATACCATGTGCTTATGAATTAATGTTGTGATTATAAAGGTAATAACAGCACAGAAAGCTATGAATATATTTTCGTTTTCGAAAAAGGATTTAAATGATAATGCTATCGCATATATGACTAGGTAATGCATCATATATATAGTGTAGGAAGCACTAGCGTAGAAGCTTATAATATTACTATGTTTTGGTAAGCTTCTCTCACTTAGATAAAATAATATATTTGCGATCGAATAAGATGTTATTGCATATACCATCAGTTCTGCAGATTTTAAAAATACGTTATTAAATGGGTTGTTCTCATTAAATACGATGACTATTGTGGTTAGACAAGCGAATAAACACCAGCTTGGCGTGTGGAAAATTTTGTAAGCTCCTTTATATTTGAAAAGAATAAAACCAAAAAGATAGTATGGGAATTGATATAATATCTCTCTTAATAGGAAGCTAAATTCAAAGTTAAAAAAGTTTACGATTATTTGCGTATAAAATATTCTTAGCAGTACTGAGAGTGTCGCTAATGATAAAATTAAGATAACTATGTAGATGTTGTTTTTATCGTCAAGGTCTTTTATGTACTGTTTCAGAAAATTATTTGATGCAAGCTTATCAATCGGACGCAAGAAAAATGCATAAAAGATAAGAGGAAACAAAAACCAAAGGTGAAGGTGCCAGACCATAGGTCCGTTGGCGGCATGATTATTTTTAAAGTATAAATTTAAGGTATATTTTTCGATACCTTCATTATGATACAAGTACACTAACTGGTTTGTGATCGGATTAAGAATTATAAGTCCAAAAAATAGAGGAATTCCAATTCGAATTAACCTGTTTTTAATCGCGATTGAATACCCGTATTTGCTACAAGTTAACGCTGTCAGAAAACCGGAAATTATAAAAAAAGTTTCCATACGGAATAAGCTAGAGATATAAAATATCGCGCTGTAAAATGGTGATGGTTGAAGGGCGAGTGTTGCCGAATGAACTATTATACCTCCTATCATTAGTGCCGCTCGGAGGAAGTCGATATGTGCGTATCGCATCAAATTCAAACCTTTGATATATAGAATCGGCAGTAAAGACTAGCTTATTAATTCAGTAGCGGGTTAGTCTTCTCCTATGAAGCTTGGTTTTCCCCTTTTATTTATAATGCCTGAGTACCAGCCTGATAAAGCTATTTTAAATGAATTAATATTTCCTTTTACGAAATAGCGAAAGAATATCAATGACAAAGCCAGAGGTGACAAGAATATTTTTGCGAATTTATGGTTTAAATCGCTCATCATTAATATTTTATTTCGTTCGTCTAGAAAAATAGATAGCTTTGATCGGCTTTTGGGGGCGGCTCCTGATCCGGTTGTTGTTCCTTGAATATGGTGAACTATCGAATTTTTAGAAAAACCTATTTTCATACCCTGATTTAACGCTCTTATACACCATTCGATCTCCTCGCAATAGAGAAAATAGTCTTCTCTCATTAGGCCGACCGTTTCTACGAATTTTTTACTTATTAGTATTGAAGCACCAGTAATGTAGTTCATTTTACTTTCTACTTTTCTTTCATCAATGTGTGTATCGATGCTAAAACCATTACCGATGGAGATGGGTCTTATGCTGTAGATACTCCAATAGCCTCCTAAGGATTGAATTTTTCCATCAGATTTCAGAAGTACTCCACCTACTGCGTCATAATTACTAACGGTTAGTTTGTATACAAGAGCCTTCAAAGCGTCGGGTTCAGGTCTCGTATCGGGATTGAGCACCCACCATGCATCAAAACCATTCGCTTCCTTTATGCCCATGTTTACTCCCGCTGCAAAGCCCCCGTTTTGTCCGGCGTTAACCAGGTGGATCACTTGGGCTCCAGCACTAAAAGCCTTTAAACGCTCTTGCAGAGATACGAAAGAATCATATCCACCGTTTTCAATGATGAAAACTTCATAGTTTGTATATGAGGATTCGCTCAGAGATGTTAGGCAGTTTATTATATCATCCGGATTTCTATATCCGACGATGATAATAGCTATAGCTAGTTGATGCTGGTTATTTAATGTCATCTATTATAAGTCTCAGTCCGTCATAAAATCGCCAAAGACGTATTTTATATAGAGTTTGTGTCGCAGATAATTTCGATTCAAGTTTCACTAAAGATTTGCAGTTGAAAATTTTAGGTGTATGAATGACTGCTGAGATAGGTAATAGTAAAGTTCTTAAAAACCAGCGTAGCTTACCGTTAGGCTTAGTTAGAATTAATGCATAGGTTTCTCTATTTAATCGGCGCCATTTTATCTTCAATTCATCCCAGTTTTTTCTTGGCGGATGCTCTATGATCGAAAGGCCAGCGTAGCCTAGGATATAGCCTTTTTGAGTAGCACGATGACACCATTCCTTATCTTCTGATACGCCGGTTTTAAAGCCACCAACTTTTTTAAATAATTCACGTTTGCAAAATATACCAGCTGTTACGGTAAAGCCTTCCTCTTCAATATAGCGCTGGTTATTAAATGCAAAGCAAAGCTCAAATGCTTCTGCACCGCTTAGTGCTCGAGCTTCTGGTGTTGTTACCACGACTTTGCAACCCGCAATGTCGCAATGGTGTAGGCTATCTATTCCTTTATTTAACCAATCCTGATGAGGTACACAGTCGCTGTCTATGAAGGCGAGGGTTGGGGCGGATGCTACCTCTACTCCTCCATTTCTCGCGGGTCCCGCTCCTTTCTGTTTTACGGTTAATACCTTATCAACCAGGTGAGCGATTGGGGCAAAACGGGTGTTGAAGTCAGGACTGTCGTTGTCTGCTAGAACTAATTCGTACTCAGACCTTGGTGTATCTAGTTTGTTAAGCGCTTCAAGGCATTGCCGCAAAGACTCAACGTCGTCGTAATGGGGAATTATGACGCTGACTCTTGGTGAAGTTGATGGACTAATCATCTCTGGATTCCAGCGCTTCCTGCGCATCGAGTACCTTATATAGCTCTCCTTAGCAAATAGTATACCAATAGGATCTAACTCGCAGTGGGATACGAAACACTGTCACCTTTTATGCGTTTTTCCCCTGGGAGAGATAGGTATACCGATCCCTTTTGGCAGCGGCTGTCGACATACTTAACAGTTCTTAAACGCATCAGCGATCGAATGTTAATAATGTCGACAGAAATTACATCTGCGTCAGTATTTTTTATGGATTCCTTCAGCTTTTCACCTGGGTTAATGGATTTTAATTGGCTATCTCATTGTTTTAAAAGAGAAATATTTGTTTGGAGTGTTTTTTGCTTGGCCTGCAGCCTGTGAGGCCACAGGGAATGAGCGACAGGTTCATTACCTTATTCGCACAATCTCCAATCTCGGTAGTGGACGTGGCGGGTTTTATTAAATGTTTAATTGGTGCATTTTAACATTTTGTTTTTTTGGGTAGTTAGTTACGGTAAATCAGATAATTTATCTGGATCTGTAGTTAGCAAACCATAAAGGGCTTCTTGCTAAACGATAGCAATAAGTCACATAAACTAAAATTATTCTTGATTTTAATATGGAAAGATTTATCCATTTAATAGTTGCAATTAAATAGCCTTTAGCGCTCTATTTTTATCGCCCGTTCACTTTAGGATGACGGAGAATAATTTTATTAATAGCGAAAGTATTATTATCATATGATGTTTATATCATACTAGTCGAAGTTTTTTATTTAAATGTATTTAAGTAGATTTTATGGAGCCTAGGGTGCAAATTAATTATTCATATAAATCAGCAAGACTAGATGATGAGAGTTATTTTATAAAATGTGCTTCATTGCTATTGTTATCTGTTTTACTTGTTTATTCTGAAGCGATTTATGGACTTATTATTCAGTGGTGGACGAGTGAAGAGTATGGCCACGGATTATTTATGCCTTTTGTGGCCGCTTATATTGTTTGGCAAAAACGTGATCAAATCTCGGAACAGCCGTTAAGTTCGAACCTGACAGGGATACCAATCTTGGCATTCTCTCTATTTTTACTGGTTGGGAGTACGTTAGCGGATATAGCTTCGGTCAAAAGTTACGCTTTTTGTATCGCATTAATAGGAGTCTCGCTGCTATTGGGAGGCCTACGTCTTTTAAGGTTTACAATATTGCCTATTATATTGTTAGGTTTAGTCGTACCGCTACCTTATCTTTTGATTTCATCCTTAACCTCCGGGTTACAGCTTATCTCTTCTGAACTTGGTACCTGGTTTATTCGTAGTTTCGGGATACCCGTTTTTCTAGAGGGTAATATTATCGATATGGGTACTTATAAGTTACAGGTTGTCGAAGCCTGTAGTGGTCTTCGTTACCTGTATCCATTGCTTAGTATCGCTTTGATTGTTAGCTATTTTATGCGTACGGGTTTGATATTCAAGGTACTTTTAATAGCGAGTGTAGTTCCCGTCACGATTTTTATGAATAGCCTTCGGATTGCAGTTACAGGCGTTTTGGTCAACGCCTACGGGAACGAAGTCGCTGACGGATTTTTACACGACTTCGAAGGTTGGGTCGTTTTTATGGCGGCGTTAGCTTTATTGCTATTTGAAGTATATATATATAAAGTGTTCTTTCGTAGAAAGGAGCGATTCGCAGAGCTTTTTGACCTATTATCTACTAGCGCCAGCACCAATAAATTAACGTCAAATATATCAAGCTACAGAATTTTAGTGTCCGAATCATTGATTCTGCTCACGGCAGTTTTGTTGGTTTATATTTATATGGCGGATTCGCAGATTCCACCAGAAAGAGAGCTTTTCAATCAGTTCCCTATGAGAATAGATGGTAAAAATGTTGAGCTTACTTTATTAGAGCCTGACGTCCTAGATATTTTGCGCCCAGATGATTATTTTCTTGGGACTTACGGGCGATCTCGAGCGGATCAAGTTAGTCTATATATGGTTTATTATTCACAACAGCATGACGGAAGCGCGTTACATTCTCCACGCGTCTGTATTCCGGGGGGAGGCTGGATTATTGAAGATGAACAGATCATTTCTTTTAATCTCCAGAAAAAATTTGATTATTTGGAAGTAAACCGCGCAGTCATTCGTAGGGGCGAATTGACGCAAATAGTTTATTATTGGATTGATCAACGTGGGGTACAGTTCACAAACGAATATTTGGCACGGGCATCGTTATTAAAAAGTTCGGTTATGGAAGGCCGAACTGATGGCGCGTTAATTCGAGTTAACGTATTGGTTGAAAACGATGACTTCAACAGGGCAGACAAAGAACTTCAGGATTTTGTTCGGGATATGTCAGTTTTCCTTCCGGATTATATACCAAGTTGATAATCGGGTTAAATGTTTAAAAAGGGATTATTAAATGTTCGTTAAATCAATAAAAATACTCGTATTATCAAGTAGTATTTTGCTTTTCGGCTGTTCGTCACCAGAAGAAAAGGTTGAAACATATATCGATTCAGCTAAATCCTATCTTGAGATAGGTGATTATGAAAAGGCACATATTGAATTCAGTAATGCGTTGCAAATAAATCCTGACCATGTAGAAGGTCTCTATCTCGTTACTAAAGTGTTCGAACACGATCAGGAATGGCCGAAGGTGTATCGGTATCTTCAGCGTGTGCTTGAGCTCCAGCCAAATCATATCGATGCGCTTTTGGACATAGGGCAGTTGGAGTTAAGTGCACAGCAACTTGATGTTGCGTTATCACGCAGCGCTTCGTTACTCAAACTCGCGCCCGAGTCTGCCGAGGTTCACGCCTTTCGCGCTTTAGTCTTGTTACGTTTGAGTGAGCCGTCCCGTGCGGTTGAAGAGGCTGAAGTTGCGCTACGTCTGGACCCAGATAATGTTGAAGCAAAGCTAGCCTTGGTATCTGAGCGTCTGCAAGCACAAGATCCAGATAGCGCGTTGTTACTCCTGAAGGATGTTGGAGAAGGATCGCTTAAGGTGGTAGCGGCTTTGCGTCTACAAGCTTATCAACAAAAGCAGGATGTAGACGGGATCCGGTCTGTATATCAGGGGCTTATCGATGATTACCCTCATGAAGATGGCTACTATTTCGCGCTGACCAGCTCCTACGTTACGACTGAGGAATACGACTCAGCCGTAGATACTTTGGCGAAGCTTTTAGGCTCTGAGCCCGATAACTTAAAAGCACAACTGGGTCTGATCGATCTTTACCGCAAGTTTTACGGTATAGAAAAAGCTGAAAACGAGGCAAAGAGTGCAATAGAGCGTAATCCCAAAAATGCTGAGCTTAAGTTTTATTTCGCCAGTATGCTCGCGGGTAACGGGCAAACTGATAGCGCTAGGGACTATCTGGTTGATATTGCAGAAGCTGAAGTAGAAAGTGACGTCCGCGCTCGTTCGTTCAATATGCTCGCTGCATTATCATACAGAGATGGCAAGCTTGAAGAAGGGGATGGCTTTCTACAGAAATCGTTAGAGGCTCAGCCGAAAAACGAGCAGGGTACTGCTCTGCAGGCGCAGCGTATGTTACAGAATGGTGATACTCAGGATGCTGTTTTATTGCTTAGGTCCATATTGCCGGAGTATCCCGACTCTCCCAAGATCCTTACACTCTTAGCTCAAGCACACCAGGCTGCTGGCCGTCGTGAGCTGGCGGCTGATCAATATGCAAAAGCACTTTCAGTGGCCCCAACAAACGCCGGTGTCATCGTTCCTTACCTGAAGCTGTTATTGGCTCAGAATAGTCTTCAGCGCGCTAACGCGGTGGTTGATGGGACATTGCAGACTCCGGCCGCCCACAACCAGGAGTTTTTGGTGCTTGCTGCTCAAGTTAAGTTGAACTCTCAGCAATGGGATGAGGCTCAGCATATCGCTGACAGGCTTTCCGGGCTCGAGCAAACCAGCTCGATAGCATCTGAAATAAAAGGCGCGGCATTCATGGGTCAGCAGGAGTATGACCAGAGTATTGCGGCTTTCAAAGAGTCCTTTGATCAAGCGGCTGACAACACAAGACCAATGGTTGCTATGGTACGGGCGTACGTTTCTATGGGGGAACCAGCACGTGCAAAAACGTTTATTGACTCCGTGCTTGCTGTCAGCCCTGACAACATCGCGGCGCTGATGCTAAGGGCAGAGCTTTACCGCTTTGAACAGGACGTTAGTTCAGCCGCTGATACTTACCGGTTTATCATTTCCAAGCAACCAGAGGCACTTACCGCGTACCGGGCGTTAGCCCGGCTGCTGCTTCAGCAGGAAAAACCGGCTGAAGCACTGGATGTACTAGCAGCTGGTATTACTGCGGTACCGGGCCGCGCCCTCTCTCTAAAACTGATGGGGGCCAATATTTACGAACAGCTGGGCCGCACAGCAGAAGCGATAGATGTCTATGAAAGTGTTTTAAGGGACGATGAGAGTATCGATATAGCAGCGAACAATTTGGCTGTTATCTACACAGACCGGGAAGGATTCGTTGATCTTGAAAAGGCGAAAGCGTTGTCAGAGCGCTTCCGACAGTCCGAGATCCCATATTTTCAGGATACTGTTGGTTGGGTTAACCTGAAGTTGGGGAATTTGAACGATGCTCTCTATTTCCACGAGAACGCGGTGGAATCGATGCCCGAGTTCGGAGAGTTTCGGTATCACCTCGGCATGGCCTACAAAGCCTCTGGTGACTTGGATAAGGCAAGGTTTGAACTGGAGAAGTCGATCAGTCTTAGCGAGGCTTCCTCGCCAGCTTGGTTGAGCGATGCTCAATCTCAGCTCAGTACGCTCTGATAAGGTTAAAGGAGTTTTCCTTGTACGAAGCATTTTATGGGTTTAAGGATAAGCCTTTCTCGCTGCAGACAGATCCCGCCCATCTTTATCTGGGAGAAGTACACGCAGCTGCGTATGCAATGTTGCAATACGGGTTGATTAATAAAGCCGGTTTTACGGTGATTACTGGTGAAATCGGGAGCGGTAAAACAACTCTGCTAGCTAAGCTGGTTGATGAGATTGAATCGTCGAAAAGAGTGGGGTACCTGTACCACACTCACGCTGGCCTGGGGCAGCTGTTGCCCTGGGTTTTGTACGCGTTTGGTCAGGATTATTCCTCTGATAACCAAATCGAACTCTATGACCGGTTTGTGAGATTTCTTCACGAAGAGAAAAAGCAGGGGCGGCAAGTGATTCTGATTGTCGACGAGGCGCAGAATCTAACGCTCCCTTTGCTTGAAGAACTGAGAACTCTGTCAAATGTTAACTTTGGTGCCGATCAGCTCATTCAGTTGATTCTTGTTGGACAGCCCGAACTACGGGACAAGCTCAAGCATCCGAGCCTAAAGCAGTTCGTTCAGCGGATAGCGGTTGATTACCATGTACCCGCACTGGATGCCGAAGAAACCAAGTCATATGTGAATCACCGGCTAACAAGCAGTGGCCGCACCAAGCCTTTGTTTACTTCTAAAGCCTACGCGTATATTCATCGCTTGAGCGGGGGAGTTCCGCGAATTGTGAACGTGATCTGCGATACGGTTTTGTCGTTTGGCTTTGCGGATGAGATCGAGTTGATTGATGGAAAATACATCGTTTCGGTGATTAAAAGCCGGGCTGCGGGAGGGCTGCTGGCGTTGGGGTATGAGCCTGAGCGTCGGGGACAGGCAAAAAGTCACCTGTTAAATGCCTCCTCTCTAGAGGAAGCTTCGAGCGTTTAAAGCTGGTCATGCTTTCGCGTTTTCTTTTGTCTAGTCGGCACCTGGTGCCACTTTCAGCTACTAAAAGAGTGGCTTGGTTCGGTGAACTTGAACTGTTATCAGGTATTGCCCGGTTGGGGCGCGAAAGTGGCCCAAACGGCTTTAGCATGATGAGCTATCTCGCCTCGGAATCTGGATTAGAGCAAGTCTTATGAAAGTACTCCTCATCTCCTCCTCTGGTGGGCACTGGGTTCAAATGTCCAGGGTAAAACCCGCTTTTGCCGGGGCAGAAATGATTTTTGCCTCTACTGAAAAACACTACGGACAGCACAACCCAGACCACCCATTCTTTTATATCCCGGATGCATCGCGTTCAAGTCCGTTCCGATTGGCTGTTCAGGGGGGCGCAGTGCTTTGGCTTATTCTTCGACAACGTCCAGATTGTATAGTGACTACGGGGGCGACTGCGGGCCTTTGGGCGTTAGTGTTTGGGAAGAAGCTGGGCGCTAAAACGATCTGGCTAGATAGTATTGCTAACTCATTGGAACTCTCTCTCTGTGGTAAAAAAGCACAAAAGTACGCGGATCTGTACCTGACACAGTGGGAGCATCTAGCCACTGATCGCGGGCCCGAATATGCCGGGGCTGTCATATGATTTTTGTTACGGTCGGTACTCAGCTGCCCTATGAAAGGTTGATTAAGGCGATGGATGAATGGGCCGCGCAGAACCCTCATCACCAGGTATTCGCTCAAATCGGAGATACCCAGTATTCGCCCAAGCATATGGAAACGACACGGTTGATATCGCCGCAGGACTATCAATTAAAACTTGCTGAAGCTAGGGTGATAGTGGGCCACGTTGGTATGGGGACGATCATTTCAGGAGTCGAGCATAAAAAACCTTTGGTGTTGATGCCGCGTCGCTTCGATCTCGGTGAACATCGAAATGATCACCAACGAGGCTCTGCACAGATGTTTGGCAAGCTCGCTGGTATATCTATCGTAGAAAATTCTGAGCAGCTGAAAATCGCATTAGAAGCGCGGTTATCAGCGCCTGCAGAGGGCTATAGCGATCAGCTTAAAGTGTCAGGTCAATTGATCGAGCGAATTTCAGGCTTTGTATCAGAACACTTTGAACTGAGCACATCACGCCGTAAAGAACCGTGATAAAACCCACGTAAGAAGTGGCTTTTAGGCGGAGTGAAACGCCCTGTCTTTGATAAAGCGTGTGCTATTCCGAAATCGATCAAGTCAGGCGATGGTCGATCAGAATAGCAGCACGTTTATCAGGTAGTTCAGTCAGTGATTAATCCTTCTCTTTTCCATCCGTTTTGCAGCTATGTAGCAGTCGCTGTTTTATCCAGCTAGAACCCCACGTCAGGCCCAAACCACCAAGGCGATAACTCCAAGATGCAAAGGGTACCAGGACTGGCGCAGCCAACGGGGAATGCCCGGAATAGGGGCGCGATCCAGGTTGACCTGGGAGACGGCGAAAACGGCGCAGCCGGTGAGAAAGCTGATCAGGATCGAGATCTGTGCGTGGTTAATCAGCGCGCAGATCGTCAAGGCGGGGACCAGGCTTATGAGTTGGTCTCGGTATCTGAATCCAAATGCAAAGGCAGGTACCAGCAGCAAGCCCCAGAGTTTGTATTCGAAATACGGGTTGACCGCTAAGGCAAGCAATAACATGCCGCCGGCGGCCAGGAGCTTAAGGGCACCTTTATCGATCCGGTCGACGGTGGCGAATGCGAGCAGTCCAAGTGCAAGCGTAAAGCAGACATTCAGCTTGCCGTTGTCCATGACGAAGAAATAGGGAATCTGGCTAATCGCTGCGAGTACCAAAACCCTGAGGCCGTAGATATAGGGGCGGCGGGTGTTATGTACCAGGTGCCAGGCGATTAATGCGGCGAAGAGAGGAAAGGCGGTGCGGCCAGCGGTCTGGGTCCAGGGCGCGAGTGGAGAGTCCGGCCAGAGATAATGGAAACTGTGCTCCAGCGTCATGGTAATAATCGCGATCCATTGCGCGTAAGCCACCCAGACGTTTTTATTGCGAGCTGTTTGCTCGACGGGCATGGATGGTTGAACGATATCGTTTGAAGACTGAGGTTGCATCGGCAGATCTACTCCTTGTATCCGGTTAGTTATGGACAGGAGAGCGCATCCGCAGTTCACTGGATGCCAAGAACCGGCACTGGGAGTATCCAGTTCCAGGTCTCGACAGATAAACTCAGTGATCTGCTTTGGGCAGTTTCAAAGCCCGTTCGTTGTACGAGATAGCTGGCTGACCCGCAAGGTACAAACCTGTGAAAGCGTGAATTGGGGGTAGCGAGCGATAATGAGCAGGTCGTACAAAGTGTGATAAATAGCCGCGGCCAGGATGGCCGTTTGAATCAGGTGTCATCAGGACAGGGATCCAGGTTTTATGGCGAGGGCTTTTCCTTTTTTCCGGCTGAGGTTGATCTGGCTGCTCTTCCTCGCGCCGTTCTTCTTTATTACCTATAACCTCGCCAACCGTTACGCAGCTCAGCTGCCAGAGGTCGATAGCCTGGTATTTGCCTGGGAACAGCATATGCCGTTTTGGGCCTGGACGATTATTCCCTACTGGTCGATCGATCTGCTTTATGGACTGTCGCTGCTGCTACCGCGGACACGAACCAGCATTCACCGCCTGGGACTGCGGTTGCTGAGTGTACAGGTCATCTGTGTGACCTGCTTTATGCTCTGGCCGCTGCATTTCTCGTTTACCCGGCCGGATACCGGCGGGGTGTTTGGGCATCTTTTCGATATTCTGATGGGTTTTGATAAGCCCTTTAACCAGGCGCCTTCACTGCATATCGCACTGTTAGTTGTTATCTGGTCCTGTTTCCGTGAGTACTGTGCACAACGCTGGCACTGGCTGATTCATGGCTGGTTTTTCCTGATAGGGCTATCGGTGCTCACTACCTGGCAGCACCATTTTATCGATCTGCCTACCGGTATACTGGCGGGTTGTTTGTGCTGCTGGTTGTGGCCATTCGAAGAGAAGCCGGTGTACCGGATGTTCAGTCTCGAAGTCTTCAGAGCGCCGGCCAATCCGCTGTTGCCGCGACGTCTGAAGTTGGGACTTGCTTACCTGGCGGTAGCTATTTTAACGGCTGCGCTTGCCGTCTATCTCCAGCCTTGGGGGCTGTGGCTGTTTTGGCCGGTTACATCGCTGAGTTTGGTCGCGCTGAACTATCTGCTGATCGGAGCTGACGGGTTTCAAAAGCGATCCGAGGGTCGGTTTAGCCTCACGACACAGCTGTTGTTCATGCCCTATACGGCGGCGGCCTGGTTGAACTCGCGCGGCTGGACTTTCAACTACCCGAACGCCAGCCTGGTCGATGAAAACGTCTATCTCGGACGGCTGCCCTCAGGCCGGGAAGCAGGGCGCTACTGCGGCATTGTCGATCTCTGTGCGGAGCTGCCGCTAGGGGTGTTGCGTAAAGCTAAGCCCGCCCACTATTGCTCGGTACCGGTGTTGGATCTAACGGTGCCCAGCACCGATCAGTGTCTTCGTGCTGCCGATCATATTGAAAGGTATCGCCAGTCGGGCCCGATACTGGTGTGTTGTGCTCTGGGGGTCTCGCGCAGCGCCATGGCCGTTGCTGCCTGGTTGCTGTGCTATCGACCCGGGACGAGCGTGGATGATGCGATTACGCAGATTGAAACGGCGCGCCCACAGATCAAACTGTCAGATAAACACCGCAGGGTGCTGGAGCAGCTCGCCTCACATCAAAGTGCCAGAGCCGATAAGCCGATCAGTTTCGAAGCGATTACTGCAGCAGCCTCCGATGCTTCTTCCCTATAAAGTCGCGGCTCATTCGCTGCCATGACCTTTGTAAATGCTGCTGGCGGCTAAGGCTGTCAGCAGCAATCTCGCTTCCTCTCTTTATCTTTCCTTCACCTTTGCCTCACCTTCCCTTCACCTATGCCTCGCCTCAGCCAGTGCCTGGCTGCATGTCGGTTAGGTATCTGCAAAATCGATATATGTCATCCGGTCAAACGATTTTTACGATGTTAGCGCGCCGAGTAGCCTGTGAAAGTCGCAAAGTCACTCGTTCTCAAGGGCGACGTTTAGATAATAGCTATCGGGGTAGTTGCGGTGTTCAAATACTTTCCAACCAATTATGTCTGGAACCTGTCGGTAGATCTCTCTATCGAGATGGGCGCCAGAATCGGTGAAATCGAAGAGATGTGCGGCCCGCTTCAGGAAGCCGCCAAGCAGCAGGATGCCGAAGGTACACGGGCATTCCGGGAAAGCTGGGAAAAGATGGCTGACAAGCTCTGTGAGCTTGCCAGAGAGGATGAAGAGCGCGGCAGGATGATCTCCGCCGGTGACAAATATAAGCGCGCTTCCAACTACTACATCACCGCCGAGCGTCTGCAGGGGCATGGCTCTGAAGGCCGCGAGGCGCTTTACCAGCGTTTTCTGGATAGCTTCTTGCGTGGTATCGACCTGGCGAAAGATAACTGCATTCGGGTCGAGATTCCCTACGGTGATTCTTTTTTGACCGGCCTTTACGTCCGGGCAGAAGGTGTTGAAGGCGAGGCGCCGCTGTTGGTGCAGGTTAACGGCCTCGATTCCACCAAGGAGATGAAGTACTTCGTTGGCATGCCGGGCTGGCTGGCCAAGCGTGGTGTGTCCTCTCTGATTATCGATCAGCCGGGTACCGGCGAGGCACTGCGCCTGCAGGGGCTGAAAGCGATCTACAACGCCGAGCACTGGGCCTCCCAGGTGGTGGATTGGCTGGAGCAGCATCCAGAAGTCGATTCCAAGCGGATCGGTATGGAAGGCGTCTCTTTAGGCGGTTACTACTGCCCGCGTGCCGTGGCCTATGAGCCGCGCTTTGCCTGCGGTGTTGTCTGGGGTGCAAACCACGACTGGCGCGCCGTGCAGAAGGCACGTCTCAAGCGTGAGGGCGATTTCCCGGTGCCGCATTACTGGGAACACGTCTGCTGGGTCTGGGGCGCCAAGGATATCGATGAATTTATGCAGATCGCCGAAAAAGTGCATCTGGATGGCGTCGTAGAGAACATCCGGGTGCCGTTCCTGGTGACTCACGGTGAAAAGGATTCACAGATTCCGCTGGAGTATGCCCAGCGTACCTACGATCAGCTGGTGAACAGTCCCGACCGTGAGTTGAAGGTATTCACCAAGCGGGAAGGCGGTATTCAGCACGGCAGCTTCGATAACTCCGCTAACAGCGGTGCATATATCGTAGACTGGGTCGCCGAAAAGCTGGGTGGTCACACCGCATAAGTCGACCAGCATCTAAGAATAATAACGAGGATCAAGTATGAAAATTATAGGACCGGACGCGCTGCTTTTTGGGGTCGATGACCTGGAAGCCTGCACCCAATACCTGACCGATTATGGCCTGACTCCGGTCGGTGATGGCCGCTTTGAAGCGATGGATGGCACGGCCATCGTTATCGCTGCTAAAGACGATACAAGCCTGCCTGCCGATATGGGCAATGGCTGTCAGCTGCGCAAGACACTCTACGGCGTGGCAGACGAAGCTACTCTGAACGCGATTGCCGAGGAGCTTGGTAAAGATCGCGAAGTGAGCCGTTTGGTGGATGGGTCTATCGAATCCGTAGATGATATGGGCTTCACCCTTGGTTTTCAGCTCACCATCCGCCGGGACTATGAAGCGCCTGCCGAAGTGGTTCACTCACCGGGCAGCAACGCGCCAAAACGTGAGTTGAACGAGCTAGGCGTAGACCCCAGCGTAAAAATTACTCCGCGCTCTCTGTCTCACCTGGTTTACTTCGTGCCCGATGGCGACAAGGCCGAAGCCTTCTACCGTGATCGTCTTGGTTTCCGCGTCACTGATCGTCTGGTGGGCGCTGGTCCGTTCATGCAACCGGGCGGCACCCAGGATCATCACACCCTGTTCATGATCCAGGCACCCGAGTTCATGCGTGGTCTTGAGCACTTCACCTTCCACTTCGGTGGCCCCACCGAGGTGATGCTCGCCGGCAGCCGCATGGTCGAAAAGGGCTACCAGTCGTTCTGGGGCCCGGGCCGTCACCAGATGGGCTCCAACTGGTTCTGGTATTTCAACAGCCCGTTCGGTGCCCGCATGGAGATGGACGCGGATATGGACCTGCACGACGAGCAGTGGGTTGCCCGTGAAATTCCGATCAGTGCAGAGATCTCCCAGGCGTTCCTGTTCCAGTATCGCGAGAAGTGGATTCCGGGGCCGGGCGGAGGCAAGTAACTTGTCCCGCAACCCTCAGCGGTTGTGCGCTATCGACGAGTTGCCGGAAGGGGAGTCGAAAGGCTTCGATCTGGATGGGGACGGTCAGGACGAGCTGTTTGTCGTGCATCGCGAAGGCGTCCTGTACGCCTATCGCAACAGCTGCCCCCACCAGCCCGGCGCTCCCATGGCCTGGCGCAGGCACGCGTACCTCAATAAAGAGAGTTCGCTGATCGTCTGCTTCGCCCACGGCGCGCAATTCGATATTGAATCCGGTCTCTGTATTGATGGGCCCTGCCAGGGGGCTTCCCTGACAGCGGTGCCCCTGTCGCAGGACCGGGATGGAAACGTCTACCTGACCGAATAAAACAAAGATAAGAACAACAGGAGTGTCATCATGGCAGCGGGTTTGAACAAGGTCCTCGTGATTGGGGGCGGATTTTCCGGCATGTCGGCGGCGATCTCTTTTCGCAAGGCCGGTGTTGAGGTTGATCTGGTAGAGATCGACGAAAAATGGCGCCCGGAAGGCGCAGGTATCTCCATTAATGGCCCGTCGCTGCGTGCGCTCGACGAACTGGGAGTCTACGAACAGTTCGAGGAACATGGCTACGTCAGCGAAAATTTCGACGTGTTCGCCGCCACCGGCGAGTTTGTCGTGCAGCTGCCCACACGTCCGCCGGTGCATGAGCGTGAACTGCCGGGCGGTGGCGGGATTCTGCGCCCGGCGCTGGCCAAGATCCTGGCGGACAAGTGTCTGGAAGTGGGCACCAACGTACGCCTGGGGCTGAGCTACAGCGAGATTACCCAGACAGGAAACGGCGCTCGCGTCCAGTTTACCGATGGCACTGAAGCCGAATATGACCTGGTGGTGGCTGCCGATGGCGTCCACTCCAGTGTGCGTAAAACCTATTTTCCCGATGCGCCTCAGCCCAAACCGATTCATCAGAGCGTCTGGCGTGCCGTGCTGCCGCGACCGGCCGACGTGGTGCGTCCGCGCATGTGGATGGGCCGCACCAAGGTCGGCGTAAACCCGATCTCCGAAACCCATATGTACATGTTTCTGACCGAAGATCGCGCCATCGATGATCGCGTGGAACCGGAAAAACAAGCCGAAGTGCTGGCTGCTCTGGTGCGTGAATTCCCTGCGCCGATGCTGCAGGAGCTGGCCAACGAGCTGGACAAACCGGATGCCAACGTGGACTACCGTCCGCTGGCTAATCTGCTGGTGCCGCTACCCTGGCACACCGGTCGCATCGTGATGATCGGCGATGCCGCCCACGCCACCACACCGCATCTGGCCTCCGGTGCCGGCATAGGTATCGAGAGCGCCATGGTGCTGGCCGAAGAGCTGGATAAAAGCGCCGATATCGAGACCGGTCTCAAGGCGTTCGAAGCGCGCCGCTGGGAGCGTTGCCGCATGGTGATCGAGAACTCCGCCGCGCTGTGCGAGATCGAGAAGAGCGGCGGCAGCCGTGACGAGCACGCGAGCATCATGCGTGAGTCCATGGCCACGCTGGCACAGCCGATCTGAGGTCAGCTCAGCTTCGGTTTAACGCCCGGCTTCCTCCGGGCGTTGCTCCCCACAGTTTTTAGGAGACAAACAATGGCGATCAATCCCAAGCGTCGTTTCGTCGATCTGTCGATCTTTCTGGAAAACGATGTTCTCTCCGATCCACCGCCGCTGGCGCCGAAAATTACCTACCAGACCCATGACGAAACCGTGCATGAGTTTGTGCAGATGCTGCCGGGTACCACGCCGGAAGATTTCCCCGATGGTGAGGCGGCCGCTGCTGAATGGGTCACCTGCACCACGCATAGTGGCACTCATCTGGATGCGCCTTACCATTTTCACTCCACCCAGGACGCCAAACTGGGTGAGAAAAAGCCCTCCATGACCATCGACCAGGTGCCGCTGGAATGGTGCTTTCAGCAGGGCGTAAAGCTCGACTTCCGTCACCTGCCGGATGGTCACGTGGTAACGGCCAAAGAGGTTGAAGAGGAGCTCAAGCGGATCGGGCATGAACTGCAGCCGCTGGATATCGTGGTGGTGAACACCCGCGCCGGCTCCCGCTACGGCAATAACGACTACGTGAACGCCGGCTGTGGTATGGGCTATGAAGCGACCATGTACCTGCTCGAACGCGGTGTGCGCCTGACCGGCACCGATGCCTGGAGCTGGGATGCCCCGTTCAGCTACACCGCCGAGCGTATCCGCGAAACCGGTGACAAAAGCCTGATCTGGGAAGGGCATAAGGCCGGCCGTGATATCGGCTACTGCCACCTGGAAAAGCTGCATAACCTGGAAGCCCTGCCGGCTACCGGCTTTATGATCAGCTGCTTCCCTCACAAGATTCGTGGTGCCTCCGCTGGCTGGACCCGTGCCGTGGCGATTTTTGACGAAGAGTGAATAGAGCAGGGAGAAAGGCATGAGCTTTCCGCCGATTCATCGAGTAGTCACCGGCCATGATGCCGAGGGCAATGCCGTGGTTGCCAGCGAGGGCGCACCGCCCAAGGTGGTCGAGATCGAATCGATACCGGGCACGATTTTTCATGAAATATGGGCCACCGGTGCGACACCGGCCATCGTGGATAACGGTGAAGATCCCACCCTGGGCGATCTGCAGCTGTCGCCACCGGCATCGGGCACCCGTATCCGCATCGTCGATATTCCGCCGGACAGCGAAGAGTTTCTCGCCCGCGGCGCCGAGGCGATGGATGCGGCGTTCAGCCAGATCGGTGAGGTCGAGGCTTCTACCGTGAAGGCCGATTCACCCCATCCGCTGATGCACCGTACCGAAACGGTGGATTACGGCATCTTGCTGGAGGGCGAACTGGTGCTGGTGCTCGACAGGGGCGAGGTCACTTTAAAACCGGGCAGCGTCGTGGTGCAGCGCGGTACCAATCATGCCTGGGCCAACCGCTCCGGCAAGCCCTGCCGCATCGCCTTTATCCTGGTCGATGGCCGCTA
This sequence comes from Marinobacterium mangrovicola, assembly GCF_004339595.1. Lineage (GTDB taxonomy): Bacteria > Pseudomonadota > Gammaproteobacteria > Pseudomonadales > Balneatricaceae > Marinobacterium_D > Marinobacterium_D mangrovicola. Next base: position 795,760 of record NZ_SMFU01000008.1, read on the forward strand.
TGATCCGGCGCTGGCCGAAGCACTCGAAGCCCGCTAGGCCGGGCACAGAATAAAAAGTATTAAAAGAGGGATATAAAGGATGAAACTGGCCACTCTTAATGACGGCAGCCGTGATGGACAGCTGCTGGTCGTCTCCCGTGATCTGAGCCGTGCGGTCAAGGCGCAGGGCGTTAACACCATGCAGCAGTTACTGGAAAACTGGTCCGATTTTGAGCCCGGTCTGCAGCAGCAGTATGCCCAGCTTAATAACGGCGAGCTCAGTGAGACACTGTTTTTCGACCCGGCCCAGGTGATGGCACCGCTGCCGCGCACTCATCAGTTCGTCGATGGTTCGGCCTTCCTCAATCATGGCAACATCATGGAGCAGGCGTTCAATCTGACCATTAAGAACGAAGATAACCGACCGATCATGATTCAGCGCCAGGGCGACGATTTCCGTGGCCCCTGCGAGGATTACCCGTTCCCGTCAGAGGCGGATAACGGTGATTTTGAGGGCGAGGTCGCGGTCATCCTCGATGATACCCCCATGGGCGTCACGCCGGCGGAAGCGGAAAGCAAGGTCCGTCTGCTGGTGTTGATGAACGATGTCAGTATGCGTGCCCATCTGTTCAAGGAGATCCAGCTCGGGTTCGGTTTTCTGCTGGCCAAACCGGCCACCGTGTTCGGCCCGGTTGCTGTCACGCCGGATGAGCTGGGTGAGGACTGGAAAGAGGGGCGCGTGCATCTGGATATGAACGTATCGCGTAATGGCGAGTGGTTCGGCAATCCTAATGGTGGCGAGATGGACTTCAGCTTTGGCGAGCTGATTGCGCACCTGTGCTACAACCGCAACCTGCGCGCCGGCATGGTGCTTGGTAGCGGTACCTTCTCCAATGAGAAGTACAACAAGGTGGGCTCAGCTTGCCTCGCCGAGCGCCGCGCTATCGATGTGATCGAGTGCGGTGAGCCGAAGACCGATTTCCTTCATTTCGGTGAAAGACTGCGTTTCGAGATGTTTGGCCGCGACGGCCAGTCGATCTTCGGCGCCATCGATCATCGCTTTGTGCAGGCGGATAGCAAAAGATGAAGGTGCTGGTCACCGGCGGTAACGGCTTTGTCGGCCGGGCACTGGTGCAGCGTCTACTGACAGATCCTGCGATTGAGCAGTTAACCGTTGTGGACTGCATGGTCGATGGTTTACCGGATGACCCGCGCATAACTGCGGTCAGCGGCAGTATTGTCGATACCGGGGTGCTGGAGCAGGCGTTCGCCGGCAGGCCGGAGGTTATCTATCACCTGGCCAGTATCCCAGGCGGCGCCGCCGAAGATAACTACGAGCTGGGGCTGGATGTGAACCTGCGCGCTACGCTGGCGATGCTGGAGCTGGCGCGGCTTCAGTCCGAAGAACAGTCCCAAGAACAGTCCCAAGCGCAGTCGCAAGATCTGTCGCAGAGGCAGCGCCCGCTGTTTCTGTTCTCCAGCTCCATCGCCGTGTATGGCGCGCCGATGCCGGATCCGGTGACCGATGACTCAACCATGAATCCCCTATTGAGTTATGGTGCGCAGAAGCTCGCCGCCGAGGTGTTGGTAAAGGATTATCACCGGCGTGGCTGGATCGATGCCCGTATCCTGCGCCTGCCCGGAATCGTTGCCCGGCCGCCACAACCTTCTGGTCTGCGCTCGGCATTTATGAGCGACCTGTTCTGGAAACTGTCTGCCGCTGAGCCGATGGTTTGCCCGGTATCGCCGGATGCGGTGGCCTGGTGGATGTCGGTGGGTTGCTGTGTGGATAATCTGATTCATGCCGCGACCGATCGCGATCCAGCGTGGGAACAGCGCTGCGATTACACCCTGCCGGTACTCAGACTGACGGTTGGTGAAGTGGTAGCAGGGCTCGCTGAACGCTTTGGCCAGGACCGCGCTGAAAGCGTTGAATACCAGCCCGATGCGGCTCTGGAAAAGGTATTTGGTCGCTTCCCTATGCTGGACTCCAGCGCAGCTCTTGCGGTGGGTTTCAAACATGATGGGGATATTCAAAGTCTGATCAGTCGCGCTTTGTATCGCCAGGTGGTCTGAACACTAATCCCGACTGTGATACTGGGAATTGCACTTGGCATGTGCCGAGAACCGGATTACTGTTGAGGCTTCTATCTGTTGGCTGGCGAAATGATATAGCCGGCCAAGAGCCAAATAGACAACATAATAAAGAAGGCTGTTCCTTTGTCTCAAGATTACTCTCTGTCTCTGGATGGCTCTTTACCTCTAGATGACTCTTTACCACTAAAGTACGCGCTCGGCACGTTTTCAGTGGCGGGTGCGCCTGCTTTCCCCGGCATTGTTATGGGCGACTCTGCGCTCGCCCTTCAGGCGCTGCTTCCGCTCTGCCGTAATCTGGGCAAGCCGCTTTATGCGGTGTCATCCATGCTTGAAATGCTGGATCACTGGGATCAGAACCAGCCTGCGCTGGACGCTGTCGTGCAGGATCTGCAGGCCGATCTAAACAGCGTCACGCCCAATCTTCCCTGGGTTTCCCTGGCCCACCTGCGGGTGCATGCGCCGATCGAAAACCCTCGCCAGTTTTTCTGCGCCGGCGCCAATTACCGCAAGCATGTCATCGATCTGATCGTGGATCAGGGGCGGGACCCGGGGCTGCAGAATCTGTCGAAAGAGGAGACCCGCCGCGCCGCTGAGCAGGCGATGGACGAGCGGGTCAAACACGGCGAGCCTTACGTCTTTACTCAGCCTGTGGGATCTATCTGCGGGCCTTACGATGACATCCTGCTGCAGCCTGACGTGGAACAGCCGGACTGGGAGCTGGAGCTGGCGGTTGTGATCGGGAAGGAGACCTTCCGGGTTAGCGAAGCCGAAGCGCTCGACTACGTGGCCGGTTACACCATCATTAACGACATATCCAACCGCGAGCTGATCCACCGTACCGATATGAAAGCGATAGGTACCGACTGGGTGATGGGCAAAGGGCTACCGACCTACAATCCCATGGGGCCGTTCCTGGTACCGGCATCGCAGATCGGCGATCCACAGCAGCTGCATGTCAAACTGAGCCTGAATGGCGAGGTGATGCAGGATGAGGGCTGCTCGGACATGATCTTCCCGGTGGCGAAGCTGATCGCTTATCTGAGTTCCCGTATCCGCCTGCTACCGGGCGATATCCTGATTACCGGCTCTCCGTCCGGTAATGGCAGTCACTATGGTCGTTTCCTGCGGGATGGCGATTGCCTGGAAGGGGAGATCAGCGGAATTGGTGTGATGCGAAATCGCTGTAAAGCGCTCTGATCAGCCAGGGGCCTGGGCGGTGACGCCTTGGCCCCTATCTCTTTTAAACTCCTGTCCCTATTAAAGTCTGTTCTCTATTAAATCCCAAGCAGTCGTTTGGCGTTGTTTGAGAGAATCTTCTCCCGCTCCTCAGGGCTGAGTTCCGTCAGCTCATTCACCAGGGCGTGAATATCATAGGCGCCCATATCGAACGGGTAATCCGTCCCCACAACCACCTGATCAACGCCCACCGAATTGATCAGCGCCTGCACCGCTTCCGGGGTGTAGACCAGGGTGTCGAACCAGATGCGACGCAGGTATTCGCTGGGTGCATGCTTCATCGTCTGTGCTTCCGGGCGCACGCGGTGGCCGTGGTTGCTGCGTTCCGGGTAGAAGGGGAGATAACCGCCGCTGTGGGCCGCCAGTATCTTCAGATTCGGATAGCGGTCGAATACACCGCCGAAGATCAGCTGTGACAGCGCAATGGTGGTTTCCAGCGGTTGGCCGATCACGTTGGACAGGTAATGGGTGTCCAGACGATCGCCCAGGTCGGCGCCAAAGGGGTGGATAAATATCACCGCGCCGAGTTTTTCCGCGCAGGCCCAGAGCGGTTCCAAAGCCGGGGAGCTAAGCGGGGTACCTTCCACGTGGGTGGAGATCTCCGCGCCACGAAAGCCGTTTTTGACCGCTGTTTCCAGCTGGGCAACGGCCAGCTCCGGATGTTGTAACGAGAGCGCACAGAAGCCGCTGAACTTCTCAGGATGCTGGTCGATCAGCGACAGGATCGCGTTGTTCTGTACATCCACCAGCGCTGTGGCCAGTGCTTCATCCGCCCAGTAACAGTAGTGGCTCGGGGATGGGCTGATCACCTGCAGGTCGATCCCCAGGCGTTCCATATCTTCCAGCCGGGCGCCTGGGTCCACCAGCTTGCCGGCGATGTCGGGCAGCATCCGCTCATCGTTGTATTGGGATGAGGCTTCGCCGGTGGTCAGCCGCATGCGGGCGTTTTCCTGACGCCGCTGCGCTTCCTGAGCAGTCAGCCTTTCTACATCGGGTACAAATACGTGGCAGTGCAGATCGATCACCTGAACCGCCCGGGATCGCTGGTTAACCGCTTGTTGCGCCTTGTTCGCCAGCGAACAGGAGGGAGGACAGCGGGAGTCGCAGATATGCAGTTGGATAGCGTCCATTGGTTTCCCTTTTTTATGATTATCTTGGGCGCAGCGGCGAAACCTCAGGGTAAAACCGCTACCGCCCGGGACGTTTTTCGAGACGCTATAAATCTATGCAATCCGGTCACAATCCAATAAATCGTTTATAAACATGTAAGCCATCGATTGTGTGGATATGAAAAGTAGGTGTTACTACCCGTAAAACCGATAGTTTCCATTTTTATAAACGATTGGTCAGATGCCTCGTTTGGAGAGAACCTCTTCCCCATCGCCAACAAGCACAGGTGGCAGACGCGGCAAATCCCGGGTGATCGGGAGCGTTGAGCACACTGCGGCGATTTCCCATTAAAAAAAACAACAGGGGCTCAGTTCTCATGACCAATAAAAAGGCGGTTTTCCGGCCAGTTGCGCCGTTCCGGCTGACACTGGCAGCGGCTCTGGTACTGGGGGTACCGGTCGCCCAGGCATTTGAGATCGATACGGGTAACAGGGATGTGTACCTGCGGTGGGATAACACCGTGAAGTACAGCACAGCGTTTCGTCTGCAGGATCAGAGCGAGGAGTTGATCTACGGAACCGGCGGGTTGAACGGTAACGATGGTGATCTGAACTTTGATAAAGGGTTGATCTCCAATCGTGTCGATATCCTGTCAGAGCTGGACATCGGTTATAAAGACTTCGGGGCGCGTATCAGTGGCGCTGCCTGGTATGACGATGTTTACCACAAGAAGACGGATCGCGGCGTAGGCTCTGCGATTCCTCCATTCCTTGATACACCCAACGCTACCTCGGTTCCATACAACGAGTTCACCAAAGCGACTCAGGATCTGCACGGTGGCGATATCGAACTGCTGGACGCCTTTGTTTATTGGAACGGCCTGATCGGCGATCGTGCGCTGTCGGTACGCGCCGGCCAGCACGGCCTGGTCTGGGGTGAGAGCCTGTTCTTCGGTGCGAACGCCATCGCCGGTGCCATGGCGCCGGTGGATGTAGTCAAGGCGCTCTCTGTACCGAATACCCAGTTCAAGGAGTTGATCCGCCCGGTTAACCAGCTCTCCAGCACCTTTCAGTTGACCGATGACCTGACTCTCGGCGCCTTCTACCAGCTGGAGTGGGAAGAAACCCGTCTGCCGGGTTCAGGTAGCTACTTCTCCACCGCTGATATTATTGGCGATGGCTCCGAAAACATCGTCGCCGGTCCCCTGGGGCGTATTCCTCGCGTCAGCGATGCGGAAGCGGGTGACTCAGGCCAGGGCGGTATCCAGCTGCGCTATGCCGGTGAATTCACCGACTACGGCTTCTACGCCATGCAGACCCACGCACGTACGCCGACCCTCTACGAATACGGCGCCAACTACGCCGTGGGTGATCTGGGCAACTACGCCTGGCTCTATCAGGAGGATATCAAAACCGTAGGTGCCAGCTTCATTACCACGGTAGGCAACGTCAATATCGCCGGTGAGGGTTCGCTGCGTTGGAACATGCCGCTGGTATCCAATGCGGTGGAGCTCCACGATAGCAGTCGTCCATCCGACTATGTGGATGATCCGCTACACGCCGTTGGCCGCACAGCCCATGTCAACCTGAACATGCTGGCGTCACTGGGCCCGTCTTTCATCTCCAAGGAAGCGAGTCTGGTCGGTGAGGTAGCTTGGCACCGTCTGTTGAGTATCACCGATAACCCCGAAATGCTGGATTCCAAGGCAGAACGTGACGCCTGGGGTCTGAAGGTTGTGTATACCCCCACCTATCGTCAGGCGTTCCCGGGCTGGGATATCAGCGTACCGGTGGGTATCAGTTACTTCCCGAGGGGCAAGTCTGCTGTGTTGAGTAACTTTGGTGTCGATGAGGGCGGTGATATCAGCCTGGGTGTTAACGCCACCTACCTGAACGATATCCAGATGGGTCTGCAGTACACCCACTATTACGGTAGCGAAAAAGCCGCGCGTGACGAAGTGCAGGAGCTGACCTTCGACCAGTCGCGTGCTGACCGTGACTTCATTTCATTCTTCGTCAAGACCACCTTCTAAGAGGACTTGAGCATGATAACTACAAATAAACTCAAAGCCTTGAGTGTCGCCATCATCGGCGCCTGTTCCCTGAGTGCCCAACTGAGTATGGCCGGTGTCAGTGCCGAAGAAGCGGCCAAGCTTGGCGATACCCTGACCCCGCTGGGCGCCGAGATGGCCGCCAGCGCCGATGGCCTGATCCCCGCCTGGACCGGTGGCTATACCCCCAAGGATGCGTCGGAAACTGAGCAGGATATTCCAAACCTGTTCACTGACGAAAAGCCGCTGTACAGCATTACTGCCGCCAATTTGGCCGAGTACGCTGACAAGCTGACCGAAGGCACCAAGCGGATGTTTGAGCTCTATCCGGATACTTACCGGATAGATGTGTACCCGAGTCACCGTACCGCCAAGGCACCGGACTGGGTCTACGAGAACACGGCTGCTAATGCCACTCGCGCGACGGTGGAAGATGTTAACGGTGCACCTGTAGTCAAAGGTGCCTTCGCCGGTACGCCTTTCCCGATTCCGCAGGCCGGTGTCGAGGTGATGTGGAACCACCTGATGTTCTGGCGTGGCTTCGCGGCGGATATGATCTTTCGTCACTACCTGATCACCGCTGATGGCCAGCCGGTGATGACCACTGATGGTGAATCGGTGATGCAGATGCCGTTTTACGATCGTGAGAGCTCCGTGGAAGAGTTCGATAAGGATGGTGACCGTTGGCTGTTCCGTCTGAAGAACATCGGCCCGCCGATCCGTGCCGGCGAGCAGATCATGGGGCGCAATAACGTGGACCCGCAAAAGAGCCAGTCCCACGTCTACCTGACCGGTCAGCGCCGCGTACGTAAGCTGCCGAACGCCTGCTGCGACACGCCGACACCGGCCACCGCAGGGGTAATGTCCTTCGACGAACTGACCGTGTTCTCTGGCCGTCTCGACCGTTTCGACTGGAAGCTGGTGGGCAAGCAGGAGATGCTGATCCCTTACAACAACAACGGCATCCAGCACCTGGATGGCCCGGAGGCGCTGTTTGACAAGCACCACCTGAATCCGGATCACGTGCGTTGGGAGATGCACCGTGTCTGGGTAGTCGAGGCAAACCTGAAAGAGGGCGAACGCCACCAGCTGCCGCGCTCACGCTACTACATCGATGAAGATACCTGGTCTGCAACCCTGGCTGACCGCTGGGACGCGCAGGGCGAGCTGGCCAAGACTCTCTGGGCGCTGAATGCGGTGATTCCGAAAGCGCCGGGCACTATCCCGATGACCAGTGGCTTCTACGATCTGACCTCCAAGTCCTGGTTCGTACAGAACTACTACGTCGGCGATGACCACACCTATCGACTGGTGGATCGTCACAGCCCGACCGAGTTCAACCCCGCCATTATGGCTGGCCGGGGCGTACGTTAAACCGGAGTAGAAGGGCGGTTTTAGCGCAGGCTAAACAAGCGCTATAACCGCCCGATTGCAAGATCTATCCCCCTTCCCTTGACGGCCCTCGAACGCTGCTTCGTGGGCCATTTTTTCGGCGCCGGATATCGGGCCCAGGTCGGTTTTCACGACCGGGTGGTTGCCGAAGGAGAGTCTCATGAACACTGAACGTCAGGCGGGCTTGCCGCAATCCCTGTTACTGCTGCTGGGTAGCTGTCTGCCGGTGCTAGGCGCGGTGCTGATCGCTCCGGTACTGCCACGGATGCAGAGCCACTTTGTCGGTACTCCGGGCCTGGAAGCGCTGGTCCCCATCGCTCTGACCATTCCCGCGCTGGTGATTGCTCTGACCGCGCCCTTTGCCGGGTTGGTTGCTGATCGCTTCGGTCGTCGCCGTCTGCTGCTGGTGTCGATGATCGTTTACAGCATCTTCGGCCTGATGCCGTTTTGGCTCGATTCTCTGGTCGGCATCGTGATTAGTCGTGCAGGTCTTGGCTTTGCCGAAGCCGGCATCATGACTTGCTGCACCACGCTGATCGGTGATTACTACGGCGGCAAACGTCGCGAAAAACTTTTTGCCCTGCAGGCGGTGGTCACTTCGCTGTCTGCAGCGGTGTTTATCTCTGTGGGCGGCGTGCTGGGCGAACAGGGCTGGCGTACGCCGTTTGTACTTTACGCAGCGGGCTTTATCTTCCTGCCGCTGATGGCCTGGCTGCTCTGGGAGCCGGTCAAGCATCACGCCCAGGCGGCAGCAGGGCAGGACGAAACCTTTCCCTGGGGCGGGCTGGCGCCGCTCTACCTGCTCTCGTTCCTGGCCGGTATCAGCCTGTTTATCGTGCCGGTGCAGGCCGGTTTCCTGCTGACTCAGTTGCAGATCGACGCGCCCCAGGATATCGGTATGACCATGGGCGCCAACCAGCTGGGTGTGTTGCTCGGCGCGCTGGGGTTCCGGCTGATATCCAGCCGTTCCAGCGGCTCGCTGCTGATGCTCGGGTTCAGCCTGGCCGGTGCCGGCGGCATCCTGATGGCGTTCGCTCAGACCCATATGCTGGTAACCTTGGCGGTGCTGATCAACGGGCTGGGTGTCGGCCTTATGCTGCCGACACTGATTACCCGCATCATGTCGCAGGTTGAACTCAGGCAGCGTGGGCGCGCCGCCGGTGGCTTCACCGCAACGCTTTTTGGTGGTGAATTTGCCAGCCCCCTCGTTGTACTGGCGATGACGGGCGGCTTCGGTGTAGCACTGACCAGTGCCCTGATGGCGGTAGGGCTGGCGCAGCTGCTGGTGGCAGTGCTGTGCGTAACGCTGATTCGATTCCGGGCACCGGTTCCGGCAGCGACCTAATAAGAACAAGATGGAGTAGAGATTAAATGACAGTTAAACCTTTAGTGGGGGCCATGTTCGCGCTGGCGATGGCCGGTTCTCTCAACGCTCAGGCTGCCACGGAAAAGCCGAATATTCTGCTGATCCTGGCCGATGACCTGGGCTATTCGGACCTGGGTAGCTTTGGCGGCGAGATCGAAACGCCGAGCCTCGATAGACTCGCCGATGAAGGGCTCAAGCTGACTAACATGTACGCAGCAGCGAGCTGCTCGCCGACACGCTCCATGCTGATGTCCGGCACTGACAACCACCTGGCCGGTCTTGGCACCATGGCGGAGGCGCTGCCCCACGAGCCTTTCCATCAAGGCAAACCCGGTTATGAGGGCTACCTGAACGATAAGGCGCACTCCCTGGCTGAACTGCTTCAGGATGCGGGCTACAGCACCAATATGGTGGGTAAATGGCACCTGGGGATGGGCGCGGATCAGGGCCCCGATGCCCGCGGTTTTGAGCGTTCCTTCGCGCTGTTTGAGGGCGGCGCTGTCCACTTCAAACCGAATACGGTCAATCCTTCCAAGCTTGATAAGGTCACCTACCGTGAAAACGGCGAAGCGGTGGAACTGCCGGATGATTTCTATTCCAGCGATTTCTACACCGACAAACTGATCGATTATCTCAAGGCCAACGAGGGCAGCGGCAAGCCGTTCTTCGCTTACGCCGCTTACACCTCGCCGCACTGGCCGCTGCAGGCGCCGGATGCCTATCTGGACAAGTACAAGGGCGTTTATGACGGCGGTTATGCCGAGGTGCGTGATGCCCGCATAGAGCGGATGAAAGAACTGGGTCTCTACCCTGAGGATATGCAGCCGGCCAACCGTATTCCGGATAACCCCAAGCTGCCGCAGTGGGAGCAGCTGGATGAGGAGCAGCGCCAATACCAGGCCCGCCTGATGGAGGTCTACGCCGCCATGGTGGATAACCTGGACGATAACGTGGGCCGGGTGATCGATTATCTGAAAGAGAGCGGTCAGTACGACAACACGATGATCCTGTTTATGTCGGATAACGGCGCCTCGGGTGATAACCATACCCGCTTCTATCCCCACGGACCGGATACCGATAACAGCCTCGATAACCTGGGCCGGGTAAACTCCCAGGTGGATTACGGTATCCGCTGGGCGGAAGTCAGCTCCGGCCCGCTGAACAAGTTCAAGATCACCAGCTTTGAAGGTGGCATCAGCGTTCCGGCCATCGTGCGCCTGCCTGAAGGGATGTCCCGCACTGGCCTGGTGAATACTCGTATGCGTGTGGATGACCTGTCACCGACCTTCCTGGAACTCAGTGGCACACCGCTACCGGGGGATAGCTACAAGGGACAGGCCAAGCACCCGATCACCGGCCAGTCCATGCTGCCGGCCCTGCTGGGTGAAACCAACGCTGCTGGCGCGAAAAGTGAAATGGCGGGGGAACTGTTCGGTAACCTCTATTACCACGAAGGCGATCTTAAGCTGGTGGGCTATCGTGACCGCCGCACCAAGGAAATGAACTGGGAACTATATGACCTCAGTGTCGACCGCGGTGAAACCAATGACCTCTCGGACAGCCAGCCGGAAACGCTGGAGCGTCTGAAAAAGGCCTGGATGGAATACGCCGATCGTGTGGGGGTAGTGCGACGTCCGGAATGATCTCTAGTTCGTTGTCTGGGTTCATCCTTTTGGCCGCGCTTTGCGCGGCTTTTTTCGTTTTGAAGGAGACTTCCCCCCTAGTGAGGAAATGTGGTTTCAAAGCAGAAAGTTGAGTAAGCAGCAGATGACCGTCAGCTTCATCACCCCTGCTATGGCTTTCTGATCCCGATCTCCCGGACTAGATAGATTGTTTTTTAGGTTTAACACTGCTTTTTAATTATTGTTACACTATAACGTTACATATCGTCGGGGAGGCTTCCCTATCCTGTGAATTCTGATAACGGCACGAGTAACAATGAATGCAATAAGCTCCGCGGTTTTTACCGAGCAACCCGGTCGAGTGGCACGTATTGGTGACCAACCCCGGGTACTGGGTGACATTTACCAGACCGACTGTAATCTGGCTGTCTGGAAACGCGACCTTGATAAAGAGGTTGAACACTACATGGCTCAACTCGCTGAATCGAAGCGTCAGGTTCACCTCCGTTGTCTGGTCGGTACCGGCGAAGAGATGCGAGAAGAAACTGCCACTCAACTCAACCGCGTATTGCCTGCTTTCGCTGGTAAAGACGAGTTGATCGACAACATCTGCGAACTGGTGGAGATGTACCAGTGCCTGTTTGAGCCAAAGCAGATTGGTGTGCGCCTGGCCACACTTACGCGTGCCATGTGTCCAAAATTTCACGTGGATTTTCTGCCTGCTCGCCTCGTTACCTGTTTTAGCGGCGCGGGCACCCAGTGGTTACCGGAACCGGAAAATGCCGGCCCACGTATCCCGGAGGCTGAACCGGACAGGGTCGAGCAGATCAGTACGGGGGATGTGGCTCTATTGAAAGGGGATGGCTGGTTTGAAAATGAGGGCTATGGGATAGTGCACCGCTCTCCGCCCGTGTCAGACGGAGAGATGCGACTGTTCCTTTCTTTAGATTTTGCGGATTGAGTTTGGCAGGGCAGAAGCGCGATTCATGGCATTAACTGCATGAGTCGATGGTTGTTCTGATACTGCCACCTGGGTCGATGAGACTGCTCTCAGGATTCAGACTGATTCACCGTGCTACTTGCCTTCGCCAGCTGCCGCGATACCTCATCCCCGGTAATATCCAGCATCAGGTCTCTGACCCAGCCAATGACCGGATCCAGATCCCGGTATTGGTGCCACTGCAGGGACCAGGGGATTTTCGGGAAGTCGATCTCGGGTTGAACGATGCGGATCGGCAGGAGTTCGCCCCAGAAGTCCGCCAGACGTTTGTGCACAGTGGCGATGCGGTCGGTGCCGATCACGTACTGGGGCAGCTGGCTGTAGGCGCTGACGGTCATCGCCACCTTGCGCTCAACGCCGGCATTTTTTGCCAGTACCGCATCGATACCGGGGCGCAGCTGGCTACCGAAGCCCACGCCGATATGATCCGCTTCTGCGTACTGCTCATGGCTGATGCGGTCACCGATATCGGGGTTATCGGCACTGCAGATGCAGACAAACTCTTCGATAAACAGCTGCAGCTTGGGATGATCGTCATTAAGGAAGGTGTTGGGCATCAGCAGGAAGTCGATCTTGCCCTGATCAAGCTCGGCCCAGGGGTCGTCCCCAGGGGGGGCGATCTCCAGTGAGATACCGGGTGCCTGCTTGCTGATCTCCCGGGCCACGGCCGGCATCACCACGGTGGAGGTGTGGTCCGACATCAGGAAGGTAAGCTTGCGGCTGATATCCGCCGGGTTCATCTCCGGCCGGGTTTCCAGCGTGGTCTGCGCCTGGATCAGCAGGCTGCGGATCGGCTGCACCAGGCTTTCCGCCAGCGGTGTCAGCACCATCTTGCGGCCTACCTGTACCAGCAGCGGATCGTCGAAGTAGTCTCTCAAGCGTGCCAGCGCACCGCTGGTGGCCGACTGGCTCAAAAACAGGCGCTCGCCCGCCCGGGTGATGTTGCGCTCTGTCAGCAAGGCATCCAGCACCACCACCAGGTTCATGTCGAATTTATTGAGTCTCATTGCCTGTTCCTCTGTGTGATACGCCAGAGCGCGCTAATACATTGACCTTACAAGGGATTATGCCGTCAACCAAGGCTGGCCAATATCCGATTAAGGTAAATATTGGCCAACGCTCGGTGAGGCTGGAGGGGAATGGTTAGATATATTCCAGGGTTTTCTGCTCAATCAGCGGTTCTGCCTTGAGCTCCTGGGGCTGTTTGCGTGCCGACGGAAACAGCAGGTAGGCCAGCGCCGGTAGCAGGATCAGTGCACCGACCATGTTCCAGATGAACATGAAGGCCAGCAGGATACCCATATCCGCCTGGAACTTGATCGGCGAGAAGATCCAGGTACCCACACCGATCGCCAGGGTGACACCGGTGAGCATCACCACCTTGCCGGTGAGCAGCAGGGCTCGGTAGTACGCCTGGGACAGGCTCTCGCCCTGGCGCAGCTGGGCCAGCACGATGCTCATCACATAGAGCGCATAGTCGACACCTATGCCCACACCCAGGGCGATGACCGGCAGGGTGGCCACTTTCAGGCCGATATCCAGGCTGACCATCAGTGCTTCGCAGAGGATGGAGGTGAGCATCAGCGGCAGCACCGCACAGACCACCGCTCTCCAGGAACGGAAGGTGATCATGCAGAGGATAATCACGGCGGAGTAAACCCAGATCAGCATATCCTGGTTGGCGTCTTCCACCACGATATTGGTGGCGGCTTCGATACCGGCGTTACCGGCAGCCAGCAGGAAGGTGGCGTCTTCGCTGTTGTTGGCGGCGGCAAAGTCCTCTACCCAGTCGACCACGCGGGTCAGGGTGTCGGCCTTATGATCGGCCAGGTACGCATACTGGGTCAGCAGGCTGCAGGCATCGTTATACAGACCACGTGGCGCGCTGGCGGTGATCATGTTCAGTGTGGCCTGGTTGTTGAGCAGCTCGTACCAGCTCGGGTTGCCTTCCGACAGGCCCACCAGTACGCGGCGGTTCAGCATCGCCAGAGAGTTGGTGGATTCCACGCCGGGCAGGGATTGCAGCTGCCAGTCCAGGTCATCTACCAGTTTCAGCGCTTCGTACTGGGAGCAGCCGTTTACCGGTGTTTCCACCATGATGGCGAAGACGTCGCTGCTGGCGCCGTAGTTGGAGGTGATAAAGGCGTTATCGAGGTTGTAGCGTGAATCCGCTCGCAGCTCAGGTGCGCCGGCATCCAGGTCGCCCACCTTCAGATTCTGGCCGATAAAGTGGCCGCCCAGCGCCATCAGCGCCGCAACACCGATGCAGATAAATGCCCACTTCTTCGCCGTGAACAGGTCGAGGAAACGCCAAACCGGGTGACGGGCGCTGCCCTCCTTGTCTTCCTGCATCGCCTGCAGACTGCGCGCCGCAGCTTTGGGGCTGACTCCAAGGTAAGACAGCATTACCGGCAGCAGCACCAGGTTGGTGAAGATCAGCATCGCCACACCGATACTGGCGGTAACGGCCAGGTCCTGAATCACCGGAATGTCGATAAACATCAGCACGGTAAAGCCCACCGCGTCACTGAGCAGCGCGGTCAGGCCAGCGATAAAAAGACGGCGGAAGGTCTGACGTGCCGCCACAAGCTGGTGCATGCCGCGGCCGATATCCTGCATCACGCCGTTCATCTTCTGGGCGCCGTGGCTGATACCGATGGCGAACACCAGGAAAGGCACAAGCACGGAGTAGGGATCCAGGGCATAACCCAGCACCGGCAGCAGGCCCAGCTGCCAGATCACGGCGGTGAGAGAGCAGAGCATCACCAGCAGGGTGCTCTTGATACAGCGGGTGTACCAGAACAGCACCAGACCGGTGATCGCGATGGCGAGGGCGAAAAAGGCGAGAATCTGTTTCAGGCCGTCGATCAGGTCACCCACCACCTTGGCAAAGCCGGTGATATGGATGCTGATGCTGTCGCTCTGATGAGCCGAGCGCAGGGATTCCAGCTGTTCGGAGAGCTGGGTGTAATCCAGCGGTGTACCATCTGCAGTGGTTTCCAGCAGCGGCACGAAGATGATGCTGGAGCGCTGATCAAAGGCCACCAGCTGACCGATCTCACGGGAGCGCTCCACGTTGCGGCGCAGGTCTTCCAGGCTGTCGGGGGAGCCGTCGTAGCCATCGGGGATTACCGGGCCGCCATCGAGACCGTACTCGGTAACGCCAACCCAACGGGTGGACGGCGTCCACAGCGATTTCATCTGCGCGCGGTCGACACCGGGCAGCAGGTAGATCTCATCGTTCAGCTGGCGCAGGGTGGCCTGGTATTCCTTGTCGTAGATATCGCCGGACTTGTTGGCCACGGCGATACGCACGGCGTTACCCAGACCTGCCAGCTCATCCTGATGCTTGCGGTAGTTCTCGATAAACGGGTGGCTGCCCGGAATCATCTTGTCGAAACTGGAGTTGAAGTTCAGCCCCTGCAGCTGCCAGCCCAGCAATACGGTGACCAGCAGGCAGATTGAGATGATCAGCGGGCGGTGGTTGAAGATCGCGCGTTCAAGCAGCGAACCCGACTTGGTATCGAAATCTTTCATCTTGTTATTCTGTTCGGTTGGTTGCATTGGGGCTTACTCCGCAGCCGCTTTGCGTTGGGTATCCAGCACGTTGGGGCCGTTAAAGCCGATACCGACGAGCTTGCCGTTGGCGGCGCGTACCAGGTCGGTCAGCGGTTGATGTGCATCGGCGAAAGGGATCAGACGTCCGTCATCCAGCAGGCGCAGGATATGGCCACCCTGGTTGGCAAACAGGTAGCCACCATCACCATCAAGGGCGGCGTTGATCGACACAGGGATAGGGTTGGAGAGCGGCTCGAAGGTGTAACCGGTATCGCGGGACTCCAGTACGGTGCCGCGCAGGCCGCCGACGAGTACTTCCGCAGGGGAGGGGGTCAGCAGTGTAAACAGGCTGCCCGGGTAGCCCACATCGATCTTGTCGAAGTGCTTGCCGCCATCCAGCGAGCGGATAAACAGGCCCTGTTCACCGGCCAGATAGAGCGAGTCGCCGTTTTGGGTGATGGCGTAGATATGTGCGCCCCAGTCGTTGGGCAGGTCACCGATCATTGAACTCCAGGTTTCGCCGCCATCGCTGGTGCGAAACGCCAGGCCATAGGCGCCGCCGATGATGCCGTGCTGGCGGTCGCTGAAGTGCAGCGACAGGAAAGGTTTGTCCGGGCCATCCTGGGCCAGCAGTTCAGCGTTACTCAGGCGCTGTTCGTCATCGGAGCGCTGCGCTGCATTGAGCTCGATCTCGATCGCTTCGTTGCCGTCCAGCTTTAGCTTCCAGCTCTCACCGCCATCCTGTGTCGCCAGCACCACGCCGGCATGACCGATGGCCCAGCCGTACTGGTCATCCACAAACTGCACATCGGTCAGCGTCACGCTGACGGGAACACTGACCTGGCGCCAGTTATCGCCGTTATCGTCGGAGAGCAGAATGACGCCCCGTTCGCCCACGGCGACCAGTCGCTTGCCGGCTTCTGCCAGCCCCAGCAGCACAGCGTGTTGAGCGATGGGCGTCATCCGTGCCGGCTGTTGCAGAACGGTCGGCGTGGTTGCCTGTGCCAGGGAAGGTGAGAGCAGAGATAGCGCCAGGCATGCGCTCATCAGGGTGTTGCGCATGCTGGTTGGGAGCGCCCAGGAAACTCGGGAAGCCTGCGCTGCCTGGTTCGAATTAAGGCGTGCAGGGCGGAAAAATTCACTCATTACTGCGGACCTCGGGTGGTATGTCCTGGTGGAGAACAGGCCGGCAGATCTGTTGGGTGTATGCTGCTTCATTATTGTTCTCCAGCATTCGATTCTTGTTGTAGAGCCTTTTTGGGCTGTGCCGCATCCATGTTCGGCGACTATCAACATACGTGGATAGCTATAGATTCGTCTAATCGATAATTAAGAGGTTAGGTATCCGTGTTGCCGATAGTTGGCTCTTGGCCTCGACTCTTGCTCTGGAATCTTGCTCTGGACTCTTGTTCTGGGTAAGGGCCTGAAATGCGAACGCCGGCAGAGCCGGCGTTTGGGGGAGGGAAGCGGGGTAGCTCCCTTGCTTGGCAGGGAGCCGGGCGAAGCGGGCGTTTCTACTCGCTGCTCTGTTCCGCTGCGATCATCTTGTCCAGAACCCTGCGCGCACGCACCGCGGCGGCATCGCCCACCAGCAGGATCGGCTTCATATCCCAGAACTCGTTTTCGCCGATCATGTTCTGCTGGGCTTCCAGCATCGGCAGGTCTTCGGTGCTGAACGGTACCTCCAGGCCGGAGACCTGCGCCTCGGCGATGGTAGCACCCTGTTCACCCATCTGGACCGGCATCGGGAAGGCAAACCAGTAGTGGGTCGTGGTGTCGGTTTCCGGGCTGAACAGGTGCGGCAGCGGGGTTTCTGTGCCATCACTGCGCGGCGCGCCGGTCGGCGTAGCGCCGGCCATCAGCAGCATGTTGGCCGGTGCGTCCCAGCGTACATCGGTCCAGCGATCCACCGGTGTGCCGTGGGGAATACCCATCGCCGCATAGAGGAAGTCCGGCATGATTTCGTTCACGGTCTGGCGGAATGACCAGACGGTGTTCTCGTTCTGCTCAATGCTGGTGATCGCCTGGTTAACATGGTCGCTGCCCAGGGTGCTGGGATGCAGATACTGGATATGGGAGAGGTCCAGAATGTTGTCAGACTCCAGCACGTAGTTGGCCTTGGCGTGCAGGTAGCGCTTGGCCACGTAGAAACGCTCCGGATCCATGCAGGAGAAATCCGGAATCAGCGCTTCGTCGGCGGCTTCCTTGTCGCCCATCCAGATCCAGATCAGGCTGTACTTTTCCACGACCGGATAGGCTTCTACCTTGGCCGCGCGGGGAATTTTACCATCGCCGTGCGGGTTCTTGCTGCAGGCGCCACTGCCGTTGAACTCCAGGCCGTGATAGGCGCACTGGACGGTGTTACCGCAGTGGCGGCCCATGGAAAGCGGTGCGAAACGGTGCGGACAGCGGTTGTGGATCGCCTGGACCTTGCCGCTCTCATCACGAAAAAACAGCACCGGTGTGTTGAGAAGTGTGCGGGTGAACAGGCCTTCAGCGGGGACTTCGTTATCCCAGCCGGCTACGTACCAGGTGTTTTTAAGAAACGGCATCTTATTATTATCCTCATCGATGGATGTTATTCTTTTTAATGTGAGCAGTGCTTACATTAGTATTGTGGATTCAGTTGGTCAAACGGATAAGTATGAAAAAAACCGATACCTACCATCACGGAAACCTGCGTCAGGCACTGATCGATACCGCCTTGGAGGTGGTTCTCCAGCAGGGGCAGGAAGCGCTCTCCCTGCGTGAGCTGGCGACCACGCTGAACGTATCCCGGGGCGCACCGTACCGGCATTTCCCGGACCGGAATTCACTCCTAGCGGCGGTGGCGACCGAAGGCTTCGTGATGATGGGAACGCTGCTGGAGCCGCTGGAAAACAGCAGCGATAGCAGCCTGTCCATCAGCGGAGTGGGGCAGGCGTTCCTTGAGTTTGCCGAGGGCTATCCGCTGCTGTTCCAGCTGATGTTCGATACTCATCTGATGGCGCAGGCAGTGCCCGGCAGCGAGCTGGGAGAGGCGGTGGAAGCGGTGTATAGCCGTGTCAGCGTACTGGTGAAAACTCTGCTGGGGATCGACGATGAGGGTCAGTTGAAACAGCAGATGGTGGCGATGTGGTCGACGCTTTACGGCTATGCGCATCTGCGTCATGCCGACATGCTCAAGCCCTATATGGTGGCCGGTGTGGGTAAAGAGGAGGTGGAGCGTGCGGTATTGGAGACAGCTTTTTCCTTTTCGGGTCGTGCACTTTAGCGGGCAGCTCTTTTGCTGGACCTGAATCAATGGGAATCGCTATCCTGTCTTCAGAAAATTAGTAGTATCTGAAGTGACTCATTGATCTGGAAGCAGGCCCGTTATGAAAAATAAATTGCTTTTAATTGCCGCTGCTACACTTCTTCCCCTTTCCGTGGCGCAGGCCGAAATCACCATCTCCACCGACAAGATGGAGATCAGCAAGGACTGCATCAAGCTCGAAGGTGACAATGTCCAGGTGAAGTCGGATGACTGCAGCTCAGGCAAGTTCGACAAGGGTGACCATGAGAACCGCAGCGTGCATGGTGATGACAACCCGGGTCAGGGTCACGACAAAGACAAGAAGCACAAAAAGTAAGTAATGCCTACCAAGGGCTCTCTTCAGGAGGGCCCTTTTTAGTTGTCGTTTTTAAGATCCTTTAGTCGAGGTCATGCCTTTCTTGTGCGGTAAAGATAACGGGGCTCTATGCCTCATGGCTATCTGAACGCAGCAATCCATCCCCTTTGGCGCAGCTGAGCATCGCAGGCTGAAAGAGAAACAAGGGAAAGGCTGTTTGAACCGCGAAGCGGTGAGTTTCCTTTCCCGCTCTTTCAGACGAGAAGCGCAGGGAAGTCGGCGTAGCCGACCAAGCCTTAGGGGCGGTTTGGGATTGCAAAGGGACTTGTCCGCACAAGTCTCTTTGCTCGGCAGCAGCCGAAACCGGCCTAAAAAAGACTAGGATTCGTGTGATCCCGGCATTCGTCGGTAGGTTTACACAAGCTCTCTTAATATGGAATTTGGTGCAAATCCACCTGATATGCAGGTGGATTGTAATGTCGAAAACGCTGGCTGAGGGTAGTCTGATAAAGCCTGGCGAGGTCGTTACCCGCAGAAAAAGAACCGGCTGCAGGTCATCAAGACCTTGTGAACGGGCTCTGTAGCACGTTCACCTTCACCGGCTGTTTCCAAAGAGAGGTTGCCCGTTAGCCTGTCATCGGACGCCCTCTCGACACGAGCCAAAAGCAGTTGGCTACAAAACCACCGCACCCGTTCAGGTTAGACAAGCTCAGCAGCCTTGGGTAATCCTAAGTGGCGATGGGTTGTATCTGTGCAGCGGATGGAAGCGCTGGTCGACATGCACACGAAAAATACCCGATCAAGAGCCTGTCCTGACCGGGTATCCGTTATCCAGTAGTTAGAACCTAGAACCTAGAACCTAGAGTGTCGCGAGACTCAGCGGTTAGAACTGCATCTCAGGCACATGATCGGGCACAATCAGTCGGCCCGCGGTTTTCTCACGGATCTCTTCAACGCTGACGCCGGGCGCGCGCTCCTTGAGGATAAAGGCGCCGTCTTCGACCTCCAGCCAGGCCAGGTCGGTCAGTACCCTGGTGATACAGCCGGCACCGGTCAGCGGCAGGCTACAGCTCTCCAGTAGTTTGGATTCACCGCTTTTGGAGGCGTGGGTCATGGTGACGATAATATTATCCGCACCGGCCACCAGATCCATGGCGCCGCCCATGCCTTTCACCAGCTTGCCGGGAATCATCCAGGAAGCGATGTTGCCGCTGACGTCCACTTCAAATGCACCGAGTACGGTCAGATCCACATGGCCGCCGCGGATCATGCCGAAGGATTCGGCCGAGGAGAAAATCGACGCGCCGGGGATGGTAGTCACCGTCTGTTTGCCAGCGTTGATCATATCGGCATCCACTTCTTCTTCGGTGGGGAAGGCGCCCATGCCGAGAAGCCCGTTCTCGGATTGCAGCATCACCTCCATCCCGTCCGGGACGTAATTGGCTACCAGCGTCGGAATGCCGATGCCGAGATTAACGTAGAAACCATCCTGAAGTTCGCGCGCCACGCGCATAGCCATCTGTTCACGGGAAAGAGCCATAACAGCCTCCATGTTCGTGAGAAATTATTATTCGATTAAGTAGATCAGGCAGTGCGCAGGGTGCGTTTTTCGATGCGCTTCTCGAAGCTGCCCTGGATCACACGATCCACATAGATACCGGGAGTGTGGATCTCGCTGGGGCTCAGCTCGCCGGGTTCGACAATCTCCTCGACCTCAACCACGGTGATCTTCCCGGCGGTGGCCACCATCGGGTTGAAGTTCTGGGCGGTGTGGCGGTAAACCACGTTGCCGTAGCGGTCTGCCTTCCAGCCTTTGACGATGGCGAAGTCGCCGCGGATCGATTCCTCAAGAATATGTGGTCGGCCGTTAAACTCACGCACCTCCTTGCCTTCACCGACCGGCGTACCGTAGCCGGTGGCGGTGTAAAACGCGGGGATACCGGCGCCGCCGGCACGGATCTTCTCGGCCAGGGTGCCCTGGGGGGTCAGCTCAACCTCAAGCTCGCCCTCGAGCAGCTGCTTTTCGAACAGGGCGTTTTCGCCGACGTAAGAGGCGATCATCTTGCGGATCTGGTGATCTTCCAGAAGGATGCCGAGGCCAAAACCATCGATTCCGCAGTTGTTGGAAACCACTGTCAGATCGCGGACGCGCATCCGTTTGATCTGCGCGATCAGGTTTTCCGGGATGCCGCAGAGGCCGAAGCCCCCGGCGATCAGGGTCATTCCGTTATCGAGTCCTGCCATCGCTTCTTCGTAGCAGCTCACCACCTTGTCGAAACCAGCCATAGGGCTTCCTCCAGCGCTATTGTTGTTATCTGTATGTGTGAGTAGTTATGAGCTGTAGATTGCGTTAGAAAGATTGATAAATTAATTTTGTTTTTTATTTTTATTTATTTGTAATAGTTATCAATCTTCGAGGCGACCCATGACGGTAAAACAGCTGCGTGCTTTTCTGGCGGTGGCTCGAACGCTGAACTTTGCCGAGGCGAGCGAGCTGGTGCACCTGTCGCAGCCGGCACTGAGCCTGGCTATCAAAAAGCTGGAAGAGAGTCTGGGCGGGCCTTTGCTGACCCGCACCACCCGCAATGTAGCGCTGACTCCGGAAGGGGAGGCGCTGTATGAACGGGGCGAGCGCCTGCTGGCAGACTGGGACAACCTGGAGGAGGAGCTGCACCAGCGCTTTACTCTGCAGCGGGGCAAGGTCGCCATCGCGGCGATGCCATCCTTCGCCGCATCATTATTGCCTCTCGGGTTGCTGGCGTATCGGGATGACTACCCGGGCGTGAATGTCGAGGTGCACGATGTGATCGCCGAACGAGTGGTCGATATGGTGCGTGAACACCGCATCGAAGTGGGGATCACCTTCGATCCGGGCAGCAGCGAGGACCTGCGCTTTCAGCCGCTGTTTGAGGATGAATTTATCGCCGTGCTGCCGGCGGATTGTCCCTACGGTAGGGACGGATCTATTACTTGGACCGATCTGCTTAAGTCCGACTTTATCACCCTGCAACGCCCGTCACGGCTGCGATCATTGATTGAGCACCAGCTTTCGGAAAGGGGGTTGCACCTCAATGTGGCGTTTGAGGCGCACCAGCTGGTCACTGTTGGTCGCATGGTGACGACAGGGCTCGGTGTGGGCGCGGTGCCTGGTTTGTGTAAACAGCAGATGGAAGAACTGGGGGCCCGTTGCCTTGAACTGACCGAACCCAGAGTATCCCGGCGCGTAGGCATTGTGACCCGGCGACGGGATCGACTGTCGGCGGCAGCCCAGGCGTTTGTGGATGTGATGGTGCGGCGGTTTAAGGAGTGATATCAGAGACCCGTTATTAGTGATGCTTAAACCAGAAACCTCCTGTCCTTGAGTGAGTATGCGCATGATTTCTCGAGACTGTGCCGAGTTCTGCTGTTCTAAACCGGAAAACATTAGAAATAGGTGGGCCAGCTGATATTAAAGATGAGAAGTAGATTCATCTGCGTTTTTATTTAGGGAAAGCGACGTTATGAGCGAGTGGTTGTAAAAACATGGTTTTAGGTCGCTGAAAATGGGAATGCCAACAGATTATTAATAGCGGCATTCAATGTTTTTTTGCCTGAGATATATATATACGCCGCTGTATGTAAATTGAATTGAAATGTCCGATCCAATAGGGTTCATGGTGTTCACCTCATCGGTGAATCGAGTCTTTTTGCTCCAGAAACAGCCACGCCAGGCATTCTCTGCAGCAGCGCTCTATCTCAGAGCAGAAGCCTGCTTCCGGCTTTTATCTGTCCATGCAATATGAAAAGATTTGATTTAGCTTTTGCTTAATTGTCTCTGTGCAGTGACATTGGCAGCGGTTTCCAGGTTCGGTGCCGCCAGGGTTAGCGATTATCTATTTGGATTTTAAATGGTTTTTGAAAATAGTCGTTTCCAATTTTGTTTCATGTACATAGTGAGCCACTTTCGTACAAGCGTTTGACTTTTACCCCTCCCTTCATAGACTCCCATGCAAAGGAATTAGCGGGCGTGATAAAACCGTTCCAAAAACGAATTGGATGCGGGTAGTTGTTGTTTCAGCGCAGCCGTTGGATGAATTTGCGGTAGGGATACCTATTTTGCAGGGCTTGGAGTTGCTCGAAGGTTTGATTGATGTTGTTAAGGCTCAGTAGTATCTGACCGCGCGACTGGAAGCCCTTTTCCACCCAAGTGGGGTAGGGGGCAAACAATGGCTTTCCCATTTAGTTCCGCTAATGTTTCTCGCGGAGGGGCTCGACCTGTGTTCGAGCCCAACGAGCTATCCTGGTTCGCGCGCAAATCGATACCGCGCAAAGTTCCCCGGCTTTTCAAACGCAAATCACATCAGGGCTCGCCAGCGCTGCCTCAGGTAGAGGCGCTCGAACCCCGCTTTCTTCTCTCCGCTGACCTCGTTCCCTTCGACTTTGCTATCGCCTCTGATTTAGCCGCCGATGTCACGCTGAGATTGGACGATGCCGACGAATATCTGCAGATCGTCGATCAGGATGGTGAGCTTCTCGAAGAGCGCCTGCTGCAGGAAACCTCAGAGGTCCGCATTACCGGCAGCGACCAGTCCGATAGCCTGACCATCGGCCTGGACTCGCCGCTGAGCATCGATGTGCTTTTTTTCGGTGAGCAGGGCGATGACCGCTTGATCGGCCCGAGTAATGATGCGCACTGGATTATCGATGGCGAGAATAGTGGCGAAGTGTTCGGTGTTCGCTTCAGCGATGTTGAGACCCTGGAGGGCGCTGCAGGTAACGAGGATCTGTTTACCTTCGAGTCTGGCGGTTTCGTTGACCTGCTGGAGGGCGGTGATGGTGGCTTCGATACGGTTGAGGTAAGCGGCGGGGCATCGCAGACATACACGCCAACCGGACCTGATTCCGGGTTTATCAGCGTCGATGGTGAATTGATCGAGTACAGAGGGTTTGAACCGGTCGAGATCACCAACCCGACCCTTGGCACCGGCACCATCACCTTCGATCTTTCATCCCTTACCGACGACTCCTTCAAACTGAGCTTCGACAGTAACCCAGACGATTTTAAGCTTGAGTCACTAAGCGGTTCCATTGAGGAGCATATCTTCACCGACCCAGGAGTGGGCGGCACAATTACCATCCAGCTGGGTTCTGGTAATGAATCTATTACCCTATCCAATCTTGAAGATCTCAATGCAGACGTCGTGATCCTGGGCGGCGCCGGCAATGATACCTACTACATCGAAGATGGCTGGGCGCCTAACCTGACCCTGACCGAGGGCGATTCCGGCGGCGACGATACTCTCAATTTCTCCGGCTTTGCCGCTGGTCCGATCAGTGTTACGCCCACTGGCGCGAATGAGGTGACCATTGTCGATAGCGCAGGTGCCGAGAGCGCCTTTGTGCTAAGCGGCGGCACCGAAGACAACATCGAAAATATAGTCGGCGCTGATCTGGAAATGGCGGATAGCCAGTTCACCGAACTGCTCGATGGTGTCGACAGCCTGATTGCCTTCTCCACGCAGTTGATGAGCTACGAGCAGTTTGATACCGAACTGCCGATCCTGCGTGATGACAGCGGCAACGGCGTCAAGCTTGGCCAACTTAATGGTCTTGTCGAGCTGTTAGACGAGCTGCGTCATGAGATCGCCGACTACCAGATCGATAATGCCGGTGCGCTGGATACCGATAGTCTGGTAACCCATCTCGATAACGCTTTCTCCGGTGGTGGCCGCACCCTCGAGTACCTCGGCGCTTCCATATTGGCACCACTGGGCATAGAGGATGGAGACTGGACCACCAGTGATGAGTTCAGCTTTGTCATCTCCACCGCCAGTGGACTGCTAAGCCTGTTCGATAATGAGACTGTCACCGTTACCACCAGTGACGACACGGTGCAGAGCTTTGTCGATGACCTAAACGCCGCTCTCATTACGGCGGGCTTTACCGGCCAGTTGGTGGCCGGTGAACGTGATGGACGTATCTACTTCCAGGTCACCAGTGATGAGGTCAGTGATCTCCAGGTCTCCGCTGCAGATACGGCTACGGCCGACCTGTTTGGCATTCCCGAGGAAGGGATTATCCCCGGTGAGCCCAATATCGCGATCGATGATGTACAGAGCTATCTCAGTAACACCGGTGATCTGACACTTAAAGTTCTGGGCGGTGCGGGTCTGGTCGTCAGTATCGAGAATGGTGCACCCAAAATCCGTCTGGATCTGGACCTTGAGGGTACCCGCAGCAGCGATTTCGGTATCCAACTCGGTGATGAGGGCGATGGCAACGGCATTGTTTTCTCTGACCTGTCCCGTATGCAGGCGGATACCAGCGTAAACTTTGATCTGTCTCTTAGCCTGCTGAGCGCTTTTGGCGGCGACGATTTCAGTCTGGATGTGAGCAGCCTTGAATCGGGAATCAACGCCAATTCCACCACGACCAAGGATGCGGTAAGTGGTGTCGATGCTTCCCATCTACAGGCCGAGGTCGGCTTCCTGGCGGTCTACGCCGAAGGTGAGCTGGATCTGGATGCCGGATTGCAGGTGAATCTGGCGCAAACCAGCGATATCGATCAAACGGATCTGTCTGATGACTTCGATACCAGCGGTACGCTGATCGATACCGATGCGACACCACTCACTGAAACCGATGCGGCGTTCACCGGCAGCGCAAGCATGACCATCGATCTGCAACTGCGTATCGATGACCATATCAACGCAATGGATAACTTCGATTATCTGGCGGCCATTACCACTTCGGACTCCAACCCCTTCCTGTCAGCTAACCCGGACTTGCTGTTCGATGGCAATACCGAGGGGAGCGCGGTAACCGGCGGCTTCCAGCACTTCCTTAACTTCACCGCTATCGATCCTACCGGCATCGTTTCTGTGTTGGGCCAGTATGCATCCACGCTGGATAAACTGCGCAACAACGATCTGCTGCACTCGGTGGAGATCCCCTTTGTCTCGGCCGGGCTGGATCAACTGTTGGACTGGGGCGAGATCTTCTCCGATGCGTTGCTGTTCGATGAGGGGGCCGACGATAGCAAAGATGGCGGTAACCGCCTGGTAACCGATCTGAACAACGCGCTGGAAACCGCAGGTCTGGGCGGCCTGGTTAAGGTGCAGGGTAGCGGTAGTGCCATTGAATTTATTACCGTTGATCCAGATCTGACTAATCTGAAGGTCGTAGAGGTCGACTCCGGTATTTACGATGCGTTTGGCTTTACCGGGACAGAGGAGCTGGCTGTCGATGATGGCGATGTCTGGCGCCTGGTTGCTTCGCCGGCTGTGTTGGGCTCACTGGCAGCCGGTGTGTTCAAGGTCAGCTACAAGCGCAATGGCGTGGGGAGCTTTATTGAAACCGACGTGGAAATTACCGCTGATATGCTCAGCGATAATACCGGCCTCGGCGACGATACCGCAAAACTGCTGGATGCCAACAACAGCGCGACCTACCGCACCGCGCAGGAGTTTGCTCAACTGCTGCGTATCTTCGGCATCGATCAGACCGCTAACTACAGCAGTGGCGCCAACTACGACGAGAGCACTGAGCGCCTGAGTTACGAGATCAACCTGGCCAGCGCCGATCTGTTCGCGTTTGAGCTGCCCACCGACTTCGAACTGGATCTGGCTCCGCTGCTGGATATCGAGAGCGATACCCGCCTGGTGGTCACCGCCGATGGTGGTCTGGATATGATCCTCGGCTTCGATCTGTCTGATGCAGGGCTTGCCGGCGGCAGCATCAATGGCGAGAACCTGAGTGACTTCGGTGTCGAGGTGAAAACCGATCCGGCGATCACCGCCGAAGCCTCGCCCAGTACCCTGGTCGGCCGCCTGACTTCGGATGCTCACTTCACCCTGACGGTTACCGAAACCGACAATAATGTCGAAACCTATGACTTCACCATCGCCGCTGCCGATACTGAAGACAACGTAACCATCGAAGATCTGGTATCGGATCTCAACGATCAGCTGGCAAATGACGCTGCACTGGATGCGTTGATAGAGTTTGGCTGGATTGATAACCGAGTCGCGGTAGCTGAGGAGGTAGCCGGTAGCCTGAAGAGTATCCAGGCCAGTGCAGAGAGTTCTGATTCCGCCGTCAGCCAGATCGGTATACCGTCGGTTAAGCTGATAAACAATACTGACCCTGGTGCCCTGGACAGTGGAGATCGCCTGTTTATGGCCGGCACTGGCGATGCCAGAACCATCATCGGCCAGCTGGATGCGGACGCCAGCTTTGATATTACCCTGAACTACAGCGGTACCGATTTCGACGCGGCTGCCGATACAGGTAACCGTGTGACAACCACGGTCACCATTCTGCAGGCGGATACCGAGTCCAATACCAATATTATCGATCTCCAGGCAGATATCCGTAACGCCTTTGCCAACACCTATCTGGGGGGCTCCGAAACCTTCCTGGGCAGCGATCCAGCAGACCCTGAAACTCCCACATTGAGCCAACTGCTGGATGTGAATGTGCAGGGCACACGGCTGGTGATCACGCTGCAAGATGGAGCGAGCTTCAATGCTGACGACGTGGAAGTGGCTGTCAGTGAGTTCAAACTCACATCCGGCAGTAATGCCGATCAACTAGGCTTCGGCGCTGCGGCGACAGAGTTCGACTCCAATAATGCCGACCTGCTGATTACCCAGGCAGATGGCACCAGCTACACAGTCTCCTTCGATAGTGGCGATCTTACCTTCGATGACATTATCGGAGCGATCAATGCGGCTGGGTCGGTGGTCGCCTCCTACGGTTTGGACGACCCGAGCACGCCCAATGATGAGTCCAATACCTACATTGTCCTGACTGATCCGAGCTTCACCGCGTTTGACGAGGGTGAGGTCGATCCCAACCCGGCAAGCTTCAGGGTGGAAGGGCTGAACGCCTCGAAGGCCAGCATTCAACTCGGCCTTAATGCGGGCCTGTTCGATCCCGGTATTCACCCCACCGGTCAGATCGAGGGTAAGGCGATTGGCGGTGTCACTGTGGCTGATCGTTTCTACGTCAGTTCTTCCAATCTGGACCAGTTCCTGACCGCATCGGCGCGCGTGCAGGCCGGCCACCTGATTGAGGGACTGGAGGTCGTCACCACCGGAGCGAGCACTGAACTCACTTCGGGCGATTATGCCTTTGCCAGCGACGTGGTCGGGCTGGATATAGAGGTATTCGATGCCAGCGGATTTGTCGCCGGTACCTATGAAATTACCGCCGTCGATACCAATACCAACACAATCACTATCGACTGGGATACCTCTGCGCTCAGCATTGCAGGTCTTAGCGGTGGTATTGGGGTGCTGCAGACAGGCGTCAATGCAACCGCAAGGGTCGGCTTCGTTGGCGTGAATATCACTGGTGAACTGGACGTCGGCATCGAAGTGGCACTGGGTATCAGTGACGATGCAGGTTCACTCTTCGACACGGACGGTGTTCTAACTCTCGATCAGTTGCAGAATGTCGACTTTAGCGACCTGGGCCTGCGTGATGTGTTTGACCTGCCGACGCTTTCGCCACTGGCCGAAATTCAGGCGATAGATGCAGCTAACGAGTATGGCTATCTCGACCTTGAGGTGGGTATAGAGGCGGGTTCGGTCGATTTCTCAGCTATTGCAGCCCTGTTCGATGCGGATAATCCCACCATATCCATGCGCATCGTAGCCTCTGGCGATCCGCTGCTGGGGCTGCGGCTGGTGGAGGCCGACTATACCCAGCTGAGTGCCACCACGTTTGAAGTGGATGGCGATTTTAGCGCACTACTGACCGATGCTGAACTTGATAGCGACAGCAATGGCGATCCCGATGGTGACGAGCAGTATCTGGTGATCACTCTGCCGCCTGTGGATCCTGATGATGAAACCAGTAAGCCGACACGGGCCAAGGTCGTCTCAGCCGTTTATGACAGCATCGACGAAACCACACTGGTGACTATCGAAGCCTTGTCGGCTGACGATAACTACGACGACTTTACTCTGCCTGACGAAACGGTAGCCGCCGAGCTGGAACTGCTGGAAAGCGCCTCACTGTCGCCGCTGGTGGATGTGGATACCACCGGTTTCGATAGCCTCCTCGACTTTGAGAACTTCGGCTTCGGCAACATACTTGATCTGCTGCAGGCTGTTTCAGCCTTCCTCAGTCAGTTTGAGTCCTTCGACTTCCTTGATGTAAACCTGCCGGTCATCGATAAGAGCTTCAACGACCTGCTGGGCCTGGCCGAGCAGTATACGCAGATGATCGATGATGCTATCGACAACCCTGCAACGACATTGCAGCTGCTTGAAACTCAGCTTAATACCGCCATCGGCATCTCTTCATCGCAGTTCGACGCGATAGTCGATGTACTTAATGCCAATGACGAGGCGGACCCGGGGGATACCGATCCTTTCTCGGCTCCAACCGATGCGGTGGATATCGCGCTTGTCGATGGCAACCTGCTGCAGTTGAGCCTTAATCTGGGTGCGGTGTTTACCGAGAGCCTGCCGGTGGGCTTCAGTGACAGCGACCTGAATCTGCCGGAAGTGTTCGGCGATACCCTTAACCTGGCCGGTTTTGCTGATCTGGCGGCTGAAGGTGCCGTGTTGATGACGCTGGATTTCGGTATCGATACCGAGACCGGTGAATTCTACATACTTGATGGTACCCAGGCGGTAGGCGGTATCACCGTGGGTGGCGAGCATATTTCCTTCACTGCTGGCCTTGGACCGTTCATGGTCGCTATCGGTGATAAACGACTGGATAACCCGGCGGAGACCGATATTTCCCAGATACACCTGCAGGCAGCCGCCGGCGTGAAGGTCGATTTTGCAGCAGGGGGGATGACGACCTCAGAGTTTGATGGTGGTGCGATCGAAGGCGCACTGCTGGACGTTAGCGGTGGTGTAACGCTGGGCGGTATCGGCTTAGGTGGTGCATTTGAAGGTACCGTTGGTGATGGCACCGAGGTGATCTCCGGCTCGGTCGATGGTCGTCTGCCGGTATTCTTCCCCAACGAAGGTAACCATATCGGCGATATCCTGATCGGTGAAACCTTCGGCAGCGGTTACGGCGACCTGGCCAATATCGACAGCCCGTTCTTTAAGGTTGACGGTACAAGCCCCAGTGCAGGCGATCTGGTGGTGGATCTTTCCGAGCCGCTGGGCTTCTTTACCGACTTCAGCCTCGATGATCTGAGCCTGTTCTCTACTCTGATTCTGGCGGTGGACGGTGTCGATTATCTGCTTGAATTCCTCCATGACACACTGTCCGGTGAGATAGGCGGCTTTACCTTCCCGATCCTCGGCGATGATTTTGCCAAGGCGGCGGATTTCTTCCAGACCATTCGTGATGAGCTGATCGGGCCACTGCGTGATGCGATTGAAGCGGTGGAGGATGCGGCCCTCGACTTTGCCGATCCGGACAAGAACATCATCTCCAAGATGTTGTTTGATCTTTTAGGCCCAGACGGACTCGGTATCCTGTTGCCAGAGGGCGCGGACCCGAACTCATCGTCTGATCAGGTGTGGACCGATGCATTGAGCCTGGCATCGCCAGGCGAAGCGATCGGCCTGATGACCAACTATGACGACTACCTGTTCGGTACCGGCTTTGATGGTCTGAACGATTACAGCGAAAGCGAATCGGATGAGATCGGTGAAACCGAGATCCTCTGGAACATGACGCTGGGTCAGGTTTTCTCTCTGGTCGATGCGGGCTTCGGCTTTGATATCGGTATTCCGGGCCTGGGCCTGGAAACTGAAGGGGATTTCGGGCTCGATGTCTGGTGGGCAATGGATTTGACCTTCGGCCTCTCTTTCGCAGAGGGCTTCTTTATCCAGGTGCGCAACGATGAGGGTGTCGATCCCGAGCTTGAGGTACATCTGGAGGCCGAGTTTAGTGAAGGCACCGAGATTACCGGGCAGCTTGCATTCCTGCAGTTGGTCGGCACGGTGACCGACCTAAATATCGACAATGATCTCGATATTACCAACGGTATTGATATCAGTACCTTCTCTACTGGCATCACCGCCGCTTTCACCATTGACCTCTTCAATGAATCCCTGGATGAGGATGCCGGAGACGCCCGTATCGGCTTTACCCAGTTGGGTAGCCTGGGCTTCGACTTCCACGTCGATGCCGAAGCCACGGTAGCCTTGGCGCTTGAACTGGGGTTAAACGACGACTTAGGGCTGACCGGATTCCCCACCGTCACCTCCGACTTCCTGCTCTATTGGGCAATCAATGCCGATCTTGAGGATCTGTCAGGTGACATGATCTCTGACGGCCTGAAAGTGGTTGGCTTCTACGATATCCAGCTGGATCTGGGTGAGTATGTCAGTGAAGTACTGGGGCCGATCGTCGACGAGGTGGCCAAGTTTACCGGGCCGATTCAGCCAATTATCGATGTGTTTACCACACCGCTGCCGCCGCTGGCTCAGTTAGGTCTGGAGCTGACGCTGCTCGATCTTGCGGCCACCTTCGGTGACTTCGATCCTTCGCTGATCGAGACCATCGCTGAGGTGATTACCCTGATCAACGAGATCGCAGCGATCAGTGATGATACCAGCCTGTTGCTGCCGATTGCCGACCAGTTCGTTGTTTATAACAACGGTTTCGATGTCCTGTTCTCATTGACGCCGCTGCTGACCAGCGCGGCTTCGAAAGCTGAGGAGGTGTTTGAGGATGCTCAGGATGTTGCCGGTGCTATAGGTGGACTGGTGGGAGATGTCGCTTCTGCCATCGGTAATCTGGATGGTTCCGGTAGTGCCGATATCGGCAAGACCAAAAAGACAATGACCAAGGTAACCAGCCATGAGAAGGGGGCCTTTGGCTTCCCGATCTTTGAAGACCCAATGCAGATATTGGGGCTTCTGATGGGCAATGATGCGGTGCTGGTGACCTACGATATCGGTCGTTTCTATGCCGCTTTCCAGTGGAGTCAGTACTTCCCGGTTTATGGTCCCTTGGGTATTGCCATAGGGCTGGAGATCTCCGCTGAGATCGATTTTGCCGTGGGCTTCGATACTGCGGGTATTCGTGAGTTTGCCGAAACCGATTTTGAAAACCCGGCCCTCATTCTGGGCGGTTTCTATATTTCCGATACCGAAAACCCGGATGGCTCCGGTCTGGATGTGCCGGAACTGACCTTCCTGGGCGGTATCACCGCGGCGGCTGAATTGAACCTGGGTATTGCTCGCGCAGGCGTTGGCGGTGGCTTGTTCATACAGATTGAATTTGATCTGTTTGACCCGAACAGCGACGGTAAAATCCGCTTGCCTGAACTGGCAGGCAACTTTTTGAATGAGGCCAAGTACGGTTCTCCGGTGTTAGCGCCTCTGGCTATTTTTGATGTGACCGGTGAAATTTTTGCCCAGCTGTTCGCTTATCTGAAAATCGACTTCAAACTCTTCTCCATCGATCTTGAGTTCGACATTACGCCGCCGATCACGATACTCACCTTCGAGATCGACTTTGCGCGGCCGCCGATTCTGGCCACAGAGCTGGATAACGGCGACCTGATCCTGAATACCGGTGACTACGCCGAGGATCGTCTGCTGGGCATTACTTCAGACATCGGCGAGGTGCTGACCATCACCAAGCACAACGCTTCAGGTGGCAAGGTACAGATCGATGTCACCAGCCCCGGTGCTGTGCTGGGTGAAGACTCCGATCTGCTGCTCAGTTATGAAATGGATGAAGGCAGCACGCTGAAGATAAACGGCGGTGCCGGGAATGATGAGTTCCAGCTGATCGGTTTCGACGACGACGAGATCTACCTGGAGGTAGACCTGGGCGAAGGCGATGACATCCTCAATGTTCAGGGGGCACCGACGAGCGGCGTCAGCGGCAGCCGCTTCAATATCATCCGTGGCGGCGCCGGCAATGACATCATCACGGCTACCGGCGGCAGAGATCTGATCATCGGTGGCTCCGGTGTCGATATTATCGATGCCGGCTATGGCGATGATCTGGTGATTGGCGATGAGTATGAAGAGTCTGGCCCGACCCTGACCGTGAAGGTGAAGGGAACTGACAGCGGCGATACCCTGAGCGGTGGCGCAGGCAACGATATTCTGATCGGCGGTGGCGGCGTTGACGATGTCAGCGGTAATGGCGGCACCGATCTGGTGGTTGGTGACGGTGCGCTGCTCACCTTCAGTTCGCCCTCAGCGATCAAGGTATTCAGTAATCTGAAAGCGCTTAATCAGGGCGGTGTGCGTGAAACCGAAGAGCTCGCTACAAGCTTCGGCGACACCCTCTCCGGTGGTGCCAATAACGATATTCTGTTTGGCGGTAACGGTGGCGATACCATCGATGGTGATGGCGGTGCCGATATCATCTTCGGCGGCTTCGGTCCCGACTCCATCAATGGTGGCAGCGGCGCCGATATCATCTTCGGCGATACCGGCTTCTTTGCCGAGGCTGACGACAAAGACAACGCGGTTAACGGCGATGGCGGCGAGGCCGATGAGATCTACGGCGGCACCGGTGAGGATCTAATCTTCGGTGGCGGCGGCGGTGACCTGATCTACGGGGATGAGGGCGATCCGACCAGTGGCGCTGCCGATACCATCTACGGCAACAGCGGTGCCGATGTTATTCACGGTGATGGCGGTGCCGACTGGATCTACGGTAACGGTGAAGGTGACCAGATCTACGGCGATGATGGCGACGATAACCTGGACGGTGGCGCTGGCGGTGACCTGATCAAGGGCGGTGATGGCGATGATGTGATTACCGCCACCAAGGGTAACGACTTCCTTGATGGCCAGGAGGGCAGCGACAACTATCTGACCAAGAACCAGGGTGGGGCTACCGGCTCGCTGATCAGCGTTATCGACTCTGGCGTCAATGACGATGATAACGATGTGCTGCTGATTACCGGTACGCCGTTCGATGATACTTACCTGCTGCGTTCCAATACCGATGGCTCCAACGCCTTCGTCGCCCTGCTGAACGACTTCAACGCGGTTGAGCGGATCAACTACTCCAAGTCATTGGAGCGGATCAAGCTGGATACCAGCCTGGGTGATGACTATGTTGCGGCCGATGATACCGCCGCTGAGTTCACCATCGACGGTAACCTCGGTGACGACCGCTTCCAGATCGGCCAGATGTTCAGAACCCAGCGTACCGAGAGCGATGCTAATGTCGCCATCGATGATGTGTTCCTGACCATCGAAACCACCCGAGGCTGGCTCTCCAACGGTATCAGTCAGGCGATGACCATCGAAGGCAGCGCCGGTAACGACGAGTTCACCGTATTCCATAACCTGGCGGTGTTGACCCTCAACGGCGGCGATGGCGACGATATCTTTACCGTGCGTGCCTTTGCGCTGGCCGGCTCTCAGGAACCGCAGCGTGAGCGTACCGATATCACCGGCGGTGCCGGTGCCGACCTGGTTGAATATGCGGTCAATGCACCGGTCAATATCGATGGCGGTGACGGCTTCGATACCCTGGTGGTGATCGGTACCGAGTTTGGTGATGACTTTGTAGTGACTGAGGATGGCGTCTATGGCGCCGGTCTCAATGTTAACTTCGTCAATATCGAGTCCCTGCGCGTGGATGGCGCCGAGGGTAACGACCGCTTCTTCGTGCAGTCCACCAGCGAGAAGGTGATGACCGAGCTCTTTGGTGGCCTGGGTGAAGATACCTTCTTCATGTCCGGCGATACGCCGCCGGTGGTTTCCAACGACCTGCTCGGCCATAGCGGTCTGGTGCTGCATAACATCGAGACTACCGAAGACAGCGACGAGAGCTTCAGCACCCAGTCCCTGTTCGGTATCTCCAGCAATGTGGCGGATAACGAAGAACCCTTTGCGGTGATCCGTCAGACCGATGGCTCTACCATCGTGACCGAGAGCAGCATATTTGAGGGTGGCGGTGACTCCTACGAGATCGTACTGACCCGCAAGCCGGATGAGGATGTGGTGATCAAGGCGCTGGCGCCGCTGCCGTCAAGCCAGAACCGCGAACTGGGAGCCTTCGCCTTCAGGGTCGAGTCGCCCACCGGCGTTGAAAGTGCCGATGGCACCTCCGTGAGCCTGACCTTTACCACCGATAACTGGTATCTCCCACAGGTGGTCAATGTTTACGCAGATACAAAGGTACTTGAGGATAAAACAGGTAAGTCGCCGATAGGCGGAGTATTTGTTCGTCCTGAAACCGATGGCTTTGATCCAATCGCCGATGACAACACGAACGGCATCGCCGACGATCTTGAGTTCAGCTTCGATGATAACGCCTATGAAGGCATCCACTACGGCGTGATCAACCATATCGTAGTGGCCGGTACCGACGCGATTCAGGGCGACCTGGCCTCAGATACGGTTGAGGATGGCTTGACCGTTACCCTTACCGATCCTCTCAACGGCTGGGCCGTTGAACAGGTGATTGGACGCTCGATCCAGATCATCGAGGGCATAGGTATTGGGGATAGCCGTTACATAGTCGATGCGGTTGATAATGCCGGTACCTGGACGCTGACACTGGATCGCGCCTGGAGCGATACCGATCTGCCGGATACCGATAGCACCTTCGAGATCCGTATCGACGATGCTTTGGTGGGCATGGTCGACAGCGTCAACGAAACACCGGATGCGCTGGATATAGACGGTTACCCGGATGATTCCACTATCTTCTACGCAGAGGCCGATTTCCCGGCTAACTACCTGCCGGGTGGGCTGGGTGCCGAAGGGCTCACCGGACGCATACTACAGGTTATCGGTGGTGCCGGTGCCGGCCAGCAGAGGATGATCCTTGGCCACACCGGCGATAATGGACTGATCCTTAACGGCGACTGGAGCACCGATCTGGACAGCACCAGCGTCTTCCGCATTGAAATCTACGATGGCCTGATCCTGCCGAGCGTGCAGGTGCAGATCAACGACAACGATTTCAACGGCATCCAGGTCGATGAAACCGTCGGCTTCGATGACGACGATGATGTGCTGAACGCATCCGATGTGGTGGATGATTACGACACCATTACCGCGGTGATTGAAGGTGGCGATGGCGATCAGATCGGTGAGTGGGATGTGCTCAATATCAAGCTGAGCAAAGTGCCCACCGGTGATGTCACCGTTAACTTCATCTTCGACGAGGATCAGCTCGAAATTCTTGATGCGACCGCTATTGGCAGTGGTCCGATCACCTCGATGATCTTTAGTAATACCGACACCGCGAGCATCGTCGTGCGGGCGGTGGATGATGGCCTGCGTGAAGGCTTCCACAACGAACTGATCCAGTTTGAGGTCAGCGGTGGCGATAGCGATGCCACCAGTGAACAGACCGATAACTTCTTCTATACCGAGGATAATGCGACTTACTTTGTGGGTCTCAACCACCGTCCGGACCCGGCAGCCATTGGCACCACCGACGGTATCATCTCCGTTACCGTCGATGGCGTTGATATCTACGCGCTGGAGAGCGAGAGCGAGAGCGCCGGCGATATCCGTTACGTAATCTCCGGTAACAAGATCATCTTCACTGATGATGACCTGGAGAATCCGGGACTTGTTTCAGTCAGTGGGCCGATCATTGTCGAGTACAAGACCACCAATGATGGCTTCGCCAGCACCTTCAACCCACCGATACTGGTGCGCATGTCCGATAACGATG
The DNA here is from genome assembly GCF_004339595.1 of Marinobacterium mangrovicola. GTDB lineage: Bacteria > Pseudomonadota > Gammaproteobacteria > Pseudomonadales > Balneatricaceae > Marinobacterium_D > Marinobacterium_D mangrovicola. The sequence goes on from NZ_SMFU01000008.1 coordinate 832,337, forward strand.
CGCCCACTGTGCTGGTACGCGAGACCAACGGCTCTACCGACCTGATCGAGGTGGATGTGGATGGTATCGAGGATATCGCGGCCGAGCTGCGTGGAGATACCTATCAGCTGGTGCTGACAGCCTCACCGGAGGATGGCAAAACCGTCACGCTGACGCTGACCCCCGAGATCACCAAAACCACCCGCACCGGTGGTATCCGCCACGATGCCATACAGGTCATCCTGTCCAACCCGGATCTGGATGCCCGCATGGTGGATAACGGCGATGGCACCTTCACCGTTACCTTCGACGACAGCAACTGGGATATCCCTCTGACCGTTGGTATAGAAGCGATAGATGATGAAGTGGTCGATGGTGGCGATACCAAAGAGTTCGCACCGGGACCGAATACTCTCAGTGGCATTCTTGGACCGGTATTTGTCGATGGCGCGGGTGGTTCCGGCTCTATGGATATCAATAATCCGCTGATGTTGCCGGATGAAACCAACGTAAAACCGGCCAATGGCGACCTCCTGGATATCTCTGAAGATGGCCGCTTCCTCACCGTGAATTATGATGATCTCGTTGGCTCACTGGCCGAAAACGGTTTGACCGAGATCGGCGAACTGATCGACAACACCATCGAGGTAACAGCGGTTCAGGACCTGGAAAATCTGCTTCACTCCACCATCGGCCAGTTCCGCCAGATTATCGGTCTGACCGGTGACCTGGCCGGTACCGGTGACAAAGAGGTGGTTATCGAAATCAACGAGGCATACGGTTTCGATTCGGAAGCGGGCGAAAGCTGGACCGATATCAAGAGCTACGCCATCACCGCGCAGAGCCTGAACTTCTTCGTTGATGAGACGATCCAGATCGACGTGATGTTTGTCGATGATTCCGACAGCCCGGCAGACAGCACCGGTACCCTGACTACTACACGCCTGTACGGCCTGAATATGGGCCCGGATATCACTATCGGTGATCAATTGCGTCCGGGAGGTATCAGCTACAACGACCTTGAGGTGATCGACATCAATCTGGGTGTGGGTAACAACACTCTGAACGTACTCGGCACCTACAAGCGTGATGATGGCTACCAGAGCTGGACCATTATCCGCAGCGGCGACGAGACCATTCCCTGGGATAGCGACCCGAATCGTGATGGCGATGAAATGGGCGATGTGGTTAATCTCTTCGTCAACGAACAGGATATGCTGCTGTTTGGCCTGAACGATGAGGCCAGCAATCCTGAAGATGCCCTCGAAGTGACCGACTACACCGGGCCTGAGCCTAATGCCTACGCTGAGATCTACTCTGAAGGCGCGGATTTCGGTGGTGATGACAGCCTGGCGGGTATGCAGCTGCAGATCATCGAAGTGGATGGCGATAACGTCACCGTCAAACAGTCGCTGAATATCGTCGGCAACAGTGCAGATACGCTGGAGCTTGAGGGCGAGTTCATCCCGGATGAGATTGCGGGCGATCCCGCTGACTTCCCGGATGGCTACCAGTTCCGCATTATCAACCCGGCGGATGGCAACATCGCGGTTGATCTTGGCAAGGGTGACGACATTCTCAATGGCGCCCCGAACTGGGGACCGGGCGGCTCGGCACTGGAATCCACCCTGCGCATTATCGCCTTCGGCGGTGAAGGCGATGATCAGATCACCGGTGGCTCCGGCAATGACATCCTGTTTGGTGATAAAGGGCGTGTGGACTTCTTCAATGAAGAGGGCGCCATCGTTACCCGCCTGGGTTATGCGGTGGATCCGATCCTCGGTTTTGTTACCTCCTACGTGGATGACACTAACGGAGATGACCCGGATACGCTGACCGACAGTGGTGCTGCCTTCCCGACACCGGATGAACTGCAGGACGGTCTGGGCAGCGACGATATCGGTCTGCGTGGGCTTTATGTGGACGTCAACAACGGCTTCGGCTTCCTGCAGACACCGAAGCTGATTCTTGGTAACGACGCCACTTCTCTTACCACCGAACCGTTCGACGATAGCCTGGATCCGCCGGGACCTGAGGCGGGGGATGAAAGTGAATACCGTATCTCCACCTATCCGGAAGACCAGACCGATGGCGTGGTCCGTGATCCGAGCCTGATTCTGACCGTGGATAACGGCGTGGGTGGTAACGATCTGATCAACGCCGGTGCCGGTAATGACCAGGTATTCGGCGGTGCCGGTAACGACACCATTGATGCCGGTGACGGCGACAATATGGTGGCCGGTGACGGTGCGCGCATCGATCTGACCCTGCCTACTGGCGATCTGGCGGTGTTCGACTCGGAAGATCCGACACCGGTTATCTCTCTGCTCACCAGCTTCCGCAGCATCGGTTTCGCCTACGGCGGTAACGATACCATCACCTCCGGCAACGGCCGTGATCGCATTATCGGTGGCGCCGGTAGCGATACCGTTCACAGCGGAGATAACGAAGACATCATCTTCGGTGACAACGGCAAGATCAGCTATGACGATGGTGTGATTACCACCATCGAAACGCTGGACTACGTCGGAGGCCCGACCGATGGCGCGGGTGTCTACAACGACACACTGAACGGCGAGGGTGGTAACGACATTATCTTCGGCGGTCTTCAGGGCAGCCCGGATATCATCAACGGCGGTGCCGGCGACGATATCCTGCTCGGCGATAACGGCAAGCTGACCTATGACGCCGATGCCGGTGGCGATCTGAGCACCCTTGATACCATTGAAAGCTATCAGGATGGTATGGGCGGCGCCGATACCATCTCCGGTGAGGCGGGCTCCGATACTATTCTCGGCGGTACCGGTGGCGATACGATCTACGGTGACGATGTGTCCGCCTCCAACGGCAGCGATGATGGCGGTGATCTGATAATCGGCGACAACGCGGTGATCGATCTGATCCTCAACAGCGTCAGCCGCATCACCAGCAGCATCGATGACGGTACCACTGGCGGCAACGATATAGTGGAGGCCAATGCCGGTGCCGATATCGTGATGGGTGGCTACGGCGGCGATATGCTGGATGCCGGTGACGGTGACAATATCGTGATCGGTGACGATGCCACCCTGATCTACATGGGCCTGGCCTACTTCCCGGCCATGCCGACAGTGCGCCCGGGGGATGATAATGATGCCTCCGACATCGACGAGATCATCTCCACCTCCACAACCTCCGGCGGTGGTGTCGATACCATCACTACGCTTGGCGGTAATGACATAATCATCGGTGGCCGTGAAGGTGACACCATAGATGCCGGTGACGGCGATAACCTGGTGATCGGCGATAGCGGTCGCATCCGTGCCGCTGCAGCAGACGCTCCGCAGATCAGTGGTCAGCCGATGACGCTGGGCACTGTTGAAACCACCCAGTTCGATGATGGCGGTGCCGATATCATCAATACCGGAACCGGCCGCGATATCGTCTTCGGCGGTGCGGGTGGCGACAATATTGATGTGGATGCCGGCGACAACCTGGTCATCGGCGATGACGGTAAGATCGTCTACACCGGTACCGACTTCGGTGGTAGTGGCGTTGGTGATGACAGCAACCCCGCCGACATTGATGAGATCGTCTCTACCTCCACTACAGCTGGCGGCGGTGCCGACAGCATCACCTCACTGGGCGGCGACGATATTGTTATCGGTGGCCGCGAGGGCGATACCGTTGATGCCGGTGATGGCAATAACGTCGTGATAGGCGATAGCGGACAGATACTTGCCGCCGCAGACAATGCGCCGCAGATCAGCGGCCAGCCGATCACCTTCGGTGTGATCGAAACCACGGAAACCGATGATGGTGGTGCGGATAGCATCACTACCGGCAGCGGTGAGGATTGGGTACTCGGCGGTTATGGCGGCGATACCCTCTATCTGGGAGCCGGGGCTGATATCGCACTGGGCGATAATGGCGAGCTGATATTTGATCGGGATGTGACCGTTAGCGTCGATGGCGAGAGCGTTTCCATCATCGAAAACGGCGGTGACGATGCATCCACCCTTGATCGAATTCGCACCACGGCACCGACCCTCGGCGGTAATGACACCATCAACGGTGAAGCTGGCGGCGATATTCTGATCGGCGGTACCGGTTCAGACTGGGTCATGGGTGATGACCTGACCGGTTCCCACGGCGATACCGACGGTGCCGACCTGATCGTCGGTGACCAGGTGGATATCGGCCTCGTCGGTAATGTTCTGAAAGGTGTTATCACCACCGAGCGCGATACCAGCGATGCTGGTGATGGCGATGTGCTGATCGGTAACCATGACGAGGATATCCTCATCGGTTCGCACGGCGACGATATGATCGATGGCGATATCGTCAGCGGTGATGCGGATCTGAGTGACGATCTGATCTTCGGTGATCAGGTCTCCCTGTATAACCGCGACAGCGATACCACCAGCCTGCGCTACCGTGTGCTGAGCGGCGATCATATCTATGGCCGTAGCGATATCGACGGTACTGATATAGAGAGTGGCTCGGTGCTGGTCACTGGTGGTGCCTACGATCAGCGCAATGCGATTGATACCCAGACGGACAACGGTGAAACGCTGATCCCGTCCGGCAGCACCTCCGGTTGGGCCAGCTGGCAGATTGTCGAGCTGGATCACAACACGACCGTTGCCGCGCTGGAATCCAACCGTTACGGCGATGATTACATCGCCGGTAACGCCGGTCACGATATGATCTTCGGCCAGCTCGGCAACGATGTGATCCAGGGTGACGGTTCAATCGAATCAGCCATCGCTTCGGTTGATCCAGACAGCGTTGGCGCCGAGCGTGTCGATGATGGTCTGATTGAAGTAACTCCGGGGCAGTCTGTTGCTGCGACCAGCCTGGATGTGACCGCCTCCTTTGAAGCGGTAACCGACGGCGATGACTATATCGAGGGTAACGGCGGTGACGACGTGATCTTCGGTGGTCTGGGTCAGGATGATATCGTCGGCGATAACTCCAGCATGTTCTCGCTCGACAGCATCGATGAGCGTACTCCATCCGGTTCAGATCTGATCTTCGGCGGTTCCGGTGAGCGTATCGACCGTAACGACCTCGTGGGCGATAGCGAAGCCGATATCGTCTTTAACGAACGCCATGCTCGCGATGCCGATGCGATAGCGGGTGATAACGCCAATATCTATCGTCTGGTAGGTATTAACGGCGCAGAGGGTAGCGATCCCTTCCTCAGCTTCAACTATGACGCTGACAGCAACTACGAAGATCGTGGTGATCGCCGTATTATCGCCCGCGCCGTCGATCTGCTCGACTACACACCGGGCGGTGAAGACTATGACGCCAACGCCTCAGCTGATATCGGCTTTGCCGACGAGATCCACGGTGAATCCGGTGATGACTTTATCTACGGTATGGTCGGCGGGGATATCCTGTTCGGCGATAGCGAAGATGACGATCTGATCGGTGGCTACGGTGCCGACTGGATCTCCGGCGGAACCGGCGGTGACGGTATCCTCGGCGACGATGGCCGCATCTTTACCAGCCGCAACACCACATCCGGCGAGTCGCTCTATGGCGTGGCGGGCTTCGCCAACAACGAACTCGATCTGACCATCAGCACGCCGGGTAATATGCAGCAGGCGGTGATCAATGTCTCGGGCGAGCTGAAGAAAACCGTCGATCTGACACCGTTCAAACTCACCGACAGCGATTACGATGCCGATGATCCAGCCGACGCCGACGATATCCTCTACGGTGGCTGGGGCGATGACTTTATGCACGGCGGCGCCGGTGACGACGCCATGTCCGGTGCAGAGGCACTGGAGATGTTCTTCGATTCACCCATCCCGATGGACGATGTGCTGCGCTTTGGCGAACTTCGTGCCGGTGAGTTCTACGACTACGACGAGTACAACGCACTGGCCCGGATCGGCGGCTTCCTCCTCAACTTCAATGAAGCTGAAGGTGAGGCTGTTGATGATGATGTTTCCAGTGATGGCAACGACCGCCTGTTCGGTGATCTGGGCAACGACTGGATCGTCGGTGGTACCGGTCAGGATCGGATGTACGGCGGTTTCGGTAACGATCTGCTCAATGCCGATGATGACCTGAGTACCAATGGCGGCCATAACGACGTGCCGGATACCGATCCGAGCTACGAGGATATCGCCTACGGCGGTGCCGGACGCGATGTGCTGATCGGTAACACCGGTGGCGACCGTCTGATCGACTGGGTCGGCGAATTCAACAGCTACCTTGTACCGTTCGCGCCGTTCGGCGCAGCGACCGTCAGCCGCACACTGCAGCCGCAGTTGATGGATTACCTCTACGACCTTTCCGAGGGGGATGGGGCTGACCCGACCCGCGCGGCCGATACCGGCTCAGACCCGGATCGTAATGGCGAGCCCTATGGCGAGCTTGGCGTAGTGGTTCAGAAGGACTTCTACTGGCAGGATCAGACCGGCGCACCGGCCGATCCGCAGGCAGGTAACATCCCGGGTGGTGCACGTGATGTGCTGCGCTCTGCAGACTTCAACGATGGCCAGAACCTGACCATGTTCGCCGATAGCGGCGAGTGGACAGTGGATGGCTCGGTACTGCAGGTTACTGCAACCGATATCGGTGGGGATGCAGTGGCCGTGCTTGATCTGGATGACCAGCTGCCAAGCTACTTCGAGATCGTCGCCACCATCACCATGGAGAAACCTAAGGGTGGCTGGAAAGCCAACAGCTACGTCATCTTCGACTACCAGAGCGAGACCGACTTCAAGTTTGCCGGTATCGATGCCTCCCGTGACAAGATGCAGCTGGGTCACCGCACCGCCGAGGGCTGGATCATCGATGCGGAGACTTCCGCCAAGATTCGCCCAGGGGAGTTTTATAACGTCCTGGTAGCGGTCAACGGTACCAACGTAACGGTGGCGGTGAATGGTCAGGATTACTTCGCCCATACCTATGATCCGCGGGTTGATGCCGATGGTTGGGTCTACGGCCTGAACGACGGTATGGTCGGTTTTGGGGCCGAGAACTCCAAGGGCACGCTGGATAACATTGCTGTCCAGGTGCTGCCGCCGGAGTACACCCTGAACCTGACCGAGGACTTTGAAGACGCCGATGTTCAGTTCCTGGCGGTTCCGGTCAGTGGTGAGTGGACGCTGGCTGGCGGCGAGTATCAGGGGGTTGCGCAATCGGGCAGCCGTGCCATCAGCCTGCTCGATGTGGGTATGGGCCACGACGGCGGCCTGCAGGAGAACTCCGTACTGGATATCTCCGCCACCCTCAATACTGAGGCTACCTCCGGTATCGTCTTTGACTACTACAGCTCAGATGACTTCAAGTACGCAGGTTTCTCTGCCGAGGGTGACGAGATAGTCATCGGCCACTACAAGGGTGGTCAGTGGTATGTCGATAGCCGCAGTGATTATGTGGTCAGTGCCGGCGTCGATTACGACCTGGGTCTGTCGATCAAGGGCACGACTGTGGATCTGTCTCTGCGCGAAAGCAGTGCCGAGAACTGGCAGGCCAAGCTGGGCCATGTCTTCAACGCGGTTGCCGTGGATGGTGGTTTTGGTCTGCTGGTCATTGAGGGTAGTGCCAGCTTCGACAGTGTCAGTGTGGCCACCAATGATGCCTTCTTCAGCGAACACAGCGATGCTCTGATGGCCAAGACCCTGGGCGCCGAGACCGAGGCGACCCCGGTATCGGCAGAAGCGCTGAATCTGTTGTTGGTCGAATCGAAACAGCGTCTGGCTCGGCTGATGAAGCTGGGTGACGCGGAAATGGCTCTGCTCGATAGCGTCCAGATCGATTTCGCCGATCTGGAAGGTCGAGTGCTTGCCGAAACCTCAGGTTTGACTATCACCCTGGATCACAACGGCGCCGGACATGGCTGGTTTGTCGATGCTACCGCCTCTATGGATGAGGAGTTCCGCAGCTTTACACCGCAGAGCGGTAATCGTGTGGCGACACCTAGCAGTGAAGCTGCAGGCCAGAGTGACTTGCTCTCTGTCCTGGTTCACGAACTGGGCCATGTGTTGTCTCTTGAACACGGTACAGGATTCATGGATGCCAACCTTGCGGCCGGCGAGCGCTTCCTCATGCCTTCTGAGGCTTTGGCGACACCTCAGCAGGGGGCCTCATTGGCTACCAAGGAAGCGGCACAGGTGCAGATATTCGATGAGGTTTTGGATCGGTTGTATAACCCGGCAGAGGCTCGTTTGATCTCAATGTTCAATATACAACCGGCGGAACTGGAAAATACGGAAGAAAATACCGAGTTCCTGATCAAGATCGATGATGAAGGCAATAGTTTTACCGCTGAGAATAATAAGAAGCCGGCGAATCCAGGTGTTATCGCCAGTGACGTAGGATCAGCCGGTAAAATTAAAGCAGGCGTAGTCAATTGGTCAGATAAAAGCAATATTGTTAGCTTGATAAAATCGAAGATTTGATTTTTAAGATATTGAATACTAAGGAGTAAATTGTTTTTCTATTTAACTGGATGAGATCTATATGCTGGTCTAGTCTGTAAAAGACTCTTTGATATCAACCAGAAGGGAAACGTTATGGATAAGAAACAGAGCAACGGTGAAAATGGTGCAAATGTTGAAGATGGTCGTCCAGCAGCACCGATCGTGGACTGGGACGACTCTGATATGCGAAGTACCTATGCCAATGTCGTGAATGCATCAAGTACCAGGGAAGAGGTAAACCTGTTTTTTGGTACAAACGAAACTTGGAAAATAAGCGAAAAGCAGGAATTTCACGTTAAACTCAGTGACCGCCTTGTTCTGAATCCCCATGCAGCCAAACGTCTCTGGTTGTTGATGGGAGCTGTATTAAAGCAGTATGAATCCCGCTACGGGTCTCTCGATATAGGCACTTCAGCGGCACCCACTCCGACCACTCCCCCGACAGATAAAAGTGTTCAGTAGTCTCTTTTGATCTTTTCTCCCTCCGGGCGTACTCCCGGAGGGCGTTATTGTAGGGGGAGGGACCCAGTGTGAGTGGCACACATACCGCTGGTCAGGCTACTGCAGGTGAAAGCCGAAGTACCTACACGCTGCTTGAACAGGCCCTGTGGAAACAGTTCCGCAGTGCTTCCTCCAATGAAGAGTGGGCCAGTCACTGGCTCGCGCTGCAATGTCATCTTATCGGTGATGCACTGAATGCCGTGCTGGTATTGGGCGAGCCTGAGGTGGGTCCCTTTGCGCCGGCGGCGGTCTGGCCGCCCGAATCCTCAGTCGCTGCGGAAACCGTCAAGGCTGCCGAAAGCGCCATGGCCGAGCGCAGAGGGGTGGCGCTGCACAATGGTGGCACAACCGCGACCTCTATCTCTCTGGCTTACCCGATTCTATTACGCGAGCAACTGTTTGGCGTTGTGGCGATCACGGTAGGTGATGCGGCGGTCGATTCGCGCCGCGCGCTGCGTCAGCTGCAGTGGGGGAGTGGTTGGGTCGAGGTGCTGATCCGTCGAACCCAATATGACGATGATCTCGAACAACGTCAGCAAACCGAAGCCGCCTTTGATCTGATCGCTTCAGCCCTGGAGCCAGCAGGGGCTCAGGACGCCTGTAACAGCGTCGTGACAGAGCTGGCGCAGAAGCTGGATTGTGACCCGGTCAGTGTTGGATTTATCAGCCGCTCGGGTTGCCGGGTTTATGCGATCTCGCACTCCGCTGAGTTTGGCAAGCGCATGAACCTGGTACGCAGCATCGCAGATGCGATGGACGAAGCGGTTGATCAAGAGGTGATTGTGCATTACCCGGTTCAGGAAGGTTGGGAGTACCGCGTCACCCGCGCCCATCAGTGGCTTGCTGAACAGCAAAATTGTTCCGCGGTACTGACTATTCCCCTTCGTGCAGCAGGCTCCCCCTGTGGAGCGCTGGTGTTGCAAAAAAGCGAAGGAACCTTCAGTGAAGCGGACATTACGCTGTGTGACGGGGTGGCATCAGTACTAGGGCCTATCCTGCTTGAAAAGCGCAATAATGACCGCTCGGTCCTGTTCAAGATTTATGAGTCCCTGCGGCTGCAACTGGTACGTTTGTTCGGACCACATTATCTCGGCCGCAAGCTGGCTTCAGTGATCCTCCTGGGGCTGGTTGTTCTGTTTTCCTTCCTTGAAGGCGAGTATCGGGTGACCGCGCCTGCTCGCGTCGAAGGTCAGGTACAACGGGTGATTGTAGCTCCGCTTGAAGGCTACCTTTTCACTCAGCATGCACGGGCCGGCGAAGAGGTAACAAGTGGTCAGCTGCTGGCAACGCTCGATGATCGTGACCTGGTACTGGAGCGGTTACGCTGGAGCACCACCCTGCATCAGCGTCAGAGTGAGTTCGATCGCGCGCTGGGTAACAGGGAACGGGCAGAAGCCAATATTATTCAGGCACAGATCGACCAGGCCGCGGCCCAAATAGCGCTTTTGGATGAACAGCTGGCGCGTACCCGCATCGTTGCACCCTTCGATGGCGTGCTTGTCAGCGGAGATCTGACCCAGTCGATTGGTGCCGCAATGGAGCGGGGCCAGGAACTGTTTACTCTGGCTCCGCTGAATGAATATCGCGTCATCCTTGAGGTCGATGAAACCGATATCGAGTCTGTGTCGGTGGGGCAGACCGGTTTATTGCGGCTGTCGTCGGCACCGGAAAATGAACTTGAGTACCAGGTTGAGCGCTTGACGCCCTTGGCGGAGCAGGCCGATGGGCGCAACTTCTTTGCCGTTGAGGCTTCGCTCTCAGCGGCGGATAGCCATGTACGTCCGGGGATGAAGGGGGTTGGGAAAACGCTGGTGGGTGACCGGCTGCTGATACGTATCTGGACCGAAAAAATGGTCGACTGGATACGCTTGAATCTCTGGAAATGGATCCCCTGAGGAAGCGCTTATGTCATCCAGATCGTTCTATAGCGCCAACTGGTATCGTGTCGCCAATTTTAAGCCACGCTTGAGACACCATACCAATATCCATCGCCAGACCTACCGTGGACAAATCTGGTATGTACTCCAGGATCGCTCTTCGGGTCGCTTTCATCGTTTTACGCCTGGCGCCTACTTCGTTATTTCGCTGATGAATGGTGGCAATAGCGTCGAGCAGATCTGGGACCAGGCCTGCGAGCACCTTGGCGATGATGCCCTGACCCAGGATGAGATGATCAGGTTGCTTGCACAGCTGCATCAGGCGGACGTGCTGTTTGGTGATGCCTTGCCTGACCTGCATGAGCTTACCGAACGCGGAACCAAGCGCAGCCGCAAGAAAAAGTTGATGAGCCTGATCAACCCGCTGGCGCTGCGTATCCCGATTTGGGATCCCGATGACTTTTTGAGCGCCACGCTGCCGTTGGTGCGCCCCCTGTTCTCCTGGTTTGGCATTTTGCTGTTCATCGCGGTAGTAACCTATGCATCAGTGCTGGCCGGGATGCACTGGTCCGAGTTGACACAGAATATAGTTGACCGGGTTTTAGCCACCGAAAACCTGTTTGTACTCCTGTTTACCTATCCCTTCGTTAAAGCCTTTCATGAACTGGGCCATGGCTACCTGGTTAAGCACTGGGGTGGTGAAGTGCATGAGCTGGGCGTCATGTTTCTGGTATTTATTCCGGTTCCCTACGTGGACGCCTCGGCCGCTACGGCGTTTAAAAACCGTTATCAGCGAGCATTGGTTGGCGCGGCAGGCATAGTCACCGAGCTGTTTGTCGCGGCGCTGGCGATGTTTGTATGGCTGAACGCGGAAGAGGGGCTGGTACGGGCGATCGCCTTCAATATGATGCTGATCGGCGGTATTTCTACACTGCTGCTGAACGGGAATCCCCTGCTCAGGTTCGATGGCTATTACATCTTCAGTGACCTGATCGAAATCCCCAATCTGGGGATGCGGGCAAACCGGTATATCGGCTACCTGATTCAGCGCTATCTGTTCGGGGTCCCTGATGCCCAGTCCCCCGTTACCCAGAGTGGCGAACGGCCCTGGTTCGTTTTTTATTCTATCGCTTCCTTTATCTATCGCCTGATTATCATGACGGCGATCGTGATGCTGGTTGCCTCCAAGTTCTTCGTGGTCGGCGTCCTTATCGCTATTTGGTCGGTCATTTTGATGCTGGGTATCCCACTGTTCAAAATGCTCGCCTTTCTGTTCTCGGCTCCCATATTGCGTCGCAACCGGGGGCGGGCTCTGGGTGTATCCGCGTTGTTTGTTCTGCTGGTGTCTTCGGTGTTGCTGGCCTTGCCCTTGCCCTATGCCACCCTGGCGCAGGGAGTCGTCTGGAGTGACGGTGAAGCGGCGATCCATGTGGGCGCTGATGGTCAGGTAGTGGAGTTGCTCGAACAGCCCAATCGGCGCGTTCAGGCGGGCACACCGTTGATAAAACTTGAGGATCCGCTGCTCGCCTCACGCACCCGCATACTGCACGCCCGGGTGGATGAGCTGGAGCTACGTTACGCAGACCGGGACTTTGTCGATCTGACGGAAGCAAAAATGATCGCCGAACAGCTGCGCCACGCAAGGGCGGATTTAGAGCTGGCAAGGGCGAAACAGAACGCTCTGCTGATCAAGAGCCCCAGAGATGGCGTGTTCATTATGCCCCGAGCCCAGGATCTAATCGGACGTCACCTGAGCAAGGGGCAGATCCTGGGTTATGTCATTGTGCCTGATGAGCCGCTGATCCGAGTCGTGGTGCCAGAGGAGGAGGCAGACCTGGTACGCGAACGCCTGGAAAAGGTTGAGATACGTACAGCCGATCGGATCGAGCGTGTATTGCCGGCGGGGATCGTTCGAGTGGTGCCCGAGCTGTCGGATAAATTACCGAGTTTTGCGTTGAGTAAGTCGGGTGGGGGCCAGTTCTCGCTGGATCCTGCACAGCAGGAGCAGATGATCTCCCTGAGTCGTTTTCTGGTTATAGAGCTGAAGCCCGAACTCGAGCTAAATGCCAAGGAGATGGGCGGTCGCGTTCATGTGCGTCTCAGTCACGGTTACGAACCGTTAGCGGGGCGGATCTATCGTCATGTGAGGCAGGTCTTCCTGAAACACTTCAATGTCTGATACCGGTTTCCTTCTTCCGCCCTTGTGCTTCCATGATGAGCGCAGCGACCCCGGTCTGAGTTGGTCCGACCGGGCAGAGGCGCGTTTGACGGGGATAGTGGCACCTGTGAACGACCGGCTTGAGCGCTATCGAACAAGGAGTTTTATCACCCGAATTGGGGTGTTAGAGGACGATATATCGCTGCTGGACGATCAGGCCTTGTCAGAAGAGCTGACCCGGCAGCGTCAATATTTACGTCGTGAAGGGCTCAAGGGCGACGCGGTGGTCAGAACCTTTGCGTTGCTGAGAGTCATCGCTGAGCGGCAGTTGAAAAAGCGTCCTTTTGATGTGCAGCTACAGGGGGCTCATGCACTGCTCAATGGGCGGGTGGCGGAAATGGGCACGGGTGAAGGCAAAACGTTGACCGCCTCACTGGCTGCAGCGACGGCAGCTCTGGCGGGGATCCGGGTACATGTCGTTACGGTGAATGATTATCTCGCACAACGCGATCAGCTGGAGATGAGCGCCTTCTACACTGCCCTCGGGCTCAGGAGTGCATCTGTGGTTCACGAAACCGCGCCTGAGCAGCGCCGGCAGGCTTATGCGTCCGATATCGTGTATGTCAGTAACAAGGAGGTGGCGTTTGATTATCTGCGTGACCGCCTGGTGCTGGGATCAGCGCCCAGCAACATACGCATGAAGCTGGGATCCATCACGCACCAGGCACAGCAAACAACCGTAATGCGGGGGCTGCATTTCGCGATTGTTGATGAGGCCGACAGTGTCCTGGTGGATGAGGCTCGCACCCCGTTGATTATCTCGAAAAAGACCGACGCTGCGGCCGAAAAAGTCTGGGCGGAAGCCGCCTGGGACCTGGCTGCGCTGCTGGAGCAGGAGGTGCATTTCAGCCTCGACCCGGCCCGGCGACAGATTCAGCTGACCGAGAAGGGAAAGGCGTTTCTGGCGGACCAGGGGGAGCAGCTCGGTGGCGTCTGGCGCGGAAAGGTAAGGCGCGAGGACGGGGTACGTCAGGCCCTGATGGCGCGTCTTCTGTTCCATCGCGGAGAGCATTATCTGGTCGTCGATGGACGGGTGCAGATCGTCGATGAATACACCGGCAGGGTGATGGAAGATCGCAGCTGGAGTGATGGTCTGCATCAGATAATCGAAGTTAAAGAGGGGTGTGAGGTGACCAGTCGCAAGCTGGCTGTTGCACGCATGACCTACCAGCGCTTCTTCCGTCGCTATAAACGGCTCGCCGGCATGACCGGGACGGCTGCCGGGTTGGCCGATGAGTTACGTGCGGTTTACCGCCTGCCTGTCACGCGTATACCGCCAAACCGAGCCAGCCAGCGCAAGAGGCACCCGGCCTGCTACTGCCGCACGCAGGATGACAAGATGCGCTTGATAGTGGCGGAGGCGGCAGCGCTGCAGGAGGCGGGGCGTCCCGTTTTGATAGGTACCCGTTCGGTGCTGGCTTCGGAGCAGGTGAGTTCTGCTCTGAGCGATAGAGGGATAGAGCATGTCGTGCTTAACGCCGCCCAGGACCAGGAGGAGGCACAAATTATCGCCGAAGCGGGTTGGGCCGGGCGCGTCACCGTTGCGACTAATATGGCGGGTCGAGGCGTAGATATTCGGCTGGGGCCCGGAGTTCACGAGCGCGGTGGGCTGCATGTGATATTGAGTGAGCGACATGACGTACGTCGGATCGACCTTCAGCTGGAAGGGCGCTGTGGTCGCCAGGGGGACCCCGGGAGCACCCGGGTGTTGCTCTCCATGGAGGATCCGTTACTTGAGGCGCTGCCTGGCCGGCAGCTGTGGTTTTCGCTGGCCAGATTGCCAGGCCTCAAGAGCATGATTCTTGGCCTGGCTTTTTCCCGGGCGCAGCGCCGGGTTGAACGGTCTCACTCTCGGGTTAGAAAGGAGTTGATGGCTGCAGATCAGAGACTTTCCCGTATTTTGGCACTGTCTGGAGGTATGGAATGAAACCGTTTCCGCTGTATGGAGCTTTGCTGGTCGGATGTTTAGCGCTTGCGCCGGGCCTGAAGGCGGAAGAGTTCTTTGCACAGGGGTACAAGTGTGTGATCGAGCCTAGAGCCACCATTAAGTTAGGTAGCTCGGAGGATGGAGTCATCGAAGAGGTGCTGGTGAAAAGAGGGGAAAAAGTCACAGAGGGGCAGCCGGTCGCTAATCTGGAGCGTGCGCTGGAAACCATATCGGTCGACCTGGCCAAGATGAAGGCTGAGAGCAATGAGGCAATACGCTCCGCTCGTGTGCAGGTCGATTTCAGGCGCAAGGAGCTCGATCGTTTAGTCTCTCTGCGGGAAAAAAATGTCATCTCCGCCAAGGATTACGATCAGGCGGAAGTGGAGCTGCGCCTGACCCGTTTGTCGCTCGATAGCGCCGCCTATGACAGGGATATAGCGGAGGTTGAATACGAGTATGCCAAGCAGAAGCTGGCACGAAGAGTTATTCGCAGCCCGGTCGATGGTATCGTCACAGAAGTCTCGCTCGGCAAGGGTGAATATGCTTACGAACAGGCGCCGTTAATGACGATCGCCGCGATAGACCCCCTGCATGTGGAAGTGTATCTGCCGGTTCAGCTTTACTCTGAAATAGAGATCGGAATGGCAGCCGATGTCTCTCCTGAACTGGTGTCGGATAGCAGCTATCGGGCGTGGGTTATAGCGATTGACTCGGTGTTCGATGCATCGAGCCGCACCTTTGGCGTGCGTTTGGAGTTACCTAACCAAGACTACCAGTTGCCCGCCGGCATGCACTGCTCGCTCCAGTTTCTTCGCGGTGAGGAGGGCTCCATTGCCCAGCAGGCCCAGACCGAGGCCGGTTCCTGAACACTGGAAGGTCCTTTTGATGGCGTTCAGCCGGGCAGCGTAAACCTTGCCACCAGCCCCGGTTTTCCATCTTCCCGGTCGAGTAGCTTGACCTCGGAGCCATGCAGCTCGGCGATCTGATGTGCGATCGACAGCCCCAGCCCGCTGCCGTCGCTCTTGTTGTGGCCGCGGTAGAAGCGCTCGAACACCCGCTGTTTCTGCTCTTCGCTAAGTCCGGGTCCTGAGTCGATGACACTGATCTGCACCTGGCCTTTCTGATTCTCCAACTCGAGTGTGACCTCGCCCCCTCGCGGGGTATAGCGCAGGGCGTTATCCACCAGGTTGCGCAGCAGAATACTGAGGTAGAGCGCGTGGCCCTTGGCCTGCAGATCGGTATCGGGCGCTGTCAGGCCCAGGTCGATCTGGCGGGCGATGGCAAAGGGAATCTGATCTCCAATCAACTCGCGGCAGAGTTCGGTCAGGTTGAGCGGCGTGTTGTCTGCCAGCCGCTCCTGCGGGTCCAGACGGCTCAGGTGCAGCAGCTGCTCGACGATGCGGTTCATCCGTTTGAGTCCGCTGAGGATCTGTTCGCCACTGCGCCGGGACTGCTCATCCGTGAGCTCCGCAAACAGGTTTTCGCAATGGATCTGCAGGGCCGCCAGCGGAGTACGCAGTTCATGGGCGGCATCGGCCGTGAAACGGCGCTCGCGCTCGAAGCTGAGCTTGAGGCGCTGCAGCATGCGGTTCAGGGCGCGCACCAGACCGTTAATTTCAGTGGGTACCTCCTGTAGACGCACCGGATCCAGGTGACCGGAACCGCGCTCGGAAACCTCCTCACTCAATGTAACCAGAGGCTTGAGATTACGGCCGATCTGCCACCAGATCGCCAGGCAAAGCAGAGGCAGGAAGACCAGAATTGGCAGGGTGTTGGTGAGGGCGATTTTGGTGGCGATCTCGGTACGTGCCTTATCGCTTTGCACCACCTGGATATGGTTCTGGCCCTGTTCGCCGATCAGCGTAAACATGCGCCAGTTCTCGCCCGGGTGATCCAGGTCGTGATAACCATCCACCGGCTCATGGTCGATCCATGCGGGAAAACTTGGTGAGGCGATCAGCACCTGGCCGGCGTTGCTGACGATGCGGTAGGAGAGTTTCTCTTCATAGGGGTGGGCGGGCGTCCAGGGCTCTTCGTTCTCGATCACCAGCGGCAGCGAGGCGTCATCCGGTGCCAGCTGTTCCACCAGACGTGCCATCTGTGCCATCTGCGCGTCGAACAGCTCCTCAGCCTCTTCCTTGGCGGCAAGGTAGGCAAGGGTGGCGGTGGTCAGACCAGCCAGCAGGCCGAAGGTAAGCAGGCTGATGGTCAGCGTTTTACGGATCGAACGCATCTGTCTATTCGGCCTTGTCGATCATGTAACCCACACCGCGTACGGTGCGGATCAGAGAAGGATCCAGCTTTTTACGCAGATGGTGGATATGCACTTCCAGAGTGTTGCTCTCCACCTCGGCACCCCAGCCATACAGAGTCTCCTCTAGGCGGTCGCGGCTGAGGATGCGGCCGGCGTTTTCTGCCAGGGTTTGCAGCAGGCCGTATTCTCGTCGAGACAGGGTGATGTTTTCACCGCGGTATATAACGCGCTGTGCCTGGGCATCGATCTGCAGTTCTCCCAGAGTCAGCAGGGTATCGCTATAGCCCTTGTAACGGCGGGTGACGGCGCGCAGGCGTGCCTTGAGTTCAGACAGATCGAATGGCTTGAGCAGGTAGTCGTCGGCGCCGGCATCGAGCCCGGCGATACGGTCCTCGACCGCATCGCGAGCGGTCAGGATCAGCACCGGCAGTTCATTGCCGTTGCGACGCAGCTTGCGCAGCATCTCCAGGCCGTCCATACCGGGAAGGCCCAGATCCAGCAGCAGACAGTCAAAGTGCTCCAGTTGCAGTGTATGCCAGGCATCTTCGGCCGAGGTGACCCAGTCAGCGGTTTCTCCAGCTTTCTGCAGCGCCGCCCGAATGCCGTCGCCCAGTAAGCGGTCATCTTCGACCACCAGTATTCTCATACCTGTTCCTTAGCTCAGTTTCTCGAGCAGTTGTTCCACTTCCTGGCGACGTCCGGCGTCGGCCTTGGGACGTTGTGGCCTCGGCGGTGCAGCCAGCGCTTTTTGCAGAGCAGCTCGCGCGGCGGCTTTATCGCCCTCATCCAGCAGGTAGCTGCCGTAAAAATAGTTGCTATCGAGCCCGTTCGGGGAGATCTCCAGCGCCTGCTTAAACAGCTCGGCGGCCTTGTCGTCGTCGCCGAAACCCAGTGGCCAGCCGGGAACCTTGTGGTACAGCGTCCCCAGGCTGGTCAGCGCCGAGCCGTTTAGCGCGGCCGGGTTCTGCTCGATCGCCTGTTCAAATAGTTTGCGCGCCTTTTTTGCCAGTTTTAGTGCGCCCAAACCGCCTTCGGCGCCTGCCTGGGAGCTGACCGCTATACCCTGCCAGATTAGCAGTTCGGTATCCTCAGGGTACCTGTCACGTGCCGCCTCAATCAGCGCGGCGAGGGTGGCAAAAGCGCTGGCACGCTGTTTTTCCGGAAGATCATACTGGATTTTCGCCCACTGATGCTGGATCGGTAGCAGCTGCTCATCGGTGGCTGCCTGAGCGGGCAAGGCCAGGGAGGCTGACAGTCCGAACGCTGCGCTGAACAGAGATATACGCAAAAACTGGAAAGGCTTCATTTTCAGGCCCCTTTACCGCTCAGGGAGCGTTCCTTTAATGGATGTTGATCCCGGTGTGATGCTTGATGGCGAGCAGTCTGCGCGCCTGTATCTACGTCAGTGCTGCGCGCATAAGGTTTTATCTTGTGCAGCTGACGTTTGAGCATCGCGCTGATCAGTTCCGGGCGCAGGCCGTTGAGGCGTACCAACAGCTTTTCCGGCCAGCCGACGGCGGCCTGGGCCTTGCCCGACTCCAGCAGCTTAATGGCCGCCTCGGCCACCGTTACCGGTGCATCGCTCTTACCGCCGGTGGCTGCCAGCATCTGATTGGCGCGATACGTGTTGATTGCGGTGGGGCTAGCACGGGGTGCCAGATATTGAACCTTCAGTGATGTGTCGGCGTATTCCCGTGCCAGAGATTCGCTGAACATGCGCAACGCGCCTTTACTGGCGCAGTAGGTGGTGTAACCGGGATAACCGATGGCGCCGAAGGCGGAACCGATATTCAGGATGCGAGGCTCAGGTTTGGCGGTAAGATTTGGCAGCAGCGCCTGGGTGAGCAGGATCGGCGCGGTGACGTTAGTCGTGATCAGCCTTTCGATCAGCTCCGGCGATTGCTCGTCAAACAGGTTGAAGCAGCCGATACCCGCGTTGTTGATCAGTGTGT
This sequence comes from Marinobacterium mangrovicola, assembly GCF_004339595.1. Lineage (GTDB taxonomy): Bacteria > Pseudomonadota > Gammaproteobacteria > Pseudomonadales > Balneatricaceae > Marinobacterium_D > Marinobacterium_D mangrovicola. The sequence goes on from NZ_SMFU01000008.1 coordinate 851,471, forward strand.
CCAACAGGGGGAAAGAGGTAGAGACGCAGTCAGTCAGCCGTTTGCGGCCCGCTTCATTACTGATGTCGGCGCTGCAGGTCACCACCCGCGGGCACCCCTGTTCCATGCACTTGCTGGCTATCTCATCCAGCGCTTTCTGGTTACGCCCGTGAAGCAGCAGACTGCTGCCACGGCGTGCCAGAAGGATGGCCAGCGCGCTGCCGATTCCGCCAGAGGCTCCGGTAATAAGAATGTGACGATCTCTGAATTGCATCGGTTTTCCCTTATTGCGTTGGCAGGCTGCGGAAAATATCGCCGTAAAGACGATAGAAAACCCGCGCGCTGTGGATAATACGTTGCTGTTGCTGAGGACAGTCGATCCGGTTCATCAGTTCTGCAAAGAATTGAATGTGGTCCTGGTCCAGCGAACCGTGGGAGCGCAGGTAGCTGAATGCGGCATCCGGCAGGCCCAGCTTTTGCTGGATGATGTGAGACATCGGCGTGGCCAGGTTCACGCTGGTACCTTCCAGCACCTGCACCATGCCGAAGAAGCCCACCGGCGCCACGCGATGGATCAGGTCATAGGCGTAGGCCACCATCAGTTCGGTTTCTATGGCGGGTTGGCCATGGCGGATCGCTTCCTTGTCGGCGCCACAGGCGGCCAGGTCGTTGAGAATCCACTCCTGGTGGCCGGTTTCCTCTTCGATATATTCCGCCACCGCCTCACGCAGCCACTCCTGGCTTTCATGCAGACGACTACCGCAGGCCATCAGCAGCGGCAGCGTATGTTTGACGTGGTGATAGGCCTGGGTCAGAAACGCGATGTATTGGTTCTGACTGATATCGCCGTGCTTGCACGCCTGAATGATCGGCGCCTGTAGCAGATACTCACGGGCGGCTTCGGTTTCCTGTTGCAGCGTTTGATAGAAAGACATGATTAACTCCAGGCCAGAGGGGCGGGCTGATAAAGCGCTTCGATGCGGTCGGCGTAGCGCGATGCGATGGCATCTCGGCGCGGACGACCATTGGCGGTGTAAAGACCGTTCTCTGCGGTCATGGCGGTTTGAATCCGGCACCAACCGGCAACGCGGGCATAATCCGGCAGTTGTGTATTCAATCGCTGGCGGATCGCTTCCAGGGTGCTGTCATTCAGTGAAGGCGCGTGAACGAGCAGCACGTTGAACGGTCTGGCTTCGCCGAACAGTACCGCCTGTTGCACACGGGGCTGGGCCACCCATTCCGATTCGACCCACTCCGGGCTCAGGTTGCGGCCAAAACTGGAGATCAGCACATTGCGCTGGCGGCCGCGAATGCTTAGAAAACCGGTGTCGCCGATCTGTGCCAGGTCCCCGGTGGCGAAGTGGTCGCCTTGTGGCGCTTCACCGAGGTAGCCCAGCATCAGGTTGCCTTCGATGATGAGCTCGTTGTTGGGGCTTAACCTGACGCGGTTGTGCGGCAGGACACAGCCCGCTGTACCCGGCTGATCCCTGTCCGGTGTGTTCAGGCTGACCACCGAGGCGCATTCCGACAGGCCGTAACCTTCGTAAGCCGGCAGGCCCACCTTGCGGGCGCGCTCGATCAGGTCTGCACCGACGCGGGCACCACCCACGGCGATAAACTTAAGCACAGGCAGCTCGACGCCGGCTTCCACTGCGCCGGTCAGCGCTGCAAGGATCTGCGGCAGACCGATTAGCGAATCGGGTTGGTAACCCTGAAGGCTGTGGGCGAGGGCGCGCAGATCGAGCTCACTGGAGCCCTTCAGACCCAGTGTTTTTAGCGAGGGAGTGAGTAGAGTGCCGCCCAGCAGCAGGGCGCAGTAAACCCCGGCGATATTCTCCAGCAGCGTCGCCAGCGGCAGCAGGCAGAGGTGGCGTGACAGGCCCAGGTGCGTCAGGCGTTCTACCAATGACTTAGCGACTCGCAGCTGGTTGTCACTGCTCAGGCAGACGCCCTTGGGAGTACCGGTGGTGCCGGAGGTAAAGGTGATTTTTGCGGTGCCAGCGTGCAGCTCTGGGTAGCCGCTGGGCAGGCGGGTAATCGTCAGCTGGTCATCGGTCACAGTAATCAGCGTGTCGATACCGCTTGCTGCCAGCAGGTGCTGGCGCTGTGGCTCGCTGAAAAACAGTGGCACAGGGACCAGCACCCGGCCCAGCTTCAAGGCGGCCAGATCGGTCAACACCCATTGGCGGCTGTTATCGGCCAGCAGGGCGATACGCTCGCCGGCCTCAGTCTCCAGGCGTTCGGCCAGCTGGTCGATCGCTACGGGCAGGTCGCGCCAGTACAGCGTCGTGGTTTCATCCTGCAGTGCCGGTTTGTCCGGTTGAATGGCAGCGTAGCGCGCCAGTTCAGTGAAAAAGCGATGTTTCATGGATGCGTTCCATCGGCAGCAGAGGGGTGGTCGATGTGGGACGACGGACACCCAGGCTTTCGAGCATCTGCAGCCTGGGCTGGTTGAGCGTCAGATTGATCGCCACCACCTGTGGATTCTGTTCGTAGTAGCGTCCCCAGTAGCTGCGGCTTTTGCCGGGAAGCGAGCTCAGTCGTTCTGGCCGGGCCGCCGCCAGGGGATGCAGCACCAGACCGAGGCGGGTAAAGCTGTTGATCAAAGTGGGTGTCAGTGTCAGTACCGCCCAGTCCATACCGCGACGGCCAAAGTAGTTCGCCAGCACCAGAATCAGCTGGCGAATAGCGCCAGGCCGGTCGGTGGCCAGATTGCCAAACTCGACGATCTGGTGGCGCAAAGCGGAGTGCTGTCCGAGCTGGCGTAACCGTCGTTCTATCGGTGTGTCCAGGTAGGCTTCCAGGAACAGCTCGCTTTCGTTGGCCCACTGGAAGCCGGCCGCAGCGTGGATCTGACGACTGTCGGTTTGCGTACTGATCAAGGTAGGCAGAAAGTCGTCGATCCAGGCCGAATGAATGGCAGCAAAACGCGCGCGGATAAACGCCTGTATACGCACGCGGGAAAGGTCTTCCAGCCTGTGCAGTTGTAAGGTTAAAGCGGTTTCCTGGGCGGGTATGCGTGCCTTCATGGGCGGCCTCCTGTTCATAACTCTGCGAGTCTAGGGAGGTAAACTTAAAAGAGTCTTAAATGAGCAGGGTCTGAATTAATATCTGGCGGCAGGGTAGGGCGGGGCGCACGCGTGAATGATCGTGATGTTGCGGGGCAGAGTCTGGGCCAATTCGGTGTAAAGAAGTGTAAAAACACTGTTACCTTAATCGAACTAACTTACCATTGGACCCCAAGTGGACAGGATTTGTAGCGAGAAATCAGTGGGAAATGATGTATGTAGTCGGTTGGGATGCCGGGCCTGGCCGCAGCCGTTCCGAGACCGGTATAAAAGGATAAACAGTGCCCGAGCAATACTCGGGGCTGCGGTTGTACTCTTTATGGCGGGTTGTGCAGCTCCGGAATCGCTGACCATCGATCAGACAACCCAGGTACCTGAACAGTGGCGAGCCGATCAGGCTGACGAGCCGCGTGAGCAGGCTAACGCCCCCGGCTGGCTGGCAGGGTTTAACGATGCCAGCCTGGAAGCCCTGGTTCAGGAGGCGATGGATAACAACCCCGGCCTGGGTGCCGCACGGGCGCGGGCCGAGCAGGCTTATCAGGCGGTGGTCATCGCTGGAGCGGATCGTTACCCCGGCGTGGGTTTGAGTTATGACCTGAGCCGGCCGGAGAGCGGTACCACCAGCTTTTCCCTGGCGGCCGGTTTCAGCTGGGATGTGGATATCTGGGGTGAACTCAGTGCTCGCCAACGCCAGGCTCAGCTTGAGTATGCCAGCGCGGAAGCGGACCTGAAGCAGTCCCGCGAAACCCTGGCTGCGGATATAAGTCGTGCCTGGTTTCGTGTGCAGGAAACTCAGCTGCTGCTCGATCTCTTCCGCGAGCGTAGCGACAACCTGAAATCCGATCTGGCGGTGATCGAGTCCGGCTATCGCCAGGGGCTTTATGAGGCGCTGGATCTTTACCTGGCGCGCAACGACCTGAATGCGCAGTTGGCCACCGTATCGGAACAGGCGCTGGCACTGGCCGAATCCCAGCGTGAGCTTGAGCGGCTGCTGGGGCGCTATCCGGCGGCTGCGCTTAGCTCGGAGCAGAGCCTGCCGGTGCTTGAAACCGCGGTACCGCTGGTGCTGCCCTCTGAGATGGTGGTACAGCGGCCGGATCTGCAATCAAGCTGGCTGAGTCTGTTGGCCGCCGATGAGGGTCTGGCGGCGGCCCATCGTGCCCGCTTCCCCAGTTTTTCGCTCAACGCCGATTACGGCGGTAGCAGCGATGATCTGAGTGAACTGGTCAGCAGCGGTAATCTGGCCTGGCTGTTGGGGGCGTCCCTGACTCAGCCGCTGTTTGATGCCGGCAGACTGCGGGCGCAACAGGATCAGCAGCAGGCCCGGCGTCAGGAGCTGGAATTTAACTACTTGAGTGACCTGTATAGCGCATTCAGTGAGGTTGAAAATGCGCTGGATGCCCGTGACGCACTGGCAGAACGCTATCGCCTTTATCTGAGTGCAGAAGAGAACGCCCTGCAGGCGGAGCAGCTGGCGTTTGAGCGTTATCAACGAGGCCTGGAGGAGTTCACCACCGTGCTGGAATCCCAGCGACGTTCCCTGGATGCGCAGACCAGCGTGATACAGCTGCGCCGCTCACTGCTGGAAAACCGCGTAGCCCTGGCGGTTGCTCTGGGCGGTAGCTTCGAAAACCTGTCCACTGAAAACCTGGCAAACGCCGAACCGGAGACGACATCCCAATGATCAAGAAGTTATTGCCGTTGGTGGTTATCGCCGTGCTCGGCGGCATCAGTTACCTGATTTTTCACAACCCGCCCGAGGCGAACCGGATGCCGGCGCAGCGTGAGGCCGCGATCAGTGTCGAAGTGCAGGAGATCAGCCCCGCTGACTACCCGATCCAGATCGAAAGCTACGGCCGGGTACGGCCGCGTACACAGAGCGAGCTGCTGCCGCAGGTTTCCGGTGAAATAGTCTGGGTTCATCCCGACCTGCGCGCCGGCGGTTTCTTTGAGGCGGATGAAGAGCTGCTGCGCATCGATGATCGCGACTACCGCACCGCACTGGCCGAAGCCCAGGCGAGCCTGGCCACCGCCCGCCAGACCCTCAGCGAAGAGCGCGCCCGCAGTGAACAGGCGCGGGCCGACTGGACCCGTTTAGGCAATGGTGGCGAAGTACCGGATCTGGTGGCGCGCATGCCACAGCTCAATGCTGCAAAAGCCGCGCTGGCGTCAGCGGAAGCGGCGGTCAGTAAAGCAAGGCTGGACCTGGAACGCACCAGTATTCGCGTGCCCTACGCCGGGCGCGTGCTGGAAAAATCGGTGGATCTTGGCCAGGTGGTCTCCAGCGGCACAGCGCTGGCCACCGTGTATGCGGTGGACTATATCGAGGTGCGCCTGCCGATCCAGAGTCGTGACCTGGCTTATATCGACCTGCCGGAGCGCTACCGTTATCAAGATGAGGTCAGCACGCCGCAGCCGGATGTGACCTTTATCTCCGATCTGGTTGGCTATGAAGAGTGGCAGGGCAAGGTGGTGCAGACCGAGGGCGCCATCGATGAAGCCAGCCGCCAGCTCTACGTGCTGGGGCAGATCGATGATCCCTATGGTGCCAAGGCCGAGGGCCGGGTGCCGCTGAAGATCGGCCAGTATGTTCGAGCGCGCATCAAAGGTCGCACGCTCTCTGATGCGATAGTGATTCCCAACCGGGTGATCTACCAGGGGAGTTATGTCTACCTGGTTGAGAACGGTACCGTGCAGCGTCGCGAGATCCGTATTGGCTGGCAGGATGAAGAGCAGGCACTGATCAGTGCAGGCCTTGCGGCCGGCGACCGCCTGGTGATGACAACCCTGGGGCAGGTGGTGTCCGGCACGCCGGTGCGTGTGCGGGAAGCAGCTGTGGTCAGCTCCCAGGAGCAGGGGGCGGAGCCTGCGCGAACGGGAGGTGACTCATGATCGCCTGGTTTGCGCGCAACCATGTAGCCGCCAACCTGCTGATGCTGACCATCGTGTTTGCAGGGTTAATGTCGCTGAATTTCCGTATCCCGCTGGAGATCTTCCCCAGTTTTGAAGCGGATACTATCAGTGTCCAGGTCACCCTGCGTGGTGCCAGCCCGGAAGATGCGGAGACCGGCCTAGCCACCCGTATTGAGGATGCAGTGGCAGACCTTGAAGGGATCGAAGAGCTGAGCAGCCGCTCCGTGGAGGGCGGTACCACGGTGAATATCGAGGTGGAGGATGGCTACGACCCTCGCGATCTGCTGGCCGATGTAAAATCCCGTGTTGATGCGATCAGCGCTTTCCCCGTGGATGCGGAGAAGCCGGTGGTGTCACTGGCGACCTGGACGCGCGAGGTAATTACCGTAGCGCTCTCCGGCGATCTAAGCGAAAAGGAGTTGCGCAGCTACGCCGAAGATGTGCGTGACGACCTGCTGCGGCTGCCCGGTGTCACCCAGCTGGAGCCGGTGGGCGTGCGCGCCTATGAGATCGGCATCGAGATATCCAAGGACCGGTTGCGTGAATACGGCCTGACCCTGGAAGAGATCGCCAGCCGGGTGGGCAACAGCTCGCTGGATCTATCCGCCGGTAACGTTAATGCCGCCGGCGGCGATATCCTGATCCGTGCCAAGGGGCAGGCGTATCACCGCGATGAATTTGAAAATATCGTCATCAAAACCAATCCGGATGGCAGCACCCTGCGTCTTGGCGATGTGGCCCGGGTCAGCGATGGTTTTGAAGAGAGTGATCTGCGCAGTCGCTTCAACGGCCAACTGGCGGTGATGCTGGAGGTGTACCGCGTTGGTAACCAGAGTGCCATCGATGTGGCCAACAAGGTGAAAGACTACGTGGACTCCCACCAGGGCAACCTGCCTCAGGGGCTGACCATGAGCTATTGGGATGATGATTCCCAGATCGTTAAATCGCGTCTTAACCTGCTGATCAGCAACGCGGTGCAGGGCGGCATCCTGGTGCTGTTGATGCTCACCCTGTTCCTGCGACCCTCCATCGCTCTCTGGGTGTTTATCGGCATCCCGGTCAGCTTTATGGGCGCGTTTCTGTTGATGCCGGTGTTCGGTATCTCGCTCAATGTCATGTCGCTGTTCGGCTTTATTCTGGTGCTGGGTATCGTCGTCGATGATGCGATCGTCACGGGGGAGAACGTTTATACCCATATGCGATCGGCGGAAACCGGGCTTCAGGCGGCGATTCGCGGCACCCAGGAGGTGTCGGTGCCGGTGACCTTCGGTGTGCTCACCACGGTGGTGGCGTTTCTGCCTATCGCCTTTATCGAGGGGCACCGCGGCGCGATTTTCGCCCAGATCACCTACGTGGTGATTCCGGTACTGCTGTTCTCGCTGATCGAATCCAAGTTCGTGCTGCCTTCTCACCTCAAGCATATCCGTCTGCGCAAAGAGGAGGCGAGTGGTCGCTTCTCCAGAATGCAGGCGCGCTTCGCCGATGGTTTTGAACGCGCGATTCTGCGCTATTACCAGCCGATGCTGGGTATGGCGCTGCGCCATCGACTGACCACCCTGGCGATCTTCAGCGGTACCTTCATTCTGATCCTGTCGCTGGTGTTCAGTGGCTGGACTCAGTTCGTGTTCTTCCCGCGTATCCAGAGCGATACCGCCCGGGCACGGCTGACCATGCCTGCGGGAACGCCCTTTGAAGTGACCGATCGGGCAGTGGTGCTGATGGTGGACGCGGCGAGAAAGCTGCAGGAGCGCTACCGTGATCCGGATACCGGCGACAGCGTGGTGGAGAACATCTTCTCCGCCACTGGTCACGGCGGCAGCCCGGAAAGTGGCCGTGTCGACTTCGAGCTGACCCCGTCTGAACGGCGCGATCCTTCCCTGAGTACGGCGAGGCTGGTGCGGGAGTGGCGCGAGATGGTCGGCGAGATCCCTGGCGCGGAAACCCTGACCTACCGTGCCGAGATCGGTCGCGGTGGTGATCCGGTGGATATCCAGCTCAGCTCCAATAACGTCGACGATCTGGCCGCCATGGCGGCGCTGATTCGTGAACGGCTGGAAACCTACCCGACCCTGTTCGATATCTCCGATAACCTGTCCGACGGCAAGGAGGAGCTCAAGGTTGAGCTCAAGCCCCAGGCCTATGCGCTGGGTCTGACCCGCAGCGATGTGATCCGCCAGGTGCGGGAGAACTTCTTCGGTATCGAGGTGCAGCGGATCCAGCGCGGCCGCGACGAGGTCCGCGTTATGGTGCGCCTGCCGGATACCGAGCGTGAGGCGATCAGCAACCTGCGCCGGGTGGAGATCGCCACCGACAGCGGCCTGGTGCCGCTCGATGAAGTGGCCGAACTGGTGCCGGATCGCGGCGCGGCAACCATCTACCGTATCGATCAGCAGCGCACGGTCAGCGTACTGGCGGACCTGGACAAGGACAGCACCAACACCACGGTGCTCTACCGCGATCTGGCGACCTTCCTCGATGACCTGATGCTGCAATACCCGGGGGCCAGCTACACCATGGAAGGTGAGGCGCGGGAGCAGGAGGAATCCTTCTCATCCCTGCTGGTGGGCCTTGGTTTTGTGCTGTTTGCGATCTACAGCCTGCTGGCGATCCCGTTCCGCTCCTATCTGCAGCCGCTGATCGTCATGTCGATCATCCCGTTCGGCGCTATCGGCGCGGTGGTCGGCCACTGGATCATGGGTATAGACCTCACCATTATGAGCATGCTCGGGCTGCTGGCCCTGATCGGCGTGGTGGTGAACGACAGCCTGGTACTGGTGGAATTTACCAACCGCCGCCGGGCGGAACTGAGCGAAAAACTGGGCCAGAAAGCCGCCGTCTTTGAAGCGGTACTGACCGCCGGCGCTTCCCGCTTCCGTCCGGTTATTCTCACCTCGGTCACCACTTTCTTCGGACTGCTGCCGCTGCTGTTCGAAAAAGCGGTACAGGCCCAGTTCCTGATTCCAATGGCGGTTTCCCTGGGCTTCGGCATCCTCTTCGCCACTCTGATCACGCTGATCATGGTGCCGGTGAACATCATGCTGCTGGAAGACCTGAAAGGGCTGCTGCGCGGCAAATCAGCAGACTCGCAAGAGGGCGATGAACCGCCGCAAAACGGCCGCCTGGAATCCAGCCACAGCTAGGCGGGTTCAGGTAGAAAAAGCCGATTTGATCCTCCGTGCCAGAGGGGATTGAATCGGCTTTTTTATGCGTTGGCCTTCGAAGTGTGCTGTTAGGCGGTGGTAATAATGCCTGTCTGGTTTCTGCCCAAAATCCAACAGGGCTCGATTCCCAACGACTCTACTGAGTACGTTCTTAGATCCCCTTCGGCGCAGCCGAGCATCGCAGTCTGAAAGAGAAGTTAGGGAAGGGCTGTTTGAGGCGAAGCCGAGTTTCCCTTCCCGCTCTTTCAGGCGAGAAGCGCAGGGAAGTCGGCGTAGCCGACCCAGTCGTTGGGGCGGTTTGGGATTATCAAGGGCCTTGTCCGCACAAGGCCCTTGATACGCCAGCAGGCGGAACCTGCGTTCAAAAAGTGCTGATGAATTTGAGGATATCCACTTTGTTCATAAATCACACAAAAGTGTCTTCCTCGAGATAAGACCGCACAGGCTGCCTCCTGCCCCACTGGAACTCAAACCCCGTCCCATATTCTGCAACCCCCCGTTCCGACCTCAGACAGATTCAACCCTCTTCGAAAGTGAGATAATGAGAATCGTTATTAAAACGAAAAGCGTTCGGCAAGACGCTGAACCGGATCTTATTCGATGGAGAACGTAATGCGCGTAGGCAAAATTCTCGCTGCCGGTGCCCTGGTACTGGCAGGTAATGCGGGGCTGGCTCAAGCGGCTGGGCAGCGGGTCATATCTTTCGATCACGGCAGCCTGGATACCCTGGACGCCCTCGGCCTGGGCGATCAGGTCGTAGGCCTGCCGAAACAGGCGCTGCCGGCCTACCTGGAGCATTACAACACCGATAAGTACGTCGATGCCGGTGGTCTCAAAACGCCTGATATCGAAGCGATTAAAGGTAGTGCACCTACGCTGATTCTGGTTACCGGACGTCAGGGCGAAGCGATCAAAACCCTGGAAGAGGTGGGTATCGTTCACAACACCACGCTGCCGGAAGGGGAATACTGGTCGGCGGTCTCCAGCAATGTTATGGCGCTGGCCGACTACTTTGATGCCGCCGACAGCGGCGAGCAGGCGCTGAACGAGCTAAAAGCCTATATCGATGATCGCAAGGCTACGCTGGATCAGTCAGAGACCCTGCTGGTCGTGACACACAACGACGGTAACTTCGGCCTACGGACCGAGCCGGTGGTTTACGATCTGCTTGGCTTCTCCGTGCCCCAGCTGCCGGATGACGTTGAATCTCACACCCGTGGCACCCGCGTATTCACGCCGCTGACCCTGGATAACATTCTTGCCATCGATCCGGATCAGCTGCTGATCGTCGACCGCAGCCAGGCGATTGGCCAGACCGACAAGGCCCTGGATCTGGATAAACTACGCAGCGATCTGAATGCTGCCGGTGGTGATTCCATCGCTATCAACTACCTGACACCGAAACTCTGGTACCTGTCCGGTGGTGGTCTTGAGAGCGTTCGTCTGCAGGTGGATGAAGTCGCTAGCGGACTTTGATGCGAACGACCAGGTGACACGAAAAAGGCCAGCATTTCTGCTGGCCTTTTTCGTATGTTTTATCCAGTCCTGAATAAGGCTTATTGCTGGGAGAATAGACTAAGTTTCTGAGCGCAGATTCTGTTCCCCTTTGACGCAGCCGAGCATCGCAGGCTGAAAGAGAAACAAGGGAAAGGCTGTTTGAACCGCGAAGCGGTGAGTTTCCTTTCCCGCTCTTTCAGACGAGAAGCGCAGGGGAGTCGGCGTAGCCGACCAAGTCTTAGGGGCGGTTTGGGATTATCAAGGGCCTTTCCGCTAAGGCCCTTGATTCGCCAGCAGGCGAAACCTGCATCCAAAAAGTGCGCGAATATCGATGAGCAGAAGGGGGAGTCGGGAAGTTGACTACTAAGCTTACCGCCGCGCCCTCCGCATATTCGTCAGCATCGGGCTGCCGGTGACCGGGTCCGGCATGATCTCGCAATGCACATCGTACAGGTGATAAACCAGGTCCGGGGTCAGGATATCCGCAGGGGCGCCCTGGGTGATGATCTCGCCGTCGCGCATGGCGACCAGATGGTCGGCGTAGCGGCAGGCGCTGAGCAGGTCGTGAACCACCATCGCTATGGTCTTGCCGTGGTCTGCGCTGAGGTGGCGGATCAGTTCGAACACTTCGATCTGGTGGCCCAGGTCCAGGGCTGAGGTGGGTTCATCGAGCAGCAGCATCGGTGTGGCCTGAGCCACCGCCATGGCGATCCAGGCGCGCTGTCGCTGGCCGCCGGAGAGCTCGTCCAGTACGCGGTCTTCCATCCCTTCCAGGTCCGCCGAGCGGATCGCCTTGGCGACGGCGTACTGGTCTTCTTCGGACCACTGGCTGAGCCAGCTCTGGTGTGGCTGACGGCCAAAGCGCACCAGGTCGGATACGGTCATGCCTTCAGGCGCCGTCGTTTCCTGCGGTAGAAGCGCCAGTTTGCGCGCCACCTCACGAGCCGGTTCGCGATGGATATCGCGGCCATCAAGCAGGATGGTGCCTGCCTTGGGTTTGAGTACGCGGCTCAGCGCGTTAAGTAGCGTGGACTTGCCACAGCCGTTGGGGCCGACGATGGCGGTGATTTTGCCGCCGGGAAGTTGCAGGTCCAGTCCATCGATAATCACCCGGTGGCCGTGAGCCACCTCCAGTGCCTTGGCTTCGATAGGGGCGACGTGTTTGCCCAGGTCGATGGTGGGTGAGGTTACAGCATTCATGGCTGGCTCCTGAAAGAGGGGTTTAACAGCATCCAAAGCAGGTAAGGGCTACCGACCACGGCGGTGACTATCCCTACCGGTATTTCCAGTGGTGCCAGCATCATGCGACCGGTCAGGTCCGCCAGCAGCATCAGCAATGCACCGCAGAGTGTTGATGCCAGCAGCGGAACGCCGCGATGCCGACAAAGCGTTCTTGCAAGTTCCGGTCCGATCAGTGCGACGAGGCCGACCGGGCCTGCGACAGCGACAGCTAAACCGGTTAGCAAGACGGAGAGGATCAGACCGTTTCGGCGCACCCGTTTGAGGTTGATCCCCAGGCCAATGCTCACCGCCTCGGACACCTGCACCAGCCGCAGCGAGCTGGCCCAGCGCAGTGCCAGCAGGAGGCAGGGCAGCAGTGCGGCACCGAGCAGCAGAGTTGCCTCCTTGCTCCGTGCGTTCAAGCTGCCTACGGTCCAGGGGAAGGCCGCATTGGCATCATCAATCGCCACGCGGCTGAGCATGAACTGTGTGATGGCGCCACTGATGGCGCCGATGGCGACGCCTGCGATGATAAAGCGGTAGCCGCGGCTGCCGTTGTCACCAGAGAGTCCAAACGCCAGCGCGGTTGCGGTGGCGGCGCCGACCAGTGACATAGCCGGTGGCGCCAGAGCGATACCGGTGCCGATTACCGACGCGACCGCAAAGGCGGTGGCGGCGTTGTCGATACCGATAATACCTGGTGTGGCAAGGCGGTTACGGGCCAGAGTCTGCATCAGGCAGCCCGAGAGCGCAAAGGCGGCGCCGGTGGCGAAGCCCGCCAGTACCCGGTGCAGCCGCAGCTCCTGTACTACCAGTTTATGCAGCGCTGGGCCCTCGCCCCAGAGGGCGGTCCAGACCTCGGCAGGGGAGAGCGACATGCTGCCCATGCAGAGGGAGGCGGTAGCGGCGGCGAGAGTGAGTACAAGCAATGTGAGGTTAACTGCCACGGACCTGCGTGGTACGAGCACAGAAAGTTGTCTTGAACCCAGGCGGCCCTTGAGCAGCCAGTAGCCCCTCGGGGCTGTCGATCCTGGTAGCGTTGAGGATAGGGGCAATTCAGCATTCATCGTATCTTCCTCAAAGCGCAGGCATGCGTTTGCCGCGCACAACCAGCAAAAGCACCGGTGCGCCGATGATCGCCGTCAGGACACCCAGCGGGAGTTCCGCCGGCGAAACGAGAAGGCGTGACAATATATCCGCTACGATGAGGATGATCGGACCGATTGGCAGACAGAGCCACAGGGTACGTCGGATATCGGGGCCTGCGATAGCGCGGGCGATAAAGGGCACAACCAGGCCAACAAAGATGATCGGCCCTGCCATCGCAGTGGCTGCACCCACGAGCAGTGCGACCACCAGCACGGTTATCAAGCGTATACGGCCGGGTTTGTGGCCCAGGCCTTGTGCTGCCCGTTCACCCAGAGATAGTGCCGCCAGGGGGCGGATAACAATCAGCATCAGGATGATAGCCACGGCCAGAGAGGGCAGCAGATGATAGAGGTCGTCCAGGTCACGCCCGGCCACGCTGCCGGTAACCCAGAAGCGGATCTCGTCGGCGCTGCGCTGATCGAACATCAGCAACAGTGAGGTCATCGACAGCAGCAGGCCGGTCAGCGTGGCTCCTGCCAGCACGAGACGAATAGGATCGTTCCCCACGCCCTGAATACGGGCAGCGCTGAGCACAATAAGACACCCGGCGAGGGCTCCGAGCTGGGAGACGTAAACGGTCAGAGTGGCCGCGCTGGCACCGAGCATGAGCATCACCGCGACGGCGAAGGAGCTGCCGGCACTGATGCCGAGCAGGCCAGGTTCGGCCAGTGGATTACGCGACAGGGTTTGCATCAGGGCTCCGGCGCAGCCCAGTGCAGCACCGACCACCAGTGCTACCAGGGTTCGCGGCATTCTTAGCTCAAGCACGATAAAGCGCGCTTCGTCGCTGCCACCACCGAACAGCACTGGCAGTGCATCCGCTGGGGTTACGTCTCCGGCGCCAAGCAGCAGGCTGGCGATACAAATGATAAACAGCAGAAATCCCGCGGCCAGAGGCGGCGGGATTAATCTGTACGGAGGTAAGGACGAAATCATTGCTCTGTCTGTTCGATAACCATTTCCAGTCGGTCGAGGATGGCGTTAGCCGCCATGGGTCCGCTGGTGCTGCTGAACAGCTGACCATCAACTGGCACGACGCGATCGTTTTTGACCACTTCCAGTCGCTGGAACGCCGGTGATTTGCTCGCGGCTTCCACGGCTTCGCGTCCATCTTCATTCAGTGTGGCGAGGAACAGCCAGTCGCCGTCGATCAGAGAGAGTTTCTCGAGGCTAAGCGGTGAGCTGTGGGCACGATTTTCATCGATAATACCGGCAGTCTGCATCTCGAAGCCCAGACTGGCCAGTACATTGGATGCAAACAGTTTATTCGACATCAGCAGTGCGCCCTGGGGCATCCAGCGCGCCAGTGAGGCGTTACGGCCTGTATCCGGCATGCTGGCGTCCAACCGGTCTTTCAGGCCAGTGGCGCGCTCGGCGATATCGTCCAGAACCTTATCCATCTCCTCTTCGCGACCCAGTGCCTTGGCGAACAGTTTGCTCTCTTCTTTCCAGGCGCCTTCCTGTTGGAAAACATTGACCGAGGGGACGATGGTCGGTGCGACGGCGCTAAGCAGTTCATACTGCTCCTCGCTCAGGCGGGAAGAGGCCAGGATCAGGTCTGGCTGCAGTGCGATAACTGATTCCAGATTGGTCTCCCGAGCGGTGCCAACGATGCTGATGCCTTCTACGGAAGGCTGAATGTAACTCGCAACGCTGTCACCCTGTCGGGTTGTAATCGCGCCGACGGGTTTAACACCCAGCGCGACAGCCGCATCAAGTGCTCCCTCGTACAGGGTGATCACGCGCTCGGCGCTGTCATCGACGGTGACGCTGCCGTAACGGGTGTCTAGCTGTACTTCCTCGGCCAGGGTCTGGCTGGCGATCAGGCCAAGCGCCAGAGCACCGGTCATCTGACGTAGCGAGGGGATCAGGGATTTAAGTGACATAGTCTATGTACTCCGTTAACCAGGATAATGTCGGTCTAGCTTTAAAATGTGATGTTTACGGCCAGCCAGTAGCGGCGGCCATCGGCGATGTAGCCGTATTCGTCGTAGTCGATCTCTTCATCAAACAGGTTGTAAACGCCGGCCTTGAGAGTGGCCTGATCATTCAGACGGTAGCCAAGACCTGTATCAACCTGGGTGCTGGACGGTGCCACAATCGAGCTTTGGGAAGGGCCGGTTGTAGGCTGGCTCTCCTTGCCGCGATAGGTCAGACGGGTCCAGTGACTGAGTGATTCGGTGGCCTGCCAGTCAAGGTTTGCCGAGAACAGATGCTTGGGTAACTGGGTCAGTGGTTCGCCTTCGTTTTCGCCGCTCTTCTGCTCTGAGTCGGTGTAGGTGTAACTGGCACTCAGATCCAGACGATCTGTCAAAGCCATATCCAGGCTAAGCTCCACGCCCTGGGTTACCGCTTCGTCCACATTGATTCGGTAGGTGGGGTCTGATCCGAACTGGTTGGTGCCATCGGTACACACATCGGCGGGGCAGGCGATGCGGGTAATCTTGTCGTCAAAGCTGTTATGGAAAACAGTTATCGAAGCATCGACGTTATTAAATCCGTTGTAGTAGAGCGCAATTTCCTTATTTAGAGAGGTTTCCGCTTCCAGATCAGGGTTGCCGTAGATATTGCCGCCACGGCTGACCTGGCCCCAGTCGGGGGTGATTTCACGCAGGTTTGGAGCGCGATAACCTCCTGCGACGCCACCTTTGACGGTCCATTCAGGAGCCAATTGGTAGACGGCATAGAGTCGAGGGCTAATATGATCGCCATAATTGTCGTCGTCGTCCAGACGTGCACCGGCGGTCAGGCTGAGCGAATCTGTCAGCATCCACTCATCTTCGGTAAAGATTGCCCAGCGGCTGCTTTCGATATTTGACAGGTCAGAGATCTGGTTGGTGGTGCCGTCCTCCAGCTCCTCTTTCTCGTAGCTGGCGCCGATGGTTAGGCGATGATCCTGGCCTATGGGGGCCACCAGGCTGGTTTTCGCGGTGGTGTTTGTGATTTCGATTTCGCGGGTTTTGTTCTTGGTGCTTTCGCGCTGGATATGGCTGTCGGTGGTGCCGAAGTTCCAGCGTCCGTTATGGGACAGCGCGAAATGGGTGTTTTTATGCTTGTCGTGGGAGTCGCTGCAGGCGCCGCGACAGCCTTCTTCCGGCAACGACGCGCCCATATGGGCTGTGCGTTCCTGGTCCGTCAGGCCTGCCTCAAACAGAATGTCATGATTTTCGGTGGGCGTAAGCGAGAGCCGGGCGTTAATGTTCTGTAGCTCTTTATCCTCGTTGCCCTCGAGGATCTGGTCCTCTTCACGGTTGTAGAGGCGACCATAAACCTGCAGGCCCAGCTTGTCTTCAACCAACGGTCCTGAAAGGTTGAAGCTGGATTGATAGTAGTTACCCGAATCCTGATCTTCCTGAATAGTGACATCCTGCTGGATACTGCCACCCCACTCATCCTGAACTTTCTTGGTGATGATGTTGATCACACCACCAATGGCGTCAGAACCGTAGAGGGTGGACATGGGGCCACGAACCACTTCAATGCGTTCGATCGAATCCAGCGGCGGCAGCCAGTCGGTTTCAAAGCCTGCGCTGCCGTTGGGACGGCTTTCGCGGCTGGATACGCGCTTGCCATCGACCAGCATGAGGGTATAGCTGGCAGGCATGCCTCGCAGGCTGATGTCGAGACCGCCACTGGCACCACCGCCACCGGTAACGGTGACTCCGGGCGTGCTGCGCAGGGCATCGGTGAGGTCTGAGTAAGCACGTTTTTCCAGCTCTTCACTGGTGATAACGCTGATGGAGGCGGGCGCTGAAGTGACATCCTGTTCGAAGCCGCTGGCGGTAACGACCAGATCGTCGAGTTGAATCGTGTCCTCGGCGTGACCGATTCCGGTGATCAGAGCAAGTCCCAGCGCGACGGTCAGTTGCGACCGAAGCATCCTTGGCTTCGCGGTGTGGGCTTCAGGCATGTCCATCTCCTGTCATTAGCTGAATAAGTGTCAGTCCGTTTAATTAGTGCTAATGATAATGGTTCGTATTTATTTTTGCAGTCTGGTAGAGTAGCACAACCTGTTGCATAAAGTGGAACGTTTTAAGGAGTGAAAATGTTTGGTCTTAAAGAGCTTGAGGCTTTTGCTGCCGTCATGGACAGTCGCAGTCTGACCGACAGCGCCCGCGAACTTTATCTGCCGAAATCGACCATGAGCCGGCGCATCCGGCACCTGGAAACCGCGCTCGGCCAGCGTCTGCTGCGACGTGAGTCGAACCGTCTTATCCCCACTGAAGCGGGGCACCTGTTCTACCAGTACTGCCAGGAGATCCTGAATCTGGCGTCCCAGGGACATTCGGCGCTTGAGGAGCTGAGCCAGGATGTCAGCGGTCGTCTCGATGTCTATTGTCATGACCTGCTGCTGCGTGGCTGGTTCAGTCGTCAGGTGCTGGGTTTTATGGACGCCCATCCGGGGCTTGAGATGCAGCTGCATAGCCAGTTCAACCCGCCGGGCCCGGACATGGTGGAAGGGATCTGCATCTGGGTGGGGTCGGAACCGGATACAGCCCTGCGTTGCGAAAAGCTGGGCGTGCTGCGCCAGGGAATATACGGCCATCCCGATTATCTGGCGCGCCTCGGCGAGATCAGCCACCCCCGAGAGGTAGCGGAGCACGCCTGGGTGGATCTGACCCTGCAGGGCAATCAGGGGATTGAGCTCTGGCATCCCGATGAGGGGTACTATCGTCCGGTCGGTCCCTCCCGGCGCTTTGCCGTGGACAGCGCGCTGATCCAGGTTGATGCCATCGTCAACGGGGGCGGTGTGGGCCTGGTACCGCACTGGACCGTGGAGCTTCGAATGAAGCATCATCCGGGCACGCTCGAGCAGTGTCTGTGTGATTGGCAGGGGCCTTCGCTGGGCGTGTATCTGCTCTATCCCTATGGTCAGCAGCCGCGCCGTGCGCAGGTGTTTCTCGATACGATCCGGCATGCCGTGCCGGAGAACTGGCGTACCTGAGCCGCGCACATATCCCGCGTCGTAAATTGCCAAATTCGCCGCCAGATACGATCCTGAATCATAAAAGCAGAGATGATCGGGGGTATCGGCGGCTATGCTTAACTACCGTTTTCCGCGCAAACAGGCGCTTTTCCTGATTAACGATGTGGTGGGTGTTCCCAAGCCTGCGGGTGATGCGGACCATGACGAACTCGATGCCGAAATGCTGGCGGCTATCTTTGATGAAGCGGCACGCTTTGGCGAAAACCTTCTCGCTCCTTCCAACCGGCAGGGCGATCTGGAGCCGGCTAAGCTCACCCCCGACGGGGTGCAGGAAACCTCCGGCTTTGCCGATATCTACCATCAGTTTTGCGAGGCCGGCTGGCCCTCTCTGGCCGGCGATCCGGAATATGGCGGTCAGGGCCTGCCCAACCTGCTGTCTGTCGCCACCAACGAAATCTGGCAGTCATCCAACCTGGCCTGGGCGCTCTGCCCGCTGCTGACCTCCGGTGTCATAGAAGCTCTGGGCGTTCACGGCACCGAGGAGCTGAAAGCACTCTGGCTTGAGAAAGTCACCAGCGGCGAATGGACCGGCACCATGAACCTGACCGAGCCGGATGCCGGCAGTGATCTGGCTGCGCTGAAAAGCCGCGCTGTACCGCAGGGTGACCATTATCTGATAACTGGGCAGAAGATCTATATCACCTGGGGCGATCACCGGATGGCGGAAAATATAGTGCATCTGGTGCTGGCGCGATTGCCGGATGCCCCCGCTGGCGTAAAAGGTATCTCCCTGTTCCTGGTGCCCAAATACCTGCTCGATGAGCAGGGCAGCCCCAGCAAGCCGAATGATCTGCGTGCGTTGGCGGTGGAGCACAAGATGGGGATCCACGGCAGCCCCACCTGCGTGATGAGCTACGGCGATAACGGCGGTGCGGTAGGCTACCTGGTCGGTGAGCCGCACCAGGGGTTGGCCTGCATGTTTACCATGATGAACAGTGCGCGCCAGGCGGTGGGTCTGCAGGGGCTAGGCATTGCCGAGCGCGCTTACCAGGCGGCGCGGGATTACGCCCGCGAGCGGGTGCAGGGTACTCTGGCCGATGGCAGCCGGGTCACGATTATCAACCACCCGGATGTGCGCCGCATGTTGGCGCAGATGCTGGCTTCCTGCGAGGCAATGCGCGCCTTCGCTTATGAAGCGGCCGCGGAAGTGGACCGCGCCCGCGTGGCGGAGGGCGATGAGCGTAAGAGACGCGAGGCCCGGGTGGCACTGTTTACACCCTTGGTGAAAGGCTGGATGACGGAACTTGCCCAGGAGGTGTGCTCCCTGTCGATGCAGGTACACGGCGGCATGGGCTACATCGAAGAGACGGGCGTCGCTCAGCTATACCGGGATGCTCGTATTCTGCCGATCTACGAGGGCACCACCGGGATTCAGGCGCTGGATCTGATCGGTCGAAAAATTGCGGCGGACCGGGGCGCAGCCCTGGGTGATCTGTTTGCCGAGATCGATGCGGCCATCGACACCTGTACGCTGGCGCCTGCGGTGCTCAGCGATGGTCTGCGTGAAGCGCTGGCGCAGTCTCGACGCTGTGTCGATGGCCTGATGGCGAGGGTCAAGGCCGATCCAGCAGCGCCGGCAGCGGGCAGCGTTAACCTGATGCTGCTGCTTGGTTATCTCTGTGGTGGCTGGATGCTGCTGCGCAGTTCACAGCGCGCGGCAGAGCATGAGCAAAAGGGCGAAGATAAGGCTTTCTGGCAAACCCGGCAGCAGGTGGCCAGTGCGTATGCGGAGCAACTGCTGGGGCGCTGTAGCTCACTGGCACAGGCCGCTGGCGCCGGTTCAACGACATTGATGGCCATCGATGAGGAGCAGTTCTAAGTCACACCAGGGGTGTGTCGCCGGGCCGGGCTAAGAAGCTCTTTGCCCGGCCTCCGCTGCCTGAGTGAGCAGCTGGCTTAATTACCTTCCGCGTCGGCATCCTCGCGCTTGATCACCTTGTGCTGATCTTCGCTGCGACCGCGTTTCCAGTAGCTGGAGATATACAGGCGTTCACGCGGCGGCTGCCAGGTCTCTTTGAAGTGCTGGCGCAGTGCTCTCATGCTGGTGAACTCGCAAGCGGTCCAGATCGAGGGCTCGCCCTCCGGCAGATCCAGTTTGCTGATGTAGTTCAGCAGTGTCTGGTTATCGTCGCGGGGCGAGGGATCTACGACCCAGTGCAGTTTGATGTTCTCGGGGTGTTTCAGCGGCTGGGCATCGTCTTCATGCATGATCGATATCACCGCGTGTCCGCGGGCGTCCTCGGGCAGCTGCTCCAGGTTAACGCTGATAGCGGGCAGGGCGGTCATATCGCCGGCCAGCAGGTGCCAGTCAGCCTCCGGGTTGATCATCTTCTTAGGGCCGGGGCCGCCGACCAGGATACGCTCACCCGGTTGGGTGCTGGCCGCCCAAGTGGCGGCAGGACCTGCGCCCTGAGCGTGTTCAGCGTCGCCGTGCAGGTTGAAGTCCACATCGATCTCGCCGGGGCGTTGATGGCGCACGGTGTAGGTGCGCACCAGCGGCTTCTCACCCTCTGCCTGTGGGAAGAACAGCTTGATATAGGCGCTTTCCTGATCGTCCGGGAACTGGCTCATTCCCTCACCGCCCAGCGTGACGCGGTGCATGTTGGGAGTGATACGGGCGGTGCGGATCACCTCTAGCTCTCTCGGTTCGGGCTTTTTCATATAATTTAACCTGCCTCTTTTTCTGTTGGGCGATGTGTTGGGTCCAGTGCCGCCTGCTCCGTCATACGACCTGCGATCTTTTCAAAGATTTCAATCTCATCCGCTGTCAGCGGGGAGGTCAGGCGTTGGGTGACTGCCTCTTCCACCTGGTCCAGCCGTTCTCGTAGCTGCAGTCCCGCTTCAGTGGGTTCAAGCAGCTGGCTGCGCCGATCCTGCGGATGGGTCACCTTCATGATCAGTCCATTTTTGACTAGCTCACTGACTACCCGGGCAATCTGAGCCCGGTCGCGGCGCATCTGGCTGGCAATATGGTGGGCAGTGCACTCTTCAATGCGGCAAATCCCCTTGAGCACGCGGATATGGGTGATCGGCAGATCGATACCCTGTTCGCGGATGGTTTCCAGCATCAATCGCCGGTAGGCGTGCATCAGTTTATGCAGGGTGTCGCTGAGAGGACGGGGTGACATGGATAGACCTGTTTTTGAAACTCGATATTAGTTGATAAAGTCATCTTATTTTTTATTTGATGATAATGTCAATCATTTGCGCTTTTGGCTCGATATCGGAAGAACCTTTGTCGTGGCCGGCGAGACAGGGCTGAAACGCCCATAGCCCTTGTATGTCGGGGCGCAAAGAGGCGTGAGCTGGGCCGGTGAGCGATTTTGATCACTCTATGTTGTCGAAATCATGTACAGCTTCTGCAAGGGGGTTAGATCGCCCTGTGTTAATATTGACGCAGATCAAAAGTTGTTCAGGAACCATTCTGAACGGCGCTCTTGCAGCATCCTTCTTCGAATTTATAACGCCTGGCCGATTCTCTGGCGGGGCGTCTCTGTATTTACGCTAACAGTCCTATCAGGAGTGCTATCGCGAACCGATTTTTCAATTGATAGTCAGGAAACAACCCATGAATGCATGGTATCTACTCTGCTTGTTATCGGCCTTGGCCGTGCTCATCGCTTACACCAACCAGTATGTTCTGAAACTTCAGACAACGATTGCTATAACCACCGGATCGGTGGTGATCTCCCTGCTTTTAATGCTCTCCTTCAAGCTGATCGGTGACGATCTGGCGACATCCATCACTCATACCCTCGGTAGCCTTAACTTCAACCAGTTACTCCTGAAAGGGATGCTGGGCTTCCTCCTGTTTGCCGGTGCTCTGGAGATCGACCTGCCTGCGTTGCGCAAGCAGCGCTGGGAGATCACCGTGCTGGTGCTGTTCTCGACCCTGCTTTCCACCGTCATCGTCGGCTACCTGGCCTACTGGCTGCTGGGCGCGCTGGGCTGGTCGGTACCGCTGATCTACTGTCTGCTGTTCGGTGCGCTGATCAGCCCTACCGACCCCATCGCCGTGCTGGCGATCATCAAGCAGATGAATGCTCCCCAGGGTATTTCGATTCAGGTAGAGGGGGAGTCTCTGTTTAACGATGGTGTCGGCCTGGTGGTGTTCACCACGATTTTTGCGGTGGCGTTTTCCGGTACCGAGCCTACTGTGGCGGGTGTCGCAGAGCTGTTTTTCAGCGATGCCCTCGGTGGTATCGCGTTCGGTTTTGTGCTGGCGCTAATCGGTCACTTCCTGCTGTGTAACTCCCGTGAGGACGCCAATATCCGTCTGTTGATTACGCTGATGATCCCCTCGGCCGGTTTTGCCCTGGCCAACATGATGGAGATCTCCGGTGCGCTGGCGATGGTGGTGTCCGGTATCTTTATCGGCAACGTCACCCGCGCCAAGGTGGCAGACCCGAATGACCCGAGCAGCTCGCAGTACATCAACAACTTCTGGCACGCCACGGACAGTTTTCTCAACGCACTGCTGTTCCTGCTGATCGGCCTGATGCTGGTGACCATGAACGTGACCCTGGTTGAAGTGGGACTGGGGCTGCTGATGGTGCCGGTTGTGCTGCTGGCGCGCTTTATCAGCGTGGGTATCCCGTTCAGCGTGTTTCGACGCTTCCGTCGTTATGACGTCAACTCGGTGAAAATCCTCACCTGGGGTGGTCTGCGTGGGGGCTTGGCACTGGCCATGGCGGCGTCGATCCCCGATGGCGAAATGGTGGTAAAAGGGGTGGATATTCACAACCTGCTGCTGATCATCACCTATATGGTCGTGATCTTCTCCATCGTAGTCCAGGGGCTGACCATCGCGCCGATGATCCGCAAGAGCATCAAGGCGAACCGCATCGAGGTGCGCAAGGAAAAGGCGGAGCAGCGTTCGGAAAAGCCCGCCTGAGATGAGATCAATGGTTTGCGAGGATGTTCAGTAAAGCAGCGTCCGAGAAAAACGCTAAAGCGAAAAGCCGGGCCGCTCAGCCCGGCTTTTCGCTTTCAGCCCAGGCGCTCAAACACGGTCGCTATCCCCTGTCCCATACCGATACACATGGTCGCCAGGCCCAGCGATGCGTCACGCTGTTCCATCAGGTTGACCAGGGTGGTGCTGATCCGGGCGCCGGAGCAGCCCAGTGGATGCCCGAGGGCGATGGCGCCGCCGTTCAGATTCACCCTGGTGTCGATCTGATCCACTAGCTTCAAGCCGTTGAGTACCGATAGCGCCTGGGCGGCAAATGCCTCGTTCAGCTCGATAATATCCAGGTCGGCGAGTTTCAGGCCCGCGCGTTTTAGCGCCTTTTCGGTGGCCGGCACCGGCCCGTAACCCATGATGGATGGATCGCAGCCCGCTACCGCCATGCTGAGCACGCGGACGCGGGGCTTCAGCCCCAGTTGCTGCGCCTTGTCGGCGGACATCACCAGCAGGGCGGAAGCACCGTCGGAGATCGCTGACGAGCTGCCCGCGGTAATGGTGCCGCCTTTAGGGTTGAATACCGGCTTCAGCGTGGCCAGGGTTTCGACGCTGGTGTCGGGGCGGATCACCTCATCCTGCTCTATCAGAATCTTAAAGCCGCGCTCATCGAGCCCTTCGGTGGCGATGATCTCGTTTTGCCAGCGCCCCTCCAACTGGGCCTGATGGGCCAGCCGGTGCGAGCGGGCGGCAAACTGGTCTTGCTGCTCACGGGAGATGGCGTTCATCTGTCCCAGCAGTTCGGCGGTAAGCCCCATCATCATCGAGGCCTTGGTGACCTGCTTCGATAGCGCCGGGTTGATGTCGATACCGTGATCCATGGCCAAGTGGCCCATATGTTCGACGCCACCGACGATAAAGCAGTCGCCGTTGCCGCTCTGTATCGCCTGGGCGGCGCTGTGCAAAGCGGACATAGACGAGCCGCAGAGGCGGTTGATGGTCTGACCCGCGACGCTGTGAGGCAGGCCCGCCAGCAGGGAGCTGTTGCGGGCAATATTGGCGCCCTGTTCCAGGGTCTGGTTGACGCAGCCCCAGATCACATCCTCGATATTGGCCGGGTCCAGCGCCGGGTTGCGCGCAAGCAGGGCGCGCAGGCAAACAGCGGAGAGTTCTTCGGCGCGCACCTGGCGGAAGGCGCCGCCCTTGGAGCGGCCCATGGGGGTACGCAGGGCATCTACGATCACCACATCGCTGGCTAGAGTGCTCATGCTTTATCCTCCCTGCCGAAATAGGTTTTACCGGCCTTTGCCATCTCCAGCATCTTCTCGGTGGGCTGGTACAGCTTGCCCAGATCGTGAAAGCGTTCAGCCAGGCGGCAGACGTTGTCGAGCCCCTGTTGATCCAGGTAGTAAAGCGCGCCGCCCCGAAACGGCGGAAAGCCGATGCCGTAGATCAGCGCCATATCCGCTTCTGCCGGGGAGCCAACGATTCCCTCCTCAAGGCAGCGCACGGTCTCGATACAGAGCGGCAACATCATTCGGGCGATGATCTCCTCGTCGCTGAATTCCCGCGGTGTGCCGGTCAGATCGCCAAGCAGGGCGGGCAGTTCATCATCCACCAGCTTTTTCGGCTTGCCCTTGCGGTCGGGTTCGTAGCGGTAAAAGCCCTGGCCGCTTTTCTGCCCCAGCCTGCCCAGCTTGAATAACCGCTCGATAGCGGTCTCACCGCTATGAGCCATGCGGTCCGGGTAACCCGCAGCCAGCACCGCATCGGCGTGACAGGCGGTGTCGATGCCGATCACATCCAGCAGGTAGGCCGGGCCCATGGGCCAGCCAAAGGCCTCCATCACCTGGTCGATCTGGCGATAGTCGGCGCCATCGTTCAGCAGTGAGGAAAAGCCGATGAAGTAGGGGAAGAGTATGCGGTTGACCAGAAACCCCGGGCAGTCGTTAACCACAATGGGTGTTTTGCCCAGCGCCTTGGCGTAGGCGACAGTCTGGGCAATGGCACGGTCAGAACTCTGTTTGCCGCGAATCACCTCGACCAGCGGCATGCGGTGTACCGGGTTGAAAAAGTGCATGCCGCAGAAATTTTCCGGATGCTTAAGCGCGCCGGCCAGATCGGTGATCGATATGGTGGAGGTGTTGGACGCCAGGATCGCCCCCTCGGGCAGCTGTTCTTCTACCTCGGCGAGCACGCTTTTTTTAACCTTTGGATTCTCCACCACCGCTTCAACTGCCAGATCCACGGTGTTGAAGTCGCCAAAACTCAGGGTGGCGCGGATATTATTCAGCGCTTTCGACAGCGTCAGGCTGTCTATCTTGCCACGCTCCAATTGTTGGTTGAGCAGCTTCGTAGCCTCATCGAGCCCCAGTTGTAGCGCCTCTTCGTTGATATCTTTCATCAATACCTTGGTGCCTCGCGTTGCACTCTGGTAGGCGATGCCGCCTCCCATGATGCCGGCACCGATGACCGCCGCCCGGCTCACAGGTGGCGCGTTTTTCTCATAGTGTCGGGTGATTTTCTTCACACCCTGTTCTTTAAGGAAAAGGCCAATAAGCGCCGCCGTAGTGGGGTGAGTCGCGACCTTTGGAAGCTCGGCGGTTTCCACTTCCAGCGCCGCATCACGTGATAGGGAAGCCTGTTTCTGGATTGTCTTCAGCGCTGCAAGCGGGGCGGGGTAATGGGGGCCCGCCTTGGCGCCTATTAAACCCTTGGCGGATTCAAACGCGAGAGTTTGTTCCAGCGCTGACAGTTTGATCGACTGAAGTTTTTCAGTGCGGCGAGCCCGAAAGTCGAACCTGCCGGAGATGCACTCCTCCAGCAGAGCGATAGCGGCATCGTGGAGTAGCTCCGGTTCCACCAGCGTATCCAACACGCCCACCGCCAGAGCATCGGCCGCCGAATATTGGCGTGCGCCGCAGATCCACTCGATGGCGTTATCCAGACCAATCAACCGCGGCAGCCTGACCGTGCCGCCCCAGCCCGGGAAAATACCTAGCTTCACTTCGGGAAAGCCGATTTTGGCTGAGCTATCCCCGACCCGGTAATCGCAACTAAGTGTCAGCTCCAGCCCGCCACCTAATGCCGCACCGTTTATGGCGGCAACGGTGGGGAAGGGTAGGTCCTCTATGGCGTTGAATAACCCTTGGGTTGCGCTGGTCAGCTTACGGATTGCGGCCTCGCCCGCGGCAAAGGCGGGCAGAAACTCTGTGACATCGGCGCCGACGATAAAACTCTCTTTATCGCTGCGCACCAGCAGACCCGTCACTCCAGGTTCAGCTTCTAGCGCAGTGATCGCTTCATTTAACTCGGCGAGGGTGGCCTGGTTAAGCGTGTTGACGCTCTGGTCGCCGCTGAATATGAGTTCGTGGATGCCCGCGTCGAGCGCCCTGAGTTGGACCGAATGACCTGCCATCAGCATGCTGGCCTCCTTGGTTGTGAAGCGGGGTGACTTGTTATTTATCCCCGATATTCACCAGTTTAGAAGATGAATCGGTTCCAACAATGGTTAGGGATATTGTCGACGCCAGCTTCCTGATCGGAAGTGTTCCATTTTTCGGCATGGCTTGTGCCACGCTTTAAACTATTGATTACGAATAATAACGATTATCATTAACTAAATCTTGTATTTCAGTTGTTGCACGTTTGTTGAAAGGTGATGAAGTTGAACCACAAAGAAACTAACTCAGTAGATCCGGTACTTTGGCGTCGGGTGCAAAAAAGTGCGTTGCAAAGAGGCGTATGCGGCCTCGGTCTGGCGGTCAGTGCGTCGATGGCCTGGGCGGCAGAGCCGGTGCAACTGGATGAGATGGTTGTTTCTGCGGCAGGTTACGAGCAGGAAGTGGTTGATGCCCCGGCATCTATCAGCGTTATCACCCGTGAAGACCTCGAAAAGCGTCCGTTCAAGGATGTCACCGATGCCCTGTCCGACGTGCCGGGTGTGGTCGTTACCGGCGGTGGCTCCAGCGCCGATATCTCCATGCGCGGTATGGGCGGTAAATACACGCTGATCCTGATCGATGGCAAGCGCCAGAGCACCCGTGAAACCCGCCCGAACAGCGATGGTCCCGGTATCGAGCAGGGCTGGATTCCGCCCCTTTCAGCCATTGAACGCATCGAAGTGGTGCGTGGCCCCATGTCATCGCTGTATGGCTCAGATGCGCTGGGCGGGGTAATCAACATCATCACCCGCAAAGTGGCTCCGGAGTGGGGTGGTGAAATCAGCGCCGAAACGATTCTGCAGGAAGATGACGATTCCGGCGATGAGCGTCGCACCAACTTCTACGTTAACGGCCCGATGATCAACGACAAGCTGGGCCTACAGGTTTACGGCCAGTATTCTGAGCGTGATGAGGATGAGATCCTCAACGGCTACAGCGATCAGAGCAACGGCAACATCAACGGTAAAATGACCTGGATGCTGTCCAAGGATCAGACGCTGAAGTTTGAAGCGGGCCACTCACGCCAGCGTCGCGCCACCAATCCGGGTAAATCCTCACCCACCAGCGGTCGTGGCAGCGATCCTACCGATGTGGTTTACGAGCGCGACAACTTCGGCCTCACCCATGAGTTCAGCAGCGATATCGGTCAGCACGATACCTACTACACCTATGACGAGACCGATAACCCCACCCGCGACATGAATTATCAGGAGCAGGTGCTCAACCACAAATCGGTATTTAACCTGACCAACCAGGTGCTCACGATCGGCGCCCAGTACGACAAGCAGGAACTCACCGATGGCGGTAACCAGACCGGCACCATGCAGGACCTGACACGCTGGCAGATGGCGCTATTTGCCGAAGACGAGTACTTCCTGACAGATAGCCTGGCGATCACTACCGGCCTGCGTTACAACCGCGACGAGAACTACGGCAGCGCCTGGACTCCGCGTATCTACGGTGTCTGGCATGTTGATGATCAGTGGACACTGAAAGGTGGTATCAGCTCCGGTTATCGTTCACCGGATCTGCGTCAGGCCACCGATGGCTGGGGGCAGGCCACTGGCGGCCGCGGCGGCAACGCGGTGATCGTGGGTAACTCGGATCTGGAAGCGGAAAAAAGCGTGACCGGTGAGATCGGGGTGAACTGGCAGAACTACGAGGGTGTTCAGCTGGGGCTGACGGTCTACCACACCACCTACGAAGACAAGATCACCGAAGATCGCTACTGCGATGTGAGTAACGGTGATGCTTCCTGCGTATACATGGGGCACGACTACGACTTTATCAGCACCCGTTACAACGTGGATGAAGTGGTAATGCGCGGTGTTGAAGCCACTGCCAGCCTGCCGCTGACCGACACTCTGGAGCTGGGCGCCAACTACACCTACACCGACTCCGAGCAGCGCTCCGGTGACTTCAAGGGCGAACCGCTGAACCGCCTGCCCAAGCATATGTTTAACGCCAGCCTGGACTGGACACCGAGCTACGAGCTCAACGTCTGGAGTCGCCTCAACTTCCGTGGTCGCTCGTCGGAAGGCCTGAGCCGCACCAGCATGGTTGAAGAAGTGCCGAGCTACACCTTTGTCGACGTCGGTCTGCGTTACCGTCTGACCGATAGCACCACCTTCTATACCGGGGTTTATAACCTGCTGGATAAAGACGTGTACTACGACAAGTACAACAAGGTGCTCGATGGCCGTCGTTACCAGGCCAAGATTCAGTACAACTTCTAAGGTAGTCCTTCAGTAATTACTTTTTTAGCCACCCTTGCGGGTGGCTTTTTTTTGTCTGAAAAAACTCCAGCCAATTTGCTGCAGGCCGGTAGTGCTGGTATATCCACTCTGGCTGTATGAGAATTGGAACCGTTGATCGGCCGAAGCAATATCGCCCGCTTTATCTGGCCGTCAGGGACGAAGTTCAAACAAGGAAAGGTTTATATGAAGATGCATCTCGCGCTCGCTGGCGCAATCCTTCTGGCAGGCTGCACAAACACGGTGGAGACCATAGACGGAGCAGCTACTCAGGAAATGGAGTTCAGCGTTGGTCCCGAAAGAGTCGATTGCATAGGTGTTGGTCCGATGAAGTGCCTGGTTGTGAATGGCTCGATGTTCTACGACAAAATACAGGGCTTTGAGTACGAAGAAGGCTACCAGTACCGGTTGAAAGTAGCGCGTAGTGAAAGGGAAAATCCTCCCGCGGATGCCAGCCGTTACGAATATCAGTTGATCGAGATAACCAGCAAACTACAGGTCATGCCCTGATAACCTGTTGCCCCAGGCTGGCTCAGTGCTCTAACCCATTCGCTAAGAGCCAGCGATTCATTTAATACACAGCGCACGGCAGTGCATCCTCAGATCTGTTTGATTTTTTCCTCCCCAGTGGATGTTCGATAGCCTATTTGGGCATGCTATAGCTACCCGATAGGTAACACCTATTCCATCTATAGCGAGATGAAAATTCCATCTCGGCCATGAGCTGCTAACTTGAAGTCATCCGAAACGCACTGGGCCGCGTAGTTTCCAGGTCAGTGTGTTGATACAAGCCGCAGGCTAAACAGGGTCGTTGAAAATCTCAATTAAAGAGATAAACCGAGAGAGGTGGGAAAGATGGATCATAACAACAGCTCAGCCGGCAAATGTCCCGTGATGCATGGGGGCAACACGGCGAGCGGTCATTCGAATACCGATTGGTGGCCGGAATCACTGAACCTCGACATTCTGCATCAGCATGACAGCAAGACTGACCCGATGGGTCAGGATTTCGATTACAGCGAAGAGGTACGCAAGCTCGATTTCGACGCGCTGAAAAAAGATATGCACGATCTGATGACCGATAGCCAGGAGTGGTGGCCGGCTGACTGGGGCCATTACGGCGGTTTGATGATCCGCATGGCCTGGCACGCGGCGGGCAGCTACCGTATCGCTGATGGTCGTGGAGGCGGCGGTACCGGCAATCAGCGTTTTGCGCCGCTGAACTCCTGGCCTGATAACGTAAGTCTCGACAAGGCCCGTCGTCTGCTCTGGCCGATCAAGAAAAAGTACGGCAACAAGGTTAGCTGGGCTGATCTGATTATTCTGGCCGGTAACGCCGCCTATGAATCCATGGGACTGAAAACTTTCGGCTTCTCCTTTGGCCGCAAGGATATCTGGCATCCGGAAAAAGACACCTACTGGGGCGCAGAGAAAGAGTGGCTGGCGCCTTCCGATGAGCGTTATGGCGATGTGGCCAAGCCGGACACCATGGAAAATCCGCTGGCTGCGGTACAGATGGGGCTTATCTATGTAAACCCTGAAGGGGTGAATGGTCATCCCGATCCGTTGAAGACCGCCGAGCAGGTCCGCGAGACCTTTGCCCGCATGGCGATGGATGATGAGGAAACCGTAGCGCTTACCGTGGGCGGACATACCGTGGGTAAGTGTCACGGTAATGGTGATGCCGACGCGCTCGGCCCCGAGCCGGAAGCGGCCGACGTGGAAGAGCAGGGCCTTGGCTGGAAGAACCCCAATAAAACCGGTAAAGGGCGTTATGCCATCACCTCCGGTATTGAAGGGGCCTGGACCAGCAACCCGACCCGGTTTGATATGGGCTACTTCGACATGCTGCTTGACCATGAGTGGGAGCTGAAGAAAAGCCCTGCCGGTGCCAACCAGTGGGAGCCGGTGGATATCAAAGAGGAAGATAAACCGGTTGATGTAGAAGATCCCTCCATCCGTTACAACCCGATCATGACTGACGCCGATATGGCGATGAAGATGGACCCGGCCTACCGGGAGATTCTCGAAGGCTATCGCAAGGATCCGGCCCGCTTCCAGGATGCATTTGCTCGTGCCTGGTTCAAGCTGACCCACCGCGATATGGGGCCGAAATCCCGTTATATCGGTCCGGAAGTACCGGCCGAAGACCTGATCTGGCAGGATCCGGTGCCGGCAGGCAGCACCGCATACACCGAAGAGGTGGTGCGCGAACATATCGAACACTCGGGGTTATCGATCAGTGAAATGGTCAGCGTGGCCTGGGACAGCGCCCGTACCTTCCGTGGCTCCGATATGCGCGGTGGTGCCAACGGCGCACATATCCGCCTGGAGCCGCAGCGCAGCTGGGAGGGTAATGAACCAGAGAAACTGGACAAGGTGCTGGCGATCTACGCTGATATTTCAGCGAAAACAGGGGCTAGTATTGCCGATATCATCGTGCTGGCCGGTAGCGTCGCTATCGAGAAGGCCGCCGAAGCGGCGGGCTACGATATTCGTGTACCGTTCAAGAAAGGGCGCGGCGATGCCAGCGAAGACCAGACTGATGCGGACTCCTTTGCACCGCTGGAGCCACTGACCGATGGTTTCCGTAACTGGCAGAAGAAGGACTACGTCGTTAAGCCGGAAGAGATGCTGCTGGATCGCGCTCAGTTGATGGGGCTGACTGCACCGGAAATGACCGTGCTGATCGGTGGTATGCGTGTTCTCGGCACTAACTATGGCGGTACCAGTCATGGCGTGTTTACTGATCGCGAAGGCCAGTTAACCAATGACTTCTTCGTCAACCTGACCGATATGGCCTACACTTGGAAGCCGGCGGGCAAGAACCTCTATGAGATTCGTGACCGCAAGACCGATGCGGTGAAGTGGACCGCGACCCGGATCGACCTGGTGTTCGGCTCCAACTCGATCCTGCGCTCTTACGCCGAGGTGTACGCCCAGGACGATAACCAGGAGAAGTTCGTCAACGACTTCGTTAAAGCCTGGACCAAGGTGATGAACGCGGATCGGTTCGATCTCGACTGAGGGCCAGTAGGTCTGGCAATGAAAAGAGCCACCGTCGCAGGACGATGGCTCTTTCTTTTTCTGCTCAAATTACCGCGCATCGGGAATTTACGGGTGTTAGGGCCCCTCAGAGCTCCCGGAGATAGTAGTCTCTAACCTTTACCATTCGTGCGGACGGCACCCGATTGAGCAGTGTCTCAACGCTGTTGCTGTATCTTGAAAACACCGACGCTACCCGGTCGGTGCGTCTCATCAGGTGATAGCACTGCATAAGTCCGATGTAGTGATCCTCTTCAGTCGGATCGAGTTCCAGGGCCTTTTCGAAGTAGGGGATAGCTTCTGCATGGGCTTCTAGGGCGATAAGGTAGTGAGCAATTTTTTCCAGCAGGCGATTGAAGTTCCTGTTGATTCTTTCACGGGCGCTGTCGATCCAGGCTTCGCCATGATATTCATATAGGAACGGCTGCTTGAAGGTGTCTGCTAATACCTGAGCGCTTTGAACGTTGCACGAGTCGATATCGGCCGGGGACTCCCAGAAAGCAAGTGCATCGACCCAGCAGTCCTCCGACAGTGATAGGGTGTTGTTGCGGGTAATAATATACTGATCATCGCCCAGGCTTTTTCTTAGGCGGTAAAGCGTGGTTTTTAACGATTTGTAAGCCGCATCGCCATCGGCGTCTCGCCAAAGGTTATCTGCGATAAAGTCGAAACTGATGTTTTTGCCGCCGTAAGAAATAATGAATTTCAACAGCTCGAGCGGCTTTTGTTGCAGTGTGATGCTCTCTTCGAGATCGCCTGCGGCTGCTACTACCTGGAAGCTATCGAGCGTATGAATTCGGATGCTGTACGGCCAGAGGTGTGCATAGAGCGACGGCGATACAGGCAGCAGGTTGTGTTCCTTTATGGTCTTTTTGACATAGTCTGCTTCAATACCGTTGAGTAGGGCTTTCTCACATAAACAGGTAAACAGTTTCTTACCGATGGTCGGTATAAAGATAAAGTTCTGCCGGTGGGCGAGCTCAAATGCATCGGTCAGCTTGTCACTGCTTCTATCGTTTTCGTTGCTATATTCCAACCAGGCTTCTACGCATAACGCTTGGTATTTCAAATAGTTGGATCCAAGCCACTGGCTATCCGATAGTTCCGTAAGAATGGACCGGGCCTGATCTAGTTCCCCCAGCTCATGACAGGCAAACGCCAGTACTATGTTCGACCAGTGCACCGGGTAGGTCGCTCCGGAGGTGCGATACAACTCATTGGCTTTGCCAAGATCGTGCTTGGCTTTAAACAGGTCCGCCTTGTACAAAGCGGAAACACCGGACAGGAAAAGAATATCGGCACGGCGGACGTCGGGCATCTGAGTATACTGGTCCATCAGCAGCTTTATTTCATTGTCAGCCAATGCAAACTCATCATCGCGAAGCAGGGATAAAATCAGAATATAACGGAACCAGAACTCATATAATCGAATACCGGATTTATGACCCTCTTCTAGACTGTTTCTACACACCTCAATCGCTTTTTTTCCGCTCCCCAGAACATAGCCGTACTGAAAAGCGTCGATCAGTTGCGTCTGCAGTTTTAGAACAGGAATAGATTCCAGCTGCTGACGTATGGGCTGCAAAATATTCAGCAGGTGATAGGTGCTGCGATCTTCCCCGGCAAAACGATAATAGATCATCATGTTGTTGCAGCGCCTTAGCAGGGCAACCGGGTCGTCACAGTGTTCCAGTGCCGCCTTGGCAG
Organism: Marinobacterium mangrovicola; assembly: GCF_004339595.1. Taxonomy (GTDB): domain Bacteria; phylum Pseudomonadota; class Gammaproteobacteria; order Pseudomonadales; family Balneatricaceae; genus Marinobacterium_D; species Marinobacterium_D mangrovicola. Next base: position 884,796 of record NZ_SMFU01000008.1, read on the forward strand.
CGGCTTTCCAGCGCTCTTGCAATGGGTGGTTCAGTGTCCTGAATGAGGTTGCAAACAGCACGACGCAGGCCAGGCTCTCGCACAGGGGGGTTATATCGCTTTTACAGCGTAGCAGCAGCTCCTCCAACTCCTCGAGGCAGGTTTCAAGCAAATCGTAGCCGGTACCGGAGATCGCCAGGGCTTCAAAGTAATCCCCGTAGGCTAGAATCGCCTGTTCGATCTGCTCAGCTTCAGTGTAAGCATTGATGGCCCGACGGATCATTGTGCAGGCGTGAACCGGTGAAGCGATAAGCTGGATCTTGCCTATCAACAGAAGTGTATCCGGATCTCCATTGATGAACTCATCTGGTATGCAATCGAGCCAGCGGGTGAGCTGTTGTATCAATCCCTGGTCGATAAAATGTCGCGCATTTATTGTAATCAGCTGTTTGGCATCGGAGAAACGGCGGGTGTCTATGTAAAGCTCAATCGCCGCTTCATAAGCTACCTGGTCGACGAGTAGCTGTGCTGACTGGCTTAGGGTCTCTGCGAGCTCCTGTGGCGAGTAGGTCGCAGCAAAGACGTTATTCAGATATTTCTTGAATAAAGGATGGAAACTGTAGGTTTCATTAGCGCCAGGATGAGATTCAATAAAAAGATTAGATCTCTTCAGAGTATCAATCAGCTTGGCACTATTATTAAGGCCCGTTATCTTTTGCGCCATACCTTCGGTGAAAAATGGCATAAAAGAAGTTTTTAATAATAGTGTCTTGGTATCGGATGATAAACTATAGAACACTTCTTTTGCAAAAAACTGAAAGCTATCCTGGTTAAGGTATTTAGATAAGTTGCTGCTCGTTCCCGAGGGAAATGTATTAGCGCTTAAGATAAGGTTAGATGAAATTAATCGGATTCCCGCCGCCCATCCAGCAGTTTCCTCTAAGATGATATCTATCAACTCAGAATTTACATTATCTGTATATTCTTGTTTTAAAAACTGCCTGGTTTCTCTTCGGTAAAATTTTATATCTTGCCAGTCGAGGCGATACATGTTGCCTCTTGCCTTAACAGTTACAAACTCCGGCGTCGGTGTCTCGCGACTGACCACAATAATCTTGAAGTGCTCGGGCAGGCGTTCAGCAAACCGGCTTACAAGTCTGTGTACAGGGGACTCGGACGAAAGCTCGTGGTAGTCATCAAGAACCAGAAGCGTCTTGTTCTCAGGGGCATGAGTGGCGAGAGTATTAAAAAAATTGTCTGAGAATGTATCGGGCCCTAAGGAGTACTCAAGCGTAAACTTTGGCAAGTTCAGATTGTCATCGGAGAATGCTCTTTTAGCAGCAAGCGATAAATGGTGGAAAAATGCTCCTGGAGAGCAATCTGAATGATCGAGCTTTAACCAGATATTAGTAGTTTTTTTATGCTGAACGAAGTCTGCGATCAGCGTTGTTTTGCCTGCTCCACCAGGTGCTGAAATCCAGATCAAAGGCGCCTGTGAAGAGTCCAGAGACTCAATCAAATGATCGCGACGCAAGATGTTCGACAAAATGGGAGCTGTCAGCTTACTGCTGATGACTGAAGATCCGTCCATGAATAACTGTCTGTTTTTCCACACTTAAATATAGAGGTCGGCCTTCTCTCGACCGTATAGGAATGCGTTGCCTTGAGTTTTTATTAGTTTATTTGAATATAATTAAGGCTTTCGTCTACGCTTTTGGTTATATGACGACCAATATACATTTCCTGTCGCGTCGGGCAAGTTTAAATCGTAAACAGGCTCTACTGGCTCGGCACAGAGGATGGGATTATTAGGAATAAAATCAGTGGGATGCTATGAAAGAGCAGGCCTGGACAGCTTGTGTGTCGGGGCTGGCTCGTCAATGATAGAGCCATTAGAGATAGTGGGGGAGTCAGGCCTTTGTGCTTATCGCTGCTGTGGCTTCTTGCAGCTCGCAAACTGAGACCGCCCGGGCCGAAGTGGTTCGGTCAGGGCGGACTGGAGAGACTGTCTTCAGAAAGTTGTGAGATTCAGGGTAATCTTATCCCGTTATCTACGACTCTGACTTCGGTATACAGAGTCTCGCGTTGATCCTGGCCAGCTGTATTTTTGGCGTTGGGTATACGCTGGGCCTGCTGGATACTGCGGTGGTAGGGCGTACCGACGGTATCCATCGGGGCGATGATTTCTAACACGCTCTCGTTAAAGGTCAGAGTGTAGTTAGCCGCGTCGAGTCCATATGGCACCAGGCTGAAGATTCCGGCTTCACTGGCCCCTTGAGAGGAGCCCCCCCACTGCAGGAGACCGGTGAGCACCGATGCATCTGCCTTCGGAGAGGTAATCCTGCTGTTGAGAATAGATGAAGCATATGCAGAAAAATAATATTTTTCAGTGATTTTTATACTTATTATAAAATTTTGGTTATATTGATCAAGGATTAAACAGCCATCCTGGGGATGGCTGTTTAATATCAATTCTTACAGGTTAATTGGTGGGCGCAACCTCTATACCGGTATTTCCATTAGCTAAGTTTTTCCACTCAATTCTGAGCGGGTCAATTCGAGATACGACGAATTTTTCTTCGCCATCACTCTTTTCATGATCGCCTAAAATATCGCCGCCATAGATTGAAATGTCATAGTGATCGGATACGAAAATAGCTTTCAGCGATGCAGGCAGTAGAGCGCCATTAATGCCGTCTATTGCTACACTAGCCGCGGAAACACTGGTCGACGAAATCGCGAGAGCGGTTCCTGCAGCTACCAGGGCTGTGCTACTTCCACCGCTGAAAGGCACCAGAACAAGCCCTGCGACACCGATAACCACACCAGTAATGGCCGCACCAAAACTCAATATGTTGGCAAAGTCTTGATCGTGATTGAATTTGTTGCTTTCTGTACCTACAACTGCGTGAAAGTCAGACCAGCCCATGCCAAACTTATCAAAGTTATATGACTCGCCAGGCTGAAGATCATTTTTGTAGTACTGGACAATACCCTTCCAAGTCATGCAAATATGTATAGGAAGGTTAGTATTATTGGTGATTTTTATGTTGCTCATTTTTTAAATCCTTTTAATAATATTTTATTTTACTAAAGTTTATAGTGGTTACTTATCTCCTTTTTGACCGGTCTATACGATGTATATTAAAGGCCTTTGGGTAACAGATCGGTCACAAAACGTATTTTTTGAAAATAAAAAGGGCGATTAAAAATCGCCCCGGATACGTAAATGCTAGTTGTATGGTTGAACTGGATTAAAAACGATAATTCACGCTGGCCCAGACCCGCGGGTTTCTGTCCTTGGTGTCGGACTCGGGCTGGCCGCCTTCCAGGCGCCAGGCGGAGGTCAGGTTGAACTGCCAGTCCTTCAGGCTCGCACGGAGGCCAAGGCCGGCACCGGCCAGTTTGCGATGGTTATCGCCTTCGGCCCAAGGGCGGGTATTTAACTCTATGGCGCCTGCATCGTAGAACAGATAGGGCTGAAGCTGTTCGTACTGATAGCGAAGTTCCAGCTGAGCCAGCCAGCCGCGATCACCAAAGGCTTCACCTTCGGGATAGGCACGCACGCCGTTGGCGCCGCCCAGGCCCATGCCTTCCGATGAGTCCAGGTTGTCGTAGGTCCATTGGCCGTTGATACGGCCGTAGAGTGTCCACTGATCGTTCAGGCGCTGCAGTCGAGCGAGCTCCAGGTTCAGCTTGCTGTATTGGCCTTCGGTTTCCGCGGTCATCCGATCCACGAAAGCAAGTGTCTCGTCCAGGTCCAGGTCTCCAGAAGTAAAGCTGAAATCAGACCAGGTCAGACCGCCGCCAAAGAAGCCGTCGCGATGGTCGAAACGCAGGCTGGCGGTTACCGATTCGCTGGATTTCTTATTACTGAAAAAGGGCGAGGCGGGTTTGTCCTGAAGGTGGTTATAGCTGTAGCCCAGATCCAGGTAGAGGTTGGTGTTCTGTGAGCGGATCAGCGGATACTCCACTCCCAGGGTGCCGATTCGTGCTTTGCCGGTGGCACCGAGATCCTCGAACTCTTCACCCAGTTGGTAGTAGGTTTGGGTATAGCGCAGGTAGCCGCGAGCACCGGTGTTGGCAATGGGCAGGCTATATCCCAGGTTGCCGTACCAGAGCTCCTCTTCAGTAGCCATCAGTGCGAGATCCAGCCTGTCGCCGACAGTAGCGAGACGGTTGACCGAAGCGGTCGCCAGGGTGCGCCAACTACCGGTATAGCGGTTACCATGATTGTCTACGCCGAGGGATCCGGAGACCTTTTCCTCTGCCTTCACTGCGATTGCTAGGTCGCCGGTACCGGTGGTTTGCCCAGGCATTAATACCGGGTCGATGCTGACCCCGGGAAGATCGCCTAGCAAGTTGATGGCACGGTTGAGGCTATTGCCCTGGATTGGGTCACCGGCCTGCAATTCAGGCAAGCGGGCAGCCATGGATTGAGCGAGTTCATCGGAGCCATTAAACCTGATTTCGCCATACCGGCCCTCAACCACGCCAATAACCAGCTTGCCTGATTTCAGTGTCTGCGGGGGAAGATAAGCGAGGCTGAAGGGGTAGTCCTGCTGGTGATAAAAGTCGGTAATACGCTGGGACAGGCGCTGCAGTCCCGCCATATCCTGAGACTCACCAACCGCATCATTGATCACGGCCAGAAGCTGCTCCTGCGTGAACAGGCTGTTGCCCTCAAAGTGAATCTCACTGATCTCAATCTGAGGGCCACCCGGTTCTGCGGTGGGTTCCAGGCTCTGCTCATCGATTGTCATGGTAGTAGAGCGCAGTGTTGGTTGTGCTGGCTGACGCATCTCATTCAACACCCGGCCAGCATCTGGCGGAGTTTGCGCGAGAAGCGGTGTGGTCTGGCTAAAGGCGGCAAGAGCAACAAGCAGTGGCAAGGGACGTAAACGAAAAGACAGAGGGCTGGTGTGATTCATGAGCTTGGCAGTTCCTTGGTAGTGCAATGCATTTAGAACGTCAGACGTCCGGGTCAGTGTCTGCCGTGTGCCCCGTTATTCCGCTTAAGTGCGTTGGGCACATCGTAAACAAAGGCAGGGAGAGGGCGACTGTGTCGCCGCCCCTTTGCCGAGTAATCAGGGTAGGCGGATGCCGCGATCGACAACTTGCAGTTCGGTATGCGTGCTCTGCTGAGCGGAGCTGCGCGCGTTCACCGGTTTACTGCTAACCGCCAGCTGCTCTGCTTGCTGGATACTGCGGCGGTAAGGCACGCCGACGGTATCCATCGGAGTGATGATCTCTAACACGCCCTCGTTAAAGGTCAGAGCGTAGTTAGCCGCGTCGAGTCCGTATGGCACCAGGCTGAAGATCCCGGCGTCTCTGGCCCCTTGAGAGGAGCCACCCCACTGCAGAAGACCGGTGAGCACCGATGCATCTTCGCCATTAACAAAGCCGCGATAGGTGACTCCATTTCCGCCTCTCCAGGCGGAACCATCCAGTACCCAGGTCAGATCGTTGGCCGTGATAATCAGCGGCGCCTTATCGATGGTCAGGGCGCCATCGACAAAGGTCAGTTCATAGTTACCGTCGGTGCCGGCTGCGCGGTGTAAATAGGTACCGGCGTTCTTGCCACTACCGCCGTTGGTGCTGACATCGGTGAGCACGCTCTGATCTTCGCCGCCGACCAGACCGTCAACCGTAAAGCCGTTCACCTGCTGGTTAGCGCCGTTATAGGTGGTGCTACCGCTGTTCGCGGTGACGGTAGCCTGTGCCTTATCGATGGTGAGGGCGCCATCGACAAAGGTCAGCTCATAGTTGCCGTCGGTGCCGGCTGCGCGGTGCACATAGTTACCGGCGTTTTTGCCGCTACCGCCGGAAGTGGATACATCGGTGAGAACGCTCTGATCTTCACCGCCGACCAGACCGTCAACGGTAAAGCCGTTTACCTGCTGGTTAGCCCCGTTATAGGTGGTGCTGCCGCTATTGGCGGTGACGGTGGCCTGGGCCTTATCGATGGTCAGGGCGCCGTCCACAAAGGTCAGCTCATAGTTGCCGTCGGTGCCGGCAGCGCGGTGCACATAGGTGCCCGCGTTCTTGCCGCTACCGCCAGAGGTGGATACATCGGTGAGTACACTCTGATCTTCGCCACCGACCAGACCGTCAACGGTGAAGCCGTTCACCTGCTGGTTAGCGCCGCTATAGGTGGTGGTACCGCTGTTGGCGGTGACGGTGGCCTGGGCTTTATCGATGGTCAGGGTGCCATCGACAAAGGTCAGCTCGTAGTTACCGTCGGTACCATCAACTGTATGCGCG
>NZ_SMFU01000008.1:891445-922765 GCF_004339595.1 Marinobacterium mangrovicola
TAGGGCGCCGTCCACAAAGGTCAGTTCATAGTTGCCGTCGGTGCCTTCGGCGCGGTGTACATAGGTGCCGGCGTTTTTGCCGCTCCCGCCGGAGGTGGAGACATCGGTGAGCACGTTCTGATCTTCACCACCAACCAGGCCATCGACAGTAAAGCCGTTGATGCTCTGAGTCGCGCCGTTATAGGTGGTGGTGCCGCTGTTGGCCGTCACCGTAGCCTGAGCCTTCTCGATGGTGAGGGCGCCATCGACAAAGGTGAGCTCATAGTTACCGTCGGTGCCTTCAGCGCTGTGCACATAGGTGCCAGCGTTCTTGCCGCTGCCGCCGGTAGTAGATACGTCGGTCAGCACGCTCTGATCTTCGCCGCCGACCAGACCGTCAACCGTAAAACCATTCACCTGCTGGTTGGCACCGTTATAGGTGGTGGTACCGCTGTTGGCGGTGACCGTGGCCTGGGCTTTATCGATGGTCAGGGCACCGTCGACAAAGGTGAGCTCATAGTTACCGTCAGTGCCATCAGCCGTATGGGCGTAGGTGCCGGCGTTTTTACCGCTGCCGCCGGAAGTGGTCACGTCAGAAAGAACGCTCTGATCTTCACCGCCGACCAGACCGTCAACGGTAAAGCCGTTTACCTGCTGGTTAGCCCCGTTATAGGTGGTGCTGCCGCTATTGGCGGTGACGGTGGCCTGGGCCTTATCGATGGTCAGGGCGCCATCGACAAAGGTCAGCTCATAGTTACCATCAGTGCCATCAACTGTATGCGCGTAGGTACCGGCGTTCTTGCCGCTGCCGCCGGAGGTGGTCACGTCAGAAAGAACGCTCTGATCTTCGCCGCCCACGAGGCCATCAACGCTAAAGCCATTCACCTGCTGGTTAGCACCGTTGTAGGTGGTGGTACCGCTATTGGCGGTGACGGTGGCCTGGGCCTTATCGATGGTCAGAGCACCGTCGACAAAGGTCAGTTCATAGTTACCGTCGGTACCAGCTGCGCGATGCACATAGGTTCCGGCGTTCTTGCCGCTACCGCCGGAAGTGGTCACGTCAGAAAGAACACTCTGGTCTTCACCGCCGACCAGGCCATCAACGGTGAAGCCATTCACCTGCTGGTTAGCACCGTTATAGGTGGTGCTGCTGCTGTTGGCGGTGACCGTCGCCTGGGCTTTATCGATGGTCAGGGCGCCGTCGACAAAGGTGAGCTCATAGTTGCCGTCGGTACCGACTGCGCGGTGTACATAGTTACCGGCGTTTTTACCGCTACCGCCAGTGGTGGATACATCGGTGAGTACGCTCTGATCTTCGCCACCCACCAGACCATCGACGGTAAAGCCGTTCACCTGCTGGCTGGCACCGTTATAGGTGGTGCTGCCGCTGTTGGCAGTGACGGTGGCCTGGGCCTTATCGATGGTCAGGGCGCCGTCGATAAAGGTCAGCTCGTAGTTACCATCAGTGCCATCAACTGTATGCGCGTAGGTACCGGCGTTCTTGCCGCTGCCGCCGGAGGTGCTGACATCGGTCAGCACGCTCTGATCTTCGCCGCCGACCAGGCCATCAACGCTAAAGCCGTTGATGCTCTGGTTGGCACCGTTATAGGTGGTGCTGCCGCTATTGGCAGTGATGGTGGCCTGGGCTTTATCGATGGTCAGGGCGCCATCGACAAAGGTCAGCTCATAGTTACCATCAGTGCCATCAACTGTATGCGCGTAGGTACCGGCGTTCTTGCCGCTGCCGCCAGTGGTGGATACATCGGTGAGCACGCTCTGATCTTCGCCACCGACCAGACCGTCAACCGTAAAGCCATTCACCTGCTGGTTAGCACCGTTGTAGGTGGTGGTACCGCTATTGGCGGTGACGGTGGCCTGGGCTTTATCGATGGTCAGGGCGCCATCGACAAAGGTCAGCTCATAGTTGCCGTCGGTTCCGGCTGCGCGGTGCACATAGTTACCGGCGTTCTTGCCGCTACCGCCGGAAGTGGATACATCGGTGAGTACGCTCTGATCTTCACCGCCGACCAGACCGTCAACCGTAAAGCCGTTCACCTGCTGGTTAGCGCCGTTATAGGTGGTGCGACCGCTGTTGGCGGTTACGGTGGCCTGGGCCTTATCGATGGTGAGGGCACCATCCACAAAGGTCAGCTCGTAGTTACCGTCGGTACCATCAACCGTATGCGCGTAGGTGCCGGCGTTCTTGCCGCTACCGCCGGAAGTGGAGACATCGGTGAGTACGCTCTGATCTTCGCCACCGACCAGCCCATCAACGGTGAAGCCGTTCACCTGCTGGTTAGCACCGTTATAGGTGGTGCTGCCGCTATTGGCAGTGACGGTGGCCTGGGCCTTATCGATGGTCAGGGCGCCATCGACAAAGGTGAGCTCATAGTTACCGTCGGTGCCATCAACTGTATGCGCGTAGGTACCGGCGTTCTTGCCGCTACCGCCGGAGGTGGTCACGTCAGAAAGAACGCTCTGATCTTCGCCGCCCACGAGGCCATCAACGCTAAAGCCATTCACCTGCTGGTTAGCGCCGTTATAGGTGGTGCGGCCGCTGTTGGCGGTGACGGTGGCCTGGGCCTTGTTAATAACTAGAGTGCCGTCGGTGGTGATCAGGTCGTAGCCCAACTGGTCGGAATACAGCCCGCTCATATCCAGGTTGTAGGTGCCGGCGTTGCGGCCGCCACCACTGACATCGCCAAAGATATGATCAGCATCGTAGTCGCCTGTGGCGCTCCAGCTACCACGCTGCTCGGTACCATCGTAGGTAGTAGTGGTGTCCCCACCGTTGACGTTCAGCGCGGTCAAAAAGCTGCGCAGCAAAGGTGCAGTATAGCCTTCGTAGATACGCCAGATAGTGTTGACACCGCCCTCAGTGCTTAGGTCCCAATCCACGAAGTTTGCGGATTCGCTCATTTCATTGCCAGCGAGTCCTGTAGTGCCAGCGGTTAACCCGTTGTCGACAGATGAATCTGTGCCGCTGGTGTCGGTATTCCAGTAGTTGTTTTGGAGGGTGCCTCTGAGGTTGCTACCAACGAGTGCCCCTCTGCTTGCACTGCCCATTAGGCCAGCAGTTCCTGATATTGCAGCGGTTGAATACGAATTGCGTAACGAGCCATAATATAGATAACCGACAATTCCACCCACGTGGATGTTTGTAAAGAAGCCCGGGCCAAAACCTGCAACGCTGCCAGTTGTATATGAGTTCTGGATGGCTCCGCTGAAACGTCCAGCCAAGGCACCGGCATATACATTGTTGCTGTTGCTATTTGAGGTGCCTGTAACACGGCCACTGACGTAGGAGTTTTCTATTGTGCCCCCATCACCGTGCCCAATTAATCCGCCAACAAAAGCGTCAATGGCTTCTGATCCGCCTGTTATGTTGGCACCTTCCAAACCCACGCTTCTAAGAGTCGCATTGCTTGTATAGCCAAACAGACCGACGTAAAGGCTGTTGATAGAGCTGCGATTAATAAACAGATCTGCAATCGTGTGGCCTAAACCATCAAAGGTTCCGGTATAGCTGTTGCCGCTGTAACCGACAGGGGCAAAGCCCGCACCACTGTTCCAGCCAGCTGTGGTAGAGGCATCGATATCATTGCCGAGCAGATAGTTGGCGGAGAGGTCGTTTTGCATTGCCTGTAACTGGTTGATATCAAGAACGACGGTGTAGAGGGCTGGGCGGTTGCTGGTATCGATGGTGCCGCTGGGCAGGTCGTTTTTGTTGAACACCCGGTTGCCGGCCAGTCCGCGCAGGTAGGGGGTGGTTTGGCCATCGGCATTGGCCCAGATGCCGTCAAAGTCAAAGCCTAAGAAGTTGGCGGCATCAAACATCTGCGCGGTGGTCAGTCCGGTCATACCAGCATTGCTACCGTCACCTGCCGCATTGTTCCGGCCACTGGTCTCGGTGTTCCAGTAGCTTTGGTTAACTGTGCCTCCTCTATGCGAGCCCAGCAGTCCGCCGGTGTAGTGATCGCCTTGCACACGGCCTGTTGAGTAACTATCAATGATGCCACCATTGGTTAAGAGTGCGCCCACCAATCCACCGTTATAGTATTCGCCTTGCACACTGCCGGTGGCATAGCTGTTGCGAATGCTGCCAGCATAGACTGAGCCAACCAGCCCGGCGCCGTATTGAGCGGCTACCACATCGCCGGTGGCGTAGCTGCGGCTGATCTGTCCGGTCAGCTCGCCGACAAGACCACCAACAATGCTGTTCCCCGTTACACTGGCGGTGGAATAGCTGTCGTTGATACTGCCGTTGTAAAGGCGGCCAGCCAGCCCGCCAACCCCGTAGTCCGTCATCTCCACAGTGCCGCTACTGTGGCTGCGTTCGATGACACCAATTATTTCACCCACCAGCCCACCAACTGTTTGTCGGCCGTAGATGTCGCCCTGCACTGAGCTGTCACTGATGCTGCTATTGCTAGACGCCCCACCGGCCAGTCCTCCCACATAGATTCGGCCACTGACTGACGCATTAAGCAGGTCGACATCGCGGATATGGCTGCCAGATGTTCGCCCAAACAGACCGACGTAATTCGTGTTGGTGCGGTTGATGGTGAGGCCATCGATCGCATGGTTCCTGCCATCGAAATCGCCGGTAAAGGTGTTTGACTCGGTGCCAATGGGCACAAAGCCCGCATCGTCGTTCCAGTTGGCGGTGCCGCTGGCGTCGATATCGTTGGCCAGTGCAAAGTGGTTGCTTAACAGGCTGGATGAGGCCATCCCTTGCAGGCCGTAAACGTCGATCAGTTCATAGGGATTTGCCTCAGTGCCGTCGCCGGCAGTGGCGCGCAAAAAGCTGGCATTCGCTGTATCGAGCTGAAAGTCATCCGCCGAGAAAGAGGACAGGGTACCGCCCAGCTGGGTCCAGTCGCCGCTAAGTAGGTTAAAAGTGCTCACGTTAACATCGCCATCGGCGCTGATGGTGCCACCGGCGTCCAGCACTAGCCCGCCTTGGGTGGCAGTGATGGCCTCGTTGATATGGATATTGTTATGAGCGTCCAGCGTCAGGTTGGTGTCGGCATCCCAACTGACGGCAGCGTTGACGTGGATATCACCGGCTTCGCTGCCGCTATCCACCGTTTGCAGGGTGACATCGGTGCTTGCCAGGTTGCTGCTCAGAGTATCGGCGCCGATACCGCTGTCGGTTTTAGTAGCGCCGCCAGCACTGATGGTGAAATCGGTGGGATCGATCAGCCACTCTCCGGTGTCGCCACCTTTGGCCTGGGTGGTAACCTGCAGATCCTTGTCGATTCTCACCTTGGCGGCACTGGTTTCGATAAAGCCGCCATCGCCGCCTTTGCCATCAACGACAGGCGCCGACGCATCCAGCGTACCGGCGACCTGCACCTGGCCCTGCTGCATATCGCCCAGCAGCACGATCTCGCCTTTCTCGCCGGTGGCCAGCGTCTGCGCCTGGGTAATACCGGTGTGGTTGATCACGCTGGTGGCCAGCTTGCCGGCGGCGCGGGCGGTCAATAAAACCTTGCCGCCGTCGGCACGGATAGCGCCGCCCTGTTCGATCAGCGTATTCAGCGCCCCCTCATCCACCTGGAGCTTCACCGGGCCACCCATATCCAGGGTGACCTTGCGGCCGGCGCCCATCAGTACATTGCCTGCGTTGGCTGTCAGTGAGCCCTCGTTGACGATGGTGGCGGCGATCAGCGCGATGGTGCCGCCTTCGGTGACGTTGATCTCGCCCTGGTTGGTGATCGCCGCTGTGCTGTCGCCCTCAAACTGGAAGTTGCCCGCCATAAAGTCTTCATTGCTGAGCTCCAGCGTGGAAGCGACGAGCCCGCCGGTGTTGACCTGGGCGGTGGGGCTGAACAGCACCCCGTTGGGGTTGAGCAGAAACACCTGGCCGTTGGCCTTGATCGCCCCCTGAATACGGGACACATCGGAGCCAAGCACCCGGTTCAGCGCGATCGACTCGGCGCCGGGCTGGTTGAACACCACCTTGTTGTCTTTACCGATGGAGAAACTCTGCCAGTCCACCGCCATGCGATCGGAGTTCTGCTGCACGTTGAGCTGATCGCCCTGGTAACTCAGGCTGCCATCGCCGGCGGAAATCTGCCCGCCCTGGGGCAGTTCGGCCCAGGCGCTGGAGGCGCCGAGCAGCAGGGTCAGCGGCAGCAGGCGACGTACGCTGCCTGCCTTGCCCTTGCCGCGGGCGGTTTCCGGTGCCACGCACCAGGCGTTGAGAGTGGCGTTCCAGACCAGGCGGAACACGCGGTTGAGTTGGGCATGGTTGTACATCATCAGCTCCCTTGATGCGGATCAGGCGAGAATCGTCTAAACAAGGCGGCCGAAGGGACCGCGCAGCATCAGGGCAGGCTAAGGGTGTTTAGGTAACAGATGAGACACATCTTTAAAAAAATGACGCGAAAGTCAGGCTTTTTTTGCGGTATTCGGAGGTCGTCCGGCGGCTGATCGACACCCGCCGCCGGATCATCTGAATGGAACTGGTGCCTCAACTAGCGGGCAGTGGCCTCTGCTGTGGAAAAGTTTTCGGTATAGAGCGCTTCCAATGTGTCGATTTCCGATTCCAGCTTGAGCTGTTTGCGGGCATGCTCCAGCGCCAGCGTTGCGTGGCGTTTCGCTGCATCGCTCATGGCCTGATCGCCCAGTGCTGCCAGGGAGTAGAGCGCTTTCTGGTGACGCATGGCGACCGTAACGGAGTAGGCGCCGTCACGGGCCAGGGAGTTGAACGCATCGTCGAACATCTCATCGATGGAGAGGCCGGGGATCGACAGGCGGTCGTATTCCACCTTGGGGCTACCGTCTTCATCTTTTGTCCGCTGATAGTGGGCGAAAAGACGAAGAAACACCGAGAGTATATCGATGGCGGTGCCCTCGTCATTCACCGCCGGTGACAGGGCGCGGCTGGCGATCTGCGACAGCACGATCAGGCCAAAGCGGGGGTCCGATTCAAAGGTGCGCTGGCGGTTGATAACAAAGGCGGATTCCACCCGTTTCTGAATCGTGTTGCGGTTCTCGTCGCAATGACCGGTGATGAATACCAGCGGTCTGTCCGGTGTGCTCAATGAGCCGGGCAGCATATCGATACTGATCCGCAGCTCCAGCTCTTCCGCCAGGCACTGGAGTTTGGTGAAGTCGATATGCTGCACGTAACCGACGCGGTTGGAATAGACCGCTTCGCCTTTGTCCTCTGGGCGAGTGATGCTTTTGCGACAGAAATAGATATGCCGTTTCATGGCGGTTTCGGTGGCGTTTTCCACTTTCTCCACCGTGTTGCCGAGCCTGCCGAGACGGGCGATCCGGTCGACCCAGCGGACAAAACCAAGAATCACCAGGCCAAACACAAACAGTGTCAGCAGAAACAGAACAAAGCGCCCGCCCTGGGTATAAAAGTCGTTCAGCAACGCTACCAGGGCCACGATGCTGAAGATAAACGCGCCGATAAAGGTGGAGAGGGCGTTCTGTGATACGTCATCGCTCACCACCAGTGCAAAGGAGCGCGGAGTGGCGCCGTTACTGGCCGAGGCATAGGCGGAGATCATGGAGCCCACCGCAAACACCGAGATGGCGAGCATGCTGCTGGCGATGGTGGTCAGCAGTTTTTCAATCGATTCCGCGCTGACATCGGGCAGCGCGTGGATGAACTCAATCTGCTCCGCCAGGTTGGCGATAAAGGCTGCGGCTATCGACAGCAGGCAGCTGATCAATGGCCGGAACCAGAGTGCCTCTCTGAGCCGGGCGATATAGTAACGGGTGGCCGAAATGCCGGTCCAGGTGGCTGCCGATCCCTGCTTCATACTGGCTGATCATCCTCTGCTGATGGGCTGTTTCTATCATGCCCGTTCTTTAGAGTGTGGCCAAATTGAGGAAGGGCGCAACGAATCGTATTCCGTGTTGCTCTTTCCCTGCCTGTTCGGAGTGGGTGGCGGCAAGTAGTTGGATTGTCGATAAGGTATGTGGGGGCACCGATTTGTCCCCTTTGGCGCAGCCGAGCATCACAGGCTGAAAGAGAAAAAGGGAAGGGCTGTTTGAGCAGCAATGCTGCGAGTTTCCCTTCCCGCTCTTTCAGACGAGAAGCACAGGGAAGTCGGCGCAGCCGACCAAGCCTTAGGGGCGGTTTGGGATCGCTAAGGGACTTGTCCGTACAAGTCCCTTGGCTCGCCAGCAGGCGAAACCTGCATTCCAAAAGTACGCAGATGCCAGGTCGCTGCATCTGTGCGTCTAGTATGCGGGCTGCTTAGCCCGCCCCATACCGAACCTCTGGCAGCCAGAGCACCAGATCCTCCCACCAGAACACCATTAATACCGCGGTGAGCTGAATCAGGATGAACGGGATCACACCCTTGTAGATATCCATGGTGGTGATCTCCGGCGGTGCCACACCCTTGAGGTAGAACAGCGAGAAGCCCACCGGTGGCGTCAGGAACGAGGTCTGCAGCGCCAGGGCAAAGAGCACCACGAACCAGGTCAGGTCAAAACCGAGGCCTGCGACCACCGGGCCGACCAGCGGCAGCAGGATCAGGCTGATCTCCAGCCAGTCGAGGAAGAAGCCGGCGATAAAGGCGATCAGCAGGATAACGGCGACAATACCGCCCGGTGACAGCGGGATCGAGTTCAGCAGGCCGGCGATAAACTCATCGCCGCCCAGTGAGCGCATCACCACGGCAAAGGCGGTGGCGCCAAGGAAGATACCGAACACGAACGCCGTGGTGAGGCTGGTTTTGATGCTCACATCCTTGAGCACCGCCATGCTCAGATTGCCGTTCATCCACGCCAGCAGCGTAGCGCCCAGGGCACCGACGCCGGCGGCTTCCGTGGGTGTGGCGATGCCGAAGAAGATGGAGCCGAGCACCGCGAGGATCAGGCCCAGGGAGGGGACCACCGCCTTCAGGGTGTCGATGATCATCTTGGCGTTAACCGGCGGCAGATCCTCATTGGCGCTGGTGATCGATGGCATCAGGAAGGAGATCGCCACCACGTAGATCATATACATGGCACCGAGCATTACGCCGGGAATCAGCGCACCCATGAACAGGTCACCCACGGCCAGGGACAGCTGGTCCGCCATGATGATCAGCATAATGCTGGGCGGAATCAGAATCCCCAGGGTGCCGGATGAGGCGACGATGCCGCAGGCGAACGCCTTGGAGTATTTCTGCTGTAGCATCACCGGCAGTGACAGCATCGCCAGCAGTACCACCGAGGCACCCACGATACCGGTGGATGCGGCCAGCAGAATCCCGATCAGCACCACGGCGACGCCAAGCCCGCCGCGGAAGCGACCGAACAGGTTGACGAAGTTACGCATCAGCTTTTCCGCCACGCCGGAGCGGTCCAGCATCAGCCCCATGAATATGAACATGGGCAAGGCCACCAGCACCCAGTTCGACATCTGCGCGTAGACGCGCTGTACCATGACGCCGAAGATGCGCCAGTCGGTGAGAAAGTAGGTATCCACGTCGAAGTATTCGTAGGCGATGATCGAGCCGACGCTGAACACCACGGATACGCCAGCCAGAATCCAGGCCACGGGGTAACCGCTGAAAATCAACAGGATGAACGTGACCAGCATGCCGATCACGATCAGTTCATTGGTAGCAAACACTCAGTTCTCCTCGTGGCAGCCGGTTATTTATTGTTATCGCCGCGGGGCTTGGGCCAGCCGCAGAGGAAAGACAGGACTCTGAAGAAGCGGCCCACAGCGGCCAGAATCATCAGCGAGAAGGCGAACAGGATCACCGACTTGATCAGCCAGCGCATCGGCAGTCCGCCCGGTGCGGCCGATACTTCTCCCATCTGCCAGGCGCGTGCAACGAACGGCCAGGCGTAATAGAGGATGAAGCAGCAGAACGGGATGAAGAAAACGGCAATGCCGAACAGTTCGATAACGGCGCGCTTGCGCGGGCCGAGCAGCTCGGCGGCCACATCCACGCGGACGTGATCGTCCTGGGTAAAACAGTAGGAGAGCGCCACCATGAAGCCGATGGCGAACAGGTGCCATTGCAGCTCTTCCAGGGCGACAAAGTTGGTACCCAGGATGTAGCGCATGATCACGTTGCCGACGATCAGCAGCATCAGGATTACCCAGATGCCCGCGGTGTAACGGCCAAAGAAGCCGACAATACCTTCCAACAGATCAGAGATCGCAGTGCGGGGGTAAGAGAGCGCCACCCCATGGGGGACGCTCTCTTCGATGCGATCCAGATCCACGTCATATTCAGCCATAGTGAATATCCGTCAATCCGGTGGGTTTTATTTACTCTTCCATACCGAAGTCACGCGGCAGGTAGCCGTATTTCTTCCAGACGCCATGTTCTTTCTGGAACGCTTTCATGGAGGAGTACACCTTGCCGAACATCTCGTCAGACTCGGAACGGCGCGCCATGACCCGGTCGGTGGCTTCCTTGAAGGCGTTGAGAATCTCCGGGCTGTACTGGTGCAGCTCTACGCCCTGGTCCTCAAATTTCTTCAGCACCGCGCCCTGCAGTGCTTCCGCCTTGGCCAGCGCCATGGTGTTGCCCGCCTTGCAGGTGTTCTCGATCAGCGCCTGGGTCTGGCTGTTCAGGCCGTTCCACTCATCCAGGTTGATGTAGAGATACTGGTTGGTGGAGGGCTGGTGCCAGCCCGGCAGGTAGTAGTGCTTGGCCACCTGGTAGAAACCGAGCTGCTCGTCCACCACCGGCAGAGAGAATTCGGTGGCATCGAGGACGCCGGTTTCCAGCGCCTGGTAGAGCTCACCGCCCGGCAGCAGGGTGACAGACATGCCGAACTCGGACATGATCTCACCGCCAACGCCGGCGGCACGGAATTTCAGACCCTTGAATTTATCCAGGCTATCCATCTCTTCGCGGAACCAGCCGGCGGCTTCCGGTGAAATGGTGCCGCACAGAATCGGGTAGACGTTGTAGGGCTGGAACACCTCTTTCAGCAGTTCGTCACCGCCCTGGTGATACATCCAGGCGAGAAACTCCTGAGACTCCAGGCCAAAAGGCGTAGCACCGAACAGGGCCGCGGCTGGAACCTGACCCCACTCGTAACCCATCCAGGAGTAACCGGCCGGAATATTGCCGTTACTGACGTTCTCAAACACACCCAGGGCCGGAATCAGTTTGCCCGGTTCGAAGGTCTGCAGGGTGACACGGCCATCCGACATCTCCTTGAGCATCTCGGAGACCGCCGGCATGGTGTCGCCGAGGGCGATCAGGGTGGAGGGGAAGCCCATCGGCACCTGCCAGCGGATCTTGTCGAACTCGGCCATGGCCGCGCCGGAAGCGGTGATTGAAAGTCCCAGTACGCTTGCCTGTAGTGTCTTCTTCATCTGTTTAACCCTTTTATTGTTATCGCGTGGTTTGCAGTTGTTTGAATGTTGCTTCGTTTATTGACCCGCGTTCCCGCAGGCCTTTTTCAAGTGAGCCTTTCTCACATCCGTTCTTGGTCAATCAGTGCGCGGTCCAGCCACCGTCGATCGGCATGGCGGTGCCGGTGATCGCCCGCGCCGCATCCGAACAGAGGAACAGGGCCAGTTCACCGATCTCGCTGGGCGCCACAAACTCGGGGTAGGGCGCCTTGGCGTTGATCAGGCCGCGCTTGGCCTCTTCAAAGCTGGTGTTGTTCTCTTTGGCAAAGTTGTTGAGCTGATCCACCAGCAGCGGGGTATCGGCCCAGCCGGGGCAAATGCAGTTGGCGGTGATGCCCTTGTCGGCGGTTTCCATGGCGGTGACGCGGGTGAACCCCACCAGGCCGTGTTTGGCGGCGCAGTAAGCGGCTTTGTTGGGTGAGGCCACCAGACCGTGAACCGAGGAGATATTGATGATGCGACCCCAGCCCTGTTCCATCATGCCGGGCAGTGCCAGGCGGGTGATGTGAAACGCGGCGCTCAGGTTGATGGCGATGATCTGATCCCACTTCTGCGGCGGGAACTCCTGCACCGGTGCGGTGAACTGGATACCGGCGTTGTTGACGATCACTGTGGGTTTACCCACCTCGACACTGACCTGTTCCATCAGCCGCTCGATCGCCTGTGGTTCGCTGATATCGCACTGAAAGTAGTGCGGACGGTGGCCGAATTCGTTATCGAATCGCTCTGCGATCGCTTCACCCTGGTCCACCGGCTCCAGCCCGTGCAGGATCACTTCGATACCGTGCAGGGCGAACACCTCGGCGATCGCCAGTCCGATACCGCTGGTGGAGCCTGTGATCAGTGCCAGTTTGCGCACACTCATTGTTAACACCTCGTTATTGTTATCGTTGTCAGGCCTGCAGTTCGGGCAGGTCTTTATAAAGTTCCAGCGCTTCCGGGTTGGCCAGGGCGTCCTTGTTCTTGACGGTCTGGCCCATCACCACCTGGCGCACGGCCAGCTCGACGATCTTGCCGCTGATGGTGCGAGGAATATCGCTTACCTGGATGATCACCGCCGGTACGTGTCGTGGCGTGGTGTTGGCGCGGATGGTGGTTTTAATGTGTTTGCTCAGTTCGTCATCCAGCGTGATGCCTTCGCGCAGGCGCACGAACAGCACCACGCGCACATCGTCCTGCCAGGGCTGGCCGATGCAGAGGCTTTCCAGTACCTCTTCCACTTTTTCCACCTGGCGGTAGATCTCGGCGGTGCCGATGCGCACGCCACCGGGGTTGAGCACCGCATCCGAACGGCCGTGAATGATCACTCCGCCATGGGCGGTGATCTCACCGTAATCGCCGTGGGCCCAGATGTTGTCGAATTGCGCGAAGTAGGCATCGTGAAAGCGCTGGCCGTCCGCATCGTTCCAGAATTTGATCGGCATACTGGGGAAGGGCTGGGTGCAGACCAACTCGCCTTTCTCTTCGCGCAGCGGCAGGCCCTCGTCATCGAAAATATCCACCGCCATGCCGAGCCCGCGGCACTGCAGCTCGCCGGCCCAGACCGGAAGGATCGGGCAGCCGAGCGCGAAACAGGAGACGATATCGGTGCCTCCAGAGATGGATGACAGCTGCAGGTCTGTTTTGATATCGCGGTAGACGTATTCAAAGCTCTCGTGGGACAGCGGCGACCCGGTGGAGAGCACCGCTTTGAGTGCGGTCAGGTCATGAGTGTCGCGCGGCTTGACCCCGGCCTTTTCCAGGGCGGCCAGGTACTTGGCGCTGGTGCCGAAGACGCTGATCTGTTCCTGCTCCGCCATATCCCAGAGTACGGCGGGCTTTGGGGCGAAGGGAGAACCGTCGAACAGCACCAGGGTGCAGCCGGTGGCGAGGCCGGAGACCATCCAGTTCCACATCATCCAACCGCAGGTGGTGTAGTAGAAGAAGCGGTCGTCGCGATCGATATCGGTATGCAGCACCAGCTCTTTCAGGTGCTGGATCAGGGTGCCGCCGGCGCTGTGGACGATGCACTTGGGCACACCGGTGGTGCCGGAGGAGTACATCACGTAGAGCGGATGGTCGAACGGCAGTTGCTCGAAGTCGATCTCGGTAACGCTGGCGTCGGAGTAGTTATCGATCAACTCCGCATCGGGCAATGCAGAGATATCGGGCTCTTCGTCTAGGAAGGGGATAACCACCACCTGCTCAATGGAGTCGATCTCGCGGGCGATGCCAGCTACCTTCTCGAGGGAGTCCAGCTGTTTGCCGTTGTAGATGTAGCCATCGGTGGTGAACAGAACCCTCGGCTTTACCTGGCCAAAGCGGTCTACCACGCCGTTGATGCCAAAATCCGGTGAGCAGGAGCTCCAGATCGCACCGATGGAGGTGGTGGCCAGCATGGCGATGATCGTTTCAGGCACATTGGGCATAAAGCCGGCGCAGATATCACCGGCCTTGATCCCCTGGCGCCTCAGGCTTACGGCCAGAGCGGCGACGCGCTGATAGAGTTCGGCGTGGCTAAGTTCGCTGCGTCGACCGTCTTCGCCGCAGAAGACGATAGCCGGGCGATCATCCCGCCAGCGCAGCAGGTTTTCGGCAAAGTTGAGGCGCGCTTCAGGAAACCAGCGGGCGCCGGGCATGCGGTCGCCGTCGGCCAGGGTAATATCGCTCTGCCAACTGGAAACAATACCGGTGTAGTGCCAGACCTGACTCCAGAACAGTTCGGCGTTATCGATACTCCACTGCCAGAGTTCTTCATAGCTGTCGATGGATAGCTGGTAGTCGTGATTGACGC
The DNA here is from genome assembly GCF_004339595.1 of Marinobacterium mangrovicola. Taxonomy (GTDB): domain Bacteria; phylum Pseudomonadota; class Gammaproteobacteria; order Pseudomonadales; family Balneatricaceae; genus Marinobacterium_D; species Marinobacterium_D mangrovicola. The sequence continues at coordinate 905,542 of NZ_SMFU01000008.1, forward strand.
TCTGGATGAAATCCCAGAGCCGGGTGGAGGCGACGCGTGTATCTGAAGGCGTCCACAGAGGCTGTTCCATATTGATCCCGTAGTTATTGTTTTGGGTGATCAGTTGGTTTCAGGTATAGCTCAACTTTTGCTTGAACGTTGCAGGAGGTTTGCCAGATTTTTTAACTTGCTGTTTTTAATTGTAAAAAATGTTTTCAGCCGGTTGGTGGCGTAAAGTTGTGTTTATTTTTCTGGACAGCCTGTCTATTTTTATAAACAGGTCCTGTCCATAAAATTAGACAGGCTGGATAACTACAATAAGAGCGTCAGCCCATGGCTTCAGCCCAGTTCGCATCCGCAGAGGTGCGTGAGCACTTCCTCTCCTTTCTGCAGCGCTCCTTCGAGACCTTCTACCAGGACACCATCGCCGTGGACCGTCACGGCATCGTTAACTGGATCAGCGATGACTATTATCAGTTTCTTGGTTTGACTGAGTCGCCTATCGGTAAACACATCACGGATGTGATTCCCGGAAGTTACATGCCGCAGGTGCTGGCTACCGGCGAGCCGGTGATGCTGGACCTGCTGTCGATCCGCAACCAGTGGGTGCTGGTCAGCGTGATACCGCTGCAAAACGAGGCGGGCGAGATCGAAGGCGCCTTCGGCTTTGTCGCCACCGACAGTCGCTCCGGCATGAAGCCGTTGCTGGAAAAATACAACCTGCTGCAACGGGAGGTGCGTACCGCCAACCGTTTTGGCGACGGCCGCAGCGCTCGCTATCAGCTCTCGCAGATTGCCGGACAAAGCAGCGCCATGCGGCAGGTGAAGGAGCAGATCCGTCAGACGGCGCGGTTCGATGTGTCGGTGCTGCTGACCGGAGAGACCGGCACTGGCAAGGAGCTGTTCGCCCATGCCTTGCACGAGCTTTCGCTGCGCGCTGACAAGCCGTTTGTTTCTATCAACGTGGCGGCGATACCGGAAACGCTGATCGAGGCGGAGTTCTTTGGCGTGGCGCCGGGCGCCTTCACAGGGGCGAAAAAGGAGGGGCGACCGGGCAAACTGGAGATCGCCGAAGATGGCACCCTGTTTCTCGATGAGATCGGCGATATGCCGCTGGCGCTGCAGTCGAAACTGCTGCGGGTGCTGCAGGAGCGCGAGTACGAGCGCGTCGGTTCCAACCAGGTGCAGCGTACCGATGTGCGCATCGTTGCCGCCACCAGCCGCAATCTGATGGAGATGGTGGAGGCGGGTGAGTTTCGCGCCGACCTCTACTACCGCATCAGCGCCATGCCGATTCACCTGCCGCCGCTGCGTGAGCGGCTGGAGGATATCGAAGCGTTGAGCGAGCGCATTCTCGATGAATGTAACCTGCGCCTGGGGTTGATGACCAAAACCCTGACCCAGGGCGCCGTGGAACTGCTGCGCGGCTATGCCTGGCCGGGTAACGTGCGCGAACTCTACAACGTGCTGGAGCGTACATCCATATTGAATGAGGCTGCCATCTACATCGATGAGGCGGCGCTGCGACCTCTACTTGCCGATGCCTCGCCGGTGGTCAGTGACCCGCTTTACCGGCCAGAGAGCCGGCAAGAGAACGGGCCTGTGACTGAAATTCAGAGAGCACTGACTGTGCCCAAGCCGGCATCTCCGGGGCTAAGCCTGAAACAGAGGCTGCGAATAGCAGAGCAGGAGGCGATCCATGAAGCGCTGCAGCATACGGGTGGCAATCGCAGTGAAGCGGCACGCCTGTTGGGCATATCCCGGGCATCGCTATACCAGAAACTGGGCCGGAGCGAGGTTTGAGGTCGGTGCTCAACTCCTTGCTGAACTCTTCGCTGAACGCCTGGTGAACTAACGGCTAATGCCCCTGTTTTGTATGCGGGTGCTATGCTCGAAGATCTGAATAAAAATTAAACAGGGGATAGGTCGCATGGTTAAAGATGTGGTGGTTTTGAGCGCAGTGCGCTCGGCAGTGGGCAGCTTCGGCGGTGGCTTTAGCGGCATTGAACCGGCGGAACTCGCCGGGCAGGTGATGCAGGAAGCGGTCACGCGTTCCAGTGTCGACCCCGAACATATCAATTACGTGACCGTCGGTCACTGTATTCCTACCGATTCCCGCTTTGCGTACGTGGCCCGAGTGGCCTCGATTCAGGCAGGGTTGCCGATGGATTCGGTGGCGATGGCGGTGAACCGGCTGTGCAGCTCTGGTCTGCAGGCGATCGTTTCCACGGCGCAGAACATCATGCTGGGTGACTGTGACTACGGTATTGGCGGTGGTGTCGAGGTGATGTCCCGCGCCGGTTACCTGTCACCGGCCATGCGCAGCGGCGCCCGCATGGGCGATACCAGCATGATCGACATGATGGTGGCTACGCTGAGCGATCCCTTCGGTGCCGGGCATATGGGCATCACCGCGGAAAACCTGGCGGAGAAATGGGGCATCAGCCGCGAAGAGCAGGACGCCCTGGCAGCGGAGTCTCACCGCCGTGCGGCGCTGGCTATCGAGGAGGGGCGCTTCAAGTCCCAGATCGTGCCGGTGACACTACAGACGCGAAAAGGCGCCGTGGTGATCGATACCGATGAACATGTGAAACCCGGTACTACCGTTGAGTCCCTGGCGAAGATGAAGCCGGCTTTCAAGAAAGACGGTACGGTCACCGCCGGTAACGCTTCGGGCATCAATGATGGCTCTGCGTTCATGGTGCTGGCCTCGGCACAGCAGGCTGGCGCTGCGGGTCACGAGCCGGTGGCTCGTCTGGTCTCCTATGCAGTAGCCGGGGTTCCGAATCACATCATGGGCGAGGGGCCGATACCGGCGTCGAAAAAAGCACTGGAGAAAGCGGGCCTGACTCTGGACCAGATGGATGTGATCGAATCCAACGAAGCCTTTGCGGCACAGGCGCTGGCGGTGGCCAAGGGACTGGGGCTGGATATGGAGAAGACCAACCCCAATGGCGGTGCCATCGCTCTGGGTCATCCCATCGGTTGCTCCGGCGCCTTTATCGCCACCAAGGCGATCTATGAGCTGCACCGGATCAAGGGGCGCTATGCGCTGGTAACCATGTGTATCGGTGGCGGTCAGGGGATCGCTGTGGTGTTTGAGCGGCTCTGATCAGTTCGTCTCGTTGGACAGCGGAGTCTCTTTCAGAGCCTTCGCTGTCAGATTCGGTTCGTAGAGGCGATAGCAGTTACGTCCGGCATGCTTGGCGGCGTACATGGCCAGGTCGGCCTGTTTTGTCAGCGTTGCGGCATCGTTCAGGCCACTTCTGCAGATGGCGATGCCGATGCTGGGCGGTGTTGTTGCCTGAATGCCCTCATGTAGCTCCACCGGTTTTCGCAGCTCGGTGAGAATTTTTCTGGCCACGGTTTCGGCATCTCTAGCGGCGGCAATCTCCGGTAGCAGAAGCACAAACTCGTCGCCGCCGGTGCGGGCAACGGTATCGCTGGCGCGCACGCTCTGTTTCAGACGTCGGGAAACTTCGATCAGCAACTGATCGCCTACCTGGTGCCCCCAGGTGTCGTTAACCGGCTTGAAATTATCCAGGTCGATAAACATCAGGGCGAGCGTACGGCCGTTACGCTGCGCGTGCGCCAATGCGTGCTCCAGGCGGTCGTCGAGCAGGCGTCGGTTGGGCAGGTTGGTCAAGCTGTCAAAATAGGCCAGGTGCGCGGCTTGTTCTTCGGCAATTTTGCGCTCGGTAATTTCCTGGTGGGTGCCGAACATCCAGAGCGGTTGACCGTCATTGGTCCAGGTGGCGACCTTGCCGCGGTCCAGTACCCAGATCCAATGGCCGTCCTTGTGCTGCATCCGCGCCTCACACTCGTAATAGGGCAGTTCACCGCTGAAGTGTTTTTGCAGCAGGTCAGTGGACTGTTCCAGGTCGTCCGGATGTGCGTACTTCATCCAGGTTTCGATACTCGCCGGCTCCAGATCTTCCAGTCGGTAGCCAATAATGTCCGCCCAGCGCTCGTTGAATACGACTTCGCCGGTCTGCACATTCCATTCCCAGGTGCCTACATTGGTGCCGTCAATAATACTGGCCAGGCGGCTGCTCTGAGTCTGAAGTTTTAGGCGTATATCCCGTTCCTGAACCAGGTGCTTTTGTTCATTACGTAAGAGCAAAATAATGCCGCCGGTAAGAAGCAGAAAGGCGGCGATAGTGGTTGATGTGATCAGACGCCAATCGCTGTATGCATTGCTTTTCGGATAGGCCGAGAGCACCACCAGCGGTGCGCTGATGTTGAGCTCCTCGGGGGCAATCGTGCGCAGGTTCAGCAGGGCGGTTGGGCTCTGTTCATGCGGTTTGCCTTCTGTCTGGGTTTCTTCCCGCCCTGACCTAAGGTGAGTTGCAAAGGGTGAGTCTGGGCGGTTCAGGATCTCGTCGTAAAACCCCTGCTGCTCAGGTACCCGTAAAATAGGCTCGCCGTCGGCATGGGCCAGGGTGAGACTGATACCCTGGTTGCTGTCTCGGCTTAGCTGCAACCCGATCAGCTGTGTCAGCAGCGAAGTATCAAACGAGGCGACCGCTACTGCCTGGACGTTGCCATCCGCTGAATTAATCGCTCTGGATAGGGTAAAACGGCGGGTGTTGCGAAGGCTGGAGCGGAACGGCGGAGAGAGAATGAACTGACCGGGGGCTTTGATCGCTTCCTGAAAATAGTAGCGGAAGGCGAAGTTAGCGTTGATCAGGTTTCTCGCGGTTGAGCCGATGACTCTGCCGTCTGGGTCCAGCAGCACCAGGTTTGAGACGCCGGAAACCAGGCTTTTGGTGCTGGTCAATTGGTTCTGCAGTCCCGGAAAGTCCAGGCTGCCGGCAGCATACTCTCTGTCCAGACGCTCCAGGTTGGCGAGTGCCGCAGCGGCTTCTCTCAGTTGCTGTTCCATCACCGCCGTGACGATATCGGTGCCTACACGGAGGTCGCTTCGGCTTGAGCTGCGCTCGTGAACAAAACTGTAGCGGAGAAGTGCGGCTATCGTCAGTGCGAATACCACCAGAATAAAAATGGTGATGGCACGTACACGGCGAAAGCTTTTGAGCTGCTGCATGAGGTAACTCTAGTGATCAGTGCCCATTGATAATACAGAGCTTTTTGGCGGTTTTGAATTGCACGGGTCTTTGTCGTCCCGCAGTACCTGGTTCACCGGCTTGGTGATATAAAAGAACATCTACCTGGCATGCCTCGGGAGAGGGGGATCGGCCATGCATCAACGCAATCGGATAAACGGGTGTGGCACCAGAGCTGGACTCATTTCGCTGCTGTTCTGTTTGTCACTTGTCTTTAGCAGTGTCCTTTATGCGCAAGCAGAGAGTGATGGCGAGATCAGGCGGGTGCATACCGCGCCGGTGATGATCGATGGCGAAGCGTTGTTCCATGTGGCCGGGACCAACTCCTATCCGGCACAGGCCCGAGCCGATGAAGTGGCGGAGCGTATCAAGACCGTAGCCAGGGATCGCGCGCTCAGCCCGGACGATATCAGCCTGCGGGAGCTGGATGAGCGTATCGATGTATATGTCGCGAATCATCGTATCGTCGTGCTCTATCCGGTGGATGCCTCCGCCGAAGGCGTCGCTCTGCCTGAGCTGGCTCAGGCGGTCAGCGAACGTCTCAAAGATTCCCTGTTGAGTTTTCGTGAGCAGCGCACAGATCGCTATCTGCTGTTTGCGACCCTGAAGTCGCTGGGCGCGCTGGTTCTTTGTGTTGGCGGTATCCTGGTAACCGTCTGGGCATTTCGCCGATGGCATCGCTACCTGGAGGAGCGTTTCAAAGAGCGGGTGCAGGGGCTGAAGATAGAAAGCTTTGAAATCCTGCGGGCTGAGAATATCTGGCTGGTGCTGACCCGCTGCAATAACTTTATCAGCTGGGTCCTGGTGTTTGTGCTCGTCTACGCAGGAGTCGAGTTTATCTTGTCTCAGTATCCCTGGACCCGGGCGACGTCCAATATCTTGTTGGACTGGCTGATCGACCCGCTCAAGCAGATGCTGCTGTCGATCGTGGAGTATCTCCCCTCGTTGATCTTTTTGGCGATCCTCGTGACGATCACCCGCTACTGCATCAAGCTGCTGTATCTGTTTTTTCTGGGTGTCGAGAAGGAGCGGGTGGTCCTGCAGGGTTTCGAGCCGGAGTGGGCGCTGCCCACCTACAAGCTTTGCCGCTTTTTTATCATCGTTCTCGCTGCGGTGCTGGCTTACCCCTATATTCCGGGATCGGGTAGCGCTGCGTTCCAGGGGCTTTCGATCTTTCTTGGTGTCATGGTATCCCTGGGCGCTTCCTCGGCGGTGGCCAGCATAGTGGCTGGTTATGCCATCACTTATCGCCGGGCGTTCAAGATCGGCGACATGATCAAAGTCGGCGAACACACCGGTGTGGTTGAGGATATGCGTTTGCTGGTGACGCATCTGCGCACCTTCCACAATGAAGAGGTGGTGCTGCCAAACTCCCAGCTGCTGAACAGTTCGGTGATCAACCTGAGTCGGCCGGCTCAGGCGGATGGGCTGGTGATCCATACCAGTGTAGGGATCGGCTATGAAACTCCCTGGCGCCAGGTGGAGGCGATGCTGAAAGAGGCGGCCAGTCGTACCCGCAGTTTGAAAACCAGCCCTGCGCCCTTTGTGTTGGTCAAAAATCTGGGGGATTATGGCATCGAATATCAGCTCAACGTCTATGTCTCGGGCCCCACCCATCTGCCGCACCGCTACGCCGACCTGCATCGCAATATACTGGATGTGTTCAATGAGTACGGGGTGGCGATCATGACACCGTCCTATGTGGCGGACCCGGATGATCAAAAACTGGTACCGCCGCACGGGTGGTACGCAGCGCCGGCGAAGGCGCCGGAGGGGGCTGTGCCGCCAGTTAAGACGAACAATACAGACCCGGATAAAAAGCGTTAACCGAGAAACAGGGAGGGTAGATGGATCGTTTACAGACCAATCTGAGAGGGATGCTCGTGGGGCTCGCCGTTGGTGATGCTCTGGGCGCGCCGGTGGAGTTTATGCGACCGGGGGAGTTTGAACCGGTCACCGGATACCGTGAGGGCGGTCCCCATAATCTGCCTGCCGGCTACTGGACCGATGATACCAGTATGGCGCTCTGCTCAGGTGTCAGTCTTTGTCTGCACGGCGGCTTTAATCCTCAGGATCAGATGGAGCGGTTTACCCGATGGTTTCGCCAGGGCTACCTCTCATCCACGGGTCGCTGTTTCGATATCGGCAATCGTACCCGCGCAGCGGTAAAACGCTTTGAGCGCACCGGCGATCCGTTCGCCGGCGAGGAGTCGTTCGATTCCGCCGGTAATGGCGCGCTGATGCGTCTGGCGCCGGTAGCGGTTTTCTATCACGAGGATCTTCACCAGGTGACCGGTGTAGCCCGCGAGCACTCCCGTCTGACCCATGCCGATATCCGCTGCATCGAGGCCAATGAACTGCTGGCGTGGATTCTGTGGAATCTGAGTCGTGGTATGCAGAAAGAGGAGCTGTTTCGCGGTATCGAGGGCTTTGCCGAGCAGGTCACGGATGCGGAAATGATGCTGCTGGCGTTGGGCTCTTATCTGCGGTCCGAGCCGCCGGTGATTGAGGGCAGCGGTTACGTGGTGAAGTCTCTGGAGGCAGCGCTCTGGGCCTTTGCGCGCAGCACCAACTTTGCCGAAGGTGCGCTGCTGGCGGTAAACCTGGGAGACGATGCCGATACCACCGGGGCGGTGTATGGTCAGATCGCTGGCGCTTTTTATGGTCATGATGAGATTCCGCTGGAGTGGCGCAGCGGTCTCTATCAGCATGACCTGATTGTGGGGCTCAGTGATGCCCTGATGCAGCGTTCAGCCGACGGCCTGCCGCCGGAGTGGTGCTGAGGCCCTGTTGTTGGGCGTGATGCTCAGTCCTTGATGAACTCCCTGACCGCACTCTGGAACAGCTCCGCGAGATGTTTGACGCCTGGGCTGGAGAGGTGTGCGTCCCGCTTGATCAGGTAGAGGTCTGCAAAGCGCTCGCTGCTGCTTTCCATCGGCAGCGGTTTGAGCAGGCCTTTTTCCAGCTCCTTCGCGATCTTCAGTTCCGGATACCAGGAAAAACCGAGCCCCGAACAGGCGCAGAGGATTGAGGTGCTCATATGGCTCACGGTCCAACGCTGGTCCGCACCGAGCCAGCCCTCGTTCAGGCTGCGGCTGCCGGAGTCACGCACCACTAACTGGCGGTGATGGCGCAGGTCGTCGTGGGTCAGCGTCCGGCCCAGGTGATGCAGCGGGTGATCCGGATGAGCTACCGGGATAAAACGGATTCGCATCAGAAAATCACCGACAAATCCGGGTGGAATACGGCTGCTGATTACCATCTCCGCATCGCCGCGGATCAGTGCCTCGTCGGTGCCGCTGAGGGCTGTTTCCAACAGCTCAATGCGCACGAACGGGGAGATCTCGGCATACCGGGCCAAGGCGCAGAGCGTAAGGTGTTCGGGAAAGATCAGATCGATCGCCAGTCTGATCAGCGCTTCTGAACCGCTGCTGTAGTGATGGGCCAGTTCTTCGGTGAGGCGGGCGCTTTCCAGCAGTGACTGGGCCTGGCGGTAAAGTGCTTCTCCGGCCTCGGTCAACGCTGCCTTGCGGCCTTCAATACGAAACACGGCGATACCCAGGCGCTCTTCCAGGCGCTGAATGGCGTAGCTGACCGCCGACTGGCTTTTACCCAGCGCTTCGGCTGCTTTGGCGTAGCCGCCTGAATCGACTACTGCGACCAGTGTTTGCCATTGCTCAAGCGTGATCTGCACCTGCTATCCCTCTCTATAATCGAACCTATCGAAATAGTAGATTAAAAAAAGCAGTTTTGTCCTATTTTTTATTTGGCCTGTGAATATAAAAATAGACTCACACAAACACACAGGAGCTTTGAAATGGCGACTCTTCTTTACGTAAAAAGCAGTATTTTTGGTGACCAGGGACAGTCCAGCCAGTTGGCCGAACAGCTTATCGCTGACTGGAAAGAGAAGAATCCCCAGGGCGAAGTCGTTACCCGTGATCTGTTCGCCGATGCGATCCCGCACCTGGATGCCGAGCGCTTCGGTGCGCTGATTAGCTCCCCAGACGAGCGTACAGGCGAGCAGCAGGCGATTGTTGATTTCTCCGATCAGCTGATCGAAGAGATCCGCCGGGCGGATATGCTGGTGATCGGTGTGCCGATGTACAACTTTGGCGTTCCGTCACAGATGAAAGCCTGGATCGACCACCTGGCCCGCGCAGGTGTGACCTTCAAGTACACCGAGAGCGGTTCCGTCGGTCTGCTGGAAAACAAGCCGGTACTGCTGCTGGCAACCCGCGGTGGCCAGTACAAGGACGCCGGTGCGGATTTCCAGATCCCGTTCCTGACCCAGTTCCTTGGCTTTGTCGGTCTGACCGATACCCGCGTGATCTACGTTGAAGGCCTGGCCATGGGTGACGAGCTGGCGCAGCAGTCACTGACCGCTGCCAAGCAGGCGCTGGGCGAACAGCTGCAGTAAACGAAACACAGATTTGGGAGGTAATCATGGGACTGCTGGTAGAAGGACGTTGGCAAGACAAGTGGTATGACACCGAGTCAAGCGGCGGGCGCTTCGAACGCGATACCGCGAAATTTCGCAACTGGATTACTCCCGGCGGCGAGGCGGGTCCTTCGGGTGAGGGCGGCTATGCCGCTGAGCCTGGCCGTTACCATCTGTATGTTTCACTGGCCTGCCCCTGGGCGCACCGCACACTGATTATGCGGGCGCTCAAGGGGCTGGATGAGATGATCGGCGTGGACGCGGTGCATCCGCTGATGCTGGAAAATGGCTGGACCTTTGATACCGATTTCCCCGGTGCCACAGGCGACAGCCTCTACGGCAGCCAATTCATGCATCAGATTTACACGCGCAGCAAACCCGATACCAGTGGCCGGGTCACCGTGCCGGTAGTCTGGGATAAACAGCAGGAACGGATCGTCAGCAATGAGTCCGCCGAGATCATCCGTATGTTCAACAGCGCCTTCGATGCCGAGGGTGCAGAAGCGGGCGACTACTACCCCGTGGAACTTCGTGAAGAGATTGATCGCTGGAACGCCTTGATCTATGACCGCGTTAATAACGGCGTCTACAAGGCGGGCTTTGCGACCTCTCAGGGTGCCTACGACGAGGCAGTGACTGCATTGTTTGAGACCCTGGACCTGCTGGATGACTACCTGTCAAAACAGCGATTTCTGGTGGGCGGTCAGCTGACCGAGGCGGATATCCGCCTGTACACCACACTGGTGCGTTTCGACCCGGTGTATGTCAGCCACTTTAAGTGTGACAAACGCAGAATCGCTGATTATCCCGCGCTGTCCAATTATCTGCGCGATCTGTATCAGCGACCGGCGTTCCGCTCGACGACCAATTTCGAGCATATTCGTAACCACTATTATCGCAGCCATCCAGGCATCAACCCGACGGGCATCATCCCCGTAGGGCCCGAATTCGACCTGGAGGCGCCCCATCATCGGGAGGTGCTGGATCATGACTAATCGCATTACTCATAGCCGACCCATGAACCGTGTTATTCGCGGTATGGACAGCTCCGATGGCGCCGGTGTGCGCCTCAAGCGCAGCATCGGCCAGCGCCAGAATCTGAGGATCGATCCCTTTCTGATGCTGGATAACTTCTCCTCGGACAAGGCGGATGACTATATCGCCGGCTTCCCGGCGCATCCCCACCGCGGTTTTGAAACGGTGACCTATATGCTTGATGGTCGCATGCTGCATCGCGATCATCTGGGTAATGAAGGGCTGCTCAGGTCCGGCGGTGTGCAGTGGATGACCGCCGGTCGCGGTGTGATCCATGAAGAGATGCCGCAGCAGGAAGAGGGGCTGATGCGCGGTTTTCAGCTCTGGGTAAACCTGCCGGCGGAAGAAAAAATGAAGCCTGCCGCCTATCAGAATATCGAGCCCGAAGAGGTGCCCGAGGCGGAAGATGGACAGGGGAACCGGATTCGTCTGGTGGCGGGAGGCCTGGAGTTTGGTGGTCAGACACTGGAAGGCCCGGTGCGTGGCATCAGTCGCCAGCCGCTGTTTGTTGATATCAGTCTTGGCGCCAACGGCAAGATTGAACTGCCAGTGCCGGCGGAGCTGGCCGGGTTTATCTACCTGTTCGAGGGGCGGGCGTCACTCGGTGCTGAAACACTGGCGCCTAACGCCGCCACAGAGCTGGGTGAGGGCGATAGCGTCAGCCTGAGCGCCGGCGAGCAGGGCGCGCGCTTCCTGCTGGTTGCTGCCCGTCCGATCGGTGAGCCGGTGGCTCAGTACGGACCTTTCGTGATGAATACCCAGGCTGAGATTGAACAGGCGATTCAGGACTATCGCGCCGGTACCCTTACCGGCAACTAAGCTAGCCGGGGTCACCTGACCCTCCACTCCTGCCTTCTGGCCGTCCAGCCAGATAAACAGGGCGCACAGATCAATGTTTGTGCGCCCTTTCTCTCTATACTGATCCTTTTCTTGGTGCATGGATGCTGGCTTCGCTAATATTGTTTTGACTAATATCGGCGAGGCTAATCTTTATGGGGCTAATCTTAATAGAGCAGGGGAGCGCTGATGGGTAAGCTTATTGTGTTGGTGATGGTTGTCATTATTGTGGTCTTTTCCACCCAATCCTGTGATCACGCGCTTGATGTGAAACGTTCCCTGTGGGATAACCAGCAGCAATAATCGATAAAAAGCGTCACGACGCGTTCCAGGAGGGGTTAATGCTCGATCTGAACAAGTATCTTCGCCTAATGGTTGAGAAACAGGCGTCGGACCTTTTTTTCAGCACTGAGTCACCGGTCCAGATCAAGATCGAGGGCGTGCTCAGACCGATAGGCGATAAACCGCTGGAGGCCGGGGTTACCGAAGAGCTGGCCGAATCCCTGATGACGGAGAAGCAGCGCCAGATCTTCGCTGATGATATGGAGATGAACTTCTCCCATAACCCCGAAGGTATAGGTCGCTTCCGCGTCAATGTTTACCGCCAGCGTGGCGATGTGGCGCTGGTTATCCGCTACGTCCGTAACAAAATTCCATCCCTCCAGGAGCTCAACCTGCCGGAATCCCTGCAGGATCTGGTGATGCTGCGCAGCGGACTGGTGTTGATCGTGGGCGCCACTGGTGCCGGTAAATCCACCTCGCTGGCGTCAATGATCGAATACCGAAACCAGCGCGCCACCGGGCATATCCTGACGGTGGAAGACCCCATCGAATTCATGCACACCAACAAGCGTTCGTTGATCAACCAGCGCGAGGTGGGTGTGGATACGCACAGCTATGAAAATGCGCTGATGAACGGGTTGCGTGAGGCGCCGGACGTGATTCTGATCGGCGAGATTCGTGATCGTCAGACCATGGAACAGGCGATCCGCTACTCGGAAACCGGTCACCTCTGTTTGTCGACGCTGCACGCCAATAACGCGGTGCAGGCGATCGAGCATATCACCAACTTTTTCCTTGAAACCGAGTTGAAAAAAATCAGCCAGGATCTGTCGCAGAACCTGAAAGCCATCGTCTCTCAGCGTCTGATCCGTGATGTGAACAAGCACTTTCTTCCGGCGACCGAGGTGCTTATCAATACACCTTACGTGTCTGAGCTTATTGGGCGGGGGGATTTCAAGGAGATCCGCGAGTCGATGGAACAGAGCAGCGATACCCATACCCACACCTTCGATGAAAATCTGCTGGAACTTTTCAGTGCCGGCAAGATTTCAGAGGAGGAGGTGCTGCACAACGCTGATTCCCGCAATAACGTGACGTTGAAGATGAAGTTGCTCGGCGCCTGATTGGTCGATTAAAGAGTCTTCAGTGCTTCATCGAAAGGCCCGAGTTGTATAAGAGCTCGGGCCTTGTTGGTTTTAGCGGTAACGTTCGCGCTCTTCCCTGGCTCGTTCAGCCGCATCGCGTTGCCTTAACTCCTCTTCCTCCCTGGCGCGCTGTTCGTCGGCGATCTTCTGGCACTCTTCCAGCTTTCGCGACAGCGCGAAGACCTGTACGTCGATCTGATAGGCGTCGTTGAAGTTCTGCAGCCGGGTCAAAGCGCTGCGGTAGGTGTGCAGGGCGACCTGCGGGCCGGCTACCTCCTCGGTCTGCTGAGCATCCATGATCTCAAGCTCAATGGTGAGACGGGTATAGCTCTGCTTGATATGTCTGAGCATCGCCTGGAGGGCGTTCTTGCCGAACAGGTTCTGTTTCTGCAGGTCGGTCAGAAACTGGGCCAGCTCGCGCAGCAGGGCGCGGGTACTGCGGGCGGTATTTCGGTCCGGCGAGTGAGTCAGTGAGCCGGCAGGGTAGTTGCCGGGGTCAAAAGGCTCGGAGGCTCTTTGCGCGAGCTTCTCCAGTTCCTGCTGATAGCTCGGGTTGCGCTCCAGTTCGATCATCTGGTGCCAGCGCAGGTCCATATACTTGATCAGAATCGAACGAATATCCGGGGATATGTAGAAAGGGGGCAGGTTGGATAGCAGGTGGTCGGCGCGGCGGATCTGGTCGCGCAGGGCCAGCAGACGCATACGTTTTTCCCGGCGCTGTGTTTCGATGGTCTGCACGATATAGGCGGTCACGGCCAGCACGAGGATGCCGCCGAGAATCAGTATGCCTATCTGTGTCGGGCTCATGCTATCCCCTATGGATTTTCCTGATTCGCTGAAGCAGTTGATTCTATAGCAAAAAGGCGTAAAAAACCCTTGACCGACCCCCTCCGTCTCATTAATATTCACGCCGCTCCCACTGATGTGGGAAGCGTCCTAAGCGTCCCATTCGTCTAGTGGCCTAGGACACCGCCCTTTCACGGCGGTAACAGGGGTTCGAACCCCCTATGGGACGCCAATCTCTTCTCTATCTGTAGAGTCGAGAAAAAGCGGGAATAGCTCAGTTGGTAGAGCACGACCTTGCCAAGGTCGGGGTCGCGAGTTCGAGTCTCGTTTCCCGCTCCAGATTTTCTTCTCCAAGTGTTTTCTTGTTCATGACTCCGTAGTCGGGGCGACCCCAACTTTTTATTTGTCGGGTCCGCGACCGGAGCGCCGGCCGGTTCAGTCACGTTTCCCGCTCCAGATTTTCTTCTCCACGTGATTTTTATTTCTGGCTCCGTAGCCGGGGCGCCCCCGCTTTTTATCTGTCGGGCTCTCGACCGGAGTGCCGGCCACCGGAACGCCGGCCGGATGAGTCGCGTTTCCTGCTTCAGATTTTCCTTCCTCCTATAATTATGTTTTCGACTCCGTACTGGAGCGACCCCGCTACTTATTTGTCGGTCTCGCGATCGCAGTGCCGGCCGATCAGGTTAATCTTACGCCCGGATCTCTTTTCTTTTATTCCTACTCAGGCTGCTTTACGTCCTGGTCTGCCTGTTGTTTGTGGTGGTCATGGCTGAAGGGGGAGTCTCTAGAATTCCTGTCAGCGGTTCATATCTGTTTTCCCGTCTTTTCACTACCTATCTCAAGACTGTCGTTTTTGGTTTTGTCTCGGTTTAGTTCTAAAGATCCTTGCTGTCGCCAATCTTCCGATGACGGCTGCGGTAAGGAGTTTCGTCAGGTTCCTGGGAGCTGAGGACCCCTGGTTTGGTGCGGCAGCCTTATTTGCTGGTGATCTGTCGGCATTGCCGGAAGTAGAGGAGGGCGCTTTCTGTCTATTCTGAAACTTTTTTCAAACTTTTCAGTGTTTCGTTAGCGCTGTTTCAGCCGGTTGGCTCTCCGAGTGATTCGGTTTTTGGTCGGGTTTTGAGCAGTTTTAAGCCTGTTCGGCTGGGTTCTGGTTAAATTTTATTCGGATTTAGATCAAGAAGTTAGCAATAGCAGCGTCGATGAGATTTATACGAAAAAAGTTACAAACAGGTGTTGACGCGGGGTAAGGCCCTACGTATTATTTGCGCCTCCTCAACGAGGAACGCGAAAGCGTAACGGTCACGTCCCATTCGTCTAGTGGCCTAGGACACCGCCCTTTCACGGCGGTAACAGGGGTTCGAACCCCCTATGGGACGCCAATGCGGGAATAGCTCAGTTGGTAGAGCACGACCTTGCCAAGGTCGGGGTCGCGAGTTCGAGTCTCGTTTCCCGCTCCAGATTTGATCTGGAAGTTTTGACTGTTTATGCCTTTCCAAGGCTGCGTCCCATTCGTCTAGTGGCCTAGGACACCGCCCTTTCACGGCGGTAACAGGGGTTCGAACCCCCTATGGGACGCCACTCTCTCTTCTCCGTCGATGGGGTAGAGAAAAAGCGGGAATAGCTCAGTTGGTAGAGCACGACCTTGCCAAGGTCGGGGTCGCGAGTTCGAGTCTCGTTTCCCGCTCCAAATTTTCTTCTCCAAGTGTTTTCTTGTTTATGACTCCGTAGCAGGGGCGACCCCAACTTTTTATTTGTCGGGTCCGCGACCGGAGCGCCGGCCGCCGGAATGCCGGCCAGTTCAGTCACGTTTCCCGCTCTAGGTTTTCCCCTCCTTATGTAATTCTGTTTTCGACTCCGTAGCTGGAGCGAAACCGGCTTTTTATTTCTCTGTCTCCCTAATGTTCTTAATAGATGATCTAATTTGATCAGACTTCCGGCTGTTCCTGGTTGCCGCGCGCGCCTGATCAATCATTGTTTCCTTGTATTGGCTATTCGCGGCTGGGCCGGCAGGGTGCTGCTGAGCTGTTGGCTGGTGCTCGTGACTGCCGTTTATCCCTGTCGTTTATGAATGCGGCTCATGACTCGTTGCGAAGTCAGGGGCGTTATCAATTGATGCCTGCTCCGTCATACTATTTCGTGTTTCAAGCCTGGTATTGCTTGTCGGCGTTCTGCCGGTCTTCCTTTATACCGGTCTTCCTTTATATAAGTTGTCGCTGCCCGAATCTTCGGGTTTGTCTGTCGGTACTCAGGGGGGGGGCATCCTCGGCACTGCTCGTTGGCTTATGGCTATCAGGTTCAGATATTAAGAGGGCATTAAATTGATGCGTTTTGGTAGAAAAGGGGCGTTTGCCACGGCCAGTGTGTCGCTGATCGCGACTTATGCAGCGTCGGCCACGCCGATCCCGCTCTACGGGCTATATCGGACGGCTGATGGTTTGACTTACACCGATCTGTCGCTGAGTGCGGTGGTTTATTTTGTGGGTGCGGTTTCGTCTCTGCTGTTTTTTGGGCGTCTATCCAACCATTTTGGCCGCAGGGTTTCCGCATTTTTGACGCTATTGCTGATGGCCATTGCCGCCATCTCGTTTCTCAATGTGCATAGTGCACTGCCGCTGTTGATCGGGCGCTTTCTTCAGGGTGTGTCCTGTGGCCTGGCTTCGACGGCGCTGGCTGCCTGGGTTGTAGATACCCAGCCGGAAAAGCCGGCCTGGCTTGCTCCGGCCGTACTTAGCTGTGGTCCCATGAGTGGCTTGACGCTGGGTGGCCTGGCATCAGGGGCGTTGGTCGACTTTGGCACTGAGCCGCGAGTGCTCCCCTATGTGGTGATTCTGGCGGTTTTGGCGATCTGTCTGCTGTTATGTTTCAACAGTATGGAGACCGTAACGCGAAAGCCGGGCGTGCTGTCATCCCTGAAGCCTCAGCTTGGATTGCCACCTTCGGCGCGGCGCGCGTTTCGGGTCGCTGTGTTCGTTTTTGTTCCGACTTGGGCGCTGGGTGGCTTTTTTCAGGCCTTTGGTCCGGCCATGGCGATGGAACAGTTGCATTCGTCCAGTGCGCTAGCCGCCGCCCTGGTGTTTGCTTCGATCATGGCGCCCAGTCCGATAGGTGCCTCGCTGGCGGGAAGGGTTTCCGTTGCCAATGCGCAGCGCATCGGCATGGTGAGCTTCGTACTGTCGATAGGCGCGCTGGTTTACACGCTGAATAACGGCCTGCTGGTGCCTTTCCTGATCGCCAGTGTCTGTGCCGGTATCGCTCAGGGGGCGGTGCTGAGCAGCAGTATCAATTCGATCGTTTCCCAGGTAACCCTGGAAGAGCGGGCTAATGTGCTGGGGCTTATCTATGCAACCTCCTACACAGGTGCGGCCATACCGACGTTGGTCGCCGGGCAGTTTTCGGAAAGTTACAGCCTGGTTCAGGTTATCAGTGCCTATGGTGTGATGGCCGCAGTGGGTTGTCTTGCCATTCTGGTATCGGTACGCACAGCGACTAAAGCCCAGGCCGAAGCGAACTGATTTATCAGGGCTTGGTGACCGAATGAAAAATCCCTGCCATAACGAGGGTGTCGCAAATCGCTTAGCGCGGCATTAGGCAGCAGGTGTTCGGCGATGTCGCGGGCTGGTACGCTTCGCTATTGAGCACCCGTGCGGCCG
>NZ_SMFU01000009.1 GCF_004339595.1 Marinobacterium mangrovicola
TCCGTCTCAAGCGAGGCGCATATCTTACCGCCTCCGTTTTCAGTGTCAAGCGTTTATTTTCGCTTTTCACTGCGATTTTCGAACCGGGGAATTTCTGAAAACTTCTTAGAAATTCAAGTGGTTGGAAAACCGCCTCGCTGGTCGTCTGCAGCCCCGAAGGGTGTGTCGTCTCAAGCGAGGAGGCGCATTCTACAGACCTGCCGGAGGGAGTCAACAGCCTTCTTGGAAATAATTTACAAAAAGTTCAAAGCGCCCTTTTTGGGCCTGAAACGAGCAATAAAAAAGGGAGCCGAAGCTCCCTTACCTATTCAAAGAACGCATTAAGCCTTCTTAGCTTTCTTTTTCTGACGGTACTTCATCTCTTTCACGTGCTGACGCTGACGCTCTTTCTTTGCCTGCTGCCTTGCCGTCAGGATGTTGCGCTTGCCGGCAAAGGGGTTATCCCCGGTACGGAACTCGAAGCGGATCGGCGTACCCTTCACCTTGAGGAACTTAATAAAGCGGTTCTCGAGGTAACGTTTGTAGGAGCCAGGCAGCGAATCGGTCTGGTTACCATGCACAACGATGATCGGCGGGTTAGATCCCCCCTGGTGAGCGTAACGCAGCTTGATGCGACGATTGTTCACCTGCGGCGGTTGATGATCAGCGACCACATCTTCCAGCAGCTTGGTCAGCTGGTTGGTGGACCATTTAGCCATGGCTGAGTCATAGGCTTCATTGATCGAGCGGTAAAGATCGCCAACACCCGTGCCATGAAGCGCTGAAATAAAGTGGAAACGGGCAAAAGAAGCAAACATCAGGCGACGATCCACCTGGGTTTTAACCTTCTCTTTTTGCTCCTGGGTCATTCCGTCCCATTTGTTCAACGCAAGAACCAGCGCACGCCCGGAATCGATCACAAAGCCGAGCATATGCAGATCCTGCTCGGTAACCCCCTCACGGGCATCAATCACTGCCACGACCACGTTGGCATCCTTGATCGCCTGCAGGGTTTTGACGATGGAGAACTTCTCCACCGCTTCGCGAATATGCTTACGACGACGCACACCCGCCGTGTCGATCAGCGTATAGGGCTGACCATCACGCTCATAAGGGATATAGATGCTGTCCCGGGTGGTGCCGGCCTGGTCGAAGACGACTACCCGATCTTCACCCAGCATGCGGTTTACCAGGGTGGACTTACCCACGTTGGGACGCCCGACAATAGCGATCCTGATATTGTCGTCTTCTTCCTCTTCGACAGCGTTTTCGTCCGGCTCGGGGATACCGAGCTCGTCCAGAGTCAAGTCGATCAGCGCAGACACGCCACGGCCGTGAGCCGCTGCAATGGTCAATGGATCACCAAGCCCCAGGCTAAAGAATTCGCTACGGGCGACGTCCGGGTCTATACCGTCGGTTTTGTTGACTACCAGGTAACAGCTCTTCTGCTCCCGACGCAGGTGATCAGCGATCATCTCGTCAGCGGGATTGAGCCCTGCGCGGCCGTCAACCAGGAAGAGCACCACATCGGCTTCATCGATGGCCAGCAGCGACTGCTCGGCCATGACCTTGTCGATACCCTCTTCATCACCGGAGATACCGCCAGTATCGATAACGATGTAGTCGCGCTCGCCCAACTTGCCTTCGCCATACTTGCGGTCGCGTGTCAGGCCCGGCAGATCGGCAACCAATGCGTCACGGGTACGGGTCAGTCGGTTAAAAAGAGTCGATTTACCGACATTCGGTCGGCCCACCAGTGCAATCACCGGAAGCATAGCTATTCACCCAAAACAGCGCGGCGGCGTCCCACCCAAGCAGAACGCCGCCGCGCTTCACTTAAGATTTAATTCAGTTCAGCGTGAGAGCCGACAAACGACCATCGTTGCTGAGTACGTAAAGCACATTATCGACCACCTGCGGATCACTGTAGATACCGGAGGAATCAAAATTATAACGTGCCACAAAATGCCCATCGACCTGCGACATGAAGTGCAGGTAACCCTCGGCATCACCAACCACCAGGGTATTGCCGATCACCGCCGGAGAGGTGAGGCCGCGATAATAAAGCGCGGGCTGCTGCCATACGCTGGCACTGCTGCCAGCATCGAGGGCGTCAATTTTATCATCCGCCGAAATCGCGTAGATATTGCCGAACCCTGCAGCCAAACTGCGATAACTGGAGAAATCGATATTCCAGATAATGCGCGGGCCATAGGGATTCAACGCCACCAGGCGACCCTGGTAGCTGCTGACAAATACGGTGCCGTTGTAGATCAACGGTCGACCATCAATATCAACGATACGCTCCAGCTCAGAACGTCCCTCAGCCAGGGCGACACGCTCTTCCCACAGCGCGTTACCCGAGGCGTTATCGATAGCGATCAGCTTGCCGTTGGCAAACCCGGTCAGAGTTGCCTGAGGCGTGACCACCGGTGCGCTGGTGCCACGCAGGCTCAGCTGCGGAATCTGACTGTCGTAGGTCCAGCGATGCTCACCAGTGACCCGGTCGAATGCTGCAACCTGGCCGTTGATCACCTGAACCACCACCAGGTCAGCGTTTACCTGCGGCTGAGCCACCACTTCGGAAGCAACACGGGTGCGCCAGAGTTCGGCGCCATTATCACTGTCCAGGGCGATCACTTCGCCGTTCTCGGAGGCAACGATCACGGTACCGAAACCATAACCGACACCGCCGGAGAGGCGCATATCAAGTTCAACTTCCCAAAGGCGATCGCCATTGGCGCGGTCGAATGCGTGAACATCACCTTCAGCATCCGTTGCGAAGATACGGGTATCGCCAATGGCCGGTGCGAACTGATGGTAGCCTTCACCGGGGCCGTCACCGACCTGGGAACTCCAGACTACCGACACCTCTTTTTCAGCATCGAAGTCAACGAGTTCAGCAGGTTCGATCTCATCGGGGCTGCTCCACAAGCCGCAGCCGGACAGGGTCGCGGCAAGCAGACCTGAGGCCAGAATACGGGTTACCGGTTTCATGAGCGCTCTCCCCCGGCCAGATCATCATGCTTCATCTGGATCACCGGGCGCATCTGCGGGCTTGCAGACTCCAGTGCCTGCTCATAAGCCTGACGCGCTTCAGCCACCTGCCCCTGAGCCACCAGAACATCACCCCGCAGCTCCGCGTATGCAGCATTAAAGTGATCAGCGTTGGCCTCTGCCAAGATTGAGCTGGCAGCTGCTGCATCGCCCTGAGCCAGTTTGATACGCGCGCTACGCAGAGTCGCCAACTGCTTCAACTCTTCGTCTTCAGCATTCTGGCGAGCCCAATCGAGCTGAGTCAGCGCTTTATCCAGATCACCTGCATCCACCGCTACACGCGCCATCAGCATCGCACCGAGCGATGCATAACCGGTGCTGGAATACTCATCCTGAAGGACACCCGCCAGGTGTTCTGCGGTCGCTGACTGCGCCCCATCGTCTGGAGTGTCACGCAGCGCTGTCACTGCCTGGAGCAGTTCCTGATAGGTGACCGATGCGTTGGTTGACTGAACTTCGACACGCTTCTGCCATGCCTGCCAACCGACCACACCGGCAACAGCCACAGCAATAGCCAGGAGCAGTGAACGTCCATTTTCCTTCCACCAGCTTTTGATCGCCTCGATCTGTTCCTCTTCGGTACGCAACTCAGCCACGATCCTGCCTCTCTTAATCTTCGCTATAGATGCTGACCAGCTCAGCTGTCAGCTCTTTAAGTGTTATCTGTTTTTGCTCGGCCGTTTCACGCAGAGGTTTAAGGGTAACTACGCCATTGGCCAGCTCATCGTCACCCATCAGCAAACCGAAACGAGCACCGCTTCTGTCGGCCTTCTTCATCTGGCTCTTGAAGCTGCCGCCACCGCAGTGAAGCTGAACACGCAGGCCGGTTTGATCACGCAGCTCTTCAGCAATACGGAACATCTCAACCTGAGCATCATCCCCCATGGCCATCGCGTAGATATCGACTTTCTGATGCACGCTTTCCGGTACCAGCTCGAGGGTTTCGAGCAGCAGAATAAGACGCTCCATACCCATGGCAAAGCCAACCGCCGGTGTGGCACGGCCACCCAGCTGTTCAACCAGACCATCATATCGACCACCCGCGCACACGGTACCCTGGGAGCCAAGCTTGTCGGTAATCCACTCGAACACTGTCTTGCCGTAGTAATCCAGACCACGCACCAGACGCGCATTGACTTCATAGGCAACGCCGGCGCGGTCAAGCAAGGTACAGAGACGATCAAAGTGCTCGCGTGACTCTGCATCGATGTAATCATGGAAATGCGGAGCGTTATCCAGCAGCGCCTGAGTACCAGGGTCTTTGCTATCCAATACCCGCAGAGGGTTGGTTTTCAGTCGACGCTGACTGTCGGCGTCCAGGGCTTCCTCGTGCTGCTTGAGGTACTCGACCAGGTCCGCCTTGAAGCGTGCACGCTCCTCCGCAGTCCCAAGGGTATTCAGATGCAGGGTAACCGCTTCCTCCATCCCCAGCTGACGCCAGAGACGCGCAGTCATAATGATCAGCTCAGCATCGATGTCCGGCCCCTGCATACCAAAGGTTTCAACACCGATCTGATGAAACTGGCGATAGCGTCCCTTCTGTGGACGCTCGTGACGGAACATCGGCCCCATGTACCAGAGACGCTGTACCTGGTTAAAGGTGAGCCCATGTTCTTCACAGGCGCGTACGCAGCTCGCCGTGCCTTCAGGACGCAAAGTCAGACTATCGCCATTACGATCCTCGAAGGTGTACATCTCTTTTTCGACGATGTCGGTCACTTCACCGATAGAGCGTTTGAACAGGTCGGTCTGCTCGACGATCGGCATACGCAGTTCGCTGTAGCCGTAAGCACCAAGCACCGTCTCTACCTGTTTTTCCAGATACTGCCAGACCGGGGTCTGCTCCGGCAGAATATCGTTCATGCCCCGTATGGCTTTGATTTTCGCCAAGGTATTACTTTCCCGTATTGCAGATGGTGGTTAACGCTGAGACATTGGCAGACTCAAACGGGCGACATTGTTATTGTTCACCTGTGAGAGATCAACCGGCTCACCACGATATTCGATACTGGCAACCGCACTGGCACGACCGATCACTACCGCGAGTGGCTCCTCGCCGTCAAATGTCAGATCACTGCCCGACTGGGCAATGCCATTGAACAGGGTACGACCTGTTGCATCCTTTACACTGAGCCAGCTCTCATCAGCCAGCACCAGATGGAACTGGTCGGCAGCCGCGACAGGCTGTTCCACCGGTTCCGCTTCATTGCTGGCGGCTTCAGATTCCACGGTGGCAGCATCGTCGCTGGCTGTTATTTCAGCGACGCCAGGAATCGCCGATGATGCGGCCTGCTCTAAGGTTTCTGCCGGAGCTTCCGCGTCATACTCTATGACACTGGTATCCGGTGAATTAAATGCGGGCAGCTGATCGACAGGTGCACTGCTACTTTCATCATCCAGCGGCGGCAATACTAGAGTGTTGCCGTCAGCGGTATCCACGGTGACCGGTGAATCCCCAACCGGAGTAATCACGCTATCGATGGAGTACTGGGTCTGCCACCACCAGACGATAAAGCCGACAATTGCAACGATGAACAAAAGCGTACCAAAACGCATCACCGAACGGCTTTGCCGAGCGGGACTAGTAGACACTGTCCCCACCGCGCGCACCGGCGCAGCGGTATCCTTGATGCCAGACATACGATCGAACTGACTGACATAGGTATCCGGATTCATTTTCAGGCGACGGGCGTAGGAACGGATATAGCCACGCACAAACACCGGCCCGCCCAGGCCTTTAAACTCGCCCCTTTCGATCGCTTCCAGCGTAGCAACCGGCAGGTGAAGCTCGCGACTGAGCTCCTGCAGACTGACCCCGAGAGTTTCTCTGGCCTTAACGAAGTTACCGCCGGTAAAAGTGGCACCACTATCCTGAGATATCTCTTCGCTGCTCACTGCGCAGACTCCTTATAAGCCCGGTATTCACTGGACCGAGGATACATATTCTTCAACAACAGCGCGTAGGTTGCCGCCATATTGGCGTTACCTTCATATCTGGCCACGCGTATCCCTACCCACAGACTCAACGGGAAGTGGTTCACACGTTTGCTATCAACCAGCTCGCGAAAACGATTGAACAGAGCCGCAGCCTCGGTTTCCTGATTCTTTTCCAGCATCAGATCGGAGAGCTCGACCAGAGCAAGCGGACGTTGCTGTGACAGCGTCAGAGCTCGTCGCAGTGCGTGTTCCGCCACATCTGGCCGCCCGGTACGACGATAGCAGCGCCCCAGGTTCTCGAAAGCCTGAGCGCGGGCGGAATAGAAAGGATCTTCGGTGGCACGGGCAAGCTGCGTACAAGCTTCCTGGTAACGTTCCTGAGAGAACAGGAACACACCGAAGTTGTTGTGAATCATGGCAGATTCAGGATCGGCATCAATCGCCTTGCGGAAATAGCTCTCGGCAATATCCAGGTCACGCTCGGCCTGGAACACCAGCGCCATGGCATTATATGCAGGCGCATAACTATCATCGATATCAAGTGCACGCTGTAGTGGCGATTTAGCCCCGGCAGTATCTCCGGCACGGAGATACTGGAGACCTAGACTGGTGTAGGATTCGAGCGCATCTTCCCGGGAAGCACCGGCTTTTTCAAACCGGTCTGAGGAGGTCGTCGAACATGCTGAAACCATTATTGCCATCAATAGCAGCAGCACAGCATGAACTTGTCGCATTACTCCCCCTTACAGAGTCTGGCTCTTCCCCTGAACAGGCTCTTCTTGTACCACAGCGATGTATTTTTGGCTACGTCGGGTACGGTCAGCTACCTGCCCGACCAACTGGCCACAGGCGGCATCCACGTCGTCGCCACGGGTGCGACGTACGGTGGTGATAATATTACTGTTCAGCATGATTTGCTTGAACGCGGCAATCGCCTTCTCGCTCGGCCGTTCATAGCCGGAATTAGGGAAGGGATTAAACGGAATCAGGTTCAGTTTGCACGGTACCTTGCGCAGCACTTTTACCAGTTCCCGGGCATGCTCCGGCTGATCGTTGACGCCGGCCATCAGAGTGTACTCGATGGTAATTGAACGCTTGTCGTTCAGGCTGTCCAGATAGCGGTTACAGGCGGCCAATAGCTCAGCAATCGGGTAACGACGATTAATTGGCACCAGCTGGTCACGCAGCGCATCGTTCGGCGCATGCAGGGACACCGCCAGTGACACATCGCTGACATTACAGAGTTTATCCAGCGCAGGCACCACACCCGAAGTACTAACTGTTACACGACGCTTGGACAGGCCATAGGCGTTATCGTCCATCATCAGCTGGGTAGCCGCGAGCACATTGTCAAAGTTGAGCAGCGGTTCGCCCATACCCATGAATACGACGTTGGTCACCCGGCGGTCGCCATTGGGGTCGAAAGGCCCAAATGAACGAATCGCAACCCGCAGCTGACCAATAATTTCGGCGGTACTCAGATCCCGGTTGAAGCCCTGTTTACCGGTGGAGCAGAAGCTGCAATCCAGTGAGCACCCAACCTGTGAGGAAACGCAGAGCGTGGCGCGATCACCCTCTGGGATCAGCACCATTTCGATGGCAGAACCACCATCCATGCGGATTACCCACTTACGGGTACCGTCTTTGGAAAATTTCTCCAGTACGATTTCCGGCTCACGAATATCCGCCATCTCAGCCAGTTTGGCGCGCAGCGCCTTGCTGATATTGGTCATCTCGTCGAAGCTGCTGGCACCGTACTGATGCATCCACTTCAGTACCTGCGTGGCACGAAAACGTTTCTCACCCATTTCATCGAAGAACTGTTCGAGTTGAGAGGGAGAAAGACCGAGAAGATTGACCTTGGAGGGAGCGTCAGTCATGAAAAGTCACCGCGTTTGGAGTATAGGAGCCGCTCGAATGAGCGGCTCCGACAGAATCAGTTACCGAAGAAGTAACCGATCTCACGTTCTGCAGAAGCAGCAGAATCGGAACCGTGTACGGCGTTCGCATCGATAGACTCAGCGAAGTCGCGACGGATAGTACCTTCAGCAGCTTCTTTCGGGTTGGTAGCACCCATCAGCTCACGATTCTGAGCGATAGCGTTTTCGCCTTCGAGAACCTGAACAACAACCGGACCAGAGGTCATGAAAGCGACCAGGTCAGCAAAGAAAGGACGCTCTTTGTGCTCAGCGTAGAAGCCTTCAGCTTCAGCTTTGCTCAGAGATTTCATCTGCATTTCGACTACTTTCAGGCCCGCTTTTTCGAAGCGAGACAGGATTTCACCGATGACGTTTTTGGCAACAGCGTCCGGCTTGATGATGGAGAGAGTACGTTCAGTAGCCATGGTTTAAACCTAATCCAATTGATTATATAAAAATGACAAGGCGCGACATTATACGCGAGTGATTAAAGGCTGAACAGTTCCACCGAGATAAACAAAACCCGGCACTGAGCCGGGCTTATAGACCATCACAAGTGAAGTTTGTTTCAGTCCTTTTCCTCGATCCAGGCCATCTGGATCGCCTCGAGGATTTTCTCACCGCAATGTGACGGATCATCGTCAAACTGCTCAAGATCCAGCACCTTCTGATACAGGTCCGGGAAACTGATCTGCATCGGATCCACATCGGGATACAGCTCATCAAGCTCTATGGCGATATCCAGTACATCAACCCATTTATAACCCATGATGCCTACCCCGCTCAGTGCTGCTCTGAAACCTGGTTGATCGTGTACTTGGGAATCTCAACCACAAGATCCTCATCGGCCACAATCGCCTGACAACTCAAACGCGACTCAGGCTCCAGGCCCCAGGCCTTATCCAGCATGTCATCTTCAAGCTCGTCGGATTCTTCAAGTGACTCAAACCCCTCACGCACAATGACGTGGCAGGTTGTGCAGGCACAGGATTTCTCGCAGGCGTGCTCTATATCCACACCATTAGCCAGAGCGGCATCGCAAATGCTGATACCCGGCTCTACTTCAACTACCTTGCCTTCCGGGCAGAGCTCCTCATGCGGCAGAAAAATCAGCTGCGGCATTACTCCGACTCCTTATCCAGTTCGTCAATTCGATGCCCCTTCAGCGCACTCTGGATACCCTTATCCATGCGCCGAGCAGCAAAATCATCACTCAGTTTAGCAAGCGTTTTCACACCCGCTTCGATGGCGGCAGAATCTCTGCCACCCGCTGTTTTACGCAGTTCTGCCACACCCGCTTTAAGAGCCGCCAATTCATCAGAATCAAGCAGTTCTCCGTCCTGGACGATGGCCGCCTCTACCGCAGAGGCAAGACGCTCGGCCTCGACCTGCTGCTCACGCAGCGCACGGGCGGTGAGATCCTCCGCCGCATGGCTGAAAGAGTCCTGCAGCATACCGGTGATTTCGTCATCGGTAAGACCGTAGGAGGGCTTCACCTGGATACTACTTTCGACACCGGTAGACAACTCCTGCGCGGAGACGCTGAGCAGGCCATCCGCATCCACCTGAAAAGTGACACGAATTTTGGCAGCACCGGCAGCCATCGGCGGAATACCACGCAGCACGAAGCGCGCCAGAGAGCGACAATCGGAGACCAGCTCACGCTCACCCTGCACCACATGAATCGCCATGGCGGTCTGGCCATCCTGATAGGTGGTAAATTCCTGGCCACGCGCCACCGGAATCGCGGTATTGCGGTGGATAACTTTCTCCACCAGCCCACCCATGGTTTCAAGCCCCAGAGAAAGCGGGATCACGTCGAGCAGCAACATATCGCTGTCCGGTTTGTTACCGGCAAGTACGTCCGCCTGAAGCGCAGCGCCAACTGCAACCACGCGATCGGGATCGATATCGATATGCGGCTCGCGACCAAAGAGCTCACCCACCTTGGCACGCACCAGAGGTACACGTGTAGAGCCGCCCACCATCACCACATCCCGCACCTCTTCAGCCGAAACTCCGGCATCCTTCAGGGCGCGACGACAGCTGCGCAGGGTCTTTTTCACCAGAGGCTCTACCGCGGCGTCAAACTGCTCACGACTAACGGCAACCTCAGCAACCTTGCCAGCGAGCTCCAGCGTCACCTGAACCTGAGGCTCTGCACTGAGACGTTCCTTGACACTTTTTGCCAGGGTCGTCAGGTATCGTGCCTGCTGAGCATCAGGCTCCAGCTCGATACCGGACTCTTTCAATATCCAGCGTGCCAGAGCGTAATCGAAATCATCGCCACCCAACGCGCTATCACCGCCGGTCGCCAGCACCTCGAACACACCTTTATTCAGGCGCAGAACGGAGATATCAAAGGTGCCGCCACCGAGGTCATAGACCGCAATAACACCCTCTTCCCCCTGGTCCAGGCCATAGGCAACGGCTGCTGCGGTGGGCTCATTAAGCAGACGCAGAACATGCAACCCGGCGATACGAGCCGCATCTTTGGTGGCCTGACGCTGAGCGTCGTCGAAATAGGCGGGCACGGTGATAACCGCGCCGGTCAACTCACCTTCCAGCGAGTCTTCAGCGCGTTCACGCAAAGTACGAAGAATATCGGCCGACACCTGGACCGGGCTGCGCGGACCGGCATTGGTTTCGATATAAGGCATGCCGCCATCGCCCGGCGAGAAGCGGTAAGGCAGCTCATCCCCGAAGGAGAGCACGTCCTCAACACCACGCCCCATCAGACGTTTAACCGATATAATTGTGTTGTAGGGATCCTCAGCGGCGCATTCGAGCGCCTCAGAACCTACCTGGAGCGAGCCGTCGCCAGAGTAATGCACCACCGAAGGCAGCAGATGCTCTCCGTTGATATCCGGCAGCGTCTGCGCCTCACCGCTACGCACAGTCGCAGCCAGTGAGTTGGTGGTTCCTAGGTCGATCCCAACCGCCAGCCTGCGCTCGTGAGGCGCAGCACTCTGGCCGGGTTCGGCGATTTGCAACAAAGCCATAAGGGGTTCCGTTCAGTCGTCGAACAAACGATCTTCGAGCGCTTCTATCTCGGTTTCGAGCTTGGTGGCGAACTGCATCTTACGCACCGTCCGCTCAGCGCCTTCGAGATCGCCGCCCGTGTAGAGTGAGACAAATTCAGCCCGCAGCTCCCGCAGCGCCTGTTCAGCTTCCTGCTGCAACTGCTCAAGCTCCGCCTCCGGATCATCCTGCTCGGCAACCTCTGACAGGCGCTCACGCAGCTCCATCTGCTCCATCAGGAACATAGGATCGAGCTGCGCACCGGATTCCCCATGGGTATCCCGCCCCTGAAGCAACAACAGATACTGCGCACGGCGCAGTGGAGACTTGAGCGACTGGAACGCTTCATTCAAATGCGCCGTGTATTGCACGGACAGCCTGCGTTCCCGCTCGGAGAGATGGGCAAAGCGATCAGGGTGCCACTGCTTCTGGAGTTCCCGATATCTCTCGCTGAGCAAGCCAAGATCCAGCTCGAATCCAGGCTGGAGATCGAACAGCTCAAAGTAATTTCGGGTCATATCCATTGGTAAGCCGGGCACCCTCGCTAGCGTATTTAGACGTTAAAGCTTTCGCCGCAGCCGCATTCGCTGCTGACGTTGGGGTTATTAAACTTAAAGCCTTCATTCAGACCTTCCTTGACGAAATCCAGCTCGGTTCCGTCAAGGTAGACCAGGCTTTTCGGGTCGATCGCCACACGCACGTCGCCGAACTCAAACACCTGGTCTTCATCTTCGACCTGATCGATGAATTCGAGCACATAAGCCATGCCGGAACATCCGGAAGTACGCACGCCGACACGAATACCGCTGCCGTGGCCGCGTTTTTCGAGAAAGCGCGCGACATGGTTTACCGCAGCGTCTGTCATGCTGATCGCCATATAACCCTCACCCTGTTCTGCTGGCAACGCCAAGGCCTGAGGCCTTAGCCCTGCTTTTTACGGTAGTCTTCAACAGCTGCCTTGATAGCATCTTCAGCAAGCACCGAGCAGTGAATTTTCACTGGCGGCAGTGCAAGCTCTTCTGCGATCTGAGCATTTTTCAGTTCAGCCGCCTGATCCAGCGTCATACCCTTAACCCATTCGGTCACCAGGGAGCTGGATGCGATAGCTGAACCGCAGCCGTATGTTTTGAATTTCGCATCTTCGATCACACCGTCGTCGTTAACGCGGATCTGCAGGCGCATAACGTCGCCACATGCCGGAGCACCCACCATGCCGGTACCGACGTGACCGTCTTTGTCGTCCATCTTACCGACGTTGCGCGGGTTTTCGTAATGATCAATAACCTGTTCGCTGTAAGCCATGATGACCTCCAAGAGCTCGTGTAGCCCGCTTAGTGGTGAGCCCACTCAACTGTGTTCAAATCGATTCCGTCTTTAAACATGTCCCACAGGGGGGACAGCTCGCGCAGCTTGTCGACAGCAACGCGAATCTGTTTGACGGCGTAGTCCACTTCTTCCTCGGTGGTAAACCGACCGAAGGAGAAACGGATGGAGCTGTGTGCCAGCTCGTCGTTCAGCCCCAGTGCACGCAGCACATAAGAGGGCTCAAGGCTGGCAGAAGTACATGCGGAACCCGAAGAAACCGCCAGGTCCTTCAGAGACATCAGCAGAGATTCACCTTCAACAAAGGCGAAGCTGACGTTCAGGTTACCGGCAACGCGCTGCTCCAGAGAGCCATTCACGTGCACTTCTTCCATGCTGTTAACGCCCTGCCAGAAGCGATCGCGCAGCGCTTTCAGCTTCTCGCCTTCGCTCTCCATCTCTTCCTGGCAGATGCGGGCCGCTTCACCCATACCCACGATCTGGTGGGTCGGCAGAGTGCCGGAGCGCATGCCACGCTCATGACCACCGCCGTGCATCTGGGCTTCCAGACGTACACGCGGCTTACGGCGCACATACAGCGCACCTATACCTTTCGGGCCGTACATCTTGTGACCGGATACGGACAGCAGATCCACTTTCATGCTGGACATATCCAGCGGCAGTTTGCCTGCACTCTGAGCGGCATCTACATGCAACAGCACACCGTGACTACGGGTCAGCTCGCCGATCGCAGCAATATCGGTAATGGTGCCGATCTCGTTATTCACGTGCATCAAAGACACCAGGATAGTGTCTTCACGCAGCGCGTCAGCGACCATCTGCGGCGTGATGATGCCATCACTGCCAGGCGTCAGATAGGTCACTTCAAAACCTTCACGCTCCAGCTGACGACAGGTATCAAGCACTGCCTTATGTTCAATTTTGGAGGTGATGATGTGCTTGCCCTTCTTCTGATAGAAGTGCGCTACACCCTTGATTGCCAGGTTGTCGGACTCGGTTGCACCAGAAGTCCAGACGATTTCACGCGGATCCGCACCAAGCAGATCTGCCACCTGACGACGCGCTGTCTCGACCGCTTCTTCAGCTTTCCAACCAAACATATGAGAGCGGGAAGCCGGGTTACCGAAGTTTCCTTCGGGCGTCAGGCAGCTCATCATCTTCTCGGCCACACGCGGATCTACCGGTGTTGTTGCTGAATAATCGAGATAGATCGGCAATTTCATTTCAATCTCCAAAGCTCTTCGCTATCAGGATGCTGACGCAACACTGCTGGCGATCAATTGTTCCGGTTGAGTCCGGCTACGCTGCCCCTGGCGCTCGGCAACTTCCTGCACATCATTTCGCAACACCAGATCCGCCAGGCTGATATCACTCAGGAAACCATGGATCTGTTCACTCAAATCGCACCATAAATGGTGGGTCAGGCAGACTTCGCCGCTCTGACAGTTGCCGGTACTGCGGCAACCCGTGGCATCGACCGACTCATTGACAGCATCGATCACTTCCGCCACATTAATCTCTCCGCGCTCACGTTTGAGCTGGTATCCGCCGCCCGGACCGCGCACACTGTGCACCAGTTCGTTGCGACGCAGCTTGGCGAAGAGCTGCTCCAGATAGGACAACGATATGCCCTGGCGCTCTGATATATCCGCCAGGCTGATCGGTCCTTTGCCCTCATGAAGGGCCAAGTCGAGCATCGCCGTTACGGCGTAACGCCCCTTAGTTGTCAATCGCATAGTCATCCTCACCTGCTGCTGCGAGCCTGACGCCATTGTGCAAAAACCAAGAGATTTAGTCAAGTATATTCCCGACCATTAAAGTCAGGATTGAGAACCCTTTTCGCCACTCTCTTTTGTGGAATCCCCATCCTTGCTGGAACCCGCACCAAAACCACGATTGACCGACTTCAGAATCCCGCGCAGTACATTCACCTCGACCTTATCCGGAACGGCACGCAGCAGTAGCCGACGCAACCTGGTCATCAACTGACGCGGGTTATTCGGATCAAGGAAGTCGATATCAACAAGAGTCTGTTCAAGGTGTTCGAACATACGCTCGAGCTCAGCGTGATCGGCAAGCTCTATATCCCAGTCTGTGCCCCACTGCGGCTTACTCTGCTCATCTTCAAGCAGCTTAGCCATACGCAGTTCGTAGCAGATCACCTGCACGGCGGCGGCAATATTGAGAGAGCTAAACCCCTCCACTGAAGGGATATGAACGTGATGATGACAGGCATGCAATTCATCATTGGTCAGCCCCCGATCCTCGCGACCGAAGAGCACAGCCACGCGTGACTTACCGGCCAAGGGCATGGCGATGGCGCCCAGCTCACGCGGATTGATAACCGGCCAGGGAATGTGACGCCCCCGGGCACTGGTACCGACCACCAGCTGACAGTCTGCCAACGCCTCTTCCAGCGTCGACACAACACGCGCATTATCCAGAATATCGGTAGCCCCCGAAGCGCGCGCTGTTGCCGCCTCATCCGGGTAGTGCTTGGGTTCAACCAGGCAGAGGTCGCTCAGCCCCATATTTTTCATGGCACGAGCCACGGCTCCGATATTGCCGGGATGTGTGGTATTTACCAGAACGATACGGATATGTTCGAGCATGAGCGCGCCAAAGAACCTGTCAAAAAAGGGCGCATATAATAACAGAACTGGGCCGCGCAGAGCGACTCGAGTGCGACACTTACAGCATCTTTGCGGTCAACGTTTATTCAACCCCACAGAGTGCGTTATAATTTCCGTTTGATTCCCCCATTCGAACGACTGGACTCCATACCCAATGCAACCAATGGTCAACATCGCTCTGCGCGCCGCACGTCTCGCCGCCGAGCAGATCGCCCGCGGCACCGAACGCCTGGATCTGATCAAGTCCGAACAGGACAAGGTCGCCGGCTTTATCAATGACCTCTGCCTTCAGGCTGAACGCACAGTCGCCCACACACTGCAGAAAGCCTACCCCCACCACACGGTAATCGGCGACTACAGCGGACGACACGAAGCCAGCGGCGAAGGCCCCACTCCTTGCGAGTGGCAGGTAACCCCTATCGACAGCCTGACAAACTTCTCCAATGCGGTTCCCTCCTTTGCGCTAAGCATCACCGGGCGCGTCAAGGGCAAGGTTACCCACGCCCTGATCCTGAACCCGATCACCGGCGAGGAGTTCACTGCCAGCCGCGGTGAAGGCGCCCAGCTTAACGGCAAGCGCCTGCGCGTCAGCGCTCGCAAAGCTCTGGATGGCGCCCTGATCGGAACCGGTTTCCTCGGACGCAACAGCGACCAGTCTGGACTTGATACTCAGATCGCTATCATGCGCGAACTGGTTAGCGCCGGAGCCACTCCGTTCAACACCGGCTCCGTCGCACTGAACCTGGCTTATACCGCTGCAGGACGCCTTGACGGCTTCTGCCAGCTAGGCCTGTATCAGAGCGAACAGGACGCGGGTTTGCTGCTACTTCAGGAAGCAGGCGCACTGGTCGGCGATACCGCCGGCGGCAGCAACCACCGCGACAGCGGCAAACTGGTTGCAGGTAACGCAAAGATGTTCAAAACACTGCTAAAAACCCTGCACCCGGCAATTCAGAGCTAACCCTCCGAGCCGGAGCAGAACGTAGATACAAAAAAGCCGCGCTATCAAGCGCGGCTTTTTTTATGCCCTGACGGACCCGGCGAAGATTACTCTTCGAACGGATCACGCAGAACGATAGTCTCAATACGGTCAGGACCGGTAGAGATGATATCGATCGGGGTCTCAACCAGGGTTTCCAGGCGCTCAATGTATGCACGGGCGTTCGCCGGCAGCTCGTCGAGAGATTTAAGACCCACGGTAGACTCGCTCCAGCCCGACACAACCTCGTAAACCGGCTGCACGGACTCGTAAGCCTCGCTGCCGCAGAGAGAAGTCACTGGATTACCCTCGGCATCGGCGTAACCGATACAGATATTAATCTGATCCAGGCCATCCAGAACGTCGAGCTTGGTCAGACAGATGCCGGAAACAGAGTTGATCTGAATCGCATGCTTGAGCGCGACGGCATCGAACCAGCCACAACGACGCGCACGACCAGTAGTCGCACCAAACTCATGACCACGCTCAGCCAGGCGCGCACCGATATCGCAGTTCAGCTCGGTCGGGAACGGGCCGCCGCCGACTCGAGTCGTGTAAGCCTTGGTAATACCCAGTACGTAATCCAGGTACAGCGGGCCGAAACCACTACCGGTAGAGGTACCGCCGGCGGTAGTGTTGGAAGAGGTCACGTACGGATAAGTACCGTGGTCAATATCCAGCAGAGAGCCCTGCGCACCTTCAAACATGATGCTGGCACCCTGCTTGCGCAGCTGATGCAGACGCGTAGTCACGTCGGTCATCATCGGCACCAGGGTCTTGGCCATCTCCAGGCAGTGCGCGAGCAGAGCATCGACGTCGATCGGGTCGACTTCGTAGTAATGCTCCAGCATGTAGTTGTGATATTTCATCACTTCACGCAGCTTCACCTCAAAGCTTGCAGGATCAGCCATATCACCCAGACGCAGACCACGACGGGCAGCCTTGTCTTCGTAGGCCGGGCCGATACCACGACCGGTTGTACCGATCTTGGCCTCACCACGCGCCTTTTCGCGCGCCTGATCCAGTGCCACATGGTAGGACAGAATCAGCGGGCAGGCCGGGCTCAGACGCAGACGCTCAGCCACGGGCACACCACTTTCTTCCAGACCGGCGATCTCTTCCAGCAGTGCATCAGGAGAAAGCACCACCCCGTTACCGATCAGGCACTCGACATTCGGCCGCAGAATACCCGACGGAATCAGGTGCAGTACGGTTTTCTGTCCATCGATTACCAGTGTATGGCCGGCGTTATGACCGCCCTGAAAGCGAACCACCGCTGCGACTTTTTCGGTCAGCAGATCGACGATCTTACCCTTGCCTTCATCACCCCACTGGGTGCCCAGAACAACGACGTTTCTACCCATTGCTGTCTCTAAAAACTCTTAAAAATTGAGAAAAAGTTCACCGGGTCTCAACGACCCACTGCCCGTCCTTCAGTACCAGCTGACGATCACAGCAGCCCGGTACCACTTCTCCACCCAGCATCTGTACGACACGCACACCGGCCTGTCTCAGATCCGCGATCGCAGCAAGGAGATCCTGCTCTTCGGTGGCCGGCACCAGCACAGCGGAGCGATCAATCTCCGGCATCGCCAGCGCGACTTCAAGCAGGGTTTTCAGATCGGCACTGAAACCCGTTGCCGGGCGTGCTCGACCAAAGTCTTCTCCAATACGGTCGTAACGACCACCTTTGGCCAGCGCCTGACCAAAGTGAGGTGAGTAGGCAGCAAACACCACACCGGTGTGATAGTGATAGCCACGCAGTTCACCAAGATCAAAGTAGAGGTCGGTCGCCGGATAGCGACTTTCCACCCGCTGCGCCACCTGTTCAATATAGGTCAACGCAGCCAGAATACTCTCGGAACCCGCAAACAGTTCGCGCGCACGCTGAAGAACCTCAACACCGCCATTGAGCCGCGGCAGCGCGAGGAGCTTTTCAGCAACGCCCTCAGCGAGATCAAGCCCCGCCACAAAACTGCCGATCTCCGGCAAAGCCTTGCGCTGCAGCATGTCGATGAAACGATCCTGCTCTTCACCGGCAAGCGCCGCTTCCTGCATCAGCTCACTGAAAACGCCCACATGCCCCAGATCCAGGCTCACCGGACCCTTCACATCGACAGTACGCAGCGTCTCAAGCATCAGCGAGATCACTTCCACGTCACTATCGAGGCCCGCGTGGCCATAAAGCTCGGCACCGAGCTGCAGCGGGTTGCGCGACGCCAGCATGTTGCCGGGCCGGGTATGCAACACCGAACCGCAGTAACAGAGTCGACTTGGACCCTCGGTACGCAACCGATGGGCATCGATACGCGCTACCTGAGGAGTCATATCGGCGCGCACGCCGAGGGTATGACCACTGACCTGGTCGGTCAGTTTGAAGGTTTTCATCTCCAGGTCGCGACCGACGCCGGTCAGCAGCGATTCAAGATGCTCCGCCAGCGGCGGCATCACCAGGTCGTAGCCCCAGCAGTCATACAGATCCAGCACGCGACGACGCATCATTTCAACCTGACGCGCACGAGGCGGCAACATCTCTTTCATTCCATCGGGCAGCAACCAGCGATCTGCCAATGTCATGCAGTACTCCAGTACGAATAACTCTTGATATCAGTGGACCAGATAAAGCAGCGCTACGCCAAGCAACATCGATACGAATCCCGCCACTCTGAGTGACAAATCCGGAACATAAGCCAGCTTGGCAACCAGCCGACGCCAACGCTGGGGGTATAGAAAAGGCAGGACGCCCTCAATCACCAACACCAGACAGAACGCGATCAATAATTCGCGCCAGAGATCGACCATTACTCACCTAAAGTCCACAAAAAAACCGGGCCTCGACCCGGTTAACGAATACTACCACGAAATCGGGCGCCAAGGGCACCCGATTTCTGTTTTGCACTATGGCTGCGTGGTGCCTCTTGCCGGCGGACGCGCATCATCCAGATAACGGAAGAATTCCGAATCCGGTTCCAGCAGCATCACATCACCGCCACCTTTAAAGGTATCGCGGTAGGCCTGCAGACTGCGGTTGAAGCTGTAGAACTCTTCATCCGCCGAATAGGCTTCTGCATAGATGCTTGCCGCCTGCGCATCACCCTCACCTCGAGTCTCTTCAGACTCGCGGTAGGCTTCCGCCAGGATAACGGTACGCTGACGATCCGCATCCGCACGTATACCCTCTGCCAGTTCCTGACCGCGGGCACGCAGCTCACGCGCCAGACGCTGACGTTCGGTACGCATACGCTGATACACGGAAGAGGAAACCTCTGTCGGCAGATCGATTCGCTTCACGCGTACATCGATGATTTCGATACCGAACTGCTCATCGGCACGACGACTCAGGTCGCGGATAACCGCGTCCATCAGCTCTTCACGCTCGCCAGAGATTACCTCGGTTACAGTACGCTCACCGAACTGGTTACGCAGCTCTTCTTCGATGTTGTTAGCCAGACGCTCAGAGGCCTGGAACATATCACCGGAGATAGAGGTGTAGTACTTGGTCGGATCTGCGATCTTCCACTTCACGAAAGAGTCCACGATCAAACGCTTCTTCTCCAGTGTCAGGAAGGACTGCGGACGCGCATCCAGAGTCTGAACACGGGCGTCAAAAGTACGCACGGTGTTGACGAACGGGATCTTGAAATGAAGACCCGGCTGGATATCGCCATCGACGATCTCACCGAAACGCAGCTTAACGGCGCGCTCGGTCTCTTTGACGATATAGACCGACTTGGAGCCGATCATCACCACGACTAGCACGGCGATCAGTAAATAGAGCGATCGAGCGTTCATTAGCGACCCTCCCGTGTAGTGGTGGAAGAATTCTGGCGCTGACGAGCCTGCTCCATCACCTGGTCGGTAATGGCTTTCAGACTGGCATCATCCAGACGAAGCGGACGACCACTGCTGTCGCGAACGCTATCCTGTTTTTCCATCAGCTTATCGAGCGGCAGGTACATCATGTTGTTGCCACCTTCGACATCAACCAGCACCTTCGGTGTTTTGCCGAGCACTTCCTGCATGGTTTCCAGGTAGAGGCGCTGACGGGTAATTTCCGGCGCCTTGGCGTACTCTTTCTCCAGGGCCGTAAAGCGGTTAGCTTCACCGGTCGCACGGGCAACGATCTCTTCGCGGTAGGCGTTAGCTTCTTCGATAATACGCTGAGCTTCACCACGCGCTTCAGGAACCACACCATTGGCGTAGGTCTGAGCTTCGTTGATCACACGCTGCTCATCTTCACGCGCTTTGATCACGTCATCAAACGCGTCCTGCACCTGACTTGGAGCCTGGGCGTTCTTGATGTTGACCTGAATGATATTGATACCGGTGCCGTAGAACTCCATATAACGCTGCAGACGCTCCTGCACCTGGATACCCAGAGTCTCACGACCCTCGGTCAGGATGGAGTGAAGTTCGGTGGTACCCACAACATGACGCAGCGCCGATTCAGCCGCATGGGAAAGGCTCTGCTCCGGATCACGCACATTGAGGATGAACGCTTTCGGATCGGTCGCCACGTACTGCACGGTCAGATCGACGTAAACGATGTTTTCGTCTTCAGTCAGCATCTGGGAATCGTGATTATGTGTACGCACCATCTCGGTGTTGACCTTGGTGACGTCATCGATAAGCGGCGGATTCCACTGCAGACCGGGGTTTACCGTTTCATAGAACTTACCCAGACGCAGTACAACACCGCGCTCGGGCTGATCCACGGTGTAGAAGCCCATACCGGCCCAGAATAGCGCAGCAACCACTGCGATCACGATCAGGAAGCCGAAACCGCCGCCTTTACCGCCCGAGCTACCACCCGAACCGCTGCCGCGACGCTTACCGCCACCAAAGAGTGAATTCATCCGGTCCTGCAGCTTGCGCAGTGCCTCATCCAGATCAGGCGGCCCCTGATCCTGTCCGCGTTTACCGCGGTTCTTATCGCCGCCACTGCTCCAGGGGTCATGGTTATTGCCATTCCCGCCAGGCTCATTCCAGGCCATACAGTTCTCCGTCGTTGTAAGGGCGTTATATTTTTGAAAATTCTAGGGATACCCGCGCATCCGCGCAACTGAGCACCAGCCTAAAGCAGCTTCGCCCTCAGTGCACCCCGCCCGGGTATTTTTTGTTCTACCAGAGATCTTCTTCGTGGACAGGCTCGGGCAGATAACGTTCCGCCGGGATACTCAGGCGACTGAGGAGCTGTCGAATATCACGCATCGGCATCCTCACTTCCAGAGACATACGGCCGTCATCCTCTATCCGTTCATTGACCACCGCACCCTGGGCATAAAGACGAGCGCGGAACTGACCCTGCTCTGGCGTCAGACTGAGGGTATCGTGGAACATGTCACCGCTGAGACGCTCACGCACGGCATCCATCAACAGCTCTATACCCTCTCCGGTCTGTGCAGACAACCAGACACGGCGCGGCACACCCTCTTCGTCACGGTCGACGCGAGCGCCCTGACCCGGGAGAAGATCAATCTTATTGAAGACCTGCAACGCAGGCACCTCATCGGCGCCGATCTCATCAAGCACGTTATGCACCTGATCGATATGATCCTGCCGCTCTTCGTCCTGACAGTCGATCACATGCAGCAGCAACGTCGCTTCCACGGTTTCCTGTAACGTGGCGCGGAAAGACTCTACGAGCTTGTGCGGCAGATGCTTGATAAAGCCCACGGTGTCCGCCAGGATCGCTGGCCCCACATCGTCCAGCTCGATCCGGCGCAGCGTCGGGTCGAGAGTCGCGAACAGCTGGTCCGCAGCATAGACGCCAGAGTCGGTAATACGGTTGAACAGAGTGGACTTACCGGCGTTGGTGTATCCCACCAGCGATACGGTAGGCACTTCTGCACGCTGCCGCGCACGCCGACCCTGCTCGCGCTGCGTACGCACTTTCTCGAGCCGTTTCTGAATCGACTTGATACGGGCCCGCAACAGGCGACGGTCGGTCTCAAGCTGGGTTTCACCCGGGCCGCGCAAGCCGATACCACCTTTCTGACGTTCAAGGTGAGTCCAACCACGTACCAGCCGGGTGGACATATGCTCAAGCTGGGCCAGCTCCACCTGGAGCTTACCTTCGTGGGTGCGGGCACGCTGGGCAAAGATATCGAGAATAAGCCCGGTACGGTCGAGTACACGACACTGAATCTCGCGCTCGAGATTTCGCTCCTGACCGGGGCTCAGCGCATGGTTGAAGATCACAAGTTCAGCTTGATGCGACTGCACCAAAGCCCGCAACTCGTCGACCTTACCTGCACCGAGAAAGAATTTAGGACTGGGATCGGCACGGGACCCGGTCAAAAATGCGACCGGATCTGCACCTGCTGAGAGCGCTAGCTCTTCCAGCTCCCGGGGATCTTCGCTATCCGCATCTGAGGACAGCTCAATGTGGACGAGAATCGCTATCTCGCCCGATTCGGGACGTTCGAAAAACAATTAGGACCTCAGTCTGCCGCCTTTTCGTCGCCCTGCGGCAGTTTCACCGGACGCGACGGAACAACGGTAGAAATGGCGTGTTTATAAACCATCTGGCTAACAGTGTTTTTCAGCAGAATCACGAACTGATCGAAAGATTCGATCTGCCCCTGCAGTTTGATACCGTTGACCAGAAAGATGGATACCGGAATACGCTCCTTGCGCAGCACATTCAGATAAGGGTCTTGTAAAGACTGCCCTTTTGACATTGCAAACTCCTTCCCAAAAAAGAACAAAAACGTTTAGTTGTAATAGGTTGCGCCAGGACAGTAGGCCGAAATACCGGCCAGACTCGCACCCGCGACAAGCCTTCCATTATATAGTGTTTGCCTCGGCCAGTTTCAAGACAGATTCCAGTAATTTATCCGCCTCACTATCCAGCCATTGCACCCCCTGCCAACCGCGCAGCCAAGTTAGCTGACGTTTCGCCAGCTGGCGGGTCGCAACAATACCGCGATACCTCATTTCATCATAGCTCAGCCGGCCCTCAATGTAGTCCCACATCTGGCGGTAACCGACACAGCGGATCGATGGCAGGTCTGGCGTAAGATCCTGACGCTCATGCAACTTCAACACTTCCTGCTCAAAGCCCTGCTCCAGCATCAGGTCAAAGCGCTGTTCTATACGCTGATGCAGACGCGATCGATCAGCGGGCATCAGCGCCAACGGCAAAAGATCATAGGGCAACGCCGCCTCGCCCTGCTCCGCCCAGTGTTCGCTGATCGGCTTGCCGGTCAGCAACACCACTTCCAGTGCACGCTCTATACGCTGGGAATCGGTAGGCTTCAGCCTCTCTCCGGCAGCCGGATCCAGCTTTGCCAGACGCTCATGCATGGCAGGCCAGCCGAGACGCTCAGCATCGGCTTCAAGCTCGGCGCGAAGTTCGGCATTAGCTTCCGGCAGCCGCGCCAATCCCTTCTGCAGGGCATTGAAATAGAGCATGGTACCGCCGACCAGCACCGGTATTTTTCCGGCAGAACTGATGTCGGCCATGGCCGCCAGGGCGTCTTCACGAAACTCCGCCGCCGAATAGCTTTCCGCAGGATCACGGATATCGATCAGCCGATGGGGATAACTTACCAGCTCCTCGGGCTCTGGTTTGGCGGTGCCTATATCCATGCCACGATAGATCAACGCCGAATCGACACTGATCAGCTCACAGGGAAGATTATCGAACAGGTGCATAGCCAGCGCTGTTTTTCCAGACGCCGTCGGCCCCATCAGAAAAATCGCCGGTGGGAGTTTATCCGCCAAGATCACTGGCCTCGCAAGAAAAGTTTGTCCAGCTCATTCATCGACAGCTGGGTCCAGGTCGGACGACCATGGTTGCACTGGCCACTGCGCTCGGTAGCTTCCATATCACGCAGCAGGGCGTTCATCTCGGGGATGCTCAGTTGGCGGTTGGCGCGCACGGCACCGTGACAGGCCATGGTTCCGAGCAGCTCATTGATACTCTCTTCGATGCGCCGACTGCTGCCAAACACCACCAGGTCGGCCAGCACGTCACGCACCAGCTGAGGTGCATCCGCTTTGGCAAGAGACACTGGCACTTCTCTTACGGTCAGCGTATCCGCTCCCATGCGCTCAAGCCTGAAGCCCAGGCGCTGGAACAGTTCGGGCTGTTCCTCCGCCAGATCCGCCTCTCGTTCGCTGACGCTTAGACTCACCGGCACCAACAGGGGCTGGGAGCGCACCCGGTCCTCATTCCAGGCGGTCTTCATCCGCTCATAGACGATACGCTCATGGGCCGCGTGCATATCCACCAGCACCAGGCCTATCTCGTTCTGCGCCAGCACATAAACACCGTGCAACTGAGCAATCGCATAGCCAAGCGGCGGCGCCTTCTCGGCATCGTCCTCCGGCATCGGCATACCTGGCCGCCCTTGATTAGGCGTAGCGGGGGTGTGCAGGTCGGCATAGGCAGATATCTGCTCTCTCACCGCAGAGGCAGAGCCCGCCGAGCCGCCATAGCTGCCGTAACTTCCAGCCGGCTGGCCGTAATTTCCAGAGGACTGGCTATTACCGGAAGACTGATAGTTGTCGGAAGACTGATACAGCGGCATCCGCCCCTGACTAAAGCTCCCTTCACCCGAGACACTGCCTGGCGCCGACTGCATCGCCATCGCCGGCGCACCTGCCTCACCTGACGCCGTTTCACCGGCACCGGCAGGCACCGCGTCCTTGGGACGAAGATCGCCAATCACACGATGCAGGGTCCGGAAGATAAAATCATGCACCAGGCGCGATTCGCGGAATCGCACCTCATGTTTGGTGGGGTGAACGTTCACATCCACCAGTGCCGGATCCAGCTCGAGATAGAGCACAAAGGCCGGGTGCCGGCCGTGGAACAGCACATCGCTGTAGGCTTGGCGTACCGCGTGGGTTACGACCTTATCGCGGATGATGCGACCGTTAACAAAAAAGTACTGCTGGTCAGCCTGGCTGCGTGAATAGGTGGGCAGACCGATCCAGCCCCAAAGACGCAGGCCCGAAGCTTCCGCACTCACATCCAGATGCACCGCCTGTTCGATAAAATTGCCACCCAGCAGAGATGCCAGACGTCGCTCTCGCGCCTGCTCGCTATCCACCGGGCGCAGCTGTTGTACCCGACGACCGTTGTGCTGCAGGTTAAACGAGACATCGAACCGGCTTAGCGCCATCCGCTTGATCACCTCTTCGAGATGACGAAACTCGGTCTGCTCTTTCTTCATAAACTTGCGCCGTGCCGGCGTATTGAAGAACAGGTCGCGCACCTCAACAGTCGTCCCACGGGGATGTGCTGCGGGCTCCAGCACCGCCTCCATATCACGCCCCTCGGCACGCACCTGCCAGGCAGCGTCCTGATCTTCGGTGCGGGAGGTCAGGGTCAAGCGCGCCACCGAGCTGATCGACGCCAGCGCCTCGCCACGAAAGCCGAGACTGGCGACCGCTTCCAGGTCTTCCAGCTGAACAATCTTGGAGGTCGCATGACGGCTCAAT
The DNA here is from genome assembly GCF_004339595.1 of Marinobacterium mangrovicola. Classification (GTDB taxonomy): domain Bacteria; phylum Pseudomonadota; class Gammaproteobacteria; order Pseudomonadales; family Balneatricaceae; genus Marinobacterium_D; species Marinobacterium_D mangrovicola. The sequence continues at coordinate 25,302 of NZ_SMFU01000009.1, forward strand.
GCCAGCGCCAGATCCGACTTCTCGATACCGCCACCATCATCACGCAGCCGGATCAACTTGATGCCGCCCTGCTCCACATCCACATCGATTTTGGTGGCACCGGCATCGAGGCTGTTTTCCAGCAGCTCTTTAACGACGGAAGCGGGACGTTCGACGACCTCACCGGCGGCGATCTGGTTCGCCAGCTGCGGTGAGAGCAGGTGAATACGACTCATAAAATCTGTGCCTGAGGAGTTAAAGCGGGAAGAAGAAACTGCACTTAGCTGGCCGGTATTTTTAACACCTGACCTACACGGATCCTATCACCGCGCAGCTCGTTGGCGCGACGCAGTTGATCCAGAGAAATGCCGTTACGTACGGCGATAACCGAGAGCGTATCACCAGGAGCCACCCTGTAGGTACTCTCGACACCGGCCAGGGTTTCGCCAGCGCGCTTGCGGGCCGCGATATGGGTGCGGCTCGGCGGCCGATCCCAGAAATGCGCTTTGACACCACCAACGATGGCTCTCGCCATCTGCTTCTGATAACTGCTCTTTTTCAGATTGGCGGCTTCTCCCGGGTTGGAGATAAAACCGGTCTCCACCAGGATGGAGGGAATATCAGGGGATTTGAGCACCACGAAACCTGCCTGCTCGACATGATTCTTATGCATCCGCGCAAAACCAGCGATATTGCTGTGCACACGCTTGGCCACTTCGCGACTGCTGGACTGGCTTGCCGTCATCGACATATCCAGCAACACGCTGGCAAGGAGGTCATCCTTGTCTTCCAGGCTCACGCTACCCACACCACCGATAAGGTCGGCGCCATTTTCTTTCTGCGCCAGCCAGCGACCCATTTCACTGCTTGCTCCCCGCCCCGACAGCACCCAGACCGATGCTCCACGAGCACTCTTGTTACGGGCCGCATCCGCGTGGATAGAGACAAACAGGTCGGCGTTTATCTTGCGTGCTTTGAGCGTGCGACCGCGCAGGCTCACGTAGTAGTCACCGCCGCGAATCAGCTCAGCGCGATAGCCCGGCTCCGCATCAATCAACCGGGCGACCTCTTTGGCGATCGACAACACCACATTCTTTTCACGCAACCCACCCGGACCCAGCGCTCCGGGGTCTTCACCGCCATGCCCGGCATCCACAGCAACGACGATATCGCGCAACGGGCCGGTATTGGCTTCCTGTTTCTCAGCCACACTGGCTTTTTCAGCCTTTTCGGCTTCCGGAAGCGCCAGATCCAGCACCAGGCGATGGCCATATTGATCGTTGGGGGCCAGCTGGAAACTTTTCGGGCTGATCTGCTCACCATCCAGATCCAGCACCAGACGAATACCATCGCCGCGCTTGCCGGTGCGCACTTTCTGAATCGGCCCTTTGGCCAGCCCCAGCGCATCAACGTTGAGGTCCAGCTTGGTATCCTCAATATCCAGAACCAGGCGTTGCGGGTTATCCAGCATGAACACCTTGTGTGTAACAGGCGCATTGAGGTCAAACACCAGACGAATATTGTCCGGCGCCTGCCAGGCACGGATATTGTCGATGTTGGTGACGGCCTGAGCCAGCTGAGCCCAGGCTAGCGTCAGCATCAGAACCGTTCCGGTGAGTATACGCACCAGCCTCTTTACCCCTTCACTTCACGCGAATATTTCAATTTTCAGGCGTTTCTTTCAGCGCTACCAAACTGCAGTAAACAGAAATACAGATACCCTGCAAAAGCTATATAACGCCGAATTTACCGCTATTTTAAACTATCGGCCAATTTACGGCCTTTTTCAGTATTATATTGCCATGATAGCCGACGGCCTGTCCCCTCGGCGCTAATTTCGATCTCAAGATCCGCCACGGGCAGAATCCCCTCCCCCCGCTCCGGCCACTCAATCAGGCTCAGTGAGCGCTCATCGAAATAGTCGCGAATACCAAGAAACTCCAGCTCTTCCGGATCCCCCAGGCGATAGAGGTCAAAATGGTAGACCGGGCCTGCGGGCGTTTCGTACGGTTCCACCAGCGTATAGGTGGGACTCTTAACCGAACCTTGATGACCGCAACCGCGCAATACGCCGCGCGACAGCGTGGTTTTCCCCATGCCCAGATCACCATGCAGAAAAATGACCGCGCCATCCTTACAGCAGGCGGCCAGATGCTCACCGAAGGCCACCATCGCCGGCTCATCAACCAGCTCAATCGAATATTCAGACATTTTTTTCCAACCCGTTGATAACCAGCGGAATGGTATTCATAAGGTCGGTCGCCAGCAATCCGCACGCACCTAATTGCCGCGCACAAAGATCAGCCGCGCGGGCATGAACCAGCACACCAATCCGAGCCGCATCGACTGAGGGCATGCCACGCGCCAGCACACCGCCGATAATGCCACTGAGCACATCGCCCATACCGGCCGTCGCCATTCCGGGGTTACCGTCGCTGCAGAGGTGGATCACGTCGCCATCACAACTGAGCGTACCGGCGCCCTTCAATACCACTGTGCCACCGCAGCGGCTCTGAAGTTCCCGCACCTGCTCGAAGCGGTTAGCCTGAATATCCGCCGTATCGGTATCGAGCAGCCGGGCAGCCTCACCAGGGTGAGGGGTCAGCACCCAGTCATGCTCAGGCAGGGGCGAGTCACTCTGAGCCAGCAGATTCAGCGCATCGGCGTCGAGCAGCATCGGTTTATCACTTTCCAGTACAGCCTCGAACAGCCGACGCCCCCATACACCCTGACCGAGCCCCGGCCCAATCACCACCGCATCGGCCTTTGCCAGCAGAGGCTCAAGTTCATCGGCTTCATCGATGCCGTGACACATCACCTCAGGCACGCGGGTCAGCGCCGCCATGCGGTGCTCCTCGCGCGTAGCCAGAGAGACCAGCCCCGCGCCGGTGCGCAACGCAGACTGAGCCGCCATCAAAGCGGCCCCACCCATCCCGAGGTCACCACCGACCACCAGCAGATGACCGTACATCCCTTTATGTGAAGAGGCCGGGCGTGCAGGGATTAACTCACGCAGGTCTTCGGTATCGGTACGAAAGGCACTAACCGGCACATCTTCGAACACCTCATCCGGAAGCAGCAGTGCATCAAACAGCAGGGCTCCCACATGATCCACGCCTTGATGGGTCAACAGTCCCTGTTTCAACGCGATAAAGGTAACCGTCACATCCGCGTCTACCGCCATGCCCAACTCGGCACCGGTGTCGGCACAGAGCCCTGAAGGAATATCCACAGCCAGCACCGGCTGTTCACAGCGGTTAATCTGGGCGATCACACTGGCGGCTTCGCCCCGTACCTGGCCACTGAGACCAATACCGAGCAGCGCATCAACGATCAGCTCGCCGTGCAATTCCAGCCCCGGATACCAGCTATCTGCCTTGACGCCAAAGCCACACAGCCACTGCCAGGCTTCCAGCGCCTCGCCGCGCAGTTTTTCCGCGTAGCGCTCACCGACCACAACCAGCTGCACCTCGAGACCTGCCTGCCAGGCTAGCCCCGCGATCACCAGTCCATCGCCGCCGTTATTGCCGGCACCACAAACGATGCTAATTTTGCGCAGCTGCGGCCAGCGCTGCCCGATCACCGCCCAGGCAGCCTGCCCGGCGCGCTGCATAAGGCGAAAACCGGGGATACCAAACTGTTCGATAGCGGTCCGATCCAGCGCGCGGCACTGTTCCGCTGTGTATAATGTGCTCGGCAACGCTTCTCTATTGATGCTCATAGGCCTTCACCCATCACTGATCTGCACGCCATTATAGTGGAACAGCCCATCGCAAACGCAAACCAGCCCGAACCTCTAAGCTCACTGGCAGTGCGTCTAAAACAGCGCGCCCGTGAACTGGGATTTCAGCAATGCGCCATTACCCTGCCGGACGCCTCCGCCGAGGCAGAACATCTGCAGCAGTGGCTTGATGCCGGCTATCAGGGTGAAATGGGGTATCTGGAACAGCATTTCGACAAGCGGATAGACCCTAAACTACTGGTGCCCGGCTGCGAGCGGATCGTTATGGTGCGTATGGATTACCTGCCACCCGAGACCACAACGCTCAAGACCCTGGCCAACCCGGACAAGGCGTATATCGCACGCTACACCCTGGGCCGCGACTACCACAAACTGATCCGTAAACGCTTGAAGCAACTGGGGCAGTGGCTGGCAGCCGAAGCCGGCGATGAGGCTGCCGTTCAATTCCGCCCCTTTGTGGATTCTGCGCCGATACTGGAGCGCCCGCTGGCCCGCAACGCCGGAATCGGCTGGATCGGCAAGCACACCCTGCTGCTGAACCGTCAGGCCGGATCGCTGTTTTTCCTCGGAGAACTGTTTACCAATCTGCCACTGCCGATCGATGCACCGGAAACCGAGTCCCACTGCGGCCGTTGCAACGCCTGCCTGGATATCTGCCCAACCAACGCGTTCCCGGAAGCGGGCGTACTCGATGCCAGGCGCTGCATCTCTTATTTGACCATCGAATACGACGGCTCCATTCCTGAAGAGCTGCGCCCGTTGATGGGCAACCGCATCTTCGGCTGTGACGACTGCCAGCTGATCTGCCCCTGGAACCGCTTTGCCAAGCGCACAGCGGAGGAGGACTTCAAACCGCGCCATAACCTGGACGACGTGGATCTACTGACGCTGTTCAACTGGGATGAGGAAACCTTTCTCAAGAATACCGAGGGTTCGGCGATCCGTCGTACGGGCTTTGAAGGCTGGCAGCGCAATCTGGCTGTTGCCCTGGGCAACAGCCGCGGCGGCGAGAGAGTTGAAAGCGCGCTAAGGCAGCGCCGGGGAAGCGCGTCTGCGCTGGTGCAGGAGCATATCGACTGGGCCCTGGAACGACTGGCCTCCAGGGCAGGACCGGCGCCACTGCCGATTCAGCAGCATCCGGGTGCCCGCAGAATCAAGGACTAACACCTCAATAGTTAAAGTACTATCAGGGATTAGAGCGCGAAAAAATGCTCGCGGTAGTAGCGCAGCTCTTCAATGGAATCGCGAATATCGTCCAGCGCCAGATGTGAGCCTTTCTTCTTCACGCCATCGAGAACCTCAGGCTTCCAGCGACGCGCCAGCTCCTTGATGGTGCTGACATCCAGATTGCGATAATGGAAGTAAGACTCGAGCTCCGGCATATAGGCGTAAAGAAAGCGGCGATCCTGGCCAATGCTGTTACCGCACATGGGGGAAACACCCTTTTCCACGTGCTGCTTAAGGAAATCGAGCATCGTCTGCTCAGCCTGGGATTCGGTGATCTCGCTGGCCTTGACCCGGGCAGTAAGTCCCGACTGGCCATGCTGACGGGTACACCACTCGTCCATGCCATCAAGCAGTTCGTCCGACTGATGCACGCAGATAACGGGGCTTTCCGCGATCAGGTTCAGATCCGCATCGGTCACGATGGCCGCCATCTCGATAATGCGATCTTTCTCCGGTATCAAACCGGTCATTTCCAGATCGACCCAGATCAGCCGCTGATCCTTCGCCATATCACCCTCTCCCCGTCCAAAGCTGTAAATTCTAGCGAATTTAGAATACCTTAGCACATCAAATAACTGGCCTCTGGGACAACGCCCGCAACGATGGCGAAACGCAAACTGACAAGGCGCCAAGCCTGGCGCGTGGAAAAGATTCAGGCAGAGCGCGCAAAGCGCGCCGAACGCCGAGATAACCGCCTTGATGACAAGCTCGAGGGAGGCGATCTCGGCCCGGAGCAGGCCGGACTGATCATCTCTCACTTTGGCCGCAGCGTGGATGTGGAGGCGCTGGAGGGCGAAGAGGCGGGCAATATTCACCGCTGCCATATGCGCACCAACCTGGGCCAGCTGGTCACCGGTGACCGCGTTGTCTGGCGCGCGTCCAACGACGGCGGAGTGGTTGTCGCCACCCAGCCCCGTAGCAGCGAGCTGCAGCGCCCCAACAACCAGGGCGAACTGAAACCGGTGGCGGCCAACATCGACTTTATCGTCATCGTCTTTGCGGTGGAGCCCCGCGCCCACGCCAACCTGATCGATCGCTATCTGGTCGCCGCCGAAGCCTGCGGTATTGAGCCGGTACTGCTGCTGAACAAGTACGACCTGCTCGACACCGAGGCCGGCGCCTATATGCCGCCACTGCTTGAACAGTACGAGAAGCTCGGCTACCGGGTCCTCAAGGCCTCGACCACCGCAGAACACGGGCTGGATGAACTCAAAACCCTGCTCAACAACCGCATCAGCGTGTTCGTTGGTCAGTCCGGGGTGGGCAAGTCATCACTGATCAACAAACTGCTGCCGGGAATCGACCTGCGTGTCGGTGAGCTGTCCGAACAGAGCCGCAAGGGGCGCCACACCACCACCACCGCGCGCCTGTTCCATTTCCCCGACGGCGGCGATCTGATCGACTCCCCCGGAATCCGCGAGTTCGCGCTCTGGCATATCGATGCGGAACAGGTGCTGGACGGTTTTCCTGAGCTGCGTGAACTCAGAGGGATGTGCAAATTCCGCGACTGCAAGCATGAACAAGAGCCGGGTTGCGCCTTCAAGCGGGCCCTGGAAGAGGGCGAGATCAGCGAGCCCCGTTTCAACAGCTACCGACAAATACTGGCCTCACTGGATGATGGACAGCTTCGCGACAGCTAAGGGAAGTTTCCCGCCGGTAACGGCGGGCACAAGCCTATGATCAGCAAAAATCTTTTTGGCCTCGACGACTGGACCGCTTACCTGGGAGAGAAAACACTTCCGGTACGTACCAGCTCGCTGGTTCGGCTAAAGCATACCCTGGCCAATGACGATTCCACGCTGGCCAGCCTCGGGCACCAGGTTCTCAAAGACCCGGTACTGGCGTTGCATGTCACCCGTCTGGCGCAGTCACGCCATGAAGCCAAGGGCAGTGTCGTCACCAGCGTCGACCACGCCATCGCTTCACTGGGCTTTGGCGCCATCGAAACCCTGATCCGCGAGCTGGACACCATGAAGGTCCACCCGCACTCGGTATCGGAGCGCTCCTTTTTCCGTGCCGTTGCTGCCAGCCACCACGCTTCGGTACAGGTCGCCGACTGGGTGTCGCTGAAACAGCTGCCCTACGCTGAAGAAGCACGACTGGCGGCGCTGTTTTACGGTCTGGTGCACTGGATGCTCTGGCTTTACGCCCCGCTGCATAAGCACCGCTTCCAGGTCGGCGTTATGGAAGAGCACGCCAGCCCGGTCGAGATGGAGCGCCAGGTTTTCGGCTGCACGACCCAGGAGCTGGGACGGGCCCTGGCGGACCGCTGGAAACTGAATGAGCTCACTGTTAAGGCTCTGGATCATGACACCTCGCCGTCGCTGAGCAAAATCAAGCAGTTGCATATGCGTGCGCTGAATGATCCGCGGCTCGAAGAGGAAGATCTGCGAGAGCTGAATCATCTGGTCCAGCAGCACTATTTCCCGGTTAAGCTGGCCAACTGGATGGCACTCAACGTCAGCCGCAGCTGGACCAGCGATCGCTCTCTGCGCACCTTCGATATCATTGGCGACTATCTGGATCAGCCGCTGTCTGCCACCATGGCAAGACTGCATCGTAACTGTGCCCTGTCGGCGCGAGAGTTCCACGTACCCGGCGTGATGATGCCAGCCGCAGAACTGCTATTGCTACCGGGTGGCGGTCAACTGCCTCATCGCCTCACCGACAAGGAGCTGAACCTCTACGCCTCGCGTTTCCCAGAGCCGGTCGAACCTCAGGCGGAAGAGCCCCAGGTCGAAGAGGAGCAGCCGCAACCGCCAGAGCTGCTGAATCCGCATATTTACAAGCAAGTTCTCGACCGCTTCCGTCACGGCTACGAGCTCTACACCAAGCAGGCACATATTCTTCAGGGGCTGATTCAGGGACTGAACCGGGGCCTCGGCATGGAGCGGGTGGCACTCTGTCTGATCAACTCCCGCACCTCCACCCTGCGTGCAGCCAAAGCGATAGGCGTCGACCCATCCGAGCCGCTATCGCAACTGGAGATCGATCTGACACAACCGAGCATCTTCTCACGATTGTGCGAAAAGCCCTCGCTGTTGCATATTAATGAGTCCAACAGAGCGCAGATCCACAAAACCCTGAGCCCGGAGCTGCAAGGCCTGGTGGAACAGAATGACTGCCTGATGATGTCGATCTACTGCGGCAAACAGCCTCTGGCGCTTATTTACGCCGACCGTCAGGGCAGCAACAGCGCGCTGGAAGCATTCCACCTGGAGCATTTCCGTATTCTCTGCAGCGCCGCTACCCGCGCACTGAAAACGCTTTCGGCCCAGAAACCGTCCTGATGTCGCACGACCAAATTAACGGAGTTTCGTTTTGACCCATCTACCGCTTGTTATCGAACCGGAACAGCTGGCTGCCCACCTGGGCGATCCGAACCTGCTCGTTATCGACCTTTCCAGCGCCGAAAACTACGCGGCCGGTCATATCCCTGGCGCCATCAACGTCAATCCCCAGCGCCTGCTGCGCGGCGAAGCACCGGTACCGAATAAACTGCCGAGCATGGAGCAGCTCAGCGCCCTGTTCTCCGAGGTCGGCCTGAAGCCGGAACACCAGGTGGTTGTGTATGACGATCAGAAAGGCCCCTGGGCGGGGCGCATGATATGGACCCTGGCGATCGCTGGTCACAACCAGGCCAGTTTCCTGAATGGCCAATTCGCTGGCTGGACCGCTGCCGGGCAAACGATTGAGACCCAAGCCAACCTGCCGACGCCGACAAGCTTTAACGCTGAATACGATACCAACCTGGTGGTCGATATCCCCTGGATTCTGTCCCACCTGGACAATGGCGACCTCTGCGTCTGGGACGCCCGCGGTGGCGATGAATACCGCGGTGAGAAGATCACCAACGCCCAGGTCGGCGGCCATATTCCTGGCGCCAAACTGCTGGAGTGGACCGACCTGCTTGAAGCGGGGCCTGTGCCGCGTCTTAGAGACCAGGACAGCCTGCGCCAACTGCTTGCCGACGCGGGTATCGACGCCGGCAAAACCATCATCACCCACTGCCAGACCCATCGCCGCTCGGGACTGACCTGGCTGGTGGGCCGCTGGTTGGGACTGGATGATATTCGTTGCTACGATGGTTCCTGGTTCGAGTGGGGTAACACCCCGGACCTGCCGGTCGAACGCTAAGTTTAGGGCCGCCATCTCGGCCCATGGAGAGACCCTTGAAAGACAAACTGTTTATTCTGCTGCAGCACCTGCTGCCCCAGCACCTGCTGTCGCGCCTGGTCGGCATGATCGCCGAGTGCCGTATCCGCTGGGTGAAGAACACCTTTATCGAAGTGTTCCGCAAACACTACAAGGTGGATATGAGCCAGGCGCTGGAGGAGGATCCCCGCGCTTACGCCAATTTCAACGACTTCTTTACCCGCGCCCTCAAGGCTGATGCGCGTCCGATCGATGAAGACGCCCACGCACTGGTCTCTCCCTGCGACGGTGCCGTCAGCCAGGCGGGACTAATCCAGCACGGCCGCCTGATTCAGGCCAAGGGCCGCGGCTACAGCCTGACCACCCTGCTCGGCGGTACGCCGTCACGGGCGGAGCCGTTTATCAACGGCCGCTTTGCCACCCTGTATCTGTCACCGCGCGATTACCATCGTGTGCATATGCCGGTGAGCGGCACCCTGCGCGAGGCGATCTATATTCCCGGCGATCTGTACTCGGTGAACAACACCACCGCCGAGGGTGTGGATAACCTCTTCGCCCACAATGAGCGCCTTGTCACCATCTTCGATACCGAGTACGGTCCTATGGCGATGGTGCTGGTTGGCGCCATGATCGTCGCCGGTATCGAAACGGTCTGGGGCGGTCAGGTTGCGCCAGCAACGCGCCAGCCACAAACACTCTACAGCCGCTCGGAACCCGCCCCGATCCGACTGGAGAAGGGACAGGAGATGGGACGTTTCCACCTGGGCTCCACCGTGATTCTCGCCTTCGGGCCTGAGGCACTGGAGTGGGAAGAAAGCCTCACCCACCTGTCCACCGTCACCCTGGGACATCGCATCGGCACGTTTAAAGGCGCCACCTTTAAATCCGAACCTGCGGCCCCATCAAACAGCTAACAGATCGATTACGAGGCGGGAAAAGATGACTACAGCCTGGCAGGACAAACTCCAGACACTCGGCTACACATTCGACGACCAGGGCGCGGCCACAGCCAGTGCCCCGTTCAGCGCTGAAAACACAGCACTGGTGCCGCTGACCCATCAGCGCATCATCAGCATCAACGGCCCGGAAACAGAAAAATTCCTTCAGGGACAGCTGAGCTGCGATATCGCCGACGTGGACCGTATTGGCAGCCGCCTTGGCTCTCACTGCAACATCAAGGGCCATATGATCAGCCTGTTCCGGGTGATCCGGCAGTCGCCGGAAACACTGCACCTGCGTACCGATGCCAGCAATGCGGACAAGGCACTCACCACGCTGAAGAAGTACATCATCTTTTCCAAAGCAGAGGCGGAACTGAACGAAGCCCTGGTCGGTATCGGCCTGTTTGGACCCGGTGCCCATAAGCTGGCCGCCAAGGTCGTCGCGTCACTACCCGAAGAGGTCGATGGCGTCAGCGTCGATAACGACTCTCTGGTGGTGAAACTGCCGGGAGAGAACCGCTTTGAATGTTGGCTGCCGGCGGATCAGGCGATCGATCTGCTCGACAGCCTGAGCGCTGATGCGACGCTGGCCAGCACCGATGACTGGCTGCTGCAGGAGGTACGCGCAGGCGTTCCCGACCTGCGTGCCGACACCTCCGAAGCCTTTATTCCGCAGATGACCAACCTGCAGGTGTTCTCCGGCGTCAGCTTTACCAAGGGCTGCTACACCGGCCAGGAAGTAGTCACCCGCCTGCAGCACCGCGGCATTCTGAAAAAGCCGATGTACCGCGCTCTAGTCAGCAGCAGCGAACGCCCGCAGCCCGGCCAGGCGCTACACTCCGAAGCCAAGGAAAATATCGGCCAGGTAGTGATTGCAGCCCCCACCGACGGCGACAACTATGAGTTGCTGGCCGTGATCAACAAGGAGCAGGCGGACAACTCAACGGTCCACCTGGAATCCGCCAGCGGACCCAAGCTCACCCTGCTGGAGCTCCCGTATACGCTGGATCCACGCCTGTTTGAAAGCAAGCGTTAAGCCTGACAATCTTTGGGTGTCCTTATTGATAGTGACACCCAAAGGTTAATGATTCTTAATAAAACTTTACGTCTCACCGCAACAACTCTCCCTGTCACATCGATATACTGCAGATTCTGAAAGGATTTCCACTTGTCAGGACTGCACCCTCCTCATGAACAGATCATCCAAATTTGGCCTCATCGGCTTGGCCGCCATCGGTTTAGTCGCCGCTGTCAGCTACGGATACACAGTTTACAGCGCTGAACCCGCGCCCTCTTACGTCACCGAAGCGGTACGTACAGGCCAGATAGAACAGACCGTACTCGCCACCGGCATGTTGCAGGCCTCCCGGCTGGTTAATGTGGGCGCCCAGGTGTCCGGCCAGATCGAATCCCTGGCAGTCGCCCTTGGAGAACAGGTTAAGGAGGGCGATCTGATCGCCCAGATCGACAGCCTCAGCCAGCAGAACAATCTGAAAGAGGCCGAAGCCTCGCTGAAAAGCATCGACGCCCAGATCCGCGCCAAGAAAGCACAGATCGAACAGGCCAGCCTGGAGTTTGCACGCCAGGAGCGGATGCAGGCGGCCAACGCCAGCGCCCGGGCGGATTTCGAAAGCGCCCGCGCCAGCCTCACCGTCTATCGCGCCGAACTTGAGCAGTTGAACGCCCAGCGTGAACAGGCCGTGGTCAGCGTGGATACCGCCAAGCTGGACCTGGGCTATACCGAGATCACCGCACCGATGGACGGCACCGTGGTCTACACCGCCGTCGAACAGGGCCAGACCGTCAACGCCAACCAGAGCACCCCGACCATCGTCGAGATGGCGCAGCTGGATAAGATGACCGTGGAAGCGCAGATCTCGGAGGCCGACGTGATCAACGTCAAACCGGGTCAGGAAGCCTACTTCACCATTCTCGGTCAGCCCGACAAGCGCTATCGCGGCACCCTGCGCGCCATCGAACCCGGCCCCACGCTAATGGACGGCGACGATGCCGATATGAGCGCCAGCGACAGCGATGCGATCTACTACAACGGCCTGTTCGATGTGGATAACCCGGAGGGCGTGCTGCGCATCGGCATGACCGCCGAGGTCTCCATCGTGCTGGCCAACGCGGACAACGCACTGCTGGTACCCGCCCAGATCCTGCAGAAAAAGCCGGCTGGCCGCGGTGAAAGTGGCTACCAGGTGCCGGTGCTGGCTGAGGGCAAACTGGAATACCGCCCGGTCAAGGTAGGCATCAATAACAAGGTGTTCGCCCAGATCACCGAGGGGCTCAGCGAAGGCGACCAGGTGGTCACCGGCATGTCTAACGGCGAAGGCAACATGTTCCAGGCACGCCGCGGGCCGATGGGGTTCTAAATCATGGCCGAGGCACTGCTTGAACTGCGCGGAATCAGCCGCGCCTTCCCCGCCGGTGATCAGCCGCTGACCGTACTCAAAGAGGTAGACCTGAGTATCCATCGCGGCGAGATGGTGGCAATTATCGGCTCCTCAGGCTCCGGCAAATCCACGCTGATGAATATTCTCGGCTGCCTGGATCGCCCCTCATCCGGTACCTACAGGATCAACGGCCGGGATATCTCCACCCTGGATGCGGACACCCTGGCGGAGCTGCGCCGCGAGTACTTCGGTTTTATCTTCCAGCGCTACCACCTGCTCGGCGATCTCAATGCCATGGGCAACGTGGAAGTGCCGGCGATCTACTCACTGCAGGACCGCGAGACCCGGCATGAACGCGCCGCAAAACTGCTCACGCGGCTGGGTCTTGGCGAGCGCCTGGATCACAAGCCCAGCCAGCTCAGCGGCGGTCAGCAGCAGCGCGTGAGCGTCGCCCGCGCACTGATGAATGGCGGTGACGTCATTCTCGCCGATGAACCCACCGGCGCCCTGGACAGCACCAGCGGCGAAGAGATGATGCGCCTGCTGCGAGAGCTTCACGATGACGGTCACACTATTATTATTGTTACCCACGATCCGAAGGTGGCCGAGTTTGCCGACCGCATCATTGAGATCAAGGATGGCGAGATCGTCAGCGACCACAGCAAAAAGCCGCCCCCGGAAAACGCTAACAGCCTCGACGAAGCACCTCCCAAGGCACGCCATCCCTGGCTGAATGCCTGGGAGGCGCAGCTGGAAGCGCTGAAGATGGCGCTGCTGGCCATGTCATCCCATCGGCTACGTACCTTTCTGACCATGCTCGGCATCATCATCGGTATCGCTTCGGTGGTCTCGGTGGTGGCCCTCGGCGCCGGCTCGCAGCAGCAGATACTTTCGAACATCGCCTCCATGGGCACCAATACCATCGATATCCGCCCCGGCAGCGGCTTTGGCGACCGGCGCTCCGGCCGTGTCCGTACGCTGACCAGCCAGGATAGCGAGGCGTTGGAGAACCTCAGTTTTGTCGATAGTGTGACGCCGTCGATCAGTTCCAGCGCCACCATCCGCTTCGGCAACCAGGCGGTCAGCGCCAGCATCAGCGGCGTGGGACCGGACTTCTTCCGTGTGCGCGGCTATGAACTGGCCCAGGGCCAATACTGGGATGACGCCAGCGTCAAAACCCTGGCGCAGGAAGCGGTGATCGATAACAACACTCTTAAGGAGTTGTTCCCGGACTCCAACCCGATCGGCCAGGTTATTTTCCTCGGCGATCTGCCGGTGCGCATCGTTGGTGTTACCGCGCCGCGCCAGAGTGCCTTTGGCAATAATGACTCGCTGACGGTGTGGATCCCCTACACCACCATCGCGGGGCGCATGGTGGGGCAGAGTTACCTCAACGGTATCACCGTGCGGGTCAACGCCTCGGTGCCCAGCGATGCCGCGGAACAGGGGATCGTTTCCCTGCTGAAGATGCGTCACGGCAAGCAGGACTTTTTCACCATCAACACCGATACCATCCGCGCCAGCATCGAGCAGACCACGGCGACGATGACGCTGCTGATCTCAGCGATTGCGGTGATCTCACTGGTGGTGGGCGGTATCGGCGTGATGAACATCATGCTGGTGTCGGTGACCGAGCGCACCAAGGAGATCGGCGTACGCATGGCGGTGGGCGCGCGGCAGGCGGATATTCTGCGCCAGTTCCTGATCGAAGCGGTGCTGGTGTGCCTCTGTGGCGGTCTGCTTGGCATCCTGCTCGCCTACCTGATCGGTGTCGGTTTCAGCTACTCCGGCAGCAGCTTCAACCTGATCTACTCCAGCAACTCGATCCTGGCCGCCTTTGCCTGCTCCACCCTGATCGGCGTGCTGTTCGGCTTCCTACCCGCACGCAACGCCGCCCGGCTCGACCCGGTCGATGCCCTGGCCCGAGAGTAAAACGCGATGAAGATGAAACGCCCTTTTCACCCCAAGCTAAGCATTCTCGCCCTCAGTGTCGCTCTGCTGAGCGGCTGCGGCGCCCTGACCCGCTCAGAGTTTCAAGAACCAAGCGTGCAGGTACCCGCCAACTGGCAGAGCGAAGCCCTGAGCGACGCCGTTTCCATGGATCCCTGGTGGCGGCAGTTCAACGACCCTGAGCTGAATACGCTGGTTGCCGGTGCTCTGGCAAACAATAACGACCTGGCCCTGGCCACGCTGACGCTACAGCGTGCGCGACTCCAGGCCGGTATCAGCCGCCAGGACCTTTATCCACAGCTATCATCCAGCATCTCTGGATCGCACAGTGAAGATCTGGACAGCGGCGCCAACAGCCACAGCTACTCCGCCAACCTGTCGGTCAGCTACGAGCTGGATCTCTGGGGTCGCCTGTCCGCCAACCTGGACGCTGCCAACTGGAGCACCCTGGCCAGCGCCGAGGATCGTGAAGCTACGGCGCAGAGCCTGGTGGCCACCACCGCCTCGCTCTACTGGCAGATCGGCTACCTGAAGCAGCGGCTGGCCCTGGCCGACGCCAGTATCGATTACGCCGAACAGACGCTGGAGCTGACCCAGACACAATACGAGGCCGGTGCCGTCTCCCGGCTCAATGTGCTGCAGGCAACCCGCAGTCTTTCCAGCCAGCGTGCCAGCCGGATAGAGCTGGATCGTCAGTTGAACGAGGCACAGAACGCCCTGTCGATCCTGTTCAACCAGCCGCCCGGTGAGATCGAAACCTCGATCACCCAGCTGCCCACGGCAGAGGTTCCGGAGGTACGCGCCGGTATTCCCGCCGATCTGATGGTGCGCCGCCCGGATGTGAAGTCTGCGCTCTATAGCCTCCAGGCTTCCCTCGCCAGCCGGGACGCGACCTTCGCTGACTATCTGCCGACCCTGACCCTGACCGGCCAGATCGGCGATTCTTCCTCGGCACTGAGAGAACTGCTGCGCGATCCAGTGGGCAGCCTCGGTGTCGGCCTTGTGCTGCCCTTCCTGCAGTGGAACGAGATGCAGCTGAACCGGGATATCGCCGAGATCGATTACGAAAGCGCCGTAATCACCTACAGGGATACGCTCTACCAGGCGTTTGAGGATGTGGATAACTCACTATCGGCGATCAGCCACTACCGCCTGCAGAGTGAGGAGCTGGAGCAGCAGTACCAGGCCGCCGAGGAGGCGGAGCGGCTGTACGAGAACCAGTACCGCAACGGCGCCGCCGCGATTCAGGACTGGCTTGATGCCCAGGACGATCGCCGCAGTGCAGAGGAGTCACTGCTGGAAAACCGATACAACCGCCTCACCGCGGTGGCGACGCTATACCAGGCACTGGGCGGCAGCGACACGGCTCCGGCAATGCCTGAGGCTGAACCGGAGGGGGCAGAGTAAAGAAATAAGGATAATCGGTCGGCCGGTTCAGGAAGAGATCAGATACCGGCCGGTCTATGCCAAAGCGCTATTTAACAGGGCTATTTAATCGGGCCGCGGGTGATCGCCGACAGGCCCTCATTCACATCGAACACCTTGGCTTCGATCCCGCTGATACCAAAGCCGTTCAGGCGCGCGGTATGTTTTTCCAGATAAGCGCGGGCGTTCGCTTCGGTATCAAACAGATAGATGCCACCAGCCTGTTGAGCACTCTGGCTTTCGGTCCAGATCTTCCACATAAAGCCCGGTTCATCGTTAATGGTCGCCGCCAATTCAGCAAACGCCTGCGCCATCTCTTCACCAAAGGGGCCCGCGAAGGGAAAATCGATCTGCAGCAATGTAGCCATCTTTACTCCTCAGCCAGCTCTTCAACCTGCTCGGGCAGCTGCCACTGCACCGGCTCGCGCCCCTGAGCCTTAAGCCATTCATTGGCTTGAGAGAAGGGACGGGTACCGAAAAAGCCGCGATGCGCCGATAGCGGCGACGGGTGCGGTGACTTCAGCACCAGGTGTTTGCTCTGGTCGATAAAGGCACCTTTCTTCTGTGCATAACTGCCCCAGAGGATAAACACCACGTGATCGCACTGTTCATTGACCAGGTGGATAACCCGATCGGTAAACTGCTCCCATCCCTTGCCCTGATGCGCATTCGCGTTGCTGTCTTCCACGGTGAGTACCGCGTTCAGCATCAGCACGCCCTGCCTGGCCCAGGATTCCAGGTAGCCGTGTTTCGGCGGCACCAGGCCCAGGTCCGAGTGCAGCTCCTTGTAGATATTCACCAGGGACGGCGGCACTTTTACGCCCGGCTTGACCGAGAAGCAGAGCCCGTGCGCCTGCCCCGGCTGATGGTAGGGGTCCTGCCCGATAATCACCACGCGCACGTTATCCAGCGGCGTGGCTTCCAGTGCGTGGAACCAGTTGCTGGAGTGCGGGTAGATGGTGACGTGCTGCTCCTTGCGCTGTTTGAGAAACGCTTTGAGCTCAACCATATAGGGCTTTTCGAACTCCGGCGCCAGCCGCGGCTGCCAGCTGGGGGCGTTATCCAGTGCCATCTTTACCTCATTTGTCCCAGGGACTCATATTGCAATTTATTTCATCGCTGGCCGCTGTTGCGGATACGGCCATCGGCGGTACGTAGCGCCTTGACCACCTCACCGTGCCAGATCGAATAGTAACGAATCTTGCCCGGCGCATGGGAGAAGAAGGCCGACAGCAGCACAATGATAATAAAGTTGATCGCGGCGCTGGCCGGCCAGATCAGCGCCAGCACCAGCAACACGAGCTTCAACAGTACCGCCTGGCCCCTGAGCTGAAACAGCCAGACACCATCGCCCCAGATCTCCATCGCCATCATCAGTACACCGCTGGCCAGCGCCATCAGGCCGTAGATACGCCACTGCTCAAACGGCAGCTGGAACAGAAACAGCCCCGCCACACCCGCCACACCGACCAGATGCAGGCCGCGCAACGTCAGGCTGATATAGCGCTTGCCGGGAATCTCCCGGGAGGTCTGCGGAAACAGAATCTGCTTGAAGCCCAAGGTTTTCTCCCAACGGGGCTCGGCCCGCTTTGGATTTCAGCCAAAAAGAAAGCCGCACTGAGCGGCTTTCTGTAAACATCTACACCTGCGCGAATCAGACCCGCGGGCGCATGGCCGGGAACAGGATGACGTCGCGAATCGAAGCGGAGTCGGTGAACAGCATCACCAGACGGTCGATGCCGATACCTTCGCCAGCGGTCGGCGGCAGGCCGTATTCCAGGGCGTTAACGAAGTCCGCATCGTAGTGCATCGCTTCGTCATCACCGGCGTCCTTCTCTTCCACCTGCTTGCGGAAGCGCTCGGCCTGGTCTTCGGCGTCGTTAAGCTCCGAGAAGCCGTTGGCCAGTTCGCGGCCGCCAACGAAGAACTCGAAGCGGTCGGTAACGAACGGGTTGTCATCGCTGCGACGGGCCAGCGGGCTGACTTCGGTCGGGTATTCGGTGATGAAGGTCGGCTGCTGCAGGCGGTGCTCGCAGGTCTCTTCAAAGATCTCGATCTGGATCTTGCCGAGGCCCCAACCATCTTTCACATCGATATCCAGACGCTGGGCGATTTCACGGGCAGCATGCTCGTTGGCCAGCGCTTCGGCAGTGATATCCGGGTTGAAGTGCAGGATCGCATCAAACACAGACATGCGCGCGAACGGCTTGGACAGGTCGTATTCGAAGGTTTCCATCACCTCACCCTCTTCATCACGCACGGTGTTGATCAGGGTGGTAGTGCCGAGGACGCTCTGCGCCACAGTGCGCAGCATCTCTTCGGTCAGGTCCATCAGGTCGTGGTAGTCCGCGTACGCCTGGTAGAACTCGATCATGGTGAACTCGGGGTTGTGACGAGTCGACAGCCCTTCGTTACGGAAGTTACGGTTGATCTCGAACACGCGCTCGAAGCCGCCAACGACCAGACGCTTGAGGTACAGTTCCGGCGCGATACGCAGGTACATGTCGATATCCAGCGCATTGTGATGAGTCACGAACGGACGCGCACTGGCGCCACCCGGGATCGCCTGCAGCATCGGGGTTTCCACCTCGAGGAAGCGGCGCTCTGCCAGGAACTGGCGGATCGCGGCGACGATACGGAAGCGGGTCTCGAACACGGTGCGGGACTGTTCGTTGGTGATCAGGTCCACATAGCGCTGACGGTAGCGCATCTCCATGTCCTGCAGACCTTTGTGCTTGTCCGGCAGCGGACGCAGGCTCTTGGTCAGCAGCTGGTACTCATCCAGGTTCACGTACAGGTCGCCCTTGCCGGACTTCTGCAGCGTACCGGTGATACCGACGATATCGCCCAGGTCCAGGGACTTGGCGAACGGACGCGCTTCCTTGGTGACGTACAGCTGGATACGGCCGCTCATATCCTGCAGCACCATGAAGGCGCCACGGTTAAGCATGATGCGTCCCGCCACGGATACCTTGATGCCCGCTTCGGCCAGCTCCTCTTTGCTCTTCTCACCGTGTTCCTTCTGCAGATCGCCAGCATAGCTGTCGCGGCGGAAGGTGTTGGGGAAGGCGTTGCCCTGCTCGCGCTGAGCTGCGAGTTTTTCGCGGCGCTCGGCGATCAGGCGGTTTTCATCTTGTTGAGGGGTCTGAGCGTTGTCGGACATCAGGTCTGTACCTTAAAAAGTCGGCTTATATCGTTTCTAAAGGCTCCGGATCAGAGACCGGCCTTCAGACTTGCTTCGATAAACTGGTCGAGATCGCCATCAAGCACGCGATCACAGTTGGAGGTCTGCACGTTGGTGCGCAGATCCTTGATGCGCTGGTCGTCGAGCACGTAGGAGCGGATCTGACTGCCCCAGCCGATATCGGCTTTGGTGTCTTCCACTTCCTGGGCCGCTTCACGACGCTTGAGCATCTCCATCTCATAGAGTTTCGCGCGCAGCTGTTTCATACAGGTGTCGCGGTTCTGGTGCTGCGAACGTGCGGACTGGCTCTGCACGACGATACCGGACGGCTCGTGAGTAATACGCACGGCGGATTCGGTACGGTTAACGTGCTGACCACCAGCACCGGAGGCACGGTAAACGTCTACGCGCAGGTCCGCCGGGTTGATCTCGATATCCACGTTGTCATCGATCTCCGGGGAGACGAAAACCGAGGAGAACGAGGTGTGACGGCGACCGCCAGAGTCGAACGGCGACTTACGCACCAGGCGATGAACACCGGTCTCTGTGCGCAGCCAGCCGAAGGCGTACTCACCCTCAAAACGGATGGTGGCGGATTTGATACCGGCCACATCACCGTCTGATACTTCGATCAGTTCGGTCTTGAAGCCCTTGGCTTCGCCCCAGCGCAGGTACATACGCAGCATCATGTTAGCCCAGTCCTGGGCTTCGGTGCCGCCGGAACCGGCCTGGATATCCATGAAGGCGTTGTTGCCATCGGCTTCGCCGGAGAACATGCGGCGGAACTCGAGCTGGCTCAGCTTCTCGGTCAGAGATGCGACTTCAGACTCAACTTCAGCGACGGTGTCTTCGTCATCTTCTTCAACCGCCAGGTCGAGCAGTTCGCGGGCATCGCTGACGCCGGTTTCCAGCGCATCAATCGTGCTGACCACGCCCTCAAGGCTGGAGCGCTCGCGGCCCAGCTGCTGGGCGTTGTCCGGGTTGTTCCAGACCTCAGGATCCTCGAGCTCGCGCTCCACCTCTTCGAGGCGTTCTTTCTTGACGTCGTATTCGAGGTAGGTACGCAGCAGTTGGGTGCGCTCGCCGATATCCTTGAGGCTATTCAGTATCGGGTTAATTTCCATCTGGGTTTCAAAAACTCGCTGCTTGGAAAAAGGAGCGTATTCTACCTGATCTGGCGCACTGTTTGAATTGTGTACGCCCTCAGAGCGAACGAAACACTCAGGAAAACTTCCGCAACAGTGAACAGCCCCCACCCGCGGCATGCCAAAAGACCATTTTTACCGAAAAACACCCCGTCATATAGGTATTTGGGAACCAATTCGTCACGCTTTTCTCTTAAAATCAGTAACATTATTCAAGGCGGAAATTCCCGCAGAGGAATCTGCCATCCAGCCTGTCAGTGACGATTAAACGGAGCGCGATACATGGACGCGAGTACCAAAACCCAAGCACTTCCCGTGTGGGATGTTTTCACCCGTCTGTTTCACTGGGGCCTCGTGGGCGCCATCGGCTTCGCCTGGTGGAGCGGCGAAGAGGGCGGCCTGTGGATGAGCTGGCACATGATCGCCGGTTACGCCGTGGTCTCGCTGGTACTGTTCCGCCTGATCTGGGGTTTTACCGGCAGCCCTTACTCCCGCTTCCAGGAGTTCCTGCGCGGTCCGGGCTTTACCCTGGGCTACCTCAAGCAGGTGCTTACCGGTAAAGCGCCCACCTATACAGGTCACAACCCGCTGGGCGGCTGGATGGTACTGGCGCTGATTCTTTTGTGCGCCGTGCAGGGAATCACCGGTCTCTTCGCCACCGACGATATCTTTACCGAAGGACCGCTCACCTCCATGGTCAGTGGCGATACCGCCTCTTTCCTGACCAGTGTGCACAAGATCAACTTCAACATTCTGCTCGCCGCTGTGGGCTTGCACCTGCTGGGTGTGGTGTATCACCAGCGCTTCAAGCGTGAACCCCTGGTACAGGGGATGATCCACGGTCGCAAGCCGGTCAGCGATGTTCACAGTCACCCGGCACTGGCCCCGTTTATGCGCGGTGCTGTTGTTGCTGTTCTCGCAGTCGCACTGTTTGTAACGCTTTACTGGATCGGCTGATTCCCTACTCGAAAACACAGCCTGCAAAGACAGAAAAGGGCGCCCGAAGGCGCCCTTTTCTTGCCGCAGACCCCACACAGATCTCACGACATGTAATGGCTTTCGCGATAAAGATCAGTCGCGGAAGTTGTCGTGGCAGCCCTTGCAGGTTTTACCCACTTCAGCGAAGGCCGGCATGATGGTGCCCATATCGCCAGACTTGGAGGCTTCTGCCAGTGCTGCGGTGTTTTCCTGAAGCTTATCGAAACCGGCGCTGAACTGATCCATATCTTCCCAGATCGCAGGCAAGGCGTCGGTGTCACCCTCAGCGGAACCCTCGATAAAGCCCTCTTCCGCCATGTAGCTCAACTGGTTCAGCATTTCGGCACGACGGGTAAATTCGGCTGCATCATATTCGATATCGCCCTTGGCCATGCCTGCCATCGGACCGAAGTACCACTTGATCGCCTGGAACACGCCCTGGCGGTACTCGATAGCATCTTCTACATCGTTGGCGTAGACATTCAAACTACCAGCGAGCAGCGCACCACTCAGCGTTGCAATGACAAGCTTCTTCATTCTATAGATTCCTTCTATTGGGATGGTTTTCAACTTCATTAGACGTTGATCATGCATCAAGTTCCGCAATGCACAAATCAAATACCGAAGGCCGACAGCACTTCCGGCACCCAGCGTTCCACACGTTCGCTGGTTTCCCCAGACTGGGCATCTTCATCGATAGCCAGCCCGACAAACTGACTACGATCCTCGTTCAGCGCCTTGGACTCTTCAAACTCGTATCCTTCTGCCGACCAGGGCGCAACGAGCTCCGCTCCACGCTGCTGCAGCAGCTCTGCCAGTAGCCCCATGGCATCTACGAACCATTCGCCGTAGCCGATCTGGTCGCCAAGGCCGAACAACGCCACCCGGCGGCCGCTGAAATCGAGCAGTTTCAGCTCCTCCCAGATCGCCTCCCAATCTTCCTGCAGCTCACCATAATCCCAGGTGGAGATGCCGAAGATCAGACATGCGTATCCATTGATACTGGTCACCGGTTCCACGGCCAGGTCGTGCAGATCAACATTTTCACCGCCGATAAGCCCGGCGATCTGCTCCGCAACCGCTTCTGTATTCCCGGTGGTGCTGGCGTAGAAAAGGCCAATCTTTTCCATCTATTAATCCGTATCGCTAACGTAAAACAACAAAAAAGCAGCCTCCGCTGGCTGCTTTTCAATTTTAACCGACTTGCGTTTCAAACGACTTACTTTCAAACAACCTCTTTTCCAAGCCGAAATCTTAACCGCTGAACTTGTCCATCGCGCCCTTGGTAAGCGTTTCCATCGCCTCTCTGGCCTGAGTCAGCGCCTTCAGGTTTTGCTGATTGGCGGATTTGAGCGTGTCTTCCAGCTCTTTGGCATAGGCCTGCTGAAGCTGTAGGATATCGCCGGGTGTTTTACAGTTTTGCAGTTCCTGCGTTTGATGCACGGTGGCCTCGATACAAGCCTTGGTGCAGTCCATCTGATGACGAGTCAGCTCTTCGAGCATTTTCGTCTGGATATCGACCAGCTCCTTAAACGGCTCCATCGACTGGCTGAACATTTTGTTCATATCTTGAAACATGCCGCACCCCATCCTTATGTTATTTACTTATAGAGGAAGCTACTGACGTTAATGCAGTTTCCTTTAATTAAGCATTGTAGACTTATCTTCGCAAGACGCCGTTTGGCAAATTTTCACGAGGTATTCCCATGCGCTTTCTACACACCATGATCCGAGTCGGTGACCTGGACAAATCGATCTCCTTTTACACCGACATCCTCGGTATGAAACTGCTGCGCCGCAAAGACTACCCGGAAGGTAAATTCACCCTCGCCTTTGTCGGTTATGGCGACGAGTCCGAGCAGGCAGCCCTGGAGCTGACCCACAACTGGGACACCAGCGCCTACGATCTGGGCAGCGGTTATGGCCATATCGCCATCGAAGTTGAAGACGTTTACGCCGCCTGTGACGCGATCAAAGCCAAGGGCGGCGAAGTGGTTCGCGAAGCCGGTCCGATGAAACACGGCACCAGTATTCTGGCGTTCGTCAAAGACCCGGATGGTTACATGATCGAGCTGCTCAGCCCTCAGCGTAAAGACTGACGAGCCGGCTTAATTCGTTGGAGGTGAAGTCTCCCCAAGGCTGCGCCCGCCGGCGAAATCCGGTACAATTCGCAACCATATTAGAAGAAACTTAAGTTACTCCTAATGTTCGGATCCAGCTTTTCCGGACCTTGCGGGGTAGATATGTAGCCGAATGCAGAGTTTACCGGCGGGCCCGCCCAACGCGGGCCCGGGACAGTCAGTTATTTCGCAAGGCATGGGTTTTAATGAAAAAGATCGCACTGATGACAACCGCCGGCCTGCTGCTCAGCTTCCAAGTTGAGCTGGCCTCAGCCGCTTCGATCAGCGCTGCGAAGCGCGCCTTTGATGAGCAGAACTACTCCGAAGCGATGGCGGAACTAACCCCTCTGGCACAAGAGGGCAATGCAGACGCACTGAATATGCTCGGCAAGATGTACGAAAACGGCTGGGGCGTCGAAGCAGACGTCGATCAGGCCAAGCGCTATTACGAGCGCGGCGCACGCCAGGGCAACCTGGAAAGCGTCAACGGCCTGCGCGCCCTGAAAAACCGCGAGTTCAAGAAAGAGTTCGATAGCCTGCTGCCGGATGCTGAATCCGGTAACGCCAGCGCACAGAACCGCATTGGCGAAATGTACGAGTTTGGCCAGGGCGTAGACCGCGATGCAGATACCGCCTTCAGCTGGTATCAGAAAGCCGCCGATCAGGGCAACATCACCGCCTGGCACAACCTGGGTCGTGCCTACAACTTCGGCACCGGTGTCGAGCAGAACTACGAAACCGCCGAGCAGTGGTATCTGAAGGCTGCCGAGCAGGGCCATCAACAGGCGATGTTCTTCCTCGGTACGCTTTACGCCACCAATCACGGCACCGATACCAGCAAGGATTCCGACGTTATTGCCTACGCCTGGCTATACAATGTGGCCGAGCAGGGTGACCGTACGGCCCGCGCCATCGAGAGCCGCATGAAGATGAAACTGACCGACGCCCAGCTCAGCGAAGCCCAGGCGCTGGCTAAGGAGTACAAGAGCCAGTACGTCGATCCGTTCAGCAACTGAGTTCTTAATCACAAGAGATCGGGCGGGCAACCTCCAGGGACTGCCCGCTTCTCCTCCCGCCCAGGACGCCCCCGAACATGCAACGCCCCTTTCGAGAAGAGATCAGCGATATCCGTCCAGCCAGTTTCGGCAAACGGCTCATGTCCATGGTGTACGATGGTCTGATCCTGGTTTCGATCTGGATCGGTGTCGCCATCGTCGGCACCCTGATTAACCACGGCGGAGTGATCACGCCGCTAGGACGCGCCGCGATGCAATCGGCCGCCTTTTGCTGCAGCTTTCTGTTTTTCGGATATTTCTGGACCAAAAACGGCCAGACCCTCGGTATGCAGGCTTGGCGACTGCGCGTACAGACCTTCGATGGCCAGCGCATCAGCTGGACCCAGGCACTGATCCGTTTTCTCTGTGCTATCGTTTCATGGATTCCTGCGGGACTGGGCTACCTGTGGATGCTGTTCGGCGACGAGCGTCTGACCTGGCATGACCGCTGGTCCGAAACCAGCGTGGTCAGCCTGCCAAAGCGAGAGAAAAACAAAAAGTCCGGCAGCTAGTCAGCACTCGACACGACTTCACTCGGTCGGATAGTGTTAACAACAATTACAACAGACTCATGTCGCCGCCATGCAGACAGATGACAATCGCTACACCCTTCTGATCGTAGACGATGAACCGATCAACATCTCGGTACTGTCGGATATTCTCAAGGACAAATATCGTATTCTTGCGGCTCGCAACGGTGAGCAGGCGCTTACTCGCGCCCGGGGTGATATTACGCCTGACCTGATCCTGCTCGATATCATGATGCCGGAGATGGATGGTTACGAGGTCTGCCGCCGCCTGAAGCAGGATCCCCAGACTGCGGAGATCCCGGTGATTTTTGTCACCGCAATGACCCAGGAACTGGACGAATCCGCCGCCTTCGATGTTGGCGCCGTCGACTACATCACCAAGCCGGTGCGCCCCGCTATCGTGCAGGCCCGTGTTCGCGCCCAACTGGAGCTGCAGTGGCATCGCCGCCGTCTGTCCGACGATAACCGGCGCCTCGATGAAATGGTTCGCGAACGCACCGCCGAGCTGTACAACACCCAACAGGTCACGATCCACGCCATGGCTACCCTGGCGGAAACCCGTGACAACGAGACCGGCAACCATATCCGCCGCACCCAGTATTACGTCAAAACTCTGGCAGAAGCACTGCGGGAGATGGGCGACTATCCCGAACTGACCGACGAAAATATCGACCTGCTCTACCGTTCGGCACCGCTGCACGATATCGGCAAGGTGGGGATTCCCGATGCGATTCTGCTCAAGCCGGGCAAACTTGATGACGCTGAATTCACCATCATGAAAACCCACGCGGAGCTGGGCGGCGCCGCCATCGACGAAGCGGAAAAATCCCTCTGCAACCCGGACAACTCTTTTCTGCGCTACGCTCGCCAGATCGCCTATTGCCACCATGAAAAATGGGATGGCTCCGGCTATCCTCAGGGACTCAAGGGAGAAGATATCCCCCTGGCCGGCCGACTGATGGCATTGGCGGATGTCTACGATGCGCTGATCTCCCGCCGTGCCTACAAGGAACCTTTCACCCACGAGCGCGCACGTGAACTGCTGCTGGAAGGCAAGGGCAAGCACTTCGACCCCGCCGTGGTTGAGGCCTTCTTGAAAGTCGAAAACAGCTTCATTGATATAGCCAAACGCTTCTCGGACGAAGACTGACCCTTTCACCTGTTACAACGGGAGAATTGTGATGCTAGGCGTTGTCTACACAAGCTTTATCGAGATGGTCGAGGAGAAATTTTCTCCCGAGGTGGCAGACCAGCTACTGGAGAACCCTCAGCTTCAATACGGCGGCATCTACACTGCGGTCGGCTCCTACGAACACCATGACATCATCCGCATGGCTGTTCACCTCAGCGAGATCAGCGGCATTCCCGCAGACGACCTGGTCCCGGTTTTCGGCGAATACCTGTTCCACCAGTTGGTAGAGCGTTACCCGCAGATGGTTGACGGTTGCGACAACCTGCTCGATTTTCTCCAAGGCATTGAAACCAGTGTCCACACCCAGGTTCGTGCCCTCTACCCAAGCGCCCAGCTCCCGCGCTTCGAGTGCATTCGAGAGGACAGCAATCATCTGACCATGCATTACGAATCCAAGCGCCCCTTCGTCAATCTGGCGCGGGGCCTGATCCAGGGAGCCGCGAATTATTTCGGACAGGATTACCAGGTCGAGGTCATACGCTCCCGCGAAACGGCCGATAACAAAGCCAGCTTTTACATCACAACGACAATATGACCGACGAAGCTATCTGGCAAAGACGCCTGGACAGGGAGCGAGCGGCCCGTAAAGAAGCGGAGCGACTGCTGGAGAACAAGGCCGCCGAGCTGTTTGCTGCCAACCAGCAGCTTGAGCAGGAACGCTCCCAACTGACCGCATTGATAGAAACGGTGGAGTCATCAGTTAACCAGCTGCTGCATGAGGCGACTTCTACCACAGACGACAGCCACATCAGCACCGCCGCACTCCCCTCATTGCTCGCCGGCCTGATCAAAGACAACAGTCGTGTTCAGAAGCTGCTGGCGCGACAGAAGTTCGCCCTGGATGAGCATGCCATCGTCAGTATCAGCGATACGAACGGCATCATTACCTACGTCAACGACCGCTTCTGCAAACTCTCCGGCTACGCCCGTGAAGAGATTCTCGGGGGCACCTACGACCTGGTGCACTCCGATTACCATTCCGCCGAGTTCTTCGAGCAGATGGATCAGCAGATACACCGTGGCGAGGTCTGGAGTGGCGAGATCAACTCCCGGGCGAAGGACGGCAGCAGCTTCTGGGTCTCGGCCACCATCGTGCCAATTTTCGATGAGAATAATGACCCGGTGGAATTCATTGCGATACAGACCGACCTGACTGGTTCCAAGGCACTTGAGCAGGCGCTCAAAGAGGAGAAGAACTTCCTTAAAAACCTCACCGACAGTATGGATGAGGGCGTTTACGTCATTGATGGCCAGGGTATCTGCCTGTTTATCAACGAGGCCGCCGCCCGTCTGCTCGGCCGCCAGCGGGAGGAGTGCCTCAACCGCAGTCTGCACCCAAGCGTGATGGCAGGATTCGACAACTGGCCCGAAGACCCTGTGCTCAGCAATCTGGGCGAAAGCCGCGAGCAGAAAGAGCAGCACTTTGAATTCCTCCGTCACGATGGCTCCGTTTTTCCGGTCAGCCTGATCGCCAGTCCTCTGGTGCAGGATGACTCACAGCGACGTGCCGTCTGTGTAATCCGCGATATCAGCACCACCCGCCAACTGGAAGAAGCCCGCGAGAAAGCGCTACGCGACGCTCAAGCCACAGCTGCTGCGAAGTCCAGCTTCCTCTCCAACATGAGCCACGAGATCCGCACACCACTCAACGCTCTGCTCGGCTTCAGCAATATGCTGCTGCAGTCCCCGCTGGAGCCAAAGCAGAAGGATTACGCCAATAAGATCCGCGTTTCCGCTCACAATCTGCTCGAAGTGGTCGACGATGTGCTCGACTTCTCCGACCTGGATGCAGGCACGCTGCAGCTGCGCAACAGCGGTTTCGACCTGGATGAGGTGCTGCAGGCGGTCTACGACGGTGAATGGGTGCAGACGCAGGACAAGGGACTGACTCTGGAGATGGAAAACCTGGCCGAAGATACCCACCGGCTGATCGGCGACCCTCTGCGACTGCGCCAGATCCTGGTGAAACTGACCAACAATGCCATCAAGTTCAGCTCCCGAGGCCGGATCAGGGTGGCGGTCAGCAGCGAGCAGCGCAGCGCAGAACTACTTCAGCTAAGGATTTCGGTGTCGGACCAGGGCGTGGGAATCAGCCCGGACAAACTGGCGCTCCTGGGCACCCCATTTTCCCAGGGCGACAGCTCCACCACACGCCGGTTCAGCGGCACAGGGCTAGGCCTGTCGATCTGCTACCGCCTTGCTCACACCATGGGTGGCGTTATCGATGTCAGCAGCCGGGAGGGTGAAGGCAGCTGTTTCAGCCTGCAGCTGGAGCTGCCTTTCCAGCCCACCTCACCAACCGTTGTACGACAGCAAAACCTGCGTCTTATCGACCCTCTGGGGCGACTTGCTCCCCTGTGCCGACAGCTCGGTTATCCGACACTGGATAGCATCGGCCGCACAGAAACTGAAGCCGACGCCACGATTGCCGACCTGTTTGCCTCGGGCAATGACGAGGAGATCGATCACTGTACCGACGACCATCCGCTGGTGCTGGTGGCGTCACCCGAGCAGCTGGAGCGCTTCAACGCCGAGCGCAGCGTCAGGAAAGCGGAAGGTTGCAGCCTGCTAACAGCACGGGCCCTGGCCACGGCTCTGGACACCGCGTTTTCCGCACCGACAACACCGCATATTCTGCTGGTAGAAGACAACGCCATAAACGCCCTGATTGCGCGTCGGATGATTGAACGCCTGGGTCTGAAAACCAGCCACTGCCAGAGCGGAGAGGAAGCGATCAGTCTGAGCCACGAAAAAAGCTTCAGCCTGATCCTGATGGATATCGAGATGCCCGGCCTCAACGGTTACGAAACAAGCCGTAAAATCCGGGATACTGGCGACCGCACGCCGATCATCGCCCTTACGGCACACAATGAAGCCGAATGTCTCGCGCAGGCGCAGGAGGCCGGCATGGACGATCTGCTCGGCAAACCGCTGGATATAGGCCCTTTGCGGGAATGCCTTGCCCGCTGGAAGATAAACCCGGAGAGCCCCCAGAACTCAGTGTCCTTCGATACCCAATCGGCACTGCGCCGCTTCGGTGGCGACGAGCAGCTGCTCAAACATCTTTGCGATCAGTTCATCGAGCAGCACAGTGAGGATGCGCAACGCATAGAAGTTGCCATCGCCAAGCAGGATAGGTCACAGGCAGCGCTGATTACCCACTCGCTGAAGGGGATCGCCGGTAACCTTGCGCTGGCCGAGCTGAAACAACAGAGCGGCACCCTGGAGACCTCCCTGCGCCGCAACATGCTGCCAACCGAGGCACAGCTGAGCGCTTTCAGGCAGTCTCTGGAACAGGCTATCGAAGCGATGCGAAGCTATTCGCAACCTGCCAGCGCGAGCGAGACACGGGAAACGGTGCAAACGCTGGCGATCAATGACAAACAGGTAGCGACAACCCTGGACGAGCTTATCCAGCTTCTGGAGTTGGGTGATATCGACAGCATTGAAAAGGCCCGGCGACTGGCGGAGATCACACCGCCGGGACCGCTGGCAGCCCCGGTCGCCCGCCTGCTGAAACAGGCGGACAATTTCGATTTCGACGCGGCGCTCGGCAGTGCAACCCGGCTGCGGGAAAATCTGACCTGACGCCTGAACGGGCGAGCCGCCAGCCGCGGGCTAACCTGCCCGGCGCAGCAGCCAGAACCCTGCCACAAAGCAGAGTACGATCGGTGTGGCCACCGCCATCAGCGGCTCAAAACCAAACACACTGCTGGCGGGGCCGAGCATATCCTGGGCAAACTTGAAGCAGACACCGCAGATCACGCCTGCGATGACCCGTTGACCCGCCGTTACATTACGCAGCGGCCCAAAGATAAAGGATACGCCGATCAACACCAGCGCCGCGATGGAAAGCGGCTGCAGCAGCTTGCCCCACATCGCGAGGCGGTAGGAATCGGAGTTCACCCCCTGCTCGTCCAGATACCCGGCATAGCTGGACAGGCCGGTAATCGAAAGATCCATAGGCTCGACGATAATCACCGACAGCAGGTTCGGAGTCAGGCCGGTACTCCAGTGTTCCTCGGGCTCCTCACCCGCTTCGGTACGGTTATCGACAAAGCGGGTATCGCGCACATCTTTCAGGATCCAGCCATCATCGGTCGCCTCACCAATACGCGCAAAGCTGGAACGCAGTAACTTGCGCTGGTCATCAAATTCGTAGCGTGTAACCCCGTGAATAGAGCCGCCGGGCTCAATCGCCGCGATGTGGATGAACTCGTTACCCTCGCGGTGCCAGGCGCCCTCCTCGGCGTCCAGCACCCCATCCTTGGCCTTGGCGATGGCACGGCTGTTGACCGCCACCTGCTCGCTCACCGGGGCGATATACTGACCCAGCGCCAGCTCGATCACCATCAGCAGGAGCACAGGCTTAAACACCGCCAGCACGATACGGGCGGTAGAGAACCCCGAGGCTCGCATCACCGTCAGTTCGGACTGACTCGCCAGAGAACCCAAACCGATCAAACAGCCGACCAGCGCGCTCAGAGGCAGCATCTCGTAGATTCGCTTCGGCGTGGTCATCGCCAGATAGCCAAGCATCTTGACGAAGGTGTACTGCTCGGTGAGTTCTTCCAGTTCATCGATCAGGGCCGACAGCAGATCCAGGCCGACGACAATCAGCAGCACTACGCCGATGGCTGACAGCACATGGCGGGCAATGTAGCGATCCAGTTGTCCGAAAATCATGCTTCACCCTCCGGCCTATTCTCTGGGCCCGTCTCCGCATCAACCTCTGAATCCGGTTTGCGCTTGCGGAAACTGGGCAGCGAAGGCAGGCGGCTGAACACCGCTTCCCAGAAGCGGTCGGCAAAGATCAGGTTCGCCGCCAATGCCAGGAAGCCCAGATGGATACCCCAGAGCGCCCAGACACCGATTTTCTCATCCTCGATGGCGGAACGGGTTGCGGTCAGCAGCGTGACATAG
Source organism: Marinobacterium mangrovicola (assembly GCF_004339595.1). Classification (GTDB taxonomy): domain Bacteria; phylum Pseudomonadota; class Gammaproteobacteria; order Pseudomonadales; family Balneatricaceae; genus Marinobacterium_D; species Marinobacterium_D mangrovicola. The sequence continues at coordinate 56,247 of NZ_SMFU01000009.1, forward strand.
AGAAGGTAGATAATGATCGACGGAATCAGCTTGGCAAAACGGCCCTGGCGCGGATTGGTGCGCGACAGCGGCACCGCAATTAGTGTAACGATAAAGGCCAGCACCGGCAGTGACAGGCGCCAGTGCAGCTGAGCGCGCTCCTCGGCCCCCGTCGCGTTGAACAGATCCAGAGTGGGTACGGCTTCAATCTCGTTAATATCGGCCGCCTGCGCCTCCGGCAGGCGGATACCGTACTCGCCATACTGGGTGATGCTGTAATCCGCTTTACCCGGCTGGCCATCCACACGGTAGCCGTTTTCAAGCACCAGGAAGCGCCCCTGGCCATCAATGCTTCTTTGACTCGCACTTTGCGCCACCAGCAGCATCGGATGGCCATCCTCGTTGCGCTGGGCGATGAAAACCTCCTGCAGCGCTGAACTTTCCTGATCCAGACTCTGGGCATAGGTGACCTGCCGCCCATTGCTCTGCGACTGGAAACGCCCCGGTGTCAGCAGCTCAAGCTCACTGCGGGCATCCTGCTGGGCAAAAATGGTTTTGGCCTCACCGACGCCCCAGGGCGCAACCATCAGCGATATGCCCGCGACGATAGCGGAGATCAGCACGGCTGGCCCCAGCGCATAGACCACCAGGCGCTTGTGGCTCACGCCGCAGGCGCGTAGCACCACCATCTCGCTTTCCAGGTAAAGGCGACCAAAGCCGAGCAGGATGCCGAGAAACAGCCCCAGCGGCAGCAGAAGTTCGAGGAATCCGGGAATACGGTAGGCCAGCACCAGCAGCACAAAGTCTGCATCCAGCTTGCCGGTGGCCGCCTCGGTCAGATACTTGATCAACCGGGCGCTGGTGATAATCAGCAGCAATACCGCAGTCACTGCGGTGGTGGAGATCAAAACCTCGCGGGAGAGATAACGAAAAATGATCAAAACTCAATCCCTGTCGCGAATACTGAAAGGATGGTGTTCGGCGGGATGGACCTGCCGCGGTTAAAAAAGTGCCGAGTCTGGCACTGCTTCCCTTAACCGCTGTATAGTGCGGCGAGTACGAAGGAAGCGATAGACTTAATTCGTAGCGTCCTTATAGGCGGGGCATTATCCCGCAATCAGTCTGCAATGTCTTGTATGGAGTCGTCATGGATTTCGAGATCGTCAATGGCCCGGTGGAAACTCTGGAAACCGATTGTATCGTCGTCGGTGTTGAAGCGGAGGGCAAACTCTCCCCGTCGGCTGCAGCCCTGGATAAAGCCTCTTCCGGCTACATCAGCGAGCTGGTCGAGAACGGCGACATCACCGGCAAGGCAGGTGAACTGATCACCCTGTTCAAGCTGCCGGGCCTGAAAGCACGCCGTGTGATGGTGCTCGGTCTGGGCAAGGCAGACGAGCGTAAGGACCGTCACTACCGAAAACTGGCCACTGCGCTCACCGGCGGCTTGAAGAAAGCCGGCGTTGCCAGCGCGGTGATCTCCCTGGACGGCCTCGCCTCCGATCAGGACGACACCTACCGCCAGACCCGTCAACTGGTGGAGTGGATCACCGCCGAGCTGTACCAGTACGACGCCACCAAGAGCAAAAAAGCGGACCCGATCAAGCTGGAGAAGGTCGCGCTGGTATTGTCAGAAGATGATACCGAGCTGGGTGAAGGCGCTCTGCTCGACGGCGTATCCATCGCCAACGGCGTCAACAGCGCCCGCGAAGTGGCGAACCTGCCGGGCAATATCTGCACACCGAGCTACCTGGCTGAGCGCGCCATCGCCCTGGCGGAAACCTACGAAAGCATCGAAGTCGAAGTGCTCGATGAAGCACAGATGGAAGAGCTGGGCATGGGCTCCCTGCTGTCCGTCGGCCGCGGCAGCGCCGAACCCTCCAAGCTGATCGTCATGCGCTACACCGGCGCCGACGACGCCAACGAGAAGCCCCATGCCCTGGTCGGCAAGGGCATCACCTTTGATACCGGCGGCATCAGCCTGAAGCCGGGCGCGGCCATGGACGAGATGAAGTACGACATGGGCGGTGCCGCCAGCGTACTCGGTGCCATGGAAGCGGTAGCCGAGATGCACCTGTCGATTAACGTGGTCGGCGTGATCGCTGCCGCCGAAAACATGCCGGGCAGCAAGGCCACCAAGCCGGGTGATATCGTCACCACCATGTCCGGCCAGACCGTTGAGATTCTGAACACCGATGCAGAAGGCCGCCTGGTACTCTGCGACGCCCTGACCTACGTGGGCCGCTACGAGCCGCAGAGCGTAGTCGATATCGCCACCCTGACCGGCGCCTGCATTATCGCCCTGGGCCATCAGGCTACCGGCCTTTTGAGTAACGATGACGATCTGGCCGAATCCCTGCTGGATGCCGGCGACTACGCTGCCGATCGCGCCTGGCAGCTGCCGCTCTGGGACGAGTTCCAGGAGCAGCTGGATTCCAACTTTGCCGATATCGCCAACATCGGTGGTCGTCCGGCAGGCACCATCACCGCCGCCTGCTTCCTGTCCCGCTTTACCACCGAGTACCGCTGGGCACACCTGGATATCGCCGGTGTAGCCTGGAACAGCGGCAAGGCGAAAGGCGCTACCGGTCGCTGCGTACCACTGCTGAGCCAGTACCTGCTGGATCTGTCAGAGCAGAAAGACCTGGCTGAAGACTGAGACTGAAAACGATCCGATGAGTCGCGCCGACTACTACATCCTCGCAGAAGCCGACCGGGACAGCCGTGAGCAGTTCCTCTGCCGGCTCTGCGAGAAGGTGCTTGCCCTGGGCAAGCGGATCTATATTCATGTCTCGGACGAGACCGAGGTGGAGCGTCTCGACACCCACCTCTGGTCGTTCCGCGCCGATGCCTTTATACCCCATGTGATTCTTGGCAAAACCCCGTCCGCACCGATAGAGATCGGCTGTGGCGAGCAGCGCCCGGATCATCAGGAGGTATTTATCAACCTGGCCCTGCAGCTGCCCGAGGATGCCTTCGCCTTTGAACGCATTGTCGAGATCGTGGTGCAGGACGCAGAGGTGCTCGGCGCGACCCGTCTTAACTACCAGCGCTGCCGCGACCAGGGCATCGAGCTGCACCGCAACGATATGCGTCAACGCCAGTAAAGCTGCGAACAAGCCCCACCCATGCGCCAACTTAACCCTCGTGCTCTTGAGTACCTCAATGCCCTGTCGCGCTCCGGCAGTCTACGTAAGGCGGCCGCGCGTCTTGGCGTCGATCCCGCCTCCGTCAGTCGGCTGATCAGCCAGCTGGAACAGGCCGTGGAGATGCCGGTCTGGGATCGCAGCAACAGCCAGGCACCGCTGACCGAAGCGGGCAACGAGCTGCTCGTCTACTACCGGCAGATGCGCGCCAACGAGGCGGCGGCGCTGTCACGGATCCACGATCTGAAGGAGCTGCAGCGTGGTCAGATAAGCATCGCGTTGGGCGAGGGCTTTATCACCGACCTGATCTCCTCCTCGCTGCAGAGCTTTCTCGCTGCCTACCCGGGTATACGGTTGAGTATCCAGATGGCCGGCGCACTGAATGCCGTACAGCTTTTGGAAGACAACCAGATCGACTTTGCGGTCACCTACGCCTCGGCGCCGAACCCCAAGCTGCATAACCATGTAGAGACCCTGCATCCGCTGGATCTGATCGTTCCGGCCCAGCATCCGCTAAGTAGCCGGGACACTCCGCTCGCGCTGAACGAGATCGCCGACTATCCGCTGGCACTGATCGACAGCACCACCGGCATGGGACGGCTGGTCAACCTGGCCCAGGAGAGCAATCATCTGCGCCTGGAACCGCACCTGAAGACCAACTCGGTATCGGTGTTGAAGAGCTTTGTCTCCGCCGGCATCGGTATCACCTTCATGCCCGCGCTCACCGTCAGCTCCGAGATCGAGGCGGGCATTATCAAGGCACTGCCGATGCAGGATGGAGTACTCGCCAATGCCCGGGCCCGTGTGCTCAGTATCGCTGGCCGCGATCTGACATTGCCGGCCCAGGCGCTGCTGGATCACCTGAAACGTCATACTCAGTTTCTGAATAGCGACGTTTCGCCCCATCTTCGTTGACTTAAAAGCAACACAAACCCCATTGAAAGGTCAACAACGCAACGGATACTGTGACCCTCAGGTTACTGACAACAATACTAGGGAGAGATCATGACCTCACAGCGTTTCATCAAGAAGCCCCTGAGCCTGCTGAAAGGCCTGGTTCTCGGTGCTGGCCTGGCTACTGCCTGCAGCCTGCAGGCGCAGACCATCAACCTGAGCTACAACGGCGCGCCCGACGCGGAAAAGAACGCCGTTCACCTGTTCGCCTCCAACCTGAAGAAGCTGGTTGAAGAGAAAACCGGCGGCGAGCTGGAGCTGAAACTCTACCCCAACAGCATGCTGGGTGAAGAGCAGGAGCGGATGGAACAGGTCATGAACACCCCCAGCCTGAACATCGCCTCTTTCGGCGGCGTCTCTCCGCAGTTCCCGGAGATCTTTGTCAGCGCGATTCCGTTCATGTTTGATGGTTTCGACAGTGCCCGTGATTTCTTCGACAACGGTGAATACTGGAAAGCCTCCCAGGAAGAGTTCTACAACCGTACCGGCGCCCGCATCCTGGCGGTGGTTGAAGAGGGCGGTTTCCTGGCGTTCACCAACAACGAGCGTCCGATCCACTCGCCGGCCGACTTCGACGGCCTGCGCTTCCGAGCCATGGACAAGAGCCAGGTAGCCCTGTTCGAATCCTTCGGCGCTTCCGGCACCCCGATCCCCTGGACCGAGGTTTACATGGCGCTGCGCACCGGTGTGGCCGATGGCCAGATGAACCCGCCGATGTACATCATCCTCGGCAGCCTGTTTGAGGTGCAGAAGTACCTGACCCTGGCTGATATCCAGTACTCCGACCAGTTCCTGATCGGTAACGGCGAGCTGATCGACAGCCTGTCCGAAGAAGATCGCAAAGCGCTGCAGGAAGCCGTGGTTGAAGCCAACGAGATCAACCGTGAAGCGGTGGAATCTCAGGTCGAGTCACGCGTGAAGTTCCTGGAAGAACAGGGTATGGAAGTGTACAAGCCGACCGAAGCAGAACTGGCTGAATTCCAGCAGATCGGTCAGCCCTCCTACATCGAATGGCTGAAAGAGCAGAACATCGACCAGAAATGGATCGACAGCGCTCTGAAGGATGCCGGTCTGGCGCAATAACCAGAACGCGTGGGTACTTCAGTCTGAATGCCGGGGTACCCACCTCGAGACCTTAGCTTATGATCGAAACACTGCGCACGCGTCTGTCCCAGGGGCTGTTGCTGCTGGCCTGCTCTCTGCTGGTCATCAACCTGGCGATACTGCTCTACGGCGTCTTTGCGCGTTACTTGCTTAATGCATCGCCGATCTGGATGGATGAGCTTGCCCGCTACCTGGTGATAGCCAGCGTCATGCTCTGCGCCGGCACCGTCTATCTGCGCGATGAGCACATGCGGGTCAATATCATCAACCGCTTCGCCACCGGCCGCTGGGGCCAGTTGCTGGCGCTCTATCACTGGCTGGTTGTCCTGTTGCTGACCGGTTTTATCGCCTGGGTCAGCGCCCGCTACGCGATCTCCATCCAACGTTTCATGACACCGGGACTTGGCATCAGCAAGAGTATCCCTCTGCTGAGTCTACCCATCGGTTTTGGCGCACTCTGCCTGCTGACGCTGCTCCGCGGCCCCGTGACCCATACCGCGCACTCAACTGAGAACTGATCCATGATGCTAGCTTCGATGCTGGCGGCGTTTGTCGCCAACGTTCTACTGGGGCTGCCCCTGTTTGTCTGTCTGCTGCTGGCTGCGGTGGTCGGTTTCTTTTTCGTCGATCTGTCGCTGCTGCCGCGCATGCTGCCGCAACAGCTGTTCGCCGGCATCGACGTATTTTCGCTGATGGCGATTCCGCTGTTTATCCTGGCCGGTAACCTGATGAACAGCGCCGGTCTGACCCCGCGCCTGATCGACCTGGCCAAGGCGCTGGTGGGCCACCTGCGCGGTGGACTCGGCTACGTCAACGTGGTTTCCAGCGTGTTCTTCGCCGGCGTTAACGGCTCGGCGGTAGCGGATACCTCCGCGCTGGGCTCGCTGCTGGTTCCGGCAATGAAGAAAGAGGGCTACTCCACCGCCTACGCGGCGGGCCTTACCGCCGGTAGCTCGCTGATCGGACCGATTATTCCGCCCAGCATTTTCATGATTCTGTACGCCTCACTGACCAATACCTCGGTGGGTGATCTGTTCCTCGCCGGCGTAATTCCGGGCCTGATCCTCGGCGTTGCCTTCATGATCATGAACTGGGCCTATGCCCGCAAGGCGCAGCTGGCGGTGACCGGCACCCGTCCTACGCTCAGGGGTGTGACCGTCGCACTGTTCCAGGCCGCTCCCGCGCTGATGGCGCCGTTTATTATCGTCGCCGGTATCGTGTTCGGTTTTGTGACCCCCACCGAATCCGGTGCGCTGATCGTGGCCTACGCCGTTGCCGCCGGCCTGTTCAGCCGTCATCTGGACTGGCAGGGGATTAAATCCGCGGTTTGCGAAACCACCCGGCTTTCCTGCGCTATATTCCTGATTATTGCCGCGTCTGCGGTGGTGAGCTGGCTGCTGGCGTTTGCCCAGGTGCCGAGCGAGTTCTCGGTGCTGCTGGCGCCCTTCTCCGACAGCCCGATCATCACCCTGCTGCTGCTCAGCCTGATCACCTTTGTCACCGGCATGCTGATGGAAGAGGTTTCCGCGCTGATGCTGCTGACACCGGTATTCCTGCCGGTAGCGATGCAGGCGGGTGTGGATCCGGTTCACCTGGGGATTATCGTCACCATGAACATCACCATCGCGCTGATCACGCCGCCCATGGGCGCCTGCGTATTCGTCGCCGCGGCGGTGAGCAAACTGGATCTGAGCGTCATGTTCCGCGCGATCTGGCCCTTTGTACTGGTGGCCCTGTGTACCCTGATCCTGCTGATTTTACTGCCTCAAATTACTCTGTTCCTGCCAGAGCTGCTGGGATAACCATGACAGACAACGCTACAACACCGCTTCAAGCAGACAATGCTGCACCGATAGACCAGGTGATTCCGTCCATTCCGATGCCGGACTGGGAGAGCCTGCGCGCCATGCCACTGGAAGAAAACCAGGAACCGCTGCTGCCGCTGAGCCTGAGCCCGGTGATCACCACCTACCCGGCTTACTACAAGATGGGCGTGCCCAACGCCATGGATGAGTGCTTCGTGCGCCGCAGCGTCTTCGATCGCCTGATCGAAGCGAACCGCCTGCTGCCTGAGGGGCTGCGGCTGGTGGTGCTGGACGGCTGGCGGCCGTTTATCGTCCAGCAGTACCTGTTCGATACCCTGAACAACCTGATCCAGCACGCCAAGCCCGAGCTCAGCGCCGAGGAGCAATACGCCTTTGCCCGCACCCTGGTCTCTCCACCCAGTGCCGATCCCGTGGCGCCGAGTCCGCATCTGACCGGTGGTTCCGTGGATGTCACCCTCAGCGATACCGATGGCCACCTGCTGGATATGGGCACCCTGTTCGATGAGGCCAGCCCGCTCTCCTGGAGCGCCGCGCTTGAGGAACAGGGTGACAGCTGCAGTAACGAGGAAGCCCGCACCAACCGCCGTATCCTCTACAACGTGATGACCGCGGTGGGCTTTACCAACCTGCCCAGCGAGTGGTGGCACTACGACTTCGGCAACCAGCTCTGGGCGCTGAACAGGGGCGAGCCAAAGGCCGTTTACAGCGCCACCCGTCCACCGGGTGTTGAGCGTCTCTGGCAGCGCCAGCTGGGACTGAAACCAGGCATTTGACCGTTATCACCGCACGGCTCTTTTCCTGCCCTGACGCCTGCTCTCAGCGCTCTATACTGAGAGTGAAGCAAGGGACAGGAAAAGACCCCGGTGAAACGAGCACTGATACTTCTGGCGATACTGCTGCCGCTTACGGCAGCGATCTGGTATTTCTCCCGCCCTCAACCCATTGCCGTCACACTGATCCAGGTCGAGCGCGGCCCGGTCGAGGTGATTGCCGCCAACAGCCGTGCCGGCAGTATTCGCGCCTGCCAGCGTTCCCGCCTTGCCGTTCCTCTTGGCGGTCGTGTGGAACAGCTGCTGGTGGACGAAGGCGATCGGGTCAAAACCGGGCAACTGCTGCTACAGCTCCACGACGATGAGCAGCAGGCACTGGTCGCTCAATCCAGGGCCGATCTTGAAGCGGCACAACTGGAACAGCAGCGATCCTGCCTCAACGCCGATCTCACCCAGCGCGAGCTAAAACGCTCCCAATCCCTTGCCGCCCGCAAACTGGTTTCCGCCGAACAGTTGGACCGGCTAAGCACCGAAGCGCGCACCAGCGCCCTCGACTGTGAACGAGCCCAGGTGGCCATTGCCCAGTCTCAAGCCCAGCTCGCCCTCTATTCCGCTCAGCTGGAAAAACGCCAGCTACGCGCCCCCTTTGCCGGCATTATTGCCGAGATCAATGGCGAGCCCGGCGAATACACCACACCTTCCCCTCCCGGCGTGGCGACACCACCCGCCGTCGATCTAATCGATGACAGCTGCCTTTACGTGCGCGCCCCTATCGATGAGGTGGAAGCGGCCCACCTCGCACCCGGCCAGAGTGCGCGCATCACCCTGGATGCCTTCAGAGGCGAGAGCTTCAACGGCACCCTGACCCGCATCGCGCCGTTTGTATCGGAGCTGGAGAAACAGGCCCGCACCGTGGATGTGGATGTCTACTTCACACCCGTCCCTGCAACCACCCGCTTACTGGTGGGCTACAGCGCCGATGTGGAGGTGATCATCGAGCAACATGCCGATCAGCTGCGCATCCCCACCGAGACACTGCTGGAAGGCAGTTATGTTCTGCGCTTTAACCCGAACAGCTCAACGCTTGAGAAGGTCGCCATTACCACCGGCGCCGCAAACTGGACCTGGACTTCTATTACCTCCGGCCTCGAAGCAGGGGATCAAATCCTTTCCCGGCTCGATATCGAGGGCGCGGTCGAAGGTGCCCAAGTTGAAGGCAAGGTCCGCGCGGAATGATCAGGCTGGAGCAGCTGTGCAAAACCTATCACCTGGGCGGCGAAAGCGTGCATGCCCTGGATCATATGGATCTTGCCATCGCCGCCGGCGATTACCTCTCGGTGATGGGGCCTTCCGGCTCCGGGAAATCCACGCTGCTGAATATGCTTGGATTGCTGGATACGCCCGATAGCGGCGAGTACTGGCTTGAGGAGCAGCAAGTTAGCCTACTTAACGAGGAGCAGCGTGCCGCCCTGCGTAACCAGCGCATCGGTTTCGTGTTCCAGGCCTATCACCTGATCGACCGGCTCAACGCCCGCGAAAATATCGAGCTGCCACTAGTACTGAATGGCACCCCACCGAAACGGCGTCGCCCGCTGATCGATGAGCTGCTGCAGCGTCTGGGACTGGAAAAACACGCCCTGCACCTGCCTCACCAGCTATCAGGTGGCCAGCGCCAGCGGGTGGCCATCGCCCGGGCCGTGATCCGTAAACCCGCGCTGCTGCTGGCGGACGAACCCACCGGCAACCTGGACAGCCACTCCAGCAACGAGGTGATCGAACTGCTGGAGGAGCTCAACGGCGAGGGCATCACCCTGCTGGTGGTCACCCATGATCCCAAGATCGGCGAGCGCGCCCACCGCAGGCTGTGGATGCAGGATGGCAGGCTGACCGGGGAGAACCTCGACGCCAAAAGTCGCGAAGGTCGGACAGGTCGAAAAGCTCGAAAAGGTAGCGACGATGCGCAGCGCTGACCTGCTGAGCTTTAACCTGCGCCTGCTGACACGCCAGTGGTTTCGTACCCTGATGATCCTGCTGGCCACCGCCGTGGGCGTCGCCGCCGTGCTGCTGCTGACTGGCCTTGGCGAGGGCGCCCGCCGCTTTGTGCTGGAGGAGTTCTCCCTGCTGGGTCAGGACACACTGATTATGCTGCCCGGACGCAAGGAGACCACCGGCGGCCTGCCGCCACTGACCGGGGAAGGCAGTCGCGATATCACGCTGGCCGATGTGGCGGCGCTGGAACGCCTCAGCAGCATCTCGCTGGTGGCGCCGCTGATCGCCGGCAACGCCCAGGTGGTCTATGCCGGCCGCAACCGCGAGGTGATGACCCTGGGCACCAGCGCACGTTTCTTCGAGATCCGTAAACTGACCTTGAAGCAGGGACGCTCCCTGCCGTTGATACCGCTGGAGCGTGCCGAGGCGGTCTGCCTGATCGGCCCGAAAGCCAAGACCGACCTGTTTGGCAGCGCCCAGGCGCTGGGTCAGTGGCTGAGAATAGGTGAGCGCCGTTTTCGCGTGATAGGCATTATCGAGGACCGCGGCCAGTCCCTCGGCATGGATGTCAGCGATCAGTTGATTATCCCCGTGGCCTCGGCACAGCAGATCTTCAATGTGCAGGGGATGTTCCGCGTGTTCCTGAAGGTTCGCCCCGGCAGCTCCATGCAGCAGGCCCGCAGCGAAATTCTCGATCTGATGCAGAAACGTCATGGCGGCGAACGCGATGTTACCCTGATCACCCAGGATGCTCTGCTCGGCGCCTTCGACGATATCTTGAAGTTACTGACATTGAGCGTCGGCGCCATCGCAGCGATCAGCCTGGTGGTGGCCGGTATCCTGATCATGAACATCACCCTGATCAGCGTCAGCCAGCGCACCGCCGAGATCGGCCTGCTGAAGGCCCTGGGCGCCAGCCGAGGCGACATCCGCCTGCTGTTTCTCAGCGAGGCGATGCTGCTGGCACTGCTCGGCGCCCTGATCGGCATCGGTAGCGGCTACGCCCTGCTCTGGCTCGGCCACAGCCTCTGGCCTCAGTTCCCTGTCTCAGTACCGCTCTGGGCGCTGCTCGGTGCGCTCTCGATTGCACTGGGCGTTGCCGCCCTGTTTGCCTGGCTGCCCGCCAGCCGCGCCGCCCGCCTGCCACCGGTGGAAGCGCTGCACGGGGAGATCGGCCATGCTTAGCCGCGACTATCTTCGCCTCACGCTTAGCAACCTTCACTCGGGGCGCATGCGCTCGGCGCTGACCATCCTCGGCATCGCCATCGGTATCGCTGCCGTGATGCTGCTGACCACCCTCGGCGAAGGACTGCGCCTCTACGTGCTGGAGAACTTCTCCCAGTTCGGCAGCCGCATCGTGGCCGTAAGCCCCGGCAAAAACCAGACCGGCGGAATCGGCGGACTGCTCTCCAGCACGCGCCCGCTAAGCATTGAGGATGCCAACAGCCTGCGCAACCTGCCCTACGCTATCCATGTGGTGCCGGTGGTCCAGGGCGCCGGCGCCATCGAGTACGGCAAACGGGTCAGACATACCGATATTCTCGGCACCGGATCGGAGGCGGCCGATGCCTGGCTGTTCCGCGTGGCGCTGGGCAGTTTTCTGCCACCCAGCGCCGGTTATTCACAGCCCTTTGCCGTGGTTGGCCACAAGGTGCGTAACGAGCTATTTGGCACCGAAAATCCCCTGGGCAGGTTTATCCGCGTCGGTGGTGAGCGCTATCGCGTGGTGGGCGTGATGGAAGAGAAGGGACAGATGCTCGGCTTCGACCTGGACGATATCGTCTACATCCCCATCGACCGCGCCCTAAGTCTGTTTAACCGCACCGGTCTGATGGAGGTGGATATCACCTACCAGCCCGGCACAAGCGCCGAGGCGATGGCCGAACGGATACGCAACCGGCTGATCGCCCGACACGGCGCAGAGGATTTCACCATCATCACCCAGGACGAGATGCTCGCCAGCCTGGACCGGATTCTCGGCATTCTCAAGCTGGCGATCGGCGGTTTGGGCGGGATTTCACTGCTGGTGGGCGCCATAGGCATATTGACGATCATGGTCACCACGGTGCGCGAACGCCACGGCGAGATCGGTCTGCTGCGCGCCATCGGCGCCACCCGCCGGCAGGTACTGCTGCTGTTTCTGGCCGAGGCGACCCTGCTGTCGCTGGCCGGCGGCCTGGTAGGCATGCTGCTGTCGGGGTTGCTGCTGACCGCACTGACGCTGGCGATCCCGGCACTGCCGATACAGATCAGCCCGCTGTTTTTACTCCTGGCGCTGGGGCTCTCCGCCCTGGTCGGTCTTTTGGCCGGCGTTATTCCGGCCAGCCAGGCGGCGCGACTCGACCCGGTTATCGCGCTGCAAAGCGAATAAGCTGGGCCCGGTTGCTTACGTTACTTACGTTGCTTACGTTGCTTACGTTGCTTAGGTAACGCTCAGTCCTTCGGCGTCACCCGCAGTAGCCAGGTTTTGATCTCTTCACCGGCATCCGCCATCAACGCAGAAAACGCATCCACAACGGCGCTGACCGCGGTGCCCGCGGCCGGCTTGTCCAACTCGATGGCGCGCTCGGCAATCAACGCACGGCTATCGCTGTCGATCAGTTGCAGATAGCCGCGCATCACCGCCACCGGTTCACCATCACGATACTCGCTCTGAAACGCATCCAGCCGGCTGACCAGTTCATAGCGGGCATCGATTCTCGCGCTGTCGCTGCTGATATGGGCAAAGCGGCTGTCGCTTTGCAGCGCATGGACCAGGTAATCGCGCCAGAGTGTCGGCACATTGGCGCTCCAGCGGTTGCCCTTGTACACGCTGACCGGCTGCTCCTCAGGGACCACCAGCAGGTAACGACCGCTGAGCAGATCCTGTGCCTGGGGTCGCAACACACGTAGATCAGAGAGTTCAACGGGACCAAGATCCTGCTTGGCGGCCGGCTGCAGCGTCCAGCTCTGTACCGGATCGGACTCCGGAAGCAGACTACAGCCGCCCATGGCAGAGATAACCACCAGGCAGAGCCCAAGCACTAATCCCTTATTCACTTTTTTCGGCGCCTCAGATCGCAACATGCTCTGCCTCTTAAGGGGTAAATTCATTGGCCGGAGCCTGTCCGGTCAGGTAGCCCGCCGGGTCCTCTTCCAGCCGCGACAGGATACGGTTCAGCGTGCCCAGGCTACGCTGCAGCTCGCGCATCACAGGACCGATCTCGGCGACGCCCTGAAAGCCTTGATCCAGCTGAGTAGCATTGCGGCTCAGCAGTCCCTCCAGCTGTTCGCTACTGCTGGCCAGCGAACGCATCGCCTTCTGCCCCTCATCGAACATGGGCCCACCGCGGGAAACCAGCAGTTCATCGGCATGGCCCATCAATTCACGGGCATCGAGCATCACCCGCTGCGCTTCCTGCGCGGCCAGGGTCAGCTCATTCAGGCTGGTCGAAACGTCACTGCGCGAATCCGCCAGATCGGAGGATACCCGTTCCAGGTTGTGGATAATCAGGCCAATACGCTCGATATTATCCGGCGAGAGCAGCTTGGCGCCCTGCTCCACCAGCTCGTTGACATTGGCGAACAGGGTTTCGCTGTTACCGATCAACGAGCCAAAGGCGGAAGGCTCCGCCTGGATGATCGGTAACTCATCCTCGTGCCTCTCCAACGGCGGCGCCTTGGGGTTATCGGTGGTCAACAGGATGTTGGCGGAGCCGGTGATATTGGCGATTGCCAGTTTAGCGACGGTACCCTGATTGATCGGTGTGGTGGCGTTAACCTCGATATCGGCCAGCACGCGGCGTGGATCGGCAGGATCCAGCGCCAGCTGTCGCACCTCGCCCACGCGCAGCCCGCTGTACTTCACCTGGCTGCCCACGCTAAGGCCGCTGACCGCCTCGTTGAACACCACCCGGTAGCTGAGGGTCTCCTCCTGCTTGCCGGAGTTCACCAGCCAGACGCCAAAGCCCAGCGCCGCCAATAACGCCACCAGCGTAAACAGGCCGACCACTACATGATGTACGCGCGTTTCCATATCAGCTCCTTTGCACCGCACTATTATTCACCGAACCACTTTTCACTGCTCGATGGGCGGCCCTGCCACGGGGACCTTTGAAATAGCTTTGTATCCAGTCGTCCGGGTATTCCGCCACCCGCTCCGGCGCATCCGCCACCAGCACCCGTTTCTGCGACAGCACGGCGATTCGGTCACACACGGTCCAGAGCGAATCCAGGTCGTGGGTCACCATAAACACGGTGAGCCCCAGCGCATTGCGCAGCGTCAGCAGCAGCTGATCGAAATCGGATGCGCCGATGGGATCGAGCCCCGCCGTGGGCTCATCAAGAAACAGTACATCCGGGTCCATCGCCAGGGATCGCGCCAGCGACGCACGCTTGATCATGCCGCCGGACAGCGATGCGGGATAAAGATCACCGGCATGGGGCGCCAGACCCGACAGCGCCAGTTTCACCTCGGCCAGCTCCTCGGCATCGTCACGGCTAAGGCCCGCATGCTCAATCAGCGGCAGCGCGACGTTTTCCCGCACCGTCAGTGAACTGAACAGCGCCCCACCCTGAAACAGCACGCCAAGGCGCTGTTCGAGTCGTGAACGCTCTTCCACCGGCAGTGCCAGCAGATTCTGACCGAACAGTCTGACCTCCCCGCCGCTGGGTCGGTTCAGACCGACGATGGAGCGCAGCAGCACCGACTTGCCAGTACCCGAGCCACCCACAACCCCCAGGATTTCACCGCGATAAAGATCCAGATCCAGATCCTCGTGCACCGAGTTATCGCCGAAGCGGTTACTCAGGCCGCGCACCTCAATAATGGCTTCGTCCATCACCAGCCCATCTCCATGAAGAATAGCGCCGCCACCGCATCAAGCAGGATCACCATAAAGATCGACTGCACCACGCTGGAGGTGGTGTGCTGCCCCACGGACTCAGCGCTGCCGCTGACCCGGAACCCCTCCATGCAGCCAATCACTGCGATAACAAAGGCAAACACCGGGGCTTTCACCATACCGACCAAGTAATGCTTCAGCGGCACATCGGCGAGAATCGACAGATACTGGCTCAGGGCGATATCCAGCGAAACCACCGACACCAGGGCGCCTCCCACCAGTCCCGAGACCACTGCCACGAAGGTCAGCAGCGGCAGCGTAATCAGCAGCGCCAGCACCCTGGGGACCACCAGCAGTTCGATGGGACTGAGTCCCAGGGTTCGCAGGGCGTCGAGCTCTTCATTGGCATTCATGGAACCGATCTGGGCGGTAAAGGCGCTGGCAGTGCGCCCGGCAAGCAGGATAGACGCCAGGATCACGCCGAACTCGCGCAGGAAGGAGTAAGCCACCAGGTTAACGGTATAGATCTCAGCGCCAAATTCGCCCAGCACCGTGGCGCCAAGAAAGGCGACCACCGCGCCGACCAGGAAGGTCAGTAGCGCCACAATCGGCACCGCATTGAGACCGGTCTGATGAATCTGGTTCACCAGCGCCGTCATGCGCCAGCGTGAGGGTCGCGGCAGCACTGTGGCCAGCGTCTGCAGCACGTAACCGACAAAGCCGCTCAGCTGCCAGAAATGCCGCGCCAGTGTCTCGGTTTGCTGCCCCAACAGCTCCAGCGCCTGAATCAGTGCATTAGGAGATTTTTGTCGCGCAGCCGGCTCGCGCCCCATGGCGCGGGTCAGGGTTTCCAGCAGCGCCTTGCGCTCCGGCTGCAGCTCGGCATCGCTGCTGATGATCTGCTGCAGCCGCTCCACACCCAGCCAGCGGATCAGCAGCGTCGCCCCGGCGGTATCCAGGGCGCTGATCTGTTTCAGACAGAGATCGCCCTCTGGCGCCGGAGACTGAGCCAGCAGGCGCTTGATCTGGGCGTGCCGCGACAGCGTCCACTCACCGAGCAGTCGTGTTGTTGCACCCTGTTCTATTCCAGGCTCGGCCTGATCCATCAGCGGCTTCCGTTTCTGAACTGTTTAGGTCCCATTTTCGCGATGCTCTGTGCCCGCTTCAAGCCGGGTCACGGCCCTGTAATCGACCTCTCCCAGACTGTATAATGCCCGGTTTCGACCAAGTTGCCGACGCCCGGTGCTCCAAAGGCCTGACAGTGTGCACTTTACAGTAGCGCGATCAGTTACGCCCAGCCCGCGTCAGACAGCCATCCGAGCGGCCAAAACGATCAGAGATACGGACCCAATGGACAAGACTTACCAGCCACACGAGATTGAAAAATCCTGGTACCAGACCTGGGAAGAGAAGGGCTACTTCGCGCCCTCCGGTGAAGGCGACGCCTACAGCATCATGATCCCGCCGCCCAACGTCACCGGCAGCCTGCACATGGGTCACGCCTTCCAGCACACTATCATGGATTCTCTGGTCCGCTACCGTCGTATGCAGGGCCGCAACACCCTGTGGCAGGTCGGTACCGACCACGCCGGTATCGCCACCCAGATGGTGGTAGAGCGCAAGCTGGCCGCAGAAACCGGCGAGAGCCGCTACGACCTGGGCCGCGATGCGTTTATCGAAAAGGTCTGGGAGTGGAAGGATCAGTCCGGTGGCACCATCACCGGTCAGATGCGTCGCCTGGGTAACTCGGTCGACTGGCCCACCGAACGTTTCACCATGGACTCCGGTTTCTACCACGCGGTGCAGGAAGTGTTTATCCGCCTGCACGATGAAGGTCTGATCTACCGCGGCAAGCGCCTGGTCAACTGGGATCCGAAACTGCACACCGCCATCTCCGACCTGGAAGTGGAGAACCGCGAAGTCAAAGGCAAGATGTGGTACCTGCGCTACCCGCTGGCCGATGGCGAAAAGACCAAAGATGGCCTGGACTACATCGTTGTCGGTACCACCCGTCCGGAAACCCTGCTCGGTGATACCGGCGTTGCGGTTAACCCGGAAGATGAGCGTTACGACAACCTGGTCGGCAAGTTCATCGAGCTGCCGCTGACCGGCCGCCGCATCCCCATCGTGGCCGATGAGCACGCCAGCATGGAGAAAGGCACCGGCTGCGTGAAGATCACCCCGGCGCACGACTTCAACGACTACCAGGTAGGTCAGCGTCAGCAGCTGCCGATGATCAACGTGCTGACCCTGAACGCCGATATCCGCGACGAAGCCCAGGTGTTCAACTTCGACGGCACCGTCAACAACGAACTGGACCCGAGCCTGCCGGAAAAATACCACGGTATGGAGCGCTTCGCGGCGCGCAAACAGGTCGTTGCCGATATGGAAGAAGCGGGTCTGCTGGTCAAGATCGACGAAAACGATATGACCGTGCCCTACGGCGACCGTGGCGGCGTGGTGATCGAGCCGATGCTGACCGACCAGTGGTTCTGCGATGCCAAGACCCTGGCCAAGCCTGCGATCAAGGCGGTTGAGGATGGCGATATCAAGTTCGTCCCCAAACAGTACGAAAACATGTACTTCGCCTGGATGCGCGATATCCAGGACTGGTGTATCTCCCGTCAGCTCTGGTGGGGTCACCGTATTCCGGCGTTCTATGACGATGCCGGCAACGTCTACGTCGCCGCCTCCGCCGAAGCGGCCCGCGAAAAATACGGCCTGGACCTGGAGCTTGAACTGCGTCAGGACGATGACGTCCTCGACACCTGGTTCAGCTCTGCACTGTGGACCTTCGGCACCCTGGGCTGGCCGGAAAACACCGACCGCCTGAAGACATTCCACCCGTCCGATACGCTGGTCACCGGCTTCGACATCATCTTCTTCTGGGTTGCACGCATGATCATGTTCACGCTGCACTTCATGAAAGACGAGGATGGCAAGCCGCAGGTACCGTTCAAGAACGTGTACGTTACCGGCCTGATCCGCGACGAAAGCGGCGACAAGATGTCCAAGTCCAAGGGCAACGTGCTCGACCCGCTGGATATGATCGACGGTATCGGCCTGCCGGAACTGCTGGAAAAACGTACCGGCAACATGATGCAGCCGCAGCTGGCCGAAAAGATCGGCAAGCGTACCGAGAAGCAGTTCCCGGAAGGGATCGCCGCACACGGTACCGACGCCCTGCGTTTCACCCTGGCAGCGCTGGCCTCCACCGGCCGCGATATCAACTGGGATATGAAGCGTCTGGAAGGCTACCGTAACTTCTGTAACAAGATCTGGAACGCTGCCCGCTACGTGCAGATGAACACCGAAGGCGAAGACTGCGGTCAGAGCGGTGGCGACGTGGATCTGTCCCTGGCGGATCGCTGGATCATCAGCGAACTGCAGCGCGCAGAAAGCACCGTTACCAAGCATATGGACGAGTTCCGCTTCGACCTGGCTGCGCAGACCATCTACGACTTCGTCTGGAACCAGTACTGCGACTGGTACCTGGAGCTGTCCAAGCCAGTACTCTGGGATGAAAACGCCTCCGCCGAAGCCAAGCGCGGCACTCGCCGCACCCTGGTACGCGTACTGGAAGCGATCCTGCGTCTGGCGCACCCGATCATGCCGTTCCTTACCGAAGAGATCTGGCAGGCGATCAAGGAACTGGCCGGCACCGATGGCGACACCATCATGCTGAAGTCCTACCCTGTTGCCGAAGAGAGCAAGATCGACGCTCAGGCGGAAACCGATATCGAATGGCTCAAGGGCGTAATCACCGGCGTACGCAACATCCGCGGCGAGATGAAGATCGCCCCGTCCCAGGATCTGGACCTGCTGTTCGCCCACGGCGAAGCTGACGACAAGCGCCGCATGGAAGACAATGCCACCTTCCTGAAGAAACTGGCCAAGCTCAGCTCCCTGACCTGGCTGGACAACCCGGAAGACGCGCCGATGTCCGCCACTCAGCTGGTCGGCAAGATGGAAGTATTGGTGCCGATGGCTGACCTGATCGACAAGGAAGCGGAACTGGCGCGTCTGCAGAAAGAGATCGACCGCCTGACCGGCGAGATCAAGCGTGTGGAAGGCAAGCTGTCGAACGAGAAATTCGTCGCCAATGCGCCGGAAGCCGTGGTCGCCAAGGAGCGCGAGAAGATCGCCGCTGCACAGGAATCCCAGACCAAGCTGCAGGAGCAGTACGCCAAGATCGAGGCGCTTTAACACAGCGTTCGTACTAAAAAGCCGGGGCATCTGCTCCGGCTTTTTTGTTTCTGCTCCTTGGCATCTTCAGTGCTGGGCTTGAGACCCGCGGCCATTTATAAAGCAGCGGTCGAGGCCGCGCCGCAGGATCAGTGATCCCCGCCAAGATCGGCTGCTATTCTCGCCTGAGCACAGATTTCCACGCGGTTACGCCCTCCCTCTTTCGCGCGATACAGCGCTCGATCAACCCTTTGCAGCAGCTGCTCAGCCGTTTCACCCGGCAGCCACTGGGCAGCGCCGATACTCAGCGTGCCCACACTGCCCAATGGGTCGATCGCCTTCACCTCATCGCTGCGCAGGCCGTCTACCAGCTTGCGCAGTTTTTCGGCGAGATCACTGGCACCCTTCAGATCGAGATCCGGACACAGCAGCATGAACTCCTCGCCGCCCCAGCGCGCGATGATATCGCTGCTACGACAGTTATCACGGAAAGCCTCCGCCACTGAGCATAGATGTTCGTCACCCTTGCTGTGCCCAAGCCTGTCATTGATCCGCTTGAACTGGTCCAGATCAATCAGCAACACGCTCAGCTCACCGCCATGACGATAGATCCGCGCCATGGCATGCTGCATTGAAGCGGTCAGGAAACGGCGGTTCTTAAGGCCTG
Source organism: Marinobacterium mangrovicola (assembly GCF_004339595.1). GTDB lineage: Bacteria > Pseudomonadota > Gammaproteobacteria > Pseudomonadales > Balneatricaceae > Marinobacterium_D > Marinobacterium_D mangrovicola. The sequence goes on from NZ_SMFU01000009.1 coordinate 75,687, forward strand.
TCAACTGATCGGTCACCGCCAGATGTTCAAGTTCATCCATCTGGCGCTCCAGTGTCTGTGCCATACCGGAGATCGCCTGCGCCACCCGGCTCACCTCTTCCGGCGCATCGCGGAAATCATGTCCCAGGGTTTTGCGGATCACTCCCAGATCGACACTGCCCACCGACAGCTGCTGCAGCTCGTCGACCAGCTCAGCATAAGGGCGCAGATAGCGGCGTAAAATCCACATCAGCAAGATAGGCAAGAGGATCAGCAGCACCGCGAACAGGATCAACAGCTGCCGCGCCAGGCTATCCACGGAATGAATGCCACGGTCGGGCCAGAGCAGAATCTGCGCTTCTTCCACGACCAGGCCTGCACTGCGACCGCCAAAGCCCATGGGCACGACCCGCCGAACCGTTTCCGGTCTTGTGCCTTCTGTCTCGTCGAACGATGAGAAACGCTGACCGCCGATCTGAATCTCAATATCTGCACCGGTCCCCAGCACCAACTGTTTTAGCCGCTCTGGCGTAACCTTGACCTGACTGACGACGATGCCGATGGGAATCTCCTGGTACTGCAGCACAGGTCTGGCAATGAGGTAATAAAAGCCATCCTCCTGCTGAAAAAGCCCGGCAACCCTATCTCCGGCTTGCACCCCATCCACCAGTAACTGGCTGATTTCGTCTTGTTCGCTGAGGTCATCGCCAAAACGGTAGCGATCATCAGAACGACTCAACACCCGGCCTTGCAGATCCAGATAGATGATGCGACTTAGCTGCAGCGGTTCGTATTGCCGGCCCAGTTCGTAGAGCGTATTGACGTTGTGATCCTGCACCGCGAGTACCGCCTCGCGATTCAACGCCAGTATTTTGCTGGCGGCATCGACACGACTCAGCAGAGTTACTACACGGGCGCGAACAATCTGCTGCAGCAGTTCATCCTCCTGCTGAATCTGCTCTTCCTGCTTGTCCACCGAGCTAATCAGCAGCCAGACGCCGGCCAGCAGTACTGCGGCCAGGGGCAAAATCGCGGTGAGAAGAACCTGCCTGACCAGCTTCATCAAGGCTCCACAGCAGATCCGGCAAGCGCCCGTTTCAACGGCAGATAGAACTCGGCGGAACGCTGTTCAAAACCGGCAGCGGGCCAGGCGAGGTTTTGCTGAATAGCAAGGTTAACGGGATGGTCGCCACTGCCAATATCCAGCAGAGCCTGGCGCACTTGAGCGACGGTATCCGGCGATAGATCAAACGCAGCCACAATGGCATCCAGCGGAATCGGGTCAGACCAGGCCAGCACCTGCAACTGGCCGGGGTATTCAGCCATCGCGGTGTAATAGGTGCCGTCGGACACCGCCCCCGCATGAACAGAGCCGGCGAGCAGCGCTTCAATCACACTGCGATGGGTGCCCAGAAAATAGGTATCTGAGAAAAACTGCTCCGGGTCGATCTGCTGCTGTTCCAGCATCATCCGGGGATAGGCATGGCCCGATGTGGAATCCGGGTCCGTAAAACCGAATCGTTTGCCCTGAAGATCGGTCAGCCCGGAATAACCGGAGCTTGCCAGCGCCAGTATTACGGCACGGTAAAAGGCATGAACCTCACCGCTCTCCTTGGAACGCTCACGGTAAGTCGCGATGTATTGTGGGCTGCGTTCACTATCGAAGGTGCTGACGTAGTTGGCAGAACCGATCCAGGCCAGATCCACGGTCCCCTCATCAAGCCGCCGCGCCAGCTCAGCGTAATCCCGCGTCACGATCAAATTGACCCTGACGCCCAGTCGCGTCTCAAGGTATTGAGCCAGCGGCGAGAACGCCTGATGGATGCTGGCCGCATCGCCGAACGGATAGGTGGCCAGGCTGATGCTTGCCGGGTTCTGTGGACGAGTCTCAGCCTTGAGCACGCCCACCGCCAGCAGCATCAACACTGATATAAGAAAAAGAAATCGGCTGCTTAAGCCGCGCAAGCGCCATGCCATTCAGCTGTTCTCCAGGCATCGCGCCTATAACAGAAACCACTAAAGTGTATCGCCTTAGCTTGGGTATTAAAACTGCGACATTACTAACTTGCAGGCGAACTACTATAACTTGGCGGCTCTTTATCTAACTCAAGATAGGGCAGCCAGTACCAGTGCTCCGGCCACTGCCGAACCCAGCGATCCAGAGCTTCATCCATCTGCCTGGCTAACTTGAGAGCTTGAGGTTTGGCTGCTTCATCCTCTGATACTTTCATCAAGGGTTCTACCACCACTTTGTAGCTTCCGTTCTCCGATGGCTCTACGTAAGCAGGCAAAATATCCATTTGGTGTTTAACCGCCATCCTGGCAGCAAACCATAAATTTCCGGTGTAGAACGGGCTACGTCCCAAGCTGGGGGCCCATACATAATCATGCTTCTCTTCATCGACGAAAATCAGCAGATTTTTACCCTCAGCTATTGCCCGATTAATTTTTCGCAGGCTGGAGCTTGTATCTGTCGGAAGGAGGACGCTGCCCTCCGGTTCTGCAGAGTACCATCCCATGCGAGCCTCACAGACCAACTTGGTCCTAACACGACTCTTCAGTGGCAAGTAAAGCACTCGCCAAGGCCCCTTGATCTCATGCTTGATCAAATGACCAATCATTTCCCAGTTGGATAGATGTGCGCTGACCATGATTACCGGACGGTCTATCTGTGCCAGGTGCTCTTTTCCCTGAACTTCCACTCTTCCGTTGGCATCCAGCCGGTGCAGCACCGGTATCTCTGCGTATAGCCGGCCGATACGCCGGGTGTAATCAATGATCCGCTGCTCCCTTTCTTCTGACGAATCAACACCACTAAGCCGCCTCATATTGTCATGCAGGCGCGCGACCCACTTCCGCTTAGCCACAATAGCTTTACGCCCGCTGCGCGCACCTAATGCCTCACCTATCTTCCTTACCCAACTCAAGGGCAGATAAGAAAATGAGCGAGCAAGGAACAGTTCTATCTGCTCTTTCATTACATATCCGCCTTGGTGCGCGGGACCAGGATCATCGGCAAGCCGCCTTTAGGCCGCAGCGTTAAACGGCACTCTATATCTACCTCGTGATCTGGCTTCAGCCGAGCTTCGAAGCGCTGAGCAAGTGTTGCCAAACAGAGAATGCCTTCGGTTAGCCCGAAACGCAGCCCAAGGCAGACACGATGCCCAACACTAAACGGCAGATAGACGAACTTATCAGGCCTCGGCTGATCCGGCATAAACCGTTCCGGTATAAATTGGTTTGGCTTTTCCCAGAACCGCTCATGACGATGCAGTAACCAGGGAACGACGAGAATAATTGATCCCGGGTGAATCTCTTTACCACGAATGCTGTCTTCAGCCCTCGCCTGGCGACTTAGCAGAGGTACCGGCGGATAAAGACGCATCGACTCTTCGAACACGGCACGGGTATAAGGCAGGTTGGGTACATCATCCAATGAAGGTGTGCGCCCCTTAAGAACGCGGTCCAGCTCTTCGTGCAGCTTCGCTGCGGCTCTTGGATTGTGGTCCAAAAGGTACCAGGTCCAGGCAAGAGAGTTAGCTGTCGTCTCATGCCCGGCCATGAACATGACAATCGCCTCATTACGCGCCGCTAGGTGATTCAGCGGACAACGTTTCTGACCACTTTTTTTGCCGTTGTAACCATTCAGCAGAACACTCAGCAGAGTAGCCTCATTGCGGGATGGCTCCGCCTGATGCCGTTCGATTATATTGTCGATGACAGCCTGGACCTGGCCCGCCGCGCGAATTGCTTTTAAGCGTGTAAACGGATTACTTAACCAACGTAAATAAGGCAAGCCAAAGGTATCGGCGAGGCTCATCTGTTCAATCAACTGCTGGTATTGAGTGAAACCCTTAACGACCTGGGACGCTTCCTCCTCAGATGTATCGTCACCAAAAATCGTTCGACCGATAATCCGAGAGGTGAGGTTAGCCATTTCACTGAGCATATCGATCGGCGTTTCTGAACCCGCCCGCTCCCAGGATTCCACCATCTGTTGCGCCGAGTTGACCATAACCTCAGCAAACCCTGGCAGGAGTTCTGCCTCAAAGGCTGGGGCGCAGGCCTTTCTTCTTTCCTTCCAAAGCTCTCCATCACTAACAAACAAACCATCCCCGAGCAGAGGCTCTAACGCACGCCGCATCTGAGGACTTTTTTGATCGTAATTGGAGTGTTCTTCGAGAAAAACCCGCTTCACTGTATCCGGCGAATTGCAGACGAAATAATGCTGATTCAGCAGCTGCATAGAGAAAGTTAAGCCGTTATATGCTCGATCCGGCCATACACTTAACAAGTTATTCCGTAACTCCGTCAGGGAGCTAAGGCTTCCTTTCCAGGTTTTGGGTCGATTTACATTGACCGGTTCGGATTCCAATACATCGTTCAATGAACCTTCAACCCTGGCTACATCATCAATGACTGCCATCAGCGCGTGTCTCTTTATTGAATTATTAGGACGAATTACGCTTGCGGAGGAGCTGGATTAGCGGCTGCTTAAGAGCAGCCACTAATCTGCGCCAACCTAACAATTGGCTGATTATTGCACGTTAGTCACGGGACTGGAGCCCGCTAAGCTTCATCTTTCAGACTCAAAGCCAAAAGTCTCACTGACGTAATCGATATCCTTATCACCACGACCGGACAGGTTGATCAGGATGGTTTCGCCCGGATTCTCGCGGCCATGCTTCATCGCCCAGGCAACCGCATGAGCACTTTCCAGCGCAGGGATGATCCCTTCCATACGTGACAGTTTGTAGAAAGCGTCCAGCGTTTCATCATCGCTGATGGCGTGGTAATTCACGCGACCGGAGGTTTTCAGGAAGGAGTGCTCGGGGCCTACGCCCGGATAATCCAGGCCGGAAGCGATGGAGTGCACCGGAGCCGGGTTGCCTTCTTCATCGCTGAGCAGCAGACACTTGAAGCCGTGGATCATGCCCGGCTTACCAAAGGTCATGGTGGCGGAGTGCTCACCAAGCTTGGTGCCCTTACCGAGGGGCTCGACGCCGTTGAGGCTGACACCTTCGTCATCAATAAACCCACTGAAGATCCCCATGGCGTTGGAACCGCCACCGAGGCAGGCACCAACCTGATCCGGAAGTTCGCCCACCAGTTCCAGGAACTGCTCCCTGGCTTCGGTACCGATCACCGACTGGAAGTCGCGTACCATCAGCGGGAAGGGATGCGGGCCCACCACCGAGCCGATGGCGAACAACGCCGTTTCCGCCTGCCCCAGGTAAGACTGGAATGCGGAATCCACCGCCTCTTTAAGGCTGCGGCCGCCAAAGCCTACCGGCACCACTTCCGCGCCCAGCAGTTTCATACGGGTGACGTTGGGCGCTTCCTTGGCGATATCGATCTCGCCCATATGGATCTCGCATTCCATACCGAAGTAGGCGGCAGCGGTGGCCAGTGCCACCCCGTGCTGACCGGCACCGGTTTCGGCGATCAGCTTGGTCTTGCCCATATGCTTGGCAAGCAGGGCTTCAGCCATGCAGTGGTTGAGCTTGTGAGCACCGGAGTGGTTCAGGTCTTCACGCTTGAGATAGATCTGAGCACCGGTTTCACGGCTCAGATTGCGGGCGTAATAAACCGGCGTCGGGCGCCCCTGGTAGTGTTTGCGGATGTAACGCAGCTCATTGAGAAAATCCGCCGAGCGACCCAGCGCCAGATATGCCTTGTTAATCTCGGCAAACTGGGACTCCAGTTCCGGCGGCAGGAAAGCGCCGCCGAAATCGCCGAAATAACCATCGTGGTTTGGATACTGCTTCAGATAACTCATACCGCTGCCTTAATGTTGACTGTTCGTTGTGAGAACAACATAAAATCAACGACAGGTCGAAGCAACCCAACCTTTGTGGAAAAGCAATCGGTTAGCCCGTTTCATCCCGCTTGCTGGGGCACTCTCGCCCAACGCGGCGGCCGATGATAGCGCCCTACTACTGAGCTAAGTGCCAGGAACGCCGCCAGCGACCAGGCCATCTGCATCGGGGAATAAACCGCAAAACCACAGGCACCGATCAACAGATCACAGGCCAGAGTCGTTTTGCCGGCATGAATATCGAACCGTTTTTCAAGAAAGATCGCCAGGATGTTCACACCGCCGAGAGACGCCTGATGACGGAACAGAATAATCAGGCCAAAGCCCACCAGCATACCACCCAGTACGGCTGCCAGGATCGGCTCCTCCATATTGAAGTCAGCCCAGAGTCGCATCAGCTCAGACAGGCCCGCCAACATACTGACGGCGACAAAGGTACGCCAGGCAAACGACCAGCCCAGGCAGCGTATGGCCAGCAGATAGAAAGGCAGGTTCAACAGAAAGAACAGCTGACCGAAACTCAGGTCGGTGACCTGTTTAAGGATAAGACCCATACCAGCGGTGCCGCTGATCAGCAGATCCGAGGCTTCAAGTAGATGTATGCCCAGAGCAACGAGCAGACAGCCTTCCAGAATGGAAAGCCAGCGATGTGTAGTAACCATGTGTACGACTCCCTCCGCTTGTGGCGGTCCGAACCGATAATGTGATGTGGATAAGAATCTTTTGGATTCTCCACCTGCGTTTCACCCTCCGAGCCGGTAAGCCCAGGTGAAACAACGTGTGATGATACAGCAGAGTTCATGCAGCAGGTATGCCAGCTTCAGCTATACCAGAAATCAGCAACTTAGAATAAATATTGGCCCGTCTGCTCACCAGGCTGGTGCAGTTTCGCCTCATCAGCGCGCACAACCGCCCCTCAATAGAGGTCTGAAACGCCAAGTTGGTCTAAACATATAGAAGGCTTTTGTGGATATAACGCCCTATCGGGGGGTCATATTCCCTGTATACAGCCTTTTAAGGAAAGGAATCCCGGCCGCAGAGCGGCCCACTCGGAAACTAACAAGCCAACCCCAGAACAAGAGGTGTGTTATGCCAGATTGGATAGTCGTTGCAGATGCGTCTAAAGCAGTGATTTATACACAGGAGAAGCCCCGCGGAGAACTGGAAGAGCTGACAAATCTGGTACATCCCCAGGCCCGGGTCAAAGAGAGCGATCTGGTCACCGATGCTCAGAGCATTCCCACCAAAACTTCAGCCCGGGAAACCGAGGATAAACGCTTCGCCCGCGACATCGTCGCCAAACTTCGCAACGCCGTCGACACCAACGAGATCAGAGGTTTTTACCTGTCTGCGCCGCCGCACTTCCTTGGCCTGGTGCGCGATGCGATGGATGACCACGTCCGCCAGCACCTGCGCGGCGACATAGGTAAAAAACTCACCAACCTGCCGGTGACAGACGTACAGAAAGCCTTTGCCGCTTTCCCTACCATCCGGAACTGACTGAGTCAGCCGCAAGACTTTACTGAGAGTGGAAATCCGTGATTTCGGTAAAGTCCTGCCCCGTGAAAGCGACGAATACCGGCATCAGAACGATGAGTTCGTCGCTTTCCTAGTAGCGCCAATGGTAGGGGAAAGGCCTGGGATGCATGCCTGAAAACCAGGGGTTATCGAAACTGTCGACTTCATCAATCCAGTACTTGATCTTGAACGCGTTGCCCCGCTTTTCCTCGTCTGGTGCGCCGCCATTGCGGCTGACCTGAAAATACCCCACACACCCCAAACGCTCATCCCCGGGCGAAACATTAACACGACCTTCACCCAGTCCGGTGACTCCGTCCAGTTGTCCCCAGAGATGCAGTTCCGGTGACTCATCAAACAGCATAACGCCACCATACACCCAGGTATCTCCGTCCACCGGCTGAACCAGGCTGAAGCGTCCATCGGTATCTATACCTGTCTCAAACTCCATGGCGGGATCACTGCCCAGGCTGATCTCAACACGGTCTTCAGTCTGCGTAAGGCTGACCAGGTCGGTATATCCGGCGCAGTTAACGGAGATCAGGTTTCTGAGCCGATCTCGGGCGTAGTAATGCAGCGAGCCGTTGCGTACCAGCCCCTGCCAGATATTATCTTTACCGGCTTCTGCGGCCGCAGCCGGAGGCTCGTGCCAATATGAAGGCCCGGCACAACCGGCCAACAGCATGGACGCCATACAACAGGCCATTACTGAATGTTTCATCATGATTCCTCCTGCTGTCTAAGACCACGCAGAGCTACGAAAGTCCCGCGTAGATCCTCCATATAAGCACTCTTCGTTATCACTATAGCGTTGCTGATACTTTTCCGAACTTCAATTAAGCAAACCTATTCATATATATCATCCATATGATTCTTGAATCAGTTTCAGGGAACAGACTATTCCCCTTTTTTAGGGCCGGGGACAGGACATTACGCATTTACCTGCATGATACAATTATATTTCACAGATTCTTAACGCTTTATTAAATCCGCTGCAATGAACGAAACTCTCTCCTTGTCTCCATTCTGTTTACAGCAGAACAATGTACTGCACGCGCTGCAACAGCAGTTTCCTGACCTGCGGTTCCACCCTGAGCATCTCAGTGTGCTGCGCGACACCGGCCATTGTGCCAACGCTGTGGTCATGCGTTACAAAGACAGCCAGGTTGATCTGGTGGTTAAAGACTTTGCCCGCTGCAACTGGCTGCTGAGAAAAACCTTTGCCCGCTTTATTATCGCCCATGAGGCCAAGGCTTTAGAGCAACTCTCAGGGATTACCGGCGTAACACCGCACTGCTACAAGCTTGGCGAAAGCATGCTGGCTTACCCCTTTATCGAAGGGACTCCGCTCAACAAGATCAAACAGTCCGGGCGGCGTCTACCGCGCCAGTTTTTTATCGACTTTGAAACCCTGGTCTCGCGTATTCACCAGCAGGGTCTGGTGCATCTTGACCTGCGTAACCTTGGCAACGTGCTGGTTGGGCCGGATGGCAAACCCTACTGCATCGATTTCCAATCGGCGATCGGCTTTCGCTCTTTCCCTGCAGGCCTGCAGCGTTTTATGAAGGGCGCCGATGTCACCGGTGTCTACAAGGCGTGGAGAATTCTCTGCGAGGAGCCTCTGCCAACAGAGCATGCCACCTACCTCGACGAGTATAACCAGGTACGTAAACGCTGGATCTTCCGTGGCTATCCGGTGGCCCGCCTGAAACGACGCCTGAAACGTCTGATCTGTTCTCGCAGCTAATCCTCGCTATCCCCTCTCATTTCCTCGTTCTCGGCGCAGTATAAGACTGGCGTGTGTATCTGTTTTCGCGGCACACGCTGGTCCAGGCGATAAACCAGAATTGCCAACAGCAGCAGGATCATAGAGATCCGCATCGAGATCTCCCCGGCAAACCTCGTTCATCAACCGAGTCACGATAAACAGAATCGGGAAATGCAGCAGTAACGACGGGAACGCCTGTTCACTGAGCCCCCCACCGTATGCGCCTGGCAATCCGCTTTACCGACCTGCTAATGACAGCACTGGCAAACACTGTCGGTCGAATGACTACCGGCCTCGCGCTTTTACACCGCCGTTAGCTGACACTTCCGCTTCAGTGCAAGTAGCCTCTCCGACGAGTACCACCGTATAGATACCCCAACCCGGCCCACCACTGTAGAATTCACCGCCTGTTACAGCGCCTCCAACTCTCCGCAAGGACCCTATATGCTGCTTCCTGTCATTCTCGCCGGCGGTTCAGGTACAAGGCTTTGGCCACTATCGCGCCTGGCGTACCCGAAACAGTTTCTGGCACTGACAGATAGCTCATTGTCTCTGCTCCAGACGACCCTTGAACGACTGAAAGGTATCGAGACTGCACCACCCTGGCTGATCTGCCACGAAGAGCACCGTTTCCTTGCCGCGGAGCAGCTGCGCCAGCTGCAACTCCAGAACGCCTCTCTGCTGCTGGAACCTGAGGCTCGCGGCACTGCGCCGGCCATCGCACTGACAGCCCTGCGTGCCAACGCACGCGGTGATGATCCGCTGTTGCTGGTGTTACCGGCCGATCACCTGATCAAGGATGAAGCCGCTTTTCACAGCAGCCTTACCACTGCACTACCTCTGGCCGAGGCGGGAAAACTGGTCACCTTTGGCATAACTCCCACCGAGCCTCACACCGGCTACGGTTATATCGAGTGCGGTGCTGCACTTTCAGAGGGCTCGGAATCAGAGGGCTTCGAAGTCGCCTGCTTCCGCGAAAAGCCTGACCGGGTGCTGGCAGAGCGTTTTATCCGCAGCGGCAAGTACCTCTGGAACAGCGGCATGTTTCTGTTTCGTGCCAGCCGGTTCGTAGAAGCGCTGAGCCACTATCACCCCGAGATCGTCAAACATTGCCGCGCGGCATTGGCCGGGGAAAGCCGGGATCTGGACTTTATACGGGTGGGTCAGGAAGCGTTTTCGCACTGCCCGGATCTGTCGATAGACCACGCGCTGATGGAGCCTTTGAGCCAGGACACAAAGAAGAGATCGGCTGCGGTGGTGGTACCCTTGGATGCGGGCTGGAGCGATATCGGCGCCTGGTCATCGCTCTGGGACCTGAGCGACAAAGATGCGGCGGGCAACGTCACTCAAGGTGATGTCATCTCGTTGCACAGCCGTAACAGCTACTTACATGCCCAAAGCCGGCTGCTGACAACACTGGGCGTTGACGACCTTATCGTCGTTGAAACCGCCGATGCCGTGCTGGTTGCACACAAAGACCGGGTACAGGATATACGTCTGCTGGTTTCCCGAATGGAGGCTGACGCCCGAGAGGAAATAAGCCAGCATCCGCAAAGCTATCGCCCCTGGGGGACCAGCACGGTGGTCCATAGCAGCGGCCACTACCGAGTCAAACATCTGCGGGTGAATCCAGGTGAAGGACTTTCGCTGCAAAAGCATCGCCACCGCGCCGAACACTGGATCGTGGTTGGCGGCACTGCACGCGTCACTCGTGGAGAAGAGGTATTTCTCGTGACCGAGAACCAATCCACCTTTATCCCGGTGGGCGAAATCCACTGCCTGGAGAACCCGGGCCAAATCCCGCTGGAGCTGATCGAGGTTCAGTCAGGCGAGCGCCTGGATGAGTCAGATATAGAACGCCTCAAAGACAGGTACGGCCGCAAGTAGCGGCCATTTAACAGTGTCACAGAGCCCAGATCAGGATGACTGAGCCAGCAGATCCCGAATCACCTGCACAAAGGTCTCAACCGGTTGCCCACCGGACACCAGGTAACGTTCATTGAAGACGATGGCCGGTACCGAGCTGACACCGCGCTGCTGCCAGAGAGCCTCTTCACTGCGAACCTCTTCTGCATATAGGTCAGTATCGTAGACTCGCCCTGCCTCGCCAGCGTCCAAACCCACCTGTCCCGCCAGATCACAGAGCAGCGCCCGGTCAGACGGATTGAGGTTATGGCTGAAGTAGGCATCGAACAGGGCCAGTTTAAGTGCCAGCTGTTTGTCACGGTTCTGCTCGCCAGCCCAGTGCAGCAATCGGTGGGTATTGAAGGTGTTCCACTTACGGCTGTCGCTGCGGAAATCAAATTTAAATCCAAGATCGGCACCGCGCTCGGTGATCTGGGCCTGATTCTGTGCCACCTGCGCTTCGCTTATGCCGTACTTGTTGCAAAGGTAGGGAATCACCCGCTCACCTTCTGCCGGCATATCGGGGGTCAGTTCAAACGGATGAAAATGGATTTCAGCCTCTACTTCTCCGTTGAGCTGTTCCAGCGCAAGCAGAAGGCTATGCAAACCGATAGCGCACCAGGGGCACATCACATCGGATACGAAATCTATTCTGAGTTTTGCCGGCATTCCTGGCTCCAACGATTGATCTCTTTTCACTGTTCACTGTTCACTGTTCACTGTTCACTGCGCTGAAACAGGCCTCTACTTCGAGAACAACGAGCGCCGCCCAGCCGAGCGGCTCGGCGCCTTGACCTCTTCCTGCCTGGGTAACTCTTTCGTCGCTGCCTTGGCGTTCTTGCCGCCCTTTCCTTTCTGAGACTTAGCATTCTTCGGTTTGGCTTTCGCACCCGGCTCTTTATCCGGTAGCGCCTTGCCATCCACCAGCTTGCCATTCTCCGCCATCGGCACCGGCTGCAGTTGCAGCGGCTTGTTGATGAGTTCCGAGATCGGCTTGAGAAAGCGGCGTTCATCCGGGCCGACCAGCGAAACCGCCAGACCTTTCTGGCCGGCGCGACCGGTGCGGCCGATACGATGAACATAATCCTGAGGCTGATTCGGCAGGTCGTAGTTAACGACCTGGGGCAGGCTTTCGATATCCAGCCCGCGCGCCGCCACATCAGTGGCCACTAGCACGCTGATTTCCCCCTCGGTAAAGGCGTTCAGTGCCGCGATCCGCTCCCGCTGATGCTTGTCGCCGTGGATCGCCAGCGCCTCAATCCCTTCCGCCTGCAGTGCTGCGCAAAGATCATCGGCTCGGCGTTTGGTTCGGGTAAACACCAGTGTCTGTTGCCAGTGAGCACCCTTGATCAGGTAGCAGAGCACATCAGCCTTGTCGGCATTTTCCACCGCATAGACTCGCTGGCGCACCTGGCTGGCGGCAGCATTACGCGGTGCCACACGCACTCGCTGCGGGTTGTTCAGCAGCGCATCGGCCAGCGCTTCAACACTGTCATCCAGCGTGGCGGAGAATAGCAGCGTCTGTTTCTGCTTCGGCATGTATGACAGCAGCGCCTTAATCTCGTTGATAAAGCCGAGATCGAGCATCCGGTCAGCTTCGTCAAATACGAGTATCTCGAGGTGATCGAGGGACAGCTTTTTCTGCTTCAGCATGTCCAGCAGACGACCGGGCGTTGCCACCAGGATATCGGCGCCCCGCTTCATCTTGCGGATCTGGTTATCAAAGCGCACCCCCCCGAAGATGGAGATCACCCGCATCCCCAGCAGCTGACCATATTCCAGGGTGTTGTCGCCCACCTGAATCGCCAGTTCTCGCGTCGGCACCAGTACTAAACCGCGGATCTCGCGATACTCGGGATTCGACGGTTGCTGGCTCAGACGTTCGATCATCGGCAGGGCGAAACTGGCGGTCTTGCCGGTGCCGGTCTGTGCCTCGGCGATCAGATCATGCCCTGCCAATATCAGCGGGATCGCCTGGGCCTGGACCGGGGTAGGCTCGCTGTAACCCAGGGCTTCCAGGGTGGCGTTCAGTTCGGGACAGAGATTCAGGTCGGTAAAGCGAGTCACTTGAGCTTCCGTTAATAAGGGGCTGATAGGCGTTAATTCTACCTCAGATGACCGAGGTCCGTGTCCAGGCACAACACAGGATTGAAACTGATCGGTAATCGTCACCGTTTCGACCCAGGAGTGAGGTATGATCGAACAGGTGTATAAACACCGGACAATTTTCTCCACTGGCTTCAGAACAGGGAAACCACATGAGTAAGGTTCATTTCATCGGCGGTGAAAAAGGCGGCGTCGGCAAATCGATGACCTCCCGTTTGTTAGCTCAGTACTACATCGACCGGGAACTGCCGTTCCTCGGTTTTGACTCGGATGCCTCCCACGGCACTTTTTCTCGCTTCTACGGCGAGTTCGCCTCGCCCGTCATCGTCGGCGAGGATGACAGCCTGGACGGCATACTCGAAGCCTGCGAATCAAAACCCGATCACGATCTGATTATCGATCTCGCGGCACAGACCTCCACCCGTCTCGGCGAGTGGATCGACGAAACCGACGTTTTCGGTCTGCTTGATGAGCTGGGCTACGAGGTTTTTCTCTGGCACGTGATGGACGACGGCGCCGACTCCATCGACCTGCTGGGCAAGTCACTGGCGCGTTACCCGCAGCCGGAACTTAAGTTTGTCGTGGTACAGAACTTCGGCCGCGGCAGCGACTTCAGCCAATTGCACGACTCCGACGCCTTCCAGAGCGCCAAGGCGCGCGGCGCCAGCCTGTTTGAACTGGGCAAACTGCACGCCAAGCTGACCCACAAGGTGGACTTCGCCAACGCCAGTTTCTGGGCCGCGGCCAACAACCGCGACATGATGAATATCGCTGAACGCCAGCGCATGCGGGTATGGCTTAAGAACAACTACAGCCAGCTCGACAATCTGTTCGCCTGATACTGATTCTGTCCGTCACCCGGCGCCTGCCGGGTGACGGCTAAAAACGGCAACTGCTGCTCACTATCCCAAAACATTGGGACAATAACAGCGAAGGGCGCGTCCCGATCAGTTTTCCTGGCTTTTCAGGTAGTCGTCGTAATCACCGTGGAAATCGACGATACCATCGGACTTGAGCTCAATAATGCGGGTCGCCAGTGAGGAGACAAACTCCCGGTCGTGGCTGACAAACAGCAGTGTGCCAGGGTAGTTTTCCAACGCTAGGTTGAGCGACTCGATCGATTCCATATCCAGGTGGTTGGTGGGTTCGTCGAGCAGCATGATGTTGGGCTGCTGCAGAATCAGTTTGCCGAAAATCATGCGACCCTGCTCACCACCGGAGATCACCTTCACGGACTTGCCGATCTCCTTCTGCGAGAACAGCAGACGGCCCAGGGTGCCGCGGATCACCTGCTCATCATCGCCCTCTTTGCCCCAGTAGGACATCCAGTCGTAGAGGTTCTTGTCCTCTTCAAACTCGTGGGCGTGGTCCTGGGCGTAATAACCCAGCTCCGCATTTTCGGACCATTTTACCGTGCCGGAATCCGGCTCCAGGTCACCGACCAGACACTTCAGCAGCGTGGATTTACCGATACCGTTGGGGCCGATAATGGCGATCCGCTCACCTACGCTCACCTGCAGGTTAAGACCCTCGAACACCTTCTCATCGAAGGACTTGCCGAGACCTTCCACTTCCAGCGCAGTACGGTGCAGTTTTTTCGCCTGCTCAAAGCGGATAAACGGATTTTGACGGCTGGAGGGCTTCACCTCTTCCAGCTCGATCTTGTCGATCTGCTTCAGACGGGAAGTCGCCTGGCGCGATTTCGACGCGTTGGCAGAGAAGCGGCTGACGAAGGATTTCAGATCGGCGATCTGGGCCTTTTTCTTGGCGTTATCGGAGAGCATCTTCTCCCGCGCCTGGGTCGACGCGGTCATGTACTCGTCGTAGTTGCCCGGGTAGACGCGCAGCTCACCGTAATCGATATCCGCCATATGGGTACAGACCGAGTTCAGGAAGTGGCGGTCATGCGAGATGATCACCATGGTGCAGGTGCGCTGGTTGAGCACGCCCTCAAGCCAGCGGATGGTGTTGATATCCAGGTTGTTGGTCGGCTCGTCGAGCAGCAGGATATCGGGATCGGAGAACAGTGCCTGCGCCAGCAGCACACGCAGCTTCCAGCCCGGCGCGATCTCGCTCATCGGGCCGTAGTGCTGCTCCACCGGAATTTCCAGACCCAGCAGCAGTTCGCCAGCGCGGGAGTCAGCGGTGTAGCCATCCATTTCGGCGAACTCCGCTTCCAGCTCACCGGCACGGATGCCGTCTTCCTCGGTCATTTCAGCCTTGGCGTAGATGGCGTCACGCTCGGATTTCACCGCCCAGAGCTCTTCATGCCCCATGATCACCGTGTCGATGACGCTGAACTCTTCGTAGGCGAACTGATCCTGGCGCAGTTTACCGAGGCGCTCGTTCGGATCGATGGAGACATTACCGCTGCTGGGTTCCAGGTCACCGCCAAGAATCTTCATGAAGGTGGACTTACCGCAGCCATTGGCGCCGATAAGACCGTAACGGTTACCGTCGCCAAATTTAACGGATACGTTTTCAAACAGCGGCTTGGCGCCAAACTGCATAGTGATGTTGGCAGTGGTCAGCAATGGAAACACCTGAAACTTTAAAAGGGGGGATTTATCCGGGAGGCGGATTCAAGCTCGAAGCGAACCCGCAATGTTGCGCTGCATTATGCCACAGAAAGGCGGTTAACCACAGGTCAGCGCTAAATCAGCAACGTGAATTTCGGCGGCCTTCCGGCAGGTTTTCAGGCCGAGACCAGACCACCAGCGCACCGACCGCAATGGCGCCAAGAATCAGCATCAGCAACAGCGGATGTCCTATCGCATAAACCACGATAACAGCCGCCACCAGCATGCCGATGCTGGCGGTAATCTTCGATTTACGGTCGATCACGCCGCCCTGCTCCCAGTTACGCAGACGCTCACCGAAGAGGGAGTGATTTTCCAGCCAGGCACGCAGGCGCGGAGAGCATTTCGACGCACTCCAGGCAGCGATCAGCACAAAGACCGTGGTCGGCAGCCCCGGCAGAATCGCACCGAGTATCGCCAGTCCCAGTGCGACCCAGGTCAGCAGCAACCAAAGCCAGCGCAGGCCGCTGTCTGTCGCTGTTTTTTGCTCACCGGATCGGGCCATCAGTCTTCTACCTCCATACCGCTGTCATCCAGTATAGATAATTCAGGTTCGGCTCGCGCTCTGATCCTGCCTATGTCTTTGATAAAACCAGGCTATAGCGAGTTGCAGTTACGCGGAGCCCAGTCGACGCCGCCCTGAGCGCTGGGCTTGAAGCAGAAGCTCATCTGGAACTCGGTACCGCAGCGATCCATGCTCCACTCCTCTTCCCAGACATTATCGATGGTCTGACCGCCCAGCACCCGTGGCGCGGGTGGCAGGCTGATCCAGGTATCTGTCACCAGCACTTTTTTGCAGTCGCCCTGAGCTTCGCTCATATTCGCTGACTCCACCGCCACGGCCTGCTCATATAGATCCTTGATCAAGCGAGGACCCGCGCGGGACTCTCCCGGCACCTGTGGCTGCAGATCAACGTTACCATCCTTGGCCACAGCGATGGCGTTATAAGTGGCAGTCTCTCCGCAGCGACTCAAGCGAAAACGCTGCTGCCAAATGCCCCGCGTCGGCACCGGGTTACCGGGTTCAAATTGAGGCGGGTCCAGCAGCATAAATGTGGTCGGTTCCACCCCGTACTGCTCCTCACACTGCACCTGCCGTTGCAGCACGTTACGATCCCAGTAGATCCCCAGCTTGAACAGCCGGTCCATGTAATGCTTGCTGCGCAGATACTGCTCCATTGCAGCGCCCTCGGAGCCGGCGGCAAGCGAGGGCCCGGATGCCAGCATAGCGGCAGCGGCCAGAGCAAAGATCGATACTCGCATGGAAAGCCTCAACATTAATTTTTACTCACAACTCTACTGACCCTACCAGAGCCGCTGCGCAAAAAGACAGTTTTGCGCCTTCCTGAGTCTGGACTGATCGTTTTACAGCCAGAATTTCACTTGTAGCCACACTCGTCTGGTGGTTTTATAAACACTTAATCTTATGGCCGTGAAGGAAAGGGGAACGGGTGAACACATTGTCCTCGTTCAAATCCGCAGTTATGGCAGCAAACAAAGGACTGGTACTGTTTTTCCGCAGCGAGCGCGGCCTGATCGCCACGCTCTTCATCCTCTATTTTATCGCCACGCTGACCCTCACCGGCCTGACTTTCCGCGCCAGCCAGATCGCCCAACTTTCCCAGACCCGCTCAACGCTACTCACCGCTGCCCGCTCCGGCGGCCACCTCATCGGGCGCTACTTTCACGATATCTACAGTCTGAACCGGCAGCCCGGCGACGTGCACTACCGGCTGATCGTCGAGACACTGGATCAACTGGTGGCCGATCTGCCAGAGGTAGAGTACGTCTATTCCATGGACGTGGTGGGCGACCAGGCGTTTTTCATCGTCAGCAATGAAACCCGCCTTGATCTGCAACGCGGCACACCTAGCCGCTTCTATAACCCCTATGGTTCGGCACCGAAGGAGCTGTTTGAGGCCTATCACTCCAAAACGGACATATTCACACCGGTGTACACCAACGAATGGGGCACTTTCCGCTCCGCCTTTGTGCCAACAAAACGTTCCGACGGCTCCTATTTTGTTATGGCTGCCGACATGAAGGTCGATAGCCCCAATACCCTGTTGATCAACAGCCTGAAGCTGGCCGCGCTGGTATCACTGATCGGCTTGGCACCGATCTATCCGTTATTGCGGGTTTACCATCGCCTGCGTCGTCGGCGGGAGGAAGAGCTGGAAGCTGAGCTCTACTTCGACCCGATCACCGGTCTGCCCCGCATCACCAAAATGGAAGCGGATCTGGCGGACAATACCGAACCACTGGGCGGCATACTGATTAATCTGGACGAGTTTCACGCGGTCAATACACTATTCGGCTACGAGGTAGGCGACCACCTGCTTGCCGAAATCGCGCAGGCACTGCGGGCTCAACTCCCCGCCGACACCAAGCTGTACCGATCACTGGTGGACGAATATTTCATCCTGCTGCGCGGTTACGATGAAACCCGTGCTGTTCAACTCACTTCGCGTCTGCTGGCCAGCGTATTCGAACCGATCGAAGCGGATGAACAGCGCCGTATTACGCTGACCGCGCGCGCCGGCCTTGTTCTGAACGAAA
This sequence comes from Marinobacterium mangrovicola, assembly GCF_004339595.1. GTDB lineage: Bacteria > Pseudomonadota > Gammaproteobacteria > Pseudomonadales > Balneatricaceae > Marinobacterium_D > Marinobacterium_D mangrovicola. Next base: position 93,919 of record NZ_SMFU01000009.1, read on the forward strand.
TAGATCCGGTCCGCCTACAGCACGACGCTCGTGAAGCAATGGATGAAGCCGCACGCAGCGGTATCGAGATGCTCGTTTTCAGCGATGCGCTGCGACCGGAGCAACGCTACGAAGACAACCTGCACTGGCTCAATGTGCTTAACGATGCATTCCGCGATCACCGGGTACGGCCCTGGTTCCAGCCCATTCTCGATACCACAGAAGGAAAGATACGCCACTACGAGGCTCTGGCCCGAGTGGTGGATAAGGATGGAAAGATCCATACGCCGTTTCATTTTCTGCCGGTAATCCGCAAAAGTCATCTCTACCGACAATTGACCTGCGCCATTATCGACCAGAGCTTCGCCCTGTTCGGCCCGCTGACTTCAAGCCTGTCGATCAACCTGACCCGCTTCGACCTGATGGATGAAGAGACCATCGCCTACCTGTTGCAGGAATACGAGCACCACGGCCTTCACGGCCGACTGATTATCGAGGTCATAGAGTCCGAATCGATCGGTTACCAGGACGAAGTACTGAGAGTGCTGAAACAACTCAAGTTGGCGGGAATAAAACTCGCCATCGACGATTTCGGCAGCGGCTACTCCAACTTCGACCAGATGCTGAAGATCGATGCCGACTACCTGAAGATCGATGGTTCACTGATCAGCTGCGTACTGACCAGCCACAAGGCAGGCGCGTTGGTCGATGCAATCATCAGCTTTGCCAGCAGCCTGGATATCCCTCTGATCGCCGAATTCGTCGAAGATCAGAAGATTCTCGACTACCTGAAAATCCGGGGCGTGCAGTTTATGCAGGGTTTCACCATCGGCAGACCCGCGCCCGCCGATCAGCAGCAGATTCTATGACATAGCACGAATCAAAAAGCACCCGGCGCGCACTGCAGACAGGTCAGCCCCAGCTCGCGCCAGCGCGCCACCACCGCATCGCGGTCATCCAGTACCAGCCAGGGGCTAAAGCCATCGGCGCGGATCTGCGCCAGCAGCTGTTGCTTCACCGCCTCGTCATCCACCTCATCGTCACCCAAAGCGCGCAGGTAGGCGCCGTCGTAGGGAATCTCATGACGATCCAGCCACTCCAGCGTATGTTCCCGGTGTGAGTCGGGACGCCCGCTGCAGATCACGATGCGCTGCCCCTGGGATTTCAGAATCTGCACCAACGCCCGCACCGGCTCGATCACCGGCGCCTGCTTCATATGCTCAAAAAACGGATCCCAGGCTTTCTTCTCACTGAGCACCCACTGATGCACCTCGGTCGGATCGAAGTGCGCCAGGGTGCCGTCCACATCCACGATGACCGTATCCGCATTATCTAAATCAGACCTGTTTAACTCAGACTTATTCAAGCCAGTTCTCCTCAAGTGTTGTCATCTGCCAGCCACTCTCGACCGGCTCGATCAGTACCGGCTGGGCGTTATCGATCCGCGGTCCGTGCGGCGTACCTGTCTGCAGTTCGCGGATCACGCGGTATACGCCGGAGTGCGCCACAACCAACGGCAGTTCATGCACCGCCAGCAACCGGTTCAGTGTTTTCAGTACGCGCCCTCGAAAGGCGCTCCAGGGTTCGCCATCCGGCGGGGTTTCCTCGTACGGGGTCTGCACACTCAGCGGCGCCAGCTCCAGGCTGCCCCAGTGGCGTTCGTTCAGCCCTTCAAAGCTGTAAAGAGGATGCCGCGGCACCGCCAGATGGGCCGTGCGCCGTGCCCGGTAAAGGCCGCTGGTGGCCACGCAGCTCCAGCAGTGACGGTCCAGCCAGTTAGCACTCAGCGCCTGCTGTTCACCGAGCTTGCTCAGCGCCACATCGCTAGCGCCGCAGATGATGCGGTGAGCGTTCGTTTCGGTCTCGCCATGACGCATAAACACGAAGGGTTTGCGGGTCAGGCTCTGGCTCGGGAAAGGGGATGAATCACTCATCTGTCGTCTCAATCGTGCTTTCAATACGGGTTCAATCGATAGCTATTGCGGCGTTTGCCAACCGGCCTGCCCCGCCCTGAGCGGGCAGGTAAAGCGCATCGCCCATTACCTCGCGCCAGCGCACCAGCGGCTCAAGGCCAGTAAACAGCGGGATGACCCGGCGTGCTCCGAGGAGCTGGCTCAGACGACTCAGGTCTGAGCTGCGCGGGTGTACATTCCAGCGCAGCCAACAAGCCCGGCCCGCCTCCACATCGGCACGCGCCTTGGGTGGCGTATAGCCGGTGTAGATCAGCTGCCGGTCGCCGCGCTCTATCAGCCGTTCGATCTCTTCGCCCAGTCCTTCGGGGCTGCCGATCAACGCCACATGGCTCCGGTCCAGCGAACCTGAGCCAGACAGCCGCTCTAAACTCTCCCTGACGCCTGGCTGAAAACAGCCCTCAGGCAGGGACTTAAGAGTGTCCAGCTGATCGGCGCAGCGCTGATCCATGGCCCAATCGATCCCCTGTTCATCCAGCCAGAGCGCCATCTCCAGCGCCCGTCCCGAGGCGGGTACCGGCAACAGCGTCGGTTGTTCAAGTCGCGCCTGCAGCGCCGCGCGGCAGTCGGTCTGAGGTTTGTCATAGAGGCCGTAGGAGGCATCCAGTAGCGCCAGTTCAGCCGGGGGCGGCGGATCAAAGCGGAACAGTGTCGATTCCAGCGAATAGTCTCCGCTGTAGAACAGCCCGCCGCCGATCTCGAAGTGCAGCCAGACTCCGCCCAGCGAATGGCCCGCCTGTCCGCAGCGCACGCGGATACCGGCGATCTCCAGCTCACCGTTCAGAGGTAGCGGCCGGTGTTGCAGATAGTCAGGCAGGGCCGCAGCAACAGGCTCAGTTGTATAAACCGGCACATCCGCAGGCAGCCGGTCAGCGGCACCGATATGGTCCACATGGTCATGACTGATGATGACCGCATCCAGTGGCCGCCCCTCCGGCAGCTCCCAGCCGATCTCCATACCCGGCTCCAGTGCACCGCCAGCCTCGATCAAAATACGGGCGCCAGCGGTTTCCAGCAGCAAAGCCGCCGGCGCCTTGCCACCCAGGCCGCTGAGGATCTCAAGCCTTGCACTCACCGCGCGGACTCCAGTGACCAGCCGCGGCTGATTTGAACTGCGGCACGCTGGCCCGCCTGCAGTGGCTGGTGGTGATAGGCCATCAATTCAGCACCGCTGGCCAGGCGCAGCTTGAGTTCATAGCGCTCACCGCGATAGATCGACTCGGCCACATCCACGGCGATACCGCGCTCACTGACGCGCACATCCTGGGGGCGGATCAGCACCGGCGTAGCAGCGCCGACGTCGCAGGAGAGGCCTTTCAGCAGCGCCTCTTCACCCAGCTCCATGCCAGCACTGACACCGTGTACAGGTGCCACGCCTCCCTGGCCGATAAAGCCGGCCACCCATTCACTGCGCGGGAAGGTGTAGAGTGCCTGTGGCGTACTCCACTGCTCCAGACGCCCCGCATTCATCACCGCGATACGACTCGCCAAAGACATCGCCTCGGCCTGATCGTGGGTGACATAGATCATCGTGGCGCCGGTACGGCGGTGGAATTCGCGGAACGCCTCTTCCATGGATGCGCGCAGGTGGCGATCCAGGTTGGCCAGCGGCTCATCCAGCAGCACCACGTCCGGTTCGGTCACCAGGCAGCGCGCCAACGCCACACGCTGACGCTGACCGCCGCTAAGCTCTTTCGGCGCCCGATCCGCCAGGTGCGTCAGTTGCACCGCTTCCAGCGCCTCGCCGATGCGGCGTTTGCGCTCACTGTCGGCGAGCTTTTGCATCTTCAGCGGATAGCCCACGTTCTGCGCCACGCTCATGTGCGGCCAGAGTGCGTAGGACTGGAACACCATGCCCATGCGACGCTGTTCCGGTGGTAGATGCACACCTTCTCCCGCCAGCAACTGACCGCCCAGACGGATGGAACCGCCGGTGATAGTTTCAAAGCCCGCCAGCATCCTCAGCATGGTGGTTTTGCCGCAGCCGCTCGGCCCCAGCAGCGCGACAAACTCACCCGGCTCGATCGCCAGGTTAAGCCGGTCCACCGCGGGCTGATCACCAAAATATTTGCTGACGTTATCCAGAATCAGGTTCGCCAAGGTATAACTCCTTGCGGCAGCCAGCGCCCCATCAGGCTGAGTAACAGCATCAGCGCGACCACCATCAAAACGATTACGACGGAGATGGCAGCGGCCAGCACGCTGTCGCCGCCCTCATCCAGGTTGAATACGAGCACGCCAAGCGTCTCGTTACCGGCACTCCACAGCAGCGCCGATACAGTGAGTTCGTTCACCGCGGTGAGAAACACCAGCAGGCCTCCGGCAAACAGCGCCGGTGCGACCAAGGGCAGCACGATCTGCACCAGTCGGCGCAAAGGCCCGGCCCCGGCGAGCTGCGCCGCCTCTTCCAGCGAGCCATCGAGCTGCCCGGCGCTGGCCTGCACCGGCTTCAATGCGATGCTCATAAAGCGGGCCAGGTAGGCGATAAAAATAATCGCTAGCGAGCCGTACAGGCTCACCTCGATCACCGGCAGCGGCTGGGCGAACAGCAGGATGCAGGCGATCGCCAGTACCACGCCCGGCAGCGCGTAGGGAATCTCGATCAGGCTGTTCAGGCTGGTGCGGGCCCGCACCGACATGCGCGACATCATCCAGCCCAGCGGCAGGCTCAGACACATCAGGAACAGCGCAGCACCGCTGGCCAGCAGCAGGCTGTTGCCGAAGGCACGGGCGGTGGAGCCCTGACGCGTCAGCATCTCCACGTAGGCACTCAGGGTGAAGGTATCGCTATCCAGCGCGACGCCCAGCGCCGGTACCAGGGAGCTAATGATCAGGGCGATCAGGGGCGCCACCAGGATCAGCGCCAGCACCGTCCAGAGCAGCAGTTGCAACAGCAGACGATGACGGCTATCCAGCACAAACGCCTGGGCGCGGCCGGTGTGGCCCAGCAGTTCATACTGGGCACGGCGCACAAAACGCTGCTGCACCAGCACGCCGATCAGCGCCAGCACACCGATCAGCATGGAAAGCACCGCCACATCGCTGAGCATGCTCTGGCCGAAACCCGCCATATGCTGATAGATCAGCGTTGGCAGCACGTAGTAGGAGGCAGGAATCCCCAGCATGGCAGGGATACCAAAGTTGCCCAGCGCCGAGACAAAGGCGATGGCCGCCGCAGCCACCAGGCCACTGCGACAGAGCGGAAAGATCACATCGAGCCAGACGCGACGCTGACTGGCGCCGTTGATCCGTGCCGCCTCGATCAACTCCGCCGGCATATTGATCAGGCTGGATCTCAGCGTCAAAAACACCAGCGGCGCATGCTGAATCCCCATCAGCAGGGCGATGCCCTCGGCGGAATAGAGCGGCTGGGACGAACCCAGCGCCGGAGCGATTCCTAACGAATTCAGCAACGGGCTGCTCGGTCCGAACAACTGCAACCAGCTCAGCGCCGTCACCTGGGGTGGAATCATCATCGGCAGCATGAAGCAGAACACCAGCCACTGACGACCGGAGACATTGGTCAGCGACAAGGCACAGGCGAACAGCGCGCCCAGCACCAGCGCAATCAGCGTGGCCAGGCCGGAGGTATAGAGACTGTGATAGGCCGCCTGCCAGGTGGCGCCATCACGCAGCACCCGCGCCAGTGGCGACTCACTGCCAAGCTCCAGCTGGCTCAGCGCTTCGACCATCAGGCGCAGGCTGGGCGTGAGGCTAAGCAGAAGGATCAGGGAAAGGATCAGGGCGACCAGCCAGCGGGGCTGGTCACCGGAGAGTGCACGCAACATCGGATCAGCCGCCGAAGATTTCGCTGAAACGTGCCTTGTTGGCTTCAGCGTTCTCAAGCGCATCGGCTGCATCGAACGGCATCAGTTTGATCTCGCTGCGGGCCGGGAAGCCTTCTGGTGGTTCCACCTGATCGCTGGCCGGCAGGTAACCCTGGCTGCGCACCAGTTGCTGGCCTTTTTCAGAGAGCACGAAGTCTACAAACTTCTGCGCCGCATCCAGGTTCTTGGCGTCTTTCATGATCGCCACCGGCTCGGTGACCATGCTGCCGCCCTCGGTGGGGAAAGCAAACTCGATGGGCGAACCCTTGGCCGCTTCGCGGATGGCAAGAAAATCAACGATCACACCGTAGGGCTTGTTACCGGATGCGACGGCCTTGAGCACGCCGCCGTTACCGCCCTGAGCCTGGGTCTCATTGTCCGCCAGTGATTGGTAGTAATCCCAGCCCAGATCCGGATTGGAGGTAAGCGTAGCCAGGTGGATCAGCGCCGCGCCGGAGTACAGCGGGCTCGGCATCGCCACCTGCCCCTTGTATTCGGTACCGGCCAGGTCAGCCCAGCTTTGCGGCGCTTCGGCGGCACGCTGGTGGCGCACTATACCGGTAGTGATCAGCTTGGTGCTGTAGTAGTAACCCTGGGGCTCATAGAGGGATGCATCGTAGTGTTCACGCTGATCACTGAGGTAAGGCTGAAGGTAGCCATCCTGCTTCAGCGATTCCATGGTGACGCTATCGGCGATCAGCAGCAGGTCCGCACGGGAGGCGCCGCTCTGCAGCTCGGCACGCAGGCGCGCCATCAGTTTGGTGGTGCCGTCGCGCACCCACTCCACCTCGATCTCCGGATAGGCTGCATTAAACGCGTCTACCGTTGCCTGGGCGTCGGTGTTGGGCTGGCTGGTGTAGAGCACCAGTTTGTCATCGGCCTGGGCCAGCAGCGGCAGGGACAGTCCGGCGATACCTACACAGGTCAGCAAGCTTTTCTTGAGCATTTCAGCACCTCCTTGAATTCGATGCTGAAAAGGTAATGTCATGTTCTTACACGAAAATGACAGCCAACTTTCGTTTCAACGCTCAATGCTTTCGTTTTATCGCCATTACCGCTTTCGCCGGTAAAAAGGACAGATTTAATGCATAAACGAAGACAGGCCATCACCGAACTGGTCAACACTCGCGGCCGCACCGAGCTGCAGCAGCTGGCGGATACTTTTGATGTGTCGGTGCAGACGATCCGCACCGATGTGCGCATCCTGGCGCAGCAGGGGCTGGTGTTGCGCAACCACGGCGAGGTGATGCCCTTTCCGCACCGGGAAAACATCAGCTACGACCAGCGCCGCATCAGAAATGCGGCGGGCAAACGCAAAATCGGCGAACTCTGCGCCACCTGGCTGAACGGTTTTCAGAGTGTTTTTCTCGGCACCGGCTCCACCCTGGCGGAACTGGCGGCGCAGTTGGGTCCACTGCGGGGATTACAGGTGTACACCAATAACCTGCACGCCGCACGACTGCTCTGCGAGCACCAGGACTGCGCGCTGACGGTGGCCGGCGGTCGGGTTCGTTTGCGGGATCAGGATGTAATCGGCGGCGATGCACTACGCTTTTTCCAGCGCTATCACGCCGATATCGCCATCACCTCGGTGGGGGCTATGGACGCAGCGGGAAAACTCTACGATTACAACGATGACGAGGTGATGGCGCGGGAAGCGATGCTGGAGCAGAGCCGTTTCCATATTCTGCTGATCGACAGCAGCAAGTTCGACAACAGCGCCCCCTGCAGCGCCGGCCAGCTGGAACAGTACGACCTGGTGGTCACCGACGCGCCCCTGTCGAGCCGGCTCCAGGGCCAGTTGCTGGCCGGTGGTGGTGAACTGCTGCAGCAGAAGCCCTGAGTGGCTCGATCAGAAATCCTTGACCCGGCCACGCATCGACTTGGTTTTACCGCGCTGGGTTTTCTTGTCCATGCGCTTCCTCTGCGAGCTGCGCGTCGGTTTGGTGGCACGGCGCGCCTTCTGCACCTTGGTCACGCTCTGGATCAGTTCGCGCAGCCGGTCCAGCGCATCCAGGCGGTTCTTTTCCTGGGTGCGAAACTGCTGCGCCTTGATCACCACCACGCCCTCCTGGCTGATGCGGTTATCGCTCAGGGCCAGCAGGCGCTCCTTGTAGAACTCGGGCAGCGAGGAAGCACGGATATCGAAACGCAGATGGATGGCGCTGGAGACCTTGTTGACGTTCTGACCGCCCGCACCCTGGGCGCGAATGGCGGTCAGTTCTATCTCATCGTCCGGGATATGAACATTACGTGAAACCTCCAGCATCAGAAACGTTTCTGGTAGCTGTGGCAGTAGGGGGTTTTGCCGGTACGCACGTAGTAATCCTGGTGGAACTCTTCGGCGCGCCAGAACGTCTGCATCGGCAGCACGCGGGTCACCACGTTCAGCCCTTTGTTTTCCAGCAGCGCGATCAGTTTATCGCTGATGCCGCGCTCCTCGTCATCATTCACGAAGATGGCAGATGCGTACTGCGGCCCAATATCCGGCCCCTGGCCGTTGTCCTGGGTCGGATCGTGGATTTCGAAGAACAGCTTGGCCAGGGTCTCAAAGTCGGTCTGGCCGACGTCGTACAGCACTTCAACCGTTTCCAGATGGCCGGTGGTCTTGGTGCACACCAGCTCGTAGCTGGGGTTTTCCACATGACCGCCCATGTAGCCGGAGACCACAGACACCACACCCGGCACCTGCTGCAGCAGATGTTCAACGCCCCAGAAGCAGCCCCCAGCGAAGTAGGCTTTCTTCAGCGTACCGCCGACCTTTTCGGCCAGTTCCTCGGCACTGACGAAATCCATGGAGATGGAGTTGACGCAGTGGCGCACGTTCTTACGGGTCAGCATCTCGCCTTCAAACACATGGCCGAGATGGCCGTCGCAGTTGGCGCAAAGGATCTCGGTGCGGCGGCCATCCGCATCCACTTCACGGCGGATGGCGCCCTCGATCTCATCATCGAAGCTGGGCCAGCCGCAGTGGGAGGGAAACTTGTCTTCCGAGCGGTACAGCGGTGCACCGCACTGCTTGCAGGTGTACACACCGGTTTCAAAAAAGTCGTCATATTGGCCGGTGAATGGGCGTTCGGTGCCTTTGCGCAGAATCACGTACTGCTCTTCCGGCGTCAGTTGTTTGTAGCTCATGTTCACCCTCTGTCTCTATCTCTATCTGAATAAGAGCCTGTGCCTGTTCCAGCGACCGGAAATCTCAGCGGTCGCTCGGTGTGTCTAAATCAGGCTATCTCTAATCTATGGGTACGCACGGCAGCGAAAAAAAGATGTCTCTGCCAAGAAGGTTCTGCCGATCAGCGCTCCTTATTTGCATCCAAGCTACAGGGCCTGCGACCGGTATCAAGTCTGCACGCTTCGCTACGCTCGGCCAGCTCGATGGTTTCGCTGATACTGGGCTCCTCGTAGAGCAGCTCCAGCTTGGCCGCTATTTCAGTGCCGACAAAGCGCTGCGGTCGGGATGGGGTAAAACCATCCTTTTGCTCACGTTCGGTGACCCAGTCACGGGCCAGATCAAAGGCCTCGATAAAGCGCGGTTCCCGCGGCAGTGCCTGACGGAAGTAGGCATCGCCGAAGTAGGTAAAGTCGCTTTGCGAGCCGCAACCAAAGGAGCTGCGATCCTCTGCCGCGGCCGTGATGACCAAGGACTGCGGCGACTTCAACGCCTCGACAAAACCACCTGAGTAGCAGCTGGACACCAGCAGCATCCGCCACTGGATACCGGCTCTATCCAGCGCCTGGCGCAACTGCTCAGGTGTCAGGTCGTTCAGGCCAAGATTACCCAATTGCAGTGAAAAGTAATGATCGGGACTGCCGTGGGAAGTCATGAACAGGAACAGCAGGTCCTCATCCAGGTTCATCTTCGCCGCGATACCATCCAGAGCCGTCTGCAGGTTCGGCGCGTTGGCCAACGGATAGCGCTCCGTAGTCGCCGGGTTATTGGCCAGTACCAGGGAGTGCGAGCCGGTGCCGAAGTCGCTGTCGAACTGCTCGCGCACGTGTTCCACTTCCTTGAGGAAAACATTCTCTTCACCGTAGCCACCCAGCGCCAGCAGGTAGAGTTCGGTCTTGCCCTCCTCCCCTGGCTCAAGCCGTGACAGGCCAGCAGCCAGCAGTTCCGGCTGGGCGTAGTAGATCTTTTCCACATCCAGCTCCGGCGCCGGTTCGCTGTACTCCTGTGGATAGTCGGTGTACCAGAGCGGAATCTGCGGAAACAGCCAGAAGCTGCCCAGCAGACCCAGCGGAAACAGCACCGCAGTCGACGCCACCCTCGGCCAGCGCAGGCCAGGGTTGAGCTTCAGGGCCCGGCTCAACACCAGCCACTGCCAGCCGAAGAAAGCGAGCAGCCCGGCCCAGTAATAGGTGTAGGGCAGCTCAAGCCGCAGCAAGAGTTCACTGACCGGGTGCGTCAGCACCAGGATAGGCAACTGCGCCGCTGCTACGGCCAACAAAGTGCGGCCGAATACCCGGGCGCCGCCACCGGCCATGCGGGCGACCACCAGCAACAGCAGAATAACCAGCAGATTCACCGCCGCCAGGTAGTTGGCGCCGTAAGGGCTGAACGCCCGCGGTGGATCAACCGTGAAGAAGGCAAGCGCCACCTGCAGCAGAGCCAACAGCGCAAAAAGCGCGATCAGCTGTCCCAGCGAATAATGAAAACGAAGACTGCGCAGGGTAAAGCCGAACGCCAGCCCACAGCCCGCCTTCAGGTTGGTCATCAGATTAGCAACCGGATTTCCCGCTCCTTGCTGCACCTGCATGGTTTCGCTTCCTCTGAATAAAACCGGATTAGCGACCGCGTCGACACCCGAGAATAGATAGCCAACCATCAATAGAAGGCTTTCGATAGTCAACGCGGCACTTGATTCTGCCAGTGTACCGGAATGTGACCGAGGCCGTATTTCCACGCTGATATGTAAGGGTCAATCTCGGTACAAAAATTTCGCCTGTAGGCCTATTCCCTGGTCAGAAAAACTCTGGAATACTCCAACACATGACTAACACTTCCGCGCTCCGACGACAGGCTCACTCCACAAGGTTCACCTTGGGATTACGCCTGCCTGCCCGATAAGCGCTGATCGCCTGAGTCACTCAGGCTGATTCTTTCGACAAAGGCCGCCGGTATCCCCGGCGGCCTTTGTCGTTTCTGGCGTTTAGCAACCAAACGCCCTGCGCTCTTGCTTTGAGCATTAACCAGATCCAACCACTCAATTTTATTAACGGATACCGTCGGCACGGACAGAGCAATGCCGTGTCGACGATACAGAGGAACTCCCATGTCTATTTTTAAGAGCAAAAGCTCGATGAACCCAAGCTCCACGCACACAGGCCTCAACAACAGCCTCAACAACAGCCTCAAAAACAGCCTCAAAAACAGCTTCAACAACAGCGATTACAACGCCCTGATGCAGATAGCACCGCGGCCGGAAATCACCTTTACACGGGGTGCCGGCAGCTACCTTTTCGATGAACAGAACAACGCCTGGCTCGACTTCGTTCAGGGCTGGGCCGTGAATACCCTGGGCCACAGCCCTCAAGCCATAAGCGGTGCGCTGATCGCGCAGAGCCAGACACTGCTCAATCCTGGCCCCGCGTTTTATAACGGCCCGGCGGTGAAGCTGGCCAACCGGCTGACGACACTCAGCGGAATGGACCAGGTGTTCTTTGCCAACAGCGGCGCCGAAGCCAACGAAGGCGCAATCAAACTGGCGCGGAAATGGGGCAGCAAACATAAGAACGGCGCCTGGAAAATCATCACCTTTGAAAACGGCTTTCATGGCCGGACCCTGGCCACCATGTCCGCCACTGGCAAGCCGGCATTCGAGCCGCTGTTCAACCCCAAGGTGCCCGGCTTCACCAAGGTACCCTATGGCGACCTGGACGCGGTTGCTGCCGCTATCGACTCGGAGACCTGCGCCATCATGCTGGAGCCGATTCAGGGCGAAGCAGGAGTCGTTCCGGCCAGCGCCGAGTTTCTACAAGGCCTGCGCGCGCTGGCCGATCAACATAACCTGCTGCTGATGCTGGACGAGGTGCAAACCGGCATCGGCCGGACCGGCTCGCTGTTTAGGTACCAGGCGCTGGGGATCGAACCGGATGTACTGACCCTGGCCAAGGGCCTCGGCGGTGGCGTGCCGATCTCCGCCCTGCTGGCGAAACAGCACGCCAGCTGCTTCGATTACGGCGATCAGGGCGGCACCTTCAACGGCAACCCGCTGGTCTGCGCCGCTGCATTGGCGGTGATCGAGCAGGTGACTTCTGAGGGTTTTATGGAACAGGTTAACCTGAGCAGCCAGACACTGAGCGAACTGCTCACCGACCTTTCCAGCCAATACGGCATGGGCCAGGTGCGGGGTGCGGGACTGCTGCTGGCCCTGGATACCGGCAGGATCGACGCGCCCACGCTGGTAAAACACGCCTTCGATCTGGGGCTGATGCTGAATGCTCCAAGGCCCAACAGCCTGAGGTTTATGCCCGCGTTGAATGTCAGCGGCGAAGAGATTGTCGAGATGGGCAGGCTTCTGGAGATGGCGATTCAACGCACCCTATAAATTACGCCGCGATTGATCTGTTGGGTTACGACGTCCGCCGTGCAGCCTTAAATCGACACCGCAGCAGACCCCGCTACACAAAGGCCCGGCCCGCCCAAAGTTCAGGCGGGTCGGGCACAGGGGCAGAGCAACCTTCCCCTGACTTTGCGCTTATCCCCCCGAGTCCTGTTTGGCGGCCTTGTAGGGGTTTTCAGGCATCATGGACGGCGGCAGTGGCGGCCTGCGGGCGCCCTCTTTCGGTCCATAGTGCTTAGCGAGGTAATCGAGAATGGTGTTTTCCATCTCCGGCGGCAGCGGCCAGAGGCCCTGGGTTTCCTGCATCCAGCGGATCAGGTATTCCCAGCGGTTACGGGAACCGGCATTCTGCGTCACCAACGCACCTGAGTGGCACGCGGTACAGGTGGATTTCACCGTTTCCCAGCCCTCATCGATCACCAGCCCGCTATCCGGATCCGTTTCCGCCCAGGCTCCCAGAGGAGCCACAAGCGCCAGCGGCAACAGCAGCCGGCGCATTCGTCGCGCTAACATGGCCAGACCTCCTCAGACTATCTGTACCGCGATGCGGTGACAGGCGTTGTTGAGATAGCCTTTCGGGTTCCATCCGGGAACGACCATCGGTTGCGAGTGACCTTCGGAGTCCGTGGCCTTGGCCCAGATCTCGTAGTAGCCGATCTCGGGGAAGTCGACCACCGTGCTCCAGCGCTGCCAGGCCAGGCGGTTGGCCGGGGCTTTCAGCTCCACTTCCATCCAGGTGGCACCAAAGTCGATAGACACCTGCACCTTGTCCACCGCCAGATCCCCTGCCCAGGCATGGCCGCGTACGACCAGCTTTTCACCCTTGGATTGGGTTAGCCCTGATTCGGGATAGGTAATCAACGACTTCACCGGCATCGATTCTATGGTGACAAAGTCGGACTTGGGTACATCGGTCCCCGGCGCCACCGGATGCCTCGGCACACTGTAGGAGGGAGCTCCCATCTTGGTGCCATCGTGTTTCTGGTTACGGATCACGATCCGCTGCAGCCATTTGCCGGAGACAGACCCCGGCCAGCCGCCACAGACCACACGCAACGGGTAACCGTTGAGGTAGGGAATATCCTCGCCATTCATTGCCCAGGCGATAAGCGACTCATCCTCCAGCGCTTTGTGCATCGGAACGCCACGGGAGATCGGGTCGCGGCTTGGATCGCCGCTGACATGGGTATCAGCGCCGTAATAACCGATGTAGACCGCATCGTCCTTTATCCCACAGGCTTCCAGCACATCGCGCAGGCGCACGCCGGTAAAGGTCGGGCAGGCCACTGCACCGGTGGTCCACTGGTTACCGCTGGCGGAAGGCACATATTCACTGCGACCGTTACCGCCGCATTCGATCTGCAGCTGATAGGTGTGGTGCTGGAATTTCTGTTTCAGCTCGGCGATGGTAAAACTCATCGGATTAACGCAGGACTCACCTTCGATGCGCACTTCCCAGGTGGCCGGGTCGATATTCTCGATGGCCGGCGGAATGCCGTTGTTACGCACAAACATGCGGCTTCCAGGGGTGATATCGTCATCAAGCAGATGCGCCGGAGTTTCCGCATTGATCGGTCGATCATTAAGAATGGTCAGGCCATCTTTGCCGTCCAGCATGAAGGGTTCATGCTCATCAGCCAAAGCGACGGGAATGAGGCCCGAAGGCATTTTATCGGCGAAGGGAATTGCTGCGGCGCCAATCGCCGCCCCCATAGCGGCCAGGCCGCTTTTCTTTAGAAATCCGCGCCGAGACTCCGGATCGACCACCCGTCCCCAGACAAGGCGGTCCGCCTTTTCGGGATCTTCGGCGTACAACTCATGCAGGCCGCGCGTTTCTCTCTCTTTATCTTTGGACATCACGCACTCTCCTCAGGGCCCGGTTCAGGAGTTCAGCGTGACAGGCAAGCGAGCACGTTATTCCTTGTCGAATAACGGCGCCAGACCTTCACTGTTTACCGGGCATATTTTTATAGGTATTACCCTTTGGAACCAGTCAGGGGAGCGATGTTTAAATCAGGGCCTCCCGAGCAACCAGCCGAAACACTGTTGGTTTCAATACACGTCGGTTTCAAGCCTAGCAGCTCGGATTAAATTCAGCTTTCCTTATATAAAAATATTCTAATAGGTTTTGGAATTATAAACCTGTTCCACGCTTACGCTCGGATATAAGCCCATCCGGCCGCCTGCTGCCGTGCCAGATGCTGCACCGCCGCGGCAACCACACGCACGCCCTCGGGCTCCTGTAGTTGCTGCCCGTCCAGACTGTTACGGCAGAGCACCAGCAGTGGCAGAATTTCTGCGTCAGTAATCAACACAGCCACAGCCGCTGCCGGGCCGTTGACGACGATCTCGACCTCCGCGTCATCCTCAAGCTTGAGCAGGTTACGGGCATTGTTCTGTGCACGCTTAAGCGCCTCGAGTGTGGGCGCGTGGATCATCAGCTTGATCGCCGCCATGGGTCAATCCTCAACAATCAGATAGCTCGGGAGATTTCATCCGCCAGGTTCTGTAGCTCTTCAGCGCCGCGTCCGCGCGGCCGCGGCAGATCGATCCGACGGTCTAATGCAATTTTAGCAGGCGAGCCGGCCAGCACGATGACACGGTCGGCCAGATAGACCGCCTCTTCAATATCGTGGGTGATAAACAGCACCGCCTTTTGGGTTTCATCCCAGATGCTGAGCAGTTGGTCCTGCAGATGACGCCGGGTGATCGCATCCACAGCGCTGAACGGCTCATCCATCAGCAGCAGATGCGGATGCACCGCCAGGGCACGGGCGATACCGCCACGCTGCACCTGGCCACCGGAAAGCTGATGCGGCCAACGATCGGCCAGTTCTTCCAGACGCGCAAGCTTGAGCACTTCGTCAACACGTTCGCGTTTCTGCTCGGCGGTGAGCTTCAGGCCCTTGAGGCCGTATGCCACGTTGGCGCGCAGCCGGCGCCAGGGCATCAGCCGGCCATCCTGAAAAACGATGCCGCGACGGCGGCGGGTGTCATCATGGGGAACGTTAAGTGAAATCGAGCCGCCGCTGGATTCAGCAAGGCCAGCGACACAACGCAGCAACGTTGACTTACCCACGCCGGAGCCGCCTACCACGGCGATAAACTCACCAGGCTCCACCCGCAGATTCAGCCCGCTAAAGACCGGGCTCTCGCTGTTGCCGTAGTGGTAACTGAGATTGTCGATATTCAGGATGGACGCCATGTGAGGACTCGCTTCTCGACCTGGGCAAAAAGAGTATCGCTGAGGGTATACACCAGCGAGATAACCAGCATGTAGACAACAACCGCCTCATAGGCGCCGACGCCGGCGGCGGAGTTCATCTCCTGCCCCATGCCCGGCACGCCGAGCAGTTCGGCGGCAATCAACGTCATCCACGCCTGGCCAATACCGGTACGGATCCCGGAGAAGATCCCCGGCGCCGCGCCCGGCAGAGTCACCTGCAACGCCTGGCGCAGATAACCGTTCTGACCAAAGGCGCGCGCCAGCTCATAGTATTTCGGGTCCACATGGCGCACCGCGGAATAGGTGGCGAAGTAGTTCACCCAGAACACGCCGATGGCGATAACAAACGCAGCGCCGGCGTGGCTCACCTTGAACCAGGCGATGGCGAAGACCACCCAGGCCAGCGGCGGAATCGGGCGCAGAATACGCGCCAGCCAGGCATGCAGTGCATCCATCATCGATGAAGACGCCGCTACTGTGCCGACCAGAAAACCAAACAGGGTACCCAACGCCAGACCCCAGGCGTAATGCACCAGGCTCGACAGAATCGCTGGTAGCAGACGATCCGAGTTCCACTCATCCATCAGCGCCTGCGGCAGCAGAAACGGATCGGGAATGGTACCGGAGGGCGCCCAGCCGGAGACCTGGGCAAATTTCCACAGCGCAACAAACGCCGCCACGCCGACTAAACCAAGCAAGGCCCGCCCCCAGGGGGAGCGAGCCATAGGATGCACCTGTTGCGTCATTGCTAGCGTTTACTCCTGAACCAGCTCATCGTAGAAACGGGTATCGAACAGGGTGCTCAGATCAACTTCCGCCTTCAGCGAACCCAGCTCTGCCTGGAAATCGCGCATGGTGCGGGTGCCGTCGATGATGGCGTTGGGATCAGCTTCGAATTGATCGTGGGAACGCTGCAGCGCCTTGAGCACGATATCCGCCGGCAGACGACCGCCGCCAACGTACTTACCCACCGCCTTGGCGGCTTCTTCCGGCTGATCGCGTAGTTGATTGGTGGCGTCGATATGCGCTTTCACCAGCGCTTTGACCAGTTCCGGCTGCTCGCTGATCAGGCTCTCACGCACCGCCAACACGGCACCGGGCTGATGTGGGAACATCTCGGAGCCAGCGGCAACGACCTGAGCGTCATCCCTGCGATCCAGCACGATGCTGACAATCGGCTCCAGAATCGCCGCACCGTCTACGGCGCCGGTCATCAGTGACTGCTGCACCTGGGCGGCGCCCTGGTAGATGATGTCGATATTATCGTTGATCTGCTGCTCGCTCAGACCCAGCTGATGACGCAGCCAGTACTGCAGCACCGTCTCCGGCACCGAGCCCTGAGGGAAGGTGGTGATAACCGCTTTGCGTCCCTTATCCGCCTGGAAACGTGCAAAGGCTGTAGCCGCTTCGCCATCGGTAAAATAGGGAGCCAGCTCACCCAGAGAGATCAGGCTGATCTGCTCAACGATGTTGGAGGCTACCACCTTGATATCCGCCCCCTTGGCGCGAGCCACCATGGCCGGCCCAATGCCCATGTAAGCCACATCAAGCTGACCGGCCAGCAACGCCTGCACAATGGCGGGGCCGTTCTGGAACTTGATCAGATCGGGATCGCTGACGCCCGCCTGGTTCAGGGCATCCCCCTCCAGCACCACAAAGGACTGGGATACCGGAATAATCGGCATGTAGCCGATCTCCAGGGACTTGTCTGCAGCAAAGGTAAGACCGCTCCAACCCATTAACAGGACGGAAACGAGAGCAAATAGACGACGCATGGCGAGACTCCGGCTGAAGTGTAAATCAGAGGAGACAATCCTATATAAACAAAAACAAAGTAAAAAGGTCGGATTAAGATCTTTTGGCAATATCAATAGTTGCGAATGTAATCCCTGCCGCAGCCTTTCCGTTCAGTGTTATTGCCTCCGAAGCAGACGTTACGAACCTTTTCCGGGATAATTTACCGCACCTTTGCAGTTGCAAAGCAGCATCCACACACTCGCCACCCGGGACACTCGCACCATGGAACTGGACCTCAGTCTGATCCTGCTACTTCTACTGACCGGCCTTGGCGCCGGCACCATCGACGCCATCGCCGGCGGCGGCGGGTTAATCACTTTGCCGGTGCTACTCGCCAGCGGCCTGAGCCCGGTGCAGGCACTGGCCACCAACAAACTGCAGGGCAGTTTCGGCACCCTGGCCGCCACGCTTTATTTCGTGCGCAAAAAACTGGTGAATCTGCGCGAGATGCGCACGATGATCATCTGCACCTTTATCGGTTCAGCACTGGGTACGGTAATGGTCCAGCTGATAGACAGCAGTATTCTCGCAGCGATCATGCCGGCGCTGCTGATACTGATCGCACTCTACTTTGCGTTTTCACCGAAAATCGGTGATCAGGACCTTGACCGCCGCATCAGCGTGCTGCTGTTCAGCACCGCTATCACTTTCGCCGTGGGCTTTTACGATGGTTTTTTTGGCCCCGGTACCGGCACCTTTTTCACCCTCGCCTTTGTCACTCTGGCGGGCTTTGGTCTCGCCCGCGCCACGGCGCATACCAAGGTCCTTAACTTCACCTCGAATATCGCATCGCTGCTGTTCTTTTTGTTCAGCGGGCACATCGTCTGGCTGGCCGGCTTCGCCATGGCGGTTGGACAGCTGATCGGCGGCCAGCTAGGCGCCCGGCTGGTCGTCAGCCGCGGTACAAAACTGGTGCGCCCGCTGATTGTCATCATCACTCTGCTGATGTCAGCTAAACTGCTGCTGGACCGATTTGGGCTCTCACCCGGCGAGCTGGCCACTAGAGTTTTCGGCGGCTAAGCCCAACACTTCGGCCGGAACATTTTCCTTTAGCGGCGTTCCCAATCATTGCATCCGCGCTTTAAGGGCGTTTTATAAGGCATTCCATCAAGGAGAGAGAGTGATGAGCAAAAAGATTCTGATGATCACCGGCGACTTCACCGAAGATTACGAAACCATGGTGCCCTTCCAGACCCTGCTAGCCGTGGGACATCAGGTAGATGCGGTTTGCCCGGATAAGAAAGCGGGCGACAGCGTAGCCACCGCGATCCATGACTTTGAAGGTGATCAGACCTACAGCGAAAAGCCGGGGCATCGCTTCGCGCTGAATGCCAGTTTCGACGAGATCGACCCCGCCGCCTATGACGCACTGGTGATCCCCGGAGGTCGCGCGCCGGAGTACCTGCGGCTGAACAGCGATGTGATCAAGATGGTGCGCCACTTTTTCGACACCAACAAACCGGTGGCAGCGATCTGTCATGGCGCTCAGCTGCTGGCCGCCGCTGATGTGCTGAAGGGACGTCGCTGTTCCGCTTATCCGGCCTGCTCACCGGAGGTACGACTGGCCGGTGGCGAGTTCGCCGAGATCGAAGTGGATCAGGCCACCACCGATGGCAACCTGGTCACCGCACCGGCCTGGCCCGCGCATCCGGCCTGGCTTTCTCAGTTTATGGCCCTGCTCAACAGCTAGGGCTTCGCGCCCAGCGCGATAGACCACCCCTGCCGGGCCGGCATCTGCGTCGGCCCGCGCCTCCCCTGCCATTTCAGGCCGGAGGCTTCTGGCAATTCATGCCTGGGAATCACCATTCATACATCGGCTTGCCGTCGCTAAGACGCAACCAGCCCTTGATAATCCGATAGATCACCCAGACCGTATTGATAGCCAGGATCAGGTAACCGACCAGAATAATGATCGACAGGAAACCGGTAATAAACCAAAAGACGCTGAACCAGAAGGTACGTATCTGCCAGCGAAAGTGAGATTCGTAGAGGGTGCCGCGGACATCCGGCTGCTTGACGTAGTTGATAATCACCGCGACCAGAAAGGTAATACCGATTAAGAAAGAGGCCGCCTGCAAAGCATAAACAAGCGTGGTGATGTTCTTGAGATTCCGGTCTTCGTCTTCTGGTATCAGGGTATCGCTCATGGACCTGCCTTGAAAAAACGTCGTGAACAAAGAGAGGATTTAAGCGGTCAGTATGACAAGGAAGCGTTGCTGCTCCAAGCAGTGCTACCTCGCCGCCCCACCTTCGCCGTCGCTGCTGTCGACTAGCCACCGAGCAGCGCTCGGCCGCTGAAACTGTCACACCAAGGGAGAGACAGATGTTGAAACGCATATCCGCCATTTTTCTGCTGGCCGCACTGGTGGCCGGCTGTTCCAACGATGGCTGGCAAACAGCAAGCCGCGAGTCCGCCGGCATCGCACCGCCAGCATCGGATACGCCCGAGGCGGTGATCCAGGTTTATGCCGCCGATGCCTGGGGCTGGCGAGGTATATTCGCGGTTCACACCTGGATCGCCATAAAACCCAGCAACGCCGACAGTTATACCGTTCACGAAGTGGTCGGATGGCGCGAGCGTCGTGGACTTCCGGTGCTGAGGTCTGTTCAGGATCAGCCGGACCGTTACTGGTACGGCGCCCGTCCAGAAGTGATCTACGACCTGCGCGGACCCGAAGCGGATGAGCTGATTCCCAAGATTCAGTCGGCGGTGGAAAACTACCCGTGGAAAGACGAGTATCGTGTGTTCCCAGGCCCCAACAGCAACACCTTCCCCGCCTGGGTGGGTTTACAGGTTCCGGAAATGGAACTGGATATGCCGTTCAGGGCTATAGGCTCAAGCTGGGCCGACTGAACTGCTGGTAGATGCGAGACCGCTGGTCTAGAGTGGCGGCCTCGCACTCGATCGCGGTCGGGTGCCCTCAGCTAACCAACGAGAGCCGTAATGAAAATCTGGGTAGATGCGGACGCCTGTCCGGTGGTGATCAAAGAGATTATTTTCCGCGCCGCTGAACGCGCCGGTATAGAAACCACACTGGTAGCCAACCAGTATATTCGCACGCCGCCGTCGAAACTGATCAAGGCGATTCAGGTGAGCCAGGGGTTCGATATCGCCGATAATGAAATCGTGCGTCGTGTCGAATCCGGCGATCTGGTGATCACCAGCGATATCCCGCTGGCGGCCGAGGTGATCGAGAAAGGCGCTCTGGCGCTCAGCCCCCGCGGTGAACTGCTCACTGCCAATAATGTGAAAGCGCGCCTGAACATGCGCGACTTTTACGAGACATTGAGATCCAGCGGCATCCAGACTGCCGGCCCCGCAGCCCTGAGCCAGACGGACCGGCGCGAGTTCGCCCGACACCTGGATACACTGATCGCACGCGCCAAACGCCAGGTCAGCGCAAAACCACCGGCATCGAATAAAGACGCCTAATGCGGTAACGATGGCTTGTCGTTTAACGCGGCCATCATCCGATCGATATCTTCCGCCGTGGTCTCGCTGTATTCATTCCAGTCCAGATAATACTCGGCAAGCTGGGGATACCACTCCGGCTCCTGCTCCGGCGACTCTGCCCGCTGACGCTCGTGCAGCTCGATATGCAGCGGCGAGATCTCCAGCACACGATTTTCCTCCTGCCAGAGAATATCCTGCAGATCGTAGAGCGCATTCATGATCAGAAAATGTTTGCGATACAGCGGTAGCAATCCCGGCCCCGCGCCGTTTTGATCCTCGAACAGCCTTTGCCGATCCAGCGCTTTCATCAGACTGTATTCGCTGATGCCATCTGGATGATCACGCAGTACAGCGAGAACCTGAGGCAATACCGGGTTAACCATAAGCAAACCTGCCTTGTTCATTGACCAACTGACTAAATTATAGACAGGCTTCAGTGACCCGGCAGAGGCTCTATAACGGGGATATCGAAGTGCACGGCCAGGCTATCCACGACCGCGTTCAGAGATTGCCCCTCCAACGCATCGAAGAGTGCGGCACTTGCCGAGCTCGGTGGGTATTCCAGATGCAGGCCATAGCGCTCTTCCGCCTGACCGAGGGTATAGAGATAAGCGCGCAGTTGAGGATCTTCCGGGTGACAGATAAACACAGCACAGCGGTCACAGTCCGTTGCTTCGTCGACACGAAACGCAGACTCGCCTAAACGGGTCTGCAGCAGCAGTAACAGGTGCCGGATACTCTGATCCTTATCCATGGCCCAGATATTCATGGAAACGTCCTCGGTTCACTTAACCCCCTCGTCATCATACGCCGCATCCAACGAATCTGAACACCAGCCCGCCGATTTAGTTTCTCTTCCAGGTATCAAGCTCGTGAGCTGAAAAGACAAAAAAAGGCCCGCTCTGAGGCGGGCCTTTTTCACGAGGATCAAGCTTAACCGGGAGCCAAGCCTGGCACTTCTGAATCCGTGTCTCTTATTTGTGCTTCGGTTCTTCGTTCATCAGATGGCGGACTTTGATAAACGCCCAGACCATCACGCCGGCCATGGCAACAACACCGATTACACTGGGTACAAGAACTTCGAGGCTGTAGGCATCAACACCAAACATAGCGGTCACCCTTTCTTCTCTTTTAACGTTGGAGATAGAGTAACGCTGAACCTTTCGGAGAATATTGACTCAGCTCAAGCAAGCCTCCACTCCATTTCTGGCTTGAAAAAAAGGCTCATTTATCCCATTACTGAAATTGAGCAGATGCAATAACCTGGCAGGAAGTACGAGGCGCAAAAAACGTTTCACATAAACAACCTGCACGCAGACTTGTCTTACAAGGAGAAGAAAATGCCCACCAAAATGAAAATCTGGTCAGCTGAACAGCTCAAACAGATGAACGAGGAGCGGTTCCTGGTCGAGATGCTGGATATGTTCCGCTATACCCCCGAGCTCAGCGAAAGTGACGAGTCTGTAAAAGAGATCCGTGCACATCTGACCCGCGTTGAAGACGCGCTGCGCGCCCGCCTCGCCGTCACCAAAGAGCTGTAAGCCCGCCACAACCGCCGCACCATAGATCCGGGCAGGTTCAGCCTGTCCGGACAGAGCCCTTCACACCCCGCCTCGGCCCGGTTTCTAAAGCCTTCGCCCCTTCGAGACCACGTTTACCCTTAGCCTGCGTCCCACCTGTCGCCCTGATCCGCCTGCTTGCCTGAGCCCTGCGCCTCCTCGCCACTTGAACCACAACCTCAGCTGAGCTCCAGCACAACGTCATAAAAATAGCGCACATCACAAAATCAACAGATCATTTTCATAGTATTGATTATTCATTAATCACTTTTAACTACTTATTGTTCTAATACGATTTTCTTAAGGCACAAAAGCTTCTAAGGCTCTCAGACAGAAAAACATCGTAATTTCAGTCACTTACATCACCATGCTTTAAGCCGCCCGCCCTTCATTAAAAAAGTTTAAAAACCCTTTACAAACAGCCACTTAAAACACCACAAAAAGCAATATAAATTTGCGATAGATCATTATCGGTTATAAAATAATCAATAGATAAATAACGATGAATCACTAAAGGATTAAAACAATGCAGGAACGGGAAATTAAGCTTCTTTTCAAGGCGGGAGTATTTGAGTCGTGCCAGGCCATTCCGATTTCGATGTCTCGTGGCTGGACTTTGAAGTTTCTAATGCGTGATGGCGAAGTGGTGGTATTAAATCTTCAACGCTCTAAAGGCGAGCGTGAATTTAAAAGCCTGGATGGCGCTGCGGCAGTGGCGCGACGTATAGGGTTTGAATGGTTGAATGTGCAGATCGGTGATCTGAAATGGCGCGAGAAGGTATCCTGAGCCGGTCCGGGGATCGGCAGCTCAGGATATTAAGGAAAGGAAATCAGGAGAGAATTAAGCGTATAACTCGCGGAACAATCCGGCTCAGTTGCTGACACTCAAATCCGCCAGTTCCTGCTCAGTTGCGGCACGAACATCGACCACGGCAACATTGAAGGCCAGATCCATGCCGGCATAGGGATGGTTAAGATCCAGCTCAACTTCCCGGGTATCCAGGTTGAGAACACGGGCCAGTGCAGGCTTGCCTGATTCATCGTTTACCTGCACCAGCGCGCCCTTGCGCAGGCTTTTGACGCCGGCAAAAGCTTCACGCTCAACCGTTTCAATCAGGCTCTCGTCCCGGGGGCCGTAAGCCTGTTCAGCGTTCAGTTCAATACTGAAGCTTTCCCCCGCTTCACGACCATCCAGTGCGGCTTCCAGGCCGGGCACGATCTGACCATGGCCATGCAGGTAACTCAGCACCGGATCATCATCCGCAGGAGCCGCCAGCGGCTCACCCACCGGCGCCAGTGAGTAACGAAAGAAAACGGCGGAATCTTGGGTAATTTTCATCTGACTTTCCGGTAATAGGTTTGCTTCGGCGGTGGCTTTACTCAACCGGCTCAGGGCTGAAGACGATCCACCTGCCACTTACCGTCGTCCAGGGAAAAGACGAAACGGTCGTGAAGACGGTTCTCACGTCCCTGCCAGAACTCGAAACGCTCCGGCACCAGGCGGTAGCCGCCCCAGGTTTCAGGACAGCGGATATTACCATCCTCATGGGCAGCGCTCATCTCGCTGACCGCTTTTTCCAGCGTCGCACGGCTGTCTACCGGCGAGCTCTGGTGAGATACGGCGGCGCTGAGGCGGCTTCCCAGCGGACGGGCGTTGAAGTAACGCTCACCAAAGGCATACTCCAGCTTCTCGACAGGTCCGCGAATCCGCACCTGACGCTCCAGGCCGTACCAGTAGAACATAATCTCAGCGTAAGGGTTCTGTGCCAGGTGCTGCCCCTTTTCGCTGCGGAAATCAGTAAACCAACAGAAGCCATGGTTGTCGAAGTGCTTGAGCAGTACGATGCGGGCACCCGGGCGCCCTTCGCTGTCAGCGGTAGCCAGTGTCATCGAAGTGGCATCGTCCGGGTGGGCAACCAACGCCTTGTCGAACCAGCTCTGAAACTGTTCAAACGGATCGTCGCGCAGGTCCGCCTTATGCAGGCCTTCAGCAACGTATTCCCGTCTCAGGGCACTGATGTCACTATTCTGGTTTGCCATTACGTTCTCCTGTGGGAAACTTCGAAGGCGGTACTATAAACGATAAGCCTGCTGATTTTCTGCGTCGGATCATGCCGAACGCGGTTTGCCTTAAACCGGGAGATTAATGAGTACCCTGGCCCCTGATACACGTATCGCCTGCCATGAATGCGACCTGCTACTTTCTCGACCCGAGATCAGCGGTGATCAGGTAGTCTACTGTCCGCGCTGCGGTTCACGGCTGATATCCAGCCACCCCAACAGCGTGGAACGCTCCCTGGCCCTGGCCATCGCCGGCCTGATACTGCTGCTGCCGGCCAATCTGTTCCCGGTGCTGAGCCTGGAAGTGCTTGGCAGGCATCAACAGCAGACGATTTTCTCCAGTGCCATGGCGTTATACGAAGACAGCCTGCCGCTGGTTTCCCTCTGTATTCTGCTGTTTGCCATCCTCGTACCCTGCACCAAGTTTCTGTTGCTGGCTTACCTCTCTCTGGCACTGCACCTGCGTCGGCGCTGGCCGGGTTTGCCACTGGCGATGCGCGCCCTTCACCATCTCGATGAGTGGAGCATGCTGGAGGTCTACCTGATCAGCGTGCTGGTCTCCGTGGTCAAACTGGTGGATATAGCGGAGGTGCACCCGGGCCTGGGTCTTTACTCCCTGGGGGCGCTGATATTGATCACAGCGCTGAGCTCATCACAGATGGATGAAGACCTGTTCTGGCACCAGATCGATGATCTGAGCAGCGCCACGGGAAATACAGCTGGCAAAGGAGTCCGGCATGAATAACTGGCGCCACAGCGCCCTGGCCCAGGGCCTTATCCGCTGCCACGACTGCGGCGCACTCTGGCCATTGCAGCAGGAACATACCCACTGCCCGCGCTGCCAGGCGATGCTGCATGCGCGTACGCCGGATTCGCTGAAACGCACCTGGGCCCTGTTGCTGACCGCCACGCTGTTGCTGCTGCCGGCGAACCTATTGCCGATCATGCGGGTCACTACCCTGGGTCAGGGGGAACCCTCGACCATTTTTGGCGGCGTGCTGCAGCTGGCCCATCACGGGCTCTGGGGCATCGCCTTTGTGGTACTGGCTGCCAGTATTCTGATTCCGGTAGGCAAGATCATTGCGCTATGTGCACTGCTGTTAGCGATCCAACGCGGCTGGACCACCAATATGCAGCAGAAGATGGTGATGTTCCGCGTGGTTCACTGGATCGGCCGCTGGTCGATGCTGGATATTTTTGTCGTCGGTATACTGGTCGCCCTGGTTCAGTTCGGCAATCTGGCCTACATCGATGGTCAGGCCGGCGCCATCGCCTTTGCCGGCGTCGTCATTTTCACCATGCTGGCCGCCGGCACTCTCGATACCCGGTTGATCTGGGACCGCCACCTTCAGGAGAACCCGCGTGGATCCTAAGTCTGATACGAACTCCGATAATCCATCCCCCGGCGAAATCCGCCCCCGGGTGCGGCGCCACCGCGGCCCCTCCGCGGTCTGGATTCTGCCGCTGCTGGCGGCCCTGATCGCCGGCTGGCTGGTGTTCAAAAGCTACAACGATGCCGGCGTTATGGTCGATGTGGTATTCAGCTCCGCTGAGGGTCTGGAGGAGAACAAAACTCAGGTAATCTACCGCGGTCTGCCCAGCGGTACCGTGCGCAGCCTGAGGCTCAATGACGATCTGCAAAGCGTTACCGCACAGATTGAGATCGCTACCCACGCCGAATCGCTGCTGCATGAAAAAACCCAGTTCTGGCTGGTGAAACCGCAGATATCACTCTCCGGTGTGCGCGGGCTGGAGACTCTGGTCTCCGGCCACTACATTGGCATTCGCCCTGGCGATGGGCCAGAGACACGTCAGTTCATTGCTGCCGATGAACCACCGCCGGCAATCCGTGATCAGGATGGGCTCTACATCACCCTGTTTGCCGATTCCGTCAGTGCGGTGCGGCGCGGCTCCCCGGTCTATTACCGCGACGTCAACGTGGGCGAGGTGATCGATTATCGCCTCAGCGCCAACGATGACCAGATCCTGGTGGATCTGTTTGTGGAACAGCAGTACGCCCACCTGGTGAAAAAACACTCCCGCTTCTGGAACGCCAGCAGCCTGGAGGTTAAGGGCAAGTTTCCCGATATCGATTTCCGCCTCGGTTCCCTGGCTACCATCATCGCCGGCGGGGTGCACTTTTACACACCTGACCCGCAGGAAAACCCCGCCGCCGAGGATGGCGACCAGTTCCGACTGTTCGCCGACTACGAAGCCGCCGAGGACGGCGTTCCTGTACAGCTGACCTTCCCCGCCGACACTCAGCTGAGCCCCGGCACCGAGGTACGCACCGGTGGTGTCCGTATTGGTCGCGTGCGCGACATCAAGTTCAGCGATGACTTCCAGACGCTGCATGCGCAGCTGCTGATCGACCCCCGCGCTCGTCCTTTGCTGCGCGCCGGCAGCCGCTTCTGGCTGGTGGAACCGAGCCTCAGCTCCGGCGAGCTGAACCTGCAGAAACTGCTGGGCGGCCAGTATATCGAGCTGGCCCCCGGGCCCGGCCGTGAGACCTTCAACTTCACTGCAATGGCGGAGGCTCCGGCGAAACTGCCGGTGCAGCAAGGCGTAGAGCTGGAGCTGATCAGCGATGAACTGGGCTCGATCAATCGCGGCTCGCCGCTGCTTTACCGGCAATTGCCGGTGGGTGAAGTCAACGGCTACGAGCTGACCGCCGATGGCAGCCAGGTGCTTATTCACGCCGTGATCAAGGAGAAATACCGCCAGCTGATCGGCAGCCACACCCGCTTCTGGAACAGCAGCGGCATCCGTTTCGCCGCCGACCTGGACGGCGTTTCGCTGGAAACCGGCAGCGCACAGACGCTGCTTCGAGGCGGCATCAGCCTGTTTAATCCGGGCAATAACCCCGGCAAGCAGGTCGTAGCGCCACGGCGCTTCAACCTGTACACAGATCGCGAGAGCGCAACCGAGAGCGGCGACCTCGATAGCGGCAGCGCCGGGTTGAAGCTGACACTGGAGGCTCCGCAGTTAGGTGCCGTCGCCGTGGGCTCACCGGTGCTATATCGCGGGCTGGAGGTCGGCGAGGTCAGCCACTATCACCTTGGCGATACCGGCCGTTCGGTGCTGATCGATCTGACCATCGCCCCCGAGCACAGCCAGTTACTGAACGGCAGCAGCCGCTTCTGGATCTCCGGCGGTATCGAAGCTCGTGCCAGCCTGCAGGAGGGTGTCCAGGTCAACACAGGTTCACTGAAACAGCTGGTAAAGGGCGGCATCGCCTTTGATACCCCTGAGGGTGGAGACGCCCTTACAACGGCGCAACGCTTCCGCCTCTACCCTGACCGGCAGGCCGCACAGGAGCAAGCACTGCAGATCCAGATCAGCTTTTCACCCGGCGCAGAACTGGCACCGGGTGCAGCGATCAACTATCGCGGTCAGCAGGTTGGGCGTATCGACAGTATCCGCGTGGTCAGCGCCAACGGCGCCCGCATCGCAAAGGCAAGCCTGTTCCATGAAGCCGCTTTCCTGGCCCGGGAGGGCACCCGGTTCTGGATCAAAGAACCACAGATCCGTCTCAGCGGGATCCTTAACCCCACCAATGTGCTGTTTGGTAACCAGGTGGAAGCCCTGCCCGGTGACGGAACCGACACAAGAGCTATCGCCCACGACTTTATCGCCCTGCGCGAGCCGCCCGCCTACCAGCCGCAGCCGGGGTTGACGGTGGAGCTTCACGCCCGCGAGCTTGGCTCAATCGGGCTCGGTAGCCCGGTGCTCTATAGGCAGGTGCCGGTGGGTGAGGTGACCGGGTACGAGATCAATCTTCGGGGTGATGGCGTGAAGGTTTATGCCCATATTCGTCCCAGCCATGCGACACTGGTGCGCAGTTCCAGCCGCTTCTTCAACGAGAGCGGCGTCAAGAGTCACGCTGGCCTGTTCAGTGGCCTGGATATCAAGCTCGCCAGCCTGGAGACACTGGTCGGCGGCGGCGTCAGTTTCACCACCGGTGACCTCAGCGCGCCTGCGGTAAAGGAACTTACCGTATTCAGATTGGATGATGAGGCTCCGCCGATGAGCCAAGAGACGCAAGGAGAGAGTCAATGAGTCGAGTGCTCGGCCTGGTTTTGATCATACTGGCGCTGCAGGGTTGCGCCAGCGGCGGCAAAGCACGCCCCTTTGAAATAAAGAACCTGGCCAAGTCCGATATCGATATGGTGGCCGACTCCCATATCCGCGCGCTCAACGACCTGGTGCGCGAACTCACTATCAAGCTCTACAAGCGGAATCCCAGAGAACTGAAAAAGGGCCCGCCCGGTATCACTGTGAGCCGGCGACTGCAGCTGCTGCTGGATTCGCCGCGGCTGATCAATCACCCCGAGCTGAACGGCCGCTACGGCATCGATGCGATACCACTGGCGTTTGAGCCAGACTTTCGCGGCGACCGGGTGTTTGCGCTGATGGTGGGTATCAGCGGCATGCTGCATGCTTCCTACAGCTACCGCGACGAGTTTTTCATGCTGAACGATATCGATCAGCAGAAGCTGTTCAACTCCGCCCGCAACCTGGAAGCGATCGCCTGGCGCCTGAATAACCGCCGCCTGCCCAATGGCGATCTGTTTCTACTCTCCAACGGCATCGCCGACAACGGCGTACCCAATTACAGTTTCGAACGCATTTTTGGCAAACTGATAGCCTACCAGGACATGATGGCGCAGATCGTGTCCGACAAGACCAACCGCGCCATCAACTCGGTGGTCGTGGGGTTTGCATCCACCACGCTGCTGCCGATTTAATGCCGGCGGACTCAGCCTTCTGCTTACAGGCTGAACTCCACACCACCCTGGCGTGATGTCAGTAGCGGCCGCCCCGTATTGATCAGAATGTCGCTGATCTTGTGGTTTTCATTCAGGTCCAGGCAGATATCCACCTTGCCGGGCAGCTCCTCCAGCATGGCGCGGGTCAGGCGCTCATAGTGGGCGATAAAGCGGCGGATCTCGGAAGGATTCATGATTCGCAGATGCGAAGTCGGCTGCTGGGTGTCGTAGATATAGCGCACCCGTTCGGCCAGTTTTTCCTCCTGCTGAGCGCGCCACTGATACACCGCCTGCATGCTCGGCACTTTCAACATCAGGACCAGGTCCAGATACTCGAACAGCTGCTGATAGGGTCCCGCCAGCTGCGCATTGACGTAACGGCGCCAGACACCGTCCGGGTCTTCATCCGCTTCCAGCGAGTTCACCGCCTGCGCCAGCTCCGCTTCGGTTTGCGGCTCCGCGCCGACACACCAGCCTTCAAACACGATCACATCCACAGGCCCTAGCCACTCCTGCCAAACCGTGGGCGGACAGCGGTCATCGATGGATTTGTCGAACACCGGTATCTTGGTCAGCGTATCGGGCCCGGCATGGAGCAGTGACTCCAGCAGTTCGATACCCAGGGCGACGTCGTGGGTACCGGGCACGCCACGGGTCTCCATCAGCGGATGCACCTCACGCCCCAGCTCTTCACGCTCGGCGCGGGTACGATACAGATCATCGATAGAGAAGCCGATGACGCGCAAACCAAACCCCTCCTCGAGAATCACCTCGATCAGGTTAAACAGGGTGGATTTTCCCGCCCCCTGAGCGCCGTTGATACCCACCACCAGCGGTTTGCTCTGCCCACGCTGACGCTCCACCAGCCAGGCCGCGAGGGGTACATAGATCTGCTCAAACATCTCCTTCAGACCTATATCCACCTGCAGCGACTCCAGCGTGGGCGCGAACGCCTTTTCCACCGCCTGCACGGCACGACGACGTTCTTCAGCACTGAGCATCAGCTGTTCTCTGGGCCAACGGGTAAGCAGACTCATAGTTCCTCTTTACAGCTCCTCTTTGTCGGTAAATACCTGTGATTGCGTAGCCCGCAACCACTCGACCAATAATGCGATCTGATCTTTGCTCATCAGCGCCGGCGCATGGCCGATGCCTTCAAGGCTGTGTATCTGCAGATCCTGCTTGCGCGCCTGCATCTGCTCTACCGTATCGGTTCTGAGCACATCAGAGTCGCGACCGTGCAGCAAAAGCTGCGGGCAGGCCACCTGCTCCCAGAGCGACCAGATATCCACATCCGCCTGGGCGTTCTCTGCCGCGTTGATGGCGATGGCCGGGTCGTAATGCAGCCCCAACCGGCCATCCTCACACACCCGCTGACCGTGGGTCACCAGGTGCTGCCACTGGCGATCACTGATTCCGGCAAAGGCTGTGTAGAGATCACGCAGCCAGCTTTCCATGGCGTTTTCGTCATCGAAGCGGTGATCCCCCAGGTAGCCTGCGATCCTCTGCAGCGCCGTTTGGGGGATGAACGGACCAATATCATTCAGCACCAGGCGGCGGATCGGCGTATTCGGCTGCGCCGCCAGACAGATGCCGATCAGCCCACCGAGGGAGGTGCCGATCCAGTCCACCCGGGCAGCGTCCACCCGGGCGATCAGCGCGACCATATCCTGGACATACTGCACCAGTGAGTAATCCTTCGGATTGGCAAGCCAGTCACTCTCGCCCCGGCCCGGCAGGTCCGGGCAGATCACACGGTAATTGCGACTCAGCGCCAACGCCAGCTCGTCAAAGTCGCGGCTGTTGCGCGCCATTCCATGAACACAGATCAGCACCCGCTCGTTACTGGCGCTGCCCCACTCCTGATAATGCAGGCGATGAAATCCGCCGCTGTCCAAAGAGAGTATGTTTCCTCGTCGCATCGCTATCCTCCCGCCGCTTTTTTATTTTTATCCTGAAAGCTGTGCAGATCCGGCGCAGTCTCCTGTGCCGGGCAGATCTCTACTATAACCCGCCGAGGCAGAGCTCGCCTTAGGCTCTATAGCAGCAACATCCAATTGAAACTTATCCACGTATTATCTGCCCCATAGAGAGGAAGTGTGGCTGGGTCGCAACACACAGTCCCATCTGTTGTGATTCCGTCGATGTAAACCATACTCAAAGATACTCTGAGCGTCTGTCTCGGAACCCCGAGTTTTCGGCAGGCACCAGTGGTAACAGACACATAGGAGGGTGTATGACGCGCACAGAACATGACAGCCTGGGCCAGGTCGAAGTACCTGAAGAGGCGCTCTACGGCGCCCAGACCCAGCGAGCCGTAAACAACTTCCAGATCAGTGACCGCCGCATGCCGGCGCCCTTTCTTATCGCCCTGGCGCAGATCAAGGCGGCCTGTGCCCAGACCAACGCGGAACTGGGACTGCTCGACGAAGAGCACAGCAAGGCGATCATCGCCGCCTGCGACCGGATCGTCGCCGGCGAGTTTCACGATCAGTTCCCGGTTGATGTGTTCCAGACCGGTTCCGGCACCAGCAGCAACATGAACATGAACGAGGTGCTCTCCCACCTGATCGAGAAAGACGCAGGGCTCACGCTGCACCCTAACGATCATATCAACATGAGCCAGAGCTCCAACGACGTGATCCCCACGGCGCTGCACCTGAGCGCCCTGAGCGAGCTGCAGATCAAACTGATCCCGGCACTGCGCCATCTGAAAAATGCGATCCGCCGCAAGAGTTCCGACCTTAATGACTTGGTCAAAACCGGCCGCACCCACCTGATGGACGCGATGCCGGTGACCATGGGACAGGAACTGAGCGGCTGGCAGCAGCAGATCAAGGCGTCGGTAGAAAGGCTGGAGCAGACCGCACCACGCCTGGCAGAGCTGGCCCAGGGCGGTACCGCCGTGGGCACCGGCATCAACTCACCGACCACCTTTCCGCGCCTGTTCTGCCGTAACCTCAGCGCCCGCACCGGGATGACGCTGTCCCCGGCGCCGAACCGCTTTACCGCGCTGTCGAGCCAGGACACGGCGCTGGAACTCTCCGCTAACCTTCGCACCTGCGCTACTTCCATTATCAAGATCGCCGATGATCTGCGCTGGATGAACTCCGGCCCACTGGCGGGGCTTGGCGAGATCGAACTGGAAGCCTTGCAGCCAGGCTCATCGATTATGCCCGGCAAGGTAAACCCGGTGATTCCGGAAGCGGTGCTGATGACCTGCATGCAGGTGTGCGGCAACGACACAACCGTGGCGCTCAGCGCCCAGCGCAGCAACTTCCAGCTTAACGTGATGCTGCCGGTGATCGCCTACAACTTGCTGGACAGCATCGCGCTGCTGACCAATGCGGCCGAGAGCCTGGCAGACAAGGCGATCCGCAGCTTCAAGGTACGTGAAGATGTGATCAACGCGGCGCTGTCACGCAACCCGATTCTGGTAACCGCGCTTAACCGCGTCATCGGCTATGAGAAGGCCGCTGCGCTGGCGAAACAGGCCTACGCCGAGGGTCGTCCGATCATCGACGTGGTGGAGCAGGAAACCGACCTGAGCCGAGAGGAACTGGAGCAGATGCTGGACCCTGCTCAGCTCACCGGTCCTTCACAGTAGTTTTTTCACCCAGTGCGGGCGGTTAGCAACCGCTCGCCCAGCTCCACAAAACCCGCTCCCATCGGCTGGCTGAGCACTTCAGCTGGCCGATGTTTCATATAGGGCAACGCCCTGGCGATATTGGCCACGCCAAAGGTGCAGCTGAGACCCTCGAACATGGTTTCGTCATTGGCGGAATCACCCACAAACGCCACCTGCTCCTGCAGCTGCGCACCGCTAAGGCCATACAAGTCGTAGAGCAGTTTCACCGCCATGGCGTATTTGCTGAAACCGCCGCGCCAGGCGTTGATATGGATAGAGCTGGCTCGAGCGTTGATACCTCGCTGATGCAGCCGCTCGATAATCTCAGCCACCTGGGCCTGATCCAGCCTGGCATCCTGACCGATATCGACCGCCACATCGGCCAGTCGGTAAGGCTGATCCGCCGCCAGTGAAAGCCCGGGATAAGCCGGCAGGATCACCGACTCGATCAGCGCTTTGACCTCCGCCTGATCGCTGCGCATCTGCGCTTCCTGCGTCCAGTCAAAGCGTTCGAACCCCTTGTCGCTGCGACACATATGGAACGCGCCGTTCTCACCAATCACCGCACTTACCGGCCAGGCACGCGCCATATGGTCGCACCAGCCGGCGCAGGCGCCG
The DNA here is from genome assembly GCF_004339595.1 of Marinobacterium mangrovicola. Lineage (GTDB taxonomy): Bacteria > Pseudomonadota > Gammaproteobacteria > Pseudomonadales > Balneatricaceae > Marinobacterium_D > Marinobacterium_D mangrovicola. The sequence continues at coordinate 127,373 of NZ_SMFU01000009.1, forward strand.
GTGATCGGAATCAGGTGAATACCCGCCTCGGATAGCCGGTAGATCATCGCCAGGGTATCGGGCAGGATACGCCCTTCGCTGGTCAGCGTATCGTCCACATCGGTGAGCAGAAAACGGATCCGTTTCAGTTGCTCAGCATCGAATTGACTCATCGGTTAGCGCTCTCTGTTTCGCTCTTTCCATCCGGACGCTGGGCTTCCACCACCTGAACGCCCGCCTTCGCCAGTACGGCAGCGGCGTCGTCAGGCAGGGCGTCTGTCACCATCAGATCCAGTGCATTGAAATCATCGACCACCACCATCGCCCGGCGCCGCCATTTGCTTTGGTCCACCAGCAGAATTCGCTGGCGGGCGCAGGCCAGAATGGTGCGACTGACCTCCGCCTCGCGAGGGTCGAAATCCAGCAGTCCCGCTTCACTATCCAGCCCACCGGCACCAACGACGCCAAAATCGACCCGGTGAGCGCGGATAAAATCCACCGCCGCGCCACCCACCAGATCCCGGTCGCTATGGCGCAACTGGCCACCGCTGAGCGATACGCTGATCTGTGGATAATCGCAAAGCAGTTCGGCCACATCCAGGTTATTGGTGAGCACGCGCAGATCGCGACGTTCAGTCAATGCCTCGGCCAGCAGCGCCACACTGGTGCCTATGCCGAGAAACACCGAGGCGCCATCGGGAATAAGCTCAGCGCAGGCCCTGGCCATGGCGCGTTTGGCGCTCACATTGGTAGCCTGGCGGGAACGGAAGGAGATATTGCGGCCGCTGGCGGGAAGCGCTATGCCACCATGGATACGCCGCGTCAGGCCCGCCTCGGAGAGCTGGTTGATATCCTTGCGGATGGTCTGGGTGGAGACATCGAAGCGCTGCGCCAGCTCATCCACGCCGAGCTCTTCGCTCTCCCTGAGCGTATCGACGATCCGTTGCTGGCGTTCACTGAGCTTCATCCGGCGCCCTGTCATCCACTGAGCCGAACTGCTGGGGAATGTCTGTAATGACGGAATCCACACCCAGCTGCAGCAGACGATGCGCCTCCTCAATATCGTTAACGGTCCAGGCCAGCACACGGCAACTAATCGCTTTTGCCTGGGCGATGGTCTGTTCATTGAGCGCACGCCAGTGGCTGTGGAGGCTGAACGCCTGCAACGACTCGAGCTTATCGCTCCAGTTCCCTTCCAACTCAGAGAGCAGCAGACCGCGCGCAAGCTCGGGCAGTTGGCGCTGGCACTCTTGCAACAGCGCTTCGCTAAAGCTGGAGATCACCAGCTTCGCGGGATCAAAAGCGCTGAGCTCCGGTGCGATCGCCGCAACCACTCTGGCCGGATCCAGCCCCTGATCCTTGATCTCCAGGTTGAATCCCAGCTTCAGCTCGCTCAGCAGCGCCAGCATCTCCCGAAGGGTCGGCACCGGCTCAACGCCCCAGCCTTCGAACCGTGCCGCCACATTCACACCGGCCAGATCAACCAGCTGCATTTCACAGAGGGTGCCCGTCGAATTGGAGAGGCGCTCCAGCGTCGGATCGTGGTGGATCACCGGCGTATCGTCCGCCAACAGGCTGACATCCATTTCCACCCATTTAACGCCCTGACGAGCCGCTTCCCTGACCGCGCCCAGTGTATTTTCCGGCGCCAGCGAAGCGATGGCGCGATGGCCGATGATTTTTGGCAGCTGCGGTTTAACCCCAGGCCTTAAGTCGCGCTCTGACTCGGTGTTCAACACGGTTCGATCCTCTGTCCACTCTGTTTATCAAAAAGGTGCAGTTGCGAAGGATCCAGCGACAGAGCGATGCGCTCCTCGTCGGCGGCCACATACTCGCCTCGCAGCCTTAGTGTAAATTGATTATCGGTGCCCGCCAGCCGACCATGCAGCAGCGTATCGGCGCCCAGGGGCTCCGCCAGCTGCACATCCACCTCCAGCGGCACGCCCTCGACGGGCTGGCCGGGGATGATCCGGTGCAGATGCTCGGGACGGATACCGACCTGCACGCGCTCGTTAAACTCAGTACAGGCATTAGCGTACTCCGGCAGCTGGATCTGGCGCTCACCGATGCTAAGTTGGCCTCGCGCCAGGCTACCATCGAGGAAGTTCATCGCCGGTGAGCCGATGAACCTAGCCACAAAAGGAGTCGCGGGACGGTTATAGATCTCCATCGGCGTGCCGATCTGCTCGGCGACGCCGTTGCGCATCACCACCAGACGATCCGCCAGCGTCATCGCCTCCACCTGATCGTGGGTCACATAGACCGCCGTGGTACCCAGCTCACGCTGCAGCCTCTTGATCTCGATCCGCATCTGCACGCGCAGCTTGGCATCCAGGTTTGAGAGCGGCTCATCAAACAGAAACACCTGGGGGTTACGCACGATGGCACGCCCCATGGCCACGCGCTGGCGCTGCCCGCCGGAGAGCTGACGCGGCTTGCGTGTCAGCAGCTGTTCCAGTTGCAGGGTCTCGGCAGCGGCTTCGACGCGGCGTTTGATCTCGGCTTTGTCGAAGCCACGGTTTTTCAGACCATAGGCCATATTGTCGTAGACACTCATATGCGGATAGAGCGCGTAGTTCTGAAACACCATGGCTATATCGCGTTTCGCCGGTTCCAGTTCGTTGACGCGCTGATCGCCGATTTTCAGCTCGCCGGCGCTGATCCGTTCCAGCCCTGCCAGCATCCGCAGCAGCGAGGATTTACCGCAGCCGGAGGGGCCGACGATGACAATAAATTCGCCATCGGCGATATCCATCGACAGCCCTTGAACCGCCACCTGGCCGTTGTCGTAGGTTTTGTTCAGTTGATCCAGTGTCAGTGTAGCCATGGCCGTTCTCTTACTTTTCGGTTTCTATCAGTCCCTTGACGAACAGGCGCTGCATCATCAGCACCACGCCCACCGGGGGCAGCATCGCCAGCAGAGTAGTCGGCATCACCTCGTTCCAGGCCACCTCGCCATCACCCACCGCCAGCATCCGCTGGATCCCCATCACCACGGTGTAATAGTCCTCGCTGGTGGTGATCAGCAGCGGCCAGAGATACTGGTTCCAGCCATAGATGAACATGATCACGAACAGCGCCGCGAGGTTGGTGCGCGACAGCGGCAGCAGAATATCGATCAGGAAACGGATCGGGCCGGCGCCATCCACCCGCGCCGCTTCCGCCAGCTCCGGCGGTACCGTCATAAAAAACTGACGTAACAGGAAGGTGGCCGTGGCGCTGGCGATCAGCGGCAGCGTCAGCCCTGTGTAGCTGTTCAGCATTCCCAGATCCGCCACCACCTGAAAGGTGGGGATGATCCGCACCTCCACCGGCAGCATCAGCGTCATAAAGATCAGCCAGAAGCAGAACATCCGCAGCGGAAAGCGGAAAAAAACGATGGCATAGGCCGCCAGTACGGAAATGGCGATCTTGCCCAAAGCGATCCCCAGCGCCATCACCAGGCTGTTGAACAGCATCAGCGCCACCGATACGCCAACCGATGAGTCACTGCCTGTGCCCAGCACACGGCCAAAGTTTTCCAGCAGCTGATCACCGGGCCAGAGCGGCACGGTACCAGTCACCAGCGCCTGCGCCGGATAGGTAGACGCCACAAAAGCGATCCAGATAGGAAAGGCCACCAGCAGCACGCCCAGCGCCAGCACCCCGTGGCTGATCAGGTTCAGCCAGAATCGATTCTCAACCATCAGATCTCAACCTCAGCCCTTCACCTTAGCTTTCCACCCTAGTACTGCACCCTGCGCTCGACATAGCGGAACTGCACCACGGTGAGTGCGCCCACCAGCAGCATCAGCACCACCGACTGTGCCGCGGAGCCCCCCAGATCCAGACCGACAAAACCGTCGTCATAGACGTTGTACACCAGGGTCCGCGTGGCATCGCCGGGCCCGCCCTGGGTGACCGCGTGAATCACGCCGAAGGTTTCAAAAAACGCGTACACCACGTTGATCACCAGCAGGAAGAAGGTAGTCGGCGACAGCAACGGAAAGGTGATGGTGATAAAGCGCCGCAGCGGGCCTGCGCCATCGATGGCCGCCGCCTCATGCAGTGAGCGCGGGATCGCCTGCAATCCGGCAAGAAAAAACAGAAAGTTGTAACTTATCTGCTTCCAGGCGGAGGCGATAATCACCAGCAGCATCGCCTGATCGCCATTGAGAAAGTGGTTCCACTCGTAACCCAGCTGATCCAGCAGATACGCCAGCACACCGACGGTGGGGTGGAACATGAATAGCCAGAGCACACCGGCGATCGCGGGTGCGACGGCATAGGGCCAGATCAACAGCGTCTTGTAGACCTGGGCGCCGCGCACCACCTGGTCCGCCATCACCGCCAGGGTCAACGACAGCCCCATGGAGAGCGCCGTCACGCCGGCACTGAAGACGACGGTGGTCCAGAGGGTTTTGTAGTAGCCCGGATCGGTGAACAGCAGCTGGTAGTTTTCCAGGCCGACAAACTCGGTGGAGAGCCCAAAGGCATCTTCCATCAGGAACGACTGCCACACCGCCTGGGCGGCGGGCCAGATAAAAAACACCAGCGTGATCAGCAACTGCGGCAGCACCAGCAGCCAGGGCAGCCAACGGCTATCGAAAGCCGGCACGCGTTCAGAACTTATATTGGACATAACGAAATGACCGGCACCTCGGACAAGCCGAGGCACCGGTGCTCCCTGTTACGAATCAGCGATTGGCGCGTTCAAACTTGCGCAGCAGGTCGTTACCGCGCTCCACCGCTTCATCCAGAGCGTCCTTGGCGGAGGCATCGCCGGCCCAGACCTTCTCCAGCTCTTCGTTGATCACGTCACGGATCTGTACAAAGTTACCCAGACGCAGTCCCTTGGAGTTGGCCGTCGGCTCACCGCCGGTCATCTGCGTGATCGCCACATCGGTGCCTGGGTTTGCCGCGTAGAAGCCCTGTTCACGGGTCAGTTCAGCGGCGGCATGAGTGATCGGCAGATAACCGGTGAACTGGTGCCAGTCCGCCTGTACTTCCGGTGAGGAGAGGTAGGTAAAGAATTGGGCCACGCCCTTGTAGTCTTCGCTGTCGCGGCCCTGCAAGGTCCAGAGCGTAGCGCCACCGATGATGGTGTTTTTCGGGCTATCGATCATCGACTGCCAGTACGGCAGCTGAGCTACGCCAAACTCGAAATCCTGCACGCTGCTTTTCACGCCGGAATAGGACGCAGAAGAGCCCATATACATGGCGCATTCACCGCTGTAGAACTTCGGCAGGCTGTCGGAACGACGGCCGCCGTAGCCGAAGATGCCGCTCTTCTGCCACTCGGCCAGCTGGGCGATATGCTGCACATGCTTGTCGCTGTTGAACTCCAGCACCGTATCCAGACCGGAGAAGCCGTTATTGTTGGAAGCAAAGGGAATATCGTGACGGGCGCTGAAGTTCTCCAGCTGCACCCAGGACTGCCAGCCGGTGGTGAAGCCGCATTTGTAACCGGCATCCAGCAGTTTCTGACCGACCTGACCCATCTCTTCCCAGGTTTTTGGCGGCTCGGCGCCGGCTTTCTCTAACGCATCGGCGTTGTAGTAGAGCACCGGTGTGGAGCTGTTGAACGGCATCGACAGCATCTTGCCGTCGTCGCTGGTGTAGTAGCCGGTGACGGCGCTGAGGTAGTTATCCGGATCGAAGGCTTCGCCGGCGTCTTCCATCAGTTTCCAGGTCGGGTAGACGGCGCCTTCGGCGGCCATCATCGACGCGGTACCGACCTCGAACACCTGCACGATATGCGGCTGTTGCTTGGCACGAAACGCGGCTACGGCAGCGGTCATGGTCTCGGTGTAGTTGCCCTTGAACACCGGTTTGACCTCGTAGTCGTCCTGACTGGCATTAAACCCGGCGGCGATCTCGTTGACCTTTTCCCCCAGGGTGCCGCCCATGGCGTGCCACCACTCGATCTGGGTTGCGGCCTGGGCATTGAATGCCATTACCGACGCCAGTGCCACACCCAAACTGCTGCGTACCATTTTTCGAGCCATTGCGGTTTGCTCCCTTATCAATCCTTCGAACCAGGCAAAACCTGGCAAGCCTGAGATGCCATGAACAGATTTCTGGCCATCAAGTTTCAAATGAACCCAAATTAGAGCAGCAGAATGCTTCATATCGCTGATAGTACGATGTCAGTTCTGTTTCATTTAGATGAACAACTCGGTGCGAGAAACCGGGCCAGCGCAGCCGCTGGGCGATTGGCCGATTACTCGCCATCCGGTATACTTTGCGACCCTAAATGCCGCCAAAACCGCATACTTGGCGTGGTTATAGTTCAGTCTGAAGGACAGCCCGATGAGCCGCATGAACCCCGATATGGATCGCCTACAGCCCTACCCGTTTGAAAAACTGGCAGAGCTCAAGCGCGGTGTGACGCCGCCTGCTGATCTGGAACATATCTCTCTGGGGATCGGTGAACCCAAGCATCCGGCACCGCCGTTCGTGCTCGACGTGCTGAAAAAGAACCTGGATCGCGTCTCCAACTACCCCAGCACCAAGGGGATGCCGGAGCTGCGCCAGGCGATCGCCGAATGGTGTGAGCGCCGCTTCAAACTGCAGCAAGGCTCCATGGATGCCGAGCGCCACGTACTGCCGGTCAACGGCACCCGCGAAGCGATCTTCGCCTTCACCCAGGCACTGGTGAAACGCTCACCGGACGCACTGGTGCTAACGCCGGATCCCTTCTACCAGATCTATGAAGGCGCGGCTTACCTCTCCGGCGCCGAGCCCTACTACCTGCCGACGCTGCCGGAAACCGGCTTCGTACCGGATTACGATGCGATCCCTGCCGATGTATGGAAGCGCTGCCAGCTTCTGTTCGTCTGCTCACCGAGCAACCCGACCGGCTCAGCTCATACCATCGAGCAGTTCAAGAAGCTGATCGCGCTGTCCGACGAATACGACTTCGTCGTTGCCTCCGACGAGTGCTACTCCGAGATCTACTTCGACGAAGCCAACCCGCCGGCGGGTCTGCTGCAAGCCTGCGCCGAGCTGGGTCGTCACGACTACCGCAACTGCGTGGTGTTCCACAGCCTGTCGAAGCGCTCCAACCTGCCGGGTCTGCGCTCCGGCTTTATCGCCGGCGACGCCGAGCTGATGGAGCCGTTCCTGCTGTTCCGCACCTACCACGGCAGCTCCATGCCGATTCAGCATCAGCTGGCCTCCATCGCCGCCTGGAACGATGAAGACCACGTGCTGGAAAACCGCAGCCAGTACCGCCACAAGTTCGACGCCGCCATCAAGGTGCTGTCGCCGGTGCTGGATGTGAAGAAGCCGGATGCCAGCTTCTACCTGTGGGTGCCGACTCCGATCGCCGATGACGCCTTCACTCGCGGTCTGTATGAACAGCAGCACCTGACCGTACTGCCCGGCAGCTACCTGTCGCGGCCAATGGCGGACGGCCGCCTGCCCGGCGCCGGCTTTGTGCGCATGGCGCTGGTGGCCACCGTTTCCGAGGTGGTTGAAGCCTCCGAGCGCATCCGCCGCTACGTAGAATCGCTGTAAAGGATTTTTGCCATGACCACCGTTTACGGAATCAGCAACTGCGACACCGTGCGCAAAACCCGCAAATGGCTGGAAGCCAACGGCATCGAGTTCAGCTTCCATGATTTCCGCAAGGATGGACTGGATGCCATCAGCGTCGACCGCTGGTGTGATGCCCTCGGTATCGACACCGTGCTGAACAAGCGCGGCACCACCTGGCGCCAGCTACCGGAAGCGGAACGGGATGTGGATGAAGCCGGGCTGCGCGCCCTGCTCGTGGAGCATCCTACACTGATCAAGCGTCCGGTCCTTGAGCATGGCGACACCCTTCGTGTCGGCTTCAAGGAAGCGGACTATGCCGCACTGTTTGGCGTCTAACACGCCGTATAAATAAAACGATTTCAACGCATTACGAGGACATACAAGATGCCAAACTTCGCATTCGGCCTGGGGGTCGGCACCAAATCCAGCACTGGTGAGTGGCTTGAGGTTTACTACAACGCGCCGCTGCTGAACGCCAGCGCCGAGCTGATCGACGCGGTTTCCGGCGTTGTTGCCTACGAAGGTGGTAACGCGGCAATCGAACTGAAAGACGCTGACCTGAAAAAACTGGAAGCCGCTTTTCTGTCTGTCGACGCCAAAGACCAGGCACTGGTCACCGAAGTGCTGGAAGGCTCCAAGCAGCCGCTGGTTCTGTGCATTCTGGCCAGCGACGAAGGTCCGAGCAGTACTGCCGAGGTCTACCTGAAACTGGCACTGCTCTCCAACCGTCTGGTTAAACCGCACGGTCTGAACCTGACCGGTATGTTTGGCCTGCTGCCGAACGTGGCCTGGACCAACGAAGGCGCCGTAGCGCTGGAAGACCTGCCGCGTCGCCAGCTGGAAGCCCGCGCCCAGGGCCGCGTTCTCGACGTTCAGTCTGTGGACAAGTTCCCGAAAATGGCCAACTACGCGGTACCTGCCGGTATCCGTGTCGGCGACACCTCCCGCATCCGTCTGGGCGCGCACGTGGGTGAAGGCACCACCGTCATGCACGAAGGCTTCATCAACTTCAACGCCGGTACTCTGGGCGTAAGCATGGTTGAAGGCCGCATCTCTGCGGGCGTTGTCGTGGGTAACGGTTCCGATGTGGGCGGTGGCGCCTCCACCATGGGCACCCTGTCTGGCGGTAACAACGTGGTTATTTCAGTCGGCGAAAACTGCCTGCTGGGCGCTAACTCCGGTCTCGGTATCCCGCTGGGCGATCGCTGCACCGTAGAAGCTGGCCTGTACGTCACTGGCGGCTCCAAGGTCACCGTTCTGGACGACCAGAACAACGACGTGGAAGTGGTCAAGGCTGCAGACCTCGCCGGTAAGCCGGACCTGCTGTTCCGCCGCAACTCCCAGAACGGTCGCATCGAGGTGAAAACCAACAAGAGCGCGATCGAACTGAATGAAGAGCTGCACAAGCACAACTAAATAAAACAGCCTGAAAGCTACTGCGCTTGCGCAGGCGGCATCGATCCGCTTGCCTGCGCTCGCAACGCTTACAGACTGTTTCCAGGAGCCCTAAGAATGTCCCTCCGCTCAGAAACCCTCGAACTCACCTGCGATCTGATCAGCCGTCCTTCGGTCACTCCCGAAGATGCTGGCTGCCAGGAGCTGCTGATCGGCCGTCTTGAAAAGCTCGGTTTCAAGATCGAGCGACTGCAGTTCGAGGAGGTCACCAACTTCTGGGCGCGTCGCGGCACCGAAGGCCCCCTGTTCTGCTTTGCAGGTCATACCGATGTGGTCCCCTCCGGCCCCGCCGAGCAGTGGACCCATCCCCCATTCGAGCCCACGGAAGAAGAGGGTTACCTCTACGGCCGTGGCGCTGCGGACATGAAGGGCAGCATCGCCGCCTTCATGACCGCGCTGGAGCGCTTCATCGCCAACCATCCCGAGCATGAAGGCTCCATCTCCCTGTTGATCACCTCCGACGAGGAAGGCCCGTTCGTCAACGGCACCACTCGCGTGATCGACCACCTGGAAGCGCGTAACGAGAAGATCGACTGGTGCATCGTCGGCGAGCCGTCCAGCACCGACAAGGTCGGTGACGTGATCAAGAACGGTCGTCGCGGCTCCCTGAGCGGCACCCTGAAGGTACGTGGCATTCAGGGCCACGTGGCCTACCCGCACCTGGTGCGTAACCCGATCCACGAAGCCGCACCGGCCCTGGCCGAGCTGTCTTCCACCACCTGGGACGAGGGCAACGACTTCTTCCCGCCGACCAGCTTCCAGATCTCCAACATCCACGCCGGCACCGGCGCCACCAACGTGGTACCTGGCGAGGTGGAAGTGGCGTTTAACTTCCGCTTCTCTACCGAAACCACCGCCGATGAGCTCAAGCAGCGTGTCTGCGATATTCTGACCCACCACGGCCTGGACTGGGATATCGACTGGATTCTCTCCGGCAATCCCTTCCTGACCTCCGCAGGTTCCCTGGTGGATGCCAGCCGCGAAGCGATCCGTGCCGTCACCGGTAACGAGACCGAGCTGTCCACCTCCGGCGGCACCTCCGATGGCCGCTTTATCGCGCCCACCGGCGCCCAGGTGGTGGAGCTTGGTCCGGTTAACGCCACGATCCACAAGATCGATGAACGCGTGCGTATCGAAGATCTGGATACGCTCTCTGCGGTTTACGAGAACATCCTGGCCCGTCTGCTGGTGAAGAGCTGAGCCGATGATTTCACTCGGCTGCCCGGTGTGCCAGGCTCCCCTGGCCACCGCTGAAGATGGGCGACGACTGCGCTGCGAAGCCGGCCACAGTTTCGACCGCGCCCGTCAGGGTTACTGGAACCTGCTGCTGCCGCAACGCAAGAAATCCAAGGATCCCGGTGACAACAGCGAGATGATCCAGGCACGGCGCCGCTTTCTCGATGCCGGTTTCTACTGGCTGATCGCAGAGCGCCTGACGCAGATACTGCTGGAAGAGCTCAAAGAGCTTAAAAACACGCCGCAGCCTCAACTGCTGGATCTGGGCTGCGGCGAGGGTTACTACACCACCCAGATCGAAGAGGCATTCACCACCGCCGGTCTAGACGCTGAAATCGCCGGCCTGGATATCTCCCGCCACGCCATCAAGGCGGCCTGCAAACGCAGCGAGAATATCGACTGGCTGGTGGGCACCGGCGCCGATCTGCCGATTCTGTCCGAATCGCTGGACGCCATGACCCTGATGTTCAGCCGCGTCATGCCAGAGCCGATGGCGAGAGCACTTAAGCCCGGCGGACTGCTGCTGGTGATCTGGCCGGGGCCTGAGCACCTGATTGAGCTGCGTGAGCTGATCTACGATGAAGTTCGCAAGCGCGAGTTCAATCCTGAGGCCGACCTGCTGCCGCTGTTTGAGCCAGTACGTACCGAAAGCCTGGATTTCAAGTTCGAAGTGGACGGTGGCGAAGCACTCTCTGATCTACTGCTGATGACGCCTCACGGGCACCGTATCCGCCAGGAAACCCGCGACCGTATCCTGGCTCATACCAGCCTGGAATGCAGTGCAGACATCCGCTTCGGGCTTTACCGACGCAAGGCTTCAGACTGATACGCCGGTTAGCGGCAAGACTGATCGCTTTTCCTGCATTGATCGCGGCCCGGCTTAGACGCTATAAAGGGCGTCTGGAGGTTTTCGATGCGCATTCGAGAGTGGCTGCATAAACGCGCCAACAGTCCGCGGGAAAATTTCTCCCTGCTGGTGTCGGGGTTCGGTGTTTTCGCGCTCGGCTTTGCGCTGGTCGCCGCCGGTCAGTACCTGATGCCGACCGGCCTCAAAGCAGAGTTGGCGGCTCTGGCCGGCTTGATCCTGATTGGGGTCGGCATCATACTCGCTGCGGCAGGCTATCTCAGCCTCAGCATTCTCCGTATCTTCAGTTTTCTGGACAGCAAAGATGAGTGACGAGCGCCACCCCGATATCGAGGTCTACATCAAGAACCGGCCACTGGACGTTATTCTCGACTGGCTCGGTGAGCGCTGCGAGCAAGTGCAGACCATCAACAGCGTCGGTGGAACCCACGCCCTGGAGATCGTTATCGACAGCAACACCGTTCCGGTGATGATCCACGAAAAGGCGGTCGGCAAAGCCTGGATCAGCGTCTGGTTCCGCTCTGAAAAAACGCCCTGGATTCTTGACCTGGACTGCGCCCACGAGATCGCCAAGGCGCTGGATACCCAGGTACGCTGCATCGCATCGGGCTGGTCTGAAGGTGACGATCCGGACGAATGGTGGCGCGTGGAAAACGGCGCCGCCGAAAAAATTCAGTGGCAGACGAGCTGACTCACACCTTGAACACCGATCTGAAACCGCTGCACGCGCTGCTGCTGGACGGCCAGGGTGGTGGCCGCGATATGGACGCCGCCGAGATCAACGCATGGCAGCCGGATCAGGGCCTTGCCTGGCTGCACCTGGATTACACCGACCCGGAGCAGAGCGACTGGCTGCGTAACCATTCAGGCCTCAGTGAACTGGTCTGCGAAGCCCTGCTCACCGAGAACACCCGCCCGCGCGCGACCCTGACCGGCGATGGCCTGCTGATCGCCCTGCGTGGCGTCAACCTGAACCCCGGTGCCGATCCCGAGGATATGGTGTCGATCCGGCTTTATGTCACGCCGGACAGAATCATCTCAACCCGCAAACGCCGCCTGCTCTCCGTCACCAGTCTTGCGGAAGATTGCCGCAACGGTGAAGGACCGGCCAACGTCGCCGATTTTCTGGTGCAGCTCAGCGGCAACCTGGTCGAGCGCATGGGCGAGGTGGTGGAAGAGATCGAAGAGGAGCTCTCCTCGCTGGAGCTGCAACTGCTGGACGACGGCCACAGCGCCGCCATCCGCCAGTCGCTCTCCAACCTGCGCCGCCAGACCATCACTCTGAGGCGCTACTTCGGCCCGCAGCGCGACGCTTTCAGCCAGTTGCAGAACGACCGTGCCAGCTGGCTCTCCAACGATCACCGCCTGGAACTGCGCGAGATCAGCGACCGCCTGCTACGCCATATCGAGGATCTAGACATGATCCGCGAACGCGCCGCCATGGCCCAGGATGAGCTGGTCAGCCAGCAATCCGATCAGCTTAACCAGCGCATGTACCTGCTCTCACTGATCGCCGCCGTGTTCCTGCCGCTGGGCTTCCTGACCGGCTTGCTCGGCATCAACGTGGGCGGAATTCCCGGCTCGGAAAACCCCTACGCTTTCGGAATTTTCATGCTGATACTGACTCTACTGGTGGCCCTTCAGGTGTGGTATTTCCGACGTCAGCGCTGGTTTTAAAAACCACATTCACAGACGAGATTAAAAGGGAGTTTTATCATTATTCAAAACTCCACTTTTACCCGCCAATAGAATCATTTATATACAAATAACCGCTGTATCGGCCAGGTTTTAAATCTTTCCCGCAGCCGTCAGCCTTATCTCTGAGTGATATACTGCTATCCTCTGACTCTGCTGCCACAGGATCCCCCAAACACCCTTCGTGACACCAGGATAGCCTGACAACAGGATCATTTTTCCGACTGGAAATACTTGCGCGATCATCGAAACCACGCTCATGATGATATGGCATGAATGCTGGAACATCGTGCACGCAGCCCCTCAAAGAAAAAATGCCCGAGCCTTCCGGGTATCAAAATCGACAAACGGAATCAGTAGATGAGTAACTCCACACCGCCAATCGGCATGAAGCTTCGCCACGCTCGGAAAGTTAAAGGGATGCGATTGCGTGATCTGGCTGCGGAGGTTGAGTGCTCTGAGAGTTTTTTGTCAAAGCTGGAAAACGACAAGGTCCAGCCTTCACTGCAACTGCTGCATCGCATCGTCGCGGTGCTGGAAACCTCCATCAGCAACCTGTTCAGCGATACCGACGACAACATCGTATCTCGGGCAGGAACACGCCAGTTGCTGCACACCAGTAACTTCCGCCCGGGTGAAGGGGTAACACTGGAAACACTGATCTCTCCTTCTCAGGGGCACCTGATGTTCGGCACTATCCACATCGTCCGTGCCGGCGGCGGCAGTTCAGGCCCTATCTCTCACGAAGGTGAAGAGGTCGGATATGTGCTCGAAGGTGAACTGAATCTCAACGTGGATGGCACCGAATATCACCTCTACCCTGGCGACTCGTTTTTCTTCCAGTCGCGGCTCCCCCACGGTTATCACAACCCCACCGATAAAGAGACCCGGGTCCTCTGGGTTAATACCCCCTCCACATTCTGATCAAATTCCAGCCAAAAAAGAAAACAACTTTCCCATTGGTCAAGTGACTTGACTAACGAAAAAGCTTTCCCCAGTATGAAGTAGCTGGCCAGGACGGACACCCAGACCGCGAAAAGCGGCCGGGCGCTAAAGCCCAGGGTTCGACCAGAGGAATCTTCAGATTCGACTATGGCAAGCCAAGCCCCCTCAGCCTGTTCAGGCAACGTGCGACCTGTTTTGAATCGAGCTTTGAATCAAGCCAATAGGGGGCTTACTTGATGGGAATCTTACGCAAATCGACAGCACCACTGCTTACTCTCGCGATTACCGCTGCTCTGGGAACCGGTGTAGCAAACGCCAAAGATACTGTGAAAGTCGCTTTTATCGGCCCACTGACCGGTGGCGTTTCCGCTGTCGGCGTGGGCGGTCGTAACTCTGCGGAGCTCGCGGTTCAGTTACGCAATGCTGACCCGGATGCAAAATATGAGTACGAACTCGTTACCCAGGATTCTGAATGCAAGCCCAACGTCGGTGTGCAGATCGCCACCAAGGTTGCCGCAGACCGCTCCGTCATCGGACTGGTTGGCCACTACTGCTCCGCAGTTGCCATGGGCGCCGTGGATATTTACCACCGTTTCAACCTGCCGATGTCCGTTTGGGGCGCTGTATTGCCGGACGTCACCTACGGTAACGACTACAAAGAGATCCACCGTGTAAACGGTACGATGATCAACCAGAACGAAGTCGCCGCGAAGTTTATGACCGATCAGGGTTATAAAACCTGGGTCATCATTCACGACACCACCGACTACGGCAAAGGCCACGACAAGTACTTCTCTGAATACCTGACCGAAAACGGCGGCGAAATTCTCGCCGACTTCGGTGTCCCGGCCGATCAGCAGGACTTTACCGCCGAGCTGACCAAAGCCAAGCAGCTCAATCCGGATGTTATCTACTTCGGTGGCCTGACTCCGTTGGGTGTGCGCATCCGCGCACAGATGGACAAGCTTGGCATTGAATCCCAGTTCCAGGGCGTATCCGGCATCAAGTCCGACTCCTTTATCGATGGCACCGGCGAACTGGCCGAAGGCGTCGTCAGCTTCCTGGAAGGTGCTCCGCTTGAGAAACTGCCTGGTGGCCAGTTCTTCTCGGAAAAATACAAGGCAGCCGGCTTTACCGAATCCGAAGAAGCCTACGGTCCATTCGCGTTTTCAGCCATGAACCTGATTCTGGATGGTATCGAAGAGGTTGGGCCTAACCGTAAAGCCCTGACCGAATACCTCGGTAATATCCAGGACCATGACTCTGTGGTTGGCAAAATATCTTTTGACGATCACGGCCAGAACACCGTGGCAGCGATCACTCCGTATGTGATTCAGGATGGCAAATGGGTGGTCTGGGAAGACAGCGAATATGCTGACGGCACCCGCAAACTAGCTGGTCTTTGATTAGCCTCTGCGTGACTTTTCGGTCCGCCCTCTGCTGGGCGGGCTGAAAAGCCCTCTCCACGCATTCTCAATATTATTTTTTCTTATAAATCATAGAGGTAGGTAACCATGGATATGGGCCTTCTCGGTCAGTTTATTGTCAACGGCATGATGCTGGGCATGATGTATGCGCTGGTAGCCGTTGGATTCACCCTGTTTTTCGGGGTACTCGACGTTATCAAGTTCTCCCACGGCGATGTCCTGATGGTCGGCACCTTTGCCGGCTTTTCAACTTACCTTGGACTCGGCGCCATCGGCATCGATAACGCCTTCGTGCAACTGGTGGGCGTACTTGTAGTGGCCATCGCATCGATGGCACTGCTGGGCGCGATTATCGCGCGCTACCTGGTGCTGCCGCTCAAATCTGCACCGCCGCTCAACACCCTGCTCGTCACCCTGATGTTGGGTACCGTGCTGCGTGAAGCGATCCGCCTGTTTTACCCGGACGGTTCCAACCCGAAACGCTTCCCCGCGCTGTTACCCACCGATTCCTGGACCATTGGCTCCTTCAACCTGCGCGCCGACAGCGTGATCCTGCTGGTTGGCGGCCTGCTGGTCATCGTTGGGGTTCACGTTCTGATCAACCGTACCCGTCTGGGGATGGCTATCCGCGCCGTGGCGCAGGATGAAGAAACCGCCAAGTGCATGGGGATCAACTTCAAGATGATCGTCCTGCTCACCTTCGGCCTTGGCTCCGCTGTGGCGGCTTTCGCCGGTGTCATGAACGGGCTCTACTACAACGAAATCAACTTCGGCATGGGCCTGTTGCTGGGCGTGATCGGCTTTAGCGCCGCGATTATCGGCGGACTCGGCAATATTTACGGCGCCATTCTCGGCGGCTTTATCTTTGCCGCTCTGCAGACGCTCGGAGCGGTCGCTCTGCCCTTTGCCAGTGCTTACAAAGACGTGTTCGCCTTTGCCGTTGTTATCGCACTTATCGCCTGGCGCCCCACCGGCTTGATCGCCGAAAAAACCAGCGAAAGGGTTTAACTCACATGACGCAATCATTGAAAGACAAGCTGATTATTCTTTTGCTGGCCGCTCTCGGCGCCGCCTTTCTGGTGACCTTTATCGCCATAGAAGAGCAGGCAGAGATCTTTGCCCTGCTGGTGTTTGCCGGTGTACTTATCATCGCCAGTGCCAAACTCGGCCTGACCGATAAAATTTCCCAGAGCCTTTCCCGCAATGAGCGTTTGCTGAACCTGTCGAGCATCGCGGCGATGCTGGTGGTCATTTTCTGGTTCCATGAGGACCACTTTCCTCTGCTGATGATCGCCACCGTGCTGCTCTATGTCGTCGCCTGCTGCGGTCTGAACATGCAGTTTGGCTATACAGGTGTGGTGAACTTTGCCGGAGCGGCCTTCTTCGGCGTCGGCTGCTATACCGCAGCGGTTCTCGGTGGCACCGGCACCCCGCTGCTGCTGGTTATCGCACTCGGCGGAGTCATGGCCGCTATCGTCGGTTCAATCCTGATTATCCCGGTGCTGCGCACTCGCGGACATTACGCCGCCGTGGTCACCATCGCTTTTGGCCTGCTGTTTCGAACCTTTCTCGAGGTTAACGACACCCTCGGCGGACCTCAGGGGCTGCCGGTATCCGGCATGAACCTGTTCGGCTGGGACTTCAACAGCAACATCCAGATCACCGAGAACATCGAGTTCTCGTTCTACATGAACTACGTCATCCTGGCGCTGATCATGGTAATCCTGACCTTCATCCTGATGCGCCGGATCGAGCGCTCCTGGATCGGCCTGAACTTCGATGCGGTGCGCCTCGATGAGACCGCCGCCGCCTGCTACGGCATCAATATCAAGCGCTGGAAGATCCTGTCGTTCACCCTGGGTAACTTTCTGGCCGGCATCGCCGGTGCTCTATTCGCGATGATGCTGGGCTTTATTGCTCCGTCCAACTTCGCCTTTTCCGACTCGCTGATCCTTGTCTCCATCGTTCTGCTTGGCGGCATGGGAAGCATCTGGGGCACCATCCTCGCGGCGGGACTCGTGGTTCTGCTGCCGGAGAAACTTCAGGTAATCCAGGAATACCGCTTCCTGCTCTACGCGGTGGTGATGATCCTGATCCTGCTATTCCGCCCGCAGGGCGTGCTGCCGCGCAACCTGCGCTCTTACATTCCAGGCTGGAGGGGTTGATATGGAACAGCAACAGGAAACCGTATTGGCCTTTAAGGGACTGACCCGACGTTTCGGCGGCGTGGTCGCGCTCAACGAGTTCGATATGGAGCTGACCAACGGCCAGATCGTAGGACTTATCGGCCCCAACGGCTCGGGAAAGACCACCTCGTTCAACGTGCTGACCGGCATCTACGAAGCCAACGGCGGCAGCATCGAGTTTCTCGGCCAGGACATCACCAGCTGGCCGGCCCAGAAAGTCTATGAAGCGGGCGTTGCGCGCACTTTCCAGCGCTCACGCCTCTGCCTTGAGCTGTCGATTTTCGACAACATCATGATCGGCGCCCACAAACGTCTGAATCACGGATTTATGTTCAACGTATTCAAGCGCAAGGCACTGCAGCAACAGATCAAGGAGAACTACGATGAAGCGCGCAAGCTGCTGACAATCTTTGATCCGGAACTGGCCGACAAGATGTTTGAGCCGGTGGGCTCGCTGCGCATGATCGACCGTCGTCGTATCGAGATCTGCCGCGCCCTGATCAGCCATCCCCGACTACTGCTGCTCGACGAGCCTTCCGCAGGGATGACCCACGAGGAAACCCGCGAGCTGATGGATGACATCCTTGAGGTGCGCGAGATGATCGACGGCCTGTCGATCATTCTGGTCGAACACGAGATGGGCATGATCGAGCGCGTCACCGACAAGTGCATCGTGCTGAACTTCGGCCAGAAAATCTGTGAAGGTGCTTACCGCGAAGTCGCCTCCAACAAACTCGTACAAGAAGCCTACCTGGGGGGAGAATGAGCATGGCGACGGCAAGCGCACTTGAACTGAAAAACATCTATGCAGCTTATGATTCCGCCGACGTGCTTGAGGACGTATCCCTCTCGGTTCCGGCCGGCAAGATCACCTGCCTGCTGGGCTCGAACGGCGCCGGCAAATCCACCATTATCCGCTCCATTCTGGGCCTGACTCCGCCCCGCTCCGGCGACATTCTAGTCGATGGCGAGAGCCTGATCGGCCTGCCCACCCATAAGGTGATCTCCGCTGGCATCGCCTGCATCCCGGAAGGCCGCAAGGTGTTCCCGAAGATGACAGTGGTGGAAAACCTGCGTCTAGGCGCGTTTCAGGAGAGCTCCGAGTCGGTGATCCGCGACCGTATCGATCAGGTGTTTGAGATTTTCCCTCGCCTGAAAGAGCGCAAAGGCCAGCTGGCGGGCACCATGTCCGGCGGTGAACAGGCGATGGTTTCTATCGGCCGTGGCCTGATGGCTGCCCCCAAGGTTCTGCTGATCGATGAGCCTTCTCTGGGCCTGTCGCCGCTGTTCGTTAAGGAGAACTTCAACATCATCCGCCGCATCAACGAACAGGGCATCACCGTCTTTCTGGTCGAGCAGAACGTTCACCAGACCCTGGCGATTGCGCACTATGGTTATGTGCTGTCGCAGGGTCACGTGGTTGCTCAGGGCACCGCGAAAGAGCTTTCCGAAAATGCAGAAGTCCACGAAGCCTATTTCGGTTAAGCCCGACTACCAACAACAGGATATGCAATATGTCTAATACCAAGATTGATGCCGTCGAGCTGACCCGCACACTGGTCCGCTTCGAGACAGTCAACCCGATCAACCCGGAACAGGGCTGCGTGGAATATGTAGGAAACCTGCTGGCGGAGCATGGCTTCGAGATCTCGTACCACGAGTTCGCGCCCGGTCGCCCCAGCCTGGTCGCCCGTATCGGCGGCTCTGACAAGAAGCTGCCACTCTGCTTTACCGGACACCTGGACACCGTGCCCCTGGGTCACAAGGAATGGTCCGTTTCCCCCTTTAACGCCGATATTGTCGACGGCAAGCTTTACGGCCGCGGCACCAGCGATATGAAATCCGGCGTGGCTGCCTTCGTCGCCGCCGTGATCGAGCTGGCCGACGAGCTGGCCCAGGGCCCGGGTGTAGTCCTGGTTATCACCGCGGGTGAAGAAACCGGCTGTGAAGGCGCGGCCCATATGGCCAATCTGGATGGCGTACTGGGTAAAGCCGGCGCTATTGTTGTCGCCGAGCCCACCTCCAACTATCCCTTTGTCGGCCACAAGGGCGCCCTGTGGATAAATGCACAGACCGATGGCGTAACCGCTCACGGTTCCATGCCGGAGCTCGGCGTTAATGCGATCTATAAGGCCTCCAAGGCGGTCAACAAACTGGAGACATTCGACTTCAAAGCGACCCCGCACCCGGTGATGGGGCCGCCGACGCTAAATGTTGGCACCATCGAGGGCGGTATCAACGTTAACTCCGTCCCCAACCAGGCCAAGATCGGCGTGGATATCCGCACCATTCCGGGACAGAAAAACGAGGCAGTGCTGGGCGATCTGACCTCCTATCTCGGTGAAGAGGTCAGCCTTTCGCCCATGGTCAATCTTGAGGGTGTCTGGACCGCGCCGGAAAACCCCTGGATTCAGTCTGTTTTCTCGCTGATGGAGAAGGTGCTGGAGCAACCGATCGAGCACAAGACCGCCACCTACTTTACCGACGCCTCGGTGCTGACGCCGGTTTACGATTTTGCCCCGACCATTATTCTCGGCCCCGGCGAAGCCGCCATGGCGCATCAGACCGATGAGTACTGTTATGTGGACCGGATTCCCCAGGCGGTTGAGGTCTACAAAACCCTCGCCCTGCAATGGAATCAGCAATGATCAGTGCCAACCAACTTTCACTGATTGAGGCCGTCCGCGCGATCTCCAGCGGACGGCTCTCCAGCGAAGCCCTGCTGGCGAGCTGTCTCGAGCGTATCGATGAGCGGGAAAGCCAAGTAGGCGCCTGGATGCATATTGACCGGGCTACTTCAGCGGCAACGGCACAACAACCTGGTGCAGGGCCACTCAGCGGTATTCCTATTGGCATCAAGGATCTGATCGATACCATCGATATGCCCACCGGATATGGCTCACCGATCTACAGCGATCATTTCCCATGCCGCGATGCCGCCAGTGTTTCGGAGCTTCGTAACGCGGGCGCTATCCTGCTGGGGAAAACAGTCTCGACCGAGTTTGCCTATTTTCAGCCGGGAAAAACGGCGAACCCTCATGACCTGCAGAGAACTCCCGGCGGCTCATCCAGTGGTTCTGCCGCTGCAGTCGCGGACTTTCATGTGCCTGCAGCGCTTGGCACCCAGACAGCGGGGTCGATCATCCGCCCCGCTTCGTTCTGCGGTGTCGTGGGTTACAAACCCAGCTACGGACTTTTGCCAATCACCGGAATTCGCGCCCTCGCGCCCTCCATGGATCACCTGGGCACTTTAACGCGAACCGTTGAGGACGCAGGTTTTCTGGCGGCTATTCTGGGCCGCAGGCCAGAGCTTGATATCCAGTCGGAGGACGACGATTGGGTACCGAAAATCGGCTTCTGTGAGACGCCGCAGTGGCAGCAGGCCGAGCCATCTACCCAGGCTCTTCTTCGTGATGCGGCGCAGTCATTGCGCAGCGCGGGAGCAGTCGTGCAAGAGTTCAACCTGCCCGAGGAGTTTTCAGACCTTGGCGAGGCACACCCGCTGGCCATGGACTATGAGGTCAGCGTTACCGGTCTGTTTGAAGTGACCAACCACGCCGACCAGGTCAGCGCGAGATTTCGTGAACGCTTTGCAGCGGGAAAAGCCACGGCAACCCGCGACTACGACTCGGCACTGCAAAAGGCACAGCAGGCCAGAGCCGCTCTCACAATGGCGATGGACGCTGCCAGCAGCGGTTGTGATGTGCTGATCTGCCCCAGCGCACCGGGAGAGGCCCCTGATGGACTGGACGCCACCGGCGATCCGGTTTTCAACCGCATCTGGACCTTCTCAGGCGTTCCCTGCATTAACGTACCGGGTCTGAAGGGCCCCAATAACCTGCCGGTAGGCCTGCAGGTTGTGGGGCGTTTTGGCGATGACACACGGCTTTTGAAAGCGGCACGCTGGATTCATAGCCAGCTCGGCTGAGGATTTAAGCCGGGTTTAACCAACTCAGAACCGTTGAGAGAGCAGCGCCTCTCAACGCTGGTTCTGAGCCTCTGCCGCCGCCTCGGGGGTCTCATCCGAGCCGCCCCGCTGCTGATAGATCACCGCACAGATAATCATCGCCAGGCCAATAAAGGTAGCCGGCGCGATCGGCTCGTTGAGGAAGTAGCGGATAAATACCAGCGACAGGAAAGGTGACAGGAAGATCAGGTTGCTGACGCGGCTTACATGCACCGCCGAGCGCATGGCTCCCAACCAGAGCATAAAGGTCACACCCATCTCGAACAGGCCCACATAGAGAGCCCCAGCCAGCGCCTTAGGCTCAGGTAGGTGCAGCTCGCCCTGCCAGACCATCAGCGCCCATACCAACGGCGTACCGACCATAAAGCAGGCCAGCAGAGACGCGGTGGCCGGCGCGGTGGCGCGGGTGTTGAGTATCCAGTACATCGCCCAGAACAGGGTACTGAGCATCGCCAGCAGCACGCCCTCGATGCTATCGAAGTCCAGCGCCAGCAGGTTGCCGCGGGTGGCGATAATCAGCGCCCCGAAGTAACCGCCGGCCAGGGCGATCATATCCCTCGGGCGCAGCGACTGCTTCAGGAAAGGCACCGCCAGCAGCGACAGCGTCAACGCCCAGGTGTAGTTGATCGTCTGCGCCTGCTGCGCCGGCAGCAGGTCGTAAGCGCGGAACAGTACCAGGTAATAAACCGCCGGATTGATGACACCGAGCAGCACCGCATAGGCGGGTTGCTCGCGGAAAAAGGTGAACAGTGCGCCCCACTGCTTCTGCCAGCTGACCACCGCCATCAGAAACAGCATCGAAAAGAGGCTCGCCCAGGCCAGCAGTTGCAGAGGCGTCAGCAACGCCAGGGAGAGTTTGAACGCGGTCGCGACGGTGGACCATAAAAAGACGGCGAGTCCGGCGAGCAGCATCGCTCGAGGCTGATTCTTCTCAGACATGAATTGAGCTCTGGGCTGAAAACTGGGGTGCAGTTCAGATTCAGGCGGTCGCGGAAATCGACCGTCGGGACTGCGCAATAGATTCCAGCATCATACGTCCACTGGACATGAGTGCAACCTGGGCAAAATTATCGGCAGCAGACTGCGCCTGATTGGGGATGTGGGCCTGGGTATCCACATGACTGACCAGGTAGGCGAACTCACCGCGCTGACGGTTATTCACCGAGCCATTGAGGCGCCCCACCACTTCGCTGGTGTAAAACTCGTTGGGGTCCGGATAACTGAGGGGCTGGGCTTCCGGTAGTTCAAAGCTACCGTCGCCTGTGACGGGCCTGCGCAACGGTGTATACGCCTCCTGATTCGAGGCGATCAGACTCAACAGCATCGCGAAACGGGCGCCATTGGACGACTGTACCGCCTGAGGCAGGTCCGCCGTATAGGTCTCAATCCGTTGCTGAATATGTTCTGTCTGCATCATCGCTCCCAAGCCACCTTTTCTCTATCGGCCGCACGGGGTTATCCTTTAATTCTTTTATTAATTCAGGAAGTTGCAATGTCCCGCTGGCGTCCACCCGCGCCCCGCAGCGCGCCCTATATCACCCAGGAAGGTTACGACCGCCTCAGCGCCGAGCTGAAGTACCTGTGGAAAGAGAAACGTCCTGAAGTCACCCAGGCGGTCAAGGAGGCGGCAGCCCAGGGCGACCGCTCTGAGAACGCCGAATATATCTACGGCAAGAAGCAGCTGCGCGAGATCGACCGCCGGGTGCGCTACCTCTCCAAACGGCTCGACAATATCAACGTAGTGAACCGGATACCGGATGACCAGAGCACCGTATTTTTCGGCGCCTGGGTTACTCTGGAGGATGAAGAAGGTGAGACCCGCGAACACCGCATCGTCGGTGCCGACGAGATCGGCGATAAACCCGGTTACATCAGCGTGGACGCGCCCCTGGCGCGGCAGATGCTGAAAAAGCAGGTGGGCGATGAGATCTGGCTGAAAAAGCCGGACGGCTCAGAAGAGTGGTTTGAAATTATCGAGATCAGCTACCGCTGATCTCGGACTATCAAGCACAGCGCCTGCGCAGCTGTTCCAGCAGTATTTCCATGCGAGCCTCAAGCTGAGACAGTGCCGGCTGCACGTTCTCTTCACGCCGGGCGCTCTGCTCAACCTGTGACGCCAGCTGTACCGTCGAATCAGCCCCAAAGGTGCCAAGCAACCCCTTGAGCGTGTGCGCCGTTGCCGACAACTCTGCAACATCTCCCGCCGCATGGCTGCGCTGCATGTTCTCCATATGATCGGGGGCTTCTTCAAGAAACATCTCCAGCACCGAAACCAGCAGCTCTTCATCGCCTCCGGTCAGCTCCAGCGCCTGTGTCCAATCATAGTAAAGCGTCTGAGTCATAGCGGTTCCCGCATAGGTCTTTCAGCCAGGGGCAGTGCCCCACCTTTGATTAGTGTAAATTATACACAGATTTTATGGTTACTTATTTGCGACAAAAATATAATATCGCGCCGCTTATCTGGATACTCTCATTCCCGGAAAGGGTTTAATAGCAGACTTTCTAACAGCTAAGATAGTGATAAAAAACGCCCGCCTCCATCTTCAGGGGGAGCAAAAAGAGGATAACAATATGAAACTGCTCACCGCACTGGCACTTACTCTGACCTGCGCCCTGGCTAACGCCGGCACGCTGGATTCACCAGAGGGCCCTGTCATCCTGACCGTCTCGGGCGCCATAGAGAACACCAACGGCGACGGCGTGGCACAATTCGATAAAGCGATGCTTGAGGAGCTGCAGCAGCGCACCACGGAAACCACCACCCCCTGGCATGAAGGTGTGGTTAAATTCGAGGGGCCACTCGGCCGCGCTCTGCTCGACGCCGTCGGCGCCAAGGGCGAGAACATGGAGGTTACCGCGATCAATGACTACGCCTCCAACGTACCTGTTGCAGATTTTTACGACCACGAGGTTATCCTGGCGCTGAAAGCTGACGGCAAATATATGCGGGTGCGTGACAAGGGGCCGCTGTTCATTATCTACCCCTTCGATGAGAATCCGGATCTCAAGTCTGAAGTGATTCACAATCGATCTGTCTGGCAGATCAAATCGATCGACATCCAGTAACGCCTGCCCTATACCCGGCGATGAAGCTGCTCCCGGCAAATTTCGGCATCCTCGGCAAAAGTAAGGCGATATGGCTCTTATCCAGCCTGTCGCTCATCTTCCTTGCCGCCGTTCTAATCCTCTTCGCCACCCTGGTTCAACGTGCGGAGGATATGCTCGGCTCCATTCACGAGGACAAGCTGTGGGCGGCCTACCAGATCGACCGGGAAACCCAGCGTTTCCTGCGCGAACTTGAGATTTTTCGCTTCACTCCTGAAGACGCTAACCAGTTGGACCATGTACTGCTTCGCTTCGATGTGCTCTATAGCCGCATGGAGCTGCTCCAGAAAGGCCAGTTGCATGACCTGTTTTATCTGGAGCCGGAAAGCGTCGAGCTGATTGAAGCCTATGTCCAGCTAGTTCTGGAGATTGATACACAGATCGGCGACATCGGCGGCGAAAACTCTGAGGCGATGGCGTCGGTACTTAAACATAGTGAAGCACTGGTGCCGCTGGCAGAAAAACTGCTGCTGGTAACGCTGGAGCAGCGTGCTGAGAACAAAACAGCGGAGCGCAATTCCACACTGCAGATGTTCAACCTGCTCGCGCTGCTGGTCAGCCTGATGCTGATCACGATGATCAGCATTATCGTCATGGTATTCCGCCGTCATACCGAGGCTCTGAGGCAGCGTAAACACGCAGAGCATCTCGCCAAACGCCTGCGTCGCACCGCCGAAAGGGCGGAGAAAGCCAACCGCGCCAAGTCTGAATTCCTGGCGATGATGAGCCATGAGATCCGTACGCCGATGAATGGCATCACCGGCATGAGCAGCCTGCTGGAGCACACCTCCCTGAGCCAGGAGCAGCGTGAATACAGCGAGACCATTCGCAAATCCGCCAATGCCCTGCTGGGTATCATCAACGATGTACTGGATATCTCAAAGCTTGAAGCAGGCCGATTCGACCTCAGTGTCGAGCCTTTCGACCTGAATCAATTAACCCAGGATATTGTCCTGCTGCTGCGCCCACGCACCGGTGATAAACCGATCGAGCTCAGCGCCAGCCTCAACCCCGAGATCAAACGCTGTTATCAAGGCGATCCCAGTCGGATACGGCAGATTCTGCTTAACCTGGTGGGCAACGCGATCAAATTCACGGAGACAGGCAGTGTAAAACTGCATGTCAGCCAGGGTGAGCACGGCCTGCTGTTTGAGGTGACCGATACCGGTATCGGTATCCCGGAGAGTGCCAGGGAGAAACTGTTCGGCATGTTCACCCAGGTCGATACCTCCACATCACGCAACTACGGCGGCACAGGACTTGGCCTGGCGATCAGTAAACGCCTGGTTGAGCTGATGGAGGGTCGCATCGGCTTTAGCAGTGAAGAGGGTAAAGGCAGCCGCTTCTGGTTTGAACTGCCACTGCAGGAAGCCGAAACAGCGGAAACCGAGCCCACACAGCCACAGATAACCCAACCGCCGCAGCCGATCAGTGACGCCGGGCAGCTTCGAATCCTGGTCGCGGAGGACAATCGGGTTAACCAGGCGGTTATCAAGGGGCTGCTGAGCCGCTGCGGCCATCAGGTCGAGCTGGCTGGGAACGGTCTGGAAGCGGTTGAAAAAGCGCAGCAGAGCCGATACGACCTGGTACTCATGGATATTCAGATGCCTGAGATGGATGGCCTGGAGGCGACCCGCAGGCTGCGTAGCAGCGACTCCTGCGCCGACCTGTTGATCATAGGCCTGAGCGCCAATGCCATGCAGGACGACCATCGTGCGGCCCTGGAGGCCGGCATGAACGACTATCTGACCAAGCCGGTGGATATTCGCAAGGTTAAGGACGCGATCGCGCGCAATCTGACGCAGACGAACCAGGACTGATGCCAGCTGGACAACACCAAGACGAAGCAGATCAGATGTTTTTCTGAAAACGAGAGAAACAGGAAGAATATTAAGAATTGGGGAAAGTGGTGGGTCGTATAGGATTCGAACCTATGACCAATTGGTTAAAAGCCAACTGCTCTACCAACTGAGCTAACGACCCATGGACAAGAGTTGAGAGTGGTGGGTCGTATAGGATTCGAACCTATGACCAATTGGTTAAAAGCCAACTGCTCTACCAACTGAGCTAACGACCCGCTCAAACTCTTTTTTACCTTTTCACTTTCCAACTCTCTAATTGCTAGAGAGTCAGGGGTTGGCTCCTCGAGCTGGACTCGAACCAGCGACCAATAGATTAACAGTCTACTGCTCTACCAACTGAGCTATCGAGGAATAACCCTTTGCTTATCTTTCAATAAGCCCGCTTGCTAGAAGCGCATCCTTAAATGGCGGAGGGACAGGGATTCGAACCCTGGGAGCCTCGCGACTCGTCGGTTTTCAAGACCGGTGCTTTCAACCACTCAGCCATCCCTCCGTAAGGATGGGCGCAAATATTACCTTCAAAATTTTGAGTGTCAACAGCTTATCTCAACTTTCTGTAACTCATTGTTTAAAGTGATCAATGAGTGTTCAGTTGTTCTCTTTCCTGGGCCGCCAGATCGTGCAGTGAAGCCGGTTTAGCGTAGTAATAGCCCTGGATCAGGTCACATTGATGGCTGGTCAGGAATTCAACCTGTTGTGAATTCTCGGCCCCTTCGGCCACCACTTTCAATCCCAGCGCATGAGCCATGACGATCACCGTCTCAACAATGGTCTGGTCATCGGTATCCTGCCCGATATCCGCAACGAAGGAGCGGTCGATCTTCAGGTAATCGATCGGCATCCGCTTCAGGTAGGAAAGTGACGAGTAACCTGTGCCGAAATCATCGATCGCCACCTCGATGCCCAGCTTCTGTATCTCTTTCAACTGCTCATGGGCACGGGAGAAATCCTCCACCAGGGCACTTTCGGTCACCTCTATGCAGAGACGCCCCGGATCTACCGAGCCGGAATCCACTGCGGCGTTCACCTGCCTTAGCCAGCTTTCACTGCGGAACTGGCGTGGCGACAGGTTGATACTGATCTTGGCCCGGTTCAACGGTGCCTGCTGGCAATCCGCTGCCACCTGCGCAATCAACCACTCGGTGAGCTCTTCGATCAGCTCCGATTCCTCGGCGACGGCGATAAATTCCACCGGCGAGACAAGACCGATCTCGTTGCTGTACCAGCGCATCAGGGCTTCGTAGATTTTTACCTCGCCACTGACCGGATCCACCTCAGGCTGATAGGCCAGGCTTAATTCGCCCCTAGTGCGGGCCAGGCGCAGCCCGTTTTTAACCTGGATACGGCGCCGGTTGCGATCATCGATCTCGCTGTCAAAGAAGGCGTGACACCCTCGCCCGCTCTCTTTGGCGTGGTACATCGCCGCATCCGCGTTGCGCATCAGCAGATCGCTCTCTTCGCCGTCTGTCGGCGCCAGCACAATGCCGATACTGCAGCCGATAAACAGCTCCTGGCCATCCACCAGATAGGGCTTGCTGATCGCTGCGATCAGCTTGTCGGCGAGCACCGCGAGACCCTCCGTCTGGTCCACGTGAGGCACCAGCACGGTGAACTCATCGCCTCCTAAACGACAGGCCAGATCCACTTCACGCAATTGCTCATTCAAGCGCTCCGCCACCTGTTCCAGCAGACGGTCACCACACTCATGCCCAAAGGAGTCGTTCACCTCCTTGAAGCGATCCAGATCGATAAACAGCACGGCAAACTGCTCGTCATAACGTTTCATCCGCTCCAGCGCTTTCTGCAGATGCAGCTTGAACGAGGCCCGGTTGTAGAGCCCGGTCAGAGCGTCGTTATAGGCGAGTTTCTGCAGTGACTCCTCGGCCTCTTTCTCCGCACTGATATCCTGATAGATTGCGAAGAAGCCATCCTGGCGGTTAAAGCGATCGCGGATGGCACTGACCGAAAGCCGCACGGGATAGGTCGAGCCATCGGCCCGGCGACAGGTCAGCTCTCCCTGCCAGCTTCCCTTCACGGCGAGCGTGGCATCGACCTGCTCTTTCAACCTCTCACCACTCAGCGAGCTGTCAACGATCTCCACCCGGCTACCGATCAGCTCTTCCTTGCTCGATCCGTTCATCCTGGCAAAAGAGTCGTTAACCTCGACGATGCGCTGATCCCG
The DNA here is from genome assembly GCF_004339595.1 of Marinobacterium mangrovicola. Lineage (GTDB taxonomy): Bacteria > Pseudomonadota > Gammaproteobacteria > Pseudomonadales > Balneatricaceae > Marinobacterium_D > Marinobacterium_D mangrovicola. Next base: position 155,798 of record NZ_SMFU01000009.1, read on the forward strand.
GTCGGAGATAAGAATGCCCTCCGAGGTGTTTTCAAAAATGCGCCGGGAAATATTCACCAGCTGCTCGTTGGTTTCCTGCTCGGTGATATCCAGGGAGACGGTGCAAACGGAGCGCGACTCACCGTTCATCAGCGGAAATTTGACCATAAACCAGGTGGTTTCACGCCCCTCGAACTCGGTGGTCAGATGCAGCTGCATCGGCCCGCCCCGCGCCAGTACCTGGCGATTAAGTTCGCGGTGACGCCGGGTAATCCCGCTGTTGAAGGTGCTATCCAGATCCAGCCCCTTCTTGGCGGGGTCCACCTTGTAGAAAGACTGAAAACGGCGGTTGGCGTAAACAAAGTTACCCTTTTCGCTAACGATGCTGACCAGCGCCGGAATATGGCGCATCACCTCGTCAAACAGGGCGTTCTGGTTTTTCAGCTCTTCACGGCTTACCCGGATCGACGCGGCCAGACGGTTAAGTGCGGTAGCTATCTGTCCCAGCTCATCACCACCTCCCAGCTTTACTTCCTGGTCATAGTGTCCCGCCTGCATCGCTTCGATACCGCCCATGATCCGCGCCAGACGACGGTTAATAAACCGTTCGCCGGCATACCACACCAGCGGTGCACTCAGCAGGATGAAACCTGCTATCCAGAGGAAGAAGTTATCGATCCGCCCCAGCAGGTTGTTTCCCAGCAGCTGGGTATCCACCTCAATAACCATCGAGCCCCGGGCGGTCTGGCGCGGTTCACCAGGATCAGGCAGGGCCACAGGCGCGACACCATAAATCGTGCGTTCATGAGCAGAATCGTAAAAATTGAGACTGCCGGAGCTCTTGATATCGTCAAGGAAATCACCCGGCAGGTGCAGAGAAAGATCACTAAGAAGGCGGCCACGATCGGCGAGACGGGAAGACGCGATGACCCGGTTTTGATCATCAAGTACGACAAGGTGTTTAACGTAGCGCCGCATACTGGCGGCGGCAATTTCGCGCTGTACGCCCTCCTCGTCGCCGCGCAGCAGCATATATTCCAGAGTGCCCTGCAAGCGGTTAACGGAATAGCTGATCTCGGTTCGGGCATTGCTGTCGGTGAGGTGAAGCAGGTAGGGTCGAGCCACAAAAAGTACGAACAACAGCGCCAATGCCCCACCGATCAGAATCAGTAGCGGCAGCAGGAAACGCAGCGGAGGGTAGGTCAGCTTCAATCCCATAGGCTCCGCGCTACCACTATGTCATCCAGCTGGACCTGCTCAGTCAGCAGGCCCTCTGCGATCATAAGGCGTTCGAGTCGGTCCGCCTGGGCTCGAATTCCATTGTTGTCGTAAAGCATGCTGCGTACTTCTTTCCGGTCAGGAATGGACAACCCTTCCAGGGAGGTTTCAACCTGCTCTTCCGTTAGCCCAAGCCTTTCGCTCATCAGGCCATAGGCCTCCTGCGGCTTCTCACGCAGGAATCTGACCCCGCTGTACCAAGCGTCTATAAGGTACCTGACCGACTCTTCGCGGTCTTTCAGTATAGCACCGCGGACAACCAGCAGATCGATGATTTCATTAGGTATATCACGGCTACTGAATACCTGGTTTGCTCCCGTTCCCAGCAGCCGCGAGCGGATCGGCTCGAAGGTCACCACCGCATCAACCTCATCATTGAGAAAGGCACTTTCATGCATATCTACAGACAGCGAAACGGGAATGATATCGGACTCGCTCATTCCAGACTCAGCCAGCGCTCTAGAGAGGAAGTAGGCGCCCAAGGCGGTGGAGTCGACGCCTACCCTCTTTCCTTTCAGGCCTGACATCGTCATCTCTCCATCCGCCAGGATCGCATCAGCTCCATAAGAGGTGTCGGTCACCAGCAGTATCTTCAGGTCTTCGACATCCTGCGCCAGCAGCAGCGCCTCATCCAGGGTCAACGCCGCTACATCCAGGGCTCCATTACGAACACCGCGCATCACCTCGCCGGTCGACAGCAATTCAACCAGGCCTACTCGCTCCTCCTCCAGGTCGCCCTGGGAACGTGCCAGAAACAGGGGCTCGTAGCCCGGCCAGAGTACCGCCCCCAACCTGAGCGGCTTGCTATCCTCGGCACAGCCCGATAGAGCCAGCATAATCATTAGATACGCCAGACAATTACGAATAATGCCCATCCGGTATTCCGTCTTCAGTGACTACCTTCATCAGCCGGCAGGGGCGCAACACCGACTAACCTGAAAATAAATCTAACCCAGCACTCCCACTCGGGCCAGTTATTCGTCCCCAATTCATCACAAAACTCTAATTAAAAGATATACACATCAGCGACATTTCTGCATAAGCGACAGCAGCAGGAGCTGGAAAAACAGACTTATCTACAGACCTGCAACAGGCTCCTCATTAGGATATCCACAGGAGAAAGCGAACAGATGACGTTCATGTGAATTAGTCCAAGGTTGCAAACAGAATCTGTGCACAACGATGAGGATAAGTTTGGGACAGCACGAGGAATTAGCACTCAAAGGCCCATGAATAGACGCCTCAAGAAAAGCGATCATTTATCAATCAGTGTGGGAAAAGTTTTTGCGAGGGGGGAAATGTCAACAGGCAAATCCGCTGGATTTCGCTGTTTACAAGGGATCGACCTGTTGATCTATGCCGCTTATCCCCAAGCCTTACTCACAGAGAAAACGGCAAAAGGTTATCCCCAGTGCATAACTTCTGCGGACAAGCACTTTCAAACCCGGCATTACCGGCAAGTGGGATAAAAAAAGCCATAGAAAAGCGTTTATCCACTGCGCTTAGTCACGCACAGTGAAACGGCGAGAGGTCCAGTAATGGCGACGCCAATAGGGGTTGTCTAACGAGGAGATGATGACACCGCGGCTGGTAGAGGCGTGAAGGAACTCCCCTCCTCCCATATAGATACCGACATGACGGGTTTGCCAGCCGGTCTTGAAAAATACCAGATCAGCTACCTGCAGCTCATCACGGTCGATGCTATAGCCGAGATCAGCCTGATGTTCCGTGGTGCGGGGAAGATTCATACCGTAAAGGTCATCAAAGACCCGGGAGACAAACCCGGAGCAGTCGACACCACGGCGGCTCATGCCTCCGAGACGGTAGGGAGTGCCTTTCCAGGCCAGGTACTGAGCTTCAAGATCGGCACGCAGGGAGTATTCAGACGCCGGCAGATCAGGCGAGTAATAGCGCGGCCCGTTACTGCTGCAACCGGCCAGCAACGCCAGAATCAAGGCGGCAATGTAGACTCGCATCAGACTCTCCCTGAGGCCCGTAGATTTAACTTTAATAACGGACGTCTAAGCTTTTGTATTCAAAAGTGCCGGGGAACGCAAGTTTAGAGTTGATAGAGACTTTAGAGGTGATAGAAAGTTTAGAGGTGATGAGACAAGTCGGGCCGCGCTTGGCTTATCCTCAGGCCAACGCGAGCAAGTTTGATGAACGTAACAAAAACAGCGCCACCGGGGCGCTGTTTGTATAGACAGGAAGAGGCTGCTGTTTTTAGCCTGCCATCCAGTGTTCCAGCTCGTCGGCTCCGCCGACATGCTCACCGTCGATAAAGATCTGCGGCACCGTGCCACGACCGCTGATTGCGGTCAGCGTCGAATAGGTAATGCCGTGCTGACCCAGCTCGATCTCTTCATAGGCCATCCCCTTCTCTTTAAGCAGCTTCTTGGCACGCATACAGTGCGGACACCCCGGCTTGGTGATCATCGATACCCGGTACGGCAGCTCCGCTTTGGGGTTGATGTAATCGAGCATGGTGTCGGCATCGGAAACCTCGAACGGGTCACCCGGCACATCCGGCTCGATAAACATCTTCTCGATCACACCATCTTTGACCAGCATGGAGTAGCGCCAGCTACGCTTGCCAAAGCCCAGGTCGCGTTTTTCCACCAGCATCCCCATACCTTCGGAGAACTCACCGTTACCATCCGGCAGCATATCGATGTTGGCAGCGCTCTGATCCCCCGCCCAAGCGGCCATCACGAACGGATCGTTAACCGACAGGCAGATGATGCTGTCCACACCCTCACGTTTGAACACCGGCGCCAGTTCGTTATAGCGCGGCAGGTGAGTGCTTGAGCAGGTCGGTGTATAGGCGCCCGGCAGCGCGAACAGGATCACGGTCTTGCCGGCAAACAGCTCTTCAGTGGTGACATTAACCCACTCGTTGTTCACGCGGGTGGGGAAAGTGACTTCTGGGACGCGCTGACCTTCACGATTTTCCAACATCTGCTTCTCCTCGGATTCAATGATTTGCAACTGGATTCAGATTACCCATAGAGGTGATCAAGGAAAAATTAATTATGGATAAACCTGCGATAGTTTTGAGCTATCTCTATAAAGAAGCCGTTAAACTTATCCCCGTTATCTGTGGATAAGCACTGGAAGAGTACGGGGGCAACTCTGCCAAGCGCGCAAACCCGGCGCGCTGGCAAACTCTGTTCATCCATTGATCGGCGTTACGCCGCTTTTCTGCTAGGATTCGTCTTTAAATACACAAAGCGCAGAGCCTCATTCAGCGCTTTTCCATTTTGCGGAGAAATACCCCCCCGTGTTCGATGAGTTATCTCTTCATGAACGCCTGATGAAGGCGATCGATACCCTGGGTTTTACCGAGCCCACCGAAGTGCAGGCCACTGCCCTGCCCCCCGCACTCGAAGGCAAGGACCTGATGGTCAGCGCCGAGACCGGCAGCGGCAAAACCCTGGCGTTCCTGCTGCCGATTCTGCAGCGCTGCGTTGAAGTATCAGCGCCGCGCAGCGGCACCCGCGGCCTGATCCTGACGCCAACCCGCGAGCTGGCCGAGCAGGTCACCGCCATGTGCGAAAAGCTGGCCGCCTTCACTCGCGTTACTGCCCTGTCGGTCTGTGGTGGCGAGAACTATGACAATCAGGCTGCCAAGATCCGCAAGAATCCGGAGATCATTGTCGGCACACCGGGACGTATCAAGGAGCACCTGGAGCGCAGGACCCTGGACTTTGACGATCTCGAATTCCTGGTACTGGACGAAGCGGACCGGATGCTCGATATGGGCTTCCGTGAAGAGGTGCTGTTCGTCACCGACGCCTGTCGGACGGAGCGTCAGAGCATGCTGTTCTCAGCGACCCTGACCCACCGCGGCGTAGGCGATATTCTCGATCGCGTGCTCAAGGAGCCGGAGACAATACAGCTCAGTACCGCGCAGACAGAACTGACCCACATCCGCCAGCAGGTGATTCTGGCGGACGACGCCAAGCTCAAGGAACGCCAGCTGGAGTGGCTGCTGAAGAACGAAACCTACGACAAGGCGATCGTCTTCACCAACTACCGCGCGCTGAGCGAATCGCTCAATTCCAAGCTGCAGACCAAGGGACTGCGCGTGGGTGTGTTGCACGGTGAACTCAGCCAGCCTGAGCGTACCCGCGTACTCAACCTGCTGCGCCAGGGCCGCATCAACATCCTGATCGCCACCGATGTGGCCGCCCGCGGCCTGGATATCGAAGGGATCGACCTGGTCATTAACTTCGACCTGGCGCGCAGTGGCGACGAACACGTACACCGTGTCGGCCGCACCGGTCGCAGCGGCCGTGAAGGCCTGGCGATCAGCCTGATCGCCCCCAACGAGTGGAACCTGAAAGCCAGCATCGAACGCTATCTGCGGGTTAAATTCGAGTCGCGCACACTGAAGGGCATCGAAGGCAGCTATCGCGGACCGAAAAAGGTGAAGAGCAACGGCAAGGCCGCCGGTACCCGTAAGAGGAAGGACAGCAAGAAGGCTGGGGATAAGCCGAAAGAGAAGAAACGCGCCCGGGATAAAAAGCAGACCGGCAAACGCCGCGCGCAACCGGCAGCGCCGACTCCGATCAGCAATGACGGCTTCGCACCGCTGAAGAAGAAGTAATTTCAGCGGCTATAGCGGAACACTAAGCCCTGCCAAACGGCGGGGCTTTTTCTTGCGTGTTATAAGATTTTCAGGCTCGATTTCGCAGCATACCGCGACAACACTTTGATGCAAAAAACGGCACAATGTCGACAATTTCGTTGCAATTTTAGACTAATAGACTAGTCCGCCACCCTAGAGCCCCGCCTCTATCTCTTTATAATCGCTCTTCTAATAACTACCCCTTCGTCGACATCAATAACTCCAATTCCACAATTGTCGACAATCTATAAGATCTGAGGAAAGTCCTATGTCTTCCGAATCACGCATTCGTTGCGCAGCTCTGCGCGAGCGCGTCATGAGCGCCGAAGCTGCGGCCGAACTGATCCCTGCGGGTATCAACGTGGGCATGAGCGGTTTCACCGGCGCGGGTTATCCCAAGGCTGTTCCCGGCGCCCTGGCCGAGCGTATCCGCAAGCTGAACGCCGCCGGCGAACCGCCGTTTCGTATCAGTATCTGGACCGGCGCATCCACCGCGCCCGAGCTGGACGGCGTGCTGGCCGAAGTAGACGGTATCGAAATGCGTCTGCCGTTCCAGAGCGATCCTATCTGCCGTGACCGCATCAACACCGGCAAGATGGATTACGTCGATATCCACCTGTCTGAAGTATCCCAGTACGCCTGGTCCGGCTTCCTCGGCAAGATGGATCTGGCGGTAATCGAAGTGGCGGGCATCCGTGAAGACGGCAGCCTGATCCCCTCCTCCTCCGTGGGCAACAACAAAACCTGGATCGAGCAGGCGGACAAGATCATCCTCGAGGTCAACAGCAAGCAGAACGCCAAGCTGGAAGGGATGCACGACGTTTATTACGGCACCGCGCTGCCGCCGAACCGCAAGCCGATCATGATCACCGATCCGTCCGACCGCATCGGCGAACCTTACCTGGCTTGCCCTATGGAGAAGGTGATCGCCGTGGTGGAAACCTCCGCCGCCGATCGTAACACTCCGTTCAAGGCCCCGGATGAGACTTCCCGCAAGATCGCGGAGCACATTCTCAACTTCTTCCACCGCGAGATCGAGCTGGGCCGCCTGCCGAAAGAGCTGCTGCCGATTCAGTCTGGTGTGGGTAACATCCCCAACGCCGTGCTTGAAGGCCTGGACGCCGGACCGTTCAAGAACCTGACCGCATTCACCGAGGTGATTCAGGACGGCATGCTGAAAATGCTGAAATCCGGCACCCTGGCGACCGCGTCGGCCACCGCGTTTTCGCTGAGCCCGGAAGGGATCGCCGAGTTCGATAACAATATCGACCTCTACCGCGACAAGATCATTCTGCGCCAACAGGATATTAGCAACCACCCGGAACTGGCCCGTCGCCTCGGTGTGATCGCCATGAACGGCCTGATCGAAGCGGACATCTACGGCAACATCAACTCCACCCACGTGATGGGTACGCGGATGATGAACGGCATCGGCGGCTCCGGCGACTTTGCCCGTAACGGTTACCTGTCGATCTTCGTGTCGCCGTCCACCGCTAAAGATGGCGCCATCTCCGCCATTGTGCCGATGGTCTCCCACGTGGACCACACCGAGCACGATGTGAAGATTGTCGTCACAGAGCAGGGCCTGGCGGATCTGCGCGGCCTTTCACCGCGCCAGCGCGCCCACGAGATCATCAACAACTGTGCCCACCCGGACTTCCGCCCGGCGCTGATGGACTACTACGAACGCGCTCTGCATTCCGGCCGCGGCATGCACACACCGCACCTGCTGGAAGAAGCACTGAGCTGGCACGTCCGTTACGAAACCCAGGGGCAGATGTAACACGCCCCGTTAGACTGAAAGGCTGGTTCGCTATCAAGGCAGACCGGCTTTTCCAGACACCGGGTTGCTGAGCGAATCCTGATCGCGGCGCCACTTTGAAGGCAGGCTGGTGGCTTGCGAGAAGCAGTAACCAGCAACCGGGCTTACAGACTGGTTCGCTATCAAGTTGGGCTTTCGAAGGCGCAGTGGCGCTACGCCGAGAAAGCCCAACGCCGAGAGCGGGACAACCATCTTCTGACACTGGGTTGCTGAGCGGACCCTGATCGCGGCGCCACTTTGAAGGCAGGCTAGTGGCCTGTCGAGAATCGGTAACCAGCAACCCGGCCCTGGCAGGCTTACGGGCTGGTTCGCTATCAAGGCGGGCTTTTGAAGGCGTAGTGGTGCTACGTCGAGAAAGTCCAACGCAGAGAGCGGGACAGCCCTTAAGCCTGACAAGAGTTTGCTCTAAGCCTTGGGCGCTCTCTATGAGCGCCATTTTTTTCTACGCTTAATATAGAAAGAAAGAGCCAGGCAAGGAGCCCCACCCATGATCGATCAACCGATTGTCCAACTGCTCACCGCTCTGGCCCTCGGGCTGCTGATCGGCCTGGAACGCGGCTGGCATGAACGCATGATGCGCGCCGGCGGCCGCGTTGCCGGTATCCGCACCTTCGCCCTGGTGGCGGTAGCAGGCCAGGTGGCCGGAATGCTCGGCACCCTGCTGACTCCCTGGATTCCGGTCGCGGCGCTGCTGGGTCTGTCGCTGCTGCTGGCTTTGGGTTACCGGCTCAACAGCGACGAAGATCGGGATTTTGGCACCACTACCGTCATCGCGGCCCTGCTCACCTTTCTGCTCGGTCTGCTGGTCTCCATCGGCGAATCCACACTGGCGGTGGGCGCTGCGGTGATCGTCACCGTACTGCTGCACTTCAAGGAAACCCTGCATGGCTGGATCTACGGCCTTAACGCCGAAGAGCTGCGCGGCATCCTGCAGTTGGGACTGATCTCGGCGGTGCTGCTGCCGGTGCTGCCCAACGAAACCTTCGGCCCCTGGAACACGCTGAACCCCTACGAAATATGGCTGATGGTGGTACTGATCTCCGCCATAAGCCTGGCGGGATACTTCGCCATGCGGCTGGCAGGTGCCGGTAAGGGGATCATGATCACCAGCGCCTTTGGCGGTATCGCCTCCAGCACCGCTACCACGCTGAGCCTGGCCCGCATGAGCCAGCAGCTGCCGATGTATCGGCTGCTGGCCGGCGGTATTCTGCTGGCCAGCGCCATCATGTACCCACGTATTCTGCTGCTGGTGGCGGTATTGAATGTGGAGCTTGTACAGCAGCTGTCGATTCCTCTGGGCGGCATGAGCCTGACCAGCTTCGCCATGGCGCTCTGGCTCTGGCGCAGAACCGAAGCAGATGGTGAATTCGACAGCAGCCAGCTGAACCAGAAGCCGTTTCAGATCGGCCCGGCACTGAAGTTCGGCGCACTGCTTGCGGTGATCATGCTGGCCGCCGAGGGGATCAGAGCCGAGATGGGCGAGCAGGGACTGTGGATAGTTTCCCTGGTGGCCGGACTCACCGATGTGGACGCCATTACCCTGACGCTGACCCGAATGACCGATAACGGCCTCGGCCAGCAGATCGCTATCGTCGGCATCACCCTGGCGGCGATCAGCAATACGCTGGTGAAGGGGGTTCTGGCCGGCGCAGCCGGTGACGCCAGGCTATTAAAAACACTGATCCCGGGGTTGGGTCTTAGCATGCTGGCCGGTGGCCTTCTACTGCTCATATAAGAGCTTCTGATTTGAGCCAATGGGTTGCCAACTGCATCACAGAAATGTCACCTGAGCGGTTTTAACTGATCTACGCTTTGACTATCGATAGATGAAAAGGATGGGCGTTAAGGATGGCTGCTAAGGATCTGAAACCACTGGGGCCGGACCAACTCTACCACCACTGCGACCTGAGCCGATTCGGCTTCAGGTCCACGGCTGACCTTTCGCCGGACTTCTCCGCGCTGGGCCAGGAACGGGCCATGGACGCCATCAACTTTGCCGTCGGCATGCCCCATCCCGGCTACAACCTGTTTGTCAGCGGCTCCACCGGTATAGGCCGCAGAGAACTGGTCTCACGCACCATTAACGCTCGGGCAGCCAAGGGCGAGGCGCCTCAGGACTGGGTCTATGTGCATAACTTCGAGCGCAGCCACGAGCCCTGCATGCTCAGTTTGCCGCAGGGGCTGGGTAAGGCGCTGTCGCGGGATATGCAGAAACTGGTCGAACAGCTGCTGGTGCAGATTCCCTCTACCTTCAAAAGCGACGATTACCGCAACCGTGTTCAGGAGCTTACCGACGAATTCGAGCAGCGCGAGGAAAACGCTTTCAAGGGCCTGGGCGAAAAAGCCCATGAAGATCAGATCACCCTGATGCGCACCCCTTCCGGCTATACTCTTGGCCCTCTCAGAGAGGGCAAGTTGATGACGCCGGATCAGTTCAAGGCGCTGCCGGACGAGGAGAAAGAGCGCATTAAAGCAGCGCTGGAGCGCCTCAATGCCGAATTGACCAACCTGGTACGGGACCTGCCCAAGCTGCAGCAGGAGCAGCGCGAAGCGATCAAGGCGCTGGAGGATGAAATCACCCACTCCATCATCGACCCGGCGCTCTCAGGACTGCGCGAAAAGTACGGTGCCCAGACCGAGGTGCTGACGTTTCTCGATCAGGTACACCAGGACATGATCGAGAACGTGGACGACTTTTTTGCCCCGGAAAAAGACGACAACGCAAAAACGCCGCTGCATAAACTGGCCAAGAGCGATGCCTTCCGCCGCTACCATATCAACCTGCTGGTCAGCCACGACAACGACGGCGGCTCACCTGTGGTGGTGGAAGATATCCCCAGTTACCAGAACCTGGTGGGGCGGATCGAGTACCGCTCCTCTTTCGGCACCCTGAGCACCGACTTCAGCCTGATCCAGCCGGGCGCCCTGCACCGTGCCAACGGCGGCTACCTGATCGTCGACGCAGAGAAACTGCTCACCTACCCCTTCGCCTGGGAGGGGCTGAAACGGGCGCTGCGCAACCATGAGATCCGCATCGACCCGCTGGAAAAGATGTACGGCATCAGCGGCACTCGCTCGCTGGAGTCAGAGCCGATACCGCTGAAAGTGAAGGTGATTCTGATCGGCGAGCGGCGGCTCTATTATCTGCTCAAAGCCTACGATCCGGAGTTCAGCTCGCTGTTCAAGATCTACGCTGACTTCAATGAACAGCTGGACCGCTCCCGGGAGAATGTCGAGAGCTACCTCGGTCTTATCACCCAGCTGGTGCAGGAGGAGGCTCTGGCGCCCTTCACGCTTACGGGCCTGGAGCGAATCGTCGAACAAAGCTCCCGCCGCGTCGACGACAGTGCCAAGCTGTCGCTTAACCGTGGCCAACTCGTCGATCTACTGCGTGAGGCCAGTTACTGCGCCACCCAGGCCGGCGCCAGCGAAGTGGATGCCGAGCATGTCAGCCGTGCCCTGAAGCTGGCCCGCACCCGCAGCGCCCAATATTCCGAGCTGATGCAGGAACAGATCGAACGCGGCACGGTAATGCTTGCTTCCAGCGGCACCGCCATCGGCCAGGGTAACGGCCTGACGGTCTTCCAGCTCGGCGATCAGCGCTTCGGCAAGCCGGCCCGGATCAGCGCTACCGCACGCCTGGGCAGCGGCAAACTGATCGATATCGAGCGTGAAACCGAGCTCGGTGGGCCGATCCATACCAAGGGCGTGATGATCCTGGCTAACTGTATCGGTGCTCGCTACGCCCGCAACGCGCCCCTCTCGCTGCATGCCAGCCTGGTGTTCGAGCAGTCCTACGGACTGGTCGATGGTGACAGCGCCTCCGCCATGGAGCTCTGCGTGCTGCTTTCCGCTATTTCCGGCCTGCCGATCAAGCAATCCTTTGCCGTCACCGGCTCGATCAACCAGCAGGGCGAGATTCAGGCGATCGGCGGCGTGAATGAGAAGATAGAGGGCTTCTTTGAGCTTTGCCGCAACCGCGGCCTCAGCGGCGACCAGGGCGTGATCATCCCCAAAACCAACGTCGACCACCTGATCCTTGATCACGAAGTCGTCGCCGCCTGCGAAGCGGGTCAGTTCAGCATCTATGCCGTCAGCAGGCTGGACGAACTGATCAGCCTGCTGTTCGAGCGAGAACCGGGTAAAGCCGATGAAGATGGCCGCTATCCACCCTCTAGTGTCAACGGCCGGGTGCAGCAGCAACTGTTCGACTGGACCGAGCAGGCCCGCAAGCTAAGCGGCAAAAGTGAATCCTAACGGGGCTGGGAGGAGCAACCGATGATTCGGCAACTGCTGATTCGATTAGATGCCTCTCTGCCGAACCCGGGCGAACTGGAACGCTGGGTAACCTTGGCGCAGGCACTGGACGCCGACCTACTGGCACAACTGGAGGAGGATGAATCCCTCAACACGCTGGCCGGGCTGCCGTTCAGCACCGAAATCTGCCGCTCCAGCGCTATGACGCGGCCGCTGAACAACGCCAGTCTGGACCGACGTATGCGACGTAATATTCAGGCTTTAGATCGGCAGCTGGCAGAGATAGCCCGCCACCAGCCGCTTAAATGGCAGGTAACGCGCATCAGCCAGCACAGCTCAATCCGCCCGTCAGCGGGCACCGCGCTGCTGCGCATCGGCAAGCTTCACAGATCCTATACGGTAGCCAAACCCGGCTATCGGCCCGGCCGACCCCATATAGCAGTTATCCACAACGGCGACGAAGCCTCGGAGCATGCCTTGGAATGCACCCGCCGAATTGCCGACCAGTTCCATCTGCCGATCGTTCTCCTGGCCCTGCCCGAATCCCCCTGGCACCAGACCCACGGGCTGCCCGAGGGCATCGCCGTACGCACCGACCTGGCGGTACCCGAACGGGAGCTGCTGCTGCCACTGCTGCGTGCCTGGCAGGTCAACCTGCTGGTACTGCCCGCCAGCCTTCTCAACGACGATGAAAACCTGCCGCCGGTGGCCACATTGATCACGCCCTGATCAGCTTCAGACCGGCCCAGATCAGGACAAGGCTCTCTACGAGTCGGTAAGATCCCAGAATCACTCATGACTACTCCTAACTACTCATAACTGGAAAGCCCTCCCTTGCCCGAGCATCGTTCGCCCGAAGCCGACCTGCCACGGCCACCGAAAAACGCTCTGCTGCCGCTGAACCGCTGCAACCTGCCCGCGCGGGTGATCGCCAGTCTGGAGTATCAGCAGTCACCGGCACCGCTGGAGCTGGACGGTATCCGTGCTCTTTATGCTGACCTGCTGAAGCAACTGTCCCATGACGCCAGCCCTGAATCCCGCCTGCAAACCTTCCGCAACTACATGACGGTGAGATTCCGCCTGCCCGCCGATGATCTACCTGACTCGGAACAGGCGGAGCCGCAACCTAGGCCCAAGGCGCATTACAACCGCTTGCTGCGCGGCTGGTTTTTCGATTCGGACAGTCGTGAAGGAGCGGTCTGGAAAGGCTGGGTGGAATCCCGCTTCGGCCTGCTGACCCGGTTTCACAAGGAGCCGATCCCGGGCCCGGAAAGCGATGCCTACGACCGTTTTATGGAGGAGCGCGTACGCGGCATTTACAACACCAATGCCCTGGATACTCAGCTCGACCTGCTCTATACCTATTGCCAGTATGAACTGGCTCAGCGCTACCCTGGCCAAAGCCATCTGCGCCTCTACCGTGGCAGCGTCGGAGAGCTTTTCGGCACGCCTGCAGATAAAGAGGGCTGCCAACCGCTGAAGCTGTTCAACAATCTCAGCTCCTTCAGCCTCGATCCCGAAGAGGCCCTGCGTTTTGGTCATCGGATTCTGCAGGTGGATGTTCCGCTGACAAAAATCGTCTGCTTCGACAGCCTGCTACCGGGGCAGCTGCACGGCGAGCAGGAGTACATGGTTCTCGGTGGTCTTTATCGGGTGGCACCGTATCGGGGCGTCACCAGCGCGGAACTTCATTCAGCACACTAAGCGACTGTTTCCAGAAACGAAAATACGTTACGTAACAGATGTTACAAAAAGAAACATTTATATCCCGACTCTTTTGCTAAGGAAATTTCCCCTCTAATCTCCACTTTGCAAGCTATCTTTCCTGTAAATGCGCAGCAAGCTAAAAAAGTGCACCAAAAGCCCAAAAGTGGTGCATTTATGCCTAGACTGGATGAAATACGAAACAGCATTCTGCTTGAAACGACTGTAACACGCTGGTTTACATCAAACTGGTACGCAGATTGCCTTTCAACTTCACCAAAAGTACACCATGACCGCACCAACGCGCGCCCACGGATAGCAAAGCAATGTAAGGGGTTACTCAGTGTCAGGTTCCGACGTCAACGATCAATACGTTCGCTTCATCAATGTGAAGAAGAGCTACGACCAGAAGAATCTGGTGGTAAAGAATTTCAACCTGGACATCCGCAAAGGTGAGTTCGTTACCCTGCTGGGCCCTTCGGGCTCCGGCAAAACCACCTGCCTGATGATGCTGGCCGGTTTCGAGGATGTCACCAGCGGGGCCATCGAGATCAACGGCAAGTCGGTCCAGGATGTGGCGCCCTATCACCGCAACATCGGCATGGTGTTCCAGCACTACGCCCTGTTCCCGCACATGACTATCGCCGAGAACCTGGCCTACCCGCTGAAGGTGCGCAAACTGCCCTCCTCCGAGGTCAAGCAGAAAGTTAAGGACTCCCTGGCCCTGGTGGAACTCGATGCCTTTGGTGGCCGTTACCCCGGCCAGCTCTCCGGCGGTCAGAAGCAGCGCGTGGCATTGGCGCGCTCGCTGATTTTCGAACCCAGCATCGTGCTGATGGATGAACCCCTGGGCGCGCTGGATAAGAATCTGCGTGAACACATGCAGTACGAGATCAAACGCCTGCACGAGCAGCTCGGTTTCACCGCCATCTATGTCACCCACGATCAGACAGAAGCCCTGACCATGTCCGACCGCATCGCCGTGTTCAATGACGGTGTGGTGCAGCAGTGCTCGCATCCCTCGGCGCTTTACGAGACGCCGGCCAACTCCTTTGTCGCCGACTTTATCGGCGAGAACAACCATATTCACGGCACGGTGGAAGAGTGCAACGAGCAGACCGCCACCATCAGCCTGTCCCGCGGTGACAAGGTCAGCGCACTGAATATCAACTGCCCGCCCAAGGGTGAGCCGTGCATTCTATCGGTACGACCGGAAAACCTGTTTATCGCCGAGGCGGGCAGGGAGTTCGATAACGTCATCAGCGCCGAATTCATCACCCGGCTCTATGTCGGCGATGCCATCCGCTACTTCTTCAAGATGAGCGACGGCGCCGAGCTGATGGTGAAAATGCTCAACGATCAGGATGCACCGGTCATCGAGCCAGGCTCCCAGGCCCGCCTGACCTGGGCCACAGACCGCGGTCTGGCGCTCGATAAACCGGCTGATAAGGATAGTGTCGAGGCGGCATGAGGCTGCCTGACGTCTATGGACCAACGACTCAATGTCTGGAAGAGGTGATCCAATGAAGAAGAAACTGTTATCCCTGGCGGCCGCTGCAGCCGTCAGCATGTCTGCCAACCTGGCAAGCGCTGACGAACTGACCGCGGTTTCCTTCGGGGGCTCCTACGGAGCGGCGCAGCAGAAGCACATGATCGACCCGTACATGGATAAAACCGGCCACAACATCCTGTTTGAGAACTACTCCGGCGGTGTTGCCGAGCTCAAGGCACAGGTGGAAAGCGGTAACGTCCTCTGGGACGTGATCGATATGGAAGTGATCGACCTGGAGCGCGCCTGCTCCGAAGGTCTGCTCGAAGTATTCCCTCAGGATCAGCTGCCTCCGGGTGACGACGGCACCCCCGCCGCCGAGGATTTCAGTGAAGAAGCCCTGGCCAACGAGTGTGGCGTCGGCAACATCGTCTGGACCGTACTCTACGCCTACAACCACGACACCATCGAAGGCGGCGAGCCGACCTCGATGACCGACTTCTTCGACACCGCTACCTACCCGGGCAAACGCGCCATGCGTAAGCGCCCGCAGGTCAACATGGAATGGGCACTGATGGCTGACGGTGTGCCCAAGGATGAGATCTACGACGTTCTCTCCACCGAAGAGGGTCAGGCCCGTGCTTTCGCCAAGCTGGACAGCATCAAGGACGACATCGTCTGGTTCGACAGCTGGTCCCAGGCTCCGCAGCTGCTGAACGACGGCGGTGCGGTGATGGTTCAGTCCGCCAACGGTCGTTTCTTCGCCGCTATCCAGGAAGAGAACAAGCCGTTTGAGATGGTTTGGGACGGTCACGTCTTCGACCTGGACGTCTGGGCTATCGTTAAAGGTACCGACAAGAAGGACCTGGCGATCGACTTCATCAAGTATGCCACCGGCTCCAAGCCGCTGTCCGGCATGCCTGACGTCGCCTACGGCCCGACCCGTCAGTCTTCCTACGCGTACATCGACGAATCTATCGTTCCGAAGCTGCCGTCTGCTCACCTGGATGAAGGTCTGAAAGCCTCTTCCATCTTCTGGGCTGACTACGGCGAGTCTCTCGGCGAGAAGTTCAACGAATGGCTGCTGCAGTAATCCGCTAAGCCATACAGCTATCAAACGCGCACTAAACCGGGCTGCCCTTCGGGCGGCCCGGCCTGACAGGGTTATTACGCATGTCCAACCCAGAGTTGACGCAAGACGAGATCAAGCAGGCCGATCGCAACATCCGCCGCCGCAAACTGCTGGCGATATTTTTTGTCGCGCCCCTGCTGCTGTTTATTTTCGTCACCTTCGTCGCCCCGATCGGGACGATGCTCTACCGCAGTTTCTACCATCCCACCGTCGCCGAGCTTATTCCCGATACGCTGGCGCAACTGGATGACTGGAGCGAGGAATCTGGAGACCTGCCACCGACGGCAGCGCTGAACGCCTTCGCCGTGGAACTGCAGACCCTGGCCGCTGAGCGCCGTTCCGGCAAACTCGCGGAAGAGATCAACCGCGCCTATCCTGGTGCTTCAAGCCTGATCAAATCCACCGCCCGTAAAGTGCGCCGAGTGGATCTGGCCGAACTGCAGACCAGTGGTGGCCAACTGGTGCTTGATGCCCACAAGAAGTGGTCCGACGTGAACGTCTGGCGGGCGATGAAAAAGTCCGGCTCCGTTATCAAGGATGACTTCTACCTGACCGCGCTCGACCTGGAGCGTAATCCCCAGGGCGAAATCGTTCAGCGAGACACGCAGATCTACCTGGATCTGTACTGGAAGAGTCTCAAGATCGCCTTCTACATCACCGCGCTGACCGCGCTGATCGGCTTCCCGTTGGCCTGGTATCTCGCCAACGCACCCTCGCGGGTCGCCAACACCCTGATGATTTTTGTGCTGCTGCCGTTCTGGACCTCGCTGCTGGTACGTACCACCGCCTGGATCGCTCTGCTGCAGACCAACGGCGTGATCAACTCCACGCTGATGTCGCTGCATATCATCGATGAGCCTCTGGACCTGTTATATACCCAGTTCGCCACGGTGATAGCGATGACCCACATACTGATGCCGTTCATGATTCTGCCGCTATACAGCGTGATGAAGGGGATCGACCCGAGTTATTTCCGTGCCGCCCTGTCGCTGGGCGCAAAGCCGATTCCGGCCTTTATCCGCATCTATATGCCGATGACGGTACCCGGGCTCAGTGCCGGCGCGTTGCTGGTGTTCATCATCTCCATCGGTTACTACATCACACCGGCGCTGGTCGGCGGTACCGAGGGGCAGATGATCTCCAACATCATCGCCTTCCATATGCAGTCTTCAAACAACTGGGAGCTCGCCGCAGCGCTCGGTTCCCTGCTGCTACTGCTGATCACTCTGCTCTACTGGCTGTATGACCGCCTGGTGGGCATCAGCAACCTGAAGCTGGGCTAAGGAGTAAGCGTACAGATGGCTAAATTTCCACGTTATTTCACAATCTGGCAGAAGCTGGGCCTTTCCGGGGTCAAGCTGACCGCCTACCTGGTACTGCTGTTCCTGATGGCGCCGATCCTGGTGATCATTCCGCTGTCATTCAACGCCGAGCCCTACTTCACCTTCACCGAAGGAATGCTTGCGCTGGACCCGAGCGCTTACTCGCTGAAGTGGTATGAAGAGATTCTGGCGGATCAAAAATGGATTCTGGCGATCAAGAACAGCTTCTACATCGGCCTGATGGCCACGCTGATCGCCACTGTATTGGGCACCACCGCCGCCATCGGTCTGACCAGCGGCCAGATGCCTTTCCAGCGCATGATCATGGCGCTGCTGCTGTCACCGATGATCGTACCGCTGATCATCACCGCAGCGGGGATGTTCTTCTTTTACACTCAGCTGGATATCGCCGGCAGCTACATGGGCGTAATACTCGCCCACGCGGCCCTGGGGACACCCTTCGTGGTGATCACGGTGAACGCTGCCCTGGCAGGATTTGACTACTCATTGGTGCGCGCCTCTCTGGGCATGGGCGCCAAGCCTGTGTACACCTTCTTCAAGGTGATCATGCCGCTGATCCGCCCCGGGGTAATCTCCGGCGCTCTGTTCGCCTTTGTTACCTCCTTTGACGAGGTGATCGTGGTGCTCTTCCTGGCCGGCCCTGAGCAGCGCACTATTCCACGCCAGATGTTCTCCGGCCTGCGCGAGGAGATCAACCCGACCATTCTGGCCGTCGCGACCCTGCTGGTAATCATCTCCGGTCTGCTGCTGCTGACCATGGAGTACCTGCGCGCCCGCGGTGAGAAGATGCGTGCCGGGGAGCTGGATTGAACGTTCACTGATAACGCTTGATACCGTCTCTGCGGCAACGGTCTACTCTCAGGAAAACTTCGCCATCAGGGCCCTCGGTGACACACGCCCGAGGGCCTTTCTGATGCATGAGGCAAGACCTGCTATCACCCTGACCCCAGCACTGCTTTCTCAGTTCAGAAAGCCCCAGGGCCGCACAGATTTTATCGACATAAGAGCGCTGCGGGCGCCGACCGGGGGCCTGATAACCAGCGGGATGTAGAGTGCAGAGTACAGAGCGATTTAACCTGAGTGATAAATATCATGCCGCGATAGAGCGGATAATAAATACCGTTGCACCTCGCTCTCGATCAAGAAAACTCCCCGATCGCCAGAGCATTAAAAAGATATATTTCTTTTAATTTAAAAGAGAAAACAATACGTTAATCTCATAAACCTAGTGCATTCCTGCTCATTCTGAAAGAGAATCTGGACACAGATTTACTCTGCCAAAGCAGGAGCAGGCTAACGCCCGACGGACTTGTTTATCGCAGAAGTGGGACGATAGTTCGAAAGCATAACTTCCGTCGAATTGATCTCAGGCCTCTGCATCGGCGTCACAACCCGCTGCTTTTCTAAGATGAGCGCTGGTGCCGGGCTGAGAGGGAAAGTGCTTAATAATCGGGACCGTGTCGCGGCCGCAGAAGAGATTCCCGATTTCGATGGACCAATAGCTCAATGGCTTGAATAGGAGATTCAATGAAGAAGAAACTGTTAGCCTTGGCGGCGACCACCGCCGTTAGCCTGTTTGCCAACCTGGCAAGTGCCAATAAACTGAATGTGGTTTCATTCGATGGCTCCTACGGAGCATCACTGCAGATGCACGTCATCGACCCTTACATGGTCAAAACCGGACAACACGTACTGTTCAAGAACTACTCCGGTGGGATCGTCGAACTCAAAGAGCAGGTAGAGAGCGGCAATGTCGTTTGGGATGCCATTGAGCTGGAGGGGAATGACCTGGAGCGAGCCTGCGCCGAAGGTCTTCTGGAAAGGTTTCCGATGGACCAGCTGCCTGCGGGCGACGACGGCACCCGGGCTACCGAGGACTTCAGCGAAGACGCTCTGACCAGCGAATGCGGCGTCGGCAACATCTACTGGTCTGTGCTCTACGCGTACAACCACAACACCATCAAAGGCGGCGACCCCTCCTCCATGGAGGACTTCTTCGACACCGAGTCCTTCCCGGGAAAACGCGCCCTGCGTAAAAGCCCACAGGTCAATCTGGAATGGGCTCTGCTGGCCGACGGCGTCCGCAAGAGTGAAGTCTACGACGAACTCGCCACTGAACAGGGGCAGGCTCGCGCTTTCGCCAAACTCGACACGATCAAGGATGAAATCGTCTGGTTCGATTACTGGTCCCAAACTCCGGAGCTGCTGAATGATGGCGCCGCGGTGATGGTTCAGTCCGCCAACGGTCGCTTCTTCTCAGCAATCCAGAACGAGGGCAAGCCATTCGAGATGGTCTGGGACGGACATATCTTCGATCTGGACGCCTGGGCTGTCGTCAAAGGCACCAGCAAAAAAGAAGCGGCGCTGGACTTCGTCAAGTTCACCACCAGCTCCAAACCGCTGGCAGGGATGTCTGAAACCATGGCTTACGGCCCGACACGTCAGTCCTCTTACGCCTATATCGACGAATCCATCATTCCCCAGCTGCCATCCGCTCATCTGGATGCAGGCCTGAAGACCTCTGGTGCCTTCTGGGCTGAGCATGGCGCCGCTCTCGACGAAAAGTTTCACGCCTGGCTTAGCCAGTAAACAAGCAGCCACGCTGATACTGATGACAAAAGAAAAGGCCCTCTCGCTAGAGGGCCTTTCTCGTTAGAGACTGATGGCGGCAGGAAGCGCCAATTTACTCAGACTGAGCAATCAGGCTGGCGTTACCGCCCGCGGCGGTGGTATCCACACAGAGGTGACGCTCAATCACGTAACGCTCTGCCAACAGATGCTCGGTCAGCAGCGGCAGCAACGCGCCTGTGCGCTCCGCGAGAGCCTGGCGGTACTCTTTCAGCATCTCAGCCCCTGCACAGCTAATCACTGCATCAAAGCCGCTGGTACGGATCAGCGCTTCCGGCTGCAGTTGTCCATCTAGACCAACCACAGGCAGACCGGCCTTGCTGGCGTCGGCCAGCAGTTTGTCGGCACCCGGTGCGATCACGACCGCCTTGTTCCCCTGAGACAGGGCCACAGCAGCCTGCTCCATAGCGCTCGCTTTGTCCGGCCCGAGGCAGAGAATCAGCCCGCGGGCGCAGTTGGACAGACGGTTCAGCTCACCGGTCGGTCCCGGCAGCAGCTCAGGCTCAGCATCCAGCGCCGCAGGCACCTGGTCGAAGAAAGGCTTCAGTGCCTGCTCGCGGGCTTCAGCTTCGGGCGCTTCAACTGCTGCAATATGGCTGATGGCAGCACTTAGCGCATCGCTGCACACCATCGCGGCACCGTCTTCAGCGCTGCGCGCATCGGTGGCGCTGTTCTTGAAGCGGCGCACATAGTGCGGGCCACCCGCTTTCGGACCGGTACCGGAGAGACCTTCGCCACCGAACGGCTGGGAGCCTACAATGGCGCCGATCTGGTTACGGTTCACGTAGGTGTTACCCACCTTGATCCGGTTAACGATGCGGTTCACACGGCTATCCACACGGGTGTGCAGACCGAAGGTAAGACCAAAGCCCTGGGCGTTGATATCGTCCACCACCTTGATCAGTTCATTGGCTTCAAAGGTGGCCACGTGCAGTACTGGGCCGAAGATCTCCTCTTCGAGTTCTTCGATACCTTCCAGACGGATCACCGTCGGCGCAACGAAGATCCCGGCTTCCGGCTTCGCCAAAGACTTCAGCACACGGCCTTTCTGAGCGAACTTCTCGCAATGAGTCTCGATCTTCGCCTGGGCGGCCTTGTCGATCACCGGGCCCACGTCGGTGGAGAGCTCCCAGGGATTACCCATGCGCAGCTCATCCATGGCACCGAACAGCATCTCCAGCAGATGATCGGCGATATCTTTCTGTACATAGAGCATGCGCAGCGCAGAGCAGCGCTGGCCGGCACTCTGGAAAGAGGACGCCAGCACATCGCGTACCACCTGTTCCGGCAGCGCCGTGGAGTCAACGATCATGGCGTTGAGGCCACCGGTTTCCGCCACCAGCGGTGCGTCCGGCGCCATTTTCTCGGCCATTACACGGTTGATGATCTGTGCTGTACCGGTAGAACCGGTGAAGCAGACGCCGTTGATGCGCGGATCGGAAGTCAGCGCAGCGCCCACCGAAGCACCGGCGCCCGGCAGCAGCTGTACCACCTCTTTCGGAATGCCGGCCTCGTGCATCAGCTCCACGGCACGGGTCGCGATCAGCGGCGTCTGGTCCGCCGGCTTGGCCAGTACGGTGTTGCCCGCCGCCAGCGCGGCCAGTACCTGACCGGTGAAGATCGCCAGCGGGAAGTTCCACGGTGAAATACAGGTGATCACACCACGGGCGTCGCCTTCACCGTCGATACGTACACCTTCATTGGCGTAGAAACGGGCGAAATCCACCGCCTCGCGCACCTCGGCGATGGCGTCGAGCAGGGTTTTGCCCGCCTCGCGGGAGGTCAGGGCAAACAGCTCGTGGGTGTTCTGTTCATACAGGTCGGCAACGCGATCGATACGCGCGGCACGCTCCTTGGCAGAAAGCTTGGACCAGCTCTCATAGCCTGACTGCGAAGCGACAATCGCGGTCTCTATATCTTCAGGCGCAGACAGGGTCAGATGACCTACCAGGTCGTTCGGATCGGCGGGGTTGCGCACCTCTTTCTGCTCGCCACCAACTACTTCGCCGGCCAGAACCGGGCCGCCTTTCCAGGCGGAACTGCGGAAAGCGCCACGCTGGGCTTCCATAAATTCCACTTCCACCGGATCGGTCACATCCCAGCCCTTGGAGTTGCGACGACCTTCGCCGAACAGGTCCTGCGGACGGACAATCTTGTTGCTGGAGACGTTCTCGCCCAACGACTGCACCAGCGCCACTGGATCACGGGCGATCTGTTCCGGCGTAATACGGGTATCGACAATCTGGTTCACGAAGGAGCTGTTGGCACCGTTTTCCAGCAAACGACGCACCAGGTAAGCCAGCAGATCCTGGTGTGCACCTACGGGTGCGTAGATGCGGCAGCGTTTGCCGTCGCCGTTCATCAGCGCTTCGTGCAGGGATTCACCCATGCCGTGCAGACGCTGGAACTCGAAGCAGTCACGCCCCTTGGCCAGCTCAACGATAGCGGAGACAGAGTGAGCGTTGTGGGTGGCGAACTGCGGGTAGATGCGGTCGGTCATACCCAGCAGTTTTTCTGCGCAGGCCAGGTAAGAGACATCACTGCACGCCTTGCGAGTATAAACCGGGAAACCATCCAGCCCCATCACCTGGGCACGCTTGATCTCGGCATCCCAATAGGCGCCCTTCACCAGACGTACCATGATGCGACGGTCCAGTTTTTCCGCCAGGGCGTAGAGCCAGTCCAGCGCGTGGGAAGCACGCTTGCCGAACGCCTGCACCACAACGCCGAAGCCGTCCCAGCCGGCCAATTCCGGATCGGAAAGAATCGCTTCGATCACATCGAAGGAGAGATCCAGACGATCCGCCTCTTCCGCGTCGATATTAAAGCCCATGTTGGCGGCTTTCGCCTGCTTAACCAGCTCCAGCGCACGCGGCACCAGCTCGTTCATCACACGGTCGCGCTGACCATATTCGTAACGTGCATGCAGGGCGGAAAGTTTTACAGAGATACCGGGGTTATCACGGATATCGTCATGTTTGCAGTTCAGCGCCAGCGCCTTGATCGCACTGGCGTAGTCACGCTGGTAGCGCAGCGCATCCGCATCAGTCCGCGCTGCTTCGCCGAGCATGTCGTAAGAATAGGTGTAACCCTTGGATTCATACTTACGGGCGTTTTTCTGCGCTTCTTCGATGGTACGGCCGAGCACAAACTGGCGCCCCATCTCTTTCATCGCCTGATTCGCCACGGTGCGCACCATCGGATCCCCCATGCGCTTCACCAACTGGCGCAGGGTTTCCACCAGGCTGCGGGTATCGGACGGGCTGATCACCTTGCCAGCCATCATCAGGCCCCAGGTGGTGGTATTAATCAGGGAAGAGTTGGATTTGCCGCGGTGTTCGCCCCATTTGCCAGAGGAGATCTTGTCCTCGATCAGCTCATGGATGGTGACGTTGTCCGGCACACGCAGCAGCGCTTCGGCCAGGCACATCAGCGCCACGCCCTCCTTGGTAGTCAGGCCATACTCGGCGAGGAACTTCTCCATCATGGTCGGCTTGGAGTTACCACGCACATCGCGGACCAGATCGGCCGCGCGGTCGGAGATCGCCTTGCGCACCTGTTCCGAGAGGTTGGCACCGGCAATCAGCTCGCTGATAACACGGTGCTCGTCGGCCAGATAGTTGGCCCGCATCGCTTCGCGGCTAGTTTCCATTGTCGGTTGTGTAGTCTGCACCTGAGCCATGATCGTCGCTCCTCCTTATACGTTGTCTTGCCGATGCATTCTACGCAAGCTATCGCATACACTTTTCCTATATAGAAAACATCAACGTCGTATATCGACTTTTATTCAAATACCAAAATATCTTTCGTCCTGTAAAATTAGCTTAAATAGTCAATTTCACCAGCGAGCAGTACCAACACCATGAACGATCTGGATAAATTCGACCGGGCCATCATCAAAGAGCTGCAGCTCGACGCCCGGATTACGGTCACCGGCCTGGCTTCAAAGGTGGGTTTATCCAAGACTCCCTGCCAGATCCGCATGCGGCGGTTGGAAGAGCAGGGTTATATTCGCGGCTATACCGCGCTGATCGATCAGAAAAAGATGGGGCTGGACCATATCGCCTTCGCCCAGGTCACGCTGAACGACACCAGCACCGCCGCGCTGGAAGCATTCAATGCGGCGGCCAGGAAGATCTCAGCAGTGGAGGAGTGTCATATGATCGCCGGTAACTTCGACTATCTGTTGAAGGTCAGAACCCGCAACATGGAGGAGTACCGGGCTGTGCTGGGTGAACAGATCTCCTCTCTGCCCCACGTGCTTCAGACCAGTACTTTTGTGGTGATGGAAAATGTGAAGGACACACGTGGTTAATCACAGTGTCCGAAGATCGGGTTGCAGGCGCCCTGGGCGTTAAGCTGCTCGATCGCCAGCCTGAGCCATTCGCACATCGCTTCAACCCGGGCCAGACGCTCTTTGCGACGTGGTATATACGCCTTGTACCAGCGATCCTGGGGCGGAAAATGCTCCAGCAGCGGCACGATGGTGCCTGCATCCAGCCCCTTGCGGGCGATATAGCGCGGCAATACCGAGATACCAAGCCCACGCTCTACCCCGCGGCTGAGGGTATGGTTGTCATCCGATGCCAGCCGCGCCTGCACATCCACATACAGCGGCCCGCGCTCGGACTCGAACGCCCAGGTGGTGCCCTGGGGGCTGAATATAAGACAGGTGTGATCCACCAGATCACTGGGATGATTGATCGGCGGCGCCTTGGCCAGGTATTCCGGCGAGGCGCAGAGCAGCACATTGGTGGGCGCCAGCGGTACCTGGCTGACACCGTCATAGTGGGCCAGGCGGCCACTGACCATGATATCCACATCCTCCTCCAGCGGGCTCACCGAGCGATCCGCCAGCACGGTTTCCACCGTAATACGGTCATGCACCTTCATAAACTCTACGATGGCATTGGACAGGTGCGCCATGGATAGCGTCGTCGGCAGCATCAGTCGCAGGTGCCCCTCCAGCTTGCCATCATCACGCCGGGCATCCTTGAGCAGTTCCTCAAACTCCATCAGCGAATGACGCACCCTTGGCAGCAACCGCTGACCGGCATCGGTAATGGTGATGGTACGGGTGGAACGCTCGAAAAGACGCGAACCTACGGACTTCTCAAGCTGCGCTATCCGCTTCGCCACCACCGAGGGCACCACGTGCAGATGCCGTGCGGCCGAGGCAAAACTGCCATGGCTGGCCACGGCGAGAAAGGTACGCAGATTGGTAATCATGTCCATAAGCAGCCCCTCAGCTAAGCCTCTGTCTACCTGCAAAGATCTCCGCTGAAACGGAGCACTAGAACATATTAATTCCTTTTCGCGCTCAATGAATGCGCAAATAAGACATTTTGATTCCAGCAGTGATCGATTAGGCTTTGATCCAGATCAATAAATATAACAATCAGCTTCCCGGAGGGGCCCATGCAGTCCACTCTGAGCACCAACCCCGATTTCAAACCCAACATGCGTCGCCTGCGCGCCGTGGTTACCGTCGCCGAGATCGGCGGCGTTATGCGTGCCGCCGAAGCACTGCACCTGTCTCAACCATCGGTGACCCGTGCTGTTCGCGAACTGGAATCATCCCTTGGCGTTGAGCTGTTCCAGCGCCACCGCAACGGCATGATCTGCACCGAGATCGGCGAGATCGTCGTGCGCCGCCTGCGCCGCGCACTGGGCCACCTGACCGATGCCGAAGCGGGCCTCGCCGCGCTGGAGCCCACAGGCAACTTCGAGCGTCTGGCGCAGCGGCTCTCCTACCGGCAGCTTACGGTGCTGGTCGCCCTGTCCGACTTCCGGGTGGAACCTATGGCCGCCGCCCACCTGAACCTGACCCAGCCCGCCATCAGCAGCAACCTGCGCGATCTTGAGCGGCAGCTTGGCATCTCCGTGTTCCTGCGCACCCAGCAGGGGATGCGCCCTACCCAGTGCGGTGCACTGCTGACTCACCACGCCAAGGTGGCGCTGCGCGAACTCTGCCTGATCTCTCAGGACCTGCACGCCTGGCAGGACAAGGGCCGCGGCCAGTTGGTGATCGGTGCGCTGCCGATGTCCAGCTCACTGCTCGTGCCTCGCGCCCTGGACCGACTGACCCAGGAGATGCCCGGCGTGAAAGCCACGCTGATCGATGGCACTTATGAATCCCTGCTCACCGCCCTGCGCAACGGCGAGATCGATATTCTGGTGGGTGCCCTGCGTGACAACCCGGGTTATCCGGAGATCACTCAGACGACGCTCTATGAGGATCGCCTGGCCGTGGTCGCCCGTCATGATCACCCGCTGGCCCGCCGTGATGATCTGACCCTGAAGGATCTGCGCAACGCCCAGTGGATCGCACCACGTCTGGGTACGCCGGCACGCAACTGCTTCGAAAAGGAGTTTCACGACGCCGGTCTCGAAGCACCGGAGATCGGTATCGAAGCGGGCAACCTGATCACCATCCGCTCGCTGCTGCTCGACAGCGACCGGATCACGCTGATATCACCGCACCAGGTTCACTTCGAGGTTCACGGCGGCCAGCTGACCCTGCTGCCGGTACCGCTGAAGGGCAGTCAGCGCGAGATCGGCATGCTGATCCGCAACGACAGCAAGCCGTCCCAGCCGCTGAACACCCTTTGCCAGATTCTTGCCGATATCGGCAGCAACCTGAGTCTGACCGGTGGTGATAAGCGCCGCTTCCACTAGAAATCGACGCTACTTTCTAACGCTCAAACACCCCGGCTAGGCCGGGGTGTTGCCCTCGTTTTCCAGCGCCAGCACCGCCATACCGGTGGTCATCGGTGCGTAGTAGAAGCGATGCCTCTCTTTCACCTGCTCTGTCATCGCGCCGCGCATCACCAGCCACATGATCACCTCGCCACCTTCGGCACCCGCGGCGGTCATCACCTCTTTATGGGAAAGCTGCGCCAGCGCCTTGGGATCGTCCTGGATGTTCTGCAGCCAGGCCTTATCCCACTCCTCATTGATCAGGCCAAAGCGCTCACCATTGAGCTGGTGCGACAAGCCGCCGGTACCGACGATCGCCACGCGCAGATCCTCGGGGTAGGACTCCACGGCACGGCGCAACGCCTGGCCAAGCTTGAAGCAGCGTTGTCCGGTGGGCAGCGGGTGTTGAATCACGTTCACCAGCAGCGGCACCACTTTTACCGGCCATTCATTTTCGCCCGGTTCCCAGAGCAGCGGCATGGCGGTAAGGAAGCCATGATCCAGCGCCATCTCCTGGCACAGGGTCATATCGAACTCATCCGCCACCAGCGAGTTCGCCAAATGCTCAGAGAAACTTGCATCGCCCGGGAAATCCGGCAGCGGCCGCTTGCCATAACCCTCATCGGCTACCTGGTAGCTGTCCGCCACACCCATAGCAAAGGTCGGGTAACGGTCGAGGAAGAACTCGGTGCCGTGGTCGTTGTAGACCAGGATCACCACATCGGCTTTCACCTCCTCTTCCAGCCAGCGTTTGACCGGCTCATAGCCGTCAAACAGCGGCTGCCAGGCTGGGTCTGCCTGCTTTTTTTGATCGTAGGCCCGGCCAATTGAAGGCACATGGGAAGAGCCTATACCTGCCACTATCTTCGCCATCAGGTTGCCTCCGGTACATTGCGCGTTTTAAGAAAATCCTCGTAACTCTCACCGCGCATCTGAGCCCCGATGGGATAGAGTCCGTGCCCAAGCGTGGCACCTAGCTTGAGAAAGAAGAACAGGTTGCCGCCGAGGCGGGTCAGCTGCAGCCAGTCGCGATCGCGGATCGCCTGCTTCTGCTCCTCTGACAGGTTGTAACGCGCCATGTATGCCTCCTCATCGGCGAGATAAGCCTCGCGGTTTTCGGCGTAACGCAGTGAGTTGCACATTTTGTTCACGGCATACCCCTTACGGGATAAATTCAGGTCGAACACGTACGTACCGGGTATTCCCCAGCGGTCCTGGTCTGCTGACATGGTTTGCTCCGAAACTGAAACGCGTTGCTTTCTTTGCTTAAAAGCAGCCTGCGTTTACAGGGGTTGATGCAGGGTAAAGCTGGCCCGACGCTCGGCGATCAGCCAGCGGCCCGCTTCGAATACACAGAGGTCATCGAATTCACCCACCATGATTCTCGCTTCCGCCGGAGGCCCAAGGTGATCGCCGGCATCTTCACGTTTGTCGGCGCCAAACACCTGGGCATAGCACCGCACGCGGGCTCTGTCTGCGTTTCGAATATCGACACGGAAGTTGCTGCAGAGATGGCGGGTCAGGCGGTGTTCGGGGCGGGCGTTGTAGGATTCAAAGATCGCCTCGCGACCCAGCAGCGGTTTTTCCGGTGCTGTCGGGCGGTAAAGCACACCCTTTTCGACAAAGAGTTCAGCCAACTGCCGAAACTCACGGCTGTCTGCGAAATGCGCGGCATCCAGCACCAGCCGAGTCAGATCGCGCTCAATCTTGAGCTGCTGCAGAAGATCCAGATCGCTCATAGCTCGGCCTCCAGCCACTGTTTAATCGCCGCGGATACCGCATCAGGCCGCTCCATGGTGCTCATATGGCCGGCGTCTTCGATGGCACCCAACTGGGCGTTGGCAACCAGCTCGGCCATCTCTTCATGACGTTCCAACGGGCTCCAGCTGTCCTGACGACCGCACAGCAGCAGCGTCGGGCAGCTCAGCGATTCCAGCACCGGGGTGGCATCGGGGCGATTCAGCAATGCATTGATCTGGGCAGCGAAGATCTCCGGCGTTTTGCGCTCGATCATCGCCAGGATCTCCTCGACGAGAGCCTGATCGTCAAGACGCTCGGGATGCACCATGCCCTGAACCCACTGCTGGCCCATGACGCGCATGCCGGCTTCCCGGGCCTTGTTCAGCAGTGCAAAGCGGCCCGCCTGCTCTTTCTCGCCCGCCTCACCTGCGGCGCGGGGTTTGTAGCCGGTATCCATCAGGATCAGATGACTGACGCGCTCCGGCGCCTTGCGGCAAACCTCCAGCGCCACACGACCGCCCATGGAGTGTCCGGCAAGAACAAATTTTTCCGGCGCGCTCGCCAGCACCAGATCCGCCATCGCTTCGATACTGTCGGCCATGCCGTAGTCTGCAATCTGGCAATCGATCATCGGCGCCAGTGCTTTTACCTGTTCTGTCCAGACCGCGTCATCGCACATCAGCCCCGGCAGCAACATCATCTGAGGAAGCATTCCCAACCCTCGTCCTGTTCAATTCATCGACCCAACGCGCGGGCCCTGTTTTATTGTTTCCGTTCTGGCACCGCTGCCTTTCCATACTGTCACCGCGATACATCAGCCGACCAATAGTTTTCCCCATCGGCGCCATTCATTTTTCTTATTAACCGCGACTGGGACACGCCAAATAGGAAAAACGTATATCTGATCGATGTTTTTGCATTGGTTATTGCTAACCTCCAGAGAGTAGGCTCGAAAGTAGAAGGAAAGCCACGAATGGGCCAAGGCGGTGAAAACTGCCTGACAGGTTAGCCACCTGACTGAACCCGTTCAGCGCTTCCTCCATCCTGACAACAACAAAAATACAGGAGCCATCTCGATGGACCTATCTCTGCGTAAAGCCCTTCTCTGCCTCGCATCCAGCGCCGCATTGCTGACCGCCAACGTTGGCCAGGCCGCCGAGGAGTTAAAACTTGCTCACTTTGTTTCCACTACCCACACGCTCAACAGCTCGATCATCGACCCGCTGAAGCAGCAGGTTGAAGCCCGCACCAACGGCGAGCTGACCATCAAGGTATACCCCGGCGGCGAACTCGGCCGCGGCCCGATGGAGCAGTACGTGCGTGCGCTGCAGGGCGTGGCCGATATCACCTGGGGCCTGTCTGGCTATACCTCATCCCAGTTCAAGAAATCGATGGTTGTGGAACTGCCCGGCGTCATTCCGGAAGGCACCAGCGGCTATGACATGCTGTGGAACGCCTACGATTCTGAGCTGAAAAGTGAGTTCCCCGGCACCAAGCCGCTGGCGCTCTGGGTCAGCGAACCCAGCGTCCTGATCATGAAAGACAAGAACATAAGCTCTCCGGAAGACCTCAAGGGCCTGAAGATCCGCGTCTCCGGTGCCATGACCGGCAAGCTGATCGAAGCCTACGGCGCCACCCCGGTACAGATGAGCGCACCGGAGATCTACAACGCCCTGCAGACCGGTCTGATCGACGGTGTTGCCACCGGTGCCAGCGCCATCACCGACTTCAAACTGGGTGAAGTAGCCAACTCCTATACCGTCGGTATTCCGCTTGGCCACATCATGTTCTACCTGGTGATGAACCAGAAGAAGTACGACAGCCTCTCCGACGAACAGCAGGCTGCCATCGATGCCAGCAGCGGTCGTGCCCTTTCCCAAAGCGGTGAAGTGGCGTGGAACGAGCGTGCCGACAAAACGCTGGATGGACTGCGGGCCGATCCGGACTCCACCGTTATCGACCTGACGCCGGAGCAGATTGCACCATTCAGCGCGATCTCTGAGCCTTTCGTTGTCGAAAACCTGAAAGAGATCGACGGCGGCCAGGCGGTGCTCGACGCCATGCTCAAGCGTTAACCCCTGACAGAGATTCCCATGGCAACTCTCTTGAAACCGTTAATCACTCTGACGGACAGGCTCACCAGCCTGTCCAGCATTTTCTCCACCGCGGTGCTGCTGTTTGTCCTGCTGACCATCCTCACGGATGTGATCGGGCGCTTCTTTGGCAGCCCACTGGCGGGATCCCAGGATCTGACACAGATGGCGATGGTGCTGATCGTCTTCGGCGGCATGGCCTACTGCGAAAAAAACAGCGGCTTTATCGCGGTAGACCTGTTTGAAAAGATGTTCCCGCCGCTGATGAACCGCATCCTGGACGTTCTCGGCCTCCTGGCTGGTGCCCTGCTGTTCGCGGCGATCGGCTACACCGTGATCGAAGCGGCGGAGATCTCCCAGATGCTGGGCCTGAGCACCAATATTCTTGGCCTCGAAAAGGCGCCTTTCCAGTACGCCCTGGCGGGCTTTTCCCTGCTGACCGCCTTCAGCCTGCTGTTGAAATGCATCAACCGCCTGCTGTCTCTGTGCGGCTCCCAGGACGCGACCGAAGAGGTGAATGAATGAGTAGTGAAATCATTGGTACGCTGGGCATCCTGGCGCTCCTGCTGTTGATGGTACTGCGCATACCTGTGGCGTTCGCCATCGCCGTTGTCGGGCTGGTGGGCATCACTATCCTGGACAGCAGCACCTCGGCCATGAGCGTACTGGCCAGCGAAAGCTTTACCCTGGCATCGAACTCGGAACTGATCGTGGTGCCGCTGTTTATCCTGATGGGTAACATCGCCACCGAAACCGGCATGAGCCGCAAGCTTTACGACGCTGCCTATGCTCTGATCGGCTCAATCCGTGGCGGTCTAGCATCGGCCACAGTCATCGGTTGCGCCGGCTTTGCCGCGCTCTGCGGCTCCTCCGTCGCCTCGGCGCTGACCATGGGCAAGGTGTCCCTCGCGGAGATGCGCCGCTTTAACTATTCGCCCAAGCTGTCGGCCGGCGCCGTGGCCGCTGGCGGCACCCTGGGTATTCTGATCCCGCCCTCCACCGGCTTTGTGATCTACGCGATTCTCACCGAACAGTCGATCGGCCGTCTATTCCTGGCTGGCGTGCTACCAGGGATACTGCTCTGCGTGCTGTTTATCGCCTGGATCTTCGTCCAGTCCTACCTCAAACCGGACAGTGCCCCTGCCGGCCCGAAAACCACCTGGCGCGAAAAAGGCGACGGGCTGTTGGGCGCCGTGCCGATCCTGATGATCATTCTGCTGACCATCGGCGGTATCTACACCGGCATTTTCTCCCCGGTGGAAGCCGCAGCCGTGGGCGCGGGCCTGGCCATCGTTTTCGGCGTCGCCATGCGCAAGCTGGGGCCTAAAGCGATCTGGCGCGCGGCACAGAGCACACTGACCACCACCTCCACGGTGATGATCATCCTGATCGCCGCCAACCTGCTGAACCCGTTCCTGGCGCTGAGCCATATTCCGCAGAACCTGGGGCAGTTCCTTACCGGGCTGGATGTAAGTCCGATCCTGATTCTATGCCTGATTCTCGCCTGCTACGTGGTGCTGGGCTGCTTCCTGGAAGGGTTCTCCATGCTGGTGCTGACCATGCCGATCTTCTTCCCGGTTATCTCGAGCCTAGGCTTTGACCCGATCTGGTTTGGTGTCGTCGTAGTACTGGCGCTGGAGATGGGACTGATCAGCCCACCGGTGGGTATCAACGTGTTTATCGTGAAATCGGTGGCGCCGGATATCCGGTTGCAGGATATCTTCTCCGGCATCATGCCGTTCTGGCTGGTGATGATTCTGGCCATGGTACTGCTGGTGGCCTTCCCGCAGATTGCACTGGTGCTGCCGGACACGATGATGAACTGACCGCACAACTGAATAACCATGCCTTCCCCTGCCCCGGTAACCCGGGATGCAGCTTTCCAGCCGGATCTTTGGATCCGGCTTTTTTCTGCCATTTTTAAGGTTCTGGACTATCGTTACTTCAGCCAAAGAATAGGCTATTGGATCCAAAATAACCCCCTCATACAGCAAACTAAAAAATTTATACCTAATACTTAATTACTATGGATCCATTCTGGCCTTTTCTGCGGTACATGGGGCAATATAGGTTCAAGTTGGATACATAAATACAAGAAACACCAATCGAAGGAGTCTGTCATGTTCACCAAGAACTGCTGGTACGTGGCCTGTACACCCGATGAATTCGCCGAGAAACCGCTCGGCAGACAGATCTGTGGCGAACGTATCGCGTTTTTCCGCAACACCGACGGCAAGGTCGGCGCCGTTCAGGATTTCTGCCCCCACCGGGGCGCACCACTATCCCTGGGTTATGTTGAAGATGGCGGACTGGTCTGCGGCTACCACGGCCTGAAGATGGGCGCCGACGGCAAGACACTCTCCATGCCGAAACAGCGCGTGGGCGGTTTTCCCTGCGTTAAAAGCTATCCTGTTGAAGAGCGCTACGGCTTCGTCTGGGTCTGGACCGGCGATGCGAGCCTGGCCAACACCGATGACATCCCCGTGCTGCACTGGGCCGAAGATCCAGAGTGGGCCTACGGTGGCGGCCTCTACCACATCAACTGCGATTATAAGCTGATGATCGACAACCTCATGGATCTGACCCATGAGACCTACGTCCACTCCACCAGCATCGGCCAGAAAGAGATCGACGAAGCGCCGGTTAAAACCAAGCTGGTCGATGGCGAGGTGCAGACCGTGCGCCATATGGAAAACATCAAGGCTCCGCCCTTCTGGCAGGCTGCGCTAACAGCCAATGGCCTGGATGCTAACGCCGACGTAGACCGCTGGCAGATCTGCCGCTTCAACCCGCCCAGCCATGTCATGATCGAAGTCGGTGTCGCCATCGCCGGCAACGGCGGTTACGAGGCCGAGGCTCAGCACAAGGCCAGCAGCATCGTGGTCGACTTTATCACCCCGGAAACCGAGACCAGCCACTGGTACTTCTGGGGTATGGCGCGCAACTTCAAGCCGGAAGACAGTGCGCTGACCGACCAGATCCGCGAAGGCCAGGGCCAGATCTTCTCCGAAGACCTGGAGATGCTGGAGCGCCAGCAGCGCAACATTCTCGAGTTCCCCGAGCGCAACCTGCTCAAGCTCGACATCGATTCTGGAGGCGTTCAGGCGCGCCGAATCATCGACAAACTGCTGGAAAAAGAGCAGCAGGACAGCAAGATCACCAGCGTCAGCGCCTGACGCTGGCTGCCGGGATCGGCTATATAACTAGAAAAAAGCCCGCCCGCATGTCGGGACAGGAGACAGTGCTGTGATAGATGTAAAGGTCGTCAGTAAACGCTACGAAACCGACGATATCTGCCTGCTTGAACTGGCCCGGCCGGACGGTTCCGCGCTACCTAGTTTCAGCGCCGGTGCACATATCGACCTGCACCTGCCGGGCGGTCTGGTGCGCCAGTATTCCCTCTGCAATCACCCCGGCGAGAGCCATCGCTATGAGATCGGTGTACTGCGTGACCCGGAATCCCGCGGCGGTTCCAGCACCGTGCATGACCAGGTCAATGAGGGCGATACACTGCAGATCAGCGAGCCGCGCAACCTGTTCCCGCTGGAGCACAGCGCCGAGCATCACCTGCTGATCGCCGGCGGTATCGGCGTGACGCCGATTCTCTGCATGGCTGAACGCCTGGCGCATCAGGGCGCCTCGTTCGAGATGCATTACTGCACCCGCAACGCCGGGCAGACCGCATTCCGCACGCGCATTGAGCAGTCGGACTTTGCTGACCGGGTGAGCTTCCACCACAGTCGCGACGAGCCCTCCACTCGCATGGATGCTGCAGCACTGCTGGCCTCCCCGAAACCGGGCACTCACCTGTACGTTTGTGGCCCCAATCCGTTCATGGACCACGTACTGGAGACAGCCCAGGCCGCCGGCTGGGGGGATACCCAGCTGCATCGTGAGTACTTCGCCGCCGAGGCGATCAATCACGATGACGACGGCGCCTTTGAGGTACAGCTCGCCAGCAGTGGCGAAGTGATCGAAATACCGGCGGACAAGTCGGTACTCGAAGTGCTGCTCGACAAGGATATGGATGTACCTTTTTCCTGCGAAGAGGGCGTCTGCGGCACCTGTGCCGTGCGCCTGCTTGAGGGGGAACCGGATCACCGCGATGTGTTCATGACACCCGCGGAACATGCCAGCAACGAGGAGTTCGCGCCTTGCTGCTCACGTGCCAAAAGTAAAAGACTGGTGCTGGATATCTAAGGGCTGCATAAAGCTGTTCATGCAGCCTTAAGCACCCATGCTTAAAGTGACTTCAACCGATAACGACAACCCACAATTACAACCCCATAACAACAACGATGCCTGATCGCTCACACCTTTGAGCAGGGCTCTATAACAATAAACAGGATCATCGAATGAAACTGACACAGCTTGCTGCCGCCGTCGCCACCACCGCAACCCTGACTCTGGGCGCTGTCCAGGCCCAGGCCGCGGACGTCACCCTGCGCTTCGGCCATATCTGGCCCGCCGTGGCCGGTACCCACAAAAACATCTTCCAGCCCTGGGCCGACCAGGTGCAGAAAGAGTCCGACGGTCGCATCGAGGTAGAGATCTACCCGTCAGGCACACTGGCCAAGCCGGCGGCCCAGTACGACTCGGTTAAAAACCGCATCATGGACGTGACCGCTACCGTCCAGGGTTACTCCGCCAACCGTTTCCCGCTGACCCAGGTTGTCGAACTGCCGGGCGTGGTCAAGACCGCCGTGCAGGGCTCCTGCGTACTGCAGAGCCTGTACGATGAAGGCCTGATCGCCTCCGAGTATGAAGATACCCACCCGCTGTTTTTCTTCACCCACGGCCAGGGACACCTGCACTCCACCGACAAACTGGTAAAAGTACCGGCTGACCTTGAAGGGATGCGCATCCGCCGCCCGACCACCGTGGTGGGCGACATGCTCTCCCGCCTGGGTGCCCAGCCGGTTGGCATGCCGGCTCCGGAAACCTACCAGTCCGCCCAGCGTGGCGTGATCAACGGCATCATGTTCCCCTGGGAAGGCCAGCTTTCCTTCCGCCTGAATGAACTGACCCCGTACCACACCGAAGTGGGCGGTCTATACTCCCTGTCGTTCATCGCCACCATGAACAAGGACGTCTACAACGGCCTGCCGGACGACCTGAAGCAGGTCATCGACAACGCTTCAGGCCAGGCCTGGGCGAAGATCGCCGGTGTTAACTACGACAACTCCGACGATACCGGCCGCCAGCAGGCGCTGGACGCTGGCGACGAGATCTACACCGTTGAAGGCGGCGCCGAAAACCCGGCCTGGAAACCGGTGCTGGATGAAGCCACCGAAAGCTACCTGGCTTCCCTCGAAGAGAAAGGCCTGCCAGGCCGCCAGGTTTACGCCCGTGCACTGGAGCTGAGCAACAGCTGCCCGACCGAGTAAACCAGCATCAATAAAGAAGCAGCCAGTCGGCTGCTTCTTTATTTCATCACTGGATAACTAATGTAAAAAGGGAGTCGTAAAGTCGGCGGCCCGCGAAATCTCCTCCACCAATTTATCTACAGCTTTGTTACCTCCATGGTCTCTGGTTAACAGATAGTAAGTCATATCTGGCAACTCGGGATGCGTTTTGATCTCCACCAAGTCCGTTGGTTTCGATAGGTTCATAACAAACCGCTTTGGTAACACACCTATTCCGTACCCTGCACTGATCAGACCTACCAAGGCGACCAGGTTATTAGCGATCATCGTAGGTACCAGAGTAGCCCCTTTCTCCGACAACCATTCATTAATCCCTTGTGCGTATGATGACTCTTTCCCCTGAACGAGAATATTAAATTTATCCAGGTTATGAATAGGGACCTTACTGGGACTCCGAATAAACTCGGAGCGACCTATAAAAGCAATTTCTACGCTGCGTAGAACCTCAAATTTGTGGTTTTTTTGTTTCAACAGAGCACTATCGATAGGCGCTACCACAATATCCAGATCACCATCCTCAAACATCCGATAGAGGTTACGGCTCATATCGATCGTAATCTCTAGATTGATCAGCGGATAGGCTTCCGAGCACTCACGAAAAAACTGCGGAAGCCAGGTCAAAGCACAGAGATCGGTGAACCCTGCACGGACTCGCTGTCTTCCTGCCGCCGCCTCATCTTTCATTTGTAAAATACGATTGGCACTGCTCAGCGTGTCCCTGGCCAACTGCAGCAACCTCTCACCATCCGCCGTCAACCTGGCAGTACGCTTCGAACGATCGAAGAGCCTGAGTCCAGAAGCCTCTTCAAGTTCTGTTATTCGTTTCGATATTGTCGATTGAGTCGCATTCAGTCGCTTAGCGGCAAGCTCAAAAGTACCTAGCTCCACTATTTGGACGAATGCCTCGAGCTGTTTAAGTGTAAGCACGACCAAACCATTCTATAAATCGATTAAATACTATCGAAACAATTCACTTTTTTCACCATTGCTCATCACCCTATGATTGATGACGTTCGCAACGCCCCCAAAAAAAACGATGAAATATAATAACCACTTAGACTCATTTAGAAGGTAACGCGATGTTTAAAAAGGCTTTTCTTAGTGCTTCCGCAGCCATTCTGGTTGGTGCCCTGACGGCTGGAAGTGCAATGGCAGCAGGCTACCCCAACAAACCGATCAAGATGGTTGTTGCTTTCGGTGCAGGCGGCAGTACGGACACTATGGCGCGAATTTTCGCCAAGTACGCTGAAAAACATCTCGGCGAACGGGTTATCGTGGTGAACAAGCCCGGAGCTGGTGGCGAGCTGGGTTGGACCTTCCTGGCCAACTCCAAGGCGGACGGTTACACCATCGGCCTTATCAACTCTCCTGTCGTTGAGGTTTACCCTTTTACCCGCGCCGAAACCGTGGGTTACAGCATGGACGACATCCGTCCGCTAGTTAACGTCGTTACCGACCCAGGCGTACTAGCGGTAAAGGCTGACGGCCCATTCCAGACTCTTACGGACTTCATCGAGTTTGTTCAGTCACACCCCAACGAAGTTACCGTGTCACACGAGGGTATCGGCGGTGACGACCATCTGGCCATGATGTCCTTTGCCAACAAAACAAACACCGAAATGAACATGGTTTCCTTCAGCAGCAATGCTGAGGCCACCGCCGCCCTGCTCGGCGGACATATCGATGCGTTTGAAGGCAACATGTCCGAGGTTTCCGCCCAGATCAATTCCGGCACAATCAAGGCGCTGGCCGTATGGTCTCCGGAACGTCTGGATGCCATCGCCGATGTTCCGACTGGAGCAGAGCAGAATGTTGATCTGATCGCCGCAGCCTCCCGCGGGCTCGCCGTACCTGCTGGGGTACCCGAGGACGTCTATCAGAAGCTGGTAGCAGCCTCTGAAGCAGTCATCAACGATGAAGAGTTCAAGCAAGAACTGGTTAAGTTGAACATGCCTCTGAATCCGATCTACGGCTCTGATTATGTAGATTTCCTGCAGGACAGCCATGATTCACTCAAAGCTATTTGGGACGTGAATCCTTGGGTTAAAGACTGATAGGGATTTTTCTTATCATGAGTTTGCTAATTGTTGATCGCATACTGGCAGTTTCGTTTTCTATCTTATGCGCTCTTTTAATTGTTGCGGGTCATGATATGCGTGGTGGCGCCGGCGTAATGCCGGTGTCCATCGCGGTATTGGGCCTGATAACCAGTTTAATACTAATAGCACAGAAAAAGCCATCTATAGCAGATGAGGAGATGCATCATCCCATTAACTGGAGAAGGTTCCTGCTCTGGTGTTCACTTTCAGTGATCACCATCGCTGCTATACAGGATATAGGATCGTTTATAGCCATACCCTCTTTTCTATTTTTTAGCTTCTATCTATTAGGCAAGATTGAAGTTAAAAAATCGATTTTTATATCCTTAATATTTACGGCCTTTATCTACTTCACATTCGTTCAACTTCTTGAAGTTCCTTTGCCCAATGGGATCTTATCCGACTGGTTGGATATATAAGAATTAGGTAAGTAGAGTTTAAAATGGATAATGTATTAATAGCACTCTCAAACCTGGCGTCTATAGATGCGGTTATCACGCTTCTTATAGGAACGCTGGCCGGAATGATGATCGGCATGCTACCTGGTCTTTCTTCGACCATGGGTGTAGCGCTTTGCATTCCAATCACATTCAACATGCCACCCGAACTGGCATTGATCCTTCTCGGCGCCGTCTATGTAAGCTCAGTGTATGGCGGTTCCATAACGGCCATTCTGCTTCGAACCCCAGGTACCGACGCATCCATCGCAACCGCCCTTGACGGCTACCCCCTGGCATCCAAGGGACGCGGTAGCGAAGCAATAGGCATGGCGACACTGAGCTCTCTGTTTGGTGGAACAGTCAGCGTCATCATTCTTATCGCTGTCGCCCCGCTGCTTTCAAAGATTGCGCTTGCGTTTGGCCCCCAGGAATACGCCTTGCTGGCGATCTTTGGCCTGGTAACCATTATCGGGGTGGTCTCCGACAACCCTGCCAAGGGACTAGTAGCCGCTCTGGCCGGCCTTGCACTGGGCCTCGTGGGTCTGGATTCATTCACTGGTGTACCACGCTTCACTTTCGGGCACAGTGAGCTCTTTGACGGCGTCCCGCTGCTACCGGTTCTAATTGGACTTTTTTCCGTGTCTCAGGCGTTCAACCTGTGCATTCCTGCAGAAGCCGGGGTGCTTAAAAAAGACAGCATCGTCAACGTCCATGGCCACCTGCCATTGATCAGCGATATCAAACGATGCTTTCGCAGCATGGCGCGCTCATCGCTGATAGGCACATTCATCGGCGCCCTGCCGGGGGCCGGCACAAGTATCGCCGCTTTCATTTCATACAATGAAGCACGTCGAAAATCCAAAAATCCGGAGAACTTCGGTAAAGGCGAACTCGAGGGTATCGCGGCCTCGGAATCGGCCAACAATGCCGTAACCGGGGGAACCCTGATCCCCACGCTGACCCTCGGAATCCCCGGCAATGCGGTCACTGCAGTTTTTGTCGGTGGCCTGACGATTCATGGAATGATCCCAGGTCCGGACCTATTTACAAATTTTGCAGATATCACCTATACCCTGCTCATTTCACTGCTGATTGCGAATGTTTTGTTTGCCGTGATGGGTATAGCGTTAAGTAAATACCTCGTCAATGTAACAAAAATACCCGGATCAATACTTGGACCCATTATTCTAATTTTCAGCATCGTGGGTACCTACGCGCTCAGAAACGAACTATTTGATGTCTGGCTGGCCGCAGCTTTTGGTCTTATCGGTTACTTTATGGAACGCTGGAAATATCCAACAGCCCCGTTGGTTATTGCTTTGATTCTCGGGCCGATTCTGGAAGTTAACTTTAGACGATCCATGCAGATTTCTAACTGGGACTACTCAACATTTTTCGACAGTTATTTATCCCTGGCCATCATTTCATTGGTGGTTCTCTCCGTCGCTTACCCTCTATGTAAAGCGTGGCAGAAAAACAGATAAAACGGTAATCGAAATAATCCCAGAGCTAAGCACCTAATTTAAAAATACTCCATACCGGGTATTTAAAGGCTGAATAAATGACTATCGAAACTTGCACAGATGATAGCCTCACCTCCAAGGCTTCATCACCTATCTCGAAATCGCTGTTAAAAAACATTCGCGATCGTTTTTACTACGCGGATAGCTGCCCGTTTGAAGGGCCCAGAATCTATTTTGAAAACGCTGGCGGTTCCCTGACGTTAAAATCGGTCATACAGGTGACCAGCGATATCGGCTGCATTCCCGACAACGAGCACCGCGACAACAAAGCTTCCGCCGCGCTATCCAAGGTAGTGGAACAGGGTAAACGGGACCTGGCGAGGCTGTTCGGTGCAACCAAGGGTACGGTGTTTGGCGGCGAAACCGGTACGGAGTGTCTTTTTCGCCTGATCAGAACTGCCTCACTGGAAACTCCTGAGGGAGGCTCTGTCCTGTCCTGCTCACTCGAACATCCGGCCACCTACGATTCGACTCAAATCTGGGCGAAAAAGACCGGACGCGAGTGGATTGAGGTCCCCTTCGATGTCCGTACCGGTGTGGTTACCGCAGAGCACTACGCGCAGAGCGTCCGGCCGGACACCCGAGTTGCCACTATAATTCATACCAACCCGGTCACCGGTATGGTTATGGACGTCAAATCGATCACCGAGGCCATCCGCAGTATCGCCCCTGACTGCTACATCATAGTGGATGGCATTCAGCACGCACCTCACGGTGTGATTGGCGTAGATGATCTGGATATAGACGCCTACGTCCTCTCGCTGTACAAGGTTTTTTCCAAGTTCAACAACGGCTACGCATGGGTCTCCGAACGCTTCACTCAGCTCCCCCACGACAAACTGCTGGGTAAGCCGGCAGACGCATGGGAACTCGGTAGCCGGGATCCTTCGGCACTGGCGGCGGTTTCCGAAGTAGTGAACTATCTCGAGTGGCTTGGGCTGAACTTTATAACTGATGAGCAGCCGGTCCCTGCACTGGAAGCCGCGGGCAAGGCTATGTTTGCTCACGAACGCCACCTGGTCGACGCGATTCTCAATGGCACCAGTGGCCTGAACGGGCTTAAGAGCTACGACAACATCCGGGTGATTGGCGACCTGGAAAAGGGTCATCACGAAAGTGTCGTATCCTTCTCGGTAGACAATATAGAGTCCAAGGATATTGTGACCATGCTTTCGCATCACAATATTCGCATCCATGCCCGCTCGGCAGATGCCTATTCCGGGAATATCCTCCGCCCCCTCGGCCTAACATCAGTGGCACGCGTTTCGCTGGGACATTACAACAGTTTGGAAGAGGTCACTGCACTGCTCGCTGCCCTGGAGAAAATCCTGAATAAATAGATCCTCAAGCACTCAGCGAGCCAGTTGCCTGGCCAAGAATCCGCTGCGAACACGTTGATAAAACTGAGTGGTGCCTCCCGCGGGAGGCACCACTGTTTATCGTCCTGCCAGTGCAGGGTTCACACTCCCCCGCTCCGATCCAATCAGCCAGAACACGGTTACCAGCAGCAACCCGAGACTTATCCAGGTCAGCAGGTTTAAATCCGCACTCCCCGCATAGAGCGCCAGCGCCAAGGATACCAGCGGCGTCAGGTAGCTGTAGGCCGCGACGCTACTCGGCATCAGCACCTGCATGGCGCTCTGCAGTATCCAGAAGGTCATAAAGCTGGCGAACAGGGCAAGTAGTCCCAGCACGGCGATGTCACGCAAGCCGAGCAGCTGCCAGAAGCGGTCGCTGTCACCGCCTTCAAACTGCGCCAGCGCCATCATCAGCAGAGTGCCGATTAACAGGCTCCAGAAGGTAGCCAGCAAGGGATTGGCCGGCAGCCAGTCACGCAGCACCAACACCCGGGAAGAAACCGAATACGCCGCAGAGCAGGCGCAACCGGCGAGAAACAGCCATTCCCCCAGCCCGAAACCGTTGAAGGAGCCGGCACGACCCTGCAGGTTCAGTCCCAACGCCCCCGCAGCGCCCACCAGCAGCACCAGTAGTCGGCCAACACCCGAGCGCTCGATACCGGCTAGACGCGCCAGCAGCCAGGCGATGGCGGGCAGGGACACAAACAGGGCCGCCACCGACAGCGCCGAGGTCAGATTCAGCGCTGCAAACTGGGTACCGAAAAACGCCGCCAGGAATACGCCCAGCAGTGTGTAACCGCCCCAGGCCTTGGCGGTATTGGGCAACCAGCCCTGCTGCCGGATCACCCAGGGCAGCATCAGCGCCGCGGACATAAAGAAACGCAGCACCGTCAGCCAAAGTGGCGACAGCTCGCGGTCAAAGGTCGCGGCAAGCGGGAATGAACCGCCCACCAGCAGCGCCCAGAGCAGCATCATCAGGTGCGCCCCGAAGGTGGTTTTCATCAATCTGTCCATCGTTAACTTCCTGTTCTACCAATTGTTTCGAACTCGCGCAGGCCTCGTCTGAGAACTACAGAGCTTGCTGATGGACAGGATGCGCTGCGCCGCTCCCGGCAAGGTTTAAAGATTAAAAGAGGCGTTCGGATTTTCTGACTCCGCTGGTTGGGCGGCCGCTTAGCCTGAAAGCTCATTAACGATCCAACGAGGAAAACCTGATGTCTGAACTTCTTTATCTGGCCACCAGCGCCAACGCAGAACGCAGCCGCTCATCCCTGCTGTGCCAGCGCTTTATCGAGCGCTTTATCGGCAACCGCCCCAGCTGGAGCAGCTTGACCCGAGACCTGGTCAGCAATCCGCTTCCGCATCTGGGCCCACAGCAGTGGGATGCATTGCGTCTCGACCAATATCAGTTGAATAACGAACAGCGGGAATACCGCGCCCTTTCCGACCAATTGATCCGCGAGTTCGATAAGGCCAGTGTCGTGGTCATCGCCCTGCCACTCTATAACGCTGGCATTCCGTCACAGCTAAAAGCGTATTTCGATCTTCTGGCGCGGGCCGGGATCAGCTTTGAGTTCACTGCAGATGGCCCCCGTGGCTTGCTGCGCGACAAGGATGTGTACCTGGTATCCACCCGCGGCGGTATCCTGGCACCTGAGGATGATCACCAGATACCGGCGGTGGAGCAATTGCTGAATCTGGTCGGTATCACCCGTGTTCACCGGATCATCGCAGAGGGCCTGGATCTGTCACCGGAAAGCGCAGACAGCGGTCTCGCCAAGGCCTGGCAGCAACTGGCGGCACTGGCCTGCTGAGTACAGTCGATCAGGCCTGAGATGTCGGCGGCAGTCCCGACTCACAGATACTGAGCAACTGGTGCCTTAGCCAGCGGCTGCGCGGGCTGTCATTGGAGGGCGCCCAGACCATATCGAAGGTGAAATTGGGGCAACCCAGGGGTGGCTGGTTAATCTGCACGCCAGGCGGAATCCGCAGCGTTGGTACCAGACTCTCTGGCAGCATCATCATGCAGGGCAGCTGCTCTAGCATATTCAGGCAAGCCTGGTAGTTGCTGGCCCAGGCCACAACGCTGCGGCTACGGCCCAGCTGCTCCAGCCACATATCCACCATATTGCGCGGCGATTGCCAGGGCGACGGATAAACATGCAGCGCATCGCAATACTCATCCATATCGATCTGTCGGGGCCGGTTACCCCGCGCCATACAGACAAAGCGATCTTCAAACAGCGGCTGAC
The DNA here is from genome assembly GCF_004339595.1 of Marinobacterium mangrovicola. Classification (GTDB taxonomy): domain Bacteria; phylum Pseudomonadota; class Gammaproteobacteria; order Pseudomonadales; family Balneatricaceae; genus Marinobacterium_D; species Marinobacterium_D mangrovicola. The sequence continues at coordinate 199,690 of NZ_SMFU01000009.1, forward strand.
GCTGGAGCTGGGGATGCAGCTGAAAATAGGCGCCTGGCCCCGGCACACAGAGCAGATCCACCTTACCCGCCAACAGCTCTTCTGTGGGTAACTTTTCGCGCAGTTTCTGCACATGCAGAATCCGGCGTGGCGAGCATTCCAGCGCCGCCTTCATCAACCTGGGTAACAGCAGCAGCTCGAACGCCTCAGGCACGCAGAGCTCCAGTGGTAGTTCCCGGTCATCCTGCTCCCCCAGTCCCTCCGCCGAGCGGTTGATCGCCTCCAGCGCGTTGCGCAGATAGGGTTCGATATATACCGCGCGCGCCGTGGGCAGCAGGCCGCTGCTTTCGCGCACGAACAGTTCATCATTAAGACTTTCCCGCAGCCGCTTCAACGAATAGCTCACCGTGGGCGGACTGACACTAAGTTCATCGGCCGTTTTACGGGCGTTGTGCGTCTTGAACAGCAACAGGAAAATGGCGATGTCCTGAACGTCCAGTTTACGCAGCAGGTTATTGTTCAGCATGACCACTCACTCAGCCTGGCGTTGATGGTTGGCGTCGATAGTTGATAATTGTCTCTCGCTAGCACCCTACCCTCAGACTGGCGCGGGCCCCCGGTTGCTCGAACCAACCCCAAGCCACACACTGAAGCCTGAAATGTTAAGCCTGATCATCGCGATAACGGCTTAGACTGCAAGGAGACCAGTTTAAATGAAGCTACCCACAGATACCGCTTGGTATGAAACGAAACGGATCGAAAACGATATCACCTGGATCTACGAACCGGCGATCAATCCGTTTTTTCGCTGCAATATCTGGCATATCAAGGGGCGCGAACGCGACCTGTTGATCGACTCCGGCAGCGGCCTCTACAGCCTGCGTGGTAGCGTCGCAAGCCTCGCCGAACGACCTGTCACGGCGGTAGCTTCCCATGCCCACTTCGACCATATCGGCTGCCATCACGAGTTTGACCACTGTCTGGCACATCCCGCGGAGCTGCCGGTGCTACTGGCTCCTGATCCCCACGAAACCCTGGCTGACCGCTATGCCACCGCGGAGATGTTTGACCAGCTGCCGCCGGGCGGTTTTGACGCCCAGCGTTACAAAATTGAAGCCACCGACGCGGACAGGGTGAAGCCCCTGGAGGCGGGAACCCGCCTGGATACCGGTGACCGTAGCTTTGAAGTTCTGCACCTTCCCGGCCACTCCCCGGGTACCATCGCTCTCTGGGATGAGCGCAACGGCGTGCTTTTCAGCGGCGATGCTATTTACGATGGAGAACTGCTGGCAGATAACCATCACTCCGATATCGATGACTATATCGACAGCATGCGCCGCCTGCTGGAACTGCCGGTGAATCAGGTCCATGGCGGGCATTTCGATAGCTTTGGCCGCGATGCTTACCAACGGATTATCCGCGAGTTTCTGGCCACCTACGATCGCTGAGAACGCGGATCAGGTTATCTGCAGAGCAGGTGGTATCACATCCCACTCCCTGCAGGAAAGCCTGACGACACCGCATGCAGAGATCATCCAGATCAGCATACGTTTTTAAGCAGGTTTCGCCTGCTGGCGAGATAAGGTACTTGTGCGGACAGGCACCTTATCAATCCCAAACCGCCCCTAAACCTTGGTCGGCTGCGCCAAAGGGGGGGTAGATCGCTGCGCTCAGGCAGCGATGAGACATCGAACTTCTATCTCAACCAAAGCGCAAGAAACGCCTATCCCCAATTAGATGATCACCACCTCCTCCGCTGGAGGTTTAGGAGCATCAACAATGCCGGGACCGATCAACCCCGATTATGGATAGTAAGCAGCAGGTTGCGCTCAAATTCGGCCCGGGCCCTGCGCATCTCTGCCGGATCATCCCCACGGGCGATGCCCGATACCATCAGCACAAACAGATAGCGTTTTCCCGATGCCGCCTGGAGAAAGCCGGCCAGGTTGGAGGAGCCGTTCACGGTGCCGCTTTTGGCCCGGATGGTTCCGCTTAGCGGCGCTTCGCGCAGGCTGCGACGATATTTCAGAGTGCCGCTCTGTCCCGCCACCGGCAGCGCCTGGTAGGCCGCCATCTGCGGATTACGGTTCAGAAAGCTCAGCACCGCGGCCAGCTGTTGAGCACTGAGCTGATTATCCCGCGACAGACCCGAACCATCTTTCAGGGTCGTTACCCCCAAATCCAGCCCCGCCTGCTCGCGCAGGACCTGGATAACCTCGCGGGCACCCACCTCGAATGAGCCTATGCCACTGCGCTGCGCGCCAAGGGTTTTCAGCAGGTTGTCGGCATAGAGGTTATCGGAGTGCTGCAACACCTGCTCCAGCAGGCTTGCCAGCGGCGCAGAGCTGACCTGCGCCAGCGTCTGCCACTGCTCGCCGCTGGTGGATTGCTCCAGACGGCGTGTTTTGCCGGTCAGCACAATACCGCGCTGATGCAGCTCCTGCTGCAGGATATCGCCCAGGTAAGCGGCCGTATCATTGACCGCAAAGTTAAGCGGCCAACGTCGCTGCGCTTTGGTGACACAGCCGCTCAGCTGATAGCGGTTGCCAGGGCCGCGTTCCATCCTCAGATCGCAAAGGCTCTCTTTCTTTTCGCTGGCACTGACCATCTCTACATCAGCAGCGGCCGCCACCGGCTGATGTGCAGGCACAAACAGACGCGCCTTATTACCGTTAACCTTGGTATCCAGGCTCGCCGCGACACAGTTGTGTTCGATGGTGAAGGCAGAAGCCGGTGCGCTGTAGCAAACACCCAGGTTATCCCAGGGCCAGCCCCGTGCCCGCTCGTAGCCGCTGAATACACGGCCATCGAGCAGCAGATCGCCATCGACCCGCGTAATTCCCCTGGCTTTCAGCTGATCCAGCAGCTCGCCCAACTGCGCCCGACTCAGGTCCGGCGCGCCGCTCAACTGCAGCTTAAGATCGCCACGCCAGTTGCCGTTCTGCGCCCGGCCCTGGCCCAGCAGCGTTGTCTTGAAGCGATAGTCAGCACCGAGCTGCAGCTCAGAAGCCAGGGCGGTAAGCAGCTTCTGGGTGCTCGCCGGCGGTAACAGCAGGTTGGTGTTGTATTCCGCCTGCAGTACGCCACCATCAAGCGGCTGCACCAGTAACGCGACCTGAGTTCCCTTGGGCGATTGCGCCAGGGCCGCGTCCAGTTCAGGGTTAGTGGCCGCTCGCAACGGAGCGACAGCGGTAAAGAACAGCAGTGAAAAACAGAGAACGCGCAGCAACATTATTCTTCCTGATTAATTGTTTCTCGATGAATGGCTTTCTGATGAATGACTTCCCGATTAATGAACAGCAGCGAGAAATAACACCGGACCGCAACAGCAACATGCATCCACCGGCTGCAGCCTTAAGCATAGACTCGCGACACTCTGATCTCCGCAAGCTACGCCAAGTTCCTCCCAAAACCGTCCGGCCACAACAGGTCCGGTCAAAACAGGAGACACGCTCCCTGATGATACATTTCATGAACCAGCGCGGGGCAAGAACTCTTTGTTACAACAGAACGTCTCTCCACACCCCTCAAGATACTGTGCATAGTGCACAGATTATTGACGTCACCCTTGCCGAAATCGACAATCGCGCGCAACCTTTGCCACCGCTCCAAATAATGGAACGAGCCTTGCTTCGTGCGTGGTGTAGAAAAGGACAACTCTAATCATTCATGCGGAGCACGCTATGGAAAACTCAGATTACCCATTGAGCGAAGTGCCCAACAGCGAACGCAAAGGGCTGCTCTCCACCTCTGTTGTACTGCTCGGCTTTACCTTTTTCACCGCCACCATGTGGGCGGGTGGATCACTCGGCACCGCCTTCGACTTCGGCGAGCTGATGCTGGTGATCCTGATCGGCAACCTACTGCTGGGCGCCTATGCGGCGGGTCTGGCCTATATCGCCTGCAAAAGCGGGCTGAATTCGGTGCTGATGGGGCGCTTCTGCTTCGGCGAGATCGGTAGCAAGCTGTCCGACTTCGTCCTCGGTTTCACCCAGATCGGCTGGTACGCCTGGGGTACAGCGACCATCGCCGTGGTACTGGTAAAAACCACCGGCATGCCAGAATCCCTCGAAATTCCGCTGATGATTCTGTTCGGCATGGCGTTTTGCATCACCGCCATGATCGGCTTTAAAGGTCTGGATCTGCTGTCGCGCTTTGCCGTGCCGGCGATGATGCTGTTTATCCTGATCAGCCTCTACACCGGCATGGTCGATGTGGGCGGCGTCTCCGGCCTGCTCGGCAAGAGCCCGGCTGAAAGCATGAGTTTTGCCGCCGCCATCACCGTGGTGATCGGTACCTTTATCAGCGGCGGCACCCAGGCCACCAACTGGAGCCGCTTTGCGAAAACGCCCAAGATCGCCGTGATCGCTACTCTGGCTGCATTCTTCGTCGGCAACGGCCTGATGGTGCTGACCGGTGCACTGGGCGCAATGATCTACCACCAGGCGGATATCGTCGATGTGATGCTGGCTCAGGGCTTTGTGGTTCTCGCTGTGCTGATGCTGTTCCTCAACATCTGGACCACCCAGGACAACACCATCTACAACTTCGCTGTCGCTGGCTGTAACCTGCTGCGTACCGACAAGCGCAAGGTGGTTACCGTGGCCGGCGCCGCTATTGGCACCGTGCTGGCTGTCGGTGGCATGTACAACCTGCTGATTCCCTTCCTGGTATTACTCGGTACCTTCATTCCGCCCATCGGCGGCGTGATCATGGCGGACTTCTGGGTGAACCATAAGGGCAAGTATCCGAAACTCGCCGATGTGAGTCTGCCGGCGTTTAACTGGATTGGTCTGGGTAGCTACGTAGTGGGTTCCGCCGCGGCTTACTTCTCGCCGGTGCTGCCGCCGCTGGTGGGCGTAGTCGTTGCCGCGCTCTGCTACAGCGTGCTAGTCAAAATGCCATTCGCCAGCCCTGCGCTGGACCCGGCGGAAGGTTGATATCGCTGATATGGCATTGATATGGGAATAAGCTGCGCCGATATACCGCGCCTGCCCGGCCTGGAAGAGATTCGCTTCCGGGCCGGTCTGCAGGGCGGCAACCGACCTGTCCGCTGGCCCTATGTGGCCGAGAACGACTGCATCGCTCCCTGGGTTCGGGGCGGCGAGCTGGTGTTCGTCACCGGTATCAACCTGCCGCGCTCGGAAGCCAACCTGAAGCAATTGGTGCATGAGGCAGTCGAGCATCAGGTCGCGGGACTGGTGATCCTCACCGGCCCCGAATTTATCCGCGAGATTCCCGCTGGCGTGCTGGAGCTCGCCAACTCTTTGAATTTCCCGATTCTGGAACAGCCCTACTCGCTGAAGATGGTGCTGGTCACCGAGGTGATCTCCAACGCTATCGTGCAGGACAACCTGATCGGCCAGTCCACCAAGCTGTTCCTGACCCGGCTGATCAACGGCTTTGCCGATGCGCCGGAGCTTATCCACCTGCGCGCCGCAGAGTTGGGCCTTAACGATGACCGCCCCTACGCGGTGGTTTCCGTGCGCATTTCCGGCTTTCACCAGCGCCTGCTCAGTGAAGACAAGGATCAGCACTGGCAGTTGATCCATCAGCGTAACCAGCTGGAGCAGCAGTTCGGCGAGCTGCTCAAACGACGCGGCATCGACTGGCCGATCCTCGTTCTGGAGCAGGATCTGATCGCCATCTGGCCCGCCGAGAAGGACCACGCCAGTGCTCTCGCCGACGAGATAGACTCCGCGCTGAATCAGTTGCAGAACCGGATGCCGGAGCTGCACTTGTACGCCGGCGCCAGCGATCTGCAGCCGGGCCTGAGCCAACTGTCATCTGCCGTGGAACAGTCGCGCCAGGCGGTGCAGTTCGCCGTGCAGCACGGTGGCCAGCGGCTGTTTTTCTACGATCAGCTGGGCATCGCCCGGCTGTTCGCAGCGATCCCCCAGCGCAACCTGCTGGCCCAGTTTTGCCAGCAGCAGCTCGGCAGTCTCTGCTTCGCCCGCGACGACCAGTCGCTGATGCTGAAAGAGACCCTGACCCAGTACCTGAATCTGTTCGGCAACCAGCAGCAGACCGCCGAGAGCCTGGGTATTCACCGCAACACCCTCAGACACCGACTGAAACGGATAGAGCAGTTGATCGGCCACCGCCTGGGCGATGCCTTCGTGCGGCTCAACCTGCAGAACGCCCTGCTGATCGAGCAGATCCTGTTTCAGCACCACAATATCGACAGCCAGCTCCCCACGCTGGGAGATCACTGAAGAGGTTCCCATGAAAATCGTTAACGCCCGTCTGCGACAGAAGCCCCAGCTCCACACCCTGGAGATCACCGCTGGGCTGTTCAGCCAGATCAGCGAGCAGAGCAGCAGCATCGAATGCCCGGAAGGCGCCATCGACGCCGGCGGCATGCTGCTCTGCGCACCGTTTGTCGAGCCGCATATCCACCTGGATGCGGCGCTGACCGCCGGCGAGCCCAACTGGAATCAGAGCGGCACCCTGTTCGAGGGGATCGAGCGCTGGAGCGAGCGCAAGCCGATGCTGAACGAGGCCGATATCCGCCGCCGCGTGCTGGAGACCATCGAGCTGCTGGTGCAGAACGGCGTGCAGCATATCCGCACCCACGCGGATATCTCCGACCCGAGCCTCGTCGGTTTGAAAACACTCTGCACCCTGCGTGACGAGCTGAAGGACAAGATCGACCTGCAGGTGGTGGCCTTCCCCCAGGACGGGCTGCTCTCCTTCCCCAACGGACTGCAGTTGATGGAGGAGGCGCTGGAGTTCGGCGCCGATGTGGTAGGTGGTATTCCGCACTTTGAATACACCCGCGATCTGGGTGTGGAATCGATGAAAACTGTGATCGAGCTGGCGAAGAAGTATGATCGCCTGGTCGATGTGCACTGTGATGAGATCGACGATCCCAACTCCCGCTTCCTTGAGGTGCTGGCCTGCGAGGCGCTGTTCAACGAGCTGGGTTCGCGCGTCACCGCCAGCCACACCACGGCGATGCACTCCTACGACAACGCTTACTGCTCCAAGCTATTCCGGCTGCTGAAGAACTCCGGCATCAACTTTATCTCCTGCCCCACCGAGAGCATCCACCTGCAGGGCCGTTTCGACACCTATCCGAAACGCCGCGGCCTGACCCGGGTGAAAGAGCTGCGCGAAGCCGGCATCAACGTCTGCTTCGCCGAGGATTCGATCTTCGATCCCTGGTATTCCCTGGGCAACGGCAAGCTGCTGCGCAGCCTGGATTTCGGCCTGCATATCTGCCAGATGATGGGTTATCGCGACTTCGAGAGCGCGCTGGACCTGATCACCGACAACAGCGCCCGTACCCTGAATATCCAGGATCGCTACGGCATCGAAACCGGCAAGCCGGGCAACTTTATCCTGCTCGACGGTGAAGACGACTACAGCGTGCTGCGCAAACAGGGCGACGTGCTGCTGTCGGTGCGCCTGGGCGAAGTCATCATGCAGCGCGAACCTGCTCGAGTGACCAGCGCTCGCTATATTCAGGACTGATTAATTCCCAACTACATAAGCGGGCCGGAGTGCACAACGCCGGCCTGCTCCCGACCTTACCATGCACCATCTCAGTGCAATCCCATATTTATCAACACCCGTCCCCTTTTCAGCCCTGAATAATCCTTAATCAGCCGCTCCCCGTTCTGCTGAGAAAAAACAAAAAAACTGTGCAACCTGCACAGAATTCCATAACAAAGACTGTTCAATCCAAACCATCCTACTTTTCCCGCCACCGCCCCATTCAGTTGGTATGCACCTTGCTCTAAGAGCTTCAACAGCAACGCCGCTGACCGCATATATAGCGAACAAAGTGCACAGTCAGCCAGCAGAACAGCACGAACCCAGGACTAAACCCAGGAAAGAACCATGGCCACAGTGATCACCGGCAACGGCCCCCGTGCCGTCAACAGCAACGACCTGGACAGCCTGACTGTCCCCTTCTCTTCCATTCCGGTTATCGACTTTTCCGCCATGTATTCCGATGATGCCGACGCCCGCCGTGCCGTGGGCGCAGAAGTGCGCAAGGCCTGCACAGAGGTAGGTTTTTTCTACGCCAAGGGCCACGGCGTGCCGCAGCAGGTGATCGATAACACCTTCAAGGCCGCACACCAGTTTTTCGATCTGCCGCTGGAAGAAAAAGTGAAGGTCGACATCTCCAAGTCACCGAACCTGCGCGGCTACACTGGCCTTCTTGAGGAGAACACCAACGTTGAGGGCCTCGGCGATGTGCACGAAGGTTTCGATATCGCCCTGGATCTTCCTGAAAACGATCCCGACGTGATCGCCGGCAAGTTCGGTTACGGTCCGAACCAGTGGCCGGAAAACCTGCCCGGCTTCAAGGAAGCACTGCTCGCCTACCAGAGCGAGGTACTGGACTTCGGCCAGAAGATCTTCGCCGCCTTTGCCCTGGCACTGGAGCTGGAGGAAGATTTCTTCGTACCCCTGAGCACCAAGCCAATGGCTCAGATGCGCGTGCTCTCCTACCCGAGCCAGGATGGCCCTATCGACGAGCGCCAGATCGGCATCGGCCCGCACTCAGATTACGAATGCTTCACCGTACTCTGCACCGATGAAACACCTTCACTGCAGGTGCTGAACTGCGCCGGCGAGTGGATTCAGGCTCCGCCTATCCCCGGCGCGTTTATCGTCAACGTGGGGGATCTGATGGCCCGCTGGACCAACGGCTACTTCGCCTCGACGCTGCACCGCGCCATCAACAAATCCGGCAAGGAACGCTTCTCTATTCCGTTTTTCTACGGCACCAACTCGGACGCCCTGATCGAGGTTCTGCCCTCCTGCCAGAACGAAGACTGGCCGCCGCAGTTCGAGCCGATCAAAACCAGCGATTACATCCAATCGCGCTTTAACGAGACCTACGCCCATCGCGCTGCGGAGGAGAAGTCCTGAAGGACCTCTTCCCGCCGAGCCCGTTACCTTGACCCGGAGAACTCAACCGATGCGTAACCCGATCACACTTTCCACATTGTCCCTGGCCGTCTCCCTGACCGCCTCCAGCGTTTTAATGGCCAACGTTGCTCAGGCGAAACCCTTCCAGCTGGAAGGCGAACCGAAGATCGCCTTTATCTACGGCGCCACTGCCCGCGATGGCGGCTGGAATGAAGCGATCGACAACGCCCGCCAGATCGTCGCCGATGAACTGGGTTACCCGATCGCCGTGGCCGAGAGTATTCCCGAAGATGCCAGCGCACTGAAAAACGCCATCGATCTCTATGTACAGCGCGGCTTTAACATCATCGTCGGCACAACCTACGGCTACTCCGACGGCATCGCCCAGGCGGCTGAAAAATATCCGAACGTGGCGTTCGTGAACGCTTCCGGCACCACCAACGCCGACAACCTGGAAAGCTTCTACGCCCGCACCTACGAGGCCTGGTACCTGGCTGGCATCGCTGCAGGCGGAGTGGCCGAAGGCGATAAACTGGGCATGCTGGCCGGCTTCCCGGTGAGCGTTGTTAACTGGGATATCAATAGTTTTGCCCGCGGCGCTCAGGTCAGCAATCCGGATGCCTCCGTCTCCGTGCTCTACACCAACTCCTGGTGGGATCCGGTGAAAGAGGGCCAGGCCGCGAAATCACTGCTTGAGCAGGGCGCCGATGTCATTGCCAACAACCTCTCCTCCGCTGCGCCGTTTACCGAAGCGGAAAAAGCGGACAAATACAGCGTCGGCTTCCAGCTGGATATGAGCGCCAATGCGCCCAAGGGCCACCTGACCTCGGTCGCGTTCCACTGGGACAAGTATCTGGTCCCGACCATCAAGGCGATCGCCGAAGGTACCTGGGAACCCTCTGAATACGGCGCCTTCCCGGGCCTGGCCGAAGGTGTGGTAGATATTACCCCGCTGCCGGACAGCGTTCCTGAAGCGGTTAAGCAGACCATCGCAGAGAAACGTGCCGCCATCATCGCTGGTGAACTGACGCCGTTCGATGGCCCGGTTCTGGCTCAGGATGGCACCGAGAAACTGCCTGTTGGCGAATCTCTCAGCGATGAGCAGCTCTGGGCGATGGATTACCTGGTTCAGGGTACGGTCGGGGGCGGTCAATGAGTCAGGGTTCCCCCCTGCTGACACTGAGCGCCATCGATAAGAGCTTTGATATTCACCGGGTGCTGAACTCGGTCTCCTTCGAACTTGCCAGGGGAGAGGTGCACGCCCTCCTTGGCGAGAACGGGGCGGGCAAATCCACCCTGATGAATATCCTGATCGGCGTCTACAGTGCCGATGCCGGCAAGCTGGAGCTGGAAGGCAAACCGCTGAAGATCAGCAAGCCTTCCGACAGCGCGCGCCAGGGTATCGGCATGGTCCACCAGCATTTTCGTCTGGTGGACCGTCTGACGTTAACGGAAAACCTGCTGCTGGCTGCCGATGACCATCCACAGCTGAAAAGCCGCGCCGCTGCCCGTGAGGCTCTGCTCAGCACAGCAAAGGAGATCGGCTTTACGCTGAACCCCGATTGCCAGGTGGGCGAGCTCTCAGTGGCGGAGAAGCAGCGCGCCGAGATCTGCAAGGTTCTGGCGCTGGGCGCCCGCATCCTGATTCTCGACGAACCCACCGCCGTACTCACCGACTCCGAAGCCAGCTCCATGCTGGCCGCTATTCGCCGCATGGCGGAATCGGGTCGCAGCATCATCCTGATTACCCACAAGCTGCGCGAAGTGGTCGGTTTCAGCCACCGCGTGACTATTATGCGCCGCGGCGAGACCGTGGCAGCGGGTCTGGATACCAGCGATCTCTCAATCGAGAAAATCTCCAGCCTGATGATGGGTTCCTCATCGACGAGCCTCAGCCCGGACGGTATCAACTCTAAAAAAGCCCCTGGCAACATACAGGAGCACGGCCCGGATCTGCTGGCGATCAGCCATCTGAATGCCCGGCGCGATGACGGCGCACCTGCGCTCACCGATGTCAGCCTCAGGGTTAGGGCCGGTGAGATTCTCGGCCTCGCCGGTGTTGGCGGCAACGGTCAGCATGAGCTGACGGAGCTGCTCAGCGGTATCCGTTCCGCCAGCTCCGGCAGCGTGATGATCGATGGCGCCGATGCGCTGGGGCTCTCCCCGCGCCAGCGGCGCAAGCTGGGATTACGCGTTATTCCCGCAGACCGCATGGCCAGCGCGCTGGTGTCCGATCTCAGTATCGCCGCCAACCTGTCGCTGACCTCCGTGGTCAGCGGCCGCTTCGGACGCCTCTGGCTCAACCGCCGCCGCATACAGCGCGAAGCCCAGGCCAGTATCGAGCAACACGAGATCGCTGGCGCCCGCCCTTCTGGCCGCATGGGGCTGCTCTCCGGCGGCAATGCCCAGAAGGTGCTGCTGGCCCGGGAGATCGACAGCGGCATGAAACTGCTGCTGGCCCATTCGCCGACCCGCGGCCTGGATATCCGCGCCAGCGCCTTGGTGCATCAGCGCCTGCGCGAGGCCGCCGCCAAAGGCGCCGCCTGCCTGCTGGTCAGCGAGGATGTGGAAGAGATCATGGCGCTGTCTGACCGCATCTGTGTCATCAGCGCCGGAAAAATCATGGGCGAGCTGCCCGGCGACGCCAGTGCCGCTGATATCGGGAGGCTTATTCTGGGCCATGAGTAGTTTTAGATTGACCCTTGAGCGCCGCCAGCAAGTCAGCACGCTGCGCTCAACCACCACTTACATTCTGGGCCTGCTTCTGGGCCTCGGCTTTGGCCTGGCAGTTCTGCTCGCCGCCGGCGCACCCGCCGCCACCCTGCTGGATGACCTGGTGATACAGGTGTTTTTCAGCTCAATGGGACTGGCGCAGACACTGACCCTGGCAGTTCCGCTAATTCTGGTAGGGCTGGCCGCCACCTCGGCCATGCGACTACGATTCTGGAACGTGGGCATCGAGGGCCAGCTCTGGCTTGGTGCCATCGGCGCCACGCTGGTGGCACTCAGTGACTTCGGCAGCGAATCACTGCGCCTGCCCACCATGCTGCTCGCTTCCGCCATAGCCGGCGCCGCCTGGATCGCCGTGCCGCTGATTCTGAAACTCCGCGCCGGCGTGAATGAACTGGTGGCAACCCTGCTGCTCTCTAACGTGGCTTACCTGCTGCTGCAGCATTTGCTGTTTGGCGCCTGGAAAGATCCGGTGAACAGCTTCCCGGTATCACCACGTTTCGACGACAGCGAGCAGCTGGCGAGCCTTGGTTTTGGCAACCTGCACTCCGGCATCTATGTAGCGCTCGGCATCACCCTGTTGATGGCGATCCTGGTGCAGAAAAGCCGTACCGGTTTCTATGTGGATGTAATCGGCCGTAACCGCACCACCGCCCTGGCCACCGGTATTCCGGTGACGGCCACGATCACACTGATGATTCTGCTCTCCGGCGCCCTGGCGGGGTTGGCGGGTGGTCTGATCGTGACCGGAGTGGAACATCGCCTGACCCAGACCATCGGGATCAACACCACCTTCAGCGGCATCGTTATCGCGTTTATCGCCCGCTTCAATCCGCTGGCGGTGCTACCAACGGCCATCGTACTGGCGGGTATTTATAACGCCGGTGGCACGTTGAAGGTTTTCTACGGCATTCCCGATTCAATCGTCGTGCTGATTCAGGGCATCGTGCTGCTGACCCTGCTGATGGTGCAGTTCTTCCGCAGCTACCGCGTATCGCTGATTCGCCAAAGCGCTCCGCAGTCCAGTCAGCCGTCAACTTAAGGGCATAGAGAGCCCTCAGTTGAAGAGCATAGAAAGCCTTCAGCGTAAGAGCTCAGAAAGCCCGCAGCGTAAGAGCATAGAAAGTCTATGGAACAGTTCATCACAAGTTGGCTCGGCAGCACCCCGGCCTTTGCCATCCCCCTGGCACTGGCCAGCATGGGTCTGGTGCTCTGCGAGCGCGCCGGCGTCCTCAACATGGGTGCCGAGGGCTATATGGCGCTGGGCGCCATGACCGCCGCAGTTCTGACGCTAACCCTCGGCAACCCAGCCATCGGGATAATCGCGGCCGTCATAGCCGGCGCCGCACTGGCGCTGATTTTCGGCTTTGCGGTGGTGATCATGCGCTGCGAACAGATACTGGCGGGCCTGGCCACCATGGCGGTGGGCTTAGGGGTCGCCGGTGTGGTTGGGCGACCCTATGTGCATAAAAGCTTCGAAGGACTGCAGCCGCTGGATATTCCGCTGCTGGACCAGATCCCGCTGCTCGGCCGCCTGCTGTTCAATCAGGACATTCTGGTTTATCTGACTGTCCTGATCGGCTTCGGTCTCTGGTTTCTGCTGGAGCGCACCCGCGCAGGCCTGAAGATCCGCGCCGTGGGTGAAGATCCCGCCAGTGCCGATGTGGCCGGCGTTCAGGTGCAACTGCAGCAGCTGATGGCGATCACCGCCAGCGGCGCCCTCTGCGGCCTGGCCGGCGCTTACCTGTCGGTGGCCAGCAGCAGCGTCTGGGTGGATAACATGATCGCCGGGCGTGGCTGGATCGCTCTCGCATTGGTGGTGTTCGCCCGCTGGGATCCCCTCAAGGCGCTGGCCGGTGCCTTTCTGTTTGGTGCTATTGAGGCCCTGCTGCCGCGTCTGCAGGCGATCGGCGTACCCGCTCCGATCTACCTGATGAACATGCTTCCCTACCTGTTCACCATCGCGGTACTGCTGGTCGCCGCCTGGTCCGGCTCTAAGAAAGGCGTGGAACCGGCAGCGCTCGGTAAGCCCTACGTGCGCCAGGATCGGCACTAATCAACGCTGACATTCACACTGAATACTCACTCTTAATATTCACAGTTATATCGCACCGGCCAGCCTGAAAGGGCTCGTGCCGGTGGCTTGCCTTTACCCCCTTATCCCCCCGTTACCCACGCCGCTTTATCAACACATCATTGCGCAAACCGACCGACCAAAACTCTGTTGCGTGTTTGGCGGCTTCCTAAGCCGCCGTTAGTTGGCAGAATAAGAGAACTGATAGTAATTCTCATTACCATAACAATTACCCACCGTTTCGCAGGACGGGCAGCCGAGCCGAGGTTTAGAAGGTCTAGATGTTTTTCGTTCCTTTTCTGATCATGCTGCGCGAGGGGCTGGAAGCGGCTCTGATCGTCAGCCTGATCGCCAGCTATCTTTCCCGCACCGGGCGCGGCCACTGGATCGGCGCCATCTGGGGTGGCGCCATAGCGGCGGCCCTGCTCTGCTTTGCCATCGGCTGGGGCATCAACGAAACCACCGGTGAATTCCCGCAGAAACAGCAGGAGCTGTTTGAGGGCATCGTCGCCCTGGTTGCCGTGGGGATGCTCAGCTACATGGTGTTCTGGATGCGCAGGGTGGCCGGCAACAGCAAAGAGCAGATGCAGCAGGCGGTAGATCGCGCACTCAGTGGCGGCAGCCAGCGGCGTCAGGCCCTTGCGCTAGTCCTGATAGTGTTTCTGGCGGTGGCACGGGAAGGGATGGAGTCGGTGTTTTTCCTGCTTGCCGCCTTTCAACAGGACGTGGGCGCGGCAGCGCCGGCCGGCGCCGTCACAGGGCTGATCACCGCGATAGTGCTCGGTTTTGCCATCTATTTCGGTGGCACCCGTCTGCCGCTGCGGGCATTTTTCCGCTGGAGCAGCCTGTTCATTATCTTCGTCTCGGCGGGTCTCGCCGCCGGAGCAATCCGAGCTTTCCATGAAGCGGGGATCTGGAATCACTTCCAGGGTATCGCCTTCAACCTCAGTCAGGTGCTCTCCACCCACTCGCTGACCGGCACCCTGCTGGAAGGCCTGCTCGGTTACCAGGAGACACCGAGTGTCAGCGAGGTCGGTGCATACCTGCTCTACCTGATTCCAGCCCTGCTGCTGTTTTTCCGTGAACCCCGTCAAAGCCAACCCGCGGGAGCCAAGCCGCTCTCCTCCTGAGTTCACTTAGTTAAGGGTTGCGAGCCGGCATCGCCGCGCCAACCCAGAAGGATTACGCATGAACAAGACACTGATCAGCCTTTCCCTGGCCGCCGCTTTGTCTTCATCGGTAACGGCCCAGGCCAAAACCAAGCCCGCCGATCTGGTGGCACCGATGACCGACTACAAAATCTATGTCATCGATGAAGTGGCCGCCTATGTCCGCGATACCAAGGAATTCACCGATGCGGTGAAGGCCGGCAATATCGACCGCGCCAAGGCGCTCTATTCACCGACCCGCATCCACTATGAGCGCATCGAGCCGGTGGCCGAGCTGTTCTCCGATCTGGATGCGAGCATGGACGCCCGTGAGGACGACTACGCCCAGGGCGCCGAAGACCCGGACTTCAGCGGCTTCCACCGTATCGAGAAGGCTCTGTGGGCAGATAACTCCACCGATGGCATGGGCAAGTATGCCGACCAGCTCTATAGCGATGCAGTGGAACTGGAGAAACGTCTGACGGCGCTGACCTTCCCGCCCAGCGCCGTGGTTGGCGGAGCGGCGGGCCTGATCGAAGAGGTGGCCGCGAGCAAGATCAGTGGCGAGGAAGACCGTTACGCCCGCACCGATCTGTCGGACTTCAAGGCCAACGTTGAAGGCGCCGAGAAGATCGTTGACCTGTTCCATCCTCTGCTGAAGCAGGAGGACGAAGCGCTGGTAGAGAAGATCGACAGCAACCTGGCGCGGGTCAACAGCGTACTTGCCAAGTACCGTACCGACGACGGTTTCGAGCCCTACGACAAGCTCACCGACCGCGACCGCCTGGCGCTGAAAGGTCCGATCACGGTGCTGGCGGAAGACCTCTCGCTGCTGCGCGGCGTACTCGACCTGGACTAAGCCCACACTTTTCTGTCACTTCAGTCCGGAGAGGCCTTGCCTCTCCCTCTGCACTCCAACGAGAGCCCTATGCGAAAAATAATATTCTCAAGCGCACCCGCACTCTGCCTGCTGGGCGCAGCAATGATCAACAGCTCCGCCCAGGCCGCTTCAAATGATGAGGTGATGAAGGTTGAGGTAGCAGTCAGCGACAGCCAGTGCGAGCCGATGCAACTCAGCGTACCGGCCGGCAAGGTGCAGTTCATCATCCGCAACAAGAGCATGCGCGCACTCGAGTTCGAAATTCTCGACGGCGTCATGGTGGTGGAAGAGCGGGAGAATATCGCACCGGGCTTTATGCAGAAGATGACGGCCAACCTGGAGCCGGGCGAGTACGACATCACCTGCGGCCTGCTCACCAACCCACGCGGCAAGCTGGTGGTCAACGCCGACGCAAATGCCGGGCCCTATGAAGTCAGCGCCACCGACCTGGTCGGCCCGCTGGCGGAATACAAGTTTTATGTCAGTCAGCAGACCCGCTCGCTGCTGGAAAACACCCAGGCGTTTACCGATGCGATCCGCGCCAAGGACCTGGCAAAGGCAAAAACACTGTACGAACAGGCCCGCGAGCCTTACGAGCGCATAGAGCCGGTGGCCGAGCTGTTTTCCGATCTGGATGCCAGCATCGATGCCCGCGAGGATGACTTCACCAAAGGTGCGGAAGACCCTGCATTTACCGGCTTCCACCGTATCGAGTATCTACTCTGGGTGCAGCAGGACGTTGCAGCGGCTGTCCCCTTCGCCGACCAGCTGGATACCGATGTGGCGGACCTGACCGAACGGATTCGCGCCCTGCCCTTCCCGCCGGAAAAGGTGGTCGGTGGCGCGGCGGCGCTGGTCGAAGAGATCGCCGCCAGCAAGCTCAGTGGTGAAGAGGATCGCTACGCCCATACCGACCTGGCGGACTTTCAGGCCAATATCGATGGCGCCAACAAGATTCTGAGCCTGTTCCATCCCCTACTCACCAAGGTGGATGAGCCGCTGACCAAGCGCGTCGATAGCAATATGCAGCGCGTCGAGTCGACACTTGCGGCCTACCGCAAAGAGGATGGCAGTTTCGCCCCCTACAGTGACCTGTCGGATAGCGACCGTAACGCGCTGAAGGGTCCGATCACCGCACTGGCGGAAGATCTTTCCCAGCTGCGCGGCAGCCTTGGCCTTAACTAATCGGTCGCCCGATCAGGAGACAGAGAGATGAGTTGCCCATTCCACGACCTATTCCGGCGCGAGCGCCGTAAAAACAGCGCTGAGAGTTCACTACCAGAGACTCAGCAGGGACGCCGATCCCTGCTCAAGGGCATAGGCGCGCTTGGCGGCGCTTTTGCTCTGGGTGGCTCCCACCCGGCCATGGCCGCCGGCAGTGCCGTATCGCAAAGCAAGGAGGATGCGGAGTACACCAGCCGTCAGATGACGCAGCCCTTTTATGGCGAACACCAGAGCGGCATTCTCAATCCTCCACCGGCCAGCGCCGCGCTGATCGCCTTCGATGTACTGGCCTGGGATAAAAACGAGCTGACCCGCCTGTTCAAGATCCTCACCGAGCGCTGCGAGTTTCTGACCCAGGGTGGCGAGCCACCAACCACCGAAGAGAAATTTCCACCACTGGATTCCGGCATCGTCGGCACCTATGTGCATCCCGATAACCTGACCATCACACTGGCACTGGGCGATTCTCTGTTTGATGAGCGCTTTGGCCTGGCAGAGGCAAAACCACGGCATCTGCAGCCCATGACCCGCTTCCCTAACGACGCCCTGGACGCGGACTGGTGCCACGGCGATCTGCTGCTGCAGATCTGCGCCAACTCCCAGGAGACGGTGCTGCACGCCATGCGCGACATCATCAAACACACACCGTCACTGCTCAGCGTGCGCTGGCGCCGGGACGGGTTTATCTCTAACCATGTGGCCGCTACCGCGGGCAGGGAAACGCCGATCAACCTGCTGGGGTTCAAGGACGGTACGGTTAACCCGAACACCCGCGACCAAGCCGAAGCCAACCGCGTGATTCTGGTGTCTGATCAACATGATGAACCGGCCTGGGCACAAGGCGGCAGTTATATGGCCGTGCGCCTGATCCGCTTTTTTGTTGAGCAGTGGGACCGCACCCCGCTGCAGGAGCAGGAAGCTGTTTTCGGCCGCGACCGTGAAAGCGGCGCTCCGCTGGGGATGAAAAACGAGCACGATATTCCTGACTACAGCCAGGATCCGGAAGGCAAGCAGGTGCCGCTGGATTCCCATATGCGCCTGGCCAACCCGCGCACGCCAGGATTTGAGAAGCACCAGCTACTGCGCCGCGCCTATAACTACTCCGACGCGATCAGCGCCTCGGGGCAGCTGGATATGGGACTGCTGTTTATCTGCTATCAGGCAGATCTGGATGCGGGCTTTATAACGGTGCAGAAGCGACTCAATGGCGAGCCGCTGGAGGAGTACATCAAGCCGTTCGGCGGCGGCTATTTCTTTGCCCTGCCCGGCGTAAGCAAGCCCGGCGAATACTTTGCCCAGGCGTTGCTGGAAAACAGCTAAACCGGCCTAGGCGTTGCCGGGTTCCTGTTCATCGCCACTTGGCGCGCCCTTGCCGATCACTCTCACCTCGCTATCCAGCGGGTTCTTATCGGCAAAGATATCCGCGTACCTCAAGGTCGCGTTGGCGTGTTCACGCATAATCGCCTCGGCACGGGTGCCCTGACCGCGGTCGATCGCATCGAACACCGCATGGTGCTGCATATTGGCGAAATTGAAGCGGCGGTACTCCTGCTTCAGATTGTTCTGGTCGAAGGCGATAGAGGTCACGGAAGCAAAGGGCAGATGCTCGTTGCGCGACATGGCGGAGCCGATGGCCGGGTTCTGACTGGCCTCGATGATCAGCGCATGAAAGCGCTGGTTGATGTCGTGGTAGACCTCGATATCCTCTTCACTGACGTAGCCCTTATCGAACAGCTCATCGCCCTTGGCGATGCACTCGAGCAGCTCGCGCCGGGTCTCTTCCGACAGCCCTAGCTCAGCGGCCTGGCGTGCCGCCAGACCTTCGAGCACGCCACGCACCTCGATAGCTCCGCTGACCTCTTCCTGAGTCACCTCACGCACGCGATAACCGCGCCGCTCCAGCTTGGTCAGCAGGCCCTCCTGCTCCAACGCACGAAAGGCGATACGGATCGGCGTACGTGAAACTCCCAGCTTTTCGGCAGTGGGAATCTCGGCGATCCGCTCACCAGCCGCCAGTTCGCCGGAAATGATCATCTGCCTCAACGTGCTCAGCACCCGCTGACCAGCTCTGCTCATGGTTTGTCGCTACCTCGTATCTGTTCAGATCTGCTTATCGCACTCATTCAACTGACGCTCATCACACCAGACCGCTAGCTTAGAGCCTGAACCACTAAAAAAACAATTATGGCACCAGGGTGGATCCAATAAATGCACAGCAATATTCAATTTATAGAACAGAGCCCTGTCATCGCATAGCGAATTATTTTCATAAAACCCTTTTAAATACATTGAATTAAAGCAAATTAACGCGCCATAAGCAGGAATCGAAGTGTGTAAATACACCTAAAGTACAACTTATTTTTTGGATCCATTACTAGCAGAACACACACAATCTGGTGCATTATTCGCTCAAATTGGATCCATAAGTAGAACAAACCCAAATTAGGAGCCCTGTCATGTTCCCGAAAAACTGCTGGTATGTCGCTTGTACCCCCGACGAATTTGCAGATAAGCCGCTGGCCCGTCAGATCTGCGGCGAACGCATGGCTTTTTACCGCGACGGCGAAGGCAAGGTTGCCGCTGTCGAAGACTTCTGCCCGCACCGCGGCGCACCGCTCTCCCTAGGTTATGTTGAAGACGGCCAGCTGACCTGTGGTTACCACGGCCTGAAAATGGGTCGCGACGGTAAGACCACCTCCATGCCGAAACAGCGCGTAGGCGGTTTCCCCTGCGTTAAAAGCTACCCGGTTGAGGAGCGCTACGGCTTTATCTGGGTATGGCCGGGCGACGCTGAGAAAGCGGACCCGAGCGAAATCCATCACCTGGAGTGGGCGGTCAGCGATGACTGGGCCTACGGTGGCGGCCTGTTCCACATCCAGTGCGATTACCGCCTGATGATCGACAACCTGATGGACCTGACCCACGAAACCTACGTGCACTCCACCAGCATCGGTCAGAAAGAGATCGACGAAGCGCCGGTCCGCACCAAGGTGGTTGATGGTGAAGTTCGCACCAGCCGCTACATGGAAGATATCAAGGCGCCGCCGTTCTGGCAGGCCGCCCTCGAAGCCAACGATCTGCCGGCCGATGCCGATGTGGACCGCTGGCAGGTTTGCCGCTTCACTCCGCCGAGCCATGTTCTGATCGACGTGGGCGTAGCCCTTAAAGGTGAAGGCGGCCAGGAAGCACCGGCCGACAAACGTGCCAACAGTATCGTCGTTGACTTCATCACGCCGGAAACCGAAACCAGCCACTGGTACTTCTGGGGCATGGCGCGCAACTTCAAGCCGGAAGATCAGGCACTGACCGACCAGATTCGGGAAGGCCAGGGCAAGATCTTTACCGAAGACCTGGAGATGCTGGAGCGCCAGCAGCGCAACCTGCTCGAGTTCCCTGAGCGCAACCTGCTCAAGCTGGATATAGACGCCGGTGGTGTTCAGGCACGCCGCATCATTGATCGCATGATCGAGGAAGAACAGCAGGCGGAACAGGACAGCAACCTGATCAAGACGGCTTCCGCCTGATCTGCTCCCATCCGTGCAGCTAAACGCTAATTAAGCACCACATATAACAATAATCCGGGAAGGCGATGCCAGGTGCATCGCCTCTCCTGACAGTTCCGGCCATCACCTGAGGCCAGGAGAAATGCTGTGATCGACGCGAAAGTAACGAAAAAAAGCTGTGAAACAGCGGACATCTGCCTTATCGAGCTGGCCCGTCCCGACGGTTCCGCTCTCCCCGCCTTCAGTGCCGGGGCCCATATCGACCTGCACCTGGGCAATGGACTGATCCGTCAGTACTCCCTGTGCAACCACCCCAACGAAGATCATCGCTACGAGATTGCGGTCCTCAACGATCCGGAATCCCGCGGTGGCTCACGCTTTGTGCATGAAGGCCTGAACGAAGGCGACAGCCTGCAGATCAGCGAGCCGCGCAACCTGTTCCCGCTGGAAGCCAAGGCCGAGCGTCACCTGCTGATCGCCGGCGGGATCGGTATCACCCCGATCCTCTGCATGGCGGAGCGCCTTGACCACCAGGGCGGCGAGTTCGAGATGCATTACTGCACCCGCACCCCGGAAACCACCGCCTTCGTTGAGCGTATCGGCAAGGCTAATTTTGCCAACCGCGTGGAGTTCCACCACAGCCACACCGACAACCCCAGCACCATGGATACCAAGGCGGTGATGGAAGCCCAGGCTGCCGGTACTCACCTGTATGTCTGTGGTCCGAACGGCTTTATGGATCATGTGCTCAATACCGCCCGCGAATGCGGCTGGCCGGAAGAGCGCCTGCACCGCGAGCACTTTGCCGCCGAAGCGGTCAGCCAGGAAGGCGACACCGCCTTTGAAGTGCAGCTGGCCAGCAGCGGCGATATTATCGAGATTCCCGCCGACCGCACCGTGCTGGATGTACTGATGGAAAGAGACGTGGATGTACCCTTCTCCTGCGAAGAGGGCGTCTGCGGCACCTGCGCCGTACGTCTGCTGGAAGGCGAGCCGGATCACCGTGATGTGTTCATGACCGAAGCGGAACACGCCGCCAACGAAGAGTTCGCACCCTGCTGTTCGCGCGCCAAGAGCAAACGCCTGGTGCTCGATATCTGATATCGACTTTTCAGGGGCGAGGTCGCTCGCCCCTGAACCCCGCTTTGCCCGTATTCCCGCCTATTGCGCCGTTGAATGTCATTTAGCATGCAACTCTGGTTAGCGCTACCGCGCTTTCTGGTGCAGGTTTCGCCTGCTGGCGAGTCAAGGATCTTGGACGGCCAAGATCCTTAACAATCCTAAGCCGCCCCGACAGCTTGATCGGCTACGCCGATTGCCCTGTGCTTCTCGTCTGAAAGAGCGGGAAGGGAAACTCGTGCCTATGGCACTCAGACAGCCCTTCCCTTGTTTCTCTTTCAGCCTGCGATGCTCGGCTGCGCTGAAGGGGAAGTTGGTGCGCTTAGACGGTCAGGATTGAAACCCTGGTTTTCACCATTAAGCCAGGCAAGCTAAACCTGCATCCAACAGTGCGCCAGCACTGGAATTTCAACCGTTTATAGAGCGGAAGCCCAGCGTCTGGATATATCCAGCTGGAGCATCACTGCACCGCTGCATCCGCGCGGTTTTCCAGCGCACGCCTGCGCCCACTCTCCCATACCAGCAGCATCGCAATGGCAATTGCCGGCAGCATCAGCAGGTTGAGCATTTCCCAGCCGAACAGCGCCTGGAGCTTACCGGAGAGCATGGCGCCGAGGGCCGAAAAGCCGAATACGAGGAAGTCGTTCATCCCCTGCACCTTCGCCTTTTCCGCCGGGTAATAGGTGTGAGTCAGCAGCGTGGTGGCGCCGATAAACGCGAAGTTCCAGCCGATGCCCAGTGCGACCAGTGAGAGCCAGAAGTGCCAGTAGGTCACACCCAGCTGGTTCAGCAGTACGCAAACAATCAGCAGCAGACAGCCACTCTGGATCACGCGGGTATCTCCAAAGCGGGCGATCAGTTTGCCGGTAAAGAAAGAGGGCAGAAACATCCCCAGCACATGCCACTGGATAATGCTGGCGGAGCTGCTGAAGCCGAAACCACAGGCGCTCATGGCCAGGGGCGTTGCGGTCATCACCAGCACCATCACCCCGTAGCCGATGGCACCCGCGGTGACCGCTGCAACCAGCGCGGGCTGGCGCATCAGCTGTGCATAACTGCGGGTCTCACCATGTTTTTCCGCCTGATTGACCGGCGGCAGCGGCAGGCTGGCGATCAGCAGAGTGGTGAGCAGATAAAGCACGATCAGGACATAAAAGGCGCCGAGATATGCGCTCTCGGGCACTATCCCCTGCGCCCAGGTGGCAAGATTAGGCCCCAGTATAGCGGCCAGGACACCGCCGCCCATGACCAAGCCTATCGCCTTGGGATGCTGGGCCGGTGCGCAGCTCTCTATCGCGGCAAAGCGGTATTGCTGGCCAACGCCAATGGCCATCCCCAGAAGAAAAGTACTGATACAGAACAGGGTGAAATCGGAGTGAGCCAGAGAGAAAGCGGCAAGCACCGCGCCGCCGATACCGATCAGGTTGCCCGACAGAAAGCCGATTTTACGACCAAACAGGCGCATCAACTGGGCTGCAGGCAGAGTCGCGGCCATCAAGCCAAGAAACTGCAGGGCAGCAGGCAGTGTCGCCAGCCCCAGATCCGGGGCTATCGCCTGGCCGATCAGTGCGGTTACCGCCACCAGCAGAATATTTCCGGTCACCAGCAGCGCCTGACCCAGCGCTAGACCCCAGACATTGATCGGTAACATGTTATAATCGCCCCTCACTGACAGGCGGCAAATATAACATCCTGATAATCAACTTGCCGTTCGGAAATTCTTATCCCGCCTATCAGGCCTCTGGATCGCCCGGTTGTTTTTTGCACAAAATCATCCCCGCGTGAAACTTTCCGTTTTTCCCCCTGTCTCTTTTCCCCGTCAGCTCTACACACTATCAGGAATAACACCCGAGATGTTTCTCCGTACTGCTACACCGTTATCCGCTATGTTTCGCCGTTTTCGTTTTCTCACTCTGATTCCGATGGTCCTTCTGCTCTCGGCCTGTGCCCAGGACCGTTATATGTTCCTGGAGCGCGCCGATCTGGGCCCTCTCCAGCAGCAACTGGCGGATCAGCAGCTTGAGATCTTTGCCCTGAAAGAGCAGAACCAGGCTCAGTTCGATCTGCTGGAAACCCGCCAGCAGCTGCGCCAGAACGACCTGTCTGCCGAGCTCAGAGCCCAGCGCACGCTGCTGGAAAAACATGAGCAGCGTCAGCCAGAACACCGCAACGCCATCAACCCGCAGCAGCAGCCAAGCCGCGGCCGCTATCAGGGCAAACTGGTGGTCGGTGAGCTGGAAAATGTCTACATGCCGGTACCGGGCGTGATCTATGAAGCACGCATCGACAGCGGCGCCCAAACCTCATCCCTGCACGCCACCAACATCGAGCGTTTTGAACGTGACGGCGAACGCTGGGTGCGTTTCGAGATTGAAGACCCCGCCAGTGAACAGTCGATCACCCTGGAGCGTAAGCTGTCCCGCAACGTGCGCATTATCCAGGCCTCTGCTGACGAGGCGGAACGCCGCCCTGTGGTTGAGTTGCCGTTTATGATCGGCGATCACCGCCAGACCGCCGAATTCACCCTCAACGACCGCGAGCAGCTGACCTATTCACTGCTGATCGGTCGCAATGTACTGCGTGACGTCATGCTGGTGGATGTAGGTCGCGAGCACGCCACAGAGCTGCCGGAAGGCCTGGAGCTTGTTGGGGAAGATGACGAATGAGCCGCCATTCCAAAACGCCGTTCTATATCGCCACACTGATGCTGATTTTCCTCGGCATCGCCCTGGCGGTGCTGCGCAACCAGAGCATGGGCGTGCCCTGGCTACCCGGTGTACAGCAGCCGGTGTGGCTGGTCGATGCGCGCATAGACTTCCAGGCCTGGGGTGATCCGGTCACCGTCAGCCTTAACGTGCCGGACAACGCACCGGGCTTTGCCACCCTGTCAGAGCAGGCGGCGTCGCCCGGCTACGGCTTCGCGATCACCAACAACAAGGGTGATCGTCGCGCCGAATGGACCATCCGCGAGGCTGAGGGACCACAGACGCTCTACTTCAAGACGCGCATGATCCCGACCAGCGCCACGGAAGCGGCTGAAACCGGTACCGATGCCGCACCGCTGCCCACCCAGATCTTTCTTGAGGAGCCTCGGGCCACTGCAGCGCTGACGCTGATCGAACAGGCCGGCAGCCGCTCCAGTTCGCCCACCAGTCTGGCCCGCGAACTGATCAGCCAGCTGAACAGCCCCAAGCCGGACCAGAACACCCAGCTGCTGCTCAGCGACGCATCGAAGATCGACACCCTTTACCAGCTGCTCAACTACGCCAACACCCCGGCACGTATCGCCGAAGGGCTGGTTCTGGAAGACGCACGCCGCGCGCAGTCGCTACAGCCCTATCTGCAGATATTTGATGGTGAAAGCTGGGTTACTTTCAACCCGCGCACCGGCGAACAGGGCGTGCCTGAAAATACCCTGCTGTGGCGCCAGCAGAGCGGCTCACTGCTGGATGTCGTGGGTGGCAGCGACTCCCAGATCCACTTCTCCATTCTGCGTCAGACCATTCCTGCGCTGCAGGTGGTCCGTGCCGAGGCCGACGCCAACAATCTGGGTGCACTGAGCCTGTATCAACTGCCGGTGGAGCAGCAGAGCATGTTCCGCATGCTGCTGTTGCTACCGTTCGGCGCCCTGGTGGTCTGCCTTATGCGCATCATCGTCGGCATCAAGACCTCCGGTACCTTTATGCCGGTACTGATCGCCGTGGCCTTCGTGCAGACCTCGCTGCTGCCGGGCCTGGCGGCTTTTATCAGCGTAGTCACCCTGGGCCTGCTGATGCGCGGCTACCTGTCGAGTCTTAACCTGTTGCTGGTATCGCGAATATCGACGCTGATCGTGCTGGTGATCTTTATCACCGTGGGTATCAGCGTGATCGGCTATCAGATGGGCTTTGCCACCGGTATGACGGTTACCTTCTTCCCGATGATCATTCTTGCCTGGACCATCGAGCGTGTATCGATCCTCTGGGAGGAGGAAGGCGCTCACGAAGTTCTGGTACAGGGCGGCGGCAGCCTGCTGGTTGCGGTCATCGCCTACCTGGTAATGAGTTCACCACTGGCCGAGCACCTGAGTTTCAACTTCCCCGAACTGCACCTGGTGGTGCTGGGCGCGATCCTGCTGCTGGGACAGTACACTGGCTACAAGCTCACCGAGCTGCGCCGGTTTTCTCCAGTAAGGAAATACCTGTGAGGAGGCACCTGTGATCAACAAGCTGAAACAGCGCCTGTTCAATGACTGGATCAAGCCGTCACAGCTGAAGCAGGCGGGCATCCTCAATATGAACAAGCGCAATGTGGATTACATCGCGCGCTACAACGACCGCAGCGCCTATCCGCTGGTGGATAACAAACTGAAAACCAAGCTGGTGCTGAAAGAATACGAGGTGAGCTCACCCAAGCTGCTCGAGGTGATCACTGAGCAACATGAGATCACCGGCTTTCGTGAGCTGGTACAGAAGCTGGACGGCTTCGCCATCAAACCGGCCAAGGGTTCCGGCGGCAAGGGCATACTGGTGATCACCGGCCGCGACGGCGACGCCTTCGTCAAACCCTCTGGCAGCAAGGTGGATCTGGCCGATATCCAGCGCCACCTTTCCAACATCCTCGCCGGACTCTACTCGCTGGGCGGCTCTCCCGACGTGGCGGTGGTGGAATCCCTGGTGCGCTGCGAGCCGATGCTGGCGAACTACTCCTACCAGGGCGTGCCGGATATCCGCATCGTTGCCTTCAAGGGCTACCCGGTGATGGCGATGCTGCGGCTTTCCACCCAGGCATCCGACGGCAAGGCCAACCTGCACCAGGGCGCTGTGGGCGTGGGCCTGGATATCTGCACCGGTCAGGCGCTGCATGCGGTTCAGTTCGACCGTTCCATCGAGCATCACCCGGATACCGGACAGCCGCTCAACGCCATCAAAATTGATGACTGGCACAAGCTCCTGGTGATGGCCAGCCGCTGCTTCGAAGCGACCAACCTGGGCTACATGGGTGTGGATATCGTCATCGACGAAGAGCACGGCCCGCTGCTGCTAGAGCTCAACGCCCGACCGGGGCTGGCCATTCAGATGGCTAACGGCACCGGTCTGCTGCCCCGCCTGCACGCGGTGGAAGCACTGCGTCGTCCGCATTTCACTGCGGAAGAGCGTGTCGCCTGGTCCATGGCGCAACTGGGCACGGCCGATAAACAGACCGACCAGCCCGAAGCGAAGACAGAACTGACCGAGCCTGTAGCGCTAGGCGTCTGATCCCGTTAAGCCCCCTGAATACCTGAAAACAGGGGGCTTTCCTCGATAATCCTTCCCAATCTCTGGGTCGCCTCGTTCACTTTCGGCGCCATGAACAGTGTGACTTCGGTATCCGGCAACGCCGGCATATCCTCAACCACATTCAGATCATCCTCCACCGTATGGTGCGGAATGATCGCTACGCCTATACCGGCACGCACCGCAGCCAGAACACCGGCCCTGCTTTGACTGGTAAAAGCGATACGATGTCTGATACCCGCTTCGTCCAGCGCCTTACAGGCATAGATACGGTGGTAACAGCCTTCATCGAACACCGCCAGCGGCAACACCGGCTGCTGCTCCACGCTATGCCCTTTTGAACTGACCCAGACCAGCTGATCGCGTCGCAAACGCGTACCACCCTCGGTATCTGCAAGCATCTCCACCAGCGCTATATCCAGCTTGCCCTTCTCCAGCATTTCGACCAGATGATCGGGGCGGTGATCGCAGAACACCTCCAGGTCCGCCTCCGGATAGCTGAGGATGAACTCTTCCAACAGCGGCGCCAGGGTGCGGCTGGCGTACTGATCATGGGTGCCCAGACGCACCTTGCCACCGATATCGATGTTCTGGAACGAGCCGACAATCTGATCGTGCAGATTCAGCAGTTGCTGGGCATGGGACTTCAGCTGGGTGCCGGCGGCGGTCAAACGAACACCGTGCTGGCCCCGCTCCATCAGCGGATTGGCCACCAGATCCTCCAGCCGGTTCAGCTGCATACTGATCGTGGAGGGCGCTTTATGCAGGCGTTTCGCGGCCTCGGTGAGGTTCAGGGTATCCGCCACCACCATAAACGTGCGCAGCAGATTGATCGGTAAATCTCGCATCAGATCTATCTTCAATAAAACCGAATGTAGAATTGAATATTTATCGATTTTACGAACAAGCGCAAGCGCCTAGGATAGCTCCGCTGGCCCAGATAAGACTTTCAACAAGGGCCCTGAACCTGCGGAGCAAATCCAATGCGTATGACCGCCACGCTCGGGATTAACCAGATCATCAGCCATGGTTTCGGACTGTTTCTGTTTGCGGCACTCGTGCCCCTGATGCAGACCTCCATTGAGATCAGTCACTGGCACCTGGCCACCATCGGCGCACTGACTCAGCTGGCCTACCTGGCAGGCGCCATGCTCCTGGGCCTGATCGGCCACCATGTCAATTCCGGCCGACTGCTGCTGGTCACCGGCTCCATTACCACGCTGCTGCTATTCAGCATGTCCATGCTCAACGACCCGATGGTGATCACCCTGGTACTGACAGTGATGGCCGCCAGTGCCGCGATCAGCTGGGGCGGTATTGTGGAACTGATCACCCGCTACGGACGCCCGGAAAACTGCGCCACTAATCTGGCCACCGCCTCCAGCGGCACGGCCTGGGGCTATGGCCTGAACGGCATGCTGATTCTGCTGGTGATTCCGCTGTTTGGCTGGCGTAGCGGCTGGATTCTGGCCGGCGCCCTGGGTGCGGCCACCCTGCTGCTTACCCTGTCGCTGCTGCGCAGCTTGAAGCAGCGCCATGAGAACCACCTGGCGGAGGAGTCCAGCGCCGCATTGAGCCCGCTGCAGCTGTTCAGCACCATCGTGCGCGAACGCACCGCTTTCTGTGCCTGTCTGATCTGCTTCCTGGTCGGTGCATCCGCCATGCCGTTTTCAACCTGGCTGAACACCTATCTGGCGGAGCTGGCACTGCCGCCTGCGCTGGGAGGTTACACCTGGACAGTGACCGGCCTGACCGGCATGGCTGCAGGCTTTCTGATCGGAAAACTGGCCGACCGCCGAGGCCACGGCCAGGCTCTGCTGGTGGTATTTGGCGGCTTTGCCTTGAGCCTGCTGGCTCTCGCCTACTCACCGGAAAAATTCGCAGCGGTTGCAGGCTTCGGCTATGGACTGATGTATTTCCCGATGTGGGGCATCATCGCAGGCTGGGTCAGCAAGCAGTACGGCTCCAAGGCCACCATGCAGATCAACGGTATCGGCATGGTCACCTTCGGCCTGGGCGGCGCCCTGGGTAACCTGGTTGCGGGCGCGGTTCGCGAAAGCAGCGGTAGTCTTGAAGGGGTTTACGTCATGATTACCGGCCTGGCGATTATGCTGGCCTGCGCCGCAGGTTACATCTGCCTGACCGAGCGCGAACCGAAGCCACTGTTCCGGCCGACCTTTTGCTTGAATATGGGTATGTTGAGATAACCAGCCGGATCCACCCAGTAACCGGTAACAAGCGGTATCGATCACACCCACATACGCCTGGATCTCCTTGGATTCAGGCGTATTCACTGAGTATCTGGGCCTGGTGCACTGCCAACCGCGGCGGAAAGAACTTAGGGGCTGGACTGCTAAATGCCGCCCCCCACCGCTTTATAAACCGCAACTCGCTGTATGTTCAGCGCAGCCTGGCCATCGGCCAGCAGACGTTCGATACCGAGTAGAGCACTCTTGGCCTCGAGCTCTGCGCTGCTATCGGTAAGACCCGCTACCCGGTTGGCGGTGATCAGCTCTAGCTGACTGCTAAGACTCTGCTGCTGCTCTTCCAGCCTTGTGTACCTTTCAAGCTCTGCGCTATAGGCAGTCAGTGCATCGTCGATCTCCTGCCAGGCAGCCAGTACCGTTTTGCGGTACTGAATCGCCGCCTGCTGCTGAGACACATCGGTCAGCTCTACCCTTTTTCGCAGCCGTCCCTGATTAAACAGCGGCAGGTAAAAGCCAGGGCCTATATTCCACTGACGGCTGCTCCATTCCCCGATAGTGCTGTCGTTGTAGGTTTCGAAACCGAACCCGGCATTCAGGGTGATGCGTGGATAAAGGTCGGCGCGGGCCACGCCGATCTGTGCAGTGGCGGCATGCAGACGCGCTTCTGCCGCCTGGATATCGGGGCGGCGCTGGGCCAGCTCCGACGGCAACCCGAGCTTAAACGGGTTTTCTGCTGGATTCTTCGGCCATTGGGTGTCTGCATTCTCCAGCAGTGAATCCAAAGCTCCGGGACGCTCACCAAGCAATAGCGCCATTGCATTCCGCAACGCCGCTGACTGACTGCGCAGCGGTGGCAAACCCGCGTTAAGTTCTCGCAATTGGGTCAGCCGACGCTCCACCGGCAGTTCGGTGATCATCCCGGCAGCCTGCTGCGCCTGCAGCAGTTCCAGTTGGTCCTCGCCCAGATTGATCTGCTGTTCAAGCAGGCCGATCTGCTGATCGATAGATAGAAACTGGAAGTAGGCGCGGGCCAACTCAGCGCTCAGCGCCAGCCGTATCTCATCAAGCTCAGCGGCGCTTGCCCGCATCTCGGCCCCCGCCGCTTCTACCGAGCGGCTGATCCGACCCCAGAAGTCCGGCTCCCAACTGGCATCAAAGCCCGCCTGGTAAAGGGTGTAGGGCTTGGCCAGACGCTCGATCAACTGATCGGCGTTACCCGGCGCGGAGATCTCGGCCATGCGCATGGACGGGCTGTTCTCACTGATCCGCTGACGACCGGCAGCACCACTGGCGTTAAGCTCCACACTCTGGGCACCGACGATCTGCTGCTGCAGCCGGGCACGAATAAAACTCAGCGCCGCCGTCTGCAGATCCGGGTTGTTCGCCGCCATGCGGGACTGCAGCTCATCGAGCAATGGATCGTTGAACTCGCGCCACCAGAGCAGATCGGCACTAGAGTTATCCACATTGAGCTGATCAGTAGCCTGCTCCCCGCTGTGCCACTGGCTCCAGGAATCCGGCGCATCAGGCTGTGGCTTTTCAAAGTCAGGACCAAGGGCGGTGCAGCCAGCCAGTAGCGATAACAGAGCCACAGCCAATCCCGGCCGCACGACTCTGCCCTGCGGGAAGCTTTGAGGGAAACGCCTTGTTGGCAGCAACGGATCAGACATTCAGCACTCCAGTTAAAGCGCTCTAATTAGAGCACTTCAGTTAAATCAGGCGATGGCGGAACAACCAGGCCGCCAGCGGCAAAGTCACAATGGCGATCAGCATCAGCGGCACCATATCCCGCCAGACATCGCCCAGCTGCGCCCCTTCCAGGTAGACGGCCCTCACCAGATGGATCGCAAAGCGCAGCGGGTTAGCGTAGGTGAGGGTCTGCAACAGGTCCGGCATGTTGGCTACCGGCGTCGCCAATCCCGATAGCAGCATCAGCGGCATGATCAGCACAAAGGTATAGAGCATCGCCTGGTGCATATTGGCGGAGAGCGCAGAGATCGACAGCCCCACGCCCACACTGGCGATGGTGAACATCAGCAGTCCCGCGTAGAGAGTCCCCACCGATCCGGACATGGGGATATGGAACCAGTAGCGCGTCACCACCAGTACCAGCGTGGATTGCACCAGACCAATAATGATTGGCGGGATCGCCTTGCTGATCAGGATCTCGAACGGTGTGTGCGGCGTCACCAGCAGCTGATCGAAGGTGCCCTGCTCCCGCTCTCTCGCCACCGACAGCGCCGATAGCATCATCGTCTGAATCATGCTCAACCCCGCGATCATCGCCGGCATGATGATCCAGCGGGTCTCAAGATTGGGGTTAAACCAGCTGCGCGCTTCAACCTCGACAGAGACCGCTGTCTCCGGGTTCAGGCACTGATTAAAGCCAGCGACGATGGATCGTACATAGCCAACCGCCGAGTTACCGGTGGCGGAGTTACGCCCATCCACAATCAGCTGCAGCGGCGCAGTATCACCGGAGCTCAACCGCTCCTCGAAATCGCTGGGAAAATGCAGCGCAATCAGCGCCTCACCGTTACCGATAAAACGCTCGATCTCAGCACTGCTGTGCAGGGTCGCCACGCGATGAAACACGCCGGTACCGTCCACCCGGTCCAGCAGTGTGCGGCTCGATTCCGTACTGCTCTGATCCAGCACCACGTAGGGCACATCGGTAAGGTCGAAGTTGGCGGCGTAGCCGAACAGCAGGCTCTGCAGCAGTGGCGGCACGATCAGGATCACCCGGTTGGCCGGGTCCTTGAGCACCGCGAGCATCTCCTTGTTGCAGAGGTTGATGACTCGGTAGATAAACGCGATCAGGCTGGTAGTCATCGGCTTAATCCAGACTCTTGCGGGTAACGAAACGCGCCAGACCCAGGAGCACCGCCGCATAGGCGGCCAGGATCAGGCAGTCCTTGATGATCAGCGGCCAGAAGTCCCCGGCCAGGAACAGGGTACGGATCAGCTCCATGAAATAGGTGGCCGGCAGGGCATAGCAGATCACCTGCACCGCCAGCGGCAGGTTGCGGATATCGAACACAAACCCCGACAGCATCAGCGCCGGCAGGAAACTGGCCAGCAGCGCGATCTGGCTGGCGAGAAACTGGTTGCGGGTCACCGCCGAGATCAGCAGCCCTATCCCCAGCGCCACCAGCATATACAGCGTGGATCCGATCACCACCATCAAAGGCGCACCGACGATCGGCACATCAAACAGTACCCGCGCGGCGATGATGCAGAGGCCAAGGCCGAGCATACCGACAAAGAAATACGGCGTGACCTTCGCCAGCAACACCTCAGTAGGCCGCACCGGGGTGACAAACAACGCCTCAAGCGTGCCGCGCTCCCACTCCCGCGCCATCACCATGGCGGTGAGAAAAGTCCCCACCAGCGTCATGATCAGCACGATCAGCCCCGGCACCAGAAACCAGCTGCTGGTGTTGGCCACGTTGAACCAGAGCCGGTCCACCACCTCAACCCTTGGGCCGGGCGGACTGGATACTCCCTGGCGGTCCGCGGCCTTGCCGGACCACTGCGCCACCTGTTCACTGAAGTAGTTGACGATGGAACCGGCCCTGGTGGCATCGGTACCGGAAACAACCAGCTGTACCTGGGCCTGACCGGCGCTCAATTCGCGGGCAAAGTTACTGCTCAGGTGCACAAAGCCCTCCACCGTTCCGGCCTGCATCATCTGTTCGGCAGCCGTTACCGAATCCGCATGCACCGGATTGAAGTAGCGCGACAGGGTCAGCCCGGAGACAAAATTCGTGGCCGCCGGCGAGCGGTCATCCAGCACCAGCGCCAGACGGATATTGCGCACATCCAGCGAGACACCATAACCGAAGATAAAGATCAGGATGATCGGCAAGCCGATACCGATCAGCAGGTTGCTGCGATCACGCAAAAGCTGCCGCGTCTCCTTGCGGATCAACGACAGCAGGCGGGTGAGAAAACGGCTCTGGATCTGGGTCTGGTTCTGAATCTGAGTCATGCCGCCCCCTTCTCAGGCTGGCGGTTACGCTCGACGATACCGATAAAGGTATCCTCCATGCTCAGGTTGCCGCCCTGCTCATCCACCAGTTCCCGCACCTGTTGCGGCGTACCGATAGCCAACCGCTTGCCGGCATCCTGAATCAGAATGCGGTCGCAGTATTCCGCCTCTTCCATAAAATGGGTGGTGATAACGATGGTGGTGCCACCCTCTGCCAGCGCGGTGATGCGCCGCCAGAACGCCCGCCGCGCCAGCGGATCGGCGCCGCTGGTGGGCTCATCGAGAAACAGGATCTCCGGTTCATGAATCAGCCCCGCCGCCATGGCCAGGCGCTGCTTGAATCCGCCCGGCAGCTGACCGCTGGGCGTTTTTTCCTGGCCGCGCAGGTCGAACTGATCCAGCATCGCGCCGATCCGCTGCTTCAGCGCTCGCCCGCGCAGACCGTAGGCGCCACCAAAAAAGCGCAGGTTTTCCAGCACCGTGAGGTTGGCGTAGAGGGAAAACTTCTGGGACACATAACCGATCCGTTTGCGCGCCGAGGCGCTGGCGGTGCGCAGATTGACGCCAGCCACCTGCAGAGAACCGCTGGAGGATGGCAGCAGACCGCAGAGCATCCTGAAAGTGGTGGTTTTACCCGCGCCGTTGGGGCCGAGCAGGCCAAAGATTTCGCCACGGCGAACATCGAAACTGGTGCTGGCCACAGCGGTAAAGTCGCCGAACTTGCGCACAAGATCACGGACTTCGATCACTACCTCATCGTTTCTGCCATCGCCATCGCCTTCGAACGCTTCCGGGTTCGCCTCCACCGGGCCGAGTCGGCGACGCAGCAGCACCATAAAACCATCTTCCAGATCCGACTCCAGCGGCTGACAGTGGGCACCGTCCAGCAATGCCTCCAGCGCTGACCTGTCCACATCGCGCTGAGTGACAAAACGCACTCCCCCGCCCTGGGGCACGGCATCGACAATCTGTTCCTGCGCATCGAGCAGTCGCGCCTGGAGTTCACGGGGCGGTTTACCCTCGGCCGGCACTGCAAGAAAGGCGCAGTCATCGGCCTCGCAGCGCAGCTGATCCGGCGTGCCCTGGGCCAGCATCTCACCGCCGTGGAGCACATAGACCCGGTCGCAGCGGCTGGCTTCATCGAGGTAGGAGGTGCTGACGATCACACTGAGCTGCTCGTCATCGATCAGCTGCTGGATGATCTCCCAGAGCTCGCGGCGCGATAGCGGATCGACACCCACCGTGGGTTCATCGAGCAGCAACAGCTCCGGCGAGCGCACCAGGGTGCAGGCCAGGCCCAGCTTCTGTTTCATGCCGCCGGAGAGCTTTCCGGCAAGGCGGTCGGTAAAGCGGGCCAGATCGGTCATGTGCAGCAGACGCTGGTAGCGTTCTTGCCGCTCCGCCTGGGGCACGCCGTGCAGGTCGGCATAGAGATCCAGGTTTTCCTGCACACTGAGATCCTCATACAGGCCAAAGCGCTGCGGCATATAGCTGATCCGGTCCTGCACCGACTGAGGATCCGCCGAGACATCGAAACCCAGTACCTGCAAAGAGCCGCTACTGGCCTTCATCAGCCCCGCCATTAGGCGCAGCAGCGTGGTTTTACCGGCCCCATCGGGGCCGACCAGCGCGGTCAGCGAGCCGGTAGGGATATTCAGTTCGATCGATTTCAGCGCATCGACCTGGGTGCGGGCCTTTTTATCCTCGAACGCTTTGCACAGCGCGGTGGCGCTGACACAGGCCGCCGCCTGGTTCATTGCGCCTGTCCGTTCTGTGTATCAGCAGAGGCGTTCAGATCGATGCTTACAGTAGCCGGCATCCCCATGCGCAGACGGTTATCCGGATCATCCACCAGCACACGCACCTCATAAACCAGGGCGGTGCGCAGGGATTCGGTCTGCACGTTTTTCGGCGTGAACTCAGCCACCGAAGAGATATAACCGACAGTGCCTGCCACCGGCTGCTCGGGGAAACTGTCGGTGTAGATACTGGCCTGCATGCCGGGCTTCAGGTGGCCCATATCCGGCTCGCTGACATAGACCCGCACCCACTTGGGATCGTTCAGCGCCAGCGTAAACACCGGCCGTTGCGGTGACGCTATATCGCCGGGTTCCAGCAAACGGGCTCTGACCCGGGCATCGGTGGGGGCGATCAGGCGGGATTGATCAAGCTGGTGATTGAGCAGCGCCAGATCCGCATTAAGGGTTTCGAGCTGGGCTTCGGCGGCGGCGATATCCTCATCGCGCGGACCGGTCTGCGCCAGTTTCAGCGCCTCGGCCTGGACCGCCAACTGCGCCTTCGCGGCGCGAACGCGGGTGGCGGCACTGTCGATATCCTGTGCACTAACGCCACGGCCATCGGTGCGCCGTTTCACATCTTCCAGCCGGTTAAGCTGACTCTGCGCCAGCTCCAGCTCCGCCTCGGCAGCGCTGAACTGGGCTGCGGCCTGGGCGATCTCTTCCGGGCGACTGCCGTTATGCAGCTTTGCCACCTGCTGCTGCTGCGCCGCAATAGCAGCTTCGGTGCGTTTCACCTGCAGCGCCAGGGTGCGGGTATCCAGACTGGCCAGCAGCTGGCCCTCTTTGACCTGGTCGCCCTCTTCGGCCAGTACCTGGTCGATACGCTCGCTCTGGGTAAAGGCCAGGGACACCTGGCGGATATCCACATTGCCATAGAGCTCCAGCTCACCGACATTGCGCTCAGCCTGGCTGTAGTGCCAGCCGAAATAGCCGGCGGCCGCCAGCAGTATCAGGATCGGGAGCAGGATTTTTCGCATCGGGGAACTCCGTGTTACCACCTATGAATGCCATCAGCATAACGCGACATAACTATAATTCAAATTCGAATTTAAACTATTTGCCGCACCGAAAACTATCCGCTAGCATCGCCCTTATGCTGAAACCGACCCGCAAGCCCGAATCCCAGACCCGCCGCAGCCGCACCGATGGCGAGGCCACCCGCAGCCGTATTATCGAGGCGGCGGGACTGGTGTTTGCCGAGCGCGGCTATCACGACACCACCAGCAAAGAGATCTGCAAGCGCGCCGGAGCCAACCTGGCCGCCGTGAACTATCACTTCGGCAGCCGTGATGGCCTCTACCTTGCGGTGATCAGCGAGGTGATGAGTCATCTGCTGGAGCTGGAATACCTGCAGCAGATCGCTTCAGGTGACGGCAGCGCAGAGGAGAAACTGGCGCTGCTGATCGATGGCCTGGTCCATAGCCTGATCGAGGAGCGCAGCTGGCACACCCGGGTCTGGGCCCGGGAGATCCTGACGCCCTCACCGGTTCTGCCGGAGATCACTGCCACCGAATCAACGCCCAGGGTCGAGATCATCCTGCCGCTGTTGTCTGAGCTCACCGGCATCCCCAGTGACGATCCGCAGCGTTTTTACGGCCTGCTCGGGCTGATGTCTCCCTGCCTGATGCTGCTGATTATCGACCCGGAACTGCCGACCCCGATCCAGCCGATCTACTCCCGACCGGCCGAAGAGATCTCAGACCATATCAAACGCTTTGTCTTCAGCGGGCTGCGCTCGTTTGCCGAAAACCGCTGAAACGCCCGATCAGCAGGAAGAACAACAGAATACCCAGCGCATAGAGCATCTGAGCGCCCAGCATCAGCAGCACCAGCCCACAGAGCAGCGTGGCAACCAGCGCTACCATGCGGAACACGCCCGTCAGCAGCACACAACCCGCCGCCATACTAAGCAGATAAACCAAGATGAAGTTGCCGTTGGCATAACGCATCAGCTCTTCGATGCTCAGCCCCCACCACCAGCCGATCAGCGCACAGGCAGCGCAGGCCAGCACCACCAGGTTGAACGCCCGTGCCGGCACACCGTGACGATTGCGCTGCGCCAGTGCTGCAGGCAGTTTGCCCTCATCCGCCAGGCTCCAGAGCAGGCGTGCAAACCCCTGCAGGTAGATATTGATCGAGGCGAAACAGGCCAGGTAACCGATCAACGCCGCCAGCCAGAGCCACTGCTCGCCCCAGAGCTGCCCCACCAGGTTAGGCAGCGAAGCGCCATTGGCCTGCTGATCACCGAAAGTACCGAAGCTGACCACCGCCACCGAGCAAGCCCAATAGACGCCACCGGCCAGCAGCACGCCCAGCATCAGCGCCAACGGAAAGTCACGCCGCGCATTCTTGAACTCCTCACCCAGATGGGTGAACGCCTCCAGACCGACAAAGCACCAGAACATCAGCGCCAGCGCCGGTGGCACCGCCAGCCAGTTCAGATCCGTCGTTGGCAGTACCGGCTGATCTGAAACCGGCAGGTCGCCAAACCACCAGAACGACGCCACGGTGGCGATAATCGCCACGGCGATAGCGGTTTGGATCTGGCCCGAGGCGCGCGCCGGACGCTGACCGAGTATCAGCATCAGCCCCAGCGTCAGCAGCTGGATCGTCATATCCTCGCCGGGGCTGAGGTCGTAAAGCGCGTGCCAGAAACCGCTGGTCATTTTCAGCGCCGCCGGCAATCCCACCGGGATCACCGCCAGGAATAGCAGTGCCACACTACGCTCCATCGACAGACCAAAAGCGCGGCCAATCAGTGCCGGCGCACCACCGGCATGGGGAAACTTCTGCCCGAGTCCGGCAAAGGTCAGCGCCACCGGCAACACCAGCAGCGTCAGCAATGGCCAGGCCCAGAGCGAGGCTTCACCTGCTATGGCAGCGGCCGCTGCCGGCACGATAAAAACACCGGTGCCGAGCAGCGAAGTCGCCAGCAGGCCAACGCCCTGCAGCAGGCTCAGCTCTTTGTTCAATCGACTCATGCGTGTGATCCAGACAGAATGCTTAACAGAGAAATGGGGCTCCGGGCCTTTCACGGGTGTTTGCCAGAGTGGCCGATATAAGAGCTGCTGATATAGTACGTTTCGCCCTCGCTGGAGGGAGCTGGCAGGACGCAGGCATTGAGCTGCATTTCGGCGGAAAACACCTGCATAATGCAGCCGCCGGCAAAACGCCCGAGGCGCGTGTAAAGATCGCCTCAAAAGAGACGTTCAGGGACATACAGAAAAAGGAAGAAAACGGAGTTGGACAAGTTCGATCAACAGATCCTGGCGCTATTGCGCAGTGATGCTCGCATGGCGGTTACGGCCATCGCCAAGGCCGTGAGCCTGTCACGCACCGCGGTCAGCGACCGGATCCGCCATCTGGAGCAGCGCGGCATCATCCGTGGCTACCATGCCGACGTCTCGATCGAGAGCACCCCGGCGGTGCGCGCCTACCTGGAGCTGTTTTTCAAAGAGAGCCATTACGAAGAGTACATCGTTCGGCTGCGCGCCTTTCCCGAGGTAAAAAAGTGCAGTGGCATCAGCGGTGATACCGATATCCTGCTCTACGTGGAAGCGGAAAACATGGAACGGCTGATCGACCTGCGCAAGGCGATCGAGCAGTTCCCGAAGATGGTGCGGGTAAAAACCCATATCATTATGAAAGAGTGGGAGATGTAGCCGGAGCTACATCCCCCGTCACAACCTGAGTAGCGGTCAGCTAAGGTCTCCAGCTATCCAACGTTTCCAGATAGTTGGCTCGCTCAAACCCCGAAGGATCCGCCGCATTACGGTAAGACACACTGCCCTTAAGCTGCAGCAGCGAGTCGTACTCGTTCAGATCCATCCACTCCAGTATCTCGGTTTCCATCTGCCGGATGACGCCCGGCCCCTGCTGCATCAGCACGCTGGCCATCTGGGTGATATCGGCGCCGCACATCTGCGCCTTGATCACATCGGAAGCGCTATGGACACCACCGGTCACAGCGATATCGATTGCCACCTGCGCCCGCACGATGGCTATCCAGCGCAGCCGCTCACGCAGCTCATCGGCATGTGAAAGCTCCAGCATCGGGTGCAGTTTGCGCGTTACCAGCGTTAGCTCCGGCTGCAAAAAGCGGTTGAACATCACCACCGCGTTCACGCCGATCTGCTTCAATTGGGAGATGAAATGCACCGGGCTGGTGAACTGGGAAGAGATCTTCACCGCCAACGGCAGATCGGGCACCGATGCCCGCACCGAGTGGACGATATCCAGGTAGCGCCGCTCCACATCCATGGAGGACTCCTCCGCATCGGCGGCGATGTAATACACGTCCAGCTCCAGGCCATCGGCACCGGCAGTGGCCAGCTGGCGGGCATGCTCGGCCCAGCCTTTGCGGGTCACGCCGTTAAGGCTGGCGATCACCGGAATCTCCAGCGAGGCTTTCATCCGCTCCAGGTTATCCAGGTAGCGCTCTTCGGCGGTGCGGAAAGTGTCCGGCACCGGCAGATAGCCGTCGGATTCGGAGTGACCCAGCTCCTGCTCATAAAGAAACTGGTGCAGCATGGCGTGATCTTTCTGGCACTCTTCCTCGAACAGGCTGTGCATAACTATCGCCGCTGCTCCCGCGTCTTCCAGCTCGCGAGCGCCGTTGAAGGTTGCCGTCAGCGGCGAGGCGGAGGGCACCAGCGGACTTTTCAGCGCCAGCCCCAGGTAACGCGCTTCAAGCCGGCGCGCTTCAGGTTGATTGGTCATTATTATTTCTCCTCGGCTGCCGGATTCTCGGATTCATCTTCGGGCGGAGACTCCACCTCTTCCCAGCTCAGTTCAGCCAGCTGTGCGTAGCGGTGATAACGCTCGGTCACCTCATGCTGGGCCGCATCCAGAAACGCTTTCGCCGCTTCGGGATGGGTACGACTGAGCATGCTGAAACGAGCCTCGGTGCGGGCAAAATGGCTGTAAGGAATTGAGGGCGGTTTGGAGTCCATCCGCAGCGGATTCTGCCCCTCCGCCGCACGACGCGGATCGTAGCGGAACAGCGGCCAGTGCCCCGATTCCACCGCCAGGCGCTGGTGCTCGTGGTTATCAGCCAGGTCATAGCCGTGAGCGATACAGGGCGAATAGGCGATGATCAGCGACGGGCCGTCATAGCTTTCCGCTTCAAGGAAGGTGCGCAGGGTCTGCACATCCTTGCCGGCGTAGGCCACATGAGCCACGTAGACATGCTCGTAGTCCATGGCGATGCGCGCCAGATCCTTCTTCGGCCCCGGCTTACCGCCAGCGGAGAACTTGGCCACTGCCGCCCTTGGCGTGGCCTTGGAGGTCTGGCCGCCGGTGTTGGAATAGACCTCGGTATCGAGCACGAGGATATTTACGTTACGCCCTGAAGCGAGCACATGGTCGAGGCCACCGTAACCGATATCGTAGGCCCAGCCATCGCCACCGACGATCCAGACCGAATGACGCGCCAGCTTGTCAGCCACCGCTTCCAGCGAACGCGCCACCGGATCATCCATCGCGGCCAGTTGCTGACGCAGAGCGGCGATTCTCTCCCGCTGAGCGGCAAGGCCAGACTCGCTGGATTCATCCGCGTTGATCAGTTCATTAAGAAGAGCCCCATCGAGTTTGCCGGCCAGGCTTTCCAGCAATGCCCGGGCATAAGCCTGCTGAGCATCCAGCGCGGCGCGCATCCCCAGGCCAAACTCGGCGTTATCCTCAAACAGGGAGTTGTTCCAGGCGGGGCCGCGTCCTGCGGCGTTATAGCTCCAGGGCGTGGTGGGCAGGTTGCCGCCGTAGATCGATGAACAGCCAGTGGCGTTGGCCACCAGCATATGATCGCCATATAACTGACTCAGCAGGCGCACGTAGGGAGTCTCGCCACA
The DNA here is from genome assembly GCF_004339595.1 of Marinobacterium mangrovicola. Lineage (GTDB taxonomy): Bacteria > Pseudomonadota > Gammaproteobacteria > Pseudomonadales > Balneatricaceae > Marinobacterium_D > Marinobacterium_D mangrovicola. The sequence continues at coordinate 240,331 of NZ_SMFU01000009.1, forward strand.
ACCGGAACAGGCGCCGCTGAACTCAAACAGCGGCTGATACAGCATGGCGCCCTTGAGCGTGGTTTCCTTCACCTGGGTACGGTCAAACTCCGGCAGCTGTTTGAAGAACTCCCAGTTGGCGCTCTCTTCGGCCAGCGTCTGCTGCTTGGGCACCATGTTGATCGCCTTGCGGCTGGCGTTGGACTTGTCAGTGATCGGGCAGATCTCCACGCACAACGTACAACCGGTGCAGTCCTCCGGCGAGAGCTGGTAGCTGATCATCGTATCCGGCGGAAAATCCTTGGCACCCTTGATCGGCACCGCCTGGAAGCTATCGGGCGCAGCGTCCAGCAGTTTGGCATCGAACGCCTTGGAGCGGATAACACTGTGCGGACAGACCAGCACGCACTTGCCGCAGTGGGTGCACAGATCCGGCTCCCAGTGGGGGATATTCAGCGCCAGATCGCGCTTTTCATACTGGGCGGTAGCCGAAGGCCAGGCGCCATCCGCCGGAAGTTTAGATACCGGCAAAGCGTTACCCCGCCCGGCGATCAGCTCGCCAGTCACCTGGTGCAGGAAAGGATCATCGCCGGGGATCTCCAGCAACCGCATCGGTATCTGACCGGCATCGCTGGCCGGTACGCTGAACTCAGCCAGGTGCGAGAGCGCATTATCGATGGCACTGATATTCATATCGGCGATGCTGCGGCTACGGCGGCCGTAGCTTTTCTCCACCGCGGCCTTGATGCTCTGTATCGCCTCCTCTTTCGCTAACACCTGCGCCAGGGCAAAGAAGCAGGTCTGCATAATGGTGTTGATGCGCTTACCCAGGCCCGCCTCCTGCGCCACCGCATAGGCATCGATCAGGTAAACCTTAAGCTGTTTTAGCTGCATCGTGCGCTGCACCTGCCCCGGCAGCGATTGCCAGAAGCTATCACCGGACAGCGGCGTGTTGATTAAAACAGTGGCACCCTCACGGGCCAGCTCCAACATCGGATAACGCTCAAGAAACTGCGGCTGGTGGCAGGCGACGAAATCCGCCTGCCCCTGCTGAATCTCATAGGCGGCGCGAATAGGTTTGGGGCCGAAGCGCAAGTGCGAGACCGTTACCGCACCGGACTTTTTCGAGTCATACACGAAGTGCCCCTGTGCATAACGTCCCGCTTCGGCACCGATGATCTTGATACTGTTCTTATTGGCACTGACGGTGCCATCAGCCCCCAGGCCGTAGAACACCGCCTGGGTCCAGTGTTCTGCCGCGTCGGTGCGATAATCCGGGTTCCAGGCCAGGCTGAGCTGACTGACATCATCCTCGATACCAACGCTGAACTGAGTCCCGAGCTGACAGGCACTGAGACCATCGAACACCGCCTTAACCATAGCCGGAGTGAACTCCTTGGAGCCGAGTCCAAAACGTCCGCCGGCGATGCGCGGCAAGCCGTTTTCCATCTGGCCGGCATTAAAGGCCTGGCACAGCGCCGTAGCCACATCCTTGTAGAGCGGTTCGCCATCGGCTCCCGGCTCCTTGGTGCGATCGAGAACCGCCAGCGCCTTCAGCGTTTTCGGTAGCGCCGCCATCAGGCGCTGACTATCGAACGGGCGGAACAGGCGGACCTTCAATACGCCCACCTTTTCGCCCTTGCCGTTCAGATCGGCCACCGTCTCCGCCGCGGTTTCTGCACCGGAGCCCATCAGCACCAGCACCCTTTCTGCCCCTGGATCTCCTTCATATTCAAAGGTTCGGTATTGGCGTCCGGTCACGGTGGCAAAGCGATCCATGGCAGACTGCACAATACCGGGAAAGGCCGCATAAAAGGGGTTGGTCGCTTCCCGGGACTGGAAGAACACATCCGGGTTCTGCGAGGTACCGCGCACGCCGGGACGGTTGGGCGACATACCGCGGTCGCGACAAGCCTGCACCAGATGCGGCGGCACCAGCTCGCGCAGCTGTTCGCTGCTGATCAGCTCAACCTTGCTGACCTCGTGGCTGGTACGGAAGCCATCGAAGAAATGCAGTACCGGCACCCGCCCTTCCAGCGTGGCCATCTCGGCGATGCAGGCGAAGTCCATCGCTTCCTGGGCGGTATTTGAAGAGAGAATCGCGAAGCCTGTGCTTCGGGCCGCCATCACATCGGAGTGATCGCAAAAGATCGATAGCGCATGGGTCGCCACCGAACGTGCCGCCACATGAAACACCGTGGGCGTGAGCTCACCGGCGATCTTGAACATGTTGGGGATTTTAAGCAGCAGCCCCTGGGAGGCCGTGAAGGTGCAGGTTTTCGCGCCGGCCTGCAGCGAGCCGTGAACAGCGCCTGCGGCACCTGCCTCGCTCTGCAGTTCGATCACATCGGGGACCGCGCCCCAGAGATTGGTTTTTCCGGATGCACTCCACGCATCGCAGAGCTCCCCCATGGGAGATGCGGGGGTGATCGGGTAGATCGCAATTACATCATTGAGCTGGTGGGCGATGGTGGCGGCGGCTTCATTGCCGTCCATCATCCGATATTCGGGTGCCATGCCGACGTCTCCTTCTATCCTGCGACGACCTTTGCCGTGCGACTCAGACCGAGTATCTCAGCTGAGCGCGGGCAAGGTACTGACACAGACCAAAGAGCTCTCTATAAGTGGAACTCTCTATAGATCGAGAACCCGAATATTCCATCAATGATTCGGGTTAGCGGCCTGCGTCAGATTCAGGATAGACAAGCGGCGGCGTATCAGCCCACGTCGCGGCCGGAGGAGATCACCTCAACCAGTTCGCGGAAGCTGGTGGCACGGTGGTTGATTTCCACCGAAACATGCAGACGACGGGCGATATCACTGGCGGAAATGATACCGCGGATACGATGATTCTCCGGATCCACCACCAGCATATGCTGCTGGCCTTCGTTCTTCAGCGTCTGCAACAGTTCACCGATGCTGGCATTTTCGATCACGTTGACCGGAACACCACGCAGCTTGGATTTCGGGATCATCAGGTCACTGATCGCAAGATCGCTACGCGCCTGACCGGAGCTGGCGGCAAGGCTCAATACCTTGCGGCTTTCCAGATCAGCCACGGTAACAATACCGCGGAACTCACCGTTCGCGACCAATACGGAACGAACATGGGCACGACGCATGGCAGCGATCGCCTCGTCCACCCCCACATCGGGATTCAGTTTCAGCGGCTTATGATAGAGAAAGTCGGTAACAACCAGACGCGCCGGGGTATCCAGGTCAAAGTTTTCAACATCTTCGGATTCAACAACAGACTGGAAATCGCTCAGGCTGACGGTTTTGAGTTCGGAATAACGTTCCATTTTGACACTCCTTCCACGCCCCAGAAGGCGCAGCAGTTTTCAGATTCAATACGAGAAAAGTACGCTCAAATCAGAAAACAACAGGGGGTGCCCGAGAGGGCGGAAGCGCGCGAATTTCTGTGTATGGAACCCTTTCCCAGGCCGGAGATTCGACCCTGTAGCCATCAGGGATAGTGGGCAGGGGTGAGGATGGCAGTACCGCCGAGTGATCACCATCACCGGACTCTCCCAGTGACAGATCGGTAATGCAGCTATCGACGATAATCGCCGGAGGAACCAGTCCGGTATCGCCCTTGGTGCCAGCCTCCACCGACACCGAGGCGAACAGCGCCAGCAGCGCACAAAGCGCCAGTGCGAGCATCGGTGTTAAGTGAGTTTTGCGCGTCATAAATGTGCACCTGAGTGTGAGGCTGCGAGTTGGCTCCTACACTATTCAATTTAGAGAATTATTGATCTTAGTCAAATAGTGTTTCGCTATTCAGTCAATAGATTTAGAAAGCTGATGAATTAGAACAGGCTGGTGCCCTGTTTATTCTTTTTTTAAGGTATAAATTCAGAGAATTATCCTCGGAAAAGGCAGTATTCCACCCCGCCCTGCCACTATCCCCTGACCCGGCTGATGGAGAAGTTTGCCGCATGACCTTACCCGCAATGATTGAGATACCCGCCCAGGGTGAAGCGCATTACCTGTTTATCCTCGCCCACGGCGTAGGCGCCAACAAAGAGAACCTGGAACCACTGGGACAGGCACTGAATGCGGCATTCCCCGGCGCTGTCTGTGCCGTGATGGACGGCTTTGAACCCTTCGATGGTGGTTTTGGCGGTCGCCAGTGGTTCTCCCTCGCCAACATGAGCGCAGACGAGCGTCCGGCGAGGGTGGCCAAGGTACTCCCTGCTTTTATAGAGATGGTGGAAACCCTGCAGCAGCGCTACGGCATCGACAGCGCCCACACCGTGCTGGTGGGTTTCTCCCAGGGCACCATCATGTCGTTGGAAGCGATCAAGGCGAAAGATGGCCTGGTCGGCCAGGTACTCGGCTTTTCCGGCCGCTACGCCAGCCTGCCGGACCAGGCACCGCAGAAAACCGTCATTCACCTGCTGCACGGTGAAGCGGACCAGGTGATTCCCGTAGACTTTGCCCACGAAGCCTGCGAAACCCTGGAAAACCTCGGCGCCACCGTGACGCTGGATACCCAGAGAGGCGTTGGCCATGAGATCAGCCAACTGCTGCTGGAAACCGCTGTTCAGCGGCTGGGGGAGACACTGGAGGCCTGAGATTAGCTCTCCATGCCTGAGTCCAGGCGAGCCTGAAAAACGCTCGAATTAAACTTGTTAATACTCTTTTGGATGCAGGTTTCGCCTGCTGGCGAATCAAGGATCTTGGACGGCCAAGATCCTTGATAATCCTAAGCCGCCCCGACAGCTTGATCGGCTTCGCCGATTTCCCTGTGCTTCTCGCCTGAAAGAGCGGGAAGGGAAACTCACCGCTTCGCGGCTCAAACAGCCCTTCCCTCGTTTCTCTTTCAGGCTGCGATGCTCGGCTGCGCTGAAGGGGTTCCTGCTGCGCTCAGAAATTACTTCTGCAACGCGCCCTGTCGATGCTTACATCCACAGGACCAACCCGAGAAACATAGACTATTGCAGCCCCTCTTCGGTAAACACCGTATCCAGCGTCCCGATATAGGGTTTGACCGCCGCTCGGTCAGCCTCAGGCACCGCTGCCAACGCCTTGGCGATCAGCAACGCCTGCTTCAGCTGGGCGCGCTGTTTTTCCGGCAGAGCCATCAGCAGCATCTCCTGGTCGGGGCCGCTCTGCGCCGCCATAGCCAGGATCTGCGGGCTTTCTGCCGCTACCTTGACCGCGCCATAGGCGAGCACTACCTGATCACCGGTCTGTGCCCAGGATTCGGGGCTGGTAAAGCCGTTCTTCACAACGCTGCTTTCAAGCTTGCTGTAATAAGCGGGTTCATCGCGCTTCAGCGCCGACACTGCACGCTGATGCGGATCGAAACTCTGGCCTTCCCGCGGCATGATCTGGCCAGTCAGAAACGCCTCTTTGCCCTCAGCCTTTAGCTGCTTGCCCAGCACGCGCACCTCATCAAGGCTCTCGATATAGGCCTGGATACGTACAGGCTCAAGCTCCGCCATCGCCAGGCTGGATGCCAGCATCAGCAGCAGCGCGCTCAGGGTCTGATTCAGTGTTTTGCTTAATCTCTGCATGGGTAATCCTTGGCTGTCCAGCGAACCTGGAGTGTATACACGGCATTGAGGTTAGGACAGCAGCATCTGAATTCCATTCCTCCAGACGCAAAAAACCGGCCCGAGGGCCGGTGAAAAAAAGGGTTTCGGAAAAGCTGAAAGCCGGTCTAAGAGCCTGACATGAACTTGCCTGCCAACGCTTTTCCGAATCCCCGTCACAGCATGGCGAGCGACGTAACCGGCTGGTGCACGTCCACGGCCATGGCAATACTTAACGCGGTGATGGTCACGATGGAAAACGCAAACACCTGCCGCGCCCAGCGTGTCTCATCGATGCCGACGCGATAGCCCCGCAGCGCCAGCACCAGCCACCAGATACTGGTGACCGCTGCAACCGCCAGGTAGGCAACGCCGACATGACCGCCAATCACCAGCGCCAGCGCCGCCGGCAGGAAAGCCAGGATATACAGCGCGATATGGCGTTTGGTCTTCATCACACCGCTGACCACCGGCAGTACCGGAATACCGGCCGCTTCGTAGTCACGGTAGCGATAGATGGCGATCGCATAGGAGTGCGGCATCTGCCAGAGGCAGAACATCAGCAGCAGAATCGCGGCCTGGGCATCGAACTGTCCGCTGACAGCGCAGTAACCCACCACCGGCGGTACCGCACCGGACAGACTGCCGACCAGCGTTCCGTAGACCGACTTGCGCTTCATCCACAGGCTGTAAACGCCGACGTAGATGACATAGCCAAAGGCGGCAAAGAACACGGTGATGGCATTGGTCTGCCAGGCCAGCAGCGAGAAGCCCGCCACACCGAGCACAAAACCATGCGCCAGCGCCGCCTTCACCGAGATCTCCCCGGTGACGGTAACGCGGTTGCGGGTGCGCTCCATGCGGCGATCGATATCCCTGTCGATGCAGTTGTTCACCGCACAGCCGGAGGCAACCACCAGCGATATCCCGAGTACGGTTATCGCCAACAGCAGCCAGTCGACCTGGCCCTGGGACGCCAGCAGGAATCCCCCGCCGGTCGCCACCAGGTTGCCGAAGATAATCCCCGGCTTGGCCACGAGTAGGTAACGTTTAAGCTTCAGCATAAAATGCTCACATCATCATCGCGTTGGATTCGTAGATGATCCACAGCGAGAGTCCAACCACCAGCACGATAATCAGCGCACTGAACAGGAACGCCAGGGTGTTCGGCTTGCCTTCGTGCGTGAAGTCCAGGTGCAGGAAGTACTTCAGGTGGACGATGATCTGAACCACAGCCAGGATGCTGATGGTCCAGAATTTCACGCTGGTCGAAAAATCACCTTCCATCACCATCCAGAACGGGATCGCCGTCAGGATGATCGACAGAACGAAGCCTGTCAGGTAGCCCTTCACCGTACCGTGATACGTGCTGTGAGAGTCATGTGAATGTGCCATTACAGAGCCCCCATCAGGTAAACGGTGGTGAATACGCAGATCCAGACTACGTCCAGGAAGTGCCAGAACATGCTCAGGCAGCCCAGGCGGGTCAGGGTTTTACCACCCAGACCACGCTTGGAGACTTCGATCATCATCACGATCATCCACAGCAGACCTGCAGTGACGTGCAGACCGTGCATGCCGACCAGCGAGAAGAACGCGGTCAGGAATGCGCTGCGCTGCGGGCCTGCGCCTTCAGCGATCAGGTGATGGAACTCGTTGATTTCCATACCGATGAACACGAGACCACAGACGAAGGTCACCGCCAGCCAGAACAGGGCGCCGCCCTTACGACCGGCGTGCGCCGAGATCATCGCGAAACCGTAGGTGATACTGGAAACCAGCAGCGCGGCGGTTTCGATCGCCACGTAGTCGAGCTCAAACAGTTCCTTCGGCCCCGGACCACCGTCGGTGGCGAAGTAGAGCACGCCCCAGGTAGCGAAGACGGATGCGAACAGCAGGCAGTCCGTCATCAGGTAGAGCCAGAACCCGAACAGAGTATTCTCGCCCGGATCGTGGTGCTCCTCTTCGGGCACCGGATACGCGTTTGCGGGATAAGTTACTTGTGTCGTCATGATTTATACCTGCTCCGCCACTTTAGCGCCGGCCGCACTGCCTTCGATCCGTTCGATCTCGTCCGGCTGGACGTAGTAGTCGACGTCATCATCGTAAGCACGTACCAGCAGAGTGACGATGGTTGCCACGAAGCTCGCACCTGCCAGCCACCAGATATGCCAGATCAGTGCAAAGCCCATCACGGTCAGGAAGCCCGCCATCAGAATGCCTGCAGAGGTGTTACGCGGCATGTGGATCGGCGCAAACTTCTCAGGACGCCAGCCGGCATAACCCTTCTCTTTCGCCGTGGTGTAGGCATCGATGCCTTCAACGATCGGCGTAGAAGCGAAGTTGTAGAACGGCGGCGGTGAAGTGGTGGACCACTCCAGGGTGTGACCATTCCAGGGGTCGCCTTCAGCCTTGTTCTGCTCGCGATCGCGGATGCTGACGAACAGCTGTACCAGCTGGCAGACAACACCGATCAGGATCAGGCCGGCACCGAAGGCAGCCAGGTAGAGCCAGGGCTCCCACAGCGGGTTGTCGGTGTGGTTCAGACGACGGGTCATACCCATGAAGCCGAGCACGTACAGCGGCATGAAGGCCACGTAGAAACCGATCTGCCAGAACCAGAACGCTGCTTTACCCAGACGCTCGTTCATGTGGAAACCGGTCGCTTTCGGGAACCAGAACGCAATACCGGCCAGGTAACCGAACACCGCACCACCGATGATGGTGTTGTGGAAGTGCGCGATCAGGAACAGGCTGTTATGCAGCACAAAGTCCGCGCCCGGTACCGCCAGCAGAACGCCGGTCATACCACCAATGGTGAAGGTCACCATGAAGCCCAGGGTCCAGAGCACCGGCACGGCGAAACGCAGACGGCCGCGGTAGATGGTGAACAGCCAGTTGAACAGCTTCACACCGGTCGGTATGGAGATGATCATGGTCGCCACACCAAAGAAGGCGTTGACGTTAGCGCTGGAACCCATGGTGAAGAAGTGGTGCAGCCAGACAATGAAGCCCAGGATAGAGATTGCACCGCTCGCCCATACCATGGACTTGTAGCCGAACAGACGCTTGCCAGTGAAGGTGGAGATCACCTCGGAGAAGATACCGAACGCCGGCAGAATCAGGATGTATACCTCGGGGTGACCCCAGGCCCAGAACAGGTTGATATACATCATCGCGTTACCACCACCTTCATTAGTGAAGAAGTGGAAGTCGAGGTAACGGTCCAGGGTGAGCATACCCAGTACAGCGGTCAGGATCGGGAAAGATGCAACGATCAGGATGTTGGCCCAGGTGCAGGTCCAGGTGAAGATCGGCATATCCATCAGTTTCATGCCCGGTGCGCGCATCTTGAACACGGTCACCAGGAAGTTGACGCCGGTTAACAGCGTCCCGAGCCCCGATATCTGTAGTGCCCAGATGTAGTAATCCACACCGACGCCGGGACTGTACGAGAGCCCGGACAGCGGCGGGTAAGCCACCCAGCCGGTCTTGGCGAACTCGCCCACACCCAGAGAGATGTTGATCAGCACGGCACCGCCAACCGCCAGCCAGAAGCTGAGGTTGTTAAGGAACGGGAAAGCCACGTCGCGAGCACCGATCTGCAGCGGCAGAACGATGTTCATCAGACCGATCATCATCGGCATCGCCATGAAGATGATCATGATCACACCGTGCGCGGTGAAGATCTGGTCATAGTGTTCCGGCGGCAGATAGCCTTCGGAGCCACCGGTGGCGACAGCCAGCTGCGTACGCATCATCACGGCATCGGCGAAGCCACGGATCAGCATCACCAGCGCCAGGATGATGTACATGATACCCAGACGTTTGTGGTCGACAGAGGTCAGCCATTCGCGCCAGAGGTAACCCCATTTACCCATTTTGGTAACGGACGCCGCCACAAACAGGCCAACAAGGCCGACTACCGCGAGCGTGATAACGATAATCGGCTCGTGGTAGGGAATGGCGTCCAGAGTGAGTTTTCCGAACATATTTGCTTACTCCTGCGCCAGATGCTGTTTGTCAGCGTCTGCGCTTTCCTGGCCATGCGTGCTGGCCTCTTCATGCATTTCCATGCCGTGCATGCCCTCTTCTCCCTCGGAAGGCATCGTCATGTACTGCTGCAGAATGCTGGTAAAGAGGCCCGGCTCCACGTCGGAGAAGGTCTCTACCGGGTGGTTGATGGAACGCTCGGCCAGCTGCTCGTAACGCGCCTGGTTCAGCGGCTCGCTACCTGCACGTACCTGTTCAACCCAGGCGTCAAAGTCCGCTTCGCTTGCCAGCGCATCGGTCTTGAAGTTCATGCCGGTAAAGCCGCCGCCACTGTAGTTGGCGGAGAAACCATCATAGGTACCGGGTTCATCGGCGATCAGGTGAAGCTTGGTTTCCATGCCAGCCATGGAGTAGATCTGGCTACCGAGCTGCGGGATGAAGAAAGAGTTCATCACGGAGTCGGAAGTGATCTTGAAGGCCACTTGACGATGAGCAGGAATCACCAGCTTGTTGACGGTGGCGATCTGCTGTTCCGGGTAGATGAAGAGCCATTTCCAGTCCAGTGACACCACTTCCACGGTCAGCGGATCCTCTTCACCGGCAACGCCTTTCAGCGGCTGGTAAGGATCAAGCTCGTGGGTACTGCGCCAGGTCAGGGTGCCAAGCACGATAATGATCAGGCAGGGAACCAACCAGACCACTAGTTCGATCTTGGTGGAATGCGCCCATTTAGGCGTGTATGTAGCTTTGGTGTTGCTGGCACGATATTTCCAGGCAAACACCAGAGTCAGGACAATAACGGGGATGACGACGATCAGCATCAGCAGAGTTGCTGTGATAATCAGCGATTTAACATCCGCCGCGACCTGCCCTTTGGGATCAAGAACACCGTTCTTGCAACCGGCCATGACGACCGTCAGCAACAGCAATATCCCGCCCCGGACAAGAGAAGAGGCTCTGTCTTTCATCTTACAACCTTCGGTATGAAAGTGGCTAAGTGGGTCGCGGGACGTTCAACGCGGCCCTGGGATACCGAGTGGAACCAAGGCATTGCTGGAGACACGTTGAACGGCTCGCGAAGGGTCATGGAACGACCGCACTGTGAATTGAATCATTGCCAACGAATTTCCCGGTCCCTGGGTTCTAATACCTGATCGAAGCCGATACGCGGAACGGGGAGATGAAGTTTCCCGCGGGAACGGCCTCACAGAGACACTCTTGGCGATAAGATGAAATCCGAAGTTGTGAACAATGATCCAGATCAACAGCGCGTGAAACATAACTCTCAGGCGCACTTGACCTCAAAGGAACGGACCATTGCAAAAAACAACCTAATAAGACCTTAGTCGAACTGCATTATTACAAATCAATGACTTAAAGCAGTAAGAACAAAATTCATACAGATGACTAACAGACAATCCCAAAAATGGAACAATTACAGATCTGGCTTTACAGCTGTATAAGCGGCGAACAAAGACCATAAGGATACTGTTCCATTAGCGCCGCTTTTGAGAGGGCCAGACAAAGAAAAACCCGGCTGTTCCGGCCGGGTCTTCGATAATTTACTCAACACTTTGAGGGCTTAGATACCGCCCATGCAGAGGTATTTGATCTCCAGATAATCGTCGAGTCCATGCTTGGAACCTTCGCGGCCAAGACCGGACTCTTTGACGCCGCCAAAAGGCGCCACTTCGTTGGAGATAATGCCTTCGTTGATACCGACCATGCCGTATTCCAGCCCCTCACCGACGCGCCAGCAGCGGCCGATATCACGGGAATAGAAGTAAGCCGCCAGTCCGAACGGAGTGGCATTGGCGCGCTCGATCACATCCTCTTCATCATCGAAGACAAACAGCGTAGAGATCGGGCCGAACAGTTCCTGGTTAGCAATCGCCATCTGTTCGGTGACGCCGCTGAGCAGGGTCGGCTCATAGAACAGCTCGCCGGCACTGGAGCGCTTGCCACCAAGCACTAGCTCAGCACCCTCACCCACTGCGTCTTTAACTACCTGATCGACGCGGTCGATCGCCTTTTTGTTGATCAGCGGGCCGATTTCGACCCCATCCTGATCACCGGCGCCCACTTTCAACTCACTGACTGCCGCCTTGAACTTCTCAACGAAGGGGCCGACCACCGAGCGCTGCACGTATATGCGGTTGGTGCAGACACAGGTCTGACCGGCGTTGCGGTACTTGGAGATCAGCAGACCTTTGACCGCCGCATCCAGATCGGCATCTTCAAACACGATAAACGGCGCGTTGCCGCCCAGCTCCAGGGATACCTTTTTCACCGTATCCGCGGCCTGATGCAGGATATGTTTACCCACCGGCGTTGAACCGGTGAAGGAGACCTTGCTCACCAGCGGATGAGAAGTGAGCGTATCTCCCACGGCAACCGGGTCGGTTGTGGTGACAATGTTGATAACGCCCGCCGGGAAACCCGCCTCTTCGGCCAACGCCGCCAGCTCCAGCGCCGACAGCGGCGTATCTTCGGCGGGCTTGAGCACCACGGTGCAACCCGCGGCCAGGGCCGGTGCGATCTTGCGGGTAATCATCGCGAGCGGGAAGTTCCAGGGCGTAATCGCCGCTACTACGCCAATCGGCTGACGGATGGTGACGATGCGGGAGGTCGGCGACGGTGATGGGATGTGCTCGCCATAGGCGCGCTTGCCCTCTTCCGCGAACCACTCGGCAAAGGAGGCGCCATAGGCCACTTCGCCGCGGGCTTCGGCCAGCGGCTTGCCCTGCTCGGCGGTCATCAGTCGCGCCAGGCGCTCCTGATTGTCCATGATCAGCTCATACCAACGACGCAGCATCTGGGCACGCGCTTTTGCGGTGGTCTTTTTCCAGCTGGCGAACGCCTTGTGCGCTGCTTCTACCGCAGCGCTGGCTTCCTCGGCGCTCATGTCCGGCACATCAGCCAGATGCTCACCGTTGGCAGGATTCAGGACCGCCAGGGTTTTACCGGAGGCGCTCGAGACCCACTGTCCATCGACATAGGCCTGGGTCTTGGTAATCAGTGTGCTTGTCATAGTCGTTTCCAGAACTCGTTGGGTGATGCTGGGATACTAACACCGGCATTTAAGTGCCGGTTGATCGCCTGTAAACGTTCAGTTTCATCACTCTCAAACAATCAATATCAGTGTGCCCTTTTCGACGCATCCCCCGCTATTCAGGCGCTGCGACCTCAGAGATCAAATTGACTGCTCGCCTCGGCGATGATGTAACGACCGATCGGTAGCGCCGAGGTCGCCGCCGGCGAAGGCGCGTTGCAAACGTTGATGGTGCGCGGGGTTTTCACGAACAGGAAGTCATCCACCAGCTTGCCATCGCGGGAAACCGCTTGGGCCCGCACGCCTGCAGGGTAGGAAGTGAGGTCGGACTTTTCCACCATCGGGCAGTATTTCTGCACCTCTTTCAGGTAACCGCCCTTGAACAGGGAGTTTTTCATCTCGATCAGGCCCGGCTTGAAGTTCTTCTGCAGCACCTTGCGGATTCCCGGGTAGCTCAGGGTTTCAAAACTGTCGGCCAGCGAGATATCAGTCTTGCGGTAACCTTCACGCTTCCAGGCCAGCACCGCATTGGGGCCAACGGTGACGGTGCCATCGATCATGCGGGTCAGATGCACCCCCAGGAACGGCATCGATGGGTCGGGGATCGGGTAGATCAGATGATTGACGATCCGGTTATGTTTTTCCGGCAGCAGGTAGTATTCGCCACGGAAGGGACAGATACGGAATTCAGGCTCCATACCCAGCATCCGCACGACCCGGTCGGCCATCAGGCCTGAGCAGGAGATCAGGTAACGGCCGCTGAAGCTGCCCTGGGTGGTACTGGCACGCACCTCGCTGGCCGACTCGCTGAGCCCGGTCACCTCAGCGCTGTAGCGGATCTCGCCACCTTTCTCGACAAACCGGCGCGCCATCGCTTCGGTGACCTGCTTGTAATTGACGATACCGCTGGAGGGCACAAAGATACCGCCGATACCGGTGATGTTGGGCTCGCGCTCGCGCAGCTCGCCGGCATTGAGCCAGTAGCGCTCCAGACCGTTGGCCTCGGTTCGCTCCCAGAGCGCCTTCATCCGCTCCATCTCCAGCTCGTTGGTGGCCACCAGCAGCTTGCCGCACTCTTCGTATTTGATGCCGTTTTCCTGGCAGAACACCTTGGTATCGCGATTACCCTCCAGGCAGAACTTCGCCTTCAGGCTGCCCGGGGTGTAGTAGACGCCGGCATGGATAACACCGGAGTTATGGCCGGTCTGATGCTCCGCGGGGCCGCCCTCCTTCTCCAGTACCAGTACCTTTTTATCCGGGTAACGCCCCAGCAGCTGCATCGCCGTGGACATGCCGACGATACCACCGCCGATAATCAGAAAATCGTACATCTCTTTCCTCATATAAGGGGTTCTTAGCAAGAGTTCTTAAAAAGAGTTCTCACGAAGAGCGCCGAACTGAAAACCACCGGTCGCACTGCCGGTGGCCTTTGATCTTAGCGTTTTTGGTTTGGCCGTCACCAGATTACTGGTTGGGATTGCGTAAGGTTTTGGCTCGAGTGAAATAACCGCGCTGCCGCATCAGTTCACGACGCAGCCCCGGGTTAGCGGTGAACTTGTCGCGGCCATGCAGCCAGAAATGGTTGTTGATCAGCAGGAAGCTACCGGTAGGTACAGGCACGGACAGGATCGACCGGCTGCCCTCCAGCGACTCGGACAGATCGGTCAGCCAGTTGCCTTCGATATCGTCTTTGGGCTGCACGAACTGGTCGATATAGGACATGATCGGGCGCCCGGAGCGGTCCAGATCGAAAACCGGATGGAAGACGTCTTTCGCCGTGTTTTTGCTCGGCGGCGCGGCCCAGCGCATTTCGCGACTGCCCAGCTCGTCGCCGCTGAATCTGTCAAGGTCTTCCCAGTCGTCCAGGTGCAGCAGCAGCGAGTTGCCGCCCTCCATGTTCTGCTCGTCGATCTTCAGCATCAGTACATAGTCGGTGTCCTGCTCAACGTAGGTGCCATCGTTATGCAGCTCCATAACGCGGTGCGCCTGGCGCAGGTAACTGTCGGAGTTATCCTCGTTCTTCACCACGAAGCGGGCGTAGTACTGACCGCTCATCGCATCGAAGTTGGAACGACCAAACAGGTGCGCCACGGCGGTGGTGAACTTGACCATCTCCTCGGCCTGCTCCACCTGGTTCAGCCCTTCAGGCGTGATGATCAGTGCCCCGGTATTGCGATCCACCAGCGTATCCACCAGCAGCGGCTGCAGCTCGTTATTACACAGCTCATCCAGAATCCGGGCGACACGAAAACGCAGCATCGACTTGTATTCCAGCGCCTGAACAGGCCAGTGCGCCACCGCCTGCAGAAAAGCTTCGACCAGCTGCGCATCAAAACGCAGCTCCAGCAGGCGCGGGCTTTGGGTGGAGGGTTCCAGGGTAAAACCGGCTGCACTTCCAGCGTCAGTTGAGACCATAGCGGCTAGGGACATGGGGCTACCTCGATAATTTTTATGTTGGCATTGGTATGGAGATGGATCTTTTTATCGGTGTGCCTGTGTTGGGGTACACAGCATCAATATTTACGTTTTGTAAAAATATCTACATTTTATAATTTCGTCAACAAAACACACCTTTTGCTGCATTCTTATCCCTGTCGCTATAATCCGCCCATCATCAGAACTGATACCGGACACCCCATGGCCGAACCCGAAGAGAAGAACAACCTGGCAAATCTCGCCTATGTCGCCCTGAAACGGGATATCACCGAAGGCGCGTTCCAGCCCGGGGACAAGTTGCTGATGAGCGGCCTGAAGGAGCGCTATGACATCGGTGCGGGCCCCATGCGTGAGGCGCTATCACGGCTGGTTTCAGAACGCCTGGTCACGGCGATCAGCCAGCGCGGTTTTCGTGTAGCGCCCATGTCTATCGATGAACTGAAAGATATCTACTTCGCCCGCGCCCAGCTGGAAGCGATGATCACCGAGCTGGCGGTGCAGCGCGGTGGCGATGAATGGGAAGCCGGCGTGATCGCCACCGCTCACACCCTGTCACGGGTCAAAGAGGTGCAGAACACCGACGAGATGCTGGGAATTTGGGACAACCGTCACAAGGCTTTTCACTACGCCATCGCCAGCGGCTGCGGCTCAGCGAAGCTGATGGAGTTGCGTGAAACCATGCTTGATCAGGCCGAGCGCTATCGTCAGCTTTGGCTCAGGGAGATGGTGTTTTCAGGCGAGGCGCTGAAGTCCAAGCAGGAAGAGCACCGGGAGCTGATCGACGTACTCATGTCCGGCGACGCCCAGGCCGCCCGCCAGCTGATGTTCGAGCATATGATGAACCCAATTCCGATTATCGTGCGGATTCTCGAATCACGCGGGCTCGCCTGACCGACGGTCAATCATAAAAAAGCCGGCGCTTCCGATAGAAGGGCCGGCAATAGCACGATGTGACAATCCACAGTGGAGTCCACACCAGGGTGTGCTTTAAACGACGTCGCGATCCTCAGACCACGGCGTCACTCTTTCAGGCAAACATTTCCCGCGCGATGGAGCCGAGGGTATCGACGATCTGGTCGATATGCTCTTTCTCGATGATCAGCGGCGGAGAGAAGGCGATGATGTCGCCCACGGCGCGCACCGACAGACCTTTCTCGTAGCAGCGCTGCATGATCTTCGGCCCCACCAGTGAGCCATCCGGCGCGGCGTACTGAACCGCCGCCACCAGGCCGCAGTTACGCACATCGACGATGCCCGGCTCGCCCTTCAGGCTGTGCAGTGCCGCCTCGAAGTACTCGCCGATCTCACCGCTGGCACGCTCCAGCAGGCCTTCGCTTTCGTAAATATCCAGGGTAGCCAGACCCGCAGCACAGGAAACCGGGTGCGCGGAGTAGGTGTAACCGTGGAAGAACTCGATGGTGCCTTCCGGCGCCGCGTTAACCACGGTGTCGTAGATCTCGTCACGGACAAAGACCGCACCCATCGGCGCTACACCGTTGGTAATACCCTTGGCTGAGGTGATCATGTCCGGCTCGACATCAAACTTCTGCGAGGCGAACGGTGCACCGAGGCGGCCCCAACCGGTGATCACTTCATCAAAGATCAGCAGAATGTCGTGACGGGTACAGATCTCACGCAGCTTCTTCAGGTAACCGATCGGCGGCAGCACCACGCCACCTGCACCGGATACCGGCTCGACGATCACGGCAGCGATAGTTTCGGCGCCGTGGAACTGGACCAGGTTTTCCAGCTCCAGCGCTTTTTCAATGCCGTGTTCCGGCAGGCCTTTACTAAACGCATTGCGGCTCAGGTCCAGGGTGTGCGGCAGGTGATCAACCGGCAGCAGCGGACCGAAGCCTTTGCGGTTAGGTGTCAGGCCGCCGACGGAGATACCGCCGAAGTTAACACCGTGATACGCCTTTTCGCGGCCGATAAAGCGGTACTTGCCGCCTTTACCACGGGCATTCTGGTAGGCCAGCGCGATCTTCAGAGCACTTTCCACCGCTTCGGAGCCAGAGTTGGCAAAGAACACGCGGTTGAGGTTTTCCGGAGTGTATTTGACCAGACGCTCGGCGAATTCAAAGCCGATATCGTGGCCCAGGTTAAACGGTGAAGTGTAATCCAGCTTCATCGCCTGCTGGCCCATCGCCTCGGCGATCTGGCGGCGGCCGTGACCGGCGTTGACACACCAGAGACCGGCGGTAGCATCCAGGATCTTGTCGCCACGATCGTTATGCAGCCAAACACCTTCCGCCCGTTCGATAATCCTTGGCGCGTTCTTGAAAGCCCTGTTCGCGGTGAACGGCATCCAGAAGTGATCCATGCTCTGATAGTTTTTCATCGTGCTAACCTTGTTTGGCGTCTTGGGGGCCGGTCGTTGCCGGGCCGGTTAAATGACCATAGCAGCAGTTTAGGCCCGACAGCCGGACAGGAAAAAGGTTGGCCGATAAAAGCCCAGTTTTATCCGCATCAAACTTTGCATCACACCTTGCACCACACTTCTCATCAAGCTTTGCCTCAAGCTTTTACGCCGCCCACAGCAAAACCCTCAGTCCAGAAAACAGGCTATTGGGTAGTCGGCCGGCTTTGACTAAGATGCGCTATTCCGCTTTTTCAGGATCCAGATGGTATGAGTTCACGCAAATACTGGCTAGGCCAGGTCGGCGACTTCGAAATAAAACAGCTTCGCGTCTTCACCACGGTGGTGCAGTGCGGCGGTTTTTCCGCGGCTGAGGCGGAGCTCAACATCACCCGCTCGACGATCAGCATCCATATCGCCAACCTGGAAGCGCGACTCAATCTGAAACTCTGCCATCGCGGCCGTTCCGGTTTTTCGCTCACCGACGAGGGCAAGATCATCTACGAGTCGGCGCAGAACCTGTTTGGCACCCTGGAAGAGTTTCGCGCCACGGTAAACAACCTTAACGCGACCCTGTCGGGGGATCTGCGCCTGATCTTTTCCGATACGGTCAGCGGCGACTCGCGCCTGGGCCTGTCGGAACTGATCAGCCAGGTTAACGAGCGGGCGCCGGACGTTTACATCACGGTGGATGTCGCTTCCATGGCCGAGATCGAACAGATGGTGATCAACGAGGAAGCCGAAGTGGGCTTTATCCCCAGGCACCGCAGCATCGAAGGCCTGGATTACCTGCACCTGTTCACCGATACCTGCCGCATCTATTGCCACAGCAGCCACCCGCTGTACGAGCTGCCGGATGAGCAGATCACCGATGCGGTGATCGAGAGCTACCCGTTCATCCAGGCTGGCCTCAAACCCCACGAGGGCGCCGCCAGCCTGATCGAACACAAGGAGCTGCGCGCCACCGCTTACTACTATGAAACCCGGCTGGCCCTGATCCGCTCCGGACGCTACCTGGGTTTTCTGCCGGAATATTATGTGGCCAGCGAAACCAGGCCCGGCGAGCTGCGGGCACTGAACCCGCAGAGCAATCATTACGATCTGGATCTCTGCGCTATCGTGCGCAAGTCATCACGCGCCAACAAGGCACGGGACCTGTTCGTCCAGCTACTGCAGGAGAAGATGAACCAGCTCCATAACAAGGATTAATAATCACTGATTTAACGTGATTTTTACTGAAAACCTGCCTGTACCGACAAAAATCTTCTGTGTAATATCGGATGAATAACAGTCAACCATTGAACGATCCTTCACCGGATCAGAAAAAGATGGACAGAGGGGAGAAACATGGCGATTAAGATGAAAGGCTTCAGCAAAACGCTGCTGGCAACCGCCGCAGCGCTGGCTATTGCAGGGACCGCTCAGGCGGAAACACTGAAGATCGCGCTGGCTGGCCCTGCCACCGGCCCGGTTGCCCAGTACGGTGATATGCAGAAGATCGGCGTTGAAGCGGCGATCGACTACTTCAACGCCAACGGCGGCATCAACGGTATGGAAGTGGAAGGCGTGATCTACGATGACGCCTGCGACCCGAAACAGGCCGTGGCCGTAGCCAACAAGATCGTCAACGATGGTATCACCCACGTGGTGGGCCACCTCTGCTCCAGCTCTACCGAACCGGCCAGCGATATCTACTACGAGGAAGGCATCCTGATGATCACGGCGGCCTCCACCTCGCCGAGCATCACCGAAAAAGGCTACGACACCATCTTCCGTACCATCGGTCTGGACAGCCTGCAGGGCACGCTGGCAGCCGATTACATCTCCGGCACCGTCAAGCCTGAACGCGTCGCGGTTATCCATGACAAACAGCAGTATGGCGAAGGCCTGGCCACCACTGTGCGTGATTCCCTGGTTGAAGCCGGTATCGAGCCGGTGATGTTTGAAGGTGTCACCGCCGGTGACAAGGACTTCTCCGCCCTGATCGCCAAGCTGCAGAAAGCCGATGTGGATTTCGTCTACTACGGCGGCTACCACCCGGAGCTGGGGCTGATCCTGCGTCAGAGCAAGGAGAAAGGCTTTGAAGCCCAATTCATGGGTCCTGAAGGCATAGTCAACTCCGACCTGGCGAAGATCGCCGGCGACGCCACCGAAGGCGTTCTGGCCACCGCACCGAAGAGCTTCGATAAAAACCCGGAAAACGCCCTGCGCGTAGCGGCCATCGAAGAGAAGGGTCTCGACCCGACCGGCCCGTTCGTATTCCCGGCCTACGCTGCGGTACAGATCATGGCTGACACCATCGATGCGATCGACAGCACCGATCCAATGGCCATGGCCGAGTACATCAGCGCCAATGAGTTCGAGACCGCGATCGGTCACGTCAAATATGACGACAAGGGCGACCTGACCGAATCCACCTTCCTGGTGTACGAACTGCACGCCGACGGATCCAAGACCGCGGCCGAGTAATCGAACCGCCTTCCAACCAAACCCTATACCCCTGCGCCGTTTGGCCAGGGGTATCTGTTTTACTGGTAAGCCTCGATGACTGAAGCCAGCCTCTATCTTCTGCAGCAGATAATCAACGGACTGACCATCGGCTCAACCTATGCCTTGATCGCCATCGGTTACACCATGGTTTACGGCATCATCGGAATGATCAACTTCGCCCACGGCGAAATCTACATGATCGGTTCCTACATCTCTTTTATCGTGATCACGGGCCTTTTGGCGATGGGCCATATCGCCCTGCCCGCGGTGCTGTTTGTCGCTCTGGTGGTGGCGATGCTGGTGGCCAGCAGCTACGGCTGGGCCATAGAGCGCGTTGCCTACCGGCCGCTGCGCGGCTCCAACCGCCTGATCGCCCTGATCTCCGCCATCGGCATGTCCATATTCCTGCAGAACTACGTGGTTCTGGCCCAGGGTTCCCGCGACGTGGCGATGCCGCCGCTGATCTCCGGCAGCCTGGTGGAGTTCGGATCTCTGGAGACCTTTGAGGTCACCATCTCCTGGATGCAGCTGCTGATCTGGGTAGTTACGCTGATCTCCATGACCGTATTGACCCTGTTTATCTCGCGCTCGCGGATGGGACGCGCCTGCCGTGCCTGTGCCGAGGATATCGGCATGACCAACCTGCTCGGCATCGATACCAACCGTATCATCGCCATGACCTTCGTCATCGGCGCCGCGCTGGCGGCCATTGCCGGCCTGTTGTTGGGACTCTACTACGGTGTGGTTAACCCCTTCGTTGGCTTTATCGCCGGCCTCAAGGCGTTCACCGCGGCGGTCCTGGGTGGCATCGGCTCAATCCCCGGCGCCATGCTGGGCGGCCTGATCCTGGGTGTGACCGAAGCACTGACTGCGGCCTACTTCCCGTCCGAATACAAGGATGTGGTGTCGTTCGGGCTGCTGGTACTGATCCTGCTGTTCCGGCCCACAGGCATTCTGGGTAAACCGGAGGTGGAGAAAGTCTGATGCGCAGATCTCTGTATAACGCTATTTTCGCGGCGGGCATCACCTTTGTGCTGACCTGCCTGATGCTCGGTGTGCAGCTGGGCGCCGAAGGCACCACACTGACCGTTACCGGCGCCGACGCCACTCGCTGGACCTGGATAGGTATCGGCATCGCGGCGGTATTCTTCGTGCAGCTGTTCTCCGACAAGGTCGATGCCTTTTTCGGCCGCATCCCCAAGCCGAACCTGGCCGCGCTAAAACCGGAAGAGACCAAGTGGCGCCGCATCAAGCCCTGGGCACTGGCGGCCCTGGTGGTGGTGATGCTGGTCTGGCCGTTCATGGCCTCCCGCGGCGCCGTGGATCTGGCCACCCTGACGCTGATCTACATTATGCTGGGGCTGGGTCTTAACATCGTGGTCGGCCTGGCCGGTCTACTCGACCTGGGTTACGTGGCATTTTACGCCGTGGGCGCCTACACCTACGCCCTGCTGTCGGAATATTTCGGCTTCTCCTTCTGGGCCTGCCTGCCCATCGCTGCCCTGCTGGCCGCCACCTTCGGCTTTATTCTCGGCTTTCCGGTACTTCGCCTGCGCGGTGACTACCTGGCGATCGTTACCCTGGGCTTCGGTGAAATTATCCGTATTCTGCTCAACAACTGGACCGATCTGACCGGTGGCCCCAACGGTATATCCGGTATCGAAAAACCAACCCTGTTTGGTCTTGAGTTCAGCCGTCGCGCCAGCGAGGGCAGTCAGACCTTCCACGAGTTTTTCGGTATCGACTACGACAGCAGTCAGAAGGTGGTTTTCCTCTATCTGATCGCCGTGGTGCTGGTGTGCATCGTGGTCTACCTGATCAACCGCCTGATGCGGATGCCTATCGGCCGTGCCTGGGAAGCACTGCGCGAGGATGAGATCGCCTGCCGCTCGCTGGGCCTTAATCGCACGGTTATCAAGCTGTCCGCTTTTACGCTGGGTGCTTCCACCGCAGGTTTTGCCGGCTGCTTCTTCGCCGCACGTCAGGGCTTTATCAGCCCCGAATCGTTCATCTTTATCGAGTCGGCGATCATCCTGGCGATCGTGGTACTCGGCGGCATGGGCTCCCAGGTGGGCGTAATTTGTGCGGCCATCGTGATGACGATTCTGCCGGAGCTGGCCCGTGAGTTCTCCGAGTATCGAATGCTGATGTTCGGCCTGCTGATGGTGCTGATGATGCGCTGGCGTCCTCAGGGACTGGTACCGATGAAGCGTCCCCACCTGGAGTTGAAACAACAATGAGTCAGTTACTGCTTGATGTTAACGAGCTGACCATGCGCTTCGGTGGTCTGCTTGCGGTCAACGAGGTCAATCTGAAGGTCAAGAACCGTCAGATTGTCTCCATCATCGGCCCCAACGGGGCCGGCAAAACCACGGTGTTCAACTGCCTGTCGGGGTTTTATATCCCCACCGACGGCAGTGTGCTGTTCAACGGCCAGCAGCTGGCCGGACTGAAGGATTTCCAGATCTCCCGCAAGGGGCTGGTGCGTACCTTCCAGCACGTGCGTCTGTTCAAGCGGATGACGGTGATAGAGAACATGCTGGTGGCCCAGCATCGCCATCTGAACACCAACCTGTTCTCCGGTATGTTCAAAACGCCGGCCTACCGCCGCCTGGAAAAGGAAGCGATGGACCGCGCGATCTACTGGCTGGAGGAGGTCAATCTGCTGGAGCACGCCAACCGTGAGGCCGGTTATCTCGCCTACGGTCAGCAGCGCAAGCTGGAGATCGCCCGCTGCATGTCGACCCAGCCGGAGCTGCTCCTGCTCGACGAACCGGCGGCGGGCCTCAACCCGAAAGAGACCAAGGAGCTCGACGAGCTGATCATCCGGCTGCGCGACGAGCACGAAATCTCCGTGCTGCTGATCGAACACGATATGAGCCTGGTGATGGGTATCTCCGATCACATCTACGTGATCGCCCAGGGCACGCCGCTGGCCGATGGCATGCCGGATGAGATCAAGAGCAACCCTGAAGTCATCAAAGCCTATCTGGGGGAGAGCTGAGCATGCTGACACTCAGAAATGTAAACACTCACTACGGCCAGATCCAGGCGCTGCACGATGTTTCCATCGAGGTAAACCAGGGTGAGATCGTTACTCTGATCGGTGCCAACGGCGCCGGTAAAACCACGCTGATGATGACCGTCTGCGGCTCGCCCCAGGCCTCCTCCGGCAGCATCGAGTTCGAGGGTGAGGCGATCGAAAAGCAGCCCACCTCGGTGATCATGCGCAAGGGGCTGGCGGTCGTACCTGAAGGCCGCCGCATCTTCCCGGGCCTTACCGTGGCGGAAAACCTGCACATGGGCGCCTACTTCAGCGACAAGGCCGCTTACGAGGCGCAACGCGACCACGTGCTGGAGCTGTTCCCCCGCCTGAAGGAGCGCTACCACCAGCGCGGCGGCACCATGTCCGGTGGCGAGCAGCAGATGCTGGCGATCGGCCGCGCGCTGATGAGTCATCCACGTCTGCTGCTGCTCGATGAGCCTTCGCTGGGCCTGGCACCGATCATCATCCAGCAGATATTCGAGATCATCGAACAACTACGTGATGAGGGTGTCACCATCTTTCTGGTGGAACAGAACGCGCACCAGGCGCTTAAGATCGCCGACCGTGGTTATGTGCTTGAGAACGGTCGGGTCGTGATGAGCGATACCGGCGCCGCCCTGCTTCAGGATGATGCCGTCAGCAAAGCATACCTCGGCGGCTAAGCGGGTGAACTCGAGATCCAGCCCCTGGTCACCTCAGTGGGTTGGATCCGTTTTCATTGATCCGACCTGCTCTTTTTATTCTCTGGCCATATTGCCACTTTTAACCAGAGTGCAAGTTGCTAGACTAAGAAGCTGGGGACCGCCGCTGCAACGCTCAGGCGGGTTCCACTATCAGGTAACACCTAGCTTCCTGGAAACGATTTCGTTGGACACCGGCATGGCATTCGGCGGGCCGGAGATTTGCTGTATGGATGGAGTCAAATCGTGCGACTGATCATTATCTCCCTTTCGGCCCTCTTTATCAGCCTGGCACTGGTAATCGGCGGCAATGCCTACCTGCTCACCTACTTGGGTGTCCGACTCGGTGCCGAGGGCGTGCCGCCGACCCAGGTCGGTTTCATCATGGTTTGCTACTCCATCGGTTTTGCCATCGGCTCCCACTACGCCACCCACCTGGTGGCCAAGGTCGGACACATCCGCACCTTTGCCGCCATGGCCGCACTGACCGCCATGGCGTCGATGAGCTATCCGCTCATGGATTCGGTCTACTTCTGGGCCACCCTGCGTTTTGTCGGCGGTATCACCGCGGCCGGTCTCTACGTGATCATCGAAAGCTGGTTCAGTGCGGTTGCCTCCAACAACAACCGCGGCACGCTGTTCGCGCTCTATCAGGTGGCCGCCTACGGTTCTTCCACCCTGGCCCAGATGACGGTGGGCTACAGCGAACCGCTGAGCTCGGTGCCGTTCACCGGTGCTGCACTGGTACTGCTGGCGGCGATCATCCCGCTCTGTCTGTCACGCATGCAGTCACCGCATATCGAACCCGGTCCGAAAATGTCGCTGCTGACGCTATATCGTGAGGCACCGCTCGGGCTCACCTGCGCGTTTACCGGCGGCATCATGCTCGGGGCGTATTACTCGCTGGTGCCACTGTTCGGCAGCCTGACCAACATGAGCGTCAAGGAGGTGTCTCAATTGATGACCGCCTCCGTGCTGCTCGCGCTGCTGCTGGCCTGGCCGGTGGGCTGGATCTGTGACCGGGTTCAACGCAGCCAGGTGATGCTGGTCATCACCCTGACGGCGGCTTTCCTCAGTCTGGCCGTGGCGCTCAGCGTCGATATGTCGTTCCTGATCCGTGTCGTACCCGCTGCCGTGCTGCTCGGCATGCTGTCACTGGTTAACTCGGTAGCCGTGGCGCTCACCCACGACCGCATCGATGCCAGCGCCAGGGTCGCGGCCAGCTCAGCACTGATGCTCTGCTACGGTGTGGGCAGTATCATTGGTCCGATCGGCAGCTCGATGCTGATGG
This sequence comes from Marinobacterium mangrovicola, assembly GCF_004339595.1. Lineage (GTDB taxonomy): Bacteria > Pseudomonadota > Gammaproteobacteria > Pseudomonadales > Balneatricaceae > Marinobacterium_D > Marinobacterium_D mangrovicola. Next base: position 265,197 of record NZ_SMFU01000009.1, read on the forward strand.
AAGCGTTTGCACCGGAAACCATGTTTGTGGGCTTTGCTGTGCTGCTTGTCACGCTGGCCAGCTACGTTCGTTATCGTCAGAAACGGATGCCGCCGCTGCCGATTACCGCCCAGGAGCATTACGTGGCAACCATGCCGGAGACCCAGCTTTCCTCCGAGTTTGACCCGCGCTATGAAACCGAGGAGGAAAACGAAACCTCCGTGGAAGATATCTTCCCGGAAGAGTGGGTTGAAGCCTGGGGCGACGACGCCAGCGAAGAGAAAGACGAGGAGAAAGAGCCCGAGCCTTCCGCCACCAGTGAAGAGATCGAAGTGGGCGGCGAAATGATCGGCATGGAAGAGCGCGATTCCAGCTACTGGGAGGAAAAGCGCAAGGCCGGGGAAGCCGCTCAAGCACCAGACAGTGATCAGGGAGAAGCGCCAGCGGCGGAAAAACCCGCCACCAATGCGGAGCAACCGGAAGCAACGGAGCCAGGCGCCGACGAAAAAACTGACGCTGAAGCGGACAAGGATAAAGACAAGAAACCGGACTGACTCGACCGGTTTTGGACAGGCGCCTGCGGGCGCCTTTTATCGTTTTACCCTCCGATCGCGAGCCTTAAGCGACTCTGTTTAAGCGCGCAAAAGCACCAGATTCGGGCACTTCATCATCTGAACAGCCGCATCAACCCTGCGCTTTCCTCGACTCTGCTAAGAATCCACTGAGCCGGTATCGATAAAAGGAACCGGGATTCAAATCTTTAGTCTATTTTTTATACAACTCTTCCCTATTCCCGTCTCTGAACGGGAAGCCCTAACCGGTCACGGCACGGCAATTGCTCATATCTGTTAACGCTTCACGCCATTCAACAAGCGGGAGAACGTCATGATAAGCCAGCTGCTTGAGCCTTCACGTCCCCTGGACGATATCGCCCCGCTGGGCCGTATCGGCTTGGTGGCCCTGTCCACCGACTTCAACAGCGAACAGGACCTGCGCCGCTTCTATCCCGCCGGCGTCGAGCTGTTTACCAGCCGCGTCGCCAACCACAATCCGATGACGCTGGAGAATCTGCGCGCCATGGCGCCCGGTATCACCGGTGCAGCGGAACTGATCCTGCCCGGTATAAAGCTGGATGTGATGGTCTATGGCTGTACCGCTGGCACCCTGGCGATCGGCCAGGACAGAATAGAGGACCTGATCAGACTGGCGCGCCCGGGGGTTCCGGTCACCACGCCACTGCAGGCAGGGATTGAAGGCTGTCGCGCCCTGGGGGCCAGCCGGATCTCTCTACTCACGCCCTATACCGAGGATGTGAATCTGCAGCTGGCGGACCAGTTCACCGCGCGGGGCTTCGAGGTGCTCAGCGTCGCGGGTCTTGGCTTCACCGATGACCGCCTGGTCACCGGCGTTTCCCCACTGGATATTGCCGATGCCGCCGTGGCCGCCTGCGATCCCCTGGCGGACCTGCTGTTTATCTCCTGCACCGCCCTGCGCGCCTCTCTCGCGATCGAAGCGATCGAGACCCGCCTCGGCAAGCCGGTGGTCAGCAGCAACCAGGCAATCGCCTGGCACAGCCTGCGTCTGCTGGGCTATACCGGCCGGATCGAGCACTTTGGCCGTCTCTTCGAACAGCCCGCCGATGATAGCAGCGCCAGCCTCGCCCACCTTATGAAGCTGCCTACCGATCCGGGGGCTTCGCCTGCCTAGCGTTCGACCCACTTAGATAGAGCGAGGGCGGCGGCAACCGCCCTTGATCAGCTGAAAAACACTCGCAAATTTTTTTTCGTTTTCCGTGTAAGGAATGCGTTTCGCCGTCGACTATCGCAGCAAGAAGGGAAGTAGCTGTTTCTCTTCTCGATAAAACGGCTGCTTCAGCCAACGCACCCAACAAATCGGAGAACAATCATGTCTATGAAGACTACCACCTCTACGACACTTGCACTGGCTCTGGGTACCGCCGTCAGCCTGACCTCCCTGCCGGCCACCGCTGCCGATATGGAGAAATGCTACGGCGTCTCCCTGAAGGGGCAGAACGACTGTAAGGCGGGCCCCGGTACCTCCTGCGCAGGCACCGCGAAAAAGGACCACCAGGGTAACGCCTGGAAAATGGTTCCCGCCGGTACCTGCACCGAGATGGAATCCACCACCTCACCCACAGGCATGGGCCAGCTCGAAGCCTTTGAAGAAAAGATGTCTTAAGGAACTGACCAGTAGCGCCAGCGGGAGGTTTAACGATGAAAAGCGATCAACACAGTCAAACAGGCCCATACAAACCTCCCGCCGGCCTGCCCTCTGGCGCAGGCATAGGGCTGAAGCCGGAGCACTTTCAGCCGCTGCTTGAGACCCGCCCGAAATTGGGTTTTGTCGAAGTCCATGCCGAAAACTACATGGTGGCAGGTGGCCCCATGCATCACTATCTGCAGCGGATACACGAACACTATGCACTGTCAGTTCATGGCGTGGGACTTTCCATCGGCGGCAGCGAGCCGCTTGATGAGGCCCATCTGGAACGGCTTAAAACACTGATAGCGCGACATCAGCCTGAGCGTTTTTCCGAGCACCTGGCCTGGTCGAGCCACAACGGCCAGTTCATGAATGACCTGTTGCCGCTCCCCTACACGCCGGAACGCTTAGAGAACGTCTGCGATCACGTGGACAGAGTGCAGGAAAAACTCGGCATACAGATGTTGCTGGAAAACCCGGCAACCTATCTCCAGTATCGCGACTCCAGTTACACCGAACCTGAATTTATTGCCGAGGTGATCCGTCGCACCGGCTGCGGCCTGCTACTGGATGTGAATAACGTCTATGTCAGCGCCATCAACCACGGCTTCAGCAGCCACGCCTATATCGACGCTCTGCCCTGCCACCGGGTCGGCGAAATACACCTTGCCGGATTCGCTCGCGACAGCGACTCCCAGGGCGCACCGCTGCTGATCGATAGCCATGATGCACCGGTGGCTGAGGCGGTGTGGAAACTTTACGACTATGCATTAGAGCAAACCGGCGCGGTGGCCACGCTGATCGAGCGCGATGCCAACCTGCCTCCCCTGACGATCCTGGTGGCTGAGGCACAGAACGCCGCGCGCAGGCTCCAGGCGATTTCGCGGGAGGTGGCGTAATGGATATTAAAGCGAACAGCGACAGTCGATTTCAGCACGCACTACTGAACCCGGAGCTTGCACCGCCTGATGGCGTCTCTGCCTGGGACTCAGAGACCGGCAGCAAACGCTTCGACGTATATCGCAACAATGTCATCGTTTCGCTGATCGATGCACTGGCCAACTGCTTCGATGTGGTGAAACAGCTGGTTGGAGAGCCGTTCTTTCGGGCCATGGCGCGGGAGTTTCTGCGCGATCCCGCCAACCTGCCCGCCTCACCGGTACTGGCCCATTACGGCGAACGCTTTCCCGCGTTTATTGCAGATTTTGAGCCCGCCGCTACTCTTCCCTATCTCAGTGACGTGGCGCAGCTGGAGTGGTTAAGGCTCCAATCTCTCCACGCCGCTGACGCGAACTCTGCTGATAGTAAGCACTTATCTACAGTGGTCAAAAAAGCACTGTCCAACGAGACCGGCTGCATACCTTTCAAGCTGTTTTTTCATCCATCCTTAGCCCTGTTCAAAAGCCGCTATGCCGCAGTCTCTATATGGGCTGCTCACCAGGGGCTGGCAAAACTGGCCAACATAGACCCAAACACACCGGAGCAGGCGCTGATCCTGAGACCTGAGCTGGAAGTGGAAACCATCCCGCTGAGCCATGAGAGCGCCGATTTTATCGACCGCTGCATGGCCGGTGAGCCGCTGCGCAACCCCCCGCTTGGCCCAACCCTGGAGTTGCTGGTGCAAAAAGGCGCAATTACCGGCATAGCGCTATTCGAGGAGGAATAAACCATGAACAGTTCAGCCTCCAACTCATTGATCGGTCTGATCTGCAAAGCCAATACACTGCTCGGCCGTATTCCTGAAAATCTGGTTCAGCTGCTGGCACGGTTTTCCCTGGCCGCGATCTTCTGGATCTCCGGGCAGACGAAAGTAGAAGGGTTCGCGCTGAATATCATCGACGGTACGGTCGAACTGGGCTGGCCCCGTTTTGCCGGTTCAACGCTCTATCTGTTCAGGGAGGAGTACGCCCTGCCGCTGATTCCCGTGGAACTCGCTGCAACCCTGGCCACGACTGCTGAGCACCTGTTCCCGGTGCTGTTACTGCTGGGCCTTGCCACCCGCTTTTCGGCACTTGCCCTGCTGATCATGACGCTGACGATTCAGCTGTTCGTCTACCCCGGCGCTTACCCGACCCACGGCATCTGGGCCACCGGCCTGCTATTCCTGATGATGCGCGGTGCTGGTACCCTGTCTGTGGATTACTGGCTGAAGCGACGCTGCGGAGATTGCTCCCCTTAGCCGTTCGCAGGCTCAACTCCCCTGAAAGCACGAAGGGCCGCATTCTTGATGCGGTCTTTCTGTTTCTGCGCTAACTGGAAAGGATACTCCGTTGCTGATACCCGCCGCTTACCTCACCGTTGTCGTCATCTGGTCCACCTCGCCTCTGACGATCGCCTGGAGCGGCGAAACCGTGGATCCGATCATCGCGGCGGGACTGAGAATGGCGCTGGCGGCCGCCGCCGGCCTTCTGCTGCTGGCGGCACGGCGAGTACCTCTGCCGCTGAACGCCAAGGCGTTTCGCTCCTATCTCTGCGCCACACTGGGGGTTTACGGCGCCATGTGCAGTGTCTATCTGGCTGCACGCTATGTGCCCTCTGGCCTGATCTCTGTCCTCTTTGGCCTCGCGCCGATACTCTCGGCCCTGTTTGCCCGGGTGCTGTTCCGCAGCGAGCATTTTCCCTTCTATCGCTGGCTCGCCTGCGCGCTGGCACTGGCCGGTCTTGCCGTGATTTTCATGGACGATGTGGCGCTTGGCCCCGGCAGTCTGCCCGGCGTTCTGCTACTGCTACTGGGTGTGAGTCTGTTCAGCCTCAGCGGTGTGCTGGTCAAACAGCAGCGGGCGCAGCTGGATCCGCTGGCACAAACCGTTGGTGCCCTGATGCTTTCGATTCCCTGCTATCTGGTCACCTGGCTGCTGATCGGCGGTGACTGGCAACCACTGGATCCCGCGTCACGCTCATTCTGGTCAATTATCTACCTGGCGCTGATCGGCTCGCTGCTGGGTTTTGTCTCTTACTACTTCGTGCTCAAGCACCTGAGCGCCAGCACCGTAGCGCTGGTAACCTTGATTACACCGGTATTTGCGCTATTCCTTGGGCATCTACTTAACGATGAGCCTCTGAGCGAACAGCTTTATCTGGGCTCTGCTCTGGTGCTGATGGGGCTGGGTCTGTTCTTCTTCGGCGGCTCGCTTAACTCGCTACGGCGATTGGGTTCAACGCGCTGAATTGCCTTTACACCTATCGCAGTCAATACTTCAGGGGCTAAGCCTTCCCGGAGAGCGCCCGCATGAAGCAGTTAACCCTGATCCGCCACGCCAAATCGAGCTGGGAGAATCCCCAGCTTTCGGATTTCGAGCGTCCGCTGAATCCACGCGGCCAACGTGACCTTCCCGCCATGGCTGAGCGGGTGCGGGCCAAGGAGCTGATTCCCGATCTGCTGCTCTACAGCAGCGCGCTGCGCACCACCCTGACGGCCCAGGAGCTCAGCTCCTGCCTGTTGCTACCGGCATCCCACTGCAAGGATGTGCCGGAGATGTATGAAGCCTGCTGGGAAACACTGCTGAACCTGTTGCAGGGGCAGTCAGATTCACACTCTCGCCTGATGCTGGTGGGTCATAATCCAGGCATCGCTGAGCTCGGCGCCTACCTCAGCGGCACCCCGCTGCCACACTTCCCCACCTCCTGTGTACAGCACCTGATTCTCAACGTACTGAGCTGGAGCGAACTGGCCGAAAGCTGCGGTACCAGCCAGTGGTTTGACTATCCAAAACTGCACCGCTGAAAAGCTACATCGATGAAAAACCACATCGATAAAAAGCGGCAAAACAAACCACCGTTGCAGCGCCAAGTCTCTGTCCGCTGATCCCGCTGTTGCCAAGTGCAGACTGATAAGAGAGAGCCGATTCGGGTACACTTATTACCCCTCTCTCTGCTTCTAAGGGATTAGCGTTGGAACTCTACCTCCAGACTCTCGCCTTCACCGGCAATATCGTCGCGCCCATCTTCCTGATCATGTTCATCGGTTATTTACTGGTCAGGGTCGGAGTATTCAACGAAAACTTCGTGAATGTGGGTTCCCGCTTCGTTTTCACCGTCACTCTGCCGACGCTGGTGTTTCTCTCCATTGCACGGATGGATTACCACGCCACGTTCAACCCGGCGATGTTGCTGTTTGTCTTTATCACCACACTGATCTCTTTCGGCCTGATCTGGTGGCTCGGAAAACGCTGGATCGACTCGCCGGAGGACCTTGCCTCGTTCATTCAGGGCGCGTTTCGAAGTAACTACGGCATTCTCGGGCTGGCGATCAGCTTCAACCTGTTTGGCCAGGCGGGGCTTGCGGAGGGTTCGCTGATCCTGGCGCTGGTGATCCCTATGTATAACGTGCTGGCGATCATCTGCCTGACCGTACCGCTGCAGAAAAGCGGCGGTCTGGATGTGATGAAAACTGCCTACCAGATTATCCGCAACCCGCTGATTATCGCGGTAATCATCGCCCTGCCCTTCTCCTATTTCGGCCTGGAACTGCCGCATATCGCTGAACGCACTGCACGTTATTTTGCCGATATCACCCTGCCGCTGGCGCTGCTGACCATCGGTGGCTCACTCAATATGAAGAGTTTGAAAAGCACCTCGGGATCAGCCTTCTGGGCAACCCTGACCAAGCTGGTGCTGCTGCCACTGGTGCTGGTGCCCCTGGCCTGGCTGTTCGGCTTCTCCGGTCAGGACATGGTGATGCTGATGGTGCTGTTCGGCTGCCCGAGCGCCGCCGCCGGCTTCGTCATGGCCAAGGCGATGGGCGCCAACGCCCAGCTCGCCGCCAATATCATCCTGACCACCACGCTGGGTTCGGTGGTGACGCTGAGCACCGGCATCTTCATCGTGCGCTTTATCGGCATTATCTGATCGCCGAGAAACAGGGGCTGAGACATGCTGAAGATTTTTAAAGATGCACGGACTGCCAAACTGGTAAATGCGCTGCGCAGCGGCAACAGGGAAACGCTGAACAAACTGGCCGGCAAGTTCACGCCAGAACAACTGACCGAGCCGCTGGCCGATAACTTCAATGCACTGGAGCTCGCCTTACAGGCTGGACAGGCAGCATCGCTGCGCTGGGTAATGGAGCAGCTGCCGCAGCATGCCCAGCGGGACGCTGATGACACGCCCTACCTGCTGCACGCGCTGCAACATCCAGACGAGAGCCTGGCCCTGATCACTGCAATGCTGCAATCCGGGTTTGATGCCAATATCAGCCACGAAGAGCGCAGCCTGCTGGAGTGGTGCTTCGAGCACTGTGAGCAGCAGACGCTGATGCTGCACCTGAGCCGGCTCACCCAGCACGGCGCAACGTTGGAACAGGCCGAGATACTGGTGATCCGTTCAATGGAGCGCGAAGACCAGGCCACGCTTAACTTTCTGATCAGCTCCGGCGCACCGCTACCCGGAGACCTGAGCGGTATCCAGTGCAGTGACGAACTACGCGCCTACGCCCGTCGCTGCGCCGATGACAAAAAGATCCGTGAAATGATGCTGGGGCGCTAAGCCCCAGCGTTCAGAGCGGCAAGTCTGTCCGGCTATTTACCAATCCCCTTTTACCAATAGCTTTTTACCAATAGCCCAGCAGCTTCCACCAGAGAATCCCCACCACAGCCCAGACCAGCAGGTTCACAAGGCTCATCACGAAGCCGGCGCGCCACCACTCACCCAGGGTCAGGTAACCGGAGCCGAAGATCACCGGTGAAGTACCGGTGGCGTAATGGGTCAGGGTCATCATGATCGATGAGGCCGCGGCCATCATCAGCACAAACGGCATACTCGGTACGCCCAGGCTCAGCCCCACGGTCAGGAAGGCCCCCATCATCGCGGTGATGTGTGCTGTGGTGCTGGCGAAGAAGTAGTGCGAATAGAGGAAGATAGCGACAATCAGCACACTGGCCAGCGGCCAGCCCATGCCGGTATCGGTAATCCACTGCTGAACGCTGTGTGAGAACCAGTCGATCACACCCAGTTTGTTCAACTGGGTTGCCATCATCACCAGGGCGCCAAACCAGATCAGCGTATCCCAGGCGTTCTTCTCCTCGAGGATATCTTTCCAGTGCAGCACACCGGTCAACAACAGCATCGACAGCCCAAGGAATGCGGTGGTGGTGGCATTCAGCTTGAAACTCTCGCCCAGCAGCCAGGCCGGCAGATCCGCCCAGAACACCAGCAGCAGCAGGAACACCGCGAGCATCAGCTTTTCATCGCGGCTGACCGGCCCCAGCTCGGCCAGCTTATCTTTGGCGAAGCGGCGCGCGTCCGGTGTTTTGCGGACCTGAGGCGGATAGAGCCAGTAAAGCACCAGCGGCATCAGGGCGATGGCGGCCAGTCCGGGCAGCAGCATCGCCAGCGCCCAGGTGGTCCAGGTCAGATCGATCTGGGCCCCGGTGGCATCGGCCACCAATTTAACGGTCAGTGGGTTAGGGGCGGTGGCGGTAACAAACATCGCCGAGGTGATCGGGTTGCTGTGGTAGTTCACCAGCGCCAGGTATTTGCCGATTTTGCTCTCTGTCCCCTCCGCAGGAGAGGAGCCAAAGCTTTTCGAGATGGAGCGCATGATCGGATGCATGATACCGCCGCCACGGGCGGTGTTACTCGGTGTCACCGGTGCCAGCGTCAGCTCCGAGAGCGCCAGCCCGTAACCTATACCCAGGGTGCTGCGCCCGGTCAGGGCGATAAAGTGATAGCCGATTCGCGCACCTAGACCGCTGTTGATCAGGCCACGGGAGATCATCACGGCAATAGCGATCAACCAGATGAGCGGGCTGGAAAAGCTGCTCAGCGCGTCTTTGATCGCGGTGCCCGGGTTGTCACTGGTCACGCCGGTGGCGGCCACCAGGGCGATCGCCACAATGGAGATCGCACCAATCGACATCGCCTTGCCGATGATCGCCGCGATGGTGCCGATAAAGATCGCCAGCATCAGCCAACCCTGGTCACTGACCATCTCGGGCTGAGGCAGGAAATAGACGAGAGTACCCAATCCCAGCGCAACCAGCGCCGGAGCCAGCCGCAGGTCGGAGGGACTTTTATTTGAGGGAGGCATGAAAGATCCTTTTTCTACAACAGGATTTATCCGGCACTCAATCGCCGGAACTGCTAATCACTTACAGCCAGCGTGAATCAGTGCCACTCGATCGCCGGGCAGCGATCCATCACCACGTCGAGCCCCGCCGTTCGCGCGCGCTCTGCGGCGGCCTCATTAATCACGCCGAGCTGCATCCAGACCGACTTGGCGCCTGCGGCGATCGCTTCATCGACCACCGCACCGGCGTCTTCGGAGTTACGGAAGATATCCACCATATCGATGGTGCCGGCAATATCGGCAAGACTGGCGACCACGGGACAACCGAGCAGGTTCTGACCTGCCAGCCTGGGGTTCACCGGCACCACGGTGTAACCCTGGCGCAGTAGAAACTCCATCACCCGATGGCTGGCCCGATGCGGCTTATTGCTGGCACCTACCAGGGCGATCATACGGACTTCATGTTGCAGTCGTTCGATCAGTGCTTTGTCGTTACTCATGATCGCGCTCCCTATCGGTTATCTGGCAGTACTCTTTGCACTGCATACCGGGCAAGATGGGTCCGGTCTGAGCTTGAGGTTACGCCACTCCATACGACGGGCATCGAGCATCAAAAGCTTACCTACCAGCGGTTCACCGATACCGGCCAACACCTTCAACGCTTCAGCGGCCTGTGTCGTTCCCACTATACCTACCAACGGCGCAAAAACGCCTGATTCAGAACAACTTAGCTCTTCGTCCTCGCCCTCGGCGTAAAGGCACTGATAGCAAGGGGCGCCCTCCACGCGGGAGTCGAACACGCTGATCTGACCGTCGAAACGGATCGCCGCACCAGATACCAGCGGCGTACCAGTGGCCACACAAACCCGGTTTAGGGCAAAGCGAGTGGTGAAGTTATCGGAGCAATCGAGCACCAGATCCGCCGCTTCCACCTGCTCGGTCAGGGCCTCGCCCTCCAGCCGAGTGGCCAGGGTATCGATTCGGATCTCGGGATTCAGCGCCTGCAGGGTTTTGCGTGCAGACTCCACCTTGGACTCACCGACCCGGTCACTGGTATGCACTATCTGACGCTGCAGGTTGGTAATATCCACAACATCATCGTCCACCAGCACCAGGTGACCCACACCTGCCGATGCCAGGTAGATAGCGGCGGGGCTACCCAGCCCGCCAAGCCCCACGATCAGCACCCGGCTGTTGAGCCAAGCTTCCTGTCCGTCGATCTCCACTTCCGGCAGCATGACCTGACGGCTGTATCTCAGCAGTTGTTCATCGGATAACACCTGTTCACTCCTGTCCTGTTTCAAGCGTTGGGCGCAGGGATAGATTCAGCCGGGCCAGCGCGCCTTTGTCACGCGTGGCTGGCCGGCCAGATCACGGATCAGTTCGATCTTGTCATAACCGCTAGCAACCAGCAGTCGCTCTACCGCCTCTGCCTGATTGTAGCCGTGTTCCAGCAATAGCCAGCCACCGGACTTGAGACGGGTTCGGCACTGGTCAGCGATCAGGCGGATATCGGCAAGACCGGACTCGGCAGCTACCAGCGCCGACAGTGGCTCATAACGCACATCGCCCTGGCTCAGATGCGGGTCATCAGCCTCTATATAGGGCGGGTTGGAGACAATCATATCGAACTCGCCATGCAGTGGTTCACACCAGCTGCCGGTGAGGATTTCCACGTTCGGTACCGCATTTCGGGTCTGGTTACGCCGCGCCAGTTCGGCGGCGGCTTCCACACGATCACAGGCCTGCACCTGCCAGTGCGGTCGTTCGCTGGCCAGAGCCAGGGCGATGGCGCCGGTACCCGTGCCCAGATCGGCCACCCGGAAGGCACCATCCGGCAACAGCACCAGCGCGGCCTCCACCAGGGTTTCGGTATCGCCCCGTGGAATCAGCGTATCGGGGCTGACTTCCAGGGTCAGGGTCCAGAAATCGCGCAGGCCGGTCAGGTGCGCCACCGGCTCACCGGCCACCCGACGCTCCAGCAGCACGAGAAACTCGTCGCGCTGCGCGACGGTCAGTTCCTTGTCCGGCCAGGTAAACAGGTAGCTGCGCGGTTTATCGAGCAGATGACAAAGCAGCAGCTCCGTGTCGAGACGGGCGGTGTCGGAATCGATACGGGAGGCGCCCAGGCCGAGCGCCGCCTCGATCGACAAAGGAGATGAAGGATCGCTCATATTCAGCCCTCGGCCGAAAGTTCACCCAGCTGTTCCGCCTGATGCTCCTGCAGCAGCGGTCCGATCACTGAATCCAGATCGCCCTGCATCACTTCGCTGAGCTTATAGAGCGTCAGGTTGATACGGTGATCGGTGACACGTCCCTGGGGGAAGTTGTAGGTACGGATACGCTCGGAACGATCACCGGAACCCACCAGGCTTTTGCGGGTGCTGGCCTGCGCCGCGTTGTGCTTGTCCATCTCCGCCTGCTGCAGACGCGACGCCAGCAGCCCCATCGCCTTGGCGCGGTTCTTGTGCTGGGAACGCTCTTCCTGACACTCCACCACCACACCGGTGGGAATATGAGTAATACGGATCGCGGAGTCGGTTTTGTTGACGTGCTGACCACCGGCGCCGGAGGCACGGAAGGTATCCACGCGCAGATCGGCCTTGTTGATCTCGACAGCCGCCGCCTCATCCATCTCCGGCATCACTGCCACGGTACAGGCAGAGGTGTGGATGCGTCCCTGGGATTCAGTCTCCGGCACACGCTGTACGCGGTGTGCGCCGGACTCAAACTTCAACCGCGAATAGACCGCATCACCGGCCACCCGGGTAATAATCTCTTTATAACCGCCGTGCTCACCCTCACTGGCGCTGATCACTTCAACGCGCCAGCCATGCTGTTCAGCGTAACGGGAATACATGCGGAACAGGTCACCGGCGAAGATCGCCGCCTCGTCACCGCCGGTGCCGGCGCGGACTTCGAGAAAGACGTTGCGACCGTCATTGGGATCTTTCGGCAGCAGCAGGATCTGCAGTTCAGCTTCCAGCGTCTCGATCTGCTCCTTCGCCGCATCGATCTCCTCCTTCGCCATTTCGCGAAGATCGGGATCGGAATCCTCCAGCATCAGCTGTGCTTCAGCGAGGTTTTCCTGCGCCTGGTTCCAGTCGCCAAACGCCTTTACGACAGCTTCCAGCTCAGAATACTCACGGGAGTAATCACGAAACCGGTTCTGATCGTTGATCACCTCGGGCTCGCTGAGCAGAGCAGCAAGTTCCTCGTAACGATCACTAAGCTTCTCGAGCTTGGTCTGAATCGAGTCTTTCATCTAACGGAGCCTGTCAGTTATCGCGTTCGGCGGGAGGGCTGAGCTGGTAGAGTTCCTGAACCAGCCCCGCCAGATCGGTACGCCCTTCGGCGGAGGCCTTGCGCAGCTGCACCGTAGGCTGGTGCAGCATCTTGTTGGTAATTCCGCGAGCCAGCTGCTGCAGCACCTGTTCGGCATCACGCCCCTGCGCCAGCTGCTTCATCGCTTTTTCCAGCTCGTTGTCACAGATCGCCTGGCCCTGCTCACGCAGCGCAGTGAGCGTATCAACCGCTTCGAGCTCGCGCAGGCGGCTGAGGAATGCATGAGCGCCCGCTTCGATAATCGCTTCCGCATCGGCGGCCGCGGATTCGCGGTTACGCTGGTTTTCCTCGATCACCTCGGTCAGGTCATCGACAGTATAAAGGTAGACATCATCAAGCTCCGCCACCTGGGGTTCGATATCCCGGGGGACAGCAATATCGACCATGAACATGGGCCGGTGCTTACGCTTTTTCAGCGCCGTTTCCACCGCGCCCTTGCCAAGAATCGGCAGCTGGCTGGCAGTAGATGAGATCAGAATATCAGCCTTGGGCAGCGCGTCGGGCATGGCCGAGAGTTCAATCGCCTCGCCGTTCACCTCGTCAGCCAGGGCGTGTGCCCGCGCCAGCGTCCGGTTGGCTACGGTGATCGAGCGCACACCCGCCTGTTTCAGGTGACGGGCCACCAGCTCGATCGTTTCACCGGCGCCGATCAGCAGGGCATGGCTCTCGCCCAGATCTGCGAATATGTGCTCCGCCAGACTCACCGCTGCGTAAGCGACAGACACGGGGTTCTGGCCGATGGCGGTTTCGGTACGCACCTGCTTGGCGATGGAGAAGGTATGTTGGAACAGGCGCCCGAGTTCCGCACCGACCATACCGGCCTGCTGGGAGACGCTAAACGCGCTCTTCAGCTGACCGAGAATCTGCGGTTCGCCCAGCACCAGCGAATCCAGTCCGCTGGCCACGCGCATCATGTGGCGTACCGCTTCTTCGTCGCGATAGATATAGCTGCACTTTTCCAGCTCGGCGGGGTCAAGACCGTGGTATCGGCCGATCCACTCCAGCACCAGGCGGATATCGGTCAGATCGGTGGCGCAGTAGAGTTCGGTACGGTTGCAGGTGGAGAGAATCGCCACTTCCTGCAGGCTGGCGTGGTCACGGGCAGCACTCATCGCCTCGCCGAGCTGCTCGGGAGCGAAAGACACGCGCTCCCGTACCTCGACCGGAGCCGTCTTGTGATTGATCCCTAATGCCAGCAACGCCATATACTGAGGTTCGCACTACCCTACTTGGACAAGCGCGACATCATACACCTTTCAACGCCACGGATTAAGCCATGCCCTTAGCTAACACTGCCGCCAAGATCAAGGGAAGCGGTTTTTCTTCTGACCGGTCGGCAACTTCCCTTCGCCCTTCGCTGTCCTCTATAGTGCAACTTTGGGACTCAAGATCAGACTCAGGATCAGAGCAGCAATGAGAACAACCGGGATCACACTACTGATCGGCACTCTGCTACTCGGCGGCTGTGCCAGCGTATCGCCGACCTCCAGCCAGCAAAGTGGAATTGACACCGACTATCAGCCGGGCCAGCCCGTCTACACACCGGGGGAGCTGAACCGGGAGTCGCTGTACGAATTGATGGCTGCGGAGATCGCCGGCCAGCGGCGTAATTTCGACACGGCACTGGATTACTACCTGAGCCAGGTCAGAAAATCCCGCGACCCGGCGGTGGCGGAGCGCGCCACTCGGATTGCACAGTTCATGCGTAACCCTGATGCGGTGCTCGAGGCCGCCACTGTCTGGTCTGAAGTATCGCCGGACAACCCCGAACCGGATCATATTCGCGCCACCATCCTGATCAGCGAGGAGCGTTTCGACGAAGCGCTGCCGGTACTGGAGCGCATACTCGACGACGGCAGCTCCGAGGCAGTACTGATTCTTGGCAGCAAAAGCCAGGAGCTCACAGCGGATTCCGCCAAACGCTATGACGAACTGCTGTCCCGCTACTCTGAACGTGATCCCGAGCGCCTCGATCTGCTGCTGACCCGCGCCCTGCTAAAGCGCCGCGCCGGCGATGATGATGGCGCGCTCGCCCTGCTCGACCAAGGCCTGGCCACAGAGCCTGGGCAGACCGACCTGCTGCTGCAAAAAATCGACATCCTGCGTACCCGTGGCCAGCAACAGGCCGCGCTGTCGTTGATCGACGAGGGTCTCGATGCCAGCCCTAACCAGAGCCAGCTGCGGGTACAGAAAGCACAGCTGCTGATCGCCACCGACCCGGACACCGCCGTCGAACTGATCGATGATGTCATTGCCGACCAGCCGGATGAAAGCCAGCTGCACTATTACTTCGCGCTGCTCACCCTCGAGCATGAGCAGTACGCAGCCAGCCGCCGTATCCTGGAACAGATGGCGGAGAAGGATCCCCATAACAGCAATCTGAACTTCTACCTAGGCGTGATCGACGAGGCTGAGGGCAATACCGAAAGCGCTCTGCAGCATTTCCTCGAGGTCAGATCAGGCCCCAACCTGCCGCAGGCCTACAGCCACGCAGTTGAGCTGTTCAACAGCCCGGACGACCGCGCTCAGGTAGCAGCGATCATCGATCAGGGTATCGAACGCCACCCCGGTCTTAACAGCCGCCTGCAACTGACCGAAGCCAACTGGCTGCATACCCATGGGCTGGAGACCGAAGCACTGAGTCTGCTGGAAAACGCCCTAAAACGTGAACCTGCCGATGTGGGCCTTCTATATACCTACGCACTGTTGGTCGAAAAACAGGATCCAGAGAAGATGCTTGCGAACCTGGAACGTGCCATCGAGCTGGATCCGGACAACGGCATGTTGCAGAACGCTCTGGGCTATTCACTGACGGTCTATTCCGATGATTACGATCGTGCCCATGACCTGATCTCCAAGGCGCTGGAGCAGCACCCGGATGATGCCGCCGTGCTCGATTCCATGGGCTGGGTGCTGTTCAAGCTTGGCCGTGAAGCCGAGGCGCTCAACTTCCTGCAGCGCGCTTATGATGCTTCCGGTGATCCTGAAGTTGCCAGCCACCTGATCGAAGTGCTCTGGCAACAGGGTGAAACCGAACAGGCTCGCCAGTTACTGCAGGAAAACCTCGACGCGACACCTGAAGACGAACACCTCAATGAAATCGCTGAGAAACTCGGAGTTGATCAGTGACACGGGTACTGCTGATTTCGATCGCCCTGCTATTAAGTGCCTGTTCTTCGATTCAGGCACCGCCATCCGCGCCGGACGCCAGCCTTCAGGGCAAGCTCGACAATGACTGGCAGTTCACCGGCAAGGCGGGTATCCGCCAGGGCAATAGCGCGGATTCCGCTAATATCGACTGGCACCAGCAGGGTCAGGCCTACGAGGTCCGCCTCAGCGGCCCGCTGGGTCAGGGCGGCGCTGTGATCAGCGGCGATAGCCGCGCTGTCGAGATGCAGGTATCCGGCGAGGATGAAACATTTCGCGGCGCCACCCCCGAAGAGGTGATGTACCAGGCGCTGGGCTGGTACCTGCCGGTAAGTCAGGCGCGCTACTGGGTGCAAGGATTGCCGGACCCGACCCTTCCCTCTACACCGCTGGCCGATGCCAGGGGTTTTGAGCAGCTGGGGTGGCGGGTCGAGATCCAGCGCCTGAGCGAGGTTTCCCCCGAGCTGACACTGCCCGGCAGACTTGAGTTCAGCTACCAGGATCTGCGTCTGAGACTGGTGATTCGGGAGTGGCAACCGTAAATCATCTCAAATTCCCCATCAGGGGTTGATTTTCCCAACCTGTTTACCGAAAATACGCGCCTTCTTGGATTGGCGGCACGCCGCCATGAATACAGGGGTATCGCCAAGCGGTAAGGCACTGGATTCTGATTCCAGCATGCGCAGGTTCGAATCCTGCTACCCCTGCCAAATTAAGTTATCGATGACTGACTCCCTTTCAGCGACTTCGTCCGCCAACCCAGACTCAATCAAAAAGGTACGCGCCGTGTCTAAAATGATGGTTTTCACCGGCAACGCTAACCCTGCGCTGGCGCAGAAAGTGGTAGAACGGCTGGACATCCCGCTGGGCAAGGCAAACGTCACCCGCTTCAGCGATGGCGAAGTCAGTGTCGAGATCCAGGAGAACGTACGTGGTAAGGATGTTTTCATCATCCAGTCCACCTGTGCTCCGACCAACGACAACCTGATGGAACTGATCGTGTTCGCTGACGCCATCCGCCGTGCATCGGCGACCCGTGTCACCGCGGTCATCCCGTACTTCGGTTACGCCCGTCAGGATCGTCGCCCGCGTTCGGCCCGTGTACCGATCAGCGCCAAGGTCGTAGCCAGCATGATCTCCAACGTCGGCATCGACCGCGTTATGACAGTCGATCTGCACGCCGACCAGATTCAGGGCTTCTTCGATATCCCTGTGGACAACGTTTACGGCTCTCCGGTACTGCTCGATGACATTCTCGATCAGACCTACGACTACCCGATTGTTGTATCCCCGGACGTGGGCGGTGTAGTCCGCGCACGCGCTGTCGCCAAACAGCTCGACTGCGACCTGGCAATCATCGACAAGCGTCGTGAGAAAGCGAACGAAGCCCAGGTAATGAACATCATTGGTGATGTCTCCGGCCGTACCTGCATCCTCGTCGATGACATGTGCGACACCGCCGGCACCCTGTGCAAAGCGGCCAAAGCCCTGAAAGACAAGGGCGCATCCCGTGTGGTTTCCTACGTGACCCACCCGGTACTGTCTGGCCCGGCCATCAACAACATCACCAATTCCGAGCTGGATGAACTGGTCGTCACCGACACCATCCCGCTTTCAGATGCAGCTGTTAAATGTGACAAGATCCGCCAGCTGACTCTGGCTCCGATGCTTGCCGAAGCGGTACGCCGCGTCTGCAACGAGGAGTCTATCAGCGCCATGTTTCGCTAAGCGATTCAGGCCTGAAAGTACCGGCTACGTCCGGTACATACGCACCCGCAAGGGTTAAGAAATACTGCACGCTTCTGGTCGCGGAAGCCTGCAGTTTTTATCTATTTAAAGGTAAACGAAAATGTCTACGATTGTACTGAACTCTCAGACCCGTAACGATCAGGGCAAAGGTGCGAGCCGCCGCCTGCGTCGCGAAGGTCAGATCCCGGGCATCCTGTACGGAAGCGGTGAGCCGGTAAGCCTGTCCGTTAACGCTAACGAGCTGTACAAAGCTGAACTGCTGGAAGGCTTCTTCTCCTCCAAGCTCTCCCTGAACGTTGATGGCCAGGAAACTACCGTCATCATCAAGGACCTGCAGCGTCACCCGTTCAAGCCGCTGATCCTGCACGCTGACTTCCAGCGCGTTGATGAAAGCAAGAAGATCAAGATCCAGGTTCCGCTGAGCTTCGTTAACTTCGGTCGTTCCGCAGCTGCCAAAGCTTCTGCCAAGTTCGCCGTTGAAGCTCAGACTGTTGAAATCCTGTGTCTGCCGACTGCTCTGCCGGAAGCTCTGGAAGTTGATCTGTCCAACATCGAACTGGGCCAGATCGCTCACCTTTCCGACATCACTCTGCCGGAAGGTGTTGAGATCGTCGCTCTGCGTCGCGGTGAAGACCACGACCAGGGTATCGGTTACTGCTACTCTCCGCGTGGCGCTAAGAAGTAATCATAGCGTGACCGTATCGGCATGAATGACACTATCTCTCTGATCGTCGGGCTGGGTAATCCTGGCCCCCAATATGAGCAGACCCGTCATAATGCCGGTGCTGAGCTGGTGGAGCAGCTTGCTGCCCACCAGCACACTACCCTGCAGCCCGAAAGCAAATACAAGGGGCTGTACGGCAAGATTCTGATTGAAGGTCAGCCGGTACACCTGCTGATACCGACCACCTTCATGAACCTGAGCGGACAATCCGTCGCCGCCCTCGCCAATTTCTTTAAGATCCCGGTCAGCGCCATTCTGGTAGCTCATGACGAACTCGATATCGCCCCTGGCACCGCACGCCTGAAAAAAGGCGGAGGTCACGGCGGCCATAACGGCCTGCGCAGCATCATCAGCCAGATGGGCAACAATCGTGACTTCTACCGCCTGCGCCTTGGTATCGGACACCCGGGACACGCCAGCCAAGTCTCCAACTTTGTGCTCAGCAAAGCGCCGAAGCAGGAAAGAGAGCTAACCCAGGCGGCCATTGACGAGGCGCTGCGCCAGTTACCGCTGGCCATCAAGGGCGACTGGTCCCGCGCCATGAACCATCTGCACAGCTTTAGTGCAAACGCCTAAAGAGTTTTAACGCGAGCGCCTGACCCCAGGCCCTAAACAGGATTTTCATCATGGGATTCAAATGCGGCATCGTAGGCCTGCCCAACGTCGGTAAGTCCACACTGTTCAACGCCCTGACCAAGTCTGGCATCGCGGCGGAAAACTTCCCGTTCTGCACCATCGAGCCCAACTCAGGCATCGTTCCCATGCCCGATCCGCGTCTCGATGCACTGTCTGCCATCGTCAAGCCAGAGCGCGTTGTACCGACCACCATGGAATTCGTTGATATCGCGGGCCTCGTGGCCGGCGCATCCAAGGGAGAAGGTCTGGGTAACAAATTCCTGGCCAATATTCGCGAGACAGACGCAATTGCTCACGTGGTTCGCTGCTTCGAAGATGACAACGTTATCCACGTGGCTAACCGCATCCACCCGCTGGAAGATATCGAAACCATCAACCTGGAGCTGGCGCTGGCTGACCTGGAGTCCTGCGAGAAGCAGCTGCAGCGCGTTCAGCGCAGCGCCAAGGGTGGTGATAAAGAGTCAGTTGCAGCCAAGGCGGTACTTGAAAAGCTGATCCCGCACCTGGAAGAGGGCCAGCCGGTCCGCTCCCTGGAGCTGTCCGAAGAGGACCAGAAGCTGCTGCCGAGCTTCCACCTGCTGACCACCAAGCCGACCATGTACATCGCCAACGTGGCCGAAGACGGTTTCGAGAACAACCCCTGGCTGGACCAGGTCCGAGAGATGGCGGCCAACGAAAACGCCAGCGTCGTTCCTGTCTGCAACAAGCTGGAAGCCGAAATCGCCGAACTGGAAGATGACGAAAAGAGCATGTTCCTGGAAGAGATGGGCATGGAAGAGCCGGGCCTGGATCGCGTCATCCGCGCCGGTTACTCACTGCTCGGTCTGCAGACCTACTTCACCGCTGGTGTGAAAGAAGTGCGCGCCTGGACAGTACGCATCGGTGCCACTGCACCGCAGGCAGCCGGAGTTATCCACACCGACTTCGAAAAAGGCTTCATCCGCGCTGAAGTGGTCAGCTATGACGACTTTATCGAATATAAGGGTGAACAGGGCGCGAAAGACGCCGGCAAATGGCGCCTGGAAGGCAAGGAATATATCGTCAAAGACGGCGACGTAGTGCACTTCCGCTTCAACGTCTGATCATCTAGACCGATCAAAAAAGCCAGCTTCAGAGCTGGCTTTTTTTGTACCCGTTCCCCCCCCCTACTCGGCCTTTTCCGCAGGAGCGGCGCACCTCCTACTGCATCTCCCGCAGGGCTCGCTTGGCAGACACGTGTCCCTGACCCGCCGCCTGTTTCAGCCAGCGTTTGGCCTTGTCACCGTCTTTGGACATACCGGCTCCGGTCATTAGCATCACGCCAAGCGCATACTGGGAACTGGCATCGCCAAGCTCCGCAGCCTGGAGAAACAGCTCCGCAGCACGATTAAGATCCTTCTCTACATGCACGCCGGACTCATAGATCCACGCCAGACGATTGATCGCCGCCGGATCGCCCTGCTGTGCCAGCTGTGTCAGTAACTCTACCGCCTGGCGGGATTCGCCATCGAGCAGCAGCGCCTCCGCTTTCTGCATTCCATCACCGGTTGTCGAATTGTCGGTCATTCCCTGAAGCAACTTTGCCGCGTCGGCATCTCCGTCCAATGCCGCTCTGGAAAGCCAGTAACGCGCCTCATCAATATCAGTCGCCATACGTGGATCTCGCAGATAAAGGAGCCCCAGTCGGTAGGAGGCTGAGCGACTTCCCGCCAGTGCAGCTTCCCGGTAATACGCCAGAGCCCGGTGTAAATCGGCCTCAACGCCCAGCCCATCGTCGTACAGGATGCCCAGATTAAATCGCGCCTCGGCCCGAGCGCTGCCATCGATGCTCAACCACATCTGCTGAGCAATTTCATAGTTCGCCATCTTGAACTCGGCATAGGCCTTGAACAGCTGAACCGTGGGCTGTGCCGCGTAGAAATCATCCGGCAGCTCGGTCACCTCAGCGGCCTGCGCGAGAGGCATGCAAAAAAGGGCCATTAACGGCCAGGTACGCAGCACGGCATCACTCCTTATTATTTTTATTCTGTAGCGCGACGCCTTAACAAAGAGACTGATTCAAATAGCCATGCAAACAGTCCCAACGCAGCGTCAGGCAGCTGTACGTTTTCTCGCCAGCATAGGTCTAGCGGGACTGACCCACAGACACTTATTGAATTGAAGTCCGCCTGCGCCCGGGCGGCAATACCACCTTGGTATCCCCTCGCTCTGCAATGAATTGAGGAAATGACTCAAGTCTATAAAAACAACCAGTTTTTTGTCGGCTTTGAGTGTTGACAGGCAATGAGAAAAAGAGAATAATTCGCGCCTCTAAAGCGTGGCAATATAGCTCAGTTGGTTAGAGCATCGCATTCATAATGCGAGGGTCGCAGGTTCGAGTCCCGCTATTGCCACCATTTAGACTTTACATGTGTAGGGGTATCGCCAAGCGGTAAGGCAACGGGTTTTGATCCCGTCATGCGCAGGTTCGAATCCTGCTACCCCTGCCACGTTTTTGAGTGTGGCAATATAGCTCAGTTGGTTAGAGCATCGCATTCATAATGCGAGGGTCGCAGGTTCGAGTCCCGCTATTGCCACCATTCAAAGATCTACATTGTAGGGGTATCGCCAAGCGGTAAGGCACTGGATTCTGATTCCAGCATGCGCAGGTTCGAATCCTGCTACCCCTGCCACCTCCCTTTTTAGCAGCTCCCGGTACATTCCACTACCTTCTGATTTACTGCCCATTTACGTACTCTCGCGTATGTATTCATGCGCTGACAGTAGGGTTTACTCAGGCTAGTATGTAACCTCGCGTCTAATAATAGTCAGACAGGTTATGAAAGCCCTATCAGAATCCAGCTACGCACTTCTCGACAAGCTATCCTCCGGATCGCAGCAGCACCGCTCCCTTAATCTGCTTTTCGTGGGTTTTCCGAGCGAAAAGGTCGACCCGTTGCTTTCTCTGATCCGCACCGGTCGCATGGCCCCAAGGGGGCGCCATGTAAATACGCGAGAGGAGCTTTCACAGGCCCTGAGCGAGCGCTCCTGGGATTTACTCCTCTGCACCAGCAGTAAGGATGACCCACACCTGCCTTATAACGTGGTGCATCAGTTAGCCCAGCATGACAGGGATATCCCGGTTATCGAACTGAGTGAAGATCCCTCGCCTGCTGCCCAACTCCGTTCCTACAAGGATGGTATTCAGGCCCTGCTGCCGAACAATCCGGGTGAGCTGCTTCTGCACGTAATGCGCCACCTGATCAAAGAGCTGGATACCCGCCGGCGCCTGCGTCAGACGGAAGCGATGCTGGAAGTCGCCGAGCGCCATTATCACCGGCAGGTATCAAGCTCATCGAGCGCCATCGGTTATCTGGGTGAAGAGGGTTTCATTTTCGCCAACGATAGCCTGGTTACCCTGCTCGGCTTTGACGACGAACGTCAGCTTCTGGCACATGCGTTGTCAGAACTGCTACCGCCGGCGGATCAGGAACTACTGAACGACCCACTCAGCCGCCTGTTCGAGAAGCATGAACCGGTGGATTGTACCCTGGATCTGTCCCTGCAGCGTGCCGATAACACCACAATCAGCGTCAGCGCCGAGCTCCAGACCAATCGCTATGAAGGACAGCTCTGCCTGACCCTGGCGGTGAAATCTGATTACGATCTGGAGCTGGCAATGGGCAAGCGTGAGGAAGATCCTCTGACCGGCCTGAAAAACGGCACCTACCTGACGCAGAAACTGGATGAGACGGCCCAGCGTGCACTGACCGGCGGCCACGACAGCCACCTGATTTACCTGCGCCTTAACCAGTACGCCCAGGTTACCGAGACCCAGGGACAGGAAGCGGGCGAAACCCTGCTTACGGCGATTGCAGAACGTCTGGCCAAAGCCTTCCCGGCCCCACACCTTCCCTGCCGACTCGAAGATGACAGCTTCGCTATTCTCTTTGCGCATTCGGATACCGAAGCAACCCAGACAATAGGCCGCAAACTCTGCCGCCAGGTCACCGATCTGCGCGTGCCTTTCGGTCAGAGCGCGGTCAGCAGCTCCGCCGCAGTGGGCATCGTCACTATCAACGACAATGCACCGCCGGCCAGCGAGCTGCTGAATCGCGCCCATATCGCGGTGAACTCGCTCGATGATGGCAAGGGTTGCGCCGTATACCGCAGCCCATCCAGCCTGCATCAGCACCAGGATGACGATGCGATCAAACGTATTCTCGATGCGATCTCAGACTGCCGCCTGAAAATGCTGTTCCAGCCTGTCGTCTCGCTGACCGAAGAGAGCGAAGAGCACAACTACGAGGTACTGATCCGCCTGCTGGATGAGAATAACGCCCCGCTGGCTCCCAACCTGTTCATGACTTCTGTGGAACAGAGCGATGTCATGGTGAAGATGGACCGCTGGGTCGTCGAGCGCTCGCTACAGATGCTCAAAGACGAGCTGGACAAGGGCTTCCGCAACCGCCTGTTTATCAACATCGCCGGCCGTTCTCTGCAGAGTAAATCGCTGCTCAGCTGGGTCGAGCACGTGATCAGCGAACTGGATATTCCACCACAGCTGGTGGTGTTCCAGATCAGCGAAACCGACGCCGCCAGCGATATCGAACAGGCTCGCGTGTTCACCGAAAAGGTTCATACGCTGAAGTGCCAGATCTGTTTGAAACATTTTGGCAGCTCACCCAACTCCCACCGGGTATTCGCCAGCATCCACGCCGATTACATCAAACTGGATGCGGCTTATGTTCAGGACCTGGAAAGCGGAGATATGAGCATCAAGGAGATGCAGGAGCAGCTGCAGCCAGTCACCGCAGAGAGCCGGATACTGATTGCACCGATGGTGGAAAACAACAAGATTATCAGCAAGCTGTTCCGTTGCGGTATACAGCTGATTCAGGGCTACTACCTGCAGCCACCACGTGAGGCGATGGATTACGATTACTTTGAGTAATCGGGCTACAGGCGAGCGCGAACAACCGCTCGAATAACCACAAACTAAAAGGCCGGCTCAGATAGCCGGCCTTTTATTCTCGC
This sequence comes from Marinobacterium mangrovicola, assembly GCF_004339595.1. GTDB lineage: Bacteria > Pseudomonadota > Gammaproteobacteria > Pseudomonadales > Balneatricaceae > Marinobacterium_D > Marinobacterium_D mangrovicola. The sequence continues at coordinate 289,001 of NZ_SMFU01000009.1, forward strand.
TCCTTGGATATAAGCAGGGCTCGATGTCTCATGACTACCTGAGCGCAGCACTCTATCCCCTTTGGCACAGCCGAGCATCGCAGGCTGAAAGAGAAACAAGGGAAAGGCTGTTTGAGCCGCGAAGCGGCGACTGATTTTTCAAAAGAAAGCCTTTCCCGCTCTTTCAGATGAGAAGCACAGGGCAGTCGGCGTAGCCGACCAAGCCATAGGGCCGGTTTGGGATTGATAAGGTACCTTTCCCCCATACAGCAGCGCACAAGTACCTTATCTCGCCAGCAGGCGAAACCGGCCTCACAAAGAGCGTCGATGCGTCGTCATACCAGCAAGTTCTTTCAGTCGAAGAAAACTGGAATCAAAGCGCCCTATCGCGATCCCGGAAGCCGATCAGATAGAGGATGCCATCCAGGCCCAGCGTTGAAATCGCATTCTTGGCGCTACGGCGTACCAGCGGCTTGGCTCGGAACGCGATACCCAGGCCAGCGATCGACAGCATCGGCAGATCGTTGGCGCCATCGCCCACAGCGATGGTCTGCTCCAGACGCACACCTTCCTTCTCGGCGATTTCACGCAGCAGTTGCGCCTTGCGCTCACCGTTTACGATCTCACCAACCACCTCACCTGTGACCTTACCATCCTGGATATCCAGCTCGTTGGCGTGGATATAGTCAAAGCCCAGTTTCTGCTGCAGGTGACGGGCGAAATAGGTAAAGCCGCCGGAGAGAATTGCGGTTTTGAAGCCCAGTGCACGCAGGTTAGAGACCAGCTCCTCGACACCCTCGGTCATCGGCAGGCGCTCAGCAATCCGCTCCAAAACCTGGGCATCCAGGCCTTTCAGCAGCCCCACACGACGGCGGAAGCTCTCATTGAAATCGATTTCGCCACGCATGGCCGCTTCGGTTATCTCGATCACCTGATCGCCAACACCGGCTTCTTTCGCCAGCTCGTCGATCACTTCCGCCTCAATCAGCGTGGAATCCATATCGAACACCACCAGGCGACGGTTACGGCGGTAGATATCATCCTTCTGGAAGGCGATATCCACATCCAGCTCGGAGGCGGCTTTCAAAAACGCTTCACGCAGCTCACCAGCATCAGCAGGCATGCCACGCACCGAAAACTCGACGCAGGCGTTGGTCTTCGAGCTTCGATCCTCATCCAGACCAACACGGCCGGACAGACGGCTGATGTTATCGATATTAAGACCATGACAGGCTGCGATATCGGTCACCCGGGCAATATGGGTCGCGCTGATACGACGCGCCAGCAAGGTGATGATATGGCGAGTTTTACCCTGGCCTTCGACCCATTCGGAGTAGGCGGAGTCGCTGACCGGCTCAAAACGAACCTGCAGATTGAGTTCATGAGCCTTGAACAGGATATCGCGCAGTACCGGCGAAGACTCAGCCTCATGCGGCACCTGTATCAGAATACCGAGGGACAGGGTGTTGTGGATAACCGCCTGGCCGATATCGAGAATACCGATCTGATAACGAGCCAGAATCGCCGTCATCTCAGAGGTCACACCGGGTTTATCCTCACCCGACAGGGTGAGCAGAATAATTTCGTGCATCGCGTATAGATCCGTCCGTCGCCGAACTCGTGAATAGGAGTGGGTCAGGATTATACCGTTTTTCGCGGCCCCTACCGAGTCGGGCTAGGAATCCAGTATAGTTTCCTAATGAGTTTCCCCATGCCCTGAGACTGTGCCGTGATTCCGTGACCGAACAATTACTCGACCTGGCCCGAGAAAACCCGCTCCTCCTGCCACTGCTGGTAGGCCTGCTTTCCTTTGCCGAGAGTGTGGCCTTCATCGGCCTGCTGGTGCCGGGTGTAGCGATCCTCTTTGCCCTCAGCGCCCTATCGGGCAGCCTGGAAGCGGCTCTGCTGCCACTGCTTGCCGGCGGCGTGATCGGCGCCATTGCCGGTGATCAGCTCAGTTTTCTGCTCGGCCGCCATTTTGCTCCTCATCTTCAGCGGCGCTGGCCACTGAACCGCTACCCCGAGTGGCGTCAACGGGGAGAAAGCTTTTTCCTGCGTCGCGGTGGCGCCAGCATCGTCATCGGCCGCTTTATCGGGCCTGTACGACCGCTGATCCCGTTTATCGCCGGCAGCTGCAAAATGCCATCGGCGCGCTTCACGCTGATCAATGGCTGCTCTGCCCTGGCCTGGTCACCGGCCTACCTGCTACCGGGCTATCTGACCGGCCTGGGCTTCAAACACCTGCCACTGATCGAGGAACAGGGCACCTTCATTCTGGTGGCTATCATCAGTCTTATCATCGGCTTCCAGCAGATCCATGTGCGCATGCATCCCGGCGCCGGTCTCTGGCACTGGCTGGCCGAACGCCGCATCAACCCTCAGCTCACATCGATCCTGAGCCTGCTAGTCATCAGCACGGCTCTGTTTGGACTGAGCATCTGGGCGCAACTATCCGGTCGCTTTAGCGCGATCAATGAAGGGCTTTATACACTGCTTTACGGCATCGGTCAGAAGATCAGCCCCATCGCCCAGTTCATCACCCATGCCGGCGATCCACCACTGTTGATAGCTCTGCTTGCACTCGCCTCGTTAACCGGTCTGCTGATCTACCGCGAACGTCGCAGCATCTCATTGCTGTTCGCGGGTTTGAGCACAATCCTGGTCAATCATCTACTAAAAGAGAGTTTCAGGGTCGCCCGGCCTGAAGCCGGACAGGCGCTGCTGGACAGCTACAGCTTTCCCAGCGGTCACTCCAGCGGTGCCTGTGCCATCTACGCCATACTGGCGATCTGGCTGCTGCGCGGGCAAAGTCACAAAGCACGCCATATCGGCTATATGCTCACTGCGGTGCTGATACTGATGATCGGCCTGTCACGAGCGTTTCTGGGAGTGCACTGGCCACTGGATATTATTGCGGGTTTAGCGGAGGGGCTGGCCATAGCGACGCTCTACCGTCTCTGGCTGCATCGCTATCCACCGACTCAGACACTGACGCTGACAAAGACCCTGCCGCTATTCCTGCTGCCGGTGCTGGTTTATGCCGGTGTGATGACTCTTTTCTAATACTCGGATCTAAAGCTCTGTTCTGAAACCCGGGGTCAAGCTCAGTATCGAATCTGCAAAAGTAAGCCGGGCTTTCGCCCGGCTTTATAACTTCAAGATTTAGGACTTAGAGCCGAGTTAACGAGCCTCAGGATTTACTGCGTCGAGCCCGCGGCGGGTGTTTGGGTTTGGTAGACGCCTTGCGCTTGGTTTTACGCGGCCCCTTATCATCAGAGACCCGAGCACGGGCTTTACCGTTACCGCCCTTGGAACCGCGCGAATCACGGCCATCACTGCGGCCATCAGGCCCCAACTTACCGGATGCCAGCAACTCACGTTTGCTCGGTTTTTTGGTCGGTGTAGAACCCGGCTGATCCGCCAGCTCAAAGTCGATCTTACGCTCATCCAGGTCGACACGAACCACCTTCACCTTCAGCGGATCGCCCAGCTTGAACACCTTACGGGTGCGCTCGCCGATCAGACGCTGCTTGGCGGCTTCGAAGTGGTAGTAATCGCTCGGCAGTGCGGTGATATGCACCAGACCCTCGACATAAAGGTCGGTCAGCTCGATAAACGCGCCAAAACCGGTGACGGCGGCGATAACGCCCTCGTACTCTTCACCGATCTGGCTCTGCATGTATTCACACTTCAGCCAGGCGACCACGTCACGGGTAGCATCATCGGCACGACGCTCGGTCATGGAGCAGTGCTCACCCAGGGAGAGCATCTGTTCCATGCTGTAACCCAGCTGGAACGCAGGATTGGCTTTAAAGCCTTTGGGCCGCTCCACATGCTTGAGCTTCTTGTCGCTATGGATTGCGGCGCGAATTAGGCGATGCACCACCAGGTCCGGGTAGCGACGGATCGGCGAGGTGAAGTGGGTATAGGCATCATAAGCCAGACCGAAATGGCCATGATTATCCGGACTGTAGACCGCCTGCTGCATGGAGCGCAGCATCATGGTCTGGATGATGTGGCGATCCGGACGGCTTTCGATAGTCTCGGACAGACGCAGGTAATCCTTCGGCTCCGGCTTTTCGCCACCGGGCAGGTTAAGACCCAGCTCGCTCAGGTAAGCACGCAGGTTTTCCAGCTTCTGCTCTTTCGGGCCTTCGTGGATACGGTACAGCGCCGGTTTCTTCAGCTTGTCGAGGAAGCGCGCCGTGGCCACGTTGGCCATCAGCATGCATTCTTCAATCAGCTTATGCGCATCGTTGCGGCGCACCGGAACCAGCTCTTCGATCTTGCGATCTTCGCTGAAGACGATGCGGGTTTCGGTGGTTTCGAAATCCATCGCACCACGCTCTTCACGGGCCTGGCGCAGCTTTTTATAGAGGCCATACAGCGCTTCCAGATCCGGCACCACTTCAGCGTATTCTTTACGCCACTGCGCGCCTTCGTCGCTGTCGGGCTCCTGCAGCATGGCGCCCACCTTGGTGTAGGTCAGGCGTGCCTTGGAGTTGATCAGGCCTTCGTAGAAGGTGAAGTCCGAGAGCTTACCGGCACGGGTAATGTTCATCTCGCAGACCATCGCCAGACGATCAACCTTCGGATTCAGCGAGCAGAGACCGTTGGAGAGCAGCTCCGGCAGCATCGGCACCACGTACTCTGGGAAGTAGACCGAGTTACCGCGATTGATCGCTTCCTGGTCCAGCGCAGAGTCCGGACGCACGTAGTAAGAAACGTCAGCAATAGCAACGCGCAGGCGCCAGCCACCAAAACGCTTCTTCTCGCAGTAGACCGCATCGTCAAAGTCGCGCGCGTCTTCGCCGTCGATGGTGACAAACGGGAGATCACGCAGGTCGACACGGTTGGTCTTGTCGGACTCACGCACTTCCGGCGTCAGTTCACCGATCTCCTGGTGAACCTGGTCCGGCCATTCATTGGGGATATCGTGGCTGTGGATAGCCACCTGGATCTCCATACCCGCGGCCAGATGATCGCCGAGCACCTCGATAACGCGGCCACGCGCCGGCTGGCGGCGGGTGGGCTGCTGCATCAGTTCCACCACGACGAGCTGACCGGTTTCGTAGCTCAAGCCTGTGGAGGGATCGGGGATGACCATCACCTGGTTGGTGATACGCTGGTTTTCCGGCACGATGCTGCCGAAGCCGTTTTCACCGTCAAACTTACCCACCAGCTTGCGGGTGTTGCGCTCGAGCACTTCAACGATCTTGCCTTCGCGGCGACCTTTGAAGTCGACACCGATCTCCTGCACCAGGGCGCGGTCGCCGTCGAACAGCTCACGCATGTTGCGCGGGCTCAAAAACAGGTCATCGCCGCCAGCATCGGGTTTGAGGAAGCCGAAGCCATCACGGTGGCCGATTACGCGGCCGGGGATCAAGTTCATCTTCTCGATCAGACCAAACTCACCCTTACGGTTGGAGATCAGCTGACCATCGCGGCACATAGCGATCAGACGGCGACGCACCGCTTCGATGTCGTCCTCATTTTCGAGGCCAAGCTCGCGGCACAGATTGGGATGCTTGATGGGGGAGCCCCACTTCCGCAGGAATTCCAGCAGGAACTCGCGGCTCGGGACGGGGTTGTCGTACTTGCTTGCCTCTTCCTGGGCGTTGGGATCTTTATCTTTCCAGTTGTTACTCATTCGTTTTCCATTTGGGCCGCCCGCTTACGCCTCGTGCGCAAAAACCTTCAGGGCGGTGTATACATTTCGTACTAGAATAGTCGTTCATAGCCCCTGCGCCTACACATGGGCGACGCGAAAAACAAAAAAGCCGGCATAAGCCGGCTCTTTTTGCGTGGATCAGGGCATTTCGTCCACTTCGTTCTCTTCTTTCGGCGGCGGAATCAGGTCTTCACGGTCTACCTTCAGCAGCAGCAACAGGTTTGCGGCGACATAGATAGATGAGTAAGTACCGATACCGATACCGCACAGCAGCGCCACCGCAAAGCCGAAGATGGTGGTGCCACCGAATATAGCCAGCGCCATCAACACCAGCAAGGTGGTGAAGGAGGTCATCAACGTACGGCTCAGCGTCTGGCTCAGCGAGTTGTTCATTACCTCAACCGGAGTACCGGTGCGCATGATACGGAAATTCTCACGGATACGGTCGTACACAACGATGGTATCGTTAAGCGAGTAACCGATCACCGCCAGAATCGCCGCCAGTACCGTCAGATCGAACTCCAGCTGCAGTAGCGAGAAGATACCGAGCACGATCAGTACGTCGTGTACCAGCGCCAGTACCGCGCCAATAGAGAACTTCAGCTGGAAGCGGAACGCCAGGTACAGCATGATCATCGCCAGCGCCAGCAGCATGCCGAGGCCGCCCTGCTCACGCAGCTCTTCACCTACTTGCGAACCGACAAACTCGTTACGGCGCAGCTCCAGCGTCTGATCGGGTTCATCCGCCTGCAGGCTGGCTAGAATCGTATCACCCAGTTTGGGATCGTGAGTTTCACCCAGGCGGATCAGCACATCGGTGGCTGCACCGAAGGTCTGTACCGTCACATCGGGATAACCCGCCTCTTCCATGGACTGGCGGATCTTACCCAGATCTGCAGGCTGCTCGTAGCCGATCTCCACCAGGCTACCGCCGGTGAAGTCGAGTCCGAACTTAAGACCATTCACCGCCAGCGACCCGATAGAGATCAGCAGCAGAATGATCGAGAAGGCCGCCATGATCTTGCGCGGCCCCATGAAGTTATAAATTTTCTGAGTCTTGGACATCATCCTGCTCCTCTCAAAGGCCCAGCTTCTTCAGCGTCCGACCGCCATAGGCCAGGTTGACCAGGGCACGGGTGACGAGAATCGCAGTAAACATGGAAGTGATGATACCGACCGACAGGGTCACGGCGAAGCCCTTCACAGGCCCTGTGCCCATGGCGAACAGGATCACCGCAGCCAGCAGCGTGGTGATGTTGGCATCGAGGATGGTGGTATGTGCCCGCGAGAAACCTGCGTTGATCGCCGACTGCACCGGCAGACCGTTTTTCAGCTCCTCTTTTATTCGCTCAAATATCAACACGTTGGCATCGACCGCCATACCGACCGTAAGGACGATACCGGCAATACCAGGCAGCGTCAGCGTGGCCGACAGGATCGACATCACCGCCACGATCAATACCAGGTTCAGGGTCAGCGCCACGTTGGCCAGCAGACCGAACACGCGGTAGTAGAGCAGCATGAACGCCAGCACCAGGGCGAAGCCGATCTGCACCGAGGTCACACCCATTTCGATGTTCTCGGCCCCCATGCTCGGGCCCACGGTACGCTCTTCTACGAAGTAGATCGGTGCAGCCAGGGCACCTGCACGCAGCAGCAGTGCCAGCTCAGAGGATTCCTGTGAGCTTTCGAGGCCAGTGATACGGAAGGAGTTACCCAGGGTGCTCTGGATGGTCGCCAGCGAGATGATGCCCTTCTCGGTGTACGGCACGCGCTTCTCAACGACTTCACCGTCGATGCGCTGCTCCACCATACGGGACTTGTGCTCAACAAACAGTACCGCCATGCGGCGCTGAATCGCGTTGCGGGTCACGCGGCTCATCATCTGACCGCCCTTGCCGTCCAGGGTAATGTTTACCTGGGGCTGGCCGTTCTCATCGAAAGAAGCCTGAGCGTTGGCAACGTTGGAACCGGTGATAATGATGTCACGCTCCAGCTCGGCGGTACGGCCCGGCGTGGTGCGGAACGGGTAAACCTCGGTGTTGGCACGACTTTCGTCCGGCTTGGCTTCAAGACGGAACTCCAGGTTCGCGGTTTTACCGATGATACGTTTCGCCGCAGCGGCGTCCTGAATACCCGGCAGCTGCACAACGATACGGTTGCGGCCCTGGCGCTGAACCAGCGGCTCGGCAACACCCAGCTCGTTGACTCGGTTACGCAGCGTGGTCAGGTTCTGTTTGACCGCATAGTCTTCGATCTCACGGATCGTCTGCTCGGTCAGGTTGATATAAACGAAGTTGCCCTCGTCGTTATCTTCCGTTTCGGTCAGGAACTCGGGGAAGTTGCCACGCAGCAGATTTTCGGCCTGATCGCGGGTCTCCGCATCGGCAAAGCGAACCGACAGGCGACCGTCATCCAGGTGCTCTACCTGGCGATAGCGCAGGCGCTCGTCGCGCAGCTGGCCCTTGATATCGCTGACGTAAACGTCGAGACGCTGGCCAACGGCCTGGGCCATGTCGACCTCAAGCAGGAAGTGCACACCACCGCGCAGGTCGAGACCAAGTTTCATCGGTCCGGCACCAATATCGGTAAGCCATTCGGGCGTGGTCGGCGCCAGGTTCAGGGCAACCACATAGTTGCCGCCCAACTCCTCGGCGATCATATCCTTGGCGCGCAGCTGAGCATCGCCATCGGCAAAGCGCAGGAGACCGGTGCCATCGTTCAGTTCAGCCGCCTTGTATTCGACCCCGGCCTGCTCCAGATTCTGTTCGAGTCGGGACATCAGCGCCGAATCAACCGTGTAAGCTTCACGGGTGCCCGATACCTGGACGGCGTAATCTTCGGGGTAGAGGTTGGGTGCAGCGTAGATACCGGCGATGACCAGTACGAGAAGTATCAGGAGATTTTTCCAGAGTGGATAGCGGTTGAGCATCGTGCTCCGTCCTCAGCAAAAACAAAAGCGCCAGTGCTTTGCACTGGCGCTGTCGGCGCGGTTCGATCAGATACCCTTGATCGTACCTTTGGGCAGTTCCGCAGCTACATGGGCTTTCTGGAACTTCATTTCGGTGCCTTCGGCCACTTCCAGCACGACATAGTCGTCGTTCAGACGGATAACCTTGCCGATGATGCCGCCGGCGGTGATCACTTCATCACCCTTGGCCAGACCACCGATCAGGTTTTTGTGCTCCTTGGAGCGCTTGGCCTGGGGGCGCCACATGAAGAAGTAGAAAATCAGACCGAAACCGACCAGGAATATGATGTTGAACAGACCCGAGTCCATCTGACCTGCGGGTGCGCCTTCAGCGGCCTGGGCGGTAGCGATAAGGAAGCTCATTAAAGCGTTCTCCTGAAACTTGATTAGAAATCTTTATGTGGGGTTCCGGGTACGTTTTTCAACCCTTTAGCGGAGGAACTTCTTTGCCTCTTTTGGCGTAGAAGTCCGCTACAAAGTCGCTCAATGTACCCTGTTCAAGTGCACCGCGCAAACCAGCCATCAGCACCTGATAGTAGTGCAGATTGTGGATGGTATTGAGCTGTGAACCGAGAATTTCTCCGCACTTATCCAGGTGGTGCAGATAGGCGCGACTGAAGTTCTGACAGGTATAACAGTCACATGTTTCATCCACCGGACCGGTATTCGTCTTGTTCGCCGAATTGCGGATTTTAACAATACCATCGGTAGTAAACAGGAAGCCGTTTCGGGCGTTACGGGTCGGCATCACGCAGTCGAACATATCCACACCACGGCGCACGCCCTCCACCAGGTCTTCCGGCTTGCCCACACCCATCAGGTAGCGCGGCTTATCCTCCGGCATCTTATAAGCCAGGTGATCGAGGATCTTGATCATCTCCTCTTTCGGCTCGCCCACCGACAGACCGCCGATGGCGTAGCCGTCGAAACCGATACCTGTCAGCCCTTCGAGAGACTCGTCACGCAGATGCTCGTACATACCGCCCTGGATAATACCGAACAGCGCCGAGGGACTGTCGCCGTGCGCGTCCTTCGAGCGCTTGGCCCAGCGCAGCGACATGCGCATCGATTTGGCCGCTTCCATCTCATCAGCGGGGTACGGCGTACACTCGTCAAAGATCATGACGATATCGGAGCCCAGGTCACGCTGAACCTGCATGGAGACTTCCGGGCTGATAAACACCTTGCTGCCATTGACCGGCGACTGGAAGGAGACACCCTCCTCGGTGATCTTGCGCATATTGCCCAGGCTGAACACCTGGAAACCGCCGGAGTCGGTAAGGATCGGCCCTTTCCAGTTCATGAAATCGTGCAGATCACCGTGCTGCTTGATGATCTCGGTGCCGGGACGCAGCATCAGGTGAAAGGTGTTGCCAAGGATGATCTGCGCACCGATCTCTTCTACGTCACGGGGCAGCATCCCCTTAACGGTGCCGTAGGTGCCCACCGGCATAAACGCCGGTGTTTCCACCGTGCCGCGCGGGAAGGTCAGGCGACCACGGCGGGCTTTGCCTTCGCTGCCGAGCAGCTCAAAGTTCATAAAACACTCACGGGTGCTGTTGTCGCTCATGGATTCTCCTGCGCATCGCGGCGGGTCAGGAACATGGCATCGCCATAGCTGAAGAAACGGTAACGCTCGGCCACCGCCTGCTCGTAGGCATACATCATATGTTCATAGCCGGCGAACGCACTGACCAACATCAGCAGCGTCGACTCCGGCAGGTGGAAGTTGGTGATCAGCGCATCCACGCTGACATACTGGTAGCCCGGGTAGATAAAGATCTCGGTATCGCCATAGAAAGGTGCAATCTCGCCGGAACGGCTGGCACTCTCCAGGCTGCGCACGCTGGTGGTGCCCACCGCGACCACGCGCTTGCCACGGGCACGGGCGGCATTCACCGCCTCGCAGACCTCGGGGGATACCTCGATATACTCCGCGTGCATGTGATGGTCTTCGATCTTGTCGACCTTCACCGGCTGGAAGGTGCCGGCACCCACATGCAGGGTGACAAACGCGGTTTCGATCCCCTTCTCTTTCAGCTTGTCGAGCAGCGGCTGATCGAAATGCAGACCGGCCGTGGGCGCGGCGACGGCGCCGGGCTTGCGGTTATACACCGTCTGGTAGCGTTCACGGTCAGAGAGCTGATCGTCGCGCTTCATATAAGGAGGTAGCGGAATATGACCGAACTCTTCCAGTGCTGCGACCAGATGCCCTTCTATATCGAAGCGCAGCTCGAACAGATTTTCCTGGCGGCCGGTTACCTCAGCCTTCAGCCCCCCCTCCAGCAGCAGCGTGGCCCCTGGCTTGGGGGAACGGCTGGAGCGGATATGAGCTAACGCCTCATGCTCACCTGTGACACGCTCAATCAACAGCTCGACCTTGCCGCCACTCTCCTTCTGGCCGAACAGCCGCGCCGGAATCACGCGGGTATCGTTAAACACCAGCAGATCGCCGGGTTCCAGCAGGTCGAGAATGTCACTGAACACGCGGTGGTTAAGCTCACCGCTGTTACCATCGACGCAGAGCATGCGGCTGGCACTACGCTGCTCCAGCGGGTAGCGCGCAATCAGCTCTTCAGGCAGATCGAAATAGAAGTCTTTAAGCTGCATCAGGAAGAAGGAATCACAATCCAAAGGGGCGCGAATTTTACCAGATTAGTCAGCTTTTTAGCACTCCCTGCACAGAGTGGATTGACCCGGCCCGCCAACTGCATATAATGTCGGCCTTCCACATCGCTGATGTCTACCCTAACGACTGCAGCAACAGTGCCGGTGTGGTGAAATTGGTATACACAGGGGATTCAAAATCCCCCGCCTTAACGGGCGTGTCGGTTCGAGTCCGACCACCGGCACCACTCAAATAGAAACGCCCCATACAGCGCATTCTGCGGCCTTTCAGCACTACCTTATATATGTAGTGTCAGACTTAGGTGTCAGACTCATCTCCCAGCTGTTTAGATTAATTTCCTCTCGATAAGACCATAACTCGACTACCCGTAGGGTCAAGGACCGGCTGCCCCTAGCACTGTGATTTTCAGCTTCACCAAGGGTAGACTCCCTAGCTGATTGTCATACCTGCACGGAAAGCCACCAATGTCTGCACTCTCCCAGCTTCTTGATACCTACAGATCAATTTCAGTCACTGAACGCGAGAAAGGCACTTACTTCGAGGAGCTGACCTGTTGTTATCTGCGAAACGAAGCCACCTACCGTGACCTCTACGACAAGGTATGGATGTATGGCGACTGGGCGGAAGAACAGGGGCTGATCAAACGTGACACTGGGATCGATCTGGTAGCCCGCACCCAAGGCACAGGGGAGTATCACGCCATCCAATGCAAGCTGTACGCGGAAGATCACCGAGTGCAGAAGAAGGACATCGACAGTTTCTTTACCGCATCCGGCAAGAAACCATTTACCCATCGCGTCATAGTCGTCACCAACAACAACTGGAGCGACAACGCCCGTGAGGCCCTGAAGGATCAAACCCCCGCAGTTACCCTGATTGACCTCCAGGCGCTCGAAGACAGTCAGATTGACTGGACCAGCTATCAGCCCCAGCAAGCGCCAGACCTAAAGGCTTTCAAAGAACTGCGCGAACACCAGAAAACTGCGTTGGCTGCAGTAACGAAGGGACTGGCAAGCCACGATCGCGGTAAGTTGATCATGGCCTGCGGCACAGGCAAGACCTTCACAAGTCTCAAGATTGCTGAGAATCTTGCGGGTGCAGGTAAACGGGTACTATTCCTCGTGCCGAGTCTGTCACTGCTTTCCCAGACCCTTACTGAGTGGACGCAGGAGAGCACAACTCCACTGCACAGCTTCGCTGTTTGCTCTGATAGCGATGTTGGAAAGAAAAAGCGCCAGCAGTCCGATGACCAGGTTTTCACCCTGGTTCATGAATTGCGCTATCCAGCTACCACCACCCCCCACAGCCTCGCCACCGAAGTCAGCAAGCGCCATGACAGCGACCACATGAGTGTGGTGTTCTCCACTTACCACTCTATCGACGTGATCAGCCAAGCCCAACAGGGTTACGGCCTTGCCGACTTCGACCTGATCATCTGTGACGAGGCACACCGCACCACCGGAGCGACCTTTGCTGACGATGACGAAAGCGCCTTTGTCCGCATCCATGACTCAGCCTATATCCGGGGACAGAAGCGGCTCTACATGACCGCCACACCCCGCGTATATGGCGATAGCGCCAAGATCAAAGCCGAAACGGATAATGTCGTGCTGTACGACATGAACGACGTGTCTTACTACGGCCCTGAACTCCATGTCCTGACCTTCTCCGAAGCCGTACAGCGCCGCCTACTGGTGGACTACAAGGTTTTGGTATTGGCTGTCGAGGAGAGCCACGTCAACCGCCGCCTGCAGAACCTGTTGAAGGACGAAAACAACCAGCTAAAGGTAGATGATGCCGCCCGGATCGTCGGATGCTGGAAGGCGCTGGCTAAGCAGGGACTAACAGATGACCTGATCGGTGACGGCGATCCCATGAAGCGCGCCGTGGCCTTCTGCCAGGTTATCGAACCCGAGTACAGGGGCAGCAAGCACAAGGTCAGCTCCAAGAACATTGCCGGCATTTTTCAGGCCGTAGTGGAGGCCTACCAGGAATCGGAAGACATCGAGCCAGCCACCCGTCTGACTTGCGAAGCCGCCCATGTGGACGGCAGCATGAATGCAAGCCAGAAGGAAGAAAAGCTGGCTTGGCTGAAGGAAGACACCCCGGAAAACACCTGCCGTATCCTCAGCAACGTGCGCTGTCTGTCTGAAGGCGTGGACGTTCCTGCTCTGGACGCCGTGCTGTTCCTCACCCCGCGCAACTCTCAGGTAGACGTCGTGCAATCCGTTGGTCGCGTAATGCGCAACGCTCCTGGCAAGCAGCGCGGCTACGTCATCCTACCTGTGGTAATTCCCGCTGGCGTGGAACCCCACGAAGCCCTTAACGACAACGAGACTTATAGAGTGGTCTGGCAGGTGTTGCAGGCCCTGCGTTCCCACGATGACCGCTTTGACGCGACCATCAACAAGCTGGACTTGACCGGACCAGACCCGCGCAAGATGGAGGTCATCGCCATCACAGACAAGCTGCAGCAGAAGGCTAAGGCCCACAGCAAGGGCAATCAGATCAAGGATTCAGCCAAGGGCAGCTACAACATCGGCCAGCGTCAGCAAAAGAACCACGACGCCGAAGGACAGATGACCGAGCAACACGGCCTGACCTTCGAGGTGGGAGAAATCGAACGCGCCATCTATGCCCGCATCGTGCAGAAGTGTGGCAATCGACATCACTGGGCCGACTGGGCCAACGACATTGCAAGGATTGCCCGAACCCACATTGACCGCATCCACTCGATCCTGGAAGACCCATCTCACACCGAGGAGCGGGCCACTTTTGCTGCCTTTGCCGAAGAGCTGCGCGATGACTTGAACGACAGTATCACCGATCACGAGATCGTCGAAATGCTGGCGCAGCATCTGGTAACCAAGCCGGTCTTTGATGCCCTGTTCGACGAGTACAGCTTTGCCAACCACAACCCCATGTCACTGGCTATGCAAGGCGTGCTGGACGCCTTGCACGAACACCACTTGGCCAAGGAAGCCGACACCCTGCAGAAGTTCTATGAAAGTGTAAAGCTGCGAGCCGAAGGCATCGACAGCGCCCAGGGCAAACAGAAGATTATTGTGGAGCTGTACGACAAGTTCTTCCGCAACGCCTTCCCTCGCATGACCGAGCGACTGGGTATCGTTTACACCCCGGTGGAGGTGGTGGACTTCATCATCCACAGCGTCAACGACCTGTTGCAGCAGGAGTTCGGCCAGACGCTGGGTAGCCCCGGCGTACATATCCTAGACCCCTTCACAGGCACCGGCACCTTCATCACCCGTTTGCTACAAAGCGGCCTGATTGCACCGGAGCAGTTGCCGCACAAGTACAAGCACGAAATCCATGCCAATGAGCTGGTCCTGCTTGCCTACTACATTGCCGCCATCAACATCGAAGCGGCCTACCACGGCCAAGTCGCTAACGAATATTCCCCCTTTGCCGGCATCTGCTTGACAGACACCTTCCAGATGTATGAAAAGGATGATTTGGTAGACGCTCTGCTGGTAGACAACAGCGCCCGCCGCAAGCGGCAGAAGGCACTGGATATTCGCGTCATTATTGGCAACCCGCCGTACTCAGTAGGCCAGGGCGATGCAAACGCCAACAACCAGAATGTGGGCTACCCCCATTTGGATTCCCGCATCCGGGATACCTATGCCGCCCGCTCCAGTGCTACCAACAAGAACGCACTGTATGACAGCTATATTCGCTCCATTCGCTGGGCCAGTGACCGGCTAGGTGACAGCGGAGTCATCGGCTTCGTCACCAATGCAGGCTTTGTCGAGTCCAACACCGCCGACGGTCTTCGCCAGTGCCTGGCCGAAGAATTTTCCAGCCTCTATATCTTCCATCTGCGAGGCAACCAGCGCACGGCCGGCGAAACCTCCCGTCGGGAAGGCGGTAAGATCTTCGGCAGCGGCAGCCGCGCCCCAATTGCCATTTCCTTACTAGTAAAGAACCCCAAAGCCAGCCAGTACGGGGCCATCCACTACCATGATATTGGCGACTATCTGAGCAGGGAAGACAAGCTGGAGCGCATCAGCGAATTGGCCAGCGTGGCCGGCATCACTGCAGAACAGGGCTGGCAGATCATCACACCGGATGAACATAGTGACTGGCTGAAGCAGCGGGATACCAGCGTGGACAGTTTCATCGTCTTAGGTGACAAGCGCAATGATTCGACTATCACACTGTTTTCCAACTATTCAGCCGGAGTGAAGACCCAACGCGATGTCTGGTGCTACAACTCCAGCAAGGCGAAGTCTGGCGAAAACATGGCACGCATGATCGGTTTCTACAACGCCGAACTGCGCAGCTTCAATCAGCACCACCAAGGTATGGACAGGAAGCAGCGTGAAGCTGTAATGGATGGCGTCATCAACACCGACCCGGCCAAAATCAGCTGGACACGCGCCCTAAAGCACGACTTTGCCAAAGATCGCGCACTAACCTTCGACGCCAGCAACATCGTGCCGGCGCTGTATCGCCCGTTCCAGAAGCAGTGGATGTACTACAGCCGCCGGGTCAACGAAATGGTTTACCAGATGGCACGAATTTTCCCGGACGGCATAGCGGAAAACCGCATGATCATGATCAAGCAACGCTGGAGCGGCCAAGGTCAGCTGGCACTGATGGTAAATTGCATTCCAGAGCTGCAGACCGATGGCGGTACTCAGTGCTTCCCGCTCTACCTGTACGACGAAGCCCCGGAAGCCAGCCAGCAGCCGCAAACCGGCCTGTTCGACGCCCCGGCCAGCCCCGAGCGCCAGCGCCGTGACGCCATCACCGACGAAGGGCTGGCGCACTTCCTGGCCGCCTACCCCGGCGATCAGATCAACAAGGAAGACGTTTTCTATTACGTCTATGGCCTGCTGCATTCGCCGGACTACCGCGAACGCTACGCCGACAACCTGGCCAAGGAGCTGCCGCGAATCCCCTGCGTAAAGACAGCTGCCGACTTTTGGGCCTTCAGCACGGCCGGCCGTAACTTGGCCGACCTGCACCTGAACTACGAAACCCAGCCGCCCTACCCGGCCACCATCGGAGGCAACGCCAAGACCGCCGATGACTACCGCGTGGAGAAGATGAAGTACGGCAAGAAGGGTAAGGACAAGGATCTCACCGTCCTACACTACAACGCCCATATCACTGTCCGGGGCATCCCACTCGAAGCCTATGACTACGTAGTCAACGGCAAGCCAGCGCTGGACTGGGTCGTGGAACGCCAGTGCGTCAAGACCGACAAGAAAAGCGGCATCGTCAACGACGCTAACGACTGGGCCACCGAAACGATGAATAACTCACGTTATCCGCTGGATCTGTTCCTGCGCGTCATCACAGTCAGCCTAGAGACCATGAAGATTGTACGCGGCCTGCCCGCACTCGATATAGATTAGGCTCGGTACGATCGAGGCAACTGCCCGTTTGCCCTGCGGCGGCAGCTGGCAGTTGTTACAGCATCGCCCCCGCTTTGGCCATGAAAGGCATAACAATCAATCACTTGGATCGCTTTTAGCAAATGGCGATTGTAAACGCAGATCCATTGAATTAGTTTTGAAGACAACAGAGAGCAAGGAAGGCTTCTGGAGGTAGGGAAGGGGCTCATCTTGGTCGCCACAACCAAGATGAGCGCATAGGGCGCTAACCCAAATTGTACGAATCGAGTATCGCCCTCTATCCCTAAAAGTTCAACTTCAAGTTGAATAAGGAGGGTACGTATGGCTGAGCCACGGTACTCACTGCAACTTGTACACATTGTGCTGAATAGTTCGGCGGTAACCGCCTTCTTTGGCACCTTGGCGTGGATGCTTGTGGACTACTTGCCCAAGTAGCACCACTTCAACACCATCCGACGAGCGGCCTCAAGGCCGCTTTCTTTTAAGCACCCTCGCCACTGCTGCCCTAGTCCACTCACACCCACGCGGCGTGCCGATCTGCTGCTCATTAAGCCAGCCGGCGATCTGCCCTAAACTCGACAGACCTTCACCTTGAGCACTCTGAATCTCTCGCATGACGAGATCAGCGTGACGGTTTGCCTTCACTTTGCGGGCCTTTCGCGCCTTAGCCGTCACATCGCCCGTGCGAGCCTCTCTGGCAGCCGCAAGATTCGGGTTACCCAGCTGCACACCCCTGGCTTTAGCGGCCTGCAGAGCGGCCCTGGTACGCACAGAGATCGCCTTGCGCTCAGCTTGAGCCATGACCGACATGAGCTGCACCATCGTCTCGTTAGCCTCCGGCATGTCGCAGGCTACGAAACGCACACCGGAATCCTGAAGCTGAGCAATAAAGCCGACAGAACGAGAGAGTCGATCAAGCTTCGCAATGACCAAACGACCACCGACTAACTGACAGCGTTCGATTGCCGCCTGCAGCTCCGCCCGGTCACTCTTACCGCCTGATTCGATCTCAGTGAACTCTGCAATCACGGTCGCGCCAGAACCAGCCGCATAGGCTTCTACGTCTCTGCGCTGGGCCTCAAGTCCCAGGCCGCTCTTACCCTGCTTACTGGTAGAGACCCTGTAGTACGCGATCAGCTTCATCCGTTACCCTCCTGGCCAGCTGTTACGAACCGTTAAACGAACATATAACAATATGATACAGGACCAATAGCGGCTTCGCGGGCTCCCGTCAGGTAAGTTCAATCAGCTGTTCCGAGCTCGTGGAAACGCTGAATCCGCTCCTCACCCAACCACTTTTCTATCGGAACAAAACCGTAGTTACTAAGTTCAAATAGCCCCCTTCGATTTAGCAAGGTTAACCCAGCGTCAAGACACCGTTTCTTCTCGAAGCACTCAAAACGCTCACCCGTATCCCAACTCGCCAGAACTTTGAACAAGCCAACGCAATGGGTAGTACGCGGTCGTCCACGATCCATCGCCTCGTTCGTGTGGTACACGAGGTCTTCATTATCGTATTCCTGCATCTTGCTCGATAGACGACTCGCTATCCGGGCGGACAAGCCTGTGCCCACATACGCCAACTCTGTACCGGGAAAGTCCAGCCGATACAGAAATTTGATGTGGCCCGCCACCGGCCCGTATTCAAATAATGATCGTCTTAGCTCCCTTTCCAGAAAACACACTTGTTTTCTCGTCTTCACCTCAAGATTTAGATCGTATATGACGTTGAGACTCATTACTTTTACCTCTTATGGTTGGGTTAGACGTAATGATACATAAATCACTTATTAAATGATAATGATTATCATTTAAGTCAGTAGTGACTTACCACCGCCATCACAGAGATAGAGAATGATTAGTAGGCAGACAAGGCAGCCTATATCAGTCCAAACAGAAGAAACCATACGATTTTAATGGTTTTGTTTATTCAACAGCTATAACCCCTCGACATCCATCCCATGTGTCGCCAGCCACTGCTTGCGCTCGGCATAGTCGGGCATAGCTCTTTCGAGACGAAGCCAGAAGTCGGCTGAGTGATTCGGCTCATGAAGGTGGACCAGCTCGTGGACCACGACGTACTCGGCGATGCGTACCGGCAGCAAAATGGTCTTCCAGTGGAAGTAGAGCATGGCGCCCTTACCGCATGACCCAGCGAAACCCGAGGTCCTGCACCTTGAGCCCTGCAGGCTCTACTTCCAGACGGCCAGCAAAGGCCCTCACACGCTGCCAGAGCCACGTTCTGCCACGCTCTCTATACCCATCGAAGAAATGCTTACGCGCCTCTGACTGGGCGCTACTGCGCAAATTGAAGTACTCCTGGATTCACCGAAGAGGTACGCCACGCTCCTAAACTAAATGAATAAGTTATGCTGCTTGGAGCGTTGGAATCCTTGACCCTTGGGCTTCGCCCCTTACAGTAGAGCGAAATTTGGGGCTCCCGAGCAGCCCCGCCGGCGCCCGGCTGACGCCGAGCCCGTAGGGAGTGTCGGAATCACGCTTCGGTCGACTTTTCGCGCATCTGGACAGCGAAACCCGCGAGTCCGAACACAGCAGCACCGGCCAGCATGAAGGCCCCGATCGTCTGGAAGTGCTCCTGCTTCTTGATCATCCGATTTGCCAGCGCCGCATCGATCGACCACGCATTATCGATACGCTCCTCGCTTGGGGCCTCTGAGAACACGTAACCTGAGCCCAGGGCGATGCACAGTGCTACCGCGTAGAGTAATTCTTTCATTCCTGCTTCCTTTTCAGTTATTTGCCGCACCGGATCATATTGACCTGTTTCATCAGGTCAATGTTTGTGTGCCGTGAGAGCAGGTGATCGACCTCTGCGTGGCGTCGCATCTGTCCGCCACCAGGTTCCCGCTGCTTGAGTGCTAGCTATGTGAGCTTAGCGTTAGCCCTGGATTACAACTTGGTCATACGGTGTGGTTTGAGTTTGCCATCAAATGAACCCGCCAAATTCACGATAGTACCCATAGATAGCACTGAAAGAGCTCAGAAATTCACTATTGCGGTTATGTTAGAGCTGCGTGTCGCAGTGAACCGACCACGGTACGCTAGCCAAGGCAAATCAAACACCGCCATGGAGCCTACCACCGATCCACTTAGCTCAGTTGTATATCCATGTTGATATAGGGTTGCAGCACGTTGCACGAATACGGCCACGAATCTCGCCTCGCACGACAGCGACCTCTCTCTGAGGCCCGTTATACCTGAGCCTTTACTTAGCATGAGCGGTCTTAGTGTAAGAGTGAAATCACCGAGAGGCAGAGACAGAATGAGCACCGGGCTTGAGGCTAAACCTTATATCGAGACGGCCCCTACATTCAGAAAAGCCGCAAATACTACCAACTGTTTACCAACCAAAATCAACCCTCTCCCGGCCAGTCACCTGTATAAGGAACCGCTCGATTCCTACATTCCACACAGGACGCATCCGGGTCGAGGCTACAAGGCTGCTCTAAGACTATGACAAGTACATCCACACTTGCTCCGAGCGGACACAAGAGCCCATTAGCATTCACTCACCGGGTGCTGTGGGTACAAGCAAGATTAGCAGGCAGCTCCCTGACGCAGACTGCTGCAATTGCGTGATACTACTGCTCAGACTGTTCTGTCACGCTGAGAGCTCCTGTGAGCGCCCCTGAGCGACTTTCTCGCTCTACAGCTATGGAGACCAGCTTATTTCTCACGCCCCATACAAGCGATCTGAGACGCCCCCAATTAATTTAACTTATTGTTAAAAAAGGTTTTTGGCTCCGGGCCACCCGATTAAATCCTACCCTGAGCCTTGAGTAGCTGCTGTTGCTCATAGGCATCGGCGTAAAGATCCGCAGCCCTGCGACGCAGGTCCTGAGGTGCGTAGATTGGTGAACCTTTGAAGCGCACCCTGTTCGATAGCACCTGCTTGCTGATGTAGTCGGCGGCACCGATGTTCACCGGTAGCTTCATCGAGTAACCACCACGTCCTCCTTTTTTCTTTTCATAAGCATTAAGTCCGTGCTCATCATCCAGCTCAATCGCAGACGCCACGAAGGAGCCGGACTTAGGCTTGAGCATCAGTTCGAAATCATCCTGGATCTTGGTGTTATCCGAGTAGTGCCGCATGACCACCATAAGAGCCTCGCGATCTTCAGGGTGGTAGGAAATTACGACGTGGGCGTGCAGACGCTTATTCTCGCTGAATCCCTGTTCAACAACCAAGAAGAAGCTGGCGTCATGAACCAGCGCCTTGAGCGACTTCTGGAGCGAATCAGAAAACGCTCCTGCAGGGCCTTTCTTCCGTTGCTTGAGACGGCGTTCGTATTCTCGGCTGAAGTGCAAGGTGACAAATGATGTGCAGTAGCCTTCGCGCTCCACAGTCCAAGTGACCAGTGCGTCATACAGGAAACGAAGCTGATAGCTGACTCGACGCTTACCACGATAGTCGATCAGTTTTCTCTTCTTCGGGTGGGGGAGATAGGGTAGCTCTTCCGTGGGTATTAGAGCACTATTCATAGTATCTACTGGGAGAAGGTCATTACGCAGAAGCGCAGACTTCTCCAGATACCGCATGATACGCGGGTTGGGAGTCAAATCACCCGCGTTGCTTTCAGCTTTCATTTTCGCAAAATGCACCCTTTTAGATGAGGAAGCCCCAACTGCCGCTGGGAGTGTGACTACATACTCAATGCGGGAGATCTTCGAGACTTCAAGTGCTGGAAGGGTGGCCAATAGCGTCGTATTCTATGGCGATAAACAATACTGTTATGGATAACACCGATGGCACGGAGACGCCGCACCTCGCCTCTCGAGGACCTGGTTCACATCGCGACCAAGCTACCAGCATGGGTTAGCCTTCTTATCGCTCTCGCGTCCTACCTGGTGCTTCATCACTATGCCAGTCAGCCGGTCGTGGTAGACACACAGCCGGGCTCCCTGCTCCCGACCAATATGACTGCCATGATGTTCCGCCCGCTCTTGATAGCAGCGCAGTACCTGATCCCGTTCGCTTTTGTCATTGGTGCAACCGTTAAGGCTATCAAAGCGCTCTCTGGGCGCCGTTTGCGCGAGCAATACATAGCCGTGCCGGAAGTAGAGATACCGACTCAGAGCCCCTCTCAGAGCCGCGCCAAGCCTACTGCGGAAATGAGCTGGAGCCAGTTCGAGCTTCTGGTCGGGGAAGCATTCCGGCAGTCAGGCTATCGCGTGATCGATGGCGGAGATACCGGGCCGGACGGAGGCATCGACGTCAACTTGAGCAAAAACGGCCAGCGGTACCTGGTCCAGTGCAAACACTGGAAGACGCAGAGGGTCGGTGTCGCGGTGATCCGAGAGCTCTTCGGGGTCATGGTCGATCAGGGGGCCAAGGGCGCCTTCATCGTCACCTCCGGCGACTTCACCGAAGAGGCGAACCAGTTCGCCAACGGTAAGCCCATTGGCCTGATCAACGGGGCCAAACTCGACAAGATGCTACGCAAGGCAGAGCAGTCAATGCCTGAAGACACTCTCAGGGCCACGGAGACAGCCCCTGAGACGCTTTCTTGTCCAAAATGCAGCTCGCCTATGGTTAAGCGAGTCGCGCGTAAAGGAGCGAATGCGGGCCGGGAGTTCTGGGGCTGCTCACGCTATCCGAAGTGCCGGGGCATTTTGAATATCAATGATCCGGAATCACGACCAATGCGCAACTCTCGCGCCCGTTGACTTTTTAGCCTTATAAAACAACACATAACGCCCCCTATCCAACTCCCAGCTTCCCTTGTAAGCGAAAGATTCACGGGCGAGTTTAACTATTGAGTTCCTACTTATATCCCCCTGGGGGTAGTCATGTCAGGTTTTCGTAGCCTATGCTGTTGTCAAGGAAAGCCGTGTCATCAGGGATGATTTCCCCTGCTCAATGACAAAGGCCGCACGGATTGCCATGATGAGTGAAAACGTTGAGTTTGAGTTCAGAATCGATGCTCTGACGCCAGAAACGCTGTCTATGAAGCGGTTGGCAGAGTATCTGAAAGCCCTCGCTGTCGTCATGGGTGAGACCGATCACGTCTGTTTTCAGCGCGTCGAGAAAGGTAGTGCACTTCTTAAACAACAAGTAATTGGGCATGAAGCTGCCGAGCGAGTGGGGCAGCGACTGCGTGGTATCCGATCTCAGCAAGCACCAAAGGAAGCCGTGAAGGCTTTCCATGACATCAACAAACTCCTTCTACAAGACAACGCTGTGGGAACTCTGCGCCCACTCACTCAGGGCGTTGCTGCTAACTCCGATCTGTATTTCCCGGGACGTGAAGAACCAGAAGAACCTGAAATCTTCGTCGGGGAGGAGTATGGCCACCTCGACGGCATCCTTGTGCAAATCGGTGGCCGGGATACAACGGTACCGGTCCATCTCCAGTTCGGCACTGGCCCCGAAGGCGTCTATAAATGTACGGCTAGCCGCTCCCTTGCCCTTAAGCTTGCGCATTACCTATTCAAGGAAGTTCGAGTCGAAGGAGTGGGCAGCTGGATACGGAAGCCGGGAGGCGGCTGGAAGTGTAAGGCTTTCCAGATCGAGCAGTTTGAGGAGCTGTCCACACAGAGCTTGTCACAGAGTCTTCGCGACGCCCGTGCAGCATTGAGTGATGGGCTTGATGGTATAGGAAGCCCGAGTGAGTTTTTCAGGGAGATGAGGAAAGACTGAGCAATGGTGATTCTTGATAGCTGCATGCTTGCTTATATGTTGAAGCCTGACGCCCTTCCGCCTGTTGATGAATCTACAGGTGCTCGCGTTCCTCACACCCGTGAACGAATCGAACACCTGATCAAGACGCTTGAGCAGGATAACCGTAAGATACTTGTACCGACTCCGGTGTTAGCTGAACTCCTTGTTATTGATCGCAAGAAGGCGGACGAATTACTTATCGCGATAAGTAGTCGACGAGTCTTCCGGAACATCAGTTTTGATCAGCGTGCGGCGGTTGAACTGGCGCTCAACCTCGAAGATGAACACACCAGCCGGCGGCTAACAGTCGGTCCCCACACGAAGGCAAAGCTGCGATTCGACAGGCAGATCATCGCGATTGCTCGAGCCCAAAACGTAGAGGTCATTTACAGCGATGACCGCCAAGTTAAAAAGCTGGGACGCAGGCTCGGTCTGACTGTACTAGGCGTGAGCGATCTGGAGCTTCCTCCGGCAACGCATGACTTGTTCGACTCACTGTAGCAGCTCTAAGCCACACATTTATCGATCTGTGATGTAACGAACCTACGACTGGGTAGGTGACTACCTATATACCACTCAAGGTTATGATATTGAGTGGTATATTAACGGGCATACCCGAAGTTGATGTAGCAAAGGCGGTAGCCTATCTCCCGGTTAGACCCTTCCAGGCTGACAACCTCGCCTTGTAATCAGCCCATGAGACCCCGGTAATATCCAGGAAATCATATTTGAGGTGTTCAATGTTGGCTTTCAAAACCGCGGGGCTGTACTCACCTTCATAGACTTCATGGACGTCTCCGTCACCAACCGAGTGGCCAACCAGCGCCTTACGCACTTCACGCGGCACGTCGGTCACATTCTGCAGCTGTTGGATAAAGTTCTTCCGGAAACTGTGGAAGCAGTACCCTTGTCCCTTCTCATAATCGATGGTCTTGCGCATAGTGTCGCCAAACCACTTGCCTGCATCAAAACCGAACTTGCCTTTCGCGTTGTCATTACCAAGATCGGGGAATAAGCGTACCTGACCTTCCGCTCGCAGCTCACGCACGTACTCAGGCAGCCCAAATTCAATCAACCTGGAGTGAACCGGGACGCTGCGATGCGATGACAGTGTTTTGATCTTGACCTTCTTTCCCACGCCCTCATCATCGTCCGGCGTAATGCGGAACATCAACACCCCGTCCATTTCGACGACATCCTGAAGGTATAACTGGCAGATTTCCTCCAGCCGTGCACCGGTATACAGCGCGATCAGCGGTATCCAGAACCTGTAGGGCGACATGGTCCGCATGCGTGTGGGAATCTCACCCCGATACAGATAAGAGCTGATGAGATTTTTAAGATGCTGCCGTTCGAAGGCTTTGTAAGGACTGGTTGCCTGGTTATCAGTATCGTTCACATACTTGCGCTTCAAAACGCCCGAAAGGTCTTCTCTGATGAAGTCGGTCGTCTCCACCGCCCATTTCAGCAACTGCCTGACGGCACTGATCTTGGTATCGACCGTGCGCGCTGACATGCGCTTCAATCCGTTCTGCTCAGTGACAGTTAGCAGCTCGGGGAATGACATCGTTTTTAGCTTGACGTTGTGTGCGATCCTGGCCGGCAGTCGGGGAACTGCATCACGAAACTCACGAAGTTTCGCTTTCGTCAGCGCATTGAACGGGGTATCACCCATGAAGTGATTGAACAGCTCCAACCCCGACCGCAATTCTTTCATCGGCTGTCCCCTCAGTGCCGCACGCTTGTCGCGTATGAAAGCGTCGATCACTTCAGCGGTGGTATGCACCTTCGCCTGCTCCGCTCGGTCTCGTCTAAGCAAATCGGCGTTCAATGACGCGAGTTTTGCTGAAGCATGAGGGGTGTCAGCCCACTCCGACGCCCACATATGATGAAGCTCCTTGTACATACTGATCTCTTCAGCCGGATCATCACGTTCAATGCGGACCTCATTACCGAATGGATCAGCAGTAGTAATCAAGTGCACGTAAAACGCTGCATCACGGTACTCGGACAACTCGAACTCCCCTATCAACCTGTCTAACAGTGCAACGAATCGCCGGCTGGTAAGCCGGGCTCGATGAGCTTCTTTGGTCTTCAACGACTTGCGTACGTCCCTCCCTATCCCAGGGAGTAACGGCCTTATTTTGGCGGGGATAACATAGCGCACGTAGTAGGTCCCGTGCGAGTCTCGGTAAGTATGCGGTATCCTCATGCTCTGTCCTCGGTGTCAGAGCTGAGTGTCAGAGTAGCGACTACCTAAGTGTCTGATTATAGGCCTGTAAGCGCCGTAGCGGGCCTCTGAGCGTGTTTAGTACCAGTTCCGACCACCGGCACCACTTTAGAAACAATCGCTTACACCATTTCCCAAGTACACCCGAAAAAGCCCACATTTCACGCCGTGTTCACAAATCGTCCACGCTGACGAAAGTCACCACTTCACGCCGATATTTCGCTCAACGGATTCAACACAGCCGCATCCTGTAAATGTTACGACGCAAGGTGTGCATAACGCATCGTCATCTGAATCGACTGATGGCCCAGAATCTTTTGCAGAGTCAGCAGGTTTCCGCCGTTCATAATGAAGTGACTGGCGAACGTATGTCGCAGAACTTGGGTGCACCTATCCAAATCCCGCAGTTACCTGCAACAGTCCCCTTTGTGTCAGCGTGTTCTGCGGTATCAATCCTGACCGACCCTTGAGTGCGCCTAAGCCCAGGCCCGTGCCTACAATCGGGACACTCAGAAAACAGTGTGGTTGCTATTGCTACACGGTAGCGAAGTGCTGGGGCAATTTTGCGTGTGCACTGTTCGCACACTGTTTTGGCGTTTTGAAAATTTTGCAGACTCTCCCTGAATTCTTTCCTGCCATTTTTACATTATAGATTGATTGTTTTCTTAACTTGTTGATTTTTATCACTTTTAATTTCTGGCATGTCTCGTGCTTTGTCTAAGTGACGCACACAGGTTGTGCATTTAGCTCAACAGATGGATAACTGGAGAGATCAACATGGCTAACGCATCAACGACCAATAGCACCGCTAACAAAGCGGCTAGTAAAGCCCATGAGCAGACCGATAAGGTGGCTGAACGCGCTCACGCAGCGGTCGACGGCGCGGCTGCTGTGGCCGGGCAGGGCGAAGAGAAGCTGGAACAGGTCAGTGAAGAGATGAAAGCCTCCGCCGCGGCGATGGCTCAGAGCGCGCGCGAGCGCTCCGAAAAAGTCAGCGGCGCGGTTTGTGACTATGCCAAAGAGCACCCGTTGAAAACGGTAGGCTTTGCTTTCCTCGCAGGCGCCGTGGTCGCTTCCCTGTTTAACAGCCGCCGCTGATCTTCAGGTGGTGCTTAGGATGTCAGAACAGAGCCGTTCAGCATCAGCAGACACCTCCGCGCCCGACAGCGAAGCGCCTGATAGTAGCGCTTCGCTGTCGGGCATCAGCGAGCTGATGCGTGGTTATGTCGCCTGGCTTTCACAGGTCGCCGGGGTCGCTGAGACCGAAGCACGCCTGATTATGTTGCGGGCGGCACGGGTGTTGACGCTGACCATCGTGCTGGCGGTGATGCTGGTGTCCGGCTGGTTGGCGCTGATGGCAACGCTGGTGGTGCTGACCTGGCAGCTGGGTATCCCGCTGCCGCTGACTCTGCTGGGGTTGGCACTGATCTGTTTTGCCGCGGTCTGGGGGTTGCGCTGGCTGCTGGTTCGCGAGTTGCGAAAACTCAATTTTAACCAGACCCGCGCGCTGATCTTCTCTAATCCTGAGGCTGATAGCCATGAGTGAGATTCGCCATCTGCAAATGCAGCTCGATATTCAGACCCGTCTTGCAAGGGTCGAGCGCTTAACGCTCAGGCAGGAGCGCCGGCGTTACTGGCAGCACTTGACTCGCTCAATGATTAAACCCTCCTCCCTGGCCACTTCGGCATTGCTGGGGTTCCTCTCGCAGCGTACCTCCTCAAGCGGCGGAAGTACGCCTGCGCGCCAGCGCAGTGTGTTGATTTCGCTACTTTCCAGTGTGACTTTTTCACTCCTGCGACAAAAGCTTCAGGGATGGTTGGAAAACCACCTGGACGCGTTGCAATTACATGGTTCTGAAACAACAAAAGATGAACGTGAGGCTGGGGAGCCGGTCTCGAATACGCCGCTTGAGTAAATGTGCTCAAGCTTGTCTCCAGCGAGACGGATGAAGAATGTTATCCGTGGCACGGCAGGACGCCGCAAGGAAGCAGCACAGCGAAGAAGGCAGCAGGATGCTGTGAAGGATTGCAGAGCCCGGAGGGCTCAGGGAGCGGTCAGAAGGGCCTTGATTGCAGGGATGGCCCGGCAACGGATCGATCGGCCGTGACAAAGCCGGAGGCTTTGGCAGGGAACGTTAACTCCATTCAGGATGAGAGCTCTGGGTGAGCGGCGCCTAGGTGGACCTAAGCGCAGAGAGAGTACCGGCAGGATGCCAGGTTCACGGATGAATCGTGACAGGAGTCTGATAAGGAAGGGACTCACCCGCAAGGAGGCAGGGCACGGAAGCTTTGGCGAAACGTTTAACGGTCTGACAGTACGACGTGCATGTGTGAGCTCCTCTCGCGGACCTGTCGGTTCGAGACCGCCCACCGGCACCACTGTCTATCCAAATTCTCCGTCCGCGATAACTTTACGCTTTAGCGTACACTCCGTCCCTTACTCTCGCTGAGACAGGGCCAATACAGCCGCTTTCTTTAAGCTCCATGGTTTACGGACAGCATGCGTTTGCTCGGCCTGGATCTCTTATCAGGCTGGGAATTCGCAGAGAAGGTCTAACACTCAAAGCGCGTCCTGGTTATCTTCAATAACAAAGATGGTCTTCAATTCATCGCTGTCATTTTCCTCGGTCAGATAGCCGAGTGCGTTCGGATTCTTAGCCAGCAGAGTCGCCAAGTCTTCCAGCGTCATAGCGAGAACAATAGTAAAGCCGCCGGCGGTACTCACGTAGTAACCCATCACATCAACTGCCTGGATATACCAATTACACTGGGGATATCAGCCGAACAGACCTACAGTGCACTTGAAGCCATAATCTCGTTCAAAGGCTAGCCGACAGCACAAATCAAGGGGCGGAGTTCAAAGATAAAACGGACCTATGGGCACAGTATGCAACTTAAGCGGGTACAACCTGGAAAACCACCTATTATCCGGAAGCACCACTCTCCTTAGATCTGAGGTGATGCTCAGCCTGAAGCCCTACTACTTACCCTAATGCCCCTGCAGTTTATCAGCAGCAAGGTCCCGGGATACTTTTACGGGTAGATCGGTAATCCGACGGCCGTTTGGGGCACTGGATGCAAAACGATGGTTGTGATTGAGGCGCCGACGCTTATCGTAGTTTGTGCGCCGATCGATGATCGAAGTGCGTCGTTCTACGCCTGCGTAGAGAGAAAACACATGGGTTTTCCACCACTCTTCGGCGTTGAAGAAGGTGTTAAAAAAGTCACTTCGCGGGCTGCCATTTTTATCCTGCCAAAAGTACACGATGCGGCCGCCCACGAGATCTTTGACCAGATACATAGCGAGCCACCCGAGGGTCTTGCGTGCTGCGAGATAGGGTGAGTGCCTAAACTCCCTAACCAACCCTAGTTCCTAGGACGTATCAAATGCTAAAGCCTCCTTATTTATTTAGTAAATATTCTGGCGCCTGGCAACAAAGGTCCTACCCGACACCCTCCTTGCTGCCTCTCAATCAGCATCCTCGCAAACGCCTCTGACGCTGGTATCTGAACTGAACTCCGGCGTATCGCGGGTATACGCTGGAGTGTAACCAAGTTGAGCATAGCGGAGTATTAGGGCTATAACAGCGGCCCATCGTTGCCTAGGCTATTCCTGACCAAAGATTATCAGCTACTTGGACACTAATGACCTATTCATACCTTTCACTGGCTCCAGTTTTCAGTTCATTCCGCTAAGAATGCCATTATCGAAATAGAGATATTTGCGCTCGTACTCTCCGACACAATACACCCACTGTTCTCGGGTTCCGCTGGAGTTCAGTGAACGATTGATATCACAAGGCCTTCCCCAGGCCTTGATCGCCTGATCTTCGGTCATGCCTATGGCGATCCGATCCTGCCTGACGAGGTCATCAAACCGCCGCTGCCGATCACGCTCACCAATGATCGCTTTCGACTTGGCATTTAGCCGTTCTTGCTCTGCTTCCCGCTGTCGCCGACGCTCTGCGAACCCTCTCTCGGCCTGATTCTGACGAACTTCAACATTACCGGGATCAGAAGGAGCCCTATCTATTCTGACTTTCTCAGACTCTCGCCCTTCACAAGGCATGGACTGATACTGAAGACGTCCTTCAGCATTGCGACATTTGTAGACGCCTGCCTGTGCGGTATTGACGATTATCATCAAGCCGATGATTGCCATTCCTTTCAGCATGACTTCCCCTTAACAATCTTCCTTGGCAGAGTCAGTGTAGTCTCAGAGTTTTATCACTCGCACCTATCTCATCACTCAGAAGTTCAACAACCGCTCCGCATCGGAGAGTTCTGCCCGTCCCATTCGAGCTCACACCTAATTGTTTGGGCTATCGAACCTCATCAAGTACCATCCCCCTCCTTCTCGTTATGGATCAACAATTTACTAAGGCAGGACGCCATGTATCCGTTTCTAGCAGTAAGGATAGGCTGTGCGCCGTACGCTTCTCGTTTCTCTGCTGGTCAGCCTGCCGCTGACCGCGCTGGCCGACAGGCCCGCTTCGTTTTATTCCGCAAAAAAAGTGCTCAATGAAAAGATATACACAGGCAATCAAGTCAGCTTTTACTGTGGTTGCAACTATGGCGAAGCCCCGGTTCCCGGCAAGCCGGATAGAACTCGCCTGACTCCCGACGCCAGCAGTTGCGGCCTTAAGCCGCGTAAGAACGCCAACCGTGCTGGCCGTATCGAGTGGGAACACGTAGTGCCGGCCTGGGAGTTTGGCCATCAGCTGCAATGCTGGCAGGAAGGCGGCCGCAAGGCGTGCAAGAAAGACCCGCGCTTCAAGGCGATGGAATCGGACATGATGAACCTGGTGCCGGCAGTGGGCGAACTGAATGGCGATCGCAGCAACTTCCGCTACGGCATGATCGGTGGCGAAGCCGGCGCCTACGGCCGCTGTGACTTCAAGGTGGACTTCAAACAGCGCGTGGCGGAACCACGGCCAGAGGTACGCGGCGATATCGCTCGCACCTACTTCTATATGGAGAAAACCTACGGACTGAAGATCAGCCGCAAGCAGCGCCAGCTGTTCGAGGCCTGGGATAAACAGGATCCCGTTGATGCCTGGGAACAGGAGCGGGCGCGCCGTATTGCCGATGCAAGCCGCTGATTTGGCTATGCTTTAGGAGTTATGGATAAGTAAGTCTGTTCAGTCAATATGAATGACGAAAAAGCCCGCCTCTTCGCAGAGTGCGGGCTTTTTACTGACGATTTGAAGCGCTACGCCTCAGGCTCGATTACTTGCGCCGCTTACGACGCAACACAAAGCCAAGCAGCAACAGCACGACAACAGCTGCGCCGGCAGCCATGCCGATACGAGCCTGCTGTACCAGCGGCGACTTCTCACCACCGGCGCGGATCACGGCGACCTGCTCCGGAGTGACCTCGGCAGAGGCCAGCCCGTAGCTGTCCATCAGGTAGTTGGACAGTGTGGCGATCTGCTCATCGCTCAGTGAGTTCAGCGCGTTGGGCTGATCGCCGAACGGCGGCATGAAGACGTTACCGCCCGCTTCCGTCTCGCGGTGGACACCGTAGATGATCGCCGCGATCAGGTTGGAGGTGTTCTCCTCGCCGGTCACAGAGTTATTGAACATGCTCGGGTAGTAGCCATCATCAGTTCCCTGGCCGTTGTAGCCGTGGCAGGCTGCACAGTTGCCGGAGTAGATCCGTGCACCTTCCGCTTCGGTCTCGGCATCGAACGCCTTACCGCGGAACTGAGCCAACTGATTGCCAGCTTCCCCCTGGGTGAAGCGATCTTCGGAGGCGTTGTTGATCGCCGGAACGCTCATCACGTATTCAGCGATGGCGTTGAGGTCTTCATCGGTCAGATGCTGGAAGCTGTTGGTGACCGCTTCCGCCATGCTGCCCGCAGCCTGAGCCTTGCCTTCGATACGACCGGTTTTCAGGTACTCGACCAGCTCAGCCTTGCTCCAGCTGCCGATACCGCTGACTTCGTCCGGGGTGATGTTCGGCGCGTACCAGGGGCCTACCTGTGCACCGGCCAGGTTCTGGTCGCCCAACTCCTGCATCATAAAGCCGCGCGGCGTATGGCAGGTGCTGCAGTGGGTCGGGCCCTCTACCAGGTAGCGGCCACGGTTCCACTCCTCGGACTTGCTCGGGTCATCCTGATGAGACTTGTTGTCGTGGAACAGGGTGTTCCAGATCGCCATGGAGAAGCGCAGGTTCATCGGGAAAGGCAGCACTGTCTCGCTGGTCGGGTTATCCACCGGCTCTACACCGTGCATAAAGTAGCTGTAGAGAGCGTGGATATCTTCATCGGTCAGTTTGGCGTATGCGGTGTACGGCATCGCCGGATAGAGGCGCGAACCATCTGCCGCCACACCGTTGCGCAGAGCGTTGGCAAACTGCTCTTCGCTGTAGTTACCGATACCGAACTGCTTCGACGGAGTGATGTTGGTAGCGAAGATCTCGCCCACCGGCGAATGGATCGCCTTGCCGCCAGCAAACGGCTTGCCGCCGTGTTCCTGGGTATGGCAGGCGGTACAGTCGGAAGCTTCCGCCAGGTATTCGCCCTTGGCGATAACTGCCGGATCATCGGATGCCGCTGCCAGCGCCAGCGGTGACAGCAGTACGGATGCACCAAAAATCAGGGACGCTGTGAGCTTTTTCATCATCACGCCCCCGCCTTCATCTGCTGCACGATCGCTTCGGCGGCACGGAAGCCCAGCGCCACCATGGTGATGGTGCTGTTACCGGTGGCGGTACTCGGCATGGCGCCACCGCCCGGCAGGAACAGGTTGGCGTGATCGTGGGAACGGCAGACATCATCAACCACGGAGTTGCTGCTGTCGGTGCCCATGATGGTACCGCCCATGATGTGCTTGCTGGGTCGGAAACCAACGGTCTTCGGCGCTTCAAGTACGCCCATCGCCTCGGCGATGCGCTGGATCATCGGGCCGGAAAACTCCTCGGCACTGCGGCGAACGTAGTCACCTACATCGTAATGGACCGCCGGTTTCGGCAGGCCAAGCCAGTCCTTCTTGTCAGACAGGGTCAGGCGGTTGTTCGGATCCGGCAGGATCTCATGCGCCGCCACAATCATGCCGGAGGTGCCGGTGTTGTGACGCAGCTGTTCGTCCAGCGCCTTGCCCACCAGGCCCTGCTGCAGGGTATCGAAGGTGACGAAACGGTTCTGGGCAAAGTTGTTGAAGCGGAAGTAAGCCGCCGCATGACGGGCGCGGTAGTCACCCTGGGAGGTTTCCATGATGCCGCTATTAACCACCGGGCCGACACCGGTCCAGTACGGCTCCTTGAGCTTGATTTTGTACGCCAGCTGGGGGTGATCCATCATGTTGCGACCCACCTGGTCGGAGCTGTTGGCCAGACCGTTCGGGTTGCGATCATCAGCAGACATCAGCAGTAGCTTCGGTGTCTCGATACCGTTGCAGGCGAGCACGAAGGTCTTGCCGGTGACACGGTGAGACTGCTTGTCCGGATCCAGGTAGTTAACCGCTTCGACCTGGTTCTGGGCGTTGGTTTCCACCTTGTAAACCACGGCGTTGTGCAAGATCTTCGCGCCCTTGGCTTCCAGCCGACCCAGCGCAGTGGCTGCATCGTACTTGGCGCCCACCGGGCACACCGGCACGCAGTTGTTGCTGGAGCAGCAGGCCGGGCGATTATCGTATGCGGTGCCACTGTTACGGGCCTGGGCCACATGTACGTTACGCAGACCGAGTTTGTCGCGCACCACGTCGGTGAACTTGTTCTCGCCTGGGCTGAACGGCAGTTCCGGCATCGGGTACGGCGCAGAACGGGGCACACCCTGGGGCCACTGTTCCGCCTCATCGCTGGGACCGCAGATACCGAGTTTGTACTCGGTCTTCACGTAGTAGGGTTCCAGCTCTTCGTACGGGAAGGGCCAGTCGCGACCGACACCGAAGTTGGAGTTCAGGCGCATATCTTCCGGCGTCAGACGCCAGCTGGTGCCGGCCCAGTGCCAGGTGGAACCACCGGCATAACGCACGTAGCTCTGCAGATAACCGATGCCGTTGGGGCCGGACACCTGTAGGTAATCATCACCCGGGCGGCCCGAATTGGGTTCCGGGTGCGGCGCCCAGGGCTTGGAGGGGTAGCTGGCAATGGCGTTGCCCTTGTTACCCAGCGGCAGGTTACGGTAGTTCTCAACAATTTCGGCGCGGGAGACACGTGGGCCTGCTTCGAGCATGACCACGGACAGGCCGGCGTCCAACAACTGTTCGGCGACAACGGCAGCAACAACGCCGGTACCGACGATGACGACATCGGAGTTTGAAGGTAGGGACATAGGTACTCTCAGACCAGGTATTCTCAGAATAGGAACGGCTTAAAAGTCGCGCAGCGGCAGGACGGGAACGTTGGGGCGGTCGGCCCATTCGTTCGGACCGGTCCGGCCGTAAGAGGGAATCGAGATGACATCCGCGGTGTTCTGGAATGTCAGTGCCTGCGCGAAGGCGAAGGATTCGGCAGTCTTGCTGGTATTCAAACAACCAGCGTACCAACCGAAGATGACCTGGTAGGCCAGATCCTGGAGTTCGCCTTCAGGAATTGCCGGGAAAAAATCTTCAACGATTTTGGCATTGTTGGCGTGTGCGATCTCAAGCACCGCGCTGACCTGGCGATCAAGCTGGGCGTTTTCCTGCTGCAGCAACTGCCACATGCGCTGGCCAACGCCTTCATCGAGCTGGTGATTCACCAGCAGACGGGAGAGTTCCATAAAAGGGGCGACACCCGGCTCGGCGGCCAGGGCGGCGCTCACCGGCAGCTGTACACCCAGCAGGCCGCCCGCACCCAGGGCGGCGCCGGCCTTCAGGAGTTTACGTCGGGACAGGCTCTGCAGCTCCCGCTCGTTATTATTTCGGCTCATAGAGGACTTTATCCACGGTTTTTTTGGATAGCGGACCTGCGGCAAACAGCAAAGATTCACATTGATGCAGATCAAGACTAAGTATGAATTTTACACAACAGCTACATATTTAGTCGAATATTCATCTATATAACACAAGGTCTTGCTTAATTGATCGTCCGCAAGCCCGCGCAAAACCGGCGCCAAGCCGAACGTTCGCGGGGCTGGAACAGTCTGCCTGTCATGGCTGTAGAAAAGTTGGAAAAAAGAGTTGTCGCCCACTTCGAGCTGATGCGACTGACGGTGAGCTGGGTATTTGGCTGGGGAAGAGACCGGGCGCACGCCTGAATCGGCGCCGCCCGGTGATCAGACGGCCCTCAGATCGAGTGCCGCTGGGTATGAAAAAACAGCTTGAGCGCGTCGACCTGCATCGGTCTTGCGAAGTAGTAGCCCTGCCCCTGTGGACAACTCTGCGCCAGCAGTGCCTGCTCCTGTTCGGCGGTTTCTATACCTTCTGCCACCACCTGAACACCCAGCTCACGCGCCATCAATATGGTGGTGCGTACTATGGCCAGATCATCCTTGTTACCGGGCAGTTCGTCGATAAAGCTGCGGTCGATCTTCAACTCGTGAATAGGCAGCTGTTTCAGCTTCAGCAGGGATGAGAAGCCGGTGCCAAAGTCATCGATGGAAAACCTTGCGCCCAGGGCACAGAGCCTCTGCATCATCTGCAGGCAGGCATCCACGTTTTCCATGGCGGCGGTTTCAGTGATCTCGAAGGTCAACCAGGGCATATGCGCGCTGTAGGGCTTGAGCATCTCCTCAAGGCGGGCACAGCTCAGCTCGCTCCCCACCAGCTTTTCCGAGATATTGATTGACAGTCGGCCAACCCCATGAACTCCTAGCAGATCATGGGAGTCCAGCAGGGCGATGGAACGACTGATCACCTGCTCGGTGATCAGCAGAATGGTGCCGTTGTTTTCCGCCACCGGGATAAAGTCATCCGGCGGCACCAGTCCACGCGCCGGGTGGTGCCAGCGCACCAGCGCCTCTACACCGGTGATGGCGTGGCTACGCAGGTCGTACTGCGGCTGAAACATCACCTGAAACTGGTCCAGATCGGCGCTGACCGACACGTCCAGCTCCTGCGCCAACTGCTGCAGCCAGAGCTGACGCTTGTAGAGATCGTGATAGAAACGACAGACACCGCCCTTTTCCCGCTTCGCGCGCAGCAGCGCAGCATCGGCAAAACGCAGCAGTTCATCCAGGTTATCGGAATCATCCGGTGATACGGCAACGCCGATACTCGCGGAGAGGCGATGGTGCTCACTACCCGGCGCCTCCAGCTCGTCGGCAACCAGCTGGCCGAGACGGCGTGCGAGCATCTCAGCCCGATCGGGGTCCTCCAGGCTGGCCAATACCACAAACTTGTCACCTCCAAAGTGGTAAAGACCGGATTTATCGGGAAGATTTGCCTTCAATAACTGGGCAGCCTCTCCGATCAACCGGTCGCCACCGCAATAGCCAGACACATCGTTAACCGCCTGAAAGTTGTCCAGATCGATCAGCAACAGTCCGACACAACGGACGCTGCCTTCGGTCTGCTGCAGATACTCAGTGGCCTCCTCGTCAAAAGCATGACGGGTCGGTAGCTGAGAAAGATGGTTGAGACGTGTCAGCGACGAGGCCTGTTTAAACGACCTCTGCACCAACAGAAAAAGAAACAAGGCCGTGGCGCCCACGTAAAGCCACCCTTTCAGCAATTGCCAGGTGGCCTGCCGCTCAGGATCCGGCACAAGTATTGCCAGCCCGCGGTCAGAGAACAGAATCCACAGCACACCAATCAGCACATAGATCAACGCGATCTTTAGTGCCGAGCGCACAGATAGTTTCATTATTTATAAGTATTCCAGCAGCGGCCCAGCGCCAAAGAAGCACCGTTTTAACAGCCGTTTTTAATGTATCGCCAGGAAGAACCCTGCTCAGTGCCATGCCCGTGACGCTGATGCAGCCTAGTTGTAACATTTCGCCCTGACGCTTTGCATCAAATGGAATCCTTTCCTTCGATGTGTCTTTTTGCTCTTCGCGAATTCTATACTTAATTCATGGTGACATTCATTAGTCTCTAACATTTAGACACTTAGCGCCCCTGCCAAGGCAGAAAACGCTACTGAGCAACGCCTGAATTCCACCTTTCCACAGCTCGACACCTGCGCCCGGCGCTGGATAACTTGGGGCACCGCAGCGGAGCTGTTAATCTGCCGCCATTTAATTGGTTTCGTCGAGGACACTGCGATGCGGATCGAACGTTTTCCCGCCCTGCCCGCTTTTCTGCTTGAGCAGCTTATCCCATTCAATCAGGCACCGCTGCCGGACTGGGCGCTGCTCTATGACGCCAGCGAAGCACTGCGTACCGCTCACCCGGAAAGCGAGTTCAGCTCCGCGCCTTACCTGTATATCGACCTGAGGGGCCAAACCTGTGGCCTTATTTTTCGCGAACAGGCCACAGACGAGCTGTTTTATGTTCACCGCGAGGCTGAAGGCAGCAGCTGAAACTCGTCAGCATCTTTCCAGGCGGGGAAACGCTCACGGAAGCGACCCAGGGCGGCAGCGTCCAGCGCCTGGTTGATCTGCCACTCTTCTGCGCCGACTCCATCGGCGAGCAGTTCGCCCTTAAAGTCGACCACCAGGCTGTCACCTGCATAATCAAGCTGATTACCATCCCGCCCAACACGGTTTACACCCACCACATAACACTGGTTTTCAATCGCCCGGGCCATCAACAGTGTGCGCCAGGCGTTGCGCCTTGGTGCTGGCCAGTTCGCCACGCAGAGCATCAGGTCATAGTCATTGCGGTTACGGCACCAGGCCGGAAAGCGCAGGTCGTAGCAAACCTGCGGCAGAATCCGCCAGCCGCGATATTCGATCAGCACCCGCTGCTCACCGGCACTGTAATGCCCGCTCTCCTCGCCCATACGGAACAGGTGGCGTTTGTCGTAATGGTGGAAGTTGCCCTCGGGGTCGGCCCAGACAAAACGGTTCATAAAACGCCCCTGATCCAACACGGCGATGCTGCCACAGATGGCGGCGCCTGTGCGGCCCGCTTCAGTTTTCAACCAGGCCTGAGTGTTTCCATCCGGGGCTTCGGCGCAGCTCTCAGGAGCCATTGAGAAGCCGGTACTGAACATCTCCGGCAGAACGATAAGATCCGTTTTACCTTGCAGATCATCAAACAGCGCCGAGAATCGGGCACGGTTCGCCGCCGGGTCCTCCCACACCAATCTCGTCTGCAGTGGCGTGACTCTCAATCTCTGCTGCACCGGTACCTCCTGCGCTAAGATGCTGTTTTATATACTTAACGTCACTCTTTTGAGACTTTATTTCGATCTTCATAGTTGATGACGTCCAGCACTGGTATAATCCGGCCGCTTTGTGCATGCTGGTCATTCAGTGTGCAGTATCTTCTGGCGTGGTCGCCAGCAGTTCAGGGAAACTGCAATGTTTGGATGGATTCTTGAAAACAATGGTTTCATCATCGAAGCCATCATTTTGGGCGCCATCATTCTCTATGTCGGCCTCAAAATAAAATAAACAGCGCAGTCGCACCAACCGGTCGATGAATATGCAGTCTCCAGGTTTCATCCAAAAACTGCTGATGAGTCTCGCACTCTTTGCTTGCGCCGCCGAGGCCGCTGAAGATCGGCTGCTGAGCGAAGCGGACTTCTTCGTCGATATTCCGGAGGTCACCTCCGCCACCCGCATGCCACAGAAGCTATCGGAAGCCCCCGCATCGATGACGGTGATCGATCGGGAGGTCATCGAGGCATCCGGTTTCCAGACCATCCCCGATCTGATGCGCCTGGTACCGGGTTTCCAGGCCTACACCCTGAACAGCGATACCAGCGCCACCTCCTACCATGGCGCCGCCGGAGAATACCCTAATCGCCTGGAAGTGATGATCGACGGTCGCTCCGTCTATCTGCCGCTGCTCTCTACCGTGCGCTGGGAGACGCTGGGGATATCCGTGCATGATGTCGAGCGGATCGAAGTAGTTCGGGGCTCCAACGTGCCGACGCAGGGTTCCAACGCCTTTCTGGGGTCGATCAACATCATCACCCGCGAGCCAACAGCCACTAGCGGGCTGGACCTGACCACGCTGTTCGGCAGCGACCAGACCCGCAACGGCCATCTCAGCTTTGCCGACAGCAACGGGCTGATCAGCTACCGCATCAGCGCCAATCATGAGCAGAGCGACGGCGATACTCACTACAGCAACTTTTATACCGGTGACTGGTTCTCAGAGGATGGCAGTGATGGCAGATGGCGGGACAGGCAACGCCGCAATTATCTGAACCTGAGTACCACCTGGACCCCGGACCTGGTCAACAGCCTCTGGTTTCAGGCTGGAATCGACCGGGGCACCAGCCGCATCGGCCCGCTGGACAGCGATGAGGCCCACTATTCCGACCGGGATCACGAAAGCGCCTTTGCCAGTGGTCGCTACAACCATCTCTATTCCGATACTGGCATGATACAGCTGAAGGCATCACTCAACCGCCTCTCGCTTGAGACACCCAAGGCCACGGCGGCGGAGGTTTTGACTCAGCTAGGCGAATCAGGCCCTGCCAACTGCACCGCCTCCGGATTATCGGACTCCGTGCGTGCGACCTGCAAAGCGATGCTGCAGGCCACACAATCCCTGATCGATCTGAACGATTACCACCTGATCGAGGAGCACGGCATCACCCATACCGGCGATGTTGAGCTGCAGGTCAGTGACAAACTGGACAACCTGGCGGTTGCCGGCGGCATCGGCTACCGACACATGGCGGCACAGAGCGATGTACTGCTGCAGAATGGCGAAGTACACGAGGATCGCTCACGCCTGTTTGCCAACGCGGACTGGGATTTCAATCCCCGCTGGCAGCTCAGTAGCGGCGTAATGTATGAATACAGCAGTGAAAACAGCGAAGCTTTTTCCTATCGTAATGCACTGATATTCACCCCACGACAGGGTAGCAGCCTGCGCCTGGGCTATTCTCGCAGCGAGCGTCTGCCCTCTCTGCTGGAGCGCTACGGAGAAGCCACTCTCTACCTGGGCGGCGATGAGTACGACCAGATTCGCACCCCGAGTCCGGACCTGGAGCCGGAAGAGATCTCGAGCTGGGAGCTGGGTTACTATCAGACCCTGCCGGGGCAGCGAAGCTACCTGGACCTGCGTATTTTCCGTGAAGAGATAAACAACGTCGTAGACAGCTATATGCTTTCTGCCGCGGACTCGGACGGCAGGGTATTCACCTCACGCAACACGGCAAGCTGGATCAACAACGGTGCCGAGGCCCAACTGCGTTTTGAGCTGACCCCGGAAGTATGGACGCTGCTCTCCTACGCCTACATCAACACCGAGCACAGTAACTGGCGCACCGGCGATGACAGCGTTGCTTCAGGCAAGCGTTTCTTTAACGTATCAGACAACATCTCACCGGAGCACACCGCATCGCTGATGCTGAACTGGTCACCCGATCCAACACTGGACCTGACTCTGTCCCACTATTACATCAGTGGCGTGCGCTGGATCGACTCCACCGAGCTGCCCGGATACAACCGTACCGATCTGCGCGTCGCCAAACGCTGGCAGGTCAGCCGGGATACCGAACTGGAAGCGGCCCTTATCATGCAGAACGCATTCGAGCCGGATTATCAGGATTTTTACGAATATAACGAGTTTGAACGTCGCACTTTCCTGCAATTCAGCATGAGGCACGACTGAGCCGTTTGACGCTTCAAGGATGATTTCCGATAAATGAAGTACCCATTACCTCTAGCCCTGGCGTTAGCGCTGATTTCACCGCTGCTGTTGGCGGATGAATCACACTACCTGGTGGATATTCCCCAGGTCACTGCTGTTTCCGGTAGCAGCCAGCCTATTAACGATGCCGCCGCTTCGGTCACTATTCTGACCCGCGAGATCATCGACGCTTCGGGCGCCCGCACCATACCGGAACTACTGCGCCTGGTACCGGGTTTCCAGAGCTACCGTGTGGACTCGCACAAATGGGGCGTGACCTACCATGGCGTGGCAGACGACCTGCCCAACCGGCTGCTGTTTCAGGTGGATGGACGCTCCGTTTACCTGCCGCTGCTGTCTACAGTGGATTGGACATCTTTGGGGCTAAGCCTGGATGATATCGACAGGATTGAGGTGGTACGTGGCTCCAACGCCGCAACTCAGGGCTCTAACGCTTTTAATGGTTCGGTCAACATACTGACCCGCTCGGCCCTGAAGGATAAAGGCTTCAGGGCACGCACAGAACTGGGCAACCGGGGCTCCCGCCTGCAGACACTCAGCGCCAGCGATCAGCTCGGCTCCGCCCACCTGCGGGTTTCTGCCGGCTATCAGGAAGATGACGGTAGCCAGGACTCCGACGACGGCTTTCGCGATAGCTACCTGAGCATGCAGCTGGTGCAACCCGTTAACCTGCGCGATACATTTACCTTTCGAGCCGGTATTGACCGGGGCTACATCTACAGCAGCACCGACTACGGCCCCCACAGGGGACGTTTTCTCGATAGGCGGGAACACAAATCACATCACATCGCCCTCGACTTCGAACATATCTATTCCGCGACCGGTACGCTGACACTGTCGGCCTGGGAACAGTCGGTCGATCTGGAGACTCCGGCCGCTAGCGACATTCAGCTGGCGCGTTTTTTCGGCAGCGCCCTGGCGGGAGAAGATCTGGATGCATTTCGTCGCAGCAACAGCGGGCTGAGGTCGGTAGCTGAGCATGGCGACAGCCGGATTCGGGACTTATCGCTACAGGTAGCCGACAAATTCGGCCCCGTCGCTCTGAGCTCCAGTCTCGGCTGGCGAGGCCTGACGGAAAAAAGCGACCTGCTGCTGCGCGATGGTAAGGTGAGCGAAGACCAGTGGCGCGCGCAGTCAGCCCTGGAGTGGAGTATTTCACCGCACTGGACGCTGAATAGCGGCGCTCTGTTTGAAGCCGCAGATGAAAACAACGCTCTGTCGCTGCGCCAGTCGGTCAACTTCAAACCGGACACTCAATCGGTGATCCGCCTTGGCTGGTCCCGCAGTGAGCGCTTGCCCTCGATTCTGGAAAGTAACCAAAATTCCAGCTTTTATCTGCCCTCCCAGGATGCGTACCTGGTGGACTACAAGCAATTCGAATCACTGGAACCCGAGCTGAACCACACCTGGGAACTGGGCTACCACCGCCGCTGGGGCAAAGCCGATTTTGTCGATATGCGCCTGTTTCGGGAACGGATCAGCAACGCCATCCACAGCACCCGCTATACACTATCTGACGCTGAGCGCGCCAAGGGCAATGTGATAAACCAGCGGGTCACAACCCGAACCAATGGCGCCAGCTGG
Source organism: Marinobacterium mangrovicola (assembly GCF_004339595.1). Classification (GTDB taxonomy): domain Bacteria; phylum Pseudomonadota; class Gammaproteobacteria; order Pseudomonadales; family Balneatricaceae; genus Marinobacterium_D; species Marinobacterium_D mangrovicola. The sequence continues at coordinate 330,774 of NZ_SMFU01000009.1, forward strand.
ACCACCAGCGGAATTGAAGGTCAGATCAAACTGCAGCTGACCCCAGACATCTATTCCCTGACCAGTTACAGTTATGCTCAAACCAGCGAAGAATCGGGCCTGCCTGAGTACGTGGAGACACCGGTGCCTGAACACACATTATCGCTACTGCTAAACTGGAAGATAAACGAAAATCTGGAAGCCAGCCTCAATCACAGGTATCTTAGTGACGCAGAGTGGCTACAGAATAACGAGACATACACCGATAGCCAGCACCTCACCAACCTGAGGCTTGCCTATCGCTGGCCGCAAGTTGACTCTGGCCTCGAAACTGCTCTACTGATACAAGGCCTCGGCGATTCGCAGTGGCACGAATTTTCGCAGGATAACAGCTACCATCGTGGCGTGTTCCTGCAGTTGAACCTTACTTACCCATGAACGGTACACCGGCAAGGATGGCGCGTGTGAGACCAAGGCTGCATACAACATTGTTGTGGCTGCTACTGTTAATGCCAATGATGGCGAAGGCAGAATCCCCGTTTGTTTTACTCAGCGATTCCGATGGCAGCTACAACGGAATGCTAAGAGCACTGACGGAGCAGCACAATGGACAACTGGAGTCTGAAGTCCTGTCAGACCAGACACCTTCAGACCACCCTTTTACTCTGGCGGTAGGTTCCCGGGCCTGCGAAGCAGTGATTCGCCTTATTAGCGCTGAAAACTACGCCATGTGCGTATTTCTACCCGCGCAGACCTTTGCTGACCTGACCGCAAGCCCCAAGGGGCAGCGGCTACTGGGCGAACGTCGCCTGAGTGCTATCTATCTGGACCAGCCGCTGACGCGACAGATGTTATTGGCCAAGATGCTCAAACCGAGAATGCAAACGATCGGCACGGTACTCGGCCCCGGCAGCGACCGGCAGGCCTCCCATTTCACCTCGGCAGCCAACATCCTGGGGCTGACGCCGCTGATCGGCCGTCTTGAAGACAGTGAAAACCCGGTTCGTGAGCTGACCCCCGTCATCGAAGAGAGTGACGTATTTCTGCCACTGCCGGACAGCTCTGTGTTCAACCGCGCATCCGCCAAGTGGATTCTCTACCTGACACTGAGAAACCGGATTCCGCTGATCGGCTTCTCAGCCAGCTACGCTTACGCTGGCGCTGTGGTCGCGGTGCACTCCAACGTGGAGCAGATCGCGCAGCAGGCGATGAACATACTCAACCACCGGGTGCTCGGCGACGCGCTCCCGGCACCAGCCTACCCGGACGATTTCAGTATCACCGTTAACGAAACGGCTGCACGCAACCTGGGTCTGACACTGGCACCCAGCGATGCCCTGGTGATGGAACTGAAACGGCGGGAACGGACCATTCAATGAGGGGGAGGCGATGAGGCGTCGCTCTCTCAGTATTCGCTACCGGGTGATGGCGCTCACCCTGCTTCCCATGACACTGCTCGCCCTGGTACTGGGCGGCTACTTCACCCTGACCCGCGTCGCAGAAACCCGCGCTAACCTGCTGGAACAGGGCCAGGCTATGGCCCGTCTGATCGCCTCCGCCTCCGAATTTGGTGTCCTCAGTGGTAACCGACAACTGCTGCGCAGTCTCAGCAGCGGCCCGGTACGCGCCGAAGAGGTCTCCGATATTCTGTTCTACGATGCCGACTTCCGCCTGCTGTTCAGAAGCGGCGAGTTCGATGTGGAGGTGGCTCGCGACCAGCAGGAACCGCGCCTCTATCAGGGGATCTGGCACTTTGTCGCACCGATTACCGCCCGTACCCTACCGCTGCAGGATAACCCGGAGCTGCTCTCCATCGACAATGACAGCGAAACCCTGGGCTGGGTAGCGGTGTTGATCTCGGCCCAGCCTACACTAAGACAGGAACGGGCGATTCTACTGCGCGGCGCGGGCCTGACTCTGATCTGTCTGGTCATCGCCATGGCACTGGCAAACCGTTTCGGTCGCCGCATCACCTACCCGGTACTCGGCCTGACCCGGCTTATCGAACGTCTGCAACGGGGTGAGCTGAATGCCCGAGCCGACACCAGTTACACTGGCGAACTGAAAACCCTGGCCACCGGCATCAACCGTCTGGCGACCCGGGTACAGGAATCCAACCTGCAGTTTGAATTCCGCGTCGACAGCGCCACACGGCGACTGACTCAGACCCTGCGCCACCTCGAGCGTCGTAACCTGGAACTGCAACAGGAGCGCCAGCGCGCCGATGATGCCAACCGGGCCAAGGACGAGTTCCTGGCGCGTATGAGCCACGAGCTGCGTACACCGCTGACATCGGTCATCGGCTTCACCGAGTTGCTCGAGGGCACCGAACTTAATCGTCAGCAGCAGCAATATCTACAGATCGTCAGCCGCACCTCGGAGCTGCTGCTAACCATCATCGACGATATCCTCGACTTTTCCCGGCTGGAGTCCAACGCCATTGAGATTGAAACCCTCGATTTCGATCTGGCCCAGCGCCTGTTTGACGTGCTGGAGGCACAGTCGGCCGTTGCGGCACGCAAGGGGCTGGAGCTGACCGCCAACCTGCCTTCCGACCTTCCACGTCGAGTGGTGGGCGATCCCACCCGTCTCAGTCAGATTCTCAACAACCTGCTTGGCAACGCGGTCAAGTTCACCGAGCGGGGCGAAGTGGAGCTGCAGGTCAGACTCAGCCGGCTACCCAGCGATAACCCCCGCCTGCTGATCTGCGTGCGTGATACCGGTATCGGTATCGCGGCCTCACGTATCAATCAACTGTTCAGCGCCTTTACACAGGGCGACAGCTCCATCAGCCGGCGTTTCGGCGGTTCAGGCCTGGGGCTGGTGATCGCCCAGCGGCTCACGGAGCTGATGGGTGGCAAAATCCATCTCGAAAGTGTCGAAGGCGAAGGCACCCGGGTTCACCTGGACCTGCCGCTGCGCTACGCCCCCTCGAAAGGCAAGGTCCAGTGCATCGACAACCTGCCCGATACCGCACTGCTGGTCTATGAACCGCATGCCGCAAGCTGCGATGTTCTGATGCGTCAGCTGCAGCTGCTGCCGACGCCGGTGATCCCGATCCGTCATTTTGAGGAGATACGCGACCACTGCCGGGACAACGCGCCCTGCACTCTGATCATCGGCGTCAGCCCGCTGGAGGCCAATACCCGCCACGTACAGATGCTCTGTGACCGGATTCGCGCACACACCAGCGCACCGCTTATCTTCCTGATCCCGGGACGCGGACCGATCCAGCTGCACGCCGAAGCCCTGAAGATACTGTCGAAACCGCCGCGCTGGCGTGAACTTATGGGGGCACTTGGACTTCCGCTGGATGACAGTCAAAGCACGCCGAGCCCGACGCTGGATAGCCACCTGCCCTATCCGCTCGAAATTCTCGTGGCTGAGGACAACGAGTTTAACCGCCTGCTGATCCGCCGCCTGCTGGAAGGACTCGGTGCCCGGGTAGCCGAAGTCGGCTCGGGGCAGGAAGTGCTCGACTACCTGGACAACTCCTCCTTGCCTGACCTGATCCTCATGGATGTGCATATGCCAGGTATGGATGGGATCGAAGCGACCCGCCGTGTCCGGCTGCGCTGCAAGCAGCTGCCGATTTTCGCTCTGACCGCCAACGTGGTCCCCCACGAACATCTGGCGCTGGAGGCTGCCGGTATTAACGATCTGATGCTCAAGCCGATCAATGTGCCGGAGCTGTTACGCGCACTGCTGCGCCTGTGTGAAGAGAAGACCGGTCAGGTCCACGAGGCTCCGGCTGCTACACCGGAGTTAACCCACTCACTGACCAACCTGACCTCACCAGACAGCCTGCAACAGGAGGTCCGCCGCCTGGCCCAGGAGATCATGCGCTCGGTCTGGGAGAAAGACCGCAATCAGGTTCGCGCCTACGCCCACCAGTTGATCGGCGTAGCCGGACTTTACGATATGCCGGTACTGGAGAGCTGCACCTCGGAACTTCAGCAGGCCGCACAGGAAGGCGATATGCGAGCGCTCTGGGAGACCAGCTCAAGGCTGAAGCGGGTAGCGGATCAGGAACAGCTGGAATAATTACAGGTAGAAGTCGCGCACCCAAAGGGCAACTTAACCCCGCGCCGATTGATGCCAGCACGGGAAGAATTAAAAACCGGGAAGATCAGGCCGGTAGATCAAAATTCCCGCGTAACCGGGGACTCGCGGATAATTCGCTCCAACTCATCAAGCACCTGCTTGATCCGCTCACGCCCTGCCCGGTCGTATAGATAACCGTCCATGCCCCCTGAGGCGGCAGGCTCGCCATCAAGCCCTTCGTGAATACTGATGCAGCGGCGGCGCAGCTGCTCGAGCTCAGCATCGTGGATAATCGGCATCCCCAGGAACATATCCCAGGCTTCCACCGAAGTGGTTCGATTCAGCACGCCGGCGAGGATATCTCTGATCTCCTCGCGGCTGGGTCTGTAGGTCGGCGCCCGGCCAAAACTCAGAAAGCACACCAGCACCAGCAGAATAACCAGCGTCAGTACGAAGACCAGGACGAACTCGCCCATTACTGCATCTGCTCAAGCGGGTAACGCTGCAGCTCGGTCATCGCCGTGCGTACCTGCTCGCCATGCTCCTTCTCCAGCTGCGCCATCTCCTTCTGGTATTCCCGCTTTTCTGCGCGACTCAGCGCTTTCCAGTCCTCAAGGAACGGGATGTGCTCGGTGGCCCGGTAGACCCGCTCTATCACGGCGAAGTTTTCGTGCTGGTGCAGATGCGGCGCCAGGTTATCCAGCATCACTTTGACGCGGATACAGCCCTCGGTCATGGTCATCTTCTCGTCGTGCAGCACCGCCGACGCAATAATGCGGATACTGTCGATCAGATAACGACGCTGCTCCTGGGCCTGCTGCTCATATTCACGGGCCTGCTGCTCCTGCTGTTCGCGCAGCTCACGGGCAGTCTTGAGCTGGCGGTAGATAAGGGTACTCAGCAACACAATGGCGACCAGGCCGATGGCGATCAGCGTGTAGGTCAAACTAGCACTCATCAGAACTCTCTTATGGTTGTGGCTTGCGGTTATGGCTTTCGATGTCAGCGTTGGGTTTCGGCTTAAAACTTCGTAAGGATCCGTTTCAGATGTATACGAAAAGCCCGAGCTAAGTGTTCAACTATTAAGCATATTATAGCGGCAGGGGATGCTGAGGATAACCCAGCCGCCCCGGTCGGGACGGCTGAGATAGAGAGGCTGAACGGCTTACTCGAAAGTGCGCGGGCGCAGCACATCCGGTTTCAGGAACGGCTTGTCGCCGGTGTTGTCATGCTGACCCAGAATCTGGCCATTAAACTCGGTGCCATAGCGGGTCCACTTGTGAAAGTTGTTGTACTTCTCACGGGTTTCCTTCGCATCCCCGGTATAGCGCGGGTCCTGTGGACGTTCGTGGCTGTTAACAAACATCGCCACATCCCAGGCCTGCTGATCGCTCAGTGAGCCCGGTTTACCCAGAGGCATATTGTTCTTGATGAACGAAGCCGCGGTGAAAACACGGGTCATACCGGCGCCCCAGTTATAGGAGTTATCCCCCCAGAGCGGCGGGAACACCACCTTGCCATCCACATGCTGGCCCTGGCCGTCAGCGCCGTGACAGACCGCACAGTTATCCGCATAAACCTGGGCACCACGCTCGTAATCGGCGGGCTGCTCCGGCTCACGCCCCAGATGGCTGAAACCACGGCCACCGATATTGGTTTCATAAACCTGGGCGCCCTTGGCCAGCCACTGATGATAAGCCACCAGCGCCAGCATATCGTCGCTGCCGTACTCCGGCGGCTTACCGTTCATAGAGAAGGAGAAACAGCCGGCGATGCGCTCTTCCAGCGAGTTCACATGCTGGTTCTTGCCACGGAAGTCCGGCAGCGTGGTCGCCGCCGGCCACACCGGCCCCGACCAGTTCATACGGCCCTCGCCCATATGGCAGCTCTTGCAGTTCATATCGTTGAAAACGTATTCACCGCGCTTCTGCTGGGTGTTCATGAACAGGTCACGCCCCTTCAGGATCACCTCTTTAAGCTGCGGCTTTATCGAGTCATCGTTCATCAGATCATCGACGCTGGGGGCCTGGTGCACGTATTGCCCTTCTTTGAACGCAGGCAGTTGTACCGGCACGGAGTTTTCCGCCATCAGCGGCAGAGAAACGGCGCCCAGCAGCGCGAATGCGATCAGCTTGTTCATTGGCCTGCCCCCTTGATTGACTGGTGAGACAGATAGGCAGCCACCGCCTCGATCTGCTGTGGATTCAGACGCCCGGCGATCGCCAGCATCAGCTGGTTTTCGTCGTTAGTGCGGGCGCCGCTCTGCCAGGCTTCCAGCTGCTTGCGCAGATAGCCCGCGTGCTGCCCGGCCAGGGCCGGGAAGGTCGACCCCACACCCTGGCTGTCGGGGCCGTGGCAGCTTTCGCAGGGCACAATGTAACTATCCCAATCGCCCTGTTTAACCAGCTTTTCACCCAGCGCCAGCACGCTGTCGTCAGCGGCTGCGGGGGTCGGCTGTGCCGACTGGCCCTGGTAGTAAGCCGCCACATCATCGATCTGCTGATCGCTGAGATTGGCCGCATTGGGCACCATAATCGGATCGCTGCCGCGGCCATCGCGATAGTCACGCAGCTGACGCGCCAGATAGCCAGCATCGAGCCCCGCCAGGCGCGGAAAGCCTGCCGCATCGTTACCGGCGCCATCCACACCGTGGCAGGCCAGGCAGGGTGCCCCACCCTTGCCATCGCCCTGCATCACCAATTGCTGACCGGCTGCGGGATCGCCTTCGGCCCGGGCAAGCCCAAGCGTCAGCATCATCGCGGCCAGGCCCAACCCTACCTGGAATCTTCTCATTGTTTTGCTCCCATTAGCGTCCGTTTCCCCTCTATCCAGCGAAAACCAGCAAGAAGGTGTCGTCGTCCCGATAGATCATAGACCCTATTCGACTTATATTTAAATACATCTAATATAGATCTTTCTAATTTACCTGCTGATTTAACTTCTAATTTTAGAACGCCACAGACTCCCGCCGTGATCCCTCCACCTGTCTGTGCTAATATTGCCGGCTGTTTTTACCCTACCCTGAGCCGCAATCGTTGCTGCCTGCTGTCTGTTTCAGCTGGCTTAAAACGCTTTGCTGCCCGCCGGCAGGACAGCTGTCCTGCGGTAACTATCCAATATGTCATTCATCCGTCTGAACTAAGAATCGGGACTCTCATGATTGCAACGCTAAAGTCGGGCTGGTCTCTACAGAATTTACGCGGCGATGTCCTCGCCGGGCTTGTCGTGGCACTGGCCCTGATTCCGGAAGCGATCGCCTTCTCCATCATCGCCGGGGTCGATCCCAAGGTCGGTCTGTACGCCTCTTTCTGTATCGCTGTGGTCACCGCGTTTTTTGGCGGCCGCCCGGGGATGATCTCCGCCGCCACCGGCGCCATGGCGCTGTTGATGGTGACCCTGGTGAAGGAGCACGGCCTGGAATACTTGATGGCGGCCACGCTGCTGACCGGTGTGTTCCAGATTATCGCCGGCTTCCTGAAGCTCGGTTCCCTGATGCGCTTCGTATCGCGCTCGGTGGTCACCGGCTTCGTCAACGCCCTGGCAATCCTGATCTTTATGGCGCAGCTGCCGGAGCTGACCGATGTGACCTGGCATGTCTACGCCATGACCGCAGCGGGACTCGGCATCATCTACCTCTTCCCCTACGTGCCCAAGCTGGGGAAACTGATCCCCTCGCCACTGGTGTGCATTCTGCTGCTCACCGCCGTATCCATGGCGCTGGGGCTGAATATCAACACCGTTGGCGATATGGGTGAACTGCCCGACGCGCTGCCGGTATTCCTCTGGCCGGACGTGCCGCTGAACCTGGAAACCCTGTGGATCATCCTGCCCTACTCCCTGCCGCTGGCAGTGGTGGGCCTGCTTGAGTCACTGATGACCGCCACCATCGTCGATGACCTGACCGACACCTCCAGCGACAAGAACCGCGAGTGCAAGGGCCAGGGTACTGCCAACATCGTATCGGGCCTGTTTGGCGGCATGGCCGGTTGCGCCATGATCGGCCAGTCCGTGATCAACGTGAAATCCGGCGGCCGCACCCGTATCTCCACGCTGATCGCCGGTGTCGTGCTGCTGATCCTGGTGGTGTTCCTGGATAAATGGGTTTCCCAGATCCCCATGGCCGCTCTGGTGGCGGTGATGATCATGGTGTCCATCGGTACCTTCAGCTGGGAATCGATCATCAACCTGAAGAAGCATCCGCTCTCTACTAATCTGGTGATGCTGGTCACCGTGGCGATCGTTGTAGCGACCCACAACCTGGCTCTTGGTGTATTCGCCGGTGTGCTGCTGGCGGCGCTGTTCTTCGCCAACAAGATCGGTCAGTACCTCTATATCGACAGTGAACTGAGCGAAAACCAGCAGGAGCGCCGCTACCAGGTGGTGGGCCAGGTGTTCTTCAGCTCCTCTGAGAAGTTCACCGCCGCGTTCGACTTCAAGGAAGATATCGACAGGATCGTGATTGATCTGAGTCATGCACATTTCTGGGATATCACGGCAGTATCCGCACTCGACAAGGTGGTGATTAAATTCCGCCGCGAAGGCACAGAGGTCGAAGTAATCGGCCTTAACGAAGCCAGCGCTACCATCGTCGACCGCTTTGCCGTGCACGATAAGCCGGAAGCGGTTGACCAGTTGATGGGCCACTGATATTCCTGAAAGAAAAACCGACAAGGGCCTTAAAAGGCCCTAATGAGGAGTGCCCATGAATCGAGTGATCGCCTGTATCGATGGTGTTGGCGAGCGCGCCAGCGGCATCTGTGACGCCGCGAGCTGGGCCAGCCTGAGACTGGACGTCCCGCTCAAGCTGCTGCATGTGCTGGACCGCAGCCAGTACCCCACGGGGACCGACCTGACCGGCTCCATCGGTCTGGGTTCACGGGAAGCGCTGCTGGAAGAGCTGGCAGACTTGGACGAAAAGCGCGGCAAACTGGCCCGCGAACAGGGCCGCCTGATGCTCGACGCCGCCAGGGAGCACGCCGTTGCCGATGGCATCGCCGAGCCCGAGGTGCTGCAGCGTCACGGTGATCTGGTGGAAACCCTGCAGGAACTGGAACAGGACACCCGCTTGCTGGTGTTCGGCCGCGGCGGCAGTGCCGGTGAGACCCTGGGCCGTAACGTGGAAGCGGTGATCCGCGCCCTGCACCGCCCGATGCTGTTACTGCCGGATGATTTCAAAGCACCGGAGCGTTTCCTGATCGCCTACGACGGCAGCCCCACCTCCCGCAAGGCGGTGGATATGGTGGCGCAGAGTCCGCTGTTCACCGGTATTCCCTGTGATCTGCTGATGATTGCTCCCTCCACCAACGACGTGAAGCTGGAGCTGAAGCAGGCACAAGATAAGCTGACCCAGGCGGGTTTCGATGTCACTGCCGAAATCCTCGCCGGCGATGTGGAGCAGACCCTGCTTAACGAGGTGGTGATGCGTCGCGCCGATATGCTGGTGATGGGCGCTTACGGCCACTCCCGCATTCGCCAGATGCTGGTGGGCAGCACCACCAGCAACCTGATCCGCCAGACCCGCGTTCCTTTGCTGTTACTTCGCTAGACGCTCTAGCCAGCAAAAACCGTAAACAGAAAAGCAGCCAAACGGCTGCTTTTTCTTTGGTGCCTATCAGGCAGAACAAACAGCCTTACTCAGTTGCAGTCTGCTCCTCCTTGTAAACCCTGAGCCCCCGCGCCTGGTAATTCTTCAACGCATTGGGATGATCAAAGGTGCAGGTGTGCACCCATACCCGTTCCGTACCCGCCCAGTCCCAGGCGGACTGAATGGCATGACTGAGCAGCGGCCCGCCAAATCCTTTAGCGATAAATCCCGGCGCCAGGCCGAAATAGCGGATCTCCGCGTTGACGCCATCCGGACGGAACAGCTCGTAATAGCCGGCAATACTGCCGCGGTAATAGGCCACCCAGGTGCGATGCTGCTCGTGTTCCACCTGGGCTTTCCACTGCGCGTCACTCCAGCTGTCCAGGTCGCCCCATTCCCATTCACTGCCAACCAGCGAATATAAGAATCGGTTGAACGGGTACTGCGGCTCTTCGCTCTCGACAACACTCAGGCTACCAGGCAAAGGCTTGGCGTTCAGCTCAGTCTGCGCCGTCATTTCCAGGTAATAGGTGGTGTAAAAACCGCTACTCATTAATCCTCCCTTATCCGCACAGATCGGTCGCTGATCCCTGCTGCTGTTCATTCTGATTATTCAATCGACTCTCTCAACCGACTCAATGCTCGAGTATCCGCTCCCGTAGCGCGCTAGCTCTATGCACCCGCGTAGCAACCGCTTCGTAGAGGCGCGCGCGCGAGGGCAGCACCAGGGTAAAGCAGTCACTGGCGCGGGTAATGCCGGTGTAGATCAGCTCCCGGGTCAGCACCGGGTTGGGGCCCGGCGGCAACACCATGGCGGTGTGCGCAAACTCGGAGCCCTGGGACTTATGCACCGTCATCGCGAACACCGTTTCCACATTCTGCAATCGGCTCGGCAGCACCCATTTCAACGAACTGTCGGGCAGCGGAAACACCACTCTCAGCACCTTCCCGCCCTCACCATCTGGCACCGCCAAACAGATGCCGATATCACCGTTCATCAGCCCCAGCGAATAGTCGTTGCGGGTCAGAATCACCGGTCGTCCCTCATACCAGAGGGTATCAGGCACAATCAGCCCGGCACCAGCCAGGGCCTGTTCGATGGACTCGTTCTGACCTTCAACACCCCAAGGGCCCTTGCGCAGGGCGCAGAGGATACGGAACTGGCTGAACGCCTCCAGCACCTCCTTGCCCCAGCGCTCCCAGGCAGGATCGGTCAGCTCTCCGGCGTTCGGTTTGCTGGCGTGCAGCTGCTCAAGATAAGCACGATACCCGGGCGCACCGCGCCTGCGGCCCAGCACGCCGCCATCCAGCAACAGCGGTTTAAGCTGGCGCTGCTGATCGCCGCCCGGCTCCAATAGCGCAAGCTCAGCCGAGCCGCCCAGAAGAATCGTCTCCACCGCTGTCGAGTCGCCCTCGTTGACCGCCCGCGCCAGCCGCCCAATACCGCTGTCAGCGCCAAACCGGTGGCTGTGCCTGAGCATCACGATCTGCTGCGCCAGCGGCTGCTCTCCAGCTTCCCCTTCGCGTTGCTGCCAGGAGCCCAGGCCAGGGCATCCTGCGGCAACCGCCCATTCCAACGAGCCTTTGCTGTAACCGCCCTGCTGCGCCTGCTGGCAGAGATCCCCGAGCACGGCGCCGGCTTCCACCGACGCCAGCTGGTCCTTGTCACCCAGCAATATCAGCCGCGCCTGTGCTGGCAGTGCCTGCAACAGCGAGTGCATCATCTCCAGGTCGATCATCGAGGCTTCATCGACGACCACCAGATCGGCGTGCAGCGGATTACCGGCATGGTGACGGAAGCGGCGGCTATCCGGCCTTGAGACCAGCAGACGGTGCAGCGTACTCACCTCGGTGGGCACATCCTTGTTCATGCCATCCGGCAGCGAGTTAACCGCACGGCTGATCGACTCGGTCAGTCGCGCCGCGGCCTTGCCGGTGGGCGCCGCCAGGCGGATTCGCAGGGTTCTTCCCTCATCACGCGCCTGGGTTTGCAGCAGCGCCAGCAATCGCACGACAGTGGTGGTTTTACCGGTACCTGGGCCGCCGGTGATGATGCCGAAACGGCCCCTTGCGCCGAGGGCGCAGGCCAGACGCTGCCAGTCCATCGTTTCCGGATCGCTGCCCGGGAACAGCAGATCGAGCTTTGCCGCGAGCCCGGAAGGTGCAGTCTCTCCGGTGAGCAGCAGCCGCTGGCGAATAAACTCAGCCACTGCGATCTCGTAGTGCCACTGCCGCCGCAGGTAGAGCCTTGAAGGCCTGCCCTGATGCAGCACCAGCGGTGAGTTACCAGCCCCCTGTTGCACCAGCGCCGAACCGCTCAAGCTGTCGAGCCAGGCGTTTAACGTCAGTCCGCCAAGCAACTCACTGGGCCGGTCCGGCAGCTGTTCGCCATAGGCGCCCTCCGGCGGCAGCGACAACGCCGCATCGGGGTCGCTCAGCGTGGCATCAAGATCCAGGCAGATGTGGCCACGACCGAGCTGGTGGCTGCAGAACACCGCCGCCAGAATCAGCTCCGCCGGCGCCGCTCTATCCAGTTCCGCCAGCATCCGCGCCAGCGCCAGGTCCAGGCCGCGAATCCAGCCCTGGCTGTGCCAGCGCTCCAGCACCTCCCAGAGGCGTGCGCCGCTAAGATCCGCCTCTACCGCAAACAGGTCATCCTGCAGCCCTTCAATCTTATCCACAGGCCTGCTCCTCAGATTCTCTGTTAATGAGCGTTTTTCCGGCAAAGAGATCATCCAGCTCCAGGATCAGCTCCACCGGCGGGCGATCCACAAAGGCACCGTGGCGCGTGGGTTCCTCGATTCCACGCAGGAAAAGGTAGAGCGAGCCGCCGACATACTGCTGATAGCCCGCTGCCGGGTCCGCCGCATAATCGGGCAGACGCGATTTCAACAGCCGGTGCAGCGCCAGGGTATAGAGCACGTACTGCAGGTCGTAACGCTTGTGCAGTATCGCCTCGCGCATGGCGCTTTCGGTGTAGGCACTGCTATCGGTGCCGAGCCAGTTGGATTTGTAATCCGCTACCCAATAGCGCCCCTGGTGCTCAAACAGCAGGTCGATAAAGCCCTTGAGCATGCCGTTGAGCTGACCCCACTCCAGTTTCGGTCGCGGCTCTCCGGGCAGCACCCATTTGCGCACCCGGCGATCCAGCTCACTCACGTCCAACGCGGCGCTGGAGAACCAGAACTCCATCTCTGCCTTGGCGGTTTCCAGCCCGGCCAGGCTTACACTTTCACCCTCTCCCAGCGGCAGCGGCGTATCCAGCAGACGCACCAGCCAGTCATCGAGCAGCTCGCGCCAGCCCTCCCAGTCGCGTCGCTGACAGCGCGGTTCCAGGAAACCGGCCCGCAGTGGTTCATCCACAACCACCCGGTCGAAGCCCTCATCGGCGGCCCACTCCAGCATGCCGTGGAGGAAGGTGCCCGCCGCCGGACCTTTCCAGAAGCGGTGGATATCGGGATTGCCCTCGATCAGCGGCAGGCCCGGCGTTTCATCGCGGGTTTCCAGCACGTTGTCGTCATCCGCCGTTTCCGCGGCCTCATTGGCGGCAGGCTGATCCGACTCCTGCATTCCCTTGAGACGGGCGATGGCGGAATAACTGGCGATCCACCAACGCTCGGTATCGGGCTCGCGGGTCACCCGCTCGGCGGGCCTGAGCTCATCGCGCTCAGCAGCCGCCGGAAGACGTGCGTCCTCTGCGGCCGGCAGCGGTTCCAGCGCCAGCACTTCTGCAGTGCAAAGCGCGGTAAAGGCGGTTTCGATGCTTCCCTCACTACCTGAAAGCAGCTGCCCCAGTGCGCTTTTGCCCACATCCTTCAGCTCGGCCAGGCCGATCCAGCAGGCGTGTACCGGGCGGGTCAGCGCCACGTAGAGCAGGCGCAGATCTTCCTGCAGACGCTCCTGGTCCGCCCGTTTCTGCGCGTCCTTGTCGTCCTTATCCAGTTCGATGGCGGTACCGCCAGCTTCATCGTGATAGAGATAACTGCCGTTGCGCGCACTGACAGGACGGCAATCGCTGATAAAGGGCAGAAACACCAGCGGATACTCCAGCCCCTTGGATTTGTGGATGGTGATCACCTGCACCCGATCCGCGTCGCTTTCCAGACGCAGCACCCGCTCTTCGGCATCGCCCTGACGCTCTACCAGCTGCTCCGCCAGCCAGCGCACCATTGCCAGCTCACCATCAAGCTGCTGGCTGGCCTGCTGCAGAATCTCGCCCAGGTGCAGCAGGTTAGTCAGTACCCGCTCACCTTCGATGCTTTGCAGCAGCCGCGCCGGCAATTCGAAAGCATCCAGCCAGCGGCGGATCAGCGCCAGCACGCCGTGACGGCGCCAGTGATCGCGCAGGCTGCGGAACAGCTCGACCCGCTGTTCCCAGAGCAGCTCGTCGCGGTTGAGTCGCTCCAGCTCCACCAGCGCCAGTCCCAAGGTCTGACTCGCCAGCGCCTCATGGATCAGTCCCGGCTGTTCCGGCTCTGCGCAGGCCTTGAGCCAGCGCCAAAGATCCTGGGATTCCTGACTATCAAACACCGATTCCCGGTCCGACAGGTAAACGCTGCGTACATCGCGCTTCTCCAGTGCCTGGCGGATCAACTGCGCCTCGCTGCCGGTACGCACCAGGATCGCGATATCACCGGGCCGCAGCGGCTTCAGCTTCGCATCGGGATGCCGGAAGCCAGCCTTGCCCTGCTGGGACAGAGTCAGCAAACGGCAAATCTGGCTGGCCGTGGTATTGGCCATAGCCGCGCGAAACTCCGGCTTAGTAGCGGCCTCGTCAGCCCCCAGGTGCCAGGCGGTTAACGCCGATACAGCTTCACCGGACACCACCAACCGCTCCTTGCGGCCGTTCGCCTCTACCGGCATAAACGGCAGCGGGTTGTCCTCGCCGCTGCCGAACTGGAAGGCCCCGGCGGACTGGCTGTCTTCCGCTTCTTCAAACAGGGTATTCACCGCCGCCACCATCGACTCGGAGGAGCGGAAGTTGGTGCCCAGCGTATAGAGCGCGCCGGCACAATCGCGGCGCGCCTTAAGATAGGTGTGGATATCGGCGCCGCGGAAGGCGTAGATCGCCTGCTTGGGATCGCCGATCATCAGCAGCGCACTGCGCTCGGGATCAGCGTCGGCGTAGATCCGGCGGAAGCTCTGGTACTGCGTCGGGTCCGTATCCTGAAACTCGTCGATCAGCGCCACCGGGTACTGCTGTACGATCTGCCGCGCCAGCCGCGGGCCTGCATCCTCGTCCGCCAGGGCCCCAGCCAAGCGAGTCAGCAGATCATCAAAGCCCAAGGTCGCTACGCGGCGCTTGTTCTGCTCTACCCGAGCAGCGACCCAACGGGCCGCATGAACACGTACCGGGTTGAGGTCCGGGCTGGTTTCCAGATGATCCGCCAGCTGCTGCAGCGCATCGAACACCTCATGCTGCGGCGTGCCATCGGGCTGAAATTTCTTGTTGGTCTTGCTGCGCAGCTTTTCACTGCCAAAGTTCGCCAGCAGCTTGGCATCGCCCTCATCGCCCTGGCTCCACTCCAGCATGCTCTGGAACTGCTCCGGCAGTTTCTCCGCCTTATAGACCTGTTTGCTCAGCGCGCCCTTTTCCACAGCCGCGAATATCAGGCCTTCTACCGTTTCGCGATCACGGCACCAGAGGTTACGGGCAAAGGCCTGCAGGCTTTCGCGCCGCTCCTCCCAGCCCACCAGCACGCTGGCGAAATCCGTGGGGGACACAGGCGCCGGCAGCGGTTCGCCCGCCTGGTAGAGGGTGGCGTCGCTGTTTTTTAGCAGCGGACGGATCGTCTCAGCCAATTTGTCGGGCTGATCCGCCAACCTCTTCAATGACCGGGCTGCCGCCTCCGGCAGTGGATAAAAATAGGTTCGCCAGTAGTCGCGCACCGCCTCGGCAACGATCTCGCTGTCATCCCCTTCCAGCTCCTGATCAAACAGACTGCCGCTATCGAAAGCGTGCTGGGTCAGCATCCGCTGGCTCCAGCCATGAATGGTGTAGATCGCCGCCTCATCCATCCACTGCGCCGCCTGATCCAGCTGATGCGCCGCGGCCGCTCTGGCCGCATCATCGGCATAAGCGGGATCATTCAGCAGCGAGGTCAGAAAGGGATCGCCCGGCTCCTGTTGTGCGCGAAAGACCCGCGCGCCCTCCGACAGGCGATCACGGATACGCTCACGTAGCTCACGGGTAGCAGCGTTGGTAAAGGTCACCACCAGGATTTCCGGCGGCAGCAGCGCACGCGGATGGGCCGACTCCTTTCCATGCCCAAGAACGAGACGCAGGTAAAGCGCGGCGATGGTGTAGGTTTTACCGGTACCGGCGCTGGCCTCGATCAGACGACGCCCATGCAGCGGAAACGCCAGCGGATCCAGTTGAATCATATCGCTCATTCGCGCTCTCCTGTCCCTTGGGCGTGGGCATGCTGCAGCAGCGGCTCATACAGCGCCCGCGCCCAGGCTTCCAGTCCCTCTTCCAACCCCGGGTCAGCAAGCTGTTCAAACTCGGGCCAAGCGCGGGCCAGGGCCGGATCCTGCTGCACCTCACCGGCGAACTGACCGGTGCCGAGATAGGCGCGAGCCGCCGCTCCAATAGCCTTCTCCGGTGGTTCGGTGAGCAGCGCCAGCCCCGTTTTACACGCCAGCGGCGGCGGCGCCTGCATCGCCTGGGCCCAGCAGCTCACCATCTGTTCCAGAATCTCTTGTGCACTTTTCGGTGCCAGCGGCTCGATCAATACACTGGTATCCGGGCCCACCAGCCAGCTGCGCAGGTCATAGCCCTGGGCACAGCCGCACAGATGCTCTACCCAGAGCCGCAGCAGGCGGTGCCAGCGCGGACCGTTTTTGCTAGCCACCGCCTGGGGCGAGGTACGGATCAGCGCATAAGCGCCGTCACGCACGGAGACACCACTGAGCCAGTCTTCTATAGGGATTTCACTGCCGTTGAGCTGCATTTTCAAATCGATCTCCAGCGCTCCCTCCATCGGCTGCCATTCGGCTAGCGGCTCCAGGTGGCGCAGGGTTGAACGCACCGGGCTTAGGATCGGCTGCAGCGCCAGCGGGCCATATTCACCCAACGGCAGACGCCCGGCGCGGCGCCAGCGCTCCAGTTCCTCTTCCACTATCCGCGAGGGCTCAGCAGATCCATGGGCCAGATCGATCAGCTCCTGACCCAGCTGGAACTGCTCCAGGTTGTCAAAGGCAAAGGGTTCATGCTCCGCCTGCTGTACCGCCGGCTGCTGGAAATAGACGTTCAGGCGCTCGTTAAAGAAAGCCCGCACCGGGTAGCGCAGGAAACGCCCCAGCCGCTGCAGGGTCAGCGCGCCCTCCGGCAATCCGGCGGGCAGATCCTGCTCGCTATCACCACCGACGCTGTCGTGGATCTCGCGCCACTCCTGGGCATAGGTAAACAGGCGCGGATCGGCCTGGCCGGAGCCATCGAAATAGCGGGTACTGAACGGCTGCAGCGGATGCTCCAGCGTCAGTTGCTGCGCCACATCCTCTTCGCTTTCAATATCCTTCCAGCCCTGATTCAGATGGTCACGCAGCTGCGCCACCAGCACCGATGGCGGCTGCGGCTGGTTATCGCGGATACTACGACCGACCCAGCTGATATAGAGCTGCTCGCGGGCGGAGAGCATCGCCTCCAGGAACAGGTAGCGGTCGTCTTCACGGCGGGAACGGTCGCCGGGGCGATACTGTCCCGCCATCAGGTCGAAATCCTGCGGTGGTTTGATACGCGGGTAATCGCCATCGTTCATTCCGAGCAGGAACACCTGACGGAACGGAATCGCACGCATCGGCATCAGCGTGGAGAAGGTCAGCCGACCGGCCATAAAGCGCGCCGACAGGCTGCCCTGGTCGATGCCGCCCAGCCAGGCCTCCCGCGCCAGCGTCAGCGGCAGGGCCGCCGTCAGCTCGGCATCGATGCAGCCCTGGGTCCAGCTCTGCAGCTCGCTGACCAGCCGCTCGTTCAACAGCAGGTCAGCATCATCCTGCGGCGCAAAGAAGCGATCCAGCAGCCAGTTCAGCTGCTCGCGCCAGCCAAGAGCATCCTGGGGCGCGGTGAGTCGATGCAGCAGCTCGCGCAGATCATCCAGCAGCAGCGCCAGGGAGCCGGCCAGTGCCGCTTCCAGCCCCGCCACCTCGTCATAGGGTTCGATATCGGCAAAGGCTTCGCCATCACCGATGGCGTAACCGAGCAGCATGCGGCGCATGCCGAACAGCCAGGCGTTCTGCTCCAGCCCCTGGGGCAGTTCCAGGCCGGCGCGGTGATCCGCATCCAGCCCCCAGCGGATACCGGCGCCGTCGATCCAGCGCTGCAGCGTGGGAATATCCGCCGGCGTCAGGCCGTAGCGCTGCTGCAGCGCCGGCACCTCCAGCAGATCCAGCAGTTCACTGGCACCCAGGCGTAGCTCCGGCAGGCGCAGCAGCTGCTCCAGCGCCACCAGCAGCGGCACCTGGCCACGGCTGGACTGGTCCGCCAGGCTGTAGGGAATAAAGCGAGGATCATCCTTGGGCAGGCGGCCAAACACCGCCTCGATATGGGGCTGGTAGATACCAATATCCGGCACCATAACGATCATATCGCGGGGTTTCAGGGTCGGGTCTTCATCCAGGCGTTTCAGGATCTGGTCCTGCAGTACCTCCACCTCACGCTGAGCGCTGTGAGCCAGGTGAAACACCAGCGAATCGTCACCGGCGAACCATTCGCGCGGCGCCTTTTCCACCGGATTGAGCTCGAGAATATCCTGCTGCAGCTGCTGCAACAGCGGTAGTGAGGCGATATCAGGTTCCGGTTCATCAAACAGGTCGATTCGGCTGTCGTTGAACCAGTGGCGGTAGCGCTCACTCTGGTCGAACTCATCCAGCAGGCGGATATAGTCACGCCCCTGTTTGCCCCAGGCCGCCAGCAGCGGCGGCGCATGCAAATGCATCTGCTCGCTGGAGAGCTCCACCGGCACCCCCTCGCGGCGCTGCTGGCGTTTATGTTCGGCGCGCAGCAGCTCCTTGCCTTCGATGATATCGGCCCAGTAGAAACGGCAGGGGTTAAGCACCGCCACCATCACCTGGATCTGCCCCGACAGCGCGGCCAGCGCCTCGATCATCTGCTGCGGCAGCGCCGAGATACCAAACACCATCAGCCGGGGCGGCAGTGACCGGGGGCGGCTCTGCAACTGCTTGCAGGCTTCAAGAAAGCGCTGATGCAGGTCGGCGCGGGAGCTATCCACTTCGGCCTGCAGATCGGCACGGATCGCACGCCAGAGCCTCGGCTGCCAGCGCTGATCCTCATCCAGCAGGCGAGGCTCGCCGCCATCGGGCATACGCAGCTGGTCCAACCCCTCGGCCCAGTCCGCCAGCCAGTCGGCGCGGTAAACCTGGTACTGGTCGAACAGATCCGCCAGATGCTCCGCCAGCTGGTACGCCTTGCGCTCGCCCGGATCCGATTCCAGGTATTGCGCCAGCGAGGCAAACTCGGGCGTTTTCAGCAGATCGGGCAGCAGCCGCAGCAGGCGCCAGCGCAGCTGGGGTTTGTCATAAGGGGATTGGGGCGGTACCGCTTCTTTGCCAAGTACTGCACGGTAGGCGCGCCAGAGAAAGGCCGAGGGCAGTTCCACCTGAAGCCCGGCAGCGATGCCGCAACCGCCCTCGCTGACCGGCGCCGCCAGCGCCAGTCGCAGCCACTGGGCGATACCGTTGCTCTGCACCAGGATCTGTTCGTCCACCAGGGGTGGCAGGGGGTTGTCGCGCATCCAGCGCACCAGCAGGTCACGCAGGGTCTCGAGGCGGTTGGCGTGGATAATCGCCAGACCGGTAGACAGCTCGGACATAGTTAATCTCGGGTCGCGGGGCAGAAAGGATCAAGTCTGCAACAGGGGTCGATAGCGGGGCAAGGGAGCGTCTGCAGGGATCGCAATAAAAAGCGTCTGCATCCATCTACACAGTAATTACAACATTTTGATTTAGATCAATTATTCAGAATTATTACGCATTTTATTCACCCTGGATACAGGTATTATCGGCTAAATCCAATTCCTCTAATAAATACCTGAACCGGGGGTTCTGCCGAACCGCTCCGGTGCTTGAAGCGGCCCATGACTCTAAAAACCCCAACCATCCGCCGATACCTGCTGCAACGTACCCTGCTCTTCTCCCTGCTCGGTTTTGGCGTGCTTCTGCTCGTCGCCAGCCAGGCGTATCAGAGCAGCGTGAAGGAGAACGGCAAGCTGGTGGCACGCACCGTGGCCGAAAGCACCTTCAACGCCATGTATCTAATCATGAGCCAGGGCTGGACCCGCCAGCAGCTTGAGCAGTTTGTCGGCCAACTGGAGTCCAGCGGCTCCGACGAGGACCTGCGCGTGTCGGTGTTTCGTGGACCGGTGGTTGTGGATAAATTTGGTCCTATCGAACAGGCCCCCTTCGACGCCGCCATGACAGCGGCACTGGCACAGGGTGAGATCCTGGAAGAGGTAGAGGGCGACCATCTGCGAACTCTCTACCCACTGACTGCACGGGAAGTCTGCACCGCCTGCCATACCAACGCACGGGTCGGCGATCCGCTGGGACTGATCGAGGTGAAACAAAACCTGGAGCCGCAGCTGAAAGCCGCCAACAAGAGCCTGCTGCTCTACCTGCTGGCGCTGGCCCCGCTGCCTCTACTGCTGGCCTACTGGTCGGTGCGTTCGATCACTCACAACGTCAACAACTCACTGAATCACCTCACCGAGAGCATTCAGCGGGTGGAATCCCTGGATGATCTGAACTCGCTTCACAACCAGCAGATTCAGTTTGGCTTCCGCGAATTCAACGGCATTTACGGCCAGGTTTCCCACCTGGCAGGCAAGCTGCATTCCATCGCCGTGGACAAGGATCTGCTGGAGTTCGAGATACGGCTGCTCGAAAAGTGTGTCATCACTTCGGAGGTGGTCAGGGACTGGCGGGAGTATGTCAACGCATTGATTCTGGACATCAACCAGGTGATTCAGATCTTCACCATGTTCTCCATCTTCAAGGTGGACGATGAGCTGTTCGACCTGGAGATTTTCTGGCTGTCACCGCCCACCGAGCAGAGCCGCTCGATGATGGAGCAGACCGTGATCGAGCGACTGCGCAGCCACCGGGAGCTGTTCGGCCACGGTGAATTCAAGATCCGCCACAACATCGCCGATCACGGTAGCACGCCGCTGCATCTGACCGAAGAGGAGGTGGATCTGCAGGCCAAATCGCTGCTGGTGGAAACGCCCAAGATCGGTGGTATCGTCGGCATCGGTGTACAGGCGGATACGGTGCGCGATCAGACCAAGCTGCTGGTGATCGAAAGTATCCTATCTACGCTGCTGAACGTGGTCGGCTCGGTAAAGGCGATCTACAAGTACACCCGCGATCTGGAGTACTACGCTACCCGTGATCCGCTGACCAATCTCTATAACCAGCGCATGTTCTGGGAGCTACTCGATTACGAACTGGATCGCAGTAATCGCCACGGCTACAAAACCGCGCTGCTGCTGATCGACCTGGATAACTTCAAATCGGTCAATGACGGCTATGGCCATAGCAGCGGCGACCGTCTGCTGACCGGCCTGGCCAATGAACTGGAGAAGCAACTGGACACTGGTACGGTTCTGGCCCGTTACGGCGGTGATGAGTTCGTTGTCGTGCTACCGGACGCCAGCCTGGAATCGGCCGGTGAGCTGGCGGAGCGACTGCTGAAGACCACACAGGATTATCGTCTTGAGCGTGAAGAAGGCGATACGCTGCACGCTACCTGCTCCATCGGTGTGGGCGTGTTCCCAGACCATGGCGACAACCGCAAAGATCTGTTCATGTTTGTGGATAACCTGATGTACCGCGCCAAGTCCATGGGCAAGGATCGTATCGCCCTGCCCGATGACAAGGACCTGGCGGACATCTTCCGCGATATGAACGAGAAGAGCCTGCTGGTGAGCAAGGCGATCGAGGAGCGCAGCATCCTGCCGGCGTTCCAGCCGATCACACCCCAAAGCGGAGGTCTGCGCGCGGTGGAGGTGCTCAGCCGCATCCAGCTGCCAGACAATACCCTGATGACTGCCGGCGAATTTATCGAGATCGCCGAGACCATGGGCAAGGTTCACCTGATCGACTATATCGTTACCGAGAAAGCGTTCGACGCAGTGCGTCGTACCGGGTACGACGGCCTGATCTTTATCAACCTGTCACCACGCTCGGTGCTGGTGGCAGACTTCCTGAAAAAGATCCGCTCGCTGGTGTCCGAGTACCAGATTGAGCCGGAACGGATCGTTTTCGAGATCACCGAACGCGATACCGTGAAGAACATGTCGGTGCTGGAAAAATTCGTTAAGAGCCTGAAAGATCAGGGCCATCAGCTGGCGATCGATGACTTCGGTTCAGGCTTCTCCTCCTTCCACTATCTGAAGTACCTGCCGATCGACTTCGTCAAAATCGAGGGCGAGTTCATCGCCAATATGGCCAATGACAAACGCGATATGGCGTTCGTGACCAGCATCACCCAGCTGGCCCAGGAGCTTAACGTGCAGACGGTGGCGGAGTTCGTGGAGACCGAAGAGGTACTGGCACTGGTGCGCGAGGCGGGTATCGATTACGCCCAGGGTTATCTGTTAGGCCGTCCGGGGTTGGAGCTGGAGGGGCTCTAACAGACTGCTCAAAAGCTATCTACGTTGCCGAATGCTGCGTTAAAAACAGGCTCACAGGCTATGCCTGAACGCACTTTAGTGCGGCCCCGAGGGCGAGCGAAGCGAGTAATATGCTCATTTAGTTGACTAAACTGCGCTTTTTCACCTGTTTTTGTTCGGGCGGCGTACCGCTTGCCTCGGCAGCCTCGAAAACGCTTTTCAACAATCTGCTCCCCTCCCTACAGGCCGCTTAACCGATCAGATGACGGCCGGCATCGACAAAGATCCGGTTACCGGTCTGGGTTTTCGCCAGATCGCTGATCAGAAACGCCGCCAGTGAGCCCACCTCATCGGGGGTACCCAGGCGTTTCAGCGGCGATTTGCTGGTGGCGTCATCCATCAGCTCATCGAAGTGATCAATACCGCTGGCCGCACGGGTCGGCATGGGACCCGGTGAGATGGAGTGTACGCGGATCTGCTGCTCTCCGAGCTCCGACGCCAGATAGCGCGCGCAGCTGTCCAGCGCCGCCTTGATCGGCCCCATCAGGTTGTAGTGATCCACCACCTTTTCGGCGCCTTCGTAGCTCATGGTCAGAAGCGTACCGCCTTCCGGCATCAGTCGCTGCGACTGGTTCGCCATGCGTACGAAAGAGTGGCAGGAGATATCCATCGCCTTGCAGAAGCCATCGCCGCTGCTATCCACCAGGCGCCCGTGCAGCTCATCCAGCGGCGACCAGGCGATGGAGTGCACGGCAAAATCGATATTGCCCCAGTGCTTTTCCATCTCGTGGAAAACCGCTTCCAGCTCACCCTCGATGGACACATCGCAGGGCAGCAGCATCTTGGCGCCGAGTTCATCGGCCAGCGGCTGAACATAGGGCTTGGCTTTTTCATTCAAGTAAGTGATGCAGAGTTCAGCACCCAGTTCGGCAAGTACCTTGGCACATCCGTAAGCGATACTGTGGCGGTTTGCTATCCCCAGGATCAGTCCACGTTTTCCTTCCAGACTCAGGCTCATGCGCAATCTCCTCTGTATCCTGCTGAGTTGATCAAAAATGGCTACTGCTGTTCGTTCGAATTTTACTGCAGTGCAGCATAATCTGACCGGAATAACTAGAGAAACTTATGCACAAGCGAACCGGCCGCACCCCAGTGCAGCCAGTTTAAAGAGGAAAAATGACAGTTCAGCGGATCAGGCGATACAGCCGGCAGCGCTCAACTCATGCACCACCACCGTGGTGTAATGAATATTGTCGTGCAGCGGACAGCGGGCACAGACCTCGTCCAGAAACGCCTGTTTGGCCTCGTCACTGAGGTCGGCGTCAATCTCGGCGGCGATCTGGATAGACTGGAAGCCGACGCGGTCATCGGTGGGCTTGCCCAGCAATCCTGCGGAGTTCAGATCACCCTCTACCGACACTCTCATGCCGCGTAGATCGATCTTCTGCTGGCCTGCGGCAATGCGCGCGATGGACGCCACGCAGCCCGCCAGAGAGAACAGGAAGTACTCCAATGGGGTTGGCCCCAGGTCGGAACCGCCAGGCGCGGGTTGATCGATAACGACCTGGTGTCCGCGAATCTGGGCGTGGACCGCGAAGTCGCTACCCATCTCGGCATTGATAGAGATCCTTTTGATGGCCATGACCTGCACTCCTTTTAATTAGTTGATACTAATATATAGTGCAAGTGCAGCATCCACAACGATGTTCATGGAAGATTCACGGCAAGATACAGCGTTAATTGATCCAGAGCGGCATTACCGGTAAGGGACGCCCCTCGCGCCGATGGAGCCTGGCACGGCGGTGATCCAATACCTCGGCGGGGTCGTCGTTTCTGTAATCAAAAAACAAAAAACGCGCCGTTGGGCGCGTTTTAGATAGGCTAAAGAGGCGGCTGGATTAACCTACCTTTTCACCCTTGGCCTGCAGATCGGCATGGTATGAGGAGCGTACCAGGGGGCCGCTGGCCACGTGGGAGAAGCCCAGCTCACGGGCGACGCGTTCAAATTCTGCGAACTCGTCCGGAGTGACGAAACGATCCACCGGCAGGTGATCACGGCTCGGCTGCAGGTACTGGCCGATAGTCACCATATCCACGTTGTGAGCACGCAGATCCTTGAGCACTTCAACGATCTCTTCGTTGGTCTCACCAACGCCGACCATCAGACCGGACTTGGTGCGGATCTCGGGACGCAGCGCCTTGAAGCCCTTAAGCAGCTCCAGCGACCAGGCATAATCGGCACCCGGGCGAACCTGGCGATACAGGCGCGGCACGGTTTCCAGGTTGTGGTTGAACACGTCCGGCGGGGTCTGGCTGAGGATCTCCAGCGCGATATCCATACGGCCACGGAAGTCCGGCACCAGGGTTTCGATCTGGATCGAGGCACTGCGCTCGCGGGTTTCGCGGATACAGTTGGCAAAGTGCTGAGCACCGCCATCACGCAGGTCATCACGGTCTACCGAAGTGATAACCACATACTTCAGCCCCATATCGGTGATCGCTTCGGCCAGCTCGCGCGGCTCGTCTTCGGCCAGTGCATTCGGACGGCCGTGGGCCACGTCGCAGAACGGGCAGCGACGGGTGCAGATATCACCCATGATCATGAAGGTGGCGGTACCGTGGCTGAAACACTCACCCAGGTTGGGGCAGCTTGCTTCTTCGCAGACCGAAGCCAGCTTGTGTTCACGCAGTTTCGCCTTGATGCGTTTGACTTCCGTATTGGAGCCCATGCGCACACGCAGCCATTCGGGCTTGCGGGGCATAGCGTCCTTTTCGGTCGGGATCACCTTGACCGGAATGCGTGACACTTTATCAGCGCCACGCAGTTTTACACCCTGCTCTACGCGGTGGGTGCTTTTTTCCTGGGAGTCTGACATAAAACTATTGGTCCCAACTGGTTGTTCGAGTAACAGAAGTATACCCGATCTTTTCGATCAAGTAATTGAGCAGGCGTTCAGGCACCGAGGCCAGGTCCGCTTCCGGCGCCAGCTGAGCCAGCTGTGTCATCGCCAAACCGGCGTAACCGCAGGGGTTGATGCGCAGGAAGGGTTCCAGCTCCATGTTGAGGTTCAGCGCCAGGCCATGGAAGGTAGCCCCACGGCGAACGCGCAGCCCCAGGGAGCTGATTTTGGCACCATCGACATACACACCAGGCGCATCAGGCTTGGGGTAGGCATCGATACCAAAGTCGGCAAGCACGCTGACCACCGCCTCTTCCATCAGGCTGACGGTGTCACGCACGCCGATATTCCGCCGGCGCAGATCGATCATCAGGTAGGCGATCAACTGACCGGGGCCGTGATAGGTCACCTGACCACCGCGGTCCACCTGCACCACCGGGATATCACCAGGGTTTAGCAGATGCTCCGCCTTACCGGCCTGTCCCTGGGTAAATACCGGCTCATGTTCCAGCAGCCAGATCTCGTCCACCGTGTCAGCATTGCGCTGGTCGGTGAAAGCCTGCATTCGATGCCAGGCTGGCTCGTAGGGCTGCAACCCCAGCTCGCGGACGATAACCTTATCGGAAACAGCCATCAGAGAACGGTCTGCACACGTCCGGATGCCATCAGGTCCTCATGCAGACGCTTGAGCTGCTCTTCGCCGGTGGCGGTGATGCTCAGGCGTACGGACAGGTATTTACCGGTACGGCTTTCCGCCAGGGTGATCTGGCTGATATCCAGGTCAGGCGCATGAACCTGCACGGTTTCGATGACGAAACCGCGAAAGTCGTTTTCGTTGTGGCCCACGACCTTGATCGGATAATCCTCGCAGGGAAACTCGATTTTCGGGGCTTCGGGTGTATCACTCATTACTCTTCTCCGGTCATCAACCGATGGTGAAACTGGCTGAAAAGCTCGAACATCCTGCGCCAGAGCGGGCCCTTTTCGCCATCTCCGACCGTCTTTCCATCCACACTCAACACCGGGACTACGGCTCGGGTCGAACTGGAGATCCACACCTCGTCCGCCTCGAGCAGATTTTCATAGCTGAGATCGGTTTCCTGATAGGGAATACCCGCACCGCGGGCCAGTTCAAGAACCAGCTCACGGGTGGTGCCACCAAGGATTTCCGATCCGAGTTTCGGGGTATACAGCACCCCGCTTCTGACAATAAACAGGTTGGAGGAGCCACCCTCCGTGAGTATGCCGTCCCTGATCATCAGGGCTTCGGCGGCGCCGGCTTCCCGCGCCTGCTGCAACACCAGTATGTTGGGTAGCAGACCGTTCGCCTTGATATCGCAACGGTGCCAGCGCAGATCCGCTGTCACAATCACCGCGATACCAGCGACCCCGTCAGGGCCATCGGCGTAGATGTTGCGAATAGGATTACAGCAGGCAAACACCGTAGGTTGCATGCTGGCATCGTAGACCGGTGTGCGCCGCCCGGCATCACCACGGGTCACCTGCAGATAAACCGACAGGTTACCGCCACCGTTCCGCGTCACCAGTTCATTGAGCACTGCTGGCCAGTCGATCGACAACGGAATCCTTAACGCTGCCAGACTGTGTTCCAGCCGTTTCAGGTGGGGCTCCAGCCCAAAGGCAACGCCCCGGTAAAAGGGGATCACCTCGTAGACGCTGTCACCAAAGAGAAAGCCCCGGTCAAAGACCGAGACTTTCGCATCCTGCGCCGGCACGAAGGCGCCGTCGAGATAGACAATATCGGAACTCATCGAGAGTCTCCGTTGCGACCGTCAGCTTATATTGTAAAGCCTGGCCGCGCTGCTGCCTACTTGAACAGGTTGGTGAAGAACAGCAGAATCTCGTCCCAGATCTTCTTGAAGAAGCCGCCTTCAGGCACCGCTTCCAGCGCCACTAGCGGTACCGATTTAACGGTTTCACCGCCCAGAGTCACGACCACCTGCCCCAGAGTCTGGCCGGCAGCGATCGGCGCTTTGATGACACTGTTCATATCCAGGCTGGCTTCCAGCTGGTCATCCTTGCCACGCGGAATGGTCACCGCCAGATCTTCACTCAGGCCCAGACGTACCTGATCGCTGGCACCGCCCCAGACCCGTGCCTGATTCAGTACCTGGTTGGCTTCGTAAAGCTGGCGGGTACGGTAGAAACGGAAAGCGTAGGAGAGCAGTTTCTGCGATTCCTGAGCACGTGCTTCATCGCTGTTGGTACCGAGCACTACTGTGATCAGGCGCATGCCGTCACGTTTGGCCGATGCCACCAGGCAGTAGCCCGCCTCATCGGTGTGACCGGTTTTGATACCGTCAACGCTGTCATCCCGCCACAGCAAACGGTTGCGGTTGGGCTGACGAATCTTGTTGTAAGTGAAGTACTTCTCGGAATAGATGGCGTAGTGGTCCGGGAAGCGGTTGATCAGTGCGCGGCCGATCAGCGCCAGATCGTGCGGTGACGAGTAATGATCTTCGTGCGGCAGGCCGGTGGCATTCATGAAGTGAGTGTTTTCCAGGCCCAGCATCTTCGCATGCTGGTTCATCAAATCAGCGAAGGCACTCTCGCTACCGGCGATATATTCCGCCAGCGCCACCGAGGCATCGTTGCCTGACTGGATAACCACGCCCTTGAGCAGATCGCCGAGACGCACCTGGGTCCCCTCGCGGACAAACATGCGCGAACCTTCGGTACGCCAGGCCTTCTCGCTGATCGGCACCATGTCTTCTTCGGAAATATTTCCTTCCGACATTTCGTATTCGACGATGTAGCTTGTCATCATCTTGGTCAGGCTAGCCGGTGCGAAACGCTCATCGGCGTTCTGGGACAGCAGCACCTCACCGGTGTCGCCATCCATCACCAGGTAGGCTGTACCCGCGATCTGCGGCGGTGCCGGCACCATGGTGCTGGCCGCCTGCACATTCAGCGTAAACAGGGCGAACACTAGGGCTGATAATAGTGCGAAGGGGGAACGAAAGAGTCTCTGCAACATGGGATTCTTCATCGGGTAGTTAGAAATCAACGACAGATGGACCGATGGAACGGCTAATCGTTCCCCGGTCGCTAGATCATGGGTAGTTTACCAAGATCGGTGACGAATGGCCTGCCGCCTGGACCCGGGATATTAAATCCCCCGGGATCGTATCCGAGGTCAGCGGACCTATCAGCACCCGGTAGAGCGGGCGACCATCGCGTTCGACGCTGCGCACCTGGACCTGGCTGCCAGCGGCAGCCTCGATCAACTTATCCTGCACACGCCGGGCTGCGGCATCGGTGGAAAATGCGCCCACCTGGAGGTATCTGCCCGACGCGGATACCGGCGCCGGAACCGCTGCGGTTTTCTGTGTTGCAACTTTTGCCGTGCTCATCTGCGGGCCAGCCGGTTTAGCGGTCATGTTCTCGCTGTCAGGCAGCACATTCTTGCTGTTCCAGGCCACCGGATCGATCGCTTCCACCTCGACGCGGGCAGTACCGTGATTGAGCATTCCCAGCTTTGCTGCCGCGGCATAGGACAGATCGATCAGCCGATTATCGTGAAACGGACCGCGATCATTAACCCGGACAATCACCTGGCGCTTGTTAGACAGGTTCGTTACCCGTACATAGCTGGGCAGTGGCAAAGATTTGTGAGCGGCAGACATCTTGTACATATCGTACACCTCCCCATTGGAGGTCAGATGGCCATGAAACTTCTCACCATACCAGGAGGCGGTACCCTGCCGACGGTATCCTGCGGCAGACGGCATGATGTGGTACTTCTTGCCAAGCACCTGGTAAGGACTCTTGTTGCCGCCCCGGCTTTTCGGTTCAAGCCGGGGAACAGCATCCGGCACGTTGGAGACATCCGCTGGCGCATCGGGATAACGATCATGCGTCATTGAATAACGACCGGCGTTGGGGTTTTCGCCACCACCACCTGTCGATGAACAGCCCGCCAGCCCTAACAAAGCGAACAGCAGCAGAACTCCCAATCGTGCCATCGTACTACCTCGTTTAACCTTTCTTCCTGGCCTCGGCGATCGCCTGGCTCAGTTCATATACCGCCATGCCGTAGAGTCGACTGTGGTTATAGCGGGTGATCACGTAAAAGTTATGCAGACCAAACCAGTAATGATCGCCATCTTCCATCTCAAGGCGCATCAGTGTGGCCGGCTGATCCATATCCAGCCCCTTATGGGTACGGATATCACGCTCGCGCCACTGCGCCAGGGACACTTCCGGCTTCAGTCCTGCATTGATCCACTCCGGGTCCGCAGGGGTGCCCATCACCACATTGGCACGTACGGGTTCACCGCTTTTCCAGCCGTGTTCAGCGAAGTAGTTGGCGACACTGCCGATGGCATCCACCGGGTTCGACCAGATATTACGATGACCGTCACCGTCGAAGTCGATGGCGTAATGCCTGAAGCTGGAGGGAATAAACTGGCCGTACCCCATGGCGCCGGCGTAGGAGCCTTTCAGCGTGCCGGGCTCGATAGACTCCTCGCGGGTCATACGCAGGTAGTCCTCAAGCTGGCCGAGGAAAAACTCACTGCGACGCGGATAATCGAAGCCCAGCGTAGCCAGCGCATCCAGCACCCGGTAGTTACCCATGATCCGGCCGTAGTGGGTTTCAACACCGATGATCGCCACAATAACCTCTGCCGGCACACCGTATTCTGCTTCAGCGCGAGCCAGGGTATCCGCGTGTTCCTGCCAGAATTTCACACCCCGCTCGATCCGCTTAGGCTGAATAAAAATGTTGCGGTACTCACCCCAGGTCAGACGTTTCTCCGCCGGACGGGACATCGCCTTTAGGATCGATTCCTGCTGTTTGGCATCATCCAGCACGGAACGCAGGTAATCGCGTTCAAACCCTTCCGCTTCCAGTGTTTCGTAAAGCGCCTTTGCCTCGGGCCGATCAGCATAGTTGTCCGATGCAGCCTGGCCCACCAACGGGAAAGCAAGCCCGAGCATGGTGGCACCGAGCGCGATCCCTGAACGTAGTGCGTTTTTCATCCTAATCTCCTGTGCAAAATCCTTAGCGAACCAGCATCTGCTTATGAGTATGTATCGACATCAGAATGCCAAATCCTGCCATCAGCGTCACGATCGATGTACCGCCATAACTCACCATCGGCAGCGGCACTCCGACCACCGGCAGTATTCCACTGACCATACCGATATTGACGAATACGTATACGAAAAAGGTCAAGGTGATACTGCCGGCGAGCAACCGGGAGAAACTGTCTCCCGCCTGCACCGCAATCACCAGACCGCGCCCGATGATCAGTAGATACAAAGACAAGAGTACGATCACTCCGGTCATACCCAGTTCCTCTCCGATCACCGCAATGATGAAATCGGTATGGGATTCGGGCAGAAAATCGAGCTGGGATTGGGTGCCGTGCAGCCATCCCTTACCGGACAGACCGCCGGAGCCGATCGCCGTCTTCGACTGGATAATGTTCCAGCCAGAACCCAGCGGGTCGCTCTCGGGATCAAGAAAAGTAAGTACTCGCTGACGCTGATACTCTTTCATCACCATCCACAGGCCCGGTAAAGCAGCGGCGGCCAACCCCAAAGCCAGGAAGATCCAGCGCCAGTAGACACCGGAGAAAAGGATAACGAACACGCCGGATGCGGCGATCAACAGTGAGGTCCCCAGGTCGGGCTGCTTCATGATCAGCACCGTCGGCACACCGATCAGCGCCAACGCGCCAAACAGACGCATCATCGTCGGCGGTAGGCTTTGTCGTGCCAGGAAACCCGCGACAACAATCGGCAGCACCAGCTTCATGATCTCCGCGGGCTGAAAGCGGAATCCGGCCACTTCGATCCAGCGCTGGGCGCCCTTGGCGCCCACCCCGAACAGCAGCACGCCAACCAACAGCGCCACCCCGGCCACATAGGCCCAGCTGCCCAAGCGTTCAAAGGTTCTTGGTCGCAACTGCGCCAGCACAAACATGACGAAGAAACCGGCGGCCATACGCACCGCCTGGCGCTCCACATAACCCAGGTCGCGTTCAGATGCGCTGTACAAAACAAACAGGCCGAAGCCGCATAGCGCCAGCAGCATAAGTAGCAGCCAGGCATCCAGATGGGTGTAGCTCCAGAGCCCCGTGGGACGACTCAGGTGCGCCGAGCTGTCGGAGAGCGTGCGCTGGAAATCGCGCTGAGTCATTCATCCACCTTCAGATCATTGACGTAATCATCGGTAAGCCATGCGTCGAGCACCTCGCGGGCAATAGGTGCTGCGGTGCTGGAGCCACCGCCGCCGTTCTCAACCACTACCGCAACGGCGATTTTCGGATCTTCAACCGGTGCAAAGGCGACAAACAGCGCGTGGTCCAGATGCCGCTCGGCCAGTTCGTCCGGGTTGTACCGGGCATCCTGTGCGATCCCTACCACCTGGGCGGTACCGGTCTTACCCGCCATGGTGTATTCAGCACCGGCGGCCGCGCGGCGCGCCGTACCGTAACTGCTGTGCATAACATCGACCATGCCCTGAATCACCGGTTCCCAAAATTCCGGGTGGTTCAGTTTCACATCCGCCGGCAGCGGGTTCTCGCCCTCCACCTCAGGCATGCTCGTTGTACCGTCGCTGTTGAGCACACCACGAATGGTATGCGGCCGAACCCATTTACCCTTGTTCGCGAGCACCGCTGTCGCGGTGGCCAGTTGCAGAGGCGTCGCCAGCATAAAGCCCTGACCGATACTCAGATTAAGCGAGTCACCGGGGTACCAGGGCTGATTGTAACGCCCGCGTTTCCAGTCTTTGGTGGGCAGCAGGGCATCGTCGGCTTCTGGCAGATCGAGGCTGGTGACTTCGCCAAAGCCGAAACGGCCCAGATAATCGGACATGTTATCGATACCGGTCTTATAGCCAGCATCGTAAAACCAGACGTCACAGGACTGCGCCAGCGCCAGGTTCAGGTCCACCTTGCCGTGGCCCCAGCGTTTCCAGTCGCGATATTTACGCCCGCCCTTGGTGAGCTGATAAAAGCCGGGATCCCAAACGGTATGATCGATGGGCACCGAATCGCTATCGAGGGCTGCCAGAGCCGTGAACGGCTTCAGCGTCGAGCCCGGCGGATAGCGACCACGAATCGCCCGGTTATAGAGCGGCAGATCCTTGGAGTCGCGCAGCTCCCCGTAGTCTTTGCTGGAGATACCGGTGACAAAGAGATTGGGGTCGTAGGCGGGCTCGCTGACCAGCGCGAGAATTTCACCATTATGCGGATCGATAGCGACGATGGAGGCACGCCGTCCTTCGATCAGCTCTTCGGAAAACTGCTGCAGTTTGAGATCGAGGCTCAGCTGAATATTTTTCCCCGGCACAGGGTCCTGGCTCTCCAATACCCTGAGGACACGGCCACGGGCGTTGGTTTCCACCTTCTGAAAACCCACCTGCCCATGCAGCAATGGTTCATAGAAACGCTCTATCCCCAGCTTGCCGATATAGTGGGTAGCGGCGTAATTTTCCGGATCCAGCCGCTGCAGTTCGCGCTCATTGATACGCCCTACATAACCCAGCGCATGGACGAGAGAATCACCGTAGGGGTAATAACGTACCAGATCCGCCTCAACCTGAACGCCCGGCAGGCGCTGATAGTTGACCGAGATCTCTGCGATCTCTTTTTCGGTGAGGCTGAACTTCAGAGGCACGGAGGTAAACGGGCGACGGCGCTGTTTGAGGCGACGCTCGAAACGCTCAATATCACTTGGTTCCAGGTCCACGATCTGACCGATACGGGCGATGGTGGCATCCATATCTTCCACTTCCTCTTTCAGCAGGGTCAAGCTGAAATCGGGGCGGTTATCGGCCAGTAGCGTGCCATTGCGGTCATAGATCAGACCACGCCGAGGCGCCACGGGCTGTAACTGGACACGGTTTTTCTCGGAGATCGCCGCGTAGCGGTCGTGCTCTATTACCTGCAGGAAATAGATACGCGATACCAGCGCGCCCATCATCAGGATCACAATCACCATCGCGATTACAGCGCGACTGGCGAAGGTTCTGCCCTCCTGTGAGTAGTCTTTAAGTCGCTCCACAGCAGCCATCGGGTTCGTTATTTGTGGTAGGGGTGACCCTGTAACAGAGTCCAGGCGCGGTACAATTGTTCCGCGAGCATGATACGTACCAGCGGATGGGGCAGAGTCAGTTTCGACAGGGACCATTTCTGATCGGCGCAAGCGACGCAACGCGGGTCGAGCCCATCGGGTCCGCCCACCAGCAGAGAGATGTTCTGCCCGGACATACGCCAGTCTTCGGCCTGCTCGGCCAACTGCTCGGTAGACCAGCTGCGACCGTCCACGGTCAACGCGATCACCCGGTCACCCTTGGGGATGGCCGCCAACATGGCATCACCTTCGCTGCGGATTGCCCGCGCGATATCAGCGCCCTTGCCACGGTGCCCAAGTTGAAGCTCGGTCAGTTCCAGACGGAAATCGCCCGGCAGGCGGCGTGCGTACTCATCGTAACCTTCGCTCACCCAGCCGGGCATTTTGCCACCAACGGCGATCAGTTTAATCCGCATCGATCAATCGTTGTCCGCAGCAGCATCGCCTTCGTCGAAGGACCAGAGCCGTTCGATATCATAGAAGCTGCGTGCATCCGGCATCATGACATGGACCACCACGTCACCGAGATCGACCAATACCCAGTCGCCGACACCCTGACCTTCAACACCGACGGGCAGTATGCCCTGCTCTTTCACTTTATCGATCACTTCCTGGGCTACGGACATCACGTGCCGTTTGGAAGTACCGCTGGCCACTACCATGTAATCGGTAACGCTGGATTTACCGGTGACGTTAAGAGTTGCCACATCACGGGCTTTCATATCCTCGAGCGCGCTGTGCACCAGGTTGATCAACTGATCGGTCTGCATCGGGTTTTCAGTACCTTTGTTTGCGTCCATTAAAGACGGTTAAAGCCGTAAAGCCTGTTAGTTTGAATATAGTCCCATACGCTGTCTGGCATGAGATAACGCGGTGAATGCCCCTGACCGACAAGCTGGCGAATCTGGGTCGCCGAAATGCCCAGCGGGGTGAGTTCATGAATCAGCACCTTGCCCGCAGGCAGGCTAAGCAGTTCATCTTTCGCCGCGGCCGCATGGCGATCGGTAAACTCACGCAGGGTCGGCTCCAGATCCAGCTCATAACCGGGCCGGGTAACGACCAGGATATGGCAGAGATCGATAAAGCGTTCCCAGTGATGCCAGCGCGCCAGGGTCAGATAGGCATCAACTCCCATCACCATACAGATCGGCCGCTGCGGACCAAGCTCCTGGCGCAGCGACTCCAAAGTCAGCAGGGAGTACGAGGGTTTGTCCGAGCGTATTTCACGGGCATCCGCCGTCAGGCTGGGCTCATCGGCCACCGCCAGCTCCACCATCGCCAGGCGTTGCTCCGAGGTGCAGCCAGGCTCGTCACGATGCACCGGCATCTTCGACGGAATCAGACAGACCTCGGGAATATCCAGCCACTGCTGAATTTCAAGTGCCGTGCGCAGATGGCCGTTATGGACCGGATCGAAGGTCCCGCCCATAAATACGAACGGCGCACCTGTAGACTTGGCTTCAGACATCAATCACTGCCGGATCTGTCCGTCACCGAGCACCACATACTTCTGTGATGTCAGACCTTCCAGCCCAACCGGGCCGCGGGCGTGAATCTTGTCGGTGGAGATACCGATCTCGGCGCCCAGGCCGTATTCGAAGCCATCGGCAAAACGGGTCGAGGCGTTCACCATCACCGAGCTGGAATCCACCTCACGCAGGAACGCCCGCGCTTTGGTGTAGTTTTCGGTAATGATCGCGTCAGTGTGGTGTGAGCCCCAGCGGTTGATGTGCTCAATCGCCTCGGCCATGTTATCCACAACCTTGACCGCGAGAATCGGTGCCAGGTATTCGGTGGCCCAGTCTTCTTCGCTGGCTGCGTTCACCTGCGGCAGCAGCGCGCGGGTGGCAGCGCAGCCACGCAGTTCGACACCCAGCTCAGCATAGTGCTCGGCCAGTTCCGGCAGCATCTCAGCCGCAACAGCACGGTTCACCAGCAGGGTTTCCATGGTGTTGCAGGTGCCGTAGCGGTGAGTCTTGGCGTTAATGGCGATGTTGATCGCCTTACTCTTGTCCGCTTCATCGTCGATATAGACGTGGCAGATGCCGTCCAGATGTTTGATCACCGGTACCCGGGCATCATTGGAGATGCGCTCGATCAACCCCTTGCCGCCACGGGGTACGATAACGTCCACATATTCCGGCATGGTGATCAGCTCGCCAACAGCGGCACGATCAGTGGTCTCAACCACCTGCACCGCTTCCGCCGGCAGACCTGCTTCGGTGAGCCCCTGGCTGACACAAGCAGCGATCGCATGGTTCGAGTGGATAGCCTCGGAGCCGCCACGCAGAATGGTGGCGTTACCGGATTTCAGACACAGGCTCGCCGCCTCTACCGTCACATTCGGACGCGACTCGTAGATGATGCCGATAACACCCAGCGGCACTCGCATCTTACCGATCTGAATACCGGACGGACGGTAGTTCATATCGGTGATGCCACCAATCGGATCCGGCAGCGAGGCGACCTGACGCAGGCCCTCGATCATGGTGTCGATACGCGCTGGAGTCAGCTCCAGGCGATCGAGCATCGCCGCATCCAGGCCATTAGCGCGGCCGTTTTCCAGATCTTTCTGGTTGGCAGCGACCAGTTCTTCACGACTTGCATCCAGCACTCGAGCCATCGCTTCGAGTGCTGCATTCTTCGAACCGGTATCGGCACGGGCCATCAGACGCGAGGCCGCGCGTGCTTTCTGTCCCAGTTCGGACATGTATTCTGCTACGTTCATCCCACAGTGTTCCGGGTTGGTGCATTGAATCGAACATTATACAGCGATTCAGGGGCCGCTTGACACATCCGACTGCGCCTTTCCGGACTGTGACTGGCGCACACTAGCTGCTATTATCCGGCGAATCATTCCATTCCGGCTACCGATCTGACCCGAGAGTAGATGGATCTCCCCACACCCAGCGCAAAGCAAGGACTTTTCAAAAGGCTACTACCGGTAGCCGGCGTACTCTTGCTGTGTCTGCTGATCAGCTCGGGAGTGCTCTATTACGGTGCCAAGAACAGCGCCGAGCAGGAAGCCCGCCACTACGGTCAGAGCCTGGGCCGCGCCACGGCGATCCTGATCCAGCCACTGCTGCTGGCCGACGATCGCATCAGCCTCAATTACGTCTTTAATGAACTGAATAAACAGCCGCAACTGAACGGACTGCACCTGATCGACAGTACCGCCCTGCCCGTCGCCGTGGCCGGCAGCCAGACCGGTATGCGCCAAACACTGGAACTGAGCCGTGGCAACGAACGCCTGGGTGAACTCACCCTGTGGATAAACCCCACATACAGCTGGTCAGTGCTAAAAAATCAGCTGCTTGAAGCCGGCGCACTGGCGCTGGGGTCCATTCTGCTGACGCTGCTGACCCTCTGGTTCGTCCTCAAACGCAGTGTTACCGGCGCCGAACCTGAAGCGACCGACTTCCGTACGCTGGCCACCGATATAGCACCCAACTTCGGTGACGCGCCCCTGGATCAGAAGGAGACGCCTCCGCCAACGCTGAACAGCACTCAGCAGGTTCAGGTCAGCGAAGAAGAGTACGCGTTCGATGATATCCCCGGCGACGCGCTCGACGATGAGCCGGATGATCTGGATGACGCACCGATAAGCTTCGATACCGATGCACCTGTTCTTGATAAACAGCCGGCCGAAGCGCTGATGGCAGGCCAGCCTGGGGCTGATTTCGAGCCTCAACTGGCATCCTGGCTCAAGCCTGCCGAGAACCAGGCACCTGGAGAAACCGCGCCCCGAGCGACGGAAAACGCAGCGCAACAAAGCGCTGATGAGCCGGAAGCCGGTCGTGACGATAATCGCGAACTGGTGGAGCTGCTGCGTCCATCCCGCGGGCGTCAGGGAATGCCGCCGTTCACGCCTCAGGATCACCGCGACGAAGAGAGCGATGAGGCGATCGCACCGGATATCGACGATGATCAGGTGGAGTTTGACGATTCCGCGGCAGAACAACAGCCCAAGTCACGTTTCTCCGTGGTTCAGCCTCTGGGCCGGGAAGAGGAGCAACTGGGGCTCTATACCCTGGAGCATGAACTGGAACTGATGCTCCAGGCCAAGGACGCCGGCTACCTGTTCCTCATCGATGCTACCAGCTCCCGCTCGGAGAATATTAGCGAGGAGGAGCGCCAGCAGCTGTTGCGGCCGTATCGCACCCTGGCCAACTCCGTAGCGCACATCTATAGCGGTCGAGTGGAAGCGGGCAAGGACGGCGACCTGCAGCTGTTCTTCGATCAGCCCGAGGAAGATGACAGCCACGGCATCAACGCGCTCTGCAGCGCCATGCTGTTCAGCTATCTATACCGCCATTACAACCAGCACCGGATTCGTCAGTTCAAGCCGGTGATCAACCTGCACCTGGCGCTGGTGCGGGGCAAGTATGACCGCCTCGACCGCCTGCAGGAGGAAGCCCACTTCCTCACCCGCACCACCGAGAGCAATGAACTGATCAGCCACACGGCACTGACCGAAGCCAACGACCTGAAGGGAACACTGCTGGAAGGCGCCGATATCCGCCGAGAGGATGAAGATAAGGTGCTGATTCTTAAGATCGCCAAGTCCTATCAGGACCTGCTCGAGAAGCAGGCGCGTCACCTGCTGGCCAAGCTGCAGAGCCGCGAGCAGGAGCAGGCACAGACGCGGGATTAAACGCCGTGCGTTGAAAGGACCTCATGCCGGGTCCGATCAGCTCGGGGCGCACCTTCTAAGGCACGCCCCGCTGGAATTTTACTCCTCGGGCTTACCGGCCGAGATCACATCCATACCATCAACACGCTGGAATCCGCGCGGCAGTTTGCTGCCCCGACGGCCACGCTCACCGCGGTAATGTTCCAGATCTGAGCCCTTGAGCTTCAAATGCTGACGGCCGGCGTGAATCACCAGCGTATCCTCCGGCAGGAAGGTCTGGATCGCCACCATCAGCTCTTCACCGCTGGCGGCTGCGCTGGATGGGATGTTGATAATTTTGTTGCCCTTGCCGCGCCCCAGCTGAGGCAACTCAGAGACCGGGAACACCAGTAACCGCCCAGTGGAGCTCACTGCTGCCAGCAGCTCGGTGTCGGGGGCCTGCACATTCACCGGTGCCAGAACCTTGGCCGCTTTCGGCAGCGTCAGCACCGCCTTACCATTCTTGGTTTTGGAGGTCAGATCCTCGATCCGGGTAACAAAGCCATAGCCTGCATCGGAGGCCATCAGCACCTGGTCGGAATCCCGACCAGAGGTCAGACCGTCGATCACCGCGCCCTTGGGCAGCGTCAGCTTGCCAGTAACCGGCTCGCCCTGCCCCCTTGCCGACGGCAGGGTGTGAGTATCCAGCGTATAACTACGGCCGGTGGAATCGACCAGAATCGTGGGCTGGTTCATCCGCCCCGGGCAGGCCAGCTTAAAGCCGTCGCCGGATTTGTAGCTGAGCCCCTCGGCATCGATATCGTGCCCCTTGGCGGCTCGGATCCAGCCCTGTTTGGAAAGTACGATGGTGACAGGGTCTGCGCTGAGCAGATCCTTCTCGCTGAACGCCTGGGCTTCTTCGCGCTCCACCAGCGGTGAACGACGCTCGTCACCAAACTCCTTGGCGGTGGCCTCGATCTCTTCCTTGATCAGCTTGCGCATCAGTTTGTCCGAGCCGAGGGTTTCCTCAAGCTGCTTGCGCTCTTCGCTCAGCTCGTCCTGCTCGCCGCGGATCTTGAACTCTTCCAGACGCGCCAAATGACGCAGTTTCAGGTCGAGGATCGCATCGGCCTGAATATCGGTGAGCCCAAAACGGCGCATCAACTCCTGTTTGGGTTCATCCTCATGGCGGATGATGGCGATCACCTCATCGATATTGAGGTAGGCCACCATCAAGCCTTCAAGGATATGCAGGCGGTCGATCACTTTCTGCAGGCGGTGCTGCAGAC
Organism: Marinobacterium mangrovicola; assembly: GCF_004339595.1. GTDB lineage: Bacteria > Pseudomonadota > Gammaproteobacteria > Pseudomonadales > Balneatricaceae > Marinobacterium_D > Marinobacterium_D mangrovicola. Next base: position 369,920 of record NZ_SMFU01000009.1, read on the forward strand.
GGCGACGTACCACATCGGTCCGCCAGGTCAGCCACTCGGTAAGAATCTGACGTAGATCCTTCACCTGGGGGCGGCCATCGATGCCGATCATGTTCAGGTTAACGCGGTAGCTGCGCTCGAGATCGGTGCTGGCGAACAGGTGCGCCATCAGTTGCTCGGTGTCGATGCGATTGGAGCGCGGCACCACCACCAGTCGGGTGGGGTTCTCGTGGTCCGATTCATCGCGCAGGTCGGAGACCATCGGCAACTTCTTCTGCTGCATCTGCTGGGCGATCTGCTCCAGCACGCGGGCGCCGGAAACCTGATACGGCAGCGCGGTGATGACGATTTCGCCATCTTCCTTGCTGTAAACCGCCCTCGCCTTCACCGAGCCACGGCCGGTGCGGTAAAGCTTCAGCAGCTCTTCACGCGGCGTGATGATCTCGGCATCGGTGGGAAAGTCCGGCGCCGGCACAAATTCGCTAAGCTGCTCCACATCCGCAGACGGGTGCTTAAGCAGATGCACACAGGCTTTGGCTACTTCGCGCAGGTTGTGCGGCGGAATATCGGTGGCCATACCGACCGCGATACCGGTACCGCCGTTAAGCAATACGTTGGGCAGGCGCGCCGGCAGCACTTCCGGCTCGTTCATGGTGCCATCAAAGTTGGGCACCCACTCCACTGTGCCCTGTCCCAGCTCGCTGAGCAGTACTTCGGAATAGCGTGACAACTTGGATTCGGTGTAACGCATGGCCGCGAACGACTTGGGATCATCCTGGGAGCCCCAGTTGCCCTGACCGTCGACCAGTGGATAACGGTAGCTGAACGGCTGCGCCATCAGCACCATCGCCTCATAACAGGCGGAGTCACCGTGGGGATGGAACTTACCCAGTACATCACCGACGGTACGCGCCGACTTTTTGTACTTGGCGGTGGCCTTCAGACCCAGTTCCGACATGGCATAGACGATACGTCGCTGCACCGGCTTCATGCCATCGCCTATATGCGGCAGAGCACGGTCCAGAATGACGTACATTGAATAATCGAGATAAGCCTTCTCGGTAAAGTCACGCAGCGAGAGCTTCTCGGTGCCATTTTCCACAGTGGTCTCTACACTCATTCGGGCTTCCTGTTCACGCGAAACGAAATACCGCCGCAAATAGCGGACGTCGCGAGTATGCCATCTACCCGCCACAGCGTCATCCCGGACACCGCCTATCCTGCGCCACTCAGGTCATTACAAAGCACTGATTCATTAACGCTTTTATAGTGATTAGCGCTAATCTTCAGGAAGAGCACGGAGCTGCTCAGGTTTCCATGGACGCCATGACTACATGATGAGGAGACACAGCATGCCTGTAAGCAACAACCGCCTGCTGCTGGAGCTGGAGAAATACCGCCGCGAAATCAACCGGGAGATCATCAATCCCCAGTTTCCCGAGCTTTCGCTGAACGATCTTAAACCCTTGCTGACCATGGTGGCCCACGCCCGTGCCGCCTATGTGCGCGAACTGCTGGATATCGCCAATGTCAGCAGCACCGGCGTGCCCAGCCCGGACCAGATCAAGCAGCTGAAAACCTGTCGTGAGACCTTCGACGAGCTGGTGACCGCCACCAACGCGCTCGAAACCGTGATCCAGCGTGACTACCTGGATGTAAAATCCAGCTCACCCCACGGAGATTGACCCCATGCTGCAGATGTTGAGAAAACAGCGTCAGCGGCAAACGTCCAGCGCTTTGTTTGTGTTCTGCCTGTCGGCACTGGCGCTGCCAGCCAGTGCCGAAGAGCATGAGTTGGTGGGCAAACTCTGGTCGCCGGAGCAGCAGCGCTTTATCGACTGGCCCGAGTTTTACGCTGAGCTACCGAAAGGCGGCTGGCTGCTGATCGGTGAACAACACGATAACCCGGACCATCACCATTTCCAGGCGGAGCTGATTTCAGCTCTGGGCGAACAACAGCGCCTTGGCGCCGTGGCTCTGGAGATGGCGTCCAGTGACAAACAGCCTAAGTTCGACCGGCTTTTCACTGCGGGCGACGCTCCAACGCCCGAAGCCCTGGACTGGCAGGATGGCTGGCCCTGGCACCTGTACCAGGCACCGGTGGAGGCGGCCTTTAAATGGAGCCAGGGTGTATTAGCGGCGGATATCAACCGCGAGACCATGAGCCAGGTCTACCGCGATAGAGCGCCCGACGGTGAGCTGGAACCCGCCCACGCCGACTTTATGCGCGACCTGCTGTTTGAAAGTCACTGCGGCCAGTTACCCCGCTCCCAACTGGATCCGATGCGCCAGGTACAGCTTGCCCGGGATCAGAGCATCGCCCGCGTATTAAGAAACCATACTGCAGCCGATCGCACCGGCATTCTCCTCACCGGCAGCATCCATGCACGCAAGGACCTGGGCGTACCACGCTGGCTGGACGCTACGCCCTCCGTCACCCTGATATTGCAGGCTGTTGAAGAGGCGCATAGCGACGACCCAAGCAGCTATGAACCCGAAAGCTTTGGCAATCTTGCAACAGTTGACCTGATACTCTTCACCCCTGCCAGGGAAAACCCCGATTACTGTGCGGAGCTGAATCAGTAGAGCAGGAGCCCCCCCCTGCACACTTTCAGGGTTTCCTTGATCTGAATCCAAGGCGTATATTTTGTGCATCGCACAAAATATACGCACCGTTTCGACAGGGACATCAAAGGGGAAGCCAGGTTATGCCGCACAGCATTCTGATCGCGCCCGCCGGACTCGGCAGCGGTCTGACCACCACCGCACTCGGGCTGGTTCACGCTCTCGAGCAACAGGGAATTCGCGTCGGCTTTTTCAAACCGATAGCGCAGACGCGCAACGGCGACAGCACCGACCGCAGTGTGGCGATTTTGCGCTCCAGCAGCGCCTTTGCGATCGCCGATCCGATCCCGATGCGCGAGGCTGAGCACCTAGTCAGCAACGGGCAGCAGGATCAGCTGCTGGAACAGATCATCGAGCGGTTTCAGACCTGCTATAGCGATACGCCGGACGTGGTCGTCATCGAAGGTCTCGTCTCCACCTCGACCCAGCCCTATGCCAACACTCTGAACCGGGAAGTGGCCAAGGCGCTGGATGCGGATGTGGTGCTGGTGGCATCACCGGGGCTGGATTCCGTTGAAGCCACCCAGGACCATATCGATATCGTCGCGCGGCTTTATGGCGGAATCGGCAACCCCAAGGTACTGGGCTGCATTCTTAACAAACTGGATGCGCCGCTGGACCTGGAGGGCAATCCGCGACCCGATCTGGCGATGGATGAAACCCAGACCCGCAGTTTCACCCTGGCCAAGCTGCAAACCGGCGCCAGCCTGTTCAACGAGGGTTTCCGACTGCTCGGCGGTATTCCCTGGGATGCGGCCATGGTGGCTCCTCGCCTCTGCGATATCACCGATTACCTGGGCGCCAGCATCCTTAACGCTGGCGAGATCTCCACCCGCCGCGTCAGCAATATCACGCTCTGCGCGCAGACGTTGAGCAACGCCGCCAGCCGACTGCGCCCGGGCACGCTGATTCTGACGCCCGGGGATCGCGAGGACATTATTCTGGCCGCCTGCCTGGCCGCCGCCAACGGCGTCGAGCTGGCCGGACTGGTTCTGACCGGTGGGTTTCGCCCCTCAGAACAGGTGATGAAACTCTGCAGCAAGGGACTTGAATCCGGCCTGCCACTGGTCTGCGTCGATACGGACAGCTGGCAGACGGTGCTGAATATCCCCCGCTATTCGCTGGAAATTCCGGTAGAGGACAGTGAACGGATCAAGCGAGTCAAAGAGTTTACCGCCGCTCACCTGGACGCCGACTGGCTGGCATCCCTGCGCACCTGCAGCAGCGAGGTTCATCTCTCCCCTGCCGCGTTCCGCTATCAACTGACGCTCCGCGCCCGCGAGGCCAACCGCTGTATTGTTCTGCCTGAGGGTAACGAGCCGCGCACCCTGCGCGCCGCCACCATCTGCGCTCAGCGCGGTATCGCCCGTTCAATTCTGCTGGGAGACCCAGAGGAGATAGAGGAGCTGGCACAGAACCAGGGCATCCATCTACCCGAGGGTGTGCTGGTAGTCGATCCAGAGGTCAAGCGCGAGCACTATGTGCAGCGGCTGATGCAGCTGAGGGCACATAAGGGAATGACCGAGCTGCAGGCCCGGGATGAGCTGCAGGATAACGTCATGCTCGGTACGCTGATGCTGGAAGCCGGCGAGGTGGACGGCCTGGTCAGCGGCGCGGTGCATACCACGGCGAACACCATCCGCCCGCCGCTGCAGCTGATCCGCACTGCGGCTAACACCAGCCTGGTCTCTTCCGTCTTCTTTATGCTGCTGCCGGACCAGGTACTGGTTTACGGTGACTGCGCCATCAATCCCGATCCCAATGCGGAAGAGCTGGCCGATATCGCCATCCAGAGCGCCGACTCTGCTGCCGCATTCGGTATCCCGCCGCGGGTGGCGATGATCAGCTACAGCACCGGCCAGTCCGGTCAGGGTGCCGATGTGGATAAGGTTCGCAAGGCGACAAGCCTGGCGCAGGCCAAGCGTCCCGACCTTCTCATTGACGGACCTTTGCAATATGACGCCGCTATCATGGAGAGCGTGGCCCGCAGCAAAGCCCCGGACAGCCCCGTGGCCGGTCGCGCTACCGTCTTTATCTTCCCCGACCTGAACACCGGCAACACCACTTACAAGGCGGTACAGCGCAGCGCCGATGTCATCAGTATCGGACCTATGCTGCAGGGGATGCGCAAGCCGGTAAACGATCTGTCCCGCGGCGCGCTGGTCGAAGATATTGTTTTCACCATCGCGTTGACGGCGATACAGGCCGCATCTGCCGGCCACTGAGGAAGCTGATTACAAAGTTCAATGGGATCCGGGGTTGAAACAGCAGATACCGGATCCCAATGAATTCATTGGCAGCGGCTATTGGCTGCTGATTAAGGATAGCTATCAACAACCTTGGAATAATCAATTTCTCATATCCAACGGAGAAAACTATTCTAAGTCCTGTCGAAACGCTACTGACAAACCTAAAGGAGATTAGACATGGCTCAGCCAATCAACACCCCGATCAAGCCGTTCACCGCGACTGCATTCAAAAACGGCGAATTCATCGAAGTTTCTGACGCTGACCTGAAAGGCCAGTGGTCCGTATTCTTCTTCTACCCGGCCGACTTCACTTTCGTTTGCCCGACCGAACTGGGCGACGTTGCTGATCACTACGAAGAGCTGCAGAAGCTGGGCGTCGAAGTTTACTCTGTTTCTACCGACACTCACTTCGTACACAAAGCTTGGCACGATGCTTCTGAAACCATCGGCAAGATCAAGTACACCATGATCGGCGATCCGAACTGGACTGTAACCACCAACTTCGACGTACTGCGTGAAGGCCAGGGCCTGGCAGACCGCGCTACCTTCATCGTCGATCCGGAAGGCATCATCCAGGCCGCTGAAGTGACTGCTGAAGGCATCGGCCGTGAAGCTGAAAGCCTGCTGCGCAAGATCAAAGCGGCTCAGTACGTTGCCTCCCACCCGGGTGAAGTTTGCCCGGCTAAGTGGAAAGAAGGCGAAGCGACTCTGGCTCCGTCTCTGGACCTGGTCGGCAAGATCTAAGACCGGTTCCACCGAGGGCTGTGCCGGGGTGTTTAAAAGCACCGGGGCGCAGCCCCACCCCTCGATTTTCCCCGAACACCGATTTTCCTTGAACATTGAATGCAGGACGGGCTCATGTTGGATGCAAACCTGAAACAGCAACTGAACACCTATCTGCAGGCGCTGGTTACTCCGATTGAGATAACCCTGTCTGCAGACGACTCAGCCAAGGGTAAAGAGCTGCGCGAACTGGCGCAGGAGATTGCCCCTCTGTCTGACAAGATTTCCCTGAACGAAGAGGGCAACGCCGCTCGGAAACCAAGCATGGCGGTATCACCTGAGGGTGTGACTCCTCGCGTTCATTTTGCCGGTATCCCGATGGGACACGAGTTCACCTCACTGGTGCTGGCACTGCTGCAGAACGGCGGTTACCCACCGAAGGTGGCCGACGAGCAGATTGAACAGATCAAGGCACTGGATAAGGAGCTGCACTTCGAGACTTACATCTCACTCTCCTGCCAGAACTGCCCGGACGTGGTACAGGCACTGAACCTGATGGCCACGCTGAACCCGAAGATCACCCACACCATGATCGACGGCGGCGTATTCCCGGATGAGGTGAGCGAGCGCAACATCATGGCCGTTCCCAGCGTATTCCTGAACGGCGAAGCGTTCGGCCAGGGCCGTATGACTCTGCCGGAGATTCTGAACAAGGTCGACGACGGTGCCGCAGAGCGCCAGGCTGCCGAGTTGTCCGAGAAAGAACCCTATGACCTGCTGGTCGTCGGTGGTGGCCCGGCCGGTGCCGCAGCCGCGATCTACGCCGCTCGTAAGGGCATCCGTACCGGTATTGTCGCCGAGCGTTTCGGTGGCCAGGTGATGGACACCGTGGGGATCGAGAACTTTATCTCCACCAAGTACACCGAAGGTCCCAAACTGGTCGCCAGCCTGGAAGAGCATGTCCGCGATTACGAAGTGGATATCATCACCGAACAGAAAGCCGCCAAGTTGCGCCGTGAAGGTCAGGTTGAGGTTGATCTGGAAAGCGGCGCCACTCTGAAAAGCCGCGCGGTCGTCCTGGCTACCGGTGCCCGCTGGAGACAGATGAACGTCCCTGGTGAGAAAGAGTACAGCGGCAAGGGCGTGGCCTACTGCCCGCACTGCGACGGCCCGCTGTTCAAGGGCAAGAGTGTAGCGGTGATCGGTGGCGGTAACTCCGGTATCGAAGCAGCGATCGACCTGGCCGGTATCGTTAAAGACGTGACCGTGCTGGAGTTCGGCGACACCCTGCGCGCCGACGATGTCCTGGTGCGCAAGGCGGAGTCACTGCCGAACATCAAGATCATCAAGGAAGCGGCCACCACCCAGGTGAATGGCGATGGCGAGCGTGTCACCGGTCTGACCTATACCGACCGTGCCAGCGGCGAGTCCCATGATGTGGATGTGGCAGGTATCTTCGTCCAGATCGGACTGGTACCAAACAGCGAATGGCTCAAGGGCGACCTGGATCTGTCCAAGTTTGGCGAGATCGAGATCGGTGCCAAGGGTGAAACCTCCATGCCGGGCGTTTTCGCCGCAGGCGATGTGACCACCGTGCCGTTCAAGCAGATCATTATCGCCATGGGTGCAGGCGCCACCGCCTCACTGGGTGCTTTCGACTACCTGATTCGCGAGTCGGTACCGGAGAAGGACGAAGCAGCCGCCTGAGCTGAGCCCGGCTAATTCGTACGATTCGGAACCTCACCAGCCCCGGCTTAAGCCGGGGCTTCTTTTTATCCACAGCCATCCCATCCAGCGACTATCTACACCGATTTTGACCTTCGACAAAGCGCACCTCTCCACGCTTTGTAATGCGAGTGATAATATGTATCATTCAAAAATTAACGTGACATTTCGTCCGGTTATTTATTGATTCTATTTATTGCTACTTATTCTCGCGACTTGTTCTCATTACTTTAGGCTGTCCGCACCGGTGAAGAGGGTCTCTCATGAAGCTTTACAACGCTGTGCTTCCCACCGCTATAGCGGTTTTACTGGGCTCACTGCTGGCCGGTTGCCAGAAAACGGCCAGCAGTGAACTCAGTCACACAGCCGACGCCGCGGGTAAAGATATCCAGGCTGCAACCAGCCTGGCCGATCTGGGCCAGCGGCTCTATTTTGACGTTAACCTGTCGAAAAACCGTACCCAGTCCTGCGCCACCTGCCACGATCCCTCCAGCGGTTTTGTCGATCCCAAACGCACACCGGACTCGCTCGGCGACGATGGCAGCTCTCACGGCGGCCGTAATGCGCCCACCGCCAGCTATGCGGCGTTTTCACCGGAGTTTCATCAAACCGAGGACGGCAGCTATAAGGGTGGGCAATTTCATGACGGTCGTGCGTCGACACTGGCCGACCAGGCGATGGGGCCGCCGCTGAACCCGGCGGAGATGGGGATGCCCAGCAAGGCAGCGATCATCGAGAGGCTACGCGACAACGCCTACTATCAGCAGAGTTTTGCGAAGCTGTTTGATGATGCGATATTGAACGACCCGGAACGGGCCTATCAGGCGCTGGGCGACAGTATCCAGGCTTTTGAAAAAACCGAGTTTTTCTCGCCGTTCGACTCCAAATACGACCGCTACCTGCGCGGCGAGTACAAGATGACCGCCGAAGAGGAACTGGGCCGCACCCTGTTCTTCTCTCAGCAGTTCACCAACTGCAACCAGTGTCATCAGCTGAGTCAGACACCGATGTACAAACAGGAAACGTTCACCGATTACAGCTACCACAATATCGGCGTACCGATGAATCCGGCACTGGATCGCGGTATCGATCTGGGACTCTCCGCCAACGCGAACATCGACGATCCGACCCGTGACGGTAAATTCAAGGTGCCTACACTACGCAACGTCGCGGTTACCGGCCCCTACATGCACAACGGCGTCTTCGAAGATCTGCGCACAGTAGTTCTGTTTTATGACCACTACAACAGCCGCAACCCGGCCCGGGCGATCAACCCGGAAACCGGTAATCCCTGGAATGCAGCCGAGGTAGAGCGCAACCTGTCGGAAGAGATCCTCAAGGATGCCCCGGCTCTGGATGATCGCCGTGTCGATGCCCTGGTCGCCTTTATGAAGACCCTGACCGACCAGCGCTATGAGGCTCAGCTGCATTAGAGGCGCGCACCCAAGGGGCATAATAACCTCGCGCCGATTAATCACGCCTCAGCGGGAATCGCGACGAGGGCGTCGCTACGAACACGCGCGTCAGGTAGTGCGAACTTGCGCCGATTGACTCAGTCACGGAGTAAAACGGGATATAGAAGCAATAGCATTGCTACGCCCCGGGGGACTCAACCTGCTAACGTGCTGACAATCGGGCGATAACGGCTTTTCGAGATAACACAGAGATAAAGCGGATAGTGTAACCAGTTTTAACGCAGTGCTTTTTACAAGGAACGTTACAAGAAACGTCACAAGGAACGCATAAAGAAGAGAAAGGGCTTTTTTATTCTATCCCCAGCCCTGGGGAGGGCTGTTCTACCGATCAGTGAGCGTGACGGTGGAACAGCGCAGATACTTCGTGAGCAACCTGGGAAGCTTTAGCAGAAACCCAGCTGGTCAGACCGTGGATCAGTTCAGCGATGTATTCAGCGCGCTCGATCTGAGCCAGGACGATCGGATCTTCACAACCGTTACGACGAGCGATTTCAGCAGTAGTAAGATTTTGTTCAGCCATGGTGGCACCTCTTTGGATTCGACTTTAGTTGAATGTCTAACTTGAGGCCTATAATACGTAGCCACCTGGCTGAAAAAAAACGATCCTTTTTTGATCCATAGTTGAGTTTATCTCAACTATTATTTTTAAGTCTGAACAAACACCCCGGTGCCGTCGCTCAGGCGACCTTTTGCCGATCCGCAAGACCAAACAGCAGTGACTCTCGCTGGACGGAGAGATCCTCCTTCGCCAGCAAGGCCTTGAAGTACTCGGGACCGAAACGGGTATCGCCATATAACACCGCGCCGACCAGACGCCCTTCACGCAACCAGATTCTGCGATACTCACGCTGTCCCAAATCACGATATTCCAAGACCTGGGCGTCCTCCGCATCAATCTCGCCACAGGAAAACAGTGAGATACCGCTCACCTTTAACTGGGTCGCGACGGGCTGCTCAACATACCCACTGTTGTCCTGACCGGCGAGCACCTGGGCCAACACCTCGGCCTGACGCCAGATCGGCGCTACCAGACCGTAGGTCTGGCCCGCAAATTCACAGCACTCGCCCAGAGCAAACACCCGCTCGTCGCTGGTCTGCAGTCTCGCATCCACCGCTATCGCCCGATGGCAGACAAGCCCCGCTGCCTGCGCCAGCGTGATTTCCGGGGTGATACCCGCCGCCAGCACCACCAGATCGGCTTTCAGCGTACGCCCATCCTTGAGCATCACGCCGCTCACCCTTCCCGCCTCGCCTTCAATCAGTTCAATACCGACATCGGTATGGATATCGAGCCCACGCTCCTCCAGCGTCTGCTGCAGCAGACTGGCGGCACTGCGGTCCAGCTGTCGATTGAGCAGCCAGGCACCACGCTGTAACACACTGGTCTGCATACCCAGTTTGCGCAGGCCTTCCGCCGCCTCCAGCCCGAGAAGGCCGCCACCGACAACCACCGCGCAACCTCCCTTGGCCGCCTGCGCCTGCATAGTCTCCACATCGGCCCAGGTACGAAAACCCATCACACCGCTGAGATCTGCGCCCGGGATTGCCGGAAGCGCGGAGCGTGAGCCGGTGGCGAACACCAACCGACGATACCGAACCACCTTGCCTTGAGCTGTTCTGACCAGGCGCAGCGACAGGTCCAGATCCTGAACGGGGTCGCCACACAGCAGCTCTATGCCCTGCTCTGCGTACCATTCCACGCCGTTAAGCTGAAGATCAGATTCATTCAGCTCACCCGCCAGCAGCGGGGACAGCAGCACCCGGTTATAGGCCGGCCGAGGCTCTTCACCAATCACCAGGATCGACTCGGGACGGTTGGGCTGTTTACTCAACTCCTGCAGCAACCGGTTGGCGGCCATGCCGTTCCCGATAATCAGCAGATCAACCAGTTTTCTCATGGCCTTGTCCCTCATCCATCGCTCAGGCCTGGGCCTGCTTTTTTGCCGGTGCGGTCTCCTGAGTGTTATCCGCCGCAGCCTTCTGCGAGCGATGCTGGCCGATATCCTCGACCTTGCGCTGCTTCTCGTAGAGGAAGCTGAGCACTTCATGGCGGTAGTGGTTGTACTGCGCATCATCGGCCAGCTGAATGCGGTTACGCGGTCGCTCCAGTTCGATATCGAGAATCTCGCCCACGGTCGCCGCCGGACCGTTGGTCATCATGACGATACGGTCGGAGAGCAGTACCGCTTCATCCACATCGTGGGTGATCATGATCACCGTGTTGTTCAAGTCCTTCTGGATCTCCATCAGCGAGTCCTGTAGATGGGCACGGGTCAGGGCATCGAGGGCGCCAAACGGCTCGTCCATCAGCAGCACCTTAGGCTCCATGGCCAACGCACGGGCGATACCAACACGCTGCTTCATACCACCGGAGATCTCATCCGGGCGCTTGTGCATAGCGTGGGTCATGTGGACAAGCTCCAGGTTGTGTTCGATCCAGGCCTTCATCTCCGCCTTGGATTTCTTGCCCTTGAACACCTGCTTCACCGCGAGCTCCACATTCTCGTAGGCGGTGAGCCAGGGCAGCAGCGAATGATTCTGAAACACCACCGCGCGCTCGGGGCCCGGCTCGTTCACCTCTTTGCCATCCAGCACCACGCCACCGGTGGTGGACTGGTAAAGGCCGGCGACAATATTGAGCACCGTGGACTTACCACAGCCGGAGTGGCCGATCAGCGAGACAAACTCACCGCGGGCGATTTTCAGGTTTACGTTATCCAATGCCTTGAAGGAGCCCTTCGGCGTCGGGAACTCGATGGATACACCGGTCAGTTCAAGATGCTTGGTCATGATGAGCTCTCCTTAACGGGTAATTGCGTTTTTGTCCCAGGACACACGGCGCTGCAGCAGCAACATGATCCGGTCGAGCAGGAAGCCGATCAGGCCGATCACCAGAACCGCGACCATGATGCGACCGAGGGAATCGGAGCTGCCGTTCTGGAACTCGTCCCAGACGAATTTGCCCAGCCCCGGGTTCTGCGCCAGCATCTCCGCTGCGATCAGCACCATCCAGGCGATACCCAGCGACAGACGCAGACCGGTAAAGATCATCGGCACCGAAGAGGGCAGCACGATCTTCACTACGTGAGTCATCCAGCTCAGGCGCAGCACCTTGCTGACGTTCTGCAGATCCTGGCTGACCGCAGACACTCCCACTGCCGTATTGATCAGCGTCGGCCAGAGACAGCAGAGCGCAACGGTGAACAGCGAGGTCAGGAATGACTTGGCAAACATCGGATCGTCGGTTACGTAAGCCGCACTGACCACCATAGTCACCAGCGGCAACCAGGCCAGCGGTGATACCGGCTTGAACAGCTGGATAATCGGGTTCAACGCCGCATAGAGCGATGCGTTCAGGCCGATGCAGATTCCCAGCGGGATGGCGATCAATGCCGCGATGGCAAAGCCGGCCAGCACAGTCACCAGACTGGTGCCGATCTGATCGAAAAAGGTCGGCTTACCGGTGTAATCGCGAATCTTCGGCACATAGTTCGGATCCTTGGCAACACGCTCGGCGTTACGCTGTTCCTGGCGCTCATAGAATGCCGTTTCCCGCTCACGCTCACTCATATGCTCGGCATAGAGTGCTACCGACTGCTCATAGACCTGGGTCGGTCCCGGAAACTGCCCCAGGGATGTATCGATCTGCTTGGCGCCGGCCTGCCAGATAAACAGGAATACGGCCAGGCCAAGCAGCGGCAGCCCCAGGGCGCCAAGCATGCGCTTGAACCAGCTGCCCAGGGTGTCATTGGATTTAACCCCGGCGATACTGGAAACGCCGGCCAGAGTCATGCGGATGCTAGTCATCGGTGATCTCTCCTTCCCGGATAGGCAGCCAGGGCCTGGCTGCCCGCGGGGATTAGATTTTCTGGTCGCCCTTAAGGCCGATAGAGAACTTCTCGAGGTATTCGTTAGGCTTGCGACCGTCGTAGGTAACACCGTCGATGAACTGGGTCTGCGGCGCCTTGAAACCCTCTTCGCTATCGAAATCCGGGAATTCAGATGCATCCATCTTGCCTTCGGCGATCAGCTCCTTGGCGGCGATGGCATAGATATCCGGGCGATAGACTTTTTTAGCGATATCCATATACCAGCTGTCCGGCTTGGACTCGGAGATCTGGCCCCAGCGGCGCATCTGGGTCAGGTACCAGATCGCATCGGAGTAGTACGGGTAGGTCGCGTTATGGCGGAAGAAGACGTTGAAGTCCGGTACATCACGCACATCGCCCTTCTCGTACTCGAAGGTACCGGTCATAGAGTTGGCGATTACCTCTTCATCCGCGCCCACATAGGTTGGGCGTGACAGGATCTCCACCGCTTCCGGACGGTTGGCGTTGTTGTTCTCATCGAGCCACTTGGCGGCGCGGATCATCGCCTTGACCACACGGATATGGGTGTTGGGGTATTTTTCCGCCCACTCCTTGGAGACACCGAACACTTTTTCCGGGTTGTCTTTCCAGATCTCGTAGTCGGTGATTACCGGCACACCAATACCCTTGAACACCGCCTGCTGGTTCCAGGGCTCACCGACGCAGTAGCCGTAGATGGTTCCCGCCTCCATGGTCGCCGGCATCTGCGGCGGCGGGGTCACGGAAAGCAGCGCATCGGCCTGCAGCTGGCCGCTGGTATCACCTTTTTCCGGAGCGTAGAAGCCCGGGTGAATGCCACCGGCAGCCAGCCAGTAACGCAGCTCATAGTTGTGAGTGGACACAGGGAACACCATGCCCATGTTGAACGGCTTGCCTTCGGACTTGTACTTATCCACAACCGGCTTCAGGTAATCGGCCTTGATCGGGTGAACCGGCTTGCCATCTTCACCCACCGGGATATTCGGCTTCATCTGCTCCCAGATATCGTTGGAGACGGTGATACCGTTACCGTTCAGATCCATGCTGAATGCGGTGATGATATCCGCCTTGGTGCCGAAGCCGATGGTCGCACCCAGCGGCTGACCTGCGAGCATATGGGCGCCGTCCAGCTGCCCATCGATGACACGATCCAGCAGCACCTTCCAGTTTGCCTGGGCTTCCAGAGTTACATATAGACCCTCGTCCTCGAAGTACTGCTTCTCGTAGGCGATCGCCAACGGCGCCATATCGGTCAGCTTGATGAAGCCAAACTTCAGCTCCTCTTTTTCGGCATAACCTACTTCCGCAACTGCCGGCAGAGACAGGGCGCCAGAAGCCAGGCCGATGGAAGCCGCCAGCAGCAGGCGTTTGCACAGAGAACGACGATTAAACTTTTTCATATCCATTCCTCCAGAAACAAAAAAAGGCGCCGTTCCTGCACCACAAACCTCGGTCTGTGATACTGGAACGGCGCCTTTGCCGAATTCGCTAATTGTCAGGCTCTAAAAGAGCATTCGGGGCGGGTAATCTGCTTTCAACCTTGACTCTTGAGAGCAAGACGGCACGCCACCGATCTGCCAAAACATAAGCGAAGCCTGTGCCAGTTTTTTATTAATTCATAAAAAACAAACTCATAGTCTACATTTGTTCTTTTTCTTAGCTGCTCTGCACAGAGAAATCGCACCGAGATCAGGCAGGATCGGCCGTTTTTTGATCAAAAATAGAGCAGCCTTTTCCTGAAACTGGTCATTAGACGGTCCCCTGATACCGCGCAAAAAACAGGTCCTTCTTTATATGCCTAACGAGCCTAATCGAATCTCACTGGAAGCATCCTTAAACCGGCAGGCGCTGGGAGCCCTTTACACCTGATGACACGTCAGATTTCGCACCACCTGAGTGCGCGATGCATGTTAGGGAGGCATAAAAGCAGAGACCAAAACCATCCTTTCAGCTAACTCTTTGAAATTCATACGCGCCTACGAATGGCATCAGAATTGCTTGGTTTATGGACAGTTAATCAACAATTTCACGGAAATGTCTTAGCGACGTTTCCGATAGATGGCAAAGGCGCCTGAATCTCACCCTGCTCTGGCAGGACTGAGGTTCAGGCGCTTTTTTTTTGCAGGGCTGAAGCATGAACAATACCACCTGTCCTTACTGCGGTGTCGGCTGTGGCGTAACTGCCCAGGTGCAGGATCAGGCGATCATTGCCGTCTCCGGCGATAGCGATCACCCCGCCAATCGCGGGCGGCTCTGCGTCAAAGGCAGCGCGCTGCATGAAACCACAGGAACGCACGACCGGCTGCTGCAGCCCCGCGTAGATGGCGTTGAAACCGGTTGGGAGCAGGCCCTGGACAGCGCCGCCGAACGGCTGGCCAACATCATCGAACAGCACGGCCCGCGGTCGGTCGCCATGTATCTCTCCGGCCAGCTACTGACCGAGGACTACTACGTCGCCAACAAGCTGATGAAAGGCTTCATCGGCTCCAGCCAGGTGGATACCAACTCCCGCCTGTGTATGTCATCCACCGTTGCCGGTTATAAACGCGCCTTCGGCGGCGACCTGATGCCCTGCAGCTACGATGATATAGACCACGCCGAACTGATGGTTCTGGTGGGTTCAAACGCCGCCTGGAACCATCCGATTCTGTTTCAGCGTATGACCGCCGCCAAGAAAGCCAACCCCTCGCTGCGCGTTGTCGTGATCGACCCCCGCCGCACCGCGACCTCAGAACTGGCGGACCTGCATCTTTCACTGAAGCCCGGCAGCGATGCGGTTATTTTCAATGCGATCCTGGTTGAGCTGGAGCGGCGCGGACAGATTGACCGAGACTACGTCGAACAGCATACCGAGGGCTTGGATGCAGCGCTTGCGGCAGCCCAGCGCAGCGTCCCGGATCTAGCCACAGCAGCCCAAATGACGGATATCCCGCAGGCCGATCTGGAAACCCTGGTCGACTGGTTCTGTAACACCGAAAAGACGCTGACCTTTTTCTCCCAGGGGATCAATCAGTCCAGCAGCGGCACCGACAAGGTCAACAGCATCATCAACTGCCATCTGGCAACGGCACGTATCGGCAAACCCGGCATGGGGCCTTTTTCGCTGACCGGCCAACCCAACGCCATGGGCGGGCGCGAAGTGGGCGGGCTGGCCAACCAGCTGGCTGCGCATATGGATTTTTCCAGCGCCGAGAACATCGACCGGGTACAGCGTTTCTGGCAGGCACCCAATATGGCAACAACCGAGGGGCTGAAAGCGGTCGAACTCTTTTCGGCCATCGAACGCGGCGAGATCAAGGCGGTCTGGATCATGGCCACCAACCCGGTCGTCAGCCTGCCTCGCGCCAGCCAGGTTCGCGCCGCGCTGGAGAAATGCGAGCTGGTAATCGTCTCCGAATGTATGGCAAAGACCGATACGCTGGAACTTGCCGACATCGCCCTGCCCGCCACCACCTGGGCAGAGAAAGATGGCACCGTGACCAACTCTGATCGCAGAATTTCGCGCCAGCGCGGACTGATTCCCGCGCCCGGCGCTGCAAAAAATGACTGGTGGATTATCTGTGAGGTCGCCAAACGCCTGGGCTTTGCCGAGTCCTTCACTTATACGGGCCCCGCAGCGATCTTTCGCGAGCACGCTGCGCTTTCCGGGTTTGAAAACAACGGCCGCAGGGGCTTCGATATCAGTGGGCTCACAGAGATTGGCGATCACGAATACGATGCGCTGAAGCCCATCCAGTGGCCGGTTAACGCTACAGCACCGCTGGGAACGGCTCGCCTGTTCACAGACGGCCAGTTTTTCACGCCCTCCGGCAAAGCTCGCCTGCTGCCGGTAGAGCCCAGCCTGCCGCAGCAACAGCCTGACAAAAGCTATCCACTGGTGGTCAACACCGGACGGATCAGGGATCAGTGGCACACCATGACCCGCACGGGACGCGCCGCCCGACTTCTACAGCATAGAGCCGAGCCGTTTATCGAACTCCACCCCAAGGATGCCCTGCGTTTCGATATTGCCGACGGCGATATCGCCGTGCTGGAAAACGCGCTTGGCCGCTACGTTGCCAGGGCACAGTTGAGTGAAGCCCAGCGTCCAGGCGAGCTGTTTATCCCGATGCACTGGAACGCCCAGTTTACATCCGCCGCGATCAGCGGCGATCTGATCGACGCGGTGGTCGACCCGATCTCCGGCCAGCCGGAATCGAAACAGGGCATAGCATCGATTTCGGCTCTGAAAACAGTCTGGCAGGCTCGCCTGATCACAGTTTCAAACGCCCCTCCTCCGAGCGAGTACTGGAGCCGTGTTCCACTGCAGCACTGCACCAGCTTCCGCGTGGCCGACACCAACGCCGTGGATGACTGGTCAGTCTGGTGCGCAGAAAATCTGGGCCGCAAACCGGACCTGATGCTGGAAGACCGCAGCCAGGGACGTTTCCGTGGCTGCAGTTTTAAGGGTGACCGGCTCGAATGGGTGCTGCTGATCGAGCCGGATCAGAATCTGCCGGAGCTGGATTGGCTGGATACCCAGTTCGCCAGGGATTCTATCGATCAGGATGCTCGCCGCCAGCTCCTGGCAGCGCGCGACGCAGGCAGTTCAGGTTGTGGAGCCGTAATCTGCAGCTGCTTTCAGGTGCGCGAGACAGAGATTCTGGCGGCGATCCTCGCCGGCACAGACTCAGCCGAGAAGCTGGGTGAGCAACTCAAATGTGGAACCAACTGCGGTTCCTGCCTCCCCGAACTTAAGGCGCTGATTGCTGACAGCGCCAAGGAAGCCGATCATGTTTCTGTCTAAACCTTTTTCTCCGCTTGCACAGATTCTGAGCCGCATTATTCACCAGAACAGCGACCATCGCTCTGCGTCGGTAACACCACCGGCTGTGGATAAAAGGCAGGTTGGCAAATCCAGAGGCCAGGTTCATCTGATCGGTTGCGGCCCCGGCGCCGCAGACCTGCTTACCGTCCGTGCCGATCAGCTGATCCGCAACGCTCAGGTAGTGATCTACGATCGACTGGTAAGCAAAGAGATTATCGATCTGATACCAGCGAGCGCTGAACGCCACTACGTCGGCAAAGCCCCGGGGAATCACAGTGTGCTGCAGTCGAAAATCGGCGAACTGATGGTGAGTGAAGCGCGACGTGGAAAGAGCGTTCTTCGCCTCAAGGGCGGCGACCCTGCCATCTTTGCACGGATGGCAGAGGAGATAGATGCATTGAACCATGCCAGCATCGATTGGCAGATTGTACCTGGCATCACTGCTGCCTCCGGCTGTGCCGCCGCGGCCGGCATCCCACTGACCGATCGCGACAGTGCCCATCAGGTACGCTTTATCACCGCGACCCATCATGCAGATCATTTGCGCCACGACTGGTCGTCGCTGGCCCGACGCGATCAGACGCTGGTGTTCTATATGGGCCTGGAGGCTCTGCCTTCCATCAGCGCCCGGCTGCAGAAACACGGTCTGCCGGCCGACTGGCCGATTCTGCTGATCGAAAACGGTACCCGTGCCGAGCAGCGCAATCTACTGGCCACTCTCGGCACCATCGTCGAGAAAACACAACAGGCGCAATTCCAGACACCCAGCCTGATCATCGTTGGTGAGGTAACACGCACCGCAAAGCAGCAGGCGATAGCCCTTGCCAGAGCGCAGGAGGTCGCCTGACAATGGGCGCGATCTTTGCGAGGAGTACAAGCGGTCGTGGCGAGCGAAAACAACAGAATAACAAACGATAGAAAAAACTATACGGGGTTGGTGCTTGCGGGCGGCCGTGGCCGCCGTATGGGTGGCCAGGATAAGGGCCTGATCAATCATGATGGCCAGCCCCTGGTCAGCTATTCGCTGCAGGCGCTGCAACCTCACTGCCAACAGATCTATATCAACTGCAACAGAAACCAGGCGGCTTACGCCGCTTTCGGCTTTCCACTGATTTCGGATCCGGACGACAGTTTCCCCGGCCCGCTCAAAGCCTTGGCTGCTCTGCTGCCCAATCTACCCGAAAACGACCTGCTGATTCTGCCCTGTGATACACCGGAGATCGGCCCTGCGCAGATGCAAACGCTCATCGATGTCAGTACCAGCTACCCCGGGCACTGGGTCTACCTCCGTGCCGATGGCAGGGATCACCCACTGCATGCCCTGTTACCTCAATCGATCAAACCGCTGCTACTGGAGTTTATCCATCAGAGCGGTGAGCAGCGCCTGATGCGAGCCATTGACGCCCTCCCCCATGTGGCCGTAGAGCTGACCGATTCTCTGCTTCTTAACCTGAATAGAATGAAATAGCCGCCACGCCGAATTTTAGGAAAAATTCCTATAGTCCACAGGGCGCGGCTGAGGGATCATATGCTCATCCGCTGACGGGATCGCAGCAACGGCAGGAAGCCGTTTTCGGATGTGGGTAAGGAAACTCGCAGGCAATGGATAGCCTGGTATTGCGAAGGAAAGCGGCAGGACGCCAAGGAGGCTTGCACTACGGAACGTGTGCAAGCCTTTTTTTATTTGTACCCGCCAGCTTTACTCAGCGGCAGCCCCTCCCCAGAGACCACCACCTCGATTTTATTCATCGCTGTGCCAGGTTACCCCAGCACGAAGACGCAATGTTTAGCGGGCGGCGAGCGTTAATTACTCGCCTGGCTTCCATCCCGAAGTAATCGGATAACGCCGGTCCCGACCAAAACCTCTCTGGGTAAGGCGCGGCCCCACCGGCGACTGGCGTCTTTTGTACTCGTTGATATCCACAAGCCGTACCACACGATTCACGTCCGCCTCGGCGAAGCCTTCATCGATAATTGCCCGGGCGCTGTAGTCTCGCTCAACGTACAGTTCCAGAATTCTATCCAGTACATCATATTCCGGCAGGCTGTCCTGGTCCTTCTGATCAGGCGCCAGCTCGGCTGACGGCGGACGATCGATAACCCGCTGCGGAATCGCCGGCGAGATACCGTTACGGTAAGTCGCCAGTCGGTACACCAGGGTTTTCGGTACATCCTTGAGCACATCGAAACCACCGGCCATATCGCCGTATAGCGTGGAGTAACCCACTGCCATTTCGGATTTGTTGCCGGTGGTCAGTACCAGATATCCTTTCTTGTTGGAGATCGCCATCAGCAGCACACCGCGACAGCGAGCCTGAAGGTTCTCCTCAGTGGTATCGGCCTTGGTACCCGCAAACTCATTCGCCAGCGCCGCCATAAAGCTTTCGTACATCGGCTCGATAGAGATCACGCTGTGGCGGATGCCCAGCAGATCCGCCTCTCCGGCGGCATCTTCCACGCTCATACTGGAGGTATAGCGGAACGGCATCATCACCGCTTCGACCCGATCGGCACCCAGTGCGTCCACGGCAACTGCGGCGGTCACGGCAGAGTCGATACCACCGGACAGGCCGAGAACAACGCCCTTGAAACCGTTCTTATTGACGTAGTCCCGCACGCCCAAGACCAGCGCGTCATAGACAGACTTCTCGAAGGAAGGCACCTCAATGGTCGGCTGTTCAGGCGTGACCTGACCCAATACCGGATCGATACTGAAGGCATACAGCCCTTCTTCAAAAAATGCTCCTGCAAATACCTGCCGACCGGCGGCATCCACCGCCTGGGAACCGCCATCGAAAATCAACTCATCCTGACCGCCCACCTGGTTGACGTAGAGAATCGGACAACCTGCGGTCTGTGCCTGGCGCGCCAGCAGGTCGGCACGCTGTTCGGCTTTTTTGGAATCAAAGGGAGAAGCGTTGATATTTAGGATCAGACGCACGCCAGCCGCTTTGAGCTGCTGAACCGGAGCCGTGTGCCAGATATCCTCGCAGACACTCAGGCCTACCGGATAACCGTCCAGATCAATCACTCCCGGCTCGGTGCCAGCAACAAAGTAACGCTGCTCGTCGAATACCTGGTAGTTCGGCAGACACTGCTTGGCGTACTCGGTGAGGATCTCGCCGTCACGAATCACGCCGAGCATGTTGTACAGGGCACCATTGCGGTAACGGGGATATCCCAACAGCAAGGTAATACCGCGCACTTCACTGAGCACCCGCTCCAGCGCCTGCTCGATACGGATCTCCAGGCTCGGACGCAGCAGCAGATCCTCCGGCGGATAGCCGCTCAGGGCCAGCTCGGGGAACATGACCAGATCGGCGTTTAGCTCGTCCCTGGCTTTACATGCAGTCTCGATAACCCGTGCGGTGTTGCCCGGAATATCACCCACCAAAAGATTCAGCTGGGCCATGGCGACCCGAATCGGCTTACTCATCTGTACCTAAGGATACCTGTCAGTCGTGTTCAATACGGCCATCGACGGCATAGGGAGCCGGATCGATGATCGGCGCGCGATCCAATAGCAGATCACTGAGAAGACGCGTGGATGCCGGCGCCAGCACCAGCCCATTGCGGAAATGCCCACAATTGAGGTGAAGCCCGGACCAACCCGGGACCTGGCCGATATAGGGGATTCCCTCCGGCGATCCGGGCCGCAGCCCTGCCCAGTGATGTTCGACGGGATATTGTGCCAGATCAGGCAGAATTGTCAGAGCGGTTTTATAAAGTGACTCCCGCGCCTCTTCCGTGGTCTGCTTATCAAAACCCACATGTTCCAAGGTGCTGCCCACAAGGATACGGCCATCACTGCGGGGGATCAGGTAGCGACCGTTGAGCATCACGATGCGATCGATCAGCCCCACCGGCGCCTTGAATACCATCATCTGACCACGCACCGGTTCTACCGGCAGGCGCAACCCGAGGCTTTCAAGCAGGCCACCACTCCAGGCCCCGGTAGCAACGACCGTATCGTCCGCCCGGATATCGCCCTTCGATGTATGCACACCCTCAACACGCTCGCCGGCCAGGATAAAGCCGGTCACCTCACAGTGTTCAATCAGTTCGATATTAGGATGCTGACTGGCGCTGATCCGCAGAGCGCGGCCGAGGCGGGGGTTACGGATGCTGGCCACTTCCGGCATCCACATACCTGAGCTGAAATCACCGCTGATGCGAGGCTCTTTGTCGTGGATAAACTCGCTATCCACCTTCACCAATGGGCGATAGTGATCGTGACCCCATTGCAATGCCTCCTTCTCATCATGCACATCCACCATGATGATCCCTTTCTGGCGTAGCTCAGGATCACAGCCGGTTTCAGCAAACAGCTCCTGTGCCAGCAGGATATAGCTGCTCTGCGACCAGAGCGCCAGCCGGGTTACTGCCTCGCCATGACGCCAGGGATACAACGGAGAGACGATACCGCCGCCGGCCCAGGAGGCTTCGTGGGCGCTTTCTCCGCGTTCAACCAGAGTGACTTTAACACCGGCACGGGCCAGCTCCCGCGCTGTCATCAGGCCAATTACTCCGGCGCCGATGATAAGGATATGTTTCATACTGCTCCCCGAGAAAAACGATCAGGGCATGATGTTACAACAGCTTCTGAAAAAACAGGGCGACAACGGTCAATCGCAGTCTTCTTGTTCCGCCGACCTCACCCGGCCCTGCAGCGAAAGTATTAAACAGTGGACAGTGTCGGGCTCATTACGGTGGATAAGTTTAAAAGTGCCATTCGAATAACCCGTAACGCTACCATCCGCCTCAAAGGTTATCGCGTCGCCGCGACTCCAGGTAACCCTCGTGACGTCGTCAAACGCGGTATAACGCAGTACTTCGTCATCAGCAGAGATAAACGACCTAGTTTGGTTCGTATCGACAAACATTAACCCACCATCCCAGCGGGTCTCGCCCTGCATGGCGTTACCTGCGCAGGCAGCGGGCCCACCTCGACAGAATGTCACGGGCTGCTGGCGCTGGATCGCCTCTGAACGTGCGAGAGACATCAGGGAGATCAACTCTTGTTGAGCTGAATCGCGGGAAGCTCGCTCGATCATACCGGCCATAGAAGGGACCAGCATCGCTAAAATCGCCAGTATGGTAATAGCGACCAGCAACTCGATCAGCGTAAAGCCGTTAGGCCGCGGGCAAACCTTGCCCGGCATTGGGGAAAACTCGGCGTCATCCATGACGTCCTCATTTATTCGGGGTTTTAGGTCACTCTAGACCCAGTAAAGTCAGCGCCCCCAGCAGTCATCCACATCACCGCCGGCGTCTTTAACACCGGCATTGGTCAACGTAAGCGTACCGCAGCGATCGCCATTCATTACACCTTTAGGCACCGCCTGCAGTGTGTAAGCACTGGTGGTCAGGTCATCCGCTGCGTTATTAAGAAGGCTCAGGTCATAGTATTTGGCCGAGCCATCTTTGGGCGACTCATCATAGGGCAAGGCCGGACCCGCAGCATTAGAAGCCGTGGTCACTGTATAACGCCCGTTACTTGTGTAATACCGTTCCATAAACTGCGCCAACTGCAACAGATCCACCCTGGCGTTGGAACGACGTGATTCCCTCACATGCTCCTGATAGGAGGGATAGGCGATCGCCGCCAGTATCCCGACCACGGCGACCACGATCATCAGTTCAATCAGCGTAAAGCCCTGCGCACGTCCCTTCACCTTGCCTCCCATCACTGCATTAGCTCACGCCAGGCGATACGGCCGCTTTCACTGCCGTCGTTGATGTTTACCGTTTCGGGCTCAACATTCCTTGAACCAGTGGTAACCAGCACCTGACCGCCGCTATCCTCATCAGTGATGCTACCGCTGCTTACACCTGCGTCGGTGTTTGAAAAGCCGGAAGATACCTGGCCATCAACTCCGTCATCTACATCAAACTCACCGTCTCCGTTCACGTCAAACACTTGGTAAGTCATTGCACTACCAGAGTTGTAATCGAGTGCGAGGAACCAGCTACTACCGCCGCCGGCACAGGGATCTGCCGAAGGGATCAACGTACTAAATACAACGAGATCAGAGGTCAAACTCGCTCTAGAAACGACACGTTCACCCTCCGCACCAAAGCCTCCGTTAGCCGAGCTTACAAATAGATCCATAAACCAGCCCTTATTACTGGCGGTCAATGTATTCCGGGATGTGGTGCGCAGCGCCAAGTTACCGTTGTGAACTTCCCGGGTAATATCCTGCTCCAGAAGTGCAGAGCGGTCAGAAATTTCGTTACCCTCATCATAGATGCCATAGAACGACTGAATCTGAGGGTCGTCACTCACAATCTCATCACCCTGTTCATGGAAACTACCGGTACCAAAGAGTACAACCGGATCACCATTTCCATTGAGCGCTGCGCTGAGCGGGGCCGTAATAGGCTGGCGAACACCAGCTGAATCCTTAGCGATGAACAGTGGCTTAGCAACATTGCCCTGTTTTAGAGAATTTGGAACGTCCCACTGATTGGCATTTGATCCATCAATATCTATTCGCCAAAGGTTACCCTCGGTATCACCCACATAGATTCTGTCTGAAACCCGGTCACGTCCGAGATCAACGACCAACGGCGCTCCCAATTCACCGCCCGCGGTAGGCAGCTCTACCTCAGCGATAACAGACCCGTCAGCGGCATCCAGAACCCATACATAACCTTCGTCCTGTGTAGTCTCGTAACCACTGCTGACAACTACACCAAACTTGCCGTTCGCCAAGGATACAAGAGAGGGCTGCTGTACCAGCCGTCCCATATCATCATTCGTGAATTCCCAGAGAACACTATCCGAAGACATCGCGTCTGGATTGGAAATGTCCAGTGCGAAAATACTGTTTCCTCCAGCACCAGTGGTACCCACGGCCAGGGTTGCCCAACGATTGCCCAGCCACGCATCGCCAAGCCTTGGTGTACCGTCAACATAATACCGGTGTAGATAATCAGGATTAGCTAGTTCATGAAGATTTTCTATGATTGCGCTGGGTACGTATCCAAATAGTTCTGTTCCACTGCCTGTTTCACCTTCACTGGCATCAAATACATGCAGCATTCCGTCATTAGCACCCACCACAACTACCGGCGGTTTGTTCTGATAAATACTGCTCTCACGATATTCCGTATAACTGGTACCTAGACTTCCAGATAACGCGGAGTATCCGAAATCATCATGATAAAGATACTGGGGGCTAGAATTCACAATATCGCCCATACGACTCGCGCGTGGACGGAGGTATTCGGCGCTCTCATTACTACGATCACCCTGAATGTAATCGATCAAGTCCGATTTTTCCTGGGAAGACAAAGACCCGTCGCCGAGACTATCTAGCTGAGACGGAGTTAGCTGAGAGAAACTGCGACCAGCGCGTGCAACACTACCGCCAGAGATATCTGAAAAATCGCCCGCCGTATAAATTTTGCGGCTGGAGAATGATGTCAGACCATCGAGCTTATCTGCAGCACTCCAAACCTCTGAACCTACATTACCGTACTGGTCTATATCTATAGCGATGAGGTCACCGCTCCAGAGGTTGGTATCGAAAAGCGCCTGAAAGATCAGTGAGTCAGTCTGGAGCTGATCACTATTGAAAGATACGGCTGTTGCTGTGGATGTCAGAGAAGCTGCAATATCCTCAAAGGCACTTTTCAGACCTTCAACCATGTCATCAGCCTGACCGGCAGGAAAATAATTATCCGCTCTTTTCAAGTTCCTACCAGACTGTGTAAGCACTTCACCATTGGTGAACCACCAGTTATCAGGTAATGGATTGGGTATATCAGAGTCGTGAGGACCGGTTATTTCTGGAAGCTCACATCCCGGGTCGTTATCAGGGCAGCGCGGTGTAAGACCGCCATATTTTGCCGTGAGCCAAAACTGGTTACGCCCTACGTCCTCGAGGATCTGGTTTTCCAGCACGTCCACCCAATAAGTTTCGATAGACTGTTTTCCATCAAGGTCGTCTCGGATATCTCGCGTACGCGCATCAAAGGCCAACCCAATCATATAGCCAGCATTACGTGTAGCACCAAAGCGGCTTTCGTTATTCAGGTTCAGCCCTTCCAGTGCTCCAACAACACCGTTAAGGTCTTCGACATCCACGTCTGTGTCATCAGATACGGCGCTGGGCCGCCCCGGCTCGCCCGATGTTCCTGTACGTCCCGGAAGGTTTTGATCGTTGTGGGTATATACGTCACCAATACCTAGAATCACGTTTTTCTGGCAACTATACTGGATTGGGTCCTCCCAAGTTCGCACAACCGGGAAACCATCAACCCACGCAGCTTTGGTTGTGTTACTGGGGTTCGAATTATGGGCAGGGGATCGAGTTGAATACTCGGGTACCGATTCCAAACCACGGAAGTACCGAGTAGCCGTGTAGTAAAGTTCACTAACAGGGTCATTAGTTTTAAATTGGTTATTGTTCAGTTCACCAAACTTGTTGATGTAATTCATCGCGCCGCTATCTGCAACAGGAACACCGAAGTAAGTCGCTGTTGCTGAAGCGGCATCTGAGTCCGGGTTTTGAATTAATACACCCGTGTTAGCGTCCCATTCCGGAGCGCTATTGGTACCCCAACCGGTTTCAGGGTCTCGAGCACGTAAACCGATAAAACGCTGACTGGCGCGCAGCACACCGCCATCACGCCCTTTTTCCCTATCATTCAGATAGCCAAAAACGCTGTATCGAATACGATCGGAATACTCCTGCATCAAGCCTTCGGGTTTCCAGCCTTGAGAATATTGCTGGCAATTACTTTCAACACCGACGGCTGGATCACATACTTTAGCCCTGACAACAGCACCGTAATTGGCGGAACCAGTAGGATCATACTTCGCCATACCCTCATTAAAATCAGGCGTATAGCTCGCAACCTCAAGGTCATCTACGTAATAGCCATCGCCATCTTGAAAATATAGCCGGGTAAAGTTACCAACCGACATATTATTTGTGCCAGATACAGAAACGACCTGATTATTTCCGTCAAATATCGTCAGCGAAAGATGTCCTATCCCATCATTTACCAACTCAAACTTATACCATTTCCATCTATCCAAGTTAGCAGCAGTACCGGTGACATTCCCCTGTTGCCACTGGCTGTTTCTCATGATATCCAGCCATATATTATTTCCACCTTGAGCAGAGACAGTAACTCCATAGCCGTTACCGTTATTATCAGCAATATATATTCCGGTATAGTTATCATTGGTCAGGTAAAATTTTCCGGAATAGACGAACCCACCATCAATATTAAAAGCGTTATAGATATAATTACTATTATTATATCCCCCTTGCCTTTTATTAAGTGAGTAGTTACCTCGATAACTTCTTTAATTAGACCTTCGTATCTGTTGATTGCTATAAGCTGAATCAGCGCCTGATCTCAAATTATTACTTTCAAAATCTTCCTGATATAGCAAAGTGGTGTTTCGATTAGACGCGTCTTCACCCAGATATTCGGCGCCGCTCGGCAAACCGATAGCCATATTTTTACCCTGGCCGTCGATATCTGTATAAATCCAGTCGGCATCAAAGGGAGTTAGGTCTGCAACCAGGCTAGAGCCACTAATAGTTCTGCGTGGAAAATAATTTCCCTGGCCATCATGACGTGCCTTTTCCACCCAAGTTTCCGTAGGTGTATCTTTGACCCGCAGACCACCAGTCAGTGCCCAGCGGAACGGATCAATCGTTTGAGTAGTCGCCCAGTTTAAATAGTTACCGCTCCATACAGGCCCAGGACAGCGCATATTTTCGGAGATCGATGTAGGATAAAAGTGTCGCTCACTCTCAGCAGCGCTGCCGTAATAGTCATAACACTTGCGGGAGTCGAAATATCCAATATAGGGCGTATCAGCATCATAAGTATCAGCGAGATTCGCGACACTATTTACCGTGGGGAACTCGACCGACGGAACTATCGCCAAATTGCCCGGTACACTGCTACCCAGAAACAGCGGTTCCTGAGCCACGTCTGCTGCGGCTGGGCACGATGCCAACAAAGCGACAGAATATAGCCAGCTCTTGATACGAATTCCTTTCATCATCCTGTCGCCTATCGTTCTATTCTGTATGTCGATTCTAGCCGCACGTTACTATTCCCAGATAAACCTTGGGATTCAGCAACTACCCGCACAATCATAATCGCGAAGTCAGGACTCTCATTAGCATCCAGAGAGGGTTCATACTCAACCGCCTGCTCAGTGACAGTGTAGGTTGCAGGTACTGTATTACCGTTTATATCGACCGTGATTGTTCCATTACCATCCACATCAGGAAAGTCATTCTCGGCATCGGACTCTCCCTGACGTAACGCGGCCTCCGCCGCCTGGAATGCCACGTGGCGATCCCTGAGGTTCCCTGCCATCCGCTCTTCCATCGTTGTCGTCTGCATCGCACTGACGCCAATGATTGTGATCAAAAGCAGCATTATAAGCGCGACTATTAAAGCCGCTCCCGATTCGTCTTTATTCATTTTCGGGTTCATGGCAGTTTGTTCCTCAGTGCGACTGTGGAAGTAAACACCCTGCGCAACCTTCGATCCGACGTATCTACCGCCTGGAACGGAGCTGGCAGCGCATCGGCCGCTACTTCAAGAACATTGTCAGTCTCATCCGATACCAAAAGAGAAAGACGGGCAGACAGCACCTGGTCCCAGTTTCCTATTGCATCTGCGGTCTCGTATGAATTGACATTATTGTCGTTATCGCTATCTACTCCATACTCGACCTGCATGCTTTGTATGTTACTAACCAGCTCAACATCGCCACCAAGCTTCCCATCTGACTGTAACCGAGCGCGACGCAAAGCTGGCCCCCCTCCCGTTCCTGTACCCACGTAGTAAAGCATCGAGTCAAACTGGAAGATCTGCATCTCATCATCATATTGGTGACTGAAATCATTGGTGCCCGGGTTTTTATTGCCGGGAACAAAACCACCGCCACCACCTGCGCCCCGCGTCAAAGACTGTGCATTGGCGTTATTCGCCTTTTGGAACAGGTCACAACCGATAGAATCAGCTACAAGAATTATCGTGCCTCTGGGAATTCCACTTGCAGCCGTGATTTGTATTGTATTTGCATTTGCGGGCGTGTTCCCCGAAGCAGTAACACCGGTGAGATTGGCTGCATTTTTAAGAAGGAGTACATCAGTGCCGGGCTGGTAACCAACCAAATCATCAGCGAAAGCTCCCGCGTCATTGTTCCAGCCAGAGATCCCTCCGGCAAAAAAATGAAGCAGCTCTGAATACTCGTCATCAGTCTCGTCTAACAAGTTATTTACGGTAGTGCAGCCTGCCTGAAACCCGGCCTGCCGGATGTCGCGGGACAAGAACTCCATCGCAAAGCGACCACTTTCTTGAACTCGTGACAAGGCATCATTCACAGAATAGGAACGGATGCCTCCTACGTAAACGACCAAAACACCTAGAATAATGAAAAGGCCGATGGTCAGACTGACCATCAACTCAATGAGCGTAAAACCCGTTTGAGCGGAGCGTCCCTGCATGACTATATCTCTGTCTCGAACTCGAAAACGTTGTTTTGGGCGTTGACTCCAGCAGCCTGATCGCCTGCATCATCAAGCAATTCACCACGACTATCATCCCAGGTAAGGCTGATTGTTACCGAGTCGCCAGCCCAGCTGATTGCACCGCTGGCAGTGGCACCGAGTTCGCTTCTAACCCGGTTATCCCAAGCCTGGCGGAAACTACAGGAGCTAGAAGTACCGTTGCATGAATTGTCAAACTCTCCTGCTTCCGCATCCGCGGGAGCGGCCCGCATGGCATCGGCTAGATCGTAGGCAAGGAAAGAAGCCTGAGAGCGCAGGTAGGCGCTGTGGTTGCCCTTGGTGGTGTAGGTCATCATTCCGGCGACCCCCAACAACCCCACGGCAATCACAAACATAGCGATCAACACTTCGATAAGCGTTGAACCAGACTGGCTGTTTTTTGGAAGGTTAACCTTCCCATCCCTGGACATAGACTTCAGTTCTCCTCAACTTCAAAGCCTCCGATGGCGGTTACTTTATAACCACCAATATTACCGTCTCCATACGATAACGAAAAGTCAAAAGTGTTCTGATTCTTCACTCCTCCCATGGGCGTGAACGTAATCATTTGTTCAGTGGTATTGAGAGTGAGCCCATGTTCACCTGGCACCGCATCCCAAACCCTAACCGGCGCGGCCCCACTTGGCACCACAAGCCATCCTACACTCCAGTCAGCAGCGTTACTACACGCAGTACCTGCACTGTTTCTCCTACAAAGCGTGGTTTCCACGCCACGCGTAACCGCTTCTGAGCGTGCCACCTTAACGGCAGATGCTAGACCTTCGCTGATAGCGCGGCGCTGACTGCTGTCAATAAAGTTACTGAAGCTGGGGATACCGATGGTCAGCAAGATAGCCAGAATGGCAACCGCGACCATGAGTTCCAGGAGGGTAAAGCCTGATGTTTTACTGCGTGAGCACATAGATCAGAACCAAATCCTTGCGGTTCCTGAAAACACTGAAGTTGTATCGAGACAGAAATATCCCACCCTAGTGCAAAAAAAGCAAGGCCGGGTAATGTTACTACCCGACGAACTCAGAGTAATAATGCGTCTGACCAACCTTAATTGCGTATAGGAGCTGCTCTCTAAATGTATTCTGACCCGACTTTTCAAAGGGGGCTGGTTATAGAAAGACAACCATTTCCCCTTAGGTTTCGTCACACAAGTTGTTGCTTCTACCGAATTTGAAATCTTCACCGACTACAGATGTTGTCCCTGTGGCCGTTGATGCCGCAGGTATCCAATAATAAGCAAAGTTATTTGAGAGACTATCACCAGAATAGGTATTATCACCGCCGTCAATATTTGGGCAACCGACAACTCCCGTCTCCCCTGACAGGCTATCATCTGGCTCTGCCGTTAAATAACCTTCCCAGCCAATGGGAATCTGACAATTATAAGGATAGTAGTGACCTCCGTCAGTCAAATTATAAGTGCCGTCACCCTCGCTAACGCGGCAAATAATTGACACCTCAGGAAGCGGATTACCAACAATGTTGTAATTTAAAGGATTTTTCAACGCGCTGTCATTCGAGCCAAGCGAATCAGCCAGAAAAAATCGGCCATTTATAGCGGTTCGTACTACAGTGTAGCCCAAAACGACAACCCCTCGCTCATCCGGATAAAGCGAGTCTTCGGCATTATTCCGGTCAGAACTATCAACCATAACGCCTGGCATTAAAATCTCATCAGAACCTGAAATATCAAAATTCTGGTCACTTAACGAGTTAACAAAATCGGAGTCAGTATTTATATCACCACAACTCACACTCTTGCCACTAGCCACTACATACGGTTGTTTTATTACGTTACCTAGAATGGAGTCCGCCCCCGACGTAATAACATTGGGATTTATCCAGAAGTAATCACTAACATAAACATCATCCAATGCGCGAGTAGCGCCAGAAACCTCTGTGGTAAAGCGAACCATCCCTGACTGACCCACTACATTTAAATCAGAAACATTCCCCCCTGACACGGTAAACCCAGAGGGAAACTGATCAATAATACGGTATTGATAGCTCCTAGACTGAGGTTCGCAGACCAAGTCATTCTTGCCCAATTCGATCACATCGCCCAAGTGGTACCTGAATATATTGACCGAACCACGCCAACCTTCACCCATTAGACACTTGTAATCGGCCACCTTATAACTACCCGACTCATAGGCTTCATCATATATTTTATAAATTACGCAATTAGCACCAGCGGTTGCCAAAACATCAATATAATCGTCTTCATTTTCATAGTGATAATTGAATAGGCTATCTGGTAAAGGATTATCCGGATAATTAACGATCCTGCCCTCGATCTCCATAACGTTAGTTGATCCATTGAGGGAAATCAGCTCATAGGCCTGCGGCGTTCCATCTTCGCTTTCGATCACCACGCCTGCAGTATCACCTGAGGTAACAACTGTTCCAATGGCACCAGAAACACCGGCCATCTCTTCACGATTCAATGCCGAGGCAGTACCCGTAGGAATTTCGATACTACCAAAATTACTACTGACCCCAGCTTCTCCAGCATCTTCTGGCTCAACTATATTGACTACGGGCATCCAAAGAAGCTCTGATGTTAGGCGGACCGAATCATCCCCTCCATTCCAACTAACAACAACAGTAACCTCCTTAAAGTCGGCCCCTGCCCCGCTCGCCGGCCCCACAATTTGCTGCACTGAAAAAATTGCGTTTGAACCTGAAACAGTACTCGAAGCGATGCTGGGAATAGCTTGAAAGTCTGCAGGCAAGGTGATGCCCCTGAGTTCATCAAGGCGTTTCTCAGCCAACTTCAATGCGTATGATCGAGCTTTCGAATTACCGCTCTCAGCAACCAAATAGCTTTGAAAAAGTGCCGCACCCAGCAAACCTACTGTGAGCACAAAAAAAGCTATAATTGCTTCAATTAAAGTAAAACCCGACTGTTTTCTACGATACGAGTTCATATTATAACTCCCAGTCCCGCCATCCACCGTTGACAGCACTTAAGACAAATCTATTTTTAAACCCGTCACTCACACCGGGCGAATTCTCGATGGTAAAATTACCGTTACCTATATCTGCATCCTCTAAACCAATAATTCCACCATATATATACGGACCACCATTAATCTTTTCTATGGTTTTTGTTGATATAATAAGTCCATAAAATGTGCTATTGGCTTGAATATCAAGACTTCCATCAACGACTAAAATTACGGGACTATCTTCCGTACCTATTGTTGTATTTGACGGAAGACCATACGCCTTATCGGGATCTGAATCATCAGTGTAATAAATAACGCCTGTACTACTATTTGCGACCGCAGAATTAAATTCATCCCTTGTCATTTCGTCAGCGTATACATTAGATCCCGCCATACCCTTTAATTCGGCGAGACTATATCCAACCAAGCTAACGAGCATTTCTTCCTTCGTAGCGCTAGCCAACTCAGGATCGCTATGAATGACATCAGGACCAATTGTATTTTTAGTAGTACTAATTTGATTGGGCTGCCCATCGATCATTATCTTCGTTTGAAAAGCCCCGTTTTTATCGATGCCACCACCTGTCCAGACATTTATATTTTCATCGTTATTAATGAGTTCAAATGTCCCTGATAAAGTTGCATTACCTTTTGCAACAAGCGGTATTGTAGCCATTGACGGGAATAGAGGATTTTTAGCCAATACTTGATAGAGAATTCTCTGAGTTGACGAGTCATCACTATACCCCTCAGAGCGTATTACCGAAAACTCGGCTTCCGCTCCGCTAACCAAATCCGCCATATAACCGTATGAAGCCACATCGAATGAGCGCGATACAGGGAAAGCAGCGCTAGTTTGCTGTAGCTGTATTTCGTATATCCCTCTATCAATGCCCCCCTGTGCGGCATGAAACGCCTGCTTACCACGGTATTCATTTGCAACAAGCTGCGTCTCACGATTTACAACACCAGACATGTAGAAGAGGACACCAAGCACTGCAATAAGCAAAACGACTGCCGTCACCAAGGTAGCCATACCCTGCTGCCGATATTTGGGGGTAACCAAAGCTTTGGTAGTCATACACGATCTCATTAGTCGGTCAGCGTATTATTTCTGATTTTTACAGTTTCGCTTACACGGTTTTGCCAACTATCGTCCCTGGAAACCTCAGCCGAAAACGCCACACTCACAACCCTTACGGTGACGTAAGGATCAGCACCAAAGCTGGTGCACCCTGGCGACATAAAAGCTTCAGACGCCGCCGACGATGTCAGTGAATAACAACGGCTCTCTGATGTATCCGTAATAGCAAGCGACGTTACATACATAAAAGACGAATCTGTAAGAGAGACCCAGCCCGCATCATTCGTACACTGACTACTGTCTGAAATCGAGGCTGCACTAGCTTTATACTGAAGTTCTCCGTTGTCTCCGCTAGTAGGATAAAGCCTGAAGCCACTCCGATCCGTATCAGCTACCGTACTTAAACCCGCACTTTGCTTGTCATAGCTGTAAAGTACGCACGTAGAGCTCACAATATTCAGAGCCATTTCACCCGCAGGGTCCCCGCTATAAGGCGATGTACCGGCCGCCCCTGACGCCTGGGCATTCCAATACCCCGCCCTGCGCAGCTCGCCGGTCATCAAATCACTCAGAGTCGCCACCTCCTGATTAAGACGGGTACTGTTTAGTACATCGGTACTCGACCTTAATGCAGTCAGAAAGATGTAGATCACACCCGATAGCACGATCAAACCGACCAGCAGACCCACCATCAACTCAATTAGAGTATAGCCACTTTGCCTGCACTGTTTACCGAATTCCATGTACGCTTCCTCACGGACAGTCTGGGTATTGGCTAACATCATCTGAACAGATTTCTACACGCCCAATCGGGCTTAGCGACACGATGACCTTCCAGCCTGAAGGAGAGCCAACTGCCAAGCTGCCGGAAACATTGGTGTTCAGGCCTGGCTTTTCAAAAGCAATCGTTACTGATGTCGCCACTTCTGTCGTCGGATAATCCTCAGAGTCAACATCAAGCACTGGCAACCCATTAACCTCGCCTGCGGGAGGATTCGTATCTCCATATACCGAAGCCCAGTTCGCTCCGTTGGAAACCTGCAGATAGATAGTTTTATTGTTGGATATTGCTGCACGTTTGGCTTGCTGTATCTGCCCATGTAAGGCTTCAGTCGCGCCAACAAGGCGTTGCCGCTCGATATAGTTCCCGAAGTAGGGCGCAGCTAAAGCTACCAGCACTGCCAGAACAGCAATGGAGATAAGTAACTCAATAAATGTAACGCCAAGCTGACCTGAGGCTTGAGGAGTAAAGTCTTTTAGACGCATCGGGATCACCTCGACCAGCAGTCTTTATCTGCATACCCCGTATACTGAGGTCCGTCTTGACTCGGAGGGTCACGTTCAACTGCAAAAGTGCCACAGGAATCATTTACCTGATCACCGTTAGGCTCAGCCTTTACCAGGTAGTTAGTTGACTTTGTTGCATCCTCAACGGTGATCTCAATATCGTAATAACCGTCAGGAGACACAGTATCCACACCCAA
This sequence comes from Marinobacterium mangrovicola, assembly GCF_004339595.1. Classification (GTDB taxonomy): domain Bacteria; phylum Pseudomonadota; class Gammaproteobacteria; order Pseudomonadales; family Balneatricaceae; genus Marinobacterium_D; species Marinobacterium_D mangrovicola. Next base: position 404,422 of record NZ_SMFU01000009.1, read on the forward strand.
GGACGCAGCATTAGAGGTAAAGCTAACGTTGTTAGCCCGCCACTTTTCCTGCTCAATGCGAATTTCGGCCAACGCATTCATAGCATCGGCCCTGCGCGCCTTTCTGACGTAATCCTGATAAGCGGGGTATGCAATCGCCGCCAGGATGCCCACTACGGCAACGACGATCATCAGTTCGATGAGAGTAAAGCCAGTCTGTCTCTTCATCCGTGCGGTATCCATACAAGTGTTTGCATTCCCGCACTATAGCAGACTGGCTTTCTATTAGAAGTTAGTTAACTGAGAGAATTTTGACCTCGAACAGTAACGTCTTTCCTGCCAGCGGATGATTGAAGTCCACTGACACGCGTTCGTCGTTAAACTCGGTAACGACACCGGGGATTTCACCGCCTGGCTCCTGAAAGGAAACCACCAGACCAGGTTCAAGATCCATGTCTTTGAAATCCTTGCGTGACAGCACCTGGATGTTGCTCGGGTTATGCTGACCGAATCCGCGTTCGGGGGCGATGGTCAGCTCGGCTTCATCGCCCTCTTTCAAACCAAGCAGCGCCTGTTCGAAACCTTCAGGGATATTGCCATCGCCAAAGGTAAAGGTGGCCGGCTCGGCCTCAAAGTTGGAATCAATAATCTGGCCATCCTGGAGTTTGATGGCAAAGTGCAGGGTGACCTGCGTGTCGGGACCGATGGTCGCTTGGCTCATTTTCCACTCTCTTTGGCGTTTTCATCGCCAGCAAACAACATATCGATAATCAGAAGAATCGCGCCACAGGTGATCGCGGTGTCCGCCAGGTTGAAGGCCGGGAAGTACCAGCCGCCGTAGTGCACGGAGATAAAATCGACCACATGACCGTGAACTATACGGTCGTAGAGGTTACCCAGAGCACCACCGAGCAGCAGAGACAGGCCTGAGCCGAGCCACCAGGCGCGAGCCGGTGTGCGTTTCATCCACACCAGCAGCATCAGGCTCACTCCCAGAGCGATCAGGATGAACAGCCAGCGCTGCCAGCCGCCCTCTGCCGCCAGGAAGCTGAACGCCGCTCCCTTGTTATAGAGCAGCGTCAGATCAAACACCGGCAGGACCGACACGGGATCGGCATAGGTCAGCCGGGTATCGGCCAGGTACTTGGTACCCAGGTCCAACAGGATGACGACCGCGCTAAGCCAGAGCCAGCGCAGTGCGCTGGCCTTATTTGTGAGCGGCTCCATCAGGCGTACTGGCGCTGTTCGCCTTCTCCGCTGACGTTTTCAACACAGCGACCACAAAGCTCCGGATCTTCAGCGTGCTGACCCACATCTTCACGGTGGTGCCAGCAACGGGCACATTTGGGCTGTTCGGAGGCTTTAACCGCCACCTTGAGACCTGCTACGTCTGTATCGCGGGCGCCTTCGCCCTCCGCCAGCGGCGCGATGCGGGCCACGGAGGTGATCAGTACGAAACGCAGCTCGTCACCGAGGCGCGCCAGATCCTGCTGCAGCGCTTCATCGGCATACAGAGTCACTTCGGCAGCCAGAGACGCTTTAACCAGCTTCTCGCCACGAGCATCTTCCAGACACTTGTTCACAGCATCTTTAACCGCCATGACACGCTGCCAGAACTCCGGCGTGAACTCGTCATCGAAGGCGACGGTGGTAAGACCTTCATACCAGGTGGTCAGCAGCACACTTTCGCGACGCTCACCCGGCAGCACCTCGTAGATCTCTTCAGCGGTAAAGCTGAGGATCGGCGCGATCCAGCGGGTCAGCGCTTCAGCGATATGGAACAGTGCGCTCTGGCAGGAGCGACGCGCCAGGCTGTCCGGCTTGGTGGTGTACTGGCGATCCTTGATGATATCCAGGTAGAAACCGCCCAGCTCACGCACACAGAAATTGTGCACCTGCTGGTACACATCCAGGAAACGGTAACCGTCGTAGGCGTCGATCACTTTTTTCTGCAGTTTCGCTGCGGCATCGACCGCCCAGCGGTCCAGCGCCAGCATCTGTTCCGGCTCGACCCTATCTTTCTCGGGATCGAAGCCGCTCAGGTTAGCCAGCAGGAAGCGCGAGGTGTTACGGATACGGCGGTAAGAGTCGGCGGTACGCTGCAGGATCTGCTTGGACACGGCCATTTCACCGGAGTAATCGGTGGAGGCCACCCACAGACGCAGGATATCGGCGCCCAGGGAGTCGGTAACTTCCTGCGGTGCGATCACGTTACCGAGCGACTTGGACATCTTGTAGCCTTTCTCGTCGACGGTGAAACCGTGTGTCAGCACCTGCTTGTACGGCGCGCAGTCGTTGATCGCGATAGAGGTCTTCAGCGATGACTGGAACCAGCCGCGGTGCTGGTCGGAGCCTTCCAGGTACATGTCCGCCGGGAAACGCAGACCGTCACGCTGGTTCAGCACGGAGTAGTGAGTCACGCCGGAGTCGAACCAGACATCCAGAGTATCGGTAACCTTGTCGTAGTCGTCCGCTTCGTTGCCCAGCAGCTCTTTGGCATCCAGTTCGAACCAGGCATCCATACCACCCACTTCGATCTTCTGCGCCACCTGCTCGATCAGCTCTTTGGTGCGCGGATGCAGTTCGCCGCTCTGTTTGTGGGTAAACAGGGTGATCGGCACGCCCCAGGTACGCTGGCGGGAGACACACCAGTCCGGGCTCTGATCCACCATCGCTTCGATGCGGTTCTGACCCCAGTCCGGGAACCACTGCACGCCCTTGATCGCTTCCAGCGCGTGTTTTTTCAGCCCCTTTTCTTCCATAGACACGAACCACTGCGGGGTCGCACGGTAGATCAGCGGCGTCTTGGTACGCCAGCAGTGCGGGTAGCTGTGCTGGAAGCGCTTCTTGTGCACCAGCTTGCCTTCGCGCTCCAGCGCTTCGCAGACCGGCTCGTCGGCTTTGTAGACGTGTACGCCGGCGAACTCGCCCGCCTCACCGGTGTAGGTACCGTTAGCCTGCACCAGGTTCAGTGTGTTCAGGCCGTATTTCTGGCCGACGACAAAGTCTTCCATACCGTGATCAGGCGCGGTGTGCACCGCACCGGTACCCGCATCGGTGGTCACGTGATCACCCAGGATCACCGGCACCTGCTTGGCATAGATCGGGTGGTTCAGCTGCAGCAGCTCCAGTGCGGCACCGTTGACGGTCGCCAGCACGTCGTACTTATCCACACCCCAGCGCGCCATCACATCATCAACCATGGATGCGGCCAGCACTTGGCGGTCCAGCCCCTGCTCGGTGTGGGCTTCAACCAGCGCGTAGTCCAGCTCGCCGTTCAGCGACACGGCCTGGTTGGCCGGAATGGTCCAGGGGGTTGTGGTCCAGATAACCAGGGATACTGGTGTCTCGGTCGCTTCCTGGCCGAACAGCGCCAGCACTTTCGCCTGATCCGCGAAGGTGAAGCGCACGTCGATGGAGGTAGAGGTCTTGTCTTGATACTCCACCTCGGCTTCCGCCAGGGCGGACTGACCGACCACGCTCCAGTAAACCGGCTTGTAGCCCTTCACCAGGTGACCGTTCTCGATGATCTTGCCGAGGGCACGGACGATGTTGGCTTCGGTATCGAAGTTCATGGTCAGGTAGGGGTTGTCCCAGTCACCGAGCACGCCCAGACGGATGAAGTCGGCCTTCTGGCCTTCTACCTGCTCGGCGGCGTATTCGCGGCACTTCTGACGAAACTCACGGTACGGGACCTTGTCACCGGCCTTGCCGATCATGGTCTCGACCTTGTGTTCGATCGGCAGACCGTGGCAGTCCCAGCCCGGCACGTAAGGCGCGTCAAAACCGCTCAGGGTTTTCGACTTGATGATCATGTCCTTGATCACCTTGTTAACCGCATGACCGATATGAATATTGCCGTTGGCGTAGGGAGGGCCATCGTGCAGGATGAACTGCGGACGTCCTTTACCCTCTTCGCGCAGTTTCGCGTAGAGGTCGATCTGCGCCCAGCGCTCAAGCCACTGGGGCTCACGGTTGGGCAGATTGCCTCTCATTGGGAAGGCCGTTTCCGGCAGGTTCAGCGTCGGTTTGTAGTCGGTCATAACAAATTACGTCCCAGGATTATCTTTTTCAGCATTGCGATTCGAGCCAGCCACGTGCGGCCTCGATATCGTCCTGAATCTGTGTCTTCAGCGCGTCGAGGCCGTCAAAGCGGCGCTCGTCGCGCAGGAAATGTCTGAATTCCACCTGCATCAACTCGCCATACAGGTTGCCGCTGAAGTTCAGCAGGTGAACTTCCAGCACCGGCTGTCTGCCGCTTACCGTAGGCCGCATACCCACGTTGCAGACGCCGGAATAGCGCTTGCCGTTGACCAGTGCGTCCACCACATAAACGCCACGCAACGGGCAGGCAAAGCGGTGCATACGCACATTAGCGGTGGGCGAGCCCAGCTGCCGGCCCAGCTTCTGCCCATGCATCACACGACCGGCGACGCGGTAAGGCCGCCCAAGCAGCCTGGCGGCCAACTCAAAATCATGCGCCTGCAAAGTGGTGCGAATACGGGAACTGCTGATGCGCTCGCCGTCCACCTCACAGGTGGCGGTTTCCTCAACCGAGAAGCCGTACTTGTCGCCGGCGTTCTTCAGCAGTTCAAAATCACCGCGCCGGTCGCAGCCAAAACGGAAGTCATCCCCCACCACCAGGTGACGGATATTCAACCGGTCGATCAGCAGTTGGGTGACGAACTCATCCGCCGACATGCTGCGCAGACGGGTATTGAACATCAGGCAGAGCACACGCTCGACCCCGGCAAACTCCAGAAACCGCACCTTCTCGCCAAACCGGGTCAGCCTGGGTGGCGCGCCCTCGGGAGAAAAGAACTCGCGTGGCTGAGGTTCAAAGATGATCACCACGCTGGGCAAGCCGAGTTCCGCCGCCTTCGCATGCAACTGATTCAATACCGCCTGATGCCCCAGATGTACGCCATCGAAGTTACCAATGGTCGCGACACACCCGAGATGGCGCTCACGCAGATTGTGTAAACCGCGAATCAATTCCATACGCGACTAAACGAGACTCCATAAAAGCGAGATGAGCAGCGCCAAAGGCGCAGCAACGGTTCTTGCGAAAACGCCGGATTATAGCCTGAAAAGCAGGGTTTGATTAAGCCCTGATCAACCTCTCAGATGACGTGGACGCACGCCAGCCACCACGAGAACGATCACATAGACCGCAAGACCACCAAAAACCAGCGTTGCCATCCAGACACCACGCTGCCAAACGTCCGCTGCCAGCCAGTCGGAAGAGGGTCGCGACAACCAGAACAACAAACCGCCCAGAGCCGCATTGGCCAGCAGCAACCTGAGTGCAAAAATCCCCCACCCCGGCTGCCGATTAAAAACGCCATCCTTGATCAGACCACGTAGCAACAGCCCCGCGTTCATAAAGGCCGACAGAGCCGTCGCCAACGCCAGGCCCGCATGGGCCAGCGGCCAGATCAGAATCAGGTTAAACACCATATTCGTTGCCATCGCCTGCACCGCTACCTTGACCGGCGTCTTGGTATCCTGACGGGCAAAGAAACCGGTGGCCAATACCTTGATCAGCATGAACGCTACAAGGCCTATGGCATAGGCGCGCAAACTGCGGGCCGACATCTCGATATCCAGGTCGGTCATCGAGCCATAGTGAAACAGCGTGGTCAGCAGCTCTTCGGCCAACACCACCAGCGCAACGGCGGCGGGCACGCCGATCAACAGCACCATGCGCACCGCCCAGTCCAGCGTTTTACGGAAATGCTCCGGTGACTGCTCGGCGTGCTTGCGCGAAAGGCTGGGCAAAATAACGGTGGCGATCGCAATACCGAACACACCCAGCGGCAACTCGGAGAGGCGGTCCGAGTAATACAGCCAGGACACGCTACCGGTCTGCAGAAAGGACGCCAATACCGTATCCAGCAACAGATTGATCTGCGCCACAGAGACCCCAAAGAGCGCCGGCAGCATCAATTTCATAATCCGCTGCACGCCCTCATCCTTCCATCCACGCCGCGGCACAGGCACCAGCTGCAGACGCGCCAGAAACGGCAGCTGGAACAGCAGCTGCAGTGCACCGGCCATAAACACACCCCAGGCCAGCGCCATAATCGGCGTCTCGAACTGCGGGCTTAGCACCACCGCCGAGAAAATCAGTGTCAGGTTCAGCAGTACCGGGGTAAACGCAGGTACGGCAAAGCGGCCATACGCATTGAGAATCGCACCACAAAATGCGGTCAATGAAATCAGCGCCAGATAGGGAAAGGTGATTCTGAGCATCTCAGCGGCCAGATCAAACTTATCCCCGGCATCCATGTAAAACCCGGGCGCAAACAGCGCCGCCAGCAGCGGGGCCCCGAGCACCCCCAGCAAGGTGACAGCAACGAGAATCGATCCAAGCGTTCCGGAGACCCGGTAAACCAGTTGCTGCACAGCCTGCAGATCTCGCTGGGAGCGATATTCCGACAGAACCGGCACAAAGGCCTGGGAAAACGCGCCCTCGGCAAATAGCCGGCGCAAGAAGTTAGGAATCTTGAACGCGACAAAAAACGCGTCAGCACTGCCGCTAGCCCCAAAATAGCCGGCTATAACCACATCGCGCACCAACCCCAGCACACGCGAGAGCATGGTCATCACACCAACCACAGCGCTGGATCTAAGCAGGCCCGGCGGCGACTTTTCTGCCTGGGTTTGAGTACTGGACAAGAGAGGGATTCCGTTCAGCTAAATGGAGCTATGATAGTCAGGTTCTGGCTGGCTGATCATACAGCGACAGGGTTGCATGGGAAACGGGCAAAAAGCGGATCGGTTACTTGACACTCAATCGTCAAACATGAATAATCTCGCGTCTAATTTTTCGGCATTACGTACCGCCGATCCTGATTAACTCAAATTTTAAGGAGCCAGATCGTGGCGAATTCCGCAGGATCCCGTAAACGTGCTCGCCAGGCGGAGAAGCGTCGTAAGCACAACGCTAGCCTGCGCTCCATGGTGCGCACTTACTTCAAGAAAGTTCTGAAAGCAATCTCCAGCGGCGACCAGGCTGCTGCACAGGAAGCCTTCAAGACTGCCCAGCCGCTGCTCGACAGCGCTGTTAACAAGGGCATCTTCTCGAAGAACAAGGTAGCTCGCACCAAGAGCCGTCTGAATGCAAAGATCAAAGCAATGGCGTAATGCCTGCTGATCGAAGCTCCAAAAAAACCGGCGTAAGCCGGTTTTTTTGTGCCTGAAATTCGCCCTCGTGCCGATCGGGCGGGTACAACGGTTGTTTTTAGCCGATCAGGGTTAATCGCAACAAGGGCCTCGCTACAAAAAAGCGCGCCATTCCCATTACAGAATGGCGCGCTTCGCGACGATTAACGCCGGCAGAATCTTTAGGCCAGTACCAGGTTATCCCTGTGGACAAGCTCAGGCTCACCCACGAAACCAAGGATATCCACAATCTCACCGCTGGCGTGACCGATAATCTGACGCGCAGCGCCGGTGCCATAATTGACCAGGCCACGAGCAACGATTGCCCCCGCCTCATCCTGCATGAGCACCATCTCCCCGCGGGAAAAATCACCCTGCACAGCTTTAACACCGGCAGGTAGCAAACTCTTACCACCGGTCACCAGAGCCTTAACCGCCCCAGCATCCAGAGTAAGCGTGCCACGGGCCTGCAGATGACCAGCAATCCACTGCTTGCGCGCCGCGACCGGCTCTTTCTCCGGTACCAGCAAGGTACCCAGCGCCTCACCGGCAAACAGGCGCAGCAGGACATCATCCTCGCGACCGCTGGCGATAACCGTCTGCGCCCCCGAACGGGCCGCCAGACGGGCCGCACGCACCTTGGTAGCCATACCGCCACGACCCAGCTTGCCACCACCGCCCGCCATGGCGATCAGGCTCTTATCATCAGCCCGCGCTTCATGGACAAAGGCCGCATCAGGATTGGAGCGCGGATCTGCCTCGTAAAGCCCCTGCTGATCGGTCAGCAGAATCAAAGCGTCCGCTTCGATGGCATTGGCCACCAAAGCGCCGAGGGTATCGTTGTCACCAAAACGGATTTCACTGGTCACCACCGTATCGTTTTCATTCACAACGGCGATGACACCCAGCTCAATCAGCGTGCAGAGCGTGGAGCGGGCGTTCAGGTAGCGCTTGCGGTTGGACAGGTCATCATGGGTTAGCAGCACCTGAGCGGTACGCAGGCTGTGACGCTCAAAGGCGGACTCGTAAGCACGCACCAGCCCCATCTGACCTACTGCTGCCGCGGCCTGTTGGCGATAGATCTCACGCGGTCGCGACGTCCAGCCCAAACGCTTCATCCCTTCAGCAATGGAGCCGGAGGAAACCATCACAACCTCGATACCGCGCGCGCGCAATTCGGCGACCTGGGCAACCCAGCGGCCGATAGCCTCCAGATCCAGACCCTGACCATCATTGGTCAGCAGCGCACTGCCGATTTTTACCACCCAGCGACCTTTGCGGGCCAACCCCTTACGACCGGTTACCACCTGCTTCTCCCTACCTAAACGGGCGCGACCTGACTAGCGCACCCACTCAACATCGACATCATAATCGTCTTCGTCGAAGTCATCATCGTCATCCAGACCATCTTTTGCAGCCTGGCGACGTGCACGCGCTTCAGCCTTGAGGCGCTCGAGGTTTTCGCGCGCTTCCTGATCGATGGTGGCGCGAATTTCACGCTCTTCATCCAGCAGCTCCGGATTTTCCGCCACAGCTGCAGCACGCTGGTCGAGGAAGTCCTGCAGGTTATGCACAAGCTCTTTCAGACCTTCCTTATTGAGCGCCGAAATCCGGTACACCGGACCCTGCCACTCCAGCGCATCCAGCACCGCCTGACAGGCGGCTTCACGCTCTTCTTCCGGCAGCAGATCCAGCTTGTTCAGCACCAGCCAGCGCGGCTGTTCCGCCAGAGTCGGACTGAACTTCTGTAGCTCGGCAACCGCGGTAACCGCAGCCTCAGCAGGCGTAGTCTCACCCCAGGGCGCCATATCAACGAGGTGCAAAAGCACACGGTTACGCGCCAGGTGCTTAAGGAAGCGGATACCAAGACCGGCACCTTCCGCTGCACCTTCGATAATCCCGGGGATATCGGCCACGACGAAGCTGCGATGAGCCTCGGTACGCACCACACCCAGGTTCGGCACCAGGGTAGTGAACGGATAATCCGCCACCTTGGGCTTGGCCGCTGATACAGAACGGATCAACGTGGATTTTCCCGCGTTCGGCAGACCGAGCAGCCCCACATCGGCGATCACCTTGAGTTCCAGGCGCAAATTGCGCAGCTCACCCGGCGTACCATTGGTAGTCTGGCGCGGCGCACGGTTCACACTGCTTTTGTAGCGAGTGTTACCCAGACCATGGAAACCGCCCTGGGCGATCTTTTCGATCTGACCGATCTGGGTCAGGTCGGCCAGCACCTCATCGGTGTCCACATCCACCACCGTGGTACCCACCGGCAGCTTCAGCACCATGTCCTCGCCCTTGGCACCGGTACAGTTACGACCACTGCCCTGCTCGCCATTCTGCGCTTTGTACTGGCGGGTATAGCGGTAATCGATCAGCGTGTTCAGACCTTCGTCAGCCTCAACGTAGATCGAGCCTCCATCACCACCGTCACCACCGTCCGGCCCCCCTTTCGGGATAAACTTTTCGCGCCGGAAGCTCATGCAACCGTTGCCGCCTTTACCGGCCTCAACCGTGATGATCGCCTCATCGACAAATTTCATCTGTTACCTCCCGAAAGAGCTGACGCCGGCAGACGACCGGCTTAAAAACAAAAAAAGCCCCGCCTTAGCGGAGCTTTTTTCAACTTCAGCGTGCCGCTTAGGCAGGAACCACGCTGACGTATTTACGGCTGTTCGGGCCTTTAACCTCGAACTTAACAACACCGTCCGCTTTAGCGAACAGGGTGAAGTCTTTACCAACACCTACGTTTTCACCAGCGTGGAACTTGGTACCGCGCTGACGAATCAGGATGTTTCCAGCGATAACGTTCTGACCACCAAAGCGCTTAACACCAAGGCGCTTGGACTGTGAGTCGCGTCCGTTACGCGTAGAACCACCAGCCTTCTTATGAGCCATTATAAATCTCCTGTCTGATTAGCCACTGATACCAGTGATTTTAACCTCAGTGAACCACTGACGGTGGCCCTGACGCTTCATGTGGTGCTTACGACGACGGAACTTGATGATGTTCACTTTCTCGCCGCGGCCGTGGGAAACGACTTCAGCCGCAACCTTGGCACCTTCAACAACCGGCGCGCCGACTTTGATGTCGTCGCCGTTGCCGACCAGCAGCACACGATCGAATTCAACGTTGGAACCGGCTTCAGCGGTCAGCTTTTCCAGCTTCAGCGTCTGGCCTTCCTGTACGCGGTACTGCTTACCACCGCTAACAATAACTGCAAACATGTATTTCTCCAGTGTTTTGCCTGCCCGGCTACTAGGACACAAACCTACTTCTAAGGGAGCAGCTCAGGATCATTACTGATCCGCTGAACCACGGCACCCTATGGTAGGGAGCAAAGATGGACAGGCTTAGGGCGCGCAATTTTACACAAACCCCAGGTGTCGCTCAATAGATAACCCGGACAAAAAACCACCAGCCTGTGCATTTCTTGACACCTCGAAAGCTTCTCCCTAGCATTCGGCCAACTATTCTGTCGACAAGTTACCTCTCTCGCCCATGCAGCCACACCAGCTTAACCCGTTGATAGAACCGCAGTTTGATGCGGTCACCGAGTACATTCTCAACCACCTGGGTTCCAACGTCCCTCTGGTTGAAAGTATCGGCCACTATATCGTGGAGAGCGGCGGTAAACGCCTGCGCCCTCTGCTGGTGCTGCTGGCGGCCAACGCCTGTGGCTACGAAGGTAAACAGCATATCCCGCTGGCGGCAGTGATCGAGTTTATCCACACCGCGACGCTGCTGCATGACGACGTGGTCGATAACTCCGACCTGCGCCGCGGCAATGCCACCGCCAATGCCAAATGGGGCAACGCCCCCAGCGTTCTGGTCGGCGACTTTCTCTACTCCCGCTCCTTCCAGGTAATGGTGGAGATCGGCGAAATGGCGATCATGAAAGTGATCTCCAACGCCACCACCGTGATCGCCGAGGGCGAGGTGCTGCAGCTTCTGAACCAGCGCAACCCGGACACCACCGAAGAATCTTACATGAACGTGATTCTCGGCAAGACCGCCATGCTGTTCGAAGCGGCCACCGAGTGCGGCGCCATTCTCGCCGGTAGCAATGACGAATCACGTGAGGCGCTACGTCTTTACGGCCGCCACCTCGGCATTGCCTTCCAGCTGGTCGATGACGTGATGGATTATCTGTCGAGCAGCGAAGAGATGGGTAAGAACGTCGGCGACGATCTGGCCGAAGGCAAGGCCACCCTGCCGCTGATCTACGCCATGCGTGCCGGCAACGAAGAAGAGCGCAAGCAGGTTCGCGAAGCGATCCGCAAGGGCGGACTCGATGACCTGACACCGATCCTTGAAATCGTGCGCAAAACGGGCGCCATCGATTACACCCGCGACAAGGCCCAGGAACAGGTCGATCTTGCTCTGGCGGCTCTCGACACCCTGCCGGAAACCAGCTTCCGCGACACTCTGGCGCAGATCGCCGGCATGGCCGTGCAGCGCACCAGCTGAAGCGTTTGCGGCGATCTTATCGACGCGGGGACGCCTCCTGCCTGGTTCGTTTCAGGTAGGAGCAACAACCCCGTCGCGCTCGACCTCCTCCGCTTGAGATTACCGCCGAGCAAGGTTTAATCGGCCCAAGGGCGGACCGCCTACTGCCGATGCAGCAGATAGGCTACTTCACGCACCGCCACATCACTTTGGCTTTTTGTCGTTTCTGCGTCTGCCAAACGGATGACGGTGAATGCCGGCTCGAACAGTTCACGCACCTCGTTTTCAGGCACGGAAAAAGGCGGGCCACCATCGCCGCCAAACTCCAGGGAGATCAGCAGCACTTCCACGCCAGGCTCCAGCCGCTGCGCCAGGCGTTCGGCATAGCGCCTGCGCATGGTGGGCGGCAGTGCGATCAGTGCGGCCCGGTCATAAACGGCGCCGACACCACGAAAGACTTCCCAGGGCAGAGCAAACAGGTCGGCGGTCAGCAATACGATGCCATCACGTTCGCGCCGGTGATAGGTATCCACAGTCACCGCCGCCACATCGGCGCCCTGTTCATGGAAGAAATCCCGGCAGGCGATATCACTGAGCTCTACACCGAGTACCTCATGGCCCTGCTCCCGCAGCCAGAGCATATCCCTGGATTTACCACACAGGGGCACCAATACCCGGGTTCCCGGCTCAAAACGCAGCTTTGACCAATACTGTTGCAACCAGGGATTAACTTCCTGCTGATGAAAGCCGATGCGGTTTTCCTGCCAACGCTGATGCCAGAAATCATGTTCCATTTTTTATTTATCCCAGCTGGACCCACACTTTAAGTAGAGCGCCATTCACGTATGTCACAGCGCTCCTTATGGAAATTAGCTGACACAGCCCGTGCCTCACAAGCTGCTAACCGGTATAATGTGCCGCTATTCTGAACAATTTTGTATGTGGATAAACAGTTTTCTCATGACAAGACCTTCTTCCTTTGAACGCGAAGACCTGCTCAAGTGCGGTCACGGCGAGATGTTTGGCCCGGGCAACGCCCAGCTGCCAGTCGACAACATGCTGATGATGGACCGCATCACTCGGATCAGTGCCGAGGGCGGTGAATACGGCAAGGGTGAGATCATTGCCGAACTGGATATCCGGCCTGATCTCTGGTTCTTCGACTGCCATTTCCCGGGTGACCCGGTGATGCCGGGCTGTCTCGGACTTGATGCCATGTGGCAGCTGGTAGGATTTTTCCTCGGCTGGCGTGGCAACGAAGGCCGCGGTCGCGCGCTGGGCTCCGGTGAAGTCAAATTCACCGGCCAGGTACTGCCGACCGCCAGCAAAGTGACCTACCACATCAACCTGAAGCGCGTTATCGAACGCAAGCTGGTGATGGGGATTGCTGATGGCTCCCTGTCCGTGGATGGCAGAGAGATCTACACTGCAAAGGATCTGAGAGTGGGTCTGTTCAAGAGCACTGACAGCTTCTAAACCACTTACGCGCAGGACGCCGAGCCCGGCGAATGAATGCTTTAATGCAACCGGGCGGCGCACTGCAGGTCCAACTAACAGAACTCGACAAATTTAGAGAGGCCACACATGCGACGTGTCGTAGTGACCGGTATGGGGATCGTATCCTGCCTTGGTAACGACAAGGAAAGCGTTCTGGAATCCCTGAAACAGGGCCGTTCAGGCATCAGTTTCCAGCCGGAATATGCTGAACTCGGTTTCCGCAGCCATGTAGCCGGTAGCGTAGATATCGATCTCGACGCACTGATCGACCGCAAACTGCGCCGCTTTATGGGCAAGGCTGCAGCCTACGCCTACATTGCGATGGATCAGGCGGTTAAAGACTCCGGTCTGAGCGAAGATCAGGTTTCCAACGTACGTACCGGCCTGATCGCCGGTTCCGGTGGTGCATCCTCCGCGGATATCGTCGAATCTGCCGACGTACTGCGCGACAAAGGCGTTCGCCGTGTCGGCCCCTATCGCGTAACCCGTACCATGGGCTCCACCGTTTCTGCCTGCCTCGCCACTCCGTTCAAGATCAAGGGCGTGAACTACTCCATCACCTCTGCCTGCGCCACCAGCGCGCACTGCATCGGTAACGCGATGGAACAGATCCAGCTGGGCAAACAGGATGTGATTTTTGCCGGTGGCGGTGAAGAGCTGCACTGGTCACTGACCTGCATGTTCGACGCCATGGGCGCCCTGTCCAGCAAGTACAACGATATGCCGGAGAAAGCCTCCCGCGCTTACGACGCCAACCGTGACGGCTTCGTCATCGCTGGCGGTGCCGGCATGCTGGTACTGGAAGAACTGGAACACGCCAAGGCCCGCGGCGCCAAGATCTATGGCGAGCTGGTCGGCTATGGAGCTACCTCTGACGGCTACGACATGGTCGCTCCGTCTGGCGAAGGCGCGGTGCGCTGCATGCAGCAGGCGATGTCCACCGTCGAGGGCAGCATCGACTACATCAACTCCCACGGCACCTCCACTCCGGCGGGTGACATCCAGGAGCTGAAGGCGATGAAAACTACCTTCGGTGAGGATATGCCTGCGGTCAGCTCCACCAAGTCTCTAACCGGTCACTCTCTGGGCGCCACCGGCGTGCAGGAAGCGATCTACTGCCTGCTGATGCAGCAGAACGACTTTATCTGTGCATCTGCCAACATCGAAGAGCTGGACCCGGAAGCGGAAGGCCTGCCGGTCGTTACCGAGCGTCAGGACGGTGTGAATCTGGAGCGTGTGATGTCCAACAGCTTCGGCTTCGGCGGCACCAACTCCACACTGGTATTCCAGAAGTACAACGGCTGAGTCATTCAGTGACTGATAAAAAAAACCGCCCATCGGGGCGGTTTTTTTGTGTCTGAAGAAAACACTACAGGTGACTGGACTGCATTCAAATAGCGCCGATCTCACGCATCTGCTGCTCCATCCATTCGACAGCATCCTTCTGCACTTCATCGACACTGCGATCTGCAACCTCAACCGGCTTACCGACCCGCACCTGCACCGTGCCCGGATATTTGATAAATGACTTGCCCGGCCAGAAAACGCCGGCATTGTGAACCAGTGGGACAACGGGAACGCCCGCCTTGCAGGCGAGCATGGATCCGCCCTTGTTCATGCGGCCAAGCTCACCCACGGGCAGACGTGTACCCTGGGGGAAAATCAGCACGGGGATCCCTTGCTGCAGACGATCCACACCCTGCTCCAGCAGCTGTTTTAACGCACCTCGGCGCTGGGAGCGATCCAGGGCGATCGGCTTCAACAGTGCCAGCGCCCAGCCAAAGAACGGGATTTTCAACAGTTCACGCTTGAGCACCACCACCTGGGGCCGTACCAGCAGCTGCAGATAGAGTGTTTCCCACTCGCTCTGGTGGTTGGCAACCACCACAAAGGCCTGGTCTTTGGGTAGGTTTTCACGGCCCTGCACTTCAACCCTGACACCGCAGCTGATACGCAGCCAGGCGATATAGAAATAGTTGATGCTGCTCAGCACCGAGAAACGAGCCCGGAACGGTAGCAGAGGGCCGACGATCAGGCAGAAGATGGCGTAGAGAATAGTGACCGGGTACATCAGCAGATAGTAAAGCCCGGAGCGAATGACAGGTACGAACGTGGAGCGGTTAGCCATGCAGGATCAGCCCCCTGTCACCGGTGGGAAGAACGCGACTTCGTCGTTCTGGGTAATCACCGCATCCTGGGGGCTCATCTCCTGATTCACGGCACACAGCAGACGGGGGTTGCCGAGTACGCTTTCCCAAGGCTCGCCACGCTCACTTCTGAGCCAGGCGATCAGATCCGCCAGGGTACCCACACCAGCAGGAAGCTCCAGCTGCTCCTCATCGGTACCGAGTTGTTCGCGCACGCTGGCGAAATAGACCAGTTTCATCAATCCTCTCCCAACTGCCAGTGGCCGCTTTTACCGCCTTTCTTTTCCACCAGGTGGATCGCATCGATTGTCATGCCGCGATCAACCGCCTTGCACATGTCATAGATGGTGAGCCCCGCTACCGATGCGGCGGTCAGCGCTTCCATCTCTACCCCGGTCTGGCCGCTGACCTTGCAGCGCGCCTCGATATCGACGCAGGACTCCGCTTCGTTAGGCGTCAGCTCGACCTTGATGCCGGTGAGCATCAGCGGGTGACAGAGCGGAATCAGCTCATGGGTGCGTTTGGCGGCCTGAATTCCGGCGATACGCGCCACGGTCAGCACGTCACCCTTTTTGTGGCCGCCTTCGATAATCAGCTTCAGGGTTTCCGGTTGCATCCGCACCCGACCGCGAACCACCGCCTCACGGAAGGTCGTATCCTTGTCGGTCACATCGACCATGGATGCCCGGCCATCGGCATCGAGATGGGTCAGTTTGCTCACACCTTGCCCTCCGCCCGACGGCGATTGAACACCGGGTTGGCGTACATCTGCTTCATGATCTCCCGCTCCGGCCCCTCTTCCACCTGGGCCAGATGGGCATCGAACTTGGCCTGCTCAGCCGGCTCCACCTCTTCACCGGCAGCCGCCAGGTTGGACGGATGCAGGTGGTAGTTGGTGTAGATCTGGCGATCGATCTCCAGCGCCAGCTCTTCCGGGGTGTCGAACTGACCACGGATAGGCTCGCCAAAAGCCACATGGACATGCCCCTTGTTACCGGTGATTCCCTTGACGATGCTGTCGATATCCTCGAACTCCTGCTTTTCATAAGCGCCGGAGGTCGCCTTGGCGGCCAGCTCGCGCGCCTTGCTGGCATCGCAGGGGTCGAACTCGTAGGAGATCGATACCGGCACGATATTGAGCCGCTCCACCGCCTCGGAGAAACTGCGCTGCTTGCGCTGGGACATGTAGAACATCTTCAGCAGGGCAGGATCGGTACGGTCGTTACCGTCCTTGGCCCGCCCTTCTCGCTGGGCGATCCAGATCGAATGGCCGTTCTGGATGCTGTGGTCTATATAGCTGGAGAGCTGGGTCAGCGCCGTCATCATTTCACGTCCACGGGCGGAACGGTTAACGATAAAGCTCTTGTTCAGGCGCATCAGGTCGGAGATGTACGGTTTGCGCAGCAGGTTGTCGCCGATGGCGATCCTCACCGTGCTCATACCGTACTGGTAGCGCACCCAGTTCACAAAAGCAGGGTCCATGGCGATATCACGATGGTTGGAGACGAAGAGATAAGCCTCCTCTTCATCAAACTGTTCGATACCGGAACAGGTCATCCGTGTGGTGGTACGCGAGATCATCTTGGCCATGTAATCGGCCACCAGCTTCTGGAAGTCGTGCACATCGGCCACATCGCCGATACGTGCTGCCAGCGCTATGCGGACAATAGGGCGCAGCACCCAGCCCATCCACTCGGACAGGCGGGGAAATTGGTAGTGGGTGATGGCGCGAACGAACTCATCGTTATAAATCAGGCTGGTCAGCACCTCGCCGACCTCATCGTCACGGTAGGGACGAATCGCCTGATAGGGATCGTTCACCAGATCTGTTTCACTCATGCGCCAGCGGTAACCTCGAACTTCGCGTCAAAAGGGCGCACATTTTAGCCAACAATTGCCCGGTTTTCATGTGCTGGCGACAATTCAGCGCAATAAGGATGAAAACGGGTAGTAGCGCAGTGGCTGCCCCTGCTCCACCGTTTCCCCGGCAGGTATCAGCGCCAGGCCGTTGGTATAGAGAAGCGATGACAGCATTCCGGAACTCTGGTTTGCATAAGGCGTAACAATTCCCTGCGGATCACACTCTACCCTGAGGTACTCATCACGGCTCTGCGTACGGGTGCGACTGAACCCGGCCTTCACCGGCAGCGCCAGCGGTACTCGGGGCCTCTCTCCTCGCGCCTTACGCAGACAGGGCAGTGCCAGCAGCGCAAAGGTGATCAACGCCGAGCCCGGGTTTCCCGGCAGGGCGCAAAGTTGCGTATTGCCGATGCGACCCGCGGCAAAGGGTTTACCCGGCTTGATATTCACCTTCCACAGCTCCAGCTGCCCCAGGCTCTCTATCGCCGCCTTGACGTGATCCTCTTCACCCACCGAGACACCGCCGGTGGTGATGATAAAGTCCGCTTCATCGGCCGCACGGGTCAACGCCGCTTCGGTGGCCGAACGGGTATCGGCTACAGCCCCCGGATCCACGCACTCCATGCCCAGTTCGGCGATCAGGCCTTTCAGCAGATAGAGGTTGGAGTTATAGATCTGCCCCGGCGCCAGCGGCTGCCCAGGCTGCACCAACTCGCTACCTGTGGATAAAATCGCTACCCGCAGGGGCCTGTACACAGACACCTCGGCTAATCCCACCGACGCCAGCACTCCCAGTGCCACCGGGCTTAATGCGGCTCCCGCCGGCAATACTTCGCTGCCAAGCTGGATATCCTGCCCCGCCAGGCGGATATTCTGGCCGGGCTGAACCTCGCGCGTAAAACGTACCTGGTCGTCTTCCACCTCGGTCTGTTCCTGCATCACCACGGCATCGGCACCGGCGGGAATCTCCGCGCCGGTAAAAATCCGCGCAGCAGTACCCGGCTGCAACGCATCCGGCGCCTTGCCTGCTGCGATACGCTGACTGACCCTCAGCGTATCGGCCTGTTCCAGGTCCGCTGCACGGACGGCATAACCGTCCATGGCGCTGTTATCCGCAGGCGGAACATTCACCTGTGCCATTACCGGCTCAGCCAACACTCGCCCTACCGCATCGGCCAGGGCACAGGTTTCCACATCGACGATGCAGCGGGTGCGTTCCAGCAGCTCCTCGATCGCCTGTTCCAGCGGCATCAACCCCGGCTTCATAGCATCCGTCATGCAAGCGCCCTGCGCTGATCACGGGCACGGATCAGGGTATCGACAAAGTTACAGGGGCGATGACGGCTGTCGAGCTGTTCGCTGATCACCTTGTCCCAACCGGTGCGGCAGGCACCGGTGGAACCGGGCAGACAGAAGATCAATGTGCCATTGGCCAGTCCCGCCAACGCACGGGACTGCACGGTGGAGCTGCCAATCTCCTCCCAGGAGATATGGCGGAACAGCTCACCAAAGCCTTCCACCTCTTTATCAAGTAGCGGCGCGATCGCTTCCGGCGTCGAGTCACGGTGGGAAAAACCGGTACCGCCGGTCAACACCACCACCTGGATCTCGGGGTCTGCAATCCACTGGGAGACTTTCGCCCTCAGACGATAGACATCGTCAGCAATCAGGGCGCGGTCGGCCAAGCGATGGCCGGCCCCGGTTACCCGCTCAGCCAGCAGATCGCCGGAGGTATCGTTTTCAGCTGTGCGCGTATCGGATACGGTAAGCACCGCGATATCGAGGGGGATAAACGCTTTTTCGGCGCCGTGTGACATGGACTCTCCTGTTTGTCGCTCTTGGCTGAATCAGTCGGCTGTCAGCCACCGGTCATATTCATGAACCGCAGAATCTGCGGCTCTTCATCAAGATTGAATTCGTGCTTCTCCGGCTTGATATCCATCGCCCGGCGCAAGGCCGCTTCGAGCTGATCCGCATCGCCGGGATAGCTGCGCACGATCTCGCGCAGATCCAGGGAGTGCTCGTTACCGAGGCACAGCAGCAGCATCCCCTCGACGGTGAGACGGACACGGTTACAGTCGCCACAGAAGTTATGGCTGTGCGGCGAGATAAAGCCGATGCGGGAAGCAGAATCGGCCATGCGGAAGTAACGCGACGGACCGCCGGTATTCTCTGTACTATCGAGCAGTGAATAGCGGCTGCCGATCAGTTCACGCAGCTCGTCGCTGGAGCAGTAAGACTCGGCACGGCCATGCTCGCTGATCTGGCCCAGCGGCATCTCTTCGATAAAGGTGATATCCAGGCCGCCGCGACGGGCGAAGTCGACCAGGTCGAGCACCTCATCGTCGTTACGTCCTTTCAGCACCACCGCGTTGAGCTTGATACGTTTGAAACCGGCGCTTTTGGCCGCTTCGATACCGCTGAGCACCTTGTCGAGCTTGCCGGTACGGGTCAGCTCCGAGAAGCGGTCGGCACGCAGCGAGTCGAGGCTGATATTGATGCGCTGCATCCCCGCCTTGACCAGATCCTGAGCCATATTTGGCAACTGGGAACCGTTGGTGGTCATCACCAGCTCGATGGGCAGCTGTCCGAGGCGCTCAATCAGGCTCAGAACATCACGCCGCACCAGCGGCTCGCCACCAGTAAGACGGATCTTGTTGACGCCAAGACGCACGAACGCTGCACCGATATCGTAAAGCTCCTCCAGGGAGAGCACTTCCGAACGGGGCAGAAACTTCATGTCTTCCGACATGCAGTAAACGCAGCGGAAATCACAGCGGTCTGTGACCGACATCCGCAGGTAGGTTACCTGGCGCCCGAAACGATCAATCAACGGAGCAGGACCTTTAGCACTCATAGAAACACCTATTACTTCCGGTTTTCCAATTGACTCGCCATACCCTTTCAAGCAAGGTTCTGGACGAATTAACTACGCAAGATATCCCAGCAATGGCCACTCTCTACATCGCACTGAAACATTTCCATCTCACGACGGTCGCCCTGACCATCCTGCTGTTCCTGTTCCGTTCGGCGCTGATGCTCTGGTATTCCAAGGGCCTTAACTGGCGCTGGGTGCGTGTGGTCCCTCATGTCATCGATACCCTGCTGCTGTTAAGCGGCATCGGGCTGATGTTCCTGATCCAGCAGTACCCGTTGGTCAACGGCTGGCTGACCGCTAAAGTGGCAGGCCTGCTGCTCTATATTCTGTTTGGTACGGTGGCGCTCAAGCGTGGACGTACACGTAAAATCCGCTATGTCGCCCTGCTCGGCGCCCTGTTAAGCCTCGGCTACCTGGTCAGCGTCGCCCGCACCCACTCCGCGACTCTGGGCCTGTTCTAACCGGCCGGACTCGTAGAGTTCGCGCACCAGGCGCTGCAATTCGCTGCGCCAGGGGCGCTGACGTATACCAAAGGTATTTAAAAGCTTAGAACATTTGAGTACAGACGAGGCGGGACGTTCCGCAGCCTCGTCTGGCAGATCCTTCGACGACACCGGCACCAGCTCACTGACCTTCAACTGCTCATACTGCCTCGCAGCCGCGAGAATCGCTTCACTGAAACCGTAGCGCGTTGTTATCTCGGCGCCACAGTAATGATAGGTACCCCAGGCTTCAGCGCCGTTGACCAGCTGCTGGAGTATGGCCATCAACACCCTCGCCACATCATCTGCCGAGGTTGGGCAGCCGCGACGATCATCGGCAGCCACCATGCGCGTTTCACTGCGCGCCTGCTGCAGAGTTTTGAGCAGGAAGTTGCTCCCGCTGTCGCTGAACAACCAACTGACACGGAGAATGATATGGCGTGGCAACTGCTGCCTGATCTGCTCCTCGCCCTGCCATTTGCTGTCGCCGTATATCCCCAGTGGGGCGGCATCATCCGCCTCGGTATATCCACTGGCGTAATGGCCATCAAAGACGTAATCGGAAGAGAGATGCAGCAGCGGAATCGACATGTCACCGCAGATCTCCGCCAGTAGGGCGGGCCCTTTCTGGTTCGCCTCATACGCCCATTGCGGATTCCGCTCGGCGGGATCAACCCGGTTAAAGCCGGCGCAGTTAACCACATAGTCAGGCAGCTCAGCGGCCAGCGCCTCGCTAACCTTTTCACGGCGGGTAATATCCATCTGCCGCCTGGAGAGGGCCGTCACGCTGAAATGAGGATCATTGCGGGTAAGACGCACCAACGCCTGACCGATCTGCCCCTCGGCTCCCGTAATCAGGATCCGGGTCGGTTCCATGTAAAACTGAGACACGCTCTGCAAAACGTTTGCTCTCTCCTGAAAACCATACAACCTGAAAAGACGGTACAAGACCAGCTACGCTGCCGGCACCGAATTTCATACTACTAGAAAGCATCGATTCGATCATCGAATTTACCGCCGCATAAACAGCTGCTATCGGCTCGGTATTGCACAACAATAGCAGACAGCATGAAACTAATGCTGCCCCTGTTTCAGCGCTCCGTTGCGGCAGTAAAACCATAGACCCAACGCACAGAGTGTAAGCAGAATCTCCCCCATGGAGATCGCTAGCCAGCCACCCAGAGACCAGAGCAAGCCGGCCAGAGCTGAACCGATTGCGCCGCCGGCAAAGTTACTGACGATAAAGGCGGTGTTCAAACGGCTTCGGGATGCACTATCCACCGCCATCAGCCGGGACTGATTCAGTACATTCATCCCCTGAATCGCCACATCCAGCAGAATAACGGCGACCAAAATCAGCAGTATCGATTCCGAACCTAAATCGGCGACGATTAGCGCCACCAGCAACAGCAGCAGGAAAATACCGGTCGCCGGTACCGACAACCCTTTGTCATGCAGACTGCCACAGCGTCGTGCTGCCACGGCGCCGGTCAGACCCGCCAGGCCCACAAGCCCGATCTGACTCGCACTGTAATTAAAAGGCTCACTGCTGAGCAGAAACGTCAGCCCGGTCCAAAACAGCGTAAATACGGCAAACATCATGGCTCCGAGCCCCAGTGTCACCTGCACCGCGGGATACTTTGCCACAATAGAAAACACCGATTTCAGCAGGCTCAGATACCGCACCGGCTCCCGGCGCTCTACTTTCGGCAGGGCTTTACTCATGATCAACGCCAATATCAGGGTCAGTAGCGCTGCCGCAATATAGATAGCCCGCCAGCCAAGCAGGTCCGCCATCAGGCCACTGATAGTGCGGGAAGCCAAAATACCGATCAGAATTCCCGAAACGATAATACCAATCAAGCGCCCCCGATCTCTGTTATCGGCCAGATCCCCTGCCAGGGGGATTAGCAGTTGCCCTGATACGGTGGTAAACCCAACCAGCATCAACGCCGATAGCAGCATCGAAAAACTCGGTGCGAACGCACTCAGCGTGAGAGCAGCCGCAGAACACAGCATGACCAGTGGTATAAATCGGCGTCTGTCGATCACATCCCCCAGGGGGACAAGCAAAAAGATCCCCAGTGCATAGCCAATCTGAGTAGCCGTCACCAGGAGCCCGGCAGAACCTGCAGACACGGTAAAGGCTTCACCTATGTAATCGAGCAGGGGCTGTGCCCAATAGAGGTTCCCCACCGCCGCTCCTGACGCCAGGGCAAAGAGCAAAGCGAGGCGGCTTGAAATACGACTTTCCGAGTCAGCACCTTCCATCTGTGACAAGACCACCTCCCGGTGAACAGGACAAAGAGACAGAATGTAGCAGGCCAGGTTTTAGAGATGAATAAACGTGAACTGATCCGACCTATTAGTCGAATTCATAAATAGGGTGGAACGTGAAACAGCGAGTTAAATCGGGCAGAACAAACTGGCGGGGCAGCGCCGATCGGGCTGCTCCGCCAGTGATACGGCAGGATCTTGCTTCGGTGCGAGCACCGCGGAAGATCACCACCTGACTCTGAACACGTCTTAAAAGGGGATGTCGTCGTCGAACGAATCCATATCCGGTGCAGACGGCTGCTGGGGCTGCTGCTGAGGTGCCGGAGCCGGACGCTGCTGCTGACGCGGCTGACCTTGCGGCTGCCCCTGGGGCTGACCATAGCCCATGGGATCTGGCTGTGAGTAACCACCACCAGCGTCACCACCACGGCTATCGAGCATCTGCATTTCGCTGGCAACGATCTCAGTGGTATAGCGATCCTGACCGTCCTGGCCCTGCCATTTGCGGGTACGCAGAGAGCCTTCAACATAGACTTTGGAGCCTTTGCGCAGGTATTCACCGGCGATTTCAGCCAGACGGTTGAAGAATACGACCCGGTGCCATTCCGTGCGTTCCTGCTGCTGACCGGACTGACGGTCCTTCCAGGACTCGCTGGTCGCCAGGGTTACGTTAGTCACCGCGTTGCCTGAGGGCATGTAGCGTACTTCAGGGTCGCCCCCCAGATTACCGACCAGAATTACTTTGTTGATGCCACGCGCCATCTCTATCTCCAATTTTGCGGTATTTGTTCTCAACTCATGTCCGTCGGAAACTCCGTTTCCCGAACAGAACGCGCAATGCGCAGAATAACACAGCCAGGCGGTTTAAGGCGCCCTCTCTGAACGCCTATAATAGCGGTTTTGCTCAATCTGGCCGGAGCGCTCATGGACAAAATTCTGGTACGCGGGGCTCGCACCCACAACCTGAAGAACATCGATCTGGATATCCCCCGCGACAAACTGATCGTCATCACCGGTTTGTCTGGATCTGGCAAGTCCTCGCTGGCTTTCGATACGCTTTATGCGGAAGGACAGCGCCGTTACGTTGAATCACTTTCGACCTACGCCCGGCAGTTCCTGTCGATGATGGAAAAGCCCGATGTAGACCATATCGAAGGGCTCTCACCCGCTATCTCCATTGAGCAGAAATCCACCTCGCACAATCCGCGCTCCACCGTGGGTACCATTACCGAGATCTACGACTACCTGCGACTCCTGTTCGCCCGCGCCGGTGAACCACGCTGCCCAGACCACGATCTACCGCTGTCGGCACAGACGATCAGCCAGATGGTCGACCAGGTACTGAGCCTGCCCGAGGGAAGCAAGCTGATGCTGCTGGCTCCCGTCGTCCAGGGTCGCAAGGGGGAGCACCTGCACACCCTCGCCGATCTCAGAGCCCAGGGATTTGTTCGCGCCCGTATTAACGGCATCGTCGTCGATCTCGATGAAGCACCCAGCCTGGATAAGAACAAGAAACACAACATCGAAGTGGTCGTTGATCGCTTCAAAGTACGTGATGACCTGCAGACACGCCTCGCCGAGTCATTCGAGACCGCCCTGAATCTGACTGACGGTATGGCCACTGTCGCCTGGATGGATGAGGATCAGGAGGAACTGGTGTTCTCCTCCCGGTTCGCCTGCCCCAAATGTGGTCACAGCATCCACGAACTGGAACCCCGCATGTTCTCGTTCAACAACCCCCACGGCGCCTGCCCAAGCTGTGACGGTCTGGGTGTTCGCCAGTACTTTGATCCTGCCAAAGTGGTACACGACGCCAGCCTGACGCTTTCAGAAGGCGCTATTCGTGGCTGGGACCGCCGTTCGCTCTATTACTACCAGCAGCTCAAGGCCGTGGCCAAGCACTTCAGCTTCGATATGGATACCCCGTTCGGCGAGCTGGACACCAAGCACCGCAAGATCATTCTTGAGGGTAGCGGCAAGGTAGAGGTGCCGTTTGAGTACGTGAATGATCGCGGCACTGTGGTCACCAAATCTCACGCGTTCGAGGGCGTTCTCAACAACCTGGAGCGCCGCTACCGGGAGACCGAATCTGAGATGGTGCGGGAGGATCTGGCCAAATTCCTCAACATGCAGCCCTGCCCGAGCTGCCACGGCACCCGCCTGCGCCGGGATGCTCGCCACGTCTACATCGATGAACGTACTTTGCCCGACCTGGTACACCTGCCCATCGGGTCCGCCTCGGACTACTTCGAGAGTCTGAAACTCACCGGTAAGCAGGGTGAGATCGCGGAGAAGATCCTCAAGGAGATCCGCGAGAGACTCTCTTTCCTGGTGAATGTGGGCCTGGATTACCTGTCACTGGAGCGCAGCGCAGAGACCCTGTCTGGCGGCGAGGCTCAGCGCATCCGCCTGGCAAGCCAAATCGGGGCAGGCCTGGTTGGCGTCATGTATATACTTGATGAGCCTTCCATCGGCCTGCATCAGCGTGACAACGAGCGACTCCTCGGTACGCTCGAACATCTTCGCGATCTCGGCAATACCGTTATCGTCGTCGAACACGATGAAGATGCCATCCGAATGGCGGACTGGGTGATCGATATAGGTCCGGGCGCGGGTGTACACGGTGGCCGGGTGATCGCCGATGGCGAACCCAAGGAGATCATGGCGTGTGAAGATTCCATGACCGGGCAGTACCTCAGCGGCACCCGCCGCATTGAAGTACCGAAAGAGCGCAACCCAGTGGATGCAGCACGTATGCTGCGCCTGGAAGGTGCCAGCGGTAACAACTTGAAAGATGTGACCCTGGAACTGCCGGTCGGTCTGTTCACCTGTATCACCGGCGTATCTGGCTCAGGCAAGTCTACCCTGATCAATAATACGCTGTTCCCGGTGGCTGCTACCGAACTCAACAAAGCTACTACTCTCGAACATGCGCCGTACAAAAAAATTGAGGGACTGGATCATTTCGACAAGGTGATCGATATAGACCAGAGCCCCATCGGTCGTACACCGCGCTCTAACCCGGCGACCTACACTGGCATCTTCACCCAGGTACGCGAGCTCTTTGCCGGCACCCAGGAAGCGCGTTCCCGCGGCTACAAGCCGGGTCGTTTCAGTTTCAACGTGAAAGGCGGTCGCTGCGAGGCCTGCCAGGGCGATGGCGTAATAAAGGTAGAGATGCACTTCCTGCCGGATATCTACGTCCCCTGCGACGTGTGCAAGGGAAAACGCTACAACCGTGAAACCCTGGATGTTAAGTACAAAGGTAAGAACATCAACGAAGTCCTCGAATTGACCGTCGAGGACGCGCGCGAGTTCTTCGACGCGATACCCGCGCTGGCACGCAGACTACAGACGCTGATCGATGTGGGTCTGAGTTACATCCGCCTGGGTCAGGCGGCTACGACACTGTCCGGTGGTGAAGCACAACGTGTGAAACTGGCGCGAGAGCTCTCCAAGCGGGATACAGGAAAAACACTCTATATCCTTGATGAACCGACTACCGGCCTGCATTTCTACGATATCGCCCAGCTACTTAGCGTGCTTGACCGCCTGCGTGACCACGGCAATACAATCGTGGTTATCGAACACAACCTCGATGTGATCAAAACCGCCGACTGGCTGATCGACCTTGGTCCCGAGGGTGGCAGCGGCGGTGGTGAGATCATCGCCACCGGCACGCCGGAAGAAGTGGCACAGAACCCAAGATCGCATACCGGGCGATTCCTAAAACCTATGCTGTGACGCTAATCGAGGCCGGTTCAGCGCATACCCGCTGCCCGGCCCTTTCTATCGACCGATAAACTAACACTTAATTTCAGACACAAAAAAACCCGATCCGTGAGGATCGGGTTTTTTGTTTGTGGCTAGGCCGCGGGATTAGTCTTCAGACTCTTCCACAACAGCTGCACCAGCAGCGCGATCAACCAGCTCAACATAAGCCATCGGCGCGTTGTCGCCGGCGCGGTAACCGCATTTCAGAATGCGGATATAACCACCCGGGCGGTTCGCGTAACGCGGGCCCAGTTCGTTGAACAGCTTGCCCACAGCCTCAGGGCTGCGAGTGCGCGAGAATGCCAGACGACGATTCGCTACGGAATCAGTCTTTGACAGAGTGATCAGCGGCTCAGCAAAGCGGCGCAGTTCTTTAGCTTTAGGCAGAGTAGTCTTGATCAGTTCGTGTTCGAACAGAGACACTGCCATGTTTTTGAACATCGCCTTGCGGTGCGCACTTGTACGATTAAAGTGTCGACCAGATTTACGATGACGCATTTTCTAAATCCTTTGCAACTTAGGGTTAGAAGCCAGACCTTAAGAGGCCGCCTTGTCGTCGCCCTTGAGGCTGGCCGGCGGCCAGTTCTCAAGACGCATTCCCAGAGACAGACCTTTGGACGCCAGCACGTCCTTGATCTCGGTCAGGGACTTCTTGCCCAAGTTAGGAGTCTTCAGCAGCTCTACTTCGGTGCGCTGGATCAGATCACCGATGTAATAGATCTGCTCTGCTTTCAGACAGTTAGCGGAACGAACGGTCAGCTCAAGATCGTCAACCGGACGCAGCAGAACCGGGTCGATTTCCGGCTCAGCCGGCTCGGACTTGGTCTGCTCGCTTGCATCTTCGAGGTCAACAAACACTGCCAGCTGCTGCTGCAGGATAGTTGCCGCACGACGGATGCATTCTTCCGGATCGATCGTACCGTTGGACTCGATATCGATAACGAGTTTATCCAGGTCGGTACGCTGCTCGACACGTGCGCTCTCTACCGCGTAGGAAACACGCAGCACAGGGCTGTATGTCGCGTCGAGCTGCAGACGACCAATAGCACGAGTTTCATCGTCCTCGCTGATACGGGCATCTGCTGGCACGTAGCCGCGACCGCGACTAACCGTCAGGTGCATATTCAGGTTTGCGCCGGTGTTGAGGTGAGCAATCACGTGATCCGGATTGGCAACTTCAACGTCCTGAGTCAGCTGGATATCACCAGCTGTCACAGGACCGGGCTCGGACTTGCTAAGAGTCAGCACCGCTTCATCTGCATTGTGCAGCAGAATGGCAACACCCTTGAGGTTCAGCAGGATCTCAATGACATCCTCCTGAACCCCTTCGATGCTGCTGTATTCGTGCAGCACACCATCAATCTCTGCTTCCGTGATGGCACAGCCAGGCATGGAAGAGAGCAGAATACGGCGCAGCGCATTGCCCAGAGTATGACCGAATCCACGCTCAAGCGGCTCGAGAGTCACTTTGGCACGTGTCTTACTGATCTCCTGCACGTCGATGTGACGTGGGCTAAGAAACTCGTTTACTGAACGCTGCATTAGTTCCACCAGTCAAGAGTTCAAGAATTACTTCGAGTAGAGCTCAACGATCAGGTGCTCGTTGATATCGGCAGACAGATCGCTACGCTCAGGACGTGCCTTGAAGACACCTTCCATTTTCGCAGCATCTACCTCAACCCACTCAACCGGTGCACGCTGAGCAGCCAGTTCCAGTGCAGCTTTGATGCGCAGCTGGTTTTTGGACTTCTCACGTACCGCGATCACATCACCTTCCTGTACCTGGTAAGAGGGTACATTCACAGACTGACCGTTAACGGTGATCTGACGGTGAGAAACGATCTGACGAGCTTCCGCGCGGGTAGAACCGTAACCCATGCGGTAGACGACGTTGTCCAGACGGCTTTCCAGAAGCTGCAGCAGGACTTCACCTGTTGAGCCTTTCTGACGAGCCGCTTCTTTATAGTAGCTACGGAACTGACGTTCCAGAACACCGTAGGTACGACGTACTTTCTGTTTTTCACGCAGCTGCAGACCGTAGTCGGACAGGCGACCACGACGGGCGCCGTGCACGCCCGGCACTGCTTCTGCTTTGCACTTGCTGTCGAGTGCGCGAACACCGCTCTTCAGGAAGAGATCGGTGCCTTCGCGACGGGACAGCTTGCACTTAGGTCCAAGATAACGAGCCATATTACTGTCTCCAGATTAAACGCGACGCTTCTTCGGCGGGCGACAGCCGTTGTGCGGAATCGGGGTCACATCGGTGATGTTTGTGATTTTGTAGCCACAGCCGTTCAGAGCGCGAACAGCGGACTCACGACCCGGACCCGGGCCCTTCACAAACACGTCCAGGTTTTTCAGACCGTATTCCAGTGCAGCATTACCGGCACGCTCAGCAGCAACCTGCGCAGCGAACGGAGTGCTCTTACGGGAACCACGGAAACCTGAACCACCGGAGGTCGCCCAAGACAGTGCGTTACCCTGGCGATCGGTTATGGTGATAATGGTGTTGTTAAAAGAGGCGTGAATGTGCGCGAGGCCATCCGCTACCTGCTTTTTAACCTTTTTACGTGTGCGATTACCTGGCTTTGCCATATTCGGAAATTCCTATCGCTTACTTACGGATCGGCTTGCGCGGGCCCTTACGGGTGCGAGCATTGGTCTTGCTGCGCTGACCGCGAACCGGCAGGTTACGACGGTGACGCAGGCCACGGAAGCAACCCAGGTCCATAAGACGCTTGATGTTCATGTTGACTTCGCGACGCAGGTCGCCTTCAACTGTCAACTTGGCAATTTCACCACGAACATTATCGAGCTGCTCTTCGGACAGATCACCAACCTTAGTGGTCGGGGCGATGCCAGTAGCATCCAGGATCTGCTTAGCAGTCGTGCGGCCAATACCGTAAATGTAAGTCAGAGAAATTACCGCATGCTTATTGTCAGGAATATTGACGCCAGCTATACGGGCCATTCAATGTACTCCATGTTTCTGTCCCCGACTGACTAATTGCGGGAACCGTTTTAATCAAATAGTTCGTGGAAGGCGCGCAATACTACACCTTGATCATTTTTAAATCAAGTCGAGCAGCACAGCCTCCCAACAACCAGCCATTCGTGGATTAACCCTGGCGCTGCTTGTGTCGGGGTTCCACTTTGCAGATCACGCGCACGGAACCGTTGCGACGTACGATCTTGCAGTGACGGCAAATCTTTTTAACAGATGCGCGTACTTTCATGATCCACCTCATTAGGCTTAGCGCAGGAGACCCGCGCCGCCTTTAAGATTCGATTTTTTCATCAGTGATTCGTACTGATGAGACATCAGGTGTGATTGCACCTGAGCCATAAAGTCCATCACCACAACAACCACGATCAGCAGAGACGTACCACCAAAATAGAAGGGTACGTTCCATGCCACGACCAGGAACTGCGGCATCAGTGACACGGCGGTGATATATAGCGCGCCGAACAGAGTCAGGCGGCTCAACACCGTGTCGATATAACGTGCGGACTGTTCACCAGGACGGATCCCAGGGATAAAGGCACCTGATTTTTTCAGGTTATCTGCCACGTCACGCGGATTGAAAACAATCGCGGTGTAGAAGTAGCAGAAGAATACGATCGCAATTGCGAACAGCAAGATGTACAACGGCTGTCCCGGCCCAAGAGCCAGAGCCACATCCTGCAGCCAGCCCATGCCTTCACCCTGACCGAACCACTGCCCGACTGACGCCGGGAACAGCAGAATACTGGAAGCGAAGATCGGCGGAATAACACCGGCCATGTTCACTTTCAGCGGCAGGTGGCTGGACTGTGCGGCGTACACACGGCGACCCTGCTGACGTTTCGCGTAGTTGATGGTAATGCGGCGTTGACCGCGTTCCATAAACACCACAAAGCCAACAGTAGCCACCGCCATCACAGCGATAGCCAGCAACGCGAGGATGTTCATATCACCCTGACGCGCTGCTTCAAAGGACTGGCCGATTGCACTTGGCAACCCGGCCACAATACCTGCGAAGATCAGAATAGAGATACCGTTGCCGATCCCCTTTTCAGTGACCTGTTCACCAAGCCACATCAGGAAGACCGCGCCGGCCACCAGAGTTACAACCGCTACAAAATAGAAGCTGATACTGGCGCTGAACGCCACGCCCTGGTTCGCCAGACCCACCGCCATACCCAGCGACTGCACAGTGGCCAAAACCACCGTCGCGTAACGAGTATACTGGTTGATCTTGCGACGACCCGCCTCGCCCTCTTTCTTCAACTGTTCCAGCGTCGGACTCACAATCGTCATCAACTGCATAATAATAGATGCAGAGATGTACGGCATGATGCCCAGTGCGAGGATCGACATACGCTCCAACGCACCACCAGAGAACATATTGAACAGGCTCAGGATCGTCCCCTGATTCTGATCAAACAGCGCAGCGAGTCGGTCCGGGTTGATACCGGGAACCGGGATATGAGCCCCGATCCGGTATACGATAACCGCTATCAGAACGAAGCGAAGGCGCGCCCAAAGCTCACCAAGACCGCTCTGATTTCCCGCTGGTATTTGTCCTTTCTTAGCCATTTACGCCTCGACTTTACCGCCAGCAGCTTCGATCGCAGCCTGAGCACCTTTGGTCACTTTAAGACCTTTAACGGTGACTGCCTTTGTGATCTCACCAGACAGGATCACACGCGCAGATTTAATTTCCTGCCTGATGATGTCTGCCTGTTTCAGCGCGTCCAGATCAACCACTTCAACGCCAGCTGCAACCAGCTCGTTGAGGCGGATCTCAGCGACGTAACGCGCTTTACGGGAATTGAAACCAAATTTCGGCAGACGACGCTGAATCGGCATCTGACCGCCTTCAAAACCCGGGTTTACACTACCGCCTGAGCGGGATTTCAAACCCTTGTGGCCACGGCCACCAGTCTTACCCAGACCGGAGCCGATACCACGACCGACACGCTTGGGTGCCTGTTTGGAGCCGGCGCCCGGGCGCAGAGAGTTCAAACGCATTGGGTCACTCCTCTTACTCGCTAACTACCTGAACCATGTAGTTAACTTTGTTGATCATGCCACGTACTGCCGGAGTGTCTTCCACTTCCACAACGTGACCGATGCGACGCAGGCCCAGGCCCTGTACGCAAGCTTTGTGCTTGGGCAGGGTGCCGATCGGACTGCGTACCAGTGTTACCTTGATCTTGTCAGCCATGTCTTAGCTCCCCAGGATCTCGTCAACAGACTTGCCACGCTTGGCAGCAACGTCTTCCGGTGACTTCATGGAAGCCAGGCCTTTAACTGTCGCACGTACAACGTTTACCGGGTTGGTAGAGCCGTAGCACTTAGCCAGTACGTTGTGAACGCCAGCCAGTTCGAGAACTGAACGCATAGCGCCACCAGCGATGATACCGGTACCTTCAGAGGCCGGCTGCATGTAGACCTTGGCAGAGCCGTGGTTGGCTTTGACCGGGTACTGCAGAGTGTGGCCGTTCAGGTTGACGCTAACCATGTTGCGACGAGCCTGTTCCATCGCTTTCTGGATAGCGACAGGCACTTCGCGCGCCTTGCCACGTCCGAAACCGACACGACCGTTGCCATCACCGACCACAGTCAGCGCGGTAAAACCGAAAATACGACCGCCTTTGACCACTTTGGCGACACGGTTTACCTGAACAAGCTTCTCCTGCAGTTCACCGTCTTTCTGTTCGTGATTTGCCATATTCGAAACCTTTAGAATTCCAGGCCGCCTTCGCGAGCAGCATCAGCGAGAGCCGCTACACGACCGTGGTATTTGAAACCTGAGCGGTCAAACGCGACCTGAGTAACACCTGCTTCCTTCGCACGGGATGCGATCAGGGCGCCGACTTTCTTAGCCGCTTCGATGTTACCGGTAAAACCTTCGCGCAGATCTTTCTCAACAGTAGAGGCGCTAGCGAGCACCTGGC
The DNA here is from genome assembly GCF_004339595.1 of Marinobacterium mangrovicola. Lineage (GTDB taxonomy): Bacteria > Pseudomonadota > Gammaproteobacteria > Pseudomonadales > Balneatricaceae > Marinobacterium_D > Marinobacterium_D mangrovicola. Next base: position 436,879 of record NZ_SMFU01000009.1, read on the forward strand.
TGCCGTCAGCAGCGATGACCTGAGCGTAGATGTGACGCGGGGTGCGGTTGACGCACAGACGTACAGCGCGCTGTTCACGCATATTTGCGCGAGCGCGGCGAGCACGACGGATACGAGCTTCTTTCTTAACGTTCATGACCCTGCCTTACTTCTTCTTAGCCTCTTTGCGGCGTACATATTCGTCGGCATAGCGAACACCCTTGCCTTTGTAAGGCTCAGGCGGACGGAAACCGCGAACTTCTGCAGCCACCTGACCAACAGACTGCTTATCAGCACCGCTGATAATCACTGTGGTCGGATTAGGAGTTTCCGCAGAAACACCTTCAGGCAGTTCGTAATCGATCGGGTGAGAGAAGCCCAGGGTCAGGTTCAGAACCTTGCCTTTGGCTGCAGCACGGTAACCCACGCCCTGCAGCGTCAGGGTTTTAGTAAAGCCTTCGCTTACACCGACCACCATGTTGTTAACCAGTGAGCGTACGGTGCCGGTCAGAGCCATAGAGGTCTTAGAGCCGTCGCGCGGCGCGAACGTCAGTTCGCCTTCAGCCTGCTCAACAGAGACAACCGGATGTACGTCCAGAACGAGCTGGCCATTTTTACCCTTAGCGGTAACAGCCTGGCCATCGATCTTGATTTCAACGCCTGACGGTACTGCTACGGGTTTCTTCGCAATTCGTGACATCGGAATACCTCTTAGAAGACCGTGCAGACAACTTCACCACCGATTCCCGCTTCACGAGCGGCGCGATCGGTCATGACGCCTTTGCTGGTTGAGATAATTGCGACACCGAGACCATCAGCGACTTTCGGCAGCTCACCTGCGTTTTTGTACACACGCAGACTGGGGCGGCTAACACGCTTAATGCTTTCGATAACCGGCTTACCTTCGAAGTATTTCAGTTCGATGGTCAGCACCGGCTTAACATCGCCTTCTACTGCGTAGTCAGCAATGTAACCTTCCTCTTTCAGAACCTGGGCAACAGCCAGCTTCTGCTTGGAGGACGGCAGGGACACAGCCTGTTTCTCAGCCATGTGTCCGTTACGGATACGGGTGAACATATCCGCGAGTGTGTCTTGCATACTCATGCTTTTAACATCCTCTTAGTGCAGCGCGGCGCGGTAGCGAAGCCCTCACGGGTTTCGCCCAGACCGCCGTGCTTACCGTTAAGCGAGTGGACTTACCAGCTCGCCTTCTTCAGGCCCGGGACATCGCCACGCATAGCAGCTTCGCGCAGTTTGTTACGGCACAGTCCGAACTTACGGTATACACCGTGCGGACGACCGGTCACCTGGCAACGACGCTGTTTGCGTACCGGGCTAGCATCACGCGGCAGCTTCTGCAGCGCGATCTGTGCTTCCCAAACCTCATCTTCTGAGCTGTTCGGGCTAGCAACAATTGCTTTGAGCTGAGCGCGTTTAGCGGCGAATTTGTTCACCAGCTTCTCACGCTTGAGCTCACGATTGATCATAGAAACTTTAGCCATGGTTCAATCCCTGTCTTATTTCTTGAACGGGAACTGCAGCGCAGCCAGAAGAGCACGACCTTCGTCGTTGTTCTTCGCCGTAGTGGTAATAGTGATATCGAGACCACGCAGCTTATCGACTTTGTCGTAGTCGATTTCCGGGAAGATGATCTGCTCTTTCACACCCATGCTGTAGTTACCGCGGCCGTCGAACGACTTGGAGCTGAGACCACGGAAGTCGCGGATACGCGGAATGGAGATATCGACCAGACGGTCGAGGAATTCCCACATACGCTCGCCGCGCAGAGTAACTTTGCAGCCAATCGGCCAGCCTTCACGTACCTTGAAGCCCGCGATGGATTTGCGTGCTTTGGTAACGATCGGCTTCTGACCAGCGATGGCGGTCATGTCAGCAACTGCGTTTTCGAGCTGCTTCTTGTCACCCAGGGCTTCACCAACACCCATGTTCAGGGTGATTTTGGTGATGCGGGGAACTGCCATCACGTTCGGGGAGCTCAGCTCTTCTTTCAGCTGGCCCTTAACTTCATTTTCGTAAAGCGCTTTCAGTCTGGACATTTGCACCAACCTCTCTTACTTATCTCCGGCGACGAGCTCGCCGGTGGACTTGAAGAAACGTACCTTGGTGCCGTCTTCAAGCAGCTTGAAGCCTACACGATCACCCTTGCCGGTCTGAGCGTTGAAGATAGCAACGTTGGAGGTAGCGATAGCCGCTTCCTTCTCAACAATGCCACCCTGCTGCTGCAGCATCGGGTTCGGCTTCTGGTGTTTCTTAATCATGTTGATGCCAGACACGATCAGACGATCGTTTTCCAGGACGCGCATGACTTTGCCACGCTTGCCCTTGTCTTTTCCTGCGATCACGATGACTTCATCGTCGCGACGAATCTTACGCATTTAGATTTACCTTCGTTTCCTACTACCTTCCTCATGCTCAAAAACGCCAAGCCCTCTCGGGATTGGCGTTTTCGCAAGAGCCCTGAATTAAATCAGGGTCTTAGAGCACTTCAGGCGCCAGGGAAATGATCTTCATGAACTTCTCAGAGCGAAGTTCACGCGTTACTGGGCCGAAGATACGAGTACCGATAGGTGCATCGTTGGTGTTCAACAGAACCGCAGAGTTAGTATCAAAGCGGATCAGTGAACCGTCAGGACGACGAACACCTTTACGGGTACGCACTACGACAGCCTTAAGGACCTGGCCTTTCTTGACCTTACCGCGCGGAATCGCTTCTTTGACGGTGACCTTGATGATGTCACCAACAGAAGCGTAACGACGGTGAGAACCACCCAGGACCTTAATACACTGCACACGCTTGGCGCCGCTGTTGTCAGCCACATCAAGCATCGTTTCAGTCTGAATCATGGTCTACTCCACAAACTTTTTTCCCGTCGCCTGCCTCACAGCAGGCGAACCGGCAACTTGGAGCAGCAAGGCGCAATATATTACACCTTAGCTGCGCGCTCTTCAATGCGAACCAGAGACCAAGTTTTGGTCTTGGACAGCGGGCGAGATTCGGCGATGGTCACCAGATCACCCATCTGACACTCATTCTTCTCATCGTGAGCGTGCAGTTTGGTGGAGCGTTTGATGTACTTGCCGTAGATCGGGTGTTTCTCACGACGCTCGACCAGAACTGTGATGGTCTTATCCATCTTGTCACTGACGACCTTGCCGGTCACAGTACGAGTACGTTTTTCAGCGCTCATTTAGCCACCTGCTTTTCTGTGAGTACTGTCTTAACGCGAGCGATGTCGCGACGAACCTGACCCAGCAGGTGAGTCTGTGCCAGCTGGCCAGTTGCCTTCTGCATACGCAGGTTGAACTGGTCCTTCAGAAGATCCAGCAGAGACTGCTGAAGCTCTTCTACGGACTTGTCACGCAGTTCTTGTGCTTTCATCACATCACCGTCCGCTTAACAAAGGTTGTCTGAACCGGCAGCTTGGCGGCCGCCAGGGCGAAGGCTTCCTGAGCCAGATCTTCCGGAACACCGCTCATTTCGAACAGTACTTTACCCGGCTGAATCTGAGCGACCCAGTACTCGACGTTACCCTTACCTTTACCCATACGAACTTCAAGCGGCTTGGTAGTGATCGGCTTGTCCGGGAAAATGCGGATCCAGATCTTACCACCACGCTTTACGTGACGAGTCATGGTACGACGGGCAGCTTCGATCTGACGCGCTGTAATACGACCGCGATCAGTCGCTTTCAGGGCGAATTCACCAAAGCTGACCTTGCTACCGCGCTGCGCCAGACCACGGTTGCGGCCTTTGTGCATTTTGCGGAATTTGAGACGTTTCGGTTGCAGCATTGACGTCTACCTCACTTACCTTTCTTCGCAGGCGCTTTCTTCTCGGCACGAACCTGTTCCAGGCCACCGAGGATCTCGCCTTTGAAGATCCATACTTTCACGCCGATCACACCGTAAGTGGTGTGCGCTTCATAAGTGGCGTAGTCGATATCAGCACGCAGGGTGTGCAGGGGCACACGACCTTCGCGGTACCATTCGGTACGTGCGATTTCGGCACCACCGAGACGGCCACCCAGCTGAATCTTGATACCTTTAGCGCCGATACGCATAGCGTTCTGAACCGCGCGCTTCATGGCACGACGGAACATTACGCGGCGCTCGAGCTGGCTGGCGACGCCCTGGGCGACCAGCTTGGCATCCAGATCCGGCTTGCGTACTTCTTCGATGTTGATGTGAACAGGCACACCCATCATCTCGGAAACAGCATTACGCAGCTTCTCGACATCCTCACCCTTCTTACCGATAACGATACCCGGGCGGGCTGTATGGATAGTGATACGTGCGTTCTGAGCCGGACGCTCGATCTCGATACGGCTTACAGACGCGTTCTTCAGCTGTCCTTCCAGGTAGCTACGTACCTGAAGATCGTTCAGCAGTTTGTTGGCATAGTCGGCTTTGTCCGCGTACCACACAGAAGTGTGATCCTTGATGACACCAAGCCGAATACCGGTCGGGTTTACTTTCTGACCCATATCAAACTCTCCTGGCTTTCAGCGCTTAGTCAGCGACCTTGACGGTGATGTGTGAGGTACGCTTCAGGATGCGATCAGCGCGGCCTTTGGCACGCGGCATGATGCGCTTCATGGTCATACCTTCATCAACGAAGATTGCAGACACGCGCAGTTCGTCGACATCAGCGCCTTCGTTGTGCTCTGCGTTAGCAATTGCAGACTCCAGCACCTTCTTGACGAGATCAGCACCTTTCTTGTTGCTGAACGCCAGGATATTCAGAGCTTCGCCCACAGACTTACCACGGATCTGATCTGCGACCAGACGGGCCTTCTGGGCGGAGATGCGGGCGCCTTTATGCTTGGCGATAACTTCCATCATCTACCCCTTACTTCTTCTTGGCCTTCTTGTCGGCTGCATGACCGCGGTATGTACGAGTAGCAGCGAACTCACCTAGTTTATGACCGACCATGTCTTCGGTGATGAACACCGGGACATGCTGACGGCCGTTATGTACTGCAATCGTCAGCCCGACAAAGTTCGGGAAGACAGTAGAACGACGTGACCAGGTCTTGATCGGACGACGCTCGTTAGCTTCGATTGCAGCTTCTACCTTTTTCAGCAGGTGAAGGTCGATAAACGGACCTTTCTTCAGTGAACGTGGCACAGCTGATTCCTCTTATTTAGCCTGACGACGGCGTACGATCAGTTTATCGGTACGCTTGTTCTTGCGGGTTTTCTGACCCTTGGTCGGCACGCCCCACGGAGTAACCGGGTGACGACCACCAGAGGTACGACCCTCACCACCACCATGCGGGTGATCAACCGGGTTCATCGCAACACCGCGAACGGTCGGACGAACACCACGCCAGCGCTTGGCACCGGCTTTACCCAGCTGACGCAGGCTGTGTTCAGAGTTGCTAACTTCACCCAGAGTCGCGCGGCACTCGGTCAGAACCTTGCGCATTTCGCCAGAACGCAGACGCAGAGTTGCGTAGGCGCCTTCGCGAGCGACCAGCTGAGCAGAGGCACCCGCAGAGCGAGCCAGCTGTGCACCTTTACCAGGCTTCAGTTCGACACAATGCACGGTACTACCCAGCGGCACGTTGCGCAGGGGCATAGAGTTACCCGGCTTGATGTCGGCGATTTCACCAGACTGCACGACAGCACCAGCTTTCAGGCCTTTGGGAGCGATGATGTAGCGACGCTCGCCATCAGCGTATTTCAGCAGAGCAATGTGCGCAGAACGGTTCGGATCGTATTCCACGCGCTCGATTACAGCGGGGATACCATCCTTGTTACGACGGAAGTCGATAACGCGGTAGTGATGCTTGTGACCACCGCCAATGTGACGGGTAGTGATCCGTCCATTGTTGTTACGACCACCGGACTTCGAGTTTTTTTCGACCAGAGCAGCGTGCGGCTTACCCTTGTACAGGTCAGCACTGCTTACCTTAACGACGTGACGACGTCCGGCAGAGGTCGGCTTTGCTTTAACGATTGCCATTATTCAAACCCCTCTTATTCGCCAGCCAGGAAATCGATCTCAGAACCGTCGGCCAGTCGAACGTACGCTTTGCGAACATCAGAGCGCTTACCCATGCCACGCTGAGTGCGCTTGGTTTTGCCCTTGATGTTCAGTACGTTGACGCCTTCAACTTTTACGTTGAACAGCTCTTCAACCGCTTTCTTGATTTCCGGCTTGGTCGCGTCTGAAGAAACGCGGAACACTACCTGCTGGGTACCCTCAGCGACGATAGTGGCCTTTTCAGAGATGTGCGGACCGAGCAGCACTTTATAGATGCGTTCCGGGTTCATGCGTACACCTCCTCGATCTTCTTGAGTGCCGGCACGGTGATCAGAACCTTTTCAAAACCAACCAGGCTAACCGGGTCGATACCAGCCGCATCACGAACGTCCACGTGCGGAACGTTACGGGCAGCCAGATACAGGTTCTGCTCTACGTCTTCAGTGATCAGCAGCGCGTTATCCAGCTCAAGCTCTTTCAGCTTGGCGATAAACGGCTTGGTCTTCGGAGCTTCAACAGCGAACTCTTCTACAACAACGAGACGCTCTTGACGCACCAGCTCAGACAGGATGCAACGCATTGCAGCGCGGTACATCTTCTTGTTCACTTTCTGAGCGAAGTCGCGCGGCTGTGCAGCGAAAGTAACACCACCGGTGCGCCAGATCGGCGAACGGGTAGTACCCTGACGAGCACGACCGGTACCCTTCTGACGGAAGGGCTTCGCACCACCGCCGGAGACGGCAGAGCGGTTTTTCTGGGCTTTGGTACCCTGACGACCGGCTGCCATGTAAGCAGTCACGACCTGGTGTACCAGTGCCTCATTGAACTCTTTACCAAAAGCCAGTTCGGATACTTCAACCGAACCGTTGGCTCCAGTCAGATTCAGATTCATGGAGACCTCCCTCAGCCGCGTGCTTTAACAGCAGGTTTAACGATGACGTCACCGCCCGGAGCACCAGGAATGGCACCCTTGACGATCAGCAGATTACGCTCAGCGTCAACGCGCACGATTTCCAGAGTCTGGACTGTGCAGCGCTCAGCGCCCATGTGACCTGCCATCTTTTTACCTTTGAAGACACGACCCGGGGTCTGGCACTGACCAATGGAACCCGGAGCACGGTGAGAAAGAGAGTTACCGTGAGTCATATCCTGGGTACGGAAGTTCCAGCGCTTAACGCCGCCCTGGAAACCTTTACCCTTAGACTGACCAGTTACGTCAACTTTCTGACCTGCTTCGAAGCGCTCAACTGTCAGCGCGTCGCCGACGTTGATTCCCTCATCACCATTCACGCGGAACTCCCACAAACCGCGACCGGCTTCGACGCCAGCCTTGGCAAAGTGACCAGCTTCCGGCTTGGACAGGCGGTTAGCCTTCTTAGCACCGGTAGTCACCTGCACAGCAGCGTAGCCGTCAGCATCAACTGACTTAACGCTGGTTACACGGTTCGGTTCCACCTCGATGACGGTGACTGGCACGGACACGCCCTCATCTGTGAAGATGCGAGTCATACCCGCTTTACGTCCGATAAGTCCTACAGACATTTTTTTACCTCTTGCCAGTTGTGTACGGGGCTGTCACCCGCTATGGCTGCCCTTTTCAGGTGCATTCCACAAATAGCGCTTCATTAAGTTAATAATTCTGCGCAGTGCTGATTAGCCGAGGCTGATCTGCACTTCGACACCCGCAGCCAGATCCAGCTTCATCAGCGCGTCGACAGTTTTTTCTGTCGGCTCAACGATGTCGAGGACTCGCTTGTGCGTACGGATCTCGTACTGATCACGCGCGTCTTTGTTGACGTGCGGAGAAATCAGGACGGTGTAACGCTCTTTGCGGGTAGGAAGTGGGATCGGACCACACACCTGAGCACCAGTCCGCTTTGCAGTCTCAACGATCTCCAGAGCGGATGAGTCGATCAGGCGATGATCAAAAGCCTTCAGACGAATTCTGATTTTTTGGTTCTGCATTCTGATCACGCATTTCCTGTAAGTTTCATTACGGCAATAGCCGACCTCCCCTCGGTTAAAGGGGACGCAAATTTTACTCAGGGGCTGAGCCAGCGTCAACAAGAAAGGTACAAATTTTGATCAATACGCAGTAGAGAGCGCTGCGATTTCGGCGGGACAACAAAAAGGCCCTCGAATGAGGGCCTTTTCTAAGCGATCAGCTTATTGGATTAAGCAGTGATTTTAGAAACCACGCCAGCACCAACAGTACGGCCGCCTTCACGGATAGCGAAGCGCAGACCTTCTTCCATCGCGATCGGGTTGATCAGGGTAACGTTCATCTGGACGTTGTCGCCCGGCATTACCATCTCAACGCCTTCCGGCAGCTCAACCGCACCAGTGATATCGGTAGTACGGAAGTAGAACTGCGGACGGTAGCCTTTGAAGAACGGAGTGTGACGACCGCCTTCTTCTTTGCTCAGTACGTATACTTCGCCTTCGAAGCCAGTGTGCGGAGTGATGGAACCCGGCTTAGCCAGGACCTGACCACGCTCAACTTCGTCACGCTTGGTACCACGCAGCAGCGCACCAACATTCTCGCCTGCACGACCTTCGTCCAGCAGCTTGCGGAACATCTCAACACCAGTACAGGTAGTCTTGGTGGTGTCCTTGATACCAACGATTTCGATTTCGTCGCCAGTTTTCAGGATGCCACGCTCGATACGACCGGTAACAACGGTACCACGACCAGAGATAGAGAATACGTCCTCGATCGGCATCAGGAACGGCAGGTCTACCGCACGCTCCGGTTCCGGGATGTATTCGTCCAGGGTTTCAACCAGCTTCTTAACAGCGGTAGTACCCATTTCTTTGTCGTCTTCGCCGTTCAGCGCCATCAGTGCGGAACCGGTGATGATCGGAGTGTCGTCACCCGGGAAGTCGTAGTTGTCCAGAAGTTCGCGGACTTCCATTTCGACCAGCTCGAGCAGCTCTTCGTCATCAACCATGTCTGCCTTGTTCAGGAAGACAACGATGTACGGTACGCCAACCTGACGGGACAGCAGGATGTGCTCACGAGTCTGCGGCATGGGGCCGTCAGCTGCGGAACATACCAGGATAGCGCCGTCCATCTGAGCAGCACCGGTGATCATGTTCTTGACGTAGTCGGCGTGTCCCGGGCAGTCAACGTGCGCGTAGTGGCGAGTCGGGGACTCGTACTCAACGTGAGAAGTGTTGATGGTGATACCACGATCACGCTCTTCCGGTGCCTTGTCGATACCGTCAAAAGCAACGGCAGCGCCGCCCCAAACTTCTGCACACACGCGAGTCAGCGCAGCGGTCAGAGTGGTTTTACCATGGTCAACGTGACCGATAGTGCCGACGTTTACGTGCGGCTTGCTACGGGAAAAAGCTTCTTTAGCCACGAGTATATCCTCTTAAATCAAGCAATTAGGCTTAAATTAGTTCTGCTTAGTTACAGCTTCGGCAATATTCTGCGGAGCTTCGGCATAGCCTTTGAACTCCATAGAATAGGTAGCACGACCCTGAGACGCGGAGCGCAGATCGGTTGCGTAACCGAACATTTCACCCAGCGGCACTTCGGCGTTAATCACCTTACCGGATGTGCTGTCTTCCATACCCTGCACCAGACCACGACGACGGTTCAGGTCACCCATCACGTCACCCATGTATTCCTCAGGTGTCACGACTTCGACCTTCATGATCGGTTCCAGCAGACAGGGGCTGGCTTCCATCGCGTATTTCTTGAGCGCCTGGGATGCCGCGATTTTAAACGCCATCTCGTTGGAGTCAACTTCATGGAAAGAACCGTCGTACAGACGTGCTTTCAGGCCGATCAGCGGGTAGCCCGCGATAACGCCGTTCTGCATCTGTTCTTCGATACCTTTCTGAACCGCCGGGATGTATTCCTTCGGAATAGAACCACCAACGATTTCGCTGACGAATTCCAACCCTTCCTCATCGGACGGAGAGAACTCAACGACAACGTGGCCGTACTGACCGCGACCACCGGACTGACGGGCAAACTTGTGGTTAGCCACAACCGGCTTACGGATCTTCTCGCGGTAAGCAACCTGCGGCTTACCGATGTTTGCTTCTACCTTGAACTCACGACGCATACGGTCGACGATGATGTCCAGGTGAAGCTCACCCATACCAGAGATAATGGTCTGGCCGGTTTCCTCGTCGGTTTCAACGCGGAAAGAGGGGTCTTCCTGAGCCAGCTTGCCCAGAGCGATACCCATTTTTTCCTGGTCCGCTTTGGACTTCGGCTCAACCGCTACGGAGATAACCGGATCCGGGAATTCCATGCGCTCGAGGACAATCTTGTTATCCAGGTCGCACAGGGTATCACCAGTGGTGACGTCCTTCAGACCGATCAGTGCAGCGATGTCGCCTGCCAGCACTTCTTTGATCTCTTCACGGCTGTTAGCGTGCATCTGAACCATACGACCTACGCGTTCTTTCTTCTGCTTCACAGAATTGTAGACGCTGTCGCCGGAGTTCAGCACACCAGAGTAGACACGGATAAAGGTCAGGGTACCAACGAACGGGTCGGTAGCGATCTTGAACGCCAGTGACGAGAACGGCGCGCTGTCGTCGGCTTCACGAGTCGCAACAGTTTCAGCCGCGTCATCGAGAGTACCTTCGATCGCCTTAACTTCTACCGGCGACGGCAGGTATTCGACAACCGCATCCAGCACTGCCTGAACGCCTTTGTTCTTGAATGCGGAACCAGCCAGCATCAGAACAACTTCGTTAGCCAGGGTACGGGCACGCAGGCCAGCCTTGATCTCTTCAACGCTGAGGTCACCCTCTTCGAGGTATTTTTCCATCAGCTCTTCGTTAGCTTCAGCAGCCGCTTCTACCATGTGCTCACGGTATTCTTCTGCTTTAGCCTGAAGTTCGGCAGGAATATCACCCAGTTCGTAGGTCATACCCATGTCGTCTTCGTTCCACCAGATCGCCTTCATGACAACCAGGTCAACAACACCTTTGAAGTCGTCTTCAGCACCGATCGGCAGGTTGACCGGAACAGCGGTAGCACCCAGACGGTTCTTCAGCTGGCTTTCAACCATGTAGAAGTCAGCGCCGGCACGGTCCATCTTGTTGACGAATACCATACGGGGAACTTCATACTTGTTGGCCTGACGCCATACAGTCTCGGTCTGCGGCTGAACACCAGAGGAAGCACACAGAACAACAACGGCGCCATCAAGCACACGCAGGGAACGTTCTACTTCGATAGTGAAGTCAACGTGTCCCGGAGTATCGATGATGTTTACGCGGTGCTGGTCGAACTGCTGGTTCATGCCCTGCCAGAAACAGGTGGTGGCAGCGGAGGTGATAGTGATACCACGCTCCTGCTCCTGCTCCATCCAGTCCATGGTAGCCGCACCTTCATGCACTTCACCGATCTTGTGAGACAGGCCTGTGTAGAACAGGACACGCTCGGTAGTGGTGGTTTTGCCGGCGTCTACGTGAGCGCAAATACCGATATTACGGTAGCGCTCGATAGGAGTTTTACGAGCCACGACAGATTCCTCTGATGTTTAGAAGCGATAGTGGGCGAAAGCCTTGTTGGCTTCAGCCATACGATGCACGTCTTCGCGTTTCTTGACAGCAGCACCACGGCCTTCAGCCGCGTCGATCAGTTCACCGGCCAGACGCAGAGACATGGATTTCTCACCACGCTTGCGTGCAGCGTCAACCAGCCAGCGCATAGCCAGAGCTGTGCGGCGGGACGGGCGAACTTCAACGGGGACCTGGTAGGTAGCACCACCAACACGGCGGGACTTAACTTCCACAGCCGGCTGGACAGTTTCGAGCGCCTTGTCAAACAGTTCGAGTGCGTCACCTTTGGTGCGCTCTTCGACCTTGCTCAGTGCGCCATACACGATGCGTTCAGCGACGGACTTTTTGCCGCTGACCATCAGATGGTTGATAAATTTTGCCAGGGTAATGTTACCGAATTTAGGATCCGGCAGGATTTCACGCTTCGCAGCAACGCGTCTTCTAGGCATTGATAAGCCCTCTAAAATTGTAAAAGGTCTTCAGGTTCATCAGGATGTCTTATGACACCTGGCCTTACTCTTATCGTCTTTCGGGTTAGCCAAACAGCTTAGGGCCGGTTTCTTCGGGCACCTGACTGGCAAAGCCTCGCCGTCTAACGAGGGATTAAGACTTCGGACGTTTAGCACCGTACTTGGAACGACCCTGTTTACGGCCGTTAACACCGGAGCAGTCCAGGGAACCACGAACAGTGTGGTAACGCACACCCGGGAGGTCCTTTACACGACCGCCACGGATCAGAACTACAGAGTGCTCCTGCAGGTTATGACCTTCACCACCGATGTAGGAAGATACTTCGTAACCGTTGGTCAGACGCACACGGCAGACTTTACGCAGTGCCGAGTTCGGTTTCTTCGGGGTAGTGGTGTACACACGAGTACATACGCCACGACGCTGGGGGCATGCCTGGAGCGCCGGAACGTCGCTCTTCTGTACAGCACGCTTGCGCGGCTTGCGCACCAGCTGGTTAATTGTTGCCATTAAGCAAACTCCACGTTTGGTTTATTAGCACCATACTAAAAAGACCGGGCCCGTTTTCGAGCCCAGTCGCGAAAGGGCCGGAATTTTAATCAATTCCGACCCAAGACGTCAAATTTTGAGCAGTTTTTACTCAGTGTCGTTGATAGAAGCGTTCAGAGCCTCGGTCAGAGCCTGCTGAACTTCTTCTGCGCTGACAGTAACGCCTTCACCGCCCTGGGTAGCACGCTTGCGCTTACGCTCGTTGTGATACGCCAGACCAGTACCGGCCGGGATCAGACGACCCACGACCACGTTTTCTTTCAGACCACGCAGGTAGTCTTTCTTGCCAGTTACCGCACCTTCGGTCAGTACGCGGGTTGTCTCCTGGAAGGAGGCCGCGGAGATGAAGGACTCGGTCGCCAGAGATGCCTTGGTGATACCCAGCAGTACACGATCGAACTTCGCCGGCATTTTGCCTTCAGCTTCCAGTCGTTCGTTCTCTTCAACAACCGCGGCGTACTCGACCTGCTCACCCTGGATCAGGCTGGAATCGCCGGTTTCGGTAATCTCAACCTTACGCAGCATCTGACGCACGATGGTCTCGATGTGCTTATCGTTGATACCTACACCCTGCAGACGGTAAACGTCCTGGATCTCGCTGACGATGTAGTTGGCCAGAGCAGGTACACCCAGTACTCGCAGGATATCGTGAGCGTTGGACGGGCCATCGGAGATAACCTCACCCTTCTCCACGGTTTCACCTTCGAATACGTTCAGGTTACGCCACTTCTGAATCATCGTTTCGTGCGGATCGGAACCATCCTGCGGAGTGATCACGATACGACGCTTGCCCTTGGTCTCCTTACCGAAGGTTACGGTACCGGAGACTTCAGCCAGTACTGCAGATTCTTTCGGCTTACGCGCTTCGAACAGGTCGGCAACGCGCGGCAGACCACCGGTGATGTCCTTGTTGACGGTGCCTTCCTGCGGCAGACGCGCCAGGATGTCACCGATCTGTACTTCGGACGCATCGTTCAAGGTAACGATGGACTTGGCCGGCAGCAGGTACTGCGCAGGCATCTCGGTGCCCGCGAGGAACACGTCGTTACCGTTGGCATCAACCAGCTTGATCATCGGACGGATATCTTTACCCGCCTGCGGACGATCCTTCGCATCGAGAACCTCGATGGTGGACAGACCGGTCAGCTCATCTGTCTGACGCTTGATGGTGATACCGTCTTCCATGCCCACGAACTGCAGTCGACCAGCCACCTCGGTGATGATCGGGTGGGTATGCGGGTCCCAGTTCGCAACGATCGCGCCGGGCTCAACGAAGTCGCCGTCGCGCACCTTGATGATCGCGCCGTACGGCAGCTTGTAGCGCTCGCGCTCACGGCCGTGCTCATCGGTCACACCCAGCTCACCGGAACGAGAAGTCGCCACGATGGTGCTGTCTGTACGTTCTACGTACTTCAGGTTATGCAGACGTACGGTACCGCCGTTCTTAACCTGGATGCTATCCACCGCCGCAGCTCGGGATGCCGCACCACCGATGTGGAACGTACGCATGGTCAGCTGTGTACCCGGCTCACCGATGGACTGCGCAGCGATAACACCGACAGATTCACCGATGTTCACCTGATGACCGCGACCCAGGTCACGACCGTAACAGGACGAACAGATACCGTGACGGGACTGACAGGTGATCGGAGAGCGCACCTTGATCTCATCGATGCTGCTGTACGCTTCTTCGTTTTCGAGGCGCGCAACCCAGGCTTCATCGATCAGCGTTCCAGACGGAATCAGTACATCGTCACCCGCAGGGTTGAGGACGTCATCGGCTACGACACGACCCAGCACTCGCTCACCCAGCGGTACAACGATATCGCCGCCTTCGATCATCGGCTGCACGACCATACCTTCGTCGGTGCCACAATCGTTTTCGGTGATCACCACGTCCTGCGCCACGTCGACCAGACGACGAGTCAGGTAACCGGAGTTCGCAGTTTTTAGTGCGGTATCCGCCAGACCTTTACGAGCACCGTGGGTCGAGATGAAGTACTGGAGTACGTTCAGACCTTCACGGAAGTTCGCCACGATCGGCGTTTCGATGATAGAGCCATCCGGCTTCGCCATCAGACCACGCATACCCGCCAGCTGACGGATCTGAGCGGCGCTACCACGCGCACCGGAGTCGGCCATCATGTAGACGGAGTTGAAAGACTCCTGCTCTACAGCAACGCCTTCAGAGTTGGTGACCAGATCGACCTTCAGGTTGTCCATCATCTTCTTGGCCAGCACTTCGTTAGCGCGGGACCAGATATCCACAACCTTGTTGTACTTCTCGCCCTGAGTTACCAGGCCGTCACCGAACTGACGCTCGATCTCTTTAACTTCTGCGTCGGCTTCGGCGATGATGCCAACCTTCTCGTCCGGGATAACGAAGTCGTTAACACCGATGGAAGCGCCGGACACGGTTGCCTGACGGAAGCCCATGTACATCAGCTGGTCAGCGAAGATAACGGTATCTTTCAGACCACAGCGACGATAAGCCTCGTTCAACAGGCGAGAGATCGCCTTTTTCTTCATTGCCTGGTTAACCAGCTCGAACGGCAGGCCAGCCGGCACGATATCGAACAGCATGGCACGACCAACGGTGGTCTCCTGCAGTCCGTAACGCTTCTCTACGTTACCTTCGATATCACGAATAGTTTCGTGGATACGTACCTTGATACGAGCCTGAAGGTGAACCTGGCCAGCACCATATGCACGCTGCACTTCCTTGATGTCGGAGAACATCATGCCTTCACCCTGAGCAGCAACGCGCTCACGGGTCATGTAGTACAGACCCAGTACCACGTCCTGAGACGGTACGATGATAGGCTCACCGTTCGCCGGTGACAGGATGTTGTTGGTGGACATCATCAGCGCACGCGCTTCCAGCTGGGCTTCCAGCGTCAGCGGTACGTGAACAGCCATCTGGTCACCGTCAAAGTCGGCGTTGTACGCAGCACACACCAGCGGGTGCAGCTGGATCGCCTTACCTTCGATCAGTACCGGCTCAAATGCCTGGATACCGAGACGGTGCAGCGTCGGTGCACGGTTCAGCAGAACCGGGTGCTCACGAATCACTTCGTCGAGGATATCCCAGACCAGCGGCTCTTCGCGCTCGACCATCTTCTTGGCAGCTTTGATGGTGGTGGCATAGCCACGCAGCTCAAGCTTGGAGAAGATGAACGGCTTGAACAGTTCCAGCGCCATTTTCTTCGGCAGACCGCACTGATGCAGACGCAGGTACGGACCGACCACGATAACGGAACGACCGGAGTAGTCGACACGCTTACCGAGCAGGTTCTGACGGAAACGACCCTGCTTACCCTTGATCATGTCAGCCAGGGATTTCAGCGGGCGCTTGTTGGAACCGGTGATCGCACGACCGCGACGACCGTTATCCAGCAGCGCATCAACGGATTCCTGCAGCATGCGCTTCTCGTTGCGCACGATGATATCCGGCGCATTGAGGTCCAGCAGACGCTTCAGACGGTTGTTACGGTTGATAACGCGGCGGTACAGGTCGTTCAGGTCAGAAGTCGCAAACCGACCGCCGTCCAGCGGTACCAGCGGACGCAGATCAGGCGGCAGTACCGGCAGTACTTCCATGATCATCCACTGCGGATCGTTACCGGACTTGTGGAACGCTTCGATCAGCTTAAGACGCTTGGACAGCTTCTTCAGCTTGGTTTCAGAGTTGGTCTGCGGGATCTCTTCACGCAGACGCTGGATCTCTTCTTCCAGGTCGATGGATACGAGCAGCTCTTTGACAGCTTCAGCACCCATACGCGCGTCGAATTCGTCACCGAACTCTTCCAGCGCTTCGAAGTACTGTTCGTCGTTGAGCATCTGGCCACGTTCAAGCGTAGTCATACCCGGATCGATCACGACGAAAGATTCGAAATACAGCACGCGCTCGATATCGCGCAGCGTCATATCCAGCATCAGACCGATGCGGGACGGCAGCGACTTCAGGAACCAGATATGCGCAACCGGAGAAGCCAGCTCGATATGACCCATGCGCTCACGACGCACCTTGGTCATGGTGACTTCGACGCCACACTTCTCACAGATAACACCACGGTGCTTCATGCGCTTGTACTTACCGCACAGGCACTCGTAGTCCTTGATCGGGCCAAAGATCTTGGCACAGAACAGACCGTCACGCTCAGGCTTGAACGTACGGTAGTTGATGGTCTCCGGCTTTTTCACTTCACCGTAAGACCAGGAACGGATCATCTCCGGCGAGGCCAGCGAGATTCGAATGGAATCAAACTCGTCGGACGGGCCCTGGGACTTCAGCAGATTCAGCAGATCTTTCATTGTCTATAGCTCCTACGCGGAGTTCTCAGCGCCGATGTCCCCCGCGACTAGGGAACATCGGCTGGTGATCGTTAGGGACTTACTCGCTCTCGAGCTCGATATCGATACCGAGAGAGCGGATCTCCTTGATCAACACGTTGAACGATTCCGGCATACCCGGTTCCATTCTGTGATCGCCATCGACGATGTTCTTGTACATCTTCGTACGGCCGTTCACGTCGTCCGACTTAACGGTCAGCATCTCCTGCAGAGTGTAGGCTGCGCCGTATGCTTCCAGCGCCCAGACCTCCATCTCACCGAAGCGCTGGCCACCGAACTGCGCCTTACCACCCAGCGGCTGCTGAGTAACCAGACTGTAGGAACCGGTAGAACGCGCGTGCATCTTGTCGTCGACCAGGTGGTTCAGTTTCAGCATATACATGTAGCCGACAGTCACCGAACGGTCGAATTGATCGCCGGTACGGCCGTCGTACAGAGTGAACTGACCGGAGTCGTCGAGATCTGCCAGACGCAGCAGCGCCTTGATCTCGGCTTCCTTGGCACCGTCGAATACCGGTGTTGCCAGCGGTACGCCGCGCTTCAGGTTATTGGCCAGTTCGATAACTTCATCATCGCTGAAGCTGTCCAGCGCTTCCTTACGGGAGCACTCCAGTTCACCGTGAACACCGTTGTAGATCTCGCCGAGGAAACCACGCACTTCCTGCACGGTTTCAGCCTTGGCGCGCTCTTTGTCCAGCATCACGTTGATCTTGCGACCCAGACCGGTAGCAGCCATACCCAGGTGGGTTTCGAGGATCTGACCGACGTTCATACGCGACGGTACACCCAGCGGGTTCAGCACGATATCCACAGGCTCGCCATGCTCGTCGTACGGCATGTCTTCGACCGGCATGATAACGGAGATAACACCCTTGTTACCGTGACGACCGGCCATCTTGTCACCCGGCTGTACGCGACGCTTGGTAGCCACGTAAACCTTGACGATCTTCAGTACGCCCGGCGCCAGATCGTCACCAGTCTGCAGCTTGCGTTTCTTGTCTTCGAAACGCTTGTCCAGATTCTCGCTACGCTCTTCCAGCTGCTTCTGTGCCAGTTCCAGCATCTCCTGAGCGGCCTCGTCCGCTACACGGATCTTGAACCAGTCAGACTTCTTCAGGGTGTGCAGGAACTCGGAGGTGATCTCGTCACCCTTCTTCAGACCTGCGCCGCCGTCAGCCTTCAGACCAACCAGGGTGCGTTCGAGACGCTCGAACACTGCCTGCTCAACGATACGCAGCTCTTCGTTGAGGTCCTTGCGGATAGCATCCAGCTCGGACTTCTCGATGGAGAGCGCACGCTCATCCTTGGCAACACCGTCACGGGTGAAGACCTGAACGTCGATAACCTTACCCAGGGTACCGGTCTTAACGCGCAGGGAGGTGTCCTTAACGTCGGACGCCTTCTCACCGAAGATCGCACGCAGCAGCTTCTCTTCCGGGGTCAGCTGGGTTTCGCCCTTCGGCGTTACCTTACCAACCAGGATGTCACCCGGGCCTACTTCAGCACCGATGTGAACGATACCGGACTCATCCAGCTTCGCCAGAGCGGCTTCACCCACGTTCGGGATATCGGAAGTAATTTCCTCAGGCCCCAGCTTGGTGTCACGCGCCACACAGGTCAGTTCCTGAATGTGGATGGTGGTGAAACGATCTTCCTGAACCACACGCTCAGAGATGAGGATGGAATCCTCGAAGTTGTAACCGTTCCACGGCATGAACGCGATACGCATGTTCTGACCCAGGGCCAGTTCACCCATATCAACGGACGGGCCGTCAGCCATCACGTCGCCACGCTGCACGGTTTCGCCAGGACGCACGATGGCGCGCTGGTTGATACAGGTGTTCTGGTTGGAGCGGGTGTACTTGGTCAGGTTGTAGATGTCGACACCGGCGTCGCCAGCTTCAACTTCTTCATCGCGCACACGCACTACGACACGGCTGGCATCGACAGACTCGATCACACCACCACGACGGGCAACGACACAGACACCGGAGTCCTGGGCCACGTTGCGCTCAAGACCGGTACCTACCAGCGGCTTCTCGGCGCGCAGAGTCGGTACAGCCTGACGCTGCATGTTGGAACCCATCAATGCACGGTTCGCGTCATCGTGTTCCAGGAACGGGATCAGAGAAGCCGCAACGGATACTACCTGACGCGGAGACACGTCCATGTACTGAACGTTTTCAGCCGGCGTAACGGTGAATTCGTTCATGTGACGGACAGCTACCAGCTCGTCGGTCAGCTCCATCTGCTCGTTCATGGCAGCGGAAGCCTGGGCGATAACGTACTTGCTCTCTTCGATAGCAGACAGGTAATCGATATCGTCGCTTACCTTGCCATCAGTCACGCGACGGTACGGCGTCTCGAGGAAGCCATAGTCGTTGGTGCGGGCAAATACGGCCAGCGAGTTGATCAGACCGATGTTCGGACCTTCAGGGGTCTCGATCGGACATACGCGACCGTAGTGGGTCGGATGTACGTCTCGAACTTCAAAGCCTGCGCGTTCACGGGTCAGACCACCCGGGCCCAGTGCAGAGACACGACGCTTGTGCGTGATCTCAGACAGCGGGTTGTTCTGGTCCATGAACTGGGACAGCTGGGAAGAACCAAAGAACTCTTTGATTGCAGCAGCAACCGGCTTGGCGTTGATCAGATCCTGCGGCATCAGGTTGTCGGCTTCCGCCATGGACAGACGCTCACGGACGGCACGCTCGACACGGACCAGACCGACACGGAACTGGTTCTCGGCCATTTCACCGACAGAACGGATACGACGGTTACCCAGGTGGTCGATATCATCGACAACGCCCTGACCGTTACGGATCTCGATCAATGTCTTCATGACCGCCAGAATGTCATCCTTATCCAGGATGCCGGAACCTGTCTCTTCAGGACGGCCCAGACGGCGGTTGAACTTCATGCGACCAACGGCAGACAGGTCGTAACGCTCTTCGGAGAAGAAGAGGTTCTCGAACAGACCTTCCGCGGACTCTTTGGTCGGCGGCTCGCCCGGGCGCATCATGCGGTAGATCTCGACCAACGCTTCCAGCTGGTTGCGGGTCGGGTCAATACGCAGGGTATCGGAGATAAACGGACCACAGTCGAGATCGTTGGTGTACAGCGTCTCAACGCGATCGATGCCAGCAGCCTGGATCTTGGCGATCAGGTCTTCGGTGACTTCGGTGTTGCACGGAGCGAACACTTCACCAGTAGACGGATCGATCAGGTCCTTCGCCAGCGCTTTGCCGATCAGGTATTCAGCCGGAGTATTCAGCTGCTGCATACCCGCCTGCTGCATCTGGCGGATGTGGCGCGGAGTGATACGACGACCCGCTTCCACAATGGTCTTACCTTCAGGATCCTTGATCTCGAAGGTCATGGTTTCACCGCGCAGACGCTCTGGGATCAGGTCCATCCAGATCTGATCGTTCTCCAGGTTCCAGCCGGTGTTTTCAAAGAAGGTATCGAGGATCTCTTCAGCCTGGTAGCCGAGTGCGCGCAGCAGGATAGTAGCCGGCAGCTTACGGCGACGGTCGATACGAACGAACAGAGCGTCCTTCGGATCGAACTCGAAATCGAGCCAGGAACCGCGATACGGAATAATTCGTGCGGAGTAAAGCAGTTTGCCAGACGAATGGGTCTTACCCTTGTCATGGTCAAAGAACACACCCGGTGAGCGGTGCAGCTGCGATACGATAACGCGCTCGGTACCGTTAACAACGAAGGTACCGTTTTCAGTCATCAGGGGCATTTCGCCCATGTAGACTTCCTGCTCTTTGATATCCTTGATCGCTTTGGTAGAGGAATCACGATCGTAGATAATCAGGCGTACTTTTACGCGCAGCGGAGCAGCATAGGTCACACCACGCTGTTGACATTCATTGACGTCAAAAACGGGTTCACCGAGGCGGTAACCGGCGTATTCCAGCGCTGCGTTTCCGGAATAGGAAACGATCGGGAATACAGAATTGAATGCAGCGTGCAGCCCTTCGTCCTTGCGCCCCTCCGCCTGGTCGGAGCCCGCTTGCAGAAACTTGCGGTAAGAATCGAGCTGGATCGCAAGCAGATATGGCACATCCATGACCTGCGGCAGCTTACCGAAATTCTTACGTATGCGTTTCTTCTCAGTGTATGAATAAGCCATCAGTGTTCCCCAGCATGTGCACCTAGGTTGAGAAGCCAGCCGGCCGAATGGCGGGCTGTTATACCGTTAAATTTGTTGTCTACAAATAACGGAAAAAGGCCGGTGGCATTTCGCCACCAGCCATACGTCGTTAAGCAGTATTACGCTGCTTGCAACGCATCAAAGCGATTACTTGAGCTCAACAGTAGCGCCGGCTTCTTCCAGTGCTTTCTTGAGTTCTTCAGCTTCTTCTTTAGAAGCGCCTTCTTTGATGGTGGCCGGAGCGCCGTCAACCATCTCTTTCGCTTCTTTCAGACCCAGGCCGGTAGCGCCACGGACAGCCTTGATGACGTTGACTTTCTTGTCGCCGGCAGCAGCCAGGATTACGTCGAACTCAGTCTGCTCTTCAGCAGCAGCACCAGCGTCGCCAGCCGGACCAGCAACTACTGCAGCAGCAGCAGAAACACCGAATTTTTCTTCCATTGCAGAAACCAGTTCTACAACATCCATGACAGACATTTCAGCGATTGCGTTGATGATATCTTCTTTAGACAGAGACATTTTCTAAAATCCTATAAACGTGCGTTAAATCGTGAAGGGACGCGCCTTGTACTTACATAGGTACAGGTTACGCGGCCTCTCCTTCTTTCTGATCGCGAACAGCAGCCAAAGTACGTACAAGCTTGCCAGCAGCTGCTTCTTTCATGCAGCTCATCAGCTTCGCCAGTGCCTCGTCGTAAGTCGGCAGGCTAGCCAGTACGTTAATGTCCACAACTGCGCCTTCAAAGGCAGCAGCTTTCAGTTCGAGCTTGTCATTGCTTTTTGCAAAATCTTTCAGGATGCGAGCGCCGGCGCCCGGATGTTCCTGAGAGAAAGCAATGATAGTCGGACCGACGAAGTTGCCAGACAGACACTCGTAATCGGTGCCTTCAACTGCGCGGCGTGCCAGGGTGTTACGAACGACTTTCAGCCATACACCGTTGTCACGCGCCTGCTTACGCAGAGCAGTCATATCGCCCACTTCAACGCCACGGGAATCCGCAACGACAGCAGAGAGCGCATTTTTGGCAGCTTCCTGGACTTCAGCGACGATCGCTTTTTTGTCTTCGAGTCCTAATGCCACAATTTACTCCTGGATTGAGTCTTTCGACTTATTACCAACCACCCCGCTTACGCGAGGTTGAGTACGGTGGTCTCGATTCACGCGTGAATCTCACCGTCTGCGCAGGCTGGTTGGCCCATTAAGGCAGACACTGCAAGCAGCTCTGCCACCTGCGGTCTTTGACGGCCTTCGTCTCTGTCACAGAGGTCACGAAGACCCTCAAAAAACCTTTACTGAGCCCGCCTTTCAACGGGCTCAAGCATCGATCAAACGGACAGTGTGCCCTGATCGACGAGGATACCCGGGCCCATGGTAGTGGACAGGGTAACCTTCTTCAGATAAACACCTTTAGCGCTGGACGGCTTGAGCTTTTTCAGGTCAGCGATCAGGGCTTCGATGTTCTCTTTAACTGCTACTTCGCTGAAGCCAAGCTTACCAACGGAGCAGTGGATGATACCGTTCTTGTCAGTACGGAAACGCACCTGACCAGCCTTAGCGTTGTTAACCGCAGTTACAACGTCAGGAGTAACGGTACCGACTTTCGGGTTCGGCATCAGGCCGCGAGGGCCCAGGATCTGACCCAGCTGACCGACAACGCGCATCGCGTCCGGAGTCGCGATAACCACGTCAAAGTCCAGGTTGCCGCCTTTAACCTGCTCTGCCAGGTCGTCGAAACCGACAACATCAGCACCAGCAGCTTTGGCTTTCTCAGCGTTTTCACCCTGAGCAAATACAGCTACACGAACGTCTTTACCGGTACCGTGCGGCAGCACGGTAGAGCCGCGAACCACCTGATCGGATTTACGCGGATCAACACCCAGGTTAACCGCTACATCCAGGGATTCGGTGAACTTAACTGAAGAAACTTCAGCCAGCACAGACACGGCTTCGTCGATTGAATACAGCTTGCCCGCTTCAACTTTTTCGCGGATCGCCTTCTGGCGCTTAGTCAGCTTAGCCATTACTCATCACCCTCTACAGTCAGACCCATAGCACGCGCGCTACCAGCGATAGTGCGAACAGCCGCATCCATATCAGCAGCGGTCAGGTCCGGCATTTTAACGGTCGCAACTTCTTCAAGCTGAGCGCGAGTAACGTGACCCACTTTCTCAGTGTTCGGACGTGCAGAACCGCTTTTCAGGCCTACTGCTTTTTTCAGCAGGATAGACGCCGGCGGAGTCTTGGTGATAAAAGTAAAGCTGCGGTCGCTGTAAACAGTGATAACAACCGGAATCGGGAGACCCGCTTCCATGCTCTGAGTCTGGGCGTTGAACGCTTTACAGAACTCCATGATGTTAACACCGTGCTGACCCAGAGCCGGACCTACTGGCGGACTCGGGTTAGCCTGACCTGCCTTTACCTGCAGCTTGATATAAGCACTGATTTTCTTAGCCATTTAAGCTACTCCTCAAGGGTGCGAACGCCTTACGGCTCCCCTTTTTCTCACAACAAGAGGGCGACCGCGCAGACGCGATCACCCTCCCCATTAAAGCTATTGCCGATCAGGCTTTCTCGACCTGACCAAACTCCAATTCCACAGGTGTAGAGCGCCCAAAAATAAGCACCGCAACCTGGAGACGGTTTTTCTCGTAATTGACCTCTTCGACCACACCGTTGAAATCCGCGAATGGGCCATCGATAACACGCACCATTTCGCCTGGTTCGAAGACAGTCTTCGGCTTCGGCTTATCCACACCGCTTTCAACGCGCTGCAGGATCTCGTTAGCCTCTTTTTCAGTAATCGGGGCCGGCTTGTCCGCGGTACCACCGATAAAGCCCAGCACACGCGGCGTATCTTTCACCAGGTGCCAGGTTTCGTCATTCATGACCATATTCACGAGCACATAGCCGGGGTAGAACTTACGCTCCGACTTACGCTTCTTACCATCACGAATCTCGACCACCTCTTCGGTCGGCACCAGGATATCTCCAAAGAGATCCTGCATTTCGTGACGATTAACGCTTTCGATCAGCGCTTCCTTTACCTTCTTCTCATAGTTGGAGTAGGCATGCACAACGTACCAGCGCTTCTTTTCGGTCTCCATGCTATCTCCTTAGCCTATGACGCCAGACACCAGCCAGCCCAGCAGCGAATCCAGACCCCAGAGCATCAGCCCTACGATCAGCACCGCCACAACAACAATAGCTGTGGTCTGCAGAGTTTCCTGGCGCGTCGGCCAGACCACTTTGCGAATTTCGTTCTTAGCTTCTTTAAAGAGCTGAAAGAACGTACGACCCTTGGCCGTCTGAAAGGCAACAAAACCCGCCACCAGCGCCAGAGCCAGCAGAGCAAGAACGCGATAAAGTAGCGACTCGCCGGAAAATACGGAATTACCGACTACACCTACCGCCACGATTGCAATGACGACAAGCCACTTCAGGGCGTCTAGTTTTGAACCTTCGGAAGTCACTTTGGAATTCACGCTAGGAGCCTCAAAAAGGTGAAAGCTTGCGCTTTACGTGACGCCATCCCAGATAAGGAATGGCAGGCCAGGAGGGAATCGAACCCCCAACCTGCGGTTTTGGAGACCGCTGCTCTGCCAATTGAGCTACTGGCCTACTGCATAATAGGGAGGCACATTATAGGCACCTCCCTAGTGCTTGGCAACACTAAATGTCAGATTAAGCAGTAATTTTTGAAACTACGCCGGCACCAACAGTACGACCACCTTCACGGATAGCGAAGCGCAGACCTTCTTCCATCGCGATCGGGTTGATCAGGGTAACGTTCATCTGGACGTTGTCGCCCGGCATTACCATCTCAACGCCTTCCGGCAGCTCAACCGCACCAGTGATATCGGTAGTACGGAAGTAGAACTGCGGACGGTAGCCTTTGAAGAACGGAGTGTGACGACCGCCTTCTTCCTTGCTCAGTACGTATACTTCGCCTTCGAAGCCAGTGTGCGGAGTGATGGAACCCGGCTTAGCCAGGACCTGACCACGCTCAACTTCGTCACGCTTGGTACCACGCAGCAGCGCACCAACATTCTCGCCTGCACGACCTTCGTCCAGCAGCTTGCGGAACATTTCAACACCAGTACAGGTAGTCTTGGTGGTGTCCTTGATACCAACGATTTCGATTTCGTCGCCAGTTTTCAGGATGCCACGCTCGATACGACCGGTAACAACGGTACCACGACCAGAGATAGAGAATACGTCCTCGATCGGCATCAGGAACGGCAGGTCTACCGCACGCTCCGGTTCCGGGATGTATTCGTCCAGGGTTTCAACCAGCTTCTTAACAGCGGTAGTACCCATTTCTTTGTCGTCTTCGCCGTTCAGCGCCATCAGTGCGGAACCGGTGATGATCGGAGTGTCGTCACCCGGGAAGTCGTAGTTGTCCAGCAGTTCGCGGACTTCCATTTCGACCAGCTCGAGCAGCTCTTCGTCATCAACCATGTCTGCCTTGTTCAGGAAGACAACGATGTACGGTACGCCAACCTGACGGGACAGCAGGATGTGCTCACGAGTCTGCGGCATGGGGCCGTCAGCTGCGGAACATACCAGGATAGCACCGTCCATCTGAGCGGCACCGGTGATCATGTTCTTGACGTAGTCGGCGTGTCCCGGGCAGTCAACGTGCGCGTAGTGGCGAGTCGGGGACTCGTACTCAACGTGAGAAGTGTTGATGGTGATACCACGATCACGCTCTTCCGGTGCCTTGTCGATACCGTCAAAGGCAACGGCAGCGCCGCCCCAAACTTCTGCACATACGCGAGTCAGCGCAGCGGTCAGAGTGGTTTTACCATGGTCAACGTGACCAATGGTGCCGACGTTTACGTGCGGCTTGCTACGAGAAAAAGCTTCTTTAGCCATCTGAAGTTCCCAACCTGTTCGAAATGAATACCTGGGTCGCCAAATACGAAAAAGGGTAGACATATTACTATATCTACCCTTCTCAAAACTGGAGCTCATGGGCGGATTTGAACCGCCGACCTCACCCTTACCAAGGGTGTGCTCTACCCCTGAGCTACATGAGCACAACAACGCGTGGAGCGGGTAGCGGGAATCGAACCCGCCTCTTCAGCTTGGAAGGCTGAGGTAATAGCCACTATACCATACCCGCCGAAGCCAGCTGACTTACCACAACTTGCACGGGGTATGTGCCTGCTGCAGTAGATGGTGGTGAGGGGTGGATTCGAACCACCGAAGCTCGCGCGTCAGATTTACAGTCTGATCCCTTTGGCCACTCGGGAACCCCACCACTACCACTTCGCTGTCTCAACTGGTGCCGGCACGAGGAGTCGAACCCCGGACCTACTGATTACAAGTCAGTTGCTCTACCAACTGAGCTATACCGGCCTTGGCAGCGAAGTGGGGCGTATCTTACTTATCGCCCCGGGGTGATGCAACCCCTTCGCAACCATTTTTTTCAACTTTTATTCCAGGCCAGCTTCTGGACACAAGTTGTTTGATTTCACTGGATATTTCGTAACCAGCCAAATGCCTTACGCGAACCTGCCAACGACCTCTCTCAGCAGCCTGTTCCTGTACCTGGGTGCGAGACGCTATCGCTGCAGGCAGCTGCTGACGCAACGCCTCTAGCGCCTGGCGATTATCGAAATTGCCGAAGGAGAGAATCGAGCCCCGACTTTCTGGAACCCAGCCCTGCTGGGCAAGTTCATCCAGCAGGGCGATACGCCGGGCCGAGTCCGCCGGTAGCGGCAATACAAGACGCCAGCCGATCACTTCCGCCGGCAAGGGTTCCGGCTCAGCGGTAACCGGTTCAGCCTCCAGCATACGAACCAGGCGCCGCGCCTCCGCCTCCGAGTTCAACGGTGCGTAGCTAAAGCAGATACGTTCGCGGGCGGGAAGCTTCTCGCGGGCAGGCAACTCAGACAGTAGCCGCAGCTCACCCACAGCCACATCTTCATTCTCAGCAGCCACCGGCGCGGCCGCCTGTCGCTGGGCATACCAGAAAAACAGCAGCGCGTTCGCCAGCAGAAGCAGAAGAAAGAACCAGCGCACGATCATAGCGAATCCCTCAACGCATGAACCAGACCATCCAGCACCAGGTCCGGTAACCACTCCCCCCTGCCAGCCAACCGATGGAACAGAGCACCATCACCACCGGTGATAAAAAGCGGTTCACCGGGAGCAAGACTCGCCAGCACTCGCTGCACCAGCGCATCGAACAGAAAGTTGGAACCGTGAGTAACCGCATCACTGGTAGACCTGCCTGGGGAAAGATCAAACTCTTCAGCCGGGGCGTCAACAAACACCCGAGCGGTTTTAGCCAGCAAGGCGGCACTCAGCAACCCCATCCCGGGCAGGATATAACCGCCACGGTGCACACCTGCGGCATTGAGATAGTCCACGGTAATCGCGCTGCCACAGTCAACAACACAACAACCAACGCCGGCCCTGTCCCAGGCCGCCAGCATCGCAAGCCAGCGATCGACCCCCATCAACTCCGGTTTTGCGTAGCTGTTTTTTACGCCAGCACAGGCGCTACGGGTGCGCGCAAAACTCGCCGCTGGCAGCCCGGCAGCCTCAATCAAACCAGCAAGGTTATGGTTAAACGATTCGTCAGCCACCGACGCAACATACACCGCTTCGACATGCCCCAGGGCCTGAAACCCCTCAGCAGAAAGCGCTGACAATGCGACCCTCGCAGCTACGCCCGGCAATTGCCCGGGCTCACGCAGCCGCCATTTGAGAAAGCTGTTGCCGACGTCTATCTCTAGAATCATTCCACTGCCCTGAGGCTGACCTCACCACCGTAGTAGCTTCGCACCTGGCCATCGCTCTCAAGCAGCAGTGCACCGCTTTCATCTACGCCACGACAGATACCATCAACCTCATCCTGGCCACTAATCAGACGGATGCGACTATCGCGGTGGGCATTCGCTTGCTGCCACTCTTCACGAAGGGCGCCGAAGCCATCTCGCTCAAAGCTATCCAGAGTTTCGAGCAACTCTTCAACCAACACCGCGAGCAGCGTGCTACGCCCCGGATGCTTTGCAGCCAAAGAAGCCACATCCACAAACGGCTGGGAGACCTTCTCTGCCTGAGCGGCGGGCATGGAGACATTGACGCCAACACCGATGACCACACGACACTCCCCCGCCGCATCACCGCTGATCTCAATCAGAATGCCCGCCAGCTTACGGCCATCGCAGAGCAGATCATTGGGCCATTTCAACTGCACACCGCTGACACCCACGCGCGCCAACCCGCGGCGCAGTGCCACGCCGACCGCCAGACTCAACCCTTCCAGCGCAGCAACACCGGCAGAAAAACGCCAGGCGAGTGAAAAACAGAGATTGGCAGCATAGGGACTCACCCAGTCACGGCCGCGGCGACCACGCCCCTGAGCCTGATATTCGGCGGCAAACAGCCCCGAGCGACTGCCGCGATTAAGGGCCTGCAGGGCCAGAATATTGGTGGATGCGACCTCTCCCTCGAACACCACTTCATCCAAGCGCTCACCGGCTGCCGACGACAGCGCCGCGTTGAACTGCTCAAGACTGAGGAGATCGAGACCATTGGGAATCCTGTAGCCACGACCTTTAACGCTATAGACCTCGATACCGAGCGTCTCTATCCGCTGAATCTGTTTCCAGACTGCAGAGCGGCTGACTCCTAATGCTTCGCCCAGCTCACGCCCAGAGTGAAAGGCGCCGTCCGCCATCAGATTTAACAGTTTGGCTAACGACATCAGTTGATCCGCTCCAGCACGATAAAGCTATAGGCGTACGGATTATTATCACTGGCGGCGAAATCCTCACGCCCGATCTCACCCCATTCGCTGGCAATGATTTCTGGGAAGTGTGCATCCCCCTCCACCGAGGCGTGGACCTGGGTCAGATAGAGACGTTCTGTCTGCGGCAGCATCTGGCGGTAGATCTCAGCACCGCCTATCACCACCGCTTCATCGACACCATCGATCTCCGCCTGCGCACTGGCATGCTCTACCGCTTCAGCAAGAGATGCGGTGACCACAACGCCAGGCACCTGCCAGTTTTCGTCCCGGGTCACAACAATATTGCAGCGACCCGGAAGCGGACGACCGATCGACTCATAGGTTTTACGGCCCATGATTATCGGCTTCCCCAGGGTCACCCGCTTAAAATATTTCAGATCTTCCGGCAGGTACCAGGGAAGTTTATTGTCATTACCGATCACGCGGTTCTCGGCCTGGGCGACGATCATTGCCAATCTCATGGTCTCTCCTTTCATGAACACGCCTCAGATCGAGATCGGGGCACGAATCACTGGGCAGGGATCGTAATCCACCACCTCGAAGTCTTCGAATTCGTAGTCGAAAATCGTCGCCGGGCGACGTTTTATATGCAGCTTCGGCAAAGCCCGCGGCTCACGAGACAGCTGTTCTGGCACGATGCTTTCGTCATTGAAGTGGTTGGCGTAGAGATGCAGATCACCGAAAGTCAGCACGAACTCGCCCACGTCCAGATCACACTGCTGCGCCACCATATGCGTCAGCAGCGCATAACTGGCGATATTGAATGGCACCCCGAGGAAGTAGTCCGCACTGCGCTGATATAGCTGGCAGCTCAGGCGCCCGTTGGCGACATAGAACTGAAACAGCGTATGGCAGGGAGGCAACGCCGCCTTGCCGTTACGCACGTTATCCTGAGGGCTGATCGATTCATCCGGCAGGTCCGCCGGGTTCCAGCCGCTGACGATCAGACGGCGGGAGTTCGGATTGCGTTTGATCTGTTCAATCACGCTGGAGATCTGATCGATGGTAGAACCATCCGGGCACGCCCAGGAGCGCCACTGCTTGCCATAGATCGGCCCCAGATCACCGTCTTCCAACGCCCACTCATCCCAGATAGTAACGCCGTGCTCGTTGAGCCAATTGTTATCGGTGTTACCGTCGAGGAACCAGAGCAGCTCATAGATGATCGACCGCAGATGCACTTTCTTGGTGGTCAGCAGGGGAAAGCCCTGCTGGAGATCAAAACGCAGCTGACGTCCAAATAGCGAGCGTGTACCTGTGCCAGTACGGTCGCCCTTGTCGACGCCCTGCTCCACTATTTCGCGCATCAAATCGAGGTATTGTTGCATACGGCCTTATCTTTAACCCGAGTAGATCAGAAGGCTACATACTTTACCGCTTAACGGCATCAGGCGCACGACGGCCATAGGCGATCGCCAGCAGCACAACGCCACCCACGATCATCGGTGCCGACAGCAACTGCCCCATGGTGAGCCAGTCAAACGCGAGGAAACCGAGCTGCTCATCAGGCTCACGAAAAAACTCCACACTGGAGCGGAACACGCCGTAAAGCAGCAGAAACAGCCCGGATACCGCCATCCGCGGCCGCGGCTTTGCGGAATACCACCAGAGGATGGCGAACATCACTACGCCTTCCAGCACCGCTTCATACAACTGTGAGGGGTGCCGCCCCAGACCATCTGCCGCCCGCGGGAATATAATCCCCCAAGTCTGATCCGTGGGACGCCCCCAAAGCTCGCCACCGATAAAGTTACCCACACGTCCGGCACCAAGACCGATCGGAATCAACGGTGCAACGAAGTCCGCCAACTCGAAGAAGCGTTTGCCATGTCGATGGGAGAACCAGGCGATGGCCACCAGCACACCCAGCAAACCTCCGTGGAAAGACATCCCCCCCTCCCAGATGGCAAACAGCCAGAGTGGGTCATTGAGGAAATAATCAAAATGGTAGAACAGCACGTAACCACAGCGGCCGCCCAGCACCACGCCCAGCGCTCCCCAGAACACCAGATCCGAGACCTGCTGTTCGGTCCAGTTTGAACCGGGCTGACGTGCGCGCCAGCTACCCAGCGCCCAGGCTGCGCCAAAGCCGATCAGATACATCAGTCCGTACCAGTGTACCTTGAGCGGCCCCAACTCCAGCGCCAGCGGATCTATATCATGAACCCACACAAACTTACCCCTAGAGAAGATTAGTCACGAGAAAACGTACGCCCACGAAGGCGAGAAACGCCGCAAAAATCAGTTTCAATCGACGCTGCGGCAGTCGGTGCGCCAACCGCGCACCGAAACGTGCGGTCAGGGCACTGGTCAGCACTATACCCACCAATGCTGGCAGATAGATGTAACCCAGGCTCCACTCCGGCATTTCTACCTCGCCCCAGCCGGTCACCACATTCCCCACGGCGCCAATCAGAGCGATAGGCAATCCACAGGCCGAGGATGTGGCTACAGCCCGTGGCATGCTTAGCTGTCGCCAGTGCAGATAGGGCACGGTCAATGTACCGCCACCGATACCAAACACCGCCGAAGCACAGCCCACACCACTACCTGCAACGATCAATTCCGGCTTTCCCGGATCCCTGTCACCGGCAGACGGCAGCAGGTTCAGCGCCATCTGCAGCGCGACGATCAACGTAAAGCAACCAAACGCCAGTTGCAGTGCGCGGCCGCTGAGCATTTCCGCGATCCAGACTCCGCCCAGGGCGCCCGCGAGAATTCCGACCGATATCCAGGGAAAAAGGTTCCAGCTCACTGCGCCCCTGGCATGGTGCGCCTTGATCGAGGCGATAGAGGTAAACACAATAGTGCCAAGAGAAGTCGCCACTGCGGCATGGGTCAGCACTTCCGGCGCCATTCCCTGGGCGGTGAACGAAAAGATCAGTACCGGCACAATCAACAACCCACCGCCGATACCAAAAAGACCGGCAACAAAACCTGCCGCTGCTCCAAGCAACAGGTAAAGCCCAACGATTTCCAACATCAATCCAACATCCACTCCGTTCGGGCCGACACTGTTCAGGCCGGCAGAAAGTGCACTATATTAGGGACTAGACCGGTTCATGAACATCCCCGCCGTGCTGGAGCCCTCGTCTTGTGCCTGATCGTTTTTGCCCTGAATACCGACCCTGAGTGGCCCTTTGTGCTACTCGCCAACCGCGACGAATTTCATCAACGCCCCACCCGTTCACTGCACTTCTGGCCCGATGCTCCGATCATCGCCGGCAGAGACCTGCTAGCCCAGGGGAGCTGGATGGGTTTTAGTCGCGACGGCCGCTTTGCCGCCCTGACCAACTTTCGTGACGGCCGCGAGCCAGCCCAACCAGGCGCCTCACGCGGCCAACTGGTGACGGACTTCCTCTGCGGAGTCGGCCCCGCCAGCGAACACCAGCCTTCGACACAGGTACGCTCAGGGTACAACCTGTTATGTGCGGACGAGACGGGCTTTTATTACGCCAGCAACCGGGGTGGAAAGGCTCAGCAACTCGGCAGCGGCATCCACGCATTGAGCAACGCGCTGCTGGACACCCCCTGGCCCAAAACACTGCACATCCGACATGCCCTGGAGGCTGCCATCGGCGCGGGGAAGAATGACCCTCAACAGCTCCTTGAACTGCTACACGATGACACCCGGGCCGGTGATGACCAGCTACCGGACACCGGCATCCCCCTCGACAAGGAGCGCCTGTTATCGAGCTGTTTTATTCACAGCGAGGATTACGGTACCCGGGCGAGCACCCTGATAATGCAGAACAGCGCGGGCGATACGCGAATCATCGAACGTCGCTACGGCAGACAGGGAGAGCAGAGCGGAGAGACCGATCTGAGCCTGAGGCTGAAACCGCTTGGTATCAGTCCTCAATAAACGGCAGGAGCGATCAGTCTTCCCGCCCAGGCAGGCTTGGCCTGGTAAGACTGCCCAGACCCATCTTTTTCAACGATGTACGCAGGTATTGATGAATCGCCTCGGCGTCATCCATCCGCATCACCCGCTGCAGCAATGAATTCGCCTTGGCAAGACTGCAACCGCGAATAGCGGACTTCACTTTCGGCAGGTTATTGGAGTTCATCGACAGTACGTCGTATCCCATCGCCATCAGCAGCAGCGCACCGCCTGGATCGGCTGCCATCTCACCGCAGATCGAAACGGTCTTATGCTCTTTGCGAGCTTCCTGAGCGATAAACTGCAGCACTTTGAGCACCGCCGGATGATAGGGCGCGTAAAGGTCCGCCACACGGGGGTTGTTACGGTCCACCGCCAGCAGATACTGGGTCAGATCGTTGGAGCCCACGGAGATGAAATCCACCTTGCGGGCAAATCGGCGGGTCAGGTATACCGCCGCCGGCACCTCCACCATGATGCCAATGGGTGGGCGCTCCACATCCAGCCCCTCCTCCTGCAACTCACGCACGGCCCGGTCGATCTGCTCGATCGCCTCCTCGATCTCATGCATGCAGGTCACCATCGGCAGCATGATGCGCAGGTTACCGTAGCCCAGGGCCGCCCTCAGCATGGCGCGCACCTGCACCAGGAATATCTCGGGGTGGTCCAGCGTCACACGAATGCCACGCCAGCCCAGGAAAGGGTTTTCTTCACTGATCGGAAAGTAAGGCAGCGCCTTGTCGCCACCAATATCCAGCGTGCGCATGGTCACCGGCCTGGGCGCAAAGGCTTCAAGCTGGCGACGGTAGATATGCATCTGCTCCTGTTCGCTGGGGAAGAAGTCCCGCGTCATGAACGGAATCTCGGTGCGGTAGAGACCTATCCCCTCAGCACCCCGCTCCAGCGAACGCTCCACATCACTGGTCAGACCCGTGTTCACCCAGAGCGGCATACGATAGCCATCGGTGGTCTGGGCCGGCAGATCATGCAGTGTTTCCAATCCCGCAGCGATCATCTGCTCTTCGCGCAGTATTTCGCCAAAGGCGTTTTTCAGGTCATCGGACGGGTTTACATAAACCCGACCGGTGTAGCCATCGAGGATGATGTCGCGACCGTCCATCCGCGTGTAGGGCAGATCCACCACCCCCATGGCGGTAGGAATCCCCATGGAGCGCGCCAGAATAGCGGCATGAGAGTTACCCGAGCCACTGACAGAGACGAGGCCTACCAACTTGTCTTCAGGCACCAGTCCCAGCATTGCCGGTGACAGATCATCCGCTATCAGCACGGTTTGATCGGGATATTCCACCTCGTGACTGCCGACGCCCTCCTGCAGGTGGCTGAGAATACGCCGCCCCAGATCGCGAATATCGGTGGCACGCTCACGCAGGTAGGCATCATCCATGGAAGAGAACTGGCGCACATGCTCGGCTACAACTTCACGCAGCGCCCCCTGGGCCCAGTTGCCGGCACGAATCCGCTCCACCACCTGGCCGGCCAGCGCATTATCTTCCAGCATACGCAGATAGACATCGAACAGCGCCTGCTCATCACTGCGCAGTCGCTGGGAGAGTGATTTACTCACCTCACGGATATCGTGACGCACCTGTTCCAGCGCTTCGGTGAAGGCCTCGACCTCACGCTCGATATTTTTGGCCCGCTTATCAGGCACGCCCTCCAGATCAGCCGGCAGGCTCGCCACGAATACCTGACCTATGGCGATCCCCGGTGCCCCGGCCACACCGCTGAAACGGCGGTCCTGAACAATTTTTGCCGTACCACCCAGGTTGTTACCCACCGGCTGAATCGAACCTGTGGCCTCAGCATGGGCAATAACACCGGCCAGCTGGGCCGATACGGTGACCAGAAACGCCTCTTCCGATTCATCGAAGCGACGGCGGTCATGCTGTTGCACAACCAGAACGCCCAAAACCTCGCCCTGGTGAATGATCGGCACCCCGAGAAAGGCATGAAAGCGCTCTTCACCGGTGGACTGGACGTAGATAAAGGAAGGGTGGAGGGAAGCATCCTCCAGGTTGATCGGCTCTGCCCGCTGCCCCACCAGGCCTACAACGCCCTCGGTGGGTGACAGACTGACCACTCCCACAGCTTCGAGGTTAAGCCCCTGGGTCGCTTTCAGCACATAGCGCTGGGTAATGGTATCAAGCAGATAGATGGAGCAGACCTGGGTATGCATGGCGCGCTGAATACGCCTGACCGTCAGGTCAAGAACGGACTCAAGATCAGGGGCGGCACTGACCTCCTGGACTATTTTGCGCAATACGCTCAGCATCGCCATTCGAAGTGCCCCCTACTCTCTTAACGCTCTAGAACCTCTAACGCTCTGAAACCGGCTGCAGACGCGCCAGCTTCGGCGATAATTCTCGTAATGCTTTGCGGTACACCTCTCGCTTGAAAGACACTACCTGTCCAAGAGGGTACCAGTAACTGACCCAGCGCCAGCCATCAAACTCCGGCGAATCGGTCTCATCTATTTTCACTGCGTTGTCATGGCTGAGCATGCGCAGCAGGAACCACTTCTGTTTCTGGCCCACACACACCGGGTGTGAGTGGCGCCGAATCATGCGTTTGGGCAGCCGGTAGCGCAACCAGCCTCGTGTTACCGCAAGAATTTCAACGTCTCGGGGCGATAGTCCGATCTCCTCTTTCAGTTCACGAAACATCGCCTGCTCCGGGGTTTCGCGCCCCTGAATGCCGCCCTGCGGAAACTGCCAGGCATCCTGCCCTATACGCCTTGCCCAAAGTACCTGACCCAGCGCGTTGACCAGAATGATGCCGACATTCGGTCTGAACCCGTCTGAATCGATCACAGTTTAATCCCGAAATAACTTATTAATATGAAGCTATTGTTCCATAGATCCACAATCAGGCAAATAGCCTGCCACTTAAGCATCAGTAACCTTTGCCTGCTAAAGCTATTCCCTTGATACAACGCCTCTTGCTAAGCGACAAACACACCTTTACACATATCGCCGTACGTTACCCGACAGGCTTGATTGCATGCCCTATAACCACCGCTTATCCTATTCGCTTTGCCCTTAACGCGCCGCAGCAGCGGCAGGAACGGAGTGCCAAGACGTGCCCCTGGCTATATTTGATCTCGACAACACCCTACTCAACGGCGATAGCGACCATGCTTGGGGAGAATTTCTCTGCCAACGCGGTATCGTTGACGAACAAGCCTACCGGGACGCCAACGACCACTTTTTCCATCAGTACCAGAGCGGCACCATGGATATCCATGAGTTCCTGAATTTTGCCCTGCGACCGCTGGCCAATCACAGCGAAGAGCAGCTCAATGCCTGGCACGACGAATTTATGGCCGAATGTATCGAACCGATGATGCTTCCAGCCGCCCGAGCACTGCTCGACAAGCACCGCGATCAGGGCGACTTCCTGCTGATCATCACCGCAACCAACAGTTTTGTTACCGGCCCCATTGCCAAACGCCTCGGCGTTGATGCCTTGCTAGCTACGGAGCCGGAGCGGATCGGCGATCGCTTCACCGGCCGCGTAGCCGGTACGCCCTGTTTCCAGGATGGCAAGGTAGTGCGGCTTGACGCCTGGCTGAAAGAAACCGGACACACGCTGGACGGGAGCAGCTTCTACAGCGACTCCCGTAACGATCTACCCCTGCTGGAAAAGGTGGATAACCCCGTGGCGGTCAATCCCGACGACGCTCTGGCCGCAACTGCCCGCGACCGGGGATGGCCGATTATGGACCTGCGCACCTGAGAGAAACCAGTCTGACCAAGACTGCTGTCAGATCGCGACCTTGCACTCACGCAGGGTCCGGTTCAGCTCCATCATCACCTGACGCCGGGTGATCATGCCCACCAGACGACCGTTTTCCACCACCGGATAGTTTTTCGGCCTAGCCTTGCTCATCTGCTGTGCCAGGTCGATAACACTGTCCGAGGGTGAAACACACAGGGGTTCCTGGTGCATGATATCGGCTACCTGAATGCGGGCATCGCAGTAATAGCTGCTGCTGACCAGATATCTCAGGCAGTCATGCTCGGACAGAAAGCCGACCACCTCCTTGCGATCGCCCACCACCGGCAGACCCAGCTGTCCGGACACCAGAATCAGCTCTACCGCTTCCGATAGTGCCATCTGGCCAGACAGCGGGTGCGTCACCGGGAACATCAGGTCACGCACCTGTTTCTGATGAAGCATGACCGACCCTCCTTTAAACGTTAGTCATTGCGACTAAAGTGTGGCAAAGGATCAGCGCTTTTGCCCGCGGCCGGGCAATTATTTCATCAGGGGCAGGGGTAGGTGTAACGGTTATGCAGCGCTTCGATCTGCTCAACCAGCTCATCGCTGAGCTGTAGATCCACCGAGGCGATATTCGCGCGCAGCTGATCCATTTTAGTGGCACCGATGATATTACTGCCCAGGAAGTCTCGGCTATTCACATAGGCCAGCGCCATCATGGCGGGATCGAGGCCGGCATCTTTGGCAAGATTCACATAAGCCTCGGTAGCGGCCTGCCCATTTTCAGACAGATAACGGGCAAACTGCGGAAACTCCACCAGGCGGGAGCCTTCAGGGCGTGCACCACCGAGATACTTACCACTGAGCACACCGAACGCCATCGGCGAGTAGGCCAGCAGATCTACCTCTTCACGCAGCATCACCTCGGAGAGACCCACTTCCAGCGAGCGGTTCAGCAGGTTGTAAGGGTTCTGCACCGAGATCGGACGCGGCAGATTATGCAGCTCCGCCAGTTGCAGGTATTTCATCGTGCCCCAGGCGGTCTCGTTGGAAAGACCGATATAGCGGATCTTGCCCTCGTCCACCAGTTCGCCCAGCACCTGCAGGGTTTCCAGAATCGGCGCACCGTCTTTTTCCGGGCGGTGCTCATAAGCCAGCTTGCCGAAATAGTTGGCGACGCGGTCCGGCCAGTGCAGCTGGTACAGATCGACGTAATCGGTCTGCAGGCGGCTCAGCGAGTCTTCCAGCGCCTTGCGGATGTTGGCACGATCAAGGTGCAGATTCGGACGCAGGTAGCTGATCTGTTCGCCAGGACCTGCTACCTTGGTAGCCAGCACCACCTTGTCACGACTGCCGCGGGCCTTCATCCAGTTACCGATATACTGCTCGGTATTGCCCTGATAGGCGGGGTCGGTCGGCACCGGGTACATCTCGGCGGCATCGATCAGATTCACACCCGCATCCAGGGCGTAATCCATCTGCTCAAACGCTTCCGCTTCGGTATTGGTGCGCCCGAACGTCATGGTACCCAGGGCAATACGGCTGACCCTGAGATCGGAACGACCCAGCTGTTTGTACTCCATCAATGCTCTCCTTGATTAGCTCTCGGGCGCGAACTGCCTCAGCTTGCAGGCAACACACGCATGAAATAGGCCTTGAGATATTCGGTTTCGGGAATCGCCGGATGGATCGGATGATCGGCACCCTGGTAACCCTGGGCAAAGATCTGCGCGTAACGATCCAGCTCGCGGCTGTTGGAGCGCAACATATCGACCAGACGCTCGCGCTGCAGATGCATGGAGCAGGACGCTGAGATCAGGATCCCGTCCTTGGCCAGCAGGCGCATGGCGTAGTTGTTGATACGGGCGTAGGCGCGCTCGCCATTCTTGATATCCTTGCGCTTCTGGATAAATGCCGGCGGATCGACGATCACCACATCGAAACGTTCCTTCTCTGCCACCATCGCCTTGCAGAGGTCGAAGGCATCGCCCTGCAGGGCACGGAAACGGCGTTCGCCATCGTTGATGCGGGCGTTTTCCGCGGCTACTTCCAGCGCGCCTGCAGACGCATCCAGGCAGGACACCTCCTCGGCACCGGCGGCCAGCGCCTGGGCACCCCAGCCACCGACGTAGCTGAAGAGATCGAGCACCCGCTTACCCTTGACCATGGACTGCATCCGGGCGCGGTTTTCACGGTGATCGTAGAACCAGCCGGTTTTCTGTCCGGTCAGCACCGGTGCCAGCAGGTCGACTCCGTTCTCACTGAGCGGCACCAGCTCCGGCACCTGACCCTGAACCACCTCGACATAGGTTTCCAGTCCTTCCACCGAGCGCATCTTGCTGTCGTTGCGCAGCACGATGGCAGCCGGCTTGAAGACCCGGTTCAGCGCATCGATCACCAGGTCCTGCACCCGGTCCATACCGGCTGTGGCGACCTGGACCACGAAAATATCGTAGAAACGATCCACCACTAGCCCAGGCAAGCCGTCCGCATCACCGAATACCAGCCGGTAGCAGGGCTTGTCGAACTGGGCATCACGCAGGGAAGCTGCCACTTTCAAGCGGTGAACCAGCAGCGAACGATCCAGCATATAGTCGGTATCGCGGCTGATAATACGACCGCAGATCAACGTATTCGGATTAACGTACGCCAGCCCCATCACCTTGCCGCGGGCGTTTTCGACACGCACTTGCTCGCCCGGCTCAAAAGATTTCAGCGGGGTGCGCTTGGTATCGACTTCATTACTGTAGATCCAGAGGTGACCACCGCGCAGGCGGCGGTCCGCATTGGCCTGTAGCACCAGGGGTTTGATGTTCATAACTGCCGTATCGCTTGAAATGAGTGTCCCGGCACGAGGCCGGGACAAAGGGAAAAGCTAGTTTCCGCCAAAGCGGACACCGTTATTCGGATTCACACTGCTCAGCGTAAGTCTCTGCATCGAGCAGTGCATCCAGCTCTTCAGGATCGCTGATTTTAACTTTGAAGAACCAGCCATCGCCGTACGGATCCGAGTTCACCAGTTCCGGCGATTCTTCCAGCTCTTCGTTGATCGCAACTACCGTGCCGCTGACCGGCGCATAGATATCGGAGGCGGCTTTCACGGACTCAACAACGCCGGTTTCATCGCCGCTGGCGAGCTCCGCATCCAGTTCAGGCAGTTCCACGAATACCACATCACCCAAGAGCTCCTGGGCATGATCAGTGACGCCGATGGTGACAATGCCGTCGCCCTCTTCGCGGATCCACTCGTGGCTGGCCACATACTTCAGTTCACTCGGGATATTGCTCATCGTTTGATCCTTTAACTTTGAATCTCAGGAAAACTGTTTTTTGCCCCTGCGCACAAAGGGCGGTTTGACTACTTTAACCGCCAGACTCTTGCCGCGCATCTCGACCTGAGCACTGTCACCGGTATCAGCAGGCACCCGCGCCAGTGCTACAGAGCAGCCCAGGGTCGGCGCAAAGCCACCGCTGGTAATTTCACCCTCACCGCTATTATTGACCAGTACTTTCTGGTGAGCACGCAATACACCACGCCCCTCAAGCACCAGTCCAACCAGTTTAGTCGGCACACCTTCGTTACGCTGCTTTTCGAGCGCATCGCGGCCGATAAAACGGCGCTCCTCGGGCTCCCAGGCAAGGGTCCAGGCCAGATTGGCTTCCAGCGGCGTCACCTGCTGGTTCATATCCGCGCCATAGAGGTTCAAACCGGCCTCAAGGCGCAGGGTATCACGTGCACCCAGACCACAGGGTTTGACTCCTGCGTCGATCAGCGCCTGCCAGAAAGCAACCACCTCTTCATCCGGCAACATCAGCTCAAGACCATCTTCGCCGGTATAACCGGTGCGAGCGATAAACCAACCCTCGGACTCCTGCCCCTGGAAGGGTTTCAAGCCATCGATCAAACGGGCGCGGCTTTCGCTAAGCACAGAAGCGGTCAGTTTAAGCGCGTTGGGGCCCTGCACAGCGACCATGGCCAGATCCGGCTGTTCATTGAGACTGACATCAAAGCGTACGGCGCAATCAACCATCCAGGCCAGGTCCGCATCGCGGGTACCGCAGTTCACCACCAGGCGGAACCATTCGCTGGTTCCCGGCTCGGTCATGCGGTAAACGATCAGGTCATCGATCACTCCACCCTTCTCATTGAGCATGGTGGTATAGAGCGCCTGTCCGGCATGTTTAAGTCGAGCCACATCGTTGGCAAGGAGATAACGCAGAAATTCGCTGGCCTGGCCACCGGAGATATCCACGATGGTCATATGGGAGACATCGAACAGGCCGGCATCGGCTCGAACCTGGTGGTGCTCCTCCACCTGGGAGCCATAGTGCAACGGCATATCCCAGCCGCTGAAGTCGACCATTTTGGCACCCAGTGCCAGATGCTGAGCATGGAGCGGTGTTGTTTTTGTCATCGTTCAACCCACGGGTTGAGGCCCCGGGCCGCGGTACACAACAGGGATACTTAGCAGGGAGTACGCGGCCGGCAGCATGAAAAAAAGGGATGACAATGTATCGGCAATTCAGCGCCAGTTCAATGTTTGAACCGGCGCTGAGAATCAGCTTCTCAGGCCAGCGGTCGCCGCGCCAGACGGGGCACCTCGCCACGCAGCCCCATGGCCATAAGCACCAGATGCTGTTTGACTGGAGAGATACGGTCCATCAGGTTCATACCGCTTGAACGCAGCAGCCGCAGCGGTGCCGGCAGATCGTCAAACAACCGCCTGAAGCCCTCCATCACCGCCGCGGTCTGGATATTATCGGCGCGACGCATACGCTGGAAGCGGCGCAATACCGACTCCAGGGACCAGTTCTCGCCGCGCTCATGGGCATCAAGTATCACCTCGGCCAGCGCCGCCGCATCGAGAAAGCCCAGGTTCACGCCCTGCCCCGCCAGCGGGTGAATGGTGTGAGCCGCATCGCCCACCAGCGCCAGCCCCGCCTGCACATAGCGCTGCGCATGACGCTGACGCAGCGGATGCACATGGCGTTTATCAACGCTCAGGATATGACCCAGGCGATGTTCAAACGCCTTGCCCAGGGCCTGGCAGAACGATTCATCATCCAGCGCCATCAGCTCACGGGCGTGGCCGGGCGAGGTGGACCAGACGATAGAAACGGTCCGACCGTTGGGATGGGCCAGCGGCAGCAGCGCCAAGGGACCGTCCTCAGTGAAACGCTGCCAGCAGGTGCTCTGGTGCGGATCTTCGGTCTCGATGGTGGTCACAATCGCATGGTGACCGTAATCCCACTCGGTAGCGCCCATACCGGTCAACGCTCTGACACGGGAGTTGGCGCCATCGGCAGCGACCAGCAAACGGGTTTCGATACTGCGGCCATCGCCAAGACGTACCTGGCGTGCACCCAGCGGATCCGGGGAGGTGATCGATTCGATCTTCACGCCGGTGTCGAACTGGATATTCTCGGCCTGCTGCATCACCCGATACAGCGCCGCCAGGGTGACGCGGTTTTCGACGATATGCCCCAGACAGGGTTCGTGCAGCTCATCGGCGCCAAAGTGGATTTCACCGCGTCCGGTACCATCCCAGACGCGCATATCGGTGTAGGCGCTGGCACGGGTGTCGAGAATATGGGGCCAGGCGCCAAGATGAGTCAGCAGTTGCTGTGAGGCGCAGGTGAGCGCACTGACACGCGGGTCAAACCCTGCTTCGGTCAGCATCGGCAGCGCTTCGAGCAGCTGCTTCGGGCGATCCTCGCGGCTTTCAAGGATGCGGATATTGAGCCCGGTGGGCGCGATAGCGCAGGCCAGGGCCACACCGACCATGCCGCCACCCACAATCAGGATATCCACAGATTCGGTTACCGCTTCGGCTGTCGACACCGTGCACCTCTACTCTCAATTAATCTCAATGCAGCTTTATTTCAGTGAAGCTTTTCATTAGTGGAACTTGATATCAGTGGAGCTTGATATCAGTGGAGCTTTGGCGCCGGCTGATCCAGCCCCATGGCCGCCCGGGCCAGCAGGGTTTTACCCAGCGGGCATAGCTCCAGCGCTACCAGCCCCGCGTCTCTTAACAAACCGACACCGGGCTGAGAGCTGGTAAACAGCTTCATGGTACGGTCGCTGAACTGGATAGTGCGGAACTGATCGGAGTGGCGGGCAGTTTCAAACGCCTGCAGCGCATGCAGATCGCCCAGCGGCAGACCTTCGCGGCGACGCTCAATAATCATATCGGCCAGGGCGACAACACCGCGGAACGCCAGGTTAAAGCCCTGGCCTGCAATCGGGTGCAGCGCATGAGCCGCGTTGCCCAACACCACCAGACCGGCACGCACCTGCTCTTCCGCCAGTACCAGTTTGAGCGGGTAGTGAAAACGCTCGCCAACACGGATAAACCGCCCCGCGCGATAGCCAAAGCGCTCCTGGAGTTTGCGCAGAAAAGCCGCGTCGTCCAGCGCCAGTACTTCGTCTACATCATCTTCCGGCAGGGTCCAGACCAGGCCACAACGGGCCTGACCATCCAGATCCTCACCGGGAAGCAGCGCAATCGGGCCACTATCGGTGAAGCGCTCGTAAGCTACACCACCATGACCGCGATCCAGGCTAACATTGGCTACCAGCGCATGCTGTTCATAGCTGCTCTGGCTGTAACCTATGCCGAGTTTCTCTCTTAGCGATGAGCGCCCGCCATCGGCGATCACCACAAGACCTGCATTCAAGGTACGCTCACCCTCGGCAGTAGCGATCCGTACCTGACTGCCATCGGCACGGTTATCCAGATCTTCCACCTGGGCCGGAGCGATAAAGTCGATCTCAGGGGCGCCATGCTGTGCCAGACGACTCAACAGCACCTGGCCGAGCCAGTGATTTTCCACCACATAGCCCAGCGCGGAGACATTCTCGCGCTCGGCATCAAGGCGCGTCACACCAAAACGGCCGCGGTCGGATACGTGAATATGCTCAATCGGCGTCAGATGCTCTACCAACTGCTGCCAGATACCCATACGTTCGAACGGGGCGCGCACACCATAGGCCAGCGCAGTGGAGCGTGCATCGTAGCTGGGCTGAAACACCGGCTCGCCCGGGGCGGGCATCTGCTCGGCCTCTACCACTGCCACACGCAGCTTCAGCTCACGGGCCACCGGCAGCAGGGCACAGGCCAGGCTCGCACCCACCATGCCGCCGCCGACAATCACCAGATCATAGTTATCCACTGGGTCATTCCCGCGCTCAGAGTCGTCACGCATCGTCTGTTTTACCCCTGCGCCATCAGCGCCTCGATCTCGTCGGCGCGTTTCGGCACGCCGCCGGTCAGCACTTCACAGCCACCTTCGGTGACCACCACATCATCCTCAATGCGGATGCCGATACCGCGCCAGCGCGGCTCAACATTCTCATTCT
Source organism: Marinobacterium mangrovicola (assembly GCF_004339595.1). Lineage (GTDB taxonomy): Bacteria > Pseudomonadota > Gammaproteobacteria > Pseudomonadales > Balneatricaceae > Marinobacterium_D > Marinobacterium_D mangrovicola. The sequence continues at coordinate 480,694 of NZ_SMFU01000009.1, forward strand.
GTGGCGAGACATAGATTCCCGGCTCGATGGTCATTACCATGCCCGGCTGCAGCGGACGCCATTCGCCATCCACCTTGTAGTTACCCACATCATGCACATCCATACCGAGCCAATGGCCGATGCGGTGCATGTAGAATTCGCGGTAAGCACCCGCTTCGATCAGCGCGTCGACCTCGCCCTGCAGCAGTCCGAGCTCAACCAGGCCTTCGGTCAGCATACGCACCGACAGGTCATGTACCTCGTTCCAGGGCAGACCGGGTTTGACCAGCTCGATACAGGCTTCGTTGATGCTCAGGGTCAGGTCATACAGAGCACGCTGTTCTTCGCTGAAGCGGCCACTGGCCGGGAAGGTACGGGTAATATCGCTGGCGTAGCAATCAACCTCGCAGCCGGCATCGATCAAAATCAGATCGCCATCCTGCATCTGCGCATCGTTTTCGATGTAGTGCAGGATGCAGCCGTTGGCGCCAGCGCCGACGATGGGGCTGTAGGCCTGGAAACGCGCACCGGCACTCATGCAGTGGCTGATGATTTTGCCTTCCAGCTCATATTCATAACGGCCGGGAGCCGCCAGACGCATCGCCTCGCAATGAGCCTCCGCGGAGATCGCCGCGGCGTGGCGCATCACCGCTAGCTCTTCCTCATCCTTGAACAGCCGCATCTCGTGGATCAGGTTATCCAGCAGCACCAGCTCTTCCGGCGGTTCCGCGCCGAGACGGGACTTGGCGCGACCGGCGTTGAGCCAGCCCATCACCTGGGAGTCCAGCACCTCGTCACTACCCACCGCGTAGTAAAGACGGCGAGCGCCATCAAGCAGTTCCGGAATACGCTCATCGAGTTCATCGTGATCGAACGCCTCATCAGCACCGAAACGCTCGACACAGCCCTCAGGGCCTGCGCGGTAACCGGTCCAGATCTCCATGGCGGGATCGCGGGGTGGACAAAACAGCACCACTTCGCCCGCTTCACGACCGGGGCGCAGCAACAACAGCGCGTCGGGCTCGTTGAAGCCAGTCAGGTAGTAGAAATCACTGTTCTGACGAAACGGAAATTCCGCATCGCGGTTACGGGTGACCAGGCTGGAGCCGGCCACCAGTGCGACGCTATCTTTCGGCAGCGCATCCAGCAGGCGACGACGGCGGTTGGCAAAGCATTGCTGACTGATTTTCATGGTAGAGCAGTGTCCTTTCGATAATGTCAGTGCTGGCGATGATTTCACTACAGGGAGCCGCGTCAGTGCAGTGTCGGCGGCGTCTGCTTGGTGGCCTCGGCTTCCGCTTCCGGCACGCGATTGCATTCATTGAACATCAGCATCGCCGCGGTGCGGACATATTCCTGTACCTCCATCAGATCCGCTTCATCCTCGTCGGAGTCTGCATCGGTATCAGCCGCGATCTGGGCGATCTGCGCCAGATCCTGCAGCCCTTCCTTCGCTTCAGCAGACAGCTTCTGAGACTTCTGCGTATGCAGGCCAAAGCCGCTCAGAAATCCGCTGCACCAGCTACCCAGTGCTTCAGCGCGCTGCGCCAGCATCTGGTCGTCATCCGGCAGCAGCAGGGCAAAATCAAAGTCATCCGACTCATACTGAGCCAGGGTGCGCTGATAAAGCTCGATGAGGCCCAGCTTAGTGGTTTCCTGCTTCAGTGCACTGACGTCCATCAGTTCCAGGAACACCCGCAGCAGGGTATCGGCATCAAAGCGGGCACCGGCGGCCAGCTGACCGGCCAGCAAGCCGTGCAGTTCGGCCGGGGATACGGCCAGTACACCTTCCTCGATCAACAGGTTGGCGACAATATCGAAATCGGGCAGTTCAACTGCGGCATCTTCGCGGGTCATGGTCAGGATACATTCTGTTGGTCAGAGGGATAGCGGGCCGACAGCGCGACCCGCTTTGGGTATTCAGATAAGGAGATATGCTAGCACCTCAGCGGATACAGGGCCACGCAAGCCGGCATCAGTGCTGCACACACACCCGATCACGACCCAGGTCCTTGGCACGATAGAGCGCCTGGTCCGCACGCAGACTGATACTTTTCTGAGTATCGCCCAGGCGCCAGGCCGCCACACCGATACTGACGGTGCGAGCCCCTGCCACCGGGAAGGCATGGCTGCGCACATTTTCCGCAAGCCTTTGTGCCAGCTGCTCCGCATCATCGATACTGGTGTCAGGGCAAACCACCATAAACTCCTCACCACCCCAACGGGCAATGGAGTCCTGCTGGCGGCAACCGCCCCTGAGCACCGCTGCAAAATCGGTCAACAGCTGATCGCCGGCATCGTGGCCAAAGCGATCATTGACCTCCTTGAAGTGGTCGATATCGAGCAGCAACACCGCGAAGCCCGGCCCACCCTTTTCCGCCTGTTCCACTTCACGCTCGAACAGCTGCTCGATAAACAGCCGGTTTTTCAGCCGGGTCAGACGATCGGTAACCGATAGCTGCTCCAACATCCGGTTTTTCACCGTCAGCTCTTCGTGGGCCTGCTGCAGCTGATCGTTGCTCTCCCGAATCCGGTTATTCAGGCGCGCCAGCTTGCGATTCCACACCAGGATCACACCCAGCAGCAGCGCTGCACCGAGCGAGGTCTGCGCCAGCAGGCGGTAATCGGTGCTCTCTTTCAAGGGGCCTATCTGCAGCCAGCGGTTGGCGATGGTCTCACGTTGCTCATCGCTGACCGACGCCAGCGTCTTGTTCATGATCCGGTTGAGGATCACATCGTCGGCACGCATCGCCATGCGTAGCGCGTAGCGGGAGTCCAACTGACCGGAGATTTTCAGTTCGCCGTAGACTCGACGGTTCAGTTCCCGCCCCAAGACCGGCAGGCTGTCGACCACGCCATAGATCTCACCCTCGTTCAGCGCGGTCAGTGCAGCTTCCAGATCCTCATACCCACGCAGCTCCACATCCGATCCCAGATCACGTAAAAACTGCTGAACCTCGCCTCCCTCAACCAGCCCCAGGGTGCGCCCTTTTAGCTGTTCCAGATCGCTGAAAAACATCTCATCCGGCCCGGTAGCGACCACCAGCGGACTGGTGAACAGTGGCTGGGTAAAAGAGAGGTCATCGCGCTCTTGCAGTAAGGGCGAGGTGGCCACCAGGTCACAGCGCCGGCTCTCCAGCGCGGCCAACGCCTGTTTGTAACTGTCCGCCGCTTCGATACGGAAGCTGATACCGGAGTTGTTACGCAGAATCTCCAGAAGATCGGCGAAAGCGCCGATCTTCTTGCCGTCCTCACCGATATGCTCCAGCGGCAGGTTATCGCGGCGCACGCAAACCTTGACGGCAGTGCGGGACTCCAGCCATTCCAGCTCTTCACCGCGCAGGTGCACGTAGCTGGCCGGGGAAGCGGCACTGGAAAGCCACTTCTGCTGCAGCCCCCTTTTCTCCTCTTCGGTAAGACTGTCCATGGCCCGCTGCAGAATATCGCGCAGCTGCGGCTGATCCTCACGCACGGCGATCCGCAGCGACAGCGGATCCCCCCCATCGATGTCTAGCGTACTCTGGCTGATCAGCCCAGGGACGCCGTATTTTTGGCTCAGGTGGTCCGCCACCGTCATCAGCTCGATGGTAGCATCCGCCGTTCCCGTGCTGACCTTAAGCAGCGAGTCGAGACTGTCGGTGGAGGGAATGACCTTCATGCCCGGCTGACTGCTGAGCCGGTCATACATATAAAAGCCATCCGGCAGCACCAGCGTTTTCTTTTTCAGCTCATCGAAGCTGGCGATAGCCGGCGTCGAATCACGCCGATACAACGCCTGCACCTGGCGTACATAGGGGCGGGTAAACTCAAGGTAAGTGTCGCGCTCTTCGCTATAGACGATATTCATCATCACATCGAGGCGGCCCTCACGCATCATCTGCAGGTATTCGTCCCAGCTCAAACCGGACACCACGTTCACCTCCAGCCCCACCTTGTCGGCCAATAGCTGGATCAGGTCTACGGAATGACCACGTGGACGGCCGTTTTCGAAAAAGTTGTAGGGCTCGAAATTGCTTTCGTTATGCACCCTGATCACCGGGTTCTGCTTGACGAACTCGCGTTCGCTCGGCGTTAGCGCCACGGTACGGGCCTTGCGGATAAAGCCCATCGATGCGCGCCCCATCCAGCGGTCGATCAGCGCCTCCCACTCATCCGCCGTAATGGCATCCATACCCTTCTGAATGATGGAACGCAGCAGGGGCTGTTCCGGCTGTACGCCAAAGCGCAGATCCTCACGCCCCACGTTACGCAACTGGAACTCACCCGCCACCTTGATGTTGGTATAGGCGTTGGTCGACGCGTAGTGATAGCCGGAGGTCAGGTTCTGGATCGCGGCGTCGATCTCGCCATAGGCCAGGGCGCTGATCAGCGTGGCGTAATCTTCATATTCGCGGATATCCAGATCCGCCTGGGTGCGCAGCTCGCGCAGATAAAAGATGTTACGCAGCACGCCGACCCGTTTACCGGACAGATCTGCCAGACCGTTGTAATCACCAAACTCCTTGCGGGTGAATACCACGGTGGGAATTTCAAAATAGGGTGTCGTATAGAGAGTGAACGGCGTGCGTTCAGGCTTGAAGGAGATATCGGAGATAGCATCGATCTGACGCTCTTCGAGCATGCGCAGGTTGTTGGACCACTCGCCGGTGCCTAGTTTTATATCCAGGCCGGTTTTCTGTTCGATGATCTCGACCAGCTCCGGCACAAAACCGCGCAGCTCCCCCTTATCAATAAAGGAAAAGGGCACAAAATCGTACATGGCAGCCATGCTGACCGGCTTACCGGCGGCGACATAGGCAGCTTCTCTTTCCGTCAGCACCACCTGTGGATCGGCAGCCAGAACCGATCGCGCCAGCAGAACCCAGAACATCAGAAGGATGAGGTGTATTCGCGACACTGAATAAACTTTCCCTGTACGATCAAGTAGAACGTTGGTTAAACATGCCACCCCCTCTCAATCAGAGCAAGCTTAAACAGCGGCGCAATCAGGCCTGACGCCGATTGACCCTCCGGTTAGCGCTGTTTATAGTCGCCCTGACGGGAGTCTCCCCCCGGAGAGCGCCGGTAAGTCACAAAGGTCAGGGGCATGTCAGAACACTACTTCAACGCACTGGAACAGAAGATCGATTTGCTACTCGGTAAACTCGATCAGTTGGAGCAGGAAAACCGCTATCTGCGTGACCAGACCGGCAAGCTACGCGAAGAACGCGCACAGCTTCTGCAGCTGCATGACCAGACCCGCGATAAGGTGGAAGGCATGATTTCGCGCCTCAAAGCACTGGAGCAGCAATCATGAGTAAGGACGCACGTACCGTTACCGTAAAGCTTCTCGACAAGGAATACACCATCAGCTGTCCGGATGGCGCCGAAGCGGAGCTACTGGCATCGGCGGATTATCTCGATAGCAAGATGCGGGAGATCAAGTCCAGCGGCAAGATCGTTGGCCTTGAGCGTATCGCCGTGATGGCGGCGCTGAATGTTTCCCACGAACTGATCAAAAGTAATGCCGACAGCCGCCGTAACCTGGAGATGCAGCTCAAGCGTCTAGGCAGCAAGATCGACCGCTCCCTTGAAAGGGACGCAGGAGATGTCGGTGACACTTCCAAAAATGACGCCTGAAAAACTCTCATAGTCATTTTTAATCGTTATATTTCAAACGAATAGAGCGCTCTTAGCAAAAGCTTAAAAAATTGCAAGAGCTGACATTCATACCTGCAGCGGTATAATAGATTCACTTCCTGGGGTGTTCGCTAGTCGGTTAAGTCCCTCGAGCCGATAAGCACTACCCAGAGGGTGGAAAGCAGGTGTTGTGTGCATGTCCGGTTACCGGAAAGCCTGATATATCTGCTGACATCCTCGACCTGAACCTTTGGGTTCAGGGCCACAACCGATGTCGGCATCCTGGGAGGCCCTACCTTGAACAACACGCCCGCGGAAAAACGCGCACTGCGCCAGCAGATGCGTCGCCAACGTCGCAGTCTCAGCCCGACACAGCAGCGCGAAGCCGCTATCGGTGTACGCAACCGCATCCGTAATCAACTCTGGTTTCTCAGAGCACGGCATATCGCCCTTTACCTGCCTAATGACGGTGAGATCGACCCGACTCCGCTGATAGAGCTCTGTTGGAAAATGGGCAAAGCGGTTTATCTGCCGGTACTGCACCCGATCCGCCACAACCGGCTCTGGTTTATCCACTACACGCCGAATACCCGCATGAGCCCTAACCGCTTTGGTATTCCCGAGCCTTCGCTGCAGAAACATCCGCGACGCCCGGCCTGGGCAATGGATCTGGTAATGCTGCCACTGGTGGCATTTGATGCGGATGGCAACAGGATGGGCATGGGCGGCGGTTTTTATGACCGCACCTTCAGCTACAAACTCAAGGGAAAAGGGATCAAAGGCGCCCGGCTAATCGGGCTGGCGCATGAATTTCAGAGAGTCGGGGAGCTACCGGTACAACCCTGGGATGTACCGCTGTTCGGAATAGTGACCGACAGGGCGAATTATCTTCGCCGTCAGTCCGTCTAGCTATTGAACGCCTGCTGCACCAGAGAGGTAAGCTGCAGGTCTGTCTGGGAAACGCCGGTCATCAAAGCACCAACGACAAACACCAGGACCAGAACAAGAACCAGATCGGGACTCTTCTTCATTTGATGGATTGTTCCAATTTTTAGAGCTGCCATATAACGAAAGGCGCCAGGCCAATTACGACGGGCCTTCCACGAATGTTAACAACTTTGTGACAGTGATCGAGCGCTAGTGTTCCACAGCTGGAAAAAAATGCAACAGATCCGACAGAGAACGGTGGATAAATGTCAACTTCCATCCAAAAACATGTCGTTACTCAACACATTTATACCGTTCCCTAACCTTTCCGGCCTAAATAACGGTTAGCTAATAAAACGGACGCTAGTGGCTCCGTGTCAACCGGCTCAAAAATCTTACACACAAAACCACGGATTAACGCGCCCAGTCTCAGGCCAGGAGCATCAATACCAGCGGCATGGAGAGTAACGAAATCAGGGTCTGAGTGGTGATGATGTTGGCCATCAGCTCCGCATCACCGCCAAGCTGACGCGCCAGAATATAAGCGGCGGTCGCCGTGGGCACCGATGCGAAGATCAGCAGTACCAGGGCTGCCGGCTCAGACAGACCAAACAGCCTGGCCAGCGCAAAAGCGATCAGCGGGCAGATCAGCAGTTTGATCAGGCTCGCAGCGATCACCGCGGGTCCGCTGTGTTTGAGCACCCGCAGATTCAGCGCCGCCCCCACCGCCAGCAGGCCCAGCGGCAGTGCCATCCCCCCTAGCAGACCCAGCACCGGACGTGCCGGAGCCGGCAATCCGATACCACTCAGGTTCAGCGCTATGCCGAACAGACAGGCGAGGATCAGCGGGTTACGTGAAAGTGTTTTCAGCACTCCCTTGAGCGTTGGCCGGCTTTCGCCAAACCAGGCAAACACCAGCACGCAGAGCAGGTTCAGCGTCGGAATCATTACCGCGGTCATTACTGCCGCCAGCACCACCCCCTGTTCCGGCATCAACGCGGCGCTGACCGCCAGTGCCACATAGGTGTTAAAGCGCAGGCTACCCTGATAGACCGAGGTGAATTGGGCGTTGCCCACACCCAACAATGGACGCACCAACAACACCAGCAGTGACAGTATCAGCAACATGGACAGCACCGCCGTCACCAGCAAAGACGACTGCACCGACGCCAGATCCGCCTGGCTCAGGCGGCTAACAAGCAGCGAAGGGAAAAGCACGAAATAGGTGGCTTTCTCCGCCGGAGGCCAGAACGCCGCACCGGGAAAATCGTAACGTCTTGCCAGGTAACCGATCACCAACAGGGCAAAGACTGGCCAGAGAGCCGTGAGAATACCGTCCATAGTTGTTTATACTCTTGTTCAGGATCGGGTGAAGAAGCCGATGCAGAATCTGGTGCGCAAGAGATGCCCAGGTTTTAATACATTAATAACGACAGAAACACACAAAACGACAGCAGCACGCCGCTTGCGCGGCAACACTAGCCTACATGGAGCCCCCTCTAATGACATCTCTGGTAATGAGTTTTATCGGCCGCGACAAACCGGGCCTGGTTGGCCTGCTCTCCAGCACCATCGCCGAGCACCAGGGTAACTGGCTGGAATCGGGTATGTCTCGCCTGGGAGGACAGTTCGCGGGGGTACTGATTATTCAGGTTCCCGCTGAGCAGGAGGAAGCACTGACCACAGCCCTGAAAGGGCTTGAAAACCAGGGCCTCAAGGTAAGCATCGAACGCAGTGAAGATGCCGCCACTGCCGCCAACACCCGTGCCGTCACCCTGGACCTGGTCGGCCATGACAAAACCGGTATCGTGCGCGATATCTCCCGTGCACTGGCGAGCATGCAGATCAATGTTCACAAGATGCAGACGGAGCTCGTCTCCGGCTCCATGTCCGGCGAGCAGCTGTTCAAGGCCAGTGCCGAACTGCTGGTACCGAGCCCGGTGGATCTGGATGAGCTGCAGGACAAACTGGAGGCGATCGCTTCCGATCTGATGGTCGACATCACCCTCGACTGATCGACTTAACCGGCGCTGCGCATCTGATTCCCGACTCTTTCAGAGTCGTTGCAGCGCCGGCTCCTCCTGTTCCAGGCGCCACAGCAGCGCCATCAGCACAGCGCCCAGCGCCACCACGCCCGCGGCGATATAGAGTCCAAGATTATAGTTACCCAGTCGCTCGGCCAGCGTGCCGGTAATCGCCGGTGCGATAATCTGCGCCAGACCGTAGGAGAGCGTCATACGCCCCATCAGTTTCGCAGGTTTGGTTGGATAAAAGCGCCCCGCCAGGGTCAGCACCAGACCGACGGCACCGATAAAACTGGCGCCAAACAGCACCGCGCCGGTCATCGCGCCAGCCAGCGTCGGCGACAATGCCGGCATCAGGATGCCCAGCAGTTGAGCCACGTAGGCTAGCAACAGCGCGGGAACATAGCCGGTCCTGCGCGCCACCTTGTCCCAGACGATCACGGCCGGCGCCGCCGCCAGTCCCAACACCAGGAACACCCAGTTGCCGCTGCTCTCAAGACCCGGTTGCCGCTGCACGATATCCACAATGAAAGTGGCGCTGATCACATAGCCCCAGCCGGCACAGAAATAGGCCGCCAGCAACAGCCAGTTGAAGCGCCGGCTTGGCGGTTGATCCACCAGTTGCTGGCCGCTGGTTGTCATTCCACTGAGATCCGGCCTTGGCATCCAGCGCCAGGCCGGTACCGCCAGCAGCAGCGCCAGCAGCGCGAAGCCCGTCCACTGCTGACTCCAATCAAGGTTAAGCGCACTGAACAACTCCACCACCACTGAGCAGAAGGCGATACCGGCGCCCATGCCGATAAAGTGCACACCCAGTTCGGAGCGATAACCGTGGCGGATCAGCCAGTTAAGAATCAGCGCACTGGCCAGCAGCAGGCCGCCGGCGGCACTGAAACCTGCAATCAGGCGCAGAATCGACCAGACCAGATAGTTTTCGCTTAACGGCATCACCAGGGTGGTGACTACAGCCAGCACCAGGCAGAGCCGGTAGAGCTGGTCTTTAAGGCGAAGATTGGGAACGGCGGCCGCCGCGAGAGCTCCAGCGAGGTAGCCGATATAGTTGAAACTGGCGAGCCAGCCGCCGCCAGAGGTATCGAGAAAGGTCTGCTGCAGCATCACCGGCAACAGCGGCGTGTACGCAAAACGTGCCACGCCCACCGTCACTATCAGGCTAAGTATGCCTGCGCTCAGTACCTTGAGACGCTGATCCATCCCTGTGTATCCCCCGAACTGTTTTTATTCTTGTTATCGGGGGATCAGCGAAGGCTTATTCGCCCCGCGCTGCGATCAGGTCGCGCCCCCGGTCGACGGCAGCGCGAACCTGGTCCGGAGCCGTACCGCCGATATGATTACGTGCTGCCACCGAACCTTCCAGTGTCAAAACGTCGAATACGTCCTGCTCAATGGTATCGGAGAACTGTTTGAGTTCATCCAGGGTCATGTCGGACAGATCCTTTTTGTGCTCGATGCCATAGGCCACGGAGAGACCGACGATCTCGTGGGCATCACGGAACGCCACGCCCTTGCGAACCAGGTAATCCGCCAGGTCGGTAGCCGTTGAGAAGCCGCGGCGAGCCGCTTCACGCATCTCTTCCTTGCGGGATTCGATGGCAGGGATCATATCGCCAAAGGCACGCAGACAGCCTTTTACGGTATCAACAGCGTCGAACAGCGGCTCTTTGTCTTCCTGATTGTCCTTGTTGTACGCCAACGGCTGGGACTTCATCAGCGTCAGCAGTGACATCAAGTGACCGTAGACACGGCCACTCTTGCCGCGCACCAGCTCGGGTACGTCCGGATTTTTCTTCTGCGGCATGATGGATGAGCCTGTGCAGAAGCGGTCCGGCAGGTTGATGAAATTGAACTGAGCGGAGGTCCAGAGCACCAGTTCTTCGGACATACGCGTCATGTGCATCAGCAGCAGGCTGGACGCGGCGCAGAACTCGATACCGAAGTCACGATCGGAGACCGCATCCAGGGAGTTACCCGCCGGTGCGTCGAACTGCAGCAGTTCAGCGGTGTAGGCACGGTCGATCGGATAGGTGGTACCAGCCAGCGCAGCGGCGCCCAGCGGCATGATGTTGACGCGCTTGCGGCAGTCGGCGAAACGCTCGTAGTCGCGGCTCAGCATCTCGAACCAGGCCAGCAGGTGGTGACCGAAGGTCACCGGCTGGGCAGTCTGCAGGTGAGTGAAGCCCGGCATGATGGTATCGGCTTCTTTCTCTGCCAGATCCAGAAGCCCCTGCTGCAGGCGGCTGATCTCGGCCAGTACCAGGTCGATCTCATCACGCATGTAGAGACGGATATCGGTGGCCACCTGGTCGTTGCGGGAACGGCCGGTGTGCAGCTTCTTACCGGTGATGCCGATCTTCTTGGTCAGTGCCGCTTCGATGTTCATATGGACATCTTCCAGCGCGACGGACCAGGCGAAGTCGCCGCGCTCGATCTCGATACGGATCTCACCGAGACCACGGATAATGTCATCGCGCTCTTTCTCGGTCAGTACGCCGACCTTTTCCAGCATACGAGCATGTGCGATCGAGCCCTGGATATCCTGCTTGTAGAGGCGCTGATCGAAGTCCACAGACGCGGTGAAACGCGCGACAAATGCGTCCGTCGGCTCGCTGAAACGGCCACCCCATTGCTGATTGGTCTCTTTGCTCATACCCCATACCTCGTTGGCGCTTTGTCGGCCCGCTTTCCGGGCCTGTGAATGTCGATGGCGGGATTATACAGGCCTTTCCCACCTGTTTGGCAGAAACCGCGACACCGCTTTTCAGATCCTTTTCCGATCACCTGCCAGCCTACAACAAAGATAATACTTTAGTATTAATTTGAGACTTTTTGTCTCATTTTATTTGACCAACCAAAACACAGATCCTATCTATAACGAGACAAAACGTCTCAAAATAAAAATAAGGATCGTTTATGAAACGCTTTAACAAACGCCACACCCGCCTTGCCAACCACTCTTTTCCCCTGCTCGCCGGGGCAGTACTGGCAGCCAGTCTGAGCACCCAGGCTTTGGCCGCCGATGAACCGGTAAGGTGGAAAGTTCAGGCGGTGTTCAACACCAACTGGCCGGGCCTGGGCAATCCGATTCGTCTGGTGGAGGAGTCGCTGAAGGAAACCAGCGGCGGCGAGGCGCAGATCAAGGTCTACGAGCCGGGTAAGATCGTTCCCTCCTTTGGCATCACCGAAGCGGTAAAGAACAAGCAGATTCCTGCCGGCTACGCCTGGCTGGCTTACGACCAGGGCAAGATGCCCGCAGCGGCCCTGTTTGCAGCGGTTCCCTTCGGTATGGACCCACTGGGTTACAGCTCCTGGTGGTATGAGGGAGGCGGTCATGAGCTGGCCGAAAAACTTTATGCCCCGCACAACGTTCACCCGATCCTCTGCTCGATCACCGGTGCAGAGACGGCAGGCTGGTTCCGTAACGAGGTCAACACCCCTGAAGATCTGGAGGGTTTGAAGATCCGTTTCGCAGGGCTTGGCGGCAAGGTGCTGCAGAAGCTTGGCGCCTCGGTCACCGTCATTCCTGGCGGCGAGATTTTCCCCGCTCTGGAGAAAGGCGCCATCGATGCCACCGAGTTTGCCACCCCCGCCATCGACGAGATGCTTGGCTTCGAAAAGGTCGCCAAGCACAACTACTTCCCTGGCTGGCATCAGCCGTTCACCGCCAGCCACCTCGTTGTGAACACCGATATCTGGAACGGGCTGAGCAAACAGAAACAGGCGTTGATCGAGACCGCCTGTACCGCAGCCACCTTCCGTGGCCTGGCCTACAGCGAATCACTCCAGGGCGCTGAGCTGGCGAAATTTGAAGGCAAAGGAGTCACACCGCATCGTCTCAGCCCCGCATTGATGGAGGCACTGCAGAACGCCACGTCGGAGGTGATGCAGGAAACCTCCGCCACAGACCCGATGTTCAAGGAGGTCTACGACTCCATGCAGAACTTCCGTCAGGGTTACGACCAGTGGAAAGAGCTGGGTTCCCTCTAACCTCAGTCCTCACCTCCACCCGGAACGGGGATCCCCGTTCCGGCTCTGACTGACGGAGTCGAGACATGAATCAACTGACAACACAGGCGGCTGTCCACGATAGCACCGATGTGCCAGTACGTCGGGCACCCGAGCATGTGGACCTGGAGCAGTTCGTTCACCACACCGAGCTGCCTCGTACCCGGCTTTCACGCGCCTTCGACCGCCTGATCTGTGGCGTAGCTTCAGTGGCGCACTGGAGCTGGGTGGCACTGATGCTGGTGATCCTGACCAACGTGGTACTGCGCTACGCCTTCGGCGAGGGTTATATCGAGCTGGAGGAACTGCAGTGGCATCTATACGCCATCGGCTGGCTGGTGGGGCTTTCCTTCTGCTACGTGCTCGACGACCACGTTCGTGTCGACCTGGTGCATGAGCGACTCGGTCTGAAAGCCCAGGCTGTTATAGAGCTGCTCGGCATACTGTTTCTGCTGCTACCGTTCGCAGTCGCCGTGCTCTGGTACGCCATCCCTTTCGTCCAGTACTCCTTCGAGATGAACGAGGTATCCATGGCGCCGGGTGGCCTGCCCTATCGCTGGCTGATCAAGGGCTTCCTCATCCTGGGCTTTGCCCTGCTGCTGATCGCCGTCTGCTCCCGACTGAGCCGCATCTGCGCCCTGCTGTTCGGATTCCCAAACGCCCTGCATGGCACCGCTAAGGAGAACGCTCATGGAGATCAATGAGATTCTCGCTATTACCATGTTCGCCAGCTTTATCGTCCTGCTGTTCTCCGGCTTTCCTGTGGCCTGGGTACTCGGCGGTGTCGCGCTGATCTTCGCTGTCCTGTCGATGATTGCAGATCAGGTCTGGGATGCCTGGATCGGTGTCGACTGGGATTACGTCTCTATCGTGGTTCCGCGCATCTGGAATGTAATGACCAACTGGGTGCTGGTGGCCCTGCCGATGTTCGTCTTCATGGGCCTGATGCTGGACCGTTCCGGTATCGCTGAAGACCTGATGACCAATCTGGTACGCCTGTTCGGCCGGGTCCGCGGTGGTCTGGCGATCACCGTCACCTTTGTCGGCCTGCTGCTGGCGGCGTCCACCGGTATTATCGGCGCATCGGTAGTACTTCTCGCTTTGCTGGGTATCCCGATGATGATGCGCCAGGGCTACAGCCACGAACTGGCCTGCGGCACCGTCTGCTCCACCGGTACACTCGGTATCCTGATCCCCCCCAGTATCATGCTGGTGATGATGGGTGACCGTATCGGAGTCTCTGTTGGCGATCTGTTTCTGGGTGCGCTGCTCCCGGGTCTGCTGCTCGCTGCGCTCTATATCGGCTACATCTTCTGTGTGGGCCTGCTGCGGCCTGGTGCCGCGCCCGCACCTGATAATGCTGAACCGGTCACACCGCTGCTGATCGCCCGGGTCTTTCTCACCGTGCTGCCGGCGGCGGGGCTGATCCTGGCCGTGCTCGGCTCTATCTTCGCCGGTATTGCCACCCCCACCGAAGCCTCAGGCGTAGGAGCTGCAGGGGCAACCCTGCTCGCGGTGGTGAAAAAGCGGGTCAACCTGCAGGTGCTCTACGAAGTCTGCCGTGAAACCACCAAGACCACGGCATTTATCTTCGCACTGCTGCTGGGTGCCACCGCGTTCTCGCTGGTCCTGCGCGGCCTGGGCGGTGACGAGCTGATCGAGGCGGCACTGACCGGCCTGCCATTCAGCCCCACCGGTATCGTGATCTGCATCCTGCTGGCCACCTTTGTGCTCGGCTTCTTCCTCGACTGGATCGAACTGACCCTGATCATTCTGCCGCTGGTGGCACCGGTAGTCGCTGGCCTCGGCTTTGACCTGGTCTGGTTCACCATCCTATTCGCGGTCTGCCTGCAGACCTCTTTCCTGACTCCGCCGGTGGGCTTCGCCCTTTTCTATATGAAGGGGGTCGCTCCAGAGGGGATTAGCGTCGGCACCATCTACCGTGGCGTACTACCCTTTATCGCACTGCAATTGGTGGGATTGGCGATCGTTTTTTACTGGCACCAGATCGTGACCTGGCTGCCCTCCATGGCTTACGCCAACTGACTATTTCCGGAGAACACCTATGAGCAACCGAATCATTCTGCCTCGCCTGCTGGAAGTGGGCGCCGGAGCCAGCGCCAAGGCCCCGGAAATACTGGCCGCGCTGGGATGCAAAAACCCGTTGATCGTCACCGACCCAATGATGGTCCAACTGGGTTATGTGGATAAACTCCGGGCGGTGCTGACAACGGCGGGACTGGACAGCGACCTGTTCGCCGATACTCTGCCGGAACCTACCGAGGCATCGATCATCGCCGGTGTGGATAAAGTGAAGGGCGGCAGCTACGACTCGATCATCGCCCTCGGCGGTGGCAGCCCCATCGACTCCGCCAAGGCGATCTCGATTCTGGGCAAATTCGGCGGTCAGATGCGCGATTACAAGTTCCCTCGTGATGTCAGCGAGCAGGGACTTCCGGTTATCGCCATCCCCACCACCGCCGGTACCGGTTCCGAGGTAACCCGTTTCACCATCATCACCGATGCCGACAAGGATGAAAAAATGCTCTGTGTCGGGCTTGGCTTTATGCCGGCGGCGGCGCTGGTGGATTACGAACTGACCATCTCGGTGCCGGCCCGCGTCACCGCCGATACCGGTATCGATGCGCTGACCCACGCCATCGAGGCCTACGTCAGCGCCAAGGCCAATCCCTACAGCGACAGCCAGGCGCTGGCGGCCATGCGACTGATCGGCCCGAACCTGCGCCGTGCCTACCACAACCCCAATGACCGGGAAGCACGCGAAGCGATGATGCTCGGCTCAACCCTGGCCGGCGTGGCTTTTTCCGCAGCCTCTGTCGCCCTGGTGCACGGCATGAGCCGCCCCATCGGTGCCTTTTTCCACGTACCTCACGGCCTCTCCAACGCCATGCTGCTGCCCACCGTCACCGCTTTCTCCCTGGACAGCGCGGCCGAGCGCTACGCTGACTGCGCACGCGCCATCGGCGCCGCCGAACCGGGCGACGACACCGCCACGGCAAACCAGAAGCTCATCGCCGAACTACGCGCACTGAACACGGAGCTCCAGGTGCCCAGTCCTGCAGACTTTGGCATCGATGAAGCGCGCTATTTCGAGCTGCGCGAAACCATGGCGGAACAGGCGCTGGCATCGGGCTCCCCGGGCAATAACCCGCGGGTACCCAGTGTTGCCGAACTGATCGAGCTGTATGCCGCCGTCTGGCACCAGCAGTGATCGACCTCAGTCTTACTCAAGCGAACAAGAACAACTAACGGAGTTTCAAAATGAGCACCCTGACCAACTTTATCAACAACACCCCTGTTGCCAGCGAATCCGGCCGCACCCAGCCGGTTTTCAACCCCGCCACCGGCGAGCAGAGCGGCACCCTGACGCTATCCACCGCGGATGAAACCCGTGGCGCCATAGCCGCCGCCCAGGCCGCCTTCACCGAGTGGTCCAAGACACCGTCGGTGGTACGCGCCCGGGTGATGTTCAAGTTCAAGGAGCTGCTGGATCAGAACCGCGACAAACTGGCCGAGCTGATCACCGCCGAGCACGGCAAGGTATTTTCCGATGCCCAAGGCGAGATCACCCGCGGCATGGAAGTGGTCGAATTTGCCTGCGGCATACCGCATCTGCAGAAAGGCGAGCACTCGCTCAACGTGGGCCGCAATATCGATTCCGACTCGCTGATGCAGCCGCTGGGCGTCTGTGCCGGTATCTCCCCGTTCAACTTCCCGGCGATGGTACCGATGTGGATGTTCCCGGTATCGATCGCCTGCGGGAACACCTTCGTGATGAAACCCTCGGAGAAGGATCCGAGCGCACCGCTGTTTATCGCCGAACTGCTGGCCAAAGCGGGGCTGCCCGCAGGTGTCTTCAATGTGGTCAACGGTGACAAGGAGGCGGTGGATGTACTGCTCACCGATGAGCGCGTTCAGGCGGTCAGCTTCGTCGGTTCAACACCGATCGCCGAATATATCTATGCCACTGCTTCCGCCCACGGCAAACGCTGCCAGGCCCTCGGTGGCGCCAAGAACCACATGGTCGTTATGCCGGACGCCGACCCGGAACAGGTGGTCAGCTCTTTGATGGGGGCCGCTTACGGTTCAGCGGGTGAGCGCTGCATGGCGATCTCTGTCGCGGTCTGCGTCGGTGACGAGGTGGCCGATAACCTGGTGGAGATGCTGAAAACCGAGATCGGTCAGATGAAGGTGGGGCCGGGCCTCGGTGTAGAGCCTGAGCCGCATATGGGACCCGTGGTGAGCCGCGAGCATCAACAGAAGATTCTTTCCTATATCGATACCGGCGTCGAAGAGGGTGCCACCCTGGTTGTCGATGGCCGTAACTTCAAGGTGGATGGCCACGAGAACGGTTTCTTCGTGGGACCTACCCTGTTCGATAACGTCACCCGCAGCATGCGCATCTATCAGGAGGAAATCTTCGGACCGGTGCTGGTGGTGGTTAGAGCGCAGAGCTTCGATGAGGCGCTGCAGCTGATCAACGATCACGAATACGGCAACGGCACCTCACTGTTCACCCGCGACGGCGACACCGCGCGCCAGTTCGAGGAGAACGTGCAGGCTGGCATGGTGGGTATCAACGTGCCTATCCCCGTACCGATGGCGTTCCACTGCTTCGGTGGCTGGAAGCGCTCCATCTTCGGTCCGCTGAACATGCATGGCTCCGACGGTGTGCGCTTCTTTACCCGGATGAAAACCGTCACCCGCCGCTGGCCCACCGGCATCCGCGCCGGCGCGGAGTTCTCCATGCCGACCATGAAGTAAACCCTCAACAGCAACGCTTTGCTGAATCGCGTGGTACCCCTGGTACGCTGATTTTGCCGCCCTGACCGGGCGGTTTTTTTTGCGCCGCTGTCGCCAAACCAGGCTGCGTTCCGGGCCATGTTCAGACCCGGTACAGCCTGTATACTCTTTCTCAGCAGTCACAGTAATGGACAGATAACTACCCCATGACCAACACACGACGGGAGAAAGGCTCATCGATTCTCCGTGTGCTGGAGATCGTCGAAGCGGTCGCCAGCGCCAGCAAGCCGATGACCCCCACAGAACTCGCCAAGCAGCTCGACATTCCCAAGGCCACCGGCCATCGACTGGTGCAGACGTTGGAGAAAGAGGGATTTCTGCAGACCAATATGCGCGGCTTTGTTATTCCCGGCGCCCGTCTGCACCAGGCGGCCCTGGGGATCATCTACGCCGGACGCTACAAGGCGCAGCGCCGCGCCATTCTTGAGGACCTGTCCAGCCATATCGGAGAGACCTGCGGTCTGGCAATCCCCGATGGCACCGAGATGCTCTACTTCGACCGCATCCAGACCAACTGGCCGCTGCAGATCAACCTGCCGATCGGCAGCCACACCCCAACCTGGTGCACCGCCAGCGGCAAGCTTTATCTCGCCAACCTGCCGGAAAGCCAGCGCCAGCTGATGATCGAAAAGCTGCCGGTACAGCAGTACTCCCGTAATACGCTGACCGACCCTGCCGAACTGATGGATGAGCTCGCTCACACAGAACAGCAACAGCTGGCTGTGGATAACGAGGAATTTATCGACGGCATGGTGGCGGTGGCGGTACCGGTCAAGGACGCCAATGATCGCCTGCTGGCCTGCCTGTTCACCCACGCTCCGGTGATTCGCTGCTCGCTGGAGGACCTACTGAAGTTTGAACCCCAGCTGCGTGAAGCGGCCCGACAGCTGGAGCAGGTGATCCGGGTACCGGCACAGAGCTGAGGCGAATCAGTCAATCCGCAGGCCGCTTTCTGTTAAACTGCCGGCCATTCGATCGCACTTATATTTCCACCTGGCGAGGCTAAGCCTCCTGACAAGGATTCACCCATGAGCAGAACCATCCGCATCGCCACCCGTCGCAGCTTGCTGGCCCTCTGGCAGGCCGAATACGTCAAGGCTGAACTGGAGCGCATCCACCCCGGTATCCAGGTGGAGCTGCTGAAGATCCAGTCCAAGGGTGACAAGATTCTCGATACGCCTCTGGCGAAGATCGGCGGCAAGGGGCTGTTCGTCAAGGAGCTGGAAAACGCCATGCTCGATGGCGAAGCGGATATCGCCGTGCACTCCATGAAGGATGTGCCGATGGAGTTTCCCGAAGGCCTCGGCCTGGCCGTCATCTGCCCACGGGAAAACCCCACCGATGCCTTCGTCAGCAACCACTACAACCACCTGGATGAGCTGCCCGAAGGCGCCGTTGTCGGCACCTCTTCGCTGCGCCGTGAAGTTCAGCTGCGTGAGCGCCGTCCGGATCTGCAGGTGAAATTCCTGCGCGGCAACGTGCAGACCCGCCTTGGCAAGCTGGATAACGGCGATTACGACGCCATTATCCTCGCCACCGCAGGTCTTATGCGCCTGGAACTGAACGAACGTATCCGCTACGAGATGCCCGCCGAGGAGAGCCTGCCCGCTGGCGGCCAGGGTGCGGTGGGTATCGAGTGCCGCAGCGATGACCAGGAACTGATCGACCTGATCACGCCGCTGCACCACACCGAAACCGCTTACCGCGTACTCGCCGAGCGCGCCATGAACCGTCGCCTCGAAGGCGGCTGCCAGGTGCCGATCGGCTGCTACGCCACCCTCAACGACGATATCAGTGAAATCTGGCTGCGCGGCCTGGTGGGCCGCCCCGACGGAACCCTGGTGCTGCGCGACGAGATCCGCGGCCCGGTGGATCAGGCAGAACAGCTGGGGATCACCCTGGCGGAGCGCCTGCTCGACGCCGGCGCGGCGGATATTCTGAAAGAGGTGTATGCCGAGCGTGGCTGAACAGACGCTGGCGGGGCTGCGGGTGCTGGTCACCCGCCCGGCACATCAGGCTGAGGGGCTGATCGACGCACTGCAGAAGCAGGGTGGGGAACCGATCCCCTTCCCACTGCTCGAGATCGAACCGATCGATGAGAGCGACAGGGGCGCCTACAACCTGATCAAGGCGCGTATCCTCGATCTCGATCTTTATGCCGGGGTGATCTTTATCAGCCCCAACGCCGCCCGTATCGGCGAGCAGTGGATCGATCAATATTGGCCGCAGTTGCCGGTGGGAATCGACTGGCTGGCCATAGGCGCCGGCACCGCTGCTACGCTGGAGTCGCTGGGGATTCACGCTTACCACGTCAAAAATGGCTTCGATTCCGAAGCACTGCTGGCCGACCCGCTACTTGAGAATATCGCCGAAAAACGCTTTCTGATCCTGCGTGGAGAAGGCGGTCGCGAGCTGCTCGCCGAGACTCTCAGATCACGCGGTGCCGATGTGGACTACGCTGATCTATATCGCCGCGTTTGTCCCCGCTACAGCCAAGCGGAAATCAAAAGTACTATTTATGCACAGCGATTATCCGTTATTCTGATAACCAGCGGCATGGCTCTGGATAACCTGTTGGAACTTGCAGGTGCAGAGTCGGATCTACTTGAAACAGCATTGATCGTTCCGAGCCGGCGGATCGCCGATCTCGCCAGAGCCCGGGGCTTTACACGAATCAGGATAGCGGACGGACCGGATGACTCGTCCATGATCCGCGCCTTAGCAGCGTATTGAAAAGCGTTAACGAGTAACGCAGAGAGATTTTCAACCACCTGTTAAGACCTGCCGACTGACTGGAATCTAAGGTATGAACGATACCCGCAAGCCCGAGGAGCAAACCTTGGCAACCGAGTCGAAAACTGAAGAACAAACCAGCGCAGCGGAAAACACCACCGCCAGCGACTCCTCCTCTGATAAGCCCACAGTCTCAGCAACCACTCCTTCCACCGACAGCAACAAGGCCACTGATAGCGAACCCAGTGCATCAGCGGCAGCAGGTGGAGATGCGGGTGGTTCAGGCACCCAACCCCCGGCCAGTGAGCCGAAAAAGCCAGCCACCTGGCCCGGCAAACTGGCGTTGCTGCTGTCGGTGATTTCGCTCGGTGGCGTCGGCTATCTTTGCTGGCAGGGCTGGGAGCTGAAACAGAGCACCACCAATTCCCAGGGCGCCATCGCCCAGCAGGTCGAAACCGAACTGGCCAACACCCGCGCCCAGATCGCCGACCGTGTCAGCGGTGTCAGCGAGACCCTCGGCGCGCTGAAAAGCCAGGCCGAGTCCGACAAGCAGAATATCGCCCAGCTGCAGCAACGCCTGACCGATGCGATCAAACAGGTGAATGCCACCCGGGAAACCTCCCGCGAGGACTTCCTGCTGGCGGAAGCGGAATACCTGCTGCGCCTGGCCAACCAGCGTGTGCTGATGGAGCAGACCGCCACCGGCGCACTGACACTGCTGAAATCCACCGACCAGATCCTGCGTGAGAGCGACGACGTGGCGCTCTACCCGGTGCGTGAAGCCCTGGCCCAGGATATCGCCGCGCTGGAAGCAGTACCTAGCCTGGATACCGAAGGCATCTACCTGCAGCTGGCGGCCCTGAGCAGCCAGGTGGATAACCTGCGTGTCACGCCGATCACCGATAAGCGCAAGCTGCCCGCCATGCTCGAAGAGATCACACCGGAATCGGTGGAGCAGAGCTGGACCGAAGGCGCAGCCGCCGCCTGGGGCAAGGCGGTAGACAAGTTTGAGAAGCTGGTGGTGATTCAGCACCGGGATGAACCGGTAGAACCGCTGATGTCACCGGAACAGACCTACTACCTGCAGCAGAACCTGCACCTGATGCTGGAGCAGGCGCAACTGGCGCTGCTGCAGCGCAAACAGCTGGCGTTCGACGCCAGTCTGCTCAAGGCCAACGACTGGGTGAGCACCTACTTCGATGAAAAGGATGCCACCACCGAGTCACTGCTGCGCGCTTTCGCCGAACTGAAGCAGATCGATGTTGCTCCCGAACTGCCGGACATCTCAGGCTCGCTCAAGGCCCTCAAGGCGCACCTGAGTGAGATGGCACGTCTGAAACAGGAGGCGAACCGATGAAACGCTTCTTCATCATCCTGCTGCTCCTGCTGCTGGCCGGCGCCTGGCTCGGTCAGTTGATGGTGCAGGATCCGGGCTACGTGCTGCTCGCCTACAAGGAAACCACGATCGAAACCAGCCTCTGGGTGCTGCTGCTGATGGCGATCATCGCCTTTGCCGTGCTGCACACCCTGATTAACCTGATCGGCCGTGCCCGCCTGCCGGCACAGAGGATGCGTAGCTGGCGCGGTCGCCGTAATCAGAAGATTGCACAGAACAAGACCCTGAAAGGCCTGATGGCGCTGTCTGAGGGTAACTGGTGGAAGGCCCAGCGTTTCCTGACCCAGGCCGCCGAGCGCAGCGAGCAGCCGCTGATCAACTACCTGGCCGCCGCCAAGGCCGCCCACGAACAGGGTGAAACCAACGCCGCGGACAACCTGCTGCAGAAAGCCCGTGAAGCCACGCCGAAAGCGGAAGTGGCGGTGGGTATCGTGCAGGCACAGATCCAGCTTTCCCGCGGACAGAACGAGCCGGCACTGGCGACCCTGCTGCACCTGAAGCGTCTGGCGCCGAAACACAGTTACGTGCTCAAACTGCTGAAAGAAGCCTATGTGCGCCTCAATGACTGGTCCGGTCTGACCCAGCTGATGCCCGATCTGCGCCGCCACCAGGTTTTGCCCGAGCAGCAGCTGCGTGATCTGGAAACCCGGGCCGCACGCCACCTGCTGTCACAGAGCCTGAGCAACCAGCCGGCCGAAGCGGACAGCAAAACCCGCCTTCAGGCTGTGGCCCATACCTGGCAGGAGCTTCCGGCTAACTGCACCCACGACACCGACCTGATCGAGCAGTACACCGGTTTGATGGTTGAAGCGGGCAGCGCCGACGAAGCCGAGAAGATGCTGCGCGAGCAGCTGAAAAAACAGTGGGACGAAAAACTGGTGGCTCTCTATGGCCGCATCACCAGCAGCACCCCGCACAAGCAGCTGGATACCGCCCGCGCCTGGCTGAAGAAGCATGACGCCAGCCCGGCGCTGGAACTGACCCTGGGCCGTCTGTCGATGCAGAACGAACACTGGGGCGCGGCGATCAAGCACTTCGAGCAAAGCCTCGAGCTGCAGCCAAGCGCGGAAGCATATGCCGAACTCAGCCGCCTGCTCAGCCACCTCGGCGAGAAGGAGCGTGCCGGCGAAATCTCTGCCCGGGGCTTTGACCTGGTCAACGGTAAACTCCCGGCCCTGCCGCTACCGCCCGAGACCGCCCAGCTGGATATGGACGAAACCAAGCGCAAGCTCTGAGGTCTGTAGCTAAAGCTCGTAATTGCAGTCTTAGCTGCAGATATTGAAACCCCAACACCAGGCCCCAGATTACTGGGGCCTTCAATTTTTTAGAGGACCGTAAAAGAGATGCTGGAACGTCAGTTCGAACGTCTTATGTACCTGTCGCGCTGGATCCTTGCGCCGATCTACCTGGGTTTGAGCCTTGCGCTTATCGCCCTGGGTATCAAGTTTTTCATGGAGCTGGCCCACCTGCTGCCGCATATTGCCGAGATCGCCGAAACCGAACTGGTGCTGGTGATCCTGTCGCTGATCGACCTGACCCTGGTGGGCGGCCTGCTGGTGATGGTGATGTTCTCAGGCTATGAGAACTTCGTCTCCCGTATCGACCTGGACGAGGGCTCAGAGAAGCTGAGCTGGCTCGGTACGCTGGATACCAACAGCCTGAAGAACAAGGTAGCGGCGTCCATCGTGGCGATCTCGTCGATCCACCTGCTGAAGATCTTTATGAACGCGCAGAATATCGATAACGACAAACTGCTCTGGTACGTGCTCATCCACCTGACGTTTGTGGTCTCCGCGGTCGCCATGGGTCTGCTCGATAAGCTGACCAAAAAGGCACACTGATCGACAGACACAAAAAAGGGCTCGCAAGAGCCCTTTTTAATGCCGCGGTTTCAGCTTCAACGACCCACGTTTTTCATCCGCGCGGGTTCCACGATCTCGATCCAGTAGCCATCCGGATCCTTGATAAAGGCCACATCCTTCATCTTGCCCTGCTCCGGGCGCTTCACATACTCCACCTCGTTGGCATCAAACCAGGCGATCGCCGCATCCAGGTCCGGTACGGTGAAGCAGATATGACCAAAGCCCTGCGGCTCAGCATTACCGTTGTGATAGCTGAAGCCCTCCTGGGTTTCGGTACCCCAGTTATGGGTCAGCTCCAGCAGGCCGCGCTGGCTGAAGGTCCAGGCGGTACGCTCACCTACATCTTCCGGAATCACCTCGTCGTCATCCAGACGACCGAGGAAGTACAGCGAGAAACTCATCTCCTCGAAGTCCAGCTTGCGCAGCAAACGCATGCCGAAAACACGGGTATAAAACGCCAACGATACCGCTGGATCCTTCACCCTCAGCATGCTGTGATTAAGGCGGAAGCCCTGCGCCTCTGGGGCGGGCTGTTCCACTCCGGGTACCTGCTCACCTGCAAAACTCATACATATCTCCTTTAGTGGATGCCTTTTAATCTGTGCGTCCTCCCAGCTTGGGGAGGAGCGCCTTGGAAATCGAACGCCTCTGTGCGTCAGTTACACCTCGCCCCGACTCATCAGCTCAGCGATATGGCCGGCCTGACGGATCGCCAGCGTAACGATGGTCAGCGTCGGGTTTTCCGCCGCCGAGGTGGTGAACTGGCTGCCGTCCGAAATAAAGAGGTTGGGTACATCATGGGTACGACCGAAGGCATTACAAACCCCATCGGCCGCTTTTTCGCTCATACGGCAGGTACCCAGGTTGTGCGTTGACGGATAGGGCGGAACCTCATAGGTGTCGATGGCGCCCACCGAGCGATAGAGTGCAGCACCCTGCTTGAAGCCATGATCACGCATCGCCAGATCATTGGGGTGATCGTCGTAATGCACGTTCGGTACCGGCAGACCGTGCTGGTCTTTCAGTTCACCATGCAGCGTGATGCGGTTGCTCTCCTGCGGCATATCCTCACCGACGATCCACATACCGGCCATGTTTTCGTACTGATCCATGGCGTGGGTGAACTGCTCGCCCCAGGCACCGGGATCAAGAAACGCCGCCATGAACGGTAATCCCAGCGACAGGGTTTCCATCTCGTAGCCACCGACAAAGCCACGGCTCGGATCGTGCTTAGCCTCGTTGGAGATCAGCCCCGCCATGGTAGTGCCGCGATACATATGCACCGGCTTGTCGAAGGTGGCGTACACCGAGCCGGTGGTATGGCGCATATAGTTGCGGCCCACCTGCCCCGAGCTGTTGGCCATCCCCTGCGGGAACAGGCTGGAGGCCGAGTTCAACAGCAGGCGCGGCGTCTCGATGGAGTTACCCGCTACGGCGACAAGCCGCGCCTTCTGACGCTGCAGCTGACCCGAGGCGTCGAAGTAGGTGACACCGGTGGCCTTACCCTCAGCATCATGCTCGATCTGCGCCACGTGGCAATCGGTGCGCAGCTCCATGTGCCCTGTCTTCGCCGCGGCGGGCAGCTCGGTATAGAGCGTCGACCACTTGGCGCCAAAGCGGCAGCCCTGGAAACAGAATCCGCGCTGCTGGCAACCGGGGCGGCCGTCGCGGGTCTCGCTGTTAATCGCCATATGGCCCGTGGTGCAGGCATAACCCATCTTTTCGGCGCCGGCATGCATCACCTTGAAGTTGTTGTTACCTGGCAATCCCTTGTTGCCGTTGGTCCGGGTTACGCCCATCTTTTTCTCGGCCTGAATGTAAAAAGGTTCGAGATCCTCGTAACCGATCGGCCAATCCAGCAGGTTGGCACCAGCCACCTCGCCGTAATGGCTTTTCGCGCTGAATTCATGGGGCTGAAAGCGCAGGCTGGCGCCGGCCCAGTGCACCGTGGTGCCGCCCACGGTCTTGCAGATCCAGGTGGGCAGGTTGGGAAAATCCTTGGCGATACGCCAGTCACCGCTGGTGGTGCGGTTATCCAGCCAGGAAAGCTGGCTGAAAGCGGGCCACTCATCGGCGTGAAAATCGAGACGGTCGTTAAAACTGCCGGCCTCAAGAACCACCACGTCGATCCCCTTCTGGGCCAGCTCATTGGCCAGGGTACCGCCGCCGGCACCGGAGCCGATGATGACGACAACGCTGGCGTCATCTTGGTCAAACCTTGCGTAATTTGTGAATACAGACATAGGGTTTACTCCTCGATCCTGGCTCAGGCGTTGTTATTTTTATTAGCGACCCCGGGCGGTAGCGGGCCCGAGTCCGGCTGCCCCGGATCCGGTAACCAGGTCAGGTCGTTAAACCCGCGCAACAGGTAGCCGCCATCCCCATCCGAGCCCTGATAACCGAAATGGGCATAAGCCAGCGGGTTGTCATACAGCGCCACGACCGCGGTGGAGCGAATTTTTTCAAAGAAGGGAGTGAGGCTGGTGCGTGCTGCTTTGGCACTGGCGGCCCGCGCCGTCTTATCCAGCGCCAGCCAGTCACCACCAGCACTTCGGTTCAGTGCAGCGACGCCATCGATCAGCAGGGTATAGACGCCGGGATCGCTATCGATCTGCTTGTCCAGTGCCTTCACCACCAGGGCGTAGACGGCATTTTCCAGATCCCGATGCGGAAACAGCTGACGGGTAAAACCAAGCAGGACCTCGCCCTCAGCGGTACTGAGATGGTTCGTGGTCACCGCCCAGCTGCGGCTTGGGGCAAGCAGCGCAATGGCTCCACCGGACATCGCCAGCGTGCCGACCAGCGCACCACCACCCGCCTTCAGGAAGGTACGCCTGGAAAGATTCTTCGATGACATGGCTTTCTCCTGACACGGACAGCACCGCTGCCCGATCATCTTATTGTTGTTGTCGGACTTTATGCCGGTTAGCATCAGGGTCGAGTCTAGGCCGAGTTAACGGGCCGCGGGTATTAGTGGAGTACTACATTGAATCTTCCACCCTGAGCCGCCCAGCCTGACTCAGCCCGTCAGGGCGCCATGGTTTGGCCAACAAAAACAAAGAGGGAGAACAACCATGTGCAGAGTTTATGCGTCGACCACACCGGACCGCTACGAGTGTGTCACCCGCTCAGTAAGGCTGCAGGGCTGTGTCACCAGCGTCAGACTGGAAAATGAGTTCTGGGATATTCTGGAAGAGCTGGCCGCCGAGCAGGAGCTATCTGCCGGGCAGTTTATCAGCCAGCTTTATGCTGAAGTGATCGAAGAGCGCGGTGAGATCGGCAATCTGGCGTCGCTGTTGCGAGTCGCCTGTGCGATCTACCTGAAC
Organism: Marinobacterium mangrovicola; assembly: GCF_004339595.1. Taxonomy (GTDB): domain Bacteria; phylum Pseudomonadota; class Gammaproteobacteria; order Pseudomonadales; family Balneatricaceae; genus Marinobacterium_D; species Marinobacterium_D mangrovicola. The sequence goes on from NZ_SMFU01000009.1 coordinate 507,404, forward strand.
AACAAGGCCAGCGCTGCCACCGGCGGCTTCGCCGAGCCGCTGCTGCCCAAGGCCGCCGCTGTTGCCGGCTGAGCGGTTTCAGCGTTTCCAGGCGTAGGGCATCAGTTCCAGCTCCAGATCGCTGGCGGCGTAGGCCGCACAGAGCCGTAGCAGGGGTGCATCCCCACCCGCCTGAATCTGCAGCGCCGGATAGCGCTGGGTCACCGCACCGACGATGAGACGCGCCTCACAGATCTCACAGACGCCGTTGCGACAGGCATGCCGTACCGGCACACCCGCCTGCTCGAGGGCTGAGAGCAGTGTTTCACCACTGCCAGCCTGAATCACCTGCTCGACGCCCTGCACACGGATCTGCCAGCGCACGGCGTCAGGCTGTTCAGCCATTACCGAGAATATCCAGCTCATCCCAGAGGCTGTCGACGCGATCCTTCACCGCCGGGTCCATCTCGATCGGAACGCCCCACTCACGGTCGGTCTCGCCGGGCCATTTGTTGGTGGCGTCCATCCCCATCTTCGAACCCAGGCCCGATACCGGCGAGGCAAAGTCGAGGTAATCGATCGGGGTGTTTTCCACCAGCAGCGTATCCCGGGCCGGATCCATGCGGGTGGTGATCGCCCAGATTACATCGTTCCAGTCACGGGCATTCACATCGTCATCACAGACGATCACGAACTTGGTGTACATGAACTGGCGCAGGAAGGACCAGACACCGAACATCACGCGCTTGGCGTGGCCCGGGTACTGTTTCTTCATGGTGACCACCGCCATGCGATAGGAGCAGCCCTCCGGGGGCAGGTAGAAATCGACGATCTCGGGGAACTGCTTGCGCAGGATCGGCACAAACACCTCGTTCAGAGCCAGGCCCAGCACCGCCGGTTCATCGGGGGGACGACCGGTGTAGGTGCTGTGATAGATAGGCACCTCACGCTGGGTGATCCGCTCCACGGTAAACACCGGGAACTGGTCCACCTCGTTGTAGTAGCCGGTGTGGTCGCCGAAGGGGCCTTCATCGGCCATCTCACCGGGATAGATAAACCCTTCCAGGATAATCTCGGCGCTGGCGGGCACCTGCAGATCACTGCCGATACACTTCACGACCTCGGTCTTGCCGCCGCGCAGCAGACCCGCGAAGGCATACTCCGACAGGGTATCGGGCACCGGGGTCACGGCACCCAGAATCGTCGCCGGGTCAGCACCCAGCGCCACGGCCACCGGGAACGGCTCACCGGGATGCTGCTGCTGCCACTCGCGAAAATCCAGCGCGCCGCCGCGATGGGAGAGCCAACGCATGATCAGCTTGTTGCGACCGATCAGCTGCTGGCGGTAGATACCCAGGTTCTGGCGCGGCTTCTCCGGGCCACGGGTTACCACCAGCGGCCAGGTCACCAGGGGACCTGCATCGCCGGGCCAGCAGGTCTGGATCGGGATCCGGTTCAGATCCACATCATCCCCTTCGATCACCGTGTGCTGGCAGGGCGCATTCTTAACCACCTTGGGCCCCATGTTCAGCACCTGCTTGTACAGCGGCAGCTTTTCCCAGGCGTCTTTCATACCGCGGGGCGGTTCCGGCTCTTTCAGCTGAGACAGGGTTTCACCCACGCCGCGCAGTGCCTCGACGGACTCTTCGCCCATGCCGAGGGCAACCCGCTCCGGCGTACCGAACAGGTTGGTCAGCACCGGATAGTCATAGCCCTTGGGGTTTTCGAACAGCAGCGCCGGGCCGCCGGCCCTCAGCGTGCGATCGCTGATTTCGGTCATCTCCAGGTAGGGATCGACCTCGGTGCGGATACGTTTGAGCTCACCGCGCGACTCCAGCATCTTGATAAAGTCGCGCAGATCCTTGTACTTGGGGCTAGTCATCAGCTTGGATACCTTCTGCTGAGTTCCAGTTTATCGGTTACAGGCCCGATTGAGGGACATAAAAAAGGGCGAGTAGTGAAGCGCTCTTCAGGCTTCTCTTACTCACCCTTTCTAACGATGGATCAGTCGCTGTTACTTGCGCTTCATCGACATGAAGAACTCATCGTTGGTCTTGAAGTCCTTCAGCTTGTCGATGACGAACTCGGTCGCTGCGGTGTCTTCCATGGAGTCCAGCAGCTTGCGCAGGATCCACATGCGCTGCAGCTCTTCCTCGGAGGTCAGCAGGTCTTCGCGACGGGTGCTGGAGCGACGGATATTGATCGACGGGAAGACACGCTTCTCGGCGATCTTGCGGTCCAGGTGCACCTCGGAGTTACCGGTACCCTTGAACTCCTCGAAGATAACCTCGTCCATCTTGGAGCCGGTGTCTACCAGCGCGGTAGCGATGATGGTCAGGCTGCCGCCCTCTTCAATGTTACGCGCAGCACCGAAGAAACGCTTCGGACGCTCCAGTGCGTGAGCATCGACACCACCGGTTAGTACCTTGCCGGATGACGGGATAACGGTGTTGTAGGCGCGGGCCAGACGGGTGATGGAGTCGAGCAGAATGACTACGTCCTTCTTATGCTCGGTCAGACGCTTGGCCTTTTCCAGCACCATCTCGGCGACCTGCACGTGGCGTGACGGCGGCTCGTCGAAGGTGGAGGCAACCACTTCGCCGCGCACGGTGCGCTGCATATCGGTCACTTCCTCCGGGCGCTCATCGATCAGCAGAACGATCATGTAGCACTCGGGGTTGTTACGGGTGATGCTGTTGGCGATGTTCTGCAGCATCAGCGTCTTACCAGCCTTAGGCGGAGACACAATCAGCGCACGCTGACCTTTACCCATAGGAGTAACCAGGTCGAGAACACGGGCGGTGATATCTTCGGTACTGCCGTTACCCAGTTCCATCCGCAGACGCTTCTGTGCAAACAGCGGCGTCAGGTTTTCGAACAGAATCTTGTTCTTCGCGTTTTCCGGCCGATCGTAGTTGATCTCGTTAACTTTCAGCAGCGCGAAGTAACGCTCCCCATCTTTCGGGGGACGGATCTTACCGGCAATGGTGTCACCAGTGCGGAGGTTGAAGCGTCTGATTTGGCTGGGGGAAACGTAGATATCGTCGGGACCGGCGAGGTAGGAGGAGTCTGCAGAGCGGAGGAAGCCGAAGCCATCCTGCAGAATTTCGAGAACGCCGTCGCCGTAGATGTCCTCCCCGCTCTTGGCGTGCTTCTTCAGAATAGCGAAGATCACGTCCTGCTTGCGGGACCGGGCCATGTTTTCGAGGCCCATCTGAGTGGCGATATCCAGAAGTTCCGGAACACTTTTAGTTTTGAGTTCGGTAAGATTCATAGTTTTTTTGAAAGCAGCCGCAAAGAGCTGGCCAGGATGGAAACCGGAGTGGTTATTAGTCGGAAGAAAAATTAAGTGGCTCAGGCCGACGCCTGCAGCGGACACTGAGGCCGGACAGATAAGTGAAAAGCAATATAAAGCTTAAGGGAACTGCTGTCCAGCGTACGGGGTAAGAAAACGCAATGGCCGGAAACCGGCGCATCGCGTCTTCGCACAGCGATCAGAGGTTGGCGTCAACAAAAGCCGCGAGCTGAGACTTGGACAGCGCGCCGACCTTGGTTGCTTCTACATTGCCACCTTTGAACAGCATCAGCGTGGGGATGCCGCGAATACCGAATTTCGGCGGAGTTTCGTTGTTCTCGTCGATATTCAGTTTGCAGACCTTCAGGCGACCTGCGTAGTCCTTGGCGATCTCTTCCAGCACCGGCGCAATCATTTTGCAGGGACCGCACCATTCAGCCCAGTAGTCGACCAGGACAGCCTCATCCGCTTTCAGGACTTCCTCTTCGAAAGTCGCATCGGTAACGCTTACGATGTTCTCACTCATTAGCTCTGCTCTCCAGTGCATCAGGGAAGATGAAATCAGTCTATAGCAACCAGGCGAAAACCAGAAAGGTTAGCGTCCACGAGCAACAATGCTGCCCTAACTTCAGAAAAATCTGAAGCCGGCGTTGAACAAGTGGAGAGCTTTATTGCAGATTTCGCCTGTACTTTCTCGCCTGTACGTTGGCAAAGTGACTGATGTCGGCACTTCCCGAGTGCGTTAAAAACTGACAAGTGATGATACCACCAGCATGAAACCAATGTGAACAGCGTATTAAACCCGCATTTTACAGGGGTTTTAGGCATGCAAGGCCGTAATTACATCTGGTAATCTTCCCCTTTTCCCGGCGACAGAACGATCCAAAGAAAGTCACCCAGAGACACCCTACTTCATACCAGTACCCGGAGACCTATAACGGATGCCCGAACAGGACCTACCCACCCAGAACGGTCAGCAGGGAGCACTGCTTGCGGCCATCGACCTTGGCTCCAACAGCTTCCATATGGTGGTTGCCCGCGTCAGCGATGGTGAGCTTAAGCCGATCGATATCATGTCCGAAAAGGTACAGCTGGCAGCAGGACTGGGCGTAGACGGCAATCTCGATGAAGAGGCACAGCAGCGCGGCCTCGATTGCCTGAGCCGTTTTGCCCAGCGGGTCTCCGAGCTGCCGCGCGACAGCATCCGCATCGTCGGTACCAACGCCCTGCGCGAGGCGAAAAACCGCAGCCAGTTTATCGCCCGGGCGGCGCAGGTGCTCGACGTGCCTATCCAGGTGATCGCCGGTCGCGAGGAAGCCCGCCTTATCTATCTGGGCGTCGCCCATACTCTGGCCGACGACAACGACCGCCGTCTGGTGGTCGATATCGGCGGCGGCAGTACCGAGTTCATTATTGGCTCACGCTTTGAGCCGCTGCGCCTCGAAAGCCTGCACATGGGCTGTGTCAGCTACACCAAGCGCTTTTTCAGCGATGGCAGCATCACTCGCGAAGCGATGGACAGGGCGCGCACAGCCGCCGCGCGGGAGCTTGTCGCCATCCGCCGCGATTACCGGCGCCTGCGCTGGAGCAGCACCATCGGCTCCTCCGGCACCGCCAAGGCGCTACGCCTGGCCTGCATGTCGCTCGGCTTTGGCGAACAGATCACCCTGGAGGGTCTGAAAGCGGTCCGAGACCAGCTGATTCAGTTCGGTCAGGCTGACAAGATCGATATCGAGGGCATCAAACCTGCCCGCCGTGCTGTATTACCCTCGGGCACCGCGATTCTGATCGCCGTGTTCGAAATTCTCGGTATCTCATCCATGGATTACTCCGACGGTGCACTGCGTGAAGGGCTGCTGTATGACATGGCTGGCCGGCTGCGTCATGAGGATGTCCGCGAACGCACGATCAAGGCGCTGAAAAAGCGTTACCACGTGGATGGCGGCTATGCCCGCCGGGTCGAAACAACGGCGCTGTTCCTGTTCGACCAAGCCGCTGACGCCTGGTCTCTGAACGACGAAGAGTATCGCAACATGCTGACCTGGGCGGCGCGCACCCATGAGATCGGCCTGACTATCGCCCATACCCAGTTTCACAAGCACAGTGCCTACCTGCTGCAGCACTCCGACCTGCCCGGCTTCACCAACACCGAGCAGCAGCTGCTGGCGTTTCTCGCCCGTGGCCACCGACGCAAGTTCCCCAAGGAGGAGTACAAGCTGCTACCGGACGATAAGCGTCACAGCTATCGCTTCCTCTGCCTGATCCTGCGTCTGTCGGTGTTGATGCATCGCAGCCGCAGCACCGCCAAGCTGCCGGCACTGAAACTCAAGGCCAAAGAGAAAACGATTCGCCTCAGTTTCCCCAAGGGCTGGCTCGATAACCATCCGCTGACACGTGCCGATCTGGACAGTGAAGCGGAGTACCTGCGCGCCATCGGGTTTGAGCTGAGTATTGACTGAACATCGTGTTCTGTAGGAAGCCCGCCCTCGGGCCGGTTGAAGGCGGCACTATGGTGATTCAAAACTCTGGCGGCGGGATCGCGACGAAGGCGTCACTCCTGCGACGTTATCGATGACAGAAACAAAAACGCCCCGTCACTGACGGGGCGTTTTTTTATGGCCTAAGGACAGGTATTAGTCCTGCGGGCCTGCGTTCTTGATCGCTTCGGAAACGCCGTCGAACTTCTTGAAGTTGCCGGTGAATTTAGCGATGAGCTCAGCCGCTTCCGCGTCATAGGCAGCCGGATCAGCCCAGGTATCGCGCGGGTTCAGCAGCTTGCTGTCAACGCCCGGTACGGAGGTCGGCACAGCCAGGTTGATGCCCGGCAGATGCTGGGTTTCGCAGTCGTTCAGCTTGCCGTCCTGAATCGCGCTGATGATCGCACGAGTCGTCGGAATGCTGAAACGCTCGCCGGTGCCGTAGGAGCCACCGGTCCAGCCGGTGTTGACCAGGAATACGCGGGAACCGAACTCTTCGATACGCTTCATCAGCAGGTCAGCGTATACGTGCGCCGGACGCGGGAAGAAGGGTGCGCCGAAGCAGGTAGAGAAGGTGGATTTGATACCACCGCCGGAACCCATTTCGGTGGAGCCTACCAGCGCGGTGTAACCGGACAGGAAGTGGTACGCAGCCGCTTCCTTGGTCAGCACGGATACCGGCGGCAGAACGCCAGTCAGGTCGCAGGTCAGGAAGACAATGGAATCAGGTTCGCCGCCCATGTTGGTAGCGGAACGCTTCTCAACGTGGTCCAGCGGGTAAGCGCAACGACCGTTTTCGGTCAGGTGCGTATCGTTGTAATCCGCGTGACGCTTCTCATCCAGGTGTACGTTTTCAACGATGGCACCGAAACGGATAGCGTCCCAGATGATCGGCTCGTTCTTCTTGCTCAGGTTGATGGTCTTGGCGTAGCAACCACCTTCCAGGTTAAAGACAACACCTTTGCCCCAACCGTGCTCGTCATCACCGATCAGGTAGCGATCCGGATCTGCAGACAGGGTGGTTTTACCGGTACCGGAGAGACCGAAGAACAGAGTGGTGGAACCATCTTCACCGATGTTGGCGGAGCAGTGCATCGGCAGTACGTCTTTTTCCGGCAGCAGGAAGTTCTGCACGGAGAACATCGCTTTCTTCATTTCACCGGCGTAACGCATACCGGCGATCAGCACCTTGCGCTTGGCAAAGTTCAGGATGACGCAGCCGTCAGAGTTGGTGCCGTCACGCTCAGGTTCGCATTCGAAGCCCGCCGCGTTGAGGATCTGCCACTCTTCCTTGCCCTTCGGATTGAATTCGTGCGGGCGGATGAACAGGTTCAGACCAAAGAGGTTCTGCCAGGCGGTCTGAGTGGTCATTTTTACCGGCAGGTAGTGACTCGGATCGGAGCCAACATGCACGTGAGACACAACATGTTCCTGGTCCGCCAGATAGGCTTCAACACGATCCCAGAGAGCATCGAAGTTCTCGGCGTTGAACGGACGGTTGATGTTGCCCCAATCGATAGAGTCGGCAGTGCTGGGCTCTTCAACGATGAAGCGATCCATCGGCGAACGACCGGTACGTTTACCGGTTTTGACGACAAGTGCGCCGGTGTCCGCCAGAACACCTTCATTGCGTGCAATCGCCAGCTCGACCAGCTCAGCCGGGCTGGGATTCACGTGTACATTAGTGACGGTTTCTTTGGTCATTACCCTGATTCCCTTGGCTCCGCGCCAATTTACCTGAAAGCAATAGAAGACTTGATAGTTCTTATTTCAGCGGGTTTAGGCCCCGCTTTAGTTATGTATAGAACCCGCAATTATCGCATAAGTTCTAAGCGAGGATAACCCGCCGGGCCACCCCTTAAAAACCTCTCAGCCCCGCCATGACGGTCAGTGCAGATTATCCGTATCGTCCAGCTGACCGGCGTCGTGGAAGAGTGCGCGAATATCAGCCTCATCAAAACGATAAAGTTCGTTGCAGAAATGGCAACTTACTTCGATCACGCCATCATGCTCTTCAGCCACATTCAGCAGCTCCTCCTCGGTCATCATTTTCAATGCCTCGGCACTACGACTGCGAGTGCAATCACAGTGGAAAGTCAGCTTTTCGGGATCGTAGAGACGGCAGTTCTCTTCATGGAAGAGGCGATACAGCATGGTTTCGTTATCCAGCTCCAGCAGTTCCTCACCCTTCAGCGTCTGCGCCAGGGTGTTGATGTGCTGCCAGTCGGCATCGCCGGAATCGGAGGCCGGCAGTACCTGCAGCAGCAGACCTGCGGCACGCTTTCCGTCCGCCGCGAGCTGGATGCTGGTGGAGAGCTGCTCTGACTGACGGAAGTAATCCTGCAGACAACCCGCCAGGGTCGGTTTTTCCAGAGGTACCACGCCCTGGTAACGACGGCCGTTATCCGGCTCGATGGTCAACGCCAGACGACCGTTGACCAGCAGCTCATTGAAAGCAGCGTTATCATCGATATCGCCGTCATAGCGGGCGATGGCACGCAGGTTCTGGTGGTGGCTGCACTCGGCCATCAGTACCCGCAGGGAACCCTCCCCTGCGGCCTGGAGCATCAGGCGACCTTCAAATTTGAGATTGGTACTGAGCAGGCTGACCGCGGCCAGCATTTCACCGAGCACCCGCTGAATCACAGCCGGATAGTTGGCGCGGGAGAGTACCTCCTGATAGCTGTCCTCGACGCGGGCAACGGCGCCACGCACGTCGATTTCATCAAAAAGGATACGTTGAATCTCGTCGCTGTTACTCACTTTTCACCTACAGATCGCTTGCCCGGTGCAGGACTTTTGATGCCTGCATCCGGTACATATGGGAAGCCGCGAATTTTAACGGATTGGGCACAGAATAAGCACCCCGCAGGCTGTTTTTCCTACAGCAGCAGTCAGCTTTTTAATCAGAAACGCCCTTTAACTCGCAGCAACTCGCGCCGGCTCTTCTTGTTGGGCCGGTGATCCGGGCCGCTACCGGTCTCTTTGCGTGCCTTGGCAAACTCCTCACGGGCCTTGATGCTGTCTTCGGTCTCGCGATACAGCTTCTGCGCTTCGGGCGCTCCGCGACGCTGGTCCGACAGCGCGATCACCTCAACGGTTTTCTCTTCATTACCCTGACGGATCTGCAGTTGGGCACCCACCTCAACCATCTTGCTGCACTTGGCGCGCTGGCCATCGTAGTGCACCTTACCGCCTTCGATCATCGCCTTGGCGATGGCGCGGGTCTTGTAGAAACGTGCGGCCCAGAGCCACTTATCCAGGCGGACCTTCTCATGATGTGAGTGGTCCTGGTGTGACTTGTCATGGTGTGAACTGTCGTTATGAGACTGCTTGCTCATAGGGGTGGCATTACCTCGGAAAAATCATCAGTAGCATCAAATCCATCGATCACCCGGGATGGCATCTGGCTATCCGGCGTGGTGATACACAGTAGCTGTGCAATACCGAAACGACGCGCAGACTCCAGCACCGGCAGGCTATCATCTACAAACAGCGTGCGCTGTGGGTTGAACGGCTCCACCTCCTGAAGCTTAGTCCAGAAGCGGACATCTTCCTTGGGCAGACCGAAGTCGTGGGAACAGATCACCAAATCGACCTGTTGATCAATAGCGGTTTTCTCGATCTTCAGGTTTAGGCTGTCACGATGGGCATTGGTCACGATCAGCGTGCGTCGACCACTGGCTCGCAACCGCTCAAGAAACACCTCCACCCCGGGGCGATAGCCGATACGGTCGGCGATCTCCCGTTTCAGCTCGGCGATCGGCACTTCGAGCTGTTCGCTCCAGTAATCGAGACAGTACCAGTTCAGGGAACCGCGCTCAGACATGATCCGCTCGATCAAAGGTGCGCGGCTTTGCTCCAGATCCAAGCCATGGATCTCGGCATAGCGCCGGGGCAGGAATTCAAGCCAGAAATGGGAGTCAAAGTGCAGATCCAGCAGGGTACCGTCCATATCCAGCATTACGGTATCAACGGCTTGCCAATCCAGCATAATCAGGGAACACTCGCATGGATGGAAGAGACTAAGGAAGCTATGAATGTAACCATAGATTCCCTTAAACGGACGAAAGAGTATGCCGCGAAAGCCCGAGATTTTGAAGGTAACCCCGGTCGCTGACAGCCGCCTGTTCCACGTTGAGGCGCTGGATCTGAGATTCAGTAACGGCGAAGAGCGTCAGTTCGAACGGCTCGCCACGCGGGGGCACGGTGCCGTCATGGTGGTCGCACTGGATGAGGACAACAACGTCCAGCTGATCCGCGAATACGCAGCGGGCCTGCATGACTACATCCTGACCCTGCCCAAGGGGCTGATCGACCCGGGCGAAACCGCATTGGAAGCGGCCAACCGAGAGCTACAGGAAGAGGTGGGATTCGGTGCCCGAGAGCTGGTGCTGCTAAAAAACATCAGCGCAGCGCCCAACTACATGGGCCACAGTATCAACGTGATTCTGGCACGCGACCTTTACCCCAGCGTTCTACCCGGCGACGAGCCGGAACCGCTGGAGCGGGTGACCTGGGCGTTCGACGATATCGAGCAGCTGGTGACCCGGGATGACTTCGCCGAAGGTCGCGCCATTGCCGGCCTGTTTCTGGCCCGCCTGTATCTGCAGCAAAACCCGGGATAATTAACCCGGGTTGCGACAGGCCAGCGTTCCGGCAACCACGGTGCTATTCACTTTTTCAGCGAAAACCGGGTCGGTGATCCGATTGTCCATCATGCGCTGGACCTCCTGATCGCTGAAACGCTCATGCACGTAATCGGCCAGGCAGTTACACTGCGCTTCAGTGGCGTTTTCCGATGCCAGACAACCATCGCGAAACGGTGTCCAGGTCTTCGAATTCAGAAACTGTGATTTGACCAGGTAGATCGCAAACAGAACCACCCCCATCCATAAAAACACCTTGCCCATCAGTCCATACGCCTTGTAATTATTATCAGAGCCCCCATTTTAGGGAGAGTAAGGCGCAGTTCCAGCTATCTATTAGTCGCAGAGACGTACCGAATAGCACCACAGACTGTGCCATGATACTGACCCACAAGGGTGGTATTATCGAAAAACCGCCGGGGGTGACCCAAAGGGCATACCCAGATGGGAAAACCCAGTTTTATGCTAGGAAGTTAATCCTGGGATCCCGGAACTGAATGCCAGCCTCCGGAATCGAACAGTGACTTTCGAAACCCTGTCAAACAAATAAGGTGAAACAATATGAGCTTTGAACTGCCTGCACTGCCATACGCAAAGGATGCTCTGGAACCGCACATCTCAGCTGAGACTCTGGAGTTCCACCACGGCAAGCACCACAACACCTACGTGACCAAGCTGAACGGCCTGGTTCCGGGCACCGAGTTCGAAGGCAAAACTCTGGAAGAGATCATCACCAGCGCTCCGGCCGGCCCTGTTTTCAATAACGCCGCTCAGATCTGGAACCACACCTTCTACTGGTACTCCCTGTCCCCGAACGGCGGCGGCGCTCCGACTGGCGCTATCGCTGACGCGATCAACGCCACCTGGGGTTCTTTCGAGAAGTTCCAGGAAGCGTTCAACGACAAGGCTGTTAACAACTTCGGTTCCTGCTGGACCTGGCTGGTCAAAAACAGCGACGGTTCCCTGGAAATCGTTAACACCAGCAACGCCGGTACTCCGATGACCAACGGCCAGAAAGCACTGCTGACCGTTGACCTGTGGGAACACGCTTACTACATCGATTACCGCAACGTACGTCCGGACTACCTGAAAGGTTTCTGGGCGCTGGTAAACTGGGACTTCGCGAACGAAAACTTCGCTTAATCGTTATCGTCCCATCGATAAAAAAGGCGCCTGAGGGCGCCTTTTTTTGTACTCAAAACCCACCTCAATGCGCCGACATCGGCTTAAAGCAGCTCCAGGAAACCGCTCCAGCTGGACTCAACAATCTCTACCAACCTGCCAGATTCAAAGGTAAATACCTGACACTCGCCCGGCAGAGGCGAGTCTGGATCACCGCTGCAGCCGAGAATACGACCACTGTAATCCAGCGGCATAGCCAGATCGGCATAATGCATATAGCCACCACCGATCGATTCCGGCTCTACACCGTTCAGCGCGGGCAAGGGCGCTGGATCCCAATCGTCTAATATCCGCAGCGGGTCATCCGGTGCCAACTGCTGGCTTTTCGGCCTTTTGCGCGGTGGCGACCAGCCAACACTTAACGACGAGAGCCTGAGCACATCCTCAACCACCTCATAACCGGCGACATACCCCGACCAGTTGGATGAACAGACACTCTCCGGTTCAATGCCGTAATCCCAGGGCGAAAACACCCCGGGTTCTGCACTGACAACCGAGTAACCGATACCGTTTACCTGAATACCGTTGAGAGTCTGATCCGTCATTGCTGCGTCCACTCAGAATAAAATTACTCCGACCTCGCCTCATCCAAAATCGGCTCCAGCCCGGTCCACACAGTATCGAGTATTTTCGCCTGGGCGTTAGCTTTCGGGTGATAGCCATCGTCCTGCATCAGATCCCAGTCACTGGCGACGCCATCCAGCAGGAAGGGCACCAGGGCAATCTGTTTTTCCCCCGCTACCTCTGCAAACAGACCAAAAAACGCCTGGGTGTACTGCGGACCATAATTGGGCGGCAGGCGGTTACCGATCATCAGCACCTCGGCGCCCGAGGCCCTGGACAGCTCAACCAGCTGCTCCAGGTTGCCACGAACGATGTTGAGCGGTGTACCACGCAGACCGTCGTTGGCGCCCAGTTCGATCAGTACCAGTGAGGGCTGGTGGGTTTCCAGCAACGCCGGCAGGCGCGACAACCCACCGCTGGTGGTTTCACCACTGACGCTGGCGTTAACCACCTCCAGCGTATACCCGTTGCTCTGCAGCCGCTGCCGCATCAGGTTTACCCAGCCCTCCTCCTCATCGATGCCGTAGCCGGCCGCCAGGCTGTCACCCAGTACCAGCATCGAGGCAAAACTCATCGGGCTTGTTAAGATCAGCAACAAAAACAGCAGTGTACGCATTAGGTGGATTCCTTCGATTAGTCTCTAGACCGATACGTTTAGAACCTTCTGATCGTTCAGTGTTCCAAATCCATTCAGACGAATTCGCCGTACTGGCAGTGATACGCCATCCAAGGAGAGATATGGACCAGTCTAACCCGAGCCCGTCGATGATCGAAGCGCGGGCAATCAGCAAGCACTTCGATACCGAGGCGGGGCGCGTAGCCCTGTTCGAAGAACTGAATCTCAACGTGCCTCGCGGCGAAAGTCTGGCGGTGATCGGCCGTTCCGGCGCTGGTAAATCCACTCTGCTGAGCCTGCTGGCAGGCCTAGATACCCCAACTCATGGCAGCGTCAGCATCGATGGCCAGGCGATGGAGAAGCTGGACGACCGACAGCGCGCAGAGCTGCGCGCCAGCAAAGTCAGTTTTATTTTTCAGTCATTCCATCTGCTGCCGGAGCTGACCGCACTGGACAACGTGCGCCTGCCGCTGGAGATCCGCGGCAGCGCCAACCCGGAAAAAGAGGCAAAGCGCTGGCTTGAACAGGTAGGGCTGGGAGAGCGCACCGACCACTATCCTTCGCAGCTCTCCGGCGGCGAACAGCAGCGCGTGGCCATCGCCCGCGCCTTCGCCACCCAGCCGGCCCTGCTGTTTGCCGATGAACCCACCGGCAACCTGGATGAAGAGACCGGCGGCCGTATCATCGAACAGCTGTTCAGCCTGAACCAGCAGCAGGGTACGACACTGATTCTGATCACCCATGACCCGGAGCTGGCCGCACGCTGCCAGCGGCGTGTGAGGTTGCATAACGGTCAGCTGACGGAGGAGTAATCATGAACCTGCTCCCCCGCCTGGCCCTGCGCCAGCTTAAAACCCAACTGCGCACCACCGAGTGGCGGGCGCTGCTGCTCGCCACGCTGATCGCCATCACCCTGACTACCCTGCTGACTCTACTGGGAGACCGGCTGGAGCGCGGTCTGCTGCGCGAGAGCGCCAACCTGCTCGGCGCCGACCTGGTGCTGAGCAGCGGCCGCCCTCTCAGCGATGAACGTCTGCAGGAAATTGCGGCCAACGATGTCACCAGCACCCAAGTGGTGCAGTTCCCGAGCATGGTATCCAACCCGGACGCCGGTGAAGAGACACCACCGATGCTGGTATCGGTTCGGGCCGCCGACCCGCCCTATCCCCTGCGTGGCGAGATCATCACCGAGCCGGCTCATACCAGCGACCTGCCCGCCTCCGGCCATGTCTGGATTGAAGCCCGGGTGATGAACCAGTTGGGACTCGAGATCGGCGACCGGCTGCAGCTCGGCTACAGCGAATTTACCGTCAGTGCAGAGCTGATCAGCTCTCCGGATCGCGGCACCGGTTTTCGCAGTTTCAGCCCCCATATCATCATCGACCGTGCCGACCTGGAAGCCACCGGCGTCCTCGCACCGGGCAGCCGTGCCAGCTTCCGCGTACTGATGTCCGGCGACAAGGAGGAGATCGCCGCGCTGGATGCACAGCTGCGCCCGACGCTGGCCGACTACGAACGCCTGCTGGCCCTGCAAACCGACCAGCCGGTCACCGGCAATGCACTGGGCAACGCCCTCGCCTACCTGAAACTCTCGGCACTGACCGCCCTGCTGCTGTCGGCACTGACCATCCTGCTGAGCCTGCGACGCTTCAGCCAGAAGCAGTTCACCCGCAGTGCGCTGCTGCTTAACCTGGGCCTTAACCCGGCGCAGCTGGTGCGCGTTTATCTCTACCAGCTGCTGTTCGCCTGGGGTTTGCTGGCAATCATCGGTACTGCTATTGCGGCCTTGGTAGATGGACTGGTGCAGTCCTGGCTGATCAATCTGCTGCCGCAGCGATTGCCAGAGCCCGCCTTCTACACCTGGTTCAGCGGTGCGGCTTTGGGTCTGGTGATGCTAATCCTGCTGGGACTGCCGCCGGTGCTTTCACTGGCACGCATTCCGGTGGCCCATCTGCTGCGGGGCGATACGCCGCCCCAGGACAAACGCGCCCGCGTGCTGCAGGCCAGCTGCCTGGTGATTCTGGCGGTGACACTGCTGCTGTTCCTGCAGGCGCCGGCGGCGGCGTTGATCCTGCTGGGCCTGCTGGTAATTGGCGGACTGGTGTTCGGCTATATCGCCCAGTTCCTGCTGGAGAAACTGGCTGAGCCGATGGCCGGCAAGCTGCTGCTCGGACGCCTGCTACGCCTGCGTCTGCGCCAGCAGCGCAAATGGCACCGGCTGCAGTCTGCCGTGATCGTACTGCTGCTCACCCTGCTGGCAGTGGTCTGGGTCAGCCGCGCCGATCTGCTGTCGGAGTGGCGCGCCAAGTTTCCCACCGACACACCGAACTTCTTCGTGATCAATATTCAGCCCTGGCAGAAGCCGGATCTGGATGGATTCCTGCAGGATAACGAGATCGACAGCACCCTCTATCCGATGATCCGCGGTCGCCTGAACGAGCTCAACGGCGAGCCGATTCGGCCCCAGCTGACCGAGGAGCAGCTGCAGGACAACACCCTGAGACGTGAGTTGAACCTGAGCTGGACCCGCGACAGGCCGGAGCATAACGAGCTGCTGGCCGGGCAATGGTGGGAAACCACACCGGACAGACCGCAGATCTCCGTCGAGCAGGACATGATGGAAGACCTGGGGCTGGAGCTCGGCGACAGCCTTGGCTTCGATATCGGCGGCCAGCAGGTCTCTGCGGAGATCACCAGTATCCGCGGTGTGGAATGGACCTCGTTCCGGCCTAACTTCTACGTGATCTTCAGCCCCGGTGCGCTGGAGAATTATCCCGGCACCTGGATCACCAGTTTCCGCCTGGAGGGCGAGCGCAAGCAGCTGGCCACCGAGATGCTGCGCGACTTCCCGTCGCTGACGCTGATCGATATCGACCAGCTGCTGGCCCAGCTCGGTACCTGGCTGAAACGCCTGGGTGACAGTTCGGCGATGATCCTGGCCCTGACGCTGCTCTGTGGATTGATTCTGATGGCGGTGACGCTGCTGCAGGCACTGGAACAGCGTCGTTTCGAATCCGCACTGATGCAGACGCTGGGCGCCAGCGGTGAACAGACCCGGCGTCTGGATCTGCTCGAGTTCCTGCTGTTGGGTCTGGTGTGCGGTGTGCTGGCGGGAGTGGCATCCGAGATCACCCTGGCCGGGCTGCATGTTCAGCTGCTGGATGTGGAGCCCAAGCTGCACCCCTGGCTCTGGATCAGCCTGCCGGCGCTGGCATCGCTGTTCTTCGTGGCTACCGGCTTCCTGATCCGCCGCCCGCTGCGGCTGGATCAGTGTTACCGACTGCTGCGCTCACAGAGCTGATATCGGAATACGCCTCCGTGCCGACTGAATTCGGCACGGAGGCGTATGAAAACACGATGGGTAATCGCGACGGTGCATAGCACCTACTCCAGCTATCGACCGGGTAGGAGACGCGCACCCAGAGGGAATAATATGCTCGCGCCAATGAAGTCTGGCACACGGGGCATTCAGATCTGCGCGACGTGGCCTAGAGCGACAGATCCACGCGCGGTTCGCCATCCTGGTCGATCTGTGGATAACAGAGGAACAGGCGGTCTGCTTCGACCTTCTGCTGCATCCGCTCCTTGAGTACCTCGGAACGAGCCTGCGCCAGCTGACGCAGCAGATCGCTCAGCTCCGCCGCCAGCTCCTCTCCCTCCAGGGGCTTGGTGCGTTTGCCGTTTTCAACGTTCTGCACCTCGCCAACTGCCTGGCGGTCAGCCGCCACAGTGACGCCACAGAGGTTCAGTCGCAGCCCGCCGCGCTCGGCCATCAAGCCGGCCAGTTGATCCAGATAATCACCGGCATCGCCGCTCAGTTCCGACTCTCCAGCGGCGAAAGCCACCGGTTCCAGGTTGATAAACGATCCGGTCTTGCTCGCATCAATGGCGGTTTCCGCCAGGGTAATCAGCGCTCCATAGGGCTGCAGCGCCTGCACCAGGTACGTCATCACCCCCTGCTTGACGCTGTTACCCAGCACCCGGTTGATGACGCTCTGGTAATCGAACGAAGGATCGTTCAGCGAACCGCTGATCGGCACATCCAGGTCGATATTTTCATCGTCGTCCTGCAGCACCGAGATCGCCGTTTCCAGCGGCAGGCTTATTGTCTCCTGGAACTCGCCGATCTGCTCCTGATCCACCGGATCCACGGTCAGGCGGTTGATGCGGATATGGTTTTTACCATCCAGCTGATCTTCGTCCAGTGTGCCTTCCATGGCGACATTAAGCTGACCGCTTTGCAGGTAATAGCCGG
The DNA here is from genome assembly GCF_004339595.1 of Marinobacterium mangrovicola. GTDB lineage: Bacteria > Pseudomonadota > Gammaproteobacteria > Pseudomonadales > Balneatricaceae > Marinobacterium_D > Marinobacterium_D mangrovicola. Next base: position 524,421 of record NZ_SMFU01000009.1, read on the forward strand.
TGTACTTGATGCTGTACGGGCTTACCGCCGGCAACTGCACATCATCGAGATTGACCGTCCAGTGGCCGCTTCGTGGTGAGCCCAACAGGTTGATCGCGCCCTCGGCTTCCAGTTTGGCAAAACGGTTGAAGATGCCACTGAGGTTAAATTCGCTCTGCTCGTTACCCTGGGTGTCGATATTCGTCAGGGCAAGCTGATTGATCACCAGATCGGTTTTATAGGCGGGTTTGACCGAGCGATCCGTCAGCGTGAAGTGATTTTCCCCTCCCAGGCCGATTCGATCGATACGCACCCGGAACGGCTCACCCGACGTCTGACTTTGTGCATCTGAATCAGCACCGCTCGCACTTTCTCCTCCAGAGAGAGCACCAAGTTGCTGCTGCAACGCCTGGATATCCTCCGGCTGCATCTGTTCATCGAGGTTGAGCAGGGCGTTCAGTCCATCACCCTCTATGGCGTCGATCTGTACACCGCTCTGATCCAGCGCCAGCTTGTTCAGTCTGATCCCCGCCATAGCCAGCAACGGATCACCAGCCTGGGTGCTAGCCAGGCTGAGGCCGGCTACCTGCGCCGAGCCCAGGCCTACTTTCAGCGGCATTGCCACATCCAAAGTATTCAGTTGTATCGACTCCAGCGAGGCCAGCGGCTTACCGCCCACCTGCATGTTGGTCGTACCGAGAGCCAACTGCGGCGCTTTCAACGACAGTGCGCCGCTATCGATGGCGTAGCTGGCATCGGCGCTGGTCGACAGGCTGCTGAGCTCCACCTGCATAGCCCCGCCCTGCTGCAGTTCGATACCGCTGAGGTTGAGCTGGGTGCCGGACAGCGTCCAATTATTCAGCGCCTCTGAGGTCAATGCTGTGGACAGGTCTGCCTTATTCAGGGCCAGCGACAGCGCACTCCCCTGCTGAAGTTTCAACGCTGCCAGATCCAGCTTGTTCTGCCCCTGCAGATCTACCTTCGTGGTTTCGCCGCCGCTGACCTGCACCGTCGTATCACCCTGCCAGTTGGCTGAGCCAAGACCCAGCGACAGTGCTTCACCCTGCTGCAACGACAGATCCGCCAGCCGCAGCTGGTTTTCGCCCTGCACACTCACCGCCAGGGTCTCATCCCGGCCGACCTGGATATCACTGTCGCCCTGCCAGCCGAGTTGCCCCAGGGCCAGCGACAAAGGCGCTTCACCCGCCATACTAAACGCCAGCGTCTGGGCATCCAGGGAGCCGGCCACACCCAGATCCATCGGCCCCTCTCGGTTCAGATCCAGGTCCACCTTGCCGTCCCACTTCAAGCCACCCAGATTCACCTGCTGGCTCCCCTGGGTCAGCGCAGCGCCTTCGGCCAGTGTGACACGAGCGCCCACAGCGATATTGGCCGGTGCAAAAGCGGTCAGCGTAAGATCCACACCACCGTCGAAGGTCAGTGACGGAGTTTGAAAACTCAGGCCCTCATCCTGCCAGGACAGATCGGTCAGACTGAGAGTACCGTTAGGCGTTACATGAATGCTGTCGCCGGCGAACTCTCCGCCCAAACGCAGGTCTGCGCTGACGGTGGCCGACTCCAGCTGAGGCACAAACTGGGCAACCAGCGGGTGCACTGGGAGCTTGTCCAGTTTCAGCGCCAGCTCAGCACGCTTATCCACCGGCAATGGCAGTGCGGTGGAATCGATATCGAAGGGGGCGTCATTGAGGCGGCCGTGCAGGATCAGCGCGGTGGGTTCATCCGGTTGCCAGAAAAACAGGCCACCGAGCTGCAGCTGATCCAGTTCCAGATGGTGCTCCTGCTTGAACAGCTGCAGGCGCCAGTCGATGTTATCCAGCGACAGCGCATCCAGACCAACGCTCCAGCCGGAAGGCTCATTATTCTCTGGTTCGGGCTCTTCCGTCTCGTCGGCTGGCGGCGCCAGCTCTGCCAGATTCAGTGGCCCAAGCCACTGTTCTTCAAGGGTATATACAAAGCCGGAGCGAACGCCTTCAACCTCTAACGGGCGCAGATGGATTCGCTTATCGAACAGATCGCCATAATCGATGGCAACGCGGAAGCGATCGATATCCAGCGGATAGTGCCCCTCGCGTCGTGCCTTGAGCCCCTTGATGATCACCTCACCACTGAGCCAATTAACCGTCAGCGCCTCGAATCGCGCATCTTCGACGCCCTGGGAGCGAAGCCAGATAACCACCTGGTCACGCACGACATAGGGCAGTGCATGAAATGTCAGCATTACCGTCAGGACAATTCCCACCAACCAGGCGAGCCATTTCATGGGGCGTTACTCCTGTTAACTTCAACCCAAGGATGACATACAGCATAGCGGAAAGCGCACGCTGCTATGCAGTTGCCGGTACCGCTTATGTGACTGACGTACTACGACAAAAGGTCGGCTACTAAGCTCCCTGGCGCTCTGGTAAAATTTGCGCCGATTCTATGCAGTCGCCATGGGCGACAAATCTAAGAAACCATATTTTCCAAGTTTTTCAAAAGGGTGAATAACGTCATGGCGCATGATGAAAACTTCCGTGATTCCTCTGGCTGGGGCTGGCTGCTGATCAACGCGGTCGCAATGCTGTGGATTACCATGCCGGTGAGCATCGTACTGACCAAAGTGGTTCAGTGGTAAGCTCTTCGGTATAAGCTTTGCGGGTTTGCCAGACGGACGGCGAACTCGCGCAACTCTGAACCTTGCCCAACCTTGCTCGGCCTTTCTCTCCTCCCGCACCTTTCTCCGCCGTTTAACGCAGTCCTTCTTCTTCCGATATAAAGAAAGCATCCGTCTCGTCTGAGTTCTATCACACGCAGTAAATCGTTCCGCTTAGCCCTGAATGGGCTAGGGCGCTATTACGGCTGGAATAAATGAGGAGATCATTGATGCCGAAGTGAACAGCAACTAGACGTGAATAGAGGCCAGAAGAAGCTAAGACTGGATGAACAGGAAGATGCCGCAGGATAGCGGAATCAGCAGGAATGACTTAAAGCGCTGTTCAGTATCAAGCAGGGAAAAGACGATCTACACAGATATTGAAAACCCGCACCGGAGCGATGACGACCCGGCACAGGCTTAAGCTTGTTGCTGTCGAATCAATGAGAGTCGCGCAGCTCTTCCACCCCATTCGGGGTTCCCATCAGCACCAGGTCGGCACCGCGGCGGGCGAACAAACCGTTGGTAACGACACCGACGATATTGTTGATCTGCTGCTCCAGCGCCTTGGGATCGAGAATCTCCATATCCTGTACATCGATGATCACGTTGCCGTTGTCGGTAACAACACCTTCGCGATACACCGGCAGGCCGCCCAGCTTGGCCAGTTCACGGGCTACATAAGAGCGCGCCATGGGGATCACTTCCACCGGCAGCGGAAACTCGCCCAGCAGATCCACCTTCTTGCTGCTGTCGACGATGCAGACAAACTCTTTTGCCACCGCGGCAACGATCTTTTCACGGGTCAACGCAGCGCCGCCGCCCTTGATCAGGTTCATATGCGGGTCGAACTCATCGGCGCCATCCACATAGACCGCCAGCTGGTCAACGCTGTTCAGGTCGAACACCTCGATTCCGTGACCGCGCAGACGCTCGGCTGTCGCCTCGGAGCTGGCCACCGCGCCGGCAAACTGGTTTTTCACCGCCGCCAGGGCATCGATGAACAGATTGGCTGTGGAGCCGGTGCCCACACCGATAATGGTGTCGCTTTCCAGCAGTGGCTTGATATGTTCGACAGCGGCCTCGGCCACCGCTTTTTTCATTTCGTCCTGGGTCATCGCCTGTCAGATCCTGTCGCGGTTGATCATGAGCACGTGATTATACGCAACACTCAGCTCCCCTTATAGACGCTGGGGGTTTCAGCCGATACCATTTCGACCTTAAATCTCCGCGTGCAATGCGCATCCACTACAAATCAGAAGTGCCCTATGCAGCGTTATATCAAGAAGATCCTCGAAGCCCGGGTCTACGACATCGCGCGTGAAACGCCGATGGACGAAGCCCGTGGTCTGTCCGAACGCCTTGGCAACCGAGTCCTCCTCAAACGTGAGGATGAGCAGCCGGTGTTCTCATTCAAAATTCGCGGCGCCTACAACAAGATGTCGCAGTTGAATGAAGAGGAGAAAGCACGCGGCGTCATTACCGCCTCGGCCGGCAACCACGCCCAGGGCGTGGCAGCGTCGGCACGCAGGCTCGGCATCAAGGCGACCATCGTCATGCCGAAGACCACTCCTGATGTGAAGGTCGCCAACGTCAAACGTCTCGGCGGTCGCGCGGTTCTGCACGGGGATACCTTTGATGAGGCCCGCGCCCACGCTCAGAAACTGATGGAAGAGAAAGGCCTGGTGTTTGTGCACCCATACGACGATCCGGACGTGATCGCAGGCCAGGGCACCATCGGCATGGAGATCCTGCGCCAGGAGAGCGGCCACATCGATGCAATCTTCGTCCCCGTCGGTGGCGGTGGTCTGATCGCCGGTATCGCCTCCTACGTTAAATACCTGCGCCCGGAAACCAAGGTCATCGGCGTGGAATCCAACGAATCGGCAAGCCTCGCGCTGGCGATGGAGAAAGGCTTCCGCGACACCCTGGATCAGGTCGGCATCTTCGCCGATGGCGTGGCCGTTGCCCAGATCGGTGAATACACCTGGGAGATCGCCAAGGATTACGTCGATGAGGTGATCACCGTCAGCACCGACGAAATCTGCGCCGCCATCAAGGATATCTTCGATGACACCCGCTCCGTCTGCGAACCGGCCGGTGCCCTGGGTGTGGCCGGCCTGAAGAAGTATGTCGCACGCGAGGGGATCGAAGGCGGCACGCTGATCGCCATCGACTCCGGCGCCAACGTCAACTTCGACCGTCTGCGTCATATCGCCGAGCGCTCTGAGCTGGGTGAACAGCGCGAAGCGATCATCGCCGCACGTATCCCGGAGCGTCCCGGCAGCTTCAAGAAGTTCTGCGCCGCGCTGGGCAAGCGCAACATCACCGAGTTCAACTACCGCTACTCCGATGACAGCCAGGCGATGGTGTTTGCCGGCGTGCAGATTCTGCCCAACAACGGCGGTCGTGAAGAGCTGCTGGCCGAGCTGCGTGAGCATATCGAAGACGTGGTCGATCTGACCGACGATGAAACCGCCAAGCTGCACGTACGCTATATGGTCGGCGGCCACGCCCCGGCCAGCGTGGTTAACGAAGTGGTTTACCGTTTCGAGTTCCCGGAACGCCCCGGCGCACTGATGAAATTCCTTAACAAGCTGGGCGGCCGCTGGAACATCTCCATGTTCCACTACCGTAACCACGGCGCTGCCTACGGCCGCGTTCTGGTGGGTATGCAGGTGCCTGAAGAGGAACACGCCCAGGTGGGTCAGTTCCTCGAAGAGATCGGTTACACCTACTTCGACGAAACCGATAACGCCGCTTACAAGCTGTTCCTCGGCTAAGCGACGTTCGACGCTATCCCGAGGCCCGTCCGGGTCTCGGGAGCGCTCTTTCCTGTTCCTACCCCCCACCCCGTTAAAATATCCCCTGAAGGGTATATCCCTTTAAGCCGCGCAAAATCTATCGTTTACCCATGGCCAGTCGCCCCTATGGCGATTGTTAACATCTCACTCCGGGCTTATGACCGGACGCTGGGATTTAGTTTAGGGTTACGAAACAGATCATGTCCGAGCTTTCACACACCACTTCTTACTACGCCGCCTCTGCCAACGATAAGAGCCTCAGGCCCGCTCTGGAGAGCCAGGTTGAAGCCGATATCTGCATCATCGGCGCCGGTTTTTCCGGGCTCTCCACCGCCGTGCATCTGGCCGAGAAGGGATTCAAGGTTATCGTGCTTGACGCGACCCGCATCGGCTTTGGCGCCTCCGGCCGCAACGGCGGCCAGATTGTCCACAGCTACAGCCGCGACATCGACTTTATCGAGCGCAACTATGGCCGGGCCACCGGCAAGGCGATGGGTGCCATGGCGTTCGAGGGCGGACGCATCATCCGCCGCCTGGTCAAGGACTACAGCATTCAGTGTGATCTCAAGGACGGCGGTATTTTCGCGGCCTGCAACAACAAGCAGTTCGAGGAGCTGAAAGGCAAAAAGGCGCTCTGGGAGAGCCACGGCCACCAGGAGCTTGAACTCCTCAGTGAAACCGAGACCCGCAACTATATCGGCTCCAGCCGGTACAAGGGCGCACTGCTGGACAAGTCCGGCGGCCATTTCCATCCGCTCAACCTGGTGCTGGGCGAAGCCGCCGCGCTGGAAAGCCTGGGCGGCGTGATCTACGAAGGCTCACCCGCGGTGAAGGTGGAAGAGGGTGACAAGGTTAAAGTGCACACGCGGAAAGGCGGCGTCACCGCTAACTTCCTGGTGGTTGCCGGCAACGCTTATCTCGGTGACCTGATCCCTAAACTTCAGGCCAAGGCGATGCCCTGCGGCACCCAGGTGATCGCTACCGCCCCGCTGAGCGAGGCGCAGCAGCGCGAGCTGCTACCCAAGGACCAATGCGTAGAGGACTGTAACTACCTGCTCGACTACTTCCGTCTGTCCGGCGACGGCCGCCTGATCTACGGCGGCGGTGTCACCTACGGTGCCCGCGAGCCGAGCAAGATCGAATCGCTGATTCTGCCGAAGATGCTGAAAACCTATCCGCAGCTGAAAGGCGTGAAGATCGACTACGCCTGGACCGGCAACTTCCTGCTCACCCTGATGCGCCTGCCGCAACTGGGTCGGGTCGGCTCCCACGCCAATATCTACTATGCCCAGGGCTACAGCGGCCACGGACTCACCTGCTCGCACCTGGCGGGTAAGGTACTGGCGGACGCAATCCAGGGCCAGGCGGAACGCTTCGATATCTTCGCTTCCCTGCCGCAATACCCCTTCCCCGGCGGGCGCATGATGCGCGTACCCTACACCGCCATCGGTGCGGCTTATTACAACCTGCGGGATAAACTCGGTATCTGACGCTGTTGCTGCCATGCCACTCCGGGCTGCCGGGGTGGTATGGCATCGCGCCCCATTAAACACCCGACAATAATAAACAGGCCCTCTGAATGAATACCAATCCTAGCCTTAACGCCGAGGTGATCGAGCCCGGCGGCCGGAATTCGCTGTCCAACAGATCCCGTTCGATCCTCTTTTACTGCGTCATCCTGGCGGGTTTCGCCTATCTTTCCACTCAGTATTCCGCCGAGGAAGGCTACGGTTTTGTCAGCCTTTTGCCAGCCCTGCTGACCCTCTGTGTCGCCATCTACAGCCGCCGCGCGCTGGAAGCGATTTTTGCCGGCATTATCTCCGGACTGGTGCTACTGAACCCTTTGCAGGTAGTTGCCGGACTGGGCGATCTGTCGATCAACGTGGTGATGAACGAGACCATCGCCTGGATTGTGCTCGTCTGCGGCATGATGGGCGGACTGATCAATATTCTTGAACGCGGCGGCAGCGTGGTCTGCTTCGGTGAAACCCTGGCGCGTCGAATCAAAACCAAGCGCGGCACGATGCTGACCACCTGCCTGCTGGGCATGCTGGTATTTATCGATGACTACCTGAACTCCCTGGCGGTGTCCGCGTCGATGAAAACACTTACCGACAAGTACCGCATCTCCCGCGAGAAACTGGCTTACCTGGTCGATTCCACCGCTGCACCGGTCTGTATTCTGGTACCGATATCCACCTGGGCGGTCTACTTTGCCGCCCTGCTGGAGGAGAACGGCGCCACCGAAGCCGGCAAGGGGATGTCGCTCTATATCGACTCCATTCCGTTTATGGCCTACGGCTGGTTCGCGCTGCTGGTGGTGTTCCTGGTGGCCGGCGGCATCCTCGGCAACCTGGGGGCGATGAAACAGGCGGAAGCGCGGGCACAGAAAGGCGAGCCGGTGCCACCAGGCGTTGTGCTCGATGGCTTCGATACCTCCAACGTAAAGAAGGTCTCCCCGATCGTCGGTCTGATCAACTTCCTGCTGCCGATGGCGGTACTGGTGGGCGCCAGCGTCTACTACGAGATCGATCTGCTGCTCGGCGCGCTGACGGCTTCCCTGTTCACCATGGTGCTCTACTACTGGCAGAACCTGCTCAACTTCGGCCAGCTGGTGGATTCCATGCTCGATGGCTTCAAGGTGATGCTGCACCCGATCGCCGTGGTCTGCGCCGGCTTCATGCTGAAGGATGTGAACGACCAGCTCGGCATGACGCCCTACATCATCGATGCACTGACGCCCTTCCTGTCCAAGGAGATGTTACCGGCACTGGTATTTGCCGTGATGGCGGCGGTGGTGTTCGCCACCGGTTCAAGCTGGGGGGTGTTTGTGGTTTCGCTGCCGATCGTGATTCCGATGGCGCAGGTGATGGATATGTCGATGCCGCTGACCGTGGGCGCGCTGCTCTCCGCTTCCGCGTTTGGCAGCCACGCCTGCTTCTTCAGTGACTCCACCGTGCTCTCGGCCCAGGGCTCCGGTTGCACATCGATGCAGCATGCGCTGACCCAGATCCCCTATGCGCTGCTGGGCGCGGCGTTCACCTTTGTGCTGTTTATCGGCCTTGGCTACGCCTTCGCCTGATTCTGCCCCTGCTTTCTCCACTCCCTTTCTCCACTCCCCGGGCTGCTGCGCCAGGCCGGGGATTTTTTCTGGGTGGGGAGTCAGGCCCTTCAGAGATAGCCGAAGCTGACCGGCATTTTGGTATAGAACAGGTTCAACCCCCTGTCCTTGAAGTGATCCAGTAGCGCCTCACAGGCCTGGGCTTCGGCGACGATGGTGACCTGGATCGGCTGCTCCGACAGGTCGAACATGTTGACCATATGGGACTTGCCGTCGTGGCCGATGCCTTCCACCGAGGCGTTCATGGTGGCGCCGCGCACACCCAGTTTAAGCGCCTCATCCATCACCCACTGAGCCAGCCCTCGCCCTTCGTGCTGACGATCCTGCTGGGTGTAAAAGGTAAGCTGATAACCGTCCATCTCTTCCTCCGATACGGCACTGGGGCCGCAGCACTGATCCTGTAATACAGGGTGTTTAACCCCGCATTCCGCAACGCAGATAGCTTTTCAATATCCTGTTAACGTACCTCAACCTCTGTAATCACCGACATGCCCACGCGCAGGGAATCGAGCTTTTCCGGTGCTGAGGTCAAACGGATCTTCACCGGCAGTCGCTGGACGATCTTGGTGAAGTTGCCGGTAGCATTATGCGGTGCCACCGGCGAGAAGGAGACGCTGCTGGCGGGGCCTATGTTATCCACAACCCCTTCAAGCTCCAGATCCGGGAAGCTGTCCACGCTGATGCTGACCTTCTGGCCAGGCTGCATATGGGTCAGCTGGGTTTCGCGGAAATTGGCCTGCACATAAATCTGATCCAGTGGCACCAGCGCCAGCAGCGGATCACCCGGGTGCACATAGCCACCCACACGGGCACGGCGCTGTGCCACCACACCGCTCACGGGCGCGGTGATATGGGCATAGGAGAGCTGCAGTTTGGCGTTATCCACCGCACTGGCGCTGGCTGTCAGGCCGGCTTCGGCGGCCTTCAGTTGCGCTTTCAATACCTCTACCTGCTGACGCGCTGACGCCAACTCCGCTTCATCCCTGGCCGTGGTAGCTTTGAGTCCGTCCAGCTCAGCCCGGGCGCGCTCCTTGGCCTGGCGGGTACCTGAGCCCTCATTGGCCAGATTGCTGAAGCGTTGAAAGTCAGCCTGAGCTAGGGTCAGCTGTGAGCGATCCACCTCAATCACCGCCAGCGCCTTCGCCACTTGACTCTTCTGCCGCTCAATCTGCTGCGCCAGCGTTTCAACTCTCGCCTCAGCTTCCAACCGCTGGGCCCCGGCCTGCTGCAATGCCAGTTGCAGATCACGGTCATCGATATCGACCAGCGGATCACCAGCCTTCACAGACTGGTAGTCCTCCACATGCAGCTCAGAAACCTTGCCGGTGATGCGCGGTGCCACCACGGTAAAGTCGGCGCGCAGGTACGCATCATCGGTGACCTGCGTGGCGCTGGAGCCCTCATCGCTGTTAAACAGATAAATACCCGCTCCGATCAAGACCAGCGCGGCGGTAACAAGGGTGATGGATCGCGTACTCTTGGACATGCTATTTCCGTGTTTCAGTCATTCATTAATGATGCGGATTACTCAGGCTTCACCTGGGGCGCGGGGATATATTTCAGGCAGAGCACCGGAGGAATCAGCAGCAACATCAGGACGCCGTAGATCTCATAGAGATCGGCTCCGGCCAACACCAGCGCCTGCTGATTAACGATCTGCCCCAACTCTGCAATACCGCTTCCCGTATCCGGCTGTGAAAGCCAGTAGCTGCTCTGGCCCCGCAGTATCTCGCTGTGGAAGGTCTGCCGGCTGTGCATCAGTTCACCGACCATGGCGCCGCTGAACAGAGTGCCAAAGGCGCGCATGGTGTTGATAATACCGGCCACAAACGGCCCTTCGGCCGGCTGTACCACGCTGGTTCCGAGAAACAGCAAAGGCACGATAGCGAGCGGCTGACCGAGCGTCTGCAGGACCTGACCGAAGAAAAACTGGCTGACCATCCACTCACTGTTCAGCTGTGAGTTGACCAGGCACCCCATCCCCATGAGAAACAGGCCGCCAGCAAACAGGTAACGGGCATCAACCCAGCGTTGATACAACAGTATCGCCACCAGCGAACCCAGTATCAGTTGCGGCACACCGACGATCAGGCCCAGTTCGGTCATCTGCTCGATACGGAACCCCTGGAAAGCGGATAGCAGGTTCATCGGCAGCGCAACGGCCGCCCCCATCCCCAGCAGCAGGCAGAAAAACACCGCAAACCCGAGACCGATATTGCGCCGCCCCATTATCTGCAGACGCATAAACGGCGCCGGATGGAACCATTCGCTGAACAAAAACAGCACTAATAGCCCGATACCGGTAACGAAACCGGCCTGGATCAGCGACGAGTTAAACCAGTCGAGCCGCACCGCCTGGCTGGTAGCCAGCGCCACAATCACAAGTCCAGGAACACCCAGCGACATCCCCAGCCAGTTAGCCTGTTTGATGCGTGCGTAAGCCGGCGGCATGGCCGGCAGCCCCCAGGCCACGAGCGGAATGGAGATGCAGCCGACAACGACCAACTGCCAATAGAGCCAGCGCCACTCATTCAGCGATTCCAGACTGTAGGCGGCCAGCCAGACCGCCACATTGGGCGCAAGCGTAGCGGTCATCGCATACAGCGCAAGTGCATGCAGACGGATCTGAGCCGGTAGAAAGCGCAGTGCCGCCATCATCAGCAGAGGTATCAACGCGCCAGCAAACAGCCCCTGCATGAAACGCAGTACCAACAGTGCGTGATAGTTGGTCACCTCAGGGATAATCAGCGCCAGCAGGACAACCAGCCCCTGCATGCAGAGATGAAAGCGACGTAGCGAAAAGGTAATGGCGAACCAGGTCGCAAAGGGCATCACCGCCAATTCTCCGGCGGCATAGGCCGAATCAAGCCAGCTAGCCATATCCTGATCGATACCCAGCGCGCCGCTGATATCAGTCATACCCAGGCCAACCATGCGGTTGCTGAGACCCGCCATCATCGCCGCCAACAGCACACCCAACAGCCCGGTGAGCAGCCGCCAATCATAGATAGACTGCCCCCCTTGGGGCGTGGCGCTGGGCGCTGCGGCCGGAGCGGCACTCATAAAGCTTTACCTGCCGCGACCTGCTCGCTATCTCCGGTTTCAAGCGCCTGCTGTTGCCAGCCGCCGCCCAGGGATCGGTATAGCGAGACGATACTCAGTGCGGCTTCGGTCTGACCTGCCGCCTGCTGCTGTGATCGGGCGATCAGATCCAGCTGCGCCTGGAGCACGTCCATGCGGCTGGCATAGCCTTCATCTTCGGCATGTTCGGTACGGGTGTACGCCTCGCGCTGGCGTTCCAGCGCTTCGTTCAGGCGCGTGTAGCGCTGTGCCATCAGCTGATGCGTATTGAGCGCATCATCCACCTCGTGCCAGGCGTCCAGCACCGTGGTGACATAGCGGATTGCCGCCTGTTGCTGACTGACATCAGCCAGCTCCAGCGTGCGACGCAGCCGGCCACCCTGGAAGATCGGCAGGTAGAGACTCGGGCCCACAGAAAAGGCACGACTGCCCCAGCTCCCCAGGTCATTAAGCTCAAACGCTTCGCGGTCGTAGCTGCCGGTCAGCCTCAGGCGTGGGTAGAAATCCGCCTGTGCCGCACCCAGGTCCGCCAGGGCCGCCTTCAGCTGTGCCTCGGCGCGCAGAATGTCGGGGCGCTTGCGCACCTCGCTGCTGGGAATGCCCACCGGCACGGCCTCAGGCAACTGTGGCAGCGATACGCCGCTGGCAAGACGCTGATCCAGCGCATGGGGCTTGAGCCCGAGCATCTGTTCCAACAGGTTCTGCTGCCGCTCACGCTGTTGCCGCAGCGGCGCCAGATCCGCCTGGGCCGATGCCAGCTGCGCCTGAACCTTGGCCACATCGGTCTCGGTGGCGACACCGTTGCGGACGCGGCTTTGGGTCAGCTCAACCAACGTTTGGTAAAGCGCCACCCGCTGCTGACTCCAGCGCAGTTGCTGCTCACTGACCCGCAGCAGCATATAGTGTCGGGCGATGGCCGCCGCGTTGGAGATGGCAACGGCCTGCTGATTGAACCGGCTCGCCATGGCCCGCTCACGGGCACCCTGCTCCAACTGGTCCAGGTAACCAAACAGATCCAGCTCCCAGCTGGCCTGAACCCCCAGTTCCCAGTAGTCATGCGCCTTGGGACTACCGCCGATACGCGCATTGGGCGAGTTTTCGCTGATACCTGAACGGCTGTACTCCGCTCCCATCCCTAACTGCGGATTACCCTGCGACTCAACCAACCCCAGCCGTGCCACCTGAGCTGCTACCTGCAGCGCTGCCAGCTGCCGCTCCGGGCTAGCTTCAACCGCCTGCTGTTCAAGCCAGTTCAGCGTGTCATCACCGAACAGCTGCCACCATTGCGCCGGCATCACTGCGTCACTCAACAGGGGATTCTGCTGTGCCAGAGGCAGCTCCACTTCCATCAGATCGGAGTCAGCGGGGTTATCAACTTCAACCATCGGAGCACAGCCTGCCAGGGCGATACAGGCCACCATCAGGGTCACTAGCAAAGGCGGGCGGCACCCGGCAATGGGAGGACTATTAAAGAACATACGCAAAAACATCGCTTAAACTAAACTAAACTAGACAGTACAGTTTAGTTGCATGCAACTTACAAATATAGTCTTAGAATGGTTTGATTTGGTGAACCGAGTAGTTCACTTTTGGTATAAATCGATTAAATACCAGCACAAAACCCATTGCTATTGAGACAGCCAGGCCAGCTGGTTATAGTTTGCCGGGCTCTTCAGACCGATCCACAGAGAACAATTCACAATAATCAGGTGCCACATGGAGCAGAGCGCAAAACCCGACCACAAGCGACAGGCAATTCTGACTGCCGCTGCCGACGTGTTCCTGCAACATGGGTTCAGCGGCGCCACCACCGATATGATTCAACGTGCAGCGGGCGTGTCCAAGGCCACCATCTACACCCGTTACCCCACCAAGGAAGCTCTATTTTGCGATGCCATCGAGCACCTCTGCCTGGTGATGCGGGAACAGTTCGCTGAGCTGGCGGTGGACGAAGAAGACCTGCGTACCCGGCTTGAAGCGATCGCCCATGCATATATGGACCTGGCTCTCTCCGCCAGCGCCATGGCCCTGCTCAGAATAGTGATCTCCGAGGCGCCACACTTCCCCAGCCTGGCGCGACGCTTCTTCCTGGTCGGCCCCAACGTCATCGACCCAATGGTCTCCAGGCATCTGGAACTGGCTGCAGAGAAAGGCGAGCTGGACCTGCACGCTGTCGGTACCGCCGACGCCGGCCGGATCTTCATCGGCATGCTGCGCGGTATCAGCAACCTGGAGGCGCTAACCCATCCCACGGCCCTGCCGTCCCAGGCACAGATCGATCGCTGGGTCGCCCTGGCGGTGGATACTTTTTTACGCGCCTACGCCACGGAACAGCCCTGAGCGCATGAAATACACAAAGCCTTGAGCGTCAGAAACGTAAAAAGTCTTGAGCATCTGAAACGCAAAAGCCCCCTTTCGGGGGCTTAAAAAGAAGATTTTTCGCTTTGCCTCAGGGAGTTTCAGGCGAGACCGAATAGCCCGGGCGTGAAAACGCCCTGAAGGTAAACGCCGCCAGGGAAACGATGCCCCAGGCCAGGCCCAGCACCACACCGCAGTCGATAATTCCACGCCAGGGCTGCTCTATCTGACGTACGATCAGCACCAGCACAACGATGCCCGCCGTCAGGCAGATGGAGATGATCTGGCGCTTGCGCGTGGCATGGAAGTAACCCATACCGAAAAACGGCGCGAAAATCAGGCGTGCCGGTGTCACGTTACGCTGCAGGTAAAGCAGGCGCGCCGCCACACGCGGCGAGAAGTTCTGCTGAAAGCCGCGGTAACCCTCGGCAAACCCCATGAACAGCACACAGGCCACCAGGGCCACCCAGTGATACCAGCTAAAGCTGTGAACGGGCATATCCAGCGCCAGCGCCCCCAGACGATAGATGGCGCTGCTGAACAACATGATAATGCCGCAGAATCCCCAGATCGCTGCAATCGTACCCAGCATTAATGCATAACCCCACAACTGCTCAAATATTAACCCCGCATTATACAACCAGAACTGCGCACCTCATATCCGGCTGATGCGGCACGGTATCGAACAGACTTTTCCCAGCCAGCAGGCGAAGCTGCAGACATAAAAATGCCGCTGTAACCAAAGGCTACAGCGGCAGAAAAACTCGCTTTCGCGGGCGTGCTCTCGAGAGTTGTTCTAGAGAACTATCTGCGAGAGCAGTTTGCGGGAGCATTGGCATCCTGCCGCCACTCCCGGATCTCCTGTTCTAGCGTTTACAACGCGGATTAGTAACCGTTCAGCTTATCGATGTATTCCGGCAGGAACAGCGATATCTGCGGTATGTAAGTGATCAATATCAGGAAGAACAGCAGCAGGCAGAGCCAGGGTGCACAGGCCTTGATCACCCAAACCATGTCGCGACCGGTAATACCGGCGGTAACAAAGAGGTTAAGCCCCACCGGCGGCGTCAACATACCGATCTCCATGTTCACCACCATGATGATACCCAGGTGAATCGGATCGATACCCAGCTGAGTCGCAATCGGGAACAGGATCGGCGCCATGATCAGCAGGATCGCGGACGGCTCCATGAAGTTACCGGCGATCAGCAGCAGGATGTTCACCACGATCAGGAAGCCCCAGGCCGGCAGGCCCCACTGCACAATCACTTCAGCAATCTGGTGAGGAATACGCTCGGTGGTCAGCACGTGGGCAAACAGCATCGCGTTGGCGATGATGAACAGCAGCATCATGGCGACCTTGGACGCATCCACGAACACCTTGCGTACTTCCGGATGGGTCACGGATTTCGGGAACGCCAGCAGCATCAGGCCGGTGTTACGCGCCACCATGCTGCCCATACCCTCACCATCCTTGCGCCAGGCCACGCCCTTGAGCGGACCGATATCGCGATAGCCCATCACGGCGATCAGGTAGGCGTAGATCGCAGCCACGGAAGCGGCTTCGGTCGGAGACGCGATACCACCGTAGATGGAACCCAACACGATGATGATCAGCATCAGACCGCCCAGGGCGATCAAACCTGAACGCGCCAGCTGACCAAAGCCCGGGAACGGCTGGGCCGGCAGCTTCATGATCCGCGCGGCGATATAAATCGCAATCATCAGGATCAGACCCATCATGATGCCCGGCACGAAACCGGCCATGAACATCCGCGAGGCGGACACTTCGGTAGCGGCGGAGTACACCAGCATAACGATGGACGGCGGAATCAGGATACCCAGGGTACCGGCGTTGGCGATAACACCGGCGCCGAACGATTCCGGATAACCGGAGCGCACCATACCGGCGATAACGATGGAGCCGATCGCCGCCACGGTAGCCGGTGACGAACCGGAGACCGCTGCGAACAGCATGCACGCCATTACCGATGCCATCGCCAGACCGCCACGGACGTGACCGATCGCATCAACCGCAAAGTTGATCAGGCGCTTGGCCACACCGCCGGTGGACAGGAACGCGGACGACAGAATAAAAAACGGTATCGCCAACAGCGTGTAATGCTCGGAAGTTGCTTCAAACAGCTTCAGTGCGATAGACGCCAGCGAGTCGTTGGAAAACAGCAGGATAGTAGTCACGCTGGACAGACCCAGCGCCACTGCGATCGGCATGCCCATCAGCATGCAGCCGAACAGCAGGATAAAGAGCATCGCAGTTGTCATGAGCGATTCTCCTTCTCTTCGGACTCTTTCAGTTCATTAGCCAGGTGCATACTCTCTTCCGCTTCATCGGCAAAGCTGAAACCTTCGGCCTCGCCCCGCATCACCTTCCAGCCCAGTTGCAGGAAACGGATGATCAGCAGCGCAAAACCGATAATCAGAATGGTGGACGCGGTCCATTTCGGTACCGGAATGTCTTCCAGCTCGATACCGATCATCTTCATCTTCATCACGTACTCCCAGGAGCCGATCAGGAAGAGCACGCAGTAACCCACGCAAAGCAGAATCGCGAACAGAGTGACGGCGCGGTACAGCTTTGAAGGCAACATGCGAACAAAGACGTCCACACCGATGTGAGCACCCACTTTCACGCCATAGGAGGCACCAAAGAGGACGAACCAACCGGACAGCAGCAGCGTTGCTTCCTGCGCCCAGTGGATACCAGCGTTAAAACCGAAGCGGGCAACCACTTCAGCAAAGACAAGGAGGGTCATGCTCACCAGCAGAAGAGACAGAATCGCCTCCTCGATCTGGGTGACCAGGTTACGTAAAGCCATGATGATTAAACCTCTATCCAGCCGTAGTGCAACAGACGCACAGGGGAGACCCCGGCCTTTCCTCTACATCCCAAACGGCAGCAGAAGGAGCCCGGATGGAGACCATCCGGGCCGGGATGTAGCGGGGAATTAGCCTTCGTTGGATTTCAGAGCGGCGTCGATCAGGTCAGCACCGATCTCGTCTTCGAACTGCTTCCAGACCGGTTTCATGGCATCAACCCACTTCTGACGCTCTTCCGCAGTGATCTCGATCACTTCAGAACGGCCAGAGTCGATGATGGCCTGACGGTCGGCAGCAGCCTGTTCACCAGAGATCTGGTTACCGTAGGCGATCGCTTCGTCCAGGGCCTTTTTGATTTCGACGCGCAGGTCGTCATCCAGGCCGTTCCAGAACTCGGCAGAGGTCACAACCATGTAGTCGAGCAGACCGTGGTTGGTTTCAGTGATGTAAGGCTGAACTTCGTGGAACTTCTTGGAATAGATGTTAGACCAGGGGTTTTCAGCGCCGTCGATAGCCTTGGTCTGCAGCAGGGTAAACACTTCAGAGAACGGCTTTTTCAGCGGTACGGCGTCAACTTCCTCGAACTGCGCCTGCAGAACGTCGGAGGTCATGATACGGAACTTCTTGCCTGAGGCGTCGGCCGGCACACGCAGCGGTTCGTTGGCAGACATCTGCTTCATACCGTTGTGCAGATAACCCAGACCCACCAGACCACGCTTGTTCAGGGAGTTCAGCAGCTCCTGACCGGTTTCGCTCTGCTGGAAGCGGTCAACGGCAGCCATATCTTCAAACAGGAACGGCAGGTCGAAAACCTGCAGCTGCGTGGTGTATTTCTGGAACTTGGACAGTGACGGAGCAGCCATCTGGACATCGCCCAGCAGCATCGCTTCCAGCACCTTGTTGTCGCCGAACAGCTGAGAGTTCGGGAAGACGGAGACAGTTACTTCATCGCCCACACGCTCTTCTACCAGTTCCTTGAACTTGAGCGCCATCTTGCCTTTAGGGGTGTTCTCGGCAACGACGTGGGAAAATTTGATTTCGATCGGCGCGGCGCTGGCGATCTGGGCACCCAGTGCCAGGGCAACAGTGGTAACTGCAGCAGTCAGTAGACGCATTATTCTTCTCCTGAGACTTTATCGTTGTTAGTCATCGTTATTGTTACCGGCATCTTGGGGAAATCCCGGCAGTCCGCTTAGATGAGCAAAACCGATGCCAAAGCAGGAAAAAATCTCAACAAAAGAAATAAATCTACTAATTACAGCACCTTATAAAGACGAGAAATGAGTACCGGATAATTAAGAGAAATGAATCAAGCGCGAAATCGGCGGATTTCCACACATCAAAAAAGAAGGATGGGCGGTGATTCGCCAACTTGGGAAGGATGTTCTCGCTGATGCGCCCGCCAGGGAGCGATGCAGCATTGCTGATACAGGCGTCGCTACTGATTCTGAGATGCCAGAAAGCGGCTTAGAGTTCCCTGACCCCTGGCCAGATCAAAAAGTTGTATTCTTTCTGCGCCATTAGCGCAGTTTGTATTGAATAGGCTATAGATTTTGCGCAACATGCCGAAAGCCATATAAGACTGCCCTCCCCCCTGATCAAAGGAAGACCGGTGCTGTGAAGAAGGCCCTATCGATACAGACAAAAGTGAACCTGTCGCTGGCGATTGTGTTCCTGATCGTATTCGCCAGTTCACTGACAGCAATACACCGCAGTGAGGGCTCACTCAGCCGTGACGTCGCGGAATTCACCACGCTTGCCACTGCTGACTCCTACTTCGACAGCATCAACATCCTCATGCTCAGTGGCGCCATGCAAAACCGCGGCACGCTGCAGCAGAAGATTCTCAGCAACGAATCGGTCACCGAGGCTCGCATTATCCGCGGTGACGCCGTCTCCGATATGTATGGTCCGGGCACCGAAGATTCAGTCATCATGGATGAGCTGGACAGGCGCGCCATGAACGGCGAGCACGTCGTCGAAGAGTTCGATGACAGCGAGGGCCACCGCCTCACCGTGGTGACGCCGATGAAAGCGTTAAGCGAGTACAAGGGCACTAACTGTCTGCTCTGTCACCAGGTTGATGAAGGCACAGTACTGGGCGCCGTCCGTGTCACCTATGACTTCGCCCGCGTCGACAGTGAAATCATGAAAAACCTGCGCAACGTGGCGCTGGTAGAGATGGTGCTGTTTGTCGCCGGCGTGTTGCTGATCAGCTTTATTATCCGTCGTATCGTGATCCGGCCGATCAACAGCTTTGCCAACACCATGACCGACATCGAGAAAAATGCCGACCTGAGTCAGCGTGTCGATATCAACTCCGGCGACGAAGTGGGCCAGATGGCCACCGCCTTCAACTCCATGCTCGGCACCTTCCAGTCCAGTATTCAGCACGTGAACGACACGGTGCAGAAACTGGCCAGCTCCAGTTCCCAGATCAGCACCATCGCCACCCACTCCATCGATGCTGCCCGCGGCCAGCAGATGCAGACCAGCTCAGTAGCCTCCGCCATGGAACAGATGGAGGCGGCGACCAAGAGTGTGGAAGCCAGCGCCGAAAGCACTGTCTCCGCCTCGGATCTGGCGCTGCAGGAGAGCAACGACGGTACCCAGGTTACCCAAACCGCCATCGAGTCGATCGAAGCGTTGAAACAGAGCATTGAGCGCGCCACCGGCGTGATCGAGCGTCTCGACTCCCAGAGCGAGAACGTGGGCACCGTGCTTGAAGTGATTCAGAAGGTGGCCGAACAGACCAACCTGCTGGCACTGAATGCCGCCATTGAAGCCGCCCGCGCCGGCGAACAGGGCCGTGGTTTTGCCGTGGTAGCCGACGAGGTACGGACACTGGCCAGCCGCACCCACGCCTCCACCGAGGAGATCAACAAGATCATCAGCGACCTGCAGGTGGATGCCAAGGACGCTGTTTCCGTGATGCGTACCGCCCTCGATGGCGCCGGCGATGGCGTCGAGCATGTGCGAAAAACCGCCAACGCCCTGAGCAACATCGCCGAAGAGGTCCGCATCATCAACGATATGAACCACCAGGTGGCCAGCGCCGTGCGCGAGCAGACCCAGATGGCTTCCAGCGTTGAGCAGAGCATCACCGAGATCAATGACGGTGCCGAAACCACCGCCAGCCGGGCACAGGAACTGGCCAGTGTCTCCGACCAGCTTAGCGATCTGTCGCAGCAGCTGGAGCAGATGGTGAGCCGCTTCAAGCTCTGATCTCTGTACGTCTTAAAAGAGTGGCGGATTTTCGCCACTTTGCTTCAACACAGAAAAAGCCCGCATCATGCGGGCTTTTTCGTCTGCGGTCGGAGCGGCTCACGCCTTGTAGTCTTCCTTTTCCAGGCCGTACTTCTTCATCTTGTCGTACAGGGTTTTGCGCGGCAGACCCAGCGCATGCAGGGTGTCCTTGATCGAGCCACCATGCTTGGAGAGTTCGGTGTGGATCAGCATCCGCTCGAACCGCTCCACCTGTTCAGGCAGGGTCAGGCCGTTACCGTTGGCATCATCGGTGATCGGCCGGTTATCGAAGTCGAAGGTGCAGGACTCACCCAGCAGCACATAGCGTTCCGCCAGATTGCGCAGCTCTCGCACGTTACCGGGCCAGTCATGCATCAGCAGGCTGTGCATCCGCTCCGCAGAGATCTCCACCACCTCTCGCCCGTACAGCGCCGAGGCCACCAGCACAAAGTGCTGAAACAACAGTGAGATATCTTCGCGGCGTTCACGCAGCGGCGGAATATCGATCCTGACCACATTCAAGCGGTAATAGAGGTCCTCACGGAACCGGCCCTCTTCCGCCAGTTTTTTCAGATCGATCTTGGCCGCAGCCACCACCCGGATATCCAGCGGAATCAGCTGATTGGAACCGAGACGCTCGATGGCGCGCTCCTCAAGCACCCGCAGGAGCTTGATCTGCAGCGACATCGGCATGCTCTCGATCTCGTCGAGGAACAGGGTACCGCCGTTGGCGTGCTCCAGCTTGCCGATACGGCGCGCCTTGGCACCAGTAAACGCACCAGCCTCATGACCGAAGAGTTCACTCTCAATCAGGTTTTCCGGCACCCCACCGCAGTTGATGGCGACAAAGTTTTTCGACCGGCGCGGGCTGCGCTCATGGATATAGCGCGCCACCAGGTCCTTGCCGGAACCGGTTTCCGCCAGGATCAGGATATCCGCCGGCGTTTCCGCCACGGTTTTGCACAACTGACGCAGGGCGACGATTTTCGGATCCTTACCCACCATGCGCGGACCGGCTGCGTTCTGGATCTCAAGCTCCTGACGCAGGCGACGGTTCTCCAGCGTCAGCCGGCGTTTATCCACGGCACGGCGCACGGTATCGAGCAGGAAATCGGAGGCGAACGGCTTTTCGATAAAATCGTAAGCCCCCTCGCGGATGGCACTCACCGCCATGGAGATATCGCCGTGACCGGTGATCAGGATCACCGGCAGCTCCGGATCCACCGCCCGTACCTGGCGCATCAGTTCCAGCCCATCCATACCGGGCATATTGATATCGGTGACGATCACCCCGGGCCAGTCCGGATCGAGCCGTTCCAGCACACCGTCCGCTGAGGGCAGGGCCTCCACCGCATAACCCTCCAGCTCCAGCGTCTGCCCTGCCGCCAGGCGGATATGTTTTTCATCATCGATCAGCAGTATCGGTGCGATCGTCGGTTCACCGCTTGTCATCATGCTCCTCCGCCGGCAGGACTGTCAGTTCCGGGCGCACGCCGCGGGGCAGGTCGATGGTAAACACCGCACCACCCTCGGAATGATTCGCCGCCGTCAGTTTGCCATCCAGGGTTTCGACGATCCGATAGGAGATCGACAACCCCAGCCCCAGACCCTGGCCCGACTTCTTGGTGGTGAAAAAGGGTTCAAATACACGTTGCAGATCGCTCTCGGCGATCCCTGGCCCATGGTCACGCACCGATAGCAGCAGGCGTTTTTCATGGGTCTCGATGCTGACATCTATACGTTTATCCGCGCTGGTTTCCATCGCCTGGAGCGCGTTGGCCAGCAGGTTCACGACCACCTGCTCCAGCCGCAGGATATCGCCGAGCACATAGAATTCCGACAGCCGTTCCGGCCAGTAGACCGCAACACCGGCCTTCTCAAAGCGGCCATACATCAGCGACATGGCGCCATCGCGCACCGCCTGCAGCGACACCAGCTCTGAGCTGTTGCTGCTTTTGCGGGCAAACTCCTTCAGCGGATGGATGATTCGGCTCATCCGTTCGGTGAGGCCGCTGATCTCGGTGAGGTTACTGTCCACCGTCTCCAGCCTATCCCGCGCCAGAAAGGCGCGGGCGTTATCGGCGTAATTGCGGATCGCCGTCAGCGGCTGGTTCAGCTCGTGGTTAATCCCGGCGGACATCTGCCCGATGACCGCAAGTTTCGCGGTCTGGATCAGTTCGTTCTGGGTCTGGCTGTGCTGCTCCATCTCTTCACGCAGCTTGTCGTTGGCGCGGCTCAGATCGGCGGTACGCTCCTCCACACGGCTCTCCAGCGCTTCCTGAGCGGCTCTGAGGCGGTCTTCCTGCTCCTTGCGTTCGGTCAGGTCATGCAGAGTAACGATAAAGTGCCGCCCATCGGTGAGCGCCATGCGGTTGATGGTGATCTCCAGCGGAATCTCACCGCCATCAGCGCGTAGCCCTGTGACTTCGGCGTTGAGCAGATCCGGCACCTCGGCGGTATCGGCAAGAATATGGCGCCAGCAAACCACCCGATCCGGCTGCGTCAGCAGCTGACTGAAGTAGTGACCGCGCATCCCCTCCAGCGTCTGCCCGAACAGGGTCTCGGCGGTGGGGTTGATCGACTCGATACAACCGCTGGAATCCAGCACGACGAGGCCCGCATGGGTATTATCGATAATCGCCCGCACCCGTGCCTCGTTCTCCTCCAGCGCCAGCATCTCTCGCTGCTGGAACAGCGCCCGCTCCCGCACAATGCGCCGACGCGCCAGCAGGAACAGGATCAGCAGCGTGATGGCAGCGGTACTGAAGCCCACCAGCAGCAGCGCGCCCCACATCGCCTCGCCCACCGGCGCAAGGCTCGCCAGTACCGAAACATAAAGACCGGTGCCCGGCACCTGCTTGCGGCGCAGCACATATTTTTTCGGTTCCACCCCATCCAGGGCCTCATTGCGAATCTCGCGCCCATCCAGCAGGGTGATCAGTTCACCCCCTTCCGCCAGCGGCTCGCGCTTGACCACATCCAGCGCCGACAGCTCGTAATCGCCGTAGCGCTGGCTCTCCACGATGCGGCCGAGATCCGCCTGGGAGAGCGCCCGTAACGAACGAAACTTCCACTCGGGTCGGGTCGAGATGAAGATGACGCCATCCGAGTCGGTCACCAGAATATCGATCAGCGGGTTACTCCAGTGCCGCTCAACATCGTGCAGATCCACCTTAACCACGACCGCACCGACGACCTTACCCTCCAGTCTGAGCGGGCTGGAGAAGTAGTAACCACGGCGATTGGAGGTGGTACCCAGGGCAAAGTACCGGCCTTCGTTCCCGGCCATAGCATCCTGAAAATAGGGCCGGAAGCTGAAGTTCCGACCGATAAAGGTGTCTTCCTTGCGCCAGTTGCTGGCGGCAACGGTGAGCCCCTCGGCGTTCATCAGATAGGCATCGGTGGTGCCCATGATCTCATTAACCTGCTCGAGATAACGGTTGGCATTGTCGATGGCGGGCGCGCCCTTTTCGGCCACAACCGCGGTACGCAGATCAGAGTGGGTCGAGAGCAGATGCGGCAAATCTTTGTAGCGGCTCAGCTTCTGTTGCAAACTGATAATATAGCGATCAAGGTGAGACTCGGCACTCTGCTGCAGATCTTCGAGCGCCTCCTGTCGGCTGATCACGCCGGTTTCAAGCAGGAGTAACGAGAACAGCGCGAGCAGCAGAAACAGGATTGCAGGCCGAAAGGCCTTGGGTGAGTTGATGGATGGGCCGGCTTTTTCCGCCATCTTATCGGCCTATCTCCATGTTGAAATCCTGCATGACTTGAAATTGTAGTGTCTGAATCTTACTTTAGTCGCGCTCCGCCGAACAGGCGTCCTCCACTGCAAGCAGAGACCTTCCGATGCTGAAACGTACCAAGATCGTTGCCACCCTGGGCCCCTCCACCGACCAACCTGGTGTTCTTGAACAGCTGATCCAGAGCGGAGTGAACACCGTCCGCCTCAACTTTTCTCACGGTAGCGCCGACGACCATCGTCAGCGTGTACTGGCGGTCCGCGAAGCCAGCCGCAAGCTGGGCATGTCAGTGGCAACCCTTGGCGACCTCCAGGGTCCGAAGATCCGTATCGCCCGCTTTGCCGAAGGTCCGATCGAACTGAAGATCGGCGATCACTTCGTGCTCGATGCTGCGCTGGAAACCAACGCCGGTAATCAGCAGGAAGTCGGTATCGACTACAAGGCACTGCCACAAGACTGTGCCGAAGGCGATATCCTGCTGCTCGACGACGGCCGCGTGCAGCTGCGTGTGACCAGCATCGATGGCAGCCGCATCAACACCGAAGTCACCATCGGCGGCAAGCTGTCCAACAACAAGGGTATCAACCGCCAGGGCGGCGGCCTCTCCGCTGCAGCGCTGACCGAGAAGGACAAGGCCGATATCAAGGTCGTGGCCGAGCTGGACCTGGACTATGTCGCGGTTTCCTTCCCGCGTTCCGGCGACGATCTGCGCGAAGCCCGCGCTCTGCTCGATGAAGCCGGCAGCCGTGCCGAGATCATCGCCAAGGTTGAGCGGGCCGAAACCGTAGCCACCCAGGAAGCACTGGACGAAATCATCCTCGCCTGCGACGGCGTCATGGTGGCCCGTGGCGACCTGGGCGTGGAGATCGGCGATGCCGAGCTGATCGGCGTGCAGAAACACATCATCCGCCGCGGCCGTGAGCTTAACCGTGTCGTCATCACCGCGACTCAAATGATGGAAACCATGATCACCGCACCGATGCCGACCCGTGCTGAGGTGTTCGACGTGGCCAACGCCATCCTCGACGGCACCGATGCGGTCATGCTGTCCGCCGAGACTGCCGCCGGCCAGTACCCGGTAGACGTGGTTCAGGCGATGACCCGGATCTGCCAGGGCGCAGAGAAGCACCTGCTGTCGCGCCCGGTCACCACCGAGCCGGAGCACGCCTGCAAGAGCAGCGACGAGGCGATCGCCCGTTCCGCCATGTTCACCGCCAACAGCCTGCCGACCATCAAGGCGATCATCTGCCTGACCGAGTCCGGCTCCACCCCACTGTGGATGTCCCGTATCCGTTCCGGCCTGCCGATCTACGCGCTGACCCGCAACGAACAGACCATGCGCCGCGTGGCGCTCTATCGTGGTGTGGAAGCGATGTTCTTTGATGCGACCCAGGCCAGCGAAGAGAAGCTCAACGATGAGGCTCTGGCAGGACTGGTTGCCGCCGGCAAGATCGCCAGCGGCGATACCGTGCTGCTGACCCGCGGCCAGAAACTGGGCGTGCATGGCGGTACCAACTCCATGCAGATTATCCAGGTGCCCTGATCGGCCCGCGTTTGAACACCTAGAGCCCCCGCCCTGCGGGGGCTTTTTTTGCCACACTGAATAACGTTTCAGCTGTTACTGACGTTTATCCTACCGAGCAACTCGCCGATGCCGATAGAACAGAGACTGGCCAGCGACCTGGGGATCAACCCCGGCCAGGTACGCGCCACCATCGCACTGCTGGACGAAGGCGCCAGCGTTCCCTTTATCGCCCGCTATCGCAAGGAAGCCACCGGCGCCCTCGACGATACCCAACTGCGCAATCTGCATCAGCGTCTCGGGCAGCTGCGTGATCTGGAGAGCCGACGCGACACCATTCTGCGCCAGCTCGAGGATAACGGTCAGCTCAGTGACAGCCTGAAAAGCGAGCTGCTGGCGGCGGATAATCGCGCCCGGCTTGAAGATCTCTATGCCCCCTACCGCCCCAAGCGCCGCAACAAGGCACAGGAGGCGCGCGAAGCAGGTCTTGGCCCACTGGCCGAAAGCCTGCTGCAAAACCCGTCACAACAGGCAGAGCAGGCCGCCACCGCCTTTATCGACGCAGACAAGGGCATCGCCGACAGCGATACCGCGCTGGAAGGCGCCCGCCATATTCTGATCGAGCAACTGGCTGAAGCCGCTGACCTGGTCGAATCGCTGCGTAAAATGCTGTGGCAGTATGGCCTGCTGGTCAGTCGCGCCGCACGCGGCAAGGCGGATCCGGACAGCAAATTCCGTGACTACTTCGAATATTCGGAGCCGGTCGCGAAGATCCCCTCCCATCGCGCCCTGGCAATGCTGCGTGGCGAGCAGGAGGGGGTACTGAAGTACAAACTCGAACTGCCGGAAGGCCGCGAGCAGCTGGGCATCGAACAGATCCAGCGCCACTGGCAGTTGCGTGCGGCATCATTGTCCGACTGGATGCAGCGCACTTTGGAACAGTGCTGGAGCAAAAAACTGCAGCCGCAGCTGGAGACTGAGCTGGTCAAGCGGCTGCGTGAGCAGTCGGAAGACGCTGCCATCGAGGTGTTCGCCCGCAACCTGAATGACCTGCTGCTGGCACCGCCGGCCGGCTCCCGTGTCACCCTGGGGCTGGACCCGGGCCTGCGTACCGGCGTCAAGGTAGCTGTGGTGGACGCCACCGGCCGCTTCCTCGAACACACCACTATTTACCCCCATGTGCCGAAAAAGCAGTGGGACCAGTCACTGGCGACGCTGGCCAAGCTGTGTAAAAAGCATGGCGTCGAACTGATCGCCATCGGTAACGGCACCGCCTCGCGGGAAACCGAGCAGCTCGCCCGTGAGCTGGCCAAGCGCGAAACCAGCCTCAACCTGCAACCCGTGGTCGTCAGTGAAGCCGGTGCCTCGGTTTACTCCGCCTCCGAACTGGCCGCGAAAGAGTTTCCCGACCTGGACGTGAGCATCCGCGGTGCGGTGTCCATCGCCCGTCGTCTGCAGGACCCGCTGGCGGAGCTGGTGAAGATCGATCCGCGCTCCATCGGCGTGGGCCAGTACCAGCACGACGTGAACCAGCAGAAGCTGGCCGAAGCGCTGGACGCGGTGGTCGAAACCTGCGTCAACCACGTAGGTGTCGACCTGAACACCGCCTCCAGTGCGCTGCTGCGTCATGTGTCCGGCCTTAACACGGCCCTGGCCGACAATATCGTCGCCTGGCGTGACGAAGCGGGCGTATTCACTAATCGTCGCCAGCTGCTTAAGGTGAAGCGCCTCGGACCCAAGGCGTTCGAGCTGTGCGCCGGCTTTCTGCGCATCCGCGATGGTGAGGAACCGCTGGATAATTCCGCCGTGCATCCTGAGTCCTACCCACTGGTCGCCGCTATCGCCAAAGCCGCCGGTTTAGATCAACGCGACCTGCTGGCGAAACCTGAAGCGCTGAAGTCGCTGGACCCGTCCAGTTTTGTCAGCGAAGGTTTCGGCAGCTATACCGTAAACGATGTGTTCCGCGAATTGGAAAAGCCGGGCCGCGACCCTCGGCCGGAGTTTCGCTCCGTTGAATTCCAGGAGGGGGTCGAGACCCTGGCCGATCTGATACCGGGGATGCAGCTCGAGGGCGTGGTGACCAACGTCACCAACTTCGGCGCCTTTGTGGATATCGGCGTGCATCAGGATGGTCTGGTGCATGTCTCCGAGCTGGCAGACCGGTTCGTCAGCAACCCGCATGACGTGGTCTCCAGCGGTCAGATCGTGCAGGTGCGCGTACTGGAAGTGGACGAGCGCAGAAAACGGATCGGCCTGAGCATGAAGAGGGAACGCCCGGCGCCGACAGCATCCGAGCGCAAACCGAAGAGCGCCCCGAGCCGCGAGCAGAAGCCGGCTCGCGAGGGCAGTCTCGGTGCCCAACTGCGCGCTGCGGGCCTGGCTCGCGGAAAAAAATAGGGAGCATGGCTCCCGCCCTTTGGCGGGCGTATAATGCCGCGTTTTAGTCTTTTTAACAGGAATCCGACCTGTGCAGGCAACTCTGGAAAAACATCTGGATCTACTGGTCGCCACCGGCGATGCCAAACTGCTGACCCAACTGGGCCACGGCATCGAGAAAGAGGGCTTGCGAGTCGACTCTCAGGGGCGTCTGGCACAGACCGACCATCCGCGCGCGCTCGGCTCAACGCTGACGCACCCGCAGATCACTACCGATTACTCCGAAGCGCTGCTGGAGTTTATTACCCCGGTGTGCGCAACGCCTGCAGAGACACTGGCGTACCTCGCCGACCTGCACCGTTACACCTACAAGCACCTGGGTGACGAAGAGCTCTGGAACGCCAGCATGCCGTGCAACATCCCGTCGGAAGAGGCGATCCGCATCGCCGAGTACGGCGGTTCCAATGTGGGCATCATGAAGCACATCTACCGGGTCGGTCTGCAGCACCGCTATGGCAAGATGATGCAGACCATAGCGGGTATTCATTACAACTTTTCACTGCCTGAAAACTTCTGGCCGGTGTATCAGCAGCTGACGAAGACCAGCGGCAGTATCGATGCCTTCCGCTCCGCCGGGTACTTCAATCTGATCCGCAACTTCCGCCGTTACAGCTGGCTGCTGCTCTACCTGTTCGGCGCCTCTCCGGCGCTGTCGTCCAGCTTTATGCAGGGCCGCCCGAACCAGCTGGAAAAGATCGGTGACCATACGCTGTTTATGCCTTGGGCGACTTCCCTGCGCATGAGCGACCTGGGTTACTCCAACAAGGCGCAGTCGGCACTGAACATCTGCTACAACCACCTGGATACCTATACCGCGTCGCTGAGCGATGCGATCCGCAGGCCGCATCCGGCCTACGAGCAGCTGGGTGTGAAGCAGAACGGCCAGTACAACCAGCTCAACACCAACCTGCTGCAGATCGAGAACGAGTACTACAGCGACGTACGTCCGAAGCGGGTCACCCGTTCCGGCGAGAAGCCGATCCAGGCGCTGCGCGAGCGCGGTGTGGAGTACATCGAGGTGCGCAGCACCGATATCGATCCGCTGAAGCCGCTGGGCATCGACCTGGAACAGTCCCTGTTCATGGATTCCTTCCTGATCACCTGCCTGATCTGCTCCAACGAGCCGATCACCGATGCAGAGTGCGAACAGATCGCCATCAACCATCAGCTGGTGGTGACCCGCGGACGTGAGCCAGGCCTGAAACTGGCCTGCAACAACGGCGGTCAGAGCGTTGCCGAACGCGGCAGTGATATGCTCGATCAGGTAAGACTCACGGCCCAGGTGATGGACAGCATCAAGGGCGGCGACAGCTACACCAAGGCGGTGGATGCGCAGTACGCCAAGCTGGAAGATCCGGACCAGACGCCTTCGGCGCAGGTGCTGAACGCCATTCGCGAAAGCGGTGCCGGTTATAACGAATGGGCGCTGCAGCAGAGCCGTGCACACCGGGAAGCCCTGTGTGCCACACCGCTGTCAGCGGAAAGAGAGCAGCTGTTCAACAAGATGGCTGCGGATTCTCTGGCCGAGCAGCAGGCGATCGAGGCCGCCGACAGCCAGAGCTTCGACGACTTTCTCGCCCACTATATGGCCAGTTAAGCTGGTCTAAAGCGTTTTACTGAACGACAAAGCTGGTGAAGAAGAGGTCAGCGACATAGGGCGCGCCCTCTTCTTCCCTCAGCATATCCTGCACCAGTTTCAACGCCTCGCCTGACAACAGCTGCTGTGCAGCAACGCCGGCCACACTCTCCTCGGTCTGAGCACTGAACAGAAACACCAGATCATTGCGGATCTGTGCTTTGTGCGCGTTCACAGCGTGATGGGCCGCTTCGGAGTCCACCTGCAGTGTTACCTCCGCCTTCAGAAAGTGCAGATCATCCGCCGAGCCAAAGTTGGTCACAAAGGGTTTAAGCTCGATATAGCTGATGTAGGGAGCCCCCTCCTCCTCCGCATGCAGCTGAGGAGCCGTCAGAAACAGTAGCGTAAGTAGCAGCGGCTTTAGTGTTCTGAACATTCTCTTCCCTCTCTTGATACCTGTGATCTATGCCGCGAGAGTATACCGGGGCCGGCCTCCGGCCGACACTAGCCGGTGCGCTGTTGCACCCCCGTTGGGCTGGCATTACTATTGAGCAATAATAAATGCGGAGGGGCGAAAATGCTGGAAAAATGCCGTAATGCCAAAGAACGTTGGGGCGGTGTCAGCGATATTATCGATCAGTGGCTCGAGCAGCGTCAGCAGCTGATCCGGACCCTTTTCTCCCTTTCGGATTGTGAGATCGGCAAGCCGCTCAACGAACAGCTGACACTGTTCTGCGACCTGCTGATGGACTACCTCTCATCTGGCCACTTCGAAGTCTACGAGCAGCTGCTGCTCGAAGGCAGCGAGTTCGATGACGGCAGCGTCGACAAGGTGCAGGGCCTGTTCCCGCGCATTCAACCGACTACCAATGCCGCACTGGATTTCAACGACCGCTACGGCGCGTTCGACAGCCCGACACTGCGCGAGATTCGTGACTTTGCCGAAGAGCTGTCCAATATGTGCGAAACACTGGAAGACCGCTTCGAACTGGAAGATGAACTGATCGAAGTGCTCCATAACGCTCACCGGCCGGTGGCTGACGAAGCGTGAAGCGCGTCGCGGCCCTCCTCTGCAGCGCCCTGCTGCTGACCGGCTGCGGCACCGGCGACGACCCTGAAAGCTGGCAGGAATACACTGCCCAGGGGATCTACAGCGCCACTCTTTCACCAGACGGCAATCACGCCATCGTCGGCTCCACACAGCACGGCGGCAGCTACTGGGATACTCGCCGCCATGAGCGTCTGTACGACTGGAACCACAAGCAGGGCGACTATACCAATATCGTCGACAGCAGCTTCTCGCCGGACGGGCGCTTCGCCGCCACGGCCAGCAGCATCGACCTGGTGCTCTGGAACACCGACGATGGTAAACCGATCTGGTACTGGATCGCCCCCTCCGAAGTTCTCTCCATAGCCCTGTCCACCAATGGTGATTACGCCCTTCTAGGCCTCGCCAATCACCAGGCGGTCTATTTCGATATCAAGAACGGTGGTATCCGCCGCACCCTGCTACACCCGGCCCGGGTTCGCTCCGTAGCGCTGGATAGCGCCGCCGACCTGGCATTGACCGGCGCTGACGACTACACGGCTCGCCTGTGGGAGATGAGCAGCGGTGAAGAGCTGCACAGCATCAGTTTCGACAACACCGTGGACACGGTGGAGCTATCCGATGGCGGCCGCTTTGCGTTCAGTTCAGCCACGCTGGACAAGGCCTATATCTGGGATACCCGCAGTGGTCAGATTCTGCATACGCTGAGCGGTGACGAAATGCTGTGGAAAAAACGGATCAGCTATATCAGCGCCCGCTTCTCCAGCGATGGCAGCCAGCTGCTGACCGGCAGCGCCTCCGGCAGCGTGCAGCTCTGGGATGTAAGCTCCGGCAAAGAGCTGCGCAAGTGGCAGACCAAAAAGCGTGATGCCTACGGGCCGACGAGCACCAGCATTGAGGCGGTAGGGTTCGGTAATGACGGCCGCTATTACGCGGTGGGCTCTAATGGGCTGATTAACGTGCTGAGATAAATCTTTCACCCGCTCTATTGGCGCGGGGCGCACCTCATACCAGACACGAAAACGGCCGCATCAGCGGCCGTTTTTCAGTGCAAGGCAGTTGCCTTACTGAGCGTCGGAGTCCGGATTGATCTCCAGCAGCTCGACTTCAAATACCAGGGTTTCGTTGGGGCCGATAGCGTTGCCCATACCGCCCGGGCCGTAAGCCAGATCGGACGGGATCACCAGGCGCGCCTTGCCACCCTCTTTCATCATCTGCAGGCCTTCGGTCCAGCCCGGGATAACACCGTTCAGCGGGAAGGACACCGGCTTGTCACGGGCATAGGAGCTGTCGAACTCGGTACCGTCGATCAGGGTACCGCGGTAATGAACCTTAACGGTATCCTCCTCGCTCGGGCTTGCGCCCTCACCTTCGCTCAGCTCTTCATACTGAAGACCGGAATCGGTGGTAACCACGCCATCCTTCTTGCCGTTTTCAGCCATGAACTCATCGCCGGCCGCCTTGTTGTCTTCAGCCATCTTGGCCATGGCAGCCTGCTGTTCCTGCATCTGCTGCTGCTGGAAGGACTGCATGACCGCACCCATCTCTTCCTGAGTCAGCAGAGGCTCTTCCTCGGAGTAGACAGTCTCCACACCGCTACGGAAGGCATCGATATCCAGGTCTTCAATATCCATTTTCAGCTTCTGACCGAGGATCAGACCCAGGCTGTAGCTGAGTTTCTCCTGGTCGGTGCTAAGCTCCTCGGCCTGGAGAGCCGGTGCAGACACAAGCGCACCAGTCAGTGCCACAGCGATTAAGGTTTTCTTCATGCTCGATTCCTTAACAGTTTAACGCGGGTTGTGCTGGGTTAGTCGCCCATTAAACGCGAAAGTTCAGCCACTGGCCAGCCGATCAGGATCAACCACAGCAATAAAAGCGTCGATCTGCGATGACGCTTGCATCACAGCCTGATCGCCCATTTCTGCAACGATCAGTTCAATGTTGCTGCGCAGCGGATCCTCCTTCAACACCTCCGCCTGGTGGGTCTTTTCAACCCTCTGCCACAGCAACATGATCTCTACCTGCTCACAGGCCAGCTCCGCTTCGCGCAGTTTGCGATAGCAGACATCCAGCTCGGCACGCTCGGCTTTCTGCTCTCTCACCCGATAACGCAGCGCGCGCAGCGGATGGGTCAATTCCCGTTGCCAAGCCTGCGCCTCGCCCTGCAACAGCTCCGGCGTCAGCTGCTTTCCCTGCTGCGCGAGAAAGCAGGCCAGAATCAGTCGATTGATACTGCATCCCAGCGTTTGCAGCTCCAGCGCAGCAGCTTCCACACCCGGACGGGAGTAAAGATCCAGCGCATAGCGCCAAAGCGGGTTTTCCAGGGACATGAAAAGGCTCCATAAGCTGCGTGAGTACTGGCGCTGAAGGCCATGCGCGCTGTAACATTCAGCGCCATGATACAGATCCAGAATCTCAGCTTAAACCGCGGCGCCCTTCCCCTGCTGGAACAGGCCAATCTCACCCTGCACTCAGGTTGGAAGGTCGGCATCGTCGGTAACAATGGCGTCGGTAAATCGAGCCTCTTTAAACTGCTGCTGGGCGAGCTGCAGCCGGATGCCGGCGAGCTCAAGTTACCCGCAGGGCTTTCTATCGCCCATATGGCACAGGAGGTTTCCGCCACCGATCGTACGGCGCTGGAATACGTGCTCGACGGTGATGCGCGCCTGCGCCAGGTGCAGCAGCAACTGGCCGAGGCAGAAGCCGCCCATCAGGCGGGCCGCATCGGCGAACTCCATGCCGAACTCGACGCCATCGACGGCTATCGTGCCGACTCCCGCGCCCACCAGTTGCTCGACGGCCTGGGCTTTATGCCCGGCGACGCCGAGCGCCCGGTCAGCAGTTTTTCCGGTGGCTGGCGTATCCGTCTGAACCTGGCCCAGGCATTGATGTGCCGTTCCGACCTGCTGCTGCTCGATGAGCCCACCAACCACCTGGATCTGGACGCCACCATCTGGCTGGAGCAGTGGCTCAAGCTCTACCCGGGTACACTGCTGCTGATCTCCCACGACCGCGACTTTATCGATGCCGTGGTCGGACATGTGGCGCATATGCATAACCGTCAGCTCACTCTCTACAAGGGTGGCTACTCGGCGTTCGAACATCTGCGGGCGGAAAAGCTGTCGCAACAGCAGGCCGCCTACGAGAAACAGCAGGCCCGTATCGAGCAGATCGAGGGCTTTGTGCGCCGCTTCAAGGCCAAGGCCTCCAAGGCGAAACAGGCACAGAGCCGGGTCAAGGAACTGGAGCGGATGGAGCAACTCTCCCCGGCTCATATCGACAGCCCGTTCAGCTTTACTTTCGACTGCTCCGACAAGCTCTCCTCGCCGCTGCTGACGCTCTACGATGCGGATCTTGGCTATCCGGGCCGCACCATACTCAAGGATATCGCACTGACACTGACGCCGGGCGAGCGGATCGGCCTGCTCGGTCACAACGGCGCCGGTAAATCGACACTGATCAAAAGCCTGGTCGGTTCCATAAACCTGGTGAACGGAGAGCGCCACGAGGGCGAACACCTGGAGATCGGCTACTTCGCTCAGCATCAGCTGGAAGCGCTGGACCTGAACGCCTCACCACTATTGCACCTGCAACGTATATCGCCGAAAAGCACGGACCAGGAACTGCGCAACTTCCTCGGCAGTTTTGGCTTTATCGGCGACCAGGCGCTGGACCCCGTGGGTTCCTTCTCCGGGGGCGAAAAGGCCCGCGTCGCGCTGGCCCTGATCGCCTGGCGTAAACCCAACCTGCTGCTGCTCGATGAGCCCACCAACCACCTGGACCTGGAAGTACGCCATGCACTGACATTGGCCCTGCAATCTTTCGATGGTGCCCTGATTCTGGTCTCCCACGACCGCCACCTGATCCGTAACAGCGTGGACCGCTTCCTGCTGGTCGCCAATGGTGGCGTCGAGGAGTTCAACGGTGATCTCGACGACTATCACCAGTGGCTGGCTCAGCAGCGCCGGGAGCAATCCAGCGCCAATGAAGAGGCCCCGAAGGAGACCCGCTCACTCAGCGCTGCCGAGCGCAAGGAGCAGAAGCGTCTGGAGGCGGAACGACGCGCCCAGTTAAGACCACTGAAGAAAGAGGTGGAAAAGCTGGAGAAGGCGCTGGAGAAAACCAGCGATGCGCTATCCAAGGTGGAAGAAGCACTGGGCGATCCGGCGGTCTACGATGACAGCGCCAAGGAACAGCTAAAGACGCTGCTGGCCGATCAGGCACGCCTGACCCGTGAACAGCAGGAGATCGAGGAAGCCTGGATGGAGCAGCTCGAAGCGCTCGAGCTACTCCAGGAGGAACTGGATCAGGCGGATAACTGAGTCAGGCTCAGACCGCCGTCCGATGCCTGCTGAGGGTATGGGTCAACTGATCCAGGCTGTCGCGGTTAGCAAGCAGTGCAGCCACGGCATCTTCGAGATCGCCATCACTCAAGCCCAGCGGCTCATACATATCCGGCTCCAGGGTCGTGATCGGCCCATCGGCCAGCTGCTCACGACGCAGCAGCGCCTGAGCCAGCCTTAACAGGCGGGCATAGGGCTCGCCATCACCGATCGGCAGTTCAAACTGCTGCTGACGAATACCCGAACACACCTCTGACGGCAGGTTCCAGCTGTCCATCAGCCAGCCGCCCACCTGATCCCGCGTGACCTTCAGCACATGCTGCTCCACCAGCTGGGGCTCCAGATGCGGATTGGCCTCGATGTAGCGGGACAGAATGGAGAACTGCGGCTGGAACAGATGCGCCAGCACCAGATAGCCGAAATTATTCAACAGCCCGGAAAGATAGGCCAGGCCCGTTTTGGGGCGGGTTTCGATCGGCATGCGGCGGGTCAGCAGCTCACACAGGGTCGCGGTATAAACCGACTGTTTCCAGTACGGGGTTGAGCCGCGGGGCACATCTTCCGGCAGGTTGAGCACCTGACCCATGGCGATTCCCAGCGCCAGGTTCACCACCAGGTCGAAGCCCAGTACGCGAATCACCGCATCTTCAATCGACTCCACCTTGCCCGGCGCCGCGTAATAGGGCGATGCCGCCCAGCTCATCACCTGAGCGGAAAGGCTGGGGTCCAGACGAACCACAGGGACCAATGCATCAACGCCGGAATCCGGATCCGAGCGCAGCATGATGATCTTCTGGGTTGTGGGAGCCAGCGCCGGCAAACCCAGGGTATCTTCAAGACGCTGCTGAATACGTAGCGCGGTAAAACGCTCCACTGCACGAGTGATCACCACGGCATCACGACCCGCCTCGGCACCGCTCTGCAGCGGGATGGTTTCAGGCTCCTGCGCCAACTCGCCGTAAAGCACTTTCTGCTCTGGCGTTGTATTAACACGCCACTGGAAACTCAGCCCACTGCGCAGCTCGCAGAGGTTGATCTCGCTCTGGCCCTGCAGGGAAGCATCCACCAGCAAGGTGAAGGAGTGCATCAGCCGCTGCTGACCCTCTTCACTCTGCAGCCCGCCCTGGGAGAAATAGCGCTGCGTATCCTCGCCTCTTACGGCCCGCAGCTTGCGGCCCGAAAGCGACCACACGGCAGCCATGTTGAGCAGTTTGTCGGAGGGTACCAGAACCAGTACCTTGCCTTCGGCATCATGCATCAGCACGAGCCGGACACAGGCGCCTCCTGGGTTGTCATATGCGGGGATCTGCACACCTACAGTCACTGAAAATCTCCGGATTGGAAAACGCTAAGTCAGGAATTTGTATCGATGCCCATTCAATACGTTCCAGCGATTGAAGCAGATTATATGAATGACCGCCCGATGACCGCAAAAACCTTTAACTTTCAATAAAGAACTGACACAACACAGAGACAGAAGAGATCTTAGAGACGAGCGATATGGTTTACGCCCAGCTGCCTGCGCAGCTGCTTGATCACCTTCGCCAGGTGAATTCGGTTGAATACGGTCAGTTCCATCTGAACACTGTATAGCTGTCCTTCCCGTTCACCGCTATCGATCTTGAGCAGATTCGCTCCTGCCGAAGCGACCGCCATCGCCAGATGGGCAATAATGCCGCGCTGGGACTCCACCGACAGCATCAATGCCACCGGATATTCCTCTTCCGCCACGCTGGACCACTCAAGGAAAACGCATTTTTCCGGGTCTTCACGCATGTAGCGGATATTGCGGCAATCGGTACGGTGCACTACCAGTCCGCGACCGGTGCTGATATGACCGACGATGGCATCGCCGGGGATCGGGTGGCAGCAGCGGGCATAGTGCATCACCATGCCCTCGGTACCATGCACCGCCAGCGGCTTGCCCTGAGGGGAGAGCGTCTGGGTCTGTTCGCTGTCCGGCGCGACCTCCGGTCTCAAGCGACGCGCCACCACATAGGCCATGCGGTTACCCATGCCGATATCTTCCAGCAGGGCATCCAGGTTTTTCAGTTCCGCCTCATCCAGCAGGGCCTGCAGCTTGTCCGGATCGATATCGTCGATACCGGCGCCATAGTTCGCCATGAACTGGTTCAGCAGACGCCGGCCCAGCTCCACGGATTCGTGACGCTGCTGATTCTTCAGGAAGTGACGGATGCTGGAACGCGCCTTGCCGGTGACGACGAAGTTGAGCCAGGCCATGTTGGGCTGGGCGCGCGGCGTGGTGATGATCTCCACGGTCTGACCGCTATCCAGCGCTTCCGACAGCGGCGCCAGGCGACGGTTGATACGGCAGGAAACGCAGGAGTTGCCGACATCGGTATGCACGGCGTAGGCAAAATCCACCGGGGTCGCACCACGTGGCAGCTCGAGAATGCGGCCCTTGGGCGTGAACACGTAGACCTCGTCCGGGAACAGGTCCTTCTTGACGTGCTCGATGAATTCCATGGAGTCGCCGGCGCGACGCTGCATCTCCAGCAGCCCCTGCACCCACTTGCGGGCGCGGTTGTAGGAACCTACCGCACTGTCGGAGTCACCATAGACCTTGTAATGGGAGTGCTCGGCAATCCCCTGGCTGGCCACGGCATCCATCTCGCGGGTACGGATCTGCACCTCGATGGTGATACCGCGCGCACCGAACAGCGCGGTATGCAGCGACTGGTAGCCGTTCGCCTTGGGGATGGCGATGTAATCCTTGAAACGACCCGGCACCGGCTTGTAGAGGTTATGCACAGCACCCAGGATGCGGTAGCAGTCGTCCACCGACTCGGTCACAACACGGAAGGCAAACACATCCATGATCTCGGAAAACGCCTTGCTCTGCGTCTTCATCTTGCGATAGATGCTGTAAAGGTGCTTCTCGCGGCCGGTGACGATACCGGGTAGATGTTCCTTATCGATCCGCCCCTGAATGGCCTGTTCGATCTGGGTGATGATATCGCGACGCTGGCCCCGAGCCTTAACCACGGCGCGGCGGATATAACGGGCGCGCATAGGGTAGTAAGCCTGGAATGCCAGATCCTCAAGCTCCACCTGCAGATCACGCATACCCAGACGCGCGGCGATGGGAGAATAGATATCCAGGGTTTCACGGGCGATGCGGCGCTGTTTCACCGGCGGCATGGCACCCAGGGTGCGCATGTTATGCAGACGGTCGGCCAGTTTGACCAGAATGACGCGGATATCCTCCGCCATGGCCAGCACCATCTTCTGGAAGTTCTCCGCCTGGGCCTCGGCCTTGGTCTCGAACTCAAGATGGGTCAGCTTGGAGACGCCGTCGACGATATCCGCCACCGGCTTGCCGAACTGGGTTTCGATCCCTTCGTAACTGATCTCGGTATCTTCGATCACATCATGCAGCATCGCCGCCATCAGGCTTTGATGATCCATGTGCATTTCAGAGAGAACACCGGCCACCGCCAGCGGATGGGTTACGTAGGGTTCACCGCTTTTGCGGCGCTGACCATCATGGGCCTGTTCAGCGTAGAAATAGGCACGACGCACCTGCCGGATCTGTTCCAGATCCAGATACTCGGTCAGATTGTCTGAAAGTGCATCGATGGTCGGCATCATATCTCGTAAACCTCAGTAGCGCCGACATCAACACTGCGTCGCCGGCGACAAGCTCTACTCAATGATGATGCCGTATCCGAAAGCGGAGGGAAAGATCAGGCCTCTTCGCGCTCGTCGAGGATGGTGCGATCGACGAAGCCTTCGGCGATTTCACGCAGGGCAACCACTGTGGGTTTGTCGTTTTCCCACTCAACCTGAGCATCTTTGCCACCAGTCGCCAGCTGACGTGCACGACGGGATGCGACCATCACCAGCTCGAAGCGGTTATCGAGATTATCCAGGCAATCTTCAACTGTTACTCGTGCCATTGCAGTCCTCGGCGGGAAATTAGGTGATTAAAATAAAAACGGTCAGCTAGTTTACGTTTCGATCAAAGCTTAGACAAGAGGCTGGCGAGCAAAGCCTCATGTCTCTGCTGCTGCCGATCCTGGGTCAGACGCGCACTGCGGAACACCGAGGAGAGATCCGCCAGCGCGGTTTCGAAGTCATCGTTGATGATCAGATAATCGAACTCGGTGTAGTGGCTGATCTCGGAAACCGTTTTCGACAGGCGGCGCTGAATCACCTCTTCGGTATCGGTGCCACGGCCACGCAGACGGCGCTCCAGTACTTCACGGCTCGGCGGAAGAATAAACACCGAGCGCGCTTCCGGCATCAGGCGGCGCACCTGCTCCGCTCCCTGCCAGTCGATCTCCAGAATCACATCCAGGCCCTTATCGAGCTGCTCTTTGACCCACACCTGGGAGGTGCCGTACTTGTTCTCAAATACCTCGGCGTACTCGAGGAACTGGCCTTTCTCGATCTTGGCCTCGAACTGTTCCGGCGTGACGAAGTTGTAGTCCACACCCTCGATTTCGCCTTCACGACGCGGACGCGTGGTATGTGAAACCGACACCACCACTTGGGAGTCCCGCTCCAGAAGCGCCTTTACCAGGCTGGTCTTGCCGGCGCCCGATGGAGCCGAAACGATGTAAAGATGACCCAGATGTTTCATGTCGCTAGCTACCCTCTGATCGCAAAGGCAAAATTCTAGCAGAACCCGGCCTGTTCGCCGACTCTCTGCCAGCGCAGGTTAGCAGCAATTAGCCTTTGAGAGTTTCCAGCAGGCTGTCCGGCACGAACTCCGTATCCTTGACCCGCTTGGTAACGATATATGTGTAGTAACGACGCAAACCGATATCGGCGTTCAGCATGCGATCGACAAAGCGCTGATAGTCGTCCACCGAGGGCGCAATCACCTTCAACAGGTAGTCGATACCGCCGCCGAGGGCGTAACATTCGAGCACCTCGGGCTGCTCCTGCATGGCGCGTTCGAACTTGGTGAAATCCGCTGCCTGATGGCTGTTTAGCTCCGCCTCCATAAAGACGATGGTCTGGCGACTCAGGGCAGACCAGGCCACCCGGGCACCATAGCCTTCGATCACGCCGACCTTTTCCAGGTGCTGCAGCCGTTCCCAGCAGGGCGTCGGCGACAGATTCACCCGGCGCGCCAGCTCGGTTTTGGTGATGCGTCCCTCCCGTTGCAGGATCGACAGCATCTGAATATCACGATCATCCAGTCGTATACGCATTCAGGCTTTTATCTCTCTTTCTTATTCCCGTGCGCATCCGCTCCTGCGCATCGAACCATCGGGCTTAACTTTTGATCAGCGTACCCAGGCCTCTCTCCGCGGCGATACGCAACGCCAGGTCGGCAATCGCCGTATCCTGAACGCCGGTGCCGGTCAGGTCGCAGAGGGTGATCTGCTCCTCGGAGTGTCGCCCCGGCACCAGACCGGCGCTGATCGCCGGCAGCTCCGGCAGTATGGTGTCCGCATCGATCAAACCTGCTTTTACTGCCGAACGCATTTCACCGCGTTCCAGCGACTGGCTGACCCGATCCACCGCCACCAGATCCGCCTGCACCAGCACACGGGGATCGATCTCGTTTTTCTCCGGCGAATCGCAACCCATGGCGGTGATATGCAGCCCCGGGTGCAACCAGGCCACATCGATAACCGGTTCTTTTGCCGGAGTGGTGGTGATCACCACCTGGGAGGCCTTCACCAGTGCCTCTGCGCTATCGGCAACACTGACGGGAATCCCCAGAGCCTGGGTCTGTTCCTCGGCGTATTGCCTGGCCTTGTCCGCATCACGGCCCCAGACAAGCAGGCGTTCCACCTGCCGTTCCAGCAACAGCGCCTGCACCTGCAATCGAGCCTGCAAGCCGGTGCCGATCACGCCGGCGGTTTCAACCCGCTGCGGCGCCATAAAACGGGCGGCAACGCCACCGGCGGCAGCGGTGCGGATATCGGTCAGATAGCCGTTATCGAGCAGCACGGCGGATACGATGCCGGTCTCGGCGGAGAGCGCCACCATCAGCCCATTCAGGCTCGGCAGCCCTTTAAGAGGATTGTTAAAGAAGCCCGGACTGACCTTGATGGCGAAGTTATCCATACCCGGAACGAAGGCGGTTTTCACATCCACCTCGCCGTTCACCTGGGGCAGCTCCATGCTCAGTACCGGTGGCATCACCACACCACCCTGCGCCAGCCGTGCAAAGGCAGCGGCAATCACGTCGGTGACCTCTTTGGTCAGGGTGACGCACTGCTTGAGTTCAGACTCGGTGAGTATATTGATATCGGCCATGCTCGCTCCCGCTTAGCACTGCTGCTTAAGGATTATCCGCTCTCCAGGCCCCGTGAGTACCATCGATCACCGCCGTGAAGGCATCCATATCCACATTACGACCGGAGACAATGATCGCGATCTTCGAGCCCAGCTGCTCGTTCATCTGCTGGCGACGTTCCGGCTCCAGCAACAGGGCAGCCCCCAGGGTACTGGCGCCTTCAGCCACCAGCTGTTCATAACGGTAAAGGTGGCGCATGCTGGCAGCGATCTCCCGCTCCTCCAGCAGCACATAAGCATCCATCAGTGAACGCACATGCTCGTAGGTGTAGCGGTTGTCCAGACCAATACCGCCGCCGAGGGAATCGGCCAGGGTTTCCAGCTCCTCAACCTCGACCGGCTTTCCGGCCTCCAGACTGGCGGCCATGGCCGCGCCCCGGCGCGGGCTGACACCGATGATGCGGATATCAGGCTTGATCGCTTTCGCCGCCAATGCGATACCGCTAAGAAGACCGCCGCCGGAAAGACCGATAATCAGCGTATCCACCTCAGGCCAGTCTTCGAGAATCTCCAGTCCGATGGTGCCCTGGCCTGCGATCACGTCGGCGTGATCAAAGGGCGGGATTTCATTCATGCCCTGTTCGGCAACCAGCTTATCCACAAGCTGCTGCGCCTCGTCCTGGCTGCGTCCGTGGATGCGCACATCGGCACCCAGGGCCCGAATCGCTTCCACCTTGTTCTGCGGCACCAGTGACGACATGCAGATCGTGGCGCGCGCGCCGAGCTGGGATGCTCCCCAGGCCAGCGCCCGGCCGTGATTACCGGTGGATGCACAGACCACACCGCGCGCGAGCTGCTCGTCGCTCAGGTTGGCCAGGGCGTTCACCGCCCCGCGCAGTTTGAAAGCGCCGGTGGGCTGGGTGGTTTCCAGCTTCAGGCGCACCTCGGTGTGTTCATCACTGAGACTGAACGCCGGTATCAGTGGTGTGCGCGTCACGCGCCCGGCGATCGACCGGCGCGCACGATACACAGCAGCAAGATCGATCAGCTTCATGCAACCAACCCGTTCTCGGAAGACATCAGTTTCAGCCGTTGCAGCGCCATGGCGATATGGCGCCGCCGCAGGTTGCCAACGGCGACCATCTGACCGCTTTCAAGCAGTTGCAGCGTTTCGCGGATCTCATTGGCAAACAGTTCAGCTTCCATCGCCACGGTTTCTTCACGCATCAGGTAGGGCCACATGCGCGACGAACGGTAAAACAGAATAGTGGCGACTTCTCGCAGGGCACGGTTGCCGACGAGCTGCATCAGCTGTTCGAAAAACTCGATATTCACCTGGGCAAACAGCCGTTTCGGCTTGTCCGCGTGCGGTACTTTACGCGCCCGCTCCAGGGTTGCGCGGATCGCATCGAGCAGCTCCTCAGACGGGGGCATCGGTGCCATGATGCCCAGATGGCAGACCAGCTCCATCCGCACCTGGTAAACCTCGGCCAGATAAGCGAAATCGATACCGGTTACCAGCGTACCTACGCCGTGGCGAATCTCGAGTAACCCCTCGAGCTCCAGCCTTCCCAGCACCCGGCGAACCGGTGTGCGGCTGACATCGAACTCTTTCGCCAGCGCCACTTCCGACAGGCGGGTGCCCGGCTTGTAATCCAGCAGACAGATGCGGCTGCGCAGCGTGGAGTAGATATGTTCAAAACGCTGTTCAACGCTACTCAGCGATTCATCCACCTCAGTACCGGAACTGTCCGGCCAAGCATTCATCGTGTGTCCAACCTGCTATTCAAATCGTTATTGTTATGGGAGCCGACCAGCCCTTGAGGGGTGGCCAGCGACTCGGCTCCCTGGATGGAAGATCAGACAACCAGTACCGGTATCTTCGACATCCCCACCACTTTCTGTGAGACGCTGCCGACCAGAAAGGTCTCGGCATCGCCCAGTCCGCGGCTGCCGATAATAATCAGTTCCACCTTGTTCTTCTCGGCAAATTCCACGATGGTCTTCGCGGTATGGCCACTTTTCACGAACGCCCTCACCCCGGGGCACCCCTGGTCGATGGCGTACTTGCGAAAGCTTTCCGCCACCTCCTTGGAATAGCTCTGCATCAGATCATCCATATGTTCCGGATCCCGCGGGCGCACCATCGACATGGAGGCCTCGCGCAGGCTGTGATGCCGGTAGACCGACAGAATCATCAGCTCCGCGTCATGGGTCTTCTGCATTGCAACTGCCACTTTCAGCGCCGCGAAGGCACCTTCCGATCCATCGACCGGCAGAAGTATCCGTTTAAACACCTTGCCTCCTTACTATTTCTCGAACGCAAGATCCCTCAGGAAGAGCGCTATATCCGGGAAGAAGATCAGTGCCACAGCCACCGCCAGCAGGATGAAGACAAAGGGCGGCGTACCGCGAATCACCTCCATGTAGGGGCGCTTGAACACCGCCATGGCCGTGAATATGTCGCAGCCGAAGGGTGGCGTCGCCGACCCTATCGCCACCTGCAGGGTGAT
This sequence comes from Marinobacterium mangrovicola, assembly GCF_004339595.1. Taxonomy (GTDB): domain Bacteria; phylum Pseudomonadota; class Gammaproteobacteria; order Pseudomonadales; family Balneatricaceae; genus Marinobacterium_D; species Marinobacterium_D mangrovicola. Next base: position 567,901 of record NZ_SMFU01000009.1, read on the forward strand.
GATGGTACCCACCAGCACCGGATCCAGACCGACCGATTCCACCACCGGTGCAAAGATCGGCACCAGAATCAGAATCACCACGATCGGATCGACAAACATGCAGCCGACAAAGAAGGCGATGGAGATCACAAACAGCACGCCGATGGCGCTCATCTCGGCCACACCGACCGCTGACAGAATCTCCTGCGGAATCCGTGCGAAGGAGATCACCCAGGAGAATGCTGCACCGGCGCCCACCAGGATGAACACCACACCGGTGATCAAACCGGTGGACTTGGCGGTTTCAAAGATATCCCGCGCCGAAATCGCCCGGAACACGATGAACTCAAGGATCAGCGCGTAGAGTACGCAGACCGCCGCCGCTTCGGTGGGGCTGAATATACCGCCGTAGATCCCGCCGACAATGATCACCGGGAAGCCCAGCGGCCATACCGCCTGTTTCACGGCGGTCAAGCGTTCACCCCAGCTCGCTTTCGGCTCGGTGGGGACATTGTGGATGGTGGCGTAGATCATGCTGTAGATGGAGAACAGCACCAGAATCAGCAGGCCAGGCCCGATACCGGCGATAAACAGCTCGGAAATAGAGGTGTTGGAGACCACGCCATAGATGATCATGCCGATACTCGGCGGGATCAGGAAGGCGATATCACTGGCATTGACGATCAGCGCCAGCACGAAGTTGTCCTTGTAGCCCGCCTTCAACATGCGCGGGCGCAGCGGTGAGCCCACCGCCACCACGGTAGCCTGGGTTGAACCAGATACGGCACCGAACAGGGTACAGGCCGTCGCGGTACTCACCGCCAGCCCGCCTTTGATATGGCCGACAAAGCTCATCACCATATCGATCAGCCGGTTGGCGGAGTGACCGCGGGTCATGATATCCGCGGCGAAAATGAACATCGGCACGGCAATCAGCGATGCCGGGCGGATACCGGCCATAAACTGCTGCACCATGAAGTCCATTTTACCGACCCCGTTAAAGAGGTCGTAAAAGCCGATGAAGGCACCGATGATCAACGGGATCATCATCGGGAAACCCAGCAACAGCAGGACGATCATTGTCAGAAAGATGGTAGCTGCCATCAGCGCGTCTCCCTACCTATAGCTCAACTTCGGTGTCGTCATATCCCTCGAGCACCTTGGTCGAGAGGTAGATATCCTTCTGTACCAGGTTCTTCACCGCCGTCAGTGCGTACTGCACCCCGGTCACAAAGAAGCCCACCGGCACCCACAGATAGATCCAGTAAACCGGAATCTGCAGTGAAGGCAGGATGCGGCCCGAACTCGCCACCTTCTCGATATACACAATCGAGAAGTAACAGAGCGCGAACAGGCAGATTGAGGAGATCACGGCAATACACACCATGAACACCTTGCGCACCTTCGGAGGCAGGGCATCGTAGATCGCTGACATACGGATATGACGGCCATGACGGGCGGCATAGCCGATGCCGGCGAAGGTGATCAGGATGATCAGAATGCGGTTGACCTCTTCACTGAAGAAGAGACTTTCGCCGAAAACAAAACGACCGATGACATTGGCAATGGTGTTTACCGCCATCAGAATCACACTCAGCGCCAAGCCCCAGGCTTCCAGGCGACTGATGCATGAGTCGATAATGCCGAGAATACCCGGCAGGTCGGACGAATGTTCGTTATCCGCTGGTTTGTCAGCCATACCAGCCCTCCTTGGTGATCAGTACCTTGGACATTGCGGTGTTCTCCAAAAAGTCCTTAACCCGTTCCAAAAGCGGCTTTTGACACGACGTTAGGTTGCACAACGTCTTCTAAAAAAACGCCATCTAAAACAAAGAGGGCCGGCCGCCCGGGCCGGCCCTCTGATCTCTACAGGACCCTGTATTACGGAGTGACTGCTTCCAGGTCAGCCTTAAGCTGATCAAGAATCGCCTTGCCGCTATCACCAGTCATCTCAACAAACTTCTCTTCAACCTGCTTGGCAGCTGCCTTGAACGGCGCACGCTGCTCTTCATTGAGCACGGTGATGGTCATTTCAGGCTTGGCTTCCTTGATCTTGGCAATGGAGTCTTCGTCCAGGCCTTTCTGGTAATCAAGGATGTATTCGAACGCCACGTCAGTAGCATCCTGGATCAGCTTCTGGTCCGCTTCACCCAGGCCATCATAGAAATCCTTGTTGGCCATAACCGCTGTGGTGAAGTTGCTGTGACCCGCATAGGTGATGTAGTCGGTCACCTCATACATCTTGGTGGATTCGATAAAGAAGGCCGGGTTTTCCTGCCCTTGGATGATGTTGGTCTGCAGACCGCCATACACCTCACCCCAGGGCAGCGGAGTCGGGGTGGCACCGAACGCCTTGTAGGTTTCCACCAGCAGCGGGTTGGTCATGACACGTACTTTTACGCCATCCAGGTCGGCCGGGCTGCTCACCGGTTCCTGAGTGGTCATGGCAACCGCACCTTCCGGGAACATGGTCAGCAGCTCGAGACCGTGCTGGGCGTAAAGCTCCTTGAAGTCCTCGTTGATCGCCTTACTGGTGCGGAAAAACTCGTTCAGCTGCTCCGGCTCGTTCGGCAACAGGTAGGGTACGAAGAACACCTGAGCTTCCGGGATCAGCGCGCCGGTGAAACCGGGAGACTGGTCGACAAACTGCAGAATACCGGCCTGAGCCTGTTCCATGATGTCTGCAGATTCACCCAGGGTACCGTAAGGGAAGAGTTCCAGTTCGTGGTCTGAGTTTTTCTCGATCTCCTCCTTGAACTTGGTCGCATACATACCCTGAACATCGGTAAGTGCCTCTTCAAAGGCATAGCGCCAGGTATCTGCCTGAGCGACGCCGGTGGTCATCACCATCCCCGCAATCACGCTCGCCAGATATTTCGGAGTGAGTGTCTTCTTCATCTGATATCCCTCTACTGGAAGTGATTTATCTGATTGCAGTGCGTATCTGACAGCGTCTGCAGGCTGTGGAGAGAGGCTTCCCCTGATCCGCACAGTTCCATTCAACATACAACCTAAAAGCAGATTTGCAACCGAGATGTATACATTCGATTAAATTCGTACTAAACATATGCCCTATAGACACCATGTCTGCGCACCTACGAAAAACATTTGTGTACATCTCAACCCTTCAACGTGACAGGGAGAATCCACGTGAAACCAAGTCGCCGTCGTTTTGACGCGGGTGAATACCTTGTGCGTCAGGCAAAAACCCGTAAATCAATGATAGACCATGGCATCGACGTGCTCGTGATCGCCGATCCATCCAACATCTGCTGGCTGACCGGCTATGACGCCTGGTCCTTCTATGTCTACCAGTGCGTGGTGATCAGCGCTGACAGCGAGTTGATCTGGTTTGGCCGCGGTATCGACGCACCAGCAGCGCATATCACCACCAACCTGCCGGAAGAGGACATCATCGCCTACCCGGACCACTACGTTCAGTCGGCAGAGGTGCACCCCACCGAGTATCTGGCCCAGGTGCTGAAGCAGCGCCAGCTGGACACCGGCGTCATCGGTGGCGAGATGGACAACTACTACCAGACCTATCGCGGCATGCAGCTGTTCATGGAGTGCCTGCCCGACGCCACCTTTGTCGATGCCACCGCCCTGGTGAACTGGCAGCGTGCGGTCAAGTCGCCCGCGGAGATCGAGTACATGCGCCGCGCAGGCTCTGTTATCGAGGAGGTGTACAAGCGGGTGCTCGACGTGGCCGAACCCGGGCTGCGCAAGAATGATCTGGTGGCGGAGATTCTTCACGCCAGCACCAAAGGCACCCCGGATATTTACGGCGACTATGCTGCGATTCAGCCGCTGCTGGCCTCGGGCCCCGAGGCCAGCGCCTGTCACCTGACCTGGGACGATACGCCGATCGAGAACAACACCGGCATGTGCCTGGAGCTGGCAGGCGTGCATAACCGCTACCACTGCCCGGTGAGCCGCACCATCCACTTCGGCAAGCCCTCACAGAAATATCTGGATATCGAAGCGGTGATCCTGGACGCCATCGACATGGTGCTGGATATGTTCAGGCCAGGCGTCACCTGCGGCGAAGTCGCCACGGCGTTCACCAACCACATCCGCAAGCACGGCTACGAGAAGGACAACCGGTGTGGCTACTCCATCGGCCTGAGCTACCCTCCAGACTGGGGCGAGCGCACCATGAGCCTGCGTGATATCGATGACACCGTGCTGGAAGAGGGGATGTGCTTCCACTTCATGCCCGGCATGTGGTTTGACGACTGGGGCTTCGAAATCACCGAAAGCATGACGGTCACCCCCGATGGCGGCCTGACGCTGTCCCACGTACCACGCAAGCTGTTCGTTAAATAGCAACGGCCAGCTGTTTTACCGCAGCCAATTTCTGGAGCTGATTTATGCGTAACAACCCGATCACGCCAACGATCGATTTCGACAAGGATGGCATCCAGCACGGCTTTCTGCGCCTGCCTTACTCCCGCGACGACTCCGCCTGGGGCGCGGTGATGATCCCGGTCACCCAGTTCAAACACGGCGATGGCCCCACCGCGCTGATGACCGGCGGCAACCACGGTGATGAATACGAAGGGCCGATCGCCCTGTACAACTTTGCCAACCGCACCGATATCGAAAACTTCCAGGGTCGCGTTATCGTGATTCCGGCGATGAACTTCCCGGCATTTCAGCAAGCCACCCGCGTATCGCCGGTGGACAAGCTCAACCTGAACCGAATTTTTCCCGGCCGTCCGGACGGCAGCCTGACGGAGGTGATCGCCGATTACTTCTCCCGCACCCTGGTGCCAATGGCGGATTACGTGCTGGATATTCACTCCGGCGGCAAGACCCTGGATTTCGTGCCCTTTGCGGCCTCCCACATTCTCGACGATAAACAGCAGCAGAACGCCTGCGAGGCCGCCGCCAAAGCGTTTGGCGCGCCCTATTATCTGCAGATGCTGGAGATCGACGCCGCCGGGTTGTACGACACCCTGGTGGAAGAATCCGGCAAGGTGTTTGTCACCACCGAACTCGGTGGTGGCGGTACCACCTACCCGCATACCGTCGATATCGCCCGCCGCGGTGTGGATAACTTCCTGATTCACGCCGGTATCCTCAAGGGCGAACCGCGCCTGCCCGATACCGAAGCGATAAACCTGGATATGCCGGACTTTCGCTCGTTTATCTTCTCCGAGCATGCAGGGCTGGTGGAGCCCTGTGTCGCAATGGGCGATATCGTCCGTGAGGGCGAGGTGATTGCCCGTATTCACAGCATCGAGCGCACCTCCTCGACCGCCCCGGCAGAATATCTGGCGCCTCGTGATGGCATGGTGATCTGTCGCCATGTGCCGTCGTTGATCAAGATCGGTGACTGTCTGAACGTGATCGCTGAAGTCGTTTAATACCTTTCTAATTCAAATAGTTATTCGCAACAAAAAAGTCCGGGAGAAACTCTCTCCCGGACGAGCCGCAAAAAAGAGAGTTTCTCCCCGGGACAGCCCGATTTCAGAAAACCCCTCGCCGGTTTCTGACCCACAATGAATCCATCGCCTTCTCCACCCAAGAACAGTCGGAGGAGAACGCAGCCAGGGTTCAATCACCTGGTGAATACCATTGGGAGGACACGAATCATGCTGTCAGTAAAAAAACGCCACGAACGCGACGCCCTGCTCGACCGATTGAACGACCCGACGCTGTTCCGGGAGTTTGCCTACGTGGACGGCGAATGGCGTTCCGGTGACGGCGACGCCAAGATCGATGTTTCCAACCCGGCTGATGGCAGCTGGATCGGTTCCGTCGCCAGCCTCAGTGCAGAGCAGAGCCGCACCGCCGTGCAGGTGGCGCACAAGGCGTTCGGCGACTGGTCGATGATGCTGCCCCAGGATCGCAGCCGCATCCTGCGCCGCTGGTACGACCTGATGCTGGAAAACAAAGAGGATCTGGCGCTGCTGATGACCGTGGAACAGGGCAAACCCCTGTCCGAATCCCGCGGCGAGATCGAATATGCCGCCGGCTTTCTCGAGTACTACGCCGAAGAGGGCAAGCGCCTCAATATCGAGAGCGTCATGTCGCACCTGGTTCATGCAGAGGTAGAGCTCTGGCGCGAGCCGGTGGGCGTGGCGGCATTGATCACCCCCTGGAACTTCCCCTCTGCCATGCTGACCCGCAAGGCCGGAGCAGCGATGGCGGCCGGCTGCACCGTGGTGGCTCATCCCTCCTGGGAGACGCCGTTCTCGGCGCTGGCCCTGGCGGAGCTGGCTGAGCGTGCCGGCGTACCGGCCGGTGTGTTTAACGTGGTTACCGGCGAAGCACCCACCGTGGTCAAACCCTGGACAGAGATGCCGGAGGTGCGCGCCCTGTCGTTCACCGGCTCCACCGAGATCGGCAAGCTGCTCTATCGCCAGAGTGCCGACACGGTAAAACGCCTGGTACTGGAACTGGGCGGCCATGCGCCTTTCCTGGTGTTCGCCGATGCTGACCTGGAACACGCCGTGGACTGCGCCATCGACGCCAAGTTCGCCACCTCCGGGCAGGACTGCCTGGCCGCCAACCGCATCCTGGTGGAACGCCCGATCTACGAGGAGTTCTGCCAGCGCTTTGCCGAGAAAACCGCCGCGCTTACGGTCGGTGCCGGCATCGACGATCCGGTGATCGGCCCGCTGATGAATGCAAAGGCGGTGGCAAAACAGGAAGAGCATGTCAGCGACGCCGTCGAAAAAGGCGCGCGGGTGCTGACCGGCGGCAAGGTACATAAGGCCGGTCCGCTGTTCTTTGAACCGACGGTGCTGGCGGATGTACCCACCGGCGCGAAGATCTTCCATGAGGAGACATTCGGCCCGGTAGCTGCCATCGCCCCCTTCGACACCGAAGCGGAAGCGATCGGCCGCGCCAATGACACCGAATACGGCCTCGTAAGTTACGTTCATACCGAAAGCGCCCACCGTATCTACCGCCTGACCAAGGCGTTGCAGTACGGCATGGTCGCGGTAAATCGCACCAAGGTTACCGGTGCACCCATCCCCTTTGGCGGGATGAAACAGTCCGGTATCGGCCGTGAAGGCGCGCGCCAGGGCATTGAAGCTTTTACTGAAATTAAATATGTCTGCCGGGACTTTTAAGGGCCGGATCACTACTGGAGGTAGCTATGACTGATATCAACACACTGGAAAGCTGGGATCGCGAAAACTTTTTCCACCCCTCCACACATCTGGCCGGCTTTGCCCGCGGTGATGTACCCAACCGTGTCGTCACCGGCGGTAAGGGTGTCTACATCGATGATATGAACGGCAACACCCTGCTCGACGCCTTTGCCGGCCTTTACTGCGTCAACGTCGGCTATGGCCAGCAGAAGGTGATCGATGCGATCAGCAAGCAGGCTAACGAACTGGCGTACTACCACGCCTACGTGGGCCACGGCACTGAAGCGTCCATCACCCTGTCGAAGATGATCCTCGACCGCGCACCGGCGCATATGTCCAAGGTCTACTTCGGCCTGTCCGGCTCAGACGCCAACGAAACCAACGTCAAGCTGGTCTGGTACTACAACAACGTGCTGGGTCGTCCGCAGAAGAAAAAGATCATCTCCCGCTGGCGTGGTTACCACGGCTCCGGCCTGGTCACCGGCTCCCTGACCGGTCTGCATCTTTTCCACAAGCAGTTCGACCTGCCGCTGAGCCAGGTTGTCCACACTGAAGCGCCGTACTACTACGGTCGCCAGGACGACAATATGAGCGAAGAGGAGTTCTCCGCTCACTGCGCCAACGAACTGGAAAAACTGATTGAAGTGGAAGGCGCGGATACCATCGCCGCCTTTATCGGTGAGCCGGCGCTCGGCACCGGCGGCCTGATTCCGCCGCCGAAGGGCTACTGGGAAGCGATCCAGAAGGTGCTGAACAAGTACGACATCCTGCTGATCGCCGACGAAGTGGTCACCGGTTTCGGCCGTCTGGGTACCATGTTTGGCTCGGAGCATTACGGACTGAAACCGGACATCATCACCATCGCCAAGGGCCTGACCTCTGCCTACGCGCCGCTTTCCGGCTCCATCGTCGCCGACAAGGTGTGGAAAGTACTGGAACAGGGTACCGACGAGTTCGGCGCCTTCGGTCACGGCTGGACCTACTCCGCGCATCCGATCGGTGCCGCAGCCGGTGTCGCCAACCTGGAGCTGGTGGACGAGCTGAACCTGGTGGCTAACGCCGGTGAAACCGGTGCCTACTTCAAGCAGGCACTGATCGAAGCGGTCGGCAGCCACAAAAACGTGGGCCAGGTGCGCGGCGAAGGCCTGCTGGTGGCCGTGGAGTTTGTCGAAGACAAGGCCAGCCGCAAGCGCTTTGATAACGTTGGCGCCCTGGGTGGCAAGCTGGCCGCAGCGCTGCTGGCCCGCGGCGTAATCTCCCGCGCCATGCCGCAGGGCGATATCCTCGGCTTTGCGCCGCCGCTTTGCATCAGCAAGGAGGAGTGCGACAAGGTGGTCTCCGCACTGCACAGTGCCATCGAGGAAATTCTCGGTTAAGCTGACCGGTAATACACCCAAGGGGGCACATTGTGCCCCCTTTTTTGTGCTGCCAACAGCACGAGTGTTTGCTATCCCCAGGCTGCTAAACAGGAGACACCATGCTGATCCCGCTGATCGCCGATATCGATGCCGAGGAACTTGAGCTCTGGCTGGAAAGCCTGAACCGGGTACTGCCCGGGCAACAGATCATCGCATCAGAGGAGATCGATGCCCCCCAGGCGCAAGGTATCGAGTTCGCCATCGTTGCCAACCCGACACCGGCGGAGTTACGTCGTTTCCCGAACCTTAAATGGGTGCAGAGCCTATGGGCCGGTGTGGAAAAGATGGTGTCCATGCCGGAACTGGCCGAGATCCCCATCGTGCGTATGCAGGATCCTGAACTGGCGCGGATCATGGCCGAGGGCGTACTGACCTGGACACTCTACCTGCATCGGCAGATCCCCACCTACCTGCGCCAGCAGCAACAGCACCACTGGAAGCAGCATATCTATCAGCCACCGTCACAGAAGCGCGTTGGCGTGCTTGGCACCGGTAATCTGGGGCTGGCGGCCATCGAGACACTGCTCGCCAACGGCTTCAAGGTGTGTGCCTGGAGCCGCAGCCCTAAGCAGATCGACAACGTGGAGCACTTCGCCGGCAGTGACGGCCTGGATGCGATGCTGCCGCAGTGCGATATTCTCATCGCCCTGCTGCCGCTGACCGACGCCACGCGCCTGCTGATGAACGAACAGCGCCTGTCACGGCTCAAACCCGGCGCCAGCATCATCAACTTTGCCCGTGCACCGATCTTTGATTACGCCGCCCTTGTGCGCCAACTCGATGCCGGCCACCTGGAGCACGCCGTGCTCGACGTCTTCGACCAAGAGCCACTGCCAGGCACCAGCGAACTTTGGGAGCACTCCGCCATCAGTGTTCTACCGCATATTTCCGGCCCCACTGATATCGCCAGCGCCAGCGAAATCGTGCGCCAGAACGTCAGTGTCTACCTGATGGATGGCAACATTCCCGAGACGGTGGATTACCAGCGGGGCTATTAGGCTGAAACACCGCCGGCATGCCTGCTCAGAGGTGAAATTTGACTCCCTGGCCAGCCGGGAACAGCGCTAGAATAGGCGCCAACTTTTAACCCACACGTTTTTCGAGGTGTGTATGCCCAAGGCATCCGAACTCAAGCGTAACCAGGTCGTCGATATCGACGGCAAGCTGATGGTCGTCCAACAGATCGACGTCCGCAATCCCACCGCCCGCGGCGCATCCACGCTGTATCGCGTACGTTTCAGCCAGCTACCCGGCGGCGGCAAGCACGAAGCGACCTACACCGGCGACGACATCCTCAAGGACGTTGCCCTGGAGCGCCGCACCGCGTCTTACCTCTACCGTGAAGACAACCTTTACTACTTCATGGATGCCGAGGATTACAGCCAGTACGGCATCGAAGCCGATGCGATCGAGAGCCAGGTACCCTTCCTGCTGGAAAACATGGAAGGGATCATGGTTTCCCTGGTAGACGGTCAGGCGATCTCTATCCAGCTGCCGACGGTCGTGGTGATGGAAATCGTTGAAACCGTGCCGGGTATGAAAGCCGCCAGCGCTACCGGTCGCACCAAGGCGGCGAAATTCGCCAACGGCCTTGAGATCCAGGTACCTGAATACCTGGAGGTCGGCGAGAAGGTGAAGATCAACACCGAAACCGGCAAGTTCAGCTCACGCGCCTGATCCGCACTGTTCTGCGCTGTTATCCTCTGGCTGCCTGCTCTCAGGCAGCCTTGTGTTCTCTGCCTTGCTTTCCCCGCTCCATCTTGATCCCCATTCGGCCACTCTGCGCAGATCAAAAAATAAGCGACAAAACAGCCTTTATGCAGGCGGTAAACATGGTAACTTTCTAACCAAGGCTGTCTCGGTTCGTCTACACTGAAACCACCGATAGCGGCCTGGTAATCCGTAGCGGAGCACCCTTGAGGAAATAATAACGAATGCTGAGACGCTTACAGGAGCTCAGGCAAAGCCATCCTCTATCCCTGAAGATTCTCGCCAGCATTCTGCTGGCCAGCAGCCTGTTTGCCGCGCTGGTCGCTGTCGCCCAGCTCTACGTCGGCTTCAAGGACGAGCTGAATCAGCTGGATGCACGACTGGCAGATGCCGAACCGACCTTTATTCTGTCCCTTCAGGATGCCGTCTGGCGCCTGGACGAAGAGCTTATTACCTACAATCTGACGTCTATCCAGCGCCTTCCCTACATTGCCCAGGCTTCACTGAAAACGCCAGAAGGCAGCAGCTACAGCGCCGGCGAGGCGCAGGGCTCTCAGCACATCACACGAAAAACTTATCCACTGCAGCAAAACACTCCAGACGGCTCTATCCCGCTGGGACAACTGACACTGCAGATTGATCGCTCAGCCGCCTATGACAACCTGCAGCGAGAGGCCCTGCTGATCGTGGCTTTGCAGGGGCTGAAAACGCTGATCGTCTCGGCGCTGATTCTACTGATTCTGCATCGTCTGCTGTTCCGCCACCTGCTGAAACTGCGCCACAGCGCCAGCCAGATCACCCTCAGCACTCCGGCGCAGGCGTTCGTCTATGATCGCTCACAGGCGCAGAGAGACGATGAGCTGGACCAGATCCGTAACGCCCTTAACGCCATGCGCCAGCGCTTTATCGAAGACGCCGAACGGCTCAAGACCATTAGCACCGAGCACCGGCGCCTGGCCCTGGCAGCCAATACCGGCAGCGCTGCACTGCTGATCTTCAATGCCGACCAGCAGCCCCAGTATGCCAACAACCCCTTTAAGCAGCTGCTCGGTGTAGAGCCCTGGGAAGAGGTGGACAGCCAGACCCTGAAACAGCTTGGCGAGCGTATAGCTCCCGAGCAGGGAGGATTGCGCGGCGTTATCAAAAACACTCGCAGCACCGAAGAGTGGGAAAAGGAACTGTTCTGGCCCTACGATGAAGCACGCCCCGCCTGGATCAATATCCGCTGCCGGCGCTTCAGGGATCAGGGAGAGGAGCTCTTCATTTTCTTCGCCATCGATATCACCGAACAGCGCGAGGCCCGAGCCCGGGAACGCCACCTGCTTGAACATGATCTACTCACCGGTCTGCCCAATCGCGAGCTGGCCCTGGCCAGTATCGATGAACAACTGATCGAGGATAACAACCTGGCGGTATTGGCGATCTCCATCCAGTCCTACGCCGAGGTCCTGGAGTCCCTTGGGCTGCAGTATGCCGATCAGCTGTTACTGGAGGTGTGCAGTATCATCGAGGAGAACCTGCCCAGCGACGCCCTGCTCGCCCGCACCACCGGTAATGAACTGCTCTGCGCCCTGCCGCTTGAGGAAGACGACCAGCGCGGCGGTATCGAACGCCTGGCCAGCAACCTGCTGAACACATTCAACACTCCACTCTGGCTGCGAAAAGAGCAGATCAACGCCAACCTGAACATCGGCATCGCACTGGCACCGGATGATGGCGACAACGGTAACCAGTTGATGCGACACGCCCTGGCTGCGCTCTACCAGTCAAAACGCGGTGGCGACCGCAGCTTCCGCTTCTTCAAGCCGGAGATGAGTGAAGCACTGGCGCGACGCCTGCGCATCTCTACCCTGCTCAAAAGCGGACAGATACTGGAAGAGCTGGATGTCTATTACCAGCCGGTGGTCCAGTCTGATAGCGGTGAGATCAGCGGCTGCGAAGCCCTGGCCCGCTGGCATAACGAGGAGCTCGGCTGGATCTCACCGGAGGAGTTTATCGGCGAGGCGGAACGCCTGAACCTGATCGGAGAGATCGGTGAACTGATTCTGCAACGCGCCTGCATCCAGGCCAGCGAATGGCTCTACCGAAAGCCGGACTTCGTCATCAACGTCAATGTATCACCGCTGCAGATGGCTGACAGCGGCTTTCTCCGGGTGGTCAACAACGCGCTGCAGCTCTCGGGGCTGCCCAGTAAAGCCCTGAAACTCGAAGTCACCGAACAGCTGTTGCTGAGTGGTAACGACCTGATCCAGAACAAGCTGCAGCAGCTGACCGACAAAGGGATCTCACTGGTGATCGACGACTTCGGCAGCGGCTACGCCTCGATGAACTATCTGTGCCGTTTCCCGTTCCAGGCGTTGAAGATCGATAAGAGCTTTATCCTCAATATGCATGACGACGATCGCACTCTCAGGCTGGTAGAGGCCACCATCAACCTGGCCCACACTCTGGGCCTGGCGGTGGTCGCCGAGGGTGTCGAAACAGCCCGCCATGCCGAATCACTGCGCGAGATGCAGTGCGAGCTGCTGCAGGGCTACCATTTCGCTCGCCCCATGCCAGCAGAACAGTTCAGCCGAATGCTGGATACCCGGGAGTCACTCATATGCGAATACTCTCAGCGCTCCTGATCAGCCTTGCACTGCTTCTGCCACGCCCGGCCTGGAGTGCAGATCAGACGACCCTGGTGCGCTATGCCACTGACGGGTTGATTGATTACCCTCTCGCCCTGCTAGAGAAAAGCCTGCAGGCCTCAGAGGAGAAGTACGGCCCTTACAGGCTGCAAAGGTCCGATATGTCCCCTTCCCAGGGGCGTGTGCGTCAACTGGTCACGGATGGGGCACTGCTGGACGTCATGTTTATCATGTCCAGCGAGGAGGTCGAGTCGGAAATGCTCGTGGTCCCCTTTCCGCTGATGCGCGGCCTGCTCGGTTACCGGGTGATGATGACAACTCCGGAGAATCTGGCCGCCCTGGAAGCGGTCAAGTCACTGGAAGATTTACAGCAGTACGTCGCTATCCAGGGCGGCGACTGGGCCGACACCGATATACTGCGAGCCAACCAGCTGTCCGTTATTACCACATCGGACATGGTAAGCATGATGCGAATGCTAAAAGCGGGTCGTGTCGACTACTTCCCCCGCGGTGTGGCCGAGATCTGGGAAGAGCTACAACTGCCAATCGCCGAAGGTCTGGTCGCAAATAAAAAAGTGGTCCTGCGCTACACAGGTCCCTATTACATAGCGGTATCAAAACGCAGACCTCTGCTCCAGGAGCGCATCCTCTACGGGCTGATGCAACTGCACGAAAGCGGCGAGTTCGAACGTTTTCTGCGCCAGCGTCCGGAGATGAGCAGGGCACTGAGTTTTCTCGAACAGGGCGACTACCGCGTTATCGATCTGGCCTCCCCGTTTCAACTCCCGTCGATCCAACAGGTTCCGAGTGAACTCTGGTACCAACCGGCACTCGAAAAATCGCGATAACAGGTGCCGGCGCCATCGATCACCGGCTGACCGAACAAGGAGGAAAAAATCGCTATGCGTTGTCATGAAGTAGATTACGAGCTGATCGGCTCCGAAATGCAGCTGGTTGAGGTGGAGCTGGATCCAGGCGAGACGGTTATCGCCGAAGCCGGCGCCATGACCTACATGGAGCAGGAGATCGACTTCGAAACCAAGATGGGCGATGGCTCCAACCCGGATGAAGGGTTTATGGGCAAGCTCTTCTCCGCCGGCAAGCGGGTGTTCACTGGTGAATCGATCTTTACCACCCATTTCAGCAACCGCGGCAGCGGCAAACGCCGCGTTGCGTTCTCCGCCCCCTACCCGGGCAATATCGTCCCACTCAACATGGCCGATTACGGCGAGAAGATCACCTGCCAGAAAGACGCCTTTCTCTGCGCCGCACTTGGCACCCGGGTCAGCATCGCCTTCAACCGCCGCATCGGTTCCGGCCTATTCGGTGGTGAGGGTTTTATCCTGCAGACCCTCGAAGGTGACGGTATGGCATTTATCCAGGCCGGCGGTACCGTGGTGAAAAAGCAACTGCAAGGCGAAACGCTGAGGGTCGATACCGGCTGCCTGGTAGGCTTCACCGAAGGCATCAACTACGACATTCAACGCGCCGGCAACCTGAAGTCCATGGTGTTTGGCGGTGAAGGTCTGTTCCTGGCCACGCTGCAGGGGCACGGCACCGTCTGGCTACAGAGCCTGCCGTTCTCACGCATGGCGGACCGTATCATCGCCAGCGCGCCAAGCTCCGGCGGCAGTGACAAGGGTGAGGGTTCTGTCCTTGGCGGCTTGGGCCGTATGCTCGACGGCCGCTAAGGCTCAACGATGGCGCCCCACGGGCGCCGCTCTTCCGTTCAATAGTTGCGACTATAAGCCCCGCCCTGCTTCTGGCCGAACACCCGCCGCTTTCACCGCTTGACGCCATCACTCCTGCGCATAGTCTGTAAGGCCTGAAAGGAGGATCTGGATGAGACGAGTCATCTTTTTCACCGGCGCCGGCATCTCCGCCGAGTCCGGTGTACCCACGTTCCGCACCGGCTCAGATGCGGTGTGGGAAAACCATTCCATCGAGGACGTCTGCAATATCGACACCTTCGAACCCAACTACGAGCTGGTACATCAGTTCTACAACCAGCGCCGCACCTCGCTGGCTGGAGTAGAACCAAACCCGGCCCATAAAGCCATAGCCGCCGTGCAGCAGGCTCACCCCGACCGCGTGATTCTGATGACCTCCAACGTGGATGATCTGCATGAGCGCGCCGGCAGCACAGATGTGCGTCATATCCACGGCAACCTGCTGGAGATGGTGGACCTGGAAAGCCGTGAGATCTTCCACCTGGGTTACGAGGCTTTCGACTACGCCAACCGACCAAAACAGTTCAAACCCAACGTGGTGTTTTTTGGCGAGATGGCGCCGGTATACCAGGAACTGTTCGGGCTGATGGACAGCCTCACCGAAGAAGACCTGGTTGTGGTGGTGGGCAGCAGCGAAAGCGTTATCGCCTTCTGCGCCGAAGCCTACATGGGCAGCCAGGGCGCCGCGCGGATCATCTATGTCGATCCCTGCGAGAAGAGCGTCTACGACGGAAAATCGCTAATCCCCTACGAGCGCCATTTCCGCACCAGCGCCACCGAAGCCTTCGCTGAAGACAGTCATCTGCTGGACAGAATCAACCGCTGGCTCGACTGAGCCAATAACGCCCAAGCAGCAGACACAAAAAAACCGCCAACAGGCGGTTTTTTTATTCCTATGCGCTTAATCCAAGGCCGGCTGGCTGTCCAGGTAAGCTTTGTCGGAGATGTTGGTCCACTTACGAACCTGCTTCAGGTAGGTCTCCTGGCTTTCCACGATTTCCGCCGTCAGCGGATCCTTGGCGGCTTCCTGCTTAAGCAGCTTCTTGGTGGCCGCGCGCAGCGCATCCATCACCTCCGGCGGGAACACCTTGTGGGTCACATCCGGGTACTCTTCCTTCATCTGCTCCCAGGCGAGGGAATTCAGGTGAGTACTCTGACTGTACATATCATAGGCTGCGGTACGCATCGCCACACGCAGGATCTCCTGCAGATCTTCCGGCAGGCCCTCCCAGGTACGCTTGTTGATCAGGAACTGCACCTCGGCACCCGGTTCCTGCCAGCCAGAGTAGTAATAGTTGGCGATGCGGTGGAAGCCCATCGGCAGGTCCAGCGCGGGGCCAACCCACTCCAGTGCGTCGATGGTGCCGCGCTCCAGCGAGGTGTAAAGCTCACCCGGCGGGATGTTGGTTACGGCAACGCCGACTTCAGCCATGACCTCACCGGCAAAGCCCGGAGTACGCATCTTCAGACCCTGAAGATCTTCGATGGAGTTGATCTCCTTACGGAACCAGCCACCCATCTGGTTGCCGGTGTTACCGCCCGGGAAAGAGAGCAGGTTATGCGGCGCATAAACTTTCTCCATCAGTTCCATACCGCCGCCATAGTAGAACCAGGCGTACTGTTCCGGCGCGGTCATACCGAAGGGAACAGTGGTGAAGTACATGGTGTTGGGCACCTTGCCCTTATAGTAGTAGGACGCGGTGTGGCCCATGTCGTACTGGCCGGCCTTGACCATGTCGAAGATGCCGAACGGCGCCTTGTGTTTGTTGGACGAATCGATACGGATCTGCAGGCGCCCGCCGGACATTTTCTCAGCCATGGCAGCCATATGGCGGGTAGTCTCGCCCAGGATCGGTGTGTTCGGCCCCCAGGTTTCGGCCAGATTCAGTCGGTAGGTCTTATCTGCCAGCACAGAGGTACTGGCCAGCGACAGCAGCGCGGCCAGCGCCGCCGCCAGCTTGAACGAGGCAAAGCGAATTCTCATTGTCGTCAGTCCGTGTCCGTATGTGTCATTTTTATGTCGAGAGGAGCCGGAGGATAGTACCTTCTGTGCGCAAAGTTCTGAAGAGTACAGTGCAGATAATGCACATTCCGCACCCGTTCAGCGGCTAAAAGCGGGGATAAACAGGATAAAGAGGGGCAACTTCAGCCCCTCGCCGGAGAGTAGCTAAAACGGTCTAGTTACGCTCACCGACCGGAATCATCACATGGGCATAGGGGCTGTCTTTCCACATCACATAGGGGCCACCGGCGTTCGGGTCGCTCGGAATACCTTCCAGCAGCTCAGCCGGCAGTATCACCATCAGGTGCGGCCCTTCCCGGATAAAGTCATCCGCATGGAAGCGGTCCGCATGGAAAGGGTTCGAATTACTCACCCCGCCATCTGGGCCGTCGCCTGCCAGCATGTAAGAGAAGCCAACCTGTGTCGCCTCATAGGGTGCCTGGGCGCCCATCGCCTGCATCATCTCCATCCAGACCGCGTCATTGCACAGAGGAGAACCGTCGTCCGGAAAGGTTTCCGGCATACAGACCCAGCCATTACTGCCCTCTTGCAGCACCTCGCCACGGTACATCACCGTCGCACCGTCGACGACCATGGATGGCGCCGCGGAAAGCGCCCGTTCGATTAAAGCCTGATTATCTTCAGCTTGTGCCAACACCGGAGACAGGATCAGGCCGGTTACCATCAGTAACTTGCCAGTTAACCTGTTCATCTGCGTCGCCTTTCTTATTAATGGGAATGTCCGCTACTGGCCGGCGGTTTATCCCAGTCGACCAGTAGGTTTTTAGTTTAGACGATACTGAAGTAGACGATTACCAGAGGCCTGCAGGAGCTGTGAAGCAGCCTAGCCAAGACGTGACTCACACCGGTGAAAAGCATGGGACTAAAACGATGCGCTAAGTCAGCACAGAGATATCTACAACGTCATGGCCAGGACACGCTGATCGACTATTCTACATTTGTGCGGCACGACACTTTGCCCGCTAAGAGACTATGCTCACACCGAAGGATATGAACCCGCGGATTATTCACCGGCTGAAAGCGGCATCAGGAAGTGA
Source organism: Marinobacterium mangrovicola (assembly GCF_004339595.1). Taxonomy (GTDB): domain Bacteria; phylum Pseudomonadota; class Gammaproteobacteria; order Pseudomonadales; family Balneatricaceae; genus Marinobacterium_D; species Marinobacterium_D mangrovicola. The sequence continues at coordinate 585,537 of NZ_SMFU01000009.1, forward strand.
TCAGCGGTTCAGCAATAGCTGTTAAGGAGAACAACATGAAAAAGATCGCACTGGCTTTCGCCCTGACCCTGGCCGCTTCATCTGCTTCAGCGGACCTGCTTGATCCTGACTGCAACGCCCAGAAAGTCGCCAAGGGCGCCGTTGCCAAATCCACTATCGGTATCGGCAATCGCTGCACCCCGGCAGAAGCCGCCAAGGATATGGCCGCCGACAAGGTCGAGGACAAGCTTCCGGATGGCAAGGTGATGGACAAGATCGAAGAGAAGAAAGAGCCATCGGTTAAGAAGGCTGTTAAGAAGGCGATGGATTGACGGCCCATCCCCAGAAACTATCCCCCTAATCGTAAAGCCGCTCTAGGCCCTTCAGGGGTCATTGAACACTGGGTGCAGGCAGAGCGAACCAAGCGCTCGACTCGAACCCCATCGGGGGTTCTCACCCTCCAGACGTACGAATGCTTTTTGAGCTTTAGTGCGGACTGGAAGATAAGGTGGAGCTAGGAAAAATGGCGCGCCTGGAGGGATTCGAACCCCCGACCAACAGGATCGGAAACCGAGCGAAAACTGCCGCTGATTAGCACCTTACTGGTAAACCCAGCAACATAGCTATCCCGGGCAAAGCAGCAAGTGAGATAGTATTTTGGCCAATCTGGGTTTTGAAGCGGCACTGTGATCAATATGTGACGAAAGTGGAGACGAAGCTACTATTGGCATTTTTGGCTCGGAAGATAACGGGCAATTATATCCGGCTGCACCAACTCACCTGATAGGTTACAGATGGTAACAATACGATAGCAATCATTCGGTAACGTACCTACAAATACCGGCTCTCCATGCCAGTAACGGCTCCACGGCCCATAATATGCGGTCAATATCCTCATAGATACCGACGCTTCCCGGCCACTTCTGCCTCGCATTATCTCACGGCCATAACTATGGACCTCAAACGGAGCCCAAGACTCTGCCTGTGCGGTCAACGTACCTTTTTGGACGTGAGTATCGTGAAAGCAAGTGTGGATTGCCCAAGGGTAAGAGAGCTGATCAAGAGCGAGCAAGTCGCCGGTCACCGATACAAATACGATCACCTCATTCCGGCATTGAATACAGCATGAGTGAGGAAAATTATGCGTCACCTCTGGCTGAATTGGTGGCTTAACCTGCTCGTTCTGCCGACTAGCATCCGATGTTTCTAATGATCGATTTCGATCGTCCTCTGATATAGCATCTTCAGCAAGTAATTCTAATGCTTTACCACCAGCCGATCGAAGAGCCTCTTCAGGCTTTTTACCCTTGCTTCGTTGATCGACATACTCCGCGCCTGAGCCAAAAACAACTCCCAGCAAGTTGATTCCACACACTATCAGCAAGCTTAAAATGGCTAGTGCAGCCACCCCAAAAATGCCAAGTACCCACAGTATCGACCCACGTGAGCTATCGACAGACAGAATGATAAATACCGCAAAAGTCGCAACCACAAATACAACGGCTGCACCCAAGCTTAACTTGCGAAGGGTCGGGCTTATTGCCAATAGCAAGATGACGACAAGAACCACTATTAAAATATGCATCACAAACTAATCATCAAGATCCCATCGCCGCTTGAGTAGCCGGTCGTAAACAAGGTACGTATCCATCGCTAACTTGCGATCGACGAATGGACTTTCGTACCGGTCAGCATGAACTGTGTTTCGCGCTTCACGAACACTATCGACATTTTCACACTCACCTTCAGACAACAGGCCACTCTCGCCTGCTCTCTTGATCAGCCGGTAGAAATCGACCTTACCATCACGATTACGATTGGGCCCGTTATCCCCATAAAACCTGACGGTGAGTAGCCCTTCAATGACGGCTCCCGCCATGAGGACGAATGACATCCATGCCGATGCATCGAATGTTCTTTCCGCCTCTTCAGCGAACCAACCCAGTCGACTCCTTAGTTTCTCATTCTGTATATGCGGAAATAATAGTGCGTAGTCACGAACCCCTGAGTAACCAATGGTAAGTGTTACTCGGTCGATCAAGGACAGCCCTGCTATCGAACGCCCCGACAACACTACCTTATCACCCTCGATCGTGTAGGGCTGATGCTGAATACCCGTCTCGATAGGAATTGATAAGTCAAAGCTGAGTGCGTGGTGAAGTATTGCGTAAGCAGGTAACGACGGTACCGTGTATGCGTAATCTGCAATTTGAAATTGGCCGTCCCTCACATCACAGGCAGGGTTTGTCAGTACAAAAACCGTCGTTTTCACTTTGGTGCTCCCACGTTCACGATAGCCCTGCACTTTGGATAGCGTGAGCAGCCCCAGAACTCCCGGCCCACATTCGCTCCTTTACGCGCGACTCGCTTAACCATAGGCGAGCTGCATTTTGGACAAGAAAACGTCTCAGGGGCGCTCTCCGTGGCTCTGAGAGCGTCTTCAGGCATTGAGTGCTCGGCCTTGCGCAACATCTTGTCGAGTTTGGCCCCGTTGATCAGGCCAATGGGCTTACCGTTGGCAAACTGATTCGCTTCTTCGGTGAAGTCGCCGGAGGTGACGATGAAGGCGCCCTTGGCTCCTTGGTCGACCATGACCCCGAAGAGCTCTCGGATCACCGCAACACCAACCCTTTGCGTCTTCCAGTGCTTGCACTGGACCAGATAACGCTGCCCGTTCTTGCTAAGGTGCACATCGACACCACCGTCTGGTCCGTAATCCCCACCATCGATTACGCGGTAACCCGACTGTCGGAAGGCTTCCCCAACCAGCAGCTCGAACTGACCCCAGCTCATCTCGGCGGTCGGCTTAGCGCGGCTCTGAGAGGGGCTCTGAGTCGGTATCTCTGCTTCCGGCGCGGCTATGTACCGCTCACGTAAGCGACGCCCAGAGAAAGCCTTAGCGGCCTTTACGGCAGCGCCAATGAGGAAGGCTAGTGGGATCAGATACTGCCCCGCAATCAAGAACGGATGGAGTAAGAGGGCAGTCATGTTTGTCGGCAGCGCAGAGCCCGGCTGCGTCTCCACTGTGGCCGGCTGGCTCACGTAGTGATGCAATACCAGATAGGCCGCTAATGCGATCAAAAGGCTGGCCCAGATTGGTAACTTCGACGAGATGCTGACGAGGTCTTCTAGGGGTGAAGTCCGGCGTTTCCGTGCCATGAGTACTGTCCGTATATTAGAAAGACGTTGAGATCGGCCCTGTTTATACCAGATTAGCGACCTCGACTGCTAAACCACGAGCCCCTCCATCGCCAGCTATCCGGTCACGACCTATCGGCTAACGAAAACGCGACTGTCGAAAAATCAGTAGAATACCGACTGTACCCTGTCAATTCACAGCCAGCCAACGAAGACATCATGCACGCAAAGCGCGACTTAGACCCTTTAAACGACGACCCCAATACATACGACCTGGAGCGTGACGGTCCTATCGATATGCCGGTGACAGAGGCACTGGCGCTGGCTGAACGCATTTTGCACAGCAAATCAGATGACGAGATCCACGATCAGTTAGTCAAAGCCAGGGCCCACGCTAAGGTAGAGGACTGCGATAACCACGCAGCCTTTGAGCATGCTCAAGTCCGGATTACCTTCTTGGCATTGAACTTCGCTGCTAACCAGCGCCGGGGGCTAGCACCGGTGTATCGTGAGCGACTACGCGCCTCAATCCGCCCTTCTGGGAATGGCCCGAAACAACCAAACAAGCTCATTGACATAATCTATTCTCTCGACAGACAACTGATTGACCTCCACTGGTTATACTGCCGCGAAGTCGATAGCGGTAACCCAACGTCACCTAAGGTCGATGGTGAGCATATCTGGCTCGAAGGCGAATTCAATCCGGCTGCGGCTGAGCGCTTTGTACAGCAAGAGTGGGGAGCTCCCCATAAGGTTAAAACGCTGCAGATAATCGAAGCAGATCAGCTTGAACTTGGTGTTCTGCGCTCAAAAAAAGTCAGAGATCGGCACTATGAAATTCTCAAGAGGCGGGACTCTGACCTTTTGGCGATCAAAGACTACTGCATCAATAATCGACAGCTATCTAAAGCCGATCAAGAGCCAATGTACAACGACCTATTAGCCTTGAGACTGTCTAGGCAAGACGTTTCTCTGGCTGCTCAACTACGCCGGTCAATGGGAGATACGGTTGGTATTGCACAGAGTAATGAGGCAATACAGCGCCGGCTCCGCAGGCGAAAATTATTATTCAAAGACACGTTGAAACGGCTGCGATAGGGCTCTGCGAAACCGATTTAGGCGGGGTCAATGCACTACTTTACGGACACCATCACGGACATCTAAATATAATAAAACCCATTGATATTGCTGGCTTTAAACCACTTCCTAACCCGCTTAATGTTTTAGTATTTAATGACGCCGCGACAAAAATTGCCGCAGCGCTTGCGCTGCCGCGCGGGCCAGAAAGCGCTTCGCTATCGCCGCAGGCCCTGCGGGCCTGACAGGCGACCGCTGCACGCTTTCTCTATTTTCATGCTCCTACGCCGGGATGATGACTCTGACTTGACTGCAACAGAGCATAAGAGAAAGCAAATACCAGCATCGTGTGGGGAACTATCAAGCACCCCGGATGATAATAGTTATCATTATATTTAATGGTTGAAAAGTGTCGCATTTTGTATATGTGATTTCTGCTTTATTTCAACCTGATCAACGCATTCAGCCAACTCTCTTCCCGACCCGGGCGCTGATCTTCCGTCACCCAGGTTTCAAGTTCAAAGGCTACGCCTGTCAGGCTCAAGGCTCTCTCCAGACCAGACTCGTCCAGATCAGTAAACGTCCGACCTCCGAACTCACGTTCTCCAGAGCCGTACTTGAATGAGCAGTAAAGCACACCGCCCGGTTTCAGAGCAGCAAATAGCCGCTCAAATGTGACTGGTAGTTCACCATAGGGCACATGCAGCAGAGAGGCGCACGCCCATACAGCGTGAAACGCCCCCTGCCACTCGATCTCATCAAATCGCATGCAATGTACATCCTGACCTAAGTGGGCTGAGGCGAGCACACAGAGCGATTCAGACGCATCAAAGGCAGTCACGCTATAGCCATGGCGTTTGAAGTAGACCGCATCACGACCGGATCCGCAGCCAGCATCAAGGATTGATGCTCCGGTCGGCAACAGAGGCAGCACACGCTGATACAGTGGAGCCATATCGACATCCACGGTCGAGTCGAAAAACACCTGAGCGTTTTCATCGTAGTAGTCTTTCTGACTCAAAATGCCGGGTCTCCAGACGATGCAGGCTGCCAAGTATGTACAAGATAGCTCAGAGCCTCATCATACCGCTGCTGAAGATACCGGCCACGCTCCTGAGCAGTACCCCCGGTTTGCCGTATCAGGGTCTCTCTTAGAGGGTGGTGACTGGAAATGAGGTATTCATTGCGCTTATGCAGTCGCCGTAGCAATGGAAGGGCGGGCACTCGGGCGAATTTGCCCTCAGCGCCGCGATTACAGCCAGAACACGCCAGTACTAGATTCCAAACTCCATCCCAGTTCGGGCCCTGATTATGCAATTTCAGAGCGTGCGGCAGGAAGTGATCAACATCGGCTAGATTCTCGGAACCAGGTTCAACAGTGATTGTTGCAAAGCAGTAGAAGCATTTACCCTTCTGGTAACCATTGAGCGCATCGCGGCTGCTGGTAATGTCGATACGTCGGCCAAATGCACGGGCAAACAACAGACTCTGATCAGTATCGGCTTCAACACTAATGAGGTTTCGCGATAGCCCCAGCTCCCAAGCGGTCTCAACAAGCCTCCAGCGGGCTTCTGTCTCATGCAACAAAGAACCAGTACCGGACTGAGAAAACAGCTCATACAGCTGCTCCGTGAGCCTGATGCCACCGGATGATCGCCGTTCATCAATGAAGAACCTTTTAGGAAGTTCGCCCTGGTTAACGTTATGAAAGGCATCGATGACATTCTGAAAACCCAGTTTACGAGTTACCTCTAGCAGCTGCCCTTTACTGATGTCTCCCGCATTGAATTGCCGACAGGTGTCCAGAAAGCGCCCTGTTGGTCGAGAGCCCTGCTTATCCACTTGAGTCAGATGTTCACAAAGATGTCGACTAAAAGGCTCAGCCAGCTCATCTAGCGTAATCAAGTCCTTACCCGGATGATTGCCAATCTCGATAAGCGCTTTAGCGAGTGCGAACTTATAAGAAGCGGAGTTGAGCCCAAACAGTATGATCGCGCGCCAATAGTTGGCCAGTGCGGGCTCTGTCTTGATGAAGTCCATACCACCCTCCCTATGTATTCAATTGGAGGGTGCCACAAACAGCGCTTGAAAGCCCAGATAGCTCAGCGCGGATATGTCATAGTCTTAGGTAGATACAACCAGCGTGACCCGGGAGGTGCCTGTCCCGATCACGTGAACTCGCTGACCCTTATAGAGGTATCAGGTTACCGCTTCCGCCTCCCTCTCCGAAATTTTTTAACCCTTATACTTTCACGATAAGATACTGTAACCACGAGGCCTGTAGACGATCACCTAGGCGAAAACACCCGTTTTTTAGCAACATCGATCAACACTTTGCGACTAATTTACGCTGACCGGATGTTTTTTACGTCAAGAGACCAACCGATCCACCAACGTCTCTGCACGCAGGTGGGTGTAGCGATTCAACATTTCCAGCGTCTTATGACCGGTGATCGTTGCCACCTCCATCGTATTCAAGCCCATTTCGAAGAACCGGCTGGTGGCCTCGTGGCGTAGATCATGGAAACGCAGTCCTTCAATCCCAGCGCGCCTACAAGCCCGTTCAAAGGCCTGAGAGACGCTATCTGGCTGCAGAGCAAACATTCTGCCCTGCTGGGTACTGCTGGCGCTGATCTCGTTCATAAGGGCTATCGCACGCTCTGACAACGGCACATCTCTCGGGACCCCGGTCTTAGTTTCAGGTATATGCAGTGTCCGGGCTGTCCAATTGATATGTGTCCATTCAATCTTGACCAGTTCACCACGACGCATGGCGGTTTCAACGGCCAGAATCACGATCTGCTGGACAGCCGGCGTCTCGGACAACGCTTCCAGCAAGCTCTCCAGCTCACCCTCTTGCAGCCGGCGATCTCGACCACGCGGCCGCTTAGGTTTACGTACTGACGGAACTCCTTTCGGGAACGGAACGTTCCACTCTTGAGCTGCGATCTTCAGCACCTTGCTAAGCAGTGACAGGCGGTGAACGACTGTCGTTGGACCAACAAGCTGGAGTTGCTCATCTCGGAAGTCAGCCAAATGCTGATTGCTCAGATTGAAAAGGGAGACGTGCCCCAGCGAAGCCACCACAGGACGACCTGTGGAGCGCTCTATGCGCTGTTTCTTCGAATCACTGATACCAGACAGGTAACGTTCGATCGCCTCCCTGACGCTCATACGCTCAGCCACAGCAGTATCAACAAAAACACCGCGCTGAATCTCAGTTTCGATCTGTCGAGCCCAAGCCACTGCATCTGACTTTAGCGTGAATGACTTGGCTTGCGGCTTGTGCCCTTTGATCCGAACCTGCGCCTGCCACTTGTTCCGTAACTTCCGAACCGTCGCCATCGACTTGCCACCTTCTGCTGGGTTCTTAACAGGTGCAGATGTTAGGATGCCAGGCGATGACTGTCGGGCTTCGGCACGAAAAAGCGGCTAATAATCAGGATGTTGAAGATGAGAAAGGATGACCTCAGCGAGGCACAACGCTGGTTTCTAGAGCATACAGGGATGACTTTACCCTGGTCGGCGATCAGTGCTAACACGCCGAGACTCTCCTCTCAGGCCAAAGGTATTTATAAGCCGGCCGATAGCGAATATGCCCTTAGCGTCAAGGAGACCCTAACCGGGGAATACCCGGATAAAGAGCCCGTCTACAGAGAGGACGGCTCCTGGCTTTACGAATACTTTCAGGAGAATCCAGACCCGGCGCAGCGGGACACTGAGTACACCAACCGGGCATTGATGAAATGCGTGCAGGATGGAGTGCCTGTCGGCGTGATGATCCAGACGAAGCCAAAGCCCGGTGTAGAGTATCGAATCATAGGGCTGGCCTATGTGACTGGCTGGGATGAAGGCTATTTCTACCTTGAAAGCTACGATGCTGAGCGAGGATTCAAGCCTGGCCCAAGCGCTGAGATCGAGCAGATAACGCAGCAACTTGAGCAGATCGAAGAAGAAACTGGCAGCTACGACCCTGAAGACTTTGGCGACTCACGCAAGAAAATCATTGCCAGCATCGTCCAACGCCGTGGGCAATCCAAGTTTCGAGCAAAGCTCATAGAAGCCTATAGAGGTTGCTGTTCTATTACCGGATGCCAGGCTACTCCAGCCCTCGAAGCGGCCCATATAACGCCATACAAGGGCGATGACAGCAACACTACCGCCAACGGTCTACTACTACGTGCTGACATCCATACGCTTTGGGACCTTGGCATGATCGCTGTGGATCCTGATACTGGCACCGTGATCGTTGCCGATGAACTTCAGGAAAGCTATTCAGATATTGCAGGAGCTACCCTCGCAGAGCCGGCAAACCACTCGGATCGCCCATCGAAGGCTGCACTCGCTGCGCACCTAGAGTGGACCGGACTGAAAACCTAAAGAGGGTGTGATCAGATTGTGACCGGCACAGTCTTCAACGCTATGCTGGCGCAGAAAAACAAAGGGGAAGCAGCGTGGTGACTGGTTCCCCTTCATGATCAGTGTCCGGGTGAGCAACGGTGTCTAGATCTGTTGCTCACGTTCAGCTCTTCCCTACTTCGGATTTACAACCTTCATGTAACTGCTACCGATATGACTCTCGATGAGCTTAACAGCTATAGTTCCGCCCAGCGTATGGGTGCAGGCGTGGTAGGTAGACATAACAAGCTCCTGGAATCGCTGATCCTCTTCCAGATCGCTGATTTTCAAGCCTGCTGTGGCTAACTTCTCACGCATAAGAGGACGTCCATGCGTAAAGTGAGAAGAATCCGCAAGGTAATCCGCTATACGGGAAGCTTTCTCTTCGGCATCCTTATCACCCGCAAACATGTAGGAGCTCAACCACTCTTTAACAAGTCCAGCGGTTAGATCTAACGACATTTTGCATTGAGCCAGAAGCCCCGGCGGATACTGAGCCATGATCGGTGCCCAGGCAGCGAAAGCCCCATTCCTTGCAGCCTCTTCTGCAGCTAAAAAGTCTGCCTTTAGTGCGTGGGCAGCGACCATCCGAACATCTCCGGTATTTGTGACTATCCCCATTTGAGGATCAGTTGGTCCAAGAGATGAATGCCGAGCCATTACAATTTCATCTGCAGCACAGGCCATCATTGTCGCTGCCGACATGGCCATGTGGGGTACGATTACGCGGATATTCTCAAACTTCTGGCGTAAGTAATTAACTATCTGTTCCGCGGCTTCCGGACTACCGCCCGGACTATGTAGGATGAGATCTAGGCCTTTGCTATTCCCATTGCATGCCTTAACCGCCTCCATAAAACCGTCCAAGTCGCTCTGATGCACCATTAGTAGCTCAGACGCAATCCTGCTCTTCTGAAGCCAGCCGCTGGCGTACACTATAGTGCTTCGGCCGGTATGTCTTGCTAGTTCAGCTAGATACTTCCGCCTCACCACATCCGGGGCGGTCCTGTATGCCTCAGGGTTCGACGGGTCTGTTTCTTTCAGTGCTTGAATGCGGTGGGCTTCACGCTGAATCTCTTCAAGGGTTCCTCCCCAACTTGGCATCTTTAAATATCCTTATAGTAAACCGACGTCGCCGAAAAACTGGTACCGCAGATGTATCAGAGATGCGTAACTGCTGATGGGGAGAAATCTAAAGATCCAGCAAAGCGGGAGTCTGGCGCTTGGCATTGCTCCAGCTGATAAGAGAGGACCGTAGCATCTTTGCCGTATGCTGACTGTGTGTTACGCGCCTGCTCTATGTATTCGAGGTGCTCGGAGCCGAGCAGCATTGACTCGGGAACAATCCCGGCAGTTTGTAGTGGTGCGTCATACTTATTCATATGAATTCCCTTCTTGATAACCACATGTTGTGGATTGAAGGGGCTATAACTACTACATATTGATTAAAAGCCCCATTCCTACATAGCACAAAGCCCGCAGTTCCCTGCAGGCTTTGTACATATAAGCTTTCATTTGCTCTTTTTATAGCCCATTGATCAAATCATGGGCAAGTAAAATGACGGAGGATTCTACTATCGACTAACAGACCTTTCCACTCAAATGGCGAATAAATAACCACCTAAACAACTCTCTCACGGTCAACATCCCGAACCCGTTGGGCGACTTGGTAAGCAACAGCCTGTACTTCCCCTAACTCCATAGAGCCAGCCTTTAATTTCGGCAACTGGGAAGATAGAGCCTTTCCGCTCAAAACATATGGATCAGTAGCCCGCTGCTTGAGTTCAACATACCACCCAGGCAACACCAATACGCCGGCTACCGGCACCTCGAAGCCAGTCGATTCTAACAACCATTTCCGTACTGCCTTGACAGTCATCCTCACCTGTTCGAGCGGCTGTGTCTCAACATGAGTTGGGAAATGTAGCGCATTGCCCTCTAGCCTCACCTTCGCTTGCTTCTTACCATCAAGCATATGCTTAGACCGACCTTTCGTTTCAATCACGAAGACGCCATTAGGCCCAATTACTAGATGATCAACATTGAAGCCTTCAAATTGAATGTCGTGGAACACACGATAGGGATGGGTTTCCGGGCGAATGACCTGATCAAGCTCCTGCCCTACAGCCATTTCACATGCCAAGCCGAGGCGTAGTTGAGGAAGTCTCCTAGCGACTCTAATAGCTTTATATACGTAGTAGCCTACAGCGACTGCAGAAATTGAGATCAAGACCAGCCACGTCTGTGCATTTGCAACCTTGTGAAATAGCTTTTCCTGGAGCAACAGAGCGAGAGGTGCGAGGGTCGCCATTATTGGAAGCGCCACAAACGACTGCATAAGGTCTGTTTGCAAATCGTCAATGGACCGCTGAAGGCTGTAGCCTGCAGGACGCAAGAGATCGGCACCAAGAGGATTCGACCTGTTCCTGCCTGTGAATCGCTTCAGACATAGAACGATCACAACAAGGATGAACAAGGGAACAAAGTACAGGCTGAGAACGATACCCTGTACATATAAAGAAGACAGCCACTCCATGAAGCCACTCTCAATCCGTTCAGAATAGAGATCGCATCATAAGCGTTCCGCCGGAGTGACGTCACCCGCCACTGTGATCAAATTGTGCCGGATAGGTGACATTGCGCTCCGCAAAGGTTTCCGTGCGCGCCTGAAGCTCGGTTGGATGGAGTAGCACTTCCGAAAGGAATCAAAAGGATAGGGAAAGCGGAAAAATGGCGCGCCTGGAGGGATTCGAACCCCCGACCAACAGGATCGGAACCTGCTACTCTATCCAGCTGAGCTACAGGCGCGCATAGGAAGTGTTTGCGGGTCGCAATGTTACCGATTCGACAGCGCTTTGCAAGCGAGATTTACTTCCTAACAGGGTGTGGAAAAACGTTTTCGAGGCAGCCGATGCAAGGCAAAAACAGGCGAAAAAGCGGAGTTTAGTGAACTAAATGAGCATTTTGAGCCTGTTTTTAACACAGCATTCGGCAACGCAGATAGTTTTTCAACATCCTGCTAAGGATCTGTAGACGACCACGGTCTGACAGCCCTACTATAGGCCCCATTGAACTAACCGCAACTCAATAAACGGTACCTGAGAGCGATGACCTACTGCGTGGCAATGCGACTGGCTGAAGGGCTGGTTTTCGTGGCGGATTCCCGCACCAATGCGGGCGTGGATAACATCTCGACCTTCCGCAAGCTGTTCTCGTTCGGGAACGGTAAGGATCACGCGCTGGTGCTGCTTAGCGCCGGTAATCTGGCGACCACCCAGAGTATTGTCGAGCTGCTGAAACGGCGTATCGATGAGGCGGAAGAAAACCTGATGACGCTGCCCTCCATGTACGATGAGGCGGCATATATCGGCAAGCTGATGCGTGAGATTATCGAACGCGATACTCACAACCAGCAGGGCCAGGGTGTGGACCTGGGTTGCTCGCTGCTGCTTGGCGGCCAGATTCGCGGCGAGGAGCCACGTCTGTTCCTGATCTACCCGCAGGGCAACTTTATTGAAGCCAGCGTGGAAACGCCCTTCCTGCAGATCGGCGAGTTCAAGTACGGCAAGCCGATCCTCGACCGCATTATCGATTTCAACACGCCGCTGGAAACAGCCATGACCTGCGGCCTGATCTCCATGGACTCCACCATCAAGAGTAACCTGACGGTGGATCTGCCGCTCGACGTGCTGATCTACAACAAGGACAGCTTCAGCCTGGAGCGTACACGGCAACTTGGCAGTGAAGACGAAGGGTTTCTGGCGCTGCGCAAAGCCTGGGGCGAAGGGATCAAAGAACTGTTTAACCAGTTGCCGCGTACCAAGCTTTAACCGCTTGGGCGAAAGCGCATTCGGTCAGTTTATTGTACTTGCGGCCTAATATTATCTGCCCCAGATCAGGGCGACTAAGGTCCGCCTTTTCGTAGGGACTTTTTTGCCGGTATAATCCCTGACCAGATTTTTAGAGCAGCCTTGTTCGCCTCGCCGGAAGAGCATTTTGACAAGCCTGCCGAAACCATTTCCTGATGAGAGGTTGTGACTGTGAACAAATTCGCTGCAAAAGCTGTTAAGGCACTCTGCGCGCTGGGTCTGGGTTTTGCCCTGGCCAGCTCTGTTCAGGCGGCTACCGACGATGCAATCGCCGAGCGCATCAAGCCGATCGGTAGCGTATGTATCGAAGGTGATGACAGCTGTGGCGGTGCCGCTGCTGCGCCGGTTGCCGCCGCTGGTGGTGCCCGCTCAGGCGAAAGCATCTACACCGGTAAGTGTGCTGCATGTCACGGCACAGGCGTTCTGGGCGCTCCGAAGTTCGGTACTGACGAAATGCAGGCCCGTCTGGACGAGAAAGGCATGGAAACTCTGATGAACCATGCAATCAACGGCTTCAACGCCATGCCGCCGAAAGGCACCTGTGCAGACTGCTCCGACGACGAGATCAAGACTGCCATCGAGTACATGCTGTCTGGTTCCTGATTTATCAGCTGATAGCGATCGCGAAAAGGCCACCCTCGGGTGGCCTTTTTCGTTTTAGAGAAAAGCGTCAGAGCGCGCCAAGGCGATCAAAGATCGTCGAACATCCCCTTAAGACTGTTCAGCGTGGCGTTGCCGCGTTTGCGGTTCTGCTCCGGGCTGGCCTGACCGGCGCCTTCTATTTCCAGGTCATCCTTCGGCAGCTCCTCAAGGAAGCGGCTCGGCGCGCACTCCACCTCTTCACCGAACTGACGTCGTTTTTTCGCCAGCGTCATGGTCAGCGTGCGCTGGGCGCGAGTGATACCCACGTAGGCCAGGCGCCTCTCCTCCTCGATGGTATCCATCTCGATGCTGTTTCGGTGCGGCAGCAGCTCCTCCTCCATCCCCATCAGAAACACATGGGGAAACTCCAGTCCCTTGCTGGCGTGGAGCGTGAGCAGCTGCACCTTGTCGGAATCGTCTTCCTCTTCCTGGCGGTCCATCAGATCGAGCAGGATCAGGCGTGCAATCGCCTCTTCTATACCGGCGTCCGGATCCTCCTCCTGCAGACGCTCCAGCGTTGAGCGCAGGGAGTCGACCAGGAACCAGACGTTCTGCACCCGCTTCTCTGCCACCCCTTCGCTGGAGCTGTTCTGGCGGATCCAGTCTTCATATTCGATCTCGTAGATCAGATCACGGATCGCCGCGATCGGATCGCCCCGGCTACAGTTCTCATACATCCGCTGCAGCATGTCGCAGAAACGGCGCAGCCGGTCCACGGCCTTGGCGGAAAGCACCTGCTCGATGCCGATCTCGTCACAGGCGTCGAACAGACTGATCTGGCGCTCCGAGGCATACTGGCCCAGTTTCTCCAGCGTGGTGGGACCGATCTCGCGGCGCGGCAGGTTTACCACCCGCAGGAAGGCGTTGTCGTCCTCCCGGTTGACCAGCACCTTGAGGTAGCACATCAGGTCCTTGATCTCTGCACGGGCAAAGAAGGAGGTGCCGCCGTTGATCTTGTACGGCACCTGGTAGCTCTGCAGCTTTACCTCCAGCAGTCGCGACTGGAAGTTGCCACGGTAGAGCACGGCAAAATCCTTGAACGGAATACGGTCACGCAGGTGGCGGTCGAGAATCTCGGTAGCGATGCGGTCGCATTCAGCATCTTCGTTACGGGTGTGGATAAGCCGCAGCGGATCGCCATAGCCCATCTCGCTCCACAGGGTTTTGTCGAACACGTGGGGGTTGTTGGCGATCAGGGTGTTGGCCGCCTTCAGGATACGGCTGGTGGAGCGGTAGTTCTGCTCCAGCTTCACCACCTTGAGGCTGGGGAAATCCTCCTGCAGCTGATTCAGGTTCTCGGGCCGGGCGCCGCGCCAGGCGTAGATCGACTGGTCATCATCCCCCACCACCGTGAGTGCGGCACGGTGGCCCACCAACTGACGCACCAGACGATACTGGGACAGGTTGGTGTCCTGGTACTCATCCACCAGCAGGTAGCGGATACGGTGCTGCCAGCGCTCGAGCACATCCGGGTGCTGCGTAAACAGTCTTACCGGCACCAGGATCAGATCGTCAAAGTCCACCGCGTTGTAGGCGCGCAGATGCCGGTTGTAAGCCTCATAGGCGCGGGCGGCGAGAATCTCCTGGGGACCCTGGGCGATTTCCAGCGCCTGCTGCGGCTCGACCATATCGTTTTTCCAGCTGGAGATCTGGCCCTGCACCATCTGCACGTGATCAGTATCTTCATTGTGATCGATCATCAGGTCGCGTAGCAGTGCCTTGCTGTCCTGATCATCGAAAATGGAGAAACCGGGTTTGAAGCCAAGCGCCTTGTGCTCACGGCGGATGATATTCAGCCCCAGGTTGTGAAAGGTGGAGACGGTCAGGCCGCGACTGGCCTTACCCTGAATCAGGCTGCTGACGCGCTCTTTCATCTCGCGCGCGGCCTTGTTGGTAAAGGTAACCGCTGCGATATGCCGTGCCTCAATGCCACAGCTTTGAACCAGGTAGGCAATCTTGCGCGTAATTACGCTGGTTTTGCCCGATCCGGCACCAGCGAGCACGAGTAACGGGCCACCGATATAGTGGACGGCCTCCTGCTGGCGGGGGTTCAGTTTGCTCATGACACCTCAATAAAAGCTAAATGTTGTAACGATACGGCCGATCTAATAAGAGATTCTGTTCAAAAGCGGTGGTATTTTAAGACAATCCGCCACCGCTCAGTCGCAGAGTTCTCAGGAACCGCCTCCACGCATTACCCGGGACGGATAATCCTAAGAGACTGAAAGAAAACGATTTAAACAGTTGTTTCAAGCCTGATTTGTACGTGTTAATCTGGCTGGCCTTCCGGGGCAGCCATTATCGCACGAGAGTGGCGAATCTCAGAGCACTCCGGCGCCGTACCTATCGCAGTTTCAGAAGGACCGGCAGATGCTGGCATTTGACCAGGCAACACACGACAGTGACAACGATCAGCAACAGCTGTTGCTGCTAGATCCCACAGCACGGCTTGAGCCGCTGCTGCAATCGGTACTGATACCGACGGACGGCTTTCGTCTGCAGGCGTGCGCGAGCACGGAGGATATCGAAAAGAAGCTGTCGAGCGGAGCACTGCTGCTCTGCTACACCAACGATAAACCCGCACTTCAGAACCTGATCAAGCGGGTACAGCTGGCTCATCCCGGCATGCCTATCATCGTCTTCAATGACCATCTGGCTGAAGCCGATCCTTCCCTGCTGGTCCGCCAGCCGCTTATCGATCAGCTCAGCCTGAAAAAGCTCGACCGCGACCTGCTACTGCGCTCCCTGCGCTACGCCCAATGCACCCGTCGCAGCCAAGACGCCCTCGCCCAGCTTAAAATTACCGATCCACTCACCGGTGTGGGTAACCGTCAGTACTTTTACCAGGCGCTGGTTAACGAGCTGCAGGAAAAGCAGCAGCTGGCCCTGATCACCGTCGACTTCGACAGTTTCAGCCGCTTCAACAATGAATTCGGCCACGACGCCGGCGATGAAGTGGTGTTGGAGCTGAGCCGTCGCCTGCGCAGTTTCGGCGAAACCCGGCATATCTCCCGTATCGGCAGCGACGAATTCGCCTTTATTCTGCCGGTAGATGAAGCCGATGTTATCGAGCACCGCACCAAGGGACTCCTCGGCGAACTGATTGCGGCGCTGATGCCGGCATACAACATCGGAGACGGTGAAAAGACGTTGAGCTGCAGTATCGGCGTTGCCTACTCGCCCCGGCACAGCAGCGAATTCGACACCCTGATCAAGCAGTCCGGCCTGGCGCGAACCCGCGCCAAACAGAAGGGCGGACTCAGCTACGCTATTTACGATACCCGTCTGGACCGTAGCGAAAACGAAGATATCACGCTGGAGCCCGAGCTCTGGCGCGCCCTGCAGAACGAAGAGTTCGTGCTTTATTATCAGCCCCGCATCGATCTGCGCACCGGCTGCATCACCGGCGCCGAAGCGCTGATCCGCTGGGAGCATCCAGTCCACGGTCTGATCCCGCCGGACTCATTTATCCCCGCCTGTGAAAAGTCAGGCCTGATCGTGCCGATCGGCTACTGGGTCATCCAGCGCGCCGGCCGCGATATGAAGCTGATCCGCGAGGCGGGGCTGCATGGCCATATCGGCGTGAACCTGTCGTTCCGCCAGTTCCAGGACACCTATCTGGCACGCACCATCGAGCGTCTGATAGAGCAGTTCGATATCGACACCTCGATGCTGGAGTTCGAACTTACCGAAACTGCGCTGTTCAGCGACGAGATGCACGTCAAGGAGTGCATCAAGACCCTGAGCGCCCATGGCATCGCCTTCTCACTGGACGATTTCGGTACCGGCTACTCGTCATTCTCGCTGCTGCAGAAACTGCCGATCACCACGCTTAAGATCGACAAGAGCTTTATCGCCGGCGTACCCGGCAATCCCGATGATGAAGAGATTGTCCGCGCCATCGTCACCCTTGCGCACAACCTGCAAAAGAGCGTGATCGCAGAAGGCGTGGAAACCAAGAATCAGCTGGAGTTCCTGATCAAACAGGACTGCGACCAGGTACAGGGCTACTTCTTCAGCCCACCGGTGAGCCTGGATGTATTCCTGAAGATGCTCGGTACCAACCAGCTGCAAAGCGGCTGAATTAACAGCCACAGAATCAACCCTCTAAGCTTCCGCCAGTTTACCCCTGTAAGCCAGGGCTTCCAGCAGGTGAGCACTGCCGATATCCGCATCCCCCGCCAGATCTGCCAACGTCCGCGCCACCCGTAGCAGACGGTGACAGGCACGCGCCGAGACATGATGGCGTACCATCACCTGCTCCAGCAGCCGCAGCGCATCATCCGGCAGCACGCAGAACTGATCCAGCTCCTGCGCCGACAGGTCGCGGTTCACCTTGCCCTGACGCACCAACTGACGCTCCCGCGCCGCTAACACCCGTTCTCTCACTTTGGCACTGCCCTCGCCCGGCTCCGACGGATGCAGCAACTCTGCAGGACTCAGTGCCGGCACATGCAGATGCAGGTCGATACGATCCAGCAGCGGTCCGGAGATACGCTGTTGATAACGTTTGATCTGGTCAGGGCTGCAGTGACAACGCTCGGTGCCATCGCCAAAGTATCCACAGGGACAGGGATTCATCGCCGCTACCAGTTGAAAGCGTGCCGGGTAATGAGTCGAGCGGGCAGCACGGGAGATCAGGATCTCGCCGCTCTCCATCGGCTCGCGCATCACCTCCAGCACCCGACGGGGAAACTCCGGTAACTCATCGAGAAACAGCACGCCCTGGTGGGCCAGAGAGATCTCCCCCGGTCTCGGTCGCCCGCCACCGCCCACCAGCGCCACGGCGGAGGCGGTATGATGCGGTGCCCGAAAAGGGCGCACGCCGGCGCAGGCAGAATCCACCGGTAGGCCTGCTACGGAGTGAATAGCGGCTACGCTTAGCGCTTCGTTACGCTCCATCGGCGGTAACAGACCCGGCAATCTCGAGGCGAGCATGCTTTTACCGCTACCCGGCGGACCGCTGAACAACAGGTTATGGGCGCCAGCGGCGGCTATCTCCAGCGCCCGACGCGCCTGTAGCTGACCACGCACATCGGACAGGTCCGGCACATCGGGAGATAGCGGCGGCAGTTGAGCCTCGTGCGGCAAAGCTGGCAATTCTTTACTCCCGAGCAGCTGCGTCAGCGCCAGCAGATGCTCGGTGGCTAATACCTCCACCTGCCCTGTCATTAACGCCTCTTCGGAATTTGCAGCGGGTACGATCAGCTTACGCCCGGCCGAGGCACAGGCCACTGCAGCCGGCAGTACACCGGTGACGGGCCGCACGGCACCTGAAAGCGCCAGCTCACCGATCACCTCAAACTGTTCGAGCCAGTCGCTTTTCAGCTGTCCCGAGGCCTGAAGAATGCCCAGCGCTATAGCCAGGTCATAGCGACCGCCCTCTTTCGGCAGGTCCGCCGGCGCCAGATTGATAGTGATGCGTCGTTGGGGAAAGTCGAAACCGGCGGTAATCAGGGCGCTGCGCACCCTCTCCCGCGATTCTTTTACCGCCGTTTCCGGCAGGCCAACGATAGAAAGTGACGGCAGACCGCCGGAGAGATGGATCTCAACGGACACGGCCGGCGCTTCAACGCCGAGCTGAGCCCGGGTGTGGATAATCGATAAAGACATGACACCGTCCCTGGGTCATGAGGCGAAGCTGGATTACTCCGCCGGTTTGTCGTTGCCGCCTGCCTGCTCGGAAGAGCCTGCAGCAGAGCTGTCTGCGGACGCTCCCTGCTCAAGTTCAGCGAGTCGCTTCTCCAGCTGCTCGACCAGCTCCCGAGTCCGGGCAAGCACGGCGCTCTGAGCATCGAATTCATCGCGCGTCACCAGGTCCAGGCGGGAAAAGGTGCTCTGCACTACGGTACGGACCTGCTGCTGCAGCTCTTTCTGCCCCGGCAGCTCACGGGCGCCCTCGAAAATCTGGCCCAGTTGAGCATTGAGGCTATCGATCAGTTTTTGATGCATCGGGAATAAACCCCAGCTTGAATTGGTTGATGACTGAACACCACTATACCGCGCCAGGCCCCGCCCTGTCAGGCTTGGTGCAAGCCGGAAAAACCCGTGCACCATAAAAATGCACGCACTTTATCGGTGCACAATATTTGCTCAGCTTTTTTTAGCGTGCACCGCCGAAGGCCTGGTTATTTTTTGATCCTCTCCATTATCTATCTGTTTTAAAAGCCTTTTTCACTAGTGGCACGGTTCTGGCTTGAAGGAAGCACAACCGAGGCGTGCAACGCCCCTAAGCAGCGCACACTTCGTTATATCTATTCCAAGGGGGATTCAGAAATGAAGCTGATTTCAGCAATCATCAAACCGTTCAAGCTGGATGATGTTCGTGAAGCGCTGTCAGACATCGGCGTTCAGGGTATCACTGTTACTGAAGTCAAAGGTTTCGGTCGCCAGAAGGGTCACACCGAACTCTACCGGGGCGCTGAATACGTGGTCGATTTCCTGCCGAAAGTGCGCATCGACGCAGCTGTGGCTGACGATATTGTCGACCAGGTCCTCGAAGCGATCAGCAAAGCCGCTCAGACCGGCAAAATCGGCGACGGCAAGGTTTTCGTCATGCCGCTCGAAGAAGTCGTACGTATCCGTACCGGCGAAACCGGTCACGACGCGCTCTGATCGATCCATTAACTGTTTAAGACGTTGTAAGGCCTGATGGAGGGCTAAGCAGATGGAAGAACTTCTGAATACAACAGCCGGGGACGTTACCCAGCTTAAATATGCACTGGATACCTTCTACTTCCTGGTATGTGGTGCACTGGTAATGTGGATGGCCGCCGGCTTTGCCATGCTTGAAGCAGGCCTGGTTCGCGCCAAGAACACCACCGAAATCCTGACCAAGAACGTCGCCCTGTTTGCGATCGCCTGCATCATGTATTTCGTATCCGGCTACGCCATCATGTACGGCGGCGAATACTTCCTTTCCGGCATCACCGGTGACGGTTTCACCGGCGCAGAAGAGCCCGCCACCTACGCTCCGTCTGCTGACTTCTTCTTCCAGGTTGTCTTCGTTGCAACCGCCATGTCTATCGTTTCCGGCGCTGTTGCTGAGCGTATGAAGCTGTGGGCATTCCTGCTGTTCGCTGTTGTCATGACCGGCTTCATCTACCCGATGGAAGGTGCCTGGACCTGGGGCGGCAACGCTGTCTTCGGCATGTACACTCTGGGCGATCTGGGCTTCTCTGACTTCGCTGGTTCCGGCATCGTACACATGGCAGGTGCTTCTGCTGCCCTGGCCGGTGTTCTGGTACTGGGCGCTCGTAAGGGCAAATACGGCAAGAACGGCGAAATCAACGCTATCCCGGGTGCTAACCTGCCGATGGCGACACTGGGTACATTCATCCTGTGGCTGGGTTGGTTCGGCTTCAACGGCGGTTCCGTACTGGCGACTTCCGATGTTGAAAACTCCAACGCTGTAGCCGTTGTATTCATGAACACCAACGCTGCCGCTGCCGGTGGTGTGGTTGCTGCGATGATCGTTGCCCGCATCCTGTTCGGCAAAGCCGACCTGACCATGGCTCTGAACGGTGCCCTGGCTGGCCTGGTAGCAATCACCGCTGAGCCTTCCACTCCGTCTGCTCTGCAGGCCACCATCTTCGGTGCTCTCGGCGGCGTGCTGGTTGTCTTCTCCATCATCACCCTCGACAAGCTGAAGATCGACGATCCTGTCGGTGCGATCTCCGTGCACGGTGTTGTCGGTCTGCTGGGTCTGCTGCTGGTACCGGTTACCAACGACGGCTCCACTTTCTCCGGCCAGATCATCGGCGCCCTGACCATCTTCCTGTGGGTCTTCGTTGTCAGCCTGATCGTATGGCTGATCATCAAAGCCATCATGGGTGTCCGCGTCAGCGAAGAGGAAGAGTACGAAGGTGTCGACCTCTCCGAATGCGGTATGGAAGCTTATCCTGAGTTCGCTTCCAGCAAGAACTAAGGCTCATTAACTGAGCTGATAAGGGAGCCCTGCGAGGCTCCCTTTTTTACGTACTCAATTTGCGTTTTCTGCCGGATGACGCGTATGCGAAATCTGGCTATTGTAGGTATACTCAAAGATTCGGTACTTAACCGGATGAAGTCCGGGCACTTTGCTGCAAAGCAGTGCGCCCAACGATTAACGAGGAGTTAAACGATGAAACTGGTATCAGCGGTAATCAAGCCGTTCAAACTTGATGATGTTCGCGAAGCCTTGTCGGATATCGGCATTCAGGGTGTAACGGTCACCGAGGTGAAGGGTTTCGGTCGTCAGAAAGGCCACACAGAGCTTTATCGCGGTGCCGAGTATGTGGTGGACTTCCTTCCCAAGGTGAAGATCGAAATCGCTGTCGATGACAGCATGGTCGATCAGGTGATCGAAGCGATCAGCAAAACCGCCAACACCGGCAAAATTGGCGATGGCAAGATTTTCGTTTCTCCGCTGGAGCAGGTTATCCGCATCCGCACCGGGGAAAGCGGTTCAGACGCTCTCTGAGCGTCTCGACCCACCCCCTGCATGACTCTGGCGTGTTCTCGCCAGTCACTGTTTGTGTCGCAAATCTATTGCACTTAAACCACTGTTTGCTAGGATCTGCCTTTAGCTTTTTTGTCATGAAGTTGGGGTAAGCGTTCGGTGGCAAGGAAACCTGACCAGGGTCAGTTAAGTGCAGTAGCCAAGTGCGCGCTGGACGCTTTGGAAGCCTCCCCTTTGGGGGCTTGCCTGCTTGACCGGCAAGGATACTGCCTGGCGACCAACCGATCGGCGTCATCACTGCTCTCCCTCCCCGTACCGCTGCTCCAGCCCGCCGCTGTTTTTCTCGACAGCGCCTCCAGCCCCGATCTTATCTGTCGCCTGGGTTCAGTGTTCAGCAGCGAGCGAAATGGTTTCTCACTGACTCACTACCGCGTTCGCGACGAAGATTCTCTGGATCTGGAACTGCATGGCTCGGCAGTGCGTGATGACAGTGGGCAGGTGATCGCCGCCCTGGTACTGGTCCTTGATGAACGCATTCACCGGCAACGGGAGCTGGAGCTCAAGCAGTTCTCCAACGCAGTGGAAAACAGTGGCAGCGCGGTGGTTATCACCGACTCCAAGGGCCGAATCGAGTATATCAACTCGCGCTTTACCGATATCAGCGGCTACACCCTGTCCGAAGTGATCGGGCGCCAACCGTCGTTTCTCAAGTCCGGCAATACGCCCGGTGAGGTTTATGCCAACCTCTGGGCCACGGTGCTGAGCCACCGCAAATGGCGTGGTACCCTGCACAACCGGCGCAAAGACGGCGAGCTGTACTGGAGCCTGCAGTCGATCTCTCCGATTCTGGACGAGAATGGCAAGCTAACCAATATCGTCTCAGTCAGCGACGACATCACCCAGCTGAAAGAGCATCAGCAGCAGATGGAGCGGCTGGCCTTCTTCGATCCACTGACCGACCTGGGTAACCGCCGTAACTTCCGCGATCATCTGGAAGAGATGCTGCACTCCCCCGGGGAGAACATCAGCGCGCTGCTGCTGCTCGACCTGGACCACTTCAAGAAGATCAACGACACCATGGGACACGAGGCCGGGGATACTCTGCTGCGTACTGTCGCCAGCCGTCTCAGGTTCTGTATCAATGCACCACATACGGTCCACCGCCTCGGCGGTGACGAATTCACCGTGCTGCTGCACAATCTCAGTTCAATCGATGCGATCCGCAACTATTGCGACGATATCATCGAGCTGCTGGCGCAGCCGCTGGACATAGGCACGCACCAGATACAGGTCACCGTCAGCGTCGGGATCACCCTGCTCGGTATCGATGCAATGGATGTCAGCAGCCTGCTGCGTAATGCCGATCTGGCCATGTACAGGGCCAAACATGTGGGTCGCAACACCTATCAGTTCTACAGCCCCGAAATGAACACCGAGGCACATCGGGCGTTGACGCTGGAGCACGACCTGCGTCAGGCGCTGGACCGGGGAGAACTCAGGCTGCTTTATCAGCCGCAGATCGATCTGGGCAGCGGCACGCTGGTGGGTATAGAGGCGCTGCTGCGCTGGCACCATCCGATAGAGGGACCCATCTCTCCCGCTGAATTTATCCCCATGGCCGAAGAGACCGGTCTGATTATCCAGATCGGCCGCTGGGTACTGCTGCAGGCCTGTCGCCACGCCGCCCAGCTGCGCCAGCAACTCGACACCCCCTTCCGCGTGGCGGTGAACCTCTCCGCACGCCAGTTTGATGATCTGGGCCTGGTCGCCACCGTCAGGTCGGTACTGGAAGAGACCGGCCTCCCGGCCGAATTCCTGGAACTGGAGATCACCGAGGGGCTGATGATGAACAACTACAGAGACTCCCTGGTAATGCTGCAAAAGCTGCGTGATCTGGGTGTCACCCTGGCCATCGACGACTTTGGCACCGGCTACTCCTCGTTGAGTTATCTGAAAAAGATGCCGGTCCAGGTGCTCAAGATCGATCGCTCTTTTGTCCAGGACCTGCCAGACGACCGTGACGATCTGGCGATCACCTCGACCATCATTCTGATGGCCCGCCAACTGGGGCTCCATGTACTCGCCGAAGGCATCGAAACCCAGGAGCAGCACCAGTTTCTGCTCAATTCCGGCTGTCCCGTGGGTCAGGGCTTCCTGTTCGACAAACCACTGCCGTTTGAAGATATTGTCCAGCGATACAGCCGGGAAACCTCATCCCAGCTTTATCCCTGAACCTGCCCGGAAAAACTTATCCACATTTGCCGGCTCCTGCAAAATAACCGCAACCTTTTGTAAATTAATGGATTTTTAAAAAGATCCATTCTATTTACATAACAAAGCCACAGAGTTATCCAGATCCATAAACCCCAAAACTGGCCATAAACGACAGCAAGCGGACTAAACTTTCTGTGATCAACAGGAATTTATGGAGATGGCCCATGTTCCTTATCCGCCCGATTCAGCAACCGGACCTGGATGTACTGCTACAGATCGCTGAAGAGTCCGGTCCCGGCTTTACCTCCCTGCCGGGCGATGCCGATTTTCTCGCCAGCAAAATCCGTCAGTCGGTGGATACCCTGGGCCGCAGTAACGCCGCGCCCGGCCCGGAAACCTATCTATTTGTGCTGGTGGACACAGACAGCGGCGAGATCGCAGGCACCTGCGGCATTACGGCCGCGGTGGGGCTGGATATGCCGTTCTACCACTACCATGTCGGGACGATCGTGCACTCCTCGCGGGAGCTGGGCGTCTACAACGAATTCAAGACGCTGAACCTGTGTAACGACTACACCGGGAGCTCCGAACTTTGCACCCTGTATATGCGGCCCAAATATCGCCGCAGCGGTCAGGGCGTACTCCTCTCCAAGGCGCGCTTCCTGTTTATGGCGGAACATGCCAGCCGCTTTGATGACCGGGTTATAGCCGAAATGCGCGGTTTTACCGATGAGCAGCACACCAACCCTTTCTGGGAGGGGCTGGGCCGCCGCTTCTTTTCCATGGATTATGACCAGGCGGATTACCTGACCGGTGCCGGGAACAAGGTCTTTATCGCCGAGTTGATGCCAAAGCACTCGATCTACATTCACCTGCTGCCGGAAGAGGCTCAGGCGGTCATCGGCAAAGTGCACCCGAACACCGAACCCGCCTGCGAAATGCTCAAGCGGGAGGGATTCAGATTTGAGAACTACATCGATATTTTTGATGCCGGGCCCACCCTGGCAGCCCGGCAGGGAAACATCCGCGCAATCAACAAGAGCCGCCGTGCCCGCGTCATTCTGGACGCATCACCGCCTCCGGAGGGCGCCAAACGTCATCTGGTCGCCAACACCGAAACCACCGGCTTTCGCTGCCTGATGACTGCGCTTAGCCCGGACAGGAAGAGCGTAAGACTGACAGAGGAGCAGGCCAACGCCCTCTCACTGAAGGAGGGAGACGAGGCCCGCCTGCTCAAGCTTTGAGCTTTGAGCTTTAGGTCAGGACTACAGATTTTGGCAGGATCACCACGCACTCCAGGCCACCATCGGGATGGTTGCTGAGACTCAGGCTACCGCCAAGCCGCTCAACCGCCCGCCGGGTGATACTGAGGCCCAGACCGTACCCCTCGCAATCACCGCCGCCACGGACAAACGGATCGGTCATGCGTGCCAGCAGGTCCTCACTGACACCTGGCCCCCGATCTCTCACCCACAGTCTTACACCCTCCGCGACCCGGGCTGCCCGGATCTCCAGCAACGTATCCGCATCGGTGTATTTCAGTGCATTGCTGACCAGGTTGGCGAGTGCGCCGCGCAACAGCTCATCGTTCAGCGCCAGACGCAGTGCAGGCGGATTCACACTGACCTGGATAGGCCGCTCCGGCTGGGTAAAGTCCACATCGGCACGCAGCTCATCGAACAGCTCCTGTAACACAAAAGGCTCGCCACCAGGCTCAACCTGATCAAGCCGCGACAGGGAAAGTATCTTGTCGATCAGACCGTCCAGCTTCTCACACTCCCGGTTGATGCGGCTGGCGGTGGGGTCATCTTCACCGAGCCTCTGCTCGGCAAGGCCTGCCGCGACCTGCAATCGCGCCAGAGGTGCCCGCAGCTCATGGGAGACGTCCTGCAGCAGGCGCTGCTGAGCGGTCAACGTATCCTCGACGTAGCCCGCCATGGCATTGAACTCCCGCGACAGCTCGCCGATCTCATCGCGGCGCTGGCTCAGCCGGGTGCTCGCCCGGGTGCTCAGATTTTGATTGTGATAAAGATCCTTGGCGTGGGCACGCAGCTGGTTGATCGGCCGAACAATCAGCCAGGAGAGGAACAACGCCGCAACGGCTGATACCAGCAGCACGATCACCGCCTGTACCGACACCAGAAAACCCAGAATCTTTTTCAGATACAAGCCAGTGCGGGGGGCATGCACGACCACCCTCAACGGCTCTCCCTGTAGGCCCTCCATAGCGAAGCTGAGCGCGCTCGACTCACGGGGAGGTCTGCGATCCGGCCCCTGCAACTGCACACCACTCTCGGCGTCGAATATCCACAGCGGAATCATCCGTCGGTGGCCATCATGATCGTCCTCGTCATCATCATGATGCCGACGATCACCCCGGTCCTCCCACTCCAGCATCAGCCGCGCCTGCCCCAGCGCCCGGGTTTCCAGCAGCTCTTTGTTCTGGCGCTCCTCGGCTATATTCAAGATACCGATCACAGCCAGGCCGGTACCCGCCGCACTGATCAGCCAGATGACCAGGAAGATTTTCCAGAACAGTTTACGATGCCAGCTCATGCCTTACCCTTGAGGAATTGATAACCCTGGCCACGCACCGTCTTGATCAGCTCCTGCTCAGGTCCCAATAACGCAGCCAGCTTCTGCCGTACCCGGCTCACATGTACATCCAGCGCCCGGTCATAGGCGGTGAGTTTGCGGTGCAGCACCAGCTCGGTGAGCTGCTCCTTGCTCATCACCGTGCCGGCGCTGTTCATCAGATACGCCAGCACGTTGAACTCGGCACTGGTCAAATCAACAGACTCGCTGCCGACCAGAATCTCCCGGGCACCGGGATCGAGGCGGATACCAAAGGCTTCCACCGGTTTTTCCGGGAACAGGCTCTTCTGCACTGGTTGCTCCTGCAGTGAAGAGCGCCGCAATACCGCACGCACCCGCGCCAGCAGCTCACGGGGGTTACAGGGCTTGCCCAGATAATCGTCAGCGCCCATCTCCAGGCCGAGAATACGATCGATCTCATCACCGCGCCCGGTGAGCATGATCACCGGTGTCTGAATCCGCGGGCGCAACTGCTGCAGCAGCTCCAGGCCGCTGGCACCGGGCATCTGGATATCCAGCACCAACAGATCCCAGTCACTGCCATCGCCCAGCAGCTCCAGCGCCTGTTCGGCGGAATTACAGGCATCCACCCGATAACCCTCATGGCTCAGGTAGTCTTTCAGCAGATCGCAGAGATCCCGGTCATCATCAATAATCAGCAGCCGCTCGGTACTCACACTCGCTCCTTAAAACTTCTCATGAGTGCATATTAAGCCGTCAAACCGCCTGCGGGGCGGCCTTTACCAAACTTTACTCCCTGCTAACCCAACTTAGCAGTGACTCCTCGCATACTGAGGCCATCAACAAGTGAGAGAGCAAGGAGAAACATCATGCGTAAACTGATTATCGGCGGTATCACCGCAGCCCTGCTGGCCAGCTCCCTGACCGGCGTAGCCATCGCCCACGAAAGAGGCGAGTACCGCGACCGTATGGCCAGCAAGCTGGGCCTGAGTGAAGAGCAGCAGACCCAGATGAAAGCACTCTGGGATGAGCAGCGCGAAGCCCGCCAGGAGATGCGTGGCGAAATGCGCGACCACAAGGGTGGCCTGAAAGACCTGGACCCGACCTCTGACACTTACCAGGCCGACGTGCAGAAGCTGATCGAACAGACCCAGGCTCAGGTGGCAGAGCGTATCCAGCAGCGCGCCGACATGCACGCCAAGATGGCAGAGATCCTGACGCCGGAACAGATGCAGCAGTTCCAGGAGATGCGCGCAGAGCGCGGTGGTAAACATGGCGGCGAACACCGCAAAGGTGACTTCAAGGGCCATCATGGCGAACGCGGCGAGCGTGACTGCGATCGCTAAGTAGCCAGATCTGTAGCTAAAGCCAAAACGGCCGGTCTTATACCGGCCGTTTTACGTTGCCTGGTCGAAAGAGTCCCACCGGAATCAACTACTGTGCTAGCACTTTCTGCTATCATTTGCTGCGCAGTATCCGGAACCCCGTTCCTGTCATTGTTTTATATTGGCTTTATCGATTCGTGAGTCGGCCCGTGACACCCAAGCAACGTGAAATAAACCGTATTATTGAACGCCTTTCCCAGGCGATCGCCCAGCATAAACTCCCGCCCGGTATGCGCCTGGTCGAAGCGCAGCTGGTCGAGGCTCTGGATGCCAACCGCAACCATGTGCAGGCGGCACTGCAGCGACTGTCGATGCTGCATATCGTTACCATCGAAGCGAACCGTGGGGCCAGCGTGGCCAAGCCCACTGCGCAGGAAGCGCGCGACGTGTTCGCCGCCCGCAGGGCAGTGGAGCGCGGCATCGTGGAAGCGATCACCCAGGAGAAGCTGGAGCGTAACCGCGACCGCATCGATGCGCATATGGCGCGGGAAAAGCAGGCCACCGACGGCGAAGACCGTCGCGATATCGTGCGCTCGCTGAGCGACTTTCACCTGCTGCTGGCGGAGATTTCCGAGAATACGGTGCTGCGCGAGATCCTGCAGAACCTGATGACGCGCAGCTCGCTGATCGTCAGTCTTTACCAGCGCAATGACCAACCGCCCTGCCAGCACGATGAACATGGCCAGATCATCGCCGCCCTGGCGAAGGGTGACCGCTCAAGAGCCCATGAGCTGATGATCGAGCACCTCAACCACCTTGAGAGCGAGCTGGATCTGTCCAGCTATCAGGCTTCACCTGACAGCCTCCAGACCCTGCTCACAACGGCGGAATAACACCGCTTAAACGAACCTCTCCGGCCTAAGCAGCTGCGGCTGTGGCCGGGTGAAGGTCTGTTGTCCACCCTTGAAGCCCTGCGTCGGCTGACTCAGGTCACGCACCACTCCCGCGCGGTTATCCACTGTCAGGGTAATAAAGTCGGCACGGCAGCCCGGTTTGAGGCCATAGCGGTCCAGCCCCAGCAGTCGCGCCGACTCCACCGATACCCAATCCAGGCAGCGCTCGAAGTCCGCCGGCGTACCCAGCTGGGCCAGGTTGGCAAAGAGATTCGCCTGGCGCACCAGTGACATATCGCCGAACGGCGTGAACGGATTGCCGATATTGTTGGTGGAGATAGAGCAGCAAACCCCGGCATCGCTGAGCCGGTGCAGTGGACTCACACCCCGCGGCACCAGATGGTCATGCCCACGTCCGTTCAGGTAAAGATCGGTAGCCGGCAGCGCCGTCACCGCGATACCCGCTTTCACCAGGCTGGTGGCGACCTCGGCCAGCCGTGCCGGCGGCAGGGCCGACAGCTTGGTAGCGTGGCCGATGGTGACCCGCCCCTGCCACTGGCGTCGCAAGCAGACGTCCACCACCGCCGGAATCAGGCTGTTGGCCGGATCCAGGTCGAAGTCCAGGTGGAAATCCAGATCCAGATCGCGTTCCACCGCAATATCGAACAGGCGCTCGATCTGCGCCACCGGCTCGCTATCGGTATAGGGGCAGCCGCCCAGCAGATCGGCACCAAGATCCAGCGCTTCAAGCAGCAGCGCCTCGGTGCCGGGATTATTAAACATCCCTTCCTGTGGAAAAACACAGACCTGCAGGGTGATCGCCCAGCGGTACTCCTGCTTTAGCCGCAGGATCGCCTCCAGCCCCTGCAAGCCGATTACCGGGTCGATCTCCACATGGGTACGCATCCAGGTAGTACCCTGCAGAATCGCCTTCTCCAGGGTCTCCCGGCCGCGCTGATAGATATCCTCTGGATCGAACGCCTGCTTGGCCTTTGAGGTCTCGCTGATCGCCTCCTGCAGCGACCCTTCCACCAGACGGCAGCGATCCATGATGCACGCCTTGTCCAGATGTACATGGGTTTCGATCAGGCCCGGCAGCACCAGCTGGCCCTCCAGATCGAACTCGGCATCAGCCGCACCGTCTTCAGGCGGGGCGATAAAATGGCCACTGGCGTCGACCCAGAGCTCGCTGAGCTGATCAGGGCTTTCTGGCAGGCGCAGATTGATAAAACGGGTCAGACTCATGCGGCATCCTCCCCGTCTTTCTCTTTATTTTTTTCTGTATCGCCCTGGCCCAGATAAGCCGCTTCCAGCGCCTTGTCCTTGCTGAGTTCCTCTGCGCTACCGGCCTTGACGATACGCCCGGTCTCCAGCAGGTAAGCGCGGTCCGCCAGGGTCAGCGCCAGGTTGGCCATCTGATCCACCAGCAGGATGGTGATGCCTTCGTCACGCAGGCTGGCCAGCACCTCGAACAGCTCACGGATCATGGCCGGTGCCAGACCCAGCGAAGGCTCATCGAGCAGCAGCAGCGTGGGTTTGGCCATCAGCGCACGGCCGATCGCCACCATCTGCTGCTCACCGCCGGAGAGCAGCCCCGCCGGCTGGTCGATACGATCACGCAGTCGGGGGAAGCGCTTAAGCACCGCTTCGACAGCCTCATCTGAACTTTCATCCTCCTTGCGGAAGTCCCGCTGGAAAGCGCCCATCAGCAGGTTGTCACGCACACTCAGCTCCGGGAACACCTGACGCCCTTCCGGCACCAGCGCCAGCCCCTGGCTGCTGATGCCGCTGGCATCGAGCCTGTCGATGCTCTCGTTGTTGAGCAGAATACTGCCCTGCACCGGCCGGTGCAGACCTGCCAGCGCACGCATGATGCTGGACTTGCCGGCGCCGTTGGCACCGAGGATCGCCACGCATTCACCGGGTTTAACCACCAGGTTCACATCGAACACCACCGGCGCTGCGCCGTAATCGAGCTGCAGATCCTTCACAAACAGGGTGTGATCGGCAGGTCCTGACCAGGCCTGCTGACGCGGCCGGCCTTCATAATCGGTACCGCCAAGATAAGCCGCTATCACTTGTTGGTTATCGCGAATCTCGGCCGGTGTGCCCAGCGCGATCGGCTTGCCGGAATCCAGCACCAGTATCGAATCCGACACCGACATCACCAACGGCATATCGTGCTCGACAATAATCACCGCGATACCGAAACCGGCGATCGCCTTCAGCAGTTCACCGAGCTGGTCGGTTTCCGAGCGGCTCAGACCCGCTGCGGGTTCATCCAGCAGCAGTACCCGCGGCGCCATCGCCAGTGCCCTGGCGATCTCCACCAGGCGGCGGTCCACGTGGGGCAGATTGCCGGCAGCGATATCCAGCTCACCGCGATAGCCGGTGAACGCCAGCAGGTTACGCACGATATCCCGGGCACGCTTGCTCTCTTGCGCCAACGGATGGCTCAGCTGTCCCTTACGCATGGCGATCAGCAGGTTATCCATCACGCTCAGCTCCTCAAACAGCTGCGTGGTCTGGTAGGTTCGCGCTATCCCGGCGCGGGCGATATCCCAGGCGTTGCGTCCGGCCAGCTCAGACTCCAGCTTCACCGAGCCGCTGTCTGGCGTATAGAAGCCGCTGATCAGGTTCAGCGCCGTGGTTTTACCCGCGCCATTGGGGCCGATAATACTGGTCACCTCCCCTTCAGGAGCGTTGAAGCTGACGCCCTGTACCGCTTTAACACCGCCAAAACTGATGCCGATGTTATCCACAGAGAGGCCACCGGCGTAGCCGCGTGACGGGTTCAGGAACGAATCCAGCACCCCGGCATCCGCCCGCGCCGGCACCCGTTCGCCCTCTTTGCGGCGTACCCGCGACAGGATCAGTCCGATACAACCGCTCGGCGCCGCCCAAAGCACCGCCAGCAGGAAACCGGCAAACACCAGCAGGCGATATTCAGCCACGCCGGAGAGCAATTCCGGCAGCAGCACGATCACCGCCGCGCCGATCACCGGTCCAAACAGGAAACCGCTGCCGCCAACGATCACCGCCAGCACAAACAGGATCGACTGGGAGAACGGGAAGGTACTCGGGCTGATAAACATCATCAGCGGCCCTATCAACGCCCCGGCGCTGCCCGCCATCGCAGCTGACAGTGCAAAGGCCCAGGCCTTGGGCACCATCGGGTTGATGCCGATGGAGCGCGCCGCGGTCTCCGAGCCCTTGGCGGCCCGCATCGCCTTACCCCAGGGACCCAGAGCGAGTCGCTGGTAAAACCAGAGCCCGGCGACCATCAGCAGTACCGAGGTCAGCGCCAGACCAGTTTCCGAAGATACAACGCCGAAATTGGGCATAGGCACGCCAATCAGGCCGTTGGAGCCGCCGGTAAGATCCTTCCACTCCATCAGACCGTGATGGACCACGAAAGCGAAAGCGATGGTCACCATCGCAAGATAAGGCCCCTGCACCCGCAACGCAGGGATCGCCAGCAGACCGCCGCAAACACCGGCCAGCAACGCGGCACTGAGCAGCGCCAGCCCAAAGGGTACACCGGCCATCGTCATCAGCGAGGCGCAGTAGGCGCCGATGGCGTAGAAAGCCACATGGCCAAAGGAGATCTGACCACTGAGGCCGATCAGGATATTCAGCCCGGTGGCCACCAGGGCGCTGAGGCAAAACAGCGTCAGCACCAGCAGGCTGTAGCTGTCGACGATAAAACTCAGACTGGCGCCCAGCAGTGCCACGACCGCCAGTCCTATGGAAGTATTCAGGGTCATAACGCGTTACACCTTAAGCAGTCGACGTTTACCGAACAGACCGTCGGGCCGCAGCGCGAGCGCGACAATAACCAGAGAGAAGGTAATGATCTGGGTAAATGCAGAGCCCAGCTGCGCCGTCACCAGCGCCTCGATCACGCCAAACAGCAGACCGGCCACCAGCACACCGGGCGCGCTGGCGATACCGCCGAGAATCGCCACGGCGAAAGCCTTCAGACCGAACAGCGTGCCCATATCAGAGGAGACGCTGAACAGCGGTGCGATCAGCAGGCCGGCGATGGCCGCCAACACCGTGGATACGGCAAAGGCGATGGAGATCACCCGCGGCACCCGAATCCCCATCAGCGATGCCGCATCCGGGTTCTGTACCGTGGCCTGCAGCACCTTGCCGAGGCGGGTGTAACGGTTCACCAGCATCAGGGCCGCCGCCAGCAGCAGCCCCATGGCGGGAATCAGCAACTGCTGGATATACACACCCGAGCCAAATAGCTCGACAGTGCTGGATGCCCAGTCGGAGGGAAACTGGCGCGGCTCCTTGCCGAAGGTGAACAGCACCAGGTTATCCACAAGGATACCGCCGGCTACCGTCGCCATCAGCCAGCCGTCGGAACCGCGGGAGGCAAAGGGCCGCACCAGAAAGCGCTCGATCGCCAGTCCATAGATCGCCGCCAGCATCAGCGCGATGGGCACCGCCAGCCAGAGCGGCAGCCCCCAGGTCTGATACAGGGTGAAGCCAAACACGGCTCCCAGCATCATGGCACTGCCCTGGGCGAAGTTAACCGTGCGGGACACGATAAAGGTAACGTGGAAACCCAGGGCCAGCAGCGCGTACATGCTGCCCAGCCCCAGGCCCGATATGATCGAGGCACTTATCATTGCAGACTCCCGCCACGCCCCTGATCAGGGGCGGGCTTTTTTCTAAATGAGCTTTTTATTATTTGGAAACCGGTACGATGGCGCCGTCGACGAAGTGTGCGAACACATAGTCGTCAGGGCCCAGGGCGTCCTGGTTTTCGGGAGTGAAGGGCTTGCTGTAGGTCTTGATCAGGCCTTCATACTCATCGATGGCGTAAAAGCCTTCCCGCAGTGCCGGTCCCTCAACGGTGCCGGCCTTTTCCATCGCCAATGCCACCAGGTGCATGGCGTCATAGGCGTTGGCGATACCCACGGCCGGGGTCACGTCCGCATGGGTCTTGATCTCCGGATACTTGTCCTGCAAAGCGGCAAAGACGGCATCGCCCTTGGGATCTTCACCTTCGGGAGCGAACAGGAAGGTCTGGATAAACTCGACGCGATCGGCGTTGGGTCCAGCCAGCTCACTGAAGCGGCCACCGGCCGGGCCCCAATGGGAAACGATCGGCACGTCCCAACCCATACGATCCAGGGACTTCACCACCTGCGCTGAAGGTGACACGTTACCCACCATGTAGAGAGTATCGGCGCCGGCCTCTTTCAAGCGGGTCAACTGCGGCACCACGTCCACATCACCGGATTCAAACTTTTCCAGCCCGGCAATCGGCATATCCCGGGACTCGATCGCCTTCATCAGACCCCTTTCGTTGGATTCGCCCCAGGGGTTGTTGATCAACATCATGCCCGGCTTCTGAGTGTTGTAGTGCTTGATGGAGTAACGCAGCAGCGCTTCATCGACGATTTCATCCACAGCGGAGACGCGGAAGGCGTAGTTCTCTTCCGCGCCGTTGTGGGTAATCGCGGTACCCGCCGCCCAGGTACCCATGTACGGCACCTTCAGCTGGTTCATCACCGGCACCAGCGCCATGGACACCGGCGTATCCAGACCGCCGAAGATCACCGCCACCTCCTCTTTCTGGATCAGTTCACGGGCTGCGAGCAGACCGCGAGAGGGGTTGCTCTCATCATCACGACGCACCAGCTCGATCTGTTTGCCAAGCACACCGCCGTTGGCGTTGATCTCGTCGATAGCCACCGACAGGCCCCGTGTGATCGCTTCACCGGATTTAGCCGACTGACCGGACAGGGCCGCCACCAGACCGACCTTGATCGTTTCAGCCGCCTGCGCGGATACGCTCGCTGCAGTGACGGCTGTTGCCAGGGCTGCCGCCTTGAGCCCCTTACCCAGAATGCTTCGCTTGCTAGACATGAACATCTCCTCGCTGTTTGATTGCTAATTTATTGCTAGCAATATAGATGCCATTAAAATAACGTAGTAAATGCTAGCGATCTGGCTAGTAATTCACAGAACTTGGCACCAACAGGGTGCGCCGCCACTTAAAATCGTGCACAAAACGCCTTCACCGGGAGAGATAAGATGCAAAACGCCGTAGAGATGTCCGTAGAAATAGTTCGTGAGTTTCTCGATGCTTCCATGAAGCCCGATCCGGTCCTCGCCGCCACTTATATGGCCAAGGACGTGAAGATCACCTTTACCGGTGGCCGCGCCATGCCCAGCGCCCACGAGATCACCGCGTTCAACAAATCTCGCTACAGCTGGGTCAAAAAGCAGCTGGGTCAGTTTGATGCCTGCGACAAGGGCGATCACGTGGTGGTTTACTCCAACGGCACGCTGTACGGCGAGTGGCTGGATGGACGCAGCTTCTCCGGCAACCGCTACCTGGATCGCTTCGAAGTACGTAATGGGAAAATTACGCGCATGGATGTCTGGAACGACAGCGCGGAGTGGATTCTGGAGCCGGCGATCAACCGCGACTGAAACAGAACGAATAGCAGCAGGGATAGCTGCAGGAAGAAAGAAAGGAAGGAAGCTAAAAAGTAATAGAAAAGCACAGGCGCACCTCCCAGGCAGGAGATGCGCCGGAAGCTTTATTCGGTACGCTCGAACATCAGGTCCCAAACGCCGTGGCCGAGATTCTCGCCACGTTTCTGAAACTTGGTGACGGGGCGCCACTCCGGCTGAGGTGAGAATTCACCGTCACCGGCCGCATTGCGGTAGCCTTCGGCGGCACTCATCACTTCCATCATATGCTCGGCGTAGTTTTCCCAATCGGTGGCCATGTGGAAAACGCCACCTATTGCCAGCTTCTTGCGGATGCTCTGGGCAAACTCCGGCTGCACGATGCGGCGTTTGTGATGGCGCTTCTTCGGCCAGGGGTCGGGGAAAAACAGCTGCAGACCGGCAAGGCTACCGTCCGGTATACACTGGGCCAGCACTTCGATAGCGTCTTCACAGAAAACGCGGATATTCTCCAGCCCCTCTTCCCGAACGCGGGAGAGCAGACGACCGACACCCGGCGGGTGCACCTCGATGCCGATAAAGCCTTTCTCCGGTGCCTGACGCGCCATTTCGATCAGTGAGTCGCCCATGCCGAAGCCGATCTCCAGTATTACCGGACGGTCATCGCCAAACAGCTCGCTGAAATCGAGCATGCCACCACTCAGTTCCAGCCCATATAGAGGCCAGTTCTCTTTCAGGGCCCGCTCCTGGCCTTCGGTCATCCGTCCTGCACGCACCACAAAGCTGCGCACCTGCCGCATCGGCCGCGGCTGCTGTTCTGTCTCGCTCATGGGTAACTCTTGTCTTTGTATGGGCGCGGGCGCCGCATCGGCACCCGCGTCTGGGTAATCTTAGCTGATCGTACCAACTAGCGGAGAGGAAGCACTGGCATAAGCCTTACGCGGCATACGCACCGCCAGGAAAGCTTCACGGCCTGCCTGCACGGCTTTCTGCATCGCCTGCGCCATCAGCACCGGGTTCTGCGCGCCGGCAATGGCGGAGTTGACCAGTACGCCGGCACAACCCATTTCCATCGCCATGGTCGCTTCCGAAGGGGTACCGATACCGGCATCCACCAGGATCGGCACCTGCGCCTCTTCCATGATCAGACGGATGTTGTGCGGGTTCTGGATACCCAGGCCCGAACCGATCAGGGAGCCCAGCGGCATCACCGCGACACAGCCGATCTCTTCCAGGCGCTTGGCAACGATGGGATCGTCATTGGTGTAAACCATCACCTTGAAGCCGTCCTTAACCAGGGTCTCGGCGGCCTGCACGGTTTCGATGATATTGGGATAGAGGGTTTTCTGGTCGCCCAGTACCTCCAGCTTCACCAGGTCGTGGCCGTCGAGCAGTTCACGGGCCAGGCGGCAGGTACGTACCGCATCGGCAGCGGTGTAGCAGCCGGCGGTGTTCGGCAGGATGGTGTACTTGTCCGGGCTGACGACATCCAGCAGGTTCGGCTCATCGGGATTCTGGCCGATGTTGGTGCGGCGTACCGCCACGGTGACGATCTCCGCGCCGCTGGCAGCGATCGCTGCGCCGGTTTCCTGCAGATCCTTGTATTTTCCGGTACCTACCAGCAGACGGGAGTTGTAGGTTTTACCAGCGATAACCAATTTATCGTTCAGCTGTTGCTCTGACATAGTCTATTACCCTGCATAAATTCGATTGGAGAACGGCTTGGACAGGCGCGGCTCAACCACCACCGATGGCGTGAACCACCTCAACCTGATCGCCCTCTTTCAGCGCGGTTTCGGCATGCTCGCCCCGCGGCACAATCTCCATGTTCAGCTCGATGGCGATCCGCTTGCCGACAAGGCCCAGCTGTTCAACCAGATGCTCCAAGGTGGCGCCTTCCGCGGTATCGAAAGATTCACCGTTTAACTGTATCTGCATCCTGATTTACCTTGATTAACTATTTTTCCGGGAGAGCTTTGACAACGGCGCCGGCCAACGTCAGCCAGCCCGCAATCATCAGCACTCCGCCCACCGGGGTAACCATTCCCAGATAGTGAACGCCCGTGGCGACCAGCAGGTAGAGACTGCCGCAGAACAACAGCATACCGATCAGAAACA
This sequence comes from Marinobacterium mangrovicola, assembly GCF_004339595.1. Taxonomy (GTDB): domain Bacteria; phylum Pseudomonadota; class Gammaproteobacteria; order Pseudomonadales; family Balneatricaceae; genus Marinobacterium_D; species Marinobacterium_D mangrovicola. Next base: position 622,627 of record NZ_SMFU01000009.1, read on the forward strand.
GTGACGCACTGACACGCAGCAAACGGCGGTCCTGGCGCTGCAGCAGCAGGCCAACGCCAAACAGCGCGAACACATGGTAGAACTGGTAGGTTACCCCGGTCTGGAAGACCTCCAGCATGCGCGGGGTCAGTTGATCACGCAGGCCGTGTGCGGCAAATGCGCCCAGGCAAACCGCCAGGGCACCCAGCAAGGCAGCACTCAGCAAGGTCAGGCGGGCCGACATCTTCTCTCCGGGTATTCGGTTTGGGGGCCATAGTATACGCCGCGCGCCGGCGGGCGTAAAAAACAAAGGCCGCCGGACTCACAGAGAGTGCGGCGGCCTCTTTATCGCTTGCCGGAAAACCAGGATCAGGCGCTCATCGCCACCTTGATCTTGTTCATGGCGTTCTTTTCCAGCTGACGGATACGCTCGGCAGATACGCCGTACTTGGCCGCCAGATCATGCAGGGTGGCTTTCTCTTCGCTGAGCCAGCGCTGCATCAGAATATCCTGGCTACGCTCATCCAGTACGGAGATCGCATCCATCAGCGCCTTCTGGGAGCTCTCTTCCCAATCGGAGGCTTCCAGCTGTGCAGCCGGGTCACCGCTCATATCTTCAAGATAAGCGGCAGGCGCCTGCCAGGCACTGTCTTCATCAGTGTCTGTGGGGGCATCGAAAGCGGTATCGCTGGAGGCCAGACGACCTTCCATCTGACGTACGGTTTTCGCATCAACACCGAGATCATCGGCAATCGCCTTGACCTCGTCATTGTTCATCCAGCCCAGGCCCTTCTTCTGCGAACGCAGGTTGAAGAACAGCTTGCGCTGCGCCTTGGTGGTGGCAATTTTGACGATGCGCCAGTTACGCAGAATAAATTCGTGCATCTCCGCTTTGATCCAGTGCACCGCAAAGGAGACCAGTCGCACACCCATGGTGGGGTCAAAGCGTTTGACGGCCTTCATCAGGCCTACGTTACCTTCCTGGATCAGGTCGCCCAGCGGCAGACCGTAACCGGAGTAGCTACGTGCAATGTGTACAACGAAACGCAGATGAGACATCACCAGCTGACGTGCCGCTTCCAGATCGCTCTGGTAGTGCAGACGCTCGGCCAGTTCACGCTCCTCTTCAGCAGTGAGGATCGGAATCGTGCTCACACTCTGCACGTAAGCGTCTACATTGCGCCCCGGTGAGAGTTGTTCAACAACCTGTAAGCTCGTACCCATTAAAGGAGTGACCTCGTTAGCATTTAAAATCCGAATCTAAGACCCTGTCATCTGCGGGAAAGTTCCCGCCCTTAGACTCCCGCTAATTCGCGGACCAGAAAAAATAACGCGCTGTGGATAAAAACGCAATAACCCGGCGCTCAAGTCGGCTATACCCTTATTCAATCTATAAATCTAACCCGGCTCTATGTCTTTCAGATGACGGCCCACCGCGAGCCAGGCGCCACCCAGCCCAAGAATCATGCCGGTCAGCAACAGTGTCAGCGATTCTCTGACACCCAGTCCATGAACAACATAGCCGTTCAGATACAGCGCCGCCAGCGCCTGCACAGGCTCGGACACCAGCGCCAGTGCCAATTGCGCCAACAACCAGGCCATCAACGCGCCAAACAGGCCAAACCAGACACCGCTGTAGAGGAAGGGACGGCGCACCCAGGCATCAGTGGCGCCCACCAGCTTACTGACCTGAATCTCATCGCGGCGCGACTCAATGGTCATGCGTACAGTGTTACCCACCACCAGCAGCACAGTTAGCGCCAGCAGGCCACCCAGTACCCAGGCACCGCGCTCGGCCAACGCCATAAAGGCACCCAGCCTGCGCACCCACTCCAGATCCAGCCGCGCCTCGTCGACCTCCGGTAGCTGCGCCAGCTCGTTGCGAAGCTGTGCAAGAGCGTCCGCGTCCCGCGCCATGGGGATTAGTGTGATCACCGCCGGCAGCGGGTTGGTATCGAAGAAGTCGAGCAGATCGTCAAAGCGGGTGTACTGCTTGAAGTCTTCCAGCCCCTTGTCGGGGCTGATCAGCTCCACCGAGGCCAGATCCTGGCGCAGCAGCAGTTCACGGCTGAAGCTGTCGATCCGTGCATCACTCAAATCCACCTTCAGGTAAAGAGAGATATGCGGATCGGTATCCAGGCCAGAAGTAAGCTGATCCAGGTTTTTCAACGCCGTGAACAGAAACCCGGGCAGCGCCAGCGCAATCGCCAGTACCGCCATGGTCATGAGCGAGGCCAAAGGCGTGGCCCAAAGCCGGAAGAAGGACTGGCGCGCCACCTCACGATGATGGCGGCGCCAGCTGCGAGTGCGGTCCGCGAGGCCGATACGGTGCTGAACCGCACCGCGCCGCGGCGCCTGTGGCGCCTTACGGGCCTGCTTCTGGTTTTTGTGCTGCGGGTTATCAGTTGCCATCGGCCACCATCCTGCCGTCTGCCAGCGTCAGTACACGGTGATGCATACGGTTAATCAGCGAAAGATCATGGCTCGCGATCAGCACCGTGGTGCCGATGCTGTTGAACTGCTCGAACAGATGCATGATGTCCTCAGACAGGGCCGGGTCCAGGTTACCGGTGGGCTCATCCGCCAGCAGCAGCTTCGGCTTGTGCACGATGGCACGGGCGATGCCGACCCGCTGCTGTTCACCGCTCGACAGCGTCAGCGGATTGAGTTTCTCCCGCGACAGCAGGCCTACCTTGTCCAGCGCCGCACGCACACGCCGCGCCGCATCGACTGGATCATAACCGGACAGCTGCAGCGGCAGTGCCACGTTCTCGAAGATGCTGCGATCGAACAGCAGCTGGTGGTTCTGGAACACCACGCCGATGCGACGGCGGTGGAACGGGATCTGCTTGCGCGGCAGTCGCGCCAGATCCTGATCACCGACCCAGACCTCACCCCGGCTGGGCCGCTCCATCAGCATGATCAGCTTCAGCAGCGTACTTTTACCGGCGCCGGAGTGGCCGGTCAGAAACGCCAGTTCCCCCGAACGCAGGTCGAAATTCACTCCCTTCAGGGCATCGTGTCCATTGGGGTAGCGTTTACCGACGTTACTGAAACGGATCGCGGTCATGGGTGCTCCAGCCCGGTTTAGTCGAACAGTGCCTGTACGAACTCATCCGCTTCGAACGGACGCAGGTCATCCACCTGCTCACCGACACCGATAAAGCGGATCGGCAGGCCAAACTGCTTGGCGATGGCGAAGATAATGCCGCCCTTGGCGGTACCATCCAGCTTGGTCAGGGTAATACCGGTCACACCCACCGCTTCCTTGAACTGCTTGGCCTGGCTGATAGCGTTCTGACCGGTACCGGCGTCAAGCACCAGCATCACTTCGTGCGGCGCACTCGGATCGATCTTCTGCATCACGCGTACCACCTTCTGCAGCTCCTGCATCAGGTTGTCCTTGTTCTGCAGACGGCCCGCGGTATCAGCGATCAGCACATCAACACCGCGCGACTTGGCGGACTGCAGCGCATCAAACAGCACAGATGCGGAATCCGCACCGGTATGCTGGGCCACCACCGGTACATTATTACGCTCACCCCAGACCTGCAGCTGCTCAACGGCTGCGGCACGGAAAGTATCGCCCGCCGCCAGCATGACGGATTTGCCTTCGCTCTGATAACGCTTGGCCAGCTTGCCGATGGTGGTAGTTTTACCCACGCCGTTGACGCCAACCATCAGGATCACCGCCGGCGATTTATCTTCCGGCAGCACCAGCGGATGCTCAACGCCGCCAAGCAGGTCGCCCAGTTCCTCTTTCAGCGCTTCACGCAGCGCTTCCGGATTCTTCAGCTGTTTACGCTCAACACGGTCGGTCAGGCGGGTCACGATCTCGGTGGTAGCCTCAACACCTACGTCCGCCATCAGCAGCAGGGTTTCGATCTCTTCGAGCAGGTCGTCATCGATCTCCTTGGCGCCCATGAACAGGCTGCCAAGCTGCTCGGTCAGACCCGCCTTGGTGCGGCTCAGGCCGCTCTTGATGCGATCGAACAGGCGCTTCTTGCGAACCTCCGGCTGTTCCTGGGGAACAGGAGCAGGAGCAGGAGCAGGAGCAGCTTCGGGCTCGGGCTCGGGCTCGGGCTCGGGCTCGGGCTCGGGCTCGGGCTCGGGCTCGGGCTCGGGCTCGGGCTCGGGCTCGGGCTCGGGCTCGGGCTCAACAGCCTTGGCCGCGGGTTCCGGCTCTGCAACCGGCTCCTCTGGCTTCAGCTCTTCTTTCGGCGCTTCAGCCTGCTCTGCACTCTTTTCTTCACCGACTTCGGTCTCTTCAGCCTTGGACTTGGCAGGAGTCTCTTCCTCAACCTGCGGCTGCTCGACCACTGCTGGCTGAACAGGAGGCTCCGCGGCTTTTTCTTCCACCGCAGGCTCAGGGGCTTGCGGCGCGCTTTCCCCTTGCTGCTCAGCTTCCGCCTGTTCACGGGCTTCCTGGGCCTGAGTTTCCAGCTCTTCCTGCTGTTTTTCCAGGTCGGCACGGGCCGCTTCAGCCGTTTCCGCTTCGGTGCGCGCCTGGCTCAGCACGTCGGAAGCCGCTTCGCTGGTTTCTACCTGCGCAGTTTCGCGCCCGGCATCTTCCGGTTTAGCTTCTTCCGGCTTTTCCTCAACGATTTCAGGCTGCTTTTCCGCGCTTTCCGGCTCGGCAGGTTTTTCTACCGGCTTGGCTTCAGCAGGTTTCTCAACCGACTGGTCAGCGCCACTATCCTTGCCACCGCGCAGGTAGAAAAAGATAGCCAGCAGAATGACAAAAGTGACGGCGCCAAAGGCGTAGGGAACAATACTGGGATCCAGCCCGTTATCGAGCATCCAGGTGTAGAGTGCTTCCATAAATTCTGTAATATCCGGGTGACTGAAGGGGAATCGGAATATGCCCCGTTCATTGAGAGTCTAAAGCGCGCTATCTTAACATAGCGTTACGCTTACCCAACCGAAGGACCGCAAAAGGCTGTGGCCGAAAGTAAAAATAAACCACTCTTTAACCGCCGCTACCTGCTGATTCTGGTCTGGGTTTTGCCGATCGTGATTCTTTTTCTCCAGCAGGGTGCCGGTGAACGCCCCATCGACAACATCCGCTGGGACACAGCACTCCAGGCCTACGTGCTGCCAAACGAGCAGGACGATATCCAGCTTGAATTGCTGCTGCCCCTACCGCAGACACTCACCGACCAGGCCTGGATCGATACCCGGGTACAAATACAGGCAGTGCAGCAGCGGCTTTCCCAAGCCCCGATGACAAACTGGCTCTCCACTCAGGGCTGGCGGGCGCAGGTCAGCGAGGCCGCCACGCATCTGAAAATCGATATTGAGGCGAAACAACCACCCTCAGCGCAGCAGCTGGAACAGTTTTATACCCGGCTCAAACAGCTGGAGATGATCAATAGCGAGCCCCTGCGCAAGCGCGCCCAGGCTGAGCGCTACCTGGCGTCACAACAGGATGAAAGCCGTCTGCTGGCCGCGCTGGGTGACCGGCTGTCGGATACCGCAGACCTGTTCGCAGCCACGCCTGTCTGGCTGCTGACAGCCGACATCGATAAGACCGAAGGTTCCGCGCCGACGACAGGCTCTAATGCTGCATCACGCCCATGGACACCAGGCGGTGTAAGGCTGGACGTTAGTCCCAGAAATCCCGACGCAAGCCTGACACTCATCGGGCAGCGGCAGCCGGCCCCAAAGGATGGGGCGGAGCTCGCTCGCCAGCGTCTGGGCGCGGAGCTGATGGCTCAGCTGCTGGCGCAGAACTTCGGTAAAATGGATTACCGCTGGACCTGGAAGCCACTGGCACAGAACGGATACCGGGCACTGATTCTCCCTTCCTCTCCGACCACCCGCGCCTGGCTGGCAGATCCTTCATTGGCCAGCCGGGGGTTGAGCAAGGACCTGCTCGAACAGACCCGAGCCTCGCTGTTAAGCCGCTATGATCAGATCCTCACAGAGGAACCGCAGCGCTGGCTGGAACTGGTAGGCCTTTATCACCTGCCGCTGGACAGCCATCAGGCGTTTCGCGATACACTGAATACTATCGATCTGGACGCCGCCCGCGCCCTGATCACGAACCTTCTCGATCCCGGGCAGAGCCTGCAGATCCGTTTTGCCAGTACTGGAAATCCATCATGAGCCGCCGCAACCCCACCCGTAAACGTCCTGAAGCTGCCGATCAGGCATTCGTTCGCATTATTGGTGGAGACTGGCGTAGCCGCCGTATTCCTTTCGCCGCCATCGAGGGCCTCAGACCCACCCCTGACCGGGTAAGGGAAACCCTGTTCAACTGGCTGCAGGGGGTCACCGAGGGAGCGCGTTGCGTAGATCTCTGTACCGGTAGCGGTGCCTTGGGGCTGGAAGCTCTATCACGCGGTGCGGGTTCCGTTACCTTCGTTGATCAGTCATCACTGGTGGCGCGGACGCTGAAGGAAAACCTGCAGAAGCTGAAGGTACAGAATGCTGAGGTGGTTAATGCCACAGCGCTGGACTGGCTGTCGACGCTACCCACAGATGAATCGGAGCGGTTTGACCTGGTGTTTATGGACCCGCCGTTCCGCAAGGGGCTGATCGCACCGTTATGCGCCATGCTGGAAAGTCACAACCTGCTGGCAGAACGCGCGATGGTCTATGTGGAAAGCGAGAAAGAGATGGGGGCGCCGGCAGTGCCCGAGAACTGGGCACTCTACCGGGAAAAGCACGCTGGGCAGGTCAGTTACCGACTCTATGAGTGCGGTTCAGACCATGGATGATTTCAGCACTCTGAGCCCCTGGATCTGCATCGCCAGCAGATAATCGGTCTGCTGACGCAGATCGAAGCGTTTCGGCGCCGTCAGCCAGAGATCGATGGCACCGACAATGGCGATCAGCAGGCTGTCGCTGAGCAGCTCCAGATCGAGTTTTTTGCGCAACTGTTTCTGTTTGCGTGCCTGTTTGAGGAAGTAGTGAATAAAATCGCGCCAGGTTTCCAGCTCCTGGTCCAGCCTCGGCGCCATTTCCGCCAACTCCGGCGAACGTCCCCGACCGTAGTGGAAAAGCCGGTACAGACACTGCAACTCTGTGTTTCTGGAAAAGTCGGCTAGCGCTGCGCGGAGAAAGTTTTCCAGTGCCTCAAGCGCATCCTGCTGCACCGCCTGGCGCTGATCCAGGTAGTGAGTTTCAAACGGCCAATGCGCCCGGATATGCAACTGTTCGAGCAGATCTTTCTTGTTACGGAAGTGCCAGTACATGGCGCCGTGGGTTACCCCGGCCTCGGCGGCGATCCGTTTCATGGTGACCGCTTCGGTCCCCTCCGCCGCAAACAGCTCTAACGCCTTGTCTAACAATCCCTTGCGAGTGGCTTCCGCCTCTTCGCGACTACGCCTGACCACAGCCTCTCTCCATGAAAGCGCTAATATTCGCTATACCTTAACTAAGCCACGTAAATTACGTGGCAAGCACAACGGAATCAATATACCGACCGTACACGTAACCAAAACGTCATATATGCCCGACGCTGAAGTGATCAGATTTTCTGTGCTTATTCCACAATAGAATAATTTTGTTTATTTAATATAACCAAAACCAAAGATTCGATTCCATTATTCTATTTGTACGCCTCTGTTAATTGGGCTAACATCCGCGCCTTAAGGAAGCTTAGATGGTGATCTGCTGTACAGAAGGCGGAGATCCGGCTTCAAACAGTGTCGCTTAAATAAAAGATATATAGGTCAGCGCCTGTGATGAATACGGTAGTCTATCCCGGCACCTTCGATCCTATCACCAACGGTCATACTGACCTGGTAGAACGCGCCTCAAGGCTGTTCGATCGCATTGTTGTCGCGGTTGCCGACAGTCCCAAGAAGGGCCCGTCCCTGTCGCTAGATATTCGTGTGGATCTGGCCAGGCAGGCACTTGCCCACCTCGACGGTGTGGAAGTGGTCGGTTTTGACTGCTTACTTGCTGACTTTGTCCGTGAACAGGACGCCAATGTAATCCTGCGTGGGCTTCGCGCCGTATCAGACTTCGAGTACGAGTTTCAGCTGGCGAATATGAATCGCAAGCTGGCACCGGATGTCGAGAGCCTGTTTCTGACGCCGGCGGAAAGCCTGTCATTCATATCCTCAACCCTGATTCGCGAAATCGCGTCACTGGGCGGAGATGTGGATAAGTTCGTACATCCGTCCGTAGCGGATGCCCTGAAGCAGCATTACTCGTCCTAACTTAAAAACCTGTCAGTCATTGAGGTAGCCAGCATGGCATTGATGATCACCGATGAATGCATCAACTGTGATGTATGCGAGCCGGAATGCCCTAACGAGGCAATCTCTCCGGGCGAAGAAATTTACGAAATCGATCCGGGCAAGTGCACCGAGTGCGTAGGTCACTACGACACGCCGCAGTGTGTTGAAGTGTGCCCGGTCGACTGCATCCCGAAAGATCCGGATCACGCCGAAACCGAAGATCAGCTGATGGACAAGTACCACAAGCTGATGGGCTAAGGCTCAGTACCGGTATGGGTACAAGAAAAAACGGCAGCCAACTGGCTGCCGTTTTTCGTTTCTGACACTGCGCCCCACTGCTAAGAACCACTCAGATCCGAATGGCACTAACTTAAGCCCGTTGAGCATCGTTTCTACAGTGTACAGACACGGTATTGCCCGTGGGACAATGCGGCATGAAGAACACGACACCACTATTGCCAGGGTTCCACCTGTCCACACTCCGTCGCAAGCCTCGGGCAGCCAGCCAAAAGCTGGCCGAGGAACGCGCCCGGATTCGAGAAAAGTCCATTAGCCAACTGTGTGAATGCCTCGGATCGTTTATTCCAGCGCATGAACTGAACCCCGCTCCCGTGGGTGATTTCAGTCGCCGCCGCCTGTTCAGCAAAGAGAATACGTTTTGGGGGTTCTTTTCCCAAGTTCTTGATGCTGACGGTGGCTGCCAGGAGGTAGTGCACCGGTTCCAAGCTTTCGCTGCAGCAAAAGGTGCAAAGGCTCCGTCTCTATCGACGGCGGCGTACTGCAACGCAAGGAGCAAGCTTCAACTATCCAGCCTCGAAAATATTCTGCTGCATACCGCTGCTCAGTTAAAAATGCACCCCACCTCCAAATACTGGCTGGATCGGCGCGTGGTCGTTGTCGATGGTACTGGCCTTAGCATGCCTGACACCCAAGCGAATCAGCAGGTTTGGCCGCAGCCACGTAATCAACTGCCAGGCTGCGGCTTTCCTCAAGCGCGCCTATGCGCATGTTTCTGCCTGCAAACAGGAGCGTTGCTCAGTTATCGAATCGGTAGCCGCAAAATTCATGAACTGCCATTACTGAGACAGCAGTGGCAGACCTTCCAGCCCGGCGATATCTTTGTCGGCGACAAGGGGTTCTGCAGTTATTACGATGTCGCGCAGTTCCGCAAAAGAGAGGTGGATTCGGTTATCCCTTTGGCGCGCCGCCATCCGGTTAAAGATTCGGAAGCCATGGAGGTCCTGGGGCCGGATGACTTATTAATTAAATGGCCAAAACCTCAATGGAATAAACAACTTAGTTACACCAAGGAAGAGTGGGCTGAGCTACCCGATTACCTGACACTTCGACAGATTAAAGTCACGGTAAAGACCCCCGGGTTTCGGGTGAGAGAATTCTATATTGTCACCACGTTGACTGACCCTAACTGTTACCCTGCTGACGCCTTGGCTGATCTTTACTACCAGCGCTGGGATGTCGAGCTGTATTTCCGAGACCTCAAGACCACGCTAGGCATGGATATCCTGCGCTGTAAGTCACCCGAGATGGTTCAAAAAGAAATTTTAATGCATCTCATCGTCTACAACTGTATTCGTCACTTGATGTTGGAGGCCGCCGATCAAAAGGGATTAATGCCTCGCCAGCTCAGCGTCAAAGCCAGTATCCAGGCACTGAGGCAATGGTTGCCTTTACTGAATCGGGCCGTTTTAAAACCAGCTGAGCAGCGCCGACTTGTATCGTTGCTACAAGACGCTATTGCAGCAACAGTACTGCCCGAAAGACGGGGCCGTGTAGAGCCTCGCTGTGTGAAACGAAGGCCGAAGCCATTTCGACTCATGACGAAGCCGCGATCCGTGATGCAAGAGGCACTCGTTACAGAGAGTCCAACATGCTGAAGCAGCTTAAGTTAGTGCCATTCCACTCAGATCCGTATTTCACTCAGCCGCTCGTTAAGGCCAAACTCGCGATCCATCCACTGCCCCACCAGATTTTCCGCGACGAGGTGATGAGCGTACTGCATATGCAGGCAGCGTACCTTGTCCCACTGGGCGATACCGCCGATACCGTAACGGTTATACAGATCGGTGAAGCCAAGCTCCTCGATACGGGCTTTATCCCCGGCATCCATTAACTGCCAGCGCAGATCCACATAGGCCTGCTGTTGTGCATGATAGGCCTGCCGCAGCGCCTCATCCTCCGCCAGCATCTGCTCGATCTGCTTCACTCCGCCGGCGGTCTCGATTTCGGCGATCATCTGATACAGGTCGCGGGAGCTGAGCCAGTACAGTGTCGGGAAGGGTTTGTCATCCACCAGTGAACGCATCTGCAGCACCACCGGTACACCCTGCTCGCTAGCATGGGCGATAGCCACGATACCACGGGGCTTACGCCCCAGCTGACGCTGGATAATCTCTAGTTGTGCGCTGTCAGGCTGCATGGCATTTCTCTAGATAAAACTCTGAATAAAAAGACTGTAATGAAAACTAAAGCGCTCAGACGCGGGCGTAGGCTTCACCCTGACCCAGCCAGCGACGGATGAGTGCATCCATCAACGCCGGGGCCTGCTCGATATCGGCGGCGGCCCGTTTGACCCGGGGCAGCAGATGGGCGTCCCGCTGCAGGTCGGCGATACGGAACTGCATCATGCCGGTCTGGCGGGTGCCCAGCACTTCACCGGGGCCGCGCAGTTCCAGGTCCTTCTCGGCGATTCTGAAACCGTCGGTGCTCTCGCGCATCACCGCCAGGCGCTCGCGGCCCTGCTGTGAAAGCGGCGCATGATACATCAACACGCAGAAGCTCTCGACCGAACCGCGCCCGACACGGCCACGCAGCTGGTGCAGCTGGGCAAGGCCCAGGCGCTCCGGGTTCTCAATGATCATCAGGCTGGCGTTGGGCACATCGACCCCCACCTCGATCACCGTGGTCGCCACCAGCAGATCGAGTTCCGCAGCCTTGAAGCTTGCCATGATCTGCGCTTTTTCCGCCGCTTTCAGGCGGCCATGCACCAGGCCGATACGCAGCTCCGGCAGGGTTTCCCGGAGGGATTCGGCAGTGACTTCCGCGGCCTGACACTGCAGCGCCTCGGACTCTTCGATCAGGGTGCACACCCAGTAGGCCTGGCGCCCTTCACTGCAGGCGCTGCGCACGCGTTCTATCACTTCGTCACGACGGCCATCGGCGATCACCACCGTATTCACCGGCGTGCGCCCCGGCGGCAACTCGTCGATGATGGAGCAGTCCAGGTCGGCATAGGCGCTCATGGTCAGGGTGCGCGGAATCGGTGTAGCGGTCATGATCAGCTGGTGCGGGGTCTGCTCACCGTTGCGGCCTTTCTCTCTGAGGCTGAGGCGCTGGTGCACACCGAAGCGATGCTGCTCATCGACCACCACCACCGCCAGATTATGGAAGCGCACCTCCTCCTGGAACAGCGCATGGGTACCCACCGCCAGCTGCGCCTCGCCGTTGGCGATCCGCTCCAGCTCTCTTGCGCGCTGCTTGCCTTTCACCTTCCCCGCCAGCCAGGCCACGCTGATCCCCAGTGGCTCGAGCCAGGCGGAGAAGTTGTTGTAATGCTGCTCGGCAAGAATCTCCGTGGGCGCCATCACCGCCGCCTGGGCGCCGTTTTCCAGCGCCTGAATAGCCGCCAGCGCAGCGACCACGGTTTTACCGGAACCCACATCGCCCTGCACCAGCCGCAGCATCGGCACCGGCATATTCATATCCCGCGCCACTTCACGGGCCACCCGGCGCTGCGCCTGGGTTAGTTCAAACGGCAGGCTGGCGATAAACGGCAGACTCAGTGCACCGGTGGGCTTAAGCAGAGGTGCACCCTGCTCCTGCACGGTCTGGCGGATCTTCAACAGAGACAGGTGATGCGCCAGCAGTTCCTCAAAGGCAAGACGCTGCTGCGCCGGGTGCTTACCCTCCAGCATCTGCTCCTGATCCGCCGCCACCGGCGGTTGGTGCAGATAGCGGATCGACTCTGTCAGCTCCGGCAACTGCCATTGCTGACGCAGGTTATCCGGCAACAGGTCTTCAACAATGCCCTTGTCGAGCCAACCCAGTGCCTGCTCGACCAGGCCGCGGATGCGTCCCTGGGTAAGTCCTTCAGTCAGCGGATAGACCGGCGTTAACGCATCATCGACACGGACACTGCCCTCATCGGCGATCACCTTGTATTCGGGGTGCACCATCTCTAGCGATGCGGGGCCCGGCCGCGCCTCGCCAAAACAGCGAATCCGCTTGCCCTGGGCCAGGCTGTTTTTCTGCGCCGCCGAAAAATGAAAAAAACGCAGGGTGATTGAGCCTGTGCCGTCCTGTACCCGGCACATCAGCGCCCGGCGGCGGCCGTAGGTAATATCGCTGGCAGCGATATGGCCGACGATCACCCCCTCATCACCGGGCCTCAGGCTGCCGATCGGCAGCACACGGGTACGGTCCTGGTAACGCAACGGCAGGTGCAGCAGCAGATCCTGGATCGTCTCGATACCGAGCCGCTCAAGCTTCAGTGCCAGCGCCGTCCCCACCCCCTTGAGTTCGGTGATCGGTACCGGTTTGGCTGACACGGACAACATCAGGCGATATCCGCCATTGGCCCGGATTCGTGACACTCCATAATGGCGCGCATCAGCACCTCAATCGCCTGCGGACGCGGGAAGCTGGCCCGCCAGGCAACCGCCACGGTGCGCATCGGCTGCGGTTTCTTGAACGGCACTGTGGATACCAGGTTACGTGAGGGATGGCCTTCGATCGCGGAGATCGGCAGCACACTGGTCCCCAGCCCCGACGCCACCATCATGCGGATGGTTTCCAGGGAGCTACCCTCGGTAATGGTGTGCTTATCGTGGAATGACTGGTTCAGCACCGGGCAGGCTTCCAGCACCTGGTCGCGGAAACAGTGCCCCTCGCCCAGCAGCAGCATGCGCTCATCACTGATCTTGGAGCTATCGATCTCTTTCTCTTTCGCCATGGGGTGCTCTTTCGGCAGCACCATCATGAAGGGCTCATCATAGAGCGACCGGGTAAGTACATCGGGCTCATGGAACGGCAGCGCCAGGATAATCGCATCCAGCTCACCGGTGCGGATCTTGCCACGCAGCACCTCGGTGAAGTTTTCCTCGATGTAGAGCGGCATCTGCGGCGCCATCTGCTGCACCTTGGGCACCAGCTTCGGGAACAGGTAGGGCCCGATGGTGTAGATCGCGCCAACCCGCAGCGGCGACGCCAGCTGATCCTTGCCCTCTTTGGCCAGTTCACGGATCGCTTCGGACTGCTCGAGTACCATCTGCGCCTGACGCACCACCTTCTCGCCCACCGGCGTCACCCGCACCGCGTTTTTACTGCGTTCAAATAGCGCCACCCCGAGCTCTTCCTCCAGCTTTTTTACGGCTATCGACAGAGTAGGCTGGCTCACGTAACAACGCTCAGCGGCATGACCGAAGTGCTGTTCCTGCGCCAGAGTGACAATGTAACGAAGCTCCGTCAGCGTCATGCATATTCCTCTGTTAAGATGTGAACCCGAGCGTTTGCGTGGAGGTTAAAATGCAAAAAATCCGGGTACTCATTGCCGGCTGTGGTGATGTCGGATCAGCCTTAGGGGTTAGTCTCGCCGCAGAAGGCGTCGAGGTCTATGGTTTGCGGCGTACTATAAACCAGCTCCCAGAGGCCATCCAGCCACTGGCTGGCGATCTGTCATCTGCCGATGGCCTTCCCGCCCTGCCCGCCTGCGACTACCTGGTCTACGCTGCGGCCGCTAAAAGCCGAGATCTGGAGGTCTATCGATCAGTATATGTCGATGGCCTTAAGCGAGTACTCGCCGCCCTGCCACAGCCTCCCAAGCGGCTGTTCCTGACCAGCTCAACCGGCGTCTACGGGCAACATGAGCACGAGTGGGTGGATGAGTTCAGCGCCACCGAGCCGGACAGCCCCTCGGGACAGATACTGCTGGAGAGCGAACAGACCGCTCTAAACGGGCCGATTCCCGCCACGGTGGTGCGTTTTTCAGGTATCTACGGCCCTGGTCGCAACCATCTGCTGAACCAGGTACGTGCCGGCATTCAGGCGCCGGAGTCACCGGTTCACTTCAGCAACCGGATTCACCGTGATGACTGCGCAGGCTTTCTCGCGCACCTGGTCGGCATGGCGATCCGAGGCGAGACACTGGCACCGATTTATCTTACCAGTGACAACGCTCCGACTCCGATCAGCGAGGTGATGGGATGGCTGGCCCAGCAGTTGGACGTTGAAATTACCGAGCGCAGGCCGGTGCGGCGTGGCGGCAGCAAACGCTGTCGTAACCTGCGTCTGCAGGGCACGGGATACACATTGAAGTATCCCGATTTCAAAACAGGTTTCAGCGAACTGCTGAAAACACCGGAATAGCAGACAGAAAAAAGCTGATCCCGACGACTCGGGATCAGCTTCGACTTTCACCTATAACAACAAGCAGCTAACGGATCAGGCGTTTGCCAGCTCGTTCAACAGCGTCTGCTGGGCGCTGAACAACTCCTCACCCTCGGCAGGACGGTTCTGGGTATAACTGCCGTCGGAGTGCAGCTCCCAGCTCTGGCAATTATCCTGCAGACAGTAGCCAAGCTCGGTACGAATCCGGTCGGCGTGCTTGCCGTAAAGCTCGAAGCCGGTCTCAACACGGTTGAGCATGTTGCGTTCCATCCAGTCGGCACTGGAACAGATCACCGTGGGTTTACCGGCATTGGCGAACCAGTAGACCCGGGTGTGCTCCAGGAAACGGCCGATGATAGAGCGCACGCGGATATTGTCGGAGATCCCTTCCAGCCCCGGACGCAGGCGGCACATGCCACGGATGATCAGATCGACCTCAACCCCGGCCTGGGACGCTTCGTAGAGCCCTCGGATCAGCTTCGGTTCGGTCAGGCCATTCACCTTGATGATGATATGCCCCTTCTTGCCCGCTTTGACGTTGCGGATCTCGTTGTGGATAAGTTCCAGCATCTTCGCATGCAGGGTGAAGGGCGCGTTGTAAAGCTTCTGCAGCTTCTGAATCTTGCCCATACCGGTAAGCTGCTGGAAGATCTTATGCACATCCTCACCGACCTGATCGTCGGCGGTCATGTAGCTGTAGTCGGTATAGAGGCGCGCGGTGCCTGAATGGTAGTTACCGGTACCCAGGTGGCAATAACGCGCCAGGGTGTTTCCTTCACGTCGCACCACCAGCATCATCTTGGCGTGGGTCTTGTAACCAACCACGCCATAGACCACCAGACAGCCTGCTTCCTGCAGACGGCTGGCCAGCTGCAGGTTGCTCTCCTCATCGAAGCGGGCGCGCAGCTCGATCACCACGGTGACCTCCTTGCCGGAGCGGGCCGCTTCCACCAGCGCGTTGACGATATCCGACTTCACCCCGGTGCGGTATAGCGTCTGCTTGATCGCGACCACTTCCGGGTCCTTGGCCGCCTGACGCAGCAGATCCACCACCGGCGAGAACGACTGGAACGGGTGAAGCAGCAGCTGATCGTTACGACGGATGGTGGTGAAGATATCTTCGCTGTTTTTCAGCTTGTTCGGCAGCCCAGGGGTAAACGGCGGCCAGCGCAGATCCTTGCGCTCCACCAGATCCCGCACCGCCATCAGGCGGGTCAGGTTCACAGGCCCCGTGACCCGGTAAACATGATCGTCCGGCAGGCTGAACTCTGCCTGCAGGAAGCTGAGCAGGTGCGCTGGCGTGCGGCTGTCCACCTCCAGACGCACCGCATCACCGAACTTGCGTGAATGCAGCTCGCCACGCAGGGTACGCGCCAGATCCTCGATCTCCTCAAAGTCGAAGGTCAGGTCGGCGTTACGGGTGATACGGAACTGGTAGCAGCCCTCAACCTGCATCCCCGGGAACAGGTTGTCGGCAAACTCGTGGATTACCGATGACAGGAAGATCAGGTTGTCGCCACCGTCGCAGAGCTCGTCCGGCAGACGGATAAGACGCGGCAGGGAGCGCGGCGCCGGAATGATCGCCATGCCGGTTTCACGACCGAACGCATCCTTGCCGTCGAGCTCGACGATAAAGTTAAGACTCTTGTTGACCAGGCGCGGGAACGGATGCGACGGATCCAGACCGATAGGGCTGATCACCGGCACCAGTTTTTCATTGAAGTAGTCCTCAACCCAGGCGCGCTGCTCCGGTGTCCAGGCACCACGGCGATGGAAGTGAATCCCTTCCTTTTCCAGCGCCGGCAGCATGATGTCATTGAGAATGCGGTATTGGCGGGCCACGTTGACGTCGCAGATCTCGCGGATCTTCTCCAGCACTTTCTGCGGATGCATGGCATCGGGGCCAACCGCTTCACGGCCATACTTCAACTGGCGCATCTGCTCGGCAACGCGGATCTCGAAAAACTCATCCAGGTTGCTGGAGAAGATCAGCAGGAACATCAGCCGCTCGAGCAGCGGCTGAGTCTCATCCAGCGCCTGTTCCAGCACGCGGACGTTAAACTGAAGATGGCTCAACTCGCGGTTGATATAGAGCTCAGGCGCTTTCAGATCAACTGGCGGCGCTTCTATCGGCTCGATAGTGGGCAGAATCTCACGACTCTCACGCAAGGCCAGCGTCGCTTCGCTGGCATCCATTTCCGTGTTTTCCGCCATGTCAGTAACTCCCGTCTCTAGCTCCATCTTCCTGTCCGCCAAATATAGTTTATCTATTGAGCAGGCGGGCGGCCCTCATCGCAAAGTAGGTCAGAATGCCGTCCGCACCCGCACGCTTGAACGCCATCAGCGATTCCAGCATGACACTTTCTTCATCCAGCCAGCCGTTCTGGAACGCCGCCATGTGCATGGCGTACTCGCCACTCACCTGGTAGGCAAAGGTCGGTACCCGCAGCTCCTGTTTGACGCGGCGTACGATATCCAGATACGGCATGCCCGGCTTAACCATCACCATGTCGGCACCCTCGGCCAGGTCCAGCGCGACCTCATGCAGGGCTTCATCGCTGTTGGCGGGGTCCATCTGGTAGGTGAATTTATTGCCTTTACCCAGGTTGCCAGCAGAGCCCACCGCATCGCGGAAAGGCCCGTAGTAAGCACTCGCATACTTGGCTGAATACGCCATGATGCGGGTGTTAACAAAGCTGTTGTCTTCAAGCTCATCGCGGATCTGGCCGATGCGGCCATCCATCATGTCGCTGGGCGCAACGATATCCGCACCCGCTTCGGCGTGGGAGAGCGCCTGACGCACCAGGGTTTCAACGGTGATATCGTTCAGCACATAGCCACGATCATCGATGATTCCGTCCTGGCCATGAGTGGTAAACGGATCCAGCGCCACATCGGTGATCACACCCAGTTCAGGCACCGCTTCCTTGATCGCACGTAACGCACGCTGCGCCAGGCCGTCGCTGTTGAACGCCTCTTCGGCCAGTTCGGACTTGGCACTCAGCGGCGTTACCGGGAACAGCGCCACCGCCGGAATCCCCAGCGCCGCCACCTCTTTCACCTCTTTCACCAGCAGATCGATACTCAAACGCTCAATCCCGGGCATCGACGCCACGGCTTCGCGTTCGTTACTGCCCTCGATAACGAACATCGGGTAGATCAGGTCGTCCGGAGTCAGGGTGTTCTCACGCATCATACGACGGGAGAAATCGTCCGCACGCATACGGCGCATGCGGGTATCGGGATAGAAACGCTGGCTATTGTTGAAAGTCACGGTGGATATCCTTGTTTCAGCTTCGCATTTGACGACAGAATGATGACAGTAAGATGACAGCAGCCACTTATCTGTTGTTAAACACCATGTTAACGCAAACCTCGATCAGTAGATGCATGCACCATCGCAGCATGCCAGCGTAAAAATACTGACCTCCATCAAGACAAAATTCCGCTCGCGATAAAAAATAGAAAACTAGGAAAAATTCCTATATCCATTTTTTTCCGCACTGCGATAATCGATTGAAAGGATCTCCTGTTCACGGACCGAACACTTGGATGGCCCAGCCCGCATCGACGGACAGCAGGACGCATGCAGGACGCGAACAGATGCAAGGAACCACGGAAGCCATGCTAAAGGGGCGTATGACGGAACATACGTCCCTTTATCTTTTCTAGCCCCAGAAATCCCCCCACTCCTCATTACCTTTCTACGCCCAGCAAAAAAGTGCTGCACAGGGCTCACCTGCTCAGGTATTGAATTCAGAAGCGGGAGTTTCAGGTTTCAGGAAAACTGTTCGGCAAGGCTGTCGGGGTGAAAGTCACTCCACAAACGTTTCGACAGCTCCGCGACCGGCGCTTCAGCGCCCTGCGCCAGCCAATCGACCAACGCTCCGGCAGTATCGGGCCAGGGCAGCGGATCAGGATTATCCCCAGGCAACCACTGTGCTATCGCATCCCCGGAAAGCTTGTTCATCACCTGTCCACGCTCCATCTTCTGCAGCGCTCTGCCGTTGGCAAACTGTTCGACCTGCCCTTTCAGTGGTTTCACCAAAAGTTTTTTACCCGCCTGCAGGGTTTCACTGCAGAGGCCAAAACCGGCATTGCAGATCACCCCATCGCAGCTGGCCAGGTCAGCCTGAAAGCCATCGCGGGAGAGAGGGCGGATCGAGAGATTACCCTCATCGACCGGAGTATCAACCCGAGCGTAGATCACAAAACGGTAGTCACCAAACGGCGCCAGCACCGCCTTGATCGCATCCATTGCCTCGAACGGCAGGTAAACCAGAATCTTGCCGGCATCGCGACTCAGCGGCAGGCGCTGTGGCTCGATCAACGGGGGCAGGATCGGCGCATTAAACGCATGCCAGTGAACACCCACTTTCACGTCAGCCGGCGCAAACAGGTTAACGCAGGATTTCAGTAATGGGGCACGTTCAACGCCGGGCACGCGATAACAGAAGGCGTACTGGTGAGCCACGCCGATACTGCGCACCTTCTGCCGTTTCGCGGCCCAGGCCGTAACCGGTTCAAAGTCGGTCAGCACCAAATCATAACCAGACAGATCCAGAGCCCGCACATCGCGTATCAGCTCCGGCAGGCTGTTCTCCATCAGCGTACGATAGCGTTTCACCTGACCCGCTTCGGTCACAAAGGTCATGCCCCGACGGGTCCGATAGTCACCGAAGGGCTCCATGTTGAAGTAGGCATCCGCCGGACGACCGCTGAACAGGTAGTCCACCTCGATCCCGGCCTTGGCCAGCGCTGCTGACATCACCCTTGCCCGGGTGATGTGACCGTTGCCGGTTCCCTGTACACCGTAAAGAATCCGCATTCAGATCAGCTCCCAGAGGTTCAGTGCGACCACGGCGGAACAGACACCAAGCAAGATACCGGCAGCGATATCGCTGGGGTAATGCACTCCCAGCAGCACTCTCGACAGGCCGATCAGGGCTGCCAGCGTATAGACAAAGGGAGCAACCGGCGGATAAAACGCCGACATGATGGTGCCAAATAGGAAGGCTGCAGCAGCGTGCCCGGATGGAAAACTGAACTTGTCGGACGGCTTGATCACGGCCCTGAATCCGCTCAAGCGGTCACAGGGGCGGTCGCGGCGAATGGTGTTTTTCAGGATCAGGTAGAGCGGCAGTTCCAGCGCGAAGGCGATCAGGCCAACCTGCAGAAAAATAACGCCCTGCTCTCTTTCCCAGAGGGCAAAACCCAAGCCCACCAACAGATACAACACACCGTCGCCCAGCCGGGAGACAAATCGACTTACCGGTGCCAGCCCCAGGTTCCGGTGCAGGTCGTTACACCAGTAGAAAAAACGCGTATCCAGGGCGGTCAGTTTCTGAAGTCTGTTCATCGCAGTCATCCGCTTCTGTGCAGCCTGGTGGCATTATCCACAGTCAGGAATGACAGACAGATGACCGCGCCTTGACGCTTTGATTAATACGGCGCCTGGTTAATGAACAGTATTACTTGAGGCTAGCCTGCAGCCATTGCGAAGCACTCAGCGCCAGCAGTGTCGGGTTATCCCAGGGGATCATATGGCCTTCACCGGGCAGGACCAGAAGCTCTGACGGCTGAGCCATCTGCCCGATCACCCGCTCGGCGTAGGAGAGCGGCAACACCTCATCCCGGTCGCCCTGGATGATCGCCATCGCGAAATCGAAACAGTTCGAATAGCTGGCGGCGCGGTGGGTAAACAGGCTCGACAGGGTACTCAGCGGGTAATCGAACACCACCAGCGGGTCTTCATTGATCACCTCGCCTGCCGGGTTACCGGCCAGCAGGGTGTCGAAGTCCATAAAATTCCCCAGGGGTACCTTTAACGTCGGGAACAGCTGCGCCGTGCCCCAGGTCCAGAACCAGCCCATCTGGTGCATCAGGTCCGGTGGCTGTTCGGTGAGAAGTAGCGTGCCACAGAGCGTAGCATCCACCCGCTCATCGGACTCAGCCAGTGCCAGTGCGATCACGGCACCTATGGAATAACCATAGACGGCCACCTGGCCGTTGCCGCGTTCAAGCAGCGCGGAGATGACCCTTTCAAGATCACACACCGTTTCCTCAACGGTATAGACGCCACGGGGACCGTCAGAATAGCCGTGGCCACGCGGATCGACCCCGACGACGTTGAAGCCGTGATCACAGAGCCGCGCCAGCAGCTCGGCATAGAGTTCACAGTAGGTGCCGATGCCCGGCAGAAACACCAGCAGGGGTGCCTGTTCAGAGCAGTGGTAATACTCGCAGTGCAGCCCATCTGCACCAACACGGAAAGCTTCCCGCCGCGCCAGATGAGGGCCGATACCCAGCTTGTGCCTGAGCACCTCGCGGATCGGGTCATCGCCGGTTTCAAATCGCGGTGGAGCCAACTCTACTGGACGGTTCATGCTTTCTCCTCTGCTCTCTTCGTAGCAGCAGCGACCGATACGGTCGGAGCTGGGGGGAGCTGACGAAACGTCACAACTTCCCTAACGCTGGCAGGAGGGGCAGTAAACGGTACTGCGCTGCCCCAGTCGCACCTCTTTCAATATACTGCCACAGCTGTGACAAAGCTCACCAGCGCGGCCATAAACATGCAGCTCCTGCTTGAAGTAGCCGGGCTTGCCGTCACCGCCGACAAAGTCCCTCAGCGTTGTGCCGCCCTGCTCGATCGCCCGGGCCAGCACCTGCTTGATACAGATCACCAGTTGCTCCAGACGCTGAGCGGAGACACGGCCCGCGGCCCGACGCGGATCGATACCCGCCTGGAACAGAGCCTCGTTGGCGTAGATGTTACCAACGCCAACAACCAACTGGCTGTTCATGATCAGCGTCTTGATTGCAGTTTTACGCCCCTTGCAGCAGGTCTGCAGATATTCGGCATTAAACTCATCCGAGAGAGGCTCAGGGCCCAGCGAGGCCAGCAGACTGTGCAGCTCATTTTCCGGCTGCCAGAGCAGTGCGCCGAAACGACGCGGATCGGTGAGCCTCAACATCGATCCCGTATCGAGCACCAGATCGACATGATCATGTTTGGCGGCCGGCGCCCCCGCCGGCAGGATGCGCACACTGCCGGACATACCGAGGTGCAGCAGCGCTGCGCCTCCTTCAACACTGATCAAAATATACTTGCCACGGCGGGCAACCGAGCGGATCACCTTGCCCTCCAGACATAGCGCCAGATTGGCGGGAATCGGCCAGCGCAGCTGCGGCTGACGGATCACCAACCGGGCTACTCTGTGGCCTACAAGGTGCGGGGCGATACCGGCCCTGCTCGTTTCAACTTCAGGTAATTCAGGCATGGGTAAACTTCAATACTGTTACGACTAAGCTGCGGCCTGGCGCCGCAGGACCAGATAAACACCGCTGACTGTCACCGCCACGCCGAACAGCGCCAAAGCACCCAGCTGTTCATCGAACAGCAGCCAGGCTTCAATCGCGGTAACCGGCGGCACCAGGTAAAAGTAACTGGCCACCTTGGACGCCTCACCTTCGCGAATCATCAGCAGCAACAGCAGAATGGCCGACACGGAAAGTCCCAGCACCAGCCAGGCCAGTGCCCCGATCAGTTCGGGCTGCCAGTCGACCGCGCCGGTTTCAAACGTATAGGTGAGCAACCCCATCCACAGCGCCGTAGCCAGATACTGGTAAAAGGAGCCGGTCAGCAGGTTCACACCCTGGCCAAAATGTTTCTGATACAGGGTACCCAACGAGATCGCCACCAGTGCGATGGCCACGCCTGCCAGAGCCGGAGCATTGAGTTCAAACTGCCCCAGTCGGTTGCCTCCCGCCAGCACCAGCGCCACACCTATCAGGCCCAAAACCAGGCCCAGCCACTGCAACGGCAGCAACCTTTGGCGCCAGACCACCCAGGCCAACACCGCTGTAAGCAGAGGCTGAAGGCCGACGATCAAAGACGCCACACCCGCCGGCATCTGCCAGCCGATCGCCGCAAACACACCGCCAAGGTAGGCCGCATGGACCAGTGATCCCACCACCATCTGATGCAGCGCCTGTCGCGGGCCTGCCCAGGCGGCACGAAACGCCAGCACCAGTGCAAAAAACACCACCAGCGTGATCAGCATGCGGATAAACAGGAAGTTGAACGGTTCAATGTAGGGCAAGCCGAAGCGCGCACCGATAAAGCCGGTGCTCCAGAGCAGCACAAACAGCAGCGGAACATAGCGCTTCAGTGTGGAAACGGACATTGGACCTTCCTTCCGTTAGAGGGAAGGCAAAAGATACCGGAGACTGCCACCCCGGGTACAGGCAGTCGCCGGCATTCGTGGCTCTGAGGTCAGACTTTGAAGCGGTGTACCAGCGCGGTCAGCTCTGCTGCCAGATCGGTCTGGCGCGACGCCTTATCCGCCACATCGGAGGAGACCTGGTTCACTTCACTGGCCGCGCCATGGATCGCCTCGATATTGGCGTTGATACCCTCGGATACCTGGTGCTGCTCCTCGGCGGCACTGGCGATCTGGGTCGCCATATCGGTAATCTCATCCACCGAACGCTTGATCCGTTCAAACGCCTCATGGGCCTGGCCGGACAGTTCCACGGTCTGCTTCGACTGTGCATGGCTGGTTTCCATGGTGCCCACCACCTGGGCCGTCTGATTTTTCAAACGATCCACCAGCGAGCTGATCTCTTCGGTAGAGACCTGGGTACGCTGTGCCAGGGTACGCACCTCGTCTGCGACCACGGCAAAACCACGTCCGGAATCACCGGCACGGGCAGCCTCGATAGCCGCATTTAGCGCCAGCAGATTGGTCTGCTCGGCAATATCGCGAATCACCTCAAGGATCTTGTTGATCTGACTGGTCTCCAGCTCCAGCTCACGGATATGTTCCATGGACTGGGCGACCTGATCACCGAGCTGACGCACGCTCTGCTCGGTCTGCCCCATGATCTGACGGCCCTGGTCGCTGGCCTCCTGGCTGGACATGGCGGCATCAGCCGTTCTCGCGCAACTGCTGGCCACCTCATTGGCGGTGGCCGACATCTCGTTGACCGAGGCCACCATCGCCTCGACCTCTTGCACCTGGTATTCGCTGGCCCGATCCACCGCAGCCACGCTGCTCTTGGTTTCGCCGGAGACCTGCTCGATCTCTTCAGCACTGCGGCTGACCTGGCGCACCAGGCCCTGCAACGAATCCAGGAACTGGTTAAACCAGATAGCCAGCTCACCGGCCTCATCCTTACTCACCACGCTGAGGCGCTGGGTCAGATCGCCTTCGCCCTGGGCGATCTCGCGCAGGCCATCGCTCACCAGGCGTACCGGCTTCACCAGCATGCCGGAGAGCCAGAAGGCAAACACGCATACCAGCACCACCACCAGCGCGGTAATGCCAACCTGGGTCCACATCATCGCCTGGGCCGGCGCCAGGATCTCACTGCGCGGCATCAGGGCGATAATCTTCCAGCCCAGAGCCTCTGAGCTGTGCACCCGGGCGCTGTATTCTTCACCCTCGATATCAACCCTCAGGAGCCCATTCCGGGTGCTCGCCAGCTGCCGATAGGCGTCGCCCTCAAGCTCGCTGATATTCTTGAAGTTGTTTTCCGGGCGGGCCGCATCCACCAGTACCGTGCCGGTATCTTCCACCAGCATCAGGTAACCGTTCTCGCCGAGCTTCTCCTCCCGCGCCATCTCGGTGAGCGACGCCAACGACACATCGGCTGACATTACACCCACCACCTGACCGCGGCTGTTTTCGATACTGCGTGCCACCGCGACCAGGGTGACATCATCCACCGCCCAGTAGTAAGCACTGCGGATCGCCACTTCGCCCGGGTTACGCATGGTTTCTTCATACCAGGGACGTTTGCGTGGATCGTAACCGGCGGATACCTTGCCTTCCGGCCACTGCACATAGCCGCCCTGCTCAGTGCCCATGTAGACATATGCGAAACCGGGATGAGTATCGGCAAAGAGCGCCAGGTTCGAATAGATCTCACCTTCCAGGCCTCCCGCCTGAGAAGGCTTCATATCGACATCGGGACCATCGTAGTAGGTGGGGATGCTACTGTCGGCCGCCCGGATGGCAGGCATCTTGGCCAGGTTGGTTATATCTTTACTGATGTCCTGGAAGAAGGCGCTGAATGAATCATCGACCGCTGTGACTTTCAATTCACTTATTTCGGCAAAGCGCTCTTCCGCGGCATTGCGCGAATGAGAAATACTGTAGGCGGACAGCAAAACGCTGGGCACCAGCACGGTAAACACAAACGCCAGCATCAGCTTCTGTTTAATCTTCATCTTTGCGCACTCTCGACCTGTCGTGTGGATCGTTTTATCGGCATCCTGCCAAAATCAATCCTGTTAACCTTCGGCGACACATCCATCACTAAGTCGTGAAAGATATCCCGATCACAAGGCTTCGCACAATCGATCGGACCCAATACCCGATCACATAGCTAGGATATCGGCCGGATCGGAACAGACTAAATTCTGTTTGCGACATTACAGGCATAAAAAAACCCCGGCCGAGGCCGGGGTTTTTCGGAAGCTAAAACCAATTACTTGATTTTGGCTTCTTTGTAGATGACATGCTTGCGAACAACCGGATCGTATTTCTTGAATTCGAACTTGTCCGGAGTGTTACGCTTGTTCTTGTCAGTGGTGTAGAAGTGACCAGTGCCAGCAGAGGAAACCAGTCGGATCTTTTCGCGTGCGCCTTTAGCCATGACCTAGCTCCTCAAACTTTCTCGCCACGGGCACGCAGTTCAGTCAGAACTGTGTCGATGCCCTTTTTATCGATGATGCGCATGCCCTTGGAGGAAACACGCAGACGAACGAAACGGTTCTCGCTCTCAACCCAGAAACGGTGCCAGTGCAGGTTCGGCAGGAAGCGACGACGCGTCTTGCGCTGAGAGTGGGAAACGTTGTTTCCGGTTACCGGGCGCTTGCCCGTTACCATGCAAACTCGAGACATTGTTATAAACCTTAATCTAAAAGGGTTAACTTAACTTCTGTCAGATACTTATCGAGAGTGATGTTACGCCACTCTCTCAGGCGGAGCGTCCAATAACCCGGACAAAATCCCGTACCATTAGGGACAGAAGGCCGCGTACTATACAGAGATACCCACCAAAGCGCCAGCTTTTTTGGCTAATAAATCACCAGCCTCCGCCAGAGACGGATTCCGTATAACCGGCAGTTACAGCCAACCTCGCTCGGCAAAGGACACGCTCTCCCCATCGCCGATCACAAGGTGATCCAGCACCCGCACATCCACCAGCGCCAGGGCATCGATCAGACGGTCAGTGATCTGACGATCCGCCTGGGATGGCTCGGCCACTCCGGAAGGGTGGTTGTGGGCCAGAATCAGCGCCGCCGCCTGATGACGCAACGCCAGCGAAACCACCTCGCGGGGATAAACACTGGCGGCGTTAATGGTGCCGAAGAACAGCGGTTCAAAACGAATCACACGATGGCGGTTGTCCAGCAGCAAACAGGCGAAAACCTCGCGGTTCTCATGCCGCAGCTGCGCCGACAGGTATCGGCGCACCGCCTGCGGACTTTCCAGGGCCGAACCTCGCTGCAGCTGCGCCTCCAGATGGCGCCGCGACATCTCCATCACCGCCTGTAACTGAACATATTTGGCATCGCCCAGGCCAAGGGCTGCGCAAAACTGCTCCCTGGAGGACTCAATCAGCGGCCGCAGACCACCAAAAGTGGTTAACAGCTCACGTGCCAGATCTACAGCACTTTTACCCTTTACCCCGGTGCGCAGAAAGATCGCCAGCAACTCCGCATCGGAGAGCGCCTCGGCACCCCGCGCCAGCAATTTTTCCCGCGGCCGCTCATCAGCGGGCCAATCCGTGATCGCCATTCGCCACCTCCCTGTGGTCCCGATCATGCCGTCTGCACTACGCAACACAGCATCAGAATGTTATCTTAAAGGGCTGGACTCTCCCAAGCCTTCATCCTGAATTCATCGGACACACAGGGTATGCACAGACTTACTAACCGCCGGATTCTTCTCGGTATCAGTGGCGGTATAGCAGCCTACAAAAGCGCCGAACTGACGCGCGTTCTGAAGGGAGCCGGTGCGGATGTCCGCGTTGTGATGACCGCGGCCGCCACCGAATTTATTACCCCACTGACACTGCAGGCACTGTCCGGAAATCCGGTGCATCTGCAGCTGCTCGATCCCGAAGCCGAAGCCGGCATGGGCCATATCGAACTGGCGAAATGGGCCGACCTGATTCTGGTGGCGCCAGCCAGCGCCGACTTTATCGCCCGCCTGGCCGCCGGTATGGGTGACGACCTTCTGACCACCCTTTGCCTGGCCAGCGACGCGCCCATCGCCCTGGCGCCCGCCATGAACCAGGCGATGTGGCGCGATCCGCGTACCCAGCAGAATATGCAAAGCCTGAAGGACAGCATCGATGTTCAGGTGTTTGGGCCTGGCAGCGGTTCCCAGGCCTGCGGCGATACCGGGCCCGGACGTATGCTGGAGCCTGTGGAGCTGGCGCAGCTGTGTGCCGAGCAGTTCGACTTCCAGGCGCTGAGTGGCCGTCATGTCTGCATCACCGCCGGCCCCACCCGTGAGGCGCTGGACCCGGTGCGGTATATCTCCAATCACAGCTCCGGCAAGATGGGCTACGCCCTGGCTGAAGCGGCGCGCGATGCCGGCGCCCGCGTCACGCTGATCTCAGGCCCGGTCAACCTGGCCGCTCCGGATCGTGTCGAGCGGGTGCAGGTTGAGAGCGCCCTGCAGATGCTGGACGCAGCCATGGAATCCCTGCACGACTGCGACCTGTTTATCGCCGCCGCGGCCGTGGCTGACTACCGCCCGGTCGCCGTGGCCGAGCATAAGATGAAAAAAGGCTCGGACGAGATCATGGAACTACGTCTGACCAAAAACCCCGATATCGTCGCCAGCGTCGCAGCCGCAGAATCACGTCCGTTCACTGTGGGCTTCGCCGCGGAAACTCGCGATGTACTGCAATACGCCCGCGATAAGCTGAGCCGCAAAGGTCTGGACCTGATCATCGCCAACGACGTATCGGCGGAAGGGATCGGCTTTAACAGCGACGATAATGCCGTGACACTGATCGGCCCGGACAGCGAGGAAACGCTGCCTCAGTCTTCGAAACAGCAGTTGGCGCGCCAACTGATCAACCGCATAGCAGAGCACTTCAATGAACAAACGAAAGCTACAGGTAAAAATTCTTGATGACCGCATCGGCGGCCAGTTCCCGCTGCCGGCCTACGCCACCGACGGCTCCGCGGGCCTGGACCTGCGCGCCTGCCTCGATGACGCGATCACTCTTGAGCCGGGCCAGACCGAACTGATCCCCACCGGCCTTGCGATCCATATCGAGGACCCGAACCTGTGTGCCATGATTCTGCCGCGCTCAGGCCTGGGCCATAAGCACGGTATCGTGCTTGGTAACCTGGTGGGTCTGATCGATTCCGATTACCAGGGACAGCTGTTTGTCTCCTGCTGGAACCGTGGCAATACCACCTTCTCCGTGGAACCGGGCGAGCGTATCGCGCAGATGGTGCTGGTACCCGTGGTACAGGCCGACTTCGAAGTGGTCGAAGAGTTTACCGATACGGACCGTGGTGACGGCGGATTTGGATCTTCCGGTCGTCACTGAGGCCTGTGCGATGATCAATATTGCAGTCAGTGACTCAGCGGGGAGCGCATCATGAGCTTTGGCCTGGAGCATGTTGATCTGCAGAGCTTTGACGCCGGCGTTTTCCGCGCCTATGACATTCGCGGTATCGTCGGCGCATCACTGACCGAGCCCTTGGTTTACCATCTCGGCCGCGCCTTTGCCGCCAGCGCTCACAGCCAGGGAATCGGCGAAGTGATTGTGGCTGCCGATGGCCGCCTCTCCGGGCCTCGCTTCAAAGAGGTGCTTACCCAGGGCCTGCTGGAGGGCGGCGTCGATGTGATCGATATCGGCTACGTGCCGACGCCGGTGCTCTACTTTGCCGCCCATCAGCACGCACACCAGACCGGCATCATGATCACCGGCAGCCATAACCCATCGGACTATAACGGCTTCAAGATGATGCTGGCGGGCCATACCCTGTCCGGTGAAGAGATCCTGGCACTGCGTACCCGCATCGAGCAACGTGACTACACCGAAGGCAAGGGACAACGCCGCGAAGAGGATGTGGCCGAAGCCTACCTGCAGCGGATCATCGGCGATGTGCACATTAATCGTCCATTGAAAGTAGTGGTGGACTGCGGCAACGGCATCCCTGGTATCCTCGCGCCGGAACTGACGCAACGCCTGGGTGTGGAGATCATCCCACTGTTCTGCGAGGTGGATGGCACCTTTCCCAACCACCACCCGGACCCGGGCAAGCTGAAAAACCTGCAGGACGTGATCGCCAAGGTAGTCGAAACCGGTGCTGATCTGGGCCTGGCGTTCGATGGTGATGGCGACCGTGTCGGCGTGGTTACCGAGAAGGGCAAGGTGGTCTACCCGGACCGGGTCATGATGCTGTTCGCTGAAGATGTGGTATCGCGCAATCCAGGCGCCGAAATTCTGTTCGACGTAAAGTGCTCACGCCTGCTGCCGCAAGTGATCGAAAACGCCGGCGGCAAAGCCAGCATGTGGAAAACCGGCCACTCGCTGCTCAAGCGCAGGATGAAAGAGTGCGGCGCGCTGCTGGCCGGCGAGATGAGCGGCCATATCTTCTTCAAGGAGCGCTGGTTCGGTTTCGATGACGGTCTTTACAGCGCTGTGCGCCTGCTGGAGATTCTCGCCAGGCGCGATGAAAGCGCCGATCGGGTTTTCAGCGCCTATCCTGAAGATATAAGTACACCTGAGCTCAATATCCAGGTGACCGAAGAAAACAAGTTTCAGATTGTCGACGCGCTTCAGCAACTGGACTTCCCGGGTGGCGACATCTGCCGTATCGACGGTGTACGTGTCGATTACCCGGATGGCTGGGGCCTCGTACGCGCGTCCAATACAACCCCGGTCCTGGTGCTGCGTTTCGAGGCTGAAAATGAAGCCGCGCTGACGCGCATCCGTGACGAGTTCCAGGCCCGGTTGCACGGTATCGATGCCAGTCTCGATATACCCGAGGAGTAAGCCCGAGGGATAAACTCGAGGCCTGAGCATCGTCAGCAACCCCCATATTCAGAGGATGAGTGAAATGCCCCTTACCCGCAGTCAGGCGATCTCCACCGCCCAGGTATTGTCAGAGGCAATGCCGTATATCCAGCGCTTTGTTGGCCAGACACTGGTCATCAAATATGGCGGCAACGCCATGATCGATGAGAAACTCAAAGAGAGCTTCGCCCGCGATATCGTCATGATGAAGCTGATCGGCATCAACCCGATCGTGGTCCACGGTGGTGGTCCGCAGATCGGTGAGCTGCTGGAAAAGCTCAACATCGAATCCAAGTTCATCAACGGCATGCGCGTCACCGACGAAAAGACCATGGATGTGGTTGAGATGGTGCTCGGTGGCATGGTGAACAAGGAGATCGTCGGCCTGATCAACGCCGCCGGCGGCAAGGCGATCGGCCTCACGGGTAAGGATGGCGAGCTGCTGCGCGCGCGCAAACTCAAGGTGAAGCACAAGACACCGGAGATGGAAGCGCCGGAGATCATCGATATCGGCCATGTGGGCGAGGTCGACCGCGTCAACGTGCGTGTGCTGGAGATGCTGGTGAACTCCGACTTCATCCCGGTGATCGCGCCGATCGGCGTCGATGCCGAAGGCCACTCCTACAACATCAATGCAGACCTGGTGGCCGGCAAGGTGGCCGAGGTGCTGCAGGCGGAAAAACTGATTCTGCTCACCAATATTGCCGGTCTGATGGACAAGGACGGCAAGGTGCTGACCGGGCTGTCTACCCGCCAGGTCGATGATCTGATCGAAGATGGCACCATCTACGGCGGCATGCTGCCGAAGATCGGCTGCGCCCTCAGCGCCGTAAAAAGCGGCGTCAACAGCGCCCACATCATCGATGGCCGCGTGGAGCACTCCTGCATGCTGGAGATCTTTACCGACGAGGGTGTTGGCACCCTGATCACCAACAGAAACCTAGGCTAAGGATCCTGGATGAGCGAAGTACAGCAGGAACGTAAAATTTCCCGTCGCGAGCAGATTTTGCAGTCGCTCGCGCAGATGCTGGAGGGCAATCCGGGCGCCCGCATCACCACCGCAGCCCTGGCCCGTGAAGTGGGAGTGTCGGAAGCGGCGCTCTATCGTCACTTCCCGAGCAAGGCAAGAATGTTCGAGGGTCTGATCGGCTTTATCGAAGATACTCTGTTTTCCCGTGTTAACCTGATCGTCGGCTCCGATGTCAGCGGCAAGCGCAAGTGTGAACAGATTCTGACGCTGCTGCTGGCATTTGTGGAAAAGAACCCGGGCATGGCCCGAATTCTGACCGGCGATGCCCTCTCCGGCGAAACCGAACGCCTGCGTAACCGGGTGAACCAGCTGTTTGAGCGTCTGGAAACCCAGCTCAAGCAGATCATGCGGGAAGCAGAGGTGCGTGAAGGTCTGCGCACCGAGATCCCCGCAGGCTCCAGCGCCAACCTGATACTCGCCACCGCCGAAGGTCGCATCCGTCAGTTTGTGCGCAGTGAGTTCAAGCGCCGACCCACCGAGTTCTGGCCAGAGCAGTGGGCACGTCTTGCCCAGGGTCTGTTCCGCG
The DNA here is from genome assembly GCF_004339595.1 of Marinobacterium mangrovicola. Classification (GTDB taxonomy): domain Bacteria; phylum Pseudomonadota; class Gammaproteobacteria; order Pseudomonadales; family Balneatricaceae; genus Marinobacterium_D; species Marinobacterium_D mangrovicola. Next base: position 653,819 of record NZ_SMFU01000009.1, read on the forward strand.
CCGCCTGACGCTGACAAGCGCCACAGCTCCTCCCACTACCCCGGCCGCCGTAAAGGTGCCGGGGTAGTGTTTTTTATCAACACCACAGCATAAAAAACGTACCGCCCATAACAACCAGAAAATAACGAACAACAAGAACAGGAAAGTTCATGTCCACTCCCCTCAAAGGCCCCCTCTCGGGTCGCCCCTGGGCCATAGGCCTCGCTGTACTCGGCCTGATGCTGGCCGCCATCAACCTGCGTGGCGGCCTGGTCGTCATCGGCCCACTGGTGGAAGATATCCGCCATAGCCTCCATTTCAGCGCCAGTCAGTTCAGTACGCTGACCACCCTGCCACTGCTCTGCTTCGCCGTTGTCTCGGCGCTGGTGCCACTGCTGACCCGCAAGATCACGCCGCCACTGCTGGTGCTCGGAGCTCTGCTGCTGATCAGCGCGGGCGCCGCTCTCAGGGTGATCCCACCCTTCCCGGTAATCTTGGTCGGTACGCTCCTGATCGGCTCGGCCATCGCCATTCTTAACGTGCTGATACCGGGCCTGGTGAAGGCCTATTTCCCCAACCATACAGGCGTGATGACCGGCTTCTACTCGGTGACGCTCTCAGCCGGTGCCGGGCTCGGGGTTTACCTGGCGGTACCGCTGCGTGAGATGTTTATGGACTGGCGCGCACCGATGCTGCTCTGGGCACTGCTGCCGCTGCTGTGCCTGCCGCCCTGGCTGTTCCTGCTGCGGATCCACAGCCAGAACTATCAGCCCCCCAAGGCCTCCAAGGTCAACCTGCTACGCAGCTATCGGGCCTGGGCGATTACCGGCTACATGGGCCTGCAGTCGGCGTTTTTCTACAGCATTGCCACCTGGCTGCCCAACATGCTGATCGATAACGGGCTCTCCGATATGGAAGCGGGCACCGCTGCATCCATGGTCAACCTGGTTGGCATCCCGGCGAACCTGCTTGCGCCGATGATCGCCACCCGGATGCACGATCAACGGCCGATGGTTATCGTTATTTTCCTGATCAGCCTAACCGGGCTCGGTGGCCTCCTGCTGATGCCCTCTCTGGCGATTATCTGGGCATCCTGTATTGGTCTGGGTGCTGGCGGTGCACTGAGCCTGGCACTGGCACTGTTCGCGCTGCGCAGTGAAAACACGACCCAGGCACTGTCACTGTCAGCCATGGCTCAGTCATTTGGCTATCTGATCGCTGCCGGCGGGCCGCTGGTTATCGGCGCACTGCACGACCTGACCGCGGGCTGGGCCGTGGCGCTGATTCTGCTACTGGTACTGCAGGTTATTCAGTTCACTTCAGGCATGATCGCCGCGAAGCCGGGAACACTGAGTAACTGAGTAACTGAGTCAGACCTGACTCAAAGGCGGGTCAATGAGGCGCGGTGTTCTGCCGCGCAAGAAGACGTCTCTGGGCGTCTTCGATCTCTTCCAGATAAGCCGCTGCCGACATCTGCACGATCCCCAGTTCACCAAGGGTTGGCAGCATTGTCTGCAGCACACTAATCGTCTCCGGGTAGGGGTGTCCGATCACCACCGCCCTTCCCTCTGTCAGGGCCAGGTCGACGGCGCGCTTGAACTCATGAGTGATCGCCTCGATTGAGCGGTCATGATCAAGAAACACGTTCCGCTCCGCCGCAGGTACGCCAGCCGATTGAGCCATTGCCAAGGCCCGCGTCGCGGCTGTAGTACGGCTGTCGATAAAGAACAAGCCACGGTTGTGGATAACCTCCATCACCCAGCTCATCGGCTCATCAAGCTGGGTAAGCAGGCTCCCCATATGGTTGTTGACGCCTATCGCTTCGGGAATGGAGTCCAGCGAATCACTGAGCTGCTTCTGCATCTGCTCCCGGCTCTGCTCCGGCGTCAGCGCACCGGGCCCAAGCTTCAGATGACGGGTGTTCTCCATCGGCGCATGCAGAATCACCTCTTTGCTCTGGGCAGAGGCTTCACGACTGAGTTCACGGGAGTGTGGCCGAAACGGCAGGATGGCGTAGGTGATCGGGCCGGGCAGCGCGATGGCCGCCCGCCCCCGTTCGAGATTGAGGCCGACATCGTCGATGATCAGTACCAGCTTGGGACGCTCAGCCAGCGGTGCGGCCCAAGCCGGCAGGGCCAGCAGGCAAAGCGCTATCAGCGAAAGCCTGATGGCCACCGGATCACCCCTGGTTCAGCTGGTTTGCCGAAACGATATTCAGCGCCTTGAGCAGGTTCAACGCCTGGTAAAGCTGGATATCCCGCTCGGCCAGATGGCTGTCGCCGTTGCCTGCCAGGCTATCTTCGGCACCATTCTCCAGGTGCCCCACCAGGTCACGTTCCTTAACCAGATTTTCATGTTCAACCTGGGTCAGACGCCCCTCTTCAACCATCACATCCGGGTGGATACCCTGGGCCTGAATAGAACGGCCGCTCGGCGTGTAGTAACGCGCCGTGGTCAATTTAACCGCACGATCACTGCCCAGCGGCAGTACAGTCTGTACCGAGCCTTTACCGAAGCTGTCGGTGCCCATCAGCACAGCGCGGTGATGGTCCTGCAACGCGCCTGCAACGATCTCGGAAGCAGATGCGGAGCCTCCGTTAATCAGCACTACCAGCGGTAGGTCTGGCGCCTGAGTCGCCGCCTGAGCGCTGAATTCAAGCTGAGAGCTCGGCAGACGCCCTTCGGTGTAAACGATCAATCCATCTTTCAAGAAGGTGTCGGCCACATCCACGGCGGCCTGAAGCACACCACCGGGGTTGTTGCGCAGATCCAGAACCAGGCCTTCCAGCGGCTGCTCCTGCTGCATTTCACTGATCGCCTTGCGCATATCTTCGGCAGTGTTGAGCTGGAACTGAGTCAGGCGCAGATAGCCGTAACCCGGTTCAAGCAGGCGATTTTTGACGCTGGCCACCTTGATGGAATCACGTACCAGGGTGACCTCAAAGGGTTTCTCGACGCCGTCGCGGACGATGGTCAGTACGATTTCACTACCGATTTCCCCACGCATCAGTTCCACCGCCTCATTCAGCGGCATCCCCTGTACCGGGGTATCGTCAAGCTTGATGATCAGATCGCCCGCCTTGATGCCGGCGCGCTGGGCCGGGGTATCGTCGATCGGGGCGATAACGCGCACGAAGCCATCTTCCTGGCCAACCTCGATACCCAGGCCGCCAAACTCTCCGCTGGTATGTACCTGAAGACTTTCGAACGCTTCCGGCTCCAGGTAAGTGGAGTGCGGGTCCAGCCCTGACAGCATGCCGCGAATCGCATCCTCCAGCAGCACCTTGTCATCTACCGGCTCGACATAGGCATCCTTGATGCGGCCATAGACCTCAGCGAACATCCGCAGCTCTTCCAGCGGCAGCGTCGTTTGCGGATCAGCACTCTCGGCCTCCTGCGACCAGGCCGTGCCAGGCAGAGACAGGGTCACCGCAAGCCCGAGCAGCAGGGGAGTTCTTTTTACACTGGCAAGAAGATTCATAGCTTATCCTTGAAGTGGTTTTCAGCGGTCTGCCAGCCAGGGGGCCGGATCGATAGAGCGCCCGCCTTTGCGGATCGCGAAATAGAGGCCGGTTTCATCATAGCCACCGCTGTCGCCGGTGGTCGCAACCACCTCGCCCGGTCTGACCCAGGCGCCGGTGTCACGCAACAGACTCTCGTTGTGTCCATACAAACTCATATAACCGCCGCCATGATCAATGATCAAGAGCAAACCGTATCCACGCAGCCAATCGGCAAATACGACGCGACCTGAATGCACTGCGTGTACCTCCCGCCCGGTGCGGGCACCGATCAACACACCCTCGTAAGCCAGGTCATTCACTTTCTGACCGAAGCCTCGCTTGATACTGCCATCCACGGGCCAGGGAAGCTTGCCTTTAAGCTGGTCAAAATCCTGGTTGGCGGTTTCAAGCTGGGAGCGGCGGATCGATTCACGGATCTGCTCCAGCAGGTTCTGCAACTGGGCCTGATCCTTCTTCAGTCCGGAAAGACGCTGCTGATCCTGCGCCATTGCCGACTTCAGTTTGGCCAGGTTGTTTTCCCTTTGCTGGCGGGCAGACTCGAGGTTACGCTGCTGTGCTTCCAACTCTTCACGTTTGGCAAACAGCGCTGCGCTGGTATCGGCAGCCTGGCTGCGGGTCGCGTTGAGCGCCTCAAGCTGGGTACGGTAGGTTTGCATCTGCTCGATCAGTTGCGCGTTGAGCTGATCGTAATAATAGATCAGCCGTTCGACCCGCGCCGGATCGCGATCTGTGAGCATCAGTTGCAGCTGGGGCTGGCGGCCTTCGCGATATTGCGCTCGTAACTGTTCCTGGACCCGCCCGGCGCTGGCCTCGACCTGACGCTCCAGTTCAGCTTCACGCTCTTCCAGTCCATCCAGGTCGGTACCCAGGCCGTCGATCTCATTATTGAGCTGACGCAGCTCCCCGGTGACCTGGCTGATCTGCTTCTCGCTGTCACGCAGCGCCTGCTGCAGCTCTTTCTGCTCCGAACGCTGACGTTCGATGTCTCTCTGCACCGAAGCGATCTCATCCTTGAGTGCTTCGATCCGCTTCGCGGTTTCACGCGCCTCCTGCTCGCTCGCTGCCATCGATGGCAGCGAAACAAGCAGCACGAGCATCAGTAGTAAAAGGCGCATGAATCAGGTCCAGAGGCCCCGTATCAGTTAAAGTGTGCCAGGTTTTTACCGTTCATTTCCGCCGGTGCATCCAGCTCCATCATCGCCAGCAGCGTCGGCGCCAAGTCGCACAATGCACCTTCGTCCAGCGTCAACCGATCTGCACGCGGACCATCGTAGATCAACGCCACCGGCCAGTTGGTGTGGGATGTATGTGGTTGACCTGTCTCCGGGTTGACCATCAGCTCGACGTTACCGTGGTCGGCGGTAATCAGCGTCTCACCGTCGACTTCAGCCATGGCTGCCAGAACCCGTGCCAGGCACTCGTCCAGCACTTCTACCGCTTTAACCGCGGCATCGAATTTACCGGTATGACCGACCATATCACCGTTGGCGAAGTTGCAGACGATCAGGTCAAACTGGCGGCTGAGGATCGCCTCGACCAGCTTGTCGGTTACTTCCGGCGCGCTCATCTCCGGCTTGAGATCATAGGTGGCTACCTGCGGGGAAGGCACCAGGATACGCTCTTCTCCCGGGTAGACCGCCTCTTCACCACCATTAAAGAAGAAGGTGACATGGGCATACTTTTCGGTTTCCGCGATGCGCAGCTGGGTTTTGCCCAGGCCGGAGAGGTATTCACCGAGACCGTTGTAGAGTTTTTCCGGCGGATAGGCGCAGCTGGCCGGGATATCCGCCGCGTACTGCGTCAGCATCACGTAGTCAGCCAGGGCCGGGCGCATCTTGCGGTCGAAACCATCGAAGTTGTCATCGACAAAGCAGCGGGTGATTTCACGGGCCCGGTCAGGACGGAAGTTCGCGCAGACAACCGCGTCGCCGTCTTTGATCAGACCTTTCGGATGCCCCGCCATATCGGTGATCACGGTGGCGGTGACGAACTCATCGTTTTCATCTCGAGCATAGGCTTCGGCCAGTGCCTGCTGCGCGGACTGGGCACGCTGGGTAGACTCACCCGCGGTCATCGCATCATAGGCCTGCTGCACACGGTCCCAGCGGTTATCGCGGTCCATGGCGAAGTAACGCCCCACCACGGTGGCGATTGCACCGGTGCCAAGCTCACGGAATTTCGCTTCAACCTTGGCGATTGAGGGCTCGGCAGAACGCGGCGGCATATCACGGCCATCAAGGATTGCGTGCAGATACACCTCTTTGGCACCACGCTTCACCGCCATCTCAGCCAGCGCAAGCATATGGTCTTCATGGCTGTGTACACCACCCGGCGAGAGCAGACCCAGCAGATGCACCGCCTTACCGGCGGAGATCGCTTTATCCATCGCGCTGGTCAGCGCCGGGTTTTCGCCAACGCTGCCATCCTCAATCGCCTTGGTGATGCGGGTCAGATTCTGGTAGACGATACGACCGGCACCGATATTCATATGGCCCACTTCGGAGTTGCCCATCTGCCCTTCCGGCAGACCCACCGCCATACCGGAGGTTTTGATCCGGCTATTGGGCTTGGAGGCAAGCAGTTTATCCCAGGTCGGCGTCTGCGCCGCCTGGATAGCGGAAGAAGGGGTCGCCTCGATACCGAAACCATCGAGAATTATCAGTGCTTTGGTTGAACGTGCTTGAGTCATCACAAATGTCTATTCAATCTGATTTATATTTCGGAACTGATCACCCACTCTCGGCGTACTGTCGCGTTAAGACGCCGCTTTCTTCGAGACTGATCTGGATTCCCGTTCTCGCCAAGAGTTCCGTTCCGCAGCATAGATCTGGTCAAACGAGTTTACCCTACCTTGCCCCCCAACGGCCAAATTCCTGGCTCAAACCTTATCCACCGCGCGCCGCACATGTATACTGTGCGGCCTGTTGACTAGCCCCCAATTAGGGAAGCCTTATGGATCGCGTGATTGAATTCGTCTCTCAACATTATTACCTGATTGCTGCCTGGGTTCTGACCCTGGCGATGCTGCTCTGGACCGAGAGCCGCAAATCCGGCAAATCGGTTTCGCCCGCCGAGGCCACCCGACTGATCAACAAGGAAGGTGCCACCGTGATCGATATCCGACCGAAAAAAGAGTGGGATACCGGCCATATCACCGGCGCACTGCATCTGCCGCTGGCCGATCTGGACAAGCGCATGGGCGAGATCAAGGCGGATAAATCCAAGCCTGTTATCGTTGTCTGCAACGTAGGCCAGGCTGCTGCTTCTGCGACCAAAAAGCTCAAGGCCGAAGGCTTTACCCAGGCCATCCGCATGTCCGGTGGCATGACCGAGTGGCGCGGCCAGAACATGCCCGTGGTGAAATAATGCAGCCCGTCGACATCTATCTGACGCGCTGGTGCCCGTTTTGCTCACGGGCGATTATGCTGCTCGAGCACAAGGGCGTAGCCTACAACGCCATCGATGTGGATACCGATCCAACGCTGCGCCAGACCATGATGCAGCGTGCCAATGGCCGTCATACCGTGCCGCAGATTTTCATCGGTGATACCCATGTCGGCGGATGCGACGAAATCTTCGCGCTGGAGCGGCGTGGAGAACTGGATCCACTGCTGGCAGACTGAGCACCGACCTGTTACCCATCAAAGGAAAATCCGATGTCCGAGAACCAACAGAAACAGCCCCAGTTCGCGCTGAAGCGCGTTTACCTGAAAGACGCTTCTCTGGAAACGCCTGCTGCTCCGGGTGTATTCACCAAGCAGTGGCAGCCGGAAGTTAACCTTGATATCAACACTCGCAGCTCATCCCTGGACGCAGAACACTACGAAGTCGTTCTGTCTCTGACCGTGACTGTTAAGAACGAAGGCGAGCCGGCATTCCTGATCGAAGTGCAGCAGGCGGGTATCTTCCTGCTGGCGGGTCTCGGCGAAGCTGAAACCAAACACACCCTGGGCGCGTTCTGCCCGAACCTGCTGTTCCCTTACGCTCGCGAAGCGATCGACAACCTGGCGTCCAAGGCGAGCTTCCCGGCTCTGATGCTGGCACCGGTCAACTTCGATGCGCTGTACGCTCAGCAGCAGCAGAAAGCCGCAGAAGCCGAAAAACACTGATCGGCTCCCGGTTCACTGACCGCGGACTCAATAATCTGCCGCGGTCAGCCTTTACTCCCCACCAGGCTCAGTATCCCATTTCCGCCGAGTAGCGAAATACTCACGGTTGAAGCGCTCGAAATATCCCTCCAGATGGCTTGCAGCCGCCCTATCCTCCTGCAACTCCAGCAAAGCTATAGCCACCTCGGCCGTGCACAGATGATGCGCTACTGTTGAGCGTCTCAATGTATAGCTCGAGATGCGAGCCGATTTAGGCTCAATCACCGGCAGGTGCTGCAGATAACGGCTGTGCCTGAACATTCTCCGTGCCTGGCGCCAGGTACCATCGAGAATAATAAACGCGGGGATTCTTCCGTCTGCCGGTGGCTTTTCCACCATACGCTGCTGATAGTCCTCCCCCTCAGGAAACACCAGGCAGGGGAAGTAGGCGGGATCGTTCAGCGCATCGAGCAACGCCTGGGGCGGCTCGGTACGAGACCATTCAAAGACACGGGTGCCGTTGATGCTGTCAGCGATCAGCTTGCCGGTATTGGTCGGCTTGTAGAACTCGTTATGGTGCATCAGCAGCCAGAATTCGCAGTTCGCCGCGACCCGGGATTGATGCTCGCAGATACAGGACTCCACCGCCAGACGGCAGGTCTCACAGCGTTTTACGCCTGCTCCACGGGCCAGATAAGGTCTGCGGGCTGGTTCTTTGATATTGGACATAGGTTCAACGTGTTCAAGCTGAAAATGCATGTGGTGCGCACTATACTGGCTTCCCCTTCAACAGCAAGTCCGCCGGAGCGCTTAGGGATAATGAAGAACTTTAACACCCTGATCCCACCTCAGCCTGAGATCTTGCACTCGCTTGCTAAAGCGCTGAACCAGGAAGATCCGAGCCAGCGCGAGGTTGCTGATCTGCTGCGAAAGGATGTCGCACTCTATTCCACCATACTCAAGGCAGCCAACAGCCCCTACTACGGCCTCGCCGTTGAAGTGACCTCCGTTGAGCGTGCGCTAAGCCTGCTGGGTTTTGAGCGCATCTTCAGTCTGGTCAGGCTGACGCTGATGAAAAACTCGCTGCAGAAAACCGGTCGGATGGAACGTTTCTGGGACACAGCTCGCGATGTAAGCGAGTTATCCACAGTGATCGCCAAGCGGCTTACGCGTTTGAACAAGGATGACGTCTACACCTGCGGCATGCTGCATGACTGCGGACTACCGTTGATGGTACAGGCGTTTGAAGGCTTTCGTGAATTTCTGCAGGAGAACGGTAACCTGACGGCTAACGAGCTGGAACAAGCAGAAACCGTGAAGTTCGGCTTCAGCCACTACAAGGTCGGGGCAAGAATGGCTGAGCGCTGGTTGTTGCCTCAGTATCTGGCCGATGCGATCCGTCTGCAGCCCCAGATCGACGAGGTACTCAGTGACCGCGTCGAAGTGGCCGACAAAACCCGTGAGTTGTTATCAGTGCTGACCCTGGCCCAGGATATCAGCGAAGAGTATCGCTACTACTGGCGAATCTCCCCCAAGCAGGAATTGTCCCGGCTGCAACCCGCGCTCCGTTACCTCGGTATCGTCGATCTTGACTATCTGAACCTGAGAGATGAGATACTGGAAGGCATGGGCGCCTGAGAGCGCCCCTGACTGCATTTTTAGCGATACGCAGCCATCCACTTCAGACCATCCAAAGTCCTTCCCTGTGGGTTATATTCGCAGCCCAGAGCCCCGCTATAACCCAGACTGTCCAGTTGCCCTAATATATAGGGATAGTTCATCTCGCCAACATTCGGCTCATGGCGCCCGGGCACGCCCGCCAACTGAACATGCTCGATAACATCAAACAACTCCATGATTGTTTGCGTAACACGCCCCTGCATCATCTGGCAGTGGTATAGATCCAGCTGCAGGCCCACATTCCCTTCGCCTATTGCATCGATCAGCGCTCTGCCCTGATCCGGGTAGTTCACCAGGTAACCGGGCATATCGCGATTATTGATCGGTTCGATCATCACTCTCAAGCCGCCCTTAGCAGCCTGTCGGGCGGCGTAGCGAAGGTTATTGATATAACAGGCGGTGGCAGCCTCGAGCGTAACCTCCTCAGTCACTACACCCGCCATCACATGGATAAGGCGGTTACCGAGTACACGGGCGTAAGCGATCGCCTGTTCGATGCCCCGGGCGAACTCTTCCTCTCGCCCAGGCAGGCACGCCAAGCCTCTTTCCCCCGCGGCCCAATCACCGGGCGGAGCATTGAACAGTACCTGCTCCAGGTCATGTGCATCCAAGCGTTGTTTGATCTCTTCAACAGGATATTCATAGGGGAATAGGTATTCCACCGCATCAAATCCAGCCTTTGAGGCCGCCTCAAAGCGTTCCAGAAAGGGTAACTCGGTAAACAGCATAGACAGGTTGGCGGCGAATCTGGGCACTGTGTAATCCCTCTGGGTGACTTTGGGTTTGATGCTAGGGGGTTGGTAGCTGAATGGGAAGGGAACTGGCCAGGGCATTTACTGCCGTCTGACCTTGAATCAATTGTAGGCGCGATTAGTCGCCGGGCTTTGAATTAGGATTCTATCTGCACGGAGGCGTACATCCTGCTCTGGAGCGGTGGCGGCAATGCTTATCGTAGGAGGGGTGCCTTGCCCGATTGATGTGAGGGTTATACTTGGATCGTGTGGTCCTAGGGAGGCTGCGGTCGTACAGATCAAATCGGCCGGTTTGGCGCGGGGTACTTGCCTACTTTGCATGTCTGCCAGCGTTCGGATGTAACTTAGAGAGATGACCTACTTTAGGTCGCAAGCAGCGCTTGCGATCCTTCGGACGCCAGCGGCGGGAGTAGATGCATGGGGCTCTAATCTGGAGAGCCAAATTGGCTTTGGTGGATGACCTACAGTGATCAGAAGCGCTGCTTCTGACCCTTCGGGCGTTAGCTGCTATAGATCGATGGTGAAGAGCTGAGCTTGGCTGAAGGGGCGAACAGCGATGACCTACTTTAGGTGCCGAGCTCTGCTCGTCATCCCTTCGGGACGCCTGCGGCGCCTGATCCTCGTGCCTCTGGCACAGAGGCTCTCACATGGGCCTGTGTAGTAAGGGGCGGCATCGCCGCCCAATACGAAAAAACCCCAGTACCAACGGTACTGGGGTTCTTCGTATTAGGTGCCTGG
>NZ_SMFU01000010.1 GCF_004339595.1 Marinobacterium mangrovicola
TGTCATCAGGTGTGGGCATACATGCTGTCGACACGGTAAGCTCTCGGGTAGATAAAAGGTTTATTTTAAGGCTTTACCCCTTTCGCGACACCCTCGGAAGGGCGGGGGAAGCGGATCAGAACAGGATGACGGAGCGGATGCTCTTGCCTTCGTGCATCAGATCGAATGCCTTGTTGATGTCTTCCAGACCCATGGTGTGGGTGATGAACGGATCGATCTCGATCTTGCCGTTCATGTAGTTTTCAACGTAGCCCGGCAGCTCGGTGCGGCCCTTGACGCCACCGAAGGCGGAGCCTTTCCAGACGCGACCGGTAACCAGCTGGAACGGACGGGTAGAGATCTCCTGACCGGCACCTGCAACACCGATGATGACAGACTCACCCCAGCCCTTGTGGCAGCATTCCAGGGCGGAACGCATCACGTCTACGTTGCCGATACACTCGAAAGAGTAATCAACACCGCCGTCGGTCATGTCAACGATCACCTGCTGGATCGGATCGGAGAAATCTTTCGGGTTGACGCAGTCGGTGGCACCGAACTGGCGGGCCATCTCGAACTTATCTTCGTTGATGTCGATGGCGATGATGCGCTCGGCACCGGCCATGCGCGCACCCTGGATGCAGGACAGGCCGATGCCGCCCATACCAAAGATTGCAACGGTGGAGCCCGGCTCAACCTTGGCGGTGTTCAGTACCGCACCGATACCGGTGGTGATACCGCAGCCCAGCAGGCAGACTTTTTCCAGTGGCGCATCGACGTGGATCTTGGCCAGGGAGATCTCCGGAACAACGGTGTACTCGGAGAACGTAGACGTACCCATGTAGTGGTAGATGGTTTCGCCGTTCAGGGAGAAGCGGCTGGTGCCATCCGGCATCAGGCCTTTGCCCTGGGTCGCGCGAACCGCCTGACACAGGTTGGTTTTGCCAGACAGGCAGAACTTACACTTGCCGCACTCGGCGGTGTACAGCGGAATAACGTGATCGCCCGGCTTCAGGGTAGTAACGCCAGGGCCGACTTCTTCAACAACACCCGCGCCTTCATGGCCCAGGATCGACGGGAAAATACCTTCCGGGTCAGCGCCGGACAGTGTGAAAGCGTCAGTGTGGCAGACACCGGTCGCAACGATGCGGACCAGGACTTCACCGGCCTTCGGGCCCTGAACATCTACTTCTTCGATAGTAAGCGGGTCGCCTGCTTTCCAGGCCACGGCAGCGCGTGATTTCATGATTAACTCCTGTTCAGGATGGATTGATATCAGCGCGTAGTTTAGTCGAGAAGCATGGTTTCATCCCTGCACAGATGGAAAATGATTTTTGCTGTGTAACAATAATGCTGGCATATAGATTTTCAGACAGCAGATTCAGGAGCAGGCGGTGCGGCGTTGGGATGCGATAGAAGCCTTCGTGGCGGTGGTGCGTGAGGGCAGTTTTTCCGCGGCAGCGGAGCGTCTTGGCGTGTCGGCGTCCCATATCAGCCGACGTGTGGCGGAGCTGGAAACCCATCTCGGCACGCCACTGATCTACCGTACCACCCGCTCGATCCGTCTGAGCGAAGCCGGTGAGCAGTATTTCGAGGAGTGCCATCGACTGCTAGAGGGCTTTATCAGTGCAGAGGAGCAGATCAGCCGTCAGCAGGAGGAACCCAGCGGACGGTTGAAACTGACCTGCGCGGCTACCTTTGGCGAGCGCTTTATCGCACCGCTGCTGCCGGCGTTTATGCGCCGCTACCCGCGCCTGGAGATTGATCTGCACCTGAGTAACCGACGGGTGGATCTGATTCGCGAGGGCTTCGATTTGGCGATTCGCCTCGGCACCCTGGAGGATTCCAGCCTGCTGGCACGGCGCCTCTGCGATCGTCGTGAGTATCTGGTGGCTTCACCCGATTATCTCGAGCGCCACGGTGCTCCGCATACGCTTAGCGAGCTGGCGCACCACAACTGCCTGCTGGGGACCAGCTCCACCTGGCTGTTCCAGGATCGTGGCCAGCGCCGCGAGCTGCGGGTCAGCGGTAACTGGCACAGCAACTCGGGTCCTGCCGTGCTAGCGGCGGCACGGGCCGGGCTCGGTATCGCCCAGCTGCCGGATTATTACGTATCGCCGCTGATGGAGAGTGGCGAGCTGCTGCCGCTGCTGGAGAACAACCGTTACCGTCACTCCGGCGTCTGGCTGGTCTATCCCAAGGTGCGTCAGCAGCTGCCGCGCCTGAAACTGCTGTGCGATTACCTGATCGAATGCTTCGAGGATGGTATCCCCTGGCATTCCGGTGCCTGAGCCGAGAGCATCGGTGACTAATTGAAGTCAGGCTGTTTCACATAGATCAGCTCGTCCACCGGGAACCCTTCCTCTTCGGCTTTCGCCAGGAGTTTACTCATCACCTCATCCGGCAGCGTTGGCGTGCGTGAAAGTATCCACAAGTAGTCCCTGTCAGGTCCGCTGACCAGCGAATACTGGTAGTTATCCTTGTCCAGCGACATGATCACGTAGGCGCCGTAAAACGGCCCGAAGAAAGAGACCTTAAGATGGCCGGTATCGGGGGCGTCGACAAAGTAAGCCTTGCCCTCCGCTTCCTCCCAACGCTCTTCGCTGCTGGAATAACCGCGATTGATCACTTTGACGCCGCCATCGTCCCGCAGGCTGTATTCTGCGGTTACATTGTCTAGCCCACGTTCAAAAGAGTGGTCCAGCCGGGCGATCTCGTACCAGGTGCCGAGATAACGTTGCAGCTCAAATCCGCTGACCGGCTCGACCCCCTTGGGGGTACCGGCGCAACCGGCAAGCGTCAGCATAATCAGACCCGTGAGTAGTATGCGCATCCTTTCTGTCTCCACTGTTTAAATAGGTGATAGCTCTCATACGTAAGTGTTCGGGATCGGATCGTCTCCAATCATCTACTAATAGATTCATGTTGACCTGAGTCAACTGAGTTTGACCGCGTATCAACCCCTCCCTAAAATTAGCATCTGCTTACGGTGTGCCAGGCTTATTGCTGTCAATAAGGTCTGGAACTTAATCGGGAAGCTGGTGCGTAGCGTGGATCATCCCGCATGCAATGCCAGCGCTGCCCCCGCAACGGTAGAGGAGCAAGAAGCGGCGATTGCCACTGTATCCACGGATATGGGAAGGTGCCGTTTCAGATAGCCATCAGGCTGTCGACTCCTGAGCCCGGAGACCGGCCGCAAGCGATTTTATGGGCATTGCGGTGGGCGATTGCACAGAGACGGTCCGGTTCCGGAGCGCTTCTAGTCTATCCCTGCAGGCCCCCTATCTTATTAATTGCGCGCGGGCGGCTCGCAAAGGGAAACCGATTTAATGAACAAGTTTTTTGTGCCAGCGGCACTGCTGCTGGGCAGCACCTCTATTTCTGCGGTTCAGGCAGACACCAACCCTACCACCATTGTTGTAACGGCCAACCGCACGGCTCAGACCGTGGATGAGGCCCTGGCCTCTGTGACCGTGATCGATCGGGAAGAGATCGAGCGCAAGCAGGCGCAGAGCGTTACCGACCTGCTGAGCAAGGTTCCTGGCGTGATGCTGGTGTCCAACGGCGGCCGCGGTAAAAACTCCTCCCTGTTCCTGCGTGGTACCAACTCCGACCAGGTGCTGGTGATGATCGACGGTATCAAGGTGGGTTCCACCACCTCTGGTGCTACTGCGTTTGAGCATCTGGCACTCAACCAGATCGAACGTGTCGAGATCGTGCGCGGCCCGCGCTCTTCTCTCTATGGCTCCGAGGCGATTGGCGGTGTTATCCAGATCTTCACTCGTCGTGGTACCGAGGGGCTGACACCGCGTTTCAGCGCCGGTGTGGGCAGCAACCACAGCCACGAAGTGACCTTTGGCGCTTCCGGTGGCAATGACAAAGGCTGGTTCAGCGCCGATATCAGTGACTACTCCACCGATGGCTTTAACGCCAAAACCTACGGCAGCTACGGTTACAACAAGGATGATGATGGCTATGACAACCGTTCCTGGGCGTTGAGCGGTGGCTATCAGCTCAGCGACTGGGCCAGCGCCCAGCTGCACTGGACCCGAAACGAGGGTGAAAACGAATACGACGGTGGCCCCGCTTTCGATGATTACTCATCTGAAGCGGACCTGGAAACCCTGGGCGGTACGCTGAGTCTGGCGCCGACCGAAAACTGGAATCTGGACCTGACCCTGGGGCGCAGCAAGGATGAATCCACCCAGTACGGTGATGGCGATTACCAGAGCCATATCCATACCGAGCGTGATACGGCCTCCCTGGTCAGCAAGCACTTCCTCACTGAAAGCCATGAGTTGACCTGGGGTGTGGATTACCAGGAAGACAAGGTCGACAGCAGCAACGATTTCACCGAAGAGTCCCGTGATAACACCGGCGTATTCGGTCTTTACCAGCTTTACATGGGTGCACATGACCTGGCGTTCAGCCTGCGCACCGACGATGACGAACAGTTTGGCCGTCACAATACAGGCACCATCGCCTGGGGTATGCAGATCGATCCGGATCTGCGTCTGTTCGCCAGCTACGGCACTGCGTTTAACGCACCGACACTGAATGATCTCTATTGGCCCGATGAAGGCTGGTATCGCGGCAATCCGGACCTGGATCCGGAGGAGTCCAAGACGCTTGAGGTTGGTATATCCGGTACGCATGCCGGCGTGTCCTGGAGCGCTAATGTGTATCAGACCGAAATCGACGATCTGATCGCTTACGATTCGGCGGCGGGATCCCCCAACAATGTGGACGAAGCGCGCATTCGTGGTATCGAACTGAGTGCAGCGACGCAGCTGGCTGGCTGGGACCTGAGCTCCAGCCTGGACCTGATGGACCCGGAAAACCGTGAAGATGGCAGCATGCTGAATCGTCGTCCGCGCCGCATCCTGAATCTGGCGGCGGATCGTGCGTTTGGTGCCTGGTCTGCAGGTACATCGATCCAGGCGGTGAGCGCGCGTGAAGACGGCGCTGAGCACCTGGGCGGCTATACCCTGGTCGACCTGCGCGGTGCCTACCAGCTGACCCGGGACTGGAGTCTCAGGGCGCGCGTCGAGAACCTGTTCGACAAAGAGTATGAGACCGCTTACGAGTATAACCAGCCGGACCGTGAGTTCTGGCTGTCAATCAACTACACCCCGGGCAGCTAAGCGGCCCGGTTCTTAATGCAATGAGAGGAGTCTTCCATGACTGAGCTAAACCGGTCACAGCAGGTCGTTATCGGCCTGGGCCTGATCCTGCTGATGGCGCTGACGCGCGGTACCCACTTTGCCAGTATCGATGCATTGCCCAGCGCCTCCTGGGCGGTCTTTCTGCTGGCCGGTTTTTTCCTGAAACAGGTCTGGTTTTTTGGCCTGCTGTTTTTGGAAGCGGTGCTGCTGGATCTGGCGGCGCTCGGTCTGGATGCGGGCATCGCCCACTGCATCACCCCGGCTTACGGCATGCTGGTACCGGCCTACCTGACACTCTGGTTCGGTGGCCGCTTCTACAGCCGTATCCATCGCGACAGCTGGAGCACGCTGGCGCCGCTGGTGGCGACTCTTCTGGTCAGCGCCTTCGTCTCCAACCTGTTCTCCAGCGGTGGCTACTACTTCCTCTCCGGCATGTTTGAGGAAACCAGCCTGGCGGGCCTGTGGACGCGTATCGAGATGTACCTGCCGGCGAAGCTGGCCAGCCTTGCCGGTTACACGGCCGTTGTCGGTGGCGCTGCCTGGCTGGCGACCCGCGGATCTGAAGCGTCAGGGGCGCGTCACGCATGAGTGAAGATGCTCTTCATAAGAACGCTAAAGGAAATGATGCGGATCAACGCTACAAGGACCGGATGGTTCGCAAAAAGGCGGTGGTCGATCAGTCCATCGCCAGGGCGGATCAGGATCGCGGTGTGCTGCTGGTGCTGACCGGCAACGGCAAGGGCAAAAGCAGCTCCGCTTTCGGTATGCTGGCCCGGGCTCTCGGTCACGGTATGCAGGTCGGCGTGGTGCAGTTCATCAAGGGCAGCTACAGCACCGGGGAGGAGGCGTTCTTCCGCCGTTTCCCCGAGGTGCGCTACCACGTTATGGGTGAGGGCTTTACCTGGGAAACCCAGGACAAGGAGCGCGATCGCGCCGCGGCGCAGGCGGCCTGGGATGTGGCCAGTGAGCTGCTCAGCGATGAGTCGGTCTCTCTGGTGGTACTCGATGAACTCAACATTGCCCTGAAGTACAACTATGTGGAACTCGACCAGGTGCTTGAGGCCGTGGCGAAACGGCCGGCGATGCAGCATGTGGTGATCACCGGTCGCGGCGCCCCCCAGGCGCTGATCGATGTGGCCGATACCGTCACCGAGATGCAGGTCGTCAAGCATGCGTTCAAGGCGGGAGTCAGGGCACAAAAGGGAGTTGAGCTTTGACTTCAGCTTTATCCGCAGCAGAGTCAAGACGTTGTCCGGCTCTGCTGGTGTCGGCTCCGGCATCGGGGCAGGGCAAGACCACCGTCACTGCTGCACTGGCGCGGATGCACCGCAACGCCGGGCGTCGGGTGCGTGTGTTCAAGACCGGCCCCGACTTTCTCGACCCGATGATTCTGGCCCGGGCCAGCGGCCAGGAAGTGCTGCAGCTGGACCTGTTTATGGGTGGGGCCGATCACTGCAAACAGCTGCTCTGGGAAGCCGCCGGCGAGGCGGACCTGATCCTGATCGAAGGGGTGATGGGGCTTTACGACGGCACCCCCAGCAGCGCTGATCTGGCGGTGCTCTTTGGCATCCCGGTGCTGGGCGTGATCGATGCCGGCGGTATGGCGCAGACCTTTGCCGCGCTGGCGCACGGTCTGGCCAGCTATCGCCCGGAGCTCAGTTTTAGTGGTGTGCTTGGCAACCGTGTCGGCAGTGAAGGCCATGGCCGCATGCTGGCCGAATCCCTGCCTGCCGGAATGCACTGGTATGGCGCTCTGAGTCGCGATGAAGCCTTTACCCTGCCGAGCCGACATCTCGGTCTGGTGCAGGGGGATGAAATCGCTGACCTGGATGCCCGTCTCGATGCGGCGGCCGAGGCGATCGCCCGCAGTGCAGGCAGTGATCTGCCCGCTCCGGTGACCTTCCAGCCGCAGCGCTGCGAAGCGGTGCCGCGCCTGTTGGACGGCGTCCGTATCGGTGTGGCCCGGGACGGCGCATTCTCGTTTATTTATCCGGCGAACCTGGCTCTTTTAGAGCAGATGGGCGCCAAGCTCAGCTTTTTCTCGCCGCTGGCTGACCAGGCGCTACCTGAGGTAGACAGCCTCTACCTGCCTGGCGGTTACCCCGAGCTGTACCTGTCGCAGCTATCCGCAAATACGGAGCTGACTGCGCAGATCCGCGCCCATGTGGCGGCCGACAAGCCTCTGCTGGCGGAGTGCGGCGGTATGCTTTGGCTGACCGAGTCCCTGGCGCCGCTGGATGGCGAACCGGTAAATCTCTGTGGTCTGCTGCCGGCCAGGGCGCAGATGCAGAAGCGATTTGCTGCATTGGGGCTGCAACGTGTCAGCCTGCCGGAGGGTGAGCTGCGTGGCCACACCTTCCATCACTCCAGCCTGGAGACGTCGCTGGAACCGATTGCCCGGGGCGAGTGCCCCAACGGTCGTCGCGCCGCCGAGCCGGTTTACCGTATCGGCCGCATGACAGCCAGTTACATCCACAGCTATTTTCCATCCAACCCCTCTGCCATAGCGGCGCTATTTCGACCATGAGTCAATCATTCAGTGAACAGGAGCGGGCGGCGGTTTATCGCGCCATTCGTGAACGACGTGATATGCGCCACTTTGCCGATGAACCGCTGGCGCCCGAGGTGCTGGAGCGCCTGCTGCAGGCCGCCCATCAGGCGCCCAGCGTAGGCTTGATGCAGCCCTGGCGTTTTATCCGTATCACCCGCCCGGCGCTGCGCCGCAAGATCCGGGGGCTGATCGAGCAGGAGCGCCAGGCCACGGCCAAGGCGCTGGATGAGCGTGAGTCTGAGTTTCTGCGCCTCAAAGTGGAGGGCGTTGACCGCTGCGCCGAGCTGCTGGTGGTGGCGCTGATGGATCAGCGTGAACAGCATATTTTTGGCCGTCGTACCCTGCCGGAGATGGATCTGGCGTCGGTGGCCTGCGCGATCCAGAACCTGTCGCTGGCCGCCCGTGCCGAAGGCATAGGCGTTGGCTGGGTTTCCCTGTTCGACCCGGTGGCCATGGGCTCGCTGCTGAAGATGCCTGAAGGCAGCAAAGCGGTGGCGGTTCTCTGTATCGGTCCGGTGGATAAGTTCTATGAGATGCCGATGCTGGAGCAAGAGGGGTGGGCCAGCGCCGTGCCGCTGACCGAGCTGCTGGCAGAGAACGCCTGGCCCGGGGCAGGTCATCGCGAGTGACGGCGCTGCTGCTGTGGGCGGGGGTGCTGATCGATCTTTGGCTGGGAGAGCCGCGACGCTGGCATCCACTTGTCGGCTTTGGCCGCTGTACCGGCTGGCTTGAACGGCGTCTGAACAAGGGCAGCGATTTTCGCCGGCGGATCACCGGGTTAGTGGTGCTGCTTCTGCTGGTCGCCCCACCTGTCCTTATCTGTGTCTGGTTGATGCAGTGGCCGCTGCTGCAATGGCTGCTATCCCCGCTGGTGCTCTGGTTTACCCTGGGCTTTAAAAGCCTGGGCGACCATATAGAACCGATTCGTCGCGCCCTGAAGCAGGGGGATGAACCCGAGGCCCGTCGCCGTACCGCCATGATCTGCAGCCGCGACGAAGCGACGCTGGAGATCGAACGCACCGCCGTGGAGTCGGTGCTGGAAAACGGCAATGATGCGGTGTTCGGCGCGCTGTTCTGGTTCTGTGTTTTTGGGGCCCCGGGGGCGCTGGCGTTCCGGCTGATCAATACTCTGGATGCCAGCTGGGGTTACCGCAGCGAACGTTTCCTCTATTTCGGCTGGGCCGCTGCCCGGCTTGATGACCTGGCCGGCTTCCTGCCCGCCAGACTCACCGCCCTGAGTTACGCACTGTGTGGACAGACCCGTCGCGCCCTGCGCTGCTGGCGGCTGCAGGCACCTCAGCATGACAGCCCGAATGGTGGGCCGGTGATGGCCGCCGGTGCTGGTGCGCTGGGTCTGCAACTCGGTGGGCCGACCCGTTATCGCGGCACCCTGGTGAATAAACCGATCCTGGGAGAGGGGCGGCCGGCGGCCTGTGAGGACCTGGATCGATCCCTTAAACTGCTCCGATACAGCGTTCTGTTCTGGCTCGTGGTGATAAGCCTGATACAGTTTGGCTGGATTCTCGCCGCAGGAGTTTTTCATGGATAACCCGGGTTTACCGGCACAAACGTTGCCACAGGCCCAAGTTCAAATGCCAGAGCACGGTGGCCGGCTGAGACGAGCCGCGGCGGAGTATAGGATACCGCTGGAGCGCTGGATCGACCTTTCTACCGGCATCAACCCCTGCGGCTGGACCATACCGTTGATCGATAACCAGACCTTTATGCGTCTGCCGGAAAATGACGACGAGCTGGAAGCGGCCGCCGCCGGTTATTACGGCTCTGCCGAGCTGGTGCCGGTGGCAGGCTCGCAGGAAGCGATTCGCGAGCTGCCCCGCATCCGCCAACAGCTGTTTGGCGAGTCCCGGGTTGGCGTGATCGCGCCGGGTTATGAAGAACACCTTTTCCACTGGCAGCTGAACGGACACCAGGTTGAGCGGCTGGCTGCGGAGCAGATAGAGATCGAGCTGCACCGTTTTGACTGCCTGGTACTGATCAACCCCTGCAATCCCAGCGCGGTGCGTTTTGATCGCGCGACTCTGGCTCGATGGCATCAACAGGTGGCGGCGCGGGGCGGCTGGCTGGTGATCGATGAAGCCTTTCTCGATACCGAGCCTCAGCAGAGCATGATCCAGCCCGCGATGTCGAAAGGCCTGATCGTACTGCGTTCCCTGGGTAAATTTTTCGGTCTGGCCGGCCTGCGTGTCGGCTTTCTGTTTGCCGATGCAGAGATACGCCAGATGCTGAGTCGTGCCATCGGCCACTGGTCTATAGCCACCCCGTCGCGCTGGCTGGCAACCCGAGCGCTCGGGGATACGAGCTGGCAGCAGGAAGCACGCAGCTGGCTGGATAGCAGTCGTCAGCGCCTGGTGAGGCTGCTTGAGGAGGCTTTGGAGGATCTTCCGGGGAGTCTTCCGGGTAGACGGATAGCCAGCACCGGTCTGTTCGTGACGGTACAGATCGACAATGCCGCCGAGCTGGCGCACCGTCTGGCGAAGCAGGGGATACTGGTGCGTTACTTCGAGCCATATTCAAGCCTGAGATTCGGTCTGCCGGGCAATGAACATGAATGGCGTCATCTGGCCCGGTCGTTGACCGAGGCCACCGCCGCAGAGAGTCAGATACAGGTATGAGAACAGACACCTTGATGGTGCAGGGTACCACCTCCGATGCGGGCAAAAGCACGCTGGTGGCGGGGCTCTGCCGGGTACTCAAACGCCGCGGCATCAGCGTGGTGCCGTTCAAGCCGCAGAATATGGCGCTGAACAGCGCCGTGACCGCGGAAGGCGGCGAGATCGGCCGGGCCCAGGCCGTGCAGGCCCAGGCCTGCGGACTAGCGCCCCATATTGATATGAACCCGGTGCTGCTCAAGCCCTGCTCCGATACCGGCGCCCAGGTGATCATCCACGGCAAGGCGGTGGATAACATGGAAGCGGGCCGATACCACGATTACAAGGCGGTGGCCTGGCAGGCTGTGGCCGACTCCCATACGCGGCTGACACAGCAATACCGCTCGGTACTGGTCGAGGGCGCAGGCTCTCCCGCCGAGATCAACCTGCGCGATCGCGATATCGCCAATATGGGCTTCGCCGAGAGGGTGGACTGCCCGGTGGTCCTGATTGCCGATATCGACAAGGGCGGAGTCTTCGCCCACCTGGTCGGCACCCTGGAGCTGCTGAGCTCAACTGAACAGGCGCGGATAAAAGGTTTTGTGATCAATCGCTTCCGTGGCGATATCGCACTGCTGCAGCCGGGTCTGGACTGGCTGGAACAGCGCACCGGCAAGCCTGTCCTCGGCGTGCTGCCTTACCTGCACGGCCTGCATATCGAGGCGGAAGACGCGATCAGTCGCGAGCCGGATGCAGATAAGGCCGGCGATGCATTGAACGTAGTGGTGCCGGTGCTGCCGCATATCAGCAACCACACCGATTTCGACCCTCTGCGCCAGCACCCCCAGGTGCGCCTGACGTTCGTTGGCACCGATGATGAAAAGCCCGCCGCTGACCTGCTGATTCTGCCCGGCTCGAAAGCGGTACGCACCGATCTAGAGTGGCTGCGCGCCCAGGGCTGGGACCGCTATATCCAGCGCCACCTGCGCTACGGCGGCAAGGTAATGGGAATCTGCGGCGGTTACCAGATGCTGGGTCGCGAGGTGGCCGATCCTCTGGGGATGGAGAGCGATCCTGGCTCGAGTGCGGGGCTTAATCTGCTGCCGTTGACCACAGAACTGGCGCAGCAGAAGGCGCTGCGTAACTGCAGTGGCCGGTTGAATATCAACGGTCTGGCCGTACCGGTGCAGGGCTATGAAATCCACTGTGGCGTCTCCCGGGTCGATGCCGATTTTGAGCCGCTGGTGACCCTGGACTACGGCGTCGATGGCGCTGTGTCAGAAGATCGCCAGGTAGCCGGCTGCTATCTTCATGGTTTGTTTGAGTCCGCCGAGGCCACCCGTGAGCTGCTGAGCTGGGCCGGGTTGGAGCGGGCAGAAAGTATCGATTATTACGCGCTGCATGAGGCCGCCATCGACCGGCTCGCTGATAGCGTGGAAGAGAATCTGGATCTGGAGCGGTTGTTTGCCCTGCTCGATCTGGAAGGCGCAGCGGAGGAGGCTTGATGATACGACTGATAACCGGCGGCGCCCGCAGCGGCAAAAGCACCCTGGCGGAGCGCCTCGCCGAAGAATCTGGGCTGGAGGTGATCTATATCGCCACCGCGCAAACCGGCGATGGAGAGATGAGTGAGCGTGTCGCGCTGCACCGTGAACGCCGCCCGGATCACTGGCAGACCGTTGAGGAGCCGCTGCGACTGGTGGAAACGATCAGGCGGCTGCAGCAACCAGGACGCTGCCTGCTGGTAGATTGCCTGACGCTTTGGGTGACCAACCTGCTGTTGTCCGAGGCTGATATCCAAGAGCAGCGCGAGCTGCTCTACACCACGCTGGCTAACGCAAAGGGTGAAGTGATTCTGGTGACCAATGAAACCGGTATGGGCGTGGTGCCTATGGGTGAGCTGAGCCGGCGCTTTGTCGATGAGGCGGGCTGGCTCAACCAGGCGGTGGCGGCGGTGGCCAACCAGGTGGTTTTGACGGTGGCGGGGCTACCGTTGACGGTAAAAGGAGAGAAACTGTGATCGATCCGGCTCTCTACGGTGATGACTTTATCGGCTGGCTTGAACAGCCGCTGGCGACTCTAGATCAGGCGTCCCGCGAACAGGCGCAGGAGCGGCAGCAGCAACTGACCAAACCGCCCGGCTCCCTGGGCGAGCTGGAAAATATCGCCGTGCGCCTGGCCGCCATGCAGGGGCGCGATAAACCCACGCTGGATCGTGTGGCCATCGCGGTGTTCGCCGCCGACCATGGTGTTGCCGCCGAGGGTGTATCCGCTTTTCCACAGGCGGTGACTGCGCAGATGATCGCTAACTTTTCCACAGGCGGTGCGGCGATCAGTGTGTTGGCAAAAGCGCTGGGTGCCGAACTGCGGGTCTATAACCTGGGCACGGTCGAGCCGCTGCCGGCACTGGCCGGTGTTGAGCCACGCATTATCGCGCCGCAAAGCGGAAATCTGGCCCAGGAAGCGGCCATGACCGAGGAACAGCTGGAAGCGGCGCTGCTGGTCGGACGTGAGGCGGTGGATACGCTTGCCGGTGAAGGTCGGGCGGACCTCTTTATCGGCGGCGAAATGGGTATCGGCAATACCACACCGGCAGCGGCGCTATCGGCCGTTTTGCTAGGCTGTTCTGCGGCCGAAACGGTGGGGCCCGGCACCGGCCTGAATAACGCCGGAGTACTGCATAAGGTTAAGGTGGTGGAGCAGGCGCTGGCGCTGCATCAGCCGCACTCTAACGACTCGCTGGAGCTGTTGCGCCGTCTGGGGGGCTTCGAGCTGGCGGCGCTCACCGGTGCCTACCTGCACTGCGCCAAGCTCGGTGTGCCTGCGTTGGTCGATGGTTATATCTGCAGCGTCGCTGCGCTGCTGGCCTGTCGTATTCAGCCCGGTTGTGAAGACTGGCTGTTCTTCGCGCACCGCTCCGCCGAGCCGGGTTATCGCCTGCTGGCGGAGGCGCTGCCCTCGAAGCCGCTGCTGGACCTGGGGTTCAGACTCGGCGAGGGCAGTGGTGCCGCCGTGGCGGTGCCGCTGCTGCGCATGGCCTGTACGCTGCACAACGGCATGGCCACCTTCGCCGAGGCGGCAGTTTCCGGGAGCGAGCGGTGAGCCAGCGTATCTATCTGCTGCGCCATGGCCTTACCGAGGCGGGGCAGTGTTATCTGGGCCGCACCGATGCGGCGCTGACCGAGCTTGGCTGGCAGCAGATGCAGCAGGGGCTGGGCGATTACCAGCCTGCGCAGTTTGAGGCGGTGATCAGCTCACCGCTGCGTCGTTGTGCCGAGTTTGCCCAGTACTGGGCTGCTGAGGATCAGCTAACGATAGAACCGCGCCTGGCCGAATACGATTTTGGCGACTGGGATGGCATGACCGGCCAACAGGTATACGATGCGGCACCGCGGGCGCTGGAGAATTTCTGGAAAGACCCCTGGTGTTATCCACCGCCGCAGGGCGAATCGCTGGCGCTGTTTTTCCAGCGACTCAGCAGCGCGCTGGAAGATATAGAGGCGACCTATGACGGCCCAGTATTACTTGTCTGCCACGGCGGAGTGATCCGCGCGATCCGCTGCATCATGCAGCGTCAGCCGGTTGCCCGCATGTTTAACTACGATGTCTCCCACGGCTCCCTGCATCTGTTCAGGCGATGAGTATATGAATGGCTTAAAGCGGCATCAGCAGGCGTTTCTCTGTGCGCTGCAGTTTCTGACCCAGGTGCCGGTGCGCCTGGACGGCGTGCCGGATCAGCGCACCCAGGGGCTGGCGATGCTCTACTACCCGCTGATCGGCCTGCTGATCGGGGGACTGCTCTGGCTTTGCGCTGCATTGACGATGGCGCTGCCGGGGCAGGTTCAGGCGGCGCTGGTACTGCTGGTCTGGTGTGTGATCACCGGCGGACTGCACCTGGATGGCCTGGCCGACAGTGCCGATGGCTGGATGGGTGGCCTGGGCGATCGAGAGCGCACGTTAAAGATCATGAAAGACCCCCATATCGGCGCCACCGGCGTTATCGCACTGCTGCTGCAACTGCTGTTGAAATGGAGCTTGTTGATGGCGCTGCTGCCGGTGGGGCAGGGCTTTGCGCTGCTGCTGGCGCCACTGGCAGGCCGTGCCGCGGCCCTGCTGTTGCTGGGTACCACGCCCTATGCCTCCCGTGGTGGAATCGCCAGCGCTATGCTCGCCGGACTAGAGCGCAAGCCGGTCTATCTGATCAGTGTCGGAGTTGGTTTGGTAGCGCTGATGGCGGGCTGGCTCTGGCTGGCGCTGCCGGCGTTGCTGTTCTGGCTTGCCCGGCGGGCGATGCTGGCGCGGCTTGGCGGCGCTACCGGTGACACCGCCGGTGCGTTGATCGAGCTGACGGAAACAGCGGTGCTGTTCGCCGCTCTGATATCCGGGGCTTACTTTGCCAGTATCACCTCGCTGGGCGCTTCTTTCTGAGGCGGTGGCCCGTTCAGTGATGCCAGCAGCTGTTCCAGTGTCGGCACTATGGGCTCATCCAGTTTCAGATCGAGTAGTTCGTCGGCCCGTGTGCGTCCCAGAGTGAGCGCCGCCATCGGCTTGGACTGCTCCTTGGCGCGGCGGCAGAAACGAAAGCCGGAATAGACCATCAGCGAAGAACCTATAACCAGAAGGGCATCGGCGCGGGTGAGGGCGTCCAAGGATTCATGGACCCGGGCTTTGGGTACGTTATCGCCAAAAAACACCACATCGGGCTTCAGAATACCGCCGCATTCGGGGCACTGGGGCACGTCGAAACCACTGAAATCCACTTCAAGATCCGCATCGCCATCCGGCGCGCTGGTTGCGGTGTACTGCATGAAGTCGGGGTTCATCAGCGCCGAGCGCTGGTGCACAGCATCGCGACTGCAGTGGAAGTCGCAACTCATGCAGATCACATCGCCGGCACGGCCGTGCAGGTCGATGACGGCGCTGGAACCGGCGCGTTGGTGCAGTCCATCCACGTTCTGGGTGACCAGCAGCTCCACGTGGCCACGCTGCTCCAGCGCTGACAGTGCGCGGTGGGCGTTGTTGGGCTGTGCCTGCTGGATCACCGGCCAGCCGATCAGGCTGCGTCCCCAGTAGCGCTGGCGCGTGGTGTGGCTGTTCATGAAGTCGCCGTGCTGAACCGGCTGCTTGCGTTTCCACTCACCGTTGCGATCCCGGTAATCGGGAATGCCCGAGTCGGTACTGATACCGGCGCCGGTCAGCACCAGCAGCCGCGGATAGCGTTGCACAAACTCAAGCAGGGCGTTAACGGACTGACTCAATGGGTTTCCTCCAGCAGAGCGTCTTCAGGCGCGCACTCTCAATTACAGGTTTACTCTAAGCACTCTTTTACTCTAACGATTCTTTTACTCTAACAAAGCCGTTTTGGATTATTTCTTACGCCGGTAGCTCGCTGGAAAAACGGGGGGCAAACATGTTTTGATATGTATATCGGTTTTGAACGAAATATGCACAGGGATAGACGATATGACGCGCATCTACATCTACGATCACTGCCCATTCTGCGTGCGAGCGACCATGGTGGCAGGCTACAAAAAGGTGCCTTTTCAGCG
Organism: Marinobacterium mangrovicola; assembly: GCF_004339595.1. Taxonomy (GTDB): domain Bacteria; phylum Pseudomonadota; class Gammaproteobacteria; order Pseudomonadales; family Balneatricaceae; genus Marinobacterium_D; species Marinobacterium_D mangrovicola. The sequence goes on from NZ_SMFU01000010.1 coordinate 15,854, forward strand.
TGAAGTCTTGCTGAACGATGATGAGCAGACCTGTTTTGAACTGATCGGCAAGAAAATGCTGCCGGTGCTTCAGCACAGTGACCAGGTGATCGGTGAAAGCCTGGATATCTGCCAGAAACTGGATGAGATCGGTGATGCTGAGCGGGTCATTCTGCCGCAAACAGCCCTGGCTGAGCAGTTCTCCGAAGCGTTTTCCGCCGCGCAGCCGGCCAACTGGAAACTGAACTTCGCCCGTATTACCCGTATTGGTCTGCCGGAGTTCGCCACCGACGGCGCCCGCGATTATTTCCGCGGCAAAAAAGAAGCGATGATTGGCGAAACGTTTGAAGAGGCTTTTGCCAAGACCGATGAATATCTGCCGCCGGTTAACCAGGCGCTGGCCAATCTGCCGACACTGACGCTGCCCTCCGAGAGAGCAGGCCGGTTGAGCTGGGATGACGTGATGATCTTCCCGATGCTGCGCAGCCTGACCCTGGTTAAGGGGCTAGAGTGGCCTGAGCCGGTGCGCAGTTACCTGAACGAGGTCGCGGATATAACACGTCTGGATCTCTATTTCGACCGCGCTATCTGATTCTTATCTGTTCCTGCTGCTGTCGACCGCTCAGAGTGGCAGCAGCATCCCCTGGCGGCTGAGCAGCCAGCGGTCCAGGTCATCGGCGAGCTCCAGGTGGCCTGAGTAATGCTGCTTGGCTTCCTGCTGTATTTCACCGATGCGGTGCCCGCCGGATCGTTTACCGATGGGGCGCTTTGAGGCGTAGGCATAACGTGGGCTGAAGTGGGTCAACAGGAGGTTGGGGATACCGGCCTGCTCGGCGAAAGCGGCGACACGTCGTGCACTGGAGTGCTGGGGTTCCGGGCCCACCTGTTGCAGCACCTCTTCGGTGTAGGTGGCCTCATGGACCAGCAGATCCGCCTGATCACAGGCGGCACCAAGACATTCCGGCGTATCGTTATCGCCGGCGATAACCACCACCCGGGGCTTACGCGACAGCTGGGTGTAGTCGGCACTTAGCAGCGTTCTGCCATCATCCAGCTGCACATCCTCACCGCGCTGCAGGCTGGCGTAGGCTGGCCCTGCAGCCACGCCTTCTGCATGCAGCCGTTCCACATCCAGTTGCAGCGGTACATCCAGCTCCTCTATTCGGTAACCCCAGCACTGGGTACGGTGGCTCAGTGGTGAGGCGGTAATGCGAAAGCCCGCGGCTTCATGGGACAGGGTTTCAGATACTTCGATGAACTCCAGCGGATACGCCAGATAAAGCTCGGTGGTCTGGATGACAGCGTTGATAAAATCCCAGGCTGCGCGAGGGCCGATCAGTGTCAGCGGCGCGGTACGACCGGTGAGCTGACAGGAGGCCAGCAGTCCCGGCAGGCCGTAGCAGTGATCGCCGTGAATATGGGTGATCAGGATTGTTTCCAGCCGATGGGGCGAGAGCGGTGTTTTCAGCAGCTGATGCTGGGTCGCTTCGCCGCAATCCACCAGTACCCAGGGTTTGCCAGTTTCCGGCTGTACGGCGGTGGCGCTGAGGTTACGCTGCTTGGTCGGTGCACCGGAAGAGGTGCCGAGAAGGGTGATTTTCAACGCCGGAGATCCCAGATTACTGCTGTGGTCTCCCGAGTGTAAAACAGACCGGCGCGGATTGACCACGCCGGTTGTGACATTACTGCATCAGGCGATATCCCTGTCGGAAGGCGCGCGCTTGCGGCCGGTGAGCATCGCTTTGACCAGGCTTTCCCGGTGACGCACGCTGGCAAGGATCACCCCGGCCAGATGCAAACCGGCCAGCATCAGCAGCAGATTGGCGAGAAACTCATGGGTTTCCTCAACCCAGTCTTCGCCCCAGAACTGGTCGGTGGTGTAGAGCCAGCCGGTGAAGGTGAGCAGCGACAGCCCCAGCAATAGCGCCAGCACCATCATGCCTCCGGCCGGGTTATGGCCGATATGGCGGGCTTCGCGTCCCTTGCAGATATCCTTCAGATAGGCGACCACCCGTGAAGGGGCGTGGATAAAGTGGCGGAAGCGGGCGTAGCGCGGGCCCGCCAGACCCCAGAGGATGCGAAAGGCGATCAGGCCCATCACGGTATAACCCGCGACCTCATGCAGGTCCTGCCATTCATCTGCACTGAGCCAGGCCACCGCAAAGCAGGTCACCAGCGACCAGTGAAAGATGCGGACCATCGGATCCCAGACTTTGACGGTGGTTTTCATTTGAGCGTCCCCTGCTTAGTCGTCCATTTTGACCAGTTCAAAGGTCTTCGGGTTGAAGTAGGCTTCTACCTTTTCGCCGTTTTCATCCCAGCCGTAGACTTCATAGCAGCCGTCATCGACCTTGGCTTTTTTGATCTTCCAGCCTTTGTCGGTGATCGCCTGTTCGAAGGCTTCCATGCTCTGCCACTGCTCTTCAGGAACATCGCAAAGATCCTTGGCAAAAGCGTTGCTGGAGACGGCACCAAAAGCGATCGCGGCGAGAGCGAGAAATTTTTTCATTGTTGGTTCCTCGTTGAGTAAGTTGACGGGAACCAGATTAGGCAGGGTGTCTTAAACGAACCTTAAGCCTTACAGGGAATGAGGTTAAGTTTTGCAAAGCTGTGCGTCGAAAAGGAGGCTTTTTGCTGCTATCTACAAACAAAAAACCCCTCCGGCGAGAGAGGGGCTTTCATCAGCTTAAGCTCAGGCGTTCAACTTAGCCGCTGAACTTAGCCGCCGAACTTGGCCTTGGCTTCCTGGCGGCGACGGTGCAGAACCGGCTCGGTGTAGCCGTTCGGCTGTTCGCGGCCCTTGAGTACCAGGTCGCAGGCGGCCTGGAAGGCGACGGAGCCGTCGAAACCGGCAGCCATCGGACGGTAAGCGGCGTCGCCTTCGTTCTGGCGGTCCACAACCGCGGCCATACGCTGCATGGTTTCCATCACCTGCTCTTCAGAGCAGACGCCATGGTGGAGCCAGTTGGCGATATGCTGGCTGGAGATACGCAGGGTGGCGCGGTCTTCCATCAGGCCGATATCGTTGATATCCGGCACCTTGGAGCAGCCGACACCCTGGTCAACCCAGCGCACCACATAGCCGAGAATACCCTGGGCGTTGTTGTCGAGCTCTTCCTGGATCTGCTCTGCGCTCCAGTCCGGGTTCTGCGCCACCGGAATGGTAAGGATATCTTCCAGTGCCGCACGTGGGCGGGACTTGAGCTCCTCCTGACGGGCGAACACGTCCACCTTGTGGTAGTGCAGCGCGTGCAGGGTAGCGGCGGTCGGTGACGGCACCCAAGCGGTGTTGGCGCCAGCCAGCGGGTGGCCGATCTTGGCTTCCAGCATGCCGGCCATCAGGTCCGGCATCGCCCACATACCCTTACCGATCTGGGCACGACCGCTGAGGCCGCAGGCCAGGCCGGTGTCCACGTTCCAGTCTTCGTAGGCCTTGATCCAGGCGGCGCCTTTCATATCGCCCTTGCGGATCATCGGGCCCGCTTCCATGGAGGTGTGAATCTCGTCGCCGGTACGGTCGAGGAAGCCGGTGTTGATAAACACCACGCGCTCCTTGGCGGCGCGGATACACTCTTTCAGGTTCACCGTGGTACGGCGTTCCTCGTCCATGATCCCCACCTTCATGGTGTAACGATCAAGGTTGAGCGCGTCTTCGATACGGGCGAACAGTTCGTTGGTGAAGGCAACCTCTTCTGGACCGTGCATCTTCGGCTTAACAATGTAGATAGAGCCGGTAACGGTGTTGCGGAACTGGCCGTTGCCCTTGACGTCGTGCACGGAGATCAGCGTGGTGACCAGGCCGTCCAGGATCCCTTCCGGAATCTCGTTGCCGTCCTTGTCGATGATCGCCGGGTTGGTCATCAGGTGACCCACATTACGCACGAACATCAGGCTGCGGCCCTTCAGCGCCACTTCGCCACCGTTCGGGCTGGTGTAAACGCGATCCGGGTTCATGCGGCGGGTGAAGGTTTTTCCACCCTTGCTGACCTCTTCGGTCAGATCGCCCTTCATCAGGCCCAGCCAGTTGCGGTAAACCAGTACCTTGTCTTCGGCATCGACGGCGGCGATGGAGTCTTCGCAGTCCATGATGGTGCTGAGCGCCGATTCCATCAGGATATCTTTGACGTTGGCGGCATCGGTCTTGCCGATCATATCGTCGGCGTCGACCTGGATCTCGAAGTGCAGGCCGTTATGCTCCAGCGCGATAGCGTCGGGGCGGGCAGCGTCGCCGTTGAAACCGATCAGCTGTGACGGGTCTTTCAGGCCGGATTCGCTGCCATCAGCCAGGGTGACGACAAGCTTGCCGTTGTTGATGCTGTAAGCGGTGGAGTCCTTGTGGGAGCCCTGTTCCAGTGGCGCGTAGTCGTCGAGGAACTTGCGTGCGAAGGCGATAACCTTGGCGCCGCGCACCGGGTTGTAGGCGCTGCCGGCTTCGGCGCCGCCCTCGTTGGAGATGGCGTCGGTGCCGTACAGAGCGTTGTAGAGGCTACCCCAGCGGGCATTGGCCGCGTTCAGCGCGTAGCGGGCGTTCATCACCGGCACGACCAGCTGCGGGCCCGCCATGGTGGCCATCTCGGGGTCTACGTTGCTGGTGGTGGCCTTGAAGTCTTCGCCTTCCGGCAGCAGGTAGCCGATCTCGGTCAGGAAGCGGGTGTAGGCGGTGAAGTCGAACTCACCGCGGTTCTGGCGGTGCCATTCGTCGATCTGCGCCTGGAGGTCGTCACGTTTGGCCAGCAGCTCACGGTTACGCGGTGCCATGTCGTGCACGATGGCATCAAATGCCGCCCAGTAGGCGTCCGCATCCACGCCTGTGCCCGGCAGGGCTTCATTGTTGATGAAGTTATAGAGATCTTCAGCGACCTGAAGGCCGCCAACCTGTACGCGTTGACTCATGAGGACTGCCTCTTTTTCGTGTTTATAGTCTCCCGGCTCCTGCGAGGCTGCGTGGCCAGAAATTGGGTTACGAATGCAGGGTTGCATTGTGCAATGCGAAAATAGCGCAATTCGGCGCAGATGTAACCCCTCTTGGCCTAAAGTATGAAAAAGGAGGTTTTCGTGTTATTTGGCAACACGATTACGCCGTTTTTTCAGATTTTAGCGCGTGTTTTTGTTGTTTTTTTACTAGGAAAAAGCCGCTGATCAGCCTCAATAGCGGGCGGGGTTGTTTCATATGATCCTATAAATATTATTCTGAAACAAATGGTTCATTAGCGTTTTCAACGCTGTGCCAGTGCCACAAATGGCACGCATCAATGGATGAACAGGGCGTTTCAGGGATGTTGCCGAGACTATGCCAGTATCACGCGTTTATTAATCAGCGCGCTTAGTTCGCGCTTTTATTTAACCAAGTGCTCATCTCACAACACACATGGGCGTGCCTGCCAGAGGGTCGGTATGGATCTCCGCATCCACGGAGAACACCTGGCGCAGCAGTTCAGGGGTCAGGATTGCATCCGGCTTGCCCTCGGCAACGATCTGCCCCTGGTGCATCACCACCAGGTGATCGCAGTAGCGGCTGGCCTGGTTGATATCGTGCAGAACACTGATGACGGTTTTGCCGCGCTGATTTAGCTGTCGCAACAGATGCATCAGCTCGACCTGATGGTTCAGGTCCATGTAGGTGGTGGGCTCATCCAGCAGCAGGTAGTCGGTGTCCTGTGCCAGGGTGGTGGCGAGCCAGGCGCGCTGGCGCTGTCCGCCGGAAAGTTCCGAAACGAGCCGGTCCGCCAGCGGCTCTATGCCGGTGGCGCTCATGGCGCTGGCAACCGCATCCCTGTCTTCAGCACTCAGCTTGCCCCAGAAACCGGTGTAGGGACTGCGCCCATAGGCGACCAGCTCCCTCACCCGAATACCTTCCGGAATCGGCTGGGTCTGCGGCAGCAGCGCCAGTTGCCGTGCTACTTGACGCGATGGCAGGCGATGCAGCGCTTCACCTTTCCAGCTGACCCGGCCGCTTTGCGGTGTCAGCAGACGTACCAGGGTTTTCAACAGGGTCGACTTGCCGCAGCCATTGGGGCCGAGCAGTGCGGTGATCTTGCCGTGGGGGATGCGCAGGGACACATCCTGCAGAATCGGCCGCTCGCCGTAACCGACGCAGAGGTTTTCGGTGCACAGCAGTGCGTTTGCGGTATCCGGCATGGTCAGCGCACCTTCTTGAGCAGGTAGATAAAGTAAGGCCCGCCAAGAATAGCGGTCATGATGCCGGCGGGCAGTTCGATGGGCGGTTTGATGATGCGGGTGGCCAGGTCTGCCAGCAGAAGCAGCAGCGCCCCGGTGAGCATGACCACGGGAATCAACCGCTGGTGTCGGCCGCCAACGAGCCGGCGCGCCAGATGAGGCGCCATCAGGCCGATAAAGCCGATCGGTCCGCAAACGGCCACCGAAGCGGCAGTGAGGCCAACGGCCAGAGCCAGCGCCATAAACCGGGTCTGCGGCACAGCCGAGCCCAGAGTAGTGGCGTAGTCATCGCCGAGATTGTTCAGGTTAAGCCGCTGACAGAGTCCCACCGCCAGCGGCATCAGCGCCACCGCCGGCAGAACCAGCCAGAGCTGCTCCCAGCTGCGGCCCCAGAGGCTGCCGGTCAGCCAGAGCAGGGCGTCGTTGAGGTTTTGCGGCCGGGTCAGCATGACAAAGTCGATGGCGCTGGCATAAAACGCCGCCAGGGCGACGCCGGTAATGGCGATCTTTATCGGTGAGGCGTGCCTGCCGCAGAGCAGCCAGAGAATCATCGCAGCGGCTAAGGCTCCCAGCAGTGATACCACCGGCAGCCAGAGGCTGGAAACCTCGGGGTAGAGTGCGATCAGGATCACCGCCGCCAGGCTCGCGCCCTGGGAAACGCCGAGCAGGTCCGGCGATGCCAGCGGATTGCGGATCACGCCCTGCACCAGTACACCGGCCAGGGCCAGGCTGGCGCCGACGATCAGGGCCAGCAGCAGTCGCGGCAGACGCAGTTCATGAACAATGAAGTAGTTCTCATGGCCGCTCTGCAAACCCAGGAGTACTGCGGTGAAGGGCAGATTAACCGCGCCCAGCTGCAGGTTCATAGCCGCAGCGGCGGCAACGGCAAAGCAGAGTATCAGGCCGGTGCGAAGCGCTGGATTCATGAACGCGCCCTGATCATATAGAGGAAAAAGGGTGCGCCGATCAGCGCCAGAATAGCGCCGGCCGGGGTCTCGGTGGGATAGACGACGCCGCGGCTCAATGTATCGGCGGCCACCACCAGCAGCGCACCCAGCAGCATCGACAGAGGTATCACTTTGCGCTGGTCGGGGCCGACCCAGGCGCGGGCCATATGAGGCACCAGCAGACCGACGAAAGCGATGGCTCCGGCGGTGGCGATGGCGGCCGCCACCAGCACCAGTGCGGTCAGGCTCGCCAGCAGGCGGATGCGGCCCAGGCGCAGGCCCAGGTTGCGTGCCTGGTCTTCGCCCATACTCAGCAGGTTTAGTGCGGGCGTCAGCAACGTCGCCGCCAGCAGGCCGATCAGCGCCAGGGGCCAGAGTCGTGAATAGTCGTCCCAGCCGACGTTGGCCAGGCTGCCGGTTAGCCAGGTGATCACGCTGCGGGCCTGCTCTTCCGCCAGAATCATGCTGGCGCGGGTGATCGCAGCGCATAGTGCCGAGATCGCAAGCCCGGCCAGAATCAGCCGGCCACGCTCGGCACCGGGCTGCCAAGCGGCGCCGAGCAGCATCACCAGCATCCAGGCGCAGCCACCGCCGATAACCGCTGCGCCAGGCAGCAGCAGATCGGTTTGCCAGCTGATGAAGATCGATGCCAGGGCGACACCCAGGGCGGCGCCGGCGTTAACGCCAAACAGCCCGGGTGATGCCAGCGGGTTTTGCGTCAGCCCCTGCATTACGGCGCCGGCTACGGCAAAACAGGCACCGACGATGGCGGCGATCAGTACCCGCGGCAGACGCAGGTCCAGCACCACGGTCTGCACCACCGAGCCAGGTTGTGGCGCGATCAGCGCATTCAAGGCTTCATGCGCGGTGATCGGCAGCGCCGACCAGGTAAACAGCGATACCCAGCCGCAGACCAGAAGCAGCAGTGCAGCGACCAGGTATTTGGCCGGCCAGGGCAGCGACATCTCTAGCCCTGTCCCAGCAGGCTGACCAGATCGGCCGCCATCTGCTCGGCAGCGAGTATGCCGGGGCCGCGCACCCAGATATTGGCATCCACCGGATAGACGTGATTGTTCTGTACCGCACTCAGCAACTGCCAGAGCGGTTGCTTCTGCCACTGCTGGAGCAGATTGGCATCGTTGTAGCGGCCTATAACCAAGTGCGGTGGATTAAACGCGAGCAGCTGTTCCAGGCCGATCTGGCGCACTTCGTCGCTGTCACTGCGGTTAATGCTGGGCACGCTGAGGCCCAGGGTGCGGATCAGGCCGCCAATGAAGGAGTCGGGGGCATGGGCGTACAGATTTTTGGGCGTGGCGACGGCGAACTGAATCTCAGTCTGCTGCGGCAGCTGTGTCGCGAACTTCTCCATCGTTTGTTGATGTGCTTCCAGGCGGGTCTGCATCTGCTGCTCTTTGCCCAGCGCCCTGGAGATTACCAGCTCCGAGTTCAGGGTTTCGGCGTAGCTGGCGCGGCGTGAGGGCAGGATCAGCGTCGGTGCGATTTTCTGCAGCTGTGCGTAGACAGCACCATGACGATCTATATCGGCGATGATCAGGTCTGGTTTCAGCGCAGCGATGGTTTCCAGGCTGGGCTGGGCGCGGGTGCCCACTGATTGCCAGCCGCCGATCGATTCACGAATTTCCGGCAGCAGCCGCTCCGGCGCATTGTCATCGGCTACCCCCACCGGTTTGACGCCAAGCGTAGCCAGGGCGTCGACAAAGGGGTACTCCAGCGCCACGATCCGTTGGGGCACTCCTTCCAGCTGTAACTCTCCGAAACCGGGCATCTCTATGGTTGCGCCCGCCTGCGCCTGCACCGCGCAAAAGGGCAGCGCGAAAATCAGCCAGAATCTGATAATCCAGTGTTTGAAAACTGCTTTCATTGAGTAGCTCCGAGAGACTGATTTGGTCAGCGCGGCGGGATGGGACGAAAAAGCCCTTACAAAAAATACTTGATAATCATGAGGTTTGACTTATTTCGATAATGCAAATGATAATACTTCTACTTTAGTCGATCAATAAAAGCTGGATCGCTTGAATTGCCGTGTTTGTGTACGTGTTTGAATTGGAGATTTGGTGCGATGCAGTATGCCGCCCGTGTAAAAAGCGCTCGTGGAAAAAACGCGCGTCTAAAAAACCTGGCTTTGGTGATCGGGGCTATCAGCTTGCCCGCACAGGCGGAGACAGTGACAAATCTGGACACCCTGGTGATCGAGGCTGATGCGCTTAATGCCGATCCGGGCGGCACCATGAAGAGCGCAGCACCGGCAGACAGCCAGTCGCTGACCCTGGGTAATGTGGGTAAAGAAAAGATCGAATCCCTGCAGGTTAACGATATTTCGGAGGCGATCGACACCATCTCGGGTATCCATCGTATCGGTGGTGGCACCAACTACGACTATGTCTCACGCGGATTCAGCCTGACCCGTGATAACGTCAAGATGGATGGCATGAACGCCTGGGCGCTGAAAGATCAGAGCATGCCCGCTATTCTGCTGGACGACGTGGAGGTGCTGAAGGGCGTGGGCTCCATGTTCTACGGCAGCCAGGAGCCGGGCGGCACCATCAACCTGGTGACCAAGAAACCACAGGCCGAGCGTTACAACGAGATTGATCTGCAGGGCGGCGCCTGGCTCAGCGACGATACGGATGCCGGCTGGGGTAAGAGTGCGCTCTCCTTCGATTCCACCGGTGAGATGGGCGACCGCAAAGACGTTCTTTACCGGGTGATCGGCGAATATCGTGACGATAAGGGGTTTCGCGACGATGAGGACAAGGACGGTTACTTCCTGGCGCCGATGCTGACCTGGCTGATCGATGACAGGCAGTCACTGACGGCGCAGTTTGAAGTCACCCGCTACGACTACAATTACCCGTCCGGTCTGGTAGCGGCTGATTCCGATATCAAGCAGGTGGCCGATATCACCACCAACTATCTCGGTCCACAGAACGATGCCACCGATGAAGGTGTTTCGGCATCGCTGACCTACAATCGTGACCTGGGTAACGGCTGGAGCAACGTCACCAAGTGGCGCAGCGTCTGGCACGAAGATGAACGCGCCAACTTCTGGGTCCGCTCGGTGAGAGATGGCACTGTGAAACGTTCCTACCGCCATCTGCTGAACAAGCAGGAGAACCACTCGCTGGACTCCTACTTCACTGGTGAGGTGATGACCGGTTCTATTGCCCACCGCCTGACGCTGGGTGGCAGCTACGCCTACACCCGCAACGATTTTAATCGCCTTAACTGGGGCAACATCGACAGCGCCCTGGATCTGGATCTGTATAACCCGGTTCATGATTACATCGATCTGGACAGCATCAGTAATGGCGATGGCCTGCACCGGGTGTTTACCTACGACACCTACAGTCTCTACGGCCAGGATGTGATCGCCCTGACCGATAAGCTGGATCTGCAGGCGGGGCTGCGCTATGACTGGCAGCATCGTGAGATGGAAGCCAAGGCGTACACCAATGTCAGCGGCCGGTCTTACGAAGCGGAGCTCTATGAAACGAATGAAGACTTTCTGACCCCGACTCTGGGGCTTAGCTACCGGCTCAATAACGACTGGCGTCTGCACGGCTCTTACTCTGAGTCTTACGAAACCAGTGCCGTCAGCAATACCGATGCCGATGGCAACACCTTCGATCCGGAGACCGGCAAGCAGTACGAAGTCGGAATTCACTACACCCCGGCGGCTGACTGGAACGCCGAGCTGGTGCTGTTCCAGATCAACAAGGAAAACGTGATCGTCAGCGGTGATGATGGTTACAGCGCAGCCCTGGGTGAAGTGCGCAGCCGCGGTGCGGAGCTGGGACTGGGCTGGAACCCAACTTCACGTCTGGCGCTGCAGGCAAGCTATACGCTGCTGGATACGGTTATTCTCACGGGCGACCAGGACACTGCGGATAACGAAGAGGGGAATGAATTCCTCAACTCGCCGCATAACCAGCTGAGTCTGCAGGCGCAGTACAAGGCCAGCGAGGCGCTGGATCTTGGCGCCGTGTTCTTCGCCCAGAGTCGCCGCTACGGCAGCAGCGATAATGAACTGGAACTGCCGGGCTTTGGCCGCCTGGATCTGACCGCCAGCTACCAGCTGAGTCCGAATATGGATATGGGCCTGGCGCTGAAGAACGTGTTCGACAAGCAGTATTACCTGGCGGCAGACCGGGATACGGCCGTCTACCCGGGCGCACCGCGCTTCCTGCAGGCAAGCCTCAAGTACCGGTTTTAAGGTCGGTTACGACCCCAAAAAACCGCCGCACACTGCGGCGGTTTTTTGTTCACTCCAGTATCAGGACTTGGTCACATTGGGTGGTGTCCGGAACAGATGCACATCCAGCTGCGGGAAGGCGATCTCGATACCGGCATCCTTGAACAGCTGATCGATGCGATGATTCAGCCCGTCGGTGACCGGAATTCGGTCCTCCATGCGGCTCACATAGACGCGCAGGTCGAAGTCCAGTGAGCTTTCTCCAAAGGCGCGGAAGTAGGCGCTGGGTTCTGGATCTTCCAGTACTTCGGGGTGCTCCTCGGCGGCCTGGATCAGCAGTTCTTTTACCTTCTGTGTATCGCTGCCATAGGCGGCGCCCACGGTCAGTACGATACGGGTGGTGGCGTCGGTCAGAGACCAGTTGATCAACCGCTCGGTAATAAAGGTCTTGTTCGGAATGATCACTTCCTTGTTATCCCAGTCCACCAGCGTGGTGGCGCGGATCTGGATGCGGGATACATTGCCGGTGACATCGCCAATGGTGACCGTATCGCCGATACGGATCGGTTTTTCGAACAGCAAAATGATGCCTGAGACGAAGTTCGCCACGATCTCCTGCAAACCAAAACCGAGACCTACACCCAGTGCGGCCACCAGCCATTGCAGTTTGCTCCACTCCAGCCCGAACTGACTCACACCGGACATGGTGCCGACCAGGATCAGGGAGTACTTCAGCAGCGTGGTGATGGCAAAGTTACTGCCCGGCGTCAGGTTGATATGACGCAGCACCAGCAGTTCGACCAGGCCAGGCAGGTTGTAGGCCGCCAACAGCGTCAGACCCAGAATCAGCAGGCCGCCGGCAATATCGGCGAGGGTGATCGCTTCAAGCACCTGGCCATCGGGTGTGCTCTGGTAGGTGTTCCACAGGGGGACCCGGTCGAGAATATGCAGCGTCGGCAGGGCATCGCCCATGGTTAACCAGAGGCCGAGCACCAACAGGGCGATGCTACTGATTTTGAGTAGTGTACGGGTCTGCAGCGAGATGGTTTTGAGGTCGTAGTAGTTCTCCTCGACTGGGGCTTCCTCCTCCTGGTTTTCGCGTGCGGCCAGCTGTTCGGCGCGCTTTTCCAGCGCCTGTTTGAACGCCAGGCGGCGCTCTTCCACCAGCAGCCAGCGAACGCCCAGGCGGTAAAACATGAACACCAGGGCGACCTGCAAAATGACGACTGCGAAAATCAGCATCAGGAACAGGGCGCCGAACAGGAAACCGGCGAGGCCGAGCCCGAACATCACCAGGTTGAAGCCGATCATACCGCCGATCCAGAGGCGCGAATCCTGCCACCATCTCGGCTCAGAGGAGAGCTGGTTGAAAGCGTTGCTGGTTTTCCACATTACCCACCAGAATCGGGTCAGCGTCAACGTCAGCAGCAGAAACAGCAGCCGCCCGCCGGAGGAGAGTAGAGCCTGCTCCTCGATACCATCAGCAATGATCAGTCCGGCCAGTAACGGCAGGCTGACGAAGCAGAGAATCTGCACCTCCCGGTTGAGAATACGGCAGAGCTGAACCGGGATATCCAGGTGTGCGCTGAGTAGCCCGTACGGTGTGGTCAGCCAGCCACGGATACATTGAGCAATAAACACAAAAGCTGCGATAACCAGGAGCAGCGGGCTGATCGGGTCGTGCAGCGGGTGTGCCGGGTTGAGGTCACTGTGCAGCAGTAACGCCAGTACAGGGATCGGAGCGGCGATGATCGGGGCGCCTACCAGCAGTTTCAGCGTGCGGCTAAAGCGGTCCTGGGTAACGCGGCCGATGTTGTCATGCCAGCGCTCCCGGTTGGCCTTGAAATAGCGCCGCAGCATCACCGACAGCACAGCTAACAGCAGCGGAATGGCGATAACCAGCCAGAACGGGAGCTGGCCTCGCAGCAGGGAAATCTCACTGTTGAACTCAGCCAGGCGATCGCGCAGTTGACCCAGTCCCTGAAACAGGTCGCTCAGCCACTGGCCGCTGATCGGGGCGATGGTGGGTTGCCAGAGCAGGTGCTGATCTACCAGAGTGCGTGCCTGCTGTAACTGCTCATTGATCTGCTGCTGGGTACTGAGCATCTGCGAACGCACATTGATCAGCTGCTGGCGTGACTGCTGGATCTGCTCCAGCAGACGCACACGGTTTTCCATAATCCGGTCATATTGGTCCAGGGCGTCCTGGTCCAGTGCTTTGACCTCGTCCGGTGGGTCCGCCTTAAGCTGTTTGGTGTTGAGCAGATCACGGTCGCCGTTCAGCTTGGCGAGGCGCAGGCGGCTGATATCGGCACGGGTCGTTTCCAGGTCGATGGGGCGGATCAGCTGGCGGGCAAAACGATGCAGATCGGCACTGAGCTGTGGAATATCTAGTTCCAGCTGCTGTTGCACCAGGCGGTAGCGTTCGCCGATCTGTGATAGCCGGCTCTCCAGATCGCGCTGACGATTGTTGCTGGTTTCGAGGTCGCGGACCAGCCGGCGCAGAACGTCACTGTCGCTCTGGTTCTGTTGGCTGACCTTGGCGAGTGGCTCCGGCAGATCGTCCGGTGCAGGCTGAACGCTGGCGAGGGTGCTTTCGAGTTCGTCACGTCTCTGGCGGCCGAGGGCGCTCTGCATTTTGTCGAGCGCATCCGACAGCTGGCTGACCTTGCGTCGTGCCAGGGCCAGCCTCAGCTGGCTCAGCTCGTTCTCGCCGGGCAGTACCAGCAGTTCCAGCTCCAGTGTCTGGGCGCGCTTGGCCTGTTCCTGGGTGAGTACCTCTTCCAGGGTACGGCGCGCTTCGCGCAGGTTGTCCGGCAGGTCTGAGCCCAGGTTCTCCGATGGCGGAGGACTCTGCTTCAGGTGTGCCAGTTCGGCCCGCAGGTTGATCAGCTGCTCGTCGTTCTTCTGTACAGCCTTGTCCAGCTCATCGCGCAGCTGCTCCTGCTGCACCAATTCTGCCTTGGTCTGGATAACCTGCTGCTCAAGATGGTCTACATCATTAATAGCGGCGCTGAGATCCAGCTCCTGCGGCGGCTGGGCGAGCTGGTCGCGCAGCTTCTGCAGCTCTTCAGGCTGGCGGGCGATCTGTTCGTTCAGCGTCTGGGTGCGCTGCTCCAGGTCGTGCAGCGATTCTAGGGCGCTCTTGGTTTTTTCATAGGCTTCGCGCAGAGCCTGGGTCGAGGGGCTGGTATCATCCGGCTTCAGCTTTTCCAGCTGTGAGGCGATGGCGCTGCTGGCGGGGAGTGCCGCCTGGGTGCTGTTGATGCCGGCGAAAATGAACAGTAACAAGCCGAACAGCAGTGAAAGCCCCTGAGTTGGGCGTAACGTGTTAACCATATGAGTGAACAGCTCCCTTGAGACAGCGTAACGGAAGAGTACCTTTATCTATTGTGGTCGAGCCGAGAGGGATAGGGAAGCAGCCATGAGCGACTATAGCCTGAATATCCCGTCGCCCGGGTTTGACGCTGCCGGGGTCAGAGCCTGTCTGGCTGATCAGCTTGAGCCACCAGCGGCAGAGCCCCAGTTGGCGGCCTACCTGGCCTGTTACAACCTCAGTGACCTGGCGGAACGTGCCGATTACGCGATAGGTCGCCTGGAGCTGGCAGGCACAGAACTGGTGGTACAGCGTTTCTTTCAGCCGGTTTGCGCCAAAGGAACCGTGTTGCTGGTGCATGGCTACATGGACCACGCAGGTCTGACCCGTCCTCTGCTGGAGCGGTTGTTTCAACAGGGCTGGAATCTGGTGATCTACGACCTTCCCGGACATGGACTCTCCGCGGGCGAACCTCATGATGTGGACGATTTCTTTCGCTATACGGATCAGCTTGCCGCATTGGTGCGGCAACTGCGCGCCGAGCTCTCTCATCCATTGAGCCTGGTGGGACACAGTACCGGTGGCGCCATTATCCTGACGCTGCTGCTGCGCGAGACCGGGCTGACATCGGCCGAGCTGAATCGACCCGTGCTGTTGGCGCCTCTGGTCAGGCCGACACAGTGGCGCAGCATCCGCTTTAAATACCGCTGGCTGAGTCCCTGGCTCAAGCGGGTGAAGCGGTTCTATCAGACCAACTCCCATGACCCGGAGTTCCTGCGGTTTATCCAGTCCGGTGATCCTCTGCAGCACGCATGGATCTCTGTGGGTTGGGTTGGCGCCATGCTGACCTGGATAAACTGGGTGGAGGGGCACAGCCCCAGTGCCTGGCGTCCACTGGTGCTCCAGGGCAGTGAGGATACGACGGTGGAGTGGCGGCATAACCTGGGCGTACTGAAAGCGCTGTTTCCGCAGGGTGAACAGAGAGTTATCGAGGAGGCCCGACATCATCTGATCAACGAGGCAGACCCTTGGCGGAGCGAGGTATTTGACCAGCTGCAGGCATTTCTGGAGGCGGAAATAAAAACGCCCGGCACTTTCTAAGGCCGGGCGTTCAGAGTCACGGGATAACCGATTAGAACAGGCGGCGGCAGCGGATGGTGCCGTCGATTTCGCTCAGTTTTTCCAGCGCGACGTGGGAGTAGTCGGCATCAACATCGATGACCACGTAACCGACAGTCTCGTTGGTCTGCAGGTACTGACCGGAGATGTTGATATCGTTGTCTGAGAAAACGTTGTTGATCTTCGACAGCACGCCTGGGATGTTCTGGTGAACGTGCAGAATACGGTGAGACTGCGGGTGCTCCGGCAGTGCCACTTCCGGGAAGTTGACGGAAGTGATGGAAGAACCGTTGTCGCTGTACTTGGCCAGCTTCTCGGCAACTTCGTAGCCGATGTTTTCCTGGGCTTCCATGGTGGAGCCACCCACGTGCGGGGTCAGGATAACATTGTCGAATTCACGCAGCGGGCTGATGAACTCGTCATCGTTGCTGCGCGGTTCAACCGGGAATACGTCCACGGCGGCGCCCAGCAGTTTGCCGCTATCCAGCGCAGCGCAGAGTGCTTCGATATCCACCACGGTGCCACGGGCTGCGTTGAGGAAGATGGCGCCATCTTTCATCTGCTCGAACTGCACCTGGCCCATCATGTTCTGGGTAGAGGCGGTTTCCGGAACGTGCAGGGTGATGATGTCGCACATGCCGAGCAGTTCAGCCATGGAGCTGACCTGGGTGGCGTTACCCAGCGGCAGCTTGGTGATGACGTCGTAGAAGTAGACATGCATTCCCAGGCCTTCGGCCAGTACGCTCAGCTGGGAGCCGATGCTGCCGTAGCCAACGATACCCAGCTTCTTGCCGCGGATCTCATAGGAGTTCTTCGCGCTTTTCTGCCAGATGCCGCGATGGGCTTTGGCGCTCTTCTCGGCTACGCCGCGCAGCAGGATGATCGATTCGGCAAGCACCAGTTCCGCCACGGAGCGGGTGTTGGAGTAAGGCGCGTTGAATACGGCGATACCGGCCTGAGTAGCTGCCTTCAGGTCAACCTGGTTGGTGCCGATGCAGAAACAGCCAACAGCAACCAGCTTCTCGGCGGCTGCGAACACCTTCTCGGTCAGCTGGGTACGCGAGCGAATACCGATGAAATGCACATCTTTGATGCGCTCGATCAGCTCCTCTTCAGGCAGGGAGCCGGTGTGGTATTCGATATTGGTGTAGCCCTGGGCATTCAGCGTGTCGACCGCTGACTGGTGCACGCCCTCCAGCAGCAGGATCTTGATCTTGCTCTTATCGAGGGAGGTGGATTTGCTCTTCATCTGCAACGGGTTCCTAACTTTCGCCAAAAATGTCGGCTGGTGGTAAGAAAGCGCCGCATTGTAGCACAAGCCCTTGAATATAGGTGTGCTAGGCAAGCCAGTGTTGCGGAAAAATTCTCAGCTGATCTTGAAAGGATTTGGAGAGAGGCCGACGCGAGGCGTCGGCCGGAAGAGGCCGCCGACTCAGCTGTAGAAGCAGAGGTAAGCGGTGGTTTTGCTGACCTTGAGGTCGAAGGAGAGCCCGGCAGCGATGCTGAACTCGGTTCCGGCGGGGAACGGCTGCCAGTCACTGCTGCCCGGCAGGCGCACGACCAGTTCACCGCAGGTCACTTTCATCAGTTCATTCTGGCTGGTGCTGAAAGTGTATTCGCCCGGCGCCATCACACCGGAGGTGACCGGGCCGTCCGGGCCTTCAAATGCGATCGACATTACCTTG
This sequence comes from Marinobacterium mangrovicola, assembly GCF_004339595.1. Lineage (GTDB taxonomy): Bacteria > Pseudomonadota > Gammaproteobacteria > Pseudomonadales > Balneatricaceae > Marinobacterium_D > Marinobacterium_D mangrovicola. The sequence goes on from NZ_SMFU01000010.1 coordinate 33,290, forward strand.
CCGTCGAAATACTCGTTTGTACTCAGCATCAACGCTATCTCCGTAAAAAAAGAGGCATAATAGTGACATATTGTCGATCTGTCATGTGTGGGCCTGATCCAGCAGAAAGTCGACAAAGGCACGGTTGGCCCGGGAAAGGTAACCCTCCTTGCGCCAGGCGATGGAAAGATCCAGCCAGACCTGCTGCTCGAAGGGGCGGGCCACCAGATCCGAGGCGTCGGAGATCGCCATCTCCAGCAGTGTGGAGATAGAAAAACCCTGGCGCACGATCTGCTTGATTAAAGGTAGCAGGTTCGTCTCGAAACCGATCTTCGGATCGTAGTTGTACTCCTTGGCCAGACGGTCGAGCACCTCGCGGTGGAAATACCCCTCCTTGAACACCACCAGATCCTCATGGAAAAACTGCTCGTAGGTCACATGTTCCTGTTGGGCCAGGGAGTGCTCTACGGGCAGTATCGCCATCATCTGCTCACGCAGAAAAACATGGCTTTCCAGCTCTTCCGGCGGTCTGTCGCTGACGATTACACCCATATCGATCTCGCCTTCGGACAGCATCTGCTGGATCTTGCGGGTGCCCGATTCGATCACCGTGAGCTGCAGATTAGGATAGCGGTGGCGAAAGGCCATCAGAATCGGCGGGAAATAGTAGGAGCCGAGCATGCTCGGTACACCGATACGCACTTCGCCACGCTTCAGACCGTGGATCTCGCGCATCTCCAGCTCCGCATCGGCGGTGGCCTGAACAATGCGGCGGGCATGCTGCAACAGCACCCGGCCCTCATCGGTGAGTTCTATACTGCGCTCACGGCGGTGGAACAGATTCAGCTCCAGGCTCTGCTCCAGTTTACGCACCGCCATGCTCACCGCAGGTTGGGCCACATGCAGCTTGCGGGCGGCGGCGGTAAAGCCGTTGGCATCGACCACAGCGAGGAAGTAACGCAGCGCTTTAATATCAAGCATAACGACTCCTTATCGTATCGATAATAATTATATATTTTTATTATGAGATCGCGATCCCTATCCTAGCTGCAGTCATCCGAACCTGTGGGGAATAAGCATGATCGAACTGGGACATCCGACATTCTGGCGCGCGACTCTGGCCCTCTGTCTCGGCTCCTTCATGATCTTTGCCAATGTCTATGTGACCCAGCCGCTGCTGCCGATGCTGGCGCAGGATTTCAATGTATCGCCGCTGCTGGCGGGCTGGACCTTCACCGTCACCACGCTGATGCTGGGCCTGTCGCTGCTGCTGTACGGGCCGCTCTCCGATGCGCTTGGCCGCCGCGGCATCATGCTGCTGACCATGGCTGGTGCGACCCTGACCACCTGCTCGCTCTCCTTCGTGAATGACTACACCTCACTGGTGGTGCTGCGTGCGCTGCAGGGCTTTTTCCTCGGCGGTCTGCCTGCGATTGCTATCGCCTACATGGGCGACGAGTTCACCAAACCCGCGGTGGCAGTGGCGGTGGGGCTTTATATCTCCGGCAACAGCCTGGGTGGCATCGGTGGCCGCTTGATCGGTGGCTTTGTCGGCGAGTGGCTGGGCTGGAACAGCGCCTTTATGGTGATGAGTGTCGTCAGCCTGGTCTGTCTGGCCGTGTTTGCCATTGCGCTGCCCAAGTCCGAGCATTTCAAACCGCAGCGGCTGCATCCCGGGCGGATGCTGAAAGACCTGGGCAGCCATCTGCGCAACCCGATGCTGGTGATGGCCTATATCATCGGCGGGCTCAACTTCTTTATCTTCGTGAACCAGTACAGCTACATCACCTTCGTGCTCTCCGACGAGCCCTATAATCTGTCATCGGCTTTCCTTGGTATGCTGTTTTTGACCTATCTGACCGGCACCTTCGGTTCGGCAATCTCCGGCAAGGTGGCGATGCGGTTGGCGCAGCCCTGGTGTATGGCGCTGGGAATTATGATTTTGATGGCCGGCTCGCTGTTGACCCTGTCACACAGCCTGGTGCTGATCATTGCAGGCTTCTTCGCCAACAGTTTCGGTTTCTTTTTCGCTCACTCCAGTGCCAGCAGTTGGGTCAGTCATAATGCGACTCACGCCAAGGCCAGTGCCTCATCGCTCTATCTGGTGTTCTATTATCTGGGTGCCAGCAGCGGCGGTTTCTACCTGCATCCGTTTTGGGAGCATTCCGGCTGGCCGGGGGTGATTGTCGGCTCGCTGCTGGTGCTGTCCGTAACGCTGGCCTGCTCCTGCTGGCTGGGGTTGCGTAACCGGGCGGTGCTGGCTGCAGCGTAAAACTGGCGTATCATGCCGGGATCGATCTGTATCCAAAGGGAGAAGCTCATGAGTTATCAACACAGCCTGGCAGATGGCTCCGCGCTGAGTCTGCCGGTGGGCAAGGTGGTCTGTATCGGCCGCAACTACGCTGAGCACGCAAAGGAACTGAACAATGAGGTTCCCACGGAGCCGCTGCTGTTTATTAAGCCGGCCAGCGCCATCGTACCGATGGATACGCCGATCACCGTGCCCCGCGAGCGCGGCGAAGTGCACTTTGAGACCGAGCTGGCGATCCTGATCGGCGAGCGCATGACCGATGTGGATGAGCAGGCGGCGCAGCACGGTATCGCCGGTATCGGCCTGGCGCTGGACCTGACCCTGCGGGAGCTGCAGAGTGAACTCAAAAGTAAGGGCCATCCCTGGGAGCGGGCCAAGGCGTTTGACGGTTCCTGCCCGGTTTCCCCTTTCCTCACGCCTGCCACCGTAGGCGACCTGAATGATGTGCAGATTCGCCTGACGGTGGATGGTGATGTTCGCCAGGATGGTAATTCCGCCCAGATGATCACGCCGATCCTCAAACTGATCAGCCACGCCAGCAAGTGGTTCACCCTGGAACCGGGTGACGTCATTCTAACCGGTACTCCTGCCGGCGTCGGCGAACTTAAGGTCGGTGACAAACTCTGCGTCGAGATCGTCGACCTGCTGCGGATCGAAACCGAAGCGAAATGACCCGAGGCAGCGGCTGGCTGCTTCTCCTGCTGTTCTGCCCGCTTTTGGCGGACGCTCAGCCGGGTTGGCAGCGGCCGGGCTACATTGTCGATAGCCTGATCGAAGTGGCATTGCGCTCGGAGTACGGTCGTGACCCCATGCGACTGCGAAAGTGGACCGAACCGGTCAGGGTGCACGTGGATCATCGTGTGGGTGATCCGGCGCTGCATAACGAGCTGGTCGACGCCCAGTTGTCACAGCTGGCCGATATAACCGGTCATTCAATACGCCGGGTTAGCGGCGCTGGCAATGTGGATCTTGTTCTGCTGCGACAGAGTGATCTGGCCGTCTTCTGGCGGCAGCGTGCCGGAGAACCGGTACCGGGAGGCGCGCTCTGTTTAGCCCGGATCTGGGTCGATGAGCAGAGTCGCATCCAGCGGGCGCTGATTGCCATTCCCGTGGATCGAGCCCGTGAGCGCGGGCGGCTGGTGAGCTGTATTGTCGAAGAGCTGACCCAGATCCTCGGCCTGCCTAATGACTCCGAAAAGGTCTTCCCCTCCATCTTTAATGACAAGTCCACCGACCAGCTGCTCAGCGGTCTGGATTTGGTGTTGTTACGTCTGCTTTATGATCCAAGGCTTGAGCCCGGCATGGGGCCGGACGCCGTGCGCAGCCACGCAAAAACGGTTCTCGCAGAACTGACTGCCAGCGGTGTGGTCGATAAAGCGGATACATGGGTACGAAAGGGCGCCATGTATCGCCTGATGGGTTATTGAGCCGGACACTTCGGCTGCATGCTGGCATACTGCCGGCAATCAAGTTTACTCAGCCATAAGGAGAGACGATGCTCTGGGTTAAGGTGTTTCATATCTTGGCAATGACCAGCTGGATGGCGGGGATTTTCTACCTGCCACGCATTTACGTGCATTACGTGGAAGGGCGTGCCGCAGGGCAGGATGTGACCCGGCTGCAGATCATGGCGCGCAAGCTGTTTGGCTTTATGAGCGTGATGGCGCTGTTTACCCTGGGCTTCGGACTCTGGCTCTGGTTTGGCTGGGGAATCAGCGGGGGCTGGCTGCACGCCAAGCTGCTGTTTGTGGTGCTGCTGATGGGCTATCACCACGCCTGCTGGATCTACCTGAAGAAGATGCAGCGTGGTGAACTGAACAAGAGCGGGCGTTATTTCCGCCTGTTTAACGAAGTGCCGCTGCTGATATTCATCCCGATATTGATCTTTGTGGTCGTTAAACCTTTCTAAAAGACTGTCGAGAAGCTATCTGCGTTGCCGGAGCGAACAAGGCTTTTGCTCCGGTAATCCTTTCGAAAGTTAACCGGCCTGTCGAATGCGCGCTTCCAGCCGTTCGGCACGTTCGCGCAGTTCATCCACCTCATCCATAAAGATCTCAATCTCGACCCGCGTTGGCAGCAGTTTCGCTTCTTCCTGGAGATATTCCCTGGTGCTCAGCAGCAGTGAGCTGGCGCTGTCGCGGCTGTAGCCGAATAGGGAGCGGAGCGCCTTGGCGGCCTCGTGACCGGCCGCATCGCCCATCAGGTTGCCGAGCCAGGCCTCCCAATCGATACGCGTGTCCGCCAGGGTGGATTGCAGCTTGTGGGCGAGGGTGGAGTCGCCCCTGAGGCTTACGCCCTTGCCGAACAGCACCTCATTACCGGCGATCGGCAGACGTGCCAGCAGCAGTGCGCTGCCGCAGATCGTCACATCCGCGTTGCCTTCATAGTGATGCAGCAGGTCGAGACCCGCGCCATGGGGCAGAACGTAGAGATGAAACACCGGCGAGGTGGATTCGATGGCGATCACCTTGCCAGTCAGCGCGCCGAGCCGGTCCAGAGTGGCCGGATCGTTGGCCAGCAGACGGTTCAGGCTGGATTCTGCCAGTGACAGCACACTGGCGTTCAACAACTGGAACGGCATGGGCACCTCCGTTGCTCGCGGCGCTTAGGGTTTGATACCGGTGTGCAGGGCGACGACGCCGCCGGTCATGTTCTGGTAGCGGCAGTTGACGAAGCCGGCGTTGGCCATCATCTGCTTCAGTGTTTCCTGATCCGGGTGCATACGGATCGATTCGGCCAGGTAGCGGTAACTTTCAGAGTCGTTGGCGATAACCCGGCCCATCTGCGGCAGTACGTTGAAGGAGTAGAAGTCGTACGCCTTGGTCAGCAGCGGGTTGTTGGTCTTGGAGAACTCCAGCACCATCAGTTTGCCGCCGGGCTTCAGCACGCGGTTCATCGAAGCTAGCGCTGCATCCTTGTCGGTGACGTTACGCAGGCCGAAGGCGATGGTGATGATATCGAAGCTGTTATCTTCGAACGGCAGGCACTCGGCGTTAGCCTGAACGTATTCGATGTTGCCAGCGGCGCCGGAATTGATCAGCTTGTCGCGACCCACTTTGAGCATGGAGTCGTTGATATCGGCCAGGACCACGCCGCCGGTGGGGCCAACGATGCGGGAAAACTTCAGCGTCAGATCACCGGTACCGCCGGCGATATCGAGCACTTTCATACCGGCGCGGGCGCCGCTCTGCTCGATGGTCAGACGCTTCCAGAGGCGATGGATACCACCGGACATCAGGTCGTTCATCAGGTCGTACTTGCCCGCCACCGAGTGGAATACGCCGGCAACCCGTTTTACCTTTTCGTCGACCGGTACTTCCTGATAACCGAAATCAATGGTGTCCTTCTTTTTCTCGCTCATCGTCCGCTCAATAACCTGGTGAAAGATGGCTGCATTGTAGCGCCCGCCGGGGGCGTTTGTCCTGTCCCAGTGCGGCTTAGCTGCGTTGCGTCAGCCGCGCGCGATCAGGCCGCCATCGCGGCTGGCGCCGGCGGCTGCCAGATCGGCCAGGTACTTGTCCCAGTAGGTCTTCTGGTCGTGGGCCAGATCATGCAGGTATTCCCAGGTGTAGAGCCCGGAGTCGTGGCCGTCATCGAAGATGATTTTCAGCGCGTAGTTGCCCGAAGGCTCCACGCCCTTGAAGCCCACATGCTTTTTGCCGACCTGCAGAACGCCCTGGCCGATGCCGTGACCGCGTACTTCGGCGGAAGGCGAGTGTACGCGCAGGAACTCGGCGGTCAGCTCGAAGCTGCCGTCCGGGTAGACGAGCTCCAGGGTGCGCGATTTCATATGCAGACGGATATCCGTCGGTAGAGGTACTTCGTCGGCCATTTTGGCCCCTCCCAAGTAAGGTTTCAGCCGCATAGCGGGCGGCTTTGCATAAGCTTCCATCCTTAAAAAGGACAGAAACAGGAAGAGGTGGCGTGAAAGGACGCCGTATGACTACTTCCACTGCGTGTTGTTTTCTATGACCGGTTTCGCCTGCTGGCGAGATAAGGTACTTGTACGGACAAGTACCTTATCAATCCCAAACCGCCCCTATGCCTTGGTCGGCTGCGCCGACTGCCCTGTGCTTCTCGTCTGAAAGAGCGGGAAAGGAAACTCGCTCCTTCGTCGCTCAGACAGCCTTTCCCTTGTTTCTCTTTCAGCCTGCGATGCTCGGCAGCGCCAAAGGGGAATTTTGCTGCACTCAGCCGGTGTATTTTACGACCGTGTGATCAGCATTTTGACAGGTTTCTTCAGGTATTAATAAAAGCGCCGGCATTTGAGGCCGGCGCGGATTCGATCAGAGGATGTAGTGACTCAGATCCTCGTCGCGGCTGACTTCGCCGAGCTGCTCATCGACAAAGGCGCGGTCGATGCTGATGGTTTCGCCGCTGCGATCCGCTGCAGAGAAGGAGAGCTCCTCCAGCAGGCGTTCCATCATGGTGTGCAGGCGGCGGGCACCGATATTTTCGGTGGTCTCGTTGACCTGGTAGGCCAGCTCGGCGATGCGGCTGATACCCTCCTCGGTGAACGTCACATCAACACCTTCGGTGGCCAGCAGAGCACGATACTGCTCGGTCAGCGACGCCTTGGGTTCTGTCAGGATACGACGGAAATCTTCCGGCGTCAGGGCCTGGAGTTCGACGCGGATCGGCAGACGGCCTTGAAGCTCGGGGATCAGGTCTGACGGGCGCGCCAGGTGGAAAGCGCCGGAGGCGATAAACAGAATGTGGTCGGTGCGGATCACGCCGTACTTGGTGCTGACGCTGCAGCCCTCGATCAGCGGCAGCAGGTCGCGCTGCACGCCTTCGCGGGAGACGTCGCCGCCGCTGTTGTCGGCGCGTTTGCACACCTTGTCGATCTCGTCGAGGAAGACGATACCGTTCTGCTCGACACGCTCAACGGCCTGCTGCTTGATCTCGTCCTCTTTGACGAGGCCGGCCGCTTCTTCATCGGTTAGCAGCTTGAAAGCTTCCTTGACCTTGAGGCGGTGCGACTTCTTCTTGTTCTGACCCATGTTGGAGAACAGGTTCTGCAACTGGCTGGTCATCTCTTCCATGCCCGGCGGTGACATGATCTCGACACCCATCGGCTGCTCGGCAACCTCGATGTCGATCTCCTTGTCATCCAGCTGGCCTTCACGCAGTTTCTTGCGGAAAACCTGGCGGGTGGCGGAGTCGGTTTTGCTGGCGTTTTCCTGCTCGAAACCGCTGCTGCGTGCCTGCGGCAGCAGGGCGTCGAGAATACGTTCTTCGGCCAGCTCTTCGGCGCGGAAGCGGTGCTGCTCCATCGCCTGTTCGCGCACCATTTTCAGCGACATTTCGATCAGGTCGCGGATGATGGTTTCCACATCGCGGCCGACGTAGCCCACTTCGGTGAACTTGGTGGCTTCAACCTTGATGAACGGGGCGTTGGCCAGTTTGGCCAAACGGCGGGCGATCTCGGTTTTACCGACACCGGTGGGACCGATCATCAGAATGTTTTTCGGGGTGACTTCGGCGCGCAGCTCTTCATCGATCTGCATGCGACGCCAGCGGTTACGCAGGGCGTTGGCCACTGACTTTTTAGCTTCTTCCTGACCGACGATATGGCGGTTCAGCTCATGAACGATTTCACGGGGGGTCATGTTGGACATGGAGCGCTCCTCAGCCTACGGATTCGAGCTGTTCGATGGTCAGGTTGTCGTTGGTGAATACGCAGATACCGGCCGCGATATTCAGGCTTTTTTCGACGATGTCACGGGCGCTCAGATCGGTGTTGTCGACCAGTGCACGGGCGGCAGAAAGCGCATAGTTGCCGCCGGAGCCGATGGCGATCACGCCATCTTCCGGCTCAATGATGTCGCCGCTGCCGGAGATCAGAAATGTCTTTTCACGGTTGGCCACCAGCATCAGTGCTTCGAGACGGCGCAGGACGCGGTCGGAACGCCACTCGCGGGCGAGCTGAATGACGGCGGTCAGAATGTTGCCTTGGTGCTTGTCCAGCTGCTGTTCGAACAGATCACGCAGGGTGATGGCATCGGCGGTGCTGCCGGCAAAACCTGTGATTACTTTGTGCTTGGGCAGGACATTGACCTTGCGGGCGCTGCCCTTCATTACCGTGTTGCCCAAAGACACCTGGCCGTCGCCGCCGACGACGACTTGATCGCCGCGGCGAACAGAAACGATTGTTGTCATGACAGAGGATACCCTGTTTGCCAGTTTGTATTGCCTACAGATATGGTTCTGGCGATGGGGATTTCAAGGGTAGCGGGGACGATTGGGGCGGGAAAAACGCCCGCTGGGCGATCCGGCTTTATTGAGCACGGATCTCCAGCGGGTTGATGTTCAGCTTGTAGAGCTTGTTGGCCGCCGCGTTAACGTCGGCGCGGGTGTCGAACGGACCGGTGCGGACCCGGTACCAGACCCCGTTACTGCCTTCGGTGCGACTGGTCTTCACATCCGGCAGTCCGGCCAGAATCATTCTGGCGCGCATCTGTTCCGCGTCATCGGCACTGCGGAAGGAGCCCGCCTGCAGCAGGATCTTGGTTTCCAGCTTGGCGGTCTTCGGCGTGGAGTGGTAGGCCGATTCCTCCGGCGGTTCCACCTTGCTCTTGGGCAGCATTTCGTAGAAGTCGAAACGATCCCTTTCCGGTTCCGGCGCGGGTGCCGCCGGTGCCGGTTTAGGCTTGGCCGGTGCCGGCTTTTCCACCTTGGCGCTGGGTTCCAGAGTCGGCTTGCTCACCTGGGGTGCGCCGGCCGGGTTCTGAACCAACAGGTAGATCAGCACACCAAGCCCGCCGATACCGATCAGCGACAGCAGTGCCAGGCCCCAGGGGCGGCGCGGAGGAGGCGGCGGTGCCGCCTTCTTGCGAGGTGCCGGTTTGCGGCTGGCCGAGTTGTTGGCGCGGCGTTTCTGCGCGTAGTCCTGTCGTGCCATAAAGCCTTACATCTGCTCCGGTGCGCTGACGCCGAGGAGTTTGAGGCCGTTGGCCAGCACCTGGCGCACGGCGGCGCTCAGGGTCAGGCGCGCGTTGCGCAGCTCGGCATCGTCGATCAGCATCTTGTGGGCGTTGTAGTAAGTGTGGAAGTCACCGGCCAGATCACGCAGGTAGTTGGCCAGCAGGTGCGGCTCGTAGTTAAGCGCAGCGTTCTGCAGCAGCTCAGGGTACTTGCTCAGCGTGGTGACCAGATCCTTCTCCGCCTCGGTATCCAGGCGAGTCAGGCTCTGCAGGCCTTCGTCCTGGGCCCAGGCGTTGCCCTGTTCTTCCAGTTTGCGCAGCACCGAGCAGACACGGGCGTGGGCGTACTGGATGTAGAACACCGGGTTGTCCTTGGTTTCGGACTTGGCCAGATCCAGGTCGAAATCCATGTGCTGGTCGGCCTTGCGGGTCACATAGAAGAAGCGGCAGGCGTCGGCGCCCACCTCTTCACGCAGTTCGCGCAGGGTGACGAAGGAGCCGGAGCGGGTGGACATCTGCACGCGCTCACCGCCGCGATACAGGATCGCGAACTGCACCAGCTTGACGATCAGGCGCTCAGGATCGTAACCCAGTGCCTGGATCGCCGCTTTCACGCGGGTGATGTAGCCGTGGTGGTCCGCGCCCCAGATGTTGATCACCTGGTCGAAACCACGCTCGAACTTGTTCATGTGGTAGGCGATATCGGAGGCAAAGTAGGTGGTCTGGCCGTTGGCGCGCTTGACCACGCGGTCCTTGTCATCACCGAACTCGGTGGAACGGAACCAGATGTTGCCCTCTTCTTCGTACAGGAAGCCTTTCTCTTCCAGCATCTGCAGCGCTTTTTCCACGTCGCCGTTGCTGGTCAGGGAGCGTTCGGAGAACCATTCCTGGTAGTCGGCGCCGAATTCGCCCAGATCTTCACGGATATCGCTGAGGATGGCGTTGAGGCCGGCATCGAATACCAGATCGTAATCCTCGCCCAGCAGTTCGCGGGCGCGATCGATCAGGCCGTCGATATGCTTTTCCTTGTCGCCACCGGCGGGCTCGTCCGCCGGGATGTCAGCGAAGACATCAGCCACCGGGCGCTGCAGGCGGTCGCCATGGCTCTTTTCCAGGTCATGGGCGATATCGCGGATGTAGTGACCCTGGTAGCCGTTGGCCGGGAAGGTCAGTTCGCCATTGAGCAGTTCCAGGTAACGCAGCCAGACGCTGACCGCGAGGATGTTCATCTGACGGCCGGCGTCGTTGACGTAGTATTCGCGCTCGACGTTAATGCCGGCCGCTTCCAGCAGGTCAGATACGGTAGCGCCGTAGGCAGCGCCACGACCGTGGCCCACGTGCAGCGGGCCGGTCGGGTTGGCGGAGACAAATTCCACCTGAACACGCGGTCCCTTGCCTGCTTCGGCGCGGCCGAACTGATCACCCTGGGCCAGGATGTCGCCGATGACGGCGTAGGCGGAGGCCTGGGTGATAAAGAAGTTGATGAAGCCGGGGCCGGCGATTTCGGTTTTCGCCAGGCTGTCGGAAGCGGGCAGAGCGTCGCACAGCTTTTGCGCCAGTTCACGCGGGTTGCATCGGGCCGGCTTCGCCAGTGTCAGGGCGATGTTGGAGGCGAAGTCGCCGTGCGCCTTGTCGCGGGTGTTCTCAACCATGATTTTCGGTTGAATGTCCGCCGGCAGCGTACCGTCGGCGACCAGTGTCTGCAGCGCAGAGTCGATCAGCTGTGCGATGAGTTCTTTCATTAACCTACCCTGAGGGTGAATGTGCGTGTTGCCCGGCGGGGAGTCTACCTCGATTGAAGTGCTCATGGCGGGCGATGATTCTGAGAAACCGGGCATTATATCGCCCGAGATGGGTTGATTGCCAATCGATCAGGTGCTGCTTTGATCAGAAGAGCCGAACAGATGCTGAGATCGGGTGTTGGCGCCGGTTTTCAGACTGTAGAAATCAATAGTTGTCTATCGGGTCCACATCCAGGGTCCAGCGCACCCGGCGTCCCTGAGGGTCGGCTTCGGCCTGGCGTATCAGTGCCCCCAACCAGGCGTGCAGGGCGGGGCGTGTTTTGGCTGAAATAAGCAGTTGCGCGCGGAACAGGCCACCGCGTTTTTCCATCGGTGAGGGGAAGGGGCCGATCACCTGGACGCCCTCGGGCATCTGTACCTGGGTGCGGGCGCTCTGGTCGAGCTCCTGCAGGAACTGTTCGGCCCAGCCCTGGCGCGAGGCCTCGCCTCGGACGATGGCGTGGTGGGCAAAGGGCGGCAGCGCGGCCGCATAACGCAATTTCATCTCCTGCTGGGCGAAATGCAGGTAATCGCTGCCGATCAGCGTCTGCAGCATCGGGTGTTCGGCATGCAACGTCTGCAACACCACCTCGCCCGGATGATCGGCGCGGCCGGCGCGACCGGCCACCTGCAGAATCAGCTGGGCGGTTTTCTCCATGCCGCGGAAATCGGCGCTGAACAGGCCCGCATCGGCGTCGAGAATCGCCACCAGTGTCACCTTGGGGAAGTGATGGCCCTTGGCCAGCATCTGGGTGCCCACCAGGATGCAGGGCTCGCCGCTGTGTACCACCGCCATCATCGTTTCCAGCGCGCTTTTGCGCGAGGTGCTGTCGCGGTCAACGCGCAGGATCGGCACATCCGGGAAGTGCTTCTGCAGGGCGTCTTCGGCGCGCTCGGTACCTATGCCCAGAGGTTTGAGCTCGGTACTGCCGCAGTGGCTACAGGCGCGCGGAATCGGTGTCTGGCGGTCGCAGTGGTGGCAGTGCAGATGCGGCGGATTACGGTGCAGCGTCATATGCGCATCACAGCGAGTGCAGTCCACCACCGTGCCGCAGTTGTTGCAGATGAGCGAGGGTGAAAAGCCGCGCCGGTTCAGGAACAACATCACCTGGGTGCCGCTGCCGAGATGTTGATGGATGCGGCGGATCAGCTCGTCGGAGAGTCCCGCTTCGAGCGGCTGCTGGCGGATATCAAGCAGCTCGAACCGCGGTGCCTTGGCGTTGCCGGCGCGCTGGGTCAGCTTCAGCAGCTGATAGCGACCGCTGTGGGCGTTATGGAGTGTCTCCAGCGCGGGCGTGGCGCTGCCGAGAATCACCGGTACATCCTCACGGCTGGCGCGGACCAGGGCCAGGTCGCGGGCGTGGTAGCGGAAGCCATCCTGCTGCTTGAATGAGCCGTCGTGTTCCTCATCGACAATGATCAGGCCCGGATTCTTCATCGGTGTGAAGATCGCCGAGCGGGTGCCGATAATGATGCGGGCACTGCCGACGCGGGCATGCAGCCAGGTGTCCAGGCGTTCGCGATCGCTGAGGTTGGAGTGCAGCGCATGCACCGGCACCCGGAAACGGGCACGGAAACGTCCCAGTGTCTGAGGAGTCAGGCCGATCTCCGGTACCAGAACCAGTGCCTGCTTGCCGGCGGCCAGGGTCTTCTCGATCGCCTGAAGATAAATCTCGGTTTTGCCCGATCCCGTGACGCCATATAGAAGGAAGGGCGTGAAACCGCTGGCGGCGTAGATCGCTTCCAGTGCGTCGGCCTGTTCGCCGTGCACCGGCAGCGCAGGTTCGTTAAGGAGATCCTCGGTGAGGTCTGCATGCAGCTGCGTTGGTCGGTGTTCGAAGGATTCGGCCAGGCCCTTCTCGGCCAGCGTTTTCAGCAGCGGGGTCTGTCCGCCCTCGGCCCTCAGGGCGTCTGCGCTGATACCGGCGGGGTGCTCCAGCAACAGCTCAAGCAGCTCGCGCTGGCGATGGGCGCTGCTGCTGAGTTTATCCACAGTTGCACCATCCACAGCACGCCAGAGTTCAGCATGGGCGAACTCCGCGGGTTTGCCCTGGCGCAGCAGTACCGGCAGCAGATGACTGAGCGCATCGCCCATCGGGTGTTGATAGTAACGTGCGGCCCACTGCCCAAGCTTGAACAGGGTGGGGTCTACCACCGGTTCGCTATCCAAAATCTCATGCACCGGCTTGAGCTTGTTACGTGGCACATCGCTGCTCTCGCTGACCTCCATGATCAGTCCAACCAGCTCCCGGTTGCCGAACGGGACGCGCACGCGACAGCCCGGCTGCGGCTCCTGTTCTACCGGTGTCAGCGGCAGCAGGTAGTCGAACAGGCGATGCAAGGGCGTAGGCAGGGCAATACGGACTATCACGAATCTGAACCGGCGGGTCGGGCTGAATGAGTGGGTTAGTCTAGGGAACCTGAGATCAAGTCACAATGCGGCAGGCTGTTAGAGTCCAGGTCTTGGTTGATGAGCGATTTTGATCCCGTCTGTTGATTTGATAACTGCTACCAAGGGGCGAGATTGGTGGCCGTTTTCTAACAAGTCGGGCTGTATAAAGATTAAGCTATTTTTATGGTCTCAGGGCGAAAGTTGCTTGCCGGGGTTTGGGGTGGTGCGTATAATTCGCCGCCTTAACTTATCTGCTTTGCAGATTGGCTAGATTTTACTACTTGAGCAGCACGTCATTCTGACAGTCGCTACGACGCTGCTTTTGTCGAACGTGCGGTGCCCGGCGCTATCAGTTTTTAAGAATCGGTTTTCAAGAATCGGTTTTCAATATAGACGTGACGGGTGGCGGCACATTAAACAACGATTCGAGGTTTGACATGAAAGCTGGTATCCATCCGGAATACAAAGAGATCAAAGTTACCTGTTCTTGCGGTAACGTCATGAACACCCGCTCTACCCTGGGTGACTCAGAAATGCTGGTCGACGTTTGCAGCCAGTGCCACCCGTTCTACACCGGTAAGCAGAAAGAAGCTCAGTCCGGTGGCCGCGTAGACCGCTTCAACAAGCGTTTCGGTGCACGTTCTCTGAAGAAGTAATTCTGCAGAGTACTATGCGTCCGACGCAGAGAAAGGCATCCCATTGGGGTGCCTTTTTTATTGCCTGTTCACTGGGTTTTGGGTCAAGCGCGCAGGCGCGTTGCTCGCTGCCCGGACCGGGTAAGTCCGTGCAGGTGGCCTATGTGATCGATGGCGATACGCTGAAGCTGGCCAGTGGTGAATCGGTACGGCTGATCGGCATCAATACGCCGGAGATAGGGCGTGATGGTCGGCCGGAAGAGCCCGGAGCCCGTGCCGCCAGGGAATTTCTGCAGAACTGGCTGCAGGGGCAAAGTGTTGAGCTGATAGCGGGGCGTGAGTCCAGGGATCGCTATGGCCGCCGGCTGGCGCACCTTTCAGTGAACGGTTTAGCGCTCAGCGAGCGGTTGATTGCCGAAGGGTTGGGAGTAGCTGTTGCGCTGCCTCCTAATATCCGCCTGGCGGAATGTCTGTTTGCGGCAGAGCAAAAGGCGCGTAGATCGCGTATCGGACTCTGGCGGGATGAGCCGCTGAAGGAGGCTGGCAGTGTCGCGCAAAGCGGCTTTGCGCTTCTTCAAGGCGAGGTCACGAAAATCGATGACGGGCGGCATGCTGTCTGGATTGAGGTCGAAGATCATCTGGTGGTGAGGGTGGATAAGCGGATGCCCGGCTGGGAGACTGAGCTGGATCAGCTGTTGGGTAAAAGGGTGGAAATTCGCGGTTGGGTTGTGGATCGTGGAAATATTTCCCAATCAGAGCGAAAGCGTTGGTTTATTAGCCTTTCGGACCGGCGGCACCTTCGTATCCTGAAAATTTGACGGTCTCGGGTGCAGTTGTGACGCATCTGAGCATTCTATATGATGCTTAGCTCTCCATATGCAACCTTAGTCGGATAAAGCAATAATGTCTCAAGATTTCAAACAAGCAGCACTGGATTACCACGAGTTTCCTCGTCCGGGTAAAATCAGTGTTGAACTGACGACTCCTGCTGAGACCTCAAAAGACCTCTCACTGGCTTACTCTCCTGGTGTCGCAGAGCCCGTTCGTGCAATCGCAAAAGATCCGGATGCCGCGTACCGTTACACAGCCAAGGGCAACCTGGTTGCGGTCATTTCCAACGGTAGCGCGATTCTGGGTCTGGGTGACCTGGGTCCGCTGGCTTCCAAGCCGGTAATGGAAGGTAAGGCGCTGCTGTTCAAGCGTTTTGCCGGTATCGACTCCATCGACATCGAAGTTGATGCGGAAAGCCCGCAGGCGTTTATCGATACGGTCGCCCGTATCGCTGACACCTTCGGTGGCATCAACCTGGAAGATATCAAGGCGCCTGAGTGCTTCGAGATCGAGCGCGCTCTGATCGAGCGCTGCGAAATTCCGGTATTCCATGATGACCAGCACGGTACTGCGATCGTTACCGCCGCAGGCATGATCAACGCTCTTGAACTGGCCGGTAAGAAGCTGGAAGACGCGCAGATCGTATGTCTGGGTGCCGGTGCTGCTGCCAGCGCCTGCATGAAGCTGCTGATCAACATGGGTGCGAAGGTGGAAAACATCTTCATGCTCGACCGTAAGGGTGTGATCCACTCCGGTCGTGATGATCTGACCCCGGAAAAGGCGGCTTTCGCCACCGAAACCGAGAAGCGTACCCTGGAAGACGCTATCGACGGCGCCGACGTATTTGTCGGTCTGTCTGGTCCGAACCTGCTGTCTCCGGAAAACCTTCTGAAAATGGCGGACAGCCCGGTTGTCTTTGCCTGCGCTAACCCGGATCCGGAAATCCTGCCGGACCTGGCCCGTGAAACACGCTCCGACGTGATCATGGCGACTGGTCGTTCTGACTTCCCGAACCAGGTTAACAACGTGCTGGGCTTCCCGTTCATCTTCCGTGGCGCGCTGGACGTACGTGCAACCGCGATCAACGAAGAGATGAAGGCTGCAGCGGTTATCGCTCTGGCTGAACTGGCCAAACAGCCGGTGACCCAGGAAGTTCTGGATGCCTACGGTCTGGATTCCCTGGAGTTCGGTCGTGAATACATCCTGCCGAAGGCTACCGATTCCCGTCTGCTGAACGCCATCGCCAGCGCGGTTGCCAATGCAGCGGTGGATACCGGTGTGGCACGCCTGCCGCTGCCGGAAAAATACAAAGGCTGATCATACGGCTGATATGAAAAGCGGGCTTTTTAGCCCGCTTTTTTTGTGCCGATGTTAACGAGGGCATGTGTTTTTCTGAATGGCTTTGAAGCTATGTCCTGTCTTCGTAATCGACACACTCTGATGTGATGCACAGGTTTGTCAGGGCTGTATAGGCTGCCTGCATCCGCTGTACATACGCCTGTGGTCCTTCAAAGCTCGATATGCCTTCACCGATGACGACATCGACATTAAATGGTACGAATCGGGCCGTCCCTCGCGGCAGCGCTCGGCCAAGCCCCCGCATCACCACCGGATATACCGGGCAGTTGTTGCGTTCGCAGACGAGGCGATAGATTCCTTTCTTGATCCGCCCCATGACTTCCGGCCTGCCTCGGCTACCCTCTGGAAATATAATCAGAATCTCCCCGCGATCGAGTGCAGCCTGGCACTGGGTGAGCAGTTTGGTGCTGTTTTCCCGTTCGACTTTGCGGCTCAGTGGAATGATGTTCAGAACCCGGGTGGAAAACCAGGCGAGATAGCGGTTGCGGAGAAAGTAGTCCGCCGCGGCTACGGGCCTTACCCGGTGCAGGTCTCGCAGTGGAAAGAGGGCCAGCAGCACCATCACATCGAGATGGCTGTTGTGGTTGGCTGCGATGATGGCAGGTCCTCGCGTTGGCAGGGTGTGGCGGTTAACCGTATTGAGTCCCAACCAGATAAACACCAGGGGGCGCACGATAAAAAGTACGAAGCCGAGCTTCAGTGCGCGATCAAGCATTGCCTGCCCAGCCGTAAAGGTAATGCAGGTAGTGGAAAAACAGTGGCGCTGTGAATATCAGGCTGTCCATGCGATCAAGAATACCGCCATGGCCAGGAATCAGGCGGCCGGTATCTTTTATCTGTAGGTCACGCTTGACCGCGGAAATCACCAGGTCGCCGGTGAAGCCTGCGACAGAGATGATCAGCCCGGCCGTAGCGCTTTCCCAGAGCGTCAATACCGTCAGATAGGGGCCTGCTGCCGCTGCCAGCAGAGTGATGATGCCGACGCCTCCTAAAAAGCCAGCCCAGGTCTTGTTGGGGCTAACCTTGGGAACAATCTTGCGGCTACCCAGGGTTTTGCCGACGACATACTGACAGACATCGTTGAACTGGGTCATCACTAGCAAAAACAGCAGGGCGCCGATGCCGCCAGCATCGGTGTTGGCGGTCGGCATCAGGTAGATTGCCGCCAGGTGGCTGACGCAGAAGACCGTCAGCATCACGCCCCAGTGGATCACCCCGGCGGAGTGTATAAAGCCGCGCGTATCGCCGATGATGATCATCACCATCGGAATGAACAAAAATACGTAGACGGGAACGAAAATGATGAACATGCCGTACCAGTCGATCCCCAGCCAGAAATATTGCACGGGAATGGCCAGATAGGCCCAGAATATGGCTCGCCGGTCCACCAGTCGCATCGGGACTATGGATAGAAACTCCTTCAGCGCCATAAAACTCAGAAAGGCTATAAAAACGAGCGTGAACGGTTTCGGTAGCAGTAACACCAGGAAAAATAGCCCGATCATCCACCACCAAGACAGTGTTCGCTGCCAAAGCTCGGTGTAGTCGCGATCGCAATGTTTGAGCATCAGCAGGCGACAGCTAATCGAGGCGATAACAAGTACGCCAATAACTGAGCTCATCAGTACGGCTGAATGGGGAGGGAGTCCCAGAATCATTGCGAGATCCCGGCGTCGTTGTCGGGCGTTTTCCGGGTGTTTTCGCTTTGGCTGGCGGCCAGATCCTTTTGGCGCATTCTATCTTCCTGTGATTTCGCGTTTGCCTGATTCCCTGGCATCTGCGCGCGCTAAGGCGCATTGCTGTTGCAATCTATAACAGCGGCGACGCACACACAATCTGTGCTGAGCGTGATTCCTGGTGGGAGATTCAGCCTGCTGATCTGTCGCAAGGCTAGGCTGTTAATGATTGGCGTACCAAGCGGAACTGCTTCAGGCGGAGATGAGTCCTGCGAGAGGGGTGGTCGATCTTGCGGTGTTGCGGCCGGTGTGTCCGGTGGGAGTTTGCTTATCTGGTTAAGGTGCCAGGCTTGCCGCGAGATAAATAGAGCAGTCACCCTGATCTTCGAGTCAGGGTGACTGCTCCGGGTAGAATCAGCTGCCGAAGCCGAATATCTGTTCGGTTGTGGGCGGGGCCATCTGTTCTTCCGGGCTGCGCGCGCGTTCACTCGGCATCTGGTTTCTGCGGAAGTATTCGCGAATCGCATTGGATTGATTGGGATAAGCCAGTTTGCCCGTGGCTGGGTCAATCAGTGTACTGATGATCCCTCCAGGTGCTTCCGGTGCGCTTTCAGGTGTGCCTTCGAGGGCATCCCGCATGAAATCGATCCAGATAGGCAGAGCTGCGGTGCTGCCGTATTCGCGGCGCCCCAGCGTGGTCGGCTGGTCATAGCCTACCCAGGCCGTCGTCACGACCTCCTGGTTGAAACCGCTGAACCAGGAGTCTTTCTGGTCATTGGTGGTGCCGGTTTTGCCAGCGATATCGCCTCGATTCAGCGCCAGTGCGCGGCGACCGGTGCCGCGTTTGATGACATCCTGCATAACGTTATAGATCAGGAAGGCGCCATCCTCGGAAATGATGCGTGGCGCGGCGTGGGAAAGCTCAGGGTCCGCGTCAGTGGTCTCGCAGACAGGGCAGGCCAGCTTCGGCTCCGCTTCGAACACCGGCTCGCCGGTGGCAGTTTCGATCCTCGAAATCAGGTACGGAGCGACCTTGTATCCGCCGTTGGCGAAGGAGGCGTAGCCGGTGACGATCTGCAAGGGTGTGACATCGGCGCTGCCCAGTGCCAGTGAAAGGTTGGCTGGGAAGCGTTCCGACTCAAAACCGAATTCGAGCATGAACTCGCGGGCTTTTTCGATGCCCAGTGCGCGCATCAGGCGAATCGATACCAGGTTGCGGGAGCGGTAAAGCGCTTCTCGTAGTCGAGTCGGGCCGCCGAATTTGCCGTTATCGTTTTCGGGGCGCCAGTTACTTTCAAGGCTGACGTCATGGAACACCACCGGTGCATCGTTGATGATCGATGCCGGTGTGAAGCCGTTCTCAAGCGCGGCGGTGTAAAGGAAGGGTTTGATGTTGGAGCCGGGCTGGCGATACGCCTGAGTCACCCGGTTGAACTTGTTCAGGGTGAAGCTGAAACCACCGCTCAGGGCTCGAATTCCGCCGTCCTTCGGATTCAGGGATACGATAGCCCCCTGCACCTTGGGAACCTGTCGCAGTACCCAGTTACCCTCTTCATCCTGGATTACTCGGACCAGATCGCCTCTGCTGAGTACGTCCGCGGCTTTATTGGGTGCAGCGCCGGTGTAGTTAACGGTTTTGAACGGTTTAGCCCAGCTGATTCCGTCCCAGGTCAGCTCGATATCGCCGTTTTCTGCAGTGGTCAGTTTAGCGCTTTTGTCACCTACTTCGGTCACTATGGCGGGGATCAGGCCGCCAAATGCCGGCATGTCGTCGAGTTGCTCAATCAGCTCCTCCTGGGAAAGCGTCTCCAGATCGAGTTGCTGTTCCGGTCCTCGATAGCCGTGACGCTCGGTGTAAGCCAAGAGTCCGGTGCGTAGGGCTCGGTCAGCACTCTGCTGCAGTCGGCTGTCGATGGTGGTGTATACCTTGAGGCCATCGGTGTAGAGGTCGTCGCCGTACTGCTCGTATAGTTCGGCGCGAACCATCTCTGCGATATAGGGAGCAGGAAGCTCTATGTCGCTGCCGTGGTATTCGGCGGTGACCGGCTGAGCTACCGCATCATCGTAGCGAGCCTGGTCGATATAGCCGAGCTCAAGCATGCGGCCCAGAATCCAGTTGCGGCGATGGATGGCGTTTTCCGGGTTCGATATCGGGTTATTCGCAGAGGGTGCCTTGGGGAGGCCGGCGATCATTGCCAGTTGAGGAAGGCTCAAGTCTTCGATCGACTGGCCGTAATATACGGTTGAGGCAGCCTGAATGCCGTAGGCGCGCTGCCCCAGGTAGATTTTGTTGACGTAGAGTTCAAGGATCTCTTCTTTGCTCAGGGCCTGTTCGATGCGCAGGGCCAGCAGGATCTCCATGAATTTACGGGTAAACGTTCGCTCGCGGGTGAGGAAGAAGTTTTTTGCCACCTGCATGGTGATGGTGGAGCCACCGCTCTGGATGTGGCCAGAGCTGGCAAGTTGATAAGCGGCGCGGGTCAGGCCCTTGATATCGATGCCGAAATGCTCGAAGAATCGAGAGTCCTCCGCAGCCTGAAGTGCATGTACAAAATCCTCGGGGATTTGTTCGTAACTTATTGGTGTACGGCGCTTTTCTCCGAACTCTGCGATCAGCTTGTCATCCGCGGAGTAGACCCTGAGAGGGGTCTGGAAACGGACCTCTCGCAGGGTTTCAACATCAGGGAGCTGAGGAGAAAAATAGTAGTAGATGCTTGCTGCAGCGATGAGACCGGCTACTATGCCAGTTACTGCAAGGACGCTCAGCCATTTGAATACTTTGTAAAAAATTCGCATGCTACCCCTGATGCGTTAAGGAAAATTTGAGCCTGAGCATTATATCGACACCTAAAGCTTGGCCTCTAGTGAACAACAGTTTAAATTCTGCATTATTGAGACTAAAGTGACACACATAGTGACACTTGGACTGTTACTCAGAGATATAAGGAAAATGTCGTGGTCAGCTTGTTCGGTAATAAAAATGCTGGCTGGGTGGGCGTAGACATAGGATCTTCTTCTGTCAAGCTGGTATCGCTCTCTCAGCAGGGCCGTGATTACCAGGTCGACTCCTATGCGATAGTCTCCCTGCCTCCAACCGCCGTCGTCGATGGCAGTGTGGAAAACCAAGCCGAGGTCTCAGAAGCGATTGAGCGTGGGATCAAGATTTGTGGTTCCAAACTTAAACATGCGGTCGTCGCTGTTCCGTCATCTGCTGTTATTACAAAGCGCCTCGAAATCTCCAACGTCTTCGCCGAAATGGAACTCGAAGAACAGGTGAAGATTGAGGCCGATCAGTTTATCCCCTATGCACTCGATGAGGTTGCCTTGGACTTTGAAGTAGTCGGGCCGGTGGAAAACCATGCCTCACTCAACGAAGTGCTTCTCGTTGCCTGCCGTCGCGAGGATGTTTCCAACCGCGAAGACGCCGTCAACTCTGCCCAGCTGCAATGCGAAATCGTCGATGTCGACACCTTCGCTGTCGAACGTTTGCTGCCGCTGCTCGATCCCGCTGAACCAGGCGGCCTGGTCGGGCTTGTCGATGTAGGGGCTGCGACGCTGACACTCAACGTGTTCCGCGATGGCAAAATCGTATACAACCGCGAACAAGCGTTCGGCGGTAACGAATTGACCAACGCAATCCACCAGCAATACGGTATCGAAGTCTCTGAAGTTGAACAGAAACTCCGCGGCGGCGGCCTAGATGACGAGATTGTCGAAATGCTGGTCATGCCCTTCAGACAGTCGGTGGTTCAGCAAGTTTCCAGGGCGCTGCAGTTTTTTTACTCGTCCGGAGCTCAGAGTCAGCTTTCCGAGCTTTATGTCGCCGGAGGTACCGCTGGAATCGATGGGTTGGCTGAGCTTATGGCAGAGGAGATCGGTGTGCCGTCCAAGCTGTTAAATCCCTTCGTGAACATTCGAGTAGGCCAGCGCCTGAATCAGGATCGACTGGTCAAGGATGCGCCAATGCTGGCCAAGGCCTGTGGCTTGGCACTGAGAAGTTTTGACAGGTAGGGAAATAGACTATGGCGCGTATTAACCTCAGACCCTGGCGCGAGGAACGTAACGCCCTGCTGCAGAAGCGGTTTCTGGGTAACCTCGTAGCAGCGGCTGTGCTTGCGGCGGTGACGGTGTTTGCGGTCAGTTATTACT
This sequence comes from Marinobacterium mangrovicola, assembly GCF_004339595.1. Lineage (GTDB taxonomy): Bacteria > Pseudomonadota > Gammaproteobacteria > Pseudomonadales > Balneatricaceae > Marinobacterium_D > Marinobacterium_D mangrovicola. The sequence goes on from NZ_SMFU01000010.1 coordinate 55,329, forward strand.
ATGACATGCAGATGGACCGACAGCAGGCTCGTAACAATTATCTTCGCGGTGAAATTTCCAAACTCGACCAGAAAATCGCCGAAATAAGCGAACTGCGTCGTAAACGTGAGCGCCTCCTTGAGCGTCTTAACGCGATTCAGGAGCTGCAGGGTAACCGCCCGGTTATCGTGCGTAACTTCGATGAGTTGGTGCGGGTGCTGCCCGACGATCTTTACTACAGCTCACTCACCCGTACGGGTGACAGGATCGGTATCAATGGCCTCGCCAACGATAACGACGATGTTTCCACTTTGATGCGTAATCTGGAAGGTTCGATCTGGTTTGGAGAGCCCAGCCTGTCAAGGGTTCAGGCATCCAATCAGATGCGTGAGTTCAACCTGTCGGTTCCGCTGGCTAAACCCAAGGCTGAGGAGACTGGCAAGTGAGCATGAATCTTGATGGTCTGAAAAACGCCTTCCGCGGGTTCGACCCCAATGATCTAGATATCAACTCCGCTGGCACCTGGCCGGTGGGAGTCAAAGCAATCGTTTATCTGCTGCTGTTTTCTGCGATCGTCGGCGCCGGTATCTATTTTATCGTCGTCGACAAGCACGATGCGGTGGAGCGGGAGGTTCGTAACGAGAACGATCTCAAGCAGCAGTTTGAATCCAAGGCGTTTCAGGTGGCTAATCTCCCGGCTCTGCGTAAGCAGATGGCTGATGTGGAAGGACGCTTCGCTGAACTGCTACGCCAGCTTCCGACCGACAAGGAAGTACCTGGTCTGCTTGAGGATATTACCGCCATCGGCCGTAATGCCGGGCTCAGCATCGACAGTATTGCACTGCAGGCCGAGCGGAAATCCCAGTTTTATGTCGAATTGCCGATCAGTATTCAGGTGCGGGGAACTTACCACCAGATGGGCGAATTCGTCAGTGGCGTTGCCGCGATCAAGCGTATCGTAACGCTGCATGATTATTCGATTCGACCGAGCGGCGGCAACATGCTGTCAATGTCTATCAGTGCCAAGACCTATCGCTATGATGATACGAACTGAAGCAGCAAGCGCACCTGGAGTGCGACGCCGGACATGGGTGGCTCTAGCCCTGGCGACAGTAATGACCTCGGGCTGTTTGTGGGTTGAAGATACGACGGATCTGCGTCAGTTCGTGTCGACCACTATGGCAAAACCCGGCGGTAAGATAGAGCCTCTGCCGGAATTTAAGCCCTACGAGAGCTTTGTCTACGAGGGCTCTAGTCTTCGTGATCCCTTCCAGGCGTTGATACCGGCATCTGAAGCGGATGAGATTGCCGCTCCAGATTCGGGTATCAAGCCTGATCAGGATCGTCCCAAGGATTACCTCGAGAACTTTGCGATTGATCAGTTGCGTATGGTCGGTACGATCACGCCGCTGGATAACTCTGGACTCTACGCTCTGGTCAGGGATAACGAGGGCGAGATCCATCGCGTAACTCTGGGTGACCACATGGGGCTGGATTACGGCGAAGTGGTCGAAGTAAGTGATGAAAGTGTGAAGCTGATCGAGATCGTATCGAACGGGCGTGGAGGCTGGATGAACCGGCCAAGAAACCTGGCGATGCCGGAGCAGGAATAACGAAGGATGCTGACTGTGAAAAGAATTAACGGTAACTACAAAAGTCGGTTGCTTTCCGGAGCTGGCACTTGGCTCAAGGCGATGGTCCTCGGGGCGCTCGCGTTGGCATTTTCCATCCAGGCTTCTGCACAAGATGCCCAGTTGACGAACTCATCGTTTGTCGCGCTGCCCGGTGGTAAGTTGGAAGTGCGTCTGGACTTTGATACGCCTCCGCCTTCGCCCAAGGCTTATCTGATCGATAGTCCGCCTCGGTTGGTGCTGGATCTGCTGGGGGTGAGCAATGAGCTGGGCTCCCGTCAGCTGGATATTGAAACGGGACAGGTCGATAGCCTGAACTTTGCTCAGGCTGAGGGACGCCTGCGCATAGTCGCCAACCTGAATGAGCCCGTCGACTACCGTACCTACACCGAAAACAACAGTTTGTTCGTCCAGTTCTCCGGTTCTTCCGGTGCGGATGTGGTTGCTGCAAAACAGCCGATTCAGAGCAGTAACAAGCCTGCCAACATGAGCGCGATGCAGGATGGCCGCACGCGAGTGCAGGGGATCGACTTCGAGCGCATCGAAGCAGGTGGTGGTCGCGTCGTGGTCACCATGAGTGATGATGAAGCCGGTCTCGATATCATCGAGGAAGGCAATAATGTTGTCGTGAACCTGGTCGGCGCGGGCCTGTCTCCTAACCTGGAGCAGCGTGTTGACGTTCAGGATTTCGCAACGCCTGTTATGTTTATTGATTCCATGGTCAACGGCGAAAATACTTCCCTGTTGATTAAGCCGTCTGCCGAGCCTTACGACTACATGGCCTACCAGACCGGTAATCAGCTCTATGTGGACTTCAAACCGATCACCGCGGATGAGCAGGAAAATGGTCGTGATGCCTTCCCTTATGATGGTGAAAAGATCGATCTGAACTTCCAGGATGTGTCTGTGCGCTCCATCTTGCAGATCATCGCTGAAGTGGCAGAGATGAACCTGGTGATCAGCGATCAGGTCGATAGCAGCGCCGGCAATATTACCCTGCGTCTGAAAAACGTTCCTTGGGACCAGGCACTGGATATTATCCTCAAGACCAAAGGTCTGGATAAGCGTGAAGTGGGCAACGTGCTGATGATCGGTACAGCTCAGGAAATCTCTCAGCGTGAGCAGCAGGAGCTGGAGAGCCAGAAGCAGGTTGAAGAGCTGGCACCGCTGGTGACTGAGTTTATCCAGATTGACTTCCGTCGGGCTTCAGACCTGAAAGGGCATATCGAAGCGGCGAAGCTGATTTCGGAGCGTGGCTTTATTCTGGCCGATGATCAGACAAATGTGCTGATGATTCGTGAAACTGCCGCGCAGATTGAGGATATCCGCCGTACCCTGGGTCGGTTCGACGTTGAAGTGGCGCAGATTCTGATCGAAGCGCGTATCGTGGAAGCGTCTGAGTCTGATTCCCGTGAGCTCGGTATTCGCTGGGGCTTTGGTACTTCAGGCAGCATTAACGGTAACAACTTCAACGTGGGTGGCGTCCAGGATGACCTGCTTGGATTGGGTACTGCTACTGACGTAGGTGATATTGCTGGTCTGGCTGTGGATTACGGCGCGAGCACTACAAGTGCGCTTTCAATTGGCTTCGCAAGCAGCAGCGTATTGCTGGCAGCAGAACTCTCTGCGATGGAAAGTGATGGCCGCGTCAACATCGTTTCCCAGCCCAAGGTTATTACAACCAACGGTAATCCGGCGCGGATCTCTTCTGGTCAGAAAGTTCCTTATCAGACCAACGATGATGGTACTGTTGATACCGAGTTTGAAGAGGTTGAGCTGAGTCTGGATGTGACCCCGCAGATCAACCCGGGCGACCGTATCAGTCTTGATATCGATATCAATAAAGACTCCGTAGCAGGTGCTGCACCGAACGGTGAACTGATCATCGATACCAACTCTCTGCAGACGTCAATTAGCGTTCCCGATGGCGATACCGTAGTACTCGGTGGTATCTTTATTACCTCAGATACTAATGACGAGTATAAAACACCTGTCCTGGGCGATATTCCTGTGTTGGGTAATCTGTTCAAGCAGCGTGTCACGTCAAGTGATAAACAAGAACTGCTGATATTCATTACACCCAAGCTGGTACGTGAGTCTCTGACAGTCAGGTAGTACTAAGGTAACACTGTCGTTGAACGTTTTTCTTATTGGCCCTATGGGCTCTGGAAAGAGCACCATAGGGCGTTTGCTTTCAGGTGAACTGAACCAGGAGTATGTGGACTCCGACCGGGAAATCGAAGCGCGAGCCGGTGCCGATATCCCGTGGATTTTTGACGTGGAAGGTGAAGTCGGTTTCCGAAACCGGGAACAGGCGGTGATTGAACAGCTGACACAGCGCGAAAACATCGTTCTCGCCACAGGTGGTGGTGCGGTGCTGAGGCCAGAAAATCGGACCAATCTGCAGGCACATGGGTTTGTTGTTTACCTGAAAACCTCGGTAGACCAGCAGATGGAACGTACTGCACGGGACAAGAATCGTCCTCTGTTGCAGGATGATGATCCCCGCGGTGTGTTGATGAAGCTGATGGGCGAACGCGATCCCCTGTATATGGAATGCTGTGATCTGGTGGTCAAAACCGATAGGCGCCACCCGCGCAGTGTTGTCGCCGAGATCGTCAGACAGTTGAACAAGCAGCGTGCGCTTTCCAACCCCCTCTGAATGTCTGATCCCAAGAGTGTTGTTCCATGCAAATGTTGACCGTCGATCTAGGTGATCGCAGTTATCCGATTTACATCGGAGAAAACCTAATTGAACAGCCCCTGCTGGAAAAGCATCTCAAGGGGCGGCAAGTGATGATTGTCAGCAACGAAACCGTTGCCCCCCTATACCTCGAAAAACTTAAATCGCAGTTTTCAGCGGCCAATGTTGATACGGTAATTTTGCCGGATGGCGAGAGCTTCAAGGACCTCGAACATCTCAATCTGATATTCGATGCACTGCTGGAAAAACGCCACAACCGGACCACGACGCTGGTTGCTCTCGGCGGAGGTGTAGTCGGTGATATGACCGGCTTTGCCGCAGCCTGTTATCAGCGCGGCGTGACCTTTATCCAGGTGCCTACGACCCTGCTGTCACAGGTGGACTCGTCGGTGGGTGGCAAAACCGGTGTGAATCATCCGCTGGGCAAGAATATGATCGGCGCTTTCCATCAGCCGGTCGCTGTGATTGCCGATACCGATGCGCTGAATACGCTGCCTGAGCGGGAGCTGTCTGCCGGGCTGGCCGAGGTGATCAAATACGGTCTTATCTATGACGCTGCGTTTTTTGATTGGCTCGAAGCAAATATGGACTCACTGCGTCAGCGCGATCAGGCTGCGTTGACCCAGGCTATTCACCGCTCCTGCGAAATCAAGGCTGAAGTGGTCGCCCAGGATGAACGTGAGTCGGGTATCCGGGCGCTGCTTAATCTTGGCCATACCTTCGGCCATGCCATTGAGACCTCACAGGGCTATGGCGCCTGGTTGCATGGTGAAGCGGTGGGTACGGGGATGCTGATGGCTGCAGATCTGTCTGCGCGCATGGGCTGGCTTTGCCGTGATGATGTTGCCCGTATTCGCGATCTGCTAATCGCGGCAGGTTTGCCTGTGGTGGCTCCAAAGTCGATGACGCCCGAGGAGTTTATCCGCTTGATGGCCGTGGATAAAAAAGTGCTGGATGGTCGTCTGCGGTTGGTGCTGATGCGCTCCATCGGAGAGGCGGTTGTCACCGATGAGGTCGATCCAGTCCTGTTGAACCAAACACTGACAGCGGAATCCAATCTCGGACAGATTTAGGGCAGAAGGAGCCGCTCCCCTCCATGGACACCGATATGCGTTACTTTGAGCCGGTCTCCCGCGTTCAGCTGGCTTCCAAACTGCGTCATCTACTGCGTTTTTCCGATCTGATGATGCTGATCATCGGCGAAGATGGCAGCGGACGCAGTACGGTACTCAAGCAGCTGGAAGTGCAAAATGGCGATAGCCCTGCGCGTGAGGGGATTATCCAGTGCGATTCGAGTGTCGATGTAACACGCCTGCTCAAGCTGCTTACCGAAGCCTTTGCCATCGATTGTCCAGCGGACGCGGATAATCGCCAGCGTCTGAAAGAGCTGCACCAGTTGAGTCGCAGTCTGCACGAAGCGGGTATTCCGTTGGTGTTGCTGATAGACGATGCCGACTATCTGACCAATAACGCTCTTGAGTTACTGACCAACTTTGCATTGCTTGAAGATGCTGCTCCCCGCGTCGTGCTGACTGGTACGCCTGAATTTGAGCAGCGCTTTCTGGCGAATGAGCTTGATCAGCTCCTCGATGGACGTTTGCATGTTCAGGTGCTTGGCGCGTTTGACGAGGATGAGGCTCAGGAGTTTGTAGAATCGCTTCTCCCCACCGGCGGGATGCTGCCTAAACGCCGCCTGAGGGATCTGATTGAAGAAAGTGATGCTTATCCCGGCCGGTTATATCGCCTGGTACAGGGTGATCTGCACGACGGTAAGGTGCAGCGGCCGGTTAAGCGCGCTTTCCCCTTACCCCCGATACACATGGCGGCCATCGCCGCAGTGCTGGTTGTAATCTTCGCTGGCGCGCTCTGGCTGTTTCTGCCGGGTGCTGAGGAAGAGCCAGAACAGCAGGAAACCGCACGCGTCGAGTTACCGCTGGATATACCTGTTGCAAGTCGTGATGAAGAGCCCGAAGTGATCGAGGTACGCTCCGATCTGAGTGACCGTCTGGCTGAACAGGAAGCCCGTCTCGAAGAATCTACGCAGGAACAGCGCGACTCCGCTACGGGTGAAGTTGAAGTTGTGGCACCTGACTTTGCTGAAGCGGCTCCCGATGTTGCCGCAGCAGAAGATGAGGCCGCGGCTGAGAATCAAACGCCGGTAAGTGAATCGGGAACAGCCGATGAAGAAACATCCGCGCCTGTCGTTGCTGAGGTCGAACCGACCGCTGCGCCGTCAGCGACAGCTGATGTGACGGCGGCCAAAAAACAGCCGGTCGAGCAGGTGAAAGCCGAAGCTCCCCGCGAGGATAAGCCTGCCAAGTCCGCCACCAACGAAGTGGCGAACGATGGCCACGAACTGTTGCGTGCGGATGAACTTCTGCGTTGGCCAGATGACGGCTATACTCTGCAATTACTGGGTGCCCGCGCGGCAGATAGTGTCGAGCGTTTTATCCGTGCACAGCCCCAACCTGAAAGGTTCTATTATTTCAGGACTATGTACAAAGGGGCCCCCTGGCACGTGGTGGTTTATGGCCAGTTTGCCAGCCGCGAATCCGCGATGGCAGCGGTGCAGACACTGCCCGAGGATTTGCGAAAACTGAGGCCCTGGGCGCGTTCTATCGCCGGGGTTAAATCAGATATAAGCAAATAACATTTCCTGAAGAGTAAAGGACGGCGGATTTTCGTTAATCTATAGAAATATCCCGTAGACGCGCTCCTTATCGATAAAAATCCCCTTATAAGCCCCTGTTGTCGGTGGCTTATGCTTTCGTGCGGTTTGTTCACTATTTGTCCCGACGGGGGGCGAAGTGTAATATTGCTGTCCCTTTTCGTCCGCAAACGCTGAAGTCGGGAAAAGAGATATAGTTTAAATAATTGATTTAATTGGTTTTTAGTGGGATTGGCTTATGAGCAAAGGTCTTTATCAGCCTGGTGAATTCAAGGATAACTGTGGCTTCGGCCTGATGGCCCACATGCAGGGCCAGGCTAGCCACAGCGTGCTTGAAAAAGCGATCGAGGCACTCGCCTGCATGACTCACCGCGGTGGTATTGCCGCCGACGGTAAAACAGGTGATGGCTGCGGTCTGCTGATGCAGATGCCGAAAGGTTTCATGCGCGAAGTGGTTCGCGAGGACCTGGATGCCGAGCTGGCGGAAAACTTTGCCGTAGGCATGGTATTCCTGTCACGTGAAGCGGCAGCAGCTCAGGCAGCTCGCGATACTCTGGATGCAGAACTCAAGGCTCAGGGCCTGGATGTGGTCGGCTGGCGAGTGGTGCCGACAGACCAGTCCTGCCTGGGTCCGATTGCACGCGATACGCTGCCACAGATCGAGCAGGTGTTCGTCAATGCGCCGACCCAGAGCGAGCGTGAGCTCACCGTGGCTCTGTTCTCAGCACGTCGCAAGGCTGAGATTGCGCTGCAGGCCGATCCCGACTTCTATATCTGTACCCTGTCTCACCGCGTGGTCAGCTACAAAGGTCTGACCATGCCGGTAGACCTGCCGGTCTTCTTCAAAGACCTGGCTGATCCGCGTCTGGAAACGGCGGTGTGTACCTACCACCAGCGTTTCTCTACGAATACGGCGCCGCGCTGGCCGCTGGCACAGCCGTTCCGTTTTCTGGCACACAATGGTGAAATCAACACCATCGAGGGTAACCGTAACTGGGCCCGCGCCCGTGCGCCCAAGTTTGTGACCCCGGAACTGCCGAACCTGAATGAGCTGCAGCCGATCGTAAATACCACTGGCTCAGACTCTTCGAGCATGGATAACATGCTGGAGTTCCTTCTGGTGGGCGGCATGGATCTGTATCGTGCGGTTCGCATGATCGTTCCGCCGGCCTGGCAGAACGTCGACACCATGGACTCCGAGCTGCGCGCGTTCTACGAGTACAACTCCATGCACATGGAGCCCTGGGACGGTCCCGCCGGTATGGTGATGACCGACGGTCGCTATGCGGTCTGTATGCTTGACCGTAACGGCCTGCGCCCGTCTCGCTGGGTAATGACCCGCGACAACATGATCTGTACCGCATCCGAGATCGGTGTATTTGCTTACCAGCCGTCCGATATCGTGGCTCAGGGCCGCGTTGGACCGGGTCAGATCCTGGCGATCGATACCGAAACCGGCGAAGTGATGCACACCGCCGATGTGGACAACCGCCTGAAAAAGGCCAAGCCGTATAAACAGTGGCTCAAGGACAATGCTCTGCGCCTTGAGAACACCATGAACCTGACCGAGGAGTCCCGCTCCTTCCCTGAAATGAGTGCCGATGAAGTCCGCGCTCATATGAAGATGTTCAACCTCACCTATGAAGAGCGCGATCAGATCATTCGCCCCCTCGGTGAGGCGGGCATGGAAGCGGTTGGTTCCATGGGTGACGACAAGCCGATGGCTGTGCTGTCGAAGCAGATTCGTTCTCCCTATGATTACTTCCGTCAGCAGTTTGCTCAGGTAACCAACCCGCCGATCGATCCGCTGCGTGAATCGATCGTCATGTCGCTGGAAACCTGTATTGGCCGTGAGCGTAACGTCTTTGAAGAGACGCCGGAGCACGCTCGTCGTGTGATCCTGACCATGCCGGTGCTCTCCGCCAGCAAGTTCAACCGCCTGCGCGACAACAACGTTGAAGGCTTTGAGCCGATCCAGCTGGATCTGAACTACGATCCGAGCAAGCTATCCCTGAAGGAAGCGATCGAGAACCTGTGCGAGTCAGTGGAAGCCGCTGTCCGTAACGGCAAGGTGCTGATTATCCTGTCCGACGCCAAGATCCGTCAGGGCTTTGTACCTATCCATGCGGCCATGGCCACCGGTGCTGTACACCACTACCTGATCGACAAGGGCCTGCGTACCGATGCCAACATCATTGTTGAAACCGGTAGCGCCCGCGATCCGCACCACTTCGCCGTACTGTTCGGTTTCGGTGCCACCGCGGTTTACCCGTACCTGGCGTACCGTGTACTCAACGATCTGTGCAGCACCGGCGAGATTCAGATGTCTCCGCTGGACAGCCACGAGAAGTATCGCAAGGGCATCGACAAGGGCCTGTTCAAGATCCTGTCGAAGATGGGTATCTCTGCGATCACCTCTTACCGCGGTGCCCAGTTGTTTGAGGCGGTGGGCCTGAGCTCCGAGATCGTTGATCTCTGCTTCAAGGGCGTTACCAGCCGTATCCAGGGTGCCCGTTTTGAACACTTCCAGGCCGAGCAGGAAGTGCTCGCCAAGGAAGCCTGGAGCGCGCGTAAGCCGATCCGTCCGGGCGGCCTGCTGAAGTACAAGTTTGAAGGCGAATACCACGCCTACAACCCGGATGTGGTTAAAACCATCCATGAAGCGGTCACTACCGGTGACAAGCGTGCCTACAACCGCTACGCCGACCTGGTAAACAACCGTGGTATCGCCACGCTGCGTGACATGCTTGCGCTGCGCAAGGACGTCAAGTCGATCTCAATCGATGAAGTCGAGCCGGCCGAGAGACTGTTCCCGCGCTTTGACTCCGCCGCCATGTCCCTCGGTGCTCTGTCACCGGAAGCGCACGAAGCGCTGGCGATGGCGATGAACGAGCTGGGCGGCCGCTCCAACTCCGGTGAAGGTGGTGAAGATCCGGCGCGTCATGGCACCATGAAACGCTCCAAGATCAAACAGGTCGCATCCGGTCGTTTCGGTGTGACACCGGAATATCTGGTCAACGCCGATGTTATGCAGATCAAGGTAGCTCAGGGCGCCAAGCCGGGTGAGGGCGGTCAGCTGCCGGGCGGCAAGGTCAACGACCTGATCGCGCGTCTGCGTTACTCCGTACCGGGCGTGACCCTGATCTCTCCGCCGCCGCACCACGATATCTACTCTATCGAGGACCTGGCGCAGCTGATCTTCGACCTAAAACAGGTGAACCCTGAAGGTCAGGTATCAGTGAAGCTGGTATCCCGTCCGGGTGTCGGCACCATCGCCTGCGGTGTGGCCAAGGCCTACGCGGACCTGATCACTATTTCCGGTTACGACGGCGGTACAGCGGCATCTCCGCTGACCTCTATCCACTACGCCGGTTCTCCCTGGGAGCTGGGCCTGGTGGACGCGCACCAGTCGCTGCGTGCCAACCACCTGCGTGGCAAGATCCGCCTGCAGACAGATGGTGGTCTGAAGACCGGTCTGGACGTGGTCAAGGCTGCGATTCTGGGCGCCGAGAGCTTCGGTTTCGGTACCATGCCGATGGTGGCGCTGGGCTGTAAGTACCTGCGTATCTGCCACCTGAACAACTGCGCCACCGGTGTCGCTACCCAGAACGATGAACTGCGTCGTGATCACTTCCGCGGTACCGTGGAAATGGTCAAGAACTACTTCCGCTTTGTGGCTGAAGAGACCCGCGAGTGGATGGCCAAGCTGGGCGTGCACACGCTGGAAGAGCTGGTGGGCCGTGTCGATCTGCTCGAGGCGATCGAAGGTCAGACCGAGCGTCAGAAAGGTCTGGATCTGTCCGGCCTGATCAGCGACGCCGGTATCCCGGCCGAATACCCGCAGACAGTGCAGCAGCATCGCAACGAGCCGTACGATCTGGGTGAGCTGAACAACCGCATGCAGGAGCTGACTGCAGACGCGATTCTGCACAAGTCCGGCGGCAAGTGGGAACTTGAGATCTGTAACTGCGACCGCTCAGTGGGTGCACGTACTTCCGGTGCTATCGCCAAGGTACATGGCAACCTGGGTATGGTTGATACGCCGATCGAGTTCCACTTCAAGGGGCATGCAGGTCAGTCCTTCGGTGTCTGGAACGCCGGCGGTCAGAATCTCTACCTTGAAGGTGATGCCAACGACTACGTCGGTAAGGGCATGGCCGGTGGCAAGCTGGTGATCCGTCCGTTCGACGAGGTGACTTTCGCGTCCAACGAGACCGCGATCATCGGTAACACCTGTCTGTACGGCGCCACCGGCGGCAAATTGTTCGCAGCGGGCCGTGCCGGCGAACGTTTCGGCGTACGTAACTCCGGTGTTCATGCCGTTATCGAAGGTGCCGGCGATCACTGCTGTGAGTACATGACTGGCGGTATGGTCACCGTGCTGGGTGAAACCGGTTACAACTTCGGTGCCGGCATGACCGGTGGTTTTGCTTACGTCTTCGACAAGGATCGTACCTTCGTCGACAAGTACAACCACGAACTGGTCGAGATCCACCGTATCCATACCGAGCAGATGGAGCAGTACAAGAACCACCTGCGTTCCGTGATCATCGAATATACCCGGGAAACCGGCAGCGCCTGGGGTCAGGAACTGCTTGAGAACTTCATCGATTACATCGGGTTGTTCTGGCTGGTTAAACCCAAGGCTGCAAGCCTGAATCAGCTGCTCGACAGCATGCGCAAGCGTCCGGAGTAAGTTCCGGCCGCTTAACGATCTGGTTTTCCGTAATATTGATCGCCCGGGCCGAGGCCCGGGTGACCTGAAAGAGGTGGGACTATGCCTAACCGTCTGAGTAACGATTTTCAGTTCCTCGATGTGTCCCGTGAAGGGCCGAGCAAAATTCAGGCTGAGGTTCGCAAGCGCGAATTCGCCGAGATCTATGAACCGTTTCGCAACGACGATGCGTCCGAGCAGGCGCACCGTTGTCTGGACTGCGGTAACCCGTACTGTTCCTGGAAGTGCCCGGTGCACAACCATATTCCGAACTGGCTGAAGCTGGTTTCTGAAGGCAACCTGCTGGAAGCGGCAGAGCTGAGCCACCAGACCAACTCTCTGCCGGAAGTCTGTGGCCGTGTCTGCCCGCAGGATCGTCTCTGCGAAGGCGCCTGCACCCTGAACGATGGCTTCGGCGCCGTGACCATCGGTCCGGTTGAGAAGTACATCAGCGACACTGCGTTCGCCATGGGCTGGAAGCCGGACATGTCCAAGGTGGTCTGGACCGACAAGAAAGTAGCCGTGATTGGCGCAGGTCCTGCTGGCCTGGGTTGTGCTGATATTTTGGTGCGTAACGGCGTCAAGCCGGTTGTCTTCGACCGTAACCCGGAGATCGGTGGTCTGCTGACCTTCGGTATCCCCGAGTTCAAGCTCGAAAAAGACGTCATGGTAAAACGTCGCGAGATCTTCACAGAGATGGGTGTCGAGTTCCGCCTTAACACCGAGGTGGGCAAGGACATCAGCATCGAAGATCTGGAGAAGGAATACGATGCGATCTTCCTCGGCATGGGCACCTACACCTATATGAAGGGCGGTTTCCCGGGCGAAGACCTGGATGGCGTCTACGATGCACTGCCGTTCCTGATCTCCAACGTGAACCACTGCCGTGGCTACGAGCAGGCGGAAGAGTTTATCAGCGTTGCCGGCAAGAAGGTCGTGGTACTCGGTGGTGGTGATACCGCCATGGACTGTAACCGTACCTCTATCCGTCAGAACGCTGAAAGCGTGACCTGTGCCTACCGTCGTGACGAAGAGAATATGCCGGGCTCCAAGCGCGAAGTGGAAAACGCGCGCGAAGAGGGTGTGCAGTTCCTGTTTAACCGTCAGCCGGTGGAAGTGGTTGGCGAAGATGGCAAGGTAACAGGCCTCAAACTGGTGACCACCCGCATGGGTGAGCCGGATGAGAACGGCCGTCGTCGTGCTGAAGTGGTCGAGGGTTCCGAAGAGGTGATCGATGCCGACGTGGTTCTGGTTGCCTTCGGTTTCCGTCCGAGCCCGGCGCCCTGGTTTGAGCCGCTGAAGATCGACCTGCATCAGGATGGCCGCGTTATCGCTTCCAAGGAAGCTCCGGCTGGCCGCTTCCCGTTCCAGACCAGCAACGACAAGGTCTTTGCCGGTGGCGATATGGTGCGCGGTTCTGACCTGGTGGTGACCGCTATCTACGAAGGCCGTGAAGCCGCAGAAGGTATTCTGGATTTCCTCGAGGTGTAACCTCCGAGCGATACAGTAAAAAGGCCACCCTAGAGGTGGCCTTTTTCGTTTCTGAATCGATAGGAGAACAGCCGTGATAAAACTGTACCTGGTCGCTGCCGCAGGGCTTATGTTGGCAGGCTGCGTTCCCTTCGTGCCGTTTATCTAAGCGGCTTTCTATCTACGCTGCGTTCAGCGTTTCAGCTCGGTCTCGACAAAGATCATCGGCGTGTCCCTGGCGTTGGTTACATTGTGCTCGACACCGGCCAGGCGGTAGTAGCTCACGCCTGCCTTGATCTCAACGTGCCTAGTGCCGTCGGCATCTTCGATCTGCATGGTGCTGTTGGTGATCGGTGTGATCACGTAATCGTATTCATGACGGTGGTGACCGGTTTCGGCGCCGGGTTCGAAACTCCAGCGGGTGACGCGGACATCATCGTTATCCACATCGACGTTTGCTACAGCGGTGGAGTTTGCGCTTGCTTCACACATTTCTAAGGTTTCCTTCAGGCCGGTAATCTGTGGCCATCCTAAAATGAAAAGGACGGCGGATAGGTTGCCGGTTTTAAACCGTTACATTGATCCGCCATTGCGTAAGTGTGGCTCTCGATACACTGTCCTAGATAAAGTTTTTCAGCACCGCCGCCAGGTTATCCCCCAGAATCGGCGAGATGTAGCCGCCTTCCTGAACAATCACCGTGGGTTTATCCAGCTGCCGCAGACGTGCGCCGATCCGCGCATACCCCTCGGTGGTGATGCCCAGCACCCCGAACGGATCCTGTTCCGAGGCATCCAGCCCCTGAGCGATCACAATCGCGTCCGGTGCAAAGGCGGCCACCTGCTCCAGGGCGCTCTCCAGCGCATTAAGGTAGGCATCGTCGCTGGTTCCGTGCGGCAGCGGCAGATTCAGGTTGTAGCCGTAGCCCTCGCCTTCACCGCGTTCGTGACCATAGCCCCAGTAGTGGGGGTAGCAGCCGGCGGGATCGGCGTGGAGAGAGACGGTCATCACATCACGGCGGCGCCAGAAGATCGCCTGGGTACCGTTGCCGTGGTGCAGGTCGATATCGATGATGGCGACGCGCTCAAAGGTTTCGCGCAGACGCTCTGCAGCGACGGCTGAGTTGTTTATAAAACAGAAACCGGCGGCGCCATCCGGATAGGCATGGTGGCCAGGTGGGCGACAGAGTGCGTAAGCATGGCGTGCCTCGCCCCGAGCGACGTGATCCGCGGCGCTCTGGGCTGTCTGGGCCGAGGCGTAGGTTCCGCGCCAGGTGCCGGGGCCCACCGGGCAGGAGGTGTCCATCAGGTGCCAACCGACGCGGCCGACGATATCTTCCGGATAGGTCGCCGCGTAGCGCGACGGGTTGCTCTTGGGGATGATCTCTTCGCTGGCGTCCGGCAGCTGCTGCCACTGCTCATAGGCGGTTTCGAGAAAGTTCAGGTAATCAGGAGAATGCACTCGGGAGAGCACGCCCGGTCCGAAATCCTGGGCCTCTTCGACCGGAATCTCCAGGCCGGAGAGGGACGACAGGAAAATTTCGCCCCGCTCTGGCAGTTCCCGTGCCGCGATCGCCTTGCCGTTCTTCATATAAAATTTGGGATGGTGCTGACTCTGGTCGGCACTGTAGAAAGCTTTCATCTCAGTCTCCGGTTTAGAAAAGTACGGCTCAGCTGTTGGCAGCCTGCAGCAGAGTATGCAGTAGCAGATTGGCGCCCTTGGCCAGCTGTTCGGGCGGAGTGTATTCCTTCTCGTTGTGGCTCAGACCGTTCTCCGATGGCACGAAGATCATCGCCGTGGGCGCGACGCGGCTGATGTAGACGGCGTCATGACCGGCGCCGCTGACCAGGGTCATCGACTGCTCGGCGGGCATGAACTCGGAAGCGGCCGTGCGGATCTGTTCGATCGCCCCGCTATCAAAGGGGGAGGCGGGTAACTCCCAGAACTGTTCGATACTGACGCTGAGGTTGCGTGCTGACGCCAGCGCCTCAATCAGCGCCCTGGCTTTATCTTCCAGGGCTTGCAGCGCCTCCTGGCTCGCTTCGCGCAGGTCCAGAGAGAAGATCACCTCGCCCGGCGATACGTTGCAGGATGCGGAGGGGATCTCGAGTTCACCGATGGTACAGCGGGTGGACGGGCCGCCGGCGGCGGCCATCTCGGTCAGCTCGGAGATCATTTTTGCGCTGCCGACCAGGGCATCGTTGCGCATCTCCATGGGGCTGGGACCTGCATGGCAGGACTGGCCGCTGACATGCACCCGGTACCAGCGCATACCAAGCACTCCGGAGACGATGCCCAGATCGATATTGTTCGCCTCCAGCACCGGGCCCTGCTCGATATGCAGTTCGAAATAGCGGTGTATCTCTGTCTGCGTGCGGTTGTCGGTGTCGTAGCCGGCCTGCAGTAGAGCGTCGGCAACGGTCACGCCGTTCGCATCGGTCTTGGCCAGGGCTTCCTCTAGGGTAAACACGCCGGCGAATACGCCTGAGCCGAGCATCGCCGGCTTGAAGCGTGCACCCTCTTCGTTGGTCCAGACCACCACTTCGATGGGGCGTTCGGTTTCGATACCCCGTTCATTAAGAGCGCGAATCGCTTCCAGCCCGGCCAGGCAGCCGAAGATGCCGTCGAATTTACCGCCGGTGGGCTGGGTATCCAGGTGGCTGCCGGTGACGATCGGCGCCAGGTCGTTATTGCGCCCCGGACGGCGCAGGAACAGATTGCCGATCGCATCGATACGCAGGCTGCAGCCTTCGGCCCGGCACCAGTCGATAAACAGCTGGCGGCCGCGAAGGTCCTTTTCCGACAGCGCCAGGCGGTGGCAGCCGCCCACCTTGCTTCCGGGCACATCGACATGGCCAATATCGCCGATCGCCATCAGAGACTGCCAGAGGCGCTCAGCGTTGATGTTCAGACCTTGCATGGGAACTCCTTTAGTAGCCGATCTCTTTCAGTACCTGGTTGGCGGGTGCCTCACCGCGGACGAACCTTTCCACTTCCTCTGCCAGGTTGGCCGCCGCCGCAGAGGGGCGTACGTCGCTGGCATCGTGGGGGGTGACGAAAATCTTCGGGTGATCCCAGATTGGGCTGTCGGCTGGTAGCGGTTCGGGGGTGAACACATCCAGCGCCGCACCTGCCAGTTGGCCATCTTCCAGCGCTGCGAACAGATCTTCAGGCACCAGGTGGTCGCCCCGACCGATATGGACCAGGTAACCACCTCGCTGGAGTTTGCTGAAAGTATCGCGATTGAGGATGCCGCGGGTTTCATCGGTCAGCGGCAGCACACAGATCAGCACCTCGGTGCGTTGCAGAAAGCTGTCCAGCTGTTCCGTACCGGCAAAGACCGGAATCTCTTCGTTGGTCAGGGTTTTGAAGCTTTTGCGCCATCCGGCCACGTTGAAGCCGAGGGCGTGGCAGTCATCAGCGATCTTCTCGCCCATAAAACCCAGGCCAAGAATGCCGACATTGATATCGGCGGGCGCCCGCATCGGGTGACGTTTCCAGATGTGCTGCGCCTGCTGTTCACGGTAGCGTTCGAAATTCCGCTGGTGGCCGATGATGTGCCAGAGAGCGAAGGTACTCATGATCGAGGCCTGCTCAGGATCGCGATTTCGGCAGACGATCACATCGTCCCTGAGACTGGGGCAGGCGAGGATGTTATCCACACCGGCCGCGATGGAGGCCACCAGTTTTACGTTGGGATAACGGTCGAAAATATCGTCATCCGGGTACCAGAGCAGGGCAAAGGTGATCTGCTCCGGGTCATGCGGCATATCCGAGGTCAGGAGGGAAAGCTCGTCTGAATAACGGTTAAAGCTTTCCAGGTAGGGCGCAGGATCTACGCCTTTTACTTGTAAGATGCCCTGTTGCATTACGCCGGTTGTCCTACTGCTGTGGGTTGATGTTCGCTACGCCAGTCTGCACCGGGAATTGAAGCGATCAGGTTCTGGGTGTAGGTATGTTGGGGATCTTCGAAGACCGCCTTGGTGTTGCCGGCTTCGACGATCTTGCCGTGCTGCATCACGATCACCCGATCGCACACCTGAGCCGCGACGCGCAGGTCGTGCACCACGAACAGCACCGCCAGGTTGAGTTTCTTTTTCAGTGTGTCGATCAGCTCCAGGATCTGAGCCTGTACCGAAACGTCCAGCGCCGAGATCGCCTCATCCGCCACCAGAACCTGAGGGTTGTGCGCCAGTGCCCGGGCGATACCGACGCGCTGGCGCTGGCCGCCGGAGAACTCATGGGGGTAGCGATCCAGCGCTGTTTCCGGCAGTTCCACCAGTTTCAGCAGTTCCCGTGCTCTATCCATCGCTTCCGCCACGGGTACGCCCTGGGCGATGGGACCATCGGCGATGATACGGCCGACGGTCTTACGGGGGTTCAAGGAGGCGTAGGGGTCCTGGAACACCATCTGGATCTGCTTGCGAAACGGAGCCAGCGCCTTGTGATCCAGGTCCTGGATGGCGCTGCCGCCGAGCAGGATCTCACCGCTGTCGGAGTCGAGCAGGCGTACGATGCAGCGGCTGACGGTGGACTTGCCGGAGCCGGATTCGCCCACCAGACCGAGGGTTTCACCGCGATAGAGATCGAAGCTCACATCCTGGGCGGCGTGCACGGTGCGCGCCGGCTTGAACCAGCCGCCGGGAGAGACATAGGTCTTACACAGGGACTTCACCGACAGGGCCGGGCTCTGGCCCGCTCTATCCTCAATTTCGCGATCCGGTGCACTCAGCGGCGGTACCGCGGCGATCAGCTTTTTCGTGTACGGGTGCTGGGGTTGGTTGAGCACCTGCTCGCGGCTGCCGATCTCGACCATATCACCGTACTGCATCACCACCACACGGTCGGCGATCTCGGCGACCACGCCAAAGTCGTGGGTGATAAACATCACCGCGGTTCCGTGCTTGCGCTGCAGCTCCTTGATCAGGTGCAGAATCTGCGCCTGGGTGGTGACATCCAGTGCGGTGGTGGGTTCGTCGGCGATCAGGATCGATGGCTCAAGTGCAAGGGCCATGGCGATCATGACGCGCTGGCGCTGGCCGCCGGAGAGCTGATGCGGATAGACCCGCATCGCCTTTTCCGGGTCGGGCAGGCCCACATCCTTGAGCAGTTCCAGCGTGCGCGCCTTGCGCTGCTGCTTGCTCAGGTCGCTGTGGATAAGAAACACCTCGCCGATTTGATCCTCAACCCGCATCAGCGGATTCAGCGCGGTCATCGGCTCCTGGAAGATCATGCTGATGCGGTTACCGCGCAGATCCCTGGCACGCTTCTCCTCCAGTGAGATCAGGTCCTTGCCGTCAAAGATGATGGCGCCCTTATCCACCTGGATCGCCTTGGGCAGCAGGCCCATAACGGCGTTGGCGGTCATCGATTTACCGGAACCGGATTCGCCCACGACACAGAGGATCTCGCCGGGATAGAGCGAATAGCTCAGCTTGTTGACCGCGTAAGGGCGGTCGGCGCCTTCCGGCAGGCGGATCGACAGATCCTCGACTTTCAACACAGGATTCATATCAGCTCTCCCGCTTGCCAGAGAGTTTCGGGTTCAGCGCCTCGTTCAGCCCTTCGCCCACAAGATTCAGTGCCAGCACAGTGATGGCGATGGCCACACCGGGGAAGAAGCTCAGCCACCAGGCCTGGCGGATCACGGTGCGTGCGGCGCCGATCATATAGCCCCAGGACATGATCTCCGGATCACCCAGGCCGAGGAACGACAGCGCCGATTCCAGCAGAATCGCCGTGGCTACCATCAGCGAGGCCATGACGATGATTGGTGACAGGGTGTTGGGCAGGATTTCGCGCAGGATAATGTTGCGGTTGGTCTGGCCGTTCAGCCGTGCCGCCAGCACATACTCCTGGTTACGCAGGGCAAGGAATTCGCCACGCACCAGGCGAGCTACCGGTGGCCAGCTCACCAGGGCGATGGCGATGGTGATGGAGTAGACCGAGGGTTCGAAGATCGCCACGATCACGATCGCCAGGGCGAAGCTCGGTACGGTCTGGAAGATCTCGGTGAAGCGCATCAGCGCCTCGTCGATCCAGCCGCCGAAGTAACCGGCGGTGGCGCCTAGCGGCACGCCGATCAGCAGCGCGATCAGTGTGGAGATCAGCCCCACCAGCAGGGATATCCGTGCCCCGTAAACCAGGCCCGCCAGAACATCGCGGCCCATGGTATCGGTGCCCAGCATCAGATCAGTGTTCTCCATGGGCGGCATGAACGGGCGGTTCACCATTTTCCAGGGAGAGGTTTCGTAGAGGTAGGGCCCGAAGATGGCGACCAGCACGAGGAAAACGAGCACGATCAGTCCGAACAGGGCTACCTTGTTGGTCGATAGTTTTCTCAGAATACTCATTTGGTTAACTCAATCCGTGGGTCCACGAGGCAGTAGATGATGTCGGTGACCAGGTTGAACAGCACCACCATCGCCGAAGAGATGAAGAACACGCCCAGCAGCAGGTTGTAGTCGCGCTGGAACAGTGCCTCGAACATCAGGCGGCCGATGCCGGGCCAGGCGAATACGGTTTCGGTGAGGACCGCGCCGCCGATCATCTGGCCCGCCTGTAGACCTGCCAGAGTAACTACCGGCAGCAGCGCGTTGCGCAGGGTGTGACGGAAGGTTACGCGGCCTGGCGACATCCCCTTGGCCTTGGCGGTTTTGACAAAGTCGGCGCGGCTGGTCTCGATCATCGAGGTGCGCGTCATGCGGGCATAGACCGCGGTAAAGAACAGCCCCAGCGTCATTGCGGGCAGCACCAGGTGCTCGGCGATATCCACCACCCGGTCCCAGCCGGTGTAGTTGGCGCCCACGGTTTCCATGCCGAAGGCGGGCAGCCAGCCGAGAAACACCGAAAACAGCAGCACCGCCATCAGTGCCAGCCAGAACAGCGGCGTGGCGTAGAACACCAGCGCGGCGACGGAGATGGCGGAGTCGATCCATTTACGGTGGTTGGAGGCGGCGATCACCCCCACCAGTACACCGAGGCCCAGCGACAGCACGAAGGCGGTGCCGGTCAGCAGCAGTGTGGCGGGCAGGCGATCCATGATCAGGTCAAACACCGGCATCTGTTGGCGGTAGGTCTGGCCCATGTCGAACTGCACCAGGTTGCTGATGTAAACCCAGAGCTGGTAGTAAAGCGGCTGATCCAGACCGAACTGTTCACGCAGCTGTTGCAGGAACACTTCGTCTGCGGCGCCGGCTTCACCAGCCATCACCTTGGCGGGGTCGCCCGGTGCGGCCCGGATCAGAAAGAAGTTGAAGATCGCGATGACGAACAACACCAGCAGGCCCTTGATCAGGCGTCCACCGATATAGAACAGAGTCTGGATGCTCATAGATATTTCCGTAGATCGGGGGCGGGGCCGTCAGTGACGGCGGCCCCGCCCGTTTAGCGCGGAAGATCGATTACTGCTCGATCCAGGCGGTGCCGAAGGCATCGTTGACGCCGATGGCGGAGTCGATCAGGTTGTGAACCTTGCAGTTGTAGATGGTCGGGAACTCAAGCTCGAGCAACCAGCCCACCGGTACATCTTCAACCAGCTGCTGCTGCACCTGCTTGTAGAGTTCCGCGCGTTTGCTGTCCGGGAAGGCGGTGGCGGCTTCGTCGAACAACTGGTCCACCTTCTCGTTGGCGTAGCCTTCAACGTTGTTCCAGGGCGAGCCCTTGGCGATGTTGTCGGAGATGTAGGAGCGGGAAACGCCCAGCGCCGGATCGCCGTACTGGTAGAGGTAGCTGAACGACAGGTCGTAATCCCAGTCGGAGAGCTTCTGGTTCCAGCCCGCCACATCGGTGGCGACCATATCGGTCTCGATACCCACTTCGCTCAGGTTCTGACGGATCGCTTCGGCCCAGCGCTGCCAGGTCTCGCCGTAAGGCATAGGCATCAGGCGCACCGGGGTGCCGTCGTAGCCCATCTCTTCCAGCAGTTCCTTGGCCTTTTCCGGGTTGTATTCGTAGTCCGGCAGATCCTCATCGAAGAACTTGGTCTTGGAACTGATCGGGCCCTTGGCGATCTTGCCGTAGCCGTTCCACAGCGCGTTCTTGGCGAACTCACGGTCCATGGCATACATGATCGCCTGGCGGAAGCGCTTGTCCGACATCGGGTAGTTACGGTTGTTTATCCACAGCCAGGCGTGGGGCGAGAAGTATTCCCAGCCTTCGGAGGTTACGCAGGAGTTCTCCAGGCCAGTAAGACGCGGAATATCGAAGTTTTCCACCGAACCGCCCGGCAGCACGTCGATCTTGCCGGTTTCGTAAGCCACTGAGCGGGAGGCCGCATCCGGAATCACGTGCCAGTAGATCTCGTCCAGGTGTGGCAGGCCTTCCTGGTGGTAGTTTTCGTTACGCACAGCGTGGATGTAAGAACCTTTCTGCCACTCATCAAACTTGAACGGGCCGGTGCCGATCGGGGTGTGGTTGGCCGGATTGGTTTTGTAATCGGTACCTTCATAGATGTGCTTGGGCACCATCGGCATAGTGCCGGTCTCAAATAGCCCTATGAAGGGGCCGAACGGCTCTTTCAGCTGGAACACGACGGTGTAGTCATCCGGCGCGGTGATAGAGTCCACGTACTCCAGCGACTGACGCAGGCGGGAGTTGGTTTCACGCAGGAACTTGTCCACAGAGAACACCACGTCGGCGGAAGTGAACGGCTTGCCGTCGTGCCAGGTTACGTTCTCTTTCAGGTGGAAGGTCCAGGTGGTGCCATCCTCGCTGCTCTCCCAGGATTTGGCCAGCAGCGGTTGCGGCTCGAGGTTCTTGTCGTAGCGCAGCAGGCCTTCATAGATGTTGCCGGCCACCTGTTGGGTGGGCGCATTGGAGTAGATGCCGATCATCAGGCTGGGCGGCTCGGGCTGAACCACCACGTTCAGCGTACCGCCGTCGGTGGGTTCGGCGGCCTGCACGTTGATGCAGCTCAGCGGGAGGGCAGCGGCCAGTGCCGCCTGCAATAGCAGTTTTTTCATGAATCAGATCCTCGATTGCTCTTGGTGGCAGGGGCTCAGGCCCGGTAGTGGGGGGCAACTGTTTCAAGAAGGCGCAGATAGGCAAGCCACTCGGCATGGAAGCCGTTGCGCTGGCTCAGTTCGGCAAACTCTTTGTATTGGTCGGAGGTGCGTTTGCAGATTTCCGGCTCGACGTTCTGGATCGTCAGGCCGCTGGAGAGAATCGCCAGTTGTGTCTGACAGGTGCGCTCCAGGTTGAACATCAGGGTGAAGGCTTCACCGACGTTATCGCCCAGGGTCATCATGCCGTGGTTATCCAGGATCAGGACCTTGTTGTCCGGACCCAGATCCTTCACCAGGCGCTCCCGTTCGGCCAGGTTCAGTGCGATACCCTCGTAGGGGTGGCGGGATACGGCTTGATAGAACTGCATCGACCATTGGTTGATCGGCAGAATGCCTTCCTTGGTTGAAGAGACCGCTACGCCGGCCACGGTATGGGTATGCAGAGCGCATTGAGCGTCCGGACGGGCGGCGTGAACGGCGGAATGGATGGTGAAGCCGGCCGGGTTGGCGCCCATGCCGAACGGGTCATCGAGGATGTTGCCATCCAGGTCGATGGTGACCAGGTTGCTGGCGGTCACTTCACTGAAGCGGGTGCCGTAAGGGTTGATCAGGAAGCGGTCATGCACACCGGGCAAACGCGCAGAGATATGGGTGTAGATGCTGTCGCTCATACCGAAGTGTTCGATCAGGTTGTAAGCGGCAGCGAGGTCTACACGAATTCGTTCCTCTTCGCTCAGCTGCGGATACACATCGTTAATAAAATCCGTACTGGCTGCGCTGTGCATGGATGCTCCTTTATCGGGTAGAAAATTGATGTTGGATGCTGCTCTTGCCCCGTCGCTGTGGCAGCGGCAATAACCCATTCTTTGTTAAGTGAATCGACACTACAATCGATATATTTCGGCGTTATTGTTGATTTTATGGAAACATTTTGGCCAAGAAGAAGTGTAGCTCCGGTTGAGGAATCAACAACTTGGGAAGGGGGAGATTGAATCGATTTTTATCGTTCGGCTGTCTTTCAAATAGTTATGCAAGTTGGAGGCCACTGGCTGCTGTGAGAGGTTGGGGGTACTGCTCGGACGGCGTAACAGCTGGGCTGTGGCCGATTTATGAAGGTTGGAAACAGGCTGGCTGGAGGCTTAAGCGCAGGGAGGCTCTGCAACTATGCTCATTTTTGGTGCGCAGGGAAAAGATAGTGCATCTTTCGGTATCTTGGCTAAAGAGCCAGTTTAGACTACCGCGAAAGCATCAACTAATGGTTGTATCCGCTGCCATACTCAGCCGATGATTCCCGCGCCCTTGCGTCTCCAGTTGCGTTGCTCGGCGGCGAACTTGTCTTCCAGCCAGCGCACAAACGCCTGCACATCGGGGCGGTCGGTTTTCTCCGGCGATGTGACGAAGTAGTAGGCCTTGGGCGCGTCGATGCTGATATCGAAAGGCATCACCACCAGGCCTCGGGCCAGGGCATCCCCGCTGAGCATGTTGTCCCCCAGTGCGATTCCCTGGCCGGCAATGGCGGCGGATTGGACGAAGTGGGCATCGGAAAAGGTAATACCGCCCTGGAGCTGGGCATTCTGGGCGCCGACGGCGGCGAGCCAGACACGCCAGTTGGTCTGGTTGGCCAGGTGCAGCAGGGTGAAGTTGGGCAGATCTGTCGGGCTTTTCAGGCCTTCGGTACGGTTCAAAAACTGGGGGCTGCAGATCGGGAATAGCTGCAATGTCATAAAACGACGCACGTTCATATCGGGCCAGTGGCCGTCACCGTAGGAGATGAACAGATCCACGTCCTCGTTGCTGGTGTCATCCGGGGTGCGCGGTGAGCGCAGATCCAGCTCCAGCTTCGGAAACAGACGCTGGAACTCGCCAATATGGTGACAGAGCCAGTAGGTGGCAAGGCCAGGAATACAGCTGATAATCAGACGGCCGGTAATATCCGGACCGCTCTCCCAGCGCGCGGCGGCCTGCAGGATCTGCAGTGATCGTCTGACCTCGCCGGCGTAGCGCTGCCCCTGAATTGTCAGGCCGATATTGCGGCCGCTGCGGTAGGTCAGGGGAAAGCCCAGGCTCTCCTCGAGCCCCGCAATCTGTCGGCTGATGGCACTGCGGGTCAGATTCATCTCCCGTGCTGCACTGGTCACGCTACCGAGCCGGGCGACCGCTTCGAAGGCGCGCAGGGCGGTAATGGAAGGGTAGTGCTGCATCGGCTAGTGTCCTCGGGTCGCGGGAGTATCGGCATTCCATCTTGTCGCAAGGCTGGGGAAAATTAAAGCGGCGACAGAGGCCCTTGAGCCAAACGTCACTGATAGGGAGCCGCTTGCCGGCGCAGCGCCATACTGGCATTTTAAAAATGGCAGTATGAACAGAGATAGGGCTTGGCTACATTCTCGCCGGGCATTTAATAGCTGTGTCACTGCAGCTTCGCTGCGAGTCTCTGTTGACCGCACAAGCCCCGGACAATGGACTCTCATTCAAGCTCCGCGTGGCTGCTGAAACGATCCTCCTGGCGCTTTCCACTCTCTGTGCGCACCCATTCACCCGCGATAGGCAAGATGTCGATGAAAGATAAGGATATCCGTTACCACAGCAGCCACTGGGGTACTTTTTCCGCCCGTAACGAAAACGGCAGACTCGAGATCACGCCGTTCGAAAAAGATCCCGACCCCTCCAAAATTCTTGCCAACATCCCCGCAGCTCTGGACCACCCGGCCCGACTGAGCAAGCCGCTGATTCGACGCTGCTGGCTGGAGGATGGACCGGGGCCGGATACACGGCGTGGCGAGGATGACTACATCGAGATGGAGTGGGATCGGGCGCTTGATCTGGCGGCCAGTGAACTCAAGCGTCTGGGAGCGGGGCCCGAACAGCCCGCGGAGGGACCGGTTGCCGGGAGCCGTGTGTTTGGCGGCTCCTACGGCTGGTCGTCTGCCGGTCGTTTTCATCATGCCCAGAGTCAGGTGCATCGCTTTCTGAACTCCACCTTTGGCGGTTATGTTCGCTCCGTGGATACCTATTCATCGGCGGCGGGTGAGACCCTGTTGAGCCTGGTTTGGGGGCCGGCGATGAAGCTGGCGCGAGATCATCCAACCTGGCAGGAGATTGCGGAGGAGACCGAACTGCTGATCGCCTTTGGCGGTCTGGCCATGCGTAATCTGGAGACCAGCCCCGGCGGCATCTCCCGTCATACGGCTCGCTCATCGCTGCAAGCCGCGGCTGAACGGGGTTGTGAGTTCGTCTCGATCAGCCCGCTCGGTGATGACTTTACCGACCTACCCAACGTCACACGCGTCGCACCGCGACCGGCCACCGATGTAGCCCTGATGCTGGGAATGGCCTGGCAGCTTCACGCCAGTGGTCAGGTCGACCATGCCTACCTGGAGCGGTTCACCACAGGGTATGACCGGTTTGAAGCCTATCTTCTGGGGAAAACGGATGGGGTGGAGAAAACTCCGGAATGGGCAGCGACGATCTGCGGTGTACCGGCCGAACGGATCATCGAGCTGGCCGAGCAGGCCGCCAGTAAACGTACCCATATTGCGGTGGCCTATTCGCTGCAGCGCTCGCAATATGGTGAAGAACCGGTATGGATGGCGCTGACGCTCACCGCCATGCTGGGCCAGTATCCGCTGCCTGGCGCTGGCTTTTCCTATGCGCTGGGGTCTATCAGCAGTGTCGGTAAGCCGCCCTTGGCTGTGCCTCTGCCAACCCTGCACCAGGGTACTAACCGGGTGGATGATTTCATCCCCGTGGCGCGCATCGCCGAGCTGCTGTTGCACCCGGGCAAGCGCTATACCTACAAGGGTGAAACCCGCAGTTACGCCGATATCCGTCTGGTTTACTGGGCCGGCGGTAACCCCTTTCACCACCATCAGGACCTGGAAAAGCTGCGTCGCGCCTTCAGCCGTCCAGATACGATTATCATCAATGAAAGTGTCTCCACCGCATCGACTCGCTACGCCGATATTATCTTTCCGGCGACGATCACCGCAGAGCGGGAGGATATAGGGGCGGGGAGCAATGATCCGTTTCTGGTCCCGATGCAGCGCTTAACCGAGGCGCGCAACGGCGCTCGGGATGACTACGATATCTTCACAGAGTTGGCCGCACGCCTTGGGTGTAAGGAGTTGTTCACCGAGGGACGCAGCAGTCGCCAGTGGCTGCATCATATGTACACACGTACCCAGCAGGCGCTAAGCGAGCGCAATATGCCTGCGCCGGACTTCGATGACTTCATGCAGGGCGGTATCCTCGAACTGCCGACCTCATCTGCCCCAGGCGGCATCGCCCGCTTCCATCAGGATCCGGACGCCTTTCCACTGAATACCCCGAGCGGCAAAATCGAGATCGGCTCCGACCGGGTAGCGCGCAGTGAGCTGCCCGGTCACCCGGCCTGGGTGGAACCGGACGAGTGGCTGGGAGGTGAGCAAGCCAAAACGCACCGCTTTCAGCTGGTGGCGAACCAGCCTAAAGGCAAACTGCATAGCCAGCTGGATTTTGGTGCGACCAGCATGGCGCAAAAGCTGAAAGGCCGGGAGGTCGCCCGCCTGCATCCTGACGATGCCAAGGCACTTGGGGTTAACGCGGGCGATGTGATCCGCCTATGGAACGGGCGCGGGGCAGTGCTGGCGGCTGTGGGTATCAGTGATCAGCTGTTACCTTCGGTGGTGCAGTTATCCACCGGCGCCTGGTATGCGCCACAAGAGCTGGAAGGTTCGGGGATCACCTGCGTCAACGGTAATCCAAACATCCTGACGTCGGATGCAGGGGCTTCGGACCTCAGCCAGGGCTGCGCCGGGCAGCTGTCTCTGGTGTCTATAGAGAAGTGGGAGGGGGCGGTCCCTGAAGTGGTTCCCCATGAAAAGATGATCCGTATTTGCCGGCGCTGAACCTCTACCTGTCGGAGTGCTGTTCGGGCAGAGGTGGCTATTGCTCTTTGCCCGATACGCATTGAACGCTGCCTTGCCAACGCCCCAGCATGAAGGACAGTGCAAGAGCGCAGGCGCTCAGTAGTAGCAGGGTAAGCACAAGAGTCGCCCCTGTAGGCCAGTCGTTTTGCCAGGCTGCTAAAAGACCCAGGGTGTAGCCTGAGATGCCGATCAGCCAGCCGACGAAGGGGTGGATTGTGCGTGCGATCAGGGCAGGGGCGATCAATGTTGTGAATACCAGATAGATACCCAGCAGGGGCACAGAAAGGCTGACCAGTAACGCAAACAGGGGGTAAAACAAAGCACCATCTAACAGGTTGGGGCGCCAGGCCTTAGCCGCCAGAAGTATGGCGCTCAGCAGTGCCAGAGGGATCAATTCGCGATAGCCTACCCAGAGTACGTCGCCGCTAAGGCTGCGCGTCAGGTATTGATAGCCATGAGGATCGGCTGCGACCAGAAGCAGCAGTGTAGCGGCGGCCCCAGAGTAGACCAGCCCGATCAACGCTTCCCGCTGGGCAGGAAACAGCCGGGCCAGATGCCCGATCAGCACCGCCCCACTGACCGCCAGCAGGGTGCCTCCCAGCTGCATTGACTGGGTCGAGTGGTTGCCCAGCCAGTGCGCTAGCAGTCCTCCCAAGGCCGCCAGCTGAGCCACCGCCAGATCGATAAACAGAATGCCCCGTCTGAGTACCTGCCGACCGAGTGGAAGATGGGTCAGCAGGACCAGGCATCCCGCCAGGAAAGGCGGTAGCAGTAGCGCGACATCAGCGCTCACCCTGTAACTCCAGCAGAGCCGAGATAAGGTGGTCGAACAGCTGTTCCGGCCGTTCGATCTGCTGTTCCGGGGTCAGCGTGGATGGCAGCGACAGCACCGGGGTAGCCGTTTTTTCGCCCAGCCATTCGGCACTTTGCGGCGCCTGATACCAGGCGTGAACGATAGCGAGAGGCGCTTCCTCCTCGACCTTGTCGATCAACGATGCCAGATGGGCTGTGGTGGGTGGTACGCCGGGTTTAGGCTCCAGGTCGGCGATCACCTCGATGCCCAGCGAACGCCACAAATAGTCGAAGGTGGTGTGCTGGGCCAGAACTCGCTCGCCTTTCAACGGTGCGGCTTGCGTGCGCCAGCGTTCGATATTCTGCTGCCAGCTTTCTTCCCAGGCGCTCTGTGCCCGCTGGTAGGTTTGCGCATTCTCGGGGTCCAGATCTATCAGCCGCTGGGACAGGGACTGTGCAACGAGGGCCAGTCTTTCCGGGTCCAGGTGCAGATGAGGATTGCCCTCCGGATGGACGTGAGCGGTATCGAAAAAGCCAGTCTCTGTCTGGTCGATCGTTTCAACCTGTTCAGCGGCGAACAGTAGACCGGGCCTACCAGTTTGCACCTTGGGATTGGCGGCGCGCTGCTGCAGGGCGGGCAGCCAGCCCGCCTCCAGTTCAGCGCCGCTGCAGATCGCCAGGTCGGCACCGCGCAACTTCGAGATCAAGCTAGGGCGGGCCTCTATGTAATGAGGGTCCTGGTATGCATGGGTTGCACTGAATACAGAAGCCTGAGGCGCAAGCTGCTGGGCCAGCCCGGCCCACTCGGGTTCGCACGCGAATATGGAAAAAGCCGAGGCCGGATTGGCAGCCAGCGCCAGACCAAGCAGCGAGGCCGCTTTAAAAGGCGTGCGCATCGTGGGCTCCGAAGCTGATGATGTACTGCAGGGTCAGAGCGTTGTCTGCACTGTCGGACAGCGTATCCTGCCAGTCCTTGCGCACATCCTGATGGGCATATTGCAGACGCACCGTCTGGGTATGGGTGGGATTCCAGGCCAGCATCAGTGTGGATTCGGTCATACTGGCTTCATGGAAGTGGTCGTCGTGCCCCATCTGAAGGTCTACCCGTCCGTGACGGATGCCGGCACTCCACTGTGGAGAAAAACGATATACGGCAGAGCCGTACCAGCCTTCGTGGTAGTCGCTGCTGGCCGCACTTTCGTTGGGATCAGTCGCGCGAATATATTCACCGGACAGGGTCAGTTGCTGGCCGCGATTATTGCCCTGCGGGGACCATTTCCAGACGATGTCAGCCAGGTAGAGGTGTTTGCCGGCATACTCGGCGCCATGGCTGTGACCATGATGAGCATCATCTTCGTGCTCGTGCTCGTGCTCGTGCTCGTGTTCATCGTGCGCGTGCTCTTCGTGAGCACCGCCCTGGTCGAGCATGCGGTTTCGAAGGTAGCTCACGCCTGCCTGCCAGCTCTGTGACGCACCAATGTCGCCACCCACTTTGGAGGAGACTGTCCAGGCTCCGATGGTGCGGTCGTGGTCGAATTCGCCCAGTTCATCACCCGTGAACGCCTCTGCGCCAACCCGCCAGTAAAGTTCAGTAGGCATTACAACATTGAGGCCGATACCGTCATCGTAATAGTGGCCGCCCAGGAAAGAGCGGTAGATCAGAGGACGTTCGGTGAAACTGTCGGCGTGGGGATGCTGGCCGTTCAGATAACCAATATCAGAGAGAAAGCGTCCGGCTCTGAGGGTCATGCCCGCTGGCAGCGCCAGTGTCTGCAGATAGACCTCCTCGAAGTTGAACTCTGTCTCTTCTTCATTGGCTTCGCCAACGGCGGTGATGGTTCCGTCAAAGAGGTTGCCAAAACGCTGGCTGACGCTTAATTCGGTATGGCTCAGTCCCCAGCCCTCATGGCGTCCGCCAAGGGCGGTATTATCCGATTTGTGGTAGGCATCAACGGTGAGGCTTACGTTGGGGTATTGATCTGCCGCCTGAGCTGAAACTGAAGCTACTGCCAGGGTCAGTAGCGCGGGTTTTAATACGCGAATTCGCATCCTTATTCTCCGTCGTTGGGTAACTGCAACGGCGGATCTTATTTGAATTGTTATAACATAACAATAATATTCTGTTTTTATCAGCCGACAGAAAGAGCTGGTTAGATGTATGGGTATTGGCGCGAAGAGTGAGCGCTGGATGGCATCTGAGGAAGGAGTCTGAGGCGGAAGCCGAGAGCTTTAATAGAGTAAAAGCGAAACTAGCCGGCATCGAGATCGATGCCGGCTATATAGTTATATAGCACCCGAAAGGGGTTTTACTCAGGGAGCTTAAAGTTTGTTCAGCATCTCCTGGTGCTGGGCTTTCAGCTCTTCGTCCGGCTCGCTGCCGAGCAGGGTCACCACGACGATGGCGATGGTGGCGAAGAGGATACCCGGTACGATCTCGTACAGGTCGAAGATACCGCCGCTGAGCTGCTTCCAGACCACCACGGTTACCGCACCCACAACGATACCGGCGAGAGCACCGTTACGGTTCATACGCGACCAGTAAAGGCTGAACAGCAGCGCCGGGCCGAAGGCGGCACCGAAGCCTGCCCAGGCGTAGGAGACCAGACCCAGTACGGTGGAGTCCGGGTTAAACGCCAGCACCAAGGCGACGAAGGAGAGCGCCAGAACGGCGATACGGCCGACCATAACGATCTCTTTCGCACTGGCATCCGGACGGAACAGCTTCTTGTAGAAGTCTTCCGCCAGGGCGGAGGAGGACACCAGCAGCTGGGAATCCGCAGTACTCATGATCGCCGCCAGGATAGCCGCCAGCAGGATACCGGCGATCACCGGATGGAACACCGCGTTCACCAGCACCATGAAGATCTTCTCGCCATCGGCCACATCGCCCGGCATATGCCCGTTGACGTAAACCAGACCCGCCAGACCGACAAAGATGGCGCCGGCCATGGACAGGCCGCTCCAGATCACAGCGATACGGCGTGCAGTGGGGATGTCGTCATTGCTGCGTGACGCCTTGAAACGCGCCAGGATATGCGGCTGACCGAAGTAACCCAGACCCCAGGCAACCAGGGAAACGATAGAGATCAGCGTCAACGCTTCACCATCAGTACCGCGGAAGATGGTCAACAACTCCGGGTTTACCTCACGCACGGAGTTGAACATGGCGCCCCAGCCACCGTCGGCCTGAATCACGATGATCGGTACGATCAGCAGCGCTGCAGCCATCAGCAGACCCTGTACCAGGTCGGTCCAGGAGACCGCCAGGAAACCACCAAACAGGGTATAGGAGACCACGCAGACGGTGCCGATCACCACGGCATACTGGTAGTTCAGACCGAACACTTCCTCAAACAGTTTGCCGCCGGCCACCAGGCCGGAGCTGGTGTAGAAGAGGAAGAACAGCAGGATGAAAAATGCCGAGATCACCTGCAGCAGGCGCGAGTTGTCCTTGAACCGGTTGGCAAAGAACTCCGGCAGCGTCAGCGAGTCGTTGGCAACGATACTGTAGGTGCGCAGCCGCCTGGCGGTAATCAGCCAGTTGGCCCAGGTGCCGACCAGCAGGCCGCCGCCGAGCCAGACCGCTTCAAGACCGGCAGCGTAGGCATAGCCTGGCAGGCCGAGCAGCAGCCAGCCGCTCATATCGGAGGCACCGGCAGACAGCGCTGCGGGCCAGGGGCCGAGGGAGCGTCCACCGAGGAAGTAGTCGGATGAATTGACGGTACGGATATAGGCGTAATAACCGATCGCCAGCATCAGTACGAGGTAAACGACGAAGGTGCCGTAGATCGCCAGATTATTATCGTTCATAAGCTCATGTCTCTGTTGTTGGGTTTGCAGAGTGGCAGCGCCACCTTAGGAGGCGGCCAATGGCATCAGATCGAGGAGGAGCCTCTCCTCATACGCGGCATAAAACGGGTAGATCCATTACCGGGTATATATACAGCCTAGTTCATTCCTCATCTGTGCCCGGGCAGCCTAGGTGGATCTCAGCGGGATGGCTGTTCCGTAGACCTTGCCCAGCTTGTTAGAAGAGTAAGGACAGCCGGTGTAGCGGGTCTTGTCTCAGGCTCCGGCGTTTTTGCCGATTCCTACGATCCAGCTGAACCCGGACGCAGAAACCGGGTCAGCGCGATGCCTTATTGAGATTTGAACAGAGACAGAGAAGGGATCAGTGGCGGTGAGCAGCGCGATAGCGCGCCGGTGGCAGCTCGAAGCGGCGTACAAAGGCGCGGGTCAGGGCGCTCTGGTTGGCAAAGCCGAAGGTGGATGCCAGCTCTGAAATAGGCCGGTCACTGGTGGTTAACGCGGCGGCCACCGCCTGCAGGCGCCGTTCCATTACATAGTGCTGGGGCGTCACGCCGGTCTGGTCGCGGAACAGGTTATAGAACTGGCTGTCGCTGAGGCAGGCGTGGCCGGCCAACTCGGACACACTGATGCGGCGGTCGATATGCAGATCGATATAGGTATTGATCAGTTCCAGGTTGAGCTGCCCGAAGCGGCGTGGGCTGCGGCGTTGCTGTTGCTGCTGGCGCTGCAGCGCGCAGATCAGCGTGCTGGCGCAGGCCTCCTGCAGCAGTGTGTCGCCCGGGTTTTGCTGCATTTCACGGCTTAACGCCTGCACCAGCATCTGCATCTGCGGTTCACAGGTGAAGTAATCCGCCCGTGAAAACAGCGATTCAATACGCTCCTGCAGTGGTTTGTCATCGCTGGCCGTGGGCAGGTTGACGACTACGATACGGTTGTCGCCCAGGCCATGAAAGGCGTGTCCGGTGGCGGAGGGCATCAGGCAGCCCCAGCCGAAATGCACCGGGCGGCAGTAGCCTGCCAGATCAAACTCCGTGTCCCCTTCAAGCCCGAACACCAGTTGGTGGTAGCCGTGCTCATGCTGGTCGGCTCGGGAGGGCAGGGAGATGACAGATGTCTGTTTGCGCATCGCTAAGGCTTGGTTAAAAAATAAACAGGGCGATAGTATGGCATCAGGCGTGGGGATAGATCCAGCCTGAAGACAGGTGTCAGGATAGCAGTGGCTGTTGCATGCGAGGATTGGCTGAATGCCGTACCCGTTTGTACACAGGGCCGCGTTGGTCTGCTCTGTCATCGGCCCTGATCTAATCTCAATCGGCTAGGCGCATTCCAAGGTCAGGAACTGTTTCAGTTTTACTAGCTGTAACAGCGTCTGATTGACCGGAGCCTCGAGCCCCGCCTGCAGCGCCGCATCGACAATCGCGCCATTGATGGCATCGATCTCCGTGGTACGGCCATGCTCGATATCCTGCAGCATCGAGGGTTTGTGGTTGGGCTGCTCGTGCAGCGCCATCTCCACGTTATGCCAGATATGCTTCTCATCAAGCGCCACGCCATGAGCGCTGCCGGCGAGCACGGTTTCACGAACCATGTTTCGTACCAGAGTTAGTGCCTCTTCAACCTGGCTGATAGGCCCCGGGGTGGAACCGGTGACAGCGCAGACTGCGTTTAAGGCAGCGTTAAACGCGACTTTGGACCAAATAACGCTGTGGATATCCCGGTCCAGCTCAGTCCGCAGGCCTGCATCATTAAATAGTACGGCCAGGTTCTCCATCCAGGTGGGGCACTGGGTGTTCACATCCATCATACGCGAGCTGGAGGGGCCGTGAGATACGACGTGCCCAGGCCCTTGCAGGTCGGCGGGAACCAGCGTCGTGCCGACCGCAATACGACTGCGGTCGTGAAACTTCTGAATTCTCTCGGCGTTACCGAGACCGTTCTGCAGCGACAGAATAACGCTGGAGGGTGTCAGCAGGTGGCTGATCGAGGCCATGGCGGCTTCGGTATGCAGGGTCTTGGTGAGCAGTATGACCAGGTCGGCGGCCTCGGTGACATCCTGTGCCAGCGCTGCCTTGGCGGAGAGTTCACGGCGGCCGTCATCGGTTTCCAGAATCAAGCCGCGTTGATTAATGGTCTCGATCTGTGCCGGGTTCACATCGATCAGTGAGACCCGCTGGCCTGCGTCTATCAGCATGCCGCCGAAGTAACTGCCCATGGCGCCGGCTCCCACGATGACAATGTGTGGTGAACCCGCGAGCGGGGCGGTGGCGGTTTGGGACTTGGGCTGAGGCGAAGCGTGTGTGGGCATCGGGTCTCCTTACCGTTGGAAGGCAGCCTTGGGAGGCATTCGGTGATGTGTGCCTGAAGGCTTGTTACCTGATTATATACAGATAAAAAACAAAAAATGTCTGTAAAAACCAGCACCACGATCAAGAGTGTAGACTGCCCATCCAGGCGGGTTTGCCGGTACAATATGGCCCACTGATTTTACGGCTACTACTATTCATGGCCACTACATTCACCGCGATTACAGGATTTGAAAATGGCTGAGCTGAAGAACGACCGCTTTCTGCGCGCGCTGATGCGCGAGCCGGTGGACTGTACACCGGTATGGATGATGCGCCAGGCGGGTCGCTATCTGCCGGAGTACCGCGAAACTCGCTCCCAGGCGGGCGATTTCATGAGCCTGTGCAAGAACCCGAAGCTGGCGTGTGAAGTGACGCTGCAGCCGCTGGAACGTTACGATCTGGACGCAGCGATCCTGTTCTCCGATATCCTCACCATCCCCGATGCCATGGGCCTGGGTCTCTACTTTGAAGCCGGCGAAGGCCCGCGCTTCAAAAAGGTGGTGCGTACCGCGGATGACGTGGCTGCCCTGCCGGTGCCGGATGCGGCGGTGGATCTGGATTACGTCATGGCGGCGGTGCGTGAGATCCGCTCGGCGCTGATGGGCCGTGTGCCGCTGATCGGTTTCTCCGGCAGCCCCTGGACGCTGGCGACCTACATGGTCGAAGGCGGTTCCAGCAAGGACTTCCGCCACATCAAAGAGATGATGTACGCCCGTCCTGAAGTGATGCACGCGCTGCTGGGTAAACTGGCCGATGCGGTCACCGTTTACCTGAATGAGCAGATCCGTGCCGGCGCCCAGGCGGTGCAGATCTTCGATACCTGGGGCGGTGCCCTCAGCGGCCCGATGTATGCCGAGTTCTCACTGGCGTACATGAAGCGCATTGTTTCAGGCCTGATTCGTGAAAACGACGGTCGCCGTGTACCGGTGATCCTGTTCACCAAGAACGGCGGCCAGTGGCTCGAAACCATGGTGGAAGCTGGCGCCGATGCCCTGGGCCTGGACTGGACCACCGAGATCGGCGACGCCCGCCGTCGCGTCGGTGATCGTGTGGCGCTGCAGGGCAATATGGATCCGAGCGTACTCTATGCGCCGGCGGACCGTATTCGTGCCGAGGTTTCCCGCATCCTGGAAAGCTTTGGTCCGGGTAACGGCCACGTCTTCAACCTGGGTCACGGCATTCACCAGTTTGTCGATCCGGAGCAGGCAGGTGTCTTTGTCGAGGCAGTACACGAACTGAGTGTTCCCTACCATAAGTAACATCTTGTTATATGCTTCCAGTATGACACCCGACCCCGACGACCCTGGTTGTCGGGGTTTTTACTCTTTATCTATCGCTACAGGGACAATCCCAGACTTATGAACAGACTCAACGAGCTGTTTGAAAAAAACCGCAGCTGGTCGGAACGGATCAGCGAACAGGATCCGGATTTTTTCCCGACCCTGGCGGGCCAGCAGGCGCCGGAGTACCTGTGGATCGGTTGTTCCGACAGCCGTGTGCCGGCCAACGAGATCGTTGATCTGTTACCCGGCGAGCTGTTCGTACACCGAAACGTCTCCAACCTGGTGGTGCACTCCGACATGAACTGCCTGTCGGTGCTGCAGTTCGCGGTGGAGGTGCTTAAGGTGAAGCACATCATGGTGGTGGGGCATTACGGTTGCGGTGGTGTGCGCGCGGCGATGGACAGCAAGCGTCACGGTCTGATCGACAACTGGCTCAGCCATATCCGTGATGTCTATTACACCCATCGCGAGCTGGTCGGCCCCTGGGAAGACACGATTGAGCAGAACGACCGGCTTTGTGAGCTGAACGTGGTCGAGCAGGCGAACAACGTCTGTAACACCACCATCGTTCAGGATGCCTGGGATCGTGGCCAGGAGCTCACCGTGCATGGCTGGGTTTACAGCCTGACCAACGGCCAGCTCACCGACCTGGATTTCTGCGTCAGCGGTCGCGAAGGTGATCATGGCATTCCTGTGCAGATGGAAGCCGCCGTTTCCCGCGTCCGCGGCCTGGCTCAGAAGTAATAGCCGCTGGCTACGCTGATCGCAGCCCCGGCGCAGATCAGCACGATAAAGAGTATCCCCCCGAGAAGCAGTGGCCGCGCGCCGCTGCTTTTTAGTGCCGCAAACCGGGTTTCCACACCCAGTGCCGCCATTGCCATGGCCAGCATAAAGGTGTCGATCTGCTCTATCTGCGCCAGGGTATCAGCGCTCAGCAGGCCACTGGCGTTGACCAGTGGCATCAGCAGAAAGATCAGCGCAAACCAGGGCAGGCTTACCTTTGCTTTGCCGCCCTCGGCATCACTCTCCTTGCGCCCGAAATAGCTTGAAACCACCAGAATCAGCGGCACCAGCAGCATCACGCGGATCAGCTTGGTGATCACCGCCGCCTGCCCGGCCTCATCGTTCAGCGCTCCCGCCGCGGCGGCAACCTGGGCCACCTCGTGAACGGTGGCGCCGAGGTAACGCCCGAAATCCAGCTCCGAGCCGCCAAACAGCTGCTGCACCGCCGGCAGCGTCCAGAACCAGGGATAGAGCAGCATGGAGGCGGTGCCGAACAACACCACGGTAGCGATCGCCACCGGGATATCCTGAGCGCGGGCGCGTAGGGCCGGCGCTATCGCCAGTATCGCAGCAGCACCGCAAACCGCGCTGCCGGCTCCTACCAGCAGTGCGGTTTTGGCTTCCAGCTTTAGAAAGCGGGTGCCGACCCAGCCGGCCAGCAGAAAGATACCGACCACCACGCAGAGATCGATCACCAGTGCCGCAGCGCCCACGTTAAGCAGGTCGGCAAAGCTGATCCTCAGGCCGTACAGAATGATCCCCAGGCGCAGCAGACGGGTGCGGGCCAGTGCGGTACCTGCGGCGCTGTGATTACTGACCGAAACAGGCAGGCGTTGGCCAAGCATCAGACCCAGCAGCATTGCCAGGGTCAGCGGCCCCAGGGTGGCGACCAGTGGTAGGGGCAGGCGGGAGATCAGCATCGCCAGTGCCGCAATGCCTGCGCTGAGCAGCAGGCCGGGCAGAAGGCCGCCAGTGCCGCTAAGGCTGCGGCGGATCCGGTAGGGCTGCGTCAGCTGAAGGTTCATGGGGCTCTCCCGTTGGTTCATAGCGTGAGAGGAAGTCTAGGGAATGGTCTATAAGTGGTAAAACGGTTTAAATATGTATAAATAACCTAAAAAACAGGTAACGCTTTAGCAGTCAGAGGATGAAAAGTTGATTTCACTGCGTCAGGTTCAGGTGTTTCTAGCGGTGGCGAGCCAGGGCTCCACTTCGGCGGCGGGGGAGGCGATCGCGCT
The DNA here is from genome assembly GCF_004339595.1 of Marinobacterium mangrovicola. GTDB lineage: Bacteria > Pseudomonadota > Gammaproteobacteria > Pseudomonadales > Balneatricaceae > Marinobacterium_D > Marinobacterium_D mangrovicola. The sequence continues at coordinate 92,650 of NZ_SMFU01000010.1, forward strand.
TTCCCAGTCGGCTACTAGCGCGGCGCTGCAGGAGCTGGAGCAGCGCCTGGGCGCTGAATTGTTCGACCGTGTTGGCCGTCGTCTGGTGCTCAATGGTAATGGTCGTCGCTTCTATCCGGAGGCGCGGCAGCTGCTGACCCAGGCGGAACAGATGGAGAAACTGTTCGATGTCGGTGGCAGTCGGCTGCAGATCGGCGCCAGTACCACCATCGGCAACTACCTGCTGCCGCGGCTGCTGGCGCAGCTACCCGGAGCGCGGGTAAAGGCTCACGTCAGTATCGCCAACACCCATGAGATCGCCGAACAGGTAGCGCGTTGCGAGCTGGAACTGGGACTGGTGGAGGGCGGCGTGCAGCACACCGAGCTGAGCGTCTCGCCCTGGTGTCGCGACGAGATGTTGATCGTTACTGCCAGCGATTCGCCCTGGGCGCGGCTGGCGATGGACGATGACCTGCTGGCGACCCTGCCCTGGATCATGCGTGAGTCCGGCTCGGGTACCCGCAGCGTGGTGGAGCAGCAGCTGTTATCTGGCCTGGATCGGGTCAATATCGCGCTGGAGCTGGGCAGCTCGGAAGCGATCCGCAGCGCTCTGCTGGCGGGGTTGGGGGTTAGCTGTCTGTCGCGTCAGGTGGTGGCCAGGGCGCTGGCCAGTGGTGAGCTGGTAGAGCTGGCGCCCGATTATCGCATCGAGCGCTGGTTCTACATCGTCGAACATCGGCAGCGGCGCTTGACCGCACCGCTGCGTCAGTTCGTGGAGCGCTGCCGACTGTTCGCGGAACAGGACAGCGCCGGCAGTGCCTGAGCAGGGGCCTGAGTAGGGTCAGGCCTTGGCCAGGGCCTGGTCCAGATCGGCGATCAGGTCGTCGATATGCTCGATACCGATCGACAGGCGCACCATCTCCGGTGAGACGCCGGCGGAGGCCAGTTCCTCATCGTTGAGCTGTCGGTGGGTGGTTTCCGCCGGGATCGCGGCCAGGGATTTGCAGTCGCCGATATTCACCAGGCGGGTGAACACTTCCAGCGCATCGTAGAAGCGGCGGGTGCCTTCGCGGCCGCTCTTCAGACCGAAGCTGAGGATACCGGAGGCCTTACCGTTCATGTATTTCTGCGCCAGGTGATAGTCCGGGTGGCTCTCCAGCCCCGCATACTTCACCCAGGTGACGGCGGGATGGTTTTCCAGGTACTCGGCGATCGCCTGGGTGCTGTCGCAGATTCTCTCCATCCGCAGTGGCAGAGTTTCGATCCCCTGTAGAATCAGGAACACGTTCATCGGCGAGATCGCCGCACCCATGTTACGTAGCGGCACCACGCGGGCTCGGCCGATAAATGCTGCAGGACCGAACGCCTCGGTGTACACCACGCCGTGGTAGGAGGGGTCCGGCTGGTTCAGCAGGGCAAAGCGCTGCTTGTGCTGATCCCAGGGGAATTTACCGGAATCGACAATCACGCCACCCACCGAGTTACCGTGGCCACCGGCATACTTGGTGGCGGAGATCACGACAATATCGGCGCCATGCTCGATGGGGCGCCAGAGCACCGGGCTGGGCACGGTGTTATCGGCAATTACCGGTACGCCGTGGCGATGCGCCAGTTCGGCCACCTTTTCCATATCGATAATGCCGCCGGAGGGATTGCCTACGGTTTCGCAGAACACCGCCTTGGTGCGCTCGTCGATCAGCGACTCGATCTGGGCCAGGTCGTGCTTGTTCACAAAACGCACTTCGATCCCCTGGCGCGGCAGGGTGTGGGCAAACAGGTTGTAGGTGCCGCCATAAAGCTCGCTGGTGGAGATGATGTTGTCACCGGTCTCACACAATGTCTGGATCGCGTAGGTGATCGCCGCCATGCCGGAAGCCACCGCCAGCCCCGCGATACCGCCCTCCAGCGCCGCCATGCGCTGTTCCAGCACATCGTTGGTGGGGTTCATGATACGGGTATAGATATTACCCGCCACTTTCAGGTCGAACAGGTCGGCACCGTGCTGGGCATCATCAAAGGCGTAGGAGGTGGTCTGGTAGATAGGTACAGCCACGGCCTTGGTGGTGGGATCGGGGCTGTATCCGGCGTGGACGGCAAGGGTTTCGAGCTTCATCAGAACGTCCTTTCTGCTGTTTTTATTTAGGTTTTGTTGGGGTGTTATCGAAGCAATGAGTCTAGCACTGCGCACTCAAAGCGGTAGCAGACGAAGGTCAGTGGATGTTCGGGTTGAAGCTCTGGGCGAAGGGAGGTTCAACACCGAGGCAAGCGCCTCAGTGTTCGGGCAGGTTATTGAAAATAGCCTCCAGCATCCGGTTAAGGCGCTTGAGCTGGGCTTCGGTCATGCCCTTGAAACTCTGGTTGAAGAGCTTGGTGGTGGCCGCTTCGATATCGACTATCGCTTCCTGCCCTTTCGGCGTTAGCGTGACCTGGGTGACGCGACCGTCGTCGGGGCTTGGCGCCGTATCCACCAGGCCATCATCCTTCATTCGGTAGATGGTCTTGGTGATGGTCGGCAGCTTGGCCACGGCATGCTCTGCGATCTCGGAGATGCTCGAGATCCCCTGTTCTTTCAGAATGAACAGGATGCGGTAGCGGGGGATATCCATGCCGATCTTTTTCAGTGTTTTTTCCATGGCCAGGGTGTAGCGGCCATGCACGCGGGCGAGCCAATAAAGAGGGAATTCCTCTTTTTTGAAATCGTCACTGGTGGGGTTATAGCGACGCAAGCGGGAACCTGAAGATCTCATGTTGACAGGATAACTCTCTCTGAGCCGTAAACTATAGGGAAACCCACTAATGTGGGCAAATAAAGCTAAAGCCTCTGCAGATAGAAAGGGCGCAGCGAGGGGAGTGCAGACCCCCGTTGCGCCCAGAACCGGTGACTTACCAGCAGGCGCCGCGTTCCGCTTCCATCTTGCGTACCATCGCATTAAAGAACTTGTCTGCGAAACCGCTTTCTTTAATAAGCATCTGCGTCAGGTCAGCGCATTTTTCGCCAATGGCATCAGCCATAATCACATCTTCACCCCCCATGGCTCCGGCAGCCAGCTGGATTTCAGCGGCACGCTGGGCGGTCCAGAGCAGGAAGAAAGTGCGCTCGATATCCATCTCGCCAACAGCAATGCCGTGGTTACGCAGCACCAGTATGTGCTTGTCGCCCAGGCTCTTCAGCATGCGTTCCTTTTCGTCCTGGAACAGGGTGATACCTTCAAAGGCATGGAAGCCAACGCGGCCATGCAGCTGGGCACCGTAGAAATTGTTCAGGGCGAAGCCGTTGGGCTTGGCGGCAACAGCAGAGACCGCATTTGTGTGCGTGTGGATCACACAATGGATGTCGTCGCGAGCCGTGTGAATGGCGCCGTGCAGGGCGAATCCCGCCGGGTTACCGTCGTAGGGTGAGTCGTCCAGCTTGTTGCCGTCAACGTCCACCTTGATCAGGTTGGCGGGAGTGATTTCGGTGTAGTTGAGGCCGAAAGGATTAACCAGGTAACAGCCTTCCTGATCCATCAGGCGAGCGGAAATATGGTTGAATATGGTCTCGGTCCAGCCGAAGTAATCCACCAGGTGGTAGCAGTGGGCCAGCTTGATGCGCAGTTCCCACTCTGCTGCGCTGATATGCTCTGGACGGGTAATTGACTCGCTCACGGTTATCTCCTTGTAAAGGCTATATCACTTATTGGCTTGTGATTGATCAGGCGGCCTTTTCCGACCGGCGTTTATTCGCCAGGAAGTCGGTCAGTGCCAGTACATGGCGGGTGGTCGGCATCTTCAGCCCCACCAGCTCGGCCAGCTCGAGAACGGCATGGCCTATAGCCGCGAGTTCCAGCGGGCTGCCCTGCTCGTGGTCCTGCAGCATGGAGGTTTTCACGGCGCCCATACCGGCGCCGAGCTCCATAAAGGTTTGTGGATCAAAGCGGATACGCGCGCCATGGGCGGCAGCGACCTGGATCACCTCATCGAAGATCTGCCTTACCAGCGGGCTCAGGTGGGTATCGCTGTAGATCTGCTCCAGTGTTGCCTCGGTGACCACGGAGAGCGGATTAGAGGTCAGGTTGGCGGTGATCTTGGTCCAGATCTGATCGCGGATATTATCGCTGGCGCGGGCTTCGATACCGGCGCTTTCGACCAGACTACGAATCCGTTCCAGCCGTTCGCTGAGCTGGTTGTCGATCTCGCCAAGGATCATCAAATGTGGGTTGGTGGATTCCACCACGCCCGGCGCCTTGCGCACCGCGGTGATAAACACCACGGCGCCGAGCAGATGCTTTGCCGGAATCAGCCGTGACAGCTCGCCATCCGGGTCCACCGCCTTAACCTGCTGACCGGCAAAGCGCCCGTCGTCACCCTGGAAATACCACCAGGGCACACCGTTCACCACCGGTATCACCAGGGTTTCTTCATGCAGCATCGGCTGAATCTGGCGCAGGATTGCGGCCAGCGCCGGCACCTTGGTGCAGACGAAAATAAGATCCTGGGGGCCGAGCGCCTCGGCGGAATCGCTGGCGTTCACGCTGGCCCGGTGCTCGCCCTCCAGGTCGGTCAGACAGACGCCATCCCGTTGCAGGCTGTTCAGGGTGACACCCCGGGCCAGCACATTGATGTTCTGTCCCGCAGCGGCCAGCCGGGCGGCAAGGGTGCAGCCGATAGCGCCGGCACCGGCGATACAGATGCGCATTCCAATCGTTTCCATCGGGTCGTTCCAATAAAGGCCCCCGAGCTGATAAACGGGGGCCGGTCGTTGAGCGGTTGGTTTAGCTGGAGAGCATCTCCTGGTGCTTGCTGGCCAGGCCCAGGTAGGCCTCGATCACACGGGGATCGTTGGCAAGGTCGGCGGCGTCGCCCTGCATGGCAACCTGCCCGCCTTCGAGTACATAGGCGTAGTCGGCCACTTTCAGTGCGGCACGGGCGTTCTGCTCTACCAGCAGGATCGATACGCCCTGGCGACGCAGATCGGCAAAGATACGGAAGATCTCGCGGGTGATCAGCGGCGCCAGGCCGAGGCTTGGTTCATCCAGCATCAGCAGCCGCGGTTTGGCCATCAGGGCGCGACCGATGGCGAGCATCTGACGCTCGCCGCCAGACAGGGTGCCGGACAGCTGTTTGCGGCGCTCCCACAGGCGCGGGAACAGGCTGTAAACCTCGGACAGGGTGGTTTCGTAACCACGGTCGCCACGGCGGTAGCGCTGGAAGGCGCCGAGCTGAAGGTTGTCTTCCACGCTCATACTGGTGAACAGCTCGCGTTTTTCCGGTACCAGCCCCAGGCCCTTGCCGACCATCTGTTCTACGTCCGGCATCTTGTAGAAGTTGCCGTCGAAGTGAACATCCCCCTTGGATTTGAGCATGCCGATAATGGCCGACAGCAGGGTGGTTTTGCCGGCTCCGTTGGGACCGATAACGGTGACGATCTGGCCTTCGCGGACCTGCAGGTCGATACCGGTGACGGCCTCGACCATGCCGTAGGAGACATGCAGCTGTTTAACATCCAGCAGCAGCTCGCCAGAGCTGTTGTTGGCATGAGTTGCGATGTTGCTCATCAGTCGGCGCCTCCCAGGTAGGCTTCAAGTACGGCCGGGTTAGTCTGGATCTCTTCCGGCAGGCCTTCGGCGATCTTCTCGCCAAACTCCATCACCACGATGCGATCCACCAGCCCCATAACGAAGTCCATATCGTGCTCGACCAGCAGGATCGCCATGCCTTCGCTACGCAGTTTGCTGAGCAGCTCGGCCAGCGCCTGTTTCTCCTTGTGACGCAGACCGGCGGCTGGCTCATCCAGTAATAGCAGGCAGGGATCGGCACAGAGTGCGCGGGCGATCTCAAGGATACGCTGCTGGCCCAAAGCCAGGCTGCCGGCTTCCTCGTAGAGATAGTCACCAAGGCCAACGCGTTTGAGCTGGCGCTCCGCTTCCTGCAGCAGGCTGGTTTCCTCCAGGCGCTCCAGGTGCAGTGCCGAGCTGATCACGCCCTTGCTGCCGCGCAGGTGGGCACCGATCGCCACATTTTCGAGAACGGTCATGGTCGGCAGCAGTTTCACATGCTGGAAGGTACGGCTCATGCCCAGGTTAGCCACATCCCTCGAGCTTTTGCCCTTCAGGCTGGCGCCACGGAACAGCACTTCGCCGGAGGTAGGAGTGTCCACGGCAGATAGCTGATTGAACATGGTACTCTTGCCGGCGCCGTTAGGACCGATCAGCGCCAGGATCTCGCCGGCGTGTACCTGCAGGTTCATCTCCTTGTTGGCCACCAGACCGCCGAACTGTCGGGTAACGTCCTTGGCTTCCAGGATCAGCTCGCCGCGCTCCGGCAGATTGCGCTGCGGCAGTTTTGGAGCCTCGGTTTTACCGGCTTCCGGCAACAGCTTTTTCTTCTGGCGCAGGCGGGCTGGGACCAGTTTGACCAGCATGGGCCAGAGGCCGCCCGGGGTTTTGTGCATGATCAGCACGATCAGCAGACCGAACACGATGTGCTCGTAGTTACCCTTGTCACCAAAGATCAGCGGCAGCAGATCCTGCAGCCACTCTTTGGCCATGGTGAGTATGCCAGCGCCAAGCAGCGCGCCCCAGACATTGGCGACGCCGCCGATCAGCGCCATGAACAGGTAGTCGATACCCATGCTCAGGCCAAAGGGCGTCGGGTTGATAAAGCGCTGGTTATGGGCATAAAGCCAGCCTGACAGGGCGGCAAACAGCGCCGAGATCAGGAAGATCACGATCTTCGAGCGGAAGGTGTTCACACCCATGGACTCGGCCATCAGCTGTCCACCTTTCAGTGCCCGGATCGCGCGGCCTTCGCGGGAGTTAAGCAGGTTCTGGGTGATCCACATCGCCAGTAGCAGGATGACCCAGATGAGATAGAACATCTCTTCGCCCTTATCCAGCGGCATACCGAAGAGCTCGATCGGCGGCAGTCCGCTGATACCGGAGTGGCCGCCCAGCGTATGGGATGTGCCGAACAGGTAATATAGGGAGATGCCCCAGGCGATGGTACCCAGTGGCAGATAATGACCTGACAGACGCAGTGTCAGGGCACCCAGGGTCAGTGCCACCACGGCGGTGAGCACCAGGCCAACCAGCAGAGACAGCCAGGCAGAGCCAGAGGTCCAGGCCAGCCAGGCAGGTAACTGGTCGGTGGCGGTCAGGTAGGCGGTGGTGTAAGCGCCCAGGCCTACAAAGGCAGCCTGGCCGAAGCTGGTCATGCCGCCAACGCCGGTCAGCAGTACCAGGCCCAGGACGACCAGCGCGTAAAGCCCGATGTAGTTAAGCAGGGTAACCTGGAAGGTTGGCAGCACTGCAGGTGCCAGTCCGACCAGTACTACAAAAAGGATCACTAAGTGACGAGACTTCATTCTTCGTCCTCCACATGACTGCTGTTGATGGAACGCCAGAGCAGGAACGGGATGATGAGCGTGAAGACGATGATCTCCTTGTAATTACTGGCCCAGAACATGGAGAAGGCTTCGATCAGGCCTACGGCCACGGCGCCGATGGCGGCCAGCGGGTAGCTGATCAGACCGCCGATGATGGCGCCGACAAAACCCTTGAGGCTGATAATGAAGCCGGAGTCATAGTAGAGCGTGGTGATCGGTGCGATCAGGATGCCGGAGGCCACACCGATGAAGGCGGCCAACGCAAAGGTCGCTTTGCCGGCGAAGTCGGGGGAGATCCCCATCAGGCGAGCGCCCATGCGGTTAACGGCGGTGGCGCGCAGCGCCTTGCCGTAGAGGGTACGTTCGAACGCCAGGAACAGGGAAACGATCAGGAACAGAGAAACCAGAATGACCCAAAGGGTCTGGCTTTTCAGCATCACGTTGCCGACCTGGAAAGTGGCGGCGCTGAACGGTGCAGTACGACCGCCCTCAGGCCCGAACATCAACAGGCCGACGCCAACCATGGCTACGTGTACGGCGATCGATACGATCAGCAGCACCAGCGGTGGCGCCGAAGCGATCGGCTGGAAGAAAATGCGGTACATGATGGGGCCAAGGGGCACCAGAATCATCAGCGTGAGCAGTACCTGCGCCGCCATATGGATCTCCTGCAGCGGCAGGGTCTCCACCAGGATCACCATGATTACGGCGTAGGCGAGTTTCAGACCGATCCACTGCGCCTTGCGCGCTTCCATGCCGTTGGTCACCAATTGCTTGAGATCGAGACCGGCGTCCAGTGCCATCATGATCATCAGCAGCCAGACAATTGAAGAGTCCTGGCCGGACTGAAAGGCGTACATGGTCAATGCGCCGAAGGTGACAAACTCTCCCAGCGGGATAAGCAGTATACGGGTAACGGTAAACACCAGGATTATCGACAGCGCCAGTAACGCGTAGATGGCGCCGTTGGTAATGCCATCCTGGCCCAGCAGCATGGCTATTTGTAGATTCATTGTGCGATGTCCTCAACGTTGTCGCCCAGCCAGAGTCGAACCTGTCCCCGGTTAGCGGTGGGTCCGGGTGTCGTTAAGTGTTGGGTGGCTACTTGCATGTTCGACGGCTGTTGTTCGAGCAGCAGCCGGGCATCGATAACACCCGGCTGGTGTTCGATTTACTTCAGCAGAGTCCAGCTGTTGTTTTCGACCTGGATCAGCTCGCGCCCCCGCTCGTCAAAACCGCTGTGGTCTTCCGGGGTCATGTTGTAAACGCCCTGGGTACCCGCCATTTCGCTGGTGTTTTCCAGAGCATCACGCAGCGCTGAACGGAACTCGGGGGTACCGGGTTTGCCGGACTCCAGAGCGGTCGGAATAGCGTTTTGCAGCAGCAGGCCGGCATCGTAGACATTGCCGCCGAAGGTCGCCGGCGTTTCACCATGCATCGCTGTGTAATCCGCTACGTACTTGCTGGCGATCTCCTTGGCGGGGCTGTCCGGTACTTCGTCCAGTACCAGCATCAGGCTGGCAGCGAGAATGGTGCCCTCAACGGCCTGACCACCGAGCTTAAGGAAGGGATCCAGTGCGGCGCCGTGAGTCTGGTAGATCTGGCCGGCATAACCTTGCTCTTTCAGAGTGGTTTCCGGCATCACCGAAGAGCTGCCCGGTGCTGCGATCAGCACGGCATCGGGGCTGGACATCATCACTTTCAGGCTCTGGCCGGTGATAGAAGTGTCCTGACGCTGGAAGCGCTCCACGGCAGTCAGCTTGATACCAGCTTCGGCACAGAGCTTGGCCATAACCAGGGACCAGTTTTCACCATAGGGGTCGGCGGTACCGATCATGCCCAGAGTCTTCACACCGCTGTCGACCATGTGGCCCACCAGCGCTTTGGCGATCAGCTCGTCGTTCTGAGTAGTCTTGAAAACCCACTTTTTATCTTCAGTCATCGGCAGCACTACGGCCGCGGTGCCCACAGGTGCGAGCATCGGCGTGCCGGATTCCGCGGCGAACTGGATTACCCCCATGGCGTTAGGAGAGCCGCTTGGGCCAATGATGGCGTCAACCTTCTCGTCTTCGATCAGTTTCTTGAACGCTTTGACCGTGGCTGAAGGGTCGCTGCTGTCATCCAGAGAGATATAGCTAATGGTCTCGCCGCCAGCCGTGGTTGGCAGCAGCGGAACGGTGTTTTTCTGTGGAATGCCAACCAGGGCGATCGGGCCCGTAGATGAGGTGACGACGCCGACTTTGACCTCGGCCTGGGTGGCTGTAGCAGTCAGTGCGGAGCCAAGAATTAGCGCGGGTAGGGTTTTCTTCAACAGCATGACGGTCTCCAGGGGGTAAAACATAGGTGTTTTGGTCTGGGGTGTTTTGGTCCGGCCTGTTTTTCGTGCCTGACGTCAATGACTTAGCAGGCGCCGTGCCAGAAATGCCTGGTGCACCAGATCTGGATCATCGTTTTGGGGCTGGAAATGTGCTTGTAAAAGTTTCCGGGAGAAGCAGTTCCTGTTGCGTTTTTATGACGCTGAAAACTTAGGCTTTTCATTGAAAAATCAACCTACTTGCACTCAGGTTATTGAGGGGGAATTTGTTTCCTGGTGAACTATTTTTTAGCTCAAAAAAGTTCTAGTTTAAGTCATAAAATAATGATCGTTTTTTATGTTTTATTCTTCCTGATTTGCGTCTTTGTATCCTTGTTTTAGTCCTTTTGAAAAACTTGTCTTATGTCTATAAAACAAATCAAAAACAATGGTTTATGTGTTTTTATTGGGCTTTTTTAAGGTGTATCGAATGCGCACCAATAGTGAGCGTTTTACAATTTTCTGCACCGAAAAGAGGCTTTTATTTTTTTGGATTAATCAATTGACAATTCAATTAATAATTAGGATTTTAGAAAAGAGCGCAGGGTATTGCGCCTCAGCAAAAGGTCGCTATTCCAGGGCCTTTTAAATCGAGATTCTAGTTATGGGTAAGTCGATGACTATCGTGGTTCAGTCCCTGGCATTGGGTGGTGAAGGTCCAGACATCATGGTGAAAGACACCATTGATGTGGCTGGCTATCAGACCCGTGCCGGAAGCCGGGCGCTGGAGCAGGTAGAGCCGGCTCAGTCCCACGCTGAGGTTGTTCATCGCCTGCTCGATGCCGGTTGGCATATCAACGGCAAGACCAATCTGCACGAGCTCGCCTTCGGTACCACCGGAATCAACAACTGGACCGGAACGCCCGAGAATCCCAGCTTTCCTGATCGCGTCCCGGGTGGCTCATCCAGTGGCTCTGCTGCTGCGGTAGCGGCAGGACTTTGTCAGGCGACGCTCGGTACTGATACCGGTGGCTCCATCCGCACACCGGCCGCCTGTTGCGGTGTCTTTGGACTCAAGCCCAGTTTCGGTCGCGTCAGTCGCGAAGGTGTGATGCCGGCGCAGACCAGCCTGGATTGCGTGGGTCCGTTCGCCCGCGATATGGCCACGCTGATCAATGTGATGCAGGCGCTGTGCGCCGATTTTGCCGAGCTGCCGGATGTGAACGCTGCCCGCATAGGTGTCGTTGATATCGCCGCCGAAGAGATCAACCCTGAGGTTAAAGCGGCTATTGAAAATGCACTTTCAGGTAGCGAAATGCAGGCTAAAAGCGTTGATCTTCCGAATATGGCCGCGGCTTACGATGCGGGTATGACGGTGATCAATCGCGAGTCCTGGGTCGCCAGTGGCGACTGGGTCGGTACCGGTCTTGTCGGTGAGGATGTGGCTCAGCGTCTGTTGGCGGCCAGCCAGACAACCGACGCCGAGCTGGAGCAGGCTGAAGCCGTACGCCGTGCGTTTACCGCCGAGGTGGATGCCGCATTGGAGTGCTGTGAAGTACTGGCGCTACCGACCATGCCGGATTATCCGGCACCTCTTTCTGAAGCGGGCGATACCCGCGCACTGTTGGGTATGACCCGGTTTGTTAGACCTTTCAACCTTAGCGGCCATCCGGCCATCACCATTCCTCTGGTCAGCGCTGCGGGCTTGCCCGTGGGTCTTCAGCTGGTAGCGGCACGCGGCGCCGATGAACTGCTGTGCGCAGTGGCGTCTGCAATTGCCAGCCGGATCAGTACCAGAGCAGAAGTTGAGTAACAGGAGACCAGAGACCATGTCTGGATATCAGATCGATAAATCGCTCTGGGGTGGATCAGAGTTCGATGACCTGCTTGCAGAGGTGCGCAAGCGCCGTCAGGAGTTTGAGGATCAGCAGTACATTTCCCAGGATATCATCGAACGTTTCCGGAAGATCGGTGTATATCGCGCCATGGTTCCGAAAGCGTTGGGCGGTGATGAGCGTAGCCCGATGGAGTTTCTGCAGATGGTCGAAGCGATCGCTGCAGCAGACGGCTCCGCCGGCTGGGTGGCCAGCTTTGGTATGAACCCGGCCTACCTGGCGGCCCTGCCGGTAGAAACCATCGACAAGGTCTGGGCCAACGGCCCGGACGTGGTGTTCGCCGGCGGGATTTTCCCGCCGCAGAAGGCGGAGCGTGTCGAAGGCGGCTTCATGGTCAGTGGTACCTGGAAGTTTGGCAGCGGCAGCATGGGCGCATCGCTGATCGGCGTCGGCATTAAAGACGACAACGAGAAGCTGCCGCGCATGGCGGTGCTGCCGGCCGAAAAAGTCAGCATCAAGCCCAACTGGGATGTGATCGGCATGGTCGGTACCGGCTCCCACGATCTGGTTGTGGATAACCAGTTCGTACCGGAAGAGTGGACCTTTGTCCGCGGCGGCGAGCCCAACCTGGATTCCGATTTCTTCCGTTACCCGAGCCTCTCCTTCGCGGCTCAGGTACTGGCGATCACCGCCGCGGGCCTGGCCCGTGAAGCGCTGGATGTGGTTCAGGGCGAAGCCGCCGGCCGCAAGTCGGTGACCGGTGCGCCCAATCTCGGTGAGCGTGAATACGCGCAGATCGAGATCGCCCAGGCGGAAGCCAAGCTGCGCTCCTCCCGCGCCTTCTTCTATCAGGCCACCGAAGAGGCATGGGACGCGGTGCTGGCAGGCGGCAAGCCGACCCCCGAACAGACCAACCTGGTGCGTCTGGCGACCACCAACCTGGCGCACGAGTGTGCCGAGGCGATCCGCCTCACCTACGAGGTCACCGGCATGACCGGCGCCTTCAGCAGCCATCCGCTGTCCCGCATTCTGCGTGACTCGAGCATGGTGACCCAACACGCCTTTATGGGCCGCATCACGCTGAAAAATGCCGGTGCGATGTTCTTCGGTCACGACCCGCTGCCGGGTTACCTCTAACAGCCTGCTAAGCGCCGGTTTCGAATCAATTAACAGGAGATATACACATGAGCGAGAAGAAACCCCTGCGAGTCCTGTTCTGCATGGGCATCAACCAGAACTTCATGGACGCTCCCCGCGAAGAGCAGCTCGATGTCTGGGCCGCCTTTGGCGAAATGTGGAACGGCATTCACGACATGGAAGGTGTCGAGGTGATCGGCAACATGGATGACGACCAGAGCATGGTCGGCCCGTCCCCCGGCTATCCCTGGACCACCTATCTGCTGGCCGATGTGGCCGACTACGACACCGTCTGTGCCTGCTGCAACCTGTTCCGCAGCACTGTGGTGGGTGAAACCCCCTACAAACTGTGGCGCTACGCCAAGGTGGAAGCGCGCATCGGCCGTGAACTGATCGTGCAGCGCGCCTGAGGTCAGCCGGAATGAGTGAAATCGATACCGCCAGCCTGAGTGCCGTGCTTGAGCGACTGGATGCACTGGAAAGCGAAAATGCGATCCGTCGCTGCATCAACCGCTACATGGATCTGTGCGATCACCTGGATGCCAGCACACCGATGGATGAGCTCGGTGACCTGTTCACCGAAGACGCGGTGTGGGAAGGCAAGGGCGCCCGTTACGCCAACAGCTTTGGTGGGCATAAGGGACGTGACGCGATCGTGGCGATGCTGGGCAAGTACTGCGTTGAGCCCGCCCACTTCGCGGTGAACGTCCACTACCTGAGCTCCGAAGTGATCCGGGTAGAGGGCGATTCGGCCCACGGCAGCTGGAACATGCTGCAGGTGTCCACCTTCAGTGCCGGTGGTTCGCACCTGAACAGCGCGCGGCTGGAGATCGATTTCCGCAGAGAGCAGGGGCCGCAAGGACTGCGCTGGCGCATGGCGCACTTTCAGACCGAAAACCTGTTCAGTCGCCCGGTGGATCACTGGAACAGTGAAGCGCACCTGCCGGTGCCGGAAAAGTAGCCAGTCGCCAGTCCCGGACAGACAACCCGAATTTAACGTGAGATAGATCGATGAGTGACCTGATTGATATGAAAGATGTCGATGCCGTATGCATCGGCCAGCGCGCCGCCGACATGGTTGATGACGAGAACGGCCGCGTTAAAAAAGCTCTCTATTCCGATACCGAGATCTTCGAGGAAGAGCAGGACCTGGTGTTCAACAAGAACTGGATTTTTGTTGGCCACGAAAGCGAAGTGCCGGAGAAGGGCAGCTTCAAGACCGCCTGGATCGGCCGCCATCCGGTGATCATGAGCCGTGACCGCAAGATGAACATCCACGTGCTGCAGAACCGCTGCCGTCACCGTGGCGCCACCGTCTGCGAAGGCCGCAAGGGGAAGACCAACGCCTTCACCTGCCCCTACCACGGCTGGGGTTACGGTCTGGACGGTTCGCTGCGTGCGCTGCCGAAGCCGGAAGAGTACGACAACGTTTTCGACAAGAGCGAAATGCCGCTGGAGAGCCTGCGCTGGGAATCCTATCAGGGCATGGTGTTCGCCACCTTCAACAACGATATCGAACCGCTGGAAGAGTTTCTCGGCGGCGCCAAGAAGTGGATCGACCTGTTTATGAAACAGGGCGGCGGCTACCCGGTGAAAGTGCTCGGCGAGCACCGTTTCAACTTCCCGGGCAACTGGAAGATCCAGCTCGAGAACACCACCGACGCCTACCACTTCCCGATCGTGCACAAGTCCTTCGTGACTTCCCTGGACGACGCCACCGCTGACATCTTCGACTTCCTCGATGGCGAAGGCTTCGTCGAAGACCTGGGCAATGGCCACAGCGTCATGGTGATGATTCCGCAGCTGGTGGATCTGGAAGCGGATCTGGATCAGCCGATCCCCGAACGCTTCAACGAGCTGGCCCAGGCGCTGCGCGACGAAGGTAAAGACGAAGATGAAGTGAAGAAGCTGGTGCGTGCCGCTCACGGTACCGGTTTCAACCTCAACCTGTTCCCTAACGTCTCCTGCTCCATGGCGTTCTTCCGTGTCCTGCGTCCGGTCTCCGTGAATGAAACCGAGATCCAGCACGTGGCGCTGGGTGGCGAAGGTGCGCCGTCCGCGTTCAACCAGAAGCGCATGCGTCTGCATGAGCACTTCCAGGGCCCCATGGGCTTCGGTACGCCGGATGACGGTGAAGCCTGGGAACGTGTGCAGAAAGGCTCCATGGCTGGCGAAGACGGCTGGATCCTGGTGAACCGCGGTATGACCAAGCTGCGCACCTCGGAAGACGGCAACCCCCAGGGTGCGGTCTGTTCCGAAACCGGTATGCGCGGCGCCTACCGCAAGTACAAGCAGGTGATGTCCACCGCAGCCAACGCCGAGGAGAAGTAAGCATGAAATCCAATACCCAACTGCTCGCCCAGGTCACCGAATTCATCGGTTACGAAGCGGACCTGCTGGATCACAAGGGCTACCAGGACTGGCTGTCTCTATGGACCGAGAAGGGGCTGTACATCGTGCCCACCGACCTGGATGAAACCGATTACCTGAACACCGTGAACCTGGCGCTGGATGACGCCGACATGCGTCGGATGCGCGTAGCGCGCCTGGAAAACGGCGAGTCCGTTTCCGCCAACTCCGTTGGTTACACCGTGCGCATGATGTCCCGTATCCGCGTGCTGGAAGCCGGCGATGATGTCGTGATCGCCCGCTGCGCCATGACGCTGAACGAGCTGCGCCACGGCAAGCTGGTGACCTACCCGGCCAACGTGGAATACACCCTGAAGCCGGTCGATGGCGGCTTCAAGCTGGACCGCAAGGTGGTGAAGCTGCTTCACGCCGATGGCTTCCTGCGTACCGTCAGCTTCATTTTCTAAGAGGTCGCCCATGTCTACAGCACAAGCACAGGTGGCGCTGGTTACCGGCGCCGCCCAGGGGGTTGGCTTCCATATCGCCCAGCGCCTGCATCAGGCGGGCTACAAAGTAGTGGTCAGCGATATCAACCTGGATGCGGCACAGAAGGCGGCGGAGCAGCTCGACGCCAGTGGCGACAGCGCCATGGCGGTGGCACTCAACGTGGCCAGTAAAACCGACTACGAAACAGCGCTGGCTGCCGTGCTGGAACGCTGGGGCGAGCTGCATGTGCTGGTGAATAACGCTGCCGTGACCCGCGCCACGCCGGTGATGGAGATCTCCCTGGAGGAGTTCAACGAGGTGGTGAACATCAACCTGGGCGGCATCTTTGCAGGCTGTCAGGTGATCGGTGGCTACCTCGCCTCCAAGGGTTACGGCCGCATCATCAACATGGCGTCCCTGGCGGGCCAGAACGGCGGTACCTCTACCGGTGCGCATTACGCGGCCTCCAAGGGCGGCATCCTGACGCTGACCAAGGTGTTCGCGAAAGAACTGGCCAGCGGCGGTGTCACCGTCAACGCCATAGCGCCGGGTCCTATCGATTCACCGATGGTGAAAGCGCTGGTGCCGGAAGAACGCCTGCCGACGCTGCTGTCGGCAATTCCCGCCGGGCGTCTCGGCGATGCCGACTTTATCGGAGACGTGGTAGTGCAGCTGGCGCGACCTGAAGCCTATTTCACCACCGGGACCACCTGGGATGTGAACGGCGGCCTGTTCATGCGCTAGGGCGCAGAACGCCCGTCTGGAAACCATTGAAAACTGTATCGCGACGCGGCTGAGCCGCGCGCTGGATGTGCCGACCAAGGGTGTCGGGTGGAGAGATACGATGACTGACGAACTGCTGAGTGTAGTAGTGCGCAAACGTGAACTGCAGGCCGAAGGGATAGTGGCTCTTGAGCTGGTGGACCCGAGCGGTAAAGCGCTGCCTGCCTTCGAGGCGGGGGCGCATATCGATCTGCATCTGGGCGACGACCTGATCCGTCAGTACTCCCTGTGCAACGATCCGGCTGACACCAGCGCCTATCGTGTCGGTATTCTGCGCGACCCCAACTCCCGCGGCGGTTCGGTGGCGGTACACGACAGACTGCATGAAGGTACCGAGCTGCAGATCAGCGCGCCGCGCAACCTGTTCCCGCTATCCGAGGCGGCGCAGCGCTCCATCCTGATCGGCGGCGGTATCGGTATCACGCCGATGATCGCCATGGCCTATGCGCTGCACGCAGCGGGCAAGGCGTTTGAGCTGCACTACTGCGGCCGTTCCCGCACCACCTGCGCCTTCGTTGATGATCTGGCCACCAGCGCCTTTGCCAGCCAGGTGCGGTTCCACTTTGACGACGAGCAGGATGGCGGAAGCATCGATCTGGATAGCGCCTTCGAGGGCGCCGATGACAGCACCCATATGTACACCTGCGGTCCCAATGGCTTCATGGAGTGGGTGATGCAGAGCGCCCGCGACAAGGGTTTTGCCGAAGACCATATCCACAAGGAGTTCTTCCAGGTGGAAGTGGAAACCGGCGGTGAGGCGTTCGAGGTTTATGCCGAGCTCAGCGATGTCACCGTCACCGTGCAGCCGGACGAGAGCATCGCCCAGGCGCTGAACCGGGCCGGCATGAAAATCAAGGTGTCCTGCGAGCAGGGCACCTGCGGCACCTGCCTGTGCGATGTGAACGAAGGCATTCCCGACCACCGCGACGTCTTCCTCACCGAGGAGGAGAAAGAGGACAACGATCAGATGCTGATCTGCTGTTCGCGGGCGAAAACGCCGCGTCTGGTACTCGATCTCTAAGCCAGCGGCCATCGAATTAAGGAGAGAACAATGATCGATCTCGAAGCATTCCGTAACGGTATGGCGTTGCTCGGTGGCGCCGTATCGGTGATATCCACCGACGGCGAAGCCGGCAAGTTCGGCTTTACCGCCACCGCAGTCACCAGCGTCACGGCGGAGCCGCCGACCCTGCTGGTCTGCATGAACCGTAACTCCTTTGCCAATGAGCACTTCAAGAAAAATGGCGTGCTCTGCGTCAACGTGCTCTCCGGCAGCCACCAGAAGCTGTCCGGCGATTTTGCCAACCCGAAACTGACCAGCGAAGAGCGCTTCGCCAGCCACGGCTGGACCAATCTCACCACCGGTGCGCCGGCGCTGGATGAGGCGCTGGTGAACTTCGACTGCCGCATCGCGGATATGCACGAGGTGGGCTCGCACACGGTGTTTTACTGCCAGATCGTCGATGCCCGCCAGAGCGGCAGCGATGAAGCACTGGTCTATTTCAACCGCGCTTACCACTGTTTGGGCGAGCGTTCCGTCGCCGCCAGCTGATCCAGTTACAGATTCAACATACCTATAAAAACGCTGCTCGCGTTTTCGTGAGCGAAGCGCCCCAACGTGTCGAGAAATGCCGATGTCGGCTTTTTAAATCCATCTGATCGGTGGGTAAAAGTTGTAACCCAACGCATGCGCCAAGCGCATCGACATATATCGAAGGATTAGAACATGTTGAAGCATCACTCGCGAAAGACCGGGATCTCCCTGGCGGTAGCGGCAGCGCTCCTGTCTCCTCTGGCCGCTCAGGCGGGCTTTGTGGAAGACAGCAAGATCAAGCTGGATCTGCGTAACTTCTACCTGGACCGCAACTACGACGGGGATACTCCGGATGTGGGCAGCTGGTCCCAGGCAGCGGATCTGCAGTTTTTCTCCGGCTATACGGATACGACGATCCAGTTCGGGCTCGACATGTCTGCAACCGGTGCATACATCTTTGATTCCGAGGGTAACGATGGCTCTCTGCCGTACGATGCCGAGAAGGATGACACCCCCGACAGCTACGGCCGTGCCGGTGCGACGCTGAAGGCCAAGTATGGCGAAACCGAGCTGACCATCGGTGATCACCGTCCGCATCTGCCGGTGGCCTGGGATGATGACAGCCGCGTGCTCGACACCATCTACGAGGGTGCGATGCTGCACTCCACGGCGATCGACAACCTGGAGCTCACCGCCGGTCGTTTCTGGGAAGCGGTCACCCGTGATTCCTCAGATAAAGAGGAGCTCTACGTCTTCCGTGGTCAGGATGAGAACCGCTCCGACGGTCTGGATTTCTTCGGTGCGACCTACTCCTTCCCGATGAACATCAAGGGTACTTACTTCTTCGGCCGACTGAACGACTTCTACGATCAGCACTACTACGGGCTTGAGCACCTGGCCGGTTTCGAGAACGGCATGAAGCTGAAGACCGACCTGCGCTACTTCGATTACGAAAGCGAAGGCAAGGAGTATGAGGGTGACATGGATGTGGATGTGGTCAGCACCATGGCTACCCTGTTGGCCGGTAACCACATGTTCGCGCTCAGCTATCAGAACGTGAAGGGTGATCGTCCGGTGCCTACGCTGAACGGTTATATTCCGCAGCCTTACACCGTGCACTGGTCATCCGCCGCCTTCATCATGCCGGATGAGCGCTCCTGGGGTGTGCGTTACGGCTACAACTTCAAGGACCTCGGTTTGCCGGGCATGAAGCTGTTCACCCGTTACATCAAGGGTACCGATATCGATATCGCCGGTGGCACCGATGAGTCCCAGTCCGAACGCGATATCTATGTGAGCTACGAGATGCAGAACGCAGCGCTGAAAGGCCTGAAATTCGACCTGCGTAGCATCGCCCATAAACGTAGCTGGGCCGATGATTACGATGAATATCGTTTCATCACCACCTACACGTTCAACTTCTAAAAGCGGTAAAGCGTTTAACCGTTAAACCTTGGGCCGGTCGATCTCTGGCCGGCCCTGCGCTTTGATGCCGCCGTTGCTTGTCGCCCGGAGCGGAACCAACGGCGCATTGAAGCGCATGAAACTGCCGTGGAAGAATATCCCCCCTTCTATTTGAGCGTCGGCAGTTTCCTTGGGAGAGCCCGGCTCTCCCTTTTTGCGTTTCAGTCACAGGAGTAAGGCATGCGTCGATTCTATCGCGGCAGCAACATGGAGCGGGTTCAAAGCGTAGCGGAGATGGCTGCACTGGCCAGGCATAAGCTGCCGCATTTCGCCTGGGAGTACCTGGCGGGAGGCGCCGACAACGAGGTCACGCTGGCCGCCAACCGCAGCGTCTTTGATCGCTATGGGCTGGAGGCCAAGACCCTGCAGCCCTGTCATCCGCCGGCGGTTTCCCGGCAGCTGCTGGGCTGTGCATCTTCGCTGCCCCTGGCGATCGCGCCCACCGGCTTTAACGGCATGCTTTATCCACAGGCGGATATCGAGCTGGCTAAAGCGGCTGCCCGCAAGGGTATTCCTCTGGCCCTGAGTACCGTATCCAACGCCACCATGGAGCAGGTGCGTGCCGCTGCGCCGGATCTGGCGTTCTGGTTTCAGCTTTACCCCATGCGCGACAGTCGCGTGCAGGTGGATATGATCAAACGCGCCCAGGCGGTTGATGCCGCGGCGCTGCTGGTGACCAGCGATGCCACGGTGCTGGGTAACCGTGAATGGGACCGGCGCAACTTTGCCCGGCCCCGTCAGCTCAGTTTTCGCAACAAGCTCGACGTGCTGCGCCATCCCGGCTGGCTGCGTCGGGTGATGATCCCCTCCGGTGTGCCGATGATGGGCAACCTGGAACCCTATCTCCCCGAGTCGGAACGCAGCGCGCTCGGCGCGATGAAGTTTATCGGTGACCAGATGGACCCGCTGCTCGACTGGGACAAGCTGGCGCGGATCCGCGATCAATGGTCTGGCAGGCTGGTGCTCAAGGGCGTGCTGCACCCCGAGGATGCCGAGCGGGCCATCAGCCTTGGCGTTGATGCGCTGGTGGTAACCAACCATGGCGGTCGCCAGCTGGATGGCGCCATGTCCGGCCTGCAGGCGCTGGCGCGTATCGCCGAGCGGGTGAACGGGCGCATCGAACTGCTGATGGATAGCGGCATCCGCCGCGGCTCCGATGTGGTCAAGGCGCTGGCGCTGGGCGCCAACGGCGTGCTGCTGGGGCGCTCCACGCTCTATGGCGTCGCTGCCGGCGGCAGTCAGGGGGCGGGGCGTGTGCTGGATATCCTCGATGAGGAACTCAAGCGCTGTCTTAACCTGATGGGCTGCAGTGGTATTGATGAGCTGGGGCCCGAGTGGCTGCTGGACGAGCAATATACCCCGCGCCCCTGAGGTGTTTCCCGGCAACGAATTGAACAGGCTCCGCACGGACTGATAGCGCCGGGGCCGCCGAGCTTTAATGAGAAGGTGATTATGAATAACCCTAAAGCGTTGAATACACTTGGCCTGCGTCAGGCGTTGCTGGCGATCGATAACGGCGAGTGCACGGCCGTTGATGTGATTAATGCCTGCTTTGACCGTATCGAGGCGCGCGAGCCGCAAGTCGGTGCCTGGCAATACAGCCTGAGCCGCGAGGTTTATCTCGATCAGTATCTGAGTAACGAGGCGTTTTACCAGCAGAGCCCGCTGAAAGGTCTGCCGGTGGGGATCAAGGACATCATCGATACGGCGGATATGCCCACCGAGATGGGCTCGCCCATCCACAAGGGCCGCATGCCTGTGGATGACGCCAGCTGCGTCGCTCTGATCCGTGCGGCCGGCGGCATAGTGCTCGGAAAAACCGTCACCACCGAGTTTGCCTACTTCAAGCCCGGTAAAACCAGGAACCCTGCGGATCTAGAGCGCACGCCCGGTGGTTCTTCCAGCGGCTCCGCCGCCGCGGTGGCCGATGCCATGGTGCCGCTGGCGCTGGGTTCCCAGACGGCGGCGTCGGTGATTCGTCCGGCGGCTTACTGCGGCAGCGTCGGTTATGTGGGTAGCCGAGGCGAGTTCTCCCTGCGCGGCGGCCAGCCGCTGGCGCAATCGCTGGACTCCCTCGGACTGCTGTCGCGTTCGGTTGAGGATATCGAGCTGATGCGCGCCATTCTGCTGCGCCAGAACGACCCGCTGGCGCAGGCCGATGCGGTGAAGCCCCGCAAGGTGCTGATCTGTCAGGGCGATAAAGTCGGTGAAACCGATCCTGCCATGGTTGAAGCGATCAATCAGGCCGCGGCACTGCTGGAAGGGCAGGGCGTCGAGCTGGTGCAGTTCGAGGATGAGGAGTTTCTGCCGCAGATGGTGCAGCACCACATTCAGATCATGGGTTACGAAGTCGCCCGCAACCTGGTGGTGGAATCCCGCCAGCCAGAACTGCTCAGTGAACCGTTGCAGGACCTGATCAGCTCAGGCCTGGCGATGGAGCGTGGGCTCTACCTTGAATCTCTCAACGCGGCGGCGGTCGGTGGCGACAATCTCTGGCAGCGCTTTGGGGATGTGGATGCGATTCTGGCGCCGGCGGCGCCTGGTGTGGCGCCCCTGGGGCATGAGAAGACCGGTGCACCGCATATGAGCCGTCCCTGGCAGGCGATGGGGCTACCGGTGATTTCATTGCCGGGTCTGGTCGATGAGGCGGGGCTGCCGCTGGGTGTGCAGCTGGTCGGTCGCGCCCATGATGATGATAGTCTGTTGGCGCTGGCGCGCTGGTTTGAGGGGGCTTTGGCCTCAGCCTGATCGCCTCGGTTTACAGCGATCAGAAGTGCCGGCCATCAGAGCCGGCACTCGTGTGATTGGCGGTACTCGCTGGGTGAAAGCCCGGTCTGGCGTTTGAACGCCCGGGAGTACTGGGACACATCCGAAAACCCCCATTTGAACGCAATATCCGTAATGGTCTGCTGCTCCTGATCGGCTCGGACCAGGTCCATTCTGCTCTGCTCCAGTCTCAGGTTGAGAATGTAGCGCGCAACGCTTTCCCCGTTATGTTCAAACGCTCGGTACAGCTTGCGCTTGGAGATGTTCAGCTCTCTGGCGAGAAACTCCGGTGACAGGCGATAGTCGTTGAGATAGCGGCGGATAAAGCGCTCCGCCAGTAGTCGCAGCGGCAGATCCGCTGCTTCTACATCCTGGTTTTCCAGTGCCGGTTTCAGCAGGGCAGTGATCGCCTCCTGGAGTGCACAGCCATCAGGCGTACTCGCACTAAATGGTGCATTTTCGAAGCTTAATTGCAGCAGCATAGTGTGTAGTAACTGACCGCTGAGACTGTTCTGGGAGATCTTGCCGAAGTGGGGAATCTTGCCGAGGCTTTGCTGCAGTCGGTCGCGGGAAAGGTGGACCGAGATCTGGCGTACCAGGCCGCGGGGGATCATGTCGAAGGCCAGACGTGAGTCGGTCAGCGCCATCTCGCCGGGGTGCAGATCGAACTCCGTATTTTGCTTGTTATCGAACCCCATAACCCCTTGAGTTTGAAGGATTAAAAAGCAGTGTTCGTCGTTCTGGGTGTCGCTGATGCGGCGTTCTACGCGCTGGGCGTTGGTTTGTATGTGGGCAACACCGAGGCCGCCGAGGTTTTTCAGCTTGATCTGGCCGATAAACGGCGCGCAAGGGTTGGGTGTGGTGGTGAACTCACCGCAGATCTCGCGTACAGCGTGGTCCCACTGATGGAGATCAGTATTGATCGACATCGGGTAAATCTCCCTGCTTGGCCGGCGAAAACGCCGGAAACTGGTCGAAATATTAGGAAAATATTCACTTGAATAAGCAATTATTATTCCAGCTTCGATCTGTCTCCGGCGCGCCGGTGTCGGCAGGGGAGGGGCGCCGTTAGCGGCGCTCTCTGTACGCCATCAGTAGCAGAGCATCACCGATTTCAGCTCGGTGTAGTCCTCGATGAAGGCGCTGCCGAACTCACGGCCGAGGCCGGAGCTTTTCAGGCCGCCGAACGGCACGGAGGGATCGACGAAGGTGTGCATGTTGACCCAGACGGTGCCGGCTTCGATCTCCGGAATCATCCGCATCGCCTTGCTCAGGTCGTTGGTCCAGACGCTGGCGCTGAGGCCAAACGGGGAGTCGTTGATCAGGCCCAAAAGCTCGCTCTCATCGTCGTAGGGCATGAACGAGATGACCGGGCCAAAGGTCTCTTCCCGCATCAGCGTTTCGCTGGCGGAGCTGGCCTGCACGATGGTGGGTTCGACGAAGTAGCCGGCACGATCCAGGGCGTTACCGCCACAGACGATACGGCTTTCACGCTTCGCCTGTTCCAGGTAATGGCACACCTTGTCGAACTGCGGCTTGTTGGATATCGGACCGAACATCACCGACTCGTCCAGTGGTGAGCCGATCTTCGCCTGGCTGAGGCCTGCGGCCAGCTTGCTGGTCAGCTCATCGATGCGGGAGCGGTGCACAAAGACACGTTCCGGAGCGGCACAGACCTGGCCCTGGTGCACATAACCGGTCTGAAGCAGGCCGCCGACGGCGCGATCGATATCCGCATCGGCGAGCAGCGCGGCGGCGTTCTTGCCGCCCAGCTCTAGGGTGCAGCGGGTCAGGTTGGCCGCCATGGCGGTCTGGCCCACTTTCATGCCGGTGGGCACGGAGCCGGTGAAGGAGACCTTGGCTACATCCGGGTGTTCGATCAGCTGCTGGCCGATAGCGCCCTCGCCGTTGAGCACGTTGATCACCCCGGCGGGGATGCCCGCCTCAATCGCCAGCTCCGCCAGGCGCAGCAGGGTCAGCGGGGTGAACTCGCTGGGCTTGAGCACGATGGTGCAGCCGGTAGCCAGCGCCGCGCCGATCTTCCAGTTGGCGATCATCACCGAGAAGTTCCAAGGGATGATGCCGGCGACCACGCCCACCGGTTCGCGGCGGGTCATGGCGCTGTAGCGCTCGCCCTGCATCGACGGGAAGGAGGGAGTCAGGGTTTCACCGGCGATCTTGGTGGCCCAGCCGGCGTAGTAGCGCAGTGACATGGCGCTCTGTTGCACTTCCAGCATGCGCGACAGGTGGATCGATTTGCCGCTGCAGAGGGTTTCGAGCTGGGCCAGCTCTTCGCCGTTGGCTTCGATCAGATCGGCAAAGCGGTTGATCAGCTGGCCGCGCTCGTACGGAGTTTTCTGCGCCCATTCGCCTTTGAAGGCGCGTTTGGCGCTGGCCACGGCGGCATCCAGTTCCGCTGTGCTGGCGCTGGCCACCTGGGCCAGAGGCTGTTCGGTAGCGGGGTCGATCAGGTCGATTTTAGCGGTGTCGCTGGCGCGGCTGGCTTCCCCGGCGATGAACTGTCCGTGCTCACGCAGCAGGTAGGCTTTGACGCTGTCGAGAATCTCTATCTGTGACATATGGGTTTTCTCTCTCGAAATCGTTGCTTATTAGTTTGAACCGGAGCGATTACTGGGCCTGCAGAATCAGGTCGGCGCCGCGCTCGCCGATCATCATCGCCACGGCGTTGGTGTTGCCGCTGGGGACCTGCGGGCAGATCGACATATCCACCACGCGCAGGTTATCCACACCGTGAACGCGCAGCTGCAGATCCACCACGGAATCCTCGGTGGAGGTGCCCAGCTTGCAGGTGCCGCCTGGGTGGTAGACGGTCTTGATGTTCTCGCGTACGAACGCCTCGAGGCCCTGTTTGTCATCGATGGCGATGTTGTCGGGCTCGATAACGCGTTTGACGATCCGTTTCAGGGATGGCATCTCCAGCACCTTGAGTCCGGTCTGAACGGCGCGGATCTGGTTTTCCAGGTCCTCCGGTTCGGAGAGGAAGTTGGCGTCGATCTCGACCAGTTCGTTAGGATCGCTGCTTTTCAGGCGCACTTCGCCGCGGGATTTGGAGCGCAGATGGCCCACCTTGATCGAGACGCCGTGGGCTTCCGCTTCCGGTTTTTCACCCGGGGTGTTGTCGAAGTTATCCAGCAGCGGCAGGAAGTGCAGCTGGATATCGGGACGTCCCACGCCCTCGCTGTCGACAAAGGCGCCGCCCTCGAGGATGTTGCTGGTCATCAGACCGGAGCGGAACATCTGCCACTGCAGCATATGCTTGACGGCGCTGATGCCCTTATCTTCCTGAAACAGGCTGATATCTTCATTGATAGTGGCGTTCAGTGACATGTGCAGGTGGTCGTGGAAATTCTTGCCCACCGGCAGGTCCAGCTTGGTTTTGACGCCCACCGACTCCAGGTGCTCCTTGGGGCCGATACCGGAGAGCATCAGGATCTTGGCGGAGCCGAAGGTGCCGGAGCTGACGATCACTTGCTTGCGCGCCTTTGCAGTGATCGGAGCGCCGCCCTTGATGGAGTAGGTGACCCCGCTTGCGCGTTTGCCGTCGATATCCACCCGGTGCACCAGGGCGTGGGTCAGCACGGTGAGTTTAGGGTTGCCGGCCACGCGTTTCAGGTAGGTCTGCGAGGTGCTGGCGCGCTCACCCTTGTGGATGGTGGTCTGATAGAAGCCCGCACCTTCCTGGGTCGCACCGTTAAAGTCGTTGGTGTAGGGCAGCCCCATCTGTGCACAGGCACGGATACAGGCCTGGGTCAGCGGATGACGGAAGCGGTTTTCGCCCACCGGTACCGGGCCTTCTTCTCCGTGGTAGCGGTCGCCGAGGCTTTCGTTGGCTTCCGCCTTGCGGAAGAAGGGCAGTACGTCTTCGTAGCCCCAGCCTTCGCAGCCCCATTTCTCTTTCCAGTCGTCATAGTCCTGGTGCTGGCCGCGGATGTAGATCATGCCGTTTACCGAGCTGCCGCCGCCGAGCACCTTGCCTTGGGCGATCAGCATGGAGCGGTTGTTGGCATGCTTCTGCGGCAGTGTCATATAGGGCCAGGACTTCTGCTGGAACACCTTGACCACCGTGGCCGGTATCTTGTGAAACATGCTGGAGTCCTTTTCACCGGCCTCTAGCAACAGCACGCTTCCTGCTCCGTTTTCAATCAGGCGGTAGGCGACGGCACAGCCTGCAGAGCCCGCACCCGCGATAATGTAGTCGTATTCCTGAGTGGACATCTTATCCCTCGATCGAATGTCTAACAGGGTGTTGAAAAATGTTTTCGAGGCAGCCGAGGCAAGCGGAACGCCGCATTCGGCAACGCAGATAGTTTTTCAACGTCCTGCTAAATGTTGGGTTCGTAATTAACTGACCATTTCATTTAACTACTCCGTTTTCACGCCAGGCTTGGCACTGGGTGACAGGGCTTCGGCAATATGTGTCATCAGGATGTAGCAAATAAGCCCGGTTCGGTGCGCCGCTGGTTTCCGTTACAATCGCCTCAGCGAATTCAGGAGAGTTTATGGCCAAGGCAAAAACCGCCTATGTCTGCAATGACTGCGGCGCCGACTACAGCAAGTGGCAGGGGCAGTGCACCGCGTGCAAGGCCTGGAACACCATTACCGAGGTGCGCATCTCTCAGGCGCCGGCCGGTGGCGCCCAGGCGGGTGTGCGCAACGCCCGCTTTGAAGGCTATGCCGGCGGGGCTGGCAAGGATCGGGTGGTCAGCCTTGCCGACGTAAACCTGGAGGAGATGCCGCGCATCCCCACCAGCGTCGGTGAGCTGGATCGTGTGCTTGGCGGTGGCCTGGTGCCGGGTTCGGCGGTGCTGATCGGCGGCCATCCCGGTGCCGGTAAAAGTACCCTGCTGCTGCAGACCACCTGCTACCTGGCGGCGCAGATGCCGGCACTCTATGTCACCGGTGAGGAGTCCCTTCAGCAGGTGGCGATGCGCGCGTCCCGTCTGGGGCTGAAGGCGGACCAGCTGAAGATGCTGTCGGAGACCTCGGTGGAGACGATCTGCGATGTGGCGGATCAGCTGAAGCCGAAGATCCTGGTGATCGACTCCATCCAGGTGATGCATGTCTCCGACGTCCAGTCGGCGCCGGGTTCGGTGTCCCAGGTGCGCGAAAGTGCGGCGTTTCTGACCCGCTACGCCAAGCAGACCGGCACGGTGCTGTTCCTGGTGGGGCATGTCACCAAGGATGGTTCCCTGGCGGGCCCCAAGGTGCTGGAGCATATGATCGACTGCTCGCTGCAGCTTGAGGGCTCCTCCGACAGCCGTTTTCGCACCCTGCGCAGCCATAAGAACCGCTTCGGCGCGGTCAATGAGCTGGGCGTGTTCGCGATGATGGAGACGGGCCTGAAAGAGGTGAAAAACCCCAGCTCGATCTTCTTAAGCCGCGGCGCCGAGCCCAGTGCCGGCAGCGTGGTGATGGTGGTCTGGGAAGGCACCCGCCCGCTGCTGGTGGAGCTGCAGGCGCTGGTGGATACCTCGCACCTGTCCAACCCTCGCCGTGTGGCGGTGGGTCTTGAGGCCAACCGGCTGGCGATGCTGCTGGCGGTGCTGAACCGTCATGGCGGCCTGATGACCGGTGATCAGGATGTGTTCGTCAACGTGGTGGGTGGCGTCAAGGTACTGGAGACCAGTGCGGATCTGGCGCTGCTGCTGGCGGTGGTATCCAGCTTCAGGGATCGCCCGTTGGGGCAGGATCTGATGGTGTTCGGCGAGGTGGGTCTGTCCGGCGAGATCCGCCCGGTGCCCAATGGCCAGGAGCGTATCCGTGAGGCCGCCAAACACGGTTTCAAGCGGGCGATCGTACCGCGCGCCAATGCACCCAAAGAGGGTGTGCCCGGCATCAAGATTGTCGGTGTGGATACCCTGTCTCAGGCGCTGGACGCGATCTGATTTAGCACAGGTGTGTAAGTAAAGACCGCTGACTTGCCATCAGCGGTCTTCTGTATTTCAGGCACCGGTGCAGAGATAGCCTCCATCCACCGGCAGAGTCACTCCGGTGACAAAGCTGGCGGCCGGGCTGCTCAGGAACAGAGCGGTGCTGGCTACCTCTTCCGGCAGACCCCAGCGCGCCATCGGCGTGCGACCCAGGATACGGCCGGAGGCGACCTTGTCGGCCTTCAGCCCCTCACCCAGCGGGGTATCGATCCAACCCGGTGCGATGGCATTCACGCGCACACCTTCGGCGGCATATTCCTCGGCCAGTGACAGTGTCAGTTGGACAATAGCGCCCTTGCTGGCGGAGTAGGCCGGACGATCCTTGGAACCAAAGGTGCTGAACATGGAGGCCAGGTTGATGATCGAGCCGCCGGTCTTGGCCAGCATCGGGCGGGCGGTTTCGCTGGCGACCATGGCGGCACGCAGGTTCACCGACAGCACCTTGTCGAACTGACTGAGCTGATACTCATCGCGGTTGCGACTGATACCGGCGCAGTTGATCAATACCGCCAGTCCCTCGGCCGCACGGATACTGCTCTGTAGCGCATCGGTATCGGTGACATCCAGATCCAGCAGCTCGATATTCGGGTGGGAAGGCGCATGTTCACCGGCGGGGTTAAGGCCGGCGGCAATCACTCTGGCACCGGCGTCGGCGTAGGCTACGGCCATGGCCGCACCGATACCGGAGGTGGCGCCGGTGATGAACACCGTCTTGCCGGACATGAATCCGGGGGCAAAAACCGCATTCTCAGAAATGTGGTCAGACATGTAATGGATACTCCTGTTCAGTAAGCGAAGGGTTCGGGTTGATAAGCACCTTGATCTGATCCTTGCTGGCAAGCAGGGCGTCAAAGCCACCGCTCAGTGCGTTATCCAGATCGACGGTCTTTGTCACGATCTTAGCTGGATCAAAACGGCCCTCGGCGATGTGGTTGATCAGCGCGGGATAGACATCGCGGTAGCCCACCGATGTTTGCAGCCGTATCTCCCGGTTCACCAGGTCAAAGGCATCCAGGCTGATCTCTCCCATCAGCCCGACCAGCACCACTTTGCCGCCTTTCTTGGCGGCCTGCAGTGCGGTGGTGAAGGTGACCTGGCTGCCAGCCGCCTCAAACACCGTGTCAAAGCCGCCGGCGGAGAGCTGCTGCAGCTGGGCGTGCAGATCATCCTGGCGGCCGTCCAAGGCGCTTGTGGCGCCAAGCTGACGGGCTTTTTTCCGGCGCTCCGGGCTGACGTCGACTGCACAGATCTCTTGGATGCCCCTGAGTCGTGCCAGCATGATCAGCAGCAGCCCGATAGGACCAAGCCCGATCACCAGGCAGCGGTCGCCGGGCTGGAGCGAGCTCTGGTTCAGCGCATGCTCGGCCACGGCCGCAGGTTCCAGTACCGCCGCCTGGCGGTAACTGACACTGTCTGGCAGCGGGTTCAGCATATAGTCGGGAACGGCTACCTGTTCGGCCATGCCGCCGTTACCCATCAGGCCGATAAAACCCATGGATTCGCACAGGTTGTAATCGCCGGCCAGGCAGTAGCGACACTCCTGGCAACGGTATTCCGGCTCGATGGCGACCCGGTCGCCCACCTGGACGCCGCGGACATGATCACCCACGGCCACCACCTGGCCACAGAATTCATGCCCCAGGGTCAGCGGCGCCTGTTCTCCGGATACCGGATGCACCGAGCCGCAGGGTATCGCGTGTGGGCCATCCTGGTACTCGTGAAGATCGCTGCCGCAGATTCCGCAGTAAGCCACCTGCACCAGTACTTCGTTATCCCGGTTCACGGCGGCGGGAACTTCGCTTACGCGCAGATCTCTGGCGCCGTGCCAGCGTAATACCTTCATCCGTTATTCCTCAGGTAGGCGGGGCTGTTGGTTTCAGTGTCGTCAGCGACTGGCTGAGCCTGGTTGCGGCGCGCCAGGACGGCGGGAGCCGTTTCCTTCAGCAGCAGCGAGAGGGCAGCAGCGACAATAGCGGCGCCACTGCTGACAAACATGACGATCTGCAGGCCGTACTGGTCGGCGGCGAAGCCGGCCAGGGTGGGGGAGACAAACCCGCCGATCAGCTCGCCTATGCCCATGATCAGGCCCAGCGCGGTGGCGATCTGGCCGCGGGAGACGGTCTCCGCGGGGATGGTCGCCATAAACAGGGTGAAGCAGCCAAGGCCGGTATAGGTCAGGATCACCAGCGCACCCATCACCATGGGCGTTTCGCTGTAGAGCAGCACCATGGGGCAGCAGGCCGCCAGCAGCGTGAAAATGACCAGTGTGGGCTTGCGACCGATCCGGTCCGATACGCCAGCGACGACAAAGCCCCAGATCACCCAGGCCACGCCCAGGCAGCTCATGATGCTGCCCATGGTGGCGGGCTCAAAACCACGCACCTTGACCAGGAAGGTGGGTGTGAAGGAGATCAGTACCACGAACCAGGTCAGGTAGAAGCAACTGATCAGGGTGCAGAGCAGAATATTGCGGTTGGAAAGCAGCGTTGTATAAGCCTTGAGGCCGCGCGGTTTAGGCTCTTCCTGATCAGCGCTTCCATCCATGGACTGATCCATGGGCTGAGCTGCAGTTTGGCTGGCGCTCTGGCTGGCAGTATCCGGTTTAACGTATTTCCACACCAGAAAGGCGATGATCAGGCCGGGAATCAGCGACAGGATAAACGCCTGACGCCAGCCCCAGGCTTCCGCCATGGCGATGATCACTGGCGGCCCGATAACCGCTCCAAGCAGACCCGCGGCCGACCCCTGCAGCAGGCCCATGTTCAGACCGCGACGATGCGGTGATGAGGCTTCCACCATCATCGATTGCGACAGCGGCAGTATCGGTCCCTCGGCCAGGCCCATCACGGCGCGGAATATCAGCAGGCTGATAAAGCCGGTGACCATGCCGGACAGAGCCGAACAGAGCGAGAACAGGATGATGGCGACAATCAGGATCGGCTTGCGTTTGCCGATGCGATCGGACCAGGCGCCCACCAGCGCACCGGAGACGGCCCAGGCCAACGCCAGAACCGAAGACAGCAGCCCCAGATGGCTGTTGCTGAGTTGCAGTTCCTCCTCCATGAAGGGGAACAGGAAAGACAGCGCCAGCCGGTCGAAAAACACGAAGCCGAAGGTCAGGAACAGGACGCTGAGCAGAACATTTTCGTAAGTGGCGTATTTATTGTTGTTCACCGGGGTGTTCTCCTGACCGCACGCAGCGCGATACCGCGTGCGGTACAACGTTGGGATTGAGACGGACGGAGATCAGCGGAACAGGGTGTCGACGTAGGCGGCGCCGATGCCGACTTTTTCGTAGTGCTCACGGCACATGGCGATGTAGTCATGCACATCGAAAATGCCCTCGGTCTCGCCTTTTTCGTCGAGCCAGATCAGCGGGCCCTTGACGATAAAGAAGGCGCGCATCGGCTCTTCGTGCTCGTAGGCGACCAGGGTGTGGCCCTCGCCCGGAGTCTCGTAAACAAAGTCACCGGCGGTGGCGGTCCAGTCGTGCTCGAGGTAACCCCATTTGCCGGAAATGGTGTAGGCAAACACCTCATGCGGGTGGTAATGACGATTGACCAGCCCGGCACTCTTGGCCATCAGAATGTCGCACCAGCGGTTCTCGGTGGGCGAGATCCACAACGGGCGTGAGGAGACGGTTTCGGTAAACGGGACGTAGAGTTTTTCGTCTTCGGTGGGCGCATTGGAGATATACACCTCCGGCTTGGCGTCCGGCTTGAAGCAGTTGGGGATGGCGGGGATATCTTTCCAGAATTCTGATTTGGCAAGCTCCGGCATTTGGGCACCTTCAGCATTGTTGTTATAGGAAGCGACAGTCTAGGCTGGAGGCAAACCCCGGTTTTGTGAAAACCGGACCGGATGTTTGTATTTTTCGGACATTCGGGGGCGGTGAGAACGCAGATTCTGCCGCCAAAGATTGACCTGGATCAGGCTTTTTCGGTTAATTAGCACCAGACGTTCAGTGAGTTGAGACGTAGCGATGGCCGGCGGAGACTGGCTTCGGAGAATAACTATTATGCAGCATCCAGCGACTCTCACCGTCCAGACAGCCTCTACCCGGAATGTAGCGCCGGAGCAGCGGTTTCAGTACTGGGACCAGTTCAACGCCAGCCATTTTGTCGGTATCCGCTGCTCCTCCTACGTGCCGGAGGGGCTGGCCGCCACCCAGCACAGCCTCCACCTGGACGGCATGAAGCTGAACTGGATCGAGGGCAATGGTCATGTGGTTGAACGTGATCTGACCCTGGTCCAGGCCGAGCCGAAAGAGTCGGTGCTGGTCTCTATTGGCATGGGCAAGAACGCCTTTTTCCATCAGGGCAAAAGCTGTGAAATGCTCGAAGGTCAGTATGCGCTGCTGTATCGCACCGACCGGCCCTATCTCGTTGGCTTCACCGACCAGATGCACCAGCTCACCATCGATATCCCGCTGGAAAAATTCCATCAGCACTCACAGTACAGCTTCGACAGTCCGCTGCGCATCGACACCAATGATCGCCTGGTCAACTTGCTGATCCGCAGCCTCTACCGTCAGGTAAACCGTTTTATGCAGACGCCTGATGCTGGTGAGGCCGAAGCTTTTCAGCGTCAGGCCTGGCGCCTGATCGACGCCATGCTGGTGCGACAAAATTCGGCGGGCGATGCATCGTCCGTCGCCATGCATCACCGCCTGATGGCCAAACAGTATATGGATGAGAACCTCGGTAGAGCCGATCTCGGCGTTGAAGAGGTGGCCGCTGCGTTAGGAATCACCAGCCGTCATCTTAACCGGCTGTTCTCGGAAGAGGCGCTGACCCCGCGCCAGTATCTGCTGGATCAGCGTCTACAGCAGGCCTGGGCCCTGCTGACCGATCCCCGCCGCAATGGCTACGGTATCGCCGATGTGGCCTATCAGTGCGGCTTTTCCAGCCAGGCCTATTTTGCGCGGGTGTTCCGTCGCCAGTTTGGACTGACGCCGACCGATGCGCGACAGAAACATATCTCTGCGCCTCTCGGCTGAAGGGCGCAGTTGATTAGTTCTGGCAGGTCTTCAATACGCAGGATAAGCGCCATAGAGGCGCCAAAAGAGAGGAAAGCGGTGCGCAAACCGCTGGAGCTGATCCAGGTGGATCAGTTATCCAGCATCGCTTCCAGTTCACGCTCCAGCAGCGCTTCATCACCCAGGTTCAGCTCTACCAGACGGCGCAGGTGGCTGACACTTTCGATCTCCATATCGCCGGCCACGAAACCGTACTGCTCACCTTCGATATGTTTCACCGTGCCGGGCATGCGGATCAGAATGTCGTTGGCCAGGTAGATATGCAGTTCGGCGGTCTCGCCGGGCTCCAGCTTCAGCGGCTGAGCTGACTCGATCAGGGCACCTCGAAGCGAGATATCCACCAGCTGTACCTCCGCAGGTCCCTTGGGAGTATGGAGTTCACAGCCCGCATCAAACCGGATTCGGCTGAAACGACGGCGTTCGTTTTGGCTCTCGGTCACGCTAATCACCCTGGCATTGCATTTGTGTTGAGCGCTGGGCTCGGAGTTGGCCTGGCGGTAAGGCCGAGCCTGTTCATGTTATTACACAGAGTGTTGTTTGTGAAAGTGATGACGCCAAGCAAGGATGACCGATTTCAAACAGAGTAGAGTCGGCGCTAGGATAGGGTTCTCTGTTTCCATGGATGGTCTGAGGCTGGGTTTGGTCAAAATGTTACTCGATATATTGGACGTATTTTCGGTATCGCGGCACTCGCGATATTTCAATCAGACACGTGCGCATCATCTGTACAAGCGGGTACGCTTGATCGCGTTGCTGCTTGCGGTGCTGCAGACTGCCTGGGTATTTGTCGATCAGTTGCTGCTGCCGGCATCGGTACAGAACAGCATAGCGATCGGGCGGGTGGTCAGTAGCGGGGCGTTGCTGCTGTTGCTGGCCTGGTACAAGCATCCCTATAGCCTGGGGTGCGCTTTGCTGCGCCTGGCACTGCTGATTCTGATCCTTTCAGGTTTTCAGACCTATTCAAACGCCGTGCTCTTCTCGGCGGGCTATGAACACTCGGTGGCTGGCTACCAGTTTTTCCCCTTCATGATCGTTGCGATGCAGGCGATCTTCCCGCTAACGGTGGTTGAGGTGATCGCTGTTACCGCTGCAGTTATGCTGATTGAGGTACTGACACAGACGCTGTCCGGACATTTCGGTGGCGTCTCCGAACTTAATGCGCTCTGGCTGCTGGGTGTGCTGGCGGTGATTGCCGGCTGGGCGTCGATCAATCAGCTGGGCATGCTGCTGGGGCTTTATCGCCAGGCGACCCGTGATGCACTCACAGGCCTGGCTAACCGGCGTCAGGTGATGGAACACCTGGAAGGCGATGTGCTGCTTTGCCAGGATGAAGGCCGGCCGATCTCGATCCTGATGATGGATCTGGATAAGTTCAAAAGCTTCAACGACAACCATGGCCATGCGGCCGGCGATATCGTCCTCAAGCAGTTTGCCAAGATTCTGCGCAAACAGGTGCAGCCGAAAGCACGGGATCGTAAAGGCAATTTGGCGGGCAGATTCGGTGGCGAGGAGTTTCTGATTATTCTGCCGGGCCAGGGGGCCGAGCGGGCGGTGGAGGTCGCCGAGCAGATCTGCGCGGCCTGTCATCTTTCTCCGGTGCGCATTCCCAGTGGCGAGCAGGTAGGTTTCACCACCAGCATCGGTGTTGCCACACTGCTTCCGGATGAAACACCCTCGGATCTATTGCGGCGGGCTGATGAGGCGCTTTACGCGGCTAAATCCTCGGGTCGTGATCGGCATGTTCTATCCGGGGAGGAACGTGATAATGACGCTACCGGTTATGAATATGAACCGGCTGAAAAGGTGCCAGTATAGAAAATAACCCTTGGTCTAATGGTCTTGCTCAGAGCAGCGGATTATAACTAGATCCGCTGCTTATTATATTACGAGCAGAACATGGAATAAGTGGATATACCACAGGGTGGTAAGGGTAAAAATAGTTAGCGGGACCTTTTGAAGATGCTCGTTGACGGTTGTTGGAAGCTTCGGCGCACCTTAAAGCCAGAGTGCTCTGCCTGGGCCGGGTCCCATGGAAACGGTCGCAGCAGTTAAAGTATGGGGATATCTTTTCTGTTGTTAAATATACACGCGAAAATGATGTGTGTTTTTGTTGATTCGTTTTATGCCGGCATTTCTCGTTTAATACTTATTCAATTTTCTTTTTAAAGCCTCGTTTTTTAAAACTCTGTTTTTCATTAAACAGTATTAAACGAGCCCGGTAGATAGAAAAAACACTGTTAGAATCCCGCGCTTGTTTCCCGGTTGGGCATATTCTTTTAACCGGGACTATCCTCTCAGTTACTCCTCACTTTATTTAAAGACCTACATGAATAGTAATCACTCCAAATCAGGTGTGACGCGCAGGGGGTTTCTCGCTGCCAGCCTTGCCGCCGGTAGTTTGACCCTGATCCCCCATGCGCTGGCCAGCACCACCCCTCAAAGCGTGGCGGATAGCGATGCTTACCGGGCGTTTATCGCAGTGTCCCAGCAGATCACCGCCAATACCGCGCTGAAGCCCGCCATGGCGGAACGGCTTTACCTGGCCCTGGTGCGGCACGATGACTCCTTTGCTGAGCGGATCAAACAGCTGGATAGCTTTATCACTGCCGAAGCGATTGCGGTTTCTGAGTTGCAGGCGCGTGTTGAAGCAGAAGCGCCTGAGGTGAAAGATCTACCGCCAGCTATCGCTACAGGCTGGTTTGAAGGTCTGGTCGGCAGTGGCAAGGATGTGGAGCTGATCGCCTTCAGTGAGGCGCTGATGTATGTCGCCGTTGCCGATGTGCTCAAGCCGCCCAGCTATTCCCTGGGTGAGTACGGTATCTGGCAGAACAAGCCGGCCAAGGCGTAGGAGTTTTTATGGCACAGCAAACTACATCCGCCGACGTTGTGATCGTCGGCTCAGGCGTTGTCGGCTCGCTGATGGCGGAAAAGCTCGCCCTGAGCGGTATCTCCGTGGTGATCCTGGAAGGCGGTCCGCGTATCGACCGCAACCACGTGGTGGCGCGTTTCCGTCATGAGGCCAACAAAAGCGATTTCATGGCGCCGTACCCGTATAACGATTGGGCACCGGAGCCGCGCAAGAACAACGATTATTTCCAGCAGGAAGGGCCTGTTCCCTATTCCGCTTCCTATATTCGTGGCGTCGGCGGCACCACCTGGCACTGGGCCGGCATGGCCTGGCGCTATCTGCCGAACGATTTCCAGCTGCAGAGCAAGTACGGCGTGGGCCGCGACTGGCCGTTCAGCTATGACGATCTGGAGCCCTTCTACTACGAAGCCGAAGTGAAGATGGGCGTCTCCGGCCCGCTGAACAATGGTTCTCCGCGTAACAAACCCTTCCCGATGGAGCCGATCGCCCGCTCCTGGGCGCATCAGCGTGTGCAGGAACGTCTGAGCCAGATCGGTTACGAGGTCACCACCAACACCGTGGCGCGTAACAGCCGCAACTACGATGGCCGTCCGGCCTGCTGCGGTAACAACAACTGCATGCCGATCTGCCCCATCGATGCCCAGTATCACGGCGGCATATCCGCCCAGGCGGCGGAACGTGCCGGTGCCAAAATCATCACCGAAGCGGTGGTTTACAAGATCGAGCACGGCGCCGACGACAAGATCCAGGCGGTGCACTACTACACGCCGGATAAAGAAAGCCACCGGGTGACCGGCAAGATCTTTGTGCTGGCGGCCAACGCCATCGAGACGCCGAAACTGATGCTGATGTCCACCAGCGACAAGTTCGCCAACGGCATAGGCAACAGTAACGATATGGTAGGTCGTCACCTCTGTGACCATCCGCGTACCAAGGTCAGCTTCGATGTGGATGAGGAGATCTGGCCGGGTCGCGGCCCTGTCAGCGAATACTCCATCCAGAGTGAGCGCGACGGCGACTGGCGTGGCGAAGAGGCGGCGTTCCGTATCGACTTCTCCAACTCCAACCCGGTGGCGGGAGTGACCTCCAAACTGATCAGCCAGGGGGTTTACGGCAAGGATCTGATTGCTGGTATCCGCCAGCAGTCCTCAGTGACTCTGGGGCTTAAGAATATCGTTGAGCAGCTTTCGGACCCGAATAACCGGGTGATGCTCGGTGATCGTCGCGACTCCCTCGGTATCCCCAATCCCAAGTTCTACTTCTCGGTGGATGATTACACCCGCCGCGGTAATGTCCGCGCCCGTCGGGTGTTCCAGGAGATCGCCGAAGGTCTGGGTGGCACCAATATCAAGTTTATGGACGAGAACAAGTTCAGCCTGGCCAACCACATCACCGGTACCCTGGGGATGGGCAACGACCGGGCGACCACGGTCTGTAACGGCGAAGGCCGTTCCCACGACCATGAGAACCTGTTCCTGGCCGGCACCGGCGTGCTGCCCACAGTAGCGACCGTCAACTCCACGCTGACCGCCGTGGCCGTAGGCCTGCGTACCGCGGAGTTCATCATGGAGGATCTGGCATGAAGCAGACGCTGATACTGAGCGCCGCGTTGGCGCTGGGTTCGCTGAGTAGCGCGGCGATTGCCGCCGAAAGCGATAACGCCCTGATCGAACGCGGCCACTACATATCCACCGCCAGCGACTGTGTCGCCTGTCATACCACCGAGGGCGGTGCCGAGTTTGCCGGCGGTAAGGCGATCGAAACGCCCCTGGGTGAGATCTTCGCGCCGAACATTACGCCGTCCAAAACCGGTATCGGTTCGTACACCTACGAGCAGTTCGATGCCGCCGTACGCGAGGGGATCCGTGCCGATGGTGCGCATCTCTATCCGGCGATGCCGTACACCGCTTACGCCAAGATCACCGATGAGGATATGAAGGCGCTCTACGCCTACTTCATGCAGGGTGTGGAGCCGGTGGAGCAGGCGTCGCCCGAGAGTGAGCTGCCGTTTCCGTTCAACATCCGTCTGTCGATGCTGGGCTGGAACCTGCTGTTTCTCGACGGCAAGCCCTACCAGGCTGACAGCAGCAAGAGCGATCAGTGGAACCGCGGCGCCTACCTCGGTGAAGCGCTGGCGCACTGCTCAACCTGTCATACGCCGCGTAACCTGATGATGGCGGAAGATCGCAGTCAGCTGTTAGGCGGTGCGAGCCTCGGTACCTGGTATGCGCCCAATATCAGTTCGGATGTGAACAGCGGCATCGGCAACTGGTCTGAGGCGGAGATCGTCAGCTACCTGAAAAGCGGTCATGCCGATGGTAAGTCACAGGCAGCGGGTCCCATGGCCGAAGCGATCGCTCACTCTCTGCAGCATCTGGACGATGAGGATCTGCAGGCGCTGGCGGTGTGGCTGAAGTCGGTGCCGGCGGTCAGCGATGCGGCCGATACCCAGCCGGCGGACAGTCATGGTCAGGCGCTGGCCGATCCCGATGCGGTGCTGATGGAGCCCCTGCCGGAGGATATGGCGGATATGAGCGGCGCCCAGCTGTATGAAGCGGCCTGCTCCTCCTGTCACCAGGCGGATGGCACCGGGGCCGGCGGCCTGCCGTCACTGGTGAACAACACCGTGCTCGGGCGCAGTAACACCGATAACCTGGTGATGGCGATTCTCGATGGCGTGAAATATCGCAACGAGATCAAGACCAGTTACGGCGTCGATATGCTGGCGTTTCGCAACGAGCTGAGCGATGCGCAGATCGCCCAGGTGGCCAACTACACGCTGGAAAACTTTGGCCGTGCCGAAGTGGCTGATATCAGTGCCGATGAAGTGGCGGTGCTGCGCAACGGTGGTCCTGCCTCCAACCTGCTGCCGATGGCTCGTTGGGGTATGGGGCTGGGCGCTGTTGTAGTTGTGCTGTTGCTGCTGGTATGGGTTGTTCGCCGCCGGGCGAAGTAGAAACGATCCAGCCCTGACGGGCGGCCAGTAAAAAAGCCACCGGGTTTCCCTCGGTGGCTTTTTTGTGTGCGTCAGATGATCAGCTCATGCGGCGGTATTTGATCCGCTCCGGCTGATGATCCTTACCGTAACGGCGTTTGTAGTCTTCGGCGTACTCGGTGTAGTTACCCTCGAAGAACTCCACGTTAGACTCGCCTTCGTACGCAATGATGTGCGTACAGATACGGTCGAGGAACCAGCGGTCGTGCGAGATCACCACGGCGCAGCCCGGGAAGGCCAGCAGCGCTTCTTCAAGCGCGCGCAGGGTTTCGATATCCAGGTCGTTGGTCGGCTCGTCAAGCAGCAGCACGTTGCCGCCTTCTTTCAGCAGCTTGGCCATGTGCAGACGGTTGCGCTCACCGCCGGACAGATCCTTGACGAACTTCTGCTGGTCGGAACCCTTGAAGTTGAAACGACCGCAGTAGGCGCGCGCCGGCGTCTGGTAGTTGCCAACGGTGATGATATCCTGACCGTCGGAGATCTCCTGGAATACGGTGTTGTTGCCTTCCAGCTCACGGGACTGGTTGACGTAGGAGAGCTGCACGGTGGAACCGATCTCGATCTCACCGGAATCCGGCTGTTCTTCGCCGCTGAGCATGCGGAACAGGGTGGACTTACCGGCGCCGTTGGGGCCGATGATGCCGACGATGGCACCCGGCGGGATGGAGAGGTTCAGGTTTTCAAACAGCAGCTTGTCGCCGTAAGACTTGGTGACGTTGTGCAGCTCGATCACCTTGTCACCCAGACGTGGGCCAGGCGGAATGTAGATCTCCTGGGTTTCGTTGCGCTGCTGGAACTCGCGGGAGTTCATCTCTTCGAACGCTTTCAGACGCGCCTTGGACTTGGTCTGGCGACCCTTGGCCCCCTGACGTACCCACTCCAGCTCGGATTTCATCGCCTTGCGGTGAGCCGCTTCAGACTTGGCTTCCTGCTCCAGGCGGGCTTCCTTCTGCTCCAGCCAGCTGGAGTAGTTGCCTTCCCAGGGGATGCCGTGGCCGCGGTCCAGTTCCAGGATCCAGCCGGCAGCGTTGTCGAGGAAGTAACGGTCGTGGGTGATCGCTACCACGGTGCCCGGGTATTCCTGCAGGAAGCGTTCGATCCAGGCGATCGACTCGGCATCCAGGTGGTTGGTGGGCTCGTCCAGCAGCAGCATGTCCGGGTGGTCCAGCAGCAGGCGGCACAGCGCCACACGGCGGCGTTCACCACCGGAGAGGTTCTTCACCTCGGCGTCCCAGGGCGGCAGACGCATGGCGTCGGCGGCACGCTCCAGCGCCTGGTCCAGGTTGTGACCATCTTTGGCGGTGATCAGGTTTTCCAGCTCGGCCTGTTTCTTGGCCAGCTCGTCGAAGTCGGCATCCGGATCGGCGTAGGCCGCGTAAACCTGGTCCAGCTCGGCCAGGGCGCCCTTGACGTCGGAAACCGCTTCCTCGACCACTTCGCGCACGGTCTTGGTGTCGTCCAGTTCCGGCTCCTGCGGCAGGTAACCGACCTTCATGTTCGGCATCGGGCGCGCTTCACCGGTGTACTCGGTATCGACACCGGCCATGATGCGCAGCAGGGTGGATTTACCGGCGCCGTTCAGACCCAGAACACCGATCTTGGCGCCCGGGAAGAAGGAGAGGGAGATATCTTTGAGAATCTCGCGTTTCGGCGGCACAACCTTGCCGACGCGGTTCATCGTGTAAACGTATTGAGCCATCCAGAAGAACCTCTGGTTGAAAACAGTTAAAAAAGGATGGCGCCGATTTTACCTGCGGGTTGGGGCGAATACCAATCCGCCGCTAAGCGTCTAATCTTTACGACATGACCAGCGGTAAGAAAGCTCTATTGGCATCGAAGGATGACTAAGATAGCATTCCCCTCCGCTTGGAAGCTGGCCGGTGATGCCAGGGTATGCGTTGGGCTATAAGCGTTTACCCTGATCGTTGGATAAAAAAATTTAAGGAAGAAACATGACTCAGGTTGCTGAAAACCCTTACGCTGCCCCTGAAGCCGATCTCGAAGTCCAGCAAAACGCTGGCGATCTCTCCGTTTTCAACCGATTCAGTACCTGGTGGGTTTTTCTGCTGTCGATTGTGACTATCGGTATCTATCCGCTGTTCTGGATTCACGGCCGTACCCGCAAGCTCAACTCTATCAGCGAGCATGAAAAGGTCCCCACCGGTCTGGTCACCACCTATATCGTGGTGAGCCTGGCCGCACTGATCCTGCCGACACTATTTGGATTTGTTCTGGCAAGCGGCGCTGGCAGCATGGGCGCCCTGACTGCGATCAACATCTTCGGCAACCTGCTGAGCCTGACCGGCTTTATACTGCTTGAAGTTTGGGCGTTTAAATTCCGCGGTGTCCTCAACCGCGTGACGCAGAGCGAAGGCAAACGCACCTGGGCTGGTGGCGTGATGACCTTCTTCTTCACCATGCTCTACATGAACTACAAGATCAATCAGCATATCGACTCACGCCGCTAAGCGGTTGTTTGTAGTGCCAGCTTCCAAGCTTATTGATAACCAGGTCCGCGTCGAAACGCCGGAGGGCATCGACTTTGTCCAGGCGGCGGCGGGGCCTGTGCCGCGTATTCTCGCCTACCTGATCGATTTCGGCTGGCGCTGTCTGGTGTATATGGTCATCGGCATTCTCAGCGCTTTTATTGGCGGTCTGGGTAGCGGTGTCTTTTTGATTCTTACCTTCCTGCTGGAGTGGTTCTATCCGGTCTTTTTCGAGGTACTGCGTAAAGGGCAGACACCGGGGAAAAAGGCGATGGGGTTGCGGGTGGTCAACACGGACTTCACACCCATCGGCTGGGGGGCTTCCATCGTCAGAAATCTGCTCCGCGCGGCGGACTTCTTCCCGGCTTTCTACGCCACCGGGATGATCTCCATGACCCTGACCGGGCGCTTTCAGCGCCTTGGTGACCTGGCGGCGGGCAGTCTGGTGATCTACCAGGAGGCCGAACGCCCACTGACGGTCGATCCAGAGATTAAACCGCTGATGCCGCCGGTGGCTCTGACGCGGGAGGAGCGTCAGGGTATTGTCGATCTCACACTCAGAAGCGGTTCCATCAGTGATTCCCGCCAGGAGGAGCTGGCTGATCTGCTTACGCCGGTGACGGGTGAGTCTGGCAGCGCCGGGCTGAGCCGCCTCAAGGGCATCGGCGTCTGGCTGCTGGGCGGTAAGAAATGATGCTGAAGGGACGGTAGAGCGCATGAGAGAAAGGGATTTCGAGCAACGCTACGCCGAGTTCTGGAGGGAGTTTGAATCCGGCCTGGATACGGCAGGCAAGTCCGGACAAACCCCGGATAAAGGCTTTCCCGAAGCCTACCGCCAGCTGTGTAATCACCTGGCGATGGCTCGGCAGCGCGATTATTCCGAAGCGCTGGTGGCCTATCTTAACCGGCTGGTGATGGCCGGCCATCATCTGCTCTATCAGCCTGAATCCCGGGTGGGAATCAGTCGTCTGGCTGGCGCGCTGGCGCTTTTCGTAACCACGTTGAGGCGTAACCGGCGCTTCGTGATCTGCTCCGCCCTTCTGTTTTTGCTGCCGGCGCTGGTGATGGGAGTGGCTTGCTATAACGATGAGTCGATTACCTATAGCCTGATAGCACCATCCCAGGCCGCAGAGATGGAATCGATGTACGACCCCGCCAACGCCCGCATCGGCCCGGAACGGGATGCAGAGACCGATCTGGAGATGTTTGGCTACTACATTCAGCACAACATCAGCATCGCATTTCAGTCCTTCGCCGGCGGTATCTTTTTTGGCGTCGGCTCGGTGGTTGTGGTGCTTTATAACGGCCTGTTCCTCGGCGCGGTCGGCGGCCACCTGACCCAGGCCGGCTTCAGTGAGACTTTCTACCCCTTCGTGATCGGCCATGGTGCCTTCGAGCTGACGGCGATCGTAATCAGTGGTGCCGCGGGGATGATGCTTGGCTACGCGCTGATCAGTCCCGGTCGGCTGAAGCGTCTGGAGGCGCTGCGTGTGGCCGCAGCCGAGGCGGTCAA
Organism: Marinobacterium mangrovicola; assembly: GCF_004339595.1. GTDB lineage: Bacteria > Pseudomonadota > Gammaproteobacteria > Pseudomonadales > Balneatricaceae > Marinobacterium_D > Marinobacterium_D mangrovicola. The sequence continues at coordinate 135,491 of NZ_SMFU01000010.1, forward strand.
ACTGATGTATGGCGCCACCTTCATGCTGTTTATCGCGGCCTTTCTTGAGGCCTTCTGGTCTTCCAGCACCTCTCTGCCGGTGGCGTTGAAACTCTCTGTCGGCGCGCTGCTATGGATCTTTGTGCTCTGGTTCTGCTTCTTCTCATCCCTGGGAGAGCGCCGTGAACCTGAATGAGCTGCAGCTGAAAACCCGGGTAAGAACGCCTTGGCAGGCGCTGGATGTTGGTGTGCTGATGGCGCGGCGCTGGTACCGGCCGATGCTGTTTGCCTGGATGCTGCCGGCGCTGCTGTTGTACGGACTGCTGAGCCTTGTGCTCTACGATAGCCCGGCCTGGGTGATGCTCGGTGTTTGGTGGTGCAAACCACTGCTCGACAGGTTGCCGCTGCTGATGCTGAGTCGTTATATCTTTAACGAACGACCCACCGGTGTGTTTAATGGCCGCAGCCTGCTGCGTCTGTATCGCTTCGATATGTTCTCAGCGCTGTTCTGGCGCCGGGCCGATCTGCGCCGCTCCTTTAACCTGGCGGTGACCGTACTGGAGCAGCAGAAAGGAGCCGCTCGGGCGCGGCGTGCTGCCGCGCTGACTCCGGGAAGCGGCAGTGCGGCATCCTGGTTGACGATGGTGATGCTGCATCTCGAGATACTGGTGCCTATGAGCATCGTACTGGCATTGGGTGCATTCGTCGGCAGCTATGTGGATGTCGACCCCGATATCTTCTTCACGTTCGACGCCGGCTTCTATGCGCATATTTCCAACCTCGCCCTGTTGCTGGGAATGAGTGTTATTGCGCCGCTCTACCTTGGTTGCGGCTTTTCGCTCTACCTGAATCGCCGTGTCGAACTGGAAGCCTGGGATCTGGAACTGCTGTTCCGGGAAAGTTACCGCCGCCGTACCGAGGCTGGGGCAAAAGCGGCGGTCACAAACAGTGCTAAACCGGCCGCTGCAGGCGCCGCCAATATTCTCGGCCTGGCGCTGGCGGCATCGATCGGGCTGGGGTTGCTATCGCCACTCGCGGCAACGCCGGTGGAGGCCAGTGTTTACAGCGCTGAAGCGGCAGGTGCAGAGCAGGCCAGGGAAGAGATTCGCCAGATTCTGGAAACGCCTCCCTTTGTGATTGAACAGCAGGTGGAGGAGTGGCAGTGGAAAGATAAGCTCACCGAGGCTCCTGAACCTGAGTCGTTGGAGGGCTGGGAGTGGCTCGCCGATCTGGCGGGATGGATGGATCAGATGAACCTGGGCTGGCTGTTCCAGCTGGTCGAGGTGCTGCTCTGGGCCGGCGTCGGGTTGCTGCTGTTCCTGTTGACCCGGGCGCTGCTCAGGCATCTGCAGACCTATAACGGCCCCGAGTACACACCACCTCAGCAAACTACCGGGCCCCGTGTGATTATGGGGATGGAGATTTCGGCGGGCAGCCTGCCTGATGATATGGATGCCGCCGTAAGCCGGGCCTTTGAACAGGGCGATATGCGCTTAGCCCTGTCGCTGATCTATCGCCACATTCTGCATCTGCTGGTGGATGGTCGCCGGGTACCTCTGGAATCCTGGTACACCGAGCTGGAGTGTGCCGCTGCCGTGAGGGCGCAGCCAGAACTCAAGGTGGATAATCGCTTTGATGAACTGACCCGGCTCTGGCTGCGCCTGGCGTACGCGCATCAGCTGCCGGAGCGGCAGCAGGCCGAACGCCTTTACCGCGAGCTCAGGGAGGTGCTGGCCGTATGAATCGAATGTCGGTACGGATCGCGGTGGTTCTGTTGCTGGCGCTGTGCGCCTTGCTGCTGTTCAGCAAACTGCATCGGGTCGAACGACTGGTCAACCAGGGGCCTACGTCGGAGGTACGGCGCAACGCTTATTTTGCTGCGGGGCGCTTTATCGAAGAGCAGGGCATCAGTGTCGAGCACAAGGTGTATCCGGTCGAGGTGAGTGAGCTTGCTTCGGGTGATGTGTTGCTCCTGACCGATGCTTCCTATCTTGAAACCCGTCCAGATAAGGCGGACAGACTGCTCGACTGGGTCAGCAGTGGAGGTCATCTGATCTGGCAGTATTCGCCGTCGCTGGGGGATGGTCCGCTGGCGCAGCTGTTGGGTGTCGGTAGTGAGACGTTCGATATTCAGTACGATGAAGAGAGTGAAGCGGATGTGGCGGCAGAAGAGCCACAACCGGAGCCGCAGAGTGGAGTAGAACAGCTTAATGCTGCCCTGGAGCAGGCCGTCCAGGATCAGCTTGAGGAGAGTGCTGAGCGGGAGCTGACGCCCACCGAAGAGGTGCGTTACCTCCTCGATCAGCGGGAAGAACAGGCCGATGGACCCAATATCAGCCGTCTGCAGATGCCCGGCAACGAGTCGCTTCAAAGCCTGGTCTACTCACACTATTCGTTGCTGCAGGATCCTGATTGGGCCACCGCTAACTACCGGCTGGATCTTCGGACCGAGTCCCTGGCTGGTGAACGGGTGGACCTGATGAACTTCCACCTCGGCAGGGGGCAGGTCAGCGTCGTCAGCGATGCCAGCATCTGGTCCAACGATGATATCGGCCTGTTTGACCATGCCGCGCTGCTGCGCTGGCTGGTGGCCGATGCTGATCATCTCTACATCCAGCGTTATACCCAATGGCCTTCACTGAACCAGCTGATCTGGCAGCAGGCTCGGGAACCCGCGCTGATTGTTCTAATGCTGTTACTGCTTTGGGCGCTGGGGCGGGCGCGGCGCTTCGGTCCGCTGCTGGCGACGCATAGTGGCGAACGACGCGCTCTGGGAGAGCATGTGGAGGCGGTGGCCCGTTTCCATCAGCAGCACCGCCAGTTTGATCATCTGCTCGGGCCGTTGCGCCGGCAGGTACTTAAGCGGGCCAGCCGTTATCACGCAGGCTTTGACCGGCTTAACGACACTGCCCAGTACGGGCTGATTGCCGATCGCGCTGAGGTGACCAGCGACGAGGTGTCCCGCGTAATGACCGAAGCGGGGCAGTACACCCAGCAGGAGCTGGTCGAAACGGTGAAATTACTTATCAAAATCAGGAATCAGTTATGACTCAGGAGAGCGGAGCCGGCGAAGGCCTGGACAGGGACGCGGTGCAAGAGGCAGCTGCCGTTGAAGCCGTGGGCACAGCGAAGCAGATCGAATTCCTGCGTAGCAATATCAAGGCGCTGCTGATCGGCCAGGATGATGTAATTGATCAGGTGCTGATCGCGTTGCTGTGTCGCGGTCATGTGCTGCTTGAGGGCGTGCCGGGCCTGGGTAAAACGCTGCTGGTACGTGCCATGGCGCGCTGTTTCGATGGCGAGTTTCACCGCATCCAGTTCACCCCGGACCTGATGCCCGCGGATATGACTGGTCACGCTATCTACAACATGCAGGAAGGGCGTTTCCATATCCGCAAGGGGCCGATTTTCACCAACCTGCTGCTGGCCGATGAGATCAACCGTTCGCCGGCGAAAACCCAGGCGGCGCTGCTGGAGGTGATGCAGGAGCGCCAGGTGACCATCGAGGGCAAGGCCTACTCGCTGAACCCGCCGTTCATGGTACTGGCGACCCAGAACCCGATTGAGCAGGAGGGCACCTATCCGCTGCCGGAGGCGCAGCTGGACCGTTTTCTGCTCAAGGTGTTTATCGACTACCCGAGCCTGGAAGATGAAACCCGCCTGGTCAGCCGTGTTACCAGTGGTCAGTTGAATATGGAAGAGATCGGCGGCAACAGCCAGGGGGCTCTGGTGGCGGCGGATATCCTGGCGCTGCAGGATGCCACCGAAGCGGTCTCCGTGGACCAGCAGGTGCTCAATTATGCGGTACGACTGGTGCAGGCCACCCGCAGCACCAGCAGCATCCTCAAGGGGGCAGGCCCCCGGGCCAGTATCGGTCTGGTCAGCGCGGCCAAGGCCTGGGCGCTGATCAACGGTCGTGACTTTGTGCTGCCGGACGATATCAAGCAGGTATCGCTGCCGGTGATGCGTCACCGTATCCTGCTGTCGCCGGAGAGCGAGATCGAAGGCTTCACGCCGGATCAGGTGTTGCAGCAACTGATGCAGACGGTCGACGCGCCACGCCAATGAGATTCCTGGCTCTGAATCTGCTCCCCGACCGCGGGCTTTTCAAATACCTGCTGATTTTCCTCGGGCTGGGCCTGGGGCTGGCGCTGCTGCGGGTTTTATCCACAGTGGCGCCGTCCTGGCCAGCCTACCTTTGGTGGGGCTTGTTTTTGCTGGCAGCGGTTGCGGCGGCACTGGATGCGCTGGCGCTCTACACCGGCAGGATGCCCTACGCCGGGCGTCAGTTGCCGGGTAATCTTGCGCTGGGCAGCCCGGCGACGATTCGCCTGCGCTTTGAAAACCCGGGGCGACGTGGTTTGCGCCTGGAATATACCGATCACTATCCAGCCGCGCTGAGTTGTGAACAGCTGCCGGCACAGTTGGATCTGCCCGCCGATACCAGCCTGATTGTTGAATACCAGGTGCGACCGGTGCAGCGCGGCGATGCGCATTTCGGTGCCATCGAACTCCGGGTGCAGTCGCCGCTGGGGCTCTGGCGCCGGCAGCTGCATATCGAGGCGGAGCAGTCGGTAAAGGTCTACCCCAACTTCATGGCGCTTAGCGGCATGGACTTTCTCGATAATGAACAGCGTGTCGCGCATCTGGGCGCGCATCTGACCCAGCGGCGCGGTTCCGGCCTGGAGTTCCGTCAGCTACGTGAGTACCAGCGCGGCGATGAGATCCGTCAGATCGACTGGAAAGCCACGGCGCGGCAGCAGAAACTGATCTCCCGCGAGTATCAGGATGAGCGTGACCAGGAGGTGCTGTTCATGCTCGATACCGGGCGCCGCATGCGCGCGCTCGATGGCGAGCTGAGCCATTTCGATCACTCTCTTAATGCGCTGCTGCTGACCGCTTATATGGCGCTGGGGATGGGCGATTCGGTGGGTGTGCTCGGCTTTGCCGGCAGCAATCGCTGGGTCAGCCCGGTGAAAGGGCGCCAGGGGATCAACCGGCTGCTGAACCAGCTTTACGATATCCAGAGCAGCACCGAGGCCAGCGATCTGAGCCAGGCCGCCGAGGCGTTGATGCTGAAGCAGCAGAAGCGCGCCCTGGTGGTGATCGTCTCCAACATGCGTGATGACGACAGCGAAGAGCTGCAGCTGGCGGCGCGGATACTGGGCCGCAAGCACCTGGTGATGGTGGCCTGCCTACGCGAGAGTTTTCTCGATCGTGAGCTGGAAGAGGAGCCGGGCTATCAGGCGACGCTCAACCACTGTGCCCGCGAGCTCTACCGCGAACAGCGTGCCGATCTGATCGCCCAGCTCAAGGCACGGGGCGTGATGGTGGTCGACTCAGCGCCCCAGCAGATGCATGTTGCGCTGATTCAGGAATACCTCGCGCTGAAGCGTGCAGGAAGAATCTGAGCCCGTGTTGTCCCCGGTCAATACCGGTATTTGAAGCAGCTCATTCCGCTTTCTATATTCAGATTGGAGATCGGGCGGTGGTTATTCTGTAATCGAATCCGCCGCCCCTTACCTGAGAATAAAATGAATAAGGGGGTGATCTTATGAGCCGCAATCTGACCCGATTTAACAGCCTGTTTGACGATACTTTCCTCAACGATTTCTTCCGGCCGCTTAGCGTTCGCGAGAATGGTGAAAAGGTACCGGCTATCGATGTGCATGAAAGTGATGGTGCCTATACCGTCAATGTGGATCTGCCCGGCGTGAAAAAAGAAGATATCAGCGTCAGCCTGGAAAACGGTGTGCTCAGCGTACGCGGGGAAAGCCGTAAAGAGGACAAGGAAGAGAAAGACGGCAAACTGATCCGCCAGGAACGTCATGTCGGCCAGTTTATCCGTCAACTCAGTATTGGTTCCGATGTGGACCCGGCGGCGGTGAAAGCCAGCTTCAACGACGGCGTGCTGTCACTGACGCTGCCCAAGCGAGCGCCACAGGAAAAAGAGGGCGTGAATATCGCGGTTGAGTGAATCCCGTTTAAGACGGTGAATCGCTGCGAATAACAGGCATTCAGCATGTCCGGCGGCCCGCTTCCCGTTCGTTCGGGGCGGGCCGTTTTAGCTTGTGGGTTGGCTGCACCGAATATGAAACCTGTTCCAGCCCGCCTGACGCTATTTCATGTGCCCAGCGAGTGCTTTTTCGACTATAATGCTGGCCTTTTCACGGCAGTTGGCCCATCGGTTTTGCTTTTCGCCAATGACCCGTCGCTGCCGACGACGTTGCTCAATCAGGGGACAGTAATGTTTAGCAAAGATATGTCTATCGCCAGCTTCGACAAGGATCTCTGGGACGCGATGCAGTCCGAGGTGACCCGCCAGGAGGAGCACATCGAGCTGATCGCTTCCGAAAACTACACCAGCCCGCGTGTAATGGAAGCTCAGGGTTCCGCGCTGACCAACAAATACGCGGAAGGCTATCCGGCCAAACGTTACTACGGTGGCTGCGAATACGTCGACATCGTTGAGAACCTGGCTATCGACCGTGCCTGCGAACTGTTCGGCGCTACCTTCGCCAACGTTCAGCCGCATTCCGGTTCCCAGGCTAACGCCGCTGTCTACATGGCGCTGTGCAAACCGGGCGATACCGTTCTCGGTATGAGCCTGGCTCACGGTGGTCACCTGACCCACGGCGCGTCCGTTTCCTTCTCTGGTCGTATCTACAACGCTGTACAGTACGGTCTGAACCCGGAAACCGGCGAAATCGATTACGCTGAAGTTGAGCGTCTGGCGCTGGAACACAAGCCGAAGATGATCGTAGCGGGCTTCTCTGCCTACTCCATGATCATCGACTGGGCCAAGTTCCGTGAGATCGCTGACAAAGTCGGTGCTTACCTGTTTGTCGATATGGCCCACGTTGCCGGTCTGGTCGCTGCCGGTCAGTACCCGTCTCCGATGCAGTACGCTGACGTCGTTACCACCACTACCCACAAAACCCTGGGTGGCCCGCGTGGTGGTCTGATCCTGTCTGCCCGTGCCGATGAAGAGCTGCAGAAGAAGCTGAATTTCGCTGTATTCCCTGAATCCCAGGGCGGCCCGCTGATGCACATCATCGCGGCGAAAGCGGTTTGCTTCAAAGAAGCGATGGAGCCGGAGTGGAAAGAGTACCAGGCTCAGGTCGTTAAAAACGCCAAGGCGATGGTCAAGGTGTTCCTGGAGCGCGGTATCGATATCGTTTCCGGCGGTACCGAAGATCACCTGTTCCTGGTTGACCTGGTCAGTAAGGACATCACCGGTAAGGATGCTGACGCTGCCCTGGGTCGCGCCAACATCACCGTGAACAAGAACGCTGTACCGAACGATCCGCGTTCACCGTTCGTCACCTCCGGTCTGCGTATCGGTACTCCGGCGGTTACCCGTCGTGGCTTCAAGGAAGCTGAAGTGACCGAACTGACTGGCTGGATCTGTGACGTTCTGGAAGATATCAACAACGAGGAAGTGATCGCTGCGGTCAAGGCCAAGGTTGTCGATATCTGCGCACGTTTCCCGGTTTACAAGTAAATCGGAATATAAACGACGCACAGGGGTAAAACCCTGGTAGCGGAGGCTGGAAAATTGGTTCCTGCCTCCCTAGAATGGCGGGGCGACTCAACAGTCGCCCCGTTTGTTGTTTATAAAGTTGTTTGTAGAATCGTCGATGAAGCTGTGCAAAACGCTTTATTGGACGCTTAAAACGCTCTTTTCTTTCAGGTCTTCTGGACCGACGCTCTTTATTCGAGGCTGAGGATGCATTGTCCCTTCTGTGGCGCAAGTGATACCAAGGTTGTCGACTCGCGACTGGTGTCCGAGGGACAGCAGGTGCGCAGACGGCGCGAATGCGTCAAATGCCATGAGCGCTTTACCACCTTCGAAGAAGCAGAACTCGTCATGCCCCGCGTCATTAAAGGTGACGGCACCCGGCAACCCTTCGACGAGGCCAAACTGCGTGGCGGCATTCAGCGAGCGCTGGAGAAACGCCCGGTTGGCATCGAGGCTGTAGAAGCCTGCATTACCCGAATCAAACTGAAACTGCGCGCCACCGGCGAGCGTGAACTACCCTCCCGTGAAGTGGGCGAGATCGTGATGGAAGAGCTGCGCAAGCTCGACCAGGTTGCCTATGTGCGCTTTGCGTCCGTTTACCGCAGTTTCCAGGATATCAACGAGTTCAAGGAAGAGATCGAACGTCTCTCCGCCAACGCGGAAGCGAATGGCAACGGGCAGGCGGAGTCTTAAAGCCTATGTCCGGTTTCTCCTCACTCGATCATCAGTTTATGGGCCGCGCCATCGCGCTGGCACGCCGAGGCCTGTTTACCACCGACCCGAATCCCCGCGTGGGCTGTGTGCTGGTGAAAGAGGGCGAGATTATCGGTGAGGGCTACCACGTCCGTGCCGGTGAGGGGCACGCCGAGGTCAACGCGCTGAAACAGGCCGGCGACCAAGTCCGTGGCGCTACCGCCTATGTCACGCTGGAACCCTGCAGCCATTACGGCCGTACCCCTCCCTGCGCCGAGGCGCTGGTTGAGGCGGGTATCTCCCGTATGGTCTGCGCCATGGTCGATTCCAACCCCGCCGTTGCTGGCCGCGGGTTGGAGCGTCTGCGTCAGGCGGGCGTTGAAGTCGCCAGCGGACTGATGGCAGCCGAAGCGAAACAGCTGAACCCCGGCTTTATTCGACGCATGGAAACGGGGCTGCCCTATGTCCGTGCCAAGCTGGCGATGAGCGCCGATGGTCGCACCGCCATGGCCAGTGGCGAGTCCCAGTGGATCACCGGCAGCGCCGCCCGTGCCGATGTACAGCGCCTGCGCGCGCGCAGCTCGGCGATCCTGACCGGCATCGATTCCGTGCTGCTGGACGATTCTTCGCTGACGCTGAGGGAAAACGAACTCGGCGTGGAGAACGCCGCCGAGATCGTGAAACGCCAGCCGCTGCGCGTGGTGCTGGATACACACCTGCGTCTGCCGCTGACAGCTAAGATTCTGCGTCAGCCCGGGCGTACGCTGGTGATGACCCTGAGTTCCGATGAGGCGAGAATCAACGCACTCAAGGAAGCGGGGGCGGAAGTTCAGGTGCGTGAAGACGGCGAGCGCCTGGATCTGGGCGCTATCCTTGAGTGGCTGGCGCAACAGGAACAGTGTAACGAGCTGCTGGTCGAGTGCGGCGCGACCCTGGCCGGTGCTTTTGTCGGCGCAGGTCTGGTGAACGAACTGGTGGTTTACATGGCGCCCAAGCTGCTCGGCAGCAGCGCCAGACCTTTGCTGCAGCTGCCATTGGAACGTATGGATCAACAGATCCCGCTGGTGCTGGACGAGGTACGTCACCTGGGCCAGGATCTGCGACTGAACTGGAAACTGGCCGGCGTCGAGGAGTCTGATAACTGATGTTTACCGGCATTATTGAAGCGATTGGTGAAATTGCCGATATCCGCATGGTCGATGGCGATATGCGCGTGCGTGTGCGCACCGGCGAGCTGGACCTCGGTGATGTAAAACTGGGTGACAGTATCGCCACCAACGGCATCTGCCTGACCGCCGTGGAACTGCCCGGTGATGGCTTTGTGGCCGATGTGTCCAAGGAAACCCTGGCGCACAGCCGCTTCCCGGATATGAAGGTGGGTGAGAAGGTCAACCTGGAAAAGGCGATGATGCCGGTAAGCCGTTTTGGCGGGCATATCGTCAGCGGTCACGTGGATGGCCTGGGCCAGATCGTGGATCGTCACGACGATGCCCGCTCCGTGCGGCTGACGATCCAGGCGCCGAAGTCGCTGCAGCGCTATATCGCCGCCAAGGGCTCGATCACCATCGATGGCGTGAGTCTTACCGTCAACAGTGTGAACGGCGCGGATTTCGGCCTTAATATCGTGCCGCATACGGCGCAGGAAACCATTATCGATAGCTATCGCCAGGGCCGCTGGGTCCACCTGGAAGTGGATCTCATTGCACGCTACCTGGAACGCCTGATGGGCGCCTCCGACAGCGATGCTGAGCCGGGCGAAGGGCTGACAATGAACAAGCTGGCTGCGGCCGGATTCATGCGTCGCTAGGGCGCTGGAGATAAGTATGCAACTGAACACCACTGAAGAGATTATCGAGGATATCCGTCAGGGCAAGATGGTTATCCTGATGGACGACGAAGACCGCGAGAACGAAGGTGACCTGATCATTGCCGCCGAGATGGTGCGTGCCGAAGATATCAACTTCTTCGCGACCCACGCCCGCGGCCTGATCTGCCTGACGCTGACCCGCGAGCGCTGCGAACAGCTCAAGCTGCCGCTGATGGTGCAGAGCAACGGTGCAGCCTTCTCCACCAACTTCACGCTGTCGATCGAAGCGGCCAATGGCGTAACCACCGGTATCTCCGCGGCGGACCGTGCGCACACCGTGCGTGTTGCCGTGCGTCATGACGCCAAGCCGGAAGATATCGTGCAGCCGGGTCACATCTTCCCGCTGATGGCACAGCCCGGCGGCGTGCTGAGCCGTGCCGGCCACACTGAAGCCGGTTGCGACCTGGCGCGCCTGGCAGGTCTGACGCCGGCCGCAGCGATCGTTGAGGTGATGAACGAAGACGGCAGCATGGCGCGTCGTCCGGACCTGGAAAAATTCGCTGCCAAGCACGGCCTGAAGATCGGTACCATCGCCGATTTGATCCACTACCGTGCCATGAATGAGCATACCGTTGAGCGTGCCGACGAGGGCGTGCTGGAAACCGAGTACGGCGAGTTCAAATACGCGGTTTACCGTGATGAGATTCAGAACTGCAGCCACCTGGCGCTGTACCAGGGCGAGATCACCCCGGAAGAGCCGACGCTGGTGCGTGTGCATATCCGTGGCGAAGTGCTGCGTGACGTGGTCGGTGGCGTTGTCCCCGGCGAAGAGAAAAAATGGACCATGCGCCGTGCGCTTGAGCGTGTAGCTCAGGAAGGCAAGGGTGTGGTGATCCTGATCGACTCCGGTCAGCGGATCGATCTCGGTGACGCCCTTCAGGGTCTCACCACCAGCCCGAGAAAACACTCCAAGGTAACCGTCAGTTCGTCTGGCGCCTACCTGCAGGTGGGTACGGGCTCACAGATTCTGCGTGAACTGGGCGTGGGCAAAATGCGCCTGCTCAGCTCGCCGATGAAGTTCAATGCAATTTCGGGCTTCGATCTCGAAGTCGAAGAATATATCTCTTGCGAAGAGTAACCGGGCGGTCACTCTTCTTTGTCATTACAGGACAGATCCGATGTCAGTAAAAGTTTATGAAGGCGACTTCGTCAGCGCCGACGGCAAATACGCGATCCTGGTTGGTCGCTTCAACTCTTTCGTTGTAGAAAGCCTGCTGGAAGGCGCCCTGGACGCACTGAAGCGTCACGGCGTCAGCGAAGACAACATCCGCATCATCCGTGTACCGGGCGCTTTCGAGATCCCGCTGGCGGCGCAGAAAGTCGCTGCCCAGAAAAAAGATGATGCCATCATCGCCCTGGGTGCGGTGATCCGTGGCGGTACTCCGCACTTTGAATACGTCTCTGCCGAGAGCTCCAAGGGCTGTGCCCAGGTGTCTCTGGAGTACGGTGTGCCTGTTGCCAACGGTATCCTGACCGTCAACAGCATCGAGCAGGCGATCGAACGTTCCGGTACCAAGGCCGGTAACAAAGGCGCTGAAGCTGCCCTCTCCGCACTGGAGATGGTGAGCCTGCTGCGTCAGCTTGAGGCTTAAGAACATGAGCGACACCCCCAGCTCCAAAGACAGTTCCAACGGTAGCTCTAGCGAAAGCGCGCCGAAGAAGAATCGCAAGCCGTCTCTGACCGAACAGCGCCGTAACGCGCGCAAGCTCACTCTGCAGGCCCTGTACCAGTGGCAGGTGGGCGGTCAGCAGGCCAACGAGATCGAAGCCCAGTTCCGCATCAATCCTGAAATGAAGGAAGCCGATGTGCAGCTGTTCAGCCAGTTGCTGCGTGGTGTGATCAACGAGAAAGCCGAGCTGGATGTGATCTTCTCGCCGTTTCTCGATCGCAACATCGATGAGCTGGACCCGGTCGAGGTCAACGTGCTGCGTATCGGCAGCTTCGAACTGCTGCGCCGTATGGAGGTGCCTTACCGCGTGGCGATCAACGAAAGCGTTGAGCTGGCCAAGGTCTTCGGTGCCACCGACAGCCACCGTTATGTTAACGGTGTGCTCGACAAGGTTGCACAGAAGTCTCGCAGGGCGGAGATCGCCGCACGGCGCTAAGGTCTGGCACGGCAGTGGGCGAGTTTGAACTGATCAGCACCTATTTTGCCCGGTCCGCCGCGCGGCGTGATGACGTGGCTCTGGGGATCGGTGACGACTGTGCTCTGCTGGTACCCCCGGCCGGCGCTCAGCTGGCGGTGTCCATCGATACCCTGGTGGAAGGTGTCCACTTTCTGCCGGGGAGCGATCCTGCACTGATCGCCGAGCGCCTTTTGGGCGCGGCGGTCAGCGATCTGGCTGCTATGGCGGCCGAGCCCGCCTGGTTTACCCTGGCCCTGACACTTCCCGTGGCTGATCCCGACTGGCTGGAGCCTTTTGCGGCTGCCTTGGCCCGGCGCGCGGCCGAGCTGAATATCGCTCTGGTGGGCGGTGATACCACCCGTGGTCCGCTGGCACTCAGTGTTCAGGTGCATGGCTGGGTGAAAGCCAATGAAGCCTTGACCCGATCCGGTGCCCGCGAGGGTGATTTGGTGCTTGTCAGTGGCACCCTGGGTGATAGCCGCGGTGGTTTGCAGGTTCAGCTGGATAGCGACCAATCCGCATCGAGCGCTTATCTGCGACAGCGGTTTTTCCGCCCGGAGCCGCGTATCGCGCTGGCTCGAGGGCTGTGCCGCTATGCATCGGCTGCGATCGATCTGTCGGACGGCCTGGTCTCCGATCTTGGCCATATCGCCCGGCAGAGTGGCCTGGCCGCCCGTATCGATCTGGAGCGACTGCCGCTATCCGCTGAGCTGGAAGCTTATGCAGGGGCTGAAAAAGCGCGTCAGTGGGCGCTCAGCGGTGGTGAAGACTTCGAACTCTGTCTGACCATCGCGCCTGAGCAACTGGAAGCCTGTCTTTCAGTCGCTGAGTCGCTGCAACTGCCGCTGACCTGTGTCGGCCAGATGCATGCCGGCAACGGTGTCAGTGTGTTTTGCGATGGCCAGCCATGGAACAGTAGCGCGCAAGGCTATGATCATTTTGGCGTTCTTGATGGCGTTTTTGATGGAGAGCAACGATGAACCGGGCACCGGCGTCAGTCTGGCGCAACCCGATCCACTTTCTGGCCTTTGGCCTGGGCAGCGGCGCATCGCCCTGGGCTCCGGGTACCGCGGGCACCCTGGCAGCGATACCGCTCTGGTACCTGTTGGCGCAACTGCCGCTGATCACCTACCTGTTGATCGTGCTGGCTGCCTTTGCGGTGGGGTGCTGGCTCTGTCAGCGCACCTCTGATGATCTTGGTGTGCACGATCATGGCGGCATCGTCTGGGATGAGTTTGTCGGTTACTGGATCACCATGATCGCGGTACCGGTGGCGCCGGTATGGGCGCTGCTGGGGTTCGTGCTGTTCCGGGTGTTCGATATTCTCAAGCCCTGGCCAATCCGTTGGGCCGACCAGCGCGTACATGGTGGATTCGGCATTATGCTGGACGACCTGATCGCGGGGGTGTTTGCCGCGTTGGTTCTGCAAATCATAATCTACGTTATGGCATGAACCTGCTGGTCGAGCTGCCAGCCGCTATGCTTTATAATATCTGCCCCGCCAAGGGCGAGGTGGTCGCTAACTAAGCTGTGTTAAAGCTCCCGCGGCTGCCCATATAGAGGTGTAATTTCGTGACTGTTCAGTATGTAGCCGACTCTAAACTGCCAACCCCCTGGGGTGTTTTCACCATGGTCGGTTTTGAGGACAAGACCAGCGGTAAAGAACATGTGGCGCTGGTATTCGGTGATGTGGATACCGATGAGCCGGTGCTGGGCCGTATCCATTCAGAGTGCCTGACCGGCGATGCCCTGTTCAGCCTGCGCTGCGACTGCGGTTTCCAGCTGCAGGAAGCGCTTAAGCGTATCGCCGAAGAGGGGCGGGGTGTGCTGCTGTATCTACGTCAGGAAGGTCGTGGCATCGGCCTGCTGAACAAGATCCGCGCCTATCATCTGCAGGATCAGGGCGCGGACACGGTGGAAGCCAACGAGAAGCTGGGTTTTGCTGCCGATATGCGTGATTACAGCATGTGCCTGCCGATGCTCAAGCACCTGGGCGTGCGCTCGCTGCGTCTGATGACCAACAACCCACGAAAGGTTTCTGCGCTGGAGCAGTACGGTCTGACCGTGGCGAATCGTGAACCGTTACAGGTTGGCAAGAACAGCCACAACGAACATTATCTGGAAACGAAAATGGGCAAACTTGGCCACATGATGTCCGAAGTTCATTTTCAGAACACCGAAGAAAGCAGCTCCTGAATTCGTTCTAAGCCGCTTTCTGTCCCCGCCGCCTGAGCTGATCAGCTCAGGCGCTGTTCCACCGCCGCTTTAATCCCTTCCGCATCCAGTCCACACTCCGCCAGCTGTGCGCCGCGTGAAGCGTGCTCAATCCAGTGATCGGGAATTCCCAACTGGAGTAGCTGCGTTTGTGTGCCACGGGACTGAAGATACTCACCGACCGCCGAACCTGCGCCACCTGCAATGGCGTGATCTTCCAGCGTTACCAGCAGCTCATGGCTCTGTGCCAGTTGGTCGATCAGCCCGGTATCCAGCGGCTTTACGAAGCGCATATCCACAAGCGTCAGGTCCAGCTGATCAGCAGCCTGTTGAGCGGCGGGCAGCAGCGGGCCGAAGTTAAGAATTGCCGCCTTGTTGCCGCTACGAATCACCCTGGCCTTGCCGGGCTCCAGAGCCGGCAGTGTCGGGTCGACCTGGATCTCGCTGCCGGACCCACGCGGATAACGCACCGCGGCGGGGCCCTGGAAGTCGTAGCCGGTTTTCAGCAGTTGATAGAGCTCCTGCTCGTCTGAGGGCGTCATCAACATAACGCCAGGCAGGCAGCGCAGGTAAGCGAGATCGAACAGCCCCGCATGGGTGGCGCCATCTTCGCCAACCAGACCCGCGCGGTCCACGGCCAGCAGCACATCCAGATCCTGAATGGCGATATCGTGGACGAACTGATCGTAGGCGCGCTGCAGGAAGGTGGAGTAGATCGCCAGCACCGGTTTCATCCCCTCGCAGGCAAATCCCGCGGCGAGAGTCGCCGCATGCTGCTCGGCAATAGCGACGTCAAAATAGCGTTCGGGGAACTGCTCGGAAAAGGCGATCAGGTCCGAGCCTTCGCGCATGGCCGGGGTGATCCCCACCAGGCGTTCATCCTGTTTTGCCGTGTCGCAGAGCCAGCCACCGAAGATGTTGCAGAACTTCGGTTTCTTCGGCTTCACCGGCGCATCCAGTGGCTCGATCTTGGTGATGGAGTGATAACCCACCGGATCGGATTCGGCCGGCTCAAAGCCTTTGCCCTTGCGTGTCACCAGGTGCAGGAACTGCGGACCTTTGCTGTTAAGCGCCTGTTTCAGCGCCGGTAGCAGTTTGTCGAAGTCGTTGCCGTCCACCGGGCCCTGGTAGTCGAAGGTCAGCGCGCCGAACAGGGCGCCGGTGGCGCTGCCGTCCAGCTCCGGACCCTTATGCTGTCCCGACAGCTGGCCGGCCCGCAGGTGCTCTTCCAGGTAGGTAGCCAGACCGCCCTCGTTGGGTGAGATCGACATATCGTTATCGTTGAGGATAACCAGCATGTCGGCCTGGGTATGGGCCGCGTGGCTCAGCGCCTCAAACGCCATACCGGCAGTCATGGCGCCATCGCCGATCACGGCCACGGTTTTGCGCTGCTCGCCCTTCAGGCGGCTGGCCAGGGCCATGCCCAGGGCTGCGCTGATCGAGGTGCTGGAGTGACCGGTGCCAAAACTGTCATAGGGGCTTTCGGCGCGCTTGGGGAAGGGTGCCAGGCCAGCCGGCTGACGCATACTGAGCATCTGCTCACGCCGGCCGGTGAGAATCTTGTGTGGATAGGTCTGATGACCCACATCCCAGACCAGGTGATCCGCCGGTGTATCCAGCAGGTAGTGCAGGGCGATGGTCAGTTCAACGACACCGAGGCCAGCGCCAAAGTGGCCGCCGGTGACACCGACGCTGTAAAGCAACCAGTCGCGTAGCTCCTGCGCCAGTTGCGGCAGCTGGGAAGCAGCCAGCTGCGACAGCTCGGCGGGGGAGTTAACCGTGTCCAGCAGCGGTGTGGCCGGACGTTGTGTGGGTATCTGCGTGCGCATCAGTGGTCGCGGGTGACGATAAAGTTGGCCAGGTCGAGTAGCGGTGCGGCGCTGGAACCAAAGGGTGAAAGTGCCTCCAGCGCTTCGCGGTGCAACTGTTCCAATTTAGCACGGGCACCGGCGATGCCCAGCAGGGCCGGGTAAGTCGGCTTGTTCTGCGCCTGGTCCGAGCCCTGGGGTTTGCCCAGGGTTTCGGTGTCGCCCTCGATATCGAGCAGGTCATCCTGAACCTGAAACGCCAGGCCGATCATATCGCCATAGCGCTGCAGCCGCTCCAGTGTCTCCGGGTCTTCACAGCCGGCCGCGGCGGCACCTAGCTGCAGGGCGGCGGTGATCAGTCGGCCGGTTTTGAACGCGTGCATCGCCTGCAGTTGTTCCAGGGTCAGGCTGTCGCCCACATGGGCCAGGTCATAGGCCTGACCAGCCACCATGCCGCTGGCGCCACTGGCGCTGGACAGAATATTCAGCATCCGCATTTGACGCTGGGGAAGCAGCTCCGCGTCGGGCGTGCTGAGAAGTTCGAAGGCAAAACACTGCAGGGCATCACCGGCCAGAATCGCGGTGGCTTCGTCAAAGGCGATATGACAGGTGGGCTGGCCACGGCGCAGGTCGTCGTCGTCCATGGCGGGCAGGTCATCGTGCACCAGCGAGTAGCTGTGCACCGCCTCGATCGCCGCCGCTGCGCGGTCCGCGAGCTCCGGGGATCCGCCGCAGAAGTTGCAGCTCATGTAGACCAGTGCGGGGCGAATGCGTTTGCCGCCGTTCAACAGCGCATAGTGCATCGCCTCGATCAGACGTGGCTCCAGTGCGGAACAATCCTGCAGGTACAGGGGCAGGTTGGTCTCGACTCGTTCGGCCCAGACGGTTAACTGATCGCTAAGCTCCACGGTCAGTCGTCCTGCTCTTCCTGGAAGGGGCGGGTCTTCATCTCGCCCTGCTGTTCAACCAGCACCTGAACCTTCTGTTCGGTCTGCTGCAGGATATCCTGGCACTCGCGTGTGAGTTTGACGCCTTCCTCGAACGCCTTCAGGGCTTCTTCGATGGGCAGGTCGCCCTGCTCCATACGCTCAACGACGGCTTCGAGCTGCGTCAGGGATTGTTCAAAATCGGGTGCTTTGCGGGTGCGGGCCATAGTCTGATCAGGGTCGGGTAAAGAGTGGGGTAAACAAGGCAGTCAACTTAACCAACTGCCCGCGCGGGGTCAATCGATAAGCGCCGGCCAGACGCCGGGTAGCGGCCCCGCAGCGCCTGAAAAACCAACGTGTTCAGTACGTGAACACCTGTATAAATCTGGTATCATTCAGAGCATCATCTCAAAAACTTGTGCCATCAGTCAGGCTATAGGAGTTTCAATCAATGGATCTGGCGACACTTGTAGGATTGATCGGCGCACTGGGCATCGTTGTCGCAGCGATGGTGCTTGGTGGCGATGTCGGCATCTTCGTAAACGTCCCCTCTATTTTGATTGTTATCGGCGGTAGTCTGCTGGTGGTGTTAACCAAGTTCACCCTCGGGCAGTTTCTCGGCGCCGGAAAAATTGCTGCCAAGGCGTTCATGTTCAAATCGGTGATGCCGGAAGAGATCATCGCCGAGACTGTGGATCTGGCCGATGCGGCGCGCAAGGGTGGCCTGCTTTCTCTGGAAGAAAAAGAGGTTTCCAGCCCTTTTATGCAGCGTGGTATTCAGCTGCTGGTGGATGGTCACGATCCGGAAGTAGTCAAGAACCTGCTGCTCAAGGAAGCCAGTCTCACCGATGAGCGCCATGATTTTGGTGCCAAAATTTTCCGCGCTATCGGTGATGTGGGCCCGGCCATGGGCATGATCGGTACGCTGGTGGGTTTGGTACAGATGCTTTCCAACATGTCAGACCCCAAATCGATCGGTCCCGCCATGGCGGTGGCGCTGCTCACCACACTTTACGGCGCCATGCTGGCTACCATTGTGGCGCTACCGATCGCCGACAAACTGGAAAACCGCAAGGATGAGGAAGCGCTTAATCAGTCACTGATTATCGATGGTCTGTTGGCGATCCAGGCGGGACAGAACCCGCGTGTGATTGAGCAGATGCTGCGCAACTATCTGCCCGAGAAAAAACGTCAGCAGGCAGAAGCCTGAGCCTTGAGCGAGCTTCGCTAGCCAAGCCAGAAAGCCAAGAGAATTAGATGAGCGACGAGCAGAAAAAATGTAAGTGTCCGCCGCCGGGAGCGCCGGCATGGATGGCGACATTCTCTGATCTGATGTCGCTACTCATGTGTTTCTTCGTGCTGCTGCTGTCATTCTCCGAGATGGACGTGCTCAAGTTCAAACAGCTCGCTGGCTCCATGCGTGAAGCGTTTGGCGTGCAGGCGCAGATCAAGGTTGAGGATATTCCCAAGGGGACCTCGATCATCGCTCAGGAGTTTAGCCCGGGCCGCCCGGAGCCGACGCCGCTGAACGAAGTCCGTCAGATGACGATCAACAACGATATGAACACCCTGGATGTGCGCCCCGAGGTGGGTGAGTCTCAGGTGCTGGATCAGTTGCGTGGGCTGGAACAGCTGATCGAACAGCAGAAGCAGGAAGCGCAGCAGGACGCCATTGAGTTTGCCCAGGTGCTCTCCGAAGAGATTGGCGATGGTGCCGTTGAGGTGGAAACCGATGGCTCCAAGTTGATTATCCGCGTGAAGGAGCAGGGCTCTTTCGATTCCGGTTCTGCCGAACTCAAGTTTGACTACATTCCAGTGATCGCAAAAATCCGTGACGTGCTGCTTGATGTCACCGGTCGTATTTCAATCGAAGGCCATACAGACAACATTCCTTATTCGGGCTCCCGCTTCTCCTCTAACTGGGATCTATCGGCGGCGCGCGCCCTGGCTGTTGGGGAAGAGCTGTTTTCTGACCCACGCATCGATCAGTCCCGTTTCCAGGTTTCCGGTTATGCCGACAGCAAACCGCTGGCGCCCAATAACTCGCCGGAAAACCGCGCCCGTAACCGTCGTGTAGAGATCGTGATCCAGAAGGGGAATGATCAGGAGATGCTGGAACGGCTGCAATCCCGGCCTGACGGTGATACCGAAGGCCAGTTACTGAATCCGGGGGAGATTTTCTGATCTTCAAGGGATAGGCAGATATAAAAAAACCGCCTTGGAATTCCGGGCGGTTTTTTTATTTGGTCAGACCTTGCTTATGCCTTACTTGGCAGCATCCAGCATGTACTGGATGGCAGCGGTCATTTCAGAGTCAGAGCAGTCAACGCAGGTGCCCATCGGCGGCATAGCGTTCAGACCGGACTTGGCAGTTGCCAGCAGCGCGTCCATACCTTTCTCGGCGCGCGGAGCCCAGGCTTCAGCATCACCGAACAGCGGAGCACCAGCGACACCAGAGGCGTGGCAAACGGAACACTTGGTGTTGTAAAGCTCTTCACCGGAACGTTCTGCCATTGCAGCGGCCGGGGTCAGCAGGGCAGCAGCGGCTGCCAGTACAAGCGCTTTTTTCATGGTTGTTTCCTTTGACAGTGCTATCAATCGGACCTACTCATTCAGACGTACGAATCCGGTTAAAAATAGATCAGGCCAAGTTTAGGAGGGGCCTTGGGAGTAGTAAATACCGCTTAGGTGGTTAATCTTGCCTGAATGGCCAAAGATTGATCTGTCTTGGATGGGAAACAGTGGGCAGCGCCGACTAGCGACGCTGGAGACGCATGGCATAGGTTGCCTGGCTGTGAAGGGCGCGGTCATGCTGACGCTGGCGGATTTCAGCCTGGTACTGGGACAGTGCTTTTTCCACCAGTTCGCGGGGAAAGCTCAGGTTGGTTGTCAGATCGTCAGCGGAGTAACCGCGACGCAGAAGCTGTTGCAGATCGTTAGTGATGTGATGATCGCTATGCATATTTATTTTCCTCTTTATATTCAGCGACGATTTAATCCTCAAGTTGTGACACTCAGGTTTCAGAATCTTTGGGGTCCTGTGACAATCTGTCGGGTGCTCGTTAAATAGAGATCCCGGCCTGAGTGAGGCGGGCGGGGCAGATTGGCTGACAGGAGTTGACCAAATAGTCCGATTTTTCTTTGATCAACAAGAAAAAGCTTTAGTTCCCTTCGGCTTTTGTTCATATTCGAGATACACGACGGCCGTGCAGATAGACGTCTGTCGAACAAAGCCGGGCCATCGATAAGAGCCCGGTTACTCAGAGATCACCGCGGGAGATTGGATGCGATGAAACCTGCTTTTTTACCTATTGCCTCTCTGTCACTGTCTGTATCGCTGGCCCTGGCTGGCGCTGCCCAGGCGGAAGAGCTGCATATCTACAACTGGTCCGACTACATCGCCGAGGACACGGTCACTAACTTCGAAAAAGAGACCGGCATCGATGTAGTGTATGACGTCTACGATTCCAACGAGGTTGCCGAAGCCAAGTTGCTGGTGGGCAAGAGCGGTTACGACCTGCTGTTCCCCACAGCGCGTCCTTTTGCGGATCGCCATCTGAAGGCGGGGCTGTACCAGAAGCTGGATAAATCCAAGCTGGGCAACTGGGATAACCTGGATCCGGTGATCATGGATTCCCTGACGGATATCGACCCGGGCAACAACTATTTGGTGCCCTACATGTGGGGTACCACCGGTATCGGTTATAACGTCGACAAGGTAAAGGCGATTCTCGGTGACGACATGCCTCTGGATACCTGGCGCCTGGTGTTTGATCCGGAGATCGTAGCCAAGCTGTCATCCTGCGGCGTCACGCTGATGGACGATGCCACCGAGGTACTGACCGCGGCGCGGGTTTACCTGGGCGAGCCCACCGACGATTTCAGCCGTGAGGCGATCGACAAGGCCGCAGACGTGGTTGCGGCGGTGCGCCCTAACATCCGCTATTTCCACAGCTCCCAGTACATCAATGACCTGGCCAACGGCGATATCTGTGTGGCTCATGGCTACTCAGGCGACGTACTGCAGGCCCGTGACCGTGCAGCCGAAGCAGAGAACGGTGTTAACGTGGCCTACGCTGTGCCTTCAGAGGGTGCGGTGGTCTGGACCGACGTGATGGTGATCCCCACCGATGCGCCGAACCCGGATGCGGCGCACAAATTCATCAACTACCTGCTCGATCCGGCAGTGATCGCACCGGTCACCGACTACGTGGCATATGCCAATGCGAACAAGGCGTCCGAAGAGCTGATCGATCCCGAGATCCGCAATGATCCGGGTATCTACCCGCCGCAGGAAACCCGCGAAAGTCTGGTGGTATTGAAGACCCCGGCCGAGCGTGAAATCCGCACCATGAACCGTGCCTGGACCCGTGTGAAAACCGGTCACTAAGACGGTTCTGTCGAAACGGCCATGCTACAAAAAACGCCCCACTTTCCCGGTTCGGAGAGTGGGGCGTTTTGCTTTTTACGGTGCATCTTACGGGGGGATCTGCCGCTTGCACTTATCCGCTCAGGCCGTCAGATAATGATCCGTGATATGAAACAGGTCGGTGACCTCGATGGCACTGATGCGGGGATGCGGACAGTTGCTGTCAGCGGTTTTGATATTCTGGCCAAACAGCGCAGCGCCGGTATCGATATAGATGCCGTTACCGCGTTTCTGTACCTGGGGCAGGATCACATGTCCGTGCACCGTCAGGTCGATGCCGCTGACTTGATGAATAAAGTCCGGGTCCTTCGCGGGACGATCCCAGATCAGCGCACTGCGCAGGGCTGGCTCATTAGGCAGGCGCAGCTTCAGGTCCAGCCAGTCATCCACAGGTACTGAGCTGTGGCTGATGCCGATCGTGCGGCCATCGGCCAGTGGCAGCTCGATAACCCAAGGCATCTCCCTGGCCTGTTGCTCGGCGAAACGGCGAAACTCCGTATTCCGCATGAAAAAGTGATCGGGCCCGGGCCCGAGCCAGCTTTTGCCGCCAAAGCGCATCCAGTCCGCGGTATTAATGCTCGATTCCCCCTGCAACCAGTCGAACAGGATCTGTTCATGATTGCCGCGCACGGCAAAGAACCAGGGCTCTTTAACCAGCTCCAGACACTCCTGCGAATGAGGGCCGCGGTTGATCAGGTCTCCCACTGAAAACAGCCGATCCACCTCCTTGTTAAAGCAGACCGCATCCAGCTCCGCGCGCAGCGGATCCAGCCAGCCGTGAATATCGCCAACCACGAAATCCCGTCCCCGGGTGTTCGCTTCAATGCATAAAACGGTGTTCATTTCCTGCGACTGTCTCCCTGCATCAGGCTATCTCCGAAAGCTTAGGCTAACATCATTACAGAAGCAGTGGTCTTTGCGGTTAACAGAGTTGTCCGCTTGGCCGATCTACGAACAACCGCCGGCGTTTCCCGAAGAAAGGAGAGAGAATGGCCAAGGATAGATCCAGCCTCAGGTTGCTGCTGATGCAGATTCGGGACGGCGCTCAGGTACGACGGGAGGAGCTGGAGAGTTTCACCCGTTATTGCCGCCTGGAACCGGATCAGATCGACGTGCTGAATCTGTTCGATACGCCGGATTTCAGTATCGATGCGGCCGACGGTTACGATGCTCTGCTGGTAGGCGGCGCCAGCGAAGCCAATGTGCTCGAGCCCGAGAAGTATCCCTTTGTGGAGCGCGCCCAGCAGCTGTTACTGAACAGCTTGGAGCGGGATCAACCGGTGTTCGCCTCCTGCTTCGGCTTTCAGCTGGCGGTACTGGCCCTCGGTGGGCGGATACGCCACAAGGACAAAGACTTCGAGATGGGGTGTTTGCCAATCTCCCTGACCCTTGCCGCTGGCAAGGATCCGCTGTTCTGGGATATGCCGGATCCGTTCATGGCGGTTTCGGTGCATCGTCAGTACGCCACCGAACTGCCACGGCGCTGCCAGGTACTGGCGCTGACCGATGCCTGTATCCATGCCTTCAAGGTAAAAGACCACCGCTTCTGGGCGTTCCAGTTCCACCCGGAGGTAGACAAGCGGATCCTGGTGGAGCGCCTCACTTACTACAAGGCGCACTACACCGACGGTGATGATCATCTTGATCAGGTGCTGGCCAATGCCGTGGAAACCCCGGAATCCAATGCTCTGATGGGCGCCTTTGTGGACAGAGTGCTGTTGGAGTAGCTGGCTGTCAGATAAAAAACTCCGGCCAAGGAAAGCCGGAGTAGGGAAAGCTGCACCGGCCATCTGAGAGCCGGCGCAGTCTTAACGGGTCAGAATGGATCAGTGACTGATCATCCAGGGTCGCATGGAGGGAAACATTTTGCTGCCATCGGCGGTGTAGAACAGCTTGATCTTACGCTCGCTGCCGTTACTGCAGCCGCAGCTTGAGCTGTGACGATGCCGGTGTGCGGCCCGTTCCTTCTTCTCCGCTTCCTGTTCCCGGTACTGGGCCGGTGTCAGAAACTGCGGCTCATGCTGAGCTTTCTCGTTGCGCTCCATCGCCTCCTTCTTCTCTTTCAACATCGCCAGCATCTGTGGTGGCAGGGTAATTACCCGGGCGGACTGAGTGCCGCACTGCGGGCAGGCACAGGGTTTGTCGTGCTCCGCCATGGTTGCCAGCTCCTGGAACACACCATGGTCGGGACATTTGTATTCATATAACGGCATGTTGGTTCTCCCTTATCAATCCAGATCCGGCGCCAGCGGGATATCGACGCTGCCATCAAGCTGCTTGGTCGGACCCTCGCTGTTGGGTTTGACATTGAAGTCGAAGATATCGGTGGGGAGCCACAGGGTTGCGCAGGAGTTGGGGATATCCACCACGCCGCTGATATGACCCTGAACTGGCGCACAACCGAGAATGGCGTAACCCTGAGCCGGTGAGTAACCGAATTTGCTAAGGTAATTGATAGCGTTCAGGCAGGCCTGCTTGTATGCCAGGCTGGTGTCGAGGTAGTGCTGTTTGCCCTCGTCATCCACCGAGATACCTTCGAAGATCAGGTAGTCGTCATATTTCGGTACCATTGGGCTCGGCTTGAAGATCGGGTTTTTGATGGCGTACTTCGACATGCCGTCCTTGATCAGGTTGACGCGCATATGGATCCAGCCCGCCATTTCGATGGCACCGCAGAAGGTGATTTCGCCATCGCCCTGGCTGAAGTGAAGGTCGCCCACGGAAAGGCCCGCGCCGTCTACGTAAACGGGGAAGTAGACCTTGGCACCGCGGGTCAGGTCCTTGATATCGCAGTTACCGCCGTGTTCACGCGGCGGCACGGTGCGGGCGCCTTCGGCCGCTGCCGTATCGCGGTCATCACCTTTCATACGTCCCATATGTGCGGTACCTGCGAACGGCAGGCAGGCCAGCGCAGGCTCGCGTTCCGGGTTGGTGTCGAAGAGTTCTTTTTCACGGCTGTTCCACTTATCCAGCATATCGCGCGAAGGCAGGCAGCCGATCAGGCCTGGATGCAGGATGCCGGCGAACTCAACGCCCGGTACATGACGGGATTTGGTGAACATGCCGTTGAAATCCCAGATCGACTTCTGTGCCTGCGGGAATTCGTCGGTGAGGAAACCGCCGCCGTTTTTCTTGGCGAAGAAGCCATTAAAGCCCCACTGCATTTCGTCGAAGGCGCCGATATCGAGAATATCCACCTCCAGCAGGTCACCCGGCTCCGCCCCTTCGACGGCAATAGGACCGGACAGGAAGTGCACCTGGGTCAGGTCCACATCACGGATATCTTCGGCGCTGTCATCGTTTTTGATCTGGCCGCCGGTCCAGTCGAAGCACTCGACGATGAAGTCGTCACCTGGCTTGACCGTTGCCACCATCGGAATGTCCGGGTGCCAGCGGTTATGCACGTTGTCGTGCTCGTAGGCGGATTTGTTCAGATCGATCTTGATGATGGTATCGGTCATGGTTTCATCTCCTGTCCTGCCCTCTCCGGGCTCGGCTCGGTTTGTGAAGGATTGTTTTCTGAAGAAAGGTTTTCTGACGAATGGTTTTGGGAAGAAACGTGGTGCGAAAAGTGCCGTTGTGAATGTTGCTCATCTGGCCTCTGCTCTGATCGCAGAGTTGCCGGGTCGTGCTGCTTCGGGGGTTGCTGTGGTTCCCGGCTGCTCGCGGAAACCGGACTGAAATGGATGAGATCGCCGCGGACCTGGCCGCGGAACAGGCTGGTTCTTGCTTGAGTGCCAGTGGCGGGTGGGTTGGCAAGCAAAGCACTGGCCAGTGGCAGAACCACCAGTTCACGAAAACTGCGCCGGATAGAACGCGCGCCAAACTCCGGATCGAATCCCTTGGCCCGCAGCAATGCCACCGCAGCGGGATCGAGCTGTGCTTCGACGCCCTTGCGTTTCAGCGTGCGGTTGGTGCGCTCCAGCTCCAGCGTGATGATGGTCTCGAGGTGTTCGGTGGTGAGCGGCTCAAACAGCTCGATACGGTCGATACGATTGAGAAACTCGGGATCGAAGCGTTCATGCAGCGCATCTTCGATCAGTGCTGCGCGTGAGTGATGCACCGGTTTCAGGTGGTTCTTCAATCGTTTGATCCAGGGGCCGCGGGCTTCCCGCTGAAGGTCGACCCAGGCACGGGAGCCCACGTTGCTGGTCATAAAGATCAGGCTGTTGCTGAAATCCAGTTCTCGATTGCCCGAGGCCAGTTTCAGCTTGCCGGCATCGAGAATGTTCATCAGCGCCCGCGCCACATCGTTGCTGGCCTTTTCGATCTCATCGAACAGAACTATCCCTGGGCGGCCATAACTGCCGGCGATCAAGTCCTCATTGAACAGAGTGACACCCTCCTTGCTGCCCACGTACCCCGGCGGTGCCCCGGTAATGGCCGCGCTGTAGTGGCTTTGCGAGAGGGTGTTCATATCGATGCGGCAGAAGCTGTCTGGCGAGCCGTGAATGGCGTTGGCCAGCAGGCGCACGATCTCGGTTTTACCGACGCCGGTATCGCCGATAAACAGCGTGACGTAGAGCGGCCGGCCCGGTTCGCAGATATCCGCCTTGACCACCCGTAGCTGGGCGCCAAGCGCCTCGATCACCGGCCGCTGACCGGCGATCTTGCGCTTGAGCAGATCGACCACCGCGTCAGGGTTGAAGGTGAAGCGCGACTTGTAACCGCTGGCCGAGGCGGGCAGGGGCGAGCCCTGTTCCAAGCCACGCTGGTTCTGGTCGAGCCTGTCGTTGATAAACGGCATAGGACGCTCCGTCTCCGGGAAACGGGCTTAGCCCGCTTCCTTCTCCTGCTCGGCCATCGGCAGACCGCCGACGGGACACTCCGCCACGCCGATGGTGTCGCGGGTCATCGCCTCGACCTCTGCCTGGGTTTTCTCCGCGTCCATGACCCAGGAGCGGTAGAACTCGAACGGGCAGTCCGCCACGCCCTTGTCGCCGTCGCCGGAGTTATAGACGCCGGTGTAGCCGCGATGCAGCAGCTTGAAGAGGTGGTTCTGGGACTGGTCGTTCTTGCGCGCGTCGCGGATCTCGGTGAGCGAGAGCTGGGCGTACTGGATTCCCATCTCTTCCTCGCCACACTCGCCGAGGGTGCGGCCGTCAAAGCCGACGATGGCGGAGTGACCGAAGTAGGAATACACGCCATCAAAGCCGGCGGCGTTGGCCACCGCCACGTAGGTGTTGTTGGCCCAGGCCATGGTCTTGGCCATCATCACCTGCTGCTCCTTGGCCGGGTACATATAGCCCTGGCAGCGTACGATCAGCTCGGCACCGCGCATGGCGCAGTCTCGCCAGATCTCCGGATAGTTACCGTCGTCGCAGATGATCAGGCTGAGTTTCAGTCCCTTTGGACCTTCGGAGACGTAGGTGCGATCACCGGGATACCAGCCCTCGATCGGGCACCAGGGCAGGCACTTGCGGTACTTCTGCACGATCTCACCCTGGTCATTGATCAGTATCAGGGTGTTATAGGGCGCCTTGTTGGGGTGTTCCTCATGCTGTTCGCCGGTGAGTGAGAATACGCCCCAGGTTTTTGCCTGGCGGCAGGCCTCGGAGAAGATTGCCGTTTCTTCGCCCGGAATCGTGGTGGCGGTGGCCATCATCTCGCCCTTGTCGTACATGATTCCCATGGTGCTGTACTCGGGGAACACGATCAGGTCCATGCCGGGCAGGCCCTGCTTGATGCCGGTGATCATGTCTGCAATCTGGCGGGCATTGGCCAGCACGTCGTCCTTGGTGTGCAGGCGCGGCATCTTGTAGTTGACCACCGCGACGCCGACGGTATCGGCACTGCTGGAAATATCACCGTGTCTCATGGCGTGGACTCCTCGTTAAAGCGGGTTAAACGGACAGATAGCGGGTGATCGTGGCCTCGTCGGCTTCGGCCACCGGTACGTCGTGAACGATGTTGCCCTTCTCGATCACCAGGATGCGGTCGGCCACATCGAGGGCGAAGCTGAGCACCTGCTCGGAGACCAGAATCGCCAGGCCATGCTCGTCGCGGATTTTGCGCAGGGTGCGCGCCATCTCGCGGATGATGGAGGGCTGAATCCCCTCGGTGGGCTCGTCGAGCAGTAAGAGCTTGGGGTTGCTGGCCAGGGCGCGGGCGATGGCCAGCTGTTGCTGCTGACCGCCGGAGAGGTTGCCGCCACGGCGGTGTTTCATCTCCTTGAGCACCGGGAACAGGGTGTAGAGATGCTCAGGGATGGTGCTGCTGCCGGTGGTGGTGAGACCGGTGCGGATGTTCTCCTCCACGGTCATGGTGGAGAAGATCATTCGCCCCTGGGGCACAAAGCCGACCCCGGCGGAGACGCGCTGATAGCTTTTCAGGCCGGCCAGTTCTGTTTCGTCTAGCCTGGCCGAACCGCCGCTGGAGGGGATCATACCGATCAGCGATTTCATCAGCGTGGTCTTGCCCATGCCGTTGCGGCCAAGGATGGCGATGATCTCGTTCTTGCCCAACTCCAGGTTCATGCCGTTGATAACGCGGCTCTGGCCGTAGGCGACGTCGTAATTGGATACATTGAGCATGTTGAGCTCCTGCCCTGTGGGCTGATTAGTGACCGAGGTAGACTTCGACGACCTTCGGGTCGCTCTTCACGCGCTCCAGCGAGCCTTCGGACAGCAGCTGTCCCTGGTGCAGAACGGTGACTCGGTGAGCAATGTCCTCGACAAACTGCATGTCGTGCTCGATCACCAGCACCGAGCGGTCCTGGGTGATGCGGTTGAGCAGCTCGGCGGTTTTCTTGCGCTCTGCCACCGACATCCCCGCCACCGGTTCATCCAGCATCAGCAAGGCCGGGTCCTGGATCAGCAGCATGCCGATCTCCAGCCACTGCTTCTGGCCATGGCTGAGCAGGTCGGCGCGCTGGTGCAGAAGGTCCGAGAGGAAAATCATTTCGGCGATCTCGGTGACCTTGTCGATCACCTCCGCATTGCGGCGGAAGGTGAGGGCACCGAACACGCTGTGACCGCGGGGGAAGGAGAGCTCCAGGTTCTCGAATACCGTCAGGTCCTCGTAGATCGACGGGTTCTGAAACTTGCGGCCGACGCCGGCGTGGACGATCTGGTGCTCCTTCATCTTGGTCAGTTCCTGGTTACGGAACTTGATGGAGCCTTCGGTGGCCTTGGTGCGGCCGCAGATCAGGTCGAGCACCGTGGTCTTGCCGGCCCCGTTGGGGCCGATGATGACGCGGATCTCACCTTCATCGACGTAGAACGACAGGTCGTTCACCGCCTTGAAGCCATCGAAAGAGACCGTCAGTCCTTCGACGGCGAGAACAAAATCCTGCGGGTTGTTGTGGGACAGGCTCATGATCGTCTCCTTAAGACTGGCTCGGTGCGGTAACGCCGCTGCTGGAATCGACCTGCTCTTTTTCTGCAGCCGGTGCAGAAGTGCGATTGGCAGGAGCAGAAGAGTGCGCGCGACGCTGTTTGAACTTATCCACAAGCAGGGTGTAAAGACCGGCCAGACCGTTCGGGAAGGCCAGCACCACGCCGATGAACAGAGCACCCATGGCGAACAGCCAGAGTTCCGGGAAGGCTTCGGACATGGTGGTCTTGGCGGCGTTGACCAGCAGTGCGCCGTAAACCGCGCCGATGATCGACAGACGACCGCCGAGGGCACAGAAGATCACCATCTCGATGGAGGGCACGATGCCGACCAGGGTGGGCGACATGAAGCCCACCTGCAGCGTGAACATGGCGCCGCCGATGGCGGACAGCATGGCCGCGAAGCAGAACACGAAAATCTTGAAGTTGGAGACGTCGTAGCCGGAGAAGCGCACCCGGTCTTCACGGTCACGGATTGCGACCAGCAGGCGGCCCAGCTTGCTCTTCAGCACCAGGTGAGCCATCAGCAGGCAGAGGAACAGCATGGCCACGCCGAAGAAGTAGAGCACGTACTTGGCGGAGTCGCTGCGGATATCCCAGCCCATCAGCGTGCGCAGGTCGGTGATGCCGTTAACGCCACCGGTGTAACCCTGCTGACCGATGATCAGGATGGTCAGGATCGCGGCGATCGCTTGGGTGATGATGGCGAAGTAGACCCCGCCCACCCGGCGCTTGAACATCGCCGTGGCGACCACGAAGGCGAACAGCGGCGCCACAAAAAGTATCGCCAGCACGGTGAAGCCCAGCGAGTTGAACGGCTCCCAGAACCAGGGCAGGGCGGTGAGCTGGTTCCAGTCCATAAAGTCGGGAATACCCGGGGTGGACTGGATAGCCGTTGCCTCGGGGGATGAGGCCTCCAGCTTCAGGAACATCGCCATGGCGTAGCCGCCGATACCGAAGAAGATACCCTGCCCCAGGCTCAGGATGCCGCCGTAACCCCAGCAGAGCACCAGGCCGATGGCGGCAAAGGCGTAAGAGAGATACTTACCCACCAGATTGAGGCGGAAAATATCAAGCGTCAGTGGCAGGACCACCAGCAACAGCAGTGCCAGCAGCCCGTAGTTGATCAGATCCTGACGTTTGAACAGATTACTTTTCATAACATTCATCGTGATTTCCTCCGTTCAGACCATCAGCGTCGAATCTTCAGTGAGAACAGACCCTGGGGGCGCAGCATCAGGATGCCTACCACCACCAGCAGCGTGAGTACCTTGGCCATGGAACCGCTGAGGAAGAACTCCATCGTTGACTGGGCCTGGGAGATGGTGAACGCGGATGCAATGGTGCCGAGCAGACTGGCTGCGCCGCCGAAGACCACCACCAGGAAGGTATCGACGATATAAAGCTGGCCGGATGTAGGCCCGGTGGAGCCGATCATGGTGAAAGCGCTACCTGCGACGCCGGCGATACCGCAGCCCAGTGCAAAGGTGGCGCGGTCAACTCTCTCTGTATTAATCCCGACGGCACCGGCCATGGGACGGTTCTGTACTACGGCACGTACCTGACCACCCCAGTTGGAGCGATACATCAGGTAGTAAACGCCAGCCGCAATCAGCAGGGTCAGAATCATCACGAACAGGCCATTGATCGGAACTTCGATCATGTCGGTGATGGCGACGGAACCCATCAGCCAGTCGGGGAGGCTGACACCGACTTCACGAGCGCCGAAGATGGAGCGGTAGCACTGCTGCAGGATCAGGCTCAAACCCCAGGTGGCAAGCAGTGTGTCCAGCGGGCGGTGGTAGAGTCGCCTTATCAATGCCCATTCGACAAAGGCGCCCAGGGCTCCGGCGGCAAGAAAGGCGACCATCATCGCCACGATAAAGTAGGCCCCATAGAGTCCTGGCATCAGACTCTCGAAAACATGGGAGGTGAGATAGGTCATGTAGGCGCCGAGGATCATGAACTCCCCGTGTGCCATGTTGATAACGCCCATCTGGCCGAAAATGATTGCCAGACCCAGCGCCATTAATACGAATATGGAGAACAGACTCAGGCCTGCGAAGCCTTGCATGGCGAAGATCGCCACGAGTTCAGAAGAGGAGTAATCAGCAAACATGATGAAAGGCTCCGTAGCTCGGGATTTTCATAAACCGGGAAGCTGAGAGGGAGCCCATCTGTGGCGGGCTCCCAGTGGTGCGGTTGCTTACTGATAACCTTCCGGGAAGGGGTTCGGTTCGATCAGATCGGAGCTTTCGTAGACAACCTCGTACTGGCCGTCGGTATGCGCCTTGCCGATTCGGGTCTTGGACCAGAGGTGATGGTTCTCATGGATACGCACATAACCTTCAGGCGCTGTGGTCAGCTCAATGCCCGGTGATGCCGCGCGCACTTTGTCGATATCGAAGGAGCCGGCTTTCTCGACAGCGGCTTTCCACAGCCAGGGGCCGAGGTAGGCGGCCTGGGTAACGTCACCGATAACGATGTCGTCGCCATACTTCTCTTTGAATGCTTTAACGAACGCCTGGTTGTTATCGTTCGGCAGGCTCTGGAAGTACTTCATGGAAGCGTAGATACCGTCGATGTTTTCACCGCCGATACCCAGGATTTCATCCTCGGTGACGGAAATGGTCACGAACAGCGGCTTCTCCTGGGTCATGTCGATACCGGCAGCCTTGAGCTGCTTGTAGAAGGCCACGTTGGAGCCGCCCACCACGGAGATGAACACAACATCAGGCTTACGCAGCTTGATCTTGTTGATGACAGAGTTGAACTGGGTGTGGCCCAGTGGGTAGTACTCTTCGCCCAGTACTTTCGCGCCCAGCTTGTTTTCGATGTGCTTGCGCGCAATCTTGTTGGAGGTACGTGGCCAGATGTAGTCGGAGCCCAGCAGGTAGAAGGTTTTCGCGCCCTTCTCGCGGGATGCCCAGTCCAGGCCCTCAAGGATCTGCTGCGTGGCTTCCTGGCCGGTGTAGATCACGTTCGGAGACTCTTCGAGGCCCTCGTAGAAGGTCGGGTAGTAGAGCATGCCGTTGTACTGCTCAAACACCGGCAATACCGCTTTGCGTGAAGCAGAAGTCCAGCAACCGAACACGGCAGCAACCTTGTCGTTCACCAGCAGCTTGCGGGATTTTTCGGCGAAAGTCGGCCAGTCGCTGGCGCCGTCTTCCTGGATGTATTCGATCTGCCGACCGAGTACACCACCCATGGCGTTGATCTGGTCGATGGCCAGTTTCTCCGCCTGCACGGAACCGGTTTCACTGATCGCCATGGTGCCGGTGATCGAATGAAGGATGCCGACTTTGACCGTGTCTTCGGTGACTGCAAGACCGGTGGTATTCACCTCTTCAGCGCTGGCGATACTGGCATTGCCGAGTACAACGGCGGCCTGGAGCGCGAGGAATCCTTTCAACAGCCGCCGGCGTAGCGGCGAGTGGGTAGTCGCTTTCTTATCACGCATTCGCATGGTGTTTCTCCTGAGTTGTGGACCGGGCATTTCGGTGCTTCGTGTTGAAAGCCAGTATCGGGAACGACTCGGGAGAGGAACATTCGGCAAATGCTCCAAGCGGCATACGTCATTTACCCCATGGTTAAAAAACGTCGGGGAGGTGACACTCGCGGGTACGTTAGTTGCACACGTTCCTAATCCCTGGAAACGGGGCCGTACGTCCATTGCACAGAGAGTGCACAGTGAGTGAATGTTCACCGGCGGGGCAGTAGTTGGACGGAAGGTGTGCCTTGTCGGTGCGAAAAGTGAGCGTGCATTGAAATGACGACACCGCAGCAACAGGTTTTCAGGGTCAGGCGCAAATACAACCAGTGGGTGGCTAACCAGACGCTGGAGGATTATTCCCTGCGTTTTACCGCCAAGGCGGCGCGACGCTGGTCCCTCGGCAGGGTGGCCAATACCGCCCTGGGCGGTATCTCCTTCCTAGCGCTGGAGGCGATCGGCGGGGCTATTACGCTCAGTTACGGCTTCGAGCATACCTTGGCGGCAACCCTGCTGGTAACACTGGTGATTCTTCTCACTGCGATACCGATCACTTACTACGCGGCGCGCTACGGTGTGGATATCGATCTGCTGACCCGGGGGGCCGGTTTTGGTTATATCGGCTCTACCGTCACCTCGCTGATCTACGCCTCATTCACCTTTATCTTCCTGGCTCTGGAAGCGGCGATCATGGCTAAGGCACTGGAGTTGATGTTCTCGGTGCCTCTCTCCATTGGTTATTTCTTCAGCGCATTTATGGTGATTCCGGTAGTGATATACGGATTTACCTTTATCAGTCGGTTTCAGATGTTTAGCCAGCCGCTGTGGGTAGCATTGCAGATTCTGCCTTTGGCCTGCGTGCTGATCTATAGCGAGGGTTCCATCGATGGTTGGCTGGGCTATCAAGGCCACAAGGAACAGAGCGAAGAGTTCGATTTTCTGCTGATGGGCGCAGCGTCCACGGTGGTGATGTCACTGCTGGCTCAGATCGGTGAGCAGGTGGATTACCTGCGTTTTCTACCGGAAAAAGGTTCCCATAACCGCTTCCGTTGGTGGAGTGCGCTGCTGCTGGCGGGGCCTGGCTGGATCATTATGGGCGCGATCAAGATCCTGATCGGCTCTTTTCTGGCGGTGCTGGTGCTGCAAACCGGGGGCTTGATCAGCGATGCGGCAGAACCGACGCAGATGTATATGACCGCCTTTGAACACGTGACAGCTTCGCCTGAACTGGCGCTGGCGCTGACCGGCCTGTTCGTGATTCTTTCCCAGGTGAAGATTAATGTGACCAACGCCTATGCGGGGTCACTGGCCTGGTCTAACTTTTTCTCCCGACTAACCCATATTCACCCCGGCCGCGTGGTCTGGTTGGTATTCAACGTGGTTATCGCCTGGCTGCTTATGGAGCTGGGGATTTACGAAGCGTTTGAGTCGATCCTGGGGATATTCTCCATTCTTGTGGTGGCCTGGGTCGGTTCTCTGGTGGCCGATCTGGTGATCAACAAGCCGCTGGGTATAAGTCCGAGGGGGATAGAATTCAAACGCGCTCACCTCTATGACATCAACCCGGTGGGCGTTGGCTCCATGGCGATCTCGTCACTGATAGGGGTTGTCTGCATGCTCGGTATCTGCGGTCCCGAGCTGAAGGCGTTCGCACCTTTCGTGGCCTTGGCCGCGACCTTTGTGCTGGTGCCGCTGATCGCTCTGGCCACCAGAAGCCGTTACTACATCGCTCGCGAGCCGCTGCCCGCCTGCGGTACCCAATGTTCGATCTGCGAACATCATTTCGAGCCCGAGGATATGACCGTGTGCCCGCTCTACGGCGGTAATATCTGTTCGCTCTGTTGCTCTCTCGATGCGCGCTGCAATGACGCCTGCAAGCAGAACAGCACTTTTTCTCACCAGATCTCCTCGGTACTCAGGGCGATACTGCCGACGGCGCTGATGGGCAAGGTCAACTCCCGTTTGGGTCACTTTATCGGTCTGATGCTGGTGTTCGATACCATCGTGGGTGCTTTTCTCTCGTTGATCTATTTCCAGATGCAGGGGCCGTCTCCCGGGGAGACCGAGCTTGTCGGTCTGGTGCTCTGGAAGGTGTTCTTTCTGCTGCAGATTGTCATCGGTGTCGCGGCCTGGTTGTTTTTGCTGGCCCATGAGAGCCGCGTGCTGGCGCAGGATGAAAGCGCCCAGCAGACCGAGCGGCTGATGGCGGAGATCCGCGCCCATGAGTTGACCGACCAGGAGTTGCAGGAAGCCAAGGAGATGGCGGAGGCCGCAAGCCTCGCCAAGAGTCGTTACCTCACCGGTATCAGCCATGAGCTGCGGACACCGCTGAATGCGGTGCTTGGATACGCGCAATTACTTGATGTGGCTACTGATATTCCTACCCACCGGCGTCCGGCTATAAATGTCATCAAGCGCAGTAGTGAACATCTGGCGAACCTGATTGAAGAGCTACTTGATATATCCCGCATTGAAGCTGGGCGTCTCGAACTTTATCGCAACGAGGTGGCGCTGATCAGCTTCATGGAGCAGATCGTCTATATGTTCCGGCTGCAGGCTGAGGCCAAGGGAATCAACTTCAGCTATACCCGGCAGCAGCGGGTGCCGGAGTTCGTCTCGACCGACGAAAAAAGATTGCGGCAGATACTGATCAACCTACTCTCCAACGCGATCAAGTTTACCGATAAGGGCAGCGTATCGCTGACGCTGACCTACCGTAGCGAGGTGGCGGAGTTTGTCATCAGCGATACCGGAGTGGGCATTGCCGAAGAGGACATTGAGCGCATCTACAAACCGTTCGAGCGGCTGGAGGCCTCAGGAACCCATCAGCCGGGTACGGGACTGGGGCTGACTATAACCAAGCTACTTACCGATATCATGGGCGGCGATCTGCAGGTGGAAAGCATACCCGGGCGCGGCACCACATTCCGACTCACGTTGATGATGACCAGCCTGACCAAGCCGGTGCAGATACCGGTCAGCCAGATCTGGTTGGGTGGATATCTAGGGGAGCGGAAAAGCGTGATGATCGTGGATGACGATGCCACTCACCGCGATCTGATCCGCGATATTCTCCAGCCGGTGGGCTTCAACGTGATTACCGCCCAAGATGGGGATAACTGCATCGAACTCTGCGAACAGGATCTGCCGGACCTGTTCATCCTTGATGTTTCCATGCCTGGCATGAATGGCTGGGAGTTGCTGCATAAGCTGCGTGAGGGCGGTGCCGATGTGCCGGTGATTATGCTTTCGGCCGATGCCAGGGAGTGGGTACAGCTATCCGATGTACATCCGTTCGATGCCTATCTCGTCAAGCCGGTACGGGTGGCCGAGTTGCTGGAGCAGATCGGCAAATTGCTGCACCTGGAGTGGGAAAAACAGGCGCAATGCCTAGAACGCGACGAGCAGGTGGGTAGTGAGCGCTTGCCGGTTGTGAATATCGGCCAGCTTAAGCGTTACGTCGAAATCGGATATCTCGAGGGTATTAAAAGCGAGGTGGAGCGCATCGCTCAGGAGGCCTCGCTCTCAAATCAGGAAACAGAGGCGCTGCGGGCGATGGTGAACTCCTTCAATTTTGCAGGAGTGATCGATCGGTTGATGACGCTCACCAGTCTTTATGGACAGTGTAATGAATGCCAAAGCCAAAGTACTTGTAGTTGATGACTCGCCAGAGGCGATCAGCATGCTCAATGAGTTGCTGTGCCAGCAGAACTTTCACGTCTTCGTGGCACTGAACGGTGAGCAGGCGATCGGTATTGCCGAGCAGATACAACCGGATGTGATCCTTCTCGATGCGATGATGCCGGGTATGTCCGGGTTCGACGTGTGCAAGCGTTTGAAGTCTATGCCTGCCTTGATGCAGGTACCGGTGATCTTTATGACCGGGCTGAGCGAGACCGAAGATATCGTCAAGGCGTTTGAAGTGGGTGGAATCGATTACATAACCAAGCCGATCCGGCATGAGGAGCTGCTGGTGCGGATGAAGGCGCACCTGGATAACGCCAAACGTGCCGCCAGCGCCCATGAAGTGATGGATGGCCATGGGTTGATGACACTATGCCTGCGCAGCGATGGCCAGATTGAATGGGCCACGCCCCAGGTATATAAACTGTTCCCCGAGACGGCGGCAGCGGCCATCGCAGAAGGGCTGCTGGAGTCTGTGGCGGATGCCCGTGTCGGTGGGCCGGCTTCGGTGGTTACCTTGGGTGATGACAGCGTCACCTGTCACCTGATCGATGATGACGGGCTGGGACGTTACCTATTTAAGATCGACGATCCGCGTCAGCCCAACGATCAGGAAAAACTGGTGGAAAGGTTCCAACTGACCGAACGCGAGGCCGAGGTGCTGATGTGGATCGTGCACGGCAAGACCAACAAGGAGATCGCCCTGATCCTGGATCTGAGCCCGCGAACCATCAACAAACACTTGGAACAGATCTTCCGCAAGCTGGGGGTAGAAAACCGTACCTCGGCAGCCTTCGCGGCACTGGAGTGCATACGTCAGCGCTGGGAGCTGTGTTGAGCGGATGCTCCAACGCCCTGATGGGCCTTTGTGTGGATCGGGTGCTGTTGGAGTAGCAGGTTTCAGTGGGCGCTGGCTTCGGCCTGAGTATCCGTTGTTGAGCAGTACAGCGAGTCGTCAAAGGCGGTGCGTATCAGGTGCTGCTCCTTCTCCTCGATCCTCCGCAGTGAATCGCTGACGTGACGCACATGGGCCATGGCGGCCTTGCGCGCCCAGTGGGCCTGGCGGCTGATCACGGCGTGATAGATCTGGCGGTGGTGCTTGTCGATCTGCTGCTTGAAGGCGCGGCGGTGGTTCAGGTTGGCCACCGAGGCCTGCACCGAATTCAGCATCAGTCCCTTGAGACTGTTCAGAACATGCACCAGCACAGGGTTATGTGAGGCCTCGACGATGGCGCGGTGAAAGGCGTGATCGAGTTCGGCGTTGGTCAGCGGGTCTGCTGCTTCCATCGCCTCGAACGCTTTGCGGATTTTGTACTGATCCTGCTCGGTGGCGCGCTCCGCGGCCAGTTCTGCTGCCTGCCCCTCCAGCTGCTCGCGGACTTCGAACAGGTCGTAGAGGGTGCGGGCGTTGCCGGAAAATGCCAGCATCAGCGGGCTGGCTTCATCCAGCGCAGGTACGGCGCAGGAGACAAACGAGCCCTTGCCGTGGCGGGTCTCGATCATGCCGCGCCCGTGCAGTTCATGCAGAGCCTCACGCACGATGGTGCGTGAAACACCCAGCCGGGTGGCGAGCTGGCGTTCCGAGGGGATCTTCCGTTCCGGGGTAAGTGTGCCGTCCAGGATCATCTGCTCAAGATGTGCAGCGATCGATTGAGCTGTAGAGATACTTTGCTGTTTTGTCATTTTATCCACTGGTTGTACCAGTTGTTCTTATTGTCGATGACTAAGCGTAGCTTATTAGCGCCGTCTTAATAAATATCGATGATTCCCGACCAGGCGTCCACAGCGCTGGCTGAAAAACTGGTCCAACCAGTTGGCCTTTCGCTGGACCGCATCTCTTTTGTCGACAACTCTTCCTGCGCATTCCGCCGGACTCTCTGTGCTTGAGAGCGCGAAACCCGGCGGAGTGTGTCTCACAGCGTTCCCGTTCAGATCCAGAAAAATAAAAATTACGGAGAGTGAATATGAGCAACGATGACCTCTACAGCCCGACAGCCGGAAAGCGGCCACGGCGCGCATTTCTGAAGTCTGTCGCCCTGGCGGGTGCGGCAGTGGCAGGGACCTCAATGATGGCAGCTACACCGGCTCAGGCTGCCCAGACCTGGAAAATCCAGTCGGTCTGGGATGCGGGCACCGTGGGCTATCGCCTGTTCGAGGAGTGGTGTAACGAAATGGAGGAGAAGACCAACGGCGAGTTGATCTTCAAGCCCTTCCCGGCCAAATCGGTGGCCGCTGATAACAACGCCCTGTTCGATGCGGTGCGCAACGGCGTACTCCAGGGCATGAACCCCTTCACGCTGTACTGGTCCGGCAAGATTCCGGCCTCGGTTTTCCTCTCATCCTACCCAGCGGGCCCCGACCAGCCACACCAGTGGGACACCATGTTCTACTCCATGGGGATGCTGGAAAAAACCCGCGAGATCTACAAGAAGTTTGGCCTGTTCTACGTCGGCCCGATTCAGCATGACGCCAATATCATCCACTCCAAGAAACCGGTGAACAGCCTTGATGATCTCGAGGGGATGAAGATCCGTGTACCGGGTGGCATGGTGGCGGAGGTGTTCCAGCAGTTCGGTGTGTCCACCGTCAGCCTGCCCGGTTCCGATATCTTCCCGGCACTGGAGAAGGGCACCATCGACGCGGCGGACTATGTAGGCCCCGCGGTGAACTGGGAACTGGGCTTCTCCCAGGTGACCGACTACATCCTGTTTGGGCCGCCAGGGGTGATGTCGATCTACCAGCCGGTGGATCTGATGGACCTGACCGTCAACATGCGCGCCTGGAACAACCTGGACCCGAAACTGCAGAAAATCGTCGAGGAGCAGGTGCGTAACTACTCCCAGCGGCACTACCTGACGATCCAGAAGCGCAACGTGGAGGCGATGGAGAAGTTCAAGGAAGCCGGCGATACGGTGTCACGCCTCAGTCAGGATGACCTGATGCGCTTCCGTAAGGCGGCGATCCCGATCTGGTACAAGTGGGCCAACAAAGATGAAGATGCCCGAGCCATCTTCGACATGCAGCTGGAATACATGATGAACGACACCGTCGGTTACATCTCGGAAGAGGACATCGAAGGGATGGAATAGCGCCCTGGATGTTTATCCACAGGGGGGAGCTTTGTCTCCCTCCGCAGTTGTGACCTGTCTCTTTACGAGGTAATCGATAATGTCTGATCTTGAAGGCTTTGGCTTTGTGCTGCCGCACTGGCTCTACTGGGGCTGGCTGGCGGTAATGCCACTGATCATGATGGCGCTGAACCGGCGAGCGCTGAGCAAAAAGGCCGAGGTGGAAGAGTCGCACCCGATCATGGGTGAGGTTCAGGCGGATGAGGATCCGATCATCCACCAGCATTTCGAAGGTAACGCCTTCACTCGTGTGATCGACTGGATCAGCGAAAAGTCCGGGGTGTTTGTCGCCTTCTGGACCGTTAACGCGGTCTGCTTCTACTTCTATGAAGTGATCATGCGCTACTTCTTCAACATGCCCACCATCTGGGTGCATGAATCCAGCTTCCTGCTGCTGGGTATGCAGTACCTGTTGGCGGGTGCTTACGCCATGCTGCACGGTGCTCATGTGCGTGTGGATGTGCTCTATAACCTGCTGCCGGAACGCGGCCGGGTGGGCATGGATATCTTCACCTCCATGTTTTTCTTTATCTTCACGCTGGCGCTGGCCGGCACCTCCTGGACCTTCTTCATCGACGCTTACAACATGGGTGAAACCACGGTGGAAACCTGGGGCATTCAGTATTGGCCGGTGAAAGGCATGATGCTGCTGGGTGCGGTGCTGATCCTGCTCGCGGGTCTGTCCAAGTTGATCAAGGATATCGCGCTGTTCGTGCGTATGGGACGGGAGGGCGCGCAATGAGCACTCAAACAACGAATGCGCCGATGGCGCACAGCCAGGGATCGCTGGTGG
Organism: Marinobacterium mangrovicola; assembly: GCF_004339595.1. Classification (GTDB taxonomy): domain Bacteria; phylum Pseudomonadota; class Gammaproteobacteria; order Pseudomonadales; family Balneatricaceae; genus Marinobacterium_D; species Marinobacterium_D mangrovicola. Next base: position 175,485 of record NZ_SMFU01000010.1, read on the forward strand.
GCAAGCTGGGCACCTGGCTGATGATTATCGCCACGGTGGGCCTCGGCTTTGTCATTCTGGTCGAAACGATCAATACCGTGTTTTACGATCCCTACGGCGATGACTACTTTCTGTTCAGACTTGCGGGCTCGCTCTCCAGCGTATCCATAGGGCCGCTGACCTACCTGATGTTCGGCTCGCTGCTGGTGGCGCTGATGATGGGTCTGCCGCTGGCGTTCGTTACCGGTGGTCTGGGGGTGATGTTCATCTACCTGGTGGGTGATGGCCTGATGCTCAACATCATTCCGGGCCGTATCTTCCCGATGATGACCAACTCCGACCTGGCGGCGATTCCGCTGTTCATCTTCATGGCTTCGATGCTGGAACGAGCTGGCCTGATCGAAGAGATGTTCAACGTGGTCTACAAGTGGATGGGTGGCCTCAGTGGTGGCCTGGCTACGGCAACGATTATCGCCTCGACCATTCTGGCGGCGATGGTGGGTGTTATCGGCGCCGCGGTGGTGACCATGGGGATTATCGCGCTGCCGGCGATGTTGAAGCGTAACTACGACCACCAGATCGCGCTCGGCTCGATCATGGCGGGCGGTACGCTCGGTATCCTTATTCCGCCGTCGATCCTGGCGATCCTCTACGCGGTGGTGGCCCAGCAGTCGGTGGGTGAGCTCTACCTGGGTGCGGTTATTCCGGGGCTGCTGCTTTCCGGTATGTATATCGCGTATGTGCTGATCCGCACCATGTTGAATCCGAAACTGGGGCCGCCGGTACCGATGGAGGAGCGTATCTCCTTCGGCGAAAAACTGATGCTGCTGAAAGATCTGGTGGCGCCGATCATCCTGGTGATGCTGGTGCTCGGTCTGCTGTTCGGTGGCGTCGCGACGCCGGTAGAAGCGGCGGGTATAGGTTCTTTCGGCGCCATCCTGGTGGCCTGGAAGCATGGTGCCTTCTCGGTACAGACCCTGCGTGAAGCCTCCATTACTACGGCCAAGGCCTCGGCCATGGTGCTGTGGATAATGTTTGGTGCCTCGGTCTTCGTGGGCTTCTACATCCTCCAGGGTGGTCAGAGCTTTATTACCGAAACCATTCTTGGTACCGGGCTGTCGGCCTACGGCATCCTGTTCCTGCTGATGGTGCTGCTGGTGATCCTGGGTATGTTCCTGGATTGGGTCGGCATCCTGCTGCTGGCGGTGCCGATCTTTATCCCCATCGTGCAGGCGCTGGAATTCGAAGGACTCTTCGGTCTGCCGCCGGTGGCCGGTGAGGATGTGGTGCTCTGGTTCGGGGTGCTTTATCTGGTGAACATGCAGATGTCCTTCCTCAGCCCGCCGTTTGGTTATGCCCTGTTCTACATCCGCGGTGTCTGCCCGCCGGAGATCTCCATGGGCACGATCTTCCGCTCCTCGCTGGTGTTCCTCGCCCTGCAGGCTACCGGACTGGTGCTCTGCATCCTGTTCCCGGCGCTGATCACCTGGCTGCCCAGCATGGTTTACGGCTGAGGCCGGGGACTTTGACGACGGGGCTGACGCAAGCCCCGTCACAATCCGATTCTGGTTATCGTAAAAGCGAGATCTGGTTATGAGTAATCGAATTCAGGCAGGTAGCCTGCGGGTTGATGCCGCCCTTTATAAGCTGATTGAAGATGAAATCGCGCCCGGTACCGGCGTGGACCCGATAGCGTTCTGGCAGGCGTTTGAGGGGATCGTGAAGGATCTGGGTCCGGTAAATCGCGCCTTGCTGAAAAAACGTGATGATCTGCAGGCGCAGATCGACCAATGGCATCGTGCTCACAAGCATGAGCCGTTCGATGTTAACAGCTACATGGGCTTCCTGAGTGAAATCGGCTACCTGGTCCCCGAGGGCGAGCCGTTCAACGTCACCACCACCCACGTGGATGTGGAGATCGCCCAGGTGGCCGGCCCGCAGCTGGTGGTTCCCTGCAGTAACGCCCGCTTCGCGCTCAACGCCGCCAATGCGCGCTGGGGCAGCTTGTATGACGCGCTCTACGGCACCGATGTGATCGATGAAAGCGATGGCTGTGAGAAGGGCTCTGGCTTCAATCCCGAGCGTGGCAAGAAGGTGATCGAATGGGCGGCGCGTTTCCTCGATAACGTGGCGCCGCTGAACGAGGGCTCCCATACACGCGTGGTCGAATACCGCCTGCACACCGAAAAGGGCCGCATGGTGCTGTCGATGGTGCTGGATAACGGCGAGGTCACAGGCCTGTCGGATCCCACCCGCTTTGCCGGTTACCACGAGGAGGGTGCTTCCTTCGGTGTGCTGCTGCGCCATAACGGCCTGCACGTCGAGCTGCAGATCGACCCCAGCCACCCCATCGGCCAGCTCTCGCCCGCCTCGGTGAAGGATATCCTGATGGAGTCCGCCATGAGCACCATCATCGACTGCGAAGACTCGGTGGCGGCGGTGGATGCGGAAGACAAGGTGGCGGTCTACCGCAACTGGCTGGGCCTGATGATGGGCACGCTTGAGGATACCTTTGAAAAGGGCGGCAAGCAGATGACACGCCGTCTGCACGCGGACCGCACCTATTCGGCCCCGGATGGCGGTGCGCTGACGCTGCACGGCCGCAGCCTGCTGCTGGTGCGTAACGTGGGCCACCTGATGACCAACGACGCGGTGCTCGACGCTGATGGCAATGAGGTGCCCGAGGGCTTCCTCGATGCCATGGTCACCAGCCTCTGTGCCATCCATGACCTGAAAGGGCAGGGGCGTTACCGCAACAGCCGTCGCGGCAGCATCTACATCGTTAAACCGAAGATGCATGGCCCGGAAGAGGCGGCGCTGACCAACGAGCTGTTCGGCCGCGTCGAGCAGGCGCTGTCGCTGCCCGCCAATACGCTGAAGGTGGGCGTCATGGACGAGGAGCGCCGCACCTCCGCCAATCTGAAAGAGACCATGCGCGCCGTCAGCGAGCGGCTCTTCTTTATCAACACCGGCTTCCTCGATCGCACCGGCGATGAGATCCACACCTGCATGGAGGGCGGCCCGGTGCTGCCCAAGGATGCGATCAAGTCCGAGCCCTGGATTCTCGCCTATGAGGACCGCAACGTGGATGCGGGCCTGGCCTGCGGCCTGGAGGGAGTGGCCCAGATCGGCAAGGGGATGTGGGCGATGCCGGACGAGATGGCGCGGATGATGGGCGCCAAGCTGGCGCATCCCCAGGCCGGTGCCAACTGTGCCTGGGTGCCTTCACCCACGGCCGCCACGCTGCACGCCACTCACTATCACCAGATCGATGTGCACCAGCGTCAGCATGAGCTGAGTGGCCGGCAGGAAGCCCCCATAGAACAGCTGCTGACACCGCCGTTGCTGGGCGATACACAACTCACGCCGGAGCAGATCCAGAACGAGCTGGATAACAACGTGCAGGGGATTCTTGGCTACGTGGTGCGCTGGGTCGGCCAGGGGATCGGTTGCTCCAAGGTGCCGGATATCCACAACGTGGGGCTGATGGAGGACCGGGCCACCCTGAGGATCTCCAGCCAGCATCTGGCCAACTGGCTGCTGCATGGCATCTGCACCGACGACCAGGTCAGCGACACGCTGAAACGAATGGCCCAGGTTGTGGATAAGCAGAATTCCGGTGATCCGGCCTACCAGCCGATGGCGGCGGACCTGGAGAACAGCATTCCGTTCCAGGCCGCCTGCGATCTGATCTTCAAGGGCTGCGACCAGCCCAACGGCTATACCGAACCGCTGCTGCACGCCCATCGTCGGGCGCAGAAAGCCAAACACTAATCGGGAAACAGGTATCAACATGCTGACAATAAAAAGACTGGACCTGCAGGATGCGCGGCTGCTCATGGAGGGCGCCTGCGCCAAGGCGCGGGAGATCGGTGTGCCCATGTGCATCGCCGTGGTCGATGAATCCGGCAACCTGGTGGCGTTTGAGCGCATGAACGGCGGCAAGATCACCAGCGTCACCATCGCCCAGGACAAGGCCTATACGGCTGCAGCCGCGAAAAAAGCGACCCACGAATATAACGAGAAGTGCGTGCCGGGCAGCCTGGTATTCGGTATCCACACCTCCATGGGCGGGCGCCTGTGCGTGGTTGGCGGTGGTCTGCCGGTCACCGTGGATGATCAGGTGGTGGGTGGGATCGGCCTGAGCTCCGGCACACCGCAGCAGGATATGGAGTGCGCCCAGGCCGGTATCGATCACTTTCTTAGAACCCGAGCCGGGGTCTGAGCAGAGAGTTGGCAGAAAGCCTGAGGTAAGTGAGGTGAAAGCCGATGAGTAACGCGGGAAAACGGGTCGATCGCGAGGTGCTGGCGCAGCGGTTTCGCCAGTTTATCGACCCGGAATATGTGATCAGCGATGACGAGACGCTCAAGCCCTATGAGTGCGACGGTCTCTCGGTCTACTGCGAGCAGCCGATGCTGGTGGTGCTGCCGGAAACCGTAGAGCAGGCGCAGCAGGTGCTGCGCATCTGCCACCAGGAGGGCGTTCCGGTGGTGGCCCGGGGCGCCGGCACCGGGCTCTGCGCTGGCGCCATGCCACACCCCGAGGGAGTGGTGCTATCGATGGCCAAGTTCGACCGGATTCTGGAGATCGATACCCTGGCCCGGGCGGCGCGGGTGCAGCCCGGCGTACGGAACCTGGCGATCAGCGAAGTGGCCGGTAAGAACGGCCTTTACTACGGCCCCGATCCCTCGTCGCAGATCGCCTGCACCATTGGCGGCAACGTGGCGGAAAACTCCGGCGGCGTGCACTGTCTGAAATATGGCCTAACCGTGCATAACCTGCTCAGCGTCGACCTGCTCACCGTGGAGGGCGAACGCCTCACCCTGGGCAGCGAGGGGCTGGACTGTTACGGCATGGACCTGATGGCGCTGATGACCGGCTCCGAAGGGCTGCTTGGCATCGTCACCGAGGTGCGCGTCAAACTGCTGCCCAAGCCTGAAGTGGCGCAGGTGGTGATGGCCGGGTTCGATTCGGTACAGACCGCCGGCGATGCGGTGGGAGCGATCATCGCCGAGGGGATTATCCCCGGCGGCCTGGAGATGATGGATGGTCACGCCATCGTGGCCGCCGAGGCCTTTGCCAAGGCAGGTTATCCCACCGAAGCCCAGGCGCTGCTGCTGTGTGAAGTGGATGGCACTTCAGAAGAGGTTCATGAGCATATCGATGCGGTGGAGAGCCTGTTCAAACGTCTTGGTGCCACCTCGGTACGTACATCCCACAACGAGGAGGAGCGTGCGCGGCTCTGGCAGGGGCGCAAGTCGGCGTTCCCGGCGGTGGGGCGTATCTCACCGGACTACTATTGCATGGATGGCACTATTCCCCGCGGGCAGCTGGCGCATGTACTCACCGAGATGGACCGCAAATCCCAGGAGTGCGGCCTGCGTGTGGCCAACGTATTCCACGCCGGTGATGGCAACCTGCATCCGCTGATCCTGTTCGATGCCAACGTACCCGGTGAGCTGGAAAAGACCGAGGCCTTCGGCGCCTGGATTCTGGAACTCTGCGTCGAAGTGGGCGGCTGTATTACCGGCGAACACGGCGTCGGTGTGGAGAAGATCCGCCAGATGCCGGCCCAGTTCAATGACTCTGAGATCGAGCAGTTCCACCGTATCAAGGCCGCCTTCGATCCGGCGGGCACGCTAAACCCTGGCAAGGGAATACCCACCCTGAGGCAGTGCCAGGAGTACCGTTCGCTGGATAAGGATATAGAGCCCAACGCGGGTGCAGCCGCTCAGCTTCATGATCACGGACAGGGAGGGCATCACCATGGCTGATATGGCAAATCTATTGGTCGAGCAGGTGCTCGCCGCCCGCGAACAGAAGCAGCCTTTGCGAATCGTCGGCGGTGGCAGCAAGAACTTTATGGGCCGGGCTGTGGATATGTCTCTGTCCGAGCTGAGCCTGGCAGAGCACAGCGGCATCGTCAGTTACCACCCGGTGGAGCTGGTGCTCACCGCCCGCGCCGGCACGCCGTTGATTGAACTTGAAGCGGCGCTGGCGGAGCACAACCAGATGCTGTCGTTTGAACCTCCACGGTTTGGCGAAGGCTCCACGCTGGGCGGCACTCTTGCTACAAACATGTCCGGCCCGGGTCGCCCCTGGTGGAGCTCGGTGCGCGACCAGGTGCTTGGTATCCGCCTGATCAATGGCTATGGCGAGCATCTGCGTTTTGGCGGTCAGGTGATGAAAAACGTGGCCGGATACGATGTGTCGCGGCTGCAGGCGGGTGCCCTGGGTACCCTGGGCGCGATTACCGAAGTGAGCCTTAAGGTACTGCCTAAACCTGGCTCTACCCGCACCCTGGTCAGCGATTGCGAGCTGGGTGAGGCGGTCTCGATCATGAACCAGAGAGCGGCACAGCCCAAGCCGATTACCGCGGCCTGCTGGCTCGACAACAGGCTCTACATCCGTTTATCCGGAGCTCACTCAGCGGTGGATGCTACCGCCGCTCAGTGGGGCGGTGAGGAGCTCGAAGACGCCGATGCTTTCTGGCAGCAGCTGCGCGATCAGCAGCTGGATTTCTTCAGCACCGAGCAGCCGCTCTGGCGTTTCTCCGTCAATCCCACCGCGAGGATGCCACAGCTCTCTGGCGGATGGCTGGTGGATTGGGGCGGTGCCCAGCGCTGGTATAGCGGCGCAGCCGACTTTGCCGAGATGGAGCAGATCGCAAAAGCGGCGGGCGGACAGGTCAGCCTGTTCCGCGGCGGCGATCGCAGTGGCGAAGTGATGCACAGTCCTTCTCCTGCCGTGCAGGTGCTGCAACAGCGGTTGAAACAGGCATTCGATCCGGACGGGCTGTTCAACCCCGGCCGGCTCTATAGCTGGATGTAGGTCGATATGAAAACCCAGATTCTGCAAATCTATCAGGCCAGCCCCGAAGGTCCGGAGGCGGAAGAGATTCTGCGCAGCTGCGTGCACTGCGGCTTCTGCACCGCCACCTGCCCCACCTATCAGGAGCTGAATGACGAACGCGACGGCCCGCGTGGCCGTATCTATCTGATCAAACAGTTGCTGGAGACCGGCCAGGTCAGTGAAAAGACCCGTACTCATCTGGATCGCTGTTTGACCTGTCGCAGCTGTGAAACCACCTGCCCCTCCGGTGTGAAGTATGGTCGCCTGGTGGATATCGGCCGTGGCCTGGTGGAGGAGAAGCTGGAGCGGCCCACCAAAGAGAAACTTATGCGCTGGGGGCTGCGCAAGGTGCTGCCCTATCCGGGACGCTTTGGCCCCTTGATGAAGCTGGGCCAGCTGGCGCGCCCGCTGTTGCCGGCGCAGCTGAAAACCAAGGTGCCGCCGAAACGCAGTGCCTCGCCCTGGCCGGCGCAACGTCATGAGCGGGTGATGCTGGCGCTGGCGGGCTGTGCCCAGTCTTCGGCGGCGCCCAACACCAATGCTGCTGCGGCGCGGGTGCTAAACCGATTGGGGATTACCCTGGTGGAAGCGCCGAAGGCGAGTTGCTGTGGTGCCGTCAGTTACCATCTGTCTGCCCATGATGAGGGGCTGGATTTTATGCGCCGTAATATCGATGCCTGGTGGCCGGCGATTGAAGCCGGCTGCGAGGCGATCGTGATGACTGCGTCGGGCTGCGGTGCCATGGTGCAGGAGTATGGTCATCTGCTGCGCAACGATCCCGATTATGCGGAGAAAGCGAAGCGGGTGAGCGAGCTGACCAAAGACCTGTCAGAAGTGCTGCTTGGTGAGGATCTGAGCGTGCTGAAGGCGCAGCGGGGCGACGGCAAGGTGGCCGTGCACTGCCCCTGTACCCTGCAACATGCGATGAAGCAGGGCGGCAGTGTGGATAAGGTGCTGCAGGCGGTGGGCTTTACGCTGGCGCAAACCGAGGAGAAACACCTCTGTTGTGGTTCTGCCGGCACCTATTCGGTGTTACAGCCGAAGATGAGCAAGCGTCTGCTGGACAACAAGATCCGCGCGCTCACCGGCGATGGGCCGGAGAAGATCGTCACCGCCAATATCGGCTGTCAGCTGCATATCGAGACCCGATCCCCGGTGCCGGTACAGCACTGGATCGAGCTGCTCGACACCTGATCCAGGCCGTTAGGCTTTAGGATTAACTCATCAAGCGTGCGTGGACTCGAAAATCTTATCCGCATTACCCTCGATAAAGCCCTGGAAGAGCTTGCCCGGTGACTCCTCGTAGCGCCGGGCGAACTCATAAAAACAGCTCGGCACCCGGTGGGTATCGCCGCCGGGGAAAGTCACGGCGATCCTATCGGCGAGGGTCGATGATTGTTCCAGCAGCACCGCGGCTGAGCCTTTGATCTCCCCGCCCACATCGTTCAGCCCATAGCCCTTGGCTTTCAGCAGGTGGTTGACCGCCTCCAGCGTCTGCATCGTCTCCAGGTGATTGATGCTGACGGTGAAGTGGTTTGCCCTCAGGCCCAGCACCGATAGCCAGGCGGCATATTCGCTTTCATCCCTGAGTGCAGAGTAGGCATCGTAGCTCGGCATCGCCCAGAGGCGGCCATGCCAGAACAGGTCTGGATCCTCCACCGCATCTTTCGGTATCTGGGCGATCAGGGTGTGGATAATCGCCTGGGCGCGCTCGGAGAGATGTTCAAACTCCAGCTCGCTGAGGAATATCTTCGGCGCCAGCTCGTCCATTTCGTGACGATAGGCGCGGGCGCGCAGTTTCTTGGTATCGAACTTGTACTGGCCGAAAGCGTGGTAACCGAGCTGCTCGAGCAGGGGCTCCAGCCGTTCCAGCTCAATCGGGCTGCGGGCAAAGGTGCGAAACGCCACGTGGTCGTTGACGATGGTTTCGCCACGCTCGATAAACAGCTGCTGAATCGCTTCGGCCTGGGGCGCGATATCGACATAATCGCGCCATAAATGCTGGAAGAACTGATGATGGTTCACAGCACACCTCCCTCCGGTCTGACCGGCTTTGAGGTTCTCCCGTACCCTGAAAGGTAGTGGGTCGCTGTCTATCTGTCGAAAACCGAAGCTGCATCAGCGGATGCCAAGTACCTCGAAGCGCCCCTGTACCTGGAGGTTGATGGTGATGGCGCGATCGCTGTCATTACGCCAGTACCAGCCGTGAGACCCATCGAAGGGTGCGGTCAGGGTACCTTCAAGCCCGGTAACCTCGCCCAGGGAGTAACTCTCAAAGTAACCCGTGGTGTCGCCCGCCGGCTCACCGTGAAAGTCCACATGTACGACATGTTCGCTGCTGCTCCACTGGTAGGCGAACTTGTCGCCCTGGCCTAGCTGAAACTTGTACTCCAGATCCTCTCCCGCGGGCAGAGAGAGCTGAATCTCGTGACGGGAATAGCTGCCCGTATTCGCTCGGCTACCTGGCTCTTCCGGCGCTGTTCCTGCGTCAGCTGTCCCGGGCTGAGACAACGCGATAAGACCGCTGAACTGGCCAAAACCGGTCGGGTCGATACCGAACTCCGCCGGCAGAATGACACAGGTATAGACCAGCGCGGCCACGCTACTGGCGAGGCCACAAAGCTTGGTCAGCGATGTGGCTGAGCGGGTGTGTGGCGTTGAGGAAGAGAGATCAGACATAGATACCTCAGGAAAGGTAGTAACCGGTGAGCTGGTAGCCGGTGAGCATCAGCCCCAGGCTGATCAGCGCGGTATTGGCGGTCAGGGCAAAGCGGGGAAAACCGGGCAGTCGCCGCCATTGCGTCACCAGCGTCAGGATCAGGAAAAGCGCAGCCAGCTGGCCCAGTTCGACGCCCAGGTTAAACGCCATCAGGTTAGCCAGCGTACCTTCGTCGCGGTTGATCAGTTGCTGCAGTTTGGTGGCCAGGCCGAAACCGTGGAACAGGCCGAAGATCAGCACGGCGATACGGGTATCCGGCTGATTGCCGAGCAGGCGTTTGAAACCGCCGAGGTTATCAAAGCCCTTATAGACCACTGAAAGGCCGATGATGGCATCGATCAGCCAGGGATTCAGGTTGATCTCATACAGGGTCCCATAGATCAGCGTGAGGCTGTGGCCAAGGGTAAACAGACTGACGTAAAGCAGAATCTCGCGGGGGCGGAACAGAAAGAAGATCACGCCGGTCAGGAACAGAAGGTGATCGTACCCGGTGATCATATGTTTGGCGCCGATATAGATAAATGGCAGGATCGCTTGGCCCGTCTGATCGCTGAGAAAGGCTTTGGAGCTCTCATCCACGCCGTGGGCGTAAATGCCTGTGCTTACCGCTGTCAAAACCAGCAATGTCGCCCACGCAAATACTCGGCTTGATATCAGCCTTGGTGCGGGATGGGGTGTGCACCCTGCGGCAGGTTTTGGATGGAGAAGAGAATCGAGCATGTTAAAACCAGGCTAGATTTAACGGATTGTAACTTGGCGTCGGACAGCTTAAGCCTAGTGGGGACTCTTTTTATGCGGAATAGGATTTTGGCGTTGTATGGCGGGTACTTTGGTATCGGTCAGGTTCATGCACGTTGGCGGCCGAAAAGGAATCACCGCTTTTCTGGTGTACCGCTCAATGCAGCACTCATTCACCGTAGCACGGTTGTTTGCCAAAATTTTTACTCCCAACCTGTTAATTCCCTTCATACTGTCAGGGAGCTGTTTACTGATCGCGACTAAACAGGCCAGATAAAAACGCCGTTCGCGTTACTACCTTTATCGACTCGCAAAGCGGCTGGATCTGAGTGAACAAACCTTCGCAGCCTGAATGGATGATGCGCATATGGATATTTTCGCCATGTTTTTCGCGGGACTCGGGCTGTTCTTTATCGGATTGCGGAGCTTTGCCAGCAGTTTCAAAAGCAGTAACAGCCGCCTGTTTCATAGCCTGGTTAAACTGGCGGGGAAGCGTCGCGAGCTCACTGTGCTGATCGGCACCTTTGCCGGGGCGATTACCCAGAGCGGTGTCGCCGTTGCCTTCATGATTATTTCGCTGGGTGCTGCCGGTGCGATCAACGTGCGTCGCGCCGTGCCGCTGATCGGCTGGGCCAATGTCGGCACCACCGGGCTGGTGCTGCTGGCGGCCTTCGATATCTATCTGATGATCTACCTGATGCTCGGCATCGTTGGTGTCGGCTATTACCTGAAACTCTATGACAATGAGCGCTTTCGCTTTCCACTGGGGGCACTGTTGGGGCTGGCGCTGCTGTTGCTCGGGCTGGCAACGCTGAAAAGCGGCGCTTCCCATCTCAACGAGGTGGCCTGGGTCAATGAGATGCTCTCCACCTCGCCGCCTTCGCTGGTACTGCTGTTTGCGGCAGCGGTGCTCTTCGGCACTATTGCCCAGTCATCGGCTACCGCCGCGGCTATATCCGTGACCCTGATTCTGGCGGGGCTGTTCAATATGGATCAGGCGCTGGTGGTGCTGTTTGGCGCCAACCTGGGGTCGGCGATCTGTGTTTATCTTCTGGGGCGGGGCATGACCGGTGTCGGCATGCAACTGGTGCTGATGCAGGTCTGGTCGAAGGCGCTCTCTGTGATGGTGCTGCTGCCAGTGCTGATCTTCGAACTCAACAGCGATTATCCTGGGCTGGAAACGCTGGCCGCGATGCTGACCGAGGATGCCGGTCTTCAGCTGACACTGGTCTCCCTGATTATTCAGCTGGTTGGTGCGTTGATGTTGAGTTACCTGGGGGATAGCTTGATGGATATCGCAGAGAACGTGGCGCCAGAGGGGCGGGCGGAAACCATGGGCCGGCCCAAGTATCTGTTTGATCAGGCGTTGGACGATCCTGAGTCAGCTATGGATCTGTTAGGCAGGGAACAGGCCCGGCTGGTGGCGTACTTGCCACATTATCTGGATTCACTGCGCAGTGAAGCCCAGCCCGGAGGTCTGCCAGTGCCGCAGCTGCACAGCGCCAGCTTAAGTCTGGCCGGGCATTGCCGGCGGTTTATCTCCGAGCTGACCGTGCGCACCCGCTCAGCGCCTTCGCTGGAACGCATCGCAGGCATGCAGTCCCGCAACGAAACGCTGGTGCATATGCTGGAGGGATGCCAGCAGTTGTATGCCAGTCTTGATCACCCCTTCGGTGAGCCAATGGCACAGCGGATGCGGAACAGCATCATCGAAGGGCTGCATGCACTGTTACTGACGCTGGAGGACAGCCTTAACGATCCCGAGGATGACTGTGAAATCCTGCTGCTGATGAGCAGCGACCGCTCGGGCCTGATGGAGCAGTTTCGCAGCGATCTGCTGGATAGCGAGGCGTCACTGAGCATGGAAAGCAGGCGTGCCCTGTTTACCGCTACCACGCTGTTTGAGCGACTGGTGTGGCAGATCCATAACTTTGCCCAGGTGCTGGTTCGTTCGGATCGACAGTTGGTGTTGGGCAGCGGGAGTGATCAGGCCTCGTTGGAGTCCACCATCTGAGAACGGCTAATTGAGCCGCTTGGATGAGCCGCTTAATTGAGACAGGTAAGCAGGTAGACGATCACCGCCGCCAGCAGTGCGCTGACGCCCTGCCAGAACTGCACCGGGTTGCGCTCGATCAGCGGTGGACGGGTGCGGTTGAGAAACGCCTGACCGGGTTTACGCAGGTCGTGGATAAACTCTGAAATCTCGTCATAGCGTTTGGCTGGATCGGGATTGAGTGCTTTTTTCAGGGTTTCATCGATCCAGGCCGGGATCTCCCGTTCGTCATCGAGGACCGAGTCGTACTGTAAACGCCGTTGTGACGCTCGAGTGCGGGCACGAGCCACCTGTGCGCCGTAGGGGAAACGTCCCGACAGCATCTGGTAGGCGATCACACCCAGGGAGTAGAGATCGGATGCGGGCGTACCCTGTTCTCCGAGGAAATACTCGGGGGCGGTGTAGAGCGCGGTGCCGAGAATATTGGGCTGCTCCTGGCCGATCAGGGTTTCATCGATACCGGCCACCCGGGTGGCGCCGAAATCGATAATCTTTACCGTGCCGCTGTTGTCGATCATCAGGTTATCGGGTTTCAGATCCTGGTGGACCATCTCCAGACGATGGAAGGCACGCAGGCCACGGGCGATCTGCTCAATAATATCGCGCACCTTTTCCAGCTCTGGTGCCGGGTTGTCGATCAGCCACTGGGCCAGGGTCTGGCCTTCGATGTACTCGGTCAGGGTGTAGAGGTAGTGTTTGGCGCCTGAGCTCTGCACTGCTTTCAGCACATGGGGGCTGTTCAGGCGCCTGGCGATCCACTCCTCCATCATGAAGCGCTCGAGATAGGCCTGGTCTTCGCTCAGGTCGATGGACGGTGTTTTCAGAATCACCTTCTCACTGCTGGCGTTATCCACCGCGAGATAAACATGGCTGCGGCTGGTGGCGTGAATCTCTCTGATGATCTGGAAACCGTCGAACTCTTCACCCGCTTCCAGGACCGGAGGCAGCGGCAGGCTGTCGACCTGCAGCGCCAGCGGGGCCTGTTCTGGCCGAGGCAGGTCATCCACGCGGACGATCTGCAGGCTCAGGTTATCGGGGCTGCCATGAGCGAACGCTTGCTGCACTATCGCCTCAGCGGCCCGGTCCAGGTTTTCCCGATGTTCGTTGATGGCGTAGAGGATAAAGGTGGCGTCCACATGCTCGTAAACACCGTCGGTGGCGAGCAGAAAGGTATCGCCGATGGCCAGCGGCAGCGCCTCGTAATCAAGCTCTAGATAGTCGTCGATACCGAGAGCACGGCTCAGATAGCTCTCCTCCTGAGATATCCACAGACGATGGTCCTTGGTCAGCTGCTCCAGACCGTTTTCCCGGGCACGGTAGATACGGCTGTCGCCGGCGTGAAACAGGTGGGCGGTGGTGCTTTTCAGCACCAGGGCGCTGAGCGTGCAGACATAGCCACGATCCTTGTCGTAGCGGTATTCGCTGCGCCGCGTCTGGGAATAAAGCCAGGAGTTGGTGGCCTGAATCACTCTTTCGGCAGCGGTTTTTACCGTCCAGGCATCGGAGGTGCAGAAGTAGTCATCGAGAAAGGATTTCACCGCGGCAGCGCTGGCGATCTGGCTGACATCGCTGGAACTGATGCCATCGGCGATGGCCAGTGCAGCCCCTTTGAGCGTTAGCTGAGGCTCCTCAGGCACCATTACGCCGTGGAAGTCCTGGTTCTGTGCCTTCCGACCCTTGTCGGAGTATTGGCCGATGCTGAGTGTCAGTTGGTTGCTCATGCGCCGTTACCGGAGAGTTTTACCCGCAAAGCCCGGCGTCGGAGGTCCGGGCCGGGCGGCTAGTACTGGCAGCAGGATCAGGCAGAAGCTGAACTGGGCTTAGCGGTAGCTTGCTGGGCTGCAACTTTGCGCTTGGCGCCGGTGCGGACGTGGGTGGTATACAAGGTCAGGCCGGTGAAGGCGAGACCGCCGACCAGGTTACCCAGCGCTGTGGGGATCTCGTTCCAGATCAGGTAGTCGGCCACGGAGAAGTCACCGCCCATAATCATGGCGAACGGGAACAGGAACATGTTGACTACGGAGTGTTCGAAACCCATGAAGAAGAACAGCATGATCGGCATCCACATCGCCAGTACCTTGCCGCTGACATGGGTAGAGATCATCGCGCCGACAACGCCCATGGAAACCATCCAGTTACACAGCATGCCGCGGATAAAAATAGTGATCCAGCCATCGGCGCCGTAGGCGGCGTAACCGACGGTACGGGATTCACCGATACCGGCCACTTTCTCGGCGATGGCGCCGCCATCGGTGTTGTAGCCCATGGTGAAGATGTAGGACATCATCACTGCCACGGTGAAAGCACCGGCGAAGTTACCTACAAAGACCAGGCCCCAGTTGCGCAGGATCTGTGACGGGGTTACGCCGGGACGTTTGTCTAGCCAGGCCAGCGGAGTCAGCATAAAGACGCCGGTGAGCAGGTCGAAGCCCATCAGGTAAAGCATGCAGAAACCCACCGGGAACAGAATCGCACCGATGAGGAAAACGCCGGTCTGCACCGCTACGGTGACGGCGAAAACGGCGGCCAGTGCCAGAATTGCACCGGCCATGTAGGCGCGGATCAGGGTGTCACGGGTGGACATGTGGATCTTGGATTCGCCTGCATCGACCATCTTGGTCACAAACTCGGAAGGGATCAGGTAAGCCATGGTTAATTGCCTCTGTTTAAGCAGTTAAGTCATCACACACGGAATCGGTTGTGCTGGAGCTTGCAAAAAAAAAACGCCCACCTCCCGCCTTCTGTAAAAGAGGACGGGAGGTGGACGCCGTTGTCCGGAAACTCTCAGCTTGTTAGTCGGAGCCAACTCTGACTCTGATAGGTAGAGCAAAGCAACCTGTGTGCCAATGTTAGAAAACGCTGCAAGAGCTGTTAATTCAGCAGCCGCTGCGGCGGTGGGGCATCGCTTGACGGCTGGTCGTGTTTGTCTTTGGTGCAGTGCAGCTAATTTTTGCGCCTGTTTGGAGCCCTGGTGGCTCCTTTAGCGCCGGCTTTAACCCGCTCGACATCGGCGATCACTTTTTCGGCCACATCGATCAGGCGTTTTTTCTGTGACATGGCGCTCTGTTGCAGGGTGCGGAACGCCTGCTCCTCATCCAGCCCCTGGTACTGCATCAAAAGACCCTTGGCGCGCTCCAGCAGCTTACGTTCAGACAACGCCTGACGCGCGGCGCCCAGCTCACTGCTCATCTGTTTGAGGCTTTCCGCCTGCTGCTGCACCAGGCCGTAGAGCGAGCGTACCCAGTCTGCGCTGCCGCTGGATCCGCTGGCAGGAAGGGGCGAGTTCACATCCAGTAGCATGGTCAGAGGAGAGGACGACGGGGTTTCCAGCGATTTTTCCAGGGATGCCAGGGTCTCGCGCTGGTTTTTCAGCTCATTGCTGGCCTGCTGTACGCGCTCATCACTCAACCTCTGCAGCAGTTCAGCCAGCTCCTGCTCAAGTGTCTGCATGGCATCGATACGCCGGGTTGCCAGGTCATACCAGACCTCGCTGAAATCCGGTGGCACGCCGGCACCGGGTTCCAGGCGGGCGATCACCTGGCGCAGACGCATGAATTCATGGGTTTCCGGTCGTTCCTGCAGTGCCTTCCAGGCTTCCAGCTGAGGTTCCAGGGCGAACTCCCGGAATGTGCTGAAGCAGTGCTCCTGAGCCTCCACCAGGTTGGTCAGGCGCTCCAGATGCTCGGCCTTGAACTCGCCGGTGGCGATGCCGCTGACGGTCCAGGCGCGCTCTTGGCCGGCGTACTCCTTGCCCTGCATCAGGTTGAACATCGCCACTAGCTGACGCGTGATCTCTGGATCATCGGAGATATCGGCCGCCTCGAAAATCACCCCCAGCAGTGACTCCATCAGCCGGCTATAAGCCTGGGTGCTCTCCTGGGCGCTCAGGGCACGTTTATCCACCGCCTGGCGCAGGCCAGGCAGTGCGTCTAAGCCATGCAGGACGTGAGCAAGATTGTTGAACAGGCGTGCGCGACCGGCGAGGGGGCCCGCTTCCAGGTCGAGTTGATCCAGCCCGGCACGAAATTCGGTTTCCGCCTGACGGGAGCTGTCCAGCTGAGCCAGGCGCTGGTCGCAGAGGCGAGTGCCGCCGGATGCCAGGTACACATTGGATAGACCGCGTTCCCGCTGCAGCTCATGGATCAGATTGCTGACCTGCGTGACCTGGGTACAACTGGCCATTAGCTGCTTCAACGATGCGATTTCTGATCGTTTGGAGGCTAGAAAAAACTCCTCGATCCTTTGCTGGCTCTGAGGCATGCGCGGCTCCATAGACGATTTGCTTCGGGCAATTTGGCAGAGAATGCCACCCAGGGCTAATACAACAGCCTGGGTTCTCTCATTCAAACTTATGTCAAAAGCAGGGACTGCAAAAGCTCTGTTCGGTGCAAAACGGGTGCCGGATGCAAGAGATCTGTTCAGGGAAACGGGGACGGGCACTGATCCGGCTTTACGGTTTGAGCGTTAAACTGCATAAGAGTGTTCCGAAAGTTGCTGACCGCGCGGTCAGAGAGCAGTGGATGCAAGGTTTCGGTTCAGCCAGACGCTGTGTGGGCAGGTATCTAGCAGCTGGTGGTCAGAAACAACGTGTGAGGATCTTTCTTAAATTGTTGATAGTTAATGTATTGTTTGCAGGATTTGCTGGGACCAAAGTATTGTTGAGCTGGTAACTGTTTTCAGATTAATCTTTATTTGATCCGGATTAATTGGAACGGCTATTGCTTTCCTTCTCTAATCTGTAATAAAGATGGTTGTAACAATAAATAGGTATGTTGGTTTTGCTTTCAACGTTGTTGCCCATCCGCAACCCGCATCAGGTGTTCGCATCCTCCGCATCTCACTTGACCAGCCCGGGCTGCAGTGCATATCTTGAAGACTTGTCCGATTTTTTATAACGCTGGGTGTTACCTTGGATATCAATCAGGAAGTTGAACGACTTCGTCAGATTTCGATGTTTGCTAAAGTAGACATATCGAAACTGAAATTGCTGGCGTTTACGAGTCAACTGCTGACCTGTAAACCCGGTGAAGTGCTGATCAAGGTGAATGACCCTTCAGATTGTGTGTATTTGGTGATGGATGGTGAGCTGGAGATTCTCTCCAAAACCACCTGTGGGCGTGAACAGTCCATTATCCGCCAGCGCGGTGATTTGATCGGCGAGATTGCGGTGATCTCCAAAACCCGCCGCACAGCCAGCGTCAGGGCGGTAACCGAAGCCAAGGTCCTGCGGATAGAGGCAGATGCCTTTATCGATATGATGACCAAGAACTCCGATGTGGCGCTGGATGTGATGCGTCAGCTCAGCGACAAGCTGGCACAGGCGATTCAGACCAACGAGAGCCTGCAGGCGCGCCTTGCCGAGCTAAAGAACGAGAAGTGCAGTGAGACCGGCCATGAATGCTGAACGTTTCAAGCAGCTATGGACACGCAATGTGACTGCTTCGGGTAGCAGTGGCGATGCGCAGTGGGTCTGTGCCTATCTGGAAAAACAGTATCGTCACCCGGGGCGGCACTATCACGACTGCAGCCATATAGAAGAGTGCCTGAAGTGGCTGGATCTTTACGCGGATACAGTGGCCGATCCCGATGCAGTGGAATTGGCGATCTGGTTCCACGATGTCTGCTATCTGCCCACTCCTGTGGGGCATGAAGAGCGCAGTGCTCAGCTATTTATTCGCATGGTCGGTAACGGCATGGCGGCAGAGCGACGCGACAAAATCGCCCGCATGATCGGCTATACCACCCACACTACGCCACCGCAGGGCGCTGAAGAGGCGTTGATGGTGGATATCGACATGGCGAGTTTTGCCCGCCCCTGGCATCAGTACCTGATCGACACCGTTCATTGCCGCCTTGAGCGCCACTGGCTTAACGATCTGGAGTTCTGCGAGGGACAGATCGGATTTCTCGAGAAAATGCTGGCCCGTCCGAGCTTCTACTACAGCGAAGCGTTCAAGCAGCGCCATGAGCAGGACGCCCGCACCAACATGCAGCGTATGATCGAACTGCTGCAGAAACGCCGCGTGCGCCTCAGTCACCGGGTTGCAGTAGGTCAGGGTTAATTCTTCCCGACAAACACTAGCAAGCAGCTGACCGGTAGGCCCGCGCTACCGGAAACACACTGCCCAGTGCTCGCTGTTTCCCGCATCTTTGTTATTCCATCACTTTTTGCTTTTTCATCGATAGCCTGTCTACGCAGCCGCGCTGGAGATACCGTTGTTTAAACCTCAACCGATTCGGGTGGAAATGAGCGCTTCGGAATCGAAATTGCAGTCATCTGGGCGCAACACTTGAGCCCGATCATGACGCTGCCCTTACAGGCTTGGTAAACCTACGCGGGCTGCTCCTGCCTGGGCTTTGGCGTTCTATCCCTGGTGGCAATGCTCCGTCGTTATCGGGTGTTGCATAAAGGGATGCAGAAAATACACTAGCAGCCCCTGGCGAGATCAAACGTCTGTTTGCGCCGGGCCGCATCAGCGTTATCCCGGGCCAGCCCCGAGGGTTTATAAGATTATGCGAAAAAGGCTCTATCAGAGTAATCGCGAATATGCGCAGAGCCTTTATACTGAGGCATTCCCGTGCTGTTCGTCGCTTGGCCGTTATTGGCGTCAGGCCGAGCCAAAAGTTGTTTATCCGTGTGCCAGGCCTCTCCATAGCCGGCAAAGAGGGAAAGAGCCCATGGTGTTTTCATGGGTGAGTTAATACAGGGTTTTAGTATGACACAGCCGGAATCTCGCACACCCCGCCGCATTCTCATGTACAGCCACGATACCTTTGGGCTTGGACATCTGCGCCGCTGCCGTGCCATCGCTCACGCCATCGTTGATCGCTACAAGTCCGCTACCGTACTGATTTTGACCGGTTCCCCGATTATCGGCAGTTTCAGTTTCAAGGCCCGTGTTGATTTCGTGCGTATTCCCGGTGTCATCAAGCTGCACAACGGGGATTACACCTCACTGAGCCTGCTGCAGGACCTCAGTAACACCCTGGCGCTGCGGGAGTCTATCATCCGCCATACCGCAGAGGTGTTCGATCCCGAGCTGTTTATCGTCGACAAGGAACCGCTGGGTCTTAAGGGTGAGATCGAGCCGACGCTGGAGATGTTGACGGCCAAAGGTGTGCCCGCGGTTCTGGGCCTGCGCGATGTGCTCGATACGCCTGATCTGCTGGTGCCGGAATGGGAGCAGAAAAACGCCATAGCGGCGATTGAGCGCTATTACAGCAGGATCTGGGTCTATGGCGACAAGTCCATGGGTAACCCGCTGGATACGGTTCCCGGCCTTGAGCGTATTGAGTCGAAAATGCTCTATACCGGGTATCTGAGGCGTTCTTTGCCCAGCACCTATACATCGTTGAACCTGGAACAGGTGAAGCGCCCCTATATCCTGGTGACTCCGGGCGGTGGTGGCGACGGCATCGAAATGGTGGACCGGGTGCTTAAGGCCTATGAATCCGGCGCAGAGATGCCGCTGAACCTGCTGATCGTGATGGGGCCCTTTATGCCCAGTGAGACTCAGGAGGCGTTTCAGCACCGCGCTGCGCAGCTCGATCAGGTCGGGATTATTACCTTTGATAACTGCATGGAAGCACTGCTTCAGGACGCCAGTGGCGTGATCGCTATGGGTGGCTATAACACCTTCTGCGAGATTCTCTCGTTTGATAAGCAATCCGTGCTCTTGCCTCGTAAGGTGCCGCGGCAGGAGCAGTGGCTGAGAGCCAAAAAGGCCGAAGCCCTGGGGCTCGCCTGCTGTCTCGACCCCGACAGCCCCGACCTGGAGCAGGAGCTGCAGAGCGCGCTGAGCGAGCTGCACCTGAAGCAGGCGCCCTCGGGCAAGATGCCGCCCGGTTTTATGAGTGGCCTGGAGAAAATCTGTTTCGATCTGCAGGAACTGATGGATGTAGAGGATGAAGTAGTCTGTGGATAAAACGGCTCCGACACTGATGTTTTATGTCCAGCACCTGCTGGGCGTGGGTCATATCAAGCGTGCCTCGCTACTGGTTAAGGGCTGGCTCGACGCCGGCTTCAACGTCTGCGTTGTGAGCGGCGGTGAACCTGTGCCGCTGTTCAATTTCGATGGCGCTGAGCTGGTACAACTGCCGCCGGTGAAAACGGCTGATGCGGCGTTCAGTGCTCTGGTCACCGAGGATGGAGAGCCTCTGGATGAGGCGTTTCGAGAGCGTCGGCGCAACCAGCTGCTTGATACCTTCTCCGCGGTTCAGCCCGATCTCCTGGTGATCGAAAACTATCCCTTCGGCAGACGTCAGCTGCGCTGGGAGCTCAAACCGCTGCTGGAGATGGCTTCGAGCGCCGAGAAACGGCCACTGATCGCCTGTTCGGTGCGCGATATCGTGCAGGCACGCAAGCCGGAGCGGGTGGCTGAAACGGTTTCCCTGATCGAACGCTATTTTGACCTGGTGCTGGTGCACGGCGACGGCCGTTTTGTCCCCTTTGAAAGCAGTTTTCCCGCGGCTGCCGAGATCGCTGACAAAATCCGCTATACCGGTTATGTCACCGACGCTATCGCCTCGTCTGATGCGGTGGATGAGGCAGTGGAGGGCGAAGGTGAGGTACTGGTCTCCAGTGGTGGCGGTGCCGTTGGCTTTGGCCTGATGCGGGCGGCAATGGATGGTCGCAGCCAGACCCTGCTGGCCCACAACACCTGGCGTTTTCTGATGGGGCCGAATCTGCCCGCCATGGAGCGCGCGGAGCTGGAGCAGGGAGTTAAACCTGGTGTGATCGTTGAGCCGTCTCGCCCGGATTTTCCGGCGTTGCTGACCCGCTGCGGTTTGTCGATCTCCCAGGGCGGTTACAACACGGTGATGGACCTGCTGGTTGCCCGGTCACCGGCGGTTATTGTGCCGTTCGAGGGGGAGGGCGAAACCGAGCAGCTTGAGCGCACCTCGAAACTGGCCCAGTTTGGCTTGTGCGCCATGGTCCGGGAGCGAGATCTGACGCCAGAAACCATGGCGCAGGCAGTGGACCGTGCTGTCGCTCTGCACCCGGAGCAGGTGGATATCGATCTGCAGGGTGCTGCGCACTGTGCGCGGCTGTTGAGTGAGGCGTTGGCAGGCCGGCAAACGCTAAAGTCAGAGGGCAAGTCAGAGAGCAAGTTGGAGACCCTGGGTGGCTGATTGGAAAGCGCTGGAAACGGAATTGGCGTTATGGAGTGAGTCCGGCAAGCAGGCGACGCTCTGGTGGCGTGACGATGATGCGGAAAGACCCAGCGCCGCGCTGGAGCAGTTGATCGCACTCAGTGACCGCTTTCAGGTACCGCTGGCGCTGGCGACCATCCCGGCTGGAGCAGAACCCGAGCTGGCGCTGAGAGTTCAGCAGGCGAACGCTGTCAGCGTTCTGCAGCACGGTTTTTCTCATATCAGCCATGCCCCTGCCAGTGAGCGTAAATGTGAACTGGGTGATAACCGTCCGCTGTCGGATATTACGGCAGAGCTGAATCAGGGCCAGATAAAACTCGCCGGGCTGTTCGGCGATCTGTTCCTGCCGGTGCTGGTTCCGCCCTGGAACCGTTTAAGCCAGCAGGTGATCGAGTCGCTGCCGGAGCTTGGGTTTATCGGTCTCTCCACGCTGGGGCCGCGCAGTCTTGAGCAGGGTATTCTCACCGAAGTGAATGTGCACGCCGATCTTATCAACTGGAAGGCGGGGCGCTGCTTCGCCGGTGAAGCGCGGGCGCTGGGACAGATCATTACTCATCTGCAGCAGCGCCGCCTCGGCGAAGTGGATAGCCGTGAGCCCACAGGGGTGATGACCCATCATCTGGTGCATGATGAGGGTGTCTGGGCGTTCCTGCCCAAGCTCTTCGATCTGACGCGAAAGGCCGGCGCGCGCTGGTGTGCGGCGAAAGAGATCTTCAGCTAGAGGAGGGGGGGCGTTTAAAGGCTGGAATCCAGCGGGATATTGTAGTCCCGCAGTTCTATCCCTTCTGCTGAATAGCGAAACACGAGCGCCCGGTCCCAGCGTATCTTGACTGGGCAGTCCTCCAACATCTCCCAGCTCAGTGCTTCACTGAGCAGGGCGCGAATCACGCCCTTGTGCGTCACTAAACCCAGGCTTTCGGTATCGAACTCTGTGGTTTGCAGCCACTCCAGGATGCGCGTACGCACCTGCCGCGGTGATTCGCCGCTGGGTGGCTGCAGATCCAGCCCTTTGTTCTCCTGCTCCTGCATCGTCGGGCCCAGACGCTGGCGCAGCTCGGGCAGACGTTCACCCTCCCAGTCACCCCAGTTCATCTCGATCAGTGCCGGGGCTGTTTCAAAGTCGTCGATGCCAAGCGCCTCTGCGGTCTGCTGAGCGCGAAGCAGCGGACTGACATACCAGCGGGACGGGGCCAGGGCCTGGGGTGGGCGTTTGCCGGCCAGCTGTTCGAGCCCTTCGGCGCTGAGCGGAATATCCCGCCGTCCCTGCAGTCGTTTCTCCTGGTTCCAGGCAGTTTTGCCGTGTCGTATTACCAGCAGTTCCAATGCTTGGGTTGTCATGGCTGCATCCAAAAAATTCAGTCCGTTTGCAGTGAGGGCTTCACCAAGGGGAGAAGCAGGTCCCTGAGGTTGGCTTCAGCCTGGTTTTCACTGTGGTGTGCCTGGCACCAGTTTCTGGCTTTCTCGCCCAGAATTGCCAATTGCTCTGGACGCTCCAGCAGTTGATCAATGGCCCTGGCCAGGGCGCCGGGATCGCGCGGAGGCACCAGGGTGCCACTGTTGCTCTCAGAGACGACGCTACTGACGCCACCTTCATTACCAGCGACCACCCAGATACCTGCGGCCTGGGCTTCCAGCAGCGCCATGCCGAAGGCTTCATTCACGGCTGGCCAGACCATCAGATCCGACGCCTGTAGTAGGGGTATCAGGGTATCGGATGCGAGGCGACCGGTCATGCAGACCCCAGGTATCTCTGCAAAAGCCTGCCTTATCGCCGCTTCGGCCCGGCCATCGCCGACCAGAATCACCTGCCGGTTTTGCTGCTGGCATAGCTGCAGGCTCTGGGCCAGCAGCTTGTAGGAGGTTTCCTTGTCGCCGGGTCGCATCATCCCCACGGCGATCAGCCAGGGCAGATCGGGGTCCAGGTTGAACTGCTGAGACAGCTGCAGGCGGGTGGGCTCTCTCTCCGCAAGGGGCGCGCTTTCCAGAGAAGTGTCCAGGTAGGGCGGCAGGTAAGCGAGCGGCGCCTCTTCCCGGGCGTCATGTATGCCACCCTCGTCACAGGGATTCAGGCTGACGATCAGATCGGCACGCTGGATCGCCTCTCGCGAAGCATTAAAACCAAGATCCCAGCGGCCGCCGGCCTGCTTGCCGGCATAGGAAGCCTCGGCAATTATATAGGGGATCGACAGCGCATCGGCGACGATCGGACCGATCCAGTCCGGCGCTTTGTGATAGAGGTGGTAGGTGAACCAGATCTGTGGACGCTGGCTGGCTGGGAGTTGCAGATAACGTCTGATCAGCCGCTGTGCCAGCTGCTCGCCAAGCTGACGGATGCGGGCCTGACGCCGGGCATCGCCAGTGCGATCATAGCTGCGGAATTGACTGGCCAGTATCACCTCAAACCCCGCCAGACCGAGCGTATGCATCAGCCGCTGTGCGATCAGGCGGTCGCCGGAAGGGTTACCGTGATTGGGCGGTTTCAGCGGCGCGTAAAAAGCCAGGCGCGGCGCCGGGGTCATGACGACTCACAGGCTTGTGCTGAGACTGGCTGCTGGTGCTCGTCGAACTTGGCCATCAGGTGGTCGATGCCGCGCTCGAAGGAGAACAGCCGGTGTACCCGGTGCAGGCCCGCTTCCGCCAGCGCGTTGCGCTCATCCGGGTGCGTGATCAGATGCTCAAGCGCCGCCGTCAGGGCGGGCAGATCGTTCTGCTCCACCAGCGTGCCGGTCTCGCCGTTGATGATCAGCTCCGGGATGCCTGAGATATTGGTGGCCAGGCAGCTAAGCCCCTGGCTCTGCGCTTCCATCAACACGTTGGGCAGACCGTCGCGGTCGCCATCGGCGGTGATGCGACTTGGCAACACGAACAGGTCCGCCTCGCGGTAGCGTGCCAGCACCTCGGTCTGCGGCTGGGCGCCGAGCCAGGTGATGCGCTCCGAAAGCCCCAGCTCGTTGGCCTGGTTGCGCAGTTTATCGGCCAGTGCGCCGCCACCAATGTGGGTAAAGTGCCAGTTCAGCTCCGGCGGTAGCGCGGCCAGTGCTGACAGCAGCAGGTCATAGCCTTTTTTCTCTACGGCGCGCCCTACGGATATCAGCTCGACCCGTCCGTCGCGGCCATCGTGAGTTCTGGCGCTGCGGTTTTCGAGATTGGGAAAGCGGGAAAAATCGATGCCGTGATACACCAGCTCGACCTTGGCAGGATCCGGTGACAGCCCCGCCAGATAGTCTTTGTTAGCCGCGGTGCAGGTCACCAGCCATTCCAGGTCGACCAGTTTTTCCCGAATCTCCCACTCTGGCTGAGTCCAGATATCCTTGGCGTGGGCGGAAGCGAACCAGGAACGTTGCGTCAGCAGGCTGGCGTAACGGCCCACGGAACCTGGCGTGTGGATAAAATGGGTGTAGATGCCGCTGGTGCTCTCGGGCATCTCGCGGGCCAGCACCAGCGCTTGGCCAAAACGGCGGGCGCGGTTGCGGGTGAAGTCGCGGCGCAGATCCTTGATCCAGGCGCCCAAGGTCTTGCCAAAGCCGGGTTTCGCGAGCGCAGACACCAGCCCTTTGAATACACGCCATGGCTCCTGGTGCAGGTATTCAGGCAGATAGAGCACCGGTGACTGAATCTCTTTGTGGATCGGATGTATCGCCTTGTCGGTGGGGTGGCGCAGCGAAACAATCGTCATCTTGAGCCCGCGTCGCTCCAGCGCAAGTATCTCCTGTGCGATGAAGGTTTCTGACAGTCTTGGATATCCTTTCAGGACTAGCGCGATCAAGGTAACTCTCTCCGGTTTGGCTCCCAGGGGAGCGCGGCCGCGATGGCTCTGGATGCTCTTACGGGGAACCCTGTAAGTGCTCCGGGTTATAAATCAGAAAAGTTGTATATCTTATCAGTTTACTCACTATGCTGATGGTATAGTTGATCGAGGTCTGGTGTTGCTCGACACGTTATTTGTTGCCTGCTGAGATAGGGTGGAATGGATTCATCCATATTTAAGTTTATCCGTCGACATACGATGAAGGATCAGATCCTGATCCTGCTGTTGACGCTGGTCTCCTTCCCGTTTGTCTATGCAACGCTTGAGGTGCCCAAACGCATCGTCAACGATGCGATAGGTGGCGCAAACCCGCCGCGGGAACTTTTCGGTCATCAGATCGACCAGCTCGATTACCTGATTGTTCTCTGCTTCGTTTTCCTTGGCCTGGTGCTGCTCAACGGCGCGATCAAGTATGTGCTCAATGTCTATCGCGGGGTGGTGGGTGAGCGCACGCTGAGGCGCCTGCGCTATGAGCTGTTCGAGCGCCTGCTGCGCTTTCCCTCCAGCCGTTTTGACAAGGTTTCCCAGGGCGAGATTATTCCCATCGTGGTCGCCGAAACCGAGCCGCTGGGCGGCTTTGTCGGTGAAGCCTACGCACTGCCTGCGTTTCAGGGCGGCCTGCTACTGACCTACCTGTTCTTTATCTTCAACCAGGACCTGATGCTCGGTACCGCGGCGATAGCGCTCTATCCGCTGCAGATGTACGTGATCCCTAAACTGCAGCGCAAGGTGAACCTGCTCGGCAAGGCGCGGGTATTGGCCGCGCGTAAGCTGGGTGAGCGTATCAGCGACACCATCTCCGGGGTCAACGAGGTTCATGTCAGTGATACCTCGCAGTACGAAAAAGCGGTGATCAGCAAGCGTCTCGGTGCGATCTTCGATATCCGATTCGAACTGTACAAAAAGAAGTTCTTCATCAAGTTTCTGAACAACTTCCTGTCCCAGGTGACGCCGTTTTTCTTCTACCTGATAGGCGGTTACTTTGTCCTCCAGGGCGAGCTGTCACTGGGTGCGCTGGTCGCTGTCCTGGCGGCTTATAAAGATCTGGATGCACCCTGGAAAGAGCTGCTGCGCTACTACCAGACCAAGGAGGATGCACGGATCAAGTACGAGCAGATCGTCGAGCAGTTTGATCTGCCCGATATGCTTGATCCAGCGCTGCAGTCGGGCCCGGTGCTTGAACTTGAGCTGGAACAGGGCGCCTGGGACGGTCGTTGGGTCGGTTATGACCGGGGCATAGGTCGCAGCAAGCTGGAGCAGCTCAACTTCACCCTGCCGGTACATGGCCATACCGCCATTGTCGGTTCCGGTGGCAGCGGTATTCATGAGATCGGTCTGCTGCTGGCGCGCCTGGATCTGCCCACTTCGGGCACGCTGCAGTTTGCCGGTGCAGATATGCAGACCCTGCCGGAGTCAGCCATCGGCCAGCACCTGGGCTATGTCAGCAGCGATGTGCACCTGTTTAGCGGCACCATTCGGAATAACCTGATCTATCCGCTGCGGCGGCGTTATCTGCCGCCGGAGGACGAATCCGAGCGCGAACGCGAGATCCACCTGGCGCTCAGTGCCGGCAATAGCAGTGATGACCCGGATGGTGAGTGGATCGATATGCAGCGCCTTGGCGTGTCCGACAGGGCTGGGCTGGAGCACCATGTACATCAGGTGATCGAGGCGATGGAACTGTCGGAAGAGCTGTTCCAGTTCGGTCTCAACACCATCGTTGAACAGCCCGGCGACGCATTGAAAGAGGGGGTGCTGGCGGCCCGGGCCTCGATTCACAGCCGTTTGCAGGAGGACGACTACGCCGGGTTGGTGGAGCCGTTTGACTGGGACCGCTACAACGAAAACCTCACCGTTCACGAGAACATGCTGTTCGGGTCCAAGTCGTCCAACCTCAACAGCGATGAGGCATCGAGAAACCCGGTGGCGATCCGGTTCCTGCGCGAACAGGGGCTGCTGCATGACTTTTTGATCATAGGTCGGCGCCTGGCGGAGACCATGGTCGAGCTGTTCTCCGATGTGGAGGAGGGCAGCGATCTGTTCGAGCGGTTCAGCTTTATCCGTGCCGAGGATCTGCCCGAATACCGGGAGCTGCTGAAAACTACCGATCCCAAGCAGATCGACACCGAGGATATGGCCAAGGTGCAGAAGCTGCTCTACCTGACCAATCAGCTGTGTCCGGCCCGGCACCGTTTGGGTCTGATCGATGCCAGCATGAAACAGCGCATTCTTAATGCCCGTAAGGCGTTCGCCGAGATTTGGGGCAAGGGTGAAGGCCAGCGCTCACTGGATATCGAGTATTTCGACAGCGAGTCCTACAACACCGGCCTGACGCTGCAGGAAAATATCCTCTTCGGTCGCACCGGTTACGGTGTGGTGCGTGGGCAGGAGAAAATTTCCGAGCTGATCCAGGAAGAGATAGGCCGTTTGGGTCTGGTGCGGGCGATCCGCAATACCGGGCTGGATTTCGATGTGGGTACCGGTGGCCGGCGCCTCTCCAGCGCCCAGCGGCAGAAGCTGGCCTTTGCCAGAACGCTTGTCTGCAAGCCTGATGTGGTGGTGATCAATGATGCCACCGCTAACCTGGATAGCTCCACCGAGTTAAACATCATGTCGAATCTGCGGCAGATGCTCGCCGGGCGCGGTATGGTGCTGATCACCAGCCGACCCAGGCTGGCGCAGTTTACCGATGATGTGCTGGTGGTGGAGCAGGGCCGTCTGGTGGATCAGGGCAGTTACTCTGAGTTGGAGGAACGCTGTGAGACGTTCCAGCAGCTGCTCAATGAGTGACTCTAATAACTGAGGTTGGAAAGGTGCCGGCCGATCAGTGTTTATAAGGATCGGCGGCATCCCTTAAGCCATCACCGAAGAAGTTGAAAGCCAGAATCACAACGATGACCGGCACCACCGGCAGAATCAGCCAGGGGTAGATCGCCACCACGTTGATATTCTGCGCCTCGTTCAGCAACACGCCCCAACTGGTGATGGGCGGCCGCAAGCCTAATCCCAGGAAACTGAGCGCCGTCTCACCCAGAATCATGGCCGGGATCGACAGGGTCGCCGAGGCGATCAGGTGGCTGAGAATCCCCGGCAGCAGGTGGCGACGGATCACACGGCCAGGCTTGGCGCCCATCAGCTCCGCTGCCATGCAGTAGTCCTCTTCACGCAACGCCATCAGCTTAGAGCGCACCGCACGGGCGAGCCCCGTCCAGTCCAGCAGCGCCAGTATCAGTGTGATACCGAAGAACACCCAGAGCGGGCTCCAGGTCACCGGAAGAATCGCCGACAGGGCCATCCAGAGCGGTAGTTCAGGGAAGGAGCGGATCACCTCGGTAACGCGCTGCACCGATGAGTCCACCCAGCCGCCGTAATAGCCGGCCAGACCGCCCAGGGTGATCCCCAGCACGAAACTGATAAAGATACCGATCAGACCGATGGTCAGCGAGATACGCGCACCGTAGATGGTGCGTGACAGCATATCCCGGCCGAGGCGGTCGGTGCCCAGCAGGAAGATAGTGGCACCTTCAGGGGCACAGAACAGGTGGATATCGGTCTCCCACAGGCTCCAGAACTCGTAGGGGTCGCTGCGGCAGAAAAAGCTCAGTGGATAGACTTCGCTGGTGTTCTCCGAGTATTCCCGGATCAGCTTGTCCATGTTCAGGGTCTGCTCCCAGCCATAGACGAAGGGGCCGACAAATTCGCCGTCATGGAACAGATGCACCGGCTGGGGCGGCGAGTAGATGTAGTCGGTGTGACGGGTTTTCAGCGCATAGGGCGCTAGCACCTCGGCGACCAGAATCGACAGATACATCGCCACCAGCAGCACGCCGCAGAACAGCGCCAGTTTGTGCCGTTTGAAGCCCCACCACATCAGTTGCCACTGGGAGGCGTAGTAGAGCTTCTCCTGCGCCGGTGTCAGCTGCTCGATGCTCTGCGGATCGAACGGCTTGTCGGAAACATAGTGCTCAATCACGTTTTCGTTGCTCATGCCGCACGCCCTCCTTCCAGTCGGATTCGGGGGTCGAGCAGGGCCAGGGCGATATCGGAGACCAGCACGCCTATCACGGTCAGCAGCGCCAGGAACATCAGGAAAGAACCCGCCAGGTACATATCCTGACTCTGCAGTGCAGCGATCAGGATCGGGCCCGTGGTCGGCAGTGACAGCACCACGGCGACGATCTCGGCACCGGAGATAATACTGGGCAGCATGCTACCGATATCGGCGACAAAGAAGTTAAGTGACACCCGCAGCGGGTATTTAACCAGTAGTTTGAACGGCGGCACGCCCTTGGCGCGCCCGGTGACCACGTAGGGTTTATGTAGCTCATCGAGCAGGTTGGCCCTCAGGCGCCGGATCATCGCCGCGGTGCCGGAAGTACCGATGACGATCACCGGTATCCACAGGTGCTGCAGGATCGAGACGAACTTGTCCCAGCTCCAGTCGGCATCCAGGTATTCCGGGTCCATCAGGCCGCCGATGGAGATGCCGAAGGTGACGTTGGCGAAGTAGAGCATCACCAGCGCCAGCAGGAAGTTGGGCGTCGCCAGGCCCAGAAAACCTACCAGTGTCAGGCCGTAATCGCCCCAGCTGTACTGGTGGGTGGCGGTGTACATGCCGATCGGGAAGGCGATCATCCAGGTAAAAATGATGGTAAACACCGAGATGACAACGGTCAGGAACAGGCGGTCGCCGACCACCTCGCTCACCGGCAGTCCATACTCGAAGGAGTAGCCGAAATCACCGTGCAGCATCCCCGTGGCCCAGGTGAAATACTGCACCAGGAACGGCTCATCGAGCCCGTACTGCGAGCGCAGGGCAGCGATCTGTGCAGGATCGATCGATTCCCCCTGGCTCTCCAGCTCAGAGATATAGCTCTCCAGGTAGTCGCCCGGAGGCAGCTGGATAATCACGAAGATAATGAAGCTGATAACGATCAGGGTCGGGATCATCATCAGCATGCGGCGGGCAATATAGGGCAGCATTACTGAACCTCCGCCGATGTCAGCGAGTTATCCACATCCAGCCAGAAGCGCTCTGGCCGGAAGCGGCCAAAGAAGGCGTTGGGCTCCCAGTTCCACAGGGCGGTTTCCGGCACATTGCGCAGCGCCTTGTTGACCACAATCGGCTGCTTCACCTGGGTCACCGTGCCGATGGAGTAGACCTGATCGGCGCGGATCTCGAGAATCTCCTGCCAGGCTTGCCGCTTCTGTTCGATGCTGTCGGCGTGGCGCCACTCCTTGTACAGCGCGAGCAGGCGCTTGGGTTCTTCCATATCCGGCGGACTTTCCTGTTCGGTTTCATAGTGCTTGCCCCACTTGGGCCAGCACAGCTGCTGCTGGGAGGTGGGGGCAAATTCCGCCGGGCTCATATCGGCAGTGGCCAGACCGTTTTCGATGCCAGGCCAGACCGACATCAGCGCATCGCCGGCAAACACCCGGTTGCGGAAGATCTCACGCTCGGTGGGTTTCACGTGCAGCTTTATACCGATATCCATCCAGCTATCGTGGATCAGTTCGAGGATATCGGTTTCTTCGGTGCTTTCGCCGGCGCTCTGGATGATGATCTCCATGGGGCGGCCATCGGGCAGCAGGCGAATGCCGCGGTCGTCACGTTCGGTCAGGCCAAGCTCATCGAGCAGCGCATTAGCCTGCTTGAGGTCGAAGCCGGCCCAGGCGTTGCGGTACTCCTCCTTAAACAGCGGAGATTCCGGGATCAGCGTATCGGCGCCTTCCAGTGCCAGGCCGAAATAGATTACCTGGTTGATCTCATGACGGTTGACCGCCAAAGACAGTGCGCGGCGGAAACGTACATCGCGGATCAGCGGGCGCCAGGTATCGTCGTTGGTGTTCAGGTTCGGGTAGAGCGAGACCCTTGATCCACGTGAGGTGCTCCAGAGCCTTACGTCGTAGGGGTTACGGCTGGCGCCCTCGCGCAGGAAGGTGTAGTTGCTCATCTCCAGGTAGCGCCCCTGCAGGTCCGATTCGCCGGCGCCGGTCTTGGCCGGAATCAGTTTGCTGCTGGCGATATCGATGACGATCTCATCCAGGTAGGGCAGCTGATGGCCGTTGGCGTCAACGCGGTGATAGTAGGGGTTGCGCTTGAAGATGAAGTGCTCGGAGGGCATTTCGGTGGTTGGTATCCAGGGCTGAAGTGTGGGCAGCTCGGGATTATCGAAGCGGTACTGGTGATCCATGCGCTGATGCAGCCCGGTCCAGTTTTTCTTCTTGATATTGGCGCTGGCGACCAGCTCCGCCAGCTTGTAAGGCTCGGCGTAGTCGACGTGGAACTGTTTCATGTAGTGTGACGGGCGGTAGATAAACAGCGGGCTGGGGCCTGCCAGCGCCAGTAGAAACTCAGGGTTCGGGTTGTCCCAGGTGTAGCGTACGGTGAGAGGATCAAGCACCTCGAATCTGGGCGGCTTTCCATCTACCAGCATGGCGGCGGGTGGCCCGAAGGGATAGAGCTCCTCGTTCATCGCCATCTCTTCCCAGAAGTAACGGAAATCCTCGGCGGTAAACGGCTCGCCATCGGACCAGCGATGACCGGGACGCAGATGGAAGGTGAATTCGCGCTGCTGTTTCACCTCGAACGACTCCAGCAGGTCCGCTTCCAGTTCGACGTTTTCGTTGAAGCCGATCAGTCGCGCATAGCCATACACCACGAGCTGACGTATATCCTTCGCCTTGCCCATCAACAGGCGGATCGAACCGCCGTAGCGACCGGGCTCCAGGCTGTCTGAACGGCTGAGCAGCTGATCGACAAAGGGTTCGGACGGAACACGTTTATCTACCGGCGGCAGGGTGCCGGTTTCGACCTGCTCAAGCAGAAACGGCGGTTCCTGCAGTGATATGGCATCGCTGGCGACCGCGGACAGGGTGCTGAAGGCACTCAGGATTAACAGGCCAAGCCAAGATAGAACCGGTTTCATAGTCTGGCCTCCGGTGCGTTTTTCTCTCCCATCTCTCCAGTCTCATTAGACAATGCTGGCCCTGCCGCGATACGGACCAGGTGGTTTTCCGCCACCTGCTGCCATTCGGTATGCTGTTCTGGCCCATGCGCGTAAGGGCTGTCCCAGGATGCGGGGTCGCTGTAGTTGCTACCGATAATGCGCTGGAAATCTAGCGGGCGATCCAGATCCGGATAGGGGATGGCAGCCATCAGGGCGCGGGTATAGGGGTGAGTCGGGTTGCGCAGGATCTGTTCGCGTCTGCCGACCTCGACCAGCCGGCCGCGGCACATCACGCCGATACGGTCAGCGATGTAGTCGACCACCGCGATGTTGTGGGAGACAAACAGATAGGTCATACCCAGTTCCTGCTGCAGATCTTTCAGCAGGTTCAACACCTGGGCCTGTACCGATACATCCAGTGCGGAGACCGGCTCGTCCAAGATCAACAGCTCAGGCTCCAGTGCCAGGGCGCGGGCGATGCTGACGCGCTGACGCTGCCCACCGGAGAGGCTGTGCGGGTAACGGTTCAGAAAGCGCGGACTCAGGCCGACCAGTGCCAGCAGATCCTTGGCTCTCTGGCGCTGACTCTGCTCGTTACCGAATTTGTGGATAACCAGAGGCTCACGCAGGATGTTCATGATGGTCATGCGCGGGTTCAGTGCGCCGTGAGGGTCCTGGAATACCAGGCCGATGCGGCGGCGGAACTGGCGCAGCTCCTCGCCCTGAAGGCTACCCAGATCTATCTGCTCACCGTGGGCGTTGTACAGGATGGAGCCGGCGTCCGGTTTCAGCGCGCCCATCAGGAGTTTGCTCAGGGTGGTTTTGCCGCAGCCGCTTTCCCCTACCAGTCCGAACGACTCACCCACGGCTATATCCAGGCTCAGGTCGAATACGGCGCGGGTGGTACTCTGTTCACCGCCCAGCAGGCTGCCCTTACGTGAGCCAAAGCTTTTATCCAGGTTGGTGATGCTCAGGTGGGGAGCTGCCTGGCGCTGCGCCTCTGTTTTTGCGCCCAGACCATGTTTGAACGCGCTGGTCTCGTGAGCTATCTCCCGAATCGGTCTCAGCCTTTCGCCAGGCTTCATATCGAAGTGGGGGACGGCAGCAAAAAGTGCCTGCAGGTAAGGGTGCTGAGGGTTGCGGAACAGCGCTTCAGAAGGGCCGCTCTCCATCACTTCGCCGTGGTACATCACCACCAGATCATCGGCCATATTGGCGACCACACCCAGATCGTGGGTGATCAGCAGCACCGCCATACCCAGCTTTTGCTGCAGTGATTTAATCAGATGAAGGATCTGCGCCTGAACGGTGACATCCAGCGCGGTGGTGGGCTCATCGGCGATCAGCAGGGCCGGATGGCAGATCAGCGCCATGGCGATCATGGCACGCTGCCGTAATCCGCCGGAAAGCTCAAAGGGGTAGGCGTTAAATGCCTGCTCAGGCTTGGGAAAACCAGCCAGCGTGAGCATTTCGATGGTGAGCTGTTTCTCTTCCGCCTTGGGAATATCGCGGTGCAGGCGAATCGCTTCGGTAATCTGGTTACCAATGGTGTGCATCGGTGACAGAGAGACCATCGGTTCCTGGAAAATAATCGAGATCTTGTCGCCGCGGATCTCTCGCATCGCCGGGCTGTTTGGCGATAACTGGGCGATATCCACCGTTTCGCCCTCTGGCGGCGTGAACAGGATCTCACCCTGCGTAATAGACGCGTTGGCGGGCAGGATTCCGAGTATGGCCTGGGAGGTGACCGTCTTACCCGAACCGGACTCTCCCACCAAGGCGAGCGTACGCCCAGGCCAAAGTGTCAGCGAGATGCCTTTTACCGCGGGTACGGGAGTCCCGTGCAGGTTGAATTCAACGGCCAGGTCCCTGATCGCAAGCAAGGGTTTGATAACTTGCACTCCTCAATGCTGTGACGGAGGTGTTCCTGAAAAGAGTTTATGCAGTAATACACTTATTTTGTAAGCACAAATAACAATTATTACTGGGAGATATAGTTGTATTTATGGCTTTTATGCTGGGCCGGGCATAATCTTCTTGGCAACGCAGGTGTCGTTCGGCGGTGATCCGCTCAACGTTGTTCAGCACCCGTGATTTAGAGCACCACAGGTTGGAAAGGACAGCGCGATGCCAGTGTTCAAATATCTCATGTTTTGTTTTCTATTGTTACTGGCGGTTGCCCGCGTGAACGCTGCTGAGATCGACCGGCCGATCGAAGACTTTATGGGTCACTATATTGGCCATGCCGACAGCGAGGATGGTATGGGGCGTGATATGAGCGTCACCATCGGAGAGATCCCGGGTAGCAGCGACTACTTCGTTGAATGGTCCACCGTTATCCACAAATCCAAGACCCGCACCAAGCGTGTCACCTACAACATCCGTTTCCAGGATTCGGATCGTGATGGCATCCATGCATCGGCCATGGCGAAGGATGTGTTTGGCAAATCCCGCCCGTTGGACCCGCTCGAGGGGGATCCGCTGGTCTGGGCACGGATCAAGGGCGATACCCACGTGGTGTATGCGCTGATCATTACAGAGGACGGCGGCTACGATCTGCAGGTATACAAGCGCACCCTTAATGATGAAGGGCTCTGGCTGGATTTTACCCGTCAGAAAGACAATCTGCCCAAGCTTGAGATCTCTGCACAGCTCGTTCGCGTGTCTCAGTAAGGACGCTGAATGAAGCAGATTCGAGTTTCCGTCGCACACCTGCTGGTCAGCGTGTTCGGTTTGCTGATCACGCTGGGCTTCTGCGCGCTTGCCTACATCGCTATCGAAGAATCGCGAAATACGCTGATGGAGCAGCTGACCACCTTTGCTGAAAGTACCATGGCGTCGATTTCTGAACGGCTGGTCGAGCGCCTGACACCGGTGCAGGAGCAGCTGCGCTACCTCTCTTCCGGCGGCACCGTCGATGTCATCGCCGAAGCTGACTACAAGCGGTTGGGGCAGACCCTGGATGGCGCTCTGGCGGCCACACCCCAGGTGCTGGGGCTGGGGTTTATCGGCATCAAGGGTGATATGACCTATGTGAACCGGGACAGCCGTTCGGTGATGATCGGCGACTGGCGCCAACGCTCCATGCCGCAGATTAAACGTTTCCTCTCCCATGAGCCCGGCCAGCTGGTCTGGCTGGACCCGCAGTGGAGCGAAACCCTGGGCCGCAGCATCATGCCGGCACTGATGCCGGTGAAGGATGGCGAACGTTTCCTCGGGTTGATCATCGCCGTGATCGCGATTGAGGATCTGTCGGCGTTCCTGGTCGAGCTGCAGTCCGAGTTCGATGGTGTACCTTTTGTGCTCTATAACGCCAAGACAGCGCTGGCTTACCCCAGACTGGAGCAGCATTACGAGCTGCCCTCCGGTCCTGAACGGCCGCTGCCGTTGCTGGCAGAGCTGGATGACCCGGTACTGGCGGCCTATGGTGCCGGAGAGCAGGAAGCGTTCGATCTGATCGACTCCCCCAACATGAACAGCGAACGTGTCACCCTGGATGGAGCGCGTTATGTGCTGCTGACCCAGACCCTGAGTGAAGGTGCGTTGCCAAGCTGGACCATCGGCACCTACTACAGCTGGGAGATCGTATCCGAGCGCTCTTCGCGGTTTTACATTCTGCTGGCAGCCAGCACGCTACTCTTGTTACTGATGCTGCTGGGTGCGATCTGGCTGAGTAAAAAGATCAGCAACGCCGTGAACCGCATCGTGCAGGCGTTCGATACCTTTGCCCATTCTGATCTGTCCGAAGTACCCAAGCTTGAGGGTAGCTCAATAGCGGAGCTGGATCGGGTTGCTTCGGCATTTAACCTGATGGTCAGCTCGCTGAAAGATTTCCAGTTCGTGAAAAGCATGTTTGTGCGCTACGTGCCGGATACCGTGGCGAAGCGTCTGCTAAGGGGCCGCGGCGTGCTGGAGCCTCAGGAGGTGGAGGCAACGGTACTGTTCTGTGATCTGCAGGGGTTCACCCAACTGGCCCAGCAGATAAGGCCGGCTGAAATTGTCGATGTGTTGAACAGCTATTTCACCATGGTCGCCGAGTGCCTCGAAGAGGAGGGCGGAGTGATTACCCAGTTCCAGGGAGATGCGGTGCTGGCTATCTTCAATGTGCCGCTGCCACTGGAACAGCATGAGCGACGCGCGA
The DNA here is from genome assembly GCF_004339595.1 of Marinobacterium mangrovicola. GTDB lineage: Bacteria > Pseudomonadota > Gammaproteobacteria > Pseudomonadales > Balneatricaceae > Marinobacterium_D > Marinobacterium_D mangrovicola. The sequence goes on from NZ_SMFU01000010.1 coordinate 211,879, forward strand.
TCAGAGCCGCCAATAAAATCATCGAACGGATCGACCAGAACACTTATGCCGGGCGCAAGCTACAGTGCCGTATAGGTATCTGTACCGGGCCGATGATCGCCGGTGTGGTTGGTGCCAGCGACAGGGCTAACTACACCGTGCATGGCGACACGGTGAACCTGGCGGCCCGCCTTGAGCAGGTCAACAAGGTGTACGGCACGCGGATTCTGATCGATGAATCGACCGCCAAGGGGGCTGAACCGGGCACAGTGCGTCTGGTGGCGGAAACCCTGATCCGCGGCCGGGAAGGTCGCATCAAGGTATTCACACCCGGTGTGCCGGTCGTTGAAGCGGTGGGCGGTTTTCTGCGTGAAAACAGCTAGCGGTTTCTACAAAGAGTGGCTGCCACGCAGAGAACGAGGCTGATACAGAGATCCTCAGCCAAGACCGGTAAAGCCTTGCGCCAGATTATGGGCGCTTGCCGCCAGTGAGTGTTATCTTGGGCGCCTAACTGCAACCTCGGCGAGATTGAGATGAAAGAGTTCATGTACGCGATGGGCCTGTGCCTGCTGATGATGTCGATCTGGAGCTTCTCCAAGATCCCCAGCGATGCGGATATCAGCCAGGCTGAGCCGGCACTGGTGCAGCAGCTGGAAAATGACCGGACGACCCTGAAATTTGTCTCCGGCAGTGCGCTGGTGCTGAGTGTGGTTTGCGGGCTGGTCGGCTGGCGTTCCCGCTCACGGGAAGACGCCAATAAAAAATCGGTACAGTGATCGTTTTCCCTGTAGCGCATAAGAAAAAGGAGCCCATTTCGGCTCCTTTTCTGTTTGGCTTCAACGCTGGCGGCTATCAGCTGGTGCTGGTGGCGGCGCCTGAGGGTGAAGCGGTTCTGTTGCCCAGGTTGCCCAGGTTATCCATATCGGCAACCAGTTCGCCTTTCTCTTCCCACTCATCGATCTCTTCCTGGCTGGCGCGCGGAGAGAACAGTCCCGAGTAGGCGTATATGATACCGATCAGCGGAGAGATCCAGCAGGCGAAGGCCAGCGGGATGTAGAGCAGGTTCTCCATGTTGCCGTCGGCAATGCCAAGACCCAGACCGGTGATCACGAAGGCGCCACCGGCGTTCCACGGAATCAGCGGAGAGATCAGGGTGCCGCCCTCTTCAAGCGCACGGGACAGGTTCAGCGGCGAGTACTTCATGCCGCGATAAACCGGCGCGTACATGCGGCCCGGCAGGGCGATGGAGAGGTACGGGTCGCCTGCCACCAGGTTGGTCGCCATGGAGGTGCAGGAAGCAGACAGCTGGACGCCGGCAAAACCGCGCACACGGCGGATAATCGCGGTCACGATTGCTTCCAAGCAGCGGGTTTTTTCCAGTGCGCCACCAAAGCCCAGGGCGATCAGCACCAGGGAGATGGTCCACATCATGGACTGGATGCCGCCACGGTTCAGCAGGCTGTCGATCTCGCGGACGCCGCTTTCGATGGAGTAGCCGCTGTTGCCGTAGGTGAAGATATCATGCAGACCTGCGCCCTGGGCGATAGCAGCGGTAGCCGCACCGGCCAGTGCACCGGCAAAGAGTGAAGGTACCGGCGGCATGCGCTTAACGGCCAGCAGAATAACCAGCAACGCAGGCAGGATCAGCCAGGGAGAAATGGTGAAGTTGGCCTGCAGCCCTTCGGTGATCAGCTGAATGCGCTCCAGGGAAGAATCTTCCGGGCTGAACAGCACGAAGCCGGCAATCAGGTAGATCGCGAAGGCGATCAGCATGGCCGGAATAGTGGTCGGCATCATGTTGCGGATATGGGCAAACAGATCGGTACCGGTGACGGCCGGAGCCAGGTTGGTGGTATCGGACAGCGGTGACACCTTGTCACCGAAGAACGCGCCGGAAACCACAGCGCCGGCGGTCCAGTACATCGGGATATCGAAGCCGGCGCCGATGCCCATCAGCGCCAGGCCCACGGTACCCACGGTACCCCAGGAGGTGCCCAGAGCCACGGATACCACTGAGCAGAGCACCATGGCGGTAGCCAGGAACAGCTGCGGGGATACGAAGTTCAGGCCGTAGTAAATCAGTGTGGGCACGGTACCGCTGGCGATCCAGATACCCACGATCATGCCGACGCAGATCAGAATCGCGATCGACTGCATGGAAACGTGAACAACATGGAAGATCCCCTCCTCAATCTTGTTCCAGCCCATACCCTGCTTGATACCGACCAGCGCGGTTACGGCGATGCCGATAGCCAGCGGGACGTGCGGTGTGAAATCACCGAAGTGGAAGATCTGAATGCCCAGAATGAGCAGCGTGGTGACGATCGGGATCAGCGCCAGAGGCAGGCTCGGTAGCCTGGATTCCTGTTCCTTAACCACCTGTTTGTTAGCCATAGGTGTCTCTCTCTCGGATGTTGATGGGTATCGCTACACGAGGGGCGCTTTTCGGCCGGAGTTCAGTCCGGCTGAGAATCGACTTAACAGGGTGTTGAAAAACGTTATCGAGGCAGCCGGGACTAGGCAAAGACAGGAGAAAAAGCGCAGTTTAGTGAACTAAATGAGCATTTTTAGCCTGTTTTTAACGACGTATCCGGCAACGCAGATAGATTTTCAACAGCCTGTTCGAGGCAGTTTTCTCCGCTGCTCCTTTCTGGAGTCTTTTTGATCTTTGGCCAGTGGCCTAAAACCCCGGAGAAAAATATTTTCTTTCAGTGTGGCTAGTTGTATCAGCTTGATGTCGCTCAGTATCAAACGGTCGGTAACAGGTTGTGATAGATATGTAACGCTGGGTGAAGGCGGTAAAATAGCCGCAGATAAGCCCAGAACGTGGCGTGAATCGGTCTGAATCCTGCGGCGTAGGTACTGATATGCCTGCTCACAGATCGCTGAAAGAGCGTTGCAAAGCGCGAAAGCTGGCGAATAATTTGTAACTGGTTTGTAACAGCCATGGTCGGATCCGCGGTCGTGGTGGTGAAATGGAAAGGTTTAAAGAGCGCGATGCTGACATCCGATGCAAAAATTCTCGTCGTCGATGACTCGGATGTGATCCGTCAGACACTGGTCAGTTATTTCGAAGAAGAGGGTTATGCGGTGTTCAGCGCCGCCAACGCCGAACAGGCGGAAGAGCTGCTGGCGCGGGAGCCGTTCGACGTGGTGTTGCTGGATATCCGCCTGCCGGGTAAGGATGGTCTGACACTGACCCGCGAACTGCGCACCGGCTCCGAAATCGGCATCATTCTGGTGACCGGTCGGCAGGATGAGCTGGACCGTATTATCGGGCTGGAGTGCGGTGCCGATGAATATGTCGCCAAGCCTTTCAATCCACGGGAAATACTCGCCCGGGTGAAAAATCTGGTGCGCCGGGTTCAGCGGCTACGCAGCCTGGAAACCCGGGATGCAGAGACCGAATCGATCCGGGTGGGCGGCTGGAACCTGGATGCGCACCGACGCTTGCTACTCGGGGATGATGGCGAGACGGTACAGCTGACCGAAGGCGAGTATCAGTTGCTGCAGGTACTGCTGCAGAACATCGGCAAGACCATGTCTCGTGATCAGCTCATGGACAGACTTAAGCACCGTGCCTGGGACGCCACCGACCGCAGTATCGATGTGTTGGTAGCACGCCTGCGTAAAAAGCTGCGTGAGGATGCCAGTCATACTCAGCAGATCGTCACTGTCCACGGTGTGGGTTACCTGCTTTCGCCAGCGAGCGGGCGCTAAGCTTTGATCAGGGGGATGCTGTCTAGGCGTTTGCTGGCGGCGTCCATGCTGCTTTCCACGCTCTTTCTAACGTTGGACCAGGCTCAGGCTGATCCTCGCGCCAGGCCCCAGGTGTCCGTGTGCAGCCATCCTATTTATCCGCCGATCTCCTGGGTTGAAAACGGTGAGATCCATGGTGTATCAGCCACCGTGGTGCAACGTATTTTTGAAGGACTGGGCTACGGCGTCAGTCTGCACCAGGAAGAGAGTTGGAAGCGTTGTCTGAAAGAGGCAGAGAAGGGCAATATCGATGTGATCGCCGCGCTGTACAAACTGAAGCAACGCGAAAGCTACATCCTTTATTCTGCCGATCCTGTCGTTGCCGAGCCGGTGGTTTTCTTCTACAGCCTGCATAACCCGGTCAGCTGGAACAGCTGGGAAGATCTGCGTGGCAAGGCGGTGGGCATGCTGTTTGGGGATACCTTTGGTGCCGATGAAGATGCACTGATGGCGCGCTACATGCGGGTCGAGCATGTCTCCAGCGGTGAGCAGAACTTCGCTAAGCTGGTCAGTGGACGTATCGACCTGATGCCGCTGGGGATTTACGGTGGCCCGTTACAGGCGAAAAAGCTGGGGTATGAGCCTCAGTTGGGCTACATCGAAAAGCCCCTGACCATTGAACACTGGTATATCGGTATCTCGCGTAAATCGCCGCTGATCAAACATATGCCGCAGGTGAACGCAGCGCTCAAACAGATGCAGGACAGCGGTGAGGTCGACCGGCTGATGGGCGAATTCAGTCGACGTTATATGCAGGCGATCGATGCGGAGTAGTTGGTTTGTGCTTGCCGTTAACCTCTGTTTGTCCGGTGTTTCCCGATGATTAAACGCGTCTCACGCACCTCTAAAACGTTCAGTTATCAGGGCGAGCATCCGCTGGCCTTTCGGATACTTAAATACTTTCTGCTGTTCAGTGTCACCCTGGCGCTTTTATCCACAGCGGCCCAGTTCTATTTTGACTACGCCGAAGAGAAGGCCAAGATCGAGGAGCGGCTGGAGTTTATCGCCTCATCCAACGTGCAGGGGTTGGAAAAGAGCCTCTGGAACCTGGACCGGGACCAGGTGGAACTGTTGCTGCAGGGCATTCTTAACTTCCCTGATGTGAACACGGTGAGCCTGAGCTCCACCGACTGGCCCGAGGATATCGTGCTCGGCGACCTGAGCAGTCTCGACAATAGCGAGGCCCGCCGAGACCGGTTCCCGCTGACCTATATCTCGGCCAATGGCGAACCGCCCCGTGATCTTGGCAGCCTGACCGTGTTCCACAATATGCCCGCGATCAGTCAGCGGCTGGCGCACTCGGCGCTGGAGATCTTTGCTTACCAGTCGCTGTTAATCCTGTTCAATGCCATCGTTCTGTTGATCATCGTGCACCTAAAGGTGACCCGTTACCTGGAGCGTATGGCCAGTTATACCCGGCGTCTTGGCCAGGCGGGCGCAGGCAATGAACCGCTGGTGCTGACACAGAAACGCAGCGATACGCCCTCCGATGAGATCGACGAGGTGGTGAACGCCATCAATGAGATGCGCCTGGCAGTACTTGAGGATAATCGCCGCAGGGATGAAGCGGAGCGAGAGCTGCTGTTTAACCGTGATCAGCTGCAGGAGCAGGTGAACCGGCGTACCGCCAGTTTGCAGACCGCCAAGGAAGCAGCGGAGGCGGCGAACCAGGCGAAAAGCCAGTTTTTGGCCACCATGAGCCATGAGATCCGTACCCCGCTGAACGGTATCCTGGGCATGGTGGAGCTGCTGCTGCGCAATACCCAGGAGTTGGAGCAGCGCCAGAAGCTCAATACCGTGTATAGCTCCGGGGAAGCGCTGCTGGAGATCCTCAATGGTCTGCTCGATTACGCCAGACTTGAAGAGGGCGCCTTCACGCCGGAGGTGACCGCGTTCTCGTTGCGCAGCGTGGTCAACTCCACCTGCCTGCTGTTTTCCGCCCAGGCGCAGGAGCAGGGTGTAGATCTGAACACCCATATTGATCCTGGCGTGATCGATAACTGCCAGGCCAGCGTCGGCGGCTTACGGCAGATCCTCTCCAACCTGGTCTCCAACGCCATCAAATTTACCGAACAGGGCAGTGTCGATGTGTGCGTTAGCGCCGCTGAGGACCGAGACTCTGCCGGTTTAAACTATCAGTGCTGGATCAGGTTTGAGATCAAAGACACAGGCATAGGCATCCCCGAAGCGTATCGGGTGCATATTTTCGAACGCTTCAGCCAGGCCGACCCCAGTATTACGCGTCGTTTTGGTGGTACTGGCCTTGGATTAGCGATCAGCCGCAAGCTGGTTGATGCCATGGGCGGTCAGATAGGCGTTACCAGCGTCGAAGGTGAGGGCAGCTGCTTCTGGTTTGAAATACCGGTGATCAAGCAGGCGAGTTCTCAGAGTACCGCAGATCTGCAGGCGGCCGATGGCGGCCCTAACCACCCCGTGGCACCGCTGCACATCCTGCTGGTTGAGGATATGCCGGTAAACCAGCAGGTAGCGATAGAGTTGCTCCAGGGCGATGGCCACAAGGTTAGTCTCGCCGCAAACGGGCGGGACGGGCTTAAGCAGGCGATGGCCCAGCCCTATGATCTGATCCTGCTCGATGTGCATCTGCCGGGCCTTAGCGGTGTGGAAGTCTGTCAGCGTCTGAAGCAATTAGAAGGCCCCAACCGGAACACCCCGGTAATCGCACTGACCGCCAGCGTTCAGCCACAGGATATACAGCAATACCTGGACGCTGGCATGGTCGGCGTTGTGGCCAAACCGCTGAAAATGGCCAGGCTCTACCAAACCATCGGCCAGGGCCTTAGCCCGCAGCCCGAGTGTGCGGAAGCAGATGCGCCGCAGAGAGAGTTAACCGAGGAACTGCTGGATATAGGTCTGTTCGATGCCCATTTGACCGCACTGGGCGATCACCGTCTGAGCGGTTTGGTCGATACCTTTGCGGCAAGTTATAAACAGAGTGAGGCGCAGCTGCGCCAGAGTATTCAGGATCACGACAGCTACGAAACCGGCGAGCTCGCCCACCGTCTGGCGGGTGAGGCTGATGCGCTTGGTGCCCTGGCCGTATCCGAGCGACTGAGATCGTTGGAAAAGCTGGCGGCTGAGGGTGAACTGACTGGCGCTGAAGGGTATTTCGTGGCGTTGCAGGATCTGATACCTGAGACGATAGACAGGATGCGACAACGCTTGAGAGAAACGCTGGCCAAGGATGCTTAACGGCGGTAATCCAAGCGCAGCTGAAAGGGATGGGAGGCCAAGGTGGGGAATAATAAGATGCGAAGCGAAGTTAACCGAGATCTGCTGAAAGCACTGGAATTGGCCGCGCGGAAACACCGAAGCCAGACCCGCAAGTACGATGGCTCTCCCTATATAAACCACCTGATCGAGGTGGCTTACCTTCTCTCGGAAGTGGCGGGTGTTAGCGATCAGGGGTTACTGCAGGCAGCGGTTTTGCACGACATTCTGGAAGACACCGATACCAGTAAAGAGGAACTCAAAACAGAGTTTTCTGATCGGACCCTGTCATTGATTCTTGCTGTGACTGATGACAAAACGCTGACACTGGAAGAGCGCCGGGCTGAACAGATAAGTCACCTTAAAACCGCGTCCAGGGACGTGAAACTGCTCAAACTGGCTGATCATTGCAGCAACATCGCAGCGATACCGGGTAGCTGGCCTGAGGCGAAGGTTGAGGGTTATCTAGCCTGGTCTCAAAGCTTGGCGCAGCTGTGTTTTGATGCCTCCGAGGAGCTGGCTCAAGAGTATCGCAGCAGACTGGACTTGTCGCTGAATCTGCTTGAAATCTGAGGGAGGAGCAGGATGAGAAGCGTTTGACGGAAAATATCGATCATCTTCGGGATGCGATTCGCTTCTCGCCTTTCGCTTCTCGCCTTTGGCTAACCCTATTTGAAAAGGCGGCGCCTTCTCTTCACAAGCTCAAATAGATCTGGGTGGGCAAACAACCAAAGTATTTCGAAAATATAGATAGGTAATGCGATGTAAGGCCTTAACTCTCTCGCTTCTGCACTTCCACCATTTGCAACCAGCACGAATACAAGCAGCACGTAAATGCCGAAAGAAAGGATGAATAATGAGAGGTAGGTGTAGGTCTTTATCGCTTGTAGCGTGATCTCAGCTGGATCTCGTCTTCGACGTTTTATTTTCCTCAGGTACTTTGCTTTGTTATTTCTCTTTATCTTGCGGAGAAATTTTGAGCTTCCATCGACCCCTGTTTTTAAAGGGGTGCCAAGCTTCATGAGAAGCGCGACTATTAAGCTAGCAACTACTGCAATTGCTACGTCGTGAATGATACCGGGATCTGATATTGCAGTTACAAGGGATTCCATTCTCAAGCGATCCTGTCGAGCTGACGTTTAGCGAGGGTCAGCGGAAGAACTAAGATCGATGATCTTATCCTTACCTTAATTAGGTTTTCGACACTTTTTCGACACTTAGGAAGGTTGGCAGGTGCCAGAAACGAAAAAAGCCTGTCAAAGACAGGCTTTTAACTTTAGCAATTTGGTGGAGGTGGCGGGTTTCGAACCCGCGTCCGCCAATCCTCTGCCTCGAGATCTACATGCTTAGGCTGCTCTATTAGGTTAACCCGTCACGACCCGAGAGCCAGGGCGTTGTGGGCGAGCCCTTTTAGTTTTAACCGTTCAGCTTAGGGCGAAGCATCCAGGCGATTCTGTCTCGAATGACACCGCTAACCTCTGAGTTACAGACACCTTAGAGTGCGGCGCTAGCAGACTTAAGCTGCTAGAGCGTAGTTATCGTCGTTTGCAACTATAACTAGTGTGATGAGGGATTTACGAGAATCATCACGTTCTCGGCATGCACCCAAGGGTTCGTAATCGGCGTCGAAGCCAAGTCACCCCCGGATAAGAGCGCGAAGTTTACGCGATCAGTAGACAACATGAAAGGGCAATAAGTTCTTACGCCTTATGCACTGCCATGGCCCGCTGCTTTTCGCGGTTCGCATCTTTCTCTTTTTCTGACGCACGCTTGTCGTGAAGTTTCTTACCTTTCACGAGAGCGATTTCGCACTTAACGCGGCCGTTCTTCCAGTACAGCGCCAGTGCCACACAGGTGTGACCCTTGGCCTCTACGGCAACCACGAGACGATCGATCTCTTTGGCGTGCAGCAGCAGCTTGCGGTCACGGCGCGGATCGGCCACGACGTGAGTCGATGCGGTTAGTAGCGGTGTGAAGTGCGCGCCGACGAGCCAAGCTTCGTTGTCCTTGAAGACCACGTAGGAGTCGACCAGCTGTGCACGACCCTCGCGCAGGCTCTTGACCTCCCATCCCGTCAGGGACACGCCGGCCTCGAACTTCTGCTCGATGATGTATTCGTGCTTCGCACGTTTATTGAGGCAGATGGTGTTTCCGCCTGGAGCCTTTTTCTTTTTTGCCATGGGGCGCGATTATACGGCCGGGCCCGGTACAAGGAAAGCGGGAAGAAGTTTGCCCGACTGGTCAGGAAATATGGCGCATTTTGGTCTCTGAGGTTGCTACCGTTGACTGAAACATGAACAATTGCGCGCCTGAAGTAAAACCAGAGTGAGAGTAATGCAAAACAAGCAGTCTATTCACGGGGCCTGGGCTAACCGCTGGATGTTTATCCTGGCGGCTACAGGGTCCGCTGTCGGTCTGGGGAATATCTGGAAGTTCCCTTATATCGCCGGTGAGAACGGAGGCGGAGCCTTCGTACTGGTTTACCTTGTCTGCATTTTATTGGTCGGTGTGCCGATCATGATGGCAGAGGTGTTAGTGGGGCGGCGCGGGCGACAGAGCCCGATCAACTCCATGCGAGAAGCGGCCTATGAAGCCGGACATCACGGTCGTTGGGCTGGGGTTGGCTGGTTGGGTGTTCTGGCCGGGTTCTTAATCTTTTCCTTCTATTCCGTTGTTGCGGGATGGGTGCTGTATTACATCGCCGGCATGGGGAGTGGCAAGTTTATCGGCCTGGGCAGTGATCAGGCGGGCCAGGTGTTTGCCGCTTTGCTGGAAGACCCTAAAACCCTGCTGATCTGGCACACGGTGTTCGTGGTGTTGGTGATGATGGTGATCGCTGGTGGCGTTAATAAGGGGTTGGAGCGCGCAACCCGCGTGCTGATGCCTCTGCTGTTCGTGCTGCTGTTCGTTCTGCTCGGCTATTCCATTAATAGTGGCTACTTCTCCCAGGGCTGGGATTTTCTCTTCCATTTCAAGCCTGAAGCGCTTACTTGGGAGGCGGTGCTGGTGGCGATGGGGCACGCCTTCTTCACCCTGTCCTTGGGGATGGGCTGTATCATGGCCTACGGTTCCTACATGGGTAAAAAGGATTCCATCGGCGGTACGGTGTTGATGATCGCCGGTCTGGATACCCTGGTGGCATTGGTCGCGGGTTTGGCTATCTTCCCGATCGTGTTCGGCAACCAGTTGGATCCTGGTGCGGGTCCTGGCCTGATGTTTATCACGCTGCCAGTGGCATTTAGTCAGATGGCGGGTGGCCAGGTGTTTGGCTTCCTGTTCTTTCTGATGGTTGGCTTTGCCGCCTGGACCTCAGCGATCTCGCTGATGGAGCCGGGGGCGGCCTGGCTGGTGGAAAAGCTGGGCGTTAAGCGAATCACGGCGGCAAGCATTCTCGGCTTTTTGGTCTGGGCTCTGGGCCTACTCGCCCTGGGGTCGTTTAACCTGACCTCCGATCTGTTACTGTTTGGCATGACGGCGTTCGACTTCCTTGATTTCCTCACGGCTAATATCATGCTGCCCTTGGGCGGACTCTTGGTGGCGATCTTTGTCGGCTGGTATCTGCCGCGAGAGATGACGGAAGATGAATTGGCATTGCGTTCTTCTGGGATTTATTTGATCTGGCGCTTCGTGCTCCGCTATATATCGCCAGCGGCGGTTGCGGTGGTGTTCGCGTTGAATCTATATCAGAAGCTCGCTGGTTAAGTAGGTAGATAGGAGCGGCTATGGCTCAGGTAAACCGCAGTGCACTGGTGTTGCACACTGCGGAGGAGATGTTTGAACTGGTCAACGATGTGCGTCGTTATCCGGAGTTCCTGCCCTGGTGTTCTTCCACCGAGGTGGTGTTTGAATCCGAGGATACGCTGGAGGCGACGCTTTACCTGGCCAAGGGTGGTTTGAAATATCATTTCACCACCCGCAACTATCTACAGCGTCCGAAGCGGATGGAGATCACGCTGGTGGAGGGACCGTTCAAGTCCCTCACCGGCATCTGGACCTTCACACCGCTCAGTGACGAGGCCAGCAAGGTAGAGCTGAATATGCACTTCGAGTTTTCCGGCAAGCTGACCGGTATCGCGATGGGCAAGGTGTTCAATTCGGTGGCGACGACGCTGGTGGATGCCTTCGTCTCCCGCGCCGATCAGGTTTACGGTTGAGGTAGGCGGGATGATTACGGTTGAAGTGGCTTACGCGCTGCCGCATGAGCAGAAAATTGTGGCCGTGCAGGTGGAAGAGGGCGCGACAGCCTATGATGCGGTGATCAAATCACGTATCGCGGAGCAGTTTACCCAGATCGATCCGGACAGTGATCCGATGGGTGTGTTCGGCAAGGCGATTCGGGATCCGCGTTCGCAGGTGCTGAATGCTGGTGATCGGGTGGAGATCTATCGTCCGCTGATTGCCGATCCGAAAGAGGCTCGGGCAAAGCGTGCCGCGAAGTTGAAAGCGCAGAAGGATAAGGAAGAACCGCAGGCCGGCGGCGAATAACCGGCCTGCTGTAGAGGCTTACTGGTCGCCGGCGCCGGGGCGGAAGTCGCCGGAAAGGCCGCTCAGTTTGCCATCGGTAAAGTTCAGTGAAACGCGTTCCTGAACGCGATCGCCGCCGCCGGGCTTGAAGCTGTATAGATAGTCCCAGCGGTCGGGGCTGAATGTATCAGTGATCAGTGGTGTACCCATGATGTAGCGTACCTGGCTCTGGGTCATACCGGGGCGAAGCTGATCAATCATCTCCTGTGTTACAACGTTTCCCTGAGGGATATCGATCTTGTAAACGCCGGGGAATTCAGAACAGGCGCTGACCAGGGTGGCCAGTGCTACACTCATCAAAACCTTTCGCATCTGTAAATGACTTCCGTTTTCGCCCATAAAAAAAGATAATGAAGTCTAACATTGCATTTTGTGAACCGCATAGCGATTAGAGATAAGAATATGGCCCTCGAAAATCAGGAGCTGCGTAAAGCTGGACTTAAAGTCACACTGCCGCGGGTGAAGATCTACCAGATCCTGGAACGTGCAGGCGAAGGACAGCATTTCTCAGCTGAAGACATCTACAAGATGTTGATGGAAACCGGTGAAGACGTTGGCCTGGCCACTGTCTACCGCGTGTTGACTCAGTTTGAAGCGGCCGGCCTGGTATCGCGTCACCACTTTGAGGGTGGTCACTCGGTATTCGAGCTCGCGCGTGATGAGCATCACGACCATGTGGTTTGCGTAAAATGCGGCCGCGTCCGCGAGTTTGTCGATCCGGAATTGACCGATCGTTTCAACGCCATCGCCGATGACCTCGGCTTCTCAGTGACCGACCGTACGCTTTATCTGTACGGCGTCTGCAAGGATGGCTGCGAAGAGCATTAATTGCTTCGCATAGCGATAAAAAAACCGATCCAATGCGATCGGTTTTTTATTGCCTGTCGTTTGCTGCTGCGGCTTTGAATCACCGCCGTGGCGGGTTCAATCGGTACGAGGGTTTTATGCCCTTTGGATGCGCATCTCCTACAAAGGGGAGCGAGATCTGGGTTAGGCTGACTTCAGCATCTCTTTGGCGTGTTTGCGTGAGGTGTTGGTGATATCGATACCGCCAAGCATGCGCGCGACCTCTTCCACCCGGCGATCCCGCGACAGCATATCGATGCGGGTGCGGGTCAGCTCGCCTTGCGAATCCTTGCTGACAAACAAGTGCTGATGGCCCTGAGATGCCACCTGTGGCTGGTGAGTAACACAGAGGATCTGCGCCCGCTCGCCCAGCTCCCGCAGCATACGGCCGACTACTTCTGCGATGGCGCCGCCGATACCCACGTCCACCTCATCGAAGATCAACGTCGGCGTACTCGAGGTCTGGGCGGTCACTACCTGGATCGCCAGGCTGATACGGGAAAGCTCACCACCGGAGGCAACTTTGGCCAGTGAACGGGCAGGCTGCCCCTTGTTGGCGCTGATCAGGAACTCCACCTCTTCCAGGCCGCTGGCGTTATAGCGGCTCGGGTCCAGGGGTGTCAGGCAGGCGACAAAGCTGGCCATCGCCATGCCCAGCCCATGAAGTTGTTCGTCTACTGATTTGCTGAGCTGTTCTGCCGCCTGCTGACGTGCCAGGCTGAGTTGTCCCGCGGCTGAAAGGTATTCCTGCTGTGCCTCTTTTACTGCTTGCTCAAGTGCTTCCAGCTCGTCGTCGCTGCGGTGCAGGCTACCCAACTCTTCACGCTGTTTCTCGTGGAATTCGGGAATATCTTCCGGGTTGATACGGTGTTTACGGGCGATGTCATAGATGCTGCTGAGGCGGTCCTCGACCTCCTGCTGACGCTCAGGGTTGATCTCTACAGAGTCCATATAGCCGCGGATTTCACGGCTGGCTTCGTCTACCTGAATTTGGGCGCTGGCGATCATCTCTGCGGCCTGCTGCAGCGCCGGCGCCTGAGAACCGAGGCTATCCAGCAGATGCTGACAGTGGTTGAGCAGGCTGAGGCAGTTTTCGCTGTCGCCATCGCTGTCGGAGGTCAGGTTAATCAGCTGCTGGCCGGTGGTGAGGATCTCGCCGGCGTTGGCGAGAACGCGCTGCTCCTCTTCAAGCTCGCTCAACTCGCCGATCTCAAGGCCCAACTGATCGAGTTCCTCGACCTGGTAGGAAAGCAGCTGCACGCGTGCGGTCTGCTCTTCGCTCTGTTCGGTCAGCTGGGTCAGCTCGGTATCGAGGCGACGCCAGCGGTGGAAGGTGCGGCGCACCTGCTCGGCGAGGTCGGTTTGGGCGGCGAACTCATCCAGCAGGGTGCGGTGATGTTCTTTCTTAAGCAGGCGCTGATGTTCGTGCTGGCCGTGAATATCTACCAGCAGTTCACCCAGTTCGCGCACCTGTGTCAGCGGCGTTGGCCGACCGTTGATAAAGCTGCGGGAGCGGCCTTCAGTAGTCACTACCCGGCGTAGCTGGCATTCACCGTCTGCTTCGAGATCATGCTCGCTCAGCCAGGCGCGCGCTTCGGCCAGAGCGCTGACATCGAAGCAGGCACTGATCTCGGCGCGTTCGCCGCCTTCGCGGACGCAATCGCTTTGTGCGCGATCTCCCAGGGCCAGGCCCAGGGCGTCCAGCATGATGGATTTACCGGCCCCGGTTTCACCGCTGACCACGGTCATGCCGTGCTTCAGTTCCAGGTCCAGTTGGTCAACGATGGCGTAGTTGCGAATGCTCAGAAGGGTAAGCATAACGGCCTGCTCATGATTAAAAAGTCATGGTTATTTATACAGTGTTTTATGTATAAGCCATTTGTTCTCGCCCTGCAATCCTGCTGTACAAAATTCCCTCAAAAAATACCCTTGAATCATTTTCGGATAGCCCCATATAGGAGGCCAGTACCCGTTACAACACATCTGTGGAGAGACAACGCGATGTCAGACGAACAGCAGAAGCAGACTGAAACCCCCGAAGAGGCGCAGCCGGAGCAGATTCTGGAGCCGGCGGCAGACGACGTCGAAATCCAGGGCGAAGAGGCTGTAGACGCTGAGACGCTGAAAGAGCAGCTGGCCCAGGCCGAAGCGGAAATCGCTGACCTGCAAAAGCAGCTCGCTGAGCTTCAGCCGCGGGCCCAGGCCGAAATGGCGAACGTGCGCCGTCGCGCCGAGCAGGACGTGGAAAAAGCGCGCAAGTTCGCGCTGGAAAAATTCGCCGGTGAACTGCTGCCAGTAGTGGATTCTCTGGAACGCGCCATCGAAGCCTGTCAGGCCGATGATGAGGCGACCAAGGGCCTGAAAGAAGGCGTTGAGATGACCCACAAGCTGTTCCTGGACGGCATGGGCAAGTTCAACGTTGAAACGGTAGATCCGAAAGGTGAAGCGTTTAATCCGGAGCACCACCAGGCGATGTCCATGGTGGAAGACCCGAGCGCTGAGCCGAATACCGTTGTTGCGGTGATGCAGAAAGGTTACCTGCTGAACGGTCGTTTGATCCGTCCGGCGATGGTTATGGTAGCCAAAGGCTGAAACTGGCGAAAAAGCCATACAGTCTGGCTTGAAATAGAAAATGCCAGACCCATATAGAGTTTCATCGAATCACGACAGTTATCCCCGCCGCGGCGGGTGAAGCAAAGAATATAGTGGAGTCAAACATGGGCAAGATCATCGGTATCGACCTCGGAACCACCAACTCCTGTGTGGCTATCCTTGAAGGTGAAAAGACCAAAGTAATCGAAAACGCTGAAGGCGATCGCACCACCCCGTCCATCATCGCTTACACCGGTGATGGCGAAACTCTGGTCGGTCAGCCGGCCAAGCGTCAGGCGGTTACCAACCCGGATAACACCCTGTTCGCCATCAAGCGTCTGATCGGTCGTCGTTTCAAGGACGACGTGGTCCAGAAAGATATCAAGATGGTGCCTTACAAGATCATCGAAGCAGACAACGGCGATGCCTGGGTCCAGGTTAAAGACCAGAAGATGGCTCCGCCGCAGATCTCTGCCGAAGTGCTGAAGAAGATGAAGAAAACCGCTGAGGATTACCTCGGTGAAGCGGTTACCGAAGCGGTTATCACCGTTCCGGCTTACTTCAACGACTCTCAGCGTCAGGCCACCAAAGATGCCGGTAAGATCGCAGGTCTTGAAGTAAAACGTATCATCAACGAGCCGACCGCAGCTGCGCTGGCTTACGGCATGGACAAGTCCAAGGGTGACAAGACCATCGCCGTATACGACCTGGGTGGTGGTACTTTCGATATCTCCATCATCGAAATCGCTGATGTGGACGGTGAGCACCAGTTCGAAGTACTGGCTACCAACGGTGATACCTTCCTCGGTGGTGAAGACTTCGACCTTAAGCTGATCAATTACCTGGCTGATGAGTTCAAGAAAGAGAGCGGCATCGACCTGCACAACGATCCGCTGGCGCTGCAGCGTCTGAAAGAAGCGGCTGAGAAAGCCAAGGTTGAACTGTCTTCTGCACAGTCTACCGACGTTAACCTGCCGTACATCACCGCTGACGCTACCGGTCCTAAGCACCTGAACGTCAAGGTTAGCCGTGCCAAGCTGGAATCCCTGGTTGAAGAGCTGGTTCAGCGCTCCCTGGAGCCTTGCCGCACTGCACTGAAAGACGCGGGCCTGTCCGGTTCTGAGATCGACGAAGTGATCCTGGTCGGTGGTCAGACCCGTATGCCGATGGTTCAGAAGGCGGTTTCCGAGTTCTTCGGCAAAGAGCCGCGTAAAGACGTGAACCCGGATGAAGCCGTTGCGATTGGTGCTTCCATCCAGGGTGCGGTACTGTCTGGTGATGTAAAAGACGTTCTGCTGCTGGACGTAACCCCGCTGACCCTGGGTATCGAAACCATGGGTGGCGTGGCGACTCCGCTGATCGAGAAGAACACCACCATCCCGACCAAGAAGTCGCAGGTGTTCTCTACTGCTGAAGACAACCAGACCGCTGTAACCATTCACGTGGTTCAGGGTGAGCGTAAGCAGGCGGCACAGAACAAGTCCCTGGGTCGTTTCGACCTGGCCGACATCCCGCCGGCACAGCGCGGTATTCCGCAGATCGAAGTGACCTTCGACATCGATGCCAACGGTATCCTGAACGTGTCTGCCAAAGACAAGGCGACCGGTAAGCATCAGTCCATCGTGATCAAGGCCTCTTCCGGTCTGTCCGATGACGAAATCGATCAGATGGTTAACGATGCCGAAGCGCACGCCGAAGAAGACAAAAAGTTCGAAGAGCTGACCGCAGCACGTAACCAGGGCGATGCCATGGTTCACACTGCTAACAAGACTCTGAAGGACGCTGGCGACAAAGCGACCGCTGAAGAGAAAGAAGCGATCGAAGGTGCGGTTTCCGCACTGGAAGAAGCGCTGAAAGGCTCTGACAAAGAAGCGATCGAAAGCAAGACTGAAGCGCTGACCGAAGCGCTGTCCTCCCTGGCGCAGAAGATGTACGCCGAAGCTGAGCAGCAGGGTGCTGGTGCTGAAGCGGGCGAGCAGACTGCGAAGGACTCTGCCGACGACGTGGTCGACGCTGAGTTCGAAGAGGTTAAGGACGACAAGAAGTAAGCGTTCGCTACCTCTTATGACCGGTTCGCGCTTCGACACCCTATGGGGTTGATGGGGCGCGATCAGGTCCGAGAACAGCAAAGAGTGGCAGCGCGGGTCCTGGTGACCCGCGCTGTCGTGTCCGGCTCCCGCGGAGTCATCTGACCAGACCAGATTCGGATCATGTCGAAACAGGACTATTACGAAATACTGGACGTGCCACGCGATGCGTCCGACCGGGATATCAAAAAGGCCTACCGCCGTTTGGCGATGAAGTACCATCCGGACCGTAACCCGGATAACAAAGAGGCCGAGGACAAATTCAAAGAGATCAGCGAAGCCTACGAAGTGCTCGCCGATGCTCAGAAACGTGCAGCTTATGACCAGTTCGGACACGCCGGTGTCGATGGCCAGGGCGGCGGTTTCGGCGGCGGTGGTTTCGGTGGTGGCGGTGATTTCTCCGACATCTTCGGCGATGTCTTCGGTGACATCTTCGGTGGCGGAGGCGGCGGTGGCCGTCGTCGTTCCAGCGTTCAACGCGGTGCCGACCTTCGCTACAACCTGGACCTGAACCTGGAAGAGGCGGTTCGTGGTTGTGAGAAAACCCTGAAAGTACCGACCCTGGTGGGTTGTGAAGTCTGCGACGGTACCGGCGCCAAGCCGGGCACCAGCGCCAAGACCTGCGGCACCTGTGGTGGTATCGGTCAGGTGCGCATGCAGCAGGGCTTCTTCTCTGTACAGCAGACCTGTCCGACCTGTCGTGGTGAAGGCAAGGTGATCTCCGATCCCTGTAACAGCTGCCATGGCCAGGGCCGTGTCGAAGAAACCAAAACCCTGCAGGTCAAGATTCCGGCCGGCGTCGATACCGGCGACCGCATCCGTCTGACCGGCGAGGGCGAAGCGGGTACCCATGGTGGTCCTGCGGGTGACCTGTATGTTCAGGTCAATGTGTTGCAGCATCCGATCTTTGAGCGTGATGGCAAACATCTATACTGCGAAGTGCCGATCAGTTTTGTTGATGCGGCACTCGGGGGCGAACTTGATGTGCCGACACTGGATGGCCGCGTTAAACTGAAGATTCCGGCCGAAACCCAGACCGGTAAACTGTTCCGTCTGCGTGGCAAGGGGATCGCCCCGGTACGTGGCGGCAGCACCGGCGACCTGATGGTCAAGGTCACGGTCGAAACACCGGTGAGCCTGAGCAGCCGTCAGAAGGAGCTTCTCAAGGAGTTCCAGGACGAGATGGACGAAGGTAAGAGCAAGCACAGCCCGAAAAAACACGGTTTCTTCGATTCAGTGAAGAAGTTCTTTGAGGATATGACCTGACACGATGGCCAGTTTACGTCGTGAGGGGGTAAGCATGTACGAAATGCCGCTCTCCGTTGATGAGTTATGGGCCCGCATCCGTGATGAAGCGCGTGGGCTCGTGGAATACGAACCGCTGCTGGCGAGCTTTTACCATGCCACCATCATCGGCCATTCGGACCTGCGGGGGGCGATGTCCTTCCTGCTGTCCAGCAAACTGGCGGATGAAGTGGTGTCGGCCATGGCGCTGCGGGAGATCATCGAACAGGCCTACGAGGCCGACGAGGGTCTGATCGAAGCGGCCTGTGCCGACATCCAGGCGGTGTGTACCCGCGACCCGGCGGTGGAGGCATACTCCACCGTACTGCTTTACCTCAAAGGGTTTCAGGCGATTCAGGCCCATCGTGTGGCGCACTGGATGTGGCAGCAGGACCGGCGTTCGCTGGCGCTCTACATCCAGAGCCGCGTCAGCACCATCTTCCAGGTGGATATCCACCCGGCCGCCACCATCGGCTACGGTGTGATGTTCGATCACGCCACCGGTATCGTGGTGGGTGAGACCTGCGTGATCGAGAACGACGTCTCTATCCTGCAGTCGGTCACCCTTGGTGGTACCGGCAAGGAAAGCGGCGATCGTCATCCGAAGATCCGCAAGGGTGTGATGATCGGTGCCGGATCCAAGATCCTCGGCAATATCGAAGTGGGCGAGTGTGCCCGTGTCGGTGCCGGCAGTGTGGTGCTCAATGCAGTGCCTGCCCACACCACCGTGGTCGGTGTACCGGCTACTGTGGTGGGTTGCGCCGGCTGCGATACGCCGTCACTCTCCATGGATCAGACGATTAAAAATTCGGAGCCGGATTGCGATGGCGATACCAGCTCCGATAAAGCCCCCTGTAACAGGAAACAGGCATGACAAGAATTGCAGTGATCGGCGCCGCCGGTCGTATGGGTAAAACCCTGATCGAGGCGATCACCCTGACCGAGGGTGCTGAACTGACCGCCGCCATCGTCGAGCCGGGCAGCAGCCTGAACGGCGCTGATGCGGGTGAACTGGCCGGTGTCGGCAGCCTGAACGTACAGATCGCCGCCGACCTGGATGTGGTGAAACAGGACTTCGATCTGCTGATCGATTTCACCATGCCCAGCGTAACCATGGAAAACCTGGCTTTTTGCCGCGCCAACGGCAAGAAGATGGTGATCGGTACCACCGGTCTGGACGATGAGCAGAAAGCTCAGCTTCAGGAAGCGGCGAAAGAGATCCCCATCGTGTTCGCACCGAACATGAGCGTCGGCGTGAACCTCTGCTTCAAGCTGCTGGAAGTGGCCGCCAAGGCGCTGGGTGAAGACAGTGGTTACGATATCGAAGTGATCGAAGCGCACCACCGCAACAAGATCGATTCCCCGTCCGGCACCGCGCTGCGCATGGGTGAAGTGGTTGCCGATGCACTGGGCCGCGATCTGAAAGAGTGTGCCGTTTACGGCCGCGAAGGTCAGGTTGGTCCGCGCAGCGCCCGTGAAATCGGTTTCGAGACTATTCGTGCCGGTGACGTGGTGGGCGATCACACCGTGCTGTTCGCCACCGAAGGCGAGCGCATTGAGATTACTCACAAGGCATCCAGCCGGATGACCTTTGCCAAGGGCGCAGTACGTGCGGCCCGTTGGCTCGATTCGCGTCCTGAAGGTCTTTACGACATGCAGGATGTGCTTGGCCTGCGCTGATTGCGCGGCTTACACCGTTGTATGTTGTTCCCTTTTTGAGCCCGCGTTTGCGGGCTTTTTCTTGCGTGCTTTCTGCCCACCGGGCAGGTTTCGAGTAGGAGCGACGCCCCCGTCGCGATCACCCGCAGTGGCTTAAAATCACCGTTGAGCCAGGTTCAAACATCACGAGTAGCGCGGCTATAGGCTTCCACCAGCGTTGCCGGATCCTGCTCCAGATAGCCTTTGCTGCCATGCAGTCGCATCAGCTCCGCGCCGAGACCGGCCATCGGAATTGCGCTGCCATTTGCCTTGGCCAGGGCGTTGGCCATATCCAGGTCCTTGAGCAGGGTTTTGACATGCCATTTGATCTCGTCGAAATCGCGCGCGGCCATTTTCGGGCCGGTCAGTTGCAGCGGGATCGAATCAGCAAAGCCGCCTTTGAGTGCCTCGGGAATGCGGCTGGCATCGACGCCAGACTGCTCGGCGAGAGCCATCACCTCGGCCATCACCAGCACATTGCAGGAGACCAGCATCTGGTTGCAGATCTTGGTGGCCTGGCCGGAACCGACAGGGCCCATATGAGTGACTCGCTGGGATAACGGCTCCAGTAATGGCCGTACCCGCTCAACCAGTTCAGTATCGCCACCGGCCATGATCGCCAGGGTGCCCTGCTCAGCGCCGGCGACACCGCCGGAAACCGGGGCGTCGATCCATTTCAGGCCGAGCTCCTCATCGCAGCGGCTTGCCATCTCGCGGGTGGCGTCCGGGGCAATACTGGAAAAATCGATCAAGACCTGTCCTTCCCGCGCTGAATCGGCGATACCCTGTTCGCCGAACAGGATCTCGCTGACAGCTTCGGTGTTGGAGACGCAGGTCATGATCACATCCACGTTGGCGCAGAGCTCGGCGATGCTGCCGGCAACCCGGGCGCCACGTTCGGCCAGCGGTTGGCACTTGTCGGCGTTGCGGTTCCAGACGGTGACGGCGAATCCTGCTTCCAGCAGTCTCGTGCTCATCGGTACGCCCATCAGGCCCATGCCGATAAAACCGATTCGGGTGCTGCTCATGCTGATCTCCTGTGTCTTCTTAATATTGTGAGTAACGCCCGGCCTTCCTGAGCCGGGCGATTCAGTCTATCAAAAAGCGTTTTAAAACAGCGAAAGCAGCAAGGAGTTAGCGAAGGGCGGCTATTTGCGTGGATGCAGCCAGGTAGGCAGCAGGCTGTAGGGATCTACCGAAACGTCGTGATCGAAACTGACGCTTGAGTCTTCCAGCCGCTGCTGGAAACGACCGCTCTTGAACTCGTCGAACACCTCGGTGCAGCCGCCGACAAACTCGCCGCCGACAAAAATCTGTGGGATGGTGACGCAGCCGGTATGTGCGTTAAGCGCAGCGCGGATGCTGCCGCCCAGATTGTCCTGTTGATACTGGGCGCTATCCAGATCCACCGAGCGGTAGGGGATGTTGCACTGTTTGAACAGCTTGCGCAGGGACCAGCAGAACTCACACCACTCCAACGCGAACATCACCACCGGGTTGTTCTTGTCCTGCAGGGCATCGGCCAGGAACTGTTCGGCTTGAGGTGTGGCCTTGATCGTTGCAGGAGTCGGTGCGGCCGCCGGTGCAGGCGCGGGTGCCGTGGGTTTATCGAAGCGATAGCCGGGGGTTGAGCGGGAGATCTCGATCTCCTCGGTGGTCATCTCCGTCTCTATCTCGGCAAACAGAGGTGTGCTCAGGTAGCGCTCGCCGGTATCGGGCAGCATGCAGAGAATCGTGGTTCCGGGTGGCGCTGAGCGGGCGATCTGAAGGCCACCGGCCATAGTGGCTCCGGCGGTGATGCCGCAGAAGATTCCCTCCCTGCGTGCCAGGTCCAGTGAGGTTTGCAGGGCGTCGCTGCCGGCGATGGGGCGCAGCTCATCGATCAGTTCGGCGTTGGCGGCGTCTTCCGTCAGCTTGGAGATAAAGTCCGGCGTCCAGCCCTGCATCAGGTGGGGGCGGAAACTCGGATGGCTGGCGCTGGGCATGCCGTTGGCGCTTCTGGGTTGCGGTTGGTGGCTGCCGAGCAGCGGCGAGTTGTCCGGTTCGCAGACGATAATGTGAGTCTCGGGGCTCTTCTCTTTTAATACCCGGGCGACCCCTTTTAGCGTCCCGCCGGTGCCGAAACCGGTGACCCAGTAATCTAGCCGGGTGTCGCTGAAGTCATCGAGAATCTCGACGGCGGTGGTGCGGGAGTGGAAATCCGCATTGGCCTCATTCTCGAACTGACGGCAGAGAAACCAGCCGTGGCTTTCAGCCAGTTCCACTGCCTTGGCCAGCATGCCGCTGCCCTTGTCGGAGGCCGGTGTCAGAATCACTTTGGCGCCGAGAAAACGCATCATCCGACGGCGCTCGACGCTGAAATTCTCCGCCATGGTGACCACCAGTGGATAACCCTTCTGGGCGCAGACCATCGCCAGGCCTATGCCGGTGTTACCGCTGGTGGCTTCAATCACCGTTTGGCCTGGTTTCAGTGCGCCGCTGCGCTCGGCATCTTCGATAACGCCCAGAGCGAGTCGGTCCTTGATCGACCCCATGGGGTTGAAGGCTTCGAGTTTGGCGTAGAGGTTAACTCCGGGTGGAGCCAGGTGATTGATGCGCACAACGGGCGTATGGCCCACCGTTTCGAGAATGTTGTTATACCGAGTGCCCATGGCCGTTCTCCCGGTTTTATTATTCTTTCAAGCATAGTTCAGAGCCGGCGTTAAGGCCCGGTATGAGCAGCGCAGGCTCGTTGTGGTGTTGGTTCTGTCGATGGGAGTGTTGAGAGGGCGGGCGGCGGGCGCGGATTGTGGAAAACGTTAAAGAGAATCCAGCCCCCGTTTATCGGCCAGGGGGCTGGATCTCAGTGCTTACAGAGCGGCGACGCAGCCGTCACTGCGCGGATCGGCAGCGCCTTCCAGCACGCCATCCGGGCGTTTCACCAGTGCCCCGGCATGGCCCATGGTGTCGCTGAACGCTTCGTCCAGCATCTCTACCTCATGGCCCGCATCACGCAGCTGATTGATCAGTGCCGGATCGAAACGGCTCTCCAGCTTCAGCGTGGTGCTGGTATCACCCCAGGTGCGTCCCAGCAGCCAGCGCGGCGCGGTCACCGCTTGCTGCAGCGGCAGACCGAGCATGGCGTAGCGGCTGAATACCGCAGCTTGGGTTTGTGGCTGACCTTCGCCACCCATGGTGCCGTAGCTCATCACACGGCCATCGTCGAAACGGGCCAGGGCCGGGTTCAGGGTGTGGAACGGCTTGCGGCCAGGTTCCAGCGCCTGCAGCGCCTTGGGGTCGAGCGAGAAGCTGATACCGCGGTTCTGCCAGTTGACGCCGGTGCTGTCGAGCACGACGCCGGAGCCGAACTCCCAGTAGATGCTCTGGATAAAGCTCACCGCACGACCTTCGCCGTCGATGCAGCCCATCCAGATGGTATCGCCAGGGCTGGCAGGATCGGGCCAGGGCAGGGCTTTCTCCGGGTCGATCTCGTCGGCCAGTTTCTGCAGAACCGCAGGATCGAGGAACGACTGGGGATCCGCCGGCAGACGGTCCGGGTCGGTGACGTGGGTGTCACGCACGCGGAAGGCGCGTTTGGTGGATTCGATCAGGCCGTGCAGATGGGCAAAGCCTTCCGCTTCGGTGATACCGAGCTTGTCGAAAATCCCCAGGATCATCAGTGATGCCAGGCCCTGGGTAGGCGGGGGGAGGTTATAGATCTTGGCGCCGTTGACGGCGACCTCCAGCGGTTTTACCTGGCTGGCATTGTAGCCCGCCAGATCGTCCGCGGTCAGCGGGCTGCCCAGGCGTTCCAGCTCTTCACCCATGGCACGGCCCAGCTCGCCGCGATAGAAATCATCGAGACCGGCACGGGCCAGCTGCTCCAGCGTATTGGCCAGCTTGCTCTGAGTCATCAGGGCGCCCACATCGGGCACCTGGCCATTCAGCATAAAGGTATCGGTGAAACCGGGCACATCGTGCAGCTGATCCAGCTTGGAAGCGGTCAGCGCTGACTGGCTTTCGGTAACGACGATGCCGTTGCGGGCGTGATTGATCGCGCTTTCCAGTAGGCGGCTCAGCGGCAGCGATTTGCCCCAGCCGTCAGCGACCTTGAGTGCTTCGGCCCAGCCGCCGATGGTGCCGGCGCTGGTGAGGGCTGCGGTGGCGCCGCGGCTGGGGATTGCATCCAGGCCGGCGTAGAAGCTGCGGTCCGCTTTTTTCGCCGCGCGGCCGCAGGCATCGATCGCCACCGGGGCCTTGCCGGGCTCATGGATCAGCCAGAAGCCGTCGCCGCCGATGGAGTTCATGTGCGGGTAAACCACGGCGATGGTGGATGCCGCAGCGACCATCGCTTCGACGGCGTTACCGCCTTCGGCCAGCACGTCGCGACCCGCCTGAGCGGCCAGGTGATGGGGGGCAACCATCATTCCGCGGGTGGAATAAACCGTTTTCAGCATTGTTGTTCTCCGTTATTGGAAAGTTATGCACAGCTCCGTTTCAGAACCGGGGGCTGTGCATAGCGCTTTCTTAGCTGAACTCTTTTTAAGCTGTTTTAGCTGAAGAGACCGTAAAACATGCGTAGCGAGGTGATCCCCAGGAACAGGGCGAACAGCTGGCGCAGCAGTTTGGCGTTGATCGCATGGGCGATCTTCGCACCGACAGGAGCCATCTTCATGGTAGCCGGGATGATCAGGAACAGGCCGATCAGGTTAACGTAGCCGATCGACAGCGGCGGGCGCGCTTCGACACCGATACCGTTGATCAAAAAGCCGATGGCGCCGGGCAGGCTGATCACCAGGCCCAGGGCCGCACCCGTGCCCACAGCAGTATGCATCGGGGTTTTGAACGCGCTCAGGATCGGCACGCTGAGGGTGCCGCCGCCAATACCCATCAGGGTGGAGATGCCGCCAATGAAGCTGCCGATCACGCCGGTGCCGAGGGCGCCGGGCAGTTTGTCAGCGATGTTGAAGCCATCTTTCTTGAACGCCATGTTCAGCGCGACCAGCAGGGCGATGGTGGCAAAGATGGCGGTCAGTACCTTGCCGCTGAAGTAGCCGCTGGCCACGGCGCCGATGATGACACCGATGATGACGCCCGGTACCAGCTGCTTGAGCAGATCCGGATTAAGACTGCCCTTCTTGAAGTGCGCCCGCGACGACATGATCGAGGTAGGGATGATGGTCGCCAGCGAGGTACCCACCGCCACATGCATACGCACCGCTTCATCGATGCCGAGCAGGGTAAACAGGTGGTAGAGCACCGGCACGATCACGATGCCGCCGCCCACACCGAGCAGCCCCGCCATCAGGCCTGCGATCACACCGGTTACGACCAGAGCGACAGCCAGGCCGATCAGCCAGGTTGTCGAATAATCCGAGAGTATATCCATAAACGTGTCCTTAGCTTGTTATAAGGTTTTTACCAACCGATCGCTTCAGGCAGCCAGGTGACCAGAGAGGGGAACTGGAACAGCACCACCACGGCAGCGAATTGAAGCAATACAAACGGTAACGCGCCTACGTAGATATCCCGCGTTGTCACCCCCGGTGGCGCCACGCCTTTCAGGAAGAAAAGCGCCCAGCCAAAGGGCGGTGTCAGGAAGGACATCTGCAGGTTCATCGCTACCAGAATCGACAGCCACACCATGTCGGTGCCGTAGTTCATAAACACCGGCAGGAACATGGGCAGTGCGATATAGGAGATCTCGATCCATTCCAGGAAGAAACCGAGAACAAACAGCAGCGCCATCAGGAACAGTAGAGCACCCAGTTCGCCGCCCGGAAGCATCTCGAACATGTGGTGCACCATCTGGTCGCCACCCAGCCCGCGGAACGCCAGCGAGAAAGGCTGAGCGCAGAGCAGGATAAAGAACACCATGGCAGAGATGGTCAGGGTGCCATGCAGCGCTTCCTTGACCAGCTTCCAGTTCAGGCGCTTGAACGCGAGAGCGATTGCCAGCGCACCCAGTGCGCCCATGGAAGCGGCTTCCGTCGGTGCAGCAACGCCGCCGACAATGGAGCCGAGTACGGCAACTACCAGGAACAGCGGCGGGCAGACATCGCGCAACAGATCCTTGGCGAGCTGCTTGCCGGTGACTTCGGCGCGCTCTTCCGCCGGGATCGCAGGCATCCATTCCGGCTTGATCTTGCCGAGAATCAGCAGATAAGCCACGTAGATCACCGCCAGCACCAGGCCCGGGATAAAAGCTGCCGCGAACAGGGTACCCACCGACTCACCGACGATATCGGAAAGCAGGATAAGCACCAGGCTCGGTGGAATGATCTGTCCGAGCGTACCCGAGGCGCAGATGGTGCCACAGGCAACGCTGGGTGCGTAGCCGCGACGCAGGAGCGACGGCAGGGTCAGCAGGCCCACGGTAACCACCGTGGCGCCGACGATACCGGTGGAGGCGCCCATCAGTACGCCAACCAGGATGATCGCCAGGCCCATGCCGCCGTTCACGCCGCCCATCGCCTTGCCGATGGTTTCCAGCATGTTTTCGGCCACCCTGGATTTCTCCAGCATCACGCCCATAAATACGAACAGCGGCACCGCCATCAGAGTGTAGTTGGTCACAACGCCGTAAAGGCGTGCAGGCATCAGGTTGAACAGCATCGGCCCGAAGCCGAGGTAGCCGGCGACAAAGCCGGACACGGCCAGGGAGATCGCTACCGGAATACCGATCATCATCATGCCGAGGAAACCGCCGATCATGCCGATGATCAGCCACTCGTTACCGCTCATGCAACCTCCTCGGCAGTACTTGTTTGATCAGTCGTTTCGTTCGATGTATCAGGCGGCAGTTTGCCGCACAGTACCAGCAGTGAGCGCAGGCTTTCCGCCAGCCCCTGCAGGGATAGCAGGCCGAAGCCCAGCGGGATAAATGCTTTGAGCAGGTAGCGCATAGGCAGACCACCGGGATCTGGGGAGCCTTCGCCCATCCGGAACGACTGCTGCACATAAGCCAGCGACAGGTAGGTGATAATCACCGCCACCGACAGCGTCAACAGAGCAGCAACCAGGTCAACGAAGGCTTTCAGACGCCAGTTAAAGCGCTCGTAAAGAAAATCCACGCGCACATCGGCGCGGTGTTTCATGGTGTAGGAGAGACCGATCAGGGCGATCGGCGAGATCAGGTGCCACTCCAGCTCCTGCATGGCCACCGGGCCGATAGAGAACAGGTAGCGCAGAATGACATCGGTGGCGACGAGCAGGACCAGGGCCAGCACGACTAATCGTGCCAGCCCGCCCATTGCTTCGACCAACCACTCTATGGCGTTAATCGCGGTCTTCATGCATTACCATCAAAACAGGTTCAGGAAAGGCTTTTCGCTGAGCGCTGCCCAGGACGCATGTTTCTTGCGGAACTCCATGAACGACTTGTGCACCTTGCCGGTCAGCGGATCGGCAGCGGCCATGGTTTCCAACGTATCGGCGGTGACTTCCTGCAGGCGGCTGACTATAGAGGCCGGCAGTGGCTGGGCGATGACGCCTTCGTTTTCGACCAGATCGGTCATGGCATCGGCGTTGACCGCTTCACACCAGGAGAAGCTCTCGGTGACGCAGGCTGCTGCGGCTGCCTTGATGATCGCCTGCTGATCCGCCGGCAGAGAGTCCCACACGTTTTTGTTGATCAGCAGTTCGGTGACGTTGGTGGGCTCACCCCAGCCGGTGGTGTAGTAGTACTTGGCAGCCTTGTGCAGACCCAGACGGCGATCCTGGTAGGGGCCGACGAACTCGGCAGCATCGATAACACCACGCTCCAGCGCCGGGAAGATCTCGCCGCCCGGCAGCAGTACCGGGTTAACGCCGAGCTCTGAATAAACCTTTCCTGCCAGACCCGGGATACGCATCTTCAGACCTTTGAGGTCATCCACGCTTTCCAGCGGTTCACGGAACCAGCCGGTCATCTGCACGCCGGTGTTACCCATCGGGAAGGCGATCAGACCGTGCTCGGCGTAGATTTCGTGCCACAGCTCCAGGCCGCCGCCGTGGTACAGCCAGGCGTTCATGCCCTGGGTGCTCATGCCGAAGGGTACGGTGGTGAAGTACTGAGCGGCCGGGATCTGGCCGGCCCAGAAGTAGGCGTTGGCGGCATTCATCTCAACGGTGCCGGCAGCAACGGCATTGAAGCCTTCCATCGCCGGGATCAGCTCGCCCGCGGCGAAGTGCTGAATGTTGATACGGCCGCCAGACATGACTTTGACCTTTTCGCAGAAGTCCATCGGGCTACCCGGGCCCTGCACATAAAAAGGAGCGCCCGGCGGATAGGCGTTGGTCATCTTGAAGTTGAACGTTTCCTGGGACGCGGCGGCACGCGCGATGGCCGGGGCGCCGATGGTGGCGCCGACAGCGGTTGAAGCCAGAGCTGCACCGATGAATTTACGTCGTTTCATAGTCATGTCTGTTGCTCCTGTCTAACAAAGGGATGGGCCGAGGCCCGAAGCGGAAGAATCCTTGTATTGCTGTTTTTGCTAGAGCAGGGGGCGTGCCAGTTATGTAAATAATTCGTAACTTTATGAAATTAAAAGATTTGTTGTTAGTTTTTTCTAAGCAGGTTGAGAAAGTTTCGGGATCAAAAAGAGGCGGGTGCAAAACGGTGCAGGGATACAAAAGTCAGCGCCAAGGGGAAACTTCTAGCAGTTGTAAACGGAAAAAATGCAACTGAGGGTTTCCAGGAACACAAATGGCAGCGGGGTTCAGGGTTTGGCGACAGATGTACTCACTGCACCAGAAACGTATTTTCGCACCAAATATGTGCGAAATTCATCTGATTTTAAGTCTGTGTATACAAGGGTTGCTGAGAAACGGGTGTCTTGTATACACGGAAGGTCTGGAAAAGGGCAGGCTTCTTGTTACAGCCTTGCGCCACCGCGGCGATGCTTGACCCGCTTTAACAGGCTGTTGCACTCCACGGAGATAATCTCCGGCCGACCAAAGATATGATCCTTGGCGAAACGGTCGAAGCCCTCATGGCTGTCGGTAAGCGTGTGGATATGCAGGCTGCGCAGATCCGACATGATATAGAGGCTGACCACTTCAGGCAGCGCAGCCAGCTCTTCGGCCACCTTTTCGATCTCCTGCGGACTGACCTTGAGGTCAACGAACATGGAGATGGTTTTGCCCAGTTTCTCCGGATTGACCACCGCGGTGAACTTCTCGATCACCCCTTCCTCCACCAGTGCCTGCACGCGGGCGCGTGCATAGGCGCGCGATACGTTCAACTGACGGGCAATATCGGCAAAGGAGATGCGTGCATCCTTGATCAGGATTTTGAGCAGGGCGCTGTCGAGTTCGTTCATGGGTCGGCGGATCCATTTGGAAAAACTGGTTTCAGTATACTGACTTACCTTAAGCGCTGGCTATCCGGAAGGCTAAGGAACCCAGGCTTAACGGGCGTCAACAAACTGCAGTGCAAGCACCCCATAATTGTCATTGTGCTGTTGCAACATAAGTAGCACCAGCGTTATATGTATGGGTATTAAAAGCGCGTGTACGCCCATCTTCAGACAGAAGGTTTTGCTGAATGTACAAGCTCTGCTTCTTTGTACCGGATTCCCACCTTGAGCCGGTCAAGTCCGCCCTGTTTGCAGCGGGTGCCGGTCGCATCGGCGATTACGACAGTTGCTGCTGGCAGACCCTGGGTACGGGGCAGTTTCGGCCGCTGGCCGGCGCCAATCCGCATCTGGGCCAGGTCGGGCAGGTGGAGCGTGTCGAGGAGTGGAAGGTGGAAATGGTGCTGGATGATGATCTGGTGCAATCCACGCTGATGGCGCTTCGAACCGCACACCCCTATGAAGAGGTCGCTTACGATCTCTGGCGTCTCGTCGATCCCGACAAGCTCTGATACAGCCCAAAGGACAGGGAGTCTGCTGTGACCCAACTGCTGGTACGTTACTCGCGAATCCTCGAAATCATCGGCGATATCGTCAAGGTGCATGTGCCCGAGCCGGAAGCCGGTGAGGTCTCCGAGATCGGTTACGGCGACCTGGCCCTGATTGAAAACACCCAGGACCCTTCGCAACTGCCGTTCATGGCGCAGGTGATCCGCATCGATGGCGACGAAGTGTCGCTGCAGCTGTTCTCCGGCACCAAGGGGTTATCCACCCAGGCGGGTATCCGTTTTCTCGGTCACCCGATGCAGGTGACCTTCTCGCCCAATATTCTCGGTCGCAGCTTCTCCGGTTCCGGTCGGCCCATCGATGGCGGACCAGAGCTATCCCAGGAGGCGCGCATCGAGATCGACGGCCCCACGGTGAACCCGGCGCGGCGTATCCTTGCCTCGCGGATGATCCGCACCAACGTGCCGATGATCGACGTATTCAACTGCCTCGTTGAGAGCCAGAAGATCCCGATCTTCTCCGTGGCGGGCGAGCCGTATAACCGCCTGCTGGCGCAGATAGGCGCCAACGCCGACGCCGATATCGTGGTGTTTGGCGGTATGGGGCTGATCTTCGATGACTACCACTTCTTCCGCCAGGCGTTTGAGGAAGCCGGTGTACTGGCGCGCACGGTGATGTTCGTGCACCAGGGCTCGGATCCGGTGGTGGAAGGCCTGCTGGTGCCGGATATGGCGCTGGCGGTGGCGGAACGCTTCGCCGTGGAAGAGGGCAAAAAGGTTTTGGTGCTGCTCACCGATATGACTGCCTATGCTGATGCGCTGAAAGAGGTGGGTATCTCCATGGAACACGTGCCCTCCAACCGAGGTTACATCGGCGACCTCTATTCACAGCTGGCGCGGCGCTACGAGAAAGCCTGCGACTATAAAGGCGCGGGCTCCGTCACCATCCTTTCCGTTACCACCATGCCCGGTGACGATGTCACCCACCCGGTGCCGGATAACACCGGTTATATCACCGAGGGGCAGTTCTACCTGCACGATGGCGTGATCGACCCCTTCGGTTCCCTGTCGCGGCTGAAACAGCATGTGATCGGCAAGGTGACCCGCGAGGATCACAGCCAGATCATGAACACCATGGTGCGTTTCTACGCCGCCGCCCAGGATGCTGAGCAGAAACAGGCGATGTCGTTTGAGCTGACCGAATACGATGAGCGCCTGCTCAAGTTCGGCGGTCTGTTCCGTGATCGCTTCATGGATATCCGCGTTACTCTGCCGTTGGAAGAGGCGCTGGACCTCTGCTGGCAGACGCTGGCGGAGTGTTTCGAGCCGAAAGAGCTGCTGATGAAGGACGCACTGGTCAGCAAATATTTCCCCCAATCCGGACAGCTCAAGGCTGCACGGACGGCCCAGGAGTGAGCCGTGGCAAAGCTGGCGCTGAACAAGAGTTCACTGCATAAGGAAACCAGCCGGCTGAAAGCGTTTCGTCAGTTTGTGCCGGCGCTGGACCTGAAGCGCAAGCAGATCCTGGCGGCGCGGCAGGCCAGCCGCCGTGCCTTGAATGAAACCCGCGGTAAACTGGACGATATCCTGCGCCAGGTGCGCGAACAGCTGCCGATGCTGGCGCAGAGCAAGCTCGACCTGCGTGCGCTGGTGCGCCTCGAAAAGGTTCAGATCGGCCAGGTAAACCTGGTCGGTATCGAGCTGCCGCAGATCGAGCAGGTTCAGGTGCAGCGACAGCAGCATTCCCGTCTTGCCATGCCCGCCTGGGTTGATAGCGCCTGTGATCTGATCGAGCAGCGCCTGCGTTTGGAAGTGGAATGCCGGGTGGAGCAGCAGCGCCTGGAATGCCTGGAAGCTGCGCTACGCAAAACCACCCAGCGGCTTAACCTGTTCGACAAGGTGCTGATCCCCCGCACCGAAACCCATATCCGCAAAATCCGTATCGCCCTCTCTGATGCCGAGCGGGCCGGCGTGGTGCGCGCGAAACTGGCCAAGAACAAACGGGTGAGGGCTGCCTCATGAGTATCCGTCCACTGTTCAAGGTCACCCTGATCGGCATGCTTGAAGAGAAGGCCCAGGCGCTGGATGCGCTGCAGAGCCTGGGGCTGGTGCATATCGTCCCGTTGGCGTCGCGACCGCCGGAGAAACCGCCGGAAGATCTTGGCGTTACCCCGGAGCAGCTGCGCCTGGCGCTGCAGTACCTGGCCAGCTGCCCGAGCAAGCGGCGTCAGGTGGTGACCGAGCGGCATTTCGACCTGGTCGACGTTGTCCACAAGGTATTGGAAAAGCGCCGCAGGCGTTTGAAGCTTGAAGAGCAGCGCGATGCGCTGGTGAAACGTATCCGTGATCTTACGCCCTGGGGGAGCTTTGAGCTGCCGGGTGAGCAGGGGCTTTACGGCCAGCGGCTCTGGTTTTACCTGGTGCCCAACTACCGCATGAAAGAGGTGGAGAAGACCGACCTGGTCTGGAGCGTGGTGCACCGGGATAACCGTCTTACCTATGTGGCCGTCATCGCCGAGGATGAACCGCGTACCAACCAGATGCCGGTGCCGCGCACTCATACCGGCTCTATCCCGCTGGTTCAGCTTGAGCATCAGCTGCAGGATATAGAGATCGAGCTGGAGCTGCTCGATGGCGAGCGCGAGGCGGACACCCGCTGGCTCTACCTGCTGCAACGTTCCCTGGCTGGTAATGCCGATGCCGCCGAACGCGCCGAAGTGGCTGAGCAGACGCTGGATCGTGATGGCGTGTTTGCGATCCAGGGCTGGGTCGATACCGGCAAAGAGAGTGAGTTGACCGCTTTTGCCGAGCGCAATGGCCTGGCGCTGATGCTGCATCAGCCTGCCGATGATGAGCTGCCGCCGACGCTGCTGGATAATCCCCAGGCCCTCTCCGGTGGCGAGGACGTGGTGCGTTTCTACCAGATGCCCGGTTACCGCGCCTGGGATCCTTCCCGGGTGGTGTTTTTCTCCTTTGCTACCTTCTTTGCGCTGATTCTGTCCGATGCCGGTTACGCGCTGATGCTGGCGCTGGTACTTGGTTTTTACTGGAAGCGGATGGGCGCAAGCGATACCGGCCAGCGGCTGCGTATTCTTGGCGCCACACTGGCGGTGTTCTCGCTGGTCTATGGCGTGCTGGTCGGTAGTTACTTCGGCGCCGGGCCGCCCTGGGGTTGGCTCGAAAGCCTGAAGGTGCTGGATGTGAACGACTTCGACAGCATGATGAATCTGTCGATCTTTGTCGGTGCGGCGCACCTGATTATCGCCAACGGTATCAACGCCTGGCGTCTGCGCGGGCGCCTGCCAGCCATCGCCAGTGGCGGCTGGATACTGGTGATCATCGCAGGTCTTTTGCTCTGGCAGCTTGGAGGCTCGGCGATCATCTACGCACTGGGTGCGCTGGGACTGCTGCTGGTGTTTGGCTGCTCCAGCGAGCGTTACGGCCGCGATGCGAAAACGCTGCTGCTGCGGGTGTTCGATGGGCTGCTGGCGCTGACCGGGCTCTCATCCATGTTCGGTGATGTGCTCAGCTACCTGCGCCTGTTCGCGCTAGGTCTGGCCAGTGCCTCCCTGGCGCTGACCTTCAACCAGTTGGCAGGTGAAGTGGCCACCGCGCTGCCCGGAATGGGTGTGCTGCTGGAGGTGCTGATCCTGATTGTCGGGCATCTGCTGAATTTTGTTCTGGCGGTGGTCAGTGGCGTTATCCACGGCCTGCGTCTGAACCTTATAGAGTTCTACAACTGGAGCCTTTCCGATGAAGGCTATCTGTTCCAACCCTTTGCCAAGCGGGAGGTTAACCCTTGGATAACCTGATTATTGCCCTGGGATGGGCGGGGCTTTACGGGCCGATGGCCCTGGGTGCTATCGGCAGTATTATCGGCTGCGCGTTGGCGGGGCAGGCGGCCTGTGGGGCGCTGCTGGAAACAGAAACCGGACACGGGCGTTATGTCGGCATCGCCGCCATGCCCTCGTCGCAGACGATCTACGGCATCGTGGTGATGTTCTCGCTGAACCGCGAGGTCAATATCGACAATGCGCCGGGTCTGTTTGCTGTTGGTATTCTGGCCGGTATGGCGCTGCTGTTCAGTGCCGTGCGTCAGGGCCAGTGCTGCGCTTCGGCGATCAACGTCTCCAAGATCAAGCCGGAGATCTTCGGTATGTCGGTGGCGCCGGCCGCTATTGTTGAAGGTTTCGCGGTATTCGCCTTTATCTTTGCCCTGGTGATCAGCGCCGGCATTCCGGCCTGACGGAGGCATTATGAGCGAGATGGAAAAATCCCATGCCGCCTCCGGTGTAGAGGCACTGATCGACCGGCTGCGACAGCAGGGGGTCGATAAGGGGCAGGAGGAAGCGGCGCAACTGATCGCCGAGGCCCAGCACCGCGCCGACTGGCTGATCGAACAGGCGGAGCAGGAGGCGAAGCAGATTCGTGATAAGGCGATGGCTGACGCCGAGCGCCTGCGCAAAGGCGGTGAGGATGCGCTGAAGATTGCGGCCCGCGATGTACAGCTGCTGCTGCGCGAGGCCCTGGGCCGGGTATTCGCCGACCGGGTGCGTATCCTGGTCAGTGAGCAACTGGACGATGCCGAGTTTATGCAATCGCTGCTGCGCGAGGTGGTCTGCGCCGTGCGTGACAACGCGGAGCTCGATAGCAAGTCAGTTGAGGTGCTGCTGCCGGCCCAGTTTGTCGGTATCGACGAGCTGCGGCGCAATCCCAACGCCTATCGTGAAGGCAAGCTGAGTAACTTTGTACAGCAGTTGCTGGCGGAGCAGCTGCGCGAGGGCGTCAGCTTCGATATCGGCGACCAACGAGGCCTGGTGTTGAGGTTCGAAGGTGAAGACGCCGAGATGGATCTGAGCGACCGGGCGCTGTCGGAGCTGCTGCTGCGCCATCTGCAGCCGCGTTTCAGGGCGCTGCTGGAGGGAGTGATCCGCTAGATGACCTCATACTCCCATTCCTCCTACTCCAGGTCCTCTTACTACACGCTGATCCCGTCGTTGCCGGCGCTGGCGCCGCTGAACAAGCTGCAGGAACTGCCCTGTTCCACGCTGAAGCTGGAGCAGCGCCTGACCATGCTCAATGACCGGGACAGGGAACAGCTCGACCGGGCGCTGCGCCTGTGTCAGCGCGAGAGGATTGGGGATGAAGAGTATTCCGATACCGATGAGGTGAGTCACTGGCAGGAAGAGCTGGCCGCCATCGATGATCCGCTGGTCACCGAACTGATCGCCGATTATCTCGAATCACGCACTCTGGTGGCGGCGCTGCGCTATCGCCTGGCGGGGCAGAGCAGTGGCGCTGACTTCAAAGGGTTTGGTTCGCGGGTCTGGCTGATCCAGCGTAACTGGCAGCAGCCGCTGTTCGGGCTGGAGCATCAGTTCCCCTGGCTGGTCCGCGCCCGCGAGGCGCTGGAAGCCAACGAGGGGCGGGTGCTGGAAAATCTGCTGCTAGAGCGGTTCTGGACCCGGCTCTGGCGTACCGAACAGACCCAGCATTTCAGCTTTGCCGCCATCGTCGCCTACCGGTTGCGCTGGGCGCTGTCGGAGTACCGGCTGCGCTGGGACCAGACGGCGGCGGTAGATTATTTCGATCGCTGGGCGGAGGCTGCACTGGATCAGTTCAGCTTCGAACCCGATCCGATTTCCACAGGGAGTGAAGCATGAGCGATGCCGTGCAGGTAAGTGCCCGCGTCAGTGCAGTGCACGACGACATAGTGACCATCCGGCTGCTGAAGGATGAGGACGGTAACTTCTACCCGATCATCAAGAACGAGGTGGTGCTGGTCTGCCCGCAGCGCACCAATAGCGAGTTTCAAGAGAAACTTCAGGCCGAGGTGCTGCGTGTGCGCTACGGCGAGGCGGACGTACAGGTGTTCGAGAACACCCGCGGCGTGGCGGTGGGCGATGCGGTGGAGCAGACCGGCGAGATGCTCTCGGTGGCGCTGGGACCTGGTCTGCTGGGCCAGGTTTACGATGGCCTGCAGAACCCGCTGGAGCTGATCGCCGGCCAGCAGGGTTTCTTCCTGCCGCGCGGTTACGCCGTGGATGGTATCGATGCCCAGCAGCACTGGTCGTTCCAGCCCAAGGTGAAAATCGGCTCCACCGTGCGTGCCGGTGACTTGCTCGGCACCGTGCAGGAGGGGCGCTTTGAGCACCGCATCCTGGCGCCGTTCAACCTGCGTGGGCAGGCGGAAGTCAGCTGGGTGCAGGAGGGTAGTTTTACCGTCACCACACCGGTGGTGCGCCTCAGCGATGAGGCAGGCCGGGAGCGCGAGGTGACCATGCAGCAGAGCTGGCCGGTGCGTATTCCGGTCAACCGCGACCTGCTGCGCGAAGGTTACAGCGAGCGGCTGTTCCCGGATAAGCCGCTGCAGACCAGCATCCGTCTGATCGACACCTTCTTCCCGGTGGCGCGTGGCGGCACCGCCTGTATCCCGGGGCCTTTTGGCGCCGGTAAAACGGTGCTGCAGAGCCTGATCTCGCGCTACTCCGATGTGGATATCGTGGTGATCGTCGCCTGTGGGGAACGTGCCGGTGAGGTGGTTGAGACGATTACCGAATTCCCCAATACGCCGGACCCGCGGGGCGGCACGCTGATGGATCGCACGGTGATCATCTGTAACACCTCGTCGATGCCGGTGGCGGCCCGTGAGGCGTCGATCTACACCGGGATTACCATCAGCGAGTACTACCGCCAGATGGGCTACAACGTGCTGCTGATCGCCGATTCCACCTCGCGCTGGGCGCAGGCTATGCGTGAGACTTCCGGGCGGCTGGAGGAGATCCCGGGTGAAGAGGCGTTCCCCGCTTACCTGGAGTCCTCAATTCGAGCGCTTTATGAACGTGCCGGTGTGGTGAAAACCAATGATGGCCGCGAAGGCAGTCTGACGCTGATCGGCACCGTATCGCCGGCGGGTGGTAACTTTGAGGAGCCGGTGACCCAGGCGACGCTGCGTACCGTGAAAACCTTCCTCGGTCTCAGCGCCGATCGTGCCTACAAACGTGCCTATCCGGCGGTGGATCCGTTGATATCCTGGTCGCGCTACCTGGATCAGCTCAGCCCCTGGTTTGAAAAAGAGCTGGAGCCGGGCTGGACCGAGCGAGTGCATGGCTTGCTGAAACTGCTCAAGCAGGGCGAGTCGGTACAGCAGATGATGGAAGTGACCGGCGAGGAGGGGGTGACTCTGGATGATTACCTGACCTGGCAGAAAGCCAACTGCCTGGACCAGGTCTATCTGCAGCAGGACGCCTTCGATCCGGTGGATGTATCCACACCGCTGGCGCGGCAGCAGGTGCTGCTGACGCTGTTGCTGAAATGCCTGCGCGAACTGCCACCGCTGGCGGATAAGGCGGCAGCGCGTGAGTATTTCGTTACCCTGACCGGGTTGATGAAAAACCTCAACTACAGCCGCATGGACAGTCCCGACTACCGCCACTACCTGCAGGAGATCGAGGCGCTGCGCGGCGGTAAGCGGTCCGCGGCTTAGTCGTTGTCGTTCTTCAGGCTTCGGCTGTAACGATCCCCAGCGCGTCGGCGATTTCGTCGGCGCGCTCTGTTATCCACTCGGGCCGGATCGGCCCCCAGTCTGTCACGCGATAGTGGCCCTGGTTGTTGCGGGCGCCATCTTGCTGTTCGAAATCGCACTGAATACCTAAATCATCCACCGACTTCAGCGTGTCCTGCAGGGTGCGCCGTGGCATGCCTGTGGCTTTCTGCAGGCTGCTCAGGTTGTGCTCTTCGCGGCTGATCAGCCAGCACAGGTAGAGCTTGCGGTGGAAGGCGAGTGACGCCTTGCTGGTGCTGATGGGCGTATGGCTTGAAGTGGTCAAAGGGATCTCCGTTGCGACCGGCAGACCCGTGACTGAGGCCTGCGTCAGGTTTAAAGCGGCTGTTCCATGTCGGCTTCTGCGCGCACTGGCGGCTCCGGTTCGGAACGATGGACCTGTTCGCAAAGCTGCTGATGGCTCTGCTTCAGCTCGCGTTCGGTGGCGATGCCAGCAGGCGCTCGCCAGGCGGGATCGTCCCAGTTTTTGCCAAGCCAGCGGCGGCAGAGTTGATCGTACTCGGAACTCTGCCTGAATTCAGCAATGAAGCGGTTAACCGCCTGTAGCAGGTGGAAAGAGGCAGCTGATCGCTTCACGCCCACGGAGTAGCTCCAGAGCTCACCGGCCAGGTTGCCGGGCAGAATTTCGATCTTGCCGTACCAGGGGCTGGCGCTGTTTTTACAGGTCCAGTAATAGATCGGCAGATCCACCGCGAAGGCATCGACGGTGCAATCGGCCAGGCAGTCATGGATCCAGCTCTGGTTGGTGTAGGCAAGCAGGTTGGAGAGCATCACCCTGCCTCCGGGTTTGTCCTGGTTGGCGCGCCAGCGGATGCCCGCATCTTCAAGCGTGGCGAAGGCGGCCGGGTCATTGATGCAGCCAAGCACCTTACCCTCCAGACTTTCGATACCGCTGATGCTGTTATCGCCGGCGCGCCGCGCCAGTACGTAGGGTAGAAACAGATAAGGGTTGGAGAAGGCCAAGCGGTCGTAGCAGGGGTCCGGTGGCAGTGCGCTCCACATCAGATCCGCTTCGTGTTCCCCCCGGTCAGGGCCGCAATCCAGCAGTTGGGTGCAGAGGTCCCAGGGGTGTTCGACAAATTCGCACTCCACGCCCAGCCAGCGGGCAAAGCGCGCAGCGATCTCGGCATCGAACCCTTCCAGTCGGCGTGTTTGCGGGTTCTTGAACGAAAGGCCGCGAAACTCGGGTTCGACAGCGATACGGATTCGGCCGCGCTGGCGGATACGTTCAAGCCGGTCGAAGCCCGGATCCAGCTCCATTTTTTCTGCGCGCACCAGTTGTTCGAGCTTGTCGGGAGTCTCAGTGGGCTCGGCCAGGCTCTGGTCGAGCTGGGTTGCCAGGTGCTGACTCCAGCGGCTGCGATGGCGGATCTGTTGGCTGCTGCCGGCGCCTAGCTCCAGGGTGGCGTTGATAATGTGGTTGTTGGCGTCGATCTCCTCAAGATGGTGATCCATGCCTCCAAG
Source organism: Marinobacterium mangrovicola (assembly GCF_004339595.1). Classification (GTDB taxonomy): domain Bacteria; phylum Pseudomonadota; class Gammaproteobacteria; order Pseudomonadales; family Balneatricaceae; genus Marinobacterium_D; species Marinobacterium_D mangrovicola. Next base: position 250,724 of record NZ_SMFU01000010.1, read on the forward strand.
CAGGTCGTGCAGTGTCGAAAGTGCCTGGCTAACACGGTCGCTAAGGCCCTTTAGTTCCTGTTCAGATTGTTCCAGCAGTGCATGCATGGCGGACTCGATATCGGAGAGTTCAATCCTGTCGAAAGCTTCGCGTGCGCTCTGCCGGGTGCGCATGGCCAGCGTTCTTACCTCATCGGCTACCACCGCAAACCCTTTGCCCGCTTCACCGGCATGGGCAGCCTCGATGGTGGCGTTAAGAGAGAGGAGGTGAACCGTCTTGCCGATATCGTCGATATTGTTGATAACGTCGCGAGAGCTGCCTGCTTTGGTAGCTAGCTGCTCGCAGAGGCTCTTCAGTTCTGTTGCGAAAAAACTGTGCACCTGGTCGAGCTTCTGTGCGATTTCGGTGCGCAGTGCGCCTGCCTGATCGCTACTGGCTTGCAGATCGCCGCGGCTTTGGCCGACAAACTCGCGCTGTTCGTCGGTGCGGCTGCCGATCTCTCCCAGGGTGGTTTCCAGGGTATCCAGGCCCTGAAGCAGATGCGCCTGAAGGTCGCCGATACGGCGCACCAGGGGTTGCAGTGGCTGTTCGATGGCGGCGCTCCCGGCCAGCTGTTGCAGTCGGTCCAACTCGTCACGCAGAGCTGGAGGGGTGTCCGTTTCGTTCAGTGTGGTCTGCACCTGGCCCTGGGTCAGGGCGGTGAGCCAGTCAGGCTGAAGGTCCGCGTCGCAGGTTGCTGAGCTGGAGCGCGACAGAAATCGTTTTAAAGGACGCATAACACCACCGATACAGAACTATTCCTCAAGGGAAAGTAAGAACTGGACCTGTATTGAGACACTTTTGCTTGACAGGGCATTGCAAAGAGACTGTAAAGTAGTTGATAGAGAATGCCTGGCCTCGAGCAGGTTTTCAGTGTGGTGTCTGCTTACCGCAAAAGGACCAGGTACGGTTTTTTACGGCGAAGCATTATCGATGGCTGAGGTCAGGTTAAATAGGATCTGCTTCGGTTTTAAATTGGGATATGTTTTTGGCCTGCCTTTTGCTTTTTGACGAACTGTTTTGGTTAAACGGAGCATCTCCTGGTGTGTGGCGCTTTCCGATAGCGTAGAGTGGGCGCGATCAGTAGACCTTTGAAAAAGTACTGTTAGTACCTAAGTACATGAGGTGTTTAGGGTTTTTGACGGACAAAAAAGAGGGTCTTTGCACTGGCCTGTCAAGGCAGGGTTTTGCGAGAGGTTTAATGTAACTGTTGTTTTTGCGTATTTTTTAGTCTAAAACAACGGTTCGTCCGACGGGCATCGGACCAAAACAATAAGAAAAATCGCTGGAGTCAGCTGCCTTTATGCTGACGAGAAAACAGTTTATACAGGGATGCAGTATGCATATAGGGACCTTGGGATTCCCCGAAGATCAGCTGAAAAAGCTGGAGAAAATTCTCACCCTATCGAAACAGAAATCCTTCACCCTCTGCTCATTTGATCCTGTGTCATTGCCGGATCTTATGCTGGTTTTCGGCGAAGATAATCTGGACGCAGACGGGCTTGCCGAGCTACCCGATGACTTTGCCGAGCGCATAGTGGTGGTCAGCCGTAAAGCGCCGGCGCGTGAAGATCTTCACCATATCAAGCTGCCGTTTATCTCCTCCCGTGTGATCCGCACGTTGGAACGATTTGAGCCTTACTTACCGACGTTGAACGAGCCGCTCGACATTGAGCAGGAAGTCGTTGCCGACGAGCAGGCGGAAGTGTTGGCCGAACCGCTCCATGAAGAGTCTCTCGAAGCTGTGCAGCCTGGTGCTGAGGAAGCGTCGGAAAACCGCTTCAGCAAGTACGATGCCCAGATCCAGGCACTGCGCGAGCGGGGCAGCGATCAGGCGGTGGCTGAACGTTCCTACCGCGTGCTGGTTGTGGATGACAGCGTGCCGATGCAGCAGGCGCTGGCGAAGGCGCTGCATGCGCTGGAATATCCGGTCGAGATCAGTTTTGCCGATGATGGCGAAGCTGCATTGGCCGAGGTTTCCAGTCAGACCTACGATTTCATCTTCCTCGATATCATGATGCCCGGTATCGACGGGTTTGAAACCTGCACCCGGATGCGGGCGATACCTGAGCTGAAGAAAACCCCGATCATCATGCTCTCCTCGAAAAGCTCTCCGCTGGATGAGGTCAAGGGGATTATGGCGGGCTCCTCAACCTACCTGACCAAGCCGATCCAGACTGATGAATTCAGCAAGGTGATTAAACGCGTCACCCGCTGGGTCAGCGAATTCAAGAAAGCATAGTGCTTGGGGCCGTCTGGCTCTAAGCGAATCGATGTTCAAGCAAGCAAGTTATATCGACACATTGGAAACCGACATGGCCGTAAACAAGATTCTCGTTGTAGAAGACGATCCGGCGCAGCAGCAGCATCTGCGCGACATTCTCAAGACTACAGGTGCCCAGGTAGTGGCCGGTTCCAACGGCGAAGAGGGGATAGCCCTGGCCGAGAAGGAATCTCCGGACCTCATTTTCATGGACATCGTGATGCCCGGCGTGGACGGGTTTTCTGCTTGCCGGCAGATCACTAACAGTGCCAAGACCAAGGGCATTCCGGTGGTCATCGTCTCCAGCAAACACCAGGAGGCAGACAAGGTGTGGGCTCAGTTGCAGGGGGCTAGCGCGGTGGTGGCCAAGCCATACACCGAGCAGGACATTCTCGATCAGGTTGCCCAGTACAGTTAAGAGCGCGGCTGGGAATTCCAGTTGAGTGCAGAACTAAAAGCAAAATGTTGAGCGGAGCAGGCAGCTAATGGACGAATTAGCCCAGGCGCTATCCAGTGCAGAGGATCAGCCCAGTGTGGGTGATGTACGTCACGGCTTTATGCTCGGCGATTATCGCTTGTTGCTTACAGCCGGTACGTTGGCGGAGCTGGCGGGCAAGGCGGCTATCTGTGCACTGCCGGATACGCCAGCCTGGTTCGCCGGCTTTATCAATCACCGTGGTCACACGGTGCCGGTCTATGACCTGAATATGCTTATCGGTGCTGGCGCCACGGATCTGAAGCGCCAGTACTGGATACTGCTGCTGGATCGCCAGCCAGCGACCTTCGGGGTGATCCTGAGGCAGCTGCCGGCGGCGATCAATGACCCTCAGCCGGGCTCGCCTGAGGCGGCAGTGCAACTGCCAGAGCCACTGGCTGGCTGTGTCAGTGGTCAGTACCAGGTTGATCAGCAAAGTTGGGCGGAGCTGGATCACCGAGCGTTGATCCAGCAGCTTAAATCAATTTTCCGCGACAGGGACGTGCTGTCCGCCGCGTCGGAAAAACCAGAATAACGAACAGTCGTGAGGTAGAGCACAATGCCATTGTTTGGTGGAATCCAGCATATCCGGGTGGGCGTAAAATTCGCCATCGCGGGGCTGCTCATGGTGATCGGCGTAGTGGCCATTTCGGCGGCTTATTACCAGACGATCCGTATCGTTGAGCAGGCCCAGCAGGACAGGGAACAGACCCGTGAGCTGGCCGAGGATGTGGGCCGTCTGGATGCACTGCTGGAAAGTATGGCATCGGCGATTACCGAAACCGAGATGCGTTTCAACACCACCGCAGTGGAAAGCTTTTCCACTGCGGCTCAGGCCTACGGTAATGCTCTGCGTACGTCGCTGAGCCAGCTGCGTAGCGAAGAGGATCGGCAGAGCTTTTCCGCCGCTCTGCAGACGCTGGGTTTCTGGGATACCATGGATCAGTTGGCGGGTCTCAACCTGGAGGGCACCAGTCTGCCGGTGGTCGAGATTCGTGAGGCACGCCAAGAGTTAGGTTCCCTGCTGACCGACCTTGAACTGCGAAACTTCCGTCTGCGTGGACTGGTGCGTGACTACGAGCGTCAGGATCTGCAGGCCGAGAACGCGGCCCTGGCCGACCTTATTCAGCTCAGCTTCCTGTCATTGATTATTCTGGGTTTCGCATTGGCGGTGGCGTTGGCGATCGCCAAGTTCGGTGTACTTAACCCGGTACGTCGTATCCAGGCTACCGTGGAGGCGGTGCGTGGTGGTGATACCGAGGCGCGTACCCGAATGGAGAGCCGTGACGAGCTGGGCCAGATGGCGACGGTACTGGACAGCCTGCTGGATGAGAAGGAAGCAGCACTGGCCAGCCAGGCGGCGGAAAACAAAAAGCTTAACGACTCTATCATCACCTTGATCCAGAGCGTCTTCCGTATCAGTCAGCGTGACCTGACGATCCGTGTACCGGTGGCCGAGGATATTACCGGTGCGGTTGCCGACTCCATCAACCAGCTGACTGACTCCATCGAGGACGTACTGCGTGAGGTTAGCGCGGTCTCCAGTGAGGTTAACGAAACCTCCAATGAGGTACGTGCACAGTCTGGGCGAGTCATTCAACACGCGGACAAAGAACAGGAAGAGATCGGAGAAACGCTCCAGGGTCTCGATTCCGCGATCCAGGCGATGCAGCTGATCGCCAAGCTTGCGGCTGTTTCCAACAGTGCCTCCAAGCGCGCGATCAATACCGCCGATAACGCCAGGGGCTCGGTATCGGCCACTATCGACAGTATCAACAAGATCCGTCAGACGATTCACGAGGCAGAGAAACGTATCAAGCGCCTTGGCGAACGTTCCCAGGAGATCGGCGGTATTATCGGCCTGATCAATAACATCTCCGAGCGTACCCACATCCTCTCACTCAACGCGAGTATGCACGCGGCCTCCGCCGGTGAAGCCGGTCGCGGTCTGATGGTGGTGGTTGACGAGGTACAGCGCCTGGCGGAGAACTCCCGTGAGGCGACCGCCGAAATCGAAAGTCTGATCGGCAACATCCAGATGGAAACCGCCGATACCATCCACGTTATCAACACCGTAATCGAAGACGTTGTCGCCGGTACCCGTCAGGCGGAAGAGGCCGGTGAGCGTATGGAAGAAACACGAAATACCACCCAGTCGCTGGTTGAGTCTGTTGTTCGCATCGCCCGCAGCGCGACCAGCCAGGCGAAACTGGCGCAGGGCCTGCGCGAGCGCGCCGGCAGCATCAACGACTTCAGCCGCGCGACCAACACCGAGATGCAGGCACAGCTGCAGCTGTCCGAGCGTCTGGTAAGGGCGGCGGATGAGCTGCAGGGCTCAATCAGTGTGTTCAAACTCCAGGCTCTGGAAGATCAGTCTGAACCCGAGTTGATTGAAGAAGCTGAAACGGTCTGAAGGGCGGATGACAGTGGTGGATCAAACCGAGGTGCAGGGGCTGGCCCCGCTGGGTGAGGTCATTGATGGACTGCGTCTGTCTCTGGCTGATGGCAGTGTCGAAGTTGCTGAGCTGGGTGCAGAGCTGGAAAAGGCCGCGGAGCTGGCGCTGGATGGCGAGCTGCAGGGAGTGGGCGAGACGCTGAGCCTGATCGCTGAACTGGTTGTCGCGGAAGACTCAGAGCAGCTGGCGGCGGAGCTGATACCTGTGCTGGGCAGTATGCTCGAAGTGATGCTCAGTGCGCGTGCGCCATCAGTGCGGATCGAACAGCTGTTGGCGGGCTTGCAGCATGAGCAGTGGCAGGCGCCGCTGGAAGCTGAGGATCTTGAACTTCTGCCGGAGCTGCTGCTCGAGGATTGGAAGCAGATCGAACCTGATGCTGGCTTGAATCCTGTTGCGGCAGGCTTGGACACTGTTGAAGCCGAAGCCGAAGCCGAAGCCGAAGCCGAAGCCGAAGCCGAAGCCGAAGCCGAAGCCGAAGCCGAAGCCGAAGCCGAAGCCGAAGCCGAAGCTCTGGCTGAGGCGCTGCTGGCGCGTAGCGATGCGCTGGCAGAGAGTGATCAGCAGCCGCTGGCGGATCTGCTGGCACTGAGCGCGGAACTGCTGGAAAGCGGCGGTTCACTGCAAACGCCGGTAGCCCGTGAGTTGGTGGCGGCCCTGGGTGCTCTGGACGAGACTCTATCCCTGGAGGCTGCCTTGGGTGTGCTTGCCTTGCTGGCGGATACTCGCTGGGACGAGCCCTCGGATAGCGAGGATCTGGCTGATCTGCGTGGCATGCTGGAAGCATTTTTTGCTACGCAAGAAACAGTTGTGCAAGAGCAGGTCTCCAGTGCTGAGCTGGATGAGGTAGACGGTGCTCCGAGTGCAGAAACTCTGGCAGCAGAACTGTTTGAGCGCAGTGAACGCGTTGCCGAAAACGATCAGCAACCGCTGGCGGACCTGCTGGCGCTGAGTGCCGAGCAGCTGGAGTCGGCTGGTTCACTCAATGAAGCGCCGGCGGCGCAGCTGGTAGCGGCGCTTGATCAGCTGGATACACCCACTTTGGATGCCGCTCTGGCTGTGATCGAGCTACTTGCCGACCCAGGCTGGGATGAGCCTTCGGATGCTGAGGATCTGGACGATCTGCGCGGCATGCTGACAACGCTATTTGCGGCGGACGCAGGGGGTGGCGAGGCGGAAAACGTTGAGGCTGCTGTTGAAGCCGAAGCCGAAGCCGAAGCCGAAGCCGAGCCTAAATCTGAACCTGAACTGGCGCTGTTTCCGGTTACAGAGCCTGCAGCAGATACCGAGGCGGTATTCTGTCGCGTGGATCTGGCGCTGCTTGAGCAGCCCGGGCCCAGCGTCGATGAAGATATTCTGGCCATGTTGGCCGGTTCGCTGCAGATGCTTGAAGCGCAGTGGCAGAGTGACGTGCCGGCTGAAGGCTGCGCCGAACTGGTCGAGAACGCTATCGATGCGCTCGCGCCGTTAACCCGCGCCTGTCAGACGGTCCGTCTCAGCGGTGTCGAGCTGTTACTCAATGGACTGTTGGTGAACCTGCGCCATTGGGCGGCCCGGCCCGAACTGCTCCAGGAGTATGGTCGCCAGCATATGGCGCGAACACTCAGCGCTCTGCACGCGCACCTTAATGACCTGACCGATCGCGCTGCCCGTGAAACGCTGGTGGATTGTCTCAGCGATGATGCGCTGCCAGTGCCGGCGGACATTCAGCAGGCGGGATTCATCTCTGGCTTGCTGGCGTTGGCGAGTATTCAGTCTGCGGACGATATCGAGCTGCAGACGGCGCAGCCTGAGGATACCGATCTGACCATCGGCGAGGGTGTCGATGAGCAGCTGCTGGAGATGCTCTATGCCGAGCTGCCGGTGCTGGTGGATGAGTTTCAGCAGCAGTTACAGCAGGTCATCGATAAGGGCGAGCCTGAGGCCTTGCTGTCGGCGCAGCGTGCCGCGCACACGATCAAGGGGCTTGCCAATATGGCAGGTATCCGCGGTGTCGCTAACCTGACCCACCACCTTGAAGATATTCTGGAGCTGCTGACCGATGGGCAGGCGCTCCCGGGAGAACAGCTGTCTCAGGATCTGGCCGATGCCGCCGATTGCCTGGCGCAGATGAGCGAGGCGGTCACGGAAGGCGGTTTGACGCCGGAAAGTGCGCTGCCGCAGCTGCAGCAGCTTTTGAACTGGTATTACCGTTTACGCACCGAGGGAATGGAGTGCGCGGCTCAGGCACTCAGTGATGAGGAGCGCGAGCGCCGCCGTGAGCAGGCGAAATCCCAGGCCGCTGAGGCCGAGGAGGCTCCGCTTGCCGAGGTGGTCGAGGCTCCAGTACCCGCAGAAAACAGAGAGGCGGCACAGATCCGTGTTCCGGTCTCCATTCTCGATAACCTGTTCCGTATCGCGGGTGAGTCCAGCACTCTGGGTACCCAGCTTGATGCGACGCTGACTGAGCTGCGTACACTGTCGCGTTCTAACCGTGACCGTCAGCGTGTATTGCAGCGAGTGATCTTTGAGCTCGAGCAGCAGTTGCAGGACCACTTTACCCTGACACCGGCTCTGCAGGAGGGTGAGGACGACTTCGACCCGCTGGAAATGGACCGTTACCACGCCATGCATACCACCCTGTCGCAGCTGCAGGAAGCGGCGGCGGACGTGCGCGAGGTGGATCAGTCCTCCGAGCGCCAGTTGCGTCAGCTTTCCGAGCTTCAGGTAGCGCAGAGCCATCTGCAGAAGGAATCGCTGGATAACGTACTCGGTACCCGTCTGGTGGCGGCGAAAACGCTATCGTCGCGGATGCAGCGTATCATGCGCCAGGCCTGCCGTGCGGCAGACAAGCAGGGTCAGCTGCTGATCGAGGGTGAAGAGGTGATGGTGGATAGCCAGATCCTTAACCAGCTGGCTGATCCTCTGATGCACCTGATCCGAAATGCGGTGGATCATGGCCTGGAAACGCCTCATCTGCGTTTTGAAGCGGGTAAGCCGGAAGCCGGTGTGTTGAAGATTCGCTTTGCCAAAACCGAAGGCCAGGTGCACGTGACCTGCGAGGACGACGGCAGTGGTATCGATCTGGGCCGTGTACGTGAGATCGCCGAGCAGCGTGGGCTGATCGGTAGCGAAACCGAACTCAGCGAAGCGGAAACCCAGCGCCTGATTCTGGTGCCGGGCTTTTCTACCCGCGCAGAGATCAGTCAGCTTTCGGGTCGCGGAATCGGTATGGATGTGGTGCATCAGCAGGTTACCCGTATGCAGGGTACGTTGAATATTCACTCCCGACTGGGGCAGGGCACCCGGTTTGAGCTGACGATGCCCTCCTCTTCGCTGCTGGTGCACACTCTGCTGGTGAAAAGTGCTGGCAAGAGAATTTATGCGCTCTCCGGTCACACCATTGAACAGAGTTTGCTGTCACTGGATGGCGAACTGAAAGAGGGCCCGGGTGGGCTGCTCTTTGTCCTCAATGATGTCGCTTATCCGGCTTATACGCTGGAGGAGCTCGCCGGTGAGCGGGTGCCGGATTATACCGACATGTCGGCGCATCCTGTGCTGCTGGTTAACCTGGATCAGGGTGAGAAGGCAGTGGTGCTGGTACGTGAGGTGCTGGCACACAGGGAACTGGTATTCAAGCGCCTCGGTGAGCATCTGCCCGATATCCCCGGTATTCCCGGGGTTACCATCCTCGCCAACGGTGAGGTGGCGCCAATCATCGACCTGCAGGCCAGGGTGCGTCATTGCCACTCTCTGGTCGATAGCGTGGTGGAAAGGTTCGATGCGGATCAGGCCTCAGGTCTGCCGAAGCTCCTGGTGGTGGATGACTCGCTCAGTGCCCGGCGTACCCTGGCCACGTTGCTCAGCGACAGCGGTTACGAGGTGGCAACGGCGATCGATGGTTTCGATGCGCTTGATCGCATCCGCCGTGATCCGCCAGACCTGGTTCTGACCGACCTGGAAATGCCGCGCATGAGCGGTATGGAGCTGGCGACGATGCTGACCAGCAGTCGTGACTTCGGCGAGATACCGGTGATCATGATCACCTCGCGCTCGACCCGCAAGCACCGGGAAGAGGCTGAATCAGCGGGTGTATCGGCTTATCTGAACAAGCCTTGGAGCGAGGCGTCAGTGCTGGATGAGGTGCAAAGGCTTCTGCTGGAGAAAGTCGAAGCCGAAACCGAAACCGAAACCGAAGCCTGAGTTTGCGGTTCCCGGGTTCAGTCGTGAACCCGGGCCGTATTGAAACCGTTGCTGTCGATCTCTACATGGCGCAGCGGAAAGTGCTGTTTCTTGCGGTCTTCGAAATAGAGGTTCAGTACCATGCGAATGGTCTCGAACGCCAGCTGATCCCAGGGGATCTCCTCTTCGCTGAACAGCTCCACCTCCAGTGATTCTTCTGACGGTCCGAAGGTCGGTTCTGGCATCTGTGCCAGGTAGATCATCTGTACCTGATTGACGTGAAGAATGGAGGTGAGCGTATAGAGTGACTGCATCTGTACTTCAGTGCAGGCCTCTTCGCGCGTCTCTCGGCGGGCTGCGTCCTCGGTGGACTCGCCGTTTTCCATAAACCCGGCAGGCAGTGTCCAGTAGCCTAGGCGTGGCTCTATGGCGCGTTTGCAAAGCAGTACCTTGTCGCCGTAAACCGGCAGGCATCCGGCGATAATGCGCGGGTTGTGATAGTGAATGGTGCCGCAGGCCGGACAGATATGCCGTTCGCGGTTGTCTCCCGGTGGAATGCCGATCTCGACACTTTCACCGCATTGGCTGCAGTAATTCATGGGGCTCCTGCTCGGGTTGGCTGGGTCTCATTTTAGGCGCGGCGTGCAATCCACTCAACCGTATCCGGTCGCAGTTCGCTGCGGGGCGGGGTAGTATTAAGCGAATATGACGGAGGCGAGTATGCTTGAGCAGTTAACAAGACGGCTTGCCCTGCACCGACCCTGGCGTATCCGTGCGCCCGGGCCTGAAGCGGGCGTACTGGTGGCGCTGACGGATAGCGATGATCCCGAGGTAATCCTGACGCTGCGCGCGAAAAATCTCTCGACCCATCGCGGCGAGGTGGCTTTCCCCGGTGGCAAGCGTGATCCCGAAGATGTGGATGTGCTGGCAACCGCGCTGCGTGAAGCTGAGGAAGAGGTTGGGCTGCTATCGGGCCAGGTCCGTATTATCGGATCGCTCGGACAGTTGATGTCCAAACACCGGCTTGCGGTAACGCCCTGGGTCGGTATTATTCGGCCCGACGTGCATCTGGTGGCCAACCCCGGCGAGATAGAGCGCATTTTTCGGGTACCGCTGCGCTTCTTTATCGAGGAGCGAGCGTTGCGCACCGATGCCATCCCGTTCCGCGGTAAGACCCACTATGTTCCCGCCTGGGAATATGAGGGCGCCGTGATCTGGGGGCTGACCGCCTATGTGCTGGTAGAGTTGCTGAACACCGGGTTCGATGCCGGTTTGCCGATGCGGCCACGCCCTGAACATCTTGAACTAGAACATGAGTGAAGCAGTTAAATGAGTGAACCGAGCCGCCCGGCCGGCGTGCGCAGCCCCTGTATCGGTGTCTGCATGCTGGATGATGACGATCTCTGCACGGCCTGTCGTCGCAGTGGTCTGGAGATCGCTGACTGGGGAGCCATGAGCGATGATGAAAAACGCAGAATTTGGGCGCTGATTCGGCGTCGTGAAGCGGGCGAGCGGGGCATCTGATCGGCCCCGCCCGGCGATGTATCAGCTGGCGCCGGTTGTCTTGTGAATGCGCACCGTTTTTACCCGGTTGTCGCTGATCTGCAGGGTTTCGAAATGGTACTGCCCCAGACGTAGGCAGACGTTGGCGTCCGGCAGTGATTCCAGGGTTTCGGTGATCAGGCCGTTGAGTGTCTTCGGTCCGTCGGTGGGCAGCTCCCACTGCAGCGCCTTGTTGATCTCGCGAATGTAGGCGGTACCGTCGATAAAGTAGCTGCCGTCCTCCTGCGGATGGATCTCCTGGTTCATCTCGGCGTTGTCGGCAGACAGCTCGCCAACAATCTCCTCCAGAATATCCTCCAGCGTCACGATCCCCTCGATATCGCCATACTCATCGACAACGATACCGATGCGGCGGCTGTGCTTCTGGAAGTTCAGCAGCTGGGTCTGCAGCGGTGTGCTTTCCGGAATGAAATAGGGCTCGTGGACCACCTGCATGATGGCGGCCTTGTTGAGGCGGCCCTGCTGGATCAGCTGTGCCAGGTTGCGCATATGCAGCACCCCGATCACATGGTTGATATCGCCCTGGTAAACCGGCAGGCGGGTGTGCTTGGTGGTGGATAGCTGCTCAAGAATCTGGTCCATGTCCTGATCCAGATCGATCCCTTCCACTTCGCTACGCGGAATCATGATGTCGTTGACGGTGACATCGCCGAGTTCCAGGACGCCCAGCAGCATTGACTGGTTACGCTGCGGAATCAGCGCCCCGGCTTCGTTTACCAGGGTGCGCAGTTCTTCGGTGCTCAGGTGTTCGTTATTGGCACCCGATACGTTGATGCCGAAGATCCGCAGAAACCCGTTGGTTATGCTGTTGACGATCCAGACCAGCGGGTAGAAAAGACGCAGCATCGGTTTAAGCAGATAAGCTGCCGGGAAGGCGATCTTTTCCGGATGCAGCGCGGCCACGGTTTTTGGCGAAACCTCGGCAAAGATCAGGATAATCATGGTGAGGCCAGCGGTCGCGATGGCGATACCGGCGTCGCCCCAGATGCGTACGCAGATGATAGTGGCGATGGCGGAGGCGAGGATGTTAACGAAGTTGTTGCCGATCAGGATGAGGCCGATCAGCCGGTCAGGACGCTCCAGTAGACTGCTTGCCTGACGTGCACCCCGGTGGTGATTCTTTACCAGGTGTCTCAACCGATAGCGGTTCAGAGACATCATGCCGGTTTCGGAGCTGGAGAAGAACGCAGAACAGAAAATCAGTAGGGTCAGCAGTATCAATAATGAGCTTATCGACGCGTCTTCCAAAGTGGTGAAACCTCAGGCTAAAAAAGGAAACGCCATTGTCTGGTCAGGTGGGTACCCTGTCAAGGCGTGAGGGTTTAGGAACGCAGCAGGATTTCGACCACGATTTTGGAGCCGAAAAATGCCAGCATCAGGATGATGAAGCCGCCCAGGGTCCAGCGTACGGCGGTCTGGCTGCGCCAGCCGAGGAGCGCGCGTCCTGCCAGCAGAATGGCGTAGATCAACCAGGCCACAAGAGACAGTACCGTTTTATGGACAATATGCTGTGCAAACAGGTCCTCGACGAAGAGGAAGCCGGTGATCAGCGCGACGCTGAGCAGGACAAAGCCGCACCAGAGCATTTCGAACAGCAGCCGCTCCATCACCTGCAGCGGCGGTAGTGAATTCAGCAGGCGCCTTGTGTGATGCTGCTTGAGCATCTTCTCCTGGCGCGACAGTACCAGTGCGTGCAGTGCCGACAGAGTGAAAATGCTGTAAGCCAGCAGTGACAGCAGAATATGGATCACCAGGCCGCCTGAATAAAGACGGTGGTCGCCCGTGTCGGGGCCGAATGCGGCCAGTGCAGCGGTAATCGCCGCCATCGGGAAAGCGCCAATAAACAGGTTGTCGAGCTTTTGGCGGATGCTGCTGGCGAGCAGGATGCCGACTACCACCCAGGCGATCAGTGAGCCGACACGGAAGGTGCCCAGGTCGATGCCGTCGGGAACATGCAGTACAGAGTAGACGGCATAGCCGTGGAAGATAAATGCGGTCGCGCCAAGGATGCGGATCAGACGGCCTTTGTTGTCGGCAGGCGTGGATATTCGTTGCCACTGCAACCAGGCAGCGCCCAGATAGACCGTAATAGCGATCAATGTGGCAGCGGACAGCATTCAACTCCTCCCTAAGGAACCGGTGCCGGTAAAGCTTGATTAGGTGATTAGTAGAGTACACGGCCGGTTAAGCGCAGTAGTTTGTCATAAACGCTGGGGCAGGGGAACATTGCCGCCAACGCATATAACTGCCTGTAAACGACGGGGCGCAAGCGGCGGGTGCGTAGCGGGGGGCTGCTCCTGTATAATGCGCCGTCAAAAGATAACGACGCTAAGGAAGCTGCTCACTGCGCCTTGCAGCGGCATGTATCAGGTCCCATATATGGTCTCTGGACTTAATAGCAGGCACCTTAGGGCTATCAGCTACTTTATATTTCGAATATCCGGGCAGGCGACGCTTGTATCGACCGCCCAAGGCAGAGGTTTTTCATGTTCGATAATCTGACAGAACGGCTAACGCAAACGCTGCGCAGCGTCACCGGTCAGGCCAAGCTGACCGAAGACAATATCAAGGGCACGCTTCGCGAAGTGCGTATGGCGCTGCTGGAGGCGGATGTATCCCTGCCGGTGGTCAAGGAGTTCATCAACAGCGTCAAAGAGCGCGCTGTTGGTCAGGAGGTTAGCAAAAGCCTGAGTCCCGGCCAGGTGTTCGTCAAGATCGTCAACGAAGAGCTCGTCAAGGTGATGGGTGAGGCCAACGAAGAGCTGAACCTGTCCGCCACGCCGCCTGCGGTCGTGATGATGGCGGGTCTTCAGGGGGCGGGTAAAACCACTTCTGTCGGAAAGCTTGCTCGTTTCCTGAAAGAGCGCAAAAAGAAAAAGGTGCTGGTGGTTTCTGCCGACATCTACCGTCCGGCGGCGATCCGTCAGCTGGAAACTCTGGCTGGCGAAGTGGGCGTGGAGTTCTTCCCGTCAACGGCTGACCAGGATCCGGTGGATATCGCCAACGGCGCTATCGCCCACGCCCGTATTCAGCATCACGATGTGGTGATCCTCGATACCGCCGGCCGTCTGCATGTCGATACCGACATGATGGACGAGATCAAGCGCCTGAACGCCGCAGTGAAACCGGTAGAAACCCTGTTCGTGGTCGATTCCATGACCGGTCAGGATGCTGCCAACACTGCCAAGGCGTTCAACGAAGTATTGCCGCTCACCGGTGTGATTCTCACCAAGACCGATGGTGACGCCCGTGGTGGTGCTGCCCTGTCTGTGCGTCATATCACCGGTAAGCCGATCAAGTTCCTAGGTATCGGTGAGAAAAGCGATGCGCTGGAGCCCTTCCACCCGGATCGAGTCGCCTCCCGAATTCTTGGTATGGGCGACGTGCTCTCGCTGATCGAGGAGGCGGAGCGCAAGATCGACAAGACCAAGGCGGAGAAATTTGCCAAGAAGGTCACCAAGGGCAAGGGTTTCGACCTCGAAGACTTCCGCGAGCAGCTGCAGCAGATGAACAGCATGGGTGGCATGATGTCGATGCTGGAAAAACTGCCCGGCATGGGGCAGATGGCTCAGGCCGCGCAGAGCGCCCAGGCCGAGCAGGGGATGAAGCAGTTTGAGGTGATCATCAACTCGATGACGCCGAAAGAGCGCCGTAACCCGGACATCATCAGTGGTTCCCGCAAGCGTCGTATCGCCCAGGGTTCAGGCACGCAGATTCAGGATGTGAACCGCCTGCTCAAACAGCACAAGCAGATGGCCAAAATGATGAAGAAGTTTGGCTCCAAGGGTGGCATGGCCAAGATGGCGCGCGGCATGAAGGGTATGATGCCCCCCGGTATGGGCGGCGGCGGTGGTTTTCCCCGTTTCTAAAGCCCTTGTTTGAAGTATCTGCGAGAAGCTGAAGATACTGGCTAAAAACTGCACGAAACAGCTTTTATCGGGCGGTGGATTCACGTAGAATCACCGCCCTGATTTTTGTCAGCCTGCTGCACGTTTGCGACAGGTTGCAAGGCAAGGCCCTTTCCTCTGGCACGCTAGGTGTTAGATGAAAGGTAACAATCACGATGGGCGATCTTAAAACCCATCCCGCGAAATAAAGGGGTCCGCATGGTCACTATTCGTTTGTCTCGTGGTGGCGCTAAAAAGCGTCCGTTCTATCACATTACTGTTGCCGATTCGCGTTTTGCGCGTGACAGCCGCTTTATTGAGCGGGTCGGTTTCTTCAACCCGATCGCTCGCGGTCAGGAAGAAAAACTGCGCGTTAACCTGGAACGTGTCGACTACTGGCTCGGCAAAGGCGCACAGCCGTCTGAGCGCGTTGCTGCACTGCTGAAAGACGCACGTAAAGCAGCAGAGTAAGGTTGACGGGTAGGCTTGGTTAGAATGAGTAAATACAGCGAAGAGGATGTAGTTACCCTCGGACGCTTTACCTCTACATACGGTGTTCAGGGTTGGATCAAGGTCTTCTCCTACACCGATACCATGGAGGATATTCTGACCTACTCGCCGTGGTTGATTCGCAAGAACGGTGTTTGGACCGAACTCAAGCGGGTTGGCGGTAAGAAACACGGCAAGGGCCTGATTGCCAAGCTGGACGGTATCGAGTCCCCTGAGCAGGCGAGGCTCTTCGCGAACCTCGACATCGCAGTGCCTAAATCGGCGCTGCCAGACCTGAAACAGGGCGAGTATTACTGGAGCCAGCTGGAAAACCTGTTGGTATATACCGAATCCGGCGAGTTGCTGGGTCGGGTTGATCATCTGATGGAAACCGGTGCGAATGATGTGCTGGTGGTGAAAGGCACCGAAGACAGCATCGATCGCGAAGAGCGTCTGCTGCCCTGGTTGCCGGATCAGGTGATAAAAGAGATTGATCTGGATTCAGGCACCATGCGGGTCGATTGGGACCCGGAGTTCTGAATCATGTGGTTCGGGATCGTATCCCTGTTCCCGGAGATGTTCGAGGCGGTCACCCGCTACGGCGTTACCGGACGAGCAGTGCGTAATGAACTGATCAGTGTCGAGTGCTGGAACCCGCGTGATTTCACGCATGACCGGCACCGTACCGTGGATGACCGCCCTTATGGCGGCGGCCCCGGGATGCTGATGAAGGTTCAGCCGCTGCGCGATGCGATCCAGGCGGCGAAAGCTGCGGCGGGCGACGACGCCCGGGTGATCTATCTTTCCCCCCAGGGGCGAAAGCTTGATCAGTCCGGTGTCGCTGAGCTGGCACAGGCGCAGAAGCTGATTCTGGTAGCGGGTCGCTACGAAGGGATCGACGAGCGTCTGATTCAGTCTGAAGTCGACGAAGAGTGGTCTCTCGGCGACTTTGTACTCAGCGGCGGCGAGTTGCCGGCGATGGTGATGGTGGATGCGGTTGCGCGTCTGGTGCCGGGGGTTCTCGGTCACAGCGACTCTGCGGTGGAGGATTCCTTCTATGAGGGGTTACTCGACTGTCCCCATTACACGCGGCCAGAAACGCTCGACGGTATGCAGGTGCCGGATGTACTGCTCAGCGGTAATCATGAGCAGATAAGGCGCTGGCGGCTCAAGCAGCAGCTTGGGCGCACCTCGGAGCGACGCCCCGACCTGCTTGAACAGATCGAACTGAACCCGGAACAGCAGACGCTGTTAAGCGAATATATCCGCGAGGCCAAAGAGCCAGCGGGTGAAAATTAGGAGCGAGCGATGAGCAGCAAAAACACAATCATTCAGCAGATCGAAGCTGAACAGACTGGTAAAGAAGTACCGGCGTTTGCACCGGGCGATACCGTTGTTATCCAGGTACGTGTAGTAGAGGGCACCCGTAGCCGTCTGCAGGCGTTTGAAGGCGTTGTAATCGGCAAGCGTAACCGCGGCCTGAACTCTGCTTTCACCGTACGTAAA
The DNA here is from genome assembly GCF_004339595.1 of Marinobacterium mangrovicola. Lineage (GTDB taxonomy): Bacteria > Pseudomonadota > Gammaproteobacteria > Pseudomonadales > Balneatricaceae > Marinobacterium_D > Marinobacterium_D mangrovicola. Next base: position 267,540 of record NZ_SMFU01000010.1, read on the forward strand.
ATCTCCCACGGTGTGGGCGTTGAGCGTACCTTCCAGACCTACAGCCCGACTGTAGAAGGTATCGAAGTTAAGCGTCGTGGTGACGTGCGTCAGGCTAAACTGTACTACCTGCGTGAGCGTAGCGGTAAGTCTGCACGTATCAAGGAAAAGCTGGGTTAAGCGATTTAATCGCATCAGCTTCTGAGAAGGGCGGCCTAAGGGTCGCCCTTTTTGTTGATATATGCCTACAGTAAGCGATACTGGTTTCCGTTATGATGGTATTCATGTCTGGCTGCTAATTAACCGGTAGAGCGTCTCGCCTTTTTTGTCGCCGGGACATAGAATCCGAAAAAACAGGGATAAAAAATCTAAAGGAGTGGCCGATGCGCAAACTCGCCACCTGGTTGTTCTTACTGGTTCTGCTGCTGGCGTTGGCGCTCGGTGGTATGTACGGCTTCTACTGGTATCAGGTAAAGACCTTCGTGGACGATCTGGCCGTTCAGGTCAGTGGTCAAGCGACTATCGAATACGATTCGATCTATGCTGATCCCCGCGGTGAAGTGGGGGTGGATGGTCTCAGTGTTACCCTTAATCAGCTCGGTACACGTATCCCGGTCGAATCGATTCGCGTGCGCTCCGATGATCCCTTCTTCTTCTTTAATCCCCAGGGCCGCATAGAGTCCGGTGATTGGCCCGGGCGTCTTAGTCTGGTGGTCAAGCAGGCCGAGGTGGGTCTCGATAGCGGCCTGATCAAGAGTGTTGAGCAGCAGGCGGCAATGGCGGCGGAGATGAATCCGTTGGCGGTGAGTCCCGAGGCGCTGGCTTGCGGAGACCTGCAACAGCTGGGCGTGTCTGCCATGCGTGAGATGGGTTATTCGCGCCTGAAATCGGATGTGGTGCTCGCTCTTGATGTGGATCGCTATAACCGCCGCATCACGCTCAATAGCGATTTTTCCGCCAATACCCTGGGTAGCTCCACTGTTGAGCTCGAGTTTTCTGTTGCCAGCGATGATCTTGCGCCAGCCCAGCTGCTTGCCGCCAATCCGCGTCTGCGCAAGCTTGAGGTCAGTTATCAGGATGGCGGATATAACACGCGTCGTAACCGCTACTGTGCCGAACAGAGCGGTGTTGAGGTGGACGCCTACCTGGCGGAACATCGTCGCCTGATGGAGAGAAATCTGCTCGCCGCCGGTGTCGATCTGCCGGAGCTGCTCTGGGATGTCTACAGCGGTATCAACCAGCCCGGCGGCAATGTGATGCTGACCATGCGCCCGCCCGGTGGGCTCGGTCCAGAGATTATGGCGGCGTTAGGCTCGCCGGCGGATATGATTGAGCGCCTTAATCTGGCGCTTCGCCTGAATGGTCAGCCGGTCGCGATCAACAGTATTGACTGGGGTCGTATACAGGTGGATCCGGTGCCGCTTCCCTCGGAAGAGGAAGCGACCTCAGCTGCTGAAGCGGTGGCGGCTGTTGAAGAGGTCGCAGAGCCGGAGGAGGCGGTTGAGTTGGCATCGGCTGCTGAAACTGAAGTGGCGGTGGAGTCCGAGGCTGAGGAAGTGCTCGAGGAAATAGTCGAAGAAAACGATCTCTTCGCGGGTATGCCGAAAAGGGCGCCTAAGCCCGAACCCAAGCGCTATCGCCCTACCGAATTATCACAGCTTGCAGCTCTCCAGGGACGGCCGGTGCGGGTCAAAACCGATCTGGGTAACCGGCTTGAGGGGCGCATCGTCGAAGTTGAAAACGGCGATACACTGCTGATTGAACAGCGTCTGGATCGCGGCATTATTACCTATCCCTTGGAGTTTCAGCAGATCCGCTCCGCTGAGGTTTATCGTTGAAACCAGATCGACGTCGGCGGGCGAAGCAGCCCGCCGAACCTGATCAGGCTCTTATTGCTCAGTATCTCGACCACCTCTGGCTTGAGCGTGGCCTGAGCGATAATACCCGCTCCTCTTACCAGCGTGATCTGAGTCACTTTGCCTGTTGGCTCAATGAGCGGGGGCTGGCTCTGCTTGAAGTGGTGCGCGCCGATCTGCAGCGTCACCTGCACTGGCGTATTGAGCAGCAACTGCGCCCTACCTCAACCTCTCGTTTGCTCTCGACGCTGCGCGGGTTCTACCGCTACCTGCTGCGAGAGCAGCTGATCGCTACCGACCCGACGCTCAATATCGATAGCCCGAAACGGGGTCGGCCGCTGCCAAAAACGTTGACCGAGGCCGACGTGGAAACTCTGCTGGCGGCGCCGGATACCGCTACCGCGCTGGGGCTACGTGACCGCTCGATGCTGGAACTGCTTTACGCCTCTGGCCTGCGCGTATCCGAGCTGGTTGGGCTTAGGCTTGAGGAGCTTAACCGGCGTATGGGTGTTTTGCGCGTGGTCGGTAAGGGTGACAAGGAGCGCATGGTGCCGGTTGGGGATGAGGCGTTGAGCTGGCTGACGCGCTATCTGCGTGAGGCCCGTCCGGAACTTGGTGACGATCCGCGTATCGAAGAGTTGTTCCTGAGCAGGCGGGGGCAAGCGATGACGCGGCAGACGTTCTGGCATCGCATTAAGCGCTATGCGGTGGAAGCGGGTATCGATAAGCCGTTGTCGCCACACGTGTTGCGCCATGCCTTTGCTACCCATCTGCTCAATCATGGCGCAGACCTGCGTGTGGTGCAGATGCTGCTGGGGCATTCAAGCCTGTCGACCACGCAGATATATACTCATATCGCCACGGCGCGATTGCAGGCGCTGCACCGGGAGCATCATCCACGGGGCTGATTGCGGGCTTCCGGGAGTGGTCGATGGTAGACTGGTAAATAACGGATTTCTAAATCTTTCAGGCCTCTATTTTCAGGCTTTATTTTTCAGGAGAGTGGCATGCGGGCGTTAGTGGCTGCGATGTTGATGTTGGTTGTAGCGCAGGGCGCTCAGGCTGCGGATGATGCGAACAACAAGATCGCTGAGCGGATCAAGAGTGTTGATAGCCGGCTGAACGTTGAATCGGTAACGGCGACGCCGATGGATGGTCTGTTCGAGGTGGTTCTTAGCAGTGGCGAAGTGCTCTACACCGACAGCGAAGGCGAATACGTACTCTCCGGCGAACTGTTTCATCTGGAGCAGGGGCGTGGCCTGGTGAATCTGACCGAGCAGCGGATGCAGAAGGTCCGGGTTGATGCTCTGGCGAAGATTCCGGCAGAGCAGCGTGTGGTTTTCCCGGCCAAGGGAGAGCGTAAGGCACGTATCCAGGTATTTACCGATGTGGACTGTGTTTACTGCCGTCGTCTGCACTCCGAAGTTGCGAAGTTGAATGAGATGGGGATCGAAGTGGATTACCTGGCGTTCCCTCGTGGCGGTGAGCGTTCCGCAGCGGCAGGCAAAATGACGGCCATCTGGTGTGCCGAGTCGGGTGAGGAGCGTCGTGAGCTGATGAACCGTGCCAAGGCCGGTGAGGCGCTTGAGCCGGTTAATTGTGAGAACCCGGTGCTGGATCAGTTTCACCTGGGTCAGCAGCTGGGCGTGAATGGAACGCCGGCGCTGATTCTCGACAATGGCCAGATGCTGCCGGGCTACGTGCCGGCCGAACGCCTGAAGCAGATCCTGGAGATCTGATCCCAGGCTGATAGCGCTGCAGGTTTTTCAGGGCGGGTGTGTTAGGCACACCCGCCTTTTTTGTGTCCTTTATGAGCAGTTATAGCGCCGAGTAAATGGATGCAGGGGAGTGGGGTTTGCTATACTAAGGCCCATTTTTCGCCCGCGAGAAGTCACGAACCGTCACCATTCCAGTTTCACATTTGCTGATTCTGCCTGGCGGCGGGGCTAACGGGTTGTTTTGACAAGCAAAGCGAGGTGTTGTTTGAAACCGGTAAAAGTAGGTATCTGTGGTCTGGGCACCGTCGGTGGCGGTACTTTCAATGTACTGATGCGTAACGCTGAAGAGATTGCGCGTCGTGCCGGACGTAAAATTATTGTCGAGCAGATTGGCACGCGGCGTGAGAACCCCGCTTGCGATACCACCGGTATTCAGATTACCAACGACATTTTTGCTGTCGCTACCAATCCCGAGATCGATATCGTCGTCGAGCTGATCGGTGGTTACGAGACCGCGCGTGATCTGGTCCTGACGGCCATTGAAAATGGCAAGCATGTAGTTACCGCGAACAAGGCGCTGATCGCTGTCCACGGTAACGAGATCTTCGCGGCAGCTCAGGAGAAGAACGTCATGGTGGCGTTTGAAGCCTCGGTTGCTGGCGGCATCCCAATCATCAAGGCGATCCGTGAAGGTCTCGCGGCGAACCAGATCAACTGGCTGGCCGGCATCATCAACGGTACCGGCAACTACATCATGTCCGAGATGCGTGAGAAGGGTCGCGCTTTCGACGACGTGCTGGCTGAAGCCCAGGAGCTGGGCTATGCCGAAGCCGATCCGACCTTCGACGTCGAGGGTATCGATGCCGCGCACAAGCTGACCATCCTGGCCTCCATCGCCTACGGCGTGCCGCTGCAGTTTGAAAAAGCGTACACCGAGGGGATCAGCAAGATCACCACTGAAGATGTGCAATACGCCGAGGAACTGGGTTTCCGTATCAAACATCTGGGTCTGAGCCGCCGCACGCCGCAGGGCATCGAGCTGCGCGTACACCCGACCCTGATCCCGCAGTCCACACTGCTGGCCAGTGTTAACGGTGTAATGAACGCGATCCTGGTAGATGGCGATGCCGTTGGCCAGACCCTGTACTACGGCAGCGGCGCCGGTGCCGAACCGACCGCTTCCGCCGTGGTGGCCGATATTGTCGATGTGGTTCGCACCCTGACCGCCGACCGTGATAACCGCGTACCGCACCTGGCGTTCCAGCCGGGTCAGCTGTCCGAGCTGCCGATGCTGCCGGTTGATGATGTGGTCACCGGTTACTACCTGCGTCTGCAGGCGGTGGAGCGTCCGGGGGTTCTGGCGCACGTTACCCGTATCCTGGGTGAGAAGGGCATCAATATCGAAGCGATCATCCAGAAGCAGACCCGCGAAGCGCAGGTGCCGGTGATTATGATGACCCAGCGTGTGGCTGAAAGCACCATGAATGAAGCGATCCGCGAGATCGAAGCGCTGCCGGATATCCTCGGCGAAGTGGTACGTATCCGCGTCGAACATCTGGCAGATTGAGGTTAATAGAACAATGAAATATATCTCTACCCGCGGCAAGGCTGAGAAGCTTGAGTTTGCCGATGTGCTGCTTGCAGGTCTTGCCAGTGATGGCGGTCTGTACGTACCGGAAGAGCTGCCGACCTTCTCCCAGGAGGAGATCGCCTCCTGGTCTGGTCTCTCATACGCCGAGCTGGCGTTCAAGGTGATCAAGCCGTTCGTCGACACCTGCATCAAGGATGAAGACCTCAAGCGCATGGTCGATGAGACCTATGCCGGCTTCAACCACTCTGCTGTTGCTCCGCTTAAAGAGCTGGGCACCAACGAGTGGGTGCTTGAGCTGTTCCACGGCCCGACCCTGGCGTTCAAGGACTTCGCCCTGCAGCTGCTGGGTCGTCTGATGGATCATGTGCTGGCCGAGCGTGGCGAGCGTCTGGTGATCATGGGCGCCACCTCCGGCGATACCGGCTCCGCCGCTATCGAGGGCTGCCGCCACTCCGAGCACCTGGATATCTTCATCCTGCATCCGCACAACCGCGTATCGGAAGTTCAGCGTCGTCAGATGACCACCATTCTGGCCGACAACGTCTACAACATCGCGCTGGAAGGCAACTTCGATGACTGCCAGCAGATGGTCAAGGACAGCTTCGCCGATCAGGCCTTTCTGAAAGGACTGAAACTGGGTGCGGTTAACTCGATCAACTGGGCCCGCATCATGGCCCAGATCGTGTACTACTTCTCCGCCTCTCTGGCTGTGGGCGGTCCGCACCGTCCGGTGGCGTTCTCTGTGCCGACCGGTAACTTCGGCGATATCTTCGCCGGTTACCTGGCCAAGCAGATGGGTCTGCCGATCCAGCAGCTGGTGGTCGCCACCAACCGCAACGATATCCTGCACCGCGTGATCAGCGGCAACGATATGTCCAAGGGCGATCTGGTGCATACGCTGTCACCGTCCATGGATATCATGGTCAGCTCCAACTTCGAGCGTCTTCTGTTCGACGTTTACGACCGTGACGGCGCCGCCATCAGCGAGCTGATGGACCGCTTCAAGAAAGAGCCGGTCAAGCTCGATGCGGCGCGTTGGGAAAAAGTACGCGAACTGTTCGACAGCGCCTGTGCCGACGACGAAACCACCTGCCAGACCATCGCCGACGTGCATGCCGAAACCGGTTACCTGCTCGATCCGCACACCGCCATCGGCGTCAAGGCAGCGCGTGAATGCTGGCGTGACAAGTCGGTGCCGATGATCACTCTGGCTACCGCCCACCCGGTTAAATTCCCTGAGCCGGTGATCAAGGCGGGTCTGGAAGGTCCGGAACTGCCGGAGCATCTGTCAGACCTGTTTGAGCGTGAAGAGCGTCTGGATGTGATCGATAACGATATCGCTGCCGTGCAGTCGTTTATCGCGTCGCGAGTTCATCGCGACTGATCTGCTGAAGGCCCGGAGATCTCCGGGCCTTTTTCTCCTTCTCCCGTTCCGGACTCCTTAGCAGGGAGGGCGCCATGGATAGTTTCTTCAGTATCTCCAAGCTGTTCTGGTTTTTTGCCCGCCCCGATCATCTGTTGGTCTGGATGCTGTTGCTTGGCCTGTTCAGCCTCTGGGTCGGCTGGAAGCGCTTCGGCGGCGTGCTGCTGGGTTGCGACCTGATTCTGTTCCTGTTGTTTATGCTGATGCCTCTGGGTGATGCGCTGCTGATGCCGCTGGAAAAACGTTTTCCACAGCCACAGCAACTCAACAACGTTGCCGGGATCGTGGTGCTGGGTGGCGGTGAATTGGCGGAGGAGAGCGAGTTTTGGGGGCAGCCTCAGGTCAACCAGGCCGGTGAGCGTCTGTTGATGATACCGATGCTGGCACGCCAGTTTCCAAATGCGAAGATCGTCTTCACCGGCGGAAGCGGCTCGGTGCTGCGGCCGGAGTTTCGTGGTGGCGATGTGGCGGCAGGCTACCTGCAGAGCCTGGGACTGGCCGACCGGCTGATTATCGAGCGCAACTCGCGTAACACCTACGAAAACGCCGTTTACACCTTGGATGAGCTGGGTGGCGTGCCTGAGGGTAACTGGCTGCTGGTGACCTCTGCGTTTCATATGCCACGCTCAATAGGCGTCTTTCGCCGTCAAGGCTGGGGGATCACCGCTTACCCTGTGGATTACCGCGCCCTGAGCACTAATGGAACCCGGCTTGACCCCAGTCTGTGGGAGAATCTGCGCGATACCGAGACCGTCCTGCGGGAGTGGGTGGGGCTCGTCGCCTATTACCTGAGCGGCAAAACCAGTCAACTATTTCCGGCTCCCTTGCCATCAGATAGCGCTGCAACCGTAACACCATGACCTCATCTTTTATTGAACGACGTCCTGCGCCCGAGCATCTGCCGAGCGCGCTTTCAGGTTTGCATCCGGTACTGGCGCGCATTTATGCCAGCCGTGGTATCAACACACCGGATGAGCTGGGCCGTCAGCTGAAAGAGCTGCTGCCCGATTCCGCCATGCATGGCATGGAGGCGGCAGTGACACGGCTGGTGCAGGCGCTGCAGCGGCGCGAGGCGATCCTCATCGTCGGTGACTTTGACTGTGACGGTGCGACCAGTACTTCACTGGCCGTGCTGGCGTTACGCCAGTTCGGTGCCGCCAGTGTTGAGTACCTGGTACCTAACCGCTTTGAGTTCGGTTACGGTCTGAGCCCGGAGATCGTCGATGTGGCGGCGACTCAGGAGCCGGGGCTGATCATCACCGTGGACAACGGTATCTCCAGTATCGAGGGGGTCGAGCGCGCTCGTCAGTTGGGTATCGATGTGCTGGTGACCGATCACCACCTGCCCGGTGAGCAGCTGCCCGCGGCCTGCGCCATCGTCAACCCGAATCAGCCTGACTGTGACTTCATGGCCAAGTCCACCTGCGGTGTCGGTGTGATCTTCTATGTCATGATCGCTCTGCGTCGCGCGTTGACGGAAGCGAACTGGTTTGCCGAGCGGGGGATCAAGCCGCCCAACCTGGCCAGCTTTCTCGATCTGGTGGCGCTGGGTACGGTAGCCGATGTGGTAGCGCTGGAGCACAACAACCGGACTCTGGTGTATCAGGGGCTGCAGCGGATCCGTGCCGGTCAGGCGCGGCCCGGTATTCTGGCGCTGATCGAGGTGTCTGGCCGACGTCGCGATATCCTCTCCGCCACAGACCTCGGCTTTGCCCTGGCGCCGCGGCTGAATGCCGCTGGCCGCCTGGAAGATATGTCGATCGGTATTGAGTGTCTGCTCAGCGATGACCAGGACTACGCCCTGGATCTGGCGCGTACGCTGGATGACCTCAACAAGGAACGCCGCGGCATCGAGCAGGAGATGCAGCAGCAGGCGCTGGTGTTGCTGGATCAGCTGCAGCTCGATGACGATGCCTTGCCCTATGGTCTGTCGCTGTTCGATCCCGGCTGGCACCAGGGCGTGATCGGCATCCTTGCCTCGCGCATCAAGGAGCGGGTGCACCGCCCGGTGATCGCGTTTGCGCCGGGGGATAACGGTGAGATCAAGGGCTCGGCACGCTCCATCAACGGTTTCCACGTCCGTGATGGTCTGGCGGCCATTGATGCCCGTCATCCCGGCTTGATCAAAAAGTTCGGCGGCCACGCCATGGCGGCCGGCCTGACCCTGGCGGAGGAGTCGCTGGCGACTTTTCGCGAGGCCTTTGATCAGGAGGTGCGGCGGCAGCTGGATGAAGCGGCACTGACCCGAAGGATCGTGACCGATGGTGCGCTGCACGCGGAACAGTTCAATATCGAATTGGCGGAGCTGATTCGTGAGGCGGGCCCCTGGGGGCATCAGTTCCCGGAGCCACGTTTCGATGGTCGTTTCCGCCTGCTACAGCAGCGTATCGTCGGCCAGCGCCACCTCAAGCTGGTGCTGATGGAGCCGCAATCGGGCATGGCGCTGGATGCCATCGCCTTTAATATAGATACCCGGCAGTGGCCGGATCAGTCGGTGACCGAAGTTGAAGTGGTCTACCGGCTGGATGTAAATGAGTTCCGCGGTCAGCGGAATCTGCAGCTGATGGTAGAGCAGCTGCAACCTGTATAACCCTGCCTAAACCCAAGTGGGAGCAAATCATGCACGAACTGAACCTGGAAGAACTGAGCGCACTGCTGGCCGTATTTGAGCGCGCCGGCGTTGAGGCCAACGACAGCACCGAAGGCCAGCTGCTGGGTCGTATCCGCACCCTGCATGCGGAGAAGGAAGAGCTGGAGTCGATGGACTTCGACGACTGCCTGGGCGGTGCCTGCAAACTTTAATAAATCTACTGCGCGACCCGTGGGCTGCGTTGCGCGGTGCTCGGCAGCGTCATGTATACCTTATACACTCCGCTTCCTGCGCGCCGTGCGCCTTGCCCACGAGCCGCTCGCTACGATTTAGCTTGGGAGAGATATGTACTACGTAGGAGCTCACGTCAGTGCCTCCGGCGGTGTGGAAAACGCACCGCTGAATGCTGCCGAAATCGGCGCCAACGCCTTTGCGCTGTTCACCAAGAATCAGCGTCGCTGGGATGCTAAACCGCTGACCAGCAAGAGTATCGACGCCTTTAAGCGCAACTGTGAAAAGCACGGCTTTCGCGCTGATCAGATCCTGCCTCACGACAGTTATCTGATCAATCTGGGGCATCCGGAAGCGGAGGCGCTGGAGAAGTCGCGTAACGCCTTTATCGATGAGATGCAGCGCTGCGAACAGCTGGGTTTGACGCTGTTGAACTTCCACCCGGGCAGCCATCTGCGCAAGATCAGCGAGAGCGATTGTCTGGCGCGGATTGCTGAGTCGATCAACCTGGCGCTGGATAAGACGGCGGGGGTTACGGCGGTGATCGAGAATACCGCAGGGCAGGGCTCCAACCTGGGCTGCCGTTTCGAACAGCTGGCCGAGATTATCGATCAGGTGGAAGACAAGTCACGCGTTGGTGTCTGTCTGGATACCTGTCACACCTTCGCATCGGGCTATGATCTGCGCACCACCGAAGCCTGTGAGGCGACCTTCGCGGAGTTCGCGCAAACGGTGGGCTTTGAATACCTGCGCGGCATGCATATCAACGACTCCAAGGCCGCGCTCGACAGTCGTGTCGATCGCCACCACAGCCTCGGGCAGGGTGAGATCGGCTGGGCGGTGTTCCGCTACATCATGCAGGATTCCCGTTTTGAAGAGATCCCGCTGGTGCTGGAGACCATCGATCCCGATATATGGGCAGAGGAGATTCAGCAGCTGCGCCGTTTCTCCATCGGTGAGATGGAAGTCGCCTGAGCCCCATCCCGCCTGTCACCGAGCTGTCACAGCACCGCCATAAACTGAACCATTGAGCGGTTGTTTTGCAGGTGGTAGCAGATGGATCAGCGCGGTTTTAAGGATGGAGAAGTTGATACTGGGCAGGCGGAGGCGGAGCTGTTGGCGGATATTATTCGTGAGCAGCGCCTCTACCCGGTTTTTCAGCCGATAGTCGACCTGTCGACGGGGGAGTGTCTTGGTTACGAGGCGTTGATTCGTGGCCCCAGGGGCACTTCTCTGCACTCTCCCTATCATCTGTTCAACGCGGCGATCCGCAATCATCTGCTGCATCGCCTCGAGCTGCTGTGCCGGCGCTGCTCCATCGAAAGTTTTTCCTCCCTGGGGATGCAGGGCAAGCTGTTTCTGAACGTGTCGGCCTCGTTGTTGAGCACGCCTGAGCATCAGCACGGTTTTACCGCCGAGTTGCTGGCTGAGCTTGGGATTCCCCGTGAAAACATTGTCGTCGAGCTGTCGGAGCAGCATCCCTTCGATCACCACGGCCTGACCCGCTCCGCCGTGGAGCACTACCGTGAAATGGGTTTTCACATCGCCATCGATGATCTGGGCAGCGGCTACTCAGGGCTTAAGCTCTGGTCGGAGCTGCATCCCGATTACGTCAAGATCGATATGCATTTTGTCCGCGGCATCGACAAGGATTCGGTCAAGCGCGAGTTTGTGCGCTCTATCTGCAATATCGGCCATACCCTGGACTGCAAGATTATCGCCGAGGGTATAGAAACCCTCGAAGAGTTGCATACCCTGCAGGAGATGGGTGTGCGCTATGGTCAGGGATTTCTGCTCGGGCGTCCGGCTCAGGAGCCGGACCTGTTGATGGAGCCTCTTGTGGTGCGTCACGGCTACCTGCAGAACCGGGGCGATATGCGAATGCTGGCCCAGGCGGATACCGCCCGAGTGCTGGTGCGGACGATTCCGGCAGTGTCCTCGGAAGATCTGCTGCAGGATGTGAATGAGATCTTCCGCAACGACCCACAGATTATCGCTGTCCCGGTACTGGTGGATGGGGAGCCGGTGGGGGTAGTGCGTCGCGCCGATCTGCTGGAGCTGTTTTCGGCGCAGTATGGTCGCGCCCTGTACGAGCAGAAGCCGGTCACGCGTCTGATGCGCAAGGATGCGCTGATCGTGCCCAGCGATATGCCGCTGGAGCGGGTGTCGCTGATGGTGACCGAGCAGGAGGACTCGCTGCTGATCCAGCAGGATCTGGTGGTTATTGAAGATGGCTGTTACCTCGGAATGGCTAACGTGCGCGATCTGCTGAAGCGGATGACGGAGCTGAAAATCCGCAACGCCCGCTACGCCAATCCGCTGACCATGTTACCCGGCAATGTGCCGATCAACTCTGAGGTAGATCGGCTGCTGCAGCAGGCGTGTGACTTTCATGTGGCCTATTTCGACCTCAATCACTTCAAGCCTTTCAACGACTGTTATGGCTACACCCGCGGTGATGAGGTGATCCGCGAGCTCGGCGAGCTGCTGGTGCGTTTTGTTTCCGCCGACGATAACTACCTGGGACACGTGGGCGGCGATGATTTTGTCGTGCTGTTCCGTCACCACGACTGGCGCAAAACCTGTGAGTCGATTCTCTCCGCCTTTGAAGAGCGGGTGCAGGCGCTCAGCCGTGCCTCCGATCTTGAAGCGGGTGGGATCTGGGCGCAGGACCGGAATGGCGAAAAGTCGTTTTTTCCGCTGCTGAGCCTGGCGATCGGTGTAGTACATCCTGACCCCTACAAGTGCTCCAGCTGTCATGAAGTAGCCGAGCTTGCCGCCGAGGCGAAGAAGGAAGCCAAGGCGATGGGTGGCAACGCGCTTTATATCTCCCCGAGACGAGCCCCGCGGCTCTCCGCGACCGGGCGCCGCAGCGCCTGAGTTTCCTTTTCCCTTCCGGCGCAGTCATCGATTTTCCTCTGGCTTCGCCAGGCCGCCGCTAAACGCGTTATAGTAAGTCGATCTCAAACCGGGAGCGACGAATGCAGAAAACCTGGCAGGCCGACTTTGGCAGGGACGACTATCGTATCGAAGAAGATAAGCGCGTCTTTGACGGCTACTTCAAGATGCACCGCCTGACACTCAGTCATCAACGTTATCAGGGTGGCGAAGTGCGCATCACCCGCGAGATTTTCCGTCGCGGCAGTGCAGTTTGCGTGCTGCTCTACGATCCGCGCCAGGATGCGGTGGTGCTGGTCGAGCAATTTCGCATCGGTGCGTTGGACGCCCCCGAAGGGCCCTGGCTGCTGGAGCTGGTTGCCGGAATCGTCGAAGAGGGTGAAAGTGTTGAGGATGTGGCGATCCGCGAAAGTGATGAAGAAGCGGGTATCAAACTCAGTGGCGTGAAAAAAATTTCCCGCTTTCTGCCCAGCCCCGGCGCCTGCGACGAGTGGATCGACCTGGCGTTTGCCTGTGTCGATGCCCGTGAGGCGGGTGGCGTGCACGGCCTGGCGGAAGAGGGGGAGGATATTCGCGTGCGTGTTTTGGCAACGGATGAAGCCCTTGAACTTGTTCGTAACGGGCGCATCAATAGTGGACCGGCGATAATTGGTCTACAGTGGCTTGAATTGAATCGCCAAACTATTCGAAATAGCGAGTCGTAACGAGGAACTGGCAGAGTAACGATGAAACGCAAGTATGTACCCGACCTGTCGCGACAGGGTTCTGTCTGCGAAGCAAATTATGCACGGCTGCTGAAGCTGCTGCCGGATCTGGATGCTCAGGATCAGCGTGAGTACCAGATCAGCTGGCAGGGGCGCAGTGCGGTCGTGCGTCTGCAGGTCGAGGAGCGTTTCCGTTACACCACCACGGTGATGGTGAGTCAGCAGCTGGAGAGTGATTCCCGCTGGCTGGATGCACCGCAGCTGCTGGTGCGGCTCTATCATGACGCCTGCATGGCCGAGGTGATCTGCATCCGCCAGCGTCGTCAGCTCTCCGGACGTTACCCCTATCCCAATCCGCAGATGCATCAGCCGGACGAGAAAGCCCAGTTGAACGACTTTCTTGGTGAGTGCCTGAGCCAGTGCCTCAGTCATGGCCACCTGATGGAGCCGGTGTTCGTTGGCTGAAGCTCGCTCCGATTCGATCTACCTGCTGCAGCTCACCGATTGTCACCTGATGCCGCAACCGGGGCAGCTGTTTCGCCATATCGATGTGGACCTGCAGTTGGCCCAGGTTGTCGATCATCTGGTGGCGAACGGGCAGCCCATTGATCATCTGCTGCTGACCGGTGATCTTGTTCACCATGGTGGTGCTGACGCGTACCTGCGTCTGCTCGACATCCTGGCGCCGCTACCTGGGGAGCGACACTGGATCCCCGGTAACCACGATGAGATCGACGCTATGCGTGCGGCGACTTCCATGCCCTGTGGGCAGGAAGAGGTCGATCTGGGGTATTGGCGTCTGTTGTTGCTTGATTCCACCAGCCATCCCGATGGTCGCGGTAGCGGCTCCTTGAGTGAGGAAGAGCTGCGTTGGCTGCAGCAGCGTCTGGCTCAATCCCCTGAACGACCTGTGTTGATCGCTTTGCATCATAATCCTCTCTCCACGGCGAGTGACTGGCAGGATCAGATTATGCTGGCTAACACTGCAGCCTTCACCGAGCTGGTGCAATCTGCACCTCAGGTGAAGGCGGTGATCTGTGGTCATCTGCATCAGGCTCAGAGCCGGCGTATCGGCCAGGCGCAGTTTTGGTGCTCACCCTCAACCAGCGTGCAGTTCCGTCCGGCGCAGGCTGATTTTCTGCTGGAAACCGAAGGACCGGACGCGCGGCCTGGCTATCGCTGGTACCGATTGGATGCCGATGGTGGTATCGAGTCCGGGCTGGAGCGTGTGGGGCCGGTTGCGCAAGGCTCGGAGCTTGGGTAACGTTCCCGGCATCTAACTGATCTTTAACAGGTGTTGCTGATGGCCGATCCGGTATATATCTATGTGCACGGCTTTAACAGCTCACCGGCTTCCTGGAAAGCACAGGTTTTTCAGCAGGCGCTGGAGAACCTGGGGCTGGCTGAACGCTTCCGTTGTCCGGCACTGTCTCATTGGCCGGAACGGGCGATGGAACAGCTCGGGCAGGAACTGGAACAGTGCGCTGGAGAGCAGGTTGTGCTGGTAGGCAGTTCCCTGGGTGGCTATTACAGCAGTTATCTGGTGGAAAAAGCGCTGGCCCGGGGTGAGTCCCTGAGCGCGGTTTTGATAAACCCGGCGGTGCGGCCCTACGATCTGCTGCGTGACTGGCTGGGTAGCACCAGTAACCTTTATACCAACGAAGAGTATGAGCTCACCGACGAGCATCTGCGCCAGTTGCTGGCGCTGGATTCTTCGGCACCGGTTGATCCGTCGCGCTACCTGCTGCTGGTTCAGACGGCGGATGAGACGCTGGATTACCGCCAGGCTGTGGATAAATACCGGGGCTCACCCCAGTTCGTGCAGCCCGGTGGCAGCCATGGGTTTGACCGGTTTGAACAATTGATTCCCGCTATTTTCGCCTTTGCTGACGGCCGCATCGAGCTCCCTGAGCCGACGCCGCTGCCGGCAAGCGCAGATTGATTACAGGACAAAAACGGATGTCGAAGCAATATAACGCCGAAGCGATCGAGGTACTGAGCGGACTGGACCCGGTAAAACGGCGTCCGGGTATGTACACCGAGACCGACCGCCCCAACCATCTGGCGCAGGAGGTGATCGACAACTCCGTGGATGAGGCGCTGGCCGGTCACGCCCGTCGCATCGATGTGACCCTGCATGATGATGGCTCTCTGTCGGTCAGCGATGATGGCCGCGGCATGCCGGTGGATATCCACCCGGAAGAGGGCGTCAGCGGTGTCGAGCTGATCCTGACCCGGCTGCACGCCGGCGGTAAGTTCAACAATGATAACTACACCTACTCCGGCGGTCTGCACGGCGTGGGTGTCTCCGTGGTTAATGCGCTGTCCAAACTGCTCAACCTGGAGATCAAACGCGATGGTCAGGTCTACAAGATCGGCTTCGCCGACGGCGAGAAGGTCTCCGATCTTGAAGTGGTGGATACCTGCGGCAAGCGCAACACCGGTACCACGCTGCGTTTCCTGCCCGATCCCAAGTACTTCGACAGCCCCAAGTTCAGCGTCTCCCGCCTGAAGCACAACCTGCGCGCCAAGGCGGTGCTCTGCCCGGGGCTGCGCGTGGTGTTTACCGATGCCAGCGGCGCCAAGAAGGAAAAAGAGGAGTGGTATTACGAGGATGGCCTGGTGGCTTACCTCAAGGGCAATACCCAGGTTTACGAAACCCTGCCGGCCGAGCCGTTTACCGGGCACCTCCAGGGCACCGAAGATGCCGTGGAATGGGCGGTGCAGTGGCTCTCCGAGGGTGGTGAAGTGACCGCCGAAAGCTATGTGAACCTGATTCCCACCGCCCAGGGCGGTACCCACGTCAACGGCCTGCGTTCCGGTTTGCTTGATGCGATGCGTGAGTTCTGCGAGATCCGCAATCTGCTGCCGCGCGGCGTGAAGCTGAGCCCTGAGGATGTCTGGGAACGCTGCTGCTACATCCTCTCCGCGAAGATGCGTGATCCACAGTTTGCAGGGCAAACCAAGGAGCGCCTCTCCTCACGCCAGATCGCCGCGTTTATCTCCGGTACCGTGAAGGATGCTTTCTCCCTCTGGCTAAACCGCCATGTGGAGGAGGGGGAGAAGATCGCCGAGCTGGTGATCGCCAACGCCCAGCGCCGTATGCGCTCCAACAAGAAGGTGGTGCGCAAGAAGGTTACTCAGGGGCCGGCGCTGCCGGGCAAGCTGGCGGACTGCTCTGGTGTGGATATGACCCAGGCCGAGCTGTTCCTGGTGGAGGGTGACTCCGCAGGTGGTTCCGCCAAGCAGGCGCGCTCCCGTGAATTCCAGGCGATCATGCCGCTGCGCGGTAAAATTCTAAACACCTGGGAGGTGGAGTCCGGCGAGATACTGGCCTCTCAGGAGATTCACGATATCTCCGTGGCGATCGGTGTCGATCCCGGCTCCGATAAGCTTGATGGTTTGCGCTATAACCGTATCTGCATTCTTGCCGATGCGGACTCGGACGGTCTGCATATCGCCACGCTGCTCTGTGCTTTGTTCGTGCAGCACTTCCGCCCGCTGGTAGCGGCCGGCCATGTCTATGTGGCGATGCCGCCGCTTTATCGCATAGATGCTGGTAAGGAGGTCTATTACGCACTGGATGAAGAGGAGAAGCAGGGCATCGTCGAACGGATCAAGGCGGAGCGGCGCAACGCCAAGATCAATGTGCAGCGCTTCAAGGGTCTCGGCGAGATGAACCCGATGCAGCTGCGCGAAACCACCATGGCGCCGGATACCCGGCGTTTGGTGCAGCTAACGTTGACCGATGGCGACGATACGTTCGAAATTATGGATATGCTGCTGGCCAAGAAACGTTCTTCTGACCGCAAACAATGGTTGGAGAGCAAAGGCAACCTCGCAGAGGTGATCTGACCGGCCGCTGGGTCTATAGTTAGAGCATGGAGCTGGCAGCGGATGCTGGCTCACAACCCGATGTTGGGGGTGTGCTCATGTCCGTTAGTCTGTTTCCCCTGTCTTGGTTGCTGTTGCTATCGCTGCTGACTGCATTCGGCACTTTAAACGTCTCGGCCGCGGCTTTGCCGGCGGTCAAGGGCCAGTTCATCCAGACCGAGGGGGAGGTCGCACCGGACTGGCTCCGTCTGCATGCCCTCTATGAACGCTCCGCATCCCCCTACCTCTGGCACGATACTGAACAGAATCCTGATACCGGGTTGATCGATTCACTGCTTACGGCCGTGGATTTTGCTTATGCCCAGGGCCTGCCAGCTTCACGCTATCACGACCGTCGCCTCAGCGATGAGAGCGACCCTGGCGTGCGTGATCTTTTGTTATCGGACGCGCTGATACGCCTGCTGAATGATGTAGGTCGCGGGCAGGATGAGGCTGAACTGGACCGCCTCTGGTATCTGCCGCGTCCGTCGATAGATCCTGTTGATCAGGCCTGGCTGGCGCTACAGCAGCGTTCAGTGCGTGACAGGGCTGAGGTGCTGGCGCCCGCTTCGCCTCAGTATCGTGCCCTGGTCGATCTTTACGGGCGCTATCGTGCGCTGGCGAAAACCGCAGAGCCTGGCGTGCTGCAGCTGGATGGGCTGCTGGAAGCGGGAGATCAGTCGTCTCTGGTGCCGGCGCTGCGAGAACGGCTGGTGCAGTTGGGTGATGCCCAGCCTGATCCTCTGGCCATGGAAACCGCACCGGATCTTTACGACCAGCTGCTTGTTGAATCGGTGAAAAATTTCCAGTCGCGCCATGGCTTGGCTGAGGATGGCGTCGTTGGGCCGAAAACCCTGGCCGAACTGAACCGTACCCTGGAGCAGCGGCTGACACAGATCGAGGCGAACCTGGAGCGTTGGCGCTGGATGCCTCGCGAGCTTGGGCAGCGCTATATTCTTGTCAGTCCTGCGGGTTATTTTCTTGAGTTGGTAGAGAAGGGGCAGGTAAGCCTCTACGCCAAGACCATCACCGGGCGGCCACGGCGGCCAACCCCTTCCTTCCAGTCTGATTTGAGTTATCTCACCGTGAATCCCGATTGGACCGTACCCTATCGGATCATGCGTGAGGACCTGTTGCCTAAAATACGCGAAGATATCAACTGGCTGGCGGAAAACCAGGTGCGGGTGCAGTTGTACAGCGAGGGGCGCTGGGGGTTCGTTGACCCAGAAGAGATCGACTGGCAGGCGCCCGGGAATATCCGTCTGATTCAGGCGCCGGGGGCGGGAAATGCGCTGGGGCAGTTGAAGTTCGGTATGGATAACCCCTATTCGATCTACCTGCACGATACGCCGTCTAAATATCTATTCGATAAGCCGCTGCGGCCGTTTAGCTCTGGCTGCGTGCGTGTCGAGGGGATCGACCAGCTGGCGCAGCGGCTGATCGCCAGCTCACCGTCGATGCAGAGTTGGTACGAATCGGCGCTGGCGGCGGGGGAGAAAAGAATCCGCACTCTGCCGGAGTCTGTGCCGGTCTATCTTGTCTATCTTTCAGCCTGGGTTGATCCCCAGGGTTTGGCTCAGTTTCGGCCCGATATCTATGGTCTCGACGGTCAGCTCCAGGCGCGCCTTGAATCTGGCGGGCTGCTGCCGGATACCCGTGTAGCGGCATACAAGTGATTAAAATATATACATTTGTTGCTTTAGTGGTTAGTATTTGAACTATTGAAGGGATTTATAGCCAAAGGATTAAATTAAGAATCGACACCCTGAGGTAATACACGAGTGCCGTTCAAACGTAGTACGAGGTTGGCCGCACCTCTCTCCCGCCGCGGCTTTATCAAGGGCTTTGCAGCCACCGCTGCAGGGCTTTATGTCCCCAAAACCTTTGCCAATATCCCCCATGAACACGAGCGTCACATCGCCCTGCATAACCTGCACACCGGCGAGAAAGTGAAGCTGACCTACTGGGAAAAAGGCAATTACCTCAGTGAAAGCCTGGCCGAAATCGATCATGTGTTGCGCGATTTTCGGACTGGTGACGTACATCCGATGGATCCGGCACTGATCGACATGCTCCACGTACTCAGGCTGAGAACGGGGCGGAAAGTGCCTTTCGATATTATCTCCGGCTACCGCTCTCCCAAGACCAACAACATGCTGCGATCCAACAGTAATGGTGTTGCGAAAAAAAGCCTGCATATGCAGGGCAAGGCGATGGATATTCGTATGCCCGGTATGGACCTGCATCAGTTGCACAAGATGGCAGTGGATCTGAAAGTGGGTGGTGTGGGGCTCTACAGCGAGTCCAACTTTATCCATGTTGATACCGGCCGGGTGCGTTACTGGGGAAGCTGATTGGCAGCTGTGAATCGGTAACGTTTACCAGGCGGTGAATGAGTGCACAGAATCCTGTCAGCTTACGTGGACAGGAACGGCGGCATACACTAAAATATTGCCGGTTTTAGCCGCAGCTCTGCGGCGAATCAGCAGAATTTTTGTAAAAGCGAGGTGGGCCCAGGGCCTGACCTCGCTTTTTTGCACGTATGGGGCGGTGTTTAGAGGCTTTTGGGCTTCACGCCTGAGGCGGCACTCTCTTTCAGTTCATAAAATTTTTAGCGCACGCGCGGGGAGGTTCAATTGACGCGACCAGCCATTCTGGCCCTTGAAGATGGCAGCGTATTCCGGGGGGTAGCGATTGGCGCCGATGGAGAGTCCAGTGGTGAGGTGGTATTCAATACCTCGATGACCGGCTACCAGGAGATCCTCACAGATCCTTCCTACTGCCGCCAGATCGTCACGCTCACCTATCCGCACATCGGTAACGTCGGCGTCAATGCCGAGGATGAAGAATCCCGTGACCTCTGGGTTGCTGGGCTCGTCATTCGTGACCTGCCGCTGCTGGCAAGCAACTTCCGTAGCGAAAAAGCGCTAGATGAATACCTGCGCGAGAATAACATTCTTGGTATTGCCGATATCGATACCCGTCGCCTGACCCGCATTCTGCGTGAGAAAGGTGCACAGAACGGCTGCATCATGGCCGGCGATGCGATCGACGAAGCTAAAGCTCTGGAAGCTGCCCGCGCCTTCCCCGGTCTGCAGGGTATGGATCTTGCGCGCGAAGTCAGCGTTAAAGAGAGCTTCGAGTGGAACTCCAGCACCTGGAAGCTGGGTGAAGGCCACGCAGAGATCGCTGGCGCTGACCAGGACTTCCACGTAGTCGCTTACGACTTCGGTGTGAAGAGCAATATCCTGCGTATGCTGGTTGAGCGCGGCTGCCGCCTGACTGTCGTTCCCGCACAGACTCCGGCTGCTGACGTGCTGGCGCTGAATCCGGATGGCGTCTTCCTGTCCAACGGCCCTGGCGATCCAGAACCCTGTGACTACGCAATCGAAGCGATCCAGGAAATTCTGGCGACCAAACTGCCGGTCTTCGGTATCTGCCTGGGTCATCAGCTGCTGGCGCTGGCTTCCGGTGCAAAAACCGCGAAGATGAAGTTCGGTCACCACGGTGCTAACCACCCGGTACAGGATCTGGACAGCACTCACGTGATGATCACCAGCCAGAACCACGGCTTTGCTGTCGACGAGACAACACTGCCGGACACGCTGCGTGCGACCCATAAATCCCTGTTCGATGGTTCCCTGCAGGGGATCGAGCGTACTGACTGCCCGGCGTTCAGCTTCCAGGGTCACCCTGAAGCAAGCCCCGGTCCTCATGACGTGGCACCGCTGTTCGATCGCTTTATCGAACTGATGCGCGCCCGTGCCTGAGGCAAAACGCTCCACAAGCCCTGAACTGAAAACAGCGACGACCGGTTAATACAGATGCCAAAACGTACGGACCTTAAAAGTATTCTTATCCTCGGCGCAGGCCCCATTGTTATCGGCCAGGCGTGCGAGTTCGACTATTCCGGTGCGCAGGCGTGTAAAGCGCTGCGCGAAGAGGGTTACCGGGTCATCCTGGTGAACTCCAACCCGGCTACCATCATGACCGATCCGGTGATGGCTGATGCCACTTACATCGAGCCGATCAACTGGAAAACCGTAGCCAAAATTATTGAAAAAGAGCGTCCGGATGCGCTGCTGCCGACCATGGGTGGCCAGACCGCGCTGAACTGTGCGCTGGATCTGGATCGCGAAGGCGTGCTGGCCGAGTTTGGCGTTGAGATGATCGGCGCTTCTCAGGACGCCATCGATAAAGCGGAAGACCGCGAACGCTTCGATAAAGCGATGAAAAACATCGGTCTGGAGTGCCCGCGTGCGGCGATTGCCCACAGCATGGAAGAAGCCCTGCAGGTGCTTGATTCCATCGGTTTCCCGGCGATCATCCGTCCCTCCTTCACCATGGGCGGCTCCGGTGGCGGTATCGCCTACAACCGTGAAGAGTTTATCGAGATCTGCGAACGTGGTCTGGACCTGTCCCCGACCAACGAGCTGCTGATCGATGAATCGCTGATCGGTTGGAAAGAGTACGAGATGGAAGTTGTTCGCGACAAGAACGACAACTGCATCATCGTCTGCTCCATCGAAAACTTCGATGCCATGGGTGTACACACCGGTGACTCCATCACCGTGGCGCCGGCCCAGACCCTGACCGACAAGGAGTACCAGATCATGCGTAACGCATCGATCGCGGTACTGCGTGAGATCGGTGTGGAAACTGGCGGTTCCAACGTACAGTTCGGTGTTGATCCGAAGACCGGTCGCGTTGTCGTCATCGAGATGAACCCGCGTGTATCCCGCTCCTCTGCGCTGGCCTCCAAGGCGACCGGTTTCCCGATCGCCAAGATCGCGGCCAAGCTGGCGGTGGGCTACACCCTGGATGAGCTGCAGAACGATATCACCGGCGGCCGTACTCCGGCATCGTTCGAGCCGGCTATCGACTACGTCGTGACCAAGATTCCGCGGTTCACCTTCGAAAAATTCCCGCAGGCCAATGACCGTCTGACCACTCAGATGAAGTCCGTTGGTGAGGTCATGGCAATCGGCCGTACCCAGCAGGAATCCCTGCAGAAAGCGTTGCGTGGTCTGGAAGTGGGCTCTAACGGCTTCGATCCGGTCGTTAGCCTGGAGAACGAAGAGGAAGCTCGCGATGAGATTATCGCTGAGCTGACCCAGCCGGGTGCTCAGCGTATCTGGTACATCGGCGATGCTTTCCGCCTCGGTATGAGTGTCGACGAGATCTACAACCTGAGCGGCGTCGATCCCTGGTTCCTGGTGCAGATCGAAGATCTGATCAAGGAAGAGCAGCGCGTCTCCGAGATGGCTCTGAGCGAGCTGGATAAAGATCAGGTGTTCCGTCTCAAGCGCAAAGGTTTCTCCGATGCGCGTCTGGCGCAGCTGCTGGGTGTGTCCGAGAAGCAGTTCCGCAAGCAGCGTCAGAAGCTGGATGTGCGTCCGGTATTCAAGCGTGTGGACACCTGTTCTGCCGAGTTTGCGACCGATACCGCTTACATGTACTCCAGCTATGAAGAGGAGTGTGAAGCCGGCGCCACAGATCGTGAAAAGATCATGGTCATTGGTGGCGGACCGAACCGTATCGGTCAGGGTATCGAGTTTGACTATTGCTGCGTGCATGCAGCGCTGGCAGCCCGTGAAGACGGTTACGAGACCATCATGGTCAACTGTAACCCGGAAACGGTTTCTACCGATTACGACACATCCGACCGTCTCTACTTTGAGCCGATCACTCTGGAAGACGTGCTCGAAATCGCCCATGTCGAGAAGCCCAAGGGCGTTATCGTTCAGTACGGCGGTCAGACTCCGCTGAAACTGGCGGTTGCTCTGGAGCAGGCAGGTGTGCCGATTATCGGTACCAGCCCGGAAGCGATCGATCGTGCAGAAGACCGTGAGCAGTTCCTGCAGATGCTGAAGCGTCTGGGTCTGAAGCAGCCGGAAAATGCGACTGTTCGCTCTCTGGAAGAGGCAATCATCCAGGCCAAGAACATCGGTTACCCGCTGGTTGTGCGTCCGTCCTACGTGTTGGGTGGTCGTGCCATGGAGATCGTTTACAAGGAAGACGAACTGCGTCGCTACATGAATAACGCGGTTCAGGTTTCCAACGACGCACCGGTGCTGCTGGATCACTTCCTGAATGCGGCGATCGAGGTCGATATCGACGCGGTCAGCGATGGCAAGACCGTAGTGATCGGCGCCATCATGCAGCATATCGAGCAGGCTGGTGTGCACTCCGGTGACTCTGCCTGCTCACTGCCGCCGTACAACCTGGCGGCGGACGTTCAGGACGAAATGCGCGAAATGGTGCGTAAGATGGCGCTGGAACTGGGTGTCGTCGGTCTGATGAACGTGCAGCTGGCCTACCAGGATGGCGAGATCTACGTGATCGAAGTCAACCCGCGTGCATCCCGCACGGTGCCGTTTGTCTCCAAGTGTATCGGTGTTTCTCTGGCTGCTGTGGCTGCACGGGTGATGACCGGCAAGACCCTGGAAGAACTCGGCTTTACCGAAGAGATCGTACCGAAGTTCTTTAACGTCAAGGAAGCGGTATTCCCGTTCAACAAGTTCCAGGGTGTTGACCCGATTCTCGGCCCCGAGATGAAGTCTACCGGTGAAGTTATGGGTACCGGTGATACCTTCGGCGAAGCGTTCATGAAGGCGCAGCTTGGTGCTGGCGAACGTCTGCCGCGTAAGGGTACCGCCTTTATCTCTGTCCGTGATGTGGATAAGGCCGGCGTTGTTCCTGTGGCACGTGATCTGGTAGAACTGGGTTACAAACTTGTTGCAACCGCAGGTACCGCCGCGCTGTTGAGCGAGAACGGTATCGCAGTTGAGCGGATCAACAAGGTGGCTGAAGGTCGACCGAACATCGTCGATATGCTGAAAAATGGAGAGATCGCCTACGTCATTAATACGACGGAAGGGCGTAAGGCAATTGCAGATTCTGCTGAAATTCGTCGCTCTGCACTGCAGCACAAGGTGCCTTACACCACCACGCTGGCAGGTGCCGCGGCGACTACAGAAGCACTGAAGTACGGTGAAGAGAAAACCGTGCGTCGTCTGCAGGATCTGCATTCAGGAGTTGCAGAATGAAGCGAGTACCGATGACGGTCGAAGGCGAAAAGCGTCTTCGCGAAGAGTTGTCACATCTCAAGTCAGTGGAGCGGCCCAAGGTGATCGGCGCGATCGCCGAGGCCCGCGAGCACGGTGATCTCAAGGAGAACGCCGAGTACCACGCCGCGCGTGAACAGCAGGGTTTTATCGAAGGCCGTATTGCTGATCTGGAGCATAAGCTGTCCCAGGCGCAGGTGATCGATGTAACCAGTATCGATCACACTGGTAAGGTGATTTTCGGGACCACCGTTGAGCTGATCAACCTGGATACCGAAGCGACCGTGCGTTACCAGATCGTCGGTGATGACGAAGCGGATATCAAAGCGGGCAAGATCTCGGTGAATTCACCGATCGCCCGTGCGCTGATCGGCAAGGAAGAGGGCGATATCGCCTGTGTCGAAACGCCGGCGGGTGCCACCGAGTACGAAGTCGCTGAAGTGCTGCATATCTGATATCAGTCGCAGAAATAAAAAAGCCGCTCCGGGGTAACCGGGAGCGGCTTTTTTGTACTGAAGCCAGTTTACGCAGAAGCTAATAAAGTCAGAGCGCGATCAGAGTACGCGATGCAGGTTTGAGAGCTTCGGGTTGGGCTTGTCGGCAGCACGGTAGATCAGTGCGATATTGCCGATCTCCTGTACCAGGTCGCATTCGACAATGGCGCAGAGCTCGCGAATCATCTCTTTTTTAACGTCGCGGTCGCCGACGACGAGCTTCACCTTGATCAGCTCATGATCCTCAAGCGCACGATCGACTTCCAGCTGGATGTTCTCTGTCAGGCCGTTGCCGGCAACGGTGACGATCGGATTCAGTTTGTGTCCCAGGGTGCGGAACTGCTTCTTTTGCTCGCGGGTCAAGCTCATACTAGAATATGGTGCCTCGTTGAAAAGGGGTTTCCCAGGCGGGTTGAAGTGCAATTTTAACCGAGTTGTTCAGAATAGAGTAGCAACGCGGTGCCGGAGATGAGTTTCACGTGGCAAAATCTAAAAGTAGCGGGCGCTGGCTCAAGGAACATTTCGATGACCAGTACGTCAAACGCTCGAAGGAAGCGGGTCTGCGCTCTCGTGCCAGTTATAAGCTGCAGGAGATAGACGCCAAGGATAAGCTGTTGAAGCCGGGTTCCACCGTGGTGGATCTGGGCGCAGCGCCGGGTGGCTGGTCCCAGGTGGCGGCGGAGCTGGTGGGTGAGCGGGGTCGAGTAGTCGCCTCTGATATCCTGTCGATGGATCCGCTGGCCGGTGTCGAGTTTATCCAGGGTGACTTTACCGAAGAGGCGGTGCTGGAAAAAATCCTCCAGGCGCTGGGTGATGAGCTTGCCGACCTTGTAATCTCCGATATGGCCCCCAATATGAGTGGTAATGCGTCTATCGATCAGCCGGCGGCCATGTACCTCGTTGAACTGGCGCTGGATCTGGCGCGTCAGGTGTTGAAGCCAGGCGGCAATTTCCTGGTGAAAGTGTTCCAGGGTGAGGGTTTTGATGCATACCTGCAGGATATGCGGTCCAGCTTCGGATCGGTGGTAACACGCAAGCCAGACGCATCCAGAGCGAGATCGAGAGAGGTCTACCTGCTCGGAAAAGGTTTCTTGCGCGTAGATTAGAATATTGACCGACCGGGGGCTGGCGTGGTCAGCTGGACCCGGGCCGAAAAATGGCTGCCCGGATACCCCTGTGGCAGCCACAGCGAGTTTAGAGAGAACCGAGGGTAGCTCATTGAACGATATGGCAAAAAATCTGGTGCTCTGGCTGGTAATCGCCGCAGTGCTGTTGACGGTGTTCAACAACTTTAGCACCGAGACCGATCCGGGCCGCGTGAATTACTCCGATTTCGTGCAGGAGGTTCAGTCGGGTCGCGTGAGCAAAGTGACCATCGATGGCTACACCATTGTCGGTCAGCGCAGTAATGGTGAGCGTTTTGAAACCGTGCGCCCGGCCGTGCAGGATCCAAAACTGATCGATGATCTGCTTGAACACAACGTGGTGATCGAGGGTAAACAGCCGGAGCGTCAGAGTATCTGGACCCAGCTGCTGGTCGCATCCTTCCCGATTCTGATCATCATCGCGATCTTCATGTTCTTCATGCGCCAGATGCAGGGCGGCGGTGGCGGCAAAGGTGGCCCCATGTCCTTCGGCAAGTCCAAGGCGCGGATGATGGGTGAAGACCAGGTCAAAACTACCTTTGATGATGTCGCTGGTGTCGAAGAAGCCAAAGAGGAAGTGGCTGAGCTGGTTGATTACCTGCGTGATCCCGGCAAATTCCAGCGCCTCGGGGGCCACATCCCTCGCGGTGTACTCATGGCAGGTTCTCCGGGTACCGGTAAAACACTGCTGGCAAAGGCGATCGCTGGTGAAGCCAAGGTGCCTTTCTTCAGTATTTCCGGTTCTGACTTCGTTGAGATGTTTGTCGGTGTGGGTGCGTCCCGTGTCCGTGACATGTTCGATCAGGCGAAGAAACATGCGCCCTGCATTATCTTTATCGATGAGATCGACGCTGTCGGTCGTCACCGTGGCGCAGGTATGGGCGGCGGTAACGACGAGCGTGAACAGACCCTTAACCAGCTGCTGGTAGAGATGGACGGCTTCGAAGGTACCGAAGGTATCATCGTCATCGCCGCAACCAACCGTCCGGACGTGCTTGACCAGGCGTTGCTGCGTCCGGGTCGTTTCGACCGTCAGGTGCATGTGGGTCTGCCGGATATCCGCGGTCGTGAGCAGATTCTTAAAGTGCACATGCGCCGTGTGCCTCTGGGTGATGACGTCAAGCCGGAACTGATTGCGCGCGGCACGCCAGGCTTCTCCGGTGCGGACCTGTCCAACCTGGTGAACGAGGCGGCTCTGTTTGCGGCGCGAGAAAGCCGTCGCACCGTCAGCATGGATCAGTTCGAGAAAGCCAAGGACAAGATCATGATGGGCGCAGAGCGCAAATCGATGGTGATGTCCTACAAAGAGCGCTTGAATACCGCCTATCATGAAGCCGGTCACGCCATTATCGGTCGTGTCATGCCGGAGCATGATCCGGTGTACAAGGTCTCTATTATTCCGCGTGGCCGTGCTCTGGGTGTGACCATGTTCCTGCCGGCGGAAGATCGTTACAGTCACAGTCGTCAGTCGATTATCTCGCAGATCTGCTCACTCTACGGTGGCCGTCTGGCGGAAGAGATGACACTGGGTAAAGAGGGTGTCACCACCGGTGCATCCAACGATATCCAGAAAGCCACCATGTTGGCCCGCAATATGGTCACCAAGTGGGGTCTGACCGATGAGTTGGGGCCGCTGCTGTACGGTGACGAAGACGACGATCCGTTTGGGCGTGGCATGGGTCAGGCCGCCAAGGCGATGTCTGAAGAAACCCAGAAAGCGATTGATGCCAAGGTTCGCGATATCATCGATGGCTGCTACAAGAAGGCGCAGCAGATTCTGGAAGATAATCGCGATATTCTCGACGCCATGGCCGAGTCGCTAATGAAGTACGAAACCATCGGTTCCGAGCAGCTTGACGAGCTGATGGCTCGCAAGCCGGTATCGCCGCCGGAAGGTTGGGTTGAAGCTCAAGAGCGTGCCGATCGTGCAGAGCGTGATATCGAAGAAGCCAAGGCTGCTCAGCGTGATGTGAAGCCTGCACAGGACGAGCGCGATCAGGATGTACCGGACGTTGAAGATGAGGATGGTGAGCGCACCGAACGCCGTTCCGGTGACTCTGATTCCAATGGCGATGAGCCCAAGTCCAACTGATCAGGCTTGCACTAGCCGGTAAGTACATTTTGGTAAACTGTGGAAGCCAGCTAACGCTGGCTTCTTTTTTTGTAAAAGATCGACCTTTGGGAGCTGCAAGTGATAACCAAACTGCAATGCGCCGACCGTGTGCTGGATCTGAGTCGGGTACAGGTGATGGGTATTTTGAATGTGACCCCTGATTCCTTTTCAGATGGCGGTAATCTCTATCAGGCTTCGCGTCTGTCAGTAGATAAAGCGCTGGTGCATGCGGCCAACATGGTGGCAGATGGAGCATCCATGATCGATGTGGGTGGTGAATCGACCCGTCCCGGTGCGTCGCCTGTTGGTGTTCAGGAGGAGTTGGATCGAGTGATTCCAGTGGTCGAGCGGATTAAAGCCGAGCTTGATACCCTGATCTCTGTCGATACCAGTGCCCCTGAGGTGATGATTGAATCGGCCAAGGCAGGCGCTGGGCTCATTAATGATGTCCGGTCTTTGGCCCGGGATGGGGCCATGGAGGCGGCTGCATCTACCGGGCTTCCGGTTTGTATTATGCATATGCAGGGTGCGACTCCGGCGACCATGCAGCTCGCGCCACATTATGAAGATGTCCTGGCGGAGGTTTGTGACTTCCTGGCGCAGCGTGCAGATCAGTGTGTGGCAGCCGGGATACCGCGAGAACGTATTGTTGTCGACCCTGGTTTTGGTTTCGGTAAAACACTGGAGCATAACCTGACTTTGCTACGTCGGATGGACGAGCTTGAAGCGCTTGGTATGCCGATTCTGGTGGGGACGTCACGAAAAACCATGGTAGGTCAGGCACTGGGTCGTGAGGTTGGTGATCGTCTGGCCGGTAGCCTGGCAACCGTGGCCTTGGCTATCGAACGTGGGGGTCGTATTATTCGCGTCCATGATGTGGCCGCTACGGCGGATGTGGTACGTATGACTGAAGCCGTGCTGTATGGGGCCGGGCAGGAGAGAGTATGAGTAGACGTTATTTCGGTACCGATGGAATTCGTGGACGTGTTGGCGAGTTCCCGATAACGCCGGATTTCATGATCAAGCTCGGCTGGGCTGCCGGTTGTGTGTTTGCGCGCAGTGGTCGCAGCAGCATAGTGATCGGTAAGGATACCCGTATCTCGGGCTACATGTTTGAGTCTGCGCTTGAGGCTGGGCTGTCGGCTGCAGGAGTGGATGTGTTGCTGACGGGGCCGATGCCGACACCTGCGGTGGCTTACCTGACCCGTGCATTCCAGGCCAGTGCTGGCATAGTGATCAGTGCCTCCCACAACCCCTTTGATGATAACGGTATTAAATTCTTTTCTGCCCAGGGTACCAAGCTGCCCGACGAGGTGGAGCAGGCGATCGAGGCGCAGATGGATCTGCAGATGTCCACAGCGACCTCGGATAAGCTCGGTAAAGCGCGCCGGATCAACGATGCGGCGGGCCGTTATATAGAGTTCTGCAAATCCACCGGCGGCGGTAATCTGACCCTGCGTGGCATGAAAATCGTACTCGATTGTGCCAATGGCGCTACCTATCATGTAGCGCCTAATGTGTTTTCTGAGCTGGGCGCGGAAGTGATCCCGATCGCCTCCTCACCTGATGGTCTTAATATCAATGAAGGCTGTGGTGCTACGGCGCCGGCAGGATTGCGCAAAATTGTGCTGGCGGAGCAGGCCGATCTTGGTATAGCGCTCGATGGCGATGGTGATCGCGTTATCCTGGTGGATCACAAGGGTGAAGTGGTTGATGGTGATGAGGTGTTGTTCATCATAGCCAAGGCGCTGCGTGATCAGAGTCTGCTGGATGGCGGTGTCGTGGGTACGCTGATGTCCAACTTTGGTTTGGAGCAGGCATTCAAACGCCTCGGTGTTCCCTTCGTGCGCGCGGCGGTCGGGGATCGTTATGTGATGGAAGAGCTCGCTCGCAACAACTGGATGCTGGGCGGTGAAAGTTCAGGGCATGTGGTCTGTCGTCATCTAACGTCAACGGGAGACGGGATCGTCTCGGCGGTACAGGTGCTGAAGGCGATGTCTGATACGGGGTCTTCGCTGCATGATCTCAAACAGGGGATGACCAAGATGCCCCAGGTGATGATCAACGTGCGTTTGGCGGGTCGGGTTTCACTGCAGAATAACGCTGAGCTCGAGCAGGCGGTAACGGCTGCAGAGGAGTGTTTGGGTGATCGTGGCAGGGTGCTACTGCGTCCCTCGGGAACTGAGCCTGTGGTGCGAGTTATGGTTGAGGGTGAAGATGAGGCCCTCGTAAATCAAATATGTCGCGAACTTGCTGAAAAGGTAGAAAATATTCTGTCGGCGCTTGTAAGTTGATAGAGCCTCAGTTAAGATTTGCGCCTCTTTCGTAAGGGGGTCCCGATGCGCAAAGCGCTGGTAGCTGGAAACTGGAAGATGAACGGGCGCGCCGATGCAAATGGCGAGCTGGTTGCCCAAGTTCTGGCAGGGCTTGATGCTCAGATAGATACCGATTCCGTCGATGTGATGGTTTTTCCTCCATCGATCTACATCTCACAGGTGGTAAGCCTGTCGGGTGGCCGGTTAGGAGTCGGTGCTCAAAACCTTTGCGAGTTTGCTGAAGGCGCCTTTACAGGTGAGCTTTCAGCGGGAATGCTGGTCGATGCAGGCTGTAGTGCCGTGTTGATTGGTCATTCGGAGCGTCGCTCATTGTTCGGTGATACCGATACACGGGTGGCGGCAAAAGTGGAGGCTGCGTTGGCGGCTGATCTGATCCCGGTGCTTTGCCTTGGCGAATCACTGGAGCAGCGTGACAGTGGCGAGGCCCTCAACGTTGTCGCAGAACAGCTTCGCTTGGCGACAGAGAATCTGACCGTGGAACAGATTGCTCGAGTGGTTTTTGCCTACGAGCCGGTCTGGGCTATAGGTACCGGTCGAACCGCAACCCCGGAGCAGGCGCAGGAAGTTCATGCGCACCTCAGAGGGCAGTTGCAACAGATCGACTCTGATATCGCTGCCAAGGCGCGAATTCTGTACGGCGGAAGCTGTAATCCAGCGAACGCGGCAGAGCTTTTTGCGCAGGCGGATATCGATGGTGGTCTGATCGGTGGCGCTTCACTTAAAGCTAACGATTTTGTAGCTATCTGCCAGGCGGCAGGTGCTCGCTAAGACGGTTGAGACGATGGAATCACTGGTTCTGATAGTGCATGTGCTGCTGGCGGCTGCGATTATCGCGCTGGTTCTGTTGCAGCAGGGTAAGGGCGCTGAAGCAGGTGCATCCTTTGGTGGTGGCGCCTCTCAGACCGTCTTTGGTAGCCAGGGTACAAGTAGCTTCCTCGGTCGCGTTACCGCGGTTCTCGCTGCAGCTCTGTTTGTTACCAGCTTTGCTTTGGCAGTTTTTGCCAAAGAAAAAGCAAATAGTGTAAATGATGCTGGCATTCCTTCCGCAGAAGTGATTGAATCTGCGGCCGAAACGCCGAGCGAACCAGAGCTTCCGGCTCTGGAAGAAAGCTCAGTACCGGCTGAATCCGATGTTCCTACAGCGGGTCAGCAGTAAGAGGTTTCAAAGTTTAGCCCAAGTGGTGGAATTGGTAGACACGCTATCTTGAGGGGGTAGTGTCCTACGGACGTGCCGGTTCGAGTCCGGCCTTGGGCACCAAGTTGTAAAAATGGCAGGTCGCCTGTATAATGTGCAACCTGTTTCTGATGCGGGGTGGAGCAGTCTGGTAGCTCGTCGGGCTCATAACCCGAAGGTCGTTGGTTCAAATCCAGCCCCCGCTACCACGTTTAAGAGTGTTTAGGCCTCTGGTCTCGCTCTTGATTTCATGGTGCAAAGGTCCATAGATTAGAGATCTTTGCCGCCAACGGAAGTCTCGATGGGCCCCTTTTAAGGGGCTTTTTCGTAGGTAATTCAAGGCGTTGGTGCCTCGTCAGAAATGGGTCCTTTAGTGACCCATTTTTTGTTTTGGGCGTACGTCAAGGTGGGGTTATCTGTGTCAGCCAAGCTGAAACATCTGCAAGAGTTGATCGAACCAGCGGTTGTCGCGCTGGATCTTGAATTGTGGGGCGTAGAGTTCCACTCCGCGGGCCAGAACAGCCTGCTGCGAATCTATATCGATGGCCCCGAAGGGGTCAGTGTTGATGACTGCGCCCGCGTGAGTCATCAGGTCAGCGGAATTCTTGATGTGGAAGACCCGATCACCGAGCACTACACGCTCGAGGTGTCTTCTCCGGGAATGGACCGTCCTCTTTATACATTGAAGCAGTTTGAGGCCTATCGCGGCCACAAGGTGCAGATCAAATTGCGCGTACCTTTCGAAGGGCGCCGCAAGTTCAGTGGATTACTTAACGGGGTTGAAGGCGACGAGGTGCTGTTGATCGTCGATAACGAAGAGTACCTGTTGCCTATCGACTACATCGACCGGGCCAACGTGGTGCCCCAGGTCTAACAGCGGATTGAGGTATTTGGGCGAGGCAGTGGTATGAATAAAGAGATTCTACTGGTTGCAGAAGCTGTTTCTAATGAGAAAGACGTTTCCAAGGCAGTCATTTTCGAGGCAATCGAAGTGGCGCTGGCGACGGCTACCAAGAAACGCTATGACGAAGAGGCTGATATCCGTGTCGTGATCGACCGCAGCAGCGGTGACTACGAAACCTTCCGTCGCTGGCTGGTTGTCAGCAACGATGAAGTGCCGGCACTGGGTACCGAGTTGACTCTGGAAGAAGCACTTGAAATCGATGCCAACCTCAAGCCGGGTGATACCTGGGAAGAGGAAGTGGAATCGGTCAAGTTTGGCCGCATCGCAGCACAGACCGCCAAGCAGGTGATCGTGCAGAAGGTTCGCGAAGCGGAACGCGCCAAGGTTGTCGAGCTCTATCGTGACCGCCAGGGCGAGCTGATCGCGGGTACTGTCAAGAAGGTGACACGCGACAATATTATCGTCGACCTGGGTAACAACGCCGAAGCGCTGCTGCCGCGTGAACACCTGATCCCGCGCGAAAGTTTCCGTATGGGTGACCGTGTTCGCGCCGTGCTGCAGGAAGTTCGTGCTGAAGGTCGTGGGCCTCAGCTGATCCTGAGCCGTACTTCATCGGAAATGCTGATCGAGCTATTCCGCATCGAAGTACCGGAGATCTCTGAAGAAGTGATCGAGATCCGTGCTGCTGCTCGTGATCCGGGTGCTCGTGCCAAGATTGCCGTGAAAACCAACGATGGCCGAATCGATCCGATTGGCGCCTGTGTTGGTATGCGTGGTTCCCGTGTTCAGGCTGTATCCAATGAGCTCGGCGGCGAACGTGTTGATATCGTGCTGTGGGATGACAACCCCGCTCAGCTGGTTATCAACGCGATGGCACCGGCGGAAGTTGCGTCGATTGTCATCGATGAAGATTCCCATGCAATGGATGTGGCGGTTGCTGAAGAAGCGCTCGCCATGGCGATCGGCCGCAGCGGACAGAATGTTCGTCTGGCTTCCGAGCTGACCGGCTGGGAACTGAACGTAATGAGCGAAGAGGACGCGGCTGCGAAGCAGCAGTCCGAAATCGGCTCAATTCTCGAACTGTTCATGAAGCACCTCGATGCGGATGAAGAACTGGCCGAGATTCTGGTTGAAGAAGGCTTTACCTCACTGGAAGAGGTGGCCTATGTCCCTGTCGATGAAATGCTCGAGATCGACGGATTCGATGAGGACATCGTAGAAGCACTGCGGACTCGCGCTAAAGACGCGCTGCTGAACCTGGCGATCGCCAGCGAAGAGCAGCTCGGCGATGCGGAGCCTGCAGAAGATCTGCTGAACATGGATGGTATGGAGAAACATCTGGCGTACCTGCTTGCGGCCAAAGGCATCATTACGATGGAAGACCTGGCGGAACAGGGCGTTGAGGATCTGCTCGATATCGAGGGGCTGGATGAAGCCAAAGCGGCAGAATTGATTATGACTGCGCGCGCCCCCTGGTTCGCAGAGCAACAGTAACCCAACGGGGAGGAGAGACCATTTATGGCAGAAGTAACAGTTAAGCAGCTTGCCGATGTGGTTGGTGTATCCGTTGAGCGTTTGCTGAAGCAGATGCAGGAAGCGGGCATTGATAAAAAGAACGATGGATCGGTTGTATCGGAAAACGAACGTCAGACTTTGCTGACCTATCTTAAGCGCAGCCACGGCGATGAAGCCGAGTCTGGCGAGCCGAAGAAGATCACGCTCAAGCGTAAGACCACTTCACAGTTGAAAGTGGCCGGAGCATCGGGCAAGCGTAAGACTGTTAACATCGAAGTTCGTAAGAAGCGCACCTACGTTAAGCGCGCCGACTTGGAAGAGAGCAAGCCGGAAGACGTGCCTGCAGAAGCGCCGGCGGTGGAAGAAACCGTTGCTGCTGAAAACGTAGCGGTCGCCGAAGTACCGGCACAACCCGAAGTTGCAGCCGAAGCCGCGCCTGAAGCGGTTGAAGAGAAGCCCGCAGCTGTCGAAACTGCCTCAGAGGAAGCTCCGCAGGCACCAGCAGAAAGCAAGCCGGAGCCGAAAGTGGAAGAACCCAAGGCCGCAGAACCTGCGCCTGCACCTGCTGCTCAGGAACAGCCGGCACCGCCGAAACAGGATGCTCACCGTCGTAAAGACAAAGAGAAGTCCAAGGGCAAGAGCGCCCGTGGCGATGATAACGCGCGCCGTGGTAAAGGCCGCTTTGATGACGAAGGTCGGGGCGGCTCCCGTCGTGGCGGTAAGGGTGGCAAACGCGGTGCTCGCGGTCGTGCCCAGCCGAACCAGCACGGTTTTGAGAAGCCGACTGCACCGGTAGTTCACGAAGTTAGCATCCCGGAAAGCATCACCGTCGCCGAGCTGGCGAAGAAGATGTCCGTGAAAGCCGCGGAAGTGATCAAAGTGATGTTCAAGATGGGCGCCATGGCGACCATCAACCAGGTGATCGACCAGGATACGGCAATTCTTGTCGTTGAAGAGATGGGTCACGTGGCCAAGCCGATGCAGGAAAACGCTATCGAGGACGCGCTGATCGAAAGCCTTGAATCCGTTCAGGGTGACGAGCTGCCGCGTGCTCCGGTGGTTACCGTTATGGGTCACGTCGACCACGGTAAGACCTCTTTGCTCGACCATATCCGTCGCACCCGTGTTGCGGCTGGTGAGTCTGGTGGTATTACCCAGCATATCGGTGCCTACCACGTTGAAACCGACAACGGCATGGTCACCTTCCTGGATACCCCGGGACACGCGGCGTTTACTGCCATGCGTGCTCGTGGTGCTCAGCTGACCGATATCGTAATCCTGGTAGTTGCTGCCGACGACGGTGTTATGCCGCAGACCGAAGAAGCGATCCAGCATGCGAAAGCGGCAGGCGTCCCTCTGGTGGTTGCGGTCAACAAGATCGATAAGCCGGAAGCAGATCCGGAGCGCGTACGCGGTGAGCTGGCTCAGCGTGACGTTATCTCCGAGGACTGGGGTGGCGATGTGCAGTTCGCGCATGTATCAGCCAAGAGCGGTGAAGGTATCGACGACCTGCTCGATAAGGTGCTGCTGCAGGCAGAACTGCTCGAACTCAAGGCCGTGGCCGATTCTCCGGCACAGGGCGTTGTAGTCGAATCCCGCCTGGACAAAGGGCGTGGTCCGGTTTCCACCGTACTGGTACAGAACGGTACCCTGAACAAGGGTGATATCGTCCTGGCGGGTCTTCACTATGGCCGTGTGCGTGCCATGCTGGATGAAGCTGGCAAGCAGACCGATACCGCAGGTCCGTCTATCCCGGTTGAGATTCTGGGTCTGGACGGCACGCCGGATGCAGGTGACGAGTTCACCGTTGTTTCCAGCGAGAAGAAAGCCCGCGAAGTGGCTCTGTTCCGTCAGGGCAAGTTCCGCGAAGTGAAGCTGGCACGTCAGCAGAAAGCCAAGCTGGAAAACCTGTTCGACAATATGCAGGCCGGCGAAGTGAAATCCCTGAACATCGTCCTCAAAGCCGACGTTCGCGGTTCACTGGAGGCGCTGAACCAGTCACTGCAGGAACTGTCCACCGACGAAGTGAAGGTGACCATCGTTTCCAGCGGTGTGGGTGGTATCGGTGAAACCGACGCCAACCTGGCTCTGGCATCCTCTGCGATCCTGATCGGCTTCAACGTTCGTGCAGACGCCCAGGCGCGCGCCATCGTTGAGCGTGAAGAGCTGGAACTGCGTTACTACAGTGTTATCTACGACATCATCGATGATGTGAAACAGGCGATGACAGGTCTGCTGTCGCCGGAGTATCGAGAAGAGATCGTAGGTATCGCCGAGGTGCGCGATGTGTTCCGTTCACCGAAGCTGGGCGCAATCGCCGGCTGTATGGTGACCGAAGGTACGGTATTCCGTAACAAGCGCATCCGCGTACTGCGTGAAAACGTCGTGATCTACGAGGGTGAGCTCGAGTCTCTGCGCCGCTTCAAGGATGCTGTCCAGGAAGTGCGTCAGGGTATGGAGTGCGGTATCGGCGTTAAGAACTACAATGACGTCAAAGTCGGCGACCAGATCGAAGTCTACGACACCGTTGAAGTTCAGCGTACCCTCTAAGACTCTATTACCTGAGGTAGAACAGAAAGCCCTATGGCAAGAGAGTTCAAACGTACCGACCGGGTGGGCGACCAGATCCAGCGTGATCTGGCCGTCCTGATCCAGCGCGAGATCAAGGATCCGCGTCTGGGCATGGTCACTATCAGCCATGCGAAGGTCAGCAAGGACCTGAGCTATGCCGATATTTACATCACCGTTCTGGCGCTGGGCGATCAGGATGAGGTGGAAGCGATTGCAGCCTCTTTGAAGGTGCTGCGTAACGCCGCCGGATTCCTGCGTGCTCAGTTGGCACGTGGTATCAAGCTGCGCGTGATGCCCGAACTCCGCTTTCATTTCGATGAAAGTATCGAGCGTGGTCGTCGTCTGCACAGTCTGATCGAAGATGCCTATCGCAAGGAGAACGAGCGCAAGCCTGAATCGGATAACGAGGAGTAAGGCATGGCGCGCAAACCAAAAGGACGCCGCATCGACGGCGTTTTTTTGCTTGATAAGCCCGGTGGTCTGTCATCCAACGCCGTGTTACAGCGGGTGAAACGGATCTATGGTGCCGCCAAGGCGGGGCATACCGGGGCGCTGGATCCTCTGGCGACCGGCATGCTGCCGATCTGCCTGGGTGAGGCAACCAAGTTTTCTCAGTATCTGCTGGAATCGGACAAGCGATACCGCACTACCGCTAAGCTCGGTGTGCGTACCGATAGCAGTGATGCCGATGGTGCTGTGATCGAAACCAAGCCTGTCCCCGACAACCTGTCGCGGGAGCAGATCGAAGCCCTGCTGGTAGAGCACTTCAGTGGCGAGATCGAGCAGGTGCCGTCGATGTATTCGGCGCTGAAGCATAATGGTCAGCCGCTCTACAAGCTGGCACGCCAGGGTATTCAGGTTGAGGTCAAACCGCGCAGGGTGACGATCCACGAGATCAAGTTGCTCGATCTGCGCGAGGACGAACTGGACCTGGAGGTTTATTGCTCCAAGGGAACCTACATCCGCAGCATTGTCGAAGATCTGGGGCTGATGCTCGGTTGCGGCGCTCATGTGAGCGTGCTGCGCCGCCTGGATACCGGTCCCTACCAGGAGCCGATGATGATGCCACTGGAGCAGCTTCAGGCACTGGCTGAAATGCGCGAAGGTGATGATACAGAGTGCATACAAGGGCGCCTGGATCAGTTATTATTGCCGCCCTGGACTGCCATCGCCTCACTGCCAGCTCTTGAGCTGTGCGAAAGCCAGGCGAAAAGGCTGCAATGCGGACAGGGTTGCGCTGACTATTTCGAACAGCGTGGCGAAGTTCGACTGTTTATTACCGGCACCGAGCGCTTTATCGGTGTGGGTGAGGTAGCGGATAACGGTATTCTCAAGCCCAAGCGTTTGATGAGTACCGCACCGGATACCGAATAAGTATTTCTCCGGTTACCGGAGTTATCGACGCTGTACTGAAAATATGCTCGGTGCAGCGCGTCTTTGAACCAGCGGCGGACCATTCGCCGTGTGCATATTTATAAGGAGCTGAACATGTCTCTGAGCGTTGAACAGAAAGCACAGATCGTTGCTGATTACGGCCGTGGCGAAGGCGATACCGGTTCTCCGGAAGTGCAGGTTGCACTGCTGACCGCCAACATCACTGGTCTGCAGGATCACTTCAAATCTCACAAGCAGGACCACCACTCTCGTCGTGGTCTGATTCGGATGGTTAACCAGCGTCGTAAGCTGCTGGACTACCTGAAGAAGAAAGATGCTGACCGTTACCTCGAGCTGATCGGGCGTCTGGGTCTGCGTCGCTAAGAGTAAACTCGAAGGCCATACATCTGTATGGCCTTCGTTTTATCTGCTGTTTGGTCATCTGGTCGGCAGCAGTGCAAAAAGGGCAGGCCGGGCGGTGAGCTCAATCATCAAGCCCGTACTCAATTGTTCATTTCAAGGCAGTAACGCCTAGGTGTACAACTGAGTACAGGCTTCAAAGATGGCATGATTGATCACCACGGTTGCCCTCCCCTCAAATAAGTTAGGAGTAAACCGTGCAAGCGATTACCAAAACATTCCAGTATGGCAAGCACAGCGTAACCCTGGAAACCGGCAAGGTTGCCCGTCAGGCGACCGGTGCCGTGATGGTTACCATGGGTGGTGTTCAGGTTCTCTGTACCGTTGTCGGTGCGAAAGAGATGAAAGAGGGCCAGGACTTCTTCCCGCTGTCCGTGCACTACCAGGAAAAATACTACTCCGTCGGCCGTATCCCCGGTGGTTTCTTCAAGCGTGAAGCGCGTCCTTCCGAGAAGGAAACCCTGACCTCACGTTTGATCGACCGCCCGATCCGTCCGCTGTTCCCGAAAGGCTTCATGAACGAAGTTCAGGTCGTTTGTACCGTTATGTCTGCGGACAAGGTCAACGATCCGGATATCGCAGCGATGATCGGTACCTCTGCTGCACTGGCTATCTCCGGTCTGCCGTTCCTGGGCCCCATCGGCGGTGCTCGCGTTGGCTTCACCGAAGCTGAAGGTTACATCCTGAACCCGACCTTCGAAGAGCTGGCGGGTTCTGAGCTGGACATGGTCGTTGCCGGTACCTCCGATGCGGTGCTGATGGTTGAATCCGAAGCACAGGAACTGACCGAAGACGAAATGCTGGGCGCGGTTCTGTTTGCGCACCAGGAGATGCAGGTTGTCGTTTCCGCTATCAATGAGCTGGTGGCTGAAGCTGGCAAACCGAAGTGGGAATGGGCGCCGGCTGCGAAGAACGAAGCGCTGATCGCACAGGTTCGCGAGCAGGCTGCTGCCGGTATCGAAGCGGCTTACCAGGTGGCTGACAAGATGCAGCGTCAGAACGCACTGAGCGATCTGCGCGGCCAGGTGGTTGAAGCCCTGTCCGGCGAAGAAGGTCCGAGCGGCAAAGAAGTTGCCGGTATCTTCAGCTCACTGGAAAAAGAGATCGTACGTAACCGTATCATCGACGGTCAGCCGCGTATCGACGGTCGTGACACCAAAACCGTACGCCCGATCAGCGTTGAGATCGACCTGCTCAAAGGCGTTCACGGTTCTGCCCTGTTCACCCGTGGTGAAACTCAGGCGATCGCTACCTGTACTCTGGGTACCAGCCGTGATCAGCAGATCATCGACGCCCTGGAAGGTGAGCGCAAAGATCCGTTCATGCTGCACTACAACTTCCCTCCGTACTCCGTCGGCGAAGCGGGCCGTATGGGTGGCGCGGGCCGTCGTGAGATCGGTCACGGTCGTCTGGCACGTCGCGGTGTCGCTGCGGTACTGCCGACCCAGGAAGAGTTCCCGTACACCATCCGTATCGTCTCTGAGATCACTGAATCCAACGGTTCCAGCTCCATGGCTTCCGTCTGTGGCGCTTCCCTGTCCATGATGGACGCGGGTGTGCCGCTGAAGGCGCCGGTTGCCGGTATTGCCATGGGTCTGGTGAAAGAGAACGATCGCTTTGCGGTTCTGACCGACATCCTGGGTGACGAAGATCACCTCGGTGACATGGACTTCAAGGTAGCCGGTACCGAAGCGGGCGTTACTGCTCTGCAGATGGATATCAAGATCACCGGTATCACCGAAGAGATCATGGAAATCGCCCTGGAGCAGGCTCACGAAGCCCGTAAGCACATCCTCAAAGAGATGGCTCAGGTTATCGGTTACGCGCGTCCGGAACTGCCGGATAACGCACCGGCGATGCAGCTGCTGAAGATCAACCCGGAGAAGATCCGTGATCTGATCGGTAAAGGCGGCGCAACTATCCGTTCTCTGACCGAAGAGACCGGCGCCATGATCGACATCGAAGATGACGGCACCGTCCGCATCTACGCTGACGACAAGGCCAAGGGTAAGGCGGCTCTGGATCGTGTTATGGCGATCACCGCTGAGGCGGAAGTTGGCAAGATCTACGAAGGCAAGGTTGTCCGTATCGAAGACTTCGGTGCGTTCGTTAACATCCTGCCGGGCAAAGATGGTCTGGTTCACATCTCCCAGATCGCCAAAGAGCGCGTCAACAAGGTCACCGACTATGTGAACATGGACGACGTGGTTAAAGTGAAGGTGCTGGACGTGGACGTTCGCGGCCGTATCAAGCTTTCCATGAAGGACATGGAAGAGGACGAATCAGTTTCCAACTGAGTTCTCTAGCTAAGAAAAAGCCCTCCTAGTGAGGGCTTTTTTGTGTCTGATTGAAAGAGGGGTGGAAAACCGATCGTGGTTTTCGAAGGCCGGAGCAGCGTCGGCGCGAGTGTCCTGTGTGGGGTGTGGGTATCCGCGGTTTGAGATTTCAGCGGCACGAGGCCGCTAAAGCGAGCGTATGTGGTTGGCTGCAGGAGTAACGACCCCGCAGCTGGTGCGGGGTCTTGAATCTCTGCGGGGTCTGGCTCAAACGCCTGGAGGCGGGCTGGTTAAATCACTCCGTCGCGTTTATCTTCGCGGATCACGCAGTAGATACGGAAGCCGTAGATGGTGACCAGCACGCCGGCGAAGTCGATCAGGGCGCCGGCCAGGGTGCTGAGGATCATCTGCTCGAAAAGCGCCTGGGTGATCAGCACGTTGGCCAGGAACAGCAGGCCCATCAGCAGCGCCAGGCCCTGCAGCAGAACCCAGAAGTAGTCGGAGGTGCTGTCCCAGCTGCTACGCATCGCAGCGACCGGGGATTTACGTTCCAGCACACAGGCGTAGTCGGCCACGGCGAAACGGACCCCGAAGTAAACGCCCGGAACGACCAGTAGCATCAGCCCCAGAGAGATCGCCAGCAGATTAAGGATGTAGGTCAGCAGCAATCGACCCCAGCTACTCAATGCGCTGAGGACGGCGGTCATCGGATGCACGGGTGCGTCATCGATAACCGATTGCAGGTAGATAATCGTGCCGCCCAGATAGAGTGGCAGCAACAGTATGCGTGTCAGTGACGCAAGTGCTGCGTTCATCTGCACTTCCGGGTCAGCGGCATCGCCGATGTTGCCGAGCAGGGCGTAATTCGCCAGCGCAATGATCAGCAGAAAGGGCAGCTGGATCGCTGCAAGCGCGAATAGGTGCTGACGAAAAAAGAACAGCGTCTGACGCAAGTAATCGAAGGCCATAACTCTCCCGGTCATGAAGTACTAGTCATGAGAAACCCAGGCGTTAACCCTTGGGTTTACTCAGTTGTATCAGTTTGAAGTGACCATTATCGGCATGGCAGTGAATCTGCGCAAACAGACCTCGGGCCTTGCGCTCCAGCGGTATATGCTGGTTCACCACGAAGCAGGCTGTGCCCTGAGGGGCAAGTAACCTGCGTGTCTGCTGCAGAAAACGGTCGGTCAGGTCGCCCTCGACACCAAAGCCGGCGTGAAAGGGCGGGTTACAAAGTATCGTCTCGAACTGGTCTGTCAGTGTATCGCCGGCATCGCTGGCCACCACCTGCGCCTGGGTGTAGCCCCTGGCCTGTAGATTCGCACGGCAGGCGATCAGTGCGGCGGCGTTGTTGTCGGTACAGGTCAGCTTCGCTGAGGTTGCGCAGGCGTTCAGCGAGAGATAGCCAAAGCCACAGCCCAGATCGAGGATACTTCCCTGTAGTGGCAGCGAGCGCCCCAGCATTTCGGCCAGATTGGCGATCAGGAAGGCGCTGCCTCTGTCTACCTTGTTCCAGCCGAACAGGCCGGGTTTGCTGAGGTACTGACCGGCGTCTTTGAGGTCGAGTTCCCGCATCTGGGTATAGTTCTGGTCATCCAGAGGTTCATCGGCGGCTTTGCCAAGGCTCAGACTGCAGTGCCAGACGCTGCCCTGTTTCTGTTCTGCCTTATCGCCACCGAGACACTGCTGTGCCTTGCGGGCGTATGTCTTGATCCCTTCGCCCTTGTCACCGATCAGAATCAGCTCACCCTCGGGCCGCAGTAGCCGGGCGGCTTCATTGATCAGATGATGGACCACCGCTTTCTCCTTGGAAACGCGGTAGATGATCTGCTCCAGGCAGGCTTCCGGCCACTGACTGAGGTCGAAGTCGGAAAGCTCAGCGCTCCAGCCCTGCTCGCGCATGGCGCGTATCAGATCGAAGCGGTTGCCGACCACCTGGGTTCCTTGCTGCGGAGCGAGCAGTTGCGGCGGAATATTTTCGTCCACTATCCAGAGGCGGCGTTCGGCTGGTTGACGGAGCTCCTGAACGAGCAGGTTGAGCGCTGTATCAGTCATGCTTAGATGCTGTTGATCTCGTCTGCGGTGAGGTGGCGGTATTCGCCCGGGAACAGATCGTCATCCAGTTCGATGGCGCCGATGCTCTCACGATGCAGCTCGACTACCCGGTTACCCAGGGCTGCAAACATCCGTTTAACCTGGTGATAACGGCCTTCATGGATGACCACGCGTGCCTGGTTTTCGCTCAGGATGGTCAACTCCGCGGGCTTGGTGGGGAAGCGTTCGCTATCCAGCTTGATCCCCTTGGCGAACTTATCCACAGCATCGGCGGGAATGGGGTCGGCGGTGGTCACCAGGTAAACCTTATCGGTCTTGTGTCGCGGTGAAGTTGCCCGGTGAGCCCATTTGCCATCATCGGTGATCAGCACCAGGCCAGTGGCATCGATATCCAGGCGGCCGGCGATATTCATCTCTTCCGCTCTGGGTAGCTCGATCAGGGCCAGCACTGTCGGGTGGGTTGGGTCGTCATTGGCACAGACCACACCATCCGGCTTGTTTATCATCAGGTAGCGCGGCTCAGGACGTTCCATCGGCCGGTCGTTGAGACTCACCTGGTCGCCCTCTTTGATATGGCGCGCGGGGTTGCGCTCCAGCTCACCGTTGACGCTGACTTCGTCGGCGTGAAGCAGGCGTTTCACCTCTTTACGGGATAACCCGGAGGATTTGGCCAAGTATTTATCGAGTCGCATAAGAATCCGGCAGTTTGAAAAGCGCCTAGTATAACAAGAGAGCGTCTGATTCCTTATCCTGACCGCTTCGATAGGTTAAAATATGCGCCCCCTGAATCTGCGAGGCCTATTGTGAAGCTGTTTGTTGAAAACCTGACCCATGTTGATTTTTCTTACCTGGACGCACAGCGCGGTTTGCTGGGTGAGTCCTGGAAGGTCAACCTGATCCTTGACGGTTCGCTGGATGATCAGGGGATGATCTGTGACTTTGGCGTGGTTAAAAAACGGGTCAAGCAGTGGCTGGATGATTTTGTCGATCACTGCCTGGTGGTCGCCGAGGAGATGCCGGGTCTGGAAGTTTTCCGGGGCGAGGAGCGTACCGAACTGACCTGGAACTATCCTGCTGCCGGCCAGCTGCGTTGCAGTGCACCAAAACAGGCGATTGCGCTGGTGCCTGGCTCCGCAGTTACACCGACAGATCTGGCTGACTGGTGCCGCCAGCAACTTC
Source organism: Marinobacterium mangrovicola (assembly GCF_004339595.1). Lineage (GTDB taxonomy): Bacteria > Pseudomonadota > Gammaproteobacteria > Pseudomonadales > Balneatricaceae > Marinobacterium_D > Marinobacterium_D mangrovicola. The sequence continues at coordinate 311,026 of NZ_SMFU01000010.1, forward strand.
TGGCGCTGTTCCCGCAGCAGGTTCAGGGTGTTGAGCTTGAGTTCGTGGCAGAGCAGATTGATGGTGCCTATTATCATTACAGCCATGGTCTGCAGAAACATGCGGGCAACTGCCAGCGTATCGCCCACGGGCATCGTTCACGCATTCAACTGCTGCGCAATGGTCAGCGTGACGCGGCGCTGGAAGCGCACTGGGCGGAAAAATTCCGTGATATCTATATCGGTACCCGGGAGCATCTGCGGGCTGAAGGTGAAACCCATCACTACGTCTATGACGCGCCCCAGGGGCATTTTGAACTCAGCCTGCCGGCTTCCTGCTGTTACGACATTGATACCGAGTCGACGGTTGAGCTGATCGCCGATCATCTGGCCAAGCAGATCAAGGTGGACTATCCGCAGGATCGTATCGAAGTGCGGGCGTTCGAGGGGATCGGCAAGGGCGCCGTGGCCACCGCCTGATAGGGATAGGACAGAATAAAAAAACGGGCAGCTCAAGGGCTGCCCGTTTTACGTTAGTTTTCAGCCAGGGCTCAGTCGCGCTCGATCGCCAGCGCGGTGCCCATGCCGCCGCCGATACAGAGAGTAGCGAGGCCTTTTTTGGCGTCGCGCTTGATCATCTCGTGTACCAGGGAAACCAAGATACGGCAGCCGGAGGCGCCGATCGGGTGGCCCAGTGCAATGGCGCCGCCGTTAACGTTGACCATATCGGTGTTCCAGCCGAGGTCTTTGTTCACCGACATCGCCTGGGCCGCAAAGGCCTCGTTGGCTTCTACCAGTTCCAGATCATCGATACCCCAACCTGCTTTTTCCAGCGCCTTGGTGGTAGCGCAGATCGGACCTGTACCCATGATTGCAGGATCCACACCGGCAGAAGCGTATGCCTTGATGCGCGCCAGAACCGGCAGGCCCAGCTCAGCGGCTTTTTCAGCGGAGCAGAGCATAACGGCAGCGGCGCCGTCGTTGATGGTGGAGCTGTTACCGGCGGTGACGCTACCGTCTTTTTTGAATGCCGGACGCAGTTTGGCCAGGGCTTCAACGGTGCAGCCGAAGCGCGGCTGTTCGTCGGTATCGAAAACAACCGGATCGCCCTTACGCTGCGGGATGCTCACCGGGATAATCTCGTCCTTAAAACGACCTGAGCTGACAGCGGCTTCTGCCTTGTTTTGGGAGGCGGTAGCGAAGGCGTCCTGCTCTTCACGGGTGAAACCGTATTTCTCGACGATGTTCTCGGTGGTGATACCCATGTGGTAGTTGTTGAAGGCATCCCAGAGGCCATCGGTGATCATGGAATCGATCATCTTCCAGTCGCCCATGCGGGCGCCGTTGCGGGAATTAGGCAGCAGGTGCGGAGACTGGGACATGTTTTCCTGGCCGCCGGCGATGATCACGTCTGCGTCGCCACAACGGATCGCCTGGGTAGCCAGCTGCAGAGCCTTGAGACCGGAGCCGCACACCTTGTTGATGGTCATGGCCGGTGTTTCCTGATCGAGGCCACCGTTGAGGCTTGCCTGACGCGCCGGGTTTTGGCCGCAACCGGCAGTGAGTACCTGGCCGAGGATTACTTCATCTACAGCAGAGGGAGCAATACCGGTTTTTTCCAGCAGTCCCTTGATAACGGTAGCACCCAGATCGGATGCCTTAACTGAAGCGAGTGAACCATTGAATGTACCAACAGCCGTACGACCGGCCGCCACGATAACAACGTCGCGCATAGGTGTGTGCCTCTCTAACTCGTTCTAGTTGTGGTCTTTCTTCTGCGATTCATGCTAGCGCGGTCAGATGACCGGTTAATGGCATGAGCAGCGGAATTGAGCTATGGGCGGTCTGTGCAAACAGGTGTTCAATTCACAGACCTTAATTCCCGAGTCTGCGGTAAGGCTTTATAGAGTGTCAAGCGAGGAGGGATGAGACTATGGCCTAGCGCAGGGCTCTGGCGCGTCTGCAGAGCCCTGCGTGGGGGAAGCTTTAGAGGCTGACTTCGATATTGTCGATCAGGCGTGCGGCACCGAGATAAGCTGCAGCGATGATCACCAGCTCACGGTCATCGGCAGTGGCTGCAAGCATATCGCTGCGCCGCAGGATATGGATGTAGTCACGCATAAAGCCGGCTTTTTCCAGCTCGCTCTGCGCCTGCTCGATCAGGGCAGCGTAGTTCGAGCCTCCCTCCTCAAGCGCCTTCGCCAGTGCCTGCAGGGTGGCGTAGAGCTTGGGAGCGACCGCCAGTTCTTCGGCGGTCAGATAGCCGTTGCGGGAGCTCAGAGCCAGGCCGTTGTCGGCACGCTCGGTACCGACGCCGATCAGGCTGACTGGCATCGACAGGTCTTCAACCATGCGGTTGATAACGTGCAGCTGCTGGTAATCCTTGCGGCCGAACACGGCCACATCGGGCTGGATCAGGTTGAACAGCTTGTTCACGATGGTGGTCACGCCGCGGAAGTGGCCAGGGCGGGTGGCGCCGCAGTACAGGTCAGAGATGCCCGGTACTTCCACGAAGCTCTGTCCATCGCGGCCCTGGGGATAGATCTCCTGCTCCTGGGGTGCGAACAGCAGGTTGCATCCGAAGGCCTGCAGCTGTTCCTGGTCCTGTTCCAGGGTGCGCGGGTAGCGCTCCAGGTCTTCGGTAGGGCCAAACTGCAGCGGATTGACGAAGATCGATGCGACGACGAAATCCGCATTCTTTACTGCGGATTCCACCAGGCGCAGATGCCCCTGGTGCAGGTTGCCCATGGTGGGCACCAGGCCGATACGTTTGCCGGCGCGGCGTTCCGCCTGGAGGCGTTCACGCAGCTCCTTGATGGTGTTAACTGTCTGCATCTGTTATTCGAATCCGTGTTCGCTGGCAGGGAAGCTGCCGTTTTTGACCTGTTCGGCATACAGCGCGAAAGCGCCCTGAATACTGCCGGCTTCGGCTAGGAAGTTTTTCACAAAGCGGGGTGTGCGCCCCGGTGTGATCCCGAGGATATCGTGCATCACCAGCACCTGCGCATCGGTATGCGGGCCGGCGCCTATGCCGATCACAGGGATACCGGCATTGGCGGTAATCTCCTGCGCCAGCACCGTGGGTACACACTCCAGCAGCAGCATGCTGGCGCCGGCTTCTTCCAGCCTGCGGGCATCTTCGATCATCTCCAGTGCCGATTCGCGGGTTCGGCCCTGAACGCGATAGCCGCCCAGCTTGTTGATCGTCTGCGGGGTCAGGCCCATGTGCGCGCAGACAGGAACGCCACGCTCAGCCAGCATGCTGGTGGCTTCGCACAGCCAGCGACCGCCCTCAAGCTTGAGGATATGGGCGCCAGCGCGCATCAGATCGGCACCGCTTTGCATCGCCTGTTCAGGAGTTGCGTAACTCATGAACGGCAGGTCGGCCATGATCATGGCGCCCTGGTTACCACGGGCTACCGCCTCGGTGTGATAGACCATCTCTTCGAGAGATACCGGCAAGGTGCTGTCCCGCCCCTGAAGCACCATGCCGAGGGAGTCGCCGACCAGGATCATCTCGATTCCGGCGGAGCTCACCTGGTGGGCGAACGTCGCGTCATAGGCAGTCAGCACGGCGAATTTTTCGCCTGCTGCTTTACGTGCGGCGAGGGTATGCAGGGTGATGTTACTCATAGCGCTCTCGACCTTATATGTTGTCTTTTGGTGTCTGTCGCGTCGCGAAAAGGGCGGATTATAGCCCTATCTTTTCGAGTGTGCCCATCGGGCAAAGGGATAATAGCTTAGACAGGGGCGTTCCATCCGGCAGGATCAGAGAGGGGGCGATCTCTGCCAGCGGCCAGAGGACAAAACCTCTTTCCCGCATGAATCTGTGGGGTACCACCAGGCGCTCGCTTTCGATCTGTTGCTCTGCGTAGAGCAGGATATCCAGATCCAGTGTGCGCGGGCCCCAATGGCGCTCGCGTACGCGTCGATGCGCTTGTTCAATCGCCTGTAGTTCATCAAGCAGCGCCTCTGGAGCAAGCCGGGTGTTCAGTTCGGCCACCGCATTGACGAAGTCTGGCTGGTCCTGTGGACCGACCGGGTCGGAGCGGTACAGCGATGATGCTGCAACCAGTTCGGTGTCCGGCAGGCTGGTCAGTTGCTCCAGAGCGGTGCGAACCTGTGCCTGCGGGTCCTCTAGGTTGCTGCCCAGGCCGATGTAACAGCGGATCGAATCAGTCATCGCTTTGCGGCTTGCGAGGTTTACGGCGGCGACGGCGTTTGCGCGGTGCGCGTTCGACATCGTCGCCCGGTTTCTGCAGTTCGGAGCGCTGGTTCTCGTCGGCGTTCTGGTAGTCGGTCCACCACTGGCTCAGGCCCCCCAGATCTTCGCCACTGGTTTCACGCAGCAACAACAGGTCGTAGGCGGCGCGGAAGCGCGGATGGGTAACCAGCTGATCGGCACGACGCTTGCGCGGCAGACGCTGCTGAAGTTCCCAGATTTCACGCACCGGTGCGGAGAAGCGGCGTGGAATGGCGGTTGAACGTACCTGTTCGGAGAGTACCTCGTTGGCGGCCTGATGCAGACACTGCAGAGCAGGCTGGTCGCGCTCGTCGAGCAGCTCCTGGAAGCGGCGCTGCATCGGATACCAGAGCAGGGCGGCAAACAGGAAGGCCGGGGTGACGCTCTTGCCTTGGGCAAGACGGCGGTCGGTGTTGCTCAGCGCATTCTCGACCAGAGTTTCCACTGGATACTCTTCGGAGTCGAGCATCGCATCGGTCTGTGGGAACAGGGTGCGGAACAGGTCAAAGCGTTTCAGCTGGCGCAAAGACGCTTCGCCGTGACCGCTCTGCAGCAGCTTCAGCGCTTCATCGAACAAGCGCGCCGGCGCAATGCGGGTCAGCATCGGGCCCAGCTTGTGAATCGGCTCGGCGGTGCCGGGTTCGATTTCAAAGCCTAATTTGGCGGCGAAGCGGGCGGCACGCAGCATGCGCACCGGATCTTCGCGGTAACGGGTTTCCGGGTCGCCGATCATGCGGATCTGGCGCTTTTTGATATCACGGTAGCCGTTGGCGAAGTCAAGAATGCTGTGGTCGGCGACGCTGTAATACAGGGCGTTGATGGTGAAGTCGCGGCGCAGGGCGTCTTCTTCGATGGTGCCGTAGACGTTATCCCTGAGGATCATGCCGGACTCGGACTGCTTACCATGCTCGCCGTTGTTGTCTTCGCTGTCGTGACCGGCGCGGAAGGTGGCGACTTCGATCAGTTCTCGACCAAAGCGCACATGCAGCAGCTTGAAGCGTCGACCGATCAGGCGTGAGCGGCGGAACAGCTCCTCGCCCTGTTCAGGGTGAGCGGAGGTAGCCACATCAAAGTCTTTGGGGTGCTTGTTGAGCAGCAGGTCGCGGATACAGCCGCCGACGAGATAGGCTTCGTAGCCCTCATCGAGCAGTCGGTAAACCACCTTCATCGCATTATCGTCGAGCTTCTGCCGGGCGATGCGATGTTCCTCTTCAGGAATGCTGAGACGCTGCCCCAGAGGCTGCTCTTCGGTGCTTTGCGCAGAAATGTCTGCGTCCGCAGCCGAGGCGCCTGGAACAGGTGTGTGTGCGATGGTGTAACGCACATAGATGAAACCCAGCAGCGGGATTGCCACTACCAGCAACAGGATCAATAACGAAGTGAGCATCAGTGCAGGGTCGCTGTGTGAATAAGGATCAATAATTCAAAGGTGCCGCATCATAGCATTTCGGGGGAGTATGCTGTAGTCCGCCATGCGAAGCGTTGTTTCGCTGGGTTTCAGAGGTACTTACGTTGTTGCAGAGGTAGATACGTGACAGAAGTACTGGGCAGGTTTGGTTAAACGATGTCAGTTCGAGCAATTAGCCAGTGAGGTGGTCGAGCAGGGGGAAAACGGAAGTAGGTGGGGGGTGCTGATCACAAACTTGCCACCTCAGGTGCGCATCTTCGGTTTATTATTTTTATTACCGTTAATGGCCGGGTAGTCAATTCTGTGATCAGCCAAGCCTCATTTTTATTTTTATTCGAGGCGGGACACCTTTCCGGAACGACTATTTTTATTTTTATTGATGTCGAACCTTCGCAGGTCGTCGTTGTTGTTGTTCTGATACGTATAAAGCAGATGCTGTGCCAGGTTTTTTAAGTTATTGAAACTATTCGGTTAAATAATTTTTGTAACCCTGTGGCGGAGAAGTGTTACCTGGGGAGTGTTACCGCCAGTCACGTTTGCTGCGATGCATCATGGGTAGATAGGTAACACTTAAGAAAGTGTTACCCTCGTTCTTAAGTGTTACTTCTTTTGTTTACGTGGAATGCCCAGCTTCTGGCGGCGCTCCCACAAGCACTTGCGGCTGACACCCAGCGTACGTGCCAGCTCTGTCTCGCTCATCTGTTCCTGGTTTTCCAGTACGAAGCGCTGGAAGTAGTCATCCAGTGACAGGTCGGTACGCGCACGACGATTGCTGCCGGCGCCGGAAGAGGCCGCCAGTTCGACCTTGCTTTGTTCGTAGCTGTTTTCCAGGGTACTGAGTGACAGATGATCGGTATCCAGGCCAAGCAGCTCCGGGGTGATCTGTGAGCTGTCGGCGAGAATAACCGCGCGTTCTATGGCGTTCTCAAGCTCACGCACATTGCCGGGCCAGTTATAGCCAAGCATCACTTCGCGGGCCGCAGGGCTCAGTGACAGCGGCCCGGCGTCGAGCTTGCGGGCCTGGCTCTGCAGGAAGCGTTCGGCCAGCTCGATAATATCCTCACCGCGTTCGCGCAACGGCGGCATGCGCAGTTCCATGACATAGAGGCGGTAATAGAGGTCTTCGCGGAAGTCGCCCACCTTAGCCAGGTTTTTCAGGTCACGGTGGGTGGCGGCGATCAGGCGGACATTGACCTTGCGGGGCTGAACGGCGCCGACGCGGCGGATCTCGCCCTCCTGCAGGAAACGCAGCAGGCGCGCCTGGGCTTCCAGTGGCAGCTCGCCGATCTCGTCAAGGAACAGCGTACCGCCATCGGCGGATTCGATCAGGCCGCTGCGGGTCGCGTTAGCACCGGTGAAGGCGCCTTTCTCATGTCCGAACAGTTCGGATTCGATCAGGGTGTCCGGAATCGCTGCGCAGTTTACGCAGATCATCGCCTTGCCGGCGCGGTCGCTCTGCTCATGGATGGCGCGGGCGGCCAGCTCCTTGCCGGTACCCGATTCACCCAGAATCAATACCGTGGCATCGGTACGGGCCACCTTGTTGATGCGCTTGAACAGATCTTGCATCGGTTGGCACTGGCCGATGATCTCGGTCTGGTTACTGGCGGCGCTTTCGACAGGGGGCTCTGCGTCCACGGCGTTGCCGGTGCGCTCCAGTACGCTGCGTACCGTGGCCAGCATCTCGTCGTGGTCGAAAGGTTTGGCGATATAGTCCACGGCGCCGAGTTTCATGGCATCGACGGCGGAGCGCAGACTGGCGTAGCTGGTCATGATTAGCACCGGCACCGGTCGTGACAGCTCGATCAGATCGGTTCCACTGGCGCCGGGCAGGCGCAGATCGCTGATGATCAGATCAAAATCGGACAGCTGAAACTGCTCGGTCGCTTCGGCAACCGAGGCGGCATCGCTTACGTTATAGTCGTTTTTTTCGAGTAAGCGTTTGAGTGCTGAGCGGATGATCGACTCATCCTCAACAATCAGAATTCGGCTCATATGGCTGGGACCCTTGGTTCTCTCTTGCGGTACGGGTCAGGAAAGGTTTCCGCTGTACCGGGGTAAGGTTATAACCACCTGAGTGCCATTCTTCTGGTTCTTATTGGCGGGGCTTAGAAGTTCGATACTACCATAGTGTTCCGTGATTATGTTGTAGACCAAAGATAACCCCAGGCCTGTACCCTTGCCCGGTTCCTTGGTGGTAAAGAAGGGCTCGAACAGGCGGTTCATATCCTGGGCGGAGATGCCGCTACCGTTGTCGGTGATCGTCAGCTTGATCCTGCTTTGCTCCTCTTTTGCATCGACCACAATCCGCCCGTCATCGGGAGACGCATCACTGGCGTTGTTGAGCAGGTTGATAAACACCTGCAGCATCTGCTGTGGATCGGCAGCGATCTGAAGAATTGCCGGTACCCGGTTTTCAAACTGTTGTTGTCGGGTGCGACTGTCCAGTTGTACCAGGCGTATGGCGTCGGCCGCCAGATCATGCAGGGAGGTGGGCAGGTGTTCGCCGCTGTTCTGCTGTCGGCCGGTGTGTGCAAAACGTACCAGTGAGCGCACGATCCGGCTGATCCGTTCTGTCTGTTCTACGATCTGGTCGCCGGTGGTGAGGATCTCCCGGTTATCCGTTTCCAGCTTCAGGTTTTGCGCCAGGCAGGCGATGCCGGTGACCGGGTTGCCGATCTCATGGGCGACGCCAGCGGCAAACTGGCCAATGGAGGCGAGCCGTTCCTGGTGCGCCAGGTTTTTCGCGATCAACTGATACTCGGTTTCATCCTCTATCAGCAGCACCATGCCGCCGCGGGCGCCGCTGTCCAGTGAGGCCTTGTGCAGCGTGAACCAGCGGGGCTTGCCATCCAGCTCCAGTTGCACCGCCGTCTTGTGGTAGTTGTCGCCGCTGGCAAAATCACCGAGCAGGTCACTCCAGGGGGCGGGCAGTGTCCATAACGGCGCACCGATACAGCTTTCATCGTCAACGCCGGTGTAGTGGGTCAGTTCGCTGTTCCAGAACTGGATGCGCATTTCGCTATCCAGGGTACAGGCGCCGATCGGCAGGCGCTGTAGAGTCAGGCGGTGGTAACGACGCAGTTGATCAAGTTCGGCGGCAAGGCCGGAAAGTTCGGCGTCATAGCGTTCAAGCTGGTTCTCCAGCAGGTGGATCTCACGGGCGCGGAAGCCGCTGCTGGCCTGGAGCGATTGCGGGTTCAGGATCGCTGTCGCCTCCACCGGCCCGAGCAGACCCGAAAGGTTGTACTCCAGCTGACTGCGCAGACGCAGGATATCCAGAGGACGCAGCTCGCCCGCCGGTAGATTCAACTCTGCCCGGGCGCGATTGATTTCGCGTCGGGCGCTTTCCTTGCCTACGCGGGGCTCAAGTTGCGCCTGCAGGTCTTCCGCCTGTCCGGCGGCGGCACTGGCACCGAGCGGTCTCTTCAGGCCGTTGAGTACGCAGGCGTTGGCGCTCTGGCGTTCGGCGTCGCTACCGGGAAAGAGAATCGAGCCGAGAATCATCAGGCCCATATTCAGCAGTAAAGAGAACAGTGTTACCAGGTGCCAGTTCTCGTCGTTACCGCTGGGGATATCGAGCAGGAACAGGTCTCGGTGCAGCGGCAGGGTCAGCGCAAACAGCCAGACGCCAAGACCGCCGGCCAGACCGAGGAGAAAACCGTTGCGGCTGGCGCCTGGCCAGTAGAGCGTGGCCAGCAAACCGGGAAGGAATTGGACAAAGGCGATCAGACCCAGCGAGCCGAGCTGACGCAGGGAAAAACGCTCGCCAAAGGAGATATAAAACAGATAGCAGCTGAAGATCAGTAACACGATCAGGAAACGGCGCAGCCACAGCAGCCAGGTGTAAAAGCGGGTGTGTTCCGGGCGTTTCAGCAGCGGCAGGACCAGGTGGTTCTGCATCATCGACGCCAGTGCCACGGCGGCCACAATCATTAACCCGCTGGCGGCGGAGAGGCCTCCCAGCAGGGCGATCAACGTAAGCCCGGGGTGGTTCAGGGCATTGCCGAGCATCAGCACCGAGAATTTGGCTTCACCGGCGAGCCCGCCGCTGGCCAAGTTGGCCCAGTAGATCGGCGGCACGCAGATCGCCAGAAGTAAAAGTAGCAGCGGTACCACCCAGGTTGCCTTGTAGAGGCTTTCCGATGACACATTTTCGGTAAACGCCAGATGGAACATGTGCGGCATCACGACCACCGAACCGGCAAAGGCCAGCACCATCACCTGCCAGTTGCCTCTGCTCTCGGGGTGCTGCATCTCAGTCAGAACCGAAGGCACCGCTTGCAGCCAGGCCGCCAGCCCCCAGGGGCCATCAAACACACCGAAAAAGGCGAAGGCCGCGACCGTCAGCAGCGCCGCGACCTTGATCAGCGACTGAATGGCGATTGCCGCTACCAGGCCGCTATGGCTGTTGCGCAGGGATGCGTGCCGGGCGCCGAAAAGAATCGCAAACAGCGCGATCAGAGCGCAGAAAACCGCGGCGATCTGATGGCGGCTGATATTGTCATTGAGGTAATAGAGCGAGTCCGAGACCGCCTGAATCTGGATCGAGATCAGCGGTAGGCTGGCGCACAGCAGGGCCAGGGTGGTCAGGATGCCGACGCGGCCGCTACGAAAGCGAAAGGCAAACAGGTCCGCCAGAGACGATAGCTGGTAGGTGCGGGTGATCCTGAGGATCGGCATCAGCAGCACCGGCGTGAGCATAAAGGTGGCTGCCGCGCCCAGATAGGGAGCCAGGTAGAGGTAACCGGACTCCGCCGCCATGCTGAAGTTACCGTAGAAGGTCCAGGCGCTGGCATAGACACCAAACGAGAGCGCGTGAACCATCGGGTGGTGAATCAGCTTGCGTGGCAGGCGGCCCTTCTCCGCCAGGTAAGCGGCGGTAAACAGGCAGAGCAGATAGCCGAAGCAGAGCAGCAGCAGTTGGGGTAGTTCAAAGTTCATGGCGGTGCCACTGTTCGATCAGAAGAGTCAAAATACACAGTCCGGCCCAGATCAGAAAGGGTTGGTACCAGGGGCCCTCGCTGAACAGCCAAAGATCGAGAAGGCCCGGCACGAGCAGGGCCGTGATCAGCGACAGCAGCAGAAGCAGACGGTGGGTATACATTCAGCAGCTCTCCGGCGGCAGGGTCAGACCCCGGGGAACCCGCGCCAGTGACCAGTGTGCTACCGCCCAGGCAAGGATCTCTTCGCAGGAACTGTACTGCGCCTCGGCCGGCGGGATATGGCCAAGCAGGGTCAGCGCTCTTATCAGTTGCTGACGGATTTCGTCCCGCTCCAGTGACAGGGGCTCAGCAAAGGTCTGTTTGCTCAGCTTCTGGCCCTCGGCGTTGGTCAGTACCGGGATATGGGCGTAACTCGGCTGGCGGTAGCCCAGGTGATGTTGCAGCACCATCTGTCGTGGCGTTTCATCGATCAGATCGGCGCCGCGTACTACCTGATCGATCCCCTGCGCCTCGTCATCGACGATCACCGCCAGTTGATAAGCAAAAAAGCCGTCGCGGCGAAAAATAACGAAATCGCCACGGCCAGGATCGGCCGGATAGACTCTTTCACCCTGGATGCGGTCGTTAAAACTCAGGCTTTCATCGGGGTAGATCGCTCTCACCGAGGTGGTCGCGTCGGCCGTCGGGGCGTGATTCCGGCAGTAGCCATCGTAGGAGTGCTGGGCGTCTCGGAGTTTCAGCTGCTTGCGGCTGCATTGGCAGTGATAGGCGAGCCCGGTGTGGATAAGTTGATCAAGGGCAGCCTGGTAGAGCGGATGGCGCTGACTCTGGTAGACGACTTCGCCGTCCCAGTGCAGCTTGAACTGTTCGAGAGCGTTAAGAATAAGCGTGCTGGCGCCCGGTACCTCGCGTGGTGGATCCAGGTCCTCGATACGGACCAGCCACCTGCCATTTTGCGCGCGGATATCCAGATAACTGGCCAGGGCGGCCAGCAGGGAGCCGAAATGAAGGGGGCCGGTGGGCGAGGGGGCAAAACGACCTGTGCAGCTCAAGGTTGCCGGTTCCTCCTTTAGCCTCCCGTATCGACATGGGGACCGGAGTGGACTCCGGTCCCGCAACTGTCGGTTTAGCCGCCGAGCTGCTTCTCTTTGATTTCAGCCAACGTCTTGCAGTCGATGCAAAGCGTTGCGGTCGGACGAGCTTCCAGACGGCGGATGCCAATCTCGACGCCGCAGGCATCGCAGTAGCCGTAGTCGTCTTCGTCGATCCGTTCCATCGCTTCGTCGATCTTGCGGATCAGTTTGCGCTCACGGTCACGCGTTCTCAACTCGAGGCTGAATTCCTCTTCCTGGCTGGCCCGGTCGCTCGGGTCGGCAAAGTTGGATGCTTCTTCCTTGAGATGCGTAATGGTGCTGTCCACTTCTTCCATCAACTGGAGTTTCCAGTTTTGCAGGATGGCGCGGAAGTGATCTTTCTGCGCTTCGTTCATGTACTCCTCACCGGTATCAAGCGGATAAGGTTCGAAGTGCGTGAACTGTGATTCGGTTGTATTTGGCATTGGCGCAGCCTCACATCTAGGGCCGGTTTGACGGGCTTTCCCGGGTGCCGGGCCCTGATCCTGATTAGGGAAACCGCAGTACGCGGTATCTCAAAAGCCGGTGAAATTACCAGAAGCCTTCCCTTTAGGCTAGACCTGATCGGTGGATTTGCGCACTTTGCGTGGCTGGCTTGATCCAGCTGCGGGTGGGCAAATTACGACCTTGGTCGCTCTGCTTCATTGGGTTGGGCGGTTATACTCTGGCTCAGTTCAACGGAGGATATAAGGTGAGTGCAAAAAACTGGAGTTCAAGGGCCAGGGCAATCGATTCATTCAAGGTGATGGATCTGCTCAAGCGTGCGCGTGAACTGGATGACCAGGGCTTTGATGTGGTCCACATGGAAGCCGGAGAACCCGATTTCAGTGCCGCGCCGCTGGTCAAGGCAGCGGCTAATCAGCTGATTGAAGCAGGCAGTATCCAGTACACCCCCGCGGGCGGAATCGCGCCGCTACGCCAGCGCATCGCGCAGTTTTATGCCGAGCGTTATGGCGTACATATCGGTCCCGAGCGTGTGCTGGTGACACCGGGGGCATCCGGAGGGCTGCTGCTGGCATTCACGCTGCTGGCGGAGAAAGACAGCAGCTTTATGATGGCTGACCCAGGTTACCCCTGTAATCCGCAGTTTCTGCGCCTGGTTGAAGCGCGGGCGCAGCGGGTGAGGGTGGATGCATCGACCAACTTCCAGCTCACCGCCGAGTTGGTGCGCCAACACTGGCAAAAGGATACGGCCGGCGTCCTGCTGGCGTCACCGGCAAACCCCACCGGATCGGTGGTGCCGCCGGATGAGATGGCCAAGATCGCCGCGGTGGTGCGTGAGCTGGGTGGCGAGCTGATCGTCGATGAGCTCTATCACGGCCTCACCTACGGTTTTGATGCCGAGACCGCACTGGCGCTGGACTCCGACGTGATCGTCATGAACAGCTTCTCGAAGTATTTCGGCATGACCGGCTGGCGGCTGGGCTGGCTGGTGGGGCCCGCAGATGCGGTGGCGGAGATGGAGAAGGTGGCGCAGAATCTGTTTATCTCGCCGCCCACCATCTCCCAGCATGCGGCCCTGGCCTGTTTCGAGCCGGAGTCGATTGAGCTGTTCGAGCAGCGCCGCGCCGAGTTTGGCAAGCGACGGGATCTGCTCGTGTCCGGTCTGCGTGAGCTGGGTTTCGGTATCGCGCGACCGCCGGAAGGGGCGTTTTATGTCTACGCCGATGCCAGTCACCTTACCGATAACAGCTTCGACTGGTGTTGGTCGCTGCTGGAGGAGGATAAGGTGGCGGCAACACCCGGTGCGGATTTCTCCCGTTTCGATGCGGAGTGTTACGTGCGCTTCTCCTACACCACCGGGCTGGATCGGATCGAGCTGGCGCTGGAGAGGTTGGCGAAGCGCGGCGCCCGTTAAAAGTCGACGAGCACTTTTCCCTCTTCAACCCGGCAGCGCAGCTGATCCAGCTTCTCGCCGGGGCAGGGGCCGGCGATGCACTCGCCCTCATCGATGGTGAACAACGCGCCATGGGTGGCACACTGGATGTACTGTTTTTCGTAGTCGAGAAACTGGTCCGGCTGCCACTCCAGGCGGATGCCGCGATGGGGGCAGTTGTTGCGGTAGGCGAATACCTGCTCGCCACGGCGGATCAGCAGCAGCGCGTCGAGTTCGATATCGAAACCGCGGCCCTCGCCGTCCGGCAGATCGTCCAGCTTGCAGATCTCCTGCATCGGGTTTTCCATTCGTTGGTTTTGGTAAAGTGTCGTTACTAAGGATGCTCTTATTCAGGGCACTGATTTTACGGCGGGAGAGATCGATTTGCCCAGTATTAGCCGGTCCCCGGTTTTATTCAGACTGGTATTGCTGCTGGCGCTGGTTGTGCTCGGTGCTGCCAGCCTCAACTACGGTGCGCTGCAGCTGGATCATACAGCCTGGCTGACGCCGGACAGCGACCAGGGGCGAGTGCTGTATCAGTTACGCCTGCCCAGACTGCTGCTGACGCTGTTTGCCGGCGCATTGCTGGCAGCCACCGGCGCCGCAGCTCAGTCACTGTTTCGCAATCCACTGGCGGATCCCTCGTTGATTGGCGTATCCGCCGGCGCGGCACTGGCCGTAGTGACCCTGATGGTATTTGCCGGCGGCTGGCTGGTGCAGCATCGCTTTGCCGAGTTTGCTATGCCGTTGACCGCGTTTATGGGCGGGCTGGCGTCTACCTGGCTGGTGATGCGGCTGTCACGATCCCTCGCGGGGGTATCGGTGACTACGCTGCTGCTCACTGGTATGGCGATCAACGCCATCGCCATGGCGGGTATCGGTGCCCTCAAGTATCTCTCCGATGAGCTGACACTGCGCCAGGCCAGTTTCTGGCTGATGGGTAATTTCAGCGTACAGGGCTGGATGCCGGTGATCGTGCTGACCTGCGTGGCTTTTCCGGTGTTGTTGCTGTTGGCACGAGAGGGGCGCGAGCTGAACCTGTTGCTGCTCGGCGTTTCCCAGGCTCAGCTGTTGGGTGTGGACGTTGCCAAACTGCAGCGCCGCCTGGTGGTGCTCTGTGCGCTGGGCGTTGGCTCCGTGGTGGCTTTCGGTGGTCTGATCAGCTTTGTGGGCCTGATTGTGCCGCACCTGGTGCGATTGCTCAGTGGGCCGGATAACCGTCACCTGCTGCCGCACTCGGCGCTGTTAGGGGCATTTTTCCTCAGTCTCGCGGATCTGCTGTCGCGCATGCTGGCCAGCCCTGCGGAACTACCAATCGGTATTCTGACTGCCCTGGTAGGCGGCCCCTTCTTCCTGTTTGTACTGCTCTACCGGATGCGGCGCGGAGGTGGTTATGCTTGAAGCGCGCTCACTGGCCTTTGAGGGCGGCGGTTCGCGGCGTATTCAGCCGCTGCAGCTGGAACTGGCGGGTGGTCAGATCCACGTGGCGCTGGGGCCAAACGGGTCTGGAAAATCGACGTTGCTGGCGCTACTCAGTGGCTTGCTGGAGCCCGGCTCCGGAGAGGTGCTGCTGCGGGGGCGTAACCTGCATCGATACTCTCTTGCCGAGCGTGCCCGCCATCTGGCGGTGATGTTGCAGAGCCAGCCGTTGGATTTCGCCTTCCCGGTGCGGGAGGTGATCGCCATGGGCGGTTATCCACTGGATCTGAGCCTTCCGGAGCTGGATCAACGTATCGAACAGCTGGCAAGGGGGCTGGATATCGCTCATCTGTTGGAACGCAGCTATTTGAGCCTCTCCGGTGGCGAGGCGCAGCGGGTTCAATTGGCACGGGTGCTGGCACAGCGGGGGCGGGAGCCTTCGGTGATTATGCTGGATGAGCCGCTGACGGCGCTGGATCTCAAACATCAGCACCAGGCACTGATGCTGTTGCAGCAGTTGGCCGTCGAAGGGCATTCGATTTTTATCGTGCTGCATGATCTTAATCTGGCAGCCTGCTATGCCGATCATGTTCTGCTGATGCGTGAGGGCGACCTGGTGGCGCAGGGGCAGTGCGGCGAGGTGATGACCGCCGAGACCCTGTCCGCGCTCTATGACGTGCGTATCGAACGCTACGAATCATCCGGCGGACAGGCTCTTTTCAGCAGTGCAGGCGGTCGTTAGTCTTCCAACAGTTTCTGGCCGCGCAGCTGGGCCAGCAGCTGCTCGATCGCTTCGTCATCACGGGTATCCACATCCAGAGTGACCAGGCTCTCTTCAGCGGTGATCGGGTGCAGCAGCTCCTGCTGGCGCAGCATCACCTCCACATCGGCATCGGAGGGATCGGTGCCCTCTTCAGCACGCCGCTTCAGCCTTGCCTCGATCAGGTTCTGGTCACAGTGGCAGCTGATAATTCTCACATCCACCTGCTCTTTTGCCGCCATCTGGCGGAACAGATTGCGGCCGCGTAGACGGATAAAGGTGGCGTCCACCACCACGCTGATCCCTGCACGCAGCATGGCGCGAGTGCTGTCCAGCAGGTGGTTGAAAGTGCGCAGATTCATGTCGGAGCCATACAGCTCCAGCTGCTGGCTGCGCGATGCCTCGCGATAGATCCGCTTGCGCTCCACATCGGAACGGATGCGGATGGCGCCCATCGCCTCGAACAGACGCTTGCTGAGATAGCTTTTACCGCTGCCGCTGACGCCGTGCATCAGCAGCAGGAACGGCGGCTTGGGAGTGCAGTAGCGCTCGGTCAGATGCAGGTAATGACGGAAGGCATCGATATCCGGGTGATCGCCCAGCATGGCGACCTTGGCACGCACCATGGAACGATAGGCCTTGTAAAAATCGAGTAGCACCAGGCCGTCATAATCGCCGGTTAATTCCAGGTAGCGGTTCAGACAACGGTTAGCCCAGCGGAACTGTCCGTTCGCTTCCAGGTCCATGAGCAGGAACGCCAGGTCACAGATGGTGTCTATCCAGCGGAACTGCAGGTTGAACTCGATGCAGTCGAACAGGCGCAGGTGGCCCTGATACAGGGTGACATTGCCCAGGTGCAGATCGCCGTGGCACTCGCGGATATGCCCCTGGCGCTTGCGAGCGGCGAGGGTGTCCTTGAGGGCTTCAAAGCGTTGCCGGGTGAAGTTTTCCAGTTTCTCCAGCAGTGCGATGTCATCCGCGGAGAGCTTGGAATGGTCCAGATGCGCGTAGTTATCGAAGACGGCGCCGGCGATCGCATCCGCCTCGCCCCAGGGGCTGTCCTGACCGACGATGGGAATACGCTGGTGGAAATCGGCAATCTGGGCCGCGAGGACATCGATCCATTCGGCCTGGAACTGATGCCGTTGCAGCAGCTGGTCCAGGCGCTGGCCGGACTCGAACTGGCGCATGCGCACGGCGTACTCGATCGGCGCGGAAGCGTCGCCCAGCAGGGGGGCGGATTCGGTGCCGCTGATCGGCACGACGGCCTCGTAGATATCGGGTGCCAGACGCTGGTTCAGGCGCAGTTCTTCCTCGCAGCAGAAGCGTCTCTGCTCGAGTGTGGTGAAATCGAGAAACCCGAAATTGACCGGCTTCTTGATCTTGTACGCGTAGTCGCTGGTGAGCAGTAGCCAGGAGATATGAGTCTCTATCACCTCGATCTCTGAGACGGGGTGGGGGTAGTGCTCCGGCAGGCGCAAGCGTTCGATCAGTTCTGGTACCATGGCGCGCATTCAGTCGATAAAGCTCCGGATTATACTGACACGATGAGTAAAAAGAGAAATAGCCGCAAGCCCGCACGGGGTCGAAAGGCCTCACGCTCCTGGTTCAGAAAGCTGCTTGGGCTCCTGCTCAAGCTGGCGCTGGTGCTCTCGGTGGTTGCTGCAGCGGGGCTGGTTTATCTCGATGCCCAGGTGCGGGAAAAGTTTGAAGGCAAGCGCTGGGCGCTGCCGGCCAAGGTCTATGCCAGGCCGTTGGAACTATACCCGGGCCAGGCGCTGACCGCCGATGATTTCAAAATCGAGCTGCAGGCGCTGGGCTATCGCTCCGTCTCCTCGGCGAGCCGTCCCGGTACCGTGCATTGGTCCGGTAACTCCGCCCGTATCGTGACCCGTAGCTTCCCCTTCCCGGATGGTGTTGAAGCTTCCCGTACACTGCAACTGGATTTCGGCTCAGGCGGTTTGCAACGTCTGCGTGACGGCGGTGGTGGTTCACTATCGCTGGTGCGGATGGAGCCGATGATGATCGGTGGTATCTATCCCAAGGATAACGAAGACCGTGACCTGATCCGCCTGGAGGATGCTCCGCCGTCACTTCCCGCTGCGTTGATCGCTGTGGAAGACCGGGATTACTACGACCATTTTGGTATCTCCCTGCGCGGTATCGCCCGTGCCATGTGGGTGAATGCGCGCGCCGGCCGCTTTGTGCAGGGGGGCAGTACGCTAACCCAGCAGTTGATCAAGAACTTTTACCTGACGGCGGATCGTACGCTGGCGCGTAAGCTGCTTGAGATGCCGATGGCAGTGCTGCTTGATCTGCATTACGACAAGGAAGAGATTCTTGAAGCCTACCTGAACGAGGTTTACCTGGGGCAATCCGGTGCCCGGGCGATTCATGGCTTCGGTATGGGTAGTCGTTACTACTTCGGCCGCCCCGTCGGCGAACTGTCACTGGCGCAGTCTGCGCTGCTGGCCGGGCTGGTCAAAGGGCCGTCCTACTTTGATCCCCGCCGTCATCCAGAGCGCGCGCTGGAGCGCCGTAATCTGGTGCTGCGCCTGATGAAAGATCAGGAGAAGATCGATGAAGAGCAATATCAGGCAGCCGTTGATGAACCGCTTGGCGTGGTAGCGCAAGGTGGTCTGCGCAAGGGCGCTTATCCCGCTTACCTGGATCTGGTGAAGCGTCAGCTGCAGGAGGAGTACCGCGATGAAGACCTGAGCTCTGAGGGGCTGCGTGTATTCACTGCGCTGGACCCGCTGGTGCAGTCCCGCGCCGAGCGTGCTCAGCAGGACTGGCTGAAGAAACTGGAAAGTGGTTACAACCTGCCCGCCAATGAGCTGGAAAGCAGCATGGTGGTGGCCGACCCGCAGACCGGTGAAATTCTCTCCGTGATCGGTGGTCGTAACAGCAGTTACGAGGGTTTCAACCGCGCCCTGGATGCGCTGCGTCCGGTGGGTTCTCTGGTCAAACCTGCGGTTTACCTGACGGCGCTGGAGCAAGGCTATACCTTGGCTTCGCAGATCGAGGATGAAGCCTTCGACCTGGAACTGCCCAACGGTGATATCTGGTCGCCGGATAACTTTGATCATAAGAGCCACGGTGATGTGGCACTGCACTATGCGCTGTCGCGCTCCTACAACCAGGCCACCGCCAAACTCGGTCTGGATATCGGTGTGGAGAAGGTGGTCGATATGCTGGAACGCCTCGGTGTCGATAGGGAGCTGAAACCCTATCCGTCGCTGCTGCTCGGCGCCCAGGCACTGTCGCCACTGGAGGTGGCCGGTGTCTACCAGACCATCGCAGCCAACGGTTTCCGCGTGCCTTTGCGGGCGATCCGCTCGGTTACCGATGCCGAGGGTGAGGAGCTATCACGGTATCCGTTCAAACTGCGTCAGCAGGTCGACCCCCGACTGGTGCACCTGATTCAGTACGCCATGCAGGAGGTCGCGCGAGAGGGGACTGCCCGCTATTCCTACTCGGTGCTGCCGAACAACCTGAATATCGCCGGTAAGACCGGCACATCCAACGGTCAGCGCGACAGCTGGTTTGCCGGATTTACCGGTAATCGACTTGCGGTTGTCTGGGTGGGACGCGATGATAATGCCACTCTGCCGTTTACCGGTTCCGGTGGCGCCCTGCGTGTCTGGACCGATTTTATGCGGCGAGAACACCCCGAACCGTTTTATGCTTCGCGCCCCGAGGGGGTGGAGTATGCCTGGATCGACGAGGCGACAGGTCTACAGTCGGACAAGCGTTGTGAAGGCTCGCAGCAGTTGCCTTTCCTGGCCGGCACGGAGCCGCAGGATAGTGTCGATTGTGGGCAGCGACGGTCGAGGTCAAATAACCCACTGGACTGGTTCCGTGGTTGGTTTCAATGACACCGATATCAATTGAAGGCTAGATTATGAAAAAAATCGTCCCTGCGCTGGGATTGGCGCTTCTGCTGGCGGGCTGTGCAGGCCCAAACCCATACCGGGCACCGGTGGAAGATCGCAGTGAAAGCCAGTCCAGCACCACGCCACCTCCGCCGGGCAGTGTGCAGTCGGTGGATCCAAGCCCAGGGGTGACGGTTCAGCCTATCGATGAAATGCCGGTTTTCCGGCAGCAGCGTGAGGAAGTGCCAGAGGAGAGTAGCAGCGTTGGTAGCATCCAGGATGCCGGTCAGAAGACTCGCAACGCCGCCGTGGTAGCACTGCTGGATACCGCGCAGCAGGAGACCCAGGGCGGTGATCTGCGTGCGGCGCAGAATCGCCTGGAGCGAGCCCTGCGTATCGCACCGCGTGATCCCCAGGTGTATTACCAGTTGGCGGATGTGCAGCGTCGTCTGGGTCAGTTTCTGCAGGCGGAGCAGGTCG
Source organism: Marinobacterium mangrovicola (assembly GCF_004339595.1). GTDB lineage: Bacteria > Pseudomonadota > Gammaproteobacteria > Pseudomonadales > Balneatricaceae > Marinobacterium_D > Marinobacterium_D mangrovicola. Next base: position 331,144 of record NZ_SMFU01000010.1, read on the forward strand.
CGCTGAAAGGTGTGAATGTGGCGTCTGGTCAGGCGCAGCAGCAGCGTCGCCTGTGGAGCCTGATTGCGCTGATCAGAAGCGACGCCGGCGACAGTGCCGGCGCCCGTGAAGCGCAGCAGAAAGCCAGCCGTTACTGAGACGGCTGGTTCAGCAGACTGATCTCAAGACGCACTGCTGTGGTCAGCAGTGCGATTCCCATTGCGGCAAGCAGTGTTGCTGCGACCGGGTAGGCAGGGACCGGCAGCGCAGCGCTGCCGCTAAAGGCCAGCGCCGCGGCGACTGAAACCGCTGCAGCGGCGCTAAGCACTCGAGCCCTGGCAACGCTCAGGAACAGCGCACCACTCAATACACCAATCACCGAGGCGGCGCCGAGTACATTGGTATACTCCTCGCCATAACCTAGCTGTCGGTTCAGCTCGAACAGGGCAAAAAAGCCCAGCAGTAGCCTTCCCCACCCCGCAGCACTCCAGAACAGTCTTTTACCCAGCGCGTAGACCGCCACTGCCAGCATCGGCATACCTGCGTAGATACCCAGATTGATGCCCAGACGTTTCAGCGTCTCCAGGTCGGTGCTGCCTTCCGGCAGCCAGGCGGCAATGACCGCCAGTGCCAGAAACAGAGAGCTCAGCGACCAGGTACCCAGCAACACAGAATGAGGCTTGTCGTTCTGCCGGGAACGGTAGGCCCAGATGGTACTGCCGCCGACGACCAGCAGCAGTACCAGTTCCGCGATCGATGCTAGCGGGCTCGTTGCCTGGAAAGTCACAGTGCCGCGAATGCCTTATCGGCTGCGGCCAGGGTCGCATCCAGATCTGCTTCGGTGTGGGCGTCGGAGATAAAGCCCGCTTCGAAGGCAGACGGTGCCAGGTAGATCCCCTGATCCAGCATGGCGTGGAAGAAGCGACCGAAGGCCTCGGTATCGCAGGCGGTGGCGCCCTTGAAGTCGGTGACTTCGGACTTGTCGGTGAAGAACAGGCCAAACATGCCGCCAACGCAGTTGGTGGTGAACGGCACGTTATGGCGGGCCGCGATCACTTCCAGCCCTTGGGTCAGGTATTCGGCCTTGGCGCTCAATGACTCATGTACATCGCCTTCGCAGAGTGAGTTAAGCATCGCGAGGCCTGCTGACATGGCCAGTGGGTTCCCGGACAGGGTGCCCGCCTGATACACAGGGCCCAGCGGCGCGATATGAGACATGATCTCTTTCTTGCCGCCGAATGCGCCTACCGGCAGACCGCCGCCAATCACCTTGCCAAGGGTGGTCAGGTCAGGTTTGACGTTGTAGTAAGCCTGGGCGCCGCCGAGCGCGACACGGAAACCGGTCATCACCTCATCAAAGATCAGCACGGTGCCGTACTGGTCGCAGATTTCACGCAGACCTTCCAGGAAGCCCGGCTGCGGCGGGATGCAGTTCATGTTGCCGGCTACCGGCTCGACGATGATGCAGGCGACCTGCTCGCCGACCTGGGTAAAGGCTTCGCGCACGTTATCCAGGTTGTTGTATTCCAGGGTCAGGGTGTGCTCGGCCAGGGAAGCGGGAACCCCCGGGGAGTTCGGTTCACCCAGGGTCAGCGCGCCGGAGCCTGCCTTGACCAGCAGGGAATCGGAGTGACCGTGGTAGCAGCCTTCGAATTTGACGATCTTGTCACGGCCGGTGTAACCACGGGCCAGACGGATGGCACTCATGGTGGCTTCGGTGCCTGAGCTCACCATGCGTACCATTTCGATGGACGGCATGATCTCGCAGACCTTGTCAGCCATCTCGGTTTCGATAGCGGTAGGGGCGCCGAAGCCGAGGCCGTTATCCAGCGCGGAACGCACCGCGTCCATCACCGGCGGGAAGTTGTGGCCGAGAATCATAGGGCCCCAGGAACCGACGTAGTCGATGTACTGCTTGTCGTCTTCGTCGATCAGGTAGGCGCCTTCCCCCTTTTTAAAGAAAACCGGAGTGCCGCCAACACCCTTGAATGCGCGGACCGGGGAGTTAACGCCACCGGGGATATGGGCCTGGGCGGCCTTGAACAGAGCTTCGGAACCTGACATGGGTGCCTTCCTTAAATCTTTAATGGATGAAACTGGAATTCAACGGGCAAACAGGCGGCTGAATGCCTGGGCGCGGGTCTCGATGTCGTCGGCTGCAAAGAGAGCATGAACCACGGCGACCAGGTCCGCGCCGGCGGAAATAACCTGGCTGGCATTATCCACACTGAGACCGCCAATCGCCACTATCGGGCAGTCCAGCTGCTGCCGCGCCTGCTGCAGCAGAGTCAGTGGCGCCGGCTGGGCGTTGGGCTTGGTTTTGGAGGCGAAGAAAGCGCCGAAGGCGACGTAATCTGCGCCACCCTCCCTGGCCAGCAGGGCAAGGTCGAGCTGGTCGTGGCAGGTGATGCCGATAATGGCATCGGGCCCCAACAGGTCACGGGCCTGCTGCAGCGAACCATCGGTCTGGCCCAGATGAACACCGCTGGCGCGGGAGTTGAAAGCCAGTTGCGCGTCGTCATTGATCAGTAGCGGTACCTGGTATTGCTGGCAAAGCTGGTTCAGGGCGCGGGCCTGGCGCAGGCGTTTGTCATCGTCATCGGATTTATCCCGATACTGGATCAGGCTGGCGCCGCCGCGCAGGGCTTTTTCGACCGCATCGAGCAGGGTGCGGTCATCGGGCATAAGGGTGGAATCGGTGATGCCGTATAGGCCGGGTTTGACTGCGTTCATAGTGCCTGTCTGTGGTGGTAGAACTCTTCGATCTGGCGGTGGCTGATCACGCCGAGAGGTTTGTCCTGGTTGCTGACAACCAGCAGTGCGCTGACGCCTTTGGCGCTCATCAGCTCCCAGGCCTCGTGCAGGGTGGAGCGGGAGTAGATGTTGATCGCATCCTGGCGTGTAGCCGGGATTTGCATCAGGTCCACGGTGGCGGGTTTATCCTTCTCGCCAACGCCTTTATCGCCAATGTGGTTCTCAAGCCAGCTGCGGATATCGCCGGGCGGCATTAGAGCTCTCTCATTCTGGCGTTCGACCAGAATCCAGCGCGGAGAGCTTTGCAGCAGGCGGCTCAGCAATTCCGGCGTGCTCTGGCCCGGAGTTGAAATAAAGTCCCGGTCCATCAGGCTACCGACTGCGGCGCGGGAAAGCGCCTGGGCCACCGGCGCCTGGTTAATATCCAGCCCCTGCGCCTGAAGTATCGCCTGGAACGCAGAAGGTCGTTTGAAGAGGGAGCGCAGCGTCAGGTTGCTGATGACGATGGCCAGCATGCCGGGAAGGATAATCGCCGAGTTATCGGTGAGTTCCAGCAGGGCGATCAGCGCTGCCAGCGGAGCGTTGAGTACCGCGCCCATCATCGAGCCCATGCCGATAATGGCGAACAGGTCGGTGGAGATATCCAGACCCAAATGACGGGCTGTGCCGGCCAGCAGGGCACCGCCGACGGCACCGATCACCAGCGAGGGGCCGATTAGCCCGCCGGGGATACCCATGGCGATCACGAAAGGGGTCAGCAGTGTCTTGCAGATCAGCAACAGGAGCAGAAACTCGAGATGGTCCGGGTTTTCGAACACACCCTCGATACTGTCGTAACCGGTACCCATGACCTCAGGTAGCGCCATGGAAATAGCACCGGCGATAAAGCCTGCGAATAGCAGCCGAACCGCCAGAGGTACCCGCCTCAGTCGCAGCGTTTGCTGCAGTGTGCCGATAAAGGCTGCAGCGAGCAGGCCGATACCGAGTCCCAGAATCAGCAGCAGCGGCAAGTCATGCAGCATATCCAGCGGCAGTATCGGCAAGCTCAGGCCTTCGGCGTGGCCCAGGGTTATCTGCATGAATACATCGGCGACCACGGCAGCGACGATGATCGGGATAAAGCCGAGGATGCTGTACTCCAGCAGCACCACCTCCATGGCGAAGATGACGCCCGCCAGTGGTGTGTTAAAGACCGCTGAAATAGCCGCTGCGGTACCGCAGCCGATCAGTATCCTCAGGGTGTTGTTGGGCAGTTTCATCCACTGCCCGATCAGGCTGCTGCAGCTGCCGCCCAGATAAACCGCGGGACCTTCACGGCCGACGCTGTGGCCGCTGCCAAGGGCTATTGCGCCGCCAATAAACTGGGTGATCAGGTTAGTGAGCGATAACTTGCCCTGGTGGTAATTGAGTCGTGCGATCAGATGGGGAATACCCACCGAACGAGAAGCTGCGGGCAGGGCGTAAAGCAGGCCGACCAGCAGCAGGCTGCCGATGATGGGGAAAGCGAAACGCTGCCAGAGTGGCAAGGATTCAAAATGTTCGCTGATACCGGCAGGGAGGAGCCACTGCTGGGGCAGCTCTATGGCCAGACGAAACAGCAGAATCACCAGGCCGGTGGAAAGGCCTGAAAGTACGCCCAGTACTACCAGCTGGGGCAGGGCGTCGAAGTGGGTCAGCCGTTGCCGGAAACGTTCAAGCCAGGGCATACGGCAGGATCTCTATGCGCATTCGATAGTCAATGAACTAGTGTGTCGTTATGATACTTCTTCTGCGCCGCCGATTCCTTCGGCTTTTGGCGTGGGGGATAAGATTAACAGTTCTGAAAAATGAATGAGAGGTTGCCGTGGTCAGGGTAGGTATTGTTGGTGGTACGGGCTATACAGGCGTCGAGCTGCTGCGTCTTCTGGCGAATCACCCGGAAGTCAGTGTTGAAGTCATTACGTCACGCTCAGAAGAGGGTGTGCGTGTGGCCGACATGTTCCCGAACCTGCGCGGTCACTACGATCTGGCGTTCACCGTCCCCGACGTCGAGCGCCTTGCCGCCTGTGACGTGGTTTTCTTTGCAACCCCTCATGGCGTTGCTATGTCTATGGCGCCGGAACTGGTCGCGCGCGGCGTAAGAATTATCGACCTGGGCGCGGACTTCCGTATCAAGGACGTGCCGCTCTGGGAAAAGTGGTACAAGCTGGAGCACACCTGCCCGGATCTGGTGGAAAAGGCGGTGTATGGCCTTCCCGAGGTAAACCGCGAAGCGATCGCTGGCGCGCAGCTGGTGGCTTGTGCCGGTTGTTACCCGACTGCAGCTCAGCTGGGTTATCTGCCGCTGCTTGAGCAGGGGCTGGTCGATCACCGTCGCCTGATCGCAGACTGCAAATCCGGTGTCAGTGGCGCGGGTCGCGGTGCCAGTGTGGGTACTCTTCTGTGCGAAACCAGCGAAAGCATGAAAGCCTACGGCGCCTCAGGTCACCGTCACCTGCCGGAAATCCGCCAGGGGCTTGGCAATGCGGCGGGTCGTCCAGTGGGTCTGACTTTCGTGCCGCATCTGACGCCGATGATTCGCGGTATTCATGCAACGCTCTATTCCGTACTCAAGGATCCGGTCGATCCGGGCCTGCAGCAGCTGTTTGAAGAGCGCTTCGCCAACGAGCCGTTTGTGGATGTGATGCCGGCCGGCAGTCATCCGGAAACCCGTAGCGTGAAGGGCTCCAACTTCTGCCGTATCAGCGTACATCGGCCGCAGGATGACGATACTGTGGTGGTGTTGTCGGTGATCGACAACCTGGTTAAAGGCGCTTCCGGCCAGGCGGTGCAGGTGATGAATATCATGTTCGGGCTGAAGGAAACCGCCGGCCTGAATGTGGTGGGGTTGATGCCTTAATACTTGACTAAAACGGTTGGTATAAGGGAGAATTCAGCCTCAAGTGGAGGATTTCTAGTCATATGAGCGAAAACGTACAGGATACGTCGCTGGAGTTTACCGAAGCGGCGGCGGCTAAAGTCCGGGGGCTGATTGAAGAGGAACAAAACGACAACCTGAAGCTGCGTGTGTATATCACCGGCGGCGGTTGTGCTGGCTTCTCTTACGGCTTCACGTTCGATGAAGACAAAGCCGATGACGATACCGAGATCGTTAAGAGCGGCGTGACGCTGCTGGTTGATCCGATGAGCTTCCAGTATCTGGCTGGCTCCGTGGTTGATTACCGCGAGGGGCTGCAGGGCTCTCAGTTCATCGTCAACAACCCCAACGCGACCACCACCTGCGGTTGCGGATCATCCTTCTCCATCTGATATTCCCTGGTTCAGAGGGATTACGTCAGAACATCCAAGTGCCGGGCCAGTCCCGGCATTTTTGTTTCCAGATCTCAGTCTCCGTGCTTCGGTAAGTCTCGATTCAGAATTGGATTCTTTTCGGGCTAAGCGGGTTGTGCGTCAGGCAGGGTAGATTGCCCCCAGAATACGCTCACCCGTGGCGCCGGTAACGGCGGGCAGGTTGCCGCTGAGAGCGTTATCGGTGCGCCAGGCCAGCCAGGCGAAAGCGGCCGCTTCAACCCAGTCAGGATCAAGTCCCAGCGCCGCAGTAGAGTGCACACTGGAACCCGGCGCATGCGCTGCAATACGTTGCATCAGATGCCGGTTATGTGCGCCGCCACCGCAAAGGTAAAGCTCGGGCGTGCTCATGCCGAGTGATCCTATCGCTTTGCAGATCGACACAGCGGTTAATTCAGCCAAAGTCGCCTGCACGTCTTGCGCCTTGGCTGCGTCAAGGCTGTTCAGGTGGTCATTCAGCCAGGTCAGGCTGAATAGCTCCCGTCCGGTGCTTTTGGGCGGTGGCAGTTGGAAGTAAGGCTCAGCGAGCAGCCGGGTTAACAGGTCGCTGATCACTGTGCCGCTGGTACTCCAGTCACCGTTGCGGTCGTAGGATTTGTGCAGATGTTGGTTGATCCACTCATCCATCAGTACATTACCGGGGCCGGTATCGAAACCAATCACTGGTTGCTCGGTATCGCCCGGAAGACTGGTCAGGTTGGCCATACCGCCGATATTGATAATGACACGATCCGTACCGCTCTTCTGGAACAGCGCCCGGTGAAAAGCGGGGACCAGTGGTGCTCCCTGACCGCCGGCGGCCAGGTCCCTTCGGCGAAAATCGGCGATGGTTGTTACCCCGGTCTGCTCGGCGATGCGGCTTGGGTCTCCCGACTGCAGCGTGAAACCCAGAGAAGGTCGGTGACGTAGAGTCTGGCCATGACTGCCGATGGCCGTAATCGTGTGGCGAGGAATCTGGTGCGCGTCGATCAGGTTGTTGGCGGCGTCCGCGAACAGATCCGCCAGGTCTCTATCCAGTATTCCCAGCTTGTCGATCGATTCGTCTTTGCCGCCAGCCATATCAAGTATACGTCGCCTGAGTTCCGCGCTGATCGGTGTGCTGTGGCTGGCAACAATCTCGAATTCGGGCTCAAAGCGTGCCAGGACCGCGTCAACTCCGTCGACGCTGGTGCCCGACATAAGCCCCAGGTAGAGGGACATGGCTTAGTTGCTCAGGGTGTCGGTTTGCTCGTTGCCGGCCATGGCCAATGCAGGCTGGCCGGCATCAAGCATCGCCATCAGTCTAGCTGACTGCTTGTTGAATGCGGCAAGCTCGGTCTTCGGTACAGGGTTGGCGTGGGGCAGATCCACGGTAACCGGGTTCTTATGCACGCCGTTCAGACGGAATTCGTAGTGCAGATGAGGCCCGGTTGCGGTGCCGGACATGCCTACGTAGCCGATCACATCGCCCTGTTTGACGCGTGAACCGTTGGCAAGGCCGGATTTGTATCCGTTCATATGAGCGTACAGGGTGGTGATGTTGCCGCCGTGCTGAACAATGATAGTGCGCCCGTAGCCTCCCTTGGTGCCGCGCCAGATGATCTTGCCATCACCAGCAGCCTTGATAGGTGTGCCGGTTGAGGCAGCATAGTCTGTGCCGCGATGGGGGCGCTTTTTGCCCAGCACCGGGTGAAAGCGTTCGGGGTTGAAGTTGGAGCTGATACGGCGGAAGTCCACCGGTGAGCGCAGGAACGCCTTGCGCATGCTCATGCCTTCAGGGGTGTAGTAGTTGCTGTCGCCATGGCTATCGGTAAAGCGGACCGCCTGGACGAGGCGTCCGTCATTGACGAATTCCACGGCAAGAATATCGCCTTCCCCGATTTTTTCGCCATCCAGGTATTTCTCTTCATAAAGTACGCGGAAGTGATCCCCCTTGCGGATATCCAGCGCGAAGTCCACGTCCCAACCCAGTATCTGTGCCATCTGCATGATCATCCGGCTGGAGAGACCTGCACGCTCGGCATCGACAAACAGTGAGTTGCTGATCATTCCGCTGGCGCTTTGCTGCTCGATGCGTGGTTTCAGTGTCGTCCGGTCAATGGAGTACCCGCTGTCGTTACGCACCAGTTCTACGCTGTTAAGACGATCTTCGGTGAAACGCATCTTCTCCAGCTTGCCGCCTTCGATCAGGAAGGAGATGGTCTGTCCCGGGAAGAGGCGCGATAGCTCGCCGGATTCCTTGGTCGCCTGGCTGACCTGGTACACATCCCGAGCGGAAAGCCCGGCTCGCTGGAACAGGGTGCTGAGGCTGTCGCCGCTACGCACCTCGAAATCGATCCAGTTCTCGATAATGGGCGCTGGCGCTGGCGCTGGCGCTTCGGCTATGGCTGGAGGAACTTCAGGCTCAACCTGGATAGTCGCGCTGCCAGGGCTCTGGAGATCGCTGGAGGCTGTGTCGTCAGAGGCAGACTCAGTAGTCGCCAGGGGCGCGTTCAACCGGGGTTGATCGCCGGGCTGAATGATCTTGAGTGTGCTGCGAGTTGCCTCAACCTCTTCCGAGGGAAGCAGTAATAAAGTGGAACCAAGAATGGCAGTACAGATAGAAGCAGCAGCAAGGTGGACTTTAGGCAGGCTGATAACAAAACTTGAGGCTTTTCGGATCACGGTGTCACCTGGCGATACTGAAATTAGAACCAATGGCAATATGACTGCCGATTATATAGAAGTTCCCTGTTATTGTGTCTGCCAGGCTGGTGATTTCTTGAGCATTTTTCGAGGCGTTTCATTTGTCTGGGTCAAGGGGCAGCGCTAAAATGCGCGCCTTGTTTTTCGAAACTGAATTTAAATAGAAGGCAGCTATGAGTAAGCGGAATCTGATTGAAGACCTCAAGGCGCGTGATTTGATTGCGCAGACGACCAGCGAAGAGGAGCTGGTAGAGCATCTCGAATCAGGGTCGGTTACTCTTTATTGTGGCTTCGATCCCACCGCCGACAGTCTTCACCTTGGGCACCTGGTTCCGCTGCTGATGCTCAAGCGTTTTCAGGATTATGGCCACCGTCCGATCGCGCTGGTCGGCGGTGCAACCGGTTTGATCGGTGATCCGAGCTTCAAGGCGCAGGAGCGTCAGCTGAACTCGGCGGAGGTCGTTCAGAACTGGAGTGAGCGACTAAAGGCTCAGATCAGTCAGTTCATCGATTTTGGTGGTGAAGATGGTGCAATCCTCGCCAACAACTTCGACTGGACCTCCAATGTGGATGTGCTCAGTTTCCTGCGTGACATCGGTAAACACTTCAGTGTGAACAAGATGATCTCCAAGGAGTCGGTGAAGCAGCGTATCGATCGTGATGGCGAAGGTATCTCTTTTACCGAGTTTACCTACCAGATCCTGCAGTCCTACGACTACCAGAAACTGAATGAACTGTACGGCTGCTCCCTGCAGATCGGTGGTTCCGACCAGTGGGGTAACATCACCGGCGGTATCGAACTGGTACGTCGGATGAACAGCAAATCCGTTCACGCACTGACCCTGCCGCTGATCACCAAGTCTGATGGCACCAAGTTTGGTAAGACCGAAGGTGGTGCGGTATGGCTGGATCCGAAGAAAACCTCTCCTTATGCCTTCTACCAGTTCTGGTTGCAGACGCCGGATGCGGACGTTTACCGCTTCCTTAAGTTCTTCACTTTCCTGGATGTTGAACGCATCGATGAGATTGAAGCTGAAGATAAAGCGCGTGAAGGTCGTCCGGAAGCGCAGCGTATCCTGGCAGAAGAGGCCACTCGTCTGGTACATGGTGAACAGGCGCTGGAAGCGGCTCGTCGTATTACCGAAGCGCTGTTCTCTGGTGATCACTCCGCGCTGGATGAAAATGACTACTCCCAGTTGCAGCTGGACGGTCTGCCGTCCTCGCAGTTGCCGGAGTCTTTGTCTGAGCTGTCGTTGACCTCTCTGCTGGTGGAAGCTGGTGTGGCCTCTAACGGCAAACAGGTCAAAGATGCGCTGCAGAGAAGCGCGGTGATGATCAACGATCAGAGCTGCTCCATGGATCAGAACATGGAAGCCGAAGCGCTGTTCGGTAAAGAGAGTGCACGTTTCGGTCGTTTCTTCCTGGTTAAACTGGGTAAGAAGAAGCACCATCTCTTCTTCGTCTGATCAGCGTTTGGAAAGGCGATTCAGGCTTTTTGAAAGTTTTTGCAAAAAGCCTGTTGACTCCCTCCGGCAGGTCTGTAGAATGCGCCTCCTCGCTTGAGACGACACACCCTTCGGGGCTGCAGACGACCAGCGAGGCGGTTTTCCA
>NZ_SMFU01000011.1 GCF_004339595.1 Marinobacterium mangrovicola
AACCGCCAGCGGCCACATCGTGCGAATGGTGGCATCAGTCCGCTGGCGGCGGAAGAAAAACTTAAAACCGTGTCCGGGATTAGTTGACCACTACATCGCAGCGTGAAAGAGAAACAAGGGAAAGGTTGTTTGAGCGAAGCGAGTTTCCTTTCCCGCTCTTTCAGGCGAGAAGCACAGGGAAATCGGCGCAGCCGATCAAGCAGCAGGGGCGGTTTGGGATTGCCAAGGGACTTGTCCGCACAAGTCCCTTGGCTCGCCAGCAGGCGAAACGGGAGTTAAGTAAACGCTGATAGGTCTTCGGCACGCGAAAAAATTAAACGAGTCACCTGGTTTAAAAAGCTTCCCATGAAGTAAGCGCAAGCTTACCCCTCAAGGTACCGACTCCGAATATGCCGAATAAAATACTCCGGATTAGTCGCCTCTCCAGTCGCCTGAGTCATCAGCTCCTCTGAGCTGAGAAACGACCCCTTGTTCCAGATCTTCTCACCCAGCCACTGACGCAGCAGCGTCACATCACCGCGCCCCAGGTGCGCATCCAGATCCTCCATATCCCGGTGCATGGCGGCAAACAGCTGTGCCGCGTTCAGGGCGCCTAGGGTGTAGGAGGGGAAATAGCCGAACGCACCGGACGGCCAATGAATATCCTGCAGGCAGCCATCCTTATAGTTGCCGCGGGTATCCAGGCCCAGGTAGTCTTGCATTTTCTCTGCCCAGGCGTCGGGGATATCCTCTGCTTCCATTTCGCCGTTGATCAGCTTGGATTCGATCTCGTAGCGAAGCACGATATGCATCGGGTAGGTGACCTCGTCCGCATCCACGCGGATAAAGCCGCGCTGCACATGGGTCATGGCGTGCCAGAACTCATCGTTATCCACCTCTTTCAACGCCGGGAAGTGGCGCTGGATCATCGGCGTCAGGTATCGGACAAAGGGCTGAGACAGCAGCAGCTGCTTTTCAAACAGCAGGCTCTGGCTTTCATGAATACTCATGCTGCGCGCCTCGCCCACGGGCAGGCCGTTCCAGGCTTCCGGCAGCCCCGCTTCGTAACTGGCGTGACCGGTTTCATGCACCGTGCCCATCAACGCATCGATAAAGCCATCTTCGTTGTAACGGGTGGTGATACGGTGATCACCGCGCACGCCGGTGCTGAACGGATGGCTGCTGATATCGAGCCGACCGTTGTTGAAGTCGAACCCCAGCAGTTTCATCACCTCGCGGCTTAGCTGCTCCTGCGAGGCGACCGGGTAGTGGCCGCTCAGATCCACGTGGGGCCGGCGGCGCTGGCGCTCGATAACCGCGTTGATCAGCTCCGGCAGCTCCGCTTTGAGACCATCAAATACCTTGCCGATGGATGTGCTGGTATCGCCGCTGGAATAGAGATCCAGCAGGGCATCGTAAGGGGTGTCAAAGGCGCCACCGGCAGCATCCATGCGGGCTTTGGCTTCCTGGCGCGACAGGTTGACCAGCTCCTTGAAGTTACCGAGGAAACCCTGCCAGTCATTCTTGCCACGCTGATCGCGCCAGGCGTGGGAGCAGCGGCTCGAGGCTAGCGACTGCGCCTGAACCAGGTCTGACGGCAGGCAGCTCGCCTGCAGCCACTGTCGATGCATCTCGCGCAGGCTCGCCTGTTCGTCGGCGCTGAGGGGCTGCTGCTGTGCTTCAGCGAACCAGTCGCCCAACTGCGGCGCCGTCAGCATCTCATGCTGCAGCTGATGCAGCTCCGCCATCGCCTGGGCGCGGCTCTCGGCCCCGCCCGGCGGCATCATCACCTCCTGATCCCAGCCGAGGAAGGTGCTGGCGTGGGCAAGCCGGTTCAGTCGGGTGAACTGGTCAACCAAAGCCTGGTAGTGATTCATTGTGGCTCCTTATCTGTAGCGCTGGGATCTGAGGGATAGCCTGGGTGAGCAAGCTTGCTAAAGATACTAGGTGAAGCCGGGCCGTTGAGCGACCGACCGCGAATAGCTGCAAGCTAAAATTGCCAGGTTTGAGTGCGGGATTATAGCGAACCGCCGGCCATTAAGCTGAATCGAGAGGAGTAGGGTTATTCAGTGGGGCTGTAAAAGGGGGAGAAAAGCGGAGGCTGATAGAGCCTCCGCTTTTTTATGCAGCAGGTTAGAGGGTCTGCTTGTAGATGCGGCCGGCCTTCATGATCAGGCTCAGTTCGCTTTCCGGACGGGTCAGTACCTTGATGTCGTCCAGCGGGTTGTGCTCCAGCACCAGCATATCGGCGCGGGCGCCTTCGATGATTTCACCGAAGTCACCGGTGTAGCCAAAGGCGTCGGCGGCGTTGCAGGTGGCAGCACGGATCAGGTCGTCGGCGGGAACAACGTCGGCACGCAGGTTAAACTCGTTAAGCTGGTGACGCTCCATCTGGCCCAAAAGGTCAGAGCCAAACAGCATTTTCACGCCGCTGCGCTGTGCCATCTCCAGGGCTTTACCGCCCGCTTCGAGCACGTCGAAGACCTTGTCCGCCATCGCTTTTGGCAGGCCGGCTTCCACGCCCTCTTTGGCCAGGGAATCGTAGATAACCAGCGTCGGTGTCAGGTAAGCATCGTGTTCGACGAACAGGCGGCAGCTTTCCTCATCCATCAGGTTGCCGTGTTCGATGGTTTTTACGCCACGGGGGATCAGGCGGTTGATAGCGCGTGCAGTGTAGGCGTGGGCCATGGTGTGGATGTTGGCGGCAGTGGCTTCCTGCACGATGGCGTCGATCTCTTCCAGTGAGAACTGGGTGCTGTCGATACGATCGGTCGGGGAGGATACGCCGCCGGAGGCCATGATCTTGATCTGGGTTGCGCCCTTGCGGATCTCGTCGCGGCAGGCACGACGCACTTCAGCAACGCCGTCGCAGACGCGGCCAAGGCCCGCGCAGCAGAAGCAGCCTTCAAAGGTGTGTTGGCCGGCAGAGCGCATATCGCCATGGCCGCCGGTCTGGGAGATCGCCTTGCCGCAGTAGAGAATACGTGGGCCAAGCATGGCGTCTTCGTCGACCGCCTGGGCCAGGCCGTAGTCGGCGCCACCAGCGTCACGCACGGTGGTGAAGCCGCGCATCAGCATGCTTTCCAGCATCGGGCCGGTTTTAGCGGTCACGTAGAACGGTGACATGGTGCCCAGCAGTGCAAAGTTCGGTGTGATTGCTGTCACGTGTACGTGGGAGTCACACAGACCCGGCATCAGGAAGCGGCCGCGCAGGTCGATCACCTGAGCGTCTTCAGACTGGATGGGGCTTGCGGATACCTGTGCGATGCGCCCGTCGCTGACCAGTACCTGCTGCTCGGCCAGAACTGTGCCGTTGCGGGAATCGATAATATTGGCGTTGGTAAAAAGTACGTTTTGCATTGTTAACCTCGATTAGCTGGGCGTTATTGCATCTGGGCGGGCAGATAGAGCGACAGCGCGGGGATGAGAATGATGAGGAGAAGGGCGATGATGTCCATCAGGATGAACCAGCTGACGCCTTTAAAGACCTCAGGAAGGGAAACGGTATTGCCTAGTGCGCCCTTGATCACATAGACGTTCAGACCGATAGGCGGTGTGACCAGGCCAACCTCCAGCAGCTTGACGACGATGATGCCGAACCAGACCAGGTTCATATCGGCACCCTGCACCAGCGGCAGAATCAGCGGCAGAGTCAGAAGCATCAGGCCGATGGAGTCGATGAACATGCCCAGCACCAGGTAGATCAGGGCTACTGCCAGCAGAATCCACCAGGTTTCGGTGCTGACACTGAGAATCAGGTCAGAGAAAGCGCCCGGTACGCCACTCAGGGCGAGGAAGCGGGTAAAGAACAGCGAGCCGATCAGGATGATAAAGATACTGGCGGTGCTGGAGGCGGTGTTGATGATCGCGTCTTTAACGGCAGCAAAGGTCAGCGTGCGGCGGCTGATGGCGATCAGAGCGGCGATACAGGTACCCACGGCACCTGCCTCGGTGGGCGAGAAGATGCCAAGGAAAATACCGCCCAGCACTGCACCGATCAGCAGTGGCAGCGGCCAGATCTCCTTGATGGCGTCGATCTTCTCCTGACTGCTGGCGCGCTCTGCGCTGTTACCCGCCAGTTCCGGGTTGCGTTTAACCCGCAGCATGATCATCAGGATATAGAGCCCCGCCGACATGATGCCAGGCAGAAAGCCCGCCATGAACAGCTGGCCCACGGACACCTGGGCGTAAACGCCGTACAGCACCAGCAGAACGCTGGGCGGAATCAGTGAGCCCAGGGTGCCGGACGCGGCGATGGTACCGGTGGCGAGACCGCGGTTGTAGTTGTGCTTGAGCATCTCCGGCACGGCGATACGTGACATGGCCGCGGAGGTGGCCACGCTGGAACCGGAAGCCGCTGCGAAGAAGGCCGAGGCGATGACGCTGGAGACCGCAAGACCACCGGGCAGGCGCGCCAGGAACAGACGCATGGCGGTAAACAGGCCCTGGGTCATGTTGGTGCTAGTGCACAGGTAGCCCATAAACAGGAACATGGGCGCCGCCGACAGTTCCCACTGGCCGGCGAAGTCAAAAGGTGTGGCCGAGACCATGCCCAGGGCGATGCCGAAGGTGGTCATCATGGCGATACCGACGATGGATACGAGGCCCAGCGCCACGCCGATAGGGACTCGCAGGGCGATAAGGCCCAGGGCAATGGCGATTCCCGCCATACCGATCTGAAGGTTTGTCATAGGTTGTCCTACTGAATTAGAGACTCGGAACGGTGCCGTAGGGCTGCTCCGGGTTCTTAAGTCATTGCACTTTTCTGTAGATCAGAGTTCGGCAGATCAAAGCTCGACAGATTAGAGTGCCTTGCGTTCGGCAATCGCCTTCACCATGTTGGCAAAGGTGGCGATGCAGGTCGCGAAAAAGCCCACCGGCAGAGCCCAGCGGCTGGGCCAGATATAAAAGGTGAAATTGGCCATGGCCGTTTCCTGACTCTCGGTGGCGCGCAGCGCATCCAGTGTGCTCTGGTAACCGAGCATGCCGAAGTAAGCGATCCCCAAGAGGCAGGCAAACACATACAGCGGAAGCTTCATCGCCTCGGGCAGTCGCTGCACCACAACATCGACGCTGATGTGCTCACGTTTGTATTCCACATAGGCCAGCGACAGGAAAATCGCACAAACCATGTAGTAGAAGGAGACCACTTCCAGGGTACCCTGAAAGGAGTTGCCGAAAATAAACCGCAACACCACATCCAGGGTGATATGCAGTGCCATCAGGGCTATGAAACAGCCGCTGACAAACAGGGTGGCTTTGGCTGCGAAGGACGCGCAGCGTTCGATGCCGTTGTAGAACATCGCTAGTTACTCCGTTTTACCGGTAACAGTCCGGTGTTGGCGAGGGATTTTCGCCAGAATTGCAGCACATCCTGAAACAGCTTCGGATCGTCACGCCAGATGCCCTGTGCCGCCATACCGCGCATCATGCAGAGCGTTGCGGTCAGTGCGACGCGGCTTTCGCTGGCGTTTTCAGCCTCTGCGGTCAGCTGTTCCCAGATCTGCTCCATCGATTCGTTATAGTGCGCGGCCAGGGGCGTCAGCACATCGCGAATCGCCTCGTCGGTACGTGCAGTGGTCAGATACTCCAGCGCGATCTTGAACAGGTCGCCGGCGAAGTGATCCCACATCGCCTGCAGGAAAGTATCGAGATCGGCCGTGCCTTCGTTGACCTCGGCGGCGATCTGTTGAACCAGGCTGATCTCTTCGCTCAGCACCTTTTCCAGTGCCGCGTGCATCAGGCTTTCCTTGGTCGGATAGTGATGCAACAGTGCGCCGCGAGAGACTCCAGCCTGTTTCGCCACGTCGACCGTGGAGGTTTCCCGTATCCCTTTCTGCAGTATGCAGTCGAGGGTAGCCTGCATGATCAGACCCTGGGTTTCGGCGGAGCGCTCGGACTGTGAGCGTTTTTTCAGCATGCTAATTCCTTACGACAGACGCCCCTTTACTGTTAAAGGGGCGTGGTTCCCATTACCGGATGCCGTAGTCGGCGGGCAGGGTGTCGTAAATCTCCTGCTTAGCCAGCTCGGCCAGAGCGTCTTCGTCTTCCCGGTCGATATCCTTCAGCAGATTTTCCCACTTTTCATAGGTCTGCAGGTAGTCGTCAATCAGCGCCTTGCCATCGGCAATGTCGTACTTCTCTTCAACCAGGGTGTAGATGCCATCCAGGGACTTCTGGCGGAAGTCATCGGCAGACTTTTTAAGGTCCGCTTCCGGTTCAAACACCTGGTTACCCTTGGTCTTGGCTTCTTCCAGCGCAGACTCAGAGGACTTGATGTACTGCACCGCCATGCGGGTCATCGCTTTTGCGGTGGCCTGCTTGAAGACATCACGCTGAGCGTCGGTAAGGCCGGTCCAGAAACCGGGGTTAAAGCCCCAATGCGGGCCGGACCAATACATGCCGGTGGGCAGCAGGGTTGTGTATTCGGCCACTTCGTACATGGAGCGGTCGATCAGGTCGTTGGCGGCGTTGGTGGCGCAGTCGAGAGAACCACGGTCCAGACCTGTGTACATTTCGCTGGAGGGTACGTTAACCGGAATCGCGCCGGCTTCTTCCAGCCACTGGGAAACGGTGGAGCCGGCGGCACGAATACGCTTACCCTGAATCTCTTCCAGGTTACGCACAGGTTCGCGGCAGAACAGGATGTAAGGCGGAGTTGCGTAAGAGCCCAGGTAAACCACGCCGGAGTTGTCCCACTCGGCCAGCTGAGTAGCGTTATGGGTACTGAAGTCGGTGACGGCCAGGATGGTGGTCAGCGGGTCGGAGAAGTTAAAGCCCAGTTCCTGAACCGCATTGGCAACGGGCAGGTCAGCAGGAGTGTAGATCGCTGCGTGGCTTGCCACCTGTACCACGTTATCGCGGATACCCTGGAGGTTTGCGCGCGGTGCCAGCAGCACGGTACCGGTGTAGACCTTCGGGTTCAGATCGCCATTGGAGAGCTCTTTGACCGTTTCAGCCCACTCTTCATAACCGTACTTGGACAGCGGGTGCTGCTGGTCGTAGAAGGAGTTCGCCAGAAAACTGGTAGAGGCGGATGCCGGCGTTACCAGAAACGGCGCAGAGACGGCGGCCAGGGCCGTAATGATGCTTTTCTTGTTCAGTTTCACGTGCTTCTCCCATCGATTCGATTTGTTGTGGAAGTGGGCGCTTAGTGCCAACAAAAATTTGTGGCCGCAACGGGAAAACGGCTTGGGTTAAAGCGACCCAAACCCCTTGTTGAGTTGATACTAGGTAAACAACAATAAAAAAACAATCATGACTGATTGTTTTATGAATGTGGCTAAAAGTATCAATTCGGTGGGAAAACAGCATTAACTTCTTAATTTATTGGTTTTTTACATGGGTCGGCATATTTTGCACTGGATTGGTGCTGGTTTATGGTGGTTATTCAGGTTTTGGTGCAATTTTATATAGCGTATAGCTATAGATATTTCTCGTACTGATAAATATTATTTGTCGCCAGGGTGCGTCAGGGTTGATCGCTCCCAGGTGTTCTCGGTCGATTACGAGCGCGCTTACAAATCTTTTACAAACTCCATACATCTGTCTGACCAACCGGGAAGCGGCTGCTCCTAGAGTGCAATCAACGCGGCTCACCTCAGCCTGTGTCTCAGGTCGTGCCGCAATGAGCACATAAAAAGGAGCAAGGTCATGAACAGAAATTTTAAGATTGGACGATGGATGATGCCGCTGCTGCTAATGCTGGCCTTCATCTCAACAACGTTGAGGGCTCAGGAGGTGGCGCTTGATCTGAGCCTGGCCACCCCGGTGATGGTGGCGGACCAGGTGCAAAAAGCGTTTATAAAAATCTCCCTTGATGGTTTTGAACTGCCGGGCGAGCGGCAGCGCACACCGGCCAACGTGGCGATCGTGCTGGACCGTTCCGGCTCCATGAGCGGGGAGAAAATAGCGCAGGCGCGAGAGGCGGCGATCATGGCGCTGGAGCGTCTGGATCAACGCGATATAGTGTCCATCGTCGCCTACGACAATGCCGTGGAGGTTGTTGTGCCGGCCACCAAACTGAGTGAGCCACAGCCAGTGTATCGTGCTATTCGCCGTATCCGCGCCGGCGGTAATACCGCGCTGTATGCCGGGGTCAGCCAGGGTGCCAGGGAGCTGCGCAAGTTTCTCGATCGCAACCGCGTCAACCGGGTGATTCTGCTCTCCGACGGTCTGGCTAACGTGGGGCCGCAGACACCCAGCGAACTGGGCCGCTTGGGGATGGAGCTGTCGCGCGAGGGGATCAGCGTTACCACAATAGGCCTGGGCCTGGGGTATAACGAGGATCTGATGACCCAGCTGGCGGGCATGAGCGATGGTAACCACGCCTTTGTCGAGAACGCCGCCGATCTGGCGAGAATCTTCCAGTACGAGTTCGGCGATGTGATGTCGGTGGTGGCTCAGGACCTAGTGATCGAGATTCAGTGCCTTAACGGCGTGCGTCCGCTGCGTCTGCTGGGGCGCGAAGGCGAGGTCAGTGGCGACCGTGTCAGCACCCGTTTGAATCAGCTCTACAGCGAGCAGGAGAAATACCTGGTGCTGGAGGTGGAGGTACCGGCGCAGCAGGCGGGTAAAGAGCTGGAACTGGCCAAGGTGCAGATCGATTACGCCAATCTGGCCACCCAGCGACAGAGCCGTTTGGATGGCAAGGTGCTTGCCAGCTTCACTACCTCTGAAGCGGAGGTTGAACAGGCGCTGGATAAACCGGCACTGGAATCCGCCGTTGAGCAGGTGGCCAACGAATACAGCCGCAAGGCGGTGGAACGCCGTGACCAGGGCGATGTGGCTGGCGCTCGCAGTCTGATGGAAGAGAGCGCAGCCTATCTGGGTGCCCAGGCGGAAGCGCTGGCGTCACCGGAACTGAAAGCTCAGGAGGAGGAAGCGCTGCAGGATGCTGATAAGCTATCGTCAGAACAGGACTGGAACCGTCAGCGCAAAGAGCTGCGTGAGAAACAGTATAAGCGCTCGAACCAGCAGTCCTATTAATCGCTGCTGAAAAGCTACCTGCGTTGCCGAATGCTGCTTCGGTAACGCTTTTGAGCAACCCTTACAGTCAATAATCCAAAGTCGGGAGTCAGATGAAACGCCGAGCCGCCATACTGTTGACCCTGCTGGTCGTGCTGCCGCTGCTGCTGCTGGGCTGGCTCGGTTTCAAGTTTCAGCAGAACGAGCAGGAGCTGGTGGGGCTGCAGTTGCAGAAGCTGATCGAGCAGCAGCTCGAGTCGGTGGATAACCAGCTGCAGACCCACTTTCAGCAGCTCGAAATTCTGCTTCAGCGTCAGGCCGACAGTCTCTACCGTCTGGCCGATCCCGACTATCCCAGCAACCGTTTGCGCAACTTTGTCTTCGGTTCCGGCCAGGTACAGCAGCTGTTCGTTCTGGACCAGAATGACCAGCGCCTGTTTCCACCGCTCGATACGCCGCTGAATGCTGGCGAACAGCGGCTGGTGGATGTGCTGGAGCCGCTCTGGAGCTCCCCCGGTCTGTTCCATCCCGGGCAGCCCGGTTCGCCTGTCTCCAATGAGGTAGCGCCGGCACAGATGGAGGAGCTAAGGGCCGCCCCAAGCCTGTCCAAATCGGCGGAGTACTTTGCCACCGGCCAGCTTGCCCAGCGCGCGCCGGCGGAGCTATCCGCGCCGATGAGTGACTACGCGGACAGCCAGGTCATGAAAAGCGCCGACAGTGCAAAGATCGAAATCGCAGATAGCGGTAAAAAGGAAAGCGCAGCAAACGATGGAGCCGACAGCGATAGCGCTGTCGCGGCGCAGCCCAGTGCCGAAGCTGAGGCCGAGATAGCATCCCGCGGTTCTTTCTCGAGCCGCCAATCAGCCGAGCAGCTAGCTGCAGCGCCGGAGCCCCAGCTGCGCTCCGATCTGGAAGGCAACGCTCTGTTGGAAAGCGCCGCTCAGCCTGAAGGAGAGAGCGCAAGCGGCGAAGAGAGCTCCGGCTGGATATCCTGGTACGTGGATTCCCGTCTGATGCACATCTTCTGGTGGCGCGATCCGGTGGGTCGCACCCTCGGCTTTGTCCTCGACCCCGGCCGTTTGCAGGCCGATCTGATCGCCCGTCTGCCGGACCAGCAGCAGGGCATTGAAGAGCTGGGCGATGCACAGATCCGCCTGCTCAATAGCCGTAACGAGAATATCTACAGCTGGGGCGATTACGCCGGTGATGGTCCCGCGCTGAGAAGCCTGGGCCTGAACCATCCGCTGGGAAGCTGGCGCCTTGAATACCATGGGCCTGGTCTGCAGCGTGCGACGCCTTCGCTCTGGCTGACACTGGCGGCGCCGTTGGTGCTGCTGGGGCTGGGGCTCACGGGGCTGGGTTACCTGCTCTATCGCGAACAGAAGCGCGAGTCGCTGCTGGCGCGGCAGCGGGTCAACTTCGTCAACCAGGTCTCCCATGAGCTGAAAACCCCGCTGACCAATGTGCGCCTCTATGCCGAGATGCTGGAGCAGCGCCTGGAGGGCGAAGCAGATCCCGCCACCGGACGCTACCTCGGCGTGATCACCGATGAGAGCCAGCGCCTGTCGCGGCTGATCGACAACGTGCTCAGTTTCTCGCGGCTGCAACGTCAGCAGCTCAAGCTGTCACCGCAACTGGCCGATCCGGATGAGCAGATCAGCCGGGTGCTGGGCACCTTTGCGCCCTTGCTGCGACAGCGCGGTATCGAGCCCTTGTTTGAACCGGGTATCGGTACCAGCCAACACTACGACAGCGCCGCGCTGGAGCAGATTCTCAACAACCTGCTGAGCAACTGCGAGAAATACGCCCCCGACAGCGGTGAGCTGAAACTCAGCTCCTGGATGGAAGGCTCGATGCTCTCTATTCAGGTGCAGGACAACGGCCCCGGCATCGAGGACAGCGAGCGGGAGAGGGTTTTCGATCCGTTCTACCGCAGCAGCAGCCGTTTGACCGATGGCGTTTCCGGCACCGGTATTGGCCTGGGGCTGGCGCGGGATCTGGCGCGTGCCCATGGCGGCGAGCTGAGCCTGGAGCGCTGTGAAAAAGGCGCCTGTTTTACGATTCGACTGGAGACCGGACGATGAAAGTGCTGATCGCCGAAGATGATCTCAACATCCGGCTGGGGTTGTGTGATCTGCTGGAAGCAGAGGGTTACGACTGTATAGAAGCGGCCGACGGCGAGCAGGCCTGGACGCTCTACAGCGAGCGTATTGCCGGGCAGCCGGAGCCGGCACTGGTGCTGCTCGATATCATGATGCCGAAGCTGGATGGCTACAGCGTCTGCAAACGGATCCGCCAGCAGGATCAGCAGATTCCGGTGATCTTTATCACCGCCAAGTCGGAAGAGATCGACCAAGTGCTGGGGCTTGAGCTCGGCGCCGATGACTACATCAAAAAGCCGTTTGGCAGCCGTGAGGTGATCGCCCGCATCCATGCAGTGACCCGCCGCTCTCTGGCGGCGGCTCAGCCGGAACCGGATAATGAAAGCTTCGAGATGGCGGACCTGAGCGTTTTCCCGGCGCAACTGCGGGCAGAGCGGGGCGGTGTAAAAATCGATCTGAGCCTGCGCGACATGCAGATTCTGCAACTGCTGCACAGCAACAGGGGCAGGGTGCTGAGTCGCGATGAACTGTTCGACCGCTGCTGGGGGCGGCGTTACCTGCCCAACAGCCGCACCCTGGATCAGCATATCTCCAAGCTGCGCAAGGCGGTGGAGCGCGACGTGCAGACACCGGAGATTATCGTCACCGTGCATGGTGTCGGTTACCGCTACGACGGTTAATACCGCTGGCTTGAGCATTAGGAAGGACCAGGGGAAATAAGGAGTGGTGCCCGCCCGGTTATTCGGGCACCTGTGAAGGTGAGCGCTTCAAGAGCCATCAGTGTGTGGAGTCGCGGGTGAGGCGCCGCGACAAAAATGGTACTTGCTCAACCTCCACTGAGACCACCTGAGCCGGACGACTGGAAGGGGAGGCAGTCGAATGGGGTCTCTGGGGAGTTGTTACTGCTTAATTTATAACCTCTTAATTTGGGACCACTCAGGCCGGCGTGTGTTCCACCTCCTTTGCATCATTTGCTTCACGACGTTTGTGGCCGTCGCGCAGGTGGGAAATACCCTCGCCGCTGAGGCTCATGCCCTCCAGTGCGAACGCCTTGCCGAAGCCTTTTACATAGCGTCCGCGCCTTGGTGTCAGGCGGAACAGTTTGAAGTCGGTGAGCTTGCTCAGGCCTTCGATACGCGGCCCGAGACGATCGGCGAGATACCCGACTCCGGTGTGCCAGGCTTCGCTTTCGGTTTCGATCATCTCCGATTGCACCATGTAGCTGACACGACGGCGGGCGAACAGCTCTTCGGCACTGTCTTCGTCCTCGATAATCAGTAAAGACGCAACCCTGTTGTTCTGCAGGTTAACGGCGTGGATGGCGATTTCGCTAAGCAGCAGATAAATCTGCCCATCCACGCAGGTAAACGGTGCGTACGAGGCATAGGGCTCTCCATCCGGCGTCAGGGTCGAAAGCATCAGGCTGCGGCGGCTGTTGATAAACGCCAGTACCTCGGCGGCGACTTTCTCGCCATGGTTGTTCAGAGTCATGATGCAAGTCCTGCGATGTTAGCGTTCAGAGGCTGTGCCTCGTTGGCCAAGGCGTCTTCCTTGACCTGTTGAAACGCCGTGATCTGATCCGAGAACAGGCTGCCGTACTCGTCGCGGCCGAGAAAAACCTTGAAAATCACCTCGCCCGCGGCATCGCAGAAGACAAAGGCGTAGCTTTCGCGACCGCCGCGCAGGCTCTCCTGAAAGCGGATCTCGCTGACCAGGTTCAACGCTAGATGGCCCTGAAAGCCAGCACCCTCTGGCACCAGATTGAAGTAGCCATGGCCCAGCTGCCCCTTGGGGAAGGGGCCTTTGAACTCGAACACCGAGCCGCCGTGCTGCACGATGGTCATCAGCTCACCCCATTCGGTGAGCGCTTCCAGCAACCCCTGCGCCCGATCACCGGGCAGCACCGCGACTTTTCCTGTCGGTGCTAGCTCTGTCACAGCAAGTTCTGTCATGGCAAGACTCCTCAGAATCGATAGGTGGTGGACAGAATCACTTCGCGACCGGCCTCATCCAGGCTCTCCCAGGCGCGGCGGTAATCCCGGTCCGTCAGGTTGTTTACGGTAAGGTCGAACGACAGCCCCGGCATCTGCTGCGGCGACCAGCTGGCGTAGAGGTCTGTCAGGGTATAGCCGTCGTAGGCGCTGCCATCACTTTCGGCGTAATCGGTATGGTTCTGCTGGCGGGCGTGCTGAACGCGCATGCCGGTGAGCAGCTGATCGCTCCAGAAGCGGTAGCTCAGATCCGCCTTCAGCGTATCCGCCGGAATATTGGTCAGATCGTCACCGGTTTCTCGGTCTTCGCCGCGGGTCATGCCGTAGCCCAGCTCCAGCTTCAGGCCGTTAAGGCGGTAGGCGGTGCTCAGCTCGAAGCCGCGCAGCCGTGCCTTGTCCACGTTGGTCCAGGTGGTGTAACCGGCATCCATCACCGGGGCGAAGCTCGGGTTGGTGACGATCTGTTCGATAAAGTTATCCACCCGGTTCTCGAACAGGGAGAACTGCACGCTCAGCTCGTCATTGCCGATCAAGTTGTTCCAGTGACCGTTGGCGATAATCTCGGTGTTGGCGGCTTCCTCGGCATCCAGGTCCGGGTTGGAGATAAAGTTGTTACAGAAGCCGGGGAACAGGCAGAAGTGAGTGCCGGTGGTGTACAGCTCCTCGACGCTGGGTGCGCGGAAGGCGCGTTCATGACGCAGCGACAGGTTACCCCAGGTAACCGGTGACCAGGTCAGCGTGGCTGCCGGTGAAAAGGCGCTGTCGGAGCGGTCATCCATGCCATCCGCATCGGTGGCAAAGCGGTCAAAGCGGCCACCGAACTCGGCGGACCAGTCGTTACTCAGTGCCACCCGCGCCTGCATAAAGGCGCCGATATTATCGGTTTCGCCGTCTGGCGGGGCGGGGCGGTTTGCGCCGCTGCGATGGCCGACAAAGTCTTCGTGGTAGCCGTCGATACCGTAGAGCAGACGCCAGTTATCCAGATCCGACTGGTTACTGAAGTTGAAGCCGTAGGACTCAAGCTCGGTGCTGTCGGCGCGGTCGTCGCTGATACGGGTTTCATCCATATCCACTTCGCTGCGCCAGAGTGTCAGGTTGGCGTTAAGCAGTGGCGATGCGGTATCCAGGTTGTAACCCAGGCGGTAGTTGCGGGTGCGGGTGTCGCGGTCGATCATAAAGTTGCTGCCGCCCACCGGCGCGGCACCGTTGGACGGAACGGAGCCATCGCCATTGGCCTCCAGGTAGCTCAACTCCAGCGACTGGTCCGCATCGATCTGCCACTGCAGCTTGGCCAGGCCGCCGTTATCCTTGATCGCCGAGCCTTCCAGGTCGCTGCCGTCGCCCTGTTCGATATTGTTGCTGTCGCGATAGAAGCCGCCCAGCAGCCAGCTCACCGAATCCGCACGGCCGGCGATGGCGCCCACCGATGACTGCATATCGTTATTGGCGTTATGGCCGGTTTTCACCAGGCCGCCAAAGCTGGCGTCCCCTTCAAGCAGATCTTCCGGCGTCAGCGTTTCCTGGGCGATCACACCGCCGATAGCGCCGGAACCCCAGAGCGAGCTGGCCGGCCCCTTGATCACTTCGATGCGGCTGATCAGCTGCGGCGGCAGCAGGTAATCCGGGCGGTGGCCGGATTGGAAGTCCTGACGCACGCCATCCAGCGTCTGCAGCACGCGAGGACCAGAAAGACCGCGGATATTCACCGTTTGGCCATTGGCGCGGGGGCCGCCCTGAATACTCACGTTGGGCGAGGTGGCGACCGCCTCGGGCACCGACTGCGGCTGCTGCTGGTCGAGGTCGTCCTGTTCAATCACTGATACGGAACGACCGCTCTCGCTCACCGTTTCATCGCTACGGGTGGCGTTGATTCTGATCTCGCCCAGGTTGAACTGTTGTTCCGCCGCCAGGCTTGCGCTCGAGATCGCGCAGAGGGCCGTGCCTATCGCCAGTGCCAGTCCGCAGCGGCCGGCAAGCTGTTTGTTTGCAAACCGATTACGGGTTTTGGCGTTGTTATCCGGTGTATCAGTAATTCCGTTTAGATCTACCTGTTGCTGCATGTCCCATCTCGCGTTCGAAGCCGTTGTCATATTCTCCTATTACAAAAGCATGTAATTATTGCTAATGCAAATCGTTATCATTAATATTTATAAAAGTTGAGCGGCGTAGTGGGGGCATGAAGCCAGCGCGACGCTCGTCAGGAAGTACAACCTTCGATACACAAAGCCTGCGATACAAAGGAAATAGCGATGCTTTTGTCAGTGAGAATAGTGGTGATCGGTCTGGTTCTGATGTCGGCGATGCTGCTGGCGCCCGGAAGCTACGCGGAAGGCCTGCCAGGCAGCCAACGCATAGTGAGCACCGATGGCGCGACCACCGAGATTCTGCTGGCGTTGGGGATGCAGGATGAGCTGGTCGCGGTGGATGTCACCAGCGTCCTGCCGGGCACCCTGGCCGATCTTCCCAGTGTCGGTTATCACCGCACACTGTCGGCGGAAGGGGTGATGAGCATGGATCCGGATCTCGTTGTAGGTAGCGAACATATGGGGCCGCCACCGGTGATCGCCCAGCTGGAAGCCGCCGGCGTCAGCGTGGTGCGTCAGCCTTCTGCACACAGTATTGACGGTCTCAAGGCTAATATCGAACAGCTGGCCGCCAGTCTGGCCGACGGCGCCGACAGTAGCTCACTGCTTGGGGAAATCGATGAACAGCAGCAGAAACTGCAGCGGCAAAGCCTGAAAGGGATGCGGGCGATTTTTCTGCTGACTGCCGAAAACCGCCTGCGTTTGTCCGGCCAGGGGACTGCCGGTGACGCGCTGCTTAAACTGACCGGCGCCACAAACCCTGCCGACTTCGATAATTACCGTTCGGTCACGGCGGAAACCCTGCTCTCCTATGAACCGGAACTGATCATCGTCGCCGCTGAGGGGGAAGCTGGTACGGCTGAGAAACTGCTCAGCGAACAGCCGCTGCTGAGCCATACACCGGCGGCGCAGAATAACCGCATCATCGCCGTGGATGGCCGCACATTGGTGGCCGGTATCGGCCCCGGTGCGGTGCGTGAGGCGCTGCGCGTGGTCGAGCAGTTGCAGGACAACTGAGATGCGGATTCCCGCGTTTCGGGTTGCGCTGGCGCTGATCGGCGCGCTTGCTATCAGCCTGGTGCTGTCGATCGCCACCGGCCCGCTGGCGCTGCCCGGCTCGCAAAGCCTGCTGGCACTTATCGATCATCTGTTCGACTCGCAGCTGGCGCAACTGCAGGAATATCAGCGCGCCGTCATTGTGGATATGCGCCTGCCGCGCACCCTGCTGGCGGTGCTGACCGGCGCGCTGCTGGCCCAGTGCGGCGCGGTGATGCAGGGGCTGTTTCGCAACCCGCTGGCGGACCCCGGCATTATCGGTGTGTCATCCGGTGCTGCGGTGGGCGCGGTGCTGGCAATCGTCGCCGCACCTGCGGCCTGGGTGGCCTGGGCTACACCGGTGGCGGCGTTTTCCACCGGTCTTCTGACCACGCTGGCGGTCTACGCATTGGCGCGCACAGCCAACGGTACCTCGGTCACCATACTGTTGCTGGCCGGTGTCGCGCTGGCGGCGTTCGCCGGTTCCGCCATCGGCCTGATGAGTTACTTTGCCAGTGATCAGGATCTGCGCTCGCTCAGTCTGTGGCAAATGGGTTCTCTGACCTCAGCCTCCAGTCAGGGGTTGTTACTGTCACTGGCGGCCCTGGTTCTTACCTCCATCCAGTTTCAACGTCGCGCCGCTGCGCTGAATGCGCTGCTGCTGGGCGAGGCGGAAGCACGTCACCTGGGCATCCAGGTGGAAAGGCTCAAGCTTGAACTGATTCTGCTCACCGCCGTGGCAGTAGGTATCGCCGTGGCCAACACCGGGGTGATCGGCTTTGTCGGTTTGGTGGTGCCACATATCGTGCGCATGCTGGTGGGCCCGGATCACAAACTCCTGCTGCCGCTATCTGCAGTGTGCGGCGCATTGATGCTGTTGCTGGCGGATACGCTGGCACGAGTGCTGGTGCCGCCCGCGGAGATACCGGTGGGGATCATCACCGCGTTGATCGGCGCTCCCTTCTTTCTTTTCCTGCTAATTAAACAGCGTAGGCTGGGGAAGCTTTAAGATGTTGAGAATCGAAAACCTTGTTTGTCACAGCGATGGCAAAAGTCTGCTCGATATCGAAGGGTTGCAGCTAAAAGGGGGAGAGACCCTGGCCGTGCTGGGCCCCAACGGTGCCGGCAAATCCACCCTGTTGCGAGCGGTCAGCGGCGACTGCGGCTACGATGGCGAGGTGCTGGTACATGGCCGAAACAGGCGCCACTGGCGGTCAAACTACCTGGCGCGTCATCTCGGCGTACTGCCCCAGGCCAGTGTGCTGACCTTTCCGTTTCTAGCACATGAGGTGGTGTCGCTGGGAGCGATTCCGCTGAAGCTGTCTCAGCGTTGCATGCGTGCAGAGATCCGGCGGGTGATGGAGCTTTGTGACTGTGACCACCTGAGTGAGCGCCACTTTCCCAGCCTCTCCGGCGGCGAGAAACAGCGGGTACAGTTGGCGCGGGTGCTGCTGCAGCTGAGCCAGGCGGAAGAGTCGCCGCTGCTGTTGCTGGATGAGCCCACATCGGCCCAGGACCTGGGTCACCAGCACCATATGTTGCGGCTGACCAATCAACTGGCTCGAGAGGGCTACGGCGTCATCAGCATCCTGCATGATCTCAACCACACCCTGCATTACTGCAAGCGCTGCATCGTGCTGGAGAACGGACGTGTACGCTACCAGGGCCAGCCCGATGATGTGCTGGTGCCGGAGCATATCGGCGAGATCTGGAACTACCGGCCGGCATATGGCTGGCTGCAGGACGATCGGCTGGTACTGGCTTGATTAAGACTTATGCATGTCTAAGCTCTCCAGCGCTGCAGGCTTCTAAAGGCCGGTTTCGCCTGCTGGCGAGATAAGGTACTTGTACGGACAAGTACCTTATCAATCCCAAACCGCCCCTGAGGCTTGGTCGGCTGCGCCGACTTTCCTGTGCTTCTCAGCTGAAAGAGCGGGAAAGGAAACTCACCGCTTCGCGGCTCAAACAGCCTTTCCCTTGTTTCTCTTTCAGCCTGCGATGCTCGGCTTCGCCAAAGGGGATGGATCGCTGCATTAAGACGGGCAGTAGACATCGTGCTCTGCTATCAATCGGGCAGAGTAATTTCTAGTCTCGATCACCGCCTCTCTCGGAGGTAGTACAAGAGGGAAAGAAAAAGCCGGCCTTCAGAGGCCGGCTTTTTGTTTCTTTATCGCGTTACTCGCAGCGGAAGCTGGCTGCGCTTTCGATATCGCCACCTTCGTAGACGGCGGTTTGCGGGTAGGCGCAGAGTTTGCGGGTGCGGTTATCTGACCAGCCTTCGAACTTCTCGCCGTTGCCGGCAGCGATGCTGGCGGTGACCGCCTCGGGCTCGTCGCCGCTTTCAACCCAGCCCACCAGTTGGGTGAACAGGTCGAAGTCATCGGTGGTTGGTCCCCCGGCGCAGTGGTTCATGCCCGGCACCGGGTAGAGTTTGACGAACTTGTCCGCCTCACCCTTGTAGTTCTCGTCCAACCGGTTGTACCAGTTAACGGTATCGTTATACGAGAACACCGGGTCAGCCACGCCGTGGAAGATGATCATCTTGCCGCCGCCGCGCTGGAACTTCTTCAACTTCGGATTTTTTGCGTCCGGCGGGGTCATGAACGCCATAGCGGATTCGTTGAACTTGCCGCGGCGGGCATCGATCATGTCGCCGTCATTGGCGATATCGAAGTCCAGCAGGAAGTTGACCAGATCCTCCGGTGTACCACCGACGGCGGTGGGTGGGGTGGTAAATACCTGTGCCAGTGAGGAGGCGCCCATCACACCGATCAGCGGATAACCGCCCCAGGGCGGGATACCGCTGGAGATCTTCCAGAAGCGCCAGTCGCCACCGGCAATGCCGGAATCCCAGGCCCAGTCGCTGTAGATTGGGTTGCCTTTACGGTCTTTCGGGCCTGCGTGGATGGTTTTAAGCACTTCGGCCTTGTCCGGGTCGATGCAGTTCTCCGTTTCACCCACGGGGCAGACGTAGTTATCGATATTGAAGGTGGCCTGGCAGGCGGCAGTATTCGATACCAGGTCATCCTTTACACCGTCCAGGGTATCGCAGGCGTCCAGCACTGCAGAGGCGACCAGCAGGCGGTCGTGATCGGTCAGCGAGGTGCGCACATCGCCGGTCAGCGAGCTGAGTTGCTGCACATCCAGGGCATGTTGTACCGCGGCCCGCGGCAGGTTAAAGCCGGGCGCGCCGATCAGGAAACCATCGTAGGCATTGCCCAGGCGCGAAGCCGCCACCATGCCGTGACGTCCGCCATTGGAACAGCCCACTCCGTAGGAGTATTGAGGATCGTTACCGTAAAAATTATGGATGATCTGCTTGGCGATGGGGGTCAGTACCTCGACGGTTTTGTAGCCGTAAAAGGAGCGGGCCTCAGGGTCCAGGCCAAAACGGGAACCGGCGGCAAGACCGGCCGTGGCGTTCTGGGCGGCACCATCATGCCCTGCATCGGATGAGAGCACCGCATAGCCACGACCCAGCGCGGTACGCTCCTGGTTACCGCTAAGCAGAGGACCGGTGGCAGCATTTACCGAGCCATCGTTGCCGCCGTTGAACTGGTGCACAAAGTCACCGTTCCAGTCATCGGGCAGGTTCATCTGAAACCGGACCTGATAATCCTGTCCATCTTCACCCACTCGCTGTGCCGTGGTCGCATTGATCCGGCAGTGGGCGGGCAGGGTATCGGTGGCGGCGACCGCCTCCTGGGAGGTGACTTCAACGCCGATCACGCCGAGCGTTTCGGTATTGATGTCATCGCAGATCATTTGAGCGGAAGCGCCCTGGGAGATAACAGCAAGAATCGCTGCGCTCAGCGTGGCCACGCCGAGACTGCGGCTAGCAGAATTACTACTCATCGGTTGGATCCTCGGTACTTATAGTTATTGTCGAGTCAGTTATGAGCATCCCTGTCAGGTGAGACGCTCAGCTGATGTTGGGATTTACTGTTTTTTACAAAAACAATACTGGTTCTCAACGTTGATTTCGTCAATGTCGGGCAGGGGGATTTAAGGCTTTGGCGAGCGGCTGGAGAAAGTTGGAGAAAAAGTGTTGGCGGGACGGTTATTGAAAGCCGGCCCCACAGGGCCGGCTGTGGTGCATTGCTCTATTGGCAGGTAAAGCTTTCTGCGCTTTCGGGATCGCCGCTGCCGTCGTACACCGCGACCTGCGGATAGGGGCAGAGCTTGCGGGTACGCACCGGTGACCAGTCTGAGAAACGCTCTCCGTTACCCTCGGCGATACTGGCGGTAACCGCCTGAGGCTCATCACCGCTTTCCACCCAATCCACCAGTCGTGTGAACAGATCGAAATCGTCGGTAGCGGGGCCGCCGGAGCAGTGGTTCATGCCAGGTACCGGGTAGAGCTTGACGAAATGGTTCGCCTCACCCTTGTAGTTCTCGTCCAGGCGGTTGTACCAGCTGACCGTATCGTTATACGAGAAGATCGGGTCAGAAACCCCGTGGAAGATGATCATCTTGCCGCCGCCGCGCTGGAATTTCTTCATCTTCGGGTTATCCACATCCGGTGGTGTCATAAACGCCATGGCCGACTCATGGAATTTGCCGTGGCGGGCGTTGATCAGCCGGCCGCCGTTCTCCACATCGAAATCGAGCAGGTAATCCACCAGATCGTCCCCGGTAGGGCCGACACTGGCCGGTGGTGTTTCAAACACCTGGGCCAGGCCCGATGCGCCCATAATGCCGATCAGCGGGTAGTTATCCCAGAACGGCACGCCGCTGTTGACGCGCCAGAAGCTCCAGTTGCTGCCCGCAATACCAGCATCCCAGGACCAGTCGCTGTAAAGAGATCCGCCTTTGCGGTCCTTGGGACCTGCGTAGATTCCTTTCAGCACCTCAGCTTTTTGCGGGTCGACACAGTTTTCCGTTTCACCGACCGGGCAGACGTAGTTATCGATATTGAAGGTAGCCTGACAGGCGGCGGTATCCGAGACCAGGCTGTCTTCCAGCCCGTCCAGCGAATCGCAGGCATGCAGCACCGCCGAGGCTACCAGCAGACGATCCTCCTGGGTCAGCGATGTGCGTACATCGCCATTGATGCTGTCCAGCAGCTGCACATCCATGGCCAGCTGGACGGCGGCCTTGGGCAGGTTAAAACCCGGTGCGCCCAGCAGGAATCCATCGTAGGCGTCGCCGAGGCGCGAAGCCGCCACCATGCCGTGGCGCCCGCCGTTGGAGCAGCCCACTCCGTAGGAGTAGTGCGGATCGTTCCCGTAAAAGTTATGGATCATCTGCTTGGCGATGGGGGTCAGCACCTCCACGGTTTTGTAGCCGTAATAGGAGCGCGCCTCCGGGTCGAAACCGAACTGCGCAGCACCGGCAAGGCCGGCCTGGGGATTGGCGTTACCGCTGTGACCTGCGTCGGACGAGAGCACAGCGTAGCCCAGCCCCAGGGCCGTGCGCTCCCGGTTGCCGCCCAGCAGAGGGCCGGTAGCCGCCGATACCGAGCCATCGAGGCCGCCATTGAACTGATGCACGAAATCGCCGTTCCAGTCATCCGGTAGATTCATCTGAAAGCGAACGGCGTAATCCTTGCCATCCAGCCCTACACGCTCGGCGGTGACCGCATCGATGGAACAGTAGGCGGGCAGGGCATCGGTGGCAGCCACCGGCTGGGCCGAAGTGACACGAACGCCGATCACGTTCAGCGTCTCGGTGGTGACCTCGTTGCAAACCAGCTGGGCCGAAGCCCCCTGAGATGCCGCCGTCAGGATGGCCGCGCTCAGCGTGGCCAGGGCAAAACGTCTTTGCGAAGCAAAACTACTCATCTAGAAAACCCTCGAAATTTATATTTATTGTTACGCGCCGACTCACCCGATTGGTGGGAGGCTCAGCGGTTGTTGGGTATGACTGTTGTAGCGTTGGCAATAGTGGTAGGCGGTGTCAGAGGCGTCTAGACAAATACCGAAAACGAACACATTTTCAGAATATTCCTACAGGTTCTTACAGAGCGAAGCGGCATTCGTTTTTGAGCCTGTCGCCAATTAGTAGCAGATCGTCGATCAAAACCTTGCCAATCGAGCGGTTACTAACCAGACTCAAGGCTTAAGCGCTAGCAGGGTAGTCAGCGCATACCGACAGGGAACCTAAGGATAAACGTCGATGGAATGGATGATTCTGTTCGTCATTCTGCTGTTCGTGCTCGCGATCGCCGCGAAGAAACTCAATGCCGGTGCAGGCGCTGCCAAAGAAAGCGGCACCGACCACCGTTACCGCTCTCGCAAGACCCTCTTCACCGCCGCCGAACGCTCCTTTCTCGGCGTACTCGATTCCGTTATTGACCCCGGCCAGCACCGCATCTTCGGCAAGGTCCGCGTGGCCGACCTGATCGAACCGGAACCCAACCGCAATCGCGGTCAGTGGAAATCCGCCTTTAACCGCATCAACGCCAAACACTTCGACTTCGTTATCTGTAACGCCGATGACCTGACACCGCTGGCCGCCATAGAACTGGACGATGCCAGCCATAAGCAGAACAAACGCCAGCAGCGGGACGAGTTTCTGGAAAAGGTGTGTGGGCAGGTTGGCTTGCCGTTGGTAAGAGTGCCGGCTAAGCGGGGGTATCAGTTGGATGAAGTAAAAGCGGCGTTGGCTGGGGTTTTGGTTAAGACGGAAAAGGTTGTGGTTGGAGAGAAAGAAAATCTGGGTGAAGTTGAGGTGAATATATCTGGGGTGATTGGGTGAGTGCTTTCCCCAAAGCGGACGAAACGATTGAGCGACTGTTATTGCGGATACGCGCACAAAGCGGGCGTTAGATGGAGTAGGAACTTTGCGGTATCTATGACCCGAAACGGCTTAAGATAGGTCCTATTTCCAGGCAAAAAAACGGGCCACAAGGGCCCGTTTTAATCGTTTACTGAACTCGAGGTTCAGATCACGGAGATGTTTTCAGCCTGGAGACCTTTCTGGCCCTTAGTAACAGAAAACTGAACTTCTTGGCCTTCAGTAAGGGTTTTGAAGCCTGAACCCGAAATCGCATTGAAATGGGCGAAAACGTCCGGACCACCGTTCTTCTGTTCGATAAAACCGAAGCCTTTAGTTTCGTTGAACCATTTAACGGTGCCAGTAGTAGTAGACATAATATTATACTCGTTCAAAAAATGTTTGAACACTACAGCTAAAATGCTGAATATGTTCGGATAATGCTTTAAATAATACAGGAACTTATGAAAACAGAACGAGGTACATACGATTAGGCAGGACGTCGAAAAGGTGCATAAATGCAGGTTTACTCTCAAGCCAGCTCATAGTACGCTTATTATTAGCTGGGTAATAGCTTTATTTGATTTATTTTAATAAAAGGCTTTGGCCATAAATAAACCAATGCCTTTTCAATTGATTAGGGATCCTACGAAAAAGTATCTCAGCATGAGACTCTTCGCACTCTGCTGTGCTGAGCCCCCATGGGGTACCAACTCTCCTTCGGTGGCGACTGTGCCACCTAAATCGGTGGTTGGGGTCATTGAACCACTATATCAAGCAGAAAAGTGAAGCGCCCCTATTCGACCAGACACATCTATACCGCAAGCAAAGGCCGACAATCCAAACTGCAGAGACCGCTTTGGGCCAATCAAGGCAGTTACACTCTATACCTCCCATAGTCCGCTTCGTGCAGAAAGCTGACATGTTCTACATCCGGTCCACCGTCTTGAAACTCCCACCCCACGCCTCCATCTACCTAAGCACTGATTTGCTAAGGAGATCTATTCAATGTCTATAGTCGATGCCGCACGTGCCCGTTACACCACCAAAGCTTTCGACCCGAGTAAGAAGATTCCCGAGAGCCTGGCTGCGGATCTGCTGGAAACATTGCGCCTGAGCGCGTCTTCCACCAACTCTCAGCCTTGGCACTTTGTGGTTGCCAAGGATGATGCCGGCAAGGCCCGTATCGCCAAGGGTACCCAGGGCACCTACGCATTTAACGAAGGCAAGGTGAAGAACGCCTCTCATGTGCTGGTGTTCTGCGCGCCGAAAGAGGTGAGCGATGAGCATCTCTGGCAGGTGACCGAGCAGGAAGCCAAAGATGGCCGTTACCCTTCGGACGAAGTGAAGACCGATAGCTTCGAGAAGCGTAAGTTCTTCCGTAACCTGCACCGCGATGCCGGCCCGGTGGCGGAAAGCGCCTGGGCGGCGAAGCAACTTTACCTGGCGCTGGGTTCGCTCCTGCTGGCCGCTGCCGCTGAAGGTGTGGATGCCTGCCCGATCGAAGGCTTCGACCCGGAGGCGCTGGATGCGGAGCTGGGCCTGTCCGAGAAGGGGCTGACCAGCCTTGTTATCGTGGCGCTGGGTTACCGCGATGCGGACGCGGACTTCAATGTGGGTTTGTCTAAATCCCGCCTGTCGCATGAGGTGGTGTTTACCGAGCTCTAATCCTCTTCGACGAGCTGGACACCGAGCCATAAAAAGACAAAGCAGCCATCTGGCTGCTTTGTTCGTTTTGGGGCGAGTGAAAGGTAAGGCTTAGCTCGCGCCTACCAGCTCCTCTCCCTGTGCCTTCTTGTGTTTCTGGAACATCAGTACCAGCACCAGTCCCGCCGCTGAGGTGGCGGCACCGGCCAGCGCCACGCTGGGCAGACCCAGCCCCAGGTGAATCACTGCTCCGCCGAGGGCCGCGCCGGTGGCGTTACCCAGGTTGAAGGCGGCGATGTTCATGGCAGAGGCGAGATTCGGTGCATCGCTGGCTTCGGATACCACCAGCGCCTGCAGCGGCGGTACCACGGCGAAGCTGGCGATACCCCAGAAGAAGATCAGAGGCGGCACGATCAGCATGTTCTGCATGGTGGCGGCAAAGACCGTCAGCAGGATCACCGTGGCCAGCATGGAGATCACCAGGGTGCCGGTCAGGTTGCGGTCGGCAAAACGGCCAGAGAGCATGTTACCCACCGCAAGGCCCAACCCGTAGAGCACCAGCATGCTGGTGACGAACAAGGTGCCGACGCGGGTTTCATCCTGCAGGATCGGCGCGATATAGCTGAACACGGTGAACATGGAGCTGGAACCCACCACGGTCAGCAGCAGCGCGAACAGCACCGAGTTTTTGCCGAGCACACGGATCTCATTGGCGATGGTGGTCTGGCCATCCACGGCCAGTTTCGGCATGGAAGCGCGCAGGGCCAGCATGGTGATCAGGCCGATCACGGTCATCCCCATAAAGGCGCTACGCCAGCCCAGAGTTTCACCCACATAGGTGGCCAGGGGCACACCGCCGATATTGGCGATGGTGAGGCCGGAGAACATGGCGGCCACGGCGCCGGCACGCTTCTCCGGCGGTACCAGCTGGGTGGCGACCACAGCGCCGACACCGAAGAAGGCGCCGTGGTTGAACGAGGTGACGATACGGCCCAGCAGCAGGGTGCCGTAGCTATCGGACAGCGCCGAGATCAGGTTGCCGACAGTGAACAGGCTCATCGCCAGCAGCAGAAGACTGCGGCGCGACATTTTCGCAAAGCCCAGCGTCATGATCGGCGCGCCGACCACCACACCGAAAGCGTAGGCGCTGATCAGCATCCCGGCGGTGGGGATGCTCACATCCAGGTCACCGGCAATGATCGACAGCATGCCCATGGGCGAGAATTCGGTCACTCCGATACCGAAGGCGCCCAGCGCCAGTGCCAGCAGGGGCAGGTTAAGTTTCATCAGGTTTTTCTCCAAGGTTTTTACATGTGGGGAATATACTGCATCGCAACAAGGCTGATAATCCGGTGCTGATGCCAACCAGCTGTGCATTGAATTCATAAATAAAGCGGTTGCGGCGGTCGCAGCAGGATGACGGAGTCATTAGACTCAAGGCTTGTTAACCCTTTGCCTGTCTTGCCCGTGAGAACCATCAATGGAAAACAGAAGAACAGACCGCACTGCCGAGATGGAGACCTTCCTGGCCGTCGCCTGCGCCGGGTCGTTCAGCGGTGCTGCTCGCGAGTCGGGGCTGACTCCCTCTGCAGTGAGCCGCTTGGTCAGTCGTATCGAGCAGCGCCTGGGTGTGCAGCTGGTGGTGCGCACCACGCGCAGCCTGCGTCTGACCCGGGAAGGGGAGGATTACGCCCTGGCGGCGCGGCGGATTCTGGCAGACCTTAACGAGACCGAAACCGCCATCGCCGACCGGGGCAGCCCCAAGGGGCTGGTACGCGTTAGCGCGGCGGTGGCGCACGGGCGACTTTATATAGTGCCGCTGATCCCGGAGTTTCTCGCCCGCTACCCCGATATCACCGTGGATATGCACCTCAGTGATGAGGTCTCCGATGTGGAGGGCGGCCATATCGATGTGGCGATCCGCTTTGGGCCGCTGCCGGACAGTCTGCTTAGCGCCCGTCGATTGGGAGAAACCGGTCGCTCTGTGGTGGCTTCGCCGGAGTATCTTAAAAAGCATGGCTATCCGCGAGAGCCCCAGGATCTGGTGAACCACAACTGCATGGACTTCAGCTTCAAACGGATTGAGCCGGGCTGGCCGTTCTGGGTGGATGGCGAAGAGATCATGCTGCCGGTGGATGGTAACGCCCACGCCAACAACGGCGAGACGCTGGTGCAGCTGGCGCTGCAGGGTGTGGGAATCACCCGGCTGGGGGATTTTCATATCGGGCCGGAGCTGTCCTCCGGGCGGTTGGTGAGCTTGCTCGATGACTATAACCCCGGCGATACCGAGGCGATTCACGCGGTGTTTATCGGCGGCAAAACGATGCCGGCACGGGTGCGGGTGTTTATCGATTATCTGCTGGAGAAGATGGAAGGCCCGGGCACGCTGTAAATGGGGCTAAGGCCGCTACGGCAGATAGAAGACAAGCCCCTTTAGGACCCTGTGGTAAGGGGCTTGTCTAGCGTTACAGGCTTGGCATTAACAGACGTAGCCGTCGAAGGCGCGCTCGGCGATGGCCATAAAGTCCGCCTCGGTCATGGCGACCGGGTTGGTCTGATGCTCGGCATCCTGGAAGGAGGCCTGGGCGATCTCTGCCAGGGCGCTGCGCTCGATGCCCAGCTCCGCCAGTGTATGCGGAATCGATAGCGACTTGCGCAACTGCAGCAGCCAGGCGATCACGCCGTCGGCGGAGCGCTCTTCCAGATCCAGCAGCCTGGCCACGTTGGTCAGCTTCTCTTCGATGGCACCCTTGTTGTGCTCCAGCACATAGGGCAGCAGTACCGCGTTGGCCAGACCATGGTGAGTATCGAACAGTGCACCCACCGCATGCGCCATGGAGTGCACGGCACCGAGCCCCTTCGAGCTGAATGCCACCGCCGCGATGCTCGATGCAGACATCATATGCGCCCGTGCTTCGGCGTTGTGGCCATCCTTGAAACTAGGCTCCAGCCACTGTTCGCACAGGCGGATCGCCTCCAGCGCTATGCCATCGCACAATGGGTTGTAAGAGGGCGCCGCGTAGGCTTCCAGCGCGTGGGTCAGCGCATCCATGCCGGTCCAGGCGGTCAGGTTCGCCGGCAGGCCGGTGAGCAGCTGCGGGTCATCGATGATCGCAAAGGGGAAGTGCTCGGTGTGAAACGCTACCCGCTTGCGATGGGTTGCGGTATCGGTGATTACGCAGAAACTGCCGGACAGCTCAGACCCTGTGCCCGCGGTGGTCGGGATGATCATCAGCGGCACAAAGAAGTTTTCGCCTTCCACCTTCGGCAGCAGGTCCGGGTTTTCCAGCTGACAGAACTCCCAGAGGCTGATGCCGTTGTTGGCGGTCAGTGAGACCGCCTTTGCCACATCGATGGCGCTGCCGCCACCGATGGCGACGATGCCGTCGCAGCCATTGGCGCGATAGGCCTCGACGCAGGCGGTGACGCTATCGGAGGTGGGGTTGCTGCGGATATCGCTGAAGAGGCTCAGCTTAACCTTCTGCTGATCCAGGGAGGCGATAAAGCTGTCGAAGAACGGCTGGCTGCGAACGCCCGGGTCGGTGACGACCAGCAGGCTCTGCAGTCCCTTGGCTTTCAGCAGTTCGGCGGTTTCAGCGCTGCGGCCCGCACCAAAGTGCACGGGCGGTACATAAGCGCTCCAGTCATTGAGCAGCGGATAGGTCATCTCAGACTCCCGACGGCTTGGTGATGTGCTTGATCTCGGTGAACGCGGCCAGACCCCAGGGGCCAAGCTCGCGGCCGATACCGCTCTTTTTCATACCGCCCCAGCTGGTTTCCGCCAGCACGCGCTGATCCGTGTTGATCCAGATATGGCCCGCTTCCAGCTCAAAGGCGAGGTTATCGGCACGCGCTTCATCGCTGCTGATTATCGTGGCGGCCAGACCGTATTCGCAGTTGTTGGCTTCGCGGATCGCCTCTTCATCGCTGCTGAAGGTACGGCAGCAGAGCACCGGGCCAAAGATCTCTTCGTTCCACAGGCGGCTGCTCGCTGGCACATCGGTGTAGATAGTCGGCTCGATCATCAGTTTGCAGCTCGGATGGGCGTGCGCATTGCCACCGGTTAGTGCGTTGAGCCCTTCCTCTTTTGCGACCTCAAGGTAGGAGCTCACTTTGTCGAACTGCGCCCTGCAGGCGAGCGGGCCGAGTACGGAATCCTCTGCGCTCGGGTCGGAGGGCTTCATGCCGGCTACTTCGGCGGCCAGGCGTTCCAGCAGGGCCGGCGCGATCGATTCGTGCACCAGCAGACGAGAAGTCGCCGAGCAGATCTGGCCGTTGTTAAAGAAGATGCCGCCGATCACGGCGGAGGTGGCCAGCTCAAGGTCGGCATCTTCGCAGACGATAATCGAGGACTTGCCGCCCAGTTCCAGGCTCAGGTTCTTGATATCGGCGGCTACGGCGGTGGCGATACGGCCACCGGTTTCGGTGCTGCCGGTGAAAGACACTTTGCGCACATCCGGGTGGCGCACCAGCTCGGCGCCGGTCTCACCGGCACCGTAGGTGATGTTGACGACACCGGCGGGCAGTTCGACCGCGGCGCAGATCTCCGCCAGGTAAGACTCCGGCAGCGGTGTAATCTCCGACGGCTTGAGCACGACGGCGCAGCCCGCCGCCAGCGCTGGAGCCAGCTTCCAGGAGGTGGTCACCGTGGGGAAGTTCCAGGGCGTGATCAGCGCGACCACGCCAACCGGCTCGCGGCGGGTGCGGCTGGAGAGGTCGTCGGCTTCTGTCTCAACCAGTGTGTTCTGCTGAGCGTCCTGTGCCCGCGCCAGTTTGGCGTAGTAGCGGTAGCAGTCGATGGAATCCAGCACATCAAAGCGCGCTTCGGAGATCGGTTTACCGCCGCTCAGGGTAATCGCCTGGGCGATAGTTTCGGAGCGCTTCTCGATCTCGCTAGCGATCCTGTCCAGGTATTCGCCGCGCTGGCTGAATGAAAGCCGGCGCCAGTCGCGCAGCGCACGGTTGGCGCTGGCGACGGCGTTATCCACATCTGCCGCACCGGACAGGGGATACTCGGCGATGGTTTCCTGGTTGTAGGGGTTAAACGAGGGAGCGTAGGCCTCTACCGGCTTCGCTTCCCCTGCGATGTAGTTTTCGATACGAGTCATAGTTAACCGGGTTTTATAGTTGTGCGGTTGAAAGGTTCTGGCTGTTGCGCGCACCGAACAGCTTGGTCAGCACGAAATAGACCGTGGCCGCAAAAACAAAGGTCAGTGCGGTTGAGCCGATCTCCAGCGGCGCTGAATAGGTGAAGTAGATCGCAAACACAGCGCTGAGCACGTAGGTGATCAGGGCAATGAAATTGAAATCCAGACCCTGGCCGGCTTTCTTGTTAACAGAGCTGTAGTTCACCGAGCTGTCGTTAAGGGTGCGGT
Source organism: Marinobacterium mangrovicola (assembly GCF_004339595.1). Lineage (GTDB taxonomy): Bacteria > Pseudomonadota > Gammaproteobacteria > Pseudomonadales > Balneatricaceae > Marinobacterium_D > Marinobacterium_D mangrovicola. Next base: position 29,898 of record NZ_SMFU01000011.1, read on the forward strand.
TATTGATCAGGTAGTAGTCGGTAATGATGATCGCAAACACCGGAATCATCAGTGCTCCTACCAGCAGAACCCAGTCTAAGAAGGACGCCAGCAGCATCTCCTGCAGCAGGGTGCCAAGGATGATCAAAACGCCCCAGAACAGCACGGCCACCGGGAAGCGCAGTTTCGGCAGTACGGACATGCTGCTCATCGATACGCTGTAGAGGCTCATGATGTTGGTGGTGACCACGGAGAGGAACATCACCAGCGAGCCCAGGGCGACATATTTGCCCTGCATGATATCCGCGGGGTCGTAGGTCGGGGTGTGGCCGCCGATGATGGAGAACGCACCGACGAGAATGCCCAGGCCCATGGCGATGATGGTGCCGAGCATGTAGCCGCTGACGATGCCGATGCCGCTGACCTTCTTGCTCTTGCAGTAGCGGTTGTAGTCGCAGGGCAGGGTGATCCAGGAGAACGCGGTGGCCAGCACGATATCGAATACAATCGCCAGGGTGAGGCTCGGTGTATCGGACAGCGGCAGGTTTTTCACCTCGGTCAGGCCGTGCTCGCTGAGCAGCTTGTAGGTCACCGACAGTGCCATGATGAGCATCAGCGAGGAGGCGACGCCCTCGATCTTCTGGATGCCGGAGTGGCCGAGAATGGTGATCACCATCACCAGGCCCTGGGTAATAAAAATACACAGTACGATATTATCCAGGCCGAACACCAAGCTGGTCACTTTATTAAGGGCCATGGCACCGAGGTAACCCTGAATAAGAGACCAGCCTGCAAGTATCACCACGTTGAGGGCGGCAAAGATTTTAGAGCCGTGATAGCCGTAGGTTGAGCGGGCGATAACAAAGGTCGGCAGGCCGGTTTTGGTGCCGATAATCGCCACGGATGCCAGCGCGATACAGCCCAGGATGGAGCCGATCAGCACCGTCATAAAGGCGGAGTAGGGGGTGACATCGGGGATGAACATCTGTCCCGTCATGATGGTCGGAGTGACCAGTGTGGCTGCGGTCCAGAGAAAAATGGTTCCCAGAAGCCCCAGATTACGGTCTTCCGCACTAGTGGGGAGGATCGTATCGTGTCCGCTATGTATTTCCATTTTTAAAACTCCATGCACGTTTAATGTTTTATTGTTTTTCGCATTCGAGAGGTCTTGCTGCTTTGTAAGCGGCTGAACAGGTGGTCGCTTCTGTGGCGACCGACCTGTGCATGGCTTTGGCGTTGCTTGTAGCTTTAGGTGTAGCTCTACTTATAAGTAACGCCGGGCAGAACGCAGAGCATTTCGTAAAGCAGGTTGGCGCCCAGCTGAGAGGTGTTTCCGCTCAGATCGTAGGGCGGTGAAACCTCAACCAGATCGGCGCCGACCAGGTTGAGGCCCTTGCAGCCGCGGACAATTTCCAGCGCCTGGATCGAGGTCAGGCCACCCACTTCCGGGGTGCCGGTGCCCGGCGCCCAGGCCGGGTCGATACCATCGATATCGAAGGAGAGATAGACCGGGCCTTCACCCATCAGCTGGCTGATCTCTTGCATCAGCGGCGCCAGGGATTTGTGCCAGCACTGCTCGGCGGTGAACAGGCGGAAACCCTGGCTCTCGCCCCATCTGAAGTCGTTGGCGGAGTAACCCTGGGCGCGCTGGCCGATCTGCACCACGCGGTTGCAGTCGAGCAGGCCTTCCTCGACCGCGCGGCGGAAGGTGGTGCCGTGGGCGATCTTCTCACCGAACATGTTGTCGTTGGTGTCGGTGTGCGCATCGACATGGATAAGCCCCACCGGGCCATGCTTTTTCGCCATGGCGCGCAGGATCGGCAGCGTGATGGTGTGGTCGCCGCCGAGAGTCAGCGGAATCACTGAATAAGGGTTCAGCTGGGTGTAGTAGTCCTCGATGATGTCGACGGACTTCAGCAGGTTGTAGGTGTTGATCGGCACATCGCCGATATCGGCTACCTGCAGGGAGTCGAACGGCGCAGCGCCCGTGGCCATGTTGTAAGGACGGATCATCACGGACTCGGCGCGGATCTGGCGAGGCCCGTAGCGGGTGCCGGCGCGCTGCGAGGTACCGATATCCAGAGGAATGCCAACAAACGCAGCATCCAGACCCTCAGCAGTTTCGGCGAACGGCAGTCGCAACATGGTAGCGCGGCCGCCGAAGCGGGGCATTTCGTTGCCGCCCTGAGGTTGGTTGAGGGAGTTATCCATTATTTTGATCCTCTGTCTGTAGCGATGAGTCGACAGTCCTTAGCTGTCCTTATCGCGATACTAGGATCCGTAGTCGGCGTGTTAAATAGTAAAAAACAAAAAATCAGTTCAGTAATTTATGAAGTTTTTTATTTCTGTATATGTTTATTTATAAAGTATTTTTGGCTGGTCATATGGATTTTATTCAGTGTAATTATCTACGTTTTGAAATAAAAACAGAATGGTAAAGATTGTGGGTTAAGGTTTTATAAAGTTTTGGGGTGCGTGCTGGAAGGGCTCTGGTGGGTGAAATCTGCCAGAGGTCAAAGAGTATACAGGGAGCTATGAAACAGACTTAACCCCTTGTAATCACTGTGCTGCGTGGTATCAGGGCCTAGAGCAAAGGCTACTGTCTATGCCCTCAGTAGGCAGGGTCGGTGCGAAATCCATATCCGCTCAATTTATCCGTGAATGCTGGAGTAATCTGTCCGAGAGATCGAGCGCTTTTAGGGCTGCCTGGTCACTAGGGGAGGGATACGCAGAATGGCTGGAACGGGCTAACTCTGCGCTTCCACGTGCAACTCAACCACGCGATCACGACCGGAATCCTTCGCTACGTAGAGAGCATTGTCGATCCGCGAAAAAATATCGTCGATGCTGTCGCCCGTGCGGTAGGAGGTAACACCAAAGCTGCAGGTGATCTTGAAGCCGGGGAAGAGTTCATACTCTGCGATCAGTCGGCGCAGTTTTTCCGCACAGGCGGTGGCGCCTTCGAGTGGTACATCTGGGAATATCAGCACAAACTCCTCGCCGCCCCAGCGGCCGAAGAAGTCGATGTCGCGGATATTTTGGGAGATAAACGCGGCCAGCTTTTTGAGTACTTTGTCGCCGGTTTCGTGGCCGAAGGTATCGTTGATGTTTTTGAAGTGGTCTATATCGAACATCGCGAACGAAAGCTCGTGTCCGTAACGGTCAGAGCGTGATTTTTCGGTGCGCAGTTCCTCTTCAAACTTCTTGCGGTTGGGAATCTGGGTCAGCGGGTCGGTGTTGGAGATCTGCTCGATCTGCTCGATCTTCTGCTGCAGCTCGCGGTTTCTATTTTCCAGTTCCCGCGCCTTCTGGGTGATTAGTTTCTCAAGGGTGACATTGTCAGCCCTTAGCAGACGGTTTTGCTCAAACAGCTCCAGCTGAGCGGTTTTGCGTTCGTGAATATCGAGATGTGCGCCCAGGATACGCGTGACTACACCCTCATCGTCGCGCGCGATAATCTGGGCGTTGTCTGTGATCCAAAGGTAGTGGCCATCCTGTTTTTTGCAGCGGTAATCGATGCTGTAGTGGTCGATCTTTCCAGCGGTGAACTGCTCGAAGTTCTGCATCACACGGGGGTAGTCATCGGGATGGATCAGATTTTCCCAGGTAAAAACGTCCTGTTTGAAAACACCCACTTCGTAGCCCAGCATACGGTACCAGCCGGGGCTGCGGACAACTTCGCCGGATGCTCGATTCCAATCCCAGGTGCCCTCGACAACCAGGTCCAGGAGGTTATTCAGGGTCGCGTCAGCGTCTTGCAGTGTAGCGTGCCGGTAGGTGATCGCTGGTTTTCGTTGTTCCATAACGGCATCCGGACCTGTTTAGAGAGTGTTGTTATAGGCGGACTAATTTAAGCTCTTTGAATTATAGCGGCTGAACAAGAGATATCTGTTGCACATTCATTACCCTGAACCCGGGCCTGCGCTTGCCGCCGGTCGCGGCTTGATTTCAGCCTGCTTAACTTCAGTCTATTTGTGGGCTGGTCGGCCAGTATGCTTATACGCGGCGCACAAGCGGGAGAAATCGCCATGATGGCAGAACAGCACCGCAGAAATGCATCGCTTTCCTAGGATAGACGCCTGAAGTCGCTTTCGCCGAATTAGCCTGCATTAACGGGGCCCGGCACGGCCATGCAGGCTGTCAGTGGCGCCTGTGAATCGGACAGGCAAGGGCTGAGTTAGAGCTGTTCAAGCAGCCCGGTGAGCATGGTGCGGGCTTCGAGCAGAGCAGCTTCCACTTGCGGTTTCATACTCTCATACCGGCTCAGCGGCATCGCTACTGAAAACGCATAGGGTTTGCCATCCGGCGCGATCAGGCCGGTACCGATGGCGCAGACGCCAAGGGCATGTTCTTCCCGGTCATAGGCCAGACCGCATTGGCGGACCTGCTCGATCTCTGTGAGAAGCGTGGGTAGATCGGTCAACGTGTGCTCGGTCAGTGCTGTGAGTGTGCCGCTGAAGAGGCGTTCGATCTCCTGGTCGCTCATGCTGGCCAGCAGTGCCTTGCCGTTCGCCTTGGCGTGAAGAGGGCGGGGTTTATTGGGAAAGGAGACCACCCGGAGTTCCTGATCGGAGATGATGCGATCGAGAAAGGAGACCTCTGCGCCAAGGGCGGTGGAGATGTCCACGGTTTCATGGGTTCTGGCAAACAGGGTTTCCAGCACCGGACGCGCAGTGGAGATGATATTGGTTTCGTTTCGCTTGGCGATTTCCGCCAGTCCCCAGCCAAGGCGAACGCCCTTGCTGCCTGCCTCTACCAGTGATTCCAGAGCCAGCGCTTCAACGATGCGCTGCACGGTGGAGCGGGGCAGTCCGGTGGCGCTGGCGATGCTGCCCAGGCTTTGCGGCTTGTCTTTCAGTACGCGCAGTATGGCCGCTGCGCGTGATATCACCTGTATCCCCTGCGGAGCCTTTTCATTTTCCATGACGGAGCTCTTCAAGCCTTGTTGGGTTACGCATGGTTTTATTAAGCCTGGTTTTATTACGCATTGTTTTGAGCAGTGTTCGATCGTTCATTTATTGCATTTACATTATGCTTGTATTGCATAGTGGTACGGTAGTGTACCGTATTATGGTTTTTGTTTAGTATAGGCGTATCCGAACGTGGCTGGCAGTCAAAGTCGTCCTTTCCAGTACGTTTGATCCCGCATGTAAACAGATTTGGAGCTTATCGATATGAGCGACACAACCCAGACTTTCGTTACGCTGGTCGGCAGCCTGCGTAAAGGTTCTTTCCACGCGGCGATTGCAAGCTCTCTGCCGGAGTTGGCCACCAAGGGCGTTGAGATCAAGCCGCTCGGTTCCATCGGCGATATTCCGCACTACGATGCTGACGTTCAGGCAGAAGGTTTCCCGGCGGCGGTTCAGGCCATGGCTGATGAGATCGCCAAGGCGGATGGTCTGATCATCGTGACGCCTGAGTACAACTACTCTGTTCCCGGCGTACTGAAAAATACCTTGGACTGGATCTCCCGCGTGTCTCCGCAGCCGCTGGCCGGCAAGCCGGTACTGATTCAGACCGCTAGCCCGGGTAATGCCGGTGGTTGCCGCGCTCAGTATCACCTGCGTCAGATCCTGGTGTTCTTCGATGCGATGGTGATGAACAAGCCGGAAGCGATGGTGCCTCAGGTTCATAACAAGGTCAGCGACGATAAGCTGGTCGACGAAGAGACCCGCTCATTCTTGGCGGCGCAGCTGGAAACCTTCAGCGCCTTCGCCACACGCATCAATCGCGACTAATACCCGACGTCTCTGCCTGCTGGCGACCGTTTAACCGGCAGGCAGTAGGGTGATCCGCACCGGTGGGCTGCAGCCGTTGAATCCGATATGAGCTTATCGGTGTTGTTGCAGCCCGCCTCCTTTATTTGTCTGTTTCCAGAATATTGCCCCGTATCGAGCCAGGCGCTTTCATGCTGGTGCTTTAGAGTATCAGGCAAGTCTGGAGGTGGAATTTGCTACCTCTCTTTTACCTCTTTTCGCTCTAATAGCGGCTCCTAAAACCGGCGTTCCAGAGCGAGCGGCGGTGATTCCCTCACACCTTAAACGTATGCGGCGGCAGGCAGCGGCTGTGGCGTGGGTGGTGTTATTTGATCGTAGTTATTCGAGAGCAGAAAAATGGATTCAGCTAAAAGCGACGAGACTTCCGACGTCGTGCCAGAAGGCGTTAAAGAGGCTAACTGGAGTGGCGTTTTCGCCATGTCTCTGTGTGCCTTCGTGATGATCACCGGAGAGTTTATGCCGGTGAGTTTGCTGACGCCTATGGCCGCAGGGCTCGGGGTGACAGAGGGCGCGGTTGGCCAAGGGATCTCCATGTCCGGGGTGTTTGCCGTAATCGTTGCGCTGTCGATCTCAGCGATTGCCGGAAAACTGGACCGTAAAACGGTGCTGGTCGCGCTCACCGGGGTGATGTTGTTGTCCGGTGTATTGATCGCGCTGGCGCCTAACTACTTGGTGTATATGATCGGTCGGGCGCTGGTCGGCGTTGCCCTCGGCGGTTTCTGGTCCATGTCTGCATCGGCGGCGATGCGCATGGTGCCGATGGAGAAAGTCCCCAAGGCACTGGCGATCTTTAATGGTGGTAATGCACTGGCGATGGTAATTGCGGCACCGCTGGGCAGCTTTCTGGGATCGTTGATCAGTTGGCGTGGTGGTTTTCTGTTTCTGGTGCCGGTGGCGCTGATCGCGCTGGTCTGGCAGTGGATAACTCTGCCTTCCATGCCTGGCGGTAGCGAGGGGCGCAAGCTGCACCATATCTTCCGTCCGTTAAGACGCAGCCTGATCGCTGTGGGTTTCAGTGCCACCGCGCTGCTGTTTATGGGCCAGTTTACGCTCTACACCTATATCCGCCCGTTCCTGGAAGGGGAAACCGGGGTTAGCGAGCAGCTGCTGACGCTGATTCTGCTGATGATCGGCGTGGCTGGATTTATTGGTACCTCGCTGATCAGTCATGCACTCAAGGGCAACGTCTACCGCGCGCTGATGACGATGCCGGCGATCCTGGCGATCTGCGGCCTGCTGCTGGTTCAGTTCGGCGATCAGCTGGCTGTGGTGTTGGGCGTGCTGTTTGTCTGGGGCTTTGTCGCCACCTCTGCGCCGGTGGGATGGTGGACCTGGCTGTCGCAGTCTATGCCAGATGATGCGGAAGCGGGCGGTGGTCTGATGGTTGCGATTATCCAGCTGTCGATCGGGCTCGGCTCCACCCTGGGTGGAGTGCTGTTTGACTACTCAGGGTTTGAAAGCGCGTTCTCGGTGAGTGCGGTGCTGTTGCTTTGTTCTGGCGGGATGGCGCTGCTCTGTATGGGCATCAGCCGTCGTGTTGTGCAGCCGCAGGTTGCATCCTGACGCTGTATCCTGAGCCGTTGATCTCCGTCCTGGCGCAGGGCCAGGGCGGAATCGCTTAACCCAGCACGCTGGCAAACAGCGGTGCACCGATCACCATCGCCACGCCGGTAAAGATCATCGTCAGGCTGGCTATTACCCCTTCCTCACGGCCCAGTTCACGGGCTTTTGCAGTCCCCGCACCATGAGAAGCCGCGCCGAGCGCTGCGCCCTTGGCCAGGGGAGTGCGGATCTTCGCGACCTTGAATACGGTTTCCGATACGGCCATGCCGATAATGCCAGTCATGATCACCAGCATGGCGGTGATATCCGGTACGCCGCCAAAGGAGGAGACCGCTTCCACCGCAAAGGGCGTGGATACTGAGCGTACCATCATGCTGCTGGCCAGCTCGTCAGGCAGTGGGAACAACTGCACCAGTATCCATGATGAGAGTAGCCCCAGCATCAAACCGGTGATCACGCCCAGCGTCAGCGTAATAGGATAGCGTCGGATTACGTCACGTTCCTGATAGATCGGCACCGCAAAGGCGATGGTGGCGGGTCCCAGCATCATCACCAGAAAGTGGGTGTAGAGGTAGTAGTCATCCAGCGGGATATCCACTGCCAGCACCAGCGCGATGATAGCCAGTGGAGCGGCCAGCATCGGGGCCAGCAGGATAATACGCTTGCGCCGGTAAGCGAGCTTGGTGAGGTAATAAAATCCGAGGGTGGCAACGAGACTGAGGATCGCCAGTAGCGAATCAGACATGCACAGTGTCCAGCATCCGGCGCTCGTTCATCCGCTTTTCCAGCGTGAAGATGCGATCAACGACCCAGGCGGTGCCGGTCAGCACCACCACGGTGCCGATGATCAGCGCGCCGATCAGCATCCAGCCATCATCCCGCAGCATCGACCAGTATTTCAGGATCGAGACCACGGGCGGGATAAAAAACAGCAACAGTTCGCCGAGCAGAAAGTTGGAGCCAGAGCGCACCGCTTTTTCCGGCACCAGCCGGGTCAGCAGCAGAACCACCAGCAGCACCATGCCGATCACGCCGGCGGGCACCGGCAGATGTTCCAGCTCAACCAGCAGGTTACAGAGCCAGAACAGACCGCAGAAGGCGGTGATTTGCAGAACAACAGAAAAAAGCGAGCGGGTGCGTGCCATGGGTATCCGGTGATTCAGGGGCGTGTGTGGCGGCATCGGGCGATGCCTGTGTCTGAATTAAGACTAAAGTTTAACGATCTTGGTGTGATAGATATAATGAATGTTAAACATCGAATAGATGAGCTTTAGTTATGTTAAGTGGGCTAGGTAGATGGATCTGCGCGAGCTGCGTTTTCTGGTTGAGATCGTCAATTGTGGTGGCTTCGGCAAGGCGGCGGAGGTGGTTCATCTGTCCCAGCCGGCGCTCAGCAAGGCGATCCGCGGGCTCGAGGAGGAGCTGGATGAAACCCTGCTGGAACGGGGTTACCGCGGTTCAAAAGTCAGGCTGACGCCAGCGGGTGAGGTGGTGTATCGCCACGCCGTGGAGCTGCTGTCGCGAAGGGAGCAGATGCTCCATGAACTGCACGCATTGCGCGGGCTGGAAACCGGCGAGCTGAATATCGGCCTGTCGCCGCTGGGCAGTGCCGAGATCTTCGCGCCGATCATCGCCCGCTTTCGTGCCACCTATCCAGAGATAGAGATCCATCTACGTGAGCGCGGCGGTGTCGAGCAGGAGGATGCGCTGCGCAATGGCGAGGTAGAGCTGGCTACCAGTCTGGTGCCCACCGATGCGGACGTGGACTGGCTGCAGATCTGTGATGATCCGATGATGCTGACGCTACCCCAGGCGCATCCGCTGGCAGAGAAGAAAGCGATCCGACTGGAGGACCTGAACGGAGTTTCGATCATCGGCTTCGACAGCAGCTTCCAGCTCAGCAAGCTGATCGGGGATACCTGCCGCAACAAGGGCTTTGAGCCGGATATCGCCGCGGAGGTGACCCATCCCGATTTCGGCCTGGCGCTGGTGGCCGCCGGCACCGGTGTGATGCTGTTGCCGCGACTCATTGCCGAACGGCACGTCACCGAGGGCGTGGTGGTGCGGCCGTTGGAAAGCTCCTCGTTGCGCTGGTCGCTGTCACTGATTTGGCGGCGTCGGGCCAGTCTCTCCTTCGCTGCCCGGGCGATGCGGGAGATGATCCGCGAAACGCTTCTGTAACCCCTCCTGTTAAGCTGCGGTCCCGGTCTACTGGTGTACATTTTGCAAACGTGAATGAATTGCTTAATGAACGCCTACATTGGCCACATCCACCGGCAAACAGGACCGCTTATGTCGCATATTCCACCATCTTCCGAAGAGGAGTTCTGGGTGATTTGGAGCCCCTCCATGGGCGTGGTCGATACGGTCACATTTGAGCGGGTAGAAAACGGCCCCGAAGGGCGTCATGCCTGGCTCGACGAGCCCTACGAGATGGTTGGGCCGATCTGTCTGGATACGTTGGAAGAGAGCGGTCGGGTGGGCTTCGCCGCCTGTCTGGTGATGTCCCGTCAGCGCTGGCAGCAGGACCAGGTGGAACTGCGTCGGGAATCCCACAGACTGAGGCGCGAGGCGCAACAACGTGAGCAGGAGGCGTTTGTCCGTTTTAACCAGCGCCGCATGGCTGAACCCAGCCCCTTTGAGCAGTACTCGGAGCGTAAGCACAGGGAGTCCCTGAGCCTGCCGTTAGAAGGTGTTCTGGACGCAGCGCAGATCAAAACCGCGTATCGCCGATTGGCGCAGAAGCATCACCCGGATGCCGGCGGCAGCCAGGAAACGTTTGTGAATATTACCGCGGCCCGTGATGAGTTGTTGAAGCGGGCATTTTAGTAGGCACGAATCCGCCGCAGATCAACTGCTAAACAGACCATAGCGCCAGCCGCGGATCGCGATGATCACCGTGGCACCGTGGCGGTCATCGAACTCCTGGGCTACATCCTCCCGGTTGAACTCCTCGAACTCCCGCGCCAGGCGCTGCATACGGCGCTGGAATGCCTGGTTGGATGACTTCGACAGCATGCCATTAAGTACGATCAGGCTTTCGTCATCGCGCTGGAAGCGAGAGTTGAAATACTCGGCGGCGATGCGCTGCTGGAAAAACTGCTGAATCGGTCCGTTCTCGATCCAGTTGAAGTTGGCGGCTACCTTCAGCTTGATCCGGTTTCTCGGCAACAGATCGATGATCTGCAGCTTGTCGAGCCGCGCCAGTTTCTGGATGCACAGATGCTCGTCGAGCTTATGCACGCTGACGATCTGCTCCAGCGTCCAGCGATTGAGCACGCAGACAGTGATCAGCAGCAGCGTCAGGTCGCCGGCGATCTCTCGTTCCTGCTCCACGGTCAGCTGTTCGATCCGGCCCGAGTTCTCCTCCATCTGTTTCACCAGATCGGTGATCTCCATCCCCATTAGCTGACAAATGGCATCCAGTCGCTCCAGTGAGAGTTGGTGGGTGGAGAGCAGTCGCTTGACGCTAGCCTCCGACAAATCCAATGCTGTCGCGACATCGGCGTAGGTTTTGCCGTTGGCTTTCAGGCAGCGTTTGAGGGTATCGATCAGCGGTTTGGTCTGGCGGGCCATAATGTTGTCCTTGGCGGTTGTGAGTCTTCCAGTGGAATCAGCCTTGCTTCAGCAGCCGGTGCAGCACCCAGCCACCGATAAAACCGATAAGGCTGCCGAGAACCGTTTCGACAAAGCGTTCCTCCATCAGCGTGCTGAGATCGGTTTGCAGCGAGGAAGCCTCGGAAAAGATCAGCGTCATCGGCGTGATAAACACCAGCGCCAGGGCATAGTTACGTACCACCAGCGACTGTATCGCGAAGTTGAAAAGACCGATCGCAATGGCAAGTACCAGTGTCGAGGGCTGAAAGCTGAACAGCAGCCAGGCAACACCCAGGCCCATGGCGGTGCCGACAATGCGCTGCGCCTGGCGCTGCCACATATGGCGCAGGGAGTTACCCTGCAGAATCGCGGCACAGGCGATGGTGGCCCAGTAGGGTTTGAGCAGTTCCAGTTCACTGGCGATGTAGAAGGTGAGCGCAACGAACACGGCGCTACACAGGCCGTCTGCCAGGGTGGCGATCCAGGGATCATCGGCGCTCTGGTTGGGCGGCAGTTTGCCCGGGCCGGCGGCAGGGTTCACCGGTACCAGCAGGTGATAGACCAGCATGCCGACTATAGAGGTCAGGCTGCCCAGCCCCAGTATCAACATCCGCTCTTCCACGGTCGGCATGCCGGGCGCGTGCAGTGTCGCGGTGATCGCTACCAGCACGAAGAAGAATCGTCCCGGCAGAGCCACCTGGAGAACGCGCACCACCAGGGTCATCACCAAGGTGATCAGAAACAGAATCAGCGTGGAGCCCAGCAGGGTGTCTGAGCTGGTGGCGCTGAGAAAGTAGGAGATCTGAAAGCCGATAGCCACCATCAGCAGGGTGAACAGCCTTTTGCCAAGATTGGCTTGAGGAATGTAAATAAACACCATAGCACCCAGGCAGCCGATAACGCCGAGGCTGAAGGCGCCGTAAAACGAGCCGATCAGTGCCGGTATCATGGCGCACAGGCCGGTCATCACCGGCAGGTGCCAGGGGCGGGCATGCTGGTTGATGCGGAAAAAGTCAGTGAACATCTGCCGGGCTGCAGAAAACCGCCGTTGCTCGCTCATCGTCGCTGGCCTTATAGAGTATATGATCAGAGTAGCAGCCGACCGCGGAACAGGGAGGTGCGTGACTGCGGCACGGGAGTTTAGCGAAGTCGGGTATTAAAATATAATACCTTTTGGCGTCTATGGCGCGACTATAAACATGGAAGTTGTATCAGGTGTGGTTCTGACCAGAATGGCAGGACGAATAACCGTACAGAAACTGGAATCTGCCGACTATGAATCAGCTCTTGAAGGTTAAGGGATTTATCGCCTATCTGCTGGTGGTTTTTCTCAACGCCTTTGTGGATCTTGGCCACAAAATCGTTATTCAGAACACCATCTTCAAAACCTGGGATGGCGACCTGCAGGTGATACTGACCGCTGTAATCAATGGTCTGATCCTGCTGCCGTTTATTCTGTTGTTCTCTCCCTCCGGCTTTCTCTCCGACCGTTTCCCCAAACCCAGCGTTATGCGCTATGGCGCGCTGGCGGCGGTGGGCGGTACCGCGTTGATCGGGCTGAGTTACCTGGCGGGTTGGTTCTGGGTGGCGTTTGGTCTGACCCTGCTGCTGTCGATTCAGAGCGCGATCTACTCGCCGGCCAAGTATGGTTATATCCGTGAGCTGCTTGGCGATGAGCGTCTGGCCCAGGGGAATGCCCTGGTGCAGGCGACCACGATTATCTCGATTCTGGGCGGGACCTTCGCATTCTCTGCGCTGTTTGAGCATTTCTATCAGCCGGACTTTTCCAGCACTACCGAGGTGATGCACGCCATCGCGCCGCTGGGTCTGGTGTTGGTGGCGCTCTCTTTCGTGGAGTGGATTCTGGCGGGTCGTCTGCCCAGGCGAGAAGCGGGTGAGCCGACTAAAACCTTCAGCTTCAAGACTTATATGACCGGCGGCTACCTGCGCGGTAACATCGGCGCGATTCGTGGCAGCCGGGCGATCTGGCTTTCCATTGTTGGCCTGGCCATGTTCTGGGCGATCTCCCAGGTGGTTCTGGCGGCGTTTCCGGCCTACGCCAAAGAGGTGTTGGCAGAGACCAATACCCTGGTGATTCAGGGACTGCTGGCGGTGAGCGGTATCGGTATTCTGATCGGTTCCGTGGCCGCGGGTCGTGCCTCCCGCGCCCATATCGAGCTGGGCCTGGTGCCGCTGGGTGCCATCGGTATCGCGCTTTGCCTGATGCTGATGCCGGTGTCTGAAAGCCTGTTTTCCCTGGCGGCGCTGTTGCTGCTGCTGGGCGTTTGCGGTGGTCTGTTTATCGTGCCGCTGAACGCCCTGATCCAGTACACCGCACACTCCAGCAAGCTGGGTACGGTGCTGGCTGGTAACAACTGGATTCAGAACCTGGCGATGCTCGGTTTCCTGGCGTTGACCGTGGTGTTCTCGCTGGTCGGTTTTAGCAGTCGTGGCCTGTTTTACCTGCTGGCGATCACCGCCATCGCCGGTGCCGCTTATACCTTCTACTGCCTGCCGCACTCGCTGGTGCGCATCTTTGCCGGTGTGATCCTCAAACGCAGCTACCGTGTCAGCGTGTCTGGCCTGGAGAATCTGCCCAAGCGTGGTGGCGTGCTGCTACTGGGTAACCATATCAGTTGGATCGACTGGGCCATCGTACAGATCGCCTGCCCGCGCCCGGTGCGCTTTGTAATGCTGCGCAGCATCTACGAAACCTGGTACCTGAAGCCGTTCCTGAAGTTCTTTGGCGCGATCCCGATCAGCGCCGGCAACAGCCAGGGCGCGCTGGCCAGCGTCAACGAATGCCTGAAAAACGGTGAGGTGGTGTGCCTGTTCCCGGAAGGGGCGATCAGCCGCACCGGTCACCTTGGCATGTTCCGCAACGGTTATGAAAAAGCGGTCGAGGATGTGGAAGAGGGCGTGATCGTACCTTTCTACCTGCGCGGCCTCTGGGGTAGCCGTCTATCGCGCTCCAATAGCGAGAAGCTGCGTGAGAACACCCAAGATGGCTTTAAGCGTAACGTCATCGTGGCGCTGGGCCAGCCGCTGCCGCTGGAAACCAAGGCCGATGCGCTGAAACAGAAGGTGTTCGAGCTGTCCGTGAATGGTTGGGAAGATTACACCGCCAGCCTGGAGCCGCTGCCGCTGGCCTGGTTGAAGCAGGCCAAGCGCCATCCACGCGCGGTGAGCCTGATCGATACAATGGGCGATGCCCAGTTCAGTAATGCCCGTGTCATCGCCGGTACCACGGCCATGGCGCGCAGTATGAAAAAGATCTGCCGCGAGCAGAACGTGGGTCTGCTACTGCCCTCCAGCGCGGCCGGAATCATGGCCAACCTGGCGGTGATGCTGAACGGCCAGACCGCGGTGAACCTGAACTTCACCGCCGGTGTGGAATCGGTGCAGGCGGCGATCCGCAGCGCCTCTATCGATACGGTTTATACCTCCGCGCGTTTTATGAAAAAGCTCAAGACACGTGGTCTGGATATGGATGCCATGCTGGCCGGTACCAAAATCGTGTACCTGGAAGATGTGCGCGCGAAGATGACCAAAACCCGTCTGCTGGGCCACCTGATCGGTGCCTATGTGCTGCCGGCTTCGCTGCTGTGCCGTCTGTATGGCCGTGGCGTGAAGCTGGAAAGCCCGGCGCAGATCCTCTTCTCTAGTGGTAGTGAGGGCACACCCAAGGGCGTGGTGCTGACCCACCGAAACCTGATGGGCAACATCAAGCAGATCAGCGATGTGCTCAACACCCGTAACGATGACGCGATGATGGCCTGTCTGCCGCTGTTCCACTCCTTTGGTCTCACGGTGAACAGTCTGCTGCCGATGGTGGAGGGGATTCCGGCGGTCTGTCATCCGGACCCCACCGATGCGCTGAATATCGCCAAGGCGATCTACCGCTACAAGGTCAGCATCCTCTGCGGCACCGCGACCTTCCTGCGCCTTTATACCCGTAACCGCAAGGTGGTGCCGGAGATGCTGGAGCCGTTGCGGGTAATCGTGGCCGGTGCGGAAAAGCTCTCCGCCGAGGTGCGTGACAGCTTTGAGTTGAAGTTCAAGAAAACCATCTTCGAAGGTTACGGCGCTACCGAAACTGCACCTGTGGCCAGCGTCAACGTGCCCGATGTGATGGACCCGAACACCTGGAAGCTCCAGGCCGGGCAGAAGAAGGGCAGTGTGGGTCTGCCGCTGCCGGGCAGCTGCTTCCGCATTGTTGACCCCGAAAGCCTGGAAACCCTGCCCACCGGTGAAGATGGCCTGATCCTGGTCTCCGGTGGACAGGTGATGCAGGGCTACCTGAATGATCCGGAAAAGACCGACGATGCCATCGTCGAGCTGGATGGCCGCCGCTGGTACCGCACCGGTGACAAGGGGCATCTGGATACGGATGGCTTCCTGACCATCGTCGATCGCTACTCCCGCTTTGCCAAGATCGGCGGCGAGATGATCAGCCTGGGTGCGGTGGAAGCCGCCGTGGCCGGGGTAGTCGATAGCGAGGCCGTCGAGTTCGCCGCTACCAATATCAAAGACGATAAAAAGGGCGAAAAGGTTGTGCTGCTGGTGACCGGTGCAGCGGATGAAGTGCGCCAGAAAATGATCGATGCGGGCGTGAACCCGCTGATGATTCCCGCCGAGGTGATCGCTGTTGAAGAGCTACCGAAACTGGGCAGCGGCAAGATCGATTACAAGGGGCTCAAACAACGTGCGCTGGACGCGCTGGCATAACGGAATGTTGCAAAACTGGCCGCGTTGCTAAACGCAGCGGCAGATAGACAAGGGTTTTCAACATACCGCTCAATGAAAGGTGACGAACATGAGAGTGCTGCGATTGTTCAAGAAAGACCTCGCCCGAGAGGTCAGCGACTGGATCGGCGATGGCCTGATCGAGCGCGCCCAGGGCGAAGCGATCCTCGCGCGTTACGGCGCAAGCCTGAATGAGGGCAAGGGCGGCAGCTTCGCCTACTACGTGCTCAGTGCCCTGGCCGTGATGTTCGCAGGCCTGGCGATGATCCTGGTGCTGTCCCACAACTGGGACGAGATTCCGCGCGCGGTGCGGATGCTGGGGTTGATCGGCGCCACGCTGGTGATCAACCTGATCGGCGGCTTGGAGATGCTACAGGGCAAGCAGCGCGCCGGTGTGCTCTGGCTCTTCTTCGGCGGTATCAGTTACGGCGCATCGATCATGCTGATCGCGCAGATCTATCATCTGGGCGAACACTTCCCCGACGGCATCTTCTGGTGGGCGCTGGGGATTCTGCCGTTGGTATTTCTGACCCGCTCGCGGCTGATCGCGCTGCAGGTGCTGGTGCTCGCCAGCCTGTGGATGTATACCGAAGCCAGTACCGGCTTTATGCCCTATAGCTACCCAATATTTGCGCTGCCCTGCCTCTGGCTGGTGTGGACTCATCGCCGCTCGGCGCTGATCTTTCTCGGCTCGCTGGTGGGGCTGGTGGCCTGGGTCAACCTGCTGCTCGCCTGGGGGGCTGGTCGCTTTTACATCTACGATCCTTTTGCCGATCAGGTACCGCTAACGGTGGCACTGGGCCTTGCGATGATAGGTGCTGCCTGGTGGCTGATGCGCCACGAAGAACCGCTAAAACGGGACTATGGCCAACTACTGCATCTCTACCTGCTGCGCGGCGCTATTCTCACGTTGCTGATATTGAGCTTTACCGAGTTCTGGCGCGACCTGATGCGCAACGACTACCTGATCGGCGTCTTCAATCCGCTGCTGCTGGCGCTGGGCACCATGATTGGCTTTACGCTGGCCCGCCCATCCGGTGCCAACGCCAGCGGGCCGATTCTGCTCAATGGTGCCTTCTTCACGCTGGCAGCGCTGCTGGTACAGCAGAACTGGGCAGACCCTATGTTCCTCGCCGTCGCTACCAACCTGGTGCTGGTGATCACCGGGATCTGGCTGATCCGCCGCGGTGTGGATGATGCCGTCACTCACTTCTTCTACACCGGCGTAGCGGTGCTGCTGCTGACCGCCATGCTGCGCTACTTTGACCTGATCGGCGACTATATAGGCGGCGCGCTGCTGTTCATGGTGGCGGCTGCGGTGCTGTTTGGCGCTGCCCGCTTCTGGAGAAACCGCACAACCGAGGGCCAGGACCATGTCTAATTCAACAGCCTTTCATACCCCAGAGATCTCCGTGCCGGTGAATAAAAAACTGCTTGGCATTGGCCTGCTGCTGACGTTGGTTTTGCAGCTGGGCGTACTCGGTACCGAATATCTGAGCTCCACCTGGCCACTGAAATATGGTGAACCGGTGCTGCTGAAAACCGAACCGATCGACCCGCGCAGCCTGTTCCGTGGCAACTATGTTCGCCTCAACTACGGCATCAGTCGTGTCGATGCGGCGTTGGCTGTGGATCCGTTCCGCAAACACCAGACGGTTTTCGTGACGTTGAAGCAGGAAGGTAAATACCATGTCGCTGAGCGACTCCTGCATGAGCCGCCCGAGCAGGGCCCTGTGATCCGAGGTCGTATCCGCTGGGCCAGCGATCAGTTCTACCGTATCGACTACGGCATTGAGGCGTTCTTTATGCCCAAGGGAAAAGCGATAGCAGCGCAGAATGCCGTACGGGAAAAAGAGGCCTGGGCTCAGATCTATCTGCTGGATAGCGGCAAGGCGGCGATTGCTGATCTGATCTGTGAGGGCGGCTGTCTTTAAGTCGTGCCTTAAGGTGTAAATGGCTAACTGAAATGCAGTATTCAGAGGCGCTCTGCTAACGGGGCGCCTTTTTTCTTGGTGCTGAGCAGAATTCGATTCAAAGTGTGCCCACTCCTGGCCTTATTTTCATCCGAATCGATCGCCGCTGCGTACTATAGAGCAGGGATACAGGATGATACTCAGTTATTAGTTCCATGAAGAGAAAGTGGACTCTGATACTGACTCAATCTATCTTTTACTGAGGTGTAATGTGTAGTCATCTACCGTCAGGTTCACTCCATGCCCAACCCTTTATTTTCAAAGAAAACAGTGCATCAGGCTTCAACTTCTCAAGCTGTAACCGAGAAGTTGAGTGATGCGCTTTCACCATGGAAGGTGGCTCTGATCGATGATGAAGATGATGTGATCTCTATCTCAGAGATGGTGCTCAAGCGTGTGCTGGTTGATAGTCGTCCGCTGATGTTTTTAAAGGCGCACTCAGCGGCAGAGGCGAAGGCGCTGTTTGAGCAGCACAGCGATATCGCATTGGCGCTGGTTGACGTGGTGATGGAAGACGATCACGCAGGGCTTGATCTGATTAAGTGGATAAGAGAAAGCAACAAGAATACAGCCACACGGCTGGTTTTGCGTACGGGGCAGCCAGGTGAGGCACCCGAAGAGGATGTGATCAGAGACTATGACATCAACGATTACAAGAACAAGGCGGAACTGAACTCTACGCGGCTAAAAACCACCATCTACTCTGCGATTCGTTCATACCGAGATATTATCGAAGTCGAACGCGGCCACAAGGGGCTGGAAGATGTCGTCGACGCGACGACGCGAGTGCTTCAGTCCAGCAGCAGCGAAGCGTTTTGTATCCAGGTCTTAAAAGAAGCGAAAGACCTGCTTGGGCAAGTGTCTACCTCTTTTTATCTGCACTACCAGTTAGTCAATGCCTTGGGTAACCGGGAGCAGATTGTCCTCTCCTATGACGGCACTCGGTACCAGATAGACGCCAGCCTTGATTGTGATATTTTTCCCGGGGGGATTCGTGACCGGGTCAATCAGGCGTTGGCCAGTAAGCAAAATGTAATATCGGAAGGGTTGTTCTGTAAATTCACTCAGCTTTCCGATAACAGCGAAAGTGTGGCCGCGGTGGCGCTGTCAGTACACCAGTCACGCTTGAGCCAACGGCTGTTAAATGTCTTCCTCAGCAAGGTTTCTATTATCTTCGTAAACCTGATTACCCGTGAGGAGATTGAGCGCACACAGCAGGAGTTGATGTGTGTTTTGGGTGAGGCGATCGAAAAACGCAGTAAAGAAACAGGCTCCCATGTGCGCCGCGTGTCGCTGATCTGTGAGTTTCTGGCGCAGCGCTTCGGGCTGGATGAGCACCTTGTGCAACTCATCAAGCATGCTACCCCGATGCATGATATCGGAAAGATAGCGATTCCAGAGAGCATTTTGCATAAGCCGGGCAAGCTGGATGCTCAAGAGTGGGAAACAATGAAAACCCATGCTCAAGTGGGTTATGACATGTTGTGCCAATCCAGACGGGCTTTACCTCAGGTTGGAGCAAGTATCGCGCTGTATCACCATGAAAAATGGGACGGCTCGGGCTACCCGTCTGGCCTGAAAGGCGAAGATATACCGGTTGAAGGCCGGATCATGGCGCTGGCCGATGTAATTGATGCGCTGGCCGCGCGGCGTTCCTACAAAGAACCCTGGCCGGCGGAGCGGATTCTGAACTTGTTAAAAGAGGAGCGGGGCCGTCATTTTGATCCACAGCTGTGTGATTTGGCGATAGAGCACTTTGACAGCATCATGGCGCTAAGAGCTATTTACCCGGATGAAGAGTAATGATCCTTTACGGGGTTCTTGCCTAAGTGTGATCGGTTTGGAAGTACCTTCGCTCCTAACACGGCTTCTAATCTCTGCGCTTCACTAAAGCCTCTCTTTCACGTTAAACACGATGGTAAACTCAACTCCCTTTTTTTCTTCGCTCCGGCACCGAATGGTGCCGCCCAGGGCGTTGGTGACAATATTGTAGGTGACGTTTAGACCGAGCCCTGTACCACCATTAGCGCGGTTAGTCGTGAAAAAAGGCTCGAATATCTTCGGTAAATCTTCTTTCTTTATCCCTTTACCATCATCTTTATAAGATAAAGAGAACTTTTTATCTGTCAGCTCGCGTAAGGCTATTTCAATGTTCCCAGCTGTGCTGTCACTAAAACCATGAGTAATAGAGTTGATTATAAGGTTGGTCAATAATTGAGAAAGTAGCCCTGGATTGGTGACAACATTATAATTGTCATCGCAATCGACTTTTATGCTTACTTTAGATTTTCTCGCTACAGAGCTCAGACTGAAAATTATTTCATCTAGATAATCTTTTAGATTGATATTTCTTTCTTCTTCGCTCGTTTGGTCCACCGCAATCTGTTTGAAACTTTTGACCAAGTGTGCGGTTCTTTCCAAATTTTTGTTGATGATTTGCGAGAGCTCGGTAGCACTGTTCAGATAAGCTTCGAACATCTCTTCATCGAGCTCACCTTGCTGATACGACTTGCGTATAGCCTTGGTTTCGTCGATAAACTGAGTGATTCCCATAAGCCCCACACCCACAGGTGTATTAATCTCATGGGAGACCCCCGCGACCAGTGAGCCCAGGCTGGCCATTTTTTCCGATTCAACCAGCTTTACCTGTGTCTGTTTCAGGTCTTGAATCGTATGCTGGAGGTCTCTATTGGATTGGTCTAACTCAGCGTTGCGCTCGTAGATCTGAAACTCGAGCTCCTTTTTCTCGGAGATATCGCGAATAATGGCGTAGATGCAGTCGGTGCCATTGAGTGTAACTTTAATGATTATAACTTCTGTCCAAAAAACGGTACCGTTAGATTTTTGGTGCAACCACTCGAAACGTACGCTGCCTTTATTCATACAGCTTTTTATAAGCTCAAGAGCAGCATCTTTAGACGAACGGCCGTCAGGTTGAAATGTAGGGGAAATATTTTTGGGGTGAATGCCGATAACATCTTCTTTTCTTTGGAAGCAAAACATTGTCAAGAAGGCTTTATTGCAGTCTATGTATTGCTGGCCATCAAAGATAGCTAGACCGTCCATTGATTCGTTAAAAAGGGTTTCGAAGCTCTCCTTCTGTTCAGCAAGCTTTAATTCAAGCTGTTTTTTCTCACTGATATCTCGCCAGTTGGTGTGAAGAACCTCTTCGCCATCTAAAACCATCTTGGTAAGGATCACTTCACACCAAAAGGGAACACCCGTGGATTTTGTATGGATCCACTCAAAGCGAAGGCTGCCCTCGTCATAGCAGCGGTTGATAAGCTCCAGCGCTTTTTCTGCAGAGCGTCTGCCGTCAAACTGGTATTCAGGCGAGAAGTGAACGGGGCCCTGGCCAATGAACTGCTCTTTCTTCTCCAGATCTACCAGATCAAGCATGGACTGGTTGCAGTCAACAAAGATGCCATCTTTGAAGATCGCCAAACCGTCTTTGGAGTGCCTAAAGACGGTCTCAAACCCCTTTACCTGTTCTTTGACTTGTTTCATTTCCGCGCTAAACCCGTATCCGGCCAGTGACAAAAGTTCCATCAATCAAGCTAGCAAATAACCCGGGTAAAGCCACTCTTTGGTTCATGAACCTAGCTCGCGGGGGCGGGACGAGCGATCGGCGATCCCGGTGGCGGATATGTAGCCCAGCACTGGACGCTTCCGCAGAAGCTATGCATATTTAGATCGAAATCATGACTTGCTGAACATGATTACCCGTCATCGGATCTTCTTAGCATTAAAAAATACTATCGTCCCAAGCGCCGCTGATACCATCCAGATAGATCACCGGTTGTAATTCTATCCCTGCCCCATATTCTGCGATCGCCCGCCCTTGTTCTTCATCGCTTAAAGCCGCTAAATCTGCATTGTATTGCGATATTGATAGTGACCTTTGGTTTCTGGGTGTGAATTGGCGGGCGTCAGCCTCGCCTAAGGTGGCGTCATCCCAGGCTTTGGCATAGGCGAACCCCAGCAGAAGGGCATCCCGGTGCTGCTTGCCCTGGTTTACCCAATAGTCCAGCGCGATATTGCTGTGACGTTCTTTGGTGATGGTGGATAGGTTTCTAATAATGGTGTTGTTGGCCGTTTCAGTGGCGTTTGGCAGATCTGAAAAGTTCCAGTAAATCAGCGCTGCTGAATCAAGGTTATTGTTGTTGGCTGCATAGGTTAAAAGCTGCAGCAGCGCTTGTTTATCACTCTCTGTGAGGGGATTTTTGCTCTCGTCGAACGGGCTCAGGTGTTCCCTGTCGAAGTACATCTCCACCAGGCGATTGAGTGGTCGAAAGTAATTCTGTTCGGCGCTCTTTTTCACTATTTCAAGATAACGCTGAAAGTATTCGGCATCAGGGCGGTCGTAACGCGCGTATGCCAGTAGTGCATACTCGGCTTTGAGGTATCCTGCGGCTGTTCGTTGCTTTAATAGCTCAATGGCCACATCGCCCCATGCGTCATCACAGTCTCGGCGCATTCTCATTTCGCATGAATAGCGATTGTACTTAGGCGTAAGCCTTATTGCAGCGTATGGGTTGCCGAGCTTGGCCGCGGCTTTGAACAGTTCGGCGCCTTCGCTACCGGCAAATGCGTTGCTGCGATAGCTTATTTCCGCCAACCAAAACATGGCATCGGCGTTACCTTGATCCACCAGTGGTTTTAATAACTCACTGGCGTGTGTCCAGTTCTTTTGCTGGATGGCCACGAGCGCAGCATAGAGAGGCTCATCAGGGCGATAGGTGCTTGAGGCTAATAGATTGGGATTGACGCCTTGATGTTGTTCAACAAAGACGAGTAAATCTTTTAAGGTGTCAGCCGCTGGTTTTGCGACCTCTTTATCTAGACCGGTCGGCCATTTTAGATAGAGGTAATAGCTAAACGTTGCTGCGCTACCAACGACCATCAGCTGCAGTAAGGCTTTGCTGAGCTGTTTTATTATCGCCATTTTGTTGTTGGCCCGATTCCCCTGCTTAGACATATCCCTGTTCTACTCGTGGCTAAATCGACGTTTAAATGCACGCCGCATCTTAACTTTTATTGGCCTTATAAGGATCTGATTTATAAGGTAAATCGCCCAGGTAAGCGGTTTTCACCCATTAAGAAAGGCGAGAGTTGTATCGATAACAACTGGGTTGAGGCTTGTCGCGGCGAGGGCACAGCTCTTTTCTGAAAACAGTTGCTGCCTGTGGTAAAGGTAATCGGCGGTATTACAGCAAGCGTGCCCCACGCAGATTTGTGATTAGAGAAAACTCTGACTATCCACCGCTTGCCCGGAACCGATCAAACACGCCAACAGAATCCGTGCCTTCTTCGCATCCAGATCCTGCCCGCTGATAACGCCATTAGCGGTTAGATCGGCGAAGCTGCCCGGATATTCGTAGGCGGGATAGACGCGCCCCTGATCGCAGGCTGACGTAATTACCACCTTCATACCGCTATCGACCGCCGCTTTGATCGCTGGAAGCCAGCCGGGCGGCACATGGCCGCGGCCGAAGCCTTCGATCACCAGACCTTGCGCATTGCTGGTGCTGGCGGCGCGGATAAACAGATCCGACATACCCGAGGCTGCCTTGATCAACTGCACTACCGCCAGGGCGGGCAGGGTATCGAAACAGGCTTTGGCGGCGGTCGCAGTGCACTGGATAAATACCTCGCCCCGGTCGATGGTGCCGATCTGGCCGCCAGCGAAGCCGTCCACGTTGGAGGTGTGGACTTTGCGCACGGAACGGGGCGAGAAGATCTTTTCATTAAACACCAGCAGGGTGCCGGAGCAATCTGGCTGATCAGCGGCCGCCAGGGTGATCGCATCGCGGATATTGGCAAAAGAGTCGCTGCCGATTTCACCGGGAATCCGCTGGGAACCGGTATTCACCACCGGCTTGTGGCTCGTAATGGCCAGTGAAAGAAAATAGCTGGTCTCCTCCAGCGTATCGGTGCCGTGGGTGATCACGACCCCGCTGATATCGGTGCGGATCAGGAAGGACTCCACCACTGATTTCAGCAGTAACAGCTTGTCGAAATCCATGGCGTTGCTGGGGATCTGAAAGGCGCTGAACACCTCCAGCTCGACCTGATCCGATGACAGATCCTTATAGGCGCCAAGCAGCTTTTCGCCGGTAAGCTTGCCGGCAATTGAACGCCCGGTTTCCGGATCGGTGGTACAGGCGATAGTGCCGCCGGTGGTTATTACCGCTATTTTTTTCATGAGTTTTCTCATGTGGAAATCTTTTCGCTGCCGCGTTTAGGCGCAGGTTTCGCCTGCTGGCGAATTAAGGGCTTTGATGGCAAAGCCCTTAATAATCCCAAGCCACCCCTGCCGCTTGATCGGCTGCGCCGATTTCCCTGTGCTTCTCACCTGAAAGAGAGGGATCTCCAAACTCGCCGCTCCGCGGCTCAGACAGTCAATCCCTTTTTCCTCTTTCAGTCTGCGATGCTCGGCTGCGCAGAAGGGGAACTACTGTCTGGCTCAGTTGGACTCGGTGTGATCGAGCCCTGTTTGTGCCTCCTAGCGTGACATGCGTTTTGGATAGCAGGCTTCGGCTTTACCGCCCAAAGGCTTCTTTCAAAGCCTTTTCACCCAGCGCGTAATACTTAGCGCGCTCTTCAGCAGGCACCATATTCCCGCCGGTCGCCCAGGCCAGATGGGTCGCGTTGTCCAGGCTACCGGACAGACCGATCTGCGAAAGCGTGTCGCTCCCAGCCTTCTGCAACCAGGCAAAGCCCGGCAGACCTGCCGCGGCCGAAGGCTCGATGGAAAGCTGTTCCGCATCGGTCATCAGCTTAACGAGAGCATGCATGGTGTCGTCGCTGGCGGTGTAGATCCCGTCCAGCAGTGGGTCCATCACGTCGCCCACGAAAGCGGAGGGGCGACCCACCGCCAGGCCATCGGCGCAGGTCAGGTTATCCAGGCCGATATCCTGCACGCTGATGCCGTTGTGCAGGCCGGAGTGCATCCCCAGCAGCATGCAGGGAGAGTGGGTCGGCTCTGCAAAAAAGCAGTGCACCGCATCGCCGAACACATGCTTAAGGCCAAAGGCCACGCCGCCGGGGCCGCCGCCTACACCGCAGGGCAGGTAGACGATCAGCGGATGCTGAGCATCGACGCTGATGTTCTGCTCCGCCAGCTGCTTTTTAAGCCGCAGTGCCGCGACGCTGTAGCCGAGGAAGAGGGTGGTGGAGTCTTCGTCATCAACGAAGTGACAACCCGGTGTCGCCAGAGCTTCTTCACGCCCCTGGGCCACGGCAACGCTGTAGTCGGATTTATGCTCGACCACGTTCACGCCCTTGGAGCGCAGCATCGCTTTTTTCCACTCGCGGGCGTCGGCGGACATGTGTACGGTCACATTGAAGCCGAGCTTGGCGCTCATGATGCCGATGCTCAGGCCCAGGTTACCGGTGGAGCCGACCACGATGCCGTGCTTGGCGAACAGCGCTTTAAACGGTTCGCTGTCGAAGCAGGCGTAGTCGATGCCTTCATGCAGCAGGCCGTTCTCTTCGGCCAGCTTTTCGGCGTACTGCAGCACTTCATAGATACCGCCGCGTGCCTTGATGGAACCGGAGATCGGCAGGTGGCTGTCGCATTTCACCAGCAGGTTGGCCGGGGTTTCGGTACCCAGCAGATCGGCTACCGCTTTGGCGCCTTTATCGACGCGGGTCAGCGGGGATTCGATGATGCCGTTACGCTCGGCGGTCTCCGGGAACACCGCCTTGAAGTAAGCGGCGAAGCGTTCAAGCCGGGCGCTGGCGTCTTCAATATCGGCATAGTTCAGCGGCAGTTGCGCTTTGACCGATTCAAAAGAGCTGACCTTGGGATTGATCCAGAGGCGCTCGCGGCACTGCTGCAGATCGTCGAGAACCGGATCCTTGTCAGTGCTGGCCTTGGCGATCCAGTCAATGTAATTCAGGTTTTCCATACTCAGTTAAACCTCGGGCTGGCTGTTGTAGGGCAGTTGGATCGAAGTAGCCGGTTAGACCAGAAAGTTGATGCCGACAATCAAAAGTAAAGCCGAGAACAGGCGCTTAAGCAGTACCTGATCCAGACGGTGGGCCAGCTTCGCACCGAAGCGGGCAAAAAGCATGCTGGTGGCGCCGATACCTATCAGGGCCGGCAGGTAAACATAACCCAGGCTCCATTGCGGCAGACCTTCGGCCTGCATGCCAAACCAGATAAAGGAGGCGGAGCCCGACAGCGCAATGGGCAGACCGCAGGCGGCGGAGGTGGCCACAGCGATTTTCATCGGAAAGCCACGCCAGCTCAGCAGCGGTACGGTCAGTGAGCCACCACCGATACCGAAGATCGCCGAAGCCCAGCCGATAAACACGCCTGAGCCGCCAAGGAAAACGCGGCCCACCGGTCTTTCTTCATGACTGGCGGGTTTGAGCTGGAAGAACATCTGCACGGCGATGACGATCGCAAACACGCCGATAACGCGTTGCAGTACCTCACCACTGAGGAAAGAAGCGGTATAGCCTCCCAGTACGCTGCCACCAACGATCCCCACGCTCAGCATAGCCACCGCTGGCCAGCGCACGGCGCCGTGTTTGTGGTGCGCCATCACCGAGTTGATCGAGGTAAAAACGATGGTGGCTAGCGAGGTGCCCACCGCCAAATGGGTCAGGATCTCCGGCGAGATGCCCTGGGCGGTGAACATGTAGACCAGGATCGGCACGATCACCAGGCCGCCGCCGATGCCGAAAAGGCCCGACAGCACACCGGCTACCGAGCCGAGGATCAGGAAGGTTATCCACTCCATGTTTATCTGTTCCGTACTGCGTAAAAAGAGACCGGCATCACAGGGATGCCGGGTAAGCGAGGGGCACTTAGTTTACAGGCTTACAGTTGATCAGGCGAAGCCGAGGAATCCTTCCACTTCGCTGATCGGGCTGGCGTTTTTCAGGTAGGAGAGATCCACCTGTGGGCGCTCCAGCTCCACGTCACCTTTGAACAGGGTTTCCAGTTCGCGGGCGAACGCCAGGGTTTCCAGATCGCTGCCGCGGCGACCGATGATCTGCAGACCGAACGGCATGCCGTCGGCATCGCGACCGGTGGGCAGGGTCACTGACGGGTGGCCGGCCAGGGTGGAGGCGTAGGCCATGGAGAGCCAGTGGTAGTAGCTCTGGGTCGGCTCGCCGTCGATCTCGGTCGGGAACAGCTCGTGCCAGTCACGGGGGCTGATGGTAGTGGTCGGCGCGACGATAAAGTCGTGGTGTTCAAAGAACGCCTGCCACTGACGGTAGAGCTTGGTCTGGTTGGTCAGTGCACGTACCACGTCCAGCGCAGAGTAGCTTTCGCCCTCGATCACGTTGTCGTGAACGTTCGGGCCCACCTTGTCCGGGTACTGTTTGGCCAGATCGCGGTGATGACCGGAGAAGCACAGCGCACGGATCACGGCGAAGGTGTCGTCGGCGTTCAGGCAATCCGGGTGGGTGTCGTTGAGCTGACCGAACACATGGCCGAAGCGCTTCAGCTTGGCGTGGAAGCTATCCGCCACCAGCTTCTCGGTCATGGCGAAGCCGAAGTTGTGGGTGAAGGCGACACGGGCGTTACACAGGTCGTAGCGCGGCAGGTGACGGAAAGCTTCCGGGTTATGTGCCGCCTGGCCTTCGATCACCGGAGTCCAGGGGTCGCGACGATCCGGGCGGATCATGGCGGAGAGCATCAGCGCGGCATCGTCCACGGTGCGTGCCATCGGGCCGTTCATCGACATCGGCAGCCAGCCCAGCGGACGGCTGTGACCGGGCACAACGCCCGGGGTGGCGCGAAAACCAACCACGCCACAGAAAGAGGCCGGATTACGCAGGCTGCCGCCGGTGTCGGAACCGGTGGCCAGCGGGCTCATGCCGCAGGCCAGGGCCACGGCAGAGCCGCCGGAGGAACCAGCGCAGGAACGGGTAAGGTCGTACGGGTTGGCGGTTACGCCGTAGACCGCGTTGCGGGTGTTACCGCCGGCGCTCCACTCGGGGTTGTTGGCCTTGCCCATCATCAGCGCGCCTTCCTGACGCAGCTGCTGGATCATCGGGTCATCGCCCTTGGCGATGTTGTCGGCATAAATTTCGCTGCCGAAGGTGGTGGGCAGGCCTTCCACATCGACCATGTCTTTTACGGAAACCGGCAGACCGTGCAGGGTACCGAGCTTGTCGCCACGGTCGATGGCGTTCTGGGCTTCGGCGGCGGCTTTGCGCATCTTGGCGAAATCATCAACCACCAGAGCGTTAACGGCGTGGTTCACCTCTTCGGCGCGGGCGATGCAGCTTTCGGTCAGTTCTACCGCAGACAGCTTCTTCGAAGCCATTAAACGGCGGGCTTCTGTGGCACTCAGATCACAAGGGTTCATAAATTTCTCTCTAAATCGTCAATTCGTCTCAAATGCCTGGCGCTGAATTGCCAGGCGTTCTACTCGCGGGTGATCAGCTGGCCGGTGAAAAGTTGGCAAAGTCCCAGGAGCGTCCCGGCGCCACTTCGATCAGCTGGCGCGTGTACTCTGCTGACGGGTTGCCCAGCACATCGCTGGCGGGGCCGTACTCGACCACCTTGCCGCGCTGCATCACCAGTACGTCGTCACAGATCTGTGCGGCCACGCGCAGGTCGTGGGTGATAAACAGCACCGCGATACCGAGGCGCTCCTGAATGTCATCCAGCAGGGCCAGCACCTGTGCCTGCACCGATACGTCGAGGGCGGATACCGCCTCGTCCGCCACGATTACATCCGGCTCCATGGCCAGGGCACGGGCGATGGCGATGCGCTGGCGCTGACCACCGGAGAACTGATGCGGGAAGCGATCGATGGCATCTGCCGGCAGACCGACCAACTGCAGAAGCTCGGCGGCACGACCCAGGGCGGCTTCGCGCTGGGCGCCATAGTTCATCGGGCCTTCGATCAGGCTGTCGCCCACGGTGCGGCGCGGGTTAAGCGAGCGGTACGGATCCTGGAAGATCATCTGGATGCGGTGACGGTGCGGCTTCAGGCCCACGGCGGTGAGGCCGGAGATCTGCTGGCCGTCGACACGGATCACGCCGTCTGTGGGATCGATCAGACGCATGACACAGCGCGCCAGGGTGGACTTGCCGGAGCCGGACTCGCCAACGATGCCAAGGGTTCGGCCTTCGTACAGCTTGAAGCTGATGTTGTTGACCGCCTTGGTGCCGGCCTTGGGCTTCTTGAACCAGCTCAACAGGCTGCGCGGCGGCGCGTACTCTTTCACCAGCTCGGCCACATCCAGCACCAGGCGCGGGCCACGCAGCGCACGCGCTTCACGCGGCGTCAGGCTCGGCACCGCCGAGAGCAGATCACGGGTGTACTGCTTCTGCGGGTTGGAGAGGATCTGTTTGACCTCGCCCTGTTCCACGATCACACCGAAGTGCATGACACAGACGCGGTGAGCGATATCCGCCACCACACCCATATCGTGGGTGATAAACAGCACAGCGGTGCCGTGTTTCTCCTGCAGCTCACGGATCAGCTTGAGGATCTGGTGCTGGGTGGTCACATCCAGCGCCGTGGTTGGTTCATCGGCAATCAGCAGCTTGGGTTTCAGCAGCAGCGCCATGGCGATCATGATGCGCTGGCGCTGGCCACCGGAGAGCTGGTGCGGGTAGCTGTCGTACATCCGCTCGATATCCGGCAGGTGTACCTGTTCCAGCGCATCCAGCACCCTTTCGCGGCGTTTGTTGGCCGGCTCTGAGGTATGGCAGGCCAGCACTTCGTCGAGCTGTCGGCCCACGGTCAGCACCGGGTTCAGTGCCGTCATCGGCTCCTGGAAGATCATCGCCATGCGGCTGCCGCGCAGTTCGCTGATCCGCTTCGGAGAAGCCTGCAGCAGGTCTTCACCGTCCAGCAGGATGCGACCGCCGGCGGCGCGCAGGGCGCCCTGCGGTAGCAGGCCCATGGTGGTCAGTGAGGAGACCGATTTGCCGGAGCCACTCTCACCCACCAGGCAGAGCGTCTCGCCGGGCTGGATCTCAAAGGAGATGCCTTTGAGGATCTGTTTCGGATCTTTGGAGTCGGTTTCAACCACCAGGGAATCGACTTTCAGTACGGGATTTTCAGTGCTCATCAGCCTTCCCTCCGCTTCATTTTCGGATCCAGGGCATCGCGAGCGGCGTCACCAAGCAGGTTGACCGACAGGATGCAGAGTGACAGCAGCAGACCCGCCCAGAGAATCATCGAGGGGTTGAGCTGGAAGTAGATACGGCCCTCGGACATGATGTTGCCCCAGGTCGGTGTTTCAGAACTCAGGCCCACACCCAGGAACGACAGGGTCGCTTCGGTGAGGATGGCGGCGGCGCAGATATAGGTGCACTGCACGATCAGCGGCGCAAAGGTGTTCGGCATCAGGTGGCGCCAGAGGATGGTGCGGGTCGGTGTACCCATCAGCACCGCAGCTTCCACGAACGCCTCCTCACGGGTGGCCAGCACCTGGGAGCGCACCAGTCGCACGATCTGCGGGATCTCCGGCACCATAATCGCAACCATCAGCGTCCAGAGGTTGGCCGAGGTCAGCGATACGATGGCAATGGCGGCGAGGATGCCGGGGATCGCCATCAGGCCATCCATAAACCGCATCAGGATCGCGTCGAGAGTGCGGAAGTAACCGGTGAGCAGCCCCAGCGGCAAACCGATCAGGACGCAGAGGAAAGCCACGCCCAGGCCCACGGTGAGGGAGACCTGCGCGCCGTAAACCACACGGGAGAACAGGTCGCGGCCGTAGGCGTCGGTGCCGAGCAGATGTTCGGCGCTCATTCCCTGCAGGCGGTTGGCCGGTGAGAGTTCGACCGGATCATGGGTGGCGATCATTGGTGCGAAGATCGCCATCAGCACGATCAGCAGCAGGATGGTGGCCGCAATGATGGTGGCGGTTTTCGGGCGTACCCGGAACACCTTGCTCATCAGCTTGTGGATGCCGCGGCTCGCAGGCATCTCGGTGGAGACAGTCTGTGCGTGCATTAGTAACGGATCCTCGGGTCAGTGATGGCGTAGGACAGGTCGATCAACAGGTTGATGACCACGTAGAGGCCGGCCGTGAGCAGAATTAGCGCCTGGATCACCGGATAGTCGCGTGACAGCACCGCATCCACGATCAGGCGGCCAAGGCCCGGGATGTTGAACACGGTTTCGGTGACTACCACGCCGGAGACCATCAGCGCGAAACCGGCACCAACCACGGTGAGGATTGGCACGGCCGCGTTACGCAGGGCATGGCGGAACAGTACGATGCGCTGGCCCAGGCCCTTGGCGCGGGCGGTACGGATGTAGTCTTCGCCGAGTACTTCCAGCATGCTGGCGCGGGTCATACGGGCGATTAGGGCGATATAGACAGAAGAGAGCGTCATCGCCGGTAGAATCAGGCGGGAGATGAACTCGCCAATGCCTTCATCGATGCTGCGGTAACCCTGTACCGGCAGCCATTTCAATTCGATGGCGAACACCTGGATCAGGATGTAGCCGATGACGAAGACCGGTACCGAGAAGCCAACCACGGAGGTCGACATCACCAGGTTGTCGATCCACTTGCCCTGTTTCCAGGCAGCGATAACGCCCAGGGGCACAGCGACAATAACGGTCAATGTAATGGCGGCCAGAGCGAGACTGATGGTCGGCTCAAGGCGCTGGGAGATCATCGACATCACCGAAGTCTGAGAGATCAGTGAGGTGCCAAAGTCACCCTGAAGCAGGTTACCGATCCAGATAAAGAACTGGGTATGGAGCGGTTCGTTAAGGCCGAGGGCGGTACGGATATTATTGACCTGCTCGGCATCGGCCATTTCACCGGCGATGATGGTAGCGGGATCGCCCGGTGAAAGGCGCAGTAGTAAAAACACGGATAGTGCGACGACGAGCATGACGGGTATGGCGGCCAGCAGTCGACGGATAAAGTAACCAAGCATGGTTTATCCCCCGGATAGAGGTGAATCGGGATCGAGCACCCCGCCCGGGCGGGCGGGGCTTGTTACACAGTGTTGAAGCGAGGTTCCAAGCCTTAAGCTTAGTCCTCTTTCTTCATGCCCCAGAAGGCAGTCAGCGGGCCCTGAACGATGTCGGAGACATCATCGCGCCATGAGTTAACCAGTTTGAACTGACCCAGCGGGATGGTGTTGACCTCCTGCATGGCAAGCTTCTGCACGTCGATGACCTGCTGTGCTCGGGTGTCCGCATCGGTTGTTGCCGCATATTCTGCGCGCAGTTTTTCCATTTCCGGGATATCCGGCCAGCCGAAGTAGCTGCCGGTTTCACCGCTGGAGATCAGCAGCGGGTTAACCACCGGAGACCAGAGCGCATCGACGCTGTAGTTGGTGATGAACATGTTCCAACCGCCTTCGCTCGGCAGGTCCTTGCTGGCGCGCTGGCTGACAACGGTCTGCCAGTCCATCGGGCGCAGTTCAACCTCGAAGCCAGCCTTGCGCAGTGCCTGGGCAACAACGATCGGCTGCGGAGCGAGGGTGGCCACGTCGGTGGGCTGCAGAATCACTACCGGAGTGCCGTCGTAGCCGGCTTCTTCGAGCAGTTTCTTGGCTTCTTCCAGGTCGCCGCCAGAGGTCAGAGACTCACCGTCAACTTCGCTGGAGCGCGGGTGGTTGCAGCCGAATACGGAAGCGCAAAGTTCATAGAAGCGCGGATCGCCGATCATCGCCGCCATCACATCTTCCTGGCTGACGGCCAGCAGTGCGGCACGGCGGATGCGGGCATCGTTCAGCGGCGCGTGCAGGAAGTTCATACGTGCCACGGACATCCAACCCAGCGGGTCGTTTACGGCAGTGTGAACTTCAGGGTTGGCTTCCAGCAGCGGCATCAGATCGTAAGGAGTACGCTCGATGTAGTCGATATCGCCGCTGTTGATAGCGTTGATGGTGGTCTGTACGTCCGGCATGTTGATCCACTCGACGCGGTCCACATATACCTCTTTGCTACCGGAGGTGGCCTCTGGTGCTTCAGTACGGGGTACGTATTCATCGTACTTTTCGTAAACCACTTTGACGCCCGGCTGGAACTCGTCGGCGACAAACTTGAACGGGCCAGAGCCGATCTGGTTCGGCAGCGGCTCACCGTTAGGTACGCTGGCTACGGCTTCCGGCATCATGAAAGCCGGAACGGAAGAGGGCTTGGAGATCAGGCTGATCACTTCGCCGAACGGCTTGGCCAGCTTCAATTCGAAAGTTGTGTCATCAACAGCGGTGAGGCTCTCGGTGTTGGCCATCAGCAGCTTGCCGCCGGCATCGAAGGTGCCCCAGCGCTTCAGGGAAGCGATACAGTCAGCGGCGGTGACCGGCGTGCCATCGTGCCAGGTCAGGCCGTCGCGCAGGGAAAAGGTGTAGGTCATGCCATCTTCGGAGACTTCCCAGTCCGCCATCTGCGGCTGCGGAGCGTAGTCTTCGTCCAGACCCAGCAGGGTGTCGTAGATCATGTAGCCGTGGTTCTTGGTGATGGTTGCACTGCTGGCAACCGGATCAAGACCACGCAGCGCAGCGTGCATGACGGCACGTACGGTGGTGTCAGCCTGAACGTTAGCAGCGAAGGAAAGAGCGCTGGCCATGCCAGCGGCTGCCAGCATACCGAGTCCTGTCGAACGGCGGTTGAACTTCGGTTTCAACATCGTGTGGTACTCCTTAGCGGGTCTAATCTCAGGGGCATAACTTTATATAGGTCCGCACTGTTCTGTTGTCGTGCTTTGACCCTGTTGCATTCGATACTAACGCTGGCTTTTGGCATGCAGTTAGATGTATTTTTCGAATGAGGTATTGCCTTTTCGGCAATACCCTTCGGGGTGTGAAAGGATAGAGATATGAATGACCGGGCGCTAGTTGATAATGCGTTGCGATACTTTCTTGAGGTGGCTCGCCAGGGCTCAATCAATAAGGCTTCCAATGAGTTGCATGTGGCTCCCTCGGCGGTGAGCCGGCAGATAGCGCGGCTGGAGTCGGAGCTCGGTACCCAGTTGTTTGAGCGTCTGCCCACCGGTATGCGCCTGAGTCCTTCAGGTGAACTGCTGGCCGGTCACGCGCGCAAGGCGCGCCTGGAGGCGGCAAGGATTATCGATGAGATCACCGGCCTTGAGGGGATTCAGAAGGGGATGGTTCACATCGCCAGCATTGAAGGCCTGGCGAGCTATCTGCTGCCCCATGTGATCGGGGAGTTTCGCAAGAAGTATTGGGGGATTCACTTCGATCTGCAGATCTGTTCATCGGCGGAGGTGACGCGCCGGGTGCGTGAGGGTAATGCCGATATAGGGCTGGCGATCTCGCCGCCGCCTGAAAAGGATATCAAGGTGGAGAAGCGGATCATGGCGCCGATCTACGCGATCATGTCCAAGGATCATCCGCTGGCGTCGAAAAAACAGGTGACCCTGGCCCAGCTCAGCAGCTACCCACTGGCCCTGCCGACGCGCGATACCACCGTGCGTCAGCTATTCGATGTCAGCTGCAGCCGCCAGGGGCTGCTGATCGAGCCGGTGCTGGTGTGTAACTTTGTCAACTCGCTGATTCAGTTTGCTGCCTTTCAGGGTGGCGTCACACTGTTTGGTGAGGTGTCGATCCGTCATTTGAATGACGGCGCCGGGCTCAAGGCGCTGCCGATCAAGGACCGGGAGATGAGCGCCCGTACCATCGAGGTACAGACCATGGCCGGGCGAACCCTGCCGAAAGGGGTCGCCGCGTTTCTGGAACCCCTTTGTATGGCTTTGGAGTGAAATGAGTTAGCAGGTTGAGGCGTGTCAGTACGCCTTGCCACGGGCGCTTACAGGCCAGAGCGCTTCCACCTTGCCGTTGCGGACGCCCACGTACCAGTCGTGGATGTTGCAGGTGGGGTCACAGTGACCAGGGATCAGACGCAGGCGCTCGTTGATCTTCAGGACGTTGTGCGGATCCTCGATCTCGCCGTGCTCGTCGGAACATTTGACGTATTTCACATCTTCGCGCCCGAAGATCACCGGCAGGCCTGAGTCCACCGACTGCACCTTGAGACCGGCGTCGCAGACCGCTTTGGCGGCCTTGGCGTGGCTCATGATGCTGGTGAGAATAAACAGCGCGTTTTCCCACTCGCCCTGATCGATGCGACGGCCTTCCTGGTCCAGGTTGCGGCCGTAATCCGCGTCCATAAAGGCGTAGGAACCGCACTGAAGCTCGTTGTAAACGCCGGAGTTACTCTCCAGGTAGTAGGAGCCGGTGCCGCCGCCGGTGACCAGCGCAGGCTTGAGACCTGCGTCGGTCAGCGCGTCCACCACCCGCTTCGCCTTGGCCACGGCGATATCCAGTTTCTCCTTGCGCTCGGCATAGGTACGCAGGTGCTGCATGTCGCCCTGGTAGGCCTGGATGCCACCGAATTTCAGGTTATCGGCTGTGTCGATCGCCTGGGCTATCGCCACCGCCTGTTCCGGCGTATCCACGCCGCAGCGGCCGGCACCGCAGTCGATCTCCACCAGGCACTCCAGCTCTGTGCCTGCGGCTTGTGCCGCTGCCGATAGCTCGGCCACGTTAGCGATATCGTCGATGCAGACGCTGGTGCGTGCGCCAAGCTTCGGTATGTCAGCCAGACGTTTCAGCTTGAACGGATCGCGTACCTGGTTGGAGATCAGCACATCCTTGATACCGCCGCGGGCGAACACCTCGGCCTCGGAGACCTTCTGGCAGCAGACGCCATCGGCGCCGCCGAGCCTTTCCTGCAGCTTGGCTACATCCACCGATTTATGCATCTTGCCGTGGACCCGGTGGCGCATGCCGTGGGCTTTCACGTATTCACCCATTTTGATGATGTTGCGCTCCAGGGCGTCCAGATCGAGGATCAGACAGGGCGTCTGAATCTCGCTCTCGTCCATTCCGACCTGAGCCGGCAGATCAAAACCTACTTCCAGTGTCTGCGGATCAAGGCCCGTGACCATGCTGTGTACTCCAATGTCTTTTGTTGATGCTTATCGAATTCTGTCTGAGCGGCGGCCGGTTTTGTAACCGCTGGCGCTGATTTTTAACCGCTGGCGCCAATAGAACGATGATTAATTGATTAATTGAACGGTGTTCTATTAAGTAGTATCGTCAAAACGACCAAAAGGCAATCGTCTGCAGCGGGAAAACAGATTCTTGACCAGCAAACGCGATAAGAAAACAGGGCTGCGGGGCAGGGCGGCAACAGTGGGCCTGGACAAAGCGCAGATCGTCAATGCCGCCATAGAACAGATCGACCAGCGCGGCCTCGCGGCTTTCTCCATGCGTGAACTGGCCAGAACCCTGGGCGTATCGCCCGCCGTAATCTACTGGCATGTGGGCGGTCGGCAGGAAGATCTGTTCGCCGAAGTTTCTGCTGTGATCACCGCCGCACTGGCCGATGAGTTTGAGCCGGAGCAGAGCTGGCAGGAGCGCCTGCGGTCGGTGTTCCGACGCTATCGTCATCTGGTACATCAACACCCGAAGGTGGCGCCGTTGCTGGGGGCACAGATGAAGTCCAACGGTGTTGCCAACCTGGTCTGGGTGGAGACGGTGCTGGCCGCACTGGCGGAAGCGGGTTTTGCAGGCGAGAGTCTGCGCGATGCGTTCAATGTGCTGATCGGCGGTTTGTCCGGTTTTGTCACCATGGAGCTGGCGCCGCCACCGGCGGATGACTCCAGCGGTTGGCAGCAGACTTTCGCTGAACGGGTCGAAAGCATCGATGCCGAAAGCTTTCCCCATACCCACGCCGTGTTGCCGCTGATCAGTAACCGTATTTTCGTGTTGCGCTGGCAAAACGGTGCCGATGTTTCCTACGACAGCAGCTTCGAGCTGCTGCTCGATATCATTATCGATGGCCTGACGCTGCGGGCGCAGCAGCAGGGCGTTTCTCGTCGATAAGAGTCTTTCCACCAACTAACTTTTTATCTGGGAGCTGTGAATGTCCTCTGTATCTGCTTTGCCCTTTTCCAAGGTTCGCCGTATCGGCAATAACGTTTACCTCTCTGGCGAGATCGGCTTCAACCCGGACGGCTCCATCCCTGAAGGGATTGCGGCTCAGACCCGTAACTGTCTGAACCGTATCAGCGCCACTCTCGAGCTGGAAGGGCTGAGCCTGGCGAACGTCGCCTCCTGTACCTGCTACCTGACCCAGAAAGAGGATTTCGCCGAATTTAACCGCGTATACGCCGAATTTTTCCGCGATCCGCTGCCGGTTCGCACCACGGTGCAGACTGGCCTGATGATCGATGCGCTGGTTGAAATCACTGTCATTGCCCAGGACTAAAGAGCCCAGGACTGAATTGTCTGGGAAATAAAGACGGCGGGAGGCTGAAACGGATGTCAGAGATACTGGTTCTGGGTGCCGGTATGGTTGGTGTTTCCAGCGCGCTGGCGCTGCAGGCGCAGGGGCACCAGGTAGTGCTGGTGGACCGGCACAGCAGCTGTCGTGAAACCAGCTACGGCAATGCCGGTGTGATTCAGACCGAGGCAGCGGAGCCCTATGCGTTGCCCAGGACCCTGACGACCCTGTTCCGTTACGGCTGTGGCCTGAGTAACGACGTGCTCTGGCAGCCGAGTGCGCTAATGCGGATGATGCCCGCGCTCTGGCGTTACTTCCGTCACTCCGCTCCCGCAGAGCACGCCCGCATCAGCCGAATCTATTCCCAGCTCACCAGCAGGGCTGCCGAGGATCATGCGCCCCTGGTCGCTGCGGCCGGGGCGCAGTCGTTGATATTGACCGATGGCCTGTCGGAGGTTTATCGCCAGCAAAGCGGCTTTGAACGCGCGGCGAAGGAAGCGGAGCGTTTCAACGAACAGTACGGCGTTAGCTCCCGCATACTTGATGGCGCAACCTATCGTGCAGAGGAACCCGCGTTAAAGCAGGCCCCCGCCGGGGTGATCCACTGGAACGAAAGCTGGAGCTGCCGTGATCCCGGCGCACTGACCGATGCCTACCGCGAACTCTTTCTACAACGTGGTGGAAGCTATCGGCAGGGCGATGCGCAAACGCTGCAACAGTCTGCGAAAGGCTGGCGTGTGGAAGGCGAGGGCGGGTCGATAGAGACTGAGCAGGTAGTTATCGCCCTGGGCCCCTGGTCACCGCAACTGCTGCGCCGCTTCGGTTACCGTATTCCGATGATCTACAAACGTGGCTATCACGGCCATTTCGATGCGCCGGTGGTACTGAAACGCCCGTTCCTGGATGCCGATAACGGTGTGGTTGTGGCGTCGATGGAAAAGGGTATGCGAGTCACCTCAGGCGCGGCATTGGTCGCGCTGGATTCAAAAGCGCAACCGACCCAGCTGGAGCGTGGCGCCGAAGCTTTGCGCAGCCTGATGGACCTGGGCGAACGGATCGACGAACCCCAATGGTTTGGCACCCGCCCCTGTATGCCCGATATGCTGCCACTGGTTGGCGCGGCGCCGAACCACCAAGGCATGTGGTTCAACTTCGGCCACGGCCATCAGGGCTTCACCCTGGGACCCACCACCGGCCAACTGCTGGCCGAAATAATGGCTGGAGCAGACTCAGAAATAACCCGCGGACTGGCGCCTGCAGCGAGGCTATGATTGGATCGGGTTACTTTGGTCAACCATCTTCAGTGGGGCGGGTGTGCCAGGTTTGCTCTTTTGATCAGAGCGCTTAATTTCACTTTGGCTCCTAGTCGTCTAAGCGCACCAATCATCCCCTTCAGCGCAGCCGAGCATCGCAGGCTGAAAGAGAGAAACGGGATCGACTGTCTGAGCCGCGTAGCGGCGAGTTTGGAGATCACGCTCTTTCAGGCGAGAAGCACAGGGTAATCGGCGTAGCCGATCAAGCTGTCGGGGCGGTTTAGGATTGTTAAGGATCTTGGGCGCCCAAGATCCTTAACTCGCCAGCAGGCGAAACCTGCGCTTGAAAAATGCTGAGGTAAAGATGAAACCAGCATTAGTTGCGACTGGGCTTCATTCAAATAAACGATGCAGGGTAAAAACTATCCTTACTTCGCCGGCGGCTCATCCCGCAAGAAAATCCACTTATTCCCCTCAGACTGCTCCGGACTGAAGTAATAACCCTCCAGATCAAAGTTCTTCAGCGCCTCCGGATCGTCAATCCGGTTTTCAATGATGTAACGACTCATCAGGCCACGCGCCTTCTTGGCGTAGAAGCTGATGATCTTGTACTGACCGTTTTTCAGATCCTTGAAGTCCGGAGTGATAATCTCGCAATCCAGATTCTTCGGCTTAACCGACTTGTAGTACTCGTT
Organism: Marinobacterium mangrovicola; assembly: GCF_004339595.1. Lineage (GTDB taxonomy): Bacteria > Pseudomonadota > Gammaproteobacteria > Pseudomonadales > Balneatricaceae > Marinobacterium_D > Marinobacterium_D mangrovicola. Next base: position 68,689 of record NZ_SMFU01000011.1, read on the forward strand.
GGAAGCCAGGTTTACCAGTACCGGGTTTTTCTGCTCGTTCAGTTCAGCCTGCAGTGATTCGGTGATGATGTTGCCCCAGAACTGGTAGAGGTTATCGCCACGCTTGTTTTTCAGCTTGGTGCCCATCTCCAGACGGTAAGGTTCCAGCAGGTCCAGCGGGCGCAGCACGCCATAGAGGCCGGACAGAATGCGCAGATGGTTCTGGGCGAACTCGAACTCTTCGGCGCTGAAGTTTTCCGCTTCCAGACCGGTGTAAACGTCACCCTTGAACGCCAGCACGGCGGGGCGGGCGTTATCCAGCGTGTGCTTGCGCTCCCAGCTTTCGTAGCGCGCCACGTTCAGGCTGGAGAGCTTGTCGCTCAGTTTCATCAGGTCGGCGATATCCTGCACGGCGAGGGTACGTAGCTGTTCGATCAGCTCGGCAGAGTGCTCCAGAAACCGCGGCTCGGTGTGCCTGTCGGTGGCCAGCGGGGTTTCATAATCCAGAGTTTTTGCGGGGGAGATCAGAGTCAGCATTGGAGTCGGGCCTGCAATCCTTGAGGTGAGTTAACCCGATGATACCCAACCTGACCGGTGGGAAAAAGGCGGCCGCTACCTCGTGAAGGAGCGGCGGTCTGTTGAAGTCTTGTTTAATGCCTGTCAATGCGCATTGCGCAGGCGAATATTGAGCTCGTCTACCACTTCGGCCCAGTCGGAGTCGGCCTGAATGGCGTCCTGTAAAAATGCGGCCTGGGAGTCGGTCCAGAAGGTCGCTTCATGCAGCGGAACCTCTTCACTGAACAGCCTGTGGGTCTCGATAAAACGGTCGATGGCCGCAGTGTCGCTGGGCAGGCCCAGCTGTTCGAACAGGGTATTCAACGTATGGCTACTGGTATCCATCATCTCTAAACCTCCTGTTTTCGATCTGTCGATTGCCGGCTTCTCGTCCGGCCTGATATAAGCGCTTTAAGTATGGATCCACAGCACGCCATGTCAAAAAGGCGAGGCGACCCCTCAGGCACGCTTACGCTGGAACCACTGTTGCCCGATCACACAGATTAGTGCGCCGATAACCACAAAGATTGAATTGAGCACAGCCGGTGACTCACCGAGGAGTGATATCAGAGCACCGGCAAACACGAGCCCGCCAAACATGCAGAACAGGGCAATTAGCAGGCTGTGCGTGATCTCGCCGGCAGAGCGCGCTTTACGGCGTTTCACCAGTATCGCTGCAGGGATCAGAAAGCCGGCCAGGGTGATCAATGAGGGGAGCAGTTCGGTCATTATTATTCTCGTTGCAGGTTAGCCTTGGAAAAGCGGTGAACAGGTGTATGCCTTGCTTCGATTTTTGTACCATCTTGTTGCATCTCAAGACAGCCTCCAAAGGTCGATATCGTGTATGATATCGCCCCTCATACGCGAAGGATCCAAAGAGTAAACGATGAGTAAAAAGACCGTACTGACTGGTATCACCACCTCGGGTACGCCGCACATCGGCAACTACCTGGGCGCGATCAAACCGGCCATCGAAGCAAGCGAGAACCCGAACTTCAACAGCTACTTCTTTCTGGCTGACTATCATGCGCTGATCAAATGCCATGACCCGGAGCGCGTGGCACGATCCACCCGCGAGATCGCCGCAACCTGGCTGGCGCTGGGGCTGGATACCGACAAGGCGACTTTTTACCGTCAGACCGACATTCGCGAAATCCCGGAGCTGACCTGGATTCTGACCTGCCAGACTTCCAAGGGACTGATGAACCGCGCCCACGCCTACAAGGCCGCCACCGACGCCAACCGCGACGCGGGGAGCGAAGATCTGGACGACGGTGTGACCATGGGTCTGTTCAGCTATCCGGTGCTGATGGCGGCGGATATCCTGATGTTTAACGCCGATATCATTCCGGTGGGCAAGGACCAGATCCAGCATATCGAGATGGCCCGTGATGTGGCTGGCCGTTTCAACCACGTCTACGAGCCGCTGTTCACCCTGCCGCAGGCACAGGTGGATGAAGAGACCCAGCTGATCCCGGGTCTTGATGGCCGCAAGATGTCCAAGAGCTACGACAACACCATTCCGCTGTTCTGCTCCAGCGATGAGTTGCGTAGCCTGATCAACAAGATCAAAACCGACCTGCGTGCGCCGGGTGAGCCGAAAGACCCGGACAGCAGCACCCTGTTCCAGCTCTACAGCCTGTTCGCGAATGAGAGCGAACGTGCCAACCTGCGCCGTCAGTATGAAGAGGGGATCGCCTGGGGTGACGCCAAGCGTGAACTGTTCGAGTTCCTTGATGCCAAGCTGACCGCGCCGCGTACCCGCTACAACGAGCTGATGAATGACATGGGCTACGTGGAAGAGGTGCTGCACAAGGGCGCAGAGAAAGCCCGCGCTTATGCGGCGCCTCTGCTGGAAAAAGTGCGTATCGCCGCCGGTATTCGTCCGCTGACTTACGTTCCTTCCGCCAGCGTTGATCAGGACGACAAGAAAAAAGAGAAGAGTGAAGAGGAGCTGGCCCGTATAGAAGAGGGCAAGCGTCGGGCTATTCTCAAGCAGGTTCAGCACCTGATCGACCGCGTTGTCGGCGCCGATGATAAGGGCGCGGCGGCGGTAGCCGTGGTGGAAGAGAAAACCGCCGAAGTGGAACAGCTAAAGAAGAAAGCCAGGCAGAAAGCTCAGAACGAACTGGATCTGCTCAAAGAGGAGCTGGCTGGCTACCTCTGATCCAGGCTTTGCCTGACGCTGAAAAGGGAGTGAGAGATGTACGATACGCTGATAAGTGTTGAGCAGTTGCAGTCGTTGGACGATCCGCTGATTCTTGATTGCCGTTTCGTACTCTCCACCTCGCCGGATGACCTCAGCGCCGGAGCCCGTGCCTTCGCCGCGGGCCATATCCCCGGCGCCCGCTATATGCATCTGGATGATGATTTTTCGTCATCGATCACGCCCGACTCCGGTCGCCATCCTCTGCCTGATCCGGGGCTGCTGCTCGCTAAACTGAAATCCCTAGGGCTTAGGTCCGGCCGTCAGGTGGTGCTCTACGATGACTCGGGTGCGGCGTTTGCTGCCCGTGGCTGGTGGTTGTTACGCTGGTTGGGCCATGCTGAGACTGCGGTACTGAACGGTGGCTGGAGTGCCTGGCTGGCAGCCAGTGGTGCTGTTGAAACAGGAGGTTCGGACCCAATCGTTACCGATGCTGAGGCTAGTGTTCAGGTCGACAGCGATGCGGTGGTCAGCGCGGATTCTTTGCAGCAGATGCTTTCCGATGAGGCCTTTCTGCTGGTGGATGCCCGTGCGCCGGAGCGCTTCCGTGGTGACGTTGAGCCCCTCGATCCCGTGGCCGGCCATGTGCCAGGCGCGGTCAATCAGCTGTTTACCGACAACCTCAAGGACGGTTGCTTCCTGCCGCAGGAAATCTTGCGTGAGCGCTGGCAGGTGCTGCTGGGTGAGCGTACACCCGAAGAGGTGGTGCATATGTGTGGCTCGGGTGTGACCGCCTGTGTGAACCAGCTGGCGATGGAGGCTGCAGGGCTCAAAGGTTCCCGCCTCTATGCCGGCTCCTGGAGCGAATGGATCCGCGATCCCGCCCGGCCCATAGCGACCGGCGACGACTCATAGCCAACTGCCTTCTGCAGCCTATTCCCGGGCGCCAATGCTGTCATTAAGCTACAAACGCTGTGCCGTTTTACCGCTGGTGCTCCCTATTTGTTGTTTAAATTTCATCCCAAGTATCTATTGACCCAGGTTAACACCGTTGTCATCCCCTTTGGGTAGGCTATACTTGTGTAAATAAACTACAAAAATAAACTGCTGGGGGTGTCACATGGAAATGCAACAGCGTGTAAAGACCATCGCTATTCTGGGTGTCGATGGCGATAACTACGAGGTGGGCGGTGTTTATGTCGGTGAAGAGCGCAAGCCTTCCTGGTATACGCTGACCAAGTCGGACGACCGTAGCGTTCGTTTTGAAAAGCTCGATGCCTTCCCGAGCCATGAGCAGATTCGTGAAATGATTCACTGAGTGCGGGCTCGCATGAAAAAAGCCGCGATGATTCGCGGCTTTTTTGTGTCTGCACGGGGGGCGTCGCTCTTACTGAACGGTTTCGTTCTCGGTGAACATACCGGCGAACAGCGGAGAAGAGAGGTAGCGCTCGCCGGAGTCTGGCAGAATCACCACGATGTTCTTGTCCTTGTTCTCCGGCTTGGCAGCGATACGCAGGGCGGCCGCAGTTGCCGCGCCGCAGGAGATACCGGCCAGAATACCTTCTTTCTGCATAATGTCGCGGGCAGTTTCCATCGCTTCGTCATTGCTGACCTGTTCGATGGCATCCACCAGCTCCAGGTCCAGGTTTTTCGGCACAAAGCCTGCGCCTATCCCCTGGATCTTGTGCGGAGCCGGTTTCACCTCATCACCGTTAACGGTCTGGGTGATTACCGGTGAATCGGTCGGCTCTACCGCGATAGAGGTGATCGCCTTGCCCTGGGTCTTCTTGATGTAACGGGAGACGCCGGTGATGGTGCCGCCGGTACCGACGCCAGCCACCAGGATGTCGATCTGGCCATCGGTATCTTTCCAGATCTCGGGGCCGGTGGTCTTTTCGTGGATCTCCGGGTTAGCCGGATTCTCGAACTGCTGCAGCATCAGGAACTGGTCCGGGTTGCCATCGACCAGCTCCTTGGCTTTTTCGATAGCACCTTTCATACCCTTGGCCGGTTCGGTCAGGTGAATATCGGCACCCAGTGCCTTCATCAGCTTGCGACGCTCCAGGGACATGGAGGAGGGCATGGTGAGGATCAGCTTGTAACCTTTGGCGGCGGCGACGAAGGCCAGGCCTATACCGGTGTTGCCGCTGGTGGGCTCAACCAGGGTCATGCCTTCCTTCAGCTTTCCGCTGGCTTCGGCGGCGTTGATCATGCTGGCGCCGATACGGCATTTTACGGAGCCTGCCGGGTTGCGCGATTCCAGTTTTGCGTAAAGGTTGCCGGCGGGCCAGAGGTGCTTCAGACGCACCAGAGGAGTGTTGCCGATTGTCTGTGAATTATCGTCGTAGATGTTCATAGCTCTCCTGTTCCTTGAAGCCGGTTTGCGCTAACCGGTTTGCCCTAGTTAGACGCCAGGTCTATTGCCTGGAATAGTTGGAACCGCACCGGAATCGATTCGTTCAGATATTCCGGTTTACAGGCCAACAGTGTAACCAATCTGGCGCGGTTTGCTCATACAGTCTTTGAATAAGGTTATAAAAAATAGAGTTCATATAATCTAAGGAGTTCACGCTTTTAGAGTTCAGCATGCTCCTGTAGATTGACCTTTTTCAGCTTTCTCCCCGACCAACATGGAGTTCCGATGCGGACGTTGATGCGGTGGTTATCGCCGGTTATTTTCTGGATCGCCTTTGCCATCTTCCGAAGTCCTTTATTCAAGCGGGCGCGCTGGCGTCACACCCTGGCGATGAAGCTGTTCCGCGTTGCCGCGGAAAGCGGCAGTGTCAGGGCGCTTTCAGTTTATGGCCATCTACTGCATTTTCGCGGCGAGGATCTCGCCAGTCGTATCCAGGGCGCTATCTATCTGCAGCGAGCGGCAGAAAAAGGAGATATCAAGGCGCTGTATCAGATGGGTCGGATTCATGAGTCCGGCTTTGAACACTACTTTCCGGTAAAACCCGCTGAAAGCCTTTGCTGTTACCGGGCCGCCGCCGAGCAGGGGCATCCGCTGGCGCTGAAGCGGATGTGTGCGGTTTATGAAGAGGGTGGTTTGGGTGAAGCCGCGGATTCGGCCAGGGCGGAACACTGGCGGGCGCTGCAGGAACGCAGCTCGCCCGCCTGATCATGCTTGAGTGGGAAAATCTTAGTTACGCAGCAGTCTTACGCTGTACTCCAGTATCTTCTCACCCCCGGCGGGGATATCCAGGGTCCAGGACTGAATAGCTCCGATATCTTCGCCACGTTCGCTGCTGGCCAGCATGATGCGAGGCTGATTGAAAATAGCGCGGTAATCCAGCGTGCGGTCTTCTTTGCCGCTATTGCGGATGCTGACTTTGTAGCCGACCACCGTATTGGCCCCCTGGCGCTGAAACTCGGTTTGCTCCGTTTCTACGGTCAGGTCAAAGGCTTCGCCCAGCGTCAGCGTCACCTCTTCACCGGCGGCGGTGTCACCTAGCTGCTGACCACCCACGTAGGTGAGGCCGCGATTTTCCACTTCTCTGTAGACGCGTGCAGAGCCCCCAGGCAGAGGTACATCGGCTGTCTCATCGTTGGGTAGAGTAAAACTGATATCGTGACGCGGATGTCCGACCTGGGATTGGGCCTGTGCGCCACCGTAGACAGATTGATCAAACCGGTAGTCGCTGCTCAATGCCATCTCGATGGGAGCCTGTAGCGGTACGCTGATGCTGGCGCCCTGTTTGAGGCTGACCGGTTCCGGCAGGGGGTAGAGCTGATAGTCCTGGGTTGTTTCCCGGTTTGGAGCCGCGTCAGCGGCGCCCATTTCCAGCTTGGCAGCCATGGCGTAAACCGGTACCCGGCCGTTGTTAGGCTGGTTGACCTTGCCCGCCAGCAGGCGCACCTCGGCGGCTTCCAGGTCGGTGCCGCTGTTATTGGTCAGCGTTGCGCGTCCTTCCAGCCGAATCTGTTTGCCTGCGGACAGAATCTCAAGTTGATAACCGGCTTGCCAGCTCAATCCGTTGGCTAGATAGCTCAGCTCGAGCTGATTGCCCGGTTCGCCGCTGCCCATCAGCGATAGCTGTGCACCGGAGGTGGGTTGGTCGGTGCCGGGAATGCGGATGCGCCAGGGACCGGTAAAGGGAATAAATTCAGTGGCGCCGTTATCAGCGACCTGAATGCCTGAGCCCTCAACAAACAGCAGTGTCACCTGGCGTGGATCGGTGGCGCCATCCTGGTGGATCAGCTCTATTTCTTCACCCTGCAGATCCTGCAGACGCTGGCTGAAGCCGGGGTTGGAACCACCCAGTTCGATGCGACGCAGGGGGCCGATACCGGTAGCGAAAATAGAGTCGGGCTGGAGCCGGTTGCTGATATCGTCCAGGCGGATTTCGGCAGCGGTGGTGTCGAGAGTCAGCGGGTAGATTTCATTGAACAGCGCCAGATCCTGCTGGTAGATGGTCAGGATACGGCTGCTGCGATCTTCGGCATCCAGCACAAGATCAGGGGCTGCCAGCGCGCCCTGGCTGAGCAGCGCCAGACCCAGCGGGGCAAGGCTGAAAGGGATGAAATGCTTGGGCTTGGGGTGGAACATACTATCTCCTTGTACGCTGTCTGGAGACGCTATGAACCGTGCGATAGGTCTCCAGCGTCAGGGGGAGGCCGGCAGGTCAAGAGCGACCCGGAATCCCCAGCTGTTGCGACTAGTGGCCGGCGGGTGGCGGTAGCGGCTGGCGGAACGGATCACCCGGGGAATATCAAACCAGGAGCCGCCACGCATAACGCGCTGGTCACAGCCGGATGACTGATGGGCAGTGCCGTTTGTCGGGGTACTGTTGTACCTCGGCAGATAGCAGTCGGCCACCCATTCATCCACGTTGCCATTCATATCATGGATACCCCAGGGGTTGGCGGGGGTGCTGCCAACCGGCGATGGCTGGGTCGCGTCCCACTGAGTTCCACATCCATCACAGACCGCCATCTCGGGTGTGAGTTCATCTCCCCACCAGTAGATGGTCTCGGTACCGGCACGGGCAACGTACTCCCACTCAGCCTCGGTGGGCAGGCGATAGGGCTGGCCGGTAATCTCAGTAAGCCAGCGGGCGTAGGCATTGGCGTCGTTCCAGCTCACATTCACCACCGGCAGTTCGCCGCGCCCCCAGCCCTCATCGGCTGGCAGGGAGCGGCCGGTGGCTTCGGCAAACTGGTCGTATTCGGCAAAGGTGACCTCATGGCGGCTGAAGGCGAAGCTGGTGCTGAGAACCACCTCATGCACCGGGTATTCGTTGTCGTCGCCCTGGCCGTGCAGATCGCCCATCTGGAAGCGCCCTTTGGGGATCACCACCATCTGCGGAGCAAAGCCGCCGCCATCCCATTCATCACGGAACACGGTGAGGTTATCGGCGGGTTTGTCGGCGTTGCGCAGCGCTTCTGCTGACTCGACAACGGGGCCGGAGGCGTCTTCGAGTGTCAGATTTTGACTATTTGTTGGATCATCTTTGTCAGATTCTGTCGCTGCAGACTCTGTTTGGGCGCTTTGCTCGAGGTTCTGATAGCTCGCCTGAAGTTGCTGTAACTCTTCTCTGAGCTGCTGGTTTTCCGCTGCCAGTGGGGCGGTGACACCGGCGAGGGTGTCAGCGTCCGGCGCGTCATCGGGCGAGAGCAGGTAACCGAACACAAAGCCGGCTGCGAACAGTCCTGCGCCCAGGGCTGCGGGTTTGCTCCACGGCGGCAGAGCCGGTAAACGGGGCAGGCTAAAGCGCCTGTTTTTTTCGGAGCTGTCTTTGGTGGTAACGTCATCCGCCGTTTCGGGCAGCTCTGCCTCTTCGCTGATCTCCGGCTCGGCCGGTTTTTCCGGTTCCGGCTGGTAGAGCTGGCGAACCAGTTCCAGCGGACTTTTCGGCCGTACTTCCGGATCTTCGTCCAAAGCGGTTTTCAGTACCCGCCACTGATCTTTGGATAGCCCGGAGGGGGCTTTCAGCTCCCGTTCACGACTGCTTTCGTCTTCAGCGGCGGTAAAGGCCGGCCGGCCGGCGTATAGCTGGTAGACCAGGCAGGCGAGTGCGTAGACATCTTCGGTGTTTGTCAGCGGGTAGGGATGAAAGGCTTCGGGGGACTGCCAGGCGGGGTAGCTCAGCGGTTGCGGCAGTTTAGCGTTGATCGGATCGATTAGCTCACGCCAGCCGAACCCCATCACGCGCACGCCGTTGCTGCGGTTGACGTAGATAAGCTCGGGGCAGAGCGTGGCGTGGGAATTGCCGCTCTGGCGCAGCGCGCCCTCAAGTGTGCTGCCCACCTGGGTCACCAGGCCCTGCTTCTGCTTATCCTTGAGCTTACGAGCGCTGCCGGAGCCGAACATGCCGGCCAGCGTCAGCCCGTCCATCGCTTCCCAGGAAGCAAACAGTAGGCCGCGCCAGGCGAACAGGCCGTAGCAGCGGGCAGCATGCTTGTCCTTCAGGTTGCGGTTCTGGTTCAGCAGAGTGCGGAATTTATCGCCAAACCCTGACTGGGCCAGCAGGGATGCATCGAGGAAGAGCAGGTTAACCGGGGTCGGCTGGGTGGTGGACAGATCGTCCGCCTCCCAGAACGAGCCCAGGGCATGGGGCGCCTGAAGGTTTTTCAGTCGAAACCTGTGGTGATCCGGCCCCAGTACCTGTTCAGGCTTCAGGGATGCCAGAAGAGAGGCGGTCGCGTTGTCCATAACCTGTGTTCCTGAGCAGACTGAACCTGATTAGCTGAACCTGTTGACTAGTGCCTCAGCCGGAGGTGTCCAGCGCCGGGAACTGCTTCACCAGTTCATCGATCGCTTTCATCTGGGCCAGGTACGGCTCCAGTTTATCCAGCGGCAGAGCGCAGGGGCCGTCGCACTTGGCTTCGGCGGGGTTCGGGTGTGCTTCCAGGAACAGACCAGCGATGCCCTGAGAAAGACCGGCACGGGACAGCTGGGCCACCAGTGCACGACGGCCATCAGCGGAGTCGGAGCGACCACCCGGCATCTGCAGAGCGTGGGTGGCGTCGAACATCACCGGGTAGCCGAACTCTTTCATCACGCTGAAGCCGAGCATGTCGACCACCAGGTTGTTGTAGCCAAAGCTGGTACCGCGTTCGCACAGGATCAGTCGGTCGTTGCCGGCTTCCTTGCACTTATGCAGGATGTGGCGCATCTCCTGGGGAGCCAGGAACTGAGCCTTCTTGATATTGATGGCGGCACCGGTTTCCGCCATCGCCACGACCAGGTCGGTCTGGCGGGAGAGGAACGCGGGCAACTGAATGATATCGCACACTTCGGCCACCGGTGCCGCCTGGTAAGGCTCGTGCACATCGGTGATCAGCGGGACGTTGAAGGTGGATTTCACCTCTTCGAGAATTTTCAGACCCTCTTCCATGCCGGGGCCGCGGAAGGAGTTCAGGGAGGAGCGGTTAGCCTTGTCGAAGGATGCCTTGAAGACGTAAGGGATCTTCAGCTTATTGGTGACTTCGACATAGTGCTCGGCGATTTTCATCGCCAGATCGCGCGATTCCAGCACGTTCATGCCGCCGAAAAGAACCATGGGCTGATCGTTGCCGATGGCGATATCGCCTACCTGTACCACTTTTTGTTGCATGTCCTACACTCAGTTGGTTGACGTCGACTGCCCATTATAGGCCATCTGTCGGGAAATGAGCGGCGAATTTCTCGATCCACTCCAGTGCAGCTCCCTGCTGGCCGGGATGGTTTCGCGATGGATGGGTGCGACGGTAGTCTTCGATATGACAGAGCTGTTCCAGCATTCGGATCTTGTAGAGATCATCGGAGCTGTGGAAGGCAACGCCGACCTGGTAGCCCCCGCTATGGGCACGGCACCAGGCGATTTCACCCTCGATGCACAGATCTGGCGCCTGTTTCGGCGCTGCAATAGTGACGCGTCCACCGGTGTGAAATGGCTTGTCGGTGTTACAGATAAGGCCCAGTGGTAGCGGTGGAGTGGCGCAGGACTGCTTATGCAGGGGCGTCAGCTCCAGGCTGATGTTTGCCGGGTGTTGCATATAGTGTACAGGGTTGCGGTTTGAGGTCATCGCTTGCCGCCTCTCTGGCTGTCAGGTTCCTCAACGGCTGACGTGGGCTCTGGCTCAGACCGGGGTCGTCAACAGCAGCTCAAGTCCTATCCAGAATGCAAGCAAAGCACATGCCATAAAACCACCCAGCTGCCAGCGGAACCGCTTCAGCAGGCCATCTTCATCGTGTGTGGTCAGCAGAAACGGCTGACCCTGCTCATTAGGGTCCCCCAACACATGCAGGGTGGGGCGCTTGTCCATCTCCCGCTGCTGTAGTTTGGCCTGCTTGATCGCCTCTTTGCGCGCCTCTTTCCACTCCTGCTGATCGATCTTGCCGTCGCCATCGGCATCAAAGCGGCCAATCAATGCCGCCTGGTCCGCTTTCCAGTCGCGCAGGATCTCGGTACTGGCGGCTTTCAGGTCCAGGCGCTCACGGCCGCCGCCGACGCTACGAAAGGCACCGAGGGTGAAGACGCGCTCATGTTCAAAGATAAGTTCTTCGGTGTAGCGGTAGCGACCGCCGCCAACGCTGCCGACGATCTTGGCGCTGTACTGCTGGAATGAGGTAGTTGAAAGCACCGGTCCCGGCATCTCGCTGCTGCCGAACCAGACCTTTTTATGCTGGGTACTGGCATGGGCGCCTTCCGGGTCGATCAGGCAGGTGCCGGTGCCATCATTGATCTGGAACCACTGGGTCGAGGTTTCCCGGCGTACCGAACGCCAGCGACCTCCCTTATTGTTGCTGTTGCGCTGGTAACGGTCGATTTTAATGCGATACCAGACGCAGGGGCGACCGGATAGCGGCGAGCGCAGCTGGCCGCCCTCACCGGCGATCACCTGGCCGCTGATCTCCACATAACCCTGGGGTGCAGAGCGGATCAGGGCGGTAGGGGTGTCGGCGATCAAACGGTAATGGCTGAAGCGGCGAAACCCGAAAAACACACAGACAAGAAAACCGATAACGCAGAACAGCAGGCCAAACAGCCGTTCCTGAGAATCGACATCCAGATCAAGCAGCATAGCGGCCTCAGTTGAGCTCGGTAGACTTCAGGGGATCTCAGCTGAACAGAGACTTCATATCCACATCGGCTTTTTCCGCTTCGGTAAACTCCAGCAGGGTGGCGCCGGTGAAGCCCAGGCGGCGGGCGACGATAATATCCGGGAACTGTTCGATGCGGATGTTATAGAGATTCACCGACTCATTATAGAACTCACGGCGGTCGGCGATGGAGGATTCCAGCCCGCTGATGCGGCTGTGCAGATGCATGAAGGATTCGCTGGCGGTCAGTTCCGGGTAATCCTCTGCCACGGCAAACAGGTTGCCAAGGCCAAGGCGCAGCTGGCTTTCCGCCTGGCCCAGTGCCTTGATATCGCCGCGATCGCTGGCGCTGGCCACGGCCGAACGGGCCTTCATTACCGCTTCCAGGGTCTTCTGCTCATAGCCCATATGCTGCTTGCAGGTTTCCACCAGTTTGGGCAGCTCGTCATGGCGCTGTTTGAGCAGCACATCGATATTGGCGAAGGCTCGGGAGACGTTGTGCTTGAGCCGCACCAGGTGGTTATAGATGAAGATCGTGTAGATAACGATCAGTGCAACGATAACCAGAAGGGTAATCAGAACCGGATCCATCGACAGCTCCCTGCGCGTTTATTTTGCAGGGACTATAACCCAGGGAGGGGGGAGAGGCGAACCCCAGCCGACGGGCGGCAGGTGGCAGTATCACCGCCGCCGGCGACGGGGCGTCTAGACGTGCCCGCCCTCAATCATTTCGACAACCACTGTCTTGAGCAGGAAAGCGGCCAGACCCAGGCCGAGGGCAAAAAACAGTACCAGGGTGCCAAATTTGCCGGCTTTAGATTTCTTGGCCAGGTCATAAATGATGAAGAAGATGAAACCGGCGAAAATCACCAGGCCGATGTTCAGCATCAGGCTTTCTGCTTCGGCAAGACGCATTCAATAGCTCCAGGAGTGTTGGAAAGTTAGGAATTGAAGATCGAGGGGTGATCAAAAATTGCGCGAATTCTACTCTGCGAGGCTGGCTTAATAAACCTTGCAATTGTGTGTTTATTTGTTGTCCATATCAGCGCTATCGTCGTTAAGCACCAGGTCTCTCCAATCCGGTCCCAGGTTTTCCTCGATAAAGTCACGGATGAACTTCCTGACCATCTGCGAAGGCGTTACATCCTGCTCGGAACAGAGTTTTTCAAACACCGCCTTTTTATTCGGGTCGATCAGCAGAGTCAGGCGTGCGGTGCGTTTTTCCATGGTGAAGTCCTTTGGAACTGTCTATCGGGGGTCTCATTTAGACCATATGTTAATTTGATTAACATTGCATTTTAATCAAAGGCAACTGTAATGTTTATCCAATTTCCATAAAAAGTTAAAGGACTTCCCCGCGATGTCGTCCCGTCGAACCCGGTTGCACAGCCTCTCTTTTGCCAGCGCGTTGAGAGAAACGCTGTCCGGCAGGTATCAGGGACGGGATCTGATCGCCGATCTGGTCGCTGGCATTACCGTCGGTATCATCGCCATCCCGTTATCGATGGCGCTGGCGATTGCCAGTGGCGTGCGGCCGGAGAACGGCCTCTATACCGCGATCATTGCCGGTTTTCTGATTGCCCTGGCCGGCGGCTCCCGGTTCAGTGTGTCCGGTCCGACCGCGGCCTTTGTGGTCATTCTCTATCCCGTCTCCCAGCAATTTGGTCTTGCTGGCCTGTTGCTGGCATCAGTCATGGCGGGGCTAATTCTGATCGCCCTGGCGCTGGCACGACTGGGGCGGCTGATCGAGTACATCCCAGAGTCGGTCACCCTTGGCTTTACCGCCGGTATTGCTATCGTCATCGCTACGCTGCAATTGCCCGACCTGCTGGGCTTTTCCAGCGAAGGGCTGCCGTCGCATTACCTGGAAAAACTGCCCGAGCTGCTGCACAGGCTGCCGCAGTGGCATTGGGCCAATGCTCTGGTGGCGGGACTGACCCTGGCGGTGCTCATTCTCTGGCCACGTCTGCGGCTGCCGGTGCCGGGTCATCTGCCGGCACTGCTGGTGGGTACTGGGCTGGCGTACTGGCTGAATCAGCAGGGTGCCGGCATAGATACGATCGGCAGCCGCTTCTCCTTTCTGTTGCCGGATGGCTCGACGGGGCAGGGGATACCGCCGATGCTGCCGGCCTTCGAGTGGCCCTGGCTGCAAACGGGGCCGAATGGCGAGCCTTTTGAGCTGAGTTGGGCGACGGTGCAGGCGTTGCTGCCGGCAGCGTTCTCCATCGCCATGCTTGGAGCCATCGAATCACTCCTATGTGCGGTGGTGCTGGACGGCATGACTGGCAAACGCCACCACGCCAACGGTGAGCTGCTCGGTCAGGGGTTGGGTAACCTGGTGGCGCCTTTCTTTGGCGGCATTACCGCTACAGCCGCCATTGCGCGTTCGGCGGCTAACTATCGCGCAGGCGCGCGCTCGCCTTTTGCCAGTGCCATCCATGCTCTGGTGGTGCTGGCGGGCTTGCTGTTGCTGGCGCCGGCGCTGGCCTGGCTGCCGATGGCCAGCATGGCAGCACTGTTACTGATCGTGGCCTGGAATATGAGTGAGGCGGCCAAGGTGATGGCGCTGTTCCGGCGCGCGCCGCTGGGCGATATTCTGGTGCTGCTTACCTGTCTTTCGCTGACGGTGCTGTTCGATATGGTGATCGCCATTTCTACCGGGATCGTGTTGGCCTCGTTGCTGTTCATGCGCGATATCGCCGGGATGACCCGTGTGAACGATATCTCTGCCCAGCGTAAACATGTACCGGAAGCGCTGCCGGAGGGCTGGCGGGTGTTCAAGGTGACCGGGCCGCTGTTCTTCGCAGCGGCGGAGCGTGTGTTTGATGAGGTGGCGGAACTGGCCACGGATACGCGGGGGCTGGTGCTGTATATGGATGCGGTGCCGCTGCTGGATGCCGGCGGTCTGAGCGGATTCTCTCGTTTCAGAGCGGAATGCGAAGCGCGAGGAATAGAGCTGGTGGTGGCGGATCTGCAGTTTCAGCCTTTACGGGCGCTGGCCCGGGCTGGTATCCAGCCTCAGCAGGGCCGCCTGAGTTTTACCCCAACTCTGGCGGCCGCGCTTGAGTCAATTGCCCAGCGGGATCAGGCCTGAGCCCGCATCCGGGTATCCTCAGGCGGATAAAGTAGCTGGGAAAGGTTGCGCTCTGGGCCGCACAGATCAGCCAGGCTGTGTTTTGCCAGCTCTTTAAGAAAGGCTTCCTGGGCGTCGAACAGGATTCCCCTCAGCCCACACTGACCGACGATGGGGCAGCGCGGGTGTGCGCAGTTAACCGGCCGCAGTGTTTCTTCAGTGGCCTGGATCAGGTCGCGCAGGTTGATCTCCTCTGCGGACATGCCCAACCGGATGCCGCCGCCTTTGCCGCGGACGGTATCGATGAAACCCTCTTTCGCCAGGTGGTGAACGATCTTGATCAGGTGGTTGCGGGGAATATCGAAATGCTCCGACACCTGCGTAATTGTCACCCGCTCTCCTGCGGGTTGTATGCCGAGGAAGATCAGCGTGCGCAGGGCAAAATCCGTATATTTGGTCAGTTGCATGGTTCAATGCTCCAAGCTTTGGCGCGGAAGGTCCCGATGGCCTGATGGGAAGCCCCGATGGGAAGCCCCGATGGGAAGTCCCGATGGGCAGTCCAGATCGAAAGTCCCTATAGAAAGTCCCGATGTTTGCTGCAGCTTAAAGCAGCCAGGTCTGTAAAAACGCAAGAGGCAGGCCGGGGCCGAAGTCAGGGCTTCTGGGTATCCCTTCAGTATACCGGCGTCAGTTGTGGCCTTGTATCCGGGAGAACCGCATAACCTGGGGGAACGCCTGACCTGGATCAGGTTAATGTGAGTCAGTGCTGTCTGGGCAGTGCTGCGAAGGTGTAAATATTATGCATATTAAAGTTATGCATTCTAAAAGCCGGCGTTGTCGCACCTGTTGATCGGAGTTAGCTGATGCTTGTATCACCCCCTCAAGAGCCAAAGAACGCCTGGGCCCGGCTGTTCAGTAACGGTTTTCGGCCCCTGTTTCTTGCCTGCGCTGTTCAGGCGATTGTCATCATGCTGCTCTGGCTCGCCTACCTGGGCGGAGCCCTGCTGCCTGCGTCGCCACCCGGCTGGGGCCCAGTTGCCTGGCATGGTCACGAGATGCTGTTTGGCTTTGTCGGTGCGGCGGTGGGCGGCTTCCTGCTGGCAGCGGTGGCGAAATGGACCAGTCGACCGCCGGTTCAGGGCGCACCGCTGCTGGCGCTGACGCTGTTATGGATCGCCGGTCGGGCCTTGGTTTGGAGCGGTAACGGCTCGGTATGGCTGCTGACATTGGCCAACACCGGTTACTGGGTATTGCTGGCGACGCTGGTTGGACGAGAGGTGCTGATCAGCCGCAATAAACGCAACGGGGTAGTGATTCTGGCCCTGGCGGTGATGGCGGGGTTCAGCCTGCTGTTCCAGCTTGGCGCCATTGATCGTCTGCATCTGTTGGAATCCCAGGTGTTGCTGATGGCGCTGCTGATCTCGCTGATCGGTGGTCGCATCACGCCGGCGTTTACCCGCAACTGGTTGATACGCCAGCAGGCCGACAAGTCGAAGATGCCGGCAGGGTTTGGCTGGATAGATCGGCTCGCCGTAGGGTTCTCTCTGTTGGCGACGCTAGCCTGGGTGACCCAGGCGGCTCCTCCGGTATCTGGCGTGCTGCTAATAATGGCCGGTGGTCTACAGATCGCTCGTCTGCTGCGCTGGCGCGGGCTGACCAGCATCGCCGAACCGCTGCTGTTCGCGCTGCACCTGGGCTATCTCTGGGTGGGCATCGGCTTTGTACTGCTGGGCTTATCCTCGTTCACCGCCGCTGTGCCGGTAACGGCTGGAATCCACGCCCTGGCTGTGGGCGCCATGGGCGGCATGATCCTGGCCGTAGCGTCACGGGCAGCGTTGGGGCATACCAACCGTGAATTGAGAGCGGGCGTGCTGATGTCGTTGAGCTTTTTGGCCATTCACCTGGCCGCGTTGACCCGAATCCTCTCGGCCCTGCTACCGCAGTTTTCCCTGATGCTGATGATGCTCGCCGGCACCGCCTGGCTGATCGCTTTCGTGCTGTTTGCCGTTCGCTATGTGCCGATATTGATAGGGCCGGAGGAGAGCCTTTCCGATGCTCTCAAGCGCGAGAAAGCGAAATCTCAATCTTAGTGCAGCGGTGTGCTTTTCTGTGCCTTGAAAATGATGAGGTTGAATTTAGTGCTGACTCTCTGAGCGCACCAGTTTTCCCCTTCAGCGCAGCCGAGCATCGCAGACTGAAAGAGAAACAAGGGAAAGGCTGTCTGAGCCGCGCAGGGGCGACTTCCCTTAAGGTGAAGAGTCGATCCCGCTCTTTTAGACGAGAAGCACAGAGGAATCGGCGCAGCCGATCAAGTTGTCGGGGCGGTTCGAGCTAATCCCTACAACTGATTCGCCTTCCGATATTTCCCCTCATAATCAAACAACCGCTCCCGCACCCGCCAGTGGCTGTTCTGGCCCCGTCCCACCTTGCGGGCAATCACAAAGTCCGGCGCTCGAAAGCCCTCTGACTGGCTGACCACTTCATCGGCGGACTGAAACTTCTGTGGCTTGGCTCCGTCGCCAAAGCGTCTGCCAAACAGCCGGTTGAACACGCCGCGCTGGCCGTTATGGGTCAGATCGAAGCTTTCGCTCAGCTCTTCTCCCTGCTCGTCGTGATAGATGATCCTCAGCCGGCCGTTGGTGTTGCTGAAGCTGACACCGGCGCAGCGGATCACCAGCGCATCCTTTAGCTGCAGGGCGCGTTTGAGCAGATCATCCGGGTCCACCACCGCTTCGCCACACTGGTGGCAGTTGCGTGCGGCGATATCGTTCTCGGCGCCGCAGTGGGGGCACTCCTTGAAGCGGAACCGGTAATCGCACTGCTGTGGTGTTTCCCCCTCCATCTCAAGCAGGCCCTGGCAACGGCGGCCAAAGTGTTCGATCACCTGGCCCTCGGCATCGGTCTTGCCCCAGAAGATATTGGCGTGGCCGCAGCCGGGGCAGAACACCTGCACCGGCTCTGAGTTTGAATCGGGCCTGGGTTTACCCACCTCGGGGTGAAACAGATCAAAGCCGGAGCTGGCGTAATCGATAATCAGGCAGTCGGTTTTGCCCGGGCTCAGGCGCAGGCCGCGACCGACGATCTGCTGGAACAGGCTCACCGAGGCGGTGGGCCTCAGGATTGCGATCATATCCACATGGGGTGCATCGAAACCGGTGGTCAGCACCGCCACGTTAACCAGATAACGGATCTGTTTCTGTTTAAACGCCTGGATCAGTCGCTCGCGCTCATCGGACTCGGTATCACCGATAATCAGGGCAGATTCATCCTTCGGCAGGTAACCGATGATCTCCTGGGCGTGGCGCACAGTGGCGGCGAAGATCATCACGCCTTCGCGCTGGCCGCCAAACTCCATGATCTGCTCGCAGATCGCCCGGGTGACCCGTGGGTGCTTGGCGATCAGGCTGTTTAGCTCGGTCTCGTTATAGCTGCCGCTGTCGCTGGGCTGCAGGGATGAGAAGTCGTAGTGGGCGATCGCTGCGTCGATCAGTTTCGGCTCGGTAAGATAGCCCTGCTTGATCATAAAGGGTAGCGGCAGCTCGTAGATGCAGTGCTGGAACAGGCGTTCCTCTTCGGCGCGCACCATGCCGCGATGGTGGTATTGGTAGATCCAGCCGTAACCCAGGCGATAGGGGGTGGCGGTGAGCCCCAGTACCTTAAGTCCCGGATTCCGTTCTTTCAGGTGCGCAATAATCTGCTGGTACTGGGAGTTCTCGTCGTCGCTGACGCGGTGACACTCGTCGATGATCAACAGGGAAAACTGATCGTCGAAACTGTCCAGGTTGCGCGCCAGGGACTGCACACTGGCAAAAGTGACCTGGTGCTCGTTGTCCCGGCGTCCAAGCCCCGCGGAAAAGATGCCACCATCCATCCCCAGTGCGGTGTATTTGGCGTGGTTCTGCTCCACCAGTTCGCGCACATGGGCCAGCACCAGGATGCGGCGCCGCGCCAGTCGGGTCAGCTCGGCGATGACCAGGCTTTTGCCCGCGCCGGTGGGCAGCACGATCACCGCCGCCGCATCGCTTTTGCGAAAGTGGTTCAGCGTGGCGTCGACGGCGTCCTGTTGATAGGGGCGAAGGGTGTACATGGTAAAGCCTGATAGGGAAAGGCGCAGAGCCTATCAAAGCTGCTCCGGGATCGGAATCGCCGTCTTGTTGACGATGGTGCGCAGCACGAAGCTGGAGTGAGCACCGGTGACCCCCTCGATGCGGGTGATCTTGTTCAGCAGCAGGTCCTGGTACGCCTCCATATCGTGCACGATCACCTTGATCTGGTAATCCGCATCCTGGCCGGTAATCAGCAGGCACTCCAGCACCTCGGGGATGGCGCGCACGGTTTTGTCGAAGTTCTCAAAGCGCTCCGGCGTATGGCGGTCCATGGAGATATGCAGCAGTGCCATCAGGGTCAGCCCCATCTCTTTCGCATCGAGAATGGCGCGATAGCCGGTAATCAGGCCCGATTCCTCCAGCGCGCGCACCCGGCGCAGGCAGGGCGAGGGAGAGAGCCCCACGCGGTCGGCGAGCTCCTGATTACTGATGCGGCCTTCGGTCTGCAGAATCTCCAGAATGTGGCGGTCTTGTCGGTCGATACGCATACTCTGCCTTCAATTTTTTAAGTGTTGTTATTTATTGCTCATTTAATCCCACTAATTGGAATGATATTGCCAAATAAATCTATATCGGCGCAACTTTGCAATCATCTGCCCCTGCCTTTTCCGTAGACTATTCCTTATCGACTTACCAAGACGATGTTTACCGAAAGGTAGAGGTGTCGGGCCACCATCCAGGAGCGACACCCTTTTCGCCAACTCTCCCTACCCGGGTGACAAGGTGACGAGGCTTCACAAGAGCCGAGAGGAAACAGGCCCACAGACGGGCCCACAAGGACAGATAATCGAACTCATTCAGATACAAGGGATCATCCCATGACCGTTTTTAACCATCAGCGTTACCAGCCGGCTCCTGCCGTTAAATTGCAGAATCGCCAGTGGCCGGATCGTACTCTTACCCACGCACCGCGTTGGGCCAGTGTCGATCTCCGGGACGGTAACCAGGCGCTACTGGACCCGATGAGCGTGGCTCAGAAAAAGCGTCTCTGGGCTCTGCTGGTTAAGATCGGCCTGAAAGAGATCGAAGTTGGTTTCCCCTCCGCGAGCCAGCCGGACTACGACTTCGTACGTTGGTTGATCGAGGAGGACCAGATTCCCGAAGACGTGACCATCCAGGTATTGGTACAGGCGCGTAAAGAGCTGATCGACCGCACGTACCAGGCGCTGGAGGGCGTGAAGCACGCCATCGTGCACGTCTACAACTCCACCTCCACGGTGCAGCGTGAGCGCGTCTTCAATAAGGACTGCGACGGCATTACTGCCATCGCGGTGCAGGGCGCGAAGTGGGTGAAAGAGGGCGCCGAGGCATACCCTGACACCGAGTGGAAGTTCCAGTACTCGCCGGAAAGCTTTACCGGTACCGAGATCGACTACGCCGTTGAGGTGTGTGATGCGGTGATCGATGTGTGGCAGCCGACGCCGGAGCGCCCGTGCATTATCAACCTGCCGTCTACCGTGGAGAACACCACGCCGAACATCTTTGCCGACCAGATCGAGTACTTCTGTAACCGGGTCAGCAAGCGCGACAGCATCCAGGTATCGGTGCATACCCACAACGACCGCGGCTGTGCCGTGGCGGCGGCGGAGCTGGCGATGCTGGCAGGTGCCGACCGTGTTGAAGGTACCCTGATGGGTAACGGTGAGCGCACCGGCAATATGGATATCGTCACCATGGCGATGAACCTCTACAGCCAGGGTGTAGATCCAGAGCTGGATCTTTCCAACCCGGACGAGATGATTGCGGTCTACACCGAGTGCACCCAGATGCCGGTGCACCCGCGTCACCCCTGGGTGGGCGAGCTGGTTTACACCGCGTTCTCTGGCAGCCACCAGGATGCGATCCAGAAATGTCTGCACCGTCAGCAGCCGGATGAGCACTGGCAGGTGGCTTACCTGCCGATCGATCCGAGGGATATCGGTCGCAGCTACGAGGCGGTGATCCGCGTGAACAGCCAGTCCGGCAAGGGCGGCATGTCGTTCCTGCTGGAGCGTGACTACGGTATCCGCCTGCCGCGCTGGGTGCAGCTTGAGCTGTCCCCGTTGGTACAGAAGGCCAGCGAAGCCAAGGGCAAGGAGATTACCAGTGCCGAGATCTATCAGCTGTTCTGCGATAACTTCGTGGCAGACGCGGATCCGGTGCAGCTGAAGAGCTACCGCATCGAGAGCGAAGAGGGTGAACGCATCAGTGCTGAGGTGATCTTTAACGGTGAGGTACGCACCATCACCGGTGAGGGCGACGGTGCCATCTCGGCCTTCGCCGATGCCTGGCAGCGTGCCACCGGGGACTCGATCAACGTGGTTGACTACTCCGAGCACGCCTTGGGTGAGGGCTCCGATGCCGAAGCGATCACCTATGTGCAGCTTAATGCCGGTGGTGAGCGTGTGGTCGGTGTGGCTTTTGACCCCGACACCGTCAGTGCCTCGCTGAACGCGATTATCAGCGCCATGAATCGCTCTGCGGTGATTCGCGAGCACGCGGCCTGATTGTCTAACGCCAGAAACCAAAAACGCGCCGGTGATGGCGCGTTTTTTTGTGGCTGGCTCAGCCCCTGGCGATATAGCCGATCCGGTAATGCTGGACTTCACCTGCTAACGCTTCCTGGGGCTGATTAGCCAGTGTGACTTCTAGCCGACGCCAGTCGCTGTAGTCGTTGGCGATCAGCTGTGGCTTGTTGCTGGCCAGGGCGCTTTCGTAAGGAATAATCCTGCGGCTGGCGAACCCAGGGTTTTCCTCCCTGCCAAGCTCCGTTGCGTGCTCCACCAGCCAGACATCGACGCGGGGGCGACCGAACTGGGCGCTGAGTGCGGCAAACCCCTCGCTCTTCAGAAAGCGGTTGATCCCCTTAACGTTTCGCCAGAGATAGAGCGGTGCATACAGGTTAAGCTCACTGGCGCACTCCGGATCGTCCTTTCTGGCATAGAGGTAGAGTTTCATCGCCAGTCCCTCAAAGCCGTTCAGGCGGTGACCGTTATCGCGAATGCGCTGTTCGATCCGCTCCATATCGTAATCCGCCGGCAGGGTAAAGCTGTACTGTGTCGCCAGCATCAGGTTGTCTCCTCTGTCAGTGCCCGTCCTTCAGAAAAGGACCAGTCTTCCGCCTGGTTGAACTTAATCAGGATCATGACATCGGCCGTGTTGATGCCGAGCTCCCGGTTCAGACGGCCGCACAGGGTTTGGTAAAGCGCCTTTTTTTGCTGCGCGGTGCGTGGTCTGCCGGCGCTGATCTGGAATATCAGGCAGTTTTCGCTGCGACCAGAACTCAGGTAATCGGGCTCGAGCACTCTCATCCCCGGCGGGTATTCATCAAACAGCTGGAAGCAGTCACCGGGCGGCACGGCAAAAGTCTTCTCCAGGGTTTGCTGCAGAATCACTGAAACCTGATGGCGAAAGTCGGCGCTACGGCCTGCGGGCAGTGCAATACGTGTTAGGGGCATGCTGACTCCTTGGCCTGCTTGAATTCGGCCAGCCGGGTGAAGGCGCTGACGCTGCAAGGCCAGCCGCCATAAAACGCCAGATGAGTGATCGCAGCGGCTATCTCATCGATGCTCAGACCGTTGTCGAGCGCTCTCTGCAAATGAACGGGTTGCTGCTCAACGCGGTTGAGAACCGTCAGGGCAGCCAGGGTGATCAGGCTGCGCTCTCGCGGCGACAGGGTGGTTTCCTGCCAGACCTGGCCGAAGACGAGGTCGCGGGTTATCTCCACAAACTCCGGTGCCAGTGACTGGATCTGATCAAGCGGGTCTTCCGGTGGAAAGCTGGGCATCACTTTGCTCCTTGCTGAGGCTGCTGATTACTGGTGAAGCGGATGCCATTGTGGGATGATCTGTCGGTTCTGAATATCGAAAATATTGGTACCTATAATCCACTAATTCAGGACTATTGTTTGAAGACGATCAGCTTTGATCTGGATGCTCTGCGTACCTTTGTGCTGGGTATCGAGCTGGGCAGCTTCGCGCTGGCGGCGGAGCGGCTGCACCGATCTACTTCGGCGGCCAGCGCACAGTTGAAAAAACTGGAGCAGCAGTGCGATGTGGCGCTGGTGCGCAAGGTGGGTCGGCATCTGCAGCCGACGGATGCGGGTGAGGTGCTACTTGCCTATGCGCGGCGGCTGCTGGCGTTGAATGATGAAGCCGCCCAGGCGATCGGCGGTGCTCAGCTGCCGGGGCGTATCCGCTTCGGTATGCAGGAGGATTTCAGCGAAGCGTTGTTGCCGTCGGTGCTCGCCAGTTTCACCCGGGCGCATCCCCAGGTGCAGCTTAGCGCCAACGTGGCGCGCAACGCCGTGCTGCTGGATGGAATCCGTTCCGATGAGCTGGATCTGGCGCTTTGCTGGGCGGCGGGAGAATCGTCCGCTTACAGCGAGGTGCTGGCGCAGTTGCCGCTGCGCTGGGTCGGCCCAGCTGAAACGGAGTTGCAGCGGTCATTGCTGACCGGAGAGCCGCTGAAACTGGTGATGTTTGAGAAACCCTGCCTGATGCGTCAGTGGGCCACCGAAGCGCTGGATCGCGCCGGCATACCCTGGCAGGTCGTATTTGCCAGCCAGGGGCTGGGCGGAGTCTGGCAAGCGGTACAGGCGGGGCTTGGCGTCACCGTGCGCACTGATTTCGGTTTGCCCTCATCGCTATCGGTGATCAGTGATGGGTCTTTGCCGCCGCTGGGTGAGATAGGTATCAGGCTGGATCGCTCACGGGCGGAGCTTGGTGAGGTGGAGCAGAGGCTGTACGGAATCCTGAGAGAGCAGATTCAGCGTTATCTGGGTACTACAGCACTGGGTACTACAGCGGAGACGGGATCGATCTGAACGAAATGGGCATTGGGTGGGGTAAGCGTTTGAAGTAGGAGCGACGCCCTCATCGCGATCAACGCAAGCTTCGGATCATTTCCGTGCCAGCGTCAATCGGCGCGAGGGCGCGCCTCCTAGAGGCGAAATCAGTCTTCGCGGCTGGTCACTTCCAGCAGGTGGTAACCGAACTGGGTCTGAACCGGACCCTGAACTTCGTTGATCGGTGCGCTGAAAACGACTTTGTCGAAAGCCGGAACCATCTGACCCGGGCCGAAGCTGCCCAGCTCGCCACCCTGACGGCCTGACGGGCACTGGGAGTGTTCTTTCGCCAGAGCTGCGAAATCGGCGCCGTTTGCGATCTGATCTTTCAGTGCCTGGCATTCAGCTTCGGTACCGACGAGGATGTGACGTGCGCTTGCGCGTGCCATGGGTTTTCTCCCTAACAGGTTGTTTAAAAATTTAAGCATAGCTGTTTACTCAGCCGTTCAGCCAATTCGCCGCCCCGTCCCGGATAGAGCCGAGGCGTGTGAATCAGTGGTGGTGGCCGCCAACACCGTGAGCGTGACCGTGAGCGATCTCTTCATCGGTGGCTTCGCGGACATCGGTGACTTCGATATCGTAGGTCAGCGTTTTGCCGGCCAGCGGATGGTTGGTATCCACCAGCACCATCTTCAGACCCGGCTTGATCACGGTGACCTGACGCATGCCCTGGTCGGTCTGTACGACAGCGACCATGCCGGCCTGCCACTTGCGGGTGCCCTTAGGCAGGCCCTGCAGGTGTTTCAGCGGCACGCGCTGTTCTTGGCCTTCCTTGCGCTCGCCGTAGGCCTGTTCCGGCGTCAGGGTGATGTGCAGGGTATCGCCCTTGGCCTTGCCTTCCAGCGCTTCTTCCAGTGCCGGGATCATACCGCCGTGGCCGTGCAGATAGGCCAGCGGGTCAGAGCCGATGTTGGTTTCGATCTGGGTGTTATCGGCATCGGTCAGGGTGTAGTGAAACTGCACCACGGTGCCGTCAGTAATCTGTGTCATCGCGTGTACCTTGCGCCTGTTGCGAAACCGCGAAGTATCCGCATATCGACAAAGCTTGGCAAGGATTGAGCAGGATCTGAGATAATGGCGGCATGCGCCTCGATAAATTCATCTGCAAACACACCGACCTTTCACACCGTGACTCCCGCTGGGCCGTGGCCGCCGGGCGTGTCACCGTGGCCGATAGCCTGATCACCGATCCGCGAGCGGAGATCGACCGCTTCGTGCGTGTGACGCTGGACGGTCGGGTGCTGCAGGAGTGTCAGGCGCACTACATTATGCTGCACAAGCCGGCGGGTTACCTCAGCGCCACCAGTGATCCCGAGCACCCCACGGTGATGGAGCTGATGCCTGATCTGCTGCGCGAACAGCTGCATATCGGCGGCCGCCTGGATCGCGCCTCCACCGGCCTGCTGATTCTGACCAACGATGGTCTCTGGTCCCGTCGTCTCACCGAGCCGGGTAAGAAGCTGCCCAAGGTCTATCGTGTGACCACGGCTGAGCCCATAGCCGCCGATGCTGAGCAGCGCTTCGCCGAAGGGTTCTACTTTGCCACCGAGGATCTCACTACCACGCCTGCGCAGCTGGAGCGCCTGGGCGAGCGGGAGGCGCGGGTGACGATCTATGAGGGGCGCTATCACCAGATCAAGCGGATGTTTGCCCGTGTCGGTAATCGCGTGGTGGAACTGCATCGGGAAAAGATGGGGTTGATCGAGCTGGATCTGGCCCTGACTCCGGGAGAGTTCAGGGCACTGACGGAGGCAGAGGTCGCCTCCGTCTGATAGCTGGGCTATTCGGTTTAGCCGAACATCCAGGTGGTGGGATCTGGGTGAGCCTGGCGCTGTTCCAGGTACTTCATTCCCTTGACGCAGCGTACGATCAGCCAGATGAACCAGAACAGGAACACAAACCAGCCGATGATAAACACCGAGGTGATGGCGCCGATGAACATCATCAGAAAGCCGATCCAGAAGGTGCGGATCTGAAACCGGTAATGGCTGGCGGCAATAGCGTCGCTCTCGCCCTTGTTGATATAGGCCATGATCACACCGATGATGCCGGTAATACCGAACACCAGGCCAACCAGATAGAGGATATAAACCAGGCGTACACTGCTGGTATCAGTAGTTCCGGCTGCAGTCGGGGCTTGTTCTGTCATCACTTCTTCCTTGTTTAGTTTAGTAAAAATGCCTTGCTAAGTTGGGCATTGGTTGGGTTTTTAGTTGATTTCGGGATGAAACTCGGTCTTCAGGTAACCGAAATTTCGAGGGTTGAGCCGAACTAGCTCCGCCAGAGTTAACGAGCGGGCGCCCTCGGCTGAAAATTCGATGGATGAGTTTTCGGCAGTCATAAATCCGGTGAGATTCTCACAAGCATCGCTGTTCTCGAAAATAGCCTGAAGATTCTGTTCACAGTCGGACTGGAAGTCGGCCATGAATTCTTCCTGGCTTTCATCCTCGTTTTCAGCCTGGCCTCTGGCTATGTCGTAGCGTGTTCGTAGTTTAGTGGCGCGCTCCATGCTACCAAGATCTTCGATTGTGAGATCTAGTTCACGGATCCCGAGTTGACTGCCCAGTTGGGCGTATTGGGCCAGCAGGGACATCGGCGATGTCGCGGACAAGCTTGCAGGGGTAGTCATTGCTTGTAATTGCGATATAGGACCAGTGATGAGCTGGTGACCCTCGGCCTTGAACATTTCTGGTTGGGTTGTAGACCAGTTAAGTTCCAGCTCGTCGTCACCTAGCTCCCAGTCGAGTTTAACGTCAAATGGAAGTAGGGATTGTCGACCACTTGCGTTGGCTAATGTCATCAATTGGGATTGATCCAGTTGCTTTTTCAGTTCGTTGCGCTCGTAACCTTCATTGCTTATTGAGGGGACATCTACCTGGCCTAAGCTGATGGTTGCTTCTTCAGGAAACTCCTCTCCGTTAAATCCCTCCAGCACGAGCTCTTCGATATTAATCGCAATAAAGCGTCGACCACGCCCGTTTGAGGTGTCGTGGTTGACTTTGAGCCCCTCCAGTTTAATAGAGCCGCCTAGCGGACTGGCTGATAGTGAAGACCAGCTATAGCTGGAATCATTGATTCCTGCGCGAGACAGCGTGGATCTGATTTTGTCTTCAGCCAGGCTACCAGCATAAGTGCTTAGACCAAAGTATGCCCCACCAATGACGACAACAGTGGCGCCAGCGCCAGCAGCGATCATCTGCTGTAGCGAAAGTTTTTTCATAATATCCACCCTGTCAGTCAAGTTCGCCGCTGTTTAATTTATCGATGGTCGCCTGGGCTTTGAGGGGCGTCCACTCAAGGTCGTTTAACTGAGCCTGCATTACTGAAACAGGGTCGAAGTTTTCCAGACATTGCCGGTCATTACATGGCTTGGTTTGTGAGGCAGTAATCCGGGTCAGAGGAAGTCCATCTGAGTCTGCTCGTTTAGCATCCAGACTTACCATACCGGTAACTTGGTACCAGCCATTACTGAGCTGTTGGTCGCTGTTTAGCTGTGCGTGATACGGGAAGTCGATCTGCCAGATACCATCGTCTTCACCATCTATATGCACGATTTGGCGCCATTCGCGTTCGGCACCTTGGACAAGGCGGGTGTACTCACTACGATCTAGGAAGTCGTAATCAGTTTCGTGCACCCAGCTGTTACGGAGCTCTTGGGGAGGACGTTTGGCGATTTCTTCATAGTGTTGAAGATTATTCTGCTCGGTCCGGGCCAGCTCTTGAAGTTTCCGGATCTTCTGTTGGTGGGCCCGCTCTTTGGCTAAACGCTCCTCCCGCTCTAAGCGTTCCTGTTCTCGTTTAGCCGCTTGCGCCTCGCGATATTCTCTTTCGAATAGATGGTTCTTCGCTTGTTGTAGATTAAAGCTCCACAGGGGGCTGTTCCGTTTTCGCGAAAGTCGCACACTGTAGAGCAAATGGTCACTACTGACAGTTTCTCCCTTTAGTGCTTCTGCTATCGAAGTTAATGCGACAAAGGAAACGCGGCGAGTTTCTATACTGGTAGGCTTCGGCATTAAATCGATCCCTTGACGCACAAGCGGATCGATGAGCTTAACGTCCCTGAATAGAGCTTCGTTCTCGGTTAATGCCAGCAAATTAGCCCTTTTTAGGTTCCAGGCACCATTATTTGCTCTAGGAATCTCCAAAAGATAATGGACCTTAGCTGACTCATCAGAGCCGATATGTGCATATAGGTTACGTCCAGTGATCTTTTGAATTTCGAACTTAGGTTTGCCCCCAATGAAGGGAAGTCCGTAGCTGAACTCGGCCTCGATTGTGCCCAGGTTCTGACCATCTGTTCGCGAGATATGAAAGCTTCCTTCTCCTTCTATGAGTCCGAGAGGGTTGCACGTTAGATTACTGCTTGTGCCGCGAATGAATTCGGCATCTACTTTTAGGTCATAATTGGTGTTGAATATGCAGTTGTTTTGGTCCTTGATGGGGAGGCTGAAGCTCGTTTCTTTAATCGTTTCGATGCTTGATCGCGGTTGCCAGCCGTTGATTGCAAAACTAGGTTTTTGGCTCTCTGCCTGAATTGCTTTTTGTTTTTGAGCTGGCTCGTCTTCCGTTTCGGCCACATGACCGGCTTGATTCTCGGGTGTTGGAGGAGTTGTTTCATCTTTTTCGGCTCGAACATCAGCTACATCTTCTGAGCCCGACGAGAGTTGTTCTGGCTGGATTTTTTCTGCAACTGCTTGTTGCTGTGTAGAGTCATCACGCACGGCTGGTACGTTTTGTGGTGATGCAGGTACCGCTGGCTCAGAGGAGGCGTTAGGTGAAGCGGGCTCTGTACTTGCTATTGCGTCTGCAGGCTGATTTGTAGTCTGTTGTTTGGGGGTTACACCATAGCCTGTTGCGATGTTGAGTTGCCACTGGTCTGCCGCGTTAGCGGACCCTTCTGCGATGGATTCATTCGTGGGATTAACGCTTTGCCAGTTGGCATCCGTTGCTTGAGGGCATTCACGGCCGATCAGTACGCCAAGTTTAGGCATAATGTCGGTCACCGTTTTTGAATTGGTGGCCCCGTTTCCCTGAAACCGGAGAGATAGGGATTCGGAACACCAAGGCTGGTTATCCGGATGCTCAACGAAGATTTCCAGTTCCGCGGCCTTAGAGAAGGCGAGGCGGTGCTCGGCTGCTTCAGCCTGCGCGAACAGTGTGGTGGATATCGCCAGTGTTAAGATCGTTCGTTTCATATCGGTACCTGTCAGATCAGTTCCCACGCGCCGTCGGCCGCCTGGCACAGCTCAACTTGCTTGGATTCGTTAGTTTCACTCGCGCGGACGTCATATTGGACAGTGCGGCATTCGGTAGAGGCGGTAATCTGATCAGTGACGATTTCCATTGAGTCGAGGTCAAAGCCGCTTTGCTCAGCGTTTTCGCTGGATACGACCATTGCGTCTAGATCGGTAGCGGAATCATCGATGACCGCTGTGACGGGGCGGGTAAGGGGCGAGTAGATGTATCCGACTGCTACCCCCTTGCGACCTACAGCTATCCAGTCATTGTCTGTGCGGCCTAGAGCGGTGAAAGATGTGCCGGCTGCCAGAGAGCCTATACGGTCATAGGACGTCGCAGGGCCGCGGCGAATGTTTACGCCCTTGATTGCTTCGTAAGTAGCATTAACTAGCGTCAGTTGGTCGACATTGACGACCTTCGCGGTGCGCTTTAGTCCTGCTGACTGTTTACGGGTTTGAGTTGAAACCGGAGTAATCGTTGCGCTAGCGTCGCTATGATTAGATTTCCAGTGCTGGGCTTCGCCGTCTTTTGCTGTTAGCAGGGCTTTTTGGGTTTCTAGAGCGAGAGCTTGCCGGTCTCGTTCATCCAGATTTGCGCCGATCTGTTTGCCAAGCATGCCACCGGCAATAGCGCCGGCGATCATGGCTAAGCGTCGGCCATTACCCCCGCCGACCTGGCTGCCAACGAGTATGCCTACGCCCGAGCCAAGCACGGTACCGATATTTTCCTTGGAGAACAGGCTGTTTTGCTGCGACATCGTGCTACAGCCGGAAGCGGCTACAACCGATGCGAGGATGAGAACTGGCGTTTTACGTTTCATTCGACACTCCTTGTCGTTTGCTAGATACAAAGATGACTGGCCACGAGGATAGGCGCCCAGTTCTGCTATTCATCCTTGAATCAGCGGTCTGCTTACTTGTTTTTTAAGGTTTATGAGAGGCTACTTTCCTTATTTTTAAGTTCATCAATCTTATTTGAATTTTTGTATCAATTTGTACACTGTTTATTTTTGTGTCTTTCCAGGTTCTTGTATGCGGCTCGACATTCATCCCGTGAGGGTGGGTAAGACGCTTAGTGATATTCGATGAATCGGGTTTTGCTTTAAGTTTCAGTAGCCTGAGCGCTGCTAGCGGCCAGGTAATGAGTTGATTGGGTGGCGCAAGCGATGCAATTGATAAGGGAAAAGGCAGCCAGCACTTTTACGCGTGCAGACAGGTCGTTAACCTGGCTCAGTAGCTTGTCATTGATCTCTGAAGAAGGGGGGATCAATGCAGGTTTTGGCGGTGTAAAAAAAGATGAGGTGTTGAGTGAAGAGCACTTGAATCTTGAATTAGTGCTGTGAACTGCCAGATAAAAAAAAGGAAGCGCAATGATGAGTAACTGTCTATATAGCAAGTAAAACACTGTGACTTTCCTTGTGTCACGGCGGCCCTGAAGTGAGAGGGCGCCGAGTTAATCCTTCAACGTACATCGGTTGCGCATGGGCTCTGGCTATCTCTGCGAGAACCTGGTCATCATTGTTGTAATGAACCGCAGCACAACTTTGATTCCGTCTACCCTTCCTTAAAGCCTAAGGAAAAGAAACATGCTAAGTGACTCTAATCTGCACCACTAATTATTTTTAGTTTTGAGTCTTTCGACACATTACAGCCGTTGCTGCTTTTGTATCGGGCATCTCTAAAATAGCTAGTGTGTAGGTGAAAGAGGCTGACACATCATCCTAGCGCAGAGCCTCATCGACTTTCTCAAGCCTAAATTACGGGATCAGGCAGTGCTTGGTAAAGTCCGCCAGCTCGTTAGCGGTCCACTCCCCCTTGGGTTTTTCTTTCATATCAGCGCACCACTCTTCGCTGCCAACCTCGGGTGAGCAGGCGCTGAGTGCGAAAACAGCACTCAAAAGCAGGGCCAGGAATGAACTCTTTTTTACTCCTTTAAGCGTCGCTTTCATAACTGTCTTCCGTTTAGTGGCTTCCGGCGAAAATACTAGCGGATTGTATTTTGGCTGTCTTGTCCGGTTTGCCAGACCCTTGCCGCTGGTCGATCATGTGTAAGGTTTCTCAGACAAGAACGACAAAGCGGGAAAGGAGGTGGTATTTGAGTACGGAAGACAATGGCTTATCACCGGATGATATCAGTGAACTTCAGGCGCGGCTGGTCGCTGTGCGCCCGCGACTTCTCGCTTTTGCCCGGCTGCAGCTGTCGGATCAGGTTTACGCCGAGGACATGGTGCAGGAGACCCTGGCGTCTGCGCTGCAGTCGTTGCACCGCTTCAGGGGGCAGTCCCAGTTTGAAACCTGGGTGTTCGGCATACTGCGTCACAAGCTGGTGGATGCGATTCGTCGGCGTGGTCGGGATGTGGTGGCGGAATATGATTCCAACGAGCAGCCGGAGCTGGAAGAGATGTTTGACTCTCACGCCCACTGGGCGGTGGGGGCGAGACCCCAGTCATGGGTGCAGCCGGAGGAGTCCTGCGATAACGACCGCTTTTGGGAGGTGTTTGATATCTGCGTCTTTCATCTGCCGAAAAGCGGTGCCCAGGTGTTTACCCTGCGTGAACTGATGGGGCTGGAGACTGAAGAGATCTGCGACTGTCTGGAGATCAGCGAACAGAACTGCTGGGTCATCCTGCACCGGGCACGGCTTAAGCTACGCGCCTGTCTGGAGGCTGGTTGGTTCAGTAAAGAGGGCGATGACAGATGACGATGGCATGCAAGCGGGCAACAGAACTGATGTCGATAAAGATCGACCGGCCATTAACCCTGGGGGAGCGTGTCTCGTTGCGAACGCACCTGATGATGTGCAGCTACTGTCGTCGCTGTGAGCAGCAGCTGCAGATGCTGCGGCGTATAACCGGGCGACGGCGCGAGGATGAAAGCAGTGATAAAGAGGGGGAGTAACCGCGGGTTTTTAGCGCTGCGTCTCGGGTCCAATCTGAGGTCTATAGGACCAAGGTGTAACTTGTTTTAGCGCCGAGGGCGGTCCACGCTGTACTAGTAGCAAATGAAATAACAAACGGAATAACACATCGATAAAGTTCGAGTAGCCGCGGAGTTTGGCAAGCGAACAGTGGGTGCAACATGAAAGATCTGGATGGACAAAGAATCATCGAGAAGTCAGGTCTTGAGTATTTTAAGGCCGCTTCAACCTTCGGTGCATTAAGCGAAGAGGCGATTCTTTTCCTGCTGAGTAAAGGCAAGCTACAGGCGCTGGATAAAGGCGACAGAGTCTTCAAGTGCGGTGAAACAGCGGGTTTCTTTGTGGTCGTGTTGGAAGGCCGGCTGGGCTACTACCGCGAGATAGAGCAGGACAGGCTGCTGATGCGGGAGGTGGGCTTCGGTGAAGAGCTGGGTTACGTTTCGATGATTGGGCTGCTGCCGCGTCAGGGCTCCGCCAGTGCACTGGAACAGAGTGTTATTTTGCGTGTGGATACGGACCTGTTCTACCAGCTGCACCTGGATCTACCTTCGGACTTCGGTATCCTTATGTTGAACCTGTCCCGGGAATTGGCGCGCACCATCTGCGGTATTAATGACCGCTTTGTGGATGTGGCCACACACGGAATACCAAAAAGCCCGGCTTGATGACCGGGCTTTCTGTTTTGGGCTTTTAACGTCGATTATTAACCGCGGCTCTTATCCACGTTTTTAACCTCGTTTTTTTAACCACGGAAGTAGCGCTGCGGCACAAATGGGGTGCGGCTGACTTTCATCGGCAGGCGCTTGCCGCGCACTTCCGCGAAAATCTGTGTATCCAGAGCGCTGACCTCTTTGGCCACGTAACCCATGGCGATCGACAGACCGGCGCTGGGGCCGAAGGTACCGCTGGTTACTTCACCCACTTTGTTACCGTCCGCATCAAACAGCTCGGTGCCTTCACGCACCGGGGCGCGGCCTTCACCGATCAGGCCGACACGTTTGCGGGTGGCTGACTTTTCCTGCATCTGCTTGAGGATTATATCCGCACCCGGGAATCCGCCGGCGCGGGCGCCATCGGCACGACGTACCGGAGAGATCGCCCACAGCAGGCTTGCTTCCACCGGCGTGGTGCCGGTGTCGATATCGTGACCGTAGAGGCAGAGACCGGATTCCAGACGCAGTGAATCGCGGGCGCCAAGACCGATCGCTTCCACTTCATCCTGGGCCAGCAGCAGGCGGGTTAGTTCTTCGCACTGTGCCGCCGGGACAGAGATCTCAAAGCCATCTTCACCGGTGTAGCCGGAGCGGCTGACAAAACAGTTAATGCCGGCGATATCTACCACCAGGTTGTCCATGAACACCATGTTGGCCAGTTCCGGCTGAATGCGGATCATCACCTCGGCCGCTTTCGGGCCCTGAATGGCGATCAGCGCGTGGCTCTCCATCACTTCCAGTTCGGTGGACTCGCCCAGGTTGGCGCGCAGGTGAGCGATATCGGCGTCTTTGCACGCCGCGTTGACCACCAGGTAGTAGCCGTCGGTCATGCGGGTGATCATCAGATCATCGAGGATGCCGCCTTCAGCGTTGGTAAAGAAGGCATAACGCTGTTTGCCCACAGGCAGGTCGATAACGTCGACCGGTACCAGGCGTTCCAGCTCCGCACCGGCGTTCTCGCCCGTGATATAGACCTGGCCCATGTGGCTGACATCGAACAACCCGGCCGCTTCACGGGTATGCAGATGCTCTTTGCGCACGCCGCTGGGATATTGAACCGGCATCGCGTAACCGGCGAAGGGAACCATGCGGGCGCCAAGTTCTTCATGCAGCGCGAACAGGGGGGTATGCAGCAATGTCTCTTCCATTGGAAGCCTCTAAGTACTGGTTTGAAACAGGTGCTATGTTAACCAAAATTTCCGATAGGAAACAAATTTCCTTCACTTGATCTCGGCCCGTGGTTCCGCAGTGTTTTCTCTCTCGCTGCCCGATATGGAGCTTTAAGAGCCTAAATTTAAACGAGTAATTCTTCTCATCCTACCGATACCGCCGAAGGTTCCTCTACAGGCGGCTGTTTCCAATAGGAAATTTTTTTCTTGCTCCAGTGCGACACTGTTGATAGTCTGCCGCCCATCTGGCGCAACTGGTTTACACTGCATCGGGTGTGCGATGTTTTGCGTTGAGTTTAGTCAGAGAAAAGCCAGCCTGCTCTGCCAGGGTGCGGTTGCTTGCTTAGCAATCAGTGCTCAACAAGGGGAGCGGCGGACTTCTCGTTCACCAGGTCTTCGCCTGGCGTCAATGATCCCGGCCCTGTCATTAATGACGGGTACGGGCTAATGGCGTTGGCAGTTGATACTGAAGGCTGGGCTAAACTGCGCAGAGCTACGTAATAGAAAGGCGTGACACAAGCTCCGTAAGAGAGTCGTCCGCTGTTTTCGGTACCGATCCGGTGAACGGTAAAGCGCCACAATCCAAACGACCAAAAGATGGATAGCGAACAATGAGCGATCTTCCGACTGACCTGAAATATGCATCTTCCCACGAGTGGGTCCGCGACAACGGTGACGGCACTGTCACTGTCGGTATCAGCGACTTTGCCCAGGAACAACTGGGTGACGTGGTGTTTGTTGAGCTGCCGGAAGTAGGCCGCGAAGTGGAAGCGGGCGAAGAGTTCTCCGTGGTTGAGTCGGTCAAGGCTGCCTCTGATATCTACGCGCCAGTCGGTGGTGAAGTCATCGAAGCCAACGAGCAGCTCGAAGACAGCCCGGAGCTGATCAACGAAGGACCTTTCGGTGACGGCTGGATCTGCAAGATCCGTATGTCTGACGCTTCTGAGCTGGCCAAGCTGATGGATGCTGAAGCTTACGTCAAGGCTGTCAGCGAAGGCTGATACGCCGGATCACACCTCCACCGGGCGGCAGTTGTTGCCCGGTGCGACTATTATTCTTCAACTCTCGTCAACGTCAGAAAAAGGGCAGGCAAGATGGCAACAGAACTCCGCGGATTGAGTGAACTGGAAGGTCACGACGAATTTACCCAGCGTCACATCGGACCCGATGGGCAGGAAGAGCAGACCATGCTCGATACCCTGGGACTGAAATCCCTGGACGAGCTGATAGAGCAGGCGGTGCCAGCTTCTATCCGTCTTGATGACGCTCTGGCGATGCCGGAAGGTATCACCGAAGTTGAGGCTCTGGCCGAGCTCGAAGCGATCGCCTCCAAGAACAAGGTGAAGCGTTCGATGATCGGTATGGGCTACTACGGCACCCTGGTGCCGGGCGTGATTCAGCGCAACGTGCTGGAAAACCCGGCCTGGTACACAGCGTACACGCCTTACCAGCCCGAGATCGCCCAGGGTCGTCTGGAAGCACTGCTGAACTACCAGCAGATGGTGATGGACCTGACCGGTATGGCGCTGGCCAACGCCTCTCTGTTGGATGAAGCTACTGCCGCTGCCGAAGCGATGACCCTGTGCAAGCGCTCCAACCGCAAGAAGACTGACATCTTCTTCGTGGCTGACGATGTGCATCCGCAGACCATCGACGTAATCCGTACTCGCGCCGAATACTTCGGTTATGAAGTAGTGGTCGACAAGGCTGAAAAGCTGGAAGAGTACGACAGCTTCGGCGTGCTGCTGCAGTACCCGGGCACCCACGGCGATATTGCCGATGTGGAAAGCCTGATCGCCAAGGCGAAAGAGCAGAAGTCCATGGTCTGCATCGCGAGCGATCTGCTGGCGCTGGTACTTATGAAGTCACCGGGTGACCTGGGTGCCGACATCGTTTTCGGTTCAGCTCAGCGTTTCGGCGTGCCGATGGGCTTTGGTGGCCCGCACGCGGCGTTCTTCGCCACCTCTGACAAGCTCAAACGCTCCGTACCGGGCCGTATCATCGGTGTATCCGTTGACAGCCGCGGCAACCAGGCGCTGCGTATGGCTATGCAGACCCGCGAGCAGCATATCCGCCGCGAGAAAGCGACTTCCAACATCTGTACCGCC
Organism: Marinobacterium mangrovicola; assembly: GCF_004339595.1. Taxonomy (GTDB): domain Bacteria; phylum Pseudomonadota; class Gammaproteobacteria; order Pseudomonadales; family Balneatricaceae; genus Marinobacterium_D; species Marinobacterium_D mangrovicola. The sequence continues at coordinate 104,545 of NZ_SMFU01000011.1, forward strand.
CAGGCACTGCTGGCCAACATGTCCTCCTTCTATGCCGTTTACCACGGCCCGGAAGGTTTGCGCCGCATCGCCGAGCGCGTACACCGTTTGACCACGATTCTGGCCAACGGCCTGCGTCAGGGCGGCCTGAAGTGCAACGACACCTTCTTCGATACCCTGACCATTCAGGAAGCCAACGCTGGCGAAGTGATCGAAGGCGCACTGGCGGCCGGTTACAACCTGCGTCTTGTAGGTGGTGAGCATATCGGTATCAGCCTGGATGAAACCACTACCCGCAAGGATGTGGAAAACCTGCTGGCGCTGCTGCTGGGTGGCGATCACGGCCTGTCTGTGGACGCGCTGGACGCCAGCATCGTTGACGGCGAAACCACCGGCCTGCCGGAAGCGCTGCGTCGCACCGATGCCATCCTGACTCACCCGGTCTTCAACAGCTACCACAGCGAAACCGAAATGTTGCGCTATCTGAAGAAGCTGGAAAACCGCGATTACTCCCTGGTGCACGGCATGATCCCGCTGGGTTCCTGCACCATGAAGCTGAACGCCACCTCCGAGATGGCGCCGATCACCTGGGCCGCGTTTGCCAACATGCATCCGTTCGCGCCGCATGATCAGACTGCAGGCTACCTGGAGATGATTCGTCAGCTCGAAGAGATGCTGGTTGAGATCACCGGATACGACGCGGTTTCCATGCAGCCGAACTCCGGCGCCCAGGGCGAATACGCAGGTCTCTTGGCGATCCGCAAATACCAGGAGTCGATCGGTGAAGGTCATCGTGATATCTGCCTGATCCCGTCTTCCGCTCACGGTACCAACCCGGCATCCGCCGCTATGATGGGCCTGAAGGTGGTGATCGTTGAGTGTGACGAGCAGGGCAACGTGGATGTGGCTGACCTGGCTGCCAAGGCTGAAGAGCACGCCGCCAACCTGTCTGCCCTGATGGTGACCTACCCGAGTACCCACGGTGTTTACGAGCAGGAGATCGTCGAGATCTGCCAGATCGTGCACAAGTTCGGTGGCCAGGTTTACATGGATGGCGCCAACATGAACGCCCAGGTCGGCATCTCCAAGCCGGGCGTGATTGGCTCTGACGTGTCTCACCTGAACCTGCACAAAACCTTCGCCATCCCGCATGGCGGTGGTGGTCCGGGCATGGGCCCAATCGGTGTGAAAGCGCACCTGGCGCCGTTCCTGCCGGGTCACAGCGTTACCCACGTGGCGGGCCAGAAGCAGAACAACGGTGCCGTAGCCGCTTCTCCGTACGGCTCCGGCGCGATCTTGCCGATCAGCTGGATGTACATCCGCATGCTCGGTAAGAACGGCCTCAAGCGCTCGACCCAGATGGCGATCCTGAACGCCAACTACCTGACCGAGAAGCTGTCGGCGCATTACCCGATCCTCTACCGCGGCAAGCACGACCGTGTCGCGCACGAGTGCATCGTCGATATCCGTCCGCTGAAAGAAGCGACTGGTGTCACCGAAGAGGATATCGCCAAGCGTCTGATGGACTACGGCTTCCACGCTCCGACCATGTCGTTCCCGGTACCGGGCACGCTGATGATCGAGCCGACCGAATCCGAGTCCAAGGCGGAGCTGGACCGCTTCATCGAAGCGATGGTCTGCATCCGTGGTGAGATCGCCCGCGTTGAAACCGGCGAATGGACCGCCGAGAACAGCCCGCTGCACCATGCACCGCACACCCTGGCCGATATCACCGGCGCCTGGGATCGTGTCTACAGCATTGCTGAAGCGGTGTTCCCGACCGACGCCAGCCGCGACAACAAGTTCTGGCCGAGCGTGAACCGTATCGATAATGTGTACGGGGATCGTAACCTGATCTGTTCTTGTCCTTCGGTGGATTCTTATCGCGAGGAGTGATCTTAGGGTTTAGTCCCTAGGAGACATGAAAACGCCCGGCTATTGTGCTGGGCGTTTTTGTTTGTGGTGGTGTTTTGTGCTTGGCAGCACTGGTTGGATGCAGGTTTCGCCTGCTGGCGAGTCAAGGATCTTGGACGGCCAAGATCCTTAACAATCCTAAGCCGCCCCGACAGCTTGATCGGCTTCGCCGATTGCCCTGTGCTTCTCGACTGAAAGAGCGGGACGGGAAACTCGGCTTCGCCTCAGACAGCCCGTCCCTTGTTTCTCTTTCAGCTTGCGATGCTCGGCTGCGCTGAAGGGGGGTGGTGCGTTTAGAAGGCTCAGTTGGAAGCCGCAACTTCAATATTTTACTCTGCCCTCCATTTCCCTGGCTGTGCTGAAAGGATTGTGCGTAGCAGAGCCTTGTATAGTTCGGTGATAGATTTAATGTGCAGTGCCGCAGAACTTCTCGCTACACAGGTTCTCATAGCAGTTCACCTTGGCATCGATAGAGCATTTATACTCCCCCTCAGCCGAGGCCGACTCTTTACAAACCGGCTGTTGGGCCCAGCGAATTTCGGTCCGCATAGAGCTCCCACAAAATTTGGACGCTTGGTTTTCCAGATTTGTTTTTGCTACATCTACAGCATATTCGTATTTTAAAAATGTGTCGGTGGTGCCAGTAAATGGGTAGTCGCGACCTGATCCCACATACTGATTTTCTTTGGGAGGTTGCTCCACGCTTCGGTTCGATTGAGTGGTCGCGGTCTGCATTTCGATATCATTAGCGGGGGTGCTTTCACTCGTTGAGGCACTACGCGCAGCTACCTGAGTAGAGGTGCTAGTCGAGGTAGACTCTTGTTGTCTGTTTTGGTTTCCAGAGGTTACTACCTGTGACGCTTGTTCGACTTCTCCTTGTTCTTGGGAAATGTCTGGCATATTTGAATTGGCTCCCAGCGCAGATGAACCGGCTGGGAGGTTGGCGTTTGTGCTGGCTGTAGCAGGGGTGAATGAACGCTGAAAAGCGGCGTCGCTCCTGATTCGGTCGCCGATCTCGGTATCGAAATTCTGTTGCAGGTTCATCATAGCCTGGCCGTTTGTACCGCCAACCACATCAGAGGCGAATGCACTGCCTATTTGGATCTTGGAAATGCTGTCGATGTCGGCTGTACCAATAATGGCGGTGCCGGCTGCCAGGGCGAAGACCTGGCCAAAGTCGATATTGCTGCTCCCGTCTCCCCATTGGACGAGAACGCCCTCATCGTATTTTATGGGGACCGGTTTATCGAAAGAGTCATCATAGTAGATTTTAAACCAGCCCTGCTCTTCACCATTAACGTATCGCCCTACAGTATATTCTGTGTAAAACGAGTCTATGTTGTTGTAAATCTCATAACCAACGCCGTTCCAGGTGTCATCTTTAGTTTCGCCCACACGAATAAAGTTGAAGCCATTGTAAAAGCCTGATATGCCCTCCCGGCTCCCTTCACTATAGGTGCCGAGGGTCACCTGATAAGTTGGCATACTCGCATACTCGGACTTAATTTGTTTGGCCGCCAATCCGTCAAAATTACCGTTTTTGAAGTCGCCGACAGATCGCACATACATTTGATCTGTATAGTTCCATATATTGATCCCGAACCCCTGAAAATGACCCTTGTTATCGAAGTCGCCATAGCGATGCCATTGGTAGCCGCTCTTTCTGAGCTCAGTTGTTAAAAGCCGAGCGTTTCGGCCTGCATTGGGAACACCTCCGATCTGGATCACACGGCGTCCGTCCGAACGCACCATGGTAAAGATCCCTTCAATCATTACTCCGCGGTCAAAACGCCCAACAAACTTGGCATCCGCCTGATCCGCTCTCGCCACACCCACACCTTGCGCTATTCCATTCAGACAGCTGCCTCGTACAAACTGCCAATCAAAGATATTAGGTTCATCGTTTGAGTTGGGGAAAAAGCCGTTTTTGTTAGTGATCGTACAAGCTGCTTCCTGACCGATCTCGGGATAGTAGGCTTCGACCGCCTTATCAAACCCCGCGCGGACAAGGTTGATATCGTTCATCATTGCCCGATGGTCGTATCGATTATTGAAACTGTCGAGAATAGCCAACTGGCGTGGATTGAATTGGAGTTCGTAAGGAGGTCCAGCAGGGTCTGGGGCGGTTGCGATTTTGATCATCTGCTTTTCCAGATCATTCACAACAGGTGACTTTATATATCGGTTGCCACCGTAGGTCTTAAGATCTCTTGCGAAGTCCTGACTGTAGCCTTCAGGGGTGATAGAGCATCCAGCAAGCGCTGTCAGTGCTGATGAGAGTATGAACAGTTTTATCCATTGATTATTCACAAAGCACGTCCCTTAAAAGTACAAGCCCAAATATTTTAGTATCTATAAGAAGACTATTTTTATAATTTGAAAAAATCAACGAATATTAGCCGGAATCTACTCGGCTTAACCTACTAAAAAACGGGAAATCTCGAAGCTTCCTGGGCAAGGTAGTTAAAACATGGATATTAAATATTCTAGAAAGTTTGTGATCAGGTCTGTGGACGTTGGATGGTGGCAGAGTATAAAAAATGGAAAGCTGCGCCCGAGTCCAATGAAAGCTATCCGTGGAAAGTGCTACTGAAGTAACTGCTCCAGGTTTTGAGCCTGCTAGTGGCACCGATAACCCCTTCAGCGCAGCCGAGCATCGCAGGCTGAAAGAGGAAAAAGGGACCGACTGTCTGAGCCGCGTAGCGGCGAGTTTGGAGATCCCGCTCTTTCAGACGAGAAGCACAGGGTAATCGGCGCAGCCGATCAAGCTGTCGGGGCGGTTTAGGATTGTTAAGGATCTTGGCCGTCCAAGATCCTTGACTCGCCAGCAGGCGAAACCTGCAATCAAGCAGCCCCGCTTTAACCAAAAGTCCCATTTTCTGAATCGCATCGCATGCAATACTCAATCAGAACCTAAAGGTTGGTTACGCATAGATACATTAATTGAAGCGTCGAATGACCGTCATTAATCGGTAGTTAAGAGGGTAGCGGATGAAGACCTACGAGCTTCTGGCAGCGGATGGAAACACGGTCCGCAGTGGAACCCCGGGTAAGTTGGGCGGCAACTCCAAGGCGGGTATCTATGGACGTCTGGACTGCACGGCAGCGAACGCTGCGCTGTCAAAAGGTTACGCGGAGCACCGTGTGTTTTTCGCAGATGAAGCCACGGCGATTGAGGCCGGCTACAGGCCTTGTGGACGCTGCATGGTGGCAGAGTACAAAAAATGGAAGTCAGGTCCCGATGAAAATGAAGACTACCCATGGAAGGTACTCCCCAAGTGATAACTTCTTGCCAAAACCATCTAATGGCACCGACAACCCCTTCAGCGCAGCCGAGCATGGCAGGCTGAAAGAGGAAAAAGGGACCGACTGTCTGAGCCGCGTAGCGGCGACTTACTTTGAGGTGGAGAGTCGGTCCCGCTCTTTCAGGCGAGAAGCACAGGGTAATCGGCGTAGCCGATCAAGCTGTCGGGGCGGCTTAGGATTGTTAAGGATCTTGGCCGTCCAAGATCCTTGACTCGCCAGTAGGCGAAACCTGCAATCAGCCAGTGCTGCCAAACACAAAAAAGCCCCGCGAAAAAATCCGCAGGGCTCCCACTCAGCCAGCCGGCTGAATAACCAAACTCTTACTGCTGATCCTGATAACTCTTAGCCGCCGCCACAGCCACTTTCTTGGCTTCGTCAGGCCCCGCAAAACCCTGGCTTTCCATACCGCCATCCGGGCCTTTGTAGTTGCTGAACCAGAGATCGACGATCTGGCTGGCGCCACCGAACTCGGCGTCGAGCTGTTCCAGGCTTTCGATGTTGGCGAACGGGGAGTCTTTGGTCAGCACCGCGATCAGTTTGTCGTCCTGTTCGCCGTCGTCGAGCATCTTCAGCACGCCGATCAGACGCACATCAACCACTTCACCGCGCGGTAGTGCCTGGCCCAGGATCAGCACGTCCAGCGGGTCGCCGTCGCCGCCGAGTTCTTTCGGCAGGGCAGTGCCGGGGATGGCGCCGTAGTTCCCCGGGTAGCCCAGGTAGTTAACGATGCGCGGCTTGCCCTTTTTGTATTCCCAGTAAACGTCTTCCGGGTTTTCCTTACTCATTTCCCACTTGGCGGAGGTGCCGGTGGGGATTTCGACCACGGCGCGCAGGGAGCCATCTTCGTTGAACGCCGGCTGCGCCATCAGGTCGATCTTGCCGCTAATGGTGTAGTCGTCTTTCTGGGTCATCGCCTCAGAGTGACGTGCAGTGTCCGCGTAGGCCAGCCCGCTGATGGTTTCGGCGTGGAGGTTTGCGCTCAGGGCGAGAAGGGTGGCCGCAGCCAGAAGTGACTTTTTCAACATGCTTGCTCCTTGATTGAATGGAGCCAATCTAGCAATAGCCTGTGACAGCCTTTTGAAACTGAACCATAAAAGCAGGGCGTCACCCTATCGCAGGGGACTGTTGCCCCTTTTCTTGGTGCTTAACCGGGCAAAATTCCTCAGCTGTCAGCAGGGGAAGTCTGGTAGGAATCAGTGCCCCAGCGTGAAAAGCTGAAAAGAGATATCCGGGGTGGCTAGCAGTCGATAGCGCTAAAATACCGGTATACTGCCGGCCTTTCACTTTTATCAGCCAGCAGTTTTGCGCTGGCCCTGCCTGCTCTGGTCGCCAGTAAGGCTCATACGCTAAAGGATTTACGATGGCCCTGATACTCAACAACTACAACATCGTGCGCATCACCGACGGTCAGCAGGTCGTGGAGTGCACCGTAATCAAAATGTGTTTCGACTATGCGGTGGTTAAATACCGTGGCAAGCAGTACAAGGTCTCTTATCAGCACATTAATCAAGTAGTTGGGCACGAGTTGCTGCTCCCGGTTGGGGACTAACCGGCGCTGCCGGTCTGGCGGCCTGGCCAGGCGCTGCCACTCCTCCTAGCTATCCCAGTTACTCGCCGGAATCCGCTGAATGTGAATATGGCTCGCCAGCCGCAGGGTAGGGCGGATCAGAAACTGGAAACTGCCGATGATAAACAGCCAGACGGCTGCCTTCTCATCCTGCGGAAATAGAAACAGGATGCTGCCGAGTAGAAACCAGACGGCGATGAAAAAGTCATTGATGATGCCGGCCAGTTCGTAGCGGCGTCGGATGATCAGCTCCTCATGACCGAGTTTCAGGGTAAGCGGGTTGTCCACATTATCATCAGGCATTGGACCTCCTTTTCGGGTTGCTGTGATTGTTGGGTTGAGATGCGCCGAGAGCATGATGGTTTCATCTCCAGGCTAAACCGCGGGTAATGGGTTGCTCTGTTTCGAGCGTTCTGTCGTATCAAAGACGTAGAAAAATAGTCAACTTTATCTGGAGGATTCCCGCCTCCAATTTGGTAGACTGCGCGCCTGAAACGAACACCCGCAACACTGTACGAGGAAATTCAATGCGCTGCGTAATACGACTCTTTTTCAGACTGCTGCGTCGGCTGCTGATGCCGTTCATGCTGATCTATGCGGCTGTCTCCAAACCCAAGCCGATTACGCGTGACCAACAGGCGCAGACCCAGGTGGACACTGAGTGCCGCAATCTGACGCTGTACCAGTTTGCGACCTGTCCATTCTGTATCAAGGTAAAAAAAGAGATCCACCGTCTGGCGCTGCCAATTGGTATGGCGAACGTGCAGAAAGATGCCCAGGCGCGTGCAGAGCTGGAGCATGGCGGTGGCCGTGTGAAGGTGCCCTGCCTTAAGATCGAGCATCAGGATGGTCGCGTCGAGTGGATGTACGAGTCATCCGATATCAATGACTACCTGCGTCAGCGCTTCGCGCCCTGAGGTCGGCTTGTCATGAGCTTTTTACGCATCTTCAGCTGGCTGTTGCTCACCTTCGGTGTGGTGGGCTTTGGCGCTGTGGTGCTCGGGCTGGTGCCGGATATCGGCGCCAAGGGCCCGGCCCTGGTGCTACTGGCAGTTCAGATCGTCTTCGCTGGCGTTGTTGTATACGGCTTCCGTCTGGTGGCGCAGGAACGCCTGAGCCCGCGCATCCTGTTCTGGGGTGGCTGGGTGCTGATTATCACCTTCGTGATCACCGGGCAGATCTGGATCAACCGTTTCCAGATCAACCTCTAGGGCTTCTCATCAGTTTGGGGTGCCGCTGTGTTAGCCCAACCCACTGATCCGCTTTACAAAAAACTCTAATACAGGCATCTTTGAGCTGTCCCTCGATGTTGCTAATCGACGTCAGTGTTACGGGCGTAGCCAGAATCGGTGCCTGCAAATCTCACAGATCTCACCGTATTCATAGGCCTGCGACCGACTATAAAAAGTGGGCCCGGCATAACAGGAAGGCCGTAAACCCGCACAGAGACACTTCTACCTGAGCTGAAACCGGCGGCGTTTTGCGTCTACTGGTTTAGTTTCGCGTGGGTGAATGTCCAGACACTGGCCGACTTTCTATGCTTAGGGAGAGTGGGATGTTTCTCGGAAAACGACTTCAGGAGATGGCGGGGCAGGTTGCCGACGGAATCAATCAGATTGTCGACGGTAATCCCGGCACCTTACAGCAAGCTGACACCTATCCGGCACTGGGCAATGCGCTGCAGCGTTTGAATGCCGGATGGCAGGATCTACAGGGACAGGTCGATGCGCCGCTGAGAGAAAAAGAGCAGTTGGAACTACAGCTCGAAGAGCTAAAAACGGAACTGCGGGGTCTCGCTGATCAGCGTGACAGTTACCGGATGGAGCTGGAGCAGACCCAGGCACAGCTGCAGGATGCTCAAGCGGAAATCTATTCGCTGAAGCAGGAAGAGCAGGTCTGGGGGTTGATCAAACGGGCGATGGTGGAAGGTAGTTGGGATTACCTGGTCATCGATGGCGACCCGGATCACCCCGATAACGTGCTGCGCTGGTCTTCGGAGTTTCGTGACCTGATCGGCTACACCGCAGCGGAGTTTCCCGATGGCTGGGACTCTTTCGAGGCAGTGTGCCACCCGGAAGATTTCAAGAAGGCGTTTGAAGCCTTTGGTGAATTTACCGCCAATACCGACCCCAACGCGAGCTACACCGTTGAATACCGGATGAAGCACAAAACTGACGGCTACATCTGGTTTCGTGAGCGAGGGCTAGGGTTACGTGATGAGCAGGGCAAGCTGTGTCGGGTGGTCGGCGCGTCCAGTGATATCAGCGAGGAGAAACGTGCCGAAACCCTGCATCAGCGCGAACTGGGCGTCATGCAGAACACCTATGAGCAGATCTCCGGCGTGGTGGATGTGATCCGCGCCATCGCCGAGCAGACCAACCTGCTGGCACTGAACGCAGCGATTGAAGCGGCCCGTGCTGGAGAAACCGGTCGCGGATTTTCTGTTGTTGCGGATGAGGTCAAACTGCTCGCCGGACGGACCCGTGATGCGACTCAGAGAATCCAGGATATGCTGGGTGACTTCAAGAAACAGGTTGAGTAATCGAATCTTAAATTGTGCGGCAAACGAGAAGGCCCCTCAGCTTCTATGCAGCTGACGGGCCTTTTGTTTTCGGTTCTGGCTCAGGATCAGCGCAGGCTGCTCCACAGCTCGCAGCGGTGCGCCTGACTAAAAGCCTGGCCTGCACGGTTGCTGACACCTGAGCTGTTCAGGTCCATGTAGGTTAACCCTTCGCTGCTGGCCTGTTTCCAGTGCGGATCATTGGCGCTGTTCGGCGTGCCTGTTCTGGCGAAGTTGGCCCAGTAGCGCTGAAACTGATCCGCCAGAGCCTGTTGCTCCGGGGTGAGTTGCTCGGGTTTGGCCAGATCGAAGTCGGTCTGGAACACGTAGACAATATCGGCGGCGTGGTAGGCGCCAAACTGGCTGATGGCATTGCTGGGCGGCAGCAGGATTGGAGCATCCTGGTCGCTGAACTCATAGGCGTAAACCGGTACCTGGTCCGCCAGCATTTTGCTGGTGGTATACGCCTGGCAGGCAAACATGGAGTCGGTCATGATCCGGCCATAGAGGCTGGCCGCGGAGGGGAAGTGCGACCAGGGGTAGGCCTCGAGTATCTCCGCCGCTTTGGCGGGGCCGTACTGGAACTCCAGCATCGACTTCAGTGAGGCGTAGTCCTTCGCCATGCCGCCTTTGGCGAAGTAGTAGGCGAACAGATTGCCCTCATCGGAGTTGCTACCGTTGATCACCGGCACCTGGTTGAAATCGCCACTGGCCAGCGCGTCCATGGCGGTTTTTGGAACCAGCGGGGTTTCGTACGTGGGCCCCCACTCACTGATCTGAACGCCATTCGCCGAGCCGCTGGTGATAACCGCCTTGTCGGCGGGAAGGGCGCGGAGGCAGGAGAGTGTCTCAGCGCTGTTCTCCGGGCAGGCGGAATTTTTCGCATAGGTTTCACCCTGGGCGTCCGCCTGCTCCCGTTTTTTCAGCAGGGAGCCGGAGAGAAACGGCCCACTCTGCAGAATCGCTTTCTGGAACAGCCCCCTGGAGCTCGGCATCAGCATCTGCGTACCTACCGACATACCACCGGCGGATTCGCCAAAAATGGTGATATTGTCCGGGTCGCCGCCAAAGGACTCGATATTGTCTTTCACCCACTGCATCGCCAACTGCTGGTCCAGCGAGCCGAAGTTACCGGAGGCATCCCCCAGCTGTGGGTGCGACAGGTAACCTAGCGGACCCATGCGATAGTTCATGCTGACGCTGATAACCTGCTGGTTTTCTGTCAGACGGGTGGGATCAAACTGATCACTGGAACCGGTGACAAAACCGCCGCCATGAATCCAGACCATGACCGGCAGGGATTCAAGCTTATCCTCGCCCTTTTCCTTAATTCGGGGCACATAGACGTTCAGATAGAGGCAGTCTTCACTACCACGCACGCTTTCCAGCGAGCCGCCAAACATGGATCCGGGTTGGGTGCAGATCGATTGAAAACGGGTGGCCTGGTAATCATCCAGATACTCCACCGGCTCGGGAGCTGCCCAGCGCAGTTCACCGACCGGCGGCTTGGCAAAGGGAATACCCTGGTATTGGATCGTTTTATCCACCGCTTTACCGGTGAAATTGCCGGCCGGGGCGTGGACCTGAGTGGCGGCCTGGGCGGTGTTCATGCCCAGGGTAAAAGCCAGGGCCAGTGGAAGAACAGGGAGGTGTGAGGATAGTGGTCGCATTACTCATTCCTTAAGTGAAAGCTCGTCTGCCTGTTTATAAAGGCAGGTTGCTGCAGGCGTAAAGTCACTTTAGGGAAAAAGGCGGAACCTACCAACTGAGGTATTCAATCGGCGTGGGATTTCAGTGTTGCGGCCAGAGAAAAGGCCGGCAGGTCATTGAATATAAACGATAAAAAAGCCCTCTAACACTGCCGGTTACGGCAAGCGTTAGAGGGCTGAAAGCTAAAGCGGTATTCAGTTAATCGGCGTTCAATTTAGCGGCTCTACTGCACAGGCTTAAGCACGCCGGCAAAGAAGCGGCTGAGGCCCTGGTAATCGTTCAGCGGCAGCACATCGGCCACATACTGATCCGGACGCACGATCACGATACAGCCCTGATCGCGGTTGATGCCGCGCATGGCGTAGATATCCTTGCCGCCGCCGGAAGATTCCGGACGTTTGTCGGCGCAGAACACCTTCTCGTAATCGCGCAGCTTAAGGCTGCCCTTCAGCGGCATCAGCAGCGGATGCAGGGTGGATGTTTCCACTGACTGATGGTGCTGCTGAAACACAGCACGCAGGTCGATCACCGAATCCTGCTCGTCACCGGCCGGGGTGTAAAGCTTCAGCGGTGATTTCGCATCTTCCGCCAGGAACTCGCACAGGGCTTTCACGCCGCACTCGTCGGACATCGGCTCCGCGCTGCCGCCAAAGGCGTAGACGCGATAGGCGCCGTTCGCGGTATGGCAGTGGCCCAGCTGCATCGGCTTGGCATCGCCCTGGCGCACCACCGGCGCGGAGTGGAAGCGCTTGCCCACGGTGAGGCCGGTGGCGAGCTCCTGATGTAAGCCCTCACTGACCATCAATGACGGGCGGTACTGGATGGAGACACCGGCGGTGTACTGACCGAACAGCTGGAAGTAGCGCTGGAACTCGGCCGGATCGACCCCGTCCGGGTTCTCGGCGGACTTCGGCTTGGCGCTGAACATGGCGGAGAACTTGCGATCGAAATCGATCAGCGCCTGGCCATATTCACGGCGCTCGTCGGAGTAGGTTTTCAGCAGCGACTCATCGGCGCGACCGGTGAGCACGTGGGCCAGTTTCCAGCCCAGGTTCCAGGTATCCATCACCGAGGTGTTCAGGCCCTGGCCCGCTTTCGGGCTGTGGGTGTGACAGGCGTCGCCGGCGAGGAAGACGCGGGCGGCACGGTCTTCGGTGGAGTCGTCAAACGCGGTGGTGATGCGCTGGCCGATCTCGTACACGCTCCACCAGGCCACTTGTTTTACGTCGATGCTGTAGGGCTGAAGAATGCGGTTGGCGCCGGCGATCAGCACGTCCGCGGTCATCTGGTCACGGGCGACGCGCTCGTTTTCCTTCAGCTTGTCGAGCTCGATATACATGCGCACCATGTAGCCGCCTTCACGCGGGATGATCAGCATGTTGCCTTCGTTGTTGGAGTGGATCAGCGACTTCAGGCGGATATCGGGGAAGTCGGTGTTGAGCAGCACATCCATCACGCCCCAGGCCTGGTTCAGGGCGTCACCCACCAGCTCCTTGCCGATGGCGGTACGCACGGCGGAACGCGCGCCATCGCAGCCGACCACGTAGCGCGCTTTGATGGTTTCCACTTCCTGGGTGTACTGGGAGAAGTTGACCATGCGCTCGACCTGAACGGTCACCGGGAACTCTTCATCCCCGGAGCCCACTTCCAGGCTCAGCAGCTTGCGCTGGTAGTGAGGTTCGAGCTTGGCGGCGCTCTGGCGCATCACATCCAGGAACATGTCGTGCACGCGCGCCTGGTTGATGATCAAGTGCGGCATCTCGGACAGATCATCGGCCACATCGGGCACCTTGCCGCTGCGTGAGATCTCGTTCGGCTTGTCTGCATCCGGCTTCCAGAAGGCCGCCTCGCTCACCTGGTAGGCTTCCTGAATGATCTGGTCGGCAAAGCCGTAGGCCTGGAACATTTCGATGGTGCGGCAGGCGATACCGTCGGCCTGGCCCACCAGCAGGCGGTCATCTTTCTGGTCGATGATGGCGACGCGGAGTCCTTCAAACTGGGTCAGCTGCGCCGCCAGGTTCAGGCCGGCAGGGCCACAGCCAACGATAAGGACGTCGACTTCTTCAGGGAGCGGACGCTTGATGGGCGGGGGTACAACGGCATCCTGCGGATCAGAAAAACGCGGATCGCCGGGGTGAAAGCCATTCTGATGAAACTGCATGGGGTGCGTCCTCTTGCTTATTATGTATTTCGAAGACCACTTTAATTCGGTTTAGATATCAGGAAAAATAGGTTTTTATTCCCAGACTAAAAGAAAATGAATAGATGAATCCTAACCTTCTGAAACAGTTAGCCATCGTGGTGAAGCAGGGCTCGCTCAGCCGCGCCTGTGAACAGCTGTACATCACGCAGCCAACGCTGACCCGAAGTATAAAACAGCTGGAGATGAAGGTTGGGGCGCCGGTGCTGAAGCGCTCCCGCCATGGTGTAATCCCCACCGAGATCGGCGCGCGGCTGGCGCAGATCGGTGAACGGATACTGGCGGATACCGATCATGGCGAAGAGGTGATACGCCAGTGGCACAGCGGTTATCACAATGAATTTACCCTGGGGATCGATCCGCTCTGGGAGTTTGCCGCTTACCGCGAGATGAGCGATCACTTCCTGCGTGAAAAGCGCTATGTATTTCATCTACGTACCGGCTCCGCTGCTGCCCAGATCGGGCTGATGCAGGCCGGCGAACTGGACTTCCTGCTGGCGCCGGCGCACCTGACTGTGGCCCAGGAAAGCCTGCAGCGCGACCTGCTGTTTCGCGACCGTTCCGGCGTATTTGCCGGCAAAAAGTCGTCACTTATCCGCAGAAAGGGCGCAGTAGCACTGGATGAGCTGGAACGGCAGAACTGGATGATCGCGGGTGCCAGCGCCGGTTTTTTGGATGGTCAGGGGGAGCTGGCCGGCCCCACCGCGGCGCGTATCGCTTTCACCGGTAGTATCCGCTCGGTGCTGCATCTGCTGAATACCACCGACATGCTGGTGCGACTGCCGGCGCGGCTGGCGCTGATGACCGGCGAGATCGCGCCTGAGCAGATGATCGAGGTGGAAGGCAAACCTGGGCCGCGCCGTGACATAGCGCTCTGGTCACGCACCGAAGAGGGGGAGCGCCCGGAGATCCTCAAGGTGCGTGAGCTGATCACCGAGCTGGTGACCGGCATGGATCAGAAAACCCCTACCTTTGGGCTCAATCTCTAGGCGTTCTTTTCAACCCCGTTTTTAAACTGCGAGCTCAAGCCTCATCACCGTAAACCCGCCGGGCCAGCTCGCGGGTGGAGCTGCGGGCATGATCGAGAAACGCCTGCATCACCGGTGTCGGGTATTTGCTGGCTGGGTAGACCACGCACCAGGAGCGGCGCAGCGGAAAGCCTTCCAGCTCCGGGATGGTAACCTGGCCCAGCTTGATCTCCGCCGTCACGCTCAGGCGCGGCAGCACGCCAACGCCCAATCCCGCCAAAATCCCGTGCTTGATCGCCACGTTGGAGCCCAGCTCCAGGCGCGGCGCCAGTTTCAGCCGGTTCTGAGCGCACCAGACTTCCAGCGCATGGCGAGTGCCGGAGCCGGCTTCGCGCATCAGCAGACGGGCGTTGAAAAAATCCTGGGTGCTGAGGTTTTCCTTCTGCAGCAGCGGATCGTCCGAGCGCACAACCGGCACCATGATGTTATCGAGGAAGGGCAGGGTGTTCAGGTTACGGGACTCAGGCACCATCCCCATGATCACCAGGTGGTCCTGGTTGGTGTTAAGACGCTCCACCGCCTGGGCACGGTTAACGATGGTCAGGCTTACATCCACTTGTGGGTAAGCCTCCAGAAACGACTCCAGCAGGTAGGGTACGGAATATTGCGCCGTGCTCACCGCAGCCAGACGTAGTTCGCCACGCACCTGGCCATCCAGTTCTGCCAGCTGCATCTGCAGCCGTTCCAGGTCGGTAAACATGGTGTCTACGGTTCTCGACAGCTGCTCGCCGGCGGCGGTCACATACAGCTTTTTCCCCACATATTCGAACACCGGCTGGCCCATCGCCTGTTCCAGTTGCCTTATCTGCGCGCTCACGGCGGGCTGGGTCAGGCCAAGTTCCTCGGCGGCGCGGCTGTAATTCAGGTGGTGAGCCACCGCCTTGAACACCTGTAACTGACGAAAAGAGAGCCGATTCAAGAGCTGGTTCAGAGAGTAAGGCATGGGCGAAATCCAGTGCTGACGGGCCGTCGGTTTGGGTTTGAAAAAGAGCTATAAGGTATTTCTTATGATACTCAGAAGAAATATCAATTTATACATTTAAGCCGACTCGTTTAGTGTGATTCGCATTGATCGACACACTCTTTCGGAGACGATCCATGCTGAAGAAGATCCTGATCGCTAACCGGGGCGAAATTGCGGTTCGCATCGTGCGGGCCTGTGCGGAGATGAATATCCGCTCGGTTGCGATCTACACCGAAGCCGACCGCTATGCGCTGCACGTGAAGCGGGCAGACGAGGCGCACAGCCTGGGTGAAGACCCGCTGGCGGGGTACCTCGACGCTCGTCGAATCGTGAACCTGGCGGTGGAAACCGGCTGCGATGCGATCCATCCCGGTTATGGCTTCCTGTCGGAAAACAGCGAGTTCGCCCGTATCTGTGCCGAGCGCGGTATCACCTTTATCGGCCCCAAGGCTGAGGTTATCGCCAAGATGGGCGACAAGACTGCCGCCCGAGCCAGCATGATCGCTGCCGGTGTGCCGGTCACTCCCGGTTCCGAAGGCAATCTGGCCGACCTTGATGAGGCGATCAAGGTCGCCGGTGAGATCGGTTACCCGGTGATGCTTAAAGCGACCTCCGGCGGTGGCGGCCGCGGTATCCGTCGCTGTGACAGCGAGACCGAACTCAAGGCGCAGTACCCCCGTGTTATCTCCGAAGCCACCAAGGCCTTCGGTTCTGCCGAAGTGTTTCTTGAGAAGTGCATCGTCGATCCGAAGCATATTGAAGTCCAGGTTCTGGCGGACAGCCAGGGTGATGCGATTCACCTTTACGAGCGTGACTGCTCCATCCAGCGCCGTAATCAGAAGCTGATCGAGATCGCGCCGAGCCCGTCACTGACGCCGGAGCAGCGTCATTACGTGGGTGAGCTGGCCGTACGCGCCGCCAAGGCGGTGGGGTACGAGAACGCCGGTACCGTGGAGTTTCTGGTTACCGGTAACGAGATCTACTTCATGGAGATGAACACCCGTGTGCAGGTTGAGCACACCATCTCTGAGCAGATCACCGGCGTGGATATCGTGCGTGAACAGATCCGCATCGCTTCCGGTCTGTCGCTGGCCTATCGCCAGGAGGATATCTCCTTCCGCGGTTTTGCCCTGCAGTTCCGTATCAACGCCGAAGATCCGAAAAACAACTTTCTGCCGAGTTTTGGCCGCATCACCCGTTACTACGCGCCGGGTGGTCCCGGTGTGCGTACCGATACGGCGATCTACACCGGTTACACCATTCCGCCGTACTTCGACTCCATGTGCCTGAAGCTCATCGTCTGGGCGCTGAACTGGGAAGAGGCGCTGGATCGTGGTTCCCGCGCACTGGCGGACATGCGGGTGCAGGGTGTGAAAACCACCGCCCGTTACTACCAGGAGATCCTGCAGAACCCGGATTTCCGTAGCGGTGAATTCAATACCAGCTTCGTGCCGACCCATCCGGAGCTGCAAAACTACTCGGACAAGCGCGATCCCAGCGAACTTGCGCTGGCTATCGCTACAGCTATCGCGGCATACGCCGGCGTTTAACGGGCTGCGAAAAGGAGAGAATTGATGAGCAAAGTGAACGTTACCGACGTCATCCTGCGTGATGCACACCAGTCCCTGATCGCCACCCGTATGCGTACCGAAGATATGCTGCCGATCTGTGACAAGCTCGACAAAGTGGGCTTCTGGTCACTGGAAGTCTGGGGCGGTGCTACCTTTGACGCCTGCGTCCGCTTTTTGAAAGAGGATCCCTGGGAGCGTCTGCGCGAGCTGCGCAAGGCGCTGCCGAACACCCGCCTGCAGATGCTGCTGCGCGGCCAGAACCTGCTTGGTTACCGCCACTATGCCGATGATGTAGTTGAGGCGTTTGTCGCCAAGGCTGCTGAGAACGGTATCGACGTGTTCCGTGTTTTCGATGCGCTGAACGATCTGCGTAACCTCGAAACCGCGATCAAGGCGGTTAAAAAGGCCGGCAAACATGCGCAGGGTACTATCTGCTACACCACCAGCCCGGTGCATACCGAAGCGCTGTTCGTGAAGCAGGCGCAAGAGCTGAAGGCGATGGGCGCCGACTCCATCGCGATCAAGGATATGGCCGGTCTGCTGACCCCGTACGCCACCTATGATTTGGTCAAGGCGATCAAGAGCGGGGTCGATCTGCCGGTATTTATTCACAGCCACTCAACCGCAGGCCTGGCGGCTCAGTGTCAGCTGAAGGCGGTGGAAGCGGGTGCCGAGCATATCGATACCGCGATCTCCTCGTTCGCCTCCGGCACCAGTCACCCGGCTACGGAATCCCAGGTTGCGGCGCTGCGCGGTACCCAGTGGGATACCGGCCTGGATCTGGAGTTGCTGGGCGAGATTGCCGATTACTTCCGCGAAGTGCGTAAGAAGTATCACCAGTTTGAATCCGAATTCACCCGTGAAGACGTATCGGTTCAGATCAACCAGGTGCCGGGCGGCATGATGTCCAACCTTGCCAACCAGCTCAAAGAGCAGAACGCCCTGGGCCGTATCCGCGAAGTGTTCGCCGAGATTCCGGCGGTGCGCAAGGATTTGGGTTACCCGCCGTTGGTCACACCGACCTCACAGATCGTCGGTACCCAGGCGGTGCTGAACGTGCTCTCCGGTGAGCGTTACAAGACCATCACCAACGAGGTGAAACGTTACCTTCAGGGTGGTTACGGTCATCCGCCGGCCGAGGTCGATGCCCAGCTGCAGACCAAGGCGGTCGGTAAAGAAGAGCTGATCGACGGTCGCCCGGCAGATTTGCTGAGTCCAGAGATGGCGCGCCTGACCAAAGAGATCGGCGAACTGGCCAAGTCCGATGAGGACGTACTGACTTTCGCCATGTTCCAGGATATCGGCCGCCAGTTCCTCGAACAGCGTGAAGCCGGCACTCTGGAGCCGGAACAACTGCTGCCCGCTACTCAGGGCGGTCGTGCCATGGACGAAGGCGTGGCTACCGAGTTCAAGATCGACGTGCACGGCGAGACCTACCAGGTGGCGATCACCGGTGTGGGTGGTAAGGAGAGCGGCAAACGCCATGTTTACCTCAGCATCGATGGTCTGCCGGAAGAGGTGATGTTTGAACCGCTCAACGCCTACGTCGGCGGCACCACCGCCAGCGGTCGTCTGCAGGCCAGCGCACCGGGTCATGTGACCACCGGTATGCCGGGCAATATTGTTGATGTGCTGGTGGCTGCGGGTGATGAGGTGACTGCCGGGCAGGCGGTGCTGATCACCGAAGCGATGAAGATGGAAACCGAAATTCAGGCACCGATCGCCGGCAAGGTGAAGGGCGTGCATGTCGCCAAGGGCGACCGCGTCACCCCGGGCGAGGTGCTGATCGAAATCGAGGGGTAAGAAAGCCCAAGGCTTGCTTTACCTGAGATAAAACTCGTTACGAGTTGCAATGGAGCTTGGCCCTCATCAGGAAACTGGTGAGGGCCTTTTTTATGGATTAGCCTGGGGAAGGCCCAGCATAACCGATGCACCGCGGTAGGGGGTGCTCACCCGAAGGGCATAATAACCTCGCGCCGATGGAATCCGGCACGGCGGTTAATAAACCCATCGGCGGTGATCGCGACGAGGGCGCTTATATGGACCCGCCCGGTGCTGCAAGGCCGTTTTGACTGACAGAGTGAGATTGCACGCTTATATCCGACCTCATGTTGGGGCGTATCCACCCCGGGCCATTATGAGATGTGCACTCACTGTCCTGATCGCCTACTCGGCTTCAAAGAGCCAGGCGCGCCCCGAGGTTTCAGTGAGTCGATCTTATCTGTCGTGTCTTAACGGTCTGCGCAACCTCTCGGCAGGTGTGTAACCTTCGTTTTACTCGTTCTCAACCAGCATAACGAGCATCGACCAGTACCGATCACGCCTGATAGCTATGCCCTCGAGCCATTAATGCCCAGACGATCCGAGCCAGCTTGTTGGCGAGCGCAGTGATGACCGTGTTGGGATGCTTGCCTTTCATCCGCTGCAACCAACGACCTAGTTGTGATTGCTCATCACTCTGTAGCATTTTGTAAGCCGCCCTGGCGCCATGCACCAGCTGTTTGCGTACATGCTTGTTGCCCTGCTTACTGATGCCAAGTAAGCGCTCTTTGCCACCGCTGGCGTGCTGCCGCGGCACCAGCCCCAAGGACGCACTAAAGTGGCGGCTGCTGGCGAAATAGCACGCATCGCCCGCATGACTGTACAGCAAGGTCGCATTCACAGGTCCAATGCCAGGAACGGTCTGCAGGCGCCGGCACACCGGATTTTCCCGGGCGATGCTCTTGAGCTCATGGTCATAGCGGAGGATCCGCTGATCGCGTTCCAGCCATTGCTGCTGCAGGTCAGCTAACAGCTCTCGTGATCGTGGAGCCAGGCCATTGTCGGCATCTTCAAGTAGTTCAGGAACCGCTTCGCGGATCGCTTTGTGGCCCTGGGGAATGATGACCCCAAACTCGTGAAGCAGTCCTCGCAACTCATTGCCTATTGAGGTCTTTTCGCGGACCAGCCGCTCGCGCACTCGGTGTAAGGCCTGCAGTTCCTGTTGATCAACCGTTTTTACAGCGACAGCCGGAATACCCGGGCGAGCAGCGGCTTCTGCTATCGCCTGAGCATCCCGCTGATCATTCTTGTTAACTTGCACAAAGGGCTTTACGTAACGAGGGTGAATCATCTTAACCGAGTGACCCAGTGCCAAAATCTGGCGTGCCCAATAGTGAGCACCGCCACAGGCCTCAATGGCTACAAGGCACTCGGGTTGTCGAGCGAGAAAGGCGAGAAGCTGATAGCGTTTTAAGCGTTTGGAAAAGATCTTTCGACCCTGGGCATCGATGCCGAGCAGTTGAAAGACATGCTTCGCCAAATCGATTCCGATAATGCTAACCTTGGCCATGGATGGACCCTCCTCTCTAGATGCCGACCCTTGATTGGTTTTGTCGAACTCAATCATGGCACAGGGTGGGCGGGTCCATCTCATTTCCTACCAAAACGAGCACCCTGCCAGTTGCCGCTTATAACCCCTCCAGTGTCGAAACCAGACAATGCCAGCCGGGTTAATCGCCCCATAATGCGGGTCCTTTACTTCGACTCTTATGGAGCTGACATGTCCGATTTTATTACTGTAATGCGTGAAACCTGCCCGACTCCTGTTGTTGATGCGACCAAGTGGACTCGTATCGGTGGTGAGCCGCACACAGTGAACCTGAATGCCTACACCTCTGCTGATGGCAGCAAGATCATGGGCACCTGGATCTGTACTCCGGGCAAGTTCGAAGTGAACTACGACAAGTGGGAGTTCTGCCACTTCCTCGACGGTTACTGCATCATCACCCCGGAAGGTGAAGAGCCCAAGCACCTGAAAGCCGGCGATGTCTTCGTTATCGAGCCGGGCATGAAAGGCACCTGGGAAGTGGTGGAAACCGTACGCAAGTATTTCGTCTTCGCTTAATCGAAGCGTTGAGTCAGAAGCCGGCCAGTGTGCCGGCTTTTTCGTGGGCGTTATTTCGAGGGCGTTAGAGGGAGGCTTGCAGGCGACGCGCCCCCGCGCCGATCGGCTCAGTTACCGAAATCAAGAGCCAGCTGGCGCAGCGAACTCTCTTCCGCCAGGGTGACGCTGATGCCGACGAGACGCACCCGGCGCCCGGCGGCACGTTCAAAAGCGGTGTGCAGGATTGAACGCAGCACGTCTTCACTGAGCCGGTCCGACTGACCGGCGGCGGTGGTCTGCTGGAAGTCGTGGAATTTCAGTTTGATGGTAATTCCCTTGAAGCTGCGGCCCCTGAGGCGCTGCTTCAGTTCCGGTAGCAGGCCGTGCAGAATCTGGTCGCACTGGGCTTCGGTGCGCAGGTCATGGGCGAGGGTGGTCTCGACGCCTACCGACTTGCGGATTCTCGACGGCTGCACGGGGCGCTCGTCGATGCCGCGTGCGCGCTGGTAAAGGCTATGACCAAACTTGCCGAAGCGGTCGGTGAGCGCCTGCAGTGACCAACCGAGCAGGTCGTGGCCGTAGTTCAGGCCCATCTCCTCCAGCTTTTCCGCCGTGCGCGGTCCAACACCGGGAAACTTGCGCAGCTTGAGGGCGGCGACAAACTCCGCCGCTTTATCGGGCGTGACCACGCACTGACCGTTGGGCTTGTTCTCATCGGAGGCGATCTTGGCGATGAATTTGTTGGGGGCAACACCGGCCGAAGCGGTGAGACCGGTTTCCGCCAGAATCTCGGCTCGGATCTGCTGGGCGATCAGCGTGGCGCTGCCCTGGCAGGCGCTACATTCGCTGACATCCAGGTAAGCCTCGTCCAGCGACAGCGGCTCTATCAGCTCGGTATAGCGGGCGAAAATCTCGCGGATCTGGGCGGAAACACTTTTATAGACCGACATCCGCCCCGGGATCAGGATCAGGTCGGGGCAGAGCCGTTTAGCCTCGGCGCTGGGCATGGCGGAATGGACGCCATACTTACGTGCCTCGTAGCTGCAGGTGGAAATAACGCCACGGGAGTCAGCCTTGCCGCCGACAGCGATCGGTTTGCCTTTCAGGCTCGGGTTATCGCGAATCTCTACCGAGGCGTAGAAGGCATCCATGTCGATATGGATGATTTTGCGTTGCATCCGGCGCGGTCAGTTTTCTACCCAGACTTCTCGCAGCGGCTCACCGAAGTCATCATAGATGATCTTCTTGCGTGGCTTCTGGCGCGAGGCTGTTTTGGGTTTCTGTTTGGATTGTTTGCGCCGTGCGTCGATGGCCGCCAGTACATCCAGTGCCGGGGTACGTGGTTGCACCGGGCGCCCATCACTGAATGGGGGCTGGAAGGCGGCGCCGTCTTCGACACCGCTTTCACCCTGGCGAACCTGTTTTATCTCACCGCCATCGCGGACGTAGTCCTGAACCTGACGTTCCAGTTCTTTACGTATGTCGGCTTTGCTCGGGCGTTTACTCATCCCCTGATTATGCATTATCTGGCTTTTTCAGCCAGTACCGTGGCGTAGATCCGACCGACACAGCGACTGAACTCTTCGGTGCTGTGATTGGCCGCAGTTTTGACCGCACTTTCCGAGAAGCGCCGGTAGGTTTCCTCGTCGGTGAGCAGGGTTTCGACGCGCTTGCGCCACTGGCTGCCGTTGAGCGGCGTTTTGAAACCGTTGACGCCATCTTCGACAATATCGTCGATACCGCTGGAGCGGACTGCCACCACCGGCATGCCGCCGGCCATCGCTTCGAGGATCACCATGCCCTGGGTTTCGGAGCGTGAGGCGAACACAAACAGGTCGCCCAGACGGCAGTAGGTGGCCATCTCCTCCGGTGGCACCGAACCCACCAGAGTGATGCGATCGGTCATGCCTTTCTCATCAATCTGTTTCTGCAGGGGTTTGCGCTGGTTGCCATCGCCGAGAATCAGGCAGCGGAAGGGGATCTCCTGATTGCGCTTGGCCAGGTCTGCCAGGGCGTCGATCATAAAGCCGATGTTCTTTTCCGCGCTGAGGCGGCAGATGCTGATCAGCACCTTCTCATCGGGCTTGATCTCCAGCTTGTCACGCAGCTGGCTGACCTGTTCCTCGCTGACATCGCGGAACGACTGGTAATCGATACCGGTGGGCTGCACAAAGATCGTCTTCTTCACGCCGATCATGCGCAGATACTCCTCCGCAGACTCTGTGGGTACGATCACCCCGTCGCAGCGGTTGGCAAAGCGACGCACAAGCGCATGGGAGACCAGGTTACGGAACAGCGGGCCGGGCAGTGGAACGTAATGGGCGTAGTGCTCCAGCCGGGTGTGATAGGTGTAAACCAGCGGTATATCCAGGGCGCGGGCGATGACCGGCCCCAGGCCGCCAAGCCAGAACGGGTGATGGGCATGGACCAGGTCCGGCTTGAAGGCGCGTACCTTTTTCAGCGTGCCGGGCAGGAAGATGTTGGCCAGTTTGAACTCCCGGTGTTTGCCCAGCGGAAGAATGGAGGGCACGCGCACCACATCCTCTTCATCTTTCGGCTGCTTGCTGTAACTGGGTGAGACGATCTGTACGCTGTTACCCAGCCCCTTAAGGCCGCGCCTGAGTCGCTCGATGGACAGGGGCACGCCGCCGATAAACGGCAGGTAGTTGTTGGTTAGCATGGTGACCCGGAGCGGTTTGTTCTCGAACGGGGTCGGATCCACGTCGAAGTTGGGGTAGTAGTCGCGATCCACGAAGATCGCGGAATAGAGCCAGAGGCCGACCAGGCTGAGCAGGCAGATCACCAGAATGAAGTTCAGGTAGCCCACGTAGAACAGCGAATGGATAAAGAACCAGAGACTTTCCACTGTGCGCCAGAACGGATGCTGAGCGATATCCAGGCGGATCGGTTTGACGCTGACACCCTCGGCGCTAACGTTGACCTCGGTGTAGTGGTAGAAGCCGTGCTCGCTGGTGGGCACAAAGCCACCGCCGCCGCCGGTGACGACAAAGTCGGTGCCGCTTTCTCGCTGAATATACTGCTGCGGCAGGCTGGCGGAGAACACCGCATCGACCCGGGCGTTTTCAATGATTGAAACTAGGGCGCTGCGCGGCGGGTTAGGGTAGAGGTACTGCTCTTCCGGGAATAGGTAGCGGGTGTCAAAACCGAGCAGCTTTTCCGAGGGTACGGGTTTCAGCGGCTTTTCACTGAACACAAAGCGGTGGGCCCGTTCCCCCTTTTCCCCGGTGTCGTTGAGCAGGTCATCGAGCCAGCGCTGCTGCCACTGATAATTGGTCTTGCCGGTGCTGTCGAGGAAGATAAAGCGGCTGTTACCGGCGGTAAAGGAGAACAGGTAGGGGCCGAAGTGGTCGTAGAAGCGGAAACCGCCGAGACGGCTGTTCTCGTTCTCACCGAAGGTGAGCAGGTAGGGCATATTCAGCCGTGATAGTGTGCGGTAGAGCGCACGGTACTTGTCTTCGCCGCCGCTGCTGACCGCGTTGCCGGCAGAAACGACAAAGTCGACGCCACTGTCGTTCAACATCGGCAGTATCTGACGCTCAAAGATCCCCACCGAGTTTTTGATATTACCGACCACGGCAAAGCGGAAGCTGTCCCTGCCATCGAGGCGTGACTCGATGCGCTCTACCTGGCGTGCATGCACCGCCGTGTAGTCCTGCTCGAAGAAATTGAGATAGATCTTGTAGCCGACCAGCGCGAGGATCAGCAGCAGGTTGATGTAGAAGATCAGGCGCAGGCGCGGGTGGGTATTACGCACGGCTCAGAGCCCCCTTGAACAGACTGTGGAGGGTAACCGGCAGGCCGATCAGCATGCCCAGATGAATGGTCAGAAAACGCCACAGCAGGATGGTCAGTACCAGGTCGCCGGACTGCAGCATGGCGGAGAAAAACAGGCCAAATACCGCCTCGGCGACACCGGCTGCGCCCGGCGTCGGTGCGAAGTACATCACAAAGGTGGTCACCACCAGCAGGCCCAAGGTGAGCAGGTAGTTAACCTCGTACTCCAGACCCCAGAGCAGCAGCGCGGGGAAGGAAAACAGTGACAGCAAAAACAGCCCGGTGAAGAACACGGCCAGCAGGCGGTAGCGCAGGTTGCCGCGCATAAACGCTTTCAAGGCGGCGCGGAACCTGAGCATTTCGCGGCGCAGGGCAAAATGCAGCCGCGGCTTTTTCTCCGCCGATATAAGTTTGATCCGGTGCAGCAAGGCGATCACGCCGTCGGCCAGTTTCAGCATCCAGCGCATTTTAAAGATCAGCAGGGCAAAGGCGCTGACATAGACAAAGGCAAAAAGCGCCAGGTAAACCGCCAGCTGTTCGCCCAATGCACTCTCCCGCAGAGGCGCCAGGAACATCAGTAGAAAGGGGGTGGGCAGAAAGATAAAAAAGACTGCCAGCAGGGTTCTCAGTGTGGTTGCGGCCGTGGCAGCACCCACATGTACGCCCTGGTGGCGCAGATACCAGATCTGCGCGAGACCGCCGCCGGTGGCCATGGGGGTGACGTTGGAGATCAGAATATTGATAAATACCAGCCGTGTCTGGGCGACAGCGGGAATGCGATAACCCAGGGCTCTCAAGGTGTAGTAGAGGCGCAGCCCGTCACTGGCGAAGTACACCAGCAGCAGCCCGAGGCAGGCGGCGATAAAGCCAGGTTTCAGCAGTCGGTCGTCCAGCAGCGGACGGTCCAGCTCCAGATCCGACAGGATCGCCCAGGGAACGGCGGCACTCAGAAGAATAAAAACGGCGGTGAAAACGAGGATACGTCCCAGCGGCGGGCGTCCGTTGCGCGGTTGTTCGGTGTCGATGGGTGTCCTTCCTTACAGTACCGATAAGCACGGCCTGGCAGCCAGAGTTTAAGGCCCGACTCGTAAGTCTGAATTTAAGACCTGAATTTAAGATCCGCACTTCAGGCCAAAGTTTTAAGTGTCGGCAATATGACACCTAATTCAGAGTAAAGTTGTCGGGCGCTAGCTTATCGTGAAGAGAACGCCTGCACCATCGAATCCAGAGAGTTGGAAAGGCTGCTCATCTTGCCGCAGGCATCGGTGGTCTGGGTGGAGGTCTTGCGGATGTTCGAGGCCTGAACGTTAAGGCTCTCGATATTCTGCTCGATCTCATTGACCACCGAGGATTGCTCTTCGGTGGCACTGGCCACCTGCAGGCAGCGATCAGCCACGTCGGAGAGGGTGCTGATCAGGTTGCGGAAGGTATCGCCGGTGTCGAGAGTCTGTTGCTCGATCTGTCCGGTTTCCTGCTGGCTCTCCTTCATGATCTCAACCGTGCGTCGCACCGCTCCCTGGATCGCCTCCACCATGTTACGGATCTCCTCGGTGGAGTCCTTGGTGCGTGTGGCCAGGGTGCGGACCTCGTCGGCGACCACTGAGAAGCCGCGGCCATGATCGCCGGCTCGTGCAGCCTCTATGGCGGCGTTCAGGGCCAGCAGGTTGGTCTGTTCAGCCACCTGGTTGATGACGGTGATGATCGCTTCAATCTTGTTGGCCTGTGCTTCCAGCTCCGTAGCGGTTTCAAACCCAATGTTCATGCGTTTGCTCAGGCCTGTGACCGACTGGACCACACCGGACAGCACGTTTTCACCTTCCTGGCAGATGCTTTGCGCGTGTTGGCTCGCCTCAGAGGTCCTCACCGTGTTGCTGGCGATCTCGTGGGTGGCGCTGGCAAGCTGGTTAACTGCGGTCGCCACCAGTTCGGTTTCCTGGGTCTGTTTTTCGATCTCCGTTCTCGACATGGCGGCGGCTTCGTTGGTCTGGTTCACCGCTGCTTGCAGGGTTTTGCTCATATCACCGAGACGGCCAAGGATAGTTCTGGCCCTGGCTTCACCCATGCTCAGGGCCAGCCTGATCTGGCCGAGCTCGCTCATGTCGTCACAGTAGACCTTCTGGATAAGCGGATTATCGAACAGGGCGCGACTTTTCGCGCTGACCTGGCTGATGCGGTTGATCAGGATCAGCGGCAGGGCCGTCAGGCCCAGCGCGAGAACTCCGCTGACTAGCACCGCAGCCAGTGGCGCGCCCAGCAGCCATTGGCTGATCGGGAGCAGGGCGAGCAGAACCAGGGCCACCGCGATTAATACGTTGTAGGAACGGCGCTTGATCAGCTTTTCCGCCGGCTTCTGGGCAAGCTCAGCATAGAGTTTTTCGGCGCGGGCCACCGTTGCCTCTTTCGGCACGGTGCGCACCGATTGATAGCCGGTTTTCTTGCCATCTTCATAGATAGGGGTGACGTAGGCATCAACCCAGTAATGGTCGCCGTTCTTGCAGCGGTTTTTGACGATGCCGCGCCAGGGAGTATCGGTCTTCAGGCTGTCCCACATGTTGCCAAAGGCGGCGGGAGGCATGTCGGGATGGCGCACGATGTTATGGGGTTTTCCCAGCATCTCTTCCAGGGAAAAACCTGAAACCTCACAGAAGGCCGCATTGGCGTAAGTGATCTGACCTTTGAGATCAGTGGTGGAAATAAGCTGTTTGCCCGGAGGGAAGCTGACAGCCTTCCCGGTTGTTGGCATCACTTTCATACGGTCCATCCTCTCTGTAGGCGGTTTCAACAGCCCAGGCAACAAAACCACGAAAAGAACCAGGCCTCGACATGCTCGGGCAGTTCATTCGGGTCTTGCTGGAAGTTTATTTTTGTTAAGCCGCATAGACACTTTTAGTAGATATATCAGAATATCGCCATGTTGATATGACCGGAAACGACAGTTGCGTAGCCGCCGTGTTTGCGAGCGGTGGCAGGGCCGTGTGAGGGCGGCTTGGCTGTGGATGATGTTGACCGGAGGGTGAGCGGGATACGGCCCGGGTTTATCCGGGCCGGCGGTGCTTTCAGAACCTGTAGTTGTCCGACGCTGTGGAGATCAGGAGAGGCGATCCAGCGCTTGCAAGTGCGGGGCTTTTTCATCCTCGCTGAGGAAGCTGGCGCTGATGCTGTTACGGGCCAGCTGTATCGCCTGGGCTTCGTTCATGCCGAGTGCATCGCGTACGGCGATATAATTCTGCAACAGGTAACCACCGAAGTACGCCGGATCATCGGAGTTGATGGTGACGCACATCCCTTGTTCCAGTAGTTGCATGATGTTGTGCTCCGCCATGTCGTCGAACACCTTCAGGCGGGTGTTGGAGAGCGGGCAGACCGTCAGCGGGATCTGGTCATCGATCAGCTTCTGCACCAGCGCAGGGTCTTCAACACAGCGAACGCCGTGATCGACCCGCTGTACCTTGAGCAGGTTCAGCGCCTGCCAGATATACTCGGCAGGCCCCTCTTCGCCGGCGTGGGCGACGATCCCCAGGCCCAGTCGGTGTACCTCGTCAAAAACACGCTGGAATTTTTCCGGCGGGTTACCTTTTTCGCCGCTATCCAGCCCCACGGCAACCAGATGTTTGCGCCAGGGCATGGCTTGCTGCAGGGTGGTAAAGGCATCCTCTTCGCTCAGGTGGCGCAGGAAGCAGAGAATCAGACGGCTGCTGATGCCGAGTTTTTCCTGGCCATCACTCAGTGCCCGGGTGATCCCCTTGAACTGAGTCGACATGGGTATGGAGCGTGCGGTGTGGGTCTGGGGGTCGAAAAACGGCTCCACATGTACCACGCCGTCGGCGGCACAGCGCTCCAGGTAGGCCCAGGTCAGGTCGTAGAAATCCTGTTCGGTCTGCAGGACTCCGGCGCCCTGATAGTAGAGGTCGAGAAAGTCCTGCAGGTTGCCGAACTCATAGGCGCTGCGCAGGGCGTCAACATCGCTGTAAGGCAGTTCCAGGCCGTTGCGTTCTGCCAGTTGGAACATCAGTTCAGGCTCCAGCGTCCCTTCCAGGTGGAGGTGAAGCTCGGCCTTGGGAAGAGTGCGGAGGAATCCGGTATCGGCATCACTCATGTCTTGATACTCCAATTGTTCTGTCGTGTAGAGCTTTCAACTAAGGGTGTATTTATATAAAGTTGCACGATCAAGGAGTTACAGCAAATCTTTTGATTGAATTGGCGTTGCCCTAAGGAGCAGTGTGCAGGTCGCCATTTTCAGGACGTCAGGCCTTATCCTGGCGGTAGCGCTGTGTTACCTCACAACGGCCTTTTTGGCGTCTGGTGTGGGGCTGCATGAGCAGATCATGCCTTTCTGGGTGCCCGCCGGTGTCGCGCTGGGTGCTGCTTTGAGATTTGGCCCCCGTATTCTTCCCGGTGTCCTGCTGGGTAATCTCGCTTTTAACCTCCTGATTACGCTGAGCTGGAAAGACAGTATCGATGCGTACAACATACTGACGGCATCGCTGATCGGTTCCGGAGCAGCCCTGCAGGCTGGCACCTCGGCCTTCCTTATCAAACGCTTCGATGCCTACCCTCTGGCGCCAAAGATGGGGCGCAGTCTGCTCTGGTATGTGCTTCTTGCGGGGCCGCTGAGCTGTATTATCAGCGCCAGTATCGGTACCAGTGCGGTGTACGAGTTCAGTGATGCCGGCGGCAGCGCCGGTTACTGGAAAGATTGGCTCACCTGGTGGATCTCCGACAGCTTCGGCGCCATTGTTATCACGCCGGTTGTATTGGTGCTGCTCAACGGCAACCGCATGAGTGGCCGCCGACGCCTGGCGCTGATTTCCCGTCTGGGCATCATTATGGCCGGTGCCCTGGTACTGAACAGCCTGTTCCTGGATCGACTCAGCAATCAGTTGCGCCGCGATTTCATGCGCGACACCCAGCTGATCGAAGCCCGCCTCTCTGCGGTGATGCAAAAGAACCTGACTGATCTGGCGACCCTGGGACGACGTTTTGCCGAGAACGGCACCTATTCTCCCGCGTATTTCGCCCAGGAGGCGGAAAAGCTTATCGAGGACAATCCGGGCTTGCGTGCCTACTCCTGGGATCCCATCGTGCAGCAGAGCGAACGGGAGGTCTTTGAGCAGTACACCGCGGAACTGATCGACGAGCCGGAGTATGAGATCTATGGCGAATCGCTGTATCCGGAAGACCCGCTGATCCCGGTGCAGATGGTGGAGCCTCGCGAATCGAATCGTTCTGCGCTCGGGCTGAACCTGCTTTCGTTGGAAGATCGCCGTCGCTCGGTTATTCAGGCTCAGGCTACGGGCCGCGCGGTCGCCACCGAAATTCTTAATCTGGCCCAGGCGCCGGATCAGCCGGGGTTGCTGATCCTGCAGCCGGTTTACCATATGGGTGGAAACCGCAGTCTGCTGTATCGCCAGCGCAACCTGGTTGGTTTCATGGTGGGCGTGTTTACCCTGAACCAGTTGCTGGAGAACTCTCTGCGTAGCGCCGGGCTTCAGGATATCAGTGTGCGTCTGACTGAAGAGGGAGCCCGAGAGTCGTTCTATTCTGACTTCCCGTCCCAGCCTAACTCTGAGCTCATCGCCGCCTTCGATCTGGAGGTGGCGCAGAGAACCTGGCATATGGAAGCCACCCCCAATGCGAACTACATGGCAGCGCACCCGTCCAGCAACGCCGTGGATCTGCAAGGGCTGCTGGCGCTGGTGGCGATTCTTGGCACCATGCTGACACTGGCGACCCATGACCGTGAACGGGTACTGCTGGCCGAGGTGCGTCGTCAGACCCAGAGTCTGGCGTATCAGGCCCGGCATGATGATCTGACCGGTCTGCCAAACCGCAGTAATCTGCTCGAAACCCTGAGAACGCGATTGGCCGAGCCCGGTGGAGAGCCGTTCGCACTGCTGTTTATCGATCTGGACCGCTTTAAATTGATCAACGACAGCTTGGGACATCAGATAGGTGATCATCTGCTGGTCGCGCTGGCGCGTAAGCTTGAGCAGCAGTTGCCCGCAGATGTCCGCTTGTTCCGCATGGGTGGTGATGAATTCATTCTGATGGTTGATGGTGACAGGCAGCGCGCCTGTGTCGAGGCCGACCGGCTGCTGATCGCCGCTGGTATGCCGATGGATGTGGATAATATCCGTCTGCAGGTAACGGCCAGCATCGGTATCAGCCTCTACCCGAAACACGGTGACGATCTCATTACCCTGATCAAGTACGCTGATACCGCGATGTATCGCGCCAAGGCTCAGGGCAAGAACCGTTACCTGGTACACAGTGAAGAGTTCAGCGATCAGACCTTTCAGTCATTCTCGCTGGAGCAGGATCTGCGAGTTGCGCTGGGTGAACGGCAGCTGTTGCTGCATTACCAGCCCCAATTCGACCTGAAAACCGGCGAGCTGCTTGGCGCTGAAGCACTGGTTCGCTGGCAGCATCCCGAGCGTGGTCTACTGGCGCCGGGGGAATTTATCGAACTGGCGGAGGAGACCCAGCTAATTATTCCGCTCGGCTGGCAGGTGATCGAACTGGCCTGCGAGCAGGTCGCAAGCTGGAACGAGCAGGGGCTGAAGATGCCCTGCGTAGCGGTGAATATTTCGCCTCAGCAGCTGTTGCAGATGGACTTCGTTGAGAAGCTAAACGCGCTGGTGGACAGTCACCATATCGCCCGCGATACCTTTGAGCTGGAGATTACCGAACTGATGATCATGCAGGACCCGGATCTCGCCATGCTGCAGCTGCATAAGCTGCGCGAATCGGGTTACCGTATCGCGCTGGATGATTTCGGTACCGGTTACTCATCGCTGGATCGTCTTAAACACCTGCCGCTGGATCGTCTCAAGATCGATCAGGCGTTTACCCGCGATATCGGCAGGAACTCCCGAGATGAGGCGGTGATCCTGACCATTATCGCCCTTGGCAGTGCCCTGGGAATTGAGGTGCTCGCCGAAGGTGTGGAAACCCAGGCTCAACTGGACTTCCTCTGTAATAACGATTGTAACAGCGTGCAGGGCTACCTATTGGGTCGCCCGGTAGCGCCGGATCAACTGCCGCTGGAAACCCCGTCCTGAGTGTTGAGCAGACGGAATTCCCGCGGCGAATGTCCGGTGTGGCGGCGAAAGAAGCGGGTGAAGTAGGCGGGGTCGGAAAAACCCAGCTCATAGGCGACCTCGCTGACACGCAGAGCGGTGTAAATGAGGCTGCGTCGCGCCTCGATAATCAGGCGTTCATGGATGACCTGTAGCGCATTGCGACCGGTTAGCTCACGGCACAGCTGATTCAGATAGGGCGCAGTGATACCCAGTTCTTCGGCATAGCTTTCCACCGTGCGTTGCTGCACATAGTCCCGGTTTACCTCGTCGAGAAAACGTTTCAGGTGCAACTGGCCGCGATGCTGGCGTTCACCGCCGCCCAGGCGCTCCTCCTCAATCTGTTCCTGTTCCAGCCGCTCAACCCGCACGGTCAGCAGGTTCACAAACGCCTGCAGGGCGCTATCGCGGGCGCTGTCCGGTGGGCGGCGATACTCTTCAAGCAGCATCTCGAACAGCAGATCCAGTTCCCGGTCTTGCCGTTTCAGCCTTACCAGTGAAGTGTGTGATAGCGGTACCGGAGTGTCCTGGGAGCGGCGCGCACGTTCAAGCCGTGCCGTGGCCACCGAAACCACCGTACCGGACACATCGGCGGACCAGGCGAAGTCGTGCACGCTCATCGGTGAGATCAGAATCAGGGAGGGGGCTTTGACCTCCAGTCTGCGACCGTCGATCTTGGCTTCGCCCTGACCGCGGCGCAGGTGAAACACCTGGGTGATACCGGGGTGACGGTGGGGGCGGATCTGAAAACGGTGTTCGCGGGAGCGGGTGATCAGCGGCTCGCAATGCAGATAATCCGGTGTCTGCTGCCACACCTCCTCCCCGTAAAGCTGCACCGTCGGGATGCTCTGCGGCATAGCCTTCTCCTGTTGTTCAGCTGCTGTTTGCGAAATCTATTATCTTCGAAATGTACAAGTTTTTCCGCTAAATGTCCCTTCTTGTTAAAGGGATAAAAGGTGAGGATAGACCTCGTTCAATAACGCTGTCTCAGTAAGTGGGCAGCCGCAAACCCCAGATCCTTAAACCATTACTAATAACAAAGAGGAGATTCATCATGGCGTGGCGTCAACACGATTACGATGAGATTCCCGGTACCTATGTCTTTGATGGCAAGCGTTCCCACTCCGGTTATGCCCTGAACCGCATGGCGTTTTCTTTCAACTCCGAAGCAAACCGCCAGGAATTTGCCGCCGACATGGATGCTTACTGCCGCAAATATGGGCTGAGCGACGAGCAGCGGGAAGCTGTACTCAATGGTGAATTTCTCAAGTTGCTGCAGATGGGTGGCAATATTTACTACCTGGCCAAGATCGCGGTCTTCCACGGTATGACCGTGCAGGATGCAGGTGCCGCATTCCACGGTATCACTACTGATGAGTTCAAGCAGATCCTGCTGAACAATGCATCCGGTTTTGAAGAGCGTCTTAAGCAGGAAGGAGGGTTCTGGCATGGCTAAAATTATCGGTGGCCTGACCACCTCTCATATCCCGGCGATCGGCAACGCCATGTACAGCAAACTGGAGCAGGAGCCGTACTGGAAACGTTTCTTCGACGGTTACGAGCCGGTTAAAGAGTGGCTTGATGAAGTACAGCCGGACCTGGCGATCGTCGTTTACAACGACCACGGCCTCAACTTTTTCCTCAACCAGGTGCCGACCTTTGCCCTGGGCTGCGCCGACAGCTACCAGAATGACGACGAGGGTTGGGGCATCCCGGCCAGCGCCGACGTGAAGGGCGACGCCGAGCTATCCTGGCATATCGCCGAGACCATGATCCGCGACGAGTTCGACATCACCACCTGTCAGGAGATGAAGGTCGACCACGGTTTCATGGTGCCGATGAACCTGTTCTGGCGCGACAAACCGACCACAAACTGGCCGAAGGCGATCCCGCTGGCGGTCAACACCGTGCAGCACCCGCTGACCAGCGCCAAACGCTGCTACGACCTGGGTAAATCGCTGCGTAAAGCGATCGATTCCTACCCGGAAGATATGAAAGTGGTCGTCATCGGCACCGGTGGTCTTTCTCATCAGCTGCAGGGCGAACGCGCCGGCATCATCGACGTGGATTTCGACCTGGAGTGCATGGACAAGATCATCAACGAACCGAGCTGGATGACCGGTCTGAGCAACGACTACATCATGGAAAAAGCTGGGACAGAAGGTATCGAAGTGATCATGTGGATGGTGATGCGCGGCGCCCTTAACGACAAGGTCAACGTGTTGCACAAACACTACCACGCACCGATCTCCAACACAGGAGCAGGGGTGCTGTTGCTCACCGACGCCGAATAAAAATTCGCCGACAACAACAAAAGCCCGAGATTTAGGTCTCGGGTTTTTTTCGTTTTAGCGCCTTTACCGTTTGGGCGCGTTGGCATGCCAGGGCACGATTTCAACCTAATTATCTGAGCGGTGCTTTTATTCCCCTTCAGTGCAGCCGAGCATCGCAGACTGAAAGAGAAACAAGAGATCGACTGTCTGAACCGCGAAGCGGTGAGTTTGGAGATCTCTCTCTTTCAGGCGAGAAGCACAGGGTAGTCGGCGTAGCCGACCAAGCCTTAGGGGCGGTCAGGGATTGTTAAGGGACTTTTCGCAAAGTCCCTTAACTCGCCTGCAGGCGAAACCTGCGCGAAAAAGTGCAGCGGGATCAATATAGCTGCGAGTTTAAATCGAATACCGACAAAGCCGTAGAGTCGGCTCAAGACTCCGGCATCGCCGCCACATCCACGGATACTTCCAGCTTCTGCGAACCACCACCATCAAAAATAACCCCCCGCAGTGGCGTCACATCGCCATAATCCCGGCCCATGGCCGTGGTGATATGCTGTTCGGACGGAATATTGTCGTTGGTCGGATCGAACTCGAACCAGCCTTCGCCCGGGGAGTACACCGCAAACCAGGCGTGAGAGGCATCGGAGCCCACCAGCTTTTCCTGTCCCGGCGGCGGCAGGGTTTCCAGGTAGCCGCTGACATAGCGCGCGGCGTAGCCCAGTGACCTGAGGCAGGCGATTGCCAGATGGGCGAAGTCCTGACAGACACCGCGTTTATGCTCAAGCACCTCATTTAGCGGTGTCGCCACGGTGCTGAAGCCCGGATCGTATTTGAAGTCCTGAAAAATACGACTGGTCAGTTCCCGTACCGCCGACAGCAGCGGGCGATCCGGTGTGAAAAGCGGGGCTGCATACTCGCGTACCTGTTCGCTGGCGCGGATCATCGGTGAATCCAGGCAGAACTCCCTCGCCAGCAGCGTCTCTTCATCCACCGCCATGCGGGTCAGTTCCAGAGCGCGGGCGCAGCTGTTGCCCAGGTCCAGGTCGAAGTTCATCTGTGGTTGCAGCGTCTTGATCTGGCTCGTGACGTCGATCTGCAGCGATTTGTGCGCTTCCTGAATGGAAAAGTAGTAGTAGAGGTTGGAGTAGAAGTCCTCTCTGCGCACGCTGTACACCGGCGTCGGCGTAATGCGGATCTGGGTACTCAGGCACTGCTGGCGCGGAGTGTTGCGCGGCAGCAGGTGGGCACGGTTGTAGCAAAGCGAGACCGGCGATACGTATTCGTAGTGGGTGACGTGGCGGATACGGTAGATCATGGCTCTTCGCTCCAGCCGGTCTGAACAAGTTGCTGCGGTCCGCTGCGATGATCAAAGTAGCGGTCAGAAATAGCGGTGGCCACGTTACTCAACAGAGTCTGAATTCGGGCCAGACGCTTATCCAGCGCCTCACGGACGCCGCTGTCTTCAGCGCCGACGGCCAGCTCCGCCGGGCGGCTCAGCTGTACCAGGGTCAGTGCTTCAAGAATGGCGCGGTGCTCTTCGCTCAAAATCGGCGAGTTATCGCGGCTCTGCAGCTGCTCGATATGCTGGCGCAGCAGATCAACCTGGTAGTGCAGCGAGCGCGGGTTGGTCTTGTCGAGCATGATCAGTGTCAGGCCGTGATCCAGTTGCGGTCGGATGCGATAGCGGCGGCGGTAAGTGATCAGCACCTCGGAGGTGAGCAGCACGGTTTCCATCACCTGCTCTTGCTCGGAGTCTTCCAGTACCGGTACCAGCATGGCGCGCAGCAGGGCGGTGCTCTGCAGGGTACGCTCCAGGCGTCGGCCCAGTTCAAGGAAACGCCAGCCGAAACCACGAATCATGCTTTCCTGGGTCAGGCCGGAGAAGGCCAGCAGCGAGGTGACCAGCGGATCAAGCGCCTCTTCCGGGGCTATGGAGAGGCCGCTGCTGAGCAGCTGCGGCAGCTGCGCCAGTTCATCACGCAGGTCGTTGATCACCCGGTGGCTGTCCGCCGACAGCATCTCCTTGGTCTCCTCGCTGCAGTTGAGCATGGCGTGGAGGTTAGCGGTTACGCTGCCGGGGCGGCGGCGATCCAGGATCACCGACATCAGCTCTTTTTCCGGCTGAGCCAGCAGGTTGGCGTTGTTCTGGGTAAAGCCCGGGTAGGTGGTGGTGACCTGGGTGACCGCCTTGAGCATCAGATCGTGCACCGTGGTGGGCAGATAGCTGAGGCTGTTGAGCTGAATTAGCACGGTACGCAGCAGGCGCATGCCGGCTTCGGCACGTTCGCTGTAACGGCCAAGCCAGAACAGGTTTTCCACCACACGGCTGGGCAGGTCACTGGTCTGGTCTTCGGTGAAGGTAGCGCTGCGTTCCTCGATGTAGCTGACCTGACGCTGAGGTTCGGATGCCAGTACCCAGGTGTCCTTACTGGTGGCGCCGAGCTGGTTGGAAACGATCCACTGTTCGTCGCTGCTAGCAACACGAGTCAGGCCGCCCGGCATGATGCTGTAGGCGCTCTGGTCGGCAACTGCAAAGCTGCGCAAGACCGTCGAACGGGCTTGCAGCTTACCGTTTTGCCAGGAGGGAGACGATCCCGGCAGGTTGGCTTTCTGGGCGATGAAGTGCATCGGGTTGCTGTTGATACGGGCCTTGAGCTCGTCCAGCTTTTCCTTGCTCAGGCTCGCGCCGTAGATGCTGTGATCGCCGCTGCGTCGCGCCGTTGGCTTGATTATCAACTTGTCCAGGTTGTCGAGCATATACCTGAGATCATCAGGCTCGCCGGCCCACCAGGTCTGGGTCGATGGCAGCTGTAGCTCGTGACCGAGGAAGAACTCGGCGACCTTGGGCATAAACTTGTGCAGCGCCGGATTTTCCAGCACACCGGTACCCAGCGGGTTGGTGATTACCACGTTGCCGGCACGGGCTACTTCCAGCAGACCGGGTACGCCGAGGTGGGAGTCTGCACGCAGTTCCACCGGGTCGCACCAGGTGTCATCGACGCGGCGCATGATGATATCAACCCGGTGCAGGCCATCCAGGGACTTCATCCAGACGTAGCCGTTGCGCACGGTCAAATCGCCACCCTGGACGAGCGAGTAGCCCAGGTAGTTGGCGAGGTAGGTGTGTTCGAAATAGGTTTCGCTGTAGGCGCCCGGCGTCAGGATCACCACCCGCGGCGAATCGCCGTTGGGTGACAATGAGGCCATCTTGCGGCGCAGCGCCTGGAAATAGAGTGACAGGCGGTGAACCTGGCTGTCACGGAACAGGCTGGGCAGCACACGTGACATCACGGTGCGGTTCTCCAGCGCATAGCCAGCGCCGCTGGGCGCCTGGGTACGGTCGCCGATCACCACCATCTTGCCATCGGCACCGCGCACCATATCGACGGCATGGAAGATCAGCTGTTTATCCCCGGGCAGGCGCAGGTCCTGGCAGGGGCGCAGAAAACCGTGGTGTGAATAAACCAGTTCCGGCGGCAGGATACGCTGTCGAATCAGTTCTCTCGGGCCATAAAGGTCTTTGAGCACCAGGTCGAACAGTTCGGCACGTTCGATCAAACCGGTTTCGATGCGGCTCCACTCCTCGCTGCCGATCAGCAACGGAACGGGATCGAGGCCCCAGGTTCGGTTGTTCTCGGTGTCGGAAGAGATGTTATAGGTGGCGCCGTCATCCCGCAGGATACGTTCGGCCTTACGCTGCCGCTCCTGCAGACCGGCATCGCCCATGCCGCCGAGACCCTCGAGCAGGTAACGCCAGTGCTCGCGGATCTCGCCATCCGGCCCGAACACCTCGTCATAAAAGGTGTCGGGGCGGGCATAGTTGAGCCCGCTCTGAGGGAGCGGTGTCGTCTCTTGTATCGCCACGTGGTCTGTTTAGCCTTATTTGTTCACCGGGAGCGACATCATAGGAGATTTACCCCATTCAGGCTAATCCACGGCGCAGATCCAGGGTGTAGGGATACTCACCCGTGGGCTCTTCCGGTGGTGGCGCCATGGGTTTTGGCCCCTGTTCGTTGGGGAAGAACTCACGCAGCGCCTCGTGGAACGGCGGTGGCGTCACTGCACCCGGTGTATGGCCGTGATCCCAGTAACGATTGACCCGGCGCGATTCTGCCTCAAAGGCGTTGATCGGCTGGGTATCGTAGCTGCGACCGCCCGGATGGCTGACATGGTAAGTACAGCCGCCGATGGAGTGACCGTTCCAGGTGTCGATCAGATCGAATACCAGCGGTGCATGTACGCCGATGGTCGGATGCAGCGCCGAAGGCGGGTTCCAGGCGCGGTAACGCACTCCGCCGACATATTCGCCGTGGCGACCGGTGTTGTTTAGCGGCACGCGGCGGCCGTTACAGGCGAGCACGTAACGGCCGTCGGTAAGACCGGTGACCTTCACCTGCAGACGCTCGACGGAGGAATCCACGTAACGGGCGGTACCGAAGCTGGAGATCTCCTCACCGAGCACATGCCAGGGCTCGATCGCCCAGCGCAGCTCGATCTGGATATCGTCGATCTGTACGCGGCCGTAGTGCGGGAAGCGGAACTCCTCGAACGGTGCCAGCCACTCCAGCTGGAACGGCAGGCCGTGCGCCTGAAGATCGTTGACCACGGCACGCAGATCCGACCAGACATAGTGCGGCAGCATGAAGCGGTCGTGCAGCTCGGTGCCCCAGCGGACCAGCGGCTGCTTGTACGGCTCTTTCCAGAAGCGGGCGACCAGCGCGCGCAGCAGCAGTACCTGCACCAGCGACATCTGCGGATGCGGCGGCATCTCAAAGCCACGGAATTCAAGAATCCCCTGACGTCCGGAGGCGGTACCCGGTGCGTAGAGCTTGTCGATACAGAACTCGGAGCGATGGGTGTTACCAGTGATATCCACCAGCAGGTTGCGCATCAGGCGGTCCACCAGCCAGGGCTGGTCGATCAGCCCTTCCGGCATCTGCTGGAAGGCGATCTCCAGCTCGTAGAGCGCTTCATGACGACCCTCGTCGACACGCGGTGCCTGGCTGGTCGGGCCGATAAACATACCGGAGAACAGGTAAGACAGGGCCGGGTGGTGCTGCCAGTAGGTCACCAGTGAACGCAGCAGGTCCGGGCGACGCAGCAGCGGGCTGTCTGCCGGCGTTACGCCGCCAAGGGTGACATGGTTACCGCCACCGGTACCGCCATGGCGACCGTCGATCATGAACTTCTCGGTGCCAAGGCGTGACAGGCGGGCTTCGTCATAAAGAACGTTGGTGTTTTCCACCAGCTCCTTCCAGCTACCCGCCGGATGGATGTTGACCTCGATAACGCCGGGATCCGGGGTGACCAGCAGTTTCTGCAGGCGGGAATCCTTGGGCGGCTCATAGCCTTCGATCACTACCGGCAGATTGAGCTCAGCGGCGGTGTGCTCGATGGCGTTGATCAGGTCAACGTAATGCTCCAGGTAATGAAGCGGCGGCAGGAACAGGTAGAGTCGACCGTCGCGGGGCTCAATGGAGAGCGCGGTTTTGACGATATCCACCCAGCGGCCTTCGCCCTTGGGTTCATTTTCATCATCGGCACTATCCATCATCTGGCGGTGGTCAGCCGTGTTCGGCGGCTCGGCCGGCGGCACCATGCTGGCGAATGGACGGTAGCTCGGCAGCGGTTCCTGCTCGGCGAACGGATCGCGCTCGGGGTCGATATCCTGCTTCTCACGAGCCACCCAGGGCAGGGTGCTCAGTGGCAGACGGAAGCCCAGAGGAGAGTCGCCGGGGATCAGTGTCAGTTCATCGCGGCGCAGCTCCCAGGGAGATGAACGCCAGCCCTGTTTACCATAGTCCCAGCCCAGCGGTAGCACGTAACCGGTGGGTGTATCCAGACCGCGATCCAGCAGTTTAGCCAGACGCTTGCGCTCCAGATCGTCCTTCAGATTGACCTTTTTCGGATCCACGTTGACCGGAAGCTGCTGCTCCTGCCAGAGGTAGTAGAGCGCGTCTTCGCGGGCATCGATCAGGTATTTGTGATCCAGCGACAGGCGCTCACACAGGGTTTTCATGAACCACTGAGCTTCGGCCAGGCCGTGGCCGTAGTTCTTGTCGACCCGGGCCAGCAGTTTGGGATCGTGCCAGAGCGCTTCGCCATCGGTGCGCCAGTAGCAGCCCAGCGCCCAGCGTGGGACTTCCTCGCCGGGGTACCATTTACCCTGGCCATAATGCAGCAGCCCCTTGGGCGCGAAACGCTCGCGCAGGCGCAGCAGCAGATCCTTGGCCAGCTTCAGCTTGTCATCGCCAAGGGCCTCGATATTCCACTGCGCAGAATCCATATCGTCGATGGAGACGAAGGTGGGTTCGCCACCCATGGTCAGGCGTACGTCGCCCTCAGTGAGTTCCTCATCGATCGCCTTGCCCAGTGCATCAATGCAGGCCCACTGCTCTTCGCTGTAGGGCTTGGTGACTCGCGGATCCTCATGGATGCGGTACACCTCGTTGACGAAGGCGAACTCCACCTCGCACTTGTCGGTAGCACCGGTGATCGGCGCCGCCGAAGCGGGGGAGGGGGTGCAGGCCAGCGGAATGTGGCCCTCACCGGCGAACAGGCCTGATGTTGGGTCCAGGCCAACCCAGCCGGCGCCCGGGATATACACTTCGCACCAGGCGTGCAGGTCGGTGAAATCCTCTGCGGCGCCGGAAGGGCCATCCAGAGCTTCCTGATCCTGCTTCAACTGCACCAGGTAACCGGAGACAAAACGGGCGGCCAGGCCCAGCTTGCGAAGAACCTGTACCAGCAGCCAGCCGGTATCGCGACAGGAGCCTTTGGCCAGGGTCAGCGTCTCCTCGCAGGTCTGAACACCCGGCTCCATGCGTATGCCGTAGGCGATCTCTTGTTCCAGGCGCTGGTTGATGGCGACCAAGAAATCGATGATGCGGACCTCGTCCCGGGGCACGCTGGCGACCAGTGCATCGAGCTTTTCACCTTCCTCCATGACTTCGAGGTAGGGTTCCAGCTCTTTCTGCAGCGTGTCGTCGTACTCAAACGGGTAATTCTCCGCGTACTCCTCAACGAAAAAATCGAACGGGTTGATCACCGTCATGTCGGCAATCACTTCCACATCAAACTTGAACTTGCGGGTCTTTTCCGGGAACACCAGGCGTGCCTGGTAGTTGCCGAACGGATCCTGCTGCCAGTTGATGAAGTGGTTTTCCGGCTCGATTTTCAGGGTGTAACCGTGGATATGG
The DNA here is from genome assembly GCF_004339595.1 of Marinobacterium mangrovicola. GTDB lineage: Bacteria > Pseudomonadota > Gammaproteobacteria > Pseudomonadales > Balneatricaceae > Marinobacterium_D > Marinobacterium_D mangrovicola. The sequence goes on from NZ_SMFU01000011.1 coordinate 145,555, forward strand.
GTGCGCGAATGCGCGGCCGGGCGCAGACGCAGCACATGGGGTGACAAAGATACGGCTCGGTCGAAGTTATATTCGGTCGAGTGGCGGATCGCGATACGGATAGTCACGGTTTAAATCCCTCAGGGTACGGGAAACCAGGTTTCGGCGACCGCTTCATGCAGCTCGCCCAGTTGGACCTGGAGATCATTAAGGTAGTCGCGGAACGGCTGGCCCAGATCGGTATCCTCTTCAGCCAGACGCGGCTCCGGTTTGATCGCTTTGATCACCTTGCGCACGGCGTCGTTCTTGGGCAGCTTGGCCGCAGCTACATCCATCTGCATCAGGCAGAACTGGAACGCGCGTGGGAAGTGCGGGTCTTCAAGCATAAAGTTGGCTACATCGGGGCCGTAGACCGCGCCTTTCATGGTGCGACGATAGCTCATGTAGGCACTGGCTGATCGCAGCACGTTACCCCAGACGATCTGGCGCAGGTTAACGCTGGTATCGCCGTTGGCCTGCAACAGACCGAAGGCGCCGGCATCGAGAATACGGGTGGTCATATCCGCCCGTTCCAGATCGCGGCCGATCTTCATAAACTGCCAGCCGGCATCATGACTCATGGTGCCGTAGAGCAGGCCGGAGAGCATCTGGCAGCCCTTGATCACCTCGGAAAGATAATCGTGACGGCGGCTGCGGTTGATCCCCAGCTGGATGTTGTTCTTGGCGTAGAGGTAAACCTCGTTGATCAGTTCCCAGGTTTCCGCCGGCACCACATCGCGAGAGGTACGGATGTTCTCACGCACCATTTTCAACGCAGACAGCATGGAACTGGGGTTGGTATCGTCCGCGAGCATGAACTTGACGACGTTACGCTCGTCCTGAACCTTGTAGCGATCTTCAAACAGCTCGGTGGCGCTGTTCAGAACCACCAGGTTGTACCAGCCGATGTTGATATCCTTGGGCAGGTCAAACAGCAGCTTGTCGTACACGCTGACCAGGCGGGCGGTGTTCTCAACACGCTCTATATAACGCGCCGTCCAGTAGAGGCGCTCGGCAACTTTAGACAACATAATGATCAGGCCTCCCCAGTCTCGACAATCCAGGTGTCTTTACTGCCGCCACCCTGCGACGAGTTGACCACCAGTGAACCCTTGCGCATCGCCACGCGGGTCAATCCGCCAGTGGTGACGTAGATATCCTTGCCTTGAAGAATGAACGGGCGCAGGTCAAGGTGGCGCGGCTCCAGCGCGTTTTTCTCCACCATGGTTGGCGCGGTGGAGAGCGCTAGCGTGGGCTGGGCGATATAGTTGCGCGGGTTTTCCTTGATCAGCTTGGCGAAGGCGGCCTGATCTTTCTTGGTGGAGTGAGGGCCAACCAGCATGCCGTAGCCGCCGGATTCGTTGGCCGGTTTGACCACCAGTTTGTCCAGGTTCTCCAGCACGTATTCACGCTGCTCCGGATCTTCGCAGAGGAAGGTCTTCACGTTCTGAATGATCGGTTCCTCGTTGAGATAGTAGCGGATGATGTCCGGTACATAGGCGTAAACCACCTTGTCGTCGGCAACACCTGCACCCGGCGCATTGGCGAGGCCCACATTGCCTTTTTGCCAGGCTCGCATCAGGCCAGGGACGCCCAGCACCGAATCCTTGCGGAACACTTCCGGATCGAGGAACAGGTCATCGATTCGGCGATAGATCACATCCACCCGTTCCAGGCCGCTGATGGTGCGCATGTAGACGCAGTCATCATCATTGACCACCAGGTCTGACCCCTCAACCAGTTCGACACCCATCTGCTGTGCCAGGAAGGCATGCTCGAAGTAGGCAGAGTTGAAAATGCCGGGGGTTAGTACGGCGATCACCGGTTTCTTCACCTTACGCGGCGATAATGACACCAGCGTGTCGAACAGGTTGGAGCAGTAATCATCCACCGGCAGGATGCGGTCGTTCTCGAACAGCTCCGGCAGTACGCGTTTGGTAATGGCGCGGTTTTCCAGCATGTAGGAAACGCCGGAAGGAACGCGCAGGTTATCTTCAAGAACGTAGAACTCGCCATCACCGTCGCGCACCAAATCAGTGCCGCATATGTGTGCCCAAACCCCAAATGGGGGCGATATACCCACGCACTCGGGGCGGAAGTTTTTGGAGTTCTTGACCAGGTGCTCCGGCACTATGCCGTCTTTGATGATCTTCTGGTCGTGGTAGAGGTCGTCGATAAACAGGTTCAGCGCTTTGAGTCGCTGCTTGAGACCGGCGGCCGTTTTGGCCCACTGCTTGGCTGAAATGGTGCGCGGTATGATGTCGAAGGGCCAGGCGCGGTCGATATTGCCCTCTTCGGTGTAGACCGTAAAACTGACGCCCATTTCCTGAATCGTGGCTTCCGCCATCTGCCGGCGGCTTTCTACTTCGTCTTCGCTGAGAGAACTCAGATAAGAGATCAATCGCTTGGCAGGTAGCCTCGGATTGCCAGCGGGAGTAACAAGTTCATCGAAAAAGTCCTGAGGTTCGTATCTCTTCCAATCCATACTCATGCCTGAGCCTATCTTATGCTGGTGGCCGTTATTAGGTTCGGCGGAAAAGCGTGCTGAACCCTTAGTTTAGGTTTGCTGGCCGACCGGGTGTGCCCGGTGCGGGGGACGCTCAAATAAACTCCTGAACTTCTATTTACACAGAATCTGTATGTGCAATTTACAAGCCAGACATACAGCGGCTTATGGCGCCGGGTGCCGCACAGATCTGTGGAGCCCTGTGCCTGAAACGTCCCCAGCTTTACCCTAACATGGCGTACATAACGTTTTTATGTATAACAGTGTCCTCGCAAGTACGAAAGTTTTTCATTGCAGATGAACCAGTTTCATCACCTCGCCAGCAGGGAATCTATACTGAAAGATATGTGACCTGAGGTCGGAGTGATGAATATCTGTTGGCTCCGGTCCGTAGTACTGCTGGCCGGATTGTTACTGGTTGTCTCTTGGGGCGCTGCTGAAAGCGAAGCGCCTCAACCCCCGCTAAAAGCTGCGGTCTGGCAATTGACCCTGGATGGGGTCGTAGGACCTGCTACCGCGGACTACCTGGTGCGGGGGCTTGAGGACGCCGCCGAAGAACAGGCCGCAGCGGTATTGATCCGCATCGATACCCCCGGCGGCCTGGATAGCTCCATGCGACAGATGATCTCGGCGGTGCTGGCATCGCCGATACCGGTTATTTGTTATGTCTCCCCCGGTGGTGCCCGTGCCGCCAGTGCCGGGACCTTCCTTCTTTACGCCTGTCATGTGGCGGCGATGGCGCCAGCCACCAATCTGGGGGCGGCAACACCTGTTTCCATCGGTACGCCGATGACGCCGGACAATGGTGGCGGGCAACCAGGGGACGGCGAAGGCGATACTGCGAAGACCCAGCCAGGCAGCGCCATGGAGCGCAAGGTCACCAACGATGCGGTGGCCTATATCCGTGGGTTGGCCGAGCTGCGTGGACGCAATGCCGATTGGGCGGAAAAAGCGGTGCGTGAAGGTGCCAGCCTCACCGCCAGCAAAGCGCTGGAGCTGGGCGTGATCGATCTGATAGCCGCTGATCGCAGCGAACTGTTTGAGGTGATTACCGGGCGTTCCGTGGAGATCAATGGCCGCCAGGTCGCGCTCGATTTTAGTGATTCTTCCATTTTTGTGTCCGACCCCGACTGGCGCAGTGAATTTCTGGCGGTGATCACCAATCCCAACGTGGCTTACATGCTGATGCTGATTGGTCTCTACGGCCTGATCTTTGAATTCACCAACCCGGGATTTGGTTTGCCCGGTGTGCTGGGCGCGATCTGTCTGATGGTGGCGCTCTACGCGTTTCAGGTATTGCCGGTCAGCTATGCGGGGCTGGGTTTGATTCTGCTGGGGCTGGGGCTGATTGCCGCCGAGGCGATGATGCCGAGCTTTGGCGTATTGGGCGTGGGCGGCCTGATCGCCTTTGTCATCGGCTCGATCATCCTGATGGATACCGATATTCCGGCGTTCCAGGTTGCTCTGCCGGTGGTAGCTGCATTGGCGGTAACTACCGGTGTGCTCCTGTTTGCGGTGCTGGGGATGGCGCTGAAGGCGCATCACAGGCCGGCGGTCATGGGACCTGCAGCGATGAAAGAGCGCGAGGCGGAGATTGAGCAGGTCTATGGGGATCAGGTACTGGCGCGGTTCGAAGGCGAACTTTGGGAGGTCCGCTGTGCCGAGCCGCTCAAGGCCGGCGACCGGGTACGCATCCATGAAATCGACGGATTAACGCTTGTGGTCGACAAGCAGGAGGCTTGAAAATGATCGGTTTTCCCTATTTTGCGACGACCATCGTGGTGCTGGTGGTATTTCTGCTGCTATCGATGTTTCGTATCCTGCGCGAGTACGAGCGTGGGGTGATCTTTCTGCTGGGGCGCTTTTACCGGGTTAAGGGGCCTGGCCTGATCATCGTTGTGCCGGTGATCCAGCAGATGGTGCGGGTGGATCTGCGTACCCTGGTGATGGATGTGCCGACCCAGGATGTGATCTCCATGGATAACGTGTCGGTGAAGGTGAACGCGGTGATCTATTTCCGCGTGGTGGATCCGGAAAAGGCGATCATCCATGTGGAGAACTATCTCGAAGCTACCAGTCAGCTGTCGCAGACCACATTGAGGTCGGTGCTGGGCCAGCATGAACTGGACGACATGCTCTCCGGCCGCGACCAGCTGAATGCCGATATCCAGAAAATACTTGATAAGCAGACCGACGCCTGGGGCATCAAGGTGGCGAACGTGGAGATCAAGCATGTGGATCTCGACGAGAGCATGGTGCGTGCAATCGCCAAACAGGCGGAGGCAGAGCGTGCCCGTCGCGCCAAGGTGATTCACGCCAGCGGTGAGCTGGAGGCTTCGGAAAAACTGCTCGGTGCCGCCCAGCGACTGGCGGAAGAACCGCAGGCCATTCAACTGCGTTATATGCAGACACTGACCGAGATCGCCAGTGGCCAGAACAGCCATACCATCGTCTTTCCGCTGCCGCTCGATATGATCAATAAATGGACCGGTGCGGCAGGTAAAAAGGAGGATAGGTAAGGGTAGGGAGGTGCGCCCGCGTGCCGATTGAGCATATTCAAGATTAGGTTAAGGACGCCGCACCCGCAGGATACGGCGTCCTCATCATTGATCAGTGACGGATACGGTAACCGGTACGGAAGATCCACCAGACCGCTGTGAGGCAGAGCAGCAGGAACAGGAAGGTCATGCCGAGGCTTACCGCCACATTCACATCGGAGATGCCGTAGAACGCCCAGCGGAAGCCGCTGATCAGGTACACCACCGGGTTGAACAGGGTCAGTGTCTGCCAGGGCTCCGGCAGCATATTGATGGAGTAGAACGCGCCGCCAAGGAAGGTCAGCGGGGTGATCACCATCAGCGGAATCACCTGCAGTTTCTGGAAGTCATCCGCCCAGATACCGATGATAAAACCGAACATGCTGAAGGTCAGCGCCGTCAGTATCAGAAAGCCCAGCATCCACACCGGATGATCGATCTGATAGTCCACAAACACCCGCGCCGTGGCCAGAATCAATGCCCCGATAATCAGCGACTTGGTGGCGGCCGCGCCGACATACCCGGCGACAATCTCGAACGGTGACACCGGGGCCGAGAGCACCTCGTAGATAGTGCCCGAGAACTTGGGAAAGAAGATCCCGAACGAGGCGTTGGAGATACTCTCGCTGAGCAGAGACAGCATCAGCAGACCCGGAATGATAAAGGCGCCGTAGCTGACACCATCGATATTACCCATGCGGGAACCGATAGCGGTGCCGAAGACGATAAAGTAGAGCGAGGTGGAGAGTACCGGCGACAGGATGCTCTGCATCAGCGTGCGCCGGGTACGCGACATTTCAAACTTGTAGATGGCCAGTACACCATTGAGGTTCATCTTTCATCCTTCCTTATGCGTCTTTGCCGTGAACCAGGCTGACAAATATCTCTTCCAGCGAGCTCTGCTTGGACTGCAGGTCTTTCAGGTCGATGCCGAGCTGGCTCAGGCTGCGCATCAGCTGGGCGATGCCGGTGGTGTCCTGATGGGCATCGAAGGTATAGGTGAGCTGGGTGCCATCTTCGCTCGGCGTCAGGTTGTACTGCGCCAGCTCAGCGGGCAGGGACTCCAGCGGTGACTGCAGGTAGAGGTTCAGCTGTTTCTGTCCCAGCTTCTGCATCAGCTCGGTTTTCTGCTCCACCAGCATCAGCTCGCCGCGGTTGATCACGCCGATGCGATCGGCCATCTCTTCTGCTTCCTCGATGTAGTGGGTAGTCAGAATGATGGTGACGCCGTTTTCGCGCAGTTCGCGCACGATCTCCCACATATCGCGACGCAGCTCAACGTCTACGCCCGCGGTGGGCTCATCGAGGAACAGGATGCTGGGCTCGTGGGACAGTGCCTTGGCGATCATCACGCGGCGCTTCATACCGCCGGAAAGCTCCAGCATCTTGGCGTTGCGCTTCTCCCAGAGCGAGAGCTGGCGCAGGATCTTCTCGAGGTATTCCGGGTTGGCCGGCTTGCCGAACAGTCCGCGGCTGAAGGCGACCGTATGCCAGACCGTCTCGAACGAGTCGGTGGTGAGTTCCTGGGGCACCAGGCCGATCTGGCTGCGCGCCTGGCGGTAGTCGCGGGCGATATCGAAGCCATCGGCGATCACCTTGCCGGAGGTGGCGTTAACGATGCCGCAAATGATGCTGATCAGGGTGGTTTTGCCGGCCCCGTTAGGGCCGAGCAGCGCGAAAATCTCGCCGCGCTTAATCTCCAGATCGATGGATTTCAGCGCGGTAAAACCGGATGAGTAGCTTTTGCCGACGCCCTGGATGGAAATGATCGATTGCACGGGCTCTCCTTGTGGCGGATCAGAGGAGCCCGAATTGTAACGCGAACTGGTTACCGGTGCTTAGCCCGCGTAGGCGTAACTGCAGCGCTTGCTGGTATACAATCCGGCCCGCACCAGCGATTCCAGCATCAGCGTGCCGATTCGCACGCCATCGATAACCGGGATTCCCAGTGCCTGCTGCAGCATCGGCTGCTGGGTAGTCAGGCCCGCGCAGCCCAGTACCAGTACTTCTGAGCCGTCCTGGTTGATTACCGTTTCAGCACGGCGGATCAGTTTGTCGAGCAGCTTGGGATCGTCACTGTGTTCCAGATCCAGCACCGGCATCTGCAGCGCGTGAACGCCCAGGCAGTGATCGGCAAAGCCGTAGCTGCGCGCATTCGCCTCCAGAATCCGCACCGACTTTTGCTGTGCGGTGAGGATGGTGAAGCCGCAGCCGAGCAGGCTGGCCGCGTGCATGGCGGCTTCGCCGATCCCCATCACCGGGCCATTGGCGCGCTCACGGGCGCCTTGCAGCGCCGTGTCGTCGGCGCAGGCGATCAGGTAGGCATCACAGCCGAGCGCTTCGCCTTCGGCAACGCGCTGCACCACCCCTGCCGCGGCGATAGCACCGTCGTAGAAGCCTTCAATGCTGGCAACGCCTGCGCCGGCGCAAACGGCATCGATCTGGGTCAGGTCGGTGACCGAGCGACAGCTCTCGGCGATCATCTCGGTCATTGTCTGACTGTCATTGGGATTAATTACACGCAGCTTCATGGTTTTCGACTCTCACTTATTGTTGCCGGCACTTTTGGGTACCGGCTCTTTCTGCATCAGGCGCTGGTGGGCGCCTTGCGTGCGCGGCTTTTACGAACCGCCCAGATCGAGATCAGGGCGGCGGAAATCAGCGTAAAGGAGAACAGGGTGGTCAGCGTCCCCAGGGCGTAGAGCACCGGCGTGGTCACGTTGGTGGTCATGCCGTAGATCTCCAGCGGCAGGGTGTTGAAGGTGCCGGCGGTCATCAGGGTGCGGGCAAACTCATCGTAGGAAAGCGTGAAGCCAAACAGGCAGACACCGATCAGGCTTGGCAGAATCAGCGGGAAAACGACCAGACGGAAGGTCTGCCAGGAGGTAGCGCCCATATCGATAGCGGCCGCTTCATAGCTTTTGTTGAAGCGGTTAAAGACCGCAAACATGATCAGCAGGCCGAAGGGCAGGGTCCAGGTCAGATGCGCGCCAAAGGCGGAGCTGTACCAGCCCGGTGAAAGGCCGATACGGTCGAACATGATACCGATACCCAGGCTGATCAGGATCGACGGCAGGATCAGGCTCACCAGCGTCAGGTAGAACAGCACATTGCCACCCATGAAGCTGCGTCGGTAAGCCAGGCCCGCCAGCAGCGAGAAGACGGCGGTGCAGAGCATCACCGCGATACCGAGCAGGATTGAGCGGGTCAGCGAGCCGCCGAAGTCACCCACCTGCTGCTCTTCAAACAGCTGGCGGAACCAGTGCAGCGACATACCGTTCATCGGGAAGGTGAGGCCACCATCGGGCCCCTGGAACGAGAGGATCGCGATGGTCGCCGTGGGGCCGTACAGAAAGATGATAAACAGCACAAAAATAATGGTCAGAGGGATGAATCCCGCCTTGCGCTTGGCCTTGTCCGGGGCTGCCATGATTACAGCTCCTTCTTGATGTTGATGAAACGGAACATGATGCTGAGCATGATCAGCACGGTGATCAGCAGCACCACCGCGCCCGCTGCGGCGGCCGGGTATTGCAGCAGCGAGATCTCGTTGCGGATCAGCACGCCGACAGACGCGCTCAGGCCGCCGCTCATCAGGCTGACGGTGATGAAGTCGCCCATCACCAGGGTGACCACAAAGATGGAGCCGATGGCGATACCCGATTTACACAGCGGCACCACCACCTGAAAGATGGTCTGGAAGGCGCTGGCGCCGGCATCGATGGAGGCCTCGATCAGGTTGCGGTCGATACGCATCATCGAGTTGAAGATCGGTACCACCATGAACAGGGTGTAAAGGTGAACGAACGCCAGGATCACGGCGAAGTCGCTGTAGAGCAGCCATTCGATCGGCGCGTCGATCAGGTTGATCTCCTGCAGGGTCGAGTTGACCAGTCCGTTGCGCCCGAGCAGCGGAATCCAGGAGATCATGCGAATAATATTGGAGGTCAAAAAGGGCACGGTGCAGAGCACAAACAGTACGCTCTGCAGCAGCGGACTTCTGATATAGAAGGCCAAGTAATAGGCGACGGTAAAGCCCAGCGTCAGGGTGATCAGCCAGGAAGTGATCGCGAAGAAGAACGTCTTCAGGTAGGCGCTCAGCGTGACGCTCGAGGTAAGCAGGAACTCGTAGTTTTCAAAGATGAAGTCGGGTAGCAGCTGATAGGCGTTGTAGTCCCAGAAGCTGACGATCACTATCGTCGCAACGGGGAACAGCAGAAACAGCAGAATCACCAGCGCCAAAGGCGTGACCTGCAGGTAGCTGGGGTTGGCGGTCAGAAAACGCATCTAACTTTTTCTCCGAAATACGGGCTCACTGAACTATAGGCTCACGGAAATACAGGCTCACTGAAACAGGAGGCGGAACAGTGGGGGCGATGACTCGCCCCCGTGGATCATGGCGCTATCAGGACGCGATAAACTCGTTCCACTTGCGAACCATGTATTTGTTCTCATCCATGACGGAGTTCCAGCAGGCGACCGCGCCCATGCGATCCCAGTAGGAGCCGCCATCACGCACGGCACCGGCAGTTTCCATCACCTTGCCATCGGGGCTGAGGATATCGCCCTGGGCCGGTTTGCCTTCGATCCAGTAGCCCCACTCGTCGGCGCTCATGTGCTCCTTGGAGGTGGACGGCGCGGCGGAGTAGTAACCCTGACGGTTCAGGTAAGCGCCGACCCAGCCGGACAGGTACCAGTCGATATATTCATAGGCGGCATCCAGCTCCAGACCAGAGAGGTGTTTGGCCAGGCCGATACCGCCGCCCCAGGCGCGGTAGCCTTCTTCCAGCGGCTGGTATTTGCACTCGATACCCTTGGCGCGCACGGCAGCCACGGCCGGTGACCACATGGACTGGATCACTACCTCGCCGGAAGACATCAGGTTCACCGACTCATCGAAGCTCTTCCAGAAGGCGCGGAACTGACCTTCGGACTTGGCGGCCTTGAGGATCTCGATGGTGGCGTCGATCTCTTCGCGGGTCATGTTGCCCTTGTTGGCGTACTGAATTTCTCCCATGGATTCGCAGATCATCGCCGCATCCATGATGCCGATGGACGGGATATTCAGGATCGAGGTCTTGCCCTTGAACGCCGGGTCCATGATGTCGCGCCAGTTGGTGATCGGGCGGCCCACCAGGTCCGGGCGGATGCCCAGGGTGTCGGCGTTGTAGATGGTCGGAATCAGCGTCATCCAGTTGGTCGGCTCGGAAGCGAACTGGACCGACTCCTTGCCCTCAACAAAGCCCACGGTGTGTGGCGCGGTGCCCTGGGCGATCTCGGAATCATCATTCAGCTTGCCGGTGATAAACAGCTGGGAGATCTTGTCGAAGTTCTTCAGGCGCGAGGTGTCCATCGGCTGCATGGTGCCGGCCGGGAAGGTCTTTTTGCAGATCCAGTACTCGATATCGGCGATATCGAAGGAGCGCGGCTGAGTGACCACGCGCTGGGCCACGGCGTCGGAATCCAGTGCGGTCAGCTCCAGGTTGATCCCCAGGTCCTCTTTCGCCTTTTGCGAGATGGCGTTGAGGTTGGATACGCCGGTACCGAACTGGCGCAGGGTGATGTCCTTGATGTTCTGCGCCCAGATCATCGGGAAGCCGGTGATGGCTCCAGAGCCCAGGGCAGCACCGCCCGCGACGCCGGCGGCCTTGATGAATCCGCGACGGCTCAGGCCGCTGCGCTCTTCCTTCGGTTCAGTACTGGCGCTCAGATTGTCCTTAAGGTCTTTCTTGTCATCGAAGCTCATTATCGATCTCCAGTTTGATTTCTAAGATGCAAAGGTTTGCGATTCAAAGGCCGGAAAAGGCGTCGCCGCCGGGCCGCAGGGGGTTAAGATCGGTGTGGCGCCAGCCCACAAAGGCGCGGTCGCCGGCATGCAGAGGCGAGGCGAGATAGTCCGCATCGCTCTGAAATACGGAAAGCCCGAGGCCGTCGCTGAACTGGCCTCGCAGGTGCACGTAACTGCCCTGATATTCCACCGATTCCACCTTTAGCGGATCGGGCTGGGCGCTGTCGAAAGGTTCGCGGCTGATCCGAATATGGTCACAGCGCAGGGATACGCTGGCGCTGTTATCGGCTCCGGTCTCAAGGCTGCGATCCAGCGCGATGATGCGCTGTTTGCCGACACTCAGGCCGGAATCCGTCAGGGTGCCCTGAATGATGTTGTGACCGCCGATAAAGCTGGCGACAAAGCCGGTGCGAGGGCGGCTGAAGATGCCGATCGGCTCGTCCACCTGCTCGATATAGCCGTTATTCATCACCACCACCTGGTCGGCTAGCGCGAACGCTTCTTCCTGGGAGTGGGTGACATGGATAAAGGTGATGCCCAGCTGCTGCTGGATATTCTTAAGCTCTGCCCGCATACGGGTGCGCAGGAAGGGGTCGAGCGCCGAGAGCGGCTCGTCCAGCAGAATCACTTCCGGCTGGTTGATCAGCGCGCGGGCCAGGGCGACGCGCTGCTGCTGACCGCCGGAGAGCTGCTCCGGGAAGGCTTCCGTGAACGTCTCCATGTTCACCAGCTTGAGCATCTCCAGTGCCCGCGCGTGACGTTCCTGTTTGCTGACGCCGGCGATCTTCAGGCTGAACGCCACGTTATCCAGGCTGTTCAGGTGCGGGAACAGGGCGTAGTTCTGAAACATCAGCGCGGTACCGCGTTTGCGCGGTGGCAGCAGAGTAACGTTGCGGTTATTCATAAGAATGTCGCCTTCACTGACACTCTCATGGCCCGCAATCATCCGCAGGGTGGTGGATTTTCCGCAGCCACTCGGGCCAAGCAGACAGCAGTAGGAGCCGCCCTCGATGTGAAGATCGATATTCCTTACCGCGGTGCTTTCGCCGTAACGTTTTACGACGCCAACCAGTTCGACAGAGCCTTTCTTCATAACTGTTAGCAATCCAAAATTGTTAGCAATTTATTTCTATTGGATTGCGAGGGCTGTGCCACATCAGAGATCTATTGGATAAGCCGTTATTTTTGATCGATAAAAAATATTGAGCGCTGCGTTTGTTGTCTGATCGGTCAAAATATACCAAGCGATATTAATCACTTAGATTCCGCCTTCGTGCACCGTAAATGGCCTTTGTGCAACGATCTGGTGCATTTTTGCGTAATAGGCTGTTTCTGGGGCGGGTTGTTGGTTTCGATAAATTGGCGATAGAATTGCTAACAATATTTTTAGCAGGAGAGGTTATGGGGACCCGGGCCCAGGTTGAAATCAAACGGATAGTAGAGCGCCTGGCGGATGCCATATCCGAGCATCGTTTACCGCCCGGCGCGCGGCTGACCGAAGCCAAACTGGTGGAAGTGCTGGGCGCCAACCGTAACCATGTCCGCGCCGCGTTGCAGAAACTGGCCTCGGAATACAAGGTGGTCACCATCGTGCCGAACCGTGGCGCCTGCGTCGCCCAGCCGACGATTAAGGAGGCCAAGGATGTGTTTGCCGCCCGCGGTATTATCGAGCGCTCAATCGTCGAGCTGGCGATCGCCAATCTGACGGCGAAGAATCGCAACCGCCTGCTGAAACAGCTGGAAAAAGAGGATGGCGCCATCAAGCGTGGCGAGCGCCAGGAGATGATCCGTGAGTCGGGTAATTTTCACCGGGTGCTGGCGCAGGTTGCTGGCAATGAAGTGCTCGATGAACTGCTGGCGGGGCTGATTACCCGCACCTCGTTGATTATCGCGCTGTATCAGGAAACGCCCAATGTGCAGTGTTCCATTGAGGAGCATCAGGCGTTGGTCGATGCCATTCTTGCCGGTGACAGGGGTCAGGCCCAGTACCTGATGGATGAGCATATGGCCACGATTCAACGTTACCTGCTGCTGGATGAGCGCCCCGGTGAGGTGGATCTCCAGGCTGCACTCAGCGAGTCTTAGGCCATTCTTTCCGCACGCTGCTGGGGATTGAGGCAGTGCTGCTCCTCATGGGGTACTCCCGGCGCCAGAGTGCCATCGAGATAGTCGGTCAACGCCATCAGCGGCGCGATCTCCGCGGCGGTAATCAGCTCGGTGCCTCGCTCTGCCAGACGGCGGATGACGCCATCTCCGGCTGACCCCGCGATGGCTACATCCACCGCGTGCAGTGGATGCCGCTCGGGGTTGTCACTGACGTGCCATTCATGCAGGCAGCCGGTTTCGGTCAGGCGTATCTCCCAGGCGAGTTCCGGATGGGAGTCACCCTCGGTGACCTCATAAACATGCCAGAGTAACGCCCGTCCCGCGTGAGGGGCGACCTGTCCGCTGTCGTCTGTTGCTATAGCCACAAGCTTAGATTCCATCTGTTCCCTCCTGGTCAAGCTCGTCCTTAAACCTCCAGTCTAGCGAAGTTGTGAAAAACGTCGTTGATGCCGAGCAAAGTTGTGATCAACACAAAGTCAGCAGCTCGCCACACAAGTGTTATTCTTTAGCTAGTCAGTAGGATAAGGATGCCCTAAGGAATCGCTGCATGCGCCGGACATCGAGGCTCCCTCACTTTATATTTTCATTGGCGCTTGCCGGGCTTACCGGCGCGCCTCAGGCTGTTTTCGCAAAGCAGATCGTTCGCGTGGGTGTTTATGAAAACCCACCCAAAATTCACATGCAGTCTGACAGCCAGTCTGAAGAGCCCAGTGGGATATTCGGTGACCTGCTACAAGCGATTGCCGAGCGTGAGGATTGGCAGCTCACCGCCGTACCCTGTAACTGGGACGATTGCCTGCATCTGTTGAGTGATGGCGATATCGATCTGTTGCCCGATGTGGCCTTTACGCCCGAACGTACCCGTCTTTTCTCCTATCATCAGGTGCCGGCGATGCTGGCCTGGTCTCAGGTTTATACCCGTGCAGGCGAAGAGGTCAGTTCGCCGATGGATCTTCAGGGGCGCAGTATCGCGGTGCTGGCTGACTCGGTACAGCAGGCTTACCTCAGCAATCTGACTGCCGGCTTTGAGGTTGATGCGCGCTTTGTCGAGGTGGCAAGCGTGGAGGCTGCGTTCGCGGCAGTGCGGGCGGGTGAAGCTGATTTGGCAGTCGCGAACCAGTTATTCGGCGATTACAAAGCCGCTAACTTCGGGCTGGAGCCCACCGCCATGGTGTTTCAGCCGGTGGATCTGTTTTATGCCACGCCCCTGAACCAGGGCGAGGATCTTAGAGAGCGGATCGACTATTGGCTTACCGAGTGGAAGGAAAAACCGGATTCACCCTACTACCAGGCGCTGAGCCGTTGGTCCGCTGAAAAGGTGAGAGTGGCGCCGACTTTTCTGCTTTGGGCTTTGGGTGGATTGGTGGCCGCACTGGTGCTGGCGATCGGTTTCGTGGCTTTGCTAAGGCGTCAGGTCGCGGAGAAAACCGGCAGCCTGAAGGCGAGCGAGAACTACCTGAGTGTGCTGCTGAGTAACGTGGACTCCCTGATCTACGTGAAGGGCACAGATTTCCGCTACAACTATGTCAATCAGCGCATGATCGAGTTTCTAGGCATGGAAAAAGCCGAGATTCTCGGTAAACGTGATGAGGACCTGTTCACCGATGAGACGGTGGTTGGTCTGCGCGAGACCGACCAGCGGGTAATTAAAACCGGTGAACGGATCATGGAAGAGGAGATCGGCACGCGCAGGGACAGCACCGACCCCCGCACCTTTCTTACCGTTAAGCAGCCGTTGCGGGATGAAGATGGTGTGATTACAGGGCTGGTCGGCGTATCTACGGACATTACCGAGCAGCTGAAAAGCGAGCAGCGGATCCATCGCTTGGCGTTTTACGATTCACTCACCGGGCTGCCCAATCAGCGTTTGTTGACCGAGCGGCTGGAGGAGGCTGCCGAGAAGATGGAACAGAGCGAGTCCCGCGGCGCCGTTCTGTTTATCGACCTGGATAACTTCCGTGACCTGAACGATATTCTCGGCCATAAAGCCGGTGACCGGCTACTGGTGCAGGTTGCCGACCGCATGCAGTTGAGGGTCCGGGAGGATGACACCCTGGCCCGTTTCGGTGGTGATGAGTTTGTTCTGGTCGTTGAAGGTCTGGATAGCGATGCAGAGAGCGCTGCGGCACAGGTGGAGCATCTGGCTGGCGATCTGCGCAAGCTGATCAAGGTGCCGTTCAATTACGACGATCATAGCTTTGAGCCCACCGCGAGTATTGGTGCGGCGCTGTTCAATGGGGCCAGCCAGCACCCGGGAGACCTGATCAAGTGGGCCGAGCTGGCGATGTACCAGGCCAAACTGGATGGGCGCAATAAAACCTGTTTTTACGACCCGGCGATGCAGGCGGAACTGCATTCCCGCGCGAAGCTCGAAGCCGGCATCCGCC
Source organism: Marinobacterium mangrovicola (assembly GCF_004339595.1). Lineage (GTDB taxonomy): Bacteria > Pseudomonadota > Gammaproteobacteria > Pseudomonadales > Balneatricaceae > Marinobacterium_D > Marinobacterium_D mangrovicola. The sequence continues at coordinate 160,897 of NZ_SMFU01000011.1, forward strand.
ATGGTCTGGAAAATGGTGAGTTCGAGCTACATTACCAGCCGCAGTTCGACGCTCAGCATCGGCTTGTCGGGCTGGAAGCGCTGGTGCGCTGGACAACGGCCTCGGGGGAGAGGGTCTCCCCTGGTGAGTTTATCCCTGTGGCCGAAAGCACCGGCCTGATTCGTCCACTGGGACACTGGATACTGAATGAAGCCTGTCAGCAGCTGGTGCGCTGGTCGAGTCATCCGCAGCTGTCCGGCATACGTGTATCGGTGAATATCAGTGCTCACCAGCTGCATGAAAAAGCCTTTGTGGCGGAGGTTATTGAAGCACTGGAGCAGACCGGCACTAATCCCGCACTACTTGAACTGGAACTGACAGAGTCCCTGCTGGTCCGAAACGTCGAACAAACCATCGAGAAGATGGCGCAACTTTGCGAAAAGGGCGTGCGTTTCTCGCTGGATGATTTCGGTACAGGCTACTCCTCGCTGACCTACCTGAAGCGTTTACCGCTGAATCAGCTGAAAATAGACCAGGGTTTTGTCCAGGATCTGCTGACGGATCCTAACGACGCTGCCATCGTCCGCACGGTGGTCGCCCTGGGAGAGAGTCTGGATCTGTCGGTGATTGCCGAAGGTGTGGAGACCCAGGAACAGCGTGAGGCGCTGCTGGGCTATGGCTGTCAGCAGTTTCAGGGGTACCTGCTTGGCCGCCCAATGGCACCGGTTGATCTTGAGGCTTTTGTGACTAACTTGTCATAACTTGGCTGCTTTTTGATCGGAGATATGGAAAGTGGCCGTAGGCAGGGTGGCGAAGAGGGCGCCGTGCTAGCATTTAATCTGAATTACCCCTGGTTTGAAGGGTTTGGGCTTTATGGACAAAGACGAGCAAGGATTGCCGCCAGAGTTTTTCTATCAGATGTACCACCATATCAGTGATGCGGTGTATCTGATGGACCCACATACCTCCGATATTCTCGATGCCAATGTTGCAGGCTGTGATGCCCTGGGCATGACACGAGAGGAGGTGGTCAGCCAAAGTGCGCTGACCTTAAACAAAGATGTCCTCGGGCTGGAGCAGTGGCAGGAAATTTCCGCCGCGATCCAGCGCAGCGGTTCTCACACCTTTATGGGCCGGCATCGACGTAAGGATGGTAGCGATTTCCCGGTTGAAGTAGTGAGTGACTGCATTCGATACGAGGGACGGAACATCGTTGTATCGGTAGTCAGGGATCTGTCTGGCTTTGAACGGCACCGTGATTACCTGCTGGAAAATGAACATCTGCGTACGCTGTTCCTGAATGAATCCAGCGATGGGCTGTGGGACTGGAACCTGGAAGACAGCTCCCTGTTTTTGAGCCCGCAGTGGTTCCGAATCATGGGCTACGGTCCTCACGAGATCGAAAATCCGACCGTGGAAACCTGGAGCGATGCGATCCACCCGGATGATATGCAACGGGTGATGGAATCCTTAGAGGGGCACCTTAGCGGCGAGAGCTCCCGCTACGAAGTGAAGTACCGGCTGCGTACCCGCAACGGTGACTTCCTTTGGATACATGACCGCGGCCTGATTGCCAAGCGGGATGAAAATGGCGAGCCGCTGCGTATGGTGGGGCTTATGCTGGATATCACCGAGTCTGAGCTTCATGCCGCGGAGTTGCTGCAGCGCTCAAAGGTTGATGAACTGACCGGTCTTTATAATCGCCGGGCTGGTTACGAGCTGTTCGAGCGCTACCTGCGAAGCTGCCAGACGAGTGCCGAGCCACTGCAGGTGGCGATGCTGGATCTGGACAGGTTCAAGCAGTTAAACGATACCTACGGTCACCTTGATGGTGATTTGGCGATCCAGCATTTTGCGGGCACCCTTAAGTCTCATCTGCGCGCTACGGATAATTTGTTTCGCTGGGGTGGTGAGGAGTTTCTACTGCTCTGCCCAGGCGTCACCGCGGAAGAGGGCAGGGGGATGATGAAGCGGCTGATCGGTGAGGTGGCCGCGCGACCGTTCCTGACCAGCGGTGGGGAGCTGCTGTTTATCACCTGTAGTGCCGGGCTCGCAGGTTACCCCGAGGATGGTCTTTCCATACGTGAGCTGGTGAGCAAGGCGGATCAGGGGATGTATAAAGCCAAGCAGGCCGGTCGAAACCAAGTCGCTTAGCCCGGCGCTGTGTATATCAGTTTCAGTGATATCCCTTCTCGATGCTCAACCGGGGTTGCGATAACCCCGGGTCGGTCCACTCATTAACACGGATGTATCGCTTCTTTAACCCGCCTGCGGCACAGGCGGGTTTGTGTTTACTGCTGAAACAGGAAGTTGGAGATCAGCTCTTTGCCGCCCTCTGTGGCGAAGGATTCGGGGTGGAACTGAATGCCCTGGATCGGATGCTCACGATGGCGCACGCCCATAATCTCGAACGCACCGCCCTGATGAACACGCTCCAGATCAGAGAACTCCGGCTCCGTCAGATCACCGACCACCGCGGTTACCTCCAGGCACTCCGGCAGAGATTCCGATTCTGCAATCAAGGAGTGGTAGCGCATGATCTCGAGTTGATCCGGAGTGTTGGCGAACACGCCCTGGCCGTTGTGGCTGATCGGGCTGATCTTGCCGTGCATCGGCAGCGGCGCCTTCACCACCTTGCCACCGAACACATGCACTATGCCCTGCATACCGAGGCAGACACCCAGCAGCGGAACCTTCGGTCCCAGTTCACTGATTACATCGGCGCAGACGCCGAAGTACTCGGGATCATCGGGTGAACCAGGTCCCGGCGAGATGATCAATCGATCCGGTTTTGCGGCTTTGATCTGTTCCAGGCTGACCTGGTCGTTGCGCTTGACGACGATATCGAAGTCGTTGATTTCGCCAGTCAGTTTGGCGCTGGAGAGGATCTCGCCAATAAACTGGTAAAGGTTGTAGGTGAAGGAGTCGTAGTTATCAATGATGTAGACCTTCATTCCGTGGCCTCCTTCATAAAGGTATCCAGAACTTTCTTGGTGCCGGCGAACTTGCGGTTGATCTCTTCATATTCATCGGCCGGGTTGGAGTCGTAGACGTTGCCGCCACAGGTCTGCACGTAGGCTTCCTCACCGTTGGCAAATACCGTACGGATCGGAATTGCGAAGGTGCAATCACCGTTGAAGGAGAAGTGACCCACCGCGCCGCCGTAGGGGCCGCGGCCGTCCGATTCCAGATCGTCGATGATCTTCATTGCCTCGATCTTGGGTGCGCCGGTGAGTGTGCCGGCCGGGAAATTGCTCGCCAGTGCTGAAAACATATCCTCAGTTTCGGCGATGATGCCGACAATCTCGCTGGAGATGTGCTGCACATGGCTGAACCGCTTGATATCCATCAGGCTACGCACTTTCACGGTACCGAAGCGCGCCACGCGACCGATATCGTTACGGTGCAGGTCGACGATCATATTGTGCTCGGCGATCTCTTTCGGATCATTCAGCAGGGCGCGGGCGTACTGGGTGTCTTCCACTTCATCCTTGCCACGCTTGGTGGTACCGGCCAGCGGGAAGGTTTCCATCTCGCCCTGGCGCAGGCGGAACAGCAGCTCCGGGCTGGCGCCAATCAGCTTCTGATCGCCAAACTTCACGTAGTACATCTGTGGTGAGGGATTCACCTCGCGCAGCTGCTCATAGATGGCGATGGTGTCGCCCTCCAGCTTGAAGCGCTTCTTGAAGCCCACCTCACACTGGAAGATCTTGCCGTCGATGATGTCCTGCTTCACCTTCATCACCGCACTGGCGTGCTCCTCCTGGCTCATGGTCTCACCCATGGGCGTGATACTCAGGTCACCGTTTTCCACGGCAGGCTCAGCCAGGATCGATTCGATCAGCTCCATGCGGCTGTCGGTGTAATAGAAGTAGATAACCTCACCGGTCATCTTGTCGAGAATCAAACCGTCCTTGAACACACCGAAGCGGAACACATCGAACATCTCACTGTGTTGTAGCTTCAGTGTCGGCTCGAAGTAGTTCATGCAGTCATAACCGATATAGCCGGTGAGGCCGCCCGCATACTTACGCGAGATGATGTTCTGCGGCACGATTTCGCGCAGCAGGTAGTAGGGATTCTCGCTGGGCCAGGTCTCGGTGCTGCCATCGCGCTGCTGGATGTGCAGCGCGCCTTCGGTGGCGTAAAGCACCTGTTCCGGATCGAAACCGATAATGGAGTAGCGGGAGATAAAACTCTCCTCGCCCAGCGATTCGAGCATAAAGCAGTTGTCGAAGCGCTTTTCGATCTTCTTGAACAGGCCGAAGAAGTCAGTGTCCGCGGTTAGCGTGACATAGTGAGGCTTGCGCGGCAGTTCGATTCTGGCGGGCTTATTCATAAAACTGGACAGTTCCGTTCAGGAGGTTTCCGATTTTCGGGCGCGTGACCCGCGGGTCACGGTAGCGATACCGACCCCCAGCCGGCGAGCGATCTCGCGCTGGGGCACACCCTCATCGAGCAGGCGCAGAATCTGCAGCCGCTTGCACACCTCGGTCAACTCCGAAGGGGTCAGCAGCTCTTCCAAAGCCTGCTCCAGGCTGGCCCGATCCCGCTGTTCCAGCAGGTGGTCGAGCAGTTCTTCTATGTAGGGTGTATTCATGTACTAGTATGCTATTACGTTCTTTGAGGCGAGTGTAACCGCGGCTAGAGAAGCCGTCCAGTCCGGTGCTTAACTTTATTGGTCGCTGGGGGCGCTGAACCTCCGCCTTTGCTCAGAAGCCAATGGTTCTAGAAAATCGCCTGCAGTAACCAGAGCGACCCCATGCCAGCCAGTAGTGTCAGCAGGGTATTGCGACTTTTCCAGGCTACCAGCGCGGCGATGATTGCTGCCGGTATCTGCAGGTTATCGAAGGCAAAGCTTTTATCCGGCCCGGTCAGGGTGACGGCAGGCACGACCAGAGCGGCCAGCACACTGGCAGGCACATAAGCCAGGGCGCGTTTGAGCAGAGGCGGTATATGCAAACGACCATGCAGGCCTATAAAGCTAAAACGCAGAGCAAAGGTGCCGATGCCGACCGCCACGAACAGGCTCCAGAGTGCGAGATCACTCATAGGTACCTCCGCTTTTAGATTTGGCTAGCTGGTGACGTTGCCAGCTTTCTACCGCCAAACCAGCACTGATTCCGGAGACCGCAGCCAGCAACATCCCCAGGTTATAGGGAGCATCGATGCCGAGGACGGCTACCAGTCCGCCAACGGCCGCAGCGGCCAGGTTGGGCGAGGTCTTTATCGCCGGAACCAGGATGGCCAGAAAGGCGAGCGGGATGGCAAAGTCCAGAGACCAGCTTTCCGGAATGCCGGTACCCAGCATGACACCGAGCAGCACAGAGACATTCCAGGACAGCCACATGGTAAGAGCAGCACCTGCAAAGAAGTAAGGCAGATGACTGGTGGATGGTGTCGAGGTGAACTTGACGATGCTGAGTGCATAGGCCTGATCCGAAAGCATGTAGGAGAGCACCCACTTAAGAGGTTTCGGCAGGGAGTGGATGTGTGGCGCGATAGAGGCGCTGTACATCATGAAACGCAGGTTAATTACCAGCACGGTAAGCAGAATGATTAGCGGGAGCACGCCATCACGGAGAAGTTGCAGAGCAACCAGCTGAGCCGAACCTGCGAAGAAAAGCAGCGTCATGCCGAGGGTTTCCAGCGTTGAGAACCCCTGTTTGGTCGCGGTTATTCCGGTTACGAGGCCAAAGGGAAGGACGCCCGCTATCAATGGCAGCAACGCCTTGGCGCCGGCCAGGAAGGCTTCCTGATTCTTCGGGTGTTTCATGTGGGTCTCTCGTGTATGGGAGTGGGCCGCTAAGTGCCTGGGGGCTGCGGGAAAGGCGAGAGTCTAGCGTATTTTCTGAACTTGCCGTGATCGACTTTATCTTTCACGAAGAAGCTATTCGTGCGAGCAAGGTGTTGCCTCGAGAGATTCGCGGTTGCGCTGGCGTTAAGCATGATGGCTTGGCTATAACAGCCAAGCTAGAGCGATAAACCGATGATTGTTGCGTGCAGTGAATGGCTATGGAGTGACTTTTTTTGGGCCGGCTATGCCGTCGTGAATAACTTGAACTAACCTTCAACAAATGTGATGATCCGTCGCGGAGGACGACCTCCCCAATCGGTTAAATGGCCGGGACGACCCGGCGCTTTGTAGAGGTTGTCGTCATGCGCTCCCCGCTTGATCGTCTTCGTCACGCCATCAGTTTTGAACTCATTGCTCTACTGCTTATCGTCCCGTTGGGGGCTCAGATCTTCCAGATGCCGATGCACGATATTGGTGTGGTGGGTGTCGTTAGCGCCACACTGGCAACGGGCTGGAACTTTGCCTACAACTACTTTTTCGATATCGGCCTGAAACGCTTCACCGGTACCACGCAGAAGTCTGCGCGTATGCGGATCGCCCATGTGGTGCTGTTTGAGCTTGGCCTGCTGTTGGTGCTGATGCCGTTTATCGCCTGGTACCTGGGTGTTTCTCTGTGGACCGCGTTTGTGATGGACCTGTCGTTTGCACTGTTCTACATGGCCTACGCGTTCGGCTTTAACTGGCTTTATGACAAGCTGTTCCCGCTGCCGGAATGGAAGGCTGAGCCCTCCACAAACTGATTTAAAGACAGGGTGGATCTGATCTGCCCAGCAACGAAAAAGAGCGGCCGAGGCCGCTCTTTTTGTTTTCCTGAACCCGCTGTTACCAGCGGTAGTTAACCGTCGCGGTGATTTCGCGCCCAGGGTTGTAGTAGTTGGCGGTGCCGGAGCCTACCACGTGTTGCTCGTCGAACAGGTTGCGGACGTTGATCTTCAGGTCGGTATCCTTGTGGATGCGGTAGCTGAAGGAGGAGTCGAACAGGGTGGCCGATTCGCTCTTCGCGGTGTTGGCTGCATCGAAGTAGTAGGAGCCGGTGTAGCGCGCGCCCAGGCCGAAGCTCATGCCCTGTTTCGGCAGGGTGTAGTGGGTCCACAGAGAGGCCGAGTGGGTCGGTGCCGACGTGAATTCGTTGTCTTTGATGGAAGCACCGCTGCGCAGTGTGCCTTCAACCACCTCGGTATCCATGTAGGAGTAGCCGCCGGTCAGGCTCAGGTTGTCGGTCAGGTCGACCTTGGCTTCCAGATCGAGACCGCGAACACGGGACTCACCGATGGTTTCACGCTCGATAGTGCCGTTGTCCTGAACCACGGCGATGGTGACATCGTCTTTGTTCAGGTCGTAGATCGCCGCAGAGAAGATGGCGTTGGTGTTGGCTGGTGCATATTTGACTCCCAGCTCAACCTGGTCGCCGCGCTCGGCTTTGACGCCGATGGATGGCGGTGCGATGGACTCAACAAAGCTGACGTAGGTGGAAACCTCGTCGGTGAGTTTGTAGGTCAGGGCGCCGCGGACGGAAGTCTCGGAGAAATCATCAGACTCGGTCACGCCGCTGAGGTCGGTGCTGGATAGGTCCAGTGAATCCTGACGCACGCCGGCGGTAACGATAAAGCGATCGACAAACGACAGGTTCTGCTGCAGGAACACGGACTTGGTTTTGAAATCCTGATCGTTCCCGGTGTAAGGCAGCAAGCCGCTCGGAACGCCGCTGTATTGCGGGTCGGTCACATCGATCGGGCCTACTGCGGTGTAGATCGAGCTGCTTTCGGTGGAGGCGTCGCGGTATTCAACACCGACCAGGGTGCTGCTGTCGACGTTGTCGAACCGGGCATCGTATTGCAGGATGGCGTTGCCGATCAGCTCTTGAGCTTCGCTGTCGGTACCGAAGTAATCACGGTTGACGACGTTGCCGGTGCGGTTGGCGTTGTCGGAGATATAGACGTAACCAAAGTCATCGGTCAGGTCGCTGTAGCGCAGGTTGCCGCGCAGCACCAGGCCGTTGTTGAAGTCGTGGGTCAGCTGGCCGGTGATGCTGCTGCGCTCAACCTCGTGGTTGTTGTGGCCCGGCTCACCGAAAAAGTCATCGCGGCTGTACTCTTTGTCCAGCGGGTAGCCGCCGCTGTTCGGGCTGCTGTCACGTTTCAGGTAATCGACGATCAGATTGGCGGTGGTGAACGCGCTTGGCTCCCAGGTCAGGCCTGCCATGAAGAACTGGTTGTCATCCTGGGAGTGATCGTATTCCCGCTCGCTGTCCTTGATCTTGCCGGTGATGCGGAAGGCGAGCTCGTCGTTGATCATGTCGCCTACATCGAGGCCTGCTTCCACATGATCGAATGCGCCGTAAGTCAGGTAGCCGCTGCCAAACTGTTCAAATTTTGGACGCTTGCTGACAAAGTTGACCGAGCCGCCCGGGTCCGCAGGACCAAACAGGGTAGAGTTGGCGCCGCGCAGCACTTCAACGCGTTCGAAAGCGTAGGCCTCTTCGCGCACGCCGCGCATGGACCCCAGGGTCAGGCCGTCGCGGTAGGTGGTTGCCTGGAATCCGCGGATCAGGAAATAGTCGTTGCGGTCATCGGTGCCGTAATAGTCGGTGACTACACCGGGGGTGTACTGCAGAACCTCCTCGGTGGTGTCGGCTTCGCGCTGGTTGATCTCTTTTTCGGTGATAACAGACACCGAGGCTGGGGTATCGAGGACGCTGGTGGCGACCTTGCCTCCGACCCAGAGTTCGCGAGCAACGATGGAGTTGGCGTCATCATCGGCGGCGGCCTGGGTGTTAACGATCACGGGTGCGAGACGAAAGGCTTCTGCGTTGTCTGCTTCCTCGGCGTTTACGGTCATGGGAGTGATGGCCAGAGGGGCACAGAACATCAGCGTTGCCGCGCTGCGCTGGAACCTGGGAGTGCAATATCCCAGGGTGGTTTTGTGATCGGTCATTCGTTGCATCCTTCGCGTTTACAAGAAAAGTTGAACAGTCGCTCGATGGCTACATTCACGCACATTTTGAGGAACGCGAAGCTTAGTGTCAATAATGAGAATTATAATCATGTAGATTATTGTTAAATCATTTGTGACGCATGTTTTATAAACCCGGAGTAGTTACCCGAAGATCCAGGTATCGACGCTTAAAGGTCGCTCTAGCGTTCGGAGGCGAGACGGTGACGACCGATCGGCAGCATCATCGGCTTGCTGGAAATCGGGTCGGGGATTACCTGGCTGCGCAGGCCAAATACGGACTGGATCATCTCTTCATTGAGAATGCTGTTCGGTTCGCCATGGGCATAAAGCTTGCCACCGGTCATGGCCACCAGCTGGTCTGAATAGCGCGCCGCCAGGTTGAGATCATGCAGCACCATAACCACGGTGATGCCGCGTTGATGGTTGAGGTCGGTGAGGAGGTCCAGTACCTCGACCTGGTGGCTGACATCGAGAAAGGTGGTGGGTTCGTCCAGCAGCAGGATGTCTGTCTCCTGAGCCAGCGCCATGGCGATCCAGACCCGTTGGCGCTGTCCGCCGGACAGGGCGTCGACCTCCCGGTCGGCCAGGTCGGTGGTCTGGGTGACCTCCAGCGCCTTGGCGATCGCAGCGTCGTCATGGCTGTTCCAGCGGGAGATCAGGCCGTGATGAGGATGCCGGCCTCGGCTGACCAGGTCCGCCACGGTAATCCCCTCCGGCGCCACCGGTGACTGGGGCAGCAGGCCCAGGGTGCGAGCCAGTACCCGTGTAGGGCTGCGGTGCACCGATTTGCCATCCAGCAGAACCTGTCCGGCGGAAGGGGCGAGTAGACGGGCCAGGGTGCGTAGCAGGGTGGATTTGCCACAGCCGTTGGCGCCGACGATCGATGTGATCCGGCCCGCCGCGAAGCTGAGGTCAAGGTCATCAAGGATGGTACGCTCGCCGTAACCAGCCGACAGATCTTCAACAACCAGGGAGTGCGCGGCAGTCATAGAGAGCCTCCGTTGCGGTTAACGCGAACAATCAGATAGATCAGGTAAGGTGCGCCGAGTGCGCCGGTGACAACGCCTACAGGGTAGCGGCTCGGTAATAAGAATTGGCCGATATAGTCGCCTACGAGCACCAGGCAGGCACCGACCAGTGCAGATGGAATCAGCAGTGAGCCATTCGACCCGATAATCCGCGCAGCGATGGGGCCGGAGAGAAAAGCGACAAAGGCGATGGGCCCGGTGACTGCGGTAGCGACGGCGATCATGCCGACGGCGCAGACGATCACGGTGATGCGCGTCACACCAACCCTCACTCCCAGGGCGGCAGCGGTGTCGTCCCCGAGGCGCAGAGCTTCCAGGTCCCGGGCACGGCAGAGCAGAATACCGCCGAACACCAGCAGCGCGATAAGCACCGGCAGTGCCTGGCTCAGCTGGGCGGAATTGACGCTGCCGGTGAGCCAGCGCATCGCCTCCTGAAGATCCCAGGAGGGTGCGCGCGCAAGAATATAGGCGATAAAGCTCTCGATCATCGCCGAGACGCCGATGCCGATAAGGATCAGCCGGGTACCGGCAACGCCGTTGCGGTAAGAGAAGCCATAGACCAGCAGTGCAACACCAAGCCCGACAAAGACCGAAAATATCGATACCGCCACGCCGTCCATCTGCAGGACGACGATGGCGAATACCGCAGCAGCGCTGGCACCGCCACTGACGCCGATTATATCGGGGCTGGCCAGCGGGTTACGCAGCATGATCTGAAAAGCCACACCGCCCAAGCCAAAGCAGCAACCGGCCAGTATGCACAGCAGTGCGCGGGGCAGGCGCAGCTGGCCCACGGTAAAGCTGGCGCCGGGCACGTTTTCACCCAGAAGTACGCGCAGCACCTCCTGCAACGGTGTAAACGACTGACCGAGCATCAGCGTCAGAGCAAAGCCCGCCGCAAGGATAAAGACGAAGATTGCCAGTAGTGCTCGCCAGCTGCGCGCGCGTTTCAGTCGGCCGCGGCGTACCTTCATCAGGCTGTTGTCCATATGAGCGGTCATAGGTCGCGCACCCGCTGGCGTCTAACGATCCAGATAAAAAACGGCGCGCCGATAAAGGCGGTGACGACGCCAACCTCAATTTCGCTGGGGCGGGCAAGGATTCGTCCAGCCACATCGGCGAGCAGCAGCAGGCTGGCGCCGCAAACGGCGGAAAAGGGCAGCAGCCAGCGGTGATCCACGCCGACGAGCAGGCGGCATAGATGCGGCACCAACAGCCCAACAAAACCTATGGGGCCACAGGCCGCTGTGGTTGCCCCGCACAGCAGAATCGCGCCAATGCCTGCCGTTGCCCGCGCCAGTGCAACCTTCTCGCCGAGCCCAGCGGCCAGCTCATCGCCGAGCGCCAGGGTGTTCAGCTTGCGAGCTGACAGCAGGCTGATGGCAAAGCCGGCCAGCAGAAAAGGCAGTACCAAGTTAAGCGTATCGAAAGTAGCGCCGCCCACACCGCCGATCTGCCAGGAGCGCACGCCACCGGCGATATCGTTGCGCGGCAAAACCAAGGCCAGGGTAAAGCTGGAGAGGGCAATCGACGTGGCGGCCCCTGCCAGGGCCAGTTTCAGCGGGGTGGCGCCGCCGCGGCCCAGCGAACCGATCAGGTACACGAAGACCGCGGTGACGCCGGCACCGATAATGGCCGTCCAGACATAGGCTGACGCCAGGCTCATGCCAAACCAGGCCAAGCCAATCACCACGGCGAGTGTCGCGCCAAGATTGACCCCGAGAATACCCGGGTCCGCCAGCGGGTTACGCGTCACGCCCTGCATGATCGCGCCGGCCAGGCCCAGTGCGGCTCCGGCGATGACCGCCAGCAGTGTGCGCGGAATCCGCATTGCCACGGCCGCTTCACCCACCGTGTTCACCTGGCCGTTCAGCGCAGCGAAGATCTCTTCCCAGCTAACCTCACGGGTACCGATCGCGACGGACAGAAAACAGAGCGCGGCCAACAGAGTCAGCAGGCAAAGCAGACTGAGCGGCTTCAGTGCCCCGTGCGCGCCTATAGCTGTCGAAGTGGAGGCTGTGGATGGGGTCATTCTGATTTGCGAGCGGCCGCCGCCAGGGTATCGACGTAGTCATCCAGCACCCAGGGGATGGAAAGCGGCGTCGGGTTGGCGCCGGTGGCACTAGGACCGTTGCCGAGCATCACCACGGCATCCTTGGCGATGGCGCGCATTCTGGAAGTCAGCGGGTTGGACTTGAGGGGCCCAAGCAGCTGCTCGCCGCCGTAGGTGACGAAGATATCGACATCATCGAAGCTGTCGATCTTTTCGATACTGACCTCGCCGGAGAACTGACCCTTCTGGGTTGCGTCGATCACGCTCTGCGGTGAATGCAGGCCCAGGTCTTCGAAAAAGCTGACCCGTGCATCGTTGCCGGAATAGAAGTGCAGGGTGCTCAGGTTGGTAGGATCCAGATGGGTGATAAACATCGCCGTTTTATCTTCCAGCTCCGGGTAGCGGGCGACGCTTGTTGCGATCTCTGCTTCGATCTGTCCGATAAGAGCTTCCCCCTCGGCGGCCATGCCAAGCCCCGCGCTGTTCGTGCGGATCAGCTCACGCCAGCTGGTGGACCAGGGGGCTTCCGGATAGGCGACAACCGGCGCGATCATGCTCAGCGTGTCGTAGTCAGCCTGACTGAGGCCAGAGTAGCCGGCCAGAATGACATCGGGTTGGGTCGCGGCGACCGCTTCAAAGTCGATGCCGTCCCCCTCATCGAAGAGGGCCGGTACCGGTGCACCGAGCTCCTTCAGGCGGGCGCTCACCCAGGGCAGCAGCCCATCGCCATCATCGTCACCAAATCCCGCTGCGGCAAAGCCTACCGGCACCACACCCAGTGCCAGGGGCACCTCGTGATTGGCCCAGGCCACGGTGGCGACGCGTTCAGGTTTCGCCTCAATGGTGGTGGTGCCGAAGGCGTGATTGATGGTGATCGGAAACCACTGCTTTGGCCCATCTGAGCGCGCAGCGGCGGAGAAGGGCAGGATCGCGATGCAGACAAGCGTCGTGACGATAATTCGCAGATTTTTACGCATATCGGGAGGATCAAACTTTGATTAGAAATAGCGACAGTGTACAGTGAATAGAATACGTAATACCAATGAGAAGCAATATCATGACGCAGATAACATCCCTTGAGCAATTGAGGGAGCTATATCCAGAGCCGATGGAGATCGTGCAGAAAAAAGTGATGCCGGCGCTGGATGTTCACACCATCACCTTCATCGAGCACAGCCCCTTTGCGCTGCTCTCCAGCATCGATAGCCAGAGCAATGTCGATGTATCTCCCAAGGGTGGCGAGCCAGGCTTTATCAAAGTGCTCGATGATAAGACGATCCTGATCCCAGACACGGCAGGCAATAACCGAGTCGACGGCCTGAAGAATATTCTCGAGAACCCCGGTGTTGGCCTGCTGTTTATGGTCAACGGTATTAACGAGATCATCCGCGTCAAAGGCAAAGCCAGTATCCATACCGACGCGGATCTGCTTGAGCGGTGTGCCGAGGGTGGGAAGCTGCCCAAAGTGGTGATCAAGGTCGCCGTTGAAAGCGTGTTCTTTCATTGCCCTAAGGCGCTTTGGGTTGGCAAGTTGTGGGAGAGCGAATACCGGGTCGACCGCTCGTTTCTGCCCAATCTGGGCGAGATTGTTCAGGATCAGATCGCTATCCATAAACCCGGCGAGTAATTCGGCTGCGACCTGGATATTTCCTGTTTAAGAGGAATAGGCAGACTTGTAGTCGGGAATTGAGTCGAGGATCTGGCTGGTTTGAAGAATCAGGCAAGGAATAGGCAGGATCGGGTAGGGGCTTCGTAGCTCTGGTTTTTTACAATGGGCGCTTCTTGGCACGAGGATGTCGTGCCGTTTTTGTTGTTGTTCAAATGTGTTGTAAAAGCCAGAGAGCAAGGAGTTTCCATGAAAACGGTTGGTTATGCGTCGTATTCAGCAGATACCGAAATGGTGCCTTACCACTTCGAGCGTCGTGCCTTGCGGGCAAATGATGTAGCCATTGAAATTCTCTACAGCGGTGTGTGCCACTCCGATCTGCACACCGTGAACGGCGACTGGGGTCCCCAGCCGTCACCGATCGTACCGGGCCATGAAATTGTAGGTCGTGTTATCGAGGTAGGTCCAAAAGTCAGCAACTACAAGGTTGGCGATCAGGTCGGTGTGGGTTGCATGGTCGACAGCTGCCAGGAGTGCGATCAGTGTCACCACGGCGAAGAGCAGTTCTGCCGTCACGGCATGACACCGACCTACGGTGCGCCGGACCGCATCTCCGGTGAGATCACCCAGGGCGGTTACTCCAAGCACATTGTTGTGCGCGAAGAGTTCGTGCTGAGCATCCCTGAAGCGCTGGACCTGTCTCGCGCAGCGCCGATTCTCTGTGCCGGCATCACCACCTTCTCTCCGCTGCGTACCTGGAACATCGGCGAAGGCAGCCGTGTGGGTGTCATCGGTCTGGGTGGCCTGGGTCACATGGCCGTTCAGCTGGCCGCTGCTATGGGCGCAGAAGTCACCGTGCTGAGCCGCTCCAAGCAGAAAGAGGAAGAAGCGAAAAAGATCGGTGCCAAGGGTATTCTGGCTTCTACCGATGAAGACGCCATGAACGCAGCGGCTTCTTCATTTGATCTGATCATTGATACGGTGCCGGTTGAGCACGATGTCACGCTTTACACACCGCTGCTCGATGTGGACGCTACCCTTGTCATCGTCGGGCAGGTCGGTCCGATGAAAGAGTTCATGACGGTACCGATGATTATGGGGCGTCGTCGTGTTGCCGGTTCCCTGATCGGTGGCGTGAAACAGACCCAGGAAGTGCTAGATTTCTGTGCCGAGCACAACATCCACCCGATCTGTGAAATCATCCGCCCGGAGCAGATCAACGAAGCGTTTGAAGTGATGGAAAAGGGTGATATTGCCCACCGTTACGTGATGAAAATGACCGAGATGGCTGACGACGCCTGATTCTCGTCTCTCAGAGCTGGCCGTGATCCTGGCCAGCTTCTACAGCGTTATAACACCCCGCCTTGCGGGGTGTTTTTCGTTTGGGCTTGTAAAGCCTTTTATGCCCGCCTTCCTTCTCCCATCCGTCTCACTATCTCATGGCCGGTCGCTCTCATGACTCGATATCTCTTCGCGCAACGAGAGAACCGCTGCCCCCTTATACAGCGCGCAGAGCTTTTCCTTCGAAAATCAACATCGTTCTGGATTCATTGTTAATAAAAATATAAAAACACAGTGGTGCGATTATTGCTCCTTAGGTAGTGTTCAGCGCTGATTAGACAGCTGCCGGGATTATTTGAACCCTGGTTGTTCGTGGCCGACTCGCCAGACCCTGGCCAGGAAGTAGATCGAATACCGCTTTTTCTCGGATGACCCGATGACAATTACAACTAAAGAAAAATGGAGTTAGACATGCCGATGAAACCTCTTATGACTTCTGTGATGGCAGGTGGCCTCGCTCTGATGATGGCGATACCGGCACAGGCACGGGATTTTCGTCTTGGCTTGATCACGCCGCCGCCGCATCGCTGGACTCAGGCTGCGGAAGCCTTTGCCGAAGATGTGCAACAGAAGTCCGGTGGCGAGCACAGCATCGCAGTGTTCCCATCTCAACAGCTGGGTAATGAAGCGCAGATGGTGCAGCAGCTGCAGACCGGTGCGTTGGACATGGCTTTTCTGACCGTTGCCGAGATCTCAAACCGGGTGCCTGATTTTGGTGCTCTTTATGCGCCTTACCTGGTCGACAATATCGATCAGGCGGCAGCACTGCTGAAGTCGGAAGCCGCCACCGACCTGCTGGACCAACTGCCGGCAGAAGCGGGCCTGGTTGGTGTGGGTTACGGCATGGCCGGTCTTCGTCAGGTGATGAGCCGCGACCAGCTGGAAAGCCCGGCCGATCTGGAAGGTAAAAAGCTGCGCATCACGCCGTTCGAACCGATCCGCGATTTTTACATGGCAACCGGCGCCGCGCCGACCCCGATGCCGCTGCCGGCCGTTTATGACGCCCTGGCCAACGGCCAGATCGATGCTATCGATATGGATTTCGATTCGATCCTGATTTTCAAGTTCTACGAACGCTCTGACAAGATGCTGATCTCCAACCATATGATGTTCCCGATGGTGGGGGTGGTGTCTGGCCGCATCTGGAAAGATCTGAGTGCGGAAGACCGTGAGCTGCTGCAGACCAGCATGCGCACCCAGCTGGATGCAGTGATTGATCACTTCCAGGCGCTGGAGAAAGAGCAGGAGATGGAGCTGCGCGGCCTGGATATCACCATCCACGAAGCGACCAAGGAAGACTTCGCCGATGCGATCGCCGAGTGGGAAACTATCTGGTCTGAAAAGGCCAAGTCCCTGCCCAGCCTGAGAAAAGCCGCTGCCGAGATCAAAGGCAGCTGATCCTCTGAGTCAGTACCCTGCGGACCACCGGTCTGCAGGGCGAGGAAGTATGATGTTAGGATTTATTTCTGATCGCCTGGTGCGGCTCGAGATGGGTCTGGCGGCGCTGATGGCAGCCGCTGTCACCCTGCTGATTCTATTGAATATCGGCAGCCGCTCATTGGGAATGGCGATCTACTGGGTGGATGAACTGGCGATCTACGCCATGGTCTGGACCACCTTTTTGGCAACCTCTGTGGCACTTAAGCGGCGCCAGGTCGTTGCTGTAACCTTGCTGGTTGATCTGCTCGGCACAGGAACCCGCGCCTGGATTCAGTTGCTCTGTGACCTGATGATTCTGACCTTTGCGCTTGCCCTGCTGGTGCTCTGCTGGCGCTGGCTTGATCCAGTCACGTTTGCAGGCGTTGGCTTTGATATCAAGGCTTTTCAGGGCGATACATTTAACTTTGTATACTCCGAAAAGACCAACACCCTGGGGGTTAAAAAGATCTGGCCCTGGCTCATCCTGCCGTTTTTCTCCCTATCACTGACCCTTCACGCCCTGAATAACCTGCTCGGCAGCTTTAAAAGTGCGGCCTTTGTGAAGGGGGCTGTGTCATGACCTTCGCGGTGTTTTTTATTCTGCTGTTTCTGAGTGTGCCTATCGCGCTGGTGCTGGCGCTGACGGCGCTCTGGTATATCGGCACCTCAAGCAATTCGGTGCTGTTCGACTCTTATCCTCAGCAGCTGTTCGGCGCCATCGAGAGCTATGGCCTGCTGGCTATTCCGCTGTTCATGTTGGCTGGTGAGTTAATGAATGAGGGAGGGCTGACCAGTCGCCTGATCAATCTTGCGCGTATTCTTGTGGGGGGCTTCCGTGGCGGCCTGGCCTACATCAATCTGGTAGCCAACATGATGATGGCGGCCATCATGGGGTCGGCGGCGTCGCAAATCGCTATTATGTCCCGCGCCATGGTACCGGCGATGGAAAAAGAGGGTTACTCAGGATCCTATGCCGCGGCCATTACCTCGGCGGGCGGTCTGTTGTCACCAATTATTCCTCCCTCGATGCTGTTCGTTCTGTTTGGCGTTCTGGCGCAGATTCCCATCGCAGAGATGTTTATCGCCGGTATTTTGCCGGGGCTGCTCATGTCGTTTCTGTTCTTTGTCGTAATTGCCCTGGTGGGCCTGGTGCAGCAGTATCCTAAAGGCGACTGGCCGGACAAAGCCCAGCGCCGCGAATACCTGCTGATGGGACTGCCGGCCGCGTCGATTCCGCTGGTGATTATCGGCGGCATACTGACCGGATTGGCGACACCCACCGAGTCTGCTGCGCTGGCGTCACTGGCTGCGCTGCTGATCGGAAAATATATCTACAAAGATCTTAAATTCTCCCAGCTGCCGGAGATCCTGCGTCGCACGGCCTTGAACGCCGGTATGGTGATCATGCTGATCTCCGCCGCTGGCGTGTTTGGTTGGGTGGTGGTGTACGAGCAGATTCCCCAGGCTGCGGCGGCGTGGATCGCTGAGCAGACCTCGGATCCCTTCGTCTTCATGCTGATGGTGATTGGTGTACTGATCCTTGTCGGCATGGTGATCGACGGGATCGCCGCGCTGATTCTGGTTGTGCCGATCCTGCTGCCGATCGCCCAGGACCAGTTCGGCATTTCGCCTTACCAGTTTGGTGTCGTGGTGTGTTTGACGCTGGTGATGGGGCTATTAACGCCGCCAGTGGGGGCCGGTTTGTTTATCGGCTCATCTATGACGGGTATCGCACCGATGCGTATTTTCCGCTCTCTGCTGCCGTTCCTGCTCGCCACGCTGGCGACGCTGGTATTGCTCGCAGCGATGCCTGAGCTGGTGCTCGCCTTGATCTGATTTGGGCTGATCAAAGTCACGGCCGGGTAGAGCCAGGTATCTCGTATCTGAGCTTTGCGCGGTCTGTGGCGAGGGTGAGTTTTCGCGGCTTTTCCTCGCTAGCCCCCTTCGCTAGCCGGATCATAGCCATTAACCACATCCAGCCGTGCTTTCATCCGATGTAGCAGGTCGATAAAGATATCCAGCTCCTCATCGGAAAAATCCGCCAGTAGCAGCGCTTCGCGGCGCAGGGCGACTTTAAGAACCTGGTCGTGCAACGCCTTGCCCTTGGGGGTCAGCCGGATCAGGATCCGCCTGGCGTCCTGCTTATCTTTGCTGAATTCCACATCGCCATTTTCCTCAAGCTGCTTGAGCGCGCGGCTGGTGGCTGCCTTGTCGAGAGCGGTGACTTCGCAGATGCGGTTGGCGGATATATCGGATTCCACGGCCAGCATCGCCAGGATGCGCCAGTCCACCACACCCACACCAAAGTGCTTGCGATAACAGCTGGAGGCGCCGGCGCCGAGCTTGTTGGCGAGAGCGGTGACAAGCGCTGGAACGTAGCGATCCAGGTTTAGGCTGTTGCGCTCTGTGACGGAGCTTTTTGTTGTCATGACCGTCCGGTGTTTTGCTTGGATAGTGAATGGGTTAGCAGGGCATGCTACTGCCATCAGTCGGGCAAAGAAAGCGAGTGAGACCCGGCCAAAGCTCCTGTCCTGTTTGTTCAATCGCCGATTGGTGCATGTGGTAAAACTGCTTGGATATGTTGGTTTTATTAATAAGGTGTTGAAATTATTGATTTAATTAAACGGTGGTAACATTGTTATGCCGATATCGTTGACATATCAACGATATCGGCTCTATAGTTCGCTCCATGCCAACTAAAAAAACAAAAGGCTGAACGATGTTAGATCCTGTTATCCGCCATCCTTTATCCAGGGCGGTAGCCAGAACAGCTGTCCTTAAAGCTCAAAGTCCCGCTCATCACTCGTTAGGGTATGAGAGGATCACTCCCTCTTTCCCAGAGTTCAGTACCCATCGAGAGTTCAGTACCCATAGCCGCGCTCGTGCGGGGGTGATGGGGCGATATCCCCGTTCTGCTTTATCCATTAAATCTTACCGGACCGACACTAGCCCGATCGGAGCGAGACCTTTGCTCTCGGCTTGCGGTTTGTCCGCATGGCGCGTCTGAGCGTCTATCTCAAAAACAGACCCAGCAAAAAATAAGAGGTCCAATCATGAACGTTAGCCTGGCCGATCCTGCAACCCTTGCCCAACAACAAAACGCATCCAAACCCGAATTTCCGCTCGATATGTGGTATGTCGCGGCGCTCAGCAAAGAGCTGACGGACAAGCCCATTGGCCGCACCCTGCTGAATCAATCCGTGGTGCTGTTCCGCACCCCCGATGGTCAGGTCGCAGCTCTGGAGAACCGCTGCTGTCACCGCGACCTGCCGCTTTCATATGGTACGGTCGAAGAGTCCGGTATTCGCTGCGGTTACCACGGTCTGCTGTTCGATGGCGAAGGCAAGTGTCTGGAAGTACCGGGGCAGGACAGGGTACCCCGCAAAGCGTTTGTATCCGCTTACTCAGTGAAGGAGCAGGACTCGCTGGTCTGGATCTGGTTCGGTTCTGAAGAAAACTCGAAACCCAGCTGTGAACCGCCGCGCTACGAAGTACACACGGACGAACGCTATGTGTTTGATGGCGGCGTTTTCTACTACGAGGCGCCATACCAGCTGATTCACGACAACCTGCTGGATCTCAGTCATCTGGGCTATGTGCATCTGCGCACCATCGGCGGCAATGCGAAGGTACATATGGGCGCCGAGATGAAGGTGGAAGGCGAGGGCGACACTGTCCGTGTAGTGCGCCATATGCGCAACTCAACGCCGCCGCCGACCTACACCATGGCTTACCCCTTCGAGGATAAGGTGGATCGTTGGCAGGAGATCGAATTCCATCCGTCGCATCTGCGGATCTGGACCGGTGCGGTCAACGCCAATACTGAGTCACTGGACTCGCCCGACCGCGGCGGTTTCCATATGCGCGGTTTCCATGCGATCACCCCGGAAACGGCGGAGAGCAGCCACTACTTCTGGACCGTGGCCTCAAACCCTGCAACCAATAAAGACGAGATAAACAAAATCGTTACCGAGCAGAGTGAGATGACCTTTGAAGAGGATAAGGTCGTGATCGAGGCTCAGTACCAGAACATGAAGCGCTTTGCGGACCGGCCGATGGTCGATATCCATGTGGATGTGGGGCCGAACCGGGCGCGTCGTATCATCAAGCGGATGTGCGCGGGCGACAGCCACGCAGCGCAGTAAATAACTTAGCGCAGCTAAGAAAGTTGCGCGGTAAGGAAACGTTGCACAGAAAAGAAAAGTAGCCCAATAAAGAAAAGTTTCGCCTCAGGTAAAACTATAAATATAAAAGGAAACTTCGAATGAAATTAAAAACACTGGTTGCGATGGGTAGTGCGTTGGCTGCCTTTTCCATGAGTACTCTGGCAGCAGATGTGACGCTGCGTTTCGCCCATCCCTGGCCGGCTAACTCAGCAATCCACCAGGGGTTTGCTGAGTGGGGCAAGATGATCAATGAGGATTCGCAGGGGCGGATCGATATCGAGCTTTACCCTTCGCAAACGCTGGTGAAGGCCGGTGCCGCTTATGATGCGGTGGTGAATAATATCGCTGATATGACCGCCACGGTGCAGGGCTATACCGCCAACCGTTTTCCGCTGAGCCAGATCGTCGAGCTGCCGGGGATGGTCAACTCTGGCTCCCAGGGTTCCTGCATGCTGCAGAAACTGTATGACGAAGGCCAGGTCTCCTCCGAGTATGACGATTCCCACGTGCTGTTTGTTTACACCAATGGCCCGGGGCAGCTTCACTCCCGCGACAAAGAAATGCTTTACCCCGATGACCTGAAAGGGATGCGCATCCGTCGCCCAACCGTTGCAGTCGGTACGCTGCTGGAAAAACTGGGTGCTCAGCCGGTGGGCATGCCCGCGCCGGAAATCTACCAGTCACTGCAGCGTGATGTGATCGATGGCGTAGCGATCTCCTGGGATGGCACCAAGGTGTTCCGTCTTAATGAGCTGGTGAACTACCACACCCAGGTCAACCTTTACTCGCTGGCGTTTGTGGTCACCATGAACAAGAACGTCTACGCGAAGCTGCCTGACGATCTCAGAGCCGTACTCGACAAATATTCCGGCGCGAAATGGTCGCAGTACATGACCGCTATCTTCGATAACCTGGACAAGGAGTCGATGAAAGAGGCGGTCGAGATGGGCGACAAGCTGATCCCGCTCACCGATGATGCGCGCAAAGCCTGGGAGCCGGTACTGGGTGAAATCACCAATCAGTACATCAACGATCTGGAAGCGAAAAACATCCCGGCGAGAAAAGTCTACGAGCGTGCGGTAGAGCTGAAAGAGGTTTGCGGCGTTTAAGCGTCAAGCTTCCCTCCCCGTGAGGGCCAATCCCGGCATGTCCAGCAAGCGCATGCCGGGATTTTTTGTTTTATAGCACAATTGTTTTTATTACACGGAACCCAGGAATGTGTGATGGGTCTATCTGATTTCATACACTTTTTGGAGGGATTCCATGCTGAAGGATTCGCAAGACCGCTACGGCATTGTCAGCCGGATAATGCACTGGGCGATGGCACTGCTGATCGGGCTGCAGTTGCTGAAGTTCTTTGATCGGATTAACGATGGTGAACATTGGGTTGGGAAAACCCTGGTGCCGACCCATGTATCATTCGGCAGCTTGCTGCTGGTATTGATTGTCTTGCGGATACTCTGGGGCATTAGCCAGCGCAATCAGCGTCCGGAACAGGATCCCGCTTCCGCCAAGCTGGTTAAAGCGGGTCACGGCATGCTTTATCTCGGTATGCTGCTGATGCCGATAACCGGTGTCTCGATAATGCTGGGTAATGGCTATGGTCTGACCGTTTTCGGTACGGAGCTGGTTGCCCGCGGTACCGATATCCCCTGGGCCGCGAGCCTGGGCAGCCTGCATTCACCGCTGAGCTGGGCCCTGGCGCTGCTTATCTTTGGCCATATCGGCATGGCGCTGCTGCACCACTTTGTACACAAGGACGATACGCTCAAGCGTATGGCGTAAGCCGGTCCTCGTCTCCGCTGCGGTAGCTCTGTATTCGGCGATAACGCAGCGGAGTCTTTCTGCTCAATCAGCAGATCAGGCCAGTGCCTGTTCCAGCGCATCGCCGGCACGTTTAGCGGCGGCTGTATCCACCTTCTTATTAAGCACCTCTACGAGCTGGCGCAGCTGATCGGCTGTGACACCGGCATTCATACTGATATTTACGTGGGAGCCTACCTGAGATTCGGCACCGGTCAGTGCCGACAGCATACTCACGGTGGCCAGCTCACGGTCTTTCCAGTCCAGGTTATCGCGCTCGAAGATATCGCCGAACAGGTGAGCTTTAAGATAGGTGTCGATGGCAGGCGCGAAATCGAACAGTGGGCCTTGAACCGGTGCGCCGGCCAGGCTTGTCTGGTTGCGGGTGCCTGCGGCCAGCAGTTCTTTTCCCTGAGGGATGGTCTTACTCGGCGACTCCTGGCCGGGATCGTCTTCTATGCCCTGTTCTTTGCGCTCCGACACCAGTTTCATCAGCGCGCCAAGGGCGTTAAGGCTGCGCGGAAATCCGGCGTAGGCATAAACCTGAACCAGCACCTCTTTGGCATCGCTGATGCTGACGCCGTTGTCCAAGCCCTGTGCCAGGGCGGTGTTCAGCTGGGGGATATCACCAGCTGCCGCAAAGGCTGCGATTGGGATAAGTGCTTGCTGACGGGGAGTTAATGCTGTGTTGGTCATGAGAAAAACCTCCTTTGAGTTGTGAGCTCCTTCTCCTCGCCTGCGCGTTGATCGGCGGGTTGGCAGCGCAGTCGACGTAGAGGATTACGCTGGCTGCGGCTTTTTCGCGCAGGCTAGATACTGGGTGTTGCCAGTATCTAGCGGGGAGGGCTGCATCGGTCGCTGAAATGCGGCAGTGATCAACGCTGCCAGTAAGTTACCGATGAGGGAGTCGATGACTGCGTGATCGGCGTTCAGTCTTTCTTGATTGGGCCGCTCAGGTACTGCTCATCGGTAACCGGCTCCATCCAGGTGACCGGGCTGCCATCCAGCGCTTCCTGCACCGCTACGTGCTGCATGTAGGTGGTATCGGTGGCGCCATGCCAGTGGCGACGGCCGCAGTTGCAGTAAATGATGTCGCCGGGACGGATTTCGGTGCGCGGGCCGCCTTCACACTGGGTCCAGCCAACGCCATCGGTGACCAGCAGTGCCTGACCCAGCGGGTGGGTGTGCCAGTTGGTGCGAGCGCCCGGTTCAAAGTTGACTACGGCCATGCCAATGCGGGACGGCTCCGGGGCGTTAAAAATCTTGTCGATACGTACGGTGCCGGTGAACCAGTCGGCCGGCCCCTTGATCGCCGGGGTCGAACCGGCGCGGATAACCTGCATGTCGTCAGGGTTGTTTTCTGTAGCGCTCATAGGTGCCTCCTGATCGGAATCTTGTTTCTGTACTGCCTGTTGAGTAATACCAATCTAGCAAATTAGGATTATCTTCTGTATACGTTAAATCCTTAATGCAGTGTGAAGTAAAACTTAACAATGACCACTCAAAGCCTGGATGCTCTCTCCGTATTCGTGACCGTTGCCCGGGAGGGCAACTTTACCCGTGCCGCGGCACACCTGGGCGTTTCGCCCTCTGCGGTCAGCCAGACCATGCGCGGTCTCGAGGAGCGCCTGGGGGTGAGGTTGCTGACGCGCACCACCCGCAGCGTGACGCGCACCGAAGCAGGGGAGAAGCTGCTGCGTGAGATCGCTCCACTGCTCGATGAGATCGATGCACACCTGTCGGCGGTGGCCGACCTGCGCGACAGGCCAGCGGGCATCGTCCGGATTACCGCCGATGAGTACGCGGCGCGCTATGTACTCTGGCCCCGGCTGTTGGCCTTGCTGGATAAATATCCCGAGATAACCGTCGAGCTGGTCACCGATTACGGCCTGACCGATATTGCGGCGGAGCGTTGCGACGCCGGTGTCCGGCTTGGCGGTATTTTGGCGGCGGATATGGTTGCCGTGCCGATCGTAAAACAGGTGCGGATGGTTACAGTGGCATCACCCAAGTATCTGGCGCGCTACTCGGTACCCGCTACGCCGAACGATCTCACCAGCCATCGCTGCATCAATTTGCGCCTACCCACCCACGGCGGCCTCTATGCCTGGGAGTTTGAGCGAAACGGAGAGGAATCCCGGGTACGGGTGGATGGTCCGCTGATCATGAACAGCGTGATTCAGATCCTGGATGCCTGTTTGGCCGGAGTGGGCCTGGCGCAGATACCGGATGGGCTGGCGCAGCCGCATCTCGATAGCGGCGAACTGCAAGAGGTGCTGACAGACTGGTCGGAGCCTTTCCCCGGCTACTACCTCTATTACCCCAGCCGTCGTCAGCAGACCGCCGCTTTCCGGGTGGTGCTGGATGCGCTGCGTGATGGCGCTCCGCTATAGCCTCAGTCAAGCTGCCACTGGCATAGCAGTGGGTTCTACATGAAGCTCCCTATGAGGCATCACGCTATTGGTCACTCGCGAGATCAATGATCTCCGCATTTTTTGAGGCCGGTTTCGCCTGCTGGCGAGCAAAGGGACTTGTTCGGACAAGCCCCTTTGCAATCCCAAACCGCCCCTATGCCTTGGTCGGCTACGCCGACTGCCCTGTGCTTCTCGTCTGAAAGAGCGGGAAAGGGAACTCACCGCTTCGCGGCTCAAACAGCCTTTCCCTTGTATCTCTTTCAGCCTGCGATGCTCGGCAGCGCCAAAGGGGATGGATCGCTGCGTTTAGGTCGTCCTGAGGCATCCAGCGCCGTTTTCATCAAGGCGTTAGAAAGGCCAGACCTCGTTAATTACGTTACACGCCTTCGATCTGGTAATCGCTCAGCTCCACATCGACATTGGTGGTGCGTCTGAACTTGTCCGGTCGAGGCAGCGGTACCGTGGCATCTATACCCAGGCGGGTCCATTTATCTTCTTCCACCATCGGGTTTAACCGGTGTCCGATAGCGTCCGGGATCACCAGCAGATCCTTTTCATAACAGCAGCGAGTCGCTACCGCCCAATCCACATCTTCTGATGAGTAAATATCCACATCGGTATCCACCACGGTAACGGTTTTGACAAAGGCGAGCGCCACGAAAGCCGCCATCATCGCATTGCGCTGGCTGCCTTCATGTTTCTTGTCGATCTGCACCACTAGGTGATAGGGGACGCTGCCGTCGGCGAAGTGTATCGCCGTGACTTCGGGTACCAGGGCATTGATTTTGGTGAAGGCTCCGGCACTGGCGCTCATCCCGTAGGCATTGCGGACCTCTTTGCCGGACAGGATGGAGTGGAATATGGGATTTTTTCGGCGCGTAATGGCAGTGGCTTCAAACACCCAACGGGGGGCCTGTTCGGCGTAGTAACCGGTCACCTCGGCGTAGGGGCCTTCGATCTCCCGCACTTCCGGCAGAATGCGGCCCTCGATCACAAACTGTGCATTGGCAATCGCTTCAACCGCCACGGTCTGCGCTTCAATCAGTTCAACCGGTTCGCCGCGCATCTGTGAGGCGATGCCCAGCTCGTCCATATCGATGGGAGCGGCTGAAGCAGGAGCGGCGGCAGCGACGGTCAAAGGAAGATCGATGCCATTGTTGACGGTGATCTCCAGCGCTTCGCCTTTCGCTTCTGCGCGCTTGTAGTAGTCCATCAAGTGGCCAAGCTCTTCCAGCAGCAGGGTAAGGCGATTCTTCCCGGTCACCATCATGCGGTGAATGGACAGGTTGCGAACACCGGTATCCGGGTCCTTGGCGATGACCACGCTTGATGTCAGGTAGGAGCCGCCGTCGCCTTCGGCATGATGAGGAATCGGCAGGCTGGTGAGGTCTACATCAAGCTCAATGACTTCATTGGCAGGCCCCTGCTTAAGCACCACCGGCTCCATCGGTGATAGATGCCATTGCTTGATCTCGTTCTGCAAGACAAAGGGCAGCTGAGAATTGGTCGTGCCAAGAATGTCGGCGAGAATATGCCGGTTCCAGTACAAACCGATCAATACCGGATACTCACTGCCTTTAACGCGCTCGAAAAGGATCGGCTTGGTGCCCTCGAGCTTTTTGGCGATCCCCGCCATCTCCAGCTTCGGGTCTACTTCTGTCTTTACGCGAATTAAATTGTTGTTGGCTTCAAGAAAGGCCAGGTATTGGTTGATATCGGTGAGATTCCTCTCTCCCAGGTCCATTTGTAAATTCCTTATCTATCTTTGCGTTTGTAGCGGATATAGAAAGCGATGCAGTGACCAGCCGTAGGCTAGTTG
Source organism: Marinobacterium mangrovicola (assembly GCF_004339595.1). GTDB lineage: Bacteria > Pseudomonadota > Gammaproteobacteria > Pseudomonadales > Balneatricaceae > Marinobacterium_D > Marinobacterium_D mangrovicola. The sequence goes on from NZ_SMFU01000011.1 coordinate 187,337, forward strand.
ACCGGAACTATTGAGTAGCAGCTAGTTTGGAGGATGCAGCTTTTATTAGATGCGAGCTTAACGGTCTCACTGGTCTGTTTCCAGGGATCAGTTGCTCGTGTTTCTGTCTGCAGATCCAGGCCCGCTTCGGTAAAGCTACCATCCGTGGTGATGGAAGGGACGACGACGGAGACAGTATCTGGCTCCGCCTTTTGAGTCAGTCGATGACACTCAGTCTCATCGAGAGATCGATGGCGCTTACATCCTTGGTCAGTGTGCCCATGGAGATAAAGTCGACGCCGGTCCTGGCGATCGCGATCAAAGTCTCGTTGTTGATACCGCCGGACGCTTCAATCTTGGCTCTGCCGCGACTTTTCTCAACGGCGGCTTGGGTATCCGACAAGGAAAAGTTATCGAGCATAATCACATCAGCGCCCGCATCCAGGGCCTGGTCAAGCTCTTCCAGGGTTTCGGTTTCCACTTCTACAAGTTTACCGGGAGCGGAACGGTGTGCGGCCTCTACGGCTTCAGCCAGTCCACCGCAGGCGGCAATATGATTTTCCTTGATCAGGAAAGCGTCGTAGAGACCCATACGATGATTTTGACCGCCGCCACATCTCACTGCGTATTTCTGCGCCAGGCGAAGCCCCGGGAGGGTTTTGCGTGTATCGAGAAGTTGTACGCCAGTGCCTTCCACCTGCTTAACGAACCAGCCGGTTCGCGTTGCGGTGCCTGAAAGTAATTGCAGGAAATTGAGCACGGCCCGCTCTCCGGTCAGCAGCGAACGTGCTGGCCCTTGCAGAGTCACCAGCGTAGCGTTGGGCTCTACTTTATCTCCATCCGATACTTCCCACTCCAGCTGAACCGAAGGATCCAGCTGCCGGAATACTTCGTCGGCCCAGTCACGGCCACAGAACACCGCTTCCTGGCGGGTGATGATTCGTGCGTGGGCGTGACTGTCGGTGCCTATCAGAGCGGCATTTATGTCACCGCTGCCTACATCCTCGGCCAATGCTGCCACGACATTTTCGCTAATGGCCATTCTCAATTGAGCCGTATCGATGGGGTACATAGAACCTCTCTACTCTTATTTTTGGTGGATTGCAGCTGATTGCAGTTCGTAATTCCTGCTTGCAATGATCCTGTATTTTTCGCAGACTGGCAATAAACTTAGATATATAAGAATAATAGGAGGCTAGCATTCCATGGCCCATGCACCGCTTGATCTGTCTGTGACTCTCGTTAGCAAAGAAGCCGTAGCCGAAGGCATTTATCGTTTTGAATTTGCTCCGGCACCTGGCGTTGAACTCCCCCCCAGCGAAGCTGGCGCCCATATTAAGGTTCAGGTCCCCAGTGGCCAGGAGCGCCAATACTCGCTATGCCAGGGCTCCGGCGAAACTGATCGTTATGTGATCGTTGTTAAGTACGAAGCCGAAGGAAAGGGCGGTTCGCGCAGTCTTGTAGATGAAAGCGAAGTTGGCGATACCTTTGCGATCTCGGCGCCGGTTAATGACTTCCCCCTGACCGGTAATCCTACCCGATACATCTTTGTCGCCGGTGGCATAGGTATAACGCCTCTATACGCGATGATTCAGGAACTGATCGAGACCGCAGGCAAGCCCTGGAAGCTCTACTACCTCAGTCGTCATCCCGAACAAACAGCTTTTCTTGATGAGTTCGAGTTACCCGAATACCGCGGCAAGGTGGTCATTCATCACACCCACGGTGACCCCGAAAACCGGCTCGACCTCTGGCCAGTGCTGGAACAGCCGAAAGGTGCTTATCTGTATTGCTGCGGCTCGCGCGGGTTGATGGAAGAGGTGCGCGATATGACCGGGCACTGGTCTCCGAGCAGCGTGCATTTCGAGGATTTTGGCTCTGCCGATGCGGCGCACCGCCCCGATGACGAGCCCTTCAGCGTCCGGATTCAGGGGAGCGATGAAATTGTAAGCGTGGGGGCGGGCCAGACCATGCTTGAAGCGCTCAACGAACACGGAGTCGATGTTCCTTACTCCTGCGAAAGCGGAACCTGCGGCACCTGTCGCTGTGATCTGTTGGGGGGGGAGGCTGACCATCGTGATCTTCTGCTCAGTGATGAAGAGCAAGAGCGTTATGTTATCCCCTGTGTGTCTCGTGCTCTGACCAAAGAGCTGGTCATAGGTCTGCCCGAATGAATGCATCAAACCCATTACGCCTGGGGGTTGCGGGGCTGGGACGCGGTTTTATGCTGCTGATGCCGACAATAGCGGCGCATCCCGGAGTAAAGCTGGTGGCGGCAGCAGATCCTAGAACTGAAGCTCTGGAGAGATTTGAGGCGGATTTCGGTGGCACCGGCTATTCAGACTTCGAGATGCTATGCCAGAACCCTGAGGTTGAAGCCGTTTATATAGCGTCACCTCACGGCCTGCATCGTGAGCAGGTGGAGTGTGCTGCGCGCTATGGCAAGCATGTACTGGTTGAAAAGCCGATGGCGCTTTCGCTATCTGATTGCCGGGCAATGATCGATGCGATGCAACAGGCGGGGTGTCGGTTGCTCGTTGGGCATAGCCACAGCTTTGATTCCCCTTATCTCCAAGCCGCCAGAATGATCCGCTCGGGTGAATATGGTCGGGTAAAAATGATCAACGCTTTCAACTACACCGACTTTCTTTACCGGCCCCGTCGGCCTGAAGAACTGGATACAGCTCAGGGGGGCGGAGTGGTGTACAGCCAGGCGGCTCACCAGGTTGATATCGTGCGTCTTTTGGGCGGCGGTGAAGTCACCCGGGTTATGGCGCAAACCGGTCAGTGGGATCCCAAGCGCCCTACCGAAGGCGCTTATTCCGCATTGCTGACTTTCGCCAATGGGTGTTTTGCCACCCTCACTTACAGCGGTTATGGCCATTTCGATAGCGATGAACTGAACGGCTGGAGCGGAGAGCTGGGGCAGCCTCGCGGGCCTTCGGAGTACGGCAAAGCTCGTGCTGCACTGCAAGCCGTGACCTCGTCTGAGGAGGAGGCTGCTTTGAAGAACCGGCGTGCCTATGGCCCTGACTTGGGACTTTCAAATACTTCGCTTGAGGGGATCGCACATAACCACTTTGGTTGGATCATGGCCAGTTGCGAAGTGGCCGATCTGAAGCCAACCCCCGCCGGCATCGACGTTTATGGTCATACTGAACACCGTCTTGTACCCTTGGGAGCGCCTGATATTCCACGGCGGGAAGTTCTCGACGAACTGATCGCCGCAGTTCGTAACGATGTTCCCCCAATCCATTCCGGCGAGTGGGGGTTAGCAACCATGGAAGTGTGCTTCGCGCTGCTAGAGTCAGCGCGAACCGGTCAGGCGATCGACTTGTATCATCAGTGCCCGGTGAGGGCAGAAGGAGCCTGACTCTATGACAAAGCGTGACGTCCGTGAAACGGAAAGTGTTTTGCGGCATTGGCATCAGCAGGTGCCGGACGATCGTATGGCGCACCTGGTGCGCGACGCCAGTCGTCTTCTTGCCAAAAGCCTCCAGCGCAGGCTGGCCGAACATGGAGTCAGCTTTGGCCACTGGTCATTTCTGAGGATTCTCTGGGCTACTGAAGGCCTGTCTCAGAGAGAACTCAGTGATCAGGCGGGCGTGATGGAGCCTACAACCTTTACTGCGCTGAAAGCGATGGAGGCGAATGGCCTCATCGAGCGCAGACACTTAAACGGTAATCGTCGCAAGCAGCATATTTTTCTGACTGATAAGGGAAAGGAGCTCAAGGACGTGCTGACTCCGCTGGCAGAGGAGGTCAACCACATTGCGTTGGCGGGCGTATCCGAAGCCGAGAGTGAAGCGACCCGTAAGACACTGCTTACCATGATAGATAACCTGGCGGTCGACAATCAGTCATCCGAGTCGGAAGGTGAGCCCGACGGCTGAACGCGAGATCGCCTGCAAAGCCGGAGATCCAATAATAATGAAAACCCAACCGAAGTTGCTCAGTAGCCTGCTCGATGACCTGGTCGATGCGAATCTTATCCTGTTTAACCAGGGGGTCGTGGATGCCTTTGGGCATGTGAGCGTGCGTAATCCGGAAAAACCGCACCACTATTTTCTCTCGCGAAATATGGCACCAGGTCTGGTGGCTCGTGAAGATATTATCGAATTCGACTTAGACGGCAACGTGGTCGATGGCGATACCCGGAAGGTCTACCTGGAGCGCTATATACATGGGGAGATTTACCGCGCCAGGCCAGATGTCATGGCGGTGGTGCATAGCCATTCACCATCCGTAGTGCCGTTCAGCGCCGTAAAGTCGAGCCCGCTTCGCCCCATGTGTCATATGAGTGGCTTTATCGGTAATCATGTACCGAATTTCGAGATTCGTGATGTGGCCGGTGATGCGACCGATCTGCTGATTACCAACCAGAAGCTGGGTGCCGCGCTATCCGATACACTGGCTGACAACACAGTAGTCTTGATGCGGGGCCATGGTTCCACCGTTGTGGCGCCAACGCTGAAGCAGGCGGTCTATCGTGCGGTATATGTTGAAGTGAATGCGAAGCTACAGGCCGAAGCCAGTCGCCTCGGTCCCATTGAATTCCTGACCGACGGTGAAACCCAGACTACCCAGAAGACCATTGAAGGCCAGGTCGAGCGCCCCTGGCAGCTCTGGCGAATGAATGCCCGCAAGGCGCAGTTAAGCTGGCAGGAAAGCTAGTGCCAAAAAGGGTTCTGCCTGCAGGAGCGGCTCCGTAATGGAGCCGCTCCTTTTTGTTTTAGCCGCTTGTAAATAGCGAGCAGGTCGGTCCATTCTCCGCTTTCATCTCCAAAGCAGGCCGCCACTATCGCTAAACGCGCCTGCTCGCGTCCTCCAGTCTTACTGCCCATTCTTTTGTTGCCTCTCCTTTGCTGCCTGTTCTGTCGCTGCGGTCCGTGTCGTCTGATGATCCTTGTGAGCCCGGCTTTTTTACTGGGCGTCGACTTCGAAAGAGGCTGGGTACTCTCTATTTAATAGAAGGTGAGCAGATGGGGAGCTGCTGTAGAGTTTGAGGATCAGGTAGGAGGCTTGAGGGGGAGGCTGGCCTTCGTTTTCCAGCCGCCAGGATGATATTTGGCGAAGTAACGTAGAGTGTTATGACGTTCTGCTCGAACGAAAAAAAGCCGGTGCGATCTTGGCATCGTACCGGCTAAAAGGGTCTTACAGGACCAACTCGTTTTTTCGAAAAGCTAAACCTTTCCTATTCGCTTCATTCAGCTAGATAGCTTCATTCGAAATCGAAGGTGAGGCGTCATCAGCATCGAAACGATGAACAGAATCACACCCGCAACGATGGCCGCCGTACTTGGGAAGATGAACAGCAGGCCGGAAACACCGAAGCCGATCCGGGCCTGGGTGGTCAGGCTGTCTTTCCAGAATCCCTCAATCCCGATGCTGAGCAGAATGACCCCAATGCCGGCGGTGATGCAGGCGGTAGAGATATCAATCCAGCTACCGTTCAACAGCAATCCGTCCCCGTACATAAAGGCAAAAGGTACGATAAACGCTGTGATCGCCAGGCGCACAGCACCCACTGCGATACTTAAAGGTTTGGCATCAGCGATCGCTGCGGCTGCAAAGGCCGCTACGGCAACAGGAGGAGTCATCGCAGAGAGGACGGCGAAGTACAGAATGAACATATTGGTCTGCATCAGGCTGAAATCCAGGGAGTTCAGCGTCGGTCCGACCAGTACGGCCGCCAGTATAAAGGCTGAGGGCGTTGGCATACCCATACCGAGAATGATCGCCAGCACTGCAGAAATCACCAGAACCAGAATGGTACTGTTGCCGGACAGCAGGAATACCAGGTCGGCAAACTTGCCGCCGAGACCTGTCATCGAAATCCCGCCGATTACAAGGCCCGCCGCCGCACAGGCAGCGACCACTGCTACCATTCTCAATGTTGTCTCACCCAGGGCATCCCACACATCGCGGACGCTCATTCTGGTGGACGGTTTTACCGCGGAGACGATGAGTACTACCAGCGTGGCGATCGCAGCCACGTAGGTGGGCGAGTATCCGAGAATCAGCGCAACAGAGAGAGCTACCAGCGGGATAATAAAGAGCCCACCATTGCTCAGTGTTGTGCGCATTTTCGGAATCTCGTCAGCGTTCAAGCCGCCAAGGCCCATCTTGCGGGAGCGCAGATGTATCTGGGTGTATACGCAGAGGTAGTAGAGCAGGGCTGGAACGATGCCGGCGATAGCAATATCGCGGTAATCGATCCCGGTGTACTCGGCCATTATAAAGGCTGCCGAGCCCATCACCGGCGGAAGCAGGCTGCCTCCTGTTGATGCGGCTACCTCAACACTGCCGGAGAGCGGCTTGCTGTAACCGAGCCTCTGCATGATCGGAATGGTAATCGAACCGGTAGTAACCACATCCGAGGTGGGGCTGCCGGACATGGTGCCGTACAGGCCGGAAGAGATTACCGAGATCTTCGCGGGGCCACCGACCTTACGTCCGGCCAGTGAGGATGCGAAGTTGTAGAAAAAGTCGGCACCTCCCGCACGAGAAAGAAAGGTGCCGAACAAAACAAACAGGAAGGCGTAGGTTGCCGCTACCCGAAGAGGTACACCGAACAGACCGTCGGTGGTGAACATCATGATGTCGAGAAAGTGGTTGTAGCTGACTTCCCGGAAGCCAAGTCCCGCAGGCAGGCTGTGGCCAAACAGGTTATACAGCACGAAGACAGAAACCACGCTGGTGAGGCCCACACCGACCGTTCGACGTGTGGCTTCAATGGTCAATGCCAGTAGTACAGATGCGGCGACCAGGTCAGGCGTTTCCAGTGGGAACAGCAGCGTGATGCGCTCGGCTATACGACCGCTTTCAACAAAGAAGTAGATGCCGACGACGACACTGGCTACGGAAAATAACCAGTCCATTACACTTGGGCGGTCCAGCCGGCCATTGGGACCGGCGGTGTACATCAGGAACAGCAGCGCGAGAATGGCGGACAAAAACACGACTGTCATGACGAACAGGTCGATGTAGACGACCGTGGTGGTATAGATAACAGCGATAGCAATCAGTGCAGCACAAGTTTTAACGGTTGTGCCGAGTTTGCCTGTTAACTTTCTTCTGGTTCCCGTTTCAACCAGTGAACTCAGCAGTTGGCGCATAGTCACTCACCCCTAATTGTCTGAAGAGCAGGCCTTATTTCAGGCCGGCTTCGGTCAGGTAGCGCAGAGCTCCCTTGTGGTAAGGAACAGCTTCAACCGAGGCCATTACCTCAGGGGTAAGTGCGGCCATGGCCGGGTGCACTCCTGCGAGGGTCTGGTAGTTCTCAAACAGGGCTTTGGTCAGGTTGTAAGCGGTCTGCTCATCCATATCGGCGCGCACCGCCAGGGCTGCGCCCAGTGATACGGTGTTAACCTCGGCTGGTGACCATTCATAGGTCTCGGCGGGGATGGTGAAGGCGATCGTACCGCTACTGGTATTCACGGTGTCGATGGTGCTCTGGGCAAGCGGAAGCAGCGTCAGTTCGACGCTATTGCCGGCCTGCATGATGGAGCTGTGGCGAACAAACAGTGAGTTCAGAATCATGTCGGCGCGACGGTCCTGGATCAGGCTCATCTGCTCATCGGAGGCCGCGTAAATCAGCTCGCCGCCCCAGCTTTTGATATCGTCAGCCGTTACGCCGATCGCCTTAAACATCTCTTCAGCGACGCTGGATGCGATGTTGCCGCGACGGTTTATCGCCACCACGATGGGCGGTTTAACTTCTGCGATATCTTCAAAAGACTCGATGCCATACTCTTCGGCAAAGCTGTTGCGCATGAGTGCCTGCATAGGCGCCCAGGTATACATGTATGAGAGTACGCTCAGGGAGGTGATTGGCTCGCGGAAGGGAGCGCTGCCAGATTCTGCCAGCAACATCTCAGCATCGTGGATAAGCGCCATATCGGCCTGGTCACGATCCAGTACCCCTACGTTCGCGATACCACCACCAGAGGTTTGGTAGGTGATGGTAGAACCGGGGTAGGCTTTTTTGACGCTGGCATCGATGCCGGCACCCAGAAGACTCCAGAGGCCTCCCGGTGAAGCGCCGGCTACGGTCATGTTGTATGACTCGGCGCGTGCCTGAGATGAGATGGCCAGGGTGCTCACGGCTGCAAGTACAATCAGCCAATGCTTGATTGTTTTAATCATCATAGAACCTCTTGTTTTTGTTGTTGGTTTTTCTAGTTGTATTGTTGGGGTATACCCTAGGGTTCTGGGTGTCCGACCTCGCGCCGGACCCCGTTTATTCAAATCTTGAAACTCTCCATACTGGCCGGATGAAATAGTTCCTCTGGCTTCACCAGGCGGCTGGAAAGGCCTTCCCTGTGGTGTTGGCTTAAAAAGCGTTCCAGCGTTGTTCGGTTGGCATCGAATCCGTAAGACCAGAAATCCTCGCCCATCAGCTGACGGGCTGCTCTGAGCTGATCTTCAACGAAGGGCAGGGTTACTTTGGTTGCCGATGTGTCCGATAAACGTGTGAGGGCCGCAGCCTTGGATTGTTCAAAAGCCTTGTACACCGCAAAAGGTAACCAGGGGTGTTGCTCAACCAGGGTCTTGCGGATACCCAACAGGTGCATGATCGGGAATAAGCCGGTGCGCTGATACCAGGCCTTGGCTTCGGCCATGGGGTCCTGGAACAGATAGCCGACATTGGGATGCCCGTTGCTGAAGCAGCTCGGTGCACGTGGGCCGATAACAGCATCCAGATCGCCATTCGCCAGCATGTTGGAGAGAGTTTCGCCTTCTGGGGCGTTAATCACTTCTACGCCATCAGCCAGGTTAAGCGTGATCTTCTCGACCCGACCGGCTTCTTCGTAGCCGCCGCGAACCCAGATCATCTCATTCGGTTTTACGCCGTAATCCTCCTCCAGGAACATGCGCACCCACACATTCGCAGTCAGCTGATATTCGGGAACGCCGATCCGTTTGCCGCGAAGGTCCTCGGGGCTGTCTATGCCACGGTCTGTACGGATATAGATAGAGGTGTGGCGAAAGGCCCGGGACGGGAATACCGGCACACCGACATAAGGGCAATCGTTGTTTGCCGTTTTAACGGTATAACTGCTCATCGACAGTTCGGTGATATCAAAGTCCGCATGCCTGAAGGCGCGGAAGAAGATCTCTTCAGGGTCGTGCAGCATGAAGACGGGATCGACACCGTCAATTTGTACGTCGCCATCCACCAGGGGGCGCATGCGGTCGTAGTTGCCGACCGCCACAGACAGATTCAATTTACTCATCGTCAAGGGCTCGCTAGGTCAAGAGGCTACGACTTCTGGTTCTTCGACTTCCGCCTTCGGCTCGGCGAGCGGCTCTTCACCTGGAGCACGACCCAGATTACGCCACTGCGTATCCTTTGGCACTATACCCTCAAACGACTTCAGCTCACTGTGCCGGATACGTGGTTCATTGGTGCCTATAACAGCGCCACCCTCAGCGACCAATTTTGCAGCGCGTACCATCTGACGGCGGAACTGCACAATCGCCAGATCGCTCGCGCCGAGACGATCTTCTGAACGGTCCGCGATAGCACCCATGGTTTCCCACATGGCGATATCCTGGTTAGGGATACCCCTGATACCGGTGAAGCTTTCGCCGGTTTTCATGATGATACGGTCCTGGCCGTAATCATTGGCATAGGTGTTAAAACGGTTGAACGACTGATCGAGATCGATGCCGACCTGCAGCGCCAGGAATTTACGCCAGCTTTCTGTATCAGGTGTGGTGCTCTTGTCGCCCCAGGCAATGAAGTGGAAGGCGGTGTGAGTATCGTCGATCGGTATGTGAAGTATGGCTATGTTGTAGCGGTTATTTGGAGGAATCTGAACGGTAAACGGTGCGATAAACAGCGTGGTACGCACATAATCATGGGTCTTGGCATCTTTGATCGGGCGGCGAATCGCTGCGTAGCGGAAGCCGAAAGGGGTTTCCTCAACCTGCATGCGTGGAGCGCGATCGGTGGATGGTCTGTACCAGAGCTGGTCGTCTGCCTCGGCCTGGGTTTTACGGGCAGGCACCATGTCGGTGGAGTGGAGCGTAGAGGAGTGTGCCGAGTCGATCGCGCCCTCCAGAATCTGCGCCCAGTTGCAGTCTATCTTGGTTTTTGCGATCGAGATCTTGGTATCCGGTGAGGGCTGGAATACAGGGGGATCGAATTCAGGAATGTTCTCCTGGTCACCCATGTAGACCCAGATAAAGCCGGCGGCCTCATGTGTTTTGTAAGCCTTGACCTTTACCTTCTCAGAGAGGGATGAGCCGTCAGGTTCAGAAGGCATTTCCAGCACATTACCTTCCACGTCCACTTTCCAGCCATGGTAGAGGCAACGCAGGCCACACTCTTCATTACGTCCCAGCGCCATGGAGGCCTTGCGGTGCGGGCACTTTTCATCGACAACGCCGACGCGGCCGTCGCTGTCGCGAAATGCAACCAGGTCCTCGCCGAGTAAACGCACGCGTACCGGCTTTCCGTCGACCTCAGCAACCTCTTCGCTCAAGCAGGCGGGCAACCAGTGGCTGCGCATGATCTTACCCATAGGCGCATCGCCTTCTACGCGACACAGCAGTTCATTGTCCTGGTGGGATAGCATCGATATCTCCTGTTTCTGTTCTTATTTTTCGGAGCTCATCAGAGCTCTTTTGCTTCGACTTCGTTCTGCACGGTAGAGCAGATTGAAATAAAATTAGATATCTAATGTTTTTAGAGGCTAGGGTAGTGATTGATCTGCGTCAAGAAAAAAATGATCAGTTCTTGAACGCGAGAGAAAGGGGTGAGCTGCACTCTGGAGCGCCGGAAGTTATTTTGTTATCTTAGGCCTCTAAGTTTATTTGGGTGCCGATTAGGTGCCAACTTTTAGCGGGCCTTCTGAAGAGTGGAAGAGATCAGAGGCCTGGGACGCAGACGCAAAACGAGAAAACTTATATGAAATTGAAACAGCGAATCGTCTTCACCTTCATGATGTCATTCGTGTTGTCATCGACGATGTCTGGATGGGTTACGTTTTTGAATATCAGCCTGAATGACCAGTTCATGGCGCACTGGCTGAAGGCGTTTCTGCTGTGCTGGCCTGCAGCCGCCGTCATAGCGTTTACCTGCACGCCAACGATTCACCGGCTCAGCGGTCAGGTGGTTGATCGGCTGGAAAAAGGTGTGGAGAAATGCGGTGTAAGAGCAGGGGGAGAGTGCAGTTAAGCAGGCATAGAGGGAGGGGCGATTCCCGCAGAACTCTGTGGTAAATCGCGTAGGGACTATGAGCGATTAATACCGCAGGCCCGGATACTTGCCTCCCTGGTGAAGTAGAGAGCCGTCAGATACTGGAAGTGAAAATGGTGCTCTGTTCTGTGTCTACTCGCTTCCTGCGCTAAGCGCTTTTTGAATAGCTTCACAAGCTTCTTTCCAGGGAGCGATTGCGTGCCTGTCTGCCAGCAGGTCCAGTCCCGTTTTGGTAAAGGTACCCTCGGTGGCTATAGATGCACTGATCTCACTGAGTGGAAGATCTGGCCGGGCTGAAGCGAGAGCGGTGGCGCCGCTGATCTGCTGGGTGACCAATGCACGGGCCTGCTCTGGGCTCAGGCCCTGATCGGCGAACCAGCCGCTGAGCTGATCGAGGAAATCGTAGATCCAGCCGTTCATGCAGGCGGCGGTGGAGGCCAGCTCGAATTTCTCTTCATTCTCAAACACAATCAGTTCGCCAAGCTGTGAGAGCAGCTTGCCTGCTGTTTCATTATCGGGAAACAGCGGTACCGCTCCGGCGCCAAACTCTGCACAGGCCAGGGGCAGGGTGCGTACAACCAGGGCCGGTGCAGTAAGAGGCTTGAGCTGGGCCAGCGACACACCGGCCGCGCAGGAGATCAGCAGCTGGTTGGGTTTGAAACTCAGTGGTTTGAGCAGTGATTCGAGCTGCGCCGGGCGTACTGCAATCAGCAGGGTATCGCAACGGTCGACCAGCGTTTGGTTATCGGTGACGATTTCACAGTCGTGTTCAAGCCGCAGCCGCTCGGCGGTTTCTTTTCCCCGAGGGGATAGCAGGATGTGGCGTTTGTCCCCGGCGTTACGCAGGCCGGCAACTACATAGCTGGCCAGGTGGCCGACGCCGAGAATGCCGAGGGTGTCACTCATGCAAAACCTCATTCATGGGTGGTGTTTTATGCGAAAAACCACATGCCGATAATAATGGCGGTGGTGATCCCTACCGCATCACAGAGCAGGCCGGCCCAGAGCGCATAACGCATACGGGTGATGCCGACCACGCCGAAATAAACCGTCAGCACATAGAATGTGGTTTCGGTGGAACCCTGCATGATCGCTGCCAGACGACCGGCCAGGGAGTCAACGCCGTGAGCGTTGATTGTCTCCAGCATCATGGCGCGCGAGCCGCTGCCACTGAACGGTTTCATAAAGGCCACCGGCAGGGCGTCGACAAAAGCGGTGGTGATGCCCATGGCCGTCAGCAGGCTGCCGATTCCCTGTAGCAGCAGGTCCAGAGCGCCGCTGGCGCGGAACATACCGATCGCCACCAGCATAGCGACGAGATAGGGGATCAGCATCACTGCGGTTTCAAACCCGGATTTGGCACCTGCGACAAATTCATCGTAAACCCGCACCTTGCGAATCAATCCGGTGAGAATAAACAGGGCGATAACGCCGAGCAGCAGGCCGCTGGCGATGGTCGATGACACCTGGGAAAGCTGGTCCACCGGCAGCTGACCAAGCCAGTAAACGAAGCTCGCCACCAGGGCGACAAATGCCGCCAGGGAGCCAAGAATCACCCGGTCCATACGGATCTTCTGAATCGCCATCACCGCCAGCAGGCCGGCTAGGGTAGAGGCGGTGGTCGCGAGCAGAATCGGTACGAACACATCGGTGGGGCTGGCGGCACCGGCCCGGGCACGGTACATAAAGATGGTCACCGGCAGCAGAGTCACCGATGAAGTATTCAATACCAGAAAGAGGATCTGCGCGTTACTGGCAGTGTTCGCGATCGGGTTAAGCTGCTGCAGCGCCTGCATGGCGCGGATGCCGAGCGGGGTGGCGGCGTTATCCAGACCCAGCATGTTTGCGGCCAGGTTCATGGTGATCGCCCCCTGCGCCGGGTGCCCTGGTGGCACCTCAGGCATCAGTCTAGAAAATAGAGGAGAGAGCGCACGGCTGAGCTTCTCTACTAGCCCCGCCATTTCCGCGATGCGGAACAGCCCGGACCAGAGCGTCAGCAGCCCGACCAGTCCTATGGCTATGTCCACCGACAATTTCGCCATATCGAAACCGCTGTCGACCAACTTCTGTAATACCTCGGCGTCGCCGCCTACCCAGCGCACCGCAGCAACCAGGATGCTGATCAGCATCAGGCCCGCCCAAACCTGGTTCAATTCCCTATACCTCCGCGCTCAGGCTTAAGTTGTTGTGCTTTGAGCATAACAGATATATCCCGGCGGATTAGCGGGATAAATGACGTCTACAGCATCTGCTTTTGCCAGGGACAACCTACATGGGAAGGGCTGGAGGCGTCTGGCAGTCAGTCCAGCAACCCCTGCTCGGACGCTGCCACCAGCCGGTCGACCACATGGCGGATCTTCGGCAATACCCGGCGGCTATGGGGCCAGACGGCGCTGATCGGCACTTCGCCGCCAGAATAACCCGGTAATACCTCCTGCAGGGCGCCGCTGTTGAGATGTTCGCCCACCAGCCATAACGGCAGCTGGGATAGGCCACATCCGCCGAGTACCGCGCCGAGCAGAGCCTCGCCATCGGCGAATTCATGGGTGGCGGGAGGCGTTACCCGTGTCAGTTCGCCATTGGACTGCTTCATCAGCCAGGAGACCGGTTGATTACGGCGCACCCCGACTACGCAGCGATGCCGGCTAAGGGCGTCGATGGAATCCGGTTCGCCGTTCTGGTGCAGATAATCCGGCGAGGCGCAGATCACCAGCTTCTGCGTCGTCAGGCGACGGGCGACCAGGCCGCTGCTGTCGGCCAGTTCACCGATGCGCACCACCAGGTCTATGCCTTCCTCAATCAGGTCCACAAAGCGCTCGCTGAAGGAGACGGTCAGCGATAGCTCCGGGTATTCCCGCGCGATCTCCAGCAGCAGCGGCAGAATCCGCTGGCGCCCGAATGCGGCAGGCAGGTCGACACGCAAACGCCCGGCAGGGCGGGTGGTGTGCGAGGTCAGATCCGCTTCCGCTTCATCCAGAATATCCAGGGCGCTCTGGCAGCTGGCCAGGTAGCGCTCGCCATCCGGCGTCAGGCTTAGTCGTCGGGTGGAGCGCTGGAACAGTTTCAGGCCCAGCCGCTCTTCCAGGCGGCCGACGCTCTTGGCCACGGCAGATCGGGTCAGGCCCAGCCGTTCTGCCGCTGCGGTAAAACTGCCCAGCTGGGCGGTGGTGACAAAAGCGGTTATCCCGCCCAGATGATCAGTGTTCCGCATAATCGGCTATCGCTGCCTTACTCGTTTATATTCAGCGCAATCAAATTCAGTTCAATCCAACTCTATCGCCCGCACCTTTAAATAGCGACCAGCCTGTTCCGTCAGCAACAGGCTCAGGCTTTGTGTGCCAGACAGTTTCAGTGTCAGAGACAGGGCGGTTTCATCCTGCTCGCCAGTTCTTGCGGATCTCAGACCTTCTGCCTCTTGTTGGGCTATCAGTTGGTGCCACTGTTCGTCTGCGCCCGGTTCCATCAGTTCATCCGCGATCTGGTCGGCCTGGCCGGTGGCGAAGAGAAAGTCGATCCGTGCTGCGGTGGCGCCAAGGCGGTTGGCGGCGAAGGAATCCTTAAACTCCCGGTCCGGGTTTTGGCTTACCGGGGTCTTCTGCAGAAAGCTAAATGCTGCCTCACCGGATTTGGTAAACATCACTTCAGTCTGGTATTCGATGACCGCGCCGCCGACCAGCTCGCCGTTTTGCATCACCTGGTAGCCGATCTCCATCTCAACCCGGGCTCGGTTATCCGATGTCGGTTGCCAGTGCAGGGCGTTTATAAAGTGAGAGTCCGTTGCCGGCGGCACCTGTTTCAGCCAGTCAGCCATTGCAGACTGTCCCTCGGCCAGCAGGTGCTGACCGGCGTGGATCAGGCGCACGTCCGGCGCAAACAGTTGCAGGTGTTCTTCCAGGCTTTCGGTCTGGCCCTCAAAGAAGGCGAACCAGCGGTGGGCGATATCGCGAATGGCGTAATAGCGGCTGTCGTTCATCGTGCTCCTCAATCCAATCCACTGTAATGAAAGAAGCCAGTCTAAACGCTGAGTCGGGTCTCTATTGGAGAATTTAAGTCTACATTGATTGGAATGTAACCCTGTTTATCGATTTTATGTGACCAATCATACTTTGCAGCCTGAATTACGACGATGTTTAAACGGCCTGTATCAGGGCTGAGGAGAATGAAGATGACGCGCAACACCGTACCGCTTTCTGCGCTGGATCTGGTCACTATTGGCGAGGGTTTTAACGCCGCCGATGCCCTGGAAACCAGCACCCGTCTGGCGCAGGCTGCTGAAAAGGCCGGCTTCCACCGCTTCTGGGTGGCTGAGCACCATAACCTGATCGATATCGCCAGTGCGGCGACCGCCGTGGTGCTGAGCCATATCGGCGCCAAAACCTCCCGTATCCGTCTGGGCTCCGGCGGCATCATGCTGCCAAACCATGCGCCGCTGGTGGTGGCCGAGCAGTTCGGTACGCTGGAGTCGCTCTACCCTAAGCGCATCGATCTGGGCCTGGGCCGTGCACCGGGTACCGATATGCAGACTGTGCGTGCGCTGCGCCGTGACGTGCGCTCCAATGGCCTGGACTTTCCGGAAATGGTGGAAGAGCTGCAGGGTTACTTCAAGCCGGCGGCTCGCGGCCAGAAGATCAAGGCGATTCCCGGCCAGGGACTGAATATCCCGCTCTGGCTGCTGGGTTCCAGCACCTACAGCGCACAGTTGGCGGCGATGAAAGGTCTGCCGCTGGCGTTTGCCTCTCACTTCGCGCCGGATGCGATGCAGGCGGCCATCGATTACTACCGCGAGAACTTTCAGCCGTCCGAGCAGCTGGATAAGCCCTACGTGATCGTCTGCGTCAATGCTGTCGCTGCTGACACCCAGCAGGAGGCGGAGTACCTGGCCACTACGGAGCTGCAGAAGTTCCTCAACCTGGGTCGCGGCACCGATACGCTGCTGCCCAAACCGGTGGAGGATATGAACAAGCTGTGGCACGTCAGCGAAGCGCAGCGCGTCCACAATCAGCTGCGGGAATCCGCCTGGGGCACCGCCGAACAGGTATGCGAGAAGCTGAACGACCTGGTTGCCCGTACCGGCGCCAACGAGATCATGCTCAACTCCTGGATCCATGATCCTGAAGCGCGTATCCGTTCCATCGAACTGATCGGCCAGGCCTGGGCGCAGAGCTGAACAGGAGGCACAAAATGGACAACCTGTTAAGCGACTATCAATTGGGCGCTACCCGGCTGAGCAACCGCGTAGTGATGGCGCCGATGACGCGCTCCCGTGCCGTCGATGGCGTGCCCGATCATAACACCGCGCTTTACTACGCCCAGCGTGCCAGCGCCGGACTCATTATCAGTGAGGGCGTGCCGGTTTCCCGTCAGGGCACGGGCTACCTGTACACGCCCGGTATCTACAGCGACCGCCAGGTGGATGCCTGGCGCGAGGTGACCGACGCAGTTCATGAGCAGGGCGGAAGAATCTTCGCCCAGCTCTGGCATGTGGGCCGCGTATCCCATCGCAGCATCCAGCCGAACAATAGCGCCCCGGTCAGCTCCGTGGCGGTGGCGGGCGGTAAGGCGTTTGCCTACGACGACCAGGGCCAGGCCCGCGATCTGGCGGCAAGTGAACCACAGGCGCTGGATGCAGCCGGTATTGAAGATGTGGTCTACGAGTTTCGTCAGGCGGCGGCTAACGCCATAGAGGCCGGTTTTGACGGTGTAGAGATTCATGCGGCAAACGGCTACCTGATTGAGCAGTTTATCAACCCGGCTTTTAATACCCGGGAAGACCGCTACGGCGGTGCGACGCTGGAAAACCGCAGCCGTTTTCTGCTGGAAGTGGTTGATGCCGTGGTGGATGAGATTGGTGCTGACAGTACAGGCGTGCGTCTTTCTCCCTACAACGAGTTGGGCGAAATGCCTTTGTATGCCGATATCGCCGAGACCTATCTGCATATCACCGAAGCGCTGCAGGCGCGGGGCGTCGTCTATCTTCACCTAGCCGCGCAGGAAGCACTGATAACCAGCGGGCTGCTGGGGCAGATTCGCGATAGCTGGAAGGGTGCCTTGATGCTGGCGGGCGGTTTGTCGGCAGGGCAAGCGGACCAGATGATTGCGGACGGAGTGCTCGACCTGGCGGCCTTTGGCACTCCCTTTGTCGCCAACCCCGACTTTGTCGAGCGTACCCGCAACGGTTGGCCGCTGGCGTCGGTTAACCGATCGTCGTTCTATGGCGGCGGTGCCGAAGGCTATGTGGATTATCCAATTTACCAGCCGGCAGGCTGACTTGGGCGGTGAGAAAACGAAAACGGGCGCTCAGATTGAGCGCCCGTTTGTCTATTAATGCTGCGGCATCGGCGGCAGGGGAATCGGCTGCTGCGGCCAATCGGCAGCGATCTGATCATCATAGTCTGCAGCGTTGAGTGTCCACATAGCAAAACCTCCTAAATTGATTACCAGCGTGCTGGCTAAGTAGGAGCAGTTTGCATCGACGTACGAATAAGTAAAAATTAATATTGTCTATGAATAGTATAATTTTTAGCTTATAGCTGGCTGTTTATTGGGTGTGGCTGTGGGCCTTGGGCAGAGTGTGTCGTTTAACAACAGTCTCCGACCTGCCTGGGGGCAGGGATCAAGTCGGCCAGGAATTCCGCGCCTGGCGCTCGCAAAGTTTGTTCTGAAGCATCTGTTTTTGTGGCGTGTTGGCTTCTTTGGGCTAGGGTAAGGGGAGGCTGGTCATAGACAGAAAACCTTTAAGCAGTGGCTTGCTTAGCAGTTTTCGGCAGGTCTGTCGTTGACCGCCACCCGTTTAATTTCGAAGCCTGTTGCTGCGAGGCCGGCAGGTGATAAAAGGAGCATGGCTAGGTGAGGAGAGCGAGAGGTTTAATAGAATTTCAATGATTTTTAATTTATCGAAAAGGAATTTTTGAAATGAAAAAATCTACAAAGGTATTTTGGGCGGGCGTTTTGACCTGTGCGCTTGGCCTGGTTGTTATTCTGAATGCCGCCGTGGCTTCCGGCGCCATCGTCATTGTTACCGGTTTGATCCTGCTAATCGGAGGGGCGGCGCAAACGGGCCTCTATTTCATGGAGGGGAAGTCGGAGCGCAAATGGGGCTCTCTGGCTATCGGTATTCTGACGCTGCTGCTGGGTTGGTCTTTTATCGCCAACCCCTTGTCCGGCATCATCTCGCTGACCACCTTGATACTGGTGTTATTCGCGGTCAGCGGCGTGCTGCAGATCATACTGGGAATTAGAGAGCGCGGTACTCCGCTGTTCTGGCCGCTGCTGATTGCGGGCATAATTCCCCTGGTGCTGGCGGGTGTTGTCCTCTCTTCACCTGCTGCGACCATGTTGCTGCTCGGGACATTGCTGGGGGTTCATATGCTGGCTTCCGGCACCTCACTTATCTTGCTCGGAAAATATATGAAGCAGGCGGGTGTGCAGACCGTCCGGTGAGACGAAGTCTCTGTGACATCCAGTGCCACCAGGACCGCTGGGTCAGGCATAAGATGGGACAGGCAGTTGATAGAACAGGCAGTTGATAGAAAGATAAAACAAAAAACGGGCGCCTGGTGAAAGCGCCCGTTTCTTTATTGGTGCGGCATCGGCGGCAGGGGGATAGGCTTCTGCGGCCAATCAGCAGCGATCTGATCGTCATAGTCTGCAGCGTTGAGTATCCACATAGCAAAACCTCCTAAATTGATTACCAGCGTGCTGGCCAAGTAGGAGTAGTTTGCCTTGGGGTATGGATAAGTAAAAATTAATATTGTCTATTATTAGTATAAGCTTTTAATTATGCCTGGGTTTATTTGTGGTGTGCGTCCTTGTTCGCAACGGGTGAGGCGGCGGGATTTATGGGAGTCAGTGCTGAGCACCGCACGCGATATCGTCGATCCCTTGCCCAGGCGCGATGGCAAAGTTGGAATCTGACTGCGAGCTCCTGACACCCGTCTCAAGCTCTCTATCTATACTGTAAAAATATAAGAACTGTTCGCGCGGTTGTCGGAAACCACCCCGGCGGTACGGTCGAAAAGAGTCATTGAGGAGAGTTTATGAGCACCAGTCTTACCGAGGTACTGCATGTACTGGTCCAGTGGCAGTGCACGCCAAACCAGGCGCTCGCTATCCTGAAGTTAGATCCCGAAAAGCCGTTTCCTGCGGTTCTTAACGAGGAACAGTGTGAACGCGTTAATTTCGTGCTCAATATCCATTCATCCCTGGGTACGGTCTTTGACGATGCCGAAGAGGTGTACGGTTATATGTCCAGCCCCCACGAGGATCCCTACTACGAAGGCAAATCCCCCCTGGAGTTGATCAGCAGCGGGGATCTAACCGTGTTTGAGCGTGTCTGCTGG
The DNA here is from genome assembly GCF_004339595.1 of Marinobacterium mangrovicola. Lineage (GTDB taxonomy): Bacteria > Pseudomonadota > Gammaproteobacteria > Pseudomonadales > Balneatricaceae > Marinobacterium_D > Marinobacterium_D mangrovicola. The sequence goes on from NZ_SMFU01000011.1 coordinate 206,864, forward strand.
CATATAGATGCGATGAGAGTGCTCTGAGGATACATCGAGTAACGAGCACTGATTTCGTGCTGAGGTCTTTAGCTTCAAGCGGTAAAATGAGCGCGAAAGGAAAGACCTGTTCGGATGTGAGGCGGGTCAATCCTGCTTGTGGCGCGGTCTGAAATTTAGGCTATATTCTAGGTGAAACAAGTGAGCCAAATGGGCAAGCGCCCGAAAAGTTTGAAGAGAACTGGGATCTCACTGCAAGAAGAAACCCCGTGGCGGCAGTGTTCGACACGGGGTTTTCAATTTTACTCGGCGGGCTGACCCCCCACTGCCGGGTTTTCCTTCATGACTGCTGGCATTTGCGCGCGGCGCATAAAGTAGAGGCAGAACATCAATCCCCAGGCCAGCGCCATGATTCCGAGCGTCGCCCCGGAATAGCCGATCTGCGTCAGGCCTGAGTGAATGATCACCTGACTGCCAACCAGCGCACCGCCGCCTATACCGATGTTGTAAATACCGGAGAACATGGCGGTGGCAACGTCAGTGGCATCGGAAGCCAGTTCCAGAATTTTCAGCTGACCGGCCAGGGTCATAAAGGTAATGCCCAGGCCCCAAAAGGCGCAGATCAGCGTCACCCAGCCGTGACTTTTTGCCGCCGGTAATAACAGCAGCATCGACAGGCTGATCACGCCGATGGCGCTGAACAGAACAGCCAGCGGAAAGCGGCCGTATAAGCGGCTGAACACCAGCGTGCCCGCCAGCCCGGCAAGTCCGTACACAAACAGCAGACTGGTGGTAAAGCCGCCGCTGAATTTCATTACATCCTGTACCAGCGGCTCGATGTAGGAGTAGGCGGTAAAGTGAGCTGTGACGGTCAGCAGCACCAGCACATAAAGGCCCAGCAGAGCAGGGCGGCGCATCAGCGAGGGCAGGCTTTTCAGTGACCCGGCATTCTGGCTGGGTAGCACAGGCATCACCCGCCACACCACCAGCATAATCAGGCCGGCAACCATGCCGATCAGCAGGAGAGTCATCCGCCAGCTGAACCATTCACTGACGATACGCCCCACCGGCAGACCAAGAATGCTGGCCAGAGAGGAACCGGCAATCAGCAGACTGACCGCCTGGGTTTTCTTACCCTCAGGCGCTACTCGCATCACCATCGCCGCGGTAATCGCCCAGAAAACGGAATGCGCCAGGGCGACACCCAGCCGTGAAATCATCAACACAGTGAAGTTCCACGCCAGGGCCGAGAGTAGATGGCTGATCACAAACAGCAAGAATACACCCAGCAACAACTTGCGACGTTCGTTATGACTGAAGATAAACATGGCCGGCAGAGAAACCAGCGATACCACCCAGGCATAGATGGTGATCATCAGCCCGGTATCGGCGATGTGCATATCAAAGGAATCAGCAATCCCTTTCAGCAAGCCTACGGGGGCAAATTCGGAGGTATTAAACACAAAAGCGGCAAAAGCCATACTGATCACCGGCAGCCAGACTGACAGTGCAGAACGACGGGAGGTTGTCATCGGGAGTGTCCGGAAAGAAAAGTGAAGCAGAAACGGCAGGCGATTCTATGTCTGAACAGAAGCCGTGACTATCTTTGATTGGTTGGATTGCAGGCAAAGACTGTTGTTGAGAATGGATAAGCCTTGGGTGTGGATAGCAGGCGCTATGACTCTCTCAGCGTAGGCCTTCAGGGGCAGCTTCGCTGCTGTGGATTCAATTCATCAACACTGACATTGAAAAGTCGGATTTCTTTACACTATTCAGATACGTCTCTTTAAGCAAGAGTCGGAGGATTTTACAGACTCTAGTTGGATTTCGATGCTTAAAAGATATTTATGTTTGTATTTTAAGAATTATATTTATTTTGGCGCAATATTTGTATGCATATTTATTCTAAGAAATGTTTATGGGTCGGTGCGATCTAGTCGCGTGGTAAAGGGAAATTGATGAAAGCTTTAAAAGCGATTTTAATGACGGTGTCTTTGGTATTTGTATCAAGTTATACATCGGCGGGTACAGTTACTGTGTTTGAGCAGGACTTTGAATCGTCTTTGGGTGCGAATGAAAGCCTGACTGGTGATGCTTGGATCCTCACAACTTCTTATGATTACGGGACCGGTTCGAGGATGCTCGGTGATCCGTTGGGATCTTACAGTAACAACGAAAATGTAACCTATCAGATTTCTGGCTTGGACTTTTCTGACTTGGAATCTGCAGTACTGTCATTCGATCTATACGGTAGGAGTGAATACGGCTTCGACTGGCTTTGGATGTATGCTAACGGAAGCCAGTTCGCGGCTCATACCGGATTCAGAGCTGGAACTTTAACGTACGATCTCTCAGCTTTTGCAGGACTTTCTAACGTAGATCTTCGATGGTGGTGGATTTCAGATTTATCAATCGCCAGGCAGGGCTATACACTGGATAATATATCGGTGAGTGGTATTTCGGCTGTGCCTGTTCCAGCCGCCGCATGGTTATTTGGAACTGCGTTACTTGGATTTGCTGGTACGAGACTTCGTCGCCGTAAGTCGATTACTGTATAAATAATTGTTCTTTAGATAATGACAGGGCGCTTTTTAGCGCTCTTCTTATTTGGCTGTTAGATGTTCGTTTTGTGCCGATATCCGCTTCTTCGTAAGGCATCCTAATGTCCGCGAAGGGACGGCAGCGGCAGGGTACAGGAACGAATTTTGTCGAAGAAATTTACACAAAGATAGCAACCGCGTCAGTATTCCTTACATTTCAGCAGTGCTACCTAGGAATTTTAAGTTTTTAAGGTTGAACTTAAAGTATCTCTTTGAAAAATAATGTTTTATATTTTGGCCTGTATTTTGCTTCATGATTTGATTATATCAACTTTTACAAAAGGAATGTGATTATGAGGCAATCTATCCTGGGCGCCGTTGCTTTGTTATTAATAAGCTTTAATTCAACAGTTAATGCAGCAACCTTGGATGTATCCATAACCCGCTCAACAGACTACGCAGACGCGAGCATCATTGCATTGATGGGTGGATCAGACACATTTAACATTCTCGATGGGGAAACAATAAGCTCTACGCTAGACACGGCCTCCGTGTGGACGAGGGCGAGTGGTTTGGACGGTGTTTCAGTCGCACTGGATTGGGAGCAAGAATTAACTATAAACGGTATAGCACAAAGCTTTTTTCGAAGTGGTGAGTACACGATTACCAATACACAGGATAGCTTTTCAATTTTTTCTCAGTCGGCTTCCTTTGATATCGGTTCCGGGATTGTAGAAGTATTGGCATATGCGGGAGATCTGGATATTTTTGCACTCGGCACGCAGTTCGTACCTCTGACTTATGACTTTACCTACACCGAACGACTTTCCGCTGTGCCAGTTCCCGCTGCTGCCTGGCTTTTCGGTACAGCCCTGCTTGGACTTGCTGCTATTCGCCGCAAGAAGTTGAAAGAGGCCTAACTGGATTGTGGGTATGAATTGGGCACTTAGGAGTTGAATTCGCGGGTGCCTTTTTCATATCGGATGAATGTTTCTTAAAGTGCCGGACCCCATCTCCTAGTGAAGCGCTTAACGTCCGCTAAGGGCTGCCGTCGGTAGAGTAGTCCTTTCCACCACTTCAGCTTAGAGTCGAAAGCCGCCGCTAATCTGCCAAATCAAAGCGACGGCTTCCCCTTATTCAACGTTCCACACAGGCAAAGCTGCTCGCGTTATTCATGTCACCTCCCTGATATTCCGCATAGGTCGGATAAGCACAAAGCGGCATCTCCCGGTCCGGCATTGAGGGAGCGCTTGCGGGCATCATCTGCGGCGCTTCGCCGGTTTCCTTCCAGTTCTCCAGCAGAGTTAGCGGGTCGAAGTTCTCGAAGCTCGCATTGCCACCGCCGCAGTGGGTCATGCCGGGCACCATAAACAGGCGGGCGGTGTCTGGGGTGATCGCTGAGGCTTCGGTGTACCAGCGGGCGATATCGTTGGCGGAGAAGACCGGGTCGGCCAGGCCCTGGAATATCACCAGTTTGCCTCCCCGTTGGGCGAAGGTGGAGAGAAATACCTCGTCGGCATCGAAGTAGCCGCCCACGGAGCTGACATTGCTTGCCAGGGCGTTGAAGTCCGGTTGCTCTGGCATATTCTCCTGCGGTGGTGTCATAAACAGTTTGGTCAGCGAGGCAGGGCCGATCGACAGGTTCATGGCAGGGCGCTGTTCGCTGCCCAGTTTCCAGGCACGCCAGCCGGCGCTGTTGATGCCCGGATCCCAGGGCCAGTCGCTGTAGAGCGCTTCGCCATGTTTGCCTTGGGGGCCTGCCATCACGGTCAGCAGTGCATCCAGTTTGTTATCGGTAATCTTTCCGCGTAGGGCTTCAGGGTTGAAGTCACACTGGGCGGCAACGATGCCGTCTTCCAGCCCGTCTTTTGTATCGCACTGGGCCAGAATCTCACTGGAGACGACATCCAGGTCGGACTGCGTCAGCGCCCGGGAAAGGCCACCTTCCGGTGCCACCGACATCAGCGTCTGCACATCCCGGGCCTGGGTCAGTGATGCGCGGGAGAGATGAAAGCCGGGATTGCCGGCGACGATGCCGTCGAATTCGGTGGGGAATCGCTGGGCCGCCATCATCGCCTCACGGCCGCCGTTGGAGCAGCCCATAAAGAAGGAGTGTTCGGGGGCTTTTTCATAGCGGGCGCGGATCAACGCCTTGGCGGTGTCGGCTACTTTGCCGATGGCGGCGTAGGCCAGATCAAGACGAGCCTGCTGGTCTTTGGCGAATTCAGCCCCTTGGCCGTTATGGCCGCCATCCATACTGACCACGGCGTAGCCACGGCTGAGCGCGGGCGTTGCTGTTGATCCGGTGCTGGGGATGGAGCCGATCGCCGGGGCAATAAACCCGTCCATGCCACCACCGCCCTGGAATAGGAAGCGGCCGTTCCACTGATCCGGCAGACGCATCTGGAAACGGATGCCGTAGTGGCCGTTCACACCTTCACGATCATCGATCTTGCCCTCCACCAGGCAGTGAGTGCCCACCTCGACCGGACGCGGCGAACTGCCGGTCATGGCGCTCATAGGATCGGGCGGCAGTGTCTGTGCCGGCTGGGCTTCGGTGTTACCGATATCGAGGCCATCGAGTTCAAGGCTCGCAAGATCAGCACAGCTGCTGGCGAGCGCCTGTGCGGCGGTGGTGGTGCCGGCAAGAAAAATCGCGCTGGCAAGTAGGGACCTTTTCATCGTTCTATCTCTAATAAGGTGTTATCAGGCGTCGAACGGCGCTACATCGCCTCTGAGGCGGCGCTTGATGCTGGCCAGGTGCATTTCGGCGCTGGTGGTATCTTCTTCGCGGATCTGCTCGGCGGTTTTGCGAGCGATCTCGTTACTCACGGGCACCAGTTTGCGGCCGCTGGAGAGCGCCAGTTGCTGCACCTGGGCGGCACGCTCCAGGAAGTAGAGGTCGTCCCAGGCTTCAGCAATGCTTGGCGCGGTGACCATCACGCCATGGTGGCGCATAAAAAGGATGTCCGCATCGCCCATGGATTTCGCGATCCGTACGCCTTCCTCTGGGCCGAGCGCGAGACCGTTGTAGTCCGTATCCACGGCCACGCGGCCGTAAAATTTCAGTGAGCTCTGGCTGGCGTAAAGCAGCGGGTCTTCATCGGAAAGTGTTAACGAGGTGGCCCAGGGCATATGGGTGTGAAAGCAGGCGGTGGCGTTGGGGCAGTGCTTGTGAACCTGGGCGTGGATATAAAACGCGGTCGCTTCCGGGCGGCCTTCTCCGGCCAGGACATTGCCGTCAAAGTCACAGATCAACAGGGATGAAGCGGTCACCTCGCCAAACGAAAGCCCGTAAGGGTTAACCAGAAACAGGTCGGTGCGGCCGGGCACCAGGGCGGAAAAGTGATTGCAGATCCCTTCTTCCATCTCGAGATGCGCGGCCATCTGGAAACAGGCGGCCAGGTCTTCCCGCGCCGCTTTTACTTCGGGAGCCTGGAGTGCCTCCAGTTCGTTAGCGGACAGGGTGCGGGTGGAGCGGTTCATCTCGTGGGCCATGGGTGGAACTCCTTGTTCGTATCGGCAGGTGGTTGGGAAAGCAGCGCCAAGCCAGTGTACTCATTCAGGGAATGTTTTACCGCCATTGCCCGGTCTGAGCAGTCGGGTAGAGCCCGTGGCAAGGGCGATGCTGACGTCTTGGTCAGGAAAAGACTACTCCTTCGGAAGGATGATCTACGCTGAAAGCTGAAGTAAAATTCATCGAAAGGATGATTAGCGCAGGGCAGCTCGGAACGCACGGGGTGGCTGGCAGGTTATTCGAAGCGCCCTCCGGGCTGTAACACCAGTACTATTAATCGAGTCGGGTCCGCCGTTATGAATAGCAATCGCTTCTCCAGTCCTATCAAACACTCCACTCGATTAGCCTCGAAAGATATCAAAGTGACCGACGAGAAGAAGAAAAAAGCGCTGTTTGTGCTGCTGGAAAACTTCTCCATGGTCTCCTTTACCGGCGCGGTGGATGTGCTGGTAACCTCTAATCTGATTACCACATCTCCCGTTTTTGATGTCGAAACCGCCAGTGTCGACGGCGAGAAGGTGGTCAGTGACCTGGGTATAGAAGTGGCGGTTAACCAGCGTGTCGATGCGGTTAACATTAAGGATATCGACATTCTGGTGATCTGCGGCGGGTTGAGAACACCACTGCGCGATTCTCCGCCGATCCATAAGCTGATCGCCAAAGCGCTGGAAGAGGAAATCTGGATCGGTAGCCTGTGGAACGGTACTTATTTTCTCGCGGCGGCCGGTATGTTCGATCTGGCAGAGTGTGCCACCCATCCGGATAGTCGTGATCTCATTCGTGAGCGCTACCCGAACACCCGCATCGGCAACACCTCCTACACCATCGAAAACAAGAGCTTCACCTGTGTAGGGCCGAACAGTGCGATCCGCGTGATGCAGGATCTGATCGAGCAGCTGTTCGGCGCCGATATGAAACGCGGCGTGAACGGCATTCTGAATGTGGACGAGAATCGCTCCGTGAACTCGGCGTTCTCCAGCGGCGTGAACTACATACCGAAAAACCTCGAGATGATCATCGAGCTGATGGAGAACAACCTGGAGGAGCCGCTGGATATTACCGACTTCAGCGATTACACCTCGTTGTCACGTCGTCAGATCGAGCGGTTGTTCTCCAAGTATGTGAACACCAGTCCGTCGCGCTACTACCTGGAGCTGCGCCTGAATAAAGGGCGTCAACTGCTGCGCAAGACCGACTACAGTATTTCCGAGGTGGCGATCGCCTGCGGCTTTACCACCCAGACCCACTTCAGCCACAGCTTTAAAATGGTGTTCGGATCATCGCCGACCCAGTTCCGTCAGGCGGGCAGGGATAACAGCTAAGCTGCCCGGCCTGTTGCTCTCTGTTATCGCCAGGCCTGCTATCACCATGGATATTCATCGCCGCGCCAGGTGAAGAAGTGTCCACTATCTTTTAGTGTCAGGCGTTGCGCCAGTTTGATGATGCCACTGGCGCTCTCTTCAGGTGTCTCCGAGGCGCTGGCGCCTCCCATATCGGTCTGTACCCAGCCGGGTAACACCGGGCAGACGATCACGCCATCGCTTCTCAGTTCCAGCGCCAATCCCTGCATCGCCTTATTCGCTGCTGCTTTTGAACTGCGATAGGCCAGCAGGCTGCTGCCGCCATCATGGAACGAGGCCATATCGCTGGAGACGGTGATGATGCGTGGGTTCGCTGATCGCTTCAGGTTATCCAGCAGCGCGAGACTGATCATGCTGGGCGCGACGGTATTGATCGCCAGCGTCTGCAGCCAGTCTGTCGGGTCCAGTTGATGCAAAGACTGGTTATTGGGGCCGAGGATACCTGCGTTGTTGATCAGCAGGTCGATAGTCACACCGGATAGCGCTTGCGCCAGATCCTCGATCGACCTCTGGCTTGTCACTTCCAGCTGTTCGATCTGACATTGACTGCTGCTTTCGAGCGCTCGAAGTGCCGGCGAGGGTTCGCCGCGGCAGGTCGCGATCACCCGGTAGCCGCTCTCGATCAGTTGCTGCACCAGGGCCAGGCCGATGCCTCGACCCGCGCCGGTTACCAGTGCCGTTTCCATACTTGTTGAATCTCCTGAATAGATTAAAAGTGAGTCGTTGGCCTGGTTCAACGGTAAAAGCGGGCGCGGACCGGTTCAAGCCTTCGGGGACTCAAGTGCCCAAACTCAGTTTTCCAAGCGGGTTGGGGCAGTTTCGTTAATCAGCAGGGCGGCGTGCTGATCTGCTCTGCGCTGGCGCCGAGGCTTCTCAGACGCTGTGCATCCACGGATGGGGCTTGACCAAATAGCCGGGCGTATTCGCGGCTGAACTGGGAAGGGCTTTCATAGCCGACGCTATAGGCGGTTTTGCTAACGTCGGCGCCGCCCAGCAGCTTCAGTCGTGCCTCCTGCAGTCGCAGACGCTTCTGGTACTGCAGCGGGGTAATGCCGGTGGCCGAACGGAAGTGTCGGTGTAGCGAGGCCTGGCTCATACCCGCGTGGTCGGCCAGCGCATTCACGGACAGGCGCTCCACGTAGTTGGACCGGATCCAGTTGATGGCGCGGCGTACCTGGCCGATGCGGCTATCGTTGCCGACCAGCTGCCTAACGATGTTCTGGTGCGGCCCGGTCAGCAGTCGGTAGAGCAGTTCGCGCTCGATCATCGGCGCAAGCGCAGGAATATCCTCTGGTGTATCCAACAGGCCAAAAAGTCGGGACCAGGGTTCGATCAACTCCGATGTCACCGGTTTTACACCAAAGCCGGGCGTGTTGCAGTCGATCGGGAAGCGGGGGGAGGGCGGAAATTCGGCCGCCAGAGTAGCGACTTTGTCCAAGTCGAGCGTCAGCGTGAGCGCGATATAGGGTTGCACCTGGCTCGCTTCCAGAATACGGGTGGAAACCGGCAGCTCCACCGAGCCTACAAAGCAGGAGCCGGTGTCGTAACGCAACAGCTGTTCGCCAATCAGAACCTCTTTGGCACCTTGGAGTACGAGGCAGAACATAGGCTCGTACAGTGCTTGTATCGGGCAAGTGCTGGCGGTTGAGCTAAACAGAGAGAAGCGCGGCAAGAGGCTCACGCTTTTACCCGGAGACAGATGTTTCTGCGCCTGAGCGCGCACTTTTTCGATAATGGCCTGCATGGTCGAATCATAAGAACGCTCCTGGACAAGCGCAAGGGCTCAGTCAGTAGGTCCGGTTGGTTTGAAGGCGGTTTGACAGGATCAGGCAGATTTTGGCGATGATCGTGTAAATGGATGCCGGCGATGAAGGCGTAGGCTGGAACGAATAGAGCTACCACCGGGTTGACCAGAAGTTAGGGCTTGGATTCAACCCGGGTGTGCTGATATTCATGCCAGCCAAGGAGTGTTTGTAATGGCAGATAAAACTATTCGTGTGGGTTTTATCGGTTTGAACCCCGACAGTCACTGGGCCGCAACCGCGCATATCCCGGCGCTTCAGTCTCTGGGCGATAAGTTTGAGGTAGTGGCGGTCGCGAACAGCTCCATCGAGAGTGCCCGCCGCACCGCAGAGGCGATGAATCTTCCCTACGCTTTTGGCAGCGCTGAAGAGTTGGCGAACTCACCGGAGGTGGATCTGGTGGTGGTGACCGTGAAGGTGCCGAACCATCTGCAACTGGTGACTGCCGCGCTGGAAGCGGGCAAACATGTGTATTGTGAATGGCCGCTGGGTAACGGGCTGGCGGAAGCGCGTCAGCTGGCGGAGCTGGCCAAAAGCAAGGGCGTTGTTGCTGTTTGCGGAACCCAGGCCCGTGCCGCACTTGAGGTGCTGAAGCTGAAGCAAATGGTCGACGAGGGCTATGTGGGCACTGTGCTCTCAACCTCTCTGATAGGGAGTGGTGGAAACTGGGCTAACGAATCCCCTGAAGATCTCTATTACCTGTTCGATAAGAAGAATGGCGCCACCATGGAGGCTATCCCGATGGCCCATACTCTGGCCGCCGTTAAGGAGGTGCTGGGTGACTTCGGTGCGCTCTCAGCACAGACTCTGAGCCGCTTCGACAGCGTAAAAATCAGCGAGACCGGCGAAACTCTGCCGAAAACCGCTGCCGATCAGGTGATGATTCACGGCGATCTGGCCAGCGGCGCGGCGTTTTCGCTGCACTATCGTGGTGGCGTTTGTCGTGGCACTAACCTGCTGTGGGAGATCAACGGCACGGAAGGCGATATCCAGGTCACTGCGGATCTGGGGCATGCCCAGCTGACTCAGCTGACAGTGACAGGTGCCCGTGGCGATGAAGCCGAGCTCAGGCCGCTGATGCCGGAGGCCAGTGAATACGAAGGCAGGCCTGAGTTTGCCGGGGCCAGAAATATCGCTGGCATTTATGCCCGCCTTTATGACGATGTGCAAAATGGCACCCAGACTGCGCCGACCTTTGATGATGCGGTTGCTCTGCATGAGGTGCTGGATGCCATTGAGCGCTCCGCCGGTTAAACAGATCAGTTGATAGTCCCTCTGGGCTGGTTGCCGTGAAGGTGGCCGGCCCTTTTTTGTCTGCATCATCGGTACTAAACCAGGCTTAGTGCTCGACGTGGAGAAGAAAGATGATATTAGGTGCACAATCCGCGATATTTAAAGGCGATGACGACGAATAAAAGATAAACTGGCGCCTGTTAGTTTTTGATTGAGCCCCCAGCAATGTCCAAACATGGAACCGTTGTTCTCGGTTTGTTTAACCCTAAAAGCCCCTCTAATGTGGGTGCCGTTCTGCGTGCTGCCGGCTGTTATCAGGCCGATGAGGTACGTTACGTGGGGGAGCGCTTTGCCCGCGCTTCCCGCTATAGCACCGATACCAAAAACGTGGGTAGCTCTATTCCTCTGCTGCAGGTCGATGAGCTATCCCAGGGATTACCCGAGGATATGGCAATTATCTGTGTCGAACTTGCGGAAGGTGCGGTTCCGTTACCGGCCTTTACTCACCCGGAAAAAGCGCTCTACGTGTTCGGCCCGGAAGATGGCTCTATTCCACAAGCGGTGGTCGATAAGGCCAGTCAGGTGGTGTACGTGCCGACCATCGGTTGCATGAATCTTGCCGCCACGGTGAACGTGCTGCTGTATGACCGACTGGCCAAATCGGACCTGCAGATTGATGATGTCGAGCGGATCAAGGCAAGTCGCGATGTGAACAACCGTCTGGTGGTTAGAGCCTGAAGACAGGCGCCGGGAAGGGGGCAGCGCCCTCCGGTGTATCACCGTAGAGGGCGCTGCCGGGGCGGTGCGACGAGATTAGTCGTAAAAGCGGACGTTATCGCTGATCGGTGCGCGGCCCAGGTTGACGCTGTAGCCGGTGGCCTCCGGGTCAGCGTAGCCAAAGGAGATGCCGTAGAGCATCTTCATCTCTTCAGGAATACCCAGCACTTCACGGATCACACCGGCATGCATGCCGAGCAGGGTCTGCGGAATACCGGCGTAGCCATGGGCGGTGAGTGACAGCAGCAGGGTCTGGCCGTACATGCCCAGATCACCGGCGGTGCGCACCGAGTCACCGAACACAGGCATAAACAGCAGTGCCACGTGGGGTGCATCAAAGAACTCGAACTGGCGCAGCATCTCCCGATCCCGGCGCGCGTGGTCGTCGCGTGCAATATTCAGCGCTTCATTGCGTTTCTGCCCCATGTGCATCATCCGCTCCAGATAGACGCCCTCGTAGCCTTCGTGATCAAACCAGAAGTCTTCGGAGGTTCTGCCGGCCAGGTGCTCTGCTTTAAGCGCTTCGCTCAGCTTGTCCTTGGTGGCGCCGGAAACCAGATGTACCTGCCAGGGCTGCATGTTGCAGTTTGAAGGTGACCATTGGGCATCTTCCAGCACTTCGTTGAGTTGATCGCTGGTTAAGGGTGTGGGGAGATATTTTCGCACGGCCCGGCGCTGGCGCACGATATCGTGAAAGGACGGTGTGGACATTGAAGCCTCCTGATAAAAATGGGTTTTGCCGGGTACCGCTCGGCGAGCTATTCGGCGTGTAATAAGTTCGCGCTCACCGCGAGGGGTAAAGGGAGCGGTGCTTGCTGTTAGCCTTCGGGACGGTTTTATTTTCAGGGAGCACTGCTTCGTCAAAGCACCTTTTACAACGAGTTTAAAAATACTGATCGTCGAGATTAAGGTGGGTGAGGCTCTAGGTTATATGAGCGAAGCTGATCAAAGAGAGTCCGTTGCTGGCAGGTTGAAAATGGGCTTGGAACGGGTAGTAGGGGGCTGGAAGCTTTAAGGCTGGCAACAGGCAGTGACGCCGGATTTTGTGAGTAGGGCCCGTTTTCGCAGTGAATAGTAGAACTCCACCGTTAAGTAAGCTTCATTTGACGTAAGCAAGGGGCGGGCGGCTACGTTAAGGGTAACGTGCCGCCGGCAAGACGGTCGGATCCAAGGTGATCTTAGCCGCCCGGATACATGCGACGACGCATCTGCATCAACTGCTGGCGCTGCTCATCGGTGAGTACGGCGTCCATCTCTTTCTGCAGTTTCAGCCGTTCTTCCAGCATTTCCAGTTGGTCCTGCTGCATTTTACGGTGGGCATCCAGTACCTTGTCGCTGTCCGGTGAACCATCCAGCCATAGCTTCTGCATCTCGCTGTGATGTTCCCACATCTCCTGCATCTGTTCCTGGTGCTGTTGCCAGAACTGCTCACGGATCTGAGCCAGTTTCTGCTGCTGATCTTCGTCCAGTTGCAGGCCGTAGCCCGGCATACCCTGGCCACCGCCCATTAACGGACAAGGCATCATTCCCATGCCATAACCCATACCAGGCCCTGCCATCATAGAACCACCGTGCATCATCCCCATGCCATAACCCATCCCAGGGCCTGTCATCATCGGGCCGCCATGCATCATTCCCATACCGTAGCCCATCATCGGGCCATAACCCTGCATCATTCCCTGACCATAGCCCTGCATCATGCCCTGTCCGTAGTGCATGCCCTGGCGCGGCTGCATATGTTGATACTCATCTGCAACTGCCGGCAGGCTCAGTGCGAGTCCCAAGACGAGGGACGCTACACCGGTTGATCGAGTGAACGCTTTCATGATCCTTTCCTCGCTAAGTAATCATATGTTGGATGCGTTTAGCATGGCAGATGCATGGGATCTCGCAATGGGATCTGCGTTGTCCTTTGAGGCATATCAGAGAGGAAGGGAATATGCGGGCGTTTTGCATCTTAAGACGCCTGTTACCCATGTGCCCCAGAAGGGAGTTTGGATACATGGGTAACCTGGCAGGGTATCGCGGTGAGTCCGGTCGATACCGCGATAAGAGCTGGTGCTCACTCAGGCACGCAGCAGCGCTTTCACCATACGTTCAGAGAGCTGATCTTCGGTGAACTGGGGCTCGTTGGGCGGATAGAGAGAGTCCTCTTCCAGCTCGAAGCCGTTATCCCGAGCCAGGGCGAAGAGCTCTTTCATTTTTATACACGCCTTCAGCTGTGCGCCAAGCTCTGCGTCTTCGCGTGCTTTATCCGAAAATGCTTTGATAGTTTGTACAGACATACTCGTAATTCCTTGGGCTAAAACAAACGGTACGAGCAGTTTGCAAAAAATATTCCCTGGCCCAGAATTTGTCTGAGGTGTGGCTAAGTTGCTGATCTTAAATGAACTAATCGTCTAGGGTTATAAGCTTTCTCCCTTAAAAGGTTATAAACCCGACAGAGGCTGAAAGTGCGGTTTTCAGAGTTTTGATGGATATCCAACAATCGGCCTGAGTCATGCTGCTCCTCTGGCGTCAGGCCATTTTAGCGGGAGCCGCTAGCGTGTAAATCGCCCGTTTTGGATGAAGTTTAGCGCCTGCTGATACACCTCGGTGACCATAATAAGCTGGGTATGGCTGTAGGGCAGGACAATATGATCGGTTTCGCCTTCGAGGTGGGTCTCTCTAACGGCAACGGTACCATCTGAAGGTTCTGAGTTTTGCGCGATCAGCGGTAGAAAACCGACACCGCCATCTCCTGCAATACTGCCCAGAGGCACATCGAGGCCCCAGTCGGAGCGTTGATCAATCAGCCCTTTAGAAAGGCTTTGTCCCAGCAGAACGCCAAGCTTGTTTATCTGCATCCACTGGGCGATTGCCGCTCCCTGATGCGGGGTGCCGATGGTTACCACCTTAGTGACCGGGTGATTCTTTCCCGTTGATTCCAGATAAGCGCGCGCCAGCAAGCCCCCCAGGGAATGGCAGACAAGATGAATCTCTGTAGCAGAGATGGCGTTCAGGTGGGCGCCCAGTTGCTCGATATTAAGTGCCAGAGGCTCGGAGGTTGTGCGGTAGCCAAATGAACTGGTCGTGTAGCCCTGTTCTTCAAACCAGCGTGCCATGGGGCGCATCACCAGGGGGCGCATGTAGAGTCCGTGTATTAAAACAATATGTGGCTGTGCGGGCACCTGCATGTCTCCCGAGGGTTGTCGCTTAGTTTGGTTTAATGGCTCGACCTGGAGATGAGATCACAGCCCCTGACCTAATGCCAGATGCATCGGAGATCTGCGCGCGGGGATATAGCTTCGGAGACTAGATGAAGGGGGGGGCGTGGGAAAAGAACGGTATATAGGCGCGTAGTTTAATACAAAAAGGTGTCGAGCCAGGCCTTGAACGGTGCATGGCTCGACACCTTATCTGCGCTATCGATTAGCGTTGATCTACTTAGTTGGCGGCCTTGGCCTCAAACACTTTTTCTGCCACCGGCAGGGTGGAGAAAATGTTCGGCCAGCCGGCATAGAACGCCAGGTGAGTCAGTAGCTCGGATGCTTCCGGCTTGGTGAGGCCGTTATCCATCGCCTTGCCCAGGTGGAAGGAAACCTGCTCGATCTTTCCGGTAGCGATCAGCGCACTGACGGTCACCAGGCTACGATCACGCGGTGCCAGGTCAGGACGCAGCCAGAGATCGCGGAACAGTGCTTCGGTGGTGTATTTCAGCACGCCATCGGCGATACCACCGTAGTTTTTCTGCACGGCGGTTTCACGGGCCTCTTCGGTTTCTACGTCCAGCGGCAGCAGTTCGATGTCAGCGGCTGGCAGCTGATCTTCGCCGATGCCGCGCTCTTCAAAGACGCTAGCGACGACGTTTGCGGCAGAGGTGGCATTGCCCCAACCGGCATAGAAGGCCAGGTGAGTGATGATTTCAGAGATTTCAGCCGGCTTAACACCGTTATCCAGGGCGAAGTTGACGTGGAAGCGCAGCTCGCCGGTCTGGTTACGGGCCACCAATGCGGCCAGGGTTGCGACGCTACGATCGCGGGGGGATAGGTCCGGACGCTTCCAGACTTCACCCAGTACCAGGTTTTCGGTGTAGTCCTCAAGAGCCGGTGCTGCATTGCCCAGCGTCTCAAGCGCCGGAACGCCCGGGTAGGTTTCCGCCTGAGCAGAGATCGCCAGAGTGCTCGAGATTGCGGCTGTCAGCAACGGGGCTGCTATTCGTTTCATCATCATCTCCCTTAAAGTGTCTCGTACGCCTTACTGTTGTTCAGTACGGCATTCAAACAACTGGGATCACAATCTCAGGCAAGCGTTCATGAGGCAATGGTCTTGGGAAGAAAGCAGTTATGATAGCTAATCATAAATGCGCCTCACTCCTGGTGTTGTAAGGCCTCGACGATGACGCGGAACGCCAGAGATGATTGGCGACGGTGAGGGTAATAAAAGAAGTAGCCGGGGAAGGGGGGCGTCCAATCTTCCAGCACCGTCACCAGGCGGCCTGCGTCGATATGTTCGCGGACCAGGTCTTCAGGTACATAACCCAGGCCATAACCGTCGAGCGCAGCCTGCACCACCGGATAGATGTTGTTGAAGGTAAATTGGCCGTCCACCCGCACGTTAACCTCGCGATCCTCTTTTTCAAACTCCCAGGCGTAAAGTCCACCATGGGTCGAAAGGCGCAGGTTAATGCAGTTATGATCGGTGAGGTCCTGGGGAGATTCAGGTGGGGTATGGGTTTCAAAATAAGAGGGAGCGGCCACCACGAGCATGCGAAAGTCCGGCCCGACACGCACGGCGATCATCCCTTCCGATACCTGTTCGCCCAGACGCACGCCCGCGTCGAACTTTTCCGCCACAATATCGGTCAAGCTGTAGTCGGTGACCACCTCGACTTTAAGATCGGGGTATTGCAGCAGGACCGGCGCCAGCTTGGGCCAAATAACTGTATCGGCGGCGTGATCGGTGGTGGTAATACGGATGGTACCGGCGGGCTGGTCGCGCATTTCGACCAGTGCTTCCAGCTCCTCTTCGATCTGGGTGAAGTGGGGGGCGATGCGCTCGAGAACCCGCTCACCTTCGGGGGTTGGAGTGACTTTACGGGTAGTACGGGTCAGCAGGCGCACGCCGAGGCGTGTTTCCAGGCCGCGTACTGCGTGGCTCAATGCTGATTGAGAAACGCCGATCTGCGCAGCGGCACGGGTGAAGCTGCCGACGCGCGCAACGACGACGAAAGACATCAGATCGGTCACGTTTTCTCTAAGCATTAATGAGTCTCCTTCATCATTTAGATGATTGTACCAGTTTATCGACAATTAATTGTTTAACCGAAAAATAAAAAAGAGATAGGCAAAGGAGGTTCTATGAAGATAGGTGTAATCGGCTCAGGCCTGATGGGCGCCAAGATCGGGACGATCTGGGCAAAGGCGGGTCACCAGGTAACGTTCAGCTACAGCCGCAATCCATCCAAACTTGAACGCCTGGCGCGAGATGCCGGTGCTAAGGCCGGCACGCCGGCGGAGGCCGCGCAGGCCGATGTGATATTGCTGGCGGTACACTGGTCGCGAATCGACGATGTGCTGGAACAGGTGGGTGAGCTCTCCGGCAAGGTCGTGATCAACTGCTGTGTGCCGTTGGATGAAGAGAACAGCAACCTGGTGGTGGGCACAACCACTTCCGGTGCTGAGCAGCTGGCCGAACGCCTGCCCCATGTGCGCTGGGTGTCAGCGTTTAATACCAGCCCGAGCGAAGTGCTGTTTGAGGTGTTCGAAGGTCGCAAGACCCGTTCTCCGCGTCCACAGCTGATCTACTACGGTGATGATGAATGGGCGAAGAAAGTGGCACGTCAGTTGATTAGCGACGTGGGTTTTGAACCGCTCGATACCGGTTCTTTGCGCAACGCACGCTTTGTTGAACCGTTCGCGATGGTGACCGCAGAGCTGGCCTATTCCCAGCCCGGCGGGCCGGAGCTTGTCTATCGCTTCGATCGTCTCGGATAGTCGTTACTTCAGGATCGGAGGAGCCTGGCTGGCGCCAGGGAAAGGGCACAGGGTTCAATCTTTTTTAATGATTCCGATTCATAACAGAAAGAGGAGGAGTGCTGTTTATTGGCATGCTCGCCTTCTCTACCGTTGGCTTAACTAACTAAAGCCAGAGCTATTAGCAGCACTGTGATAGCGACCTTGGGTTTTCTGGATATAGCAAGAGGCACAATGCGTCCCAAGATTATCTGCCACATGATCACCAGCCTGGATGGGCGGCTGCTGCCGTCTCGCTGGAGCGATTCCGCCGACGCCAAGATCTGGGATCTGATCGAGGCCCACTATGAACCTGTCGCGGGCGAGCTCAACGCCGGGGGCTGGGTCGTGGGGCGCAAGACCATGGTTGAGTATATCGGCCAGGACGAACACCCGGAGCTGCTCGGCACGGCGATGCCACGAGCGAATGCCTTTGCCGATGCACAGGGTAAGCATTTGGCGATCGCCATTGATCCTCAGGGGCGGCTCCGACCGAAACCGGGCGATATGGAGGATGAGCACCTGGTGCTGGTCCTGTCCGAGCGGGTACCCAATACCACGTTGGCTAAACTGACCCAGGCCGGCGTCTCCTATGTGTTCGCCGGGCCCGATGGTGATCGTGTCGAACAGGCGCTTGAGGCGATTGGTGAAGCGTTCGGCGTTGATCGTCTGTTGCTAGAGGGCGGCGGCGTCACCAACGGGGCGTTTTGGGCGGCGGGGCTGATCGACGAGTTCAGCGTATTGATCTGCCCGACGCTGGACGGCCTCAAAGGGGTGCCCAGTATTGTCGATGCGATGGGCGATGCAGACCAGTTACCGGGCGAAGGGCAAGGCTTGCGGCTGGTCTCCAGTGAAGTGCTGGATGGCGGCGTGGTCTGGCTGCGCCATGAGGTCGTACGAGCTTTCCGTCACTGATGTTTTTTGATTGGCCGCCATTGGCGGCGTTGAATTCGCGCGGATAATTTGTCCGCAAAACTAGAAGTGTCATAGGAGATTCCAAATGACTGGACTTAGAGCGCTTGCGTTGGCAACTGCACTGGTTTCGGGTGCTGCGGTAGCCGACGGGATAGAGATTACCAAGAATGGCAGCCGCGATACTTTTATTGGCCCTGAAGACAAGTTCACCGGCAATGTCTATGTTGAAATGGTCTTTGCCAATGAAGATCCGTTTGTGGTCAATAGCGGTAAGGTGACCTTTATGCCGGGCGCTCGCACCAACTGGCACACCCATCCTGCTGGTCAGATGCTGGTCATCACCGATGGCAAGGGTTGGGTCCAGGAAGAAGGTAAGGAAAGACAGGTTGTTGAGCCGGGCGATGTGGTCTGGTTCCCGCCTGGTGTTAAGCACTGGCACGGCGCTACCGATAAAACTGCGATGACTCATTACGCTATCCAGCAGTTTGAAGGCGGTAAAAACGTCGATTGGCTGGAAGCGGTTACCGACGAACAGTACGATCAGTAATACTCCCCCTCCAAGCGGGTGCTCCTTGTGCCCGCTTTCTTCTCTATATGCCGTGTCCCTCAAGGGGCATTCGAGCCACTAAAACTCTTTATTCTTAAAGGGCATCGTCCCATCTGCCGGGGATGAATGGCGCTCATGAGTCTTAATAGCCATTGCGGGCTAATAGGTTGCGCCTCCCGCACATAGAATCTCGCAGCGAGTATTTTCGATCCATGGAATGGGCCGCGTGCGGAAGCCGCGCAGCCTGCAGCACTCAGGAGAGTCTCAGTTGTTGAATGTGAAGTCTGCTACGCCGGCAATGTTGTCGGTCAAAGCCCTGCTGCCGAGGGGAAAAAGCCTTGCGGCACTGGCCTGCCTTTCGTTTGGGCTGTCAGCGCCTCTGTTTGCGCAGGATAGCGTCCAGGCGCTTGCCTATGACGAAATGACCTCCGGCCCGGTGCCGATTCCAGCCGCTGAGCGTGGGCTGCAAACCGTCAAGGCGGAGCCCTGGTTCAAGGTATCCGATGAGGGCTGGATTCTGGAGGGTCCGAACTTCGACGCCAATGGCGATCTGATCTTCAGCGACGTCAGCAACAAACGGGTGTTGCGCCTGACCAAGGACAAGCAGCTATCTACTTTTGTGCAGCTCGATGACCTGTCGCCGGGCGGGCTGGCGTTCCGTCAGGATGGGCGCCTGTTTATCGCCGCGCTGGACTTTATCAACGGTGTCGGCGCTATCTACTCGGTTGATGAGAACGGTGGCGACCTGCAGACCGTTATTCCCGCCGAGGCGGGCTACCAGCCGGACGATCTGACCTTTGATGCTGAAGGAGGTCTCTACTTCACCGATTTTGCCGGTGAATCCACCCAGGCTGATGGCGCGGTTTACTACATGCCGCCGGATCTTTCCGAGATTATTCCGGTTGTTCCCGATCTCGCCAAGGCGAACGGTATCGCCCTGAGTCCGGATGGCCAGGTGCTCTGGACCACCGAGTTCGGCCGCAACGTAATGCACCGCATCCAACTGGCGGATCCGACCACCATCGCCCCGATCGGCTCGGCGATTCCCTATCACTTTATCGGCCCGGCGCCAGACTCCATGCGTGTCGATACGGATGGCAATGTGTACGTGTCGATCTTTGGTCAGGGGCGCCTGATGGCGTTCAACAGCAACGGTATCCCCATCGGCCAGATTCTGCTGCCGGGCCGTGAAACCGGCCACAACCTGATGTCTACCAGCATGGCGATCAAACCTGGCACCAATGACCTTTATGCGGTCACCAGCGATGGTGAGGGCGGCGAGGGTGCCAACATCTTCCACGCCAAAGTGTTTGCCAGCGGGCTGCCTTCACCTGCGTCGAACTAGGTTCCGGCCAGGGGGTAGAGCCAGCACAGACCGCTAAATAAAACAGGGAGAGAAGGGATGAGGAAAAAGAGTGTTTTGCAGGGTTTTTGCACCCCAGGCCAAGGTTTGATCAAAGGACTGATGCCGGCTATCTGTTTAGCGACCCTGGTAGCTCCAATCCAGGCACCAGCCGCAGAAGCGGAAGGTCTCGTTTATCAGGCTGATATCCGGGGCCCGGCGCCGATTCCGGCCTCAGAGCGTGGCCTGCAGGCGGTGGTTGCTAAGCCTTGGCTGCGTGTATCCGATGAGGGGCCGGTGCTGGAGGGCGCCATTTTCGATACCGCAGGTGATCTGCTGTTCTGCGATGTCAGCGGGCGGCGGGTACTTCGGGCCACTGCTGAGAAGCAGCTCTCGACCCTGGTAACTCTGGATGGCCTGTCGCCCGGCGGTCTGGCGCTTCATGCCGATGGTCGGGTGTTTATCGCTGCCCTCAATGTGCCGGCTCACAAGGGCGCTATTTTCGCTGTGAAAGCGGACGGCTCGGGCCTTGAGACGGTCATTGCACCGGAAGCGGGGTATATGCCGAACGACCTGGTGTTCGATGCTCAGGGCGGCTTCTATTTCAGCGATTTCAAGGGCACATCGACCCGGCCGGACGGCGGCATCTATTACGTATCGGCTGACGGTGCATCGATTGAGCCGGTGCTGCCTAATCTGGCGAAAGCTAATGGCGTCACCCTGAGCCCGGACGGCGGGACCCTTTGGGCGACCGAGTTGAGTGGTGGCCGTCTGCACCGGGTCCAGTTGGCCGATGCAACCACTATTGCGCCTATCGGTTCCGCTATCCCCTATCACTTTATCGGCTGGAAGCCGGACTCCATGCGAGCGGATGCCGATGGCAACGTCTATGTGGCGATTTCGGGGCAGGGGCGGATCCTGGCGTTCAACCCGAACGGCATTCCCATCGGCCAGATCCTGTTACCGGGGCGGGATGAGGGGCATAACCTCAAGTCCACCAGCCTTGCGATCAGCCCAGGCAGCAATGACCTCTACTCGGTCAGCAGTGATGAGGATGGCGGTGAGGGCGCCAATATCTTCCATGCCAAGGTGTTTGCCAACGGTCTGCCGGCAGTGAAGTGAACGGGTTTATATTCATTAGTCCTGCTCATGAGTCTTAATTGATAAGCCCGTCTAATCCGGGTAGTTGTGTCGGCGTAGAATAGATTAATAATTGAACATCAGGAGTTTTGTAATGAGTCACGATTTCACTGGAAAGGTAGCTTTGGTCACCGGCGGCGCTTCAGGTATGGGCCTTGCGACAGTTAAGGCGTTTGCCAAGGCGGGTGCTGCCGTTGCGATTGCCGATATCAATGGTGAAGCGGCCCAGGCGGTTGCCGACGAGCTGGCTGCGACCGGTGCGAAAACCCTGGCGATCACCTGTGATGTCACCGACGAGGCGGCTGTGAAAGCGATGGTTGAGAAAACCGTCGAGACCTTTGGCAGTCTGGATGCAGCTTTCAACAACGCTGGCGTTCAGTCCCTGGCGACCGAGACCGCTGACCTTGAGCGTACTGAGTTCGACCGTGTGGTGAATATCAACCTGGGCGGCGTCTGGAACTGCATGAAGCATGAGCTGGTGCAGATGCGCAAGCAGGGCAGCGGCGCCATCGTAAACTGCTCGTCTCTGGGTGGCTTTGTCGGTGTGCCGGGGCGTGCCGCTTACCATGCGGCCAAGCATGGCGTGCATGGTCTTACCAAAACCGCTGCGCTGGAGTATGCGGCCCAGGGTATCCGCATCAATGCGGTATGTCCGGGTATCACCGATACGCCGATGGTTGCCGACATGAAAGAGAACGAGACAGCGGCGATGGATCTGTTGATGGAGCAGGTACCGGCGCGTCGCCTGGGTACCGCCGAAGAGGTTGCCGATCCGGTACTCTGGCTGTGTGGTCCGGGCTCTACCTTTGTAATGGGTCATGCACTGGCGGTGGACGGTGGCTACACCGTACGCTAAGTCGTTGATCCGGCGGATCACGGCTTCGAGCCTGCTTGGTGTCGTCGCTCTAGTGGGGGCGATGGCTGCGCAGGGCCAGGATATTCAATCTCACTCAGGTCCATCGGAGGA
Source organism: Marinobacterium mangrovicola (assembly GCF_004339595.1). Lineage (GTDB taxonomy): Bacteria > Pseudomonadota > Gammaproteobacteria > Pseudomonadales > Balneatricaceae > Marinobacterium_D > Marinobacterium_D mangrovicola. The sequence continues at coordinate 228,977 of NZ_SMFU01000011.1, forward strand.
TCTCATGAAAATACGTATTATCGTGGGAGATCAGGAGCTACCGGCAACCCTGGAAGATAATGCCTCCGCAAAGGCGTTTGCCGAAATGCTGCCGCTTGATCTCAAGCTGGATGATTATCACGGCATTGAAAAGGTTTCCGATCTTCCCGGCAGCCTGCCAACCCAGGATGCGCCGGCCGGTATCGATCCCGACGTTGGCGATATCACCCTTTACGCCCCCTGGGGCAATCTGGCGATCTTCTACCGCGACTTCGGTTACGCCAGCGGGCTGGTGAAGCTGGGGCGGATTGAGGGCAGCATGGCGGCCCTCTCCGTGAAAGGCTCCCTGAAGGCACGCATAGAGCGGGTTGAATAATGGTGTTTTGATCAACGCGTTGGTGTGAGCGGGCTGCAGGGTTTTACCCTGCGGCCCGTTTGCTGTTTGGCAGAGCAAAGATGCACGCAGAACGTCATCGGGCGTGGCTCTCGGGCGTGACAGAAGGCAGTACAAGGCGGAAGTGCACATGGGGAAACGGATTAAGAAGATGGTTTATTGGCTGGTCGGGCTGGTGGTCGTTCTGGTGGTGGCGGCGTTCGCTTACCTGCAGCATCCGAAGTTTGGTCACTTGCCTGAGGGGAAACGGCTGGCGCAGATTGAGCAGTCACCGAACTATCGTGATGGTGAGTTTCAAAACCTGATCGATACACCGATGTTCACCGAGGATAAATCCTTTATGCAGGTGCTGTTCGAAAACCTGCGTAGCAGCGGTGAACGTCTGCGCCCGCTGGACAATATCCCCGCCGTTAAAACCGACCTCAGGGCGCTGGACCCTAATGAAGACACCATCGTCTGGCTCGGTCACTCCTCGTTTTATATCCAGCTCGCCGGTCGCCGGATTCTGATCGACCCCGTGTTCAGTGAGGGCGCGGCTCCCATCGGGATCTTCAACCAGGCCTACGCGGGTACCAGCGATTACACCGCCGAGGATATGCCACCCATTGATCTGCTGCTGATTACGCACGATCACTGGGATCATCTGGACTACCCCAGTATCGACAGTCTAAAGCCGAAGGTGGCTGAAGTGATCGCACCACTGGGTATCGGTGCTTACTTTGAGCAGTGGGGCTATAACAACGAGTTCGTGCATGAGGGTGACTGGTACCAGAGCTTTGAGCTGGGCGAGGGGCTGCGGGTGCATCTGATTCCGGCACGCCACTATTCAGGGCGTATGCTGACCCGGCGTAAAATCCTCTGGACCGGCTTTGTGCTGGAAACACCCGAACAGCGCTGGCTGTTCAGCGGTGACTCCGGTTACGGGCCCCATTTTGCCGAGATCGGCGAGCGTTTTGGCAGCTTCGACTTCGCTACTCTGGACAGCGGCCAGTACGACCCGCGCTGGGCCTACATCCATATGAACCCGGAAGAGGCGGCCCAGGCGGCGGAAGACCTTAGAGCCAAAGCGGTGCTACCTGCTCATGTGGGTCGGTTTACCCTGGCGAAACATGCCTGGGATGAGCCGTTTCAGCGCTTTGAGGCTGCCAGTGAGGGCAAGGATTTCCGCCTGCTGACGCCGATGATCGGTGAGCCGATCCGGTTGTCGGCTGATCAGCAGTTTGGGCATTGGTGGGAGTGAAAATCCTCGCCGATGCCCCCGATATGGACGTCATTTCAAACCACTGGGGTTGATCGCGGCGAGGTCGTCATTGCCTGTCGCTCAAGCAGTTGAACTCCTGTTTTTTTCTCAGGCCCGACCAGCCCTTAGTCTTGACGAGATGACTAGCACCGCCGTTAAATGCGGCAATAAAAAAGCGTCAGAGTAACAAGCTGTGGCGCTTTGCTGACTGAGGCCTGTTCTGGCCGCTTGAGTGGCTATTACAACGCCAGCTTCAGGATCTCGGCCGCATCTTCAGGGGTGATATCACCGTGCTCGCCGAGGGTGACGAACTGGTGCTCTTTCAGCTTGGCGATCACTTCAGGGATCGCTTTTTCATCCAGGTCGTAATCGCTCAGGCGGGTTTTTACACCCATGGATTCAAAGAACTCCCGGGTCAGTTCGATCGCCTGCTGTGCGATCAGGTTCGGGTTGGTTTCCTGGATGTGCCATACGCGCTGACCGTACTGCACCAGCTTCTCTCTCTTCTGTTCCAGTTTGTAGGTCCAGATCGCCGGGATCATGATCGCCAGGGTCTGGCCGTGGTCGAGGCCGTAAAGACCGGTCAGTTCCTGGCCGATCAGGTGGGATGCCCAGTCTCCCGGCGTGCCGGTGGCGAGCAGGCCGTTCAGGGCCATGGTGGCGCTCCACATCAGGTTGGCGCGCACATCATAGTTTTCCGGGTCGTGCAGCGCTTTCGGGCCCTCCTCGATAATGGTGGAGAGCAGCCCTTCGGAGAAGCGGTCCTGCACCTTGGCGTTGGCCGGGAAGGTCACGTACTGCTCCAGCACATGTACGAAGGAGTCGACCACACCGTTGCCTACCTGGCGTGGCGGCAGGGAGTAGGTGGTTTCAGGATCCAGGATCGAGAACTTCGGACGCACAAGTTCGGAACGGAAGAACAGTTTGTCCTGGGTCTCGGTACGGGTGACCACGGAGGTTCCATTCATTTCTGAGCCGGTTGCAGCCAGGGTCAGCACGCAGCCCAGCGGTAGGGCGTCGGTGACCACGCCGCCGAAGCTGGAAATAATGTCCCAGGGGTCACCTTCGTACTTGGCGGCGGCAGCGATGAACTTGGTGGCGTCGATCACGGAGCCGCCTCCGACGGCAAGCATAAAGTCGATATGTTCGGTTTTAACCAGATCCAGCGCCCTGATACAGGTTTGGTAATGTGGGTTGGCCTCGATTCCGCCAAACTCAAACCAGGTCACATGGTCCAGAGCGGCGGTAACCTGTTCGAAGATGCCATTTTTCTTGATACTGCCGCCGCCATAGGTGATCAGCACGCGGGCGCCGGCCGGGATCTCGTTTTTAAGGCTGGCAATTTCGCCAGCACCGAAAATGATTTTCGTGGTTGTCCAGAAATTGAAGTTATCCATGAGGTTTCCGTTTAAAAGAGTGAGGCGTCATTCGTTGCATTCGTGATTGCCTGCCAGCAGGTGGCAGCGTGTGGCGTGTTCACGAGTTATGTCGCACGGGCCGTATTCTTCTCCCTCTTCTTTCTGGCGGGGCGCTGGGGGCAGCGGGGAGAAGATGCCGGCGGAGGAGGCCGCCGGCGAGGTGTTTAAGAGCGGGCGTCTTGGGCGCCCGCTTGAGGGTTTGGCTTACTTGAGCGCTTCGCCGAAGAAGCTTTCCAGCTTGTCGAAAGGAATTACATCGGTACGGTCGTACAGGTCGACGTGGTTAGCGCCGGGTACGATGTAGAGCTCTTTCGGCTCGGCGGCTGCTGCATAGATATCTTCGCTGAAGTAGCGAGAGTGGGCTTCTTCACCCATGACCAGCAGAATCGGACGCGGCGAGATCCACTCCAGCTTGTCCAGCAGAGGGAAGTTCATGAACGACAGCACTGAAGACTGGGTGAACTGGGTGATGGAGTTCGGGTGGTAACCCCGCGGGCGGGAGTAGAACTCACCGAATTCACAGCCGATTGCGGGGGTGTCTTCACCGATCTCCAGCGGAGAGCCGCGTTCGGTCAGTTCCGGACGGCCGCTTTCAAATTCATCCCAGCGCTGGGTCGCGATCGCATCCAGTGTGGCCTTGCGGGTGTCTGCATCCAGAGTGCCACCGAAACCTTCGGCGTGCATGCGGGATATATCGTACATGCTGACGGTGGCGACCGCCTTGATACGCGGATCGACCTGGGCTGCGCTGAGGCCAAAACCACCGGAACCGCAGATGCCGATAATACCAATCTTGTCGCGATCAACACCGGCACGGGTGCCGACAAAGTCGACGCCGGCGTGGAAGTCTTCAACAAACATTTCCGGCGATGACAGGTGGCGCGGGAAGCCTGTGGAATCGCCATTGTAAGAGGGGTCAAAGGTCAGCGCCACGTAACCGCGCTGCGCCAGTTCGTTGGCATAAACGCCGGGGCCCTGTTCCTTCACGCCACCATAAGGAGCGCCGATTACCAGCGCCGGGTAGCTTTTGGATTCATCGAAATCGGCAGGCAGGTAAAGATCGCCTGCGAGCTCAACGCCGAAGCGGTTCTTGTACGCAACCGGCTTGCGGGTGACTTTATCGCTAAGGGAGAAGATGTAATTACCCATGTTCGGTCTCCTTGTTTATATCGGCGCTGCGCCCGCCGGTAAATGTATAGTCAAAAACGCAGGTGGCTCTAACTTAGTGGCTGTGGCGCTGCGCACCCCAGCCATTTCTCTATCAGTCTTTTTTCACCGGGCCGCCCAGGTACTGTTCGTCGGTGACCGGTTCCATCCAGGTAACGGGGCTGCCATCAAGCGCTTCCTGAACGGCAACATGTTGCAGGTAGGTAGTGTCGGTGGCGCCGTGCCAGTGGCGACGGCCGCAGTTGCAGTAGATGATATCGCCGGGACGGATCTCGGTGCGGGGCCCACCTTCACACTGAGTCCAGCCAACACCGTCGGTGACCAAAAGCATCTGACCCAGCGGATGGGTGTGCCAGTTGGTGCGGGCGCCCGGTTCAAAGTTCACGACAGCCATTCCTAAGCGGGATGGCTCGGGAGCGTTGAACCCCTTGTCGATACGTACGGTGCCTGTGAAACAGTCGCTCGGTCCCTGAACAGCGGCTGTAGAGCCGGCGCGAATGATCTGCATATCTTCTGAAGTCTTGTCTGTCTCGCTCATGGCGATCTCCTTCAATGTTGATTGCTGATGCCATCTCCCTGCAAAACGATGGCTGCTCCAAAGGGAATCAACCCCGAGTCGCGTTATCGCGGCGCTGACTCAGGTTTGGCGAATTCCAGAAGGAATTTTCGCCGCATGAAGTAAAAGAACAGTGTCACTTCTTTTACTTCAGGCTCCCTTTGCAGACCGGGCCGAATTGCGCTTGGTTCCGGTCTTTAGCCTGTCTTGCTCTACAGTATCGATACTTGGGGGTGCGCAAATGACGAACAAGGTTTCTCAATTTCATAACACTTATGAACTGTGTGTATGGCTATGATTCTGCTTGCCCTTCAAGGCTGCGAAAACTCCGCCAGAGAACTGAGCTCAGCTAACTGGTTAACGGCGCAACCGATCTCTGCATGATTGTTATGATGCGCTTAAAGGCTGAAGTTCAGGTATAACGAATCGCGGGTATTCTTGCCTGATTCTGCAATATTTTGGAGGTTTTGCTGGACTGCAGGTACCCTTGAAGCTAGGGTGTGGGGGATGAATTAGGGAGGTGATGAGATGACGGTTGAACAGAGCGAACAGTCCGGAAACGGGGCGCTTGCAGCGATTCATATGCAGCTGGTGGAGGTGATTGATCGGCTGACAGCTGGGCAGGAGGATGTTCCCACAGCGATCTCGAACCTTGCCCTTTTTCGCAGAGAAGCAGCTACCGATCCCTGCGATTGCATGGTGGAGCCCAGTATAGTGCTTGTTGTTCAGGGCGCGAAGCAGCTGCTGATCGGCGACCAGGGCTATGTCTATAACACCGAACAGTTCCTGATCACTTCCCTTGATCTTCCTGCCAAGTCCCAGGTGCTCGAGGCTTCGGTGGAAACGCCGTCGCTGGGCCTGGTGTTCAAGCTCGATATGAATATCATCGCCGAGCTGATTGCGCAGAATAAGTTGTCACCGGTGCGGGAACGCGCCAGCGAGGCGGGTGCGTACTTGGGTACGATGACACCGGACCTGCTTGAGCCGTTCGGCAGGCTGCTCAAACTGACCGCTACGCCGAATGATATCGCGGTGCTGGCGCCGCTGATTCAGCGTGAGATTCACTACCGTCTGCTGCAGAGCGATCTTTCTGCACGTCTCTGGCAGATCGTTTCGGCTGGCAGTCAGAGCCAGCGAATCGGCCGCGCCATTGATTGGCTGAAAAGTAACTATGATCAGCCTTTGCGGATTGATGACCTGGCGGCGCATGTACAGATGAGCAGCTCCAGCCTGCATCACTATTTCCGTCAACTAACGGCAAAAAGTCCGCTGCAGTATCAGAAATGGCTGCGCTTGAACGAGGCGCGAAGACTGATGATCAGCGATGGTCTGGATGCGGCTGGGGCTGCTTTCCAGGTGGGTTATGAAAGCCCGTCCCAGTTCAGCCGTGAGTACAGCCGTCTGTTTGGTGCGCCACCACGGCGTGATATCGAGGGACTGCGTCAGAAGTCTTCGGTGGCAGAGCGGCCTAGACGGGCAGCCTCAGCCTGAACGGGATAACTGGCGTTGGCTGCATCAAGGAGGATTGAGAGTAAAAGTGAATAGCTGCAACCCTCTTTCTCATACGTTTAATGTGGTATTTCGCACGCATCTTACTATAATAAGTCGTTGTTCTGAGTCAGTTTTGCCGGTTTTTCGTCGGTTCTGACTAAAAATCGGCTGGGTGGATTCTGTTTCGACTGAAAAGTTCAGCCAGGTAGTTGATCGGGTTTATGCAGGGACGCCATGAGAACAGCATGGCAGCTGGAACGTTAATCGTTTCTTTTCACGTCCCTGATCATGTTGCCCGGGATGTTTTCGCGGGTCATCGGCATGAAGCAGAATTTTCCAGTCACCACTAACGAAGCGACCTTTCCCCAGGGTACCAAGCTCGTCTCATCAACCGATCTCAAGGGTGTCATCACCCACTGTAACCAGGCGTTTATCGATATCAGTGGCTTTACCAAAGAAGAGCTGCTGGGAAAATCGCATAACATCGTGCGCCATCCCGATATGCCGCCCGAAGCGTTCGCAGCCATGTGGGGTTATCTGAAGGCGGGTAAACCCTGGATGGGGCTGGTGAAAAACCGCTGTAAGAACGGCGATTTCTACTGGGTTAGCGCCTATATCACGCCGGTGACCGAAAACGGCAACATCGTCGGCTACGAGTCGGTGCGCTCTTGTCCGGCGCGAGCGGATGTGGCGCGCGCCGAGAAGCTTTACGCCAGAGTACGGGAAGGAAAATCCTTAGGTGTTGCTGGCTATATGCCCGCTGCCAGCACCTGGTTTCTACTGGTGGTATTCGTTCTTGCCGCAGTTCTTTTTTATCTCGGGGCCCCGCTCGGGTCTGAATTGTTGCTGGCCGCTGGCACCCTCGGTTATGCCCTGTGGAAGAAGGTTGAGTCCAGCCGCATGAGGCAATCGGTGATGCAGCTGATGGGAAACAGCTTCAGCGATGATCTGGCCGCAATCAGTTATACCGATGACAACCTGGAACTGGGGCGGATCAAGGTCGCGGTGCTGGCGCAGCAGGCCCACCTGAATGCAGTACTAACCCGGTTGGGAGAGTGCGCTGATCAGGTCAGAGCCGAGTCTCTGCAGGGCATGGATATTGCGCTTCAGGCGCAGCAGACGCTCGGTGAGCAGCAGCAGGAAACTGGCCGGGTATCCGGTGCTATCGGAGAAATGTCGAGCACCATCGCGGAAGTATCGGCCAATGTGCAGGATACCGCCGAAAAATCGGAACAGGCGCGCAGTTTCGCCAGCAGCGGATCGGCGGTGATCGAAGGCACGCGGGTTGCGATCGATAACCTGAACTCCACTGTTCGCGATATCAGTGAGTCGGTTAACGAACTGGCTGGGGAAACCCAGGTGATCGCCGAGGCGACCAAGATCATCGAGGTGATCGCCGAGCAGACCAACCTGTTGGCATTAAACGCGGCAATCGAAGCAGCCCGGGCCGGAGAGCACGGTCGTGGCTTTGCGGTGGTGGCTGAAGAGGTGCGTAACCTGGCGCAGCGTACACAAAACTCTACCCGTGAGATCCACGCTATCATCGAGTCCCTGACCCAGCGTGCCGAGCGCTCCGTTCAGGTTGCCGCCGATGGTAACGCTGCCGCTGAAACCGGCTTGCAGCGCGTGCTGGAAGCGGAGGAAACCCTGCATCAGATTCAGTCATCGGTGGCGCATATCGCTCAGATGGCGATGCAGATGGCGGCCGCTGTTGAAGAGCAGTCCCAGGTTTCTGACCAGATCAACGGGCAGGTGGCGCAGATCTCCAATCTGGCCGCACGCAACCTGGAGGAGGGCGAGGAGTCCACCGCCAGTGCCCAGCGTATGGGCAGCATCGCCAACGAATTGAATGAGCTCGTGGTGCGTTTCAAATAAGCTCAATTGGCCGCAATGATTACTTGCCTGGAGTACGATGAGCCCGGGCTTTCCTGATATTTTCCCCCGCTGTTCGTCCGGTTCTGTGCGCTCCGCTTCTGCACTATTAGGCAATAAATAGCGAGAATCGGGCGTTCAAAGCGGGAACCTCCTGCACTATTTTGTTATTCACAAAAAGAATGTGTGGCTGGCATGTATCTTTATCGGAGCAGCAGTTTTCGCTTCCGTCTGATGCCGTTGCACTGGTCTAAACTGACTTGGCACTGGTCTGAGTTGTGGGCTCTCCACGTACCAAGCCATCTATAACAACGAAATACATTCAAAGTCTGTCAGCCTGCTCCTGAAGGGGAGTCGGGAAGCGAAGGAGCGAACCGATGATAGAAGTAACAGTCAATGGCGAAGCCCGAACGCTGGATGTTCCAGCGGACACGCCCATCCTATGGGTTCTGCGCGATACGTTGAAACTGACCGGTACACGTTTCGGTTGTGGTATGGCGCTCTGTGGTGCCTGCACCGTTCATCTGGATGGAAGCCCCATCCGCTCCTGTATGACACCGATCTCCCAGGCCCAGGGTAAGCAGATCACCACCATTGAAGCGATGGAAAACGATCCGGTTGGCCAGGCGGTGCAGCAAGCCTGGATGGATGAAGCCGTGGCTCAGTGCGGTTACTGCCAGAGCGGTCAGGTGATGAGCGCGGTATCGTTACTCAAGCGCAATCCGACCCCCAGCGACGAACAGATCGACAGCGGCATGAGCGGTAACATCTGCCGTTGTGGTACTTACCCCCGTATTCGCAAAGCGATTCAACGTGCGGCCGAAAATGGCACTGCCAGCATCGACGAGTCCCTGTTTACGGAGGTGAAGGCATGAATTCTTCTATTTTTCCTCGCAAATTCGATAGCGCCGACAGCACTGATGGTAAAGCCTCGGATGTGAAACTGGCCAACGTCAGTCGCCGTGGCTTCCTCAAGGGCATGACCGCAGCGGGCGCACTGGTCATCGCAGCGCGCTGGACACCCGCCTTTGCTGAAGAAGAGAAAAAGTACGGCGGCGATGCGATGCCCCACGGTACCGTTGATAACCCCGACGTCTTCATCACCATTGAGCCCGATGGCACCGTTGGGCTGATCAATCACCGTGGTGAAATGGGTCAAGGCATCCGTACCAGCGTCGCCATGGTGATGGCCGACGAGCTCGGTGCCGACTGGGATCAGGTGGTGGTGACCCAGGCGATTGCCCATGAAGAGAAATACGGCAACCAGAATACAGACGGTTCGCGCTCCATGCGCCAGTGGTTCGACTCCCTGCGTCGTGCCGGCGCCGCTGCACGAACCATGCTGGAACAGGCCGCTGCCAAGCAGTGGGGTGTACCGGTCAGCGAGTGTAAGGCTGGCGTACATCTGGTGATGCATACACCGACCCAGCGCTCATTGACCTTCGGTGAACTGGCAACTGCAGCAGCAGACCTGCCGGTGCCGGATCGTGACACCGTGACGCTGAAGTCCCCGGAGGAATGGCGCTACATCATGCGCAAGCCGGAGGATTTTCCTCAGGGTGAGAAGAAACAGCCGCTGGCGGCGGACGGCATGGATATCCTGACCGGCCGGGCCAAGTTTGCGGCCGATGTTACCTGGGACAACATGCTCTACGCGGTAATCGCGCGCCCGCCGTCTTATGGCTCTGCGGTGAAGTCTTACGACGCCAGCGCAGCCCTGGAAGTACCCGGGGTGGTGAAGGTGATTGAGATGCCTACCGCGACCCAGCCGTCCGGTTTTGAGCCGATGGGCGGTGTTGCCGTATTGGCGGAAAATACCTGGGCAGCGATCAAGGGCCGCCGCGCGCTGACCATCGAATGGGATGATGAACCTGCCGGTGCCAATGCCAGCTATGACTCCAAGGCTTTCCGCGAACTGCTGGAAAAGCGTTCCCAGGAACCGGGTGAAGTCGCCCGTTCCACCGGGGATATTGCCGCGGCAAAGGCGGGCGCGGCTGACGCGCTCAGCGTCAACTACTATGCCCCGCATATGGCGCAGGCACCGATGGAACCGATGGCTGCCATCGTGCGGATCAACGGCGACAGCGCCGATGTCTGGACCTCGGTGCAGAACCCGCAGGCGGCCCGTGACGGTGTAGCCAAGCGGCTGGGCCTGGAGCCGGAAAAGGTCACCGTAGAGTGTGGTCTGATGGGCGGCGGTTTTGGCCGCAAAGCCAAGCCGGACTACGTATTTGAAGCGGCTGATCTGTCCAAGGCGATGGATGGTCGTCCGGTACGTGTACAGTGGACCCGTGAGGATGACCTGCATAACGGTTTCTTCCATACCGTTGCGCTGGAGCACCTGGAAGCCTACTTCGACGACCAGGGCAAGGTCAGCGGTTGGCTGCATCGCTCCCTGGCACCGAGTATCGGCTCGGTATTCGCGCCCAATGCGGAGCATCAGTCCGCCATGGAGCTGGGCATGGGCATCCGCAGCATGCCTTACGATATTCCGGCGATTCAGCAGGAAAGCGGTGAGGCGGAAGGACATATCCGCATCGGCTGGTTCCGTGCCGTTTACAACGTTCCGCATGCCTTTGCGATCCAGAGCTTTATTGCTGAGCTGGCGCACCAGGCGGGCCGCGACCACAAGGAGTTCCTGCTGGAGCTGCTGGGGCCGGATCGTAAGATCGACCCGCTGAGCCAGGGTGAGGTGTTTAACTACGGTGAAGATCCGGACAAGTATCCGATCAACACCGCGCGTTACCGTGCAGTGATCGAGCGGGCGACCAGGGAAGCGGGCTGGGGTAAAGAGATGCCGGCTAACCGCGGTCTTGGTCTGGCCGTGCATCAGAGCTTCGTTTCATACTGCGCCGTAGTGATGGATGTTGAGGTGACTGATGCTGGCGATGTGATCATCCACCGCGCCGATATCGCGTTCGACTGTGGTCCACAGGTCAACCCGGACCGTGTCGCCTCCCAGCTTGAAGGCGCCTGTGTCATGGGCACCGGCATCGCGATGATGACTGAGATTACCGCGAAGGATGGTGTGATCGAGCAGAACAACTTCGATACCTACCGTGTGCCGCGCATCAACCAGGTGCCTAAGGAGATCCACACCCATGCCGTGAATAACAGCGTGGATGTGCCGATGGGCGGTGTTGGTGAGCCTGGCTTGCCGCCGGTGGCACCGGCGCTGTGCAACGCGATCTTTGCCGCATCCGGCAAGCGTATTCGCAGCTTGCCTGTGGCTGATCAGCTGAAAAGCTAAGCAGCCAGATAGCTCAGTAAGCAGCTAAGTAGAGAGGTTAATCGAAGCGTTTAATGCAGCATCTCGATCTACAGGTGGTGGAGCAGGCACAGGACTGGCTTAACGCCGGGGAAACCGTCTGGTTTTGTTCTGTGCTCTCCACCTTTGGTTCATCACCCCGTGAGCCGGGTTCTATCATGGTCGCCAAGGCCGATGGCCGGCACCTGGGCTCGCTGTCCGGTGGCTGTGTCGAGGAGGACTTTCTCGAGCGGCTGCAGGCGGGGGAGTTCAGCCAGCGGGTGTGCACCGAACGATACGGTCAGCGCCGCGAGGATAACCGGCCGCAGATTCAACTGCCCTGCGGCGGCATCCTCGATGTTCTGATCGAGCGGCTTGAACCGGATGACGACAATTGTCGTCATCTGTCTGAGCTGGTGGCGGTGATGCGTGGCCGGGAGCAGAGGCTACGCCGCGTATCCCTGACCGATGGTTCCTATTCCCTGTCACCGGTTGATAGTGCAGGTGGCGACCGTGTGGAGGTTGGCGCAGAGAGCGTTAGCGTCCGGATGGGGCCTTCGCTGCGGTTGATCATTGCAGGCCTGTCCAGTGTCGCTATTCCCTGTGCGCAGTTTGCGGTCAGCCTTGGCTATGAGGTGATTGTCTGTGAGCCGCGTGAAGAGGAGTATCGCGACTTTAATCTCGACGGCGTACGGCTGGAGAAAACGCTGCCCTCGCTGTTTATCGCTCAGCCCGGCAACTGTCACCAGCAGACCGCCGTGGTGGCGATGACCCACGATCCGCGTATCGATGATCTGGCGATGATCGAGGCGGTGCGTACCGATGCGTTTTACATCGGTGTAATGGGTTCGCGCCTGACCTCCGACAAGCGCGCTGCTCGGTTGCTCTCCACCGGGGGGCTTAGCCCGGATCAACTGGCGCGTATCCAGATGCCGATCGGGCTTTCGCTGGGTAGTAAAACCCCGGCTGAGATCGCCCTGGCGGTGATGGCCGATGTGCTTCGCGTGCAGCGTGGTAGAGATCGTAATGATCTCTGAGCAGCCGTCGAAGGTTCTGGTTATTGTCATGGCGGCGGGTTTTTCCCGCCGTTTTGGTAATGCCGACAAGCGTAATGCGTCGCTGAGTGATGGCCGTACCCTGCTCGCAACCACGCTGTCGCAATTGCAGCGAGGGACTTGTGCAGCTAACTATCAACTGGCCGTGGTCATTCGGCCGGAGGATGATGCAGCGGCGCTGGGTATTCCCGAAGACTTGCCGTTGCTGCGGGCTCCTGCTGCTGAGCGAGGGTTGGGCGGCAGTATCTCCGATGCGGTGCGATCCGTGTCGGCTGATCCCGCCTTTGCGGCCATCGACAGCCTCGCCATTATGTTGGGCGATATGCCCGCGATCCAGCCGGAAACTCTGTCGATGCTAGTGGCGGCCGGCAGGCCGAATAGAATCCTTCGTCCCCGATACCAGGGGCTGCCAGGTCATCCGGTGCTGTTTGGGCGCGATTTCTGGCCTGAGTTGCTCAGCCTGGAAGGCGAGGAGGGCGCGCGCGCGGTGATCAGGGCGAACAGCGCCTCACTGTTCGCAATTGATGTGGAGGATAAGGGTGTTGTCGTTGATATTGATACGCCGGAGCAGCTTGCACAGCCACTCAGCGGCCACTAAACGTTTGCGTCGATTCGCGTGTTGCAAGAACTGAAAGCGTAAACGCGATATACTCTCATTCCTGTTTGGATACCCCCTCGGGCGCCTTTTTACAAACATTCCGGCCCGGGTGTTTCTGCTTCTTCAAGGTTTCGGCAGTGCCGCTCCCACAGCGCTGTCTTTGCTTTAGTTGTGATCAATTATGCTGACGATACTCAAAACCCTGGCCATCGGTGTAGCGGGCGGCTGGCTGGCTACGCTGTTGCATCTGCCTTCTCCCTGGTTGCTGGGTGCCATGCTATCGGTGCTGCTGGCTATTGCGGCACGGGTGAAGGTGCATATGCCGGCCATGACCACTTCGGTGATCTCGCTGTTTCTCGGTGTTTCCATCGCCAGCGGCATTGAGGCCGATATTGTCGATCATCTGATCGATTGGTCCGCCACCCTGCTGATGATGATCTGCATGCTGGGCGTGCTGGTTGCCATGCTGTTCAGTTTTTATCGCTACCGTTGCCGCTGGAGCGAAAGTGACGCGCTGCTGAGTTCGGTGCCTGGTAACCTGGCGGTAGTGATGCTGTTTGCGGTGCAGGCCGGGCTCGATGTGAAGCGTATCGCCCTGGTGCATAGTGTCCGGCTGTTTTTCCTGGTAACCGCCTTGCCCCTGGCGTTTCCGATTACTCAGCGGTCTGAGGCTGAGCTGGTGCAGTTGCAGCCGGATTACCCGCTGCTGGCGCTGGTTTTTGCCTGCGCGTTCGCGGGAGGCTGGTGTGCTCGACGACTACGCGTACCGGCGGGCATGCTCACCGGCTCGCTGTTCACCACCCTGGTGATAAAGTTTTTGTTCGGACTCGATATGCATATACCGCCGCAGTGGTTTAACGGCGTGCTGGCGGTGCTTGGAACGGCAATCGCGGTGAGAATGGCGGGGCTGGACCTGGCGTTGCTGCGTAACACCTTCATGGGCGCGCTCGGCGGGCTGTCGCTGGCATTGATAACCTGCGGCTGCTTTGCAATGGTGCTGCATCTGGGCTTTGATGTGCCGTTGTTGCAGGCGCTGCTCTCCTACATGCCAGGCGGTATCGAGGTGATGGTGGCGATCGCGTTCAGTACCGATGTGGACCCGGTGTTTGTGGCGACCCACCAATTGGTGCGTGTGCTGGTTATGTGTTTTGCGCTGCCGTTTCTGTTTCGCTGGGTTGCAGGCCCGTCGTTAAAGGCGTCGAGTTGAGCGCTCTGTCGCAGCATCTACCTCTTCAGAATCCTGACTGGACAAACAAGGGTGCGACCGGGCGCCGTTCCCTGTAGAATTGCGCGCCAATATCGGCCCGTTTTTTACGGCGGGCATTCACTTGTGGCGCGGGGAATCCTGACCCCGGGGAGAGAGGTGTGAGCGAAGCACAGACGACTGTGGATAAACGTATCGATGGCAAGGCAGTAGCCGCCGAGTTGCGCAAGGAGATCGCCGGCAAGGTGACAGCGCGTCTTGAGAAGGGGTTGCCGGCTCCCGGTCTGGCAGTGGTCCTGGTGGGTGAGGATCCTGCATCCAAGGTCTACGTGGGTAGCAAAGTCAAAGCCTGCGAAGAGGTTGGTTTTCTCTCCCGTAACTACCGTCTGGAAGCGGACACCTCTGAAAGCGAACTGCTGGAGCTGATCGACACGCTGAACGCCGATCCGGAGATCCACGGTATCCTCGTACAGCTGCCGCTGCCGCAACAGATCAACGTTCAGTCAGTGATCGAGCGCATCGATCCGAAGAAAGACGTAGACGGTTTCCACCCGTATAACCTGGGTCGTCTGGCCGGTAAAGCACCGACGCTGCGCCCCTGCACACCTTACGGCTGTATCCGTTTGCTGAAGGCTTACGGTATCGACCCAATGGGCAAAAAAGCGGTGGTTGTCGGTGCATCCAACATCGTCGGTCGTCCGGTGGCGCTGGAACTGCTGATGGAGCGTGCAACCGTAACCGTCTGCCATTCCAAAACCCAGGATCTGCCGGCTGAACTGGCCCAGGCTGATATTGTCATCGCTGCCGTGGGTATTCCCAAGTTCATCAAGGGTGAGTGGCTCAAGCAGGGCGCTGTGGTGATCGATGTGGGTATCAACCGCCTGGATACCGGCAAGCTGGTGGGTGATGTGGACTTCGATGCCGCCTATGACCGCGTTTCTGCAATTACCCCGGTTCCGGGTGGTGTCGGTCCGATGACCATCGCCTGCCTGCTGCAGAACACCCTGGAAGCCTGTGAGGCGATGGAAGCGCAGTAATCTGTTCGTTTTCCGCCTGCCGAAAGCGCCTTTTGAGGCGCTTTTTTGTTGCCCGCTAAAAGCCGCCGTTGGCAGCTCCTGTTTACATTTTGGTCACGCCGGTTAACGGTTTTTCGCTGTTCTCCTAAACTCATAGCTATTGCTGCCGGTCAATGCACGGCGGGGTGGTCAGGGCTTCAGGTGTTTTATATGCAACTTATCTGATCCGCGGGCTTGAAACCTTGTGGGTTTACGCTAAGAATCGGGAAACGTTCAAAACAGACGTTTCATCCCGATGTTCCTGTTCCTAGATCAGCCCACGTTCAATGACGTAATAGGAACGGGCAGTGCGATGAAATGAGGAAGCGAAATGGCTGACTATAAAATACTCTTTACCGGTTCGGTCTGCTCCGGCAAGACCACCGCCATTCGTTCGCTGAGTGATATCGAAACCATCGATACCGATGCCAGTGTCAGCGACTCGGCGATCCGGCGTAAGCAGAAAACTACCATCGCCATGGACTACGGCGTGCTGGAGATGTCTGACAGCTCAAGGCTGCATCTCTATGGAACACCGGGGCAGGAACGCTTCCGATTTATGTGGCAGTTGATGATGAGCGACCTGGTGCATGATGCTCAGGCGCTGGTGTTGCTGGTGGATAACACCCGTAATGATCCGTTCAAGGACATCAGATTCTACCTGGACGAGTTTCGCGATTATCTGGTTCAGCGCCAGTTGATTATCGCCGTGACTCACTCTGACCAGCAGGCCCATCCCGATCACGCTTATTACATGAATGAGCTGAAGGGCATGGGTATTTTTACCACCGTGCTGTTTATCGATGCCCGCTACCCGGATTCAGTGCTTGAAGTGGTTAAGTCGGTTCTCGCTGAGCGTGAGCCCGATCTGAACTGGGATGAACTGGGCCAGCGCCTGATGGCGCATCGTCCGCCGGTGATTGAGGAAGAGGAAGAGAGCAGCGAAGCGCCGGTGGCGGCAGAAACCAGCGAACCGCCCGAAGTAAAACTCTTCAGCGCGGTTTCGCTGATGGATGCGGCGATGAACACTCGCGGTATCACAGGTGCCATGCACCTGGGCGCGGATCGCAAGGTGCTTGAGACTAACATCGGTAGCATGCAGAACCAGGCGATGCTGAAGACCATGGTGAACCTGGTGGCGGCGCTGGAGAAGAAGGTTGCCTTCCTTGGGCATATCGACAACCTCGTGCTATGTGGGCCTGAGCACGAGACGCTGTCGGTGTTTGTCGAGGAGCGCCAGGCACTGGGCTTGTGTTCTGAGAAAGAGTTGAGCCTGGCGGTTGTGAAGCAGCAAGGTCAGGATCTGTTGCAGTGGAGTGGGGAATGAAGGAATTACTGGGACAGGTCGACAAGGCGGGAGTGGTCGAGAGTAGCTGCATCCTGCAGGGCGCAGAAATCAGCGTATCCACCTTTGCCAGCCGCAACCACGAGACGGTGGCCAAGAAAGCGTTCAGCTACGTGTTTCAGAATGTATCCAAGCTGCGTACCAAGCATGATGAGGCGCACCTGGAGATCGGCGGCAAGCGCCTCAGCGGTTTTATGCTGAACGGTGAGCGGGTGCTGATCTGCATGTCTGACAAGAACACCAATGTCTCCCTCGTCAGGGAACATATCTACCTGCTCAAGCCGAAGTTCGAGGCCTGAGCTCAGATTCGACGCTAATCGGCGCAAGGATGCGCCTCCGGGCAAATAAAAAGAGCGAGTGTTCCGCCTCCACCCGACGGGACACTCGCTCGGTGCTCTTTACAGACTGTTCTATACGACAGTGGTTTAGACCGGACCGCGAGCGGACTGCTTCACCTCGATCGTCTGGCTCAGGGCTTCTTCCAGCGTAACGCTGCTCGCACCCTTGGGTTTGAACCCTTTCATCTCACCGTACAGAGTGACCAGTTTGTCGCCGGAAGACTGGCCTTTGAAATCACTCTTTTCCAGGGCCAGCTCATCGATCGCTTCGTTCCAGGGAATGCCTTCATCCAGCGGCATCAGGATGAACTCTTTGCCAGCAGCTCCCAGTACCATCGGCTCACCGATGTTACGTACGAAGATCATGGAGGCAGCATCGTCCGCCAGATCCTTGCCGTATTTTTCCAGCAGCAGTTCAAGCAGTGCCAGATCATTGATCAGGCCCACCATCAGCTTCAGCTTCTCGTCCTGTTCCAGCAGAACGGCGCCAAGCAGAAGAGAAACAGGCGGCTTGCGACGACCCTGGGCGTCGGCGACTTCGCCTTCCTCAATCACCAGCTCGCCACGGTAGGCGAATCCACCGCTGCTGGTGTTTTCCAAAAAGTTGGTATTGAACAGCAGCGACTGTTCGTCATAGGTCTTCAACAACATCGTCGTTATCCTCATTCGATTGCCAATAAGGGATAGCAAGAACGTGGCCGTATTCGACGTCTCGGTAAAACTACTTTGTAATCATTGGGATAAGCGGGATTGTCGTGAACGCGCCAAGGTCCGCTCAGGTCGGGTTTGTTGGCTTTCTCACAGATAAACTGACGGGCTTGTCGCAGCCCGGCCAAAATTGACCGGGTGAGGGAAGGGCTCCTGGGTCAGAGCCACCCCTTACGTTTGAAATACCAGTAGGGCGCGATGCCGGAGAGGACCATCAGCCCCAGCGCCCAGGGATAGCCCAGCAACCACTCCAGCTCCGGCATATGCTCGAAGTTCATGCCGTAGATGCTGGCCACCAGAGTCGGTGGCAGGAACACCACGGCGGCGATGGAGAAGGTCTTGATGATCTGGTTCTGCTGAATATTGATAAAGCCCAGCGCCGCATCCATCAAGAAGTTGATCTTCTCAAACATGAAGTTGGCGTGGGACATCAGTGTATCCAGGTCGCGCAGCAGCTCGCGGCAGCTTTCCTGTTCCTGGGGAAACTCACGGATATGACGCAGCAGAAAGGAGATAGAGCGCTGGGTATCCATCAGCACCAGACGCATCTTGCCGTTGCTGTCCTCCAGCCGTGAGAGCTTGTCGAGCGAGCCTTCCATCTCGGCGCTGTCGCGCTTTTCCAGTACCAGGGTGCTGACCGATTCCAGGTCCCGGTGCAGATCCTCCAGCTGGTCCGCCAGGTTGTCCACCTTCTGGTCCAGCAGTGAGGTCAGCACCTGCAGTGGCGAATGGGTTTCGATCCAGCCGCGGCGGGCGCGCAGGCGCATCAGGCGGAAGTCTGCCAGTTCGGTATCGCGGATACTGAGCAGGCGGTCTTTTTTCAGCGTAAACGCCACCGTGCAGGTCTGGTGGCGTCCCTCGGACTGATAAAGAAACAGGGAGTGGACGTGGATATCCGTGCCTTCGATAAAGTAGCGTGCACTGGATTCGATCTCCTCCACCTCATGGGCGTCGGGCAGACTCTCCGGATACAGTGACTCTACCAGCCAGCGCTCCTCGTCATTCGGCTCCTGGAGGTCTATCCATGCGACCTCTCGCAGTGTTGACGCGGCGGTTTGGGGCTCCAGTTCGCATTCGACCAAATGTTCCTGCTCGATCGAATAGGCTCGCATCATGCTGGAGGGCTCCTTACAGGGTTTTGAAAATCGTTTTCGAGGTAGCCGAGGCAAGGCAAAAACAGGCGAAAAGGCGGAGTTTAGTGAACTAAATGAGCACTTTGAGCCTGTTTTTAACGCAGCGTTCGGCAACGCAGATAGTTTTTCAACATCCTGTTAGCCGAGGGCGGTTTCTACAACGGTATAAATCAGGTACCCAGTATACCCTGCATAGGCCAGCACCAATACGCCACCTTCCAGACGATTGATATGGCCCGCCTTGCGCATGCCGTAACCGAGAATAAAGAGGGAGAAGGTCAGCGCGGCCATCACCATCCAGTCACGGTAGAGGACGCTCGATTCAACCGCCATCGGCTGAATGGCGCCGGCGATACCGACCACAGCCAGGGTGTTGAACATGTTGGAGCCAATTACATTACCCAGTGCCAGATCATGCTCGTTCTTGCGTACCGCGGCGATGGAAGAGGCGAGCTCAGGCAGCGATGTGCCGATGGCTACCACCGTCAAACCGATAATCAGATCGCTAACACCCAGTGCCGAAGCGATATCCACGGCTCCCCATACCAGCAGGCGGGAGCTGGCGACGAGTAGCAGGAGGCCGATAAACAGCCACATGAGTGCCTTTTTCATCGGCATCAACTCTTCCTGCATCTCATGCTCGAAGTCATCGCCCAGAGAATCGCCGCGCTGCTTCATGCCGAGCCAGATCGACCAGCCCATGGCGAGTGCGAATACCAGTAGCAAGACAATGGCATCCATGCGGCTGATCTGGCCGTCGATCAACTGATAACCGGCGAGTAGCGTCACGGCCGCCAGTACCGGCAACTCTTTACGTAGAATCTGGGAGTGAACGGCGATGGGGCAGAGCAGGGCGGTCACACCGAGAATCAGCGCGATATTGGTAATGTTGGAGCCGTAACCGTTACCCAGTGCGAGGCCCGGGTTGCCTTGCAAGGAGGCCAGCGCAGAGACCACCATCTCAGGTGCAGAGGTACCAAAACCGATAATCACCATACCGATCAACAGCGTCGGCATCCCCAGGTGCTTGGCCGTGGCGGCGGCTCCATCCACAAACCTGTCAGCGCTCCAGACAAGCAGCGCCAAACCCACAATCACGGCCAAAATTGCCAGTAACATCTATCCACTCCCGGAAAAAAATCGTTGGAAACCAAGCGCGCTACTATACCAGCTAAGAGGATCTCCTCTCAGGGGCCGGGCAGCAACCGGGCAGACGAATTTTTCGACGGGTGTATCAGTATTTTTCGATCATCCTGTACGGCAGATAACCGCTTTTGGAAGTACGGAGTTCGGGCCATTAACCGTGGATTTAAAAAAAGTTTAATTCATCGCTTGTTCTTTCAAATCAGTCTGATAGAATGCGCAGCCACTTGAGTCGAGGCCCCCAAAGGCGCGATTCAGGGATATGCGGTGAGGTGTCCGAGTGGCCGAAGGAGCACGCCTGGAAAGTGTGTATGTCGAAAGGCATCGAGGGTTCGAATCCCTCCCTCACCGCCATCAAATTTTCGTTTTAAATCAATAAGATGCTGACTTAATGGTTGGCTTGTTTTGTTTTGAACGGGTGTTTTGGGAGCAATCTGGGAATAAGTTCTTGATTGTACAGGGTGGTTTCGAATCCCTCCCTCACCGCCATCGAATTTAGAAGCCCTGTTCGTAACCCGGACAGGGCTTTTTCGTTTCAGGCGGCAGCGATTCCTGAGAGGGAGGGTGAGAACCCTCGACAGGGTTCGAGTCGGGCCACGTTGGTAGAGCGGAGCGAAACAACGCCGGAGCCAGCGACGGCGGCCCCGAAGGGGCGCAAGTAATCCCTCACTGCCATCTAATTCAGAAGCCCTGTCACATTGTGATGGGGCTTCGTCGTTTCTGGGGCAGCGTCCCCTTAGCCGCCTATCTGGCTAGGCTACCGCCGGTTATTTATGAGATATGGGCTGTTTCAGTAGAGTCGTTCGGTGCTTTTTTGGCAGTGCAATTGTCTCTCCATCCCTTTGTCCTCTATTAGCACTTGCATTGTTTTTATTTGTTGCATATAAGTAACACTTTAGTTGGCCGAAGTGTCAGATTTCACAAGAAAAACATGGCGACTCTAAACCCCCTTGGATAGAGTTAACATGAATGCTGAAGTTACCGTCGGCGCGGCAAAGGAGGTGCCGGGGCGGTTTATCCTAAGATGGGGCCTGGCCCCGAAATATCGGGTTTCGTTGTGCTGCTAAGGGTGCTGCTTTTTCCACTGTTCTTTCTATCTGCCTGGGTTTCAGCAGAGACAGTGAAACTTGATAGTGGGTGGTCCTACCGCTGGGGAGACTCCGCGTTCGATAGCAGTGGGGTGCCGCTCTGGACGCAGCAATCCGATCCTCAAGCTTGGCATGCGATCGCCTTTCCTGCTGACCCGCCCGATAGAGCCGATAAACAGAACATCTGGTTCCGCACGCTGTTGCCCGAGGGCGACTGGCGTGATCCGGTGCTATACATCTCCAGTGTCGACCTGATCGTCGAAGCCTATGTTGATGGCCGTAAAATTTACAGTTACGGACACTTCGATGAGCAGGGTAAAGGCACATTTGAAGGCTGGCCCTGGCACATGATCGAGCTGCCCTCGGGTAGTCAGGGCAAGCCGATCTATCTACGTATATTCTCCGATTACAAAAACATCGGCCTCTGGGGCGAGGTGAAGGTTACCGAGCGCAGCGAATTGATCTCGTCGGTGATCAATGAATCGCTGGAGGGGATCATCGTTGGCGTCTTCAGTCTAGTGATCGCGTTGCTGGCGGTAGTGCTTGCGTGCATGCAGACCGAACGGCGTATGTTTATCGCTGTGGCTCTCTATTCGTTGAGTGCGGCTGGCATGGTAATCCCCGGCAGCCCGGTGTCGCAGATGTTGCTGAATGCGCCGCTGGTCTGGGATTACATTGGCGCGCTGGGCTATTACCTCATGCCGGTGGCGATGGCGTTGTTGATGGAAACCTGGTTTAAGGATCGCTCGGTTCGCGTGTACCGCATGGTACGTTGGGTATCGATCGCTTATATCGGTTTGGCGATCGGTGGCAGCCTGCTTGGGTTGGTAGAGTTGAGCAATACCTATCCCGCCTTTGATTTTTTGTTTGCGATTTCGCTGGTGCTGCTGTTTTTGCCGGCGCTCAGGGGCTTATCCGGTTTCAGTCGTCAGCAGTGGGCGGTGCTAGGGAGCTATGGTCTGTTCGCGGCATTGCTCCTGGTGGATATGGGCGTCGCGCATAAGTTTCTGCCCTGGGTTAAGGTGCCTATACCCTGGGGCTCGCTGGCGTTCTCGGTGGTTGTGGTGCTGATTGCGGTGATCCATTTCAATCAGACTCAGCGCGAGCTCAAGAGCCTGAACGAATCCCTGGACCGGCAGGTCAAGGCGCGCACAGCAGAGCTTGAGCTGCTCTCCTATGAGGACCCTCTGACCAAGCTGAAAAATCGGCGTTTCTTCGATGAATCGTTCGAGCGTGAAGCTTCCCGTTCGAAGCGGCAGGGTTGTCCGCTATCCTTGCTGATCTGTGATATTGACCAGTTCAAACACTTCAATGACACCCAGGGACACGCCGCCGGTGACGAGGCGCTGCGGCAGGTCGGTTTGAAAATGAAGCAGGCATTCCGCCAGAGTGATCTGGCCTGTCGTTATGGTGGTGAGGAGTTCGTGGTTCTTATGCCGGGTGCGAGTAGCGCTGATGCGGTGGCGCGTGCCGAAGAGCTGCGCCGGGCCGTTGCTGCAAACGATATGAGCATGGATGGAAAGACCCTGCCGCGTATTACCCTGTCCGTGGGCGTTGCCAGCTGGCCGGGTAGTGCCTCCAGAATCGATACCCTTTTTGCCCGCGCGGATCAGGCGCTTTACAAGGCTAAACGGGCAGGGCGCGACCGGGTTATCGACGCCGACTTCGAGACCTACTCACCCGAAGGGAGCTGATCTGAAAGTCAGGCTTCGTCTGACCCTTCAGGTCGCTCAGTTCCTTTTCTGTTTTCTTCTGTAATCCCATGTATCTGACGCTGGCGCGCATCGCTGCGCTTCAGTCTGCTGGCCATTGCAGGGTTTTGTGCCATCAACTGATTGAGGTTATTGCGACTGAGCGTATAAAGCCTGGTTGGGGTCTGCGCCACCATCGAGGTGTCAGGCGTGCGTAGTTCACCCATCAGCGCGGATTCGCCAAATGAGTCGCCGGCAATCAGGGTACTCAAATGCTGCTCACCGGATTCTGTCTTGCTCTGCAGTTTGATAATTCCCCGGCTGACGATATAGAGCCTGTCGCTACGATTGCCCTGTTGCACCAGCTGATCGTGTTTTTCCAGCGTCATCGCCTCACATTGAGCGGCGATCTGGTTCAGCTCGGTTTCGGTAAGGTGGCCAAACAGAGGCACCCGGCGCAGCAGCTTGGCCGGGTCATCATCAAGATCAGGGATCGGCAGTCCGCGTAAGGCCTTCAACTCACGCTGAAGCGATACCTCGATCTGCTCGGCGGCGCCCTTGGCCAGGGTGCCAAGCTGAGCCTGTTCCCGGGTGGTGTCGATCTCTGCCAGCAGCACTATCCGCTTACCCAGGCGCACCTGCATCAGCCGCGCAAGTTCCGGAAAATCATGGTTCAGGCGGTGCAGCTTGTCCGATGCCAGGTTGTTCCAGTGGCGGAAGCGTTCAAGCACCTGATCAACGATATCTCTGGGCGTGGATTCCAGCTGAGCCAGTTGTTCCAGGGAATTGAGCACATGACGGCTACCTTGAAAGTGACCCCAGACCACCTCGTAATAGCGATTGATGTGGCTGATACGCAGGCGCTCAACCAGCGGCTGTAATGGCGTATGGTCGCCAAGCAGCCTGAACAGCCAGTGTTCGATGAATTCATAGTGGCTATGGCCGTTAATATCCTCGATGCCGTTGCCATATTTCAGGGTATCTATCTGGTGATCCAGCACCAGCAGCAGCCGCCGCATGCTGGTCTCGCTGATGTGCCCGGCATTGAACATCTCCTGGTAGTGGCTCTTCTCCTCAGACAGCGCACGCAGGAAAAACAGGTTCAGTTCTTCGTCATGACCAAGCTCGCGTTGCCTGAAGCGTTTGATTTTGCGCTTGGCCTTGCTGATCGCCTGTCGACTTTTAAGGTTGAAACGGTGGGCGATGCGGCTGGAGAACATGCCGCCTTTCTGCAGTGCAGGCAGGCGTTCAATGGCCAGTTGGTGCGCTTCCAGATCACGTTCAAACAGGGCCAGGCGATCTGCAAGCGAGGCCTTGTCGAGGCCCAGTAGCGACAGCACCGGTTTGATTGTCAGGCCCTGAACCAACAGGGTAAACAGCACCGCGCCGGTGACCAGGGCAACGAACAGATCCTTGAACGGGTAGTCGGTGAGGCTGAGCACGATGGCCAGTGCGATGGCACCGCGCAGGCCGCCCCAGAACATGATAAAGCGGTAGCCAAACCCCACGGGTTTGACGCCGGGCAGGCGGTCAAACAGTGGCAACAGCACAAAGATAACGATCGCCCGCGATACCAGCATCGCCAGTACCACCCAGAGAATCAGGTCCCAGGAGCGGGCCAGCTCCAGTAGGTCAACCTGCATACCCAGTAGCAGGAACAGCAGAGCATTGGAGACAAAAGAGAGCACGTCCCAGAAGTGCTCGAGAGAGATCTGCACAGAGGAACTGATACGCAGCCTTCCCCAGGAGCCTAGCAGCAGGCCTGCCCCCAGCGTGGCCATAACGCCACTGATGTGCAGCACCTCTTCGGCGATCAGAAAGGCCAGGTAGGCGGCGGCGATGGTCAGGCTGATCTCGAACACCGGGTTAGAATCCAGCCAGCCGATGAACAAGCCGCAGACATAGCCCAGCGCGACCCCGAAGGCCAGGCCGCCGGCAAAGAGGATAAAGAAATCGACCACGCCCCCGGCCAGCTGAGAGCCGGAGATGGTGCCGACGGCGAGAATACCGAGCAGGATTTTTGAAACCACCAGGGCGGTGGCGTCGTTGAAAAGGCTCTCGCCCTCGATCAGCGTCGAAAGCCTGCCCGGAGCACCCACCTGGCGGAACAGGGCAATAACGGCGACTGGATCGGTGGCGCTGAGAATGGCGCCCAGCAGCAGCGAGGCGACCAGACCTATATCCAGGGCTTGCCAGATAATAACGCCGATAAGCCCGGTAGATAGCAACAGTCCGGGTATCGCCAGCGCCAATATCTGTAAGCTGTTGCGCCGCAATAGTGCGGTATCCAGGTTATAGCTCGATTCGAAAATCAGAGTGGGCAGGAACACAAACAGAATAAGGTCCGGCGAAATACTCAGCGCCGACTCCATATTCGCCAGCGCGGGAACAGTGTCGCTGACAAAGCTGATGCCGATACCCACCAGCACCAGCAGCACCGTGTAGGGCAGCCCGCTGCGCCGTGCCAGCAGGTTCACACTGAGCGCGACCAGCAGCAAAACGAAAATAACAGCCACCAGCTGCGGAACAGGGTGCATAGCTTCCAATGCCGGGATTCCTCACAGCATGTCGCCACCCAGGGAGGGTGGCGGATCGTCAGTCACGGCGCGGCGATGGCCGTGCCGCAAGCCGTTACTCAGGCAACGGACGGGTTTAGTGTATAGGTGCCGGTAATCGCGGCGCCATCAAGAATGTGGATCTCAAGCTCTTCGTAGAGGGTTTCGCCATCGACACCCGGTTCCGCTTCGATGCTCTCCACATCCAGCGCGTAAATGCTGAACACGTAATGATGTGGAATTTCATCGTTCCAGGGCGGGCAGGGACCGTCGTAGCCGAAGTAGTTGCCTTCCATATCCGCATCGCCGGCGAACCACTGGGTGTAGGAGTTGATGCCGTGACTCATGCCGCCAGGAGCATCCGGGCCGCTTTTACCCTTGGGGGTGACGCCGCTGCAGTGGCTGCCTTCGGCGATCTCCGTAACCGAAGCGGGAATGTTGAACAGCACCCAATGAAAGAAATCAGCGCGGGGCAGGGAAGCAGGAATAGTGCGTCCTTCCTGGTTGGCATCGTCGGCAACGCTGGGGGCATCGGGATCATGGCAGATCAGTGCGAAGGATTTGGTGCCAGCCGGAAACTCGCTCCAGATAAGGTGGGGATTGATATTTTCCGCCAGGGCTACGTGAGTGTCCGGATCAATACTGGCAAAACAGTAACGGCTTGGAATCGCATCGCCGTTGTTGAAGCTATTGCTGAAGATCTTCATTAATAATCCACCTAAAGTTCTCGGGTCCTTGAAGCGTTTGGGTAGAGATCCTGCGCGCAAGGGCGGCAGGCTGCACAATTAATGTAGCATCTGGGCCGTTTCGTCGTAACCCGGATAAGTGTTTGTAATATAGGCGAGATGCTGATCTGGATCGATCTTTTGTGCCGAATTGAACCTGCGGGTCAGCGTGTTAGTCTAAAAGCCGGTAACACAGGAATACAAAGTCAAAGTCAGAAACTACATAAGAGGGATCAACATGGGTGTAGAAGTTTCCGGACTATTTGGTTTGATTCTGCTGGTACTGGATGTGCTGGCTATTGTGAAAACGGTACAGAGTAACGCCAGCACGGGCGCCAAGGTCTTATGGATCGTCGTGATTCTGATGTTGCCGTTGCTGGGTCTGCTGCTTTGGTTCCTGTTCGGGCCCAAGGGCTAGTACCACAAAACCAGTACACAGAAGCGAGTACCCAGTTACGAGGTGCTACTGCGTATTTTTATCATTTAACCGGCTCCGCCCCGATTTCTGCGAGCAGTTGGTCGAAGACTTCGGGGTTGTTCTGCTTCAGAGCGTTGAGCGCGGTTTTCAGATCGCCGAGTGACTTGAGCAGCAGATGCTGCTTCTCTTCCTCGATTTTCGCTGCCAGCTCCCTGAGCTTTTGTGCTGGCTCTGAATCCTTGCCCTCCACCAACTCAAGCACCGCATCGGTGAGTGTGCCCAGCTGGCTGCCATAGCTGGCGACTCTGCGAGTAATGAGTGACTCAAGCTTTGGATTACCTGCCAGGGTGACATCAACCTGCGGGGAAAACCATTGCGTCACCGGCGCTATGGACTGATCGACATCGCCGCTCAGCGGGGAGTTAAACATCCACCACCAGGGATTCATCCACTCATTCATGCTGACCTCCGTTTCAGGGCTTAGAAGAGCTGCTCTCTGGAAAGTCTGGTCCATAAAGCCAATAACGGCCAGCGTTGGTGATTAGGTTTATCGTTTTTTTTCGATATGGCATCATGGCAGCCTAAGATAAGGATACGAGCCATGAATTTACTGCAAGAAACGCCTTTCTCCCTGCTTGAGCTGGCGCCCATGCGGCTCGGCGATACGGCCGGGGATACGCTGAAAGGCACTCTCGAGTTCGCACGCCACGCAGACCAGAGCGGCGTGCATCGATTCTGGCTGGCAGAACACCATAACATGCGCGGTATCGCCAGCTCCGCCACCTCAGTGCTGATTGGCGCGGTGGCAGGCTACACCGAGCGTATGCGGGTCGGCTCTGGCGGCATCATGCTGCCAAACCATCCGCCCTTAGTGGTCGCCGAGCAGTTCGGTACCCTGGATGCGCTCTACCCGGGCCGGATCGACCTGGGTCTTGGGCGCGCACCGGGTACCGATCCTCTGACCTCAAGGGCACTGCGCCGTGACGATATGCGCGCCGAGCAGTTCCCACAGGAAGTGGAGCAGCTGCAGAAGCTTCTGGGTCCTGTTGATCCCGATGCCCGTGTGCACGCAGTGCCGGGCGAGGGGAGTCAGGTTGATATCTGGATTCTCGGTTCCAGCATGTTCAGCGCCCATCTGGCGGCGGCGAAAAGCCTGCCCTACGCCTTTGCCGGTCACTTCTCGCCTAGGTACGCCCGCGATGCGCTGGAGCTGTATCACGCCAATTTCACGCCCTCCGAGACGATGCCAGAGCCCTATGCGATTCTCTGTTTGCCGTTAATTGCAGCGAACAGCGACGAAGAGGCGCGCTTTATCGGCACCAGTTCGCAGCAGCGTATTCTGGCGCTGTTGCGCGGTGATCCGCTCTGGCTGCGGCCGCCCGTCGAGTCGATGGACGATCTCTGGAATCCGCGCGAGCGCGCTGGCGTGGAGGATTTCCTTGGGTTGCAGGTGAGCGGTGGCCCTGAGACTCTCCGGTCGAAGCTGTCGAAAATTATCGAGACCTACCCGGTGAACGAGCTGATGTTTACCAACGATATCTACGATCAGCAGCAGCGCCAGGAAGCGGTTTCTATTTTGATGTCGTTGAAGGGCTGATGTCGTTGAAAGATTAAAGCTGATTCGTAGGAGCGACGTCCCCGTCGCGATTAACCACCGGCGTTTTAAATAACTGCTATGCCGGGTTCCATCGGCGTGAGGGCGCGCCTCCTACCTTTTGTGTTCAAGACAGAGCTCAGTGCTCCATTTCATTGCCCCGCGGCGCAATTCCCCAAAACACCCCACCAATGAGGGTGATGGCGGCTCCGCCGATAATCCAGCTCCAGCCCATACCGAGCAGGCCGGCGAACTCTATGCCCAGGCCAGCGAGAAACAGTAGCGCGGTCAGGTAGATCATGGGTCTCTCCTATGCCGTTTAATCGCGTGTTTTCTCCAAGCCTAGCAATCAGATGCCGGATTCGCCGGAAAGAATCTCATCCGGCATGCAGATTTCTCCGCTTTGTTCTGCCCTGTAGCCAGGGAGTTTATCTACCTCGTTGCTGAAGGCTTCGCTTTGCAGGTTGCTCAGCAAAGTCTTTACGGCGGGCATAGAAAGAGTGCGCTGATGGCAGGCGAGCAGGTACTGCTCCTGTGCCAGCGGAATAAAGTCGAGCCCGAACTGGCTGGCGGCGGCCTGGACACCAAACCCCGTATCGGCCATGCCGGCGGCCACATGGGCGGCGATCGCCGAGTGGGTGTACTCCACACCGCTGCTGTCGAGCCACTCGTTGACCTCTATAGATGCGCGATGCATCAGCGCTTCCAGCAGTTGCCGTGTGCCCGAGCCCGGTTCTCGGTTGATAAAGCGGATATCCTCCCGGGCAAGATCGCTGATCGAGGTGATATTGAGCGGGTTGCCCGGCTGTACCATCAACCCCTGCTGACGGGTGATAAAGCGGATTATGCGATGGGCGCGGGGTTTGAGCAGTTTCTGCGCCTGAGTGCGCATCTCCGAGTCGATCGCTTCCACCGGCAGGTGAAAGCCCGCCATATCGCACTGCTCCCTGGCGAGAGATGCCAGCGCTTCCTGACCATGGCGATACTGCAGATCCAGTTCAAACCCCTGGGCGAAGCGCGGCAGCAGCTCCACCGCGTAACCGTGACTGGCATGCAAACGCAGGCTTGGCCTACTACCCTCTAGTAGTCGGGAAAGTTCCAGATTGAGCTCAGAGGTGATGTTGTCCAGCTGGGGTTCCAGGCGGGCGATCACGCGCTTCTCCGCCCAAAGCAGTTTATCGCCCAGCGCGGTTAGGTGAGCGCCACGGCCTTTCTCCAGCTCCACCAGTGGGGTGCCGAAAAAATCGGCCCACTTGTTGAGTTGGTTCCAGGCGTGGCGATAGGAGATTCCGGCCTTGGCGGCGGCGCTGGTGAGCTTTTTATCCTTCTCTATATGTCGCAGCAGGATAAATAGCTGAGGGTCGAGTGTGCGACCCTGATCATCACGAAAAGACCAGGTCGGAACGATATCGATTTTATGCGCTGTTTTTGAAATAGGCATTGTTTTTCATATTTGGAATATCTGCCCCTGATGGTAATTTGACCGCCACTATAAGAGCAATACATCCGTCAAAATATGCAGTGTGGTTCATATTTGGCGGTTGGAGGAATAACAATGAATACACCGGGAAGCGTTAGCTGGGAGCCGACAGCTGCGCAAGCCATCATCGATGAGCTTAAGTCAAAGCCGGGAGCGCTGCTTCCGATTCTTCATGCAATTCAGAACCGTTTCGCCTATGTGCCGGAAGAGGCGGTGGCATTGATTGCGCCCGCGCTGAAGCTGTCCCGTGCTGAAGTACACGGCGTGATCAGCTTTTATCATCACTTCCGCACCCATCAGCCGGGGCGCCACGTGGTGGAGATCTGCCGTGCTGAAGCCTGCCAGGCGCAGGGATCCCGCGAGCTGGAAGCCCATGCCAAGGCGACTCTGGGTGTGGACTATCATGGCACCACCGCTGATCGTGCGGTCACACTGGAGCCGGTCTACTGTCTGGGTAACTGCTCCTGCGGCGCATCTGTGCGTGTAGGCGACGAAATCTACGCCCGCATGACACCGGAGAGCTTCGACGAACTGGTCGATGAGCTGCGTACCGAACGCCTGGAGGTGTTGTGATGAGTTCTGTGATGGCTGCTACCCGTATCTATATTCCCTCCGACACCACGGCGAAAGCTCTGGGTGCGGATCGCGTTGCCCGCGTTATCGAAGCGACGGCAAAAGAGCAGGGCGTTGAGCTCGAGATCGTGCGCAACGGTACCCGTGCACTCTACTGGCTGGATCCGCTGATTGAAGTGGATACGCCGGAAGGTCGTTTCGGCTACGGCCCGGTAACGGTGAAAGACGTGGACTCCCTGTTCGCGGCCGAGTTCTGGAGCGGTGAAACCGCTCATCCGCTGGCTGTAGGTCTGGTTGAAGAGATTCCCTACCTTAAGCGTCAGCAGCGTCTGACCTTTAGCCGAGCCGGTGTTACCGATCCGCTGTCGCTGAGTGATTATGAAGCTCATGACGGCTACAAGGGTCTGCGCAACGCACTGAAACTGGAAGCCCAGGGCATCGTCGATGCTGTGAAAGCCTCCGGCCTGCGTGGCCGTGGCGGTGCAGCGTTCCCTACCGGTATCAAGTGGCAGACCGTGCTGGATGCCAACTCCCCGGAACAGCAGAAGCAGAAATATATCGTCTGCAACGCTGACGAAGGCGACTCCGGTACCTTCGCCGACCGCTTGGTGATGGAGTGCGATCCGTTCATGCTGATCGAAGGCATGACCATCGCCGGTCTCGCCGTGGGTGCGACCCAGGGTTACATCTACCTGCGCTCCGAATACCCGTTGGCTGACAAGAACCTGAATGCGGCCATCGAAAGCGCCTACGCCAACAACCTGCTGGGTGAAGATATCCTCGGCAGCGGTCGTCACTTCGATCTGGAAGTGCGTGTCGGTGCTGGCGCCTACATCTGCGGTGAGGAAACCTCGCTGTTGGAGAGCCTTGAAGGCAAGCGCGGTCTGGTCCGTGCCAAGCCGCCGCTACCGGCCATCGTGGGTCTGTTCGGTCAGCCCACCGTGGTCAACAACGTACTGTCCCTTGCGGCGGTGCCGTTCATCCTCGACAAGGGTGCCCAGGCCTACGCTGACTGCGGTATGGGTCGTTCACGCGGTACGCTGCCGTTCCAGGTGGCTGGTAACGTCAAGCAGGGCGGTCTGGTTGAGCTGGCGTTTGGTCCTACCCTGCGCGAGCTGATGTTTGATTTTGCCGGCGGTACCCGTAACGGGCGTCCGCTGCGTGCGGTTCAGGTCGGTGGCCCGCTGGGCGCTTACCTGCCGGAAAGCCAGTGGGATACACCGCTGGATTATGAAGAGTTTGCCAAGGTCGGCGCCGTACTCGGTCACGGTGGCGTGGTGATGTTCGACGATACCGTCGACATGGGCGAGCAGGCGCGTTTCTCCATGGAGTTCTGCGTTGCCGAGTCCTGCGGTAAGTGCACTCCCTGCCGTATCGGTTCTACCCGCGGCGTCGAGGTAATCGACCGTATCCGCGCCGGTCAGAATGTGGATGCCAATCTGGAACTGCTTTCCGACCTTTGCGAGACCATGCTGGACGGTTCTCTTTGTGCCATGGGCGGCATGACTCCCTTCCCTGTTCAGAGTGCGGTTAAGCACTTTGGGGAAGACTTCGTTAAACACTCAACCAGTGAGCACCTTAACAGCGTGCTGGAGGAGGCCTGATCATGTTGCAGCATTTTGATCCGAACAAAGACTACGGTACCCCGGCGTCACTGAGCGAAAAACTGGTGACACTGGAGATCGACGGCGTTGAGATCAGCGTGCCGGAAGGCACCTCCGTCATGCGTGCCGCCGCGCTGGCCGATATCAACATTCCGAAGCTATGTGCCACCGATAACCTGGAGTCTTTCGGCTCCTGCCGTATCTGCGCAGTGCAGATCGAAGGTCGTCGCGGCACGCCGGCGTCCTGCACCACGCCGGCCGAAGCCGGCATGAAGGTGACCACCCAGAACGAAAAGCTCGCCAAGCTGCGTCGCAACATCATGGAGCTGTACATCTCCGATCATCCGCTGGACTGTTTGACCTGTCCGGCCAACGGCGATTGCGAGCTGCAGGATATGGCGGGTGCTGTCGGCCTGCGTGAAGTGCGCTACGGCTTCGATGGCGAGAACCATCTGGATGCGCCGAAAGACACCTCTAACCCGTACTTCACCTTCGATGCCAGCAAATGCATCGTCTGCTCACGCTGCGTGCGTGCCTGCTCCGAAGTTCAGGGTACCTTCGCACTGACCATCGATGGCCGCGGTTTCGACTCCAAGGTCGCTGCTGGCCAGGACGAAGACTTTCTCGACTCCGAGTGTGTCTCCTGCGGTGCCTGTGTCCAGGCCTGCCCGACCGCCACGCTGATGGAAAACTCCGTCATCGAAATGGGTCAGCCGGAGCACAGCGTTGTCACTACCTGCGCATACTGCGGTGTGGGCTGCTCGTTCAAGGCTGATATGAAGGGCGACCAGGTTGTTCGTATGACTCCCTATAAGGGCGGTGAAGCGAACCACGGTCACTCCTGCGTCAAGGGCCGTTTCGCCTTTGGTTACGCGACTCACAAAGATCGTATCCGCGCACCGATGATTCGTGACTCCATCGATCAGCCGTGGAAGGAAGTTAGCTGGGAAGAGGCCATCGGCTTCGCCGCTCGTCGTCTGAAAGAGATCCAGGCTGAACACGGTCGCGAGAGTATCGGTGGTATCACCTCATCTCGCTGCACCAACGAAGAAACCTACCTGGTTCAGAAACTGATCCGTGCCGGTTTCGGTAACAACAACACCGATACCTGTGCCCGTGTCTGCCACAGCCCCACCGGCTATGGTCTGAAGCAGACTCTCGGTGAGTCCGCGGGTACCCAGACGTTTGATTCCGTGATGCAGTCCGACTGCGTGCTGGTGATCGGTGCCAACCCCACCGACGCGCACCCGGTATTCGGTTCCCTGATGCGTCGCCGACTGCGTGAGGGCGCCAGCCTGATCGTGGCTGATCCGCGTCATATCGACCTGCTGGATACACCGCACCTGAACGACTCCATGCACCTGCCGCTGCGACCGGGTACCAACGTGGCCCTGGTTAACGCGCTGGCACACGTGGTGGTGACCGAAGGTCTGGAAGACAAGGAATTCATCGCCAAGCGTTGCGAAGGCGATGCCTACAGCAAATGGCGTGATTTCATCTCCGACGAGCGCCACTCACCGGAGCACATGGAAGCGGTAACCGGGGTTGCTGCTGCCGACATCCGTCAGGCTGCGCGCACCTACGCGACCGCCGGCAACGCTGCGATCTACTACGGTCTGGGCGTCACCGAGCACAGCCAGGGTTCCACCATGGTAATGGGTATCGCCAACCTGGCGCTGGCCACCGGCAACATCGGCCGCGAAGGTGTGGGTGTGAATCCGCTGCGTGGTCAGAACAACGTGCAGGGTTCCTGCGACATGGGCTCCTTCCCGCACGAGCTGCCGGGCTACCAGCACGTGGCTGATCCGGTTGCCCGTGGCCGCTTTGAAGCGGTCTGGGGTGTAGAGATTGATCACGAGCCGGGCCTGCGTATCCCGAACATGTTCGATGCCGCTATCGCCGGTCAATTCCGCGCCATGTACGTACAGGGCGAGGATATCGCTCAGTCCGACCCGAACACCCAGCACGTCGAACAGGCGCTGCGCGCGCTGGACTGCCTGATCGTGCAGGATATTTTCCTTAACGAGACCGCCAAGTTCGCACACGTGCTGCTGCCGGGCTCCACCTTCCTTGAGAAGAACGGTACATTCACCAACGCCGAGCGCCGTATCAACCGCGTTCGCAAGGTGATGCCGCCGATCGCCGGTAAGGAAGACTGGGAAGTGACCGTCGAGCTGTCCAACGCCCTGGGCTACCCGATGGACTACAGCCATCCGTCCGAGATCATGGACGAGATCGCCAGCCTGACGCCGAGCTTCAAGAACGTCAGCTACGAAAAACTGGAACAGGAAGGCAGCCTGCAGTGGCCGTGTAACGACGAGCATCCGGTGGGTTCACCGATCATGCACGTGGAAAACTTCCCGATCGGCGATGGCAAGGCTCACTTCGCGATTACCGAGTTCGTGGCTACCACCGAGCGCTCAAGCCGCCGCTACCCGCTGTTGCTGACCACCGGTCGTATCCTCAGCCAGTACAACGTGGGTGCGCAGACCCGTCGTACCGACAACCAGGCCTGGCATGACGAGGATATTCTCGAAGTGCATCCGTATGATGCGGAAGAGCGTGGTATCAAGGATGGCGACTGGCTGGGTATCTCCAGCCGTGCAGGTCATACCGTACTGCGGGCTCTCGTCAGCGAGCGCATGCAGCCGGGCGTGGTCTACACCACCTTCCACCACCCGCACAGTGGTGCCAACGTGATCACCACCGATAACTCCGACTGGGCAACCAACTGTCCGGAGTACAAGGTGACCGCGGTGCAGGTCGAGAAAGTGACTCAGCCGTCTGAATGGCAGAAGAACTTCCACGACAACCACGAACGTCAGCAGAGCTTCCTCAAGGAAGCGGCTGCCGCGGCGGCGGAAGCTCAGTAATGAGCGCCAACCCGGGCCGCAAAGCGTTCAGGGTCACGCAGCGTCGGGGTGCTGAGTCGGCAACGGCTCAGGACCTGCTGGCGGAAGAGGTCGCGGTAGCGCTTGTCTACAACGGCCTCTCCCATGTGGTGATGATGGCAAGCCCGATGGACCTGGACGACTTTGCGCTGGGTTTCAGCCTGTCGGAAGGGATCATCGAGCGGCCGGAGCAGCTCTACGGTGTGGAGCAGGTACCGCAGAAACAGGGCATCGAGCTGCATATCGAGATCGCCAGCGAGTGCTTTGCAAAGCTCAAGGAGCACCGCCGTAACCTGGCCGGTCGCACCGGCTGCGGTCTCTGCGGTGCCGAGTCGCTGCAGCAAGCGGTGGCCACGCCCAAGCCTGTCCCAGCACTGGCGTTGCCAGACGGTGAGAGCATTGAAAACGCCCTGGCGCAGCTGCGGCAGAATCAGCCGCTGCAGTCCGTCACCGGCGCGGTGCATGGTGCGGCCCTGTGTGATCTGGGCGGCAATATCCTGCTGCTCAGAGAAGATGTGGGTCGTCATAACGCACTGGACAAGCTGATCGGCGCCCGTGCAGAAGATCGCGATGATTATCCTGCTAATGAGGATAGCTTCGTCCTGATCTCCAGCCGCGCCAGTTACGAGATGGTCAACAAGTGCAATGCCATGGGTATCTCGACGCTGGTGGCGGTATCGGCCCCCACCGCGCTGGCCGTGGAGCATGCATCGATGGCCGGAATGAACCTGGTAGGCTTTGCCCGCACCGGACGCCATGTGGTTTATACCACCAGTGCGGCCGCTCAGAGCGGTATAACCGAAGAACAAATTAGCTTAGCGAGAGCAAAATAATGTCGCAGAGTGAAATGGACCGACTGGTCCAGATGATCAACCAGATCGCTATCAACAACATCAGCGCCGGCGATGAAAACGCCGTGGCTGAGATGATCGCCGGCCATGTTCAGAAGTTCTGGTCACGCCGGATGAAACAGATGCTGGGCGAGTATGTAGAGCAGGGCGGCGAAGAGCTGCACCCGGCTGCCAAGCTGGCGGCTCAGAAGCTGAGCGCTCAGGCAGCTTGATTCAGTCTGTCTAGCACGATGAAAAGGCCGCGTTATGCGGCCTTTTTCGTTATGGGGTGGTTAATGAACGGCCCAGCTCAGTTGACTCCCTGATGCCAGGCATCCAGCAGGTGATGTGCGTTTTCCTGGTCCGCAATCAACGGTGGGCGTCGCAGTGCGTTCGCGGCCATCTCGCCATTCGCTTGATAGACAACTTCGCCATCCTTGATGGTCATGAGTACCTGGAGTTGATCCAGGGTTTCCGGGTCGATGGCGGTCGGGTCTGCAGACAGGATGACAAAGTCGGCGACCTTGCCTTTCTCGATGCTGCCCTTGCTGTTTTCCTCAAACTGCTGCCAGGCGGGCCAGATGGTCATCGCCTTGAGTGCTGTCATCACGTCAACGCGTTGCGTAGGCCCCAGGATATCGCCGGAGCGGGTGCGCCGGGTAACTGTGGCGTCGAGTATGCGCATGCTGTCGGGGAAGGCTACGGGTGCGTCATGGTGGGAGCCGAACATCATATCGCGTGCACGTACCCAGCCGGTCGGCGAGATGTTCTCGGCGTTAACCGGGCCGACGGTGTGGTCCCGGTGCCAGTCGCCCCAGTAAAAGGTGTGCATCGGGAACAGTGACATAAATACGCCCAGCTCCTTGTAGCTGTCCACCTGGTCCTCACGCAGGAACTGACCGTGAATCAGTACCGGGCGGTTGCCCGGATCGCCATAGGTTTGTTGCGCGTTCTTCAACGCATCGATAAGCATATCGGATGCGCCCTCGCCGTTGGCATGGGTGATCACCTGTATGTCGTGCTGGTAGCACCAGTTTACTGAGTCCTGTACCTGCTCCATGGTCACTGCAGCATAGCCAGCATAACCTTCCGGATAATCACCTACCGGGTCGTAATAGGGGCGGTCACGCAGGGCGGTGAAGCCTTGGGGGGAACCGTCGATGGTCAGCTTGCAGCCGCCGACCCGAACATGACCTGTGTAGTCGTTTGAAACATTGGCTTCCAGGTAGTCTTTGGCTTCGAGAACGTCGGGAAAGGCGATAACGTCGATCGGCAGCTTGCCGGCCAGGTCTACCGCTTTCAGCGCTTCAACGACGCCGCCGGAAGAGCGGCCATCCTGAGAGGTGGTATAGCCGAACTGTGCCCACATCTTTGCACCGGCCGCGGCAAAGGCCTGGAGTCCCTCGGGGCCGAGCTCAGACAGCATCGGCACCAGCGTTGTGAAAAAAGCGTACTCTTCCAGCACGCCGTTTGGCTCGCCGTTACTATCCCTGCGAATGACACCGCCGGCGGGATTCTCCGTGGATGCGTTGATGCCGGCCATCTCCAGCGCTTTCGAATTCGCCACACCCAGGTGGCCTGACTGGTGCACGATCATTATTGGGTATTCGGTGGAGACCGCGTCCAGGTCCTCCCGGGTAGGGTGTCTGAGCTCCTTGAGCTGGGCGTTGTCGTAGCCGAAACCGATGATCATTTTGACCTGTTTGACCGCCTCGGCATTGGTTTCAGCCCAGTTGAGCAGGCTCTGCTGCAAGCTGGCGATATCGGTGACTTTGCCATCCGGCGGCGCAAGCAGGTTAGCTGACAGGGCCTGAATGCCGCCCATCACCACATGGCCATGGCTGTCGACAAAACCGGGCAGCAGTGCCCGACCTTCCAGGTCGATCAGTTGGGTTGTGTCGGTCTGAAACGAAGTGACCTCGGCCAGGTCGCCGACTGCCAGAATCTGGCCATCTTTCACGGCTACGGCATCAGCTCTCGGCTGAGCGTCATTGATCGTCAGGATAGAGCCACCCATATAGATGGTATCTGCACTGTCTTGTGCCGCTGCTATGCCGGAAAGGAAAAGACCGGTGCCGAGAAGAAGGGGGACGTAAGCTTTGCTGGCCATGCGGGTTGTCCTCGATGATGGGGCCTATGAAACTTAGACAAGATCAGCAGAAAGGCCAAAACACCTTTTTAGTCAGACTCCTATGCGGTTATGGAAAAACTGGCCTGTGATTTGAAATTAAGGGTAAAAGGAGTCCCTAAAGAGGATGGGGCGCTGTGCGGAAGTGGTTGTTCCTATTGCTGGTCAGGCAGGAGTGAATCAACTGAAATGGCGCGCAACCTCGGTGCCGGTCCGCTTTGTGTGAATGGAACTACACTGCTATCGAGCACAGCCAATTAACATCCTGTTGGTCTTTAACTCCAGAGGTTCGAAGTATGAACGATCCGCGTTCCGGCATGGCGATCACTAGCGACTCGGAGCAGGCGGCGCAGAATTACCTGGATGCAGTAGATCGGATTCTGGGCTCCGAATCTGGCGCTAAAGAGCTGCTCGATAGTGCGCTGGAGCAGGACCCGGAATTTGCGCTGGCCATGGCTGCTCGCTACATGCTCGCCAAGGACGGAAACGATCCTGCCGCTGATGACCTGCGCGCCAAGGCCCAGTTCCTGGCCCAACAGGCGACGTCCTGGGAGCAGGCTCATATCGAAGCGCTGATCGGTTTGTTGACCGATCCTTACGCAAACCTTGCGCAAACCGAGGCCTATGTTGCCGCTAACCCCGGTGATCTGCTGATCATCTCCCAGTTATCCGGCTACCTGATTTTTTATGGTGGCCCGGAAAAACTGTCCCGGGTTCTAAATATTCTTCAAGCTTCCGAGACGACGTTGGGTGATGACTGGGCGTTCCTGGCGCGTTTGGGTTTTGCCATCAGTGAAGCGGGAGATCCGGCGCAGGGGCGGGAGGTTCAGGAGCGGGCGCTGAAACTGCGGCCGCATTCCCTCTACACCATCCACGGCTATGCTCACATTCTGCATGATCTGGGTGTGCCGGATGAGGCCGAGACACTGATTCATACCTGGCTTGATCGGCATAAAGCGACCGCAGAGGGTGGCGCTCTGTATGGGCACCTGCAGTGGCATTTGGCACTGGCCGAGTGGCAGGTGGGCAAGCGGGATGAAGCCTGGGCGCGCTACCAGCGTTACAGCGCCCCGGAAACTACCACCTGCGGCCCGGTACTGACACTGGCGGATTGCGGCGGCTTTCTGCTGCGCGATTATCTGAAAACGGGAGAAACCTCGCCGCTGACCCCGGCGGTAGCGGAGCTGACAGCGCGGTTCGAAGGAATGTTGGCACACCCGTTTATCGCCTTGCATGTGGCGGGTATTCACGCGGCGACAGGAGGCCTTAGCGGACTGGATGGCTGTGCGGCGCTTATTCGCGAGAAGGAGTCTAGCGACAATCGTGATCTTGCGCTTCAACTAGTGGAGTCCGTTGGTCTCTTTGCCCGCGCCGATTTCTCGCGTGCGGCTCAGTTATTGGGGGAGATCACAAAGCCGCAGCGTATCGGCGTAGGCGGAAGTCGGGTTGAGCGGATGCTGATCGATCTGCTTGAGGAAAAAGCCCAGGAGCGTGCCGCGTGACTTGCTATCAGACCGCAAGATCAATGATTGGGTTGCAGGAGGAGCTTCTGTGAGGCTAATCATCATACTGAGTGCCGTATTGCTGGTGGGGCTGCTCGTTTACAAGCAGATCGGTCCTGGTGTCGTGCAGCCATCCGAAACGGTTGACGCGCTCTCATCCCAGGATGCTCCCCAGGTGCCGACGACACCCCAGCAGGTCAAAGAGTTTGGTGTACAGATGAACGAGTACATGAATGAAGAAGCGGAAAAAAGAGCGGCCGCTATCGAGAAAGCTACCTCCCAGTGAGGTGGTTTTTAAATCCGCATATTAAATCTGGCTAGCTAGCTCCTTTAAGTTTCTTACTTTTCAGTCTTTCCACTTCGTCGGAATAATGAACCTGTGCAATATCAAAGTGCATATTCTTAGTGTCTGAACCTTTCACTCAGCGTATAGATTGCCGGCTTGATCTCTTTAGCCTGTAAGAAAAAATACTCTGGTGGACGTATGGAAAAGGATGGCCTGATTGCAGGCTTCGAGCGGGTTCGAGTGCCCGGTGATGGGATTACAGTTGATGCACTGGTGGGCGGCGAGGGGCCGCCGCTACTGCTGCTGCACGGCTATCCGCAAACGCGGATGATCTGGAAGAAAGTGGCGCCTGTTCTGGCCCGCTCTTTTACCCTGGTGATCCCCGACCTGCGCGGTTATGGTCGCTCCGAGAAACCCCTCGATGAGGCCAGGCCGGAGCTTTACTGCAAACGGCAGATGGCGCGGGATCAGCTGGCGACCATGCGGCATCTTGGCTTTGATTCCTTCCATGTTGCCGGCCATGACCGCGGCGCCAGGGTCGCTTACCGGCTGGCGTTCGATCAGCCGGAAGCGGTCAAACGACTCGCCGTTATCGATATCATTCCCACACTGGATCTGTTTGCAGCCAGCGGCGAGGCGTTTATGGGGATGTTTCACTGGAGTTTTCTGGCGCAGCCCTATCCATTGCCGGAGATGCTGCTCGAGGGACGTGGTGACCGTTTTGCGCTCGCCCTGATGCAGCGCTGGGTTAAACCTGGTTTCAAGTTCGATGAGGAAGCGCTGGAAGATTACCTGCTGAGTAACCGGAATCCTGCTGTGGTTCGAGCGGGCTGCGACGACTACCGTGCAGCCTGGTTGTTTGACCGTTTACACGACCAGGAAAGTCTTGCTAAGGGTAAGCTCGAAATGCCGGTGCTGGCGCTCTGGGGCGCTGCAGGAGCGGTCGGCAAGGCATCGCCGCTGGAGATCTGGGCGCGTTGGGCAAAAGACTTGTGTGGCGAGGCGTTACCTGCAGGTCACTTTGTGCCCGAAGAGGCGCCGGAAGAGACGGCCCGGGCACTGCGGGCGTTTTTCAGTTAACTCCCTGTCGTTTTGGCCCTGCCTGGCAGTGCTTCACCCCTGCGAAAAAATCAGCTTTTCAGGCGTACCTGGCCCTACTTTATGTTTAAGCGGGGCCTCAGCGTACGCCGTATTTGGGGCATTGATCATTTGTGGCGCCTCCTGTCTGCTTGAAGGTTCCTCTTAAGCGTCTTTTCCTTCACTGGCCTTGTTGGCTTCGCTGACCTCTGCAATCAGATCGGTTGCCAGTCGCCAGGAACGCCGGTCCGCGAGAGGGCTGTATGCGACTCCGGCCGCAGGGTTGTTCGAGCCAGGTATGGCGAACGAATGTGCGGTTCCGCTGAAGCTGATAAACGACATGTCGAGCTGGTTTTGATCGAAGTAGTCCAGCGTCTCTGCGATCTCCTGGCGCGTCACCATTGGGTCGGCGCTGCCGTTCAGGATCAAAAAGCGGCATCCGCTCGTCAGGGCGGGCAGGTCTTTCGGGAAAGAGAGCAGGCCGTGGAAGCTGATCGAGGCGCGCAGCTCGCTATCGATAAGCCCGAGTTGCAGGGTGCAGAGCCCGCCGAGGCAATAGCCCAGGCTAAGTTTGTTCTCGTAGGCGCCAAGCTCCCGCTCGATCTCTGACTTCAGTGTCTGCAGATGCTGGCGCAACGCTTCGAAGTCCGCCACCAGGTTTTGCATCGCCTCTTGGCGTCCCTCCATGGAGGTGAGATCTGTGCGACTGCCGTGGTAGTCGACAATGACCGCATCCAGCCCCATGCCGTTAAGACGCTTTGCGACCTCCCTTTCAAATGCGCTGATACCCGCCCAGGTGGGAAAGATCAGGGCGAGAGTTCCCGTCTTTCCATCGGTTGCGAAAAATTCATGAGAATGCAGTCCTGTATGGACGGTGCGACTGATAGATGTTCTCAAAACAATCTCCTTAACCCGCTACATCTGTGTATTTTTTGTCGGACTTTTGCAGTGGCTGTCTGGCCAGGATAAAAAAATAAATAAAAAAACTCATCTATTAGATGAGAAAAACACAGCCTAATACGCTCTTCTTAAATTTTTCAACTCATTGATATATATAGTTTTATTTGTATTTTTCCGGTGTTTTTAAAGCGCCTGCCGGCCCGTTTTTTCGAAAGCCTCCAGGCATTGACGCACATCAATAGGGTGATTATATTCGCCATACAGTTGTGTATGTTGAGTGTGGAGGAAGAGATGGTCGAAGCGGATCGCAAGTACGTTCAGGCAGCGGGTCATGAGACTGCCTACTTCGAATGTGGCCAGGGTGCACCCCTGCTGTTGCTGCATGGTTCAGGCCCCGGCGTATCAGGCTGGACCAACTGGGGCGGTGTCATGGACCAGCTGGCAGAGAACTTTCACGTCATCGTTCCGGATATCGCCGGCTTCGGTTTTACCGAGTTCAAAGACGGTACCGAGTACGACATCAAGTTCTGGGTAAACCACCTGGTTGAGTTCATGGATGCGCTGGGTATCGATCGCGCTTCCCTGGTGGGTAACTCCTTCGGTGGTGCTGTTGGTCTCGGTCTTGGGTTGTTCAATCCTGAGCGTCTCGACAAGCTGGTGCTGCTGGGTACGCCTGCAGGCACATTCCCGCAGACCAAGGGCCTGGCTGGCGCCTGGCTGTATGAGCCGTCCGTCGAGAACATGCGTGCGCTGATGGAGCTCTTCCCCTACGACAAGAGCCTGATCACCGATGAACTGGTGCAGTCCCGCTACGAGGCCAGCGCCCGTGCCGGTGCCCAGGAAGCGCTGCGTAAGCTGATCCCCAAGCCGTCTGAAGATGGCGAAACCATGGTCAAGGCGTTCCCGGAAAAGGCAGTTCGCAACATCAAGGCCCAGACCCTGGTTCTGCACGGTCGTCAGGATGGCGTGGTGCCGCTGCAGTGTGGCCTTGCCCTGGCAGAGAATATTCCCAATGCCGACCTGTTCGTGTTCGCACAGTGCGGTCACTGGGTGCAGACGGAACAGAAACAGAAGTTTCTCAATATCGTAACCAGCTTTATTGGCGGGTAAGTCTGATGAAACGAGATGTATTGGAACGGGTGTTGTGGAGCCTGTCGATCGACCGGTTCTCAAAAGAAAAATTCAAAGAAAACCCGGAAAAGTTCCTCGGCCGCTTCCCGTTGGATGCCGAGGATGTCCGCATGATCCTGGAGTTTGACGTCAAAAAGCTCCAGGAGGTTGGCGTGAATCCGATGCTGACAATGGGTTACTGGATCGAGATGTCTCCCGATCGACAGATGTCTTCTTATAACAAAAAGCTCGGCTCTGAATCCGAGTACTCAGCGTCAATCAAGGGGTAAGCAGATATGGCACAGATAGTTGGCGGATTTTTGGTGCCGCATGATCCGGTCATGTTTGTCGCCGGTGATGCGGCGCCCGCGGACAAGGCTGAAAAGGTATGGGGCGCGTTTGAAACCTGCGCTCAGCGTCTGGCGGATAGCGGTGCAACCACCGTGATCATCGTCGGCAACGATCACTACATGCTGTTTGGCACTACCTGTCTGCCGAAGTACTGCATCGCGACCGGTCACCTGGAAGGTCCGCTGGATCAGCTTCCTGGCCTCAAGCGTGGCCAGATCGAGAACAACGAAGCGCTGGCAACGGCCATTGCCGAGCACGGTGCAGAGAACGGTTTTGACTGGTCCGTAGCCCGCTCTTTCACCACCGATCACTCGTTCTCTATTCCGCACCAGTTGATCGTGCGTCGCGCTGAAGAGTTGAGCGGTCGCAGTATCGCGGCGATTCCGGTGTATCTGGCCAGCGCGGTGGACCCCTACATCACCACCGAGCGTTCCCGTGAGCTGGGTGCGCAGATGAATGCGGCGATTGAAGCCTTCGCCGGTGATGACAAGGTTGCGGTGATCGGTAGTGGCGGCATCAGCCACTGGGTCGGTACCAAAGAGTCCGGCAAGGTCAACGAAGCGTTTGACCGCCGCGTGATCGACAGCTGCTGCAGCCTGGATATGGATGGCCTGGCCTCTCTGAGCAATGAAGAGATTCTCGAAGAGGGCGGTAACGGTGCGATGGAGATCCGCAACTTTCTGTGTGCCATGGCGGCCGTCAATCCGGTGAGTACCGATCTGGTTGAATACCAGCCGGTGCCGGAGTGGGTGACCGGGCTCGGATTCATTGAACTCAAGGTAGCGTGAGGGGCGAGATGGATAAGGTATTTCTCTGCAAGGTATCTGACCTGGCGGAAAACGAAGTTAAGAAAATCGATAACAGCGAGCACGGTGATATCGCCGTTTATAACCTCGGTGGTCAGTACTACGCAACGGCGGATCTGTGCACCCACGCAACAGCATCACTGGCGGAAGGCGATGTGGAAGATGATCTGATCGTCTGCCCGGTGCATTGGGGTCAGTTCCATATCCCGACCGGCAAGGCGATGGGTTTCCCCTGTGAAATCGATCTGCGCACCTAC
Organism: Marinobacterium mangrovicola; assembly: GCF_004339595.1. Taxonomy (GTDB): domain Bacteria; phylum Pseudomonadota; class Gammaproteobacteria; order Pseudomonadales; family Balneatricaceae; genus Marinobacterium_D; species Marinobacterium_D mangrovicola. The sequence continues at coordinate 272,786 of NZ_SMFU01000011.1, forward strand.
CCGGTTGAGGTGGAAGGCGATGATATCTACGCCCTCGTCGAAGCGGCGGATGCGGCTCTGATTGCCAAAGGTTAGAGGATAGAGACTGATGAGCAACATAATAAAAACTGTAGACGTTACGGATAGCCTGGAAAATCTGAGCGAATTCTGTGATATCGAGAACGGCCGTATCTCCGGCAAGATCTTCTCTGATAAGGCGATTTACGAGCAGGAGCTGGAGAAAATCTTCGCCCGCTGCTGGCTGTTTGTCGCCCACGAATCACAGATTCCGAAGACCGGTGACTACATCACCACCACCATGGGTGAAGACGAAGTGATCGTCGTGCGCCAGAAAGATGGTGGTATCAAGGTTTTCCTTAACGCCTGCCCGCACCGTGGCAACAAGGTCTGTTTCGCCGAGTCCGGCAGCACCCGTGGCTTTATCTGTAACTACCACGGCTGGTCGTTCAATACCGCCGGTAACCTGGTGGGTCAGCATGAGTCCGGCATCTATGAAGCCAGCGACTTCGACAAGTCCAAATGGGGTCTGAAGGAAGTTGCCCAGGTCGATTCCTGGAAGGGGCTGGTATTTGCCACCTTCGATCCGGAAGCACCGACCCTGAAAGAGTACCTCGGTCCGATGACCTGGTACCTGGATGCGCTGTTCGACAACCAGGAAGGCGGCACCGAGTTTGCCGGTGGCTGTATCCGCTCCACCTATGAATGTAACTGGAAGATCGCGGCGGAAAACTTCGTCGGCGATATCCTGCACGCCGGCTGGACCCACGACTCCGCAGCCCGTGCCATGCTCGGCGGTGCGGTGGCCAAGGTCAGCGATTTTGAAGAGTCCTACTCCGTTAACTGGAACGGTCACGGCTACGAATTTGCCCTGGATACCGTCGGTAACGTGGCGGTACTCGGTGAGAGTGCGCTGAACAAGTATGTCCATACCATCAAACCGTCTGTGGCAGAGCGTCTGGGCGAGTTCCGCTCCAACATGGTCGCGTCGGTGTCCTCCTGCACCATCTTCCCGAACTTCTCCTTCCTGGCGGGGCAGAACACCATCCGTGTCTGGCAGCCGCGCGGTCCGAACAAGATCGAGCTGTTCAGCTGGGTGCTGGTCAACAAGAGCGCCCCGGACGATATCAAAGAGAAGTGGCGCAAGGGCGCAATGATGACCTTCTCGCCCACCGGCGTGTTCGAGATGGACGATGGCGAGAACTGGGAATACTGCACCCGGACCTCCAAGGGCAAGGTGACCGGTGCTCAGGATCTCTATATCGGCCTGGGTATGAACACCCTGGAGCGACAGACCGACCTGCCGGCCAACGTTTACAAGGGGCAGCTTAACGAGGCGAACGCCCGTGCCTACTACCAGCACTGGTACGACCATCTGAATGCGAAGAGCTGGTCGGAGATCCCGGATCGTAACGTTGGCAAGGCGGAGGTTGAATAATCATGGCAAACCAGACTGAGACTCAGGTTGAGCTGCGCCCGGTATCCATGGAGCAGCACCACAAGGTGTCCTGCTTCCTGGCTCGCGAGTACCGCCTGCTGGATGAGGAAAAGTTCGACGAATGGCTGGCGCTGATGCACGAGGATGTCCACTACTGGATGCCGGGCATCGAAAACCGTCGCCGTGAAAACCTGCTTGAGCACGGTTTCTACGCCAGCGATCACATGGCTTACTTCGACGACAAGCTGCGTGACCTGCAGCGCCGTGTGGCGCGCTTCCAGCAGCCTTCCGCCTGGGCGGAAAACCCGGGTACCCGTAATGTGCACCAGGTCTCCAATATCGAGGTGTACTACGGCGAAACCGACGGTGAATACCTGGTCCACTCGGTGTTTCAGAGCGTGCGTAGCCGCGGCATGGATGAAGAGTATGTCATCTACGGGCGCCGTACCGACGTGCTGGTAGAGGAGGGCGGCAGCTTCAAGCTGAAGAAACGCCTGATCCTGATCCCGAACGCGACACTGAGCTGCAAAAACATCAACACCTTCCTGTGAGGGCGCTATGAAAACGCTAGAAAGCAAAGTTGCGCTCGTCTCGGGTGGTGCCGATGGCATCGGTCGCGCCGTGGTCGAGCGCTACATCGCTGAAGGCGCCAAGGTCGCGGTGTTCGATATCAACGCCGAGAAACTGGAGTCTCTGAAGGCCGCGTACCCGGATGAGCTGATCACGGTGCACGGAGATGTCACCCGTTACGAAGATAACGAGCGCGCCGTTGCCGAAACAGTGGCCGCGTTTGGCAAGCTCGATATCTTTGTCGGCAACGCCGCGCTGTTCGACTACTTCGTACCGCTGCGTAAGATCGCGCCGGAACAGCTGGAAGAGAGCTTCGACAAGCTGTTCCACGTTAACGTGATGGGCTACATGAACGGCGTTCGCGCCGCGATGGCAGAGCTGAAAAAGAGTAAGGGAGCGGTGGTGCTCACCGTGTCCAACTCCGGCTTCTATCCCGGCGGCGGCGGCATTCTTTACGTTACCGCTAAGCACGCAGTGGTTGGATTGATTAAGCAGTTGGCCTACGAGATGGCGCCGGATGTCAGGGTGAACGGCGTATCTCCGGGAGCCACCGATACCGAGATGAAATCGGTGGACGGAATCTCCGACCGGGCGCAGCCGCTGAACCATATCCAGGGCTTCCGCGATAATGCCGCCAATGCGGTGCCGCTGAAGCGGATCGCGTCGCCTGCTGATCACACAGCCTTCTATGTTGTTCTGGCCTCCAACGAGCAGTCACCGATGACCACCGGTTGCGTCATCCACAGTGACGGCGGTTGGGTCGCCAGATAAGAAATAAACGGGAGCATAACAATAATGAGTATTTTCGATACCACCCGACTGCCGCTGCTGGTGGCACCCATGTTTCTCGTATCGTCGCCGCAGCTGGCTATCGCTGCAGCACGTTCCGGGGTTGTTGGCAGCCTGCCGGCGGCCAATGCGCGCAGCGTGGAAACCCTCGATGAGTGGATGTCCGAAATCCACGCCGAGCTCAGCGGTGAAGGCCTGCCCTGGCTGTTCAATATGATTGTCCACTCCACCTACGACCGCTTTGATCGTGAGATTGAGCTGGTGCGCAAGTATCAGCCCTCCATCGTCTCCACGGCGCTGGGCTCCCCGGCTCGGGTGATGGAGGTGGTGAAGGGCTACGGCGGCCAGGTTTACGCCGATGTCATTACCCCGGCCATGGCGAAAAAATCGATCGCAGCCGGTGTCGATGGTCTGATCCTGGTGACCCAGGGCGCCGGTGGTCATACCGGTCGCTATAACCCGCTGGCCTTTATCGCTGAAGTACGTGAGTTCTGGGATGGGCCACTGGGCATCGCTGGCTGTATCTCTCGGGGTGACGATATCGGCGGGATGCTGGCAGCAGGCGCTGACTTTGTGGTGTCCGGTACCCGCTTTATCGCTGCTGACGAAAGCTTCGCTGTCGATGAGTACAAGCAGATGCTGGTCGATTCCGCCATGGAAGGTGTGGTTGAAACCAAGGCGGTCAGCGGCGTGCTGGCCAACTGGATGACCGCAAGTCTCGAGAAGTGTGGCATCTCCCCGGACGACAAGGGCGACGACAAGGTAATCGACTTCTCCGGCGATATCTCCACCGCCAACAAGGCCTGGAAAGATGTCTGGTCTGCCGGCCAGGGTGTGGGCGTGACCAAAGAGGTGAAGAGCTGCCTCGACATCGTCGACGAGATGCACACAGAGTTTGTCGAGTCCCTGCAGAGAGTCAACCAGCTGTCAGAAAGGTACCTCTAATGTCCAGTTCAGAGTTCAATGCTGTTGCGCAGCAGATAATTAAAGCTAGAGCCGAAGCCTGCGCTATCGATCCCATCTCGGGTGCTTACCCCCACTTCGATATGGATGATGCCTACGCGATCCAGAAGCTGGTCAATGCCGCCCGCGTTGACGACGGTGGTCGCGTGGTCGGCTACAAGATCGGCCTCACGTCCAAGGCGGTTCAGGAGCAGCTCGGCGTCGGCCAGCCCGACTACGGTGTGCTGTTCGCGGATATGGAGCTGCGCCAGGGCGAGGTACTTGATACCAGCGGCCTGATCGCCCCCAAGGCCGAAGGTGAAATCGGCTTCGCATTCAAAAACGATATCGACCGCAGTGACCTCACGCTGATGGAGCTGCAGGCCGAAATCGACTTCTTTTTCCCGGTGATCGAGATCGTTGATTCCGTGGTGCGCGACTGGAAGATCGGCATCGTCGATACCATCGCGGATAACGCATCCTCCGCGCGTTACATGATCGGTACCAAAACCTTCAGCCCGCGCGGCGTCGACTTCGGCGAACTGCCGCTGACGATCAGTGCGCCTCAGGGCGAGATCAAGGGTGTCGGTCGGGCCTGTCTCGGTAATCCGCTGTACGCCACTCACTGGCTGGTGAAAAAGCTCATCGAGCTGGATGTGCCGGTCAAACGCGGACAGATCGTGCTGTCTGGGGCCATGGCGCCGATGGTACCGATTACGCCAAACAGTGAGATCGCTTTCGACTTCGAAGGACTTGAACGTCTGGTGCTCACTTCGCGCTGAGAAGCCCACAAGTACAAAAAGAAGGGTTAAGTTATGGGTGAAAATATCTACGCTTCGCTGCCGGCTACCCAAACGTCGGTAACCCAGGAACCGGATGGTTCCTTCATTGTGGCGTCGCAAACCGAGCTCAAGCCGTATGAGCGTTGCGTCGGCGACTGGCTGGAGCGCTGGGCTGAAGAGCGCGGCGACCAGATCTTTATCGGTGAACGCCAGGGAGAGGGCTGGCGCGCGCTGGGCTATCGTGAGTTCCGTAACTCCGTACACCGCGTTGCCCAGGGGCTGTTGAATCTGGGGCTGGCCGACCGTGGTCCCCTGGTGATCCTGTCCGGTAACTCGGTGGATCACGCGCTGATCATGATGGCGGCCATGCATATCGGCATCCCGGTGACCTCGGTCTCCGTGGCCTATTCTCTGGTGGCCAAAACCCACGAGAAACTGGCATCAATTGTTGAGCGGCTGCGCCCTTGCGCTGTGTATGCCGATGATGCGCTGCAGTTTGCCGATGCGCTCGCCGCCTGTGAGGGTGTCGAGACATTTATCTCATCCCGCAATCACCTGGAGAGCGACGGTGTGTTGCCGTTTGAGCAGCTGCTCAATACACAGGCCACCGACGCGGTAACCGAGCGTTTCAACGCGTTGACGCCGGAAAGCCACGCCAAGTACATGCTGACCTCCGGCTCCACCGGCGTGCCCAAGGTGGTGGTGAACACCCAGCGTATGCTCTGCTCCAACCAGCAGATGGTGGCCCAGTATTACTCCTTCCTGGAAAGTGATACGCCGCGTGTCCTCGACTGGCTGCCGTGGAGCCACACCTTCGGTACCAACCATAACTTCAACCTGGTGCTCAGAAACGGCGGCACCCTGTATATCGATAACGGTAAACCGGTGCCGGGTCTGATCGAAGAGAGCGTGCGCAATCTCAAGGAGATCAAGCCGAACCTCTACTTCAACGTGCCCAAGGGGTTTGAAGTGCTGCTGGGTTATCTGCGCGAGGATGAATCCTTCCGCCAGAGCTTCTTCTCCAGCGTCAACATGCTGTTTTACGCCGCAGCGGCACTGCCGGGCCCGATCTGGGATGAGTTGAAGGAGATGTGTGCCGAGACCGGGAACGACGTTTTCTTCACCACTGAATGGGGCTCCACCGAGACCGCGCCGGCCAACACCAACGTTCACTGGCGTCTTGAAAAGGCCGGCAATATCGGTATTCCGCTGCCGGGCGTGCAGATCCGCTTTGTGCCCAACGGCTCCAAGCTGGAGATGCGTATCAAGGGCCCGAACGTGTTCAGCGAGTATCTCAACGACCCGGAAACCACCGCGGATTCCTTTGACGAGCAGGGCTTCTACCGCATTGGCGATGCTGGTCGCCTGGTGGACCCGGAAGATGCCTCCAAGGGGATCCTGTTCGACGGCCGTGTATCGGAAGACTTCAAACTCTGCACCGGTACCTGGGTCTGTGTCGCCACGATCCGCGCCAATGTGCACAAGTACCTGGGCGACCTGGTGGCCGATGCGGTCGTCACCGGCCATGACCAGGATTACCTGGGCCTGATGCTGGTACCCGGTCCGGGTATGCGCAAGCTGGCAGGGGACAAGGACGGCACTATGACCGGCAGCGAACTGATGGCGAATCCGGCGGTCCGCAGTGCGCTTGAGAACGAACTGGTCGTGATGGCTAAGCAGTCACGAGGCTCAGCTCAGCGGGTTTGCCGCGCACTGATCCTGGAGACGCCGCCGTCTCTGGAGCAGGGCGAGGTTACCGATAAGGGCAACCTGAATCAGCGTCGGCTGCTAGAAACGCGCGCCGAATATGTGCAACGGCTCTATGACGCAGATGTACATGAGAGCGTTATCAGCATCATTTAATGGGTGAGAACAATATGGCTAAGAAGCTTAATGCCGTGATCATCGGCCCGGGCTGCTCTTCAGGGGTAAGCCGGTACAGATCTGCTGATGAAAATGAAACGTTCAGCGTGGATCGAGCCCTGCTCGTCATGAGTTCACAGATTAATTAAGTGACCGGGAGATAGGTTAATGAGCAAAAAACTGAAAGCAGTCATTATCGGCCCCGGTAACATCGGTACTGATCTGCTGATGAAAATGAAACGTTCAGAGTGGATTGAGCCGGTCTGGATGGTGGGTATCGACCCTGAATCCGAAGGCCTCAAGCGCGCCCGTGAAATGGGCATCAAAACCTCTGCCGAGGGTGTCGACGGCATTCTCGACAAGGTGATCGAAGATGATATCCGCGTCGCGTTTGATGCTACCTCTGCCTATGTCCACGCCGAAAACAGCCGCAAGCTGAATGAGCTTGGCGTGATCATGGTCGATCTGACGCCGGCCGCCATCGGCCCGTTCTGTGTGCCGCCGGTCAACCTGGCCGCGCACGCCAAGAACCTGGAGATGAACGTCAACATGGTGACCTGCGGTGGCCAGGCGACGATCCCGATGGTCGCAGCTGTTTCCCGAGTTCAGCCGGTTGAATACGGCGAGATCATCGCCACGGTTTCATCTCGTTCCGTGGGCCCGGGTACACGTCAGAACATCGACGAGTTTACCCGTACCACTGCCGGCGCGGTGGAGAAGGTAGGCGGCGCGAAGAAAGGCAAGGCGATCATCATCATCAACCCGGCGGAGCCGCCGTTGATCATGCGAGACACCGTGCACTGCCTGACCGAAGGCGAGCCGAACCAGGATGCGATCACCGAGTCGGTCCATCAGATGGTGGCCGAGGTGCAGAAATATGTGCCGGGCTATCGCCTGGTAAACGGCCCGGTCTTTGATGGCAACCGCGTTTCCATGTTTATGGAAGTGGAAGGACTTGGTGACTTCCTGCCGAAGTACGCCGGCAACCTGGACATCATGACCGCTGCGGGCCTGCGTACCGCCGAGATGTTTGCCGAAGAAGCGGCGAGCGGTGCTATCGATTTGCCGGCACGCGGCCAATAAGCCTGGGACGGAGGAGAACAGACAATGAATCTGCAAGGTAAGAAAGTCCGTCTGCACGACATGAGCCTGCGTGACGGCATGCATGCAAAGCGCCACCAGATCAGCCTGAAAGAGATGGTGGATGTAGCCACGGCGATGGATGAGGCGGGGATGCCGCTGATCGAAGTCACCCACGGTGATGGCCTAGGCGGTTCGTCGGTCAACTACGGTTTTCCGGCACACTCAGACGAGGAGTACCTGGGCGCCGTTATCCCGAAGATGAAGCAGGCCAAGATTTCGGCGCTGCTGCTGCCGGGTATCGGCACCGTCGATCACCTGAAAATGGCCAAGGAGCTGGGCGTCTCCACCATCCGTGTGGCGACCCACTGCACCGAGGCGGACGTGTCCCAGCAGCACATCACCATCGCCCGTGAGATGAATATGGACACCGTGGGCTTCCTGATGATGGCGCACATGGTTCCGGCCGAGAAGATTCTCGAACAGGCCAAACTGATGGTCGGCTACGGCGCCAACTGCATCTACTGCACCGACTCCGCCGGCTACATGCTGCCGGAAGAGGTCAGCGCCAAGATCGGTCTGCTGCGTGCCGAACTGCCGGACAATATTGAGATCGGCTTCCATGGTCATCACAACATGGCGATGGGTGTGGCCAACTCACTGGCGGCGATCGAAGCCGGCGCTGCCCGTATCGATGGATCCGTTGCGGGCCTCGGTGCCGGTGCCGGTAATACCCCGCTGGAAGTGCTGTGTGCGGTGCTGGATCGCATGGGCTGCGAAACCGGTATCGATCTCTACAAGATCATGGATGTGGCGGAAGACCTGATCACGCCGATGATGGATCAGCCGATCCGTGTCGATCGTGACTCCCTGACCCTGGGCTACGCCGGTGTTTACTCCTCCTTCCTGCTGTTCGCTCAGCGCGCGGAGAAAAAATACGGCATCTCAGCCCGTGACATTCTGGTAGAGCTGGGTCGTCGTGGCACCGTGGGTGGCCAGGAAGACATGATCGAAGATCTGGCCCTGACCATGGCGAAGCAGAAAGGAGTGGTCTGATGGCTGTTGAAGTCAGAGTCGAGCCGTCTGGTAAGAGCTTCAGCGTCGAAGAGGGGCAGAGTGTGCTGGAGGCTGGCCTGAAGGCCGGCGTTACTCTCAAGCACAGCTGCCGGGATGGTCAGTGCGGCGAATGCCGCACCACCATCGTCTCCGGGCAGGTCGCTTACGCCGATGAGGTGAAAGACAAGCTGGTCGAAACCGACCTGGATGGCGTCACTGGCCTGATGTGCCAGGCGCGCCCGAGCAGTGATCTGGTAGTGGATGCCCCCGAGGTTACCGAGCTGGAAGGGATCAGTATCCAGAAGTTCCCGGTCCGAGTGCTGGCCAAAGAGGTGTTGTCGGACGACGTGGTGGTGCTGCGTTTAGGTCCGGCACCCGGTATCGAGTTCCGCTGCATGCCTGGTCAGTACATCGACCTGCAGATGAAAGATGGCAACAAGCGCAGCTACTCCGTAGCGGCAACGGATGATAGTGGCCAGATCGAACTGCATATCCGCAAGATGCCGGGTGGTGTGGTTAGCGGCTTTATCTACGATGAGCTTAAGGCCAAGGCGATCCTCACCGCTGAAGGGCCGTTCGGGACTTTCTATATCCGCGAGGGTGAGGCTCCGATCATTCTGACCGCCAGTGGCACCGGTTTTGCGCCGATCAAGGCGATCATCGAACAGCTGGTGCGTGAGGATAACAGCCGTCCCGTGGTGCTCTACTGGGGTGGTCGTCGTAAGGCGGACCTCTATTACCACCAGATGTGTCTGGACTGGGGTAAAGAGTTGTCCTGGTTGACCTATGTGCCGGTGCTGTCCGAAGAGGAGGGCGACTGGGATGGCCGTACCGGCTTTGTGCATCAGGCGGTGGTGGATGATATCCCCGATATGTCCGGTTATGAGGCTTATGTCTGTGGCGCGCCCATCGTGGTCAGCTCGGCGCGGACAGACTTCGTAGAAAAATGCGGCCTGGACCTGGCCAATTTCCATAGTGATGCCTTCCTCTGAGTCGGCCTTGTTATAAGACGGCGAGATACCCCGTGCCGTAAACATGTTCTTCGGTGCGGGGTAATGTTTTGTTTATAAACATTCACAGCTGTATGTTTTAGGTTTTTAATAATAGGTTTTTGCCTATATTTAGGCATAAAATCGAACTAAAAACCGGAAACATTAAGTTGAAAAAAAGATACATTAATGTATCTTTTTGGTTGAAAGCTACTCCTGGAAAATAATAAATATGAGGGATAGACATGAAAAAATGTCGTAACCTAGCCGCAGCTCTCTGTGCTTCAATCTCACTCACCGTTGGTGGTAACGCACTGGCGGACGATACCCTGACGCTGAGATACAACCAGTGGTTCCCGTCTTCTCACTGGTCCCAGGTTGATGGTCTGCTGGACTTCTTCCGGCAGGTTGAAACCGTCACTGATGGACGTGTCAAAATCCAGCCTTCTGCCAAGCCGTTGGCGCCGCCAAACCGAAACTACCAGGCGGTAACCAGTGGTATAGCGGATGTGGCCTGGGGCCCGCACGGCTATACGCCGGGCGCCTTCCCGCTGACCGAGATGGTCGAATTCCCCTTTGATACCGTCGATGCTGAAAAAAGCTCCATTGCTTACTGGCGTACATTCAAAGAGCACTTCCAGCCCACCGGCATGCAGGAAGACGTGGTCACTCTGGCGATGCATGTGACCTCTGGTGGCAATATCCATATGAAGGATGACGCGGTGGTTACTCCGGAAGATCTCAGTGGTAAGAAAATCCGTGTGCAGACACCGGTGGTTTCCAATGCACTGCAGGAACTGGGCGTATCGCCGATCTCAGGCTCTTTGGTTGAGCTGCGTGAATTCCTTTCCCGCGGCGTGATTGATGGCACTGCGCTCTCTGATGAGTTCGTGACCGGCTTCAAAATCGACAAATATGTTAATCACGTGACCCGTATTCCTGGTGGCCTCTATTCCAACTCTGCGTTCATCATCATGAACAAAGACAAGTGGGATCAGATCAGCCCGGAAGATCAGGCCGCGATCCGGAAAATTTCCGGCGAGGTACTGTCTGCACGGATGGGCAAGCTGTGGGACGAGAACGACCTGAAAGGGCGTGAGTTCCTCAAGGCCAAGCTCGGCGAAGAGTATCGTGAAGCGTCTCCCGAGCTGATGGATGCGCTGGCCGAGGCCTTCGCCCCTCAGCGTGCAGAGTGGTTCAACGTCGCTAACGAGAACGGTGTCGACGGTAAAGCGGTGATGGATTTCTACCGCAACGAGATCGATTCCCTGCAGTAAGCCCCAGCGCTTGTGTAGCTCCCTGCGCCTCAGGGCAGGGAGCTCTTTTTAACCACTTATTTTTCCTCTGCGGATCTATAGAAGAGGCCGCCTATGCCTTTCTCTGTGCTAAAGCTTCTCGAGAGTCTCTGTTCCCGGGTCGCTGTACTTGCTGCGCTCCTGATGGCGCTAATCATCGTGGTCGACGTAATCGGACGTAATATCTTTAACGCATCTCTGGGTTTCTCTTATGAGGTGGTCTCTATCTCACTGGCGGTGATGTTTTATTCCGGGCTCTACCACGTCCATAAAACACGCAGCCATGTGACGATCGACCTGCTGGATAAATACTTCGTCGGTGGTTTAGGGCGTTTTGTTTTCTGGTTTGTCTATCTGATCGAGTGCGTTTTCTTTACCGCGCTGGTGGTGACCGTATTTATGCAGTCCTACGAGTCATACAAGTTCGGGGACGTGTTCCTGTTCCTGGGTGTTTACAAGTGGAAGGTGATTCTCGGCATCGCAATATTGGCCCTGATCGCCTGGATCAGCCTGCTGGTGGCTGCGCCGCAGCGACATCTGCGTGAAGAATAAGAGTGGTGGGTTAAAAAAATGATAATGCTGATCTCTTTTGTTGTCCTGTTTATGCTGCTGTTCCTGCGGGTGCCTATCGCAGTGGCGACCGGCATGGTGGGTGTGTTTGGCCTGGCTTTTTATCAGGGCTGGCCGGCGGCTTTCAGCCAGCTTGGAAGTATCGCCACCGATACCGTGCTGTCCTATGAATTCGCGGTGATTCCGCTGTTTATCCTGATGGGTAATATCGTTGCCAAGTCAGGCCTTGCCGATGAGCTTTACGCTGCAACCTATGCCCTGATCGGCCACCTGCGTGGCGGTCTGGCGATCACCACTGTCGGTGCTTGCGGGGGTTTTAGCACCTTCTGCGGCTCCAGCTTCGCCACTGCTGCGACCATGTCGAAGATCGCCTATCCATCGATGATCCGCTACGGCTATTCGCAGAATGTGGCCACCGGTACCATCGCCGCCGGCGGCACGCTTGGGATACTGATTCCGCCCTCCATCGCGCTGGTGTTCTACGGCATTATCACCGAGACCGATATTGGCGAGCTGTTTATCGCCGGTATCATCCCGGGCCTGCTCGGTATCCTGATGTACTGCCTGACCATTATCGCGATCTCTTATGCACGGCCGGGTTCCTGCCCCTCGGGTGAAAAGCAGTCGCTGTCCGAGCGCTTTGCTGCGGTACGCCAGATCTGGGCCTTCACCATGCTGGTAGCCCTGGTGCTGGGTGGTATCTACTTCGGCCTGTTCTCACCTACCGAGTCTGCGGCCGTGGGTGTTGTCGGCGCCATCCTGCTGACCGCACTGCGTGGACGTTTCGACATCAAGAAAATACACGAGGCGCTGCAAGACTCTGCCGCGACCAGCGTGTCACTGATCGCGATTCTGATCGGCTCGCTAATTTTCGCCAACCTGGTGAACGTGTCGAACTTCCCGTTCGTGATCGTGGACTGGATTGAGAGCCTGGGTTTCAGCCTGCTGGGTGTGCTGCTGGTGATCATCCTGATCTACCTGGTGCTCGGTGCGGTACTTGAGTCAATCTCCATGTTGCTGCTGACGGTGCCGGTGTTCTACCCGGTGGTGAGCAGCATGGGCATGGACCTGGTCTGGTTCGGTATCGTGGTTGTCGTTGCCACCGAGATCAGTCTGATTACTCCTCCCGTCGGTCTTAATGTCTTCGTGCTCAAGTCCGTGCTGCCGGATATCGATCTGAAGGTGATCTTCAAGGGTGTGTTCCCGTTTGTGATCTCCGACATGCTGCGACTGGCAATTATCGTGCTGTTTCCGTCGGTCTCCCTGGTACTGATCAGCTAGATCAGTACCCGGTGGAGGTTAACCAGCGAAGCGTGTGATGCCATAACAAAAAGGGATCTCTATGCTGAACCAGAATGCTGAGAAAGGGGGAGCGGCATCTGCTGACTCTCTACGCTCGATGTTGAGCCAGTATGCGGGTCTGGATATCAGTGCAGCGCCCAGTGGGCGCGGCTTGGAGGCTCGCTACCGTAAACTGGGTGATGTTTCTCATCTGTGTCTAAAAGGGGCTCTCGCCAGCGATGCGCTGGCCGTACGTGCCAAAACCTATACCCTGCTGCTGAGTGGTAGCGGAGAGCTGGGATTTGAACGCTCAGGAAGCATCGAGACACTTGCTGCCGGTCAGGCGGTATTGCTTTCGCCAGGAGAGAGGGCGGAGCTCTCATTTAGCGCCAGTGAAATCTGTTATTTCGTTTCCTTCGGACGCGAGAGCATGAACCGGGTGCTGGCCGAGATGGATATACTGGCCAGCGTTGTTAGTCTGAGCATCGAGAAAGGTGTGGTTGCTTTTGGCGAGAGCTCTGATATCGGGCGCTATATCGACGCGCTGATGTCACGGGCTGATCAGGGGGAGTTCGACAAGATAAGCGTTCATTACAACGCCATTATCGGCATGTTGATCCTCGAATCCTTTGTCTCTCATAAAAACCGGCTTAACGATACGGGTAGTGGTGAGTATGTCGGCAGTATTAAAGAGTATATCTCAAAGAATATAACCAGTGATCTCAGTGTGGAGGCTTTGGCCGATTATATCGGTGTCAGCGACCGTCAGATCTACACAATATTTGGTGATCTTTATGGCATGACGCCGGGGCAATACTTTAAACAGGTCCGCGTTTATGCGGCACATAAGGAAATATCAAACTGCAGCACCCGTGAGAATATAACTAACCTGGCCTTTAAATATGGATTCAGTAATCCGGGCCGCTTCTCTCAGCAATATAAAGAGTATTTTGGCGAGCTGCCGTCACAAACCATGCGTAAGCGGTTAACAGGAAGCGCCCTCAGATAGAGGGCGTTTTTTATTTCACTTTTCTTTTATGGCTTGTTGGCCAGTTCATCCCGCTTCGGGCACTTCATCAACGGGCAGTTGGAAACCAGGAACTCGGCGATACGCTCGGCCATCTCCTGGCGATGCTTGTAGTCTTTGTCGAAGTGGATCAGCGAAGTGGAGACGATATAGGCGTACACCAGATTGGCCAGGTCATCCGCGCGCACATCCGTATGCCCCAGCTCCTTGAAGATCGTCTTGATGAACGAGAGCCGGTAGTTGTCCACTTCCTCGACACATTCGCGTGCCAGTGAATCGCGTCTGGCCCAGGCACGAATAGATATCTCGATAGAGGCGGCCTCCACAGCGCTGCTGCCTTTTACCGGCAGGTTCATCAGGTAGATGATCTGTTCAAGCGGGCTGGCAGCGCCTCGCTGCAGCCGGTCTATGATCTCTTCGGTGGCCCGCAGACGCCATTTTTTCAGGATCCCTTCAAGCAGATCTTTACGACTGTCGAAGTGGTGGTAGAAGCTGCCGCGGGTGATCTTGAGCTTCTTGGCCAACTGGTCGACGCGAACCTGGTCAATACCGCCAGTGGCGAGAACCTTGATGGCAGCGTTTATCCAGGTGTCGCGGCTGAGTTTGTTTGTCGTCATCTTGAGCCAATGAGGTGCAAGTAGGTCGTTAGGTTGGTTGCCTGGCATCTATAAGCAGAGCCTGGCGGCGCGGCAAAATCGGTTAAATGAAACCGCTATAGCGATCATTTATTAACGATAATGCAACATTAAAATTTCGATAAAGAACAATATACACAGATTTGATCTTTTTTCAATATATGATGGCCTGTTTTTATTTTGTTTATTTTGGGTTTTTTAACGGGGTTGTTTTATTTTAAATAAAATCTAATTTTATGGTTTTATATTTTTTCGGTTTGAAGATTTTTTAATTTTTGGTTTTTTTGTAAAATTTTTATAAACGTTTTAAATTTTTATTGTTTATAACAAAATCAATTTTTCAAGAGGCGGAGATAAGTGGGTTTTAAGATGGTTACGGCTATTTTGGCAGGTACGGCGATGGGACTTGTTCGAGAGGGTAGTTTAAAACGGCTTTAAAAAACAGCGGGAGGGCGGAGTTTAGACCGACCTCCCGCTTTTTCAGATCAACAATAGATCTTCAGGGTGATCAGCCCAGTTTTTCGTTCAGTGCTTTGTAGGCCGCGTTGAACTCGCTTTCCAGGCGATCCACGACCGCGGCTGTGGTCGGCACATCGCGGATAACGCCTATACCCTGGCCAGCGCCCCAGATATCTCTCCAGGTCTTGGATTCTTCACCGGAGGAAACCTTGGTGACATCGCCCTTGTCGCCGGACAGGGCGTTCGGGTCCATGCCCGCCTGCAGGATAGAGGGGGTGAGGTAGTTGCCGTTTACGCCGGTGAAGTGATCGGTGTAGGTGATATCGTCCGCACTGCTGTCACAGATCATCTTTTTGTAGCCGTCGACAGCATTCGCCTCTTGGGTGGCGATAAACATGGTGCCGGCGTAACCGCCGTCGGCCCCCATGGCCATGGCTGAAAGGATGCTGTCGCCCTTGGCGATGGCGCCGGAGAGGAACAGCGGGCCATCAAACCATTCACGGATCTCCTGCACCAGAGCAAACGGAGACTGCACACCGGCATGGCCGCCGGCACCTGCGGCTACGGCGACCAGGCCGTCTGCGCCTTTCTCAATCGCCTTTTTGGCAAATTTATTGTTGATCACATCATGCAGTACCACGGCGCCGACCGAGTGGGCGGCATCGTTGATTTCGGTGCGCGCACCCAGAGAGGTGATCCAGATCGGCACCTCGTGCTTCACCAGAATGGCGATGTCCCGCTCCAGCCGCTGGTTGGTACTGTGGGCGATCAGGTTCACGCCGAACGGCGCCGCCGGGCGCTCCGGATGGGCTTCGTTGTGTTCGGCCAGCTCTTTTTTGATGCGCAGGATCCATTCTTCAAGCTGGATCGGTTCGCCTTCTTTCTCCCGCGCGTTGAGCACGGGGAAAGTGCCGACAATCCCGGCTTTGCATTGTGCGATAACGAGTTCCGGTCCTGAGATGATGAACATCGGGGAGCCGATAAGGGGAAGACGCAAGTTGTCGAACAGTGAGGGGAGTGCCATGACTTAGGCTCCTTTGAAGTTGGGTTTACGTTTTTCGAAGAAGGCCTGAACGCCCTCGCGAAAATCTTTGCTGTCGAACAGGTTGGTCTGCTCACGGGCTTCGGCGGCGAAGGCGTTGTCGTAGCTCATGCCGTCTACCGCACGCAGCAGGCGCTTGGTCGCCGCATTGGCCAGCGGAGCGCCCTCGGCGATGCGCCGGGCCAGGCCGAGGGTTTCCTCGGCGAGTTGCTCGGCCGGATGTATGGAGTTGGCGAGGCCCAGATCGACGGCTTCAGCAGCAGGGGTTTTGCGACCCTCAAGAATCGCCTGCAGGGTGCGCTTGTAGCCCAGCCCTCGGTGCAGCAGCCAGGTGCTGCCGCCATCCGGTACCAGTCCTATGGCGGCAAACGCCATATAGAGGGTGGCCGAATCGCTCATGGTCATCAGGTCACAGTTCATCGCCAGGGCGGCGCCAATGCCGGCAGCGGAACCATGTACCTGAGCGATCCAGATTTTCGGCGACGAGGCGATGGCCGAGAGAATAGGGCGGTACTCCTGCTCCAGCATCAGCGAGGCAGGGCCGTCTATTTTCTCGCTCAGGTCGGTGCCGGCACTGAAGCCGGGTCCATTACCGGACAGAATGACCACGCGGATCTCGTCATTCACATGAATCTTCTGGATCGCCTGCTTGAGCGCATCCCTAAGCTCCCTGTTCATGGCGTTAAACACGTCTGGCCGATTGAGGGTGATGCGTGCGACAGCGCCGTCAACATCAAAACGTAGAGTGTCAGTCATTAACTTCCTCTTATTATTCTTTAGCGCCGGGGCGAAGAGCCCGGCGGCTGTTGCCATCCCAATTGAGCAGGGAGGGCAAAACTGTTGCGCACCTCCAAAACGGAAAGCGCTCCAAGTTCAGGTCACCGGGGTGGATCTGGAAGCTATCCGCCCCGGGTAAAACCGGGGTATGTCTGAATCATTTGGCGTAAGGATCGAAAACGCTGAGCCGCGGCAGCGGCGCCAGCTCTTTTTCGGCAATCTGTTTTGCCTCGGCAGGATCGATACCTATGCCGCGCAGCACGATCTCTGCGGTTTCCGAGCCGGCCTGTCGCCAGGTGCGGTGGCCGTCGAGCACCAGGCTCATAGCGCCGAGGGTCGATCCACCGACGGTGGCTGCCACCGAAGCAAGCTGTTTCATTTCAAAGCTGAAACGACCGGACTCAACGCCACGGCGTAGCTCTGCGGCGGGCATGCGGCCCCAGAAAGCACCGATCTTGGGGTCGATAATCGCGTAACGTGCAAGGAATCGGCCCCAATCCGGTTCTTCATGGGTGCGCCTCAAGCTCAGCCGAATAGCGGCGGAGATCTTCTCGGCCGGGTCTTTCATATCTGCCGTTACCTGCCCGAACGACTCGTCCAGTTCCTTGCCGATCATTTCGCACACA
Organism: Marinobacterium mangrovicola; assembly: GCF_004339595.1. Classification (GTDB taxonomy): domain Bacteria; phylum Pseudomonadota; class Gammaproteobacteria; order Pseudomonadales; family Balneatricaceae; genus Marinobacterium_D; species Marinobacterium_D mangrovicola. The sequence continues at coordinate 290,004 of NZ_SMFU01000011.1, forward strand.
GAGTCGAACATCGATTCGGGGTACTGAAGATTGTTGTAGACGGTCCCGCGCGATAGCCCCGCCTCCCTGGCCACGTCACTCACAGTCAAAGAGGTGCCGCCCATTTCAGCGAAGATTTTCATGGCTGCGTGGTGAATTCGTAGGCAGGCGCTGTTCATGTTTTTCGGGTCCTTGGTGATACAGTGTTGACACATAATAAACAGATGTGTTCAAAATAAGTCAACAATACTAATAAAAAACCAACGCAGGAGGCTCTTCATGGAGCTGATTCAACTAGCCGTCGGCGGGGTGGCAAATGGCTGTATCTACGGCCTTGTCGCCCTCGGGTTCGTGCTGATCTACAAAACATCCGAAGGCGTTAACTTCGCCCAGGGTGATCTCATGATGCTCGGCGCTTTCGTGGCGTTAGGGCTCGGTAACTCCGCCCAAATGGGGCTTTCTTTCTGGCTGGCAGTGCCCCTGGCTGTCTGCATCATGTTCTGTGTGGGATGGGGCGTCGAACGGGTCGTCGTAAGGCGGATCTTCGGCCAGCCCCAGTTCGCGCTGGTCATTCTTACCATCGCCCTGGGCTTCGTCTTCCGCTTTGTGGCGGGGTCGATCTGGGGTTACAGCCCACTGGTTCTGGAAACGCCGTTCAATGGCGTGAACCTGCGCTTTGGCGAGCTTGTTATCTCCATGGCGGACCTGCTCACCATCGTTATTACCCTGGCGTTGACCTTCGGGCTCTGGACCTTCTTCGCACATACACGCATCGGGTTGGCTGCGCAGGCGGCGAGCCAGAACCAGATGGCGGCGTACATCGTCGGCATACCGGTGATGAAGGTGAACTCGCTGATCTGGGGGCTTTCCGGTGCCGTCGCCACGGTAGCCGGTGTGCTCTACGCCACCCGCGGTGCCATCGACCCGAACATCGGTCTGCTCGGTATCAAGGCGTTTGCCGCCGCGGTGATCGGCGGGCTCGGTTCTCTGCCCGGTGCACTGCTGGGCGGGATGCTGATCGGTGTCGTCGAGCCGATCGCAGGGCGTTACGCCCCGGGCGGTATAGCGATCATGTCGCCTTACATCATCATGCTCGCGGTGCTGGTTACCCGCCCCGGCGGGCTCTTCGCTCAGATTCACATGAAGAAGGTGTAACGCCATGCGAGTTGTCTTCAAAACAAGTTACGACCGGGATATCGATTTGCACGAGCATGGTCTCGACCGCGGCAAAATGCTGGGGCTCGTCGGGCTGATGATTCTGCTGCCGTTTCTGGTCAACGATTACTACCTGGCCGAAGCGGCCAATACGCTGATCTGGGCACTGGCCGGGATGGGGCTGATGATCGCCGTGGGTCACACGGGCCAGGTCAGCCTTGGTCATGCCGCCTTCCTGGCGATCGGTGCCTACACCGATGCGGCACTTATGAATGCGGGCGTTCCTTTCCTGGTCGCGTTTCCGCTGGCAGGTCTGCTGACCGGCTTGTTCGGCGCCGTGATCGCCATACCGGCGGTGCGAATGTCGGGGATTTACCTGGCGATCGCTACGCTTGCGGTCTTCGTCATCGTCGAGGAGCTGATCCTTCTGCTGGAGCCGATTACTGGCGGTGTCAGTGGTATTGCCGCGCCGTCGATTACGCTTTTCGGTATCAGCTTTGACCGTTATGGCGAGCTGCATAACTTCTACTGGCTGATCCTGGCGGTGGTGATTCTCGTTACCTGGGGCTATGCCAACCTGATGCGCAGCCCCACTGGACGCTCCTTTCTGGCGGTGCGCGATAGTGAGGTGTCAGCCCGTGCCATGGGGATCAACGTCACCCGCACCCGAGCGCTGGCCTTCGGTCTCTCCTCCGGTGTTACCGGGCTTGCCGGTGCGCTGATGGGGCATTACATCGGTTTCTTCAACTACGAGCTGTTTTCGGTCTTTATCTCCATCAACCTGCTTCTTGTTGTCACCATCGGCGGTCTTGGCTTTATCCAGGGCGCGTTTCTCGGCGCGGTGCTGATTACCGGCATGCCGCAGGTGATCGCGATTCTGCGTGATGGTCTGAATGCCAGCGTTGGTGTGGATCTGGGGTCGATTCCGGGTCTGGATACGGTGCTGTTCTCGGTGATTCTGATCCTGTTCATCATCTTCGAGCCCACCGGGCTTTACGGCCGCTGGCTCAAGATCCGCACCTGGTTCGAGCTGTTTCCGCTGGCGCGGCGTGACATGTTCCGCCGTCACAAGACCTACCTGAAAACGGAGCGCATGAAATGAGCCTGCTAGAAGTTGAAGATCTCGCCGTGCATTTCGGCGGTGTCAAAGCGGTGGATGGTGTCTCCTTTGCGGTGGATCAGGGCGAGGTGTTTGCCATCATCGGCCCGAACGGCGCCGGCAAGTCCACCATATTCAACCTGATCAGCCATATCTATCAGCCGACGCGGGGCCGCATCTGTTTCGATGGTGCCGATATCACCGGCTCCAAACCCCAGGATATGGCCCGCCTCGGCATAGCGCGGACCTTTCAGAATATCGAGCTGTTCGACCACTCCACGGTGCTAGACAACCTGTTGATGGGGCGTCACACGCACCGTCAGTCCAACTTTATTCAGGACATCCTGTTTCTGCCCAGCGTGCGTCGCGAAGAGCGTCTGCATCGCGAGCGGGTAGAGGAGGTGATCGAGTTCCTGGAGCTTGAAGCCTATCGCAACAAGCGGATCGAGGGCTTGCCCTATGGCGTGCGCAAGATCGTCGAGATCGGTCGCGCCCTGGCGATCGGTCCCAAGCTGATTCTGCTGGACGAGCCCGCATCGGGGCTGTCGGTGGAAGAGACCCAGGACGTGGCGTTCTGGATCGAGGATATGCGCCGCGATATGGGGCTGACGGTACTGATGGTCGAGCACGACATGGGACTGGTGTCCCAGGTGTGTGACCGGGTGCTGGCCGTGGCCAACGGCAAACCCCTGGCGCAGGGAACACCGCATGAAGTTCAGGCCGACCCTCATGTGCAGGCGGCTTATCTGGGTACTCCCGAGGAGGTGGCCGTATGACCGTGCTTTCCGTTCGCAACCTGGAAACCTTTTACGGCGCGATCATGGCGCTACGTGGCGTTTCCATCGACGTAAAACAGGGTGAGATCGTCACCATTCTCGGCGCTAACGGCGCCGGCAAAACAACGCTGATGAAAACCATCGCCGGGCTCATGGAACCGGAGAAGGGCAGTATCGAGTTCAACGGCAACTCCATTTCCGGCCATGAACCGGACCGCGTCGTGGCGGAAGGTGTGGTGCTGGTGCCGGAGGGGCGGGAGGTTTTCCCCTATCTCACCATTGAGGAAAACCTGCGCCTGGGCGCCCATACCCGGCGCGATAACTATGCCGAGGATCTGGAGCTGGTCTACAGCTACTTCCCGATCCTGAAAGAGCGGCGCAAGCAGTCCGCCGGATATCTCTCCGGTGGCCAGCAGCAAATGTTGGCAATCGGTCGCGGGCTGATGGCACGCCCGGCGCTGATGATGCTGGATGAGCCGAGCCTTGGGCTTTCCCCTCTGCTGACTCAGGAAATCTTCGACATCATCTCCCGGCTCAACGCGGAGCAGCAGGTCACCATGCTGCTGGTTGAGCAGAACGCTCATATCGCGCTGGCCACCGCCCATACCGGCTATGTGCTGGAGATGGGGCGCATCGTCATGGGGGGCTCCACCGAGAAGCTACGCGCCTCTGACGATATTCAGGAGTTCTACCTGGGGCGTTCGGAAGAGACCGAACGGGGACAGAAACGCTGGAAGAGAAGAAAAACATGGAGATGAGCCGAATGAACACCGATGACGTCATCAGCTTCGATGGCCATTCGACCATTGTCTCGCTCTGGGTCGCGCGCTGTGCCGAGTACGGTGAGCGGACCTGTCATCGCGAGAAAAAGCTGGGCATCTGGCACGCCTACTCCTGGCGTGAGTATTACGAAACCTCGAAAAAGATTGGTCTGGCGCTGCTGGAGTTGGGGGTTAAACCCTGCGAGCCGGTGCTGATTCTGGCCGAAGATCGTCGTGAGTGGCTCTATACCGATCTGGGCGCCGCGAGCATCGGCGGTATTCCTGCCGGTGTGTACACCACGGACAGCGCCAAGCAACTGGCTTACCTTGCCAACGACAGCGGCGCGCGGGTGCTGTTTGTCGAAGACGACGAGCAGCTCGATAAATGGTTGGAGTCCGCCGATCAGATGCCCGGCATCGAGCATGTGATTGTCTACGAACGGGAGGGGCTGGCAACTTTTTCGCACCCTAAGGTGCGCTTCTACGACGAGCTGCTGGCGCTGGGTGAAAATGCGCCGGACCAGGACCGGTTCGAGCAGGCGTTGCAGAAGGTGCGTCCCGATGACCCTCGCATGATGATCTATACCTCGGGCACTACCGGCGCGCCGAAAGGGGCGATCCTGACCCATCGCAATATGGTTTATCAGGTGCTTGCGGGGCTGGAACGGTTCAACTTCAAGGAAACCGACGAGCAGCTCTGCTTCCTGCCGCTATGCCATGTGCTTGAGCGCCTGGTCTCGGTGGATGCGCCCATTGCCAACGGTTCTACGGTCAATTTCGCCGAAAGCCCGGAAACCGTGTTCGAAAACATGCAGGAGGTGAGCCCGCATACCTTCGTGGGCGTGCCGCGTATCTGGGAGAAGATCTACTCCCGCGTGACGATCATGCGCTCCGATGCAGGCCCCATCGGTGTGCGCGCCTATGACTGGGCGTTCAATACCGGGATGCGCTACTCCCAGGCAGAAAATCCCTCTGTCGGACTGCGCCTGGCCAACCAGCTGGCGCAGTGGACGGTGTTGGGTAACCTGCGCCGCATGCTGGGTCTGGCCAATGCACGCCGTGTCGCCACCGGTGGTGCGCCCTCATCGCCGGACCTGATCCGCTGGTACGGCGCCCTCGGCGTGCCGATGGTCGAGGCGTTCGGCATGACCGAGACCGGCGGTATCGCCACCGCCAATACGGTGGATGACAACCACATCACCACCGCCGGCAAGCCGCTGCCCGGATCCGAACTGAAGATCGACGACAACGGCGAGCTGTTGATCAAAGGGCCGGGGATCTTCGCCAGCTACTGGAACAAACCGGAGAAAACGGCGGAAACCTTCACCTCCGACGGTTGGTTGAAAACCGGCGATATCGGCAAGATCGATGAGCACGGTTGCCTGACCATCACCGGTCGAATCAAGGACGTGATCATCACCGCCGGTGGCAAGAACATCACCCCCACCGAGATCGAGTCGTCGCTGAAATTCAGCCCCTATATCTCGGATGCCGTGGTCATCGGCGACCAGCGCAAGTACCTCACCTGCCTGATCATGATCGACCAGGAAAACGTGGAGAAATTTGCTCAGGACCGCGCGATTCCGTTTTCCGACTTCGCCTCGCTGACCCGTGCTCAGGAGGTACTGGAGCTGATCCGTGAGGTGGTGACGACGGTGAACAAGGATTTTGCCCAGGTTGAGCAGATCAAGGATTTCCGCCTGATCGATCTGCTGCTGACCGCAGAAGACGAAGAGCTGACCCCGACCATGAAGCTCAAGCGCAGTTTCGTGAATGAGCGCCATAAGGCTCTCATCGACGATATGTACTGATCTGTTGAAGATCTAACTTGTGGAGATAACGATGAAAAATAAGAAAATCAAAGCATTGTTCCTGGCGACCTCTTTGTTCGCGACGCCGCTGATGGCCGCCACCCAGGGCGTGTCTGACGACGAAGTGAAGATCGGTGGTGCGCTGGACCTGTCCGGTATTTTTGCCCCCTTCTCGGTACCGGCTGCCGCCGCTGCCAACGCCTACTTCGATGAGGTCAACGCCAACGGCGGTGTGCACGGTCGCAAAATCAACTACATCGTCGAAGATCATGGCTACCAGGTGCCTCGTGCAGCCCAGGCCGCGAACAAGCTGATCAACCGCGACCAGGTGTTTGCGATGTTGCTCAACATGGGCACGCCGCAAAACCTGGCCATGTTTAAGCTGATGGGGCCCAAGGGGATTCCCAATCTGTCACCGATCACCAATGCGCGCCAGATGGTCGAGCCGCCGGAGCCGTGGAAATTTGCCGCGGCGTCCTCTTACTACGAGGCGGTGACCGCGGGTATGAACTACCTGGTGGAAAACGAAGGCACCAAGAGAGTCTGCCTGATGATTCTGCCCACCGATTTCGGTTCCGAGATCGAGGCGCGGGTTCAGGAGATGGCCGATGCGGGCAGCATCGAACTGGGCGTGAAGATCGGTCACAAGCCGGACGAAAGCGACTTTACCGGTGCCCTTGGCAAGGTGAAGAGCGCCGGCTGCGACACCGTCGGTCTGGCCCTGGGGGTTTCGCAAACCATCAATGCCATCTCCACTGCACGCAAGCTGGGCATGGATGATCTGAAGTTCTACGTCTCAGCCGCCGGGTTCCACACCGTGCTGGCTAAGGGGCTGATGCAGCAGGGCGTCACCGGCGGCGTCTTTGCCGGAGCCGGTACCCAGGATCTGGAAGCACGCGTCAATGAACCCGCCGTGGCGGAATGGATGGAGCAGTACAAGAAAGCCACTGGCGAGGATTTCCCCGGCACTGGCGCGATTCTCGGTCGTTCCGCGGCTGAACTGCTTTACCGGGCGCTGGAAGCAGCAGGCCCGGATCTGACCCATGAATCCTTCATCGCCGCGATGGAGAGTCTCGATTACGACGACGAGATCTCGGGCAATCACGTGGACTTCTCCACTACAGACCATGTGGGTGCCGATGAGGTGTTTATCTCCCGCATCGATAACGGTTCCTGGGTGTTGGTGGACACCATTCGTTAAGTCTCAACAGGGCGGATGGGGCGTTGCCGCGCTTCATCCTCTCCTGCAGGGAAAGCATTCAATTGAGCAAGCCCGTTAAGTAAGCAAGTCAGCGGAGGTCAGCATGTTAAAGCGCACTCTTTATAACGAAGAACACGAGATGTTTCGGGACGCAGTCCGGGCCTGGGCAAAAAAGGAGGTTTTCCCCCATCTGGAAGCCTGGAATGAGGCCGGTTGTGTCAGTCGTGAAGTGTGGCGCAAGGCGGGCGAGGAGGGGTATCTCTGCATGTACGCCGATGAGAAATACGGCGGGCTGGGTATCGACGATTTTCGTTACGACATGATTTTGCTGGAAGAGCTCAGTTCACGCGCTTCGGGCCTTTTTCTCGGCCTGCATAACCGTATTGTCGGCCCTTATCTGCAGCATTTCGCCACTGAGGAGCAGCGCGCCCGCTTTATGCCGGGTGTGGTTTCCGGCGAGACCATTCTGGCCATCGGCATGACCGAACCCGGCACCGGGTCGGACCTGGCCGGTATCAAAACCCGGGCCGTGGACATGGGCGATCACTGGCTACTGAACGGCTCGAAAACCTACATTTCAAACGGTCTGCTGGCGGACCTGGTACTGGTGGCCGCGCGCACGAATCCCGAATCCAGCCACGAGATCGGCCTGTTCTGGGTCGAAGGCGATATGCCGGGCTTCAGCCGCGGCCGCAAGCTTAAGAAGCTGGGCCTGGACAGTCAGGATACGGCGGAGCTGTTCTTTGATGACGTAAAGATCCCCAAGGAAAACGTGCTCGGCGATCCCGTTAAGGGTTTTACAACCATGATGCTCAATCTGGCAGAAGAGCGGCTGCAGGGCGCCGTCGGTTTTGCGGCCCGCGCCGAACACGCCTTTGAACTGACCCTGGAGTTTATTACCGAGCGCCAGGCGTTTGGCCAGCCGGTCGGCACCTTCCAGAACTCCCGCTTCAAGATGGCTTCCATGCGCACCGAAATCGATGCCGCCTGGGCGTTCACCGATCACTGTGCCAAGGCGCACATGAACGGCGAGTTGAGTGCCGAGATGGCGGCGGAAGTAAAGCTGTTTACCTCGGATGTGGAGGCGCGTGTGGTGGATGAATGTCTGCAGCTCCACGGCGGTGCCGGATTTATGGACGAGTACGAAATATCCCGGCTGTATCGCGATGCCCGCGTTAGTCGGATCTACGGAGGGACCTCGGAAATCATGCGCGAAATCATCGGCCGCGGCCTTGGCCTTGGCGAACCGCGGCGAAAAACGGGCTGATAGCAGCCGATCGAATTATTGACGGCCTGCGGCCTCAGGTCAGGCGGGCTGAACAAATTTATAGCAGGAGAAGCAACAGATGAGTGTTGAAACTTACGTGCGCCTTGAAGCGATAGAAGATGGATTGTATCGGCTGGTGCTGGATTTTCCGGATGCGCCGTTGAACGTACTCGGACGCAAGGCAACCAACGCCCTGGCAGAGGCCGTGGCTAATCTGCCTACCGACAAGATCCGAGGTCTGCTGGTGGTCAGCACCAAGCGAGGCTTCGTTGCCGGTGCGGATATTACCGAATTTTGTGAGTCCTTCTCCAAGGGCACCAGCGAACTGTTCGATTACGCCATGGTGGGTCAGGGGGCGTTGAACGGTATCGAGGATCTGCCTTGCCCGACCATCAGCGTGGTCCGCGGCGAAGCGCTCGGCGGCGGTCTGGAAGTGGCGCTGTCTACGGACCTGCGTATCTTCAGCAAAAACGCCAAGGTCGGCCTGCCCGAGGTCAATCTTGGCATTATGCCGGGCTGGGGCGGCTCTATCCGTCTACCGCGTCTGATCGGTGTCGATAACGCCATGCAGTGGATGCTGCAGGGGCGTCCGATGAAAGCCGACGAAGCACTGCGGGTGGGCGTTGCCAATGCGGTTGTCGATGATGCTGATCTGGAGACAGCAGCGCTGGAGATGCTCAAGAGCGCCGTGGCCGGCGATATCGACTACCGTTCCCATCGGGCCAAGAAGCTGATGCCGCTGGCGATCAGCGATCATGAACTGGAGATGGCGCTTACCGCATCCGAGGGGATGTTCGGTAACCCCAAGGTTGACCAGTACCCGGCGCCGGCGCGTATCACCCGGTCGGTGCGCAAAAGCACCCGTATGCAAAGAGAAGACGCGCAGCACCAGGAGGACAGCGACTTTATCGAGCTGGCGGCGACGCCGACGGCAAAAAGTCTGATCAATCTGTTCATGAGCAACCAGGCGCTGCGCCGTGAAAACAAGTCCTATGCCGAGGGTAGCGCGGCACCGGCCAAGGCAGCGGTGCTGGGTGCCGGCATCATGGGCGGCGGTGTCGCCTACCAGAGTGCTTCCACCGGCACGCCGATCCTGATGAAGGATATTAGCGATGGCGCCATCGAAGCGGGGCTGAAAGAATCCGACCGGCTGATGCTCGGCCAGGTGATGCGCGGGCGCATGAAACCCGAGGATGCGCTGAAAACCTGCCGTCGCATCGAGCCACGTCTCGATTACTACGGTTTCGACAGCGCCGATTTTGTGGTGGAAGCGGTGGTGGAAAATCTAAATGTGAAACGTGCGGTGCTGGCGGAGGTGGAACAGCAGGTGGGCGAAGCCACGGTGCTGGCGACCAACACCTCGACACTGACCGTGAAGGAGATGCAGGACGCCGTGCAGCGACCGGAGAACCTCTGCGGCATGCACTTCTTCAACCCGGTACACCGCATGCCGCTGGTTGAGATCGTCAAGGGTGAACTGACCTCTGATGAAACCGTCTCCCGAGCGGTCAGCTACGCCCTGGCGATGAAAAAACTGCCGATCGTGGTCAAGGACTGCTCCGGCTTTCTGGTGAACCGCATCCTCTTCGCCTACACCCGCGCATTCTTTGAACTGGTCAACGAAGGTGTCGACTTCAGCCGTATCGACCGACTGATGGAGAAGTTCGGCTGGCCCATGGGACCTGCGGCCCTGAACGATATGGTCGGGATGGATACCTGTGTGCACGCATCCAAAATCGTTGGTGATGCCTACCCGGATCGTATGAGCGATTTCCGCAATGCCGCGGACCTGCTGCTGGAGGCCGGGCGTCTGGGGCAGAAGAGCGGTGCCGGCTTCTATCGTTATGAGCTCGATAAAAAGGGCAAGCCGAAGAAAAAGGCAGACCCGGAGGTCGGTTCGATTCTTGCGCCGCTGGTGACTCAGGGGACAGAACTGAGCGATCAGCAGGTCGTCGATCGGATGATGCTGCCGTTCTGTTTTGAAGCCGCGCGCTGTCTGGAGGAAAAGGTGGCCAGCAGTGCTGGCGCTATCGATACGGCGCTGGTGAATGGCCTGGGCTTCCCGCGTCACTTGGGCGGAGTCTTCGGCTATATGGATCAGCTGGGCGCCGCCAAGTTGGTCGAACTGTCCGAGCAGTACCAGCATCTGGGCCTGGCCTACCAGCCACCTGCGAGTGTGATCGAGATGGCGACAGACAATAAGAGCTTTTACCCCTTTTCCACCGCTGTAGCGCAGCACTGAGGAGCCAGTCATGAGCAAAGATTTTAAAGATACCGATGTTGTCATTGTCGACGCTGCACGCACCGCCATGGGGCGCTCCAAGGGTGGTGTATTCCGTAACGTACGCGCGGACAGCCTGTCCGCACGCCTGGTTGAGGGTGTGCTGGCGCGTAACCCCTCCTTTGATGTGGAACGGGTGGAGGATCTGATCTGGGGCTGTGTGAACCAGACCAAGGAGCAGGGGCTGAACGTTGCCAAGGGTGTGGCGACCCTTGCCGGACTGCCGGCCGGCATCGCGGCGCAAACCGTCAACCGCCTCTGTGGTTCTTCCATGGCGGCGCTGCACACGGCGGCGGTCTCGATCAAGGCGGGCATGGGCGACAGCTTTATCGTCGGCGGTGTTGAGCACATCGGTCATATTCCGATGTTGCACGGTATGGAGCTGAACCCGGAGCTGAGCCGGACGATCTCCACTTACTCGATGAATATGGGACTCACCGCCGAAGCCCTGGGTCGTGAATACGATATCAGCCGCGAAATGCAGGATCAGTTCGCTTACCGTTCACAGCATCTTGCCTGGGAAGCCACCGAGCAGGGGCGCTTCAGCAAGGAGCTGATCGCGGTAGAGGGACATGATGCCAAGGGCAACCTGATCGGCGTTAAACAGGATGAGGTGATTCGTTCTGATGTATCGCTTGATGGTCTGGCTGGTCTGCCGTCGGTGTTCATTCCGAAAGTGGGTACCGTCACGGCAGGTAATGCGTCGGCTATTGCCGATGGCGCATCGATGATGCTGGTGATGTCCGGGGCTGCCGCCCGCGCGGCGGGTATCGACCCGATGGCGCGCATTCTCTCCATGGCCACGGTTGGCTGCGAAGCGGCCATCATGGGTATAGGCCCGGTGCCGGCGACTCATAAGGCGCTGGAGCGTGCCGGTTTGACAATCGATGATATCGAGGTAGTTGAGCTCAACGAGGCGTTCGCCGCTCAGGGCCTGGCCGTTGTGAAGGCGCTGGGGCTGATCGATCAGGTAGATGAGAAGGTCAACCTCAACGGCGGGGCGATCGCGCTGGGCCATCCCTTTGGCTGCTCAGGCACCCGTATTTCCGCCACGCTGCTGAATGCGATGGAGCAAAAGGGCGCCAGTGTCGGCCTCGCCACCATGTGTATCGGTATGGGACAGGGGATATCAACCATCTTCGAGCGGCTGAACTGATGTCGCTCTGACACTGGGTTGTTATTCTGCTTCCTGTCGGGCACGACGCGTTTATCTGGCGCCGTGCCCGGCTAAGTTAGAAAGACATCCAAGAGAATGGTGAAAAGAGGGGGCTCGAAGCCCTCCAGAAAGGGAGGTTCTATGCCCGGCAGTTTGGAGAATACAAAACGGACCTTGGTGCATAACCGCAATATCGATGTGCGCGGATATATTCGTGAGGATGGTCTCTGGGAGGTGGAGGCGGTGCTGGGCGATACCAAAAGCCATATCATCAGCCTACCCGATCGCGGGGATATTCCAGTGGGTGAGCACCTTCATTACATGAGCCTGGCGCTGGCGCTGGATGAAAGCCTGACTATTAAAGAGGTCCGGGCCAGAATGGAGGATACCCCTCATGCGGATTGCCCGGGGGCAGAAAGGTCGTATCAGGCACTTGTCGGTGTGCGGATCGGCTCGGGCTGGCTCGATGAAGCCAAGGCTGCAATTGGGCGAGTAGCAGGCTGTACTCATCTGACCGAGCTTTTACCGGTGCTCGCTACTGCGGCGATTCAGACCATTCATGGTTATAAACTTCAGCATATCGAGGGCTTTGGGCGCACGGAGAAGGATAAGCAGCGGATGCTGAATTCATGTTTCGGCTTTAGGCAAGAGGGGCGTGCGGTCGCTCATATCTGGCCTGATAGTAAGCAGGGTGAGTGAGCCACCGCTACTGCCGAGGCAAAATCTATTCGCCCCGGTTAAATCGCAACCAGGGCTTCGCCCACGAGGGTCGCTGTGCCATCGGCCTTCACGGCGCGAATCTCCACGCGGGCACACCGCTCATCGTTTATCTGAATCAGCTCCACCACTGATCCCATGCAGGTCACCACATCCTGGAGGTGAGTGATGGCCGTGAAGCGTGCGCTGAACTTGCGGATCCTTGCCTGTGGTTTCCATTGGGTCAGTAATCGCCCCAGGTAACCCATGGACAGCATCCCGTGGGCAAATACATCCGGCATGCCAGCGCCCTTGGCGAAGTCGCTGTCGATATGAATCGGGTTATGGTCGCCGGATGCGCCAGCGTACAGCGCCAGTGTGGAACGCGTTATGGGAGGAAGTTGCAACGGTGGGATTTCGGTGCCTACTCGAATATCAGCCATGGGTTAGCTCTCCGACCTTGGGTGGGTATAAATCAGCGTGCAGATCGCCCTGGCAACCAGTGTGTCAGACTGGTTCGTGTAGCTGTTTTCGATCTCGACAAACTCCAGGGCGCCGCCTTTTTTGTCAAAAATATTTTTCACACGGGAGCCTACTGTAAGCGTATCGCCGGCATACACAGGTTCAAAATACTCAAAGGCCTGGGCGCCATGAAGCACGCGGCCGATATCCAGGTTTAACAGTGTGATAACTGGCACCGGGTCCGGGCCCTCCATATCGACTGCAGACAAAAAGGTCGGTGGAGCGGGGATCGATTTATGGCCGGCTTCCAGGGCGCTGGCTTCGTCGGTGTAAATCGGATCGGTTTCGCCAATCGCCTTGGCAAAAAACTTCAGGCGTCCTTTTTCTATATCGACGCTAAAATTCGGGAATTCGTGCCCGATCAGGGAGCGATCTAACATGGGACCTCTGCCAATGGTTTATAGAGTTAAAAGGTAAACGCAACTCCTTGCCGGGTGCTGCATCAGTAACTGGTTAATGTCAGTCCATGCACCAGCGAATACTTGATGAGCTCCGCGTTGTTGGTGAGCCCGAGTTTCTCCAGAATCCTGCCGCGGTAAGTGCTCACCGTTTTTACACTGAGAAACATCTTCTCGCCGATCTCGGTTAACGAGTCACCGTCGGCGATGCATTTCAGGATGCCGAGCTCGCGTTCTGAAAGGCGTTCATGGGGGTAGCCTTTGATCTGTTCCCGCTCTTCGCCGCTCGCGAGGCAGGGGTGCTCATAGGCTTCGCCTGCTGCAAGTTTAGCCAGGGCGCTGAACAGCTCAGGAGGTGAGGCGTCCTTGGACAGGTAGCCATCGGCTCCCGCCTTGTAAGCCGCAGGCCCGAACTGACTGGCTGGATACATCGACATCACCAGTATCTTTATGCTGGGTGAACACTGACGCAGCGCATCGATATGCTCCAGTGCGTTGGTGCCGCCCAGGTTTATATCGAGCACCACCAGCTCTATCTGCGGTGTGTCCTCCAGCTGCGCCAGGGTTTCCTCGATGCTCGCAGCTTCGGCGATCACGTTAAAGCGGTCGTTGTCGGCCAGGAGTTTGGCAAAACCTGAGCGGAAAATGGTGTGGTCATCCACCAGAAGAACCTGAATCCGATCAGTCATTTTCATCTTCTCCCTGGCTTGAGTTCATATCGATGACCGGCAGGGTCAGCGAGATACGGGTGCCGCCCAACGGAGCGTTCGCTGCATGTAGCTCACCGCCATATTCGGCTGCCCGCTCGCGCATAAACAGCAACCCAAAGGAGTTTTCTCGCTTGGGCGCTGAGTCAAAGCCGATGCCGTCATCGTCGATGACCACGCTGAGCATGCCCTCGATGTGGCGGATTTCGATCACCACCTGGCTGGCTTCGGCGTGACGTATCACATTGGTCAGCGATTCCTGCACGGTGCGGTAGATCACCAGCGACTGCTCCTGGGACAGCGTCGGCAGGCTATCTTCACAGTGCAGCCTGTAACGCAGCATGCTGCGGCTGCGCTGCTGTTTCAGCAGATTTTCGATGGCTGGCAGCAGACCGAGATAGTTCAGCGTTGCGGGGTACAGCTGCTCCGATTTATGGCGGGCGAAGTCGATACTTTCCTGGGCAAGACCGATGATATCTTCGGCGATCTCGATAATCTCTCCCGGATCACTCTGGCTGAGCAGACGGGTGGCGCCGAGCTTGATCGATGTTAGCAGCCCGCCGAGAACGTCATGGATATCACGCGCCGTTTCATGGCGTTGATGCTCGCGCACCCGGTTGGCGTAGCGGCTGATCAACTGCAACTGCTGATGCGAGTTTCTCAGCTCCCGCTGGTAGTTCAGCTGTAGCGTCATGTTGACCGCGACTCCTGCCACCGCAGGCCTGCCTTCATAGATAATGGCGCGGCCATGCACTTCCAGATCGACCAGATAGCCTTCCACATGCCTGGCCTGGGTGAAGAAGCGTGCGGTTGCTCCTGGCCCCTCGCGATAGCGTCTTTCGATATGATCGCGCACCGTCTGCAGGCTTTCCGGCGTCAGTATCGGCGCGATGGGCTTATTGATGATTTCAGCGGTGGTGCGACCGGTGATGGCGGCGAAGGCACTGTTGCAGTAGCGCATCACCTCATCCTGGATGAGATAGATTCCCACCAGCGACTGTTCGACCAGTACCTGATAGGAGCGCTCGTTAAAGAACGGAGCATCCCGCTTTTTGTTGAGTTCAGGGGGCATCAAACGTCCCTTGTTGTTTTTGTTGTCAGGGCTTACTGGGGACTAACACCCTGATTATGTTGTATCCACTCAGGGCTTATCCAGCAAAGTTTATAGAATCAGAATTTTCCTACATACACTATCGTATGTTCAAAGCTAGCCTGTGACCCTACAAAGCAGCTTGATTAGACCCTGTTGCCGGGTTCGGTTCCGTTTCTGTCGGGTAGCCGTATCGGCAGAGAAAAAATCCAAGCTGCAGCCAAGAAATATAAAAACAAACGTAGGCAGGCTGACCGATGAGCTATCAAGCACCTCTGGATGAGTTGCGTTTCCTGATCAACGAGCTGGTGGACCTGGAAAAGGCCACAGGTAAGAACGATCTGGTCAGCGATGACCTGGTGTTCTCTATCTGGGAAGAGGCCGGCCGATTTGCAACAGGGGTTCTCGAACCTCTGAACCGTCCGGGAGACTGCGAAGGACTGAGATTCGAGGATGGCGAGGTCAAAACCCCCGCAGGGTTTGTCGGCGCTTATCGCCAGTTGACCGAGATGGGCTGGAACAGCGTAGGTCTGCCTGAAGAGCTCGGTGGGCAGGGGCTGCCCTGGCTGGTCAGCTCTCCGATCACCGAGATGTTCAGCTCCGCCAACAAGGCATTTAACATGTGCGCCGGACTGACCCAGGGCGCCATCGAAGCGATCAACCTGATCGGCTCAGCCTATATCAAAGAACTTTATCTTGAGCCCATGGTGGCCGGCCGATGGACCGGGACCATGAACCTCACTGAGCCCCAGGCCGGTTCCGACGTCGGCGCCATCCGCACCCGGGCGATTCCTCAGCCCGATGGCACCTACCGTATCTCCGGGCAGAAAATATTTATCTCTTTCGGTGAGCATGATCTCGCCGAAAACATCATCCATCTGGTCCTTGCTCGCCTGCCCGACGCTCCTGAAGGTGTGCGTGGCATCTCCCTGTTTCTGGTGCCCAAGTTCCTGGTCAACGATGATGGCTGCCTGGGTAACAGAAACGACCTGCAGTGCGTCTCTATCGAACACAAGCTAGGTATTCACGCCAGTCCCACCTGTACCTTGGTATTTGGCGATCAGGGCGGCGCCACGGGCTATCTGCTAGGTGAGCCCAACCGCGGCCTGGCGGCGATGTTCGTGATGATGAATGCGGCGCGCCTCACCGTGGGTATGGAAGGGGTTGCGTCGGCGGAAGCGGCGCTGCAGAAAGCCCGGGCCTACGCCTTTGAACGGGTACAGGGCAGCAAGGCGGAAGATCCGTCCACTGCTGTGGCTATTGCCGAGCATGAAGATGTGCGCCGCATGCTGATGCTTATGACCTCCCGCACCCGCGCCATGCGCGCCATGGCGATGGTGATCGCCGAAGCCCAGGATTTGTGCGAGAGCAGTGACGATACCGCCGAGTCTGCCCGGCAGCACACCTTCGTCAGTCTGATGACACCGATCTTTAAAGCTTGGGCGACGGAGTCCGCCGTTGAGGTTGCCTCGCTGGCGATCCAGATTCATGGCGGCATGGGCTTTGTCGAAGAGACCGGCGTTGCCCAGATCTGGCGGGACTCGCGTATCTGCCCAATCTACGAAGGCACCACAGGGATTCAGGCAAACGACTTGGTGAGCCGCAAACTGCTGCGGGATAAGGGCGAGGGACTATCGCTGCTGGTGGCAAAAATACGCACCACGCTGCAGGAATCCCAGGCTTTCGCCACGGAACTGCGCAAACCGATCAGTGCGCTGGAAGAGGCGCTGAACAGTCTCGAAGGCTGCGCCGAGCGGATCATCGCGCTCGGCGACTCGGGTATCGAGAACATCCGCTTTATCTCCGTTCCTTTCCTCATGCTGGCGGGTAATACCGTCGGCGGCTGGCTAATGCTGCAGTGCGCTGTGCGTGCGTTGCAGGCACGGGGCTCTGAACGCTACGCAGAGCAGACCCTCGAATCCTGGCGCCAGAGCGCAGAGTTTTACAGCCGTTACACCCTGGCCGAAGTCCACGGACTGGAGAGGCAGGTGCTCAACTATCTAGAAGACGCCGCCGCCGCGCCCGCCGCGGACATTTTTCGCTACTGATCAGATATCTGCCCGTCTCTGGTGCTCATTAAGCCTGGCCAGGAACGGATAATAATAAATTGGATACATAACTGTATGGTTTTGACCTGCAGTTGGCTCAAAACAATAAAAAGGGATGTGAAGTATGTACAAGAAAAACTTCAAATCGTGGCCTCCGGGCATGCCCCATGAGGTTGCACTTCCGACCGAGACCGTTTTTTCCAATCTGGAAAAAGCGTACAGAAAACATCCTGAAAAAATTGCGATGGTTTTCTATGAAACCGAGATCAGCTACCGGGAGCTGTATGAGTCCAGCTGCCGGATGGCGGGATGGCTGACGCAGCATTCGGGCGTTGGGAAAGGGGATCGGGTCGGGATCTTTTCGCAGAACAGCCCCCAGTATGTGATCGCCTTTTACGCCATCCTGTGCGCAGGCGGTGTTGCGGTACCGATGAACCCCATGTCGGTGGAGGAGGAGCTCGCTTTCCTGCTGGAGGATAGTGGTGCCAAGGCGCTGTTCGCGGCCACCGAACTGAATGAATCGTTCGAGAAGATTGTTGCGGGGCTCGGTGTCAGTGTTATCGGCATTGAGTACAGCGATTACCTGCGTGCCGAGACCGATCTGCCGGTTCCTGAATTTGTCAGCCAGCCGCCCTTTGCTGATTCTCTGCAGAGCCTGAAATCCTTTACCCGCTGGCGTGATGCGTTGGCGCAGGGCGAGCCGATGGAGCCGGTACAGACATCGCTGGATGACTTGGTGATGCTGCCCTACACCTCGGGCTCCACCGGTAATCCGAAAGGCTGCATGCACGATAGCGTATCCGCGCAGCATGCCATGCGGGCCATCTACGACTGGTTTGGTATCCGCGCCGATGACAGCATCCTTGTTGTTGCGCCGATGTTCCATGTGGTGGGCCTGCAGGCGGGCATGAATTCCACCATCGCCCAGGGTGCCACCATGGTGATTCTGCCGCGTTGGGATCGCACCGTAGCGGCCCATGCCATTCACAATTATCGAGTCACTGTTTGGCCCACTGTTCCGGCCATGGTGATCGACCTGATCAATGCGCCCGATTTCGATAAAGAAGAGATCGCTTCGCTGCGGGTTTTGCTCGGCGGCGGCGCCTCCATGCCGGAAGCGGTAGCCGAACATCTGCATCAGCTCTGCGGCCTGACCTATCACGAGGGTTGGGGGATGACCGAAACCGGTTGCCCGGGTACCACCAATCCGCTGCATGCACCGAAAAGTCAGTGCGGTGGCTTGCCCTGCCTGAATTCCGATGTGCGTATCGTCGATTTCACCACCCTGGAGGATATGCCGGTCGGAGAGGTAGGCGAAGTGCTGTTCGCCGGCCCGCAGTTGTGCCGTGGCTATTGGCAGAACGATGCGGCCAACGCCAAGGAGTTTGTCGAGCTTGATGGCGTTCGTTACCTGCGCACCGGAGATCTTGGGCGGATGGATGAGGATGGTTATCTGTTCCTGGTCGATCGTATCAAGCGAATGATCAATGCCTCCGGCTACAAGGTCTGGCCGAGCCAGGTTGAAACCGTGTTGCACCGTCATCCGGCCGTGCAGGAAGCCTGCGTTATTGCGGCTCAGGATGAAAAACGTGGCGAAACGGTCAAGGCCCTGATTGTCCTGAAACGCGAGTATGACCTCACTACGCCGGAATCGATTATCGAATGGAGCCGCGAGCACATGGCCGCGTACAAAATCCCGCGCATCGTCGAGTTTATCGATGCCCTGCCCAAGTCGGGCAGCGGGAAAATACTCTGGCGACGAATTCAGGAGATGGAGGATGAAAACAAAAAGAAACTTGCAGATTTAGAGGTGAGCTAGGCCCGTGCTCCTTTGCCTGAGAGCACTTACCCCGGGGTTAGCCCCGGGGATTTTTGAATACTAAGGATTAAGGAAGAGTTAAATAAGAAGTTGAATTTAATTCCCTGTCTATAACTCATAAATGATTGCGGTATTTGTCTATAAATAACGCCATTGTTTGATTATTTTTTGAATACCTTAAAATTAAAATAAATAAGGATTTAGGTAGATGAAAATAAAAAAGATCGCGGCTGCTATCATGGTGGCTGGATTATCATCGCAGGTGTCTGCGCTGGAATTGGGTGAATTTAACGGAACAACTTTCAGTGTAGGTGGTTACGTTAAAGCGGAAGGCGTGTTCAGTATGCCGGACGACGATGATAACTTTTTTGAAGGTGGCGCCCGCCAGTCCCGTATCAATTTCTCCGCGGCAAAAAATGTCGATGGACATCAGGTGCGTGGATTCATCGAAAGTGACTTCTGGGACAACAATACGACCAATAATGACAGTACCTATGCGATGCGACTGCGTCATGCCTACATCAGCGTCGACAACCTGACAGTCGGTCAGACATGGAATGGACAGTTCTTCGCCACCGCTCCGTTCGATACAGAGATGATTAACCTCTGGGGCGTGGGCACAGGTACTCTGGCCGGCAATGGCGCTGTTATCCGTCCCGATCTGGTGCTGCATTACAGCCTGGGCGGATTCCGTTTTACCTTCCAGGACCCGGTCTATGAGGATGCCGATTATCCCGATATGGTCGTTGCCTACACCAAGCGCACCCAGGGCGGACATGCCTTCAACCTTGCGATTACAGGGCGTGAGGTGGAAACCGTAGGGGATGAATCTGACTTTGGTGCAGCCATCTCTCTGGCCAGTAAGTTTCGCTTCGGCAATACCAGTTTCTCGCTCAGTGGCTTTACTGGTGAAGGCGCAGGTATCTATGCGGGCTGGGGCTACAACGGAGCGATGGGGCCGGCAACCAGTGACTATAACCCGGTCAAAGACGAGCTGATCAGAACTACCGGTTTTGCGGTGGGGGCTAGTCATAAATTCAATGACCAATGGCGCGCCAATATCCGGTATGGCCAGACCAAAGCGGATGAAGTTGCCGCTGGCATGGATGAGGATACCCTCAAGCTTGCGCTGGTTAACCTGATCTATACCCACTCTACAGGCGTCGATTTTGGTATCGAGTTCCGCGACCAGAACGTAGCCAACCGTCCGCCTTCCGCTGCAAACACTTCTCAGAGACCGGCAGGTTCCCAGGTGGAAGTGATGGCCATGTATAAATTCTAATTACATCGCTTGAATATAGGGCAATCCGTTCTTCCCCCTTCATCGGGTTGCTCTATATATCGAGAATAGATTGTAACTGGATTTACCCTGAGGCCTGAGTATTGGCTGAAAAGACTTCTAATAATAAAAAGGTGAAATCATGAAGAACTCTATCCACGCCTTAACCGGTGCCGTTGCCATATCCCTGGCTTTTACAGCTTTTGATGCTGAAGCTAAAACCATTCGTGCTGTAAGTGGTTTTGGTCCATCCCATGTAATGGCCACCACGGCTTTTCCTAAAATGGATGAAAAGCTTCGTGAATTTACCGATGGTGAGTGGAAAGTACGCGACACCCCGTCGGGTCTTATCAGTGTTGGAGAAATGAATAAAGGGCTTAAGGATAGCGTTGTTGAAATGGGTACTATGGTGCTGCCTTATTTCGCTGCGGATTATCCCGAAAGCATGCTGCCAGGCGAGCTTTCGATTATAGGCACGGATAACTGGGCGCTGGCATCGGCGGCGTCTGAATATGTATCAACCTGCAAAGAGTGTGTGGCCGAGTTTGCCAAAAATGGTCAGGTTTACACCGGCTCCGATGCGACCACAACCTACGAGCTGCTGACCACCAAGCCGGTGCGCAGCGCTGAGGACCTGCAGGGTATGCGGATTCGTACTCCGGGTTCGGTGTTCACCCGTTTCATCTCGGATATGGGCGGTGAAGCGATACAGATGCCGACCAGCGATATGTTCGAGGCGATGAATTCCGGCGTGATCGACGGTACCTACAGCGCCACCTCGGATCTTAAAAATGTCGGTCTCTACGACGTGGTGAAGTACGTCACCAATATCAACCAGGGTGTATTCAACTCGGCGGCGATGCCCAATGTCTCCCATCGCCTCTGGAACGACATGAACGAAGAGGAGCGCCATGCGCTGGTGCGTGCGGCTCAGTACGCGCAGACCTATGGCGGCCAGGGCTGGCGCGATGCGCGGGACGAGGCGACCGAAGAAGCGCTGAAGCGCGATATCGAGTTTATCGAGCCCAGCGAAGAGTTCGAGACCCGGATGGAAGCCTTCCGCAGCAATCACTTGCAGCAAGTCACCAAAACCCTGACAGACCGCGGCGTAACCAACGCTCAGGAGAAGGTGGACCGCTACCTGGCGCTGGTTGAAAAGTGGAGTGAGCTGGTGAAAACGGTGAACAGCGCCGACGAGCTGGCAGAGCTTCGCTACAAGGAGATCTGGGCGGACCGCAAGCTTACGGACTACGGCAACTGATCCAAGAGACGTAAACGATGATGAAGTCTATTGAGCGCTGGGTGAGTAAAATCACGCTGGTGTTGGGTACGGTGGTTCTGATGCTGATGGTGGCGCAGATCGTTATCGATGTGGTGATGCGTGCCGTTGCCGGATCGGGTTTTCCCGCTACTTCGGAACTGGTGAGCAAGTACTACATGGTTGCCGTCAGCTTTATGCCTATCGCCTATGCAGAAGTGCATCGCAGGCATGTTGAAGCGACGGTGTTTACCGATCTGTTATCGGCCAGAAAGAAGCAGGCGGTTACGCTGCTGGGCTTCATCATCTCCGTTTGCGTCTACGGCATTCTCACCTGGGGCAGCCTGGGTGAGGCGCTGGAACAGACCGAAAAACGCGCTTACGTGGAGTCCGGTGTCGATATTTTCTACACCTGGCCCAGTTACTGGATTTTGCCGGTCTTTCTTGGACTTATGTGGTTTGTCTGTGTAATTCGCGTTGTCACGCTGGCCTCTCATGTATTCAGGGGCAAGCTTCAAGACCTTGACGAGGGCAGGGGCGCGATCGACGTCAGCAGCAACCAAGCCAAGCAAGAGGGAGCCTGAGCCATGGATCCGATTTTGGTTGGTTTTCTCTCTCTGCTCGCGGTGCTGTTGCTGATCTTTGCCCGGGTGCCCATCGCAATGGCGCTGATGCTGGTGTCATTCTTCGGTATCTATGCGATTGTCGGTGTCGATTCGGCGCTGAGTATGGTGACAGCTATACCCTACAGCTTCTCAGCCAGTTGGACGCTGAGTTCAGTGCCGATGTTTCTGCTGATGGGATTTGTGGCCTATCACACGGGAATGACCCGGGGGCTTTTCGAGGCCGCACGAGCCTGGTTGGGCTGGTTGCCCGGCGGCTTGGCGATCTCTTCAATCGGTGGCGCCAGCGGCTTCGCGGCGGTGACCGGTTCATCCGTGGCCTGCAGTGCAGCCATCGGCCGTATCGCCATTCCGGAGATGCATCGCAATAACTACGACGTCCGAGTCGCCACTGGCGCTGTTGCTGCTGGGGGCACCATCGGCGCGCTGATCCCGCCCAGTATTCTGCTGATCATCTTTGGTATCCAGGCCGAAGTATCGATCAACAAACTCTTTGCCGGCGGCTTGATCGTCGGGTTGATCTCCATGTTCCTCTACTTCTGTGTCGTCTGGTTCGTTTACTGGCGCTCGCCAGAAAGCCTGCCGCTTGCCGAGGGTGTAAAACGGGAAGAGCGCTTGGCCGCAACGCTGGCGATCTGGCCGGTACTGGTACTGATTCTGGTCGTATTCGGAGGTCTGTTCGGCGGCCTGTTTACCGCAACTGAAGCAGGTGCCGTAGGCGCGCTGGCGACGATTATCATCGGTGTACTCAGAAAAGAGCTGCAGCGGGAGCGTTTTGTCAGTGCGATCAGCGACACCCTGCTCGCCAGTGGTTCGCTGTTTATGATCGTTATCGGGGCGACTCTTTTTACGCGCTTGATCGCGTTGACCGGTATCTCCTGGGAAATCGCCGACTGGATCGATTCAAACGGCTTCAGCCTGCTTGTCATTCTGCTGGTAATCACATTTATCTATCTTGCTTTGGGAATGTTTCTTGAGCCTATAGGGGCGATGCTACTTACGTTACCGCTGTTCCTGCCGCTGCTTGCGGATTATGGCATCGACAAGGTCTGGTTCGGTCTTCTGGTAGCCAAGCTGCTTGAAATAGGAATGATCACTCCGCCGGTAGGACTGAACGTGTTCGTGATCCATTCTGTGGCTAAAGACTACGTGACTCTGGAGAAAATATTCCGGGGCGTGTTTCCGTTTATCGTTGCGGATCTAATTTTGGTGGCGTTGATGCTGACTTATCAGCAGCTCTAAGCCCGAGGGCACAGAGGTCGCTCAAGGATTGCTGGAAAGGAAAGGCAGGACAGGAAGTGAAAATACTCGTTAGCGTAAAACGCGTCATCGACTATAACGTCAAGGTACGCGTCAAGGCCGATAACTCCGACGTGGATCTGGCCAACGTCAAAATGGCACTCAACCCCTTCTGCGAGATCGCAGTAGAGGA
>NZ_SMFU01000012.1 GCF_004339595.1 Marinobacterium mangrovicola
TTGGAAAACCGCCTCGCTGGTCGTCTGCAGCCCCGAAGGGTGTGTCGTCTCAAGCGAGGAGGCGCATTCTACAGACCTGCCGGAGGGAGTCAACAACCTTTTTGAAAAAACTTTCAAAAAGGTTAAAACAACAAAAAACGGCCGGATCCTGAAAGGAATCCGGCCGTTTTCTCAATC
Source organism: Marinobacterium mangrovicola (assembly GCF_004339595.1). GTDB lineage: Bacteria > Pseudomonadota > Gammaproteobacteria > Pseudomonadales > Balneatricaceae > Marinobacterium_D > Marinobacterium_D mangrovicola. Next base: position 178 of record NZ_SMFU01000012.1, read on the forward strand.
TGCCTTTTAAGCGATCAGCTATCAGCTTCCGGTTCCGTTTCGCCCTGGGGACGACGACCTGTGAAGCGGGCCATCAACAAGCCCAGCTCAAACAGCAACCACATGGGACCTGCAAGCAGACTCTGGGAAATCACATCCGGAGGAGTCAGCAGCATACCCACAACAAAACAGCCAACAATCACGTAAGCGCGCTTCGATGCCAGGGACTTCACGTCGGTAATACCGGACCAAACCATCAACAGAGTGGCGATGGGGATTTCAAAAACGATACCGAACGCGAAGAACAGCTTGAGCACGAAGTTCAGATAGCTGCTGATATCGGTCATCATGGCCACGTTTTCCGGCCCGGTACTGGTAAAGAAACCAAAGATCAGCGGAAAGACCACAAAGTAAGCGAACGCTATGCCTGCATAGAACAGCAGAATACTGGAGAGCAGCAGCGGGATCGCAAGACGCTTTTCATGCTGATAGAGGCCGGGTGAGATAAACGCCCAGGCCTGATGCAGAAGAAAAGGAATTGCAATGAAGATCGCCGCCACCAGCGTCAGCTTGAACGGTGCGAAGAACGGTGAGGTTACATCCGTTGCGATCATACTGGTGCCTTCCGGCAGCAGTGCGGTCAACGGTGCAGACAGCCATTCGTAAAGATCGTTGGCGAAATAAAACAGTGCCAGAAAGATCAGGAGAACAAGAAAAACACTGTGCAGCAGTCGTTGGCGCAGCTCGACCAGGTGCGAAATCAGCGGCTGCTCTGGATCATGGTGGGTGTCAGTCATCGGCGGGGGACTTCTTCACGCTATTCGCTTGTTCGGCATCATCGCCTGTTGATTTCGCTTCAGGAGCGGACTGGCCAGAGGTGGCTGACGCTGACTTGGTCTCTGCCTCATTAAAGGCGAACGGCTTGCGCATCTCCGCCAGCTCTTCGTCGAGCTTTTCTTTTTCCATGGCGGTGGTGCGCCGCAGCTCCTCAACACGCAGCTCTTCGTTGATCTCGCGCTGAATGTTGTTAACGGAGCGGCGAATACGACCCAGCCAAAGGCCACAGGTTTTAGCTGCCAGCGGTAGCTTCTCGGGCCCAAGCACCAGCAGGGCCACTACACCTATTACCAGCAGCTCGGCAAAGCCGATATCAAACATGCGTCGGCCTTATTTGTCTTCAGACTTCTGCTCGGTTTTAGCTGCGGTCTGATTGTTGTCGGTAAAGTTTGCATCATCCTTATCAAGCGACTTCTTGGCCTCGTCCTGCTTCGCGGACTCATCGTCATTCATCGCCTTCTTGAAACCTTTCACCGCGCTGCCGACATCGCCGCCGAGGTTACGCAGTTTCTTGGTGCCGAACAGAAGGATGATAATTCCCAGTACGATTACCAGCTGCCAGATACTGATTCCACCAAAACCCATAACTACTTCTCCACTGTCGAGCGGTTACTCGAACCTTGATAATTAAACCGTTACTTGTCTGTCCTGGAGGCTTTCTCTTCCAGCCCGGATAGATCGAAGCGGCGTGCCAGTTCGTTTAGCACCGCTTCCGGTGTTTCACCGAGATGCGAGAGAGCAACCAATGAATGAAACCACAGGTCAGCGGTTTCATAAACCAAATCGCTGTTATCTCCGGACAGTTTTGCATCCTTGGCGGCCAGAATCGTTTCGGTCGCTTCTTCGCCGACTTTTTCCAGAATCTTGTTCAGCCCCTTGGCGTGCAGGCTGGCCACATAGGACGAATCCGGTGCAGCCGATTTACGCTGTTCAAGCACTTCGCCAAGCTGCTTCAGAACATCACTCATGGTTACTACCCTGCTTGTCATAGATGGCGCTCGGATCTTTGCGAACCTCGTCGGTGACCTGCCACTCTCCCTGCTCATCGAGTTTACGATAAAAGCAGCTTTCGCGGCCGGTATGACAGGCGATGCCTCCAAGCTGCTCAACCTTAAGCAGAATCACATCGCCATCGCAGTCAAGACGCAGCTCATGGAGTTTCTGCACATGCCCGGACTCTTCGCCCTTGCGCCAGAGTTTAGCGCGGGAACGTGACCAGTAGATGGCGCGCTGCTCCTGATAGGTCAGCGACAGTGATTCTCGATTCATCCACGCAACCATCAGTATACGCCCGGTATTCACATCCTGAGCAATAGCTGGCACCAGACCCTTCTCGTCCCACTTGATCTCTTCCAGCCAGTCGTTATTCATCTGTTTTTCCGTGTCTCTGTCGTTCGCTGTGAACGGCGAAGGATAACCGATGATCCCAACCCCGACCACTATTCGTACAGTAGTGACAGCTTCAGCTACGCCAGAGCACTATCAATCCCAGTGCGCCGCTGAGCCAACCATACCAGGGCAGCTGTTCAATCAGCACCTGGCCTTCCGGCAGCGCGCTCGCCACCCCAAAACCGAGCAGTACCGCAGCAGCCAGAAAACCTCGCCGGGTGCGTTGCCGGCCACTCTTATCCTTTTCGACCTGACGCTGCAGCAGTAACTGTTGTGTTTCATCCAGGCGGCGCATCTGCTGCAGGCTGTCATATACCAGCTGCGGCATATGCGGCAGCTTATCGAGCCAGTCCGGCGCCTGCTGCTTCATCTTTCTATAGACCGCCTTCACCCCCATCCGTTCGCGCATCCACTTCTCGAGGAACGGCTTAGCGGTCTTCCACAGATCCAGATCAGGATAGAGCTGACGCCCAAGACCTTCGATATTGAGCAGGGTTTTCTGCAACAGCACCAGCTGCGGCTGCACCTCCATATTGAACCGTCGCGCCGTCTGGAACAGGCCCAGCAGTACCATGCCGAAGGAGATATCTTTCAGTGGCTTCTCGAAGATTGGCTCACAGACACTGCGGATCGCCGTTTCGAATGCGTTCACATTGGTATTCGCCGGTACCCAACCGGAGTCGATATGCAGCTGGGCCACCTGACGATAGTCACGCTTGAAGAACGCCAGGATATTGCGCGCCAGATAGCTCTGATCTTCCGGCGACAGCGCACCGATAATACCGAAATCGATGGCGATATAGCGTGGGTTATCCGGGTCTTCGCAGGCCACAAAGATGTTGCCCGGGTGCATATCCGCGTGAAAGAAGCTGTCACGGAACACCTGGGTAAAGAAGATCTCCACACCCCGCTCCGCCAGCAATTTCATATCCACATCACGCTGCTTAAGCTGTTCCACATCGGCCACCGGCACACCGTAGATCCGCTCCATCACCAGCACCTGCTGGCGGGTCAGATCCCAGAACACCTCCGGCACATAAAGCATTTCCGAGCCTTCAAAGTTGCGTCGCAGCTGAGAACCGTTGGCCGCCTCCTTACGCAGGTCCAGTTCATCGAAGATGGTCTGTTCATACTCGTTAACCACCTCGACCGGACGCAGGCGGCGCCCTTCAACCCAGAGTTTTTGCACCAGGTGCGCCAGCATGTAGAGAAGCCCCACGTCCTGACGAATCACCGAGGATATGCCCGGGCGGATCACCTTAACGACCACTTCCTGTCCGTTATGCAGGCGTGCGCCATGTACCTGGGCTACCGAGGCTGACGCGATGGGGTCGACCCGAAATTCGGCGAACAGCTCTCCCACCGGCTTGCCCAGAGAACGCTCAATGATCTCCCGCGCCTGCTCACTGGCAAAGGGCGGCACCCGATCCTGCAGACGAGCCAGTTCCACCGCGAGGTCATCCGGTAAAAGATCACGCCGCGTCGACAGCATCTGACCAAATTTGATAAACACAGGCCCCAGGGCTTCGAGTGCGAGACGCAGGCGCTCACCACGAGGAGCTCGCGCACGGATAAACCAGCGCGACGGCAGAAACAGCAGGAAGAAACGCAGATAACGCGGTATCGGCGCTTCCTGAATAAAGGTGTCTAGACGGTAGAGCGCGATGACGCGCGCGATCCTGATCAGGCGAAAAACGGTTCGCACGAAGAAAACTCCGGTAAAGGCGAAAAACGAAGGGGATTATCCAACACCCGGGGTGGTCCAGGCTAATCGATCGACTCAACGACCTGATTACGCCCCCTTTCCTTGGCTTGATAAAGGGCGGTATCCGCCCGGGAAAACAGCGATTCAGGCAGATCCCCGGTGTGAACCTCTGCCACGCCCAGCGATATTGTCACCCGCACAGGCTCTCCGCGAAAGTTAAAAGGACTCGCGGCAACCGCTTCACAGAGTTTCTCCGCCGCTGCTCTCGCATCCGACAGTCCGGTGGAGGGAAACACAACGACAAACTCTTCACCGCCGTAGCGGGCGATAAAATCGCTGCTTCTGAGATTTTTCTGCAGTACCTTGGCGACCAGACGAAGAACCTTATCTCCTGCCAGGTGGCCATACTGGTCATTAATCATCTTGAAGCGATCGAGATCGATAACGGCGACCGAAAATTCGGTGACATAACGATCCCAGCGCTGCAGCTCCGCCGCGATACGATCATCATAGGCCGCACGGTTGGGCATTCCGGTAAGCGGATCGGTGCGTGCTCGCAGCTGCTCCTCTTCCATACGGGATTTCACCCGACCGGTCTCGACCTCCATCTGATCGACTTTCTCAAGCAGCGACTGATAGCGCAGCTGCATGCGCTGCTCTCGGGCGATCTCCTGCTCCCGAAACTCATCCATGGTCTGCACAATCGAGGACAGCTGCTGCGAAACTTCCCGCTTCAGCTCGGCTAACTCAGTGGAGGTACGAACGCTCTGGTGCAATCGATCGACATCATCCCGTACCCTGACGTCCATCGCCTGCTGGGCAGCGAAAGCGCCTCCCTCCTCGGCATGGCTCTGGGTCAGGAAATCCTGAACATACGCCAGCTGCTCGTTGAGGTTCAGCAGGTAATGCTCAAACTCTTCATGTTCAATACCGGTCGACAGCCTCGCGAGCTGAACCAGCTCCGCCATCACTTCCGGTATGTCCGCGGTTTTAACGCCCTGCTCCACCCGCTCGATCAGCTTGCGTGCCAGTGCGATCCCCGAGGACTCAACATTGAGGGCCTCAATCAACTGCAGCATTTCCGCTGCCACACGGCTTTCCAGCAGTTCGAAGTCGATATCCGATACATCCTGCCTGTCGCTCAGTGCATAAGCACCGTCAGCCGTTTCGGGTAGCAGACCTTTCTGCAGTTCTACGATTTCAAGTAGCAGCGTGGAGAGTTTATGGAGGTGCAGCGTCGCTTCGGGAATCCGCCGCTCAGTACTCTTTAGGACATTGATAAACGGTTCGCTATCGCTGAGCTTGCGCAACTGCCCAAGCCAGCGTTCCAGCCCTGCCCGCAGCTCCCGGGCAACCGAGGAACGCTGACCCTCGAGGAGATTGACCTGTTTTTCGATCTGTCGAAAAGTCCGGTCAATACGCTGATCCTGATTATTGGCTGAAAGCCGTTCGCTAAGCTGCAACAGCTCCTGGTCGAGAGCAGGCACCTGCCCTTTGAGGCCTTGCGCTAGCTGAGTCGCCAGCCATTGACCACGTTGCTCAGCCTGCTCCTTCGACTGGGTAAGCTGCGCGTAGTCTTTAGCCAGCGCCTCGTATTTCTCTTTCCAACCGTCCTGCTCTGAAGTCACCGAGCTGCTCCAATTTAAAACGACCGCCGCCGCCAGTCCCAACAACGCTCAAGCAATATATCATGGCGACTTTGTAGAAAAGAAAAAACCGCTCACAAAGGAGCGGTTTTCTGCGTTGGATCAGTGCTCGAAAAGCGTTTAATCGCGCTCTTTGTTCACCAAGTAGTCAACAACTTTCAGCATCTGCTCATGGCCACCGGCACTACCCGCTGTGATCAGGTATTTGCCATCAACGATCATGGAAGGAACACCTTCAATCTGGTAGCCGCGTGCTTTAGATTCGCCCTGCTTCAACTTCATGTTGACCGCGAAGGAGTCGTACTGCTTGCGGAATTCATCCGGATCTACGCCGTAATCTGCGTAGAAATCGGCCAGATCATCCACAGAGCGCATACGTTTGCGCTGCAGGTGAATCGCGTCGAACATCGCCTTGTGGGTTTCGTCGACCTTACCGAGCAGCTCGGCAGCGTAGTAAGCGCGCGCCAGCGGCTCCCAGCTGCGACCGAACACCACAGGAATAGTGACCAGCTTCACATCTTCAGGCTGTTCCGCCTTCCAGTGCTCAAGCAGCGGTTCGAAGTTGTTACAGTGCGGACAGAGGTAACCGAACATCTCGACCACTTCCACCACGCCATCATCAGTACTGGTCGGAACCGGCTGTGCCAGCCGCTTGTACTGAACACCTTCCTGGTAAGCTGGGTCAGCTGCCCAGGCGGTAATAGAGAAACAAGCCGCAACAATCGCAAGCACCCATTTCTTCATAAGTCATGATCTCCGGTTAGAAAAGCTTGAAAGCAAAGACTGACATCGGCGACATAAGTTCCCCAGCCTTTAACTTCCAGTACTTTTCTTGCAGTAAGAAAGAGCTAAGGCAGCCGAAGCTGCCTTAGTGTAAATGCCGAATGCTGACCAAGCTATTAATCAGTGCAGGCCCTGAACGTACTGGGAAACGGCTTTCATTTCCTCTTCGTTCAGCTTAACAGCGATATCCTGCATCATGCCGGACGGGTCGTTGTTGCGCTCGCCCGATGCAAACTTGTTCAGGCTGCTTTCAACATAAGTGGCGTGCTGACCGCTCAGGGACGGGAAGCCAGCCGCATTGTTGCCTTTACCGTTCGGAGAATGGCATGCGGTGCAGGCGGCTACGCCCTTATCGGCGATACCGGCACGGTAGATCTCCTGACCTGCCGCTACCTGATCAGCTGCTGCCTGACCGATCTGAACATTCTGGCTTGCAAAGTAGGCAGCGATGTCTGCCAGGTCCTGCTCGCTCATGGCATCCAGCATACCGGTCATTTCGACCACGGTACGCGCACCACCCTTGATATCGTTCAACTGCTTGAGCAGATAATTTTCGTTCTGCCCGGCCAGTTTCGGAAAGTTGGGTGCAGGACTGTTGCCGTCAGCGCCGTGGCATGCAGCACAGACTGCGACTTTCTGCTGACCTGCCGCTGCATCGCCTGCCGCATGGGCAACGCCGGTGATACCGAGGCTTACCAGTAAACTGATCAGAATTTTGTTCATGGATTAACCCAGACCCCTGTAAGACAAATTGTGTTAGTTTTCGCCGGTAATTTCGGCGAAAACATCCATAGTCGTGTTATCCCTGACTGGAGCGCAAGCCAGATCGCGGGTAAAATTGGCGGCATTATAAACCAATAACCCTACAAACTGGAACGTATATGTTCGTAGGGGGCGAGACAGCGAATCCAAATGTCCTCCACCGAACCAGTCATCCGTTACAACTCCGCACGCTACCTCACCAGCGCATCCAAACTCAATCAGTGCCCGGAAGATGAGGGTGCCGAAGTCGCCTTCGCCGGACGTTCAAACGCAGGCAAGTCCAGCGCCATTAACGCGCTGACTCATCAGGGGCAGCTGGCACGCGTTTCGAAGACACCCGGGCGCACCCAGCTGATCAATTTTTTCGATTTGAACATTGAGGGAATGCGCCTGGTCGACCTGCCGGGTTACGGTTACGCCAAAGTACCGATCGCCCTGAAACAGCACTGGCAGAAGCATCTCGACGCTTATCTGCAGCACCGTGAATGCCTCCGCGGCGTGGTGCTGGTGATGGATATCCGCCATCCGATGAAAGAGTTCGATGAGATGATGGTGAACTGGTGCGAGGCCACCGGTGTGCCCCTGCATGTACTACTGACCAAGGCTGACAAGCTGAAGAAAGGGCCAGCACAAAGCACCCTGCTGTCGCTGAGAAAATCGCTCAAGGAAGCGCTGGGCGACAAGGTCTCTGTGCAGACCTTTTCATCGCTGAAAAAGAGTGGCGTTGACCAGTTGAGAGAGCGCCTGGACAGCTGGTTTCTGCCCGACGAGGCCGAATAAAAACAGCGCTTCGGCTGATTCAGATCAATCAGCCAATCGCTGATCGGGCCAACCTGAATTTCAAACAGTCTCAGATAAAAGAAAACCCCGGAACCGTGAAGGGGAAGAACGGTGCCGGGGTCAGTCGATTTGTCATGACAGGGAAGCCACTTTTCTAACTCGCTACGTCCTGAACTCGCGCGACTTCCAATTACTGAGAGCGTGCAGCGACAGTAAAGTTCCGCCGCTGATCAAAAAATTGATAAATTTGTTCAAAAAACAGGCATCAGTGTGCCTGTTCCCAGTTCTCGCCCGCTTCAGCCTCCACCAGCAGAGGCACATCCAGACTCGCCGCCTGCTCCATCAGCGGATGAACCTTGGCCATAAACGCCTCAACTTCTGACTCGCGCACCTCGAACACCAGTTCATCGTGTACCTGCATGATCATGCGGGCATCGAAGCCGCTGTCGGTGAGCCAGTCATCCACTTTGACCATCGCCTTCTTGATGATATCCGCTGCGGTTCCCTGCATGGGGGCGTTGATCGCGGTACGCTCCGCCGCCTGACGGCGCATCGGGTTACGCGCGTTGATCTCCGGCAGGTAGAGACGACGGCCAAAGATCGTCTCGACGTAGCCCTGTTCACGGGCGCGTTCACGAGTGTCATCCATGTAGCGCTGCACACCGGGATAGGTTTCGAAGTAGTGATCGATATAGGTCTGGGCATCTTTACGGCCTACACCGATCTGCTTCGCCAGACCGAAGGCGGACATGCCGTAGATCAGGCCGAAGTTGATCGCCTTGGCGCTACGGCGCTGATCGGTGGTCACCTCGTCCACCTTCACCTTGAACACCTCGGCCGCCGTGGCCCTGTGGATATCTTCGCCCTGGGCAAAGGCATCCAGCAGCCCCTTGTCACCAGAAAGGTGAGCCATGATACGCAGCTCGATCTGTGAGTAGTCCGCCGCGACGATCTTGTAGCCTTCAGGGGCAATAAACGCCTGGCGAATACGACGCCCTTCGGTGGTACGCACCGGGATGTTCTGCAGGTTCGGGTCGGATGAGGAGAGTCGCCCCGTCGCCGTGTTAGCCTGATGATAGGAGGTGTGAATACGGCCGCTGGCCTTGTTGATCATCAGCGGCAGCTTGTCGGTGTAGGTGGACTTAAGCTTGGACAGGCCACGATGCTCGATAATCACCTTGGGCAGTGGATAGTCCAGCGCCAGCTCCTGCAGCACCTCTTCCGCGGTAGAGGGAGCACCTTTGGGGGTTTTCTTCTTCACCGGCAGGCCCTGCTTCTCGAACAGGATCTCCTGCAGCTGCTTGGTGGAGCTGAGATTAAACGGGCCGCCCGCCAGCTCATGGGCTTCCAGCTCCAGCTCCGCCAGACGTTTTTCGATCTCCTTGCTCTGCTTCGCCAGTAGCGTCGCATCCACCAGCGCGCCGTTGCGCTCGATACGCGACAGCACCGGTACCAGCGGCAGCTCGATATCGTGCAGCACCTTGATCAGGTCACCTTCGGCTTCCAGTTTCGGCGTCAGGGTTTCATGCAGGCGCAGTGTAATATCGGCATCTTCCGCCGCGTAGGGCGAGGCCTGTTCCAGATCGATCTGGTTGAAGGTGAGCTGTTTCTTGCCCTTGCCGGCGATGGTCTCGAAGCTGACCGTCTCATGATTGAGGTAACGCTGCGCCAGGGAATCCATATCGTGACGGCTGGCGGTGGAGTTCAGCACGTAGGACTCCAGCATGGTATCGGAACCGAGACCACGGATCTCGATGCCGTATTTCGCCAGCACATTCATATCGTACTTGATGTGCTGGCCGATCTTTTTCAGCTCTTCATCTTCGAGCAGCGGTTTCAGCTGCGCCAGCACGGCGTTGCGATCCAGCTGATCCGGCGCGCCGACATAATCATGGGCCAGCGGCACATAGGCGGCCTTGCCCGCTTCCACGGCGAAGGAAACACCGACCAGTTCCGCTTCCATATAGTTGAGGCTGGTGGTTTCGGTATCGAAAGCGAAGCTGCCCGCTGCGCGCAGTTTGTCCAGCCAGCGATCCAGCTCCGCCTGCTCCAGCACCGTTTCATACTCGGTCTCGATAGCGGCAACCGGTTCCTCGGCTGCAGCCAGACCTTCATCTCCCGCCTCTTCCAGCTCACGCACCCAGGTCTTGAACTCGAAACGTTTAAACAGCTCGATCAGCTTGTCGCTCTGAGGTGCCGGCAGGGTGATATCGCCCAGGCCCACATGCAGCTCCACATCGGTCTTGATGGTGGCCAGCATGTAGGAGAGCTCCGCCATCTCGCGATTCTCTTCCAGCTTTTTCGGCATCGACTTGGCGCCACGGAAACCGAGATCCGGAATCGTATCCAGATTCTCGTACAGATCCTTGATGCTGCCGATCCCCTGCAGCAGCGCCAGCGCGGTTTTTTCACCCACGCCCGGTACGCCCGGAATGTTGTCCACCTTGTCACCCATCAGGGCGAGATAGTCGATAATCAGCTCCGGCGGGATACCAAACTTCTCCTTCACCCCATCCACATCCATCAGGGTGTCGGTCATGGTGTTGATCAGCGTGACCTTGGCGTCAACCAGTTGCGCCATATCCTTATCGCCGGTGGAGATCACCACGTCACAGCAGGAGGCTTCCGCCTGGCGCGCCAGCGTGCCGATCACATCGTCGGCCTCGACCCCCTCTTCAACGAACATCGGAATACCCATGGCGCGGATAATGTCGTGAATCGGCTCGATCTGGTCGCGCAGATCATCCGGCATCGGGGGGCGTTGCGCTTTATACTCGGGGTACACTTCGTCGCGGAAGGTTTTGCCCTTGGCATCAAACACCACTGCCACCGGGCTGTCCGGATACTGTTTAAGCAGACTGCGCATCATCGAGGTCACAACACGTACCGCGCCGGTGGGGAAACCCTCCGCCGTTCTCAGGTCCGCCTGCTGGGAAGCAAAAAACGCCCGGTATAAATAGGAGGAGCCGTCAACTAGAATAACGGGTGGTTTCTGTGCGCTCATCGGTGTATCCATCGCCAGTTGGGTGTAGATCGGGACTTGTTCGGCCCGTCGCAAAGGCCCACAATCATAGACAAATCAGGCCGCTTCGACCAATGCGGGACGGCCACAGCTAAACAGGAAGATAGCGATGAAAAAAGCGATTCTACTGGCAGGTCTGCTGGCATTGGCGCCGGTGGCCCATGCGGAGGTCGTCACCGATACGGAAACCACTGAGCCTGAAATCAGCATCTCCCACGATGGTGACGCTACCTATTACGAATACTCCGTGAATGGAGAGATACGTGAAATCAAGGTTGTACCCAAGGTGGGCAAACCCTACTACCTGGTACCGGCCGATGGTTCCGATGAATTTATCCGAGCTGGCGAGTCTCAGCTCCTGATCCCTAAATGGGTTATTTTTCGCTGGTAATTATCCACTGTGGCAGTCTATACCCCCGTATCCGAGGCACAGCTCGACAAGCTGCTGGCCGACTATGACCTGGGCCGCTGTATCGACCTGAAAGGGATCGACGGCGGGATCGAAAACACCAACTACTTTGTGACGCTGGAGGCTGACGGAAAGCAGACCCAGTACGTCCTCACCCTGTTTGAGGAGTTCAGTTACGAGGAGATGCCTTTCTTCGTCGAGCTGGGCAAATGGCTGGCGGAGCGCGGCGTGCCCGTGCCCTATGCCATTGAGGACCGCAACGGCATCGGCCTTAAGCAGTTAAACGGCCGTCCGGCGTTTCTGCAGCCGCGTTTCCATGGCGGCCACGTAGACCAGCAGGACCTGACCCCGGCCCACTGCGCCAGTATCGGCGCCGCGCTGGCCAAACTGCACCTGGCCGGCAAGGACTTTTTCCTCACCCGCCAGGCACACCGTGGCGTGTTCTGGTGGCGTCGGGAAAGCGCCAACATCCTGCCGCGTCTGAGCGCCGAGGATGCCGCGCTGCTGAGCGAAGAGGTTCGCCTGTTCGATGAACTGCGTGAACAGCACGGTGAAGAGATGCCGATGGGTATCATCCACGGCGATCTGTTTCATGATAATGCGCTGTTTGTCGGCGAAAATGTGGATGCGATCCTGGATATCTACAACGCTGCCACCGCTTACCTGCTGTTCGATCTGGCCATCGTCGCCAACGACTGGTGCGTCAACCCGGATGGCAGCATCGATGCCGCCCGCGAGCGTGCACTGCTCGACGCCTACGCGGCGGTTCGCCCATTCGAAGCGATCGAAAAGCAGGTCTGGCCGCAGCTTTGCCGTACCGCTGCCATGCGTTTCTGGCTTTCCCGCCTGATCCCCTGGCTCGGCATCAGCCAGGCTTCGCGTCAGGGTGGCGAGATGAAACTGAAGGATCCGGATGAACTGAAACGGATTCTGCTGGGTCGCATCAAGCAGCCTTCCAGCCTCTGAATCGGGCCCTTCGGGGCCCTTTTCCTGTATACTTAGCCAGTATTTCACAACTTCGTTATACTGCGCTTTTTCCTTTCTACTCTCTTACAAAGCTGCACAGACCCAATGGACGTTACCCACATCATCGACTCGCTCAACGATGCCCAGCGCCAGGCGGTCACCGCCGACGTCAAAAACCTGCTGGTGCTGGCCGGTGCCGGTTCCGGCAAGACCCGCGTACTGGTGCATCGCATCGCCTGGCTGATCGAAGCCGAAGGCATCTCGCCCTACTCCATCATGTCCGTGACCTTTACCAACAAGGCCGCCCGCGAGATGCGTGGACGTATCGAACATCTGCTGGGTCTCAACACCCATGGCATGTGGGTGGGCACCTTCCACGGACTGGCGCACCGCCTGCTGCGGGCTCACTGGCAGGATGCGGGCCTGAGGGACAACTTCCAGATCATGGACAGCGACGACCAGCTGCGCCTGATCAAGCGTCTGTGCAAAGAGATGAACCTGGACGAAACCCGCTGGCCTCCGAAGCAGATCCAGTGGTACATCAACGCCCAGAAAGATGAAGGTCTGCGCAGCCACCATATCGAACGTAGCGGCGATATGTTCCAGGACACCATGGTGCGCGCCTACGAAGCCTACGAGCAGGCCTGTGATCGCGGCGGCATGATCGACTTCGGCGAACTGCTGCTGCGCGCGCTGGAACTGCTGCGCGACCGGGCACCAGCGCTGCTCAAGCATTACCGCGAGCGCTTTCGCTACGTGCTGGTGGACGAGTTTCAGGATACCAACGCCATCCAGTACGCCTGGCTGCGTCTGCTCTGCCAGGGTGAAGACAAGCTGATGGCGGTGGGCGATGATGACCAGTCGATCTACGGCTGGCGTGGCGCCCGGATCGAAAACATCCAGAACCTGCCGGAGCATTTCCCCGGTACCGAAACCATCCGCCTGGAGCAGAACTACCGCTCCACCAGCAACATCCTCAACGCGGCCAACGCCGTGATCAGCAACAACTTTGGCCGCCTCGGCAAACAGCTCTGGACCAGCCTCGGCGATGGCGAAGCGCTAAGCCTCTACGCCGCGTTCAACGAGCAGGACGAGGCACGCTTTATCGTCGATCAGATCAGCAAATGGGTCGAGGATGGTAACCGTCGCGACGAAAGCGCGATTCTCTACCGCTCCAACGCCCAGTCGCGCGTGCTCGAGGAGATGCTAATCCGCGCCGGGATGCCCTACCGCATCTACGGTGGTCAGCGCTTTTATGATCGCCTGGAGATCAAGAACGCCCTGGCCTACATGCGCCTGCTGGCCAACCGCGATGACGATACCGCCATGGAGCGGGTGATCAACGTGCCTACCCGTGGCATCGGCACCCGCACCATCGAGCAGATCCGAGAGCACGCCCGCGCCGAGGGGGTCTCCATGTGGCGCGCCGCCAACGAGATCATCGAGTACGGCAAACTCGCCGCCCGTGCAGGCAATGCGCTGCAGACGTTTATCGACCTGATCAACAGCCTCGACTCCGACACCACGGAAACCGAACTGCACGAGCAGACCGAACACGTGGTGAAACACTCCGGGCTGATCGAGCATCATGAGAAGGAAAAAGGCGAGAAAGCCCAGTCCCGCATCGAGAACCTTGAGGAACTGGTCACCGCCGCGCGCCAGTTTGCCGGTCAATGGCAGGAAGACGAGACACCGGAAGGCTTCAACTCCGTACTCGCCGCCTTCCTCGACCAGGCCGCGCTGGATGCCGGTGAAGCCCAGGCCGATGTGCACACCGACAGCGTCCAGCTGATGACCCTGCACTCCGCCAAGGGCCTGGAGTTCCCGCTGGTGTTCCTGGCCGGTATGGAGGAGGGTCTGTTCCCGCACAGCATGTCTGCCGAGGACCCGAACCGCCTCGAAGAGGAGCGCCGCCTCTGTTACGTGGGCATCACCCGCGCCATGCAGAAGCTCTATCTGACCTATGCCGAGTCCCGTCGTCTGCATGGCCAGGAAAACTACAACCGCCCCTCCCGGTTTATCCAGGAGATCCCCAACGAGTACATCGAAGAGGTGCGCCTCAACGCCAGCGTGCGTCGCCCTTACGGCAGCAGCGGTTATCAGGATGAAGGGGGATCACTCTTCGGCAGCTCTTCAAGCCTGAGCAGCAGCGAGATCCCGGAAACCAGCCTGAGCCTGGGTCAGCGCGTGCGTCATCCGAAGTTCGGCGAAGGCTTTGTCACCAACTTCGAGGGCAGCGGCCCGAAAGCGCGGGTGCAGATCAACTTCGATTACGAAGGCAGCAAGTGGCTGGTGGTGGGTTTCGCCAAGCTTGAAGCGATCTGATTTGTAAATACTCACGAACGTCAAAGGGCCGCGATTGCGGCCCTTCATGCTTTTACTTAAGTGTTAATCCTACCCGGGTCAGCTATCGCACCAGACTCCCCTTCTGTGCAGCCGAGCATCGCAGACTGAAAGAGAAACAAGGGAAGGGCTGTCTGAGTGCCGCAGGCCGAGTTTCCCTTCCCGCTCTTTCAGACGAGAAGCACAGGGCAGTCGGCGCAGCCGACCAAACGGCAGGGGCGGCTTGGGATTGTTAAGGGCCTTGTCCGTTACAAGGCCCTTAACTCGCCAGCAGGTGAAACCTGCATCGATATATGCAGTACTGTTTAAGACGTTTCCATGAACGGTGCAGGCTTCAGGATCACACCGCCAGATACTGACGAATCAGCTCATCACTCAACTTATCCATGCTGTCCGCTGCCATGATGCGGCCACGGTCGAGGATGGCGAAGCTGTCGGCGTATTTACGTGCGAAGGGCAATTTTTGCTCTACGAGGATAACGGTGAGTCCATCCTCCTCCATCAGGCGGCGGATAACCTCGCCGATCTGGGCCACGATGTTGGGCTGAATCCCCTCGCCGGGCTCATCCAGAATCAACAGCTTCGGTTCGATCACCAACGCACGTCCGATCGCCAGTTGCTGTTGCTGACCGCCGGAGAGGTCGCCGCCACGGCGGTTTTTCATCTCCTTGAGCACCGGGAAAAGTTCGTAGATACGCTCGGGGATGGTTTTCAGGCCATCCTTACGCACCGCCAGACCGGTACGCAAGTTCTCCTCCACCGTCAGCATCGGGAAGATCTGCCGTCCCTGGGGCACGTAGCCGATGCCGTGGCGGGAGCGCTGTTCGATGCTGAGCTTGGTAAGCTCGGCGCCGTCTTCCAGCTTGATCGAGCCGCTTTTCACCGACTCTTCGCCCATGATGCACTTCATCAGCGTGGTTTTACCCACGCCGTTACGGCCCATGACACAGAGACACTGCCCCTTGGGAATCTCAAGGTTCAGATCCCAGAGCGTGTGGCTTTCGCCGTAAAACTGATTGAGTTGTTCAATGTTCAGCATCAGTCATCCTCTCCCAGATACACCTTGATAACCTCCGGGTCTGCGGAGACCTGATCCATGCTGCCCTCGGCCAGTACACTGCCCTGGTGCAGCACAGTCACCTTGCGGGCGATGGAGCGGACAAAACCCATATCGTGTTCAACCACCACCACCGACTGCTTGCCGGCCAGGCCAGTGAGCAGCTCGGCGGTGCGTTCCATCTCCTGCTCGGTCATACCAGCCACCGGCTCATCCACCAGCAGCAGACGCGGCTTCTGCATCAGCAGCATGCCGATCTCGAGCCACTGTTTCTGGCCGTGGGAGAGAATACCGGCCTGGCGTGTTTCCAGCGCCTTGAGGCCGATGATCCCGAGCACTTCATCGATACGGTCATAATGCTCACCGGCCAGGCGCGAACGCAGCGATGGCAGCACCCGCTTGTCCGCGGCCATGGAAAGCTCCAGGTTTTCGAACACTGTCAGCGCCTCGAACACCGTTGGTTTCTGGAACTTGCGGCCGATACCGAGGGTGGCAATCTCCGGCTCGTTCATAGTCAGCAGGTTGTGGCGGCTGCCGAACCAGACCGAGCCCTCATCCGGCGTGGTTTTACCGGTGATGATATCCATCATGGTGGTTTTACCGGCACCGTTGGGGCCGATGATGCAGCGCAGTTCGCCATCATCGATGGTCAGGTTCAGATTGTTGATCGCCTTGAAGCCGTCGAAGCTCACGCTCACGCCTTCCAGGTAGAGGATCGGGCCGTGGCGCACATCCACCGGGGATTGCGTCGGCGCGAGGAAATCAAAGACCCGGTCACGACGGGTCAGCTCCGTCATCAGGTTCATGCCGTAGCCTCCTGTTCAGTACCGCCGCTGGCGGGGCTATCCGCTTTTTTCTTTTTACCCAGGTTTGCAAACAGACCGGCAATCCCTTTCGGCAGGAACACGGTCACCAGCACGAACAGGGCGCCGAGGGCGAACAGCCAGGCGTCCGGCATCACACCGGTAAACACGGTCTTGGCGTAGTTGACGATCAGCGCACCGATCACTGCGCCATACAGCGTTGCACGACCACCCAGGGCCACCCAGACCACCACTTCGATGGAGAACAGCGGCGAGAATTCGCTGGGGTTGATGATGCCGACCTGGGGCACATACAGCGCACCGGCCACACCCGCTAACATTGCAGATACCACGAATACGAACAGCTGTACCCGCTCTACGCGATAGCCGATAAAGCGTGTCCGCGCTTCGGCATCACGGCAGGCCACGCTGACGCGGCCCAGCTTGGAACCGACGATGGCGCGGCAGATGATGTAACCCAGCGCCAGCGCAATACCGGAGGCGATAAACAGGCCGAGTCGGGCGCCGTCGGTACGCAGATCGAAACCGAGGATATCCATGAAGTCGGTCAGACCGTTGTTGCCGCCAAAGCCCATCTCGTTGCGGAAGAAGGCCAGCATCAGTGCGAAGGTCAGCGCCTGGGTGATGATCGACAGGTAAACGCCGGTCACGCGGGAGCGGAACGCCAGGTAACCGAAGACGAAAGCGAGGATGCCCGGCGCCAGCAGCACCATGATGAAGGCGAACCAGGCCATATCGAAGCCGGACCAGTACCAGGGCAGCTCCTGCCAGTTCAGGAACACCATGAAGTCGGGCAGATCCGGGTTACCGTAAACACCGCGATCACCGATCTGGCGCATCAGGTACATGCCCATGGCGTAACCGCCCAGGGCAAAGAAGGCGCCGTGGCCAAGGCTGAGGATACCGAGATACCCCCAGACCAGATCCACCGCCACCGCCAGCAGCGCGTAGCAGAGGTACTTGCCCATCAACGTGACGGTGTAGGTGCTGACGTGCAGTGCGCTGTCCTGCGGCATCGCCAGGTTAAGGAAGGTTACCAGCGCCACCGCACCCAGCAGCACGCCGAGGAAGGTCAGGGTGGAGCGTTCGGTGAACGGTCGGGTCAACCAGGACTGGCTGTAATTAACTGCATGCGCCATGGATCAACCCTCCGCCGCACGGCCCTTCTGCGGGAAGAGTCCGCGCGGGCGTTTCTGAATGAACAGGATGATGAACACCAGTACCAGGATCTTGGCGAGAACGGCGCCCGCCCAGGGTTCCAGCAGCTGGTTGATGGTGCCGAGGGTCAAACCCGCCACCAGGGTGCCCCAGAGGTTACCCACACCGCCGAATACCACCACCATGAAGGAGTCGATGATGTAGTTCTGGCCCAGGTTCGGACCCACGTTGGTGATCTGTGACAGCGCCACGCCGGCAAGACCGGCCACACCGGAGCCCAGGGCAAAGGTCATAATATCGACGCGGGTCGCCTTGATCCCCATGGAGCGCGCCATGGCGCGGTTCTGGGTTACGGCGCGCACTTCCAAGCCGAGACGGGTCTTGCGCATGATCAGCATCAGGCCGAAGAACACCACCAGCGCAAAGCCGATGATGTAGAGGCGGTTCAGCGTCAGGCTCAGGCCTTCGTTGATCATGATGGAGCCACTCATCCACTCCGGCGTAATCACGGTGCGGTTCAGCGGAGAGATGACGGTACGGACCAGCTGCTGCAGAATCAGGCTGATACCGAAGGTCGCCAGCAGGGTTTCCAGCGGACGCCCCTTGAGGTGCTGGATAACGCTACGCTCGATCGCCACACCGGCCAGCGCGGCCACCAGGAAACCGGCGGGGATAGAAAGTATCAGCGCCAGACCCGGCTGGCCCGGCAGCAACTGCTGCATGCCCCAGGTGGTATAGGCACCGAGCATGATCAACTCACCGTGGGCCATGTTGATAACACCCATGACACCGAAGGTGATCGCCAAACCGATCGCGGCCAGCACCAGCACCGAACCCAGCGAGATACCGAAGTAGAGCGTCTTCGCCGCATCGTTGATCTTCAGCTTCTGCTCGATGCTCTCCAGCGCCTGCTTGGCCGCAGCGGCCAGTTCGGCGTTATCGCTGTTGGCGGCGCTGTTCAATGCCGCGCGGGCATCGGAATTCAGGCTGCCGGACAGAACTTCCACCGAGGCCAGGTCACCCTGCTCGACAACACGGTAGATCGCCACAGCTTCCTGCAGCGCGGCTTTTACCTCGGCGTTCTCTTCAGCGTTCATGATGTCGCTGATGCGCTTGATCTGGCTTTCGCCGACGCTGCCACGCAGGTCGCGGGCGGCGGCCAGTCGCTTCGCCGGATCCTCCACGGTCAGGTCGATGACAGACAGAATGCCATCAAGCTCGCTACGCAGAGAGTTGTTGATACGGATGCTGTCCAGGTCACGCCGGGAGACTTCGCCGAGCTCTTCGCCAGTCAGTGCATCAGCCACGGTCCAGTTGCGGCCGCGGTTGGTCAGCACGATGACAAACGCACCGGTCTCTTCGTTGCGTGCCAGCTTGCCATCAGAGAAGGCTTCCAGCCATTGCCGCGCACGTTCGTCGCCGCTGGCCGCGATTTCACTGATGATGTCACCCTTTTTAGCGTTGGGCACATCGGCCAACTGCTGTAAAAGGGATTGCGCCTGCGCATCGTCCGCCTGGGCGGAAAACGCAAACAGGGAGAGCAGACAGGCAGTCAGAAGCAGTCTGAGCGACCGGGTGATCCTCATGGTTGCATCCTATCTTTGAGTTAATTCGAAATGGATCTGTCCCAGACGGGACGGAGGGCGCAGGCACCGGGCCGGTATCGGCCGGCGCCCGCGGGTATCGCTATTGCAGCCGGTTAATCAGCCGCTCCTCAGTTGGAAGCGACTTTTTCGGCACCACCGCAGGTCTTTTCGACCACGTTGTAGTTACCGCAGAACAGCGGCTTACGCCAATCGCTGATCAGGTCCTTGGAACCCGGCAGGAAGTCGGACCAGGCATCGCCAGCCACGGTGGACGGGGTTTCCCAGACTACGGAGAACTGGCCGTTGTCCTGGATCTCACCGATCAGCACCGGCTTGGTGATGTGATGGTTCGGCATCATGGTGGCGTAACCACCGGTCAGGTTCGGTACAGAAACGCCGATGATCGCGTCTTTGACCGCATCAACGTCGGTGGTACCGGCTTTCTTGACCGCCTCAGTCCACATGTTGAAACCGATGTAGTGCGCTTCCATCGGGTCGTTGGTGACGGCGTTTTCGTCATCCTTGTACGCAACCCACTGATCGATGAAGTCGTAGTTGGCGTCGGCATCCACGCTCATGAAGTAGTTCCAGGCGGCCAGGTGACCCACCAGCGGTCCGGTATCGATACCGGAGAGTTCCTGCTCACCCACGGAGAAGGCGACGACCGGGATATCGGAAGCTGAGATGCCCTGGTTACCCAGTTCGCGGTAGAACGGTACGTTGGCATCGCCATTGATAGTGGAAACCACGGCGGTCTTCTTGCCCTGACTACCGAACTCCTTGATGTCCGCCACGATAGACTGCCAGTTGGAGTGACCGAACGGCGTGTAGTTGATCATGATGTCTTCTTCGGCAACACCGTGGTCCTTGAGGTAAGTTTCCAGGATCTTGTTGGTGGTACGCGGGTAGACGTAGTCGGTACCGGCCAGTACCCAGCGCTCAACACCGATCTCGTTCATCAGGTAATCCACCGCCGGGATCGCCTGCTGGTTAGGCGCTGCACCGGTGTAGAACACGTTTTCAGAGGATTCTTCGCCTTCGTACTGAACCGGGTAAAACAGCAGGCCGTTCAGCTCTTCAACCACCGGCAGTACGGACTTACGGGAAACCGAGGTCCAGTTACCGAAGATCACGTCGACTTCTTCCTTGGCCAGCAGCTCACGCGCCTTCTCGGCAAACAGCGGCCAGTTTGAAGCGGGGTCCACAACCACCGGCTCCAGTTCGCGACCCAGCAGACCGCCTTTCTCATTCTGCTCTTCAATCAGCATCAGCATGGTGTCTTTCAGTGTGGACTCACTGATAGCCATGGTGCCAGACAGAGAGTGCAGGATACCTACCTTGATCGGATCCGCGGCCCAGGCCGCCATGGAAAAGCCAGCTGCACCAACGGTCAGAGCGACACTTGCGGCCAGTGATTTGATCTTCATTGCATGAACCCCCTTGGGATTAGATGAAAAGTTCTCAGCACAGGACCGATTATTCTTCCCACTCTTATTGCGCGGTATGCGCGTAATGACGCAGTGGACTACGTCATTTGACGTAGTGGGCGTTCAGCGCGGTGGCAAAATCGTGAAAAACCCTGCGTATCACTGCATCCAATCTCTGCAGACAAGTTAGGCGAACATGCAAAAGATACGGTTAACTTGCAGCTATCTGTTAAAAAAACTAGTCTCTTTACTCACATTACTGTCATGGAATAGAGTCATGTTGAAACCGCTGGTGATCGTCTGCCTCGCCCTTCTATTGGGAGCTTGTTCATTTACTCCCCATCAGAACATCGCCCTGGAGCGTAATGAGCTGGCCAAGCGGCAGCTAGCTCAGAGCGGTAATCTAAACGAACTCGATTTTGACGGTACGCCGCTTTGCGCCGCAGCCCTTACAAACAATATGGAAATGGCACGTTACCTTTTGGATAAAGGTGCCAAGGTCAACTTCGGTAATGCTGAAGGCTACCGATCCAAGACCGCACTGCACTCTGCAGCAGCGGTGGGCTCAATTGAAATCGCCAAGCTTTTGATGGCCCACGGCGCTGACCTGAGCATTCGTAACCGTGAGAACATGACCCCCCTTGAACTCGCCAGAGCAGAGGGCCAACCCGCAATGGTTGAACTACTGACCAGGTACGAATCCGCACTCACCGACTGGGAAGCAACGAAAAACAGCAACAGCGTTACGGCTTACCAGCAGTTTTTGCGCGACCACCCCGGTTCACTGTATGAACAAGAGGCACAGGCGC
Source organism: Marinobacterium mangrovicola (assembly GCF_004339595.1). Lineage (GTDB taxonomy): Bacteria > Pseudomonadota > Gammaproteobacteria > Pseudomonadales > Balneatricaceae > Marinobacterium_D > Marinobacterium_D mangrovicola. Next base: position 21,660 of record NZ_SMFU01000012.1, read on the forward strand.
AGCTGCAAACCCTGCAGGCAGAAGCGCAGAAGCAGGCTGCTCTGGATGCCATGGAGGCACAGCTGCCGGTTAGTGTGCGTCGCGACAAATATATGCTGCAGCTCTCCAACTACCTGAAACAGCAGGATTATCAGAAAGCGCTGGAGATCTTCCCTAAGCTTGAGGCACTGCCTACGGCAATCGATCCATCGTTCAACTACTTCTATGGCGAAGCACTGCTGAGAACCAACCAGCCGCAGCGAGCGCTGGAAAAACTCTATCGCTACGTTAACCAGCAGGGGTCGGGCGCCACTCACTACACCCCAGCGCTGCAGCTGATCAACCAGGCTGAGTCCAGGCTTTAACGGCAAGGAGGCCAGATGTTCAGCAAAGCACTCCCGTTGAATACAACCCTGCTGGCACTGTGCCTGCTGCTGGCAGGCCTGTTCAGTCTACCGGCCCGGGCAGAGCTGAGCACCGAGGCGTTCGAGAAGCAGCTGGACCTCAGTATCCGCAGCGCCTGTCACGGCTACATGGTCGATGCCCTGCCCGACTTTCTCTCCGATGCCAGAGACTGGCTCAATGAAAGCTCGCCCTTCTGTCAGACGGTACGCACCCTGGGGCAGAACCGGTCTGCATATGCAGAACTCAAACGCCAGAACAGCAGCCTAGATTACCGTCAGGACCCTGAATACCGGATCAAATACCTGAGCGGCTATAACGCGGATCTCTATCGTCACAGCGACTGTAACGACTGGATGTGTGAGCAGGTGCGTAACCGCGCCTACTCCGCCGGGCACCCGATCAGCCTCAGTGACTACAAGCAGGTGGAACAGTATTGCGGCGGCCGCTACGGCTGTATCGAAAGCTGGTTCAAGAGCTGGCCTCGTGCCCTGCCTCAAGCCAAGCCACAGAACAACGGCATGTCCCTGGACCAGCTGATGGCTGGCGGTGGCACATCCGGCACCGCCAACAACAGCCAACCGGCAACGGGCGGTCTCAGCCTTGATTCGATGCTGGGCACTCCTGAGACCTCTGCCCAACCGGCAGCCCAACCCAGCGCGGGTTCCCTCGATGCCAGCCTGGCGCTCGAGCAACCCGCCAAACGCGCCCAGGATGCCACCAGCGGCTCTGTAAGCCTCGACAGCGTCTTTGAGGGGCGGGAACAGATGGCAATGGAGGAGCTGAGCGTCGATCTGAACTACTTCAACGACCAGATGCAGAAAGCCTGTACATGTTCACTGGGCAACAGCGGCTGTTACCAGCTACCGGCCGAATCCCTGCTTGCCAAGGCCAACGAAACCGAACAGCAGCGCTACGCAGCCTGTACCGAGTGGCAACAGGCCCGCCAGGAGCAGCCGGCCAACTCCGACCTTCTCAACAACCTGCTGACCCGGGTCGTGCATCTGAACGAAAGGGTCGACGACCTGGATGAGGGCATGGAAAAACGGATCGCGGCCTGGCAGGAAGAGCGCCGCCAGATGATCGCGCAACAACAGCAGGAAGCGGAAGATCGCTCCAACTCGGCATTTTTCGCCGGTGTTGCGACAGTGCTGCTGCAGACAGGAGCGGTCGCCAACGGCAGCCTGTCTGCCGAGCAGGCTGCGCAAAACGCCTTCAACGTCACCCAGAGTATCGAAAACGGTGAAGACTGGGCCTCCAGCATGGGCAGCGCTCTGACCTCATCGATACCGCAATACTCCTCACCTCAGATAGACAGCAACATCGGCTCCGGTATGCCGGCGGCGTCTGGCACTCAGGCTCAAGCGGCCCAGCCCAGGGCGGTCGCCCAGGCTCAATCCCTCGCCAGCAGCCGCTACGCGGTTTGTACCACCGAACGCTCGGGTACCGCAGTTACGGCTGGCTGCATAGGGTTCAGGGAGGAAAATAACGGCAGCAGCGCCTGTTCCGGCCCAAACTGCGCCGACAGCCTGGCAGAACTCTGTCGTCAGGTCGGCGCCAGAACCGGCACTCCGCTGCAGTGGTGGGCATCGGGCCTCGGCACTTTCGCCAGCATGGGCCAGTGCATCGCCAAGTGTGAAAACGATTACGGCGTAGCGAACTGGGGGCAATACGGCAGGAAGTGTCTTGGTTCGGTCAGCCAGTAAGCTCGCTGCAACAGAGGCTTAATCGCTGACGAGTATCCGCAGCGCCACTCCCGCTGCAGCGGTGCGGTTTTCCACACCCAGTACCGGATAGACCAGCTCAAGGTGCTTGTTCACCGTGCGCGGGCTCATGCCGAGGATCTCGCCGATCTCCTTGTTGGTTTTGCCGTTGGCAACCCAGTAGAGCACTTCGGCGGCGCGTGGTGTCAGATCCAGGCGGGCCTGCAACAGCGTCGGGCCCGTGCCGTCTGACTCATCCACCAGCTTGAGCAGGTAATCGCCGTTCTCCTGGCGGCTCACCAGGCGCACCGCCAGCGGCTGGGGCAGGCCTTTCAGCGACAGCCTTTCATTCAGCCCCGGTATGCTCTGTAACCACTGCGCCAGCTGCGGCTCCAGTTTGTCACGCACCCGGCTCTCATCCACATCGGCTCTGGCCAGCAGCGCATGAGCCTGGGGCGTAGCCCAGCCGAAACGCCCTTCCGCCGTTACGGTGATCAGATGCTGGCCGGTGGTATCCAGCGCAGAGTAGGCGTTTTGCGTCATTCGCGCGTTGCTCAGGTGCACCCGCATCCGCGCCAGCAGCTCATCCGGATTGATCGGCTTGGTGAGATAGTCGACGCCACCGGCGTCGAGGCCGCGCACCACATCCTGGGTATCGGTCAGGCCGGTCATGAAAATTACCGGTATCGCGCAGAGATCCGGGTCCGCCTTCAGCGCCTCGCAGGTTTCGAAGCCGTTCATATGCGGCATCATCGCGTCCAGCAGGATGATATCGGGCCGCATGCGCCGGGCGATGCTCAGTGCCTGCCGCCCCTCCAGCGCCACCAGCACGTCGAGCCCCGCGACTTCCAGCGTATCGTTGATCAGACTCAGGGCGTCCGGCGCATCGTCGACCACCAGCACCAGATCCTGTCGTTCACTCCATTCACTCATTTGGCCTGCCCCAGATATTCGGCCAGCCGGCCGAACTGCATTCCATCAGATAACTGTGTCAGGTGCGCCAGCTGCGCGCTGCTGAGCAGCTCAGCCTGCTGAATCTGCTCCAATACCTGCCGCACACCGCGGCGATAGCCGATCTCCGCATAGCCGCGCAGCTCACGGACCAGCGGATGATCCGGAACCTCCTCGCCGGCCGCTGAGGTCAGCGGCACCAAGGTCTCAGCCTTCACCGGCTCAGGCGCTTTCGCCTGTTTGCGGGCCCAATCCAGCTTTAAAAAATGGCCAATCCGGTCCAACAGCAGCTGACTACTCACCGGCTTCACCAGGTAATCGTCATACACGGCGCTGCCCGCTGGCTGACGACGCTGCTCCTGTACATCGGCGGAGAGCATCAGAATCGGCTCTGAATGACCCTGGCGGCGCAGCTCGGCCGCCAGATCCAGGCCATTCATTCCCGGCATCGATATATCGAGCAGGTACAGGTCCGGTTTGACCTCCTCTATCAACTCCAGGCAGGCCTGAGCACTGCGCGCCTCGTAAACTTTAAAGCCCAGAGGTTGCAGCATATCGGAGAGCAGGCCGCGCAACACAGGATCATCATCCACCACACAAAACGTTTTACGCTCACCGGCATAGCCGATGACTGGTTCCTGCACCGCCACGGCCGCCGGCGTATCCACCCAGGGCAGCATCAGCGATACCTTGAAACGGCTACCCTCACCAGGCGTACTGGTAGCCTGGAGGTCGCCACCCATGATCTCGGTGAGCAGCTTGACAATGGTCAGCCCCAAACCACTGCCCGGCAGATCCGCCGTGGAGGCGGTGCGCACCCGCTCGAACGGATCGAACACCCGCTCCAGGTCGGCTTTGTCGATCCCGACCCCGGTATCCTCGATCACAAACTCCGCCACCTGGTTGCGGTATCTCAGCCGGAAGCGTACTTCGCCCTGTGGGGTGTACTTCACCGCATTGGAAAGCAGGTTAATCAGAATCTGCCGCAACCGCTTTTCATCGGTCATCACCACCTGGGGCAGACGTTCCGGCACCTCGGAGATAAAGTTCACCCCTTTCTGCGCCGCCTGAAAGGCAAACATCTGCTCCAGCTGCACGATCAGCTCCGGCAGCAGCACCGGGCCGCGGCAGAGCTCCAGCCTGCCCGCCTCGATGCGGGAGATATCCAGCAGCCCCTCGATCAGATCCGCCAGGTACTGCCCGCTCCTGTGGATAATTTTAAGCCCTTCGCTATCGGCCTTCTCCAGCGAATCGCGGCCCTGGATCAGTTGTGCATAACCGATGATCGACTGTAGCGGCGTTCGCAGCTCGTGGCTGATTCCGCTCATGTAACGGCTTTTGGCTTCACTGGCGCGCTCAGCCACCTCTTTCGCCGCCTGCAGCTCCCGGTCGGTCTCTTCGTGGGCCTCGATCTCCTGCAGCAGCTTCAGCGTCTGCCGGTTGGATTCCTGCTGCGCCACCACCCGACTCTCATGGGCCAGCAGGAACAACCAGGTCACCACACCGGCAACGATCAACAGTACGAAAAACAACGTTATCAGCGCCTGCGCCAGCAACTGCGCCATCTGCGGTGTCACCGGGTCCATCTGCCGGTAGACGATCGCCATCAACCCCGCCAGCAGCAGCGTGACGGTCAACAACAGGCTGACAAAGCGTCCGAGACGGGAATCGATCCGACGAATCCACTTCGGTGAGAAGAACAGCCGCAGGAAACCCACCACCTGATGACCAAAACGCGCCTCGGGTTTGCAACTATCGAGACAGCGAGAGTCCAGCGAGCAGCAGAGCGAGCAGATCGGCAGTTCATAGGCCGGGCAGTAGCTCATATCCTCATGTTCAAACTGATTTTCGCAGACCCCGCAGGTGTGGCGGTTCGCCTTGCCCTCGGGCAAAAGTTCCAGGGTCAGCGAGTCCCTGGCGAGGTAATAACGTCCGCCGGTGGCCCAGCCGATCAACGGCACCATGACAAAACAAACACCAAGGCTGATAAAGTGACTCAGTGTGCGGGCAACTTCGCCGAAAAGGCCGAGATAAGCGAGCAAACCGATCAATACGGCCGTGGCCATGGAGCCCACGCCCACCGGGTTTACGTCATAAAGGTGGGAGCGTTTGAACTCTACCTTTTTCGGGCTCAGCCCCAGCGGCTTGTTGATCATCAGATCCGCCGACAGTGAACCCAGCCAGCTCACCGCAACGATGGCAAAAACCCCGAGAATCGCTTCCAGCGCCTGGTAGATCCCCAGCTCCATCAGGATCAGCGCGATGGTCACGTTAAACACCAGCCAGACCACACGGCCGGGGTGGTTATGAGTCAGCCGCGAGAAGAAGTTGGACCAGGCGATGGATCCGGCATAGGCGTTAGTCAGGTTGATCTTCATCTGCGAGATAATCACCATCACTCCGGCAATCAGCAACGCGGCCCCTTCCGAGTGGGTCAGATAATTGAACACCCGCTGATACATCAACGTGGGGTCCGTTGCCGCCACAAAAGAGGCGGTTTCAGAGAAGATCAGGTAGGCCAGGAACGAGCCCAGCAGCATCTTGATGACACCGATCACCACCCAGCCCGGCCCGGAGAGCAGCATCCAGAACCACCAGCGCTTGCGGTTCTCACGGGTTTTCTCCGGCATGAAGCGCAGGTAGTCCACCTGCTCGCCGATCTGCGCCACCATGGCGAAAAACACCGACGCCGCGGCGCCGAATAGCATCAGGTCAAAGCCTGCGCCATGCTCTAGGCCGCGTGGCACGAAGGCGGTCCAGCCCTCGTAACGCTCCGATTCATGCACGATCACCAGTCCCAGAGCACTGACCTGCAACAGCAGCCAGATCGGCTGGGTTCCCACCTGGAAACGACTGATGGCGGTGATACCGTGGGTCACCACCGGGATCACCGCGATGGCACTGAGCAGATACCCCAGCGCCATCGGAATACCGAACAGCGCTTTCAGCGCGGCGGCCAGAATAGCCGCCTCAATGGCAAAGAAGATAAAGGTGAAACTGGCGTAGATCAGCGAGGTGATGGTGGAGCCCAGGTAACCAAAGCCGGCCCCGCGGGTAAGCAGATCGATATCCAGGCCGTTTTTGGCGGCGTGGTAGACGATCGGTACGCCGGTCACAAAGAAGAGCGAGCAGACCACCAGGATGGCGACCAGCGTATTGGTGAAACCGTAGGCCAGGGTCACGGCCGCGGCGATACCCTCCAGCGCCAGAAACGCGGTCGCGCCAAGCGCTGTCATCGCCACGCGCTCGATGCTCATCTTGCGACCCTGGCGGGCAGTAAACCTGAGGGCGAAATCTTCCAGCGTCTGATCCGCCACCCATTTGTTGTAGCGGCGCCTGACCTTGTATATGCGTTGCGTCGCGCTCATGCCGGTGCAAACTTCCCCGATTCGCCGCCGGACATCAAACCTCGCCCGCCGGTAAAAATGACGATCTTACATCATAAAGGAAGCCCGCTCCGGCGACAGGTGCTTTCTTCATCTATATATAAGCATCTACTAAAAACGATATACCCCGTCTATACGTGCGGCAATACTGGTTGTGCTACAGAGAGCGCTGTAGAATCCTCCCTCCACCCGACCGGCAAGCCCAATTCGTTTTCAAAGGAGTTTTACCGTGCCCGGCAGCAAAATCACCTTCCTGATCGCCGTGCTCGTCGCAGCCGCGATCTACTTCCTGACGCCGTTTGACCCGGCCCTGCGTACCGGCCTGGCCGTCCTGGCGCTGGTCGCAATCCTGTGGATGACAGAAACCTTCCACATTACGGTGACCGCACTGCTGATACCGGTTCTGGCGGTATTAACCGGCATATTTTCGACGGCAGATGCGCTGAAGAACTTCGCCAACCCGATCATCTTCCTGTTCCTGGGTGGCTTTGCGCTGGCCGCTGCGCTGAATGAGCAGGGGCTGGACCGCTACATCTCTACCCATGTGCTGCGGATCGCCCGCGGGCGCCTCGGTGCTGCGGCGATGCTGCTGTTCCTGACCGCAGCGGGTCTTTCGATGTGGATCTCCAACACCGCCACCACCGCGATGATGCTGCCGCTGGTACTGGGTCTGCTGAAGCAGCTGCCCTATGAAGGTAACAAGCGCACCTACTGGTTTATCCTGCTGGGTCTGGCTTACTCCGCCAGCATCGGCGGTATCGGCACCATGGTCGGCAGCCCGCCCAACGCCATCGCGGCCGCCGCCGTTGGCTTGACCTTCCTTGACTGGCTGAAGATCGGCCTGCCGATCGTGATCGTCGCCTTCCCGCTGATGATCCTGATCCTCTGGCTGGTAATGCGTCCGGACCTGAACCACCACTTCGAACAGGCGGAAGATCACGAAAAACTGAGTGGCTCACAGTGGGCGACCCTGGGCGTGTTCGGTCTAACCGTCTGCCTGTGGCTGTTCAGCAGCCCGATCTCCAAGCTGGTGGGCGTCACCAAGGGCTTTGACGCTCTGGTCGCAGTCTTCGCTATCCTGATGCTCTGCATGCTGAAACTGGTGACCTGGAAAGCGGTTGAGAAGTCCGCCGACTGGGGTGTGCTGCTGCTGTTCGGCGGTGGTCTGACCCTGTCCGCCATGCTGAAAGAGACCGGCACCAGCCTCTACCTGGCGAACTCCATCAGCGACATGCTGCACGGCGCGCCGATGGTGCTGTTTATCCTGGTGGTTGCGGCCTTTGTGGTAATGCTCACCGAGATCGCCAGTAATACCGCCAGTAGCGCCCTGCTGGTGCCGATCTTCGTCGGTATCGCCGGCGCCATGGGTATGCCGGAAGTGGTGATGGCGATGGTAATCGCCGTGGCGGCGTCCTGCGCCTTCATGCTGCCGGTGGCCACACCACCTAACGCTATAGTTTATGGCTCCGGTGCCGTGCCTCAGTCACAGATGATGCGGGCGGGTGTGGTGCTGAACGCGGTTATGACGTTTGTCATCACCGGCGCCGCGATGATGATGCTGTAAACCTGGAAAGGCTGGGTTTGCAGATCCGGGCGGCGTAATCGACCGCCCGTCACTCTGACCAACCGCACTGCTGCCACAGCGGTGCGGTTATCTCTTCTGAAGTCACAGTCCCGAAGGGCTGTCACTCCTCTCCCGGCGGCAGACGACGGATATGACCGTCCGCATCGATCGCCACCTGCACACACTCACAGGCAGTGACCTTGCGCGGCACCTTGCCATCCGGACACAGCCCCCAGCATTCGACCTCAATGCGCAGCGAGCTGTGGCCACGCTCCAGCACCCGGGTGTAGAAGGAAAGAATGGTCCCCTGTAGCACCGGAGACATAAACGTCATGCGACCCACCGATACGGTGGCAATACGGCCCTGGGCTTCCTGACCTGCACGGATCTCACTGGCGAGCACCGCCTGAGAGCTGACCCAACCACCATAGACATCGCCAAACATGTTAACGGCGTCATGTCCGGCAGGCAGCTGAAGGCTGAGTTCGCCTTCCGGTCGCAGCAGATGATCGTTCTCGTCAGTTCCCATATCACCTCCAATTAATATAAAGCTGGCTCTCGCTCCGACCTCCAGGGTCTCCCTGCGACCAACTGGCCCTATGATAATCGATTCGACGATTAACCAAAGAGGGCATTAAAAAAATCTCTATACCCAATCGGCGACTGTAACAAATCAGTCATCTTTCAGATCTATAGTGCCGCCCTATCAAGCTTCGATTCAAACACTAGAGTTTTAAGAGGGAATCAGAATGACTATGCGTAACAAGGCACTTGCTATCGCACTGACCGCTGCATCCGGTCTCGGTATGGCAAACGCCGCCGTTGCTCGCGACACTATCAGCATCGTTGGCTCATCCACTGTATACCCGTTCGCGACTGTTGTAGCAGAGCGCTTTGGTACCAACACTGACTTCAACACTCCGAAGCTGGAATCTACCGGTTCAGGCGGTGGCATGAAGCTGTTCTGCGCAGGCATCGGTACTCAGCACCCGGACATCACCAACGCTTCCCGTCGCATGAAGACTTCTGAGTTCGAACTGTGCCAGAACAACGGCGTTGAAGAGATCACTGAATTCCGCATCGGTTCTGACGGCATCGTTATCGCCAGCTCCAACGAAGCAGAAAACCTGGACATCACCCTGGAACAGCTGTTCCTGGCTCTGGGCGCCAAGATCCCGGTTGACGGCAAGTGGGTTGCTAACCCGAACAAAAACTGGAGCGACGTTGACTCCAGCCTGCCGAACAAGCCGATCCGTGTAATGGGTCCGCCGCCGACTTCCGGTACCCGCGACTCTTTCAACGAGCTGGCTCTGGCTGCTGGTTGTGACGAACTGCCGGAAACTGCAGAGCTGAGCAAGGACGATCACAAAGCGAACTGTGAAAGCATCCGTGAAGACGGCGCCTTCATCGAAGCGGGCGAGAACGACAACCTGATCGTACAGAAACTAATCAGCGATCACGGCATGTACGGTGTATTCGGCTTCAGCTTCCTGGAAGAAAACGCTGACCGTCTGCAGGCTGCCAAGCTGAACGGCATGGTTCCGACCGCTGAAGACATCGCTGCCGACAAGTACCCGGTTGCCCGTTCCCTGTTCTTCTACGTGAAGAAAGCACACATCGGTGTTGTTCCGGGCATCCAGGAATACGTTAACGAGTTCACCAGCAACGGCGCTCTGGGCCAGAACGGCTACCTCAAGGATGTGGGCCTGATCATCCCGCCGCGCGAACAGCTGGCTAACCTGATGGACAAGGCTGAAAACCTGACCAACCTGACGATCGAAGATCTTCAGTAAAACGTCAGGATCAACCTGGTCCCACAGGGTGTGGTCCTGCTAAAGGCCCACACCCTTTTGCACGTCTGGAGCGAGAAAAATAAACTCTCCTTTTCAAGCCGTGCAGGCGTCTCAAATCCACTGATTTGGTCGCCCCACAGAAACATCGCAGACAGGTAGATACATGCAACCGGCAAACCTGCTTCTTATCACGCTGGCATTCGCCGCCATCGCTTACGGGTTCGGCTATTTCCGCTCCCGCGCACTGGCAATGCCTCTGGGTGGGATCCGACATCTCAAGTCGCTTCCTTTTTACTATGGCGCACGCGCCGCACTCTGGTGCGGTATTCCGGCTCTGATCGTTCTTGGACTTTGGGCGGCCTTTCAGGGGCACGTTATCCAGACGCTCGTCATTGGAACGCTGCCGGAAAATCTGCTGCCGAGTAATGAGGGCGAGGCCAGTCTGCTGCTCAGCAAGATCAGCAACATCGCTTCTGGCGCTCTGCCCAGGGATTTTGCGGATCCGGCCATCGTCAAGGCTGCAGATCTGCTGATCCGCCTGCGTGAACAGAGCCTGATGTACATGACCGCGCTGGTAGTCGCGGTAGCTGTGCTTGCCGGTTTTATCGCCTGGGTTCGCATTCGTCCGACGCTGAATGCCCGTGTTCAGGTTGAAGCCACGCTGAAGTGGATATTCTTCTCCTGCGCCGCACTGGCGATTCTGACCACCGTCGGCATTATCTTCTCTGTGGCGCTGGAAACCTTCCGCTTCTTCCAGAAGATCTCGTTTATCGACTTTATCTTCGGTAGCCACTGGAGCCCGCAGACCGCGTTGCGCGCCGACCAGGTCGCTGCCGAAGGTGCCTTCGGCATGATTCCGCTGTTCACCGGTACCCTGCTGATCTCCGCGATCGCTATGCTGGTGGCAGTACCTGTGGGGCTGATGTCAGCGGTCTACCTGTCCGAATACGCCAACCCGCGCGTACGTGGCATCGTCAAGCCGCTGCTGGAGATGCTCGCCGGTGTTCCCACCGTGGTTTACGGCTTCTTCGCCGCCTTGACCGTGGCGCCGTTTATCAGCGATCTGGCCGCCAGCCTGGGTATCGAAGCCTCATCGCAGAGTGCACTGGCAGCCGGTGCGGTCATGGGCATCATGATCATCCCGTTCGTCTCCTCCCTGTCGGATGACGTAATCAACGCCGTGCCTCAGTCACTGCGTGACGGTTCCCTGGCACTGGGCGCGACCCAGTCGGAAACCATGAAGAAGGTGATCTTCCCGGCGGCACTGCCCGGCATCATGGGCGGTATTCTGCTGGCGGTATCCCGTGCCATCGGCGAAACCATGATCGTGGTGATGGCGGCTGGCCTGGCGGCCAACCTGACCGCCAACCCGCTGGAAACCGTGACCACCGTAACCGTTCAGATCGTGACCCTGCTGACCGGCGACCAGGAGTTTGACAGCGCCAAGACTCTGGCTGCATTCGCCCTGGGGGCAATGCTGTTCCTGTCCACGCTGGTGCTGAACATTCTCGCCCTGCATATCGTGCGCAAGTATCGGGAACAATATGACTAATCACACTCAGGCGGAGATCGTCCGCCAGTCACTGAAAAAGCGCTATCGCAAGGAAAAGCGGTTCCGCGCCTACGGCATCCTGGCGATCGCCATTGCCCTGTCGGCACTGGTGGTGCTCTTCACCGATATCATCGGCAAGGGCTACACCGGTTTTATGAAAACCAGCCTGAACCTGGAAGTCGAGCTCAACCAGGAGATGATGTTCCTGGATGATGCCACCGATCCCAAGCAGATCCGCATGGCCGACTTCGTCGAACCGCTGGTGCAGGCGCTGATGAAAGAGATTCCGGGCGCCACCGAGGCTGACCGGGATGAAGTACGTACGCTAATCAACCCGTACGCATCCGCGGACCTGCGTGAAGCCCTGGTCAACAACCCGGAATGGCTGGGTACCACCCGTGAGATGAACCTGCTGGCTCACACCGACGTGGACGTTTACGCCAAACACGCCGGTGACAGCGCCTACTCCATCAAACTGTCTGAACAGCAGCGCGAATGGGTCGACCAGCTGGTGGAAAAAGGCGTGGTTGAAGTGGGTTTCAACGATACCTTCTTCAAGGGTGGTGACTCCCGTGATCCTTCCCGTGCCGGGATCCTCGGTGCCGTTGTCGGTTCACTGCTGACCATGTTCATCACGCTGATCCTGTCCTTCCCGATCGGGGTGGCCGCAGCGATCTACCTGGAAGAGTTTGCGCCGCAGAACAAGCTGACCGACTTTATCGAGGTCAACATCAACAACCTGGCAGCGGTACCGTCGATTATCTTCGGTCTGCTGGGTCTTGCGGTGTTTATCGGCCTTTTCGGTATGCCGCGCTCGGTGCCGGTGGTGGGCGGTCTGGTACTGACCCTGATGACCCTGCCGACGATCATTATCTCGAGCCGCGCAGCGATCAAGAGCGTACCGCCCTCCATTCGCGAAGCGGCTTCAGGTATCGGTGCATCCAAGATGCAGGTTGTACTGCATCACGTCCTGCCGCTGGCCCTGCCGGGTATGCTGACCGGCTCCATCATCGGTATGGCGCAGGCGCTGGGTGAAACCGCTCCGCTGCTGCTGATCGGCATGGTCGCCTTTATCGTGGATGTCCCGAACGGCTTCCTCGACTCGGCTACCGTCCTGCCGGTCCAGGTCTTCCTGTGGGCAGGCAGCCCGGAGCTGGCCTTTATAGAACGAGCGTCAGCCGCCATCATGGTGCTGCTGAGCTTCCTGATCAGTATGAATGCATTAGCCATCTGGCTGCGTAAACGCCTTGAGCGCCGGTGGTGAGGAGATCTGAGATGACAAGTATTCCTGCAAATGCAAATATGTCCGAAAAAACCCTCCACGATGAGAATCAGGAGCTGCCGACCTTGGCCGAAGAAGCAAGTCATACCGGCGAATCGATCGTCGAAGGAAAAACCGTCGGCACTCCGTACGCAGACGACGCCAAATTCAAGCTGCGCGACGTGGAAGTGTTCTACGGCGAAAACCGTGCTATCAAAAACGTAAGTCTGGATATCGCCACCAACGAAGTGATCGCCTTCATCGGCCCTTCAGGTTGCGGTAAGTCCACCTTCCTGCGCAGCCTGAACCGCATGAACGACAGCGTCGAGAGCTGCCGCGTTAAAGGTACGCTGGAGCTGGACGGCCAGGATCTGTATGACCCGCGCCAGGATGTGGTTGAGCTGCGTGCCCGCGTGGGCATGGTGTTCCAGAAGCCGAACCCCTTCCCGAAGTCGATCTACGATAACGTTGCCTACGGCCCGCGTATCCATGGCCTGGCCAACCGTAAATCTGACCTCGATGACATCGTCGAGAGCAGCCTGCGCAAGGCCGGTCTCTGGGATGAGGTGAAAGATCGTCTGGATGCGACCGCAACCGGCATGTCCGGCGGTCAGCAGCAGCGTCTGTGTATCGCCCGTACCATCGCCGTGAGCCCTGAAGTGGTTCTGATGGATGAGCCCTGCTCAGCACTGGACCCGATCGCTACCGCCAAGGTGGAAGAGCTGATTGCAGAACTGTCACAGAGCTACACCATCGTGATCGTGACCCACTCCATGCAGCAGGCGGCGCGTGTTTCTCACCGTACCGCCTACTTCCACCTGGGTCACCTGGTCGAGGTCAACGACACCAGCACCGTGTTCACTGCTCCCGAACACCAGATGACCGAATCCTACATCACCGGCCGCTTCGGCTGAGCTGGTGCAGAGTTTCGATCCTGGGGCGCTCATTCGAGCGCCCTTTTTTGTAACTTAAAAGTAACAAATTCTCATTACCCTGCCGGATTCATAGTCCCGCAGGAGTTATTATGTTTGGTACTGTCCGCTTTCGGATACTATTTTTTGCTGGTCTCTGTCTGCTGGCGCTGGCGGGCCTTGCCGCTCTCTCCTGGAGCATCATCGTTAAGGCCGAAACGGCGTCCAATAACCTGATTGAGCAGCAGCTCAAGGAAAGCTGGTTATTGAGCGACCTGGGCCAGGATCACCATCGGCTGCAGGATCTTGCCTACAAGACCAAGGGCCAACTGCTGCTCTGGGATGAGATCAACCCCACCTTTACCGAACTCCAGGAATCTCTGCCTAGGGAATGGCAGGCTGTCAGCGAGAATCCTGGGCTGCGCGAATGGGCGGCGGCACACCAACCAGACTTTGAGCGCGTGATCACGCTGATGGAGCGGATGGTCGAAGGGATCGAGGCCAAAAGCTATTACCAGGTCGGCAAGGTGGTCGATTTTGATCTGGTACCCGCCATGGAGCCTATGCTGACAGCAATCAGCGAACGCCAGCGCACTAACCGTGAAGAGTTGTCAGGCGCTGCCCAGGGCCTGATCAGTTTTCTCGCCGACCAGCAGAACTTTCTTTTCATCGGCTCCGGCATTTTCCTGATCATCGTGGTCGGCATGACGCTCTGGCTCAACCGGACTGTGATTATCCATCTACTGACCATGGAACGGGGCCTGATTACCATGGAGCGTGATGCGGACCTGCGCACCACTCCAGAGCTCAAGGGCAAGGATGAGGTGGCCAGTGTCAGTCAGGCGATCCGTCGCCTGGTGGAGCGTTTCCGCCACTTTATCGCTGACATTCAGCAGGCGGCGACCGCCCTGACCGAGCGCTCCACCCAACTGGATGCCGAGGCGGAATCATTGCAGAGCACCTCAGGTAAAACCCTGCAGCTGATCAATGACGTGAATACCTCGATGGAAAGCATCATCGATCAGACCGAGTCGATCGAAACCGCGATGGGCCACTCACTGGCTACGGTCAATGAAGCGATCGCCGCCAATACCGAAGCCCAGAAAGGGATGGCCAGCAGCGCCCGGGCCGCCGAAAATACCGTGGAGATCATCGCTCAGGTGGGCGACTCGATCACCTCCCTGACCGAATCCAGCGGCAAGATCAGCCAGGTGATCGATATCATCGCCGAGATCGCCGAACAGACCAATCTGCTGGCACTTAACGCGGCCATCGAAGCGGCCCGCGCCGGCGAGCACGGCCGAGGCTTTGCGGTGGTGGCCGATGAGGTTCGCGTGCTTTCCCAGCGCACCGCAGATTCCACCCGTGATATCCGCCAATGGGTGGGAGACCTTTCCGAAGGTGTCGAGGGCGTGGGCCGACAGCTCGATTCCATGCGCGCGGCCGGTAACGAAAACCGCGCCCACATCACCACACTGCACAGCTTCCTCGAACAGCTACAGGGACGTTTCATCGAAATGGAGCGTCACAGCGAGGGTGTCAGCAACGCCATCGCCACCCAGCGCGATGAAAGCGGCCGCATCGGCCGACGCGCTCAGGCGCTGCGCGAGAGCGCCGACTCCCTGGGTCTGTGCGTAGAGAATACACGTTCGGTCAGCGATGCCCTGCGGCAGGAATCGGGTTCCATGCAGACGCTGATCTCCCGCTTCAAAACCTCTTGAAACGCACTGATTTCTTGTGGTTTTTCACGAAACTGTCATAAATGCAATGTACGTTGGCAGCCTCTATAATTTCGACTGACGTTGAAGCAGAAGTTGAACCCGAAGTTTACCCAATTCCCCAGTTTCCAGGCTGCCACAGACCCCGACGGAGAGCGTAACCGTGCAACACGAAGAGGATAGTTACTCCAATCATATTTCCCACCAGTTCAACGAGGAACTGGAAACGATCCGCACGCAGATGCTGACCATGGGTGGTATCGTGGAGCGCCAGGTCTACGACTCTATTGAGGCGTTGCTGACCAGCGATGAGGAGATGGCTGAGCAGGCTCGTTTGATCGACCGCCAGACCAATGAAATGGAACTTCTGATCGATGAGCAGTGCACCAAAACCATCGCTCTGCGCCAGCCAGCGGCTTCCGACCTGCGTCTGATCATCTCGATCAGCCGTGCGGTGGCGGACCTTGAGCGTATTGGTGATGAAGCGACCCGCATCGCCCAGCAGGCCCTGGAAATGGCCGGCGAAGGCAGCTCATCCAAACATGGCTTCCAGGAAGTGCGTCATATCGGCAACGTGGTGCGTGACATGGTGCAGGACGTACTCACCGCCTTTGCCCGTAACGACCTTGAACTGGCTTACCGCGTGGCCAAGCAGGATCGTACCGTCGACCAGGAATATCGCACTGCCATGCGCACTCTGGTGACCTTCATGATGGAAGATGTACGTTCAATCTCCAGCATCATGAACGTTATCTGGGTGCTGCGTAGCCTTGAGCGTATTGGCGACCACGCGCGCAATCTGGCCGAGCACCTGATCTACCAGGTCAGCGGTACCGACGTGCGTCACCAGAGCCTGAAAGTGATGAAGAAAACCGTGCGTGAGGAAACTCAGCCGCAGGGCGACGACGACAGCGAAGAGGAGTAAGGCCCGACCTTACTCCCGCGCCAAAGGGATATACCGCTTCAACAGCAACGGCTAGGAAGGCCAGTAGTCAGCCAGTGGCGGGAAGCGGGCAATCAGTCCCTCCCGCCCGATCTCACGCAGGCGTGCGATATTGCGCTCCGGAATCTGATCCGGGTCGGGGTAGTTGGCCAGAGCACGGCTCATCTCATCCTGACGGATCAGATGCAGCGCCGGAAAAGGCGCGCGGTTGGTCCAGTGGCTGATGTCGTCATCATCCACCCCCTCAAACAGATAGCCCGGATGGAAGCTGGCGATCTGGAACAGATCCTCCACACCCGCCTGCTCCAGCAGTGCCTCGGCATCCGCCACCAGGTCGAGAAACTCATCGAACTCCTGCAACAGCCAAGGTGTGATCACCAGCGTTGTGGATAACTCATTTTCCGGAGTCTCCACCAGATCGGACAGCTGCTGTAGGAAGTCCCTCAGCAGATCATCCTCGTTGGCCGCGGTAGATACGTGATAGCGAATGGTTTCATTGCGTACCACCGGCGCTGCGAACGGGCAGAGATTCAATCCAACCACCATCGATTCAACCCACTCTTGGGTCAGTGTCCGTGCCTGCTCGACCAGGCGCTCATCGCTTGTTGTACTCATAGGGCAGTCCTAACTCAGGTGTGCTGATGATACACTCTTGCGCGCACTGGAACCTACGGAACCTGCGAACACGTCCCATGAGGCTCACTTGAAACCGAACCGCCCACAGCCCGAAAAAGCGCGCCACTGGCAACAGCTGAAGCACCCGACCCGGGCGCCACGCCATCTGCGTCGCTGGCTCACCGACGAGGGCTCGCTGACCCGACTGCTCAAGCGCGCCAGCCGAGGCCGCTTCTCCGTGCGGCTGGTACACCAGGGGTTTGGCCGCCCCGGTCCCGCCGAGGCGGCAGCACTGCGCCTTAAGGCCAGGCAGCAGGCACTGATCCGCGAGGTTTACCTCTGCGGCGCCGGTGAGCCCTGGGTGTATGCCCGCACGGTGATACCGGTCTCCACGCTGACAGGCCGCCACCGTACGCTGAAGCTGATCGGCACCCGCTCCCTGGGCTCCCTGCTGTTCCGTGATCCGGGCATGCGTCGCCAGCCGCTGCAGATCGCGCGTCTCGATGCCGGGCTTTGGGCGCGACGCTCGGTCTTCCACCTGGACCGAAAACCGCTGCTGGTATGCGAGGTTTTTCTGGCGTCGCTGGAACACATACAATATCCGGCCTGATAACACCTGCTGACCGGGTGTACGGCTAACATTTATCTGGCGTCATCCAGTCAGGCGCGTTTTTATTAGAGGCTTTATGGCGATGTCGAACACTAACAGCCAGCAACCGGGCAAGCTCGGCCTTTACATTCAGCTGATGCGCGCCGACCGCCCTATCGGCACCTACCTGCTGCTCTGGCCCACCCTCTGGGCCCTGTGGATCGCCGCCGAGGGCGTGCCGCCGCTGCATCTGCTGGTGATTTTCTCGCTTGGGGTCTGGCTGACCCGTTCAGCTGGCTGCGTTATCAACGATTACGCCGACAGACATTTCGACCGCCACGTAAAACGTACCAAGGACCGACCACTGACCACGGGCCGCGTCAGCGAGCGCGAAGCACTGAGCCTGTTTGCCGGACTGATGCTGGCCGCCTTCGTGCTGGTACTCTTTACCAACGGCATGACGATCCTGATGTCTTTCGCTGGCCTGGCGCTGGCATTCGTCTATCCGTTTATGAAACGCCACACCCATCTGCCCCAGGTGGTGCTGGGCGCCGCCTTCGGCTGGGCGATCCCCATGGCCTTTACCGCCATTCAGGAGCAACTACCGCTGATCGCCTGGCTTATTTTCCTGGCGAAAATCTCCTGGACCGTAGCCTACGACACCATGTACGCCATGGTGGATCGGGACGACGACCTGAAGATCGGCATTAAATCCACTGCCGTACTCTTTGGCCGTCATGATCGTCTGATGGTGGGCCTGCTGCATATCATCGCGCTGGGACTGCTGATCGCTGTCGGTCACCTGGCGGGGCTCGGACTCTGGTTCCATCTGGGCCTGGCCGGCGCCACGGTGCTGTTTATCTATCAGCAATGGCTGATACGTCATCGCGAGCGTATGCCCTGCCTGAAGGCCTTTCTAAACAACCACTGGGCTGAACTTCTGGTATTGCTGGGCATCATCGCTGATTACGCAGTGAACTGATCACGCACTTTAGTCGCCTGATTCTGCTATTGTCATATTTGTGTAACCTAAACGTCTTGTAATAGTCGCGATTAATAACAGCAGAATTTTTAGAGGCAGAGACAGATGTCTGCATCAAAACGTGTGTTGATCGTTGACGATGAAGCTCCGATCAGGGAAATGATTGCCGTGGCCCTCGAAATGGCAGGCTACGAATGTCTGGAAGCGGAAAACGCGCAGCAGGCCCACGCCCTTATCCTGGATAAAAAACCGGATATGGTGCTGCTGGACTGGATGATGCCGGGAACCAGCGGCGTCGAGTTCGCCCGCCGCCTGCGCAAGGATGAGGTCACCGCCGATGTGCCGGTGATCATGCTGACTGCGAAAACAGACGAAGACAACAAGGTCAAAGGACTGGAAGCCGGCGTCGACGACTACATTATCAAGCCGTTCTCTCCACGTGAGCTGGTCGCTCGTCTGAAGGCCGTGCTGCGCCGCGCCACCCCCAAGGGCGTCGAAGAGCCGGTCACCGTTGATGGCCTGCGACTGGATCCGGTGTCCCATCGCGTCACCGCCGACGCTGCACCGATCGAGCTGGGCCCTACCGAATTCCGACTGCTGCAGTTTTTCATGACCCACCAGGATCGTGCATACTCGCGCAGCCAGCTGCTCGACATGGTCTGGGGCGGCAATGTTTACGTCGAAGAACGGACGGTCGACGTGCATATCCGCCGCCTGCGCAAGGCGCTTGGCGAGCGGCATGATTATCTGGTACAAACCGTCCGCGGTACCGGATATCGCTTTTCTTCACAGGTCGCCTGAACCTTATCAGCGACCTTAGGGACATGAGGTCTTATGCGCCACTCCAGTAACCCGATGATTTTACCCCTCGCGGGAGTGGCTCTTGTGGGAGTGGTAATCGGTAGCCTGGTTTCCTATCCAGGCTGGGGCCTGGGTATCAGCCTGCTGGCATGGAGCCTGCTCGAAGCCCGCCATTACAACCGGCTGATGAAATGGCTGTCGAAAGAGGAGGACGACGCTCCCCCGGAGGACACGGGTCCCTGGGGCGACCTCCTTGACCAGCTCGCCCGCCGGCACAAACGCGGGTTGGCCCGCGAGCAGCGCCTGCAATCGGTGATCAGCCGATTCCAGCAGTGTACTGCCGCCCTCTCCGATGCCATTGTCATTATCGACCGCGAGAACCATCTGGAATGGTGGAACCGCGCCGCGGGCAAACTGCTCGGCATCGACGACCGCGACCGCGGCAAATCGATCTTCAACATCATCCGCGATCCGCGTTTTATCCGTTATTACCGCAAGGGTCTGTATCAGGAATCTCTGCAGCTGGTCTCACCGAGCAATCACGATATGCACCTGCAGTATCAGATCAACCGTTTCGGCGATGACGACCGCGTACTGGTTGCCCGGGATGTCACCCGACTGGTGAAGCTGGAGCAGACCCGTCAGGACTTTGTCGCCAACGCCTCCCATGAATTGCGCACGCCGCTCACCGTGATCAGCGGGTATCTGGAAACCTTCCTCGACCAGGAGATGCCCCGCCCACTGCAGCGCGGCATGAGCCAGATGCAACAGCAGGCGAAGCGGATGGAAAGTCTGGTGGCGGATCTGTTGCTACTGTCACGTCTGGAGGCCACCCAGCACGCCAGCGATGAGCAACCGATCCGTATCCAGTCACTGATCTCACAGATTCACCACGACGCAGTCGATCTCTCGGGTGAACGCGAGCACAGTTTCCAGCTGGAGGTAGATCCGGATTACGACTTGAGCGGCCAGGAGCTGGAGCTGCAGAGCGCCTTCTCCAATCTGGTGTTTAACGCCGTACGCTACACGCCGGAAGCCGGCAATATCGAAATCAGCTGGCGAGTGGACGCCAAGGGCGGGCACTTCAGCGTCAAAGACAATGGTATCGGCATCGATCCGATCCATATCCCACGTCTGACCGAGCGCTTCTACCGCGTTGATGAGAGCCGTTCATCAGCCAGTGGCGGTACCGGCCTGGGCCTGGCGATCGTCAAACATGTGCTGATGCGCCATGGCGCCCAGCTGACGATCGAGAGCAAGAGCGGAAAAGGCAGCCTTTTCAGCTGCCACTTCCCGCCAGATATGATTCGCAGCATCAAGCAGGTCGCCAACGACCTGCCCTGATCAGCTATGCCCTAATCAGCGAGTGACTACCGCACCGGTGGCGCCCGGCGTTTTGATGTGGCTGTGTTCTTCCACCCAGTAGATCGTCGCGCCCACGACTGCTGCAGGCATGATCAGCAGGTTCACCAGCGGTATCAGCATGCCCAGCTGCACCACCGAACCAAAGCCTACCGCGGTGAAGCGATGCGATTTCAGCAATCGTTTCATCTCGGGGAAACTGACCTTGTTGTTATCCATCGGATAATCGCAATACTGAATCGACATCATCCAAGCCCCGAACAGGAACCAGACAAAGGGCATCACCAGGTTGATCACCGGGATAAAACTCAACACCAGCAGGACCAATACCCTGGGCAGGTAATAGAGCAGTTTCTGCACCTCACGCTGCAGCGAGCGGGGTATCATTTTCACCAGCTCCGCCCAGCCTTCATCGGTACTCACCGTGCCGCGCAGCTTGCGCTCCACCATCTCCGACAGAAAACCGTTGAACGGTGCGGCGATAAAGTTCGCGACGATAGAGAAGCTGTAATAGACCACCACCAGTATCACCAGCGCCAATAGCGGCCAAAGCAGGTAACGCAGAAAGTCCAGCCACTCCCAGGCGGGCAGCCAGGCGTTCATCATATAATCGATCCAGTTGCCGAACTGGTTGATCAGTAGCCAGATGGCGCCGCCGAACAGCAGCACGTTGATAACCAGGGGAATTAGTACGAAACTGCGGATACCGGGCTCCGGCAGCATCGCCAGTCCGCGCATGAAATAGCTAGCGCCCCTGACGGGATTGGCACTCATAGACCCTCCTCAGGCCATAAAATAAACGGTAAAACGTAAAGCGACGGCGACCAGCATCAGGGTCAGCCCGATGCGGTTGATTCTGAACTCCAGCGGTGTGAAGCTGATCAGCGGCTGCCAGAAGCGCATTACCGCCTGCCAGTCACTGGTTCGTTTGACGTAGAGACCCAGAGAGGTCACAAACACCAGCAGTCCGCCCCAGAACAGGAACGGCTCAATCATGGCCAGATAGATCATCGTCATCCTTCTCAAGCACTTGGGTTGGATACGGGCCTAGCGGACCTGATCGCAGCCTCCACTACCCCGGCTTTTCAGTGAACGGAGATTAACATGAAAGCGATACGACTCCACGCCTTCGGCACAGCGGAAAACCTGACCCTGGACGAGGTGGAGACCCCGCAACCAGGCCGCGGTGAAGTGTTGATTCGCAACCGTGCCGCCGGCATCAATCCGATCGACTGGAAAACCTGCGCCGGCGGCGGCGCCAGTGCCGCTATCGGCGAGCTGCCATTCATTCCCGGCTGGGAGTGCGCCGGCACTGTGGATAAGGTCGGCCAAGGCGTCAGTGACTTCAAGCAGGGCGACGAGGTGTTCGCCTTTGTCCGCTTCCCGGAAGCGGCGGGCTGCTACGCCGAATACACCTGTGCACCGGCGAATCAGATCGCGCTGCGTCCCGAGTCCCTGAGCGCAGAGGCAGCAGCCGGTCTAGGTCTTGCTGGTCTGACCGCCTGGCAGGCGCTGCATGACAAGGCGCAGGTCAAAGCGGGACAGAAAGTACTGGTACTGGCCGCCGCCGGTGGCGTCGGCCATATCGCCGTGCAGCTGGCCAAAGCGGCCGGCGCCTATGTGATCGGCACTGCATCCGCCGCCAACCAGGACTTTATCCACAGCGTCGGCTGTGACGAGTGCGTCGATTATTCCAGCGCCAACCTGGCAGTCAGCGTCAATGATGTGGATATCGTTATCGACGGCGTCGGTGGCGCCACCGCCATTGAAGCGCTGCAGTGCCTCAAATCGGACGGCATTCTGGTGACCCTGCCATCGGTGACGGCAGCCGAGGTGATGGCAGCGGCAGAGAAGGGAGGTTATCGGGTTATGGGTATCCGGGTAGAGCCCAACGGTACCCAGCTGGCGGAGTTGGCCGCCCTTGCCGAGACAGGCCAGCTGAAACTGTCACTGGGCGGGGCCATTCCTCTGGCTGAGGTGGCGCGCGCCCATCAGCTCAGCGCCAGCGGCCACCAGCGTGGCAAGCTGGTACTAAGCATCGGCTAAGCTGTTCGATCCAGATTACTCACCGGCAGCCGTGCTGTCGGTGAGTCGCGCCTGCTGGGACGGATTATTGGTGCAAAAATACTGCTGCTGACGCAGTAAAACACGACAACCCTCACCACGGATATCCCGATCCCAGCAGGTTTCCCGCGCCCAGACTTTCTCCTCTTCGGTTTTCTCGTCCTGGTAAGCGGGTACGTTGTCACAGAAGGTCGCTGAGTCTGAAGCGGTCTCCAGACAGGCATTCAGAAACTTGCCGTAGCGGACGGTACAGCTGAAACCGGTACACTGGGTATCAAACTCCTGCAGCGCCTCATCCAGACACTCCTGCTGATCATGAGTGCGGCCAAACTCGAGTCCCGCCTCACGGTAAACCACCGCATCTTCGGCGCGCTCCCGGTTGAACTCTTCGACAATAGAATCTTTCTTGAGCCAAAGATAACCCGCGCCCAACACCGCGATCGCCAACAGCGCCAGCAGGATCTTTTTCATCATTGCAGAGACTCCAGAAAACTCAGGAACGGCCCTTGTAAAGACCGATAAGACAGAAGAAAAGGCCCACCACAGACAGCAGCATTCCGCCATTGACCAGCAGCGGATGACGCATCATGAAAGGAACGAAGGGATACTCGCCGGAGGAGACGCACTCGGCTTCGGCGTAATGCCAGGCACCACCGCTATCAAGGCAGGCATCCACTTGAGCCTGCTCGATCATATAACCGGCCATCAGCGCCAGCGGCGGAACAATCAGCAGTAGAAGACCCAATCGTAACATTAAGCGTCTTCGTCACTGATACCGATATTGCTGACGCCTTCGTTTTCCGCCAGGGCACGAAGATCGCGGATAAAGGCCGCATTGGGCTGACGCTGGGCGCGCAGGCGCTCCAGCACCTCATCGCGAAACGACTCTTCATTCAGCATCAGCTCGTGGGTGTTGATAAAGCGAACCAGCTCCTCATCGGACATCTGGTCATCGCCTTCGCTGATTTCGATGAAACCGGCCACACATTCGTGAGACAGGCTGGCCACCTCCAGCGCCTCGGCCATATCGCCTTCGATCACGCAGGTGAGGGTAGAGTAGAGTGCAACCACCGCCGCATGGGCCGGCGTGGCGCCGTACATATCGAACTCTTCCAGATCCGGAATGTTCGCCTCGACATTATCAAGCTGAACCTCAGCGTTGATGCGCGAGCCGGTGCCGGCGAGCTGATTCCAGACACCGTCGAGAATGCTGCGCAGCTGTTTATGATCACCAAACTCCATCAGTCGC
Source organism: Marinobacterium mangrovicola (assembly GCF_004339595.1). Taxonomy (GTDB): domain Bacteria; phylum Pseudomonadota; class Gammaproteobacteria; order Pseudomonadales; family Balneatricaceae; genus Marinobacterium_D; species Marinobacterium_D mangrovicola. The sequence continues at coordinate 45,485 of NZ_SMFU01000012.1, forward strand.
GAAAACAGCAGGAAGTTGGGGAACATACGTTCGCTCAATGCGGCGCTGAAAGCAACGAGCTGCCAGCTTTCCAGTCCATTGAGTTGTTTGTCGAGTTTCAGCGGCTCACTCATTTTGTCTCCGGTCTTATCAGATCGATCGGGCTTGGTCCCATATTGTACGGCCTGAACGAGGATACCAACAGGCTGATACCTGCTTAATCGACACCCAGATAAAAAAGACTCTGTTTTGGCACAATTTCAACCAATATTTGCTTAGTCAGAATCTACTGGCTAACTTAAAGGTCGAACCTGGTCGCACAGTCCTAGGTCAACTGCGCGAACCTCACGGACCCGGTGACTTCAAGCGTTAACGTCGCTTTTATCCTGCGTTAACACAAGGATAAGCACTGCACTGAAATGTGGAAGGACTCGCCTATGAGCACTGCCTTCGAACGGCTGGCCATTCCGGGACGCGAACCTGCCGGTGGCAATATTGCTCAGCGCCCCGCTTGCTGGAAACTCCTCAGTGTCGAGGACGATCCCACGTATCAGGCATCTCTGTTGTACAGCCTGGGAAAACTGGAATACGACGGTATCCCGGTCGAGATTCTGACTGCCGGTTCCGCCGCCGAAGCCGCCACGCTACTAAGCGCTCACCCCGATATTGCGGTCGTTCTGCTCGATGTGGTGATGGAGGATGATGACAGTGGCTTGCGCCTGGTCAATACCATCCGCGAACGCCTCGGCAACCACCAGATCCGCATAATTCTGTTAACCGGGCAGCCAGGCATGGCGCCGCGCAAGGATGTGATGCGCCAGTACGATATCGATGACTATTGGCAGAAAGCCGACCTCAAGGCTGACCAACTGATCACGCTGATCACCGGCAATCTGCGTACCTGGGTCTATATCACAGAGCTGGAGCGCGCCCGACAGGGGCTGCAGCTGCTGGTCGAAGCAAGCAGGGCGCTGACCAGCAAGCGTGACCTGCAAAGCTTCAGCCACACCCTGCTGGAGCAGATAGGCAACATCATCGGCGCCGGTGAAGGCGGCATAGTCAGTGCCGTCTCCAACGAGAGCGACTCCCTTGAAGAGGCCGAGGTGATGGCCTGCAGCGGTTGCTATTCAGGCCAGGCATCCAAGGTGCCCGGGCTCATCGACGACAACGCCATACACACCGATATCGGCAACGCCCGCGCCGAAAAGCGCCATATTTTCCGTGACAGCTACAGCGTGCTCTACTTCGGCACCGCCGAAATCGATCCGCGTGAATATGTCACCGTGGTGAAAGCCGATACCCGGCCTTCCCGCTACCATATCAGCCTGCTGCAGGTATTTGCCGAACAGGTCAGCGGCGGTTTCGCCAACATCGCCCTCAACAACCGCCTCAGCGAACTGGCGTACTACGACGACCTGCTCAATATCCCCAATCGCAACTGGCTGGTCTGGGAGATGAAGCGACTGAGCCGCCGGGAGCGCGCCAGGCTGCAGCTAACGCTGCTCGACCTGGATCGCTTCTCCGATGTCACCGTGACCCTGGGAACCGCATTCAGCGACAAGCTGATCGAACAGATGTACAGCCAATTGAAAGCGAAGCTGGATGACTACATCAGTATCGCCCGCACAGGGCTCGACTCCTTCGCTATTCTCGGCCACCGCGATACCGCCCCCACCGACGCCACCATCAAATCCCTGATTGGCCAGCCCCTGAATATCGATGGCGCCGAGCATTCCCTGTCTATCACCGCCTCATCACTGCCGCTTTCCGAGCTGGACCACCTGCAACCACGCGAGATACTGCGTATCGCCGAGTGCTGTATCGATACCGCACGGCAACAGCACCTCAACTTTCTGGAATACAGTGCCGGCTTCGATGAGGAGATACGCCATCGCTACGCCCTGATGAGCGATCTGCGTCAGGCCCTGGCCCAGCGCGCGCTGCATATCGAGCTACAACCCAAGGTCAGCCTGAGTGATAACCGCCTGATTGGCTTTGAAGCCCTGGCCCGCTGGGAACGGGAGGATGGCAGCCGGGTAAGGCCGGATCAGTTTATTCCACTGGCAGAAACCGCAGGCCTTATCGGCGAGCTGGACCAGCTGGTTGTAGAGCTGGCCTGTAACGCGATCAAACAGCTCAACGCGGCGGGAATCGATGTGCCGGTGGCCTTTAACGCCTCCAGTGACGAGCTGTTCGACCCGGACTACTTCGACACCCTGGTCGGCACACTGAAAAAATATGGCATCAGGCCGGAACAGCTGAACCTGGAGATCACCGAGTCCCGGGCGATGGAAAGCTACGAGAAGATCGCACCGCAACTCAAGCGGCTGATCGATATGGGCATGGCCGTCAGTATCGACGACTTTGGCACCGGTTATTCTTCGCTGTCACATATCACTCACCTGGCCGCGACCACGTTGAAAATAGACCAGGTGTTTGTGCGCCAGATGGGCGAATCACCCCAGGCGGCTCATGTCGTCGACATGATCCTGCGCATCAGTGAACGCTTTGGCCTGAACACCGTAGCCGAGGGTGTGGAAACCCTTGCACAGCGGGAGCAGCTGCTAGCCAAGGGGTGTCTCGCAGCCCAGGGTTATCTGTTCTCACGCCCACAAAGGCTTGAAGTGCTGATCGATAAACTCGCAGCGAACCCTGTCTTCACGCTGCCAACCGACGATGAACACCGATAACAGCGCGGTTGCACAGCTGCAGGAGCAGGAACACAGACTACCCCAGGGCCAGTCTCCACGTCGGCTGGCAACAGGCCTTACGATTCTGCTGACGCTGCTGGTGACCAGCGGCAGCTATTTCGCCTACCACCAGCTACTCGACCTCTATACCCAGCCGATCATGACCCAACAGAGTGCAGACCTGAACTTCGGCGCTGCCACTCTGTCCCGGGAGCTCGGACACCTGCGTGATCTGACCCTGATGATCAAACGCAGCCCGCCGGTCAGAATTGCGCTCAACCCCTACCGCGCCCTGGATAGCAATCTGCTGCATCGGGAATTTATCCGTTTCAGCCAGGATCATGCGCTTATCTCACAGGTGCGCTGGATCGACGCATCCGGCGAGGAGCAAGTAAGAATCAACTTTGTCTCCGGCGAAGCCGAGATCGTCCCCCCGGACGAATTACAGAACAAGGCCGACCGCTACTACTTCCAGCAGGCGATGGCCTATCCGCTGGACCAGGTCTATATCAGCCCGCTGGATCTGAATATCGAGCGTGGCCAGATCGAACGGCCGCTTAAACCCACCCTTCGCGCAGCAGTCCGCACCACCAATACGGAAACGATGCGAGAGGGGGTGATCGTCATCAATTACGACCTGCGGGAGTTGTTTAATGCGATTCGCGCCACCTACTCCCGAGACTCCGCCACCGAGCTGATCAACACCTCCGGATTCTGGCTGGTAAGCCGTTCACCGGAGCAGGAGTGGGGTCATCTGTTCGATAATCCCGAGGCGCAGCTGGGTAACAAGTTTCCCGAGCTTTGGCGGCAGATCAAAGCACGCCCCACAGCCAACGATGTGCACGCGGAAGGAAGGATCTGGAGCTGGGAAAAGCTGGCCCTGATTGAACGGCCGGGAGAGGGGCGCGAAGTTTTAATTCTGCTGACATCATCCTCGGTGGACCTGGTATCAGGCATTACCGGCAAACTCTGGCTACTCGTTACTCTCTGCGCGCTGACGGTAATCGCCCTCGGGAGCTGGCTGATTACACTGTTCCTGCGCTCCGAAGCACGCCAGCGCGTGCTCTACCAGCGCATCAACCAGGAACACCTGAAACTCCAGACGGTACACCACTCGCTGGTCACGGCTCATGAGCAGCAATCTCTGCTGCAGGAGGAACTGGTCGAAACCCGTAAACTCTCCTCTCTCGGTATGATGGTTGCCGGCGTCGCCCATGAGCTGAACACCCCCACCGGCGGCGCGTTGATGGTACTCAGCAGCGTCGAAGGACAGCTGAAAAGCCTGAAACAGACACATACATCCTCACAACAGCAGGCCGCACTGACACACGCCGAGGAGGGCATGGGCCTGGCGATGCGCAACCTGAACCAGGTCAGCCGCCTGATTACGAGCTTCAAGCGCCTCGCACTGGATCGTGCCGATGATGAGCTTCGGCATGTCTATCTGAACGATCTGGTCACGGATCTTGAGCTCACGCTTTCGCCCCTGTTCAGAAAACAGCCGATTAGTCTGACAACCGAGATTCCGCCCGATACTCACCTCTATACCCATCCTGGGATTATTTCGCAGATACTGCAGAACCTGATCGAGAATGCGCTGACCCACGCCTTCGCCCCGGGACAGAAGGGCTGCATTCAGCTCAGCGCAAAGCCACTGCCAGGCGCAAAACTGGAGCTGGCCGTCACTGACAACGGCCGGGGGATCGACCCAGACCTGCGCAAAAGCCTGTTTGACCCCTTTGTTACCTCAGGCCGGGGCCGCGGTCACACAGGTTTAGGACTTCATCTGGTTCACCAGTGGGTTCACCGACTGCTCCATGGTAGCATCGAGGTCCAATCCGAATTCGGCCGGGGCAGCTGTTTCATATTGCGTATCCCCGTTGATTGCCGGCTCAGCACGGAACAGGAAAAGGACTGAAGAATGGCGACAACGCTGTGCGTTTTCTGTGGTTCCCGAAAGGGCGCCAACCCGCGTTTCGAGAAGGTTGCGTTCGAACTTGGTACGGCAATCGCTGCCCAGGGTTCTTCGCTGGTCTATGGCGGCGGTTCCGTCGGCCTGATGGGTGCAGTCGCTGACGGCGTGATGAGCGCTGGCGGCGAAGTCACCGGCGTGATTCCGGAAAGCCTGTTCAAGGCCGAAGTCGCCCACCAGCAACTGACTTCGCTGGAAGTTGTACCCGATATGCACGCCCGAAAGGCCCGCATGGCCAGCCTGGCCGATGCGTTTATCGCCTTGCCCGGCGGCATCGGCACCTTCGAAGAGCTGTTCGAAGTCTGGACCTGGGCCCAGCTGGGTTATCACGACAAGCCCGTCGCGCTGCTCAATGTGGATAACTTTTACGACCCGCTGCTCGGTTTTCTGGATCACACCCGCCGCCAGGGATTTATCCACGACCAGTGCCGCTCACTGCTGCGGGTTGAAGAGGAGATCCCGGCACTGCTCGACCTGTTGAACCAGGCCATAGACCGCTCCGGCAGCCTCTGGGCGCCGGAAAAAATATAGACACTGGCCATGAGATGGCTCAGTCCATCGGTTTTTCCTGACCTTATGTCCCGGCTCGTCGCCCACCGACGAGCCGCCATACTGTTTTTCTTCGTCCTGTGCATAGTTTTGCCCGTTAACGGCGTTGTTCTGCCAGCCACGGCGGGCGCCGAACCCCTGGTGCTCGCCCAGGTCAGTGACCGACCGAAGAAAGACTTCAAACAGCTGCTACCGATGGCGCGCTATATGGCTGACCGGTTGCAAGCCTATGGCTTTAACGGCGCCCAAGTGCAGCTGTACGACAGTGCCGAAGCGCTGATCGGCGCGGTAAGGCAGGGAGAAGTACACTGGATCAGCGAAACGCCCTATACCTCGGCGCGCCTGATGCAAGAAACCGCGAGTACCCCTTTGGCCAAAAAGTGGAAAAACGGTCAGCAGCAGTATCAAACGATGATATTCACCCTGAAACGGCGCGAAATACTATCCCTGCAGGATCTGGTGGGTCAGCGCATCGCGTTTGAACACCCGGACTCGTTCAGCAGCTATTTTCTGCCCCGGCGTATTCTGGAAAACGCCGGGCTTTCGCTGGTCGAGCTGGAACGGCCTGAGGATCCGGTGCCCGAAGGGCAGGTGGGCTACCTGTTCAGCCGTAACGAGAAAAACAATGCGCTCTGGGTCGACAAGGAGATCGTGGCTGCCGGCACATTGAATAACGGCGACTGGCTCAATCCGGATCGAGTCATGCCGGAAATGCACGAGCGCTTCCACGTTATCCACCGCTCCGCCTTTTACCCCCGCGCCTTCGAGCTGGCGACGCCGGCATTATCGCCTGAGGCCGCACTTGCACTGCGCGAGGAACTGCTCGCCCTGAGCCAGGAAAACCATGCAGGATTACTGGCGCGTTACGAGCAGACGGAACAATTCAGCCCATTGGAACTACAGGACCTGAACTTTCTTCAGGAGCTGACCGATACGGGAGGCCGGGCACCATGAAGCGGCGTTTTTCGGTCATCTGCCGACTTTCTTTACTACTCACGCTACTCTCTGCTCTCATCCTGCTTGCCTTGATGATGGCAGTGGATGACTCGCTGAAAACCTACCTCAGAGAATCCAACCGCGCGGATCAGGACAAACTGACCGAGGTGGCACGGCGCCAGCTCGAACATGACGCCCAGCTGCTGCTGCGCTCCCTGAGCGACAGCCTGCGTGTGGATATCTATAACCAGGACTTCAGCGCCATCGGCGATGCACTCGAACGTCTGGGCAAATTCCGTAACCTCGACTACATCTACGTTTACGACCACAACGGTTCCATCCTCCACGATGGCAGTGCCGACGTTCCGCTCTATGGCGAACCGATCACCTCGCATACACCGCCCCAACTGCTTACCGGGCTTGTGGAAGGACGTTTCTGGAGCGGTGAACACCTGCACCTGAACAGCCGTGTGGAAGCCAGCGGAGAAGCGTTTGCGGCGATTACCGCCGGTTTTGATTTCACCTCTGCGTTCAACGAAATCAAGGCACACAGAGAAGATATGATCAGCGCCGAGTACAGTCTGTTTCAGAATGTACGCAAGGCGGTGCTGCTCACCTTTATGATTCTGCTGCCGATCTGCATGCTCAGCGCCATCTGGATCACTCGCGGCATGCTGAAGCCGCTGCAGGTGCTGACCAACCGCAGCAGTCGCTACGCCGAGGGGGAGCGCAATCTAACCTTCGAGCTGCATCGGCCCGATGAGTTCGGCCGTCTGGGAACGGCGCTGGAGCGGATGCGCCAGGCGCTCGAGGAGAGCCACGACCAGGTTCGACAGATGGCTTACGAAGATACCGTGACCAATCTGCCCAACCGGCGCTGGTTCCAGAACCGTCTCAGCGAAATGATGCATCGCAGCGCCAGCCTGGACGGGACTTTCGCGGTGCTGTTTATCGATCTTGATCACTTCAAGCAGGTCAACGACACCGCCGGCCACGAACGTGGTGACCAGCTGTTGCGGGAAGTCTCAAAGCGTCTGCAGACCTGTGTACAGGCAAACCGCCTGCAACGCGGTCCGGCGGCCGAACTGGCACGTTTGGGAGGCGATGAGTTTGTGGTGCTGCTGCCGGCCATTCAGAGCGCCGAGGACGCTGCCGAAACCGCCAGAGCACTGCTGGGGTCTCTGGCGCCGCCGTTCCTGCTCTATGGGCAGTATTTCTCCATCTCCTGCAGCATCGGCATCACGCTGTATCCTGATGATGGGATCAGCGCCAGCGAAATTCTCAAGCACGCGGATGTGGCGATGTATTCCGCCAAGCAGCACGGCCGCAACCAGTTCGCCTTTTTCCAGCCGCAGATGACCGAAGAGATTCGCGAGCACCTGGAGATCCAGCAGGGCATCAAGGAGGCGATCGACAAGGATTACCTCTACCTCGATTATCAACCGCTCTACTCCATGGAAAGCGGGCAGATGATCGGTGCCGAAGCACTGCTGCGCTGGCGGCACCCGATTAAAGGACTGCTGTCACCGGCGCGCTTTATACCGATCATCGAAGAATCGGACCTGATCGAGGATGTCACCCGCTGGGTGGCCAACCGTGCCGCTAGAGATCTGAAAAAGATCCTCGACCTGCGGGAACATTTCTCCGTTGCGATCAACATCTCAGGTGCCGCGCTGCACCAGTTGGAGATGTGCGAGTACATCTGCGAACTCAAGCAGCACCTGGCGTTGCCGGATAAAACCCTGAGTATAGAGATCACCGAAACCAGCATGATCAGCCACCTGGACAGCTGCGAGGCGGTGCTGCGCCGCTGGAAGCGGGCCGGCATCGACATCTGGATTGACGATTTCGGCACCGGTTACTCATCCCTGGCCTACCTGAACAGCCTCTCCATCGATGGGCTCAAGATCGACCAGTCCTTCGTGCACAACCTGATCGACGGCCACTCCCGACCGCTGATCGATGCCATGATCGCCCTGGCTGACTCACTGTCGATCGGAACCGTGGCAGAAGGGATAGAAACTGATCGACAGCATGAAGAACTCAAAGCGATGGGCGTAGAGTATGGCCAGGGCTTTGGTCTCGCTCGCCCAATGCGTATAGATGCATTGATGCAGCTGCTCGAGACAGAGGAAAACGTCCGGCCATGAGATCCGCAGCGCGATACTCTCTACCCTTATTGATCGGTATGGCAACGGGCATGGCGGCGCCAGTGTTCGCAGAGGTCGAGCTGAAAACCCAGCTTGAGTACAAGGATGGCCAGCGCCACAGCGAGATCAAATATGAGGATGATGGCAGCTTCGACGAGCGCGACGTAAAACGTAAAAGTCGCTGGGAGAGCGATACCCTGCTCAGCGCCGAGCTCAACCCTGATTCCGACTGGGTCTGGAGCGCGCGTCTGGGCTACAACGCCCGCCGAACGGTTGATTACAGCCGCGAATACCGCGAGGATGGATCATTAAAGAAGGATAAAACCCGCACCGAGTGGCGTCAGAGCCCCTATGTTGGCGTGGGTCTGAGAATGGATTTCGGCTCCCTGCTGGGCGGTGATGCCTGGTCTTTCCGGGCCTACCATGACCGTTTTATCGACGTGGAGTACCGCGCCACCGGGCTTGCCGAAGATGCCAAACCGATAGCCGGCCGCGGTAATGGCCGGGAAACCAAGCTGACGCTCCAGGCCGAATACCCGTCGCCCTGGTACAGTGTTTATCTACTGCCTAAACTCAGTATCAAGCATGAGCAGTACAGCGCCTGGACCAACAGCGCCCAGGATGAGCGGGAAAACGCGGAGCAGGAGCTCCAGTACGAAGCACGGCTCTGGTTGGACTGGATTATGCCGGTCGCCGGTTGGGAGTTGATGTTGGGCCCCACCTGGCAACTGGAAGACAAGGCCAAGCGCAAAGCTCACCAGCCCTGGGAATGGGAAAATGAGGAGCAGTGGATCGGTACGCTGAAGCTCGAGTACGAATCCCCCATGCCCGGCTTTGAAATGGAGCTGGCCGCAGAGCACTGGCTTAATGGTGCCGATCGGGATGACACCCGTTATAAACTTGAACTGAGCTACGAGTTTTAGAAGGACGAATCACCGCGGGGCAGGGAAGCTCCGCTGAATAATTCCAGGGAAAGGAGAAACACCATGACCACCCCGCTATTCTGGTCGGGCGCGGCGTTACTTTGTCTGACCGCTCCCAGCGTTATCGCCGCTGCCCAGGCTCCAGCCATCATGAGCGCCGAGCGACTGCAAAGCGATCAGACCATCGACAGCCCCGCCTATTTCATCAGTGAGAAACTTGATGGCGTTCGCACCCGCTGGACCGGCACCGAAATGCTGACCCGCAGCGGCTTCAGAATCACCGCGCCGGCAACACTGCTCTCGGCGCTGCCACCGGTCCCCCTGGATGCAGAACTCTGGCTCGGGCGGGCCCGTTTCAGTGAGATGAGCGGACTGATACAGAGAGCCGATCCACAGGATCCGCTCTGGCAGCAGGCTCAGCTCAAGATCTTCGATCTGCCGGCTCATCCCGGAGGCTTCAACGAGCGGCTGACAGCGCTTACCGAACTGATCGGAGCTGTGGATAACCCGCAGATCAGCCTGGTTGAACAGAAACGTGGCCTTTCCCGCGCCGAGATAGACGAGCTGCTGGAGCAGACACGCCGCGTCGGTGGCGAGGGGCTGATGCTGCACCACTTTGCCGGCCACTACGTGAACGCCCGCACCAACCTGCTGCTGAAGTACCGCGGCTACGACGACGCCGAAGCGGAAGTCGTGGGCTATACACGTGGCCAGGGCAAGTACGAGGGCATGACCGGAGCGCTGATTGTCGAAACCAGGGAAGGGCTGCGTTTTCGTCTCGGGTCGGGATTAAGTGACGAGGAGCGGGCCAGCCCGCCTGATATCGGCAGTTGGGTGACCTATAGATTCAACGGCCTGACCAGCGGAGGAGTCCCGCGTTTTGCCCGGTTTGTACGGATCTATAACCCTGAGATTTAAACATTCCGTTGGCAACGGTAAGAGGCACACCCCCGTGCCGATTGAAACCGGCATCGCGGTCATTCCGGGCATTAACGGATGATCGCGGCGGGGCGCCGCTGCTACTGGAACACCGATAAACAGGCACAAAAAAGGCCCCTTCCGGGGCCTTTCTGTATCTATCTGTGGCGAACGATCAGAGTCGGACTTCGACGCCCTTCTCGCGCATATATTCTTTCGCCTGCGGAATGGTGTACTCATTGAAGTGGAAGATCGATGCCGCCAGCACCGCATCCGCCTTGCCTTCGATACAGCCTTCCACCAGGTGATCCAGGTTGCCGACACCGCCGGAGGCGATCACCGGTACCTGCACCGCTTCGGATATGGCGCGGGTCACGCCGATGTCGTAACCGTTCTTGACGCCATCCTGGTCCATGGAGGTCAGCAGGATCTCACCGGCGCCCAGTTCAACCATCTTTTTCGCCCATTCAACGGCATCCAGACCGGTCGGTTTGCGGCCACCGTGGGTGAAGATCTCCCACTTGTCCGTTTCGCCTTCCTTGGAGACTTTCTTGGCGTCGATGGCGACCACGATACACTGGCTGCCGAAACGCTCGGCGGCTTCACGCACGAACTCCGGGTTGAACACGGCCGCGGTGTTGATCGATACCTTGTCGGCACCGGCGTTGAGCATCTTGCGGATATCTTCGCAGGTGCGGATACCGCCGCCCACGGTCAGCGGGATAAACACCTCAGCAGCCATGCGCTCCACGGTATGCACCATGGTATCGCGCTCTTCATGGCTGGCGGTGATATCCAGGAAGGTGATCTCGTCCGCGCCCTGCTCGTTGTAGCGCTTGGCGACCTCGACCGGATCGCCGGCATCGCGGATATCGAGAAACTTCACGCCTTTAACCACGCGGCCGTTCTCAACATCGAGACAGGGAATAATGCGTTTTGCCAGTGCCATGATCGTCTCCGCTCTTCTTACTTACTCAGCTGTTACTTGCTCAGCTCGTCGCTCAGTTGCTGAGCTTCGGCCACATCCAGCGTGCCTTCATAGATGGCACGACCGGTGATGGCACCGAGGATGCCCTGATCAGCCACAGCCGCCAGTTTGCGGATATCTTCGATATCGGTGACACCGCCGGAGGCGATCACCGGAATACCGGCTTCGCGGGCCAGCTCCACGGTGGCTTCCACGTTGACGCCCTGCATCATGCCGTCACGGCTGATATCGGTGTAAACGATGGCGCTGACGCCATCGTTACGGAAACGCTTGGCCAGATCCACGGCTTTCACGTCGGTGATCTCGGCCCAGCCGTCGATCGCTACGTAGCCGTCCTGTGCGTCCAGGCCGACGATGATGTGACCCGGGAACTGCTTGCACATCTCGGTGACGAACTCGGGCTCTTTTGCCGCCTTGGTACCGATGATGACGTACTCAACGCCCGCATCCAGATAAGCCTGGATAGTTTCAGCAGAGCGGATACCGCCACCGATCTGGATCGGCAGATCCGGATAGGCCTTGGCGATGGCGTTGACGATTTCTCCGTTCACCGGGTTACCGGCGAAGGCGCCGTTCAGGTCCACCAGGTGCAGACGACGGCAGCCGGCTTCAACCCACTTGGCGGCCATGTCGACCGGGTTGTCGGAAAATACGGTGGAATCGTCCATGCGGCCCTGACGCAGGCGTACGCATTTGCCATCCTTGAGATCGATCGCGGGGATAATCAGCATTGTGGATAAAACCTTGAAAGTCTGTCTCGGGGACGCAGGCCTTAGGCCTGACCGTCCCAGTTAAGGAAGTTCTTCAGCAGCTGCAGGCCTGCAGTATGGCTCTTTTCCGGGTGGAACTGGGTGGCAAACACGTTCTTGTGCGCCAGTGCCACATCGAAATCCACACCGTAATGGCAGGTTGCGGCAACCTGCTCACGCTGCGCCAGCTTCACATAGTAGCTGTGGACAAAATAGAAACGGCTGCCGTTGTCGATATCTTTCCACAGCGGATGGTCGATGCTCTGCTGCACCTCGTTCCAGCCCATGTGCGGCACCTTGAGACGATCGCTGCAGCCGGCTTCGCGAAGCTCTTCGCCGAAAAAGTTAACCCGGCCTTCAAACTCGCCGAGGCAGTCGACGCCGCCGTTCTCTTCAGAGAACTCCATCAGCGCCTGGTAACCGACACAGATACCGAGGAACGGCTTACCGGAGGCGATCGCCTCGCGCACCTCTTTATCCACACCCAGACGACGGATCTCGGCCATACAGTCGCGGATCGCGCCAACGCCGGGCAGCAAAACACGGTCGGCACTGCGCACCTGTTCCGGATCAGCGGTTACACGCACTTCAACACCGGGCTGGACATGCTCGAGCGCCTTGGCGACCGAGTGCAGGTTGCCCATGCCGTAATCGATAACTGCGATACTGCTCATCTCAGAGGCATCCCTTGGTCGACGGCATGATTCCGGCGGCACGCGGGTCTTCCTCCAGTGCCATGCGGATGGCACGGCCGAACGCCTTGAAGATCGTCTCGGCCTGGTGGTGGGTGTTCTTGCCCTTGAGGTTGTCGATGTGCAGCGTCACCTGAGCGTGGTTGACAAAGCCGTGGAAGAATTCACTGAACAGATCCACGTCGAAGCTACCGACGCGACCACGGGTGAAGTCCACATCCATAGCGAGGCCCGGACGGCCGGAGAAGTCGATAACCACGCGGGACAGCGCTTCATCCAGCGGCACATAGGCGTGGCCGTAACGGCGGATCCCTTTCTTGTCACCCACAGCCTGATGGAACGCCTGGCCCAGGGTGATGCCGATATCCTCGACGGTGTGATGATCGTCGATGTGCAGATCGCCAATGGCATTGATCTCCATATCGATCAGACCATGACGGGCAATCTGATCCATCATGTGGTCAAGGAAAGGAACGCCAGTATCGGACTCGAACTGGCCTGTGCCATCGAGGTTGATCGATACGGTGATCTGGGTTTCCAGAGTGTTACGGGTCACTCTGGCGGTACGATCGGCCATCTCTGTCTCCACCGTTGCGCGTGCGTGGGCTTTTGAAAGTGTTTAAGGCGCACATTATACAGTAAGCAGCGACCAACGGCAGCGCCAGGAAAGCTATGGAGTTCATAGTCTGAACGGTTTGACCTCGGGTTTGTCACATAGCAGCATGAAACACGCGTTAGCCTGCCTTCTCACAATAAAGACACGCACAATAGACAATTAGCTACAATGACTGCGGCAACCCCTGCACATACAGAGGCTTACAGGACCCACCTATGAAATTGATAACACGGCTGTTAATCGGATTGCTGGCAGTAATCGTTATAATCATCGGAGCCGGCGGCGCGCTGCTTGGGTTTATCGTCGATCCGAACGACTACCGCAGCGATATAGAACAGGCGGCCCGAGACCAGGCCGGCCTCGATCTCAAGATTAACGGCGAAATCGACTGGTCCGTGTTCCCCTGGTTGGGGCTGGCGGTCAACGATATCGATCTACGCTACACCGATAAGCCGGAGCTGGCCCAGCTGCAGCAGGCCCAGGTGTCTGTGAAGCTGATGCCGTTGTTTGGCGGTAACGTGGAGATGAGCAGTGTTCAGATTAACGGTCTGAAACTGAATCTGATCGCCAACGAGCAGGGCAATAACTGGACCGGTCAGGAAACCGCCGCCAGCAACGACGAACCGGCACAGCAGGAAAGCGGCAGCGACGAAAGCAACGAATCCTTCCTGAAAAGCCTCAGTATCGAAGAGATCGTGCTCAGCGATGCCCAGGTTACCTACAGCGATGAATCCGCCGGCAGCCGCGTGGAAGTCACCGGCCTGAACCTGACCACCGGCCAGCTGATGCCCAACCAGCCGATCCCGCTGGAGCTGAGTGCCGAGGTCAAGCAGTTCCAGAACAACGCAGAAACCCTGTCACTAACCACCTCCCTGACCGCCAACGCACTTCTGGACCTGGCCAGCCAGAGCTACCAGCTCAGCGATATCGTTGCGACCACCGGCATCACGGGCCTGACCCCGGGAGAACCGCTTGAGCTGAACATCGAAGCCGATCTCGATGCCAACCTGGCTGAACAGCTGGCCAATCTGGATCTGCAGAAGCTGGCCCTGGCTAACCTTAACGCCAGTGCCCAGGTCAGTGTGGAGCAGTTTGACTCACCTATGATCAAGGGCGCCCTGAAGGTCGATGACTTCGATCTGAAGCAGCTCCTGGAAACTCTGGGTCAGAGCGCGCCGGAAACCGCCGATGCTGACGCACTGACCCGTATAGGCCTCAGCGCCACCCTCAGCGGTACCCGCGATACCCTGGCGTTTAACCCACTGACAATCACCGTTGACGACAGCAGCTTCACCGGCAACGCCGCCGTTGACCTCAACACCCTGGGCCAGGCGGTCACCCTGAAAGGCGAAAGCTTTAACGCCGACCGCTACCTGCCGCCAGCCAGTGAAGGTTCAGATAGCGCAGCGGGCGAGGGCAGCAGCACCGCCAGCGGCGAGCGCTGGTCGAAGGAAGAGATCATTCCGATCGAACCGCTGCAGGCACTGAATCTCAATGCCAGCTTTGACCTGGGCAAACTGACTATCTCCGGCATCGTCGCGAACAATGTGGGCCTGACGCTGAGTGCACATGACAGCGTGGTTGAAATGAGCCGCATCAACGCCGATATGTACTCCGGCACCATCCGCAACAGCGCCAAGCTGGATGCCCGTGAAAAGCCGCTGAAGATCAATATCAGCGAAAAGATCAGCGGTATTCAGATCGGCGAGCTGCTCACGGACCTTACCGACAGCGCACCGCTGACAGGTACTTTCAGCTCCGACGCCCTGCTCAGCGCCCGTGGCCAGTCGGTACACTCCATCATCAACTCCCTCAGCGGCATGCTGAACATCAAGGCCTCCGACGGTGTCATCGAAGGGATCAGCATGGCGCAGACCCTCTGCCAGGGGATCAATAACGTGGCCAGCCTCGGCGTGAATGCCGAGCAGGTGGACCAGTCCACACCGTTCGCCGATATGGGAGGCTCGTTCAATATCACCAACGGCGTGGTCAGCAACAAGGACCTTACCGCCAACCTGGATGCGCTGACCCTGGGCGGCAGCGGCAACGTGGATCTGCCTCAGGCGCTGATCGACTACCGCCTGGGCCTGACCATCAAGTCCAACCTGTTCAACGAAACCTGCTCGATCAACAACCGTCTGGAAGGTGTCGAGTTCCCGGTGAACTGCAAGGGCTCCTTCGATACAGATCCGGCGCAGATGTGCCGTCCGGATGCCAGCGCCTTCACCAACCTGATCAAGGCGGAAGCACAGAAACGGATTGAAGAGGAAATGGGCGGTAAGATCGAGGAACAGAAGGGCAAGCTCGAAGAAAAACTGGGTGAGAAACTCGGCGACGAGGGCGCCAAATCCCTGCTGAAAGGGCTGTTTGGTAACTGATGACCAGTTTGACTCACATCGAAATGACGCCGGAAGAGTTCCATACGGCCGTACTGGACTGGTTTGACCAGCACGGCCGCAAGGACCTCCCCTGGCAGGAGGAAAAGCTCGCCTATAACACCTGGATCTCTGAAATCATGCTGCAGCAGACCCAGGTGGCCACGGTGATCCCCTACTACCAGCGCTTTATGCAGCGTTTTCCGGATGTACACTGCCTCGCCGAGGCCCATATCGACGAGGTATTGCATCTCTGGACAGGGCTGGGCTACTACGCCCGCGCCCGCAACCTGCACAAAGCGGCGAACATCGTCAGCAATGATTTTGGCGGCGAGTTTCCGCTCAGCGTCGACGAACTGGAAAAGCTGCCCGGCATCGGTCGCTCCACCGCCGGCGCTATCCTGTCGATCTCCAGCGGCCGCCGCGCTGCCATCCTCGATGGCAACGTCAAACGGGTACTGGCACGCTGCTATGCGGTGGAGGGCTGGTCCGGTCAGACAGCTGTGCAGAAAAAGCTCTGGAGCCTGGCGGAACGCAACACCCCCAACCATCGGGTGGGGGACTATACCCAGGCAATGATGGACCTGGGTGCGACTCTCTGCACCCGCAGCAAGCCGAGCTGCCTACTCTGCCCGCTACAGCCCTCATGCAAGGCCTTTGCCCTGGGCATGACCGACAAACTGCCGTCGCCGAAGCCGAAAAAGGTGCAGCCAGTCAAACAGACGCAGATGTTGATCATCCGTAACCAGGAAGGCGACATACTTCTGACCCAGCGCCCACCCACAGGCATCTGGGGCGGTCTATGGAGCCTGCCTGAGGTGCAGGACCTGCGCGACGCGCCTGCCGAACTGGGGCTGGAAATAGCAGCGGCAGAGCCGTTGGAACCCCTGCGCCACACTTTCAGCCACTACCATCTGGATATCACCCCGGTGCTGGTTAGCCTGAAAGACCCCACAAACTGCGTCATGGAAGGGCCGCCAACACTCTGGTATAACACCCGCCAACCACAAAATATTGGCCTGGCTGCACCGGTGAAAAAACTGCTGCACTCCATCACCGACACCAGCAACACGGGAGACAAACCATGAGCCGCACAGTGATCTGCCGCAAATACAAAAAAGAGATGGAAGGTCTGGACCGTCCGCCGTATCCCGGCCCGGTTGGTCAGGATATCTTCGACAACGTCTCCAAGCAGGCCTGGCAGGAGTGGACCGACCACCAGACCATGCTGATCAACGAGAAGCACCTGAGCCTGATGGACCCGAACAGCCGCAAATATCTGCAGGAAGAGATGCAGAAATTCCTCTCCGGTGAAGAGTTCGACAAGGCTGAAGGCTACGTGCCGCCATCCGAGAGCAACTAATAGAAATTAAATAAAGAAAAGTGAAAACAAGGCGTTGACACCCTCCATGAAGTCGGGTTTAATACGCGCCTCGTTGCCCGGATAGCTCAGTCGGTAGAGCAGGGGATTGAAAATCCCCGTGTCGGTGGTTCGATTCCGCCTCCGGGCACCAACGACTTCAGAAGCCCTGCATCATTGATGCGGGGCTTCGTCGTTTCGGGCCCTCTGAAACTATTTTCGCCGCCTCTTTCAGCGACGCTCCCAGACAGTCTTAGCCTTCGGACCCAAGCGCTTTATCAGCCTCGCCGGGTGCTCTGCTCACTACTCTGCTCACCTCCTGCTTCACTGATTCTTCCGTTCTGAAACCACACTCGCATCACCCCGGCCACTCCCTGTAACCGCCCGATAACATTTGTCGTGTCTAATCCCCGGCTCTATTCGTTCAACTCCTTGTTCAATTTTGGGGGCACTATGCTCGGCAATATCAGTATCTGGCAGTTGGTTATCGTGCTGGCGATCATCATTCTGCTTTTTGGCACCAAAAAACTGCGCAACATCGGTGGCGACCTGGGCAGCTCCCTGAAGAGCTTTAAGAAAGCGATCAGCGATGAAGATTCCAAGTTGAATGCTGACAGCGCCCAGCGCAGCGTGCCTGCCGATCAGGACGCTTCCTTTGCGGAATCCGCCCAGCCGGAGAGCCGCAGCAACCCTCTGCCCAATAAGTAAAGCGCAGCTTCATGGTTGATATCGGCTTCACAGAAATGCTGTTAGTCGCTGTCGTCGCACTGCTGGTGCTGGGCCCTGAGCGGCTTCCGGTCGCGGCCCGCACCTGTGGCCTCTGGCTGGGACGCATCCGCCGCATGGTCGGTTCGATCCAGCAGGAGATCAACGAAGAGCTCAAGGTGGATGAACTGAAGCAGGCCACTGCCGCCAGGAAGGCACAGTTCAAGCAGGAGTTCGACAAGGCACGTCGTCCCTTCGCTGCGGACGCAGCAGATGATGCTGCCACGAACACCGCAACCGCACGCAGTGCCGACGATCTCGCGACAGCCAGCACTTCAACACAGACTTCGCCCAACACAGGCACTCTATGAGCACTCAAACTGCCGATCAGGCGCTGCCTTTGCGGTCGCACCTGATTGAACTGCGCCAGCGCCTGTTGCGTTGCGTGCTGGTTATTCTGGTTATCTTTCTCGCCCTGTTCTCCTTTGCCAACGATCTCTACACCTGGGTTTCCGCGCCGCTGACGGCACTGATGCCGGCAGGTACCAGCATGATCGCGACGGATGTCACCTCGCCGTTCTTTGCACCGTTCAAGCTGACCCTGATGGTATCGATATTGATCGCCATGCCGCTGCTGCTGCATCAGGCATGGAGTTATATCGCCCCGGGTCTGTACGGTCATGAGAAGAAGCTGGCGGCGCCGATCCTGGCGTCCAGCGTGGTGCTGTTTTACCTAGGCATCGCTTTTGCCTATGGCGTGGTGTTTCCGATCATCTTTGGCTTTTTCACCAGCGTGGGGCCGGAAAACATCGCGGTGATGACCGATATCAGCAGCTATCTGAATTTCGTGCTGAAGCTGTTTTTCGCTTTCGGGGTGGTGTTTGAGATACCGATCGCCACGCTACTGGTGATCAGCTCGGGCATGACCAGCGTGCAGGAGCTGCAGTCCAAGCGCCCTTATGTGATCGTCGGCTGCTTCGTGATCGGCATGCTGCTGACACCGCCGGATCTGATCTCCCAGAGCCTGCTGGCGGTGCCGATGTGGCTGCTGTTTGAGCTGGGTCTACTGCTGGGCAGAGCGATGACACTGGGTTCATCCCAGGCGAGTGCAGCGGTAGAGGAAAACTAAGCCGCTGCTCTTTTATCAGTTTATCTGCGTTTTAGCGGCGCTTCACCAGCGCCAGCCGCGTTTAACCACGCCAGTTCCATCTGACACCAACCCCAGCAGTCTGGCCGGCTCATCCAGGCTGCTGCCGGGCTCAATGTTGCCCCGCAAGCGGCTGCGGCGGCTCTCCAGATCTGCGTAAAACCGTAGCGCCTGTCCCGTTCCCTGGGTGTTAAGCTGCAACCGGGTTGTCTCGCCACAGTTCAGCATCAGGCGTACCTGGCCAAAATCGGTTTTAACCGGCTGCCGCAGCTGCAGCGAATCACTGGAGACTTGCCCCGAGGCTCGCTGACAGTCGATCCCGCTGCCTGCCAGCGTGATCTCGCCCTGCCACTCGCCCTGCCAGACAAAGCCGGAGCCCGGCTGCGCAGCCGCCCTGACAAAGCCATACTCACTGGGCTGAGGCCGAATCCTGCTCTGCCACTGCCAGGGCCAGCCCTGCCAGGTCGCTGCCCAGCGTTGCTGGGATACCTGAAGATCGACTTCAGCCTGCAGCGGCCAGCCGGGCTTCAGTTGCCAGTTCAGTGCTCCCAGCTGCCAACCGGGCCCGGACAGGGACGCCAGGCCACCGTTAAGCAGGCTGCCATGCGCCTCGCCAAGCTGAAGATCCCTGGGCAGGGTCACCCGATCCAGCCAGAATGACAGCGGCGCCCCCAGCACCAGGGTAACCAGGAACAGGCTTAGGGCCGCCAGCCCGCAGGCTGATGGCCAAAGCAGGGATTTAATCTTCATATTGATCCTTCCCGCAGATTGATCGCCTGGAACAGAAACGCGAACTGCACCTCATCGCCACGGTTATCCAGCTGCCAGTCGCGGCTATACCAGCCACGGGCGCTGGCATCCCTGACCAGCCGCTGTACCGCCTCAAGTTCCATCCCCTGGCCTCGCAGCTGCCAGCCATCGCCGACGGGGCTGAGCTCCTGCGCCAGCAGATCGTGCTGCTGCAACAGCTGCCGCCAGTCCGCTTCCTGCATAGGTACACTCAGCAACAGCTGCTCACTCTGTTGCGACAGCTGCTGCCAGCGCTCGCCGTTCTGCTTCCAGTTGAGCAGCTGCTGCCCCAGCAGCCAGGCGATCAACACCAGTATGATCACTCCGGCCAGTGCCAGACGACGGCGCTCATCCGGCGAGCGGCTGTGCCAGTATTTTTGCTTCAAGTTCATGATTGCACCTCCGCATCCATTAGCTGTGACAGCTGCAACCGCGCTTTTCCATCCAGAATTTCCAACGCCATATTCACACGCTGAGATTCCGGAAGCTGAGCCGACCAACTCTCCCTGATCTGTTCCAGCGCGGGTGTCTCACCTTCGCCCTGCCAGATCAGGCTGGCGTGAAAACCGGTCTCGATACTGTTTCCAAGCCGCTGCAGCCGCCACTGGGGATGTTGAGCAAGCCAGTCAGACAGTGCAATGGTGAGCCCTTCCGTCTCGCTCAGCTGCTGTAACGGCAGTTGTTGCATGCGCAGCTGACGCGTCAGTTGCCGCTGCACCTGCTCCAGATCGGTGCTGGATCCAAGCCCCAAACGCTGCGCCAGCAGTTGATTCGCAGCCTGCTGCTCGCGCCATTGAAAGGCGCCGGTGGCGAGGAGATAAGCCAGGGCGGCCACAGCGGTCAGCTGCAGCGGACGGCGCAGCCCTGTCGGGAGCTTGATCCCCGACGCCTTAGCCTGCCGTGTGGGTTTCAACAGCGAGGTTGCTGCGGAGCTACCTGGCGCCAGCGCCTCGAGTTCATCGACTTCATCGCTGTATTCGCGCCAGCTCTGTACCGCCCATTTTTCCGGCAGCGCGGGCAACTGATTGCCCGGCCAGCTGAGAAAACCGCCGGCACTTTCTTTGTCCGCCGCTTTCAACAGAAGGAGGTTGGCAGGCCCCTGCCAGCCCAGAACACTACCCGGTACAGGCGGCATCAACTGTAGATCGAACAGGACTCGCGTCAGCTTGAAACCCTGCTCAGCCAGCCAGGATTGCCAGGAGTGCAGCAGCGACTTGTCGCAGGCCAGCAGCTGCAGACGCCCCTCGGCCTGGCCGAGTTTCACAATCTGTTGAGTCTCCGGGTCAGACAGCAGCTGCTCCTCCAGCAGAAGCGCATATTCCTGTGCCTTGAGGCCCGGTGGGGCGACCACATCAAACAGGCTGGCGTCAGCTCCCTGCAGCACCAGGGTGACCGGCAGCCGCCGATGCTGAGACGGCGGAAGCCCCCGCCCCGACGCCTGGGTTTCGCCATGACGTCGCTGCAGCCAGCAGAGTCCTGCGCCTTCATCCGGGAGTCCGGGACTCGCAGGGCGCAGTAGCAGTTCTTCCCTGGAGGAAGCACCGAACCAGCGCTTCCTGCCAGATGCCGTCTGAGCGGCAGCTGCTGTGGCCAGAGCGACCTCTTTTTCCACGTCCATTATTCTGTTCATCGTCTTCAATTCTCACCCGGCAGCACGAAGGTGCAGACATAAGGCGCGGGCGCAGTGCCCGGCTTCAGTGCCATCCGGAAATTCAGTTGTACCGCTTCGGTGTGGCTGCCCGGTTGCCCGGGGTATTCCTGCCAGCGCTCGCCCACCCGGAAAGCCAGCCGCACATCGCTGACCCGCTCCAGCAACGCCAGGGTTTGCCAGCGTGGAGCTGCCGGCGTATCCAGATCGGCACTGACACCCAACCAGAGCTGTCCCTCCTGCCAGTGCAGCGCCTGGCGCTGCACCGCGCTGTGCTGATGCGCCGCCACCTGCCAACCCTCGGTTGCACCAAAGCGCTCCGATACAGGCCCAGCGCTGTTTTCAGTCGAGGCGATCACACCGGCAAGCCCCGGCCCGCTCAGCGCCACCCACTCCAGCCGTTGCCGATCCGGCTGCCAGTCGAGGCGATCGTTGTAGAGCGCCAGGTTGTGCGCCTGCAGCGGACGCAGCACCAGCGCCGCGAAGCGGTTGTCCAGCTGCTGGCATAGCTCCAGCACCTCGCTATCCCGGGTAGAGGCTTCCGTTTTGTGGGTGCGCAGCCCCACCCAACCGTCGATCAGCGTGGCCAGCATCACGCCCAGCAGAGCGGTCATCGCCAATGCCAGCATCAGCTCGATCAGCGTCAGACCCTGCTGGCTTTTTTTATCGGCGGTCGACTTCATGGCGCCGCCAGAAACAGGCTGTAGCGATCCAGCGGGCGCTGTTTATCGGTCTCGTCAAACAGCACCAGTTCACCGCGTCTAACACCGCGCAGCCCGGTGGAGTTCACATCCATCTGCCAGTGACAGACACGCTCGCCCTGCACCAGCTCACCCTGCTGTCGCCCGGGAGATGGCCAGTAGGATTCCACTTCAAAGCGCGCCATCAATTCGCGGGCACAGAGCGCGGTGAAGGTGCGGTCGACGCTGGCCAGCTGCAGTTCTACCCGCTGGCCGATCACCTGGCTCACCGCGACTGCCATGGTGGCGGCAATAAACAGCGCTACCATTACCTCGATCAGCGTGAAACCCTGTTGCAACCGCATCACTGGCTCCCCAGATACAGCTGGCCGTGCTCATCCAGCCGTGCCTGGCCATTGGGCCAGGACCAGCTCAGCGCCTCACCCAGGCGTTCGCCGCCGGGCATCCAGATACGCTGAGGCTCAGGCAGATCCTCGCCGCGAAATGGATTGATGGATCGCCCGGTGTTTTGAGCCAGCAGAAGATCCTGGGGCCAGTCCTTGCTGTTGCCGGGGCCATCGCGGCCCAGATCGGTCCAGCCGAGCTGACCACTCTCCGGTGAGAGCCGCATAAAGCGGTAAGCACCGGCGCTGAAATACCAGCCGACGACCCAACCGCGCTGGCGTGCCAGAGTATCGGCCTGGGCGAAACGCACTTCCAGTTGCTGCAGCCGCGATTCGTAGAGACGTCCGGGATCACCGCCCAGCCAGGCCAGCCCCAGGGCGCTGATCATCCCGATCAACGCCAGCACCAGCATCAGCTCCAGCAGGGTGAAGCCGGACTGGCCCTGTGCTGCCGAGGTACCTCCACGCATCGACCGAACCCGCCGTCAGAGCGACCAGTTACCGATATCGGCATCGCTGCCTTCGCCACCGGGCAGGCCGTCGGCACCCAGGGAGAACACATCGATACGGCCATGCTCGCCCGGCATACGGTACTGGTAGGGCATGCCCCAGGGATCTTCCGGCAGACGTCGGATATAGCCATCATCCCGATAGCTGCGCGGTTCCGGCGGCTGCGCCGGACGGGTTACCAGCGCCGCGAGTCCCTGTTCGGTGCTGGGGTAGCGCAGGTTATCGAGGCGGTACATATCCAGCGCCTGCTCCAGCGTCGCCAGGTCGGCGCGGACTTTCTGCTCCACCGCCTTGTCCTGGTTGCTGAGCACGTTGGGCGCCACGATCGCCACAAGGAGACCGATGATGAAGATCACCACCATGATCTCCATCAGCGTGAAACCGGCCGAGGAATGATGTTTGCGTTTAATGCTGGGCGACATGATCACCTCCATGAACAGTTAAATCGGAAATCAGAAATTCAGTGCCTGGTTGAGCTGCATGATCGGCAGCAGGATCGCCAGCACGATGAACAGCACCAGGGAGCCCATGCAGAGGATCATCACCGGCTCGAACAGCGCCAGCGTGGTATCCACGCGCTGGCCAAAGCTGCGTTCCTGATGCGAGGCGACGCGATCGAGCATCTCATCGAGACGGCCGCTGGCCTCACCACTGGCCACCATGTTCACCAGCAGCGGGGGAAAATGACCGCTCTGGCCCAGCGCACGGTACAGAGAGGTACCACCGCGCAGATCCTGGCAGCTGTCCCGCAGCGCCGCCTGCAATACGCGGTTGCCGAGGGTATCGACGCTGACCCGCAACGCATCCAGCAGCGGCACGCCACTGCTCACCAGGATCGCCAGGGAGCGCGACAGGCGTGCGCTGTCGAGCAGCACCAGCAGTCCCCCCAGGCGCGGTAGCCGCAGTAGTGCCCGGTCTCGCCGCAGCGCCCAGGCAGGCTTGCGCAGCAGGATCACCGCGACAACTACACCCAACGCCAGCAGCACCAGCGCCAGCGGCCCGAAGGTCAGCACCGCGTCACTGAGCACAATCAGAATGCGGGTCAGCAGCGGCAGCGCCTGGCCACTGTCGATAAACTGTTCGGTCAGCTTGGGCACCACGAAACTCATCAGGCCGACAACCACCGCCAGAGAGACAAACAGCAGGGCGGCGGGATAGATCAGCGCGGTCATCGCCTTGTGACGCTGCTTCTGCACCTGCTCCTGGTAATCGGCCAGGCGCTCCAGCACCAGGCCAAGCCGTCCGCTGCGCTCGCCGGCGGCCACCAGGGCGCAGTACATGGCGTTAAACTGGCCGCCGCTCTGCCTCAGGCTATCGGCCAGGCTGTGCCCCTCCTGCACGCTGGCCAGCAGCTGCAGCAGCACGGCGCGCAGTCGCGGCTGGGTGCTTTGTTCGGCCAGCAACTGCAGCGACTCGGCCAGCGGCAGCGCCGCCCCCACCAGCGTTGCCAGCTGTCGCGTCAATTCGACCCGCTCGGCATGATTCAATCGCCGGCGTGAGCCTCGCGTACTTTTTTTCTCTCCCACCTCACCCGAAGCACTAGAGGTCGTGGAGGCAAGCTGACGCGGAAACAGTCCGCGATCCCTTAACAGCTGACGCGCCTGGCGCTCGCTGTCAGCCTGAATCAGGTCGCGAACCGTCTTACCGCTGGCATCCAGAGCCTGGTATTTGAACGTCTGCATCGGCCTCTTACCTCAGCTGTTAATCTCAGCGCTCTGTATCAAGCCTGCACAGCGCCGAGCACCTCTTCGAGGCTGCTCTCGCCGGCGGCCAGCCGCGCCAGTGCGGTTTCCACCAGGCTTTGGCGACGGCCCTGGAGAAACTTCTCCAACGCGGTTTCACTGGCGCCGCAGTGGATAAGATCGGCCAGCTCTGAATCCACGCGGATAAATTCATACAGGCCGATCCGGCCCTTGTAGCCGCTGCCCTGGCAGGCATCGCAGCCCACGGCCACCGGCAGCTGTTCCAGCCTGTCGAGGCCCGGCAGCAGCTCGGTTTCGGCGGCGCTGGGCACGCGCCAGTCATGGCACTCTGGGCAGAGCCTGCGCACCAGCCGCTGGGCCATTACGCCCTTCAGGGTCGAAGCCAACAGAAACGGCTCCAGCCCCATATCCAGCAGGCGGGTGATCGCACCCACGGCGCTGTTGGTATGCAGGGTCGACAGCACCAGGTGGCCGGTAAGGCTCGCCTGCACCGCGATACTGGCGGTCTCCTGGTCACGGACCTCACCGATCATGATCACGTCCGGGTCCTGGCGCAGGATGGCGCGCAGGCCACTGGCGAAAGTCATGCCGGCACGGGGGTTGAGCGGGGTCTGGCCGATACCGGGGATGGCGTATTCCACCGGGTCTTCGACGGTGAGGATGTTGCGCTGACCGTCATTGAGCTCATTCAGGCAGCTGTACAGCGTGGTGGTTTTACCCGAGCCGGTGGGCCCGGTGCTTAGCAAGATGCCGTTCGGCTGCGCCAGGGTTCGCTGCAGCGACTGCAGCACCTGCTCCGGCATACCCAGGTGATCCAGCGACAGCCGCGCCGCCTGCTTGTCGAGCACTCGCATCACCACCCGTTCACCGTGGATACCGGGCAGGGTCGATACGCGGATATCGATCTCACGGCCACCGGCACGCAGGCGGATACGGCCATCCTGAGGGGTACGCTTCTCGGCGATATCGAGCTGCGCCATCACCTTGATACAGGAGACCAGCATCGACGCCAGCGCACGCGGCGGCTGCAGCACCTCGCGCAGGCGGCCATCGATACGAAAACGCACCCGGATCGCATCCTCGAAGGTTTCCACGTGCAGGTCCGAGGCGCCGAGGCGGATCGCTTCGGCAAACAGGCCGTTAATCAGGCGGATCACCGGCGCTTCGTTCTCGCTGTCGAGCAGGTCGCCACTGGTGGGCAGATCCTGCATCAGGCTGTTCAGATCCACCTGATCGGCGAGGCCATCGAGCAGGGCGGCGGCATCGCCGTGGCGGCTTTCATAGACCGCGGTCAGGCGCGCATCGAAGGTCTCGCGATCTAGCCACTCCAGCCTGGACGGCAAACCCTTGGTACGCTGCAGCTCCTGCAGTGTGACCGGGTCAAACTCCGGGCTGCAGAACAGCTGCTCTTCACCGTTTTCGCGGATCAGACAAAGGCCCGAACGGCGCGCGACGCGGTAATTCAACAGCGCCTCGATCACATCCAGCCCTCCAGCCGCGCCCGCGAGGAGGGGAACAGCTGACGCCAGGCCAGGTCCTGGGATTCATCTTCAGCTTCGCCGCGACGCTCACGCTGCTGCTTAAGCTCCTTATGGATATCGCGGTATTTCTGCTGGCTGAGCTGCTCCAGCTGTGCCGGATCGCGGACGATTTTCGGCCGGATAAACACCAGCAGATGCTGCTTGGCGTGGCTTTCGCCGTCGGAACGGAACAGCGGACCGACGCCGGGCAGATCGCCCAGCAGCGGCACCTTCTGCTGGCTGTTCTGGCGCTCGTCGCTGATCAGGCCGCCGAGCACCACCATGCCCTGGTCATCCACCATGGCGCTGGTGCGGATCTCGCGCTTGTTGGTCACCACATCACTGGCGCTGGCATCATCGGAGATCGATGAAACCTCCTGCACGATATCCAGGCGCACCGAATTACCGGCGCTGATCTGCGGCTTCAGCGTCAGCTTGATACCCACATCCTTACGCTCGATGGTCTGGTAGGGGTTGGCGTTGTTCTGCGTCACCGAGCCGGTCACAAACGGCACCTCCTGACCCACCAGGATCGACGCCTCGGCGTTATCCAGGGTCAGCAGAGTCGGGGTGGAGAGCAGGTTAAAGCCACTCTCGGTCTGCAGCGCGTTGAGCAGCGCGGCAAAGCTGAAACCGCTGCCGATGCGACCAACACCGGCGGTCAGTCCTTCCAGGCCGCCGAGTAGCTCACCAAGGCTGGCATCGTCACCGCTGGCCGCCGCGGCGCCAATCGCATTGAGGCTGGTGGTGTTGCTGAAGTTGGTACCGGCCAGCGGCACGTTGCCGCCGGAGCCATCCCAGAACAGCCACTGCACACCAAGCTGGCTGGCGCGGGAATCGGAGATCTCGGCAATGATGGTTTCCACCACCACCTGGGCGCGGCGGATATCGAGGCGGTCGATAATCCGTTTGTAGGCGAGCAGATCCTCCTCGGCGCCCACCAGCACGATCGCGTTGGTGCCCTCATCCGCCTCCAACCGCACATTCTGTCTGACCGATACAGAAGAGACCGTGGCCGCCGCGTCACGCTCGGCAGCGCCCATATCGAGCTTGTTCAAAACCTCGACCACCTCGGAGGCGTTGGCGTGCTGCAGGTAAATTACCTCGCTGGTGACATCCGGGTTCCCCGGCCGATCCAGCTGCGCCAGCAGGGCGTCGATACGGTTCAGGTTGCTGCGCCAGTCGGTCACCACCAGGCGGTTGCTGGAGGGCACAGGCGTAATGACCCCGACCTGCGGATCGATCAACGGCTTCAGCGTCGCCATCAGTTCGGCACTGTCGGCGCCGCGCAGCTCATAGACCCGGGTCAGCATCTGTTCGCCGGCGGCTGTGGCCGACATGCCCTGAGACTCCACCGGCAGCGGCTCCAGACGCGCGGCCTGATCCGGCAGCAGTTTGGTCTTGCCGTTGCCCAGATCTACGGCGGCGATGCCCTGGGTACGCAGCTGCGACAGGAAGACGGCGTAAACCTCGTCGGCACTGAGCGCCTCGGTACTGCTCAGGTTGACCTTACCCTGCACCCGCGGATCGATGATGAAGGTGCGGCCGGTGATACGGCCCACGCTGCTGATCACCTCGGTCAGTTCGGTATTGTCGAAGTTGATCTCGTAGCGTGTCTGGGCAGAGACGCCCAGCGGCAGTGTCAACAATGCCGCCAGCAGCATTCCCTGCCAGCCAGATGCCAGTTTGCAGTGGTCGTTTCGCGTATTCATTCTCTATCCATCCAGCCTGCGTACGCCTGCCAGGGGCTGCAACTGCGGCCAGGCGAAACGTTCGAGTCGTCCGTTGTTGTCGATAATCAGCCCCTGGCTGTCGATCCGCTCCAGGCGGATACCCGGCGCCAGCCGGTCTCCCTGTCCCAGCACCAGTCGCTCATTGCCATAGCCCAGCACGACGATGCTCTGCGCCAGCTGCTGCTCGCGCAGCTGTCCCAGCCAGCGCAGCGGCAACTGGGTCGGTGGCAGCGTATCGGAAGGGGGCTTGCGGCTAAGATCGCGGGGTTGCCAGTGCTCAACCAGCAGAGACTGGGTGAGTAGAGGTGAGGTCGGTTGAAAAGAGGCATGAGGTCCTTGCAGCTCGGCATCCGGCGAGTGCCAAAATGCCAATACCGTCTGCGCCAGTAGCCAACCGCTTAGCAGGCAGAGCAGCAGCTGCAGCAGCCCTATCGCCAGTTTCACGCCGGGCCTCCGGCTGCCGTCGGCCAGCCCGGATGCCCCTCAACAAACTGCACCTGGGGACGAGCTAACGTCTGCAGCGTCCAGCTCTCGGGACGGCCGCGCAGATACTGCTCCAGCCTCTGCCATAGCGGTTCTCCATCGCCGCCGTTGCCCCGGGCGAGGGTTCTGCAGTTCATGCGGCCATCCAGCCCCAGCGCCGGCGCCTTGTCGCGCCAGTGCAGCTGATGAATACGACGGCCACGGCCATAGTCGAAGCGGTAATCGAAATCCAGAATACGGGGCAGGTCTTCGGAGGTATCCAGCAGCAGCGGCTCGGCGAACAGCTGCCCGGCGCTCTGTTCCAGCAGTTGTTCCAGGCCATCTATATCGGCCTCAAACTCCACTACGCGCGCCTCGGCACTGGCACTGAGCATCAGCAGATGTTCCCGACGTATCCAGTCTCCCGCCGCCAGCGGCACCTCATAGCGCAAGCCCGGCAGCACGGCCGTGCCGGCATAATCCTGACCCTGCTCTTCATGGATCAGAGCCTCATGGATCAGCTGATCCCAGCTGCCGCCGAACAGATCGCTACGGCGCAGTTGCGCCGGAGCCCTGGCGACGGGCTGATCGAGCCAAGCTGCATGCAGCGCACGCTGTTGATCCAGGCGCTGCTGCAACATTGACTGCTGTTCGCGCCCGACGGAGTCCAGCTTTTCCGCCAGCGCCGGCAGATAATCGGCCTGGAACTGCCAGCCTTCTGCAGCACCGACGATACGGATGCGGAACAGCCCGGTGCCACCTGAGCCGGGCAGGCACACCGGCGCACGGCCGGGTTCGCCAACCAGCTGCGGCCAGAGCGTCTGTCCGCGGGCAGCCAGGATCAGATCCACCCCATTCAGGCGCTGCGACAGCCAGAGCGCCGGGCCAGTGCCGGTATCAGCCAGCAGAATCACCAGACCCGCCTCGCGACGCGCCAGTTGCACCTGCTGACTGAGGCTTTCGAACCACTCTTTCAGGGAACGTTGCTCATCCAATGCATAGGGGTCGGTGGCGGCCACCACGGCGATATCGATGCCTCCACGCTGCAGCAGTTGGTAGGGTTTGATACCGAGGGCCGAGCGGGCGCTGTCATCCAGCGCCCCGGCCAGTGTCTGAATACCGGCGCGCTGCGCCTGGGCATAAAGTTGCGCGGCGCGGTCCGGCCAGAGGCTGCGCTCTTCGCTGCTGACGCGGATCTCGCTACCCAGCAGGCTGCTGCCCTGAACGCCGCTTTCACCCTGGGTCAGGTAAGCCAGTCCGCTGCCGTTCCAGCACTGGCCGTTTTCCAGGGTCAGGGTTTGCACGCCACGGCTGTCGGCCTCACGGCGCAGCTGATCCAGCAGTGCGCCCAGGCAGGCATAACCGCCAACCTGAACCTGAGACTTCGCCTGAGCACCCGCGTCGAACCAGTCGACTACATGCGTATCTGCATCCGCTAACTGCGAGCGGGCTGCTTTGCCGGTAAGCCAGGGCGCCTGGCCCTGACACGACGGCGGCCCCAGCCGCAGAGCCGGCAGGGCCGGTAGCCTTTCAGCGCGCGTATCCAGGGTATCGGCTAAATAAAGCAGCTCCAGCTCGGCCCCCGCGTTGACGGAGTCTGAAGCGGTTGCTGCACTGGGGGATATTTCCTGGCGGGCCGCGCAGCCTGCCAGGGCGGGAACGGCCATGCCGGCACCCAGCCAGTGCAGTAATCGGCGCCGTGTACGGTTGTAAATCAAAGGTCTTTCCACAACTCAAAATCACGAAGGCAAAGGATTCTAAGAGCGAAAGATGGCGGAGTGATTACAACGCCTCAGATCACAGACAAGCAACAGAAACGAAATAAAACAGAGACATAACAGTCAAATTTCCATCATGTTTTGTCCTTAAGATTGCGGCCTTTCGAACCCCCCGGGGTACTTTCAATCCTGTCAAAGAGAGCCTGAATTTCATGAGTAAATTCACTACCACCGACACTGTTCACAACCACAGCGACAACCAGCCC
This sequence comes from Marinobacterium mangrovicola, assembly GCF_004339595.1. Classification (GTDB taxonomy): domain Bacteria; phylum Pseudomonadota; class Gammaproteobacteria; order Pseudomonadales; family Balneatricaceae; genus Marinobacterium_D; species Marinobacterium_D mangrovicola. The sequence continues at coordinate 75,667 of NZ_SMFU01000012.1, forward strand.
TTCAGCTCCGTGCTGGAGAAAAACCTGTCTCGTCGTACCGTGATGCGCGGCGGTCTGGGTACCGCTATCGCCCTTCTGTCCGGCCTGACCCTGAGCGGTTGTAACAGCGATGATGATGACGACGATAACAACGTCAGTGAAGAAACTCTGGAAAGCATCAAGCTGGCGTTTGAGTCCATCGCCGGCTCCAAAACCGATGGCTGTGCAGTCGCTGCTGGCTACACCGCCTCTGTTCTGGCTCCCTGGGGTACGCCGCTGAACGGCAACGCTGAAGCCTGGAAAAACGACGGTACCAACACCTTCACCGACCAGCTGAACAGCATGGGCATGCACCACGACGGCATGCACTTCTTCCCGATCGATGGCAGCGCTGACGACGGCCTGCTGGTGATCAACCACGAATATATCGATCAGGGCGCACTGCACCCGGCTGGCGCTACCACCGATGCCAGCGGTAACCGCCCGGTCGACGAAGTACGCAAAGAGATCTACGCCCACGGTGTCGCTGTCGTTCGCATCCAGCGCAGCAACGGTGTCTGGTCTGTAGTCGACAGCGATCCGCTGAACCGTCGTTTCACATCCGACTCTGTTATGGATATCGCTGGCCCGATGGCTGGCACCGACCACCTGGTGACTCCGTTCTCCCTGAACGCTACCCAGACCCGCGGCACCAACAACAACTGCGGTAACGGTTACACTCCCTGGGGTACTTACCTGACCTGCGAAGAGAACTGGCCGGGCTACTTCGTCAACACCGCGCCCCTGACCGAAGAACAGGCTCGTATCGGCCTGAGCACTGGCGGTACCCGCTACGGCTGGGATACTGCGGCAGGCGATGCAACCGAAGTGGAAAACGAGTTCGGTCGCTGGAACGTCACCCCGACCGGCGCCGATGCCACCCAGGACTACCGCAACGAAGCCAGCACCTTCGGCTACATCGTTGAGATCGACCCGTTCGACGCCAGCACCCGCGCCGTTAAGCGCACCGCGCTGGGCCGCTTCCGTCACGAAGGCTGCTGGCCGGGCAAACTGGAAGAGGGCAAGCCGGTGGTGTTCTACTCCGGTGATGACTCCCGCTTCGAGTACATCTACAAGTTCGTCTCCACCGCTCTGTGGGATCCGGCTGATGCCAACCCGAGCGATCGTCTGGCGACCGGTGCCAAATACATGGACGAAGGTACCCTGTACGTTGCCCGCTTCGACGAAGACGGCACCGGCGTATGGATGCCGCTGACCCCCGAAAGCGTTGCCCAGGATGGCCGCACTCTGGGTTCTATCTTCGGCGACCTGCCGAGCATCATCCTCAACACCCGTGGTGCTGCGGATGTCCTGGGCGCTACCCCGATGGACCGTCCGGAATGGTGTGCCGTAAGCCCGCTCAACGGCGACGTTTACTTCACCCTGACCAACAACACCCGTCGTACCGAAGCTAACGCTGCTAACCCGCGTATCGACAACGAATACGGCCACATCATCCGCTGGACCGAAGCTGACGACATGTCCGGCTTCGAGTGGGATATCTTCGTATTCGGTTCCAACGATTCTGCCGATGCCGACACCAACCTGTCCGGCCTGACCGATCTGAACGAGTTCGCCAGCCCTGACGGCCTGGGCTTCGACAGCCGCGGTATCCTGTGGATCGAGACCGACAACGGTTCCGACGTTGCTGACGACACCAACGACCAGGTTCTGGCCGTGGTACCGTCCAACGTTGTCGACGCTGACGGCAACCAGACCGTTATCAGCGCCGAAAACCAGGAGATGCTGAAGCGCTTCTTCGTCGGCCCGAACGGCTGTGAAGTAACTGGCCTGGCGTTCAACGCAGATAACACTGCGATGTTCGTTAACATCCAGCACCCGGGTAACTGGCCGTACTCTGACGATGCCACCGAAGTCACTCCGGACGGCACCACCGTGCGCCCGCGTGCTTCCACCGTGGTCATCCAGAAAGAAGATGGCGGTCCGATCGGCGTCTAAGCCTTAAAGGAAACGCAAAAGGGGATGCTTCGGCATCCCCTTTTTTGTGGCTGAAATACAGCTAGCCGATCTGTTTCTCATCAAGGCTTAAGACCGATGAGTGAACTGATTCCGGCCTGAGTCATACTCCTCGACTGGCTGACCAGCCTTCAGAAAATGCGCTGCCGCAACTGCCAGCTGATCCGCTGTGCCGGCACCAGGGCCGCCCACTTGGAGACCCCACGCGCCTGCAGATCCTGCTGATAGGTATAGCGCTCTCCGTTTAACTCAACCTCGGTTTGCAGACGGAAAAACTCCGAATTCAGCAACAGTCCACCCAGCACTGTACTGATCTGCTCCGCACCTGCGCCTGCCAGCACGGCACGTACCTCTTCGGCATCGGCATATCCCTTCTCGGGGCGTCTCAGCAGCAGACGACTCAGCACCGAGGTGGATACCTCGCCCTGGTAGAGCGCCTCCAGCAGCGGCAGCTGATCGGGCGTCAGCACGTTCAGGTTCAGCTTCCAGGCACCGGTGTCGGCCAGGGCGCAAAGCTCCGGGTAGCGCCAGCTCCTGCTGCTGTCCGCGGGAAGCAGCAGGTTCAGCTCGCTGATATCCGCCAGTGCCGTCTGTGCCGGCAGCCGCGCCGGCTCAGACTGCAGATACTCCTGCGACTCGGCACCGCGCGGCATGCGCTGATTGTCGGCATCGACCCAGTCCGCCAGCCGATCTGCCAACTGTTCTGCATTGCCCGCGCCGCGGGATCTCAGCAGGAAGAGCAGCTGTTCACGGGCTTCCGCCGCCTCGGGACCCGCCAGCGCATTGACGTTAAAACAGGCGCGCCGATCCTGCAGGCGAATACGCACCGAGGCATCGGGCACCAGTTCGGTGTCGATCCCTGCCAGCGACATATCCAGCCATTGCCCCTGCAATGCTTTGCTGAACAGGGCACTTTCACGCCAGCGCCGCTCGGTCAGTCCCTCCTCAACCAGTAACTGTGCCGCACGATGCAGCGCCAGCGCCTGACGCCCATCATGCAGGCCCTGCATCTGCTTAACCTCGGTGCGGCTTTGCTCCAGCACCACCGGCAGCCCCAACGCAATCAGCGCCAACGCAAACAGCACCATCAACAGGGCAACGCCACGCTGAGGCGGCAATGGCCGGGCTCGGCGTGAACTGGCTAGAGGCCCGGGCAGGCCAGGGTTCGGGGACAAGTTCGTGACTGACGATCGGCGGGTATCTGACATCTGCGGGCGTTCCGGCGTTAACACAACCCGCTAGTAAACGCGCTATAGATGACTGTCTGGTGACCAAAGGCCCATTGCAGCGGACAAAAGCGGTAAAATAGCCCGAACCAGCGACAGCCTGCTTAGCGGATCAAGAACTCTCCGGAACACTTCCCCCTGGCACTTGTCTACCCAAACCTGTACCTCTTCCAGGGAGTTTGCGTGTTGTTTTACCGAGTGATCGCGTTATTGACCTCTTGCCTAGCTGCGACGGCCCAAGCCGGTTCGGTCAGCATCGAGCTGGATAACGGCGACCATCTGAGCGGCGAGTTGATTGAGCAAAACGAGCAGAGCGTCGTGCTGAATAGCCCGGTACTGGGGGAGATCAGCGTGCCCCGCTCCAATATTGTCGCGCTGGATTCCGAAGCCGCCCTCACAGTCCAACTGGAAACTCTAACTGAAGCCCAAACAGAAACGGAAACCTCGACCGAAAGCCCGATGCCCGAAACGCCAATTGTGGATATAGACGGAATAGACACCGCAGAGATCCGCCTGGCTCTCGATACCGAAGAGGCTCTAGAGGAAGATTTCGGACTTTTCGGCACCGGCTGGCTCTCCTATTGGGAAAGGCGGCTGGACCTGGGCCTTGCCGGCAGCAGCGGCAACTCAGACAGCATGCAGGGCAACCTGTCGTTCACCGCCGAATACGAGAGCAGCGATACCCGTATCAACCACCGCATCAACTACTTCCGCGCCCAGTCCGATCATGAGCTGTCGGACCACTCCTTCTACGCCTCGGTCAACCGCGACTGGCTGCTGCCCAACTCGCCCTGGTTCCGCTTTGCCGAGGGACGTGTCGATGTGGATCAGTTCAACGAGTGGGAATACCGCATCAACGCCAACGGCGGTGTGGGTTATGAGTTCTCCAATACACCGACCTGGCGAGTGCTGGGCCGAACCGGTCTGGGTTTTCAGCGCGCCTTTGGCGGCGAAGACAACGAGCCGATCCCGGAAGCGATGTTTGGCCTGGAGACACGCTGGAAGATGAACGATTTCCAGCGCGTGGAGTTCGCCAATACGCTTTATCCCAACCTGCTCGCTCCCTCGGAGGTACGTAACCTGACCTCGCTGGACTGGATCCTCGATCTGAACACTTATATGGGCGTGGCGCTTAAGGTGGGGCTGAGTAACGAATACAACTCCGTTACCGATGAGGAAGAAAACAACGACTTCAAATACACAGCCTCCCTGGCGTGGACGCTCTGATAGAGCTGTCTATCTGAGCTAACAAGCACGTTTGACCTGTGCATAAGTTAAATTGGCTTTGGGAAGCGGTCGAACGCAGCCTCTCCACAAAAGCTGTGGATAAAAAAGTTTTTTCGCGTGGGAGGCAGGTTGTGGACAAAAAAAGCCCCGGAAAACCGGGGCTCTCAGTCAGCGGATGACCACTATTTTACCAGCAGGGCTTAAGCGCAGACTTCGCTGAACGCCTGATCCAGCACTTCGATAATGCGGTCGACCTGGGCTTCAGTGATCACCAGCGCCGGCGCGAAGTTAAGCACGTTGTTGTAACCGGCGATGCTGCGGTTGGTACGACCGATCAGCAGTCCCAGTTCCTTACAGCGTGCTGCAACAGCCGCGGACAGGGACTCATGCGCAGGCTCGCGGGTTTCACGATCGGCTACCATCTCGATACCGCAGAACAGGCCCTTGCCACGCACGTCACCGATGATCGGATGCTTGGCTTTCAGGGTTTCGAAACCGGCCAGCAGACGTTCACCCATGCGGGCGCTGTTTTCGATCAGGTTCTCCCGCTCCAGGATCTCCATGTTTTTCAGCGCCGCAGCCGGTGCAGAAGTGCAGCCACCAAAGGTGGAGATATCACGGAAGAAGCCCAGGTGATCGCCTTCGGCTTCGCTCAGCAGCTCGTAGACCTTCTCGGTGGTCACGGTGCAGGAGATCGGCGCATAACCGGAAGCCACACCCTTGGCCATGGTGACCATATCCGGCTTGATGCCGTAATGCTGGTAACCAAACCAGGCGCCGGTACGGCCCAGGCCACAAACCACCTCATCGATGATCAGCAGTACGTTGTACTTGTCGCAGATCTCGCGGATCTTTTCCCAGTAGCCTTGCGGCGGCAGGATGATACCGCCACCTGCTGTGATCGGCTCCAGAATCACCGCGCCAACGGTGTCAGCGCCTTCACGCAGAATCACCTCTTCCATCGCTTCGGCAGCACGCACGCCGTAGTCCACGTCGTTACCATACTGATTGCGGTATTCCAGGCAGTGCGGGAACTCGACAAAGCCCGGGGTGAACGGGCCAAACTGTTCGCGACGCTCGTTCTGGCCGGAAGCGCTCAGTGCGGTGATGGTGGTGCCGTGGTAATCGCGCTCCCGGAACAGGATCTTGTGCTTCTTGCCGCCGTAATGCTTGGCAGCGATCTGGCGCACCATCTTGAACGCTTTCTCGTTGGCCTCGGAACCTGAGCTGGAGTAGTAAACGCGGCTCATGCCCGGCATCTTGTCGATCAGCGCATCGGCAAACAGGGCGCCCGGCTTGGTGGCAGCGGCGCCGGAGAAGTAGTTCAGCGCGCACAGCTGCTCGTGCACCGCATCGGCGATCTCACGACGGCCATAGCCGACGTTGGTGACCCAGACGCCACCGGAGGAAGCGTCGAGGTATTCCTTACCTTCGCTATCCCAGAGTTGCAGGCCTTCACCACGGACAAACAGCGGTACTCCGGCTTTAGCGGCCGCTGTGGGGGTGATGTGGTGCCAAACGTGTTCCTTGTCGAGCGCTTTCAGGCTCGCCACTTCATCAGCTTTTATGTTCATAAATCTCTCCTGAGCCCTGAGGCTTATGATTCACGATGTATAGAAAAAGGTGACCAGGCCTGGGAGACCGGCATGATCTCCAGCTGGTTGACGTTCAGATGGGCCGGCAGAGACGCGATCCAGAACACAGAATCAGCGATATCTTCCGGTTTGATCGGATTAGTGCCGGCATACAGCTTGTCGGAAGCCGCCTGGTCGCCACCGGTGCGTACCAGGGTGAATTCGCTTTCCGCCAGGCCCGGCGCCAGGTTGCTGACGCGCACACCTGTGCCTGCCAGATCGCAGCGCAGCGCATGGGAGAACTGCTCCACAAACGCCTTGGTGCCGCAGTAGACGTTACCGCCCGGGTAGGGCCAGTTACCGGCGATGGAACCGATATTGATGATACTGGCGCCCTTGCCCTGTTCGATCAGGGTCGGCAGCAGAGTGTGGGTAACCGTGGTCAGACCGGCGATATTGGTGTTGATCATGCGTTGCCAGTCTTCCAGGCTGGACTCCTGGGCGGGTCCGGTGCCCAGCGCGAGACCTGCGTTGTTGACCAGGATCTTCACCTGCGCGAAGGCTTCCGGCAGGGAGGTCAGCGCAGCCACAACCGCTTCACGGTCGGTGACATCCAGGGTCAGGGTGTGTACTTCGCACTGTTCGCCCAGCTCTTTGGCGATATCGGCCAGACGCTCGGAACGACGTCCGGTCAGCACCAGGCGGTAGCCTCCAGCGCTGGCGAAACGGCGTGCGCAGGCCAGACCAAAGCCCGAGGTTGCGCCTGTAATCAGTACGGTATCTGTCATAAAAACTCCTAAAAACGTAAATCCAAAAACTTTCTAAAAAAGCTTAAACCAGTTGATACAGGCCGGTGCCCAGACCGCTCAGTGACAGCATCACCAGAACGGGCACGGCCACAGGATGAAACGAACTCGGCTGGCGGCGGTGGAACGCCATCTGCCCCAGCTGCACACCTATCCAGGTGGGCAGCAGCAGCGCGAGCAGCGGTACCCAGATACCGGCGTCGATCACGCCACTTATCCACAGCAACAGCAGCGCCAGCAGATCGATACAGGCGAGAAAGATCACCATGGTGGCGCGCTGCACCTTCGGCGTCAGCGGCATGCTCAGCAGGTAGCTGACGATCGGCAGACCGCCCACCGAGGCGGCGGCAGTAAAGCCGCCGGAAAGCACACCCATAAAGCGGGTGACCAGGGTGCGCTCCACCGCGGTTTTCTCGGTTTTGCGCAGCAGCATCAACGTCATCACCAGCACCGCCACGCTGATACCTATCTTCAGCGCCAGCTCCGGCAGCTGGATCAGCAACGTCAGGCCCAGAGGGATGCCCACCAGGGCGCCGCTGCCCATACGTAACATCACGCCGCGATCCGCATCGGGCCAGGCGCCACGCAGCAGCCCCAGGGTACCGATCACATCCAGGATCAGGATCACCGGCACGCTCTGCTGCGGTGGCCAGATCAGGTTGAGCCCGGTGATGGCGATGGCGGCATAGCCAAAGCCGGTATAACCGCGCACCAGCGCCGCCACGAAAACAGGCAAAATCGCCCAGGCCAGATTATCTATCGCTAGAAATGAGGACATCACACGCCAGTCAAAAAAGAGAGTGCGCAGCGGCTGCCGCGCTCCAGCCAACGTTAGGGGGTAGGAGGGGAGAGCTGATAGATCCAGATAGAAAAGAATATGGGTCCAGTCTGAGATTCAGGGCTGGTAGTGATCCAAGGTGTGGCGCAGCAGCTCGATCCCTGGCTCAATTTTGTGCGTGGCGATGGCCGAGAACCCCAGGCGCATGTAGTTTTTCGGTGGATTGGGCTCAAAGAAATGGATGCTGCCCTCCTCGATCAACACCCCATTCCGGGCCGCCTGCCAGGAGAGCTTTTCGGTATCCACGCCCTCAGGGGTTTTCAGCCAGAACGAGGAGGAACCGCCGCGCCCCGCCGGCGAATAGAGATGCGGCAGATGGCGGGCGATGGCAGAGGACATGCGGTCTCGCTTGCTGAAGTAGAGCTCACGGATCTTACGCAGATAAGTATCGTAATAACCCTGGGAGAGAAACAGCGCGGTCAAATATTGATTGTTCGTAGCCGGGTGGCGATACATCAGGCGACGCAGCGCCCGCGCTTCCGAGATCAGCGACTCATCCGCCACCATAAAGCCGATACGCAGGCCCGGCGAGATCGACTTGGAGAGGCTGCCCACGTAGATCACCCGGTTGTCCGGGTCGTTCGCCTTTAGCGCCGGCACCGGGTTTTCCTTCATATTGATCTCGGCGTCGTAGTCATCCTCGACCAGGATGCAGTCGTGTTCGCTGGCCAGGCTCATCAACTGCTGCCGACGCGCCCGTGACATCTCCACCCCGGTGGGCACCTGGTGGCTGGGGGTCAGGCAGATATAGTCACAGCCCTTAAGCCGGTCATCGATCACGATCCCCTCGTCATCCACCTGCTGCAGCTGCAGCCGGGCGCCAAAATTACGGAAGATATTGTGGGCATCACGAAAACCGGGATTTTCGATCCCCACCACCTTGCTGCTGTCGAGCAGCAGGTTGGCGAGCAGGTAGAGCGAGTTCTGGGTGCCGATGGTGATCAGTATCTCGCCATGCTCGGCGTAGATGCCACGCTTGGGCAGCAGGCGGGTGCGCAGTTGCTCGATCAGCGCCGGGTGGTCAGCATCGACCCGATCATGGATCCAGTCGCGGGCACCGGCGCCGGTCAGCGCGCGGCGGGCACAGTCGCGCCACTGCTCGATGGGGAAGAAGTCGTGCTGAATCTGGCCGTAGATAAACGGAAATTCGAAGCTACGCCAGTCGTTGGGCTTGACGATATTGCGCTCACTGCTGGGTTTGCAGACAAAGCGGCGGTTCCAGTCCGGCCCTTTCTGGTTACGGCCACGCTGCCCCTTGAGCAGATCCGGCTCATGAAAGGCGGGGGCGATAAAGTAACCGCGGCGACTGGATGAGACCAGGTAGCCCGCCTCAACCAGGCTTTCGTAGATCAGCACGATGGTATTGCGCGATACCCCCAGCTGCTTGGCCAGGCCACGGGAGGAGGGCATCGGCTCACTAACCGGGATATGCCCCGCCAGGATCGCATCCACCAGTCGCTCACGGATCTGCTCCTGCAGCGTACGGTTCGGATCAAAGTCGAAAGCGAGGAAATGTTCGATCATGGGGCACTAAAAATCACTGAGGAGGGCTACTGCATTAAGTTGGAGCAACTTCTACGCCAAACCGGGCAACTGGCCCCATAAGGTGTCAAATCTGGATCTATAGCAGAGTAGCATGCCCCTTCTAAGGTGGATATAGCCAGGCTGAAAGGCTGTTTCAGCCTCCCCGAGCACAACTTCTTTCGGTCAGTACAGACGACCGGCAAGGCTCCAATTTCGACGTAGAGGTCATTATGGGTGATACCTTTCACGGCGTGATCGCATTTGCGCTGCTCGCCACCATGCTGCTTATCGGCAGCGTCCTTCGCACTCGCATTTCGCTGCTGCGACGCTCGCTGATCCCGTCGAGCATCATCGGCGGCGTGATCGGCTTTGTCCTGCTGTCGCTGGACCTGATTCCGGGCTTCTCGCCCCAGGATTTCACCGCCCTGACCTTCCACCTGTTTACCCTGAGCTTCATGTCCCTGTGCCTGACCGGCTCCAGCAAGGACAAGAGCCTTAGCGGTGGCAGCATCGTGCGAGGCGGCCTCTGGCTGACGCTGATGTGGACGCTGAGCCTGGGCCTGCAGGGCGTTATCGGCCTGCTGGTAGCCAAGGGCTACGCGGCGGTATCCGGCCAGTCGCTCAGCGAGTGGCTGGGTGCGATCATCACCCACGGTTTCACCCAGGGTCCGGGTCAGGCACTGACCTACGGCGGTATCTGGGAAGACAAATACGCGATCGCCAACGCGGCACAGGTCGGCCTGATCTACGCATCGCTCGGCTTTATCGTCGCCTTCTGCGTCGGTATTCCCTTTGCCCGTTACGTCATCAAAAAGGGACTTAACGCCAACCAGGCCTCCAAGATCGACTCCCACTTCATCTCCGGCTTCTACACCCGTGAAGAAGCGCCCTCGTCCGGTCGCCTGGTCTCTCATCCGGCTAATGTGGATAACCTGGCCTATCACCTGGCGCTGCTGGGCGTGGCTTACCTGATCACCTATATCTGGCTCAGCGCCATGCAGCCAGTGGTAGAAGGCTGGCAGCCGCTGGGTATCAACGTATCTGTGCTGTTCAGCTTCAATCTGTTCTTCATCCACGGTCTGTTCGTCGCGGTGGTCATGCGCATGGTGATCGACCGTCTGGGCCTGGACCACTACGTCGATGACGAAACCCTGAAGCGGATCACCGGCTCCTCCGTGGACCTGATGGTGGTCGGTACCGTTATGTGCATCAAGTTTGCGGTGCTGTCGGCTCTGCTGGTACCGATCCTGCTGATCTCCCTGGTGGTTACCCTGGTCACCGCGTTCTTCTGCCTGCTGCTCGGCAAGATGAGCGGGCCGCTGGGCTATGAGCGCGGCATCACCGCCTTCGGCTGCTGCTGCGGTTCCACCGGCACCGGCCTGCTGCTTCTGCGCATGATGGATGCCAACTTCAGCACCTCGGTACCCAAGGAACTGGCGTTCTTCAACCTGGCGATCATCCTGGTGAACCTGCATATCCTGTTTGTTTTCGCCCCGATCGTTCCCTCCATGGGCATGGGCGGCTACATCGCTGTCTATGGCGGCACCGCGCTGGTAGCACTCTGCTGTGTACCGCTACTGCTGCGCGGACGCTCCCGTTCCACTTCAACCCAGGGCATGGAAACCAAACAGGCATGAGTAACACCAGGATTTTCTCTGCACGCAGCGTTATCACCATGAACCCGTCACAGCCGGAGGCGACCCATGTCGCCGTCCGCGACGGCCGCATCCTCGGTGTGGGCTCACTGGAAAGCCTGGCTTCCTTCGCGCCCTACACCCTGGATGAGCGCTACGCCGATGCCACGCTGCTGCCCGGCTTTGTCGAAGGCCACGCCCATGCGCTGGAAGGCGCCATGTGGGAGTATGTCTACCTCGGCTACTTCGAGCGCAAGGACCCGGAAGGACAGATCTGGAGCGGCGTGACCTCCTTTGCCGCCATGCAGGAACGACTGCGCGAGCAGGCCGCCCAGCTGCCGGCGGATCAGCCGCTGATCGCCTGGGGCCTCGACCCGATCTACTTCGATGGCGCCCGCCTGACCCGTGAAGTGATCGATGCCGCCGTCAGTGACCGCCCGGTGGTAGTAATTCACTCCAACCTCCACGTGATCAGCGTCAACAGCGCCACTGTGGAAGCAGCGGACCTGGATCGTCATGCCGGTGTCGAGGGGATCGTCCTCGATGAGAACGGCAAGCCCACCGGCGAGCTGCAGGAACTGGCCGCCATGCACGCGGTGATCTCAGCTCTGGAGCTGAGTTTCGACCTGCTCAAGGGCAACGATGCCAGGGCGCTGCGCCGTTTTGCCAACGCCGCCGCCAACGTCGGTATCACCACCACCACCGACCTGATCAACCCGCTCAATGAAGCCTCCATGGATCATCTCCAGGCCGCCACCGGCAGCGATGAGTTCCCGGTGCGCCTGGTACCGGCGCTCGCCTCCATGGCGTACACCCCGGAAGCGGGTATCGAGCGGATGCACTCGGTGCAGGACAAAAGCCATAACAAGCTGGCGTTTGGCCCGGTGAAGATGGTCACCGATGGTTCCATCCAGGGCTACACCGCGCGCCTGAAGTGGCCCTATTACCATGACGGTCATCCCAACGGCATGTGGAACGCACCGCCGGAAGCGATGGTGGAGATGATCCACAGCTACCATCAGGCCGGCATGCAGCTGCATATCCATACCAACGGCGATGAAGCGGTGGAACTGGCGCTGGATGCACTGGAAGAGGCGCTGTCGCTCTGGCCCCGTGCCGATCACCGTCATACCCTGCAGCACTGCCAGATCATCGATCATGCCCAGCTCAAGCGCGCCGCCAAGCTCGGTGTCTGCCTGAACATGTTCGCCAACCATCTCTACTACTGGGGCGATATCCACCGCGACCGCACCATCGGCCCGGAACGCGCCCTGCGCCTGGAGCCCCTCGCCTCGGCACGGGCACTGAACATCACCACCACCGTGCACTGCGATGCGCCGGTCACCCCGCTGGGGCCGCTGTTCGCCGCCTGGTGTGCGGTCAACCGTGAAACCTCCTCCGGCGCACAGCTCGGCGACCGGGAGAAGGTCAGCGTCGAGACAGCGCTGCGCATGATCACCCTGGATGCGGCCTACACGCTGAAGCTTGATCATATGATCGGCAGCCTGGAGATCGGCAAGCAGGCGGACATGGTCGCGCTGGCGGAAAACCCATTGGAAGTGGATCCCCACGCGCTGCGGGATATCCAGGTGCTCGGCACCGTGCTCGGAGGCGTGGTCTACGATGCCCGCTGAGGCGATACCGCTGACGCTGATCAGCGGTTTTCTCGGCGCCGGCAAGACCACCTGGCTCAACCGGCTGATCCGTCAGGGTCTGCCGGCCAACAGCATCATCCTGGTGAATGATTTCGGCCGCATCAATATCGATGCTGACCTGATTGAAGCCGAGGAGGAGCAAGTACTTACTCTTGCCAACGGCTGCGCCTGTTGTTCTCTGGGGGGAACCCTGGCGGATCAGCTGGCGGAGGTACTGAGCTGGGAGAAACCACCCAGCGCGATCTATATCGAAGCCAGCGGTGTGGCCGAGCCCGCCCGTATCGCCGATATCGCCCGGGTGTCGCCGCGTCTGGCCGACGCCCATATCGACTGTCTGGTGGATGCAGGGCAGATTGAGCGCCACCGAGAAGACCGCTACACCGGGGAGATCTGGCACGCCCAGATCCGCAGCGCCCATCGCCTGCTGATCAACCGTCTGCCCGCCGATGAAAACCTGGCGGCACCGCTGCTTGCCCAGCTAAGCGAGCTTAACCCTGAGGCTTCGCAACAGGTGGAAACCACCTCTGAGCCTACACCGGTAAGCAAGCGCGCCATCAGCGGCGGGCCGATGCACAGTTTTACCCTCAACTGCACAGCACCGCTCAGCCAGCAGAGGCTGGGAAGCCTGTTCAGCGAGTACTCGGACGTCTTACTGCGCGCCAAGGGAATCCTTGCCATCGAGGAAAGCGACAGGGCGCAGGTGTTGCAGTTTTCCGGCAGCCAGCTGCGCTGTACGCCCAGCCTGCGCAAGGGCAAAGGCGGGCAGCTGGTCTGTATCGGCCTGAAAAGTGAGCGTTTTGCTGAACTGGAGCAGCGAGTGCGACAGCTGACCTGAGGTGGCTTAGCTCTTTCCGTCAGCGGTAATAGGCTTCACAATTACCGCATCGAGTGCAGCAGGAGAGCCAAGGGTGTTTGATTTCAAAGAGCTGGAGGCTTTCGTCTGGATCGTGCGCCTGGGTTCGTTCCGCCAGGCTGCGCGCCACCTGCACCTGACCCAACCCTCAATCTCGGACCGGATCGCCCGGCTTGAAGACGCGCTGGGAGAGCAGATCCTTGAGCGTAACCAACGCCCGATCAAACCTACCCTGCGCGGCCGTGAGTTTTTCCGCCATGCCGAAGAGATGCTGCAGGCGCGGCAGAAGGCGCTGTTGCCGTTCCAGCCAGAGTCGAGCTTCAGCGGCACCTTTCACCTGGGCGTGGTTGAAACCATCGTGCACAGCTGGCTGCCGGCCTTTCTCACCGATCTGTCGGGGCGCTACCCGGCGATGACGCTGGAGCTGGAGGTGGATACCACCACCCGCCTGCTGCAGCGACTGCAGAGCCATGAGCTGGACCTGGCCTTCGTCACCGGCCCCGTGGAGCTGGAAGACAGCCTGCACCAGCGGCTCTGCAGCTACCCGGTCAGCTTTATCACACGTCCGTCACTGCTGCAGAGCGTCGGCTCCAAGGAAGAGCTGCTGGAGCGCTACCCGCTGCTCACCTATCCGCGCGATTCACGGCCGTTTCTCGAACTCCAGGGACTGCTCTACGGCGCCGGCCTCAGTCATATCAAGGTGCACAACTCCGGCTCCCTGTGGACCATCGTACGCCTTGCCATGGCGGGTTTCGGTATCGGCGTTATTCCGCCGGTCATCTGTGCGCCGGAGCTGGCCCGAGGCGAGCTGAGCCTGGTGGATATGCCGATCTCCCCGCCCAACCTGAACTTCTATTCCCTCTGGTCTCCCGGCCACGACTCTTACATTGCAGAGGCAATTTCAGCCCACGCGGTCTCCTTTGATAAGGAAAAGGCGGTGGATTTCTACCGCTAATGAAAGATTTTACCTATCGTTAAAAATCAAAAAGATCGATTGGACTTATACTCTCTCTCCTTCTTAAATAAATGTCACTAACCAACATATAAGTGCAGGTCTACTGCATATCCAGCTGGTCAGTGCTGCATGTCTGAGCCAGCGAAGTGCCCCTCGAGCAAAAAACCATTGCTCGCATAAATTTATAAAGTCCAAAAATGAGGTACGTCGCATGATCAAGAGCGTAAAAACGATTGCTGCCGTCTCCGCGATTTCATCTGGCCTGGTGCTGGGCGCACAGGCGCAGGCCGCTGACCTGAGTGTCGTCGGTAGCTGGAGCAGCCTGGAGCTGTACAAGAAATTTGAGCAGCCGTTCTGGAACGATGCTCTGCCCGCCGCAGACGCCAACTTCAACGTCCAGATGACCACCTTCGACCAGATGGGTATCCCTGGCGGAGACGTTTACCGCTACCTGTCAGACGGCATGTTCGACGTCGGTATGACTGTAGCGGACTACACCGTGCAGGATGCGCCGGAGCTGGAAGCACTGGATTTCCCGCTGATCGCGCCGGATGTTGAAACTGCCCGCAAGGTTGCCACCGCCTTCACACCGATTGCAGAAAGCGCCATGAACAAGCGCTTCAACAGCCATGTGCTGGCCATCGTGCCTTACCCGTCCCAGGTGGTTTTCTGTAACCAGCCGATCGAGAACCTGGCTGACCTGGCAGGCAAGAAAGTACGCGCCAGCGGCCGCACCACCTCCGAGTTCATCAACGCCCTGGGTGGCGAAAGCGTCGGCATCGCCTTCAACGAAGTCCCTGCAGGTCTTGAGCGTGGCGTCATCGACTGTGCCGTTACCGGCTCCCTGTCCGGTTACAGCGCTGGCTGGTACGAAATGGCCACCCACCTGCTGCCGGTTCCGGTCGGTGGCTGGGACTACGTTATCACCGCGATCAACAACGACAAGTGGAACAGCCTCGACGAAGCCGAGCAGCAGAGCCTGCAGAGCGCTATCGACACCGAGTTCGCCGACAAGGTCTGGGCCAACGCCGAAGTCGACACCCAGCAGGGTATCGCCTGCCTGACCGGTACTGCCGAGTGCACCAAGGGTGAAGCGGCCAACATGACGCTGGTGGAAGCCACCGACGCTGACATCGAACTGACCCGCAAGCTGCTCGAGGAAACGGTTATCCCGGCCTGGGTTGCCCGTGTCGATGACGCCACCGAGCAGGCGTGGAACGAGCAGGTCGGCAGCCTGGTCGGCCTGACCGCTAAATAACCGGAGTTCGTGATGCACGCTCTTGTTGCCCTGAACGATCAACTGATCGCTCTCACTCGACGCGCATCCCGCTACGTGGCCTGGTCGCTCGGCATGCTATTGCTGGCGACCATCGCCTTTATCGTTGCGGCGATCCTGATGCGCAAGTTCGCAGGCCTGGCCCTGCACGGGGTTGAGGAGTATTCCGGCTACATGCTGGCGATCCTCTCCTCCTGGGGCCTCGCCTACACCCTGTATGAGAAGGCGAATATCCGTATCGATATCGCCCACAACCGGCTGCCCGCCGCCGGACGCGCCACGCTGGATGTTATCGCGCTGTTCTCGCTGACGTTTGTCAGCCTGGTCATCAGCTGGTACGCCTGGCCGGTGCTGGATAAATCGCTGAGCAACAACTCGCTGGCCAATACATCCCTGGCAACGCCGCTGTGGATTCCGCAGCTAGTCTGGTTTGCCGGTTATGTCTGGTTCTCGTTCGTCAGCGTTGTGCTGTCGCTGCGGGTGATTCTCGCCGTGCTGCAAAAAGACGCGGGCCGCATCGATGCCCTGGCCGGTATCGAACCGGACCTGCCTGCCGACGACGAAACCACCCGGGATCCGGCCGCAAGCGGTCAATCCCGAAGCTAATTACTGGAGCACCTCCATGCTTGGATTCCTTTCCGTAGGCGTCCTCGGGCTGCTGCTGCTCAGCATCCCGGTTGCCGTAACCCTGTTGTTGCTCGCGTTTGGCGTCGGCACCTTCTTTTCACCCTTCCCGCTGCTCAAGGCACTGGGACAGAACCTCTGGTCGGCTGCGGACTCCTTCCTGCTGATCGCGATCCCGCTGTTCGTGCTGATGGGCGAAATTATTGTCCGTAGCGGCATCGCCGGCCGCGCCTACCGCGCCATGGATCACTGGCTATCCTGGCTGCCGGGCGGCCTGCTGCATGCCAACGTGGTCACCTCGACACTGTTTTCCGCCACTTCAGGCTCCTCCGTCGCTACGGCGGCCACCATCTCCACCGTGGCGCTGCCGCAGCAGCGTGCGCTGGGCTATGACCCCAAGCTGTTCCTCGGCACCATCGCTGCCGGCGGCACCCTGGGTATTCTGATTCCACCGTCGATCAACCTGATCATCTACGGCTTTCTGACCGAAACCTCTATCCCGTCGCTGTTCATGGCGGGCCTGATCCCCGGTCTGCTGCTGGCCCTGATCTTCATGCTGATCTCCATGGGCCTGTGCCTGGCGTTCCCGAAACTGGGCGGTCCGCGCCGCAGCTCCAGCTGGGGTGAGCGTTTCGGCGACCTGATCCATCTGGTACCGCTGCTGGCCCTGTTCACGGCCATAGTCGGCTCAATCTACCTGGGCTGGGCGACGCCGACCGAATCCGCCGCCATCGGCGTGGTCGCCTCGATGATCCTGGCCGCGATCAATCGCAAGCTGAACTGGACAACCCTGCGCGAAGCGCTGGATGGCACCATCAAGACCACCTCGATGATCATCTTCATCATCATGGCGGCCTCCTTCCTGAACTTCGTCATCAGCGCCGCCGGCCTGCCGCGGGTACTCACCGCGTTCCTCAACGCCCATGAGTTCTCCAACTACGAGCTGCTGTTCGCGGTGATCCTGATGTACATCGTGCTCGGTTTCTTCATCGAGACGCTGTCGCTGATGGTGATCACCATCCCGATCGTGGCGCCGATCATCTTTGGTGCCGGCTTCGACGCCGTCTGGTTCGGCGTCATCATGATCATCTTCGTCGAAATGGCGCTGATCACACCGCCTGTGGGCCTCAACCTCTATATCGTGCAATCCGCACGACGGGGTGAGCCGTTCAGCGATGTGGTGCTGGGCACGCTGCCCTATATCGCCGCCATGCTGATTCTTGCACTGCTGCTGATCGCCTTCCCGGCTATCGCTCTCTGGTTACCTGAAACGCTTTGATATTGGAGTTCTAACACCATGATTCTCAATCTGTCAGTCAACGGTCAGGCGACCGAATTCAGCATCGACAACCTGGCGATCGCCGGCTGGGCCGGGCGCGACCAGGAAGGCGTGCAGCACCATATCGACGAGCTTGCCGAGCTCGGCGTACAGCCGCCGTCCACCACGCCGCTGTTCTACCGCGTCGATCCGCAGCAGCTGACCCAGGCCGACAAGGTCCAGGTGCTGGGCGAGGGCAGCTCCGGTGAAGCCGAGGTGCTGCTGATCGCCGACGCCAACCGTCGTCTGTTCGTATCCCTTGCTTCCGACCACACCGACCGTGAGCTGGAAAGCTACAGCGTGGCGTTCTCCAAGCAGATCTGCGTCAAACCGTTGGCCAAGGAAGCCTGGCCGCTGGAAGAGGTCGCGCCGCACTGGGATCAGCTGCGCCTTGGCAGCGAGATCGAAGAGCAGGGCGCTCGGGTTGAATATCAGAACGGCACCCTGGCCGAACTGCTGGATATCCCCACGCTGCTGGAGCGCCTGCCGAAAGAGCTGCGCGACAACCAGGGCATCCTGCCGAACACCGCCATGCTGTGCGGTACGGTACCGGCCATCGGCGGTATCCGCATGAGCCCGTCGTTCTCCGGCAGCCTGACCGACCCGGTACTGAACCGCAGCATTCGTCTGGACTACAGCCTGGAAACACTGCCGGTTGCCGTGTAATCCAGGATCAGCCAAGGAGTCGATATGAGCGTGGAAAAAGCCTCAGCGTTCTTGAGCGGTGCGCTGAAACAGCGTCGCATCGCCGATGCGCTGAACGCCTTCAAGGCCGGGGACTTTTCCCCGGCGGAGCTGGCCACAGCGCTGGAACAGCGCAAGCAGGGCATGAACAGCGAGCGTCTGGCAAAGATCTATATCAGCCAGAGCGCTGCACCGGAGCATGGCGCCCAGGGCGCCCTGGGCGGCATTCCGATCAGCATCAAGGATCTGTTTGACGTTAAGGGCGAGCAGACCCGGGCCGGTTCCAAGGTGCTGAATTCAGCACCTGCAGCCTCCGAGGACGCGCCCTCCGTGGCGCGTCTGCGCGAGGCCGGCGCCTGGTTTACCGGTCGCACCAACATGACCGAGTTTGCCTTCTCGGGCCTGGGGCTGAATCCGCATTACGGTTCGCCGGAAAACCCCTTCGATGCCAGTCTGATCACCGGTGGTTCCACCTCCGGCGGCGCGGCCTCCATCGCCGATGGTCTGGCGCTGGGGACTCTGGGCAGCGATACCGGCGGTTCTTTGCGTATCCCGGCGGCGTTCTGCGGCATCGTCGGTTTCAAACCGAGCCAGGCCAGCGTGCCGGGTGATGCGGCTTTCCCTCTGTCGCCGAGTCTGGACTGCGTCGGCCCCATGGGCGCCAGCGTGGACTGCTGCGCGCGACTCTGGTCGGTACTGTCACAAACCGAAGTCAGCGACGCCGACAGCGGTGATCGCAAGCTGCGTCTGGCGATTCCGGCGGGAGCGCTGATCGACAACCTGGAAGCACCGGTGGCGGCCGCTTTCGAGCAGGCTGTGGAGTTGCTGCGCCAGCAGGGGCATCAGATCGAAACGCTGGCGTTCGATTCGGTGGACCAGGTCTACGCCATCAACCAGGCCGGCGGTCTGGTGGTGCCGGAGGCGATTGCGATCCACAAGGAGCGTCTGGAAGCCCAGGGCGAGGAGTACGATCCGTTCGTCCGCGATCGTCTGCAGGGTGGTCTGGAACTGCCTGCCTGGGTGTACGCCCAGCGTCTGCTGCCCAGGGGCAAGCTGCAGCAGCAGTTCGCCGCCGAGAGCAGCGGCTTTGATGCGGTGATTCTGCCGACGGTACCAATTCTGCCGCCGGCCATCGCCACGCTGGAAAAGGATGCCGCCGCCTTCCATGCGGCCAACCGCATGGCGCTGCACAACACCAATGTCTTCAACTACCTGGATGCCAGCGCGATCTCTCTGCCCTGGCAGCCGCAACAGGCAAAACTGCCAATCGGCCTGATGCTGGGCCGCCCCCAGGGCGAGGATCTGGCTCTTCTGGCCCTGGCACGCCGTATCGAGGCTCTGATCGAGACATCGATCGGCTAAGTCTGACTAAATAGCACTAGTTGCCGGTTGTACTGCCCGTTACGTGGGCAGTACGCCAAACCTGTACTTCTATCCCTCTCTGGTGAGGTGCAGGCTTTTTTCGGGGTCGGCTTGCACCAGTCAGACCCCGTTTTTTTGCCCGCCAATCACAAACCCAGCCATCCCGTAAAACAGCTGAATAACCCAGGGTGCGGGTTATCCAGCCGATCCGGTTTATCCGTCAAAGGTCTGTGCGGTGCATTTCAGCCAATGGAATACGCCGGCTTGATAAGCGGCATTCCCGGCCTGATATGTATAGGGAAGGGGCGGTGGTCAGGGGTTCGATCAGGCAGACATGAAGTCGTGCCAGCGGCGCACCAGGTAGTTGTGCTCGTCCATTACCGAGTTCCACACCGCCACCTGGCTCATGCGCTGGATATAGCTGCCGCCTTCGCGCACTTCACCCTGGCGGATAACCGGTTTGCCTCCCGCCACGCCGGGCAGGTCCTCACTGGCCGCCTTACCGTCGTACCAGTAATCCCATTCCGCCTTGGACATCAACGGCCGGGAGCGCTGGGGGTTGGAGATATAGTAACCCTGGCGGGCGATCATTGAACCCGGCCAGCCGGACAGCCACCAGTTCATATAGTCGTAAGCCGCATCCAGTACCCTGCCGGTGGCACAGCGGGAGATCGACATGCCGCCATACCAGGCGCGGTAGCCTTCGCGGGGCGCCGCCATGCGCAGGTCGAGCTGCTGCGCCTTGAGCTCGATCAGGGCCGGGGACCAGAGGCTTTCGATGCCGACGGCGCCCTGCTTCATCTGTTCGACCGCGGCAGAATGGTCGCTCCAGAAGGAGCGGAAATGATTTTTACGTTTCAGCTTGATCAGGCATTCGATCAGCTGATCGATCTCTTCGATCGACAGGTTGCCGATATCCTTGAACTTCGCCAGACCCTTCGCTTCCACGGCCAGCGCGGCATCCAGCGCTCCGATCGCGCAGTCGCTCTGCAGACCGACCAGGCCACAGCAGCGCTCATCCACCAGCCAGCCCCAGCTTTCCTCTTCGGCAATCAGGTCCGCGGGCAACAGATCCCGGCGGTAGCCGAAGCTGTCGGCGTTGTGACTGACAGGCAGCATGGTGATTTTGCCGGTAGGGCGCGGGCCAAAGTTACCGTCCGGCTGCACGTAGAGCCTGTCCACCGGCTTGCAGCCATCGCCCAGCGGCGCATGCAGGGTGATGCGGCCGGTTTTCGGCAGCGAGTTGATCTCTTCCCAGTGGGTGATTCGCTTGATATCGATCGGCTGCACCGCCGAGGCGGGCCAGATAAAGTCCACGTTGTGGAACCACTGGTCGTAGAT
This sequence comes from Marinobacterium mangrovicola, assembly GCF_004339595.1. Classification (GTDB taxonomy): domain Bacteria; phylum Pseudomonadota; class Gammaproteobacteria; order Pseudomonadales; family Balneatricaceae; genus Marinobacterium_D; species Marinobacterium_D mangrovicola. The sequence goes on from NZ_SMFU01000012.1 coordinate 96,559, forward strand.
ATCGAACGACTCCGGCGACAACACGCCCCGGGTCTGCGCTTCCACACCGTCTAACACCTCGAAGCGGATATCGATGCCCAGATCCTTGCGTGCCTGATCGCGAATGCAGTCGAGCAGGGTCACAGAGGTACCCAGCACACGAAGCACCGGGGCTCCTTTCAGAATCGCCGGTGCTTCAGGTGTTTTCGATGCTTCCGGCGATTGCGATGAAGAGGTTGTCGCAGATTTAGCCATTGAGGATCCTTGGCGCGGGGAAACGACTGATGCTTTCCATAAATGTTTGCAGCGAACGCCGTATTGTAACCTCTGAAAGATTGCGAGTGATAAATATAAGGTATGAGTCACGCTCATCCTTGGGCCACTGGGTCAGCAGCTCCGGCGGATACACTGTGTGCTGTACGCCGTGTAACACCAGCGGGACTTCACTGTCCTTGGGGTGCAACACCCCTTTAACGCGCAGTAGATTGGCGCCGTGGCAGTCAAGCAGCAGCGACAGCCAGATACCCAGGCAGGTCCAGTCCAGCTCTCCATCCAGCTGCAGGCGGAAAGAAGCGATACCATCCAGGTGCTGGCCCGACGGCTGTTGCTTATTAGTAAAGGCGGAAAAGGCGGGGGATCCCAGCCAGCTCTGAATCTGCACCGGTCGCCACTGCTTTCCGCCCGAGACGCCGACAAACAGGTTCTCCAGCTGCGAAGGTTCGATTTCGCCACTGATCAGTTCAGCCGCAGGGTTGATACGCTGAACAATCTCCCTAACCTTATCCAGCTGTGCAGACTCCGCCTGGGCCACTTTCGAAAGCACGACTCTGTCTGCCGCCGCCACCTGGTCGGTCCAGACCGGATAAGACTCGTAGCTGGCCAACCCGTTCTGCGCATCGACCAGACAGATACCTGCCGCCGGCTTCAACTGATTGCGCAGCACAGTATCGGCGGCCAGGGTCGAATTGATCGGGCCGGGATCAGCCAGCCCTGTGGTCTCAAGGATAATGCGGCGGAAAGGAGGAATCTCCCCGGATTCACGCTGCGACAACAGCTTTTTCAAAGCCTCGGACAGCTCTCCACGGATGGTGCAGCAGACACAGCCGCTTTTCAGCAGCACGGCTTCCTGCTCAAGATCACCCAGCAGCAGGTTATCCAGCCCCACCTCGCCAAATTCGTTGATCAGCACCGCGGTATCGCCGAAGGCCTCGTCACGCAGCACCCGCTTCAGCAAAGTCGTTTTGCCGGCGCCGAGAAAGCCGGTAATCACATGGACCGGAATCCTGTTATCCAGATCAGCCATGAGCCTGCTCCTCGCCGACAAACAGCGCCGACAGCGGATCGACCGCGCGTCCGGTCAGATCTGCGACCGCGCGCCAGATCTCGCCCAGGTCGGTGGCCAGCGCCTGCTTGCCTGTAGCCGTAGAGACCAGATAGCTGGTGTTCTGAAAGTCCTTCACCGTCACCCGGGCCGATTCCAGCACACTGTTGATCAGCGCGATCCGGTAAGCCCGCTCGCGCCGACGCTCATCGGCGGCCTGTTCGGGGTCAAGCGTATGGGTCGCGCTCCAGTGGCTTTCGCCACCCAGGGCTCCGCACAGTCCGCACATCAGCAATCTCCTTTAGCGAGCATCAACGATCAGCGCCTCGACTGCGGTGGCGCTACGCAGCAGCCGCTCATCCTCTCCGCGAGGAGCGCTAAGCTGTAGACCAGTGAACTGATTATCCGCATCGATCCCGCTGGGTAGCGCTACAGCCGGGCAGTCCAGCAGACTGGCCACCATCGACAGCTTCAGTGTTTTCAGGTTGGTTGCGGCAAAGAGCTCCGGGTCTTTTTCCAGCGGTTCCAGCTCCGGTGCCACATGGGCCACCGTCGGTGTCAGCAGCACGGCGCCATCGAGATCCTCTTTAAGGGCCTCGATCAGGCGATCACGTTCCCGGTACAGCACCAGCAAACGCTCGCCGTTGACATCGGCGGCTCCCCCAAGTCGCTGCCTGACACGCTGATCCATCAGCTCGCCGAGATCGCTGTTCACCAGGTGGCCGTATTCCGCGTAGGCCTCAACAGCGCCCAGCCAACCCAGCGCTTCTATGCAGTCCAGCGTCTCGTGTACCGGCTCGACGGCGCGCTCCTCAACGCTATAGCCCGCGGCGCGCAGTTTATCGACGGCCTGCATCAGATTACGCCAGACCGCCGGTTCTATATCGATCCGCTCCGGCAGCGCCATATCCACCACAAACCGCACCGCATTCGGTGCCAGCGGCTTCCTCGGCCGGTAGGTCTCGCCACGCATGGCATCATCCACCGCCACACAGTCCGCCAGTGTATGCGCGATCACGCCGATGGTATCCAGAGTATCCGCCAGGGGCGTGACACCGGCCCGGGTATGGCGGTTCTGGGAGGGGCGGTAGGAAACCAGGCCATTAAACGCCGCCGGTACGCGCAGAGAGCCGGCAGTGTCGGTACCTATGGCCGCCGGCACCACACCCTGGGCCACGGCCAGCGCCGAGCCGGAACTGGAACCACCCGGCACACGCGGCGTATCTCCACTGGCAATCGACACCGGCGTGCCGTAGTGAGGATTGAGGCCAAGGCCGGAGTAGGCCAGTTCCGTAAGGTTGGTCTTGCCGACACTGACCAGACCGGCTGCTGCGGCGTTATACGCTGCACGAGCATCGGTTTCCGCCGGCTGCTTCGACAATACCCGGCTGCCCGCCGTGGTCACCGTGCCGGCAAGATCAAACAGATCCTTCCAGGCCAGGGGGACGCCATCCAGCGGCCCCCTGCGCAGCTTCAGCCGCGCGCGATCGGCGGCAGCCTGAGCTTCCGCCAGGGCTCGCTCGGGGCAGAGCGAGATAAATACGCCTTCAGCCTCCAGGGCCTTGGCCAGGGCTTCGCGGGTCAGGGCCACCGGGTCCAATCGGCCGGCCGCTATCTGCTCACCCATCTCCAGGGCGGTCAAAGTAGGGTTACTCATGCTATCCGCCTCAGAGATCTTCGCGTTTCTGTTTCAATGCAGCGGTATCGGCATCGCTGAGCCTGCTGAAACCCCGTGCCTTATCGAATACCCAGTTCCGGCCAACGCTGGTCGCAAGATACTGGTCATCGAAGCCCGAGTTGACCTCCTGCTGCGGATAGCGCGGCATGATCCAGGTTTTCATCAGCAGCCAGTAGATCAGCAGCGCCGACAGGAAGCCCACCGCGTATGCGTATTCAAGGAACAGGATCGCCAGACCACCGCCGATAACCCAGGCGACCAGGCCTGCCGGGTTAAAGCCCGATGCGAAGCGGAACTGACCATTGGGGTTGAACAGGTCAGGCACGTTGAGTCGGCGACGGCGCAGCAGGTAGTAGTCCGCCACCATGATGCCGCCAACGGCGGACAGCAGCGCACCGTAGTAGCTGAGGAAGGTAAACAGGTTATTCAGGATCAGCCAGGGCATCGCCAGGGTGCCGATAATACCGGCCAGCACCAGTGCAACGGCGTAGGAGACGCGCGGCGCGCCGGCATTCACAAAGGTCAGCGCGGCGGGAATCAGGTTGGCGGCATTGTTGGTAGACCACTGCGCCAGGATCACCATCAGCAGCAGAACCACCAGGGTAAAGCCTGCGCCCTGGGCCTGGATCACACTGACCGGGTTCCAGTCGCCCGCGGCGATAAAGGAGACGCCGCCGATCAGCGCGATCCACGCCTGGGTGGCAGGCAGCGCGATGAACTGCGCGACAAACACATTGCGGTTACGCTGACGGAAGCCTTTCGGGTTTGCCGGCACTTTCAGGAAGCGGGTCAGGTTGGGGATATCCACAGCCAGCGCAGACCAGAACGCCATGTTGGCAAAGAACAGGCCGATCACGGACACATCTTCGCCACCGGCGAAGGTCCAGATATTGATGCCCTGGGTCTTCGCCAGCACATCGAGGGTGTAATACATCCAGATTGAGATCGCCAGAATGCATGGAGCCGCGATAGAGGCGAGCATCTCAACCGCGCGGATACCCAGCGCCGTATTGACGATCTGCACCACCGCAAAGATCAGGTACCAGGTCACCCAGCTGTCAAAGCCGGTGAGGTACTCGACGATACCGTTGAGCGCCAGCGCCCCCAGGTAGGTCTGGATACCGAACCAGATGGCGGCAACCACGCCGCGCGATACCGCCGGTAGATGCGTACCCTTGATACCGAAGGGCGCCCGCAGATAGACCGAGAACGAGAGCCCGTGCTCGGTGCCGATATCGGCGGTCAGCGTCATCACCACGCCCAACACCAGGTTGGCCAGGAAGATCACCACCACCACTTCGGCCAGTGACAGCCCAGCAACGCCGCCGGCGCCCAGCTGGAAGGTGGCGATGATGACGGCCATGCCGATCCAAAGCCAGATAAAACCCCAGAATCCGATTGTTCTTTGAGAACGCCATACCGGGAGAATCGACTCCTCCAGCAAATGGCTGTCTGTCTGTGGGCTTGTTCCATCTGCCTCTTGATGACTTTGATGACCGTTCAAACCCTGGCCTCCGCTATAGATGAATTTTGAATACAGAATTCATTTATAGAACACAAAAAGTAGCCAGATCAACCAAGAGTTGAAAAAAACCGTTCTTAGACATGTTTCTGTCGCACTGATCAACTTTTCACCAAAAAATATCCAACCCACATCAAATAAAGTCATTTTTCACTAATAAAAACAGAATAACTGGTCTAAAAAACTAACAAAAACCGCAATCACACCATGAAAAATCAATAATCCAGAATCCGGCAGTCGATTTATCAACGCCAGGAAATCTTGCCATATAAAGAAGGGAAACGCCGATACCCTTCCAATCCCACATTGACTTAAATGAATTTTGTATCCAGAGTTCATTTTCGATCATGCGAGACCGATCATGCGAGACCGATCATGCGAGACCGATCATGTGAGACCGATCATGGAGACAAGGGTTAGTCACTGTCTCTCTACCCATATTTAAAAGAGAAATGCCGCGACCGGGCGGTCTAGGAGATTGTTGTAATGGCCAAGAAAGAAATACTCTGCGCCTTCGGGATTGATGTGGACGCCGTAGCCGGCTGGCTGGGTTCTTACGGTGGTGAAGACTCACCTGACGATATCTCCCGCGGCCTGTTCGCCGGCGAAGTGGGCGCACCGCGACTGCTCAAGCTGTTCGAAGACCACAACCTGAAAACCACCTGGTTTATTCCGGGACACAGCATCGAGACCTTCCCCGAGCAGATGCAGGCCGTCGCAGACGCAGGCCACGAGATCGGCGTTCATGGCTACAGCCATGAAAACCCGATCGCCATGACCCGTGAGCAGGAACGCGATGTGCTCGATCACAGCATCGAGCTGGTCACCAAGCTGGCGGGCAAGCGTCCCACCGGTTATGTAGCGCCCTGGTGGGAGTTCAGCCCGATCACCAACGAGCTGCTGCTGGAGCGTGGCATCAAGTACGATCACAGCCTGATGCACAACGATTTCCACCCGTACTACGTTCGTGTCGGCGACTCCTGGACCAAGATCGACTACTCCAAATCCGCCAAGGAGTGGATGAAGCCGCTGCAGCGTGGCGAAGAGACCGACCTGATCGAGATCCCGGCCAACTGGTACCTCGATGACCTGCCGCCGATGATGTTCATCAAGAAGTCCCCCAACAGCCACGGCTTCGTCAGCCCGCGTCACCTGGGTGAAATGTGGCAGGACCAGTTCGACTGGGTTTACCGCGAAAATGACTATGCCGTATTCACCATGACCATCCACCCGGATGTCTGCGGCCGCCCGCAGAACCTGATGATGCTGGAACGTCTGATCAAGCACATCCAGAGCCATGAAGGCGTGCGTTTCTGCACCTTTGATGAGATCGCTGACGACTTTGCCAAGCGCAACCCGCGCAGCAAATAAGCCCGGCGCCGAGGCTCCAATTCAAATAACTCAAAAAGTGAGATTCAACTCATGAACAGCAAGACTTCTCCGGCTGTGGACGCGGGCACCCGCGTCCCGGCCGACGGGGTCGCTCCCTGGGATGTGGAAATCACCCAGGGGCAGATCCTCTACGCTTCCTTGACCTGTTTTATCGCCTGGGTAGCCTCGGTTTACGACTACACCCTGTTTGGCACCCTGCTGCCGGTTATCGCTGAAGACTTCGGCTGGACCACAGCCCAGGCCACGGCGGTCAACACCTGGGCCACCATCGGCGTGTTCGCCATCTCGCTCATCGTCGGTACCATCCTGGATCGACTGGGACGTAAAAAAGCGCTGATCCTTCTGGTGATCGGCGGCGCGATCAGCTCCGGTCTGTCAGGCCTGGCTGCCGGTGTTGCCTCCATGGTGATCATCCGCTCCTTCTCCGGCTTCGCCGTCTCCGAAGAGGTGGTGAACTCCGTTTACCTGAACGAAATCTACAAAAAGGCCAAAAACCGCGGCCTGATGTTCAGCCTGGTACAGAGTGGCTGGCCGGTGGGCGCACTGCTGGCGGCGTTCATGGTCTCCTGGCTGCTGCCGACCGTGGGCTGGCGTGGCAGCTTCTTCATCGCGGCGGCTGCATCGATCATCGTTATCGTGATGGCGCTGAAACTGCCGGAATCACCGGTGTTCGCCGCCATGAAAGAGGTAGAGCGCCGCCGCAAGGCCGGCGATATGCAGGGCGCGCAGCAACTGGCCGCCCAGCACGACATTGAAGTCGACCACGGCCACGACCTGGGCCTTAAGGGCGTCTTCACCCCGGAACTGCGCAAGCACACCATCTCACTGTCACTGGTGTGGCTGCTGAGCTGGATGGCGATCCAGGTATTTGCAGTACTCGGCACCACCGTACTGGTGGAAGCCAAGTCGGTGAGCTTCGAGAATTCCCTGCAGGTACTGATCCTGGCCAACGCGGTCGGCTTTGTCGGCTACCTGTTCCATGGCTGGCTGGGTGACCGTATCGGTCGTCGTGCCACCGTACTGATCGGCTTCGTACTCGGCGGTATCGCCAGCCTGGCAATGCTGGTTGGCCCAAGCTCAGACAGCTTCGTCTACGCCATGTACGCGCTGACCCTGTTCTTCCTGCTCGGCCCCTTTGCCGCGATGCTGTTCTACATGGGCGAATCCTTCCCGCCGCAGGTACGCGGCATGGGCGCCAACGTAGCCCACGTTATGGCACCGATCGGCGCGATCATCGGTTCAGCCCTGGTTTCCGTGCTGCTGACCCTGGGTCTGCCCATGGGTACAACCGCCATCATCGCCGGCTCCTTGCCGCTAGTGATCAGCGGCCTGCTGATGTTCGGTACCCGCCGGGTTGACCACTCCGCCAACTAATGAGCATTAAGGAATCAGATTGTGGATAGTTTAAAACGAGACGATGGCCTTGCCGGCAAGGTCGCCATTATTTCCGGTGCCGCCAGCGGCATCGGCCAGGCCCTGGCACTCAGTTATGCACAGGCGGGCGTTAAGGTCGTAGCCGGTTATTTTCCCGGCGACCCGCACGACATCCAGCAGACTGTGGATAAAGTTATTGCCGCCGGCGGCCAGTGCATTCCGGTAGCCCTGGATGTACGCAGCCAGCAACAGTGCGACGAGCTAGCCAGCACCGCGGTGCAGGAGTTCGGCAGGCTGGATATCGTTGTTGCCGCGGCCGGCATCCTGCGCCAGGCATCCATTGGCGAGATGAGCGATAACGAGTGGGACGACATGCTGTCGGTGGACCTGTCCGGTGTCATGCGCCTGTTCCGCTCCGGCTCCAGGCAGATCGAAGAGGGCGGCTCAATGATCGCTATCTCATCGATTGCGGGCGGCGTCTACGGTTGGGACCACCACGCTCACTACGCCGCGTCAAAGAGCGGCGTGCTTGGCCTGGTACGTTCGCTGGCCGTTGAACTGGCGGAGCGCAGGGTTCGCGTCAACACTATCATTCCGGGGCTGATCGAGACTCCCCAGTCGCTGGATCCGGTCAACTCCCTGGGTAGCGATGGCCTCAAAGCCGCTGGCGCCTATATCCCGCTGGGCCGCGTTGGACGCGCCGACGAGGTGGCCAAGGTTGTGCGCTTCCTCAGCGGCGACGATTCCAGCTATATCACCGGGCAGGAACTGATTGTCGATGGCGGCCTGACCGTACGCTGGCCGGGTTGATACAGAGGTAGATAAAGAGGGAGCTTCGGCTCCCTGCTTTTGGAGACTTGCATGAACAAACTAGACAACAAAGTCGCGCTGATCATCGGCGCCGCCAGCGGCATCGGCCAGGCGATCGCGAAACTGTACCAGTCTGAAGGGGCAACTCTGGCCCTGGCCGATCTTAACCAGGATGCCTGCGCCAGCATTTGCACAGCTGAGGATTCGGCTTATCGCGTCGACGTCAGCTCCGCCGAGTCGGTGCAGGCGCTGGTAAACGCAGTGGTCGAGCGCCACGGTCGTATCGATATTCTGGTCAACAGCGCCGGCATCCTGAACGAATGCCCGATCACCGAGATGTCTCCGGATATCTTCGATCAGATGATCGCCGTTAACCTGCGTGGCGTCTTCCTGGCGTGTCACTACGTGGCGCCGCTGATGGTTGAGCAGCGCTCGGGCCGCATCATCAATATCGCTTCCCAGCTGGCCCACAAGGGCGCCATCGGCATGTCCCACTACAGCGCGGCCAAGGCTGGCATCCTGGGGATGACCAAGTCCATGGCACGGGAACTGGCACCCTACAACGTGCTGACCAACGCCATCGCTCCCGGCCCGATCAGCACCCCGCTGCTGGGCGATGTCAGCAGCGAATGGATCGGTGAAAAAGAGGCAGAACTGCCGCTGGGTCGCTTCGGCAAACCCGAAGAGGTGGCGCCTTCAGCCCTGCTGCTCGCCGCATCCCCGGACGGCGATCTTTACCTCGGGCAGGCGCTCGGCCCCAACAGCGGCGACGTCATGTAACTCTTCGTCTGACTCTTCATGTAAAGCCGCCCCTCCGATACCGGGTCGAAGGCCCGGTATCCTTCCAAAGACGCTGTACACCTAATATCAGCAGCGCACATAATAGTTCGGCACCCCCTCCAAGCCGGCATCCTAGATTGCCTATTTAATGGACTAGAAGAGAGAACCCGTTCTGTCTGCTCTACAACTAAAACCAGATGATCAACAGACGCGCGAACCGATGTACGAGGTCATCCGCAAGGCCCTCAGAGAAGCGATTCTGGACCGCCGTATTCAACCCGGCCTGGTATTGCTCGAAGGACCTATCGCGAAGCTGTTCGACACCAGCCGTGGCCCTGTTCATACCGCCCTGGAAAAACTGTTTGAAGAGGGGCTGATTCAGCGCTTTGACGGCCGCGGGTTTATACCGAAAACCTTTGCCAGCGATGTTGAGCCGGTCAGAGCCAAGCTGACGTTTGAAAACCTGGGTATCACCAAGGTCGCTGCGCAGCCGGTGGAAAGCAGGCCCGCCGCCGATCGCATTTTTGATGATGTGGAGGAAGCCGTGGCCATGTCCATCGCCTTCGGCCACTTCAAAATCAACGAGATCGCCCTGAGTGAGTACTACGGCGTCAGCCGCACCGTCGCGCGCGAGGTGCTGGGACGCCTGAAAAGCCGGCAACTGGTGGAGAAAACCAAGCAGTCGCCCTGGCTGGCCGGGCCTCTGACCGCAAGGGCCGTGGCCGATGACTTCGAGATTAGAGCGCTACTGGAGCCGGCGTTGTTGATCGATTCAGCGCCGCAGCTGGATCCGGACAAGGTGTTCGCCATGCAACGCCGCCTGGCGCACCTGATTCTACACCCGGAAGAACAAACCGCATCTGCGGTCGCCAAAATAGAATCGGAGCTGCATTCAGAATGGCTGAGCTTCGCTCATAACAAGAAAGCGCTGAAGATGATCGCCCAAAGCCAGCTGCCGCTGATGGTGAACCGCATCTTTTTCAGCACCCTGGGCATTCCGCCCGGGGACCCGGTTTTCATGGAAAACAAACTGGTGGTCGATCACATCGCCCAGGGCGCTTACGAAGCCGCCGCCGCGAGCCTCAAGGCCCACCTGAAACATGCCGCAGAGCGCACCCGAAAGCGCCTGAAAGTGCTTTCGGTGTTCCCGGAGCCGCAATTACCGCCCTATCTGGTCCGGGTCACCTGATACACGCCCCCAAAACGCTGAAGACCGTTCAGGCTTCAGCGTTAATCGAGTCTAATCTCTCTATCCAGCCGCACCCAATCACTGCCCATAACAGATCGCATCAGTCAGATGAACGGATCAACAACCGATCCAGCAGCCAGTAGGGCAGGATACGTCGCATCAATCCCATGAAATGGGTCGGGAAGGTGACGTAGTAACGCGCCTTGGGGCGACGGCTTTCAATGGCGTGCAGAAGGGGCTTGAGCACCGCTTCTGAAGTCAGGGTGAACGCGGGTTCTTTGCCAGGCTCCTGGTTAGCCAGCCGAGCGACAACCGCTTCATAGGTCTGCCGGTGAGCGCTGGCCTCGACATCGATATTTTCGTTGAACTTGGCAAAGGCGTTTTTGCGGAAAGCGCTCTCGATCGGGCCCGGCTCAATCAGGCTGACGGCGATGCCGCTGCCCTCAAGCTCCAGCCTCAGGGTGTCCGTCAGGCCTTCAAGCGCGAATTTGGAGCAGTTGTAGGCGCCACGATACTTCAACGCCACCATCCCCAGCACCGACGAGTTCATCACGATGCGGCCATGCCTCTGACGCCGCATCACCGGCAGTACCCGGTTGGTCAACTCAAGCGTCCCCAGCAGATTGGTTTCCAGCTGGGCGCGCATCACATCGCGGGTAAGGTCTTCGACGGCACCGGGCTGACCGTAAGCAGCGTTGTTGAACAGGGCATCCAGGGTGCCTCCGGTCCGCTCCAGTACCTGATCCACTGCACGGTTGATCGAATCGCTGCTGTCCAGATCCAGCTGCAGGCTCTCAAGGTCCAACTCACTGAGAACCTGTACATCCTGTTCCTGCCGGGCAGTGGCAAACACACGGTAGCCAAGCTCCTTAAGACGTAGCGCGCAATGTCGCCCAATACCGCTGGAGCAGCCAGTGACGAGGATCGATTTCATGTTCTTTCCCTGTGGTGATTCTCTGTGAAGCGCTTAAGCAGGCATCAGTCCGCCGCTTGAGCACTCGAAACGGCGGCTTCCAGCTGTTCGATCTTGGCGTTCTGTCGATCAATAAAGCTTTGTTGAGAGTCCAGATTCAGCTTATCTGCTATCCCCTGAAACTGCAGACGGGCGTTTTCCTCTGTCAGGCTCTTTACCTGGAAGTACTGAAAAGCATTCATTCCCAGCGAAAGGGCAACGACCAGGGCGATCACGATCGCCGCATCCAGATGAAGGGTGAACTTTTTCAATGCCATTTCCTTAACGAGCATTTGGGGTAGGGCCGACTCTGCGGCTTAGCAGGCCTTTTATACGCGCTAAGGGAGACTCAGAAAAGCACTGACCGCATCAGTGTCGTATCTGGCAGTCTTGCCAGAATATGCACGCCAGAAATGACATAGAAGCAGAGATTCACTCGGGAAAATTAAAAATTATCCAATATAAACAAAGCGTTAAGAATTAACACCTGAGCTACCAAAGCTGGCATCCAAGTTGCGATACAGAATGCAGGCAGTCAGCCTCAACCCGAGCAGCAAGGAGAAAGACGATGGTTGCTACTCACAATGACGAGAAGTACGAAGAACTCGGACTGATACCCTCAATCCTGATGGTCGTGGTCGGTCTGGTTATCGCTATCATTCCAGCCCTTGTCCAGATCGGGATACTGGCGGCGGGCTAACCTGAAAGACTCCCAAGCAACTGTTTTAGCCCCGGTTCTGTCCGGGGTTTTTTATGCACAAAACACGGAGAGATGGCTGGATAACCCGGCTCATCGGATATGCAGACAGACTAAGCCTGTAAACTAAGCACGGAAAAAGTACGTGAAAAACGGTGTTGAGAGGTTGAGAGGTTGAGAGGTTGAGAGACTGTACTGAGAAGCGGTACTTGAAAAACTACGCGGGAAAACTTTTTTAGGGGAGATCACCATCGGTGAGCACCGATGGTGCAGATGGGGAGACTCGAACTCCCACGCCCGTGAAGGCACTAGCACCTGAAGCTAGCGTGTCTACCAATTCCACCACATCTGCGTCGGTTTGTGCGGCTTTATGTCTCTTACGAGGCAAGCGGCGCCGATCCGCTCTAACTTTTGACACTTTCGAACTTTTGCCGTTCAACACCACTTCGGGGAAGTGGTGCAGATGGGGAGACTCGAACTCCCACGCCCGTGAAGGCACTAGCACCTGAAGCTAGCGTGTCTACCAATTCCACCACATCTGCTTCGAAAGTGGGGCGCATTATATAGAGCGCCCCGGGGGTCCACAACCCCCTTTTGAAATCTTTTTTAAACTCCTGGCAAAAGCGCCTCAGGGCGCCAGGCATTTTTCGAAACGACTAGCCAAATCAAGCAGATAGTCCGGATAGGCGTTCGCGCTCAATTTGAAATCCACGGCCAGAGGGTCTATCTCGGCGATTTTCAACTCCAGGCCATCGGTAATCCGCTCCACCAGGGTGCTGCTGAACTGGGGCTCGGTGAGTACGCAGGCTGTCTGCTTCTGCTCCAGAGTCTCCCGGATCTCCGCTAGGTGGCGCGCTCCCGGGCTGCGACCCGGATCCACGGTAAAGTAACCCTGCTGGTTAAGATTGTAGTGTTCGACAAAGCCGGTATAGGCATCGTGGAACACGAAGAAGCCACGTTCATGCAACGGCTCCAGTGTCGCGCTGATCTGGCGGTCTACAGCATTTACCGACGCCTCGAAGTGCTCGAAGTTGCTGACCAGCTGCGCTTCCTGCTCCGGGTATGCTTCGATCAGACGGGCGAGGATATTCCGCGCCGCCTCCAGACCAGTCATCGGATCCAGCCAGGGGTGCACATCCAGACCGCCATGGTCATGTTCGTGGCCGTGATCATGGGCAGCCTCTTCGTGCTCCTCATGGTGCTCTTCTTCGTGCTCATCAGCATGCCCGGCATGTTCTTCATGGTGCTCATCGTGCTCACCCTCGTCATGATCATGGCCGTGTTCATCGTGATCATGCTCCGCATGGCTATCTTCATCATGGTGCTCATCTTCGTCATGATGCTCATGCCCCGCGTGGCCATCGGCCTCGCCCGACAACAGCGTCACCTGCGACACACCGGACTGATTCAGAGGCTTCTCGAGAAAGCGTTCCAGCTCCGGTCCGACCCAGACCACCAGCCGCGCGTCATCCAGAGAACGCATATCCGAGGGCTTCATGGCATAGTGATGCGGTGAAGCGCCATCCGGCAGCAGCACGCGGGTCTCGGTCACTCCCTGGGTAAGCGCTGCGGCAATCATCCCTAAAGGTTTTATACTGGCGACCACACCCCCGTCTTCTGCGCTGGCAGGAGCGGAAGAGAGCAGCACAGCCGATGCGACAGCGGCACCCAAATTGCGACGCGCATTGGAAAACACTAAATTTTGGATCGAAATCACACTCACCTCTAACGTACAGTAATCGCCATGTTATACTATAACAAACCGAATTTCTGGCGTTGTCAATACGAGACGATATGAACCGCGAAGATCCAGGCTTTGAAGCCAACCACAACCACGATCACTGCATGGAGTCGGCGTTATCCACGGCGAAAGATCTCTGCCGTGAACGCAAACAGCGTCTGACGCCCATCCGTGAACTGGTGCTGAAGCTGATCTGGGAAAACCACCAGCCCATGGGCGCCTACGAGCTGCTACCCGCGCTTGCGGCCGCCGGCTTCAACTCGGCTCCGCCCACGATCTATCGCGCGCTGGAGTTCCTGCAGGAGCAGGGACTGGTGCACCGGATCGCTTCACTGAACGCGTTTATCGGCTGCCCGCATCCAGAGAGCCCGCACCGCAGCGGCTTTCTGATCTGCAGTGGCTGCCAACGGGCAGTGGAGCTGGATACCGCACCGGTACACCGAGCGCTCAGCGAGTCGGCCTCCGAGCTTGGTTTCAAGATCGCCCACGAAACGGTGGAAGTGGTGGGTCTCTGTGCAGACTGCCAAAGCCAGCCCGGGGAGACGGCGGATGCCTAATCGCGACCTCGTCCGCCTCAGCCAGATCAACGTACGCTTTGGCGATGACGAAGTACTGAAAAATATCAGCCTGAATCTGCATGATGACTGCATTACGACGCTGATCGGCCCCAATGGTGCAGGGAAAACCACCCTGGTCCGAATCGTACTCGGCCTGATCAAGCCCACTGACGGCAATATCTGGCGTCGCCCCGATCTGCGCATCGGCTACATGCCGCAGAAGCTCCATATCGATCGCACCCTGCCACTGACCGTCGCTCGCTTTATGCAGACGCCACAGCGCAGTGAAAAAACCGCCGTACAGGAAGCATTGCAGGCGGTAGCCGCGGATCATCTGCTGAATAAATCACTTCACGACCTCTCCGGCGGCGAAACCCAGCGTGTGCTGCTGGCCCGCGCCCTACTGCGCAATCCGACTCTGCTGGTGCTGGATGAGCCGGTCCAGGGCGTCGACCTGAACGGCCAGGTGGAGCTATACAACCTGATCGCGCGGATCCGCCGCGAGCGCAAGCTCGGCGTGCTGATGATCTCCCATGATCTGCACCTGGTGATGGCCTCCACCGACCATGTGGTCTGCCTTAACCATCATGTCTGCTGCTCTGGTCACCCCGAGGCGGTGAGCAACGATCCCTCGTTCCGGGAGCTGTTCGGGCCCTCCCAGGCCAATGCGCTGGCCCTGTACAACCACCATCACGATCACCACCACGATATCCATGGCGATGTGGTCGATGATCAACCCTCTCCCTGCTGTAACGGACACTGAACCATGGCGGATTTTCTTCTACTGGCCCTGGCCGGAGGTATCGGCATAGCCGCTGTGGCGGGGCCTCTGGGCTCTTTTGTGGTCTGGCGGCGAATGGCCTATTTCGGCGATACCCTGGCGCATTCGGCGCTGCTCGGCATCGCCCTGGGCTTTCTGCTCCAGATCAACCTGAACCTGGCCGTGGTGGCCAGCTGTGTGCTGCTGTCGCTGATTCTGGTAGCGCTGCAGCGCCAGCACCTGGTGGCCACCGATACCCTGCTGGGGATCATGGCGCACAGCTCGCTGTCGCTGGGTCTGGTGGCGATTGCACTGCTGGATAACGTGCGTATCGATCTGATGCAGTACCTGTTTGGCGACCTGCTGGCCATCGCACCTTCGGATCTGATCTGGATCTACGGCGGCGGTGCTCTGGTGCTGTTGGTGACCTGGCGACTGTGGAACCAGTTGCTGGCGATTACCATCAACGAGGAGCTGGCTCAGGTCGAGGGCGTGAATACCCTCGGTGTAAAACTGGCCCTGATGCTGCTGATCGCCACCGTCATCGCCGTGGCGATGAAACTGGTGGGCATTCTGCTAATCACCTCTCTGCTGATTATCCCGGCGGCCGCGGCACGACGCATCTCCTCCACCCCTGAGCAGATGGCGGTGTTCGCGTCGCTACTGGGCATGGTTGCTGTGGTCGCTGGCCTCAGCGCTTCCTGGTTCTGGGATACGCCGGCAGGCCCCTCGGTTGTGGTCGCGGCTCTGGCTGAGTTCCTGCTGCTCTACGCCGCGCCACGCGGCTTATCCAGAGCCTAAGCCCGGGTTATGAGATCGATTACATCCTGGCAGTACTGGCCGGAGAAAAAGCTGCATTCGCGGATCTGGGCGCTGGCCTGGCCGATGATGCTTTCCAACATCACCGTGCCGCTACTGGGCCTGGTGGATACCGCCGTGATCGGCCATCTGCCGTCACCGCATTACCTCGGCGCGGTAGCCGTGGGCAGCATGATCTTCACGGTCATCTACTGGACCTTTGGTTTTCTGCGCATGGGTACCACCGGCATGGTGGCCCAGGCGTCGGGCCGCGAGGATGGCACCGCAGTGCGGACGCTGCTGGCCCAGTCGCTGATACTCGCCACGGTGATCGGCAGCCTGATTATCCTGCTGCGCACGCCGGTCACCGACCTGGCGCTACGACTGATGGACCCGGAGGTGGATGTACTGGGCGAAGCCCACGCATACGCCGCCATACGGGCTTTCGGGGCGCCGGCCATGCTATGCAACTATGCGCTGCTGGGCTGGTTTGTGGGCAACCAGAACACCCGGGTTCCGCTAGTCCTGCTCACTGTCAGCAACCTGATCAACATGCTGCTGAACGTGTTTTTCGTCTACGGTCTGGGCATGCACGCCGACGGCGTGGCGCTGGGCAGCGTGATCGCCGAGTGGTCCAGCCTGGCGCTGGGTCTCTGGTTTGTGCGCCGCATGCTGAAGGATATTCCGGGGCAATGGCTGACCGGGCCGCTGAAGCGCCTGCGCGACTACTCAGAGATGTTCCGGGTCAACCGCTACCTGTTCGTGCGCACGGTGATTTTACTGCTGACCCTGGCGTTTTTTACCTCCCAGGGCGCCAAGCAGAGCACCGATATACTCTCCGCCAACGCCGTGCTGCTCAACTTCGTCATGCTGATCTCCAATGCCCTGGACGGCTTTGCCCACGCCACCGAGGCGTTAAGCGGCAAGGTACTGGGCAAGGGAAGACGAGAGGAGTTCTATCGCACCGTGGTCAGCGCCGCTATCTGGTCGCTAGTCAGCGCCATGCTGCTGGTGGTGATCTTCGCCCTCGGCGGTAACCTGATCATCTCGATGCTCACCGGCATCGAAGCGGTGCGCAACGAGGCGGCCATCTATCTGCCCTGGCTGATTGTGCTGCCGTTGATCGGTGTCTGGAGCTTTCTGCTGGACGGGGTGTTTATCGGCACGACTCAGGTGAAGGCGATGCAGAATACCATGCTGTTCTCGGTCTTCTGCGTTTTCGCACCGGTCTGGTGGCTGAGCCAACCGCTGGGAAATCACGGCCTGTGGATGGCGCTGCTGAGTCTGTTTGCTGCCCGCGGCGCCAGCGGTGCCTGGGTTTTCTGGCGTATCAGTCGGCGTGATACCTGGAGAGAGAGGGGCTGATTGTTCAGCCCCTGTTTGATCTCGCGCTTTGGTAACAAAAGCGCTCAGTGATCCCGGCGGTTCAGACCAGAATCGAAGTTGATCACCTGCACCTGATCGCGCTCATCGTCGCTGCTGCCCGGTGCTTTATCGCTGCGCTCGCCGCTGACGCGGGTTTCCAGCTCTTCCGGATCCGGGCGTCCGTCCAGACGCAGCGAATCCTCAAAGCCGCATTTCACGCACTCACGGTATTCACGCTCTTCGTCGCGGTACATCCGTACCGAGTCCATCTGCGCACAGCGCGGGCAGACCGCACCGGCAATAAAACGTTTTACTACACTCATCTCTAGCCTCTCCCGTCCCGTCCGCCCGGCATAGCCGGACGAACCGAACCTTGATCTATTGAGCACTGGTTCCTGAAGCTGGGCTCTTGAGACCATTGTACCGCTATTCGATACCGGAATGGCGTAACAGAGCATCCACACTGGGTTCACGGCCGCGGAAAGCAATAAACAGCTCCATCGGCTCGCGGGAGCCGCCCTGCTCAAGAATACTCTCGCGGAATGACTGGCCGGTCTCCGGGTTGAAGATCCCTTCCTCCTCAAACCGTGAGAAAGCATCTGCAGAGAGCACCTCGGCCCACTTGTAGCTGTAGTAGCCTGCGGCATAGCCACCGGCAAAGATATGGCCGAAACCGTGCTGGAAGCGGTTCTCGCGCGGCGGCTGGAATACCGCTACTTCCTGGCGTACGCCATCGAGCACCGCCTGGATATCGGTCTTGCCCGGCTCGTATTCGTGGTGCAGGCGGAAATCAAACAGCGAAAACTCCAGCTGTCGCAGCATCATCATGCCGGACTGGAAGTGTTTCGCCGCCAGCATCTTGTCGAGCATCTCCTGCGGCAGCGGCTCGCCGGTTTCATGATGACCGGAGATCAGGGCGAGCGCCTGGGGCTCCCAGCACCAGTTTTCCAGGAACTGGCTCGGCAGTTCCACCGCATCCCAGGCAACACCGTTGATACCGCTGACATCGGGGCACTCCATGCGGGTCAGCATATGGTGCAGGCCGTGGCCAAACTCGTGGAACAGGGTGGTGACCTCATCGTGGGTCAGCAGCGCAGGCTGGCCCTTGGCAGCCGGTGTGAAGTTACACACCAGGTAAGCCACCGGCAGCTGCAGTGAACCATCCGGCAGGCGGCGACGGATCTGGGCATCGGCCATCCAGGCGCCACCGCGCTTCTTGGCACGGGCGAAAGGATCCAGGTAGCAGTAGGCGATCGCCTCGCCATCTCGGCTCAGGCGGTAAAGACGTGCATCCGGGTGCCAGCTGTCGAACGCTTCGATCTGTTCAAACTCGACGTCGAACAGGCGTCCGGCCACGGCAAACAGGCCATCCAGCACTTTCGGCAACGGGAAGTAGGGGCGCAGCTCCTGCTGGGAGATATCGAAACGCGCCTGTTTCAGCTTCTCGCCGTAGTAGGTCATATCCCAGGCACAGAGCTCATCCAGGCCATCGGTTTCCAGCGCAAAGGCTTTCAGTTCACCCAGCTCACGCTCGGCCATGCCGCGACTCTTGGCAGCAAGGTCCTCGATAAAGCCGATCACCTGCGCCGGAGACTGCGCCATCTTGGTGGCCAGGGAGTAATCCGCGTAGGAATCAAAGCCCAAAAGTTTGGCCAGCTCGACACGCAGATCCATGATTTCGCTCATCACGGCGGAGTTGTCCCACTGGCCAGCGGTGGGCCCCTGATCTGAAGCGCGGGTGCTGTAAGCGCGGTACATCTCTTCGCGCAGGCCGCGGTCTTCGGCGTGGGTCATGATGGCGTAGTAGGGCGGGAAATCCAGGGTGAACACCCAGCCTTCCAGCTCGCGCTCTTCGGCGGCTTCTTTTGCCGCGCTGACGGCGTGTTCCGGCAGTCCTTTCAGCTGCGCCTCGTCGGTCACCTGCTTGTACCAGCCCTGGGTGGCATCAAGCACGTTCTCGGAGAACTTGGTGGTCAGCTCGGACAGGCGCTGCTGCAGCTCGGCATAGCGTTTCTGTTCGGCTTCCGGCAGGGCGATGCCGGAGAGACGGAAATCGCGCAGGGCGTGATCAATAACGGTTTTCTGCGCCTGGCTCAGATCGGCATAGGCGTCACTCTCGGCCAGCGCCTTGTAAGCTTCGTACAGCGCCTGGTTCTGCCCCATCTCGGTGTAGTACTGGGACAGCTTGGGCAGGCAGGCGTTGTAGGCTTCGCGCAGTTCGTCGGAGTTCATCACCGAGTTCAGGTGCGATACCGGAGACCAGGCCTGGCTCAGCTCATCGTTCAGCTGATCCAGCACGCCGATCAGGGAATCCCAGTCCCGCGCCTCTGTATCCTGCGTCAGCTGGGCTATGCGGCTGCGGTTGCGCGCCAGCAGCTCATCGATGGCCGGCTCCACATGCTCAGGAAGAATACGGCTAAAAGGGGGCAACAGGTGCTGTTCAAGCAGGGGATTGGACATAGGTGTAAGTCTCCGGAATCGATATCGTTGCTATACCAGTCGTTAAGATACAATGGAGGGCATTCTGAGCCATTTCAACAGGAGTACCCCATGAAGATTCGCAGTTATCAGGGAATGACCCCAAAGCTGGGTGAACGTGTTCTGGTCGACCCCAGCGCCGTGGTGCTGGGCGATGTGGAGATCGGCGATGACTGTTCGATCTGGCCCCTGGTGGTGATCCGCGGCGATATGCACCGTATCCGCATCGGCAAGTCCACCAGCATCCAGGATGGCTCCGTGCTGCATATCACCCACGCAGGGCCCTATAACCCGGACGGTTTCCCGCTGATCATCGGCGATCATGTCACCGTGGGTCACCAGGCGATGCTGCACGGCTGCACCATCGGCAGCCGCGTGCTGGTGGGCATGGGCGCCACCGTCATGGATGGCGTGGTTGTTGAAGATGAGGTGATCATCGGCGCCGGTTCCCTGGTACCGCCGGGCAAGCGCCTGGAAAGCGGCTACCTCTACGTAGGCCGTCCGGCCAAGGCGCAGCGCGAGCTGACCCAGAAAGAGCGCGAGTTCTTCACCTACACCGCCAACAACTACGTGAAACTGAAAGACAAGCACCTGCAGGAAGAGTGGGCACACACCGACTGAGCTTTCTGCGCGCCCCGCGCCAATATCCTTCGGCGCGGGGCCACCTCCAATCTACCTCCAATCTGCGTGGATTGATGGTAGCAGCGCGTCCTGCCGCGATTAACCAGCTTGAGCGGATCCAACTCCGTGCCGGATTCAATCGGCGCGAGGTTGCTATGCCCTTTGGGTGCGCACCTCCTACGACAGCTACCCACATCAGGTACGAAAGCTTCTTCACCCAAGTCACAAATAATCCCTGCTTTTAATAAACCACTGCGCAGCATCACTCCTCAGCCTAAAACCCCGCTCTTTTCAGGGTAAATTTAATTAGGCGTATTGCTATTGATAACAGTTTTCATTTAGATTGCATCAATACTGCGTAAACAATAGTAAAAGACAGTTTAAAAGGAGTTTTGCCAGGATGAACTTTCGACGCGCTCTGGGAGCCGGCCTGATCGGTGCCGCTCTGTTCGCCCCGCTGCCACTGACCACTGCTGTACAGGCGGCTACACCTTCCCAGGAGGCCGTGGTTGACCACTATGCAGATATCGCGCTGGCGATTTTCGAAGATTCCCTGACCACCGCCAAGACGCTGCAGAGCGCCGTCGATGCGCTGATTGCGAATCCCTCTGAAGAAACGCTTCAGGCTGCACGCGAAGCCTGGATCGCAGCCCGTGTGCCGTACCAGCAGTCCGAGGCGTACCGTTTCGGTAACGCCGTCGTTGATGACTGGGAAGGCAAGGTTAACGCCTGGCCGCTGGATGAAGGTCTGATCGACTACGTCAGCACCGACAGCTACGGCACCGAGTCTTACGAAAACCCCTTCTATACCGCCAACGTGATCGCCAATCCTTCTCTGGAGATCAGTGGCCAGACCATCGACGCCAGCGAAATCACGCCGGCACTGCTGGAGCAGCTGCACGAGATCGATGATGTCGCCGCCAACGTGGCCAGCGGCTACCACGCCATCGAATTCCTGCTCTGGGGCCAGGATCTGCACGGCACTAATCCCGGCGCGGGCGAGCGTCCCTACACCGACTACGACAGCGCCAACTGCACCGGCGGCAACTGCGAGCGTCGTGCGGATTACCTGAAGGCCGCTACCGATCTGCTGATCTCCGACCTGGAAGAGATGGTTGGCAACTGGAAAGAGGGCGGCGCCGCCCGTACCGATCTTGAGTCCAAGTCCGCAGCTGAAGGCCTGGCGGTTATCACCACCGGCATGGGTAGCCTGGCTTACGGCGAGCTTGGCGGTGAGCGCACTAAGCTTGGCCTAATGCTGCATGACCCGGAAGAGGAGCACGACTGCTTCTCCGACAATACCCACTGGTCGCACTACTACGATGCCAAGGGCATTCAGAACGTCTACCTGGGCAGCTATACCCGTGTCGATGGCACCGAAGTGACCGGCCCCTCCCTGTCTGACCTGGTAGCGGGCGCCGACAGCGACCTGGACAAGTCGATGCGAGAGCACCTGGACAGCACCATGGATCAGGGCCAGGCGATGGTGGACTCCGCCGCAGCCGGCGCACCCTTCGACGTCATGATCGCTCCGGGTAACACCGAAGGCGGCCAGCTGGTGCAGAACTTCGTCGATGCCCTGGTGGCGCAGACCGGCGTGACCGAACAGATCATCGCCAAGCTGGAACTGGGCGATGTTCAGGTTGAAGGCTCTGACAGTCTGGATAACCCGGACGCCGTACTGAGCGAGTAAATCTATGGCGTTTGCAGTATTCAAACGCCGCGCCCTGAGAACCTGCCTGCTGGCGTTACTGCCGGCGGCAGGTTTCTCTGTTTATGCCGCCGATGAAAATCCAACGCTGAGCGGCGGCGACACCACCTTTACCGGTGCCAATCACCGCTCACCCTTTTCCCAGCCCGCCGCCAACCTGACGCTGGAGCGGCGCATGGACTTTGTCCTGGGCGAGGCGATCTTTGAAAAAATCTGGGTACCCTCTCCCTCATCCACCACCGCCAGTGACGGCCTCGGGCCGCTGCATAACGCCCGTTCCTGCAGCCAGTGCCATATCAACGATGGCCGCGGCCACCCGTTGAATGGCGAGAACGATCGCCTGGCCTCTCTGCTGCGACTCAGCGTGCCGGCCAATACGCCGGAGCGTATGCGCGAAGCCGAAATAAACGGCCTGGCCGGTGACCCGGTCTATGGCGGCCAGCTGCAGCCCTTTGCGGTGGCGGGTCTTCCTCCCGAGGGCCGCGTCGATCTGAGCTACGAAACCCATAGTGTCGAGCTTGCCGATGGCACCGAGTTCGAACTTAGAAAGCCCGTGGTACGGGTTATTCAGCCCGGTTATGGCGAGTTCGATCCGGCGCTGCGCAGTTCGTTTCGCATCGCCCCACCGATGATCGGCCTCGGGCTGCTAGAGCAGATCCCCGCCGAGCGGCTGGAGGCGCTGGCCGACCCCGATGATCAGGACGGCGATGGTATTTCCGGTCGTATCAACCGGGTCTATGACCGCACCAGTGATTCCATGCAGATCGGCCGCTTTGGTTGGAAGGCAGGGCAGCCTACGCTGGCGCAGCAGAACGCCAGCGCCCTGAACAACGATATCGGCATCGGCAATCCGATCTATACCGCCGCCAGCGGTGGCTGTACCGAGCGCCAGCCGGCGTGCCTGAACCAGCTGCACGGCAATACGGCGCAGCAGGGCGGCTTTGAAGCCTCACCGGAGATGGTGCGGGTACTGGAGTTTTATACCGCGATGCTGGCAGTACCGGCCGCGCGGGAGCAGTCGCATCCGGAGGTCCGGAAAGGGCGCCGGTTGTTCAACCAGATCGGATGTGCCGGATGCCATACCCCCTCGCACCGCACCGCCGACGGCGTTGATAGCAACACTGAGTTTCCCGAACTGGCCGCACAGACGATCTTTCCCTACACCGATCTTCTGCTGCACGATATGGGGCCTGGACTTGCCGACGAGCACAGTGAGTTCAGTGCCTCTGGCCCAGAGTGGCGCACGCCGCCACTCTGGGGTCTTGGCCTCACCCAAGCGGTGGGTGGCGCCACCTATTATCTGCATGACGGGCGCGCACGCTCCCTGCCGGAAGCGATTCTCTGGCACGGCGGCGAGGCCGAGCGTGCAAAACAACAATTCAGCCAACTTGATAAAGTCGACCGGAGCGCATTGATCCGGTTCCTGGAGTCACTATGAACCGATCAAACCATCCTGGATCAAACTCGCCCCGATCAAAACAGACCGGCCTGATTCCGGTGATTACCGGCGCCGGCGCCATGTTCCTTCTCTCCGGCGTGCTGCATAGCCAGATCGCCACCGCCAATGATGTGGACTGGTCCTCTTACAATCGCGAAACCATCGAACAGGATATCCTGCCGGCCTACGCTCGTTTTGCAGAGCAGACAGAAACGCTGGAAAGCACAGCAGCCGCATTGTGCAGCAGCACCGATGCCGAGCACCTTCAGCAGGCTCAAGACGCCTTTACCGCCGCCCAGAACGCCTGGCAGGGGATCTCTGCCGTCCAGTTCGGCCCTGTACAGTTCCTGATGCGCAACTACAGCATCCAGTACTGGCCTGACCGCAAAAGTATCGGCCGTCGCCAGTTGCAGAACACCCTGCAGATGCCTGCCGATACCACTTTTGACCAGGAGTTCTTCCACCAGGCCAGCGTATCGATCAAGGGATTCCCCGCCCTGGAACATCTGCTGTTCAGTGAAAATGCACTGGAGAAACTCAATCGTGAAGGCGTCGACTGCCGCCTGACCGCTGCTATCGCCAGCAACGTCAACGAGATGGCACAGGGGATCTACAGCGACTGGCAGAGCTCCAGCGAAGAGATGCTCAGCCAGGAGAGCAGCAGCGATGATGACGAAAGCATGAGCGATGTGCCGGAGCTCAGCGTCAACCTGATGAAATCGCTGGTGGAACCGATCGAACTGATCCGTGACACCAAACTGCTGGCAGTGCTCGGTCGCGGCGCTGAAGCCACCTACCCGCATCGCGCCGAGAGCTGGCTGAGCGAGCAGTCACTGGCCAACATCCGCACCAACCTGGATGCGGCCTATGCACTCTACCAGGGTGAATCCGCTGGCCTCGACCAGATGCTGCGCGCTCAGGGGCATGGCGACATCGCGGACCAGATCGAAGCCGACTTTGCCCAGCTGAACAAAGAGCTCGAGCCTTTGGGTGCTTCGCTTGTAGCAGCGCTGGAAACCCACTACGACGAGCTCAAGACACTGACCGTCTCGCTTAGAAAACTGGATGACTCACTCAACAGCGCCATGCAGGTGCTGGGTGTACAGCTGGGGTTCAATAGTCGTGATGGAGACTAATCGCCGTAAACTGCTGCAGCTGCTAGCCAGCGCACCGCTGCTGGCAGCCCTGCCGACCACAGGCTTTGCCGCCAATAGCGCCGGAGATCAGCTGCTGCTCGCCAGCGCCGCCGATGATGCCCAGGGTAACCACTGGCTGATCGCCATGAATGAGATGGGTGAAGAGAGGCTGCGTCACCGGCTGCTCGATCGCGCCCACCATGTGGCAGCGCATCCTGCCCGACCGCTGCTGGCCGTGGTGGCACGCCGCCCCGGTTACTATATCGACCTGGTCGATTCAGATAGCGGTGAACTGGTTCGCCGTATCGAGCCACAAGAGGGGCGTCACTTTTACGGTCACGCGATCTTCACCCCAGACGGCCAGGGCATCCTCGCCACCGAAATGGACGTCGCCAGCGGACAGGGTAGGGTAACGCTCAGATCAGTGGACCAGGCCGGCGCTCCGTCGCGGGATATGAGCAGTGGCGGCATCGGCCCCCATGAACTGCTGCTGTCACCGGATCAGCGCACGATCATCGTCGCCAACGGCGGCATCCTCACCGATGGCCGCGATAAGCTGAATATCGAGACCATGCAGCCGTCGCTGACCTATATCGATCTGGAATCCGGCGAGATCACGGAGCAGCGCTTCCTGGCAGAGCAGGACCATCAGCTCAGCATTCGGCATATGGACGTGAACGCCCGGGGCGAGGTGATTATCGCCTTGCAGTACCAGGGTGATCTGGCCGACGACAAGGCGCTGGTTGCGCTGCACCGCCCTGGCCAGGCGATCAAGCTGCTGCGGGCTCCGGATGCGGTGAACCGGGAGATGGCACAATACTGCGGCAGCGCCCGCTTCGATAGCAGCGGCCGTATCGCCGCCGTCAGTGCTCCCCGCGGAGACCTGATCACCTTCTGGGATATGGAAACGGACAGTTTTCTGACCAGTATGCGTGCCAGCGACGGTTGCGGGTTAGCGGCCACTCCGGAAGCGGGCAGTTTTATCGCCAGCACCGGCCGTGGCCGTTGCTATGCGCTCTACCCGTTGGAGGATTATCGCGAGCCGATGATGCTGCCTCCCGGACTTAGCAGCCTCTCCTGGGATAACCATATGGCGATCAAGACACTGACCAGCTAACGAACGGTTAGCCGGTCAGCTCAGGTTCAACCCTGAATCACCTCCGGATCGACCCAGCCAGGCGAAGGTCAGGCCTTCGCCTTGGCGATCTCTCGCAAACGTTTGACGATCTCCGCCCCCATACTGCGCTGGGTAAACTGACCATCCGCTTTCACCCGTCCCGCAGGCTTGCCGGTTAGGATCTCCAGACACTCATCCACAGTCGCCACCGAATAGACGTGGAACTCGCCATCCTTCACCGCCTGCACCACCTCACTTTTCAGCATCAGGTTGCGCACGTTGGCTTTGGGGATGATCACGCCCTGTTTTCCGGTCAGGCCGCGGGTTTTGCAGAGGCGGAAGTAACCCTCGATCTTCTCATTCACGCCACCAATCGCCTGCACCTCACCATACTGGTTGATGGAGCCGGTAAGGGCGTACTGCTGACGAATGGGGATGTGGGTCAACGCCGAGATCAGCGTGCAGATCTCCGCCAGTGAGGCGCTGTCGCCATCGATGTAGCCGTAGGACTGTTCCATGGCGATGCTGGCGGAAAGCGTCAGCGGAAAGTCTCGGGCGTACTTATGGCCCAGGTAACCCTGCAGAATCAGCACCCCCTTAGAGTGGATCGGCTGACCGAGCGTCACCTCGCGCTCGATATCGACGATACCGCGGTTGCCCGGATTCACGGTGGCAGTGATACGCGCCGGGGTACCAAAGGAGACATCGCCCACCTGCAGCACGGTCAGACCGTTGGATTTACCCACCGCTTCACCATCGGTATCGATCAGCACGGTTTCGTTCATGATGCCGTCAAGGATCTTCTGCGCCAGGCGCCCGGTGCGTCGCTCCTTGGAAGCGAGGGCGTGTTCCACATGCACCGCGCCGATCATCTCGTCGCCTTTCTCCTTGCGGCGGTAATCCGCCTCGCAGAGCAGATCCACCAGCTCACCGATATGCGCCGAGAGCAGCTCCTGATCTTCCGCCAGCCTTGAGCTGTGCTCGACCAGGCGCGCCACACCCTCGCGGGTCAGATGCGCCAGGCGCTCTTCACTGGCCAGGGTTTTCATCAAACGTGCATATTGGCGAATCGCTTTTGGATTTCGATCCACATCTTCATCGAAGTCGACCACCACGCGGAACATCTTCTCGAAGTCGTGATCCAGCTCCTGCAGCAGGTAGTAGGTATCGCGCCCGCCGATCAGCACAATCTTCACACCCAGGGGCACAGGCTCGGGGGTCAGTGTGATGGTATTCACACCGGTGTATTCGCTGACCGGGTTTTCGATACGGATCTCATGGGACTTGAGCGCCCGCTTCAGCGCACCGTAAACAAACGGCTGCTCCAGCAGTTTCTCCGCCTCAATCACCAGGTAGCCGCCGTTAGCGCGGTGCAGGGCACCGGGACGGATCAGCTGGTAGTTGGTGACCATGGCGCCCATTTCGCTGGTATATTCGATGCGCCCAAACAGGTTGTCGTAGCTCGGGTGCGCTTCGAACACCACCGGCGCGCCCTTGGTCTTCTCGTTATCAACCAGCAGATTGACGCCATAATTCTCTTCCAGCCAGGCACGACGCGTCGCGTCGGTGCGAACCTCCACCGGGCTTTCCGCCACCAGCTCGGCGCCGTTCTTGATCAGATCCTTCTCCACATGCACCAGGTACTCGGGCACACCGGAGAGGTTGGTGTAGTGCTCCTTCATCGCCTGAATCGGCCCGGATACGGCCTGGCGAGCGGTATCATGCTCAAGCTCACGAATCTGCTCCGCCACCTCACGGCGCCATTTTGGAAGCTCCGTCAGGTTGTCGTTAAGCAGGTCTTCCAGCTCGGAGATATTGCGCTGAAACGCATCGCGCTCCTCCTCTGGCAGGGCAGAGAACTGCGCCTCATCCATCGCCTGACCATTGGCCACCGGGGTGAACCCGACCTGACCCGCCTCGCGATAGACAGCGATGCTGTATTCCCGCCCCTGGCGCTCCACCTGTTCCACGGCGGTGTCATAGCGACGGTTGAAGTCACGCTCGATACGGCTTTTCAGACGCTGGTAGCCCGGGCTTTCGAAGGCAGCGGGAAGCTCGCTGAGAATATTGTCGAACAGCCTGTCCATATCACGACGGAAGCGAGCCGCCTTACCAGCGGGCAGTTTCAGAATCGTCGGGTAGCGGTTGTCGCTGAGATTATTGAGATAGCACCAGTCCTGGGGCTTGCGCTGCTTCTTCGCCACATTGCGAAGGCTGACGGTGGCAAAGGAGAAACGACCGGTGTGCGGGTTGCCCATCACAAAGAGGTTATAACCCGGGCGCTGCATACCTACACCGAACTCCATCGCCTCAATGGCGCGCTCCTGACCGAAGAAGCCGCTGAAAGGCTCCAGGGTTTCAGTGGTCTTGAACGGCAGAAGATCGGTGTCGCAGGTACGGTAAAGAGCCTCGGGCGAAAGCGGAGAGTGCTTGTCCATAGGGCGACCCCTGAGCAGAGAGTTTCACCCCGTTATACCGCCCAAGACTTTGATTATGCAAGGCTCTTAGCTGATCAATTAGCGCTCAATTGTCGCCGAATCGTCTCGATAACCGCGCCGGTCTGCGGCTTCACACCACGCCAGATGCGGAAGGATTCCGCTGCCTGCTCCACCAGCATACCCAGACCATCCATCACTTTTCCGGAGCCCGCTGCCGCCGCCCAGGCGCAGAAAGGCGTCTGTTGGGCCCCGTACATCATGTCGTAGCAGGTGGTACGTCGCGCCACCACATCCACCGGGATCGGCGGCAGATCTCCCTGCAGACTGGCGGAGGTGCCGTTAAGCACCAGATCAAAGGGGGCCGGGTCGATCTCCTTGAAGCCACAACCGGAGACCACACCCAGATCACCGAACGCCTGGGCCAGTTCATGGGCCTTGGATGCAGTGCGGTTAGCGATGACAATCTGCGCAGCGCCCGCCGAGAGAAAAGGCTCAAGTACACCGCGGACCGCGCCGCCGGCACCGAGAATCAGGACGCGGGCGCCCTGCAGCCGGGTGCGATTATTTTCCAGATCACAGACCAGGCCTACGCCGTCAGTATTGTCGCCACAGAGCTGACCCTGCTCGTTCATATAGAGCGTGTTCACCGCCCCGGCTCGTTCCGCCGCGGGAGAGCGCCACTGCGCCATCGCCCAGGCGCGCTGTTTGAATGGTACGGTGATGTTCAGACCTTTGCCGCCTTCACGAAAAAAAGCTTCCACGCAGGCCTCAAACTGGTCCTCAGGGATGCACTGAGCGCCATACTCCACCGCTTCTCCGGTCTGCCCGGCAAAGGCCGCATGGATCTGTGGTGACTTGCTGTGGTTGATCGGATTACCGAATACCGCGTAGCGATCGCTCATGCTTACTCTCCAAATATTAGCCGGCCAGCCAGTTGCGCGGTTTCAGGTAGCGCTCATAGAGCACCGCTTCTTCGCTGCCCGACTCGGGCGCCCAGTTATAGTCCCAGCGCACTTCCGGCGGCAGCGACATCAGGATCGATTCGGTACGCCCACCCGACTGCAGACCAAACAGAGTGCCACGGTCATACACCAGGTTGAACTCCACATAGCGCCCGCGACGGTGCAGTTGGAAATCACGCTGGCGTTCGCCGTAGGGAATATCTCGGCGCTTTTCGATAATCGGCACATAGGCGGGCAGGTAGGCGTCGCCGATGGAACGCATCAGCGCGAAGCTGTCATCGAAGCCTTTTTCGTTAAGGTCGTCGAAGAACAGGCCACCGACACCGCGCGGCTCATCGCGATGCTTGAGGTAGAAGTAATCATCGCACCACTGCTTGAAGCGCGGATAAATATCTTCACCGAAGGGCGCACAGGCCTGTTCGGCGGTCTTATGCCAGTGAACGCAGTCTTCATCGAAGCCATAGTAAGGCGTCAGATCGAAGCCGCCGCCAAACCACCAGACCGGCGGCTCACCCTCTTTTTCCGCGATGAAAAAGCGTACATTGGCGTGGGAGGTCGGCACATAGGGGTTGCGCGGATGGATCACCAGCGACACACCCATCGCTTCAAAACTGCGCCCGGCCAACTCCGGCCGATGCGCTGAGGCGGAGGCGGGAAGGCCGGCACCATAAACATGAGAAAAGTTGACGCCGCCTTTCTCGATCAGCGCGCCATCCTTGATCACACGGCTACGACCGCCGCCGCCCTGTTCACGCTCCCAGCTGTCCTCTTCAAAGCCGGCACCGCCATCCACCTGGCCCAGGGTATCGCTAATTCGATCCTGCAGGGATAGCAGATACTCTTTTACCGCCGCCGCGTTTGGTGCCGACATACAACCTCCGAAGTGAATACTAACTTACGATCTAACTACTTTATTATCAGAGATATCTCTGATCGTAGTGGGCTTACTCTGGGAACCCAGTGCACCGTCGACTATATAGTCAACATCAGAGCCGAAGTAAGTCCTTACTTTAAGCTTTGATTTTGCCGGCGGAGCCGCACTGACATTGGCCGAAGTTGAAACAATAGGGCCACCGTAGGCGCTACACAGCGCCTGCACCACAGGGTGCGCGCTAACACGTACAGCCACCCCTGAGTGACTGCCCTTGACCCAGCGCGGGATCAGTTGCGCTGGGTCTGGCAGTAGCCAGGTATTCGGACCGGGCCAGGTGCTGCTCAACAGTTCGCGCTGCTCGTCGTTCAATGGAGCCAGCAGCCCGGAGATCTGGAACTCACTGGCGGCTGCCAGAATCAGTCCCTTATGCTCGGGCCTGCGTTTTATCTCGAGTAGGCGCGCCACGGCCTCAGGATTAAAAGGATCGCACCCCAAACCCCAGACGGCTTCTGTCGGGTAGGCGATGATTCCCCCCTGGCGCAGAACCCTGACGGCTTGATCTATATGCCAGTCGTTCACAGCGTGTTTCCGTTTAAAAGGCGTGAAATTAGCGACTTGCCTGGGCCTTTGCAACCGCCCAGAACGATACCAGTTGGAACTTATACCCGGTTCTGCAAGTCTCGGTACGTATATCTTAAAGGGAATTTTACGATGAATGGATGCTCTGGCTACTCTTCTATCAGGTCTAATCGCCAACGCTTAGTTGCGCTTCTGTTCTGCATGCTGCCGATGGCGGCCTCTGCCGACGCCCAGTTCGCCAAAACCGGCGACTTTAATCGTGATCTGGTGACATCTATAGCCAGAGAACTCGCGGAATCTTCGTTTGAGCCCCTGCCCGAGGCGCCCGAATACCTCAATGAACTGGACTATGACGAGTACCGGGCGATCCGTTTCCGTCCCGACAAGGCGCTCTGGGCCGATAGCAACCGTCCCTACCGCATGCAGTTGTTTCATCCAGGACTCTATTTCAATAACCCGGTTGAAATTGCCGTCGTCGAAGGTAACAAAGCTACACATCTAAGCTACTCGCCAGAACTCTTTACCGTTGAACCACCGGCCAGCATCCAACTGCCCCAGGAAGATATCGGCTTTGCCGGCCTGCGCCTGCATACGCCGCTGAACAAACCCGATATCTGGGACGAACTGGTGGTATTCCAGGGGGCCAGCTACTTCCGCTCCGTCGGCCGCAACCAGAAGTATGGCCTCTCAGCACGAGGCCTCGCCGTTAAGACCGGAGCCCCCGAGGGGGAAGAGTTTCCTGTATTCCGCGCATTCTGGGTCGAAAAGCCCAGCGATAAAGCCAACGCTGTCGTGATCCACGCCCTGCTCGACAGTGAAAGCCTGACCGGCGCCTATCGATTCACGGTCCGCCCCGGCGAGCAGACCAGCATGGATGTGGAGGCCACACTTTTCCCCCGCACAGAGCTAAGCAACGTAGGCTTCGCGCCGGGCACCAGCATGTACTATTTCTCCCAGTCAAACCGCCTGGGCATCGATGATTTCCGCCCGCAGGTGCATGATTCCGATGGATTGCTGATGGTCAACGGCCGCGGCGAACGGATCTGGCGTCCGCTGGCCAACCCCACCGAACTGCAGATCAGCGCCTTTATGGATACCTCACCCATCGGCTTCGGCCTGATGCAGCGTGATCGCGATTTTGCCCATTACCAGGACCTGGAAGCGCATTACGAGAAACGTCCCAGCCTCTGGGTCGAGCCGGTGGGCGACTGGGGCGAAGGCGAGGTGGTGCTCACCGAGATCCCCACCAATTCGGAAATACATGACAATATTGTCGCCTTCTGGAAGCCCGCTGCGCCACTGCAACCGCAGCAGCCGTTCAGCTTTGCCTACAGGCTCAGCTGGGGCACAGGACCCCAGGCTACGCCCGACACCCTCAGGGTAGTCTCTACCCGCCAGGGCAGAGCGGATATAGCCGAACCCACTCCGGAACGTCTGTTCGTGATCGACTACGCGCCAGCCGATCAAAATACACCGTTGCCGGAGCAGCTGCCTGAAGCGATTCTGAACGCCTCCGCAGGCAGCACCAGCAACCTGGTGGTCAGCAAAAACCCAGAGACCCACGGCTATCGCGTCTCGTTTGAGCTGGACCCGCAGGACGCTGAGCTCTCCGAACTGAGCCTCAACCTGAAGTTCGCTGACCAACGCCCGGTCGAATCCTGGGTTTATCGCTGGACCGTCGAATGAGCCCTAACCAAGCCTGCAAACCGGGCATGCCGCCGATAAAAGCGGCACAGATGCAGACTCAGGAGCTGCGTCGCCCGGTGGGCCCCCAGGCCACTCCTGATCCGGCTCCACGTGCCCGCTTGGCGGTCTTCGGCGCCAGCGCAGCGCTGCTCGGATACGGCGGTTTCGAGATGTACGGTGTTCTGTCCCTGGGTGGGACCACGCCACTGGAATGGGCGATGCTCGGTCTGTTCCTGATCACCTTCGCCTGGATCGCCCTGGCCGCTGTCGGTGCCGTTGCCGGTTTTCTGATCCTGCGCTCACGCGACCAAGGCGATGCAGCCACAGGTAGCGGCCCGCTCAAGCTGGAAGCCAAGGGGCACACTGCAGTACTGGTACCCTGTTACAACGAAAACCCCGCATCGGTTGCCACCGCCATCGAGGCGATGGTGCATGAACTGGATCAGTACGGCGCAAATTCGGGGTTCGACTGGTGCCTGTTAAGCGACACCCGGGACCCGGAAACCGCGCTGAAGGAAGAGGAGGCGGTCAGCCTGCTGCGCCAGCGCCTCGGTGACAAAAGCCGGATCTACTACCGCAGGCGCCGGGTCAATACTGACCGTAAATCAGGCAATGTGGCGGAGTTCTGCCGCAACTGGGGCAGTCACTACGATTATCTGCTGGTCCTCGATGCAGACAGTCTGCTCAGCGCCGATGTCATTATCCAGCTGGCTAACCGGATCGACCGGGACCCGAACGCAGGTCTGATTCAGACGGTGCCGCGCCTGGTCGGCGGCACCAGCCTGATCGCGCGGCTGCAGCAGTTTGCCAACGCCGTTTACGGGCCGATCATCGCCGCGGGTCTGGCCCGCTGGGCCGGCTCCGAGGGCAACTTCTGGGGGCACAATGCCATCATCCGCCGTCAGGCCTTTATGGATGCCTGCGGCTTGCCGCAGCTGAAGGGCCGGGCGCCATTTGGCGGCACCATACTCAGCCATGACTTTGTTGAAGCGGCGCTGCTGAGACGCTGTGGCTGGAAGGTGATCATCGCCGACGATCTGGAAGGCTCTTACGAGGAAAGCCCTCCCTCCATCGTTGATCTTGCGGTGCGTGACCGGCGCTGGTGCCAGGGCAACCTGCAGCATTCCAAGGTGATCGGCAGCCGCGGCTTTCACTGGGTCAACCGCTTCCACCTCCTGACCGGCATCTTTTCGTACCTCTGCAGTCCACTCTGGTTCGCACTGATCCTGGTCGGTGTCATGCTGGCCCTGCAGGCGCAGTACATCCGCCCGGAATACTTCGACAGTACCTTCTCGCTGTTCCCATCCTGGCCTCGCCAGGATGCCCCGCGCGCGGTACGGCTATTCCTGCTGACCATGCTGGTACTGCTGATTCCGAAGATCCTTGGCATCGCCAGGGTGTTGATGAACGCTTCACTGCGGCAGCGACTCGGCGGCACCGCGCGCACAATCGGTAGCATGCTGGTCGAGATACTGCTCTCGGCGGCCATCGCTCCGATCATGATGTGTGTTCACTGTGGTGCGGTGTTCTCAACCCTGATGGGCGGTGACAGCGGCTGGAGCCCGCAGCGTCGCGATGATGGCAGCCTGCCGTGGAAACAGCTCTTCTACCGGCATCGCTGGCATACGGTTATCGGCGTGGCGCTGGCTCTGGTCGCGTGGAATAACTCACCGGCTCTGCTGGCCTGGCTCTCGCCGGCGATTTTCGGCCTGCTGCTCGCCGCGCCGCTCTCCGCGCTGACCGCTTCGCTTAAGATCGGCGGCTGGTTTCAGCGTCGGCGGATACTGGCGACGGCTGAAGAGCTGGAAGAACCATCGGTGTTGCGCACCTATCGCCGCCTGCATCCAACGATCGAGGCCAAGCTCGCCTGCATGGCGCCGCTAGAGGAACACTTCAGCAACAGCTATCTGATCAGCCGCCACGAAGCGCTGACACCCAAATACGAGGGCACGCCATTTACCGCTGAAGAAGCGCTGGCACGGGTGAAAATCATGGATGCACCCAACCATCGCCAGGCACTGCAATGGCTGAGTGAAAAGGAGCTCGACAAGGTGCTGCTGACACCCTACCTCTACCGCATGCTGGTCGGTCTGGCGCAAAGTCCAACCCATCAACAGCAGACCAAAGCCGGCTAGCCGACGCGGGTGATCAGGCTGCCACGCAGCTCGATGCGGCCTTCGAGTTCCAGCCGCATCAGCTGCTGCTGCAAACTCGAAGGTTCCAGCGCCAGCCGCTGGGCGAGATCATCAAAACTGATCGGGGCAAAGGGAATCTCTCTCAGCACAGGATCATCCGTATCCGGCACGGAGATATCATCCAGCAACACGTCCTGCGGCAGCAGGCTACCCAGCAACGGCGCCAGCTCCTCAATGACATGTGCGCTGGACTCCACCAGCGTGGCACCTTCGCGAATCAGTCCGTGGCAGCCACGGCTTAACGGATTATGGATCGAGCCGGGCAGGGCGAAGACCTCTCGCCCCTGTTCCAGGGCCTGCCGCGCGGTGATCAGCGAGCCACTGCGCGGCGCCGCTTCCACCACCAGGGTACCAACGCTCAAGCCACTGATAATCCGGTTGCGGCGCGGAAAGTTCTGCGCCAGCGGTCGCGTTCCCGGCGTATATTCGGATACCAGCGCTCCGCCGCTGTCGCGTATCTGCTGCGCCAGTTTCAGGTTTGCTGCCGGGTAGCAGCGATCCAGCCCGGTGCCGATAATCGCCAGCGTCTTTCCGCCTGCATCAACGGCACCCTGGTGAGCTGCCGTATCTATGCCCCGCGCCAGACCACTGTTGATCGCCAGCCCTCCGGCTGCAAGATCCGCGGCAAAGCGTGAGGCCTGGTTAATACCGTCCCGGCTGGCATGACGGCTGCCTACGATCGCGACCTGTGGCAGGCAAAGCAGATCGGGGTCGCCATCGATCCAAAGCAGGATAGGCGGATCGGGGATCTGCTTCAGCAGGTCAGGGTAAGCGGGGGAGTCCAGGTGCAGCAGGGTCCAACCACGCTCTGCGGCGAGATCAGACAGTTCAGAGGCGCGTTGGTATAGATCGCCACCCATACGGTAGCTGAGGATAGCATCCCTCACCGGGCGCTTAAGGCCCAGCGAGGATGCGAGAGTTTCATTGCTAAACAGGTCGGGAGGAGCTACTCCCTCCGCCCTCAGCCGCGCCAGGGTGACGGGACCGATACCGGGCAGAAGGCTTGCAGCGATCCATTCCCTTGGATCGCTCATGGCGTCATTTCCTAATCAGGAATCAGGGAGTGCGAAGTTCGTCACCCACCTTGATTACGTTGGTGGCACGCATCACCAGCCCGTAGCTGAGTTTATCGAAGGCACGGAACACCATCAGCTCACCGGCGCGTTCCGACGGCAGCATGACGGCTTCGTTGGTCACAGGATCCTTGACCACCTCACCCTTGTTGAAGACGGCAAACACGTTGCCGGTTTCAACCCCTTCGCGCTGACCCACGTTGAGCGCAACCACATCGAACTGACCGATCTGCTCGATGCCGCTGAGCACTTCCATGATCACCGCATTATCGAGATCAGGACCGGCAGACGGGTAGAAGACAGAGTCCACACGCTGCTCATCGTTCGGGATAACCCGGTCACGAACACGGACTTCCTTCTCAAAGGAGTCGTAAAGGTCCATGGTCAGCACCTGGGTATCGTCGTCACGCGCCGTGATACGGCCGTCCGCGACCTTGTCGAGCTCATAGCCAAGCAGCTCGTTGGTCATCGGATCATGGTAGGCACGGGCCGGGCGGTAAACGCCCTGCTGGGACACATCCTCAACCGGTACACCACGTGCATACACACGGTCACCTGCACCGGCGACGATACGTTCGTTCTTGCCACCGATCACATAGGGCGCCTTCTCGAGGATATCCTCATCCACCACCAGGTTGCTGTTGAGGAACGCGGAAATATCCTTCAGCGGAATCGCCGGGATTGCACGATCCAGCGGAGATACACGGGCTTGCGGGCTCAGCTTCTTGATGCCGCGCTGCAGGCCAAGTCGTGGCTGACCATCAACCCAGGTCAGATAAATAATATCGCCGGGATAGATCAGGTGGGGGTTATCGATCTGGGGGTTCACATACCAAACGTCAGGCCATTTCCAGGGAGATTTCAGGAAGTGCCCCGAAATATCCCAGAGGGTATCGCCCTTAACGACGACATACTCTGTCGGGTGTCCTTCAGCGAGCTGGATCCGGTCTTCGCGGACCTCTGCCTGTGCCGGGCTGCCAAGCAGCAGAAATGCCGCTGTCAGCGACGCGCAAAGCATTCGGTTCATTCTTCAGTTCCCTTGTAATGCCAACGTCCTTCCGGTTGCGCCGGAATGGCGTATACCCGAGGCGTCTGAGCATGCATTAGACAACATTATCAGTATAATAGGCTGCATCTTACTTTTCTCCATCCGACACGCCCGTCGAACAGCGTTTAAGCAGATACTATGTCCAAACTCAAGATTCTTGAATTTCCTGATCCTCGACTACGCACTATCGCCGAACCCGTCGACGTTGTCGATGACAGTATCAAGCAACTGGTCGATGACATGTTCGAAACGATGTACGACGCACCCGGTATAGGCCTTGCGGCTACCCAGGTCAACGTACACAAGCGCATTGTCGTTATCGATCTGTCGGAAGACCAGTCCGAACCCCTGACTTTGATCAATCCCGAATATACGGTACTGGATCAAACTCTTGAAGAGATGCAGGAAGGTTGTCTGTCGGTTCCCGGCTTTTTCGACAACGTGGTGCGTCCACATAAAATTCAGGTCACCTCACTGAACCAACAGGGCGAAGAGCAGAACTTCGTCGCTGATGGTCTGCTGGCCGTATGTATTCAGCATGAGCTGGACCACCTCAACGGCAAGTTGTTTGTCGATTACCTGTCGGGGCTGAAGCGTAACCGCATCCGCTCCAAGCTGGAAAAGAAACACCGCGCCGAAGCGGCCGGCTGATCCAGCCCGGCACGTAACACTTCAGACAGGTTTGCTTCGGCAAGCCTGTTTTTCTATGCCCGAGACGAAACCGCCCATGACCCGCACGCCACTTCGAATCATCTTTGCAGGCACCCCCGACTTCGCCGCATCCAGCCTGGATGCCGTGCTGAAAACCGATCACCAGGTCATTGCCGTCTATACCCAGCCGGACCGTCGCGCCGGCCGCGGCAAAAAGCTCAAGCCCAGCCCGGTCAAGGCCCTGGCGCTGGAGCACGGCCTGCCGGTCTATCAGCCCCTGAGCCTGCGTAATGAAGATGCCCAGGCGGAGCTGGCAGCCCTTAACGCCGACCTGATGATCGTGGTGGCCTACGGCCTGATTCTGCCGCAGGCGGTACTCGACACGCCGCGCCTGGGCTGTATCAATGTGCACGCCTCGCTGCTACCGCGCTGGCGTGGCGCGGCGCCGATCGAGCGAGCTCTGCTGGCCGGCGATAGCGAAACCGGTATTACCATCATGCAGATGGATGCGGGGCTGGATACCGGCGATATGCTCAGCATCGCGCGCTGCCCGATCAATCTTGAGGACACCGGTGGTGTCCTGCATGACCGCCTGGCACTGCTCGGTGCAGAAACGCTGGTGAATGCGCTCGATCCGCTGTCCGCTGGTGAGCTTAACCCTGAGCCCCAGGACGACGCCGGCGCCTGCTACGCCAGCAAGCTGGACAAAACCGAAGCTGAGCTGGACTGGGGCAAGAGCGCCGCTGAACTGGCCTTGCAGGTACGCGGACTCAACCCCCGGCTGGTGGCCTACACTGAATTTGAAGAGCAGAAACTCAAGGTTTGGCAGGCCAGCGCTGAAGACCAGGCTGCGCAGGCCGAGCCCGGCACTATCCTGGAACAGCGCCGGGATTCTCTGCTGGTAGCGACAGGGCAGGGCTGCCTGTCACTTCAGGAGATGCAACTGCCGGGCGGAAAGCCGCAGCCGGTGTCCGCCTTGCTTAATGCGCACAGGGAGCGCTTTGCCGTCGGCAAGCGTCTGGGTTAACACAGATGAATATTCGGGTCAGGGCGGCAACACTGGTCGCCTCACTGCTGCAACAGCGCGGCTCACTCAAGTCCTTGCTGCCGGAGGCACTGGACGGCTGTGAACCGCGTGACCGGCCACTGCTGCGCCAGCTCTGCTATGGCACCCTGCGTGACCTCTACCGCCTTGATGCCATCGCGACGAAACTGCTTAAGCGTCCATTTCGCGAACAGGACCAGGATCTGCGCGCCCTGCTGCTGATCGGTCTGTATCAGCTGCGTTCACTGCGCATTCCCGCCCATGCTGCAGTCAGCGAAACCGTCGATGGTGCCGAGCTACTGAACAAGGATTGGGCTGGCAAACTGATCAACGCCGTATTGCGCCGCTTTCAGCGGGAGCAGGAGAAGATCGAATCCAGTCTCGCCACTGACGAAGCCTTCCGCTGGAACCATCCGCAGTGGCTGATCGAAAAGCTCAAGCACAACTGGCCCGATCACTGGCAAAGCATTCTCACCGCCAACGATAACCAGGGTCCGATGACACTACGGGTTAATAAGCGCTTACTAACCCGAGATGCAGCATTAGAGAAGCTCGCCGAAGCAGGCATCCAGGCCACGGCCAGTGGACTTGCGCCCGAAGCGATCACCCTGACTGAAGCGCGAGATACGGCGGAAATCCCAGGCTTTGCTGCTGGCTGGTTCAGCGTGCAGGACGAAGCGGCTCAGCTTGCCAACCTGTTGCTCGAAACGGAGCAGGGCGACCGTGTTCTCGACGCCTGCGCGGCCCCCGGCGGCAAACTCTGTCACCTGCTTGAGGCGAATCCAAGCCTCGGTGAAGTGGTCGCTGTGGAGATGGAGCCCGCCCGCATAGAACGTACCCGCGACAACCTTGAGCGCCTGAAGCTCTCACACGAATGCTTATTACACCTGGGCGACGCCAGTGCCGGTGACTGGTGGGACGGTAAACCCTTTGACCGGATTCTGGTCGACGCCCCCTGCAGCGGTACCGGCGTCATCCGCCGCAATCCCGATATCAAGGTATTGCGGCGTAACGAGGAAATCCTTGCGCTCGCCAACCTGCAGCTGAGCATTCTCAGTAACCTCTGGCGCATGCTCAAGCCCGGTGGCCGACTGGTGTACGCGACCTGCTCGGTATTCCCACAGGAAAATGAGCGGATTATGCAACGCTTTGTTAAACTCCACGCCGATGCCCAGGCCGAGCCAGTACCGCTCGCATGCGGTATCGAACGCCCCTTCGGCCGCCAGCTGTTTCCGGTCGATGGCGGGCATGACGGTTTCTTCTACGCGATTCTGACAAAACAGCCCGATGCGGGCACAGACAAGTAACCGAGGCTCTGAGTGAAGATCATTATTCTGGGTGCCGGACAGGTCGGCGGTTCGCTCGCCGATCACCTTGCCAACGAAGCCAACGACATCACCGTAGTGGATACGGATACCGGTCGTCTGCGTGAACTCCAGGATCGCCTGGATATACGCACCATCGAAGGTAAGGCCTCCTACCCCAGCGTACTTGACCAGGCCGGTGCCCAGGATGCCGACATGCTGATTGCTGTGACCAACAGCGATGAGGTCAACATGATCGCCTGCCAGGTCGCGCAGACACTGTTTAACGTACCGACCAAGATCGCCCGTGTCCGCGAACACGACTATCTGCAGCGCAACAAGGCGATCTTCGATAACAAAGCGATCCCCATCGATGTCCTGATCAGCCCGGAAGAGCTGGTCACCATGCATATCAAACGCATGATCCAGCACCCCGGCGCGCTGCAGGTGCTCGACTTTGCCGAAGGCCAGGCCCAGCTGGTGGCGGTAAAGGCCTATTACGGCGGACCGCTGGTGGGTCGCGAAATCGCCTACCTGCGCGCGCACATGCCCAATATCGATACTCGCGTCGCAGCAATTTTCCGCCAGGACCGTCCGATCATCCCCACCGGGGATACGGTGATCGAAGCCGATGACGAGGTGTTCTTTATCGCCGCGCGCAACGATATCCGCGCCGTGATGAGTGAGCTGCGCCGCCTGGACAATCCGTATAAACGCGTCATCATCGCCGGCGGCGGTAACATCGGTGCGCGTCTGGCCAGCACGATTGAAAACCAGATGCAGGTGAAGATCATCGAGCGCGATATCGGCCGCTGTAACCTGCTGGCACGACAGCTCGATAAGACCATCGTGTTGCACGGCAGCGCCTCCGACCGTGATCTGCTGCTGGAAGAGAACATCGAAGATACCGATGTGTTCTGTGCCCTGACCAACGATGACGAAGCCAACATCATGGCCTCCATGCTGGCCAAGCGTCTTGGTGTGCGCACGGTAATGACACTGATCAACAATCCGGCCTACGTGGACCTGGTGCAGGGTGGTGCGATCGATATCGCCATCTCCCCGCAGCAGACCACCATTGGTGCGCTGCTGACCCACGTGCGCCGTGGTGACGTAGCCGCCGTGCACTCGCTGCGCCGCGGCGCCGCAGAAGCGCTGGAAGCGGTTGCCCACGGCGACCCGAAATCGTCCAAGGTGGTCGGTCGTATGATCGAAGAGATCGCGCTGCCCCCGGGCACTACCATCGGCGCCATCATCCGTGGCAATGAAGTACTGATCGCCCATGATGATGTCGTGGTCGAAAATGGTGATCACGTCATTCTGTTCCTGGTCGATAACCGCCGCATCAACGATGTGGAAAGGCTATTCCAGGTCGGTCTGACCTTTTTCTAAACAGCAAGCGTCCAGACGCAGATCAACCACAGCGAGCACGGTAAATGCATTTCAAAGTGATACTGCGCATCCTCGGTATCCTGCTGATGATTTTCAGCATTACCCAGCTTCCGCCCATGGCTGTTTCGCTCTATTTCGATGATGGCGCGGTGCACGCCTTTGCTATCGCGTTCTTTATCACCCTGCTGTCTGGCTTTTTGATCTGGAT
This sequence comes from Marinobacterium mangrovicola, assembly GCF_004339595.1. Taxonomy (GTDB): domain Bacteria; phylum Pseudomonadota; class Gammaproteobacteria; order Pseudomonadales; family Balneatricaceae; genus Marinobacterium_D; species Marinobacterium_D mangrovicola. Next base: position 137,430 of record NZ_SMFU01000012.1, read on the forward strand.
ACCGGTGCACGGCGTGCGCCAGGATCTGCGCACCCGTGACGGCTTCCTGATTACCGTGCTGTTCTGGAGCGTACTGGCCGCGGCCGGTAGCCTGCCGTTGCAGCTGTCGGAGTCGCCGCATCTCAGCTTTACCGATGCGATTTTTGAATCGCTCTCCGGCCTGACAACAACCGGGGCGACGGTGATGACCGGCCTGGATATGTTGCCAAAATCGCTGCTCTACTACCGTCAGCAGCTGCAGTGGCTTGGCGGTATGGGGATCATCGTGCTGGCGGTGGCGATCCTGCCAATGCTGGGGATCGGTGGCATGCAGCTTTACCGTGCCGAGACACCGGGCCCGGTGAAAGACTCCAAGCTGACACCTCGTATCACCGAGACCGCCAAGGCGCTCTGGTATATCTACCTGTCCCTGACCATTGCCTGCGCTCTGGGCTACTGGGCCGCGGGGATGTCCCTGTTTGACGCCATCGGACACAGCTTCGCGACGGTGGCCATCGGCGGCTTCTCAACTCACGATGCCAGCATCGCCTATTTCAACAGCCCGGTAATTGAGGCGATCTGCGTGGTATTCATGATCGTTTCCGGCGTGAACTTCGGTCTACATTTCTTCGCCTGGCGCCAAAAGACCCTGCTGCACTACTTCAAGGATCCGGAGTTCAAGTTCTACCTGACACTGCTTGCCGTGATAACGGCGATCACCTTTGTGGCGTTGATCCTTAACGCCACCTATAAGCCCCTGGAAGGGGTGCGCAGAGCCGTTTTCATGGTGGTCTCGATCGCGACTACCACCGGCTTCAGCACCGCTGATTTCGCCCACTGGCCGGCGATGCTGCCGTTCATGCTGTTTGTCGCCGCCTTCGCCGGTGGCTGCGCTGGCTCCACCGGCGGCGGCATGAAGGTGATCCGCATACTGCTGATCATCAAACAGGGTCACCGCGAACTGCTACGCCTGATCCATCCGAGCGCGGTTATTCCCGTCAAGCTGGGCCGGCGCCCGATCAGTGACAATGTGCTGGAAGCGGTCTGGGGATTCTTCTCGGTCTACCTGCTGGTCTTTGTGATCATGCTGATCGGTCTGCTGGCAACCGGCCTGGACCAGGTGACGGCCTGGTCCGCGGTGGGGGCGACGCTGAACAACCTGGGGCCTGGTCTTGGCGGGGTATCGCTGCACTACGGTGACCTGAACGACACCGCCAAGTGGATTCTCTGCCTGGCGATGCTGCTGGGTCGTTTGGAGGTATTTACCTTCCTGGTACTGCTGTCACCGGCCTTCTGGCGCCGCTAACAGCGCTTAGCGGCGGGGCAGGCGGTAGGGCAGGCGGTAGGGGTTATCCGAACCATCCTCACGGCTGTGGAAGCGTTTATATTCCCACTGATACTGCTCTGGGCATTCATTAACGCAATGCTCAATACTGCGGTTCATCGCCGCCGCTGAGATCTGCACATCCTTGTTATTGATCTCCGCTTCCGCTTTGGCAAAACGCAGCTCAAACCCTTCACCGTTTTCAAGCCTCTTTGCATAGCCGGAAATCACCGTCACCCCGGTCTGAGCCGCCAGTTGCGGAAACAGCTTCATGGTCAGCGCTGGCTGGCCAAAGAAGGGCACAAACACGCCACCCTCGCGATCTGGCTCCTGATCAGGGAGTACCCCAACGATTTCACCGCCTCGCAACGCCTTGATCAGCATGCGCACGCCACGGGTATCCGCCGGTGCCATTTTGGAACCGAGGCGGGCACGGCGTTTCAAAATCAGCTCATCGAACTTTTTCTGTCGTGGCGGTTTGTACATGGCCGTCACCGGATAGCGCCGTGAGAGGTATAGGTTCATCACCTCCCAATTACCCAGGTGCGGGGCTATGAGCAGAATTCCTCGACCGTTGTTAAGTTCATCGGCGATGAGATCTTCGCCAACCACGGATTTGACCTTTTCCAGCACCCGCTCCGGCGACCAGATCCAGGACACGCCCATCTCGGCCAACGAACAGCCGGTATTTTCCAGGCTCTTCTTCGTCAGCTTGTCGCGCTCGGCTTTGGGCATTTCAGGGAAACAGAGTTCCAGGTTGATCCGCGTATTGGTATACAGCCGCTGCTTGTCGCCCTGACGGTAGATCCAGCGCCCCATACACCGGCCCAGCCATTGAGCCATGCTCAGCGGCAGCAAAGCCACCAGGCGCATACAGAAGATCCCCAGAACTGCTTTTAACTCTTTCAAATCAGGCCATCCCGTTGTTGATCCGTAGCCGCATTATAGCGGCACGCGTTTTTGATCCAATGATAAAGCCGGCACCTTTCATCATACCTCGGTGCCAGCCCAGGAAATTAGCGCCTCTGTCGGTACCCGGCACCGCAATAAGCGGTCCAATCATGTATAATTCGCGTCTTATTTTGTCCACTTCGAATTCAATGGTGATTTCCGTGACTGACAAGGTTAAACCAGACGTTAGCACTTTCCAGGGACTGATCCTGGCCCTGCAGCAGTTTTGGGCGGAGCAGGGCTGCGTCGTGATGCAGCCGCTGGATCTCGAGGTTGGCGCCGGCACCTTTCATCCCGCGACCTTTCTGCGCTCCATAGGTCCCGAACGCTGGCGTTCAGCCTATGTCCAACCGAGCCGCCGCCCGACTGACGGTCGCTATGGCGAAAACCCGAACCGCCTGCAGCACTACTACCAGTTCCAGGTGGTTCTCAAGCCTAACCCCGACAATATTCAGGAACTCTTCCTGCAGTCTCTTGAGCATATCGGCGTAGACCCGCTGGTTCACGATGTCCGCTTCGTCGAAGACAACTGGGAATCACCCACACTGGGCGCCTGGGGTCTTGGCTGGGAGATCTGGCTCAACGGTATGGAAGTCACTCAGTTCACCTACTTCCAGCAGGCTGGCGGCCTGGAATGCTACCCGGTCACCGGCGAGCTGACCTACGGCCTTGAGCGTATCGCCATGTACCTGCAGAAAGTGGACAGCGTATACGACCTTATCTGGTCCCGCGCTCCGGATGGCAGTGTTGTCACCTATGGCGATGTGTATCACCAGAACGAAGTAGAGCAGTCCACTTACAACTTCGAACACGCCGACGTAGACACCCTGTTCAACAGCTTTGACTACCACGAGCGCGAGTGCAACAAGCTACTGGCACTGGAAACACCGCTGCCGCTGCCGGCTTACGAGCACGTGCTTAAGGCATCACACACCTTCAACTTGCTCGACGCTCGCCACGCGATCTCCGTTACTGAACGTCAGCGCTATATCCTGCGCGTTCGTACCCTGGCCCGCGAGGTCGCTCACGCTTACTTCAACTCCCGCAAGGCACTTGGCTTCCCGCTCGCTGATCCGGAGATTCGAGATGAAGTCATGGCCGCCAGCCAAGAGGAGAACCACTGATGTCGGCAAAAGATTTTCTGTTTGAACTTGGCACCGAAGAGCTTCCGCCGAAAGCGTTGAAGGCCCTTTCCACTGCACTGGAAAGCGGCATCCGTAGCGGCCTGGAAAGCCTGCTCGGTAAAGAGCAACTGTCCGGTACCACTTTCAAGGCGTACGGCGCTCCGCGCCGCCTGGCCGTTCTGGCTACCGATCTGCCCACCGAGGTTCCTGAAAACCGTATTACCGTTCAGGGCCCGCCGGAAAAGATCGCCTTCGATGCCGACGGCAACCCGTCCAAGGCGCTGCAGGGCTTCGCACGTAAATGCGGTACCGAAGTGGACCAGCTCAGCGTTGTAGGCGGCAAGTACAGCTTCGAGAAAGTCACTCCCGCACAGCCTGTGGCTCCGCTTCTGGCCGAAGTGATCACCCAGGCACTGGATAACCTGCCGATTCCGAAACGGATGCGCTGGGGTTCATCCCGTGCGGAATTCGTGCGTCCGGTAAAATGGGTTGTACTGCTGTTCGGTGATGAAGTCGTTCCCTGCGAGATCATGAGCCACACCGCCGGCCGTCACACCCGCGGTCACCGTTTCCATTACAACGAGCCGATCGAACTGTTCGACGGCCGTCAGTATGCCGAAACGCTGAAAGAGAAGGGCAAAGTACTGGCCGACTTCGAAGAGCGCCAGGAACTGATCCGCGCCCAGCTGCTGGCTGAAGCCGAAAAGGTCGGCGGCAACGTGGTTATCGACGAAGGCCTGCTGGAAGAGGTTTGTGCCCTTAACGAATGGCCGGTGGCACTGACCGGACGCTTCGAGGCACGCTTCCTGGAAGTACCGTCTCAGGCGCTGATCTCCTCCATGGCGGACCACCAGAAGTACTTCCACCTACTGGATAACGACGGCAAGCTGATGCCGTACTTCATCACCGTGGCCAATATCGAGTCCCGTGATCCGCAGCTTGTGATCGAAGGGAACGAGAAGGTGATCCGTCCGCGTCTATCCGATGCGGCATTCTTCTTCGAGACCGACAAGAAGCAGACGCTGGAATCACGTACCGAAGCGCTGAAGAAGATCGTGTTCCAGAACGAGCTGGGCACCGTCTTCGAGAAGAGCACCCGTATCAGCGGTCTCGCCGGCCTGATCGCCGACCAGATCGGTGGCGACAGCGCACAGGCATCCCGCGCAGGGCTGCTGTGTAAGGCGGACCTGGTATCTGAGATGGTATTGGAGTTTCCTGAGCTTCAGGGCCTGATGGGTTACCACTATGCGCTGAACGACGGCGAACCGGAAGAGGTGGCACTCGCTCAGAACGAGCACTACATGCCGCGCTTCCACGGCGACGAACTGCCGCAGACCAAGACCGGTATCGCGGTAGCCATCGCTGACCGCCTCGACACACTTGTCGGCCTGTTCGGTATCAACCAGCCGCCGACCGGCTCCAAGGATCCGTTTGCCCTGCGTCGTGCCACCCTGGGTACACTGCGCATTATCGTTGAGAACGATCTGGCTCTAGACCTGCGCACACTGCTTCAAGCTGCTGCAGACCAGTACGGTCAGCTGCCGGCACAGGACAGTGTGGTTGAGCAGGTGCTTGAGTTCATGCTCGAGCGCTTCCGCGCCTGGTACGAAGAGCGTGGTATCAGCGTCGATAACTACATCGCCGTTCATACCCTGCGTCCGACCAAGCCTCTGGATTTCGACCGCCGCGTACGAGCAGTCTCTCACTTCCGTACACTGCCGGAATCCGCATCCCTGGCGGCCGCTAACAAGCGCGTCAGCAACATCCTCAGCAAGCAGGAAGGCGAGGTCGCAGACAGCGTTGATAGCTCACTGCTGACCGATGCAGCGGAAGTTGAGCTGGCGAAGCAGGTTACTGCACTGGAAGCGGAGCTTGCTCCGGTCTTCGAAAAGGGCGAGTACCAGAATGCGCTTGAAGCTTTGGCTAAACTCCAGGCTCCGGTGGATCGTTTCTTCGACGAAGTAATGGTAATGGCAGACGACGAGAGGGTTCGCGGCAACCGTCTCGCGCTCCTCACCAAGCTCCGCAACCTGTTCCTCGGCGTTGCGGACATCTCCCTGATCGCTGGCTAAGCTAGCTGGCAAAGCCACAGTAAAGGCCCCGCAAGGGGCCTTTTTTTGTTTCACGTGGAACCACGCTCTCTACCACATTTATCCATCCGCCGGTTACAGAGAGTCTCATCCAGAGTGTTTCACGTGAAACACTCTAACCCACAGCACACACCACCCTCATTGATATGAATACCCTCTAATCACCCAATCAATAAAAGCCCGTGTTATGACCAGAACATCGAATCTTCAAACCGAAGCGAACCTGGTATCTCGACCTAATCTGTTACGTACACCGCCAGACTGGAAGGCGCTTTCAACCTGCGTACTGAGCACCCAATAGAAATAAGGACAGGAATTAATTATCGGAAGGATCTCGGCGACCAATACGACCCCAGATAACTAACGACTCGACTATTGGAGAGACTCTGTCTGCGAGGCGTTTCTCGATATGAAAGCTACCTCCGCACTGAAGGCGGCATTCATCGCAGAATTGAAGGCCACCCGCCAGGGCGGATGCGCAGATGCTGAATGAGGTAACCGGCGCCGCCCAGCGGGGCTATCGCAGTAAATTAGATATCTCGCGCACAGATACAAATTATTACTACCTGATCTACAACCAGGTTGAGGTTGCAGAGTGTAGGGTGGAGGGCACAGAGTGAAGGGCGCAACAGAATCACAAAAGCGGAAGACTGCACACCGGTGATATGGCCCTGGTGGACTCGTGGCAAGAGCATACCCTTCTCTCCCTTGAGGAGTTTTCAGTCTTCGCCCCCTAGCCTGGTTTGAGACCTGGACCGACACACCAACCGACCACCTCGGCCAACGGATAGACGGAAGCGACGGCTGGGGGCCGGCACTCTCCAGTTAGCTTATCCAGCTAAAACCGAAAAACGCAGGCTCACAGGCCGTACCAGATCGCCTTATCGCAGATCAGGTTGGCTCACTCCTTTATCTGGCACTGCAAAAGTCTCCTGGATTACCGACAGCGCCTTCTCCGACTTAGACAACCTCGCCAGGTAACTGATAGATCAACGTAGCGCTAAAGCCGGACTGGACGCTATGGATGTTGCCAAGGGCCTCTCAATCTCGATTAGAACACTGCACCGATCACTTACAGCAGGGGCACAAACTTTGCCAAAACACCGAGCGCTGTACGCGTAAAAACGATAAGCGAATGTTACAAACACCTTCCCTGAGACATCTGAAGCTCGCAGAGATTGGCTATCGCTGTGGCTTTCAGGATCCATCCCATTTCGCCCGAGCATTCAAACAGCGAACCGGACTAACACCCAGCCAGTTTCGGAAGGCTGAAACCATAGCCTGACAGCGAGGGCCCATCATCGGGCATAGTCGTTAGTTAAAGTGGATTTAACTCAACCTCAAACAACAAAAACAGAGGATATTCATATGACAGTTAACTATGAACTGGTTCATGGCGGCTGCCATGCGAGCGCATAAATGGAAGCCCCGGCACAATGCATCCGGGACGCCTGACACCAGGCTTTCTGCCCAACACTAGCTGGCAACCGCTCCGGTGACGATCGACGCACTACGACGCTGGAAGAGCCCATCCAGTCACAGTTCGACTTCATCGAGGACAAAGGCTTAACCAATATACGCCTGGCAGGCCATAGCTACGGGGGCGTGGGTTACCGCTCTTATTCTCTGTAACGCCTTCGCCCCCGAACACGGCGAATCGCTTCTGGATCTCGTTTCACCTCCCTATGCTGAACTGTTCACCACACTGGCTGCCGACAAAACCAGTCGATGATGGGCTTCCAATTTCCGCTATTCAGGAAGCGCTTTATGAACAACGCATCCCTGGAGTTCGCTCACAAGTGCCACGCGAAGCTTAACCTCCATCCCTATAGAACCTTCTCGGACCTAGCCCATCTCAGCAGGCCACTGTTAGAACTCCACATGGGCTAGCACTTTGTAAACTGCGCGCAAGATACAGTCCTTCCTCGCAGCCTCCCTTGGCACCCTCGGTTATCCGAACGCCTGGGACTGTTCCGTCTTGTTAAATGCCAGGGCAGTCACGCAGTCCTGTTCACCAATCCTGAACGCTTTGCCGACTCGATTATCCGCGCGGGAAAAGACTGACACACGGCTTGCTTAAACAGTTAAGACAAAACAGGGCGGCGCAGGTAATACATCGCCCCGAGGAGTTTCTATATGCGTAAAGATTACGGTTGGGCATTCTTTGCGCTGCCGGCTATCTTTCTAACACCCACCTCCACGAAGGGAGAAGAGTCGCGCTGGAGCGTCTTCGGCGGTGCTGCCCATATCCGTTTAATCCCTGATGCAAAAGCCTATCCGAACGGATCAGCTGTGCCGGATAGAAACACCACAGCATCAAGCAACAACAGTATCTCGTTCGGCGTTAACTACGATTCGGATCCGTATTGGACCGCGCGACTGGCTTTGGGCTTTCCTCCAATGACACCCCTCAGACGGACAGGTAAGCTTGCAGAGGCGGGGATACTTGGAGAAGTCAGTTATGGGCCAGCCGCGCTTTCAGTGACTCGCTATCAGACTAAGCCTGGAGGCCTACCCCAGTATGCAGGGCCGGGCACTAACTACACACTGATAACAGACACGAAAGACGGCTCCATAGCTGACTTCAAGGTGGATGACGCCTACGGCTCGGTTCTCCAGGCGGGCATCGAAGGGGAGACCGGTAGAGAGTATTCTCTGTTTCCGGATGTGAAGAAGGTCTATGCGGAGACATCTGCGACTGGCTCTCTTCAGGCCATGGGTGATGCGAATGCCTCTGCGGATATCCAGTTTGTTCCGCTAATCATGATCCTAAGAGCTTCCAAACGTTTCTGGGTGCTGTGACAGGGTCGGTCATAGGGAAGTGGTCGAACTCGATCACCTTACCCAAAACAGATTAGCCCCAACTGATTAGCCAACCACGCGCTTAGGCGATTCGGTCATGTTCCACGTGGAACCTGCGACTTGGCTGACTGAGGTTTTGAGCAAGGCTCCGGAGCGCATTACCCGTTTCGAATAACAGCACCCAATCAGTTATCACTTAGCCCTATATAAATTGAACCCTTATAAATTGAAACGAGCGCCTGGCCACCGAACCGGTGTTACTGACGCAGTTAGCGACTTCGACGATTAACCAGGCAAGCGACACAACCAGCGAGAGGTCGGTCTTCACAGGGTTCTAACCAAAACTTAAATAGATTGAGATAGCCTTTTGCGAACCTGATCGCGAAGGAATTTTTTTTGGTGTGTTAACCGAGTAATATGCATACGCGGCCGAAAAACTTATATCGCATTTTTGCAAATGGGTTCCACAAACCAAGCACCCGGCCTGTTAGATACACAGTCTGCTTGGATCATCACTCTAATGCTTTTACAGCCGCTACTCTCTGTGCAGCTTAAAACCTATTATGTTTTAACTCAGGCCGCCAGCTTTATCGCTCTGTGTAAGTTTGTTTAGCTCGCCCGTCAGCTCGGAGCGGGTCTCAATATATTCGCCATTGTGCTAATCCTCTCCGGCAGACCAAGCCGATTCGGCTACTTTGTTGCCTTTACGCTTCTCGCAGCAGAGCTGGTTGACCACACGCTCGCGTGGGGAAGGGTCCCATTTTCTGCGAGCGCTACACTCGATCTCTGAGAATGATGGACACCATGGCCCACCTATACGAACCTCAGGACGAAGCTTTGGTAAGCGGCTTTTTAGAGTTCTAAATCGTTCCTAATCCAGAGGGGTATTGGATACAGGCTGCGGTCGCAAGCCATTATGCGTATCCTTGATCTGCGACCTGGTTGCCTTAATTCTGAGCCTATCTCTATTTACCTGGTAGAAACGACCAAAACAGCCTCAAGCTAAGCAGCTCAGCTACAAGAAGCGCCATCACAGGGGCTTTTTTATCGCCTGATCGACGCCCATTCCTCAGCACTTGTACCCGACACCTTGAGCCTAACTCGAACCGAGTTAGTTTTGTTCCACGTGGAACATTATTTCGTCAGCTTTGCGACGACCTCAGGACACGAAAACTGATAGATGAAGCTGAAAACGTTCAGCAGGCCCGCGCCGCCCGTCATGTCGTAGCGGCAGAACTCTTTCCAGCACTGGTACTGCTTTTGCAATACCTCGAAGTTAAACACCGAAAGAGAGGAAAGGGCGATGCTGTCAGCGAACCAGATGCTTAGCCAGTTTGACAATAACTACCAACTGGGTGACGCCGGCATGGATACCACCCACCAGGAATTTCTACGCCACTGCCAGGAAACCGCTGCGACTACCGGCTCAGAATTCGCCAATAAGTTTAAAAAGCTGCTGGATCACACCCAAGCTCACTTTGACGAAGAGGAGCGGCGAATGATCTCGATTCAGCACGGTGCATACAAGGAGCACCGTGCAGACCATCAACGCATCCTCGGTGATATGACGCGCTTCAACGAGCGGGTCCAGGCAGGGCGAGGAATGATGGCCAAGGCCTGGCTAAACGACAGTCTTCTGGCTTGGTTCGACATCCATGCCAGAACGATGGATAGTGCACTTGCTGCCGATCTTAAGGCCAGTGCGTGATGAATACCTGGACCGGAAACCTGCAGCAGGGAAGGCGGGATCACTACGAAGTGGGCGCGTTGATAAGCGCACCCCACAACTCTAACAACCGTGTATTCGTTATCGAACAGGGCCGCGCCCGAGTCTGCCTTGTTGGCGGAGCCAAGGAGCAGACCCTGCGTTATCTTAAAGCTGGCAGTCTGTTTGTCACTCACACGCCAACCTGGATTGAAGCGGTCGAACCATCAACGATCCTGAGCTGGCCCATGAGTGAGCTGCGTGCCCTGATCACCCGCCAGCCTGATATGGCGATCGTTGCGCTCAGGGAGATCGGCGGGATAGTCAGCACCTGCCTCGAGCTGATCGAAGACCTGGCGTTTCGTTCCGTGGAGAGCCGGCTCGCCCGATATCTCCTCACCAAGCACAAAGAGTCCGGCGCGGTGCCGTTTACCGTGTGCGACAGCACCGAACGCCTGGCGACGTTGCTGGGTACATCACGCCAAACCCTTTCCACCATCATCAACCGTATGGAGCGCGAGCACCTGATTCGTCGCACCGGTCGACGAAGCTACCAGGTTCTTGATAGTGAGACACTGACACTGACCGCAGACGACCTGTCAGCTGGCTGACAGACACCCCGATTAGAGCAACGTACCCTGACCTCCTGGCCAATCATAAGCAAAGGAGGGCAAGAATATGAATGATCTTTCGCTCAAAAAAGACAGGTATGTGAGCTTCTGCGGACTGGACTGTGACCAACGTGCTACCGATTTTATGCGGCGTATCAATCAGCACCTGGAGACAAAAAATGGTGCAACGCCCTGGATCGATTACTTCACCCACAAGCTAAACGAGAAAGCCAAGATGGGGGTTGATGATCTGTTCTTTATCGGCGCTCAAATGAACACGCTGAACGAATACCTCGAGCAGATCGAAGATGAAGAGGGGCTCGAGCTGCTTTGGTACCTGGAACAGGAATGCTGCTGAAACAACAGCAGCAGATGCCTGCAGACCACCGAAAGGGCAAAGCAAAGAACAACGCTAACGGGCCGCATCCCACAGAAGAGTGGCGGCCTTTTTCGCATTCTGAACCAGCGACTCGTTATAGCCCCGCACCTGGCTCGCAACGATCAGACCTTCACCAATGAGAAATAGCGAGTCAGCCACCGACACCGCATCTTTTGCTCCAGCCTCCGTGCATAGATTGACTACCAAGGCCCTAACTTCCTCCTTGTGCTGATCAGCCAGTCTGTGCGGAATCTGCTCCGGAGCGGCATACTCCGCTGCTGCGTTAATAAAAGCGCAGCCACAAAACTCCGCGTCAGCAACCCAGTTACCGATAAAATCGATGTAAGCGAGGGGGCCATCTTCGACAGCCGCCGCAGCAACATGCTGCTTAAGCCACGCCATAAACTGCTCGTGCCGAAGCTGAAGAGCCGATTCGATCAACTCATCCTTACTGGGAAAATATTTGTAGAGCGTACGCTTGGTCACGCCCGCTTCAGCACTCAGCAGATCAACCCCTGAGGCATGAAAGCCGTTTCGATAAAACAGCGCAAGTGCGGCTGTAACGATCCTGTCAGCAGTGGACATTGTTGCTCTCTCTGGAATATACCGTTCTGTTTACCTTTGTACACCGATCGGTATACTTGCGCAACAAATCAGCAGCAATAAGAAGGCAGGAGCCTCAATATGCGTTTCCCCTCAGCGTTAAGGTCCGGCGCGCCGGCCGCACCCTCTCTCCGATTTATCGCGCTCTCATCCCTGGGCGCTGGCCTGGCGATCGCCACCACCGGCTGGTTGAGCCTGATATCCGGAACCCCCTGGCTCATGGCGCCTTTCGGTGCCAGCTGCGTGCTGGCATTTGGTGTACCGGACTCACCCCTGGCCCAGCCACGCGCGATCATAGGTGGTCACCTGATCGCAACGCTGATCGGCCTGATCACGGCACAACTGCTCGGCGACTCCTGGATCGCCCTGGCGGTTGCTGTCGCACTGGCCTTAGCCGCGATGCAGCTGACCCGGACCGTGCACGCGCCCGCGGGGGCCGATCCCATCGTGGTGATCCTGGCCCATGCACCGTTCAGCTACCTGGTGTCACCGGTCCTGGCTGGCTCCCTGGTTATCGTCGCCTTCGCCTGGGCGATCAACCAGCTTCAGCACCCCGGGAAGTATCCACGCTACTGGTTATAAAACAGCCATTGAACTGGATTCAATTCGAAACACCAGACACAAAAAAAGCAGCCGAAGCTGCTTTTTTCATACCTGAAACTGATCAGACGTCCAGGTTGGATACGTTCAGCGCGTTGGCCTCGATAAAGTTACGGCGCGGCTCAACTTCGTCGCCCATGAGCGTGGTGAACAGCTGATCCGCGGCGATCGCATCTTCGATCGATACCTGCAGCATGCGACGGGCATCCGGATCCATGGTGGTTTCCCACAGCTGGTCCGGGTTCATCTCACCCAGACCCTTGTAGCGCTGTATGGCGTTACCACGGCGCGAAAGGTCCATCAGCCAGCGAATACCTGTACCCAGATCATTGAGCTCAAAGCGGCGCTCTCCGCGCTTCAGGAAGGCTCCATCATCCAGTAGAGACTGCAGCTCTTCACCCAGCTGCACGATGTTGGTCACATCCTTGGAGCGGAACAGATCCGAGTCCAGCACATAATCGGTGGCGACACTGTGATGGATACGGCGTACACGCGGGATGTAGATGCTCTTTTCCTTATCCAGCTCAACACTGCAGGTGTAGCTTTCGGCACTGTTGGTGGCGTAGGCGATCAGTGCTTCATCCAGCGCCTTGACCCAGTTTTCAACAGCTTCCTGTGAGGCCATATCCTCAGCCTTCAGCGTCGGCAGATAAAGCAGCTGGTTCAGTACCGCCTGCGGGTAGATACGGCTCAGGCGATCGATGGTCTTCTCGACCTTGCGATAGCGGCTGACCAGATCTTCCAGCGCGGTACCGGATACAGGCGGTGCATCTTCATTGATGTACAGCTCGGCACCGTCCAGAGCGCCCTGAAGCAGGTAGTTTTCCATCGCCTCATCGTCCTTGAGGTACTGCTCCTGCTTACCTTTCTTGACCTTGTACAGCGGCGGCTGAGCGATATAGATGTATCCGCGCTCGATCAGCTCAGGCATCTGACGGAAGAAGAAGGTCAGCAGCAGCGTACGGATGTGCGAGCCATCCACGTCGGCGTCGGTCATGATGATGATGCGGTGGTAACGCAGCTTTTCGATATCGTATTCATCGCGACCGATACCGCAGCCCAGCGCGGTGATCAGCGTGCCCACCTCGGCAGAGGTCAGCATCTTGTCAAAGCGCGCCTTTTCAACGTTAAGGATCTTACCCTTGAGCGGGAGAATGGCCTGGGTACGACGGTCACGACCCTGCTTGGCGGAACCACCTGCGGAGTCACCCTCCACCAGGTAGAGTTCTGAAAGCGCAGGATCCTTCTCCTGACAGTCAGCCAGCTTGCCCGGCAAACCTGCAATATCCAGTGCTCCCTTACGGCGGGTCATCTCACGGGCCTTACGCGCCGCTTCACGGGCACGCGCCGCATCGATCATCTTCTGAACAACTGCCTTGGCGTCCTGCGGGTTCTCCAGCAGGTACTCGCCAAGCTGCTGAGACATCAGCTGCTCAACCGCGGTTTTGACCTCTGAGGAGACCAGCTTGTCCTTGGTCTGGGAGGAGAACTTCGGATCCGGAACCTTCACCGAGATGATCGCGGTCAGACCTTCACGGCTGTCATCACCGCTGGTAGCGACCTTACCGCCCTTGTTGAGCTGCTCGGATTCGATGTAGTTGTTCAGCGAGCGCGTCAGCGCGGCGCGGAAGCCGGACAGGTGGGTACCACCGTCACGCTGCGGGATGTTGTTGGCGAAACAGTGCAGGCTTTCCTGGAAGCTGTCGTTCCACTGCATCGACACCTCAACGCCAACACCGTTTTCGTGCATGGCGTTGAAGTGGAATATCTTGTTAACCGGTGATTTGTTCTGGTTCAGGAACTCAACAAACGCCGCCAGACCACCTTCGTACTCAAACACCTCTTCACGACCGCTACGCTCATCCTTCAGGCGGATACGCACGCCGGAGTTGAGGAACGACAGTTCGCGCAGGCGCTTGGCCAGGATGTCGTACTGGAAGTTGATATTGCTGAAGGTCTCTTCAGAGGGCTTGAAGCGGACGATGGTACCGCTCGATTCGGTTTCACCGATGATCTCGAGAGGCTTGGCCGGAACGCCGTGGTGATACACCTGCTCGTGCACCTTGCCGGCGCGACGGATGGTCAGGCGCAGCTCGCTGGACAGAGCGTTTACAACGGAAACACCTACACCGTGCAAGCCACCGGACACCTTATAAGTGTTGTCATCGAACTTACCGCCGGCATGGAGCACGGTCATGATAACTTCGGCAGCGGATACACCTTCTTCCTTGTGGATATCTGTGGGGATACCACGACCGTTATCGGAAACGGTGACGCTCTCATCCGGGTGGATGATCACACCGATCTCGGAGCAGTAGCCGGCCAGCGCCTCGTCGATACCGTTATCGACCAACTCGAACACCATATGGTGCAAACCGCTGCCGTCGTCCGTGTCCCCGATGTACATCCCGGGCCGCTTGCGGACGGCATCCAGCCCCTTCAGTACCTTGATACTGGACGAATCATAGCTCTGGTTTTCACCGCTCATCTTGTTCTCCTGGTGCAGCAGACTGCGATATTGTTCCCTGATCGACCCTGAACGACGCCAGCGGCGTGTCCGGCTCCCAGACCTGACTCAGCAGGCCCGGATCGACACAGGTGATGAAGCACTGGTTGGCACTGTTTTCCAAAAAACGGCAGAACTGGCGGCAGTGCCTCTCGTCCAGTTCCGACGGCAGGTCATCAATCAGGTAAACGCAGGCTCTCTGGCTCTGGCGATAAAATAACGCTCCCTGAGCCAGCTTGAGTGCACTGACGACCAGTTTTTTCTGTCCCCGTGACAGACGCTCGGCGGCGTCCTGCCCATCAGCGCGGAAACGAAGATCCGCACGTTGAGGGCCGCTACTGCTGAAACCCTGACGCAGATCGCGCTCGAAGCTCTCTTCAAGCACCTCTGCCAGTGATCGCTTGGCATCCCATCCGCGAGAGAAACGCAGCTCCACGCTGACGCCCTTGAGCAACTCACCGAGTATCTCATCGAACACCGGTTTCAGCGCTTCGACATAGGCGGCTCTGAGCTCGCTGAGCGGCTCGGCAAAAGCCACCAACTCGGCATCCCAGAGAGCCCTGACGCGGGCGTCTATTTTACCACATTTCAGTAATGAATTTCGCTGTTTAAGTACACGATGGAAGCCGCGCCAGAGGCGAATAAAACCGGGATCTGAATGGAATCCGCCCCAATCGACAAACTGTCTCCGAATCGATGGCGATCCCTCCAGCAACGCGAAGGTATCCGAGTTGATCACCAGCAGCGGCATCAGGCTGGCGAGCTCGGCAGAGCCGAGACTTTCTCCAGCGTAGCGCACCTTAAGCTCGCCCTCGCGGGCGCGACTGATACCGAGCGGTCGCTGTTCACCGCTGCCCTGGGGATCGATCTGGGCGAACACCAGCAGTTCATCTTCGCCGGATTGAATCACCTGCCTATATTGCTGGGTCCGGAATGAACGCCCAAGACCAAGCAGATGGATCGCTTCAAGGAGACTGGTTTTGCCGCTGCCGTTTTCGCCATGCAGCAGATTGATCCGTCGGGAGGGTGTCAGATTAACATCTGCGAGATTTCGCAGATTCCGGACCTGCAGTTGGGAGATCAGCATAAAAGAGGATCAGAGGAGGAGTAAGCGCTCACATATTTGTAAGTGAGCGCTTACATCAATATCACATGCGCATCGGCATGACGACGTAAGTGGCATCCGGCTCTTCGAAGCCTTCGATCAGCGCACTGCTGTTGGAATCAAACAGGGTGAAACGCACCACGTCGGAGTTCAGAATGGAAAGCACATCCAGCAGGTAGTTCACGTTGAAGCCGATCTCCAGGGTGCTGCCCTCGTAGTCAACCGCTACGGTCTCTTCCGCTTCTTCCTGCTCCGGGTTGTTCGCCATCACCTGCAGCATGCCGTCTGACAGTGACAGGCGTACGCCACGGTACTTCTCGTTGGAAAGGATCGCGATACGGCTGAATACCTGGCGCAGCTCCAGGCGGTCGCCCAGCATCACCTTATCGCCGTTACGCGGGATAACGCGCTGGTAATCCGGGAACTTGCCATCAACGAGCTTGGAGGTGAAGGTGAAGTCACCTACGTTGGCGCGAATATGGTTGGCGCCGATCACCAGGCTTACCGGGTTGTCGCCACCCTGCAGCAGACGGGCCAGTTCCAGGATACCCTTGCGCGGCACGATGATCTGGTGCTGCAGCTCCTTGTCCATCTCCACATCGCTGATAGCGGTAGCAAGACGGTGGCCATCGGTGGATACGGCGCGCAGAGTGCCATCCTTCACCTCAAGCAGCATGCCGTTCAGGTAGTAACGCACATCCTGCTGCGCCATGGAGAAGCCGGTCTGGTCGATCAGGTGACGCAGTGCAGACTGCGGCAGCGTCAGCTGCATCGCCTGCGGGCTGTCTTCCACGTTCGGGAATTCGCTGGCCGGCAGCGTCGAAAGCGAGAAGCGGCTGCGGCCGGCCTTGATGATCATCTTCTGACCGGACAGCTCAAGCTCGATGCGGGCATCGTCCGACAGGGATTTACAGATGTCCATCAGCTTACGCGCCGGAACCGTCACGGAGCCGGCGTCGGCGGGCTCATCCAGTTCGACACGACCGATCAACTCGACCTCCAGATCCGTACCGGTCAGGGAGAGCTGATTGCCCTCAGCGACAAGCAGGATATTGGAAAGCACCGGCAACGTCTGACGACGCTCCACTACGCCGGCTACCAACTGCAGCGGCTTGATAAGTGCTTCACGGGAAATTACGAATCTCATGGCTGTCTACCTTGTCAGGATCCGAGTACTACGCCGTCAGATGACGCAGCAGGTTTTTGTAATCTTCGGCGATGTCCGTATCACTCTCGCGCAATTCTTTGATCTTGCGACAGGCATGGAGCACCGTGGTGTGATCGCGACCACCAAAAGCGTTGCCGATCTCCGGCAGGCTGTGGTTGGTCAGTTCTTTCGCCAGGCTCATCGCCACCTGACGCGGACGTGCCACCGACCGGCTACGCCGCTTGGATAGCAGGTCGGACACTTTAATCTTGTAGTAATCCGCAACAACACGCTGAATGTTGTCAATACTAACCTGTTTGTCCTGCAATGCCAGCAGGTCCTTAAGTGATTCTTTTATAAAGGGAGTATTGATGGCATTGCCGGTGAAATGGGCGTTGGCGATGACGCGTTTAAGCGCGCCTTCGAGTTCACGGACATTGGAACGGATTTTCTGCGCCAGGAAGAAGGCTGAATCGTCCGGCAGATCGACCTTCGCTTCCTGAGCTTTCTTCATCAGGATCGCCACGCGGGTTTCCAGCTCTGGCGGCTCGATCGCCACCGTCAGGCCCCAGCCAAAGCGGGATTTGAGTCGCTCCTCAACGCCGCTGATCTCTTTCGGATAGCGGTCGGAGGTCAGAATCATCTGCTGGCCGCCTTCAAGCAGAGCGTTGAAGGTGTGGAAAAACTCCTCCTGGGAGCGCTCCTTGCCGGCAAAGAACTGGATATCATCGATCAGCAGCGCATCAACGGAGCGGTAGTAGCGCTTGAAGTCGTTGATGGCATTCAGCTGCAGCGCCTTGACCATGTCGGCCACGAAGCGCTCGGAGTGCAGGTAGACGATGCGCGCATTCGGGTTGCGCTTAAGCATCTCGGTACCCACGGCATGCATCAAGTGGGTTTTACCGAGGCCAACGCCGCCATATATAAACAGCGGGTTGTAGGCGCCGCCCGGGTTATCCGCCACCTGCTGTGCAGCCGCCAGCGCAAGCTGGTTGGATTTACCCTGTACGAACGACTGGAAGGTAAACGACGGGTTCAGGTTCGACTGATGGCGCACGCTGCCTTCGACTTCAACCCGGCGCTCGCTGCGCATCGGCATGCGATCGTCGCTGGGCAGCATATCGAGCTCAAGCTGAGGCTCGATGCTGTAGCCCTCATCCACCGGCTGAGTAGACGCTGGCATCGTCTGCGTCGGCGCAGCAGGTGCTGACGTACTTACGCTGGGAGCAGCGGACGCAGGTTCTGGCGCCAGATCGGCGGAGGGCGCCATTTCATTCATGGCACTGGTCTGCTGACGTTTACGGATCGGCGCGGTGCGCCGGCGCGCTGCCATAGAGCTGGCCGCACCTGCGCTCTGACCCGCCTTGCCAGCAATCTCCAGACGCACCTCGGTGCTGATATCACCGGTCACATCGGCGACGACCTGGCGGATACGGGACAGAAACTTGTCGGCAACCCAGTCGCGAACGAAACGGTTCGGCGCCAGAAGCACCAGTGCAGTCTCGGCGTCATCGGCCCGTAATGGACGAATCCAGGTATTGAACTGCTGGGCAGGAAACTCCTGCTGCAGGCTCTTCAGGCACTGCTCCCAAAGTTCGACCGACATTCCTTGACCCCTGAAAATGCACTAAAACGAACGCCAGGAGGTCACTGCCCTAGGGGTAACCCACCCGGTCTTGTTATCGATGGACCGCTATTCTAACCACTCAAACCGAACTTATACACAGCTGTGAGCAAACTTTTTTAGATCGGCTGTTATCGGCCTCTCGCGCGGGATAAACAGCCTCTACGACACTTCTTATCCACGGCCAGGGATACCAACACAGCTTAAAAACAGCCTTTCAAAAGACTTACAAACAAACTATCTGCTTATTTATTAAAGAAAAGATTCAGTTACAAACAAAAATATCCAACCCCCTTGTGAAGAACTCACCAGAATGAGATGAGAGGTCTCTTTCTTCCTTATATATAGGTTGCGAGAATCTGCAGAGTCGACACCGAGACCTGCGGCGCTGGCGAAAAACGTTCAAAAAGCATACAAAAGGTTTGCATCCGCCCAGGGGATTCACTAGAATCTCGCGTCTTAATTTTTTTGACCTATACGTGGATCAGCACCTCACGTACAGAACGTAAGTAGGACTGAGGCAATGAAAAGAACATTCCAACCGAGCGTACTTAAGCGCAAACGCAACCACGGTTTCCGTGCACGCATGGCAACCAAGAACGGCCGTCAGGTTCTGAACCGTCGCCGTGCTAAAGGCCGTAAACGCCTTTCTGCTTGATTCAGCCCGCAGGGTTAAACGACTGCATGGCCGATTTCGATTATCCCCGCCAGTTACGCTTGTTGACTGGCAGGGATTTCAAGCGTGTGTTCGACAATGCAGCCTTCAAGGTCTCTGAGCAGCCGCTGCTCATTCTTTCCTCGCCCAATGACCTTGGACGCCCGAGAATCGGGTTCGTCATTTCCAAAAAAAACATCCGGCGGGCTGTCAAACGCAACCGCGTTCGGCGTATCATTCGCGAGTCTTTTCGCCTGCATCAGCACGAGCTCCCCGCAGTGGATATCGTCATTCTCGCCCGCCGTGGCCTGGATACGCTCGATAATCCCGACTTACACCGGATGATTGAGCGCAGCTGGTCCAGATTGATCAAGAAAGCCCAAAAAGCTCACAAAAAAGGTTGATGGTTTCTTCGCCATGGATGTACAGCGAGTCATACTGATTGCCGCCCTGGCATTAATTTCCTACATGCTGGTTCTGCAGTGGAACGATGATTACGGTCCCGCTCAGCAACAGACTGCCACCACGCAGCAGGCTGAAACCGTATCCGCCTACGCCAACAACAGCGAAGCCGAGCTTCCTGTCGTCGGTGCAGCCTCTGATGCCAGCCCGGATGTGCCCCAGGCAGCCAATGCTGATGCACAGGCCGCTATCGCAGCGACCCAGACCAGCGAAGAGCTGATCAATGTGTCCACCGACGTGCTGCAGGTTGTTATCGACCCGCGCGGTGGTGACATTATCAAGGTTGCTCTGCCGAAGCATGAAGATGCACTCAACTCCGGCAATCCTTTTGTCCTGCTGGAACAGAACTCCAACCGTACCTATGTCGCCCAGAGCGGCCTGGTCGGCCAGGATGGTCCCGATGCGCAGAAGGGCGGCCGCCCGCTGTACAGCGTCGATAGCACCGAGTTCTCCCTCGGTGATAACGACAGCCTGAACGTGGATCTGAAACTGACTCAGGACAACGGCGTCAGCATCACCAAGCGCTTCACCTTCAACAAGGGTGAATACCGCGTCGGTCTCGACTACATCGTCGACAACCAGAGCCAGGAATCCTGGAACGGTGTGCTGTTTGGCCAGATCAAACGCGATGGCAGTGCTGATCCGTCCCAGCAGACATCCATGGGTATGCAGTCTTACCTCGGTGCGGTGTTCTCTACCGAAGAGAACAACTACCAGAAGGTCGACTTCGGCGATATGGATGAGGAGCGCTTCAAGCAGTCCAGCCCCGATGGCTGGGTCGCCATGGTGCAGCACTACTTCCTGAGCGCCTGGGTTCCGGCACCGGGTGCTGAATACACCTACCAGTCACGCAAGCTGAACGGCAACTACATCGTTGGCTTCCTGTCTCCGTCATTTAATGTGGCAGCGGGCGAGAGCCAGAGCGTCAGCGCCACTCTGTACACCGGTCCGAAGGATCAGGAGCAGATGGAAGCGACTGCCCCCAACCTGAAGCTGACCGTCGATTACGGCATCCTCTGGTGGATTGCATCCCCGCTGCACACCATCCTGACCTGGATTCACTCCATCGTCGGTAACTGGGGCCTCGCGATCATCGGTATCACTCTGCTGGTGAAAATCGCCCTGTTCCAGCTGAACGCCAAGGCGTTCAAATCCATGGCCAAGATGCGCAAGTTCGGCCCTGAGATGACTCGCCTGAAAGAGCAGTATGGCGACGACCGTCAGAAGATGTCCCAGGAGATGATGAAGCTCTACCAGAAGGAGAAGATCAATCCTCTGGGTGGCTGTCTGCCGATCCTGGTACAGATGCCGGTCTTCATCGCACTATACTGGGTACTGATGGAATCGATCGAGCTGCGTCACGCGCCGTTCTTCGGTTACATCCAGGATCTGTCGCAGATGGACCCGTACTTCATCCTGCCGATCCTGATGGGCGGTACCATGTTCATTCAGCAGATGCTGAACCCGACACCGCCAGACCCGATGCAGGCGAAGATCATGAAGCTGCTGCCGATCATCTTCACCTTCTTCTTCCTCTGGTTCCCGGCTGGTCTGGTACTGTACTGGCTGTGCAACAACGTACTGTCGATCGCCCAGCAGTGGCTCATCAACCGCCAGATTGAGGCGGGAGACGACAAGAAGGCGTGATCGCCTAAGCTTAAAAGGCTCCCTCGGGAGCCTTTTTTGTATCCGGGAAAAGCTCTCCGGTACGCTGTAGCCAAACAATCAACGCGCTCCATCAAGCAACGAGAACAGAACGCTATGCAGATCGCACAGGACACCATCGTCGCCCAGGCCACGGCTCCCGGACGTGGCGGCGTCGGCATTATTCGTCTCTCCGGCCCCCAGGCGCTGGAACTGGGCAAGCGCATACTGCGCTTCGAACCCCAGCCCCGACACGCGCACTACTGCGGCTTTTACGCCCAGCAGGGCGAAGAGATCGATCAGGGCATCGCGATCTATTTTCCCGGCCCGAACTCGTTCACCGGGGAGGATGTGCTTGAGCTTCAGGGCCACGGCGGCCCCGTGATCCTCGATCTGCTGCTGCAGGAACTGATCGCCCTGGGCGCTAGGCCTGCACGTCCCGGTGAATTCTCCGAGCGCGCCTTCCTCAACGACAAGCTCGACCTGGCCCAGGCGGAAGCGATCGCGGACCTGATCGACAGCTCCTCGGAACAGGCCGCCCGCAGCGCACTGCGTTCACTCCAGGGGGTGTTCTCGAAACGGGTGCATGCTCTAGTGGAAGCACTGATTCAGCTGCGCATCTATGTGGAAGCGGCGATCGACTTCCCCGAAGAGGAGATCGACTTCCTCGCCGACGGCAAGGTGCTTAACGATCTCAAAGAGATCATCGCCCAACTGGCCGAGGTACGTCAGGAAGCACGCCAGGGCAGCCTGTTGCGCGAAGGGATGACGGTGGTAATCGCCGGCCGCCCCAATGCCGGCAAGTCCAGCCTGCTCAACGCCTTGGCCGGGCGTGAGACCGCCATCGTCACCGATATCGAGGGCACCACCCGTGACGTGCTACGCGAGCATATCCATCTCGACGGCATGCCGCTCCATATCATCGATACCGCTGGCCTTCGCGATGCACCCGATGCGGTGGAACAGATCGGCATAGAGCGCGCCTGGGCGGAGATCCGCAAGGCGGATCGCATCCTGATGATGGTCGACAGCACCCGTTCAGAAACCACCGATCCGCTGGCTCTCTGGCCCGAACTGGGCGATCACCTGGATAACCTCAATCACGTAACGTTGATTCGCAATAAAGCGGACCTCAGTGGCGAATCACCCCGTATAGAACAGGCCGGCGAACACACCCTGATCGCACTTTCCGCGAAGGAGGGTGGCGGCGTGGAACTGCTGCGTGAGCATCTAAAATCGGTAATGGGGTTCAGCGCCACCACCGAAGGCGGATTTATGGCCCGCCGCCGTCATATCGATGCGCTGGAAAGGGCGGATGAACTGCTGCATACCGGCCTGGTGCAACTCGAAACCGATAGCGCCGGCGAGCTACTCGCCGAAGATCTGCGCCTCGCGCAGCAGACACTGGGGGAAATTACCGGTGAATTTACCCCCGATGATCTGCTTGGACGGATTTTCAGTTCGTTCTGTATCGGCAAGTAACAAGCCTAAAGACCCGGCTCAGGGAAGGCTGCAACTCGCCCCCTGAGCCCCGCGAACACACCAACGTCTCCTCTAAATTCACCTGTCAGGGAACTCATGGGGCGCATAAAAGCGGCACTCGATGCTCCTGCTACGCTGCGTGGCTATTCAAATAGCCCGCTCAACACAATAATTGGCTAACTACGCTCAGCTCTCTAAATAGCCGCCTATAGCCAATCACCTTGTCGCCAAATTTAGACGCTACTTTCATCGCTTTGAGTAACATTCGCTTTCGAACTTTCCCGTCGCATTAATAAGACCCAGGCTCCGCATAGAGTAACTGTGGGATGAAAACGTTTATTTTATAAACAGCCATTGAATCGGCCAAAACGTTCGTTATCATGGCGGTCTTCATGAAAGAAGGAATATTGCCATGGAATTGGCTACTACCCTGATGACGGGTTCGCTCGTCCTGATTTTTGCCGCCACGCTTTTGCTCTGTTATCTGAGCGTCAAGTACGGCAAGGCGCTGCTCGCCCTCTACCACGTCAAAGTGGTAGACCATGTCGACACCCAGCTCAAACAGAGCTTCATCTCCACCTCATCAGCACAGGTGATCACAACCACTGTGATCACCTGTGCTGCGTGCGTCACTGGCGCTTTCTTTTTAATGGGCTTCTTTGGCCTCATTCTCGGCCTCATAGCGGGCCTGTCGACACCCTGGGTCTATCACTGGCTCATCAAAAGAAAGCGCCGCAAGGAGTTCGTCTATCAGTTACCGGATGCTCTTTCTTCCCTCGCTGCTTCGATGAAGGGGGGCGGGAGTCTAAGCAAAGGGCTGGAGATGCTGGCGGCAAGGCAACCCAAGCCTCTTAGCCAGGAGTTTGCGCTGCTGGTGGCAGAAACCCGCGTAGGCAAAGATGTAGAAGAATCCTTACTTGATATGAAAGAGCGGCTTAAATGCCCTGAGTTGGATCTGCTGAATATTGCCATCTCGGTATCACGCAATGTCGGGGGCAACCTTGCCGATACGCTAGAGATCCTCGCCGATACACTGCGGGAAAAGGCCCAGGTCGAAGGAAAAATCGACGCGCTGACAGCAACAGGAAGGGCACAGGGCTGGGTTATCAGTCTGCTGCCGTTTGGGGTCGGCCTGGCACTTTACTATCAAGAGCCGGAAAAAATGTCTGCACTCTTCCACGAGCCCTGGGGCTGGCTGATGCTTGCCGTCATGTCAGCCATGCTGACCCTCGCCGTCTGGTCAATCTATAAAATAGTCAATATCGATGTCTGAGCTTCTACTTTACATATCATTGGCTGCCGTGCTCGCCACGGTGGTGTCTGCCACTCTAATTCCCATGGTTTTGCTCAAAGCCAATGCCAGGCCGGATATCGACCTGAGCGGCTCGGAAAGCAGCAACCTGGGGCTCCTACTACGCAATATCCGCCCTTTGCTACGCGCGTATACAAACATCTTCGAAAAGAAAACACAGCCAGAAAAACTAGAGATCATGCGGTTAAAGTTACTGAAGGCAGATCTACTTTACTCGCTGAGTCCCTCTGAATTTTTTGCCCTTAGGCGCTTTTCTCTGTTGCTGGCACTGGGCTTCGGTTACTTGATCACTCAGCTTACCGGCATGACCGATCTGCCAAAAACCGTTGCAGTCCTGGGCGGACTCGCAGTGCTGGGGCACACCTATCCGGACATCTGGCTTAACGACAAGATCAAACAGCGCAAGCATGAGATGGAAAAAGCCTTCCCTTTCTTCCTCGACCTGCTGGTACTGATGATGCGAGCCGGATTACCTTTTGCCGGCGCCGTGCAACAGGGTATCAACAGGATACCTGGGGGCGCCCTGCAAAGAGAGTTGGTCAAATATCAACGCGATATTCGAACCGGACTCGCGCGCGCAGAAGCCCTGGAAAACTTTTCCACCCGAATAGATATACCCGCCATTACCAACTTCACGGCGGCAATCATCCAGGCTGAAGAAACAGGCGGCAGCATCACGAATATGCTCGCCAACCAAGCCAAACAGCGCCGAAAAGAACGTTTTCTAAGAGCAGAAAAAAAAGCCAATGAAGCACCTGTAAAAATGCTGTTTCCGTTGGTTGGCCTGCTTTTCCCAATCACTTTTATGATTATAAGCGTTCCTATTATCGTTCAATTCCTGGATTCCGGGCTCGTTGAGAAACTGATGAAATGATCAGCAACTCGGATAGTACGATAGAAGTCGAGTGGATGGACTCCTTTCATAAGCGCCTTACTGGCGCGATAACCCGACCACTAAATCAACAACGCAAGCTATTGGTATTTTCGCCCGGTGGATCCATTCACACCTTTTTTATGCGTTACAAAATCCATGTTTTCTTCCTGGATCAACACCTAAATATCTTGCAGGTGCATACCGATGTGACTCCGTGGAAAGTCGTATTAGCACCCAAGGGCACCCGATATGTTGCAGAGAGTGGAGCAAACATACCTTTGGAAGATGCCCAATTAGCACTTAAGAACCTGAATGGATAACCCATGAGACTTATTCTGATACCAATACTGATTACTTTACTCGCAGGTTGCGCAAGCAGCGGTACAGACCTTTCAGCGAAAGCGGCCGAAGGGCAAACACTGACTGAAACTTGGAAAGCAGCGGATATTGCTTACCAACAGAAGGAGTGGGAGAAAAGTTTTCAGCTTTATAAGCAGATATCCACGCAGATGGAAGATGCCAATGTGGAATTCCGCATGGGTGTATCGGCTTTCCGACTTCACTATATAAACCAGGCGGAAGCTTCTTTCGAACGTACTCTGGTGATTAACCCCTCACACCGAAAGGCACTGTTCAACCTGGCGATTATAAACATGTCCAGAGGTTATGCTTTCCTAAACGAATACACAAAAAATTTACCAGAGGATGAACGCTCAAGTGAAATTTTAGATGTACTTAGCATTCTGGAAAAGTTCAGCAGTCAATAAATAATATTTTTCGTGAATTATCAGATAGGTTTAAAAACGCCGATAATTGTCAGCTTATTGGCATCTGCTGCGATTCCAGGTTTACTTTTCTTCAAGACAGCTGGCCCATATTTCCCTATATATGTTTTTCTGCTAATTACGCATTTTTTATATACGTTATCTATTTTAACGATAACACGGCTAAAGGTCCCAAACATTTTGGTGAATGCCCTGCTTATCCTGGGGCTTCTTTCACTGACGGAGATCGTTCTTTCTTTATTCAGTATTCCACTTTCATACACAATCTTTTTATACGACTACTCTGGCTTCAGCCTACTGCTGCCCTATGTAGGTTCTGAGTTGGCTTTTGCGATTGTCATCGCATTTTTTACATTAATCGGCCGACATTCTCCGGTTTTTGCTGTCGTCCTGTTCACACTGATTGGACTAGCTCCAACCCCATCCACAACCGATGAGAAGACGCCGGGTGCCAGTCTGAAAGTTGCCATTGTCCAAACCGTATTACCACAGCGGATAACAAGCTACCCCGGGATATCTGATGGCCTCGGGTACTGGAAGAGCCACCTGATAGAGGCGTTGAAAAAAGCAAATGCGCAGAATGTAGATATCATCATGCTGCCCGAGTCGGCTATGCCGGGGTTCCATCCGCAACAGACACCGGTAAATAAAGAAATACTCGGTGCTACCCGAGGAACTTCACTGATCGCTCACCGTTACGTGGATATCGCCGCCGGCAAGGGTATGTCGAGCCAAGCAGGCTACTGGAGTCCTGACGGCACACTTGAGAATGTTCATGAAAAACAGTCTCCCTTACCCATCGCCGAAAAATTGATTGTTCCTGGGGAAAATTCCAATTTCGATCATCAAGGGATATTAGTTTCACCTTTTATCTGCTCGGAGAGCCTTAATGTCTATAAAATCAGACAGAGACTTTCACATACCAATATCGGAATGGTTTTGGCTAATGAGGCAGAGATAAAGCATACCTATCTACCCGAACTACATTTAATATCCGACCGTATCAGAGCACGAGAGTCTGGAATTCCCATATTAAGAGCAAGTAATTTTAGGCTCTCTGCCTATATTGACTCAAAGGGTGAGGCTGCACTTAAATCAAGTAATGGCCGCTGGGAAAACCTATATGCAACAGTGTCGCTTTCAGGTCACAGTTTCTTCTCTCGAACCTATATTTGGCAGCATGTTATTATCCTCATTGGCACTCTTTTCCTATTCTCCAGTAATAAAAAAATCATCATTTTTACCCCCTCTAACGCTATTTACATCCTGATTCTATTCTGTATTATTCGGGTACATTTTTCATATGGATATGAAAGAATCTCATCCGATTATCCGGAAATGCTCTCAGGGCTTTATCTAGATGATTTGTTTCCTGTGCGCCAGCTAGGCGTAACCGATGAGTTCGACATGGAGCAAGTCACTCCTTATGTAGATTTAACTCATATTCATATCAGAGATGTGCCCGTCACCCGAGGGGTCGGTATTGTGAACACCGTTCGCGGTAAGCTTTTCATTATGGAAAGACGTGGCGATCAATATACGACTCTGAGTGACAACGGTTTTTCAAAGATCAGCAAGGAACGTCTTGAAGAGATATCGCTAAGCGATGTGTTGTGGTACGCATACAAAATTTAAAGTAAACAATGGAGGTCCCATGAAAAGGAATTTATCTGCTCTACCAATGGCCAAAAAGCAACGCGGCCAGGGCATGTCGGAATATATCATCATCACTGCACTGATTGCCGTGGCCGCTATCGGCGTATTCGCCTCTTTCGGTGACGTTATCAGTAACCAGACCGCCGCCATGGCACAGGAAATGTCGGGTAACGATGGTAGTACCGAAGTAAGCAATGCTGGCACGAATGCCGATACAGCCACCGGATACGCGTCTCAAGATACCAACCTGTCGTCTTACGACTCACAAAACAACCAGTAAACGACATCCCTACGCTGGAAGCTGTAAGACATGGAACGTTCAAAGGGGCAGATACTGCCCCTTATTCTGTTTGCGATCGCAATCGGCGGCGTAATGCTGGTGGTCATGTTCAACGTGACCCAGAAAGTAACCGATAAGACGATCTCCAGTAACGCCGCCGATGCTGCCGCGTATAGCGGCGGTGCGTGGGCGGCGCGCCAGCTCAATTACATGGCCTACACCAACCGGGCCATGATCGCTAACCACGTGGCTACCGGCCACCTGATTGCCTATGTCAGCTGGACACGCTATGTCGAGGATACCTCCTCGAACCTCAACCAGATCGCTCGGTTTATTCCTTACCTCAATGCGGTAATGGCTGCCGTGGAAGAATATTCCACCGTAGTCCGAGAGGCGGCTGAGTTGACAGCTGACGTGATGGTTCCGGCCATTGATGGGGTCAACCGGCTTTATGCTCTCTCCCAGAACCAGGCTCAGTTCGATCTCAACCCGGCACGGGTCGAATCAGTCATGCGCGACGTCGTGGAAGCCCACGACCCGGTACTGAGGTTCAACAACACCTCTAACCTGAACGGTAGCAGCGGCAGTAATTACAAGCCTCTGATCGACGGATCTATCGTCCTATACCGGGCCAAGCTTCTGGGTGCACTGGAAATACTCTCCCCCGGAGAAGACGACGGCGAAATGTCCGACATGGTTGAGCTGAGCTACGCCGGGTCCGAGCGCTGGCTAAACAACCGACGCTGGAGCCAAACTCTCGTCCCGGGTCTGTACAGGTTGAGAAAGGACGGTTCCACCAGTCAGCGATTGAACGAAGACCTCGGCTACTGGGAAGCCGATGATGCCCTCAAGTACGGCCATTGGACCCCAAAAGGCTGGAGTTGGAGCACCATTGGTCGGGGTGACGCCGATACCGATGAATTCCACCAAAACTATCAGGGGATCCCTTCGTACGCCCGCAAACGATCTGATCCCGATGAAGAGCTTTATATCGACCTCGTCGCGTTGGCCACCAAGTTCGATAACGAAACCGTCTCCCGCACAGTGATGGAAATAGACAGCAAAGGCACTGTTATCAGTGGCTACAGCAAGGCCCGGGTGTACTTTGAAAAACCAGCCACAGGCTTCGCCTCGAACGACCCTCAGTACTCGAGTCTGTATAACCCCTTCTGGAAGGTAAAACTGGTAGATCCATGGCTATAACCCGAGCATCGCTGCTATCTATATTGTTTTTTTTCGCACCTGCCGTCCTTGCAGCCAACGCCTGCTCTGGAGACCAGATCGCCGCTGTAAAGCTGGTCACCCATCACGAAACCAGGTTCCTGCCCGGATCCAGTGGGCTCAAGCTCAAGGGCGAAGGCAGGGGAGAAGTAACCCACTACTTCAGTGTAACGGGTGACGAATACATTCACGAAAACAGTGAGCGGCGCATACCTACCGGGATGCTCGAGTCGGGGGATTTTGCCTATCGCTGGGAGCCGTATGAAAAGGAAACCTGGCTGACAGGTGAGCACGTATACCGCTCGTCAAAGGGCAGCAAGCGCAATCAAAACAGGTACAGCCAAACCACGGAAAAAGATCATAATCCGACTATTGCCATCGAAGAGATTTCCCCCAGCACGCCAGAGACCGACTCGGTCGCCGGATACCGCTGCAGACTTTCCCGGCAAACGCTGAACACAGGCGCAACAGTATCCGCCTGCAACCTGCGAATTTATGGTCGTAATACACCACTGGATTGGCAGCAGACCCACCAGAACGGCTCTCAACAGACAAAACGCACACAATCGCTGACGCAAACCTGTGTCGATAGATCCCTGTTCGAAATACCCGAACGCGACTGGAAATAAGATGAAGAGAGCCTGCCCGCCAGCCCAACGACAATCAGGTACTGCCTCGGTCGAACTCATTGTAGGTTGCCTGGCAGCAATCCCCCTGTTCTTTGGTATTTCTCTGCTCGGGAAATACGCAGATATGCGTCACAAAACCGTTGAGGCGGCGCGCTATGTCGCCTGGGAAGAGGTGATATGGCAGGGGAGTAAGGGCGACTATCAGCTTGAAGCAACCGACAGGCTGATGGGCCACCGCAGCGCTTCGGTAGTTGACCGCAGCGTGCTGGCACAGGAGGGCGTTTCGGAAGACCCTCTCTGGCGTGACCAATCCACCCGAACCCTGATGGTGAGCGATGGCAGCACCGTACGTGTCAACGTCACGCAGGAAAACAATTTCGGCTCGACGTCTCATGTCGCGGCCGTCAGGGGGATAGCTTCACAGGCAGGGCTCGAGACCGATACCGTCACCCGGTACCAGGTGGCATTACCCTTCACTAATCGACTGCGCATCCCTGAGCAGGATGAAGCAACCAACCTGTCCAATTTTTTTGATCCGGACCACTACCTGCCACCGGCTGAGATGAACTTCAGGGCCACATCAGCCATTTTGACCGACACCTGGCAGGCAAAAGACCAGTCCACTTATAAGCAACGCATTCAAGACCTGACACTGGAAGACGCGCTCGATGTCGCCGTAACACCAGGAACACAAACCTTTGGCTATTTCCCCCTGTTCAAGGAAGGTCTCTATGGCGCAAACCCCGATATCGTAGCCTCTCCGGACGCACTGCTGCAGGAGTACAAGCCATGAAGCGCTGGGTAGTCATTCTGATTCTGGGTCTTATGCCATCCATATCCTTGGCAAACGAAATACCTGTGCCGGATGCGCCCGCCGAGCTTGAGATGTTTTGGATCGCCAAGTACATGGAATTCAATGATATTCCCATGAGTATCCAGAGCTTTAAAACGCCAGAGGCTAGCGGCACGCTGGTACCCAGGCTAGAAGAATATCTACAGAACCTGGGTGAAGAAGTGCAGATCACCCGGGACCGGAACGGCAGCACAGTGCTCGCGACCGCTGATGACAACAGCTTTTACAGCATCCAGCTCGACGAGCAGCTACGAGAAACCGAAGGTGTGTTTACCATCTCAGCGAAGCAACCCGCCGAAGGCAACAGCCAACAGGCCCTACCGCTGGGCTTCGTCCGCGTTGAAAAACAGAAGTTTTTCGATGGTCCGTCCATTCAGGAATTTACCGTGCTCGCGACCAATGCTGGTCAGTCGGAAGCACTTGCAGTTGTGGAACGCATGCTGAGAAAGCAGGGCTGGAGCACTACACGGAATTATCGCTCCACGCGCTATTTCTCGCGCAGAAACGAACACGCACAGGCCACCGCTCAACCGAACGAAAAGGGCGTAGGCACTCTCATTCTTATCAGCAAAGAACTATCGAAATGAAACCTCGAAAATACTCATCCGGCAGCAGTCTGGTGGAATATCTGGTGATTGCAGGAGTACTGGCAGGACTGTTCTTTAGTCTACCCGTCATACGGGAACTGCTCGAACTACACCACGACCAGGCCGTCGAGACACTATCCATCCCCAACTAAACATAATATCAGGAAGTAATTATGAAGGGACGCATAATTACCGCTGGACTTGTTCTGTTCGCCATTCTGGCGGCCAGCGCAGCGGTCTATCTCTCTAACCAGTACATCCAGAATACGATTAATGCCAAAGAGGCCGCAATCGACCAACAGTACGAGCCGATAGAGGTCGTCGTTGCGAACTTCGATCTGCAGCCGGGCGACGTCGTCTCGTCGCGTACCGTATCGCTGCGAAAAGTCCCCTCCGGCTTCGTTCACAGCAGCGCCATCCGCAAGTCGGACTTCGGCGCCGTCAACGGCTTTGCCCTCTCCGAACCCCTCGGCAAGGGTGAGACCCTGCTGCGTTCTCACATGTCTGAGCGTAAAGGCGGCAAATTTGCGGCCCTGATTGATGAAGGTCGTCGCGCGGTGACCCTGAATATCGACAGCCTTTCCTCCGCCGCAGGCATGCTCTCACCAAACGACGATGTCGATATTCTGCTGACCACCCAGGACAAGGACAAAAACGAGCTCATCACAACCCTGCTGCTGGATAGCATCCGCATTCTGGCAACCGGCGTAGAGACCTCTGAAAACCCAAGCGGCCAGCTGGTTCAGTACAACACCGTAACGCTGGACCTGACACCCGAAGAGTCATCGAAGGTCACCCATGCCCGCAAGATCGGCGAGATCTCATTTGTGCTCAGAGGTGCCGGAGAGAAAGGCAATGGCTATGACGGCATTGTCTCCAAAGAAATAATCCTTGGAAAAAATCAGGCCATCTCCAGCTCGAGATCGGGTGTCGAGATAATTATCGGGGGTTAAGGAAAACCTAATGCTGAACACACTGAATATTCGCCGTTTCCTGGTCCTGTGCTGCCTGTTCGTCGTTTCACCCTGGCTTAGCGCCGCGGAGAGCAGCCAGGAGCCACCTATCCAACAACTGACGGTGGGCCAGACCCACATCATCCCGGCCAAGTCTCTTAAACGTATCGCCGTGGGTAACGGAGAAATCCTGCAGGTCGAAGCTCTGGAAAAAGTCGGCGAAGTACTCGTTATCGCGAAAGAACCCGGCATCTCCGATGTTGTTATCTGGGACAAGCGCGGCAACAAGCAGCGCTATCTCATCAACGTGAAAGGTTATGTCGACGGCCCAACCAAGAACGTGATTGACGCGCTTTTTGCCGACATCAACGGCATCAATATCCGCGAGATCGATAATAACTTCGTCATCGAAGGCACCGTCGGTACGGTGCGCCAGCATGAACGCGTCCAGGCCATTGCGGAAAAATATAGCAACATCCACTCACTGGTGTTTCCACCCGAATTTGAGCACAAGCAGACGGTGCTGATTCACGCCCAGTTCCTGGAAGTCAGCCGCAATGCCATGCAAGAGATCGGTATCAATTGGGGAGACGCCATTAACGGCCCGGTGTTCTCTTTCATCGATGATGTCTCCGTTAATGATTATTTTCGCGGCGCAGGCCTGCCGGATGGAGCGATATTAAACCCGGCGCTATCCGATCTGCCCAACAGCATTCAGGGCAGCCAGAGTTACTTTGGCTTATCCACCTCACTGACATCAGCGATCAATCTGATGAAAACCAACGGCGACGCCAAATTGCTGGCTGAACCGACACTTTCCAGCATTAGCGGCGGAAGTGCCGACTTTCTTGCCGGTGGTGAAGTGCCCATCCCGGTAACGGGCAACGATGGCGAAATCACGGTTATCTTCAAGGAGTTTGGTGTCAGCCTGGAAATCCAACCGCTTGTGGATAAGTCCGGATACATCCAGACTGAAGTGGATATCGAAGTCAGTGCGATCGACAACAGTGTCAGCGTACGCGGGATTCCGGGCTTTACGACTCGCAAGGCATCCACCGAAATGCACGCGGAGAGCGGTCAGACCATCGTGCTGGCAGGACTTTTCAGTCAGGAAGGCTCCAAAACAGTGGATAAATTGCCAGGCCTTGGCGACCTGCCCATTATTGGCGAGCTGTTCAAATCCCGCTCATTCCGTAACAACGAATCCGAACTCATCGTACTGGTGACACCCAGGGTTGTGGACAACAAAGCACAAGCAGAGCAGGGCATGAAGCTCTTCAAGCGCCTGCAGCAAGAGTCTGACGAAGCCCTTAAATTCAGCATCATGGATTGATGATTCTATGTTTACGCTAGAGATCAGAGTCGCCACGGAAGAACCACAAACACGGGAGTTAGACCCGGGCGTATACAAGATCGGCCGCTCCATTTGGTCCGATATCAGAATCAAATCGGGGCAGTTGCTCAAGCACCACATGACACTGGCGGTTCAAGAGGATGGCTTCAAGCTGGTCGCACTTGGCGACCTTGAGGTCAATGGACGCCGAGCCCAGAGCCTGATCACCCCCGAATCCGGTACCTGTTGCCGGATGGGGGATGTGGAGCTGGTGTTTACGCATGCTTTCAAAACCGCTGAAGAGCTCCTTGATGAATCCGACAGCCGTTTCGAGAACACCGAGTCTGCTTCATCCGTAAAGCTTGATATACCGGCGTCTCCAAGTGCTGCGTCACAAGCCTCGGAACCCAGCCCTGACGAAATCGAAGATAGCCGGATCTGGACCGCCACCAAAAAAGCACTTCAGAAAGCGATTCTGGAAAAACTGGATCTCTATAAACGCGGCATCATCGACGGGCTAAATGACGAGGATCTGCGGGCCGAGGCCACCGACACGGCTCAGTCCATTATTGCCGGCAAACAGATAGAGATACCAGCGCACCTCAACAAGCGCCAGCTGATACAGGAAACCGTGGCCGAATCGATTGGTCTGGGCCCGCTGGAGCCGCTGCTGGCGGACAACACGGTATCCGAGGTGATGGTAAACGGGCCGAACCAGATTTACCTGGAACGTAACGGCAAGATCGAGCGTTCCACTACCCGTTTTACGGGCGACAACTCTCTGCTGAGCGTTATCGAACGTATTGTCTCACCGCTGGGCCGCCGCATTGACGAAGGCTCCCCCATGGTGGATGCACGTCTCAAGGACGGCTCCCGTGTGAATGCGATTATTCCACCGCTATCGCTGATCGGCCCGGTGGTAACCATCCGTAAATTTTCCGCCGAGAAATACAACCTCGACAAGCTTGTTGGGTTCGGTTCACTGAACACCGAAATGGCACGTTTTCTGGAAATATGCGTGCGTCACCGGAAAAACATTGTCGTCTGCGGCGGTACCGGCTCGGGTAAAACCACCTTCCTTAACGCCCTGTCGGACTGTATCCCTCACTTCGAGCGCATCATCACCATCGAAGATGCAGCAGAGCTGCAACTGGCTCAGGACCACGTTATCTCGCTGGAGAGCCGTCCGGCCAACGTCGAGAAAACCGGCGAAATCACCATCCGCGACCTGGTTAAAAACTCCCTGCGTATGCGACCTGATCGGATCATCGTCGGCGAGTGCCGAGGCGCCGAAGCACTGGATATGCTGCAGGCGATGAATACCGGTCACGAAGGCTCCATGACCACCGCACACTCCAACTCGCCACGGGACCTGCTCTCACGGCTTGAAGTGATGGTACTGATGAGCGGTATGGATCTGCCTGTACGCGTGATTCGCGAACAGATTGCCTCCGCGGTGGACATCATCGTCCACCAGAGCCGTTTTTCCGACGGCCGCCGCCGCGTGACCTCTATCGTCGAAGTGGATGGCATGGAAGAAGATATCGTCCTGATGCAGAAACTGTTCGAGTTCCGCCAGAGCAGCATCGACTCAGAAGGGCGTCTCCACGGCGAATTCAAGAGCCTGGGTATCGCCCCGCGTTTTTACACAGAGCTGCAGGAAGCCGGTGTAGAACTCGACCGCTCGATCTTCATGTCAGGCAGCAAAGAACCCAGCACCAGTTAATAACCACCAGATTCAGGGATGAAAGGCTATGGGCAAGAGGCTCAGGACACTCACACACCGTTTCCGTGAACGTGGCGCCGCCGCCGTCGAATCACTGATCGCACTGCCCATCGTCGCCCTGCTAATGCTCGGCGGGGCCGAATGGGCACGCATCTACGAGGCCAAAACCACCCTCGATCACGCGGCTGTGCAGGGCGCTCGATACGGTTCCGTGGACCACGCCCAGCCTTCAGCCATTCAGCGTGGCATTGCCCAGGGAATGTTACCTTTTTACGCCCCGGCCTCCGGCGACATCGTCCAAACTCAGGCTGAGCTCACGGCGACACTGGGTACCCAATCCCGCCTGCGTATTCTGAACCCTACACCCGAGGCCTTCGACGACTTTGGTCTCACCGAAAACGGCCGCCGTGTACTACCCAACACAGACCTGCAAACGCGCAGCACGGCCGTCGGCGCCAGCAGTGGGCTCAACATTCAAGATGCGAACCTACTGAAGGTCGAAACCACCTGGGGTGTCGAGCTGCGAATGCCGTTCATCGCTCAGGTCATTAGCTTTGTTGGCCAGAGCAATACCACCCCGGGCACCTTTGAGAATTACCTCTACAGCAACGGCATGATCCCGGTCACGGCCACCACGCTGGTGCGTATGCAAAGCGAGGCCTGGGAAAACAGCCTGATGGTCTCCATTGCCGACCAGAATACGCAACGCCAGCAGGGTGGACCGGAGGAGCAGCTGGTCGACGGCGGCAGCGGCATTCCCTGGGGCTCAAACTCCAGCGGTGGCTACGATGGCAGCCTGGCCTCCAGCTACGTACAAGACGGCACTAACCTGAACAGACCCGGCTGGGCATCGGGCCATGCCCAGGGTGATGCCGGTTTTGATTACGATGCGGCCGGTGGGAACAGCGACACCAGCGACCCAGACAACGGTGACCCCGATACAGGAGACGACAGCCCCGATGTGAGCGTCCCCGAAGAAGGGCCTAGCTGTAAGACAACCTGGGATGACCCCCGGTACGAGGTACAAGAGTGTGACAGCTGGTACTGCGATCTCATCGGTGAGGACTTTGCCGAGCTTACCGAACAAGTAAAAGTCGCACTGAAGATCGTCGGCGACTTCATCGAAGGCTTAATCGACGGCTTGGTGGATCAGGCCCAAGACCTTATAGACCTGATTACAGATCCGAGTGTGCTCCTGGATCTCGCAAAAGCATTTGTCGATGATCCTATGGGCACCATAGAGGCCCTGGTTGAGTCTGTAGCCGACGACGTGGAAACCGTTATGGAGTGCGGTCCCTACGACGTAGGACTCATTCTGGGACAGAACTTCAACCCTGCCGCAGCACTTAAGATTGTCGCCAAACTGGCAGACCTGAGCGGCAACGCGAGACTCGCCAAATACGCCGACGACCTTGAAAAGGATATCGAGTGCGCCAGTTTCCCGGCCGGCACCCTGATATGGACACCGGACGGTCCTGTTCCCATCGAACAGCTTAACGTCGGCGACCGGGTTGAATCCCGCAACACCGCAAGTTTCGCCCTGGCAGCCCAGCCTATTGTTCAGGAACTCAACCGGACCGCTGCGGGCTACCAGCGCATCGACACCGAGTTCGGCACCCTTACCGTCACTCCGGAACATCCTTTCTGGGTACAGGGCAAGGGCTGGACCGAAGCCAAGGAGCTGGAGTGGGAAGACCCCATCGCCACGCTGGAAGGCGATGTGGTGGCCTATGGCAACACCTACGTTGAAGAGCCCACCCAGGTATACAACTTCAGCGTTGCCAACACGCCGAACTACTTCGCCGGTGAAGCGAAGGCGTGGGTGCATAACGCGAATTGCGATATCCCCGGAACAAAACCAGGTGGTCTCGCTCAAGTAGATAACCTTAAAGATCGCCGTCTAGATGAGATTGATGATCCCATCGCTATTGGTGCTGTCGGTGAGGCCAAGGTCAACCGCATTCTGGAACAGGAACACAATATGACCAGAATGGGTGATAAAAACCTGGCATGGGACGAAATTGATAAGCCGGACGGGTGGCAGAGCGAATTCGATAGCTACAAAGGCTCTTCGGGCATTGACAGCATTTACCGGGGCAACGACGGTAAAATTTACATTGTGGAATCCAAGGCAACCGGTGCCAAATACCCTGAGAGCTGTAAAGCAGGCAGCCTGTGCACATCAAATGACGGCCAGCAGATGAGTCAGGATTGGATTAATGATGACCGGTTGGCAGCAGCTGGCCTTGAGCCAGACGAAATCGCTGAGGTTCGTACTGGGTTAAGTAAAAACGATGGAACCGTTGTGCGTCTGTATGGAGGCACCAACGCCGCCGGTAATACAAAATTCTATGAGATTCATGATCAGCCAGGCTCCACATCGAGGGTAAAGGTGGACCGCGCAGGCTCCGAATATCAGTTTTAGCGATAAGGATAGACGATGAGACCCAATCAATTTTTCACTGGCCTGGATACGTCTCACAGCATTCAGTGGCTCACCGATAAATCGCAGACTTACTGTAGCGAGGAGTACATAGCCCAACAAATTGACGAATGTGATGGTCGCCAAGATTTGCGCGTCTTCTACTACCAACAATCGTGCGCTCTCTCCATGAAGCTGCTGCGCTCACTCTATCTCCGAGGTGACAGTATCGAGTCTCTGCGTCCTGTTTACCTGCAGGCCCGTGAGCGTCTGCGTCTTCTGGAGGAGAGTATCAATGCCTGTGGAATGGAAAAGGGCAAAATGGACATTATCAATCCGGTTCAAGTGGGTCTGCTGCTGTCACTTGGCCATGCTCTAGGTGAAAGCCGGGATGAGATTGGACGCAACACCCGCGCCATGTCAGTCGGTTATGATCTCTTTATCGACCGTCTTTTGAGCGTATATGACGCCACGCGTCCGTTAGCTGATGATATCGACCACAAACCTGTCTACAAAAACCTCTATGCGGTGTTCGATGCACCGCCGGAAAAACGCCCCGGCATGATCGCCCGCTACCTAGATCAGTGGGAAAAACTGTTGCTGAAAAATAAAATCCCGGGACAACGCTATCCAGTGACAGAGAAGCTACAGAAATGGTGGGACGGCTTCTGGTGTTACCCCGCCGCCGCCGTGGTTGCCGCACTGAATATCGATGACAGCGGCTTTATCAATCATGAGTTTTACCCCACCGACCTGATGCTGGCCTGCGCCCAATACCGGGGTGAGCCGGTCATCCTAGAGCCGCCGGCAGAGCCCGCCTTACCGGAGCCACCCAAGCGTTCACCCAAGCGCAAGCCCGCGCCCGAGTTGCTCGCCCCCTGGCAGCCAATGTTTGAGCGGATGGCCGCGACTTTGCCCAAAAGCCTGCAGGCCAGTTTGTGGAATGCTCTGGTCGAGTGGTTGAATGAAGAGTGGGAAGAGCAAACCCTTGAGGCCGGCGGTTTTCTCTGCGCCTTCTCCGCTGCGCAGTGGGAGATGGAACTGCTGCAGAACTACCGCCGCCTGGCCCTGCTGCACGTGGACTGGAAGGATGATGAAAGCGCCCTGAGCTTTTGCGAGGCGATCGCGCGCACCCTCGGCATTGAGGAGTCCTTTTCACCAGACCCGGTTACGCTGAACCGCCCCGAACGAGTCTGGGAGGTACTCTATACCTTCCATCAGTGGCTGGCGCCGCACGGATACCGCCTTATCGCTCCGCTCACCGAAGAAGACGCCTACTACGCACTGGCGGTCAAAACAAAAGACGCCGACACGCTCATCACAGCGCTGGAGCAGGCGCGCCTGAAGGTGAAGACCTTTAACGAAAACCAACCGTTTTAATATCAGGAAAGGATTCCGCCAAGCAGCGATAGGGAGAGTTGAATGAGACCGAATCGATTTTTCACCGATCTGGATACTTCTGCCAGTATTCAATGGCTGACTGAAGTGTCAAAAGATAAGTCTAGCGAAGACTACATTATCCAACGTATTGAAAAGTGTGACGGTCGCCAGGAAATGCGCGTCTACAGTTACGAGAGGTCATTTTCTCTTTCCATGGACCTGCTGCGCGCGCTCTATCTCCGTGGGGACAGTATTGAGTCTTTGCGCCCTGTTTACCTGCGAGCTCGCGAGCGGTTATGCCTTCTGGAGCAGAGTATTCACGCCTGCGGGATGGAAAAGGCCAAAATGGACATTATCTATCCAGTTCAAGTGGGTATGCTTCTGTCAGTTGGGCATGCTCTGGGTGAAAGCCGGGATCAAATCGGACGCAACACCCGCGCCATTTCAGCCGGTTATGATCTCTTTATAGACCGTCTTCTGAGTATATATGACCCTGAGCGCCCATTAGGGGATGATATTCATCACAAACCCGTCTACAAAAAACTTTATGCGGTGTTCGATGCACCACCGGAAAAACGCCCCAGTATGATCGCCCGCTACCTGGATCAGTGGGAACAGCTGTTGCTGAAAAATAAAATCCCGCTACAGCTTTATCCTGTGGCAGAACGCCTTCAGGGCGAATGGACAGGCTTCTGGTGTTACCCCGCCGCCGCCGTGGTTGCCGCGCTGAATATCGATGACAGCGGCTTTATCGACCATGAGTTTTATCCCACCGATCTGATGCTCGCCTGCGCTAAGTACCGGGGCGAGCCGGTCATCCTGGAGCCGCCGGCAGAGCCCGCCTTGCCGGAGCCACCCAGGCGTTCACCCAAGCGCAAGCCCGCGCCCGAGCTGCTTGCCCCCTGGCAGCCGCTGTTCGAACTGATGGCAGCCAGTTTGCCCAAAAGCCTGCAGGCCAGTTTGTGGAATGCCCTGGTCGAGTGGCTGAATGAAGAGTGGGAAGAGGAAACCCTTGAGGCCGGCGGTTTTCTCTGCGCCTTTTCCGCTGCGCAGTGGGAGATGGAACTGCTGCAGAACTACCGCCGCCTGGCCCTGCTGCATGTGGACTGGAAGGATGATGAAAGCGCCCTGAGCTTTTGCGAGGCGATCGCGCGCACCCTCGGCATTGAGGAGTCCTTTTCACCTGACCCGGTTACGCTGAACCGCCCCGAGCGAGTCTGGGAGGTACTCTATACCTTCCATCAGTGGCTGGCGCCGCACGGATACCGCCTTATCGCCCCGCTCACAGGAGAAGACGCCTACTACGCACTGGCGGTAAAAACCAAACAGGCCGACACGCTCATCACGGCGCTGGAGCAGGCGGACCTGAAGGTGGATACCTTTGCCGATTAGAATATTATCTATATTAAAAGATAATAAAATAAATCGTGAAAACCAAGAAAAATTAACAGGTAATACAATGAATAAATATTTAAACCTATCATTATTTTTAACGTTATCCGCTTTTTTATGTATCCCTGCTAAATCTGTAGCAGAAACCGAAAATAATACTAAAATCGAAAATAAAACTGAATATTCTATGCGGCATGCTAAGGTCATTCAAAGTAGAGAAGCCGTTAAATACGTAGAAAACTATAATGAAGAAAAGCCTTTAGTCGTATTCCTAAGTCGACCACAATTTGTCCGTGAAAATAAAGCAACAGATATTATTGCCAATGATTTTTCAGATGAAATAAATGTTATCTTTGTTCATGTAAAAGCATGGAATCAACAATCATACGATGATATTAAGCCGTTTGGTGAAAAATTTAAAACTAAAACATTACCGGGCGCTTTCATCACAGATGGTAAAAATCTTCTGGGCAGGGTTCCTTTACTAACACTTAGAAAAAATCCGGAAGCATTCTATCGCTCAAAGATAAATGAAGTTTTGAAAAATCTATAAATATGATCTATGGCCCATTAAAAAACATGCCCGATTATGAGAAGATATATAGAAGTAGGTGCATGAATGAGCAGGGCTCTACGTCAAAGGCAACCAATGAGATCAAATCGATTTTTCACCGATCTGGACACCTCTGCCAGTATTCAATGTCTAACTAATAAGTCTGAAGATTTGTGTAGTCACTGCCGGTGAAACCAAAAATGCCGACACGCTCATCACAGCGCTGGAGCAGGCGGGCCTGAAGGTGAATACCTTTAACGAGGATCACCCATTTTACGGCAGGGGGGTGACCTGTAAGTAATCTTTTTATTCACTGGAGGAACACATGACCGTAGAAACCGTTGGTACTCGCTGGGTCGCCAACCCAGGCAATAATTTTCAAATTTGCATACCGGAACACTGGAAAGCCTCAGGTTACCGGGAGAACCCCGGCCTGTTGATCGTCCAGTCCAACGACACAAGCGTCACCCTGACCATCTCCGCCTATGCCCGTAAACCGGATATGGATGTAGCACGATTTGCCGAGGTCAGGCTTTCACTGGTCGACGACAACCTGACACCGGTGAGTGAACGCAGCGAGCAGGATGGTGTTATTTTCCAGCGCTTCGAAGGGCTGGCGGAAGGTGAAAGTGTGCATGCGCATTATGTGATTGCCATCACGGATATCCCTGGCGGTTACTTTTCGTTCTCGCTGGTGACCGATGCAGATAATTTCGACCGTAATCGCACCTTCTTCCTGCAGATGCTAAAAACCGCGCAGGCAGCCTGATTTAAACCGCAACGGGTACAAAAGGATTTGTACATGAAAAT
The DNA here is from genome assembly GCF_004339595.1 of Marinobacterium mangrovicola. Classification (GTDB taxonomy): domain Bacteria; phylum Pseudomonadota; class Gammaproteobacteria; order Pseudomonadales; family Balneatricaceae; genus Marinobacterium_D; species Marinobacterium_D mangrovicola. Next base: position 178,989 of record NZ_SMFU01000012.1, read on the forward strand.
GCCCCAACTGATTCTCCTACTCATAGGCACATTGGCGCTGAGCGGCTGTATTGATGTCAGTCTGGATTTCGATCTAAAAAGCGAGCAGCTGGATATGCGTATCCGGCAAAGTGCCGATGCCGGAAAACCTGGCCCAAACCCGAATAAAAACTGCGAAAAGGAGGGCGGCGAACTCATTACTCAAGCCGATGGCAGCAGTGTTTGCCATCAGTCCACTCAGTTCTCCATCGATACCTGGCTGAACGAAGGCAAGGTGAGTTTTACCGCGATTGGCGGTAACGAAAAATCCCGGCCCATGCCTATTGATGTGGCAACAGCGAGTGAAGGCACCCTCAAACTCACACTTGACGTCAATGCCTTTATCGACGAGTTCAACAAGGATATGTTCCCGTCAGATATGCCCGCTGAGATGCAGCAGGCCATGGTTGATCGCCTTAAAGAGGATGTTGGCGACGATGGCTTTCATATTGCTTTCACCGGCGAACAGGTCGAAGAGACCAACGGCACGCTATCCAACGATGACAAAACGGTCACCTTCAATATCCCCCTGCGCGATATAGTCGACCCCGCGAATAAACAGTCACCAGACAGCTATACCGCAATCATCCGGATCGACGAGCTACCCGGAAAGCTTCTGGCGCCGGTTACCCTCAACGGGCCGGAGGTGGGTGATTTTATCTCCTCAGAACTGCAGAGCAGCCTTCCCTCAGGATGGCAGGCCGTCGTGGTAACGGCTGAAGTCAGCGCTGGCGATGTCAGCATGGTCAGCGATTGCATTATCAATGGCACCGCCCAGCGGCTCACCCTTACCGACACCCGTGCATCCAAAGCGGCACTGCTGAAGCTACACCGCCAAATGGCCGAAGACGGGCTGAACTGGAACAAGGTGAAACTGACACTGAAGCCAGAGGGCAGCCTGAAGATTGAGCCGCTGAACTAGCAGTACAACCTGATATATAGGGGGAAGAACCAGGGATGACAAAGAGCATCCCTGATCAGTGGACGCAGGGCGATGAAACGGCTGGCCACATACAACTTCTCTCTGTTGACGCCCTTATAGCAACCCGTTACGGTGCCACACAGCTGCGCTGGATGCGCTATTCAGGGATCAAAGATTGAGCTCTTATTGAAAGAACGGGAAAGGAATTCCGATGAAGCAACACCACTCTCGTAAACGACGCTTGGCTCCAGAATTAACACTGCTTCTGCTGCTGGCGCAGTTGATTTTCAGCACGTCTCTACATGCAGACGAAGATCGCGCTAAACGTCCCTTCGTTGTCACCGACATTCCCGAAGCAGATCTGCAGGTTTATATCCCGGCCCGTCCGCAGTGGAACTGGGAGGTCCAACCCCGCCGCGATACCCATGCCGTCATGCTCAGCACACCTGAACAGTACTATCCGCCCACCAGTATCGATATCGTCAGCGTTCCCGACCTGTACATAAAAGAGGGCATACTGCCGTTCGCTGCACGGAAATCTCTAGCGACGGTGCGTGAAAGCTCCAGCACGATGAATCCAACGATTAAGCGCAAGATGGAAAAGGTAACCTATGGCGATATCATCGGTTACGAAGAGATACTCTCGCTGAGCGCTGGCGGTAAGGATTACGACGCTCGCAGCTTTTCAGGGAGGATGCCATCGGGACGCTCAGTGGGTTTCTTCGCCGTTACGGCCCAGGGCCAGTCAGAGCATATACTCCCAATGCTCACCAAGATAATCAGTAATCTGAAACCCCTTTCTCAGTAATTGAGTGGAGATATATAGATGGACGCCTATGTCATAGGGAATCTGACGGGACGGCTGCTGATGAGCGTTCTGATCGTTTATCTGGTGGTGCTCTGTTTCAATAAGTTCGATTTCAGAAAGGCCGCTGGCAGACTGAAGGGCATCGCGCCGATTCTATCCATTATCATCGTGTTCATTCTCGGCCTGGCCGCGAATACGGTGTAGCGTTCGAAACATGGATCCATCTACTGTCTTGAAGACAGTTAAGTAACCCGGCCGGGGTGACACAACTATCTAACCTATGAAACCGTTGTAATTCCACGCCCCGGTTTATCTGTCCCTGCGCTGTAGCCGACGCCTGATAGTACCTGCCAGATACGCTCAGGCAGGTGATGATATGGGTAGTTATTCGCTGTGATGCAGACAACTCAGCAGGTTGAAGTCAGCAGCGACATAGATTCCTGGCTCACTCCAGCTGTCCCGGCATCCACATCAGTGCTGGGCCTCTCCGCCAGCCCGACGGAATGTCAGGTTCAGCCGCAACGCTCCAATCTCTGGATGCTCTCCCTGCGCCAGCGGCGCTACACCGTGGTAAACCATTCTCGACGCACCTCCCCAAACCAGCATATCGCCGTGTTCCAGAGGGAAACGCTTCACCGGGTCCCTGCGGTTTAAACCACCGAACATGAAGGTCACAGGCAAGCCGAACGAGAGCGAGACGATCGGAGCACTCCTGTCCTGTTCATCTTTATCCTGGTGCAGCCCCATTTTAGCCCCCGGTCGGTAGCAGTTGATCAGGCAGCTGTCAGGGATAAATCCAGGGTAGTCGGCGGCGGCGGCTCCAGTAGACACCAGATCCAGCAACGCAGCCGGGATCTCAGGCCAGGGTCGGCCAGTCATCGGATCGATCTCGCTGTATCGATAGCCGGAAAGATCACTGATCCAGCCCAGGGATCCACAGCTACTGGTTCTCACCGACATGCGATGCCCACCGGGAACCTGCATCTGCCGTAGCGGTGAATAACGTAGAACTTCACGCAGAGCAGGCAGAATCCAGGCCGTGGACTGAGCCGCATAACCCTTGAATAACCAGCTGTCCTGTTCAATAAACAACCGATCAGGGGTGGTAAATAGGTCATTATTGATCATATGAGCGAAAAAACCGTACCTGTGGATAAAAAAGTCAAAAAACTTACCCACATATTGTCTATTTCATAACCGAATTTTTATCCACCTAACGCCGTTATCGGCCCATGTTGATAACTTTGATGCAGGAATACTTTTCTCCTGAAATCAATTACCTACAGTTTATTCACAAAAATCGACGCAGTTTTAACGATGTAAACATTTGAATATAAAGCAATAATTTATAAACAGGTGTTTTCTACTCTATTTTTACTCACAACCAGAATAGGTCAATGAAATGGTGTGTGTAACTTTGATACTCACTGGCCATCCACAACCTATCACAGAGACTCAGGAAGCTGACAGAGGGATACACACAGGATCCCCAAAAAAAGTGCTATGATCCGTCAACAAGCGAAGAACAGCCGATGTTATTCACAAACCCCTGTGTGTAATGTGTATAAGAATAGCGGATTAACAGGTGGACGCTGTGTTGACAGAAAACGCCTGTGCAAAACTCGCCTTTTTATCAACAAACGGTCCAGAGACTGTGTCCAGCCTGACTGCAGTTGTTTTACAGTTCAGCGCACAGGGGTAAGCTATTGAAATAAAGGATTTTTAAGGGCTTATGCAGAGAAAAATGGCTGCTTAATAGCAACAACCACAACAATCTTTCTTTATTTAAAAAGATATATTTTTCTTTATCTCTATACAGAAAAGCGGAAAAACAGAGCTGTACAAACTTTGATCATTCCTTCCGCAAGGCTAAGAAGCTATAATCTGTTCCCCTTTTTCAGCGGCTCCCTTCTCGAGCCGTGTAACTCCAAATCCTATGAGGTGCTGAAGTGGACTATCCCGACCACTTTGACGTGATCGTTATTGGCGGTGGACATGCCGGTACAGAAGCCGCATTGGCCTCTGCTCGCATGGGTGCAAACACCCTGCTGCTGACTCATAACATCGAAACGCTTGGACAGATGTCCTGTAACCCGGCGATCGGTGGTATCGGGAAAAGTCACCTGGTTAAAGAGATCGATGCCCTCGATGGCGCCATGGCCAGAGCTACCGACCGTGGCGGGATCCAGTTCCGTGTGCTTAATGCCCGTAAAGGACCCGCAGTACGAGCAACCCGTGCTCAGGCAGACCGCATTCTTTACAAGGCAACGATCCGTGAGATCCTGGAAAACCAGGCCAATCTGCAAATCTTCCAGCAGGCTGCTGATGATCTGATGATCGAAGGAGAGCAGGTTGTAGGTGTGGTCACACAGAGTGGCATCCGCTTCCGTGCGCAGAAAGTGATCCTCACCGCGGGTACCTTCCTCGGTGGTGTCATCCATATCGGTATGGAACAGCATTCAGGTGGTCGTGCAGGTGATCCTCCTGCACTGCGTCTGGCACAGCGTTTACGGGAGTTACCCTTACGCGTCGAACGCCTGAAAACCGGAACCCCGCCGCGTATCGATGCGCGTAGCGTTGATTTCTCGGTCATGCAGGTTCAGCCCGGTGATACGCCTACCCCGGTGATGTCCTTCATGGGCAGCCGTGCTGAGCACCCGCAACAGATCAACTGCTTCATTACCCATACCAATGCGCAGACCCACGACATCATCCGCACAGGCCTTGATCGCTCACCGATGTTTACCGGTGTCATCGGTGGTGTAGGTCCGCGTTACTGCCCATCCATTGAAGACAAAATCCACCGCTTTGCCGACAAGGATCAGCATCAGATATTTGTGGAGCCAGAAGGGCTGACTACTCATGAGCTCTATCCCAACGGTATCTCCACCAGCCTGCCATTTGATATTCAGCTGGCGCTGGTGCGCTCGATGCGTGGCTTTGAGAACGCTCATATCACCCGTCCGGGCTATGCCATTGAGTACGATTACTTCAATCCGCAGGATCTGAAACACACACTGGAAACGAAATCGATCAGCGGGCTTTTTTTCGCAGGTCAGATCAATGGCACCACCGGCTACGAAGAAGCGGGTGCCCAGGGGTTGCTGGCTGGCATCAATGCGGCCGCTCAGGCGCTCGGCCGAGAAGGTTGGTATCCGCGTCGTGATGAGGCGTACATCGGCGTTATGATCGACGACCTGATCACCCACGGAACCTCCGAGCCTTACCGCATGTTCACCAGCCGTGCGGAATACCGCCTGCTGCTGCGGGAAGATAACGCCGATCTGCGTCTTACCGAGCAGGGCCGCAAACTGGGTATCGTGGGTGACGAGCGCTGGGCCGCTTTCTGTGCCAAACGTGAGGCGATTGAGCTTGAAGCTCAGCGTCTTAAAGAAACCTGGATTCAGCCCGGCAGTGCAGAAGCAGCAAAGCTCGCCGATAAGCTGACCTCGCCGATGAGCCGTGAATACAGCCTCGCTGATCTGATCAAGCGCCCGGAACTGGGTTATGCCGATGTGGCTGATCTGAAAGGTGAGCCGGTCGATCACGAGCAGGCCGCTGAGCAGGTAGAGATCCAGCTGAAGTATTCCGGCTATATCGATCGCCAGAAAGATGAAATTGCGCAGATGCAGCGCCAGGAAAACACGCCGTTGCCGGCGGATTTCGATTATGACGCCGTGGGCGGTCTGTCCAATGAGCTGAAATCGAAACTGAAAGAGCATCAGCCGGAAACCCTGGCTCAGGCATCACGTATCCAGGGTATGACCCCGGCAGCGATCTCGTTGCTGCTGGTATACCTGAAAAAACGTCAGTTGCAGCAGAAGGTGGCCGGTTAATGCAGGAGTACAGAGCAACACTGCAGTCTCAGCTGGCAGCGATCGAGGTTGAAGTTTCAGAGATCCAGCTTGACCGTCTGCTGCAATACTTGGCGTTGCTGGTGAAGTGGAACAAGGCCTACAACCTGACTGCGGTGCGTGATCCTCAGGAGATGATTACACGTCATCTGGTTGACAGCCTCAGCATTCTGCCCTGGATCCGTACTGGACGCCTGATCGATGTCGGCAGTGGCCCGGGCCTGCCGGGTATCCCGCTGGCGATCATGCGGCCCGAGCTGGATATCACTACCCTGGATAGCAACGGCAAGAAAACCCGTTTTCAGACCCAGGTGAAGATGGAACTGGGGCTGAAAAACCTCAAGGTGATCCATGGCCGCGTCGAGCAGTGCGAAGAGGGTCCCTACGATCAGATCGTCTCAAGGGCCTTTGCCTCCCTCAACGACATGATCAAATGGACAGCGCATCTCTGTTCGGAGCAGGGTGTTTTTCTTGCCATGAAAGGACTGTATCCTGAAGCGGAACTAGAGCAGCTGCCGCCGGGTTTCCAGTTGCGGTCCAGCCACCGGCTCAACCTGCCGGCTACGGATGGTGAGCGGCATCTGCTGATCCTTGGGGGCATTCCCGAATCCTCGGCCAACGCCACTGCCCCTGATGAATTAGGGAGAGCCTGAGCGTGGCGAAAATCCTCACGATCACCAACCAGAAAGGCGGTGTCGGCAAGACGACGACGGCGGTTAACCTGGCCGCGTCACTGGCAGCCACCCGCAAGCGCGTGCTGATGATCGATCTCGATCCCCAGGGCAATGCCACCATGGGAAGCGGGGCCGACAAGCATGAGTTGGAAACCTCCGTTTACGAGCTGCTGACCGATCAGGCCAGTGCTGAAGAGGCGATCCTCAGCGACCTGCCGGTGAAATATGACGTCATCGGTTCCAACGGGGATCTGACCGCCGCCGAGGTGGAACTACTGCAGCTGCCGCGCCGCGAATTTCGCCTGAAAATGGCGCTGCTGCCGGTGATGGATCGTTACGATTTCATCCTGATCGATAACCCGCCGTCGCTGAATCTGCTGACGGTGAACGCCCTGTCCGCCTCCCATGGCGTGATCATCCCGATGCAGTGCGAGTATTACGCGCTGGAGGGGATCAGCGCCCTGGTCGGTACCATCGACAAGATCAATCAGCGTCTCAATCCCAAGCTGAAGATCGAGGGTATACTGCGCACCATGTTCGACCCCCGCATGAGCCTCACCAAGGATGTTTCCGATCATCTGGTCGAGTACTTTGGCGAGAAGGTCTACCGTACCGTGATTCCCCGTAATGTGCGTCTGGCGGAAGCCCCCAGCCACGGTATGCCGGCGTTGCAGTACGACAAAAATTCACGCGGAGCCCTGGCTTATCTGGCACTGGCCGGTGAGCTGATCCGCCGTACCGAGCAGGAGCTGGCCAGCGAAGATCTGGCCACTGAACAGGAAGACTGAACATGGCTGTCAAAAAGCGTGGACTGGGACGTGGTCTGGATGCCCTGCTATCGAGCGTAAGCCCGGAAGCGGAAGAGGTTTCCATTGAGGCGGTGGCCGACACTGGAACCAACGCCGAATTAGAAACTGACTCTCATAAACCGGTCGATGGCGAGCTGATGATGATGTCGGTGCAGCGCATTCAGCGTGGCCGCTATCAGCCGCGCCGCGACCTGGAACCCCAGGCGCTGGAAGACCTGGCCGCCTCGATCAAGCTACAGGGCGTCATGCAGCCCATCGTTATCCGCCCCGTGGATGACGAGATGTATGAGATTATCGCCGGTGAACGTCGCTGGCGCGCCGCGCAGATGGCGGGCCTTGATGCGCTGCCGGTGATTATTCGCGATGTGCCCGATGAAGCCGCCATTGCCATGGCGCTGATCGAGAACATCCAGCGTGAAAACCTGAATCCGATGGAAGAGGCGATCGCCCTGCATCGGCTGCAGACCGAGTTTGAACTGACGCAGCAGCAGGTCGCCGATGCGGTGGGCAAATCCCGCTCCACCATTACCAACCTGCTGCGTCTGATGAACCTGACCGATGAGGTCAAAACCCTGCTTGAGCATGGCGACCTGGAGATGGGCCACGCCCGTGCGCTGCTACCGCTGAATGAAGAGCAGCAGATCGAAGCCGGTAAAGAGGTCGTAGGCAAGGGCCTCTCGGTGCGCCAGACCGAAGCGCTGGTGCGCAAAATCGCCGAGGGTCGTAATCTGCCCAAGCCAAAACCTGAGCCCAGTGAGCGTTGCAAGTCCCTCTCCAGCGAGCTTTCGCGCCGTTTCTCCGTGCCGGTACAGGTTAAGGCCAACGATAAGGGCAAAGGCAGCATCAGCCTGAACTTCAAGACCGAAGAGGAGCTCGAAGCGATCCTGGATCTGCTTCGCTAGCTCAAGACACTTAAATGGTGTTGGTTACATAGAAAAGGAGCCTGGATCGGCTCCTTTTTTACGGTTTTTTGCAAATCGTGGGTAATAGTTAGCTACTAAAAATCCAGAAGGCAGGTAAATTTTTTCCAGATAGAGAACTCGGGTTGAATGCTGCGATAACGGCCTCAGCAGGCGAATGACGCCCTGCTTTAGTGCCCTGTGGTAAGACCTTAGTGCAAAAACTACAACCTTTTATTGAGTGCAGTCCCCTTAGACCCTATAATCTTGCCGCTATTTGAAGGGGACTTTGCGTCCGAAATAGGGTGGCTTTTGCAAAGATCAGAGCCGAGCGAGCAGCCGGAGATTCAACCCGCGATACGCAGCGGGCGGTTGCAAAAACGCAGCAGGCAGGCGTTTCTCAAGGTTTATCTGATCCAGACTGGCGTTTTGGCCGTTGTGGCGGCAGCCTGTCTTGTCAAAGGCCCGGTTGAGGCATATTCAGCATTGCTTGGCGGTATGCTGTATTTGTTGCCCAACCTCTATTTCACCTGGCGCGTACTCTTCAGCAAGCGACCGGCCGAGACAGCTCAGCAGGTCGTGATCAGTCTCTATTCCAGTGAAATAGGGAAAATGGTTTTGGCAGCAGGCCTGTTCAGCGCGACTTTTGTGCTGGTGAAGCCGCTGAGCCCATTTCCCCTATTTCTCACCTTCATACTGCTGCAACTATCGGGGTGGATGCTGCAGTGGAGGCTGAATAACCGTTTCCTGAAACTTTGACTATGAGAGACTGAGAATGGCGAGTGGAACAGTTACATCCTCAGAATATATATCGCACCACTTAACCAACCTGACCTTCGGTAACCACCCGGAGCACGGCTGGGGATTCGCACACAGTGCCGCTGAAGCTGCAGAAATGGGCTTCTGGGCGATCAACGTGGACACCATGTTCTGGTCCGTGGCTCTGGGTGTGCTTTTCGTATGGTTCTTCAACAAGGTCGCCAAGAAAGTGACCTCTGACGTGCCGGGCGGCGCGCAGAACTTCGTCGAATCGATCATCGAATTCGTCGACGACAACGTGAAGAGCATCTTCTCCCATAAAAATGCCGTGATCGCTCCGCTGGCGCTGACCATCTTCGTCTGGGTTTTCCTGATGAACCTGATGGACCTGGTGCCGGTCGACTGGATTCCGTTCGTGGCCGGTGAAATGGGCATCCACTTCATGAAAGTGGTTCCGACCACCGACGTAAACGCCACCGGCGGCATGGCTATCAGCGTGCTGTTCCTGATCGTTTACTACAGCATCAAAATGAAGGGCATTGGCGGCTTCATCGGTGAGCTGGCGTTCCAGCCGCTGCCGAAGATCTTCGCGCCTTTCAACCTGTTCCTCGAGCTGGTAGGCCTGCTGGCCAAGCCGGTCTCTCTTGCCCTGCGACTGTTCGGTAACATGTACGCTGGCGAGATGATTTTCATCCTGATCGCTCTGCTGCCTTTCTGGGCGCAGTGGATCCTGTCCGTTCCCTGGGCGATCTTCCACATCCTGGTTATTACGCTGCAGGCGTTCATCTTCATGGTGTTGACGATCGTGTACCTGGCGATGGCTCACGATCATCACTAAGCGTAGTGACGGATAGATAAAAACCGAGTTCGATTTAAAACTTTAACTTCAACTTAAACCTTGAAATTGCTGGAGAAAAAAAATGGCTGAACTGCTGTATATCGCTGCTGCTCTGATGATGGGTCTGGCTGCAATCGGTGCCGCTATTGGTATCGGTATCCTCGGTGGTAAGTTCCTGGAAGGCGCTGCGCGTCAGCCGGAACTGGTACCGCTGCTGCGCACCCAGTTCTTCATCGTAATGGGCCTGGTCGACGCGATCCCGATGATCGGTGTTGGTCTGGGTCTGTACGTCCTGTTCGCTGTTGCTTAATAAGTAGAAATGGCGTTTTACCCAATGTCGGGTACCAACTACTTAATCAACAACCGCGAGAGGTAATGGCGTGAATATCAATCTCACCATCATTGGTCAGGCCATTGCATTCTTCCTCTTCGTCGTATTTTGCATGAAATACGTCTGGCCGCCGATCACCGGCGCGCTGGCTGAGCGTAAGAAGAAGATTGCCGAAGGTCTTGATGCGGCCGACCGTGCAGAGCGCGACCTGCGACTGGCTCAAGAAAAAGCCGCCGCAGACATGCGTAAAAGCAAGGAAGAGGCAGCCGCCATCATTGAACAGGCCAACAAGCGGGCTAACCAGATCGTCGATGAAGCCAAGGACAAAGCGCGCGAAGAAGCTGATCGCGTAAAAGCTTCTGCCCAGGCTGAAATCGAGCAGGAAGTTAACCGGGCGAAGGAAGTACTCCGCGCTCAGGTGGCTACGCTGGCAATTGCCGGTGCTGAAAAGATCCTGGAAGCCTCTGTTGACGAGAAAGCGCACGCACAGCTGGTTGAGAAACTGGCCGCGGAGCTTTAAGCGAGGTTAACGATGGCTGAACTCAATACAGTCGCTCGGCCCTACACCAAAGCCGCGTTCGAGTACGCGCGCGAGAAGGGTAGCCTCGATCAGTGGTCTACGATGCTGTCCACCGCCGCACTGGTGGTTAAGGACAGCGCAATGGCCCAGGTGCTGAACAATCCGGCCCTGACATCCGGTCAGAAAGCCGAGGTGCTGATTTCTGTCTGCGAATCGCAGATGGATGACGCCGGCAAGAACTTCGTGTTCCTGCTGGCGGAAAAACAGCGTCTCGCGCTGCTTCCGGAGATTTCTCTGCAGTTCGAACAGCTCAAGGCAGCACAGGAAAAGTCGGTCGACATCGACTTGACCACCGCCTTCGAACTGGACGATGCCCAGCAGCAGAAACTGGCTCAGGCGCTCAGCACCAAGTTGGGTCGCGAAGTGAAGATCTCCTCCCAGGTGGACAAGTCCATCCTTGGCGGTGTTGTCATTCGCTCTGATGACCTTGTGATCGACGGTTCCGTTCGTGCACGACTGGCGAAACTGGCCGAAGCGATGAATTCCTGAGTGTGAGGAATAACAATGCAGCAACTGAATCCATCTGAGATCAGCGAGATTCTCAAGAAGCGTATCGAAAGCCTCGATGTGACTTCTGAAGCCCGTAACGAGGGCACGATCGTCAGCGTTTCCGACGGTATCATCCTGATCCACGGTCTCGCCGACGTTATGTACGGTGAAATGATCGAATTCCCGGGCGGTGTCTACGGTATGGCACTGAACCTGGAGCGTGACTCTGTTGGCGCCGTAGTACTGGGCGACTACCAGACTCTGGTCGAGGGCATGACTGCCCGTTGTACCGGTCGTATCCTTGAAGTACCGGTTGGTCCGGAGCTGCTCGGTCGCGTTGTAGACGCGCTGGGTAACCCGATCGACGGCAAGGGTCCGGTCGAAGCAAAACTGACCGACGCTGTCGAAAAAGTAGCACCGGGCGTTATCGCCCGTCAGTCGGTTGATCAGCCGGTTCAGATCGGTCTGAAAGCGATCGACGCCATGGTCCCGGTTGGCCGCGGTCAGCGTGAGCTGATCATCGGTGACCGTCAGATCGGTAAGACCGCTATCGCGATCGACGCGATCATCAACCAGAAAGACACTGGCATCAAATGTATCTACGTTGCCATCGGTCAGAAGCAGTCCACTATCGCCAACGTCGTGCGTAAGCTCGAAGAACATGGCGCTATGGACCACACCATCGTGATCGCGGCTGGCGCGGCTGATCCTGCAGCGATGCAGTATCTGGCTCCGTACGCGGGTGCGACCATGGGTGAATACTTCCGTGACCGCGGTGAAGATGCTCTGATCATCTATGATGACCTGACCAAGCAGGCGTGGGCGTATCGTCAGATCTCCCTGCTGCTGCGTCGTCCGCCGGGCCGTGAAGCCTACCCGGGTGACGTCTTCTACTTGCACTCCCGTCTGCTCGAGCGTGCTGCGCGCGTTAACGCCGACTACGTAGAAGAGTTCACCAAGGGTGAAGTGAAAGGCAAAACCGGTTCTCTGACCGCTCTGCCGATCATCGAAACCCAGGGTGGCGACGTTTCCGCATTCGTTCCGACCAACGTAATCTCCATTACCGACGGTCAGATCTTCCTGGAAACCAGCCTGTTCAACTCCGGTGTACGTCCGGCGATCAACGCGGGCCTTTCCGTATCCCGAGTTGGTGGTTCCGCCCAGACCAAGATCATCAAGAAGCTTGGTGGTGGTGTACGTCTGGCACTGGCACAGTACCGTGAGCTGGCGGCATTCGCTCAGTTCGCTTCTGACCTCGATGAAGCTACCCGCGCTCAGCTCGAGCACGGTCAGTCTGTTACCGAGCTGATGAAGCAGAAGCAGTACTCGCCGATGTCCGTCGCTGAGATGGGCCTGAGCCTGTACGCGGCGAACGAAGGTTTCCTGAAAGGCGTGGAACTGGACAAAATCGGTGCTTTCGAAGCGGCTCTGATCTCCTACTTCAACAGCGAACACGCTGATCTGATGGCGAAGGTCAACGAGAAGGGCGATTACAACGACGAAATCGCTGCGTCCTTCAAAGCCGGCATCGAGAAGTTCAAGTCTACCCAAACTTGGTAAGTGCTCTGACAGAACCTTATGTCAGAGTCGGGGGCCGGTCACTGACCGGCCTGTACTGAGACAAGTTTAATAGGCGGAACTATGGCAGTCGGAAAAGAGATTAAGACGCAAATCGCGAGCATCGGCAGCACGCGCAAGATCACCAGCGCCATGGAAATGGTTGCTGCGTCGAAAATGCGCAAGGCCCAGGATCGCATGCAGTCTTCACGTCCGTACGCCCAAAGCATCCGTGGTGTGGTTCAGCATCTGGCCAAAGCCAATCCTGAATACCGTCACCTCTACATGCAGGAGCGTGAGGTCAAGCGCGTCGGTTTCATTATCGTCGCTTCTGACCGCGGCCTCTGTGGCGGCCTGAACGTAAACATGTTCAAGGCAGCCATTGCCAAGATGAAGGAGTTCAAAGAGCAGAACGTCGAGATCGACATCTGTGCACTGGGCTCCAAGGCGATCAGCTTCTTCCGGAACTACGGCGGCAACGTCGTGGCAGCGAAAGGCGGCCTGGGTGATGCACCCGAGCTAGGCCAGCTGCTGGGCTCCGTGAAGGTGATGCTGGACAGCTTTGACGAAGGCAAACTGGATAAGTTGTACGTCGTGTCCAACGATTTTGTGAACACGATGACCCAGAAGCCCGCTGTCGAGCAGCTGTTGCCGCTTCAGGCAGGTGAAGACGAAGAGAAGCTCAGCCACCACTGGGACTATCTGTATGAACCGGACGCGAAAGAGCTGCTGAATGGCCTGCTCAAACGTTATATCGAGTCTCTGGTTTACCAGGCAGTGGTTGAGAATAACGCCTGTGAACAGGCAGCACGTATGCTGGCGATGAAGAACGCAACAGACAACGCCGGCAACCTGATCGATGAGCTGCAATTGGTATACAACAAAGCCCGTCAGGCGGCGATCACTCAGGAAATCTCCGAGATCGTCGGTGGTGCTGCTGCTGTTTGATGCAGTGAACAGGTTTAAATGTTAAGAGGATCCGAACATGAGTAGCGGACGTATTGTTCAGATTATCGGTGCGGTAGTCGACGTGGAATTCCCGCGTGACAGCGTACCGAAGGTTTACGACGCACTGGTCGTCGGTAAAACCGGCCTGACACTGGAAGTTCAGCAGCAGCTGGGCGACGGTGTCGTACGAGGCATTGCAATGGGTCAGACCGAAGGCGTAGCCCGTGGTCTGGAAGTGTCCAATACTGGCGCACCGGTTTCCGTACCTGTAGGTACTGAAACTCTGGGCCGTATCATGGACGTACTGGGTAACCCGATCGACGAGTGTGGCCCGATCGGTGAACAGGAGCGTTATCCTATTCACCGTAAAGCGCCGTCTTACGCTGATCAGTCATCCTCCAACGAACTGCTGGAAACCGGCATCAAGGTTATCGACCTGGTTTGCCCGTTCGCCAAGGGTGGTAAGGTTGGTCTGTTCGGTGGTGCCGGTGTAGGTAAGACCGTAAACATGATGGAGCTGATCAACAACATCGCTCGTCAGCACTCCGGTCTGTCTGTATTCGCAGGTGTAGGTGAGCGTACTCGTGAGGGTAACGACTTCTACCACGAGATGCAGGAAGCTGGCGTTGTTAACGTCGAGCAGTTCGATCAGTCCAAGGTAGCGATGGTCTACGGTCAGATGAACGAGCCGCCTGGCAACCGTCTGCGTGTAGCCCTGACCGGCCTGACCATGGCTGAGAAGTTCCGTGACGAAGGTCGTGACGTACTGTTGTTCGTCGACAACATCTACCGTTACACCCTGGCGGGTACCGAGGTATCTGCACTGCTGGGTCGTATGCCTTCTGCGGTAGGTTACCAGCCGACTCTGGCGGAAGAGATGGGCGTTCTGCAGGAACGTATCACCTCCACCAAGACCGGTTCTATCACTTCTATCCAGGCGGTATACGTACCGGCGGATGACTTGACTGACCCGTCTCCGGCGACCACCTTCTCCCACCTTGACGCGACCGTCGTACTGTCCCGTCAGATCGCGGAGCTGGGTATCTACCCGGCGATCGACCCGCTGGATTCCACCTCTCGTCAGCTGGATCCGCTGGTTATCGGTCAGGAACACTATGAGATCGCTCGTGGCGTGCAGTCTACTCTGCAGCGTTACAAGGAGCTGAAGGACATCATCGCGATCCTGGGTATGGACGAGCTGTCTGAAGAAGACAAGCAGATCGTATCCCGTGCGCGTAAGATCCAGCGCTTCCTGTCTCAGCCGTTCTTTGTAGCGGAAGTCTTCACCGGTTCTCCGGGTAAGTACGTATCGCTGAAAGACACCATTAGCGGCTTCAAAGGCATCCTCGAAGGTCAGTACGACGAGCTGCCGGAGCAGGCGTTCTACATGGTCGGTACTATCGACGAAGCTGTAGAGAAAGCTAAGAGCCTGTAAGCGGTTCCGTAGAAACCTTTAAGAGGTAACCAAGATGGCTATGACTGTTCATTGCGATATCGTGAGTGCCGAAGAAGAGATCTTCTCAGGCCTGATCGAATTCGTCTCCGCAACAGGTAGCCTGGGTGACCTGGGTATTTTCCCGGGTCACGCTCCGCTTCTGACGGAACTGAAACCAGGCCCTGTCGAGCTGCGCAAGCAGGGCGGTGAGGAAGACGTGTTCTACGTGTCCGGTGGTTTCCTTGAAGTGCAGCCGCACAAGATTACGGTACTGGCAGATACTGCTGCCCACGCCGCTGATCTGAGTGAGGCCGCTGCTATCGAGGCCAAGAAACACGCAGAGCATGCAATGGCTGACAAGTCTGGCGAGTTTGAATACTCCCGGGCCGCCGCTCAGCTGGCGGAAGCTGCCGCGCAGCTCCGCACACTGCAGCAGATTCGTCGCAAATCGGGCAAATAAGCCCTTGCAGCGATCAGGAAAGGCAGCTTCGGCTGCCTTTTTTATTTTTCCCTTCCGTTAAAGTTTCCCCAGCACATGAAAGGGATTACCCAGTTGAGGTAATCTGCACCTGAGGCTCCTCCGTTCGTTACCGGGTCAGGGAATTGTCGCCGTGCCAGCAAAAGGGAAACTGCTCAAATTACTCACCTATGCCGTTATCGCCATCGTTGCGCTGGTGTGGGTGCTTCGCTTCGATATCAAAGCCGCGCGGGACGATGCCCCGCCTCAGGCCGAGACTGAAGCCGCCAGTCTGATCTCCGTGCAGTTCAGCGAAAGTCGCGCGCTCCCCTACACCAAAACCCTGGAGATACAGGGCCAAGTTGAACCGAACTACGCCGTTGATCTGCGTGCCGAAGTGGCCGCGCGCGTGCTGTCGCTGCCGGTAAGCAAGGGGGACCGCGTTGCCGAGGGTGATCTGCTGCTGGAGTTGGATCAGGACGCACGCAAGGCCCAGTTGGCTCAGGCCGAAGCGGACCTGCACTACAAACAGCAGGACCTGAGCGCCAATCAGCGTCTGGTGGATGCCGGTGGCAGTACGCGCAGTGATGTGCTGCGCCTGGCCAGCGAAGTAGCCGATGCAAAGCTGGTGCTGGAGGAGGCTCGTCTGGGCCTCTCCCGGACCCGTCCCGTAGCGCCGTTCGACGGTGTTGTCGACCGTCTCGATGTGGATCCCGGCGATTACCTGAGTATCGGTGATAGCTGGGGACGCTTGGTGGACATCAGCACTCTGAAGGTTCGCGCCTGGGTCGCGCAGCAGGATGTGGCCGAGCTGGCGCTGGGTCAGAAGGTCAGGGTGCGTCTGCTCGATGGCAGCCTTCTTGAGGGCGAGCTGAACTTTATCGCCTTCAGCGCCGACGAGGAGACCCGCAGCTACCAGATCGAAGCAATCGTGCAGAACCCGGATGCCCGCCGTATCGCCGGTGCCAGTGCCTCGATGACCATCGATACCGGTGAGGTTCAGGCGCACCGGCTATCGGCGGCACTGCTGACGCTGGATGATCATAACCAGGTCGGTGTACGTGTACTGGATGCCGATAACCGTGTTCATTTCCGCCCCGTGAAACTGCTCAGTGGCGAGATGACTCAGGCCTGGGTGTCCGGGCTTGAGGAAGAGGAACGCCTGATTACCCTGGGCGCCGGTTTTGCCGAAGAGGGCCAGCAGGTGCATCCGGTCCCGCTTGAAGAGAGAGTGGAGCAGGGAAGCCGCTGATGAAAGCCCTGATAGAAGCCGCAATCGCCCGGGCCCGGGCGTCGGTACTGCTGCTGGTACTGATTATCGCCGGCGGTCTGGTTGCCTTTCAGACCCTGCCGCGTGAGGCCAACCCCGATGTCACCATCCCCTATATCTATGTTTCGGTAACCCTGGACGGCGTCAGTCCCGAGGACGCGGAGCGTCTGCTGGTGCGGCCGCTGGAGCAGGAGCTGCGTTCGCTGGAGGGGATCAAGGAGATGACCTCCTTTGCCGCCGAGGGCCACGCCTCGGTGCTGCTGGAGTTCGATGCAGGTTTTGATCCGGACCTGGCGCTGCAGGATGTGCGCGACAAGGTCGACACGGTGAAAAGTGATCTGCCCTCGGAAGCGGACGAACCCAGTGTCGATGAGATCAATATTTCCGAATTTCCGGTACTGACCCTGGGGCTGTCGGGGCCGATCGCGCCGGAGCAGATGGTCTACATCGCCCGGCAGCTGCGCGACCATATCGAGGCGATTCCTGAGGTGCTCGAGGTCGATATCGGCGGTGACCGCGAGGATCTTCTGGAGATCACTGTGGATCCGCAGGTGCTGGCCGGGTACGGCGTGGATTACTCGAGCCTCTATTCGCTGGTGAGCAACAACAACCGCCTGGTGGCGGCCGGCAGCATCGACACCGGCTCGGGGCGGCTGACGCTGAAGGTACCCGGCGTGATCAGCGATCTTGATGACCTGATGAGCATGCCGGTGAAGGTGGATGGCGATTCGGTGGTGACCTTTAGTGAGGTGGCCAGCGTGCGCCGTACCTTCAAGGATCCCACCGGTTTCGCCCGCCTCAACGGCGATCCGGCGCTGGTACTGGAGGTATCAAAACGTGCCGGCGCCAATATTGTCGAGACCATCGACCAGGTCAAAGCCTTGCTTGCGGAGGCCGAACCGTCGCTGCCGCAGGCGCTGAAGATCACCACGATCACCGATCAGTCCACCGAGGTGCAGGATCTGCTCACCGACCTGCTCAACAACGTGCTGACGGCGGTGATTCTGGTGCTGCTGGTGATGCTGATCGCGATGGGGCCAAGGCCTGCGCTGCTGGTGGGGCTGACGATCCCTGGAGCCTTCCTGGCGGGGCTGCTGATGATCCAGCTGCTCGGTTTCACGCTGAACATTATCGTGCTGTTCTCGCTGATTCTCGTGGCGGGGATGCTGGTGGATGGCGCCATCGTCGTCTCCGAACTGGCGGACAGGAACCGGGAGCAGGGGCTTAACCCCAGCGCTGCCTGGAGCCAGGCCGCGATCCGCATGTCCTGGCCGGTGATCGCCTCCACTGCCACCACGCTGATGGTGTTCCTGCCGCTGCTGTTCTGGCCGGGTATCGTCGGTGAGTTTATGAAATACCTGCCGGCCACTGTGATCGTCTGCCTGCTGGCCTCGCTGGCGATGGCGCTGGTGTTTCTGCCGGTGCTGGGCAGTCTCGCCGGCGGCAAGGGCGCGTCGAAGCCACCGCAGC
Source organism: Marinobacterium mangrovicola (assembly GCF_004339595.1). Lineage (GTDB taxonomy): Bacteria > Pseudomonadota > Gammaproteobacteria > Pseudomonadales > Balneatricaceae > Marinobacterium_D > Marinobacterium_D mangrovicola. The sequence goes on from NZ_SMFU01000012.1 coordinate 197,107, forward strand.
AGAACAGCCTGTCGCGTCGCTACCGCGCCTTTCTCGCCGCTCTGCTAAAGCGTCCCGCGCTGGCACTGGCGGCCAGCCTGGTTGTGATGTTGCTGGTGTACCTCACCTATGCCCGTTTCAATCACGGCGTGGAGTTCTTCCCGGAAACCGAGCCGGAATCCGCCCAAGTGCTGGTGCATGCCCGTGGGGATCTGTCGGTTTATGAGCGTGATGAACTGGTGCAACGCGTGGAGCAGCGACTGATGGGGATGCCGGAGATCGAGGCGCTTTACGCCCGCTCTCAGGTCAGCGCCGACAGCCAGCAGCAGGAGGATGTGATCGGTGTGCTGCAGTTCCAGTTTATCGACTGGGAGCAGCGCCGCCCGGCCACCCTGATTCTGCAGGATATGCAGCAGAGAACCGCGGATATGGCCGGTCTCAGTCTGGAATTTCGCAAGCAGGAGGATGGCCCCACCGAGGGCAAGCCGGTGCAGCTGCATTTTGTCTCCAACGACAGCGAAGCCAGCTCCCGAGCCGTGGACCAGGTGCGCTCGCAGATGCAGCAGCTGGGTGGCTTTATCGATATTGAGGATGACCGCACCCTGCCGGGCATCGAGTGGCGCCTGAACGTGGACCGCGAGGCGGCGGCGCGTTTCGGTGCCGATGTGGCCAGTATCGGTAACGCTATCCAGTTGGTAACCCAGGGACTGTTGCTGACCACCTACCGCCCGGCGGACGCCGATGATGAGGTGGATATCCGCGTGCGCCTGCCGCGAGATAAACGCACCCTGGATCAACTGCGGCAGCTGACGCTGAACACCAGCCGAGGCCAGGTGCCCCTGTCGCTGTTTGTCACCCTGGAAACGGCGCAGAAAACCGGTGTCATCAATCACCGCGACGGCTCCCGTACACTGACCCTGGAAGCCGATCTGGCCGAGGGCTACCGCCTGGATGAACGCCTGGCGGCGCTGTCAGCGGCGGTGGATGATCTGCCGGAAGGTGTTGAGCTGGAGGTAGCTGGTGAGCAGGAGGATCAGCAGGAGGCGGCCACTTTCCTTGTTGGCGCTTTCCTGGTGGCGCTGCTGCTGATGACGCTGATCCTGGTGGTGCAGTTCAACAGCTTTTACCAGACGCTGCTGGTGCTCTCGGCGATCCTGTTCTCTACCGCCGGCGTGCTGATCGGGCTGCTGGTGAACCAGCAGTCCTTCGGCATCGTCATGGTGGGGATGGGCGTCATCGCCCTGGCGGGGATCGTGGTGAACAACAATATCGTCCTGATCGATACCTACAACCAGCATATCAACGACGGTTATTCACCCTTTGATGCGGCGCTGGAGACCGGCTGCCTGCGTCTGAGGCCTGTGCTGCTGACTGCACTGACCACGGTGCTCGGTTTGATGCCGATGGTGCTGGGCATCAACGTGAACCTGCTGGAGCCCAGCCTGGGGCTGGGCGCTCCCTCAACCCAGTGGTGGACCCAGCTTTCCAGCGCTATCGCCGGTGGTCTCGCCTTTGCGACCTTCCTGACGCTGCTGCTGACTCCCTGCATGCTGGTGTTGGAGTCCAACCTGCGCCAGTGGCTGCGCCGTCGTCTGGCGGGTTAGTAAAACCTGCGATCAGTAGCCAACGGTAAAGCGAGACTTCAGGTGAGCCGGTTTTTCCAGCTCATCCACCAGAGCGATGGCGAAGTCCTCGAAGGAGATGCTGGAGCCGTTCTCGTTGACCAGCAACTCGTCTTTACCGAGGCGGAAGCTGCCGGTGCGTTCACCGGGCACGAACATCGCTGACGGCGACAGGAAGGTCCACTCCAGATCGTCCACCTGCTTCAGCTGATCGAAGAAGACGGCGCCGGCGCTGGCTTCGGGTTTGTATTCTTCCGGGAAATCCGGCTGATCGATAACGCGTTCACCGTTGGGTACCAGCAGGGAACCTGCACCGCCGACCACCAGGTAACGCTTTACGCCGGATCCGCGCACCGCTGCAAACAGGGTGTCAAAGTCGGCATCGAGAAAACGTACGGCGCTGATCACCGCATCCTGGCCGCGCAGAATCTCTGCCAGGGCGGCGCTGTCATTGAGGTCAGCGGCCACGCTGCTGACGCCTGCAAGCGCCGGGATTTTGTCGATATGGCGGGCAATGGCAGTGACCTTATGGTGACGGTCGCTGAGTTCTTTGAGCAGGCGGCTGCCGACATTGCCGGAGGCGCCGATAAGAGCAACATTAGACATGGTATTTCTCCACAAAGGGCTAGGTTTTTTGATAGTCTATTTTGTAGACCTATGGCTAACCTTAGGCCTGTAGAGATCAGCAAACAAGAAGTCACCCGAGCCTGACCAGGTCACTGCGCGCTGACCTGCTGTGTCGCTGGGATAAACCGCAATCGCGCGCAGGCCAGAGTAAGCCGTCAATAAACCTTTCTGAGGAGGTAGACGCATGCCCCTTTCCAAAAGTCTGAACTTTGAGCAGCCCTGCCCGATACGCGATGTACTCGACCGTATCGGCGATCAATGGAGCCTGCTGGTGCTGCACTCGCTGCAGGGAGAGCCGCGCCGCTTTAACGAGTTGCTGCGCGAGATCGGCGATATCTCCAAGCAGATGCTGTCGAAAACGCTGAAACGGCTGGAGCAGGATGGTTTTGTCACCCGCACACTCTATGCCGAGGTGCCGCCCAGGGTGGAATACGCACTGACCGAGCTGGGCAGTTCTTTTCTGGTGCCTATGCAGCAGTTGGTGGACTGGGCGAAAGCGAACCACGGCGGCATCGTCGAGGCGCGCCAGACCTACACGCCCGCCGACAACAGCTGGCAGCAGCCGCGCTGAGACAGTCGCTGCGAAGTGCTAGAGCAGGCGCCAGAGGGTATCGAAGACGATCTGCTGGGCCGCGGCCACCTCCCGTGAGTCGATCACCACGGCGGTGGGGTAGTTGTCCGAGGCCAGCGAGATGATTGCGCAGCGGGGCGGGTAGATAGCGATATAGGCGGCATCCACCGGCCCCTCGGTGCGGATCCATTTACGCTCCGACAGTTCGGCACTTTCACCGCCATCGCCGATGGCGATAACGCGCACCCGGATATTGCGGGCGATCCGCTGGGCGGTAAAGGTGGGAAAGGGGCGGTAGAGGTGCGGCCGGATCGGCTTTGATGAGAAGACCGAGTAGACCGGATTCTCTTGTGCGCTGACACGATTGAGGATATCGCGCAGCACCTGCTCGATACCGGCGTCGCCCTCGAAAAACTGTACGTTGGCGGCGCTGAAGTCGGGTTTGAGGTGATGCAGATCGGGAATGATCCGGCTTTTCAGCTGTCCCATCGCCAGCTCGAGCCGCTTCTGTTTCTCTTCGGCCAGCTGCAGCAGCACCTCCGGTTCGCGGGCGCTGAAGTAACGTCGCCGTCCTTTCGGTAGATAAGTGACAACACCCTGCTGCTGCATCGCTTTCAGGCACTCGTAAGTGGTGCCGCGATTGACGCCAGCGCGTTCGGCTATAGTACGTATGGCGCTTGGCCCGAGGGCCAGCAGTGCACGGTAGATGGCGACGGAGCGCGCGTCGAGGCCGAGCTGGGCGAAGATCTCCTGATCCATTTTGTCAATTTTCCTATGACAAAAGCTATTGGAACGATTCTGCGCATTCTGTAAATTGCGGTCAAACTGAGAATACTGGGTCGAAGCTTGGATTTTTGAGTGAATGTGGAGATCGACCCACGAAAAGGAAAACCGATGAAAATTGATGTTGTGATTCTGGCGGCGGGCCAGGGCAGTCGAATGAAATCCTCCCTGCCGAAGGTGATGCACCCGGTCGGCGGTAAGCCGATGGTGCAGCACGTGATCGATGCCGCCCGCGCTCTGGAAGGCGATGTACACCATCATGTGGTCGTCGGTCATGGCGCCGACCGGGTGCGTGAAGCCCTGGCGGGCCAGCCACTTCACTTTGCCCTGCAGGCCGAGCAGCTCGGTACCGGCCATGCGGTGGCCCAGGCGATGCCTGAGATCGATGAAGAGAGCCAGGTATTGGTGCTGTACGGCGATGTGCCGCTGATCGCCGCCGAAACCCTGGATGCGCTGGCGCACATCTCCGCCCGTGGGCATCTCGGGCTGCTCACCGTCACCCTGGGCGATCCCACCGGCTACGGCCGTATCCTGCGTAATGATGTGGGTGAGGTCACCTCCATTGTCGAGCACAAGGACGCCAGCGAAGCACAGCGCGCGGTGCGCGAGGTGAACACCGGTATCCTGTCGCTGCCAGCGCGTTACCTGCACGAATGGCTGCCGCTGCTCTCCTCCGATAACGCCCAGGGCGAGTACTACCTCACCGACGTGATCGCCATGGCGGCGGAAAGCGGCGTGCGCATCGAGGCGATCCAGCCGCAGCATGAGCAGGAGGTGCAGGGCGTCAACAACCGCTCCCAGCTGGCTGCTCTGGAGCGCTGGTACCAGCGCAACCAGGCTGAAAACCTGATGGCTGACGGCGCGACCCTGGCCGATCCCGCCCGTGTCGATATCCGCGGCTCAGTGACAGTGGGGCCGGACTGCTTTATCGATATTAATACCCTGTTCCAGGGCAAGGTCGAGCTGGCCGAGAACGTTCATATCGGCCCCAACTGCGTGATCATCGACAGCCGTATCGGCCCGGGCACCCGGATCGAGGCGAACTCCATTGTCGAGGGCGCCATTGTCAGTGCCGAGGCGAGCGTAGGGCCCTTTGCCCGTCTGCGTCCCGGCACAGAGCTGGCCGAGCGTACCAAGGTCGGCAACTTCGTCGAAACCAAGAAAGCGGTGATCGGCGAGGGCAGCAAGATCAACCACCTCAGCTATGTCGGCGATGCCAGGGTCGGCAGGGACGTGAATGTGGGTGCGGGCACCATTACCTGCAACTACGATGGCGTCAATAAATCCCTGACAGAGATCGGCGATGGGGCCTTTATCGGCTCCAACACCGCGCTGGTGGCGCCGGTCAGCGTCGGCAAAGGCGCCACCGTGGGCGCTGGTTCAACGGTCACCCGGCCGGTGGATGACGAGGAGCTGGCCGTGGCCCGTGGCAAACAGAAGAATATTCAGGGCTGGAAACGGCCGCAGAAGCGCAGCTAAGGAGCAGATCAGATGTGTGGAATCGTAGGCGCCGTTGCTGCGCGCCAGGTATCGGGAATCCTGCTGGAAGGACTGCGCCGCCTTGAGTATCGCGGTTATGACTCCGCCGGTATGGCGCTCTGGGATCAGGGCCATATCGAGCGGGTACGCCGTATCGGCAAGGTACAGGCGCTGGCCGAGGGGCTGGAACAGCATCCGCTCAAAGGCACCCTGGGCATCGCCCACACCCGCTGGGCCACCCACGGTGCCCCCGCTGAGCGTAACGCCCATCCGCATATGTCCGGCGAGCGTCTGGCGGTGGTGCATAACGGCATTATCGAGAACTTCGAGCTCCTCAAGGAGGAGCTGATCGACTCGGGTTACCAGTTCAGCTCCGAAACCGATACCGAAGTCGTTGCGCACCTGATCGACCGCGAGGTGCGCTCCGGCGAGACGCTGCTGGATGCCATGCGCAACGCCATGGCGCGGCTTGAGGGTGCCTTCGCCCTGGGCGTTATCCATATGGATTATCCGGATCAGCTGCTCACCGCCCGCAAGGGCAGCCCGTTGGTGATCGGCGTGGGTATCGGCGAGAACTTTATTGCCTCGGATCAGCTGGCGCTGCTGCCGGTGACCGACCGTTTCATGTTCCTGGAAGATGGCGATATCGCCTGCCTGACACCGGAAAAGATCAGCGTCTGGGATAGCGCCAACCATCCGGTGGAGCGCCCCGTCAGCCGTTTCGAGCACGGTGCCGGCAGCGCCGAGAAGGGCGAGTTCAAGCACTTCATGCTCAAGGAAATCTACGAGCAGCCCGCCGTGATGAAGGCGGTGCTCGAAGGCCGTATCAACAAGGGACACCTGCTGGAGCAGGCGTTCGGCAGCGAGGCCGGCGCGCTGTTTGACCAGGTGAAACAGGTGCAGATCATCGCCTGCGGCACCAGTTACCACGCCGGTATGATCGCCAGCTACTGGATCGAGCAGCTGGTGGGCATTCCCTGTCGCGTCGAGGTGGCCAGCGAATTCCGCTACCGCCCGGTGGTGATGCCTCAGGGGACGCTGCTGCTGACCCTGTCCCAGTCCGGCGAAACCGCCGATACCCTGGCGGCCCTGCGTGAAGTGAAGGACCGGGTGATCGGCACCCTGGCGATCTGCAACGTGCCGGGCAGCTCCCTGGTGCGCGAGTCCGACCTGTCGCTGATGACCAATGCAGGCCCCGAGATCGGCGTGGCGTCCACCAAGGCGTTTACTTCCCAGTTGGTGGCGCTGATGCTGACCACCCTGGCGCTGGGGCGTCGTAACGGCCTCAGCGCCGAGCGTGAGCAGCAGATCCTGGTCGAGCTGCAGCAGCTGCCCGAGCTGCTGGAAAAGCTGCTGGCGCTGGACTCTGAGATCGAAGCGATGTCTGCGGCCTTTGCCGAGAAACACAACGCCCTGTTCCTGGGCCGTGGCACCCTATATCCGGTAGCGATGGAGGGCGCGCTGAAGCTCAAGGAGATCTCCTACATCCACGCCGAGGCCTACCCGGCCGGCGAGCTCAAGCATGGGCCGCTGGCGCTGGTGGACAAGGATATGCCGGTGGTCACCGTGGCGCCGAACAACGCCATGCTGGACAAGCTCAAGGCGAACCTGCAGGAGGTGCGCGCCCGCGGTGGCGAGCTGTTCGTCTTTGCCGGACAGGATCAGAGCCTCAAGCAGCAGGATGGCATCTCGGTGATCCGCCTGCCGGCAATCCCGACGCTGCTGGAGCCGATCGCCTATACGCTGCCGCTGCAGTTGCTCTCCTACCACGTGGCGGTGCTCAAGGGCACCGATGTGGATCAGCCGCGTAACCTGGCCAAGTCCGTTACCGTGGAGTGATCCAGCGCGCAGCTCTCCTGGACAGCACTGCCTTGAAATGCAGGTTGTTCAGGAGGGCTGTGTGGCTTCCTGTGTAGTTTCCTGTGTAGCTTCCTGTGTAGTTTCTGGCCGGATTCTCAGGCTGGCCTCCAGGTGAGTAATTAACGCCTGCACTTTCACCGAATGTTCTCGGTTTTTCTGCCAGACGATATGCAGCGGCAATCCCTCGATGGCCAGCTGCGGCATAATCGGTACCAGGCTGCCGCTGCTGATCTGCGGCTCCACCAGCCAGGTGGCCAGTTGCGCAACTCCCATACCCGCCTCGACGGCCGCCACCTGCGCCTCGGCCTCGCCGACGATTAAACGCCCTTCCACCTGTTGCCGCGATACCCGCGAATGCTCACCCCTGATCCGCCAGGGACCGACGCTGCCATCGCCCCGGGCGTAAAGCACGGCATCGAGCTCAAGCAGCTGCTCGAGAGTCTCGGGCGTGCCATTGCGCGCAAGAAAGCCGGGCGATGCGCAGAAGATCAGCTCCTCATGGCCGAGATAGCTGTGTCCGACGGAGCTGGGCCAGGAATCGCTGCCGCCGATTCTTACCGCCAGGTCCAGACCATCCTCGGCCAGATCGACAAAGCGATCGGTAAAGGAGATCTGCGGCCTGACCTGGGGGAGCTGTTCGGCGAACTCCAGCAGTGCCGGCAGTGCCTGCAGCCGTCCGAAGGTGGAGGGGAGGCCGATGCTGAGGCGTCCCGAGGGGATCGGCTCTGCGGCTGCCAGACGGTGCTCTATCTCTTCGACCTCATCCAGCACTCGCCGGCAGACCTGGTAAAAGGCATGGCCGGCATCGGTCAGCTCCAGGCGACGTGTGGTTCTGTCGAACAGCTGCTTTTGCAGCCGCTCCTCGAGTCTTGCCACCGCTTTGCCCACCGCGGAGTTGGTTAGGCTCAGCCTTTCAGCCGCAGCGGTGAAGCTGCCGGCATCCGCCACGGTGACAAAGGTATCCAGGCCTTTCAGGCGTTCAGAAGATCTCATGATCGGTATGGGTGGAATTAAATTCCAGAATAGTCAGGAAATAACATCGAAGAGTAGACGGTATATCCAATATAGAATAGGCGCAAATTTTTTAGTCATCACGCAGCTAAGCCTTCAAAACACTCAGCTTTAAATCATTCAGCCCGCAAATCAGCTAGCTATGTCGTTTCAGACGCCAGGCATTAAGCGTCTCGTTTAAGACCTCTCGTGTAAGGCCGCTCAATTAAGGAGTTTCGTACCATGTCTACAAGTCGTGCGCTGGAGGGCGAAGTCCCGGCGCAGGGTGATGCGTCCCACGGCAATGCGTTATCTATCGTTATTCTTGCGGTGGCGGCGTTCGTTATTGTCACCACGGAGTTTTTGATTGTCGGTCTGCTGCCGGCGCTGTCCCGGGATCTGGGTATCTCCGTGGCCACTGCCGGGCAGCTGGTGACGCTGTTTGCCGTTGTGGTGATGCTCTGCGGCCCCTTTTTGACCGCCGCTCTGGCGCACGTGAACCGCAAGAAGCTGTTTATCGCCATCCTGTTGCTGTTTACCGGCGCCAATGCGCTGGCGGCAGTCGCGCCCAATATCTGGGTGCTCTCTCTGGCGCGTCTGATCCCGGCGATGGCACTGCCGCTGTTCTGGGGGACGGCCAGCGAGACTGCGGCGCAGATCGCCGGCCCCGAGCGGGCGGGCAGGGCGGTATCCCAGGTGTATCTCGGTATCTCCGCGGCCATGCTGCTGGGTATTCCTCTGGGCACCCTGGCCGCCGATGCCATCGGTTGGCGCGGTGCCTTTGCACTGCTTGCGGTGCTGTCGCTGCTGATTGCGCTGCTGATCTACCTGAGCATGCCGGCGGTGAAGGCCAACGAGCGCGTGGCGGCCTCGCATCAGGCGCGTATTCTTAAAGATCCCTATTTCCTCGGTAACGTGGCGCTGTCGGTGCTGGTGTTTACCGCGATGTTTGCCGGTTACACCTATCTGGCCGAGGTGCTCGAATCCTCCGCCGGCATCGCTTCTGGCCAGGTGGGCTGGTGGCTGATGGGGTTTGGCGCTGTGGGTCTGTTTGGTAACTGGCTGGGTGGTCTCTGGGTGGACCAGAAGCCACTGCTGAGTACCGCGCTATTCTGCCTGCTGCTGGCGCTGGGAATGGCCGGGAGCATGGCGCTGGTGGAAGCTCCCTTGTGGTTCGCCCTGGCGCTGGGTGTCTGGGGGATCGCCAACACGGCGCTTTATCCGCTCTGTCAGGTTCGGGTGATGAAAGCGGCTTCGGGGGCCCAGGCCCTGGCGGGCACTATCAATGTTTCCGCGGCGAATGCCGGGATAGCGCTCGGCGCGATGATCGGTGGCGTCGCCATCTCTGTCTGGGGTGTGGCCAATATCGGTTACCTGTCCGCAGCGCTTGCTCTCGCCAGTGCCGTCGTCGCTCTGCTGGTATCCCGGCTTAAGCCGGTCTGATCTTGATGCCGCGGGTTCTGGCCCGCGGCATCAGGGTGGTGGCGGTAGCTCGAGCCACAGATTCAGGGCTTCGCTGATACGTTGCACTGACAATGGCTTGGTCAGGAAGTCGTTCATTCCGGCGTCCATGCAGGCCTGGCGGTCCTCCTCCATGGCGTTGGCGGTCATGGCGACAATCGGGATCTGGCAGTAGGCCTTGTCCCGCGCCGCCCGGATCGCCCGGGTGGCTTCGACCCCGCTCATCACCGGCATCTGCATATCCATAAACACCAGGTCGTAGTGCTTCTGCTCCAGCGCCTCGACCCCTTCCTGGCCGTTGTTCGCCACATCCACCTGGCAGCCCAGTTTTTTTAGCAGGCCAACGGCAACCTTCTGGTTGATCAGGTTATCCTCCACCAGCAGTAGCTGTGGCGGCGATATCTGCTCTCCGGCCTCCGATATAGGACCGGTCTGCACGGCAGCACTTCCCTGTGTGGGCCCTGATTGTGGTTCTGGATCGGGCTCTAAGTGCGGTTCTGCAGGCCGTTGAGGCGCTGTATCCAGGGTATCGACAACAACCTGCTGGCTCAGGGTGAAGCGGGCGGTAAACCAGAAACGGGAGCCCTTGCCCTGCTCACTCTCAACGCCGATATCGCCCCCCATCATGTCGCTGAGTCGCTTGCAGATCGCAAGGCCCAGTCCGGTACCGCCGTGGGTGCGCGTGGTCGATGAGTCCACCTGGGAAAACTGCTGGAACAGGCGGTCGAACTTTGACTCGGGAATGCCGATACCGCTGTCGCTGACGATAAACTTCAGCAGGATGCTGTCGTTGTCAGTTTGCAGCGATTCAACATCTATCTGCACCTGTCCCGCTTCGGTGAATTTGATGGCGTTGCCGGCCAGGTTGTTGAGTATCTGGCGCAGCCGGCCCGGGTCTCCGCACAGGTGCTGCGGGACCTTGGCGGAGACCGACAGGTTAAACGCCAGCCCTTTTTGATCGGCCGCCAGGGTCAGTGTTTGTGCAAAGGTATCAAGCAGTGTGTAGAGGTCAAAATCGATCTGCTCGATATCCAGCTTGCCCGCCTCGATCTTGGAGATATCGAGAATATCGTTGAGTAGCACCAGCAGCGCGTCGGCACTGTGCTGAATCGTGTGCGCAAACTCCTGCTGTTCCTTGCTCAGGCTGCTTTGCAGCAGCATCGTATTCATGCCGATGATGCCGTTCATCGGCGTGCGCAGCTCGTGGCTCATGGTGGCGAGAAACTCGCTTTTCACCCGGCTTGACTGCTCGGCCGCCAGTTTGGCGTTAACCAGCTCACGCTCCACCAGCTTGCGCTCGGTGATATCGCGCAGGATGGCGATGCACATCAGCCCGTCGGCGGTTTCATAGGGCGATAGCGCCACCTCGATAGGAAACTCGCGCCCCTGTTTGTCCTCAGCAAACAGCGAGGAGGTCTGGCTGCCCATTTGCCGCGCCTTGGGAGCTTCAAAAAAGCTGGTCAGGTGGGTGGCGTGTCCGCTGCGCAGACGTTCGGGCAGCAACATGCTGATATCCCGACCGATAAACTCTTCCTTGGTGTAGCCGAACAGCTCGCTGGCGCGGCGGTTAGCCACCTGTATGCGACCGCTTTTGTCCACCGTGAACAGGGCATCGGGGGTCGATTCCACCAGGCCGGTCAGCAGCACCTCACGGCCTTTTATCTCATCCAGCAGCTCACTGATCCGACCGGCGCTCTCGAAGCGCGCCTGACTCTCACGGTGCACGGTAATCAGCATCATGCCGATCATGATGAACACGGCCAGACCGATCACCAGCGACAGGGTAACCGGATCGAAGCCGTTGCTTACCGTCTGGCTCAGGTCGCCGATCTCGAAATAGGCCGCGGTCATCGCGGTGTAGTGCATCCCCGATACGGCCAGGCCCAGTACCAGGGCGGAGAGCAGCAGGCTGATCTGCCCCGGCAAACGCAGCTGCCCGAGTACCCCGGTACGCAGCCAGAAAGCGGAAATTGAGAGCAGCACTGCGACGAGGATGGAGAGCGCAAAGAGACCTGGGTCGTAGCGCAGATAGGCGTCCATGCGCATCGCTGCCATGCCGGTAAAGTGCATCAGGCCGATACCGCCGCCGAACAGGGTACCGCCCAGCAGCAGGTCGCGCTTTCTTGAATGTCCTGAGGTGATGAAGCGCAGCGCGTAAATACCGGCGAGGACACCGGGCACCATCGACAGGGCTGTAGTCCAGGGTCCGTAACTGATATTGCAGGGCAGGGAGAACCCCAGCATGCCGATAAAATGCATCGACCAGATACCGACGCCAAAACCAACACCGCCCAGAATCAGCAGCATTCTTCGGCTGCGGCCGGGAGCGGCCTGTTCGGAAAGCTGCACCACCAGCAGTGACATATAGGCGGCAAACACCGCGATGGCGATGGAAAGCGCCACCAGGCTCGGATCGTACTGACCGATATAGAGACGGTTGGGGTCGGGTGCCTCGGTCAAGAAAGACAGCGGCTGAAAATATATGTCCATGATGGTGTATTCCGGCGAATCAGACGGCCCTGGCTGCAGGTTTGGCGCATACGGTGTTAAACATGGATGCAGCAGGCTGGTTTAAAAAGTTCGCTTGGTTCATCATGTGGGTTCAGCGGATCCGAGCATTTTCTGGTTATTCCCCGCGCTGTTATGACTGACATCTTGTCAGTTCAAGATAGCCCTGTTCGGGCGAAGCTGAGTCTTCCGCTAAAAATATATAAATTATCTTATAAAGTGTATCTGAATAGTAACGTTGGTGATGAATCTTTCATCGTGCGGTATCATTCAGAGCCTCCCACCGCGGCGGTTTAGTCGTTTTGGCGGGGAACTTGCCTCTCTCTGTACCGCTCTTAATTAGAACGGGTCTCCACCGGGTTAGTCTCCGGCTCATCTTCTGTAAAAGGTTTTTTTCATGACGGAAAAGTTTATTCGCGACGGGCTGATTCTCTGGACCACCATCGATCCGATCGGCACGCTGGCGATCTTTTCCGCGCTGACAGCCCATATGACGGCCACCGCACGGCGCCGTACCGCCATCAAGGCGACGATTTACGCGACTGCGATCCTGTTCTTCTCCATCGTCGTGGGTCAGCTGCTGCTGTCCGCCATGGGTATCCGCCTGATCTCGCTGCAGCTAGCGGGTGGCCTGATCCTGTTCCTGTTCGGTCTGAAGATGATCTTTGGCGATATGAACAAGGATGCGCGCAAGGTGGAGGATGCGGGGCACGATATCGCGGTGTTCCCGCTGGCGGTGCCCTCCATCGCTACGCCGGGCGCGATCATGGCGGTGATCCTGATGACCGATAACCATGTCTACTCCATCCCCACCCAGATCGGCACCACGCTGATCATGCTGGCAATCATGCTGGTGACCTTCCTGCTGATGCTGGCGGCGGGGCCGATTATCCGGGTGATCGGTAATAATGGTTCGGCGATTCTGGTGAAGGTGATGGGGATGATTTTGACCGCGCTCTCCATCGAGTTCGTGATGGAGGCGCTGAAAATCTCCCAGTGGATCGGCGGCGACTCCATTACAGCCGCCGGTTGAGCCAATGGAGCGACACGCAAAGCTTTCGTGTCGTTCAGCCGGGTATCCGGGTTTACTCCGGGGTGAGGGTGGTGAACTTGGGCTCAGGGCGGCTCCAGAGCCAGCCGGCGACCAGCATCATGCTACTCATTGCCAGGCAGACCCAGAGACCGAAGCCCAGCGTCAGGGCCAGAATCAGACCGCTGATCGCCATGCTCAGGCTGGCGAGCCATTTGGCCCGGCGCGGTACTGCGCGCTGTTCCTGCCAGTTTCTCAGGTGTGAGCCGTAAACCGGGTGGTTCAGCAGCCAGTCGTGCAGCTGTGGCCAGCCCCGGCCGGCGGCCCAGAGGGCCAGCAGCAGGAAAACGGTGGTGGGCATGCCGGGCAGTACCGCCCCGATCATGCCCAGGGCCACAAACAGCAGGGCGAGCAGTCGCCACGCCAGCCTGATCAGCATCGACTCAGGCGCCGGCCGTTTTAGCGGCATTCTGTTCCAGAGGCATCAGAGTTCCAGAGGCATTAAAGTTTCGGCGTTGGCGAATACAAAGGCGAACGCATTTTCCGCTCCCTTCATCGCTTCACCGCGCTGTTTGTCGCTCAATGGCAGGGCGTCCAGCTGCTGCTTGAAGTTCAACCAGTGGCGACCGCGGCCGTCGGCGTGACCGGCCAGATGTCGTGCACCCTTTTCTTCCGACAGTCCCAGATCCTTCTTGGCGTGACGCAGCAGGATAGCAGCGCCCAGGGATGAACCCTGGTGGGCGTAAAGCCAGCCGATCGCCTCTGCATCGCTAATCGGATGAGAGTCGGCCGCCTGCTGACGGTCGCTCTCGATCTGCTCGTCGGGTAGGGAGAGATCGGCGCAGTCCTGCAGAATCGGCTCCAGCCTGCCGCGCTGCGCAAGATCCGGCAGCCACTGCTTGAGTTGCTCGCGTTGATAGAGCGAAGCGGTGGCGTAGTTCAGCCGCAGCTGCATACGCAGGAAGGGCAGATAGCGCTCGATAGCGCCAAAGGGCTCAAACGCCATGATGCGGCGGTCCAGCCGTTCATGGGTACTGGATGTGTGCGATTTTAGTGCCTCGCTGAGCGGTGCCTGGGCGGTTTGTGTCTGTTCCATCGGATGATCCTCAGTCCGTATCCTTGTGGTCTATATCTGATTAACGAACGAGGCGGGCCATATCCGTAATCAGCCGGCTCAGTTTTCATCACGAAGCGTCCGCAGCTGCTTGCGGTAGCGCGATTTTTCACTGGCCTTGCCCCAGGCGTCATAGAGCGTTATCAGGTTATTCAGCACCGTCTCCAGCGCGGTCGTATCGGCGTCTGCCCGGCGCAGCAGCTGCAGGGATTGGACGAAGTGAGGTTCGGCGTCGCTGTAGGCTTTCTGCTGATAGAGCAGGGCGCCGATACGGCCCTCGGTATTGCCGCGCTGGATAAGATCGACGTTGCCTGACGCCTGCTCAGAGTCCTGCTCAGAGTGCTGCTCAGGCCCCGGCATCAGCGCCAGGCTCTGGCGGAAGTAGTCCAGCGCCTCGTCCCGCTGCTTTCTCATCTCACTGACAACCCCCAGGTTACCGAGGATCGCGGCCCGGGCGCTTTGGCTTTGCGCCGTCTCGCTGGCCCCGTTTTCGCCCAGCCGCTCCAGCCGGGCCAGAGCGTCTTGCAGCAGTTGCTCGGCCTTGTCGATTTCATCCTCTTTGGCTTCACCGCCCTGCAACATCGATTGCGCCTGAACATAGAGGTTGATCACGCCGGCCAGCGACGGCTCGCCGGAGCGTTCGCGGATCTGCTGGGCCTCGGCACGTAGCACGACGCTGTCCTGCTGCGGCAACTGATCTTCGATGAGCTGGGCCATCCGCTCCAGGGTCTCGGCGCGGCGAATATCCTCTTTCGGCAGGGTGTGGGACTCCCTGTCGCGCTGCTGCCCCAGCACCGCGAGCGCCTCACTGGCCGCGGCTTGTGCGCTGTAAAGCTGCGCCAACTGGTAGTTCAGCTGGCGCCGGTTTTCCTGAAAAGAGTCATAGAAGTCGCCCTCTGCCGAGGCCTCCAGAGTGCTGCGTGCGACCTCGATGGCTGCCTCGGGTTGACCCTGTTGCTGCAGCAGCGCGCTTAACCCCAGTGCGCCCTGTAGCCGGGCTGCCATCTGCTCCGGGTGTTGCCGGTAGATCGCCAGCGCCTGGCGGTAGGCATCGATCGCTTTGCCCGTCTGGCCCGCGCTTTCAGCCAGGCCCGCCAGGTTCAGCAGTAGCCGGGCCTGGGCCACACTATCGCTGCCGCGGGCGCGGCCGTTCAGTGCGAGTGCCCGCTGTTGGGTTTCCAGGGCGCTGTCGCTTTGGCCCTGCGCCATCTGCACATAGGCCAGCAGGCTCAGGCTTGCGGCCTCAAAGGCGGCGCCATTATCGGCCCTGCGTGCCCGGGCGATGGCGCGTTGCAGCAGCGATTCGGCCTTGGCGTAGTCGCCGCCCTGGTAGGCGGCCTGCGCCTGCTGCTGCAGTGGCTGCCAGTTATCCGCAGCGTCGGCGTTGAGGCACAGCAGTATCAGCAATGCGGCGAAAAAAGAGGTGCGAATCATCATGGTCAGAAGCGTTTTTCCAGTTTCAGGCTGACGCGGTTCTGGTCGTAGTTGTAGAGCCAGTCCACGTTGCTGTCGTTACTGCGGTGGGTGAGGTTCAGGCTGGGGTAGAAGCCGGCCAACTCAAGCCGTGGCGCTTTCAGGATCAGGGTGTAGTTCTGCTCTGTGTCGCTGCGTTTCTCGCCGAGGATGGGGCTGTAGCTGGCGTACTCGCGCTGGCGCCTTGAAACCAGCAGGGTGGCATCGATACCGGCGTCAAACTGCTTGGAGGCACCGACCCTGAGCCCCGGCTGGCGGTAGGCGTAGATCGATTCACTGGCCTGGCGATAGAGCCAGTCGACCCCGGCGAACAGCACCCAGTTGTCCGGCAGTTGATGCCAGTAGGTGGCGTTGGCCGAATAGGAGGGGCCGTTGTAATGGCGGTAGCGCTCGCTGCGGTAGTCCAGGTATTGGTACTCGCCCTCCAGCTTGAAAAACTGCGTCGGCGAGAGGTGGCGCATCCACTCCGCATGCAGGCCCCAGGCGCCGTAAAGGCTGTCGTTGGCGTAGCGCGAAAACTCGAACGAGGGGGCGAGGCGGATCTGGTCATCCAGGTCCTGGTAGCGGTAGCCGAACTCTGCGGTCAGGGTGCTCTCATCGTAGTCGGGCGTTTCCTCGTAGCTCTGGCCGTAAAGCAGCGAGCGGAAATAGACGCCGTGGTGGCCCGACAGCGGCATCTGTTTGTTGAGCGTGGCCTCGTAATCGAGCCCTGTCGATGAGACCGCATCCGGTATCCGGCGCTCGTAGAAACACTGGCCGGCGTAGGAGAGCAGGCAGGTGCGGCTCTCGGATGACTGGTTGAGGTTATCGTTCCAGGTGGGTCCGAACGCGATGGAACCGTTCCAGGCACGGCGCTGCGCCAGCGCGGCGCGAAAGTGCCCGACGGTGCTGCGTACACCGTCCTGGCGCCGGTCCAGCGGATCCAGGCTGAGCTCTATCTGTTTGAACAGCGTCTCGGCCTCTGCATCCTTGTGGTTTTCAAACAGTACCCGTGCCAGTTCCAGGCGGGCGGGCAGAAAGCCGGGGTTCAGCTCCAGCAGGCGGCGATACTGCTGCTCGGACTCTTCCATAGCGCCGCGTATCCGCGCCAGGGCGCCACGAGCGTAGGCCAGCAGCAGCGGGTCGGCATTGGGCAGGGTTTCATACTCCTGCAGAAAGGCGAGCACGGTGCTCCACTGCTTGTGCTGCAGCGACAGGTAGATGGCGCGGCCCAGGTCGTTGGCGTTTTTACCCACGGAGTAGCGCTTGCCATCGATCACAAGCTGGGGCCGTTTGCCGGGCAGGTAGTCCTCATCGGCCAGCAGCGCACGTTCGCTTTCGCGGTTCTGGCGTTCGATGGACTGGTTCAGCCGCAGCTGGGTATCGAGATCGTCGGCCCAGACCGGAGTCAGGGGACAAACGGCGATAAGGGCGGCGAGAGCGGCCGATTTCAGGCTGCGGCAGATTGAAACTGGGAGCATGTTGATCATCTATGCCATAACGCGGAAAAAGCCGGGCAGCAACGCTGCCCGGCCCGGGACACTGCGGTATTCAGCCGCGGTTACTGCTGGGAGCCACCGAAGGCGGTGTCAAAGTCGGTACCGGCAAAGTCGACGATGCCGGCGAGGTCCGCCTGGCCGTTGTAGAACTGGGCGGAGACTTCGCCGCCAGTCACCAGGCTGCCGTTGAAGTTACCGAAGGCACCATTGCCGCTGACGGACGCATCGTTGTTGATTGTGGCCGTTCCAATGGAAACCTGGGTGTTAGCGTTGGCCAGGGTTCCGCTCAGGGTGCTGGCGCCGAAATCGGCGGTGAACTGGCCCGACAGCGCGTTGCTACCGCTGAAGTTGTTAAGGCCGGTTACGGCATAGGTAGCGGTACCGGCGCTCGGTACGGCGGTATCCGCATTGGCGCCGGAGTAGTAGACGGTACGGGTGGCGTCGCTGTCGCCGTAGGCGGACCAC
Source organism: Marinobacterium mangrovicola (assembly GCF_004339595.1). Taxonomy (GTDB): domain Bacteria; phylum Pseudomonadota; class Gammaproteobacteria; order Pseudomonadales; family Balneatricaceae; genus Marinobacterium_D; species Marinobacterium_D mangrovicola. The sequence goes on from NZ_SMFU01000012.1 coordinate 214,547, forward strand.
TCACCGAACCAGACATCGCTGCTGCCCACCTGGGCGAAGTTGAATACGCCGAGGCTGTCATGATCTTCCGGAGCGCCGGAGTAGGGGAAGTTCAGAGTATAGACGCCGTTGGCTGGAGCGCCGCCATAGCCCGAGAGCCCTTCAAAATCGACAGGAACTTCGATCCCCGTAGCATTTACGGCTATACCCGCCATACCTGCCGTATGAGGCCCACCGTTTACGACTGATGCACCGATATTCACATTATCCGGATTGGTCGATCCCCCAACCACATCCGCCTGAACGGCACCGGCCAGTGCCAGGGAACCCAGGGTCAGTGCAACTGCGTTTGCCAGTTTTAGCTTGTGCATGGTGTTACTCCTTTCAATTCCATTTAAGGTGTTGGATTACCACGATTGATGAGCATCCCTGCTCGTTGCGGGCACCCTTGCCGAGGCCCGCTCCCTGTCGAGCGGTCGTCAGAAACGGCCGGTCAAACTCAGTTTGATATTGCGTCCCGGGGCGGCCATGGCGGAGCGGGTGGCCGGGTCGACGTAGTACTGGTCGGTCAGGTTGGTGCCGGTCAGCTCTATATCCAGGTGTTTGTTCAGGTTAAAGCGGGCGTAGGCATCGAGAATCAGCGTTTCGCCCCAGCTGAACGGGATATTGTAGAAATAGACATAGCCGTGTTGGTCGGCGGCCAAAACTGCATGGTCGGTGTACCACTCCAGGTCTTCGTTCTCGTACCCTTTGTAGTAGGTGGCGCGGCCGCCCAGCTCCAGGCGTCGGTCCAGGAAGCGCCCGCCCAGCTCCCAGTTGGCGGAGAACTCCGGCGTGGCCTGGGCCAGCAGGTAACCGTTGGGGAAGCCGTAGTCAAAGCAGCGCGGCACCAGGTCGTTATTACCCCACCAGTTCATACTGCCTGATGCCGATGCGGCGCTGTCCTCGTCGCAGACCTTATTTTCCAGGTTGTAGTTAAGCCCCAGGCTGGTAAAGAAGCGGCCGTTGTCGTAGCGGCCGCTCAGCTCGATACCGCGGATCAGCTGCTTGTCGATATTGTTGAACCGGAAGCGGTCGTCCCGCTCGATCACGTCGCGGGTCAGGTTGTGGTAGTAGGCCAGCTTGATATCGGCGTACTCGGCGCTGGGCAGCCACTGGGTCAGGTCGTGCACATAGGCCAGCTCCCAGTTGTAGGCGTGTTCCGGCTCCACCCCCCAGGGGGTGAGCGAGGCGGAAAACGCCATGGTGCTCTCGAACATGCTGGGAAAGCGCAGGGTCTCGCTGTATTTCAGGTAGGCGCGGCTGTAATCGTTAAAGCGGTAGCTGACGCCCCAGTGCGGCACCCAGCCGTGGTCCTTGCGCTTCTTGTCTTCGGCGGTCACGATTTCGCTTACTGCTTCGGTTCGGCAAGAGACCACATGCTCGCCGCTGACCTGGCCGTTCAGGCAGGGGTTACCGGCGTAGCTGTAGTTGCCGTCGGAATCGGGCTCCCAGGTGCCACCGTCGCTGGTGACCGTTCGTGAGGTTTCGATAGTTTCGGCGACTCTAGCCGCCTCCTGGTCGAACTGCTCCTGCGTAATCCAGCCCAGGTCTAGCATTTGTTGGAGGCCGGTAAGGCCGTTATCGATCGCGCTTTGAATCTCCTCCTGACTGAGCGGAATCTCCTCCCGGTAGGTCACATTGGAGTATTTACTGTATATCGAATTAAATTCGCCCGGGTTGTTGGCGATCAGATCATCGCGGGCCCAGTAGCCGGAGAAGGTCAGGCCGCCATTGAGGCGTAGCCTATCCGTGGGGCGCCAGGCGAAGTCGAAGTTGGTTTGCCACTCTTCGCGCCGGCCGGCGCGGGGCAGCATGCGCCAGTTGTCGTTGGCGTCGGGGTTATAGCGGTCATCGGAGCCCAGATCCTCATGCTGGAAGCGTCCGCCCAGGGTCAGGTCCAGGCTGTCGCTGAGCGCGATCTTGTTGCTGACCGTAACGCCGTCGCGGGTATGCTGGGCGTTAATCAGTGCGGTGTTTCTCAGCAGCGGGTCGCCGTCATACTCAAAACTGGTGTAGTTGGGGTAGCCACCGGCGCTGTAGGTGTCGCTTACGGTGTCGGTGCGCCAGAGGTTCAGGTGAAAGTCGAGCCAGTCGTTATCCTGGGGTTTGTAGCGGTACTCCAGGTTGTAGGCCTTGGCGTCCACCTTGCTCTCCGGCCATTGGATGGCGCCCTTCTCTTCTGAACGACTGATCCGCGAGGGCATGATTTCGCCGTAGTGGCTGGTGCTGTCGCGGTAGTTGAAGCTTAGCTCTTCATCATCGGCAATATGCCAGGTGGTCTTGAACAGCCAGGACTCCATGGTGCTGGAGGTGTTCGCGACCTCATCGCCCGGCTTCCAGTACCGCGCCAGGTTGACGATGTAGTCCTTGTCTTCGGTTCGCTCGGGGTTGTCGTAGTAATCGGCGTTGTTGCGCCCGGAAAAGTAGTTGCCGCGTTCGCGGTAGGCGTAGGCGGCGAGCACGTCGAACTGCTCTCCCTTGCGGGCGGCGGCAAAGCGGTAGGCGTAATCCTCACCGTTAAGAGGGTTGGCATCGCGGGAGGACTTGGACTCCGGGTTGATCACCAGTGTCTGGTCATTGTAAGGGTTTGCCATGTCCCCCCATTCCTGCGGGTAGCCCTCCACGGTGCGGTAATCCTCGCCGGTATGCAGGTTCGGCAGCCGCGGTGAGGTGGCGTTGCCGCTGCCCTCTACCATCAGCTCCACGCCAAACTCTTCGCCCTCCCGAATAATGTCGTCCGGCTGCAGGGTGGTCACCGTCATGGCGCCGCCGACGCCGCTTTTCACATCACGCTCGTTGACGGCGCCCTGGTAGATGGTCATGCCGCCGATCAGGCTGGGGTCGATGTAGTTACGGTTGGTGGCGCCGTTGTAGCCTCGGGAGACGGTGATCGCCTGTTCTGTACCGTCGATGGTGACCGGCACCCGGCCAGGGCCCTGGATACCGCGGATGTTCAGGTCGATGGCGCCGCTGTTGCGTGCCTCGCCACTGAAGACGCCGGGCACGCCCTGCAGCAGATCCGAGGGGTTGGTGCCCTTGTAACGCTCGACTTCAACCTTGCCGAGGTAGCTGGTGGAGGTGTCCTTGTCATAAACATCGTTATGCCCCTGTACGTCGCGGCTGAAGCCGTTGGCGCCATAGTCGGTGATATTGATGGTGGAGAGGTTGGCGGTGCCTTCGCTGAGCTGGGCGGTGACCATGTAGCTGCCATCCGGCTGGCGCTGGGCGATCAGAGCGGTATCGGCAAGCAGCTGGTTGAGGCCGCTGTCGATGCTGTAGTGCCCCTGCAGTGCGCCGCTTCTCAGCCCCTGGGTGGTGCTGGCGTCAAAGTAGATTTCGATGCCGGTTTGCAGGGCAAAGCGGTTCAGCGCCTCATCGAGGGCTCCCGCCGGGATATCGATCTCGCGCTGCTGCACCGAAACAGGCTGGCTTGCGCCTTCGTCGGCGGCGAAAGCCGGGCCCGCCAGGCTCAGGGTGGCCAGGTGCACCGCCAGGATCAGCGGCTTGATCGCCGGCTGGCGGGTTGAAGACGGCGTCACAACGGTTTGTGGCTGAGAAACTCTGTTTACCGACTGCATGGGAAGCCCTTATCTTTTCGTCGCTGTTATCAGGTCTATACCCTTCACACCGAACGAGGCGATAAGAACCGTAATCTAAATGATAATTATTTTTAAATGGGCGCTGAGTTAGAGGGAAATAGAACGAGAAATAGAGAGCGGAGCAGATAGCGAAAGAGAGCGTAAAGCCGGTGCCGGCGCTGTTATTGCGGCTGTTGCAGAAAGGGTAGATAGCGCTGTAGCTGTGAGCTCAGAGACCCCAGCCTACGCCACCTGCAGGGGCGTCAGGCGTGGGAAACGTTGACCAGAAAAGGGGTCAGGTAGGTGATGCTGACCGGCAAAATACGGCTTAGCTGATCCAGGGCGCGGTCGGTATCCCGAACCGAGAAAACGCCACTGACCTTGAGCTGGTTCAGCGCCGGGTCTGCCCGCAGTATGCCGCTACGATAGCGCGCCAGTTCATGGATAAACCGGTCTACCGGCATCTGCTCGGCCACCAGCCGGCCCTCTGTCCAGGCGCTGGTGTCGGCGTTGGCGGCAACAGGCGCAGCAATGCTGGTGCCGATCAGCCGGGTGCTCTGCCCGGGGGACAGCGCCAGGCTGCTGCCGGACGCGGAAATCAGCCGGGCGGAGCCCTGATAAAGCTCGATCCGGGTCTGCTGTTCGCTGCGGTAAAGATCAAGCCGCGCCGGCCCCGCGGTTTCCAGGGAGCCCTCGGCGGTGAGAATCCGGAACGGGGTCTGCGCCTGGTTGGCTGAGAGCATAATCTGCCCCTGTTGCAGCCGGATCAGGCGTTGCCGGGCATCGATATCGAGATCCAGTTCGGTGGCGGTGTTGATATTCAGCTCGCTGCCATCGCTGAGGAAGAGGTGGCGGATCTCGCCGGTGGCGGTGGCCAGATGGTTATCGCCTGCCGAACGCGGCAGGTGACCGGTTCCGCCCAGGCCGAGTACGCCGGCGCCGAGCCCGAGCCCCACCAGGCTGAGAAACTTGCGCCGCGACAGCTGGCGGCTGCGGCCCAGCACCCGAGCCCCGGCACCTGCCGGCAGGCCGTCAAACCGGGCCTGTGCCTGCTGCAGGCACTGCCAGGCGCGTTCGTTCTCGGCGCTGGCCTGGCGCCATCGCTGGCAGGCCTGTTCGTCGGCGTCGGTGGCATCTTCCGACCAGAGTCGTGCCATCCAGTCGGCGGCCTGGGCGATCTGATCCCGGGAGAGACGGCTCATGGCTCCTCCCTCAGGCTGGCAGTGAGGCACACCTGCAGCGCCCGGGCGACATACTTCTCCACCGATGAGACGGAGACACCCAGCTGTTCGGAGATCTCCCGGTAACTCAGGCCATCGACCCGGCGCAGCAGAAAGGCGCGACGCGCCTTCTCGGGAAGGCTGTGCAGCAGGGTGTCGGCTTCAATCAGCGCATCGATCAGCTGCAGCTGCTCTTCCGGTGACTGCACGAACTCCTCGGGCCTCAGCGCCAGTTCCTCGAGATAGGCCTGTTCGATCCGCTTGCGGCGGAAATGATCCACCACCAGCCCCTTGGCGATGCGGGTCAGGTAGGGGCGGGCGAAGTCGGAATCGGGCAGCCTGCCGCTGACCAGCAGACGCAGATAGGTATCCTGCAGCAGATCCGCCGCCTGCTGGGAGCAGCCGAGGCGTTTGCGCAGGAAGCTCGACAGCCAGCCCTGGTGCTCCCGGTAGAGGTGCTCCAGCTGCTGTTCCTGGCGAAGGGTCAGTGTCGAAGAACTCATAGCATCCATGCGAGCAGTTAAATGATAATGGTTATTATTACATTCTGTGACTCTCGATGTTGGCTTGTCAATGCATCGCTGCAAACTGGGAACAGTTTTTAATCAAGTTTAATGGGGGGCGGAGGCTGGCCGAAAACGCCAGCACCCGGCGGTTGGCCGGGTGGGCGTTGGCTGAAGGGTAGGGGGCGGGCGGGGGAGCAGACGCTACATGTTTTTAATATACGTTGCCATTTCAGGGGAGATGCGTTCCATATCCAGCTTTTTCTTTACGATTTCGCCGGTCTTGGTTTCCACCGTCAGCCACAGTCCATCGTCCAGCTTGGCCGAGGGGGGAATCATGATATCCACCTCTTTCTCCGGGCCACGGCGGCCGAGGAAGACGTTACCGGCGGCCCTCAGTGAGCGCGGCTTGCGGATCTTCAGGTAGGCGTTACGGATCTCCGAGTCACATTCGGCACAGAAGCGGATGACGAACTTTTTCATCGGCACATCGATGATATCGGTGCGCGGCGGTTCCTGGTAACGCTGCGCCAGGGTGAAACTCCAGGGCCCGATACGGTCGTGCAGCGCATCCGCCCGCAGCAGCGGCCGGGTCGGCGTATCGAGCATCTGAACGGCGAACGCCGCCACCGGAACCAGCAGCAGGATCGCGGCGACCAGTGCTTTCACCGGACTGCGCTTGTCCGCGCCGGCAGACTGGGATTCTCTGGCGGGCGCTTTAATGCCCGGGCGCGGCTCGCGCCTTGGCAGTGCCTCTCGTCTTGGCAGATAAAACGCCAGCAGCAGGCCGGCGACCATCAACCAGGCGACCCAGGTAACGGCACCCACATCGGCGCGCCACTGCCAGGCGCAGAAAGCGAACGCCAGCAGCAGGGTGATCCAGCCGCCACTGCGCACCAGTCGACTGGCTTTGCTGGACAGCGCGCGTCCAAACAGCTGGCGCTGGTGGTTCGGCATCGATGCAGCCAGCAGGGTAAAGGCGAGAATAACCAATAATGCGGTGATCAGATGGCCCCAGGTCATGCGATGCCTCCCAGCAGCCAGATCAGGCCGGCGCAGAGCAATGTTGAGATCAGCAGGCCGGCGCAGACATTTCGCAGGCGCCTAACGCTGAAGATCCAGATAACCACGGCGACATAGACCAGAAAGCTCAGCATGGTCGATGCCGCCAGCGCCTGGGCCTTGGGCAGCGGCCAGATCAGCGCCAGCAGTATCAGAATGGCAGAGGTCAGAATATAGCCGCCCACCAGGGCCAGCAGCACCCGGGCGGTAACCGCCAGCCGGTAACGGATACCACTGCTTGCCGTGGTGCCGGCAGCGGCAGAGCGTTGAGGGATTGAGTTCTGCATCAGTGCGCCTCCCTGGCAGCGGCTGCCACCCGCGGTTGCTGTTCGACGGCGGTTGCCTTCTGCGGGCTTGGTAGCCAGCGCCTGCGTACCTTGATGCCCATGTAGGCAAACAGGGCGCCGAGGCCCAAGAAGGTCAGATCGACACCGGCCAGGGCCCAGTCGCCCCGGGCCAGGGTGTTACCCAGGTGAATGTCGGTGGTGAGCAGGTTCAGCAGCGGCAGCAGCGTGAAGGCGGCGCTGGCAAAAAACAGCAGCTCGACCCAGGCGCGGCGGGTATCGCGCAGCAGTCCGTAGAGCAGCGCCTCGCCAAAGATCAGGAACAGGCAGTGAACCTCCCAGGCACTGCGATCCGCCATATCCAGCGGCAGCAGACGGTTGGCCCAGAAGTAGCCGGCAACCCCGGCGGGCAGGCCGACGATGGTGGCCAGGTTCAGCGCTTCGACGAGGCGATGACCCAGGTTGCTGTCGCTGTGGTTGCGCTTGCGCCGCTTCACGCTCCACAACACCATGCCGGTACCGATCATGGCGCAGCCGAGCAGGCCGGAGAAGAAATAGAGCCAGCGCAGCCAGGGACCGGCGAAGATCCCCTCATGCAGGGCACGCAGGGTTTCGTTGGTGAGGATGGTGGCGTTCAGGGGCGGATCGCTCGGCAGCGGCGTGCCATCGGCAGCATCGAAGCGCAGGATCTGGCGCTCGTAACGCACCTTGTCGCCGGCTACCCGCTCGATATCCACGTGCTGGGGCTGGCCCTGCAGATGCTCGACACGGATAGAGGCGACCTGGCCTTCACCCCAGCGCTCTTCCGCGGTGCTGAGCAGGGTTTCGATATTGGCGGCGGGACGGGTGACCGCCAGGTAGACATCGCCCTCGCGCTCGGTCAGCTCATCAAAGAAGGCGCGGGCGGCGGGACGGTCGGTGCCGTAGAGGGTGGCGATGCCGGCCGGCATGTACTGGGCGGCGAAGAACACCAGGCCGCTGTAGGTGATCATCAGAAAGAACGGCAGCGCCATGACGCCACAGAGGTTGTGCGCGTCGAGCCAGCTGCGCCGGTTCTTGTTGGGCCTGAAGGTGAAGAAGTCCTTGAAGATCTTTTTGTGAATCACCACCCCGGTGATCAGGGCCAGCAGCATCAGCAGGGTGCAGAGCCCGACCAGGCGGATCCCCACCGGGTAGGGCATGTAGCTGAGTGCGTAGTGCATGCGGTAAAGCTGCATGCCGCCGCCGGTCTGGCGCACCTCCACCGGCGGCAGCGGCGCGGCGGTTTCGGTGCTGAGGGTTTCACGCCCGCGCAGACCAAATGCCTGGCCACGCTTGGGCAGGTCCTGCCAACCCAGGGTGAAGTCGTGCCAGCCGCGCGGTGTCAGCGAGGCGTGGGGCAGGGTGACTACCCAGTTTTGCGCCTCGGGCGCCACCTTTTGCAGCCGGTCCAGAGCGGTGTTTATCAGCTGTTCGCGGTCGCCGCTGAGGCTCTGCTGCAGCGGCAGCGGGCGTTCCGGCTCCATCCAGCGGGTGATTTCGTCATCGAAATAGCCGGAGGTGCCGGTCACGAAGACGAAAAAGAGGATCCAGCCAGCGATGAGGCCGGTCCAGGTGTGAAGCCAGGCCATGCTCTGTCGAAAGCTCTCTTTCATGATCTGAATGACCGTCCTGGTTGGTTGATGAGTCTGAATATGAGCCTGAAACAGACGCAGACCAGCCGCCCGTGGGCAGGCCCGGGCGGCTGGTCTGGATCCTTTTTTATCAGTCCTGGGGAGATCGTTGCGCGGCCATAGCCGGGCAAAGATTCCGCTGTTCTCTATCTATGACGAACGAGGGGGACAAAAGGGGAAAGCCCGACGGCAGTTTTTTATCCCCTTTTGCTTATGTCTGCCGATTAGAAGTCGATCTGGGCTCCCAGCTTGATGGTGCGCGGCGTGCCCTGGGCGATATAGCCGCTGCCGGCGGAGGTGAGCCAGTAGTCTTCATCGGTCAGGTTGTCGATATTCAGGCGCAGGGTCAGCGGCAGATCGTTAACCGAGCCCTCGTAGCGGGCGCCCAGGTCATAGAGGGTGACCGAACCTACGTGAATGTCGTTGTTGGCATCCAGCGGTCGTTTGCCGGTGTACTGGGCGCCGCCGGTGATGACGAACGGGGAGTTCTTGACGTCATATTCGCCGTAGAGACGGAACTGCTTACGCGCCACGCCCTGCACATGCTTGCCCTTGAGGCTGGCATCGCTGATCTTCTCGTTAGTTGGGTCCAGCCACATGGCGCTGGCCGCCAGCATCCACTGGCTGCCGAGGCGCGCCTTGCCGGACAGTTCCAGGCCTTCGTAAAGTGCTTCGCCATCCTGGCTGTAGACGTTGTTGCTGTCGGTGTAGCCCTGACCGCGGTTGAGCTGGAAAACTGCCAGGTTGGCTGACCAGCGCTCGCGATCCAGCTTCAGGCCCAGCTCGCGCTGTTCGCTGATCATCGGCTCGAACACCTCGCCGGCGTTGGCGGCGGTGTTCGGTGCGGTATTGCCCTGCACAAAGGCTTCCACGTAGCTGGCGTAGAGCGACAGCCCATCGATGGGGCGGTATACCGCGGCCAGGGTCGGGGTGGTGGCGCTTTCATCGTAGTCGCCGTATTCATCCTCCAGCTGGCCGTGGCGCAGGCCCAGAATCAGGTCCAGGTTGTCGCCCAGGTGGGCCACATCGGAGGCGAAGAGTTCGCGGCGTTTCACCCGCGAGTACTCGGTGGCATCCGCATCTGAGCGGTGCACGGCGCTGCCGATCTCGTCGAACATGGTCGGGTTGGAGAAGTTGCCGGGGCCGTACATGCCGTCGCTGCCGATGCCGCGGCTGTTGGAGGAGACGGTCTCCAGCAGCGAGGTGCCGAGGGTAACCTCATGGTCGATAAAGCCGGTCTGCAGCTTACCTGCCAGCTTGATCTGTGCCTGGTCGCTCTCGAACTTGTTGACGTAGTTGTAGACGTAGGCGGAGTAGTCGCCATCGGCATTGGTAAACAGGTAGGGCGAGTAGAGCAGGCGGTAGTTGTTGGAGTAACGGTAGGCCAGGTCCAGATCCCAGTCCTCGTTGATCTGCCAGTTAACACGGGTGCCGACGATCTCGTGGCGCGAGCCGTAGTAAGACCAGTCCGGGAACAGCGCCTTGCTGCCATCGATCGGCTTGAGCGGTTCGGCGATGGTGAAGTCGCCGATCATGCCGCTGGCGTTGGGAACGATGCCGCCTACGGCGGCGGTGCGCTCGCTGTGCGCGGTGAGGGCGTCGAACTCCCAGGTGACCGCCGGCGTAATGCGCCAGTCCAGCGCGATGGAGGCGGAGGAGCGCTCGGCGCTGCCGTTGTCCAGGTAGCTGTCGCCATCTTCACCCACCAGGTTGATGCGGTAACCGAAGCGGTCGTCGCTGCCAAAGCGTCCGCCCAGATCGGTATGCACCAGCAGCAGACCTGTATCCATCAGCTGGGTGCTGACGCTGCGCACCGGCTCGTCGGTGGGGCGTTTCAGGCGGTAGCTGATGATGCCGCCGGGTTCACCGAAACCATACAGGAAGCCGCTGGCGCCCTTGAGGATCTCGACCTGTTCCATGTGCTCCAGCGGCAGATCCTTGGCGCGACTGCGCAGGTTGAGCCCATCGAGTTTCTGCCCGGTATCGAAGTCCGGCGAGATGCCGCGGATCATAAAGGCGTTGTTCTCGGCACCTAGGTCACCGGCGGAGAGGCCCACGGAGGCGTCCGTCTTGGTGATATCGGCCAGGGAGCGTGCCTGCATGTTGTCCATCTGGTCACGGGAGTAGACCTCGATGCTGTACGGGGTGTTCTGCAGGCTGACGTTGCCCAGACTGCCGATGGAGGCGGCTTCGACGCGGTAGGCGTTGGCGGCGGAGCCGGCCAGGACGTCGGTATCGACAAACAGGGTTGGCAGGGTGGTTTCGGCGCTGCTGGTGCTCTGGCGGAGCAGCGTCACCGTGCGATCGTCACTGAAGCGGTAGCTGATGCCGGTGCCCTGCAGCAGCAGGTTGAGGCCTTCGCGCACCGAGTAGCTGCCATTCAGGCCGCTGCTGTTCAGGTTGGCGGTGAGCTCGCCATTGCCGGTCAGGTACAGCCCCGCCTGCTCCGAGAAGCGGTTAAGAGCGCTGGATAACTTACCGGCCGGTACGTTGAAGGCGATCTGTTCGATGGCGGCTTGAGCGGTCAGCGGCATTACCATCGAGCTGGTGGCGGCAAGGGCGATCCCTTTTATGGCCAGGTGCATCGCCAGAACAAGCGGCGCTTTGCGCGGGCGGATTTTGTGCGAGCGGATAGCACCGGCGTTGGTATGAAATGATTGCAGCATGACTACTCCTGAGCTGTCACCGTTAGGTTTCTGGCAGACTTTGAAATCTGCTTTACAGCCTTAAACGGACAGCCGCCGGAAAGGGGAAGGCGTTCGGTAAAAAAATCGTCAGTGAGTGTTTGCTTCGAGCGTAACCCACCAGGACATGTGTCTGTTGATGCGCAGCGGCAGGCTGTCCGCCAGCATGGCCAGGGCGTGATCCGGGTTTTCCGCCGGGAAGGAACCAACTACGCGCAGATCGGCGATGGCGGGATCGAGGCCCAGGTGGCCGTGACGATAGCGGCGCAGCTCTGCCACCAGCCGTGACAGCGGAATATTGTCCGCCAGGATCAGACCCGAGGCCCAGGCACGGTGAGCGGGGTTGGCTGCCTTGGGAGGGTCGATCTGCTGCGCTGAAAAGCGAGTCTGCTGGCCGGCATCGATGCGCTGCCGCTCGCCTTGCTCGGTAGTGATCTCAACCGCGCCTTCAAACACCGCCACATAGGTTTCATCCTCATTGCGGCGCACGCTGAAGCGGGTGCCCAGCGCCCGCAACTGGCCCTGCTCGGTGGTGATCAGGAAAGGACGGTTCAGGGTGTCGTGGTAGCCGGTCTGTACCTGGAGTTCGCCGCGCTGCAGATGGATCCTGCGAACCTCGGCCTGGTAGTCGATCTTCAGAGCGCTGTCGGTATTGATCCAGAGAGTGCCGCCGTCGGTTAGCGCGAGTTTGCGGATCTCGCCGACGCCGGTGCTTTCATCGCTGTTGATCCGGGCGTAAAGCCGCTCGCTGTAGTCGGAGAGCGGCGAGTAGCGCCAGGCCAGCAGGGCGCCAAAAACCGCCAGCCCGGAGCCCAGTACCCGACGCCGGCCGCTGCTCTTAGAGCGAGAGGCACCGAGGATGCGGCGGGATTCTTCACTGCTGGTCTGCTCGGCAACCTGATGGAAGCGCTTACTAACCTGCTCTACATACTGCCATGCGATGCGGTGCTGAGGGCTGCTATCGAACCATTGCTGCCAGGCCTGACGATCGCCGTTGCTGCACTGGTCATCACTGAGCAGCGCGAACCACTCGGCCGCCTCCTCCAGGGTTTGATGATCGGGCTTGGCGGTGCTGGGCGAGGGGGAATGTGCCGGCATCAGCAGAGCGCCGCATCGTTAAAGTTGGCTTCGATCAGCACGCATTCAAGCATGGCGCGCGCCATGTAGGATTTGACGCTGCGTTCGGATACGCCCAGATGCATGGCGATCTGGCGGTAGGTCAGCCCCTCAAGTTGGGACATCAGGAACGCCTGGCCCACCCGCTCCGGCAGGCGCTGCAGCATTGCATCGATCTCACAGAAGGTTTCCACGATCACCGCGTGCTCTTCCGGCGAGATATCGGTGGCTTCCGGGCGTGCGGACAGCACATCGAGCCAGGCCTGTTCCACTGCCTGACGACGCCACATGTCGGTACAGAGATTTTCCGCCACCACCTTGAGATAGCTGCGCGCCTGCCCCGGCGTCTGCAGATCCCGGGGTTTGCGCAGCAGGCGGATAAAGGTGTCGTGGGCCAGATCCGCCGCCAGCTCGCTGCAGCTGACGCGGCGGCTCAGCCAGGCGTGCAGCCAGCCGTGGTGGCTGCGATAGATCTGCTCCTGCGCGCTTCTCTGTTCGGTGGTGAGTGTAGTCATGATCGGTCTGGTCGCCTGGGGCGAGTTATTATTGTTTAAAGATACGAAATGATAACCATTATCATAATCGTTATCAAATGGTTGATAATGTTATAAGTTGTTGATTGTTTTGAATATTTATTCAGGCGCTAAATTTTCTTGTTGTCGATCTTCCCTTTTTGTCCTGCTCGTTCGTCTTTAGAGGTAACAGCCTGTTGCCTGTTCTGCGGATACGTTCCGCGGATAAGGGCCAGGGATTGCACACAGATCAACCGGCGAGATCCGGTGAAGCGAGGAGGCGTAATGCAGCTGACAGTTCAGGGACCGGGGAACCGGAGGGCGCAGAAAAACGGAATGGGTAGACGGGGGCTGTCGCGGATTTACCAGCTGGGGCTTCTTAAACTGGCTGTCGGAAGTATCGCGCTGCTGGCGGCGTCCCAGGCCAGTGCGCATTACCCGTTTTGCAGCTGTGAGCTTAACGAGGGCGAAATTCACTGCACCGGCGGTTTTTCCGATGGTAGCAGCGCCAGCGGTGTGACCGTGGATATGATCTCCTACGACGAGGAGATTCTGGCCAACGCTGAGTTCGACGGCGATTCTCGCATCCGCTTTGAACGCCCGGATGGGGAATTTTACATCCTGCTCGATGCGGGCCCCGGGCATGTGGTTGAGGTGGACTGGCACGACGTTGAAGGCCTGATGTAATGGCCTCGGTTGTTGTCCGCCCTGCCGGAGCCCGGCAGGAGACCGCCTGGCTGCTGTTACTTTGTGCGCTGATTCTGCTGGTATCTGCGGCGATCGTCGCCTGGCGGGTGGTGCCGGATGAGAGTCGCCAGATCGAAATCTGGCAGCTCGATGCCCGCGTCGATCTCAATGCGGCGGAGCAGGGCGTGAATGCCGACCTTCAGGCCGCGGCCGATGAGATTCTCTGGGCGCTGGAAGAGGGCAGTACGCCGACGCCGGAGCAGCTGGCTGCCGACTGGATTCCGCCGTTTATCGAGGATGTGGCCAGTGCCGAGCGCGGCGGTCACCATTGGCAGTTGCAAAGCCTTGGCCATGAGCTGGCTTACATCGGCCTGAGCGAACAGACCGCTACCGCCGGTCACTTTCTGCTGCGTGTTGAGGCACCCGACGCCGGGCACAGCCATGAAGGTGCGGCGCCGACGAGCGTCTGGATCAAGCGTGATGGATCGGCTGCCGAGTCAGAGCGGGTGGCACTGAACAATATGGAACTGAGCAATCTAGAGCTGAGCAATAACGCGTTGATCGCCGCGGGTTGGCAGCAGGTGGTCAGCCACTTCGACGCCAGCGTGACCCGTGGCACGGGAGGTGGCTTATGAAGGCGTTTGTTTCTAATCTCCTGCGTTTTAAGTCTCTGCGTTTTAAACCCCTCCGTTTCGCTCTATCGGCGCTGCTCAGTTGCTTCAGTCTGGCTCTGTTCGTGAGCAGCGCCCAGGCCGATCCCCTGCGTATCGGCGTCACCCTGCATCCTTACTACAGCTATGTAGCGAATATCGTCGGCGATAAAGCCGAGGTTGTGCCGCTGATTCCCCAGGGCTTTAACCCCCATGCCTATGAACCCCGCGCCGAAGAGATCAAGCGGGTCGGCAGTCTGGATGTGGTGGTGCTTAACGGCATCGGCCATGACGATTTCGCCGAGCGGATGATCGCGGCATCGGAGAACCCCTCGCTGCCGGTGATCGAAGCGAACCGTAACGTACCGCTGTTGCCGGCGGTGGGCAGCATGTCCCAGGGGCGCAACGGCAGCGGCAAGGTGGTCAATGCGCACACCTTCCTGGCGGTGACCGGGGCGATCCGCCAGATCCAGACCATCGCTCGCGAGCTGGGTCAGCTCGACCCGGACAATGCCGACAGCTATCGCCGCAACGCCCGCGAATACTCACGCAAGCTGCGCCGGATCCGTGCCGAGGCGCTGTCCCAGCTGGCCAGCATCGATAACGTGGAGCTGCGTGTGGCCACTATCCACGGCGCCTATGACTATCTGCTGCGCGAATTCGGTCTGGAAGTCACCGCTGTGGTCGAGCCTGCCCACGGCATAGAGCCAAGCCCTGCGCAGCTGGCGCGCACCATCGATGATATCCGTCGCCTCGATGTGCAGGTGATCTTCTCCGAGCTGCATTTCCCCTCCACCTACGTCGATACCATCCGCCGCGAGACCGGCGTGCGGCTCTATCCGCTCTCTCACGTGATCTCCGGTGATTACCGTGCCGAGAAGTTCGAGCAGGAGATGGCGGAAAACTTCGCTACCGTGGTACGGGCGATTCTGGACACACGGGAGGCCGGCCAATGAATGCGATGAACGGATGGTTCAAGCGCGGTGCTGAGGCCATCGCCGCCGCTGGGCCGCAGGTGCAGTTCGATCAGGTATCGCTGCAGTACGGCCAGACCCGCGTACTTGAAAGGATCGACCTGACCCTGAGCAGCGCCGAAGTACATGCCCTGGTGGGCCCCAATGGCGGCGGTAAATCCTCGCTGGTGCGCGGCCTGCTGGGACTGGCGCCGCACCGCGGCACGATAAAGCTAGAGTGGCCGGGCAGCCCGGGCCAGATCGGCTATGTGCCCCAGGCGCTGGAGTTCGATCGCTCACTGCCGATGAGCGTGATCGACTTTCTCGCCGCGATGCAGACCCGCCGCCCGGCGTTCCTGCGCCCGGCTCGCCGTCAGCGCCAGCAGATTGTCGATGCGCTGGAGCGTGTCGGACTTGGCAGCAAGGCGGAGCGGCGCATGGGTGATCTCTCCGGCGGCGAGCGCCAGCGGGTGATGATGGCGCAGGGGCTGATGCCTGAGCCGAAACTTCTGATTCTGGATGAGCCGATGGCGGCGCTCGATGAAGCCGGTGTTGCTATCTTCGAGGCGCTGATCGGCGAGCTTAAGGCCGAGGGCGTAACCCTGCTCTGGGTCGAGCACGATCTGGCCGCGGTACGCCGGCTGGCCGATCGGGTTACCGGGCTGAATCGGCGCTTGCTGTTCAGTGGCGATCCCGCGGAGGAGCTGACGCCGGAACGGGTGCTGGATCTTTTCTCCAGCCATCCGACCCAGCGGCCCAGGAAGGTCCAGCAACGGGAAGATCAAAAGGAGGTGATCAGTGGCTGAGTTGTTTGAAGTCTTCCGCGTTACGGTCCAGAGCTGGGCCGAAGCGGGGTTGCTGCCCTCGTCGCTGGCCTACGGTTTTGCCGTTAATGCACTGCTGGCCGGGGTGATTATCGGTCCGGTGCTGGGGTTGCTCGGCACCCTGGTGGTGGTAAAGCGCCACGCCTTTTTCTCGGAAGCGGTGGGTCACTCGGCGATGACCGGTGTGGCGATCGGCATTCTGCTGGGCGAGCCCTACAGCGGCCCCTATGGCGCCCTGTTCGGTTACTGCCTGCTGTTCGGTTTGGGGCTTAACTACCTGCGCAACCGCACTGGCCTCTCGGCGGATACCCTGATCGGCGTGTTTCTCTCCATGTCGCTGGCCCTGGGGGCGGCGGTCTTGTTGGTGCTGGCTGGGCGCATCAACGTGCATATCCTGGAAAACGTGCTGTTCGGCTCGATTCTTACCGTCTCCGGCGTCGATATCGCGCTGCTGGCGGTGGTGGCGCTGCTGGTGACGGTGCCGATGGTGCTGTTCTACAACCGTTTCATGCTGGCCAGTTTCAACCCGGCACTGGCGCAGGTGCGGCAGGTGCCGGTGAAGGCGCTGGATTATCTCTTTGTGATCCTGGTGACGCTGGTCACCGTGGCCTCGGTGAAGGTGATCGGTGCAATTCTGGTCGGTGCGCTGCTGGTGATCCCCGCGGCGGCGGCGAAGATTCTCGCCACCAGCCTGTCCCGCTTTGTCGGTTTGAGCATGCTGTTCTCCCTGATCGCCACGCTGTGCGGGATCCTGATCCCCATGGAGATGGAGCTGCCGATCCCCTCGGGTGCGGCCATTATCCTGGTGGCTGGTTCTCTGTTTTTGTTGTCTGTGCTGGCGCGTTCACTGCTGCCGGGACTTCGTGGAGCGGTTACATGAAACGCCAATCTCTTATCTGTCTGTTGCTGGCGCTGTTCAGCCTGAATGTTTCTGCCGCAGAGCAGGATGAACCCCTGAGCGTGATGGTGGCGCATCCGGCGCTGCAGGCGATCAGCGAGCGGCTGGTGCAGCAGACCGGTATCCAGATCCTGCCGGTGCAGCCGGCAAAACTGCCGCCGTCCCGGTTACGCTCCTATCTGGGTGGCCGCGGCGAGGATCGCCTGGCAGAGGTTAGCCAGCAGGCCGATGCGGTGATTACCCTGGGATCGCTCTGGCAGCAGGACCCGATCTACCCCTTTGCGCGGCGCTTCAATATCCGTATCGCCGAGATAGATGCCACCGAGCCATTAGATCAGGCGCTGCCCGGTATAGCACGACTGCGGCATGAGGCACCCAGCGCGCTTTATGCGACCCTGGGGCTGGAGCCGATGCCCGCCAATGGTGAGGAGTCCGCGCCCTGGCTCTCTCCCACGGCGCTGGGCAGCATCGCCGATATCCTGGTGCATGATCTGGCGCGCTTCTCACCGGCCGATGCGCAGCAGCTGGAGACTAACCTGGCGGCGTTCAAGCGCGAGCTGATCAAGACCAAAAGCGAGGCGGACCTGGAACTGGCGCTGGCCTATAACCTGACCACCCTGTCGCTGTCGCCCCATTTCGATTACCTGGCATCGGACCTGGGGCTGGATCTGCTGGCCTCGCTTTATGCCGCACCCAATGAGTGGACGGTAGAGCGACTTTCCCAACTGGCCGACTATATCCGCGATAACGACGTGGCCGTGGTGCTGGTGGATCATCCGCTGGATGAACAGGGGCAGCAACGGCTTGAAGAGGCCGGGGCACGGGTTATCCAGCTGAATCAGCTCGAAGCGGTTTCGCGGCAGGAGATCGCCGCGCCACTGGAGGTGATCCAGGCAAATCTGGCCAAACTGGTAGAGGCTTACACGGCGGACGCCGACAGCTGAAGACAAAATCAATTAACGATATTTGTAATAATAACGATTCGCATTTAGTATCTTTGCTCATTGGAACATCGTCATATCAAGGACGCGCCGATGAGCGGGAACCATTCAAGCAGTAACTCAGGCAGCTGTGCGGCAACGAATCTCGGCAG
Source organism: Marinobacterium mangrovicola (assembly GCF_004339595.1). Classification (GTDB taxonomy): domain Bacteria; phylum Pseudomonadota; class Gammaproteobacteria; order Pseudomonadales; family Balneatricaceae; genus Marinobacterium_D; species Marinobacterium_D mangrovicola. The sequence goes on from NZ_SMFU01000012.1 coordinate 232,284, forward strand.
CATGTACGCCGAGCACAGCAGTTGGCTGCGCAGCTGGCTGTATAAAAAACTCGGTTGCAGCAGCCAGGCGGCGGATATCGCCCAGGATGCCTTCGTACGTCTGCTCCAGGTGCGCGAGAAAGAGGGCGTGCTGCCGGAAATTCAGCAGCCGCGCGCTTACCTGACCCGGGTGGCGGGGCGGCTGGTGCATGATCACTTTCGGCGTCAGTCGCTGGAGCGTGCCTATCTGGAGGCGCTGGCGCAGATTCCGGAGGATCTGGCCTGTTCCGAGCTGGACCGGTTGCTGCTGCGCGACGCGCTGGAAGAGCTGGACCGGATGCTCGATAGCCTGAAGCCGGCGGTTAAAACGGCGTTCCTTCTGTCTCAGCTTGAGGGGCTCACCTACGCCCAGATCGGCGAGCGTCTGTCGGTGACCGAGCGCTCGGTAAAGCGCTATATGGCGCAGGCGTTCGAGCACTGCCTGCTGACTATTTCGCTGTAAGCATCTCGTTATAAGCATCTCGTTATAAGTATCCGCTCATATGCACCTCCCTCTGACTGTGACCCTATGAATCCGGGCTGACGATAGATATGACCGTTTCCAACCAAGAACCTGAACGTATCGCAATCAGACAGGCGGCGCGCTGGCTGACAGAGCTGCATGACGAGGGGCTGGATGCGGCCGGCGAGGCGGAACTGGAGCGCTGGCGTAGCGCCTGTGCCGAGAACGAGGCCGCCTGGCAGAAGGCGCTGCATCTGCAGGCACAGTTTGAACGCGTTCCCGCGGATATCGGCCACAAAACCCTGAACCGGCGCCCGGATGCGGGACGACGCGCACTGCTGCGTTCCCTGGCGGTGGCGGCGGTTGTGCTGCCCAGTGGTTATCTGGGCCTGACTCAGGAGCCCTGGAAAGAGTGGCTGGCGGATTACCACACCCAGGTGGGCGAGCAGCGCCGGGTGGCGCTGGCCGACGGCGGCTTTGTTCTGCTCAACACGGATACCCGCATCGATCTGGCCAGCGACCGGGATAAACAGCTGATCCGTCACTACAGCGGCGAGATTCTGGTGCAGAGCAGTGCCGAACTGGGCAGCAATGCCAGCACGCCACTGCGTGTGGCTACCGAACAGGGCGAGCTGGAAACCCGAAACGCCCGCTTCCTGGTTAAGCAGGAGCCGGATAAGGATCAGGCGCGGCTGGCGGTGCTGGATGGCAGCGTCCGGGTGCGTAACCGCTCCGGTCGCTATCAGGAGATTAACGCCGGCAGCACGGCACGACTGTTCGCTGGCCAGGCCTATGACCTGCGCCCGGTGGGGGAGCGGCAGCTGGATAGCTGGAGCCAGGGGGTGATTCTCGCCAGTGAGATGCCGCTGAAACAGTTTCTCGCAGAGCTTAGCCGCTACCGCAACGGTTGGCTGCGCTGCGATCCGGCGGTGGCGGACCTGCGCATCAGCGGGGTTTTCCAGTTGCGCGATATAGAAGTGATCCTCGATGGCCTGCCGGTTACGCTGCCGGTGCGGGTCAATCGCCGTACCGATTACTGGGTAACTGTGGCCCCGGCTTAGGTAAGAATGAGTATTGTCCCCTTGGGGCAGCCCCATCCGTCATAGGCATAGACAGATTTAAAAAAACGAAGGTTCTATGCCATGACTAACTCATCCAACAAAGCGCGCCGCCTGCGTGCTTGCTCCGCTTATCCGGGTATGCGCAACGCCCTGTTTGTCTCCATGCTGGCGCTGGGTGCAGTCAGCGCGCCGGTGTCTGTGGCCGCTGCGGAAATCACCAGCCCGGTCAGCTACAACATTCCCTCGGGTTCTCTGGATCGGGTGCTGAGCCGGTTTGCGACCTCCACCGGGATGACACTGCAGTTTAATCCCAGCCTGACTCAGGGCTTGCAAAGCGCCGGGCTGCAGGGCAGCTATTCACCGGAGCAGGGGCTGGACCAGCTGCTCAGTGGTACCGGGCTGATGGCCACCCGCAGGGCGCCGGGAGTGTATATCCTGGAAAAGATCGCCGCCGGTGATGAGATGGTGATGGGCCCGATCCGTATCGGCGCGGAATCACTGGCATCGACCCAGGATGGGATAGGCACAGTCACCGAGGGTTCCGGCAGCTATAAAACCGAGGCGATGGGAACGGCAACCCGTCTGAGCCTGAGTGAGAAGGAAACCCCGCAGTCGGTTACCGTGGTCAGCCGCCAACTGATCGACGATATGGGTCTCGAGACAATTACCGATGTGGTTAACCACGTGCCGGGCGTAACCGCACGCTCCTACGATGGACGCGGCGCCGGCTTTTCCGCCCGTGGTTTCGATATCGACAACCTGCAGGTGGATGGCGTGCCGACCACCTGGACCGCCGGCTGGTCCGCCGGTGAAACCCGCGCCAATACCCTGCTGTATGACCGCGTCGAGGTGGTACGTGGCGCCTCCGGCCTGGTTTCCGGTGCCGGCAACCCGGCAGCGGCGATCAACCTGGTACGCAAGCGGGCCAACAGCAAGGAGTTTACCGGCAAGACCTCCATCAGCGGCAGCCGCTGGGATACCTATAGCGGCAGCTTCGACGTTTCCGGCGGGTTGAATGAGACTGGCTCACTGCGTGGCCGTGTGGTGGGCAGCTTCCAGCAGGGCGACTCCTTTATGGATCTGGCCAGTGACGAGGAGACGCTGTTCCTGGGGACCATCGGCGCCGATTTGACCCCAAATACCGAGTTCAACGCTGGCGTCAGCTACCAGCAGAACAAACCGGAAGGCAGCGCCTGGGGTGGTTTGCCCACCTGGTTCAGCGATGGCAGTAAGACCGACTGGGATCGGTCCAAAACCACGGCGGCGGACTGGAGCGAGTGGAGCTCCAAGAACACCAACTACTACGCCAACCTGGAGCACCGTTTCGATTCCGGCGTACGCCTCTATGGTGCGCTGAGCCGCAGCGTCAGCGATGCTGACCTGCGCCTGATCTATCTCTACGGCTCGCCGGACAAAACGACGGGCCTGGGGATGGGGGCCAGCCCCTCCTGGTACGACGTGGAACGTACCCAGGATAACGTCGACCTCTATGCGTCGATCCCCTTTGATACCGCAGAGCAGTCCCATGAGCTGGTGGTGGGTGTGATGCACAGCGAACAGGAGCTGACCACCTACCGTCGCGCCGCCCTGTCACTGGACGACGTGGGTAACTTCTACGATTGGGACGGCTCCTTCGCGGAACCCGAGTGGGGTGAGAAAGCCCTCAATTCCAAAGAGCGCACCACCCAGTTGGGCGGTTACGCGGTGGCAAGGTTGAGCCTGGCCGATCCGCTGAAACTGATCATCGGCAGCCGTATCACCGACTGGAAGAAAGAGGGGATGAGCGTCGGCGATCCGATCGAACATGATGGCGTGGTCACTCCCTACGCCGGGCTGATCTATGATATCAACGATACCTACTCCACCTATGTCAGCTACACCGATATCTTCAACCCGCAGAACCAGAAAGACCGCAACGGCAACTACCTGGACCCGCTGGAGGGCAAGAACTACGAAGCCGGTCTGAAAGCCAGCTTCCTGCAGGATCGTCTGGACGCCTCGCTGGCGGTCTATCGCATCGAGCAGGACAACCTGGCGCAGACCGATGACGGCTACTTTGTACCGGGCACCACCGACAGCGCCTATTACGCCGCCCAGGGCACCGTCAGCGAGGGTTACGAGATCCAGGTGACCGGTGCGATCACCGATAACTGGAACCTGACCGCCGGCTGGTCCGAATTCAGCGCCAAGGATGCCAACGGCGATGCGGTCAACACCCGCCACGCCCGTCGCACCGCCAGCCTGTTCACCACCTACAACCGTGATAAATGGACCCTGGGTGGCGGCATCAACTGGCAGAGCGAGTCCTATACCTTGGCGACCAACCCGGCCGGCGACGCCGACAAGATCAAGCAGGGCGCCTACACCCTGGTGAATCTGATGGGGCGTTATCAGTTCAGCCCGAACCTGTCGGCCCAGCTGAATATCGATAACCTGTTCGATGAGGAGTACTACTCCAACGTGGGTTTCTATAACCAGCTGGCCTATGGCGAGCCGCGTAACGCCAAGATCTCGCTGACCTATAAGTTCTGATCTGGCTAACCCGGCTGGCTGGCCGGGCTTATTTGGAGGAGGCTTTGCCTCATGTGCTCCTAAGGGAGCCGGGGCGAATCTACCGGTTCATGCTCGGATAATTCCCATCCGTTTCTTTGTCGAGGCCGGTTTCGCCTGCTGGCGAGCCAAGGGATTTTGCGGAAAATCCCTTGGCAATCCCTAGCCGCCCCTGCGGCTTGGTCGGCTGCGCCGACTGCCCTGTGCTTCTCGTCTGAAAGAGCGGGAAAGGAAACTCGCAGCGTTGCTGCTCAAACAGCCTTTCCCTTATTTCTCTTTCAGCCTGCGATGCTCGGCTACGCCGAAGGGGATCGACGGATGCGCTCAGACGGCTAGGAGACATTGAGCCTTGTTAACCGTTTGACACAAGAAGGTCTTCGTTTTGATTAGACGATCACCACCTCTATAAAAGGTGCTTGGATAACGACCATAAAAAAAGAGGTGCGCAATGGCACCTCTTTTTCGTTAACCGGGGCTGACTTATCAGGCCGCCTGCAGCATTTCCCGCTTTAGCTGCTCGCACCAGGTGGCGATGCGTTCATCGGTCATATCGCGCTGGGAGTCTTCATCCAGGGCCAGGCCGACGAAATATTTGCCGTCCGGGGTCAGCGCCTTGGATTCGTCGAACTCGTAGCCTTCAACCGGCCAGTGGCCGATAACGCTGGCGCCGCGGGCGACCACTTGGTCGTGCAGCATGCCCATGGCATCGAGGAACCATTCGGCGTAGCCGTACTGATCGCCGAGGCCGACGAATGCGCAGACTTTGCCGCTCAGGTCGAAGAACTCGAAGGTTTCCCAAAGCTCGAGCCAGTCTTCCTGAACTTCGCCGTAATCCCAGGTGGGGATGGCAAAAATGATCTGGTCATACTCTTCGGTAATTTCCAGTCCGATCTCCTGGACGTCGAACAGATCGCCTTCGCCCAGCTGCTGCTGAATTTTAACGGCCACGTCGGAAGTGTTACCGGTGGTTGAGCCATACAGTATTGCCAGCATCTCTATCCTCCTTCTCCATCTATGAGAATGAAAATAATTATTAATTAGATTACTGGCAAGTGTATCAGTTTTTTAAGGGTATAACCTAGTATTAGAGTCGGTTATTTTTAGAATAAGCTGTTGCGCCGTTCCGGGAGGCTCTCTATGAACTTTCCGTCGCGATACCGGGTCTACTTTTGGCGACAGGGAGAAATACTATGTTCAACAAAATTAAAGCCGCGCTGGAAGATCTGTTCGAGACGGACAGGGTCGCCGGGGCGGAAGACAGTCAGGAAACCTTTGCACTCACCGCCGCAGCGCTGATGGTTGAGGTGATCGCCGCAGATTATGAGCGCAAGCCGGAAGAGCGCGAGGCGCTGCTGGCGGTGGTGCGCGACAGCTTTGGCCTGGATCCGGCCGCGGCGGAAGCGCTGCTGGAGAAGGCGGAAGAGAAGCATCATCAGTCCACCGATTATTTCCGCTTCACCTCGGAGATCAACCGCATCTGCTCCCAGGAGGAGAAAGTCCGCCTGATCGAAAATCTCTGGCGCGTCGCCTATTCCGATGGCGAACTTCAGGATGTTGAGGATCATGTGATCCGCCGCATCGCCGACCTGATCCATGTTCCCCACATGGAGTTCATCGCCGCCAAGCACCGGGTACAGGCCTCTTAAGCCTTCGCCTCTGCCTTACGTCCGAAGAAAGGTGGTTTGGTAATCCAGATCACCGTAATCAGCGCGATAAATATCCATCCCAGCAGGGTCATGATTTCGGTAAACGAGATCATGAACGCCTGGCTGGTGATCACCTCATTGATCCGCGCATAATTCTGCACCGAATCGCCTCCCAGCAGGTTCAGATACTCCCGGGTTTGCTGGCTGTATGCAGTGACATGCTCAGTCAGCAGGGCGTGCTGTACCGAGGCCTCCCGGTGCCACCACCAGGTGGTCAGCGATGAGGCGAAGCTGCCGCCCAGGACTCGCAGGAAGGTAGCCAGACCTGAGCCATCGGCGATCTCGTTGGGCGCCAGGCTCGACAGCAGGATGGTCGTGGCCGGCATGAAGAACAGAGCGACCCCCAGACCCATCGCCAGCTGCACCAAGGCGACATGCTCGAAATCCACGAAGATATTGAAGCCCGCGCGCAGGAAGCAGGTGGCGCCCATGGTCATAAAGGCGATGGTGGCGAGCATACGCATATCCACGTGATGGCCGAAGCGACCAACGATCGGTGACAGAAACAGCGGTATCAGGCCGATAGGCGCTGCGGCGAGCCCCGCCCAGATCGGTGTGTAGTCCAGCCTTGTCTGCAACCAGACCGGCAACAGCAGGTTGATAGAGAAGAAAGCTGCAAACGCCAGCACCAATGCCAGGGTGCCAAAGGTGAAGTTGCGGTAGCGGAACAGGCGCAGGTTGATCACCGGGTGCTCTTCGGTCAGTTCCCAGATCACCAGCGCGATCAGAGATACCACCGCAATGGCAGCGCCGTAGAGAATGAAGCTGGACTCGAACCAGTCCAGGTCATTGCCCTTGTCGAGCACCACCTGCAGCGTACCCACGCCCAAGACCAGCAGCCCCAGGCCGACGTAATCGATCGGCTGGCGCACGGTTTGCTCGGGGCGATCCTTCATCTGGTTCCAGACCACGGCGGCGGCAAAGGCGCCGATCGGCAGGTTGATAAAGAAGATCCAGGGCCAGGAGAAGTTATCCGTCAGCCAGCCGCCGGCGATGGGGCCGGTGATCGGCGCCACCACGGCCACCATCGCCAGCAGCGCCAGCGCCATACCGCGCCTTGCCGGTGGATAGATGGCGATCAGCAGGGTCTGGGTGATCGGGTAGAGCGGACCGGCCACAAACCCCTGCAGGGCGCGAAAGGCCACCAGCTCCGGCATGGAACTGGCGATACCGCAGAGCAGGGAGGAGGCCATGAACAGCACCACCGCCAGCATATACAGGCGGACCTCGCCGATACGCCGCGCCATCCAGCCGGTGATCGGCAGGGCGATGGCGTTGGCGACGGCGAATGAGGTGATCACCCAGGTGCCCTGTTCGGAGCTGGCGCCCAGGTTACCGGCGATGGAGGGCAGCGCCACGTTGGCGATGGTGGTATCCAGCACCTGCATGAAGGTGCCCAGTGCCAGCGCTATGGTCGCAAGTACCCGGCTCTTCGGCGTGAATTGGGCCGCTTCACTCATGGTTCAACTCTCATGGTTCAACTTTGGCGATTGAGGCGTGGATGTCGCCCGCAGCGTTGGCAGCGATCACCTGATGTACCAGGGCGTCGGCATCGGCGAGCAGGCTGTCGTAGATATCCGTGCTGTAGCGGGCTTCTTTATGCGGCTGCTGCGGCAGAGTATCGCCCTGCTGCTGATGCAGGTCGACGCTCACCTGGGTGGAGAGCCCGATCCGCAGCGGATGGCTCTGCAGCTCCTGAGGGTCCAGCTGGATCCGCACCGGCACACGCTGGACGATCTTGATCCAGTTACCGCTGGCGTTCTGTGCCGGCAGCAGTGAAAAGGCGCTGCCGGTGCCCATGCCCAGGCTTTCGATCTGGCCGTGGTAGGTGACATCGTCGCCGTACAGGTCGGCGTGGACCTCCACCGGCTGGCCGATGCGCATCTGGCCAAGCTGGGTTTCCTTGAAGTTGGCGTCGATCCAGACCTGGTCCAGCGGGATCACCGCCATCAGCGGCTCGCCGGAAGCGATATGGGCGCCCGGGTGGACGCTGCGCTTGGCGACATAGCCGCTGACCGGCGCCTGGATGGTAGCGCGAGCGTGGTTGATGTAGGCCTTGCGCAGGGTGGCGGCGGCGGCTTTGACCTCAGGGTGGCTATCCAGTGTTGTGCCTTCAACCAGCGCCAGGGTGCTGTTGAGCTGCTGCTTGGCACTGGTCAGCGCGTTTTCTGCCGATTCCAGGGTGTCACGGGCGTGGGTGACCTCTTCCCGGGCCACGGCACCGCTGCGGCCGAGCTCGACACGGCGCTGGTAATCGTCACGGGCCTGTTTCACGTCCAGTTCTCGGGTGGAAACCTGGGCGCGGTAGTGGCTCACATCGGCATAGAGGCCACGTACGCGACGTACCGTGGCGGCGAGATCGGCTTGGGCTTCCTCCAGCGCGACTTCGGTATCGCTGGGATCAAGCTGAACCAGCGTCTGCCCCTGCTCGACATAATCGCCATCGTCCACGTTGATACGGGTGACGGTGCCGGCGATGCCAGCGGCGATCTGCACCTGGTTACCATCGACATAGGCGTCTTCGGTGTCTTCGAAGTGACGGCCGTAAAGTTCGTAATAGGCGAAGGAGGTGGAGGCAACACCGAGCACGGCCAGGGCCAGTGCGCCCAGCAGCAGCTTACGGCGTGAGCGCCGGCTGCCTGTGCTGGCTTCGGTGGCGCTGGTTTCTTTGTCTGTTGGATTACTCATTTGGACTCTCTATCTGTTTCTGCCTGTTTGCCGGCGTTAGCGAGGGTGCCGCAGCAGCTCTCCTGCAGCAGGCCGGGGGCATCGAGTATCTTGCGCATCAGCCTCTCCAGTTCGCTCAGCTCGTCGCTTTCCAGGTCGCCGGTCAGCTCATTCAGCAGGTCGGCGGCGATGGTGCGGATCTTCTGGTAGAGAGCGATCCCCTCGTCGGTGGGCTGCACACGGATCTGGCGGCGGTCTTCGGGATTACGCTCGCGACATAGCAGATTGCGTTGTTCCAGCTTGTCCAGCATGCGGGTCATGGCGCCGGCATCGATCGACAGGGCCTGACTCAGCGCCGACGGTGTATTGGCGATTTCACCGACCACCAGACGCAGCACCCGGTACTGGGCGCCGCTGATATTGAACGGCTGCAGGTGCTTCTCCAGCAGCCGATCCTTGTGCTGATTCAGCAGGTGGATCAGGTGAGCGATATTGAGATGCGTCGGCACGTTGTCTTCGGTGTAGTGAATCATGGCTCTGGCTGTTGTTAGCGGGACATGTAGCGGGAAGGTTTAATTGCTTAGGCAAGTAATCTAACATTGTTTGCTAGGGCAAGTAAATATCCGAGTTGGTTTGTCGGTTTTTTGCCGGCTGTGCTCGGGGTGGCTGGATCGGGTAGGATAGGCGCGAATAGACTGCAGGGATTCATCTCTATGAACGATACGATCTCGTCCCTGGCGATCAACTTTATCGCCGTTATTGGACTGCTGTTGCTGTTGGTGATTCTGGGCGCGGTGGTTGCCGCTATCGTCATGTACCAGGTCGACAAGCGTCAGACAGTGCATACCATCCGTCGTAACTACCCGCTGCTCGGGCGTTTCCGCTATCTCTTCGAGGAGCTGGGCGAGTTCTTCCGGCAGTATTTCTTTGCCATGGATCGGGAGGAGATGCCGTTCAACCGGGCGCAGCGTTCCTGGGTTTACCGGGCCGCCAAGAACATCGATAACACCGTGGCATTCGGTTCCACTCGAGATCTGCGCCGCCCCGGTACCTACTACTTTCTTAACTGCCCGTTTCCGACCCTGAGCGAGGACGCGGTGACAACCCAGTCGATGCGGATCGGGCCCTACTGCCGTGAGCCCTATGACGCGCCGTCATTTCTGAATATCTCCGGCATGAGCTTTGGTGCGCTGTCGCGACCGGCGGTGCGGGCGCTGTCCAACGGTGCGAAAAAGGCGGGCTGCTGGATGAATACCGGTGAGGGCGGACTTTCGCCTTATCACCTGGAGGGTGGCTGCGACATCGTTTACCAGATAGGCACCGCCAAGTACGGCCTGCGTGATGAACATGGCAAGCTGGATGACGCCAAGCTGATCCGCGCCGCGGCGATTCCGCAGGTGCGGATGTTCGAGATCAAGCTGAGTCAGGGTGCCAAGCCCGGCAAGGGCGGTATTCTGCCGGGCGACAAGGTGAATGAAGAGATCGCCGAGATCCGAGGTATACCGGTGGGACAGGCGTCGATCAGCCCGAACCGCCACCCGGAGATCGCTTCCATCGACGATCTGCTCGACTTTATCCATCACGTGCGCGAAGTCTCCGGCAAGCCGGTGGGGTTCAAGATGGTGTTGGGCACCACCAGCTGGCTGGACAGCTTCTGTGAGGCGGTGAACAAGCGCGGCAGCGACAGTGCACCGGACTTTATCACCCTGGATAGCGCCGATGGCGGTACAGGCGCGGCGCCGCTGCCGCTGATCGACAGCGTCGGTCTGCCGTTGAAGGAGAGCCTGCCGGTACTGGTGAACAAGCTGACCCAGCATGGCCTGCGCAACCGGGTGCGGATTATCGCTTCAGGCAAGCTGATCAACCCCACGGATGTGGCGGCGGCGATCTGCATGGGCGCAGACTTTGTCGTCACCGCGCGCGGCTTCATGTTCGCGCTGGGCTGTATTCAGGCGCTGCAGTGCAACAAGAATACCTGTCCGACCGGGATCACCACCCACGATCCTAAACTTCAGCAGGGGCTGGTGCCCGAGGTGAAGTCGGAGCGTGTGGCGCACTTCCACCACAACCTCGTGCATGAGGTAGAGACGATTGCCCACTCCTGTGGCGTGGCCGAGCCGCGCCAGCTGCGTCGCGAGCACGCGGCGATGGTAGTGGATGGCGGCAGTTCAGTACCGCTCAATATCCTCTATCCCGACGACTGATTCCTGGAATCAGTTCGGCGCGACGACCGCCTGAAAACGCGAAAGGCCAGCACGTTGATGCTGGCCTTTCTGTATCTGGCTATTTTTCGTCGTCGAACCAGGAATCCTCGTCGATAAAGGTCGAGAGCTCCTTCTCCTCCCGGTGGCGCTCTATGGCACGGCGCGCATCGAGAAGTCGCTTGGATGCGTGTTGCTTGCGGCGGTTCTTCTCCTCGACATCGTAGCTGACAAGGATATCGAACACTTCGGTCTGAATTTCGTTCAGTTCCTGCTCTTTCAGCATAATACCTGCTCCGATCAACCAGTCTGAGCGGCGACCAACAGGGCGTTCCCTTCAGGGCGTTCTATTCCCCGCTGGTTCCCGCGAAGACAAACGACATTTCTGTTTTACCGCAACACTGTTCAGATTTCAAACAGAGAGGGTTGGCAGTGAGGATGCTAGTGGTGGGCTGTTGCAGGGAAGTGACAGGGGCCGTGACAGGAGTGATAGACAGGAGCGATAGATAGAAGGGGGAGACAGGGCGGTTCGCCCTGTCAGTCGTTATCGGTGTCGCCGGGACGGCGCGTCGGCAGGCGTTTATCGTTCTGACGCAGGCTGCGCAGGCTGCGTTTGATCGTCTTCAGATGGTCAAACAGGCTCGGGCCCAGTTTCATTGCCACGCCGACCGCCAATACATCGATCACCACCAGGTGGACAACACGGGAGGACATCAGGGTGCTTAGATCCTTGTCCTCTTCCACATCGATATGGATCGGGATGGTAGCCAGGTCCGCCAGCGGTGTACCGCCGGGGCAGAGCGCAATTACAGTGGCGCCGGTATCGCGAACCAGGCGCACGGTGTGCAACAGATCCTTGGTGCGTCCGGTCTGGGAGATCGCTACAACCACGTCGCCTTCGCCAAGGGTAACGGCTGAGATGGTCTGCATATGCGGGTCAGAGTAGGCCGCCGCAGACACCATGAGGCGGTAGAATTTGTGCTGGGCGTCGGCGCAGACCGGAGCCGAGGCACCGAAACCGTAAAACTCCACGCGTTTGGCCTTGGCCAGGGCGTCGATCGCCTCTTCCAGTGTGGTCGGGTCCAGTTGCTCGCGGATATTGATCAGGTTGCCGATCATCGAGTCGAAGATCTTCTGCTTGAACTCGATCACCGTATCGGTGGAGTTCAGCGCGAACTGCTCAAAGCTGGTATTGCTGGCCAGCCCCTGCGCCAGGGTCAGTTTGAAGTCCTGAAAGCCGTCATAATCCAGGGCGCGACAGAAACGCACCACCGTGGGCTCGCTGACACTGGCTTCCGAGGCCAGATCGACGATACGCATGTGGATAACTTCGCTGGCGTTGGCCAGCACATAGTCCGCCACTTTCTGCTCTGATTTGCGCAGTCGTGGGCGGGCGTCGGCGATCGATTTGAGCAGATTGAAGGAGTTCAATGTCTTTCCCTGCCGGATCAGAAAGTTGCGTTGCAATTGAGTATAACAAGGCTGTTTGGCCTCGCCTAACTTTCTGCTTAATTAGCTAAATGTTTGAGGCATAAAGGTTTTAAAGGATAACCCGGATCACATTGCCGGGGGAGTGTGCGAAGGTAATGGGTTGCTTTATACTTTCGTTCGATAGGCCGGAGTCTTTAGGGGCGTTTACCGGCAATGCGTGACCGATCCACCAAACAAGACCGAATCATGTTGTATCGTATTCGACTGACACTGACATTTATCCTTCTTCTCTGGTCTGGCCTGGTTTCCGCCCGGCAGGCACCGGACGCGGCCAACCTGCAACTGGCGTCCGTCAACGCCCTGGTCGTTAATCTGGATACCGGCCGGGTGCTCTACCAGAAAAATCCCGATGCCGTGGTACCTATCGCTTCCGTCAGCAAACTGATGACGGCGCTGGTCACCCTGGAGGCGGACCAGCCGATGGATGAGCCGATTCCGATTCAGGTACGTGACTCTATACAGATGCAGAATGTGATCTCACGCATCCGCATCGGCAGCGAACTCCCCCGCGAGGATGTGCTGCAACTGGCGATCATGTCCTCGGAAAACCGTGCTGCCACGGCCCTGGCCCACGCTTATCCCGGTGGTTACTTCGCCTTTGTCCGGGCGATGAATCTCAAGGCGGAGGAGCTGGGTATGAACAGCACCCGCTTTGTCGAGCCGACGGGCCTTTCGTACTTCAATGTCTCCACTGCCAGTGATCTGGTAAAGCTGGTCCGGGCTGCGCGCAAGCATCCGGAAATCCGCAATATGACTACCAGCTCGAAGATGGATGCGCGTTTCCGCAAGCCACGCTATGTGCTGGCGTTCTATAACACCAACCGCCTGGTAAACAGCGATAGCTGGGATATCGAGCTGAGCAAGACCGGCTATAACGACGCTGCCGGACGCTGCCTGGTGATGGTCAGCCAGATTGAGGGCGACGATGTCGCCATGGTATTCCTGGACTCCTTCGGCAAACGCTCGCACCTCGGAGATGCCATTCGAGTAAAACGCTGGCTGGAAACCGGCGACGGTGGCGATGTGCCCAGAGCGGCTGCCCGTTACGAGCGGGACAAGAACAAGGTAGGGCGCAGAACCCTGCTGGCGGAAAAGAACCGCTAAGCTGTGCAGGCTTAACTAAAAATGCCCCGGACCGAAAGGCCGGGGCATTTTTAATGCCTGGTTCTTTTTAATGCATAGTTCTTTTTAATGTTGAGTCGCGTCAGACCTTTGAGTAGATCTGCGCACCGGCGTCACGAAACTCTTCCGATTTCTCCCGCATACCCAGGTCGGCCTGGGCATTGATCGCCGCGACCTGGGTCTCGTCCAGCTCACGGACCTCCTGGGAGATCTTCATGGAGCAGAACTTGGGTCCGCACATGGAGCAGAAGTGCGCCACCTTGGCGGACTCCTTCGGCAGGGTTTCATCGTGATAGGCGCGGGCGGTGTCCGGATCGAGACCGATATTGAACTGGTCTTCCCAGCGGAACTCGAAACGCGCCTTGGACATGGCGTTGTCGCGGATCTGCGCACCCGGATGGCCTTTGGCCAGGTCCGCGGCGTGAGCGGCGATCTTGTAGGTGATGATGCCGGTCTTTACGTCATCCTTGTTGGGCAGACCCAGGTGCTCTTTCGGCGTTACGTAGCAGAGCATGGCGCAGCCGTACCAACCGATCATCGCGGCGCCGATGCCGGAGGTGATGTGGTCGTAGCCCGGTGCGATATCGGTGGTCAGCGGCCCGAGCGTATAGAAGGGCGCTTCGTCACACTCGCTGAGCTGCTTGTCCATGTTCTCCTTGATCATATGCATCGGCACATGACCGGGGCCTTCGATCATCACCTGCACATCGTGCTGCCAGGCGATCTTGGTCAGTTCGCCCAGTGTTTCCAGTTCGGCGAACTGGGCTTCGTCGTTGGCGTCGTAAACCGAGCCTGGACGCAGGCCGTCTCCGAGTGAAAACGCCACGTCGTAGGCCTTGCAGATCTCGCAGATCTCTTCGAAGTGGGTGTAGAGGAAGTTCTCTTGGTGATGCGCCAGGCACCATTTCGCCATGATCGAGCCGCCGCGGGAGACGATGCCGGTCATCCGCTTGGCGGTCATCGGCACGTAGCGCAGCAGAACCCCGGCGTGGATGGTGAAGTAATCCACGCCCTGTTCCGCCTGCTCGATCAGGGTGTCGCGGAACACCTCCCAGTTCAGGTCTTCGGCCACGCCGTTAACCTTCTCCAGCGCCTGGTAGATCGGCACGGTACCGATCGGCACCGGGGAGTTGCGCAGGATCCACTCGCGGGTTTCATGGATGTTCTTGCCGGTGGAGAGATCCATGATGGTGTCGGCGCCCCAGCGGGTGCCCCAGGTCATCTTCTCCACTTCCTCTTCGATGGAGGAGGAGAGCGCCGAGTTACCGATATTGCCGTTGATCTTCACCAGGAAGTTACGGCCGATGATCATCGGCTCCAGTTCCGGGTGGTTGATATTGCAGGGGATGATCGCGCGGCCGGCGGCGACCTCATCGCGCACGAACTCCGGCGTGATCTCGGATGGCAGGTTGGCGCCGAAGTTATGCCCCGGATGCTGCTGGGCAATGCTGCCTTCGGCCTGTGCCTTGGCCAGCTTCATGTTCTCGCGGATGGCGATGAACTCCATTTCCGGCGTGATGATCCCCTGGCGCGCATAGTGCAGCTGGGTGACATTCTTGCCGTCCTGGGCTCTACGCGGCTTGCGGGTCAGCTCGAAGCGCAGCTCGTCGAGGCGCAGATCAGCAGCTCGGGCACGACCGTACTCGCTGGTTAGCTCGTCGAGCAGTTCGGTATCGTCGCGCTCCAGAATCCACTGCTCACGTAGCGGGCTCAGCCCTTTACGCACGTCGATATCGGCAGCGGGGTCGGTGTAGGCGCCGGAGGTGTCATAGACGTAGAGCGGCTCGTTCTTCTCGCCGCCAAAGGCGGTGGGGGTGTCGTCCAGGCTTATTTCACGCATGGGCACGCGGATATCCGGGCGGCTGCCCTCCACGTAGACTTTGCGCGATTTTGGAAACGGCTGTACCGAGTTGGTATCGACACGGGCGCTTTGATTGAGTGGCAGTTCACTGCTTTGCTGGGTCACTTTTTTATCCTTATGTGCGCTTATGCGTGCTTATCTGTGCTGATTTGAGCGACAGGCGATCATTATTCGGTCAGGTCGAGGCCCATCTGCCAGAAGCTGACCTCCATCCGGGTGGCGGTACGAAAGCGGTTCTGTAGCTGGCGCAGGCGCGGTTCAGGCAGGTCGGCGCCGAGTTTTTCCAGCAGCTCCAATTCGGTCTGTGCCGCCTCGCGGTACTCCTCGCTCAAGTACATCTCGATCCAGTCGTTGTAGGGGTTGCCCTCACGTACCGTATCGGGCTGCGCGGCAAGCCACTGGGCGATCTCGGCGTAACCGAGAATGCAAGGCGCCAGGGTTACATGCAGGTCGAGCAGGTCACCGGCCATACCGGTATCGAGCACATAGCGTGTGTAGGCCACGGTGGCGGCGGCTTCCGGCAGGTGATTCAAGGTTTTCTCATCGATGCCCCAGTCGCGGCAGTACTGCACATGCATGCCGATCTCGGTATCGAGCATGGCGTTCAAACCCGCCTGGGCGTAGCGCATGGAATCCAGGTCATCGCTTTTGTAGATCGCCAGGCCCCAGGCGCGGCTGAACTGGATCAGAAACAGGTAGTCCTGCTTCAGGTAGTGCTGGAAACATTCCCTTGGCAATGTTCCCTGGCCCAGCTGACGTACGAAGTCATGCTCGATGTACTGGCGCCACTCCTCGCTGCAGCCGGCTTTAAGTGATTCAAACAGGAACATGGGGCACCTCCTTGGCGTTAATCGATGTGGGATCCAGGCTGGCACTGAAGAACTGGTGCTCCAGCCTGGTCATGCGGCAGAACAGTTCGGCGAGCTGCTCCAGTGTTTCACTGTCGCGGTTGGCAAAGCTGTCTACCTGGCTGCGCAGCCAGGCGACGAACTGCTCAAACTCGGGCAATACGTGGATATCGATCCACTCCTGCAGGTAGAAACGGCTGCCACGGGGTTTCGCTGCCTGGGTTTTGGACCAGCTTAGATAGGACCACTCGGCCACGCAGAGGCAGATAATCGCCTGCTCGTAGCTCTGCTCAGAGGCTTGCATGGTATCGATGATCGCCTGGCTGACCGGATGCAGCTCCGGGTTCAGATATTGCTCTTCAGACAGGCCCAGCGCTTCGAAGGAGCGCAGGAAGTAGGTGTTCTCGTCACTGGTCAGCGCAGCGAGAAATCCCGCAAGCACGGTTTTCGGCGGCATCGCCGGCGCATTGGCGATGGTGCGCGCCACCAGGTTTACCAGGGTGTCGATAAAGGCGTAGTCCTGCACCAGGTAGCGGGCGTACATCTCAGCGTCGAGCTGGTCGTTGCCCAGCGCCTCGGTGAACGGATGGCTAACCGCCTGTTGCCAGTCGCTGCCGGCATAGCCGCGCAGCTGCTCACTCAGTGGCAGGGATGGATGTTGCTTTTGGTAATCGCTGAAGCTCATTTGCGCCTCCTCAAAACACGTAAATCAGGGAACCCGGATTAAGGAACAATCGCGTAGTCGGCAACCGGCGGGTTGCTGTCGGTCAGCCCCTGTTCCTGCATAAAGGCGCCGACGCGCTGGTAGCGGGCTTCGTCCAGTGCGGCCGGGCGCAGGGCGAAACGGCTCAGGGTGTCGGCCCAGGCGCGGCGGTTCAGCTCGGTATCCAGCTCATCGGGCTTGTAGCTGACGAAGGATTTCCAGGCAGCATCGGGATGGTTAACGATGTACTGGGTGGCTTTTTCCAGTGCGGCGACAAAGCGGGCGAAGCGGTCATCGCCGCGATCCTTGTTGTTGATCACCAGCACCAACTCGTCATAGGCGGGTACGCCTTCCTCTTCGATGTAAAACGCGCGACCCGGATGGCCCTCCAGATCCATCTGGTTCAGTTCGAAGTTGCGGTAGGCGCCGATCACCGCGTCCACCTTGCCGGCGATCAGCGAAGGAGACAGTGACCAGTTCACGTTGATCATCTCAATATCGTCCAGCGACAGATCGTGTGGGGCGAGCATGGCGCGCATCAACGCTTCCTCGTAACCGCCGACGGAGTAACCCACCTTGCGGCCCTTCAGGTCCGCGATGCTTTTTACCGGGCCATCTTCCAGCACCACCAGGGAGTTCAGCGGTGTGGCGATCAGCGTTCCGATACGGGTCAGGGGCAGTTCCTCATCGACCATGACGTGCAGTTGCGGCTGATAGGTCAGTGCCAGGTCTGCCTTGCCGGCGGCCACCAGCTTGGGCGGCATGGAAGGATCGGCTGGCTCGACCATGGAGACTTCCAGCTCCTGTTCGGCGAAGTAGCCCTGCTGCTGGGCCACGATCAGTGGGGCGTGATCCGGGTTGATGAACCAGTCGAGCAGCAGCTCGACCTTGTCGGCGGCCATGGCTTGTGCCGACAGCAGTGAGGCGGCGATCAGTGTGGTCAGACGTTTCATGATGTCCTCTTTTTATTGATGGCCAGCGCTGCTGGCTTTGGCTTTATTCAGGGAGTCCGCCTGCCAGGGCATCAGCCGACGGGCGAGAAAATCGATCAGGAAATAAAGAGTTACGGCGATCAGCGCCAGTACCAGCAGGGCGGCGAACATGAGGTCCACCTGCATGCGGGCGTTGGCATTGAGCATCAGGTAACCGAGGCCGGTGGAGGAGCCGACCCACTCGCCGACTACGGCGCCGATGGGCGCCACGGAAGCTGCAACCCTGAGGCCCGAGGCAAAGGCGGGCAGGGCGGCGGGCAGGCGGATCTGCAGTAGCTGGGCACGTTTGCTGGCACCGAGGGTGCGGGCGAGCTTGAGATAGCCAGTGGGAGTCTGGCGCAGGCCATCGAAGCATGCAGCGGTCACCGGGAAGTAGATAATTAACGTGGCCATAGCAATCTTTGAGGCCATGCCGTAGCCGAGCCAGAGCATCAAAACCGGTGCCAGCGCGAATACCGGAATCGCCTGGCTGATCACCAATACCGGCATCAACCAACGCCTTAACGGGCCCCAGGTGGCCAGCGACAGGGCGCTTATCAGCCCGAGCATCACGCCGAACACCAGGCCCAGCAGAATCTCTGCGAGGGTTACAGCCCCATGTTTGGCGAGCAGCGGGGCCTGCTCGAACAGGGTGGTAAATACCTGCACAGGGCCCGGCAGGATGAACTTGGGCGCGCCGGTGATCCAGACAATAGATTGCCATAGCAATGTAAGACCCAGGGCGATGATCAGGGGGCGCAGCAGACGCATCATGAGGTTTCTCCCGCCAGCATCTCCAGCAGCTCGCCCTGCAATCTGAGTACCTCGCTATCGCTGACCTGACGCGGTGCCCGCCCGGGCGGAGTGATCGGCGAGGAAAGCTTTGCCGGCGAGCCGCCTAGCACCAGGATCTGATCGGACAGGCGCAGCGCTTCCAGCGGATCGTGGGTGATCATCAGCACGGTGCGGTCATGCAGCAGGCTTGCCGCCAGATCCTGCAACCTGAGCCGGTTGATCGCGTCCAGGGCAGAGAAGGGCTCATCCATGCAGACCAGCGGACAGTCCTGGAACAGGGTGCGGGCCAGGGCAACGCGCTGGCGTTGTCCGCCTGAGAGCTGTGCCGGCAATACCTGAGCGCGCTCGCTCAGGCCCACCTGGCTCAGCAGGTAGCGGGCGCGTTCGATCTGTTCAGGCTTTGGCCTGCGCTGCTGCGTCAGCCGGGCGCCGAGCAGCACGTTATCGAGTACGGACAGCCAGGGCAGCAGCAGGTCATCCTGCGCCATCCAGGCCACGCGTCCGGTGAGCGGTTTGCCATCGGAACAGGCTATCTCTCCCTGCACATCGGCCTCGTCGGCGATGCCGCAGAGCAGCTGGATCAGCGAACTTTTACCGACCCCGGACTGGCCAAGAATGCTGGTCCACCGGCCGCCGGGCAGTGTCAGATTCAGCTGACTGAAGACGCAGTGATGCTGCCAGTGCAGGCTGGCGTTACTGAGATGGATATCCACGACTTACCACCAGCGGTGGAAGTGATGGGTCGGGCCGTGCCCGCTTCCTATCTGCAGGCGGTCGGCTGCCTCAATGGCGCCGGTGATATAGGCCTTGGCCTCATCAACCGCCTGGCCGATCTCAAGCCCCTTGGCGAGGCCTGCGGCGATCGCCGATGACAGGGTACAGCCGGTGCCGTGGGTGTTGCGGGTGTTGATCCGCTTGGCGGGCAGCCAGCGCTCAGCCGCAGCATCAAGCAGCAGATCCGCGCTGTCATCACTGGCGGAGGCTGCCAGGTGGCCGCCCTTGATCAAAACCGCTCTGGGACCGAAGCGCAGCAGCGCGGCGGCATGCTCGCGCATCTCCTGCTCGCTGCCGGCTTCAGGCAGGTCGAGCAGTACCGAGGCTTCCGGCAGGTTTGGTGTAATCAGAGTCGCCAGTGGCAGCAGCTCGCTGCGCAGGGCATCCACCGATTCATCGGCCAGCAGTTTGTCGCCGCTTTTCGCGACCATGACCGGGTCGAGCACGATATTGCTCAACCCGCGCTCTTTAAGAATGCGGGCGATGGTCTGAATGGTTTCAGGACGGCTCAGCATGCCGATCTTGACCGCACTCACTGCCAGATCATCGAACACGGTGTTCAGCTGGTCGGCGATAAACGCGGCGGGCACGTCGTGGATAGCACGGACTTCGCGGGTGTTCTGGGCGGTGAGTGCGGTAATGACCGAGGCGCCATAGACACCGAGTGCGGAAAAAGCCTTCAGGTCAGCCTGAATACCGGCACCGCCGCCGCTGTCAGAGCCGGCTATAGTTAGGGCTATGGGGGTTGAATCTGTCATGCCAGGCTCCTCTGTAACGGACGAACCGTACAGCCAGCCTGACAACAAGCATGGATGTGTCGCATAGGTGTATCTCGATTTCCTACGCCGGTTCGAGCCGGATCAGGTTCTGCGGGTTTAATCTCAGCCCTATAACGTGATCTCGCAAGAAATCAGCGTTGGGCACCCCGACCAAGATAAAAAGTAGCGCTAGTCTAGGGTGCCGCAGGCAGGCTGTCCACCGGGTGCACAGCAAAGTTTTGCCCCTCTGCTATAAATGCCTGTGGCTTGGAGGTTTATGCATCGCCCGATAATAAAAATGCCAAGGAGTTGTTATGAACCCACAGGAAACTATAGATACCCAGTGCCCCTGGTGCAGTGAATCTATCGAGTTGCTGATCGAATGCATTGAACCGGAACAGGAATACACCGAAGACTGTCCGGTGTGCTGTGCGCCAATGGTGGTGAGTGTCAATGTGCCGCCCGGCGGAGCGCCAGAGGTCAGCGTGGAGCGCGAAGGTGGCTAGATGGGCAGGTTAAGACAAGAAAGGACGTTATGAGTAAGCACAAGGATGTAACCACAGCGCTGGATCGTCATCTGATCGAGGCTGCTGACGATATGTTGGATACCTCGCTCGACTCGCTCTGCCAGCGTGAATCTCTTGGCTCGGCGGAAACCATTCACCAGGTGCGAGTGGGTATGAAGAGGCTGCGTGCTTTTCTGCGTCTGGCTCGCCCGGCGCTGGCCGAGGAAAGCTACCGCGAACTGAATAGCCGCTGTCGCACACTGGCCGCTGACCTTTCCGGCCAGAGGGACGCGGATGTGGCGCTGGAAACCTTGCAGGGACTGGTCCCCGAAGAAAAAGCGTTGATCGACAGAATGGAGGCCCTGCTGCATGGGGCGGAGGCGACCAGTGCGAGCCGGCCGCCGGACTGGGATGCATTAGAGGCGCGGCTTCAGGCTCTGAAACAGCAGGTCCATGCCGATTTGCGCAAGGGTATGCCCTGCCGTGCGCTGAAAAAAACGGTCTGTAAAAGCTTTCGCCAGTGTATGCATATGTGGAAAGAGGCTCGTCGCGACGACTCTGAAGAGGTGCTGCATGAATGGCGTAAACAGGTAAAGCGCGTCTATTACCAGTCTTTACTGCTTACTGAGAAGAAAAAGGCCAAGCAGCTGCGCAGGTTGAAACAGCTGAGCGACTATCTCGGCGATCTTCATGACCTGGATATGCTGGTGGAGCGGCTTGAGCTTCAGCGTCGCTATTTCTGGCTGGATGAGCTGGTTCGCGTCGCCCGGAAAATCGACCTGGAGCGTGAGGGGCTGCACAAAAATGCGCTCCGGGAGGCAGAGCGGCTATTCGATGATAAGAGCGCCAAAACTCTGGGCAAACGGTTGGTTCGGAAATCCCATTGGTGCTAATCTCCCTATAAATAGTAACGTCTTTTTTTGGATACATAAAACCAACATCGGATGGCTTCTTGCCAACGGAGAAGGGAACTCGCCATGAAACTGGCTGATTTGAGTGTTCGTGCGAAACTGTGGACCATCATTCTTCTGGCCGGCCTCTCGCTTGCGGTCCTTTCGGTGCTGTCATTGCTGGATATGCGAGCTTCGCTGTACACGGAGCGGCAGCAGCAACTGAATGCCTTGGTTGAAAATGTCAGTACCATGCTGGAGGCGGAGCAGCAGCGGGTTGCTCAGGGGGAGGTGACGCTCGAACAGGCGCAGCAAAACGCCAGCGCGTTGATTGCGGGCATGCACTATGGCGACGATGGCTATTTCTTTGTGCTGGACGCCAAGGCGCAGGTCTTGGTGCATGGCGCTGATAGCTCCCTGGTTGGAACCTCCCTGGCACAGACCCGCACCAGCGATGGGGTGCCGATTTTTCAGCAGATGGCTGGCCTTCTAAATGCCAACCAGTCTTCCGCCTTTTTTGAATACTCCTGGCCCAAGACTGGAGAGCCAGAACCACACGCCAAACTCAGCTATGCCAGTGCCTTTCCCGACTGGGGCTGGGTGATCGCGACCGGAGTGTATATCGAGGATATTAACGAAGCCTTTATCGGCGACATCCTCCACGTGGTGATTCAGCTGGTCCTTGTACTGCTGCTGTTGGCGGCTGTCGCCCTCTGGGTAGCACGCTCTATCTGTGGCCCCTTGGACAAGGTCAGCGAGGTGATGGCCAAGGTCGCCGACGGTGATCTGCGCGCACGCACCGGGCTGAAGAGTCGTGATGAACTGGGCCGGGTTGGTGTTCAGATAGACAATACCCTGGAGGTGTTCCAGGGACTTATTCAGAGTATCGCTGCCAGCACCACGCAGCTGACCGGCAGTGCGATCGAGCTGGCCACCAGCGCCGAAGAGACCAGCCGATCGCTCGATCGCCAGGCGCAGGAGTCTGAGCTGCTCTCCACGGCGATGAACGAGATGGCTGCCAGCATTCATGAGGTCGCCCGTAGCGCCGGCGAAACCGCCAGTGCGATCGATCACGCTGACCATGAAGCGGACGAGGGTAGCCACGATGTGGATGATACGGTCAGCCGCATCCAGCAGCTGGCCAGTGAAGTTGAGGAAGCGGCCACCGTTATTCGTCAGCTACAGGGCGATACTGTGCAGATAGGCGAGGTGCTGGGCCAGATCGAAGCGATTTCCGAGCAGACCAACCTGCTGGCGCTTAACGCCGCCATCGAAGCTGCTCGTGCGGGCGAGTCTGGCCGTGGATTCGCAGTGGTAGCCGACGAAGTCCGTCAACTGGCACAGCGCACCCGCGCGTCCACCGAAGAGATTCGGGATATGAACGAGCGCCTGGGCAAGATCGCCCTGCGCGCAGTGGACGTGATGGACCGCTCCCGCACCCGGGCGGAAGAGAGCGTCGAAAAGGCGCTTCAGGCTGGTATTGAACTCAAACGTATCGTCGAGGATATGACCTCCGTGCGCGATATGGGGCTGCAGGTGGCTTCTGCTGCCGAGGAGCAGAGCACCGTATCCGAAGAGATGAACAATAATCTGCTGTCTATCTCCCAGGCGTCTGAAGCAACGGTTGCCGCAGCAAACAGCGTGGCGGCCCAGGGCGAACAGTTGCGCGGTCTCGCCGATGACCTTGGCCAGCAGATCTCCCGCTTCAAGGTCTGATTGGGTTTGAAAAACGCCCCGCGTATACTGGGGCGTTCATTCACTTGCTGATGGCCCGACTATGAAATATCGCATTATTCCGGTTACTCCTTTCCAGCAGAACTGCACCCTGCTCTGGTGCGAGCAGACCATGGAAGCGGCGGTTGTGGACCCCGGTGGTGATATCGAGCGGATTAAGGCTGCCATCAAGGAGGAGGGGGTCAAGCTGACCCAGGTGCTGCTGACCCACGGACATCTGGATCATGTGGGTGGTACGGCACCGCTGGCGCGGGAAGCAGATGTTCCCGTCATCGGGCCGCATAAAGAGGATGCTTTCTGGATCGACGGGCTGGATCAGCAAAGCGCCATGTTCGGCTTCGGCAAGGTTGAGGGTTTTACCCCGGACCGCTGGCTGGATGAGGGCGACAGGGTGAGTGTCGGTAATGAGCAGCTCGAAGTGCTGTTCTGCCCCGGCCATACTCCAGGCCATGTGGTGTTTTACCACCGGCAGAGCAAACTGGCGCAGGTAGGCGATGTGCTGTTTCAGGGCTCAATCGGTCGTACCGACTTCCCCCGTGGTGATCATGCCACGTTGATCCAGTCGATTCGCGAAGGGCTCTTTCCGCTCGGGGATGATGTCCGTTTCATCCCCGGTCACGGTCCCATGTCCACCTTTGGCGAGGAGCGCCGGACTAATCCGTTTGTGGCAGATCGTCGGGGATAAGCCCGTTTTTCTTGCGTTCGCTGCTGGTGGATACGCCACCACTGACTATGAATGTGGTGACCTGACTGGCCTTGGCGTCGATCGGTGTTATCCGGTCTGAGGCGACGATGATCAGGTTGCCGGCAAAATTGTAGGACTGCGGCAGGTAAACCGCTACATCATCGTTTAGTCCCAGCATGGACAGGTCATCCCGGGTGATAAAACCAGCCACGCGTATCCCCGGGTCAGCCGTGAGCTGAACCAGAACCGGGCGGTCAAAACCGCGGTGATCTCCCAGAAGTGCTTTAAACAGATCGCTTAGCGAGGTGTAGAGCAGGCGCACCAGCGGGATTCGCTGCAGCAGCTGATCGAACCATTCCAGCATGAACCGACCCAGGTACATGGATGCCAGGATGCCTGTGGCGGTGATCAGGCCGATCACCAGTAAAAAGCCGAGTATGGAGGCAAGCCAGCTCGGCAGCTCAAGGCCGATAACGCGCTCCAGGAAATGGCCAATGATCGAGAAGATCAGGTCGTTGAGGGTATGTCCGATTAGCCACACCAGGTAAATGGTCAGAATAGCCGGTAGAAGTACCAGTAATCCCTGGAAGAAAAAGCGTATCAGCAACTTCATGTCGCCTCCTAAGTCATCGGTGTACCTGAAGAGCCATATCCAGCAGGCTGGGATCTAACCCCTTACGGAATCGGATGACATCATCCAGCGGTACATCGATGATACTGCCATCCCTGACTCCAACCATAATATCGGAGTAACCGGCGCACAGATAGCGAATGGCCATGGCGCCCATACAGGTGGCCAGTACCCGGTCGTGGCCCGATGGGCTGCCGCCGCGCTGAATGTGTCCCAATATGCAGACCCTGGGATCCTGTCCCTGTTCCCTTAGTTGTTCCGCGAGTCGAGCGGTCAGTCCAGGCGTTGGGCCTTCGGCGACCACGATGATGCCGCTGGAGCCGGTGCCGGCACGCCGGCTGGCCGCAAGCTCGCTACTGATTGCGGCTACATCTATGGCGCGTTCCGGTACCAGTATCATCTCAGCCCCGGCGGCCAGGCCCACATTGATAGCGATGGCGCCGGAGGCGCGTCCCATCACCTCAACCAGAAAGTGACGCTCATGGGAGGTGGCGGTATCACGGATACGGTCGATCGCTTCCAGGGCAGTGTTAACCGCCGTATCAAAACCGATGGTGTCCTCGGTGCCGAAAATATCGTTATCGATAGTGCCGGGAATGCCTATCACCGGGATGCCGGTCTCTTCTTCCAGCAGGTGGGCGCCGGTCAGTGAACCGTCGCCGCCGATAACCACCAGGGCACCGATGCCGCGTCGTCTCAATATCTCTGCAGCGGCTGCGCGTACGGCCGGGTCCTTGAAGGCGATACAGCGATCCGTTTTCAATACGGTGCCGCCGCGCTGCACGATATTACTCACCGAGCCTGACTGCAGTGTGCTCATATCGTCGGCGATCAAACCGCTGTAGCCCCGTTGAATGCCGTAGACCTTGATTCCCTCGCTCAGTGCGGCCCGGACTACACCGCGTATGGCGGGGTTCATGCCGGGCGCGTCTCCGCCACTGGTCATAATGGCGATTGAGTCGAAGCTTTTCTCCTGTTTCAGTTCCGGCAGCGTGTACATCCTTCGCTCCTTATAGTGAAAGCGGCAAACCCATAGCGGTGTAGCCGAGATATAGCCGATCTATGACAGCGGATCCTCATACTGTCGATCTAGTTGCTCTGTCTATAAATTAACCGCAAATATCCCCGCTGCAGAGCGCTTAAAGGTATTTTTCAAATAAATTAAAAAAGCCTGTTGACTCCCTCCGGCAGGTCTGTAGAATGCGCCTCCTCGCTTGAGACGACACACCCTTCGGGGCTGCAGACGATCAGCGAGGCGGTTTTCCAACCACTTGAATTTCTAAGAAGTTTTCGGAAATTCCCCGGTTCGAAAATCGCAGTGAAAAGCGAAAATAAACGCTTGACACTGAAAACGGAGGCGGTAAGATATGCGCCTCGCTTGAGACGGA
>NZ_SMFU01000013.1 GCF_004339595.1 Marinobacterium mangrovicola
AACCGCCAGCGGCCACATCGTGCGAATGGTGGCATCAGTCCGCTGGCGGCGGAAGAAAAACTTAAAACCGTGTCCGGGATTAGTTGACCACTACACAAACGAGCAAACGCTCATCAGGCTCGCCACTATCTTATTGAGAAGCTCAGAGCCTCTCGCGTAAGAGGAGCACTCTCGATTCTAAACACTGGAGATCCAACACACACGCTAGAACGTCAGACTTTGGAAGATGCACTTACAATGAGATTAATATCTGTAATGACTAGAAATAACTCTATAAAAAGGAAAAAAGCGGACACAACCACTAAGGTTGGCCCGCAATACGAGGCAAGAAGAGTAATGGGAACCTCACAGACTTTCCTTTAATGAACAAAAGTTCCTCTCTTGCTCGGGCCACTTCATTTACCAAATCGCTAATAATCGGTTTCTTATTACCTTTAATAGTATTGTGATCAAATAAAAAATTAGAACTCAACTAACTTTTCAGTCCAGGTTTAGCAACAAACTTTTAGACCGCCTCAATGATTGAGGCTATGCCCTGGCCAACACCTATGCACATGGTAGCCAGTCCATATCGCCCTCCGATGTACTTCAACTCAAGAGCAGCTGTTCCGATGAGACGTGCTCCCGACATCCCTAAGGGGTGACCAAGTGCAATTGCTCCGCCATTAGGGTTCACTCTGTGGTCGTCATCTTGCAATCCTAAATACCTAGCACTGGCCAACGCCTGGCTCGCAAATGCTTCATTGAGTTCAATAACATCAAGCTCGTCGATCGAAAGCTTCAACCTTTTCAGCAACTTCTCACTCGCTGGAGCCGGTCCGAAACCCATAATTTTCGGCTCCACTCCTGCCGTTGCGCCTCCGACGTATCGCGCAATGGGAGTCAACCCATATCTGTTAACGGCCTCTTCCGAGGCTAGCAGTAAGGCAGCTGCGCCATCATTCACCCCAGATGCATTTCCTGCTGTAACCGAGCCGTTCGCTTTAAAAGGAGTGGATAGCTTTGCCAGATCGTCCAGCGTTGTGCCCGGGCGAAGATGTTCATCTTTGTCGGCTATAAATCGCTCGCGCTTTTTCACCACCTCGACCCCGACAATCTCCTTAGCAAAGCGGCCACTACTATCAGCCCGTGACGCCTTTTGCTGAGAAGCTAGTGCAAACTTATCTTGATCAGAGCGCGAGATATGGAACTGTGTTGCAACGTTTTCCCCCGTTTCTGGCATCGAGTCAATGCCATACATCGCCTGCATCTTCGGGTTTACAAAACGCCATCCAATAGTAGTGTCATACACTGAGTTACTTCTGGAGAAAGCAGATTCGGCCTTTGGCATGACAAACGGAGCCCGGGACATACTCTCAACCCCACCCGCAATTGCCAGATCGGTCTCGCCTAAAGCAATCGCACGCGCTGCTGTTAAAAAAGCGTCCATTCCTGAGCCGCAGAGCCGGTTCAGCGTTGTACCTGGTACGGAAGTGGGCAGCCCCGCGAGCAACAATGACATACGTGCTACGTTTCGATTATCTTCGCCCGCCTGATTGGCACAACCGTAGACAACTTCGTCCAGTTCCGACCAGTCAATCTGCTTGTGCCGCTCAATGATCGCTTTAAGAGGAATAGCACCCAGATCGTCAGCGCGGACAGAAGAAAGGCAGCCACCGAATCGCCCAATCGGTGTCCTTACATACTCACAAATGTAGACATTCCGGCTCATACACCCTCCGGCACGACTAAGTCTTTTACACTGGCTCCAAGATGAAGTTGTGCACCGGTCAGAGACTGAAGCTCCTCAACGCTGATATTCGGGATCTTCTCTTTCAGCACAAACTTACCGTCTTCAATATCAATAACGGCCAACGAGGTATAAATCCGATTTACACAGCCAACACCAGTCAATGGAAGAGAGCAGCTTTCAACCAGCTTGGCCCCCCCTTTTTTGGTAATATGATCTGTGACTATCGCTACCGTTTTTACCCCGTTAACCAGATCCATTGCCCCCCCTACAGCGGGAATACCTCCTTTTCCGGTAGACCAGTTAGCCAAATCGCCGTTCTGGGATATTTCATAGGCGCCAAGAATCGCAACATCGAGGTGGCCGCCCCTTATCATCGAGAAGCTATCGGCATGGTGAAAAATCGAACAACCCGGTTTGAGGGTAATCGCCTTTTTACCGGCATTGATAATGTCCCAATCCTCTTCACCTGGCGCCGGTGCCTCACCAAAACCCAGTACTCCGTTTTCAGTATGAAATACCACTTCACAGCCTTCCGGCTGATACTTTGCAACCATTTCTGGAAAACCGATGCCCAGGTTGACGTAAGCACCATCAAACAGGTCTTGTGCGGCTCTCCAGGCTATTTGTGAGTTAGTTAGCTTCAACTCCTGAATTTTTTCTAGCATGGGTAACAGGCTCCTTCACGGTTCAGCACTTCTTCCTGCTTAGGTGACTTAACTTCAACAATGGTGTCGACGAAGATTCCCGGCGTTATCACCTGATCAGGATCTATTTCGCCGGCCTGAACGACATTTGACGCTTGTGCGATCGTTGTCTTCGCAGCCATGGCCATAAGTGGGTTGAAGTTCCTCGCGGCACGTCGATACGTCAGGTTACCCACGGTATCGGCGAGGTCCGCTTTTATCAGCGCGTAGTCCGCTTTTAGCCAACGTTCCTGGAGATACCGTTTGCCGTCGAAGATTGCCTCTTCTTTACCTACAGCAGTCTCTGTTCCCACCCCTGTAGGTGTATAGAACGCCGGAATCCCAGCCCCTCCGGCACGGATTCGCTCGGCCAAGGTGCCCTGAGGAACGATCTCCAACTCGATATCCCCTGCCAGGTAGAGTTCGTTAAACACTCTCGGATCTGCTGATCGGGGAAAAGAACAGATAATCCTCGCAACACGCCTCTGCTCAATTAACGCAGCTATACCAACGTGCCCGTTTCCAGCGTTGTTGTTAATGACGGTCAAATCCTTCGCTCCGCTGTCTATCAGAGCGTGGATAAGTTCGATCGGGGCTCCGGATCCACCAAATCCACCGATCATCACCGAAGCGCCATCACTAATAACGGAAACCGCTTCGAGAAGGTTACTTCCAACCTTGTTCATATCGCGAACACCTATGTATCTTTAAATCAGTAAAAAGAATATATTTCTGATTTATTATCCTTTCTACGGCAATTTAAAATAGTTAAGGATATGTTCGCCAAGCACAAAAAGGTGTTCGTAATATGAACAAAAAAGATGTAATAGGCTCTCTTGGCAAGGCCTTATCAGTTCTTGAGTGTTTTTCCGCCGATACACCCCGCTTAACGATCAGCGAAGCAGCAGGACTTACGGGATTGGACAGGGCGGCAGCAAGGCGCTACCTGATCTCGCTGGAATATTTTGGCTATTTAGAATCGGATGGAAAGTTTTACCGGCCCACAATCAAGGTTCTTCGCTTAGGCGTCAGTTCCCTAAGCTCGATGCCCCTCCCCCAAATTGTTCAGCCCTGGCTGGATCAACTATCGGAGGAGCTACAACAATCGTGCTCTGTCAGCGTTCTCGACGGTGATGAAATTGTTTACATTGCAAGAGCGAGCCAGAAGCGTGTCATGTCCGTCGGCTTGATGCCAGGTTCTCGGTTGCCGGCGCACTGCACCTCCATGGGCAGGGTTCTTTTAGCCTACTCCGATAGCACGATCGTCAATGAACTGCTGAGTAACACCAACCTCACCCCCCTAACGCCATACACGCTGAGTAATCTCGACGCGATTAAAGCAGAGCTCGAAAAAGTTAAAAAAGAAGGGTTTGCAGTGGTTGACCAAGAGGTCGAGCTCGGCTTGCGCTCAATCGCCATCCCTTTATATAGCCTACAAGGAAACGTGGTAGCAGCTCTCAATACCGGCATACCTTCGATCATCGCCGAGCCGGAACAGATGCGAAAGCTTTACCTCCCCGCGATGATCAAATTTCAAAAAGGGGTGCGCCGTTTCATACACTAGTAACGAACGGCGAACCCAACTGTCATACGACGGTGAAATAGTGAATACAGCGCTTGTTTATACTCGTTAAACCGTCTCTACAGACAGCACGGGTAAAGAGTTCAAGCTTCGCGTCATATTCGCCAGCTTGATTTCAGGCTCTCCAGCCTTAAAGCTTTTAATACGGCGGACAAAGGCCGAAAGAATTGCATTCGCCTCAATTCGAGCAAGATTCTGCCCTGCACAACTGTGTACACCACTGCCAAAGCTTAATTGGGCTGATGCATTACGCGTGACTAAATATTGATCTGGATTCTCAAACTTACGTGGATCTCGGTTCGCTGATGCAAGCATAAGTGCAACCTGACTGCCAGCTGGAATTTTCGTATCACCAATCACAACATCTTGCATGACCAAACGCCCAATCAGACCCAATGGACCCTCCAAGCGCAGCGACTCGTTAAACGCAGAGCGCACCAAAGATGGATCATTGACCAGTAGAGCATATTGATCGGGGTTCGCAGCCAAATGTTTTAGCGTATTTCCAATCGCGGCTATCGTCGATTCGAGCCCCGCTGCAATGTATTGGTGAATGATTGGCCCACAGCTCTCCCGTGCAATTTCGCCACGGTCCGCCGCTTCAAAAATACCTCGTCCCAAGCTACCTTCCGTTAGCTCCTCCGGCTTAACATTGGCGCAAAACTCGAAGAGTTCTCCAGCCAGAGGCAGGTTCTCAGCTGCACGCTGGTTCATTGGTCCCAAAACGTTAAACGCTGCATCTCCCCAAAGCAGTACTTTTTCACGCGCTTCTCCCTGAACGCCCAGCATATCTGTAACTACCTCTAGTGGAAACGCGCGTGCAACGTCCTCAATCGCATCAAAGGAGCCTTTCTCAACCACACCAGCGATCATCGTCTCCGCTTTTTTAGTGATATCGTCCTGAATTTTCTTCAGCGCAATCGGCGTCAAAGGCGCAAGAAGCGTTTTGCGCAGTTGAGCGTGTTCAGGCGGATCTGTCGCGAGGCTCGTTCCTTTCAAGGCCTCGTTCATTACATCGTTAAATGCCACTTTTGTTGAGGAGAAGACCTCAGTGTTACTCAACGCGTCACGAACATCATCGTATCGGGTTATTGCCCAAACCTTATATTTATCCATCCAGACAACGGGAGCCATTTCACGCAATTCGGCAAACACTGGATTGGGATTTCTGAGCGTCTCATCAGAAAAAAGGTCGATATTACTTGTCTGCATAGCGTCTTTATTCATGGGGCCCTCCTCGGGCATATTCGACCAACCATCACAGAATTCAGCCTGATCTCTTTCTGCAACCAAATGGTCATAATATTATAACATTGGCTTGGCTATTTTAGCCTCGAAACTCTTTATTGAGTTGTAGCTTTACCAGCGCGAGAGTTCCCAGACTCACTCGAGCAAACGAATTGTTAGGCGGTCACTCTGAGCACGAGAAACACATGGCATGATGTAATCGTCGCGCTGATCATCGGTCAAAACCTGATCCCTATGGTCCGGAACTCCATCAACCAACTCGCATACACAGGTCCCGCAGGTGCCACTCTCACAGGAGTAAGGTATTTGAACACCAGAGTTTTCGAGACTCTCGATGATCGTTTGACCTACCCCCACGAGCACTTCAATATCCGTATCAGCAATCGCCACTTTAAACGGCTCATTATTGGCACTATTCGGCGCCCCCATGACACCAAAATCTTCAAAATGAACGCTAGCTGGCAACCAGTGCCTCGACTTGTCTCGCACATCATCCATCAATCCCGCTGGGCCACAGCAATAGAGATAAGAACCTTTTTCGTTTTCAAGAAGCGAGCTCAGATCAACGCGGCTTTCCGACTTACCCTGGGTATGATGAATCGTAATGTTGCCGCTAAAACCTCCCAGCCCAAGCTCATTTAGGAAAGCAGTGGATTCAGGGTTACGTGTTAGATAGTGAAGCTCCCATGCGGTTGATCCACTCATCTCTAAGTATTGGATCATTGAATATATAGGGGTAATGCCTATTCCACCTGCAATAAAAATATATTTTTCAGGATCACCTACAAGCGGAAAATCATTTCTGGGTTCAGAGATCAGCAAGGTGTCGCCCACCGCTGAATCTTCAATCAAACTTCTTGACCCCCCTTTACCCTCAGGCTCATATTTAACCGCAATCTTGTATAAACCTCCTTCCGCTATCGATCCATAAAGAGAATATTGCCTTTCTTTACCATTCGGAACTCTAACAATTATATGCGATCCTGGCTCAAAGGCTGGCAGCTCTTCTCCCTTCTCACTCGCAAGCTCAAAACTATAAATACCCTGGGCTATTTTGTTTTTCCCAGAAATCTTAACTTTTATTTTTGTTAATTTGCTTGTCATCAATGGCCCCTCAATAATAATTTTGTTTACGGTACCACGGCCGAATAGCCAAACAGGTCGTTTAACTGCGTTATTTAAAATAAAGCAGCTTTAGAACCCTAAGAATTTTCCAGAACAGCAATGCCGCTCAGTGATCGGTAAACACATACGCGCAGTCTTTTAATCAAGTAGATATATGTCTCTCGAAGCCGCTTCCCTTCCTACGGAGCAAACCGGTTCTTCACTGGCTCCTTATTTGTGGACTAGGAATCTATCAAGGTAATGAAACGTCCGATCACCAATGATAAATATCGAGATCATTCGCTATTTTGAACTCACCGCTATACAGTTCGCCCATCTCCGTCTGTACTTCCGACACCTCGTCCGCAATCACGTGGTTTAGTACCAACATCCCTGGCTGCACAGTCTCAGCTATCTCAGCCAACTGACTGGTACTGGTATGCGCATCTAGCATGTAATACTGCCAACTCGGTGGCATGCGGCTGAGCGTGGCTTCGCCTATTACTTCATGAATTAGAAGGTCAACTCCCTGATAAATCTCAAGGGATTCGGGCTGGCGTGTATCACCGCTGAGCACAATAGTTTTGCCGTCGCGAGTTTCAATACGGTAACCAACACTCATACCTTCATCCCAATCGCCATGCGGGACGTAGAATGAGGATACAATCACCTTATCGTCTTGATAAACCATCCCCTCCTCATCGATCTCCGTTACATCAGCGCGATAGCCCGTCGGATTGGCAGGCTGAGACCCATAGAGACGGTGGTCGATATCCTCGCGATAGCCTTTGAGGATGTGGTGCACCATAGATTTAGTGCCCTTGGGGCCGACGACCTGAACTTTATTTTCGCGTCCTAGCGTCCAGGGTCTGAGCAGAAGTTCGGGTAATCCCAGCACATGATCGGAATCAAGATGGGTAATGAAGACCTTATCCAGCAGCGTATAGGCTGTCTCTCCACCGAAGCTGAACGATGACACCTTTGGCATAAACGCCTGGTCCTTCAATGCGTCCATATTACGCAGTGCTCCTGGGCCTGCTTCAAACAGGTAGAGCGACTTGTCGACGACAACGAGTATACCTTGCCCGGCACGATGGAGATTTACAGCGGGAACGCCTGTACCAAGCATCACGACAGTGGTCTCGGCCCTAAGTCCAAAGCACGTAAATATCAGAAAAAAAGGGATTAACCTCGAAGCGAACGATTGAATTTTCATTTAAAACTTCCATTTATTTTTATTGGAGAAGTTATTTACTCATATAAGCGGGCTCAGCTTTGACGTAGATTTCCTGCCTTTTTTAAAGCAACCATGACGCCAATAAACCCGCTAAGCAGACCGCTTACTAGTCCGGTGATACCATGACCAACGGTGTTATCCATACTGGTTTGCGGAAACGGTACGAGAAAGTGATTAGCGAGCATGCTCAGCCCCCCTGCGATGACACCACCGATAATGCCAGCGATAATTGCTTCTTTAATTTCGACAGTCATTGTTCTTATTCTCCGAATTAATTTTCATTGGATAGATTCTTGCGTAAGTCAGTGGACGCGGCGAAGGCTTATATCCCCGCGTCCCGTAGCCTCGTTTAAAAGAACTGATCAAGAGGCAGAAATACAGGTACTCTCTTTGTTACTCTCCCGGCAATTAAGCTCTTGGGCCCCGGAACCTAACTCCGTCGAATCGGATGTTTTCTCAGTCTTACGAACTTCGACCTTGAGCAAAAAGCGAGCAAGAGCGGGCAGAAGAATCAAGGCAGCCAGCATGTTACCGATGAACATGAATGCCAGCATCAGCCCCATATCCGCCTGAAACTTGATAGGACTGAACGTCCAAGTCACCACACCGATCGCCAAGGTGGCACCGATCAACATCACCACCTTGCCAGTCAGTAGCAACGCCCGATAGTAGGCCTCTGATAGCGAACGCCCTTCCCTAAGCTGATTCAGTGTTACCGAAAGGATGTAGAGTGCGTAGTCGACACCTATTCCCACCCCTAGTGCTATAACCGGCAAGGTGGCAACTTTCACGCCGATACCCAGTACGACCATCAGTGCTTCGGCAAGAATAGAGACAAGAAACAACGGCAACATCGCAACCAACACTGCACGCCAAGAACGGAAAGTCAGCATACACAGCAGGAATACCGCGCCGTAAACAAGCAGCGTCATTTTGTGCCAGGCTTCACCCACGACAATATTAGTCGCTGCGTTAATACCGGCCGTACCAGCTGCGAGCAGGAACTTCACATCATCGGTATTGTTTGCAGCCGCAAACGCCTCCACGTGTTCTACCACACGCGTGAGCGTATCGGCCTCATGGTCACTCAGGTAGACATACAGCGTTAATAGAGAACAGGAATCGTTATAAAGCCCTCGCGGCGCACTGGAAGTCACTAGGTTTAGCATCTGCTGATTGTGGTTAAACTCATACCATTTGGGGCTACCTTCATTCAGGCCTGCCAACATACGTCGGTTTAAAAGAGACAGCGTGTTAGTACCCTCGACCCCCTTGAGCTGACGCAGTTCCCATTCCAGCGCATCCACTTTGTTCAAAGTTGCGTAGTCAGAACAGTAACCCGTCGGCGTCTCGACCATAATTGCAAGTACATCGCTGGAAGCACCATAAACACCGTTCATAAAGGCTATATCTCTGTTATAGGTACTGTCTGCGCGCAGTTCAGGTGCGCCGGGATCTAGGTCGCCGACCTTAAGCTGAGTCGAAATACTGTATCCGAGACCACCAAACAGAACCGCCACGCTTATCGCACATATGGCCCAGCGCTTAGTCGTGAACAGATCCAAAAACCGCCAGACCGGGTGTCTAGCTAATCCGGTCAGGTCCGCCTGCTCCGCCTTCAGGCTTCGCACGGCGGCGGAGTCACTGACGCCAACATAGCTAAGCAGCACCGGCAGCAAAATCAGGTTTGAAAAGATCAGCAGGCCCACACCGAGCGATGCGGCCAGAGCCAGCTGCTGAATCGCGCCGATATCGATCACCAGCAATACGGCAAAGCCGACTGCATCAGACAGCAGCGCGGTCACACCGACCACAAACAAGCGCCGGAAAGTCAGGCGTGCCGCCACTAACTTGTGCATACCCCGACCCACATCCTGCATGATGCCGTTCATCTTCTGCGAGCCATGACTCAACCCTATGGCGAAGACAAGGAAGGGCACCAGGATCGAATAAGGATCTAGGACATAACCCAAGGTTGGAAGCAGACCAAGCAGCCAGGTCACTGCCACCAATGAGACCAGCACCACCAGCAGCGTCGAACGCCAGCAGCGTGTAAAGGCAAAGATGAAAAGCGATGCGGTGACGATGGTGATGGCAAAGAACAGCATCACTGAACTCACGCCCTCAATCAAATCGCTGATCAGCTTGGCGAAACCGGTAACGTGGATGTAAACACCTTGTTCCTCGTACCTGCTGCGCAGCTCCTCAAGCCTGTCTCCGAGCTCGCCATAATTCAGCCCCTCGCCATCCGGTGTCTGTGCCAACAGCGGTAAGAAGATGATGCTGGAACGATAATCTTCCGCTACTATCTGACCCACTTCTCCCGAGCGCGCGATGTTCGCTGCCAGCTGATCCAGTGATCGTTGCGAGCCGTCGTATCCCTCAGGAATAACGGGGCCGCCTTCCAGACCGAACTCAGTGACACCAGTCCAACGAGTGTTCGGTGTCCAGAGCGACTTCATCTGACTGCGATTCACACCGGGCAGTAAAAACACTTCGTCATTGAGCTGTCGGAGCGTTTCCAAGTAGTCGGCGTCGTAAATGCTGCCTCTAGGGTTTTCAACGGCAATGCGAATCACATCACCCAACCCCATCAGATCATTCTCATGCTTTGTAAAGTTCTGCACATAGGGGTGCGCCTGCGGGATCATCTTTTCGAAGCTGGCTCCCAGTTCCAGTCGCATTGTCTGATAACCCAGTAACACAGTCGCCAAAGCACATAGCATCAGCACAAACCAACGGTGATTGAAAATCACGCGTTCCAGCATAGACCCGCTTTTAAGGTCGAACCCGCGCAGGTTCTGGTTTATATCTGTCTTTCTTGTTGTCATTTTCACTAACCTTCTCAGCGATCAACCTGGCTCACCCGAACACCCTCCATGGTCAGCAGTACTAGCTGGTCCTCACTGAACGCGAAGGTATTAATGGGTGGGAAACGCTCTCCTTTGGCCGGTTTCAACCTGCCATCGGAAAGCTCAAGCAACACTCCCGCCTGGCTGCCCAGGAGCAGTTCACCTGACGCCGATAGGAGTGAGCTGGTGATTGACGCGTCAATAGGGTTTGGCAACGACGTCCAGGTGTCACCGCTATCGTCACTTCGCCAAACATTACCTTTCAATCCAGCGGCCACAATCGACTCGTCGCTTGGCAACTCAACGGTAAAAAAGCTTCCGCTATAGGGCGTGTGAATCTGAGCCCAGGTGACACCACCATCCTCTGACAGGGAGACCAATCCCCGCTCGCCTACAGCAACCAAACGATCACCCCGTTTACGAAGTGCATAGAAATGGGACATCTCAGGGTTAGCCATGCGCGACATAATCGGATGCCAGGAGCCTCCACCGTCACTCGTTTCATATGCCAGCCCATATGCGCCGACGACGATGGCGTGTTCGGGGCTGAGCAGAAGCAGATCTAGAAAGGGCTTATCCGCGCCCTCGTCAACTAGGCGCTGAGCTTCCCAAACCGCCCGCTCATCCCCACTTTTCTCAGCTGATTCCAGCGCCAACTTAGCGGCGCGTTTGCCGTCGAACAGCAGCTGCCAGGTCTCGCCCCCATCTTCTGTTCCGAGAACCACGCCAGCATGGCCAACTGCCATACCTACTTGATCATCAATAAAGCGTAAGGCGGTCAAACCAGTACTGACTGGCACCTTTCCCTGCCGCCAGCTCGTACCATTATCGTCGGACAGCAGAACTAAACCGCGCTCCCCCACGGCAACAATGGTCGACCCCGCCCTTGCCACGCCAATCATGAATGCCCCTTGCGGATTACCGACTTCAATCGCCGACCGAGCCAACGGCTCGACAACAGCTTCAGTGCCCAGCGCCACCCCGGAGGTAGCGCTCAGCAATACAGCCACCATGAGCACACGGGGAAAGTTACTGCTATTCAGTCTCATTCCTATGACCCCTTAACGGAAGCTGCTGCCTGCCATGGCATCGGGCGTATACATTATGTCCGAGCGAGGTTTTACCAGGTATTCAAACTGATTTTCTTTCTCATTGTTTATGTGAGCAAAGAACGCTGAGCCCTCTATCAGGTCATACATACCGAAAGCTCCCATGGAAATGCCCGGCAAATCAGGGGCCACGAACGTACCAGCCCACAGCACTTTCCACAGCTGACCATTGGCGTCCCAGCGATCGCCTAGCACGCAGATCCAGGTATCTTCGTCGCAGTAATATCGGCTCTTCGAAACCTGGTGACGCTCCCCGTCGCGCAAGTTGGCTTCGACGACCCATACACGATGCTTTTCCCAGCGCATGTAGTCCGGGTTCCAGTGATGCGTGCCTAATACATCATCGTCGGAGGTCGGCTGCATAAAACCGTTGGTGTTGTAGGGGATAAACATCTCCTTCTTACCGACGATATTCCAGTCGAAACGATCCAGCTTACCGGTCCAGACATAGAGTTCGTCAAAGGTCATCTCACCTGCCGACGCTGGCTGAGGGGTATCGCAACAGGCATTCGGCAGGCGACGCACACGACGCTGACCTGTCAAGTAAACCCAGGTCTGGGTGTTGTCCTGATCAAGATACTCATGGGCTAGAAGCGCTTGGCCAGCACGGATCGGCGGACCTATATTTTCGATCTTCACTTTCCAAAACGGCTGGTTATCTTCGACAAACTTTTCCAAGGTGTTGTCGTGGAAGTAATACGGTACCTGCTCATTCACCTCAGCATCGGAGATCAGCACTCGACGACCATCGTCCAGGATCTGGTACCAGTTGTCCTTATGGATCAGGTCACCGCCGCGCCAGCGAAGCTGGTGGTTCCACATCACTTCAGCGCCCGACTTAGGGATAGGGAAAGGAATGCCCCCAAATGCATTTTCAGGCACATTACCCTTCATCGTTGAACGGATGGCATTTTCGTAGGTGTTGTCATAAACCCACTGCGGCGCCGCTGCCGTGCGATGCGTATTGTAAACATCGATACGGAAAGTATCGGGGTACTTTCTCAATAGAGCTTCAGTACCCGGAGTCAGATTATCGGTATACTCCGCCATATTCTCAGCGGTGATGCTGAACTGCGGGCTCTCGTCTGCAAACGGGTCTGCACGGCGACCGCCGCGTTCATAATCAGGGTTCGGATCGGTAAACCCTCCGTTCCATTCTGGAATACTTCCATCGGCATTACCGGCGCGCTCAGCACCAAAAGGCGTAAGCTCACTCTTGAGATGCAATGCCTCCTCGGCCGTGACAGCAGCAAAGGAGATGTTGCCGAAACTCAGGGCCGATATAAGTGCGACCAATGCGTATTTGTTTCTAATAATCATAATTAATCTCCGTGATCAGAAACGACGGCTGATAGTGAAGGAGAGGAAGTCGCGATCCTTCCTGGCCTGCTTATAGCTAAAGGCTGGATCGCCGAAGGGGTCATCTGCGCGCTCGACCAAATGGCCATCGCTTGCCCCAAAGAAGTTGGTATAGGCCAGATTAATCTGCCAAGTGTTTAGGTAGGTGCCGTTCAGACCAAGGGTAAAATCGCCACCGCCTTCTGGCGGATACGCCAAACTAAAGCCTGAACGTGAGCCTTTGGGCGAGTAGCCAACACCGATAGGCACGCCAAGATCGAGGCCGGAGACAACCTGTCGGTAAACTGGTTCGAATACGAAGCGCATCGCAACGGCATCGCGACTGGCATTAGGATCCATAGCAGCGCAGTTTTCGTCGCAGTCTAGTACCCGATTCCACGCGACTTCACCAACGAAGGTTGCTTCCTGCCAGAGCGGCCCTGGATCCAGCAACCAGATCGCTGACAGGTTAATATGGGCTGTATCACCCACCGCATACCCCGGATTATCCTTATTGTCGGTGGCCGGCAGACCAAGCGCCGAAAAATCATGGGCACCAGACGATACCAGCGCCTGATCTTTGCGAAGTGACGCTTCGGCCGCTAAGTTCACAGAGCCAAAGCTTCGGCTAACACTGACGCCGTAAGCGGTGGTGTCTTCGTGATAAGTCAGATAGTAGCTCTCGGGCCCGGAAGGACCGATGTTGACGACCTGCTGGTAGTTTTTGTCATGGAAACGTACGACGTAGAACCCTAGGTCGGTATAACCCAGGCGCCAGCGCAGTTGCAGACCGAATTGACCGCCGTCGTCAGCCTCCTCCTCGCGGGTGAGTGGAATCGATGTGAATGGACCAACCCACATGTTCTCGGCTCCAGTAACACCTGTATCCTGAGTCGACATGTAGCTGCCGACCGCTGGCAGACGGTTCGGCTCGAAACCAAACTGGTAATAGGCACCAAGGGTGATATCGGGGTTAAGCTGGAAGTCTACGCCGATCTGCGGCACCGGCAGCACAAACTCTTTGGCTTCGGCTGTCGGATCTCGCATAAGTCGATCGATATCGAAGGCGTTCTGAGCGCCGGCAATACCGTTATCGGCAAAGAATAGACTCTCCCCCCAAACCGATGCGAACTGCCCGGCTCTGAAACGAAGAACCGAATTCCCAATATTGGTGCGGCCGAAAACAAAAGCGTCTCGCAACTCAATATCCCGACCCAGAATCTCTTCGGTGTCGTCGGTAAACTCGGCGGCGTCATAGCCTGAAGATACATGGTTGGGAATAGCCGAGCCGCCGGGCGGGAATCCGGAGTTGTCGTTGCTCTGGTTATAGATCTCGTCATACCAGGCAATACCGCTGATGCGACCACCCCAGCCGTTTTCATAAACAACATCAAGCTCACTGAGCAACTCGACGCGGTTGGATACTATGCCCTTATCGAAGTTAGCATTACCGTCGTCGATATTGGCGCTCTTGTTGTTCTCACCGTTGAAAAGCAGGTTTGAATCCTGATCATTCAATCTGTACATAGCGTTGTACTGAACATTATTAGTCCAGTTGAACCGCGGGCTACCAAAGTCCCCCATGGCATGGGCCGGGTTTCCCTGCACAGCAACTGCAATCAGGAAAGATAGCGGTAATATCCTGTTTTTATTACATTCCATCCTGTCCACCTCTGGTTATTTTTATTGTGAAACTGATCTACGGGCGCGAGTTAGCCCCCGTAGAGGAACTTATATCTCCACGTACTCGTTCGATCTCGTAATGGAACCCTCTCGACTGAGAGCGCTCCTCTTAATCCGACAAAGGTCGGCTAGTGGTCGACTGACACAAACGGCAGTACAAGACGCGACAAGTGCTTAGCATCTCGATAGACCGTGTGTGTTACGGATCGCCCGACAGGCAGATGGAATGCATCTGGGGGTAGCAGAGAGTTATGATCGTCAACTAGGGGCTCGTTACACATGAGCTCAACAACCAGCTTGTGGCCAACCCGGAAGTCATTGGCAAAGGGGTAGATCCGGATCACATATTCATTGATGGTGCCAGGTTCGACCGGCTCGCTACGGGTATGTGGGTGGTAGGGGTTACCCTCGCTGGTACGTTCATCAAGCTCATTGTGTGATGCCTTGAGGAAGCCGGTCGTAACCAACTGACGCTTACCCGAAGGTGCCTCATCCCAGAACCGCAGGATAAAGTTGGTATCGGGCTGATCGATCTCGACATACAGATGGGCTGCACCTACACCGTGTATCGAAGTCACTTTTTCGAAGGGCTCGGTTGCCCATGAGAGCTTTTCTACTTTGTCGGTTATGGTGAGTGGCGCCTGAAAAAAACCTTCCGGGTGTGCAACCTCAACACCGTACGGCTCGGGCTCGAAAGCCAACTTACCACGTGATCTCAGGTAGAGGGGCCGATACTCAACGTCCTTCACAGGCCATTGCTCACCTGTTGCCCAGTGCCGTGTACCTTCGACATGAACTTTGACGCTAGGCTCATCCATGATGCCGTTATCAATACCCTTCAGCCAGTAGTCGTACCAGCGGAACATCGTGTCATGTTCGTCCACCCAAGGGCGCGTTTGCATCGGTGGGTAAGGCCCAATCTCAAGCTTCTTGGGACAATTAAGGACATCAAATAGCTCGATAGTGCCATCAAGCGTCCAACCGCGCCCTTGGTTGATCTGCAAATACACCGGGATATCGATGTTTTTGGCTAGATTGATTGGGTTCTGTTCCTCATACCACTCGCCATCGACTTCGTTGGTGATGATGTCGAACCAGGACTCGTGATGAATTGGGTAATTGAGCACGTGTACCAGGTTGGGCCAAGCGGCCACATCGGGATCTGCCAAGCGCTCAGCTACGCGTCGCTTAACCTCTTCCTCAGAGTAGGTCTCCAGCATGCGAGACTTATGCCGGTGCGTGAATGCCCAACCTGAGTCTCCCCCGCGTCCCTCGCGCGCTGCGCGTGGCATAAACCACATAACACCACCGTGGTAGGTCGTCTCATAGAAATCGAAATGACCTCCACTGACGAAGATAGCCTTAAGACTGGGTGGGCGCTCAGATGCAGCAAATACCTGCATCGAGCCGAAGTAAGAAATCCCTATCATGCCAACGACGCCGTTACACCAGGGTTGAGCAGCCACCCACTCGATGAAATCGTAGGCATCCTGGCCCAGAGGTACCCCGCCGGCATTGTAGTTACCAATGTGTTCGCCCTCCGAACCGCCTGACCCGCGTACATCGCCAATGACATGCACATAGCCTTCTTTTACGACGCGAGAAATGTCACCCGCTTCTATACATCCATCCCACAAGGGAGATGGACGTTTCTGGGGAGGAATAGTCAGCGCCAGGGCTTGTAACTCTTTGCCATACGGGCTCAGTGCAACCAGGGCAGGACGCGGCTCGTCGCCTTCTGCATGGTAGGCATCAGCAGCCAGATGAACGCCGTCACGCATTGGGACATGCAGGTCTTTGTGAACTACCATCATGATCTATAACCTTTATTAAAATAGCCGTGCATCGTGGTGAAGAATGGCGATGGCTCCAGCGTCGGATCACCGTCGTAGCGCAGATAATCAGCAATACAACAAAACGGAGAACACAGCGCTTTGGCTATTTCTGCGCCATCGATACCCACCTCATCGGTGACATTACGAACACGGGCCTCTATATCGAGACTCTCCTGAATTTTCTCTGTGGCCTGCTCTCGGTTGAGCTCCACCCCCAGAGGTTTTTCACCCTGGCTTCGATATGGATGTCCGAGGAATAAGCGGTTTGGCTTAACCTGATCACGCAGGTGCAGCAGGCTGGCACGATAGGCGTCAGGATCCGCATAGCTCGGGAATCCATTGGCCGCCCCGTGAATCTGAACGGCATCGCCCACAAAGACGTCACCCTGGCCCTTGACCTCGTAGGCAACCGAACCTTCAGTGTGACCCGGCACGGAATGGACCTTGATAGTCACATCCGGACCAAGTGACAGCTCGTCGCCATCACGCACCACTATATGAGGTTCCATTTCGCCAGAGATCGCCGCGAGACAAGCTGCCATCACCTTGGACTCGCCGTCGCTATCATTGATGTAACGCCCCCTCGCAGAGAGGTATTCATCAACATGCGCACGTCGAGACTGAAGAAACGGAACATCGGCCTCGTGGATAACTACCTTGGCTTTGCGACCCGTCATCTCCCAGAGTGCATACGCACCACCGATGTGGTCGATGTGCCCGTGGGTGAGGAGTATCCAACGCACATCTTCGATGCGCCGTCCCAGCTTCTCCAGGCCCGACGCAATGCCACCGGCGGGCGAGCTGGCGATACCGGTATCGATAATTGCCGGCTCGTTACCATCGATAAAAAAGCTGTACAGACCGAAACGCCCCCACTCCGAGTACAGCGAATGAATATCTACGGCACTCATCCCTGCCCCCTCAGAAACGCCGCCGTCTCTGCAAACACGCCGTGAAACTCAGGCAACCAAGAGAAGTGCTGAACAAATCCATGGCCAGCCGACTCGTAGCGCCGCACCGTTACCGACACGCCGGCTTCGGCCAGTTTTTGACCATATACTTCACCTTCGTCGCGAAGCGGATCGCATTCAGCGGTGACGATGAGCGCGGGGGGTAGTCCAGCAAGATCCTGTCGCTTGATCGGCGACACCAGAGGGTCGGCAGGATCGGCACCACTATCGAGGTAGAAAGCGTTGAATGGTTTCAGCATGGCTGTCTCCAATCCATTACCCACCGCATTGGTCTTCAGTGACTCGTAGCGCTCAGTATCAAAGTCAAGATCGAGCCCCGGGTAATAAAGCACCTGGTGGGTGATAGATGTCAGTCCCTCGTCCAAAGCCTTTGCTGCAATCGCAGCGGCAAAACCGGCGCCCGAGCTATCACCGGCGACGGCCAATGTTTGCCCATCCCAGCCGATCCCATCACTCTCTTCCTGCCCATGTTCCGCGACCCATTGCACCACGGCGTAGCAATCGCTCAGACCAGCGGGAAAAGCGTGTTCAGGCGCGAGACGATAGCCAACTGAAATAACGACACAGTCAGTCGAA
This sequence comes from Marinobacterium mangrovicola, assembly GCF_004339595.1. Taxonomy (GTDB): domain Bacteria; phylum Pseudomonadota; class Gammaproteobacteria; order Pseudomonadales; family Balneatricaceae; genus Marinobacterium_D; species Marinobacterium_D mangrovicola. Next base: position 17,951 of record NZ_SMFU01000013.1, read on the forward strand.
TTGGCAAGTTCGCGAGCCACGTGATCATGCGTATTAAGGCTGCCGAGAAAGCCCGCTCCGCCGTGGAAATAAACCAACGCAGGATGGGTTTTTGCTGCCGACGGCGTGTAGACGCGCACCGGCACATCGCCTATTGCTGTCGATACAGCCCTGTCGATCACCGAATGCACCGGCAGACGTTTTTCCAGCGAAGGTACATTGCTTTCATCAACCGCTCGCATCGCTTCTGGGTTAAGCGGCCCGGGAGGCGGCGCGGGCAACTCGGCGATGAACTTAGCTACAGTAGGATGTAATGGCATATCAGCTCCGTGCGGCAATCTGGCCCTGGTGCTGATTGGGGAAGACATCGTTGACCTCATCTTCGCTCCAGCCTTGGCGGGACTCGTGTTGTAGGACGTCTGTTACGGGCTTGCGATTTGCCTGATAGTGCGAAAGTGCGTCAGAAACAGAATTGGCCTCTTTGAGGGAGTCAGCGAGAGCCCCAGCATCGAGAACAGCAGAGTTGGCGCCCTGACCTTGGTGATGGCACATTGCATGAGCTGCATCGCCAACCAGAACCACTGAGTTAGAATGCCAGTTATCAACCGGGTCGATATCGTAAACGGCGCGCAGGTTAACCTGGTCCATATCAAGACCTTCGGTGATATCTATCAAGCGCTGATCAAAGCCCTCGACCACTTTAAGTAACTGCTCTTTACTCGAAACCGGTGCCGGCGTGGAGTCGGTGGCGAGGCAGGTAACGTCAAAAGACACCTCGTTACGATGGAGCAGCGGGAGCAAATAAATCTTGGTCCCACGCCCCATGTACATACGCAGATTTCCGTCGTCCACCAGACCATAGGTGTCAGCCATAGGTATCACTACTCGGTAAGCGTGCTCACCAGCAAAAACAGGGGGCTTATCACTAAACAACTGATTACGAACTTGAGAGCGAATACCATCAGCACCAACAATTAAATCAGCATTCACTGTTACTCCATTGTCAAACACAGCGGTAGCACTAGAGCCGTTATCAATGATCTTGCTGAGGCGGTGCCCAAGTTTCACCATTCCTGCCGGCAGCACGTTCAGCAAAGCATCAATAAAGTCACCGCGGTGGACAAAATGGGTATCAGCAGAAAAAGCGTCTTTTTCGGGCCACTCTTCCATAGCAATGCGCTGGCTATCTGCGGTCAGAATTTCAAAATAATCACTTGGTGAAGTTACCGCATCAATCGCATCAAATATCCCAAGCTGGCGGAACTGGTCCATAGTTGAGGGACGTAACCCAATACCTGCCCCTACCTCCTTAACCTCTTGCGCTTGCTCATATACAGTGACTTTTGCGCCCATCAGATGGAGAGCATATGCAGTAGTTGCACCGGCATACCCAGCACCGATTACAGCTACATTTAGGTCTTTTAAGGCTTCTGGTTTCATGTTTTTCTCCAGTCTTATTGTTTTCGTTACTTCGGCTGTTAATCGGAGATCGGCTGCAACGTCAGGAAGTCTGCTGTGTTGTGCACAAATAGCTGATCGATTAAAGAATCATCGATACCTTCCTCGCGGAGGTCTGGAATCAGTTGTTCAAATAGGTAGTTAACAGTGTGTCCCTTCACACCCGGCCAGCCGAGCGGAGAGCAGTTCGCATCTGCCGACGCAAGAACTTGATCGACCAAACCACTGTTGATGAAACGAAGGAAATGCTTGAGGCGTTCCGCACGAGCCCTCCCCCAAAATGGCGGATCAGGCAATTCCAGGTCGTAGCCAAAAGTATCAAAACCAATTCGACCGCCTGCATCGAGGAGGGCTTTTTCGTTGATCTTGCCTTGGCTTACGCCATCATCTGCATGCCCAAACAACACCCGATGGCAAGGAAGGCCCTCTTCAGCAAAAATGTTCAAAGCAGGTTCACAGTCGACCGCTAGATGAGTAAAAATCGGCGCCCCTGTAATCTTTGATGCCCTGGCAGCGGCACGATAAATACGTAGATCCAGCTCCTTCATTTTAAAACCACGGCTCACGCCGACTTTGATGATCCCGGCTTTTGCCCCGGAGTCACCGATACCCACGGTGATCTCGTGAACAAACTGATCAGTCAAATACTCGACACTTGCTCTCTCAAAGAAAGGTAGAGCGGTATCGCCACCGACAAAGCCAGTACTGGCCACAATGTGCACACCGGTCTTTGCCGATAGAGATTTGTAGTAATCGATATCCCGGCCATTGCAGATACCAGTAGCTTCTACAAAAGTTGCTGCGCCCCACTTCTGCGTGTTTTCGTGGAATTTCCGCAGCTTAGGTACTGTCTCTTCATAACGCTCTTCGGGTGTTTTCCACCAGCGACTGTCGAGTTCACAACCCGGCATTCCGTAACCTATATGCTCATGAATGGCAACGAAGCCGAGTTCCGCAGCCGAAATAGTGCCAAGCACTGTGTTAACGCGAGTCATTTAACTTCTCCACTTACACTCAGCAGGTGCGCTGCGTTGGTGGTCAGCATCATTGCGACGTTTTCTTCGGATACCCCTGCATCCAGCAGCATGGGGACAAAGTGAGTAAGGACATTACTGTATGGAAGGTCATTGCCAGGCTCGCCAAACGACACGCCTGTGGCACTTGAAGACAGAGTAATGCGATCTACATAGCCCGCATCGATCAGCTCCTTAACCAAAGCAACACGCTCTGAATCATCAAGGTAATTTGAAGAGGTGGACCCTATGTGATCGATACAAACATGAGCACCGGCATTAACGACCTGCATAGGCCAGCCATTTTCCACGGCGTCACGACGATCCATTCCTGCCATAACAATTCGCTGCAAGTCGAGAGATTCATCACGGGCTAGCTGCATCTCAGCGATAGCATCAGACCCACACCGGATAAAAACTGGCACCCCATATGCAGCCCCTGCACGAGCAGCGCCGCGAACTAAGCTGGCATCAGTGGGTGTCATCCCTTCCTCTGTAACAGCGGTACAAATCATTCCAGCTGGAGCTCGGCGCTCCAGACGGGGAACGACCATGCCGTCGTTCACCTCACGGCCAAAGAGTTCGGCGAACTTTTGCGCTGGCCACGGAGTAGGTGGATTGGTCTGCGGTGTTAGGAAGTATCCGCCAAGCATAGCCTCCGGCCCCTGGCCCGTGGTGGCGACGATATGAACACCAGTGGCACGCGATAAAGCTTCATACAAACGTAGGTCGCGACCGTGAAACATACCGGTAGCATCAACGATTGTTCCACCACCTGCCGCCTTGAACTCCAGAAGCTTAGCTTCCAGTGCATCAAAGACATCAGCACGATCAATCCTGATGTCGTAAGCGTATTCCGCTCCCGGCAAGACATTCATCAACGATTCACTGAGAAGCGTCACGCCCAACTCATTGGAGCGGACGGAACCAAGCACGGTATTGACTGACGCCACGGTGGGGTTGTTGGAAGGGCGATCGAGAAAGAGAGATGTAAACGGCGGGACCGACTCAGATGCCCCCTTGCTGTGTTTAAGGCACATATCGACCTCCTTGAAGCATGGAAGAACCATGCATCCCCCAAGCAAAGAGTAAAGTCATGTCATTCAAGCGGAGACTCCTTCTTATTATCCGGACCGAGTCGAATCAGCCTATCATTATATTGTTATAACAATAGACCAAAAACTCGTCTCATTTGTCATATTGTTATGACAATATATTCCACAGAAAAACGGCCTGTCAACCGCCAAGGCCAAACGAATACTTAAAGTCTTCTGCGCGATGCACCGCACGCCTCCATCCTCCTGGTTGCCCATCATCGGTGTACATCGTTGTCTCGGCGACAAGAACCGGTGTCCCTACACTCAATTCCAAAGCTTCAGCTTCTTCCTCGTTCGCACCGGAAGCCCAGATGTTCTGCGTTCCCTTTGTGAATTTCAATCCAAGCTTTCGCTCGATCAAACCAAATACAGAACCTAGACGCTCAAGTTCTTCTATCTCTGGAAAAAAATCTGGCGGCGTATAGAGGTAGCTCGAAACCCAGGCAAGAGGCGTACCTTTAACGAAAATTACCCGTTTGAGGTGCAGCATTTTCGCCGACTTCCCAAGACCAAGAGCTTCCGTAACCTCCTCAGGTGCCTCGACCCGTTCAAGCCCAACAATCCGAGAGTTCGACTTTAACCCCTGCTCTGCCAAGTATTTACTAATTCCACCAAGCTCCATAGCAGGAGGTAGGCTGACATTGAGACGACGAACTGGAAAAGTACCTTTAGCCCTGTGCCGCACTACATATCCCTCATCCTCCATCTCCTTCAAAGCTTGCCGAATCGGTGCTCGACTAACCTGAAAACGCTTCATCAGCGTATTCTCGGTGAGAACAAGCTCGGATACCTTATCGATATCCCTCATCTCGTGAATAAGGATTTCCTTGATCTGACTGTACAGTGGTACCGAAGAGCTGCGGTCGAGTAGACGATTCATTACGTACATTCTGTAGCGGTTATTAGATTATGCATTTAGCCTTTTAGACGCGCCTCTTTCAAGCGAGAGATGCATCTAATCCTTCTTGCAGTATTTTGTTAGGTAGATCCACCCCAATAAACACCATTTTACTTTGCCGTACTTCGTCTGGCTTCCACTCTGGACCGAGATCGCTCCCCATAACTTGATGTACACCTTGGAAAATGACTTTCCGGTCTGTTCCCTTCATGTCCAATACCCCCTTATAGCGCAGCATTTTTGGCCCATGCACTTCAACAACGGCACCGAAAAAATCTTCAAGACGAGTAGGGTCGAAGGGTCGATTCGCCCTGTAGACGAAGCTTTTGACATCATCATCGTGATGGTGGTGACTACCATGCTCATGCTTATGCGAGGAATGACCACACTGCTCATCGTGATCATGATGACTGTCCGCCCCGCCTTCCTCGCTGAGAAAGTTCGGGTCGATATCAAGTTTGGCGTTAAGGTTAAAGCCTTGCAGGTCTAGAACCTTTGTTAATTGTGTTTCACCAAAGTGCACAGCCTCGACAGGCGCCCTTGGATTCATTTTTTTGAGTCTGGGAATTAGAGCATCCAACACTTCCTCATCCACAAGATCTGATTTACTGACAAAAATCTGGTCTGCAAAACCAACCTGTCTACGCGCCTCTTGACGATCGTTGAGCTGTTGAGCTGCATGTTTAGCATCTACGAGCGTGATTATGGAATCCAGCATATAGCTCTCGGCTACATCCTCATCCATGAAAAAAGTCTGAGCTACTGGGCCAGGATCGGCAACTCCCGTCGTTTCAATGATGACCCGATCAAAATCCAGCAAGCCATCATGCCTTTTCGCCGCGAGCATCGTCAGCGTCTCGCGCAGATCTTCTCGAATGGTGCAACAGATGCAGCCATTACTCATCTGAATTATCTGCTCTTCGCTGTCAGCTATGAGGATATCATTGTCTATATTCTCCTCGCCGAATTCGTTTTCGATGACAGCGATTTTCTGCCCATGAGCCTCGCTGAGGACTCGCTTGAGCAGAGTGGTTTTACCCGACCCAAGAAAGCCTGTAAGTATCGTGGCCGAAATAATCTTCATATTCACCCCTACCAATCATCATATTATTATAACATTACCAATCGCACCGTATGCGACTTCCAAGCGTAATGCGATGCATAATCGCAGGTCAACAGAATCAAGCTTTGTAACGCCCCCCGGATCCGCTCAATGCTGCGTAGCAAAATTTCAACCTAGATTCGATCACAAACGTTCCAGCTACCGCGCCCATGGCGAGGAGATGACATATCTACTCTCGACACCTTAAGCTCAAACATGTTTACAAGCTAAGTCGTAGGCGGAGTCGAGGTATCAGCGAGTTTCTGATTTCAGAGGGGGGGGCGGCGGCCGCTATCTGGTCCGTATACTAATCAAAGAGTCCGATCTTATCTGCAATTAACCGGGGCCGAGCTACTGACTATGCCGATATATCTAATATGGGCAGTTGTACCAAAGGCGGTTTTGACCACTTTGGTCCACTTTCAAACTCTTGGGCACCGGAGCATCGTCTGCTGGCCGGCCATCAAACCCAAATAAGAGCATTGACCATAGGCTTCTCAACTAGCTGAATACCTATAAAATAACCATCTGTCTCATTCATGACACGGAGACGTCATGCCAATTGTTACATCGAAACAGGACAAAGCCTTCGCCGATGTCCGACAAGTTGCAGGCGACAAACAAGAGCGCGATGTCGCCTTCTACTTACGACGAGCGTTTAAGGACCGTGAAGATATCTATGTGTTTAACGATTACGCCTTTCGCTACAAGGGTGAAAATGCACAGATAGATCACCTTATCGTGCACAAGTACGGGTTCATGCTCCTAGAGTCCAAAAGTATCTACGGTGAGGTCAAGGTCAACTCGACCGGCGAGTGGTCTCGTAGCTACAAAGGCCTTTGGTCGGGCATCGCCTCTCCAATCAAGCAGGCTGAGTTGCAGCAGAAGCTGCTCAAGCAGATGTTGAGTGACAATGTTGAGCAGTTTCTAGGCAAAATGCTATTGGGTATTCAACAGGGTGTAGGGGGACGAAAATGGGATACTCTTTGTGTTGTCTCCAATTCTTGTATTCTTCATCGCGACAACATTCCATCCAATATCAACGCTCAGATCATTAAAAGTGAAGCCGTCGCCGAAGCGGTTGAAAAAGTCGGTGGTAAGGGGTTTCTCAAGGCGTTTATAGATACCTCACCAGCATTTTCAAAAGAAGAACTAGAGCAAATCGTAGAGCATCTGTTGAAGCAAACCGCTTCAGCACCAGAGCTACGTAAAACCCCTTCGGCCCCCGAAGAGCCCAATGCACCTGAGCCAGCAGAACCTGTCCAACCGGCTCCAGTTGTCGATTCCAACGCTTCCCGACACCTCAAATGCAAAAAGTGCGGTGAAGCCAACCGTTTGACAGGCTGCTACGGAAAATATGGCTATTACGTAAAGTGTGATCTCTGCGGTACGAACACGTCAATGCGGATAGCTTGCACACAATGCGGCGGTACAGATGTCAAAATAACCAAGAATAAGAATCAGTATTGGGCGAACTGTGCATGTTCTGAGCCCGTACTGCTTTTCAAGCAATCGAATCTTGGTGAATAGTTAGGAGCCTCCTTGGCAAACCAATCCGCAAGCGGTTATCTCAACCAAGGAGGCTCGGCACTTGTGCCGTCACCTTAAACACTCGATGGGAGTAGCACAGCGGGACAATACTCCTAACCTGATTAGATATCATTTGTCTTAACCTGGCTTCTGCGCATGACTCAGACGATGCTTTTATACACTGACGGTATAACGACAAACCGGAAATTCGCTACACCCCATAAATTTACTGCCGTCCTTGGCCGAGCGTTGAACCATGTGACCTTTGCCACAATCGGGGCACAGTTCTAGCGGACTGCCGTCGAGGTTCTCAAGGCAGATATTCTCTCCCCCTATCTGTATTAGCTCATCAATATATCGGGACCTTCGCGCTTGATTAGTAAGCATGAATACCCCTCTGCTTGCCCGGGTCAATGCTACATAAAATAAGCGGCGTTCCTCCGCATATGGATAGGTCTCTGGAAACGGAATCACTAGTTGCAGCAGTTCATCATCTTCAATGCGACTGGGCACACCAAAGTTGCCTTCACTCACATCCAACAATACGGAGTAATCAGCTTCTAGCCCCTTCGCTCGGTGAAATGTCATGCAACGCACTTCAATGTATGAGAAGACAGGCACCTTCCCCTGAAACGGGTTTTGCATGTTGTATCGTGATAGCACGAGCACACTGAGCTTAGGTTTTGCCTTGGTCTGCCACTTAGGAGCGATCTTGGCCGCAAAGCTGTTAAGCCTGTTGAGCATCTGGTGACAGGCCTTGTCCATGCTGGGCTTATCCCACACGACCTTTACCGGAATGACCCTGATGGAACGCGGTATTGCTGGGCGAACCGACTGAACCTCTTTCGCCATCTGTTCAGGGTTTCTCTGCACAAAATCTGCTGCGACGCCTGCGATAAGCTGATTGCAGCGGTAGGTCTGTTGCAACCGCCCTATCCAGCTGGCACCGAACTGCTCCTCAAACTCGGTGAACAGCGTTATGTCCGATCCTGCAAACCGATAAATGGACTGCCAGTCGTCACCAACTGCAAATACCTTTGTAAAAAGCCGTTGTGCACGCAGGGCCTTGATGAGCTTCGCGCGCGGTGCGGAGATATCCTGGAACTCGTCGACCAAGATGAGCTTGAATGGGCTGGTGTAACGCCCGTTTTCAATCAGTTTGACGGCATCGCCAATCATGCCCTCAAAGTCGATGCGCTGAGCCTCATCCAGCTTCTGTGAATAGGCCTGGGCCAATTGCCAGACGGCGCGGGCAAATCTATCGGCACGTGCCCTGTGCTTCAGCGCCTTAGAGCGCTCGACCAACATCTCCTGAGTCAGCTGGGCTGAACGGATATGCTTGATACAGACGGAGACCAGATTGTGGTATCGCCTAATAACATCGGGCTCCAGAGCTTTCAGAATCTCATCAGGGTGACGAGGAACCGGTTTGATGGCGCGCTTACGGAGCTGCGCCTCTAGGACTTCCAGCAGCGTATCATCAGTTGCTTGCGCGCTGATCGTTTCAAAGAAGTCGATCTTAGCGTGGCGATACCCTTCACGCTTCTCTTGGGCTTGTTCGACGTAGTTCTCAAATGGAGAAGTACCATCCTGGTTGATAGCAAAGTGCTCATGATAGGTATCGATTTGGGGATAGTAGAAATCAGGCTGTACATAGAGTGCATCGCTTCCTTTCCCTTCGATTTCCACTTGGCGTTCGTACTCGAACGGAATTGAGTTCAACCACAGCCAGTTCGCAATACGTTGCTCCTGAAGCGATCTCACGTAGATACCAGAGAGCGTTGAAATAGTGCCACCATCATGTTGGGCACGGTCGCTTACGTACTGCCGGTAATCTTCCTCGGAGTCGAACACCTCGACCGGAATATCCGCCTTGGGATAAAGCGCCAACAACTCGGTCCATAATCGCTGAAATGCCGGGTTACTCAGCCGCAAGTCATCGATGAGTTGTTCTATTATTTGTGACTCCCCGGCAGGGTGCTCCGCCCAATTTGCCAGCTGGGGAGGCTTACCCTCAACCTGTTCAATGATACGGCGCCCGAGAGCATGAAAGGTGGATACCTGACAGCGCAGATCTGAAGTGCTGACCTTGAGCTGCTTCGCCAAACGCTCACGGAGCTCTTTTGCAGCATCGTTGTTAAAGGCGAGCAAAAGAATCTCTTCAGGCCGATAAAGCCCTTTATCCAAGACGTAGGCTACCTTGCCGACCATGGTGGCGGTCTTTCCTGAGCCAGCGGACGCTACCAGCAGGTTGTTGTCCTCAAGACGAATACAGGCTTCACGCTGTTCGTTAGAGAGTGAGCGGCCATCCAGGTCACTGAAGAAGCTGTCGAACCGTAGCAGCTCTGAACTAACGAAATGCTCGTTGTAACGCTGACGCTCACCTGGATCGACCAGCATGGATAATGAAGCTGGGAATTGCTCTACAAGGGACGTCGGCAACTGCTCGACCTTGAATAATGGATGCGAGATCGCTCTGGCAGCTTCACCCGGTACGGTGGAAATCGTCTGGTTAATATCAGCGAGAGCGAGGTACTGATGACCGTTCCGGGTCAGCGTTTGAATCGCCTCATCGATTTCAATCAGCTGAGCCTTGTCGGCTTCAATCGCAGTGATCAGATGCTCATTAATAGCCCCAAGAAGCATCGTAGATAGCTTTTCGGCAGCTTCACGACTGAGACCACCCAACACGTCGGTTCGGTTCTGCGAGCGTATTTCTACAGCTGACCAAAGCAGCCCTTTAGTGATGTCGATCGCTGCGATGGTATCGAACGGCAATTCAACGCTTTGCTGAAGAGACAAGAACAGCCGGCCTGGCGTCCGAGGGTCGAAGGTCAACTTCCATTTTTGGGGTAAAAATAATCGCGCCCAAAACCCCGGTTTGACCGTGAGCTGTTTTGATACCAAAGGGGATGCCCTATCTCCATGCTGAACGGCGCCGATAGTATCATTCAACGCTTCGGGTGTTTACCAAGTCCCCCTTCATCAGGATGTGCGAACCGACCTCCATCCACACATACCTATGCTAGCCGCAAGAAAGCCCGCTAGTCTCATTAAGAATGATTGCCAGCAAAAGAACAAACGCAAGAGACAACATTTGGAGAGGCTTCAATTTTTACTGTATGTTTATACAGATCCATGGATAGATTATTATTAAAAAAAGTTGAGCTTTGGGGGGAACACAGACGATGGTTGATAAAGTCACATTCCAGAAAGAGAACTCTCTGCGCAACAAGAGCACTGCTTACATGCTGCTCCTGTTTGCAGGTGTTGTCGGTGCTCATCGATATTACTTAGGCCGCCGGGTCTCTGCTGTCATTATGACTCTTTTGGGAATTGCAGCCGTGTATGCAGTCTTGAACGAGCTACTTGGCTGGCAAATCTTATTGGCGGCAATATTTCTGTGGTGCTTGCTAGACGTGCCTTACATCTATCATGTCATCCGCCAACGGCGCAGAGAGGTCTACGATCTGAAGCCTCGCATCACCATCTATTAAGCGGCTCAGAAGTAAAGAGTGGATGCACGGTAACCGCTTCCCCTTTCGAGATCCGTGACTCTCAGGATCGTCAAAAGAACTATGCCCTTAGTGGAATCCTAGGCTGGAACATTCAAAATGCCTGGACCCATGGTTACATTTGCTAAGGTACTTAGGATGCTGCCAAAATTTTGGGAGGCTATATGTGTGGCCGCTTCAACGTAATTGATGACCCCTTCACTCAGGATTTGCTAGAGCAGCTAGAAGTTAAGGCTCGTCTAGATACCCAGTACAACATTGCCCCCACCGAAGATATACAAGTAGTCATGCAGGAAGACGGCGCCAACCGTTTACGCCATATGCGTTGGTGGCTGATTCCGTCCTGGGTTAAAGAACCAGGCACAAAATATTCGATGTTCAATGCCAGGGCTGAAACGCTGGAACAGAGCCCTGCATTTCGGGGGCCTTTCAAGCACCAGCGCTGCATTATCCCGGCAAGCTCGTTCATAGAATGGAAGAGTGAAAACGGGCATAAGCATCCTTACTCAATCAGGCCATCCGATCAAGCGTTTGCGTTCGCAGGCCTGTGGGACCATTGGGGGCATGGAGCAGAAAGGATCTACAGTTGCTCAATGATAACGACCGATGCCGTACAGGCCTTTCAAACTATCCATAATCGTCAGCCGGTGATGTTGCCTCGCGACGCCTTCGATCAATGGTTGAATCCAGATATAGAGGGCGACGAACTGATACACCTACTACGGCCCACTTTGCCCTGCGCGCTTGAAGTGCTCGAAATCGACCCCGCAATCAACAACAGCCGGCACAAAAAACAAATTAAGCCGACGGGAGAGCCCTTTCAGATATGGGTTTAAGAGAGGGCAGTTACTAGCGAGCCCAAGAGTCTAAGAGAGCTGCTTGGAGCACCTTCCCGACCTTACGAATGTATTGTCTCATCCAGAAAGCCGACATTCGGTAAAATCTGGTTTAACCGCCGCTACCGGCTGTGGATTCAACTGATCGACGCAACACACTGACTAAACCGTTCTGCCGGGGTATCGTAGTCGAGTGTTTTTCTTGGCCGAGTATTCAGTTGTCTGGCTACTTCATCTAACTCACCTTGTGAGTGAACAGATAGATCGGTTCCTTTCGGTAAGTATTGTCTGAGCAACCTGTTTGTATTTTCGTTGGATCCTCTTTGCCAAGGGCTTTGTGGGTCACAGAAGTACACCTGTATATCCGTGGCCACAGTGAACTTTTGGTGCGACGCTAATTCTGAACCTCTGTCCCAGGTTAGTGACTTATAAAGCTCTTTGGGGAGGCTTTGTGACTGTCTTACAAGCTCTGGGACCACTTCGTCGGTTTTGCGACCGTTCACTTTTACCAATAACACATACCTAGAATGCCTCTCTACCAGTGTGGCCACATAGCTGTTCTTCGAACCAGCTATCAGGTCACCCTCCCAATGGCCAGGGACTGCCCGGTCCTCAACTTCCGGTGGTCTTTCGTGGATAGATACGGCATCTACTATCTTCCCGAGTCCCTTTTGCTTCAGTGAAGCTGTCTTGGCCCGTCGGATTGATCTTTTGGAGCGTAGATAAGCCTGAAGCTCCTTTTTTAGTGCTCCCCGACTTTGTATAAACAAGGTCTTGTAGATGTTTTCGTGTGACACATGAAGATGCTCGTGTTGGGGCAGTTTCCGTTTGAGCCAGCCGGCAATTTGCTGAGGTGACCAGCGTTCCCTGAGTTTTATTTCAACGACAGCACAAAGCCCTACGTTAGAAGCCAGTTTACATGTCTTAGGCCTAAGCGCTTTGCGCAGCGCCTCCTGATCTGCACTTACGGCTCTGTATAGATGTGCACCACCGTTACGCGTTACTTCACGGCTGATAGTAGATGGGGCTCGCCCCAATTTAGCTGCGATTTGTCGAAGCGAACAGCCTGCAACCAAACCTCGAGATATTTCCTCGCGCTCGACCAGGGTTAGGGCTCGAGCAGATCGCTTCCGTTCAGAAGGACGAATCCCTCCGGTACGAGCCAAGAGCTGATGAATGGATGAAGAGGGTCGGTGAAAAAGCCTACCAATGTCCTTAAGAGAAACGCCTTCATTCCAGCGATCCCAGATGACTTTCCGTTGATCTTCGCTGTAGAAAATCCTTTTGCGCCGCTGCATGGATGCCTCCATCGTTTAGAGCCTACGATAGAGTGTTGCGATCACCAATTGAATCCACAGCACTAAGCGGACATTAGTAGTTTGTTCGGCCCTTATTATTCAGATATATCCAAATAACGTCTTACTGAACTATCGAAACGCTCCTGTTCAGTGTATTTGCCAATCAGCGACCTATAATGAAGGTCATCCGCCGATACCGGCTTACCTGCCAGGCTCGACAGTGCGTGGTACGCGGCGACGATAGACGCCTCGAACGGCGTATGCCCGCTCAACAGCAGCTTTACGTTGCAGTTCTTGTAGTGCTCATTGGTCAGCGTATTTTTCTTGCCATAGGTGATGAGCATCTTCGGTTTGTCGCTGCCCCGGGAGATAAATTCCAGCTGCTCGGGATCGGTCACACCTGCCAGGCAGATGCCGTCAACGCCAGCATCGGAGTACTGGAACACCCGCTCCGCAACGGCTTCAAGTTCTTCTCCGGCGACCACCTGGGTTCGGGCGATAATACCAAAGCGGTCCGAGCTTCTCGCATCCAGCGCCGCGGCTAGTTTATCGAGCTGCTCCCGAGGAGAGATCAGCTTGGTCTTGGTTTGGCCGTATGAGATTGGCAGCTTGGTATCTTCAAGTGTAACGGCACTGGCACCGGCCATCTCCAGCTCGACGACAGTTCTCATGGTGTTAAGCGCATTGCCATAGCCGGCATCGCCATCAACGATGATCTTCAGGCTCGAAGATTGACTCGTACGTTTGACTAGGTCGCACAACTCTGTCGAGGTAAGCAGCATCAGGTCCGGCGTTCCCAGCATACTTAGGGAAGCCACGGATCCCCCGACCATGCCGTAGTTGAATCCCAGATCCACCGCCATCCTGGCAGCGATAGGACAATGCACCGAGGCCAGGACTTCGTAGCCATCTGTCTCTGCAATGGAGTTATAAAACGCAGTCATCGGAAAACCTCTTGAGAAATCTGCTCGTTGCAGGTGCAAGCGTGGATTGTTGAAGCCAGATGCTTAGGGCAACTTCTGAAATAGCGGTGATAAAGGAAAGCGGGACAATGTCATCGATAGGTCGCGACACGTCTAGAAAACACTGGATAAGCGGTCATTCTGTGCCCGGGCATCCCGCCCCAGGCACAGAATCGCCTTCAGTTTAATGCGTCAGCTCATCGCTGCTCAGGCGCCTGCCACGGCAGACTTGGCACCCACCATCTTGCGCAGCAGAAACACCGCAACAGCAAGACTCAGACCAATCAGATCAGTCATCAGCCCACCAGAGATCATCAGGAAGGCCGCAGCCGTCAAGACAAGGCGAATCGCCAGATTTGCGCGGCTACCTATAAACCAGCCCTGAACAGCGCATGCCAGCAAGAAGATACCGAATGCAGCAGTTACTCCTGCTCGCAGCACATCGATGATTTCACCTTCCATAAGCAGAGTGGAGTTATAGAAAAACATGAACGGTACAACAAAGGCCGCGATGCCGATCTTGAACGATGCCATTGAGGTCTTGAGCGGGTTCGCGCCCGAAATACCGGCCGCCGCGAACGATGCCAGGGCCACTGGGGGCGTAATGGCAGAGACCACCGCGAAGTAGAACACGAAGAAGTGGGCAGTCAGCAGTGGAATCCCCAGATCCACCAGACCAGGCGCAACCACCGAGGCTGCAACCGCATAGGCCGCTGTAGTGGGCATTCCCATACCCAGTAGAATCGCGATACACATGGCAAAGAACATAGCGAGTAATTGCGATGTATCCGCCAGGCTCAGCAGCAGGTTGGAGAAACGCGCACCGACACCGGTAAGCGAGATAACACCGACGATAATACCGGCACAGGCACAGACGGCGATGATCTGAATCGACATGTGACCGGCGATCTCGAATGCGCTGTAGACTCGCTTAAGGTTCATGCGATAGGGCGTGAACCAGCTTACGACAACCGCCGCAATCGTGGCCAGGGTACCTGCACGAATAACCGAGTAGCCCAGGAACAGTGCGACGATCAGGATCAGTATCGGCACAAACAGGTATACCTGACGCACCATGGTAGCAACGCGCGGCAGTTCCTCCTTGCGCATCCCTTTCATGCCCATCTTGGCCGCTTCGAAATCGACCATAAAGAAAATCGACACGAAATAGAGGATGGCAGGAATAATCGCCGCGATCGCTATATCCGAGTAGGGAATACCGGTAACTTCCGCCATGATGAAGGCGCCGGCCCCCATGATCGGCGGCATAATCTGGCCACCTGTCGAGGCAGCTGCTTCGATGGCGCCGGCGGTATTTTTCTCGTAGCCGACCTTCTTCATCAGCGGAATGGTCAGCGAGCCTGTAGCAACAACGTTACCGGCAGACGTACCGTTGATCATTCCCATCAGGCCGGATGCGAATATCGCAACTTTCGCAGGGCCGCCTCGCGCCTTACCGGCAACAGCAAAGGCAAAGTTGACGAAGTAATCACCCACTTTGGATGCCTGTAGAAAGGCCGCAAAGATGATGAATAGGATGATATAGGTTGAGGATACCGCCGTGGTCGGCCCCAGTACGCCGGCATCGGTGTAAACCTGGCTGAAGAACCGTTCCCAGGTGATGGCCGGTGAACTCAGGAAGCCGGGTAGAAATTCGCCGACAAACACGTAAACCAGAAACACCGTGGCGATCACGACGAGCGCCATGCCGGCCACTCGACGGGTCAGCTCCATAATCAGGGCCGTACCGGCCACCGCCGCCATGGAAATCCCCACCGGTGCAAAGGGAGTACCGGTCGAGTTGCGCATCAGCGTGCCATAGATGGTGATCAGATAGACAGCCACCGACAGCGCGCAGGCAGCCAGCACAAAGTCGTGGGGCGCAAACCTGCCACGGCTCTGCTTATCGAACCAGGAAAGCATGATCGAACCGGCCGTTGCCACCCACAAAGGCGCCCCGTACAGCCAGATTTCATTGAAACGGATCCCCTTATCGATACCGTTCCACATGGTCCCGGATGCAATTTCCCAGGCAAAATAGAACGCCATGCCCAGTGAGAACAGCGCACTGAGCAGCAGAGGATAGGCGAGAAAGCGTACTGCTTTCGGGCGACTCTGTTCCTCTTCAGGGAATTTGGTTGCCGAGAACATCAGAAAACCCAGTACCAACGCACCCGCCACATGAGCAATACGGAAGTTCCAGGTTTCGATGGGAAAGTCCGGCAGAAACGTGATATCAACCAGGCCACCGGTTAATGCCTTTAAACCCAGTCCATTGAGGGCAAGCATATGAAACGCAGCATAGACGGCTGCGATAAGCGTTATAACCTGGTATGAGCGCCCTTTATAGGTTCTGAGATTGGACTCAACAGGCTCATCATCAACCCCGTGGGCGATGAGGTGGTCTGGCTCTTTAGCCAGATTATTATCGTTATTCATGGCTAGACCTTCGCTTTCTGTAGCGCGAGATTGCATGTTTAAAAAGGCGTGACATCGCGTTAACGATGCCACGCTAAAAGCTGATTACTGATGAATCAATTCCGCTTGGATATTGCCGCCATTTTCATTGAACCAACGTGCAGCGCCCGGGTGCCAGGGCAGAAAGGTGTTTTTATCCCAATGTTCAGGCAGCGTAGTGCGCGCACCTTTATGCGCCTGAACCATCCGCGCGTTGTCTCCCATCACCGCTTTTACCGCTTCGTACACGAAGGGCTCGGGCAGGTCGCAGTTGGCGATGGCAAAGTTCCACATGGATACAGAACGTACCGGCGCATCGATGCTCTTATAGGCTCCGGGTGCGATCTCATAGTTGGTCACAGGGAAGGCCGCAGTGATTTTCTTCTGCTCATCCTCGGTGAACTCAATAATGTTGATATCGGTTTGGACTTCGAGCTGGCTCACCGCCGGTACCGGCACACCGGCCGCAAAGGCAACCACATCAAGTAGGCCATCCTGCAACTGACCACCGAGATCCGACCAGCCTCCGTTACGCCGTTCAAACGTCAGACCCAGCTCTTCCAGCATACGCGGGAAGTAGGTATCGGAGGTGGAACCTGCCGGGCCAAAGCCGATCTTCGCCCCCGCCGGGATGTCGGCCACAGAGGTGATACCGGATGAGGTCAGTGCGGTGATTGAAAACGGCGTCTGGTACATCGGGAACATGGCGCAGGCGTTATCCATCGGCAGACCCGGGGCGATGGCGTTATTACCCTCCATCGACTCACGAGCCGGGCCCAGGGTTGTCATACCGAAATGGTTATCACCGGTATGTACCAGTGCCATATTCTGCATCGGCCCGCCGGTAACCTCGGCGCCGCCTGGCACACCGGTTTCTTCCGACACTATATTGGCCCAGGCGGTACCGTAACCAAAATAGGCACCACCCTGGGAGCCGGTTCCAACGGTAAAGCTTTCCGGCCAGCCGGTTTTGTCAGCCGCCATCAGAGATGTCGATGCAGCCGCTACCGCTACAGAAAGACCAAGGGTTTTAATTATTTTCATAGGTATCTCCAGGTTCACTTTATTTTTAGAATGAAATACTGTGGGTCATGAGAATCGATATTAAATAATCACGCAGACGTTATTTTATGAATTTAACCTGTTCGCTAATTTTTTCTAATACAATCGATTTACGCTCGTTGTAGGTTTTCTTATTGATCTCGAAGATGTTGTTTCCATGTGTATCGATGGAAATAATCAACGGCCCAAAACCTTTTACACGGTTTATCCAGAGCGTTTCCGGCATACCCAAATCTTTCCACTCAGCGCCCTCTATAGCTTCCACCTTGGTCGCTGCAACCACGGCACACCCGCCGGGGAAAACCGCGTGAACTGCCTTGTTTTCCTGGCAGCCTGCGGCGGTTTCCGGGCCCATACCGCCCTTGCCAATGATTAGTTTGACGCCGGTTTTTTCGATAAACTCGCGCTCGAACTTTTCCATACGCATGCTGGTGGTGGGTCCGATGGAGACCATTTCAAAGCTACCATCGTCTTTTTCCCGCACAATTGGGCCTGCATGAAAGATCGCACCGCCGGCAATATCCACCGGCAGTTTCTGGCCATACTCAATCAAACGGCGATGCGCCACGTCCCGGCATGTCACCAGGGTTCCATCCAGGTAAATAACGTCGCCGACTTTAAGGTCTTCCAGATCCTGGGCTGAAATCGGTGTCTTCAGTACCTTCTTCATAGCTGTACATCCTGATGGGAGATAATTTCGTAGGAGAGGTCTGCATTGACCTTGATTTGACCGCGACGGTGCGCCCAGCAGCCGGTGGAAACAGCCACACCGATAGTAGAAGGGTGGCGCGCAGACGATTCGATATTCACACCCATCACGGTGTTGTCGCCGGTGAGCCCCTGAGGTCCGATACCCAGCTCATTAATGCCGTCGGTCAGCAGCTCTTCGAGCAGCGCAGCCTGCTCATTCGCGTTGCGGGCATTTACCGGTTTCAGGATCGCTTTCTTGGAAAGTCGTGCAGCAGTCTCTGCTGAGGTGGAGACACCCACGCCTACAAGAAGTGGCGGGCAGGCGTTGAGGCCGCGGGAGGTCATCACATCGAGAACGAATTCTGCCACACCCTCGTAGCCCTGCCCCGGCATCAATACGGTTGATGCGCCCGGCAATGTACAACCGCCACCTGCCATATAGACATCGATGATGGCGTAGTCTTCGCCCGGAAGAATTTCCCAGTCGAGCCAAGGAATCTTGGAGCCCGTATTCGTGCCGGTATTCTTCTCGACAAACGACTCAACGGCGTTGTGGCGCAGAGGGCCAATTTCGGTTGCCCCCCGGGTCGCCCCTTCCAAAATCGACTCTAGTTCACCCAGCAACGGAAAGGAGGAACCCGCCTGGATGAAATACTGAATAACGCCGGTATCCTGACAGCTAGGACGATCCAGCTTGTCGGCGGCGTCCTGGTTTTCCGCCATCACGTCAAAGATCTCGATCGCCATGGGGTTGGTTTCTTTGGTGCGCAACTCTGCCTGTTTTTCTTTAACGTCTGTTGGAAGACGTTTTCCGATATAGGCCGTGAATTTCGCGAGAGTGTCAGTCAGAGACTGGACTGCGGCTTCTTTCTCCACGCTTGTATCCTCTTCGTGTAGTGTCCCGGCTCCCCTTATAGGAACAAACCGGATGGAACGTGTGGCTATCATAGGAGGTAGAAAGCGTGTAAAAATGCACCAAAAGTAAAAATACAATTTCTTAAAGGTGAAATATGGATGCTGAAGACTCGATGCGATTCTTCGTCAGCCTGGCCCAAAAGCGATCCCTTTCGGGCGCCGCGCAAGAGCTGGACCTGTCCCCGTCCGCAGCGACAAAACGGCTCGCACAGATCGAAGATCGAATGGGGGTAAAGCTGGTTAATAGGACGACAAGGCGTATTTCACTGACACCAGAGGGCGAGATCTATCTTGAGTACGCCCAGAGTATCCTCAGTCAGATGGAGGAGATGCAGGATGTGATTCGCAACCAGTCCGGAACCCCGACCGGCCAACTGAACGTCCACGCCCCACTAGGCTTTGGCAGAAAATATATTGCGCCGCTGGTGTCCGAGTTTGTTTCAGAATACCCCGATCTGGTTGTGCGACTCACCCTAAGCGACAGGCATGTTTCTCCACCGGATGATGCCGTCGACATCCTGATTCGTTTCGGTGACGTACCGGATTCACGTTTAATTGCACGAAAGATTGCGCCAAACAGGCGGTTTATCAGCGCCAGTCCTGGCTACCTGGATAAGATGGGGCGTCCTGCCGTACCACTGGACTTAAGCAGTCACCAAGCGATAGCTCTACGCCAAAATGATGAAACCGCCAACCTCTGGCGGCTAACCAAAGATAACCAGACCCAGGCGGTTCGCGTGCCGGTAAAGCTGAGTACGAACGATGGCCATGTTGCTCTTCAGTGGGCGATCGAAGGACATGGGTTGTTGATGAGAGCTCAATGGGATCTCGCGAAGCACCTAAGAAGTGGTGATCTAGAGCTGGTCCTGCCGGAATATGAAACTCCCCCTGCCGATATTTATGCGGTCTATCTTCAGAAAGCCCGACTCGCTACACGTGTTTCTCTGTTTCTCGATTACCTTGAGGCGTCATTCCTAACCAAGACAACGACTAGTGACTACTGGTAATTCACAGCATGTATCTGAGCAGATGCTGATTTATCTTTAATTTAATTACATAGGTGCACTAGCGATGTAAGCAACTGAAGCTATATCCAGCTAATTCCGAAATGTGCGCCAACTCATTGCCATGACCCGCTTTACCAAAAAATGTCCCACATCATAGCCAATGAGTCGGTAGTTGGCCCAAAGCCGACCGTTAGAAGTGGCTAATATTCGTTGATAGGTGCATCTGAGAGTAGTCCAAACGCGGACATTTCAGTAAGCCTGCTCTGATGACTCCTGCTGCGACTGAGCGGCCATTATTCACGCTGCTCCGTATCTACCAAAAGAGGCTGAAACGGAGGCAGTTGATGGCTGATTCACATCAACCGCCTTTCCCTTCGCTAGCCTCGTATCCTATTCGCCGGCCAGTTTTCGCACCACATTCAGCAGTACATTCGCCCCAGCCTCGATATCATCGGGGCTAGTGTACTCCTCGATGTTATGGCTGAGCCCCTTGACGCTGGGTACGAAGATCATCGCCGTCGGGCAGTTAGGCGCGAAAGCCTGTGCGTCATGGCCAGCGCCGCTTGGCAGGCGTTTTACTCTGTAGCCCTGGCGGTCAGCTTCCATTTCTACCAGGCTGATGAGCCTTTCATCAAAGGGGGTAGGGTCGAACCTGACCAATTGCCGCGTTTGGATAGTGACCCCCTCTTGCTCGGCAATTTCCTCAATAAACTGCTGGAGTCTGCTCTCTGCTTCCTGCAACTTATCATTCTCGGTATTGCGCAGATCGACCGTCATCTTGACGCTGTTGGGGATGACGTTCACCAGGTTTGGCTTCATCTCGATGCAGCCGACGGTCGCCACCTGGTAGCCCCCCATTTCTTTGGCTAAAGCGCGCGCAAAGGTGGCGATAGCCATAGCGGCATAACCAGCGTCATGCCGCATCGCCATCGGAGTCGTGCCGGCGTGGTTGGATACGCCGCTGACAGTGATTTCGGTCCAGGATATTCCCTGCACGCCCTCTACTGCACCAATGGTGAAGCCTTCCTGCTCCAACACTGGTCCCTGTTCGACGTGAAGTTCGATAAAGGCGTGAGCCCGCATGGAACCGCAGGGCTCTGAACCGTTGTAGCCAATCCTCTCCAGCTCCTCACGCAGAATCGTGCCATCCGTTCCTCTGGTATTGAGCACGGATTCAAGCTCAATATGGCCCTGATGCACCATGCTTCCCATCATGTCAGGCGTGAAACGAACCCCTTCTTCGTTGGTGAAAAAACCGATAGCAATCGGACGTCGAGTGCTTATGCCAGCTTCATTGAGGGTCTGCACCACTTCAAGGCCTGCAAGAACCCCCAGGTTGCCGTCATACAACCCACCAGTGGCGACGGTATCGATATGGGATCCCACGAGCACCGGCTTGCCCGGCTGCTGGCCTTCGCGAACAGCCAGCACGTTACCCAGTTGATCAACGCTGATTTTCAGCCCTAGCTCTTTCATCCAGGACACCACCTGGTCGCGTCCTTGTTTGTCTTGCTCAGTGAGCGCGATTCGTGCGGCGCCGCCGCCTGCCAGTGCTCCGCATTGACCCAGTGCTTTGATGCGTTCGATAAGTCGCTGGATGTTGATGTTAGCTGTTTGTGTCATATCACTACCTGTCTGTAAAAGTAACAAGCGTCCCTCTATGCTGGAAAGTAAGCATTAAAAAGGAAGGCGCTTAGGTTTTCCTCTCGAATAATATTGCGGAATATGTCCTTCACTGTGGCCATTGAAGGGGCCAGCAACTCGCCGAACCCCTAGTTGCCGTTAGCGCATCTTTAGTAAGTGCTCTGGACTTCCTTCAGCCAAGCTGCTTGCTTCTTCTGGGTGAACCCACGCGGTTTTATCCAGATCAAGGTCGTTGAACTGGTTGATATCCAGTTGTGGCTCCTCAACACCTTGATTTAGCTGTTGATCATAGTCATTAAGGATGCGTTTTACCGGCTTGATCAGCAGCGCCAACGCGACCAGGTTGATGATGGCCAGCAGGCCCATGGTCAAATCGGCAAAGGCGAACACCGTGCTCAAGTTCTGCGCTGATCCCCAGACCACCAATACCAGGAACAGGAATCGGTAAGCGTTAAAGATCGTTGTTTTTTCCCCGAACATGAAACTCAGGCTGTTTTCCCCTAAGTAGTAGCTATACATCACCGAGGTGAAGGCAAATAGAGCTAGCGCGATACTGACGAAATAAACACCCCATCCACCCACGTGTTCGGCCAACGCATTCTGCGTCAGCGCAACGCCGCCCAAGTCAGTGCCAGACTGATAAATGTCGGAGAGGAGGATGATGATTGCGGTGCAGGTACACAAAATCACGGTATCAACAAACACGCTGAAGGCTTGCAGGATACCCTGCTCTACAGGGTGCTTGACGTAGGAGATGGCTGCGGTATTCGGAGCGCTGCCTAACCCTGCTTCATTCGAAAAGAGGCCTCGTTTAACGCCCATCAAGATGGCCGCACCGACTCCTCCGCCAACGGCTTGCTCCAGACCAAATGCGCTGTTCACAATAAGGCTCAGAATATCCGGCACCGATTCGATATTGGTGCCAATCACCCTAAGGGCAACCACCAGATAACCAATGGCCATAAAGGGAACGACGTATTGAGCCGCATCAGCAATACGGCGCACACCACCAAAGATAATAATGCCGACAACAGCAGCAAGCGCGATTCCGGTTGCATAGGCCGGGATGCTGAAGGCGCTTTCAAATGAAGAGGAGACGGTAAACGACTGTAGGGACGGGAATGCAAAACCAAAGGTCAGCATCAGTAGGACGGAGAACAGATGTGCCATCCATCGGTTCTTCAGGCCGTGTTTGATGTAGAACGCCGGTCCGCCACGGTAACTGCCATCCGGCTCGGTCTGCTTGAACAGTTGAGCCAGGGAGCACTCGTAAATGCTGGTCGCCATACCCATCAGGCCTACGACCCACATCCAAAAAATTGCGCCGGGTCCCCCCAAAGTGATAGCGACAGCAACTCCTGCAATGTTGCCCGCACCAACGCGGCCCGCCACGCTCATAGCGAGCGCTTGGAATGAACTCAGGTGGTTGCCTTCGTGCCGAAAGGATCTCCCAAGCAAGCGAAACATGCGCCCGAAGTAGCGGAACTGAGAGAAGTTGGAAGCGACCGTGAAGGTAACCCCCAAGGCGATCAGTAGGGCGATGAGCACCTTGCTCCATAAAAGATCGGTTATTAGGGACAGCATTTCTTTCTCCACTATTTGTTGTGTGATTTGTTGTTATTGGCTTATCCAACACGAGAGGATTGTCATCATGCTACCGGCCATACGATGGACAGATGCATCGAAGTAACTCACCATTGCGAGGTTATTCACACAATTTGAACTTATAAATGAAGAATAAAATCATGGCTGATATAGACGATTTTGATCGCCAAATTTTGGAAATCGTACAGCGCTCGAATCGCACCACATCGGATGTCATCGGCGAGGCGGTCGGGCTTTCACCTGCTGCTGTTCAGCGGCGTTTGAAGCGGATGAGGCAGGAAGAGATCATTGAGGCTGATGTCTCGGTCGTGTCACGGCAGGCCGTGAACAGATCCATGACGTTTATCGTGCAGATCACGCTGGAGCGGGAGCGTGTTGACCTATTGGTCGATTTCAAACGACAGATGCTGAACAACCCCCATGTTCAGCAGTGTTACTATGTCACCGGTAGTTATGACTTCATCATTATTTTAACAGCGGCTGATATGGCGGCCTACGAGCAGTTCACAGAGAAGTTCTTTTTCAACAACAAGAACATCAAAAGCTTCTACACTAACGTGGTGATGGATTCGGTGAAAACCGGCATGTATATCCCGGTGGTTCAAGAGCCAGTTTGAACAAACGGAAAAGGGGCGACATGAGCCGCCCCGTTTTATTAACTCTTCTCAGTGGTTAACGCTCGCCGTGGAGTATCTGCTGATACAACTCAGGGTCGGTTGCGCCTTCCGTGCCGATAATCAGAATCGAGCTGTTGTTATCAACTCCCATTAATTTGCGCATCGCCTCATCCCCTTGGATACCTAGGAGCGCCGCAATACCAGCCACGGCCGACTCTCCTGCTTCGATGGAGGGATCATCTCCACAGCCCCTGGCCAACAACCGCATGCTTTCGGGCACCAGTGCCTCCGCGACGGTGGTGAAGTCATCCGCGCCCGTTTCCAAAATTTTCCACGCCAGCAGCGACACCTCGCCGCAAGCTAAGCCCGCCATCAGTGTCTCTAGTTTTCCGTCGACTATCACCAGCTTTTCTTCAACAGCGCTGAGTTGCAGGCAGTTCGCCTGCTCCGGTTCGACGACGATCAGGCGTGGGCGTTGATCGCCCCAAAGATCCCAAAAGAATCCGCAAACGGCTGATGCTAACCCCCCACATCCTCCCTGAATGAATACATGACTGGGAATATGTCCGTCCAATTGATCAACGGCTTCCTGGAGCATCACGCTGTAACCTAGGGCGACACTCTTGGGGATCTCCATATATCCCTCGTAGCTGTTATCGGAGACAATGATCCAGCCATTTTCCTTGGCGGCTTGGTCCGCTTCCTTCACCGAGTCGTCATAATTACCGGCAATACGGATCACTTCAGCACCCAGTTCTGCCATAGATCGTTCACGACCGACTGAGACGTCGGCGTGAATGTAGATGACACAGGCGCAGCCAAACATACGGGCACCCCAAGCGACCGAACGACCATGATTTCCATCGGTAGCAGTCGCCACGGTGACCTGACGAATCACCTCGGCATATTTGCCGCTGAACAGGTCTTCAACTTTTGCCTGCTTGCCAGTTTCTAGACGGATCGCCAGCAGCAGCTGCATGGCGACCGCATAGGAGCCGCCCAGGGATTTAAAGCTTTTCAGCTCGAACCGAGTTGACTCATCTTTATAAAACAGCTTACCGACTTCGATCTGGTCGGCCAGTCCCGCTAGCTCATGCAAAGGCGTGGCGCTATATCCAGGCCAGTGCCGCATATCCGCCATCGCCTCACGCGCTTTGCTCGCACTGAGTATCGACCGCATTGCATCAGTATAAGGAGCGTTTTTATTCGCTTTAGGGTTACGGTAGTGGGTCAGGTAACGGTTCTTATTAAGCATCTTAAAGACTCCTTGGTTTTATAGCTGTTGTTCCACCAGCGCCGTCCAGTAGAGAGCTCCGGTTTCTAGGATGTTGTCGTTAAAGTCGTAATGGGGGTTATGCAGCATGCACCCGCCTCGGCTGTCCGCCCCGTTTCCCAAAAACACGTAGCAGCCGGGGACAACCCGCTGTAGGCAGGCAAAATCTTCCGAAAAACTCTTGGGTGGAACGTCCAGCAACACCCGCTCGGGGCCGTTTACTTTCAGGGCCGCACATTGAGCAGCCTGTGTTTGTGCTTCGGCATTGTGGGTAACGAAAAACTCGCGGGAAAACGTCACCTCGACCAGGGTGTCAAAGGCTTCACTGATACCTGCTGCAAGCGTCCTGATTCTTCGCTCCACCTGATCGGTGGTCGCATCGTTGAAGGTTCTGCAATCGCCTTTGAGAGTGACGGTGCTTGGAATCACGTTGCGCGCACCATCGGTCAGCACTTCGGTAACGGAGACCACCACCGCCTCCGATGGATCCACGGTTCTTGAAACGATGGTCTGTAACCCCTGAACAAGGTGGGTGGCAGGAATAATGGGGTCATTAACCAGGTGCGGTGAGGAGGCGTGGCCGCCGCAGCCGTTGATCTGGATCTCAAGCAGGCTTTCACTGGCCATAATTGCCCCCGCACGCAGCGCCAACACCCCCGCTTCCAGTCCCGGAAGGTTGTGCATGCCGTACACTTCGGTTGCCGGAAAACGCTCGAATAGACCATCGTCGATCATGGCTTGAGCACCCAACCCATGCTCTTCATTGGGCTGAAAGATAAAAACGACAGTACCTTCAAACTCACCGCGTTTGGCTAGCTGGCATGCAGCCCCAAGCAGCATAGCGCTGTGTCCATCATGACCGCAGCCGTGCATTTTCCCATCAACGCTGGAGCGATGATCGAATGTATTCAGCTCAGTGATCGGTAACGCATCAGTGTCGGCGCGCAATGCGATCATCTTTCGGTCAGGCCGATCTCCTTTACGCAGGACGGCAACAACGCCGGTTTGGCCAATCCCCTCATGGACCTCAAGCCCCCACTCCTTGAGCAGCGAAGCGATTAGCTGTGCCGTCATATGTACATCGAATCCCGTTTCAGGAAGGCGGTGCATCTGGTGCCGCCACGTGGTCATCTGCTCAACGAGTCCGTCTATTAGTTGGGTCATCACAAAATCCAGAAGTCTTGTTTGTTCAGGACTCCCATTATCCCAACGAGCGCCAAGGGCATTCTGCATAGCGCAGAGTGGACATGAGGAATTTCTTCGAATTAAGCTTGGTTAACGCGGAAAAAACCGAATAAAAGATGGGGTTCGGGAAAGCTAGGCTTGAGTGGTTACATCGTTGCAAGCGGAGAGTCAGGCACCAAGCCTCCAAGTCTTAGGAGGTGTGTCTGATGACGAGTAAGTGCCCTTATCGGACCATAAGGGCTTTCTAATATATCCGGATAGCGGACATTTCTTTCGGCTGTTCAGATCAATAAAAATCGTCACTTTCGACCCGAAGCGGACGAAACGCTTGAGCAGCTGATAAGTCGGATATGCGCACTTTGCTGACGTAGTCTGATTGAACAGAAATCCCCAGAGCAGACATTCGCAAAAATCCGCTCAACCGCAACTATCGACCCAAAACAGTCACTGGCGAGATAAGGTATCTCCAATTGGTTCAGTCAGTCAGCCGTTGCTTCACATGTACAGGAATATCTTCGCTAAAATCCCCACCATTATTCGGCTCTTTTGCTCGCGTATAGCTCGTTTGATGTAAGATTATGAGACGGAGAAGACTCCCTTTCTGCTGGAAAAGGAATGGTTTCTGTACGAGAATCAAAGGCATGGATAACCATGTGGATTAGATATAGAGGCTTCTATCAGAACGACATAATATGTGCATTCGAAGTTTTCAGAGAAGCTGAGTTAGGCTTGTCATCAAGATTTTTCTTCTCTTTTGGTTCGATATCTAGATATTGTGATCTTCGCTTTTTAAGAAACCGAAAATTCTCTATATAAGATTTATACCTTATAGCTAGAAAACGATTAAAAACAGGAAATTGGCATGGAAAGCATTCAGACGAGTTCAACTTCTGTGAGAAATGAATTCAATAAGTTTAGTCAAAGTAAAGTAATAGCTGAATATATATGGAATTCATTCGATGCTGATGCAAATGAAGTTCATTTGAGATATACCGTTGATGACCTAGATACTGCTCTGTCATTATCAATAACAGATGATGGCGTTGGTATTAACCCAGAAACCCACGAGCAAACATTTGGTAAATTTAAGGACTCCCCCAAAAGAAAACTATCATCTCCAACAATAAGAGGAAAAAAAGGACTTGGGCGATTTTCATTTCATAAAATTTCTAAATCTATTATTTGGGATAGTTTCACCTCAACATCATCATGCTCTATCATAATCGACTCAGATACACTTAATAATTATGAAGTGAATAATGTTCGCGATAGCTTTCGTCCGGTTTCTACTGGAACGAGAGTAGAATTTATTGGAGTGTCAAATAATGGAGTTAGTGGTCACTTTATAGAGAGCCAAGTGTTACCAATTTTGTCGCAAGAGTTTTCTTGGCTTTTAGCATCTAGCAATAAAAAAAGAATCATTGTGAATGGTGAAGATTTAAGAATACTTGAACGAACAGTAAAAGATGTTGATTTTACTTTGTATGGCAATATATTTATTGCAAATCTAGTTAATTGGGATGTGAATCCAAAAGAAGGCTCTTTTATATATTTTTTGGATTCTACAGAAAAAATAGTTCATAAAATAAATTCAGGGCTTAACAAAAAGAACGGTTTTTATTCGAGTGCTTACGTTAAATCAGATTTTTTCGATGAATACATATTTTCTGACTCTGACTTATTGGATGGGAAAACGGAGCAACAGTTCGCGATCTATTCTGAAGTAAAGGATAAATTAATATCCTTGCTGAAAGACTTACACGATAGCTTTCGTGAAAAAGCGGCAGAAAAGCTAATAGATATATATGAAGAAGAAGGAATATTTCCAGATCATTCAGGTGACTCAATTCCACTAAAAAAGTGGAAGGATGAGTCACTCAAGAACACAATTCGTGTTTTGTACAGTGCAGAACCTAGTCTATTTTCTTCACATCTAAACAAAACACAAAAGCGGATAATTGTTAAACTGCTAGATAAACTGACGGTAAGCCCTAGTAATGATTTATTTGATGTTCTAAATGGTGTTGTTTCACTCAACAATGAAGAGCAGAAAAAACTTGCTGATATATTAAAAGAGACTAGCTTAGGTAATATTGCTAACGCAATTTCTGAAATAAGGTCTAGACAAAAAGTCATCAATATAATAAACGCTCTTAACGAGGAGCACACAAAGACAACCAAAGAAGTCGGTGAAATTCAAAGTATTGTAGAAAATAATCTATGGTTATTTGGTGAAAAATATCATTTATTAACAGCAGAAGAACCGGATTTTGAACAGGCACTTAGAAAGCTACTTTCCATTCATGGTAATGAAGAATATTACCAAAAGGGAACGGTAGTACATCCAGATAAGAATAAAGAAATGGATATATTCGCTATTCGAAGAAATTTTGATGTGGATGAAAGAGGGAATGAATTTTATAGATGTTTGGTTGTTGAGCTTAAGAGACCTTCAGATACACTTAAAGATAAACACTTAGAACAAATACTAAATTACTTCAAAGTTATTTCTTCTCATCACATATTTAATGATGGCCTACATAAATGGGATTTAGTTCTTGCTGGACGCAAGATAACTGAGACACCAACTGCAAGGACCATGATCGATGCTCAATTAGATAACTCAAAAAACCATGGTGAGCCAGGGTTGTTAATGAAGACAGAAAATTTCAAGGTATCAATCAAGCCATGGGGGCAAATATTCTCGGAGCATAGTATTCGACATAAGCATCTTTTAAAGCATCTGGAAACCAATAAGACTAAAATTGGGGATAATAAAGATGACTTGGTATCCGTTGCTGTTTCTGTTGGTAAATCTATTTGAAGAGGGATGGTGTTACAGAGCACCGCTAAAAAGGTTTTCTGGAATATTTTAATTTAAGTTTATTATCCGCCAAAAATAAGAGCGCTATCGTTTATGGATATAGAGACTATATATAAGTAAGTTAATGTCTGGTTGAATAATAACCAGGGTACTTTAGCCGTTATTATTTTCTCAGTCACACTTCTTTTTGGATGGATTAGTGGAATTTTTTCCGCATTGAGAAAAAGGCCAAAATTTAAAATAGATTTAATGGATGGACCAACGTTCTGCTGCACCTACCTTACAGGTAAGATGTATGATGAACATGAAATACACCGCACTGGAATAGCATTATATCTTTGCATAACTAATTTTGGTTCCGCGCCTTCAGACATCAAACAGATATCTATCGGTTACCATTGGAATCTTAATAGGCTCAGTATGCTTTGGTTGAGGAACACTATTGGTTGGTTTTGGGTTACTAGGCAAGCGGTCGCTCTAGATGATTTTCAGGTTAGTATTGGAGACCGAATAAAGGTATATCCGTTCCTAACTCAAAGAAACAACTTATCGCCGGCCGAAAATAAATCATATCTTCAAATTGGAGAATCAACTAGAGGGGTTGTTTACTTTGAGCAAGACGACAGTTGGGGGGATGCTTCCCCATGATCATTAAAGGTCGTGTCTTGCTAAAGGTACGAGTACAGGATGTATTTGGAAGAAAGTATTCTCGAAAGTTCTGGGTTCCGGCAGTTTCATTCCAAGATGCCCTAAAATACAATCCATCCTTTGGCCAAACACTCGCTGAGCTGCGAGGAGAAGGCCCGTCGGGTAGCTTGGGCTAATCTAACAATTAGTTTAACTTCGGCCGCTTCCTGTCAACAGACCAGCGGGGGGGACTGAACGCTAAGTGCCAATCTGCGACCTCCTCTGAGCCAGACACTGATGATGGGCTGAGAGAGCAGAAACGACCCGAAGTGGTCTGACAGGCGATATTAGGAATGTTACTCTGACCTCGGTATCTTCGAATATTCCATTGGTTATTCTCCACTCTCGTTGAAATCTGGTATCCAGTAACTTCCGTCTGAATATGCAGCGAATGGACTGGTGTTGGCTTCTCTATGCATCTCTGCAATACCAAGTAGTGCGTGATGGCACAGCTCTAAGAAAAAACCTACAGGATATGTAAGTTCCCAGTGATTACTTAGAATAAGTCCTTGTTCTTCCGTGTATCCTTGAATGGTCGATGCTTCTATATAATATGGTAGTGACTCATTAAGTCTCATAGTATTGAATCCACCGCCGGGGCTTCTGTATTCATGTACTAGCCTATTTCTGTATAGCCATAACATATGCTTATGCTGAAGTTGATATGGCTTAATGCTGCCAATGGATAAAAATTCATCATTGTTATCCCTAGGCCAAATATTCTGGATGTCCAAGAGGTGTGGATCACGGTTAATCAAAGGTGAGGCCGAAAGAATTCTTCTAGAAACTGGGAACTCAGTCCGGAAAAGAGAAATACTCCATTCTCTGAGTTCTTCAAATTCTGGAGGAATATTAGTATAAATATCGAAGGCCCTTACTAAGTGAAGCAAGCTAATTCGATCACGATCTTCCCAATTTGAGTAGGAGTCTATCGTCGTTTTAAACCTGCGGGAATTATTTGAGATGTTTGCGAATGCACTTTTCGATAGTGAATCAAAAATAGAGCATAAAAGAACTTTGGCGTGTATAGCGCCATTTTGAAGATTTCGTTCCGATACAGCAACTTCTATCATTTGCTGATTATGGGCTATAAATCGGTCGCATTTTTCTGAAATTGACTCACACATATGGTTCTCTCCTTTTACGGTGAGTGTACTCATGCTGCCTTTAGCCATGACAGGTTTCGCGTAGCCTGATCTCAGAAACCTACCTAATTTATGAGATTCTGTCCAAACTGGCGTGTTGAATAGCCCAAAATTTTCTCGTTACATCGACGCCTCCGGGGCGGCCTTTTAAATGAGTCACGAGCGGCCGCTTCGTGCCGATCAGTGCACATTGGTAAGGCATACCTAACGTCCGCTTTGGGCCAGAACCGGAAGGATCTTCAATCCAACCAGAGCACGTCGCTGAGCAGTCGGGTCAACACTGGATAATCCAACCAATAACAGATCTTGACCAACTGCCCAGCAGGTTAGACTTCCAAGCTCAGAATGCAATTAGCCGCAATTTTAAATAGACTTCTTAGCAGCGTACGGGGATGGTTTCAGCTGTCTGCCACACTGACCACCTATCGAAGAACCTGGGTTAGCGTCGCGGGGCGACTCGTTGAGAGCTGTCCATGAGGCGTACTTACACATCAAGACGGTCTGTCGAGTGATTACGTCTGAGATCTGAAACTACGGCTATCAAGCGATTGACAGGTTCGGCCAATCGTTTCGGCAATACACGGTGCTCTGAAAACGTTTTTTTATCGACAATCCAGCGCTTTGCGACCCACACATCGTCTTCAGGATGATTGTTGTCGACTCCGTTGCAATACTTGTAGCCAACCAACGCATTGGTGTGCGATAGCAGTATACGCGCCATGGTCATGTGAAAACGGTGAGCTTGAAGATCACCCGGCCCCTTGGGACGAGGAAGGGTTAGGCGAAGACATTTCTGATCATTGAAGTCCTGCCAGTCAGGACCAACAACTTGCCCGGCACGCTCCAACATCTTGCGGGCTTGGTCGCTCTTACCGTTCACTAATGCTACAGCTACCACTCCCTTCGGATACTCCAGCTTGTCTGCCAACAGCTTCATCCACTGCACCAATTTTTCCAACGTCTGATCATCGGCAAACACCAGGAACTGGTGTCGCTGCTCGTCATCAAGAAAGGTTGGTAGTTGTGCATAGAGGGGGTATAGCAGGTCATGGAGATAGATGTAGGTCTGTCGGCGTCCTTGTTCATGACTACGCGTGGTTGTTGTCAACACTCGCTGTGCCCACTCTGGCGTCAGTTCGGTCAGTTTCATTTCGGTTATGTCGATGGAAATAAGTGGAAATCCGAGAGACTTTCCAATCAGCGCTTTTCGCCCGTCAAAGGCGTGACCGAGTTCGATTTCAACCCCACCAAGCACCATCGGTTCAGCCTGAACCGGTGGGCCGAGCACAGCAACGTCGAGTCGAAACTTGCTGCCAAACGGCGTCTTCAAGGAGTGTTCGGTTGCAACTTGGTCGGCCCCAAGCAATAAGTTGCCTTCCAGAGGATAATCCGATGCATCTTCATCTTTGAACGTCCAGGGCATTGCAAGCCCGGCATTCAAACGTCTGGAGAGTTCTTCCGCGACTAGTTCTTTAGCCCGTCGGTGTTCCGGGCTTTCCTGCACACTGTGCCATCGAATAGCTTCTTCATCATCAAAGTGCTCTTTAGGCTTAAAGGTGAGCTGGTCAGGCAGTACCCGAAAGTGCGATCGTCGGCGCAATTTCCCATTATCAAAGGAGGGGCTGACCCAGGTGACCATTCGCCGTGATTCGTCGGGCGAAACCAAAGGCCAAAGCTTGCGGGCATGTTCCCGGCTACGCACATCACGTGCCGTGATCGTGGTCTTGAAGATCCCTTTCCTCGAGAAAACAACAATCGCTTCGTCCACAGTTTATCCCTTTACGCCGATTGTAGTGGTTCAATGGTTCCGGACACCGATTTAGATTTCCTATATTCCCCTTCACACGAAAGTTAAGCGGAACTTGTGGTTCCGCTCATATCCCAGAAAGATTAGGTCAGATCTACCACTGAGGCGTTGGGCGCGTTGACTTTAACTGAGTTGACCCCAACTTCACGTCCCGTCGGTGACTGATACATCTGGCTCGTGCCAATGACCTGATAGTTGTTAGCAAGTAGGTTGAAGTAGTACTTGCTGTTCTGGGAAGTGAGCCGACGATAGTTCGAGTCGTATGGAGCATTGTTCTTCACAGACTGAATCCCGTTAGTACACCCGACTTTCTGAAGGTAGCCTTCACTAACCAAGATGACCTCACCGTTTCCGGCTTTAAGCCGAAAACGGTACTGACTCTGCGCGTCGGTATAAATCTCAAATTTTGCTGACATAGTGTTTCTCCTATTTCGACTTTTCTTTACGTACACCTTTGAACGGCTTCTTGTCGGATGTCTTAACATCCATAAACCGGCCAGTTTTCGTATCCCGCTTCACATAGTGTCCAGACGACGTTTTGGTCTGGGAGCGGCTCTTGACAGCACCGTTACGGTGGCCGTCTCCAGTTGGTGGGTTTGTAGCCATATCTGCTATCCTCATTTCGCTTTGAAGTGTTGGTTGAAGGGCAAAGCTTTCGTGAAGACGATTCTTGCCCCTCATAAACTTAAGACGGGTAAAAAAAGAAGAGCGGACATGTCCGCTACAAAAAAAAATCCCGTCTATTAGGGAATAGAGGCATGGAGCAGAAGAGTACTTACCTCAGTGCGGATGAGTTCGCTGAAAGGATAGCGAAGCTAAGTAGTGCAGATTACAAGCGGTTGCTGGTAATTGCGGGGAGCTTCTCTCGGAGGTACAACCTCGGAAACGACCCCGCATCGCTTATACAGGATGCTTATGAACGTGTCTGGCGTGGAACTCGCCGCATACCAAGGGATGTAAATATAGTTAAAGCTCTTGGCAATATCATTCATAGCATTGCTGGAGATCATCCTTATAGAAAGTTCGGAGAGAATGAAAGTGCATTCTCCGACCTTGGAGTAGATGACGCTGATTCATGGGTAGGCTCTGCGTTAAAACCTGGGCCAGAAGAAATAGCTATAGCAGAGCAAACTATCGAGCGTATAGCCAGTCACTTCGAAAACGATACTTACGTTAATGTTCTAATTCAGGCATATTCAGCAAATATGAAGCAGCAACAAATAATCGACATTGTTTTTAAAGGAGATAGAAAAACATACGAGGCTACAAGGAAACGTTTTAGACGAGGAATAACAAAAATTCAGGACGAAGGTACGGGGTTATGAGCAAAATAAAAAATCCAGACTGGCTAAGTGATCTGATCATAGATGACATTATGGCCTTGTCTGAGGATGAGTTGGACCATGAGCTAACCGAAAACGGTTTAAATCCAAAGCATGCTGTTGATGAGCTTCGCAGCTCCCTTGGCTCCCTGTCTGTTGATTTAAGAAAGAATAGATTCAGTAGTATTAAGGCGGAATTAGATCGAAAGAAAAAAATACTAACGCCTGATTCAGATCGCTTTATTGAAAAATTTCTTGATTCCGGGAAAAATGCAAAAGACTTTCTAATTGAAATAATAGCTTCAGGAAAGGCTCCTAGTGATTTAACTGTTGCTTTTAGAGATGGGAAAGAGATAACCGACGACGAAGCTGCGAGCATAATAAAAGATTTAATGGATCTAGGATACATCAAGGATTTATGATGAAAGCGATAATAGATGACATCTACAGTCTATACTATAGCCTTGGAATTACAGAGCCCTATGAAATAGACCTAGAAGCCATCGCTTATTTTAAAGGCGCAGAAGTGAAATATGAGCCATTAACAGGCTGCGAAGCCAGAATAATAGGCTATGACGATCGAGCTATTATCACCCTAAATAAAGAATCTATACCAGAAAGACAAAAATTTTCGCTAGGGCATGAGATTGGACACTGGCTAAAAGACAGAGGACGTATAGGAAATCTTTGTTCTAAGTCTGAGATCAACGAAAAGTTTGAGGATAACCCCTCTGGTGGAAAGCACGCCCATAGGGAAAATATAGCCAATAACTATGCATCAGAGCTTCTGATGCCATACTTTCTGATAGATCGCGCCGTAAAAGGCTCACGATTAAACTTTGACCTACTAAGGACTATCAGTGCTAAATTCGGTACAAGTTTAATCGCGACGGCATTCCGCATCATTCGGCTAGAAAATCATGTAGGATTTTTAGCAGCGTATGACCAAAGCTGTCAAAGAAAATGGTTCATACCTAACAAAAATTTACCGTACTCTTTCCTACCTCCGAGAGTCGCTCCGGCCGAATCAGGCATTGCTCGTATTATAAAGGCGAACATCACGAGTATGTTTAATGATAAGGTAGATGGCAGTGTATGGTGCAAAGACTCGTGGGCCGATCACTCATCGGTACATGAAGAGGCTATTCATTATCATAACGGCACCTATCTTACTTTGGTCTGGTGGGAGGATGAAGAGCCGGTTTGGGAATCTATATGTCATAAAGAAGGTATTGAGTAATAGTATAAAACTTATATTAGTAATTTTAAAAAACAATTCAACAGAATTACTAATTTTAATTTTCTACGACTTAACCGTCTTTTAGGTCATTAAAATCTACCCATTCGCTGCCGCTGCAAATATATTCCAGCTCCGGAACTAACTGTTGGGAAAGGTCAAGATTAATGGCAGATAACCATTTGCGACTATCACCTAGTTAGTAAGATAACTGGCTTACATGTAATAACTCACGAGAAGGCCCCCATAAATAAAATACTTTCCCCCACACTTCCTGCTTTATTGATGAAATTTTCATTTTATAGGAAGATCCCGAACACAATTGATGTGCTAATCTAATATCAGACACACATATATTTAGGAATTGATTTTTCGCAACCGACAGGTAATAAAAATGCTGTATTAAAAATGATGCTCCGTTATTCATCAAATAAAAATAATCTTCTGATATTTGCTCTATATCGAATCCGATTTCAGAATAAAAGCAAAGAGACTCATCCAGATTATTTACCTGAATCATCCCTTTTATAGATGTAGCATTCATATAAAGTCAATATATTGGGTCGCCTATTGTTGCGCCGTTACGTTCCATGTGTTTCATAGAATTTATATTATCAGGACTAAAACCCTGGCGTAAACGTTGGTAATCCTCTATCGAAACTTCGACTTCCTTGTATGGTTTTTTTAAGCGATAGTCACTTCCAGACTTCGTATAAACTACTAATTCTTCATCATTCTCATACGCGCTAATAGCAACGGAAGTGATCATCCATTCACAGTGTCGCAATTCGAAGGTCTTTACGGGCGCTCCCCAGCCAAGACGTCCGACCCGCTCTTTACCATCTTGTGTAGTCAAATGGATTAGGTACGAGCCTGGCTGAAGAACCGCAGTCGCTGGTTCTACAGCCACTGTTCTTTCTATCACTTCAAGACTGTTTAAGATTTCGTCAGCAAAATATCTATAACTTTTAGTCTTATAGGTTTCCTTTAATCTTTCACCGCACCAGAATGTATAACTTCTAGATTTTATGCAAACATCCTTTTTTCCAGGCTCTCTAAAAACAGCATTGGTTAACTCATAGTCGCTTAGCATCTCACTTCGTAGCGGCTCTGGAATATTTTTTACAGCGAGCACAGGGCCAGAGACTGGCACACTCATCATTAATTGCAAAAGGTCTCGTATCTTCATTTTTTACATAACTCTTTTGAAGGTTATCGCGCCAACAGTGTTGTCATAATCGCTTGTTATCAAACCGAAAATATCATCTTTATCTATACCCTCCGGAATCGGAAATCCTTCGATTAACATATTTTCAAAAAATGGAAATAATTTATCCGATGTGTAGGTCTTTTCACTCAGGGGTAACCTGTAAGCGATGGAAACACCATCTTTTATAAACTCTTTATCATATGTGAATTCATAGCAACATCTATTGTATTCAACTAATTTACCCGCGACTTTTCCGTTATAGTAAACCTCAGCCACTCTCATTTTTTACCACTCACTCCTGGCGAAACAGATGGAAAACCCGTTATTAATAGGTGAACCAAGTGACTCACCACTATAAAAGAAATTCTATTGAAATAGACGTTCCGCGTGCTGGTCTCGAATGTATTGAATTAATATGATTTGTCCCTAATTTGGGGACATTTTAGCGCGTCCCTAAGATAGGGACAATGGATAAATCGACAAGAAATTCTCGTTATGCGCTGCTCATCGAATGGCTGCGCCAAGAACGGATCGCTCGGGGCCTGACGGTAAGGGAGGTCGGAACGCTCATTGACGAGCCTTTCCAGTTTGTGAGCAAAGTAGAGAACGTAGAACGGAAGTTGAACGTTTACGAGTTCGTTCAATATTGTGAAGCACTCGGGATTGATCCCGTGGTGGGTCTTGGACTGCTTAAGTCAAAAAGTCATACGCAACTTGAGGAAGACTACTTTTAGTTAAAGCAGGTAGAACATCAGCTGAACAGCTGTAATCGACAGAGTCACTGCACTACCTGATCTTCGCCCTAAGCAGCCAGTCCAGCAGACCTGCGCTTAGCCCAAACCCGACAGTCATTCTAAGAGCCGCATTTACTTTGGTGTTAGCCATTGGCCCCATCAGAATTCGAGTAGTGAAGACACTAGTTCGTGTCTGGTGGAAAAAAGAACGCCCCTCTGGTCCAGAAGCCTTTCGGGGCGCACTATTTCGAACGATTAGATGCTAATCATCATCCCAAGGGTCCGGATCTTCTTCAACAGCCATGATCTGATCATCGGTTATGTCGAAGTCACCCTCCAGAATTTCCACTGACGTAGTACTAGGTGGTGAGCCTGGAACCCAAGTTACACGCAGTTCGAGCCCTGAGTTCCAGTAGATATATAATACCGATCCGTCACTACCATCTTGTTCCGGGCTAAATTCACCAGCACCTACGCGTAGCTCATCGCCATCACTATTCACAAGATCAACATAGCCGACAATGCCCATTTTCCATTCTCCGTTAAAACCTGAATCCACGTCTTCCGAGAATAACTCGTCCGAGCTAGCGCTCTCATCTGTTACCTCAAAACCTTGATCGGCCAGTTCCCACTGTCCGGACCGCCAACGGGTCCATAACTTTCCAGTAAGAGCCAACGAATGCCCAGAATAAGGCCGATCAATATCCGGTTCGCCTGTGTACTCAAAAGATACATTGCTTATGAGAATGCCGGTATCTGGATCGTAACTACTTGAAGCTACGTCAAGGTTCTCAATCATGAACATGGTTGCATTCATATCAGCGATCGTGCCAGCCACTTCGTTCTCAACAGCAAGGTCTAGCTCTCTATAAATGTTATCCATATACACGACATTCGACTCCCAATCAGGGCCAAACGCATAGGTTCCTAGCCGGGGATCCAGTGGATTATGTCTAGCGAGGGTCTGCATCTCATGATACGTCGAGAAACCACCAACTCTGGCAGCTCGCTCGTAGGCTTCCGATAATGAAAGATCCGGATATATCGAACGTGCAGTTTGCTTGATTACATCTAAGTACAAGTACGCCATGTCGATCTCCACGGCACCTGCTACAGAGTTGTTCGCTCACCCCACGGTGCCTGAAGTTCTGGCTATGGGTTAATTTAAATCAATTGTGATGATGGGGAAGGGTTTGCCAATTGCGAACGGCTAGCGTCCATCAGCGCTTCGTCCACCCTAGCGTAATTTTTGAACACGAGCAAGGCAGCCCCATCTTAAAAATCTTTACCAAGGGCAAACGGCTCTATACTTCAAATTGATGGTGCACGAGCTTGCGTTACCCAACTTCAACTCGACCACCAACTTCTTCAGCCGATGGTTGTCCTGCTTTAGCTTATTTAACCGCATCAGCAAAGATGCCAAGCTCGCCATATTTCTTACAACAAGTGTAAACCTAGCATTCGACGTGCCCATCTTTCAGCACACTCAGGGGAAGAGGGAACATCGCTTGGTTTGCTTGAAGGCAAAGGTGGGCCGCAGCTCAGTTCAACAGGAAACATGGATGAAAAAGACATCCTCTATTTCGTTCCATTCTTACCACCTGTGGTATATCCTGAAGCGAATCCCTAAAAGTTCCAAAATCATAAGTTTTAGAGCGATTCATCATTGAAAACAGGGCATTCTGGAACCATATTCACCATTTACCATGTCAAACTTACCATGAAGACATGGCAAGTGACTGATAGTAAAGATTTATTCCAGCAAACCCTGAGTTTTGGAACGTTTTTTTACGGATTATATATAACGAACCCCACAAAATAATCTTTTGATGAAAGGGCCTCTATATCTTGAGGCCCTTTGCTTTTAACTAGCCGAAGCGAACTGTTGTGATCTTAATCCAGAACCTTTACTTCCTGCTCGCCGAGCCAGGCCTTTTTGCCCTGCTGACCGGGCTCGTTATCTCGCTTTCCGTTGGCAGTTTTCTTAACGTCGTCATCTACCGGTTACCGGTGATGATGGAGCGCGAATGGCAGTCGATGACCGCTACTGCTGACTCAGCCGATGCCCATCAGGAAGCGTTCAATCTGGCAGTGCCTGCCTCACGCTGCGGACAATGCGGCCACCGTATCCGCTGGTACGAGAATATCCCGGTGCTCAGCTACCTTGCCCTGCGAGGCCGCTGCAGCGGCTGCAAAAGTCCGATATCACTGCGATATCCATCAATTGAACTACTAACAGGAATACTTGGCGGTTTTATTGGCTGGCAATTCGGCCTGGGGTTGGCCGGCGCAGGGATGCTGCTGCTGACCTGGATACTGGTCGCACTGACCTTTATCGATATCGATCATCAACTGCTTCCTGACAGGCTAACGCTGCCACTGATGTGGATTGGTCTGCTGCTAAATACTCAGGGAATTTTTACCTCCCTTGAACACGCCGTTATTGGTGCCGCGGCAGGATATCTTGTGCTCTGGAGCGTGTATTGGCTATTCAAGCTGCTTACAGGCAAGGAAGGCATGGGCTATGGAGACTTCAAACTGTTGGCGGCTATAGGAGCCTGGGGCGGTTTTGAAGTACTGCCTCTGACTATTTTGCTGTCATCGGTGGTGGGTGTTGTTCTGGCTCTGGTACTGATGGCAACCAAGCGTCACCAAATGGCCAACCCTCTTCCCTTTGGGCCCTATCTGGCGATTGCCGGCTGGATAGCCCTGATCTGGGGAGAACAGATCAACGGTTGGTATCTGAGAATGCTGCTGTAGAAAGGGGCTCTCCGCCCCATCGTGCCGGGCACGACAGCGAATAGAAATCACAGCGGATAATCCCCATGGGAAAGCAGCCACCGCATAATTTTGTAGGAGGCCCACAACCTTTTGGGCCACCCGATTTAATGCCGAGTCGGAGTAAAAGGCTGCTCTTCCGGGTCCAGGCCGGTGCTGTAATCCTCCAGTGAGGGCTCTGCGGCGATCTGATAACCTTCGCTCGCCCACTCTCCCAAATCGATCATACGGCAGCGTTTACTGCAGAATGGGCGAAACTTGTTTTCCGGGCTGTAAACAGTTTCTTTGCCACATTGCGGACATTTAATCGCTTTACTCATATTTATAGTTGCTCCGCTTTGCTCTCGGTTTACAGACTAGCGTTTTACAGACTTCAGGTTACACAGGCTCGAGACCGACATAATCGCTCAGCTGACGATGCAGGGATTCCACCTGCGCTCTCAAATGCTCCAGGCTACCGCCGTTGTCGAGCAGGTAATCCGCCCTTCGGGTTCGTTCCACTCTGCTGCACTGGGATGCCAGGATCTTTGCCACCTGGTCGGCACTCACCTGATCCCTTTCAATAGTGCGGTCGATCTGAGTTTGCTTATCCACATCGACCACAATCACCCTGTCCACCAAATCGACCTGGCCCGACTCGATCAGCAGCGGTGACACCAGCATAACGTAGGGTGCGCCGGACGCTTCCAGACGCTCCCGAATCCGGTGGTTAATCAGTGGATGCAGCAGCTGCTCCAGCCATTCACGCTCGGAGGGTTCTGCGAATACACGCTCCCGCAATACCCTGCGATTGAGAGCACCGTCACCTTGAATCACTGCTTTCCCGAAATGCTGAGCGATAGACTCAAGCGCGGGCTCTCCAGGTTCAACCACCTCACGCGCTATCAGGTCCGCATCAACAACGGGCACGCCGAGACCGGCAAACATATCAGCCGCAGCACTTTTACCGCTACCGATTCCTCCGGTCAGGCCGACCTTTAAGGGCTTGCGGCCATCCACGTCACTCACCTTGGCCACCAATCCGAAATCGAAGCGATGCCCTGAGCTCCCTGTTCCCAGGCAAAAGGCAAATCTTGTCCAGTCACACCACCTAGCGCATAGACTGGAATTACGGCTTTCTCGGTAAGATCAAAAAAGCGCGGCCAGCCCAGCGTCTTGGCACCCGGGTGCGAAAGCGTCTGCTGCACAGGGGAGAGGGTTGTGAAGTCCAGGCCAAGCTCCGCAGCCCGGCGCAACTCAGATTCATCGTGACAGGATGCACTGAGCCACTCGCCTTTAAACTGCTTACGCGTTTCAAGAGCATTTAGCCGGGATGAGGTCAGATGCAGTCGCTCAGCTCCCAGCTCATTTGCCAGCTCAACACTGGCATTAAGAATCAGGGCCAAGCCCTGTTCTTCACACCAAGGTTTCAGCTGCTGAAAAAGCTCCCCCAACGACCGCTCATCAAGCTCAGGATCGCGCAGCATAAACTGGACAGCTCCGGGCTCCAGTTCCGCCCCTTCGATGGCTGAGCTGATTCGTTGCTTGAGTGACTCTGCGGTCTCCTTACCAAGACTACCGGCAATCCAGAGTCTCGAAGGCAACTGCGCCGCACTCACGATCGGCCGGTTGGCCGCCGGGAACTCATAGTCATTCAGCTGAGCCGGGCTAACCCAGCGCACCGGCTGCCCTTCGCGACCATGCGCTTTACCAGCAAAACCATCGACCTGCCACACATCAAGCAGCACCGACTTGTCCGGGTAATGATGGCTGATACGGATCAGCGGACGTGCCGTCTTCACCTGAATACCCAGCTCTTCATCCAGCTCCCGCGCAAGCGCGGCCTGCACAGGTTCGCCCGGCTCCACCTTGCCACCGGGAAACTCCCAGAGGCCACCTTGATGCTTGTCGCTCGAGCGTTTGGCGATCAGGATCTGGTCGGCCGCGTCAGTGATCACTGCCGCGGCCACATGGATCAAACGCTTTTCAGGCTGCTCACTCAACTCTCTCATCTCACAAAACAACCGCGATCAGCTGCGGTAGTCCGCATTGATATGCACGTAGTCAGTAGAGAGGTCAGTGGTCCAGACCGATTCGCGCACTTCACCACGGTTCAGAACCACATGGATCAGAATCTCTTCACCATTCATGACCGCCTGCCCCTGCTCTTCGGTATAGCTCGCAGCGCGCCCACCCTTTTCAACGATGCAGACATCGTTCAGGTAGATCTCGATAGCGTTGAGGTCCAGGTTCTCCACGCCAGCGCGGCCTACACAGGCCAGAATCCGGCCCCAGTTTGGGTCGGAAGCGTAAAGCGCTGTCTTTACCAGCGGAGAATGAGCAATGGTGTAAGCCACATCCAGCGCCTCACGAACACTGACAGCCTTCTCAACACGCACCTCGACGAACTTCGTGGCGCCCTCACCGTCGCGCACAATAGACTGCGCAAGATGCAGCATCAACCGGTTCAGGGCGCTGACAAACTTTTCGGCCGCCTCGCCGCTGCTTTCAACTTTCACACCACTACGACCGGTCGCAGCAAGAATGCAGGAGTCGTTGGTAGAAGTGTCGCCGTCTACGGTAATGCGGTTAAAGGATTGCTCAGTTGCCGCTGTCAGCCAATCCTGAAGCAGTGCCTGATCGACTTCAGCGTCTGTGGCCACATAACCCAGCATGGTCGCCATATTGGGCATGATCATGCCGGCGCCCTTGGAGATTCCCGTCAGGGTGACGGTTTTGCCTTCGTGCTCAAACT
The DNA here is from genome assembly GCF_004339595.1 of Marinobacterium mangrovicola. Lineage (GTDB taxonomy): Bacteria > Pseudomonadota > Gammaproteobacteria > Pseudomonadales > Balneatricaceae > Marinobacterium_D > Marinobacterium_D mangrovicola. The sequence goes on from NZ_SMFU01000013.1 coordinate 60,572, forward strand.
GTTCGCAACCCGCTTTGGCGCGTGTGTCAGTCGTCATAATGCCGTGAGCGGCATTAAGCCAGTTATCTTCGTTTAGATCAGCTTTGGCAGCATCCAAAGCTGAGACAATCTTATCCACCGGCAGAGGCTCGCCTATTACACCGGTCGAAAACGGCAGAATCGCTTCGACAGTAACACCGGCGCGCTCCGCCAGCGCTTCACAGCAGGCAGTCGCGTCACGCATCCCCTGCTCACCGGTACCGGCATTGGCGTTACCGGTGTTCACCAGCAGGTAGCGTGTGGCGCTGGCGGCAAGATGTTTCTTGCTCAACACAACCGGCGCTGCACAGAAAGCATTTTTGGTGAACACGCCTGCCACCGTTGCGCCTTCGCAGAGTTCCATCAATACGATGTCGCGTCGCCCCGGCTTCTTGATACCGGCGGATGCCACGCCAATCCGAAAGCCATCGACAGATTTAAGTTCAGGCAGGGTATCGGGACCAACAGCCATGGTGCTTCCTCGCTGATTGTGGGTAAAACGCCGGCAATTGCCGGCGTAAGTTTTTCGCGTCTACAGTGCATCAGGCTCTAAGGTCAGAGACGGCCATGGCACTGCTTGTATTTCTTGCCTGAGCCACAGGGGCAGGGGTCATTGCGCCCCACCTTAGGCTGATCGCGGACGACCGTCTGCTGTGCTTCAGCCACGGCCTGTTCACTCTCGTTTTCCGGCTCGTTCTGCTGCTCCGCTTCCACCGCTGAGCGCTGCTCATGCTGGAAGTTCATCTGCTGACGCTCAGCCTGTTCACGACGCTCCTGCTCCATCGCTTCTACATCTTCCGGCTGGCGGACTTTAACGTGGCTGAGGATACGGACCACATCGCGCTTGATGTTATCAAGCAGATTCTGGAACAGGTTAAACGCCTCGCGCTTGTACTCCTGCTTCGGGTTCTTCTGCGCGTAACCGCGCAGATGAATCCCCTGACGCAGCAGATCCATGGTCTGCAGGTGCTCTTTCCACAGGGTATCGAGTACCTGAAGCATCACCTGCTTCTCGAACATGCGCATGGTTTCGGCGCCAACCTGCTCCTCTTTCGCGCGATATTCGCCCAGAATGGTTTCCTGGATGCGCTCACGCAGAGGCTCTTCGTGCAGGCTGTTATCCTCATCCAGCCACTGCTGCACGGGCACCTTCACAGCAAAGTCTGTTTCGAGAGATTTTTCCAGACCAGCCACGTCCCAGGTTTCGGACAGGCTCTGCGGCGGGATAAATTCGCTGATCAGGTTATCGACAACCTCTGCACGCACCGCATCGACGGTTTCAGAGATATCATCCGCGGCCATGAGCTGATTACGCTGATCATAGATTGCCGAGCGCTGATCGTTGGCCACATCATCGTATTCAAGCAGCGTTTTACGGATATCGAAGTTACGGCCCTCGACCTTACGCTGGGCTTTCTCGATGGCGTTGCTGACCATCTTGTGTTCGATCGCCTCGCCCTTTTCCATGCCCAGAGCCTGCATGAACTGACGTACACGCTCGGAGGCGAAGATACGCATCAAGTCATCTTCCAGGGAGAGGAAGAAACGAGAGGAACCCGGGTCACCCTGACGACCGGCACGGCCACGCAGCTGGTTATCGATACGGCGTGATTCATGGCGCTCGGTACCGATGATATGCAGACCACCCGCCTGGATAACGACCTCGTGGCGCTGACGCCACTCTTCGGTCGCCTTGTCCACGGCGGCCTGATCACTGCCTTCAGCCAGGGCATCAAGCTCAGCCTCAAGCTTGCCACCCAGCTTGATATCGGTACCACGACCCGCCATGTTGGTGGCGATGGTGACCGCGCCGGGACGACCCGCCTCGGCGATAATATCCGCCTCACGTCCATGGTTCTTGGCGTTAAGCACGTTGTGCGGTACGCCCTCTTTTTTCAGCATGGCCGAAATCAGTTCGGAGGACTCCACCGACGCGGTACCGACCAGCACCGGACGGTTAGTCTCACGACAGTGTTTGACCTCTTTGGTGATCGCCTCGTACTTCTCCTGCATGGTGAGGTATACGAGGTCGTTGTAATCGATACGGGCAATCGGACGGTTGGTGGGGATAACCACCACGTCGAGGCCATAGATCTGACGCAGCTCGAACGCTTCGGTATCGGCGGTGCCGGTCATACCAGAGAGCTTTTCGTAGAGTCGGAAATAGTTCTGGAAAGTGGTGGAGGCCAGAGTCTGGCTTTCCTGCTGGATCTGAACCCCTTCTTTCGCTTCCACCGCCTGGTGTAGACCTTCGGACCAGCGACGACCCGGCATGATACGACCGGTGTGCTCATCGACGATCACCACCTGACCGTTCTGAACGATGTAATCCTTATCGCGCTGGAACAGGTAATGGGCACGCAGTCCCGCCAGCACGTGGTGCAGCAGGTTCAGGTTTTGCGGTGCATACAGGCTCTCACCCTCTTTCAGCATACCCGCCTCGATCAGCAAGTCCTCGACCAGCTGGTGACCCGCTTCGGTCATTTCAACGCTGCGGTTTTTCTCATCAACGGAGAAGTGCTCCTCGATCACCTGCTCAGTGTCTTTCGGGTCGATCTCACCGTGGAACTGTTTCAGCTGCGGAATCAGCTGGTTGATCGCCTGATAGGTCGCGGAACTGTCTTCGGCCGGGCCGGAAATAATCAGCGGCGTACGCGCTTCATCGATCAGGATGGAGTCAACTTCATCGACCACCGCGTAGTGGAAATCACGCTGCACCTTATCCTTGATGCTGAACGCCATGTTGTCGCGCAGGTAGTCGAAACCGAATTCGTTATTGGTGCCGTAGGTGATATCGGCGTTGTAGGCTGCACGCTTCTCTTCCGGACTCTGCCCGGAAAGGATCACCCCGACGCTGAGACCCAGGGCTTCATACAGCGGACGCATCCACTCGGCATCACGGCTGGCCAGGTAGTCGTTGACGGTTACTACGTGGACGCCACGAGCCGGCAGTGCATTAAGGTAAACCGCCAGTGTACCCACCAGGGTCTTACCCTCACCGGTTTTCATCTCAGCGACCTTGCCATCATTGAGACTCATACCGCCGACCAGCTGCACGTCGAAGTGACGCATGCCCATAATACGCTTGGACATCTCACGCACATTGGCGAAAGCTTCCGGCAGCAGCTTGTCCAGGTCTTCCCCATCAGCCAGCCGCTTGCGGAAGCTTTCAGTCAGTGCCTTGAGCTCTTCGTTGGAGAGTTTTTCGAACTCCGGCTCCAGCGCATTGATCTGTTTGACGATCCGTCCCATCCGTTTGAGTTCGCGATCGTTCTTACTTCCGAAAACTTTCTTAAGTAGTGATGTCAGCATAATTCGACTTTTAACCGGTTGAATGCAAAGCGGGTCGGGCTCATCCCGAGAGGGGCCTGCATGACAGGATTAACGCAGCATTCTACCTATATTGGGCCTCAGATTAGAATGCCAAGGGGCAATAAATAGTTTCAGATGGGTAACGAAGGGAGATACAGCGTAAAGCAGGAGACACAGGGGCGGTTTTCGCGACCGGAGAAACCGGTCGCGAACCCTGGGAAGAGCAAAAACGGGTCTATTCAGAATCAGACAGCCGCCGCTGCCGGGCGCTGATAGGAGATCGGCGCGGTCGCTTCGCTATCTTCGAAGGTGACGATCTCGTAGGCATCTTCATTAGCCAGCAGTTCACGTACCAGCTGGTTGTTCAGGTAGTGCCCGGACTTGTAGCCGTAGAATTCGCCAATCAGGCTCTTACCGAGCTGATACAGGTCACCCACCGCATCAAGGATCTTATGCTTGACGAACTCATCGTCATAACGAAGACCTTCATCGTTCAACACGCGGTAATCATCCACCACAATGGCGTTATCGAAGCTGCCGCCCAGCGCCAGGTTCTGCGAGCGCAGGTATTCGATATCGCGCATAAAACCGAAGGTACGCGCACGAGACACCTCTTTCACGAAGGAGGTGCTGGAGAAATCCAGGGTCGCTTCGCGGTTACCACTGGCAAACGCGGGGTGATCAAACTCAATGCAGAAGCCGACCTTGAACCCGTTAAACGGCTTGAAGGTCGCAGTCTTGCCATCGCTGCTGACGCTGACCTCTTTCTTGATTCGGATGAACTGCTTGGGCGCATCCTGCTCAAAAATGCCAGCCGACTGAATCAGGAACACGAACGGAGCCGCGCTACCGTCCATGATCGGCACCTCTTCCGCGCTCAGTTCCACAATGACGTTATCGATACCCAGGCCCGCCAGAGCGGACATCAGGTGTTCGATCGTCGCGACGCGCACTCCATTGCACGACAAGTTACTCGATAGCATCGTATCAACGATATTCAGACCACTGGCCTTCACCTCGGCTACCGGATCCAGATCGGTACGACGGAATACGATGCCCGTGTTAACCTCAGCGGGCTTCAGTGTCATGTAGACCTTCTGCCCGGTGTGAAGACCGATGCCGGTAGCTTTGATGCTGTTTTTAAGAGTGCGCTGTCTGATCATTCGTCGTGCCGTTATTTTATTCGGTCAAAATTAACGGGCTAGTGTAACAAAACCCTGCTAGCCCCACCACTTTCGATCACTCTTTACCCAACTGTTTTCCGAACTCTTATTCAAACTCTGCTCTTAAAACAAAGTCTGCTCTTAAAACAAAGTCTGCTCTTCAAACAACGTCTGCGCCGCTCAATCCGCCTGGCGACGCAGGAAGGTCGGGATATCCAGTGCACCGTAGTCGCTGTCGCCCCGGCTTTTTTCACCGGACTGACGCTCAGACGGCTTGTCTACCAAGGCTTCTTCACGCTGACGTCGCAGAATGGTGGGCAGTTCGATCTGGTCAAGATCCAGGGATCCGTCCGCTTTGCGGCCGTTACCTGATTTGGAGTGAACCACTTTCAGCTCCTGTTCCGCATCGCGGTCCAGGCCTGTCGCTACTACCGTGACCTTAATATCTTCGCCCAGTTCCGGATCGATGACGGTTCCGACCACAATAGTGGCATCTTCAGAGGCGTACTCCTCGACAATGTTACCCACTTCGGTGAACTCACCCAGGCTCAGATCTTCACCGGCCGCGATATTCACCAGAATGCCGCTGGCACCCTTGAGATCGATATCTTCCAGCAGCGGGCTGCGGATCGCCGCTTCAGCTGCTTCCTGAGCACGATTGTCTCCGCGGGCGACCGCGGTGCCCATCATCGCCATACCCATCTCGGACATGACGGTGCGCACGTCAGCAAAGTCGACGTTGATCATACCCGGACGAGTGATCAGGTCAGCGATGCCCTGAACAGCGCCCTTGAGGACGTTGTTGGCTGCATTGAAGGCGTTGATCAGCGAGCAGTTCTTACCCAGCACCTGCATCAGTTTTTCGTTCGGGATAATGATCAGCGAGTCCACGTTTTCACGCAGCTCCAGGATCCCCTGCTCGGCGATCTTCATGCGCTTCTTGCCTTCGAACGGGAACGGCTTGGTGACCACCGCCACGGTCAGAATACCGAGTTCGCGGGCGATCTCCGCCACGATCGGTGCCGCACCGGTACCGGTGCCGCCACCCATACCTGCGGTGATAAACACCATGTCGGCGCCATTCAGGGTTTCCGCGATACGCTCACGGTCTTCCAGTGCTGCGGTACGACCCACTTCAGGGTTAGCACCTGCACCCAACCCCTTGGTCAGCTCACCACCGATGTGCAAAGACACCCGCGATGCCATGCGGCCCAGCGCCTGGGCGTCGGTGTTGGCGCAGATAAACTCAACACCTTCCACCGTATTATCAACCATGTGCTGCACAGCGTTACCACCGCCGCCGCCAACGCCGACAACTTTGATAACTGCACTCTGCTGGATATTTTCAATCAGTTCGAATTCCATATTCTTTCCTCCCGTCAGGGCCTGCGACTACCTTCCGGCTCCTGACATTAACCGTTTCAAAAAATTCAGAAATTACCCTGCAACCAGGTCTTGATGCGTTGCAAAAAGCCCAGCCCTGGCTGATTCGCTCTCGTCACATCGGCCTCCTGTTGAATCAGTTGCGGCGCCGCCGGACCGTGGTCCGCACGGGCGTAATGCAACAGACCTATGCCGGTTGCATAGATCGGGTTGCCCAGCAGATCTTCCATGCCTCTCACTCCCTGTGGACGGGCCAGCCGCACCGGCATATGGAAGATCTCTTCCGCCAGTTCAACAGCCCCCTCCATTTTCGACGTACCGCCAGTCAGAACGATGCCCGCCGCCGCCAAATCCTCAAACCCGCTACGACGCAGCTCCGCCTGCACCAGCGTGAACAGCTCCTCATAACGCGGCTCCACCACTTCGGCCAACGCCTGGCGGGAAAGATCCCGTGCCGGACGGTCTCCCACGCTTGGCACCTTGATCATCTCCTCCGGGCGCGCCAGCTGGGCCAGCGCACAGGCGTACTTGATCTTCAGCTGCTCAGCATTAAGGGTCGGGGTCCGCAACGCCATGGCAATATCGTTGGTCACCTGATCGCCAGCGACGGGAATCACCGCCGTATGACGGATAGCACCGCCAGTGAATACAGCGATATCGGTGGTACCACCGCCGATATCCACCATGCACACACCCAGATCCTTCTCATCATCGGTCAATACCGAGTAGCTGGATGCCAACTGCTCAAGTACCACCGCATCGACCTCGAGACCGCAGCGTCGGATACACTTCTCGATGTTCTGCACCGCATTAATCGCGCCGCATACGAGGTGAACCTTGGCTTCCAGTCGCACACCGGACATGCCCAGCGGCTCGCGAATCCCCTCCTGATGGTCGATCAGGTATTCCTGCGGCAGGATATGCAGGATCTTCTGGTCCGCCGGAATCGCCACAGCACGGGCCGCATCGATCACCCGCTCCAGGTCGTACTCCGACACCTCGCGATCCTTCACCGCAACGATGCCGTGGGAGTTATGGCTGCTGATATGGCTGCCGGCGATCCCCACGGTAACCGAGTGGATCTTGCAACCCGCCATCAGCTCCGCTTCTTCCACAGCACGCTGAATCGAATGCACGGTCGACTCGATGTTCACCACCACACCGCGCTTGAGTCCTCGCGACGGATGCGAACCCACTCCGACGATTTCGATCGCGCCGGTATCGGTTATCTCGCCCACCAGACACACCACCTTCGACGTGCCTATATCCAGTGCGACGATCATGTTGCTCTGGCTTACTTCCCCTCTATCCTGCATTTTCACTCTTCTCTTCGGCTCGCCAGCGTACGGCGATGCCGTTGGTATAACGAATGTCGACCTGCTCAATATCGCCAGCTCTTTCGGCCAACTGGAGCTGATAAACAGTCAGAAAGCGCTTCAGTCGCGGTATCAACTTGTCGCGACCGGCAACCACTCGGATGCCGTTATCCAGTTCGATGTTCCAGGCGCCTCGCGGCTCCAGGGTCAAACCAGTGAGTTTCATACCCCGCGCCGCAAACATGCGGTTAAGGTCGTGGAACTGCTCCATGATCCTGACCGTTTCATGGGCCGGTCCGTTCAACATCGGCAGGCTGGCATACTCGGGTTTCAGCTCCGGCCAAAAAATATCGCCCTGATTGTTGAGCAGTCCCTTATCACTCCAGCGCGCAACGGGAACTTCCTCCACCAGGTTCACCTTCAGCGCCGGAGGCCACTGACGGCTGATGGTCGCGTCATGAACCCAAGGGTTAGCGATCACTTGCTCACGCAGAGGTTCCAGATCCAGCTCAAGCATCGGCCGGTCCAGCGTTGCCGCGATCTCATTGGCGATCGCCTGCTTATCCAGATGCCGCGAGGCCCCCTCGATCTGAATCTCAGCCACCGGACCATCCAGCCAGCGCCAAAGATCCCGGGTCGCGGAGCTGAGAATTCCGCAGAACACCACCAGCAGCGTGATCAGCACCAGCGGCCGCCAGTACCAGTCACCATCTGCAGGCGCAGGTGCCGGTTCCGCTGCGCGAACAGCACCGCGCGCGGGCGCTGTTTCTAGCGCCTCCGGCGTACGGTTCTTCCACGGCAGCGTCATCAGCATGGTTGTTACCCCTGATCCCTGTTGGCGCCACGCAGTATGCGCACCACCAGTTCTTCAAAGCTGATACCGGCCCGCTTCGCAGCCATCGGCACCAGGCTGTGATCGGTCATCCCCGGTGCCGTATTCACTTCCAGCAGTTGGAAACAACCCTGCTCGTCAAGCATCACGTCGACACGTCCCCAGCCGCGGCAGCCCACAACCTGAAAGGCGTTTTCGACCAACTCTTTCAGTTCAGCCTCTTCGTCACTGCTCAGTTGCGTGTCGAACAGATAACGGGTGTCATCCGCTTCATACTTGGCATTGAAGTCGTAAAACTGGTGCGGCGTTTCAAGACGGATGATCGGCAGCGCCTGACCATCCAGCACCGCGACCGTGTATTCAGGACCGCTCACCCAGCTTTCCGCCAACACCGTGCTGTCATATCGCTGGGCATCGGTCACTGCTGCTACCAGCTCTTCCTCTGAGGTCACTCGCGCCATGCCGATGCTCGAGCCCTCATGGACCGGCTTGATCATCAGTGGAAAACCGAGCTGTTCTTCAACCTGCTTAAGGTCCGTATCGCTGTTGATAACGGCAAAAGCAGGGGTAGAAAGGCCTGCACCGCTGCACAGTTGCTTGGTACGCAGCTTGTCCATACCGATACCGGACGCGGTCACGCCACTGCCGGTATAAGGCTTGCCCAGCATCTCCAGCACGCCCTGGATCGTGCCATCCTCGCCACCGCGGCCATGCAGAATCAGGAAAGCGCGATCAAAATCTGCACTTACCAGTTGCTGCAGCGGGTCATGTCCTTCTCCACCCAGGTCGATGCCAAAGGCGTTCACTCCTGCGGCCTTCAACCCACGCAACACTTCCGCGCCGCTTTTGAGCGACACCGGGCGCTCGGCGGAAAGGCCGCCATATATCACTGCGACCCGACCAAACTGTTCAGCCTCAGCCGAATCGATGCGGAACTCACTCATGCGCACCTCCTGTGGATGACAGATCCCGCTTCGACAGATCATGGGAGATAGTCGTTACATTCCCCGCGCCCTGGGTCAGCAGCAGGTCGCCGGGCTGAAGCAGGGTTCGCAACGCATCCGGCAGCTCGTCGATATTTTCGATAAACACCGGCTCCTTGCCCCGCTGACGGATACTGCGGCACAGACTGCGGCTGTCAGCGCCTGGAATAGCCTCTTCACCCGCGGCGTAGACATTAAGCATCACCAATTGATCGACACCCTGGAGCACCTGCACGAAGTCCTCGTAAAGGTCACGGGTACGGGTATAACGGTGCGGCTGGTACACCATCACCAGGCGACGGCCCGGCCAGCCCTCGCGCACGGCGTTGATCACCGCCTGCACCTCACGAGGGTGGTGGCCATAATCATCGACAAGCGTTACCTCACCACCATCAACGGGTACCTCTCCGAGTACCTGGAAGCGACGCCCCACACCCTGAAACTGCTCCAGCGCCCGACAGATCGAGGCATCGTCGACACGCTCATCACTGGCAACGGCGATAGCCGCCAGCGCATTCAGCACGTTATGACGGCCCGGCATATTCAGCGTGACCTGCAGGTCTGCCTGCCCATCCGGGCGACGAACCCGGAAGCGGCTGCGAAACCCATCCTGCTCCAGATCCAGCGCCTGAAAATCGGCCTCGTCATGAAAGCCATAGGTCAGTACCGGACGGCCCACATCGGGCATTAGCTCCCGCACCACCGGATCATCGGTACACATCACTGCCAGGCCATAAAACGGCAGGTTGTGCAAAAAACTGATGAACGTCTGCTTCAGCTTGTTGAAGTCGCCATCGTAGGTGTCCATATGATCGGCATCGACGTTGGTAACGATCGCCACCATCGGCTGCAGATGCAGGAAAGACGCATCGCTTTCATCCGCCTCTGCCACCAGATAACGGCTGCTTCCCAACTGAGCATTGGTACCGGCACTGGTCAGACGACCACCGATAACGAAGGTGGGATCCTTACCCGCTTCCGCCAGGATCGATGCCACCAGACTGGTGGTGGTGGTCTTACCATGCGTTCCGGCTACGGCAATGCCATGGCGGTAACGCATCAGTTCCGCCAGCATTTCGGCACGGCGAACCAGCGGTATTCGGGACTCACGAGCAGCAACCACTTCCGGGTTGTCACCACCTACTGCCGTAGAGGTCACAACCACATCAGCACCATCGACATTTTTCTCGCCGTGGCCGATAAAGACCTGCACACCGAGACTCTCAAGATGCTTGGTGACCGCAGACTCACGCATGTCCGAACCGGTGATTCGGTAGCCCTGGTTCTGCAATACCTCGGCAATACCGCACATACCAACACCGCCAATCCCGACAAAATGGATCTGACGGATACGCCGCATTTCTGGCACTTCGTACTGCTTGATAGCTGCCGCTTCTGCCGGTTTCACTTCATTACCTCCACGCAGACCCGCGCCACCGTTTTACTGGACTCGGGTCTCGCCTGTGCCCTGGCGGCACTGGCCATTTTCAAAAGATTGTCTCGGTCGCCTAATTTTTTAAGCAGTTCCAGCAAGCTATCGCCGGTCAGCTCCGACTGGCGCACTCGAATACCGGCGCCCGCGTCGCTGAGAAAGCCTGCATTAGCGCTCTGGTGATCGTCGATAGCATGGGGCAGCGGCACCAGAATCGATGCGATTCCGGCGATCGCCAGCTCACTGACCGTCAGCGCGCCAGCACGACAGAGCACCAGATCGGCCCAGGCATAGGCCTCGTCCATTCGATCGATAAAAGGGACCACCCGGGCTTCAACGCCCTCTTTTTTGTAGGCAGCACTTAGCTCATCAATATTGCGCTTGCCGCTCTGGTGCCAAATCTCCGGCCGTTCGTTAACGGGCAGTTTTGCCAGGGTTGGTGGCAGCAGATCGTTGATCGGCTTGGCCCCCAAGCTTCCGCCCACAACCAACAGACGAAGCGGCCCCGTGCGCCCCGCAAAACGGGTTTCAGGCGACGCCACATTAAGGATCGGTCCACGTACCGGGTTGCCGACCACCTCGCCACGATCCTTGCCGTTGAAAGCACCGGGAAACGCCTGCAGCACCCTGGTCGCAAACCGCGCCGAAATCCTGTTCGTCGTGCCGGCTACCGCATTTTGCTCGTGAATCACCAGCGGTTTGCGCATCAGCCAAGCCATCAAGCCACCAGGACCAGAGGCAAAACCGCCCATACCGAGCACCGCATCCGGTTTGACCCGGTTAACCACCTTTAACGCTTGCCAGAGCGCCAGCATCAGACCGAACGGGGCCAGCAGTTGCTTGAGCCGACCTTTACCCCGAACACCACGCACATCGATGCAGTGCAGTTTGATACCCGCCTTGGGGACCACTTCAGCTTCTATGCCAGCGGCAGTACCCAGCCACTCAACGTCGATACCCTGGCTGCGCAGCTCGTCCGCCGTTGCCAGCGCGGGGAATACATGGCCACCGGTACCACCGGCCATAATCAGCACACGTTTAGCGGCCATGGTGAACCTCCCGACGAACTCGGTTTTCACCCGTCTTTGACCTCTGCCCCTTAGGGGCAGGCATATTCACGCGCATCCGCTTTAATTCGTAATCCACCCGCTGCACGATCGCGATCATGCCGCAGCACGCCAACAGGCTACTGCCGCCGTAGCTCAGCAGCGGCAGCGTCAGCCCCTTGGTAGGCAAAGCGCCCACGTTGACGCCGATATTGATCATCGCCTGTCCGGCAATAATGAAGCCGAAGCCATAGCTGATATAAGCCATGAAAAACTGTTCCTGCTTCTCTGCCTGACGACCGATCAGAAAAATACGTGCTACCAGCAGCGCGTAAAGCCCGCAGATCAGAAGTGCGCCGATCATTCCGAGCTCTTCGGCCAGCACCGAATAAACAAAGTCGGTGTGAGCCTCCGGCAGGTAGAACAATTTCTGCACGCTGTTACCCAGACCTTCGCCAAACCAGCCGCCACGCCCAAAGGCGATTTGCGCCTGAGACAGCTGGTAACCGGCACCGAAGGGATCAGCCCAGGGATCGGTAAAACTCTGCAGACGCTCAAGGCGGTATGGCTGCGCCACAGCGAGCGCGCCCACCAGCACGCCGGCAACGGCCACCAGAATAAAGAACTGGAAGGCACGCATACCGCCGAGGAAGATCATCCCCATAACCGTTCCCATCAGCACAACCGTGGCACCGTAGTCCGGCTCCATAATCAGCACGAACACGTACAGCGCCAGCGGGAACGCCGGCTTGATAACGCCCCACCAGCTGGTGCGCACTTCACCCAGACGACGCACCAGGTAGCCGCCGAGGAACAGCACCATGCACACCTTGGCGATCTCCGAAGCCTGAAGGTTGATCGGCCCCAGTCCGATCCAGCGGCGGCTGCCGTTAACTTCGCGGCCAATCCCGGGGATCAGCACCAGCGTAAGCAGAACAAGCCCTACGAACAGCAGAGCTACGCCGTATTTTTCCCAGAAACGGATCGGGATCATCGCGGTGACCAGCGCCCCGATCAGCGCCAGCACCATGAAGCTGCCGTGACGGACAATAAAGAAATCCGCCGAACCAAAATTCTTTGCCGCCACATCCATGGATGCGGAGGTAATCATTACAAAGCCGGTCAGCACCAGTGCTACCGTCGCCAGAAGCAGCCAGGGATCAAACGGCAGCGTCGCGCCGGTCTTGTGCGGCTGCGCGGAGTGGTCGCTGCTGAGCTGATCCACCAATGTGCTGACGCTGAACTTTTTCAGATCAACAATTTTCGGCACGGGCGGACGTGGCAGACTCAGTCGCATGTCAGCTCCTCCACCGCGGCCACGAAGGCATCACCCCGGGCGGGATAACCGGAGAACATATCAAAGCTCGCGCAGGCCGGTGACAGCAGCACGACGTCTCCCGCCTGAGCGATCTCATTCGCCTGAGCAACAGCATCCGCCATGCTGGTGGCAAAGCGATGCGGTACGCTATTTATCGCAGCCGCAATGTTGGGGCCATCCTCACCGATCAGAACCAGCTCACGACCAAACAGCCCCATCGGCTTTTCGAGCTCATCAAAGCTCTGGCCCTTACCCACGCCGCCAGCGATAAGAATGATCTTTTCGTCGCCCGCCAGCGTAGCGCCCAGGCCATTCAATGCGGCCAGTGTCGCACCCACGTTGGTGCCCTTGGTGTCGTTGTACCATTGGGCACCGCATTTGCTCGCTACCCACTGGCAACGGTGCTTCAGTCCGGCGAAGCTTTTCAGTGCCTCAAGCATCGACGCCATCGGCAGCCCCACGGCTTCTCCCAGTGCCAGCGCGGCCAGCGCATTGGCCTGGTTATGACTGCCGCGAATTTTCATCTCGCGCACATCCAGCAATGGCTGCATACCTCGAGCCAGCCAGGTAACGCCCTGATGCTCCATCAGACCGAACTGATTCAGGTCCGGCTTGGACAGACCAAAGCTGCGGATCTTGGTCCCGGTGGCGACCAGGGGCTGGGTCAGCGCATCGTCACGGTTAGTAACTGCGCAGCCGCAGCCCCGATAGATACGATGTTTCGCCGCGTGATAACCCTGGATCGAATCGTAGCGATCCAGGTGATCGGGGCTAATATTCAACACCGTTGCCGCCGCTGCACGCAGATCGTTGGTGGTTTCCAGCTGAAAACTGGAAAGCTCAAGCACGTAGAGTTCCGCGCTATCATCAAGCAGATCCAGCACCGGCGTACCCAGGTTGCCGCCAACCCTTACATTGAGGCCGGCGGCGAGAGCCATTTCTCCCACCAGGGTGGTCACCGTGCTCTTCGCATTAGAGCCGGTAATGGCGACGATCGGTGCCTTCGCCTGCTGGCAGAACAGATCAATATCACCGCTCAGGCGCACGCCACGCTCAACGGCCTGCCGAATCGCGGGATCAGCCTGACCGACGCCCGGACTCAACAGCATCTCCGATGCCTGACTGAGAAGGTCCGCATCCAGGGCACCGCAGTAGAGCGGAACACCCGGAAACTGACGACGAAACTCTTCCGCTGCCGGCGGATTGTCGCGGGTGTCACAGGCAAAGAAGGCCAGGCCACGGGCAAACAGATAGCGTGCGCATGCCATCCCGGTCTGTCCCAGACCGATGACCACACGTTTGTTATCTGTCGCTATCAGACTCATCTTCTTGCCCTATCGAATTTTCAATGAAGCCAGACCGATCAGCACCAGCACCACGGTGATGATCCAGAAACGCACGATAACGCGCGGTTCAGGCCAGCCTTTAAGCTCAAAATGGTGATGGATCGGCGCCATACGGAAGATGCGACGTCCGGTCAGTTTGAACGACGCGACCTGCAGAATCACCGAGACTGTTTCCATCACAAAGATGCCACCCATGATCACCAGGACCAGCTCCTGACGCACGATGACGGCGACCACACCCAAGGCGGCCCCCAGGGCCAGAGCACCGACGTCACCCATAAACACCTGGGCCGGATAGGTGTTAAACCAGAGGAAGCCAAGTCCCGCGCCGACGATGGCGCCGCAGAAAATAATCAGCTCGCCGGCACCGGCGACATAAGGAATATTCAGGTAGTTGGCAAACTGAACATGGCCGCTGAGATAGGCAAATACGGCCAGCGCACCACCGACCATGACCGTGGGCATGATCGCCAGACCATCAAGCCCGTCCGTCAGGTTGACCGCGTTGGAACTGCCGACGATGACAAAGTAGGTAAATACGATGAAGCCGATACCCAGCTCCAGCGTAAACTCCTTGAAGAAGGGTACGATCAGCGTGGTTTCAACCGCACTCTGGGAGGTCATGTAGAGCAGAATCGCAGCCCCCAGGCCACCCACCGATTGCCAGAGGTACTTCCAGCGGGCCGGCAGGCCGCGGGGATTTTTCTCGACCACTTTGCGCCAGTCATCGACCCAGCCGACAGCACCGAAGATCAGCAGCACACCCAGGGTGATCCAGACGTAACGGTTGCTAAGATCGCTCCACAGCAGGGTGCTGATCGCGATCGATAGAATAATCAGTGCACCGCCCATGGTCGGCGTACCCGCTTTGCTCAAGTGGGTCTGCGGACCATCGTCACGCACCGCCTGACCAATCTGCTTCAACTTGAGCTGACGGATCAATCGCGGGCCAATAAACAGAGACAGGCCGAGCGCCGTCAATACACCCAGGATGCCGCGCAGCGTGATATAGCCGAATACGGCAAACCCGCTGTAGAACTGGGACAGAAACTCGGTCAAAAGGAGCAGCATGTGTCGTTATTCTCCAGTCATGAGGGCTTTTACCGCCCTCTCCATACCGGCACTGCGTGAGCCCTTGGCCAGCAGCGTTCCGGTGGTCAAATCCAATTCTTCAAGCTCAACGAGCAGGTCTTCAAAGCAGGCAAAGTGCTTGGCTTCACTACCCTGTTCTGCGGCAGCAGCCGCCGCCTGCTGCGACAGGCTTCCGCTAGTCAGCAAGCGCTCGACACCGGCTTCGCCCGCGTAACGGCCAACTTCGGCGTGCAACTCTGCCGCCTCATCTCCCAGCTCCGCCATATCGCCCAATAGCAGGGTGTGCGGACCGGGCTGATCCATCAGCACATCGATCGCTGCTTTAACGGCTCCCGGATTGGCGTTGTAGCTGTCATCAATCAGCAATGCGCCCTGTGGCAGAATATGCGGACAGAGGCGCCCAGGGACGGCACGAAAAGCCTCCAGCCCGGATACGGCCTCGTTCAACGGCAGGCCGGCCGACACCCAGGCTGCAGCGGCAGCTGCTGCGTTAGCCAGGTTATGACGGCCCATAACTGCCAGGGATACAGCGACGCTTTCGCCGCGGTAATGCAGTTCACCGCCCCAGGTACCGCGGGCTCCGACCTTCGCATTGGCAACATTCAGGTCAGCTCCGGGATTATCGACCCCGAAAGTGACCGCATCCCTTCCCAATTCGTTCAGTTTTTTTAACCAGAAAGCGGCATGCGGATCATCAAGGTTAACTACGCCGACGCCACCTTCGGTGAGACCTTCGTAGATTTCGCTCTTCGCCCGAACAATATTTTCCAGGCTGCCAAAGCCCTCCAGGTGCGCTCCCTGAGCATTCGTCAGGATCGCCACCCTGGGTTTTGCCAGGCTGGTGGTATAAGCGATCTCACCAAGCCCACTGGCACCCAGTTCGATCACTGCGTACTCATGTTCAGGCTCGATCTCCAGCAGTGTCAGCGGCACACCGATCTCGTTGTTAAGGTTGCCACGGGTAGCCAGTGTGCCCCCCCGCGTTGCCAGCATGGTCGCCAGCATCTCCTTAACGGTGGTTTTGCCACTGCTACCGGTCACAGCGAATAGCAACCCCTGGAAAGCCAGGCGGTTGTAGCCACCCAGTTTCCCAAGGGCCTCTAAGGTGTCGGCGACCACCAACTGCGGCACATCAGCGTCGACACCATGGTCAACCACCGCTGCCACAGCCCCCTTCCCACTGGCGTCGCCGACATAATCGTGGGCATCGAATCTGGGGCCTTTCAGCGCCAGAAAAAGATCACCCGATTCCACTTTTCGTGTATCCGTACACAGTCGTTTGCAGGTCAGCTCTGGCTGATCAACGCTGTCCACATCCAACACTCTGGCGAGCGCTTCGAGGGAGAAATCAGCAATCATTGCGCGCCCCTCTTTTCAAGTGCCTCGCGGACCTGCTGCTGATCGCTGAACGGATAACGTACAGCCTCAATTTCCTGATAGGTCTCGTGACCTTTTCCTGCCACAAGCACGGTATCTTCATCACGGGCATGAGCGATGGCCCAGGCAATAGCCTGGGCTCGATCCGCATCGATATGCACGGACCGTTCGGCGGGAATACCTTGTTTAATCATCTGCAAAATACTGAGCGGATTTTCGGAGCGCGGATTATCGCTGGTCAGCACCAGTTCGTCAGCCCCTCTCGATGCGATCTCGCCCATTACTGCGCGTTTGGCGTTGTCTCTGTCACCACCGCAACCAAACACCACCCACAGCCGTCCCTTTTCGTTGAGATGAGCTCCGGCCGCCTGCAACGCTTTATCCAATGCATCCGGCGTATGTGCGTAATCAACGATAACGCTTGGGGAGCCGCCCACATTGACCACTTCCATGCGCCCACTGACGGGCTTCAACGCCGCCAGCGCCGAGGAGATACTGCCGGTCTCATAGCCCATCCCGCCGAGAACAGCAGCCACCAGCAGCAGATTCGACACATTGAACTCACCGAGCACCGGCGAAGCCACCAGCGTCTCGCCCCAAGGCGTATGCAGCTCGAACATCAGCCCCTGCGAGCGCATTTCAAGTGCATCCGCATAAACCTGGGCATTACTGTCACGCGTAGAAAAGCCGATACGCTCACCGCCAGCCGGACAGCGCTGACCCAGCAGACGCTGGCCCTCCGCATCATCAGCGTTAAGAACCTGAATGGGCGCGCCATACTCGGTGAACAGGCGCGCCTTAGCCTCCGCGTAGGACTCCATGCTACCGTGATAGTCCAGATGGTCATGGGTCAGGTTGGTATACGCGGCCACATCAAACTGCACACCGGCCACCCTGGCCTGATCTAGCGCATGACTGGAAACTTCCATCACGACCGCTTCTGCCCCTTCGGCGCGCAAACGCGCCATCTCCGCATGCAGACGAATAGGATCCGGGGTCGTATGCGTTGCCTCACGCAACTGTCCGGGAAAACCATTACCTACGGTGCCGATCAGTGCAGCCTTGAGACCGCAGGCGTTCAACGCCTGAGCCAAGTAATGGGCGCAGGAGGTTTTTCCGTTGGTGCCGGTAATTCCGATCACCCGCATCTCACGGGTCGGCTCACCATAGAAGCGGCTGGCGGCAACGCCTATCTGGCTATTCAGACCCGCGACACGAATCACCGGAAGCTCCTGGCTCTGAGCCTGTTCTTCGGTGACTTCCAGTTCATCGACAACCGCGGCTACCGCGCCTTTACGCGCGGCTTCAGGGATAAAATCGCTGCCCCGGTGCTGCCCACCGGAGCGGGCAAAGAACAGGTCTCCGGGGCGCACACAACGGCTATCCTGGCAAAGCCCGGAAACGCGCAATGCCGCAATACGCTGCGGCACCTGAGGCAAGAGCTGTTGCAGTTGCATTTCGGTTGCGCTGCTCATTTCGCCACCACCTGCTGCTTATCGGGTTGAGGCCATTTATCCGGCGGAACATTGAGCAGCCTTAGCGCTCCTGTTGCTATCCGCGAGAACACCGGCGCCGCCACTGCGCCGCCGTAGTATTCCTGCCCCTTGGGGTTATCGATCATGACGGCCATGACAATGCGCGGGTTCGACACCGGCACGATGCCGGAGAACACGGAAAAATAGCGGTCGGCCGCATAGCCGCCACCACTGGCCTTGTGAGCAGTGCCGGTTTTGCCAGCCACGCGGTAGCCATCTACGGCAGCCCTGCGCCCGGTGCCCTGATCTGAGATAACGGTCTCCATCATCGCCAGCACTTCGTCGGCAATGTTTTCCGGCATCACCCGCTTACCCGTCGGCACTTCGCCATCTTCCAACTTCAACAGAGAAACCGGCCGCTGCATGCCGCCATCGGCAAGCGGGATATAGGAGTGAGCCAGTTGCAGCGCCGTCACCGAGAGGCCATAGCCGTAAGATACGGTTGAGCGCTCAACCGTCTGACGCTCACTCAGGAACGGCAGGGTACCGCTGCGCTCGCCAGGGAAGCCTGTGCCACTTACCTGACCAATTCCCAGATTGTGCATCACGTTGCGGATCGCATCCGGCTCCATATCCAGCGCCAGCTTGGTCACGCCGACGTTACTCGACTTGGTGATAATGCCGGTGAGGCTAAGCTCGCCGTAATTTCGGTGATCCCTGATCGTCGCGTTACGCACGCGGATATACCCCGGCGTGGTATCCACTACGGTGTCCGGGGTGTAACGGCCGGTCATCAGCGCCGTCGCTACGGTAATCGGCTTCATGGTAGAACCGGGCTCAAAAATATCGGTCATCGCCCGGTTACGCAGCGCCGATGTCAGCAGGTTGCTGCGATCGTTGGGGTTGTAAGAGGGTTGACTGACCATCGCCAGCACCTCGCCGGTGTGTGCATCCATAACCACAGCAGTGCCAGAATCCGCCTGATGGGTGTTTACGGCATCTTTGAGCTCCCGGTAGGCCAGGTACTGCAGACGCAGATCGATGCTCAGCGTCAGATCTTTGCCCGGCTGAGCCGGCGCCAGAGAGCGAATATGTTTGATCGTACGCCCGGTACGGTCCTTCATGACCAGCTTGCGCCCCGGCTCACCCCTGAGCCAGTCGTTATAGGCCAGTTCAAGCCCTTCCTGCCCTTCACCATCCACATTGGTGAAGCCGACGAGATGGGTAGCCACTTCCGCCGCCGGATAGTAACGTTTGTATTCCTGATCCACGTGGATACCGGCTATATTCAGCCCGGATACGCTCTTCGCCAGCTCCGGTGTCACCTGGCGTTTCAGGTAAAGGAAACGGCGCTCACGGTCCTTGTTAAGATCGCGCAGTAACTCTTCCCGCGACATATCCAGCAGCTGCGCCAGCTGTCGCAGGTTAGGGTCGCCCACGTTGGTCATTTTCGGGTCCGCCCAGATGGTCGCCACCGGCGCACTGACCGCCAGCGGATCACCATTGCGATCGGTAATCAGGCCGCGATGAGCGGGCAGCAGCATGGTTCTCAGCGAGCGTGCGTCACCCTGACTCTGCAGAAATGCCTGGTCCTCGGTCGACAGGGAGAGCATTTTCGCGAGAATACCCACCGCAATCAGCGCCAGCAGGACGAACACCAGCCACAGGCGCCAACCTCGTGCCGCCAGAGCCTGGGCTACGCCTCCCTTGACCTGCTTGTCAGTTGCCTTATCGCTCATGCCGCACTATCTCGATGTTGTCCCTTTCCGGCGTTGTCATCTGAAGCTTTTTGTCCGCCAGGGTTTCCACCCGGTTGTTTGAACTCCACGCACTCTCTTCGAGCAGTAACTGCCCCCATTCCACCTGCAGATCCTCGCCCTGAGAGCTGAGTACCTGATGCTGATTGAACAGGCGCCGATATTCGTAGGCGGAGTAGATCACCAGCATGGCCGAGGCGATCACCAACAGCACTGCCAGAAAAAGCGTTCCGGCCGGGCGTACCAACTCGGCCGCCCCAAGAATCCTCAGCTCTTCACTGCTCGATGGCGCTACCGACTGCGAAGCCGGCTTTGACCAGATGCGAAGCAGCTGCCCGAGCTTCGACCTCAGGCCGTTCATGCCTTTTTCACCGCCACTCGCATCACTGCACTGCGCGAGCGTGGGTTGGCATCAACCTCAGCCTTGGATGCCTTGATCGCTTTACCGCCACTGGTCAGACGCTGGTTAAGCATGTCATCGGTAACCGGAATACCCGGAGGTAGATGCTCGTCACCCTTCACGTATTTGCGGATAAAACGCTTCACCAGACGGTCTTCCAGCGAATGGAAGCTGATCACTACCAGGTGACCGCCCACGGCCAGAGCATCAAGGGACTTCTCCAGCACCTGCTCGATATCTTCCAGCTCACGGTTCACATGAATTCGAATCCCCTGAAACGCACGCGTCGCAGGGTTTTTGCCCTTCTCCCAGCGCGGATTTGCCTCAGCGATAATCTTCGACAGCCTGGCGGTTGTCGTAATCGGCTCCTCTTCGCGGGCCGCTACAATCGCTTTCGCCATACGACGGGAGAACCGCTCCTCACCGTAGTGATAAATGACATCAGCGATCTCTTCTTCCGCTGCGCGATTGATCCATTCGGCAGCACTTTCGCCACTACTGGTGTCCATGCGCATATCCAGCGGACCGTCGTTTAGGAAGCTGAAACCGCGCTCGGGATCATCAAGCTGTGGAGAACTTACACCGAGATCAAGCAGAATGCCGGATACCTTGCCGGCCATGCCGGCATCAGCAACGAATCGATCCAGCTCAGAGAAAGAACCGTGGCAGATGGAAAAGCGCGGCTCATCGGCGAAACGTTCACGCGCATGGGCGATCGCTTCGGGATCCTTATCGATGGCAAGCAGACGGCCGTGCTCATCGAGTTCACGCAGAATTCGTTCGGAATGCCCACCACGTCCAAAGGTTCCATCGACATAGAACCCGGAGGGGTCGGCAACGAGTGAGGTTACAGCCTCCTCCAGCAGTACCGTTGTGTGGCTGAACGCTTGTGGCATGATGCCCGGGCCCTTTACTTATAATGATAGTGTTTTCACTTCCTCAGGCAGCTCCGCACCCACAGCTTCATCCTGCAGATACGTATCCCGGGTCGCATTCCAGAGATCCTCACTCCAGATCTCGAATTTCTTGCCTTGCCCCAGCAAAACGATGCGTTTTTCCAGAACCGCGTATTCTCGCAGAGGCGCCGGCAGCAGCACCCTGCCAGCCGAATCCATATCCAGATCCGTCGCGTGTCCGATCAGCAGGCGCTTTACGCGCCGCGCACCAGGGTCATAGCTGGGCAACTGTTCCAGTTGTTCCTGAATACTGTCCCATTCGGGCTGTGGATAAAGCAGCAGGCATTTTGTTTCGGTATCGATGGTCACAACCATGCGCCCGTCGCAGTGATCCGAAATCGACTCGCGATAGCGCGAAGGGATCGCCAGGCGCCCCTTGCCGTCGAGATTGATCGGATTCATTCCGCGGAACATGATTCCCACCGGACACCCCAAAATTAACCACTTTTACCCACTTTGTACCACTATGCGACACTATAGGTATCAACACTACCCAAATCAAGGTTATCTGGGGTGAGTAAGGCTGTGGAAAAGGTCTCAGCGTTGAGCTGTAACAAAAACGGAACAGAGATTGGATGAACGCTTAAACAGTGGCAGTTCCGATCTAATCGGCAGCAGTTTCGTCAGTGCGAAATCCGGGACTTTAAGGAACCTAGAATTACTGTTTAAAAAACAACCACATCGCCAAAATAGATCAACTTCGAACACGCCCGGCAGGCAAACTTCACGCCCGCGTGTGGATATTTGACCAGGGCTTCGCTAGCTTTCTAGCAGGGCACTGAACGATAGAAAAATTCAAGTTGGGGAGTGAACGACCTATGCGACGATTGGCACTGTTTTTCACAGCCGGTGCGTTCATAACGCTGGGTGGGTGCACTCAAATCGGTTTGATCGGCTCCTCCACCCCCACTCGCGATATTGCCGAAAAGGCAAGCCAGGGGGACGCCGATGCTCAGTATCAGATGGGATTGCGCTTCACCAACGGCGCCGATGTATTGCAAGACTATACGATGGGCCTTCGATATTTCACCGACGCTGCAGAGCAGGGCCACAGCAACGCTCAATACATGCTGGGCATGGCGTATTACCTGGGCCGCGGAACCCATGTTGATTATGAAGAAGCCCGTCACTGGCTAAAGCCCGCAGCACAACAGCACCACCGCGAAGCGATGCATTATCTGGGTGAAATCTATTTCAACGGTTATGGCACAGACAGAGCTCCCGCCTGGGGAGTTCAGTGGAGCGGCCAGGCTGCCGAGCGCGGATACCCGGAAGCCCAGTATCTGCTCGGAGTCAGCTATTTATCCGGTTTAGGCAGCCCAAGAAATAAAAACCTGGGAATGATGTGGCTCAGCAGCGCCAGCAAGCTGGGCAGCTTGAGGGCCACGGAGTTAATTAACAACCTGGATCAGAAGCGCCAGAGACAGGCGCCTCCTCAGAGCACACTCAGAAACCTGCCGCTCAACAAGAAATACCGCATAAGGTACGCCCAGATACGCCTAAACGAATTAGGCCACCCTGCGGGCTACCCCGATGGAATCTGGGGACCCAGCACAGAACGCGCGGCAAACAGCTTCATGAGGAAAACCGCGTTTTCACTGGATAGCCTGATTGAGGCTCTGCGGAAAGTAAAAGAGCCAATCAGCCCATAAACGCGAGCCCTCTCACCAAGCCAGAGCCGACTTTCCTTTATTTTTTTTTGGGCGGGCGGGCAGCCAACCCTCTGTTAAATAACACCTGCTAGAGAGTTTCGCCACTCACTTTATCCGCGACCTCATCGGCAACAGCTGATTCTATGCCCAGCAGAGAGTTAACCTCGGCAACAACGCTCGGTGACAGGGTTTTATTGGCCGCTTCCGCTAACGCCGTCACTTCGGCCTGCGCCTGGTTATTCAAACCATCAGTGGTTGCACCATCCAGATCGGAGCGAGCCCTGCTTAGCTCCGCCTCTACATCCGCATAGGCCTGAGTCCCCTCTTCAAGCGTTTCCAGTTGATCTTCGAGCTGTTCGATCCTTTCGGTCAGAGAATCCACTTGTTCGGACAGCGCGATCCCATCTTCCACAACCCGCTCATAAGCCGCGATCAATCCGACCCGGGAGTTGGGCGCCGCATTAAGTCGCGCAGTGGGTGACGCATGGGCCGCATTCAATGCGCCCAGGGCACTGGCGACCTGCCCACGATTATTACCCAGACCGCGCCCCCGATTACCCTTACCCTCTGTCGCGACACCCAAACCCCTTGCGCCAAGGCCGCCCGCGTTACCCTGGCCTTTTCCATTACCACCGGCGTTACCATTTCCTCCGCCATTTCCTCCGCCATTTCCACCTCCATTACCGCCACCGTTTCCACCTTTGGCGTATACCTGAGCCCCCAGATCGACGGGCGCAAGCGACTGCACCAGGACAGGACTCAGTGAGAGTGCGGAAACAGTAAATATCGAGACGACCATAGACTTGAGCTTCATGACAACCTCCCAACAACAACTGAGGTCAGTCTAGCAAATGAAGTGATCGACATTAGCGCAGCGGCCCCGCTAATGAGCAGGTCTCAAGAAGAGCCAAAGGAACTGCAGGACAATATAGAAGGAAGAAGTGGGAGTCAGCCGATAAGCCGGGTTTTGTCGTGGACAATCATTCATCTAGGATCTGCGTCACCACAGACCTCCAGCAACCTACCCGGACCCAGCGCGGGCCACGCCTTAAGGGTCCCTATTTGGTCTTGCTCAGTACGGTTAATAAATCATTTCGAATTGAGGCTAGTGTAGTCCAATTTGTAGTCCAAACAGGAAAGGAATTTACAAATCAGCGTGCTAACCTAATGCAACCTCCTGAAAGTTGGTGGAATAGGTTCTGGCGTGCATCGGGAGTGATTTCTTCTAGACTGAAATCAGCTAGCTTTTTGCGACCAAGGAGGGCAAGTATGAGTAGGAAAAAGCGAGGTTGGAAGCCAACAAAAATGGAGACAATGGCACTCAACCACCAGCCCAAATCGGGGCTTGTTAAATCACCGCGCCAGAGCCATGGCCCCCTAGCTTCTCTTGATATTGAAAAATACATGCGAGAGAAGCTAGGACACCACCTAACTCATGAACGCCCAGTAGAGCCTCATGAAGCAGTTTCCACTAACCAAGAAGGAAATAACCAGCCAATACAAGAAGTCCAGTTCCTAACCCGAGAAGCAATAGGTGAGATTCTTCAGAATGCTGAGTTAGAGGAATTAGAATCGCTATGGTCTGACCGAAAGCAGAAGATTCAGTACAAAGAAGACGCCTATGCGGTGTTTTCAAAGATTCGGTTCTTAGAAGGGATAGACTCTATCATTCGTCCTTATGAAGACCTAGCAGACTCCCCCCTCCTATCCTCTTTTGAAGAATATGGCGATGACCTTCATGGACCGACAATCACACCTGAACCCTCTCAAGAGTACACATTGGAAGGCGACAAACGTTTACGCTTAACTACTCTGACAGCAAGAGACGGACAAGCGCGTTTTAGGAACGAACTAATACAACACTATGATTTAAGGTGTATGGTTACCGGTGAGGCAATCGAAGCGATAGTCGAAGCAGCACACATAATGCCGTATGACGGAAATAAGTCTAATCATATAAGCAATGGGCTGTTACTTAGGGTCGATATTCACCGTTTGTTTGACAACCACTTGCTAACCATCGAACCGCACACCTTCAAGATCCACCTACATCCCTCTTTAGAGAAAAGCAGTTACTCCTACCTCCAAAACCAGCCTTTAAGGCTTCAGCATGAAAACTTAATTGACAATGAAGCATTGGCTAAACGATTCAAAGAAGCATTGTATATCAACTAGTTATATTCATAATCTTAAAGATAAACAACTACTTTCATTACAAGGAATAGGGCCAATCGAGAAAGCCATGGATAATTGGATTGGGATTATAGGTACATTGCTTGGTGGGGTTATCGGAGCAGGCACCACCTACTTTACTGCAAACGCTCACGCCAGGCGACAGATGAAGTGGGAGTCAGTAAAGCTAACTCAAAGTAAACTTGAGGAATTGGCACAAGTGCTCGACGAGTTTGCACACCGTTATAGAGACATAAGCGGGCAAGCCTTGATGCAAGTACAGTTTGGGGAGCGGATTGCGTCAGATGGACAAAGAATCCCCCACAGCCGTTTAGCAATGCTGGTGCACTTTTATGCGCCTGAATTACGTCCCGACCTAGAATTACTCATGACATTGGTCGAGAAGTACGGTGAAGTCTTAGCTGAGGTTATTCAATCTGCTGAACTAAACACTCCACAGAAACAGAACCTGAACGTTAGACTTCTTACTGGAGCAACGGCAATAGAAAAGAAGTGCGAGGAAATGAGCAGAAAGGCGGCAGAGGTTGCCACCGCGCACATTGAACGATTAACCGCTGAAAAACCGTTA
Source organism: Marinobacterium mangrovicola (assembly GCF_004339595.1). Lineage (GTDB taxonomy): Bacteria > Pseudomonadota > Gammaproteobacteria > Pseudomonadales > Balneatricaceae > Marinobacterium_D > Marinobacterium_D mangrovicola. Next base: position 86,191 of record NZ_SMFU01000013.1, read on the forward strand.
AACAGAAAATGTTGCCTATCTGCCATTATTACTTTCGCTAAAGACACTTTCAGCCACAAGCACCGCTGAGTTCCTCGCATTGCTCAAATCGAGCATTCCACTCCAGCCCCTCTAACTTGGCTGAAACCATACGAGTACAGTTTTTGTACTTAAAGCTTCGCCCAACAAGCCAATATGCAACAATTTTTTCACTATTGGCTTGTTACCCAACCGCTCCCATCGCACTTATAGCACCCCCGGTGACGCCACCATCGCCTCCGCAAATCGGGCATAACTCATGAATTACCTTTTCTCTTTTTTTAACCCTAGGCTTCTTTTAACCCTAGGCTTCGGTTTGGACTTAACATCAGGCGGTTGAACATGACTAAAGCCATATAGAGAACTGTGAGCTTCGTGAAGATGACTACGAAGCTTATCGGGTTCAATCCGCGCACTACATCGTGGGCACTGCAGAAGAGTCGGCTTAGCCATGAACCTTCCTTGATAGTGGCATTTAAAAGTTTGTTGTGGCTTTCCTAAAACCATAGGCTACTGGAGCAATTCAATTCATACCAGAGCATGGTCAAACCATTGCCAAAGCGAACGTGTGACTTGGTCCCTAGCACACGATGGAGGACCTGCCTCATGCTTTGGGTCATCAATCGTTCGTTTTATGACACCAGAAAAACCCCTCGTCTAGTAGTGTCAACAAAATAGCGTTGACACTTAATGACACCAAATGAATAATGACACCACATTAGATGATACCAGCAAGGATCAACGCCATGTCACGCATCTTCGCTTACTGCCGTGTCAGCACCAACGAACAGACGACCGCCAACCAGATTCACGCAATTGAATCAGCAGGCTACAAAGTAGAAGAGCAACGCGTTGTTTCTGAGACCATCTCAGGATCTGTTGAGGCAATGAAACGACCGGCATTCTCCACCTTGGTTAATCACAAGCTGGAATCAGGAGACACCTTGGTAGTGCTGAAGTTGGACAGGCTGGGAAGAGATAACATTGACGTTCAGCAGACCATCACAATGCTAATGGACAAAGGCATCAGCGTTGTATCACTAGATCTACCCTCTAAAGATTTGGCATCAGCAGAAGGCAAGCTGATCCTACAGATGTTTACGGCTTTTGCAGAGTTTGAGAGAAACCGAATCAAAGAGCGCACACGTGAAGGGCTGAAAAGGGCTAAGAGCGAGGGTAAAAAACTAGGGAGGCCTGTAGCAACAGACACAACCAACGCAGTGCAGAAAGCAAAGCAAGAAGGCTTAAGCCAATCTGAAACAGCTATCCACCTTGGTATCAGCCTTGCCACTGTAAAGCGACACTGGAATAAAGCAGCCTAACCCTGACGCATGGCCCCCTAGGGGGTATTTTCTGACAGTTCTACAAAGGTACCCTGTCTACTGATTCTTGTTTGATAGTCACCGCTCACACTCACATAAAATTCAAAATGACTTTATGCTCTCGCCACTTGAGCATCAACAAGAGCCCTAACTAACCATACAAGGAGGTAGTAAATGATTTCTTTGCCGGATCCTTCAGCTCTTGCACAAGAGTTTTCTGATGCAGTTTGGACAAAAGAGTTCTCCAACGTATCGTCACCAAAATTGATTGAAGCTTGGAAAACACTTTTCCACACCTACAACGACTCTATAGAAAACAATCAATCTTGCACTCAGCCTGTCCGTAAGAAAGTCGTTTCCATGCCAACAGGTACCGGAAAATCTCAGGCAACCATCCATTACCTAAGAAAGTTTTATGATTTGGAGGAGCTTGAAGATATAGGCGTTTTAGTAATAACTTTTTTCACTGCCGAAGCTGAACAAGCTTGCGACTCAATCAACAAAAGCGAAATAGCTCACACAGCTAACTACCATAGTGCAGATCACAATTTATCTGATACTCTTCTCGGAAACACCCAAGTTCTCTATATAACGCACGCACAGTACCTTTTAGCTCTGCAAGACTCTGAAAGGTTAAAAAAGCTGAATACATATAGGAAAAAGCCTAGGTCACTCATCATCATTGACGAGTCAATAAGTCAAATCAACGACCACAGAATAACTTTAGATGATTTCCGGACAGCAACCAGCAAAATAACTGAGTTACTCGAAGCTGATAACCTACTCCAAGACAGTGACAAGAAGAAACTAAAAGAGGAAAAAGATTACTTGAACTCCATTATGAAACTAATGGATAGCCTTGAAAATAAAATAACTCGTTCTTCTGGTGTTTACGCATCGAATGAGCAAATTGAAACAATTAAAAACCCGTTGGCTTCATTAAACTGTCTAAAGTCGTTCTGCTCTGGTGATAAAGCAAAGATTCTTAAGAGGATCGATAGCTCAACAAATTTTCTTGAGCTTAAGGAATTAATTGATACTCTTATCGCGATTCAGACCCAAGATATTTGCTACTTCAGTAAAGGACTCTATGGGCTGGCACTAAACACTGTTAGCTGGATAGATATCCAAGATAAAAATACGGTTATTCTAGACGCCACAGCCGACATAAACCAGATATATAAACTACATAAAAATATTGACGTTGTCTCTATACCAAGCAAATTGAGACGTTATAAAAATGTTACTCTACACGTGTCCGAGCAAATCTATAACCTAGGTCGTAAGCAACTTGATGAATGGTCAACACTAGAAAATATTAGAGACCATTTCAATCAGCTAATTGAGTACTTATCTCCTTTCAAGGAAGAATACGCGTTAGAAGTTCTTTCTGCAGAATTTGATAAAAGAAAACCAAAAAATGAGCTAGAAGATAAAATATTAATTGTTACGCATGCAAACGTAGCGAAAAAAATAAGAGATTTTTTAAATATTATAAAAAATGATTATCGATACCCTACACATCCAGGGATTGAAATAGGGCACTGGGGTAACTTAACCGGTAAGAACGATTTTAAAGACTACAACAAGATTGTCATAATCGGTTTTTTCAACAAACCTGAAACACATACTACAAATTTACACATAACTAGTGATACTGGACTATGTGCAATTCGCAAATATAACCATTCAGATATTGCTGAAGAAATAGAATCTGAGCGCACTGAAATTAAACACTCAGATTTGGCCGCAGAAGTCATCCAAGCCATTAACCGAATTCGATGTAGATCTGTTATTGACAAAGAAGGAAATTGTTCTAAAAGTGATATTTACCTGCTCAATACCAGTGATCGAAACTCTTTCAATTATGTACTGAATAAAATTGAAAAACACATGCCTGAAATCCAGATATTAACAGACTCAAATCTTGTTTTGTCTGATGGGCTAAAGCATAACAGCGAAGGTCGCACGGGAAGACCCACTGATGAATACGACAATATGTTTATAAATTATGTCGTCACCCTTCCAGATGGAACCTACAAAACAAGTGATATCAAAAGAGGCTCAACTGTGAGTGAACGTCCAATGAAACGTATTTGGAAGTCCATCCAAGATGCTCAAAACAACTATGATGATAGCAATACCCTTCATGCATTCTGCAAGGAGCATGGCATCAGCCTTCGTGGAAGCGGTAGAGGAAAGATGATGGTCAAATCCAAGAAGTGACTTTCCGGTACGTATATCCCTATTAATATTATATAGGACTTATGTACCGGAAAAATAATCATTAGATATGAATGGACTATGTCATATTTGTGTTGATAGATACGCTAACAATAAGGTTCTATTATGCAAAACCATAGCATCCTATAAGAATTTTATATATCTAAGACATAGGTTACCTAAAGCATGGATTCACTAATCACCCCACTTATCTCAAGCGACAAGGATGTTTACTTTAGGTGTGAGAGATGTGACGGACCTGTCAAAGTCAGTACAGAAAGTCAAAAACTATTAGCTCAAGATAAAGGCATTGGACACAAATGCAATGGCTGTGGTGACTACTACATAATAATGTCTTGTCCAAAATGTGATGAAACTCACATTCTAAATAACATTAAGTGGGACCAATATAGGAACGGGAAAGAGTTTAAATGCCATAAATGCGAATCAATATTTTATAAAACTCTGTTAGTATTTGGTCTCAAGATGAGTGATGCCATCCTAAAAAACACGAATGCATCCTCTAAAAACTTCCACTTAGAAACCGAATTTATAACTTATGCAAAAAGTAAACTAGACGATGACAAAGCAGAGGAATTAGCACAAATTCATGGTGCTTTGAATGTTAGAGTAAACATTGTAAGAAAAAAGCTAGATGAAATTAATAAAATCGGTTTCAGCGGCTGGGAAGCTTATAAAACTACTAACAATCTAATCCCTACTGGAAAGTTAAACCCTGAAGAGTCTGCATTTATTATTTCTAATGCTCTAACTTCTATTTTAGACATTTTCTCACAAGAACTAGCATTAGCCTGCAGGTTAAAAATAAGCAGTAGAGACTCCAGCTTTAATAGGATTATAAGCAGAAACCTTTTGTGTGATAACCATCAAAGTTTACACATAGTCCTTACTGAATTCAAAAAAACATTTAGCTACGATTACATATGCAGTCTGCGTAATTGCTTGCAGCACAGATATAGCATTCCACTAAGGGTACAGTCTAGTTACAAAATAGAGTCACCAAGCGCAATAGATAAGTCACACTACCCGTCAACTCATAAAGTCATACTTCCTGACAACCCAGACAAACCCATCAAAAAAATCACTTTTGATAACTCATTTTATCTGGAAATTTTATTTAAAGAAATATATGACGATATTATCAGCCTTATTTCTAACTCTTACAAAGAGCTATTAAAACAAACTTAAATATAAAAACAATTTTTCCCCTTATTGGGCGTACCACCTAGCCTGACGACCTTTTATAAAAAAGCAAATTTAATTACTGTGGACTACCCTTACCCCCCTCACAACATAGCCTCAAGATCTTTTCCTTTCGTTTTAATAGTGACTTACTCGTTTTCACTACCAGGAGTACGAGTCTGACATATTTGACTCTTATAATGATTTAAAATCCAACACATCTACTACTTGAACCAGATCCTTGACTTCAAACCCATGAGTGTAGATATCAGTAATTCCCATATTAGTACGTCTATGGCCAACCACTGCTTGAATAGCAACTTCATTAATTCCTTTTACCCTACGCAATAGAGTGACAACAGAGTGCCTGAATGAATGGAAGTCGCGTTTTCTACCTAGATCATCATACTGCTCAACGCCCACGCTTTCCTGAAGCCTATAAAGCCACCGGGTCATCTTTTGACCATAACACCGAGGAAACAGTAACACATCCTTACGATTATCCACGTAGTCAATGAAACCAAGCTCAATCAGTCGTTTATGTATAGGGACAAGCCTATTGCTCTCCTTGGTCTTCGTTGAACCTGCAGCTTCAGTGATCACCATGTACCAACGCCCTGACGCTAAATCTCGCTTAACGTCTTGTTTCCTCAATTGAGTGATCTCACCAGCACGACACCCGTGATATAGCGCCAGCAACCCCACCCACTTCTGTTGGTCATTTTTCCAACCCACAAGACCAGACTCAATCTTCAGGGCTTCATTCGCTCTGTAGTACCCTCGACCGGATTCCAGATCTAGGTTTAGATTAAGTTTCGTGACAGGGGATACCAATAGAAGCTCCCCCTCAACTGCATAAGCAAAAACACCCTGCAACCACTTCCTGAAGTTATCTGCAGTCTTGCCAGCTTGAAGGTCGTCAACAGGGATCTCATTTTCATCCTTGTACTCTAGCAACTCTAACCATGAAAGCTGCTTATACGGATTCTTATTACGCTTGGGTAACCTCAGATAGTCCATCACGACTGACTTGACCATCTTTCTAGTAATACGGTCTATAGGTAGATCTGCAAAATCAGGCCTAACGTGGCGCACGAAGTCCATGTACCTCTCGTATTCCTTTTGCAGCCTCTCTGTCAGAGGCTTAGCCGCATCATCAACTTTGCACCTTAGAAACGTCTCAACTAGCTCTCCGAACGCTATTCCACTAACGTCAACTTTGTCTTGTAGTTCTTTGGCTGGGTTACTGTGCACCAACCCAAGATCGTCAACCTGCAGTCTTGGATCATTCTGAAGCTGCTCAGTCAAAACAGTCATATCTTTTTCACAACGGTCCTCAAGCCGCACAGAGAGTTCTGAGCGACTTTTTGCCAAGACTTGATGGTCATACTCTGAAGATGCTTTTTCGTGCTCAGCGGCGATTTTGCGGGCTAGAGCCTTAAGTTCTGAACCACGTAGACGCCCTGAACGAAAAGCCAAAATTGATCCGAAGAGGCGACCAACAAGCATTCTGGCGACTAATCTGCTCTCCGTTCGTAATGAGACACGTACAGGATGACCTTTAGGCTCTCTAGCTTGCAGGTAATAGATACGATTTCGAAGGGTAATGTAGTCCACTCTGTAGTCCACCTTGACGATCCAGTGGTACTGAGCAAACCTATAACTGAATAAGAACAATCAGTTAGAGAGAAGTGGGAGTCAGCCGATAAGCCGGGTTTTGTCGTGGACAATCATTCATCTAGGATCTGCGTCACCACAGACCTCCAGCAACCTACCCGGACCCAGCGCGGGCCACGCCTTAAGGGTCCCTATTTGGTCTTGCTCCGAGTGGGGTTTACCATCGCCGTGGAATGTTGCCACCCACGCGGTGCGCTCTTACCGCACCATTTCAACCTTACCGGCAACCCTAGGGCCGCTTAGGCGGTATACTTTCTGTTGCACTTTCCGTCGGCTTTCGCCGCCCAGACGTTATCTGGCACCCTGCCCTACGGAGCCCGGACTTTCCTCCCCTGCGCGAACGCAGCAGCGATTGCCTGGCTGACTCCCGCGGCGGAGTATAAACATCGCCACGGGGATAGCAAGCACAGAAAGTGCTGAGCCGATGCCCCGCAGCGAAATCAATCAGCGATCAGCACCTGATACAGCATATTCTTTTTCAAACCGGTAATTTCGGCGGCCAGACCTGCGGCTTTTTTCGGCGGCAACTCTGCGGCAAGCAGGCGCACTATACGTTCTGCCTCCGGATCGATAACCGCTTCCTTCTCAGGAGCCCCATGCACCAGCACAACAAACTCACCTTTCTGCTGCATCGGGTCTGCACGCATCCAGTCGATCAATTCTCCAAGACTGGCGCCATGTATCGTTTCAAAGGTTTTCGTCAGTTCCCGCGCCACTACGGCATAACGCTCCACACCAAACTGCGCAGCCATATCCTCAAGACTGGCAAGAATACGGTGTGTGGATTCATAAAAAATCAGCGTTGGCACCTCTGCCTTCAGCTGCGACAGACGCTGCTGGCGGGCACCACTTTTGGCAGGCAGAAACCCCTCAAACAGAAACCGATCCGACGGCAACCCCGAAGCACTGAGCGCAGCAATAAACGCGCAACAGCCCGGCACGGGAGAAACCTTGAAGCCAGCCTCACGTACAGCCCTGACCAGATAAAAGCCTGGATCAGAGATCAGCGGCGTACCCGCATCGGAAACCAGCACAACCTGCGCCCCGTTCTGCAGGTGCTGAATGATCAGTTCAGCGCGTTGACGCTCGTTATGATCGTGAACTGATATCATCTCCGCTTTAATGTTAAAGTGCGCGAGCAACCGACCACTGTGGCGGGTATCTTCGGCTGCGACCAGGTCAGCACTCGCCAGTACCTCAAGCGCACGCGAAGAAATATCGCCAAGGTTGCCGATAGGTGTCGCGACTATATAGAGAACAGGTTCCGACATCGTTATCCATCCATACTTCCGGGTGTCCGAGTATATGACGAATAAAACCAGACTGCCTCTTTGTATCCTGTTGATATCTTTGCTAAGCGCCTGCGCTGGCCCGATATCTACCAGCCGTACATCGTCCCAAGGAGGGGAAATAGAGCAAATACTGGCCAGAGCGGACAGCGCTCCCCCCATCGAAGCCGCCCAGTTGCGCCTGCAGGCTGCACAGTCGCTGATGCGCCAGGGCGAAACCAAACGCGCGCTTTCTCTACTGGAAGGCATCGATACCAAAAACCTGCCCCCAAGCCTGGCGTTCGATATTGCGCGACTGCGTGCTGATGAAGCCTTGAGGGATAACGACAGCGACCGCGCCCTGCGCGTACTCGACACCCGCGCCCTGCCCAGCCTGTCACAGCCGCAGCAATCGACACTGGGCTCCATGCGAGCTGAAGCATTCAGCCTTCAGAACCAGCCCATTGATGCAGCACGTGAGCTGATCGCGATCGCGCAACTGCAGCAGACTTCAGAACAGACACAGGCCACGCATGATCAGATTTGGAGCCTGCTAAAGCAGACACCGATCTCCACACTGCGTCAGGCCGCCACAGATCCGCACAACGACTTCTACGAGCAGGGCTGGTTTGAATTGGCTCTCGCTGCTACCCAAACCGGTGACATCACCCAGGGCAGCAGCGCCATGACCGAATGGCAGACCCTGTGGCAAAACCATCCCGCCTACACCCTGCCCCCGCAGGGCCTGCAGTCGAAGCGGGTGGAAATTATGGATGTAAGCCGAATCGGCCTGCTGCTGCCACTGAGCGGCCAACTGGCGGAGCCTGCCCGGGCTATCAGCGAAGGCTTTTACAGCGCGATGATGACCTCCAACTCAGGCATGGCGCAGCCCGAAATCATCTCTATCGACAGCACCCGGGTATCAACCCCGGCGCAGCTGGCCAGCCTTGCGCAGCAACAGCAACTTGATCTGATTATCGGGCCGCTGTCCCAGGACTATGTCGCCCAGCTTGGCAGCATCAACAACTTTCCAGTACCGGTACTCGCACTTAACAGAGGCCCTCAGAACTCAAGCCTGTACCAGCTTGACCTCTCCTCCGAGCAGGAAGCCCAGCTGGTTGCGCAAAAAGCCTGGCAAGATGGCCACCGACGCGCCGCTCTGATCATCCCTGCCGCCGAATGGGGGCAGCATCTAGCCTCCAGCTTCGAACAGGCTTTCAACGCCCTCGGCGGCCAGGTTACCGCCCGCCTCGATTATACCGGCAGCAACGAGCTGTCCAGCCAGATAAGCCAGCTGCTACTGACCAACCAGAGCCAGGCACGCGCCCAGCAGGTACGCCGCACCATCGGCCAGAGCGTTGATTTTAATGAGACCCCGCGCAGCGATATCGACGCCATCGTGATGACCGCTCTACCCCAGGATGCAAGGCAGATTAAACCGATGCTCGCCTTCCACTTTGCTGGCGATATTCCGGTCTATGCCACCTCCCATATTTACGAAGGCACTCCAGACTCAACCCGCGATGTGGACCTGAACGGCATCAACTTCCTAGATCTACCCTGGGTACTGGAGCCGGCCAGCGAAGCACACCGGGCGCTGCAGCAGACCCGCAACGACACCGAAAATCGTTTCGGCCGACTCTATGCTCTCGGCATTGACGCCTACAAGCTCTATCCGTACCTGACCGGGTTGAGCCAAAACCCGAGCGCCTTCGTTGAGGGCGAAACCGGCCTGTTGCGCCTGGATAACCAGGGGCGTGTTAAACGCACCCTGCCCTGGGCCAGGTTTAACGACGGCGTCCCCGTGCTTCAAACACCTTCACTGCCGGAGCAACCACAGCAGACGATACCAACCAGCGAATAACCGGAGCCGCGATGGATCGCAAAGCCAAGGGCAAGGATGCCGAAAAGGCCGCCGAGATATTCCTTAAAAAACAGGGACTGCGCAGCCTGCTAAGAAACGCAGGCTGCCGCATGGGCGAGATCGACCTGGTGATGAACGAAGGCGAAACCATCGTTTTCATTGAGGTCCGTCAGCGCTCTTCCCGCCACTTCGGCGGTGCAGCCCAATCTGTGGACAGTATCAAGCAGCGAAAACTGATTCAGACCGCACAACTGCTACTGCAACAGCACCCCGAATGGAGCTCACGACCCTGCCGGTTCGATGTAATCGCCTTTGAATCCGGTTCGGCTCGAGAGCCCCCGATATGGTATAAAGACGCCTTCCGCCCATGACTACCGGATACAAGAGCGAATGGAACTAGAAGACCGCATCGTCAGCCAGTTTCACAACTCAATGGAAATTAACGCCCAGACCATTGAGCACTACACCCCGCTGATTGCGGAAGCCAGTGAACTTCTCCTGCACAGCCTGGTCAACGAGAGCAAGATTCTCTGTGTCGGCAACGGCGGCGCCGGAGCCCTGGCCCAGCATTTTTCGTCACTGCTGTTAAGCCGCTTCAGACATGAGCGCCCAGGCCTTCCGGCACTGGCACTTAATGCTGACAGCGCTGCCATGAGCGCCATTACAGAAGACAGCAGCTTTGCGGAAGTTTATGCCAAACAGATACGCGCCCTGGGACAGCCCGGCGACATTCTGCTGGCAATCTCGCCTGACGGGCGTGGCACCAGTATGGTTCAAGCCATTCAGGCGGCACACGACCGCGAGATGCTGGTCATTGCACTGACAGGCGGCGATGGTGGCAACATGACCGCCCTGCTGGCACGGGACGAAATCGAGATCTGCGTTCCGAGTGATGACGAGTCACTCGTTTACCATACTCAACTACTCGTTCTGCACTGCTTGTGCGATTTGATCGACTACCAACTATTCGGAGCCTGATAATGAAACGATCCGCTGTAGCTCTTTCACTGCTAATGGGAACCGCGCTGCTAAACGGCTGCGCAAGCATCGTTAGCGCCACCCGTGAAGGGCCGATCGAAGAAGAGAGAGGCAGCCGCACCTTCGGCAACTACGTCGAGGATGAAATGATCGAGACCAAGGTTCTGGTCAATATCAGCAAGGGATCCGCCGCGCTGTCGCAGTCCCATGTGAACGTGACCAGCTTCAACGGACAGGTACTGCTTAGCGGCCAGGTCCCCGACCAGAACATCAGTCGTGAAGCTGAAACCGTTGCCGCCGGCGTCAGGGAAGTGCGCAAGATCCATAATGAACTGGAAATTGCCGGCCCCACTTCCGCCATCGTTCGCACCAATGACGTTTATCTGACCAGCCGCGTCAAACTTCAGCTACTGACCGACGCCAACGTCCCTGGCAGCCGCATCAAGGTGGTTACGGAGAACGGTACGGTTTTCCTGATGGGCCTGGTCAGCCGCAATGAAGCGGACACCGCCGTAGCCGTTGTTCGCAGCGTCACCGGCGTCCGCAAGATCGTAAAAGTCTTCGAATATATCGACTGAGCTTTTATCTAGCGTTTATTTCACGACACGCAAAGACGGCCGACCACCACCGCCCGGACCCGGTTCGGGCGGTTCCGGGTCTGGCTGATTTTTTGCTGCAGCCAGTACATCGGCACCAGGCTCCATGCCAAAACCCATCCCCTGCCCATTCTCTCGAGCATAGATAGCCAACACAGCCTCGATAGGCACAAACACATCCATCGGCACGCCACCAAAGCGGGCATTAAAGCTTACGCCCACATTATCCAGCAACAGGTTACGCACAGCCCCCGGCGAAATATTCAGCGTGATCTGACCATCCTGCACATAATCAAGCGGCACAATCACACCGGGAAGACCTGCATCCACGACGATATGCGGCGTCAGCTCATTGTCGTTAAGCCATTCAAACAATCCACGCAGCAGGTATGGCCTGCTCGGCGAAACGGACATTTCTACCTCCTTTCAATAACAAAAAAGGGATGAAGCACCACTTCATCCCTTTTCGTAAACTCGGGTTCAGGCACCCGCTAACTCAGTCACGCATCTCGCGTTCAGCGTCAGACAGGCTGGCCTGGAAGGATTCACGCTCAAACAACCGATCCATGTAAGCGATCAGCGGTTTGCACTGCGCTTCCGGCAGCTCGATACCCATGACAGGCAAACGCCAAAGCAGCGGAGCGATACAGCAATCTACCAGGCTGAACTCGTCGCTCATAAAGAACGGCTTTTCAGCAAAAATCGGCGATACTGCGACCAGACCATCACGCAACTCTTTGCGCGCTTTTTCGATCTCAGCATCGGATCCCTTACCCGCAAGGATCACATCAGCCTGATCACACCAGTCCTTCTGGATACGGTGAACAAACAGTCTGCTCTCCGCACGTGCAACGGGGTAAACCGGCAGCAGCGGCGGATGCGGAAAACGCTCGTCGAGGTATTCCATCATCACGTTCGGTTCGTAGAGCACCAGCTCACGATCCAGCAGTGTCGGCAAGCTGTTATACGGGTTCATCGCCGCAACATCTTCCGGCAGGTCGCTCTCCTTGCAGTCCACGATGTCCACTGCGACCCCTTTCTCAGCCAGGACAATGCGCACACGATGGCTGTAATGATCATCGCCATTCGAGTAAAAGGTCATGGAAGAACGCTTAGCCACTACGCCCATCTACTATATCCCCATAAAATTTAAGTCGGATGCTTAAACAAAAAATCTACGCGGCCCGAAGACCGCGTAGTTTCTGTGTTCACTTACCACCCGAGTGTTTAGTGAACGTCTTTCCAGTACTCTTTCTTCAGAGCAAAAGCGAACACGAACAGGATCGCCAGGAAAATCAGTACGTAAGTACCAATCTTACCAGAGACCATCTTCGAAGGCTCAGCCATGTAAGCCATGAAGTTGACCAGGTCGTAAACGTAACGGTCAAATTCATCTTCGCTCATGGAACCGGTCTCCGGCTCGACTGACATGCAGCCGCCGATTCGAGTACCGGTCAGCGGGTCAACCTTCTCATGACCGCCAGCGTGCAGCTCTTCCGGAGTACAGTGGTTAACCACAGTACCCTGCAGGTGCTCGAGAACGTTCGGCATACCCACATCAGGGAATACCGTGTTGTTCACACCCCAAGGACGGGACTCGTCCTTGTAGAAGCTGCGCAGGTAGGTATAAACCCAGTCCGGACCACGCAGACGCGCTTCCAGAGTCAGATCCGGCGGAGGATTACCAAACCAGTTCTGAGCATCTTCTTTCGGCATGGCGATGGTCATCTGATCACCAACCTTTTTGTTGGAATCGAAGATCAGGTTTTCCACAACCAGCTCGTTCGGCATCTCCAGATCAGAAGCAGCGCGTTCGAAACGCTGATACTGAGCCGAGTGGCAGCCCATGCAGTTGTTGACGAACGCAGCCATACCACGCTGCAGCGAAGCCTTGTTTGTCAGGTCGACATTCATCTCATCCAGCGGCACACCGGCGCCGCCTGCAGCGCTGGCCGTAACCGGGGCCAGCACCATCATCAGAGCAATAAGATACTTTTTCATTATCCTGTAACCCTCTCCGGTACCGGTTTAGTTTTTTCCATCCTTGTGTAGAACGGCATCAGGATGAAGAACGCGAAGTACAGTACGGTACAGATCTGAGACACCATGGTGCGTCCCGGAGTAGAAGGCAGCGCGCCCAACACACCCAGGATAACGAAGCTCACAGCGAAGATAAGCAGCCACAGCTTGCTCAGCATGCCTTTGTAGCGAATCGACTTAACCGGGCTACGATCCAGCCAGGGCAGCACAAACAGGATAGCGATTGCCGCACCCATGACGACTACGCCCCAGAACTTCGCATCCACACCGAACAGCGGGTAGGTTACCGCACGCAGCATTGCGTAGAACGGAGTGAAGTACCAGACAGGTGCGATGTGATCAGGCGTCTTCAACGGGTTAGCCGGCTCGAAGTTCGGCTTCTCGAGGAAGTAACCACCACCTTCCGGGAACCAGAAGACAACGGTACAGAAAACGAACAGGAAGACGACGACACCAACGATATCTTTGACGGTGTAGTACGGGTGGAACGGAATGCCATCCAGCGGTACGCCGTTTGCGTCTTTCTTATCCTTGATTTCAACGCCGTCCGGGTTGTTGGAACCCACTTCATGCAGCGCGATGATGTGCAGCACAACCAGCGCCAGAATGACGATCGGCAGCGCAATAACGTGCAGCGCGAAGAAGCGGTTCAGCGTGATACCTGATATCAGATAGTCACCACGGATCCACTGCTGCAGATCCGGACCGATTACCGGAATCGCACCGAACAGGGAAACGATTACCTGGGCACCCCAGTAAGACATCTGCCCCCAGGGCAGAAGGTAGCCCATGAAGGCTTCCGCCATCAGCGCCAGGTAGATGGTCATACCGAAGATCCACACCAGCTCACGCGGCTTACGGTAAGAGCCGTAAAGCATGCCGCGGAACATGTGCAGATAAACAACAACGAAGAACGCAGATGCGCCGGTGGAGTGCAGATAACGAAGTATCCAGCCGTATTCCACATCACGCATGATGTATTCGACAGACGCGAAAGCGCCTTCGGCACTGGGGTTGTAGCTCATGGTCAGCCAGATACCGGTCAGAATCTGGTTAACGAGAACGAGCAGCGCCAACGAACCAAAGAAGTACCAGAAGTTGAAGTTCTTCGGTGCGTAATATTTGGAGAGATGATCTTCCCACATGGCCGTAGCCGGGAAGCGGTCGTCGATCCAGCCCATCAGGCCGGGATTACCTTTGTTGCGAGAACCAGCCATTATCCTGCCTCCTGATCGACACCAACAACGAGCGTGTTATCGTCTTCGTACATGTGCGGCGGAATCACCAGATTGGTCGGTGCAGGCACACCCTTGAAGACGCGACCGGAAAGGTCAAACTTGGAGCCGTGACAGGGGCAGAAGAAACCACCCAGCCATTCGGGACCAAGATCTTCCGGCGCCACTTCCGGACGGTAGGTCGGAGAACAACCCAGATGGGTACAGATACCCACCATTACCGCGATCTCCGGGCGAATCGCACGGGCCGGGGTATTCGGGATGTAATCAGGCTGCTGCGGCTTTTCGGAGGTCGGATCCGCGAGACGGTCGTTCATCTTTTCCAGATTTGCCAGCGCATCCGGTCCGCGACGAACAACCCACACAGGCTTACCGCGCCACTCTACAATCATCTGCTGACCCGGTTCCAGCTTACTGATATCCGCCTTTGCAGGTGCACCGGCAGCTTTCGCCTTGGCACTCGGATTCCAGGAAGCCACGAACGGGACAGCAGCTCCAACGGCACCCACTGCCCCTACGGCAGAGGTAGCTCCAATCAGGAGCCGGCGCCGACCCTTATTCACGCCGTCATTGCTCATTAACTTCATCTCCCCTCAATCGACGAACTGCTTTCGCACACACAAAAGATCAGCCGCCTTTTCAGTCATGAAAATCACTAAATCAGGATTTTTCAAATGGCGCAAATGGTAATTAAATTACCCTATAGATACAAGGTAAAAAGGCCCCATGCGACCAAATATCAACTGTTTACTGACCTGAAACAGGGGAGGGAACAATGCACACAAAAAAGCCCGCAACCACTGATGGCCACGGGCTTTTTCGATGTTCTGACACTGCGGACCGAAGCCCGCAGCCAGCGAATTAACGCTTGGAGAACTGAGGACGCTTACGCGCTTTACGCAGACCGACTTTCTTACGTTCAACTGCACGAGCGTCACGGGTAACGTAACCCGCCTGACGCAGAGTCGGACGCAGAGCTTCGTCGTAGTCCATCAGCGCACGGGTGATACCGTGACGGATAGCACCAGCCTGACCGTTACCGCCACCACCAGCAACAGTGATGTAAACGTCAAACTTCTCAACAGTTTCGGTCAGTTCCAGCGGCTGCATGACGATCATGCGCGCGGTTTCACGGCCGAAGTACTGCTCAAGTGAGCGCTGATTGATAGTGATTTTGCCTGTACCCGGACGCAGGAAGACGCGTGCGGTAGAGGTTTTGCGACGGCCAGTGCCGTAGTACTGAGTAGTAGCCATTATTCGCCTTCCCTTAGATGTTCAGTTCTTTCGGCTGCTGTGCCTGATGCGGATGCGCAGCACCAGCGTACACTTTCAGCTTGGTGTACATGGCACGACCCAGCGGACCCTTCGGCAGCATGCCTTTAACGGCCAGCTCGATAGTACGCTCAGGGAAGGTATCAACCATCTTGTTGAAGTTGGCTTCCTTCAGACCACCCGGAAAACCGGAGTGACGGTAGTACATCTTGGCGTTACGCTTGTTACCGGTAACGTGTACCTTCTCAGCGTTAACAACAACGATGTAATCGCCGGTATCAACGTGCGGAGTGTATTCCGGCTTATGCTTGCCACGCAGACGACGTGCGATTTCAGTCGCCAGACGACCCAGGGTTTTGCCCTCGGCGTCAACAACGTACCAGTCGCGTTTTACTTCGGCTGGCTTAGCGCTAACAGTTGTGCTCATTGATCTATACCTTGAACCTTTAAGCCTCGAAACCGAATCAAGTTCGCTTTCCGACTTACCTTATAGTTATTGGTTGTCGCCCACGCCAGGCGCCTGCGACAACGTACACTATCCTCTACCCCTTGCAGAGGAGCGCGAATTATAGACAAGTCATATTGCGAAATCCAGCGCAAATATCACTGAATCCACAGGTCATCCAGCGCGATGTTCACGCACCAGGTACTCATGTGATTGCATCTCCAGCAGACGGCTCTGGGTACGCTGAATCTCAAATTCCAGACGCCCTTCGGTGTAAATCTGCTCGATCGAAACCGCAGCTGAAATAATCAGCTTCACACCACTGTCGTAGAACTCATCGACCATATTAATAAAGCGGCGCGCAGCATCGTCATTGGAGCGCCCCAGCTGCGGCACATTGCTCAAGATCACTGCATGAAACATTTTCGCCAGTTCAATATAGTCATTCTGGGACCGCGGCCCTTCGCAGAGCGCTTTAAAATCAAACCAGACCACATCCTCACAGGCCCTGCGACTCGGAATACCACGACCGTTCACCTCGATCATCTCACCTTCTACGATCTGCTCACAGTCTGACGCCAACCCACGGAAGCTTTTCTCCAAACTTTCGTCAGCACCGGCATCGAGCGGCCAGTGATACAGCTCCGCCTGCTCCAGAGTACGCAGACGATAATCAACGCCGCCATCCACATTAACCACATCGGTATACTTGTTCAGCAGATCGATGGCCGGCAGGAAGCGCGCGCGCTGAAGTCCGTCTTTATAGAGGCCGTCCGGAACGATATTGGAAGTTGCCACAAGGGAAACTCCATTACCAAAGAGCTCTTCCATCAGACCACCGAGGATCATCGCATCGGTAATATCGGATACGAAGAATTCATCAAAGCAGATAATGCGCGCTTCTTCGGAGTACTTTTTCGCGATCGCTACCAGCGGGTTCTTGGTGCCATCCAGCGCACGCAACTCCTGATGCACTCGCTGCATGAAGCGGTGAAAGTGCGTACGCATCTTGCGTTCGAACGGCAGACTGTCATAGAAGGTGTCCATCAGATAGGTCTTACCTCGACCCACCCCGCCCCAGAAATACAAACCCTGAACCGGTTCCACCTTGGCGCCGCGCAGTTTGCCACTCAGGCGCTGCATCAACCCGGGCTGAGGTGCATTCTCCGCCGCCACAAGATCGTCATACAGACGCTGCAGATGCCCCACCGCCATCTCCTGGGTCGGATCGTAGGCAAAATCATCCCGTTGCAGGTCCTGTTTATAACGCTCCAGTGGTGTCATTTAGACGCTTTCTCCCGACATAGATTGCAGCAAACGCAGAAACGCGCAACTTTACTGCCACGCAACATTTTTATCAAACCAACAACCCCGGTTAAAAACCGAACAGAGAAACCAGCAAAGGCAACAAAAACGAGGTCAACAGCCCCGCAATCCCCATGGCCAGACCACCAAAAGCCCCTGCTGCGGCACTGATACCGAACGCATAAGCCGTTCCGATACCGTGCGCCGACATCCCCAGCGCAAAACCCCGCGCCACATCATCCTCGATACGAAACAAACGAAACACGAACGGCGCCAGCACACAGCCGAGAATTCCGGTCATCAGCACCAGGCCCGCAGCCATAGAAGGGTATCCACCGATTTTCTCGACTATCCCTATAGCAATAGGAGAGGTCACCGACTTGGGCGCCAGGGTTAGAATTGTTTTATCACCCGCGCCCAACAGCCAGGCGATTCCACTGGCACTGATGATGGCGGTAATCACGCCGCAAAGAGAGGCCACGAGCACCGGCAACCAGATCTGCCGCAGCCGGTCGAAGTAATCGCATAGAGGAACCGCCAGCGCCACCGTAGCCGGCCCCAGCAGAAAATGAATAAACTGGGCACCTTCAAAATAGGTATCGTAGTCCGTCCCCGTCAGTGAAAGCAGCGCAACCAGGACCAGAATGGAAATCAACACCGGATGAAAAACGGACAAACCACCCAGACGCTTATGTAACCAGCGCGCAAAGATAAAGACCACCAGCGTCAAAACGATCCACAGCAGAGGCCGCGCAGCGAAATAAACCCAGAACGGAGTCACTCTCCCCTTCCCCTTTCGAAACGGCGCATCAACCGGACCAGCACCCAGCCAGTCACCCCCATGGTGATCGCCGTGCTGAACACCAGAGTTACACCAAATACAAACCACTCCCGCACCATCAGATCCAAATGAACCATCAGCCCCACTCCGGCAGGGACAAACAAAAGGGCGAGATTTGATAACAGGGTATCAGCCACCTGCCGCAGGTATTCCGAAACACCCCGCTTTGCCACCAGCAGGAACACCGCCATAAACAGCATACCCATCACGGGTCCGGGCACCGGCAGAGAGAGAGAAACCACGAACAGCTCACCCGCGAGCTGAAACCCCAGCAAGATTAAAAGTCCAACTAACATCCAATTTCCGGCCCCCAAGCCGCCGACATAATCTCGTTGCAAAGAATCTCTACCATTTTTCCCTTTATCCTCTTGGCATGCCAGAGGCAGCTCACTATAATGCGCCGCGTCGCTTGAGCAAGAGGCTTACCCGCCATCGCTTAGCGGCCGGAAGGACCTTACCGGGTACTTCCATTTGAGTCGGGGTGTAGCTCAGCCTGGTAGAGCACTGTCTTCGGGAGGCAGGGGTCGTAGGTTCAAATCCTGTCACCCCGACCAACACAGATTCGGCGGTTATCCACACCAATAAATCTGGCGCATGTTATTGACAGGCAAAGAAAAAGCCTTATAATTCGCGCTCACTTGAACAGCGGATCGGTTTCCCAGACCATCAGTAAAACGCTGAACAGGTTGCACAAGCAGTACCAGAGTCATTTCGCATTTCAACTGCGAAATTACAGCAAGTCGGGGTGTAGCTCAGCCTGGTAGAGCACTGTCTTCGGGAGGCAGGGGTCGTAGGTTCAAATCCTGTCACCCCGACCATTTCTTCGCTTGATCCGCTTCTAATCGTTTTACTCTCTTAACACACGATCACTCAATACGCGACCAGATCCTAGAACCCCGCTTATCGATTCTGACATCCCTGTCGAGCAATACCACTCTTCCCATTTTGATCCCTTACCGCTTCTTGCCATATCGGCAGCACGAGAGCTTAGTTTCACTTAGCCTTCCCCAGCACTGCGGATATCAGATAAAAGCCAGCAGGAAACCAGCACCTGCAATTCAGCGCTCTATAACTGCATTACGCCCGCCCGGCACGCCCAATCAATACCCGCGCCCAGCAGATGAGCACAAAAAAAAGCTCCCGAAGGAGCTTTTTTATCGATCTAGCGATCAGATCAGAGCAGCAGGCGACGGATATCGCTCAGCAGCCCGTTCAGATCAGTCAGGAAGCGACCCGCGTCACCACCATTAATTGCACGGTGATCGTAGGACAGGCACAGCGGCAGCATCTGACGCGGCTCAAACTCCTTGCCGTTCCAGCGCGGTTTGATATCCGCACGGGAAACACCCAGGATAGCCACTTCAGGCGCGTTCACGATCGGCGTAAAGCCGTTACCACCGATGCCACCGAGGCTCGAGATCGTGAAGCAGGCACCCTGCATCTCGTTCGGCTTCAGCTTGCGATCCTTGGCCTTGCCAGCCAACTCCAGCGCTTCTTTGGACAGCTCGTAGATGCTCTTTTTGTCAGCATCCTTGATCACCGGCACCATCAAGCCGTTCGGCGTATCAACCGCGATACCGATGTTCACATATTTCTTGTAGACGATATGTTCGCCATCGGAGTGCAGCGATGCATTGAACTTCTGATGACGGGTCAGCGCAATCGCAGCAGCCTTGATCAGGAACGGCAGCGGGGTCAGCTTAACGCCAGACTTGGCCGCTTCATCCTTCATCGACTTACGGAAAGCTTCCAGCTCGGTGATATCCGCATCGTCGAACTGAGTCACGTGCGGAATGTTCAACCAGCAGCGCGACATGTTGTCGCGAGTGATCTTGTCCACCTTGCTCAGCTTGACCATCTCGGTCTCACCGAACTTGCTGAAGTCCACCGCCGGGATCGGCGGAATGCCGGAACCACCGGTGACAGCCGCGGCTGCACCACCACCCTGCTCAACCTGCTTCATCACGGATTTCACGTAGGCCTGAACGTCTTCTTTGACGATACGACCTTTACGGGCAGAACCTTTAACCTTGGTCAGATCGACACCGAACTCACGCGCAATCGCACGTACCGCGGGACCCGCATGAACAGACTTGTTCTTCTGGTCCATAGCCGCGATGTCCGCACCGGAAGCCGGAGCCACCGCTGCTTTCTGCGGGGCAGCCGCAGCAGGCGCTGCAGACTTAGGTGCTTCCTGGGCCGGCGCAGCAGCGGGGGCCGGAGCCGCACCACCAGAGACTTCAAGCTCAAGCAGCAGATCGCCTTCGTTGACCTTGTCGCCTTCGCTGATCTTCATGGACTTGATGACACCCGCTTTCGGCGCCGGCACTTCCATGGAGGCTTTGTCGGTTTCCAGCGTGATCAGGCTGTCGCCCTCTTCTACGCTATCGCCATCCTTAACCAGAACTTCGATTACGTCGACATCGCTGGCACCGCTCAGGTCCGGAATCAATACCTGTTCAACACCACCGCTCGCGGCAGAGGCCGCAGCCGGTGCCGGAGCAGCCGCTTCAGCAGGAGCCGCTTCCGCCGCCGGAGCAGCTGCCGGAGCAGCGCCGCCATCGGAAACTTCGAGCTCAAGCAGCAGATCACCTTCGTTGACCTTGGCGCCTTCGCTGATCTTCATGGACTTAACCACACCCGACATCGGCGCAGGCACTTCCATGGAGGCCTTGTCGGTCTCCAGCGTGATCAGGCTATCGCCCTCTTCGACGCTATCACCGTCTTTTACCAGGACTTCGATAACATCAACGTCGCTGGCTCCGCTCAGATCCGGAATCAACACTGACTCGATACGACTACCACCGCTTGCAGCAGGCGCAGCAGCGGGTGCAGGCGCAGCCTCTTCAGCAGGCTTCTCTTCTGCAGGCGCCTCGGCGGCCGGCGCTTCAGCAGCACCCTCCGCTTCCACTTCGACAATCACGTCGCCTTCGCTGCAGGTACCGCCTTCGCTGACGAGAACCTTTTTGATAACGCCGCCAACGGTCGCCGGCACTTCCATGGAAGCTTTGTCGGTCTCCAGGGTGATCAGGCTATCGCCCTCAGCGATGGTATCACCCTCTTTCACCAGGACTTCGATGATATCAACGTCATCGTAACCACCGATATCCGGCACTGTAATGTTTGTTGTGCTCACAATACTGTCCTCTCGTTAACCTTCAGATGTTCAGTTGCCGGTTTACACGGTCCAGGGGGCCGGTTTTTCCGGGTTGATATTGAACTTCTGCATAGCCTTGGCTACGTCGGCAGGCTTGAGCTTGCCCTCTTCCTGCAGCGCCTTCAGTGCAGCGATGCAGACGTAGTAGCGGTTAACTTCGAAGAATTCACGCAGCTTGCTGCGGGTATCGGAACGGCCGAAACCATCTGTACCAAGCACCTTGTAACGACGCGGAATGTACTCACGCAGCTGGTCGGCGTACATGCGCATATAGTCGGTAGATGCAACCACCGGACCTTCATGCCCTTCCAGGACCTGCTGAACGTAAGGTACACGCTGCTCGTCTTCCGGATGCAGCAGATTCCAGCGCTCAACTTCCTGGGCTTCGCGGCGCAGTTCGTTGATGGAGGTTGTGCTCCAGATATCCGCTTCAATGCCGAACTCTTCACGCAGCAGGGTCGCCGCTTCACGAACCTCGCGCAGAATAGAACCGCAACCGAACAGCTGGACGCGCAGGTCGGCCTTGCCACCTTCCTCGAGCAGGTACATACCCTTGACGATACCTTCCTCTGCGCCCTGCGGCATGGCCGGGTGCTGGTAGTTCTCGTTCAGAGTAGTGATGTAGTAGAACCGGTTTTCCTGGTTCTGATACATGCGCTTCAGACCGTCCTGAACAATAACAGCCAGCTCGTAACCATAGGTCGGGTCGTAGCTGACGCAGTTCGGGACCATCTGCGCCATCAGATGGCTGTGACCATCCTGGTGCTGCAGACCTTCACCGTTCAGCGTGGTACGACCGGAGGTGGCGCCGATCAGGAAGCCACGGGCCTGCATATCGCCAGCAGCCCAAACCAGGTCCATCACACGCTGGAAGCCGAACATCGAGTAGAAGATGTAGAACGGCACCATGGTGCAGTTGTTGTTGGCGTAGGAGGTCGCCGCCGCGATCCAGGCAGACATGGAACCGGCTTCGTTGATGCCCTCTTCCAGGATCTGACCGGTCTTGGACTCCTTGTAGAACATGATCTGGTCGGAGTCGTGCGGTACGTAACGCTGTCCCTGGGATGAGTAGATACCCAGCTGACGGAACATACCTTCCATACCGAAGGTACGCGCTTCGTCAGGTACGATCGGCACCAGACGGTTACCCATCTTCTTGTCTTTCGCCAGAGTGCTGAGAACACGGTTCAGTGCCATCTGGGTAGACAGGGTGCGCTCGCCGGATTCTTTCAGCTGACCGGAGAAGGCCTCCAGCTCAGGCGTTTCCAGCTTTTCAAACTCGGTACGGCGCGCCGGGTAGAAACCGCCCAGCTTGCTGCGACGATCCAGCATGTACTTCATCTCCGCGGAATCCGGAGACGGACGGTAGTACGGAACTTCTTTCAGCTGATCATCAGACAGCGGGATGTTGAAACGATCGCGGAACGACTTGAGGTCGTCCATCGCCACTTTCTTCAGAGAGTGGGTATCGTTCTTCGCCTGACCGGACTGACCAGTACCGTAACCTTTTACGGTCTGCGCCAGAATGACGGTCGGCTGCCCCTTGTGGTTCATCGCTGCATGGTAAGCCGCGTAAACCTTGTAAGGATCGTGACCACCGCGGTTAAGGTTCATGATCTCTTCGTCGGACATATCCTTGACCATCTCGGCCAGTTCCGGATATTTGCCGAAGAAGTGTTCACGCGTGTAAGCACCGCCGTTGGCCTTGTAGTTCTGCAGCTCGCCGTCACAGACTTCGTCCATGCGCTTCTTCAGCAGACCCTTGGTGTCTTTCTCGAACAGCGGATCCCAGTGGCGACCCCAGAGACACTTGATGACGTTCCAGCCGGCGCCGCGGAAGATGCCTTCGAGCTCCTGCACGATCTTGCCGTTACCACGAACCGGGCCGTCCAGACGCTGCAGGTTACAGTTGATCACGAAGACCAGGTTTTCCAGTCCTTCACGACCCGCCAGAGAGATGGCACCCAGAGATTCCGGCTCATCACACTCGCCGTCACCCAGGAAAGCCCAGACCTTACGGTCGCCGCGCTTGACCAGGTCACGCGCAGACAGGTAACGCATCATGTGCGCCTGGTAGATCGCCTGAATCGGCCCCAGCCCCATGGATACGGTCGGGAACTGCCAGAAGTTCGGCATCAGCCAGGGGTGCGGGTAAGAGGACAGACCGTTACCGTCTACTTCGCGACGGAAGTTATCCAGCTGCTCTTCAGTGAGGCGACCTTCCAGGTATGCACGGGCATAGATACCCGGAGAGATGTGACCCTGGAAGAAAACCATATCGGCATCACGATCGCCTTCGGCGCCGTGGAAGAAGTAGTTAAAGCCGATATCGTAGAGTGTGGCGGAAGAGGAGAAGCTGGAGATGTGACCACCCAGTCCCTCGTCGTTATCGTTGGCACGCATGACCATCGCCATGGCGTTCCAGCGGATGAATGAGCGGATGCGACGCTCCATGAACAGATCACCGGGCATACGTACTTCGTCGCTCGGCGAGATGGTGTTCACGTAGGGCGTGCTAAGAGTGCCTGCACTACCGATGCCGATTTCTGCGGCACGGCTGCCCAGCTTGGACAGCAGGTAACGCGCACGCTCGTTACTATCGTTTTTGGCGACAGACTCAAGCGCTTCCATCCATTCGTGAGTTTCGATTGGATCGATATCTTCAATCATCTCATCATGCACTGTGCTTTCTCCGATTCCATAAGCCGTCAGTTTGCAGAGAAAAGCGCCCGATACGCAGATCATGCGTTTCGAGCGCTTTCCAATCGCACCTCTGAGTATGTAATTTTCTTATACTTGCGCCCTGAATGCTGCATCGCACAAGGGTTTCGGGTGCTTTGATTGTGTGTAAATATACTACACAGAGTATTTCAATCAGTCTACAAAACCGCATAAAACGCAAAACTGATTAGATTTTAACCAGGAATGCATGTAATTTTTGTACATAACTCTTACAAGAGACGCTACGGCGCGTGATTGAAGCGCCGCAACGCCCGCTGAACACGGGACTCTTCCCGCCCCTGTTCCAGCAACGCTTCTTCAACATAGACCAAATGATCGTGCGCCGCATTACGAGCCACCTCAGGTTCACCAGCACAGATCGCATCCATCAGCACACGATGCTGCTCATGAATTTTCTGCCGTACATCCGCCTTCGGATAGATGTTGCTGAGGTTATCCCCAATATGCTGATGCAGAAGGTTAAACAGCGCCCTCATCATATGTAGCAGCACCACATTATGCGCAGCGCCGGCAATCGCCAGATGAAACTCCACATCGGCCGCCACCTCTTTATCGAACTCTTTGCGATCGTGGTAATGCTGCAGATCATCCAGGCGCGCCTGTAATAACTCCCGATCCGCCGGCGTCGACCTGAGCGCTGCGTAATAGGCCGATACGCCCTCAAGCGCGTGACGGAACTCCAGCAGGTCATACTGGGATTCCGGATGGCTGCGGAATAGATCAAGCAGCGGATCAACAAGACTGTTGCCAATATTGTCAGCGACATAAGTACCACCGCCCTGGCGACTCACCAGCAACCCCTTGGCCGCGAGCTTCTGCAACGCCTCCCGAAGTGACGGCCTGGATACTTCAAACTCCGTCGCCAACTCTCTTTCCGATGGTAGCCGCTGGCCCGGCCTCAGAGCGCCTTCCATGATCATCTCTTCGATGCGTTGCATGATGATGTCAGAGAGTTTCGGCTGTTTCACACTGCGATAGTTCATTCCATATCCACCCACAAAACACAGTTGCCAGCATACCGCCGACCAATTCGCGCTGGAATTGACAAGTATCGATCAAAAAAAATACAGTACCCCATCAGCGATGGTAAATTGGTATGACCAATTTTTCAATCGCTCCAATAATTAAAGAAAAAGCATCCGCCAGCTACAGATTCCCGAGCTTGCGGGCCAACACGAGGTAGCGACCCCATGCGTCAAGAGCACCAGGCATTTCTCGCCACGCTAGAGCAGTTCATTCCGGCGAAGCGACTGATTACCGATCCGCTGCGAACACTGGCCTACGGTACCGATGCCAGCTTTTATCGCCTGCTGCCGCAACTGGTCGTCAAGGTCGAAACCGAATCGGAGGTCGCACGCATCATCAGCGCTGCCCGCCAGCAGGAAATTGCGCTGACGTTCAGAGCCGCCGGCACCAGCCTCTCTGGCCAGGCGATCACCGATTCCGTCCTGTTGATACTGGGCGATGGCTGGAGCGGCCACGAAATTCTGGACGATGCACAGCGCATCAAGCTGCAACCTGGCGTCATCGGCGCCCAGGCGAACCTGTACCTGGCCCCTTTTGGCCGCAAAATCGGCCCGGACCCGGCATCGATCAATGCCGCTAAGATCGGCGGTATTGCCGCCAACAATGCCAGCGGCATGTGCTGCGGCACCGCGCATAACAGTTACCGCACCCTGGATTCCATGCGCCTGATCCTGGCCGACGGTACACAGCTCGATACCGGCGATACCAACAGCGTTGATGCATTCCGCAACAGCCACCAAAGCCTGCTCGAAGCCCTGGATTCATTGGCGCGACTTACCCGAGCCAATGAACAGCTTTCTCAGCGGATCACCCATAAGTATCGGCTAAAAAACACCACCGGGTATGCGCTTAACTCCCTGATCGATTACACAGACCCGATCGACATCCTCCAACATCTGATGATCGGCTCAGAGGGCACGCTCGGTTTTATTTCAGAGATCTGCTATCGCACAGTGCCAGAGCACCCCCATAAAGCTTCAGCACTGGTATTTTTTGATCAACTACAGACTGCCTGCGAAGCTGTAGCGCTGGTCAAACCCACTCCCGTCGACGCAGTGGAGCTGATCGACCGGGCGGGATTGCGCTCTATCGAGGATAAACAGGCGATGCCGGAAATTATTCGACAGCTTCCTGCGGATGCCGCCGCACTGCTGATAGAAACCCGCGCCGCCGACAAGCAAAGCCTCGGCCAGCAGATCGAACAGATCCTGCAGGCGATTTCTGCGCTGCCAACCAGTGAACCTGTGCAGTTCACCAGCGATGCGGATACCTGCGCCCAGTACTGGGCGATCCGCAAGGGCCTGTTCCCGGCAGTCGGCGCTGTCCGTACGACGGGCACCACCGTGATCATCGAAGATATCGCCGTTCCCGTTCCGCAACTGGCCAGTGCCGTTGCTGACCTCCACCGGCTGTTCGAACACTGGGGTTACTCCGAAGCGATCATCTTCGGCCACGCACTCGAGGGTAACCTCCATTTCGTCTTTACCCAGGCGTTCGATAGCGATGAAGAGATCCGTCGCTACTCGGGACTTATGGATGATGTAGCCGAGCTGGTCACCGCTCGCTACGAAGGGTCCTTGAAAGCCGAGCATGGCACCGGGCGCAATATGGCACCCTACGTTGAGCTGGAGTGGGGCAAAGAAGCCTACAACCTGATGTGGGAACTCAAACGCCTGCTCGATCCTCAAGAGATCCTCAACCCAGGCGTGATCCTCAACCGCGACCCTGGGGTCCACCTGAGCAACCTCAAACCTATGCCTGCGGCGAATACACTCGTCGATGCCTGCATTGAATGTGGCTTCTGTGAACCCACCTGCCCCTCCCGCGCTCTGACGACCACTCCACGCCAGCGCATTGCACTCTGGCGGGAAATTTCCCGCCTCGAACGCAGCGCTGAAGATCCTGCACGCCTTACCAGCCTGCGCGGTGATTACACCTACCAGGGAGAGGAAACCTGCGCAGCCTGCGGTCTGTGCTCTACCGCCTGCCCTGTTGGTATCAACACCGGCGATCTCACCCGAGCCATTCGCCATGAACGACACCCCGAAGGTAGCCGTAGCGCCGACTGGGTTGCCAACCACTTTGGCGGCGCCAGCAAGGCCGGCAGCCTGCTCTTGAACAGCGCCGACAAAGCTCACGGCCTGATCGGCACAGCCAATATGCGCCGACTGACCGACAGCGTCAGAAAGCTCTCCGGCAATCGAGTCCAGCAATGGACCCCGGCAATGCCGACAGGCAATCCACAACGGCACAAAGATCTACCGGTCGCGGACAATTCAAGGGACAAGGTGGTGTATCTGCCAAGCTGCGCCAGCCGGGTCATGGGTCCACAGCGGGGCGCCGCTGACAGCACTCCCCTTATGGAGGTCACCGCCACACTGCTGGAACAGGCCGGCTACCAGGTGATCTACCCCAACAACCTGGAATCGCTCTGCTGCGGCATGCCGTTCCAGTCCAAGGGGCTATTTGATACCGCGGCAAACAAAGCCGGTGAACTGAACAGGGAATTGCTGCACATCACGGAAAATGGCCGCATCCCGGTCTATTCTGACACCAGTCCCTGCAGCCTGAGGCTCGGCGAACAGCTCGACCCGGCAATACGGCTTTATGACAGCATAGAGTTCATCGACCGCTTCCTTCTGGACCGTCTCGATATCAAGCCGGTGGACGAGGAGATCGCCCTGCACATCACCTGCAGCGCAACCCGCATGGGGCAGGCCACAAGCCTTACGCGCATCGCGTCGCGACTGGCCCGCAAGGTTGTCATTCCCGAAGGCATCGGCTGCTGCGGTTTTGCCGGTGACAAGGGGTTCAGTACGCCGGAACTAAACGCCAGCGCACTGCGCAACCTGAAGCCCCAGGTGGAACACTGCAGCGGGGGGTACTCCAGCAGCCGCACCTGTGAAGTTGGCCTGAGCCACCACAGCGGCATCGAGTATCGCTCCATTGTGTATCTGCTGGACCAGTGTATTAAGAACAACAACCCAACGACGGACCGGGTCAGAGGTTAAAACAACCTGCGCCGGCTGAGGAGAACGCCATGTCATTACCTGCAATCAAGACCATCCTTTATACCTCTTCGCTGGGAGAGCACACCCGCCCGGTATTTCGCCAGGCCGTTCAACTGGCGAACAACCTCAATGCGCGCCTGCTGATGCTGCATGTGGTAGAACCGGTAGGAGAAATGGGGCGCGCTCTGATCCACACCTACCTCCCCGATGACGTGATCACTCAGATGCACGACGAAGGGATCGCCCGCGTTATGGAGCAGATGAAGACTCGCGTTGAGAAGTATCGCGATGAGGAACTAAAAGAGCTGGATCAGGAGATCAAGTTCGATGTAGAGCCCATCATTGCCGAGGGCCAGCATGCTGACACCATCCTCGCGCAAGCGGAAAAACTCGGTGCCGACCTGATCGTAATGGGCCAGGAAAACACCTTTGGCCATCACAGCGCCACTACACATCAGGTGGTAAGAAGAGCTAAGATCCCGGTCTTTGTCGTTCCCACCGGCAAGAAGTACATGTAACTTACAGACGCCTGCCGGTCGACGCCCCAGGGCGTCCCGGCACCGGCAGTTTCACCCGCGCGGCGCCCAATAATAAGGACTTTGGATGGACGCTTCGCTTTCGCTGTTGCTTGACCGCATCTTTCAAACCGTTTTCCCGCTGGTTGCCATCGTTGGCCTGGGCTATTTCTGTGCCCGCCGCACCCACACCGACATGTCAGTGGCAAACCGACTCAATATCGATATCTTTGCACCGGCACTGATCTTTTCGGTAATGTCGGCCAAGTCTTTCAACCCACTGGAGCACGTCGACCTGGCACTCGGCGCGTTAATCGTTGTACTTCTTTCCGGGCTGCTGGTCTGGCCTGTCTGCCGTCTGATCGGCGTATCGCCGCGCACCCTGATTCCACCCGTCATGTTTAACAATAGCGGTAACCTGGGGATTCCTCTGATTGTCCTGGCGTTCGGTGAAAATGCCCTGGCCGCTGCCGTGGTCCTGTTTATCGTGGAGAACCTGCTCCACTTCACCCTGGGGATGTTTATTCTCGACAGCCGCACTAATCTGCGGCAACTGGCGCGCAACCCGATGATCCTTGCCAGCGTAGCCGGACTGGCATGGAGTCTGTTCGATATTCCGCTTCCTGCCGCGGTAAAGACCCCGATAGACATGCTCGGACAGATCGCGATCCCACTGATGCTGTTTGCACTGGGGGTAAGGATGACCAGCATCGATTTTTCGAACTGGAAGACCGGTGCCTGGGGAGCAATACTGACACCGCTGAGCGGCTTGATCGCCGCGGTGCCAGCGATCTGGTTGCTCGGCCTGGAGGGCAATGACGCTGCGTTTCTGATTCTATTCGGTGTGCTACCGCCTGCGGTACTCAACTACATGGTTGCCGAACGCTATAACCAGGAACCGCATCAGGTGGCATCCATTGTTTTGATTGGCAATGTGGCCAGCCTGGCCGTTATTCCGCTGACTCTCGCGTTTATCCTGTAGTTGCAAAAACAGATCCATAGAAAAGGCCAGCCGAATGGCTGGCCTTGAACACTACTCCGCGCTATCACCCGCTCCCAGGGTTATCTGGTCACGATTTTTCTCTACCGTGGCTGGCCCTATCCCGTTAACTTCCATTAGCTGATCAACGCTGACAAAGGGCCCGAATTCATCGCGATATTCGATGATAGCAGCCGCTTTAGAAGGCCCGATTCCCTCCAGGGAACTGGCCAGCTGATCAACAGAGGCACTGTTAATATCAACCGCAAAAGCGAGAGGGGAGAAAAAGCAGAGCGCCAGAGTCAGCGCCTTCAGAATTTTACGCATGTGAATGTCCTTATTCCTAGTAAGTTTTTCGTAACCATCCAGTTACCAACTGCTCAATTACTGAACAGAAACCTACTATATCGGCGTGCTTCTCATGCAGCCTTTGATCTGCATCAAATCTACAGATCAAAGGCTTTAACGCTGGGTCAGGCTGACGCTACCTCACTCAGTACCGCTTCGACTGCCCGGGCAGGATCTTCGGACTGGGTAATCGGGCGTCCCACTACCAGGTAACTTGAGCCTGCACGAATCGCATCCACCGGCGTCAGAATACGACGCTGATCTCCGGCAGCGGCCCAGGCTGGACGGATTCCCGGCGTGACCAGATCAAAGTCACCGACGATCTCTTCGCGCAGCATCTGCGCTTCCTGCGCCGAGCATACGACGCCATCAAGGCCGCTGTCTTTGGTCAGCTTAGCCAGACGGCGCACCTGCTCCAGAGGCTCGATATCCAGCCCAATCTCAGCCAGGTCAGAACGCTCCATGCTGGTCAGCACCGTCACGGCAATCAGCTTGGTATCGCCAGACACCTGCGCCAGTTCGTTCTGCGCCGCTTCCATCATCCGACGGCCGCCACTTGCATGGACGTTGACCATCCAGACGCCCAGTTCCGCCGCTGCGCGCACTGCCTTGGCTACCGTGTTAGGAATATCGTGAAATTTAAGATCCAGAAACAGATCGAACCCCTGCTTCTGCAAGGCTTCAACGATGGCTGGACCTTCACGAGTGAACAGCTCTTTACCGACCTTGACGCGACATTTGGCGGGATCAAGTCGCGCAGCCATCTCCAGTGCAGGAGCTTGCGCCGGGTAATCCAGCGCCACGATGACCGGTTTTTCTACTTTATTCATTGTTACCAACCTGTTTATTCACCTTCCAGCCCCTGAATAGGGCGCGTGCTATCCCACTGCCGACAGGACGGGCAATGCCAGTGCAGCGTGCGGCCCGCAAAACCGCAGTGTCCACAGCGATAAATCGGCTTACTCAACTCCAACTGCCCCGTCAGCCCCCGAAGTACGGTAAGGCTTTCTCTGGCACTGCTGGAACCATATTCGAGATGCAGATCTATCAGTCGATTAAAGCCCCGAATGGATGGCCGGCTTTTCAATTCATCCGTTATAAATTGCCCTGCAGCCCTGACGCCTTCTCGCTCACAAAGAAGATCAGTCCTTGCAAGCAGCACCGTTGTCGACGGCGCGTGCACCATACACTCTTCAAGATAGCTTTCAAACTGATCGAGGCGATTAACCTCCTTATAGCAGCGGGCCAGCAACGGAATCGTTTCCGAAACCAGCAACGGCTCCTGCTCACGAACACTGCGAAGGCGCTTGATAGCGAGCGGCCACTGACTTCGCTCCATCGCCATCCGGGCACCAAGAAGGTTGGGACGTACACCACTGGGGTTAAACCTGAGTGCTTCTGCCAGACCGGTCTGAACCTCCTTCCAGCGTTTTCTTGCCAGGCTGTTTTCGGCCAGTTCACAACAGTATTGCGCCAACTCGCGCCCTATACGGCCCTGGCCTTCCGCTTCCAACTGACGCCCCATACGCAGCGCATCGCTCCACTCGGCCTCTTTTTCATAGAGCTTGACCAGCAACTCAAGCGCGTTGGATTTCATCTCCGCACCGGGGTTGTCGCGGATAATTTCGTGCAACAGATTTTCAGCTCGATCCAGCAGACCTATCGCTTCATAGTCACGCGCCAGCGCCATCTGAATCCGGATGAAATCGGTATGCTCCAACCCGGGGCGGGCAAGCAGAGTCTGGTGAACACGGATAGCACGATCCACATCGCCCTTGCGACGCAGCAGACGGGCAACCGCGAGATGGGCAGGAATTGTATCGGAATTGATTTCGAGCGCCCGTATGAAGCTCTCTATGGCCTCGTCGGTACGGTCGCTCATCAGATAGTTGAGCCCCTGGAAATATTCACGGCTCAACGCTCCGTCCTGGCGCGTCTCGCTGCCGCGACTCGCGTCAGATTGCCGGGAGCGCCGACCCAGGAACCAGCCGATCCCTATGGCGGCAACCAGCAACAGCAGCAGGAGCGGATCAAAGGACATCTCAGGCAGAGTCTTTCAGCGCCAGGGAGCGCAGGCGATCTATCTCTTCTCGATTATGAGTAACCTTGCGCTGGGCACGGCTCAAGCGTGTTTTCAACGCCATGATGGTCAGGCTGCTCAGCAATACTCCGCAGAGTCCGCCGGCGACAAACGCAAGAATCAACCAGAGCGACAGAGTCGCCTCAGGCAGGGTAAAGAACACCAGATCAATGCTGACCGGCTCCGTGTTATGCACGGTAAAAAGAATCCCCACTGCCAGTATCAGCAAACCGATGACGGCAGCGAGAAGGGTTTTGATCCAGTTCACAGAACGGCCTCTATATCAGCTCAGGATTCGTCCTGAAGGCTTTGGTTTACCTGATCACGCAACTCTTTACCCGGTTTGAAGTGAGGTACAAACTTTTCCGGCAGAGGCACGGAATCACCGGTTTTCGGGTTACGACCGATGCGCGGCGCCCGGTAATGCAGAGAAAAACTGCCAAAACCCCGTATCTCGATCCGGTCCCCTTCAGACAGGGCCTCCGTCATATGATCAAGCATGGTTTTAACTGCAAGTTCGACATCCTTTACCGATAACTGAGGGTGCGCATCAATCAGACGCTCAATCAATTCCGATTTTGTCATATCAGCTCCTCGCCGAAGTTAGGGGCCGGACCAGCGGGTCCGGCGACCTGATCAGGAATCCCGTTTTTCCATCTGCGCCTTAATAAGATCACCAATGGTCGTCGGAGCTGCCTCATCGGCCTTCTCCTGGACAGACTTGAGCGCTTCTTTCTGCTCTTTGATCTCAACCTGTTTTACCGACAGGTTAATAGCGCGATTCCGGCGATCAACACTGATGATCGCAGCTTCGATCTCGTCACCTACAGAGAGTTCACTGCTCAGATCTTCAACACGGTCGCGGGACAATTCCGAGACTTTCAGAACGCCATCTATGCCCTCAGCCAGGCTGACTGTAGCCTGACGCGGGTCCACTTCCGTTACTTTACCGGTGACAATCGCCCCTTTCGGGTTCTGATCGGCATACTCGATAAACGGATCGGAATTCATCTGTTTGATACCCAGCGCAATGCGTTCACGCTCCGGATCGATAGAGAGCACCAGCGCTTCAACTTCCTGCCCCTTGGAATACTCTTTGACCACAGTCTCACCCGGCTCATCCCAGGAAAGATCGGACAGGTGTACGAGGCCGTCGATTCCACCTTCCAGGCCAATAAAGACACCAAAGTCAGTAATCGAGCGAATAGCACCACTGATGCGATCGCCTTTCTTGTAGGTGCTGGCAAAGGCCTGCCAGGGGTTCTGTTTACACTGTTTCATCCCCAGGGAGATGCGACGACGCTGCTGATCGATATCCAGAATCATGACGTCGATTTCATCGCCGATGGAAACGACCTTGGAGGGATGGATGTTCTTGTTGGTCCAGTCCATCTCGGAGACGTGAACCAGGCCTTCGATACCTTCAGCGATCTCAGCAAAACAGCCGTAATCGGTAAGATTGGTTACCTTGGCGGTAACCTTGTCACCCACGGTGTAATCCTTGGTGAGCTGATTCCAGGGGTCTTCCTTCAGCTGTTTCAGGCCCAGGGATACGCGGCTGCGCTCGCGATCAAACTTGAGGACCTTGACGTCGATCTCGTCACCGATTTTGAGTACTTCGCTCGGATGCTTGACCCGTTTCCAGGCGATGTCGGTAATATGCAGCAGCCCATCGATACCGCCGAGGTCGATAAAGGCGCCATAGTCGGTGAGGTTTTTCACCACCCCTTTCAGCACCAGCCCCTCTTCCATCTTCTCAAGCAGCTTCTCGCGCTCTTCGCTGTAGACAGCTTCAAGTACCGCGCGGCGGGAGACGACAATATTGTTGGAACGGGCATCGAGCTTAACGAGTTTAAACTCAAGCTCCTGGCCCTCGAGGTGGGAAGTATCACGCAGGGGACGAACGTCAACCAGAGAACCGGGGAGAAAGGCGTTGATACCGTTCACATCCACGGTAAGACCACCGCGGACCCGGCCAGTGATATGGCCGGTGACGGTCTCTTCGCCTTCGTATGCTTTTTCGAGGACCGCCCAGGCTTCAGCACGCTTCGCCTTTTCACGAGAAAGCTGGGTGGAGCCGAAGCCATCTTCAAGCGACTCAAGCGCTACCCGGACCTCGTCTCCAACCTGAAGGCTGACTTCGCCCTGCTCGTCACGGAACTGCTCCAGGGGGATCACCCCCTCCGACTTAAGCCCCGCATTAACGATAACAAAATCGTTATCAATCGCGACTACCGTGCCCGTAACGATCGATCCCGGCGCCATGTCCAGGTCTTTCAGGCTTTCCTCGAACAGCTCAGCAAAACTCTCGCTCATCACCCTCGGTCCTCAAAATGGGGCCGCGTCAGCGCAACCCTCTATGTCTCGCTTCGTCCAGCACCGCCAGCAGAACCTCGTCGATCGTCATCTTGGTGGAATCAAGAATAATTGCATCAGGCGCCGGTTTCAGGGGAGCGACGGCTCGATTCATATCGCGGTCGTCACGTGCCCTGATATCGTCCAGTATTGCTTCAAGGCTAGCACCCAGCCCCTTGCTAATCAACTGGTTATAACGGCGACTCGCACGCTCTTCCGCACTGGCGTCAAGATATATTTTTAAAGGCGCCTCAGGGAAGACTACGGTGCCCATATCCCGGCCATCTGCGACCAGGCCCGGCGCATGCACAAAATCACGCTGACGGCTCAGCAACGCTTCGCGCACCGGGCCCAGGGCGGCTACGACGGATGCATCGGCCCCCACCTCTTCGGTGCGGATCGCCAGAGTGACCTCTTCACCTTCGAGTACGATCTGGAGTTCTTCATCCTGCTCTCCGGCGATAAATTTCACATCCAGATGAGCGGCCAGAACCACCAGCGCTTCGGTGTCATCCAGACTGACGCCATGATGGCGTGCAGCCAGCGCGGTCAGGCGGTAAAGGGCGCCACTGTCGAGCAGATGCCAGCCCAGCGAACGCGCCAGCAATTTACAGAGCGTTCCCTTGCCGGAGCCACTTGGACCATCAACAGCAATTACGGGGACCTCTTGTTCTCGGCGGGACATCAGTCCTCCTCCTTAAATAAAGCAATACCAATACGTCGAGCCAGATCAGCAAACTCGGGACAAAATGCATCGACCGATTCGCAGCCAGCGATATCAAGTGAGCCGCTCGCGCGCTGTGCAACCATGGTCAGCGCCATCGCCACGCGCGGATCACCGCCGCAGTCCAGCATACCGCTGCCCAGATCACCGCCGCGGACGCGCAGCTCGTTATTGTTCAGTGTCAGCGCAATGCCCAGCTGCTGCAGCGCACTGCACATAAGTTTAAGTCGTGTGTTTGACAAAAGCGTATCGTCATCCGGCAAAGTCAGGCGGGTCTCACCCTCTGCACAGGCTGCAGCCACCAACAGAGCAGGACACTCATCGAGAGCCAGACGGCTGAGCTCGTCAGGGATCACTACTCCCTGGAGCGGCGCGTAGCGAACACTGATATCGGCAACAGGCTCACCACACTCGTCGTGAGCATCATGCAGCTCTATATCGGCTCCCATCTGTTTCAGGATAGTCACCAACCCCATGCGTGTCGGATTAATTCCGATATGCTCAAGGGTTAGTTCCGCGCCTGGCGTGATCGTCGTCGCCACCATAAAAAAGGCCGCCAGAGATAGATCACCAGGGATGCGCAGCTGCGTTCCGCTGAGACGCTGACCGGACTCGATACACAGATGATCGCCCTGCTGTTGCAGTTCGCAGCCAAAGCGCCCCAGCATCCGTTCGGTATGATCGCGGGACAGCCCCTCCTCCTCGATGCACAACCGACCATCGGTATAAAGCCCGGCAAGGAGCAGCGCTGATTTAACCTGCGCACTCGCAACACTCAGCGAAGCGGGCGGGCTCTGCAGGCTAGCGGGCGTAATCTTCAATGGCGCACATTCCGCCTCTGCAGTCTCGATTTGCGCGCCAAGCGCCCTCAGCGGCTGTACCAGTGAGCGCATGGATTCGGCATTGAGCTGATCATCACCGCAAAGCTCAGTCGCAAAAGGCTGCCCTGCGAGCACACCACAAAGTAACCGCATGGAAGTACCCGATGAACCGAGATAAATCGGCCCGACCGGCGGCTGCAGACCATTCAGGCCAACACCATATACCCGCACCCTGCCTTGATGCGGGCCTTCGATAACCACACCCAGATCGCGGAACGCCTGCAGTGTCGCCAGGCTGTCTTCACCATCGAGGAAGCCTTCGATATCGGTAATACCATCGGCCAGCGCGGCGAGGATAATGGCACGATGAGAGATCGAGCGGTCACCGGATACGGCGATAGAGCCAGCGATCTTTGTATTAGGACGGACCAGGAAACGGGCTGGTCGTAGCTTCCCCTGAGGCGAATAGGCGGAGCGCGCCAGAATGCGCGAGAAATGTTCGCGAGCAGATCGGGCCCGGGTAAAAATACCCAGCAAGGCCTGGCTGTCGCCACGATCTACGGCATCGCGCAGTCGCGACACACCCGCAGAAAAGCGGTCAATCTGCGCCAGCAGCTGATCACGATTGGCAAAACAGATATCGTGCCACATGCTCGGATCGCTGGCCGCAATCCGCGTGAAGTCACGAAACCCGCCTGCGGCGTAGCGGAAGATATCGGTATTTTCTGCCTCATGTGCCAGAGTATCGACCAGTGAAAACGCCAGCAGATGAGGCAGGTGACTGGTCGCAGCCAGCACCTCATCATGCCGACTGACATCCATCTGCAGCACTTCCGCACCGACGGCCTGCCACATGCGGGCGATCGCCAGTGTTGCTTCGGGAGCAGACTCTGGCAGCGGGGTCAGAATCACCTTGCGACGAACAAAAAGATCCACATCCGAAGCACCCACACCGCTTTTTTCCGCCCCGGCAATAGGATGACCAGGCACAAACCCCGGAGGCAGCTCACCGAACAGGCTCCGTGCAGCCATCACCAGGTTACCCTTGGTGCTGCCGACATCGGTAACCAGCGTGTTAGCTGAAAGCCAAGGCTTGATCTCAGCCAGCACCGCTTCCATGACCTTGACCGGAACGGCCAGCAATACCAGACCGGCTTTAGAGACCTCTGTCCCCAGATCCTCACCGATACGATCGATGACGCCCAGGGAAAGGCCGAGCTCACATTCGGCACGGTTAAGATCGTAGCCCACAACTTCATCCACCAGATGACGCTGCTTCAATGCGCGAGCCAGGGACCCGCCAATCAGACCCAGACCGATAACCAGCACACGACTGGTAGAGAACTTCAACACGCCAGCACCTTCTCCAGTGCTGCCAGGAAACGTCGATTCTCCTCGGCCAGGCCGACGGTTACACGCAGGTGGTCATTCAAACCATAGGGCGCTAGCGGACGCGGAATCACGCCTTCCCTCAGCAGCAGATCAAATACCGGCTGCGCCGGCCGCTTCAGATCCAGAAGCAGGAAGTTGCCCTGGGTCGGCAGCGATTCAAGACCCAGCCTTTGCAAACCCTCCTGCAGCTGCGCGACGCCCTGACGATTCACCTCCAACGTTTTGGCCAGATGCTCGACATCAAACAGCGCCGCTTCGGCCGCAGCCAAGGCCGGTATATTGACGTTGAACGGATCGCGCACTCGGTTCAAAAGATCGGTAACCGTAGCATCCGCAGCCGCAAACCCCACGCGCAGGCCCGCCAGGCCGTAGGCCTTGGAGAAAGTGCGCAGCACGATCAGGTTCGGGTAGTCATCCAGCAGCTTCAAGCCATCAGGCAAACCCGCTGCCGGATCCACATATTCGGTATAGGCCTCATCAAGCACCACGATGACACGGGACGGGATTGCACTCATGAAACGCGCCAGCTCATCCCGGGTAAACCAGGTACCGGTGGGGTTATTCGGATTGGCCAGAAAGATCAGGCGCGTTTTATCGGTCACTGCCGCTGCCATCGCAGCCAGATCGTGGCCTGAATCTTTTGCTGGTACCACGACAGGCTCCGCATTCACAAAGCGAGCCGCGATCGCGTAGGCGATGAAACTGTATTCGGAGTAAATAATCTGATCGCCAGGCCTCACAAATACGCGTGCTGCCAGGCTGATCAGTTCATTCGAGCCATTCCCTAAAGTCAGGCGCTCTGAACTCAGGCCGAAACGCTCGCGCAGTGCCGCCTTAAGGCGAAAACCCGCTGCATCGGGATACCGCGTCATGCCTGCAAGCGACTCCGTTGCCGCCGCCAGGGCAGCAGGGCTTGGCCCCAGGGGATTTTCATTACTGGCCAGACTGACGATATCAGTCAGGCCAAGTTCCCGCTCCAGTTCCGCGGCGGGTTTCCCCGGGCGATAAGGCGCAAGGCCTGCGACGCCGGAGGATGCAAGACTATACAGATCAAAGCTCATGGAGATACAACACTCTCAATCTCTACAAAACGGCCTTTGGATAGGATCCCAGACGCTTCAGCTCAACAGAACCAGACTCCAGTTCCTGCAGCAACTCAGCCACTTCTGCGCTGTCCTCATGGCCTTCGAAATCAACATAGAAAAGCATATCCCAGGTTGATTGCGGCGCCGCGCGGCTTTCCACCCGGGTCAGGCTGATATTGCGCTTACGGAAAGGCTCCAGCAGTTCGTACAGCGCCCCTGGGCGATCATGGGCCATGAGCAGAATAGATGTCTTATCCTGACCACTGGCGCCCACCGCCTGGCGACCTACCACGAGATAGCGTGTGCGATTGTCCGGCTGATCTTCGATATTTGACTGAACCACCTTAAGGTTGAAAAGATCGGCGGCTATATCACCGCCAATTGCCGCAGCTGTGCTGGACTCGGCCGCCCGACGAGCAGCCTCGGCATTTGACTCAACCTCAACGCATTTCAGATTTCCGCAACGAGCATCGATCCAGTGACGGCACTGATTGATCGCAAAGGGGTGCGCGTAGATCACTTCGAGCTTATCGAGCTCCGCGGAATCCACCATCAGCAGATGCTGGTGAGTACTCAGCTCCACCTCACCACAGATACCGAGGTTAAAGCGGCTGAACAGATCGAGGGCGTGATTAACGACGCCATCTTCGGCGTTTTCGATCGGCACCACACCGTAGTTCGCATGGCCCGCTTCCACATCGCGGAAGACCGCCTCAAGGTTATCCAGCGCACTGCAGCGCACCGAATGGCCAAAGTGTTTCAGCGCCGCCTGTTGGGTAAAGTTCGCCTCCGGGCCAAGAAACACCACATTGAGCGGCTGCTCCAGCGCCAGGCAAACCGACATCACCTCACGAAACAGGCGCGCCACCTCCTGATCCGGCAACGGCCCCTCGTTACGGGACATCACCTTGCGCAGCACCTGGGCTTCACGCTCGGGGCGATAGAACACCGCCGCTTCGGTACCACCCTTGGTCTTGATCTCGGCCACGGTCTGGG
Source organism: Marinobacterium mangrovicola (assembly GCF_004339595.1). Lineage (GTDB taxonomy): Bacteria > Pseudomonadota > Gammaproteobacteria > Pseudomonadales > Balneatricaceae > Marinobacterium_D > Marinobacterium_D mangrovicola. Next base: position 125,709 of record NZ_SMFU01000013.1, read on the forward strand.
CGCAACGGGCACGCTCGTTCAGCAGGCGGTGGATCTCGCGGTCGATCTCATCGATTCGATCACGCACCTTACCCAGCGCCTGCTCCTGCTCCCGCTGCTCCTGTTGTAGTTTGCTATCGCTCATCGTTTCTCCGCGGAACGAACCGCACTCTTTACCCTTAGCCAGCAGTTCGTTCAAATTCGTGCATGAAGGTGATCAGCGCATCGACCGACTCTTCGGGTACCGCGTTGTAGATGCTGGCACGCATGCCGCCTACAGAACGGTGCCCCTTCAGGTTAAGCAGCCCGTTAGCTTCCGCCTCCTGCAGGAAACGTCCATCCAACGCACTGTCAGCCAGAGTAAACGGCACATTCATCAGTGAACGGTTAACGGGATCAATGGGGTTGGCGAAGAAGTCGGACGCATCGATCGCCGCGTACAGCTTCTCTGCCTTGCGCTGGTTACGCACGGCCATCGCCTCAACACCACCCTGAGCCTTGAGCCACTTGAACACCAGGCCAGTCATGTACCAGGCAAAGGTCGGCGGCGTGTTGTTCATGGAGTCAGCATCGGCGTGGACCTTGTAGTCGAACATGGTCGGCGTCCCGGCCAGGGTGTTGCCGAGCAGATCTTCACGCACGATCACCACCGTCAGGCCGGCGGGACCGATATTCTTCTGGGCACCTGCGTAGATCAGACCATAACGGCTGACATCGATCGGGCGCGCAAGAATATCGGACGACATATCCGCCACCAGCGGTACGTCACCAGTCTCGGGCACATAATCGAACTCAACACCGCCGATAGTTTCGTTGGTGGTGTAGTGGACATAGGCCGCCGCCGGGTTCAACTGCAGCTCAGCCTGGGTGGGGGCGCGGGTATAACCCTGGGCTTCGGTACTGCCCGCCTGAGCGATATTGGCGTAACGAGACGCTTCCCTGATCGCCTTACGCGACCAGACACCGGTATTGATGTAGTCGGCGCTGTCACGGCCACGCAGCAGATTCATCGGCACCATGCCGAATTGGCTGGTGGCGCCGCCCTGCAGGAACAGCACCTTGTAGTTGGCAGGAATCGACAGCAGATCACGCAGATCCTGCTCGGCGGTTTCCGCCACTTCCACAAAGGCTTTATCCCGGTGGCTCATCTCCATCACGGAGAGGCCGCGCCCCTGCCAGTCGAGCATTTCGCTCTGGGCCTGTTCAAGTACTTCCAGGGGTAGTGCGGCCGGGCCTGCACTGAAGTTATGTTTACGTGTCATGCTCTGTATCAACTCCAGAAATAGATGCAGCAACGGGGCCCTGAGGCCCCGCTTTTATCACTCTTCGGGCGTACTGTCTTCGCCACTGTCTTCAGCGCTTCCCGCGCTACTGTCTTCACCGGCATCAGCCTCCGGCGCAGCGCCTTCGGCGTCCGTCACAGCAACCGCTTCCGCGTCGAGTTCCTCTTCATCGGGCTCTTCGATACGGGCGATACCCGAGAGTTTTTCCTCGTCACCCAGACGGATAAGCATCACACCCTGGGTGTTACGACCCAGTACCGAGATTTCCTCGGAACGGGTACGCACCAGAGTGCCACGATCACTGATCAGCATGACGTCATCGCCCTCCATCACCTGCACGGCGCCGGCCAGCTCACCGTTACGCTCGGTGCACTGCATGGCGATAACACCCTGGCCGCCACGACCACGTAGCGGGAAGTCTTCAACGGCGGTCTGCTTACCATAACCTTTGACGGACGCGGTCAGCACTCGACCACCCTCACGCGGAATGATCAGCGAGATCACCTTGGTGTTGTCATCCATCTTCACACCACGCACACCACGGGCGGTACGACCCATGGAGCGCACGTCCGCCTCGTTGAAGCGGATCGCCTTACCGGCGCTGGTGGTCAGCATGATGTCGTCATGTCCGCTGGTAATGGACGCACCGATCAGACGGTCACCATCGACGATATCCAGCGCAATCAGGCCGGTGCTACGCGGGCGGGAGAAGGCTTCGAGCGGCGTCTTCTTGACCGTACCGTTGGCGGTAGCCATAAAGATGAAGCGCTCGGAGTCAAACTCTTTCACTGGCAGAATCGTGCTGATCCACTCACCTTCTGCCAGCGGCAGGATGTTGACCACCGGGCGACCGCGGGAGGTACGGCTGGCGGGCGGAATCTCGTAGACCTTACGCCAGTAGACCTTACCGTGGTTGGTGAAGCAGAGAATGGTGTCATGGGTATTGGCGATCAGCAGATGCTCGATGAAGTCTTCATCTTTCATTGCGGTCGCAGATTTACCCTTACCGCCACGGCGCTGAGCCTGATAGGCGGTCAGTGGCTGAGTCTTGGCGTAACCACCGTGGGAGATGGTGACCACCATATCCTCTTCGGTGATCAGATCCGCCACGGTCAGATCCTGCATGGAAGCCTGGATCTCGGTACGACGCTCATCAGCGTACTCGGCAACAATCGCTTCGAGCTCTTCACGGATCACTTCCATCAGACGCTCGTAGGAACCCAGGATTTCCAGCAGCTCCGCGATCTTCTCGATCAGTTCACGGTACTCGCCGAGCAGCTTTTCATGCTCAAGGCCAGTAAGGCGGTGCAGTCGCAGATCCAGGATCGCCTGCGCCTGAACCGGCGACAGGTGATAGTTGCCGTCATGCATACCAAACTGCGGCTCAAGATCGTCCGGACGGCAGGCATCTTCGCCAGCACGCTCAAGCATATCGAGCACAGAGCCCGGCGCCCAAGGCGTTTCGATCAGTTTCTCTTTCGCTTCCGCCGGTGTCGGCGACGCCTTGATCAGTTCGATTACCGGGTCGATATTGGCCAGCGCCACCGCGAGGCCTTCCAGCACATGGCCACGCTCGCGAGCCTTGCGCAGTTCATAAACGGTACGACGAGTGACCACTTCACGGCGGTGACGAATGAAGCACTCAAGCGTGCCCTTGAGATCGAGAATCTTCGGCTGACCGTCGACCAGTGCCACCATGTTGATGCCGAATACGCTCTGCAGCGCAGTCTGGGCAAACAGGTTGTTGATGATCACTTCCGGTACTTCACCGCGACGCAGCTCGATCACGATGCGCATACCGTCCTTATCGGACTCATCACGCAGTTCGCTGATTCCCTCAAGCTTCTTCTCTTTAACCAGCTCGGCGATCTTTTCGATCAGACGCGCCTTGTTGAGCTGATAAGGAATCTCGGTGATGACCAGCATCGGCCGGCCATTCTTGGGATGATCTTCCACATGGTGCTTGGCCCGCACATAGATACGGCCGCGGCCGGTGCGGTACGCCTGCAGGATGCCAGCGCGGCCATTGATAATACCGCCGGTGGGGAAGTCTGGACCGGGGATAAACTCCATCAGATCATCGATGGTCAGGTCCGGGTTGTTGATCAGCTCGATACAGCCACGAACCACTTCACCCAGGTTGTGCGGCGGGATATTAGTCGCCATACCCACCGCGATACCGGCAGAGCCGTTCACCAGCAGATTAGGCACACGGGTCGGCAGTACGGCGGGAATACGCTCGGTACCGTCGTAGTTATCAACGTAGTCGACGGTTTCTTTATCCAGGTCAGCAAGCAACTCGTGAGAGATCTTCGCCATACGGATCTCGGTGTAACGCATTGCTGCCGCCGAGTCGCCATCTACCGAGCCGAAGTTACCCTGACCATCGACCAGCATATAGCGCATGGAGAAGTCCTGCGCCATACGTACGATGGTGTCATACACCGCGCTATCGCCGTGAGGGTGGTATTTACCGATCACATCCCCGACTACACGGGCGGACTTCTTGTACGGCTTGTTCCAGTCGTTATTCAACTCGTTCATGGCGAAGAGCACGCGGCGGTGCACCGGCTTCAAGCCGTCGCGCACGTCGGGCAGTGCCCGGCCGACGATAACGCTCATCGCGTAGTCGAGATAAGACTGCTTCAGCTCATCTTCGATATTGACTGGCAGAACTTCTTTGGCTAGATCACCCATTCGCTCAGCATTCCTTGGTTCTTAAGGCCTACAGCTGGAAATCCGCTGTAATTTTTAACCGCGCGAGTATATCACATTGATAATCCTTTAACTCCCACCCACCTGGCTCAAATAACAATTGAGTAACCGATACCAATGCAGCCGCAACTGTGAATTTTCCGCCCCCACACAGCGGTGCTAGAATGCCGGCTTTGCGCCTCCGACTGCCCAGTCGAGAAGCCCTGTCGAGAATAGAGTTGAGAACACGCCCATGAACGAAAAACAGGCACAGAATATCGACCCGGCGGAAATCGCCAAGTTCGAGGAGCTGGCCAGCCGCTGGTGGGACAGAGACAGTGAGTTCAAGCCACTACACGACATCAACCCTCTGCGCGTCGGCTTTATAGACCGCATCGCCCCCCTGGCGGGTAAACGCGTGCTGGACGTGGGCTGCGGCGGCGGCATCCTGTCCGAGTCCATGGCCAAACGCGGAGCCGAGGTTACCGGCATCGATATGGGCGAAGCTCCGCTGAAGGTCGCGAAGCTTCATGGTCTCGAAAGCGGTGTCCAGGTTCGCTATCGCCAGGTGACAGTTGAAGAGCTTGCGGCCGAAGAGCCCGCATCCTTTGATGTGGTCACCTGCATGGAGATGCTCGAGCACGTGCCGGATCCGGCCTCGATCATCGATGCCTGCGCCCGCCTGGCAAAACCGGGGGGTATGCTGTTTTTCTCAACGCTTAACCGCAACCCCAAGAGTTATCTGTTCGCCATTCTCGGCGCCGAGAGAGTTCTGAAGCTCGTACCGAATGGCACCCACAACTTCAAGAAATTCATCCAGCCCGCCGAACTCGGCGAATGGATCCGGCATAGCAAACTGTCGATCCGCGAGATGTCCGGGCTTGTTTACAACCCACTGACGCGCACCTACCGCCTGGACAGCCAGGATGTCAGCGTCAACTACATGATCGCGACCCAGAAGGACGAGACCTGATGCCAGGCTACCGGGCGGTGCTCTTTGATCTGGACGGCACACTGCTCGACAGCGCACTGGATTTCTACTGGGTCATCGACAAAATGCTGGCAGATAGAAAACTGCCAGCAGTGGATCGCAAAGGTTTTCGCCAGCATGTTTCCGATGGCGCCCGCTCCATGGTCTGCTTCGCCTTTAACCTGCCTGCAGACGCACCTGAAACCAACCTGCTGCTGGAGGAGTTTCTTTCCCTTTACCAGCAGCACAGCATGGTAGCCGCCACACTCTTCCCGGAACTGAATAGCATGCTTGAGCGACTCGAGCGGCGCGCGATCCCCTGGGGGATCGTTACCAACAAGCCTGAACGATTCTGCCTTAGCATTCTGGACAAGCTCGACCTGACCCATCGCTGCGCGACACTGATCTGCCCAGAGCATGTAAAACAGCGCAAACCAGACCCTGAATCCCTGCTACTCGCCTGCGAGCAGCTGGCATGCCCGCCCTCTGAAGCCTTATACCTGGGTGACCATCAGCGCGATATCGAAGCGGGACGCAGGGCTGGCATGACCACAGCCGCCTGCCTCTGGGGATATATTCATGCGAACGACAATCCAAGACTCTGGGGCGCAGACCTGATCATCGAAGATACTCGGGAACTGAGTGCGCTGCTAAACTGACGTTAATCAGTGCAGGATGAAGTCCACCTTCACAGGCTATATAAGGAAGCAGTTACACGATGTTTACATACGACGCACCGCAGGAACTATTAACCGGTCGCATTATCCTCGTCACCGGCGCCGGTGATGGTATTGGCAAGGCGGCTGCTCACGCTTACGCCTCTCACGGTGCAACGGTGATACTGCTGGGACGGACCCTGGAAAAGCTGGAGCAGGTTTACGATGAACTCGAAGCTCAGGGTTATCCACAGCCTGCCATCGTACCGATGAACCTGGAAACCGCCGCCGAACACGATTACATCGAGCTGACCAACCAGCTGGAAGAGACGTTTGGCCGCCTCGACGGCATCCTGCATAACGCCGGAGTGCTGGGACTTCGAACCTCGCTGGAAAGTTACGACCCGATCATCTGGCAGCAGGTGATGCAGGTAAACCTTAACGCTCCCTTCCTGCTGACACAGACGCTGATGCCACTGCTACGCCGCTCCGACGATGCCAGCGTGATCTTCACCTCATCTGGCGTCGGCCGCAAAGGTCGCGCACACTGGGGCGCCTACGCGGTATCCAAATTCGCTACCGAGGGAATGGCACAGGTAATGGCGGACGAACTGGAAAACATCTCCTCCGTTCGCGTCAACTGCATCAACCCCGGCGCTACCCGCACCTCCATGAGAGCCTATGCTTACCCGGCCGAAGCACCGGAGACTAATCCTACACCGAAAGAGATCATGCCGGTTTATCTTTATCTGATGGGCAGTGAAAGCAAAGCGGTAAACGGTCAGTCACTGGATGCACAGGGTGATGGCTCCGCTTGAGCGGAAATACCAAACTGCAAGAACGACTCCAAGCCACGAGGCCCAGCAACAAAAAGCGCCGCCTGAAACCAACCAGGCGGCGCTTTTTTACTACTGACCACGCGTTATTGCAGTCTTAACGCTTTTTACCTACACGACGGCCGACGGAGCGAGCTTTAGCCTTGTGGCTGCGCTGCTCTACCACTTTTGACTCCGTACTCTGACGGGCACGCTGGCGGCTGTAACGGCGTTTTTCCTCAACCTGCTCTTCACGGCTTCTTACCTGGCTCTGAACCCGGTCTAGACCGAGCTCGTCGCGCAGCACGTTAATTTCCTTGCCTCCCAACTCACGCCAGGTTCCAACCTTGACGTCACTGGGCAGGAATACGGGACCGAAGCGCACTCGCTTCAGACGGTTCACCTGAAGCCCCTGAGATTCCCAAAGTCGACGTACCTCACGGTTACGCCCTTCCATCACCACACAGTGATACCACTTATTGGCACCTTCACCATCGAAGTAACGAACATCACTAAAGTTAGCCATGCCGTCTTCGAGCAAAACGCCTTTTTTCAGGTGTTCAAGCATCTGCTCATTTACGTCACCCAACACGCGCACCGCATATTCGCGATCGATATTAGCCGACGGGTGCATCATGCGGTTCGCCAGCTCGCCATCGGTAGTAAATATCAACAAACCGGTGGTATTTATATCCAGACGCCCGATAACGATCCACCGCCCAACCTTCAAAGGCGGCAGGTTATCGAAAACTGTCGGCCGACCTTCCGGGTCGTGACGGGTACAAACCTCACCTACGGGTTTGTTATAAATGAGAACTCGACAAGGGCTGTCAGATGAATATACAAGGGAAACTGAACGCCCATCGACGGAAACCTGGTCGCCCTCTTTTACTCGATCACCCAGTTGCGCCGTTTCACCGTTAACCGCAACCCGCCCTTCACTAATATAACGCTCCATCTCACGACGTGAGCCCAAACCGGAGCGCGCCAAAACCTTTTGCAGCTTTTCATCTTGCATTCTGACGTCGCCTCAAACTAAAAAAGCTCTTCAGCCTGCAAGCCGAAGAGCTTTGGATTTCATCTATATAGAGTAGATCAGTTTACCGTCGGCAGCTGATCTTTGCTGATGCCGTTTTCTTTCATGTAGTCAGCGAAGACAACCGGAGTACGGCCACGGCCGGACCAGTAATGCTCTTCACCGTCAACATTGATAACGTATTTGGCTTTAACGCTCTTACGCGGAGAAGAGTCAACCTGCTCCGCCAGCTCTTCCAGTGCAACCCCCGATTCCATCATCTGCTTGCGAATCGCTTCGATCGCAGCAACCTTGGCCGCTTCAGCTTCGGCCTGAGCGGCTTCGTCAGCACGACGCTCTTCGAGAATATCGGTCAGGTCAGACATAACCTTTTCGATTTCTGCAACACCCAGTTCCTGAGTCTGCTTACGGAGAGAGTTTTTCCGGGTAAGTGTTTTGATGAAATCTGTCATTTTAATCTCTTCAACTGTTCGTTTTTAAACATACTGGCAATTATCGTTAATAAACGATTATTTGCAAGAATTTGAGATTAATTTTTCGCCTGACATTCGTTCTATTTTAATACGCTTCAAAAACCGAGCTATCCCCCGCCCCCTGACGCGTCACTTCCGGCAATTCGTTTAACAGACTGATCACGGTTGTAGCTTCCATTCCACAGTAGCCACCATCGATAACCAAGTCGACCTGATTCTGGAGAAGATCGCGTATTTCGTAAGGATCAGTGAGCGGAATATCATCGCCAGGCAAAATAAGCGTTGTGCTCATTATCGGCTCGCGCAATGCATCGGCAAGCGCCAAAGCAATCGGGTTATCCGGTATACGGATACCAATTGTCCGCCTTTTCGGATGCAGCAAGCGACGAGGAACCTCACTGGTCGCATTGAGAATAAAAGTATACTGACCCGGCGTGTGGGCTTTAATAGCACGAAAGGCCTGATTATCCACCTTCGCATAAGTCGCCAATTCGGACAAATCGCCACATACCAGGGTAAAGTTATGCTTATCATCCAACTGGCGAATGCGCTTTATGCGATCAACGGCTTTTTTGTCACCAAGATGACAGCCGAGCGCATAAGCCGAGTCCGTGGGATAAACCACCACACCGCCTGATCTTATTATCTCTGCCGCCTGCTCAATCAAACGAGCCTGCGGATTCACCGGGTGTATCTGAAAAAACTGACTCACTGCAGACTCCTGTAAACTGCTCATACTTAAGATAGCGACCGGGAAGATGGATCAGTCGCTACTTTTTCGGAAAACGGATCTTGCGATAAATAGCTTAGCAAGTGGCGCCCGCCCTCGAAGGACGGAAAACGCCCCAGTGCCGTCCAGCGCTGTTCCGGCGAATGAAAGTCACTGCCTGCAGAGATAACCAGGGACTTGCGCTCCGCCAGGTTAAGCAGGTCACGCAGATGGTTTGGTGTTACTCCGGGGTAACTCACCTCAAGGCCGTCACCGCCCGCAGCAACCAGATCATCCGTTAGCGCCCTGAGCCGGGTGAATGTCAGCTTATATTTCGTCGGGTGCGCCACCAGGGCGTAACCGCCGGCAGACTTCACCAGCTGCACCGCCTCCTCCAATGAAGGCCACTCCGCTTTTACATCCCCGGCCTTGCCAGCCCCCAACCAAAGATCAAACGCCTGCTGAGGCGTCGAAACCATGCCGCGCTTTAACATCGCCTGGGCAAAATGAGGCCGTCCGATCTGCCCATCCCCGGCATTTTCCTGGGCTTCCGCAAGCAGGTTCGGCAACCCTTTTTTCTCTAGTTTTTCCGCTATTTTTTCTGCTCTCTCATCACGCAGACGCCTTAACCTGGCCATATAGTCCGCGCATTGAGACGCTTCCGTATCAATACCGATCCCCAATAGATGGATCACTCGACGCTGCCACAAACAGGTCAATTCAACACCGGGGAAGAACTCCATATCCGAGTGCTGCCTAGCTGCTTCCCGCGCCTCGTAGAGGCCTTCTAGAGTGTCATGGTCTGTCAGCGCAAATTGGCGCACCCCCGCTGCGTAGGCAGCCTCTACCAAAGCGGCGGGAGAAAGCGCGCCATCCGAGGCAGTACTGTGAGAATGCAGATCGTAGGCGGATGGTTTCACTCTAATCAGGGGGCCTTTATACTAGGAGATTAAACAAATACCCGTGGATACTATGAAAATCTTACTCGATTTCCTGCCTGTTATCGTCTTTTTTGTCGTTTACAAGATGACAGGGGACATCATTCTCGCCACTGCGGTGCTGATCCCTGCAACCCTCGCCCAGATGGCATATACCTGGTTTAAACAACACCGCATCGAAAAAATGCAACTTGTTACCCTGGTACTTGTTGTCCTGCTCGGCGGCGCAACCATCGTGTTCCATGACAAAGCTTTTATTCAATGGAAACCCACAATCGTTAACTGGTTATTCGGCGTAGCCTTCCTCGGCAGTCATTTTATCGGCAGCAAAACCGTGGTTCAGCGGCTGATGGAAAACAGCATTGAGCTCGCTCAGCAGACCTGGCGCCGCCTAAACATGGGCTGGGTCATGTTTTTTCTAGCCATGGGTGTTATTAATCTGATTGTAGCGTACAGCTTTAGCGAGGATACTTGGGTCAACTTTAAGTTGTTCGGAATGCTCGGCTTAACGCTGCTTTTTATTCTGGCACAGGGGGTTTACATATCCCGACACATGCCACAACAGCCAAACGAAGACTAACTTTTTCGGGTCACATTCATGTATTACGCTATTGTAGCCGAGGATAACGAGAACTCATTGAACAAACGCCTGGAAACCCGGTCGGACCATCTAGCTCGACTGGAAAGGCTTAAGGAGCAGGGTAAACTGCTGATCGCAGGCCCCTGCCCAGCGACGGATAGCGAGGACCCGGGTCCTGCCGGATTTACCGGCAGCATGATTATTGCGGAGTTCGATTCATTGGAAGAAGCCAAAGGCTGGGCTGACGCTGATCCGTATTTCGCCGCGGGCGTATACAAAAGTGTGAGCGTCAAACCGTTCAAAAAAGTTCTGCCTTGATGCAAAACTGTTAAAATAAGGACGAAAAAGGTATTTACCAGGATTAAGGAAAATTCAATACTAATGGTCTATACGTTGTAGACAAATCGATGAAGACTGTCACAAGGATATGATGATGATGAAGAAATTTGCGATTGCGGCGGGCCTGACTTTGGCGATGGGGGCATCACTGGCCCAGGCTCACGAAGAAAACGCTGGTTACGTTACCAACAGCGCCGAGACTATCTGGCGTAACAGCTTTGGTGATTGCTGGCACAACTCATCCTGGACTGAAGACAAAGCAGTCGTAGGATGTGATGGCAAAGTTGCCATGGCTGAAACTGAAGCTCCGGCTCCGGCAGCTCCGGTCGTTTCCATGGTAGACGATACCAAGAAATTTGCTCTGTACTTCGACTTCGACAGCACCGAAGTTGGCGATACTACCAACATCGTTAACTACATCGGCACCCTGTCCAGCCTGGAAGAAGTAAATCTGGTCGGTCACGCTGACCCGATCGGTGCTAGCGAATACAACCAGCAGCTGTCCAAGCGTCGTGCGGAAGCAGTTGCAGCCGAACTGGCTGACGCTGGTGTAGACTCCAGCAAAATGAGCATCGGCTTCCTGGGTGAATCTGCCCCGGTTGCTAACTGCACAGGCCGCGGTGCTGAGCTGATCGCTTGCCTGCGTCCGGACCGTCGTGTAGACGTTGAAATCCTGGGTACTAAGCGCGTAGAACAGTAAGATCTACGCGCCCATAGAAAAGCCGGCATCTGCCGGCTTTTTTTATGCCCATACTTCAGAACTGCACCCTGATCATCAAGAGTTTTGGCAGGAATCAACAGCTGATAAACGCTGTACGGGTACTTCCAGCTGAGCATCTATAAACACAAAAAAGACGACCAATGGTCGCCTTTTTATAGCTCACTCAAATAAGCGCTTAGCCCAGGCGGACTCGCGCGTTACGGAACATACGCATCCAGGCACCATCTTCCTGCCACTCGTCCGGCGCCCAGGAATTCTGGATCGCACGGAATACGCGCTCAGGGTGCGGCATCATGATGGTTACACGACCATCTGGAGTAGTCAGACCACTGATACCGTTCGGCGAACCATTCGGGTTGAACGGATAACGGGTGGTCAGCTCACCTCGGTTATCCACGTAACGCAGGGCCACGGCACCTGAGTTTTCCATAGCCGCCAGATGCTCCGCATTACGGAACTCGGCGCGACCTTCACCGTGAGCAACCGCGATCGGCATACGTGAACCGACCATACCTTCGAAGAACACGGACGGTGAAGACTGCACTTCAACCATGGCAACACGCGCCTCAAACTGCTCCGACTGGTTACGCACAAAGTGCGGCCACTGCTCGGCACCCGGGATTAGCTCATTCAGGTTGGAGAGCATCTGACAGCCGTTGCAGACACCCAGCGCAATGGTATCTTCACGCTGGAAGAAGCCTGTGAACTGCTCACGGGCACGAGCGTTGAACAGGATCGACTTGGCCCAGCCCTCACCGGCGCCGAGAACATCACCGTAGGAGAAACCGCCACAGGCGACCAGCCCCTTGAACTCGTCCAGGGTGACCTTACCGCCGAGGATATCGCTCATATGCACATCCACAGCCGCGAAGCCTGCACGATCGAAGGCAGCAGCCATCTCGATCTGGCCGTTAACACCCTGCTCGCGCAGCACTGCCACTTTCGGCTTGGCGCCAGTGGCAATGAACGGTGCTGCGATGTTTTCGTTGATATCGAATGTCAGCTCGGCATTCAGACCCGGATCTTTGCTATCGAGCAGCGCGTCAAACTCCTGCTGCGCACAGGCGGTGTTATCACGCAGCGCCTGCATGCGGTAAGAGGTTTCCGCCCACCAGCGATGCAGCTCAATGCGACTGGCGGAGAACACTTCCTCTTCATCGAAGAAGATGTTCAGCTGATCATCCGGGTTCAGCGTACCGATCACCTTGGCCGCATCGCCAAGACCTGCGGCATTCAGTTCGGTCAGAACCTTTTCGGTATCTTCGCGACGCACCTGAACCACTGCACCCAGCTCTTCGGCAAACAGAGCCGCAACCAGCTCATCGCTGGAGGACGCCAGCAGATCCAGGCTCAGGTCCACACCGGTATGGCCGGCGAAAGCCATCTCGGCAACGGTAGCGAGCAGACCACCATCAGCGCGGTCGTGGTAAGCCAGCAGCAGACCCTGCTTGTTAAGCTCCTGCACCGCGGCAAAGAAGGTCGCCAGCTGGTCGGCATCATCCACATCCGGAACATCACGACCTACTTCGTTATACACCTGCGCCAGGGCGGAGAGACCGAGACGGTTCTGACCGTTACCCAGATCCAGCAACACCAGATCGGTTTCACCCTTATCGGTGCGCAGCTGCGGTGTCAGCACAGCACGGGCATCGGTCACCGGCGCAAAGCCGGAGATGATCAATGACATCGGCGCAGTAACGCTCTTCTGCTCATCGCCATCCTGCCAGACGGTACGCATGGACATGGAGTCCTTACCCACCGGGATGGTGATACCCAGCTGCGGGCAAAGCTCCATACCCACCGCCTTCACGGTGTCATACAGCTTTTCGTCTTCACCCGGGTGACCGGCGGCACACATCCAGTTAGCGGACAGTTTGATATCGGCGATATCACTGATCGGAGCACCCGCCAGGTTGGTCAGGGTTTCACCGATCGCCATACGGCCAGAGGCCGGTGCATCGATCAGAGCCAGCGGCGTACGCTCGCCCATCGCCATCGCCTCACCAGCATAGGTTTCGTAACCGATGGTGGTAACAGCACAGTCAGCTACAGGCACCTGCCAGGGACCCACCATCTGATCGCGAGCCACCTGACCGGTGATGGAGCGGTCGCCAATAGTAATAAGGAAAGACTTGGAAGCGACTGCCGGCAGCTTGAGAACACGTTCAATGGCATCGCCCATATCGATTTTGGCAGCGTCAAACTCAGGCACTTCGTAAGCGATGCGCTGAACGCTGCGATGCATCTTCGGCGGCTTGCCGAACAGCACGCTCATCGGCAGATCCACTGGCTTGTTCTCGAAGTGAGTATCACCAAGGGTCAGATGATGGTCTTCGGTGGCTTCGCCGACGACCGCGTACGGGCAGCGCTCACGCTCACAGATCGCTTCGAAGCGGGCCAGGTCTTCCGGCTTAACCGCCAGCACGTAACGCTCCTGGGCTTCGTTACACCAGATCTCCAGTGGAGACATGCCCTGCTCGTCGTTATTCACGTTGCGCAGGTTAAAGTTACCGCCGCGGCCACCGTCTTTAACCAGCTCCGGGAAGGCGTTGGACAGACCACCGGCACCTACGTCATGAATGAAGGCTACCGGGTTAACGTCACCCAGCTGCCAGCAGGCATCGATCACTTCCTGACAGCGGCGCTCCAGCTCCGGGTTGCCACGCTGAACGGAAGCGAAGTCCAGATCAGCGGAAGAGCTACCGGATGACATAGAAGAAGCCGCACCGCCGCCGAGGCCGATCAGCATCGCCGGGCCACCCAGACAGATCAGCTTGGCGCCAACGGTAATCTCACCCTTTTCAACATGCTCGCCACGGATGTTACCCATACCGCCGGCGATCATGATCGGCTTGTGGTAACCGCGTACCTCATCACCGGCAGCACCGTTAACCTGCTGTTCGAAGGTACGGAAATAACCCACCAGGTTGGGACGACCAAATTCGTTATTGAACGCCGCACCACCGATGGGGCCTTCCAGCATGATATCCAGCGGAGACACGATACGCTCTGGCTTGCCGTAGCCTGACTCCCAGGGCTGTTCGAAACCGGGGATATTCAGGTCAGACACCGTAAAGCCGGTTAGACCAGCCTTCGGCTTGGCACCACGGCCGGTAGCGCCCTCGTCACGGATCTCGCCGCCGGAACCGGTGGCGGCACCGGAGAACGGTGCGATCGCTGTCGGGTGGTTGTGGGTTTCCACCTTCATCAGGATGTGGATATCTTCTTCCGAGTAACCGTACTCATGGCTTTCCGGATTCGGGAAGAAACGAGCCGCGTGATGGCCCACCATTACCGCCGCATTATCCTTATACGCAGAGAGTACGTTTTCGCCGCCCTGGTTATAGGTGTTACGAATCATACCGAACAGAGAGTGCTCCTGGTCTTCGCCGTCGATATCCCAGGACGCATTAAAAATCTTGTGACGACAGTGTTCAGAGTTCGCCTGAGCGAACATCATCAGCTCAACATCATTGGGGTTACGGCCCAGCTCAGTAAAACTCTGCACCAGGTAATCGATTTCGTCTTCGGCCAGCGCCAGGCCCAGCTCGCTGTTAGCACTTACCAATGCATCGCGACCACCGCCAAGCACATCGACGCTGGACATCGGACGCGGCTGTTCATGACGGAACAATGCAGAAGCCGCATCTACCGAGTCCATCACCGCTTCGACCATACGGTCATGAATCAGCGCTATGACGGTTTCGCGATCTTCCGCACTTAGAGGCTGATTGCTCTGCACGTAGTATGCTACGCCACGCTCCAGACGCAGGACCTTTTCCAGGCCGCAGTTGTGAGCGATATCGGTAGCCTTGCTGGACCAGGGGGAAATCGTACCCGGGCGCGGAACCACCAGGTAGAGATCACCTTTTGGTTCTTCAGTACTGGCATTAGGACCGTAACGCAGGATACGATCAAGCACCTGCTGCTCCTGCGTGTCGAGATCTGCAGACAGATCGGCGAAATGAAGGAATTCAGCATAAACGCCGGTGACCGAGTTCAGCTTATCACTGAGTGATGAAAGCAGTTTCTCATGACGGAAAGCTGAAAGAGCGGGCGCTCCACGCAGTACGAGCATGTTAGTTTCGAGCCTCTTGCTAGACCTGTCAGGGCAGGCGGTGACAGCGGATAAGTAGGCCCGAATTTTACCTGATCGGGGACAGGGTAACCAGAAGAGCAGTTAGATGTTTGCACTCCGCCAGAAACCTCACTTTCGCGCAATGATCTACTTCTGGGGTTTGACCGTCATCGGCATCATGCTGGTGGTGATCAGCGTCAACACCCCCAGCCAGCTGGAAGCGATCAAGCAGAAAGGCGTCCTGCGTGTCGCCACCCGCAACACGCCGATGACCTACTACATCGACAAAGGCCGTCCCGCGGGCTTTGAGTACGAGCTTGCCCGCGCCTTTGCCGACCATCTTGGCGTGCGCATGGAGCTGATTTTACCGCCCACTTTTGCCGACCTGTTCACCACGATGCGCGAACGCAACGCGCATATTGCCGCTTCCAACCTGAGCGTCACCGCGCAGCGAGAAAAGCAGTTTGACTTTGGGCCACCCTATCGCAAGAGCGCGCCAACGGTGATCTACCGCGTGCGCCAGGGACAGCCGCAACCCAAAACCATTGATGACCTCTATGGCAAAAAGCTCCTGGTACTGGAGGACTCCGCCCAGGCCGAGCTACTCACCCGGCTGAAAATCGAATATCCGGAGCTGGAGTGGGAAACCTCCGAGGACGATGCCGCCACCGAGCTGCTCAACAAGGTGCACGACGAGACCATCGACTTCACCATCATGGACTCCACCGTCTTCGACGCACAGAAGTCCTTTTACCCAGGCCTGGCCAAGGGCTTCGCTCTTGAAGCGCCCCAACCGATCGCCTGGATGCTGCCTAAGCACTACGACGGCTCACTTAAACAATCGATTGATGATTTCTTCGCGCGCCCGGAAACTCAAAAGCTGATCGACAGGCTCGAGGCACGTTACTTTTCGCGCCAGAACCAGCTCAATTTTTTCGATACCAGCGAGTTCCGCCGCGCCCTGGATGAACGCTACCTGCCTCTGGAACAGTATTTCATGCTGGCCGAGCAGGAAACCGGCATAGACCACCTGCTGCTGGCCGCCATCGCGTACCAGGAGTCACATTGGAAAGCGGACGCTGTGTCCCCCACCGGGGTTAAAGGGATCATGATGTTGACCAACGGCGCTGCTGAAGAGGTGGGCGTTACCGATCGCACCGATCCACACCAGAGTATTCTTGGTGGTGCCGAATACCTGATCACCGTGCGGGCAAAAATCCCCGACCGTATCCCCGAGCCCGACCATACCTGGTTCGCACTGGCCGGTTACAATATCGGCTTCGGTCATCTTGAAGACGCACGCATACTCACCCAGCGTGCCGGCAAGAACCCCGACAACTGGCAGCATGTGCGTGAACACCTGCCGCTGCTGGCAAACGAGAAATACTACTCAACCCTGAGATACGGCTACGCCCGGGGTTATGAACCCGTTACCTATGTGGCTAATATCCGCAAATATATGGAAGTGTTGCGCTGGGCCGAGCAGGTCTCACAGGCCAGCCGCAGCCATGGCGCCGCCAGTGGTGAAGCGCCGCCGGTGGAAGCAATCCCTCTTCAGGAAAAGCGCCAGGAAAGAAGTGAAGAACCGGCTTCACCGACCCTTTGATTAATCCCCTGCGGCTCGCTTACGCTCTCGCTCGAGCCGCTTCTGCTCTCGCCGGAAGGCAAAGAATTCACTGATACGATCACTGCAGCGCTGGGCCAACACCCCTCCCTGCCAAAGTACCCGGTGGTTCAACCAGCTCTGGTCGAAAAAGCAGCCCTGGCTGCAAACCACCCCCGCTTTAGGTTCTGAGGCGCCAAACACTACCCGGCGGATCCGCGCATGGACTATAGCGCCGGCACACATGGAGCACGGCTCAATAGTAACGTAGAGATCTGCACCAACGAGACGATAGTTGCCCACTCGGGACGCAGCATCGCGCAGCGCAAGAATCTCGGCATGGGCGGTAGGATCACAGCTGCTGATCGGCTGATTCCAGCCCTCACCAACCACCTCACCATCGAGCACCACCAAAGCGCCCACCGGTACCTCGTTCAGGCCCGCTGCGCGTTCTGCCAGCTCCAAAGCTTTCTCCATCCAACGCCGATCCGACTCTGCCGATGAATAATCACCTGCATCACTCAAGCACATTCTCCCTTCCGGTCGCTTTAACCACCTACCCTACCCCAGGCTCACGACGACAAAACAACCGCGAGACAGGCCAGCCACAAGTTTAACTCAAACGAACTCCATCACCGATAACAGGGAAAGGGGTCAGCGCCTTTCGAGCGACCGACGGGCCCTGACCCGCTCAGCTACACACCAACAGGCAAGATCTTACCATCTGGATTAAGACAACCGGCATGACAGCAAAGACTATCAGGCACTTCTGGCGTGGACGACAATCAGCCTTGTGAATCGGAATAGGAAGGAGAGGCAAGAGAGGAAGTCACCAGGACATTTCTGTTGCCGGCGGCGTTGCTGCCAGCCAGCACATCGGACCGGTATTAGTTGCCAATAACAAAACCAGAAATGAAGCCCGCTGAGATATCACGACCTATATCGAGCTCCTTAAATCATACGGCGAGCACGGCCAGAGCCATAAATTTCAGAGAGTAATAACCTAAAAAAGAATACTTAAAGACGAGCAAACCCTCAGTCAATTTATTCCTGAAACATCACTCCGCCTTCCGAAGAGCGTCTTCCCGTCTCTTCTTCGCTCTTTCAATTCTTACAAGCAGCTTATTTGCGCGCTTGTTATTGGAGCGCTTGTTGTACCAGCGACAGAGCGAACGAAACGAGAAACCGGCTCTTCCACCCAGACCATCGATAATCACAAACCGATTCCCAAGCTCATCCCAAACCAGATTCCTTAGGTTCAGATCACGGATGATCAAACCGGTAGACCTTAGCCAGCTCACTAGCTCAGCAACCGCCTTTTCATGGACTTCGTTATAGCTGCCGGTATAGAGCAACTCATTAAGACTCTGCGCCAGCTCACCACTCCCCCTGGCAACTTTTTCGACAACAAGCCCCACACCCAAGTCCGTATCTGCTATGCCCACAATATTCTGTACGAAGCGGGTATCCTCTCCCCACTCTCGGACATACAGATGTTCAGACAGCTCTTTCAGACAACCCGTGTATTTAGGCAAGCGGCGAAATAGATTATAGAAAGAATTCTTTCTCTCGAGCTTTTCAAAGTACCTGGGGCGCCAGACTTTAATCAACAGTTCATCCATCTCGGAATGCTGATAGACGTTCTTTTCACCACCGGAAGCCAGAGGTTTTTGCGTACTTAGAGTAAGTTTCATATCAAAAAAACCTGGAACACCACGCTCCCCTCCATGGAAAAAGTCAAAAGCCAGTTATCGTTAAATGACCTCCGGCAAAGCCGGAGGCTTATCAGGGAGCGTCCGCTAAGAGCCATTTACTCGCGCCGAGGGCGCCACATCCCCAGTTTGAACGGGTCACGATGTTCATCCATTTTTTCTAATTCCGGATGTACTCGCGAAACATCTGCTCACCCAGGCCTACCGTTGAAACGAAGCGGCCTCTCGTCCAAAAAATCTTGCTAATGACTTAAGTGTCTCTGACAACCTCTGAACTGTCTAGCGATGGCGTTGCGCTGTTTCCCCTCAGGCGAACCAACCACATTGGATATGAGCACTTAGGCCGAATGCTGATACACATGTGGATGTGATCCGGCATCAGATGTCCCTTAACGATCTTCACGCCCCTCCGCCCGGCAAGCTACATAGAAAAGCGCTCCCATGTAGCGACGTAATTTCCCGTAGACCAACTTCCGCCTCTTCTTCGGCATGCACACCAGGTCACACTTACAACCGCAGCCCTTTTGGTCGAAATGCAAAAGTATGTTGACCGCAGCCACGCCCAAGCCTATGCAACTACCCCATCAGGAACGTATATATCAATAAGCTCAATAATCAAGGCTTATGATACCTAACTACAAGCAATGCATAAAAGACCTTTACCATACTACCAACACCCCTCAGCCTCGCGAGTCAAACCCTCTCCCCCTCAAAGACAACTCCGCTTTACGCACCGCGATTAAGCAGTTGCCACACAAAAAGCCAAAGAATTAGAATCTACTGAATGCGGCAGGATGCCGGAAGCGACGTAGAAGAAAAGCAATAATTTGTTAATCACCGCCTGACCCAGCAAGCAATTGCGGTATCCGACTCTAGTTATTGATTTTCCAGCACTTCTCACCAAATCAGATGACGAGCCTCTGTGCTTGAAGCTCACAGCCTCAGTGGTGCATCTCACGGGCAGCGAAATCTCAAACTTTCGCAGCAATAAGGAATTCACAGAATAATGGCCACAAATACCCCGCCAATGTCCCACCTCTGCATCTGTGTGTGCACCCGTGAACGTCCCACAATGCTTGGCAGATTCATAGACAGCTATCTGCAACTGAATCTACCTGAAGGCTTAAGCATCAGTCTTGAAGTGGTTGAAAACAATACACACCGAGAAATGGAAGCACTGGTAACCAACGCGGGTACCGAGAGCAGACCTGTTCACTATCACCACCAAGCCAAACTCGGCATTCCCTGTGCCCGCAATACCAGCATCCAAGCGGCAATTGACCGAAACGCCAGCCACATAGCGTTCGTTGATGACGATGAACGCTTTGCCCCCGACTGGCTGGTCAATATATGGCATTACCTGAACAGCCAGGCGGACGAGACAGTGGTTCACGGAGCAGTCTATTCCGTGCTGCCCCAGTCCGCCCCTCAGTATTACCTGGATTTTTTTCAGCGACAGATTGAAGCCACAGGCTCGGAGTTAGACTTCTGCCGCACCAACAACGTGATCCTTCCGCTCTCCATACTGACCCGCAATAAGCTCTGGTTCGACGAATCCCAACCTTTGGCTGGAGGCACTGACAGCAAACTGTTCCGCGCTGTTCACGCACTGGGTATCAGCATCAAAAGCTGTGCCGAAGCGGTAGTCTATGAAGATGTACCCGACGAACGGGTGACATTACGATGGCTATCCCATCGTAATTTCCGTATTGGCATGACCATGGGAGAACAAGCCGCCCAGGTCAGTAATCGATACACGCACTTTCTGCGTCAGTCAGGCAAGTCCCTTGTCTACCTGCTGAAATACCTGATCCGAACACTGCTGATGCAACGCAGGGAGAAACGCATCCGCTACTGGTTCAAGGCATGCAAGTCCGCGGGAAGCGGCCTTGGATCGCTGGGCTGCCGAGTCGATGCCTATAAGAAAATACAGGGGCACTAGCCCCTGCATCCAGTCCAAGCTACTCCAGGAATTCAGCCGAATAGAGCCGTTTATAAAAGCTACCGTTTTCCAGTAGCTCCTGGTGACTACCCTCTTCCTTCACTTCGCCATCTTCCATCACTATCAAGCGATTCGCCCGTTGGATCGTTGAGAGACGGTGAGCGATCACTATAGTCGTACGCGACTTGGCCAACTCTTCGATGGCAGCCGTGATTTTCGCTTCAGACTCGTTATCCAATGCCGATGTCGCCTCATCAAGAATCAGAATGGGTGCGTCCTTCAGGAAAGCTCGGGCAATAGCCAAACGCTGACGCTGACCGCCAGACAGCTTGGTCCCATTATCGCCAACCCTACTGTGAATCCCCTTGGGCAACTGCTCGACGAATTCCAGAGCCTCGGCTCTCGCTAGCGCTTCACGCACCTGATCTTCGGTGTATTGCGCCCCCCCGTAACTGATATTGTTAAAGACGGTGTCATCAAACAGCGTGACATTTTGACCAACCACCGAGAACTGCTGGCGCAGATTGGCAAGCCGGTAGTCATCAATATCTACGCCGTCAATAAAGATAGCCCCTGGCTGCACTTCATAATGACGGTACAGAAGACCAGCTAAAGTACTTTTCCCGCTGCCTGAGCGTCCAACCAAGGCCACCATTTCGCCCGCTTTAACCTTGAGGCTAATCCCGTTCAGCACAGCCTGATCCTGAGAGTGATAGCTAAAGGTAAGGTTACGAACTTCGATATCGCCTTTAACCTTTTTACTTTCATGCCTACCCTCATCACGCTCCTTGTCTGCATCAAGCACCTCGAACACCAGCTCAGCACCGATAATCCCACGCTGAATGATGACTCCGACGCCGCTCAACTGACGCATTGGCTTAGGAATCAGAGCAATAGCAGTCAGATAACCCACCAGCTCACTGGTCGAGTATTTGCTTAGAATCGCAGGATCCAATAGCAGAGTGATCACGGCCGCAACCGCCATCGCAATAATGGTTTGCGAAATCGGCGAGTAGCAGGCCTGCACCAGCCGGATTTTCATCTGGGTTTTAAAGGCGTCCGCCAACGCCTTGTTGTAACGCTTCGACTCATACGCCTCAGCACCAAAGGTTCTTACGACCATAAAGCTACTGAGAGTCTCTTTTAAAATCTGCAGCCCCTGACTCAGGGCCGTTTCATTTTTCCGAGCATACTTTCGAAACAGCTTGCCAGCATAGGACACCAGCAAACCCAGCACCGGTGCGGCAACCAAAAACACCAATGACAGCTGCCAATTGAGGTAAAAGGCGTACCCAAGCAACACTATGATTGTCAGGCCTTCCTGGATCAGCTTCTTCAGTGCGTTAGTCACTGCCGATTTAACCTGGCCAACTCCCGAACTGACCCTATGTAGAATCTGGCCCTGACTGGTTCGATCATAATACTCGGCTGGCAGCACCAGCAGACGGGCAAAAATATCCTCGCGCAGAGAGTGAACAATTTTGGTTCCCACATACTCGTTGTAATAGGTACCGATAAACACCCCCAGGCCACGCAACACGAACACACCTACAGCAATCGCGGGGAGATATAAACGAGCATCCGTGTTCTTGCTATTCAACGCCTCAATGATCATCTCCATGACCTTTGCCATCATGGCCTGGCTCGCAGCATACATAATGAAGCCCACTATGCTAATCGCAAAGGGAACAGCCAGGGGCCGAAGATACTTCAACAGCCGAAAATAGGTCTGCATGGCACCCTTCGATTCAGTCGTTGCTACCAATTCATTGTCTTTCATTCTTCCACCGCATCTGCGAGTTCAGCGAATCGATTCACCACACGCGTATTGAAAAGCACTTTCAAGAGCCCCTTTTAAAGCCTGAACTCCAATATTCTCCGACATGAACGCGATGCGGCCATCAACATTAAGCATCGCCGCTAGCGAACCATGACCGGAACGAAATACGCCAACCAATAACAAAGCTAACTCAGAAGGCTACTGATAATTGTTTGGCACACAATTATTCGTCATCGCCTTTTATCCGTCTAATGACGTCAATAGATTGACCCACCACACGCCCCCAACCAAAATCCGTTTGCGCAAACTGCCGCGCAGCAATACCCATCTGATGACGCAGCTCAGTATCACCTAGAAGCTGACAAACAGCGTCGGCAATAGCCTGCACATTACCCTGCGGCACCAGTAATCCGGTTTTATTAGGTTGCAGCATTTCGGGCACACCACCAGCGTCGGTTGCCACCACCGGAACAGCATTGGCCTGCGCCTCGCAGATACTGCGGCCCATGGTTTCCGTATGAAGATAACTAACCCCTTTGGACTCTTTCTGTATATCCTTCGACGTGGAAAGATAGAGTGCGCTGCGCTTGTAGAAACTTTGCACCATCGCAGGCGCGACCTTACCGTAAAAGCAGACGTCATCCTCCAAACCTAAGCGGGAACTCAAGCTCTCAAGCTCGGGACGCAGCTCCCCCTCCCCAACGATCACAAAGCGAAAGCTTAGACCCTCCTGTTTTACCAACGCTAGCGCGTGCAGGGCATCCTCCAACCCTTTAAAATCCACTAGACGGCCGCAAGTCAGTAGCACCGGCCGATCATCAGCCAAGTCTATCTCAGGCGTCTGTTCAGGTGCTGGCTCGCACCCTCCCTTAATAACCGTCATTCGTTGCTTATCAATTCCTAACTCTGCCGAACGCCCCAAACTGAAGTTGCTGTTCACGATCAGATAATCCAACTGGTTGATACCGGCAACCAATCGCTCGCGAGCCGTTTTCTCCATGAAGAAAATATCGTTCCCACCGGAACGGGCAACCTGGGCGTAGCCCTGAGCGCGAAAATGCTCGTAGAACGGATAGAGATCGAGAGTGTTGTGGTATATCAGAGTTTCAGCGGGATCGAAGCCAGTACCACGCAGCATCTTCTCGATAACTGGCAATTTTTTCATCTCACTCTTCTTGAGATGCGACGTCAAAACAGACTCACCGTCGAATTCTCGCTTATAGGTGCGCAACAGCAGCAGAATTTTAGACCGCACTGTAATCACACGCACACGAAACTCATTCTGCCGTGACAAGTTACGAATCATGTAATAAGCACTGGTCTCAATGCCACCAACATATTCAGGCGGAAGCCTTTTAGAGAATACGATTAAGTTCTTAATAGACATAACGATCAACCAGTTACCTTATAGCTCGCCACTTAGATCCGACTCTGGCCTGTGCCGGCTCCCGATACCTTGCACATCCTCACCCAGGCTTGATTGCGTTGCAGCATGTGATCGGGACAGGGACACCACAATACTTTCATAGCGTTCCCAAGGCTAGCAAACGAGGCGCAGCACCGGTTGAGTAGCCTCCCGGCTGCGGAGACTTTCCACGCTACCCGCAAAAAGTACCCAATACAGCACAAAACCTACCCAACCCGACCGCCACTGCCGTACTAAAGGCATATTGTCCCCGTGATACTTGGAATCGCTACCAGCAGCAATAGGCACTTCATGTAGTGACATTGACCAGATACGCGTAACGCGAGCTCATATCAACCATGCCATTTCGTCTTTTCGTTTACTCGCTATAAACGAAGTCATTTGTAGCTTGACCACTCCTCGGGCCAGACCTCTTTTACACGATCACCAACTCGGGAAAGAGGTGATTTAAGAGCGACAATAAAAATGCCGGTTAGCGAAGCTGACCGGCATTATATTCTCGATTACTACCTAGGCTTACTTCGACACACTCAAGCCTATTGAAAACCGGATCATTCCCACTCGATGGTAGCTGGCGGCTTGCTCGATACATCGTAGGTTACGCGAGACACCTGGGCGATTTCGTTAATGATACGGCCGGAGACTTTCTCCAGCAGTTCATACGGCAGGTGCGCCCAACGTGCGGTCATGAAGTCGATGGTTTCGACGGCACGCAGCGCGATGACATATTCGTAACGACGGCCATCACCAACCACACCTACAGACTTCACCGGTAGGAACACAGCAAACGCCTGGCTGGTTTTGTGGTACCAATCAGCATTGTGCAGCTCTTCGATGAAGATCGCGTCTGCTTCGCGCAGGATCTCAGCGTATTCCTTTTTAACTTCGCCAAGGATACGCACGCCCAAACCCGGTCCCGGGAACGGGTGGCGGTAGACCATGTCGTACGGCAGGCCCAGCTCCAGGCCGATCTTACGCACTTCATCCTTGAACAGCTCGCGCAGCGGCTCGACCAGTTCGAACTTCATATCTTCCGGCAAGCCACCCACGTTGTGGTGTGACTTGATCACGTGCGCCTTGCCGGTTTTCGCAGCGGCGGACTCAATCACGTCCGGATAGATGGTGCCCTGCGCCAGGAAACGACACTCTTTCAGGCGCGCCGCCTCGAAATCAAACACCTCGATAAAGGTGTTACCGATGATTTTGCGCTTGGCTTCCGGATCGTTGACGCCATTCAAACGACCAAGGAACTGGTCTTCAGCATCAGAACGGATAACGTTCACGCCCATATTACGCGCAAACATCTCCATCACCTGGTCGCCTTCGTGCTTGCGCAGCAGGCCGTTATCCACGAATACACAGGTCAGACGATCGCCGATCGCCTTATGCAGCAGCGCCGCAACCACTGAGGAGTCGACACCGCCAGAGAGACCCAGCAGTACTTTCTCATCACCCACCTGAGCACGAACCTTCTCGGTCAGGTCGTCGATGATACGAGCCGGTGTCCACAGCGCTTCGGTATCACAGATCTCGCGTACGAAACGCTCCAGGATACGCAGACCCTGTTTGGTGTGAGTGACTTCTGGGTGGAACTGAACGCCGTAAAGATTACGCTTGGGATCGCACATAGCCGCGACCGGCGCAGACTCAGTACCCGCAATAGTGTGAAAGCCTTCCGGCAGATCAACAACCTTGTCCCCGTGGCTCATCCAGACATCGAGGGACAGTGAGCCGTTGTTGGCGATATGATCCTCGATACCCTCAAGCAGGCGACTCGGGCTGTCCGCCAGGCGAACGCGGGCGTAACCGAACTCGCGTTTGTCGGAGCTGGAAACGCTACCACCGAGCTGAGATGCCATGGTCTGCATACCGTAGCAGATACCCAGCACCGGGATGCCCATGTCGAAAACACAAGTTGGGGCTCGCGGTGAGTCCAGCTCGGTTACGGATTCAGGACCACCCGCCAGGATAATCCCCTTGGGGGCGAATTCCCGAATCTCTTCTTCGCTCATATCGAACGGATGGATTTCGGAGAACACACCGATTTCACGCACACGGCGTGCGATCAACTGGGTGTACTGCGAACCGAAATCAAGAATCAGGATACGTTGTGCGTGAATATCTTTGGACATCTCAGGTAACTCCACCGAAACCCGGAGGTATTACAGCGCCAGAAACGAAAAGTGGGGCGGCGTTCGCCCCACTCTGGTCGCTACTATTTAGTTAGCGTTAGCCGATACGATAGTTCGGCGCTTCTTTGGTAATGCTCACATCGTGGACATGGCTTTCGCCGATGCCCGCGCTGGTGATGCGCACAAACTTGGGCTTAACACGCATCTCATCAACTGTGGCACAACCGGTATAACCCATGGAGGCGCGCAGACCACCCATCAACTGGTGTACTACACCGCCCATCGGACCTTTACAGGGGACTCGACCCTCGATCCCTTCCGGTACCAGCTTGTCGACACCGGCTTTGGCATCCTGGAAGTAGCGGTCGGAAGAACCGGTGCTGCCAGACATGGCTCCCAGAGAGCCCATACCACGGTAGGACTTGAAGGCACGCCCCTGGAACAGCTCAACTTCGCCCGGCGCTTCGTCGGTACCGGCCAGCATAGAGCCGACCATGACGGCGGAGGCACCTGCAGCAATCGCTTTACCGATATCACCGGAGAAGCGGATACCGCCATCGGCGATCAGCGGGATGCCTTTATCTTTGAGCGCTTCAGCCACATTGGCGACAGCGGAGATCTGCGGCACACCGATACCGGCAACGATACGGGTCGTACAGATGGAACCAGGACCGATACCGACCTTGACGCCATCCGCTCCGGCTTCAGCCAGTGCCAGCGCAGCTTCAGCGGTAGCGATGTTGCCACCAACCACCTGAACCTGCGGGAAGTTCTGCTTAACCCAGGCCACACGATCGATAACGCCTTTGGAGTGACCATGTGCAGTATCAACGACGATCAGGTCAACACCGGCAGCAGCCAGCGCAGTAACGCGATCTTCAGTCTCCGGACCGGTTCCCACGGCAGCGCCAACAATCAGACGACCTTTGTCATCCTTGGCCGCGTTCGGGAACGCCTGCGCCTTGTTCATATCCTTAACGGTGACCATACCGCGCAGAGCGAAGTTATCGTCAACCAGGAGGATTTTTTCGATACGGTGCTGACGCAGCAGATCGCTGATCACTTCGGTGTCTTCGCCTTCACGGGCGGTAACCAGCTTCTCTTTCTGCGTCATGATCTCACCGACCTTGGCGCTCAGATTGCTTTCAAAGCGAACGTCACGGCTGGTTACGATACCTACCAGTTCGTCGCCCTGGACAACCGGGAAGCCGGAGAAACCGTACTGATCAGCGAGATCGAGCACCTCGCGGACCGTTGTGTCAGGAGTGCAGGTCACCGGATCGGTAACGATACCGGATTCATACTTCTTGACCTTGCGAACCTGCGCAGCCTGTTCTTCAACTGTCAGGTTCTTGTGGATAATCCCGATACCGCCTTCCTGTGCCATCGCAATCGCAAGACGCGCTTCGGTTACCGTATCCATCGCCGAAGAAACCAGAGGAATATTCAGTTCGATTCCCTTGGTCAGTCGGGTCTTCAACGAAACGCTTTTGGGCAGGACTTCGGAGTAACCAGGCACCAGCAAAACATCATCAAAAGTGAGAGCTTCCTCGACGATTCGCAACATTGTTAGCCAGCCTGTATATCAATGAAAAGTGAAACGAGTAATTCTACAGAAATCACCCGCTGATCTCAATTTAACTGGCGATATTTACAATAGAAAGTCGGCTGCCATTTCTGCAAAAAACAGGGTTAGAATGTGCGCCATGAATAGATCTCCTCATACCCTGACGGCGGCTAACCGCGCCCTGTCGGTCAGCGCGCTCAACCGGCAGGTTAAATCGCTGCTGGAAAACTCTTTCCTATCGATCCAGGTCATCGGCGAAATCAGCAACTTCGCCCGTCCCTCCTCCGGTCACTGGTACTTCACATTGAAGGACAGCAAGGCACAGGTGCGCTGCGCCATGTTCCGCGGACGCAATATGGCCACCGGCTTTATTCCCCGCGAGGGCGACGAGGTTGTCGTCACCGCTCGGGTCAGCCTTTATGAAGGCCGCGGCGACTATCAGCTGATCTGCGAACGGATGGAGAAAAGCGGGCTTGGCCAGCTGCAACAGGCGTTCGAGGCACTGAAGGCAAAACTGGATAAGGAGGGTCTGTTTGAGCAGAGCCGCAAGCGTCCGCTGCCAGCACACCCCAAACACCTGGGTGTCGTGACGTCACCGACGGGGGCTGCCATCCACGATATCCTGACCGTACTCAAACGCCGCTTCCCTGGCTTACCGGTTACGCTTTATCCCACCGCTGTGCAGGGGCAGGAGGCTACGGCACAGATCGTCCGAGCCATAGAGCTCGCCAACCGACACGCCAGCGCCGACGTATTGATCGTTGGCCGCGGCGGCGGTTCGCTGGAGGATCTCTGGCCGTTCAACGAAGAAGCAGTAGCACGCACGATCCTGGATTCCGCGATTCCGGTGGTCTCCGCCGTCGGTCATGAGGTCGACATATCGATCAGCGATCTGGTCGCCGATCAGCGTGCTGCAACCCCTTCGGCCGCCGCCGAGATGCTCAGCCCGGACCGCAACGCCCTGAACCTGCGGCTGCAGCAGCTGAAACGACGCCTGCAGAGTCGCATGAGCTGGCAACTGGAGAAAAAGCGCCAGCAGTTGAACTCTGCACGCCAGCGTCTGCGTCACCCCGGTGACAAGGTGCGTGAACATATGCAGGCGCTGGATCGTCTGGAGTTGCGCCTGACCCGCGCCACCGCACGTCATATCCAGCTGCAGCGATCAAGGGTGGAGCAGCTGCAACGGCGCCTGCAACGGGTAACGCCGATAAACCGAATCAACCAGCATCGTGAGCGCCTGACACAGATCGAACAACTGATGCCACGGCTGATGCAGGGCCATATCGAACGTAACCGACTGCGCCTGGCACAGCAAAGCGGCAAACTTCAGTCGGTCAGCCCATTGGCTACACTTGAGCGCGGTTATTCAATCCTGTTGGACAACAAGGGGCAGGCGGTATCCGATAGCACTCAGGTAAACCCGGGCGATAAGCTGGAAGCACGACTTCATCAGGGCCGTCTGCAATGCACGGTCGATAGCACCGAAGAATAGAACTCTAACGAGGGCAACATATGAACAACTGGCGCACCGGCCTTATCACTGCCCTGCTGGGTATAGCAATTTTCCCATCAGCAGCCCAAGCCCTGCCAGAAGAATCCCGTATACCCGGCGGCGTAGCCCTGGTGCCGCTGGTAGGCATCAACAGCACAACAGCGCCGCAGGTCAGTTACGGTGAGCAGCGCGTCATGGTGGTGCCCAACAAAGATGCCGGACGCAAAGCAGACTGGGTAGCCGTTGTCGGCATCCCTCTGTCCGCAGAGGCAGATCAGCCCCAGACACTGAGTCTGGATGACAAAACCTTCGGCTTCGACATCTCGCCGAAAGAGTATGAAGCCCAGTATCTGACGGTGCCCAACAAGCGCCACGTCGACCCAAATCCGGATGACCTGGCTCGTTGGAAACGGGAATCCGCCGAGATGAAAGCGGCTTTTACCCGCTGGTCCGAGCCGGATCAGATTGTGGATAAAATGGAACTGCCAGCAACCGGTCGCTTCAGCAGCCCCTTTGGCCTGCGCCGTTTCTTCAATGAGCAACCACGTAATCCGCACAGTGGGCTGGATATCGCCGCACCCACGGGGTCACCGATTAGTGCGCCTGCTGCTGGAGAAGTAGTGGCCGTGGGTAACTATTTCTTTAATGGCAACACTGTCATCCTCGACCACGGTTATGGCCTGACCACCCTGTATTGCCATATGAGCGCCATCGACGTCTCACTGGGTGATCAGCTCGAAGCGGGAGACCTGATCGGTAAGGTCGGTGCCACCGGCCGCGTCACCGGCCCCCACTTGCACTGGAGCGTCAGCCTCAACAACACCCGGGTCGACCCGCTGCTATTTATTGGCAAAGAATAGCTGATGCAGCGAACAGCCAACGGGAAAAAACCGGGCACCTGTGGTAGCCTTTCGCGCTTAAAACCAAGCAATTGATCGAGAAAATAATGAGTGAACTGACTCTGGAAACTACCGAGCAACGCGCCAGCTACGGCATCGGCCGCCAGATGGGCGACCAGCTGGCTCAGAACGGTTTTGATGGTGTGGATATCGAAGCCGCTGCTGCCGGTCTGCGTGACGCATTCAACGGTGAAGGCCTGCGCGTCAGCGCCGAAGACCTGACGGCCGCTTTCAACGAGCTGAACCAGCGCCTGCGTGAGAAGCAGGAGCAGGAAGCCAAAGCAGCTATCAAAGTAGGCGAAGAATTTCTCGCCGAAAACGCCAAACGTGACGGCGTAGTCACGCTGGAATCCGGCCTGCAGTACGAAATCGTTGAAGCCGGTAGCGACGATGCCGCCAAGCCGGCCGCCAGCGACAAGGTTCGTGTTCACTACCATGGCACCTTTATCGACGGCAACGTCTTCGACAGCTCCTACCAGCGCGGAACACCTGCGGAGTTCCCGGTTGGCGCCGTTATCGCCGGCTGGACCGAAGCTCTGCAGCTGATGACCGCCGGCTCCAAATGGAAGCTGTATATCCCTTATCAGCTGGCGTACGGCGTTCAGGGTTCACCAGGTGGTATCCCGCCCTACTCCACCCTGGTATTTGATGTCGAGCTGATCGACGTCCTCTAACCCTTTTTTCTACCTGGAACACTGCCTGGGAGAGATCCGATGCAACTGAATTACCACCGTACCGGCCAGGGGCCTGCGCTGATCATTCTGCACGGGCTCTTCGGCACCTGGGAGAACTGGGGCGCGCAGATCAAGATGCTGGCGGAACAGTACGATGTGATCGCTGCTGATCTGCGCAACCACGGCGCCTCGCCCCACAGCGATCAGCTCAGCTATGCGCTGATGGCCGAAGACGTTATCGAACTGATCGATAGCCTGAAGCTCGACAGCGTGCTTTTGCTCGGCCACTCCATGGGTGGCAAGGTGGCGATGCAACTGGCGATAGAACACCCCGAGCGGGTCGAGAAGCTGATCGTCGCCGATATCGCGCCGGTCACCTATGGCCGCCACCATGATGACGTATTCAGGGGACTGTTCAACGTGGAACTCGACGGCCTTAAGTCACGTTCTGCGGCTGACAAGCAACTGGCCGAACATGTGGAAATTCCCGGCGTTCGGGCCTTTCTGCTGAAAAACCTGCAGCGTGATTCGGAAGGCAAGTTCGGCTGGAAAATGAACCTGGATGCGCTGCACCAGGAATATCACGAAATATCCGCAGCCCCGGCGGAAGGTCAGTACAGCGGACCTACCCTGTTCATAAAGGGTGGCGATTCTAACTATCTGAAGCCCGAATACGCGGATGCGATCAAGTCACGCTTTCCCAACGTCAGCTACAAGATTATCGAGGGAACGGGACACTGGCTGCATGCCGAAAAGCCGGCAGCCTTCAATCGTATTGTAGAAAGGTTTCTTAGCGATCAGGCCTGATCGTTGATCACCGAACCGACAAAATAGTCGGAGTCCAGCACACCCATATCCACCAGTTTCTGGTTGAATTCACGCAGACGCTGGCTTAATTCGTCTCTCGATTCCTGGTATTCGGCCAACCGCTCGCTACGTGCCTCACCCTGCTGCTGCAGGCTATCGAAATACTCGCCTACTCTGGATACCAGCGCCTCAGTGCGTTCTTCCGTCGTAGCAGAAACCGCATTCTCAGGTGACAACGCAGTTGTAGCAGAAGTATCGGGGACAGATTCAATCACGGAGACCGTTGCAGGACCTGTAAGACTCGAGTCTGGGTTTTGCCCCTCTACATCAGCCTGATCTGCGGGGGTGCGACCAACCAGAGGATTCTCACGCTCCTCCGTATCCATGGATGAAAGCTCGGCCTGAGCTTCGTTAACTATCTGTCGAGCGGCCTGCGCCACACTCCTATCCTGAGCAGACGGCTCCGCCGGGGCCAGAGCCGCGCTGACGACCTGCCTCGCCAACTGAATATCACGCTGGGGATCACCGCTTCGGCTTGGCATCTGCACGCTGACTTCGCCACCCACCGCATACAAACGCCCATCAGGACCTTTTTCGTAGGTGTAGGACGCAGCACCGGTCAGCGCACCCCCTGCGTTCTGATGCGCCTGCTCGTGGGTGCGCACCTCACGGTCACGAGCACTCAGTTCCTGTATGATTTTCTGGTCCTGCAGATCCAGCTCTGCCTGCGCCGCAGGTGCTGAACCACCCACCCGCTGCTCAGAACGCAGACCCGACTCCCTTTGGTCCGCAGTTGCCGAGGCGCTTCCGTCATTGGATTGCGCTCCGCCTGGCACAGACGACGCAGCAGCTTGATCCTGAGTCTCCGATGGGCCAGGTCGATAGGTATTTTGCGTATAACTAGTGATCGTTGAAATCATAATGATGATCCAGATTCACTACCTACTGTTTAGTCAAAATTAATAGCCGCTTCAGGCGAAGGTATCCACGTTCTGCCCGAGCGTCAGCCCCAGGGCTTCAGAAGCCTCGGAAGGTTGTTCAACAATTTTAGTACTGGCTGCCTGCGTACTCGCATCCACGGTAGCCTCCTGCAAATCAGGATTGGCTACTACACCGGAGGCTTGCTCCGGTGATTCAGGCTGACCACTCCCCTGCAAATCGCTGGAAGCTCGTTGAGCACCATCAAGACTGCGGTTAGAGGCATAGAGCGATGCGTTTTGCGCTGTTAAAACGTTAATCATAACTGCACCCAAGCAAATCACTTGTGAGTTTAAATTATCGTCAGACGATAACTTACGCGCTATGAGTCGCCCGTAACAGTCACCAAAAAGGTTAAATCAGACACAAGCCGACTCATTCATAGAGCGACTAGTATAGCTCAACAACTACAAGTGTTCATTTTTTAAACACAGCCAAAGAGCTCAGATCCAGGTGTGCGGCAACCTGTGCCGGCGAGGGGTCATCAAGATGAGGCACCACTCCCAGCAGGGGGGCATGGATGGCGCCCTTTAGCGTATCGATATTCTCTTGCAGTACGGCCATCTCAGGATCCACAACGTTGGCCACCCAACCCGCCAACTGCAGCCCGTCGCGGGAGATCGCCTCTGCCGTCAGCAGAGCGTGGCTGATACAGCCCAGCTTCATCCCCACCACGAGAATCACCGGTAGCTCCATCAACTGAGGAACACGTGACAGCATCTCGCGACTGCTCAAGGGAACCCGCCAGCCTCCGGCCCCCTCGACCAGCGCAAAGTCGGCGGGCTGCATCAGTGCGCCACGGCAAAAAGCAGCGATACGGTCGGCACTGAGCCGGCGCTCTTCTCGCTGAGCGGCCAGGTGGGGCGCCATGGGCTCGGCCAGTGCTATGGGGTTAACCTGCTGGTAGGGCAATTGCACACTGGCGGTGGCCTGCAGAATCAACGCATCACTATTACGCAGCCCTTCCCCATGATCCTCGCAACCCGCAGCCACCGGCTTCAGACCGATGGTTCTCAGGCCCAGTTCATTGGCGTGATGCAGCAGCCCCGCGCTGACCAGGGTTTTGCCAGCGTCGGTATCGGTTCCGGTAATAAAGAAGGTCTTTTTCACGACTGCGGCTTTCTCCAATGGCAGAAATAAAGTTCATAGCTTGCCGGCAAGGCTCCGGATGCCAGTCTCGTCCGCTCGTAAGCCTGGGTCAGTTTCCTCAGGCGCTCTCGGGTCGACAGGCCCTGGCGGCTGCGGGCGTTAACATTATGTGCACCCAGCGCCTTGAGCTCATGCGTCAGCTGGCCGAGTTTGCCATATTCCAGCACGCGAAGCTGCGCCTCCTGCTTTACAGATTCAAGTACAACAGCAGCTTCGTTAACCTCTGCCAGAGGCAGGAACTCATTCACATGGCAATCATCATCCACCGCCGCCCAGGCCAGCTTTAGTTCGACCAGCGTCGCCGGGCCAAGCGTAGCGACCAGAACCTGACCACCTGGCTTTAACACGCGCGCGAGTTCAGCAAACAGCATTTCGGGCCGCTCACACCACTGCACCGCCAGGCTGGAAAACACCAGATCGACACTGTTATCCGCCAGCGGCAACTGCTCGGCATCACCACAGACATGTTTGTGCTGCGCCAGCGAGTGCCGGTCACGAGCATACGCCAGCATTCCCTCCGCCAGATCCAGGCTCAGCAGCAGCGCCTTTGGATAACGTGCTCTGAGCTGCGGCGAGGCGTAACCGGTGCCGCTGCCCAGGTCCACCACTACCTTAGGCTCGATATCAGGAAGCCAGGACAATAAATAGTCTGCGGTGTCGCGCTGCAGCCCGGCGACGCTGTCATAGGTTGGCGCCGCGCGGCTGAATGAGTTTGCCACCAGCCGCTTATCTCTCAGCTTATCTCGCAACATCGCCGTCATAACGCCGCCTCAGCCGAGCGCTCTGCGAGAGCGTTTAACGCTGAGTCGAACCGTTCAGGCTCTGCCAGAAAAGGCAGATGCGCCGAGTGTTCGAAAAGCTGCACTTCTATAGACTGATTAAGCTGAGCGACGGCACCAGCAAGAGATGCCGGCACCAACTGATCATGCAGCCCCAGCAACAGAGTGGCCGGCACGGAAAGCGCGCACAGCTGGGGGCGCAGGTCCTCGCGCAACAGATCGAGCGTCGACCCCAGCGCCTCTGGTTCTGCTCCGGCTATAACCCGTTTCAGCCGTTTAAGCTCATCCCGGGCGCTCTGGCTGCCCTGGGTCTGCAGCATGGCAAAACGGCTCAGGGTTTTAGCGGGGTTCAGTGCAACTCCGTCAGCGAAGGCTTCGAACACCTCGGTGTCCATGGCGCTGGTCCAGCAGTCGCGTTGAATAAAGCAGGGCGACGCCGCCACCATCAGAAACCCGCTGACCCGGGACGGCGCAACACTGGCAACTTGAAGCGCCAACGCTCCACCGAGCGACCAACCGATCCAGAGCGCTTTTTGCGGCGCTACGTCAAGGAGCGCTTCGGCGGTAGCCGCCATCGAGTCATTCTCAATCGCCGCTGACTTGCCGAGGCCGGGAATATCGATCAGGGTAAGCCGGTAATGCGGGCTCAACCTGTCGATCACCGGCGCCCAGATCTCGCTGGATAATCCCCAGCCATGCAGCAGCACCAGCTCTGGACCGCTATTGCCGTGATGCTCCAGATGCAGGCTCACGCGACACCTCCACGCAGTTCGTCAAGCGCCGCCAGCAGGCGGTCCACCTGCTGCTCGCTGTGGGTCGCGCTCAGCGTCACTCTCAGGCGCGAACTACCCGCCGGAACCGTAGGCGGACGAATAGCGGAAACGAACAGCCCCCGTGTTTCAAGGCCCTCACTGAGACGCATCGCCTCGGCCGCATCGCCGATCATGATCGGCTGGATCGGCGTTTCAGAAGCCATCAGCTCATAGCCGAGTTGCTGGGCACCAATGCGGAAACGCTGGATCAGCGAGCGGAGTTTTTCCCGGCGCCAGCTCTCCTCCCGCACCAGCTTGAGACTTGCCAGCGTCGCCCAGGCCACGGCCGGCGGCATACTGGTGGTATAGATATAGCTGCGCGCGAACTGGATCAGCGTTTCGATCAACGCATCACTTCCAGCCACAAAAGCACCGGCGGTACCAAAGCCTTTGCCGAGCGTACCCATAAGCACCGGCACATCGGCCTGACTCAGGCCAAACTGCTCGACACAACCGGCGCCGGTCTGGCCTAAAACGCCCATACCGTGAGCGTCGTCCACCATCAGCCAGCCCCCCGCCTCACGGCTGGTGCGCGCCAGCTCCGGCAGGTCGGCGATATCGCCATCCATACTGAAGACGCCATCGGTGACCACCAGCTTGCGGCGCGCGTCGCTCTTTTCTAGGCGCTGTTTCAGGCTGGCGGCATCGTTATGCAGGTAACGCTGAAAACGGGCGCCGGAGAGAAGGCCGCCATCGAGCAGCGAAGCGTGGTTGAGACGATCCTCAAACACCCCATCCTGCTTATCCAGCAACGCGTTGATCACACCAAGGTTGGCCATGTAACCGTTGGAGAACAGCAGTGCTCTAGGCCTGCCGGTCCACTCGGCCAGCGCCTCCTCCAACTCGTGGTGCGCACTGGAGTGCCCCATCACCAGGTGGGATGCGCCGCCGCCGACGCCGAAGCGCTCCACGCCCTCGATCATCGCCTGTTTCAGTGCCGGATGGTTGGCCAAGCCCAGGTAGTCGTTGGAGCAGAACGCGAGACAGTTTTGGCCATCAACGCTAACTTCAGGCCCTTGGGGCGATTCCAGCAGACGGCGGCGACGATAAAGGTGGGCGGCGCGGCGCTCTTGCAGCGCCGCCTCCAGTTGATCGAAGGACATGGAGATCAGTTAACCGCGTCGTAGAACAGAGCGTCGTCCTTACGCGCCTGCAGGTTGCGAGTGATCGCCTCTTCCTGTTCGGCGTCTGTCTGTTCGATACGCTGTTCCACGTTGATACCCAGGCGCTTGAACAGCTGCAGGTCGCGGTTGGTTTCCGGGTTCGGCGTGGTCAGCAGGCACTCGCCGTAAAAGATGGAGTTGGCGCCGGCGAAGAAGGTCATCGCCTGCATCTCGTCGGACATCTGCTCACGGCCAGCGGACAGGCGCACGTGGGATTTCGGCATCAGGATACGCGCCACGGCTATATTGCGAACAAACTCCAGCGGATCCAGGTCTTCCACATTTTCCAGCGGCGTGCCTTCCACCTTCACCAGCATGTTGATCGGCACCGACTCCGGCTGCTGCGGCAGGTTGGCCAGCTGCTTGAGCAGGCCGATGCGGTCGTTGGCGGTTTCGCCCATACCAAGGATGCCGCCGCTGCAGATCTTCATACCCGCATCACGCACATGACCCAGGGTATCGAGGCGATCCTGGTAGGTGCGGGTGGTGATGATCTTGTCGTAGAACTCCGGCGAGGTATCCAGGTTATGGTTGTAGTAATCAAGCCCGGCTTCGGCCAGCTGATCCGCCTGATGCTCTTTCAGCATCCCCAGGGTCATGCAGGTTTCCAGCCCCAGCTCTTTCACCCCTTTGACCATCTCCAGTACATAGGGCATATCTCTGTCGGTGGGGTGTTTCCAGGCGGCGCCCATGCAGAAACGGGTTGAGCCCGCGGCCTTCGCCTGTTTCGCCTTGGCCAGCACCGCTTCGACCTCCATCAGACGCTGCTTTTCCAGGCCGGTGTCGTAGTGTGCGCTCTGGGGGCAATACTTGCAGTCTTCCGGGCAGGCGCCGGTCTTGATCGACAGCAGTGTACTGACCTGCACCTCGTTCGGGTCAAAGTGCTGGCGGTGCACCGTCTGGGCACGAAACAGAAGGTCGTTGAAGGGCAGGTCAAACAGCGCCTGGATCTCCGCTTCTGTCCAGTCGTGACGCACGTCGGCTTGGGTTTGCATTGGGCAGGGCTCCGCTTCAGCATAATTGATTAAGACAGGACGCAAATCATAAACAGACAGAAGGAACTGTCAACTTATGAAAAAACCAAAGGTAGACTTTAGTTTATTTTTTAACCAGGCCTGTTTTCTTTGCCGCGCCTACCCCGCTGTAACCGGTGGTCTTTGCGAAGGCTGTCACGGAGACCTGCCCTGGCTGATCAGTTTCTGCCCGCGCTGCGCAGAGCCGCGCCCGTCTCATATACCTCAGGACCAACCCTGCGGTCGTTGCCAGAAAACACCACCCCACTATGATCGCGTTATCGCCGCCTTCGGCTACGCCTTTCCGCTCAGCCAGATGATTCCCGGAATCAAATATCATCGCCGGCCCGCGTTGATCGGCGGCCTGGCAGCGACGCTTTCCCACCTGATAGAAGAGCGCAGCGAACACCCGCCCCAACTGCTGTTACCCGTTCCCATGCATCCCTGGCAGGAGATGTCGCGGGGCTTCAATCAATCGGCTCTGTTGGCGGCCGAGCTTGGAAAAAGACTCGGGATCCCAGTCGCACACAACAGGATAAAAAAGGTGCGCAGAACCATACATCAAGCGGACCTGGATCGACGTTCAAGAGCCACCAACCTGAGAGGCAGTTTTCGCGTTATCGGGTCAATACCGGAGCGGGTCGCCATCGTCGACGATATTCTGACCACCGGCGCCACCGCCAACGAACTGGCCAAATGTGTCAAAAAAGCGGGAGCCAAAGAAGTGGAGATCTGGGTGCTGGCAAGAACTGCATCCAATTGATAAACGGTAAAAAAGAGTTCTGATAAACTGTCCGTCTGGACAATTCCTACTGGCTTCAGGGCGCGGAGCGGAACTATGACGTTTGAGATGATTGGCCAACTGATCGGCGGTATCGGCCTCTTTCTGCTGGGCATGCAACTGATGACCGCAGGGCTTAAGCAGGCCGCCGGACGCTCCCTGAAACAGGCCCTTGAGGCCGCGACCCGTTCCCGCCTGCGCGGTCTGTTATCCGGCACCCTGATCACCGCCGCTGTGCAGTCATCCAGCGCGGTCACTGTGGCCACCCTCGGTTTCGTTAACGCCGGGTTGCTAACACTGGGTCAATCCATCGCCGTGATCTACGGCTGTAATATCGGTACCACCATGACCGGCTGGCTGGTGGCGTTGATCGGTTTCAAGATCAAGATCAGCGCCTTCGCCCTGCCGATGATCGGCGTGGGCATCGCCCTGCGCACGATGAGCAAGAACGGCCGCCTTGGGCATATTGGTACTGCTGTCGCCGGGTTCGGCCTCTTCTTTATCGGGCTCGACTTTCTTCGTGCCAGCTTCGATGGCCTCTCCGAGAATATCCCGCTTGAGAGCATCGGCCACGGTCCGCTGGCACTGGCTATCTTTGTCGCAGCCGGTTTCCTGCTGACCTTCCTGATGCAGGCCTCCGCTGCTGTCATGGCGATCGCCCTTTCGCTGGTCCACACCGGCTCAATCACGTTGTCAGCGGCGGCAGCACTGGTGATCGGCGCTAACGTTGGCACCACGACCACTGCGCTGATCGCCGCCATCGGCGCGACGCCCAACGCCAAGCGCATATCCGCCGCCCATGTCATTTTCAATCTGCTCACCGGCGCCGTGGGACTGGTATTCCTGATGTTTCTGGCGGGTTGGCTCGATCAACTGGATGCGAGCCGGTTCGACCTGGTCAGTCTGCTGGCACTCTTCCACACCCTGTTCAACCTCACTGGCGTGGCGATGATCTGGCCGCTCACGGACTGGATGGAAAAGATGCTCAACAACCGTTTCCGCAGCCTGGAAGAGAACGAATCCCGCCCACGTTACCTGGATAAAAACATCCTCACCACTCCATCACTGGCGGTGGAAGCGATGAACCAGGAGCTGGCCCGCGTCAGCCGCCACTGCACCCGCCTTTCCAAGGAGGCACTCAGCGCGGAAACTGCATCCCGTGATAAGATCGAAGCCGAGGCGCAGGGCATCTACCAGCTGGTTGGCAAGATCGCCGAATTCAATCAGGAACTGGCGCGCCAGAACCTGATTCCTGAGATCAGTGAAACCCTGCCGATCTCGCTGCGCGTGGCGCGCTACTTCAGCGAGATGGCACGGATCAGCGCTACCCTGGCCGACTACTATCCGCAGTTTGATACTATTCAGGATGAAGGTCTGAAGAAAAACCTGTTTGAGTTCAAACAGGCGATTATTCGCCTGGTCGATATGGCGGAGATACGCGAGAACAGCAGCAGCCAGGGCTACGAAACCCACCAGCTGATGCGCGAGGTAAAACATATCTACCAGCAGCTCAAATCCTCACTGCTGGAGCAAGCAGTCAAAGGCCGCATGGACAACGCCGAAAGCATGGCGCTGCTCGACGCAGTCAGCCAGCTGCAACGGTTGGCGGAGCAGGCCGAAAAAGCGTCCAGCCACTGGAGCTCCACTCTTCCCGTGCATGAACGCGGACCGCTACACAAGGAACAGACCCAAGCATGATTACCGATCCACTGTTTTACCTCGCCGCGGTGCCGGCAGTCCTTATCGTTGGCATCTCCAAGGGGGGCTTTGGCGGTGGTCTGGGCCTGCTCGCCGTACCGATGATGTCGCTGGTGATCAGCCCGATTCAGGCGGCGGCGATCATGCTGCCGATTCTCTGCCTGATGGATCTGGTGGGTCTCTGGAGCTTTCGCGGCAAGGGTGATTTCAGTCTTCTCAAGGTGCTGATTCCTGCGTCACTGGTTGGCATCATTGTCGGCGCGCTGAGCTTCAACTACCTGAGCGAGCGCAGCCTGGAGTTTATCGTTGGCGCCATCGCCGTGCTGTTTACGCTTAACTACTGGCTGCGGCCAAAACAGCGGGAGGCAAAACAACCGAGCACCGCCCGCGGCGGTTTCTGGGGACTGATCACCGGTTTCACCAGCTTCAGCGTCCATGCCGGCGGACCGCCGCTGAATATCTACCTGCTGCCGCTGCAGCTGGAGAAGAGCGCTTATATCGGTACCACCATTATCATGTTCGCAGCGATCAATTACCTGAAAGTGATCCCCTACGCAGTTCTCGGGCAGTTCAGCATGGCCAACCTGAGTACGGCGGCGGTCCTGGCCATACTCGCTCCCATCGGGGTGCGCATGGGCTACTGGATGCATCACCGCATTAACGAAAAGTGGTTCTACCGTATCTGCTTTGTTTTTCTGTTCGTCACCGGCAGCAAGCTGCTGTTCGATGCCATCATCGGCTGAGGTTTAACGATGAATTTTGAACCCATCGGGGTTATCCACAGCGCCTTTGACGAGAAGTTTGGCATCCCACGTCAGCCGGGGCTGACGCCATCCTTGAATGCGACGATAGAGATACTGCCGCCGTTCGCCTCACCAGAAGCGGTGCGCGGCCTGGAGCAGGCCAGCCATATCTGGCTTATCTTTCTGTTCAGCGCGACCGCGGAACAGGGATGGAAACCGCTGGTTCGTCCGCCCCGCCTGGGTGGTAACCGCCGGCTTGGCGTATTTGCCTCGCGCTCGCCGTTTCGTCCCAACCCCATAGGCCTGTCTCCAGTGCAGCTGACCGGCATACGCCAGCAGGGAGACTCCATTCTGCTCGACGTGGTCGGCGCGGACCTGCTCGACGGCACACCGATCCTGGATATCAAACCCTACCTGCCCTATGCCGATAGTATCCCCGAGGCTCACTTTGCCCTGGCGGAGAAGATTGAAACTCTGGAGCTGCCGATCCACTGGAGCGAACAGGCCGAGCAGGCCGTCAACGAGCAGAGTCAGCTGAAAAACCAGCCGCTGGCAACACAGATAGAGGAGCTGCTGCGCTGCGATCCAAGACCTGCCTACCAGCGTGATCCGGAACGGGAATATGGTGTCAGCCTGCACCAACTCAACATCCGTTTCCGCATCAGCGAGACAGCTATAGAGGTTCTCAGAATCACCGTGGCCGCCAGACCACTTTAACCTCGGCAGCGACCGATCAGCGCCACAGCCAGTGAAAGAATGATCTACTCTGACCTCCCGGAACGTACCTGCTTGTGCACCCGGGAGATCATTGATGACTACGACGCTGTACCGCTTCACCAACGACCTGCGCCTGACCGATAACGCCGCGCTGTCTCAGGCAGCCAGCCTGTCCGACAAATTGATCTGCGTTTACTGCGTGAACCCCAGCTGGTTTCGCATGGGTAACTATCAGTCGCGTCCAATGGGCGATCACCGCTGGCGTTTTCTTTACCAGTCTCTGCGGGATCTGGACCGCCACCTGGAAGCATTGGGGCAGCGCCTGCTGGTGCTTTACGATAAACCTGAGACCAGCCTGCGCCGGCTCTGCTCCGCGCTCAAGGTAGACCTGCTGCTGCAAAGCCACCCCAGCTGTTTCGACGAGCTGACCGAGTGGGACCGGCTGGAGTTTCCCGGTGTGCATAAACGGCTTATCTGGACGCACACGCTGTTTACGCCGGATCACCTTCCGTTTCCCCTTGAGCAGCTGCCCGGCCATTTCACCGCTTTTCGCAAAGAGGTGGAGTCGCTGTACGTGCCCGATCCCCTCGCACCGCCTGGCAGCCTGCCGCCACCGCCTGTCACCCTTCCGCTATCGGACTGGAACCAGCTACCGGATGCCTCCAAAGGCGACAGTGCTCTGAGCGGCGGCAGCGAGGGCGCTGCAGAGAGGCTCGAATACTATTTTTCATCACGCCTGCCAGACAGCTACAAGGCGACACGGAACGCACTTCAGGGCCGGGATAACAGCACCGGTTTCAGCCCCTGGCTGGCCAACGGCGCCCTGTCTCCGAGACAGATCGCCCAGGCTCTCTATCAATATGAAACCCGCCACGGCGCCAGCGAATCCTCTGGCTGGATCTATTTTGAACTGCTCTGGCGGGAATACTTTCACTGGTACGCGCGCAAGCACGGCTCACAGCTGTTTCAGTTTCGCGGTATCAAGACTCAGCCACCGTTAACGACCTTCTACCCATCCCGGTTTCGTAAATGGACCCAGGGCGCTACCCCAAGTCCCCTGGTTAACGCCTGCATGAACGAGCTGCGCGAGACCGGCTGGCTATCCAACCGTGGCCGACAGCTGGCCGCCAGCTACCTGGTCAATGAGCTGGGCGTTGACTGGCGCTACGGC
Organism: Marinobacterium mangrovicola; assembly: GCF_004339595.1. GTDB lineage: Bacteria > Pseudomonadota > Gammaproteobacteria > Pseudomonadales > Balneatricaceae > Marinobacterium_D > Marinobacterium_D mangrovicola. Next base: position 168,018 of record NZ_SMFU01000013.1, read on the forward strand.
GCTGCCTGGTTCGAGCAGCAGCTGGTGGATTACGACCCCGCCGCCAATTGGGGGAACTGGCAGTACATCGCTGGCGTCGGCGCCGACCCGCGCGGCGGGCGCCACTTCGATATCGAATGGCAGAGAGAGCAATACGATCCAGATGACGCATACGTAAAGCGCTGGACCAGCAGCCAGGCGGCGGCACTCCCCCTGGACAGCGTCGACTGCGCGGACTGGCCGGTCATCCACAACGCAGACGATGGCGAGGCCAAAGACGAGGAAAATCAGCGTGACTGAACGCCCGGTTATCCAGGTCGTCTGGTTCAAACGCGACCTGCGCTTGAGCGACCACCACCCCCTGGTCGAGGCGCTGAAGACCGGCCTGCCGACCCTGCTTCTCTATGTTCTGGAGACAGATAGCGACCGGGATCCTCACCTGAGCGCTCGCCACTGGCGCTTTATCCGTCAGTCTCTGGCGGAAATGGATCAGCAGCTTCGCCCCTTCGGTGCGCATATGAGCGTGCAGTGCGGCACCATGCCGAACCTGCTTGAATCGATTTCGCAGCGCTATCGGATCGCGAGTCTGTTCAGCCACGAAGAAACGGGGACGGATATCACCTTCCAGCGCGACAAAAGAGTGGCCCGCTGGTGCCAACAGCGCGGAGTCGGCTGGCAGGAGTTCCCCAGCGGAGCCGTTATCCGAGGCCTGACCAGCAGACATGACTGGGACCAGCACTGGTACCGGGTAATGCGTGCCCCGCTTGCCCACCTGGATCTTTCCAGACTTAACCCCATCCATGTAGAACCTCTTTCCAGGCTGATCTGGCCGGAACAGAGCCAAGCGGATGCCGCACATTTCCAGCCCGGCGGTGAGCTGCAGGCGCAAGCGGTGATGGAGAGCTTTTTCAGCCGCCGGGGGCTGAACTACCGTTACTCGATCTCAAGCCCCGATAAAAGTCGTCAACACTGCTCCCGACTCTCGCCCTACCTGGCCTGGGGCAACCTGAGCCTGCGCCAGGTTTACCGGCGAACGTCCCTGCAGCGTAACCATCCAGACTGGAGTCACAGCCTGCGCGCCTTTGCCTCGCGGCTGCATTCGCACTGTCACTTTATCCAGAAGTTCGAAAGCGAATGCGAGATGGAGTTTCGACCGGTCAATCGCGCCTACGAAGCGTTGCCCTATCGTCAGGATAACCGCGTTGAGCAGGACCTGAAAGCCTGGCTCGCCGGCATGACCGGCTTCCCGCTGGTCGATGCCTGTATGCGCGCGCTGCACACTACCGGCTATATCAACTTTCGCATGCGCGCCATGCTGGTCAGCTTTCTTTGTCATCATCTGAATATCGACTGGCGGCTTTGCGCTCAGCCTCTGGCACGCCTGTTTCTCGACTACGAACCGGGTATCCACTACCCGCAGATACAGATGCAGGCGGGAGTGACCGGCACCAACACCATCCGCATCTACAACCCGGTCAAACAATCCCAGGAGCAGGACCCTCAGGCGCGCTTCATCCGCCAGTGGGTGCCGGAGCTGCACGACATTCCCACCGATCTTATCCACACACCCTGGTCCGCGGCTCCGCTGGAACGCCAGATGCTTGGGCTGGATCGCTATCCGGAACCGATCATCGACCTGGATACCGCCAGCGCCGCCGCCCGGGAACGGCTCTGGAGCTGGCGTGAACGCAAGGATGTGCGCAACGAAGCCCAGCGTATTCTCAAACGCCATGTACGCCCACCCACTGAAGAGGAGCTGGCCCGTGCACGCTAAGCCACATCTACCCAGCAAGATCTGCCCGGTCTGTGAGCGTCCATTCAGTTGGCGCAAGAAATGGGCGAGGGAGTGGGAGTCGGTGATCTACTGTTCCGAGCGCTGCCGGCGCTCGAAATATCGACGGGTGCAAGACAGCCCTGCTTCGCAAGAAACCTAACCCAAACAAGAAAAAGCGACATGGAAAACAGCGAGCACTGCAGCAGCACTCTGCGCCTCATTCTGGGCGATCAACTGAATGCCTCACACAGCTGGTTCCGGGAAAAGAACTCCCACTGCATCTATCTGATCGCCGAACTGAAACAGGAGACCGGCTATGTGCGCCATCATGTGCAAAAGGTCTGTGCGTTTTTCCTGGCGATGCAGGCGTTCGCAGCCGCACTGGAAAAAGCGGGACACCGGGTTATCTACCTGACACTGGATGACACCGCCGACTGCACCAGCCTGCCGCAGCTGCTCGACCGGGTAATCGCGGAACAGGCGATCGGCTCGTTCGAGTTTCAGCGCCCGGACGAATACCGGCTGCTGGAACAGCTGCGCCACTATGCCGCCGATCTCGACCTGCCCAGCCGGGAGGTCGATACGGAGCACTTTCTACTCCCCTTTGACGAGCTGGCGAAAGAGTTCAAGGCCGATACGGCGCATCGGATGGAGGCGTTTTATCGCCGCATGCGCAAACGTCACGATATCCTGCTGGAGAACGGCGAGCCGGTAGGCGGTCAGTGGAACTTCGATAAGGAGAATCGCGAATCGCTGAAGCCCGAAGCCCTGGAGCAACTGCCGGAGCCGCTGCTGTTCGCCAACGATGCCAGCCAGGTACTTGAGCGACTGGAGCGCCACCAGGTCAAGACTTTCGGTAGCGCGCAGCCACAGCTGATCTGGCCGGTCAGTCGCAGCCAGGCGCTGGATCTGCTGAGCTACTTCTGCGAACACCTGCTGCCCAACTTCGGCCGTTTTCAGGATGCAATGACCCGGCAAAAGCAGCAGCGCTGGAGCCTTTACCACTCAAGACTCTCCTTCGCCCTGAACGCAAAAATGCTGCATCCACTGCAGGTTATCCGCCAGGCGATAGCCGCCCGGGAAGCCAACCCGCAGCGAATCAATCTGGCGCAACTGGAGGGGTTCGTACGCCAGATTCTTGGCTGGCGAGAGTTCGTCCGCGGCATCTACTGGGCCAATATGCCGGGCTACGAATCGCGCAACGCACTGACTGCCGATCGCAAACTGCCGGCCTACTTCTGGAATGGCGATACGCAGATGCGCTGCATGCAGGAATCCCTGGGCCAATCGCTGGAATATGCCTACGCGCACCATATCCAGCGGCTGATGGTGATCGGTAACTTCTGTTTGATCGCAGGAATCGATCCCGACGCAGTGGATAACTGGTACCTGGGTGTGTACGTGGATGCGATCCAGTGGGTTGAGCTGCCTAACACCCGCGGCATGAGCCAGTTTGCCGATGGCGGCCTGCTGGCCAGCAAGGCCTACGCGGGCTCGGGTCAGTACATCTCGCGCATGAGCGATTACTGCAAGGAGTGCCACTACAGGGTCAGCCAGAAAACCGGGCCGCGCAGTTGCCCGTTTAACAGCCTCTACTGGGACTTCATGCTGCGCCACCGCGAGCGCTTTGAACTCAACCCGCGTGTAGCCATGCTCTATCGCAACTGGGACCGCCAGAGCGAGGAGAGCCGTGCGGCCATCCTCGATCAGGCGAAGAAATATCTGTCACGGCTAGAAAGCCTGTGACCCAGGCGCGCTATCCGCTTAAAGGTGACCGGGGTTACGCAGGTCACGCTCGTCGGCAGGCGGCGGCGTCCACTGGTAGACCCAGGTCTCGGTCAGCGGCTGGCCGTTGGCTTCGAGATAGACCCGTAGATTCACCGGTTCAGTGCTCTCGGTCGGCACCAGGTCAAACATGGCGCGGTAGCCGCCAATGGCGTTCTGGGGACGTGCTGACGCAATCTCCACCTCGCCGGATGATGCCGTAATGACCGGCTTAACCTCGGTATCCTTACCCAGCATATCGAGCATCCCGCCGGCAAAATCGATCACGAAGCGCTGGCTGTAATACTCCCGTTTCTGACCAACCACGCCGCCGATACCGGTAAAGGTATCCACCACCCGAGCCGCTTCAGGCTGCACCGGCGCCGTGCCGCCCCAGTAGAGGTTATAACTGAACAGCAGCTCCTGCCCCGGTTCCACCGGTTCGGCCGGATTCCAGAAGGCGACGATATTATCGAAGGTCTCATCGAGGGTCGGTATCTCAACCAGCTGCACCGAACCCTTGCCCCAGTCGCCCAGCGGCTCTATCCACAGGCTCGGCCGGCGATCGTAGAACACACCGTCATCCTGGTAGTGATCGAAGTCCCGGTCCCGCTGCAGCAGGCCAAAACCTTTGGGGTTTTCATCGCTATAAGCGTTAAACCTGAGCGACTCAGGGTTAGTCAACGGACGCCAGATCCACTCGCCGTTACCGGTATGCATCGCCAGGCCGTCGGAGTCGTGGATCTCCGGTCGCCAGTCCCAACCGACACGACGGTCGTTTTCACCGACCATATACATACTGGTCATCGGCGCAACGCCTAAGCGCTCAATGGATCGACGCGGGTAGATCGCCGCATCCACTTTCATGGTCAACCGAGGTCCCGGACGGATATCAAAACGGTAGGCGCCGGTGACGCTGGGCGAGTCCATCAGCGCATATACGGTGGTCACGTCACTGCCGGGCTTGGGATCTTCAAGCCAGAAGTCGGTGAACATGGGAAACTCTTCAGGCCTTGGCAGGGCCGTATCGACGGCCAACCCACGGGCGGAGAGACCGTATTGCATCTCCTTGCCCACGGCCCTGAAATAACTGGCGCCCAAAAAGGCGATCACATCGCGAGCCCAGTCGTTGTGATACTGCAGACGGAAGCCGGCAAAGCCGAGGTCATCCGGCATGGAACGGCCCTTAACGCCGGAATCACCATAACTGAACAGGGATGATGAGTACTCCACCGGGCTCGACTCACCCTCTTTCAAGCGATGTATCTGCACCGGCGTGTCGAAGTAGAGGCCCAGGTGAAACAGTTCACCACGAAAGCGCACATTCTTATCATCGCGCCAGAGCGCTTCATCCTTGTTGTAACTGAGCTGTTGATAATCATCCCAGCTCAACCCTTTAAGCGCTTCGGGCAGCTGTCCCTTATGGCTGTAATAGGGTCCCTGTGCCGACTGCTGCGCCTGACCTTTCAGCCAGGCATAGCTGAAATTTTCTCCCTCGGCGGGCTCGGCAGCGGCGACCGCGCCATTTGCCGCAAGGCCTAGCGTAAGCACCAGGCCGGTTAACAGGCGTCCGTTTACTCCTCGGTTTTCAAAGCCGGATTTCATAAGCGTCCTTTTCGTCCATGTTCCGTTGATGCCTCCATCACAGGGCGTTTCACTGGCGATCTCGCTGACCCGTTTTCTGAGGAATGGAGGCTCGGCTCATATTTAGAGACTACGAGGAAAGTAAAAGGTTGCTCCCCAGACGGCTGCAGTCATCATTCGGACGCATCAAATCGTCCGGGAAACCAGCACCGAAGTGTTGTTTAATTTTCAGCCGGCAGATGGCGCATAAGGGTCTAGACTAGTTGAGTGTTTACTCATAAGGAGACCCTGTAATGTCGTACAAGAAACCCGTATTTAAAGAGACTCATCAGACCATTGCCGAGCAGACCCGCTCTTATCTGAAATCAGGCGGCAAGATCGAAGAGGTTCCAGCCGGCTATACCGGGCAGGCCAAACTTGCCGATAAGCAGAAACACTACCTCGCGTCCTCAACCGGACTTCCAGCGGGCAGCCTCAAAAAGCCAGGCATCAACAACCACTGACGCTCCGGGCACCAGGTTTACAAAAGCCCCTGTGTTACACTTCGCGCCTCCAGACACCGAGCATCCCCCTCTCAACTCACCGGAGGTAGCATGAGTATCAACGAAGAGCAGCTGGCCTTTGACCAGGCCCATATCTGGCACCCCTACTCCTCGATGATCAATCCACCGCCGATGACCCCGGTGGAATCCGCCTCAGGCGTGCGCATCAAGCTCAGTGACGGACGCGAACTGATCGATGGTATGGCGTCCTGGTGGTCGACCATACACGGCTATAACCACCCCAGGCTGAATGCCGCCGCCCATGGCCAGATAGACAAAATGTCGCATGTCATGTTTGGCGGCATTACGCACGAGCCGGCCATCGAGCTGGCCCGCAAGCTGGTGGAGATGACTCCGGAGGGACTGGACCGCGTATTCCTCGCCGACTCCGGCTCCGTATCCGCCGAAGTCAGCATGAAGATGGCGATCCAGTACTGGCACGCCCGCGGCAAACCGGGCAAGCACCGCATGCTGTCGCTACGTAACGGCTATCACGGCGACACCTTCGGCGCCATGTCGGTCTGCGACCCGGTCACCGGTATGCATGAGCTGTTCAGCGGCGTGCTCGCTCAGCAGTTCTTCATTCCCCGCCCCGAAACCCGCTTCGGCCAGCCATTGCTGGACGGGGACCTGGATGCGCTTGAGCAGATGCTCAGCGAACACGCCGACGAGATCGCCGCACTGATTCTTGAGCCGATCGTTCAGGGTGCTGGCGGCATGTATTTCTACTCACCGGAATGGCTCAAGGGCGCCCGCGCGCTCTGTGATCGTTACGAAGTACTGATGATCGCCGATGAGATCGCCACAGGCTTTGGTCGCACCGGCAAGCTGTTCGCCTGCGAACACGCCGGCATCAGCCCGGACATCATCTGCCTGGGCAAGGCATTGACCGGCGGCTACATGACCCTGGCGGCCACGCTGACCACCGCCCATATTGGTGAAACCATCTCCAACGGCGGTGCCGGCTGCTTTATGCATGGCCCTACCTTTATGGGTAACCCGCTGGCCTGCGCCGTGGCTAATGAAAGCCTTACGCTGCTGCAGGAACAGGACTGGCAGGCTGAGGTTTCCCGCATAGAAGGACAACTGAAACAGCAGCTGGCCCCGGCAGCGGCCCTCAACAACGTGGCCGAAGTACGGGCACTGGGCGCCATTGGCGTAGTGCAGCTGCGCGAGCCGGTGACGCTTGCCGAGATCCAGCCACTGTTTGTCGATGCCGGCGTTTGGGTCCGCCCGTTCGGCAAGCTGGTGTATGTTATGCCGCCCTATATCATGAGCAACGAAGACCTGGCGACGCTCTGCAGCGCGATTATCGATGTGCTTGGCCAGCTGGAGAATTAACGCGAGGCACCTGCCCCCTCAGCCGTTTTTGAACTAGGATAAAGCTCAGAAGAATAGAATATTCAGGGAGTTGTATTCATGGCGCGCATTCGCATCGACATGCCGGATAATTATCTGTTCAGTACCGAAATCCCGATCAGAATCAGCGATATCAATTACGGTGGGCACCTGGGCCATGATTCGGTGTTATCCATCATCCATGAAGCACGCGTGCGCTTTCTAAAGCAGTACCACTACACCGAAATGGATATCGAGGGCGCAGGCCTGGTGATGTCGGACAACGCGATTATCTATAAGGCGGAAAGCTTCTACGGCGACAGCGTCCAGGTGGACGTCACCGTGGGCGACTTCAACAAGTATGGCTGCGATATCTACTATCTGCTGACCAACAAGAAAACCGCCGTGGAGATCGCCCACGCCAAAACCGGCGTGGTGTTTTTCGACTATGAAGCACGCAAAATCCGCCCCATTCCAGAAGCTTTCCGCACTCAGGTACTGAAGATCACCTGCTAAGCGCTGTAGCTGAGCCCGGACTTATTCGTCCGGGCCGTAATCGTAACCGTGGGCCAGGTTTTCGAAGCGGGTGTACTTACCGATAAACGCCAGGCGCGTGGTACCGATGGGACCGTTACGCTGCTTACCAATGATAATCTCGGCCACACCCTTTTCCGGACTGTCCTCGTTGTAGACCTCATCACGGTAGATAAACATGATGACGTCGGCGTCCTGCTCAATCGCTCCGGATTCACGTAGATCCGAGTTGACCGGTCGCTTGTTGGGGCGCTGCTCGAGGGAGCGGTTCAACTGCGACAGCGCCACTACCGGGCACTCCATCTCTTTCGCCAGCGCTTTCAGTGAGCGGGAGATCTCCGAGATCTCCTGGGTACGGCCTTCGTTCTTGCCGTTTTTCATCGACATCAGCTGCAGGTAGTCAATCATGATCATCCCCAGCTCGCCATGCTCACGCACAATACGACGGGCGCGGGCACGCATCTCGTTGGGGCTGATACCGGCCTGGTCATCGATATAGAGCGGTTTGTTCTTAAGCATGTTGACCGCCGCGGTCAGGCGCGGCCAGTCATCCTCTTCCAGCTGACCGTTACGGACCTTCGTCTGATCGATACGACCCAATGACGAGAGCATACGCGAGACCAGCTGATCGGCCGGCATCTCGAGACTGAACACCAACACCGGCTTGTCGGTACCCATCAGCGCATTTTCCACCAGGTTCATGGAGAAGGTGGTCTTACCCATGGAGGGACGCGCTGCAACGATGATCAGATCCGACGGCTGCAGTCCCCCGGTACGGGCGTCCAGATCATCAAAGCCGGTGGTGGTACCGGTCAGCGCATCGGAGTTGTTGAACAGGGTATCGATACGATCGACGGCCCGCTTCAGCAGCGGATTGATCGGCTCCGGGCCACCCTGGTTGGGGCGGCTCTCGGCGATCTCAAAGATCTTCTGCTCCGCCTCGTTGAGAATCTCTTCCGAGGCACGGCCCTGAGGTTCGAAGGCGCTGTCTGCGATCTCGTTGGCGACTGAAATCATCTGCCGCAGCAGGGCGCGGTCTCGCACGATCTCTGAATAGGCGCGGATATTGGATGCACTGGGCGTGTTGCGCGCCAGAGAGACCAGATATTCAAGCCCGCCAGCCTTCTCCAGCTCTCCGATACGGTCCAGCTCTTCCGACAGGGTCACCACATCGATGGGGCGGCTGTCATCGATCAGCTTCTGCATAGTGCGGTAGATCGAACGGTGATTACCGCTATAGAAATGCTGGTCCAGCACCACCTCGGATACGGTATCCCAGGCGTTGTTATCCAGCATCAAGCCGCCCAGCACGGACTGCTCGGCTTCCATCGAATAAGGAGGTACTTTGGCGCCTTCAAACGCCTCGTCGGTCTGCTCCGCGGTATCCACTACAACCTGTCTCGCATCAAGGAAAATCAGAAAGAAGTCTAGTCTAAAGGCTCACTGGCTGATGCAAAAGAGCCCAACTTCAGCGGCGCTGCATCGCTGCTATTCAGACATAAAAAAACGCCGCAATCCCGAAGGAGTGCGGCGCTTTTTCGAGCGTTAGCGCAACTTATTCAGCGACAACAGTCAGCTTCATGTTTGCGATAACTTCCGGGTGCAGCTGCAGAGCAACGTCGAACTCGCCAACGGTGCGGATAACACCTGCCGGCAGACGAACTTCGCTCTTTTCAACGGCGATACCGGCTTCGGAGATCGCATCAGCGATGTCGCGAGTACCGATAGAACCGAACAGCTTGCCTTCGTCACCCGCTTTAGCGACAACGGACAGCTCCAGATCGTTGAACTGATCAGCGCGAGCCTGGGCAGCAGTCAGCTTTTCAGCTTCAGCCTGTTCCAGCTCTGCACGACGCTCTTCGAAACGTGCAACGTTATCGGTGGTAGCCGGTACGGCTTTGCCCTGCGGGATCAGGAAGTTGCGGCCGAAACCACCCTTTACTGAAACCTTGTCGCCAAGCTGACCCAGCTTGCCGATGCTCTCGAGCAGAATTACTTCCATCTCGTTAACCTCATCATATCTGCAGCCGTGGCTGCAGGTTTAATTCCTATCCGGTTGACGGGACTGCCCCGTCTCACCTCTAACCTTTCATCCACATAGCGACGGTACGCCGCCATGTGCAGGATTCCGGCCAGGCCGGAACGGCCTTAGATGTCGTGGCTGTCAGTGTACGGCAGCAGAGCCACGTAACGCGCACGCTTGATAGCGGTGGCCAGCTGACGCTGGTAACGCGCTTTGGTACCGGTGATGCGGCTCGGAACGATTTTGCCGGTTTCAGTGATGTAGCCTTTCAGGGTGTCGAGATCTTTGTAGTCGATCTCTTTAACGCCTTCAGCGGTGAAACGGCAGAACTTGCGACGACGGAAAAAACGTGCCATCTGAACTCTCCTTAAAATTACTCTTCTGAAGCGGCTTCAGCGTTCTCTTCAGCAGGCTTTTCCTGCTTCTCAGAGCGCTCTTCGCGACGCGGTTTACGATCTTCGCGTGCTTCAGCAGCTTTGATCGGAGAAGGTTCAGTGATTGCTTCTTTACAACGGATAACCATGTTACGCAGCACGGCGTCGTTGTAACGGAACAGGTTGGACAGTTCGTCCAGCTCTTCCTGACCACATTCAACGTTCATCAGCACGTAGTGTGCTTTGTGAACATTGTTGATCGGGTAAGCCATCTGACGACGACCCCAGTCTTCCAGGCGGTGGATCTGACCGTTAGCACCTTCGATGAGGGCTTTGTAACGCTCGATCATAGCCGGAACCTGCTCGCTCTGGTTCGGGTGAACCAGAAAGACGATTTCGTAATGACGCATTATTGCTCCTTACGGGTTAATAGCCTTCGCATCAGACAGCGCCGCGGTCCAAAACAGATTGAACTGAGACATTATTGCCGGCCGACCGAAAGCAAGGAGTTAAGTAAATAACAGTATATGCCGAAAATATCGGACGCGAAATCATACCCGCAGAGCCTGCAGAACACAAGCCCGGGCGGATACAAAGGGGGAGACGTTACTCCGCTTCGATGATTTCGAAGCTGTGGCTGATCTCGACACCGCCTTTTTCCAGCATCAGCGATGCGGAGCAGTACTGTTCGGCGGAGAGCTTGACCGCGCGTTCGACGGCAGCCGGCTTGAGTTTGTGACCGGTCACCACGAACTTGACGTGAATCTTGGTGAATACGGAAGGCACGGTATCCGCACGCTCCGCCTCGATCTGAGCAACACAGTCGGTGACGTCCTGACGCGCCTTGCGCAGGATGCTCATCACATCGACGCTGGTGCAGCCGCCAAGGCCTGCCAGCAGCAGCTCCATCGGGCGCGGGCCCTGCTTGAGATCGCGATCGATCATCACATCGAAGCCGGAATCGGTCTGCGCCTTGAAACGCTCGTCGCCATCCCAGTGTACATTGACGTTCATCGTCATCTTGTCGCTATTCCTCAGTTAAACAGTTCAGCCAGCTTCATACCCGGCTCAGGTGCGCGCATAAAGGCTTCACCGACCAGGAAGGCGTTCACACCATGGCTGCGCATGGCGGCCACATCGTCCGGAACCAGAATGCCACTTTCGGTGATCACCAGGCGATCTGACGGTACCTGATCGAGCATGCGGAAGGTGTGATCCAGGGACACTTCGAAGGTATGCAGGTTACGGTTGTTGATACCGACCAGCTTGTTGCCCAGCGGCAACGAGCGCTGCAGCTCCTCCTCGTTGTGGACTTCAATCAGCACATCCATGCCCAGAGAGATCGCCAGGGCGTTCAGCTCGGCCAGTTTTTCATCGCTCAGCGCCGCCACAATCAGCAGGATACAATCCGCACCGATGGAGCGCGCTTCATACACCTGGTAGGGCTCAACGATAAAATCCTTGCGGATCACCGGCAGTTCGCAGGCGGCACGCGCTTCCACCAGATACTCATCGGCACCCTGGAAAAAGTCCACATCGGTCAGCACCGACAGGCAGCTTGCCCCGCCCTGCTCGTAGGAGCGGGCGATCTCGGCCGGGTGGAACGGATCGCGGATCACACCCTTGGAGGGACTCGCCTTCTTGATCTCGGCGATGACCGCGGAGCGGCCTTCATCCAGTGCACGCTGCATCCTGTTGGCAAAGCCACGAGGATCCGCCGCGGTGCCCTTGTGCGCCTCGATCTGGTCGCTCAGCTCCTGCACGGATACCTTGGCTGCCCGCGCTTCGATCTCTTCGTACTTACGGGCGATAATTTTTTTCAGTACCGTCGGTGTATCGGTCATTATTTTTAGTCCTTCAGTGACTGGCTGAATGCTGCCAGCTCCTGCATTTTCTTCAGCGCGGCGCCGGAGTCGATCGCTTCGATGGCACGTTCGACGCCCTCTTTGTGCGTAGCGGCCTGACCACTCAGGTAGATCGCTGCGCCGGCATTAAGCGCGACCATCGCCACCGCCTTGCGAGAAGCAGTGCCTTGATCGCCGGAGAACGCAGCGGTAATAAGCTCCAGCGACTGCGCCGGGCTTTCCACCACGAGGCCGATCAGGCTCTGGCTGTCGACACCCAGATCTTCCGGCGTCAGGCGGTATTCGCTGATCACGCCGTCCTTGAGTTCGGCTACGTAGGTGTGGGTCGCCAGGCTGATCTCGTCGAGACCATCTTCAGCATGCACCACCATGATGTGTTCGGCACCGAGTTTCTGCATCACTTCCGCCATGGGGCGGCAGAGCTTCTTGGTAAACACGCCGATCACCAGGCGCTTGGCACCAGCCGGGTTGGTCATCGGGCCAAGGATATTAAACAGGGTACGGGTGCCCAGGGCGCGACGGGCGCCGATCGCATGTTTCATCGCGCCGTGATAGCCGGGAGCAAACATAAAGCCCACACCGACCTCATCTATGCAGCGGGCCACCGAGTCACCGGGCAGATCCAGGTTGATACCCGCCTGTTCCAGCAGGTCGGCGCTGCCGCTGCTGGAGGAGACACCGCGGTTACCATGTTTGGCGACATGCACACCGCAGGCGGCGGCAACAAAGGCACTGGCGGAGGAGACATTAAACAGGTTGGCGCCATCACCACCGGTACCAACGATATCGACCAGCGGCGCACTCGCGGCATTCACCGGAGTAGCCAGCTCACGCATCACCTGGGCGGCGCCGGTTATTTCATCGATCGACTCACTTTTCATGCGCAGCGCCACGAGGAACCCGGCAATCTGTGATTCGGTGCACTCGCCGGTCATCACCTGGCGCATTACGTCCACCATTTCGTCACGGCTGAGATCGATGTGATCGATCACCCGCGCCAGCGCTTCTTTGATATCCATGCAGTCGCCTCTTATCCGCGATTCAAAAAGTTCTGCAGCAGCTCGTGCCCCTGCCGGGTCAGTATCGATTCCGGGTGGAACTGAACCCCTTCCACATCCAGTTCACGATGCCTGACACCCATGATTTCATCCTGTTCGCCCTGCGCGTTCTGCGTCCAGGCGGTCACCTCGAGCGACTCTGGTAGCGTCTCTTTCTCCAGTATCAGAGAGTGATAACGGGTGACGCTGACCGGATTATCCAACCCGCTGAAGACGCCCTCACCGAGGTGATAAACCGGCGATGTTTTACCATGCATCACCTGACGCGCGCGAACCACCCTGGCGCCAAACACCTGCCCCAGCGCCTGATGACCAAGACAGATACCGAGGATAGGTAGACCTCCCGCGAAATGTTCGATCGCCTGCAGTGAGATACCCGCCTCGTTCGGCGTGCAGGGTCCAGGAGAGATGACCAGATGCGTCGGTGCCAACTGCTCGATCCCCTCAAGGTCGATCTCGTCGTTGCGACACACCCGCACCTCGGCACCGAGCTCACGGAAATACTGCACCACGTTATAGGTGAACGAGTCGTAATTATCGATGATCAGCAGCACGCCGGATGAACCTCACTACAACATCTGACTGGGGAGCAGGCGGTTAAACCCCAACCTGTTCTGTCCGGCGTACCGGCAAAGCGGCCATGATACAACAGCTCAGCGGCCGAGCCCATCCGCAGGCCGCTGCTGAGGCAAGGCCGAGGTTACAACGGCCGTTCGCGCTCTTCACTTTCCAGTTCTACACCGGCAAAACTTTCCAGTACGCGGGTCGGAACGACAAGACGCTTGCTGGTACTGAGGCTTTCCCCTGCATTGACCGTTTCCACCACCCGGGAACTGTACAGCGTCTCGCCAGACTCATCCTGCAGGTGCAGTTTCAGCACCATATCAAACGGCGTGGCACAGCCATTTTCCAGCTGCGCTTCCCAGGCCAACTCGCTGCCACCGAACTGGGTATCTTCCATCTCATACTTCATATCACCGACCTTCACACAGTCGTTCTCAGCCGCTTCCATCTCAACCGGCTCTGCCTGAACGGAGAGCGGCGCAAACAACACACCCATAACGACTACCAGATAACGCAACATCGAAAAGCTCCACTGATTGATTGAGTACCAGCCTGGCAAGCAGAATGCATGCCACACACGACTAGCAGTATTTTCCAGAGCCAAACCCCATAGATCCACTAGGACAGGCTCCTACGAGCTGTATAATTTTGACACATGAGCCAATTTAACCCTGTATCCAGGCTGCGTGCCGCCCTTCGCAACCCGCCCCTGACCCTTGCACTGATCGGCGCTGTGATTCTGCCCTTTATTCTTGTTCTTGCACTGACAGGTGCCTATGCAATCCAGGTTCTGGAACAGCACACCCGAACCCGCATGCAGGAAGATATCGAACTGATCGCCCGTGCTATCCGCCTGCCCCTGAGCCATGCCATGGAGCGCGGTCACGAGGTCACAGTGGAACAGGCGCTGGAGTCCGCCTTTTCCATCAACCGAGTCTATGGGGTCTATGTTTACGATGAAAAGGGCAAGGTCATTTACACTAGCGGCAGGACCGGCGCAGAGATGCCATCGCAACGGGCACAAAGCCTGGCAGAGGGTGGTCAGCGTCGGGGCGAGTTTGCTCAGGCCGGCGCCGTGAACATCTACTCCTACTTCGTCCCCCTGACGGACAGTGGCGAACGGGTCATCGGCCTGCTGCAGCTGACCCGCCGAGGCAGCGACTTCGATCTATACATGACGAATATTCGCAACCACGGTCTCAGCGTCCTGATTATTTCGGGCCTGCTTTTAACCGCCGTCATCCTCCTGGGCCAGCGCCTCATCGTCGGCCGCCCTCTGCAGCGGATCAATACAGGCCTTGAGCGAATCAGGCGAGGCCAGAGAGATTACACCTTCCAGGTTCAGGGTCCTGCCGAAGTTGCTTCCCTCAGCCGTGCCCTCAACCGAATGCTGAACGCCATCGATGCCTCGCATCAGCAACTCAATGAGCAGCTGAAACGGGAGGAAAGACTCAAAGACCAGCTGCACCAGTCACAGAAGCTTGCCGCCATTGGCCAACTGGCAGCGGGTGTCGCCCATGAGCTTGGTTCACCGCTTGCGGTCGTGGACGGTAAGGCGCAGCGCCTGTTGCGCCAGACAGATCTGCCCGAGAAGCTGACCCGGGATCTGACCAGTATCCGTTCGGAGGGTGCGCGCATGGAGCGCATTATTCGTCAGCTACTCGACTATGGCCGCAGCAACCCTCTGGACCGAAAACCCATCGCCGTGGAGATACCGATCCGCAGCGCACTGAACACGCTGCCCGCCATCCACAGCGAAGGACTCACCATTGACCTGGAGCTCGCCCCGGAGCTTGCATCGCTGACGCTGAATGTGGACCGGATCCGCCTTGAACAGGCATTGATCAACCTGCTCCACAACGCCTGCCAGGCCGCCAAAAACCGGGTAATCATACGCGGCGTCAAAGACAACTCCCGGGTTCTGATCAGCTTTCAGGATGACGGCAAAGGCTTTGACGAAACAATCAGGGATCAGCTGTTTGAGCCATTTTTCACTACCAAGCCCACAGGCCAGGGCACAGGGCTCGGGCTGGCCGTGGCCCACGCCGCCGCCCACGACCATCAGGGCTATATCGAAGCAGAATCGAGCGCCGGTAACGGCGCCTGTTTCACACTTGTCCTGCCAATCAACGAGCCCGCGATTAACAAGGAGCTAACCCATGTCGACCAAGGCTGACCTGAACGCCAGCATTTTAATTGTCGAAGATGACTCGGGGTTGCGCGAACTGATACAGGAGGAGCTACAGGACGCCGGCTATCGGGTCAGCACCGCCAGCAGCGCCGAACAGGGCGGCGAACAGATCGCCCAGGCCTATCCGGACCTGGTGATCAGTGACCTGCGCCTGCCTGGCGAGGATGGCCTGTCACTCCTGAAGGGCACCCGCTCGCTGACCGCTGCGCCGGCGTTTATCGTCATCACCGCATTTGGCACCATCGAACAGGCGGTCAGCGCCCTGCAGCTAGGTGCCGACGATTTTCTGACCAAACCACTCAACCTGGAACACCTGCGACTCAGCGTTGCCCGGGCACTGGAGCGGCAGGCGCTGGAGCGAGAAGTGGACCGCTATCGCCGAATGCTCAGCGCCGGCGACTTTCACGACATCATCGGCCGCAGCACGCCAATGCGCCAGCTGTTTGAGCAGATCCGCCGTATCGCCCAGGCCGACGGCCCGGTGCTGGTCGGCGGTGAAAGCGGCGCCGGCAAGGAGCGCGTAGCTCGCGCTATCCATGCCGAAAGCGAGCGCCACAACGGACCTTTTGTTGCCATCAACTGCGCCGGCATCCCCGCCGAACTGCTGGAAAGCGAACTCTTCGGTCACAAGGCCGGCGCCTTCACTGGCGCCCAGCAGGCGCGCAAGGGGCTGTTTGCCGAGGCCGATGGCGGTACTCTGCTGCTTGATGAGATCGGCGAAATGCCGCTGCAGATGCAATCCAAATTGCTGCGGGTACTGCAGGAAGGTTGCATCCGTCCGGTGGGAGAAAACCGCGAGCGCGCCATCAATGTCCGCATCATCGCCGCCACCAACAGAGACCTGGAACAGGAGGTGGAAAACGAGGAGTTCCGCGCCGACCTTTTCTATCGCCTGGAGACCTTCAGCATCGAAATCCCTCCGTTGCGCCAGCGCGGCGACGATATCGATCTGCTCACCGCCCACTACATTGCCCGCTTCGGTGCCAGCCGCCCAGAACCGGTCACAGGTATATCCACCGAAGCGCAGCAGCTGTTACGCCGCTACCCCTTTCCCGGTAACGTGCGCGAACTGGCCAACGCCATCGAGCGCGCCAGCGTCTTTGCCCGGCATGAACAGATCCAGCCCGAAGACCTGCCGGCACGGATCCGGCGCCACTCGGGTGGAAAAAGCGATAACAGCGCGCTGCTGGAGGGACTGCTCGAAGCCAACGAGCTGCCTCCCCTGCGCCAAATGGAACAGCGCTACGTCCAGCATGTGCTTGAGCGCAGCGGCGGCAACAAACGTCAGGCGGCCCTGACACTCGGCATCGGTCGACGCACCCTGTATCGCTACCTGGATGAATCCGGCTAAACAGCGGGTGCACAGGGACCCATGTGCCGAATCGACACACTTCAACAGCGGCAAAAAATCGACCTTACCCGCTACAGCCCGCATAAAACGGGCTTTTAACAACCTGGCACGCCCCCTGCTTTATCAGTCCAGAGCGGTACACGACGGCCCGCTCTCACTGAACAAGCCAATGGAGGACTTTATGTCAGCATTTAAACTTGGAACCGGTATCGCCCTCGCTGCAGCACTGTTCGCTGCGCCCGCTCTGCAGGCGCAGGAGGCTTCCAGCCAGGAAGCTCAGCAGTACAGCGCACCGGCAGCCCAGCCTCAGATCGAGGTGAATGACGCCACCGTCGCAAAATTCGCTGATGCCTACACCGACGTCGTTGCGCTGCAGAGCGACTTCTCCACCCGCCTGCAGAATATCGAAGAGCCCTCAGAAGCCCAGGCTTTGCAGGAAGAGGTCCAGGCGGAGATGATTGAAGCGGTGGAAGCAAAAGGGTTTAGCGTGCAGGAATATAACGCCATCGCCCAGCGCGTCAGCCAGGATCCTGAACTCCAGGCACAGCTTGAAGAGCTGATGAGTAACAGCTGATCCTCGTTTGATAACCAGCTCCCGGAGAGGTCAGCCTCTCCGGTATCCACCTGTCACTTAGCCGTCCGAAGTAACGCGCCCTAAGTTGCAACCGCGACCACCATCATCAAGCGCCGGTCCTCAAGTCATCGAGTCGATCAGCTGGCAACGACTTTCATGAGCCTTTATCCTGCTCTATTAAGGTCCAAGTCGTGTTAAGCCGAGAGCCCAATGACAGATAAACCCTTCGCCCCCTCCTGCGAGAACAACAAAACACCGATTCTGGAGATCCTGCTGGATGCCTTCAGCGACCGCACCCTGGTGTTGGAAATCGGCAGCGGTACCGGCCAACACGCGGTGCATTTCGCGGCGGCGCTACCGCATCTGCAATGGCAGACCAGCGACCTGGCGGAGAACCATGCGGGGATAAAGCTCTGGCTTAGGGAAGCCGCTCTGGATAACGTGCATCCGCCTGTGGAACTGGATGTAACCCAGGCAGACTGGCCAGAAGGTTTCGATGCGGTGTTCACCGCCAACACCACCCACATCATGCCCTGGACAGCGGTGATCGAGATGATCGGCCGCATCGGTGAGCAATTGCCCAGCGGCGGCGTGTTCTGCCAGTACGGGCCATTCAACTATAACGGCGAGTTCACCAGCCCCAGCAACGCCGGTTTCGACCGCTGGTTGAAGGAGATAAATCCGGCCCGCGGTATCCGCGACTTTGAGGCGGTGCAAGAACTGGCCAACAAGGCCGGGCTCACGCTGGTTAAAGACTATGCCATGCCCGCCAACAACCGCCTGTTAGTGTGGCGTAAACAGGGCTAAGCCCGAGCCGATCACCACCAGGTTCCCCAAAGCCTGCGCCGGGGCTTACGCGCGACTTCCGGATGGTCATAGCGGTGCAGCAGTTGCTCCAGTGGCAGACGATCACAGCGGTCCATATCCTGCTCCATTGCCAGTAGCCGCTCGACCCGCTCTTCGGTACGGGGATGGGTTCTCAGCAACGATGGATCCGGCACCCGGTTACCGGGCGCCAGAATATGCTCGATCCAGCCGCCCTGGGCTCTCTCGATCTGTTCCAGCGCCTTTGCCAGCCCGCGAGGATCACCGGTCAGCCTTGCGGCTCCCATATCCGCCGCATACTCCCGGGTACGTGACAACGCCAGCTGCGCCAACGCACTCAGCAACGGCGCAATCATCAGCAGCAGAATTAACCACCAGTTGATCGTGACCATCCCCAGCAGCATCAGCGGCAGGTTCATCAGCAGCAGAATCTGCCCCACAAACGCCATCATGCTGGTCATGCGGCTAAACAGGTCTGCCAGTCCCATCACCCAGAGATCGTTATGCCGGATATGGCTGATTTCGTGCGCCAACACACCGGCGAGCTCCCTGAGATCAAGCTGCCGCATCATCGCGTCACTGAGCGCCACCGCCGAGCGCCCGGAGAACCCCACCGAAAAGGCATTCATCACCCGGCTGGGAATCAGGTAGATCTCCGGCTCTTTCTCCAGGCCAGCGCGTTCACAGAGCCAGCGCGTCAGTTCACTCAACGCCGGCGCATGAGCCTTCTGCAGTGGTTTGGCGCCGTACAGTTTCATCACCCAGCGCGGCGATAGCGCCGGGTTAAACACCAGCGTCAGCAGGCCCACCAGCAATAACAGAGCGACGCCGGTACCGCCCCAGATCTGCCAGCCCAGCGCGGCCATAAAACCACCCATAAACAGGATCAGAACAGCGGACTCCAGCGCGTTCAGCAACGCCTGACTACGCCAATGCCCGCCATGATTGGTTTGTCGCATCTACTCCTCCTGACCCGAGACTCCCTGTCTGATACCGGACTGGACTTAACCTCTGCGCAGGGTCTCCAAGCTGGACCTCTATGCCAATCCTCTATGCCACCTCTATGTTAGTATCAGCGCTTTATTCAACCTCTGTATAGCGTTAGATGGACTCACTGCCGATCGATTCAACCCTGCCGGAACTGCTCGCCGCTCTGAATAGCCGGGATGAAGTGGTTCTGGAGGCGCCGCCCGGCGCCGGTAAAACCACCCGCGTCCCTCTGGCCCTGCTGGATCAGCCCTGGCTCGGCAAGCAGAAGATCCTGATGCTGGAACCGCGCCGCCTGGCCGCCCGCGCCGCCGCCGAGCAGTTGGCCCGGCAATTGGGCGAGAAACCCGGGGACACCGTGGGTTACCGTATCCGCCTGGATACCCGCGTCGGCCCAAACACCCGCATCGAGGTGGTCACCGAAGGAATACTGACCCGCATGCTGCAGTCGGATCCCGGGCTGGAAGGCGTAGGGCTGGTGATCTTCGATGAGTTCCACGAACGCTCTCTCGATGCGGACCTGGGCCTCGCCCTGGCCCTGCAGGGGCGCGAGCTACTGCGCGACGAGCCACCGCTGAAACTGCTGGTGATGTCCGCAACCCTGGATGGAGAGGCGATCTCCACCCTGCTGAATAACGCCCCCATCGTACGCTCCGAGGGGCGCAGCTTCCCCGTCGATCATATCTATACCGGCCGTGCCGAGCCGGGCGAATGGATAGAACCGCGCATTACCCGAGTGATTGAGCAGGCCGTAGTGGAGCGCAGCGGCAGCCTGCTGGTATTTCTGCCAGGGCAGGCGGAGATCCGCCGCGTGCAGGAGGCACTGGAGACCAGTTTCCATGAGCGCAACGACCTGGTGGTCGCGCCGCTATACGGCGAGCTTTCGCTGGAGCAGCAGCGCCGCGCCATAGAACCGGCGCCCGCCGGACAACGCAAAATCGTGTTGGCCACCGCCATTGCTGAAACCAGCCTGACCATAGAAGGCATAGACACGGTGGTCGATTCCGGCCTGTCACGCCAGGCCCGCTTCGATCCCGCATCCGGCATGACCCGCCTGCACACCACCCGCGTTTCCAGCGCCGCTGCCACCCAGCGAGCAGGCCGCGCCGGCCGCCTGGGCCCCGGTTACTGCTACCGGCTCTGGTCCGAAGGCCAGCAGGAGCAACTTGCCGCTTTTACGCCGCCGGAGATTCAGCAGGCCGACCTGGCACCGCTGGTACTGCAACTGATGCGCTGGGGCTGCATGGATGCGAACGAGCTGAGCTGGCTGGATACGCCGCCAGCGGGTGCCTGGCAACAGGGGCTCGACCTGCTCGACCGCCTCGGTGCCATCGAACATCTCGACAACGGACGCAGCCGGCTCAGCGACCATGGCGAGGCGATGGCACGCTTCCCGGCACATCCGCGTCTGGCTCACCTGCTTCTGATCGGCGCCCGCAAGGGCTTGCTGCCCCAGGCTGCCGATATCGCCGCCCTGCTTGGCGAGCGCGACCCACTGCGTGACAGCAGCACCGACCTGTCCCTGCGGCTGGAATGGCTGCGCGGCGACAGCAAGAGCAGCAAGAGCAACGCAGGTATGCGTCAACGGTTAAGACAGCTGGCAAAACAGTTTCGCCAGCAGGCCCAGCAGATCGACCCGAGCCAGCCTGTATCCGACCCCGACCATCCACGCTGGACTGGGTTTCTGCTCGCCTGCGCCTACCCCGACCGTATCGCCCGCAACCGCCGCAGCGGCGGCAATAGCTTCAGATTGGCCGCCAACCGAGGCGCCGAACTGGATCCGTCCGACCGCCTAACCCGGTTCGACTGGCTGGTGGTAGCGGAACTGACCAGCCGCAGCGGCGACGCCAGCGACCGTATCCGCCTGGCTGCTGCGCTGGAACCCGCACTGTTCGATGATCACCTCAGCGAGCTTGTACAGAGCCGCGAACACGTAGAGTGGAACGAGCAGGAAGGTCGTCTGATCGCCGAACAGCAGCGCCGCGTGGGCCAACTGGTGCTCGACTCCCGCCCGCTTGATGCCAGCTCCGCAGAAGCGCGCCAAGCCGCACTGATCGCCCTGGTACGCAAACGCGGCTTAAGCCTGCTGCCCTGGAGCGATGAGCTGAACGCCTGGCGTCAGCGGGTCGCCTTTTGCCATCGCCATGCAGAAGAACAAAGCTGGCCCGATCTATCGGACAAGGCGCTGCTCGACACCCTTGAAGAATGGCTCGGGCCTTACCTTGAGCCCGTCAGTCATATCAACCATTTCGCGAGGCTTGACCTCGACGCCATCCTCAAGGCGCAACTTCCCTGGCCGCTGCCGCAGCAGCTCGATGAGTTGGCACCGCAGCGGCTCCGCGTTCCCTCCGGCGCGCGCCTGGGCATCGATTACAGCGAAGAGCCGCCGGTGCTTGCGGTGAAACTCCAGGAGATGTTCGGCTGTACCCGTACGCCCACGCTGGGCTTTGGCGTTGCGGTAAAACTACACCTGCTATCTCCGGCCCGACGCCCGCTGCAGGTCACCCAGGATCTGGCCGGCTTCTGGCAGAACAGCTATCCGGAGGTCAAAAAGGAGATGAAGGGGCGCTATCCCAAGCATCCCTGGCCAGATAATCCGCTGGAGGCGGTCGCCACAGCAAAAACCAAAAAAGCCCAGGGCTGAGACGCGAGCCCAATCAGGTTAAAATAGCCCGCGACCCTAAGTTAAAAGCAGAGTTAACAGTGTTGGAAAAACCTACGTTGGAAAAACCTACCCCACCGATGGACGGCGAGTGCTGCGAGAGCGAATGCAGCCCCTGCGTCTGGGACACCTATTACGAAGAGATGCACGCCTGGCGCCAGGCGGAAGCGGAACGTAAGGCCGCTGAGGCTGCAGCAGACGATAACGCCGGGCAGCAGAGCTGAACCTTATGCAGGCCCAGCTTGAGGTGCGCAGCTACAGCGCCGAGGTAGACCGCCACAGTCACCGCTACCACCAGCTGGTGCTGCCGGTGAGCGGCTCTCTGGAGATAGAGATAGGCTCACAGGGTGGCGAGGTAGCCGCACATCGGGCCGCGGTGATTCATGCCGGTGAGACCCACTGTTTTCAGTCACAGGGCACTAACCGATTCCTGGTGGCGGACCTGCCAATGAACTGCAGCGACAAACTCGAGCCGCTGCCGGCCTTTCTCAGCCTGAGCCCTGACACCCTCGAATACGCCGCTCTTCTCGGGCGGATGCTACAGAAGCCGGCTAGCGCTGACGCCCTGCAGCGGGTCAGCTGCGATCTGCTGCTTGAGCTGCTCTCGCGACACACCACAGACCTTAACCAGAGCATCGACCGCCGTCTGCTCCTGGCCAAAACCTACCTCGACGAAACCTTCGCCAGCCCTATCAAGCTGGAGCAGCTCTGCGCTATCGCCCACCTGAGCAGGCGCCAGCTACACACACTGTTCCTACGCCAGCTCGGCTGCGCGCCCTCGGAATACCTGCTGCGACTGCGTATGAACCATGCGCGTCGCCTGCTGATTGAGACCGAACTAAGCATTCAGCGCGTGTCCGAACAGTGCGGCTACCAGAATCTGGCCGCCTTCAGCGACCGCTTCCGCCGCCACTTCGGTGTGGCGCCGAGTCACTACCGCCGAAGGTTGCACTAAGCCACTGCACCAACGCTCTCTCATCACATCTGCAGCAAACAGGAGTGCCAGATCGGCAAAGACCGGCGTTCAGGCAAGCGCTAACATAGGCGTTTAGCTTTCCTGTCTTGTTTTATCTGAGCGGAACCACCGATGAACACCACCAACGCCACGCTGATCGGCAGTATCTCAATCCTGCTCTGGGGCACCCTGGCCCTGATGACCCGCTGGACCGATGCGCAGATCCCACCCTTCCAGTTGCTGGCGATGACCTTCACCCTCGCCTGGCTGCTGATGCAGACCCGCTGGTGGCTGCGTGGTGACAGTGGTTTCCGCTTCCTGCGCCAGCCGCTGCCGGTCTGGCTACTCGGTATCGGCGGGCTGTTCTGCTATCACCTGTTTTACTTTATCGCCCTGGCCAACGCGCCTGCGGCGGAAGCGGGCCTGATCGCCTATCTCTGGCCGCTGTTGATCGTGCTGATGTCCGCCCTGCTGCCCGGTGAGCAGTTACGCCTGGCCCATATCCTGGGCGCCCTGCTGGCCGCCGGCGGCAGCGCCATGCTGCTGCTCAAGGGTGAAGCCGGCTTCAGCAGCGAATACAGCCTCGGCTACCTGGCCGCCGGAGCCTGCTCGCTAATCTGGTCCAGCTACTCGGTATTGAGCCGTCGCCACGCCCATGTTCCAACGGACACCGTGGGCTGGTTCTGTGCCGGCACCGCCCTGCTCGGCCTGGTCTGCCACCTGCTGTTTGAACAGACCGTCTGGCCCGAACGCCCGCTGCAGTGGATCGGCATTGTCGGCCTGGGATTGGGGCCCGTGGGTATCGCCTTCCTGACCTGGGATATCGGCGTGAAGAAAGGCAACATCCAGCTGCTCGGTACCCTGGCCTACGCCGCGCCGCTGATCTCCACCCTGCTGCTGATCGCCGCCGGTGAAGCCGAGGCAACACCGCGGCTGCTACTGGCCTGCCTGCTGATAGTGGGTGGTTCAACGGTGGCAGGTGTGCGCCTGCGCAGTCTGCGTCTGGCCCGGAGCCGCCCTGGCGCGCAATCCTGACCCACCGGCGATATACTGCCCGCAGAGAATTACTCCGGGAGCACAACAGCCAAGGCTATGGATCTATCGCGCATCAACCTGAACCTGCTGCTGGTGTTGCAGCAATTGCTGGAGCAGCGCAGCGTCAGCCAGGCCGCCCGCAGCCTTAACCTGACCCAGCCCGCCATCAGCCGCAGCCTGGCACAGCTCCGCGACCTGTTCGCCGATCCACTGCTGGTGCGGGTCGGCAACCAGATGCAACTGACGCCCAGGGGCGAGGAACTGAAGCAACAGCTGCCCGGCGTACTGCAGCCCCTGGAAGCGTTTTTCACCCCGGGCAACTTCAATGCGGACACCTTTCGCGGCCGCTTCAATATCGCCATTACCGACTATATCGCCGAGCGCATCCTGCCAGACCTGGTGGGTGAACTGATGCGCGACGTGCCCGGTATGCGGCTGCATTTCCGCCTCTGGGAACCCGGCATGATAGGTGACCTGCGTGAAGGTCGCCTGGATATGGCCGCCTGCCTGCTGGACAAGGTGCCTGACGATATCCACGGTCGTGCCGTGGGCTCCGACCACTGGACCTGCCTGATGCGCAAGGATCATCCTCTGGCGACGGGACCGCTGGATATGGACGCCTACACCGCGGCGGACCATATCAGCATCAGCGGCGGGGGCGATAAGAACCGCTCAGTGGATGAGGCGCTGGCCGCCTATGGCCTGGGGCGACGCATCCGCACCAGTGTGCCGTTTATTCAGGCGGCGCTGGCGTTTACCGCCCGAAGCGACGCCCTGCTGACGCTGCCGGCCCATATGGCCGCTAATATCGCGCCGGATTTCGGCCTGGTGCTGCGGCCGCTGCCACTTAAACTGGAACCGGTGCAGTATTACCTGCTCTGGCACCGACGCCAGCAGCACGATGCAGCCCATCGTTACCTCCGGGAGCGACTGCACCGGGCGCTGATCGACTCTCCCTTTTCCCGCTGAACCATCCCGCTGAGCCTTCAAAACCCGCAAGGTCATCATTTTTATTTATAACCTGAATGAAAAAGCACGATTAGAAGCCTCCAAGCCGACTCAATAGACTAGCTTGCATCACTTACAGTTATGCGAGAGACAGGAATGTTGGACTGGCTGCTTTTTCTGGGAATCACCGTGGGCGGTGCCATGATACCGGGGGCAAATTTCGCCGTGGTACTGCGCAACACCCTGAACGGCTCCCGCCGCAGCGGCCTGCTGACGGTCTGTGGCCTCGCCACGTCGCTGATGATCCACGGCACTTTGACGCTGCTCGGGATCAGTGCACTGATTCAGAATTCGCCCGCCGCCTTCGAGGTGATTCGCTGGCTGGGGGCCGCCTACCTGATCCTGCTTGGAGGCTGGCAGCTGCTGCAGCGCCAGCCAGCCGCGGAGAATAGCGCTCCCAATCATAACGGCGGTTCCCCCTTCATTGCTGGCCTGCTGATCAGCCTGTTCAACCCCAAGGTGCTGGTGTTCTTTCTGGCGATCTTTTCCCAGGTGCTGTCACCGGAGCAGTCGCTGGCCACCAAGCTGCTCTACGTCGCCACCCCGGCCCTGGCCGAGATCAGCTGGTTTATGCTGGTACTGGCCCTGCTCGGGACCCCGGCCATCCGTCAGTGGCTGATGCGGGTAAAAAGCAAACTGGAGCGCTTTCTTGGCGGCGCCATGGTTGCTCTCGGCATCAAGATCGGGCTGGGCTGATTAGCGCTCCCTGATCATGCCAGTTCAGGGTGGAGCTCCATCGGCTCAAGCGCCTCTGCAGCGGTCCTTACCAGCTCATCGGTAATCTGCCTGATCAGCTCCGAATGCAGGTTCCAGACATGCCAATACAGGGGCACAGGCACAAAGTAGCCCGGCACCATATCCACCACGTTACCGCGCTCTATCATCGCCCTGCCGAGCTGATCGGGAATCATGCCGCAGGCGAGGCCCCGCTCGACGATATCGTTGAAGCCGTTCAGTGAGGGTACCCGGTGACGCGGATATTCATGGGGTTTTACCGAGAAGTACTGCTCCAGGTAGCGGTTCTGTAGCTGATCCTTGTGGCTGAACTCGGCCACCGGGGCCAGGCGAAACCCCGTCGCACCGATCCCCTTGGCGAAATAGGTCTCGATATAGGCCGGCGTCGCCAGGCAACGGTAGACCATCACCCCCAGCGGCACGCTGACGCAGCCAGGCATCGCCGACGACGCCGAGGTGATACACCCCACCACCTCACCATCTTTGAGCAGCTGCTGGGTAGCATCCTGATCGTCCACCTTCAGATCCATCAATAGCCGTTCCCGCCTCACCAGGCGCTCCATCGCATTGGTGAACCAGGAACCCAGACTGTCGGCATTCACGCCGATGGATACCTGTGTATAACCCCGCGCATCACGCTGAGCCAGACTGCTCAGCAGCTCCTGCTCCAGCAATGCCAGCTGACGGAAGTGCTTCAGCACCTGCAGCCCTGCCTCTGTGGCGCGCACGGGGACGGCACGCACCAGCAGCACCTGCCCCAGCCGCTCCTCCAGCTGTTTCACCCGCTGAGATACCGCGGACTGAGTCACATGCAGCTTGCGCGCCGCACGCTCGAAACTGCCCTCATCGATCACCGCTGCCAGCGCAGCCAGCTGCCGGGAATCCAGCATTATTAATTTCTCTAATCAGATATTAAAAACATTAGTTTTACTTACATCGAGGCGAATCGCAACATAGCGCCGTCCTACACGATTCAGCTTTTCGGAGATAAAAAATGCTGCCCACACTGACACTGGAATGGCTGGCCTGGAGCAAGGGCTTGATGACCTCTGCCGGCCTGATCATGGCGATCGGGGCGCAGAACGCCTTCCTGCTGACACAGAGCCTCAGGCGCCAGTTCCACTGGCCCATCGCGCTGCTGTGCATCCTCTTCGATGGCCTACTGATTACCGCCGGTGTGGCCGGGCTTGGCGTGCTGATCAGCCAGTCCGAACTGCTCTCCGAAATCGCTCGCTGGGGCGGCGCCCTGTTTCTGCTCTGGTTCGGTTATGGCGCGGCAAGAAGAGTGTTCCGCAATGAAGTCATGGAGACCGGCGGCCGGGAGATCTCATCCCTGCGCGGAGCGCTGCTGATGACCGCCGCGGTCACTCTGCTTAACCCGCACGCCTGGATCGATACCGTCGTACTGATCGGCAGCATCGGCGGACAGTATGATGCCGATCTGAAAATATGGTTTGGCGTGGGCGCAATCTGCTTCTCGGCGATCTGGTTTATCAGCCTCTGTGTCGGTGCACGCTGGATGGCGCCAATGTTCAGCAAACCGACCGCCTGGAAGGTTCTGGATACAGGGATCTGGTTCATGACCTGGGGGATCGCCGCCGGACTGCTGATCGGCTTTTAAAGGCCGATCAGCGCCGACGCGGGATATGCGGCGAGACTTACCGCCTAGGGCCACTGCTCAGGGCCGTTTTGCCAGCAGCAGCTCCGCAGCCTCATCATCCTCTTCCTGGTGTTTGAAGCGTACGACGAGATAGTTAAGTTCGGGAGCCAGCCAAATCTGCTCAAGCTTGTCGCCCTCTTCACCCTTTTCAAGCAAAACCGCTGCAAAATTACCCGCCGGCGTCTGAACATTCTCTTCGCCAACATAGCGATAGTTGTAGTCGGACAGTCCCTTACGACGCGCGATGGAATAAGCGTAGTTATCTTGAGGAGGCTTGCAGGCCAGATCGATACGCAGCTGCAACTGATGACTGAGCAAATCGTAGACCGGGCCCTGATAATCTATTTCATCATCGCCGCGGGGCGACTCGACCTCGTACTCGCCGCTACCGTCAAAACTGAGATGAACGTTGTGCTTTTTACTCAGCCCCTTGCGTTCGTAGCGGTACTCCTGCGGCTCAATCGAGCCGTTCTGCAGACGAAACCGACTCTCCTCCTCGATCCCCATGAACAGCAGCGTGCTGGTGTTTTGCGCCTTCCAGGCGCCGTTCTCAAGTTTATCCACCGTGCGACTGCTATCCAGCGAAAAGCCTTTCCAGTCCACACGGTAGTTGATACCTATCCCCGCGAAACGCCCCAGTGTCTGCTCTGCGCAGGCCTGCACTGAATCATCCGCCAGCGCTATCCCAGGTGTCAGCAGAGAAAGGAAAAGCAGCGTCGAGCGTTTAACTGGCAATTTCAAAACGATCCTCCGTGGCGACTTTTGGTCCATGGGTGCTATGGTTTTATAAAAGGAGATACAGGGAACCGATCCAAGTTTACGGTTTCCAAACTCAATCCGGCATAACACGGGCCGGCATTGCATCCTAACCTCTTTAGCGCCCCATCCCAACAGGAGTGAGTTGATGAGCGACACTATGGATTCCCACGCCTTCCGGCGCGCCCTGGGTAACTTTGCCACGGGCATTACCGTCGTGACTGCGCAGAGCCCGGCGGGAGAACGCATCGGCCTGACCGTCAACAGCTTCAACTCGGTTTCACTGGATCCACCGTTGATTCTATGGAGCCTCGACAAACGCTCGGCTGACAGTCTCGAAGTGATCCGCCAGAGCGGTCACTTTGCCGTCAATGTGCTGGCTGCCGATCAGCTCGACATATCCAACCATTTCGCCCGGCCCCAGGATGATAAATTCGCGTTGATAAGGTTCGCCGAAGGGCCGGGCGGCTCACCCCTGCTAGATAACTGCGCGGCGCGCTTCCACTGTGCACTGCACCAGGAAGTGGATGCCGGCGACCACTGGATACTGATCGGCAGGGTGCTGGACTTCGACGACCTGGGTCGTGCGCCGCTGCTTTACCACCAGGGCGCCTATTCAGTAGCCCTGCCCCATCCGCGCGTTGAAACCCGCCCCTCCACCAGTGGCAGCGGCGATAACCCCATGGCCCAGCACCTCTCCAACAACCTGCTGTACCTGATGCTGCAGGCGGTCAACGCTTACCAGAACAGCTATCTGCCGAAACAGCAGGCGCTGGGACTGAGTGTTAGTGAGGCACGCTTGCTGATTTTGCTGAGCGTGTTGGGTGGCAGCGGCGTTGAGCGGCTGCAGAAGGAGTCCAGCCTGCCCGGCTCCGAAGTGGTAGAAGCCGCCGAAAATCTGGAGATGGCCGGGTTGGTCAGCCGTTCCGGCCCGCTGCTGGAGCTGAGCGAAGCTGGCTCCGAGCGCGCCAAAGAGTACTGGACCCTGGCGGAAAACGAACAGAACCAGGTATTTAGCGAGTTCGACAGCAATGAAATCGGTCAATTCAAGCGGATGCTGAACAGCGTGATTCAGAAGTCCTGAGCTGTGGCTGTGGCTGTGGCTGTGGCTGTGGCTGTGGCTGTGGCTGTGGATAAAAACTGAACTGCATAACGTTTAAAAAGCGTTAAACGAAAGAAGGGAGCCCGAGGGCTCCCTTCTGCGTAGCTGCGATCCGCCGTATCAGCCGCGAACGACCGACACGTCCTCAGCCTGCAGCCCTTTTTCGCTCTGGTGCACGTTGAAACGCACCTGCTGACCTTCGGTCAGGGAGCGGTGCCCGCGACCGCGAATATTGCGAAAATGAACAAATACATCGTCACCATTAGAACGGGTGATAAATCCAAATCCCTTGGAAACATTGAACCACTTTACGGTTCCCTGCTCACGGCTGTCATCTTCCGACTCTTCGTCATCAACATCGCCCTGCTGATCTGCTCGGGGCGCCGCCTTGCCAGCCTGAACTGCGCCGGCAGACGGACCACCCAGAGAAGAAACCAGCGTAGCCGCCAGCACGATAACAAACGTCACGCCCAATACCACGGCGTTCAGTTCAATCTCCGTCGCTGTCACCTGCGACAATATCGACGGAATGGCCACCGCCGCGACAATGCTTAGAACAATACTTTTAAATACCTGAATACCACTCATTTATACGGTTTCTCTTCTAATTCAAAAATTAATCACAGTAATAAGGCGGGCATAACTTAACCAGCATACCCAACCTGCGAGATATAACGTATTAGCTACATTTTTTCAACAACTTACTAGTACGCTTATCACTACCGTCTGGTTTTGACAGCATTTTTTTGACCAGGCTTTCCAACCAGCAGTAGCAAGAGAGGCTGAACGGCTGAAACCCGCAAATCTTAAGTTTCAGAACCAAGATCTGGCTGACTCGCCCACGCTAGCGCGCCGCTTTACAGCTACAATAGCCCTGTCCGAAACTTACTTTTAACCCCGTCAAACAGGAGATCGCCATGTCGGAAAACGAGCAGATCGCAGAGCTGGAATCACGCATCGCCTTTCAGGAAGAGGCGATCGACAAACTCAGCGATATTGTCGCCCGGCAGGAGCGGGATCTGGAGCGCCTGACCCGGATGATTCAGTTCCTAAACACCGAAATGAAGTCGGCGGGCATCGAAGAGAACGATCAGCCGCCGCCACATTACTGAACAGGATGCTGACCACTCTGCGCAATTTTTCCGCTTCTGCCCACGCCCGGCGCGAGCAGGAGCGACGCCTGATCGCTGAATTACTTGCCGATCCGCGCCTGCGCCAAGCGATCGATGCGACCGCAGCAAAATCAGGCGAACCCAGGCTGAATGTAGAACGCCAAGCTCACCAGCATCTCGAGCGCATCACTGCGCGTTACCGCCACTCCGTGGTCAAGATGCTGGATCCTCTGTTCAGCCTGGTATTAAAGCGCCTTTACCGCCGCATGGAGATCAGTGGACTGGATCGGCTGAAATCACTGAACCAGGAATATCAGCTGATCTACCTCCCCGCCCACCGCAGCCATATCGACTACATGCTGATCTCCTGGGCGCTGTTCCAACAAGGGCTCCCCCTGCCCCGCATCGCTGCAGGCGAGAATCTGAACCTGCCGCTGGTGGGCGCACTACTCAAACGCGGTGGCGCTGTGTTTCTGCGCCGAAGCTTTCTCGATGACCCGCTCTATACCTGCCTGGTGCGACTCTATCTGGAACAGTTGCTGAGCAACGAACACAGCTTTGAGGTGTTTATTGAGGGCCAACGCAGCCGTACCGGCCGACTGCTACCGCCAAGGCTGGGTCTATTGAGTATGCTGCTGGAGAGTAAAACGCCCCGACCGCTGG
Source organism: Marinobacterium mangrovicola (assembly GCF_004339595.1). Lineage (GTDB taxonomy): Bacteria > Pseudomonadota > Gammaproteobacteria > Pseudomonadales > Balneatricaceae > Marinobacterium_D > Marinobacterium_D mangrovicola. The sequence continues at coordinate 199,033 of NZ_SMFU01000013.1, forward strand.
CACTGTTGCCGATTTCAATCAACTACGACCTCTGCCTCGATAACCGTACCTACCAGCATGAACTCGCCGGCCGCCCTAAACGCAGTGAGAGCCTCTGGGGAGTAATCAGCTCGGCCAGCGTATTATTCAAACGCTGCGGCGGCGCTTACCTTAAGGTCGGCGAGCCTGTCTTTATTGCTGAGAACAGTGATTCTAACGCTACCTTGGACACGGCAAGGCAGGTCATGCGCCGTATCAACCAGGCAACCATTGCCACCGAGGCCGCCAGAATCGCCAGCCTGCTTCCCGGCGCCAAACAAAACCTGCCACAGGCAGAGCTTGAACAGGCAGTAGCAGATCTGAGCCGCCTGCTTCAGCAGCAAGGCACAGATCTACCAAGGCGGGACAGAGCTCCCGGCGCAATGATTACTGCCATGAGCCGACGCGGCCAACTCAGTCTGTCCGCGGGGAATGTCCTGGTCTGTGAGCAGCAGAGCGCGGAGCTCAGCTACTACCGCAACAATCTGACTCACGCTCTGGTACTGCCGGGATTGATGATTCTGCTGGCAGCACGCCTACCCAAACCTGGCCGCTCTACCATCACCCGTCTGATGCGGGCGTTACAGCCCTATCTGGCAGCGGAGTTCACCCTGGAAGTCGACAAAGATGAACCAGTAAGACTAAGGCAGACACTGCTGCAACTGGGACTGCTGCGCGAAGACAAACAACAACTGCACCCGCACACCAACCTGCTGACCAGGGCCCTGTTTCAGCTGGCGGAAACGGTGCTGCTACGCCAGTACCTGCTGGTACGCATCATCACGCAGCAACCGCAGGTCAAGGAGCTGCAGCTCTGCGAAATCACCACCGCGTTAGCGCGGCACCTGCAATCCTGGTACGAGCATCCGCTACCCGAATATGCGGACCAACGCCAATTGCGTCCGCTGATAGAGTGTCTGGAACAGCAGCAATTACTGAACAGAAATGATCAACGCCTGAGCGCAGCAAGAGACCTGACGCCCATACTGCGAGTGGGTCGTAAACTGCTGCCAGACGTATTGATTCAAGAAAGTGAGCGCTGGCTGGCGCAGCATTAATCGAGCTTCTTCAGCGCATAGATATCGTAGCGCCCGGATTTGCCTTCCAGCTTATAGGATGGTTCGCGGCCACCGATGCAAGGCGCCTTGCGCGGACGCTTCACCACCACGCGGCATTCGGCTACCTCCAGCGCCACCGCCAGCAACTCCGTCTGGTCGGCATCCTCTCCCACCAGGTCACGGAACGCCAGCATCTCTTTTTTCACCTGAGCCGACTTGTCACTGTGCGGGAACATCGGATCGAGATGCACCACCTGGGGTCGCTCAGCCTCAGCCAGGGATGAGAGCCAGTCGCGGGCATCGCCGCCATACAGATGCATCCGCGCGATAATATCCGCCACTTCAGAATCCGCCGCCCGCGCCAGACCATCCGCCAGCAGCGCGTGCACCACCGGCGAACGCTCCACCAGACTGACCTCACAGCCCAGAGTCGCCAGCACAAAACCGTCGCGCCCCAGCCCCGCGGTCACATCAGCAACCGTCGGACGGATACTGCCCTTGATACCGCAGGCCTTGGCGATCATCTGCCCCTTGCCACCGCCGAACTGGCGCCGGTGCGCCACCGCACCAGTGACGAAGTCCGCCAATACAGGACCCGGCCGCTTGCGCCCGGTTTGCTGCAGCACCAGCGCATCCTCGGTCAGCAGCAGGTATTGGGCGACAGACTCCGACTCAAGATCGACCTCTTCGGCAAAAACAAGCCCGAGCTGCTGGGCCAGCTCCCGAGCCTCTTCGCTGCGCGCCGCGCAACTAGTGCCAACAACAGGTGTGGAACTCATATCAGCCGGCAAACCAGACACCCAAGAGCACAAAGCCCAGCATCAGGCGATAAATCACAAACGGCATCATGCCGATCCGATCGAGCCATTTCAGAAACAGATAGATACAGGCAAAGGCGCTCAGTGCCGCCAATACGGCACCGCTGCCGATCATTATCCAGTGCGCCTCTGCATCGCTCTGGATCAGCTCCAGTGTCTTCAGACTGCCCGCCGCAACGATGACCGGTATCGACATAAGAAAAGAGAAACGCGCCGCACTCTGGCGATCAAAGCCGAGCATCAGCGCTGCGGTGATCGTAATACCCGAACGAGAGGTGCCGGGAATCAATGCCACCGCCTGAGCCAGACCGATAGTGAGCGCATCCTTCACCCCCAGGGTATCGGTCTTACGCACCCTCTTGCCCTTAAGGTCCGCCCAGCCCAGCAGCACACCGAAGATCAGCGTAGTGCCGGCGATCACCAGGATGGAACGGCCGTACTCATCCACCAGATCGCCGAACAGCCCGCCAAAGATCACCGCCGGAATAGTGGCCAGCACGACCAGCCACCCCAGCTTGCCCTCGGCACTGCGACGACCGCCCAGCGCGGCGATACTGGCGACGCTGATCTGCAGGACCTCGCGACGGAAGTAGTAGATCACCGCCACCAGGGTTCCGACATGGACACCCACATCAAACGCCAGCCCCTGATCCTGCCAGCCCAGCAGCTGGGATGGCAGGATCAAATGAGCAGAACTGGAGATCGGCAGAAACTCGGTGAGTCCCTGAATCAGGGCGAGAATGACGGTATGAATCCAGTCGGCCAGTGTCACTGTTGATCCTTCTTCTTCCAGCTGCCTTCACGCAGGTACACCGGCAGCGCGTCTTCGGGCAGCAGCCCCTCGCCCGCAGCCAGCTGCGCACCGGCCAGCACCAGCATGGCACGAGCATCCGGGTAGCATTCCTGATCGACCTGTTTGATGGTTGCGGTCAGCGCTTCAGGCATCTGTTCGCTGTAACGCCAACCGCTGCCGACGCCGAGCCACTCGGCCGCTTCCGGCAGTTCCAGATCCCTGGGCGAACGCACCGATTCATCGATCAACGCCCGGGGCAGATCAGCGCTGATATCAAACGCGCCCCAGTACACCTCGTCCATCCGGGCATCCAGCGCCGTCGCCACCCGGCTTGCCTGCGGGAAGCGCTCTTTGGCGGTCACCGCCATCGCCGCCAGAGTCGATACTGGCAGCAGCGGAAGATCCGCCCCCAGCGCCAGCCCCTGGGCGGCGCCGGTGGCGATTCTAATTCCGGCAAAGGAGCCCGGACCGCGCCCGAAAGCGATCGCATCCAGACTCGCCAGTTTAACGCCGGCCTCGGCCAGCACCTCCTCCACCATCGGCAATAGCAGATGGGTATGGCGGCGTGGTTCAATGACAAATTTATGCTGAATTTCCCCATCAAGACTCAAAGCCACGGAGCAGGCGTCGGTTGAGGTATCCAGGGCAAGTATTCGGGACATCGGTTTTCCGTCAGCTAACTGGCTGCGCCACTCTATGCGGAACAGCTTGTGATTTTATTAACACTTGGTTTTCAGAGTAAGTTTTCTCCCCAGCGCGGCAGTAGAGACTGCTCAATACCGAGCTGGGACAGAATTCGTGCCACGATAAAGTCCACCATCTCCTCGACGCTGGCGGGCCGCTGATAAAAACCGGGGCTCGCCGGAATGACCACCGCCCCCATACGGGTCAGCTTGAGCATATGCTCCAGGTGGATCTCTGAATAAGGCGCCTCACGGGGAACCAGTATCAACTGGCGCCGCTCTTTGAGCACCACATCGGCGGCACGTTCAATCAGGTTATTACTGGCACCACAAGCGATGGCAGAGAGCGAGCCGGTACTGCAGGGGCAGACCACCATGGAACTGGGTGCTCCTGAGCCAGACGCCACCGGCGCCATCCACTGCTCGCGGCCATAGACCTTCAGCTGACCTTCACGGGCGCCATAAAGCTCACTCAGGAAAGTCTCCTGCTGATCTGGTTGGCCCGGCAGCTTGAGATCGGTCTCGGTGGCGATCACCACCTGAGCCGCCCGCGACACCAGCAGCAGCACCTGCACATCGGCAGCCAGCATGCACTGCAGCAGACGCAGGCCATACTGGACGCCGGAGGCTCCGGTGATTGCAAGAGTGACCCGACGTGAATATTCCGCGCTCATTATGCCTCCTCCTGGTCACGCTGCTGCAGCCTTGCCAGCAACTTGCCATGGATACCGCCAAAGCCACCGTTACTCATCACCACCAGATGAGTGCCGGGCTTGGCATCCTGGGCCAGCTGATCCACCAGTGCATCGATATCACGGTGCAGGCTGGCCGGGTTGCTGCTGGCCTCAATCACAGAGTCCAGCGACCAGTCCATACCTTCCGGTTGATACCAGTAGACGCTATCGGCCAGTGCCGCAGAGGCTGCCAGCGCCTGCTTGTGAGCGCCAAGGCGCATGGTGTTGGAGCGCGGCTCAATTACCGCCAGCAGAGGAGCATCACCCACTTTTGCACGGATACCGGCCAGGGTGGTTTCGATCGCCGTAGGATGGTGGGCAAAATCGTCATAGACCTTCACACCATCCGCTTCACCAAGCAGCTCCATGCGGCGCTTAACGCCACCGAAGTTACTCAGCGCCTCTGCCGCAATCGCCGGCGTCACACCCACGTGGCGCGCCGCCAATATCGCGTGTAAGCCATTACTAACATTATGTGCGCCAGTCAGCGACCAGTTCACTTCTGCGACTTTCTCGCCCGCCTGCATAATCGCAAAGCACCCGCCATCCGCGCTCAGCGGCTGCGCACTCCAGCCCTTCTCATCGCCCGTGGCCAGGGTTTCGCTCCAGCAGCCCATATCGATCACTTCGACCAGCGCTTCACTATCGGCCGGATAGATCACCTGGCCACTGCCGGGCACCACCCGAATCAGGTGGTGGAACTGGCGCTGAATAGCCGCCAGGTCCGGGAAAATATCGGCGTGATCAAACTCCAGATTGTTCATGATCAGCGTGCGGGGAGCGTAATGCACAAACTTGGAGCGTTTATCGAAGAAGGCGGTGTCGTACTCGTCCGCTTCGATAACGAAAAACGGCGTCTCACCCAGACGTGCGGAGCGATCGAAATTGTGCGGTACTCCGCCGATCAGAAATCCCGGCGCCATCTTCGCCTGCTCAAGAATCCACGCCAGCATCGTCGCTGTGCTGGTCTTGCCGTGCGTACCCGAGACCGCCAGCACCCAGCGCTCTTTCAGCACATGGTCATGCAGCCATTGCGGCCCGGAGGTGTAGTTAAGGCCACGTTCCAGCACCGCTTCGACGCAGGAGTTACCACGCGTCATCGCATTACCGATCACCACACAATCCGGCACAGGGTCCAGCTGCACCGGATCGTAACCTTCGATCAGCTCGATCCCCTGCTGCGCCAACTGAGTACTCATCGGCGGATAAACATTGGCGTCAGAGCCGGTCACACGATGGCCCAACTCCCGTGCCAACAGCGCCAGCGACCCCATAAAAGTGCCGCAGATACCGAGGATATGAATATGCACGTCGGTCCCCCTGAAAAATTAGCCCGTAATAATAGCGTTTTTGCCGCCGGGCTGTTACTCCCATCCGGCGGAAAGCCGCATAACGCCATGCAATGCCGTCAGGGATCGCGTATAATTTCCCGCATTCTTGACACGGAACACACAAGGTCCACGAATCCGATGCAGCTGCTCAGCGCTTACCTTAAAAACCACGACACCGATAACGAACTGGTCGAACTGATCGACATCCTGATGGTCGCCTGCAAAGAGATCGCTCTGCAGTTGCGCGAAGGCGCACTGGCAGGCATCCACGGCACCACCAGCGACACCAACGTCCAGGGCGAAACCCAGAAGAAACTGGATGTCATCTCCAACGATATCCTCAAGGAAGTTCTACTGGATAACCGTCTGGTGCGTGGTGTGGCCTCCGAAGAGGAAGACGAACCCGTATTCGGCAACCCCGAAGGCCGCTTCCTGGTGACCTTCGACCCGCTGGACGGTTCCTCCAACATCGACGTCAACGTCTCGGTCGGCACCATTTTCTCGATCCTGGAAGTACCCGAAACCGGCACGCCAGACAGCGTTGACCTGTTCCTGCAGCCGGGCCGCAAACAGGTTGCCGCCGGTTATGTACTTTACGGTCCGTCCGCGGTACTGGCGCTGACCACCGGCCATGGCGTGAACATGTTCACCCTGGCGCACACCGGCGACTTCCTGCTGACCCGCGAACAGGTCAGCGTGCCCGAGACCACCAAAGAGTTCGCCATCAACATGTCGAACCAGCGTCACTGGGAACCGGCCATGCGCAACTACGTAGACGACCTGCTCGCCGGCGCCGAAGGCCCGCGCGGCAAAAACTACAACATGCGCTGGATCGCCTCCATGGTGGCCGAGGTTCACCGCGTACTGACGCGCGGCGGCATCTTCACCTACCCCTGGGATTCCCGCGATCCGAAGAAGCCGGGCAAACTGCGCCTGATGTACGAAGGCAACCCGATGAGCATGCTGATCGAACAGGCCGGCGGACTCTCCACCACCTGCTACCAGAACATCATGGATATCCAGCCGGCTCACATCCACCAGCGCGTGGCCGTTGCCCTGGGTTCACGGGAAGAGGTGGAAACTGCAATGCAGTATCACCAGGACACCCCGAGCATTATTCAGCAGTAAGTAGTATTCATCCCTGAGCGGCGCGATGCTTATAATGCCGCTCAGGTAACAGATCCGACCCTTAACACGACTAACAGGAAGAGACGCATGAGCTTTGCGAAAGTCCCTGCCGGTAAAGAACTGCCGGATGACCTCTACGTGATCATCGAAATCCCCGCCGAAAGCTCTCCGGTCAAGTACGAGATCGACAAGGATGCGGACGCGATCTTCGTCGACCGTTTCATGGCGGCACCGATGTTCTACCCGGCCAACTACGGCTACGTGAACAACACCCTGGCTGACGACGGCGACCCGCTGGACGTGCTGGTACTGACCCCGCACCCGGTCATGACCGGCTCCGTCATCCGCTGCCGTCCGGTTGGCATCCTGAACATGACCGACGAAGCTGGCGAAGACGCCAAGCTGGTCGCGGTTCCGCACCAGAAACTGAGCCAGGCTTACAACGACATCAACGATGTCGATGACCTGCCGCTGCTGCTGAAAGACCAGATCTCTCACTTCTTCGAAAACTACAAGAAGCTCGAGAAAGGTAAGTGGGTTAAGGTTGAAGGCTGGTCCGACGCCGAAGCCGCCCGCGAAGCAGTTCGCAAATCTGTTGAAGCTTACGAAGCGCAGAAATAAGCGCCTTCCAGAGCACCAAAAAAGCCCGCAGCCGGAAACGACTGCGGGCTTTTTTCATGGCTTTTTAACAGCCTGAAGCAAACATCAGGAGTGGTCAGAACCACCCCTATGCCTTAACGTGAGTGCTCAACGATATCGTCGACTACCTCTTCCTCTGCGTGCAGGTCACCCGGCAGCGGATCCGCGCCTGGCAGCACCAGATTGAGGATGATCGCCACGATACCGCAGAGGCTGACGCCCTGCAGGTTCAGATCACCATTACCCAGCGCCATACCGCCGATACCGAACACCAGCACCGTCGCTACGATCACCAGGTTACGCTGCTTGCCCAGATCCACATGCGCCTTGATCAGCGTGTTCAGACCTACCGAGGCGATAGAGCCAAACAGCAGGATCATGATACCGCCCATCACCGGCACCGGGATGGTCTGCAGCAGCGCACCGAACTTGGCCACGAAAGCCAGCATAATCGCGAAGCCTGCGGCCCAGAGCATCACCACCGGGTTGAAGGAGCGGGTCAACATGACCGCACCGGTGACTTCCGAGTAGGTCGTGTTCGGCGGTCCACCGAAGATCGCCGCGGCGCTGGTGGCCAGACCGTCACCGAACAACGTCCGCTGCAGGCCCGGCTTGCGGATATAGTCTTTACCGGTGACGTTACCGATCGCGATGATATCGCCAACATGTTCAATCGCCGGCGCAATCGCCACCGGAATCATAAACAGCAGCGCCTGCCAGTTAAACTCGGGAAGTACAAACGCAGGCACCGAAACCACCGGCGTTTCATTGATCACGCTCCAGTCCACCATCCCCATGGCCCAGGCGGCGAGATAACCGACAAAGACGCCTGAAAGAATCGGCAGCAGGCGGAAAATGCCATGCGCAAACACTGAGACCAGCAGAGTCGTCAGCAGCGCAGTCATCGACACGATGATTGAATCCACATAGGGGAACAACTCCATCGAGCCGTCGCCGGTTTTGCCCATCGCCATGTTCACCGCCATGGGCGCAAGGCCCAGACCGATGATCATAATCACAGGACCAGTCACCACCGGCGGCATGATGCGGTGGATAATACCGGCTCCCTTAAGCTTCACCAGCAGCGCCAGCAGCATGTAGACCACGCCGGCGCCCATCAACGCGCCCATGGTGGCAGGCACGCCCCAGGTCTGGATCGAGTAGGCGATCGGAGCGATAAACACAAAAGAGGATGCCAGAAAGATCGGCACACTCAATCCGGTCACTAGGTGAAACAGCAGCGTACCGACACCGGCGGTAAACAGCGCCACGTTCGGGTCCAGCCCAGTCAGCAGCGGCATCAGCACCAACGCACCAAAGGCCACGAACAGCATCTGGGCGCCAGCCAGTATCATCTTCCAGTTAAAGTTACCCAGGGACTGGGTATTGGACTCAACCATGACAGTGCGCCTCAGCGGGTTCCGAAGATCTTGTCACCGGCATCACCCAGACCAGGAATAATGTAACCCTGTTCATTCAGGTGAGAATCGATACCCGCGGCGTAGATCTCCACATCCGGGTGCGCATCCTGCACTTTCTTGAGCCCTTCCGGGGCAGCCACAAGCACCAGTGCACGAATACTGGTGCAACCAGCTTTCTTCAGCATATCGATAGTCGCAATCATGGAGCCGCCGGTGGCGAGCATCGGATCGACAATCAGAGACATGCGGGAATCGATATCACTGGCCAGCTTTTCAAAGTAAGGCACTGGCTCCAGGGTTTCCTCATCACGATAGAGGCCAACCACAGAGATTTTTGCACTCGGCACCGCTTCCAGCACACCATCAAGCATACCGATACCGGCACGAAGAATAGGCACCACGGTAAATTTTTTGCCCTTGATCCGTTCTGCCTGAATAGGGCCACACCAGCCCTCAATCTCATACTCTTCGAGCTCCAGGTCTTTGGTCGCTTCGTAGGTCAGCAGACAGCCAACCTCGGCAGCCAGCTGCCTGAAACTGCGAGTACTTTTGTTGACCGAACGCATCAACCCCAGTTTGTGCCGCACCAACGGATGACGAATCTCATGTACGCTCATGGCTTAACCCCTTCTCAACCTTTCTCAACCGTTATCAACAACGATGACATCCCTAACACGCAAGAATCTGACCACCATATCAAATTACGCCGCAAGACTAACCAAAGCGCCCGCAGCTGTCACCCGCAAGGATACCCTGACCCGCTTGCCCTTACCGACAAAGCGCTTTATGGTTCGCGGTTCTCAACCGATAAATTAAGCAGGAAGACGCCCATGAGCAGCACTGATCTCGACCATATCAAACAGGTTTATATCGAATCGGATCTGCTGTTCAGCGAGATGGAAGTCAAGGCAGCGATCCAGAAGATGGCGGCGGAAATCACAGAGCAGCTGGGCGATGCCGACCCGGTGGTATTCAGTGTGATGAATGGCGGCCTGGTGATCGCCGGGCAACTGCTGCCGATGCTCAACTTCCCGCTGGAAGCCAGTTATCTGCATGCTACCCGTTACCGCAATACAACGGCAGGTCACGAGCTGGAATGGAAAGTTCCACCGATGGTGGAGTTCAAGAACCGCCCGGTACTAATCATCGACGACATTCTGGATGAGGGCCATACCCTCGCCGCGATCATCGATTACTGCCGCGAAGCCGGCGCCAGCAGCGTGCAGTGCGCAGTACTTGTGGACAAACTGCACGATCGCAAGGCGCGCCATGACCTGCAAGCCGACTTCATCGGCCTTCAGGTAGAAGATCGCTACATCTTCGGTTATGGCATGGACTATCAGGGATACTGGCGCAACGCCCCGGGCATCTTTGCAGTCAAAGGCTTATAACGCCTGCACCTTAGTTGGAAACGACGAACCCGATATCTGGGGTTGCGCGACAGATCACAGCCGCTAGAATCGGGTCAATTCCAAACCAAACAGGTAAACCATGACGGAAGTCGTGATTCTGACCGTATCGGCTGCAGCACTGGGGTGTTGGTTGCTGAATCTGCGCCGCAAATCGCAGAACGGTCGCCGCCAGATTCGTTAAGCGGACCTCTCTTCAGCTCTCAGACTGCAGCACTCAGGCCGGGTGCAGTTCGTCGTAGAGATTCAGGAATTCCTGAGTCAGACGGTGCTTGGGCGCCAGCTGAATCAACGGACTCGCTGCCGTGTGTGACTCCTTCATCTTCACCGACGACGGAATACGGGTATTCAGCACCGGCAGGGATTCCGCCAGCAACTCGGCAACAATCTTCTGTGGTAGCGACGCCCGCGGTTGATACTGGTTCACCACTATCCCCTCCACCTCCAGCGCGTCGTTATGATCCACCCGGGTTTCCTGAACATTGTTCAGCAGGCTGTAGAGTGCCTGGCGGGCGAAGTCATCGCAGTCAAACGGGATCAGGCACTTCTCTGCGGCACAGAGCGCTGACAGCGTAAAGAAGTTGAAGGCCGGCGGCGTATCGATATAGATCGCATCGAACCGGTCCATCAGCGCTTCCAACGCATCCTTGAGCTTATAGATCTTATGCTTGGATTCGAGTTTTGACTGGAGATCGCCGAGATCTGGGTTGGAGGGGATGATCCACAGATTATCAAACGGTGAGGCGTGCACATACTCGCCGGGATCGGTCGGCTTGAGCTGAAAGGTCAGCGTCTGCTCAAAGAAGTCACGCACGTCGGTATCCGGCGTATTCGCCTCGTCACCGAGCAGGTAATGCGTAGAGTTACACTGGGGATCCAGATCCACCACCAGAGTCCGCAACCCCCGACTGGCACTGATCGCTGCCAGGTTTACCGCAATACTCGACTTACCAACACCGCCCTTCTGATTGAACACAACTCGACGCATGGATACACCTCACACTTATGCTCTAAAGCGCGCACGAAGCGCCAGCAGGTCATCCGACTCTGTCAGCCCTGTGAAAGCAGGTCGCGGAGATCGATAATTGCAGCGTTGGCGCGTGAAATATAGGAAGCCATCACCAGAGAGTGGTTGGCCAGCAGTCCAAATTCGGTACCGTTTAGAATCATCGGGCTCCAGATGGTTTCCTGGGTGGCCTCAAGCTCACGGATGATCTGCTCCAGGCTGACGCGGGCACTTTTCTGCTCCAGCGTATCGGCGAAATCCACCTTAACCGCTTCCAGCAGATGAATCAGCGCCCAGGCGGTGCCTCGGGCTTCATAGAAAACATCATCAATCTCGAGCCAGGGCGTCTTGATCAGAGACTCATCCGCCGCGGCGGTAGACTGAGTGGCGCCAGGGCTCCCGGCAAGATCGGTATTCAGACGACGCTGACCGACACTGGCGCTGAGACGCTGCGACAGACTACCCAGGCGAGTCGACACATCGCCGAGCCAGTCGCGCAGGTTATCAGCGCGGGCGTAAAACTGAGCATTACCCTGGGCAGGATCCGCCAGATCCGCGCGATAGGCGCGCAGCGCCTTCAATGCTTTCTTGTACTGCCCTTCTGACGAAGGCAGGATCCAGAAGTTGGAATCAGACTGGAGCAAAGGCTCCGCCTTTACCAGGCTTGGATCCTCGGTGGATTGTGACTGAGAACGGCTAAACGTCTTACGCATGGCTCTCGCCATGTCTCGCGCCTGAATCAGCACACCGTATTCCCAGTGGGAGATGTTATCGAGCCAGAGTCCCGGCGGGAAACGGTCATTGGTGATATAGCCGCCCGGCTTGTTCAACAGCGTTTCCATCTCGTGGATCAGCACCGATGTGGTCTGATAGCCGACCACGACACTCTCCCCGGCCGCCTCGGCTTCTGCCTGGGCCACGGCCGCCCCATCGAAGCTGTCAGGTTCGAAGCTCCAGTAGATGCCGACCACAATCGTTACCAACAGATAGATACCGACCAGTACCGCCAGCGCTTTGGCAACACGACCCTTGCCCAGGCGCGCTACCAAACCATCCCAGAATTTCAGCCAGATACGCTGCAAAGAGTCCACCGAGTCTTCCTTTTATTCTCTGCCTGCACGCTGCGGAATAAGCCACCGTTACCTCGCCCGAAACCGACCTGTGACAGAAACTGTCGCAATGTATCGAACAAAATCGACTTAAGGGGGTCCCAGAACCTGCCGCCGTTACCCGACAGCGCAACGCGCCTAATGATGCAGTGCACTATGGCGAATTTACGCTAGTCGGTCAACGCAAGCCGAACGCGCCTAAAAAGTGTAAAAAGACGCATCCCTGAGGTGGACAAGCGAGCAAAAGCCAGCCACCTTTAAGACAAAAGGGTGGCAAACGTCGGCAAACAGGCCGTCTAATTCCGGAAAGATGCTGATTCGCGTGGACAGCAGAAAGCCTTTAATGCACACTTAGCGCCCTTAATTAAGTTCATTCTCCTTCGGGCCCAACATCGTCAGCCCGGCATACGCCCGTGTTGACCGGTTCGGGGATGAAACTGTTTTCCCAAACGTCAAAAATTCCGAGACTCTATTCCGATGGATATCCGCAAAGTTAAAAAACTGATCGAACTGCTCGAAGAATCCAACATCAACGAGATCGAGATCAAGGAAGGAGAAGAGTCGGTTCGCATCAGCCGCGCTTCGGGTCTGGTACAGCAAGCCGCTTATGCACCAATGCCGATGCCAGCCGCTGCGCCCGCTCCGGTAGCCCCGGCCGCTGCGCCCGAAGCTGCACCGGTCGCCGCAGAGCCTGCAGGTCACTCCGTCAAGTCACCGATGGTCGGTACTTTCTACCGCTCACCGTCCCCGACCGCTGCACCTTTCGTTGAAGTCGGCCAGTCCGTCAAAGCAGGTGACGTAGTCTGCATCGTTGAAGCGATGAAGATGATGAACCAGATCGAAGCGGACAAATCTGGTGTCGTCGAAGCGATCCTGGTTGAAGATGGTCAGCCGGTCGAATTCGATCAGCCGCTGATCGTTATCGCCTGATCCGCCGTCGCGAACCAAGGATTTCATAATCATGCTCGATAAAGTGCTCATAGCTAACCGCGGCGAAATCGCTCTGCGAATTCTGCGCGCGTGCAAGGAGCTGGGCATCAAGACCGTGGCCGTGCACTCCGTTGCCGACCGTGACCTGATGCATGTGCGCCTGGCAGACGAAGCCGTCTGCATCGGCCCGGCACCCTCAGCCCAAAGCTACCTCAACATTCCGTCGATCATCAGCGCCGCCGAAGTTACTGATTCCGTGGGTATCCACCCGGGTTACGGTTTCCTGGCAGAGAACGCCGGTTTCGCTGAGAAGGTGGAAGAATCCGGCTTCACCTTTATTGGTCCGCGTGCCGAGACTATCCGCCTGATGGGCGACAAGGTCTCCGCCATCGAAGCGATGAAGAAAGCCGGTGTTCCAACGGTACCGGGATCTGATGGTCCGCTGCCCGAAGATCCGGAAACGATCCACCGGATCGCCAAGCGGATCGGCTACCCGGTCATCATCAAGGCTGCCGCCGGTGGCGGTGGTCGCGGCATGCGCGTGGTTCACACCGAAGCGCATCTGACCAACGCGGTTCAGGTCACCCGCTCCGAAGCCAAAGCGGCATTCGGCGATGAAACCGTCTACATGGAGAAGTTCCTCGAGAAGCCACGCCACGTGGAAGTTCAGGTTCTCGCCGACGGTCAGGGCAAGGCAATCCACCTGTATGACCGTGACTGCTCACTGCAGCGCCGTCACCAGAAAGTGGTTGAAGAAGCACCGGCTCCGGGCATCGATCCGGAAGCGCGTGCCAACGTACTTAAAGCCTGTGTTGATGCCTGCATCGAGATCGGCTACCGCGGCGCAGGCACCTTCGAATTCCTGTACGAAGATGGCGGCTTCTACTTCATCGAAATGAACACCCGCGTTCAGGTGGAGCACCCGGTTACCGAGCAGGTTACCGGCGTCGACATCGTCAAGGAACAGCTGCGCATCGCTTCCGGCATGGGCCTTTCCATCACCCAAGATGACGTGAAGCTCAATGGCCACGCCTTTGAGTGCCGCATTAACGCCGAGGACCCGCGCACCTTCATGCCGAGCCCTGGCAAGATCACCTACTACCATGCGCCCGGCGGTAACGGCATCCGTGTCGATTCCCACCTCTACAGTGGCTATTCGGTTCCGCCGCACTACGACTCCCTGATCGCCAAGCTGATCACCTGGGCCGAAGATCGCGAAACCGCACTGCTGCGTATGCAGAATGCGCTGGACGAGATGGTGGTTGAAGGCATCAAGACCAACGTCGCACTGCATCAGGATATCGTTCGCGATTCCAACTTTGCGCGCGGTGGCGTCAACATTCACTATCTGGAGAAAAAGCTGGGGCTCTAATGCCGCTGCTCAACAGATAGACAAAAGCCCGCGATTGCGGGCTTTTTTAATCTTCTGACCCCGCTCACGGTTTCCCGAAAGCGGGGTTTGCGACATACTTTCACCATTGCCGATGTTGGAGTTGTACCCATGCCCTGGTTACAGATAAAGGTTGAAACCGCCCCGGAGCAGGCCGAACACTACGAAGACCTGCTGCTGGCCGCCGGCTGTGCTGCCGTCACTTACCAGGACGCCGAAGACCAGCCTATTTTTGAGCCGGACCTTGGCACCACACCGTTATGGAGCAAAACCGTGGTCACCGGGCTATTCGCTGCCGAACACGACCTGCAGGAGACCCTGGACCTTTTGCACCAGGCGCAGCAGCAGATCGCCCCAAACGCGACAGACCTGCCAACCTTCAAGGCAGAGATTCTTGAAGACAAGGACTGGGAGCGCGAATGGATGGAAAGCTACCATCCGATGCAATTTGGCCGTCGCCTCTGGGTTTGCCCAAGCTGGCGAGAAGCGCCGGATCCCGATGCCGTTAACATGATGCTCGACCCGGGTCTCGCCTTTGGTACCGGCACCCATCCGACGACAGCGCTGTGCCTGGAGTGGCTTGATGGCCAGCCTCTGGATGACCAGCTGGTGGTCGACTACGGTTGTGGCAGTGGCATTCTCGGCATCGCGGCTCTGCTGCTGGGCGCGCGTGAAGTGACCGCTGTGGATATCGATCCCCAGGCGTTAACCGCCACCCGCGACAACCTGAACCGTAACAACCTGGCCGAAAGCCGCCTGCAGGTCTATCTGCCGGAAGCAACGCCCGCAGTTCAGGCGGATACCCTGGTGGCCAATATCCTGGCCGGCCCACTGGTATCGCTCGCACCCACCCTTGAGGCGCTGGTTCGCCCCGGCGGCAAGCTACTGCTATCAGGTCTGCTGGCGGAACAGGCGGATGAGGTTTCTGGCGCTTACAGCCAGTGGTTCGACATGGAGCCAGCCGCAGAAAAAGATGGCTGGATACGCTTAACCGGGGTCAAACGTCAGGCACAATGAACGAGCCTATCGTCACCGAATGCCCCAGCTGCCACTCCCGTTTCAGGGTAACCCAGGGGCAGTTACGCATGGCGCAAGGACAGGTTCGCTGTGGCGCCTGTCTGCAGGTGTTCGACGCGCGTACCGAGGCACACCGCCTGGAGCGAAGACTTGAAAACCGGGCCCGCCAAAAGCGGCGCCCGGAGCTGTTTACTGCAGCCCCCAACAGCGCGCAAGCCGCCAACTCAGGATCCGCTGGCGCAACCATCAAAACCGATGAGCTCAAGGCATATCTCGGCGCGATCACCGGCATGGGCACAGCGGCTGCCGACAAGCGAGAGCAGCCTTCCAATACCGAGGAGCCCCATACTGCCTCGAGTGATGCATCTCCCCCTGACGCAGTCAAACCTGATCCCGAGACATCGGATTCAGAGACACCGCCCCTCAGCGCTTTCTTGAAAGAGGCAGCGGCTGAACCTGAACTCAAGCCTGAGCCTGAGCCTGAGCCTGAGCCTGAGCCTGAGCCTGAGCCTGAGCCTGAGCCTGAGCCGACAGCAGTTTATGCGCCCGACTCCGACACGCAAGCGCAACTCATCTCTGCTGAGATTCCTGAAGGGTCGCTCGACACCCGGCAAACGGAAACCGGTAATAGCTCTGAAAGCAGCTCTGCCAGCGAACCGGAACCGGCTATCGAACAGATCAAGCCGCCTGTTACCGAAGCCGAAGCCAAAGCGCCCGAGCAGCTTGTCGCCGTCGACTCAAGCAAAGAGAACGCTCAGATTGAGTCTGAGCCTCTGGCTGAGCAGGATATTCCGCACCTTTATGCCGAACCGATCACGCTGGAGGTCAGCCGTGAGCAAAGCGACCCCTTCGCTATCGCCGGCTGGTCCATAGCGTCACTGCTGGCGGCGGCCATCCTGCTTGCCCAGGTATTCTGGTTTGAGCGCGACCAGCTTGCCCTGCTGCCCAACTTCAGGCCGTTATACACTCTGGCCTGCGAGTCTCTACCCTGCCAACTGGACGGCACCGCCTACGATAATATCGAGAACCTGCAGCTGGTGGTCCGCCCCCACCCGTCGTTCGCCGATGCTCTGCGGGTAGACATCCGGCTGCAGAACAACGCCGCCTTCCGCCAACCCTACCCAGCGCTTGGGCTCACCTTCAGCAATGTGAAAGGACAGATCGTCGCGCGACGCATTTTCCACCCCGGAGAATACCTCGATGCGAGTCGGCAAAATGCGTTAATGCCTTCCCACGCCCCGGTAGAAGTTCAGCTCGAGATTACCGACCCGGGCGAGGGGGCGCTGAGCTACAACCTGGACCTGCTTCCGGACCGTTAAACAAACCGCGACACGCTCAAAACGCGATGCTGGTCAAGCCCGAAATCGATCAAAAAAGCAACAAAAACGGGTTGGAGCCCCCGTTACGAAAGAGTATCATTGGCCGCCTTCCAAACAGGATGCCAGTGCGGCGTCAGTCCTTTTGCGTCGTTTACGACGCGGGGCTAACTCGTCTCTGACTTCCCTGAGAACCCGGGACTCGGACCTTAGGTCCGGGCCAGAATCCTTTTCTTTTGGCAGGTGCATGATGTTCCGAATCGGCCCTTACACCATTGATAGTCAGGTTATACTGGCGCCGATGGCTGGGGTAACGGACCGTCCTTTCCGTTCACTTTGCAAACGCATGGGCGCCGGACTGGTCGTGTCGGAGATGGTGACTTCCGATACACGCCTGTGGAATTCACGCAAATCCTCCCTGAGACTGGATCACAGCGGCGAAGCCGAGCCTCGCTCGGTACAGATTGCCGGTGGTGATCCAGAGATGATGGCGGACGCGGCCCGTATGAATGCGGAGCGCGGCGCGCAGATCATCGATATCAACATGGGATGCCCTGCCAAGAAGGTCTGCAACAAGGCGGCTGGTTCCGCCCTGTTGCGCGATGAACAGCTGGTTGCCGACATCCTCGATGCGGTGGTCAGTGCTGTGGATATCCCCGTTACCCTTAAAATCCGCACCGGCTGGTCGCCGGAGCAGCGCAATGGCGAGCGTATCGCGGACCTGGCCCAACAGGCCGGTATTGCAGCACTGGCCGTGCACGGCCGGACCCGCGCCGACCGTTATCAGGGTGACGCGGAATACGACACCATCGCCCGCATTGTGAACCGGGTCTCCATTCCCGTTATCGCCAACGGCGATATCGACTCCCCCGAGAAAGCCAGACAGGTGCTCGACCGCACTGGTGCTGCCGCCGTCATGATCGGCCGAGCCGCTCAGGGTCGCCCCTGGCTGCTGCGCCAGATCGACAGCTACCTGCGTCACGGTGAGTATCAGGACGAGCCTGAGACCAGCGAAGTTCTGTCTATACTGACCGGACATCTGCAGGAGCTGTATGGTTTTTATGGCGAGTTCATGGGGGTGCGTATCGCCCGCAAACATGTGGGCTGGTATCTGCAGCAACACCCGGAGGCTGCCGGGTTCAGGAAGCATTTCAATCAATTAGAAACAGCAAGTGATCAGGTAAGTGCTGTCACCGCCCTATTGGGCGATTCAGCGGCTGCTTGAATCCAGGATTTGGGTACATGAGTACAGTGGATAGCAAAGATTTGGAACAGTATGCACAAAGCACCCAGCCGCAGGCGGGTAAACCGGCACAGACTCTTCGTGACACCGTTCACCAGTCTCTGACCAGCTACTTCAAGCAGCTTGATGGGCAGCCGGTAACCGACGTGTACCAGATGGTTCTGTCTGAGATCGAAGCACCGCTGTTTGAGAGCGTGATGGCTTACACCAAGGACAACCAGACCAAGGCATCCGAGGTACTGGGCCTGAACCGGGGCACCCTGCGCAAGAAACTGAAGCAGTACGGCCTGCTGTAATCGAGCGAATAGAGAGAAGCGAATCCAAGACTATGTCTGAGCAGAACACTACACCGATCCGCCGCGCCCTGATCAGCGTGTCGGACAAAACCGGTATTGTTGACTTTGCCCGCGCCCTGTCCGCACGCGGCGTTGAAATCCTCTCCACCGGCGGCACCTACAAGCTGCTGAAGGAAAGCGATATTCCGGCTACCGAGGTTTCCGACTACACCGGATTCCCGGAAATGATGGCCGGTCGCGTAAAGACCCTGCACCCGAAAGTTCACGGCGGCATCCTTGGCCGTCGCGGCACTGACGACGAAGTGATGAGCGAGCACGGCATCGACCCGATCGACATGGTCGTCGTCAACCTCTACCCGTTCGCTCAGACCATCGCCCGCCCGGACTGCGATCTGCCGATGGCGATCGAGAATATCGATATCGGCGGCCCGACCATGGTTCGCTCCGCGGCGAAAAACCACAAGGACGTCGCCATCGTCGTCAACGCCAGTGACTACGACGCTATCCTCAAGGAACTGGAAGCTGACGGCGGCCTGAGCCAAAACACCCGTTTCGATCTGGCGGTGAAGGCATTCGAGCACACCGCTGGCTATGACGGTATGATCGCCAACTACCTGGGCGCCATCGTTGAGGGCGACGCTGAAGAGCCTGCGGACTTCCCGCGCACCTTCAACACTCAGTTCGTCAAGGCACAGGACATGCGCTACGGTGAGAACCCGCATCAGCGCGCTGCTTTCTACGTAGAAACCAACCCGGCCGAGCCGAGCGTTTCTACCGCGCGTCAGCTGCAGGGTAAGGCACTCTCTTACAACAACGTGGCCGACACCGATGCCGCGCTGGAGTGCGTCAAGCCGTTCCAGGAACCGGCCTGTGTGATCGTCAAGCACGCCAACCCCTGCGGTGTGGCAATCGGCTGCGATATCCTCGAAGCCTACAACCGTGCCTTCCAGACCGACCCGACCTCGGCTTTCGGTGGCATCATCGCGTTCAACCGTGAACTGGATGCCGAAACCGCCAAGGTGATCGTCGAGCGTCAGTTCGTGGAAGTGATCATCGCGCCGAGCGTCAGCGCTGAAGCATCCGAGATCGTTTCCAAGAAGCCGAACGTGCGTCTCCTTGAGTGCGGCGAGTGGGGTGCTCAGCGCGCCCAGGCGTTCGACTACAAGCGCGTTAACGGCGGCCTGCTGGTTCAGGATCGCGACCTGGGTATGGTCGACGCTTCCCAGCTCAAGATCGTTACCAAGGTACAGCCCACCGAGCAGGAGATCCGCGATCTGCTGTTCTGCTGGGAAGTGGCCAAGTTCGTCAAGTCCAACGCCATCGTCTACGCCAAGAACGGCCAGACCATCGGTATCGGTGCAGGCCAGATGAGCCGCGTTTACTCCGCCAAGATCGCCGGCATCAAAGCCGCTGACGAAGGCCTGGAAGTAGCCGGTTCCGTGATGGCATCTGATGCGTTCTTCCCGTTCCGCGACGGTATCGACTCCGCTGCTGAAGCCGGCATCAAGGCCGTTATTCAGCCGGGCGGTTCCATGCGCGACCAGGAAGTGATCGACGCTGCAGACGAGCACGGCATGGCGATGGTCTTCACCGGCATGCGCCACTTCCGTCACTGATCAAGGGTTGCTGCTGATGAATATTCTCGTAATCGGTTCCGGCGGGCGCGAACACGCGCTGGCCTGGGCCGCTGCCCGAGACGAAGCCGTCGAGAAGGTCTTCGTTGCACCGGGTAACGCCGCCACCGCTCAGGAAACCAAGTGCCAGAACGTCGACATCGACGTACTGGCGCTGGATGAACTGGCGGCCTTCGCCAAGGATAACGCCATCGCGCTGACCATCGTCGGCCCGGAAGCGCCGCTGGTCGAAGGGATCGTCAACAAGTTCAATGACCAGGGTCTGCGTGTGTTCGGCCCCACCGCCGGTGCTGCTCAGCTCGAAGGTTCCAAGGCGTTCACCAAGGACTTCCTGGCGCGTCATGCGATCCCGACCGCGGACTACCAGAACTTCACCGAGGTAGAGCCAGCTCTGGCCTACGTCCGTGAAAAAGGTGCGCCGATCGTGATCAAGGCCGACGGCCTGGCCGCTGGCAAAGGCGTTATCGTTGCAATGACCCTGGAAGAAGCGGAAGAAGCTATTCGCGACATGCTGGCAGGCAACGCCTTTGGCGATGCGGGTCACCGCGTGGTTGTCGAGGAGTTTCTCGACGGCGAAGAAGCTTCCTTTATCGTTATGGTCGATGGCGAGCACGTACTGCCGATGGCCACCAGCCAGGACCACAAGCGTGTGGGTAATGGCGATACCGGCCTGAACACTGGTGGTATGGGCGCCTACTCTCCGGCTCCGGTGGTTACCCAGGAGATCCATAACCGCGCCATGGAAGAGGTGATCCTTCCTACTGTTCGCGGCATGGCCTCTGAAGGTAACGAGTATACCGGCTTTCTGTACGCCGGCCTGATGATCATGGCCGACGGTACTCCGAAAGTGATCGAGTACAACTGCCGCTTCGGTGATCCGGAAACCCAGCCGATTATGCTGCGCCTGAAATCCAGCCTGGTAGAACTGTGCAACGCCGCACTCGACAAGAAGCTGGATCAGGTGGAAGCCGAGTGGGATCCGCGTCCCGCCGTTGGCGTTGTGATGGCCGCCGGTGGTTACCCCGGTAGCTACAACAAGGGTGATGAGATCAGTCTTCCAGCCGAAACGCCTAACGACAGCAAGGTGTTCCACGCTGGTACCAAGCTGTTCGATGGCAAGGTTGTTACCGCCGGTGGACGCGTGCTCTGCGCCACAGCAATGGGCGACAGCGTGACCGATGCGCAGAAGCGCGCCTACGAACTGGTCGATATGATCAGCTGGAAAGACGCTTACTTCCGCACCGATATCGCCTACCGGGCGATCGCGCGGGAAAAAGCGAACTGAGCAGTTTTCGCTCAGCGCTCAGCTAAAGCAGCCGCCCTCGGGCGGCTGTTTTTGGTTTAAGGGATAACTTTTTAGCAGGGAACACTATGCCACTGGAAGCCTGGCTGGCACTGCTCAGTGCCTCGATTCTTATCAGTCTCTCACCGGGGGCCGGCGCGGCCACAGCGATGACCTTCGGCCTCAATCACGGCGTACGTGGTGCCGCCCCCGCTGTGGCCGGTCTGATTGCCGGCTTCGGTACCCAGCTGCTGATTGTCGCCGTGGGCCTTGGCGGCCTGGTGGCCACCTCGCCGACGCTGTTTCAGGCGATCAAGTGGATCGGCGCCGGCTACCTGATCTGGCTCGGTATTCAGGTCTGGCGAGCCCGCAGCCACCTGAGCCTGGATCGTGAAACCCGCGGCAGCAAGCGCCAGCACTTTATCAGCGCCTACTTTGTGAACATCACCAACCCCAAGGGGATGGTATTCCTGGTCGCCCTGATGCCCCAGTTTATGGATCCGGCCCTGCCGCGAACACCGCAGCTATTGGTAATTGCAGCTACACTGCTGATCGTCGACTGGAGTGTTATGACCGGTTACAGTGGTCTCGCTTCGCACCTGAGTCGCTGGATGCAAAATCCGACAGCACTGCGCTGGCAAAACCGCGTCTCCGGCAGTGCACTGATTCTCGCAGGTCTGGTACTCTCGACAGCAACTCTCTGAAGCGATATCGGCACTCAAGGACTGAACGAAGATGAGACTGTCTTGCCCTTCTTCCCATCTCAAGCTCCATTTGAATACGCCCCGTTTCAACACCTTGCTCGGACTGACCGGCCTGGCTCTGCTGCTGACTGGCTGCGGGAGCATGCACGGGGAGCCAGAACAAGCGCAGACAGAACAGTATTGTCTGAGTGCCGGCAAGCATCAGACCTTCGACTGCGCCAGCGAGGATGGCAGTCTCTATACTGGCCCGCTGAGAATACGTGATCTGCCGATCGATGATGAAACCCTGTACGCTCGCCTTGAAGAAACCAAGCTCTGGCTAGCCAACCGCAAGGCTGAACTGACTGGTGAGGTGCTGCCGACCGAGGTTGAAGCGGAAGGTTTTATTCCCGATGCACCCCAAGCCCAGGCTCCCGCCAGCACACCTGAGGAGGCACTCGCCGCAGCGCTGGCACTGGCGCACCGTGGTGAATTCGATACCGCAATGACCCTGGCAGAGGAGTATCGCGCCCTCACCCAGGATGACCTTTCCGCCACCCTGGTGGAGTCACGCATTCTGTTTATCAAGGCGGATCTGGACCAGGCCCAGCAGCTGCTCGAAGAGAGTATCCAGCGCTACCCACAGATCCCGGAACTCTACAATAACCTCGCTGCCGTCCAGGCGGCCCAGGGCAGAACCGGTGCGGCGATCAGCACGCTGCAACAGGCCTTTGCCACGGACCCGAGCTTCGCCCGGATCCAGGCCAACTTGAAAAATCTCTACAGTGCCTCGGCACGTCATGCCATGCAGCCGGACCTTCCCGCGCCCCGACCAACACTGGATATGATCGAGCAGCTGCCCTAGATCTTAGCCGAGCTCACCAAATTAGCGCACAACAGAGTACGCCGCCCCATTTCGATCACGCACTGATCACTTTTTGTGCGCTTTTTTAGCTTCCCACGCGGGGACCGCCTCTGCATCGCCCACTCGGCTGTACGAATTCCGACAATCAGTTCGCCACCCGGACCCGCCTTACGCAGCATTATCATTTCCCGTTGAGTCAACCAGCGGATTCCGCGCTCGAAGCCGCGAATATCCTGTCCACCACGGCAGGATAATCCGATGCAACTTGCAGCCCGTAGATCAGTCTACTGAGTAAGCGTTAGCTGCAACTGGAGTGAGGCAAAACAGACCTGAATTCCGATAGCGGCACGTTTAATGCAATTTACTTCGTAAGCAGAGCCATACCGGCCTTTGCAGCCACTCTGACCATACACAGCCAAAACACGCCCTGGGGAGATTAAAAAAGAAGTCAGTACAAGCCCTTGCAGACCATAGCTTTGGACTACACTGAAACAGGAATGCGGCGTAATACGCTGTGACAACAACTTTGAAAACAAGTTGTTATGCGAAGAGTCAGCGTCCGAGTACAGGAAGGTGAGCAATGAGTATATTTGATCATTACAAAGCGCGTTATGAATCAATCCAGCAGGAAGAAATGAGCCTGCAGGAGTATCTCAACCTGTGCAAGGAGGACCCGATGGCTTACGCCAATGCGCCTGAGCGAATGCTCCAGGCGATCGGCGAACCGGAACTGATCGATACCTCTCTCGAGTCGAGAATGAGCCGCATTTTTTCCAACAAGGTCATCAAGCGCTACCCGGCATTTCACGAATTCTACGGTATGGAAGACGCCATCGAATCGATCGTCTCCTACTTCCGTCACGCCGCTCAGGGTCTCGAAGAGAAGAAACAGATCCTTTACCTGCTCGGCCCGGTGGGCGGTGGTAAGTCCTCACTCGCCGAGCGCCTCAAGGCGCTGATGCAGCATATCCCCTTCTACGCCATCAAGGGCTCACCGGTCTTCGAATCTCCACTGGGGCTGTTTAACCCGCGCGAAGATGCACAGATTCTTGAAGAGGAATATGGCATAGCGCCGCGTTACCTGCGCGGCATCATGTCACCCTGGGCTGCCAAGCGCCTGCAGGAGTATGGCGGCGACATCACCAAGTTCAGGGTCGTCAAACTCTTCCCCTCAATCCTCAACCAGATCGCTATCGCCAAAACAGAGCCGGGCGATGAGAACAACCAGGATATCTCCAGCCTGGTCGGTAAGGTTGATATCCGTAAGCTCGAGGAATATCCCCAGCACGACCCGGATGCCTATAGTTTCTCCGGCGCACTCTGCCGCGCCAACCAGGGCCTGATGGAGTTTGTGGAGATGTTCAAGGCGCCAATCAAGGTGCTGCACCCGCTGCTCACGGCCACCCAGGAGGGCAACTACAACAGTAC
This sequence comes from Marinobacterium mangrovicola, assembly GCF_004339595.1. Classification (GTDB taxonomy): domain Bacteria; phylum Pseudomonadota; class Gammaproteobacteria; order Pseudomonadales; family Balneatricaceae; genus Marinobacterium_D; species Marinobacterium_D mangrovicola. Next base: position 223,264 of record NZ_SMFU01000013.1, read on the forward strand.
CGAAGGGATGGGGGCCATTCCCTATGACGGTATCCTGCTGGCTCACTCTAACGAGTCCGAGTGGCAGACCTTCAAGAACAACAAAACCAACGAAGCTTTCATCGACCGCGTCTACATCGTCAAGGTGCCTTACTGCACCCGGGTGACTGAAGAGATTCATATCTACGAGAAGTTGCTGGAAAACAGTTCCCTGAACCAGGCACCCTGCGCACCTGACACTTTGAATATGCTGGGCCAGTTCTCGGTGCTATCGCGAATGAAAGTACCGGAAAACTCCAGCATCTACTCAAAAATGCGGGTTTATGACGGCGAAAACCTGAAAGATACCGATCCGAAAGCCAAGTCTATGCAGGAGTACAAGGACTCCGCTGGCGTCGACGAAGGGATGGAAGGTCTATCGACCCGCTTTGCGTTCAAGATACTGTCCAAGGTGTTCAACTTCGACCCGGCGGAGGTTGCCGCCAACCCGGTTCACCTGCTCTATGTTCTCGAGCGCGAGATCAGTGCACAACAGTTCCCGCCGGAGGTGCAGGAGCGCTATCTGGGTTATCTGAAAGAGTACATTGCGCCGAAGTATATCGACTTCCTCGGCAAGGAGATCCAGACCGCGTATCTGGAATCCTACTCCGAGTACGGTCAGAACATCTTCGACCGCTACGTAACCTATGCCGACTTCTGGATTCAGGACCAGGAGTACCGCGACCCCGAAACCGGCGATATCCTCGACCGCCAGTCGATCAACGAGGAGCTCGAGAAGATCGAGAAGCCGGCCGGTATCAGTAACCCGAAAGACTTCCGTCACGAGATCGTCAACTTCGTACTGCGCGCCCGCGCCAGCAACATGGGCAAGAACCCGGCCTGGAACAGCTACGAGAAGATGCGCACCGTGATCGAGAAGAAGATGTTCGCCAACACCGAGGACCTGCTGCCGGTGATCTCCTTCAATCCGAAGGCATCTTCCGACGAGCAGAAAAAGCATGGCGAGTTCGTCAAGCGGATGATCGAGCGCGGCTACACCGAGAAGCAGGTCCGCCTGCTGTCGGAGTGGTATATCCGCGTACGTAAATCCCAGTAAGCAGCCATATCGGAGGGCGGCACAGGCGGCCCTCCGACCACGGGAGTCTTCGGTATGAGCTATATCATCGATCGCCGACTCAACTCGAAGAAAAAGAGCACGGTTAACCGCCAGCGCTTTCTTCGTCGCTATAAGCAGCACATCAAGCGTGCCGTTGAAGAGGCTATCCATGACCGCTCGATCTCGGATATCGAGCGTGGCGGTGAGGTTACCATTCCCCGCCGCGACATCTCCGAGCCTGTTTTCCATCATGGCCAGGGCGGTCAGAACACCCGCATCTATCCCGGTAACAAGGAGTTTGTCACCGGAGATGAATTCCAGCGTCCCGAAAGCGGCGGCGGTGGCGGTTCAGGACAGGGCAAAGCCAGCAATCAGGGCGAAGGCGAAGATAACTTCACCTTTTCAATCAGCCAGGAGGAGTTTCTCGACTTCATGTTCGAGGACCTGGAGCTGCCCTACCTGGTGCGTAAGCAGCTCAAAGATGCCACAGCCTTTGAGACCCGGCGCGCGGGTTACAGCACCAGCGGCTCGCCGGACAAACTGCATATTGTGCGTTCCCTTCGTGCCGCCCACGCACGGCGTATCGCTTTGGGCGGCGGCGATCGTAAGGAGATACGGGCACTACGCAAGGAGCTCTGGGCACTGGAGGCGATGCAGCCTGCCGATGACGCCGCCCAAGAACAGATGCAGGCGCTGCGCGACCAGATCGCGGAGCTGGACAAGAAAGCCCGCAGATTACCGTTCATCGACGATTTTGACCTGCGTTACAACAACCTGGTCAAGGTTCCGGTCCCCTCCAGCAAGGCGGTAATGTTCTGCGTTATGGATGTATCCGGCTCGATGACCCAGTCAATCAAGGATATCGCCAAACGCTTTTTCATCCTGCTGTATCTGTTCCTGCAGCGGAACTACAAGCAGATAGAGCTGGTCTTTGTACGCCACCACACCCATGCGAAAGAGGTGGACGAACAGGAGTTCTTCTACTCCCGCGAAACCGGCGGCACCATCGTATCCAGCGCGCTGCAGATGACTGCAGACATCATCGACAAACGCTACTCACCGGCGGACTGGAACATCTACGTTGCTCAGGCTTCTGACGGCGACAACTGGGATGGAGATTCCGCCACCTGCTCCGACCTGCTGATGAAACGCATTTTGAAAAAAGTGCAGTACTTCGCCTATGTGGAGATCACCACCGGTCCGCACCAGAACCTCTGGTACGAGTACGAGCAGGTGCACGAGGCGTTTCCGGATGAGTTCGCCATGCAGCACATTACCGATGCGGGCGAGATCTATCCGGTATTCCGCAAGCTGTTTGAAAAGCGCACGGAGGGTGCCGCATGAGTGCAGTAAAAGAGCGCACACCGATCTCCACCGGCTCTGAGTGGACCTTCGACCTGATCGAGGAGTACGACCGTGAGATCGCCCGGGTGGCAAAAAACTTTGGCCTCGACACCTATCCCAACCAGATAGAGGTGATCACCTCCGAGCAGATGATGGACGCCTATGCTTCCATCGGCATGCCTCTGAACTATAACCACTGGTCATTCGGCAAACAGTTCGTCGAGACAGAGCAGAACTACAAACGCGGCCGTATGGGTCTGGCCTACGAGATCGTGATCAATTCCGATCCCTGTATCGCCTACCTGATGGAGGAAAACACCATCACCATGCAGGCGCTGGTTATCGCCCATGCCTGCTACGGCCATAACTCCTTCTTCAAGGGTAACTACCTGTTCCGCACCTGGACCGACGCCACCGCGATCATCGACTACCTGCTGTTTGCCAAGCACTACATCAGCCAGTGTGAGGAGCGTTACGGTACCGATGAAGTGGAGAAGATTCTCGACTCCTGCCACGCGCTGATGAACTATGGCGTCAACCGTTATAAGCGCCCCCGCCCTCTCACCGCGACGGAAGAGAAAGAGCGCCAGATGGCCAGGGAAGAGTATATCCAGCGCCACCTGAACGACCTCTGGAATACCATTCCGAAGAAGGAAGCCAGCGGCGAGGAGCAGGTGATTCACTACCCCAAGGATCCGGAAGAAAATCTACTCTACTTCATCGAGAAGAATGCGCCGTTACTGGAGCCCTGGCAGCGGGAGATTATCCGCATCGTGCGCAAAATCTCGCAATATTTCTACCCGCAGAAGCAGACCCAGGTGATGAACGAAGGCTGGGCCACGTTCTGGCATTACACCATTCTGCATCAGCTGTACGATGAAGGGCTGGTCACCGACGGCTTTATGATGGAGTTTCTCCACTCCCATTCCAGCGTGGTTTATCAACCCGCCTTTGACAGCCCCTACTTCAACGGTATCAACCCTTATACGCTGGGCTACAACATGATGACCGATATTCGGCGCATCTGTGAAAACCCCACCGATGAGGATCGTCAGTGGTTCCCGGATATTGCCGGTAAAGACTGGATCGAAACACTCGATTACGCCATGCGCAACTACAAGGATGAGAGCTTTATTCTTCAGTTCCTGTCGCCGCGGCTGATGCGGGAGCTGCATCTGTTTGCCATCCTCGACGATGCCGAACGGCCGACCCTGCGCGTGGACGCGATCCACAATGAGGAGGGCTACCAGAAACTGCGTGAGCAGCTTGCCGCGCAGTACAACCTGGGCAACCGGGAGCCAAACATCCAGGTTTATAACGTGGATGTGCGCGGTGACCGCAGCCTGACACTGCGCCACTACATGTACAACAATCAGCCACTCGGTGATTCCACCGACGAAGTACTCAAACATGTACACAGGCTTTGGGGCTTCGAGGTCAAACTCGAATCGGTGACTCCCAGCAACGAAGTGGCCAAGACCTTTCACTGCCCACCCAAACCCTTGTCGATGGACCTGGCTTGAGCCGGTCCCTCGGCGCTCGTTATACTGGTCGCTTTAAATCTTCACTCTCGAGGGAGACCGATGGACTGTCTGTTTTGCAAAATCGTCGAAGGCGAGATTCCCGCCGATGTTCTCTACCAGGATGAGAAGGTCATTGTTTTCCGTGACATTAACCCTCAGGCGCCTTTTCATGCCCTTGTGATCCCACGCCAGCATATCCCCACCCTGAACGACATCGCGGATGAAGACTGCGAACTGGTGGGCTATATGCTCAAAATCGCAGGTGATGTGGCCGAAGAGCATGGTTTCGCCGAAGACGGTTACCGCACCGTGTTCAACTGCAACACCCACGGTGGCCAGACCGTTTACCATATCCATCTGCACCTGCTCGGTGGCAAACCCATGGGCTGGCCTCCCTACCAGGAAACTCTGAAAACGCCCGTCTAGCCTTACCGTCTTATACAGGCCTGGGGGGCAGTTCTGCCCCCGCTCGTCCCTTTCTTTGTAGCCAGATCAAGATAAAAGCTGCGCCGTGTATATATATTTTGCTGCGCCGCATCATTTTTCAGTAGTATCGAAGTTGTAGTATCTGAACCTCAACCAAGGACTTGGAGAAGATACATGGCAACGATCGAGACAGGTCAGCCGCCAGCCCATAATCAGCTGGAATACTTTATCGAACAGGCGCGGCGCGCACGTCCCATCAAAACCGCCGTTGTTCATCCCGTTGATCACAACAGTCTACTCGGGGCCATCGAAGCTGCGGAACAAGGCCTGATAGACCCGCTTTTGGTTGGCCCGGCAAACAAGATCCAGGCAGCCGCCGACACTGAGGGCCTGGATATCTCCGGTTATGAGATCGTAGCTACCGAACACAGCCATATGGCCGCCGAGCGCGCCTGTGAGCTGGTCCGCATGGGCCAGGCTGAAACGCTGATGAAAGGCAGCCTGGGCACCTCGGAGCTACTGGCCGCCGTGGTTCACAAGACCCGCGGGGTACGCACCGACCGCCGCCTGAGCCATGTTTTCGTCTTTGACGTGCCGAACTACCACAAGCCCCTGGTCATCACCGATGCCGCCATCAATATCGAGCCGGACCTGATGGTCAAACGCGATATTGTTCAGAGCGCCATCGAGTTCTGCCAGTCACTGGGTAATCCGCAACCCAAGGTCGCTATCCTCGCGGCGGTGGAAAAGGTTAAACCCAACATGCAGAGCACCATCGATGCCGCTGCGCTGTGCAAAATGGCCGACCGTGGCCAGATCAAGGGCGGAATCATCGACGGCCCGCTGGCGTTCGATAACGCTATCTCGCGTCAGGCGGCCATCGACAAACATATCGACTCCCCGGTCTCTGGCGACACCGATATCCTGCTGGCCCCGGATCTGGAATCCGCCAATATGATCGCCAAACAGCTGATCTATCTGGCTAATGCGAAGTCCGCCGGTATCGCCGTCGGTGCAAGGGTGCCTATCATTCTGACGAGCCGCGCCGAAGGCACCCTGGGGCGCCTCGCCTCCTGTGCACTGGCTTCCTATATGGTTCTGCATCCGGCAAAAGGGAACTAAAGCATGGATACCATACTAACGGTCAACGGCGGTTCCTCGAGCCTGAAATGCGGTCTTTACACCTTGAAGCCCGATGGACTTCACTGCCTCTACCACCTGAAAGCCGGTAACCTGCAGGGAGACCCGGTGCGCTTCGATATCCTCGATGAAGAAGACAAGCTGCTCGATCACGAGGAGCTGCACTGGAACCATATAGACTTCGAACAGCGCCACCAGGCTGCGCTGGAACATATCCTCGATTGGCTCAAGGAACATCTGAGCGACGTCAAACTGATCGCCACCGGCCACCGTATCGTCCACGGCGGTGACAAGTTCAGCCACCCCATCCAGATAGGCGATACCGAACTGGACCAGTTGCGCCGCTATATCCCGCTGGCACCGCTGCACCAGCCCTACAACCTGCGCTTGCTGGAGGCCTGCGGCACCCTGGCTGCAGACATCCCTCGTATCGGCTGTTTCGACACCATGTTCCACAGCCAGCAGCCGCACCTCGAAAAGATCTACGCGATCCCCAAGGAGCTGACCGACAGCGGCGTGCATAAGTACGGCTTTCACGGGCTCTCCTACGATTACATCCAGCATCAGCTCGAAGCGCTCGGCTGCGGAGATAAGAAAACCGTGGTCTGTCACCTGGGAGCCGGCGCCAGCATGTGCGCGATCCGCGACGGCCAGTCGATCGCCAGCTCCATGGGTTTTACCGCTGTGGACGGCCTGCCGATGGGCAGCCGCTGCGGCAATATCGACCCTGGCGTTATTCTCTATCTGATGCGCGAGAAGCAGATGGACGTCGATGCCATCGAAGCAATGATCTACAAACAGAGTGGCTGGCTGGGTGTTTCCGGGATCAGCTCAGATATGATCACCCTGCACCGCGCCAACGATCCGGCCGCTGAACAGGCTATCGATCTTTTCGCCTACCGTATCGCCCTGGAGCTTGGCCGGCTTACCGCCGCGCTGGAAGGTCTGGATCAGCTGGTGTTTACCGGAGGTGTCGGGGAAAACGATGCAGATCTGCGCGCCCGTGTGGTCGCTCGCTGTGCCTGGTTGGGAATCAGTATCGATGCAGGACCAAACACCGAGAACGCCCGCCGTATCGATTCGGTGTCATCGAAGATTCAGGTCCGGGTAATACCAACCAATGAAGAGGCGATGATCGCCCAACGGGTCGCCGAAGTGCTGCAACTGACTTGAGATAGCCAGGCAGGTAAGTCCATCCTAACCGGGCTGCACCGGCAGCCCCATTACGTTGAAGCTCCAGGCCTCGTGCCCATCACCCGGCGAGGTGGCAAAGGCACCGCAGTAGCGGCAGCGAAACATCTGTCGCTCACCTAGCTCTAACATGGGCCGCAGCCCCGCATGGGGAGGCGCCTCTCCCTGGCTCTCGTTGAGTTCAACACAGGTGCTACACAGATGGTCGGTTGGCATGTTCAGACGTCCCTGTCTTTCTTTTTCCGGCTTTAGCCGGGGGTTAACGCCCGCTGGCGAACAATTTCAAACAGACAAACCCCGGTCGCCACCGAAACGTTCAAGCTGCTTACTTCTCCAGCCATGGGAATTCGTACTAGTTGGTCACAGTGTTCCCGCGTCAACCGGCGCATGCCCTTACCCTCGGCACCCATTACCAGTGCGCGCGGGCCGGAAAGATCGGCTGCGAAAATATCCTCACTCGCTTCGCCCGCAGTGCCGGTTATCCAGATTCCGTACTGCTGCAAAAGCTGAAGTGTGCGCGCCAGGTTAGTGACCTGAATATAGGGCACCGCCTCGGCAGCGCCACAGGCAACCTTAACCGCGGTGGCATTCAACGGTGCCGACTTATCCTTAGGCGCAATCACAGCCTGAGCACCGGCAGCATCGGCCGTACGCAGGCAGGCGCCCAGGTTATGTGGATCGGTAACACCATCCAACACCAGCAACAGCGCCTGCTCCGGCAACGCTTCCAGCAGCGCCTCCAGATCCTTCTCGCTGCCCGCTTTTAACGCCGTGGTTTCGGCCACTACGCCCTGGTGAACACCCTGCGCCAACTCATCGAGCTTGGCCTTGGGCACCGCTTTTACGGCAATGCCGTTACGCTCAGCCAGATCCAGCAGAGTCTGCAGACGCTTATCATGACGACCCTGAAGCACGAGCAAACGCCGGACGCGGGCAGGTTCACGATTGAGCAGTGTAGAGACCGCGTGGATGCCGAAGGTGATATCCGCTTTCATGAACACTCCATGACGATGTTCTGGGCCGTTAGAAAGCCGCACATTATGGACAAAATGTGTGCTAAAGCCCAGCCGGATTACAGCCAGTCTCGACCTATTTAACCCTAATTAAAATAGGCCTTTTGGTTAACGCTCAAACTCCACCCCGGCACTCAAAACAGAAAATCTTTATGCCCTATGGGCCACGCCTATGCCTCGCTTCGGGCAAGCGTTAGGTTATAGTTCAGCTTAGTCTTATTTGCACAGAGAGATTGATGATTCGCTCTTTTCTACTGCTTATCCTATTGCTGATCGCCGCATACTTTTTCTTCCCGAACTTCGGAGAGAAGCAGCCGGACGGTGTGCTCATCGACACTGCACCGCGACAGCTGCCGGTCAGCTTAGACAAACGTTTTCAACACAAGGGCTACACGCTCGAGGCCTTGGCGGGTTTTGAACTCGAAGCCCGGGTACTGGGGCTTGAAAGCTACCGGCTCGACCGGGAATCAGACCTGGCCAAATACGATCTTGCGCTGGGCTGGCAGCGTATGTCAGATAACCGTGTACTGGAAAAAATCGATATTACTCAATCCGGGCGCTGGTATCGCTGGAAAACAGAACAGTTCCCCATTCCGAGACGGGAGATCGAGCGATCCAGCGCCAATATGCACATGGTGCCCGCCAATGACTGGATCGAAAAACAGATCGGAAAACTGGGCCCCGGCGATCTGGTGCGCATCAGGGGTTACCTGATCAAGGCTGAAAGTGCGGATGGCTGGCACTGGAAAAGCTCGCTGACCCGTGAGGATACGGGCAACGGTGCCTGTGAACTGGTCTATGTGGAGTCTTTTGAGCGGCTCTGATTGACCCGCTCGGTTACCCTGCCCGGGGCGCAAACATTATGATAGCCATACCCAGAAGCGCGACGCCCGAGCCGACAAGATCCCAGACGGTTGGCCTTACACCGTCAACACTCCAGAGCCAGAATATCGCCATACAGATATAGACACCGCCATAGGCCGCATAAACTCGCCCCGCCGCCGTCGGATGCAGCGACAGCAGCCAGGCAAACAGGGCCAGACTCAGGGCCGCCGGCAACAGCAACCAGGCCGATTTTCCCTCCCGCAGCCAGAGGTAAGGCAGGTAGCAGCCCAGAATTTCGGCCAGAGCCGTTAACATAAACAGCGCGACGGTTTTTAACTCAGCCAAATCTATCCCCTGGGGTTAGCGCTAACTCCGGTGCATAGCGCAAAACGAAGAAGGCCGCTCGTAAGCGGCCTTCTGTTCATGAAAGTTTCGGCTTAAGCCAGGCCTTCAAAGACCTTGTCACGAATATCATCAACGCTACCGACACCGGCTACATAAACGTATTTAGGTGCAGTGGCGGCATCTTCTTCGTTCCAGCCACGGTAGTAGCTGATCAGCGGCTCGGTCTGCTCGTGGTAGACCTTAAGGCGCTGACGTACAGTGTCTTCCTGATCATCTTCACGCTGCACCAGCTCTTCGCCGGTTTCGTCGTCTTTGCCTTCTTCCTTGGGCGGGTTAAAGACAACATGGTAGGTGCGACCTGAACCCGGGTGCACACGACGGCCGCTCATACGCTTGATGATCTCTTCGTCGGCGACGTCGATCTCAACAACCGCATCGATGGTTACGCCGGCGTCTTTCAGCGCATCAGCCTGAGGGATGGTGCGCGGGAAGCCGTCGAACAGAAAACCGTTGGCGCAATCCGCCTCGGCAATACGCTCCTTGACCAGACCGATGATGATGTCGTCAGAAACAAGACCGCCTTCATCCATCACTTTTTTGGCCTGAAGTCCCAGGGGAGTACCCGCTTTAACGGCAGCGCGCAGCATGTCACCGGTCGAAATCTGCGGAATGCCGAATTTCTCGGTGATGAACTGGGCCTGAGTCCCCTTTCCGGCACCCGGAGCGCCGAGAAGAATAATACGCATGGAAGAGAATCTCCTGATTATTTTACGGTAAATCTTTAGCCCGCCGGCGAGGGGCTGAAACCGCTGGATTCAGCCATCCCCACCGACGAACTTGAAAACCTGTTATCGTCCGACCTTAGCCCGTCGATCTCTATGGCTACAATTCGACGTTAGCACTAACAAACCCGGAAAATGGCGAGAGGAACACTTTCCAAACGGCCGGTTCGATTTCGAACGAAGCAGAGTACGCCATCTGACAGTCTCTATTCAACCGCAGCGCTTAACCGGTGTTGCGCATACCTGCAGAAATACCCGCCATGGTCACCATCAAAGCCTGCTCAAGACGCTTGTCAGGCTGGGTTCTATCGCGGTAGAGCAGCTCTGCCTGCAAAAAATGCAGCGGATCGATATAGGGGTTGCGCACATCGATGGACTGGCTGATCACCGGGTTGTGCTCAAGCAGCTCACTCACCTCTTTCACCTGTTTTACCTGCTCCACGGCCGTCTGCAAGCGGTGTCTTAGCGAACTACCCAGGGTAGATAACTCATCCGATACCAAGCGGTGCTCATAGTAGGCCGAAATATGGATATCGCTTTTCGCCAGTACCATCTCCAGCATGTCGATGTAGCTGCGAAAGAAGGGCCAGTTGCAGTACATATGCTGCAAGGCAGAAAGATCGCCGCGCGCGATGGCACTGCTCAGAGCCTTATCTGACCCCAGCCAGGCAGGCAGCATCAAACGGATCTGCGTCCAGGCGAAAATCCAGGGTATTGCACGCAGCGACTCAACACCACCATCAGCCTTACGCTTGGCCGGACGCGATCCCAGCGGTAGTTTCGCCAGCTCCTGCTCCGGCGTCGCGGCACGAAAATAGGGAACAAACTGGGGGTCCTCGCGCACGATGGCACGGTAGGACTCCAATCCGGATGCTGCCAGCCGATCCATCTCCGCGCGCCATTCGTCGTTAGGCGCCGGTGCCGGCGCCAGAGTAGCCTTCAGCACTGCACCGGTATAAAGCTCCAAGTTGCGCATGGCCAACTCAGGAATCCCGAACTTGAAGCGAATCATTTCCCCCTGCTCGGTCACTCGCAGGCTACCGGCAACCGAACCCGGCGGCTGAGCCAGAATCGCTGTATGACTCGGGCCGCCACCACGCCCCACGGTACCGCCACGGCCATGGAAGAGTGTCAGTTTGATCCCGTGCTCAGCGCACAGCCCCGTCAACGCCTCCTGCGCACGATATTGCCCCCAGGCGGCTGCCAGTTGGCCAGCATCCTTGGAGGAATCGGAGTAACCGATCATTACCTCCTGGTGGCCCGAGGCATAGCTGCGATACCAATCGATCTCGAACAGTGCCTTGATACAGTCACGGGCGTTGTCCAGGTCATCCAGGGTTTCAAACAGCGGTACAACGCGTATTTTGTGGCCGATGCCCTGCTCCTGTAGCAGCAGGATTACCGACAGCACATCGGATGGCTGACTGGCCATGGAAATCACATAAGAGCCCAACGCCTTCGGATCCGCTTCTGCCACCACCTTGCAGGTATCGAGCACCTCCTGCACATTGGCGCTGGGTGCCCAGCTGCGCGGCAGCAGAGGACGACGGGAGGACAATTCACGCAGCAGGTAAGCCTGCTTGTCCGCTTCACTCCACTGACTGTAACGTCCCAGGCCGTAGAAACCGGTCAACTCATCAAACACCTCGGCATGTCGATCGGCATTCTGTCGGATATCCAGCCGCGCCAGGGTAAGCCCAAAGCAGGCCACACGCCGGATCAGGTCTTCAAGCTTGCCTGCGGCGATGCTTTCCATACCACTCTCTATCAGGGAGCGGTGGCAAAGCATCAACGGCGCCAGCAGCTGATCCGGTGTTGTGATCGGCAGCGGGCCTTCTGGCTGGTGTCCGTCCAACTGCGACTCTATCCCTTCGCGGGTGATCAGCAGGTCGTGTTTCAGTGAACCCAGCAGAGTTCGATAGGGCTCATCTTCCGGGCCGGTTACCGACAACAACTCTTTGCTGGCCCGGTACATGGAAAGCTCGGAACGCAGCTCATCGACTGCGCCGATATAGAGATCCAGCGCGACCCAGCGCGCCAGCAACAGCACCTCGCGGGTCACATCCGCCGTTACGTTGGGATTGCCATCGCGATCACCGCCCATCCAGGACGAAAAGCGTACCGGGCAGCAATCCAGCGGTAGCTTGCGCCCCAGCGAGCTTTCCACTTCGGCACTGAGCTGACGCAGAAAGCGCGGCACTGCACTCCAGAGAGAGTTTTCAAGCACCGCAAAGCCCCAGCGGGCTTCATCCACCGGTGTCGGACGCTGCTTGCGGATCTCATCGGTGTGCCAGATCTGGCTGATCAGTTCATCAACTCGCGTCTGACAGGTTTCACCGCGGTCCAGCTTTTTCAGGCACTCGGTAATGCCGTCATATTTCTGGATCAGTGTACGGCGATTAACCTCGGTGGGGTGTGCGGTAAGAACAAGATCGATATTGAGATCACAGAGGGTCTGACTCAGCTCATCGCCACTGAAACCTTTCTCTTTCAAGCTGGAGAGCAACACTCTGAGCGTATCCGGCATCTCCTGAGCGGTAGCGTTATCGAGACGGCGACGGACGCGGTGATGTTCTTCGGCGATATTCGCCAGATTAAGAAACTGGGTAAAGGCGCGAGCTACGGGAAGCACTTCATCTTCATGCAGTTCACCCAGCGCTTCCAGCAATTGCTGATGCTCGGGCTCATCCTCTACTCGACCAGCCTTGGCCAGCTTACGGATATGCTCTACCCGGGCGAGGAAATCGGGTCCAAGATCGCTGGAGATGGTGCGCCCCAGACTCTCTCCCAACATACGGACATCATCACGCAGGTCTTCGTGCAGATCGCTCATGTCTGGCTCCCTCAGGACGGAATTGCTTTCATCCTACCCCAATGGAGGGTGCTGCCAACCCCCTTACCGAGAGAAAGAGCGAGAGAAATACCAACGGGAAAGACGTCTCATCGCCCCTCAAGCAGCGGCAGAAACCGCTCCAGTGCGGCCTGCGCGTCCCATTCTGAACTGAAGCTGACTCTGCGCTGGCGTTGCTGGGTAAACGAAAGTTCTATGCGATAGTGGTAGCGGGCGCGGTCTTCATGCTCATCGTAGCCAATCTCCGCGTTTTGAAGCTCACTGAAGGAAAAACGTTCGGCCCCATCCGGCGCAATCAGCGCCAGCTCCCTGCGGCCGGTGTCGAGCACCAGTTCAGGACTACCGCCAATACTTTCGCTGATTTCAAAACCCGATTGCAGCAACGAAGACTTTTCCGCGCTGCCGCGTTGGTAGTTCCAGAGTCCGAGTGCGGCCAGGATAAGGATACCTACGCCAACGAGATGGAGTTTGGACACCCGGTTTACAGCCCTTGCTGCTTAGCTTCATTCCACCAGGCATCAAGCTGCTCAAGACTGAAGCTGGACCAGTCGCCGCCGTTCGCCTCAACCTGGAGTTCGATGTAACGGAAACGGCGCTCGAATTTGGCGTTGGTTCCGCGAACCGCCTGTTCAGGGTCCACATCCAGGTGTCTGGCCAGATTCACCTGTGCAAAGAGGATATCCCCCATCTCGGAACGGATCTCTTCCTCACGACCGGCAAGAATCGCTTCGCGCAGCTCCGCGATCTCCTCTTCGATCTTATCCAGCACCGGCAGCGCCTCTCCCCAGTCGAAGCCGACCTTGGAGGCTCGCTTCTGCAGCTTGGCAGCACGACTTAACGCCGGCAGCCCCTGGGGAATTTCATCCAGCACGCCGCTGCGCGCCTTGGCATCACGCTCCTGCTGTTTGATCTCCTCCCAGCGCTGCCCGACCTGATCCGTATCGATTGCCTGTTGGCGTAACTCACCGCGCAAGGTGCCATCCGGAAACACGTGAGGATGGCGCCGAATCAGCTTTTCCACCAGCTGATCGACAATGGCGTGGAAATCAAAACGCTGCTCTTCCTGGCCAAGCTGAGCATAGAAAATCACCTGAAACAGCAGATCTCCCAGCTCATCTTTGAGATGCGGCCAATCCTTACGTTCGATGGTATCGGCCACTTCATAGGCCTCTTCCAGCGTGTGCGGTACGATGGAGGCAAAGTCCTGCTGCAGATCCCAGGGGCAACCGGAGTCAGGGTCTCGCAGCCTCTGCATCAGGTAGATCAGATCATCGAGGGAGTAACTCAAAGTCAGCCTCCCCGACGCTCACGATGCACATCCATCACGTTCTGGATCTGGTTGATCTTGTCCATGACTCGGCCGAGCATATCCAGCCGTGCTATCTCGATGGTCAGCGACAGGCGCGCCAGGTTGCTCTTCGGATCAGTGGCAGTGTTGGCAGCCAACACATTGATGTGCTCGTTGGCCAGAACCATCATCACGTCACGCAGCAGACCGGAACGGTCGAACGCTTCGATCGACACATCCACCGGATAGGTGGTGGCACGCTCCTCGCCCCAGTCCACACCGATTACCCGGTCCGGTTCCTGATCCTTCAGCGATAGCAGGTTGGAACAATCCTCTCGGTGAATAGAGACGCCGCGTCCCTGGGTGATATACCCCATGATCGGGTCTCCTGGTACCGGCTTGCAGCAGGACGCCACCGTTGTCAGAAGGTTTCCGACACCGAGAATGCTGACGCCCTTGCCCCCCTGGCGCGGTTCACTGGTACTGCTGCTGGGCAGGCCCAGATCCAGCTGCTGATCGTCCTTCTCATCGCTCTCGACCTGCAGCTGTGCCGCATTGATGATCTGTGAAAGACGCAGATCACCGGCCCCCAGTGCTGCATACATATCCTCGGTCTGCTTGAAGTGCAGCGCCTTGGATACTTCCGCCATCTCTATCTGTTGGCTGTCCAGAGCCAGTCGGCGCAATTCGCGCTGAATGATGTCACGGCCCGCTTCGGCATTCTGATCCTTCGCCTGCAGCTTGAACCAGTGTGCCACCTTCGCGCGGGCACGGGAGGTATTCACATACCCCAGGTTGGCGTTGAGCCAGTCGCGACGGGGGCGCTCTTCACCGGTCAGTACTTCGACCTGGTCACCGGTTTTGAGAGGCCGGTTCAAGGGTACGATGCGGCCGTTGATACGCGCTCCACGGCAGCGGTGCCCGATCTCTGTATGCACCCGGTAAGCGAAATCCACGGGCGTAGCGCCACTGGGCAGGTCAACCACATGCCCTTCCGGGGTGAATACGTAGACGCGATCCTGCACGGCATCGCCACGCAGCATATCGCTGAGCTCTTCACTGCCGCCCAGCTCATCGTGCCACTCAAGAACCTGACGCAGCCAGGAGATCTTCTCTTCATAGCCGTCACGACGGGCTTTGGTATCGGTGCCCTTGTAAAGGTGGTGAGCACAGACACCGAGTTCAGCCTCTTCGTGCATGCTGAAGGTACGGATCTGTATCTCCAGCACCTTGCCTTCCGGACCAAAGACGGCCGTATGCAGCGAGCGATAACCGTTGGGCTTGGGCGAGGCGATATAGTCATCGAACTCATGGGCGATGTTACGCCAAAGGCCATGAACGATACCCAGCACGGTGTAGCAGTCACGCAGCTCTGGCACCAGGATGCGCACGGCGCGTACATCGTAAACCTGGCTGAATTCGATGTTCTTGCGCTGCATTTTGCGCCAGATACTGTAGATGTGCTTGGCGCGCCCCATCACCTCACCCTCGATGGAGGCATCCTTGATCCTGTCGCGCAGCATCTCTACCACTTCGTTGATGTAGAGCTGGCGGTCGAGGCGCTTCTCATCGAGCAGCTGGGCGATGTGCTTGTAGTCGTTGGGCTTGAGGTAACGGAACGAGAGGTCCTCAAGTTCCCACTTGATATGACCTATCCCCAGACGGTGGGCCAGGGGGGCGTAGATATCGAAGACTTCACGCGCCACCAGGTAGCGCTTCTTGCGGGAGCCATCCTTGACGCTACGGATGGCACAGGTGCGCTCGGCGATCTTGATCAGGGCGACGCGTACATCATCGATCATGGCCACCAGCATTTTGCGCAGGTTATCTACCTGCGCAACGCCGGTACCGAGCACGTTATCGACGCTGCGGGGGTTTTTCAGAGAGCCGATGGCCGCCATCTGCAGCACGCCATCAATCAGGTCCGCAATCACCCTGCCGAAACGCTCGCGCACGGTTTTGATATCGAGTTTGGCTTCACGCACGGAACGGTAAAGAACCGCCGCCACCAGCGTTTCCTGATCCTGATTAAGTTCAGCCAGGATCTGAGCCATCTCGAGGCCGGTGAGAAAGCTGCCCGGCGTCGTCTCGCTCCAGCTGTCTTCCTCTTCCGGCACATCTTCATGCGCCTTGCGCGCCAATTCACAGGCACTGCGTATCTGATCCAGATCGGAAAGCGGCACCAACTCCTGCAGTCTGTCGAGCCAAAGCTCCAGATCTACGCTGCCATCTTCCCTTACCGGGTGGTCTTCTCGAACTTTTACCATGGAGTCACACCACTCCTGTCACTCGCTGCTGCCACGCGCCTTGGCCTCGGTGCGTCCCTCCCCTCTCAACTCCCGTTCAGAGGGGGGCGCCAAACCAGGCACATGCGATGAACATCCCACATTTCCAGGACAGACTACCGGACCGGCCACCTGGCCGGCGGCGCTATTCTAATCCTTCGGGCGGTCTGACGCGAGTCGACCTGTGGCGACACCTGAGGGCTCAGGGGTTATAGACACCGGTAGAGAGATAACGATCACCACGGTCGCAGATGATGCAGACGATGGTTGCGCCCTCGACCTGCTCAGCCAGGCGCAGCGCTCCGGCGACAGCACCGCCGGAACTGACGCCACAGAAAATACCTTCACGTCGTGCCAGTTCTCGCATGCAGTTTTCAGCATCGGTCTGGGAGATATCCACCACACGATCCACTCGCGCAGCTTCATAGATGCTTGGCAGATACGCTTCAGGCCAGCGCCGGATCCCCGGAATCTGAGAGCCTTCCTGAGGTTGTAATCCCACGATCTCTATCTCGGGATTCATCTCTTTCAAAAACCGGGATGTACCCATAATGGTGCCGGTGGTCCCCATGGAGCTGACAAAGTGGGTGATCGTCCCCTGTGTCTGCTCCCAGAGCTCCGGACCGGTGGTGCGGTAATGAGCTTCGGGATTATCGGGATTGGAGAACTGGTCCAGCACCCGGCCTTCGCCGGCCGCCTGCATCTCAAGCGCCAGGTCACGAGCCCGCTCCATCCCCTCTGCCTGGGTCACCTGGATGAGCTCGGCACCGTAGGCAGTCATCGCCGCCTTACGCTCTTCACTCATGTTATCCGGCATGATCAACTTCATGCGATACCCCTTAATCGCCGCGGCCATAGCCAATGCGATACCGGTATTGCCCGACGTTGCCTCGATCAGGGTGTCACCCGGCTTTATCTCACCGCGGGCTTCCGCCAGGGTAATCATGCTAAGCGCAGGACGATCCTTTACCGACCCCGCCGGGTTGTTGCCCTCGAGCTTGCAGAGAATCAGGTTGTCATTAGGCGCCTGGATACGCTGCAGACGCACCAACGGCGTATGGCCGACACAGTCGGCAATCGTGGGATATTGCACAGACATTTTATGATCCGGGAAGAGGTTGTAATATCAAAATGGAATAAAGGCGGGGGATTTTATTCCGCATATACCGGATAATATCAAGCACAGGTCGGAATGGACAGCCTCAGCCCTCGGCGATAACCGTTGCCACCACATAATGGCGCTCGTCGCTGTAAGAGAGGTGCCAGTGCTTGATACCGCGGCTGCTTGCGATCTCTGCAGCGGTATCACAAAAGTTGAGTAGCGGCCGCCCAAGGTTATCCTTGGTGATCTCCACATGCTGCCAGCCTACGCCTCGACCTATACCGGTACCCAGCGCCTTGACCGCTGCTTCCTTGGCAGCAAAGCGCTTGGCAAGGAAGCGAGCCGGCTCTGAGGACTGCTCAAACAGGGAATACTCATCGCCTGTGAGGATACGGCGCGCTAAGGTAGCGCGCCGACTGAGAGCAGCCTCGATACGGGCGACCTCGCAGATATCGGTGCCAAGCCCCAGGATCATCGACGAATGGCGTCCCTGCGCTCCTGCACACGCTGTTGAGCATTCAGCATCAGCTCACGCATCTCCACCACCGCCTGTTTGAGACCCACAAACATCGCATGGGCGATCAGCCCGTGGCCGATGTTCAGCTCATGCAGCTCCGGAATCTCCGCCACCGGCTCCACATTGTGGTAATGCAAACCGTGTCCAGCATTCACTACAAGACCAAGATCACGGGCGCGGCGCGCTGCCTGCTTTATCCGCTCCAGCTCAGTTTTCTGCTGGGAACCCTCGGCGTCTGCGTAGGCTCCGGTATGCAGCTCGATCACCGGAGCCTGGCAACGGGCAGCGGCTTCAATCTGGGTGGTATCCGGATCGATAAACAGGGAGACCTCACAACCGGCCTTGGCCAGTCGCTGGCAGGCCGCTGATACGGCTTCAAAATTACCCGCTACATCCAGGCCACCTTCAGTGGTGAGTTCTTCACGCTTTTCCGGCACCAGACAAACATGGGCAGGGCGAATTTCTTCGGCAAAGGCGAGCATCTCCTCGGTAACCGCCATCTCCAGATTCATGCGTGTATTCAACACCTGAGCAAGCAGACGCACATCCCGCTCCTGAATATGGCGACGATCTTCGCGCAGGTGCACGGTGATACCGTCTGCCCCCGCCTCTTCGGCCAGCAATGCCGCATGAACCGGATCGGGATAACGGGTCCCCCGCGCCTGACGCAGGGTAGCGATATGATCGATGTTTACACCCAGAAGCAGACGATTTGGATCTACCACGGTTTACTCCTTAATTCTTTGACGCGACCGCTTTTGAAAACAGCAGTCGGCTGTTAAGAGGACGATCCCCAAGCAGTTCCCCAAGCACCTCACGCATCAACAGTTTCGCACTGCGGCGCACGCCCGGATCACTGTAGTCATCCTCCGCGATAGCACGCAGATGTGAGCCGGGATAGGCTGTTCCAGAGCGGCTGGGGACAAGGCCCTGCTGTGACTGATAAGTATAGGAAAGCGCTGAATCCTTTACCGAGAGGTCCAACGAGAACCCCAGCTCCTCGAGCAGCTGACGCTCAAAGGTGCGCAAAGCACCCTCAATATCTTCTCCGCTCTGCAGCTCATTGAGCACATAGCGGTAATAGAGAAACAAACGTGGGCAGGGCTCCCCCGGTTGCAGCAGGCGCTGCAGCAGTTCGTTGACATAGAGCCCGCAGAGCAGCGACCTGCCCGCCAGGGGCGGTGATATCTCGACGGTTTCTACCTGGCTGAGGTTTTTAAGCTCGTGTCGCCCCTGCCACCCTAGCTGCAAAGACTGGAAAGGCTGCAACGACGACCTCAGCCTGGCGCGAGGACGCCGAGCGCCCTTCGCAACCGCGCTGATCAGTCCCTGTTCAAGCGTGAGTAGATCTACCAGTAGACTGGTTTCGCGGTAGGGCCGGCTGTGCAGAACATACCCGGCCGATGCATCGACCCTCGGGCTCATTATTCATGCCTGTAGCCAAGGCTCTGCAGTGCGCGCTCACTATCGGCCCAACCCCGCTTCACCTTGACCCAGAGGTTCAGCATCACCTTGGTGTCAAACATGCGTTCCATGTCGAGACGGGCGTCACGGCCGATCACCTTGATAACGGCACCCTTGTCACCGATAACAATCTTTTTCTGCCCTTCTCGCTCAACCAGAATCAAGGCACTGATGGTCAGCAGCCCCTCTTCAAACTTGAACTCTTCGATCTCGACCGCCGTGCCGTAAGGCACCTCTTCGCCGAGGTTTCGCATCAGCTTTTCACGCACCAGTTCAGCCGCTACAAAACGAGAGCTGCGATCGGTGATCTGGTCTTCCGGGTACATATGCACACCGGCCGGGATATAACGAGCGACCGTTTCTTCGAGCTGATCGACGTTATGCCCCTTCTCCGCTGAGATCGGGATAATCTCGGCGAAAGAGAGCTTGCTTGAAAGCTCTTCAAGCTGCGGCAGGAGCGACGCTTTATCTTTCAGCAGATCGACCTTGTTGACCGCCAAAATCACCGGACAACGCACATGACGCAGCTTATCAAGCACCGCCTCGTCCTCTTCGGTCCAGGCGGTCCTGTCCACCAGGAACACAACCAGATCCACGTGACGCAGTGCTTCGCTGGCGGCGCGGTTCATATAGCGGTTCAGCGCCTTGCCCCGCTCGTCGATATGCAGCCCCGGAGTATCCACGTAGACGACCTGCATACCCTCCTCGGTTTTAATACCGAGAATCTGATGACGCGTGGTCTGAGGCTTTTTCGAGGTGATACTGAGTTTCTGACCCAGAATCCGGTTCATCAGCGTAGATTTACCTACGTTGGGACGGCCAACGATGGTGACATATCCGCAGCGGGTTTCATCTTCCCCCGGCAGTTCATCGATCCGGTCAGTCATGATTTTTCTCCGAGCAGGTTCAGCGACTCGAGTGCTGCACGCGCGGCTTCCTGCTCCGCCTGACGCCGGCTGTTACCGACCCCCTCGGTAGACTCTTTCAGCATCGCCACATCACAGCGGATATGGAATGTCTGAGCATGAGCCTCTCCCTCTACCGACAACAGCTCATATTTCGGCAGGCTTTCGCGCCGTGACTGCAGGAACTCCTGCAGACGAGTCTTGGAGTCCTTCAGACTTTCGTTCAAATCCAGCGAGTCCAGACGCCCCTGGAACCAGCTCAGGATAAACGGACGGACTCTGTCCATATCCGTATCGAGATAGATAGCACCGATGATCGCTTCCACCGCATCTGCAAGAATGGAATCGCGACGGAAACCACCGCTTTTAAGCTCACCGGACCCTAAGCGAAGGTAGTCACCGATCCCCAGTTCGCGGGCGATCTCCGACAGCGTCTCGCCTTTTACCAGACGCGCGCGCAGTCGGCTCATCTGTCCTTCACGTGCGGCCGGAAACTTGGAATAAAGCGCTTCTGCGATAACAAAGTTAAGGATGGAGTCACCGAGAAACTCCAGACGCTCGTTATTACGTTTACCGCAGCTGCGATGGGTCAGCGCCAGTTCAAACAGGCTGGCATCGGAAAAATCATGTCCCAGACGTCGGGAAAGTTCAGATATAGGCTTAATCAAGGTTTTCTGGCTTCAAAGTGCTCTTCAAATTTAACAACCGCGTCTACGTTGTAGAACATCGGTACACGGCGCTCATATTTCAGGTCGAAGTAGATGACCCCTTCTTCCAGTTTAAGCTTAAGATCCTCGCGATCCTGAAGGCTTACCTGGTTGATTCGAAGACGTCTATCGATATCACGACGAACCTCTCCCAGCGGCTTTTTCAGCTCTTCCTGATCAAGCGATATATCCTCGACAACCGACTTGATCGTCAGGTGATCCCAGTAAGGTGTATAGAGCTTGAAGCCCACGGTGAAAAAGACTCCAGCAACCATAATGACGATCAGTATCGACAGTATGGAAGCTCCCTGCTCTCTGTTTTTGCAAACGTTCATCCCGCTTTCCCTCACTCGATTGAACGAATCGCACTAAAGTCAGGAATGCTGAGCAGCTCCTTCCAGTGCATCCAAACTGCCACGGCACGCCCTACAAGCAACTGCTCTGGCACAAATCCCCAGTAACGACTGTCGTTACTGTTATCTCGATTATCACCCATGACGAAATATTCGCCCTCAGGCACCGTCCACTCGGCATTCAGCGTCGGGCGTTCAACATCACGGTATATTTCGTGTTCAACACCTCCGAGCGTTTCATTAACCAAAAGACGCTCAGGACGACCTGGCGGCAACTGGGCAACTAAAGCCTGCGGCTGAGCTTCGCCGTTTACGTAGACCACCTTATTGCGATAGGTGACCACGTCGCCCGGCAGCCCTACGACGCGCTTTATATAATTTACACTCGGATTCTTCGGATACTTAAACACCACCACATCGCCTCTCACGGGTTCATCAACCGACAGGAACTTGGTGTTCAGTACTGGTAGTCTCAAGCCGTAGTGAAACTTGTTAACCAGAATATAGTCTCCGATCTGCAAAGTCGGCAGCATGGAGCCTGAAGGGATTTTAAACGGTTCAAACAGAAAAGAGCGCAGTACCAGTACGATTAACAGCACCGGGAACATGGACCGGGAAAGATCAGCCCAGCCGCTGGGCTGCATCACTAACTTACTGGCAGATTCGGGTAGTTCCCCACCCGCTTTCAACTCGGCATCGGCCAGTTTCGCTTTGCGCTTCGGAACAAACACCAAGGCATCAAGCAGGTAAAGCAAGCCGGTCACCGCAGTGGCGACCACCAGAATCAAGGCAAAATCGAAGTTCATCCCAGCCCTCAGCTATCCACTTTAAGTACAGCCAGGAAGGCATCCTGCGGGATTTCAACCCGGCCTACCTGCTTCATCCGTTTTTTGCCCTCTTTCTGCTTGGCCAGCAGCTTCTTCTTACGACTGACATCACCGCCGTAGCATTTCGCCAGTACGTTCTTGCGCAGCGCCTTTACCGTGGTTCGGGCTATAACTTTACCGCCAATAGCCGCCTGAATCGCCACATCAAACATCTGCCGGGGAATCAGCTCTTTCATCTTTTCACACAGGATACGGCCGCGGTACATGGCATTATCCTTGTGCAGAATTACAGCCAGTGCATCCACCTTCTCACCGTTGATCAGAATATCCATGCGTACGAGCTTAGCCGCTTCAAAACGCTGGAAGTTGTACTCCAGTGAAGCGTAACCGCGGCTGGCTGACTTCAGACGATCAAAGAAGTCCAATACCACCTCAGCCATCGGCAACTCATAGGTGAGCTGTACCTGAGAGCCAACAAACTGCATGTTTTTCTGCACCCCACGCTTTTCAACACAGAGGCCGATCACCTGCCCAAGGTAGTCCTGGGGTACCAGTATGTTGGCCTGTACGATCGGCTCTCGCATTTCGCGAATAGCACCGGGGTCTGGCAGCTTCGAGGGGCTATCGATATAGACAACCTCGCCACTTTGCAGCTCAATTTCATAGACTACGGTGGGTGCCGTGGTGATCAGATCAAGATCATATTCACGTTCCAGACGTTCCTGAATAATCTCCATATGGAGCATACCGAGGAAGCCACAACGGAAACCGAAGCCCAATGCATCAGAAGTTTCCGGCTCAAAGAAAAGTGACGCATCATTCAGCGTCAGCTTATCGAGCGCTTCACGAAAGTCTTCATAGTCATCCGCACTGGTGGGGAACAGGCCGGCGTATACCTGCGGCTGCACTTTCTGGAAGCCGGGAAGGCGTTCAGTCTCCGGATACTTGGCATGGATCAGGGTATCCCCCACAGGGGCGCCGTGGATATCCTTGATACCGGCAACCACGAAGCCCACTTCACCGGCACGCAGCACACCTGTTTCCTTCCGCTTGGGCGTGAAGATACCCACCAGTTCTGCCTGATGAGTCTGTCCGGTGGATTTAACCAGGATCTTGTCTTTTTTCTTCAGCGTCCCCTGAGTAACACGTACCAGTGAGACGACACCAAGATAGTTGTCAAACCAGGAATCGATGATCAGCGCCTGCAGAGGGGCATCCACATCACCTTCTGGCGCCGGGATGGTTTTGATCAACGCTTCCAAGACATCTTTGACACCTTCGCCCGTCTTGGCAGAGCAGGGAATCGCGTGGGTTGCATCGATACCGATCACTTCCTCGATCTCGTGCTTGACCCGCTCAGGTTCGGCCTGGGGAAGATCCATCTTGTTAAGAATCGGAAGAACCTCCAGCCCCTGCTCAATAGCGGTATAACAGTTGGCAACCGATTGCGCCTCCACCCCCTGGGCAGCATCAACGATCAGCAGCGCGCCTTCGCAGGCGTAAAGGGATCGGGACACCTCATAAGAGAAATCCACATGTCCGGGGGTATCGATAAAGTTCAGCTGATAGGTTTTTCCATCATCGGCCTCATAGTCCAGCGTGACGCTCTGCGCCTTGATAGTAATACCGCGTTCACGCTCGAGATCCATGGAATCCAGGACCTGCTGTGCCATTTCCCGGTCCGACAGTCCGCCGCAGGTCTGGATCAGGCGATCCGCCAGGGTGGATTTGCCGTGGTCAATATGGGCGATGATCGAGAAGTTACGTATATGGTCCAGCTTGCTCACAATAGGGCTACTCGGTTCCAACTGAGGAAAAACTAACAAAATTCAGAAGCGCAGCAGTGTACCGTATTTCCCTTGATACAGCATCTCTAGTACAAGGAGTACACAACGAAAAAAGGGGCCTTAAGCCCCTTAGTACCCTTGTTACTCCGACAATTTCAGCGGAATAAAGAGCGGACTACCGCGCCGTACGATCCGCATCGGGACAGAGCGGTCTGCAGGCAGGTCTGCAACCACCTCCGAAAACTGATCAACAGTCTGAATCTGCTTACCGTTGAGCATGGTAATCACATCGCCCGCAACAACCCCTGCATTGGCACCGGCACCTTCAGTAACACTCACCACTATGACGCCTGATCGCACATTCCACTTCTCCCGGTGAGCATCGGTGAGAGGCTCAACCGTCAGACCAAGCAGATCCATCGACGCTGGCTCTGGCGCGGTTTCGATACCCAGATCCGGTTCGCCCTCAGGCAGCAGCCCGACAACGACATTAAGCGTTTCCTTTTCACCGCCACGTATCACTGTCATCTCGACTTCAGAGCCCGGCTTAACCCGGCCAACCATATGAGGCAAATCGGAAGAGAGCGCTATGGGGCGACCATCAAAAGAGGTAATCACATCACCTTCAAGCACTCCGGCCGCTTGTGCGGGACTATCCGGTAACACCTTGGCAACCAGCGCACCCGCAGGTTTAGCCAGACCAAAAGATTCGGCCAGATCGCGGTTAACTTCCTGGATGATTACGCCCAACCAACCGCGACTTACGTGGCCCTGCTGTTTCAGCTGGTCGGCCACATCCATTGCCACATCGATAGGGATAGCAAAAGAAAGTCCCATGAATCCGCCGGAACGGGTATAAATCTGAGAGTTGATACCTACAACCTCGCCATCGAGATTGAACAGAGGGCCACCCGAATTCCCCGGATTGATTGCCACATCGGTCTGAATGAACGGCACATAGCTCTCATTGGCCAGCGCCCGCTCTTTCGCACTCACGATACCGGCCGTCACCGTATGGTCAAAGCCAAACGGAGATCCGATAGCAAGTACCCACTCACCCACTTTGAGATCGCGTGTTTTACCGATTTTGACCACCGGCAGATCCTGAGCGGCTATCTTGAGCAGGGCCACATCTGAACGCGCATCTGCACCTACGACCTCAGCCTCAAGTTCGCGGCGGTCATTCAGCCGTACCAGAATTTTCTCGGCACCCTTAACCACATGATTGTTCGTCAGGATGTAGCCATCGTCGGAGATGATAAACCCGGACCCAAGAGATTCAGGCGCTCGACGCGGCTGTGAGTTAAACTCCGGCAGGTTACGGAAGAAATGGCGAAACATCTCGGGAATTTCGTCCATATCACGACCACCGAAAGCCCCTGCATCCTGGGGCCGCTCTGCCTGAACGGTGCTGATATTTACAACGGCGGGAGCAGAATCCTCCACCAGCTCGGTGAAGTCAGGGAGCGACGCCGCGGATGCAGTGGGTGCGAGTACAATCGCGACCCAGGCAAGCATTAAAAAGCCAAGATGCCGGATCTTCGTTTTAGCGTACATAGAAACCCTCTCAAGAAATAACGTACAGGAAGGTTAACTGACAAGACGCAACAGCACGGGCTGGTAGCATCCCTCTGAGGAATTGCGTGTCGATATCCAACGAGCAGCGGCAAAGCCGACCGCCAGGCCAGCAAGACCACTGAGAACCTGGAAGCCTTCACTGCCGCCCAGGAAACGGGCAACGATAGCCGCAAGAATAAGGGTCAAAAGGGGAAGAAAGTACACCATCACTGATGCCTTGATCAGGCTCCCCTCTTCCAGCCCGATAACAACCGACTGGCCTACAGCAGGAAGGACCCTATTGGGGTTGAGCACAGACAGCTCGACCGCCTTACCACTCGTCCACTCGGACAAAGCGCCTTGCCCACAACCCTTTTTGGCACTACAGGCTGCACAGGCGCTTTGCCGACTTGCTTCTATCCAGATCTCCTCACCTTCGATACGGGAGACCTGGACGACTTCCTCGATCATAGAATTACCTGATCTGCTTCACATTCGATGCGATACGATCGGCAATCATCAGCGGGATATCTCCCACTACGGTAATAAAGTGGGAACCCTGGTTACGCCCCAGAGCAATAAGCCCGTCGGATTGCGCGACACCTTCAGAGTTCTGCTGATTTTTCTTGGGCTCAACCGTGACCGAAAAGGCAGACTCACCGTTAGAGTACATGATAACTTCGCCATGCGGCATCATGTCATGCCGTACCGGCTTAAAGCCGTCCGGTAGCCACGCGCTGGTCCACTGCGGCTGACGCGTACCAAGAAGCTGCTCATGTTGATCGATGTAACGGCTCAACCCCTGGGACAATCGAATAACGTCCGGTTCAGCGGCGTTGGTGTTTACGATCTGGGTGGAATCACCAAACTGTGTACGCACCAGATCATTGGAGATCGGTGTACGAGCTGAAATCGTTTGCGCCGGTCTGTTGTTGGTTACCTCATTCTGTGCGACGGAGCCATCAATGGACTCGGTACCGGTCCCTATACCGAAGTTATTCGCCCCCAGAATGACGACAGCTGTCACAGAAGCAGCTACTGCCATGCTGGCAACGGAGCGCCCCACCGAGCTAATCGATGCTTTGCTAAACCAGCTGGGAGATTTCGACTTGGCCGTATAGGCAGGCTCAGACTCCAGCGCTGCAGCGATACTGGCACTGATATCCTCCCGAGCACCAACAGGCTCTCCTTTCAGCACAGAACGAGTGAGCTGATATCGTTGCCAGGTCTGCCCCACTTCGGGGGAGTCGCCTGCGCGATCAAGCAGGCGCCGCAACTCGAAATCGCTAGCCTGATCATCCATCAGAGCTGACAGCCCTTCTTTCCACTCACTCATGCCGTGTTCCTCAAAATGCGAAACTTTCTGATTTTATTACACACACAAGCCTTCGCCCTGGATCAGGGCTCCAGCAAAGGTTGTATTTCCCGGTCAATTGCTTCCCGGGCTCGGAATATTCGCGAGCGCACCGTGCCGATAGGGCACCCCATAATGCTCGCTATATCCTCATAGCTCATGCCTTCGAACTCTCTCAGGGTCAACGCGACCCGCAAGTCTTCCGGCAGCTGATTCAACGCCTGCTTAACAACCCGCTCCATTTCGTCGCGATAAAGTCGATTCTCAGGCGTTTCTATGTCTTTAAGCTCGCTGTCGCCCTCAAAAAAGTGGGCATCAGCAACATCGACATCTGTATCTGGCGGCCGTCTGCTGCGGGCTACCAGGTAATTCTTTGCCGTGTTGATCGCTATCCGGTAAAGCCAGGTATAAAAGGCACTTTCGCCCCGGAAGTTGGGCAACGCCCGGTAAGCCTTGATGAATGCTTCTTGGGCCACATCCATCGCTTCGCTATGATCGTAAACATAGCGCCCCACCAACCCGATAATCTTGTGCTGGTATTGCTTTACAAGAAGATCGAATGCGCGCTTGTCTCCCGCCTGTACACGTTTTACCAGTTTCTGGTCAGCAGAGGCCTGACTCTCGTTAGACACTAAGATTCCTTTACATCCGACTTCGATATATCCCGCCGATACTCCGCGGGGGTTATACAAAGAGTATGTCGTTCACAACTAACGCATTGCAACAAGAACCCTGTACCGACCATATTCAATTCGTATGAGTAGAAGTGCAGTTCTAAGTTCCATCAGGGCGACGATTTTTTCCCAATTAGCCGTGCTGCGCTCCCCTCACTGGGTGCATAATAGGCCTTTCACTGTGGAGAGAAGGACCAGACCGTCTGATGAGTGTGCAAGAGTATGACGTTCTAATCATCGGTAGTGGCGCAGCAGGCCTCACGCTTGCACTTAATCTGCCATCCCATGCCAGGATCTGCGTTCTGAGCAAAAGCGAGCTTGAAAACGGCTCTACCTGGTTTGCCCAGGGCGGCGTTGCCGCTGTGCTCGATGATAACGACAGTATCGACGCGCATATAAAAGATACCCTTGTTGCAGGCGCCGAACTCAGTCGTCCAGACTCAGTGAACCACACCATCTCTGGTAGCAAGGCAGGTATAGACTGGCTCGTTGAGCAGGGAGTTCCCTTCACTCAGGAAAGTGAAAGCTATCATCTGACCAAGGAGGGCGGTCACTCTCACCGCCGGATCATTCATGCCGATGATGCGACCGGCAGAGCGATAGAAGAGACGCTGATAGAAAGAACCAGCAAAAAAGAAAACATCGATTTACGCGAACACCATATCGCTATCGATCTGATCACACGCCGGAAGCTGCACCTGCCATCCAACGCCTGTGTCGGCGCTTACGTGCTCAATGCCTCTACCGGTCATGTCGAAGTATTTAAAGCGCACAACGTCATTCTTGCCACCGGAGGTGCCTCCAAGGCCTACCTTTACACCAGCAACCCCGACGGTGCGACTGGAGATGGCATTGCCATGGCCTGGCGTGCTGGATGTCGAGTTGCCAATCTGGAATTCAACCAGTTTCACCCTACCTGCCTGTTCCATCCTCAGGCCAAGTCGTTCCTGATCTCAGAAGCGGTCAGAGGCGAAGGCGGTATCCTGAAGCTTCCCGACGGCACCCGGTTTATGCCGAACTTTGATTCTCGGGCGGAGCTCGCTCCTCGTGATATCGTTGCGCGTACCATTGACCACGAGATGAAACGTCTCGGTTGTGAATGCGTCTATCTGGATATTTCACATCGCCCGGCCGATTTTATTCGCAGCCACTTCCCGACTATCTATGAGCGCTGCCTGAGCTACGGTATAGACATTACACGCGAGCCAATTCCCGTCGTTCCTGCGGCTCACTATACCTGTGGCGGT
Source organism: Marinobacterium mangrovicola (assembly GCF_004339595.1). GTDB lineage: Bacteria > Pseudomonadota > Gammaproteobacteria > Pseudomonadales > Balneatricaceae > Marinobacterium_D > Marinobacterium_D mangrovicola. Next base: position 251,846 of record NZ_SMFU01000013.1, read on the forward strand.
GTAATGACAAATCTCGCGGGTCAGACCGACCTTAAGGGACTCTACGCCATCGGGGAAACCTCGTTCACGGGTCTGCATGGCGCTAACCGGCTTGCATCCAATTCGTTGCTTGAATGTATTGTGTACGGTCGTTCTGCCGCCGAAGCGATCAGTGCATCACTGGGAAGCCTTGAGCCTCTTCCGGAGGTTCCAAGCTGGGACGAAAGTCAGGTAACAGACTCCGACGAAGATGTAATCATTGCGCACAACTGGGAAGAGCTACGCCGCTTCATGTGGGATTACGTCGGCATCGTTCGCACCAACAAGCGGCTGCAGAGAGCCCAGCACAGGATCACTCTGCTGCAACAGGAAATCACCGAGTACTACAGCAACTACAAAGTCAGCCGCGACCTCATCGAACTGCGCAACCTTACCACCGTAGCCGAATTGATCGTGCGCAGTGCGATGCTAAGAAAGGAAAGCCGCGGGTTGCACTACACTCTGGATTATCCAGAGCTGGCACCAGAAAGGCAGGACACCATTCTCGCTCCTATCAACTACCCCTGGCCAGATGCTTCACGCTGAGGGAAGCCACCCCACCCCACCATGACTTTCAAGCGACGCCAGTTGGAGCCATCCAGCTGGTCTCGCGTCACCACCACCCAAACTGGCCTGACCCGTTTCTCTGTAATCACACTCATCGAAATCAGGCCAGGCACCGCTGCCATCGTCAGCGTTTCCTCCACCTTTAGCCTCGTGCCGTCGGCCATCACAAGCTCCAGGACTTTCTCATCGGGATACCAGCTCAGCCCGGTAACAAGTTCGTCACGACCAAAACTGCGCCAGGGAGACAGGGAAAAAATCTGAGACAGCAGCAACCCCACCAGGGTTACTGCCAGGGTGAAGAACGGCAAGCCAAGGCTGAAAAGCGCTCCAGCAGCGATAATATGTACAAGCAGAATCGCCTTGGGCAGGCGACCGGAGCGCTGAAAACTTAATTCAAGCGGGTTGAACGCGCTTGAGTATGATGTTGACGATTCTGGCAAGGTCCGGATCCTTCGGCACTTCGCGCTGCATAAACCATACAAACAGGTCCTGATCTTCACAGGCGAGAAGTTTCACAAACCGATCCTGGTCCGCTGCGTCCAGGTCTCGAAACGCCTCTTCCACAAACGGAACGAACAGAACATCCAACTCCAGCATTCCACGACGACTCTGCCACTGGAGACGACGAATATCCTCTTCTGTATACATCTTAACCCTCTCGAAATACCGGTCTGAATTGCCCGCGTATTTAACCGCTTTTCTGCATAAACTGCTACTGGCGGGGATCAAGATAAGTGGTTAGCTGTTTTGCGGAAGGAGAGATTCAACAGGTACGACTCGCCAGCAACGTCTTCATTAACTCCGGTACTAGTTTCAATCGGCATGCTAGCTACGTCCTACAAGGTCAATTTACGCCTGCGGATAGCGGTTTCCGATAGGAGCAGCGCACTCATAGCGATTAACTGTACATTGCTTCGCGTTTTGCAGATAAAGCCAGATCGAGTGGGGATGGTTTGTGCAGGTTAGAGAGTCTCTGTGGGGAATAGCCTGGGTTAGGTCGCAAGCGGTACTTGAGGCTCCTAGAAGACAAAAAGCGGCTGAGATCGATGATCTGCTTTAAGTCAGACGAGCGCTGCTTGTATGAGCCTGGCAGGAAACTGAACAGCGATGACCTACAGTGATCAGAAGCGCTGCTTCTGACCCTTCGGGCGTTAGCTGCTATAGGTCGATGATGAAGAGCTGAGCTTGGCTGAAGGGGCGAACAGCGATGACCTACTTTAGGTCGCAAGCAGCGCTTGCGATCCTTCGGACGCCTGCGGCGCCTGATCCTCGTGCCTCTGGCATAGAGGCTCTCACATGGGCCTGTGTAGTAAGGGGCGGCATCGCCGCCCAATACGAAAAAACCCCAGTACCAACGGTACTGGGGTTCTTCGTATTAGGTGCCTGG
>NZ_SMFU01000014.1 GCF_004339595.1 Marinobacterium mangrovicola
TGTCATCAGGTGTGGGCATACATGCTGTCGACACGGTAAGCTCTCGGGTAGATAAAAGGTTTATTTTAAGGCTTTACCCCTTTCGCGACACCCTCTTCGGGGCGGGGCATCTCCCCTCAGAAAATGAAAGCACCTGCCTGAAGCGGGCGAAACTGGTATGGTGGCCGCTGTTTTACCTGAGAAGATATAGAGCAACGATGGCCTCATCCCTGATAGACACACTGGACCGATTTTTCGATGCAACGCTTGTCGCCCAGCTGGACAAATACGGCCAGGAACCGAGCTGCACCTACGACCCCGAATGGCCCTCCCCCTGTATTCTCGCGGAAGATCCTGTCGAAGGCAGTTCGGTGCGCTGGAAGCCCGTTCGCCAAGACCCGCCCAGCGACATGTTTATCCGCCTGAGCGAGGCTCTGGAGCTTGAGATCCACCCGGATATCGTGACCTGGTATACGCGCTTTTGGTCGGATCATCTGCAGGCCAGCCACCCGGAAGGTGAACTGACACTGCTGTTCTGCTGGAATGAAGAGGATATGGAGCGCCTGCGCGCCAATCTGCTCGGCCACATTATGGCGAAGCAGAAGCAGCGCCAGCCCCTGTCACTGTTTTTCGCCTGCACCGATGGCGACGAATTCATGACGCTCAACAACGAGGATGGCAGCATTTGGCTGGAACGACCGGGCAAGAAGCCGCTGCGCCAGCTCGCCAGCAGCCTGCAGGCGTTTCTGGAGCAACTGACGCCGGTCGTGGATTAACTAGGATCAATACTCAGCCGGTTTACCAGCACACAGAAGTTCAGTCATGCCGACCGATAGAGTGCGCCAGTAGCCGGCTGATCTGGCACATCGGCTTACCTGATTCCGCATGCCAGGCGTTAAACGCTTCCTGGACCAATTTCAGGTCGCGCTGTGCCGTGGGCTTTTTATCGACCACGCCCTGGGCTCTCAAAGCCGTAACCACATCGTCGGTCAGCATAAAGGTATCCTTGCCCACCATACGCAGGAAAGAGGCCCCGGAGTTGCCGCCCAACTGGGTGCCTTCCTTCTTCAGCAGCGTCCAGAGAGACACGATATCGGTCACCGGCCATTCCGCCAGGAAACGGCCCAACCCACCCTTCTGTTCCGAGATCTCCGATACCAGCAGCGCATTGGCCCTGGCCGCTTTCAGCTTGCCGAGATGACGGATCAGCGCTTCGTTCTGCATCATCTTTTCGATCTGCTCATCACTGAGCAGGCTGACTTTATAGGGATCAAAACCGAAGAAAGCGGTCTCAAACGCCGGCCACTTGCTATCCACCAATGAATGTTTGAGACCGGCACGGAAAATCCTGCGGGTCATATCAGAAAACAGACGATCATCCGGCGTGGCGATCAGCTCTTCGGGCGATCTTGGCCCGGGCCCCAGCATCGCTTCCAACGACAGCTCAGGGTGAAGGTTCTGCGCCTGGATACAGAGTTCTGAGAAAGCTTTCATCAAATTCCCTTAGGTTCAATCAACAATGAGCTGCAACGCTTTTGGCCGAGCATTGGGGCTATTTACTCGAACTGGTCACCGAGGTCCAGCCGGACTCAATTGTGCCGTCTGACGCCAGGGCGTATTATTAGCGCCTTTTCTCCACCCCGCTTTAGGGGCGACATATTCCGGCACTGCGCCGGCCAAAACCGCCCGTTTCAGGATCGACACAAACGATGCCAGCAATCCGAAAATCGAACAAGCTCATCAATGTCTGCTACGACATTCGTGGTCCGGTACTGCAGGAAGCCAAACGCCTGGAAGATGAAGGTCACCGGATTTTAAAGCTGAACATCGGCAACCCCGCGCCCTGGGGCTTCGACGCGCCGGAAGAGATCGTCCAGGATGTGATTCTCAACCTGCCCAGCGCCCAGGGCTACTGCGACTCCAAAGGGCTCTTCTCTGCCCGCAAGGCGGTGATGCAGGAGTGCCAGCGCAAGAGTATCGGCAACGTTTCCATCGATGACATCTATATAGGCAACGGCGTCTCCGAACTGATCGTCATGTCGATGCAGGGCCTGCTGAACGATAACGACGAGGTGCTGATCCCGGCACCGGACTATCCCCTGTGGACCGCGGCAGTCAGCCTGGCCGGCGGCAACGCCGTGCATTACCACTGCGATGAACAGGCGGACTGGTATCCCGATATCGAGGATATGCGCAGCAAGATTACCGACCGTACCCGTGGTATCGTCGTCATCAACCCGAACAACCCCACCGGCGCGCTGTACCCACCGGAGCTGCTTGAACAGATCATCGATCTGGCCCGCGAACACAAGCTGATCCTGTTCGCTGACGAGATCTACGACAAGATCCTATACGATGAAGCCGAGCACACCTCGCTCGCTTCCATGGCGGACGATGTGCTCTGCCTGACCTTTAATGGCCTGTCGAAAACCTACCGCGCAGCGGGCTTCCGCTCCGGCTGGCTAATCGTCAGCGGCCCCAAGCACAACGCCCGCGACTATATCGAGGGTCTGGACATGCTGGCCAACATGCGCCTGTGCGCCAACGTACCGGCGCAACACGCGATTCAGACAGCGCTTGGCGGTTACCAGAGCATCAACGAGTTGCTGGTTCCTGGCGGACGCCTGCGCGAGCAGCGTGATCTCGCCTGGGAGATGCTCAATGCGATTCCCGGCGTCTCCTGCGTTAAGCCGAAAGGCGCGATGTACCTGTTCCCGAAACTTGATCCGCAGCGCTACCCGATCCTTAACGATGAGAAGTTCGCTCTCGATCTGCTGATGCAGCAGAAGGTGCTGATCGTGCAGGGCAGCGGCTTCAATATGCCCGATACACAGCACTTCAGGCTGGTGTTCCTGCCTGGGAAGGACCTGCTCACCGACTCTATCGAGCGTATCGGCAACTTCCTGCGCACCTATGAACAGTAAGCTAATAGAATAAACCCTGACCAGACATCCCATACAATGGAAGTTTCAGCTTCCCCAGTTGAAACTTCCATGTCATTGTTCTGACATATGCTAAATATTAGAGAGAACCTATAAGCATTTATCGGCACGACAGGAGCATGGGATGTTTATCAAAATCAAGAAAAACCAGGGCATATTCATGGAGCACAACGGCCTGGAAAAACGCCGTCTCGTGCCGGTCACATCAAACTTTCTGCTCAACGCGGATCATATCGCCGAGGCATCGTTCTACACCATCAAGGAGCTCAAGGTGCGCTTCGACCTGGAAGGACATGAATTTGAGCTTCCGGTCAACACACGTGTGGTTCATGTCCAGATGACCTACCTTTACGCTTCCCATAACGATCGGGCAAAAAGCCAGGATCAGGTCGTCGAGCGCCAGTACTACAAGCTCTTCTTCTTCCCCGAAAACGTGGAGCCCTATGAAGAGATTCGCGGCGTCATCGAAAGCCAGGTGGCCAATCTCTGATCCACACGGAACAGGTCACAGAAAAGAAAAGAGGCCGCCTCAGGCGACCTCTTCCAGCAACTGGCGGATAGCGCCAAGCTGATCCTCCACATCCCGCAACGCACGATGACGGCGGAACCGGGTACTCTTACGATAGACCTCGCACTGCTCCGGGGTTAACAACCGCTCTATTCCCTGAATGCGGAACCGCATCGGCATCTGCTGCGAGTGGAACAAACGTCGCATCCAGAACAGGTCAAAATCATAGGCATCACAGGTCAGCGTTTTGCCAGCAAGCGCCGCATTCAAGCGCTCACACGCCTGGGCAGCCGTAATTCCTTTCCGACCCAACTGCTCGTGCTCTATACAGTGCAATTCCTCAGCGAACTCATCCCAGTAATCCCAGCCTTCAACCGATGCCGGATCGATTAAAAATTCATCCTGCGCTCCACTGGAGTCGCACTTCCAGGCCACCTCTATGGGGTAAGAGTCAGGCCCCAGGCCGCTGGCCTCAATATCAATACAGATCAGTTCCACTTACATATCCTTTTGGTAAAGCAACACCTTCAGCCCGTTTTCCGCATCCTTCTCCGGAAAATCCTCCGCTTGGGCCAGGCGTTGACGGAATGTGAAGCCTGGCGCTTCCTGCTCCATCAACTGACGAAGAAACTGTTCGCTATGCGCCGGATCGTTATGACAAGCCAATACCTGACCTCCGCTTGCCACAAACTCATCCAGACGGCGCAGCACCTTGCGATAATCACGTTCAGCCACAAAGCTGCCCGGTTGAAAACTGGGCGGATCGATCACCACCAGATCAAAGGGGCCGTTCTTACGCACACGGCCCCAGGATCGTAGCAGATCCACCGCCATAAATCCGACCGTTTTAGTAGGTAAAGAGTTCAGCTGATGATTGGTACGGCCGGTTGCCAACGCACTTGAACTCATATCGATATTGAGTGCCGAGACCGCACCGCCGGCCATGGCCGCCACCGAAAAGCTGCAGGTATAGGAAAACAGATTGAGCACACGCTTATCCCTGGCATGCTCACGCACCCAGTCACGTCCCGGCCGCATATCGAGAAACAGGCCGGCATTCTGATTTTGCAGCGGTCGTACCTGGTATTTAAGCCCAGCCTCTTCGACCACCAGCTTGTCGGGCACCTCGCCGGCCAACACTTCACTCTGCGCTGTTCTGCCACGGCCACGCAGCTGCAGTACCACACCTTCAACACCCGCTCGCACCAGCGCCTCTACCAGGCTGTCCACCGGCTCAGGCAGTTCATCGCTGTACGCTCGGATCACCGCCACTGGCGGCAGGTAGTCCACCACCAGCCACTCCAGGCCGGGCGCGCAGCCGCCACGCCCATGAAACAGGCGGCGTACCTGCCCGGTGGCAAGCCCCAATTGCTCGATGACAGTTTCAACAGCACGCTGCACTCAGATTCTCCGGCGACAACAAAAAGGGGCGCATTATATAAATGGTGCTGCTGTATTGAAACTTTGCCTCTAAGCCCTTATCAAAGAGTCAGGCTAATTTCCTGTGTCAAAACACAGTCATTTATGGGAACCCAACACAACATGATGAGAATCGTACTGTTTCTGGCCACCAACCTCGCGGTACTGCTGGTCGCAAGCGTCACGCTCAACCTTCTTGGCGTGAACTCTTACCTCACAGGCACCGGCCTGGACTATGGCTCTCTGCTCGTCTTCTGTGCCGTATTTGGCTTCGCGGGATCGTTTATTTCCCTGTTCCTCTCCAAAACCATGGCGAAAATGGGCACACGCACCCAGTTGATCAAGGAGCCACGCAACGCTGACGAACGCTGGCTGCTTGAAACCGTTGCCGAGCTGGCAGAGAAAGCTGGCGTGGGCATGCCCGAAGTAGGCGTGTTTCCAGCACAGCAGGCCAACGCCTTCGCCACCGGATGGAACAAGAACAACGCCCTGGTTGCGGTCAGCTCAGGCCTGCTGCAGCGCTTCCGCCCGGAAGAGGTGCGCGCGGTGCTGGCCCATGAGATCGGCCACGTCGCCAACGGCGACATGGTGACACTGACGCTGATCCAGGGCGTGGTGAACACCTTCGTCATGTTCTTCGCCCGCATCGTCGGCTATGCCGTCGACTCGTTCCTGCGCCGTGGTGAAGACAACGGTGGTGGTGTAGGTATCGGCTTTTACATCACCACTTTCGTTTTCGAGATCATCTTCGGCATTCTGGCATCGGTCATCGTCGCCTGGTTCAGCCGTCGCCGCGAATACCGCGCTGACGAAGCCGGCGCTCAGTTTGCCAGCACTGGTGCCATGATCGGCGCGCTGCAGCGCCTGAAAGCGGAATACGGCGCTCCGGACGAACTGCCGGAACAGCTGAACGCCTTCGGCATCAACGGCAACCTGAAACAGGGCTTCATGGCTCTGATCGCCAGCCACCCGCCGCTGGACGACCGCATCGCCGCTCTCAAAGCACGCGGCTAAGCCTGCAAACGCGCATAAAAAAGCCCGGCTATGCCGGGCTTTTTTTGTCCTGCGATCTGAATCATTTCTTCTTCGGCGGCACGGGATTGAAATCATCAAGCTCAAGGTTCAAGGGCCTGGGGGCTTTCACCTCTTCCTTTGTTGGCACAGCCTCAAGGGTACGCTTGCGCTGACCGGTGTGACTGTAAACCTCTTCATGACGGCGCTTGACTGCTTCCGGGCGCACCTCTTCGATCTGCTGGATATAGCGCTTGGACAGCATCACCAGAGAGGCCGAGCTTTGCTGGTCATCTACATGCACCGGCAGAAAGATCCGATCATCGTTCAGAATGTCCTGCAGCCTCTCATCCGGCCCCAGAAAGACATTACCCAGCTGCCGGCTGCCATCATGCATCCGGACATAGACTTTAACTTCACGCTTCTGTTTCAAAACAACTGACACTTTATTCTCCCGGCATAAGCTTGGAGTAATCGTATTAATAAAACGACACTTTAACACTTAGAGCGGGTAAAAGTCCTGAGGTTCGCGTTTAAAAATGCAACAGAGTTATTCTACGCGGTAGAGAATAGCGTCGTGATATCCGGTATGGACAGGAATAAGCCCTGAGAAATCCCGGTTAAGAGCGGAGTCACCACTATCAATCAGCAGCGGACGCCCTTCCAGCGCCTTGATCTTGGTTTTGGTGGAAACCACATACAGCGCATCCCGACCAAGACGGCGCATCAGCTCGGGGCTCAACTGCTGATTGCCGCGCCCAAGCAGATGCCCCTGACCGCCGATCGGCGTAATCACTACCCGGGTTTCAAAGCCCTCGGTCAACTCCAGCAGCTGCTGAGCGGTACAATCCGAGGCGATCAACTCACCATCCTGAATCAGATCTACGCCCAACAGCGTATTCTGAAGACCGAGATGTTCCATGATTGCAGCAACGGTGGACCCGGACCCCATGATGTAGCGCACATCGGGCTCCATGCTTTCTTCAAAGTCGGCGGCAATATCGTCCAGCACCAGGGATTCATCCTCACGCTGGCCGTTTTTGACATGCTGAAGGTAGCGGTGTTCGCTGGGTACCAGCAGCTCGCCGTAGTAGCGCGCCCTGACCTTACCGGCGCGAAATGCCTCTTCATCGATATCACGCACTTCACCGCTGGACAACGTCACCAGCTCACCGCGAATCAGCATGGCAGCAACTTCACCCGCCGCTTTAGGCGTGATGGCGTAAACACCGGAGTGGATCTTTACACCGGCCGGGATACCCAGCACCGGACAGCGCTCTGCTACCGCCGCGCAGATATTTCGCGCGGTACCATCGCCACCGGCAAACAAAATCAGATCCGCGCCCTGCTCAGCCAACGTAACGGCTGCTGCCTCCGTATCCGCCGCTGTCGACGGCTGCTGACTCGCTGCGCCGAGTACCTCCGCCTCTATACCGGCCTCACGGGCGGAGTCCTCCCCCATACTGCCGGCCCAGGTGATCAGGCGGAAATCGAGTCCGGCCAGCTCCTGCAGTGCCGCCAGCGCTCGTTCCGGCGCTTTAGGCTCGGCCCCCAGTTCCAGCGCTTTGGCCACGGTTTCGGCACCATCACTGCCCTTCAGGCCAACACTGCCTCCAATCCCGGCCAAAGGGTTAACGACCAACCCCAGGGTAAATGTCATTGCGTATCCTCCTGCGCCAGGTAGCCGGTTTCCACCAGATATTGCTGATAAACGAAGCCCGCCAGTATCAGGTGAGTTTCCTCTTCAAGATCGACAAACTCGACCCCATGGCTGATTACGCTGAACGAACCACCTTCGGATTCGTAGATACTGCGAATGATTGCCGGCGCCAGCAGTACATGATCAATCCCGCTTACCGAAAGACGCGCGGTGATAAAGATTTTGTCGCCGGTACGACCCAGGACTCGGTTCGCTTCGAGACAGGCTCCAGCCACATGAATATCGGTACAGCAGGCGCTGACCGGAAAATCGGCAGTAGGGTGGCCGCCATCGTCGGGATCAACCGACACCCTGAGATTAACCGGTACCCGGGTATGATGGCGTACACGCTGCGCATCGATCTGTTGTGGCCAGGCCAAATGCCAGTATGGGTAAGGATGGTTCTGAATCCGGATCAAGCGGGTCTCAAAGGCGCAGACCCAGTTGCCCGCCATCAAGCGCACGGTCAACATCGCCCCTTCGTTGATCAGTACCGGCGTACCGGAATTACGCGGCGCCGAGACGATCACCGAAGCGTTTTCACGAAACCCCACCAACTGCACCAGATGCCGTCCCCGCGGCGAGCGGGTCTCAAGTCGCACGCGCTCGCCGATGCGAGGTCGCAGCTCGGCAAGGGTCTTGAGGGTAGTGCCCTCGAGCTCGGGTTGATATCTGGCCATAGAGTGTCGCGCTTATTCGATCCAAACCCGCAAGCTTACGCCATCGGGCGCCTGAAACCGAGGGCTCGGAGCAATCGGTCCTGAGTTTCATCCTCGAGCCCATCCACCTCAAGGCTGGAGAACTCCCGCCTGACAGGGTATTGCTTGCGCAACCGGTCGAACGCGAGACGCTGCTCCGGCTCCGGCAGATCGAGAGTGGCACGTAGTGCTCTGTCGTCGCGATAAGGATCGTAGGTCAGTGCAATCGGCTTCAGCGGCGCCAGCCGGCCGTTGCAATAAATCCGCTCCACCTCAGGCATCGGCAGCACCGACTCCAACGACAGAGCAGCCTCCCTCCCCAGCCAGCGGCAGACTTCACGGTAGAGCATCCAGGTACCGCGAATCTTGCCTTCCAGAGAGTATCCGGCGATGTGTGGAGTGGCGATGCGACAATGACTGGCCAGCGCCGGCGATACAGCAGGCTCATGCTCCCAGACATCCAGCACCAGACTGATATCGGAGCGCTGCTGCATAAACAGCTCCAGCGCCCGATTATCGATCACAGGCCCTCTACCGGCGTTAAGCAGGATGGCGTTCTGCTGGATCAGATCGAGATTGCTCTCATTCAATAGATGATGGCTCGGATGCTGACCATCCTTCACCAGCGGCGTATGCAGGGAGATAAAGTCGGCCTGGGCAAGCGCTTCCTCAAGAGAGACAAAACCCGCCTTTCCCTCTTTTTCCGCTCGCGGCGGATCGCACACCAGCACCTTGATTCCCAGCGCACGCAACCGCTCAACCAGACGACCACCGACGTTGCCGGCGCCGATCACGGCAAAGGTGCGTGACAGCGGATCGAAGCCCTGCTCATCCGCCAGATGCCAGAGCACGCTCAACACATATTCGACCACCGCATCCGCATTACAACCGGGAGCGCTACACCACTGGATCTTCTGCTGTTCGAGCCAGCCGATATCCAGGTGATCGGTACCGATGGTGGCGGTGCCCACAAAGCCGATACGGCTACCGGCAAGCAGTTCGGCGTTCACCCTGGTCACCGAACGCACCAGCAACAGATCCGCATCGGCCAGCTCACTGGGGCTCATGGAGCGACCAGGTAGCCGCACCAGATCCCCCAGCTCTCCAAACAGAGGTTCCAGGGCAGGAATATTCTCATCCGCTACAATCTTCAGTCTGCCACTCACAGTGGGCCTCCGGACTTTACAAACAGCTGGGTTTCAGGCTCAATTCCGCGCCATTATAGAGCTCTGGAAATATTGCGGAAACAACCCTCCTTGATCGTTCGCTGGCAGAAAAATAGTGACTACCGGGTCATCCGGATCTACCGCGACCTGGTTGGAGACTGGGTTGTGGAACAGTGTTGGGGCAATCCCAACGCCAGCCATCAGAGCCATACCCTGGTCGATTCACGCCAGGCGGCACGGGCGATGATGCTACAGATCAACCGGGAGCAGCGAAAACTGGGTTTCCGCCGTTGCGTCACCGGCGAAGAGCAGCTCGATTTCGGCTTCGATTTGACCTGATCACCGGCAATGGCCTCCGGCCCCCTGCCAATGCGACAATATGCCACTTTCTCCCTTATTCTGACCGACCTAGACTGCATACCCATGGATGAACAGCAAACGCCCCCTGCCAAGGGACGACTCCGGCTGATACTGCCTCTGGCTGCAACACTCTGTGCCGCAATGTTTTTTATTGCTGTTCTTCCGCAACTGCTCACCCCAGAGGAAGCGCAGACCATCGAGTTGATGCCGCCGAGTTGCGATATCGCGGAGGGCCGCTGCACCCTGAAGCAGGACGGACTGGAGCTGTCATTCGAGCTGACGCCTACACCGCCGAGCTCAGCACGCCCGCTGTCGGCGCAGCTGACAACCCGAGGTTTCAGCCCTCGCAAGGTGCTGCTCTCTCTGGAGGGGCGCGATATGTATATGGGGCTTAACCAGACCGAACTCCAGCCCGCTGGAGAGAGCCGCTGGCAGGGCGAGACCCAACTCGCGGTATGCACCACCGGCAGCATGGTATGGCGTGCTCTACTGCTGATAGAAACAGATGATAAAACCTACAAGACCTGGTTCGACTTCGAGGCCAAATAAGATGAAACAGCTGCGTACGCTTCGAATTTTACTGATCCTGAGCGCCTGCCTTTTAGCGGGTATGATCACCGCATTCCTGCTCAAACCCACTCCTGCGGACAACCGCATCAGCACTCAGCAGATCGGTGGCGACTTCACCCTGACCTCCGCCGATGGCCCCGTATCCCTGTCTGACTTCAAAGGTGACGTAGCGGTCATCTACATCGGCTACGCCTCCTGCCCAGACGTCTGTCCCACTGCCCTGGCGGTGCTGAGCCAGGCGCTGAATCAACTGGATAAGAAACAACGCGACCAGGTGCAGGGCATCTTCATCAGCGTTGACCCGGAGCGAGACACCCCGGAGAAACTGAAAACCTATACCCGGTTTTTCTCCGACCGCCTGATCGGCCTCACCGGCAGTCATGAAGAGATCGACAAGGTTGTACGTCAATACGGCGCCTTTTACCGCAAGGTCGAACTGGAAGACTCCGCCATGGGCTACGCCGTTGACCACTCGTCACGACTCTACCTGATCGACCGCAACGGCGATTTTGTCGGCCTGCTGAACCATGGTGTACAACCGGCCGAGGTCAAAAACCGGCTAGAGAGCCTGCTGAACGGATAAGCCGGACCCAAGCGCTCACCAAGCTTATTGAACTGACTGGAGACTGGATCGATGAAACCCCTCGCCCACCTGCTGCTTCTGAGTACCCTGAGCGCACCGGCCTTCGCCGCCGATGTGAGCATTGACGGCGCCTATGCCCGCGCCATTCCGCCAGGCCAGCCCAACAGCGCGGCCTTTATGCAGATCACCAACAACGGCACAGCCGCCGTCACGCTAACCGGTGCCAAAACCAGTGTAGCCAGCGTTGCCGAGCTGCATAACCATATTCAGGATGAGGGTGTAATGCGGATGCGACGGGTTGATGGCATCGAGCTCCCTGCCGGAGAAACCGTGTCACTGCAGCCTGGCGGCCTGCACGTGATGCTGATCGGGCTGGAGAAAAACCTGGCAGAGGGCGACAGCGTCGATCTGACACTGGAGTTTTCCGACGGCTCCGAAGAAGCGCTGCAGATGCCGGTGCAGCCGGTCATGCCGATGGGGCATCAGATGCACAAGAGTGCGAACTGACGGCCTAAACCAGCAGGAAAGACTTAAAGGCCGGATCGACCGGGCGTTCGACCCGGTCATCCCTAGCCATTTCAGTCGACAGGCAAGCGAATCAGCAGAGTTTGCAACCGCGCAGACGACTGTCGAAGTGACTGTAAAGCAGCATACAGATCTCTTTTTCGCTGGCTTCACCGAGGTATTCGGTGTGGTCGCGATCACCGTAGCTGGCGGTATAGATACCCGGCTGACTGACCACGGCTGCCACCCTGTAGGTTTTTAAGCCCACCTGGTAAACACCGGAATAATGGGGATAAGCCAGCTGACCGGCATCGTTGACGCGTAGCCAGCCTGCCCCGGCCTCAAGCTGACGCAGTCCCGGTACCTTAAGCGGGTTATCGCTGTGCAGCGCCAGGAAAAAATCCACCTGACCCGGCGTGTCGAACACACCCAGCACCCAAAGTGATGGTTCCCCGGTCAGCGATAGCGCGTACAGATACCAGTACTGCTCCCCGTCTTGCTCTATACCGAGACGGTGGTAGAGAAAACTATCGGAACGACAGATGGAGTGATCCACCAGATTGTCCGGCAACGACGGCGCCGCGAAGGTCTCGCGCTTCGTATCCGCCGGCAGGGATTGTTCCTGCCAGCGCGTTGCCTTGATCTTCAGGTTTCTCATGCAGTCTCTCCTGCCGGAAGGTGGCGCTCTAGCGCAAATCTTTCGGCGTTCAATGGCGGCGTTTGGTAGAACGCCCGCAATTCAGACGATAGCGCCTCAACCCTGGGAGGCAATCCGCACTCCAACAGGTCAAGTACCCTTGCATGTACGTTTTCCATGAACTGGTTGCTGGCACCAAAGCCCGCCGAAAGATTATCGGCGCTGAAGTTGAAGCGATGCCCGGCCGACTCGGAAAGAATCCATTCGTAGGCCTGGGGCTGAACCTCCACCCGCTCGAACTCCGCCTGCTCCATCGCAGTGCGTCCATCCGGCTTGTACCAGTAACCAAAGTCCTCCAGTGTACGCCTTTTCGCACCTGCAACACACCAGTGTGCAATTTCGTGCAGCGCGCTGGAGAAAAAGCCGTGCGCAAAGATGATGCGATGGTGCGGATTATCCGCATCTGCCGGCAGGTAAACCGGCTCATCATCTCCACATACCAGCTCGGTGTTATAGCTATTCAGAAACAGACCGTTAAACAGGCGAATCAGATCTTCAATCGAGTGGTTCGGGTTCATTCGTATCTCTGCCAGCGCCGGTCATTCAACCACCAGCTTTCACCTGTATTACGATCTATCCTTACTGCCACGTAGCCTTTGAGGTCCTGATCGGCCCGCTGCAGCTTAACTTCATAACTGGAAGCTGACGGATAGCCCTCCTCTTCCAGCGCAGTCCAGCGCCCCTGATCCGCGAGCCAGGTTTCCCCAGTATCTCGTCGATAGCGAATCAAAACCCATACCCCTCTAGAGGTATAGGTGGTAGCCACGCCATAGAGATCACTGCTACTGGAAAGCCCGAGCTCATTCACCGTCTGCAGCAGTTGTGCAATTGCAGCATCAACCTGAGTTCCATCCACCGATGACCGGCCCTCGCCGCCCATATCGGCCATCGAATCCTGCGTCGAAGAAGACTGCTGCGGCATCTGCTGCAGGCGGGTCAGCACCATCTGGTTCAGTTCACCCTGCTGCTGCACCTGGGCTCTGAGCTTAAGCAACTGCTCCTGAACCAGCGTCAGACGACCGTTCAGTTGATCCAGCTGATTACTGAGTGAACCTGCAGACGCTTGGGCAGCGTTTCCATCGGCCGCGTTGGAACCGGCACCTGGCGACTGCGCGGAAGCCTGCTCGCTTGAGTCCGGACTTGTCGGCTGCTGCGCTGCCTGGCTGTCCCCAGCGGCGCTCGCTCCCGGTTGCTCATTGCCAGGTACGCAGCCTGCCAGAAGCAAGCTAATGCAGCAGCCTATCAGCGTTAAACGACGCATCAAAGCCTTCTCCTTAAAAATAGTCGGTAATTAATATCAAAAAGACACCAGATCGAAAAGGCACCGCTTAGCCAGCGGGCTCGATAGTGGTCTGGAGCTCTCCCTGCTCTCCATCCGCGCGCACCCAGGTGAGTGTCAGCGTGTCACCGACTTTAGCGCCGACGAAACCAAAACTGAAAAACGGATCGCTCCACATGGAAGCATCCAGGTCAGCACTCACCAAAACCCTTTCCTTGTGCTTGAGCTCGAAACTGCTGACCGGATTTTCCGACCTTCTCAACACCTGGTGCTGCATTCGCTTCACCAACGGCTCAGCACTTCTCAAGATCACTCTTGCCCTGTCCTCGCTGAGAATTTCAGCGTCCAGGCGCAACTCCGGTGAGGCCTCAGTCTCGGCCTCGGAATCCGCATCTAATGCAGACTCGCCAACCGATGCAACACTGGCGGCCTCGGGCGCTTCGGGAACAACAAGGCCAGCATTCGGCATCAACTCAAAGGTTCTGCGGCCGGCAAAAATCCTATTTGTGGCGGTACGCACAACCACCATTACACCGCCAGCGCCGGAGCTCATAAAACGGGTTGCCAGCTGCGCATCCACGCCCGGCTGCATCTCGAAACTGGCCAGCTGCACCGGGTCCACGGAATCGCTGAGCAATGTAATGGCAGCCACCGGCGACTGCAGAACACGTACCCGCAAAGGTACCGGCGAGGCGGGATCGACCTGCCTGGGGACCTGAATGATCAGGTCAGCCGAATCTTCCACCATCGACGGCAGGGTCGAGGGGATCTGCATATTACCGAACAGTTCCGGCAAATCGGCAAAAGCGGCGCAGGGCATCGCCAGCGCCAGCGCCAGCCCGAATACCCGCAGCATTCTGGATTTAAACATGCTTGTATCCTTATCCGGAGCCGATTTTCAGACGTCGCAGCTTACGATAAAGCGTGCGCTCACTGATACCGAGCAGTGCCGCCAGATCACGATTTTCACCAGGGAAACGGGCCGCAACCTGACGCAGGTAGTTATCTTCCAGCGTATCCAGGGGAATAACCGATTGGCTCGCCGGCAGAACTCCTGACTCTTCGGCCTTGATCTCCCCCTCCATAAGCAGCTCCGGCGGTAGCTGATCAACACCGATGACGCCTTGGTCGGCCAACAGGATGCCGCGCTCGAGGATATTTCTCAACTCCCGGATATTGCCGGGAAAATCGTATCGCATCAGCACTTTCAGGGCGGCGCGATTGATACTGACACTCTCTCCCTCAGGCAGACGACGCAGCAGCACCTCGATCAGCAGCGGCAGATCATCGATACGCTGTTTTAGCGTCGGCAAAGGGATCGGAAACGGCGCTATGCGGTAATACAGGTCACGCCGAAATTCGCCACGCTCGACCATCGCTTTCAGGTCTCTGTGCGTCGCGCAGACCAGGCGCACATCGGCATGCTGAGGCTCAACACTGCCCACCGCCCGGTACACGCCGGTTTCGATCAGGCGTAGCAGCTTAACCTGCTGTGGCAGCGGTATTTCGCCGATCTCGTCGAGAAAAAGAGTGCCGCCCCGCGCCGCTTCTACCAGACCACGCTTACGGCTGACCGCACCGGTAAAGGCGCCGCGCTCATGGCCGAACAGTTCACTTTCAAACAGGGATTCACTCAGGCCCGAACACTCCACGGTGACAAACGCCTTGCTGGCTCGGGGGCTGTTGTCATGCAGCGCCTTGGCCACCAGCTCCTTACCTGTACCGGACTCTCCCAAAAGCAATACGCTGATATCACTGGGCGCGGCACGATGCACCATCTCCAGCATACGCATAAACGACTCGGAGCGCCCGACCATCCCCTCCTGCTCGCCGGGTCGCGCCTTCGCCTCCTTCACCCGGTGCATCACCTCCAGAAAGCAGACCAGCTGACCCGAGGCGCTGTGCACCGGCTGCATCTCCACATCCACATGCTCCTCACCCGCAGGCGTGGTATGCAGGTGCAGCATGCGCTGGCGTTTTCCGGACTCTGAGCAGCGCTTCAGTGGACAGGACTCTCCCGCCTGATCACAGGGAACCTGATAACCGTGAGACACCTCGTAGCAATGGCGATCCTCCATCGGCCGGTCATCGCCATAGATATCCCGGTAGGCGGCATTCGTCGCCAGAATCCGGTAGTCCAGCCCGATCAGCGTGGCCGGTTCGGCAATACCCTCAAGTATTTCCGTCATTTCCTTGGTAATCAGATGAAGTTCCGCCTGCATCCGCCGCCTCTCAACTGTCATATGTGGCAGCCATTATCTGCCAGGTGTGACACTTTGTCTCTTCTGCTTTTGTTTTACGCTCCTTATAAAGAAGCTTCTCAGATTCAACTTTCCAGTAACCACGGGAGTTCCAAGAGTGCCGCAAATGCAACACTGTTTTTAAGTTGCATCTGGCATGCTAGCTGCTGTGTATCCTGTGAATAACCGCGTCATCTATAAGCCTTCAGGAGATAGTGATGATCACCGAATCCGTCGTTGATCTTTCCCGGCTACAGTTCGCCATCACGGCGCTGTACCATTTTCTATTCGTGCCACTGACACTCGGCCTGACCTTCATGCTGGCAATCATGGAGTCAGTCTATGTCATGACCGGAAAGCAGATTTACAAGGATATGACCCAGTTCTGGGGCAAACTCTTTGGTATTAACTTCGCACTGGGCGTTACCACCGGCCTGACAATGGAGTTCGAGTTCGGCACCAACTGGGCCTACTACTCCCATTATGTCGGTGACATTTTCGGCGCTCCGCTTGCGATTGAAGGCCTGATGGCGTTCTTCCTGGAGTCCACTTTTGTCGGTCTATTCTTCTTCGGCTGGGACCGCCTCTCCAAGGTAAAACACCTGATGGTGACCTGGCTGGTAGCGATCGGCTCCAACCTATCCGCCATGTGGATTCTCGTGGCTAATGGCTGGATGCAGAACCCGGTGGGCGGCGAATTCAACTTTGAAACCATGCGTATGGAGATGACCAGCTTTGCTGATGTCTACTTCAACCCGGTTGCCCAGGTTAAATTCGTGCACACCGTCTCTGCTGGCTACTGTACTGCTGCCATGTTCGTACTCAGCATCAGCGCCTACTACCTGCTGAAAGGGCGTGACCTGGCGTTTGCCCGCCGCTCTTTCGCGGTGGCTTCCGGCTTCGGTATGGCCGCAGTACTGTCGGTGATCCTGCTGGGTGACGAGTCCGGTTACGAAGTTGGCGACGTGCAGAAAGCCAAGCTGGCCGCCATCGAAGCTGAATGGGAAACCGCTGAGGCCCCGGCCCACTTCACCCTCGTCGGTCTACCGAACGATGAGACCATGGAAACCGACTACGCCGTGCGTATTCCCTACCTGCTTGGCCTTATCGCTACCCGATCCATCGACGAAGAGGTCACCGGCATCAAAGACCTGATCGAGAATCACGAGGTACGCATCCGCAACGGCATGCACGCGTACTCGCTGCTCGAGCGTCTGCGCGGCGGCGAGGACACCCCGGAGCTGCGCGCCGAATTTGACGAAGTCAAAGTCGATCTCGGTTACGGCCTGCTGCTGAAGCAGTTCACACCGAACGTGACCGATGCCACCGAAGAGCAGATAGCCCAGGCAGCAAGAAACTCCGTCCCGCCAGTGTTCCCGATGTTCTGGAGCTTCCGCATCATGGTCGCTTGCGGCTTCTGGATGCTGATGGTATTCGCCCTGAGTTTCTACTTCACTGCACGGCGCACCGCTTTCCATAAACCCTGGCTGCTGCGTCTGGCGCTGTTCAGTCTGCCGGTTCCCTGGATCGCTTCCGAGTTCGGCTGGGTCGTCGCTGAGCTGGGCCGTCAGCCCTGGGCGATCGGTGAGGTATTGCCCACCTTTATAGCCACATCCAGCCTCACCGAGGCTGACCTGATCGGCAGTCTTCTCGCCTTTGTCGGCTTCTATACGGTATTGGCCATTATCGAGATGTACCTGATGATCCGCTTCGCCCGCAAAGGGCCCAGCAGTCTCCATACGGGCAGATATCACGACGAGCTGCCAGCTCCTAACGCATCAGTGAAAGCTTGAGACAGGAGAGGTAACCAAGATGCTATTCGATTATGAAACACTGAAACTGATCTGGTGGGCACTGGTCGGTGTTCTGTTGATCGGCTTCGCTGTCACCGATGGTTTCGACCTCGGCGCCTGTGCCCTGTTGCCGATTCTGGGCAGAAGCGACTCCGAACGTCGTGTCGTTATCAATACCGTAGGACCGCACTGGGAAGGTAACCAGGTCTGGTTCGTCACCGCCGGCGGCGCCATCTTCGCGGCCTGGCCAGCGGTCTACGCAGCAGCCTTCTCCGGCTTCTACTGGGCGATGCTGCTGGTGCTGTTCGCGCTGTTCTTCCGTCCGGTGGGCTTTGACTACCGCTCGAAGATCGCCGATCCACGCTGGCGCAGCTCCTGGGACTGGGGCCTGTTCATCGGTGGCGCCGTGCCGGCACTGGTGTTCGGTGTCGCCTTCGGTAACCTGCTGCTCGGCGTGCCTTTCCAGCACGACGAATTCATGCGCCCAAGCTACGACGGCAACCTGTTCGGCCTGCTGAACCCGTTCGGCCTGCTCTGCGGTATCGTCAGCCTGGCAATGCTCTCCATGCACGGCGCCGTCTACGTGGCGCTGCGCAGTGAAGGCCGCGTCAGCGACCGTGCCCGCACCTGGGGTCAGATCTGCGCCCTGGTCACCCTGGCCTGCTTCGCCCTGGCAGGTATCTGGCTGAGCTCCAGCATCGACGGCTATCAGATCGTCTCTGCACCGGCTCACGATGCCCTGCCCAACCCGTTGGCGAAAGAGGTGATCCGTGGCGATGGCGCCTGGCTGGCCAACTACTCGACCTACCCGGCTACCATGCTGGCACCGGCCATCGGCTTCCTGGGTCTGGCCAGCACCTTCCTGCTGATGGGAGCGCGCCGTTACGGCTGGGCGTTCCTGGCCAGCTCCCTGGGTATGGCGGGTATTATCCTCACCGCCGGCTTCTCGATGTTTCCGTTCGTCATGCCGTCCAGCCTGGAACCCAACTCCAGCCTGACCCTGTGGGACGCAGCATCGAGCCATCTGACCCTGAATGTGATGACCTACGCGGCGATCGTTTTCGTCCCGCTCATCCTGTTCTACACCCTTTGGTGCTACCGCTCTCTGTGGGGCAAGGTATCGGTGGAAGTCATCAACAAGAACGATCATTCATCTTACTGAGGAGACCGGATTATGTGGTACTTCGCCTGGATACTCGGCGTGTTGCTAGCCTGCTCATTCGGCATCATCAATGTGATGTGGCTTGAAGCGGAAAACATAGACGACGAGCAGTAATACTAAAGGGGGCCAACTGGTCCCCTTTTTAATTCCCCGGCTGACCGGAGTCTCGCGGACTCTTTGTAGCCAGGACTTGATCAGATCGACTTTAAAAGCCTTTTTCGAGGCCGGTTTCGCCTGCTGGCGAATTAGGGGCCTTGGACGGCCAAGGCCCCTAATAACCCCAAACCGCCCCTACGACTTGGTCGGCTGCGCCGACTGCCCTGCGCTTCTCGCCTGAAAGAGCGGGAAGGGAAACTCGGCTTCGCCTCAAACAGCCCTTCCCTTGTTTCTCTTTCAGGCTGTGATGCTCGGCTGCGTCAAAGGGGATCAAGGGTGCGCTCAGAAGGCGGCGTGTAATCGAGTCTTTACCGTAAAGAAAAACGGGGACCAATCGGTCCCCGTTTCAGTTCAGCTGGTAGCTGTGACGATCAAGCCGATAGCGTTTTAAAACTGCGGTTGAAGTACATCAGTGCATCCTGGCCTTCACGGACAACGATGTTGTCGATCTCGGCGTAGAACACGGAGTGGCTGCCCACTTCGGCAATATCGGTGATACGACCTTCAAGGCTCGCCAGTGAACCGCGCAGCAGCGGCTGTTTCAGCACGCCGTAATCCCAGGTATCCAGCTTGAAGCGCTCTTCCATGCTCAGCTCGGTCATACCGGCAAAGTGACAGGAGACTTCCTGCTGCTCAGCGCTGCAGACGTTGACACAGAGGTGGCCGTTGTTACGGATCACCGCGTTGACGGCGCTTTCGCGATTGATGCAGACCAGCACGGTGGCCGGGCTGTCAGATACGGAGCAGACTGCGGTGGCTGTCAGGCCGCAGGTACCGCCTTCACCGGCACTGGTGACCACGTTGACGGCACCGGCGAGCTGGGACATGGCATTACGGAAAAGCTGTTGCTGTTCGTTGGACATGAAGAATGAATCCTTACATCGCTTGCTGCACAAGTTTACTTGAGATGGCTAAGACGGATTTCACGGTTCAGAGCGAGAGCACGTCGATCCGCTCCATGGTCTGTACGCCGCCGTTTCCGTTCTGGTTTTCTTCGTCTGATTCGGCACGAAACTCCGCACGGGCGTCGGCATCGACGATACCGTGCGGGAATCCGAGCTGCAGACCTTTAAAGTCAAACAGTTCGGTATCGGCCAGATGGGATGGAACCACGTTGCACAGTGAGCGGAACATGGTTTCGATCCGCCCCGGGTGCTGTTTGTCCCAGTTATTCAGCATCTCCTTGATCACCTGGCGCTGCAGGTTTTCCTGCGAACCGCAGAGGTTACAAGGGATGATCGGGAACTCCTTGAGCTCCGCGTATTCGGCAATATCCTTTTCGCGGGCGTATGCCAGCGGACGGATCACCATGTTCTTGCCGTCGTCGGAGACCAGCTTCGGCGGCATCGACTTCAGCTTGCCACCATAGAACATGTTGAGGAAAAAGGTTTCCAGGATATCGTCGCGGTGATGACCCAGCGCGATCTTGTTGGCACCGATCTCATCGGCAAAACCGTACAGCGTGCCGCGACGCAGGCGCGAGCAGAGACCGCAGGTGGTTTTACCCTCAGGCACCACTTCCTTAACGATGGAGTAGGTGTCGCGCTCGACGATATGGAAAGGCACGCCGATCTTTTCCAGGTACGCCGGCAGAATGTGCTCGGGGAAACCGGGCTGTTTCTGGTCCAGGTTCACCGCCACCAGCTCGAAATCCACCGGCGCGCTTTTCTGCAGGTTCATCAGGATATCCAGCATGGCGTAGGAATCCTTGCCGCCGGACAGGCAGACCATCACCTTATCGCCCGCTTCAATCATGTTGAAGGCTTCGATCGCCTGACCAACCTCGCGGCGCAGACGCTTCTGCAGTTTATTCGTGCGGGTTTTGCGCTTGCGCTCCGCTTCCACGGAGAGCTGTTCCGCCTGCGCTTCGGTTGGGTTTTCGCTGTGCATGCTGGTAGCCGTTGGATAAAAAGTTGAGTGAATCGGTTAACCGGATCGCTTCGAAAATCGCCCAGGGCAATTGCCGAGAAATCGAAAGGGGCGAAATTATAACCGAATCGCGCCTGTCTAACACGGTTGTGTTGGCGTAAGGATGATCAGGCAACTGCAGCTATTCGGCGGCAGAGCTCTGGGCAGATTGAGGGGCAGCTTGTGAATCAGATTCCGAGCGTATCGCCACGGGTCCCAGCCAGCCAATTTCGATGGCGGTGGCCGAGCCGATAATAGCGTGGCTCAGGCTTGGCGGCAGCAGCGACCAACCCGGCGTCACCTGCACCCGACCACCCATGATCTCAGCGCGTTGCTGCGGAAACAGAGGCTCTTTTACCGGGTCCGCAAAGCCATCGGGCCAGAGCGGCTTGCCGGTTTTCATATCGTATTTATCGCTGGCACCCAGGGTGTGGAGCAACTCGTGGGCGGCGACAAAGTTATTGATCCCCTGATGCTCAGGGTCGGCATAACCGTTCACCAGCCCGATGTTACCCTTCTGCAGCCCCAGCGAATGCTGCTGCCCCTGGGGATTACCCGGCGCGTAAAAACTCATAAAAATACGCACGTCAGCATCGCTGGCCTGCCAGCCGTCCTGCCACCAGACCCAGAAGCGCATCTTGATCGCCCACCAGAGCGCCTCGACAATACTTGCCTCTTCCGGCGTTTCCGGCGGCAATGAATCGATGGGGGGCGCGAGATCCACCCTCACCGGCGCACGCAGCGGAATCCGGTAACGGTAGCCTTCACGGGCGAAAAAGGTCTCGATATCGTCAAAGCTAGTATCGTCAAGCTGGTCCACGTAGACCTGAGTTGGCGCACGACCATCGGCATTGATCGGGTAGATGCGCACCACCACCGGGTTATGCCAGTCCACACTGCGGGTACTGGACAGCAGTAGATAGAGCGCCAGTATCATTACCAGCACCAGCAAGAGAAAGACGCGCAACCAACCGAGTATGGAATATCGTCGCATCAGGTCACCCAGCTTCATAACTGAATCAGACCCGCCACCGCCAGATATCGCGCCAGCTTGCCCAGCCCAATAAGCAGCACACTGCTGCGCCAGGAAAAACCGATCCAACCGGCGACCAGGCAGAGCGGATCGCCAATGATCGGTAACCAGGCCAGCAACAGCGCGGCCGGGCCATAACGTTTCAGCCGCTGCTCTGCACGACGGTGACGCTCTGAAAGTATGCGAAGGGGATAACGCCGGCGCAACCAGACGCCCATGACGAAGGTCAGCATGCTGCCGAGAAGATTGCCGGCGCTGGCTACCAGCACCGGCAACAGCCATTCACCGCGCTGGGATACCTCCCAGGCCAGCAACGCCTCGGAGCCGCCGGGCAGTAACGTCGACGAGATAAAAGCGCTGAGAAAAAGGCCAGCAAGCGAATACTCCGCCCAAAGTGCCTCCATCAGCGCCCTTCCTCCATCAAAAAGAGCCCTGCATCAAACGCGATCCAGCCCCTGGGCGATGCAGCGTAGCACGCCGTATTCATAGGCGCCGGCCAGTGCCTCGTGCACCACCTTCAGCGAGCCACCTTTATGCCGGCGGTGCTCAAGAATAGTCTGCTCGATCTGCGCACGCTCTGGCGCAGGGAGTTCCACCACCTCATCGACACCGATAGCGCCCTTGCGGATCGCCGCGGCCAGATGGCTATAGATGGTATTCGGCGAGAGCTTTTGCTGACGCGCCACCTGCTCCACGGTCATACCACTGCGGTAAAGCATCAGTGTCTCTTCCGCCTGGTTGTCACCGTCATCCGCCGGGGCGGCCTGATGTTCGGCGATCAGCTCGAGGAAGGGGTCGCCATACTGGTTCAGCTTGCGCTCACCGACGCCATTGAGGCGACGCAGCTGCACCGGCGTCAACGGCCGGTACACCACCATCTCCATCAACGTGGCATCGTGGAAGATGACGTAAGGCGGTACATCCTGCTCATCGGCCAGCCGCTTGCGCAGCGCCTTGAGCTCGTTCCAGAGTGCATGATCCTCCGCATCCAGCTGCTGCTGGGACGCCTTGCTCTTGCCGCCAGACAACTTGGGGCCTGCACTTTTGGTGCGCAGATCGCGACGCAGCTCCAGGGTTTCTTCACCGCGCAGCAGCGCACGGCAGCTCTCCGACAGCTGCAGCGCACCGTGGCTGGCTTCCACCTTCAGATAGCCACGGGCCACCAACTGGCGGAACACCGAACGCCACTGGTTACGATCCAGCTCCTTGCCGATACCCCAGGTGGACAGCTGCTCGTGGCCGCGCTGGCGGGATTTATCGGAACTCTCGCCCAGCAACACATCGATGATGTAATTGACGCCATACATCTGGCCACAGCGGAACACCGCCGACAGCGCTTTGCGCGAAGCCTCGGTGCCATCCCAGACTGGCACCGGCTCCAGGCAGGTATCGCAGTTGCCGCAGGGCTGATGATCCGGTTCGCCAAAATAGGCCAGCAGTGCCTGGCGCCGGCAGCTGGTGATCTCACACAGACCGAGCATCGCTTCCAGCTTCTGCCGCTCCACCTGCTTGTGCACCTCGTCGGCCTGGGAGCCTTCCAGCATCTGCCGCAGGAAGATCACATCCTGCAGACCGTAAACCATCCAGGCGTCGGCGGGCTCGCCATCACGACCGGCGCGGCCGGTTTCCTGGTAGTAGGCCTCCACCGATTTAGGCAGATCCAGGTGTGCCACAAAACGGACATTGGGCTTGTCGATCCCCATGCCGAAGGCGATGGTGGCCACCATGATGATCGACTCTTCAGTGAGGAAACGGTGCAGGTGGTGCTGTCGCAGCTCCGGCGACAGGCCCGCATGGTATGGCAGCGCATTGAAACCACGCTCACTGAGCCAGGCGGCGGTATCCTCCACCCGCTTGCGCGACAGACAGTAAACGATGCCTACATCCTGAGCGTGCTCATCGCGCAGAAAACGCAGCAGCTGTTCACGGCCACGGTCTTTCTGGCCGATGCGGTAACGAATATTGGGACGGTCAAAACCGCGGATAAAGCGCGCCGCGTCGGTGAGCTCCAGGCGATCGATAATCTCCTGGCGGGTACGGGCGTCGGCGGTGGCGGTCAACGCGATTCGCGGCACACCGGGGAAGAGTTCACGCAGGCGGTTGAGCTGCATGTACTCCGGCCGAAAGTCGTGTCCCCACTGAGATACGCAGTGCGCCTCGTCGATGGCAAAGAGTGACAGTCTGGCGCGCTGGAACAGCGCCAGCGAACGCGGCTGCAACAACCGCTCCGGGGCGATGTACACCATATCCAGCTCGCCGGCGACCAGCTTTGCCTCGGTGGCCTGAAGCTGTTCCAGCGGCAGTGAGGAGTTCAAACAGCCGGCGCGGATACCCAGCTGTGATAGCGCATTGACCTGGTCCTGCATCAGTGCGATCAGCGGGGAGATAACCACACCCGTGCCTTCGCGAACCAGCGATGGCAATTGGTAACAGAGGGATTTGCCCCCGCCGGTGGGCATGATAACCAGGCTATCCTGACCTGCCAGCAGCGCCTCCACAACGGCGTCCTGCGGCGGGCGAAAACTCTCGTAGCCGAATACCTCGGCCAGTATCTGCTGTGCGCGCTCAATCATGCGGCGCATTATCCGCGAAGCGGGCCTTCAAGTCATCCAGAGAGCGCAAAGAAGCGGTTGAAAGCGGTACCAGTAGGCGGTTTTAGAGAGTAGAATCGGCCGCACACCGATCTATCTGGATGCACGCCCATGACCGCTCAAACCGCACTTATCACCGAAGACGAACTGGATATCCTCGAAGAGTTTCTGTTTTCGTCCGCCGTCTCGGAAGAAGCTCTCGACCTGATCAGCGCCCACGGCCTGCTGTGCGCGATCAATATTTCACCGGTCGAGGTTCCGGAAAGTGAGTGGCTTGAGCTGCTGTTTGATGGCGAACCCAAGTGGGAATCCGATGCCCAGAAGAGCCAGATGCTCGAGCTGCTGCGCAAGCTCTACCGCACCATCGGCAGCGACCTCTACTCCGACCAGGAGATCCTGCTGCCCTGCGAGCTGACGCTGGAAACAGAAGACGATGAAGAGCTGCCGGAGATCACCCTCTGGGCGCAATCATTCATGGAAGGCGTGTTCCTGCGTGAAGAGGAGTGGTTCGGTGATGATGAAGAATCCGTAGCCGGTCTGCTGCTGCCGATCATGGTCGCATCGGAGCTGTTCGATGACACCGAAATCACCGATATCCGCAAGGATCGCGCCCTGTCCGAAGAGATGTGCGAGCAGATCCCGGAAGTGCTGATCGACCTGTACCTTAACTTCCACGCGCCGGAGAAATAACTCCGGCCCGTTTTGTCGCAGGAACCCCGCCATGCTGATCGTCAAATTGATTTTCGCCGACAAACAGGAGGAGCTAAGCCGCTTCTCCGCCCTGCCCCAGGCCGGGCAGGCGATGCGTATCGATGAGCTCACCTACCAGGTGATCAGTGTGGATCGGGCGCTCAGCAACACCGATCCGGACGGGCCCGACGCTATCGTCAAGCTGTCCGCCGGCAGCGCTGAAAGCACGGATCAGCAGATTCCCGTTGTTCAGCCCAGCCGTCGCCATCCGGGCTGAGATCCGTTTTGAATAGCCTGACAGAACCGGTTCAGCTGGCTTCGCCGAACGGGTCCTGATCTGCCGGGTAATGTACCGCCAGCCAGACGGTCGGGAAATCCGGCGTGGTCCAGCCAACGCGGTGACGACAGCCTGCCGGTATATTCAGCGAGTCTCCCTCTCTCAGCTCCGCACTCTTGCCCAGTCCCGCATCCTCGGTAGCATCGAAATCGATACGTGCAGCACCGCGCAGCACCATGACCCACTCATTTCTATCCTGCTCACACCAGCCGATCTCCGGTGAACTCTGGCCATGGGATACGATCCTCTCAATCTCCACGCCCTTTGCGCCGGCCAGCGCTTCGAATACCTCCGCCGTCGATGCGTCCGGCAGGTTCGTCAACAGATTGTTAACCTGGGTCAAAATTGCCTCCCTAGTCCAGCGTTCAATGGCTGGCACTTTTATCAATGTTTCTATACTGAAATACTATCTATTCAGTTCAGTTTGAGACTCGACTATTCACCCAGCATAACAGTATGGAGTCAGGAATGACGGACAGGCAGTGCATCCTCGCACTTGATCAGGGTACCACCAGCAGCCGGGCCATACTCTTCGATGACCAGGTCAACCAACTGGCGTCAGCACAGCAGGAGTTCCCTCAGCACTATCCGCAAGATGGCTGGGTGGAACACGATCCCATGGATATCTGGCATTCATCGCTGACCGTGGTCAGGAGAATGCTCGACTGGGCGCGAGAGAACGATTACCGGGTCTGCGGTATCGGTATCACCAACCAGCGTGAAACCACGGTGGTCTGGGACAAACGTACAGGTCGACCGGTCTACAACGCCATTGTCTGGCAGGACCGGCGCACGGCTGAGTACTGTGATCATCTCAAGCGAGAAGGTGTCGAAGAGGAACTTCAGGCACGCTCCGGCCTCCTGCTGGACCCCTATTTTTCCGCCAGCAAGATCAACTGGATACTGGATCACAACCCGGACAACCGCGCCCGGGCGGAACGTGGCGAGCTGCTGTTTGGCACCATCGACAGCTTCCTGATCTGGAAACTGACCAGCGGCGCCTCTCACCTGACCGACGCCACCAACGCCTGCCGCACCAACCTATATAACATCCATCGGGGGGCGTGGGACGAGCGCCTGCTGGAGCTGTTCCGGGTGCCGGTCAGCATGCTGCCCGAGGTGCGCGACTGCGCCGACCACTTCGGCACCACCGATGCTTCCCTGATCGGCCAGTCGCTGCCGATTCTCGGTGTTGCCGGCGACCAGCAGGCGGCCAGTATCGGCCAGTGCTGCTTTTCCAAGGGCGATATAAAAAGCACCTACGGCACCGGCTGCTTTGTACTGCTGAACACCGGTGACGAGGCTGTCACATCCTCGCAACGTTTGCTCACTACCGTGGCCTACCAGCTTGATGGCAAGCCCAGCTACGCGCTGGAAGGTTCGATCTTCGTCGCCGGCGCCGCCGTGCAGTGGCTCAGGGATGAACTGGGTATCATCCGCAACGCCGCCGAGACCGAAACCCTGGCCCGCTCCATCGACAGTAATAAGGGTGTCTACCTGGTGCCGGCGTTTACCGGCCTCGGTGTGCCCTACTGGCAAGCCGATGCCCGCGGCGCGCTGTTCGGTCTGACCCGTGGCAGTGGCCGGGCCGAGATCGCCCGTGCAGCGCTGGAGGCGATGGCCTACCAGACCAGCGATCTGTTCAAGGCGATGGCGGCGGACGGCATTACACCCGCCACGTTGCGCGTGGATGGCGGCATGGTCGCCAACGACTGGATGCTTCAGTTTCTGGCAGACATCCTCGATACCACCGTTATCCGACCTAAAATCGCGGAGACAACCGCTGTCGGCGCCGCCTATCTCGCTGGTCGTCAGGCCGGACTCTACGGGGATTTCGAGGCCTTCACCGAACTCTGGCAGTGCCAGCGCCAGTTCGAGCCTGCCATGCCGGATGAACAGCGCCAAAAACTGCTCAGCGGCTGGGCCGATGCGATCAAGCGTGTACTGAAGTCAGCGGAATAAAAAGAGTTTCAGGGAGCGATCATATTTTGAGTTTAAGAAGCCGCAATATTGCGCGTCTGCAATCGGGTCAGTTCGATGTTTTAATTCTGGGTGGCGGTATCAATGGTGCGGTGTCTGCAGCGGCACTGGCCGCACGCGGTGCCCGCGTGGCACTGATCGACCGGGGCGACTTTGCCGGCGAAACCAGTTCCAACAGTTCCAACCTGGCCTGGGGCGGCATCAAGTACCTGGAGAGCGGCGAATACCTGCTGGTCAACAAACTCTGCCGCAGCCGTAACCAGTTGATGCGCGCCTACCCTTCCACCGTGCGGGAGATGCGCTTCCTCGCCTCGGTGGAAAGCGGCTTTCGAAAACCGCCCTGGATGCTCTACGCCGGTACCCTGCTCTACTGGCTGCTCGGTCGGGGCAAAACCCGGCTGCCGGAGATCATGGGGCCTTCCCGCCTGAAAGCGCGGGAGCCGGTTATTAACACCGCCAATACCCAGGCAGGCGTGGAATATTCCGACTGTTATCTGCACGACAACGATGCGCGCTTCACCTTCAACTTCATCCGCAGCGCCATGGATTGCGACGCCAGCGCCGCCAACTATGTGGAGTGCCAGGAGCTGAGCCGATCAGACGATCTCTGGCACGCCAACGCTCAGGACCTGGAGTCCGGCAAAACGCTGCAGATCAAAGCCCGGGCCGTGATTAATGCCTGCGGCCCCTGGACCGACCAGATCAACCAGCGCAGTGGCCAGCCCACCCGCCACCGACATCTATTCTCCAAGGGGATCCATCTGATCGTCGAGCGGATTACCGACAGCAACCGAATACTGACCTTCTTCGCCAGCGACGGCCGCCTGTTTTTCGTCATCCCCATGGGGCCGAAAACCTGCATAGGTACCACCGATACCCAGGTGGAGAACCCAAGGGCAGAAGTCAGCGATGAAGACCGCCAGTTCGTGCTCGATAACGCCAATTCGCTACTCAACCTGCCGCACCCTCTGAGCCGGGAAGATATTATCGCCGAGCGCTGTGGCGTGCGTCCGCTGGCCGTCAGCAACGGCGACGGCAAGCAGGCAGACTGGGTCAAACTGTCCCGCAAGCACGCCATCGATGTGGATGAACAGAATCGTCACCTGAGCATTTTCGGCGGCAAACTCACCGACTGTATCAATGTGGGTGAAGAGATCTGCGACATCATCAGTGGTCTGGATATCGAGCTGCCCTACCCGAAACAGATCTGGTATGGCGAGCCGCATAAAAGCGTTTATGCGGAATATCTGCACCAGGCGCGGCTGATGAACCTGGATGGCATGACGCCCGGCTCATCCAGCGAGAAACTGACCTCCCGCCTCTGGCGCCGTTACGCCGCCAGCGCTTTGGAGCTGCTGGAGGGGATTCGTGAGAATCCGAGCTGGGGTGAGTTGTTGATCGACAACGCCGAATACCTGCGTGGCGAGGTGGAGATGGCGGCGCGTCGGGAGATGGTCACCCGGCTGGATGACTTCCTGCGGCGCCGCTCGAAGATTGCCCAGGTCGTGCCCAAAGACGCGCTGGCTGACGCCCCAGGTCTGAGAGAAGCCTGTGTCATTCTGTTTGGCGACCGGGCCGAAGAGAAACTCGCCGAGTATCTCAAGGCCCATGCCGCTGAACCTGTTCCTGCGGAATCTACAGAGAACTGAGCGCTGCGCGCCTGACCTGGGACACACTCATCAGGCGCTCGGCGAACTCCTCCAACACAGCGATGCCGGAGCTTTTTGCATCCACACACCAGTCATGCAAGGCGCGGCTCAAGCGCTCACTGGAGCGCCCCGGCAGCGTCCAGATCTCACGCAGCCGATGCTGATATTCATACACCGTGGCCAGACGCGTGCTCAGGGACAGCGACGAATCCACCCGTGAGCGCTGCGCCGCGTTGAGACGATGTTTCTCCCTCAGCAGCAGCCAGCGACTGCGGCGCAACAGTTCACGGCTGGCACGGCTGCCGATGCGCCGCTCCTGTTTGAGAATCGGCAGCACCACCTGACGGGCGTAAAGACGTAGCAATTGAAGCCGGTTCAGCGCAGCGTCCGGCGCCAACGGCAGTTGCCGGATCATGCCGGCACTACGTACCTCCGCCAGACCTAGAACGGTGAGGCAACGGATATAGAACCAGCCGATATCAAACTCGAACCAACGGCAGGAAAGCCTTGCCGACGAAGGCGCCGCATGATGGTTGTTATGCAGCTCTTCACCACCGATCAGTAGTCCCAGCGGGCTGATATTGCGCGATGCATCGCCGGTCTCGAAATTGCGATAACCGAGGAAATGGCCGACGCCGTTAATGACCCCCGCCGCCCAGAAGGGAATCCACACCATCTGCACCGCCCAGAGCGTAAGTCCGATGGCGCCGAAACAGAGAACATCGATCACCAGCATCAGGCTGATACCCAGGTAGGGAAAACGGCTGTAGAGCTTGCGCTCGATCCAGTCATCCGGCGTGCCCTTGCCATAGCGCGCCAGCAGTTCGGGATCATCCAGAGCGCCACGGTATAGCTCGGCGCCGCGCCAAAGTACGCAGGAAATCCCTTTAACCTGGGGGCTGTGGGGATCGTCATCGACATCGCAATGAGCGTGATGCTTGCGGTGAATCGCCACCCATTCGCGGGTGACCATCCCGGTGGTCAGCCAGAGCCAGAAACGCATCAGGTGCGAAGGTACAGGATGCAGGGAAACCGAGCGATGTGCCTGGCTGCGATGCAGAAACACGGTCACGGAAACAATCGTCAGATGGGTTAGCAACAGAACGACCGCGATATAGCCCCACCAGGGCAGGTCAAAAAAGCCTGTCGGCATGGAAAACTCCGGTTTGGCGGTTCACGAATCCGCACCCACAACGTTTGCGGGCAGGGTACGTCTCAACAGCAGTGTCTAAATATTAGTCACCACAACCGGAGTCTGTGTTCACAGATTAATTAAATTTCGGGTTTATCGACCCCCATCCGGCGCAGTTTGAGCATCAGCCGCAGGCGTTGACCAAAGACGTTAATCATAAGACCGAGCAAAATCAGAACGATACCCAGAGTCTGCGACAGGCTGACCGATTCCCCCAACACCAGCCAGGCCGTGAGCAGCCCCACTATCGGCACCAGCAGGGTCAACGGCGCCACCGTGGATGCCGGGTAGCGGCTCATCAGGAACGCCCAGCTGCCGTAGCCAAACAGCGAGGCAACCGCCGCCAGGTATAACAGCGAGGCAACCGATTTCCAGCTCATACCGGCCAGGCTGTCCATGATCAGCGTCGGGCCTTCGAGCCAGAGCGACAGCAGAAAGAACGGAATCGGCGGCACCAACGCCCCCCAGACCACCAGGCTCATCAGATTGATCGGGCCAAGCTGCACGATATGGCGATTGACGATATTACCCATCCCCCAACTGGCGGCTGCCGCCACGGTCAGCAGAAAGCCGATCAGTGTCATATCCGCGGTCGGCGTCGCCTCGGCCAGGAAAAACAGGCCCGCTACGGCAACCACCAGCGAGATCAACTGCGGCAGATGCAAACGCTCGCCCAGGAACAGCAGGGCAAACAGCATGGTGAACAGCATCTGCGACTGCAGCACCAGCGATGCCAGGCCCGCCGGCATGCCGAAATACATGGCACTGAACAGGAAAGCGAACTGCCCCAAACTGATAAAACCTCCATAGGCCAGCAGCAATTTCAGCGGGATTTTAGGCGGTTTGAAAAACAGGATCGCCGGGAATGCCACCAGCGAAAAGCGCAGCGCGCCGAGCAGCATCGGCGGCAGCTCATCGAGGCCAAAGCGGATAACAACAAAGTTTAACCCCCAGCCCAGCACGATCAGCAGAGCGAGGCCCCAGTGTGAAATACTCAAAACAGCTCCGAACCGGCGCATAACGCCGGGAAAAATGATCGCCCCGCGACGGAGATATCAGGCAGGATAGTGAATCAGGTTATGAAATACCGCCGGTTCCCGGCCCAGGTTACGGTAACCGTGGGGGCGGTCAGCGGCAAAACGGATGGCGTCACCCTCAAGCAACAGCTTCCACTGCCCCTCGATCAACAGCTCCATCTCACCTCTTAGCAGCACTACATGCTCGGTAACGCCCGGCGCATGGGGCTCAGAGCTGCGAGTATAGCCAGGCATCAGGGTCAGTTCGAACATTTCAAAGCCCAGTGCCGCATCGTAGGGAAAGATGGTCGCAACCAGCATCTGATCCACCGCCGGCTGATGTCGCAACTCGTCCGCCTGACGCACAGCCCCCTGATCTTCCGGGTCAGGCTGCTCAAGAAAGTCAGACAGAGCGGCATTGAAGCCGGTTGCGATCTTCCATAGCGTTGCTACCGTCGGGCTCGACTCACCGCGCTCGATCTGCCCCAGCATCGCCTTGCTGACGCCGGTACTGCGGGAAGCCTGGTCCAGGCTCCAACCCTTGGCCTTACGACGCTGCTTCAGCGCCTGTGCCAGATACTGACCCGGTTCTTTCATGCCGTCTCCTGCAAAAGAGCACTGAATAGCAAAATTGTTGTGCGCTATAACGCTCAAGCGTATCCTTTGGCCATATTGTGCGCTATAGCGTTCGCCATTTCCAAGCCAGCGGCGCTGAAAAGCTGTTTGTCGTCGCACAGATTAATAAGCAACTAAAACTCTCGACCGCAATCATCGACCCTATACATTGGTAAGCATCATGCGTTTTACGCCCAGCCTCTCTCATATTTCAGCCGGTTTTGTCGCGGTACTGGTGGGCTACACCAGCTCAGCTGCGATTATCTTTCAGGCCGCATCGGCCGCAGGCGCCAGCGCTGCCGAGATCAGCTCCTGGCTCTGGGCCCTGGGTATCGGCATGGCACTCACCAGCGGCGGCCTGTCGCTCTATTTCAAAACCCCGGTACTCACCGCCTGGTCTACGCCGGGCGCTGCACTGCTGGTGACCGGCCTGTCCGGCCTGAGCCTGAATGAAGCGGTAGGCGTGTTCCTGTTCAGCTCCGCGCTGATCACTCTGTGCGGTATCACCGGCTGGTTTGATCGCCTGATGAAACAAGTGCCCGCGCCTCTTGCCGCCGCCATGCTGGCGGGCGTGCTGTTCCAGTTCGGTCTGCAGCTGTTTGGCGCCATGGAAACGCAACTGCTGCTGGTAGGCGCCATGCTGCTGACCTATCTGCTCGGCAGAATCCTGCTGCCTCGCTACGTGATTCCGCTGACGCTGGCGGTGGGCCTGTTGATCGCTGCGCTGCAGGGAATGCTGGAGGTGGAAACCCTGAGCTGGGAGCTGGCCCGCCCGATCTGGACCTGGCCGGAGTTTTCGGTGCCCGCGCTGATCGGCGTTGGCGTACCGCTGTTTATCGTCACCATGGCATCGCAGAACGTACCGGGCCTGGCGGTACTGCGCGCCAACGGTTATGAAACGCCCGCCTCGCCGTTGATCACCAGCACCGGTCTTACCGGTCTGATCCTGGCACCGCTGGGCGGCTTCGCCTTCAACCTGGCGGCAATCACTGCGGCAATCTGCATGGGTAAAGAGGCGGATCCAAACCCAAAGCGGCGTTACCTGGCATCCGTCTGGGCGGGCTTTTTCTACCTGCTGACCGGTATTTTCGGCGCCACGGTAGCCGCCCTGTTTGCCGCCTTCCCGGCACAGCTGGTCATGGCGATTGCGGGTCTCGCGCTGCTCGGCACCATCAGCGGCAGCCTGTCGGCGGCACTCAAGGATGACGAGGTGCGTGATGCAGCACTGATTACCTTCCTGGCCACGGCATCAGGCATGACACTGGTGGGAGTTGGCAGCGCATTCTGGGGATTGGTTGCGGGGTTGGTGGCTTACCACCTGCCACAGGTCGTAGCAGCAACACGAAAATAAGGCGGGTGATCGCGGCGGGGCGCCGCTCCTGCGAAAAATAGCCGCGGCGGCGCCCCAAACCGACTTACATTTTCAGCCGTTCGCGATCCGCTGCAATCAGCGGGTATTCGCTCTCATCACCGATCACGTTCTCATGCTCGGCGAACAGCGGTTTCGAGCGCATGTAACCCACCAGCAGACTGGCCACCGATTCCAGTGAACCTATATGGGTGCGCTCCCAGCCATGGGAGGCATCCAGGGCGAAGCAGATCAGCGCGGTGCGGATATCGTTACCCGCTTCCAGCGCCGACGCGGCATCGCTGCGGTAGTAGAGGAACACATCGCGGCTGAACTCCACCTCTTCGCGTTTACAGATGCTGATCAGGTGCTGGGTCAGCGGACGGTCGAACGGACCACTGGAATCCTGCATGGCGATGGTAACGCCGTACTCACAGGTGTTCTGCTCCGGTGCGATGGTGCCGTTATCGATGGAAACCATCTCGGCGATATCACCATGCAACACATGGGATGCGCCTACACCCACCTCCTCCGAGATGGTGAACAGCAGGTGGCAGTCCAGCTCCGGCTTTTCACCGGCATCCACCATCGCCTTGGCCGCCGCCAGCATACTGGCAACGCCGGCCTTGTCATCCAGGTGGCGGCCGTTGATGTGCCCGCTGTTACAGAACTCCGGCTTGGAATCCACGGAGACAAAGTCACCCACACGGATCCCCATATCCCAGAGCTGATCGATCTGATTCACCGGCTCGTCGATACGGATCTCCAGGTTGGACCAGTCCGAAGGCTGCTCATCGACCCCCTTGTTGTAGGTATGACCCGAGGCTTTCAGCGGCAGAATCGTCCCGGTATAGACCTGGCCGTTATCGCAATGCACCTTCACCCGCGCGCCCTCGGCAAAGCGGGCGTTCCAGTGGCCGATTGGCACCACGCGCAGGCGCCCTTCCCGTTTCAGCCCTTTTACCATGGCGCCCAGGGTATCCAGGTGCGCGGCGATGGCACGGCGCGGGGAATCATTTTTGCCGGGGATAATGGCTCGGATCGCACCGCGCCGGGTCAGCTCGTAACGGATATCCAGCTTTTCCAGCTCGCCACAGACGTAACGCACCGCGTCGTCGGTCATGCCGGAGGGGCTGGGTGTCAGCAGCAGATTCTTCAGCTGCTCCTTGAGGTATTCCTGATCAATTTGCAGTTTGGTCACTTATTGCTCCGTTCTTTCTGGCTGCGGGTGTGGGGAAAGAGTAGATCGACAAAGCACTCCACCGTGGGCTGCGGCTCATGGTTGGCCAGCCCCGGGCGCTCGTTGGCTTCGATGATGGCGTAATCGGGCCCACTCACATCAGGCACCATGAAATCGAGTCCCACCACCGGGATTTCGATCGCTTTGGCAGCGCGAATGGCCGCCGACGAGAGGACCGGATGCAGCTCTCCGGTCACATCATGAATGGTGCCTCCTGTATGCAGGTTAGCCGTGGTTCGCACCTGTAGCCACTCACCACGGGGCAGGATGTCGTCAAAACGGTAGCCGGCACGAGCCACACAGCGCTCGGTTTCGGCATCCAGCGGAATGGTACTTTCACCGTCTGTCGCCGCCGCACGGCGCCGGCTCAAACGTTCTATCAGTTCGCCAATGGTCTGATCGCCATCACCGATAATCTTGGGTGGACGACGTACAGCCGCCGCCACGACCTTGTAGTCGATGACGATAATGCGCAGGTCTTCGCCTTTGACGCACTGTTCGAGCAGCACCTTGTCACAGTAGAAGCGGGCCGAATCCACCGCCTTGCTCACCTCATCGAGGCTACTCAGACCGACCTGGATCCCCCGCCCCTGTTCGCCGCGGGCCGGTTTGACCACCACCGCCTGATGGCGCGAGAGAAAGTTTTCGATGCCGGCTTCATCACTGACCACCAGCTGCTCCGGCACACGCAGCCCCTCTTTCTGCAGCAGGCGACGGGTGACCGCTTTATCGTCGCAGCGGCTCATGGCCACCGCGGAGGTCATCTCACTGAGCGATTCCCGGCAGGTGACCCAGCGCCCGCCCAGCGACAGGCGGAAAAAGCCACCCTCAGCATCCAGTACTTCGACACCGATACCACGCCGCCGCGCCTCCTTGGTAATCAGACGCGCGTAAACATTGAGCTCCTCTTCCGGATCCTGACCGATAAACAGCTTCTCGTTGATCGAGTTCTTGTGTTTAAGGCAGTAGACCGGCACCTGTTCAAAATTGAGCTTGTCATAGAGATGGATGGCGGCATGGTTATCGTGCATCACCGACAGATCCATGAACGCCCGGCCCCGGTCACGCATCAGCTCGATCAGCGCGCGCGAAAGCCACTCGCCCACGGAGGGGATCTGCGCCTGGGGATCGCTGACCAGCGCCCATAGGCTGCAGCCGTTATCCGGGTCGTTGATCGCTTCACGATGGTCAACGCCGGTGACCACACCGATGATTTCGCCGGAGGCTACCTCTTCAGCCACCAGCACCGTCAGCTCCGGCTTGTCCGGTAGTTTGGAGTAGAAGCCGTCATAGGCGGGGACCATGTGCCGCGCCATATGCAGGCGGTTGATACGGCGCTGGTCATCCTCAGCGGTTATCTCCCGGATTCGCATACCCTCGGGAAGATCGTCACGCTGTTTGTAATGAGTGAAATCCAGCCGATAGGTCAGCGATGGATCCATAAATAGATCCTGGGGTGCGTAGGAGAGCACCACGTGCGGCTCACGCACATAAAGCGCTATATCGCGCCGTCCCTCGCGCTCCTTGCGCAGCAGCTGCGCCAGCTTCTGCGGATCGCGGAAGGTCTGGCCGAAAATCAGCCTGCCCCAGCCGCAGTCCAGTGCCACCTCTTCGCGCATCTTTTCACCGGGCAGATCCAGAGGATCGCCCCAGTGTTTCAGCGATGCCATGGCCGAGGGGTCCATCGGGTTCTGCCGCTCTTTCTGTTGCGCGCTATCCTGTTCCGGTTTTTTGGTCACGGTCAGACTCCATGGGTCTGCAGCCACATCTCCAGCAGGGCCACCTGCCAAAGCTTGGAACCGCGCAGCGGGGTTATGTGATCACGGGGCGCATCCATCAGCTGGTCCAGATATTCCCGGCGGAACAGACCGCGCTGACGACAGGTATCGCTGTCCAGAAAATCGCGTACAAATTCCAGATACGGCCCTTCGATATACTTCAGCGCCGGCACCGGGAAGTACCCCTTGGGCCGGTCTATCACCTCGTTAGGGATGATCCGCCGCGCCATCTCCTTGAGCACATACTTGCCGCTGTCTTTCACCTTCAGCTCGGCGGGAATGCGTCCTGCCAGTTCGACCACCTCGTGATCGAGGAACGGCACCCGCGCCTCCAGCCCCCAGGCCATGGTCATGTTATCGACACGTTTGACCGGGTCATCCACCAGCATCACGTTGGTATCGATATGCAGCGCCTTATCCACCGGGCGCGGGGCGCTGATCCCGGCAAAGTAGTTCTCGACGAATTGGCGTGAGTAGTTGTCACCTACGAAGTCTGCGCTGATCGCCTCGGCGAACTCCTCTTCACTGCGATCGAAAAACGCCTTGCTGTAATCCTCCACCGCGTCTTCGCTGTTCAGCATGGGTGGATACCAGTGGTAGCCGCCGAAGACTTCATCGGCCCCCTGACCGCTCTGCACCACTTTCAGGTGTTTGGAGACCTCATGGGAGAGCAGGTAGAAACCCACGTTGTCATAGCTCACCATCGGCTCGGACATGGCGCCGAAGGTTTCCGGCAGCGTTTCCAGCAGGCGGCTCGAGGGCACCATGATCTGGTGATGCTCGGTGTTGTAGTGGTTGGCGATGATGTCGGAGTATTTGAACTCGTCACCCTTCTCGCCACCGGCGGCCTCAAAACCCACCGAGAAGGTATTCAGCCCGGCCTGGCCATGTTCCGCCAGCAGACCGACGATCAGGCTGGAATCCAGCCCACCAGAGAGCAGCACACCAACCGGCACATCCGCCACGGCACGGCGCGCCACCGAACGGCGCATCGCCTCGAGCAGTTCGTCCTCCCACTCCCGCTGGGTCTTGCCCTCGTCGGCCTTGTCCTTCGGCCCCATGGTTTGGGTCCAGTAGCGGGTGTCCTTATAAGATCCATCCGCTTCGATCACCCGGTAGGTGGCCGGCGGCAGTTTGCGAACACCTTTCAGCAGGGTATAGGGCGGCGGCACCACGGCGTGCCACTGCATGTAATGGTGCAAAGCTACCGGGTCGATCTCGGTATCGACGCCACCGGCGGCCAGCAGTGCCGGCAGTGAGGAGGCGAAGCGCAGCTTGCCCTCCTGCTCGGAGTAATAAAACGGTTTGATACCAAAGCGGTCCCGCGCCATCACCACACGGCCGGTATCGCGGTTATGGATAGCAAAGGCAAACATGCCGTTGAAGCGGCTGACACAGTCCGGCCCCCAGGCGTGAAACGCCTTCAGGATCACCTCGGTATCACCGCTGGAAAAGAAACGGTAACCACGCGCCTGAAGCTCTTCGCGCAGTTCCTTGTAGTTGTAGATACAGCCATTGAATACCAGGGTCAGGCCCAGGTCTGGATCATGCATCGGCTGCTGAGCGTGATCTGAAAGATCGATAATTTTCAGGCGGCGATGGCCAAAGACGATGTTCTTCTGGGAATAGATGCCGCCCGCATCGGGCCCTCTGGGACGCAGTTTCTCCGCCATCCGTTCAACGGCGGTGACCGACGGCGTGCTGCCGTCAAAAATGATCTCTCCACAAATTCCGCACATAGGCTTATGTAGTTCCTTAACAGCGCATGGGGTAAAGGTCGCGACGTTCCCAACGTACTCTCAGGGAACGGGATGAAGATAAAACGACAGAATTAAGAACTGAGCGGGGGCCCGGGTCGGCAACGACCCAAGAAAAGGGGTTCAGCCGAACCCGCATTGGCACAGAGGCAAAGACTATCTTGCCGGGGGTCAGGCCCTTGAGGCCTGAGTGCGTTGTACTGAACACCCTGCCCTACCCATCAAGAAGTGATGCCTTTTACCCTAGCAAAGCCAGCACCGCACCACAAACGGGCGCCAAGATATAAGTATTTGTTTTAAAAGATTTGATTATTACGACCTGAAAACCTTTAAAGCCATTCAATCTGAAGGTCTAACTCTGGCCGCCGGTGCAGTACACTCGGGTAACACTCAACCGACTGAAAAGAAGGGATGTCATGAAACTTATCGGTTCCGCCGCCTCCCCGTATGTACGCCGTATCCGACTGCTGTTGGCCGCCACGGGTCAGGCATACGAGTTTGTCGATCTGAATATCTACGGTGAAGACCGCGACGAGCTGCGCAAGCAGAACCCGGCGCTGAAGATCCCGGTGCTTCATGATGGTGACGAGGTGATCTATGACTCACGGGTGATCTTCCGCTACCTGGCCGAAAAGCTGGGCCTGCCTGCGCTGAGCTGGAAGGAAGAGAACCAGCTGACGGTGATCGATGCGGTCAACGACTCCATGGTCACACTGCTGCTGTCGCAGCGTTCGGGGCTGGATACCAATGAGGACATTCTGCTGTTCAACCTGCAGAAAGAGAGGGTGACCCTGTCGCTCCAGGCGCTGGAAGGCCTGGTGCAGGATGGCCTGTTCAAACAGTGGGATTATCGCGCGATCTGCCTTTTCACCGCGCTGGACTGGGGGCTGTTCCGTGACACTCTGGTGCTGGAAGATACGCCCGCCCTGGTGAGCTGGCTGGTAGAGCAGCAGGAACGGCCGGATGTGATTCCGACCGATCCGCGTCTGGCCTGACCCGAACGCTCAGCGGCGCCGGTCCGACCGATCAGTAAGTGACGCGCAGCGTACTACCGCTGCCCAATACCCTTACCCGGTCGCCGGCGCGGAAGAAGTTCTGGTTCTCGACTTCCTGCACCACAGAGGTCAGCTGACCGTTATCCATGCGCAGGGTAATCTCCTGCCCCTGGGTACGGCTGGTTGATTCCTCGATCCGCTGACCGACGATACCACCGGCCACGGCACCGAGCACCGAAGTAATCACGGAGCCACGCCCGCCGCCAATGGTGCTACCGGCCACGCCACCAACAATCGCACCAGCGCCACCGCCGACCACGCCATCGGTGCGACCTTCAATCACTACCGGACGCACCGATTCAACCACCGCATACTGCACATTCTGCGCGCGCTGCACTTCACTGCGGCTGTAAGCATCGCCGGTCAGGCTCTGCTGCGCACAGCCGCCCAGCGCCGCCGTCAGCACCAGCAGTAACGCAGGGGCTTTCAAACTTGTTACTCGTTTCATCATTGTCCTACCTGTATTGCACCTCGGGGCGCTTAATTCCTGTCCCGCTCCGCCTGCTCCAGACTTAACGGATACGCAGTATCCACTGGCAGATCAGGGCCCAAACCGTTTCCCTAACCTTGCGGTACCAGGGACGCCTTTCCCATTCTACCGCATCGACCTCGACGCTATCGCCGAAATCAGTTTCGAATAACTGTTCGACCTCGCGGGTAAAGCCGGGTTCACAGACCTCGATATTGGCCTCCAGGTTCCAGCGCAGATTCCAGTGGTCCAGGTTGCACGAGCCGACGGAAACCCGCTCATCGAACAGCGCCACCTTGGCGTGCAGCATACGCGGCTGGTATTCGTAGATGCGCACACCGGCGTTGAGC
Organism: Marinobacterium mangrovicola; assembly: GCF_004339595.1. Taxonomy (GTDB): domain Bacteria; phylum Pseudomonadota; class Gammaproteobacteria; order Pseudomonadales; family Balneatricaceae; genus Marinobacterium_D; species Marinobacterium_D mangrovicola. Next base: position 39,775 of record NZ_SMFU01000014.1, read on the forward strand.
AGGCGGCGGTAGAAACGCTTGGAGGCATAGTAGATCCAGCGATGATCGGTGAGCGGGCCTGCCACCAGCAGGCGTACATCCAGCCCCTGCCGCGCCGCCCGCCGCAACGCCCTGCGCAGGGAAAACGACGGCAGGAAATAAGCGGTACAGATCCAGACACGCTCTTTAGCCCGCGAAGTGCATCTGAGCGTGCTGATTTTGATGCTCTGGTTGGCCAGGCCCGCGGTACTCAGCAAACGGACCTGGGCAGCACCGACCTGGCTCTGCGCGGTTTGCTCCGACCCACCAGCGAGCTGTTCTGCGGTCACCCGCCACCAGAGATGACGAAACAGCGAGGCCATATCAGCCACCACGGGCCCCTGCACCCGGCACATCAATTCATGCCAGGGGGTTTCCGGTTTGCGCGGCTGATCGATATCGTAATCATCGGTGAGGCCGGCGCCCCCAATAAAGGCACAGCGGCGATCGACCACCAGCAGCTTGCGGTGATCGCGGGCGAAGTTGCGGCTCCATTTGTAAAACGCCACCGGGTTGTAAAAGCCGATTTGAATTCCGGCATCCCGCAGACGCTGGCGATCTTCCTCCATGAGCCCTCGCGAACCGTAGTCATCCAGCAACAGATAGACCTTAACGCCGCGTCCGGCAGCCTCCGTCAGGGCGGCGATAAACCGATCCATCACGATGCCGCTTGAGCAGAGATACATCTCCAGCATCACCGATTGTTGCGCCGCCTGGATCGCGTAGATCATCTGCGGAAAAAAGTGCTCGCCATCAACAAACAGCTCGACGCTGTTGCCGTCACGCCAGCCGAAACGCGGCCTCCTTGCGCGTATTCTGCTCATACCACTCACTCAGTGTTGCCTCGCTCCATACAGCCTTGCGTACAGTCCCTGTTGGTCCAGCAGCTCTTCATGGCTTCCCTCCTCGCTGATTTCACCGCCGTCAAACACATACACCCGATCCGCCTGACGCACGGCACTGAGCCGGTGCGCGACAATGATCGTTGTACGACCGCGTAGAAAATCTTCGAGTGCAGTATGCAGCGCATGTTCCGTTTCCGTATCCAAAGCCGAGGTTGCCTCGTCCAGAATCACCACGCTCGGGTCGCTTAAAACCATCCGCGCCACCGCCAGGCGCTGTCGCTGACCACCGGAAAGGCGGACACCCTGACGGCCGATCACTGTATCCAGACCATCGGCCAACCGCTCAACAAACTCCTTAAGCTGCGCCACTTCCAGCGCCTGCCAAAGCTGGCCATCTTCATATTCACGCCCCATGGCCAGGTTTTCACGCACGCTGCCGTTAAACAGCGCCGGTGCCTGCAGCACCGTGGCCACATGCTCGCGCACCCGGTCCAGGCCGATCTGCGTCACCGGTACGCCATCGAAACGCACCTCGCCTTTTTGCGGCGGATACAGCCCCAGCAGCACCTGCACCAGGGTAGATTTGCCGCCGCCACTGGCACCCACCAGGGCGATTTTCTCTCCGGCCTCTATCTTCAGGCTGATGCCGCGCAGCACCTCCTGACCTTCGATATAGCTGAAGTGGATATCGTCCAGTTCGATACCCACCCGCTTGTGGTCTGCAAACGGATCTTTCAGGTGCGGATAGGCCGGCTCCAGATGCAGATCCATCAGCCGGTTAACGCGCGTCAGTGCGGCGCGGGCCCCGAACCAGGCGTATTGGATGCCCAGCACCTCCTGCACCGGCCCCATCATGAACCAGAGGTAGCCGAACACCGCCATCATCTCGCCGATGCTGAGATCGGAGAACACCACCATCAGCATTGAGGCCGCCCGAAAGATATCCACCCCAACCAAAAACAGCATAAAGCTAAGGCGGTTGGTGGCATCGGACTGCCATTCAAACGCGGTGGAGTGATCGCGCACTTCGCGGGCCCGGTCGGTCAGGCGCACCAGGTAATGGCGTTCACGGTTACCGGCACGGATCTGCTGGATCGCATCCAGGGTTTCGGTAAGCGCGCCCTGAAACACCTCAAAGGCGCGGTTCTCACGTTTTTTCAGCAGCTTCACCCGCTTGCCGATCGACATGGTCAGATAGATCACCAGCGGGTTCAGGAACAGGATGAACAGCGCCAGCTGCCAGTGCATCCAGAGCAGTATCACGGCGGTGCCGAGAATGGATAGCAGCGCCACCAGCAGGCGGCTCACCGAGGTACCGACAAAGCGGTCCACGGTATCCAGGTCGGTCACAAAGTGAGACGCCACCGCGCCGCTGCCGAGGGTTTCGTATTCGTTCATGGAGATCTTCTGTAGCCGCTGCAGCAGGTTCGAGCGAATACGGAAGATCACATCCTTGGAGATGATCGTGAACTGGCGCGTCTGCCAGACGTTGAGCCCCAGCGCCAACAGTCTGAGCACCACGGTCAGCAACAGCACCGCGCCGATATAAAGATAGGGCCCGTGCCAGCTCTCCGGCACCAGCGGGTTAACGAAACCCACCATTGGCCCCGGTTGATTGAGCAGCACTTCATCCACCAGCAGCGGCATCAGCAGCGGCAAGGGCACCGACACCACCGTGGCCAGAATCGCAATCAGGTTGGCCAGCACCAGCTCGCGACGGTGCTCCAGGCCGATATTCAGAATGTAGCGCCAGTCATAGTGGCCGCTCTTTTCACCGCTCAAGAGAGAGTCCTTCTGCCTCGCTGTCACCCTGCGTCTCCAACAACCAATTGATAAAATGCCGCTTGGCGTTCACCGCTTCCTGCGGATGTGGCTCTACCAGAAAGTAACCGCCCGGCGTGGTCACCGTAAACTGCCGCAGCGCTACCAGCAGATCGCGCTCGATCAGACCATCCACCAGCGTGCCCCAGCCCAGCGCCACGCCCTGCCCGGCCAGTGCCGCCTGCATCAACAGGATATAGTTATCCATGGTCAGCACCGGCACGGCTTCCGCCGCGCTCACAGCGTGATGCGACATAAAGCGCTCCCAGGAGAGCCAGCCGGTGCCCATCTCATCGTGCAGATCCAGCAACGGCAGGCGCGCCAGCGTATCGCCATCAACACTGGCCGGCTCGCTAATCAGGCTGGGATGACAAACCGGGAACACCTCTTCGGCAAACAGGCGCGCAGTGGCGGTGCCCGGTTGCTGACTGGCAAAACCGATAATCACATCCAGATCCTGCTCATCGATGTCGAAGGGGTGCTGGGTGGTCAGAATGCGCACATCCACTTCAGGATGACGTTGGCGAAACTCGGGCAGTTTCGGCATCAGCCAGTAGGATGCCAGGGCAAAATCGGTGGCCACATTCAGCTTCTGATGCAGGCGCCGGTGCTGCAGACGCTCCAGGGTGCCGGCAATGCCCTGCAACCCCTGCTCCACCGCCTTGAACAGCTCCTGCCCGTCCGGCGTCAGCTCAACGCCGCGGTAGATGCGGTTAAACAGCACCAGCGTCAGCTGCGACTCCAGGGCCCGGATCTGCTGGCTGACCGCAGACTGGGTCGTGCCCAGCTCGCGCGCGGCGCCGGTAAAGCTGAGATGCCGCGCCGCCGACTCGAAGATCAGCAGGCTTTGCAGCGGCGGCAGTCGATCGCAAAGTAACATTAGCCAGTCTAATTCCACTCATCAGTTTCCAGTCAGTTTACACCCTGACAGCCCTATGAAAAGCTAAGTTCACCGGTGCATACCGATCAACCAGGCTAATCCCACCCCGTTCGGGGTATCACCATGAATACAGGCTTTTATGTCCGCAAACACAGATTCCCAGGAGCTCTGCCAGGCCAATAGCAACCAGGCCCAGCCCAATATCCTTTTCATCATGGCCGATCAACTGGCTGCGCCGACGCTCTCCTTTCTCGGCGGCAAAACCGCCAAAACGCCTAACCTGGATCGCCTGGCGGCGGAAGGCGTGGTGTTTGAATCCGCCTACTGCAACAGCCCGCTCTGTGCGCCAAGCCGCTATGTGCTGATGACCGGCCAACTCCCCACCAAGATTGGCGCCTGGGACAACGCCGCGGACTTCCCGGCCGACTACCCGACCTACGCCCATTACCTGCGCCTGCGGGGCTATAAAACCGCCCTATCCGGCAAGATGCACTTCTGCGGCCCGGACCAGTTGCACGGCTTTGAACAGCGCCTGACCACCGATATCTACCCGGCGGATTACGGCTGGTTTGTCGACTGGGAAAACTTCGACACGCGCCCGAGCTACTACCACAACATGTCATCGGTGACCCAGGCGGGTCCGGTGCTACGCAGCAACCAGCTCGACTTCGATGATGAGGTAGTCTTTCAGGCCCAGCGCTACCTCTACGATCGCGCCCGCAGCAACGATGGCCAGCCATTCTGCCTCACCGTTTCCATGACCCATCCCCACGACCCCTATGCCACCCCGCCGGAGTACTGGGATCGTTATACGGATGAAGAGATCGAGCTGCCCAGCGTGAATATCGCCGATGCCGATCAGGACCCGCACTCCGCCCGTTTGCTGCACGTCTACCAGAAAGATGAGAAGCAGATCAGCGAACAGCAGATCCGCAACGCCCGTCGCGCCTACTACGGCAACACCAGCTACGTGGATGACCAGATCGGCAAACTGATGAAGATCCTGGAGCAGACAGGCCTTGCCGATAACACCATCGTGGTGTTCTCCGGCGATCACGGCGACATGCTCGGAGAGCGCGGCCTCTGGTACAAAATGAGCTATTTCGAGTGGTCCGCGCGGGTGCCGATGCTGGTCTGGTCACCCAAGCGATTCAGCCCTAAGCGGGTCAGCCAGTCTGTTGCCACCATCGACCTTCTGCCCACCTTTGTTGACTTGGCTGGCCTCAGCGGTCAGTCTTTTACCCCCATCGAATACGCCATGCCGATCGATGGCCGCAGCCTGATGCCACATCTCAGGGGTGAAAACGGCCATGATGAAGTGATCGGTGAATACACCGGCGAGGGCGTGGTAGCGCCCCTGTTCATGATCCGGCGTGGCGACTTCAAATATGTGTGCTGCAAGGGAGATCCGGACCAGTTGTTTAACCTGGCGGAAGACCCGAAAGAGCTGAACAACCTCGCGGATAACTCCGCTTTTGCCGATACGCTGGAAGCGTTCCGGCAGGAGTCTGCGCAACGCTGGGACAGCGACGCCATCACCGAGCGCGTGCTGGTCAGCCAGCGCCGCCGCAAGCTGATCGCCCAAGCCCACAAGCAGGGTGTCGAACCGGCCTGGGACCACCAGCCGTTTACCGACGCCAGCCGCAGTTACATGCGCAACAACATCGATCTGGACGATCTGGAGTACAACGCGCGCTTCCCTCGTCCCAACGCTAACGAACAAAAGGACGCTACATGAGACAGTCTCTATTCAAGCTGAACACCCTAAGCCTGGCCACCGCACTGGGCCTTGGCCTGCTATCCGGCGGCGCATTGGCTGCACAGGACCCGGAAAGCTGTCGCGATGTCAGCATGTCTGGGCCTGGCTGGACCGATATCGCTGCCACCAATGCGGTCACCAGTACTCTGCTGCAGGGCCTGGGTTACAGCCCAACGGTGGATACGCTGGCGGTGCCGATCGGCTTTGAAGGACTGAAAAGTGGCGAAGTGGACCTATTCCTCGGTAACTGGATGCCGGCGCAGAAAGACTTCATAGCTAAATATGAAGACTCCATAGAGATCGTCGGTACCAACCTGGAAGGCGCCAAGTTCACACTTGCCGTGCCCAAGTACGCCTATGACGCCGGCGTGACGGACTTTGCCGACCTGGCCAAGTTTGGCGACGAGTTCCGCGAGAAGATCTACGGCATCGAACCGGGTTCCGCCAGTAACGAAATGCTGTTGGACATGGTGGAGAGCGGTGACTTTGGTCTGGAAGGCTGGAGCGTGGTCGAGTCCGGCGAGCAGGGCACCCTGAGCCAGGTGCGCCGCGCCGTGCGCCGTGAACAGTTCATCGTGTTCCTCGGCTGGGAGCCGCACCCGATGAACAACACCCTGGAAATGGAGTACCTCACCGGCGGCGACGACTACTTCGGCCCCAACTTCGGCGGTGCCACCGTGCGTACACTGACCCGCACAGGCTACAGCGAAGAGTGCGGCAACGTAGGTCAGCTGCTCAGCAACCTGACCTTTAACCTGGAGATGGAAAACGAAATCATGGGCTACATCCTTGATGACGGCATGTCCGACAATGATGCCGCGCGCAAGTGGCTGAGCGAAAACCCGGAGGCGATCAAGCCCTGGCTGGAAAACGTCACCACCCTGTCCGGCGAACCGGGCCTGCCCGCAGTTGAAGCCAGCCTGGCGCAGAAGTAAGCGCTGCCACGCACATTCCCCCGGCACCGTCGCGTGCCGGGGTTTCTGTTTGAAGAGTCCCCTGTATTAAAATCAAAAAGTACGGGAAAAGAGTACACTTCCGCTATAACAGTCCTAGAACCCATCATTGATCTTTTGGCCGGAGTCCGGGCTTGATCGACTACTTCAAATGGCGCCATCAACTTGGCAAACAACAGCTGCGTGACGATCTCAGTGCCGGCATCACCGGCGCGATCATCGCCCTGCCCCAGTGTGTCGCCTACGCGCTGATCGCCGGCATGCCGCCGGAAACAGGCCTTTACTCCGCCATCATCATCACCGCGCTGGCGGCGATTCTGGGTTCCTCCTGGCATATGATCACCGGCCCTGCGGCGGCCGTCTCCATCGTGCTGATGAGTATCGTCAGCGAAATGGCGGAACCCGGCAGCGCCGAGTTTATCTCCACTATGCTGACGCTAACGCTGCTGACCGGCTTGATACAGCTATTGCTGGGGCTGCTGCGTATCGGCTCGCTGGTGAATTTTATCTCCCACACGGTGGTGATCGGCTTTACCGCCGGGGCATCGATTCTGATCGCCTCGAGCCAGTTCAAATACCTGCTCGGAGTCGAACTGCCGGGCGGGCTCAACCTGTTTGAAACCTTCTACCAGCTCTGGCTCGCCCTGCCCGAGGCGCATATCTCGTCGCTGATAGTCGGCGCGGCCACGCTGTTCAGCGCCATTATTATCCGCCGTATCCATCGACGTCTGCCGCATCTGTTACTGGCTTTGGCCATCGGATCGCTCTGCGGCTGGCTGCTTGGGGGCGAGGATAAGGGTATAGAAACCGTAGGTGCACTGCCCTCGGGTCTTCCGCTGCCGGCGCTGCCGGAGATAGGCTTGTCCAGCATCAGCACCCTGGCTTCCGGTGCCTTTGCTCTGGCACTGCTGGGGCTTATCGAGGCGGTCAGCATCGCCCGCGCCATCGCTCTGCGTTCGCATCAGCAGATCGACGGCAACCGTGAATTTATCGGTCAGGGGATCGCCAACAGCGTTGGCAGTTTCTTCTCCTGCTTTGCAGGCTCCGGCTCATTCACCCGCTCCGGCGCCAACTACGATGCCGGCGCCGTGACGCCGCTGGCGGCGATCACCAATGCGTTGATTGTGGCGGTGATTCTGATCTCCTTCCCCAGCATCACCCAGTGGCTACCGATGTCCGCCATGGCGGGCACTATTCTGCTGATCGCCTGGAACCTGATCGACCGTCACCATATCGCTCAGATCCTGAAGATCAGCCGCCAGGAGAGCATCGTCCTGCTGGCGACTTTCGCCGCGACGCTGCTGATCGACCCGGTGTTCTCGATCTACGTCGGTGTGTTCCTGTCGATCGCCTTCTACCTGCGCCGCACCTCACGCCCCTCGGTGATCCCGGTGGCGCCGCTGCAGAACGCGCCGCGCCGAAGTATCCGCAATATCAAGCGCCACCAGCTGCGTGAATGCCCGCAGTTCCAGATCATCCGTATCGATGGCTCCATGTTTTTCGGCTGCGTCGAGCATATTCAGATCCATCTGCGACAGCTTGCGGAGCAAAGCATCGGCCCACCGAGGATTCTGATACTCGGCAAGGGGATCAACTTTATCGATGTATCGGCGTTCGAGATGCTGATTCAGGAAGCGGAACTGATCGAAAAGCGCGGCGGTCAGCTGATGTTCTGCGCCTTCAAGGGTGTGCTGCTGGATGATTTGGAGCGCACCGGCCTGCTGGGCCGTATCGGCGCGGCACGCTTCTTCGGCAGTCCGAAAGAGGCGATCGCCAGCGTAGTGCCTGAATTGGAGCGGGAGATCTGCGATCACTGTACCGCAAGGATTTTCCGCGAGTGCCCACCGGCGCCCGATTCACTGGAGAGAATCCCAACCGCAGATGACGCTTTAGAAAACGGCCCGAAAGACGACCGACTGGCCGAAGATGACTGACCGAAGATAAAGAGCCAGATAAAAGAAACCCGCCATACTGGATCGCAGTCGGCGGGCTTCATAAAGTTACCCAGCGGTGTCCGAAACCTTGGGTGAGTGAACCTGCAACTCGGCCCCACGCAATCTGAACGGGGCCAGCTTTCAGGCTTCTTGTCGTGCTAAAGCGTTAACACTATCCTCTTCCTACTGTCACAGGGCATTGATAACGATCAAGCCTGGGAGGAAAGATGAACACACAAGCCACCGCCCAGCTCCACCTGACCGATCTGCCGATCGGTGCGCTGACGCTGACCGCGAGCAATGAAGCTCTGACCGGCGTGGAGTTTGGTCGCGTTGAACATGCATCCCTGGATCATGTGCCTAACGACGTGCTGCTGGAAGCGGCGCACCAGCTCAGCGAGTACTTCGCCGGAAAACGCCAGAGCTTTGATCTTCCCCTGTCCCCCCAGGGTACTGAGTTTCAGTGTGAGGTCTGGCAGGCACTGCAGACGATCCCCTTTGGTGAAACACGCAGCTATGGCGAGCTGGCCAACAGCCTCGGCAAACCGCGCGCCGCCCGTGCGGTAGGCCTGGCCAATAACCGTAACCCACTGGCGATACTGATCCCCTGCCACCGTGTGATCGGTGCCGATGGCGCCCTCATCGGCTATGCTGGCGGCCTGCTGATCAAACAGGCCCTGCTTGATCTGGAAAGTAGTCGATCATAATAGCGGCCAACCTTGACAGCAGACGCTGCTGAACACTTGTCCGAGTAACCCTTTGCAGGTAGTTTATGCAGCCCCAATGGCGCCGGGCGCTAGCTCCCGGCCCTGCAAGATACCCAGAATAACGGCCCGAACGGATGACCATGGAATCACTGACTCTCTCTCCGCTGAAACACGCCTCCGGTGAAGTGCAACTGCCGGGCTCTAAAAGCCTGTCCAACCGCATTCTGCTGCTGGCGGCCCTGTCCGAGGGAGAAACCCGGGTCACCAACCTGCTCGACAGCGATGATGTGCGCCATATGCTCAACGCCCTGACCAAGCTGGGCGTCAGTTACGAGCTGGCCGAAGATCGCCGCAGCTGCAACGTGCAGGGCGTCGCCGGTCCGTTCAAGGCCGATGCCGCCGAGCTGTTCCTGGGCAACGCCGGCACCGCTATGCGCCCGCTCACCGCTGCGCTTTGCCTCGGTAACGGCGAGTTTGAACTGACCGGCGAGCCGCGCATGTACGAGCGCCCGATCCAGGATCTGGTCGATGCCCTGCGCCCGCTCGGCGCCGATGTGGAATACCTCGGCGATGAAGGCTACCCGCCGATGAAGATCAAGGCTTCTGGCCTGAACGGCGGCGAAGTCAGCATCAAGGGCAACATCTCCAGCCAGTTCCTTACCGCGCTGCTGATGGCGGCGCCGCTGGCCAAAGATGACCTGACTATCGTCGTCGATGGTGAACTGGTCTCCAAACCCTATATCGATATCACCCTGCACAGCATGAAGCTGTTCGGCGTTGAGGTGATCAACGACAACTACCAGCGCTTTATCGTTAAAGCCGGCCAGAGCTACCGCTCACCGGGCGAAGTGATGGTGGAAGGCGATGCTTCCTCTGCCTCCTACTTCCTCGCTGCGGCCGCCATCGCTGGCGGTAGCATCCGCGTATACGGCGTTGGCTCCGACAGCGTACAGGGCGACAAGGCGTTTGCCGAAGTGCTTGGCAAGATGGGCGCCCAGGTCAGCTACGGTCCAACCTGGGTGGAAGTCACCAAGGGTGAACTGAACGGTGTGGATCTGGACCTGAACGCCATCCCCGATGCCGCCATGACCATCGCCACCACCGCCCTGTTCGCCAAAGGCCCCACAGCGATCCGCAACGTCTACAACTGGCGCGTCAAGGAAACCGACCGCCTGGCCGCCATGGCCACCGAGCTGCGTAAGGTCGGTGCCGAAGTTGTCGAAGGCGAAGACTTTATCGAGATCACACCGCCTACTGAAATCACCAGCGCTGCAATCGACACCTACGATGACCACCGCATGGCGATGTGCTTCTCCCTGGCCGCTTTCGGTAACGCTCCGATCACCATCAACGACCCGGGCTGCACCCGCAAGACCTTCCCGGAATACTTCGACCTGTTCAAACAGGTCACCGGCTGATCGCCAGCGATCCAACCAAATCGTGCTGAATAAGGGCTTCTTGATGGGGCCCTTATTCTTTCTACAAAACGGCTTCTACCGAACAGCTTCGACAGAAGCCAGAGCAATCCCCTCGCCTCTCCCGAAGCTCTTCACGTGCCACCGGCATAAAGCCAACTTTGCGGGTAATCACTCATTACACTAAGTTTAATTCGGTTACGGTTGGCGCTATGAGGCGTGGATTCTGCCCTTGTTTCACAGCGCAGACCTACAACTGAACGGGCCGATCAGTCAGCCCTAAAACTTGCACGGCGTCCAGGCGCCAGCGCTTGGCCGCCACGAGGTTGCCAATATGACTACGGTAATAGCTATTCATGAAGTGGACGATGTTGCCCACTGGCTAAGCTCCCCCAAACGGGACGAGTTTCTGGCGAGTCACGGAATGACTGCGAAAACCTTTGTCAGCCCAGACGGCGGTAACAAAGTAGGACTTGTTATAGAAAACGTGTCCAGCGTCGCCGCACTTACCGAAGCCCTGCAAGGGGATGATGCCGCGGCCGCAATGAAGTACGACGGTGTCCGCCCGGCAACGGTTGAGCTCTTCGAAGCCTCCTAAGCCCGGTACCCAACCGGCTTTATCCAACAGCCGTGCTCCCGCCCCTAGCCATAAAATTTATAGAAATCGATAAAACGGGAAGCACGGCAGCATCAACAGACAATCGGGCCGTTTGTACGGAGAACGCTAACCATGGCCAACCAGGAAGCTGCCGAGCAACGGGCACTGGAACAGGAAAAGCTCAGGGAAGAGATCAAACAACTGCGCGCCGCTGGGCGAACCAAATGGATCACCCCCGCTGCACTGGCGACACTTCTGCCGCTGCTGGCAGGCTTCGGCCTCTGGGTCGCAGGCGAAATCAAACAGTACAACCAGGCTTATATCGCCCTGGCCGATCGTGACCGGTTGCAAGCTCAAAAGGAGCGGTTACAGGATCAGAAAGATAGCCTGAACCTGGAGGTTCAAACCCTGCTGCAGCTTAAAGCCCACTATGCAGCGGAAGCCGAGCGGCTGCGCCGGGACACCGCAGCCAAGCAGGCGACCATCGACCACACCTACCTTCGCGGTGTATACACCCGCGCAGAAACGCTCTATTCGCTGAACCATATTGATGGTTGGGGCCCGGCGATAGAGATCAATCAGCTGCGCCAGCAACTGGCAAAGCAACCACTGGCTGATGAGCTGTCAGTGACGCTAAACGATCTTCTGGAACGCTATGAATTCGCCCTGCAAGTGGTCGATACTTCCCGCGATATTCTTAAAGAGTTCGACCAGACTTCTGCCCTGATGCCTGCATCGGAATGGACCAAGGAGCTACGCCCCATGCCCGGCGGCTCGTTTAGCCCTGGCCGCAATATCATGGTAGCAAGTTATGAAAAGACGCCGCGCTACTATGATGTTGATGAGGGTAGGTTTCTCACGGAGGAAGAGACCGCTTCTTTCAAGCGCTAGAGCCTATATTGCCCGGAGTATCCTGTCTACTCGTGCTAATCCGCCCTTCTACCTACTATAGCCTCACCCAACACCTGCCCCATAAAGACATGTAAAGCTTGTGCCTTCGTACAAAAAGAACCAAACTGGCTCCCGCGTCCTACAGGAAGTAGACGCATAAACACCAAAGCAAACGATCCCAAGGGACTGATACATGGATAGTTGGGCTTCATTGACCTCTCCTACAGCTAATCATCCAGCTGAGCTTGGCCACATCACTACAGCGAACACTTCAGCAACTGCCCAGTCTGCTACCTGTTTAGCAACATCGCTACGCGATGAAATACCTTTTCTTCAATTCAGAACGAAACCACCTATTTTTTATCTCTTTTATATCAGTAGCTTATAAAACGCTACGGTACGATATGAAAATTAAAAGGTATACCCGCTAATAATTATTATGAGGTCGCAGACCTCATTAACAGGCTGTTATAGCCAAGGAGGTTTTCGTGCCATTTGATCTATCGGACGAGGAACTCGCGAAAAGCGAAGGGGAGCTAGGGGCGAAATTGCCGACGGAATATCGCGAAGCAATGATGGCCGACAACGGCGGCGAGGCGTCCACAGAAGAGGATGATTGGGAAATTTACCCAATCCGAGACACCTCGGACCGTAAACGACTATCAAGAACCTGTAACCATATTCTCAACGAAACCGAGTCGTGCCGTGGCTTCGGTAACTTTCCCGAAAACGCGATTGCTATCGCTGGCAATGGGCTTGGGGATCAAATGGTATTGGTTAAAGAGGGTGCTTCGTTTAAGCCAACGGTTTATTTATGGCTGCATGAAACAGGTGAAATGCGGGAATTAGCGGCCAACTTCAATGAAATCCAAAAGCTATAACAAGGCGGTCAACCGGACGCCAAAAGCGTGCCGCTTTTGGTTCCCTTCGCTGGCGCTCCGGCGCCGGTTACCTCAGCGTTATGGGGTGTCATAGTTGCCTACTTTAGACGTTACGAAAAACTGGGTTGCAGGGCTTAGCACAACACCTCTTTATCTAGTCATTGGTATTGTATTGAATCGCTTCAGCCCTATAGGGTGGGTGTTTGCGATTATTGTGGCACTGTTCTTGGTAGGGGGTATTTATAGAGTGGTAGTAGTCGGGCTTGTAACCAAAGGCTTTAGCCCTCTAATGGCGATCCTTCTATGGATACTCGCGCAATTCCTTATTATTGGCACTTTGGCGATCAGTGTTCGCGCAGGGATTTTTGGATGAGATCGTCCCATAACAAAAATTTCAAGTCGCCCGCATGCGGGCTGGGACCTCCACTGCTATGCAGTTCCGGCCCCTTAATTGAGCGTTATGTGGCTATCCCAGAGATTGAATAAAGAATAAGGCCCATGATCATTAGAGTTTTAGGAGCAGTAGTCGGAATATTCTTCGTAATCGGTAGCATCCTGATGCTATCTACCTCGACGGCCACGATTTCTTCGGGCGTCTCAATCTTGTTCTTAGGACTTATATTTGGGGTATACGGTTTTGCTGGAAAGAAAGGAATTGTGAGGATCTTCCCCAGCCTTGTTCAGCGTAAACATGATCGCTGAACCTCATAAAGAGGAAAATCACCAATGTACGAAGTAATGGATGGCCTCATCTCAATTGCCGGTGGTAGTTATGCCTACCTTGCTGCCGTTGGAAAAATTCAGATTTCTAAATCCGAAGAAAAAACTGAGAAGTGGCGCGCGAAATATGGGATGCTCGTTAAGATTCTTGCCCCGATCTTGATTGCTTTCGGCGTATTTCGACTTTCGCGGTCTTTCCTTGGTATTGCGTAATGGCACACAACAAAGCAATCAACTTCAGCCCTTCGGGCTCGGACCTCCAAAACGCTAAGCGTTTTTCTGGCCCGTTATTGCGGCGTTATATGTAAATCGTATGGAAAAAAACTTATATACCTTAATTGATGTGTTTGAAATTTTTTCAAATATGCCAACTGTGAAAATAATCTTGCTTTCATTCACAGCTATCATATGGATAGGTGGTAGCAATTATTTACTCAGGAAGCATTTGAATCGCATCAATAAAGACCGGATTGAGCCAATAGACAGCTTCAATGTACTAAATTCATTATTCAAAACTTACAATAAATCAGAGTGGTTACAATTTGGGTTATTATTTATGCTTACAGCAACTTTTGGCATTAGTGCTTTATACATAAAATGAGTAAATTTACATATAACAAAGCATTGCAGCGGACAAACCGATGAATGCAGCGTTAGGCATACAGGGATGGTATATGTTTAGACTGCTAGCAATAACATTTATATCTTTTTGCTCAGTTGTACCATTTTTAATGGTGTTTCATCGGTTTCTAGAATTAGATGACGATGTGGCAGGTTATATTTCATTTTTTCTGGCATGGATAATAACACCAGCGATCTTGTTAAGAATCTGGAAAGTTCCTCCTTATTTTGAGGCTCTACCTGTAGATATAGATGATCCAATTATGCAGGAACAAATAAATAGGGCCAAAAATGAATTTGGAATATTTATATCAGGTTTAAAAGATGGAAAGCTTGAGTCTTTTATAAAGTTTCCATATGAAATAGAAGGTAATACTGAGCATATATGGGGCGTGGCTCACTCAATAAAGGGAGAAGCAGTCATAGCATCTTTAGCATCAGATCCTGTAGGTGAGACTCCAGAAGAGCTTCTGGAAAGGCTAGATGTTCCATTTGATGATATTGAAGACTGGATGTTACAAGACTCAAAAGGCCTTAATCAAGGAGGCTATACTTTGCTAGCAATGGCTAAAATATATGAAAGAGATTTTGGGAAGCTTCCGAAAAGGTATGCTAAGGAATTAGAGCCTTTTGTTGATATTAAGTGGAATAAAAATGCCTAACAATCACACGAAGTTCGCCCACTCCGTGGGCTGGGACCTCAAAAGCTACGCTTTTTAGGCCCCTTGTTTGGCGCGTTAGGTTTGAGATTAATTATAATGAGTTTTAAAACACTTAATACCATTACATCAGTTATCGCATTCATATTGTTTGTCAACTTTCTAATCTACCCGCAATTTATATTCTTTATTTTTGGCATTGATGGCTCTGGTAGTGCCTATCTTATAGCGAGACGCCTATCTATTTTATTTCTCGGCATTTCAGTATTAACTTGGTTTAGTCGTAATGCGGAGCATTCTGAGGCGCGACAATCTATATGCTTAAGTATCTGTATATCCATGTTTTCAATGGTGTGCCTTGGTTTATTCGAGTATTTTCGGGGTGCTGCAGATATCGGAATACTAATTGCTGTACTTACCGAAATGTCAATTGGATACCTATATCTTAAAAAGTGGAATATCTGTAAAAATGCCTAACAATCTGCTTTAATCGCTAGCAGGATCGCTGGGACGCAAACACATGGGCTGCGTCACTTCGTTCCTAATTTTAGCCCATATTCTCCTCCCCTAAGCAGGGCTTTATACGTCATGAAGAAAATTAAGCATCGAATTCCTGAGTGGGTAACCCGAGGAAAAACGATTAAGCAACTTATCAAAGAATTAGAGAGCTTTGAGAATCAAGATTTAGAGGTTAGGTTATCCCTCGATGATGGAGATACTCATAGTTGCATCAGCTTGGTTGCGAAGGGCTTTGACGATGAAAATAACCAATACTGCGTTCTTTCGAATTCTGAGTCCTACCATGAAAACGAGTGGCAAGACTTGATGGATGAGGCTGGTGAGAATGTATAAAAAGTCGATTATTAACTAAGAAACTTCGGAACCGGACGCGCTAAGGCACGCCGGTTATTAAGGCGTTATAAACCAGGAACTTTAAGATGAGTCTCAGTGATCTTTTACTTTACAGCGCTGCTTTCATGATGGGAGCTGTCTTCATCTTTTTTCGTAAACCGGGGGTATCCTTGGTTAAAGGTGGTCCCATATGGAAGGCAAAAGATCGCTACACCCCGCTTGGTGTAAAACTTTTCTGCGTAAGTATCGTGGTGGGAGGTGCCGGCATATACCTCACGTACTTTATCCCCACTGGCAGCATTAGCTAGCTATTCATAACGAGTCAAAGCACGCGGAAGTCGCTCCGCTCCGCCGAATGTCAGGGCGTTATAAACCAAAGTAACGAGAATAAAGTAGTATTCCCATGTATATAAATTTGACAGTAATTGGACAGTTCATAACTATCTTTGCAGCAGTTGTTGCGGTCATCAGCTACTACTTGGGCAGAAGAAAAACAGAAACGCCTGTGTTGGCTGCCGTGCTTGGGGCAGTATTTTCTATAGTGCCTATTTTCGGCCTTATTTACCTTGTAGTTTTAATGTTTAAGCGAGATCTGGTCAAAGAAGGTAAGTCCCGAGCGTAGTTCGGTTTATAATTATCATGAAGTCACAAACGTATTCAACAGACTGTTATACATTATGAGCTCAAATTACGAACCCGGATTGGAAATAATACGGAAGGCTAGGAAGGCCGGATTATTCTATAGTCCTCATATTATGACATCATTTGCCTTATGTATTGGTATAGGTATATTAATTCCTTTAATGGCTCCCGTCATTGGAATTATTTCATTTTATCTTGTTATTCTTAACATTAGGAAAATCGCTCAGATACCTTGTCCACGATGTGGAGAACCTTTCGGTTCTTCTTGGAATTATCCAATTGCCTATGGAAGCGGCACTTGCCAACATTGTGGGCTATCAATAAATGGTGAAATAACTAAAGGTAACGAATGGTAGTCTATGGTTAACGGCTCCGAGTTTTGCTTAAGTCATGTATAAAAAATACATGAAAATCGGCCAATCTGTGGGCCGAAACCTCCGCCGCTACGCAGCTACATCCCTTTATTTAAGGCGTTATAAATTACCAAAAAGGAGTTGGTACTAAAATGCGATTAATTGGAAATATAATTTGGTTTGTCTTTGGCGGTTTTTTTATGGGTCTGGCTTGGTTCCTGATTGGACTGATAGCTTTCGTTAGTATTATCGGCATACCCTGGGGCAGAGCGTGCTTCAATATTGGCTTATTCTCATTTTTCCCTTTTGGAAAAGAGGCGGTATCACGAGAGATTTCTACCGGAAAATCAGATATCGGAACGGGAAGCTTAGGACTTATCGGGAATATAATCTGGTTGCTATTTGCAGGTATTTGGTTAGCCCTAGGGCATCTTGTTTCAGCTCTGTTTTTCTTTATTACTATAATCGGTATACCGTTTGGTCTACAGCATATAAAACTTGTTAATATTGCTTTGATGCCAATAGGAAAATGTATAATTGATATTAGATAATATTTATAACAATGCACTTTTCGCCATATAGCGTGTGGCTGGGGCCTCCGCAGCTACGCTGATCCGGCCCCTAAATTAGGCATTATCGCAAATTGAGATCGAGATGACTGGAACGTACGAATGGAATCCAATGCCTCACATCTTGGACATTAAATGTCCGTGGTGTGGCAGGCATGCTGTCTTCGAATTTGGTGAAGTCGTCAGGATTACCCTGAAGAAAGATATAGCATTCTTCGAGGAAAGTGACCTATTTGAATATTATCAGTTCAAAGATTCATGTGGTCACAAATGGCATGGAGCAGTTTTTTATGCAAATTTGCATGGCGGCTCTACTGAAGCCATCCACGAACTACCTGAAGGGTACAAGCCAGAAAACTGGAATCACTCTAAGTACCTAACCAGAAGCCAGGGTACGGATCTTGGCTCGGTATCATGTGGTCATTGCCATACCAGAAAGCCATACATTTTAAATTGGCCCTATGATGCCTTTTACTCTATCAACGTCAAAAATAAAACGCTCTGGGCTTTTAATCGAGAATCAGCTGTCGATCTCAGAGATTATATTGAGTCAACTGATAGAAAAACCAGTAAATATCGGTGGGCAAGCTTCCTTTTACATATTCCAACAACTTTCAAAAAGCATAGTGTCCGCGATAGTGTTGTTAAAAAAATAAATAGGTTACTGGCATTCTAAATACTACAACAATGTGATTGAAAGCATCTTTGACGTAACGGCGCCTTCCATCCAATTCAAAGTGAGTTTTATAAGTCAATGAGTATAGATATTCACAAAATTATCGACGGTCGGACGCAAGATCATATATTGTCAATCAACAGTACCGAGTACGCCGAAATTCTTCCAGCTATCGAGCTTTACCGAGCAAAGACTGGCTTGTTCATCGATCAGTACAGCGACCTGAAATTGAGCTCCGGGGTAAAACCGCTGATTGAGTCTCTTGCAGCAAAGAGCACCGGTAGTCAGATTTACAAGTCTCTAATCTCTGTTCTCAAACAGTCAGAACTTGAGGGCTACGGCATCATTTTTATAGGCGACTGAACCAGTCAGCAAGATACTCAAAGGAACTCTAGTTGCACGTTGCTCCGTTGCCGACCATTCCTGCGCCGTCAATTGAGTTAGCCACGCGGGAATTAGGGGAACAAATTGACAAGCATACGGATGCACATTCCAACGTCTTAAATAACCATGAAAAACCTCATCAGTATTCAGGCCTTTCTCATACTTGCCACGCTTTGCTATCTTCTGGTATCCAGCTCGATTTATGGCTTCCTCTTTACACTCACCTCAGTTGTCAGCCTGTTCACCAACAGCCGCGAAGGGATCGACAGATCGGTTTTGCTGATAACACTTATCTACTGGGCGGGCATCTATTCGCTGATCAAGTTTACGATGCTGACTTACCGCCATTGCATTAACGAGACAATCAACGTCAGAAAGTACTCTCTATCACTCGTCATAGGTGCCCTGCTCACCCTTGCGTTGCTATACAAGATAAGCGTTTCAGGCTTCGCTCCATTCGAACAGGTTCTGCTGTTTGGCCTCGCACTTTGGCCTATGCTCTGCGCTATCCAGATACTCGTTTATAACAGGAAACTGTCATCCTCTGCTGAAGCTACAGTAAGGTGATAGCCGAAAGTAATGGTATGTGCCCCTCTGGGCTTTTTGCATGATCGAACGGAAAGGAGTTGGCCAGGAGTGATCAATCATAAAGAGTTCCAAAGACTGGTGACTCAACTCTATGCAACGGTCGGTGAGCTTGAGCAGATGTTCCCGGGCAGGCATTTCACTCCCGATGGTCATATGGTCGGAAGTATCGGTGAATGCCTGGTAGCCGACGCCTATGGCCTGAAGCTGATGACGGCCTCTAATAAGGGCTATGACGCGGTCACACCTGAGGGTTTGAACGTTGAGATCAAGGCAACCCAGGCGAGATCGGTAGCGTTCAGGAGCGAGCCTGAACACACGATCTGTATCAAGATCCTCCCCGATGGTACCTTCGAGGAGATCTATAACGGGCCCGGTGCTTTGGTCTGGGAGCAGTTCAAAGGCAACCCACTACCAAGTAACGGTCAGTTTCAGATCTCTCTCAACAAACTCCGGCAACTCAATCACACAGTGGCGCAAACGGACCGGGTGCCTAAAGCCTTTTAACAAGCCACTGCTGAGGATGCTCCTCTAAGGTCACCGGTATGCTTGGCATTCGGTCGTCAGAAATTATGAGGGCATCGAGGTTCCGGTCATTCCGGTTCCAGAGTTAGTGCAATACAAAAGAATCTTGGGACGCGAAGTCGATCTAATAGATATCGAAGAGTTAGCCGGTGTTTCAGCTCCTTAATCCGGCATTAGATCTTTCTATCAAGGATGCATCATGACAAAGATAACCAAAGAACAGGCCAATGAAGAGCTGAAAAAAAGGTCTCAACAGGTCACCGAAGAAGATGTCGATACGGTTCTGAACAAGCAGAAAGAGATCGAGGACAAGTTCAAAACCGGCGGTCCGCTCGGCAGATACATCGAAGATCTGAAGCTGCTGTTTGCCATCGTGAAGGACTACGTTAATGGCAGTTACCGGGAGATACCCTGGTACTCAATCGCGGCGATTGTAGCGGCGCTGCTTTATGTGTTGACGCCTATAGATCTTATCCCAGATGTGATCCCCGTTATCGGCCTTGTTGATGATGCTTTTGTTGTAGCCGCCTGCCTGTCGATGATTGAGAATGATCTTCACAAATACAAAGAGTGGAAACTAAAACAGGTATAACTGCGCACGCATTGTGCGTGGCCGCAGTTATGGTCTGAATCAGCATGATTGCCAGCTACAGAGTGCTCAAGATAATTTGTTTGGTCCGCAGAATATTGGGACAAAGCAAGAAGTCGTTATTTCGTTTTTCTTTCCCTCCAATACCCTGGCTTTCGGGAATGGTGGGCAACGGCGATGACTATCGCTTCCTCCGGTGAGTCTAAGACCAGGATATCGTAAGGGAACCGGTCGAGAACCAGGTGTTTTATACCTGAGGCTCAGCGAAGTGGAGACAGGGGGATCAGATTTTCTTCAATAATATCCAAGGCGGCATCAACAACAGCGAAGAATTCAGCGCCTAATCCTGGCTGTCTATACTCGTACCAAGACGCGGCCTCTATGGCTTCCTGCGAGGCTTCTTCCAGTATCCTTACTGATCGCCGCACCGTTTCTAGCCGATCCTCTCTCGCATTTTGGCTCGGAACTCTTCGCGACTAAGCAACTTTGCGCTGCCGCTCTCGACCTTAGAGCGGCGCTTTGAAATTTCATCCTGCCACGCTGGCTCCACTGACTCGTCTCGAGGCCTATCCAGACTTGTAATGAGCTCACAAGCGAGCTCGGCCCGTTCCGACTCGGTTAGAGTCGATATCTGAGCGCGCAGTTGGTTTAACATTTCAGCAGTCATGCTACCTCCGGCCTCGGCAATGAGATTATGCTAGCTCGATTAACTATCGGTCACAAGGCAGACAGACATGCTGTTCGTAGCCAGCCTGGCACTCGAAATCCCTTGCGGATCCAGCTGTAGTGCCCTGCTTTTTAATCAGCACACCGGCAGCAATCAATCCACTAACGCCCGCAGCCGATCCGGAAAGTCGGTAAACATCCCATCCACGCCCCAGCCGATCAGGCGCTGCATCTGTTCCGGCTCGTTAATGGTGTAGGGATGCACGATCAGGCCGTTATTGTGGGCCTGTTCGATAAAGCCCTGATCGATCACTTCCTTGCCGCGATAGATCACGTTGGGACCGAGGCCGATGGCATAGCTGGCGATCTGCTGGAAGTCTGCATCGTTCATATCTTTCGGGGCCGGTGTGGTGTCGTTCCACTCTTTCAGACCGCCCTCTTCCCGCGGTGAATACCAGAGCAGCTGTACCAGCGGGATATCGGCATTAAGCCCGTGGATCTCCTTCAGGCTGGCCTGGCTGAAGGACTGAATTACTACCGAGCCTGACTCGATCAGCCCCGCTTCATCCAGGGTTTCGACCAGCTCACGCTGCAGCGCCGGGTAGCGCTGTGGCGACTTGGTTTCGATGTAGTAGCGCACTTCATCGCCGTAGCGACCGATCACTTCATCCAGTGTCATCAGCTTTGCACCTACATAAGTTTCATCGGCACGGTCGGGATATTTCTCGTTAAACCAGGAACCGGCATCCAGCGCCTTGAGCTGTTCAAGATTATGCTCCTGCACCTTGCCCGCCCCATTGGTGGTGCGATCCAGGCTGTCATCGTGGATCACGATGATCTCGCCATCGGCACTCATATGCAGATCCAGTTCCAGATAATCGCCCCCCATCTCGCGCGCCTTGTCGTAGGCCGCCCAGGTATGCTCCGGTGCATAGCCACTGGCTCCGCGATGGGCGATCAACTTGAACGATTTCAGATCATCCAGATGGGCCTGAACGCCGCTTTCGTCTGCATGAGCAGGCAGCGGCGCGGTGAAAGCCAGCAGCGATGCCGCTAGGGCGAGGAGTGAATTCGGCGGACGGCGGTTCAAATCTCTATGCTTCATGGCGATCCCTGTCGTTAATGCATTGAAAGTGTATGGCGTTAGAGTAACCCGGTGCGGATCAGATCAAAGGCATCCAGTATCCGTGCGACAAACTGATCTTTCGGCCGAAAGCTGCTTTGGGTGCTGCGGTTCACATCCCTTTCCAGGTGATCAAGCAGCTTGTTCAGTCGCCGCTTATGCATCCCGAGACTGGCCTGAACCGGGTCGAAGATCATGCCGGACAGCGCAGCAAACGCTGCCAGTGCGGACAGCACGGTAAGCATCACACCCGCGGTAATGGTCCATGAGGGCTCCGGCGGAAACAAGCCGTAGTACCAGTTGCCGGCGGTCTCACCGAAGATAAAGTCCCGGGCGGCTAGGGTTTTCGCGACGATAGACGCCAGCACCACGCCCAGGCCGATGCCGCCGGGAGTGAATTTCTGAAAGGCAAAGGCACCCAGCACGGTGCAGGAGATGCTGTTGGTGATATCGGCGGATGCGGTGCGGGTAACCCGGTACTGGCTGAGCGCATCGGCCACCAGCGGCTCAATGGTGCGGATAAACTGGCGATGGTCGGCCGCTTCGCAGGTGTGGCGGGCGTATAACGCTTCCAGCGCCTCCAGCAGATAGCTCTCCAGCAGCTCCCCTTCTTTACCGTCATTCAACAACTCGATCAGGATCAGATCAGATATATGCTGCTGAACCCGGGTGGTAAAACCCGCCGGCACCAGCGCGGCAGCACTATACAGCCAGCCCAGCCCTTTGCGTTTTCTGGTCAGGGCTTTCAGCACAGATGCCAGTGCGTACATCGGCGCCCAGAGCAGATTAACCGGCGCACGCAGCATATCCCAGCCCAGGGCTACACGGTTGGTGGCAATCGCACCGGGGTACTGGAAATGGCGCCGGATAAACGCGGGAACCCGCGCACGGCAATCATTGAAGTAACGCTCAACACCTGAGTTGATCGCCTGTTCTATCTCGGCGCGGGAAAGCTGCTGCTCAGGCGATATCTCTGTGGGCATGATGATCGGTGTATCTCACTGCAGGTAGCCGCATTAAACCGCAAATGCGTATACCTGGCCAGAGCACTTAGAGGAGCTGATCCGGCTGGCGGGAGCAACCGAGGGTAGCGTGACGTCGCCTTTCATCACGAATCAACTGCACCACGAATCAACTTTCCGGCGTTTGCGCACTACTGCCACTATTCTTTACCAACATGTCTTTATCGGCATGCCGGTAAAAGAGTGGCAAAGCAGCTGTCCAGATAAACCACCGTCAGGAGACGCGTTATGGCTTTAATCCGATGCACGGACTGCAATCACGAGATATCTGATCAAGCCACCAGTTGCGTCCAGTGCGGCCGCCCGATCAAGGCAGAAGCAGACAGATCGAGTCCGCAGCCTTCGAGCTTTTATAGCAGCGCCTGGGCCGCCGTAACCCGTTCGAAAACGCCGATCAATCTATTTGCTCTGGCGATGATGGCCTGCGCGGCAGTGCTGGGGGTAAGCGCCAACAGCGTCAGCAACGCCTGCTCGCTGATCGCCTTCACTTATACGCTACATACTTTTCTGGCCGTTGCCGGTATGTTCTTTGTGACGCTGCTGTTCTGCCGCGCCGGTGTCTATCACCCGGATGATCTGGCAAAAGCCAAGCGGGATGGGCTTCAGGATCTAGGCAGGGACAAACCGCTGATTGCGGCGGGCCTGATCGTGCTGATGTTTTCCGCCTATGCTCTTTATCAGAACTCCCAGGGCACGCCCTCCTGCCAGGCGCCGGCAGCGGCCGAACAGAAGATTGAGAACCAAGGCAGAGCAACCAGCAGCTAACATCGAAAGACGACTAAAACCAAGCTACAGGGACCAACGGACTGAGCATGAACACCGAGGGACAAACAGGAACACTTTTCTTTTTCTGCGGCAAGATGGGCGCGGGCAAATCCACGCAGGCCAAAGCGGTCGCCACAGAGAACAACGCGATACTGATTTCAGAAGATGAGTGGCTGGCGGCGCATTACCCAAACCAGATTCAAACCTTCGATGACTACCTGGCCCTGTCGAGAACCATCAAGCCGTTTATCCAGGCCCATGTCCAAAATATCCTCGCCACCGGCACCAGCGTGGTGATGGATTTTCCCGCCAACACGGTGAACCAGCGCGCCTGGTTTAAGGCGCTATGCAGTGACGCCGATTGCGAACATGAGATGCAGTTTCTGGATCTCACCGATGACCAGTGCCTGGCTCAGGTAGCGCAGCGGCGTCTTGAGCAGCCGGAGCGGGCTCACTTCGATACCGCCGAAGTGTTCGCCCATGTCACCCGGTTTTTCGAGCCGCCAGCGGCAGAGGAAAATCTCAATATCCTGCGTATAGAGCGTGGCTGAATGAAATGGGCCCTGCTCGTTTTATCATTGATTCCGACTCTTGCCGCTGCCGAAGAGCCGCAAAAAAAGCCGCTGCAGTTCCATCTCTGCTCCGCTTTCGTTGAACAGGCTAGCCTGGGAGAGCCGAACTCTTACGGCTGGCCGGTCTTTGTAAAACTGACGCCTGCAGGCAGCCAGAGTTTTGAAACCCTGACCCAGCACCATATCGGCAAGAAGGTGGAGATACTGGCGGGCGGCCAGACTTTATTCCGCGCGCCCTTCTCCCGTCCGACCATCTCCGCTGCGGTTTCCAGTGGCGTACTACAACAGACGTTCAGCAGCCAGAAGATCGCTCACTCCTGGCTACCGATGCTGGAAAGATTACCTATCTCTCCATGCGGGCCGGCAAGCACCGATCAGGCTATTTGGGATCATTGAACCACTAAAGTGATCTTCCGAAACCGGCTCGATAGGTTCGCCGGCAATGCGGTTGGTATCTTACTCCCTCTCGCTACTCTTTTTATGGGTACTCGTTCTCGTCACTCGTTTTCGTTCAGGAAGCTAAGAGGAGATGTCTCAATAACGGGAGCACCTTTAATCCAGAGCAGATTAAACCGGTCACCCGCGCCCTTAACCATATAATGGGTCTCCCAAGCGTCTGTTATGGTGACTCGTCCCAGCATACTTCGCTCAATGGGCGTGGTGCCCTCAAAAGGGCTACTGGCCAGTTGTGCCGATAATCCCGGGAACGCGGCCGAGCGATCGAGAAGATAATAGTCATGGTTAGCGCTTTTCAGGATCACGCGCCAGCCACCGTCTATCGGAATCGCCTTGGCTTGAGCGCCCCCCTCGTTAATCTCTGTCGCTGTATCTGCCAATGGCAGCGAGACCTTAGTCGGGTTAGTCGGCGCGCGATACTGCAGAACGGCTTCCGCTTTGGCGATTTTTTCCAGGTCGGGTTTCTCCCATCCCGCCGCCAGAAAGCGGATGACAAAGTCGGCGCCGTGCAAACCTCCCGTTCCGATCTCCTCCAGTACCAGTGGGATGTCGAGAACCTCACCTTCAGCGTTGAAAAGTTCGAGTGTTTCTACCCCAATGATCTGCCCAAAATCTTCATTTGGCTGCTTATCGATATTCAGCTGAAGCTCCACTCGGCCAGCCTCCTCATCCACCGATAGCTGCCCTTCCGGGTTTGCAAACGGCGCGGTGACAGGCTCTAAAACAGGAAGCTGTTGCTGCTCGCTCGCCGTTTGCGGCAATTCCATTTCGAGAGCTTTAGTGCTGGCGATCAGCCGTGCAAGGCCTAGCCCACGTTTCAGGCTCAGTTCGACAGGAACAGACGCAGCATTATCAGCATGACGCACCGACAGCACGACCCGCACATTCGCCTGTCGGCCATGAGCTTCCACCTTCTGGCTACTGAGCAGTACCATCGACTCCACCCAACCGCCATCGCGGCTCAAGCGGACGCGCCCTTTAACGTCCGTGATCTGCGTCCTGATCCTATCAGAGCCAAGGGCAACAGCTAGTTCGGAGGCACCCGCTTCGCCGACCAGATCAACCGTGATCCCATCGCCATCCACCGCCTCTACCCTCAGGTTAAGGGGCGGCATTCCCTGGAAGCCCTGCACACTGACCTCGGCACCCTTTTGCATCGGAATGGCGCGGGTCACCGCGGGCAGCATGATCTGCTGACGCATCTGCGCTTCCATCTCTTCACCTGCTTTCTCAAGCAGTCCATCCCAGGCCTCCTCGTTGACCGCCTTGATCGTCGTCTGCGAGTCTTCAATCGTCAGATCGAACCCGGCGCTCATCAGCTCTTTAACGGCTGGGCGATTGAAGGGGCCTCTGCCCGCACTGGTCATCATGTCATAGCCATCGGAGACGCTCATAAAACGGGGCTGCGCATGGATTTTCAGGGGCACCACCCCATCAACCCGATAGCGCAGCAGGCTCTGCAGACTGACTACATCCTCATACAGCGAAGGTTCCGCCCCCTCCTCTGTGATACGCATATGGAGATCGACACGATAGTCTCGGATGTCACCAGCCTGGGGGTTAAAGCTGAGCACTTCTGGGCGGCTCAAGCGGTAGGTCAGGAAAACGGCCAGTAGTAAGCCAAACAGCAGGATCACGCCAACATAGCGGCGTGAAGGCGACTTCGGTTTCATGAATTTACATCCTTGTACATCTAGCTATCGATAAAACGAACGTTCGGCGATAAAACAAGAGTTCAGCGAGGCAAACGGCGACAGTGCCAGGCACAGCACTTTTTGACGTTTAACCTTGCAACTCCATTGCTTACCCCGGACCGCATTCAGGAACGCGGCGACCGGTTCGAGCCCTTCTGTTACATCCCTTGTTCTCAGGCCAGGCAGTTAACGCGAGCGCTGGAGTCTAAACAGCCAGTTTTTGAATCACAACCGGAGCAAGGAGATCAGCGGTCATAGCGCCAGGCGCGGGGTAAACCTCAACCGCGCTTTCCATTACACCTGCGACCGGTCATAAAAACTCCCTAATCAATACGTTACATGACGCTTTTCTTCATACACCCATCACTTACATGGTCTAAGCTGATCTGGTGTGCTCATTTCAAAGAAAGGAATCTTGCGCTGGAGAGAACACCAAGCCGACTCTCTATCGCTAGGCGGTAGTTCCTAATTATTCGCAAATGGAATAGGAATGATTCGATGGGTATCAACTTCACCCTGCGATTTACCCGCGCCCGTTTGGCCGTGTTGATCGCCGCCGCGCCTTTAAGCCTGTTCGCCACCGCCCAGGCCGCGGAAACGGCCATGGCCGCCCGAGATGGCCAGGCTGTGTTGCCCTACGCCGAGCAGAAGTTCTCCGGCAACCTGGGCACCACCTACAAGGACGCAGACGCGCCCCAGTTCCCCAAGCCGATCACCGCCCCCGAAGGTGCCCCGAACGTGCTGCTGGTGCTGCTGGATGATGTCGGCTTTGGCCAGTTTGCGGTGACCGGCGGCGAGGTACCCTCGCCCTCGCTGGACCAGCTGGCAGAAGAAGGCGTCACCTTCACCAACTTCCATACCACGGCGCTCTGCTCGCCCACCCGTGCGGCACTGCTGACCGGACGCAACCATAACGTGTCAGGCACCGGCGTTATCACCGAGCTGGCTACCGGTTACGACGGCTACACCGGCATTATTCCCAAGGACACCGCCACCGTTGCCGAGGTGCTGCGCCAGAACGGTTACGTGACCTCCTGGATCGGCAAGAACCACAACACCCCGATCTACGAAACCAGCAAGGCCGGCCCGTTCGATCACTGGCCCAACGGCCTGGGGTTCGATTACTTCTACGGTTTCATGGCCGGTGATACAAACCAGATCCGCCCCTACCTGTTTGAGAACCAGACTCCCATAGGCACACCGGAAGAGGATGACTACTTCCTCAGTGTCGATCTGGCCGACCACACCATCAACTGGCTGAAAGAACTGGAAGCGATCCAGCCGGACAAACCCTGGTTCGCTTACCTTGCGCCCGCCGCAACCCACGCCCCGCACCAGGCGCCGAAAGAGCTGATCGACAAGTTCAAGGGCAAGTTCGATATGGGCTGGGATGCCTACCGTGAGCAGGTCATCGCGCAGCAGAAAGAGATGGGTATCATCCCTAAAGACACCGATCTGACGCCACGCCCGGAAAGTCTGCCAGCCTGGGACAGCCTGAGCGCGGATCAGAAGAAGCTCTACGCCCGCATGATGGAGGTGTTCGCCGCCTATGGCGAACATGTGGACCAGGAAGTGGGCCGTGTGCTCGATTACGTTAAAACCCTGCCCGATGCCGACAACACAATGATTATCTATATCGTCGGCGATAACGGCGCTTCAGCCGAGGGCGGCCTGGATGGCACGCTGAACGAGAACGCCTTCTTTAACGCTTACCTGATGACGCCGGAAGATATGCTGCCGCGTATCGACGAGATCGGTACCGAACTGCACTTCAACCACTTCCCGGCTGCCTGGGCCTGGGCCATGGGCACTCCGTTCCAGTGGACAAAACAGGTAGCTAGCCACCTGGGCGGCGTGCGCAACCCGATGGTGGTCAAATGGCCGGAACGCTATAACAAGGGCGGCGAGATCCGTCGGCAGTTCCTGCATGTCATCGATATCGCGCCGACCATTCTCGCAGCAGCGGGCGTTGCCCAGCCACGTAGCGTCAACGGTACGGTTCAGACACCGATCCAGGGCAAGGACTTCCTCTCCACGCTGGTGGATGCCGACGCCCCGGAAATTCGTACTACCCAGTACTTCGAAATGGTTGCCAACCGCGGTATGTATCAGGATGGCTGGTGGGCCGCGTCCCTCTCCTTCGAGCCTTGGGACCCGGTGCGCGGTGACTTCGATCCGTTCACGGCCGACTGGGAACTGTACAACCTGAAAGAAGACTTCTCTCAAGCTCATGACGTGGCCGCCGAAAACCCAGCCAAACTGGAACAGATGAAGGCACTCTGGTGGGCCCAGGCCTCCGCCAACAAGGCGCTGCCGCTGGACTGGCGCGGCGCCGAACGCTTCAGCGCCGAGTTTACCGGCAAGCCCAACCTGGCAAGCGGACGTGACGAGTTTGTCTACCAGGGCCCGCTGACCGGCCTGCCGGAATCCTCAGCGCCGGATCTGAAGAACAAATCGTTCAGTGTCAGCGCCAAGGTCAACGTGGCAGAGAAAGCCAACGGCATGATCTTCACCCAGGGCGGCAACACCGGCGGCTGGGCGTTCTACCTGAAAGACGGTGTCCTGAAGGTTGCGCACAACTACATCGATGTTGAGGTTTATACCGTCGCGAGTGAAGCCGAGGTTCCCGCCGGCGAACATGAGCTGAAGATGGAGTTCAGTTACGAAGGTGGCGACGAAATGGGTAAAGCCGGCTCGGTCAAACTGATGATCGATGGCCGCAACGCCGGTAGCGGCACCATTGAACGCACCACACCGTTCAAATACTCGCTGTCGGAAAACCAGGATATCGGCGCCGATACCGGTACCCCGGTGACCTACGACTACACCCCGCCGTTCACCTTCCAGGGTTCTCTGGAGCAGGTGGTGGTTAACCTGAAGAAATAAGCTGCTCAGCCAAACACCAGACATAAAAACGGGCCTGCCGGTAACGACAGGCCCGTTTTCTTTTCATGTAATGATCAGGCCACGCCCGCATCACAGGCTTCACTTTCCAGCAAAGTCGGTTGCGCCAAAATCCGCTCGGCCAGCTCCACAAAGCCGAAGCCACCGTTCGCGCTGGTGATAAACCTGGGTTTGTGGCTCAGGCTCTCCAGAAACGGCTGGATGTTGGCCACGCCCACGGTGTTGCTGAACTGTTCGAACATCGCCACGTCGTTACCGGAATCGCCGATAAACGCCACCTCCTGCTCGGCTATCAACCGACCCTGCTGAACAGACTCCTGCTCCAGCCAGGCCATCGCGGTGCTGGCCTTGTCGTAATCGCCGAGCCAGGCGTTGATATGGATGGAGCTCAGCCGCGCCTGAACGCCGGACTGATGCAGGAGGTTCAGCAACAGATGACGCTGCTGTGATGTCAGGTTCTGCTCCTGTCCCACATCGAAGGCTATATCGGTTTCGCGGTAGGTCTGATCGACGGTCATCCGCGCAAAACCCAGCTCAGCGAGCAGCTCCTCCTGCACCTCCAGCAGGCGCGCCCTGTTGGCTGTACGCTCCTCCTGCGACTGCATATAGCGGCGCTGCACATGGCCGTTGCTGTCCTTTTGCATCCAGAAGGCACCGTTCTCACCGATGACCGCCGCCACGGGCCAGGTTCTGACAATACAGTCGCACCAGCCGGCGCAGGCACCCGTAACGGGAATCACCTGAACACCGGCCTTTTGCAGCTGTTCCAGCGCATTAAAGGTTGCAGCGGGCAGTCGCCCTTCCCAGGTCAGGGTATCGTCCACATCGGTAAACAGGTAACGCACGGAATGCTCCAGCTGCGCCGGCAAGGGGCTTGGCAGGGTTGAACGGTTTACGGGCATATCAGGGTTCCAGAGTCAGTATCAAAGGCTGGTGATCGGAAAGATCGGTGGCGGTATCAACGTAGAGATCGAGGGCATCTACATTCTGCAGCCAGAAGTAATCGCGGCAGTGCGGCCCTTCTGGCCATTGCGCGCTGTCGAAAATGCCACAGGTGGGCGCATGGTCAGACTCAGGGCTCAAGCTACGCCAGGCATCACGCCAGCCCTGTTCGCTGATCCAGCCGTAATGATCGGAGCGGGAGTCCAGGTTCAAATCGCCGCAGATCAGCGTGCGCCCAGTGATAAAAGGAGCGGCAAAAATACCGGCCGCCCTTGCGCTCTGGCGCTCCTGCTCTATTCGTGCCACCTGGTGAACGCGGTTGAGATAATCGAGTTGTCCCATTCGTTCGGCGCGATCATGAAACGCCAGGTGCGTATTCAGAATACGCAAAGGCGCGCCTCCGCATTCAAGCAGCGTTTCCACGGCGCAACGGGGCGTGCGCAGCTCATTGCCCACTGAATCTGCGGCAATGCCCGGCAGCACGTGCACGCGCGAATCAAGCAACGGCAGACGGGTCAGCGTCAGGTTGCCGAACTCGCGCCTCGTATCTTCGGTCTCCCCTGGCCAGCTGAGCGCCGCGCCCCAAACCGGAGTGTGATCGGGAAAAGCCTCGATCAACGCCTGCAACTGATCCCGCTGGCCCGCTGCCGTGTACTCGGGGAAATAGCGCGCGATCTCCTGCAGACAGATAACATCCAGCTCGCCCTGCTGCTTGAGGTAGTCACTGATACGCTGAATATCGATCACTCCATCGCAGCCGCGACCGCTCTGGATATTCCAGCTGAGTATCCGTATCGGCTGGTTCATCATTTCAGCCCCGCATACATGAACGACTGCACAAAGCGGCGCTGGAACAGCAGGAAGATCGCCAGCAGCGGGCCGATGGCGATCAGCGTGCCGGCACAGATTACCGGCCAGTCCACGCCGGATTCCGGCGCACCGAAGATCGCCATGCCCACGGTCAGCGGCCGGCTGCTTTCGGTGTTGGTCACCACCAGCGGCCAGAGGAAGTTGTTCCAGTGGTGACTGATCGATACAAGGCCGTAAGCAAGATAGGTCGGCTTGGCCAGCGGCACGTAGACCTTCCAGAGCACGCCCAGGCGGGAGCAGCCTTCCAGGCGGGCGGCGTCTTCCAGCTCCTGGGGTACGGTTTTGAAGGTCTGGCGCAGCAGGAAGATACCGAAGGCACTGGCCATATAGGGCAGGCCCACACCGATGTGGGTATCGATCAGGTCGATCATCGACAGGGTGCGGTAGTTCTCAACGATCAGGATCTCCGGCATCACCATCAGTTGTAGCAGTACCAGGGCAAACACCAGCCCGCGACCGCGAAACGGCATCCGCGCCAGGGCATAGCCGGCCAGGGTGCAGAGGATCAGCTGAAAGGTAAGGATCAGCCCGGTGATGATCACCGTGTTGAGCATATAGCGCATAAACGGCGCCTGGTTCCAGGCGGTAACAAAGTGCTCCCCAGTCAGCGGTGCAAACAGATCGAACCGGGTAGCGTATTCCGCCGGGTGCGTCGCCGCCCAGAAGGCGTAAAGCAGCGGCAAAATCCAGAGCAGCCCGAGCAGCCAGGCGGCGGAAGTCGATAAAGCGTGAGTAAAGCGAGCCATGATCTGTTCGCCCTTAACGATAGTGGATACGGCGTTCGAGCACGCCGAACTGCAGCAGCGCCAGTAGGATCAGCATCGCCAGCAGCACCACGGTCAGCGTGGCCGCGTAGTTGGCGTCGAAGAAGCTGAACGCATTTTCGTAGATGTAATAGAGCAGCAGGTTGCTGGCGTTGTTGGGGCCGCCTTTGGTCAGGATGAACAGGTGGTCCACCAGCTTGAACGCGTTGAGCACGGCGTTGACCAGCACAAACAACGTGGTCGGCATCAGCAGCGGCAGCGTCAGGCGGCGAAAGCGGTACCAGCGGCTGGCACCTTCCAGCGCGGCGGCATCGTAGATATCACGATCCAGCGCCTGCAGCGCCGCCAGATAGAAAATCATAAAGAAGCCCGCCTCTTTCCAGATGGTCATCAACATCAGGCTTGGCAGCGCCCAGTCGGTATCGCCCAGCCAGTTGATCCCGGCGACGCCAAACCAGCCCAGTACCTTGTTGAACAGGCCGATCTCGGGGCTGTAAAAAAACAGCCAGATATTCGCCACGGCGATCATCGGCAGCATGGTCGGCGTAAAGTACGCCAGGCGCAGCGCACCGCGTCCACGAATCTTGCCGTTTACCCAGAGCGCCATCGCCAGCGCCAGCACCATAGAAGCCGGCACGGTCACCAGCGCATACCAGAGGTTGTTGCTCAGCGCCTGCCAGAAGACATCGTCATCCAGCATCATGCGGTAATTATCGAGCCCGGCGAACTCCTCCGGTTCGCTCCCCCGTGCCGGGTAAAACAGCGAATGCCAGATGGTGGTCAGCGCAGGGATATGGGTGAATGCCATCAGCATGGCTAGCGCAGGAAGCAGCATCAGCCAGGCGTGCAGCCATGACAGTCGTTTCATCTCTATTGCCTTGAAATGGATCGGCCAGGCCCGTAATACCGGACCCGCAATGCAAAGCCGTGGCACCTGCTCTTAATACGTGCGAGGTGCCACGGCCTGGTTTTGGATCAGTAGCGGGACAGGATGCGTTTCGCCTGGTTCTGGGCAGAATCCAGCGCCTCCTGCGGCTCAGCCTGACCGTTCAGTACGGACTGGATCGCATCATCCAGCAGTTTGCGGACACGGCCGGACTGGTGAGTCGACAACTCTGCAGTGGCGTACTCCAGCTGGTCGCGGGCCACCGCTGCCGGCGGGAACTCCGATACGTACTGTTTGAGGATGTCGGTTTCATAGGCTGCCGGGCTCACACCCATGTAACCGGTGTCCTTGCTCCACAGAGCCGCCTGCTCCGGTGAGGTCATAAAGCGCACCAGTTTCAGTGCCGCACGACGCTCATCCGGGGTGGCATCCTTGAACAGGTAGAAGTTGCCGCCACCGGTGGGTGAACCGAAGTTTTTGTGGGCCGGCAGGAAAGCGACGCCGAAGTCGAAATCGGCGGCGTTCTTAACGGCGGTCAGGTTGCCGGTGGAGTGCCACATCATGGCGGTTTTGCCTTCCAGGAAGTTCTGACGCAGGGTGCCCCACTCGATGGTGCCTTCCGGCATCACGTTGTATTTGCTGCCCAGGTCTTTCCAGTACTGTAGCGCCTCAACCATCTCCGGCTTGTTGAAGTAAGTCTCGTTACCGGCGCTATTCATCAGATCCGCGCCGTTCTGCTTGGCCAGCGCGCCAAACATCCAGTACGGATAACCGGTGGACGGAATCATCGCGCCCCAGCGCTCCACATTGCCGTCGGCATCTTTCTTCACCAGTTTCTGACCCATCGCGGCCAGTTCGTCCCAGTTCTTCGGCGGATGTTCCGGGTCCAGCCCCACTTCGCGGAACATATCCTTGTTGTAGTACATGACGATAGTGGAGCGCTGGAACGGGATGCCCCAGGTGGTGCCATCCACTTTGCCGTTCTCCATCAATGCCGGGTAAAAGCTGTCCAGCCACTGACGCTCCTCATCGGTCTCCACCACGTCGTCGAAGGAGACGATGGCATCCAGGTCTTTCAGCTCATGCACGTCGATGGAGAACATCACCGACAGCTGCGCCGGTTCGCCGCTCTTCAACGCCGCCAGCGCTTTCATACGAGCATCGTTGTAGTTACCGGCGTAGATGGCGTTGACGTCGATATCCGGGTTCTGCTGCTCAAACTGCTCGATCATGCCGTCCACTACCTGTGTCAGCGGGCCGCCCACCGATACCGGGTAGTACATGGTCAGTTCGGTCTGGGCCTGGGCCGCAGTAGCCGCCAGTGAAGTAACAGCGATAGCCAGCAGTCGCTTGCCTTTATGCAGCTTGCCTTTATCCAACATGGGAAGACTCCGTTTTGGAGGGGTTATTTAAAGAAGAGCTTGATGGTTTGGTTGAGGGTGACGCTAAAGAGGAATCGAGACGCTGCCCGCTCGCCTTGTCGAAGCGGTGCTCATGCTCCGGCTGCCAGCCGAGTTTCAGCTCCATACCGATCGGCAGCACCTGATGGCCGGGCTTGCGCAGCTTGACGATCTGGTTGCCGAACTCCGGCAGCTGCGCATCGATAATGGTATCGGCGCCGTGGTAATCGCAGCCGGCGACACGCGCACTCATGCCCTGCTCAGCGGTATAGACATGTTCCGGCCGTACGCCAAGCAACGTAACGCCCTGCTCTATCAGGTTCATCGGCGGGTTACCGATAAAGCGCGCCACAAAGGTGTTTTCGGGCCGGTTGTACAACGCTTCGGGGGTGCCTTCCTGGGCCAGTTCGCCCTTGTTGAGCAGCAATATACGATCCGCCATGCTCATCGCCTCGACCTGGTCGTGGGTCACATAGAGCACAGTCATCCCCAGTCGCTGCTGCAAAGCGCGCAGCTCGGCACGCATCTCGTTGCGCAGTTTGGCATCGAGATTCGAGAGCGGCTCATCCATCAGGCAGAGCGGTGCTTCCGCGACGATCGCCCGCGCCAGCGCCACACGCTGACACTGACCGCCGGAGAGCTGCCCCGGCTTTTTGTTCAGGTGCGCACCCAGATCCACCAGCTCTGCCACCTGCTTCAGGCGGCGCTGGCACTCATCGGCCGCCACGCGGCGTGCCTTGAGACCAAACAGAATGTTCTCGGCCACGCTCAGGTGTGGGAACAACGCATAGGACTGAAACACCATCGCCAGCCCGCGTTTGCCCGGCGCCAGATGCGTAATGTCCCTGTCGTTAAGACTGATAACCCCGGAGGTTGGCTCTTCGAGCCCGGCGATCATTTTCAGCGTGGTGGATTTACCGCAACCGGACGGCCCCAATAGCGCCACGAACTCGCCCGGTTCGATGGAAAAGTTAAGCTCACTGACCGCCCGGGATTCGCCCCAGGCCTTGCAAAGCCCCTGAACCTGCAACTGGCTCATGCGCTCTCTCCTGTTTCATGGCCGGAGGTACAGATCACCTCCGTGTGCTTGTCACGCAGCAGCGCCTCCACCGGATCCGGCAGGTGATCGGTCACGAACAGATCCACCTCATCGAGAAGGCCGGTGCGGATCGGGGCACTGCGCAGATATTTGCTGCTGTCAGCCACCAGCACGCGCTGGTCGCTGCAATCGAGAATCGCCCGCGACAGGTGGGACTCCTCCAGCGAGAAGTCCATCAACTCGCCGTTTTCCGACAGGCCGCCGATGCCAAAAATGCCGAAGTTGACCTGGAAACGGCGCAGAAAACGGGTGGTGTCCTCCCCCATCACATCCTGGTCCGAGGGGCGGATTCGGCCACCGGCGATCAGGGTTTCGATATTGGGATTGCGGCACAGGGTCAGCGCCACGTTGAGGTTATTGGTCACCACCTGCAGGCCGGGATGACCCAGCAGCGCCTGCGCCACCTGCTGCGGCGTGGTACCGATGCCAAGAAACACCGACGCTCCTTCCGGCAGGCGATCGGCCACCGCCTGGGCGATGGAGCGCTTGGCATCCAGGTTGATCACCTGGCGGTTGCTGAACGAGAGGTTGCGGTTCTGCCGCGGCAGCGTGATACCGCCGTGAACCCGTTGTACCAATCCCTGGTTACTCAGCTCGTTGAGGTCCTTGCGGATCGTCTGTACCGAAACATCGAAAGCATCGGTCAGCTCGGTGCTGGTAAGGTTACCGCCCGCCTGGTTAAGAAAGGCCAGGATGCGGTTTTGTCGTTCAGATAAGCTCATTGAGTTTCGTTCGAACCTTATTACTACTGCTCAGCAGTGCGATTTAGCTTCGAACGAAATTATCGGGACGATTGATGACAGTGCGGCAACGCGCGGATGACAGAAACGCTAAGCTTTTATTTCGAAAGAGTTTCGGTCATGAGACGCACCATTGAGCGCGGCCAGGGTACAGGTGGATTGTGATAGGTGGGCTGTAAGAGGTGCGTTGATATAAACGCTGAAGTGGACAGAGGGATTTCCGCTGGGGCTACGCACTGGAGCCCCAGCCTGTGTGTTCCGGTTTCACGCGCCGTGAACCCGCTTCAGATCCAGCAGCGCGCAATCCACCAACCCGAACAGCTCGTTAATGGCGCAGGTAGCCTGATCGAAATACTGTTTGGCCTCTATGCTGGGTTTATCGGT
Organism: Marinobacterium mangrovicola; assembly: GCF_004339595.1. GTDB lineage: Bacteria > Pseudomonadota > Gammaproteobacteria > Pseudomonadales > Balneatricaceae > Marinobacterium_D > Marinobacterium_D mangrovicola. The sequence continues at coordinate 75,939 of NZ_SMFU01000014.1, forward strand.
CGTCAGCAGTTCGCGCTCCAGGCTGGCCAGCAACCCCTTAACCGCCTCGCGACAGGCGTCGAGCTTGCGCTTATCGGAAAAGCGCTGCGCCAGGTGCTCGAAGGCCAGGTCGGAGAGTTCGGTAATCTTCTGATGCAGGAAGCGCAGACGCACACGCTGATCAGCACTGCTCTGCCGCCTAGCGGCGATACCCGTCCCCAGGGCACGCGCCTGCCCGCTCCATTCGGCAGTCTGGACCACCTCATGCCAGATGCAGACCAGGTAACCCAGCTCTGCGTGATCGGCACTAAGATCCTTCTCCGCGTAGATATCTTCAATCAAAAAGATGGTATCGCTAATGATCCTGTTGTGCGCTATCAGGTTCACCGACGGATCACGCCCCTGAATCTTGCGTGCCTCCTGCCACTGGCGGGCCAGAGACTGCCAGGTGTCGGCATGAGTGCTGCCGAGAGTTTTCGCATTGCTGATACTTCTATCCAGGCGGTCGCAGATACTGGTGACCTCCTGGCGCAAGCTTTTATCGCCACAGAGCAGACCGTTACTCAGCCCGCGGTGACGCTGCAGATCGGCTAAAAGCGCACGCAGCACCTGCAGTTGCTCGATGTTGCCGTGCAGGTGCCGTCTGCGACGCCCCCTGAGACGAAGATGCAACGCGACCAGCAGAACAAAAACCAAAGGCAGTGCGAGCAGAAGTATTTCGCTCACGAATACTGTGTCTAAGCCGTACATGGTTATGACTCCGTAAGCTGTGCAAGGTGGTGAGAGATAGCGCGGGCCTGATCGGCGGCGCTGAGATTTTCGCTGTTACCCCGGGAGACCTGCTCGGTCAGCGCGGCAATTTCCGCCACCGCCTGACTCTGCTGTTCGGTGCTGACCGCCACCTGTATCACCCGGTGGGTCAGGTCTGAGGTTCGCGCCTGAACCTGCTCCAGTAGCATCCTCACATCGTTTGAACCGGACAGGCTCTGCTCCGCCCTCTGCGACAGATCTGACATGCGCTGCTCTACCGCCTCAATATGCTGCTGCACAGTATCGATATTAGTGGCGATACCGGAGGCAGACTCCTGGCAATGCATCGCCAGGCGCCGGACCTCATCCGCCACCACGGCAAAGCCTCGACCGGTCTCGCCGGCGCGGGCCGCCTCGATGGCCGCGTTGAGCGCCAACAGATTGGTCTGGTCGGCTATATCGTGAATCACCACCGACATATCGTTGATGCTGCGGGAGTTCTCACGCAACTCCTGCATCAACTGACTGGTACTGGCGGCCTGGGAGGCCATGGCAGCGATCCGCTCAATCAGCGTTTTAAGCTCTGCAACGCCCTGTTCCAGTTGCTCGCTGGCTTCGCCACTGCTCTGCCGGGATGCATCCGCCAACTCCGCCACCTCGTGCAGCCCCACATTCAGTTCTTCCACCGCCGCGGAGGCGGTCCCTGCCGCATCGTTCTGTCGCTCGGCACTGCGGGTCACCCTGACGGCGCTCTGCTCCAGTTCATGGGAGGAGTGAGAGATCTCATCCAGTCGCTGTTGCAGCCCCTGATGCGCTCTCTGCGAACGGCTCAACAAGCGCTGAATGCAGAGCCCCAAAGGCTGCAACAACAGGCAGTCAGCACCCGGCGCAACACTGCGCACCGACAGATCAGCGCGCGCTTCACACTGATCAAGCAGACTGCGAATCTCGCGGGACATCTGCCAGAGCACCGCCACGCTCAGGTAGGCTGATAGGCTGAACAGCACTGAAGCCGCTGCCGGTAATAGCGCCAGCTGGTTGCAACTCAACCCCAGCAGCGCAAATAGCACCACCAGCCAGACCACCCCCCTGAGGCCGACCAGATGCAGTAGCAAAAAAGCCGGATAGGTTAACCCGCCCATGAAGCTCCCTCTCAAAAATAAAAAAGCCTTCGAAAGATCTGCCGCGCCGTGCGCCGGTGATCTCCCGAAGGCTTCTTTGCCTGGAATAATTTGACTGTCTACAAAAAAACGCTTTGAAGACGTTCTATGAAAACGCTCTAAGAAATATGAGCAAACCACGTTCCAGCTTTGGTTAACTCATTAATAACTAACGTGAGTCACCAGGAACAACAGGCCAAGGGGGCAAGAAACAGCAACTCAGACCCAATTTTTGCACCGACACGGTGCCAGCCGATGCTCGCAAAAAGTGCTTTTTTGCAAGCATCTCAACGCTCTGCTGACCCTTTAGCCAAGAGGTTAAAACGGGAACAGCAGTGGCGTCATAACCAGGGTAATGCCCAACGCCAATAGCTGAAGCGGAATGCCGACCCGGGCGAAATCGGAGAAACGGTAGTTACCCGGTGACAGTACCAGGGTGTTAACCGGCGATGCGATCGGCGTCGCAAAAGCGGTGGAAGCGGCAATAGCCACGGTCATCATCAACGGTTCCGGGTTCACACCAAGTAGCTGCGCGGCGGTCAGAGCTATGGGTGCAATCAGCACCGTCGTTGCGGTGTTGGAGATAAACTGGCTCAGTACCGAGGTCAGCAGGAACAGCCCGGTACTGAGCAACAGCGGCGAGGCCCCACCGAGCCAGTTCACCAGGTGCTCGACTACAAACGCCAGCGCCCCGCTCTTCTCCATCGCCAGCGCCAGCGGCAACATGCCGGCAATCAGTATAAGACTGGTGGCGTTCAACGAGCGCAGCGCTTCCGGCAGGCTAACGCAGCCGGTCAGTATCATCGCCAGGGCCGCCAGTAAAACGGTAGTCAGCGCCGGCAGCCAGCCTGCAGTCATACAGACCAGCATCGCCGCCAATACCAGCAAGGCTACCGGTGCCCGGCTGCCATGCACCGGAATCTCACCCAGCTCTGCCGGGGTCTGCAGCAGCACCAGGTCGCGCCGCCCTTCCAGCGCCCGTATCCGCTCCCAGCTGCCGGCCAGCAGCAGGGTATCGCCACCCTCCATTCGGGTTTCGCGATAGTCGGTTTCCAGCGGATCGCAGCGGCGCCGCAGACCGATCACGCTGAGGCCGTAACGCTCACGGAAAGCGCCCTCTTTTATGCTGCGACCCTGCAGCGGCGTACCCGGCGGCAGCATCACTTCGGCCACGCCGAACTCACGCCCCATTCGGCTGATCTCTTTGGCCGGCGAGCCATAATGGGTCAGCCGATGGCTGAGGCAGAGCCGTTCGATATCGCTCTCCTGACCGTAAACCCAGAGTTCGTCCCTAACCGCCAGCCGGGTGTTGGCCAGCACCGGCAGAATGCTGGAGAGCAGGGAACCCGAGCGGCGGATACCCACCAGGGTCACACGATGCTCGGAGCGCAGCGCGGCCTCTACCACGGTTTTATCCGCCAGTTGACTCAATGGCTGTACCACCAGCTTGTGCAGCTGACCGCTGACGCCGTAGCTCGCCATCATACCGGGCACATCACAGCTGTCGGGCTGCTGCTCCACATCCCGCTGGGGCAACAGCCGGCGTCCCAGCGTAATCAGGTAGAGAGCACCGGCCAGCAGAACAGCAGCACCGATCGGAGTGAATTCAAAGAAGCCAAACGGCTCAAGCCCCGCTTCCTTCAGCGCACCACTGACGACGATATTGGGTGGCGTGCCGATCAGGGTCAGCATACCGCCGATCAGGGCGGCGAATGCCAGCGGCATCATCAACTTGGAAGGCTGCATACCTGAGCGTCGCGCCATGCTCAGCACCACGGGGATCAATAGCGCCACGGCGCCGGTGGAGCTCATAAATGCCGAAAGCAGCGCCACCACCGGCAATAGAAAACAGAGCAACCGCACTTCACTGCTGCCACCAACCTTTAGCAGCCAATTACCGGCAGCGGCCGCGACGCCGGTGCGGAACAGCCCTTCACCGACCACAAACAGCGCGGCAATCATCACCACGGTGGGGTTACCAAAACCGGACACGGCTTCAGCCGGCGTGACGATTCCGGAAACGGCCAGCACCGCCACCACCATCAGCGCGACAAGGTCCATGCGCAGCTTGTCGCTGACAAAGAGTGCAATGGTGATTCCGAGTACTGCGAAGACGAAGCCTATCTCTGACGTCATTCCCTGATCCTGACCTGGACAACATCCGGTTCAGGTTTGCGCCGCCGGATGAATGGTGACTGATTGAGAACCCGGTCATTGATAACCAGGGGTTGACCGATCCTAACCCAAGCCGGCGGGGTCAGAAACAGCGTATCAACAGAGATACATTCTTTCGTAGCACGAAGCAATCGCCCCAAATATGGGCAAAAACCAACCAGATCGCACCGAAAAAGCACCCATTTATTTCGCATCACAACATATTTAATCGACTTTTATCATCAAACTATTTCTGCACATTTGGCGATTTTAGCCGCAATTTGAAAGACGATAGATAATTTATCATTTTTACCCCATGCATCACCTTTGACATCTCCTTCGAAGTGCGTATTTTTTAATTAAACGTTCAATCAATAAAAATTACGTCGGATCGCTTATGCCCAAAGTGGGAATGGACAAGGTACGTAAGCCTCAGCTGATCAAGGCCACCATGCAGGTGATTGATGAAGTGGGCTTCCATGGAGCCAGCGTGGCGCTGATTGGCCGCACGGCAAATGTATCGCCCGGCATCATCAACCACTACTTCGGCGGCAAGGACGGACTAATCGAGGCGACCATGCGCTCGGTACTCCAGGATCTGTCGATCGGTGTACAGGAACAGATGGCGCAAACCCATCCCGATGATGTGGTGGGCCGTATCCAGGCAATCGTGCGCGGCAACTTCGATCCGCGCCAGCTGGATTCCAGCGTGGTGAAAACCTGGCTCGCCTTCTGGGCGCATGCGATGCACCACGACAAGCTGTTCCGACTGCAGCGGGTGAATGAGAAACGTCTGCTGTCGCATTTGAAGCGAGAACTGAAACGCGCCCTGCCCGCCGAACGCGCCGATTTTGTCGCCAAGGCGATTGCGGCACTGATCGACGGGATCTGGCTGCGCGGCGCGCTCCATCCCGAGGGAATTAACGCAGATCTGGCGGTGGCGACGATCTACGACTATCTGGAGCGCCAGCTCCCGCCCGAACTTTTTGAGCTCCACCAGCGCCTTGGCGCGAATCGCCGCACAGCGAACACCTGATTAACAAAGAGTACAAACCGATGCAGCAACAGACCCTTTACATCCACGGCCAACACCGTGAAGCCAGCTCCGGAGAGACCTTTCCGACACGCAACCCGGCCACCGGCGAACTACTCGCCGATGTGCAGCAGGCAAGCGCAGCCGATGTGGATGCCGCCGTTGCTTCCGCCCAAGAGGGCCAGGCGATCTGGGGCGCCATGTCCGGTGCTGAGCGTGGCCGCATCCTGATGCGCGCGGTGCAGATCCTGCGCGAACGCAACGATGAACTGGCCGACCTGGAAGTACTGGATACCGGCAAACCGATGCAGGAAGCACGGGAAGTGGACGTGGTCACCGGCGCCGATGTAGTCGAATACTACGCGGGCCTCGCGGCCAGCCTGGGTGGCGAGCATCAGGATCTGGGCGGTACCAATTTCTTCTATACCCGCCGCGAGCCGCTGGGTGTCTGTGCCGGTATCGGCGCCTGGAACTACCCGATTCAGATCGCCATGTGGAAATCCGGCCCTTGCCTCGCCGCCGGCAACGCAATGATCTTCAAGCCCTCGGAAGAAACCCCGCTGACCGCCCTGACACTGGCGGAGATCTACACCGAGGCGGGCGTGCCCGATGGCGTATTCAACGTGGTACAGGGCGATGCCCGCGTCGGCCAGATGCTCACCGGACACCCGGAGATCGCCAAGGTCTCTTTCACCGGCGAATGCGGCACCGGCAAGAAGGTGATGGGTGCCAGCGCCCAGAGCCTGAAGGATGTCACCATGGAGCTGGGCGGCAAGTCACCGCTGGTTGTCTTTGACGATGCGGACCTCAGAAACGCGGTCTCCGGCGCCATGATGGCCAACTTCTACACCCAGGGCGAAGTCTGCACCCACGGCACCCGCGTGTTCGTGCATGAATCGATCTATGACGCTTTCCTCGAGCAGCTCGCCGAGCGCACCGCCAAACTCGTTGTCGGCGACCCGCAGAACCCGAACACTCAGATCGGCGCGCTGATCTCCGAGGAACACCTCGGCAAGGTGATGGGCTTTATCGATGCTGCCAAGACCGCCGGCGCCCGACTGGTCTGCGGTGGCGAGCGGGTCACCGAAAACGGTCTCGACAAGGGTTACTTTGTCGCTCCGACCGTGTTTGCCGATTGCAGCGACGATATGCCCCAGGTGCGCGAAGAGATCTTCGGACCGGTGATGTCGGTGCTGAAGTTCTCCTCCGAAGAGGAGGTGATCAACCGCGCCAACGATACCGATTACGGTCTTGCCGCGGGCCTGTTCACCAAAGATCTGTCCCGCGCGCACCGCGTTATCGCCAAACTCCAGGCCGGCATCTGCTGGATCAACACCTGGGGCGCCTCCCCCGCCGAAATGCCGGTGGGCGGTTACAAGCAATCCGGCGTTGGCCGCGAGAACGGCATCGAGACCCTGGCCGCCTACACCCAGACCAAATCGGTGTTCGTGGAGCTCGGTGACGTCGAATCCCCCTACGCCTGATCGGGATAGATACGGTTTAAGCCTATGAAACAGACATTCGATTACATCATCGTCGGCGCAGGCTCAGCAGGCTGCGTGCTGGCGGACCGATTAACCGAAAGCGGCGAGCACAGCGTGCTGCTGCTGGAGGCCGGTGGTTCGGATAACAACATTCTGATCCGCATGCCCACCGCCCTCTCCTACCCGATGAACATGCCGAAGTTCGCCTGGCAGTTTGAATCGGATCCGGAACCTGGACTGGATGGCCGCCAGCTTCACTGCCCCCGCGGCAAGGTGCTTGGCGGCGGCTCCTCCATCAACGGCATGGTCTACGTGCGCGGTCACGCCTGCGACTTTGAACAGTGGGCACAGCAGGGCGCCGAAGGCTGGGACTACGCCAATTGCCTGCCCTACTTCAAGCGCGCCGAGCACTGGAGCGCTGGCGGCAGCCAAGGGGATAAATACCGTGGCGGCCAGGGCCCGGTGGGCACCAACAACGGCAACGAGATGTCGCTGAACCCGCTCTACCAGGCGTTTATCGATGCCGGTCAGGAAGCGGGCTACCCTCAGACCGCCGACTACAACGGTTACCAGCAGGAGGGTTTCGGCCCCATGCATATGACCGTGGACGGCGGCGTGCGTGCTTCCACAAGCCGTGCCTATCTGGATCGCGCCCGCAAGCGGAGCAACCTGACGCTTCGCACCGGCATTTTGTCACGCAAGATCCTGCTTGAAAGTGGCAAGGCCGAAGGGGTCGAGTTTGAAAGCCACGGCAAGATCGACCAGGCGTTCGCCCGCCGCGAGGTGATCCTGTCCGCCGGTTCTATCGGTTCACCGCACCTGCTGCAGTTGTCCGGCATCGGTCCGTCAGACGTACTGCTCAACGCCGGTGTTGAACTGGAACATGAGCTTCCCGGCGTCGGCGAGAATCTGCAGGATCACCTGGAAGTTTACTTTCAGTACCGCTGCGACAAACCGATCACGCTGAACTCCAAGCTCGGCCTGATCAGCAAAGGGCTGATCGGCGCGCAGTGGATCCTGTTCAAATCAGGTTTGGGCGCCACCAACCATTTCGAGTCCTGCGGTTTTATCCGCTCCCGCGCCGGTCTGAAGTGGCCGAATATCCAGTACCACTTCCTGCCTGCCGCCATGCGTTATGACGGCCAGGCCGCGTTTAACGGCCACGGTTTCCAGGTGCATGTGGGCCCCAACAAGCCGGAGAGCCGGGGTCGCGTCTGGATCGAGAGCCCGGACCCGAAAATCGCGCCGCGCATCCTGTTCAACTACATCAGCACCGAACAGGACGTACAGGACTGGCGCGACACCATCCGCCTGACCCGCGAGATTCTTAACCAGCCGGCACTGGATGAGTTCCGCGGCGAGGAGATCCAGCCAGGAGCCAGCGTACAGAGCGACGAGGAGATCGACGCCTGGGTGCGCGCCAACGTGGAGAGCGCTTACCACCCCTCCTGCAGCTGCCGCATGGGCGCCAAGGATGACCCGATGGCGGTGGTCGATCCCGAGTGCCGCGTGCGCGGCATTAAGAATCTGCGCGTTGTTGATTCGTCGATCTTCCCGACGATCACCAACGGCAACCTGAACGCCCCTACGATCATGGTCGCGGAACGTGCCGCCGATCTGATACTGGGCAAAACCCCGGAAACCGCCAGCGACGCCGAGTTCTGGGTCGATCCACAATGGCAAAGCCGCCAACGCCCGGAAACGGCAAAACGCCCATTACATAAATAGAGATAAGCCAGTGCTGGCTCCGGGCACCGGAGTCAGACAGTGATCTTCCGCCTGCTCAGTCGAGCCGTGCTTGCCCGGCTGACCAGGCGGTGACTGGCAGTGCCCATGAAGTACCACCAGTAACCGAGGAGTACGACCTAATGACCCTTACCAGAAAAAACACCAGGACAAACACCAAGCTAGTCACAGCGATCGGCAGCGCCGCGCTGCTGAGCCTGAGTGCAACAGCCGTCTATGCCGCGGACCAGTGCAGCACCGTGCGATTTTCTGACGTCGGCTGGACCGACATCACCGCCACCACCGCCATTACCAGCGAAGTGCTGGAGGGGCTCGGCTATGAAACCGAAACCCAGCTACTTTCAGTACCGGTGACTTACAGCTCCATGGCCAACGGCGATATCGATGTATTCCTCGGCAACTGGATGCCGACCATGGAAGGCGACATCGCCAAATACCGTGATAACGGCACGGTGGAAAGCCTGCGTGCCAACCTGGAAGGCGCCAAATACACCCTGGCCGTGCCACAGTACGTTTACGATGCCGGCGTTCACTCCTTTGCCGATATCGCAGCGCACGCCGATGAGTTCAACGGCCGCATCTACGGTATCGAGCCGGGTAACGACGGTAACCGCCTGATCCAGGAGATGATCGACGAAAACGCCTTCGAACTGGGCGAGTTTCAGATCGTCGAGTCCAGCGAAGCGGGCATGATGTCCCAGGTTAAACGCGCCGTGCGCCGCGATAACTGGATCGTTTTCCTCGGCTGGGAGCCGCACCCGATGAACGCCAACTTCGAGCTGGCGTACCTTGATGGCGGTGATGACTGGTTCGGCCCCAACTACGGTGGCGCCACCGTGCACACCAACGTGCGCCAGGGCTACACCGACGCCTGCCCGAACGTGGGCACCCTGCTGAACAACCTGAGCTTCAGCCTGCAGATGGAAAACGAGGTGATGGGCGCAATCCTCGATGACAAGGAACAGCCCAGCGACGCCGCCAAAGCCTGGCTGCAGCAGAACCCGGAAGTGCTCGATACCTGGCTTGACGGCGTCACCACCCTGGACGGCGAAGCCGGCCTTGCCGCGGTAAAAGCGCACCTGGAAATTTGATCGCTGCTGTTTATCACTGTTGTCATCGCGATTGTTAAAAGAAACAAGAAAGGTACTTTTGAATGGATTGGTTAACCGACCATAAACTGCCGCTGGGCGACTGGATGGAAGCCTTTGTCGACTGGCTGACCTGGAACGCGGCGGGCTTTTTTGACGCCATCGCCATCTCTCTGGAGTGGGTAATCCTGTCGCTGGTAGACGTCTTCCTCTGGTTTCCCTCCTGGGCACTGATCGCCCTGGTGGCAGCCATGGCCTGGGCGCTGCATCGCAAACTGTCGCTGACGATCTTTACCGTTGCAGCGCTGCTGCTGATCCTCAATATGGGTTACTGGACCGAGATGGTGCAAACCCTGGTCCTGGTGCTCACCGCCACCTCCCTGTCGGTACTGATCGGTATCCCGGTGGGGATTCTGGCGGCGCACAAGCGCTGGGTGTACACCCTGCTGCGTCCGATTCTGGATTTGATGCAGACGATCCCCACCTTCGTCTACCTGATCCCGACCCTGGTACTGTTCGGTCTTGGCGTCGTGCCGGGCCTGATCTCCACCATCATTTTCGCCATCGCCGCACCGATCCGCCTCACCTATCTCGGCATCAGCCGGGTACCGGAAGAGCTGCTCGAAGCCGGCAAGGCGTTTGGTGCCAGCAACTCCAAGCTGCTGTACAAGGTGGAACTGCCGGCTGCGATGCCAAGCATCATGGCCGGTGTTACCCAGTGCATCATGCTGTCGCTGTCGATGGTGGTGATCGCCGCCCTGGTGGGCGCCGACGGCCTGGGCAAACCGGTGATTCGTGCCCTCAACACCGTGAACATCTCTCAGGGCTTTGAAGCGGGTCTGGCCATCGTTCTGGTGGCGATCATTCTCGACCGCATCTGCAAGAAACCGGGCAGCAAGGAGGAGATTTAATATGGCCGCCGTAGAAATAAAAGACCTCGACGTGGTGTTCGGCAACAACCAGGCACAGACACTGAGCCTGATCGACCAGGGCCTGTCACGCCAGGAGATCCTGGAAAAAACCGGCGATGTGGTTGGTGTCCAGGGCGCATCTCTGAGCGTTAACGAAGGCGAGATCTGCGTACTGATGGGATTGTCCGGTTCCGGCAAATCCAGCCTGCTGCGTGCCGTTAACGGCCTTAACCAGGTTTCCCGTGGCAGCCTGGAGGTTCAGGATGGCGATGCCAGGGTCGACCTGGCCAACTGCAACGCCCAGACCCTGCGCCACCTGCGCAGCAAGCGGATCTCCATGGTGTTCCAGAAGTTCGCGCTGATGCCCTGGCTCAGCGTGGTGGACAACGTGGCCTTTGGCCTGGAGATGCAGAATGTCGGCAAGAAAGAGCGCCGTCGCCGCGCCCTGGAAAAGCTGGAAATGGTCGGTCTGTCAGAGTGGCAGGATAAATTTCCCCATGAACTCTCCGGCGGCATGCAGCAGCGTGTCGGTCTGGCCCGCGCCTTTACCATGGACAGCGATATCCTGCTGATGGATGAACCTTTCTCGGCACTGGATCCGCTGATCCGCGCCCAACTGCAGGATGAACTGATCGAACTGCAGGAGCGGATGAAAAAGACCATCCTCTTCGTCAGTCACGATCTGGACGAAGCGCTAAAGATCGGCAGCCATATCGCCATCATGGAATCGGCACGGATCATCCAGCACGGCAAGCCGGAAGATATCGTACTCAACCCGAGCAACGCCTACGTGGAGGACTTTGTCGCCCACACCAATCCGTTGAACGTGCTGCGTGGCCGCTCACTGATGACCGATGTGTCTGACATGGCACTGAGCAACAACAGTCTGACGCTGAACGCCCGTGAAAACAGCCAGGTTCAACTGGAATCAGGCCGTCCGATCAGCGCAACACGGGGCGAAGTTGCCCTGGCCGTGACTCCCTGGAACGAGTCAGAAAGTCTGGATAAGGTGGCTGAAAACATGCTGATGGTCACCACGCCGGAAGTCTCCATGCGTAACGCCATCGAGCTGCGCTACCGCAGCGGCCAGCCGGTACTGCTGGCGGAGGATAACAAGGTGGTCGGCATGCTCTCCGATCGCGACTTCTACCATGCACTGCTGGGCAAACATTTCACCCAGGATTCCAACAGCGAAGCGGATGCTGCCTGAGTTGCCCTAGCGCCAGCGTCCACACAACGAAAAAAGGCCGATCCAGCGATGGATCGGCCTTTTCTTTAACCCGGTTTTCTGAGGCTATCGGCGCGAACAGCCACCAACGCCCTTACCGGTATTGTAAATTAATACTCTACAACCACGTCGCCGGTCGGGATGCTGCAGCAGGACAGGAAGTAACCTTCTGCCACGTCTTCATCGGTGATACCGCCGTTGTGAGACATTTCGATGTCACCTTCGACACGTTTCACCTTACAGGTACCGCAGATACCCATACCGCAGGCTTTCGGTATATGCAGACCCAGCTTGGCCGCCGCCGCGTGAACGGTTTCCCCCGGAGCGATACGGACGCTTTTGCCGGTTTTCGCGAACTCGACATTGAACATGTCGCTGGCTGCGATTGCATCCAGATCTTCCGCTGCCTGCTCGGCATCTTCTACCGCCTGCTCTTCCACCGCTTCCGGCGTCGCACCGAAGGCTTCCTCGTGGTAGCGCGCCATATCAAAGCCTGCATCCTGCAGCATCCGCTTCACGGCTTTCATGTACGGCGTCGGGCCGCAGCAGAACACTTCACGCTCCATGAAGTCCGGCGCGATCATGTCCAGCTTGATGCGATCCAGGAAGCCGCGGTAACCGGCCCAGGACTGACCCGGCTCGACCTTCTCACAGATCAGGTGCAGATCGAAGTTGGAGATACGCGAGGAGATGGTTTCCAGCTCGCGATGGAAAATGATGTCACGTGGGGTACGCGCACTGTGCACAAAGACCATATCGACATCTGTGTTGGTATCAAACGCCCAACGGGTCATGGACATCACCGGGGTGATACCTACACCACCAGAGAGGAACAGAACCTTGTTCGACGGAAAGTCGATGCTGTTGAAAGCACCGACCGGACCGTGAACGGCCAGCTCGTAACCTTCAACCATGTTGTCGTGCAGCCAGTTGGATACCAGACCGCCCGGCTGACGCTTCACGGTGATGGAGAAGCTGTACGGCACCGACGGGGAGCTGGAGATGGTGTAGGAGCGGAACACCTGCTCGCCTTCGATCTCAAGTTCCAGGGTCACAAACTGGCCCGGTTTGAAGAAGAACATAACCGGCTGCTCGGCCATGAAACAGTAAGTGGCGACGTCCCAGGTTTCCTGGATCACCTTAACGCAGCGCACAGCGTGACGACCGTTGCTCCAGGTCTGGGTTGTTACCGGAACGAATGCGTCGCTGTTGACGATTGAAATGCTCGGGTTGTTCATGGCTGGCACTTCCAAAATTGGGTGTTGGGTTTAGAGAAAGAAGGTGAACAAATTTATGGCGTCTCAGCCCGGCTTGGACCACACTTCAGTGTGGTTGACGATGGCCGACTTGCAACTTTTTTCGGCGACCGAATCTACCCGACTGGAAGCCTGAAATGCCATAGGTTTGCTCACGATCTCCCTCTGGATCTCGTGTAGTGCGAATTGTCATTTCAAGCACATTTTATAACTTACTTATTCGCGACGTGGAATTGTCTTAAAAACACCATTTGGGGCCTTTTTGACCACCCCTAGTCTCAAATAGAACGGGTTGGTGTCGTGAACAGAATATTGAATAACCCTACACAAAGGCAGGATTGCCCTCAGACACCTGAACACCACGGAGAACCGGGTATTGGGTCGTTAACGAGGGCCGCAAGGCGGCATGCAACCCAACTGTTATGATCGAGATACAGTACTGATGAACCAGAACGATCTGCTTAACCTCAGCTACGCGAGCCTGGACCAGGCTCGGGAAGAGATGACCGGTATGCTCAAAGAGCGCCGCCGTGACTATTCACTGCCGGCTCCTCTCTACAACGACCCCCATATGTTCCGCCTGGATATGGAAGAGATCTTCCAGAAAGAGTGGCTGTTCGTTGGTATGACCAGCGAGATCCCCTCCAAGGGCGATTACTTCACTGTTGAAATCGGCCAGAACCCTGTTCTGATCGTACGTGACGCTGATGGCAGCGTGAATGCATTCCACAACACCTGCCGCCACCGCGGCTCGCGTGTTTGCACCGAACACCGTGGCAAGGTCGCCAACCTGGTTTGCCCTTACCACCAGTGGACCTACGACCTGAAAGGTAACCTGCTGTTCGCCGGTACCGAAATGGGCGAAGGTTTCGATATGAAGCAGCACGGCCTGAAAAAGGCTCACTGCAAAGTCGGCGGTGGTTTCATCTACATCTGCCTGGGCAAAGAAGAGCCGGAAGGTGACTTCGACGAGTTCCTGGCAACTCTCGACGAGTACATGGAACCGTACGACGTTGAGAACACCAAGCTGGCCGTTGAATCCAACATGTACGAAAAGGCCAACTGGAAGCTGGTTCTGGAAAACAACCGCGAGTGCTACCACTGTGCGGGCAGCCACCCGGAACTGCTGAACACCATCCTGGAGTGGGACGACACCAACGACCCGCGCGCTCCGCAGGACTTCCTGGATCACTACGCCCGTCAGGCGGCTGAGTGGGACGCTGAAGGTATCCCGCACGAGCACAAGAGCTTCGGCGTACGTAACCGTATCGTCCGTATGCCGCTCAAGGAAGGCACCCAGGTAATGACCATCGATGGCGATCAGGCGTGCGACAAGCTGCTGGGCCGCATCAAGAACCGTCAGCTCGGCTCCATGCGTATCCTGCACCTGCCGAACTCTTGGAACCACATGCAGAGCGATCACTTCATCGTCTTCCGTGTGCTGCCGATCTCCGCACAGGAGTCCATGGTCACCACCAAGTGGTTCGTGCACAAAGATGCCGTTGAAGGCGTGGATTACAACCCTGAGCGCCTGCGCCAGGTTTGGGATGCCACCAACGACCAGGACCGCATCCTGGGCGAAGAAAACCAGCGCGGCATCAACTCTATCGGCTACCAGCCGGGCCCGTACTCCAAGACTTATGAGTTCGGCGTCATCAACTTCATGGACTGGTACACCGATACCGCCCTGAAGAACCTCGAGAAGTAAGCAAGTTCCAATGAAAAAGGCTGCCATCTGGCAGCCTTTTTTCTATCTGGCGTTTGCGTTCTGGATAACGCCCTTAAACAGCGTTGAGATCCAGATCGCGTCAGGCGATATCGATCTGATAACGGAAGGTATCGGCAGAGCCTCTGGAGATACGGTACTCCAGCGGAGTCTTGTCATAGCCACTGGCCAGACGCTCGATCACCACAATCGGCTGACCGGCACTGATGCAAAGCTGCCCCGCCACTTTTTCGTCAGCGACATCGACAACCAGCTCCTCATGAGCACTGGCGATCCGTTGCTCGCAGACCTCTTCATAGAACGGATAGAGCAGATTATCGAAAGCGGACAGTTCGATGGTCATCAGCGTGCTAAAGCGGCTTTCCGGTAACCAGATATCCTCATGGAACAGCACCCGACCGTTAGCCAGTCGCTGACGCTCCATATGGATCACTTTCTCCCCGGCAGCCAGACTCAGTGCATCGCGCACATCGCCAGAGGGCTTTTCACTACGCAGAGCCAAAACCCGACCTTCGGGCACTTCACGTACGCCCTCGCTGTTTTTCGTCTCCTGACGGAAAAAGCGCATAAAGGAGCTATCGAAATTGGGCCGGCGCACAAAAGTACCGCGCCCCTGACGTCTCTGCAGCAGACCGTCATTGACCAGCTCATCCACCGCTTTGCGCACGGTACCGGTGGCGATGCCGTAAGTTTTTGTCAGCTCCGCTTCAGTGGGAATCACCCCGCCCGGCAACCAGTCTCCAGCCGCAATGCGGGCCGCAATTTCATCTCTAAGACGTTGATATAAAGGCAGGCGTTCATCCTGACCCAACTGCATTGAACTCATTTTAGCTGTCCTTCTTACAACATAAGCACACTCTAATCCGGACAAATCCTGAGGTCTATATCTATTGACAGTCTATTGGTCGAACTATATGTTCGTCCAGTCATATATATGAATATATGTCATAGAGAAGGCCCAGTCTCAGGAGTCATACCCGGGCCGAATAAGAAAATATAGAGGTAACCGCGCTACATGAATGACGTTACTAAACCCAGTATTGCAGGGGTGGATACTCACGCGCATATTTTCTGCCGTGACCTCCCGCTGGCCGCGAACCGTCGTTACGCCCCCGAGTACGACGCGCTTGTCGAGACCTATCTGAGCAACATCGATAGCTGCGGACTGTCCCATGGCGTCCTGATTCAGCCGAGCTTTCTTGGCACCGATAACAGCTTTATTGAAGCGGCTCTGCGCCAATATCCGGAACGCCTGCGTGCAGTGGCAGTCGTTGACCCGGAGATCTCCGACGCGGAACTGGATCGCCTGGATACCCTGGGTTTTGTCGGCATCCGCCTGAACCTGATTGGTAAAGAGCTGGAAGATTTCAGCGCACCGCTCTGGCAACACCTGTTTTCCCGGTTGGCCCAACTCAACTGGCAGGTGGAGATTCAGCGCGGCTTCGATGACCTTTACACCTTTGTGCCCGCCATTCTCGCCAGTGGCGTGAATGTGGTGATCGATCACTTTGGCCGCCCCGGTGGCGTGATCGATACAGGGCGCGCCGACCACGCCAAATCGCTGGAGCTTTTTGCCAGTGAGCAGATGTGGATTAAACTCTCCGCCGCCTATCGTGCGGAGGCCGATCTCGAACAGGCCGGACAGATGCTGGAGATCCTGAGAAAGACCATGGGCGGTATCGATCGCCTGGTCTGGGGCAGTGACTGGCCGAATACCCAGTTCGAGAACAGTACCAGCTACAAAGAGCAGTTCGCCTTTTTCACTTCACTGGTAACCGATGCACAGGAACAGCGCCGGATACTGGTCGATAACGCAATCAACCTTTTCCGATTCAATCAGACTGTTTGATCCGAAAACAATAACTTAGGGTTACAAGTATGATGAGCTTGATTGTGGTGGGGGCTATCGTCCTCGCCATCGCACTGGGCTACAAAACGCGGATCAATATTGGTCTGTTCGCTATCGCTTTCGCTTACCTGATCGGCTGCTTCGCCATGGGCATGTCGCCGAACGAGGTGATCAAACTCTGGCCGCTGAAGATCTTCTTTATCATCTTCTCGGTGTCGCTGTTCTACAGTTTCGCGATTATCAACGGTACGCTGGAAAAACTCTCCGAGCACCTGCTCTACAGCTGCCGGAAATTCCCCCATTTTCTGCCGTTCGCGATCTTCTTCAGCTCTACGCTGATCTCTGCCCTCGGCGCCGGTTACTACACCGTACTCGCCTTCATGGCGCCGCTGACGCTGCTGGTCTGCCAGCGCACCGGCATGAGCATGATCGTTGGCGCCATGTCGGTGAACTACGGCGCCCTGGCGGGTGCGAACTTCGTCTCCAGCCAGAGCGGTATCATCTTCCGTACACTGATGATGGGCGCCGGCTTCTCCGAGGAAGACGCCTTTATCAACGCCCTGGGGATCTTTATCTCCACAGCCGTCATTCCTCTGCTGGTCATCACAGGCCTTGTCTTCCTGACCGGTCATGCGAAGACGATGAAAGAATCCGGCTTTAGCATCGACAAGCCGCGTGCGTTTGATTCGAAGCAGAAAACCACGCTGACTCTGACCCTGGTGATGATGCTGCTGGTGCTGGCGGCGCCGATCTCTGCGATCCTGATGCCAGATAACGAGACCATCACCTTCATCAACTCCAAGATCAACATCGGCCTGGTGGCCAGCATCTTCTCGGTGCTCGCGCTGATGCTGAAACTGGGTGATGAGCGCAAGGCGATCGCGTCCCTGCCGTGGAGCACCCTGATCATGATCTGTGGTGTCGGTATGCTGATCTCCATCGCCATCAAGGCAGGCGCCATTGATCAGCTGTCCAGCTGGATCGGCACCAACATCCCGTCTGCGCTGGTACCGGTCGCCTTCGGCGTGGTCGGCGCGCTGATGTCGCTGTTCGCGAGCACCCTGGGCGTGGTGACGCCGGCCCTGTTCCCGATCGTGCCGTCCATCGCCGCGAACCTGGGTATCGATCCGATGATCATCTTTATCTGTATCGTGGTGGGCGCTCAGGCAACCTCTATTTCGCCCTTCTCTTCCGGCGGCAGCCTTATTCTTGGCGCCTGCCCGAGCGACGAGAACCGCAGGGATCTATTCCCGCAACTGCTGTTCCGCGCCGCGCCTCTCGGTTTTGCTGTGG
Source organism: Marinobacterium mangrovicola (assembly GCF_004339595.1). Taxonomy (GTDB): domain Bacteria; phylum Pseudomonadota; class Gammaproteobacteria; order Pseudomonadales; family Balneatricaceae; genus Marinobacterium_D; species Marinobacterium_D mangrovicola. The sequence goes on from NZ_SMFU01000014.1 coordinate 93,596, forward strand.
CACTGTTGTACAACTTGGCGATCACCTTCGTGCTGTAAGATTTGGGGTAAACCGTCGTTGTACATCCTTTGGCCGCTCTATGAGCGGCCTTTTTTTGTAGCGCCGGGTATCGCCTTGAAGAACGAAAAACTCAGTCAGCGAAATGGATAATCCTGTTTCGCCCGCTTTGCTTCGCCTCGTAAAGTGCCCGGTCTGCCTTGATGGCCAGGGCATCGAAGTCATCCTCATCACTGTACCTAACGGCAACCCCGATACTGACCGTGGCATCGATCAGCTCACCGCTCTCCAGTATCAACGGGCTTTCCTCAAACGAGGCACGAATTCTCGCCGCCACCCGATTCGCGCCATCCGCAGGCAAGTCACGCAGCACGACCATGAACTCCTCTCCCCCCATGCGGCAGAAAGCATCATCCGGGCGCAGGCATCGCCGTGCTATCTCGACAAAATGCTTCAACACCCTGTCACCGACCGGATGGCCATGGTTATCGTTGATTGACTTGAAATGGTCGAGGTCGATCATCAACAGCGTCATCGACTCGGGTTGCTCATCCTCACCCTGCACCAGGTTATAGAGCGCTCGCCGGGTCAGCGTACCGGTCAGCTCATCATGGTTGGAGGCGTATTCCAGATCCCGCAGCCGGGAGCGGTTGCAGTGGATATAGCAGGACAGAATGATCGGCACGAGCGCGACCATCGCCACAGTCACCCGCAGGGAGATCACGTTCAACCAGTAGGAGATCTGCTGATCCGGATCGATATAGCCGTTGGACAGCGAGATCAGCGTCCAGACACAGTAGACCAGCGTGATCAACGCGGTACTGAACACGCTGTACGCAAAGGCGCACCAGAGCAAGCCGATCAGCGGAACGGCAATAACCCCCGGACCACTGATGGTCATCGCCAGCAGACAAAGCGCGATCACAGACACACCGGGAAGCAGACTGAGAAGATTCATGCGCGCCAGACAGGCCTTTATTGCCCCACTACTTAGCGCGCTGAAGGCCGGCGCGACGATAAACAGCGGCAGAAAAACGACATAGTTCACAAACTCGGTGACTAACCAGTAGGTGAAGCCATCAGCGACACTGCCATCGAACAGCAGAGGGTTGGCATACATGCCAAACAGCCCCGCCGCCACCGCTGCGGCCAGAGCCACCGGTGCAATACTCAACACATCGACAACATCCTTGACCGGGTACAGCGCCAGCCGCCAGCGTCGCGCCACGATCAACCCGGCCATCACGCTGAAGATATTGCCGGTGTTCAACACCAGAGCCTTGATCACACTGCTGCCCGTTATCAGATCGGCCACAACCATCGCCAGCCCCGACCAGAGCCAGAAGCCGCTTCTAGCAAGCTGGGGGTTGCGGAGCATTAAACCAAGGATCAGGGAATTCGCGGGCCAGAGATCGGCCAGGTAACCGGAGGGGCGACTAAAAATACCGATGAGCGCGATAGCGAATACGGCCAAGACAAGAGGGAAGGTTTTTTTCATTATGTCAGGTCTTTTTCTCGCCTGTATGTCTGACTATAGAGCCATATCTATTCCGCGCTTTTCAAGCGGGAATCGCCTTTTACACCGTCCCCGCGCGCAAAAATGCATTTTTTGAGCATCTACGGAATCGATGCCGACGCCAAAAAGAAAAAACGCCGCAAATGCGGCGTTGATCAGAGCATCCGGAGTGCACTCTACTCAGACAAAACCCAGCAGGCGCGGCAGGAACAGGGAAAGTTCCGGCACAAAGGTGGTTACCATCATCACCGGCAGGCCGACAAAGGCCATCAGACCCAGTGCAGGCATCACGGTTTTATGGATCGACACCTTACCGATGCGGCACGCCATATAGAGTATCGGCGCCACCGGCGGACTGTTCGCTCCGATCACCACGGAGCAAGCGACGATGGAAGCGAAGTGCACCGGATGCACACCGGTATCGACCATCAACGGCAGGAACAGCGGTGCCACCACCACGGTGACCGATACATCATCCATGATCATGCCGGCGAGGATCAGGAACAGGTTCACCGCGATCAGAATCAGTAGCGGATTCTCGATCATGGTGCGCACCAGCTCGGTCAGATCCTGAGGAATCCGCTCAAACGCCAGAATGCGTCCGATCATGAAGCTGAACAGCAGAATCAGAATCACGGTACCGGTGGTCTCGGCAGCCGCAACCACCCCACGGGCGAAGCTCTTGAGGTTCAGATCCTTGTAGATAAAGAAGCCGATCATCATCGCCGCAAAGGCCGCCACAGCAGCCGCTTCGGTAGGCGTGAAGACACCGCCGTAGATACCACCGAGAATAATGATCGGCAGCGATAGCGCCGGGAAAGCACGGATAGTCGCGCGCCCCTTGCCCGGCAGCTGCTCGAGCCCATCATTGGCAGCGCTGCTGACTTCCTCGAAGAAACGGCCAACACTGAAGCGGTTGGCGATAATCAGCCCGATAATCAACAGAATCGCCGGCCCAACCGATGCGGCAAAGCAGGCCGCCACCGACTGCCGGGTGACCACGGCAAACAGAATCATGGTGATTGAGGGCGGGATCAGAATCCCCAATAGCGAGGAGATCCCCAGCAGCGCCGATGAGTAAGCGCGCGGATAGCCACGCTGCTCCAGCGGGCCGATCATGATCGTACCGATAGAGGCTACAGCAGCGGTTGCGGTACCAGCGATAGCACCGAAAATACCGGACGCCATCACCATGGAGGCCCCCATACCACCGCGCCGCTTGCCGATCATCACCTCGATAAAGTCCACCAGACGCTTGGCGATACCGCCGCTCTGCATCATGTAGCCGGTCAGAACAAACAACGGCAGCGCGATAAGGATAACGGAGTCAACCGAACGATAGCCCTGCAACATCAGGGTGTTCAGGTTGGCATCAAAGGCGTAGACCAGGTATGCCAGCACGCCGGCAAACGACCAGGCCACCGGAACGCCGATGATCATCAGCACCAGCAGGATGCCAATTGCGATCAAACCTTCCATCTCAATGCCCCCCTTTCAGTCGTTTGATACCAGTCAGTGCGCAGATAACATCGCGCAGCGCGTAACAGCTGCAGCCCACCGCCGCGAGCATGATCGATGCCTGGGGCAACCAGAGCGGAATCCCCATACCCGGTGTCGACTGCGGACGCCGCATCCCCCAGGCCAGCATGCGATACGCCAGTACCACGAAGAACAGACAGATGATGAAGGTAATCAGTGAAATCAGCGCTTTGTGCATCAGCTTCAGGCGTTGATCCGTGATCTGAAGCTCCACAAAGTCGACGACGAGATGCTCATTACGCCTGCTCGCGATCAAACCTCCGAGCATGTACAACCACATCCCGAACAGCATGATCAGCTCAAGCAACCCGACGACTGACCAGCCAAATACATAGCGCGCCAGCACCAGAAACAACATCAGACCCACCACGAGTATGCTGGCCAGAAACGCTGCCGCTTCCAGCAACCAGCCCACGCGGTTATCAAGTCCGGAAAAAAGTCTGCCGATCATTTTTTCTCCAGCCTATGAACGAACCAGCCCGCAAAGCGGGCCGGTGAGTTAAAACAACGAGTAAAAACAACAACTTATAATTAGATAGTACTAATATTTCTCGCTATTGCTTACTCGCTATAACAGTTACCCCGCTTACAGCGGAGACGCGTTCGCGCGGATCGTTTCCATGATCTCAGAGCCGATCTCTTCTTCCATCTGCGGCCATACCTTTTCACGGGCAGCCTTGGCGAACTCGCGGATCTGCTCATCAGTCGGCTCGAAGTATTCCATGCCCTCTTCCTGAGCCTTGGCGATGTAGTACTCGTCCTGCTCTTTAGCCGCCTTGAACTGATCGTTCATGATCTCTTCAGCCGCTTCAGCAACGACTTTCTGCTCTTCTTCGCTCATGCTGTCCCAGGTATCCAGGTTCATGGACAGAACGCCGGTCATGAAGAAGTGCTTGGTCTGTACGTAGTAATCCAGGGAGTCACGGAAGTACTCGTAGTCCCAGTAGATAACGTTACCGGCTTCACCGTCGACAACGCCGGTCTGCAGTGCGGTATACACTTCACCCCAGTCGATAGCCGCGGTCTGGTAACCCAGAGCCTGCATGGTCTGCGGAGCCGGGAAAACGGTCATGGTACGGACTTTCAGGCCTTCGGCATCTTCGATGTTCAGCGCGTATTTGCCGCGCGAACCAACACCGTTAAAGCCTTCCGGCCAGGGACCGAAGAACTTCAGGCCGATATCGCTCCAGATACCGCCCAGCATGTTGTTGACCCAGCCGCCCGGGCTGTAGGCTTTCAGCGCTTCGTCCCAGGACAGGGTCATGTAAGGGGTGTAGATAACACCGATACGCTTGTCGTAAGACGTCATCGGCCAGTTCAGCATCACGTCCACGTCACCCGCCACGTGCAGGTCGAATACCTCCTGCTGTCCGCCCAGTTCGTTCTGGTAGAACACGCGGGTTTCGATTTCGCCACCGGACTTCTCTTCGATCAGCTTGCCCCACTTCTCCAGCGCGTTGCCCGCCGGAGAACCCTTGGTACCGGAGTCGGTCGCCAGTTTCAGGGTCAGTGCGTTGGCACCGGTGCTGGTCAGCATGGCCGCAGTGGCAACCGCTGCCGCGAGGGCTTTCAGGCTAAAGCCTTTGGATTTCATAGATCTTGTCCCCTTACTTCAATCGTTGGTGGTTGGCGCGGGCGCAGCGGCCCGCGCCGTTCCTACATTTTCGACTGCGCGTTTTTCACTATCTCCTCTACGCTGGGCAACATCAGTCCTTCGAACTCTTTCTCCAGCTCAGATAGCATCCCTCCGAGTGCGGATCGCTGCTCGTCAGAGCCTTCCTTGATCCACGTTTCAAGTTCGCCTTCCACCTTGGCCTCGTCGGCTCCAGCCGGCACAGGGATTCCAAGCTCACGCAGACGGCTTGCAAAATCCTCCAGGTCAATCAGGTCGGCGAACATCATTGGGAAAACTCCTTTAGATTTAGTGCAGATGCACCTCGGATTTGAGCCCCATGTACAAGCTCAGGCACATCAAAATCAGAACCATGGTAAACGGCAAGCCTGTAGCAACCGCGCCGGACTGAAGCGCGCTCAGCGCCTCGGAACCACCGCCCACCAACAGGGTGCCGGCAATGATACCGACTGCGGACGCCCAGAACATGCGCTGCGGCATCGGAGCATCGGTTTTTCCGCCTGCAGTGATGCTATCGATCACCAGAGAGCCGGAGTCGGACGAGGTGATGAAGAACACCAGCACCAGCACGATACCGACAGCAGAGAGCAGCGATGTCAGCGGCAGGTTCTCAAACATGTGGAACATCGCCAGGGATACATCGCTGATACCGTTGGCCAGCTGACCAACACCGTTGGTTGCCTGCTCTATGGCGGTTCCGCCCATCACAGCCATCCAGATCAGAGTGACCGCTGTCGGTACCAGCAGCACCGCGATGACGAATTCACGCACGGTACGGCCACGGGAAACGCGGGCGATGAACATGCCGACGAACGGTGACCAGGAGACCCACCATGCCCAGTAGAACACGGTCCAGCCGTGGTACCAGGTGCCATCTTCACGACCAATCCAGTTGGAAAGCGGGATGATGTTTTCAGCATAGCTGACGAAGATGGTGCCGACATTGGAGAAGATCTTCAGGGTCGGACCGATCACGATAATCAGGCCGATCAGACCTGCGGCGATAACCATGTTGATGTTGGAGAGCAGTTTGACGCCACCGTCCATGCCACGGGCCACTGAAAACAGCGCGATGCCGGTAACAACGATGATCACCGCCACCTGGGTGGAGAGGTCGTTAGCGATACCGAACAGGTAGTTCAGACCACCGGCCGCCTGCTGCGCACCGAAGCCCAGGGAGGTAGCCAGACCAAAGATGGTTGCCAACACCGCCAGGATATCGATCAGGTGACCGATCGGCCCCCAGGTACCGCGACCGAGGATCGGGTAGAAAGCGGAACGGACGGTCAGCGGCAGGCCTTTGTTGTAGGCGAAGAACGCCAGGGAAAGACCTACGACCGCGTAGATTGCCCAGGGATGCAGACCCCAGTGGAACATGGTCGCGCCCAGTGCCATGGCTGCGCCTTCAGGCGTACCTGCGGCAGCGTTCAGCGGGGTGCCATACCAGTCGGTGTAGTAAGCCACCGGCTCGGCGACACTCCAGAACATCAGACCGATACCCATGCCTGCTGCGAACAGCATGGAGAACCAGGAGATAGTGGAGAATTCAGTTTTAGCATTAACACCGCCGAGGCGGATTTTACCGACCGGCAGCAGGATCAGCGCCAGACAGAATACGACGAACAGGTTTCCACCGACCATGAACAGCCAGTCAAAGTTTTCAATCGACCAGCCTTTAGCACCAGAGAGAGCCTCTTTTGCACCGACCGGGAACAGCAGAGTTCCTATGATAAACAGCAGAATGAGCCCGGCACTGATGCCGAACACGGGGTTGTGTACATCCAGCCCGAGAAGTTTGACGTTGTCCTGACCTACCTGGTAGTCCGTATCATATTCCGCGGTGATAACCGCCGCTTCAGCGACGGCCTGACCTTTATTCACACCTTTCATTAAGCTCTCCTTCGAACGCTCTATACCGCCAGGCTCATTACCTGAAGCGGCCCTGTTTTTCTTATTTTTTGCTTGCCAGACCGCTGCAGAACGGGGGTGATCTGCAAAAGAGCGAGAGGAACTCCCGACCCGGAAAACCGGATCGAAGCGGCCGTGGCTACAAGACGTTCTCCATACTACGAATAAGGGTATCTGGTGTTGTTCCATTAGCGACAGGAACCGGGCTAAAACCCGGGGAATTGCGACATGGCGCAAAGGCCTTATCTATTTGCGACATATCTAATGTTGGTGCTTTTTTCTATAAAAAGCTAAAAACCCGCCGACCAATAGAGCTTTATCCTGCCAGCATGATTAATAGAAGAAAAAAAGCCCCTCCATATGGAGGGACTAAAGATTAGAACCGTGAATTGCTCCGGGGTGCACCGGAAACTTGCCGTGCAACTGGTAATCAGTGGGTAACCAATACCAGCCTTCAACAGGGGATATACTCCGCAGAGGCATACAGAGGTGAGGCTGTCTGTCTTGGCTCGGAATATGGGTAGATTCTGCCCGGGTTAAGTATTAAACAAGTGTTTATGATCGCCCCACACATTCCCCTGAGCGACACCGACGAAAATAGTAATTTCACTGAACTAAGCGGTTCAATCAAAGCACGTTCGGCGGATTTAACCCAAAAAAGCACCCTTAGCCCCAGGCACAAAAAAACCGGCAATCGATGCCGGTTTTTCGTTTCGCAAGCTTTCAGTCAGCCGGGAATCAGCGGATAACGCCCTCTTCCAGCAGCAGATCGAAGACTGCCTGGGCCATTTCACTGGCCGGCTTGTCACGCAGCACCTTACCACCATCCCCTGAGGACTTGGCGGTAGCCGCCTTGAAGCGATCAGCAGCGGTTTTCGCCTTGACCACTTTGAGACGCTTGGGTCGCTTACGCGCCGGCGCTTCGCTCCAGCTGGCCTGAACCTCGTCCCGCACCTCGACATCAGCCTTTTTGGCTTCCATCTCGGCACGGCTGGCGGGGCCAAAGGCGCTCTGACGCGGCGCCGCGGCGGCCATATCGACACTGGCCACGAACGGCAGCGGTACACGCAGGGCGCGACGCTGACCGCGCGGCAGCGCCTGCAGCAGGTTCGCCTGGCCGTTATCGATGCTGACGATCTCGGCGATACGTGTCACCACCGGCATGCCGAGCTTTTCGCCCAACAGGTAAGCCATCATCCCGGAGGATTCACCGCTTTCGGCGCGTACGCCGGTCAACACGATATCGGGCTTGCTTTCACCCAGGTACTGGCTCAGCGCAGGCACCGCATCCGCGTTTTCACCCTGCTGCAGGATCCGAATTTTCTTCAATCCCATACCCGCATAGGCGCGCAGGGCTTCAGCGTGCGGATCACCGGCGTGCAGTACTTCCAGACCCTGAGGCGCCATGGCCAGGCCCATCTCAACGGCACGGGCGTCCTGCTCGGCACGGCGCGCTCGACCTGAACCGGGGTGCTTGCCGACGGAGACCAGCGCTGCGATGCGCAGGTTGGCGTTCTGTTTATCAGGCTGCATTTTCAACCACCTCCTGACGGTAAGCGTTGGCCAGACGAATCAGCTCGGCCATCACTTCCCCACTGTCTGCGATACAGCTGAGCGCGGCACGCTTGACCATGTCACAGCCCACATCGGTATTGATTGCGATAACCTTGTCGCACTGGCCGATACCCTGCAGGTGCTGAACCGCACCGGAGATACCCACCGCCACGTAAACGCGGGCGGTAACCCAGGTACCGGTGGCGCCGACCTGACGGAAGCGCGGCATGTTGCCATCGTCCACCGCCACACGGCTTGCGCCTTCGGTGGCGCCCAAGGCTTCGGCCGCCTGGTGGAACTGGTTCCAGTCGGTGACACCGTTACCGGCGGACAGAATGAACTCAGCCTCACCCAGCGGGATGGCGTTCGGATCAACCGCAACCTGTCCGCAATCCTGAATAACCGCCTGAACGCTGACACTGGCTTCCAGTTCAACCGGCAGCACTTCATGACGGGTTTCGTCGATCGGCTCGGCACACTCTTCCGCCAGCAGCATCAGACGCGGCGTCTTGCGAGTGATGTCGGTGGTACCACCGGCGCCACGGCAGATCGCCTCTTCACTGCTGACCTGCCAGGCCTGAGTCGCCGGGCGCTCACCAATACGAGCAGCCAGTCGGCAGCCGAGTTCGAAGCCGGCAGCGACGCTGTCAGGCAGCAGCCAGTATTTCGGCGCGTACTCTTTCTCGACCTGTTCCAGAGCAGCGACACGCAGCTCCGGGGTGTAACCTTCAAAGGCTTCACCGGTGATGTTGAGCAGACGGTCTACACCGGCCTTGTCGAACGCTTCTTCACGATGCTCGCCGAAGACGACAGCCAACACTGCGCCCGCGCCCTCGCCTTCACGAATCAGCTTGTGCGCCTGGCCAATCACGTCACGGTCATGACCACTGAGACGACCGCCGACCATGTCCGGAACCACAACCACGTAGTAATCCGGGTTTTCAACCTTGTGCAGCGGCAGCTCGACCTCTTTGGCGGCGCCGGCACTGCGGCGTCCACCCACGGCCGGGCCGTTACCGTTCATGCGGTCGATACGCTTGATACCGTTCGGGCCGATAAAGCCGACCGCATGCGGGTTACGGCGAATCAGACCAGAAGGGCCGCGCGTTTCCGCCGCACCGGCCTGCTGCATGGCGTCATGCAGCGGGTGCAGTCGGTTGCGTGCGATCCACTCGGCTCGCGGATCGCGACGGATGATCTCATCGCTCATTACAGGATCTCCTCAGCTACCCGCTTGTCAGCGTTGGGTTTAGCCTGCTTGCCGTTCTTCTTAGAGACCGGAGCATCCCCTTCGATCAGCGCATCAGCTACCAGCTCGGCGATATCTTTCACTTCGGCGCGGGGTTCAACCACACCCTCAAGCATCGCTGTACACTGCTGACAGCCCACCGCTACCAGCTCTGCGCCGGTTTCCTTGATTTCGGCCATACGCATATCGGCGATACGGCGTTCACCCGGAATATCGGTGATCGGGGCGCCACCACCACCGCCACAGCAGCGGGAGCGGAAGCCGGAACGTTCCATCTCGGCAATTTCGATACCCAGCTCGTTGAGCAGCTCGCGCGGGGAGTCGTACTCACCATTGTAGCGGCCCAGGTAGCAGGGATCGTGATAGGTCACGGTACCGCCCTTGAACTCTTCCAGGCTCAGTGCGCCAGCCTTCACCAGTTCATTGATGAACGTAGTGTGGTGCAGCACTTCGTAGTCCGGTTTCTGACCTTCAGGGTAGAGGTCAGCGTACTCGTTCTTCAAGCAGTGGAATGCGTGCGGATCCGTGGTAACGATGCGCTTGAACTTGTACTGGCTCATGGCGGCGATATTGCGCTTCGCCAGGCTCTGGAAGGTGGCGTCATCACCCAGACGACGGGCTACGTCACCAGAGTCACGCTCTTCATCACCGAGTACCGCGAAGTCCACGTTGGCGGCCTTCAGCACCTTGACGAAGGAGCGCAGAATACGCTGACTGCGCATGTCGAACGCACCATCGGATACCCAGAACAGCACGTCAGCTTCCTTCACGTCTTTCATAACGCGCAGGTTCTGATCCGCGGCCCAGTTCATGCGGCTGCCCGGATTGAAACCGTTCGGGTTATCGGTGGCGATCAGGTTATCCAGTACCTCGGCACCCTTGTTCGGGGTGTTGCCCTTTTCCAGGGTTAGGAAACGGCGCATATCGACGATAGCGTCCACGTGCTCGATCATCATCGGGCACTCTTCCACGCAGGCACGGCAGGTGGTGCAGGACCAGAGCGTATCCGGGCTCACCAGACCTTCAGTGATGGTCTTGTTCGGACCACCTTCAGCCTTGCCCACTTCAATACCCGGGTAGGGGCTACCGGCGAACTTGGCATCGGAACCGCCAGCCAGACCAACGACCATATCCTGGATCAGTTTTTTCGGGTTCAGCGGCTGGCCAGCGGCAAACGCCGGGCACATCGCTTCACACTTACCACACTGAACGCAGGCGTCGAAGCCAAGCAGCTGGTTCCATTTGAAGTCGGTGGGCTTTTCAACACCCAGTTTGGCCGCAGTCAGGTCAACCGGCTTGAGACCGGTGGAACGACCACCACCAAAACGCTCCGGGCGACGGTGAAACGCCAGGTGCAGGGAACCGGCGAAGGCGTGCTTCATCGGACCGCCCCAGCCCATGCCGAACAGCAGCTCACCCATACCCCAGACGATACCGGCAGCCAGCACGGCAGCCAGTAACCAGCCGCCGAAGTTTTCCGGCAGGATGCCGGCGGCAGGCAGGGTTGCGATGAAGAAGCTGACAGCAAACATCAGCAGACTCTTCGGCAGTCGCATCCAGGGGCCTTTCGACAGGCGCGACGGCGGGTTCAGACGACGTTTGAAGACGAACAGCGCGCCCACGAACATCAGCACCAGGGCACTCAGCAGCGCGTAGCTGAGCCAGCGGTTTTCAACACCGAACAGGTGTACCGCCAGAATCAGCACCATCGACAGCACAAAGCCGCCCGCGGTCGCCACGTGGGTTTTAGACATGTATTTATCACGCTCAACTACGTGGTGCAGATCCACCAGGTAGCGGCGCGGCATCGCCATCAGGCCAGAGAAAAAGCTGACTTTTTCCGGCTGACCGGCGCGCCAGAGACTGATCCGCTTGAGCATGCCGGCCACGGCCAGCAGCAGCGCCACTGAGATCAGAACGGGAAGTAACCAATCGAGGATCATGATGAGCCCTCTTGAAATAACCTAGGCATAGAGAAGGCAGAACGCTTGCGGACGGTAAGAGTCGAACGGCTCAGACTTGCCCTCACTCATTCCCTGAAGGGCTCACACCGGCATCCCTGCCGGTGCGTGTCGGATAGTCTTCAACGGACTCACTGTTCCGGGCGCCCTGCCAACCGGCGCTTACAGATCCTTGCAGAGACGCAGTGCGTCGTAGATCGCAGCGTGGGTGTTACGCTGGGATACGCAATCACCCAGGCGCCACAGGATCATGCCATCACCAGACTCGGACAGTACCGGCTGCGGCTTGATATCAAACAGCGCTTCGACGTCGATCTGCCCCTTGTTGCGAGACTCAGCCTTGAGTTCGTAGTACAGCGCTTCGTTCGGACGGATGCCGTTTTCGACCACAACCTGGTCAACAACGCGCTCTTCCTTCTGACCGGTGTACTCGTTCTCCAGCACAGCTACCAGCTTGTCGCCTTCACGGTATACCTTCTCCAGCATCAGATCAGAGGTCATGATCACCTCTTTCTCATACAGGCTGCGGTAGTAGGTCGGGAAGGTGGTACCACCGATGCCCACACCCGGCTTGATATCGTCGGTCACCAGCTCAACCATGGAGCCTTTAGCCGCCAGGTAGTCCGCTGCGGACATACCGGAGAACTCACAGATAGTGTCGTAGATCAGAACATTTTTGCCAGGTTCGACCACGCCGTTGATCACATCCCAGCTGGATACGACCAGACCTTCGGCAGCGCCCCACTCCGGGTTCTGCTCGATAAACGGTGTACCACCGGTAGCCAGGACACAGACATCCGGCTTCAGGTCACGGATCATGTCAGCGTTAGCGTCGGTACCCAGGCGAACATCAACACCCAGACGATCCAGTTCCATCGCCAGCCAGCGGGTGATACCAGCCATCTGGTCACGCTGCGGTGCTTTCGCAGCGATAGTTACCTGACCGCCCAGCTCTTCCGCTTTCTCGACCAGGGTCACCTTGTGACCGCGCTCGGCGGCGACACGGGCTGCTTCCATACCACCGGGACCACCGCCGATAACGACGACGTTACGGATCGGGCCAGTGGTTTTTTCGATGATGTGCGGCAGACCCATGTATTCACGGGAGGTCGCAGCGTTCTGGATGCAGAGTACATCCAGACCCATGTACTGACGGTCGATGCAGTAGTTGGCACCGACGCACTGACGGATCTGGTCAACCTGATCCATCTTGATCTTGGCGATGAAGTGCGGATCAGCGATGTGCGCACGGGTCATACCGACAAAATCAACGTAACCGGCTTCCAGGATACGCTTGGCCTGGTTCGGGTCCTTGATGTTCTGGGCGTGGATAACCGGAACGGAAACCACTTCCTTGATACCGGCCGCCAGGTGCAGGAACGGCTCCGGCGGGTAGCTCATATTCGGGATAACGTTAGCCAGGGTGTTGTGAGTATCACAACCGGAACCGACCACACCGAAGTAGTCGATCAGGCCAGTCGCGTCGTAGTACGCCGCGATCTGCTTCATGTCGTCGTGGTTCAGACCGTCCGGGTGGAACTCGTCACCGGTGATACGCATGCCGACAACAAAGTCAGGACCCACCGCTTCGCGTACGGCTTTAGCCACTTCCAGACCGAAACGCATACGGTTCTCGAAGGTGCCGCCCCACTCGTCGGTACGCTTGTTCACACGCGGAGACCAGAACTGGTCGATCATGTGCTGGTGCACTGCAGACAGCTCAACGCCGTCCAGGCCACCCTCTTTCGCACGTACGGCGGCTTTCGCGAAGTCGCCGATAACGCGCCAGATCTCTTCCTCTTCGATGGTCTTACAGGTCGCGCGGTGTACCGGCTCACGGATGCCTGACGGAGACATCAGGTTCGGCCAGTTTTCACCGTCCCAGCGGGAACGACGGCCCATGTGGGAGATCTGAATCATGATCTTGCCGCCGTGCTTATGCACTGCGTCGGCCAGATTCTGGAAGTGCGGGATGATACGGTCAGTAGACAGGTTGACCGAGCTCCACCAGCTCTGCGGGCTGTCGATGGAGACAACACTGGAACCGCCGCAGATGCAGAGACCACAACCGCCCTTGGCCTTCTCTTCGTAATATTTAACGTAACGATCGGTAGTCATACCGCCATCGGTCGCATAGACCTCGGCGTGAGCGGTACTGACAATACGGTTACGGATGGTCAGCTTGTTGATGTTCAACGGCTGGAACAGTGCATCGAACTGCGACATGGTTCACCCCAACTTTACTAAGGGCCGAAACCGCCTATGGCGGCTCCGGGTTGGTTCTTTTGTTTTCGCTGAATTAGCTCAGCACTTTTATTTAAGCGACGGGCGTCACTTCGAAGATGCCGTAATCATAGCCTTCTTCTGCGGCGCTCTGGGTCTGTACGGCTTTAGTGCGTACGGAGTAACCCAGGCTTTCAGCGATCTGATCCAGAGCACCGGCGAACCAGCCAGTGAACATGTAATCCACCTTGCGGTTAACCTTGCCGTACTGGTAAACGAACGCGGAGTTTTCCAGACGCACGCGAGCGGTGCCCTTTTCGATATCCAGCTCTTCAGTGATGAAGAAGCCCCAACCGCGCTGAGACAGACGCTTCAGGTAGTGATGCCAGACGTCAGCACCAGAGATACCGTGCGCTTCAGCTTCCTTTTCACACCAGTAGTAGGCGGACTTGTAACCAGCCTTGTAGAGGATCTCTGCGTAGCGCTCAGCACCAATCTCTTCTTCAATACCCATGTGGTTGTTAACGAAGAAGTGGCGCGGCACATACAGCATCGGCAGTGCATCGGTGGTCCAGACGCCGGTTTCGTCGTCTACATTGATCGGCATTTCAGGTGCGTGGCTACTCATATTCTCAACCTCCAACAAGGGCATTTGTCCGCATTATAGGTAGGCACTTAGGGGCCAATGTTGCTGGAAACGACACGCATAACACTGGAAACGAAGGGGTTAAATAACCCTCGTGTTTCTACCGGTTAAGCGGTTCATTCCTGTCTGATACAGCGCTTCACGCACCATTCAAACAACAACACCGACTCTCCAGACCTCCCGTGATGTCTGAGCTCAAGCCGAAATGCCTTCATCGCCCGACATTCCCGTTCCGATATCGACAACGGGTGTTCACATGCCACCAACACTACGAGCATGCGCAACAAGGGCCTTTTCTGTTTGCGTCATCCAAACGAAATAGAGGGACAGAAAACGACATGGCGAAAATTTCTTATCAATTAATAGTCGAAAAACCGTCCTGGCGTGGCCCTGCGCAGAAATAAACCCTGTTGCGGAGCTCCGACTGGCGCGCCGAAACCGATCAATAGATACAAAAGCGACACACCTGGAGCAGGCAACAGGATGCAGCCAAGAGAGCGACCAAAGAAGAAAAAAGCAGAGAAGCGAGACCGACGGCCAAGGAGCGAAGGCCGGGAACAGAGAACAGAGGATTAAAACAGCAGCACGAAAAGACCGAGAGCCGAGGCTCTCGATCTTAATGTTATTCAGCTCTGGGAACCGGCTGAAACCGGCTTAGAGCAGCAAAACCCGCCAACGGGCCTTGCCGAGATTACTCGCCCCAGACTTCGCCCAGGATGCGAACCCAGTTCTCGCCCATGATCTTGCGAACCTGAGTTTCAGTGAAACCATCGTTCAGCAGCGCTTCGGTCAGGTTCGGGAACTCACCCAGGGTACGGATACCTTTCGGGTTGATGATCTTACCGAAGTTGGTCAGGCGACGGGCGTAGCCCTTGTCGTGAGTCAGGTATTCAAAGAAGTCCTGGCCCTGACCCTGTGTGAAGTCAGTACCGATACCGATCTGGTCTTCACCGACGATGTTGAACACGTAACGGATCGCTTCAACGTAGTCTTCGATGGTGGAGTTGATACCGTTCTTGAGGAACGGCGCAAACATGGTCACACCAACGAAACCGCCGCGGTCAGCGATGAACTTCAGCTCTTCATCTGACTTGTTACGCGGATGTTCTTTCAGACCGCTCGGCAGACAGTGTGAATAGCACACCGGCTTCTTGGACTCGAGGATCACTTCTTCGGAGGTCTTGGAGCCTACATGAGAGAGGTCGCACATCACGCCGACGCGGTTCATCTCCCACATGATTTCGCGACCGAAATCAGACAGACCACCGTCACGCTCGTAGCAGCCGGTACCTACCAGGTTCTGGGTGTTGTAGCACATCTGTGCGATGCCCACGCCCAGCTCTTTGAAGATCTGCACGTAGCTGATCTGGTCTTCGTAGGCATAGGTGTTCTGGAAGCTCATCAGAACGCCGGTTTTACCTTCGGCCTTGGCGCGGCGAATATCATCGGTGGTGCGGACCTTGAGCAACATCTCAGGGTTTTCATCGATAATCTTGTTAACGCCGGCGATGTTATTCACCGTGCCCTGAAAGTTTTCCCAAAACGCCATGGTGCAGCTTGCGGTGGTAACACCACCCTTGTGCATATCCTGGAACAGCTCAAGGTTCATTTTTCCGCAAACCAGACCATCGATAACGATGGCGTCTTTGTGCAACTCTGCTGCGTTCATCTTTCCACCTATTGTTACTCAAACCAGCTACGGGAACCGGCCTCTAAACCGGCTACTGGTGCCTTTAATGCCACCCAGAATAGGACTAAAGCACGCCAACGATTGTTCTAAAAGCGTCATCGGACTGACGTATAGCGCAGTGACAGCCCCAGTCAGTTTACTCTTTTTCAAGCTCAAACCCGCTTAGCTGAAAGAGTTTCCTGATTGGCGCAAAGGCATCAAGCAGTCCAACAAAAAAGCCGCGCCCAAAGGGACGCGGCTTCTGTCGGAGCCGACTCACCCGTTTACTGGAGTGAGACGGAACCGTAAGTTGGTTCAAACTGCGCTTCGCTTAACGCACGCATCGCCAGTTCACTGTTGGTACGCTGCAACTGATCGCCCTTCTGATTCAGACCCGGCAGAGCCGTAGTCACCAGCGGCGTTACTGTCTGCGAACGTTCCTGGCTACGCATACCGCTACGCTCTTCACGCGGCGGGATACCGATATGCTCACGGTAGCACTTGCTGAAGTGCGGCGTGGAGACAAATCCGCAGGCTGCGGCGATCTCGATGATCGACATGGAGGTCTGTTTCAGCAGCTGGCGTGCACGGAACAGACGCAGCTTCAGATAGTACTTGGAGGGCGAACACTGCAGATACTTCTGGAACAGACGCTCCAGCTGACGACGTGACAGACCGACATAGCCAGCCAGTTCATCAAGCTCGATAGCCTCTTCGATGTTGGACTCCATCAGCGATACCGCTTCAACCAGTTTCGGCTGAGTGGTGCCGAGTACATGACGCAGCGGGATACGCTGGTAGTCAGACTCGTTACGCACACGGTCGCAGATAAACATTTCGGAGATACCGGCTGTCAGCTGATAGCCGAAATCGCGCTTGATCATGTTCAGCATCATGTCCAGCGGTACGGTACCACCGGAGCAGGTCATGCGATCACGATCGATTACAAACAGATGGTTGGTGCAGCGAACCTTCGGAAAGGCTTCCTGCAGAGAGGCGATACACTCCCAGTGAGCGCTGCAATCGTAACCGTCCAGCAGACCGGCTTCCGCCAGCAGGTAAGGACCGGTACATACACCGCCAATAAGGATATGTTTGCGCGCCATGGACTGCAGCCAGCTGACCTGACGACGAGTGAAACTGCGGGTGATATTGACACCACCCACAACGATAAGCGTATCCAGCGCAGGAGCATCAGCAATGGAGCTATCCGGCGTAATGCGGATCCCATCGCTTGCCATAACCTGGCCACCATCCTCTGTCAGGGTGTGCCAATTATATAACTCACGTCCACTGAGCTGATTGGCCATACGCAGCGGTTCAACCGCAGACGCCAGCGCAATCATAGTGAAATTATCCAGCAGCAAGAAACCGATATTACGGGACTTGTTTTTAACTGCCGAAGCCTGACAGGAAGAAGAGATCTCAGACATTTGCGCTACCCCATTTTTACTATGTGGCACATTTAGCAAGGGCTGTGCCTTTTTATACTTATCGTTGGGTCGCTCTGAGAACTGATGTCGCAATTGTGAATAGATGCGGCGGAATTACCCTAATTCCCCGCAAACCCACGTGCCATCGGCTCTAGAGACTTGCGCACTATAGCTGAATTTATACAAAACGCGACCGTAAATATGACGTTTTTTGCACCTTTTTATGACAGGGATGCTCTGTTTCGGGACAGCCAATTTTGACCATTAAATCAGCTAATCCCGAAAACTTTTTTCAAATCAACACTCGACTGCGTTGACCCCTACCTCGATAGCATTGATAGCCAGACCACCGCGGGAAGTTTCCTTGTATTTGTCCTGCATATCGCGACCGGTATCGCGCATGGTGCGGATCACCTTATCCAGAGATACGAAGTGCTCACCGTCACCACGCAGCGCCATCTGAGCCGCGTTGATCGCTTTCATTGCCGCGATCGCATTACGCTCGATGCAAGGCACCTGAACCAAACCGGCAACCGGGTCACAGGTCAGACCCAGATTGTGCTCCAGAGCAATCTCTGCGGCGTTTTCAACCTGGGCGGGAGTACCGCCAAGCACTTCGGTCAAACCCGCTGCCGCCATGGCGCAGGCGGAACCCACCTCACCCTGGCAGCCCACTTCGGCACCAGAGATAGATGCGTTCTTCTTGCACAGCGCGCCAATTGCCGCCGCTGCCAGACAGAAGTTCACCACATCCTCATCGGAAGACTGCTCTTTGAAGTGCATGTAGTACATCAGCACCGCCGGAACGATACCCGCTGCACCATTTGTGGGCGCGGTTACCATACGACCACCGGCCGCATTCTCTTCATTCACCGCCAGCGCATAGAGGTTGACCCAGTCCATGGCGCTCAGTGTAGAGCTGATGACGTTACCGGCGGTCGCCTCTTTCAATGAGCGGTACAGAGACGGTGCACGACGACGCACCTTGAGACCGCCCGGCAGAATGCCCTCGTTTTCCAGGCCGTTGGAGATACATTCCTGCATCACCTTCCAAATGCTGTCGATACCGGCACGGATCGCCGGCTCATCACGCCACACCTTTTCGTTCTCCAGCATCAGCTCACTGATACGCAGATCATTGCTACGGCAGAGGTTGAGCAGCTCTTCAGCGCTATTAAAGTCGTAAGGCACAGCCACCTGGGGTACCAGGTGTGCCGATGCGGTCGCTTCGTTTTCATCCAGAACGAAACCGCCACCGATGGAGTAGTAGGTGTTTTCAAACAACACACCCTCAGTACCGTAGGCCGTCAGACGCATGGCGTTGGGGTGGTACGGCAGCACCTCATCGATGAACAGCATGTCGCGGTTCCATTCGAACTCGATGCCTGCGCCGCCGGCCAGGGTCATAAAGCCGGTTTCCCAGACAGCCTTTACCGCCGGTTCAATCACGCGAGGATCGATGGTATCGGGCGAGTATCCCATCAGCCCCACCAGCGTGGCCTTATCGGTACCGTGGCCCACACCTGTCGCGCTGAGTGAACCGAACAGCTCGACCTGAACGCGCTTAACGTCATCACGCACGCCCGCTTCTTCAAGCTGTTCGACAAAGGTAAGCGCCGCACGCATAGGACCTACGGTGTGGGAACTGGAGGGGCCGACCCCGATCTTGAAAAGATCAAATACACTGATACTCATGACTCACTCCGAGGCGCCAGGCCTGCTGCTGGGTATTGCTGGATTGTTATGGCTGAATAATTATTCGAAGCGCCATTATCTGAGCGACCTGAAACCGCGGCATGTCACATAACGACGCCTTCAGGTGTCGTATCGACCGGCATGTCTCTATCAGACATATGGGTGTCTCAATTGAACATGTTGTGCTATACCCCGGGGCGTAGGGTGCAACTATTCCAATCCTGTGGAACGGAATTACCCTACAACTACACAACAACAATAATGCAAATGGAGACCTCTACATGAGTAATGCAAGCAACCGGGGCGTCGTGTACAAGGAACCAGGCAAGGTCGCCGTCGAGTCCATCGCCTTTCCTGAGCTGTCCCTCGGCAAACGCAAGTGCGACCACGGTGTCATCCTGAAAGTCGTTACCACCAATATCTGCGGCTCTGACCAGCACATGGTTCGCGGTCGTACTACTGCCCCCTCTGGCCTGGTTCTTGGCCACGAAATCACCGGTCAGATCATCGAATGCGGTCGCGACGTGGAGTTCCTCAGCGTCGGCGACATCGTATCTGTACCGTTCAACATCGCTTGCGGCCGCTGCCGCAACTGTAAAGAAGGCAACACCGGCATCTGCCTGAACGTAAACCCGGCGCGCCCGGGTGCCGCATACGGCTACGTTGATATGGGCGGCTGGGTCGGCGGCCAGGCGGAATACGTCATGGTGCCTTACGCTGACTTCAACCTGCTGAAATTCCCGGACAAGGATCAGGCACTGGAGAAGATCAAGGATCTGACCATGCTGTCCGATATCCTGCCGACCGGCTTCCACGGCTGTGTCACCGCGGGCGTAGGCCCGGGCTCCACCGTTTACATCGCCGGCGCCGGCCCCGTAGGCCTGGCGGCTGCAGCTTCTGCCCATCTGCTGGGTGCTGCCTGTGTCATTGTAGGTGACATGAACGTGGATCGCCTGAAGCAGGCTGAAAGCTTCGGCTGCGAAACCATCGACCTGACCGAAGATGGCGATATGGCTGACAAGCTGGAAGCGATCCTCGGCGAGCGTGAAGTTGATGCCTTCGTTGACTGCGTAGGCTTCGAAGCCCATGCCTGTGGTTGCAACCACGGTAAGGAAGCACCGGCCACCGTTCTGAACTCCGCTATGCAGCACACCCGTGCCGGCGGCCAGATCGGTATTCCGGGTCTGTACGTCACCGAAGATCCGGGTGCCGTTGACGAAGCCGCCAAGCACGGCGCGCTGAGCATGCGCTTCGGTCTGGGTTGGGCCAAGTCCCACTCCTTCCACACCGGTCAGTGCCCGGTCATGAAGTACCACCGTCCGCTGATGCAGGCGATCCTGTTCGATAAGATCAAGATCGCAGACGCGGTGAACGTCAAGATGATCAATCTGGATGAGGCACCTAACGGCTACGCCGACTTCGACGGCGGCGCCGCGAAGAAATTCGTTATCGACCCGCACGGAACTGCGGCCTGATAACAGACAACAGCGCCGCCGCCCGGCGGTGCTGTTCGCTTTTCCACCGAAACGCGCTAACCTCCTCTTTCCCCCGCTTAAATGACAAGATTTTTACCGGTTGCAACTCTCGGTTGCAGGCAGATTTTCCGGTTGCAGGGTGGACACCGCCCGTCCTCAGGCCCCAAACCGGGCCACCCAGTGATATGATCGCTCACTCAGCACTACCAGTAGCAGGCCCTGACGATGGATGTCATTGAATTTCTCAAAGAAAAAGAAAGGTCGTTAAAGACACGGATCACCGCACTGGATCTGAAATCTTCCAGCGGACATTTGCGACAACTCACTTACTTCATCAGCCACTCGCTCAACAACACCCTGAACAACTCCTGGGTTTCACGAATCAAGCTGTTCTCCGAGCAGGAGGAAGAACAGGCGTTCCAGGGGCTGATGAACCCCAAGGTGATAAGCTTCTACCGCAACTGGCAAGACAAGCTCGATAAAGAGGTGTTTCTCGGTGACTGGATGACCGTGGATCAGACACGCATAAACAGCTTTGCCGACGTAACCGGCGACCAGCAGTGGATCCACACCGAGCCGGAGCGTGCCCGCGAAGAATCCCCCTTCGGCGACACCATTGCCCACGGTTTCCTGGTGCTGTCGCTGCTGCCCTACCTGACGGACACGGTAGATCCGGACAAGCCGCCTTATCCGGAAGCACGCATGGTGGTTAACCTGGGACTGGACCAGGTGCGTTTTCCGCACCCGGTAAAATGCGGCAGCCGTATCCGCGCCCGTACCACGCTCAAATCGATGAAACCGGGCAAGCGCAGCCTGGATATGGTCAACCGCATTCAGGTAGAGGTAGAGGGCTCCAAACGCATCGTCTGCGTTGCCGATGCTGTGCTGCGGCTCTACTTCTGAGCCGCCCTTCTATTACCGAGCCTATTACCGAGCAGCCCCTCTACTTCTAATGCCGATCAAAACCTAGGCATAACGGCGGATCGATAACCCCTCGGGATCGATATCGGTCTGCCGCTGACTGATCACATCGGCCACAAACTTGGCCGAGCCCAGCGACATGGTCCACCCCAGCGTACCGTGACCGGTATTCAGAAACAGGTTGGAGAGCGCTGTTTCCCCCAGAATCGGCGTACCATCCGGCGTCATGGGGCGAAGACCGGTCCAGAACTCAGCGTGCTCCAGATCCCCCGCCCCCGGGAACAGGTCACTGACCACAAACTCGATATTGCGACGCCGTTTCTCGGTCAGCTCCTTGTTGTAGGAGGCGATCTCGGCAGTTCCGCCCACCCGGATACGATCGCCAAGACGGGTCACCGCCACCTTGTAGGTCTCATCCATTACCGTGGATACCGGCGCATGCTCCGCATCGGTGATCGGCAGTGTCAGCGAATATCCCTTGATCGGATAAACCGGCGCCTGGATACCGATACCGGCCAGCATCTGCCGTGAATAGCTGCCCAACGCCAACAGATAGTGATCCGCCGTCATCTTGCCGCGCGAGGTAGACACGCTGGTGATACGCCCCGCCTCGGTATTGAGCCCAAGGATATCGGTCTTCATCACAAACTTAACGCCGAGCTTTTTGCACTCATTGGCCAGGCGATTGGTGAACAGGAAGCAGTCGCCGGTTTCATCGCCGGGCAGACGCAGGCCACCCACCAGCTTGTCTTTCACATAGCCCAGTGCCGGTTCGTACTCGACAATCTGCTCGACATTCAGCGCCTCGAACGGCACGCCGCACTCTTCCAGCACTGCCATATCCTGCTGTACCGCTTCAATCTGCTTGTCGCTGCGGAACAGCTGGGTCAGTCCTCGGGCACGGTTGTCATACTCGATACCGATCTCGCTACGCAGCGCCTTGAGGCAATCACGGCTGTACTCGGCCACGCGCAGCATCCGCGCCTTGTTGACGCGGTAGGCAGCCTCATTGCAATTGGAGAGCATTTTCCCCATCCAGCCGAGGGTTTGCAGGTCCAGCTCCTTACCGCTGATCATCAACGGCGCCAGATCCTGCATCATCCATTTAACCGCTTTCAACGGCACGCCCGGTGCAGCCCAGGGAGTGGAATACCCCGGCGATATCTGTCCGGCATTGGCGTAGCTGGTCTCCAACGCCACATCAACCTGACGGTCAATCACGGTGACCTCGTGACCCGCCTTAGCCAGATACCATGCGCTGGTTACGCCAACAACGCCCGCTCCCATTACCAGAACCGCCATGACCCACCTCAAAAACAGATTAGTTATTTTGTAAAAACATAATCACCTGCTTAAATTTATTTTTACAGGTTTTTTATTTTGTATTTTTAAATATATACAGGATTATTCGTTACATAAATATATTTTAACAGTGATAAAAAATTCAAAATTTGACGTAAGATCTGTTCTCTTCGCGATAAAAAATGCAAAAGATTGCTGCGCTATCGCGTATAAACGCGCGCTGATGGCAAGCGCTCATCAGCATCCAACAGACCCGATAGATCTGAAAAGGACAAACCTATGGCTATAGAACGCATCCACTCCACCGACCGTATGAGCCGCATCGTCCAACACAACGGCACTGTCTATCTCTGCGGCCAGACGGCTGGCCAGGCGGAGTGGGATATCGCCGAGCAGACCCGCCAGTGCCTGGGCAAAATCGAAGCACTGCTGGAAGAAGCGGGCAGCAATAGTGCTTCCATACTGTCTGTCACCATCTATATCCGCGATATGAAAGACTTCGCCGCCATGAACGCGGTCTGGGATGCCTGGGTTGCGGATCTGCCCAAACCCGCCCGCGCCTGTGTTGAAGCGCGCATGGCGCGTCCTGAAATTCTGGTGGAAATGACAGTGACGGCCGCCGTCGCTGACTGAGCCCATCAGAGGCGGGCTCCATCGCGGAGCCCCCGCTCTGTTCAAACGCTGAACAACTCCACAACACCCATCCTCTCTGGCCTGAAAGCTTTTGTATAAACGCCTTTCGCTCTAGAATGTTGCACTTTAAAGGCGCCAACGGAGCATGGAGTGAACGCACAAGTACAGCAGGGACTGTCTGCAAAGACGCTGTTTGAGGTTGTCGAAGCGGGACGCTTCGGGGTTGAGTACCAACCGATCATTTCACTGGATAGTGGCGAGAATTTCGGCTTCGAGGCGTTATCACGCTTCTACGATGCCAAAGGCGAGAGCGTACGCCCTGATCTTGTCTACGCGGCCCTCCACGAAAGTCCGATGACCCTGTTCCAGGTTGAGTTCGCGCAGAAACAACTACAGCTCGAACATGCGGACCGCAACGTACTGCTGTTCGTCAACCTGGACCAGGATGCGTTTTACGCCTGTCAGCGCGATACGCTGAACAACCCCTTTATCGATGCCATTCGCCAATACGGCCACGACCGTGTTGTTGTCGAGCTGATCGAGAATTCTGAAATCAATGACGCGCTGCAAAGCCTTTCGATGATCGCAGCCTTTGCCGCCATGGATGTACCGACGGCGCTGGATGACCTGTGCAATCCGCAGTCGCTGATGTCTGTGCCGGTGATGCAGCTGGTGGAATGGATCAAGCTCGACAAGTATGTGCTCAAGGTGCGCCACGACGAGCG
Source organism: Marinobacterium mangrovicola (assembly GCF_004339595.1). Taxonomy (GTDB): domain Bacteria; phylum Pseudomonadota; class Gammaproteobacteria; order Pseudomonadales; family Balneatricaceae; genus Marinobacterium_D; species Marinobacterium_D mangrovicola. Next base: position 117,675 of record NZ_SMFU01000014.1, read on the forward strand.
CATGATGCTGTTCGTGCGCAAGCTGATCGAGTTCGCCCATCAAACCGGCAAAAAGGTGATTCTTGAGGGTGTCGAAACCCGAGAGGATCTTGCCTTCGCCCGGATACTCGATGTCGATTTTGTGCAGGGCTTCCTGTTCCGCGAGCGCTTCGTTCAGGTAATGCCCTGATCCCCTTACGGCTTTAAAGAAACAATTCCCGCCCACCGCAGTCTATAGCAGACCGACGCCCGGAGCCCCTGCCCGGGCGCCACCGACGAACCCGATACCGGGAGACTCAAGATGATGGTTCTGCACAACTTCAAACACTGGACCGCCCTGCTCACCCTGGCCACCGGCCTTCTGTACGCGCAACTGGGCTTCAGCCATCACGGCTGGGGCTGGGCCAGCAGCGAAGAGTTTGAAATTACCGGCGTGGTCACCGAGCTGCGCCTGGGTAATCCCCACGGCGAACTGACCTTGGACGTGAACGGCGAAGCCTGGGTGATCGAGGTGGGACAGCCCTGGCGCAATGAGCGCGTGGGCTTAACAGCCGACATGCTAGCCGCAGGCACCGAAATCACCGTTCACGGCCACCGCTCGAACCAGGAAGGTGAACGACTGGTCAAAGCGGAACGGGTTGTTATTTCAGGCAAAGATTACAACCTCTACCCCAACCGGCCGAGCTGATAGCACACCATGGAGATACTGACACTGCTCGAATCGTCCGGCCTGGCAGAACAGCTGCGACTGTCGACCTGGACCTACCCCCTGATCAACGCCGGCCATATCCTTGGCGTTTCACTATTGGTCGGCGCCATCATCCCGCTGGACCTGCGTTTGATCGGACTCTGGCGCAATATCCCCCTGCTGCAGCTCTGGCAGATCCTGATTCCCATGGCGGCGTCCGGCCTGGGCCTCGCGGCACTTAGCGGATTCGCCCTGTTTACTGCCCGCGCCAGCGAGTACGCCGCCTCGCCGCTGTTCTGGATCAAGATGATCCTGCTGCTCAGCGCCCTGCTCAATATCCTTGTGATCCGCACCGCCCTGCCACGGCGCGGCTCCAGCTTCTGGCTATCCCACGAGATACCGCCGGCAACGGCCCGCATCTGCGCCACGCTGTCGATACTGCTTTGGCTCGGCACGCTGTTAGCCGGACGTCTGATCGGCTATTTTTGATCGGGTATCTATTCAACGAATAGCCAGGATTGACTGTTGCCCTGCCATCCGCCGACTCTGAAGCCGCTATGGGTTAGTATCAGGCCATGACCCGAAACCCGAAGGCGAACAAACCCGACACCCGCACTGCGATGCAGGCGTTAATCGCACAGGCGCGCCAAAGTCTGCCGTTTACGCTGCCCGAAGCCCAACTATGTGACGGCATCTGTAACGGCTGCTCGAAAAAGCTGCTGGATTTTGTCGATGGAGAACTGGAAGAGTGGCAAGCCCGTATCGACACTGGCGAAATCCCTCGCCTGGGCGATCTGGAAAAACTGGGCCGTACACTGCGCAAGGTTTATCGCGTGCTACAACGCAACGCATTGGCCCCCTGAGGCCCTCGGGCCATCAGCTGTAGAAAACAAGGAGAACCAGGGTGAAGATCGCCATATTGGATGATTATCAAGGTGCAGTGCGCCAGCTTGACTGCTTCAACCTGCTGACCGACCAGGACGTCAGCGTACTTAACGAGACCTATACGGACCCGGCCGAACTGGCGTCCAGGCTAAAGGGCGTCGAGGCGCTGGTACTGATCCGCGAGCGCACACAGATCAGCGATGAGCTGCTCAAACGTCTACCCGACCTGAAAGTGATCAGCCAGACCGGCAAGATCAGTAACCATATCGACCCGGCCCTCTGCGAAAAATACGGTATCGAAATACTCGAGGGCCGCGGTTCACCGGTAGCGCCTTCCGAACTCTGCTGGTCTCTGATCCTTGCCGCATCACGACATTTGCCCGCTTACGTCGCCAACCTCGATGCAGACAACTGGCAGCAGAGTGGCCCACTGGGGCTGGGACGCACCCTCGAAGGTCTTCAGCTCGGTATCTGGGGCTACGGCAAGATCGGCCAGCGCATCGCCCGCTACGCTGATGCCTTCGGCATGAAGATCTGCGTCTGGGGTAGCGAAACCTCCCGCCAGAAAGCTGAAGAGGATGGCTATACGGCGGCCGACAGCAAAGCGGAATTTTTCCGCAGCAGCGATGTGCTCAGCCTGCACCTGCGCCTGAACGACGCCACCCGCGGCATCGTCACCCCGGCAGACCTGGCGCAGATGAAAGCGGATTCCCTGTTTGTGAACATCAGTCGGGCCGAGCTTGTAGAACCCGGTGCCCTGCTGGCCGAACTGCAGCAACATCCGTCCAAACGGGCCGCACTGGATGTGTTCGACAGCGAGCCCGCGACGCCGTCAACCGACCCTCTGCTCGCCCTGCCAAACGCTCTCTGTACACCGCATATCGGTTATGTGGAGAAAAACAGCTATGAGCTCTACTTCCGTCTCGCCTTTGAAAACCTGCTCGGCTGGATAGAGCAGCGCCACTACAACGGAAATACCTGATCATGATCCGCGAAGTTACCCTCAACGACCTGGACCGCTGTTACGAGATTGAAACCTCCGCCTACGCCGGGGATGAAGCCGCCAGCCGCGAGAAGATCGAAAAGCGTATCCGCACCTACCCCGAAGGCTTCATCGTGCTGGAGCTCGACGGCGCGGTGGTCGGCTTCGTCAACGGCGGCGCCACCGACCAGGTGCAGATGTCCGATGAAGCGTTCAAAGAGCTCATCGGACATGATCCTGCCGGCAAGCAGATCGTCATCATGTCGGTCGTTGTGCACCCCGAGTACCAACGGCGTGGATACGCCAGCAAGCTGCTAAACGCCTTTATCGAGAAAATGGCCGGGATGGAGAAACAGGCGATTCACCTGATGTGCCAGACCGAGCTGATCGACTTTTACGCCGGCCACGGCTTTGCCTACTCAGGCCCCTCTGCATCAGACCATGGCGGTCTGAGCTGGCATGAAATGACGCTGGATCTGAGCGCCCAGAATTAAACCGGGGCGCCTGTCTAAGTATGAGGCCTTATCCAAACCCAATAGCTGACCAGGGATTTGAATTGGTTGGGCCGGGCCTGCGGCGGTAGGCTAACCGGGTCCAAGTATCAGGAAAACCGCATGTCCGTATTCAGTGAGCGCAAGATCGATTGCCACAACCATATCTTCGACCCCGAAGCCTTTCCCTACCAGCCAGGCGGCTCCTACCAGCCGGATGGTCACGAGAAGGCAAGCTTCGACCTGTTCACCCGGATGATGGACGCCTATGGCATCTCCAACGCTCTGATCGTGGGCCCCAATTCGGGCTACGGCGAAGACGACAACCGCGCCCTGCTCGATGCGATAAAGCGTTCCAGTGGACGCTGCAAGGGGATGGCCGTTGTCTCCCAGGGCTGCTCGCTTGATCAGCTGCAGGCACTTAAGGAACAGGGTGTGGTCGGCATCACCTTCAATGTCGCCTTCTACGGTGTTGATCATTTTGCCCGCTCAGCCGCACTGCTCGAGCGTATTGCGCAACTGGATATGATCGCCCAACTGCAGGTTGAGGGTGAGCAACTGATCCCGCTGGCACCGATGTTCATCGATAGCGGCGCCCGCCTGCTGATCGATCACTGCGGCCGACCGGACCTTTCCGCCGGAATCGATAGCCCTGGGTTCCGCTCGGTGCTATCCCTGGCCGACACCGGGCGCGCCTGGATCAAGGTTTCCGGATTCGATAAGTTCTCTGATACGGCGCTACCCTGGACCGATACCCACGAAGCTGTGACGGCGATTCTGCAGACCTACGGTGAAGATCGCCTTATCTGGGGCTCTGACTGGCCCTTCCTGCGTGCCCGTCACCGCATGGATCTGGGCAGCCTCTTGGCACTGGCCGAAGCCCAGCTCCCAAGCCCCACACAGAGAGAGAAATTTTTCTGGCGCAATGCGGCAGAACTGATCGGGTTTGACTGACAGCGAGCGGCAAACCGCAGGCTTGATCTAAAAACCGAATTAAATAAAACAGCAAACAAACCAAGGCAGTAACGAGTAAGGCATTAACTATGAACGCAAAATGGATCGATATCCCAAACGTCGATAAGCAGGGCTTTTCCGGCTACCTGGCACTGCCACCCACAGGCACAGGCCCCGGCATTGTACTGGTGCAGGAGATCTGGGGCGTCAACAGCCATATCCGCGCCGTGGCCGACCAGTACGCCAAGGATGGCTTTGTGGTGCTCGCACCCGATGTTTTCTGGCGCCAGGAAGCGAAGGTCGACCTGGACTATGACGAAGCCGGCACCGCCAAGGCGTTCGAGCTGCGCCAGAGCGTAGACGACGCCCGCGCCGGAGCCGATGTGGCTGCCGCCGCCGAATTCCTTAAAACCCTGCCGGAAGTCAAAGGCGGCGTTGCCGCTATAGGTTTCTGCCTGGGCGGCCAGCTGGCCTATCGCGCCGCTGCTGCCGGTAGCGTAGACGCCGCTATCGCCTACTACGGCGGCGGTATCCACGGCGCACTGGATCTGGCAGAGAAGATCACTCAGCCGATCCTGTTCCATCACGCCGAAAACGACAAAATGATCTCCGCCGACGCGGTTGCCGATATCAAAGCCGCTTTCGCAGGCTCCGATAACGCCCGCTTCTTCGACTACCCGGGTGTGGATCACGGCTTCAACTGCTGGGGCCGTCCGATGTACGACCAGAAATCGGCTGTACTGGCCCACGGCCGTACGCTGGAGTTCCTGGCAGAGCAGCTGTAAAAACAACACGCCCCGGGAAAGAGCTTCCTCTTCCTTCCCGGGGCGGTTGTGTTAACACACCACATAGCAGTCATCGCAACGCTATATCGCCCTCATCAGTTTGAGGTACTTGCGGCCTGCAGATTCTCCATCCTGGCCATCTACTTAGCGCATTTCCGACCTTAGGTCTGTATCGCCTCATCCAGTCAGCGGACATTGGCAGTGATCTTCCTCGACAGCCGCTATCGGCACGAAGCAACCCCTAGCGACCTGGCAGAAATGTTACTCTGACCCCAGTTTCACAATTTCACTTTGCTGTAGGCATCAATGATATGCTGGACATCAGTTTTTTGTCCTTGCTGTATTCTTTGATAGTGATTCAAAGTTTTATTTAAGTACTCTTGAGCCGATTCAGAATACCAAATTTTATTTCCAACTGTGGTGATGCTTTTATAATTTATGTTATCAGATGAAACCAAAATAACCTCATAGAACCGCTGATTCTCTTTTATTAATGCTTCATCTTTTAAGCCCAAATTAAGCGCTATTAGTTTTTTTCGCAAAGAAAAGTGGTGATGAACCGGACATAGTAAAAAATCGATGTTTAATTTTGGGTTTCTTTCGCAGATCGACTCAACAAATTTAGCGGTTAAATCTCCACCAACTCCTGCAATTATAACTAAATGATTGTCATCATAACGTTGCAGCGGGAGCAGGGATACATCTAAGCAGTGAGTTTCCCATGCTGAACCAGAAAAGAATCGTTTCAACTTGGTTTCTAGTTCATCGATTAAACCCGGCACAATATCAACAAAATGAACAGTAGCTTTAGTTTTCTTGGATAATAAGGAAGCCCCTAGAAAACCATGATCGCAGCAACAGTCCCAAATGTGTGCATAGTGGGCCTCGACCATTTGCTCGACCAATTTTAAACGGTTGCTAAGTTTCAAGCGTTACCTACTTTGTATTTCAGAAAACGTATGGCAGTGTCTTTTTCGTTTATCCAGGCAAACGAAACTAACAAGATGTTCAAGAGTGATTCGTGTTAGCAAGGGTACCATCCGCTGTTTCCTGCACTCCCACCCTTTTTATCCTCTATCCATGGAGGGCTCCGCTCGGGGAAGCCCTCCCGGCCGTTGCACCTAACCTGTCACGCGTCACCCTTTTCCAACACGTCGTTGACCCAGCTAAGGGCCGCCATCACCGCTGGGAAACCGATGGTGCTGACAAGCAGCAGCACGGCATGGCGAATCTCGTCGGGGCTGGCACCGGCATCGAGGGCGCGGCGGGCGTGGCTGTGCACAGCACCCTCGGAGCGGATACTGACGGCGGCGGCGAGCTGGATCAGCTGAGCACTTTTCTCGTCCAGCGGACCTTCGTCCCGCGCCGCCTTACCGAGTTCGTCAACGGCGCCGGCGAGACGCTTGTAGCGGCTGCGAAACTGCACGTAGTTCTTTGGAAGCTGTTTGTCTGCCATGGCGGGACCTCCTGGGCTGATGCCCGTGAAAAAAGGGACGAAAAAATTGGCACAGCCCCTTTTCCTCTGGTTGTACACCCTGTCTGTTAGAGGACGCAAATTATGCTTGGCTTGATATGACTAACCGCCGCTGGGCGAAAGACTACTTGGTAAGGGTTGTTTCCTAACCGGAAAGGAAGGCGGCCCCGGCACAGTAGACGTCTCGAACCGGCACACTGCGGAATTCGAACGCCGCCAACACAGGCGGTCGAAACCTAGTGTAGGCCCTCCAGTGCAGTGTGCTATTTGCATTGCACGACTGTGATAGATTTTGTTAACTATTTATTGGTTTAGAAGAAATATTCCCGCCGCTATGAATATACCCCCTGTGATCATCGGAGCAAAATTCCATATTCTAGCCCCAGGAAACAATACGCTATCGCTATGATCCTTTGGGTTGTAGTAAACCACAACATTCTCCGTTGCGAGATATTCTTTTAATATTTTATTCAGGGAAGAGATAGGCTTGTTAACCATGTCGGAGAAAGTAGCTCTTTTCGAGATATACTTTACTCCATCAACTTCATATTCATACTCAACATCAATATGAACACTTTGCCAATCAACTACCTTTGCCTGAATATCCCTTGAGATATGCAAACGAGTACCCTTATTTAGTAGAAATCCGGGTGTTTTCTTCCAACTATTGCTTTTTACGGCCCTTATAGAAATATAAGAAAGAGAAGCAATAACCGCTACTCCAATAGCAATTAAAATATGTGGTAGATAATCTTCCATCAATATTTCCTTGATAGTTCCTTGATAGTTAATGCGGAGCACAGGGGCGCCACGTAAGTGGCGTCCAGTGGAGGCCGTAATGAATTTTATTGCCTTGTTAACTCATTTCCGGGCAGCGAATTTCAGATCCACTGCATCGGAAAAAGTTGATCGATAACTTCCAGCCATCTCTGTGTCCAATCCAACAAGAATGGTTGCGCTGCTGTCCCAGCATGCAATTTCAAAGATAGCTCCCTCTAATTGAGGCCCCGGCTCCGAGCCATCCCAGTAGCGCGGGTTGCCATCAACAAATGGTTCATCTCTCACGTCCACCCGCATTCCTTTAGGAAAGGCGCTGAATACGGCCCAGATGAACTGAATATCGTCGCTTGCGATCTGGGACTCGAGTTCACCACCGTAATACCAGCCCTCGGCAAACTGAAAGCCATTCGTTTCGATATCGCTCACATACCAATCGTAATCAGAGCAGCTAATACCCAACGCCGCTATGACCTCACGCATATTTGTGAAAAAACGTACTTGGTCGCTCCGTTCCAAGATCAGATTCATACTGGCTCTACGAGTTAACTCCCCAATAACGGGCCGACGAAAAGCGTAGCTTTTTGGCAGTCCGAGCCAGCTTGCTGGCGGCCGTTGGTTAGCTTGTTAGTAGTTTTTTAATACACTATTTACCAATCGGAATATAGTAGGTTGTGAAACACCGCCCTAAAAGCTCGGTTTTATGAACCTTGCTCGCCATTTTATTTAACGCTTTATACTCAGGCCTACTATCGAGCAGATGAAATAGGACTTCTTTGTGCCCTATTTCATCTGCCCACCTCATGAGTGATTTAAAAATGGAAATACCGAATCCCCAGAATTTCTGAGAGATAACAATAGCCAATTCAAATCTATTATCATCGGGCTGAATTCCACACCAACCCGCTAAATCCCCATCAATATAAACTGCACGAATACGACAACCTTGTATCGAGTCTACATTGATTTTTTCATCCATCCACGCTTGAACGCTTACGCTATCAAAATATGGATGATCAATTAAATGTGTTCTCAGGGAGTCTTCATTGAGAATTTCCATGAAGTCTTCTGGACTGACTTGCTTAAAACTATGAAATTCAATTTCACTCATACCTTGATACTTATAACGCCTCAAGAAGAGGCGCGCGCTTTTTGCGCGTCCTTCTTGCTTTACTTGTTAGGCTTTTTGAAGAATTTATCTTCGATAACAAGTTCTATATCTTTGACAATTTTCTCGATGTCTTTAATCGCTCTTTTGAGAAACGCCTCTGATAGCTGTATTTCATCACTTGAAACTTTAATGCCTGACGGCAACTTTCCTCGCTGGGACTCCCTAATTATTCCCGATTTGTGAGCAATAACATTTCTCACAAAGTAGTAATCTTTAATTTTACGATTTTGAACTGGTGTTGGAGAATAGTTAACCTTATTTTTATAGTATTTAAGCAACTCATCAATCTTAAAGTGACCGATTGCTTCAACCTGTTTCTCAACCAACATCTCTACAATAGAGTTTCTATTCGAAACCACATCATTTAGTGTAATAACCTCATTACTCTTGAGCATTTCCGGCTTACTGGACAAGATCTCCTCAAACAGCATTTGACTATAAGTTTCGAAGGCGCCCCATACACTGACAAATATATTTGAATATAAAAAGAACCTGAGATCATCATGGCGCTTTCTGTCAGCTTCGATAGCTTTTTTAATAAAATTTGCAAATCTTGCGTCCATTGTGAGCTCAATATTTCCATCCTTTGATTTTTTGGCTTCAACTTGAGGCTCATACGATTTGGGCTTTGGGCCTGGAACTCCTTTAACGTCTTCAAGCTTTCCAAGCAGGTCGGTATAGGTTCCATCAACTTTCTCATTGATTCCAACCACACCAAGATCAAGAAGACTTTTCGTTTTCCAAGTAGACATCGAAAATCTTCTATAGGCTAATGTTACGCCGAGATATGTTGTTTTATTCATCTACTTCCTTGCTTAATGCCTGTTACTAACATGAAAGCCTAACAGCTTAATACTGAGCATGCGTGTTTTTTCGCGGAGGGAAGGAAGGTGAAATTTGGTAAGCTTTTGAAATGTAGAGCACTTTAGACATCACTGCCATTTCTCCTCCGTGAAAAACGATCATGCGTATTTTTCTGCGTTGCCGTGCGCAGTATCACATAACGGCTTTTCCTTAATGTCTTGATCTTGGACCAGTTTTCTATGAGTTGCCAGTGGCAAATGAGCACACTCAGTACTAAAAACGAGCAACAAGACGAGGCCACGCTAAATATACTGTATGGGATCACAGTAAAATGAAGCGTTTTGTCCACACACTAACGACCGCTGCGGGCCGATATCTGCAGAACTGGTTGGCCTGATATGCCGAAAAAATGTCCGCTATCCGGGGAAATCAGAAAACTCTTAAGGTCAGATACGAGCCAACACCCCCCGTTTTGATGATCCTTTTAACCTATAAACTCGGGGCCATAACCCGCAAGCCAGCCCCACATCGCCCTACACGCCCAATAAAAAACCGGGCACAAGGCCCGGTCAAAAACAACAACCAAACGACAGTTGTTAGATCAGTTGCTGAATACCACGGTGCGGCGTCCGCTGAGGAATACGCGCTTGTCACAGTGGTAACGTACAGCGTTGAACAGGGTGATACGCTCGATATCCTGCCCCTTGGAAACCAGGTCTTCAGGATAGTGGGCGTGGTCGACACTCTGGATGCCCTGAGTGATGATCGGACCTTCATCCAGATCGTTGTTCACGTAGTGGGCGGTGGCGCCAACCATCTTCACACCCTTCTCCCAGGCCTGATGGTAAGGGCGTGCGCCCTTGAAGCCCGGCAGCAGTGAGTGGTGAATATTGATCGCCCAGCCATCCAGGGTTTCACACATATCCGGTGACAGGACCTGCATGTAGCGCGCCAGCACTACCAGGTCGATCTCGTACTTCTCAAGCAACTCAAGAATCTGGGCTTCCTGCTGCGGCTTGGTATCCGGGGTGATCGGCAGGTGGTAATAAGGAATACCGTGCCACTCCGCCAGGTGCTGCAGATCCGGGTGGTTGGAGATGATCACCGGCACTTCGATGTTCAGCTGTCCCGTACGGTGGCGGAACAGCAGGTCATTGAGGCAGTGGTCGTACTTGGAGACCAGGATTGCCACCCGCTCACGGTGACCCGGTGCGGTCAGGCTCCACTCCATATCGAACTCCGCAGCACGAGCCGCGAACTGTTCATCGAAAGCTTCCTGGGTAAAAGCCTCGCTTCCGGGCTGAAACTCGATACGGATAAAGAAACGTTCGCTGACACGATCGTCGAATGAGTGGATCTCGTTCACGTAATGCTGGGAGTCCGCCATAAAGCGGGTTACCACATCAACGGTGCCAAGCTTGCTCGGGCAATTGGCGGTAAAGATCCAGGAATCGGGCAGAGAGCTCATGGCCTTCTCCTAACACAACAGAAAAAAGGGTGCCGGCTGGTCTGGCGGAATCAGCGCGGCACTCCTAAAAAACGGATCAGGCTTTAACCACCAGACCGTATTCACGGCTGGCATCCTGCAGCCAGAGCCAGATGTAGTCCGCAAAGCTGCGACGTACTACCAGCTCCCAGGTGTCTTCGCCGCTGCGACGCACCACGGCAGTCGCCTTGGCGAATACAGAACCGGCAACCTTACCCACCGGGAACTGGCTCGGGTGTAGATCCAGCACGGTGCTCTTCTTCAGCACGTCGACCGCGTTCGGGCCGGACAGCTCGATCAGGGTCTGACCGCCGCTGCCGTTAACCACCTGGAAGTGGCCTTCGATCGCTGCACGCAGGCTGCGCTCGATCTCAAACGCCTGGTCGCCGGGTACAACCACCAGCCATTCGTCCGGGCTCATCCAGCGAATGGACACACTGCCCTTCTCGACGGAGGTCAGTGGCTTGGTCGGCAGGGCAATACCAAATACTGCCGCGCAGCCGTCCATGAAGCTCTGGTTGTCCTGGGAACCGCGCAGGGTCAGGTGACCCAGCAGCTTGAGTTCGCGCAGGATGACACCGCCGGCGCGCGGGTTACGCGCAGCCAGCTTGTCCAGTTCAGCGTGATGCAGCGGAGACTCGGCGCGGATATCGCCGCTCGGCAGCTGGTTCATCACAGCCACGTTGGTGACTTCTTTTTCAGGTGCAGTTGCTTCAGACATTCTGACGCTCCCCTTTCGGATCGAGGAAGATCGGGCTGCAGATTTCAGCTTCGATCACGCGGCCATCGGCCAGCGGGTAGTAAACGGTTTCACCCATGCGGTCGTGACCGCCTTTGATGAAGCCCAGCGCAATGCTACGGTTCAGAGTCGCACTCCAGTAGCTGGAGCTGACGTGACCGAGCAGGTCCATCGGGATCGGCTGCTTGGTATCAGCAACAGCCTGTGCACCTTCCGGCAGCACAACCTTAGGATCCTTGGTTTTCAGACCCACCATCTGCTTACGGTGGTCGCGGACGCAGTCTTCACGTGCCATACCGCGCTTACCGATGTAGCTGAACGGTTTGTTGTTGGATACACACCAGCTCATGCCAAGGTCGATCGGGGTCATGGAGCCGTCAGTATCCTGACCGGCGATGATGAAGCCCTTCTCTGCACGCAGGATGTGCATGGTTTCAGTACCGTACGGCGTCAGGTTGTACTTGGCGCCGTGCTCGAACAGTTTCTCCCAAACGTGCAGACCGTAGTTAGCCTGGACGTTGATCTCGTAAGAGAGTTCACCGGTAAAGGAGATTCGGAACACGCGAGCCGGAACGCCAGCCACGGTGCCTTCACGCCAATCCATGAACTTGAAGCTGTCTTTATCCAGGTCGATGTCATCACAGAGTTCGGACAGCAGTTTACGGCTGTTCGGACCGGAGATGGTCATGGTCGCCCAGTGGTCGGTCACGCTGGTGAAGTAAACTTCCATCTCAGGCCATTCGGTCTGATGATAGAGCTCCAGCCATTCCATAACATGCGCCGCACCGCCAGAGGTGGTGGTCATGACAAAGTGGTTCTCGCCCAGGCATGAGGTCACACCGTCGTCGAATACCATGCCATCTTCGCCACACATCAGACCGTAACGGCACTTGCCGACCGCCAGCTTGGCCCAAGCGTTAGTGTAGACGCGACCGAGGAATTCGCGCGCATCCTTACCCTGAATATCGATCTTGCCCAGGGTGGACGCGTCGAGGATACCCACGCTTTCACGGGTAGCCAGGCATTCGCGATCCAGTGCCTGCTGCATGGTTTCGCCTTGTTTCGGGTAGTACCAGGGACGCTTCCACTGGCCTACATCTTCCCACTCGGCGCCGTTTTCCACGTGCCACTTGTGCATCGCAGTGAAACGCTTCGGCTCGAACAGCGGGCCGCAGTTACGGCCAGCGATGGCACCAAAGGCGATCGGGGTGTAGTTCGGACGGAACACGGTAGTACCGGTTTCCGGAATCGACTTGCCCAGCACCGCAGCGGTGATAGCCATACCGTTGATGTTACCCAGCTTGCCCTGGTCGGTACCGAAGCCCATCGCGGTGTAACGCTTGACGTGCTCGATAGACTCAAAGCCTTCGCGGGTTGCCAGCTCGATACCGGCAGCGGTTACGTCGTTCTGGTAGTCAACGAACTGCTTCGGCGCACGCGAAGTCGGCTTGGTGTGCGGGATGTGGTACAGCGCCATCGGCTTGCCTTCGCTGACCTTACGCACGTTCGGCAGAGCGACTTCAGCCGCCTGCAGGCCCAGCTTGGCTGCTGCTTCCTGACCGGCTTTCGCACCTTCAGCCAGGACCTTGTCCAGTGCGTAGGTACCGCTGATGCCACCGGCGATCAGCTGGTTCTGTACGCTCGGACCCGGTACGAAACCGATCGCTTCGTCGCTCCAGACCGGACGCACGCCGGCGTGGCAGGACAGGTGCACAACCGGGCTCCAGCCACCAGAGCTTGCCACGGTGTCGCAGCTCAGATGCTGTACATTGCCGGTGACCTTCTCGCCTTTGGCGTCGAGGCCCGCAACGCTAACGCCGCTGACACGCTTCTTGCCCTGGACATCGATTACACCGCTGCCGGTAAGGACCTTGATGCCACGCTTGCGAACCGCTTCGACGCGCTCGCCCTGCGGGTTGGAACGGGTATCAACCACGGCGACAACTTCACGACCTGCGTCGGCCCAGTCCAGAGCGGTCTGGTACGCATTGTCGTTGGTGGTCATCAGTACCAGCTTGTTGCCCGGTACGACTCCATAACGGTTGATGTACGTAGATACAGCAGATGCAACCATGCAACCCGGTACATCGTTGTTACCGAATACCAGCGGGCGCTCGTGGGCGCCGGTAGCCAGCACAACCCAGTGCGCGCGAACGCGGTGCATACGCTGACGAACCTGACCTTCCGGAGCCTTGTCGGACATATAGTCGGTACGGTTCTCGTTGATGGTCAGGAAGTTGTGGTCATGGTAGCCGTTCACGACGGAACGCGGCAGCATGGTGACTTCCGGCATCTTGGCCAATTCAGCGACGATACCCGCAACCCAGTCAGCGGCCGGCTTGCCTTCGATGCGCTCGCGGCTGGACAGCAGGTGTCCACCGAATTCGCTCTGCTCGTCGGCGATGATGACACGGGCACCGCTGCGCGCAGCAGTCAGGGCCGCCATCAGGCCGGCAGGACCTGCACCTACAACCATCAGGTCGCAGTGCTGGTTCATGATGTCGTATTCGTCCTGGTCACGCTCTTTCGGCGCACGACCGAGACCTGCAGCCTGGCGGATAAACTTCTCGTAAGTCGGCCACATGGACTGCGGGAACATGAAGGTCTTGTAGTAGAACCCCGGAGGCATCATCTTGCCGCCGAGTTTACCCATCATGCCCATCCAGTCGGATTCAACGCTCGGCCAGCCGTTGGTAGCGCTGCACACCAGACCGTTGTAGAGCTCCTGCTGGGTAGCACGAACGTTAGGCACCTGAGTCGCTTCGGTAGCGCCCAGCTGCAGTACTGCGTTGGGCTCTTCAGCACCGGCAGCGACGATACCGCGGGGACGGCTGTACTTGAAGCTGCGTGCAACGATATCGACACCGTTGGCCAGCAGCGCAGATGCGACGCTGTCACCCTGGTAACCCTTGTACTGACGACCGTTGTAGGTAAAGGTCAACGCCTTGGAACGGTCGACGCGGCCTCCTGACTGGAGGCGATTTTTCTGGCTCATTTTCTCCGCTCCTTAACCTTCAGCAACCACTTTGGGCTGCTCACCAATCTTGTAGACCTCTTTGATCTCATAGGTCTGAGTATCACGGGTCACATTGAAGAACTTGCGGCAACCGGTGGTGTGGTACCACATCTCGTGCTGGATACCGCGCGGGTTCTTACGGAAGAAGATGTATTCACCCCACTCCGCATCGGTGCAGTTATCCGGGTCCAGCGGGCGAGCAATGTGCGCCTCACCGGAGCAGTGAAACTCTTCCTCTTCGCGCAGCTCTTGGCAGTGCGGACAATAGATATGCAACATTTGTCAGTCCTCAGTGAGCAACGCCAGCGGCGCCATGTTCGTCGATCAGTGCGCCGGTGTTGAATCGGTTAATGGAGAACGGTTCTGCCAGCGGATGCGCCTTGCCGTGCGCCAGAGTGTGCGCGAACACGTTGCCGGAACCCGGAGTCCCCTTGAAGCCGCCAGTACCCCAACCGCAGTTGAAGAACAGGTTCTTGACCGGGGTCTCGGACAGGATCGGGCTCGCATCCGGGCACGCGTCGACGATACCGCCCCACTGGCGGTTCATGCGGACGCGGCTGGTCAGCGGGAACAGCTCGACGATCGCCTGGATAGTGTGTTCGATGATGCCGTAGGAACCGCGCTGGCCGTAACCGACCCAACCATCGATACCGGCACCGATAACCAGGTCACCCTTGTCGGACTGGCTCATGTAACCGTGTACGTGGTTAGACATCACAACGGTATCCAGGAACGGTTTGATCGGCTCGGAAACCAGCGCCTGCAGCGGGTGGGATTCCACCGGCAGCTTGAAGCCAGCCATTTTCGCCATCACACCGGAGTTACCGGCGGTGACACAGCCCACGCGGTCAGCCTTGATCACGCCGTACTGCTTGGTCTTAACGCCGGTGATTTTGCCGTCGTTGATTTCCATGTCGACCACTTCGCAGTTCTGGATCAGGTCAACGCCAAGCGCGTCAGCCGCACGGGCGTAGCCCCAGGCCACCGCATCGTGACGGGCGTTACCGCCGCGACGCTGTACGGAAGCACCGAGAACCGGATAGCGAGCGTCTTTGGAGCAATCCAGCGCAGGAATCTCTTTCTGCAGCTGATCGGCGTAAACCATTTCGTTGTCGACGCCCTGCAGACGGTTAGCGTAGACCAGACGTTCGTTGGTACGCAGATCGCCCAGGGTGTGGCAGGTGTGGTAAACACCGCGCTGAGAGAACATCTGGTTGTAGTTCAGTTCCTGAGACAGGCCTTCCCACAACTTCATAGAGTGTTCGTACAGGGCAGCGGATTCATCCCACAGGTAGTTGGAACGCACGATGGTGGTGTTACGGCAGATGTTACCGCCACCCAGGTGACCTTTTTCCAACACTGCGACATTGGTAATACCGTGCTCTTTAGCCAGGTAGTAAGCGGTCGCGAGGCCGTGACCACCCGCACCAATGATGATGACGTCATACTTTTTCTTTGGCGTCGGGTTGCGCCATACCCGCTGCCAGTTTTCGTGATAGCTCAGACTGTGCTTTAGCAGTCCAAATCCAGAATAACGCTGCATAACGTCAGCTCCACACCTGCGCCGCATTTGCGGCATTTTTTAACTAACTTTCAGAGCGCTTCGAGCGCTGGGCGGACCCGGTCGGGCCCGCTCAGCCCTCAAAGTGATCAGCGGTAGACGGGGTAATCTGCACAGAGGTCCAGGACCTGCGCTTTAACCTCGGTGATCTTCGCTTCCAGCTTCTCTTCGTCGTTCAGCACGTCGAGGATGTCAGCGATCCAACCAGCCAGACTACGGCAGTGGGTTTCCTTGAAACCACGAGTAGTGATAACCGGAGAACCGATACGCAGACCGGAAGTCACGAACGGTGACTGCGGGTCATTCGGTACCGCGTTCTTGTTCACGGTGATGTTCGCACGACCCAGGGCAGCATCAGCAGCCTTGCCGGTCAGACCCTGTTTGATCAGGCTCAGCAGGAACAGGTGGTTGTCGGTACCGCCGGATACCACGTCGAAGCCGCGCTCGATGAACACGTCAGCCATGGTCTGGGCGTTTTTAACAACCTGAGTCTGGTATTCGGTGAAAGCCGGATCCAGCGCTTCCTTGAACGCAACGGCCTTGGCGGCGATTACGTGCATCAGCGGGCCACCCTGGCCACCCGGGAACACAGCTGAGTTTAGCTTCTTCTCGAGATCTTTCCCTTCAGTGTGGGGAGTGGATTTGCACAGAATCAGACCACCACGCGGACCGCGCAGGGTTTTGTGAGTAGTCGTGGTCACCACGTCTGCGAACGGCAGCGGGTTCGGGTACAGGCCAGCAGCGACCAGGCCAGCAACGTGAGCCATGTCGACGAACAGGTAAGCACCAACCTTGTCAGCGATCTCGCGGAACTTGGCCCAGTCAACGACACGGGAGTAAGCGGAGAAGCCAGCGACGATCATCTTCGGCTTGTGCTCCACCGCCAGGGCTTCAACCTGAGCGTAATCGATTTCGCCGGTTTCTTCGTTCAGACCGTACTGCACGGCGTTGTAGATCTTACCGGAGAAGTTAACGTGGGCACCGTGAGTCAGGTGACCGCCGTGTGCCAGGCTCATACCCAGAACGGTGTCGCCCGGCTCGCACAGAGCCATGTAAACAGCGGCGTTAGCCTGGGAACCTGAGTGCGGCTGAACGTTAGCGTAATCAGCGCCGAACAGTTCGCAGGCACGATCGATCGCCATCTGCTCAACTTCGTCGACGTATTCGCAGCCACCGTAGTAACGCTTGGCCGGGTAACCTTCGGCGTATTTGTTGGTCAGGACACTGCCCTGGGCCTGCATAACACGCGGGCTTGTGTAGTTTTCAGAAGCAATCAGTTCGATATGCTCTTCCTGGCGCACAGCTTCACGCTGAATGGACGCCCAAAGGGCATCATCGAAACCCTGAATTTCATCACTCTTTGAAAACATCTTTTATTCTCCTGCAACCTATGGCCAGCAATGCCGAAAAGGGAATGTCCAACTTAAAGGCGATGTTATAGGCGGTGTTGTGGAGTCTGATGTTTATCAACGTCCCGGCAATGTCGATTTGCGACAAAAAAGATGAATCTTTGCAAATTCGCTGCAGCTCAAGAATCGCGGGAGGTAGAGAGAATCGGGGCGTATGTTTGTATGCGACAGGAAAGGGCGCAGAAACAAATCTGCAACCCTGTCAAAGTAATATCGGAAGATCGCGCACCAGCACAAACTCGTCGGGTTGCAGACTCACCTGCCAGGCAATTATCTCAACGCCACTCTGTTTGGCCTCACGCAGCAGTTCTCCGTAACGGCGGTCAATTTCATCGGCCGGACGCGCTGCACTCGCCCCTGTGTGCTGCACACAGAACAACAGCACCGCCCTTTTCCCCGACTCAACCACCTGCATCAGCGTCTGCAGATGCTTCTGGCCACGCTCGGTCACCGAGTCGGGAAAGGCGATAACGCCATCATCCTCATCATCGGGCCCAGGACCAAGCGTGACGTTTTTCACCTCGATAAAGGTATGCGGGTCGCTGCGGTCGCCCAGCGCCAGGTCAAAGCGGCTGTCGCCACACTTCACCTCTCGCTCCACGCCGCTGCATGGATCAAGCTCGGGGATCAGGGCGGCGCGCACCGCCTCCTCAACCAACGCATTGGTACGCGCGGTATTCACGCCAGCCCAATGGCCATGCGCCACCTGCACCGCTTCCAGCGTATGCCGGTATTTACGCTTGGGGTTGCCACTATCAGAGATCAACGCCGCCTGCTCCATACCGGGCAGGACGCAGTTTTTCATGGAACCGGTATTGGGGCAGTGAACGGTGATTTCGCTGCCATCCTGGCGGCGCACATCGGCCATAAAACGTTTATAACGACGCAACAAAGTCACGCGTTCCAGCGGCGGATTGAACTGCATCGGATTTTCCAGATCGGCGAACTAAAGAAAACGCCTGGTCCAGGTTTAAAAAGAGCTTATTCTGACCTCAGGCCAGCATCGACTCTCCGTCAGCCTTGATACTCAGCGCTCCTTCGCCGCTAAAGTGCAGCGCAATCGACGGATAGCTGCGATCGGCGCCAAAGAGATAACTGTATTTATCGACCAGTGCGTCCATTTCGGCCTGGGATTGTGCCCGAGCAGCTTCCTCGTTGAAAGGCTCCAGGGATTGCAGCGCTGCTACGTGAGAGGCGAGGCCCGCTGCGGTGTGTAACTCCCTGGCCATGGCAGGATTCTCGTCCAGCGCCGCCGTTAACTGATCGGCATAGGGGTAATCGTCGGGTAGCTGCAGCTGCCCAGAATCATCGTAACGGATAGTCTGCGGCGCCTCGGGAATGCCATTGGCACTCAGAAAATCGGGGAATACCTTGGAGATATGATCCTGCAACGCCCTCAGGTTAGCCGGGTTAGGCATTAACAGGCTGCCGAGCTGGCTATCCAGATCGGTCACCTCACCGGCGGGAGAAAAATAGCTGTCGAGGTCGACTTCACGTTTTCCCGCAGCGGTTTCCATGCTGTAAACCGACTCGGAACGCGATAGCTGCTGTGCTTCGACTGACAGCTGCACCCGGTCGACAGATGCCGCCGAACGGCCAGCCATTGCCGCCCGCTCTCCTTCCATCGAACCTGCCGAGATGCCCAGCATTGAGCCATAAGCCCCGGACACCGGGGCATAGCCTTGAACTGATGAGATCGCCATTAAGCTACTCCTTGCTCATAAATCTTCTTGGAAGACTCACGAAGCAAAAAGAGCGCCAGGCTCACTCCTTCTCGGCGCGAAAACCGTAGGTCGCGTTCAGGCGGCCGGTCAGGTAATCGACAAAGCGCACCGCTTCATACTTGGGTTCCTCATCCGGACGCAGTTCGCGAGGATCAACGATAGAGTCGGGGTCCGCTTCCATAAAGAAAGCCACGGAGTAGCGCTCACTTTCCGGCGGACGCACCCGATGCGGCGTTGAAACGTAGGTATCGTTGCTCCAGCGCATCAGGCAGTCACCAATATTGCAGACGAAGGCTCCGGCAATACTCGGCGCCTGAATCCAGTCGCCATCGCGGGTAGACACCTCAAGCCCGGCCACGCCATCGGTGGCGAGAATAGTGATATTGCCGTAATCGGTATGGGCACCGGCGCCGCCATCATCACGTTTGACCGCATCGGCACTGGCTGGGTAACGCAGCATTCTCAACGTTGCCAGCGGATTGGCCAGATGCCTGGCGAAGAAATGCTCATCAACGCCCAGATCCAGGCTCAGGCCGCGATGGATCAACCGACCGAGCTCCACACAGGCATCGAAGTATTCCAGCATCTGCTCGCGCCAGTCCGGCATTTCCGGCCAGAAGTTGGGACCGCGGAAGGGTTTGTCGGCCAGCAGGTCGGGATGATCCGGCGCCAGCTCCACACCGATGTTGAACGCCTCCTTCATATCGGCGCCTGCCGCGGGGTTCAGCTGTTCATCTGCCATCGCCACATAGCCGCGGTTGTGGGCCGAACGCTTGATCGACAGCGCTTCTTTCTGTGCCAGCGGCAGATCGAAGAAACGGCGCGCATCGCTGAACACCCGGTCGACCACCGCCTGCGGAATACCGTGATCTATGACATAGAAAAAGCCCACTTCACGGCAGGCGCGGCCCAGTTCATCGGCGACCATCTGGCGCTCAGCAGGATCCTGGCTGTTCAGTCTGGCCAGCGAAATAATCGGCAGTGAGTCCACAAAAATACCTTTAATCAGTGTTCGTTAGATTCAATTGATAACAGAGGGCTGGGTAGGCAATGCATCGCAACGGGCAATCAGTGAATGCGCGGTAATCTGGGCCTGGCTGACAATCAGACTCTGACTGACACGGGTCGGCTCACCCTCACTGATCAGCCGTTCGCCATCCACCCAGACATCAGTGACGTTGCTGCCACGGGCGGAAAACACCAGGTTCCAGAGCAGATTACCGCCCTGCTCATCCAGACAGTAGGGCGTCAAATTGGGCTGACCGATATCAAGCAGGATCATATCGGCGCGCTTACCCACCTCGATGGAGCCGATCTGATCGTCCAGCCCCAGCACCTCGGCGCCGCCCAATGTAGCCATCCGCAGCATCTGGGCGGCCGGCATGGCGACCGGATCAAGTCGGGTGGCCTTCTGGATCAGCGAGGCGAACTTCATCTCCTCAAACAGATCCAGACTGTTGTTGCAGACATTGCCATCGGTGCCCAGGCCAACACGGATACCCGCCTTAAGCATCTCTGGCACACGCGCCACACCACTGGCGAGCTTGGCGTTACTGACCGGGCAGTGCGCCACCCGGGTGCCTCTGTCGGCCAGCAGTTTGATCTCGTCATCGTTAAGCCAAACACAGTGCGCCAGCAGGGTGTTTTCGCCGAGAACGCCGTACTGATCGAGCATGGCGATGGAGCGGCTGCCAAAGTGGCGGGTAACGGCGGCCTCCTCCTCTTTCTGCTCGCAGGCGTGGGTATGGATCTTCAGACCGAACTCCCGGGCGCAGGCAAGTGCGTGGGCATAGGCGTCCGGCGAGCAGTAAAACAGATGCTCCAGTCCCATCCAGACCTGGATACGGCCGTTGTTCGCGCCATGATGGCTATCGATAAGGCGGCGGTTTTCTTCCAGCGTGGCGAAAAAATCGAGACCCGGCATATCCGCCACATAGGGCGCCAGGTTCACTCTAAGCCCGATCTCACGCCCCGCCTCGGCGCAACGATCCATAAAACGGTACATATCCATCACGCAGGTAGTGCCATTCTTCAGCGCTTCCAGGTAGGAAACTCGTGCCGCGTGATAGGCGTCATCCGGAGTCAGCGCCCGAAACTCGCGCTGGTAATAGGGTAGCCACTCCATCAGCTGCATATTCTCCGAAATACCCCGCATCAGGCTTGAATGGCTGTGACTATCCACCAAACCCGGCAACAGCGCACGGCGCCCATTGCAGTCAACACGAGGCAGGTCCGCAGGCAGTTCGATCTCCGAACGATGGCCCACTGCGGCTATGCACCCCTCCTCCACGATCACCGTACCATTGGCGATCACCCGGTCATCCGGATTTACGGTAAAGATCGCCACATTGGTGATCGCAAACCTGTTCATGGGTGCCAGACCTCACAGAATACGGGCAATAAAAACAGTTAAGAGTGCCAGCGGGAAACGTATCTGTCCAAACAGACAGGTTTTACAGCCGGGCGCAACGACAACCTGACAGCAAAAACCTGACCACAACGCAAATCACGAAATTATCAGCGAGGCTGGGGCTTTGGACGCGGCACAGATCGCTGCCCGACGAAATACGCACCATCTCAGAGCGGCACACGCACCGCTAACAGACCATTGTTAATGGCGACTAGCCAGATAAAGACCCGCCAGAGCCATAACAGAGCCGGAAACCCGGTTCAGGCCACGCGCGGCGCGCGGCGAGCGCAGATAGCGGCGGGCCTGGGCGGCTGTTGCCGCGATAAGCATCAGTCCTGACAGAAGGCCGACCAGGGTCAGCACCGATGCCAACACTATGCCCTCACCGGAGAGCGCGGTGACATCCATAAAGGTGGGTAGAAAAGCGATGTAAAACAGAATCACCTTGGGGTTTGATGCAGAGATCAGAAACCCCTGGGTGAAAGCGTGCAGCGCGTCACGACGATCCGGCTTTTCATCGGAAACAGGGGCTACCGGAGCGGTCCACATTTTCCACCCCAGGTAACAGAGGTAGGCGGCACCGGCCAAGCGGATCACCGTAAACACTTCACTCCAGTGAGTTGCCAGGGCCGCCAGCCCCAGACAGGCCAGAACCAGATAAACCACATCACTGAGAATCATACCCAGAGCGAGCGGGAGGCAACTCCAGCTACCGCGCTGCAAGGCCCGCGCGATAAGCGCAAAAACACCGGGCCCCGGCGTAATACCGAAGATAAAAATAGCCAACAGAAAACTCAGCGCACTCGCCAAACTCATACTTCACCCTAATACATGACAATTTTGTGGCGCGAGGCGGACAGTATATGTCGTAGATAGAGGCGACAAAAGCCAACTCTCGTCTATGCTAGAACTGTGTTCCCTAGCGAGAAGCACCACCTGCCGATGACCTTCAAGGATAGAAAAACCCCACAATCTCACAGACTTAAACATCGTGACCCTTTTCGGGCACGGGTTGCGTCATCAGCGCTCGACCGGGATACTACCGACCGTATTCTGCACGATCCAGGGTCGAAAAGATCCCAAACCGGGTATCGGCCAACCGTTTCGAGCTTGGACACAAAAAAACAGCCAGAAGCAATCTTAAGGAGAGAGTCGCTATGACGGATTCGAAAGATCCGATGATTCCCGACGGGGAGGTCAATCCTTACGATACCGACTACCAAGTCGGCCAGGACAACATCGTTGTTAATGTAGGCCCCTTTGGTCTGGATATCCATAACCGGGTATTCGCCATCTCAGGCCTGGCTATCATTGCCTTCGTATTTCTCACCCTCGCTTTCCAGAACCAGGTAGAACCGATGTTCAGCGGCCTTCGCGGCTGGCTGACCTCCAACCTGGACTGGTTCTTCATCGGAGCCGGTAATATTTTCGTTATTGCCTGCCTGATCATCGCGTTTTCTCCCCTGGGCAAAGTACGCCTGGGCGGTACTGAGGCTACTCCCGACTACTCCTACGGCGGCTGGTTCTCCATGCTGTTCGCTGCAGGTATGGGTATCGGCCTGATGTTCTATGGCGTCTCCGAGCCGCTGACCCACTTCTCTACCTCTTTCTCTGGTAGCGATTGGGCGCCGCTGGGTGGTGCTGTAGGTGATGCGGAAGGTAACGCTGCTCTTGCCGCCGAGCTCGGCATGGCTGCGACCATCTACCACTGGGCACTGCACCCCTGGGCGATCTACGCGATTCTGGCACTGGGCCTGGCGCTGTTCTCGTTCAACAAGGGGCTGCCGCTGACCATGCGCTCCGTATTCTACCCGCTGCTGGGTGAACGCGTGTGGGGCTGGCCGGGTCATATCATCGATATCCTGGCAGTGCTGGCGACCCTCTTTGGCCTGGCTACGTCGCTGGGTCTGGGTGCATCACAGGCGGCTTCGGGTCTGAACTACCTGTTCGGCATCCCGATGGGCGAAACCACTCAGATCCTTCTGGTTATCGGTATTACCGCTATCGCGATGGTATCGGTTCTGGCAGGTCTGGAGGCTGGCGTTAAGCGTCTGTCCGAGATCAATATGATTCTGGCGGTTCTGCTGCTGGTCTTCGTTATTGTTGTCGGACCGACGCTGGCGATCGCCACCGGTTTCTTCCATAACCTGCTGTCTTACCTTGAGCACCTGCCCGCTCTGGCCAACCCGGTAGGCCGCGAAGACTCCAACTTCGCTTCCGGCTGGACCGCGTTCTACTGGGCATGGTGGATCTCCTGGTCACCGTTCGTCGGCATGTTCATCGCACGTGTATCCCGTGGCCGTAGTGTCCGTGAGTTCATCACCTGCGTACTGATCATCCCGTCCGTGGCCTGTGTCCTCTGGATGACCGTGTTCGGTGGCACCGCCATCAGCCAGTACGTCAACGACGGCTACACTGCCGTAGCTGATGCTGAACTGTCGCTCCAGCTGTTCACCATGCTGGACGCGCTGCCGATGTCTCAGATCACCTCGTTCATCGCCATCGTGCTGGTCGTGGTGTTCTTCGTGACCTCCTCCGACTCCGGCTCACTGGTCATTGACGTGATCTCGGCTGGCGGCAAGGTGGATTCACCGACCCCGCAGCGAGTGTTCTGGTGTACTTTCGAGGGTCTGGTGGCTATCGCCCTGATTCTCGGTGGTGGACTGGTCGCACTGCAGGCCATGGCCGTATCCACCGGCTTCCCGTTCACCATCGTGCTGCTGATAGCAACAGCGTCGGTGATCAAGGGGCTGGCGGACGAGCCACGCACTCAGGCTTGAAACCAGGCTGAGTGAAACGGGGCGGATAGTGACGACTATCCGCCCTTTTTTAATTCCACTGCTGCTTATCAGGTAAGAACATGCAGGCTGAACATCTGGAAATAATCGACTTTCTGCGCCGCCACCAGCCGTTTGCGACACTCTCGGAAGAGACATTGGCAAAGGTCGCTACCGAGGTTGAGATCAGTTATTTCAAGTCTGGAACCCAGATCCTGGAGTTCGGGCAGCTGACCGAGTCACTCTATGTGATCCGCAGCGGCGCTGTTGAGATCTATCGACGCAATGGTGATCTTTACAACCGGCTCAGCGAAGGCGGATTTTTTGGTGAGTTCGCGCTACTGCGCCACAAACGCACGCGTTTCCCGGCCGTCGCGCTGGAAGACACTCTGATCTACCTGATTCCTGAAGAAACCTTTACCGAGCTGTTCGAAGAGAACGAACTGTTCGCCGACTTTGTCGAGGTGGAGGACCGTACCCGCCTGCGCCAGACCGTTGCCCGCAAGGAGGACGCCAATGAGCTGATGACCTCCGAGATCAACGTACTGGTCACCCGCGAGGCGATCATGCTCGATACGCGGGCGACCGCCCACGAAGCGGCCAAGCGAATGAGCGAAGAGGGTGTATCCTCGCTGCTGATCCTTCACCATACCGACGCTCCCGGACATCCGGATGATGCCGACTCCCCTACCCACCCGGTAATGGCCGGCCTGATCACCGACCGTGACCTGCGCAACCGATTGCTGGCCAAAGGATTAAGCTACGACACCCCGGTCACCGATATCATGACCACCGACCTGATCCATGTGGAACACAGCCAGCTGGTGTTCGAAGCGATGTTGGCGATGCTCAGATACAACGTGCATCACCTGCCGGTGCTCAAGCACCAGCAACCGATCGGCGTTATCGCCCTGTCCGATATCATCCGTTACGAATCACAAAACAGCTTGTTCGTGGTCAGCAGCATCTTCCGCGCCCAGACGGTTGAGGAGCTCAAGGGGCTGGTCAGTGAAGTCCGCGCCTGCTTCACCCGCATGGTTCGAGAGGACGCCAACTCACGCATGATCGGCAGCGCCATGGCCGTAATCGGCCGTAGTTTCAAGCAGCGCCTGCTGGAGCTTGGCGAAGAGAAACTGGGCCCACCACCGGTGCCCTACTGCTTCCTCGCCCTGGGTTCCATGGCCCGTCAGGAGCAGCTGATCGTTTCCGACCAGGACAACGCCATGATCCTGGATAACAGCTTCGATCCGGACAAACATGACGCTTACTTCCTGAAACTGGCGGAGTTTGTCTCTGATGGCCTGGCCGCCTGCGGATATACCTACTGCAAGGGCGATATCATGGCCACCAACCGCACCTGGCGTAAGCCTTTGCGGGTATGGGAGCAATACTTTACCGAATGGATCGACAAACCGACCCCGAAAAGCCTGCTCAACAGCTCGATTTTCTTCGATCTTGACGGCGTATGGGGGAAAACCGAATGGGCGGATCGACTCAACCGACTGATCAACCGCAAAACCCGTCACAACTCGATTTTCCTCGCCTGCATGGCCCGCAACGCGCTACTGCGCACACCGCCTCTGGGGTTCTTCAAGGATTTCGTGATGGAGCCTTCGGGTCAGCATACCCAGTCGATCGATATGAAGCGCCGCGGCACAGCACCGCTGGCCGACCTGATCCGCGTACACTCCCTGGCGGTGGGCTCAAAATCGCGAAACTCTTTTGAGCGCCTTAAGGATATTATCAACGCCGATATACTGCCCCATGGGCGTGGGCAGGACCTGCGTGACGCGCTGGAGTTCATCTCCACAGTTCGTATCCGCCATCAGGCACTGGATCTTGAAGCCGGCAACGACCCGGACAACCGGATAGAGCCGGAAAACCTCTCTGATTTCGAACGTAAAAACCTCAAGGACGCTTTTCAGATCCTGAGTAACGCGCAAAAATTCCTGAAATACCGTTATCAACCGGGACGAGTGAACTGAGGACAGGTCATGTTCTACATCGGTAAAGAGGATGTAAAAAGTGAGGAGAGCGGCTCCACCGGCAAAGGCGACCGCCTGGACTGGGCAAAACGCTTTGAGGAGCTGGCCAGCCGCACCCGCCATCCTCAGTTAAAGGCCTACTACGAAGCCGGCGCCGTGGCAGCAGATACACCTATCGAACAGGTGCCGATGATCGCCATGGACTTCGAAACCACCGGTATCGATGCCAGCCGTGATGATATCGTCAGCATCGGCCTGGTCTCCATGAATCTGCACCGTATCCGCCTGCGCGATGCCAGACACTGGATCCTCAAGCCGCGCACCGACCTGCGCGAGGAATCTGTGGTGATCCATGGCATCACCCATTCGGAGGTGGAGGCTGCGCCTGACCTTAAGCGTATTCTGGAAGAACTGCTTGAGGTGATGGCCGGACAGGTGATCGTGGTACACCATAAGGGCATTGAGCGTAACTTCCTCAATGCAGCGCTTAAAAGACGCATCGGTGAGGGGATCGAATTCCCGGTGATCGACACGCTGGAACTGGAGGCTCGACTTCATCGTCGCAAGCCTCCCGGTTTTATCGACAAGCTTTTTGGCCGCGAAAAGGTATCGATTCGCCTGGCGGATAGTCGAGCCCGCTATCACCTGCCCCACTACCGCCCCCATGACGCACTGACCGACGCCCTTGCCAGCGCAGAGCTGCTGCAGGCCCAGGTCGCGACCCGCTTTTCCAAGACCTCCCCGGTTGCCGATCTGTGGAGTTAAGGTTTTAATGATGTAATAGAGATAAAGGTATCGCAGGGATGCGATACTTTGACCCTGCAGACTGGATCAACTAACCTGTCTGTAATTTGTGACGGCTTTAAGTCAAGGACGACGTTAAGCATGAACATTCTATTCAAAAACCTGCTCATCACCGCGGTTATCAGTACTGCCGGGTTCTATATCCTGGACAGTATGCTCAACGACCTATCACCTGAATTTTCCGCCTCAAGCGAATCCGCCTCGACAGAGAAAACCAGCCAGTCCGACGAGCTTGAGGATCAACTGGAACAGCTGATCGCTGGCGCCGACCCCAGCGACATCTTCGAGCCCACCGCCGCCGGTGGTTATCAGGACTGCCTTCACGGCAGAATACAGATGCCCGAGGACAATCGAACCCTGCTGCATGATCGTTTATATCTGGCCCACCGTTCCAACGGGATGACCTACATCCAGACGCTCGAGCCTAGCGACACCTACCTGGTACAGGGGCCTCTGCAGGCTGTTACGGCGACGCAGCACTCAGCGATTCCCGCTCATGCCAAACTGGCGTTACAAAGGGATTTCAACCAGCTGGAGAAGTGTAAAGAGCGAAGTTTCTATCTTTACTCCATCAACGAAGCATCTCCTTGAGCCGCCCACACCAGTGATGCACCAGAACAGCTAAAGCAACACTGAATAGAAAATCCGTGTGCTCGACGAGGCTCGCTCCGCCTGGCGATCAGGCCTCGATTGCAGCGCAGAACAATCAACCCCAGTCATTTTACAGACCCAGCCTCTGGCACTTTGGCGCGACTTTGACTTTCCATCCATCTCCAGCCTTCCGCCACCGCCGTCGCTTCAACCAGCGGACCATTCAGCCACCAGTGCCTGGAAGCCTTGCCTGATTTGCAGATTTTTTAATATCAGACTTTAATAATCTAAACTGAAATCAACTCACAGCCGAGTTGCTATTGGATAGAAGTACCGTAAGGATGCGCTGCTTCGACCTTGCTCACCGAGCGGGTCGATCTGTCTTAACCAAATGACAGCCAAGTCAGGGATGACCAGCACATGATCCCTTTTATCCGCACTATTCTGACCACCACAGGCATCAGCGTAGCCGCCTTCTACGGCCTTAGCGCCCTGATCGATGGGATCGCCCCTTCACCCTACGGCAACACCACAACCGCCGAGGCTGACGACCCCGAACCGGACCCTGAGTTTTCGCAGCAGATCGAAAGGCTCATGGACGGTGCAGACCCCAGCGATATCTTTGAACCCACCGCCGCAGGTAGCCCGCCGGTTCAGGGCTGCCTTTACGGCTGGATAGAGATGCCCGATGAGCAGGAGTCCGGTCTGGACGGCCTGTTCTACGTGGCCCGCAGATCGGATAACCTGACCTATATCCTGCCACTGCCAGGCAATCACAACTACCTGGTACAGCACCCCTTTCAGTCGGTAACAGCCAACCGTCTTGAAAACATTCCAGCGACTATCAAGACAGCTCTGCAGGAAGACCTTCAACGTCTGAGCCAGTGCCAGCAAAGAAACTATTTTTTCTCCGCCATAAACGACATATCCCCCTGAGCCACAGGGCGCAGGGGGATATGTGGAAGTGAGCTCACGCTGGCTGCAAAAGATCAGGACTGAATCGCGAACTGCACCGGTACCGTAATACTCAGCGAATCCTGCGTCATCTCTGCAGGAAACTTGGGCAGAGGCTCCGCCTGCTTAAGCATCCGGATCACCGCTTCATCCAATGAACGATACCCTGAGCTACCCACCAGTTTGAACTCCAGCACCTGACCATTGCGGTCAACAACGAACGAGAGCTTGGCAACACCTTCCTGGCCGCGACGACGGGCAGAACTCGGATAACGCTTGTGCCGCGCCAGATGCGCTGCCACCTGCGAAAACCAGGTCTGTCTAGCGGCGGGCGAGCCGCCTTGGGTCTGGGCATTGGCACTACCGGTGCTTTGCTTGCTCTGCGCCTCGCTCTTCTCATCCGCCACCTTGGCGGCGTTAGTGCTCGCCTCTGCCTGCTTTTTAACCGGTTCTTTCGGCGGTTCTACCGGTTCAGGCTCGGGTTCAGGTTCCGGCTTGGGTTTAGGTGGTTCAGGTTTAGGCTCCTTCTTCACCTCAACAACCGCTTCCTGCTTCGGCGGAGGCGGTGGGGGCGCCTCCTCTACCACAGGCTCCGGTTCGGGCTCTGGCTCAGGTTCCGGTGGGGGCTCTACCGGCTCGGGTTCAGGTTCAGGCTCAACAACCTCTTCTGCAGGCTCAGGTGCAGCCTCTTCCTTGGCTTCGGCCGCGTCGCCAACATCCCCCATCATCCCGAGGTCGATCTCGATACCGTTTTCACCCAAGTCCTGGGCACCTTCGGGCTCGCTATCTTTCGCCATCACCACCGCAAACACGCCGGCATGGAGAAACACAGCGACCGCAAGAGCACCCACCCAATGTCTGCCACTGAGATTCATGACGACTCCTCCGTGCGCAGGCGAGTAATCAAGGACGCCTTAACCAGACCCGCTTCCCTTACCTTGGACAGAAGCGGCTTCAGCTCGGTTACCGGCAGATCTGCATCCACCTTAATCCTGACAGTGAGCTGATTAACATCCGCTGCCGCATCGACACGCTGGCTCAGCTGCTCGGTAAGCTGATCCTCGGTGACCGGCTGATCACCGATATACATCTGCCCATCGGAAGACACCAGCAGGTCAATCGACTCGTTGTCGGTCAGTCTCTGATCATTGACCGACTCCGGCGGAGTCGTTTCAAGCGGATCTGATTTTGAGATCTGCCCGGCGATCATAAAGAAGATCAACATCAGAAAGACGACATTGATCAGCGGGATCATGTTGTCATCATCACCACTGGAACGTTTACTGGCACCGTGATCTGTGATCATTGCAGTACTCCCGCGAGGGATACCTTTTCCGCTCCTGCCAGGCGCAGCTTATCAACCAGCTGTACCAGTGCCTGAGTGGAAACACCCTCTTCCGCCTCGATGGCGATCAGGGGTTCGGCATCGCCCATCAGCTCCGCAGGGACACCGTTGGCGAGAATATTGAACGTATTATCCTCAATACGGACATCGCCGCCGTTACTGAGGAGACGTACCGTAATCACTTCAGATTCTTCCGCCGGCTTGTCGCTGGCGGTCGGTATCGGCAGATCCATCTGCCGCCACTGCATAAAGCTGGAGGTCAGCATAAAGAACAGCAGCAGGATAAAGACCACGTCGATCAGCGGGGTCAGGCTGATCTTCGCAGGTTTTCGGTTTGTACCTACATCAAGCAGCATTGCGGAAAACCTCGCGCTCCACCGCTTCATGCTCCTTTGAGATACCGCTGGTAAAGACACGGGTGACCGAGTCGTTCATCAGCACAGCAACGCGCTCGACCTTGCGATCCAGCCAGTTATGAATGGTCATAACCGGAATAGCCACCGCGAGACCGACCGCAGTGGTCAGCAGCGCCTGCCAGATGCCACCAGACAGCACGGACGGGTCAACCTGGCTGCCAGCCGCTTCCATCTGTTTGAACGCAACGATCATACCCAGCACCGTACCGAGCAGACCCAGCAGCGGACTCAACGTGGCGATCACCTCAAGCGGGCGCAGAAAAGCGCGCATCTGACCGAGACGCTGGGTTGCTACACGGCTCAACTCTTCACGCAGCAGACTCAGCTCCTGCCCCGCTTCAACACCCTTCATTGCCAGGCCAACCAGGCCCGCCACCGGACGCTGCTGCTTCAGAGCGCGCATGGCGCCTTTACGATCACCCACGGCCCAGAGCTCGAGGGACTGATCAATATCTTTGGTGCCCTCGGGACGCATCACGGCAAACTGCCAAAGTTTCATCAAAACGATGGCAAGCGCAACCACGGAGAACGCGCAGAGAATCCAGACCACCGGCCCACCGACGACGAGGAAGTCCACCGCCTGGTCGGCCAGGCTCATCGGCTCGGCCGGCATAGCCGCGGCGAGGTCCGCAGAGGGATCCACCGGCAGCGCGCCCGCCGCATCGGCAGGAAGCGCAGAGGCGTCAGCACCATCAACGCCGGCCGGGGCATCTGTATTTGCGCCATCTGTAGCGACTGCACTCTCGGTTCCTGCGTTTTCGGCTGAGGCACTTTCAGCACCGCCCGTTGCTTCAACGGACTCATTGACCGGCGCCTGACCTGCCGTCGCCGACATCTCTTCAGTTTCAGCCACTGCTGCAGCTTCCGTACTCATGTTAAACCCCCTTTACACTAATCGGCAGAAACTCATTACACTAATACTAATGATAACTAATCTTATTTGCATTATAAAATTTAACAACCGATTGTTGAAAATGATTCAACAAAGCTAAATCTCGCGACGATTGAGACCGGTAAGCCGGGTGATTCGATACCACGGTGCTTGATTGCGACGGGGGCGGCGCGCCTGATGAACACCGAACCCTTAACGAAAAGCGGCGCTACCGGGGTTCGGTAGCGCCGCTTGAGGAGAGGCAGATCGGGTCAGCCGTCTGAAGAGGCGATTAAATCAGGAACGGGACAGTTTGCAGTTCTGGCCATCCAGCTTGGGCAGCTCCCGCTCGATATCCAGTTCGGCGCGAGCCTGTCGCATCTCCTCGCGGTGATGCTGCTTGAACTTGCGTCGCATCATTCCTTCAAGAAAGCGTTTGATCTCCACATCATCCTCCAGCACCAAACCCGGCACCGACGTGGGCTTACGGGTCTCTTCGTCCACCGCCACCATGGTGAAGTAGGATGTGTTGGTGGGTTTGACGATGCCGTTATGGAAATCTTCAGACACCACCTTGATGCCCACCTCCATGGAGGAGCGCCCCACGTAGTTCACCGAGGCGTGCAGCGTCAGCAGCTCGCCAACCTCCACCGAGTTAAGAAAATCCACTGAGTCGATAGACGCGGTGACGCAGTAGCCGCGCGCATGGGAAGCCGCGCAGGTGTAGGCGATCTTGTCCATCAGCGAAAGAATAACGCCGCCATGCACCTTGCCACCGAAGTTGGCGTAATGAGGCACCATCAGCTCCTTGAGCGTGGTCTGGGACTCCTTTACGCGGCGAAATTCATGTTCAGCCATGAGTACTCTCCTGTTACTGCCTTGGAACGGGTACTTTTATAAAAATGTTTACTTGTCAGCCTTGGAGCCGCCCATGCAGTTCGGCGATGCCGGTACGAAACCCTGCTGCGCCTCCCACTCCGCCGGCGTATGCAGATGCATGGCCAGGGCATGGATAGGGTTCTGCATCAGGTCCGACAGCAGGCCGTAAATCAGCTGGTGCCTCTGTACGAGGCGCTTGCCCTCAAACGCAGAGCTCACCGCTACCAGTTTGAAATGGGTGTCGGTGCGATCGCCCGAGTGCATGTGGCTCTCGTTTTCCAGGCGGTACTCGACCAGCTCCAGCCCGTCGGTCAGGCGTTTTTCAATTTCGTTTTCGACGCTCATTGCGCTTCTTTCCTGTATTGCCTTCCGCCAGCTCATCTTCGGCCAGCGCATGGAAGTGGTGATGAATGCGACGCGTCGCCAGCCAAACGGCGAGCAGCACTATGGGCACCATCATACCGGTTGCGATGCTTTTATCGAACGGTACGCCTGCGCCGTAAATAGCTTCTAGCAAATACTTTACCAACCCGACCAGGTAGTAGCTGATCGCGGCCACCGACAGCCCCTCTACCGTATGCTGCATCATCAGCTGAATACGGGAGCGACGATCCATGGAGCTGAGCAGCTCCCTGTTCTGCTGCTGTATCGCCATCTCGACACGGGTTCGCATCATGTCGGACACCCGGTCGACACGACGCGACAGATCATCCAGCCGCTCACTGACCGCGTTACAGGTGCGCACCGCAGGCAGCAGACGACGGCTGAGGAATTCGTTGATCGTCAGGTGCCCGGATACCTCATCCTCGCGCAGCTCGGCCAGACGGCTGATGATCAGGTCGGCATAGGCGCGGGTCGCGGTAAAGCGGAAGGTGGTCTGCGCCCGGAACGCCTCGATCTGCGCTGCCATCTGCGTGAGCTCAGAGAGCACGGCACTGTCATCCACCTGATGGTTATCCGCCAGCACGCCGGTCAGGTTTGCCAGCTTGGCATCCATATCACCCAGTGCGGGCGAGGTTCTGCGCGCCTCCGGCAGCGCCAGCAGGGTCATTAGACGGTAGGTTTCGATCTCCACCAGGCGCTGCACCAGACGACCGAGCTGGGAGTCACTCATCCGCTTGTTATACACCAGCAGACGACCAAAGCCGTCGGAATGCAGCTGGAACGCGGTCCAAACCCTGGCATCGCCGCTTTGCGGACTCGAGCCGACCAGACGCATCTGCTCAAACCAGGGCTTCACCTCGTTCGGTTCTGGCTCAGGGTTTTCACGCGCGTCTTCAATGGCCACATGAAAGGCTGCCACTACGGTGCCCGGCAAACCCTCGAGCCAGCCGAACGGTAGTTCGCTGATCCCCTGCTCGGTAAAAGGGTCCGGGTGCGACAGGGGCGCGAGATTGATAAAGGTATAGCTGGTGAACTCCAGGTGCTTTTCCCAGCGGATACGCAGATTACCGAAGGTCTGCTCGTAACACTGGGTTTCAACCTGAGGCACCTCGTATCCGAGGATCTCATGCAGTTTCTGCAGGTGACGGAACTGCTCGGCGCGCTGAGCTTCGTCGACCTGCAACGCCAGGTGAGTCACCCGCGCCGGGCTGGGAATAACCTGAAAGGGACGCGAATGCAGCTCACCGTAGAGCATATCGCGCAGCGGATGGGTCTCGAGATGCTGGATCACATCCTTCATAGATCTACTTCTCCGTCAGCCGGCCGGGTCCTCGCAGCCGGTTAGCGATTTATTCCAGGTTTGCCCTGAGCAAAGCTTGTTCCGACAGGTCGAACGCCAGGATCTGCGGCTCCACCTCGAACCACTGATCGAACAGGCTGCGTTCGAGAACCGGCCAGTGATCGCCAAACTCATCCCAGGCGGCCAGTTCGTTTTCGAAAATCGCCCGCCAGCCTTCATCCAGCGCGTCGGCGAAACTACTCTCCTGCTCCGCCTCATCGATCAGATAGACAGTGCCCTCCTGGCGCAGGGACTCAAGGTCGAGATTCTCTTCCGGCGCCTGTTCCGCGGCCCAGTCGGCCAGCGGCTGTTTGGGGCGTACTACCAAAGCGGAGCGGTTCAGCAACTTGATCGTCATCGGGGCACTCGTTATATAGAATAAGGGGATGAATTATGGTGGTACGTTATGAACATTCGGGTCCTTCCAGAGCTTGAAAGCCGCGATGCGTGGCTTGCCTTTATCCGCCGGGAACAACCCTACTGCCTGGTTGAAGATCCGCCCTGCCTGGTCGATTTCCAAACCTCCTTCCTGCAGTTGACCCTGTTCAACAGCGACCATCGCGATGCGGAACGTTACACGCTCGGTTCCCGCAGCGCCATGCAGCCGGCCTGGGAGCTGATCAAGGGCTGCGGCTGGTCGCTACGGCGACTGGCCGAGGGCCTTGGCCAGCTCGACTTCAGCAGCAACGTCCGTGATAACGAACTGCTGCGCGGCCACACCGATCTCAGCGTGCGCAAGCGCTTCGTCAACGAGCCACGCCTGTTGCCACCCTCATCCACCGGACTGCTACAGCCGCTGAAACAGCTGCCACAGCAGTGGTCCTGTGAGACGCTATGCCAGCTGCTGGCCAACGAGCAGTGGCGCGACTGGCGTAACGAAGGTGCAGAGCCCGTGAGCCCCAGAGCCCTGCTGCTGGAGCTGCAGCAGAACCTGCCGCTCTGGCAGGTGGCGCGCCGCAACGAACGCCTCTACCTGCGCAAGGAAGGGCTGCCCGTAGTCAGTTTTATTCCCGACCCGGTACAACCCTCCCCTCGCCTGGCAGAAGCCGAGCTCTGATCAGACTAACTCGGCCTCAGCACCTTCTATGGAGGCATCCAGCTCTTCCCGCGGCATCAGCTTGTACGGATGATCCGACGCCAGCAGCTCCTTACCCTTCTCGGTAGGGAACTCCACATCCACATCGACCACACGGCCATCACGACAGACGTTGACGATGGTATCCATGCAGGATGACAGCAGTGAGTACTTCTCATCCGGTGCGGCGATAATGGTCTGCAGACCCAGATCCGACATGAAGCCCAGCGAGGTAACGGTATTCTCGGAGTCGAGCTTGTTGAACGCCTCGTCGAATACCGACAGGCTGAAGCCGCCCACCGGCTTGCCGTCACTGCCCTCTTTCAGGCGATAGGTAGCGCCAAGCGCCGCCGCCATCGCCACGTAGAACGGCACCTGGTGCTCACCACCGGAACCGGTCTTGATACGCTGGGTCAGCGTGGTCTTGCGGTTACCCTGCAGGTCTTTCACCACCAGCTCGAAATTGTAGAAGTTGCGGTAATCCTGCAACAGGCTACTTTCGCCCTCATCCTTGAGTACGTCGTGGATCTTCGCCAGCGCATCGCGGTGACCGCTGTCGTTCTCGTTTTTGAGATCAAACAGTGAGCCTACGTTGGCCTGATCCATACGCGTGTAGGCCTCAACCAGCTCGAGAATATCCTTGAGCTCCGGGTTGGGGCTCATCTCGAAGCTGTACATCTCCTTATGGAACGGACGGTTCTTCAGGTGGCTGTTGAGCTCGCGGATCAGATCGCGGATCTTGTTAATCTGATCGTTCAGGTGCGCGACAAAGTCGGAGCGGAACGCGGTTTCAGCCTCCAGACGGGCACGCTCGGCCTTCTTCGCGTACTCGGCCAGTTCAGACTCACGCAGCGACTCGACGGTGCTGTCGACGAATTTTTCCAGATCTTCGTGGGTGGAATTGGGGCCGATCTTGTCCAGTTCCTGGTGGCTCATGCCACCGCCGTGATAGGTCGCCTTGTACTGGGCAACCGCATCACGGACGCCGTTCTTCTTGCGCTCATGCAGCTGCAGTTCCGCCTGGGCCTTTTTCGCCGCCTCGAAGATGATGCGATCAAGCTCGCCACTGCAGGTCTCGTCCAGGTAGTCGCGTTTTTCCTGCGCCTGCTGAGCATCGAAATGACGGTTTTCTTCGCAACGGGTACGCGCCTGGGCGTGTTCCACCAAGTCTTTGTCCAGCACCTCAAGGGAGGCGTTGTCCTTGATGATGTTGGTGCGAACCTTCTGCAGCTTATCCATCAGGTTCTTCTGCTTGCCTTCCATCGACTTGTGATGCTCGGCCAGCTCGACGATACGCGCTTGAATACCGGAATCGTCGTGGTTGCGCAGATCATGAATCGCCTGCTCAAAGCCCCGAATCTCACCACCCAGCTGCTCGCGCTGGTTGCAGAGATCGTAGACACGCTCGGTCGAGCCCACCAGACCGTTAGCCAGGCTGATCAGGGAGTCACGCAGCTTTTCCAGTGACTCGTGTTTTTTGCCCAGTGAGGCAAACTCGGCCACCAGTTCATCAACCTGCTTGCCCTGCAGCGCCAGCTGATCGCCACGACGACGGATACCCATGATCGGGCTCAGCTCGTTGATGGAAGTGGTTGAGCCCTCGGACTGCAGCATGCAGTCATAGGTCAGCGCGCGCTCCTGCTTGAGCAGCTCCTGTTCGGTTTCCACCGCAATCACACCGCCCAGCGCACGGTTCATGTAAGCGCGGGCATGATCGTCATCGGTATCGATAAACTCAGCCAGGGAGCCGCGCTTGCTGCGACTCAGCCATTCATCACTCTTGGTGGTATTGATAACACGACAACCCTTAAGGTGACGCCCCTTGCGACGGTACAGAGTGATCGCCTCCTTGACCCGGTCTGGCGCCACGATCAGAGCTTCACGACGGGCACCAAGGAAGGATTCGATAGCGATACGCCACTTGTCATCGTTAATGTCGACCAGTTCACAGATCGGCGTGGACTTGATGCCGTAGCTTTCCAGCAGCTCCATCAGCTCGCGGGTGTTGTGGCGGATCGGTGCCCGTCCCTGCTGCAGCTGCTCGACGGCGCTCTTCTGGTTCTGGATCGTCGAGCGCAGCTCGTTGATACGGATGACCGACTCTTCATAGCGGCGCGAAACCGCCTTGCGTACCGAATCGATATTGCCCTTGAGCTGCTCAACGGTGGTATCTACCTCCACCGGCGCCTGCGGCCAGGCATCCGCCAGCACATCCTCACCGGAGCGCCAGAGCTCAACGGACTGGGCCACTACAGGACGGAAATCCTCCGGCAGCATATCCAGGTGATCCTGGAAACCGACGGTGGTGCGCAGCAGGCTGTAGACGTTCTGAATCCGCTCGTTGACCACATTCAGCTCATGCTGATGGGCGCGAATGGAGGATTCCAGGGCGTTAACCTGGTGCGCAGAATCAGAGGTGTTCAGCTCGGCACGGGCGTTGGCCAGATCCTGGATCGCCTTATTCAGCGCTTCGCTGGTTTCAGCCAGCTCAACCTGCAGCTTTTCCTCTTTTTCCTGGGACTCTTCGAGGCGCTCCGCCGCCGCTTCCTTCTTCAGGTCGGCCTGTTCAAAGCGGGACTCGTGCACCACCCATTCGTACTCGACGGAATTGCGCAGGTTGCGAGAGATACCGCGGCACATCTCCTGAACCTTTTCGAGCTCATTGATGCGGTTGGCCACCTCCTGGGTCTTCTGTTCCATGACCCGGTATTCGTCCAACGACTTACGGAAAGCGCCCACATGGACAATATTCTCGTCCAATACGAACTCACGCACGAAGCGGGTCGGGCTGTCGATCGGCACAAACTTAAGCGCGTTCTTGAAGTTTTTGACGAATTTGTCGTCATCATTCGGCATCTGCGAGTCATGACTGAGGTGCGCCACCATCTCTTTGACAAACCGTGCGGCACGCTTCTCCAGCACCATATCAGGACACTGTTTGAGCAGGCTGTCACGCACTTCCGCCCAGGGGCGCGGCATGCGACCGCCATCCTGTTTGACGGTAAAGTCATCCAGGGTCACGGAGAAGTTCGGCAGGATAAAGCGGCCAAGAATCTCTTCATCCGGGCTGGCGGTGGAAGCACTGATAG
Organism: Marinobacterium mangrovicola; assembly: GCF_004339595.1. GTDB lineage: Bacteria > Pseudomonadota > Gammaproteobacteria > Pseudomonadales > Balneatricaceae > Marinobacterium_D > Marinobacterium_D mangrovicola. The sequence continues at coordinate 155,519 of NZ_SMFU01000014.1, forward strand.
CGACGCCAACGCAGGTTTCCTGCGCGGTTTCGGTATCAAAGAAGCTCATCGCCAGGTAGGTGATGGAATCTTCACGAGCGCTGTTTTTCTTGCCCTGGTCATCGAGGAAGCCAAGGCAGTAGGTACGCAGCGAACGCTCACTCTTTTCACCGGCCGAGGCGTTGAAGCTGAGGTGACGCTTGTGGCCGCCCATCAGCACCGTCTGCATCGCATCAAGCAGCGAGGACTTACCGGAGCCGTTAGGGCCAACGATGGCCACGTTGCCCTTGATCGGAATTTCCATAGCGCCCAGTACATACCAGTTGACCAGCACCATGCGGTTAAGCTGTTTCATCGCTGCTCTCCCTGGTTGATTTCGTCGGAGGCTTCTTCAATCACCTGGCTCTCGTCTGCTTCCGGCTCATCGAGCTCGGCGGGCGCCGCTTCTGCACTGGCCGGCTCTGCCTCTGCAACGGTTTCGCTGTCGGCTGCTGTTTGAGTTTCGGCTTCGGCAACCGGCGGCTGATCTTCGGCACGGCGGTTATGTTCCTCCGTCTCCTCTTCAATCAAGGCGTCCGCCTCGTCACGGCCTTCGATATCACAGAGCGCCTCAAGCTGACCGATATAATCCTCGATCACCACCTGGCGGATCGCCGGGTTGATGCGGATCGGTACGTTCTTCGGATCGGTCTCTTCCGGCTTGCCGCGCTCGATCACGCCATGACGGGTGAACAGCGACAGGATCTCCTTGAGACGGGTCTCGTTGGGGATCTCCTTGCCGGTGAGGTTATCGTAAAGCCGCAGCAGCTCATCGGAGGAGCTGAACGCCTTACCGTCTTCAACCTCGAAGGCTTCCAGCTTGGCTTCGTACTGCTGTCGCAGGCAGAGCAGTAGCAGCGACTCATCCAGACGCAGACGCATAACGCGCTCTTCGCCCTGCGGCAGCACTCCCAGGAACGCCTCATCGGGCTGGTAAATCAGGCTCCAGCCGATAGCGGCAAACAGATTGCGGAAGTACTCCACGTTGCTCGCCACCAGGAAATAGTGATCCCGGTGGGACGGGCGGTCCGCGTACAGAAACTGACTGGTCAGCAGCAGGTTGGCGGCACGGATAAACGCGTCCGCCTGGTGCTGATCGTTGCGGGAAACGACTTTTTGCAGATCACCTAGCATTATGGGTTCCGGTATTCCTGTGAATCACGAAGCCACGACACTCCACCATATCGGCGACGTTGACGTAGCGGTCCTCAAATTTGATCTGGTAGCGCTCGGTAGTTTTGCGCGCTTTTTTGCCCAGCGAGTTCAGGTGACGTACATAGCTGAAGCAGATGTAGTCCTCGATGCTGTCGATGCGAAACTCGGTGGCGTTGAGTTCGCTGCGACCGGCAAACTGCTCGTCGAGATAAGCCTCGATCCGATCCACCTTGACCTCACGACGCTCCTTCCACTCCTTGAACAGCTGACGCAGCTCGAGCACCTTGGGATCGATCTCAGCCTGTTTGATGATACGCGGCTTGGTCTCGATGCGGCGTCGAATCGGCGAACGTACGCTGGAGGGAGAGATAAACGCGGCCTGGTCCAGCGTTGAAATACGTGGCAGCTCGTCATCGCCTTTCTTGGCGGCTTCGCTGATCAGGCGTGACAGACGCGCCGCCATACCCGGCGTGGTCTTATCCATGTAACGCACGGTATCCGCCACCCGTTTTTCCAGCTGATAGCGGAAATCGTCTATGGCCGCCAAACGCTGATCCACCGACTCGAAGATGCGGATAATGCGGTTGATATGCTGCTGTACCAGCGCTTCCGCCTCATCGGCGCCCAGCTCGTACTGCATCTGATAATGGTTGCTGAGCTGATCCACCTTCAGCGGATCGAACTGCAGATCACGCATCATCGACAAAATCTTACGCCGGAAACGGAACGGGTTGTTCTTGGTCTTCAGCGTTTTGTAGTCCGATACCAGAATATGTTCGACAAAGCGGTCAAAGAAGCCGCGCACGATCTCCTGCGGCGTGGAGCTGCCCGACAGGTTGATCTTCAGCTCCCTCAGGCCCAGCAGCATATCGGTGAGGTGGGCGCTGAAGTCGGCAGCGGTCTCGGCGGCTTCCGCCAGCGTGATACCACGCCCTTCGGGGTCGGCGATGGCCGATTCCAGCGAGCTGAGCACGTTGAGCACCGCACCGCCGTAACTGCGCTTTTCCAGACGGGCGATGGAGGTCAGCGACCGCAGCAGATAGCTGTTCGCGGGCGACAGCAGCACATAGGTGCGGTAGATCCGCTGCTCCTCTTCGAGCCAGCCCGTCTGCACCAGGCGACGATAGATACGGTTGGTGTAGTCGGCGCTGGAGAGCGGGATATCACCCTCGCCCTCATCATCGCCTTCCGCACTCCAGCGGCGGATACCAAAGCGCACTACCGCTGTTTCGATGGTGGAGCGCACCAGGTCCTTGGGAATAAACGGATCAATCAGATCCTCGTCGAAAAACAGATCCGCCAGCTCAAGCAGCACCACTTCATAGATATGGCGGTTCTGACCCGAGAGCGGCAGAAAGATGTCATCCGGTAGCTTGTTGAACAGCACTGAATTCGGGTCCATTCGCTTTAACGATAAGAGGTCGATTCTAACGGAAAAGCTGTCGCGGGATAAGGGCGACAACGCACCGATAACCTGCTCTCACCATCCCTACCTGTAGCGGGCAAAAGCTGTCACAAAAACGACATTGTCCCAACAGCTACATTTTTTACATAACGACATTTACCAAACGCTTTGATATTTTCGCCATATATTTCATATCTTTAAAACAGTGGCACAAAAAACGCTCTAACTGGGTGATAGGTATTTTTTACATAACGGTTAATTCTGATGACACACCAACAACAACGACTTGAACAGTTTGCAACCGAGCTGGACCGCCGCCGGCGGCTGGAAAAACGCCTGCGCTTGCTGGATGCCATCCATAACACCGGCTCGTTAACCGCAGCGGCGAAACTGGTGGGTGTCAGTTACAAGACCGCCTGGAACCATATCCGGGAGATGAATCAGCGCTGTGAATCGACCGTGCTCGACACCCAGGCCGGCGGCACTCAGGGTGGCGGCAGCGTGCTGACAGAGACCGGCAAGGCACTGATGAGCCTGCTGCGCATCCAGCGCAACGGCAGCCAACAGCGCCTGGCGGATAAGGTGCCTGCCCTGCGCTTCAGCGCTCGCAACCAATTACCGGCGCGTATCACCAGCATCGACACCAGCGGTGTTATCGCCAGGGTCGGGCTCGCCATCGGCCAACTGGAGATGCAGTGTCATATCACCAGTAGCAGCATCGACCGGCTCGAGCTTACAAACGGCTCTGGCGTCTACGCCATCATCAAGGCCAGCACCATTGAACTGAGCCCCGGTAACCAACCGCTGCAGGGCAATAACACCAACTGCCTGCCGGCGCGCGTCAGCCGCTGTACCAGCAGCAGCCATGGCCGCGAGCTGGAACTGACCCTCGGCGATGGTCTGACCCTGGCTTTGGCCAGACCCTTTGATATTCAGGAAGACGCCTGGATCTATCAGGACGCTCCCGTCTACGCACTTATTGAACCCGAAGAGATCATGCTGGCGACCAGCGCCTGAGCGCTACCGCTGGCTTTTAGCCACTAAAACCCAAAAGGACTTACGCATGAAACCGATCAATCAGACGATTGCTGCTACTTCCCTCGCTCTGCTGTCAGGCCTGAGCCTGCAGGCCAGCGCCGCCGAGGTGAAGGCCGCGGTGGCCGCAAACTTCACCGCCGCCGCCAAGGAGATCGCCGCCGAGTTCGAGAAAGATACCGGCCACGAAGCGACACTCAGCTTTGGCTCCACCGGCAAGCTATACGCCCAGATCACCAACGGCGCGCCCTTTGATGTATTTTTTGCCGCCGATGCTGCCCGTCCGCAGCTTCTTGTCGACTCGGGCGAAGCGGTAGCCGATAGTCTGTTTACCTACGCCATCGGCCAGCTAGTACTCTGGAGTGCCGATGAGTCCACCGTGGACGATCAGGGAGCCGTGCTTAAACAAGGTGAACTGGAGCGCATCGCAATCGCCAACCCCAAAACCGCCCCCTACGGCGCAGCGGCCGTTGAAGCCCTGACCGCCCTGGGTCTCTGGGAAGGCATGGAAGACACAACCGTTCGCGGCGACAGCATCGCCCAGACCTATCAGATGGCCTACTCGGGTGCCGTTCCGGCTGCCCTGGTGGCACGCGCGCAGATCGCTCTGGATGACAGCGGTTCCTACTGGATGCTGCCCGCGGATCTATATAGCCCGATCCGTCAGCAGGCCGTTCTGCTGACAAAAAGCAGCGATAACGAAGCCGCCCAGGCCTGGATGGATTACCTCCAGGGCGACAAAGCCCACGCCATCATCGAGCGCTACGGCTACGGCCTGGAATAACCCCTGAGGTCAACGGAGTACTGAGTATGACCGAAGCGATTCTGCTGACGATTAAACTGGCCGGATTGACAACCCTCATCCTGCTATTGATCGGGAGTCCCCTGGCCTGGTGGCTGGCCCACAACCGCACCTGGTACAAGGAGATCGTCAACGCCATGGTGGCGCTACCGCTGGTATTGCCGCCCACGGTACTGGGCTTTTACCTGCTGCTGGCCATGTCTCCGCAGAACGCTTTCGGTGCCTTTATCAAGGAGCACTTCGACATCACCCTGCCCTTCACCTTCGAAGGGCTGGTGATCGGCTCGGTGATCTACTCACTGCCGTTCGTGGTGCAACCGATTCGCAACGCCTTCGAAGCGATAGGCCGCGCGCCGATGGAGGTAGCCGCCACCCTTCGCGCCTCACCGCTGGATCGCTTTCTCACCGTGGCACTGCCGCTGGCGAGACCCGGATTTCTCAGTGGTGCGGTGCTTGGCTTTGCCCATACGGTGGGCGAATTCGGCGTAGTACTGATGATCGGCGGCAACCTGCCGGGAGAGACCAAGGTGCTCTCCATCGCCATCTACGATCATGTCGAATCGCTTGAATGGACCGAGGCTCATATCCTTTCCGGCGGCATGCTGGTGAGCTCCTTTGTACTGATATTCCTGATGATCCTGATTGAGAAACGCTGGGGGAGGCTGAACTGATGTCTACACTGAGCGCCCGTTTTGACGGCAAAGTCGGCAGCTTCCGGCTGAATATGGAGTTCACCATCCCATCCCGCGGCGTCACCGCCCTGTTCGGCCCATCCGGCTGCGGCAAGACCACCCTGCTGCGCTGTATCGCCGGCCTTAACCATATGCCCGGCGCAGAACTGACGCTGGACGGGGAGGTCTGGCAGAAGGGGCGCACCTTCGTCCCAACCCACAAGCGCCCCATCGGTTATGTGTTTCAGGAACCGGGGCTTTTTCCCCACCTGAGCGTGCGCAAGAACCTGACCTACGGTATGAAACGCGCCGGCATCGATAGCCGCGACTCAGAACATCTGAACGAGTTGACCGCCCTGATGGGCATAGAGCACCTGCTCGAACGCGGTGTCACCGCACTCTCTGGCGGCGAAAAACAGCGCGTTGCCATCGCCCGCGCCCTGTTGATGCGCCCGCGCCTGCTGCTGATGGACGAGCCGCTATCAGCGCTGGACCAGGATAACAAAAACGAGATCATGCCCTATCTCGAACAGCTGCACTCGCAGCTGGAGATCCCGGTTATCTATGTCACCCACGACCGGCGCGAAGTGGAGCGTCTGGCAGACCAGCTGCTGCTGCTGCGCAAGGGTGAGTTGATCGCCCAGGGTGAGATCGGCGAGATTCTGACCAATCCGGATCTACCCTTCGGCCGCTCCCAGGACGCGGTAACGGTGCTCGATGGCCGGGTACGCCACTACGACGCCCGCTACGGGCTGAGTACACTGCAGATCGACGGCGGCACCCTGGAAGTACCCGACACCCTGGGCCCTACCGGCGTCTACAAGCGCCTGCGTATCGCCTCCACCGATGTCAGCCTGGCGCTGAACACCGACCAGCCCAGCACCATTCTTAACAGGCTGCCTGCGGTGATCTGGAAAATTCTGCCCACCGACGGCCCCAGCGTTAACGTACTGCTCCGCATCGGCAATATGGGAGAAGGCAGCGCACTGCTCGCCAGCGTCACCCGTAAGTCGGTGGACAGCATGCAACTCACGCCAGGACAAAGCGTTTACGCCCAGATCAAGGGCGCGTCGCTGCTCGGCTCCAGCACCACCAACAAACCGCGCAAGCACGAAATGACACCGCTGATCGCCTGCGAATAAGCTGACAACACCCAACCCCGCTGCCAAATCACATGTAGCAAAGCGGACAGAAGCGCCCTGAAAAGACCTGTCCGTTTTGCGACAAGCCACAACGACTATCCCGCCAAGCCACTCCAGATCCCCCGGAATTCAATCGATTAAGCGCTAACAGCGCCGTGGTATGGAATTCGCAATCAGCCTAGGACACACCCGCCCCGCCGGGATCGCTGAATTGTTGAAGCTGATGACCTGAAGGAGAACATCATGGCACGTATCGGTCTGTTCTTTGGTACCGACACCGGTAAAACCCGCAAGGTTGCCAAAATGATCAAGAAGAAGTTTGACGATGAGACGATGGAAAAACCGCTCAACGTCAACCGCGCTGATCCCGACGAATTCGCCAGTTACGAATTCCTCATCCTGGCAACTCCCACCCTTGGCGAAGGCCTGCTGCCAGGCACCTCTGCCGATATGGAAGAGGAGAGCTGGGAAGAGTTTCTGCCGAAAATCGACGATAAGGACTTTAGCGGCAAGACCATCGCGCTGATCGGCCTCGGCGACCAGGAAGGCTACCCGGACGAATTTGTCGATGCCCTCGGTGAGCTGCACGCCTTCTTCACCGAGCGTGGCGCCACCCTGGTCGGCAGCTGGCCCACCGATGGCTATGAGTTCAACCACTCTGAAGCGGTGGGTGAGGATGGAAACTTTGTCGGCCTGGCCCTGGACCTGGATAACCAGTCCAACCTGACCGAAGAGCGTCTGAATCTCTGGCTTTCCCAGATCGCCTCGCCGTTCGACCTCAATCTCTGATCGAGCCTCGATCACCGAGCAACAAAGGGAAGCCGGTCGTCTCTGCGGCCTCCCTGACTCATCATCACGTTCCCTGTTGTCAGGCGCACTCCGGTGCGCCTTTTTTTATGCGCCAAGCACGCCAACCCGGGTGGTTGATCGCGCTAGATTGCTCTAACTGCAGCAGGGATGGTTTCCGGTAGGAACGACGCCCCATCGCGATAGCCCGCCTTGGTTGGGAATCTGCCCCGTGAACAGCAAACGGCACGGGATCGTCATACTCCCCTCGGCTAAGTGCCTCCTACGCAAAGCAAAGCGGTGCCCCAGCACCGATTGCCTGACTTCCCCGCTACGGCATCAAAGCTGCGATTCCACCGGGAACAATCCTATAAAGCCGGACAGGAAACGCTCCCAGAAACTGGTATTGGGGTCAGTATCAAAGGAGTGCGGCTCACCGTCTTCATAGGTCAACCAGATCAGGTCATCGTCATCATCCAGCGCCAACAGATAGCTGCTGCCCGGCGATAAGCCCAGCCCCATAAACTCCTTGAGCTGGCGGTTCACCTCTTCGCTCTCGATATACAGCCCCAGCTCCGTATTGATCAGCGCCGAACGCGGGTCCAGGTTGAAGCTGCCAATAAAGACGGAACCGGAATCGAATGCGAACGCCTTGGTATGCAGCGCCGCCTTGGACTCACCCAAGGTAAACAGCGCTGGATCACTCATACTTTCATCGGATTCGGTTTTTAGCTCATGCAGCTCGACACCGGCTTCGAGCAGGTCTTCGCGATACTTGGCGTAGCCAGCATGGGCTGCCAGCACATCGTTAGTGGACAGAGAATTGGTCAGCACCCGTACTTCCACGCCCCGCTCCTCAAGCTCCTTGAGGCGCGCTACACCCACCTTGGTCGGCACAAAGTAGGCCGATTCGATATACAGCGAGGAATCCAGGTTTGAGAGCTTGGTGTTCAGCCGGGAGATGATATTGCTCTCATCCGGTGCTTCGAGCAGGCGCTCGGGATTATCATGCACTACCAAGCCATCAGCCCAGGAAAGACTGTCCAAAATCGCGTTCAACTGGGACTTCAGCGAATCGATATTCGATTCCAGCGGATAGGGATAATCGATCTGTGCAATATTGCTGCGCAGCGTAGTCACCTGCTTCTCCAGATCCTCTGGCCCAAAGGAGCCCTCGATCAGTTCGGTAATCGGCACTGCCCAGCCGCCGTTCCAAAAATCATCAAAGGTGCTGGAAACCTCGGGCACGATCGGCCCGGCAGCAAACACGTCCAGATCCCGGAAATTGGATTCCTCATCCACATTAAAATAGTGATCGCCCACATTACGGCCACCGACGATGCCCAGGGTGTTATCCATCACCAGGATCTTGTTGTGCATGCGATGGTTGGCACGCTTGAAGTCGGTGGCAAAATCCCAGAGATGAAAGCCCCGGTTTTTAAACGGGTTGAAGAGGCGGATCTCGATATTGGGATGCGCGTCCAGCGCCGCGAGAATGGAGTCACGACCGGCGTCGTTGTTATCGTCGATCAGCACTCGCACCCGGACGCCGCGATCTGCGGCACGGACCAATCGTTCCGCGAGAATTTTACCGGTCGCATCGGAAGACCAGATGTAATACTGCAGATCCAGCGTGTGCTTGGCCAGATCCACCAGCGCCAGCCTTGCCGTAAAGGCGGTCTGCCCCTCTCTAACCAGCGTAAAGCCCGACTTCCCGGGGTGCTGGTTGGCTGTCTCTTCGATGAAGTGGAACGCTTCCGTGGAGCGATAATCCGGCAGTGCCTGGCTTTCGGCGCGCTGCACCGGAACGCTGGTCGCACTGCTTGCACACCCCGTCAGTAGAAAAAGAAAGAAAACGCTACCAACCAGTCCGCGCCAGCGTTTGTTGGACGATAACCCGGCCTTGGTGAACTGCTGCTTTATTCTCATCGTTCATTCCTTAACAGGTTTTCCTGCCGGTCGCGGCCCTGAGCCTGCCCGATAGCAGACATCCACGACATCTAAAACATTTCGCCAACGCGGATATAGATCCCCGTATCTTCCGAGGTCTTCGCCACATCCAGGCTTAGATTAAGGGTAGATCCTTCCGACGCGCGATACCTGACCCCTACACCATAGCCCAGGCCGGCTTCGCCGCTGAGCAACCCGGATATGGAGTCATTGACCATGCCGCCATCGGCAAAGGTGACAAAGCCCCAACGAGGGCGGAACTGGTAGCGCAGCTCTGCCCGGGTCATAAAGGTGAAGTCATCGATAAAGCGGCCGCTTTCATAACCGCGGATGCCCAGGTTTGGCATATCAAAAAACGGTACATCACCGCTGCTGCCTTTCATCTCGCCATTGGCGGCCAGTACCAGTTTCGGCCCAAGGCTGAAGTAATGACTAAGTGACAGACCGTATTTGCGGTAGTCGTAATCGCCGCCCCAGGTTTCGCCGTAATCGGAAACCGAAGCGGTAAAGTAGGTACCATCCTTGGGGTAAAGGCTGTCGTCGCGGGTGTCATAGGAGAGATCCAGCCCCAGCGCCGCAATATTTACGCTACGCCCCACGTCGGGAAAGATCGGAGCCAGCTCACTGAGACGGAAGGAAACCGTGCCCTGGGTGTAGAGGAAATTGGGCCCGAAATACCAGTGTTCGGTATGCGGAATGCGAGCCTGTACGCCAAGGTACAGCACATCCATTTCAATACTGTAGCCCAGCGGATGATCGGTCAGAAAACCGCTGTCACCGACACCAAAGTAGTTGAGGTTGAGCTTGCCCTTACCCAGGGCTGCCATGGTTCGGAGCCGCCCCTGGAACAGATAATCCTTGTGAAAGGCACCGACCACATAGCTATTGTTGTCGGTATAGAGTCCGCCAACTCCGGTAATCGCAGGCTCTCCTCCTGGATTGTCGTCCTTGGGCGCATGCATATAGAGCACCACCGGTTGCAGACCGGCACCCAGGGTCGGGCTGGATTTGGGAATAGGCGCGACAACCCAGCTGCCGCCACTTGCCAGGTTCACACTATCCTTACTGGTGGCGTTATTTTCGGTGAAATCTCCAACCGTCTGAGATGCAGCCCACACTGTGGATGAAAGTGCAGATGAGAGTCCGCAAACAGCGATCAACAGCCCCAGCTGCCGGGCACGACTCATCATTCTGCTGGGCGCTGCACCGGCCCCTGACAAATTGTCGAAATCAGATCCGGTTTCAAAGCTCCCGCGAAACGCAACCGGAGATGGCCTTCTGGCCCAGGTTTTTTTCATGTTTTCCATACAACCAAGCTCGAACCCGAGTGCAACTCTGACGCTATCGCTCTGAACAGATAATTCTGGATAGATAGCCCTGAACAGATCAGCCGGAGAAATACTGCTCGAAAGAAACACCGAGCAGGTTAATTAGTACTCACCTTAGCCCTAGTTTGCCAGTAATCGGCGCACTCTGGTACGTGGTTTAGAGACTAAAAAGCCAGGCTTCCACCCCAGCAGGAATGCCTGGCTTATTCTTTCAGATCAGAACTGGTAAACGAGCTTCGCCCAGATGTAATCGCCCTCAAGACGACGCTCCACATCCATTTCCGGCAACCAGCGCAGCTCGAACACCAACGAGTCTGTGGCCGTGGGTCTCAGGTAGGTCAGCACCGGGCCAACGCCCAGGGTTTTGCCCTTGAAGTCACCGAGATTTGCCCCCTTGCCGCTGTCGCCAGTGATCTGGTCGTAATAGAAGGCGTTGGCGCCGACACCGATCAGGCCAGAACCGGCCGGGAACAGTTTCTGCACACTGCCTTCCACATGCCAGACGGTACCGCTTTTATAGTCGGTATCATTGTTCTCGGTATTGATAGCAAAACCGGTATGCACAGCCCAGTTGAGCAGGTTTGGTCCTGAATAGGACACGCCCACCGTGGGGTCGAAGGTCCAGTAGTTTTTACCCGGGTTGGCCAGGCGCCCCTGCTCGTAGTCGCCAGTTGGCGCATAGATCGGCAGCACCGCATTGAATTGATACGCATCCTTCTGCCAGGCCATCATCAAGGGCATAAAGGTGATATCCCCGAGACCATCGGCCTGGTCGGTGCGACGCACACTGCGACCGCCGGCACGGACGGTAGCCGTCACCTCCATATCCACGTAGGGCACAATAGCACCAACGCTGTACCAGGCGCCGAGGACCTTCTGCTCAAAGGTATAGAAGCCGCCCAGCAGCAGCGCATCGCTCTCTGCTTCCAGATCGGTACTGAGCAAACCACCCGCCAGAGTGGTACCCACGTCGCCCTCGTAGTTTAGATAGGCGGCCTCAAGCACCGTACCTGGCTTGTTCGGTGGAAGGTCAATGATGGTAGCCAGGGCCCCAGGTACGTAATGGCCCGCGCCACCCTCCTCGGCGTAGACGCTCGATGCGCCCTGCACGGCGATTAAACCGGCAGCCAAAGCAGTCGTCAGAACTCTTCTTTTCAGAACTCTTCTTTTCAGCGCTATCCTATTCATCATTCACTCGCCTCTTTCGAGAGGGCCGAAGCTCTCATGATTACGTAACCGGTCTCATCCATAAGGAAGAGCCAGCCTTCAGGACTGATATGCCATTGCTGCACCAAACCCAGGGCATTGAGAAAACGATTCTCCTGCTCCATCAGTGAGTCGATACAGGCGCGGCGAGTTGAAACCAGCTGCCCGAAGGAGAGATCGCCCCCCGCTATGCTGAACTGACCGCTAAAACTGTTGCAGCTGGAGTTGCCGGAAACCCTGGCATCCGGCGCAAAATCGATAGCAGCCGGGCTGTTATCGACAACTCCGCGCCCCTCGATATATTCGATCCGCCAGCTGTGATCGAACAATTGGGCCTGGGTCGGATCCGCCGGTTTCTCTGGATAAACGCTGTTCCAGTCCTGTTTCATATCGACCAGCACCCAACCTTTCTCGTCCGCATCATCCAGCCCGTGGTCCAGGGTCCCCACCAGAGATTTGCGGTCGTAGGACCACTCACGCAGAGCGTCGGTATGATGCAGCAACAGACCCAGGCTCGGTCCCTCGCCGGAGGTCACCCAGTCCAGCATCTGGTAGTCACCATCCGAGTTACCGAAGGCGAGCACCGGGCGGGCGCCGATATATTGATGGATCCCTACCGGCTTACCCTCTTTATCATCGACAAAGGCGATTTCCGGCTGTTTCACCATAACCGGCTTGCCGTCTCTTACTTCGTAGGTGGCTTTAATACTGGAACCCACCACCTGATAAGGCGGGATACCGTAAACCTCTTCGGCAAAGGAGCGGATAAAATCAACGCCCCCGCCGGAGACGATAAAGGTTTTAAAATCGCTCTCACGCAGATAATCCAGCAGCTCCAGCATCGGCTGGAACGCCATTTCGGTGAACAACTTCCCTGTACTGCCATGGCGGGCGGTTTTCAGCCACTGCTCGGCAGCCTGCCTGAACTCTTCAGTGGTCTGGCCGGCATGGGTTGCGGCAACCACCTTGAGCACTCCCTCTTCGCCATGGGCCACCATCTTGTCAACGTCACCGGCGAGATAGGAGGCAAAGGGCTCGGTGGTTTGCCACTCTGGATGTTCCGGCGCCATAGCCTTGAGACGATCGAGCGCGAAATAGAACTGAAAATAGAGCGGTTTTTCCGACCAGAGTGTGCCGTCATTATCAAAAGTAGCGATACGTTTAGCCGGCGGCAGATACTGCCCCGACTCAGGATCGGTCACGTTATCGACAAACTCGATGATCGAGTCTTTCGCCGCGCCGCTGTTCCAGGACGGCAGCGGGTCGGCAGATGCCGCCCAGGCCGGTGCGGCGACACCGATGGCACTGGCCAGCAGTGCACCTTTGAAGGCCGTCGATTCAACAGCCGTGAGTTTGCGGGCTAATGCAGCCAGAGTAATGCGTCCATTCATATCAAGTACCTTTGAATTTGAGCCATCCCGTTTCATCAGGGCAGTCTCGGGTAGTCAGGAACGGATCGATCCCGCCCCATCAGCGCCCCAGTTGCTGCTGATATCTGCGTGCTTTTTCCGTATTGCCCAGTTTGGTGTTGATCGAAACCAGAGCCGAGAGAATCTCGACATTTCCAGGGTAGGACTTAAGCCCCTGCTCCAGAACGCTCACCGCCTGTTCGCCCTGGCCGACGGAGTCCAGCGCGACACCGTAGACATAAATATAGCGCGCCGGTGAGCCCTCTGACTGCGCCGCCAGCGCCAGATGCTCAAGCGCCTTGTCCATCTGCTTTTCACGCACGTAAGAGAGCCCCAAGGCGTGTTGGACTACCGCTGTTTCGCGCACCTGCTCCAACGCGGTGAACAGCACCTCGCGGGCACGGACTTCATCGCCCTGGTTACGGTAGAGCTCGGCCAGATTCACCTGCGCCGGCAGGTAATGCGGCGCCTTGACGATCGCCTTTTGGTAATACTCCTCTGCACCGGTCGTGAGCCCCTGGCGCGCGTAGAAATTCGCCAGATTCGTCAGTGCTTCGGGCCGGTCGGCGTTGAACTGATTGGCATGAACAAAATCATCGAGGCCTTCCTCGTAACGTGTTTTTACCTCATCCGGATACTGATTCAGCGGCAGCCCTGCCATCGCCTGCGCCGCCAGACCGCGGGTGATGCGGCTATCATCGTAGAGCAGCGGCACGGTAAAGATCGGCCGGTACTGCGCGGGGATCCTTTCAGCGGCTGACGACAGTCCCAGCCCAAGCAGCGGTTCATCACTTTGTGCCACCATCTGCAGCACCTGCGCAGACTGCTGCGACAGGTAGTCTGGCAGCATCGTGGCCGCCGTGGCACGAGCGATTTCCGGCTGGGTCTTATCCAATATCAGCTTCGACAGCAGCGCTTCCGCATGGGGGCTTCCCATCCGCCCCGCCGCCAACGCATGGGCATAGTGGTTCTGGTCCGGTTCACCGAACTTGTCACTCAATATTTTGGTGGCCCACTCATTGGATTTATCGTTATGGCAGGCAGTACAGACATTGGGCGTACCCAGGCTGTCAGACAGGTCCGGGCGGGGAATACGGAAGCTGTGATCACGGCGGGAATCATTACCCATGAAGGTTTTCGCCGGCATATGGCAGTTCCGGCAGCTGGCACCTTCTGAGCCCGGCTCGTGCATATGATGGGACTCGGTATCGAACTTGCTCGGCAGGTGGCACTGGGCACAGACCTGGTCACCGTCGGCGCGCAGTTTCAGACTGTGCGGCTGGTGACAGTCGGTACAGGTAACCCCGGCCTGGTACATTTTGCTCTGCACGAAAGAGCCGTAGACATAGACCTCGCCGTTGACCTGACCATCCGCGTGATAAAGCTGCGGATCATCCAGAAGACTTACCTGGAAGTGATCCAGCAGCGGATCACCGGGGCGAGCACCGGGATGAGCCGTTGAGCGCCGCGAATGGCAGGTGGCGCAGGTCTCGATCTCTTTCTGCGTGGTTCTCGGTTTATTGCGCTCGGCGATGCCGGTTTCCGGATTGATGGTCCATGCGACATCCTGACGTTCATCAAAGCTGACCGGGAACCCCTGGTTCGGAATCGAATCTTTCAGTTCATCATTTTGCGCCCAGCGCAGGTGTTCGGAGCCCGGACCGTGACAGGCTTCGCAACTGACATCGATATCGCTCCAGGTGGTATCGAAGGTATCGCTACTCAGCTGGTAGTTTTTCTGCAGGTCGGTGGAGTGGCAATCGGCGCACATGTAGTTCCAGTTCTGGTACAGACCTGTCCAATGCAGCTCATCGTCAGCGGTGATCTTTTCATCGGGATAGAGGTGAAACCACTTCTGACCGCCCTCTTCTGCCGTACGGGTATCCCAGACAATATTGAGCGCCTGCAGGCGTCCGCCGGGGAACTCGATCAGATACTGCTGCAGGGGGTAGACGCCAAAGGTGTAAGCAATCGGATACTCGGTCAGCCGGCCATCGGGGCCGTCGGTTTTGACGTAAAAGGTATCGTCGCGCTTATAAAATTCGGAGGTGATGCCAAAATAATCGAAACGGGTATCGTTGAAATCGGCCAACACGGTTTCATCGTTGGCGCTCTGCATCGCCAGATCGTGGTAGGAACCGCTCCAGTCCTTGTGCTCCTGCTCATGGCACTGGGTACAGGTCTCGCCACCCACGTAGGCGGCATTTTTGATCGCTTCGGTCGCTTCCGCTATTGCTTCAGACTCGACCGCGGTAGTTTCGCTGTCAGCAGTTTGTTCACTGGCTACTGCATTGCTTATCCCTGTCTCACTCAAACCTGCAATCAGCAGCAGGGAGAGAACAAATCCATTTAACCAGTTTTTTCTTTTCATTAATGACTCAATCTACTGCTTGTGGCGAATAAAGAGGAACAGACCCGGCCGCTACCGGCTAGGGTCTGTTCTTTAGCCAGATTACTGGCTGCGATCGATCATCGGCTCATCGCCTGCTGATTGATCATTGTGCTTACAGCGTCCACCGAAGTGGACATGCTTGTCTGACTCGGCGGGAAATCCTTGAAGGTCTGCACGAACTCGGCAATCTGCTTACCGGCCGGGCCAAGAATCCAGCTGCGGTTTTCCGCCCACTCGTCATAACCGCGGGCTTCAACGAAGCGCTCGAAAGGATCCAGCTTCAGGTTGATGATGTAGGGGCTTGTCATCCCTTCCTGAGTTGCACGGAACCACTCTTCCTGATCGGTGAAGATCAGTTTCCAGTCACCCCAACGCATACCGTGGAAGGTGGTTTCGGTGAAGTAGTAGAAGTCCTTGCGTTTGGTTTTACCGTTGTTCAGCAGCAGGTCGCTCTGGTCATATCCATCGAGGTGAACCTTGAAGTTCTTGCCACCGATCTTTTTGCCGTCGAGCAGATCTTCCTTGAGATCTTTCTCGCCCAACCAGGACATCAGTGTCGGCATCCAGTCTTCCATGGTCATGAATTCACCGGTGGCTACGCCTGCCGGAATATGTCCATCCCACTTAACGACCATCGGCACGCGGAAGCCACCTTCCCAGCCACCAACGCCTTTCTCGCCATGGAACGGCTGGTTACCGCCATCCGGCCAGGAGTTGGAGGCGGCACCGTTATCGGTAGAGAACATGACGATGGTGTTATCAGCTACGCCCAGCTCATCCAGCAGCCCCAGCAGCTCGCCGACATCGTCGTCCATCTCTTTCATGCCATCGGCATAGAGGCCATATCCGGTAACACCGTCATACTCGTCAGTCAGGTGAGTCTGGTAATGCATGCGAGTAGTGTTATGCCAGACGAAGAAGGGTTTGCCCGCCTCGACCGCATCGGTGATAAAGCGCTTGGATTCCACCAGCACCTTCTGGTCGAGGGTCTTCTGCTCCTCAGAGCCGAACGGGCCAAGATCCTCGATCTCCTGACCACCATCAGGCAGCGCCTTGGAGTGGGTAATACCGCGCAGGGTCAGACCAAACTTTTCCTGGGTCTCCTTATCCTTGGGATAGTCGTACTGCTCTTCGTACTCGCCTGCGTTCAGGTGGTAGAGGATGCCGTAAAACTCATCGAAGCCGTGGTTGGTTGGCAGGTGCTCGTCCCGGTCACCCAGGTGGTTTTTGCCAAACTGGCCGGTGGCGTAACCCTGAGCCTTGAGCATCTGCGCCAGGGTGGGATCGGAATCCTGAATCCCCTCTTTTGCACCCGGCAGGCCCACTGTGCTGAGACCAGTACGCATCGGGTACTGCCCCAGCAGGAAGGCCGCACGGCCTGCAGTACAGGATGCCTGGGCATAATGATCCATAAAGATCATGCCATCATCGGCGATGCTGTCGATGTTCGGCGTGGAGCCACCCATCATGCCGCGGTGATAGGCGCTGATATTCCACATGCCGACATCATCACCCCAGATCACAAGGATATTGGGCTTTTCGCTCTCTTCTGCCGCCTGCACCAGCGGCGTTACCGTTAGACCGGTTGCGACCAGCGCTACCCCACAGAGCCGTTTCAGGTTCGTTATGGTTTTCATGAATCCTCCGTGAATATCTCACTCACTCGCTATTGAGCTACGAGACTGCTCTCTTCGCAGCGTGTAAACCTTGCGTTAGATACAACTTATTTCAGGAACAACTTACCTTCGGGAACAACTTGCTTCAGGAACAACATGTTTCTCGAGCAACTTGCTTTTAGAACCCTTTATTTGGGGAACAACATCGTAAAGACGAATCTCAGCCCCCAGTCCGGGCCGTTATCCGGACCCGCCAGGTAAGCCTTGGCACCGCCGCCGATGCTGACGGTCTGGTTGCCCAGCTGCATAACCTTAGTGACCATCATGTTCATCGGTACCGATTCCTGTTCCGTCTCCCAGTTATAAGTTGCTTCCAGGTTCAATGCGTAGGTCAGACCACCGCCGGCCCCGTAGTTAATAAACGGCTGCACGAAGGTCGCACTGACATCGGCGCGGTTATCTTCACCGGCGAAGCTCTCCAGGTGGTTAGCCAGGGTGCCGTAGGTCCAAGGGCCATGCTGATAGAGCACTACGCCGGTGGGGCCCGCCGCCCACTTTTCCGAACCCAGGCTGTCGTTGCTGGCGGTCGGCGCCATGATGACGGGGCCGACACCCCAGATCAGTCCGTTTGAGGTTGGTTCTTTGGGAGAAAAGAAGAAGCTCTGTACCAGATCGCCAGTGCCGTACTGGCTCAGACCGTCATCGTCAACGAAGTCGTCCTGGTAAACCAAGGGCATGATGCTGCGGGAGATCAGGTTCCAGTCATCGTTGAGGCTGAAAGGGATAACCGGCTGGATATTCAGCGTGGAACGAAAACCGTCATCGTCGATGCCGCCGCCAAAATCGAAATTGAACTGAAAGGGAACACTGACCAGGTTGGAGACGGGGTTCGCCAGCTTTTTAGCCAGCTCATCCGCACTTTGAGCAAATACACTGGGTGACGCGAGCGCGAGAGACAAGAGAGTCAGCACTTTTGCAGATCCATTGACCGCCCAGACGTCCAGCCTTTTTATCCTTTTTAGCCTATTCATCTATTCCATCACCCTTTGTATTTTCAGCCCGTTCACCGTTCCATGCGATATTTTGAATACGTCAACGTTGGAAGGCAGTCAGTATTTAACGTCGATAGAAAACCTTGTTAGCACAAATTATTGCATGATCACTGAGTTCCCTGGTTTTCCCGGGCGCCCGGCCCGACGACATAGGAAACAGCATAGATAACAAACCGCAAAGCAGCCATTCCAACAGGAGAACTGAATGAGTAGCTACAAACAGGAAGAGGAAGCCGTCTCACGGCTCGACCGAGAAATAAAAAATGAGAGGACTGGCGCACACTTAGCTCATCCTGAATTCGCTTCTTGTGAGCAGCCTCGCGTACAGCCATGGATGACTCCATTCATCTAAATTTCACCGGCCCGAAAACGTTTTTTAACAAACGTGCATAATGGCCGGCGAGCGGCGGTGTTAGTCCTGCTTTATGTAAGGATTCTCTGAAATATATAACCGTGCCCAGTTTTTATGTCAAAGAATTTCCAGGCTTAAGCGACTAATTATCAAGAGTTTTCAGCTCAACACAGCAACCACTGGTTAATATGCAACCACCTGTCCAGCCCGGATATATTAGCCGCCGAAATGCCACCAACCTTTTTATTCATTCTGTCAGTCGACAGAGACAGTCCGCCCTTTAGCCCAGTGACGCAGGCTTGCGACCGACTCGGCACGAACGACCGCCAAAGGCTGGGTAGTATCTAATTCACGCAGTATGTGCTCGGTATTCAGAGGCTCACCCTGCGCATGAGCCCAGTAGCCTGCAGAAACAATCGCCTGCTCGATCTCCGCACCGGAAAAGTCCGATGCCTGTTCCGCAAGGCGTTCAAGCTCGAATGCCGAAGGTGAATTACCACGTTTTTCCAGATGCACCGCAAAGATCTGCTGCCGGGCGTTCAGATCCGGCAGGTCCACGTAGTAGATCTCATCCAGGCGTCCTTTGCGCAGCAGCTCCGGCGGCAGTTTTTCGATATCGTTAGCCGTGGCGACCACAAAAACACGACGCCGGTTTTCCGCCATCCAGGTCAGCAGTGTGCCTAACACCCGGCTAGAGGTACCGGACTCATCCTGACCGGAGCTGATACCTTTTTCGATCTCATCCATCCAGAGCACACAGGGCTCCAGCATTTCTGCCGACTTCAAGGCCTCACGCAGATTCTTCTCGGTCTCGCCGATGTATTTGTTAAACAGCGCGCCAAAGTCCAGCTTCAACAGTGGCACGCCCCAAATACCGGCAACCGCCTTGGCAGCCAGACTCTTACCACAGCCCTGCACACCGATCAGCATCACACCCTTGGGCAGATCAAAGCCATTGTTTTTGCCGGCGTCGAGGAAAAAGGGTTTGCGCAGCTCCAGCCAGGCTTTCAGCTTGGCAAAGCCGCCCACCTGGGCGAAATCGGCCAGATCAAAGCTGTAACTGATCGCGCCGCCGCCGGAGAGCATACGGTACTTGGCATCCATCACCGCCTTGATATCACTATGGGTGATAGCGCCATCATCATGAATAGCACTGCGTATAAAGCGACGTGCGTCCGCTTCGGTCAGCCCCACCAGGTTACGGATCAGAAGGTCCACTGCCTGGGTATCCCCCTTCAGTTTCTCGTTGGAGGCCTTGGACCAGGCTCGAGCCTCCTTCCTGACCAGTTCTCTGATCTCATCGATGGCAGGCATGGAAAGCTCGAAGTGGGTGCACATCCGCTCGATCTCGGCGGGTACATCAAAGGCGTGGCTGACAAACACCAGCACGGTGTTATTGACGAAGTACTGCTGGGCGATCTCTTTCACCAGCCTGAGCACGGCCGGATTAGTCAGGTAATGATGAAAGTCCGGCAGCAGCAGGATGGTGTTCTTTACCTGCTCACGGACCTTTTTCAGCATCTCTAGCGGATCGGTCAGATCAGCTTCCGCACTTCGGGTTTCGATCCCTTCCAGCTGCCAACTGGAGGAATCACCCACTCCCAGATCAAGCCCCTCGGCGACACTCCAGATTTTCAGGGTTCCCAAAGATCGATCTTCGAAGGTTGCCTTGCGCAACAACTCGACCACGCGACGTTCATCGTGGGTTTCGATCACAACAATAGGAAAAGGGTCTTTAAGCTTGAGCTTCAGGTCATGAAGATCCATTCAACCGATCACTCTGTTACATATGAGATGCCGCTTATCTTCGTTGATTTAGCCACGCCTTACCATGATCTAACCGGGGATTTTCAGGCGGTACGCTGCCCTGCGATGAGCTGTTTCAGCCAGCTATGCCCATTCACCAGCAGGATACCCAACAGCACCAGCAACGCACCGGCAAGAAAGTCCGGCTCGATCGGCTCATCGAGAATCAGGTTACCAAGCACCACACCAAAGAGCGGGGTCATGAATCCCAGCACACCGATCCGCGACGCCGAGTAGTGCCGAATCAACCAGAACCAGACCATGAACGCCCCGAACGAGACAATCACCGCCTGAAAGCCGAGACTGGCAAACGCCAGCAGGGTTGGATTGAAGCCCCACTGCCCTGTCATGCCGGCCACCAGCGACAACACCACGAAAGCGACTAACAGCTGGTACAGCAGAGTCTGTCGGGCTGAGCTCTGCGCCAGCCTGGAGGAGCGGATAATCACCGTGCTCATCGCCCAGGAAAGCCCTGCCAGTAGCGCCAGGAGATCACCGCGTAACATATCGGGTGCAGCGACAGATGCATCTGACTGCCCCAGGAATGCCAGAGCGATACCGCAAAACGCCAGCAATATACCAAACCACTGGGCGGCTGCCATGCGCTCTTCCCTGACCCGGAAGTGGAGTATCAACGCCGCGAAGACCGGTGCGGTATTCATAAATACCACCGCATGGGAAGCCGTGGTGTAGCGCAGCGCCTCGCCGAGAAACAGGTACTCGAAGGTGAAAAACATCCCCACCATCAATCCCTGGCGCCAGTTACGACCGGCCAGATCCAGTGGCTCCCGGGTCCACTTCATGTAGCAAGCCACTAAACAGGCGGCAATGCCTGAACGCAGTGCCAACAGCAACAGCGGCGCGATATCCGGCCCGGCCAGCTTTAACACTACATTCTGCATACCCAGGACGAGACAAAATAGCAGCATCAGTCCCAACGCCTGACCATCAACAGGCCTGCGTACATCCATCGATTCTCTCCTACAGCGTTAACTGCGAAGAATTTTGGCACTGTCATTAATGAGGGATATAGCGCTATCCTGACAAATACTACTGGCAAAGTGACAGAGGAAGTTTATGGCCCTGCCCACCCACGAACTGGTCGCCCCGAACTTTGACCCGGCGCCGGACGCACCGCTGTTCTTTCGCACCGCCTGTATTCCCGATAACTCTGCCTACCCGGCGCATACTCATACCTGGGGCGAGTTTGTTTACTCATTCAGCGGCGTTATGGAAGTACGCGTGGGCGGAAAAACCTACCTGGCACCACCTCAATACGGCCTCTGGCTACCTCCTGACCTGGAGCACCAGGGCTTGAGCCGGTATGAGTCTGTCCACTGCTCGCTTTATATTTCCGGCGCGCTGATGCACCGCTTTCCCGACAAACCCTGCGCGCTCCATGTCAGCTCTCTGGTCTGCGCCCTCCTGGCTCATCTGCGCCAATACCCGATAACGCCGCCCTACTCCGATGAGTCGATGCGTCTCCTGCAGGTACTGGTTGACCAGCTGGCGAATGCCGACCAGCTGGACAGCTATCTTCCCTCCTCACAGGACCCTCTACTGACTCCGATACTCTCGCTGCTTGAGGAACACCCAGCAGACAATCGTCCGCTCAATCAACTGGCGGCGCTGGCACACACCACAGAGCGCACCCTGATGCGCAGGGCCCGGCGTGAGTTGGGGATCTCAATCGCCGAGTGGAAACAGCGACTACGCCTGGTCAAAGCGATGCCAAAGCTGGAGGCAGGAGAGAAGGTCGAAAGCGTCGCCCTCGAGATGGGCTACTCCAGCGCCAGCGCCTTTATCGCCATGTTCAAGAAACACCTGGGCGTGACACCAGACGAATATCGGCGCAGATTTTCAGGCGAAGGAAACTGACGATACAAACGACAACAGCCCGGCATTTTCATACCGGGCTGTTGCAAGATGAACAGCGCTGTTTAGCGAGCGCTTTCCTTGGCTGAGCTTTCGCTTTCGATAGAAACCTCAGCCGCGTCATCTTCGCCAAGTACCTCGCGCACGATCAGCTCACTGGCATCATCCACCTGCTCGCGATCGACCACCGCTTTCTTCAGCTGAGGGTTTGATGGCATTTCGTACATGGTACGGCGCAGTACCGATTCCATGATCGACCTCAGGCCACGGGCACCGGTGCCGCGAGTGCAGGCCAGCTCGGCGATGCGGCTAAGCGCTTCCTCGGTAAAGGTCAGTTCCACCCCCTGATAGGCGAACAGCTGGGTGTACTGTTTAACCAGCGAGTTGCGCGGTTCCTTGAGCACCCGTACCAGGGCGTCTGCATCCAGTTCATGCAGGAAGGTAATGACCGGGAAGCGGCCGATAAATTCAGGGATCAAACCAAACCCCTGCAGATCATCGGGCTGCAGCGCCGCCAGCAGCTGGTCGTGGGAATGCTCCGGATCCTCGGTAAACGCTGCCTGAAAACCGATCCCCCCCTTTTTCGGTTTCAAACGCTGACGCACGAGTTCCTCGAGTCCGGGGAAGGCACCGCCGACAATAAAGAGGATATTGGTGGTATCGATCAGTTCATCGCCGTTTTCATGACGTCGACCGCTCTTGGGCAGTTTAACCTCGTTACCCTCCACCATTTTTAGCAGTGCCTGCTGCACGCCTTCGCCGGATACGTCACGAGTCGCGGTCGCCCCCCCGCCCTTGTTAGCCAGCTTATCCACCTCATCGACGTAAACGATACCCCATTGGGCGCGCTGCACATCACCGTCGGCAGCATCCACCAGCCGCCGCAGGATGGTATCCACATCATCGCCGACATAACCGGCCTGGGTCAGGGTGGTCGCATCCGCCACCACGAAGGGAACGCCGATCACCCGCGCCAGACTTTTCACCAGCAGGGTTTTACCAGTACCCGAAGGTCCCGCCATCAGGACGTTGGACTTCTCCAGCTCCACCGCCTGATCCGAGTCATGCAGGCTTTCACTCTTGCCGGTATTGAGCAGCCGCTGGTAGTGGTTGTAAACGGCAACCGCGAGGATCTCCTTGGCCCCATCCTGGCCGATCACATAGTCATCCAGATGCGACTTAATCTCCTTGGGCGCCAGCAATGACTCAGCCAGATCAGCACGCTTGGCACTCTGGCCCCAGCTGTTAACGACCTGATGCGCCAGCTCCACACAGGCGGAGCAGATAAAGCCGTCATTGCCGGAAATTAGCGGTGTATCGGCGGACTGTTCGACCCCACAGAACGAGCAGTTAAGCTTGGATTTTTCGGTCATGCGTTCACCCCTGGTTATGCGTTAACCACTTTGGCCGGTGTATTCAGACGGTTGAGCTGCTCAGCGATCCACTGACGCTGGAACTGGGAGCGTTGACGCTCCTCCAGGCTCTGCCGCAGTTTGGGAAGGATTTCCGCCAGCGGGACCTGGCGCGGCGGCTCGATATCACCGCAAAGAAGAAGGTGGAAGCCGAGTTCCGAGCGCACAGGCTCACTGATTTCGCCCGCCTGCATCTCGAAAAGTACTGCATCGAGCTCAGGAAACAGCTTGCCCCGCTCCACCGTGCCTACCAGGCCACCATGAAAGGCAGTGGGACACTCGGAATGTTTCTGTGCCTGCTCTTCAAACCGGGAGGGTTTTGCCGTGACCCGGTTGCGAATCTCTCCGATCCGCTTGAGTGCTTCAGCCTCGCTGTTCTCCTTGAACTCATCGTTCACGGTGATCAGGATATGGCGTACCTGACGCTTCTCGGTCACCGCAAAGCGCTCCGGATGCAGGTAATAGAACAGCTCGGCATCCTCTTCGCTAACCTCAAACTGGCCCACGGAGACCCGGTCCAGAACCGCTTCTACCTGCAGCTCGCGACGCAGGCCCTCCCTGAGCAGCTCCTGGGTCAGCCCACCCTGCTCCACCGCTTGAAGAAAAGCGGCGTAATTTTCGAAACGGCTCTGGATCTCTTTCACCGCCGATTCCACCTGAGACTCAGGCACAACGATTCCCTGGTTCTCGTCCGCATAGAGAATCGCACTCTCGATATTCAACTGATGCGCGACACGAGCGGCCGCTTCGGTTGCCTTATCGCCTTCCAGGTCATTCGGCGCGCAGTCGTAGTGGCTCCAGGCCAGTTTAAACAGGGCGTAGACCGCATGAGGGTTATCAGTGCTGGGACTCATCTGTCTGCTCCTCCGGTTCAGCGGCTTGCAACGCCACCTCGGGAATTTCAATTGCCTGTCCGTTGATAAAGATGTTGTAGTGAATATCACTGCCACCATCGCCATCACGGAGAACATTCTCGACCTCACCCACATCGCCCGCCCTGGCGATCACCTCACCTTCCATTTTCAGGGTGCAGCGCACGCGAACCTTGTCGCGAAACTCAAAACGGTTCTGTACCCAGGGCGCGTCAGCGGGGATCAGCTCCTCCTCACGGCAGCCCACGGTTTTATCCTTGTCGAGAAAGTGCACACGGTAGATCAGTTGATCCTGCAAATAGGTACCCACGTCGTACACCACGCCGGTGGCGCCGCGGGTTAGCAGCAGCTCGCCCACTTCCAGCCCGGGGTAGGTACCATCATTACGCACGTTGCGGGTCAGGCGCACAGAATCGCCATACTCGTATCTCGGACGCATAGGCTTCAGGACCCCAACAGCTGATCAAGCGGAACAAAGGTGGTCTGAGGCTCATGCATGCGGAAAACCTTGAACACCTTCTCGGTCAGTGCATCGGACTCGACAAAGTCCTGATAGGCCTGGCCGAGCATCTGATGATAAGCGTCTTTCAACGCTGCTTCCTCTTCAGGCAGATTGCCGGCCTTTTCTACCTGCTGCAGATAGTCGTGGTAGCGCTGCATGATATGCAGGCGGTTAACCATCACGACCTTGGGATCGAACTCGATCTCGAAATACTCAAGAAACTCTTCCGCCGAGCTCAGCTCTTCCAGGTCTTCAATAAACTCGAAGTCGCTCATAACGGTTCCCCCTTTAAGCGCTCAGGCGCTGTGACAATGAGTAGATTCCCATGCGGTTGTAAGCCACCTCGAGCAGCATTCGTACGTTGAGGCGGTCAGCGGTATCCAGTTCCTGTACCTTTTCCAGCCGTTCGATACCGGACTCAACCTCACCCATGCGCAGTTGCAGATAGCCTGAGCCTTTCAGTGCCAGCAGGTAAAAACGCACCATGCTGAATGACTGCATCATGCCGTGGGCGAGGATCTCCAGCGTCATCTGGCGCCAGTGGCCGCGGTAGCCGAACAGGCGGCCTGACAGGTTGATGGCGCACTCGGCGGTCTCCAGCGCATCGGCGTAACGGTGCTGGTAGTAATAGAAACGGTAAAGCGCGACATGAACCATCAGGTTATCCGGCGCCAGCGCCTGGGCTTTGAGCAGGTAAGGCTCAGCTTCGCCCTCGCTATAGGCCTCAGACGCCTGCTCTATCAACGCCAGCACGCACTCCTCCGGCGGGGTTTCGAAGTAAAGATCGTTAACATCGAAATCGTGCAGGTCCATCGCTATCCCCCTTAGGAAAAGTGTTGCTGGCCACCGGCGCAGTCTTTCTCGCAGATCTCGCTGGAGGGCGAGCAGTTGGCGTAGAAACTGGCCTGATAATCAGCCTCGAGACGCCCCTCGGTTTCCAGCCGAGCCTCCAGGTTGTCGATCCGTTCAAGCAGGCAGGCAATCGCCCGGCCGACGGGATCTGGAATCAGGTGATGATTAAGATTGATGCCGTGCTCGCCGCTATTGGCGGGCCGGTCAGAAACGATCCGGCCGGGAATTCCCACCACAGTGCTGCCCTCGGGCACATCCTGAACCACCACGGAATTAGCCCCGACCCGCGCATCGCTGGCGATAGTAATGGGCCCCAGCACCTTGGCTCCGGCGCCGACAAGGACGCGATCGCCGAGCGTGGGATGGCGCCGGCCCTTGTTCCAGCTGGTACCTCCGAGGGTCACACCGTGGTAAAGGGTTACATCGTGGCCAACGATGGCCGTCTCACCGATCACCACACAGGCACCGTGGTCGATAAACAGCCGATCACCGATCTGAGCCCCGGGATGAATATCCACGTTAGTGAGCAGGCGCATCAGGTAGGCGATCAGCCGCGCCAGGTAACGCCAGTTCGCACGCCATAACCGATGCGCCAGACGGTGCATGATCACCGCGTGCACGCCCGGATAGGTGGTCAGCACTTCCAGCTTGTTGCGAGCGGCCGGATCACGCTGGAATACGCACCCGACATCCTCTTTCCAAAGGGCGAACAGGCTCTTTCTGGCAACAGGCAATGTGTTGAGGCCGGCGTTCATGGCGGCGTCCTTACTTGCCGGGCCGGCGATGAACCGGGTGGGCCACAGGCACAGTGCGGCCCATAACGAACCCGGTCAGTACCAGATGGCGTTTCATCGCGGCCGCATGCTGATCTTCAGCCTGATGGCGTTTGTTCTCTTCGGTGCGTTCAGTTTCCGGCTTCATAGTGAAGTCCTCCTTCGGCGTTAAGAGTGTTCAAGTGCAATTGCTGCAGCTCCAGGGGAGTCGGAGCCTTTTTCGTGCGGGTGACAAAATCGCGGATCTGCTCCAGCACCCCGGATGCGTTGTCGCGGTCCAGGCTGATGCCAAGCAGTGAATAGGCGTGGATCACGGCACTGGTGCCCGAGTGCTTACCCAGCACCAGCTCATGGGAGCGGCCGAGCAGCACGGGATCGAGGCCCTGATAATTGCGGAAATCTTTCAACAGACCGTCGGTATGAATGCCCGACTCATGGGTAAATACATTACTGCCTACCACGCTTTTCTGGCAGTGGACGGCACGACCGGACGCGATCTCAACCAGGGTGGACAGGCTGGATAACTGGGCGATTTCGACACCAGTATCGATGCCATAAAGCTGATGCAGGCCTACCACGGCCTCTTCCAGCGCGGCATTACCAGCACGCTCGCCAAGGCCATTCACGGTGGTGTTGATGTGGGTGGCGCCACCCATAACTGCCGCCAGCGTATTAG
The DNA here is from genome assembly GCF_004339595.1 of Marinobacterium mangrovicola. Classification (GTDB taxonomy): domain Bacteria; phylum Pseudomonadota; class Gammaproteobacteria; order Pseudomonadales; family Balneatricaceae; genus Marinobacterium_D; species Marinobacterium_D mangrovicola. The sequence goes on from NZ_SMFU01000014.1 coordinate 182,606, forward strand.
CGGTAGCGAGCCCCAGGTCATCATGGGCATGCATCTCGATCTCAAGATCGGTATGCGCCCGCAGGCTCTGCATCTGGGAAAGGACGGTAAAGGGTTCAAGAATACCCAGGGTGTCGGCGAAGCGAATACGGCGGGCGCCGGCCTTCTCGGCAACGGCAATCATTTCACGCAGGAAATCGAGATCGGCGCGGGAGGCATCTTCACAGCCGATGCAGACATCAAAGCCGAGATCCAGAGCCTTGCGTACCTGACGGTCGATCTGCTCCAGGACCCAGCGGCGGTCACGCCCCAGCTTGTGAGCGATCTGCTGATCAGAGGCGGCAACGGAAAGGTCGACCAGATCCACACCGGTTCCGGCGGCGGAGTAGAGGTCGTTGTCGCACATCCGACACCAGGCCATCAGACGTGCGCCGAGGTTCTCGGCGGCGATGGCGCGCATTACCTCGCGCTCCGCCTCCCCCATGGCGGGGATGCCCATCTCCAGTTCGGGTACACCGGCAGCGGCGAGCGCCTTCGCAATGCGGATTTTTTCTTCCGCATTAAAAGCCACCCCGGCGGTCTGCTCTCCATCCCGCAGCGTGGTGTCGTTAATTACGACCTGGCGCTTGGTGTGCTTCATTTGGCTTACCCCTGTAATCCAACTGGATTGTCAGTTAGACAGGTGCAAACCTCGTTCCACGAAGCTTTATCTTAAATTTCAGTCGCTTAGAAATTTGTAGCTGAGTATAACAAGCCAACAACAAGACAAAACGCGCTGTTTTGTAGCAAAGCGAACAGCCTGGCGAAGAGTCGCCGGTGCAAGTAAAAGCGGCTGCTACAGCGGCCTGTTAAGAATAATCCGGAGCGCTTTGAACGAATCAGCGTTTACGGCGACCGATATCCCGCATCAAGCCGCTAATATCCAGATCCGCAGCTTCGGCAAGCGCGGCGATATCTTTGGGAGGCGAGGGCGGAAAGCTGCTGTGAGAGCGCGCACGCTCAGATTGGCGACGTTTCTTTTCTTCCGCTTTCTTCTCAACCAGCTTCTGAATGTCTTCCAGCTGATCGAGCGAAAACTGCTGCAGATAAACAGTAATATCGTCTTCTTTCATGTGTTAAGAGATGTTGAACCCTGAAGGCGACGGGAGTATCGCCTGAGATAAGATAAATCCTAGTGTAGCGACTAGCGCGCCAACACTGAAGTTTTTTATTCCACCGCCATAAAGTGCAGCCCTGCCCTGCTGCCACGCCTGCTGCAAGCGACCCTATAGGATGGTCGAGCGAACTCCAAGCCTTCTACGAGGCTGGGACACTAAACGGATCAGAGGAGACTCTGGCATAGAAAAAAAGCCTCCTCGATCGCGCCAGTTTATAAGTCGCTAACTGGATACTAAGTGACTATTTCGGAGACTTGTTACAGCAGTGTGGAACATGCCGGGATGAATCCCAGGTGTTGCGATCAGTCATCCGATACCAGCCAAGGCGCAGCTGCGCCAGCCGGCCGTGCTCAAGCCCGGCTCCAGACTGCACCAGCACCTCGATGACCTGATCGAGCTGTAACTGAGATGCATCGTAACGCAGTTCCAGCTGCTGCTCCCCCTGCCAATGGACCGATGCCATGCCGACCAACGCCTCCAGCCGGGACTGAAGTAATTCCTTATCGACGGCTTGCTTAACCAGTTTAAGACGACGTTTGAGAATAAATTCCAGATTAAGTTCCGGTTCTACCTGATTGCTCATAATGCTTACTCCTGACCGATAAAAAGCTGAAACCTTTGCTAAAAAACCTTCGCTTTAGAGTTTCAACTCGCAGGAGGATGCAGGAGTTGGCGGGCATGACCCGGCAGTGGCGATTGCAACGCCTCCTGCTGCCAGCCCCGCGATACCGGAACAATCGGCGTTACAAAACTTTGTGCCGCACGGGCTTTGAGCAGGCAAAACGCCTGGCAGCAGCCCACGGAATGATTGCTGTCACATACACTGGTTTCGCCATCACACTGCCCGGCTTTCACCACAGCGGCTGGCGTCGTGCCGACAATCTGATGGCATGACTGCACCGCCAGGGCCGCCTCCCAGGGGGAAAGCAGCACCAGCAATATCATTAACAGCAGTGATTGCATTGAAAAATGGCGTCGTTTCATCGCCCTCTTCTATCCATTCGCTGTGACAGAACCTACAAAACAGGGGCCGAGGCCCAGGATAAAGAATCTATCCTGGCGACACTGCAAAAAGCTTACCGGCAGCTTTTGAGCATTTTCAGACCAGCACAGTCTCAAACCGGCACGTGCTGGGGCATCGGCAGATTATGCAGCGGGTTTTCATCCCAAAGCGGAATAAAGAACTTGTCTACCGCCTCCAGATCAACCTCGCCGACCGACTTGAACGTCCAGGCAGGCGTGCGATCCTTATCGACCAGCAGGGCACGGACTCCTTCCGGGAATTCGCGATGCAAGCCGCACTGCACCGCCAGGTTCATCTCGGCGGCAAAACACTCACGCAGTGAGAGATACCGGCAGATGCGCAGCTGACGCTCAATAATAAACAGCGACAGCGGACTACCCCGGCTGACTGACGCCTGCGCCCGTTCCAGCCATTTGTCGTTAGTCTCCGTCGCCAGCAGAGCCTCGATCAGCGCCGGCACATCCGGTTGATCGGTGATATCCTGAATCAGGTCGAAATGATCCTGCACCGGTGAGTGCGGATTCATCTGCACCTCGGAGTCGGTTTCCAGCCCTCGCAATACCGTTGAGACCACAGTATCGGCGCTGAGTTTTTCCCAACTCGCTTCCAGCAACAGCTCGAGCAGATCCTGGTAGCGGTCATTGCAGACAAACCGGTCGGCCAGACCAAGAAAGAGCGCATCAGCCGCGTTCACCGGGTTACCGGTCAACGCGAGAAACAGCCCCATCCTTCCGGGCACACGATTCAAAAACCAGCTCGCTCCCACATCCGGAAACAGACCGATGGTCACTTCCGGCATCGCCAGATGGGATCTTTCGGTGACCACACGGTGACTGCAGCCATTCATCAGCCCCATACCGCCGCCCATGACGATGCCATCCGCCCAGCAGATAATCGGCTTGGGAAACATATGCAGCTGGTAATCGAGCCGGTATTCCGCCTCAAAGTAGCGCCGCGGTGCGCCCAGATCGCCATCCTTGATCTGGTTATGCAGGCTGACCACATCACCACCGGCGCAGAAGGCTTTCTCGCCCGCCCCTCGCAACACGACAGCACAGACATCATCGGCGTCGGCCCATTCGGCCAGCCGCGGAGAGAGCTGCTCGATCATCGATTGGCTCAACGCGTTGAGCGAGCGTTCCGCATTAAGCACGACTTCCATCACCCGATGGCCATCGGCCGTGGCGTGGCTATTAACAAGAACTGACGACATGATCCCTCCGCTGGTTATTCGATTTATTCAACGTTCTGCCCTTAATACAGGGCAGATATTCAAACATATCAGAGGCGGAGACGTCGCGGGACGGAAATCACTCCAACGGGTAGCGTGTTTCCTTGAGGCTTTCCTTAATCCGCTTCAGGTGGGACTGAAAATCGGGTCCCCGTCTCAGGGTGACACCGGTGGCGAGAATATCGACCACCACCAGATGGATAATCCGGGAGATCATCGGCATGTAGTTATCGGTGTCTTCGGGCTCTTCCACCCCCAGCACCACGCTGCAATGCTCCGCCAGGGGAGAACCCGGCGCGGTCACACCCAACACGGTAGCACCGCCCTCGCGGGCCAGACGGGCGATATCGACCAGGTCGCGCGTACGCCCGGTATTGGAGAAGATCACGATCACATCACCGGTGGTGGCCGCCGCAGCGACCATACGCTGCATCAACACATCGTCATAAGCCACGACGGGGATATTGAAACGGAAAAACTTGTGCTGAGCATCAAGCGCGATAGAACCACCAGCTCCCAGGCCAAAGAAGTTGATCTGCTTGGCCTGAATCAGTTGATCAACGGCCAGATTCACATCGGCGGGATCGATCCGCTCCTTGGCGATCGACAGGCTGGCCATGGTCGCCTCGAAGATTTTTGGCGTATAGCGCTCCGCCGTATCACCCGGCTCCACGCTGCGGGTTACATAGGGCACGCCGCTGGCCAGGGACTGTGCCAGATGCAGTTTAAAATCAGGAAAGCCCGCCGTATCGAAGCGTTTGCAGAAACGGTTGACCGTAGGTTCACTGACATCAGCCGCCCGGGCCAATACAGCGATAGACGCACGGGTAGCCGCCTGAGGGTCCGCAAGAATGACGTCGGCCACCTTCCGCTCCGAACGGTTAAGGCTTTCCAGTGCGGCGTCAATTTCCTGAAGAAGGTTGTAAGGCGACATGTTGCTCCCTGATGGTGTAAGTCTCTGGCCAAGGGCGGGAATATACCAAACTTGGGGGTTAATTACTCAGAAGCTCAACGAATACCTCTGCACCACCCGATAGCCCGGCTTGTCAGACCCGGGCTAACTCCGCATCGCGGCGATATGCACCATTTCCGTGCATCGAAATAATAATGGACACACCAAGCACTCGAAGGGGGCAGGCCGCGTTTGCGGTGCGCGGTGTGACTTCGTCGCCGAACTTGTTATAAACAGAGGGGCCGGCGTGTTTTTTGTGCTAACTGGCACAAAGATCGCTTTATTCTTTGGACAACAAACCGTCAGGAGACCAGCCGCCAGCCTGAACAGCGCTGCCGGTGAAAACCCCATGACCGATATAACACAGATACCTACGCCCCTTCCGCTGCTGATCCTCACCGATATGGACGGCACCCTGCTCGACCACGATACCTACAGCTTTGCCGACGCACTGCCAGCGCTGGAGCGCTGCCGGGCGGCGGCTATTCCCGTGGTCCCCAATACCAGCAAGACCCGAACCGAGCTTATTGCCCTGCGTGATCGTCTGGAGAACACCGACCCGTTCATTATCGAAAACGGCTCGGCAATCTGTATCCCCGATCAGCAGATCCATCTGCATGGCGAGGAAACCAGTTACGACGAGGGTTTCGTGGAGCTCCCGCTCGGCGTCCCGATCGAAGAGGTACACAAGATCCTCGCGCCGCTGCGAACGCGCTTTAAGTTTGAAACCTTCAGCGACTGGACCCTGGATCAGCTGGTGGCCAATACCGGCCTGCCGCGGGAAGAAGCCGAGTCCGCATGCCTGCGCCGCTACAGCGAAGCATTGCTATGGAAAGACTCGGATAAGAAGAAAGAGGAGTTTATCGAGCTACTCAAACAGCAGGGATTACATGCCCTTCAGGGCGGACGTTTTCTCAGCGTGCTCGGCGCAGAGGCAGATAAGGGCGCTGCGCTGGAGCGACTCAAGCAACTCTACCGCCCGGTACTCGGCGACACACCTACGGTGATCGCACTGGGCGACAGTCACAATGATGAAGCGATGCTCAATGCCGCTGATATCGCGGTTATTATCGCCAACCCCAAGGCCAGGCCTCCCCAGGTTGAAGGCCCCGAAGTGATCTACAGCAAAGCCACGGGACCGGCCGGCTGGAACGAAGTGATTCAAACCCTGTTGGACCGATTTGATGTCGAGTAAGGACATCCGCCAAATAAGTTAAGCCGCGTACAGGAGAAAAGTATGGGCGACTTTTATCAGAATGGTGTAATCACCACCCTGCATAACCTCTGTGACCGACCGGTGGAGGAGCTGGAAAAAGAGTTGACCCATTACGGGCGTCGAAGGCCCATGTCCCTGGTACTTCCCTCGCTCTATTCCGAGCTGGAAGGACCTGCGCTGCCGCGCATTCTGGACGATTTGTGCGAAGTCCCCTACCTCAACGAGATCGTCATCGGCCTGGACCGGGCCAATGAAGAGCAGTACCGCAACGCCCTGGCATTCTTTGACCGTCTGCCTCAGCACCACCGCGTACTCTGGAACGATGGTCCCCGTCTGCGTGCCATCGACCAGCAGCTAAATGAACTGGACCTGGCGCCACGCGAACCCGGCAAGGGGCGCAATGTCTGGTACTGTCTCGGCTACGCCCTGGCCACAGGGCGCGGCGAGTCGGTAGCACTGCATGACTGCGACATTCTCACCTATGACCGCGGCCTGCTGGCAAGGCTTATCTACCCGGTGGCCAACCCCAACTTCAACTACGAGTTCTGCAAGGGTTACTACGCCCGTGTTGCCGACGGGCGCATCAACGGCCGCGTCAGCCGGCTGCTGGTAACACCGCTGATCCGTGCTCTGAAGAAGGTGGTCGGGCCCATGGAATATCTCGATTTCATGGACTCCTTCCGCTATCCGCTGGCGGGCGAATTCTCCTTCCGTCGCGACGTCATGAACGATATCCGTATCCCCAGTGATTGGGGACTGGAAGTGGGCATGCTGTCGGAGATGAATCGTAACTACTCCCACAACCGCATCTGCCAGGTGGATATCGCGCGCACCTACGATCACAAGCACCAGCCCATGTCGGCGGAAAACGCCGAAGCTGGACTGTCGAAGATGTCGATCGACATCAGCAAATCGATGTTCCGCAAGCTCGCCACCCAGGGCGTGGTCTTTAACACCGAGACCTTCCGAACGCTGAAGGCGACCTACTTCCGTATCGCCCTGGACTTTGTCGAGACCTACCGCAACGACGCGCTGATCAACGGTCTGGATTTCGACATCCACAATGAAGAGCTGGCGGTCGAGATGTTTGCCCGTAACGTGATGCGTGCCGGTGAAGACTTCCTCAGCAAACCGATGGAGACCCCGTTCATCCCCTCCTGGAGCCGTGTCATCAGCGCCATGCCCGATGTGTTCGAACGGCTGGTCGATGCCGTCGAAGCCGACACCAAGGAGTTTTCCGCATGAGCCAATCCGACCTCGACGTCCTGCGCCAGCGCGTACTTACCCACCTGGATTTCATCTATCCGGGCAGTAACAACGAGTTGCTCGGCGAGCAGTTGCTCACCGCCATGCAACTGACCAGCCGCTGCCAGCCTCCGGCGCCTCACGAAAACCTCTGGAGCGAGAAGGATGTGCTGTTGATCACCTATGGTGACAGCCTGGTGCGCGAGGGAAAAAAACCGTTGGAGACGCTGAAGCGCTTCCTGCACGAGCACCTCTATGGCTCCGTCTCTGCGGTCCATATTCTGCCGTTTTTCCCCTGGAGTTCCGATGACGGCTTCGCCGTCATTAACTACGCCGAGGTCAACGATTCACTGGGTGAATGGAGTGACGTGGAAGCGATCGCCGGCGAGTTCGACCTGATGTCGGACCTGGTGATCAACCACTGCTCCAGCCGCAGTCTCTGGTTCGAGAACTTCAAGGCGGGTAAGGACCCGGGCCAGGACTACTTCCGGCTGTCATCACCGGATCTGGATCTCTCCCAGGTGGTACGCCCGCGCACCTCGCCGCTGCTGAAAGAGGTCGAAACCATCAACGGCACCCGTTACGTCTGGTGTACCTTCAGCCATGATCAGGTGGACCTGGATTTCGCCAACCCCAATGTACTGCTGGAATTTGCCGGCATCGTGCGTAAATACCTGGACCACGGCGTACGCATCTTCCGTCTCGATGCCGTGGCGTTCCTCTGGAAGGAGCTGGGGACTCCCTGCATCAACCTGCCACAGACCCATGAGATGATCCGCCTGCTGCGGCTGCTGATCGAACACGCCGCACCCGGTGCCATCATCATTACCGAAACCAACATCCCCAATCTGGAGAACCTCTCCTACTTCGGTAACGCCAACGAAGCACACAGCATCTATAACTTCTCGCTGCCGCCGCTGCTGGTGAACACCCTGGTCACCGGCAACAGCTACGCCCTGCGCAGCTGGTTGATGACCATGCCACCCACCCAGCAGGGTACCTGTTACCTGAACTTTATCGCCTCCCATGACGGTATCGGGCTGCGGCCCGTGGAGGGCCTGCTGAGCGAATACGACGTAAACCAGCTGGTACGGACGCTGGAAGGCTTCGGTGCCAAGGTGTCCTGGCGCAGCCTGGCCACCGGGCAGATGCGCCCCTACGAGATCAACGTAGCCCTGTTTGATGCCATGCGCGGCACCCAGGCCGGCGAGGATGGATTCCAGATCGAGCGCTTCCTCTGCGCACACAGCATCATGCTGGCGATGGAGGGACTGCCAGCGTTCTACATACACAGCTTCCTGGCCACGGAAAACGACTACCGCCGCGTTGAGTTGTCGCAGCATAACCGGGCGATAAACCGCCATCAGTGGGATGCGGATCAGCTGGAGGAGAAACTGGCGGATGAGGATAGTCACCACGCCCGCGTCTTCAACCGCCTGAAAGAGTTGATCGCCCTGCGCCGCAAGCAGCGCGCCTTCCACCCCAACGCCTCGCAGTATTCGCTGCAGCTGGGCGATGAGATCGTGGCGCTCTGGCGTCAGAGCATCGATCGCAGCCAGCACATTTTTGCGATCAACAACATCACCAACCGGCCTCAGCAGGTCTCCCTGGCTTCGGTGAATCTGCCAAATGCCAGCCACTGGACCGACCTGATCGGCGGCGAGGTCTACTCCGACCGCTGCGCCACCATCTGCCTCGCGCCTTATCAGAGCATCTGGCTGAGCAATATCTGACTGACCTCTCGCTCTGGGTTGTTTAACCAGAGCGAGAGCCTCTTTTTTAGCTACTTTTACCCCTCATGCCAGGAGCGCCCATCGCGCTCTATCAGGGCAATGGAACCGATCGGCCCCCAGCTGCCGGCGGTATAGGGGCGCACCTCGTCGCCGCTGTCGTACCAAGCCTTGATCAGACCATCGACCCACTGCCAGGAGGCCTCCACCTCATCCCGGCGCACAAAGAGCGACTGGTTGCCGCGCAGGGCTTCAAGAATCAGGCGTTCGTAAGCATCGGGAGTACGCCGATCCTCTTCACCTTCGGAAAAGTTGAGATGCAGCCCGCGACTCTGCAGTGCCATGCGCTTGTCGAGACTCTGCTCCTTGGTGACCACCTGCAAACGTATGCCCTCATCCGGTTGCAGACGAATGATCAGCTTATTGGTGACCACGCTTTTCTGTTTGGGATCGAAGATGTAGTGCGGCTGATTGCGGTAAACCACGACGATCTCCGACATCTTGGTCGGCATCCGTTTACCGGTACGCAGGTAGAAGGGGGTGCCCGCCCAGCGCCAGTTATCGATATTGAGCCGCAGGGCCACAAAGGTCTCGGTGTTACTTTTACCCTTGCTGCCCTCCTCTTCGGTATAGCCTGGGCACCCCTGCCCCTGGATCGCCCCGGCGGTGTACTGGCCACGCACCGCACGTTTGAACACATCCTCGGCAGCAATTGGCCGCAACGCCCTCAGCACCTTGAGTTTCTCGTCACGGATACCATCGGCAGTAAGCTGGCTGGGCGGGTCCATCGCCACCATGCAGAGCAACTGCAGCAGGTGGTTCTGCACCATATCGCGCATCTGCCCGACCTTGTCGTAGTAGCTCCAGCGCCCCTCGATACCGACGGTTTCCGCCACAGTGATCTGCACGTGATCGATATGGTTCTGGTTCCACTGAGAGCCGAACAGGTTGTTGGCGAAACGCAGCGCGATCAGGTTCTGTACCGTCTCTTTGCCAAGGTAATGATCGATACGGTAGATGCGACTTTCATCGAAATATCTGCACACGGTATCGTTGATGACGATGGAGGTTTCCAGGTCGTGACCGATCGGCTTTTCCAGGATGATCCGGCTGGTGTCACTGATCGCCCCTGCAGCACCCAGGCGATGACAGATCTCGCCGAAAAATGCCGGCGGCGTGGCGAGGTAGTTCACCATCACCCGCTGTTCGTGATCGAGCATCTCTGCCAGAGCCTGATAGCCCGCATCCTCGGTAAACTCCAGCTCGACAAAGTCTACCCGCCGCAGAAAATCGGCACAGGCACTCCCCTTGAGATCAGCCGGTTTAACGTAGCGGTTGAGTGTGGCGCTGACCTCATTGCGAAACGCATCGACACTTTTGCAATCCCTGGCGACACCGATAATCCGGGTCTCGGGATTGAGCAGATCATTGCGGTGCAGCTGGAACAGCGAGGGCAGCAATTTGCGCATCGACAGATCGCCACGAGCGCCAAAGAGAACGAAATCGGTGGGGTAGGACTTGTCCAGATCGATCATACCGGGAGTGCTCCTATCTACTGTTCGTTACTTAGACAGTATCACAGCGGTACCAGATGGAAAGTCCTGCACAGCAGCTGGCTGCGCCTTTGTTATACTTCGCGCAAACAGGAAAGACAGGCCGCTATTCAGCCGGCCACAGACAGCCAGGGAGTCAACATGTTCGAACCCTTTACCCTAACGGACCGCGTCCGCTTCTATCCTGGTGAAGGCCAGTTACCGGAGTGTGAACTGAAAGGCCCCGGGGGCCGCGTCAGAGTCAGCCTCCAGGGCGCCCAGGTGTTGAGCTACCTGGCCGCTGGCGAGCAACAGCAGGACGTGTTCTGGATCAGTTCCACCAGCCGCTACCAGGCAGGCAAGGCGATTCGTGGCGGTATCCCGGTTTGCTGGCCCTGGTTCGGCGACCACCCGGACAATGCTGAACTGCCGGCCCATGGTTTTGCCCGCACAACACTCTGGGAGGTGCGCTCCAGCTACGCCGACAACGAGGTCACCCGCCTACAACTGGGCCTGACCGATTCGCCCAGCAGTGAGCAGCTCTGGCCCGGGCAGTTCGAACTGATTCTGGAGATCGAACTGGGCGAGCAGCTGGTGCTGTCGCTTACGACCACCAACACAGGCTCACAGACATTTAATATCACCGAGGCGCTGCACACCTATTACGCGGTGGGTGCTGCAGACAACCTGCGTATCGAGGGGCTCCAGGCCCACCGCTATCGGGATAAGCTGGAAGACTTTGCGGTGAAGACCCAGGAACAGGAGCTTGAGCCCCAGCCCCCGCTGGACCGGGTTTACGATAGCGACCAGCCGGTAACACTGATCGACCCTCTGCTTAAACGCCGCATCCGTATCGACAAGGAGTCCAGTGCATCCACCATCGTCTGGAATCCGGGCGCCGAGATCGCCGCCGGTATGGCCGATGTGGGCAGCGGCGAAGAGAACAGCTTTATCTGTATCGAAGCAGGCAACGCCCGAGAAAGGATCATCCGCCTGGCACCGGAAGAAAGCCACTGCCTGAAAATGGCGATTCAGGTCGAGGCCATGGGCGAGTGAAACCTGCCTGGCTTCGGGCCACTTTGACTCTCCGGGTTTAACTGTTCAGAATACCCGGCGAGTCAGGGAGTTGATGCAGCGGTATTTTTAGTCCGACTGCTGACTCTGAGGCGCGCCGCTGAGCTCTTGTCACTTGCACTTGAAAACAGACAAGAGCGGGTCGGTTTCACCCAAGCAGGTGACCTGTCGACCGCCCCACTCAGCCGCCTCGGATGGCGATCAAACCGGAGCCTAAGCTCCGATCAATCCGTCGATTTCAGCGATTGAATCGACGACGCTAACGCAGAAAACCGTAGGCAAACTCCCCCACCGGGCATCTCTTTCGCTGCCCTTGTTTATTTGCGCCGCATACGGCCAGCCTCAGCTGTCGATACCGCCTGCGCAACTGTCAGCGATGCACCTGGACCCGAAGACTCATGACTTAACCTGAAAACCGGCGCGGCGACCGGCCAGCATCAGTGCGCCACACGCCTGCGCCCGACAAAAAAGGAGGATACAGATGAGCAAGGCTGCAGATCTCTACCCGTCCCGACAGCAGGAAGAGCCGCAGATCATCAAACGTCAGGATCCGACGCTGTACAACCGGAATTTCAGCAACGCCCCGCTGAGCGAAGCCCAGCTAAAACAATACGAGCGGGATGGCTACATCCTGCTGCCCGAGGTGTTCAGTAAGGCCGAGGTTAAGCGCTTTCTCGCAGAAATGGGCCAGATGGAGAAAGACCCTGAGCTGCTGGCCAGCGATGCGGCCATCACCGAGCCCAGCGGTAACGCCCTGCGTTCGGTGTTCCAGATTCACCACAACAACGACCTCTATGCCCGCGTGGCAGCTGATCCGCGTGTCGCCGATATCGCCCGTTTTATTCTCGATGGTCAGGTGTATATCCATCAGTCGCGGCTTAACTTCAAACCGGGCTTCAGCGGCAAGGAGTTTTACTGGCACTCGGATTTCGAAACCTGGCACACCGAGGATGGCATGCCACGGATGCGTGCCCTGAGCGCATCGATTCTGCTCACCGACAACACCGAGTTCAATGGCTCGCTGATGGTGATGCCCGGCTCCCATCGCGAATATATCGCCTGTGTCGGGGAAACACCGGAAGACTACTATCGCGAGTCACTGAAAGCACAGACCGTGGGCACTCCCGATGCGGGATCACTGCAACAGTTCCAGCAGCGCTTTGGCCTTAGCTCCACGGCCGCAAAAGCGGGCTCGGTACTGCTGTTCGACTGCAACCTGATGCATGGTTCCAACAGCAACATCACCGCTAGCCCACGCTCCAACCTGTTCTTCGTCTACAACGCGATCAGCAACCAGGTTGTTGAGCCTTTCAGCGGCGGCAAGCCACGACCGGAATTTCTGGCATCCCGCGAGACGATCACTCCCTTGCAATCTCCAGCGCCGCAACGCAAGGCGGGCTGACCGGCCAGACCAGAACGTAGAACCAGTAAACTGCGGACATGAAAAAGGGGACCCGAAGGTCCCCTTTTCAGAAGTTACGAAGGACAACCGAAACGGTCGAAATTCGCCCCAACAGTATACCCGTCAGGGCTTTACGCCGCTATTGCCCTTCTATTCCTGCTAATTAGCTAGGAAAAGAGTACACCACGCCTTCACGCACACCACTGGACGGCCAGCGCTGGGTGATGGTCTTGCGACGGGTGTAGAAACGCACCGCATCCGGGCCGTAGGCGCTCAGATCGCCAAACAGGGAACGCTTCCAGCCACCAAAGCTGTGGTAGGAAACAGGCACCGGCAGCGGAACGTTAACGCCCACCATGCCGACCAGAATATTGTCGGTGAAGTAGCGTGCCGCTTCGCCGTCACGGGTGAAGATGCAGGTACCGTTACCGTATTCGTGGTCGTTGATCAGTTTGATCGCCTCTTCCAGCGTGTCCACACGGACAACCGCCAGCACCGGGCCGAAAATCTCGTCGGTGTAGATGCTCATATCCGTGGTGACCTTGTCGAACAGGGTCGCGCCCACGAAGTAGCCGTTTTCATGACCCGGTACCACCAGATCGCGACCATCGACGACCAGCTCGGCGCCCTGCTCAACACCCGCATCGATATAGCCTTTGACCTTTTTCTGCGCGTCGGCAGTGATCAGCGGACCCATTTCGTTGCTGTTATCGAGACCGGAACCCACTTTCAAGCCAGCGATCTGCTCTTTCAGCGATGCTACCAGCTTGTCGGCGATTTCATCGCCCACGGTAACCGCTACAGACAGCGCCATGCAGCGCTCACCGCAGGAACCGTAAGCGGCGCCCATCATGGCGTTAACGGCGTTTTCCAGATCGGTATCCGGCATCAGCACGGAATGGTTCTTGGCACCGCCCAGTGCCTGGCAACGCTTACCGTTCTTGGCTGCTTCAGAGTAGATGTACTCGGCAATCGGGGTCGAGCCGACAAAGCTCACCGCCTGTACGGTGTCGGAGTGCAGCAGGGTATCCACCGCTTCCTTGTCACCGTTGACCACGTTCAGTACGCCCTTCGGCAGGCCGGCTTCCAGCGCCAGCTCAGCGATCTTCAGCACGCTGCTGGGATCACGCTCGGACGGCTTCAGCACAAAGGTGTTACCGCAGGCAACCGCGGCAGGCCACATCCACAGCGGCACCATGGCCGGGAAGTTGAACGGGGTGATACCGGCAACCACGCCCAGCGGCTGGAACTCGCTCCAGCTATCGATATTCGGGCCAGCGTTCTTGCTGTGTTCGCCTTTCAGCAGCTGCGGGATACCGCAGGCAAATTCGACGTTTTCGATACCGCGCTGCAGCTCACCACGGGCATCATGCAGAACCTTACCGTGCTCGGTGCTGATCAGTTCGCAGATCTCGTCTGCCTTCTCTTCCAGCAGCATTTTGAAACGGAACATCACCTGGGCACGCTTCGCCGGCGGCGTGTTGCGCCAGGCGGGATAAGCGGCAGCGGCGTTGGCGATAGCCTGTTCTACAGTTTCAACGCTGGCCAGTTCGACCGCGCCACACTGTTCGCCAGTTGAGGGGTTGTAGATGGGCTGTGTACGGCCACCGGTGAGGACGGGTTCGCCACCGATCAAATGTCCGACTATGTTAGTCACCCTGTTTCTCCTGTCGCTCTGTTAACTCTTATATGAAATTGCTTACGCTGAAGCAGCTTTATACGTATCTGTTCGCTCTGCCCTGGCTATTTAAGCGCCAGGCGCGCCGACTCAGTCGGCGCTGTTAATGGCATCACCCAGGATATTGACGATCTGGTCCATTTCATCGGTTTCGATGATAAACGGCAGACCCAACTGCAGGGTATCAGCACCATAACGGACGTAGAGACCTTTCTTCCAGCACTCCATGGCGATCTCCCAAGGACGACGGGCAGGCTCGCCCGGCTTGTGCGCGATGGTCAGACCCGCAGCGAAACCGTAGTTACGGATATCGGTGATGTGCTTGCTGCCCTTGAGGCTGTGGATCTTCTCTTCAAAGATCGGCGCCATTTCGGCAACACGCGGGATCAGCTGTTCTTTTTCCAGTACATCCAGCGCCGCCAGACCCGCAGCACAGGCAACCGGATGGCCGGAGTACGTGTAGCCGTGCGGCAGTTCCACGTTGTAGTGCGGGCCGCCCGCTTCCATGAACGCATCGTAGATCTCATCCTTGGCGATCACGGCCCCCATGGGAATCGCACCGTTGGTAATCTGTTTGGCCACGTTGATCATATCCGGCACCACACCAAAGGCGTCTGCACCGAACATGGCGCCAGCACGGCCGAAGCCGGTGATTACCTCGTCAAAGATCAGCAGGATGTTGTGCTTGTCGCAGATCTCACGCAGACGTTTCAAATAGCCTACCGGCGGAATGATCACACCGGCTGAACCGGAGAACGGCTCCACCATCACGGCAGCGATATTGGACGCATCGTGCAGGGTCACCAGGTCTTCGAGCTCATCGGCAAACTCGGCACCGTGCTGCGGCATCCCCTTGGTGAACGCCATATCCGGACGCCAGGTGTGATTCAGGTGATCAGACTCCATCGCCTGGCCCCAAAGCTTACGGTTGCCGCCGATACCGCCGAAGCTGATACCGCCCCAGCTGGCACCGTGATAACCCTTGGCACGACCGATAATACGGGTCTTGGTGGCCTGGCCTTTCTGACGCCAGTAAGCACGGGCGATCTTGGTGGAAGTGTCGGCAGACTCGGAACCCGAGTTGGTGAAGAACACCTTGTTCAGACCTTCGGGCGCCAGGTTGGCCACCTTCTCGGCCAGCTGGAATGCCAGTGGGTGGCCGTACTGAAATGCCGGCGCGTAGTCGAGCACACCCAGCTGCTTGGCAACCGCTTCCTGGATCTCGGGGCGGTTATGACCCAGGCCACAGGTCCACAGACCAGACAGGCCATCAAGAATCCTGCGACCTTCCGCGTCAATCAGGTAGCCACCATCCGCCGCGGTGATAATGCGCGGATCGGCCTTGAATTCACGGTTGGATGTGTAGGGCATCCAGTATGCGTCGAGCTGGGCCTGAGTAACCCCTGCAAGTTCTGCCTGGTTCATCGTTTAATTCCCGAAATCGTTAATGGGCAATGAGAATGATGGGAGCACTGTAGACAAGCGTTTATGTTTGATAAATTACAACTTATCGAAATAAACTTTCACCATCACGAAACATTAAGAGACTGTCGATGCGAGCACTCCTGGGGAACCTGACCGACGCGGATATCCGCCTGCTGAGAATCTATATGGCGGTGGTTGAAGCTGGCGGTTTGAGCGCCGCCGAACTGGAACTGAATATCGGCCGCTCCACTATCAGCCGCCACCTGAAAGACCTGGAGATTCGCCTTGGGATGACGCTTTGCCGGCGCGGTCGAGGCGGCTTCTCAATGACCCAGGAAGGACTGCAGATCTACGAGTATGCGCAACGGCTGGTGACCTCTATCGAGGAGTTCCGTCACCAGGTGAACGATATGCACCGGACTCTGCAAGGGCAGCTATCAATCGCCATGTTCGATAAAACGGTGAGTAACCCGGAGTGTCAGGTACCAGCCGCAATCAACCGCTTTATCTCCCAAGCGCCGGAAGTACAGATCGATATTCATGTGGTACCGGTGAACCTGATCGAGAAAGGTGTTCTCGACGGCCGCTATCATGTGGGCGTAATCCCGACCCACCGCTCCTCCAGCAGCCTGAAATATATCCCGCTGTTTGGCGAGCAGATGTACCTCTACTGCGGCGAGGGCCATCCCCTGTTTGACCGGGCCGACAGCGCTACCGGGGAAGAGATACGCCGGCAACGCTATGCCGGCCTCAGTTTTCACAGCCCTAATATGGAAACCACGCGCGAGCATGGGCTGGAGAAAAGCGCCGTTGCCAACGATCAGGAAGGGATCGCCACGCTGATCCGCTCCGGCGCCTATATAGGCTTTCTGCCCGATCACTACGCGGAACGCTTCGTCCGCTTTGGCAAGATGCGCCGGCTTTCCCAGGGTGGCTTCAATTACCACTGTGAGTTTGCCGCGCTGTATCGCAAATCGCCGGCGCCGACCCGTTTGGTACAGGAGTTTCTATCAGCGCTTGAGGAGTGCCACGGACATCCGATGTCCTGAGCCTGTTTGAAGCAATCAACGGTCGAAATGAAGGGGAAGTAAAAATCCACCTGCATAGCAGGTGGCTTTGCATCAAGTTCCCTATAAGAGAGCCTGGATAAACCTAACGACGAATGCCGGGATCACACACATCCGAATCCTTTTTTAGGCCGGTTTCGGCTGCTGCCGAGCAAAGAGACTTGTGCGGCTTTCGTTGCTAAGCAAGTCCCTTTGCAATCCCAAACCGCCCCTAAGGCTTGGTCGGCTACGCCGACTTCCCTGCGCCAAAGGGGATGGATTGCCGCGCTCAGATAGCCATGAGACATCGAGCCCCGTTATCGATATTGCACGAGAAAGGCATAGCCTCAACTAAACGATCACCACCTCCATAGGAGGTGGTTTAAGAGCGACAACAAAAACGGGAGTCCTAAGACTCCCGTTACCGCAAGCGCCCTGCCGAGTATGCAGTGGGCTTTTATCTCAGCAACAAGCGATCAGCTGGAAAAGCGCCCCAGCACTTCAACCAGCTGCTCCTTTTCACCGGGCTTGAGCCGTTCGCAGAGCTTCTCTTCATGCTTGATCACACGATCGACCAGTTCTTTATAGAACTCCTGGCCGTGCTCGGTCAGATAGAGCGCGTAGGAACGACGGTCACGCTTGGAGGGACGCCGTTCAATCAGATCCAGCTGTTCCAGCTTGTCGACCGCAGCCACCATGGCGGAACGATCATTGCCCAGCGCCTGGGCAACAGCGGTCTGTGTCAGGCCGGGGTTTTCCTTGGCGATGGAAAGAACGCCAAACAGACCAGGGCTGACACCCAGGTCAGAGCAAACGGCAGCGAAATTGCTGAAGAATGTAAGCTGAGCACGTCTGAGCCGGTAGCCCAACATTTCGCCCAATGCACCAAAATTGATATCGTCTGCTGCCCCGTTTGAGCCGTTCATCCCACCTCCGTGCCTTCAGATAGGCATAAAAATCATATATCTCAGTCTCAACTGTTTAAGTTTAAACATATAAATTTTCAGCACAAGTCCATTAGTTTCCTGCAAAGCAAAAGCGGCAAAAAACAGCCCTGAACCCCGGCACAAAAAAGGGGGAGCTAAAAGCTCCCCCTGAAGGGCGACACGAGGTTTTAATTGTCGCTAGGGATGGGCATCCACTACGAAAGCAGATGAACCAAAGCCAGGGTAATCGGCGGGAATGCCACTAGCAGTCCAACACGGACGATATCCGACATCAGGAAAGGCACCACACCCTTGAAGCAGTCTTTCATCGGCAGCGAAGGATCGAACGATTTGATAATGAATACGTTCATTCCCACCGGTGGTGTGATCAGGCCAACCTCAACCACCACCAGCGCCAGGATGCCAAACCAGATCCCAACATCTGCCGCCGGCAGACCGAAGTCCATCGACATGATGATCGGGAAGTAGATCGGAATGGTCAGCAGGATCATCGCCAGACTGTCCAGGAAGCAACCCAGTACCAGGTAGGTCAGCAACATCAGGATCAGGATGGTATACGGCGACAGCCCAGAGTTCTCGATCAGCTCAACCCCGGCCTGCGGCAGCTGAGACAGCGCGATAAAGACACTGAACAGATCCGCACCAAAGACGATAAAGAAGATCATGGCCGTGGAGATCGCCGTTTTAATCAGGCTCTCCTTGAAGGCATCAAACTTCATTTTGCCATGGGTAAACGCCAGCACCGCGGTCAGCACAACGCCGACCGCCGCCGCTTCCGTCGGCGTGAAGAAGCCCAGGTAAATACCGCCCAGCACGATCACAAAGATGACCGAGATATGCCAAACGTCTTTGGTGGAACGCAGCTTCTCCCCCCAGGTAGTTTTTTCACCACGGGGACCACTATTCGGGAACAGGCGCACATAGATGGCGATCGCCAGGATGTAACCGAAGGCCGCCAGGAAACCGGGTACAAAGGCGGCGATAAACATCTTGGAGATATTCTGTTCGGTCAACACGGCGAAGATGATCAGCACCATGGACGGCGGAATCAGAATACCCAGCGTACCACCCGCGGCGAGACAGCCCGCCGACAGTCCACCGGCATAGTTCAGACGCTTCATCTCCGGCAGCGCCACCTTACCCATAGTGGAGGCAGTCGCCAGGGAGGAGCCGCAGATCGCGCCGAAGGCCGCACAGCCAGACACCGCGGCCATGGCCAGGCCACCTTTCATATGACCGACCCACTTGTTACAGGTGCGGAACAGCTCGGCTGTAATCCCCGCACGGGTGGCCAGTTCCCCCATCAGCAGAAACAGCGGCACCACGGACAGGTCGTAGGTGGAAAACTTGGCGACCGGTGCGGTCCCCAGATATTCAAGCAGAGCCGGAGCGCCCGCCAGCAGGGTGTACCCCAGTGCGCCGCATCCCAGCATCGACAGTGCGATGGGTATACGGAACCCCATCAGCACCAGAAGCAGTGCCATCATCATGAAGGCAAGCTGTATATCACTCATTTAGGCTGCCCCCAGAAGAAGACCAACTTGTGCAGACTGCAAAGCCCCATCAGCACCATGCAGATCACACCGACCGCGTAGACCCACCACATCGGCATACTCAGGATCATCGTCTGTTCAAAATAGTCCCGTGACTCAAACCCGCTAACGGTCAGACGCCAGGCGAGTACCACAGCCACGATCAGGAACAGTACATCGGCAACCTTGTCCAGAATTCTCAGTGTCGAGGGCTTACATCCAGCCGTAAAAAGATCCACGACCACATGACCCTGCTTGAGATAGCATTCCGGCAAAAACAGGAAAACGGCAGCGGCCAGACCCAATTCAACCAGCTCATAGTCGCCCTCGACCGATACCCCGATCGTGGCACGCCCAATGATGCTGACAACAGTCATCGTTGCCAGCGCCAGCATGATCAGGCCTCCCACCAGCGCAAACTGGCGGGATACCCATGCCAATCCCCTGCCGACAGCATCCTGGCCGGCAGATTGATTCGGCGTATTAGCACTCATGACTCTTTGCTAACCTGCGCTTCATATTTCTTGATCAGCTCAACCGCTTCGTCATACAGACGCTGGCCGTCTTCGGTGTCCTCGATCCATTCATCGGTGACCGGCTGCATCGCCTGCTTCCAGTTCGCGGTTTCCTCTTCGCTCAGGGTGTAGAAACTGTTGCCCTGGTTCACAGCAGCCTCACGACCTACCGCTTCGTACTCATCAAACAGGCTGCCGATATGGCCCGCCAGCTCGAGGCCGGAGTTATCGTCGATCACCTTCTGCAGATCCGGCGGCAGCGACTCATACGCATCCTTGTTCATGGTGAACAGGAAGAACTGCGCATAGAGGCCACGCTCACCCTGGATTTCGGTGTGATGCTTGACCAACTCATGGATTTTCAGCGGAGCAACCACCTCAAACGGCAGAACCGCCACGTCGAGAACGCCCTTGGAAAGTGCGCTCGGCATCTGCGGAACCGGCATAAATACAGGACTGGCATCCAGGGTAGAGAACGCCTCGGCCATTACCTTGTTGGGGGCACGCAGCTTCATGCCATCCAGGTCGGCACCGGTTTTAATTTCGGTTTCACGGGCGTGCAGGGAGCCTGGGGCATGGGTGTGCATGGCCAGCAGATGAACATCACTCAGCTCATCGGCCATCTCTTTTTCCGCATACTCCTGGATCGCCATGCTGGTCGCTTCAGCGCTGGACGGCATAAACGGCAGTTCGAAGACACTGGCGCTGGGGAAGCGGCCCGGAGTGTAGCCACCTACGGTCCAGGTGATATCGGCAATACCCTTACGCGCCTGGTCGAACAGCTGAGGCGGTTTACCACCAAGCTGCATCGCCGGAAAGAGTTCGATATCGATGCGTCCGTCTGACTCCGCTTCGATCTTCTCAGCCCAAGGCTGGAGAAACTTCGAATGAGCCATAGACATCGGCGGGAGGAAGTGGTGCAGCTTGAAGGTGTATTCCGCTTCCGCAGAAAAACTCGGAGAGGCCAGGGTTAGTCCTGCGACTGACAGCGTTACCGCTGCCGCAAGTGTTTTGATACGCATGATCAGCACCTTGTTATTGTTTTGCGGTTCTCGATTGCACTCAGACGGTGTGCAGAACACACACATGTCCATGCCTGATAGTTATTACATAAATTGTTTAACCGTACAACAGATTATCTATTCAATTTTTATACATTCCACCAATTACTGATCTTTAGCGTACTCCGACCTGGGGTACAGGGTCATGACGCCAAGCAGCTGATGCTCACGTACTCTTCAATTGAATGGGTTTCGGCACCGTCTGGCGCTGCCGAAACCTCTTTCTCAGGCGCCACAGAACCACTGCAGCGACCGTACCCTATCAGGACTGCTTGGCCTGCAGGGCATATTTCTCGATTAACATCTGCGCCTTGTTATAAAGTCCTTCGGCATCATATCCGTCGTCAGACATCTGCTGCTTCCACTCCTCGATCGCAGGCTGCATCGCCTTTTCCCAGCTGTTGCGCTCGTCCATACTCAGCTCGTAGAAGCTGTTCTCCTCTTTCACCGCTTCTTCGCGGGCGATGCCCTCATACTTGTCGAACAGCGAGCCGATATGCCCTGCCAGCTCGATACCGGAGTTATCGTCGATCACCTTCTGCAGGTCCGGCGGCAGTGACTCGTAGGAGTCTTTGTTCATGGAGAAGATAAAGAACTGGGTGTAGAGACCGCGATCGCCCGGGATTTCGGTGTGATGTTCCACCAGCTGATGAATCTTCATCGACGCTACTACTTCAAACGGCAGCACCGCGATATCGAGTACGCCCTTCGACAGCGCGCTGGCCATCTGGGTCACCGGCATGAACACGGAGTTGGTGCCGTAGGGGGAGAACGCCTCCGCCATCAGCTTATTGGGCGCACGGAAATTAGTGCCGTCCAGGTCAGTCCCTGTCTGAACAGGATTTTCGCGGGAGTGCAGAGAGCCCGGGGCATGGGTATGCATCGCCAACAGATGGACATCACCCAGCTCGTCACCCATCTCCGCTTCGGCGTACTCCTGCAGCGCCATACTGGTGGCTTCAGCGTTGGCCGGAATAAACGGCAGCTCGAACGCGGTCGCTTTAGGGAAGCGCCCTGGGGTATAGCCGCCTACGGTCCAGCTGATATCGACAATCCCCTTACGGGCCTGATCATAGAGATGGGGCGGTTTCCCGCCGAGCTGCATCGCCGGGTAGATCTCTATATCGATCCGCCCATTGGATTCCTGTTCTATCTTCTCAGCCCAGGGGGCGAGAAACTCGGCGTGTGGCATCGCCATGGGTGGCAGCATGTGATGCAGCTTGAACGTATACTCCGCATCCGCTGCGTAACTCTGAAGCGGCGTACTCAAACCAGCGACCGACAGCGCCAGCGCTGCCGTTATTGTTCTTAGATGCATCTGTTCTCTCACTTTTTATTTTTATCGACCGGCATCCACCACTTGAGAGGCGTTTGCTGCCAGCAGGTTGGGTTGGCGCTAAGGCTCTCGCTACAAAGCCTTATTGTTTAGTACCTAAACATATTTAAAATTAAAATATTTTTCTATAAACAATAAGTCGAAGCCCCGGCCGTTTCACTGCTTCGCCTCGGTAGATGGCCCGGCAAGCGCCACACGCTTTAACAGCCCCACAAACTGCTGATGCTCTTCTGCCGTCAGCATTGAGAAGAATTCTTCGTTGTGATCCCAGGCGCGCCCCGCCACCCGGTCGCGGAACACCTTGCCGGCACTGGTCAGGAACAACGCATTAGAACGGCGATCGGTTTCCGAGGGCTTGCGCTCTATGAGGCCGCGCTTCTCCAGTTTATCGACGATCGCCACCATCGCCGAACGATCGTTGCCTATCGCCTTTGCAACAGCCGTCTGGGTCAAACCCGGATTGCAGCCAACCACCTCAAGCACGCCAAACAGGCCAGGGGTGATATCAAACTCATCGAAGAAAAAGCAGCGAATGTTCTTGTAGGTGTTGAGCTGGGCCCAGCGCAACCAGTATCCAGTTAGCTCGTTGAGGATGCCGAAATCGACCTCGCCCAATTTAAGGGCTTGATTATCAGATGCTTTCACGTGAGATCCGTCACTCTTGTTATTTTTTCAAAGCCAGGAACAGGTCCGCCGACTGTGTCGTGGTACAAACACACTAGTTTGATACATAAACTATTATTAGTATCAATTTGTGTATTTGGCTATCTTCTTACCACAGCCTTGGCCAGGATTAGATTAGACTTTACAATAGTTGCACACTTAAACAATTAGCGCTATAAACCACATCATACGAACGATCACAACCCGCACCCGCCCCCTGCGGCGACCCCGACAATAAAAAGGTTTCGTTGATGAAAAAACTGATTACCGCCGACCAGGCCGCTGGCCTGATCAACGATGGTGACACCGTCGCCTGGACCACCATCGGCATGTCCTACTTCGCCGAAGAGATCGCTCAGGCGCTGGAAAAGCGCTTTGTCGAAACCGGCTCACCGAAGAACATCACCCCCGTCCATGACTGCGGTTGCGGCAACGGCCAGGAAGCCGGCATGGCTCACCTCGCCTACGAAGGCCTCACCAAACGTCTGGTCAGCGGCCATACCGGCCAGGCGCCGAAGATGGCGCAGATGGTTGCCGACAACAAAATCGAAGCCTACCTGCTGCCCCAGGGCGTGCTGGCTACTCTCTGGCGCCAGATCGCCGGCCACAAACCGGGCGTTATCACCAAGGTCGGCATGGGCACCTACGTGGACCCCCGCCTGCAGGGCGGCAAGGTTACCAACAAGACCACTGAAGATATGGTCAAGCTGATCGAGATCGAAGGTGAAGAGTGGCTGCTGTATAAAAGCTTCCCGGTGAACGTGGCGATCATCCGCGCGACTACCGCCGACGAGAACGGCAACCTCACCGTAGAAGAGGAAGCGCAGATCAGCGAAGCCCTGCCGATGGCGCAGGCTGCGCACAACACCGGCGGTATCGTTATCGCCCAGGTCAAACACCTGGCCGAAGCCCACAGCCTGCACCCGAAAGATGTGAAGATCCCGGGCGCGCTGGTCGACTACGTGGTCGTCGCGAAGCCGGAAAACCACAAGCAGACCATCACCACCGAATACAACCCAGGCCTGGCCGGTAACAGCCGTGTCCCGCTGGGTGCGATCCCGCCCATGGCTTTCAGCGAGCGCAAACTGATCGCCCGCCGCGCCGCCATGGAGCTACGTCCTGACACCCTGGTGAACCTGGGTATCGGCGTGCCCGACGGCATCGCCTCGGTAGCTGCAGAAGAAGGTGTTGTAAAGCAGTTTACCCTGACCACCGAGCTTGGCACCTACGGCGGCATCCCCGCTTCCGGTGGTGACTTCGGCGCAGCCTGGAACGCCGACGCGATCATCGAACATCACGCCCAATTCGATTTCTATGACGGCGGCGGTCTGGATATCGCCTTCCTCGGCCTTGCCCAGGCAGATACCAAGGGCAACCTGAACGTCAGCAAGTTCGGCCCCAAGGTGGTCGGCCCAGGTGGCTTTATCAACATCACCCAGACCGCCAAAAAAGTGGTGTTCTGCGGCACCCTGACCGCTGGCGCCAAGTTCGCGTTCAGCAGTGATGGTCTGCAGATCACTCAAGAAGGCAAAGCGAAGAAGTTCGTCGAGTCCGTAGACCAGATCACCTTCAGCGGCGATATCGCCTTGCAGAACAAGCAGCCGGTGGTCTACATCACCGAGCGCGCCGTGTTCGAACTGCGCGAAGGCGGCATCACCCTGACCGAAATCGCACCGGGTCTGGATCTGGAGAAGGACGTTTTGGCCGCCATGGACTTCCGTCCGCAGATCGCCGACGACCTTAAAACCATGCCGATTGAGCTGTTCCAGGAATCCTGGGGTGGCCTGAAGCAGATCATGGCTGACGCAGAATAATCGCTACAGAAAAAATAACAGGAGCGAAAAGATGTCTCTGAACAACGTTGAGATCCCCTACGGCGCCTATTGGTCCACCCCGTTCACCAAGTGGCAGGGTAGCCTTCAGCACCTGCACGCGATGAAATTCGCCGCCTGGGTCGCCAAGAGCGAACTGGCCAAGCGCGATATCGATCCGACCAGCTTTGACTCCGGCGTACTGGGCATGACCAACGCCCAGTACCAGTCGTTCTACGGCGCGCCCTGGCCGCTCTACGAGATCGGCGCCACCAAGACCCCTGGCCATATGCTGAGCCAGGTCTGCGCCACCGGCGTTCGTGGCCTGTTCGCCAGCGCCTCCGAAATCGCGCTGGGCATGGCTGAAACCTCATTGCTACTGACGGCAGACCGCTGCTCCAACGGTGCCCACATCTACTACCCGGCACCGGGCGGCCCCGGTGGTTATGGCCAGTCGGAAGACCAGGTCACCTATAACATGCAGCACGACGCCATCGCCGGTCACTCCATGATCCAGACCGGTGAAAACGTGGCGAAGAAATTTGCCATCACCCGTGAAGAGCTGGATGCCGTCGCCCTGCGTCGCTATGAACAGTACCAGGCTGCCCTGGCCGACGATCAGGCGTTCCAGAAACGCTACATGACCCTGCCGTTCAGCGTGCCGGCCGCGAACTTCCGCAAGGAGGCCGCCGTTCTGACCGCTGACGAGGGTGTCTTCCCGATGACCGCCGAGGGCCTGGCCAAGCTGCGCCCGGTCAACGAAGGCGGCGTCGTTACCTTCGGCAACATGACCCACCCGGCGGATGGTAACGCCTCTGTGGTGCTGACCACTGCCGACAAGGCACAGGCCTACGCCACCGACGCCAGCATTCGCATCAAGGTGTGCGGCTTCGGTCAGTCCCGCACCGACCTGGCTCACATGCCGGAAGCCCCCATTGAAGCTGCCAACAACGCGCTGAAAATGGCCGGCATCGATGTGAAAGAGGTCAAGGCGATCAAGACTCACAACCCGTTCGCCGTGAACGACGTCGCCTTTGCCAAGGCCACCGGCGTCGACGTGATGAACATGAACAACTACGGCTGCTCCATGATCTGGGGTCACCCCCAGGGACCGACCGGCATGCGCGCGATCATCGAGATGATCGAGGAACTGGTAATCCTGGGCGGCGGTTACGGCCTGTTCACCGGCTGTGCCGGCGGCGACCAGGGCATGGCGGTGGTTATCCACGTCAGCGACCGCTGATAGCCGATCCAACGCATGGACACGCGCCACAGCCCGGACCTGTTTCCGGCCTGTGGCGTTCATCGTTTAGGGCCGGACGGCCACATAAGCGGTGCAAACTATTCTTTAGTCGAAATATCCGCACAAACTGTTTGAAATAACATTTGTTGTGAGTTACAACTATTATCAACACAAACAAGACTGGTTCGAGCTAGTCGGGAGCATCCAAAGGACAGCCCGAGCCATCAACCAGAAAAAGAAGAAGAGGCAAAACACATGAGTGAATATCGTCACCTGACATTCTTGGTCGAGGACGGCATTGGCCACCTGACACTGAACCGTCCTGAAAAGAAGAACGCCATCAACGATGCCCTCTGCCTCGAAATCGAAGATGTGTTCCGTAACCTGCCCCAGGGCCTGAAGGTCATCCTGTTCTCCGGTAACGGCCCCGAGTTCTGCTCCGGCCTGGACCTGTCCGAGCACACCGCCCGCGAACCGTTCGAAGTGGTTCAACACTCACGCATGTGGCACCGCGTATTCAGCTATATCCGCAACTCCGGTATCCCGGTGGTTGCCGCCATGCACGGCGCCGTGATCGGCGGCGGTCTGGAACTGGCGATCTGCGCTCACGTGCGAGTTTCTGACGAAACTACCTTCTACCGTCTGCCGGAAGGCCGTCACGGTATCTTCGTCGGTGGCGGGGCTTCCGTGAACGTGGCCCGCGTCATCGGCGCCAGCCGCATGACCGAAATGATGCTGACCGGCCGCACCGTGAAGGCGGAAGAAGGCGAGCGTCTCGGTCTGGCGCACTACGTGGTCGAGAAAGGCGCGGCACTGGAAAAAGCCAAAGAGCTGGCTGCCACCATCGCCACTAACTCCAGCTACTCCAACTGGGCCATGGCTACCGGCCTCTCCCGCATCGACAGTATGTCTGCCGACGACGGTCTGTATACCGAATCCCTGATCACCGGTATCACCCAGAGCAGCGGCGAAGTGAAAGAGCGTATCGACGCCTTCCTTAACCGCAAAAAGTCATAACACGCCCCAACACAACCGTACCCCTAGCCAGAATAACAAGAGGACCCGAGCATGAATTTTCAGGATCGCCACTTCATCGTCACAGGCGCCAGCTCCGGTATCGGCGAAGCTGTAGCCCGCCGTCTGCACTCCCTTGGCGCCAAGGTTAGCCTGGCCGACATCAATGAAGAGAACGGCGAGAAGGTCGCTGCCTCCATGGGCGAGCGCGCTCGCTTCCAGCGTACCGATATCTCCGACGAAGCCTCCGCACAGAGCTGCATGGACAGCGCCGTTGAAGCCTTCGGCCCGATCAATGGCCTGGTCAACTGCGCCGGCATCCCGGGTGCAGAGCGTGTTGTTGGTCGCGAAGGTCCTCACCGCCTGGGTACCTTTGAGCGTGCCCTGCGCGTCAACCTGATGGGCACTTTCAACATGATCCGTCTGGCTGCCGACAAGATGCAGAACAACGAGCCAGGTGAAGACAACGAGCGCGGCGTCATCATCAACACCGCTTCCGTGGCCGCCTTTGACGGCCAGATCGGCCAGGCCGCCTACTCCGCTTCCAAAGGCGGCGTCTGCGCCATGACCCTGCCGATCGCCCGCGAATTGGCCCGTTTCGGTATTCGTGTGCTGACTATCGCACCGGGTATCTTCAAGACCCCAATGATGGATGTCCTGCCGGAAGAGGTTCAGCAGTCTCTCGGTCAGTCCGTGCCCTTCCCGCAGCGTCTCGGCAATCCGGACGAGTTTGCGTCACTGGCTCAGCACATCATTGAAAACCGCATGCTTAACGGCGAGGTGATCCGCCTCGACGGCGCCATCCGCATGGCCGCCAAGTAAGCAGCGAAGGAGTTCAGCATGAGTCTGTATCAGGCACCATTGAAAGATATGCAGCTGTTGCTCCAGCATGCGCTGGAACGCACCGGTGTTCGCGATCTTCCCGAATTTGCCGATTTCGATGACGAACTGATCGGCGCGGTTTTGGACGAAGCGGGCAAGTTTGCCAATGGCGAACTGGCTCCGCTCAACAGCGTCGGCGACACCCAGGGCTGCCGTTTTGAAGATGGCAAGGTGATCACCCCGGACGGCTGGAAGGAAGCCTACCAGCAGTTCACCGAGTCCGGCTGGACCGGGCTGGCACTGCCGGAAGAGTTCGGCGGCCAGTCCCTGCCGAAGTTTATCGCCCAGCCGGTGAATGAGATGTGGCTGTCAGCAAACCTGGGCTTCATCATGTTCCATGCGCTGACCCAGGGTTGCAGCGAGATTCTTCTGCACTTCGGTAGCGACGAGCAGAAAGCCCGCTACCTGGAGCCAATGATCTCCGGGCAGTGGACAGTGGCTATGGCTCTGACCGAACCTAATGCAGGCTCAGACCTGGGCTCCTTGACCACTAAGGCGATCCCCCAGGGTGACGGCCGCTACCTGATCAAGGGACAGAAGATCTTTATCACCTACGGTGACCACGATCTTACCGAAAACATCGTCCACTTCGTGCTGGCCCGTACCCCCGACGCACCCGCCGGAAGCCGCGGTATTTCGCTGTTCGCCGTACCCAAGTACCGCATCGAAGCCGACGGTTCCGTGGGTGAATCCAACGATGTGGCCTGCACCGGTATCGAGCATAAAACCGGCCTGCACGGCAGCCCCACCTGCTCCATCAGCTATGGCGACAACGATGCCTGCTACGGCGAGCTGATCGGTGAAGAAAACCGTGGTCTGATGGCGATGTTCATCCTGATGAACGAAGCACGTCTGAGCTGCGGCATGCAAGGCGTCGGCTTCGGTGAAGTAGGCTTCCAGCGGGCGCTGGAGTACAGCCAGGAACGCACCCAGGGCTCAGATTTCCGCACCGGTGAGCGCACGCTGATCGCTAACCACCCGGATGTCGCACGTATGCTGCTGTCGATCCGTTCGGAAGTGATGGGGCTGCGTTCACTCGGCTACCTGATCGCCGCGATGATCGACAAGTCCGAACAGTGTGAGGCCGAGGAAAGCCAGGCACTGAAAGCACGTATCGCCCTGCTGACCCCGGTTTTCAAGGGCTGCGCCACCGAACGCGGTAACCTGATGGCAGGCACTACCATCCAGATCTTTGGCGGCATGGGCTTTGTTGAGGAGACCGGCGTTGCCCAGCTGATGCGCGATGCCCGTGCCAACACCATTTACGAAGGCACCACCGGTATTCAGGCCCGCGACCTGGTATTCCGCAAGGTTCAGCTTGATAAGGGAGCAGCCCTCACTGCTCTGCTGGAAGATATCGATGCAGTTGCTGCACGACTGGCCGAGAGCGAATCACTCGCCTCACTGGCCGAGCAGCTCAGCAGCGCGACCAGCCTGATGCGCGCCGCGATCGGCCAGATCATCGACAAGGATAATGCGGACCTGCTGCAGCTGAATGCGGGTGGCGTTCCCTTTATGGACGCGCTGGGCACCCTGTGCTGCGCCTGGCAGCTGGCCGATATCGCACTGACCGCGGAAGGCAAAATTGCCCAGGGTGATGACCCCGATTACCACACCAACCTGGTCGCCCTGACGGAGTATTACTTCAGCTATTCGGTCCCCAACATCGAAGCTGGGCTGAAGACGTTCAAACAGGCACACCAGGGTGTGGGTCGCTACCGCTTCGATCTCTGAGCGGCGCGCGACAGCAAAGATTAGAAAAACAAAAATTCTTAAACCTCCGGCCGTGATAACTAAAAAAAACGGCCGGAGAGGGAGAAACAACTATGCTAGCCGACTTTCATCCGGTGAATGTTCACGACTTTGGGGTAGAAGTAGAGTATCGCGACAATGGAGAACAGGTTGTCCGCTGCCCTCGCCCTCTGGATGACTATGCAGTACGTATCACCGACCGTCTTGAGTACTGGGCCGATAAAACCCCTGAGGCCATCTTCGTCGCCCAGCGTAACGAAGAGGGTGAGTGGGAAAAACTGACCTACCGTGAAACGCTTGAGCGCGTAAAATCCATCGCTGCCTGGCTGCTGGATAAAAATCTCAGCGCCGAGCGTCCGGTGATGTGCCTTTCCGGCAACAGCATTGAACACCTGCTGGTGGCTTTGGGCTCCCAGTACATCGGTGTTCCCTACTCACCGATCTCCACCGCCTACTCACTGATCTCCACAGATTATGGCAAGCTGCGTCACGTTTTCGACCTGCTGACGCCGGGCCTGGTATTTGTCGATAACCTGGGCCCGTTCCGCGACGCGATCGATGCGGTTATCCCAGCCGACCTGCCGCTGGTAGCCGTCTCCAAAGAACACGGCGACGATGGCCTGAAAAACCCGGTCACCCTGTTCTCAGAGGTACTGGATACACCAGCGTCTGCCGCTGCTGATACAGCCCGTGACGCCACTAACGGCGACACCATTGCCAAATTCATGTTCACCTCAGGTTCCACCGGCATGCCCAAGGCGGTGATCAACACCCAGCGCATGATCTGCGCCAACCAGGTGATGATGAACTCGCTGATGGAGTTCCTGCAGGAAGAACCACCGGTACTGGTCGACTGGCTGCCGTGGAACCACACTTTCGGCGGCAACCACAATATCGGCATCGCCCTCTACAACGGTGGCAGCCTCTACATCGACCACGGCAAGCCCACTCACAAGGCGTTCGGGGTTACCCTGAAAAACCTGACCGATGTGGCGCCGACCGTCTATTTCAACGTGCCCAAGGGTTACGAACTGCTGGTCAAGGAGCTGCGCGCCCATCCTGAGGTGGCGAAGAAGTTCTTCTCCCGTCTTCAGCTGATGCACTTTGCGGCAGCGGGCCTGTCCCAGCATATCTGGGACGCCATTGACGAGCTGGCGATCGAACACACCGGTAAGAAAGTACCCATGATCACAGGCCTGGGTGCTACCGAAACTGCACCTGCAGCCCTCTTCGCCTCCATCGAAGAATGTGCCTCCGGCGTTATCGGCACACCGCTGCCGGGCATCGAGCTGAAGCTGGTACCCAATGGCGACAAGCTGGAAGCCAGGGTTCGTGGATCCTCGGTCACTCCGGGTTACTGGCGTGCCGAAGAGCAGACCGCCAAGGCGTTCGACGAAGAAGGCTTCTACTGCCTCGGCGATGCGGTGAAATATATCGATCCGGAAAACCCCAGCCGTGGCTTCCGTTTCGACGGCCGCGTTTCGGAAGACTTCAAACTGGATACCGGTACTTGGGTCAGCGTGGGCACACTGCGTGCGCACATTATCCACTTTTTTGCGCCGTACATTCAGGATGTGGTGATCGCTGGCCACGACCGCGACTACGTCTCCGCCATGGTATTTGCCGATATCGGCCACTGCCGCAAGCTGATTCACGATGGCGACCAGCTGTCTGATCTGGAAGTGCTGCGCTCACCGCGTGTACGCGAAACCTTCCAGCGTCTGCTGAACGAGATGGCAGAGACTGCCACCGGCAGCTCCACCTGCATCCGCCGCCTGCGACTGCTGGAAGAAGCTCCGTCAATCGACCTGAACGAGGTCACCGATAAGGGCTCCATCAACCAACGTGCGGTGCTGAAAAACCGCGAAGCCCTGGTGAAAGACCTCTACAGCGAACAGCCTTCCGATGAGGTGATGATCCTCAGCAGGTAATCCTGCGACGGCAGGGAGTAGGCTGAATGTTAAAGGCAAAACGCGAACTGACAATCGAATGGGGTCACTGCGACCCCGCCGGGATTGTGTTTTACCCGCGCTACTTCGAGTTTTTCGATGCATCCACCGCCAACCTTTTCAAGGTCGCCGGCATCGACAAGTTCGAACTGCGCAAAAAGCACGACATTCTCGGTTTTCCGATGGTTAACACCGATGCGGATTTCAAAATCCCATCGCGATACGGCGAAAAGGTCAGCATAGAAACCCGGGTAGCCGAGGTTGGAAAAACCAGTTTCAACATCGAGCACCGATTACTGAAAAGCGATGGACAACTGGCGATCCTGTGCCATGAAAAACGGGTCTGGGTGACTCAATCAGGCGACAGGATTAGACCAAAGGCGATCCCCGCAGAGGTGGTCGCCCTGCTGACCAGCGCTAATAATGAAAGAACAGATCAGGGTTCCGGAGGGATCTAGACAATGAAAATACTCGTTAGCGTAAAACGCGTCATCGACTACAACGTCAAGGTACGCGTCAAGGCCGATAACTCCGACGTGGATCTGGCCAACGTCAAAATGGCACTCAACCCCTTCTGCGAGATCGCGGTTGAGGA
>NZ_SMFU01000015.1 GCF_004339595.1 Marinobacterium mangrovicola
TAGAAATTCAAGTGGTTGGAAAACCGCCTCGCTGGTCGTCTGCAGCCCCGAAGGGTGTGTCGTCTCAAGCGAGGAGGCGCATTCTACAGACCTGCTTGAGGGAGTCAACAACCTTTTTGGAAATAATTTACAAAAAGTTCAAAGCGCCTCTTCCGGGCTATAAACAGCCCACAAGAAAGGGAGCTAAGGCTCCCTTTCTTCATACTCCCATCAGTGTATAAAAATCACCCAGAAACATAGCTAAGTGGGACCACTGTACTCCAGAGAATCACGGTAGAAGCCAGCAGACCTACCAGGACCACAAGTCCGACGGTCAGGATCGAGGTTGAGAAGAAGAACGCACGATCTTCCGGGATCTGCATGATCTCCGGCACACCACTATAGAGCAGATAGACCGAGTAACTCAGCGCTATCAATCCCACGATGACGTTGAACCACAGCATGGGGTATAGACCTGCAAGCCCAGACAGGAACAGAGGTGTCGCGGTAAAGGTCGTCAGCACCATGCACTCATCAAAGCTCACGCTGCCGCCATAGGTTTTCTCCATCCAGCGGATCGTATAAGCAATAAAGCCAACGGCCACCCACATCGCCAGGTAGAGTGCGATCGCGGCGGGCAAGGCACTGGACACAGAAAGTTTTACGTAATCGGAACCGGTAATACTCCAGCCAACCTGAGTAGTACCTATAAACAGCGCTATGGCCGGTATTGCGGCCAGCACGCTGATCTGGGCGAGAAACACATGTGTTGTGGAGTAATGTTCGCTCTTGATTGAGCGCCACTCCCGCTTCGGGTGATAGAACACCCCCATCATGTGCTGCAGGAACATACGTCTACCCTCCTAACGAACGGCTATTGTTATTTTCCCGTCCGTGTTGCTTTGCTGATTGGTCTTCAGACGAACCGTGAACCCTCACGTTACCGCCTGTCCATCACCCGCTTTTCAGCGGAGCTTTTACAGCTGCAGTTTCAAGTAGTGATCAACAAGAAGTATGGCAAACAACGCCATGATGTACAGAATCGAGAAGCGGAACATTTTCATCGGATCAGCCACTTCCCGGGCGCTGTACAAACGCCATGCCCAGTAGAGCAAGCGGGCATCCAGGATAAGTACGCAAACCAGGTAGATCAGACCACTCAGGCCAATAAAATAGGGCAGCAGAGTCAGCAATACGGTTAACAGGGTGTACAGCAAAATCTGCAAGCGGGTGAAGCTTTCCCCATGAGTGATCGGCAGCATCGGCACTCCCGCCCGGGCGTAATCATCTTTGCGCGCGATACACAGAGCCCAGAAATGCGGCGGCGTCCAGGCGAAGATAATCAACATCAAAAGCAAGCCATCCGCTGTAACCTGTCCCGTTACCGCAACCCAGCCGATAAGCGGCGGCGCCGCCCCCGCCACACCACCGATGACTATGTTCTGCGGAGTCGCCCTTTTCAGGAAAGCGGTATAGACAAAGGCGTAGCCGATTAAAGAGCCTAGCGTCAGCCAGGCCGTAAGCGGGTTGACCGTGAGCGCGAGCACTGTAATACCAGCCACACCGAGCGAAGCCGCGAAGACGACCGCCTGCAGCGGGGTCACCTTTCCTTGCGGTAGTGGCCGACGGGCGGTGCGCGCCATGCGCGCATCAATGCTCTGATCGAGCACGTGGTTAACCGCCGCAGCCGAAGCAGCCGCCAAGCCGACACCTATATTGGTCAACAGCAGCAACGCCAGCGAAGGTAGCTCCGGGGTAGCCAGACACATGCCAACAACCAGCGTCAGCAACATCACTGCGACCACTCTCAATTTGCATAGCGCTAGATAATCTCGCCAGCCTGCCTTGCCAATGATCTCCGGTCTAGCCAGGGGATAGGTAGCCATGAATGACCTCCGTTCGCTTCCGCTTTACACAAGCCCTGCCATAAACAGCCATCACCGAGAGCAGCAACATAACCGCCGCCGCGTGGTGAGCCGTCGCCAATGACAGAGGTAACTGGAAAACCACGTTGAGCACGCCCAGCACTATCTGAGCGCCAGTAACCACCCAAACCAGCCCCAACCAGGGCTTCAACGCCGGGTTATTGCGCAGCCGCCAGGTGGCCAGTAGCAAAGAAAGAACGAACATCAGGGCGCCGATCCGGTGGCTGATCTGAATGGCAGCCCTTGCCTCTGCGGGAAGCATACCGCCTTCATAATTGGGGCCGAGGGGAACAACAGGGTTCATGCCGGTCGCAAAGTCATACTCAATAACATTCCCCTGGTGGCAGACCAGCCAGTGATCGCAGGCCCAGCCTGCATAGTTGGTACTGGTCCAGCCACCCAACGAAATCTGTATAAATAGCGCCACCACCAACATGACAACGGCGGGTTCGGCATGACGCCCGGTCGGTAACTCAGCGCCTTTTAGCGCCTTCAGACGCTGACGCAGCCTCACCAGCAGCGCGAGGGTAGCCATACCCCCCAGTAGATGCAGAGTTACAACCCAGGGAACAAGTTTGAGAGTCACCGTCCACATGCCGAACAGCCCCTGGATGATCACCAGCACCAGCAAACTGCAGGACAACGACAGAGGGTAGCCTTCAATGCTTCGCTTACGTATGGCTATGACTGCCTGCAGCAGAATCATCAGGCCGAGCAGTGAAGCGGCGTAACGGTGCACCATCTCCAACCAGCCCTTCTTCAGATCAACCGCATGACCCGGGAAGTCGATCAGAATCCGCTCTTCCACCTGATGCGCGGGCGGTAGAACGAAATGGCCATAGCAGGCCGGCCAGTCCGGGCAGCCCAACCCTGCATCGTTAAGGCGCGTCCATCCACCCAGCAGCACAACCACCAGCGCAAGCCCTATGGAGAAATTAACCAGACGCCAGCTTGAGTTCAGGCTTGGCGTTTTCGGGTTAAGGTTCATGCCTACCTCCCCGCTTAGCCCAGCTGAGACGCCTTCAGTAGACGCTTCAAGTCCTTGAGCAACGGTTTGCCGATCAGCTCAGGCCGGTACTTGAGGACCAGGTTACCGTTCGGATCGATTAACCAGACACCCTGCTCTACCGCGAGCGATTCAGTCTCGGCCACATGTACTCTCAACCGGGTCGAATCGCGCCCAAGCGCATCATGAATCGCTTTCAGCCTCTCCACCTGGGTCTGGCAAGGCTGGCGGCACTCTTGCTCCGGCTTAACCAATAGCGTCCAGTGACCTGTGTATAACTCACTGCTGCCACCCCACTGATTCAAGGTGAGCACAGGGCTCTGAAGTTCTCCCTGGTTAGTACGCCCCTGCGTTAGCGGCCAATCCAGAGTGTAGGCAAGACTTGCCGCGGCCACCGGAACCAATGCGATGGCCCAGATTGCCCAAAGCGTCACGCGTGATGCTGTCTTCTTCTTATTTTCCATTCCAGCACTCCTCCCAGTATCAGCAGTGCAAATGCCAGCGAAAACCACTGAAACGCATAGCCGATATGTCTTTCCGGTGGCATCTGCCCCGTCCCTGGAGACCTCGCTACTACGTCAGCAACTACGGGCTCAGTCAGCCAGATCACCCAGGGCTGCAACTCCAACTGCCAGCGCGCTTCCATCTTCCGCAGACTTTGCTGCTGCAGGCGCCACTTCTTATCAGCCCCACTTTCCGCCAAGGTGAATGTATCCACCGGTGAACCCAGCACTGCGGAGAGACCCCCTACCTCCGGCCTTACCAATCGAGGCTTTACATCACGGTTTCCCGGTATCGGCAGCCACCCCAAATTGGCGGCGATATGGCTCCCATCCTCCAGCCTTACCGGCAGTAACAGCTCATAACCGGCCTGCCCCTGGTAGGTTCTGTTATCGAGATATAGCGGTTCGACCGGCGGCCAGCTGACCGGCAGCACAACTCTGATCCAGTGACGCCCTTTCATGGCCTGCGTGATCTCCACTTCGCTCGGAGAGATCAACTCCAGATCCTGCTGTTGCGCCAGCCAACGCTTTTTCAGGTCCGCCCTGTCGAGCTGCCACAAACCCAGTGAAACAAGTCCCGCCAGCACCAAAAGCCAGAATGGATAGAGCCAAAACCGGGCGCTCAGCTTGCCGGATATCCTCACCTCTTCTTTACTGACTGAAAATAACAACCGAGCCACCACAGGATCTTCCTATGTTTCGCGTCGCAGCCCTGCTCATCTTTGCTTCCATCGTGACCGCCCTGTTCACCAGCCTCTGGTTCATGATGAAAGACAGGGACGGAGAAAAACGCATGGCCAATGCCCTGATGATCCGCGTCATTCTCAGCGCCGCGCTGCTCGCCCTCGTGCTGTTTGGCTTTCTCAGCGGCCACCTCCACTCCCACGTACCCTGGTAATCAGGCAACCCCAGGGCGCTGCTCCTAGAACACATAAACAAACAGGAACAGACCGATCCAGACCACATCCACGAAGTGCCAGTACCAGGCCACGGCCTCGAAGCCGAAATGATGCCTTGAATCGAAATGCCCCTTGAGAATCCGCAGCAGAATGATGATCAGCATCAGCGTGCCGAGGGTGACATGCAGACCATGAAATCCGGTGAGAATAAAGAAGGTTGCGCCATAGATACCGGCGTTCAGCGTCAGCCCCAGATCGTTGTATGCGTGCACATACTCGTAGGCCTGAAAGCCGATAAAGATCGCACCCAGCGCTATGGTCGCGGTAAGCCAGAGCGCCACCATCGCGCGTTTGTCCTTGAGCAGGGCATGATGGGCCAGCGTCACTGTGAAGCTTGATGTCACCAACAGCACGGTATTGAGCAACGGAATGTGCCAGGGATCGACGATTGCTCTGGGACCGGCAAACTGCGCAGCATCCGGCGGATTCATCAGCGGCCACTCCGCGGTGAACCCTGGCCAGAGCATCTGCGATACCCCCTTATCCCCCTCACCACCAAGCCAGGGCACCGCCAGGTTGCGCACATAGAAGAGCGCGCCGAAAAACGCCGCAAAAAACATCACTTCAGAG
Source organism: Marinobacterium mangrovicola (assembly GCF_004339595.1). Taxonomy (GTDB): domain Bacteria; phylum Pseudomonadota; class Gammaproteobacteria; order Pseudomonadales; family Balneatricaceae; genus Marinobacterium_D; species Marinobacterium_D mangrovicola. The sequence goes on from NZ_SMFU01000015.1 coordinate 4,943, forward strand.
AAGATGAACCAGCTCATACCCCAGCGAAAAGAACGGTCCATCTGTGGACTGTACAGGCCGGCCCGGCTTTCATGGATGACATGACTGAACCAGCCCACCAGAATGCCCACCATCAACAACGCACCCAGCATCAGCAAGACTACGCCGAAGGTTCCATCCGCTTTGCCGCTTAGTCCGTTGATCGTCGTTCCCGCCCCGAACGCCAGCAGAAACATGGCGAACGAGGCCAGGATCGGCCAGCTGCTTTGCGCCGGCACATAGTAGGATTCCTGCGCATTCACATTTGGAGCACTCATATCCTGGAACCTCCCATCTGGACCTCTTCGGAGCGGCTCGCGGTTTTATCCGGCGAGATATCGAAGAGCGTGTAGGAAAGTGTGATCGAGCGGATATGCTCGGGCAGCTCCTTGTCGATCACGAACAACAGCGGCATATCCACCGATTCACCGGCTGCCAGCGTCTGAGAGTTAAAACAGAAACAGTTCACCTTGTGCAGATACTGCGCGGCTTCTCCCGGAGCGACCGAAGGAATCGCCTGGGCCACCATGGAACGCCCTGTAGGATTACTTGCCTGAAACGCGGTTTGTCGCATCTCCCCCGGATTAACCTCCACCAAAGAATCGATCGGCCCGAACTGCCAGGGCATACCCTCGTTGTTCACACCGATCATCCGCACCTTGACCAACCGCTGCGTATCGACACCGGTCTGCTCCACCGGGCCCGTATTGGTTATCTTGCCGTTTAACCCGGTAACGCGGCAGAAAACGTCATACAGCGGCACCAGCGCAAAACCAAAGCCGAACATCAGAACTGCCGCCAGCAGAAGACGTGTGATCAAACGACGATTGGCGCTACGGACTGTCATCGCCTTAATCCACTTTCGGTGGTGTGCTGAAGGTGTGATATGGCGCCGGTGAATCCACGGTCCATTCCAGTCCTTCGGCACCCTCCCAAACTTGAGATGTGGCTTTCTCACCGCTGCGCACGTTCTGGATCACGTTCCAGACAAACAGCAGCTGCGAAAAGCCGAAGATGAAAGCACCGATGGAGGCCACCATGTTGAAGTCGGCAAACTGCAGCGCGTAGTCAGGAATACGCCTGGGCATACCGGCCAGGCCGATAAAGTGCATCGGGAAGAAGGTGATGTTGACGCCGACAAAGCTAAGCCAGAAATGCAGCTTGCCCATGGTTTCGTTGAGCTGATGTCCGGTCCACTTCGGCAACCAGTAATAGACCGCCGCCATGATCGAGAAGATCGCCCCCGGTACCAGCACGTAGTGGAAATGCGCCACTACGAAGTAGGTATCGTGATACTGAAAATCCACCGGCGCTATCGCCAGCATCAGACCGGAGAAACCACCGATGGTGAACAGCACCACAAAGGCGATGGCGAACAGCATCGGCGTCTCGAACGTGAGCGAGCCGCGGAACATGGTTGCCACCCAGTTGAACACCTTCACCCCGGTGGGCACCGCGATCAACATGGTGGCAAACATAAAGAACAGCTCACCCACCAGAGGCAGCCCCACGGTGAACATGTGGTGCGCCCAGACCAGGAAGGAAAGAATCGCGATCGACGCTGTTGCGTACACCATCGAGGCATAACCGAACAGTTTCTTACGCGAAAAGGTCGGAATGATCTGGCTGATGATGCCGAACGCCGGCAGGATCATGATGTACACCTCGGGGTGGCCGAAGAACCAGAACACATGCTGGAACAGCACCGGATCACCGCCGCCGGCGGCATTAAAGAAGCTGGTACCGAAATGGATATCCATCAGCATCATGGTGACCACACCGGCCAGCACCGGCATCACCGCGATTAGCAGAAACGCGGTAATCAGCCAGGACCAGACAAACAGCGGCAGCTTCATCATGGTCATGCCGGGAGCGCGCATGTTCAGAATGGTGGCGATGATATTGATCGCCCCCATGATGGAGCTCGCCCCCATGATATGGATGGCGAAGATAAAGTAGGTCACGCTGGGCGGCGCATAAGTCGTGGACAGAGGCGCATAGAAGGTCCAGCCGAAGTTGGGTGCACCGCCATCCATAAACAGGGTAGAAACCAGCATCGCGAAGGCGAACGGCAGAATCCAGAAACTCCAGTTATTCATCCGCGGCAGCGCCATGTCCGGCGCTCCGATCATCATCGGGATCATCCAGTTAGCCAGGCCGACAAAAGCCGGCATCACCGCGCCGAATACCATGATCAGGCCGTGCATGGTGGTCATCTGGTTAAAGAACCCCGGCTCAACCAACTGCAGCCCCGGCTGAAACAGCTCGGCACGGATCAGCAGCGCCATCACGCCGCCGGTCAGGAACATCAGCAGGCTGAACCAGAGATAAAGCGAGCCAATATCCTTGTGGTTGGTCGTGAACAACCAGCGGCCTATGCCTTTCGCCGGACCATGATGATGCTCTTCATGCAGCTCGCCTGCAGTTGTATCCATGCCTCCGGTCGTATCCGAGATAGCCATCAGTTGCCCTCCCCTTCTGCAGCAGCGCCAAGTCGGTCCGCAATCTGCGTGGGCGAAACCGCCTCACCGGTGCTGTTACCCCAGGCATTACGTTCATAGGTGATCACCGCTGCCAGCTCGACCGGGTCCAGCTGATCACGGAACGCCTGCATCGCAGTGCCGCTTTTACCGTTCAGTACGATATCGATATGCGCACCCACATCACCCACGGCGATCGGGCTGTTTTTCAGCGCGGGGAAAGCGGGCGGAAGCCCTTCGCCACTGGCCTGGTGACAGGCTGCGCAGCTACTCAGGTAAACCTGCTCACCGCGCTGCATCAACTCATCCAGTGTCCAGCTGCGATTGGCCGCCTCTGCTGCTGCGGCTTTTTCAGCCTTGGCGTCGGCCAGCCACTGCTGGAACTCCTCGGGAGGAACCGCCTCCACCACGATCGGCATAAAGCCGTGATCCTTACCGCAGAGCTCGGCACACTGACCGCGGTAGATGCCGGGTTCATCGATCTGGGTCCAGGCTTCATTGATAAAGCCCGGAATCGCATCCTTCTTCACCGCCAGCGCCGGCACCCACCAGCTGTGGATAACGTCATTGGCGGTTAGTAGAAATCGAATTTTGGTATCGGTAGGTAACACCAGATGGCGATCCACCTCTAAAAGGTAGTTTTCGCTCTTGGCCTGTTCGTTACTGACCTGTTCACGGGGAGTTGCCAGGTTACTGAAGAAATCCAGATCCTGATCCAGGTACTGGTAACGCCACTTCCACTGGTAACCGGTGACCTGCACATCAAGGCCTGCATCCTTGGGGTCGTACATCTTGACCAGCGTTGCCGTTGCCGGCACCGCCATGGCGACCAGAATCCCCAGGGGAATCAGCGTCCAGATCACCTCCACCAGGGTGTGTTCGTGGAAATGATGGGCTTTGGCACCGCGGGACTTGCGGTGATGGAAGATCGACCAGAACATGATCCCGAATACCACGCAGCCGATGGCAACACAGATCCAGAAGATCGTCATGTGCAGATCGTAGATGGAGCGACTGATCTCGGTCACACCGGGACTGAGATTCAGCGTCCACTCGGCCCTTGCCGTCAGCGGCAACAGGGTCAGCGGGAAGCTCCGGGATATTATTCTTATCATTCCCATGCCTGGCCTCCATAAGGATATACCCAGGTTCCGTTCCGGCCCGCCGAGGCGGGTCCCTTTCCCTTTGGAATCAGAGAGCTAAGCAAGCAACTTTCAAGATCTGGCGGCTGGCTTTGGCTTGGCCCTCACTGCCGAGTATAGCAGCCGCCAGAAAAATGCAAGGAAGTGACAAGTTGAAGAAGCGAACGTCGGGCTTTGTCGCCAAACAGGTATTATGCGCCACTGAGACTCAAAGCCCAACGGACGAGAAAAATCACGAAAATCACGAAAACGGCGGCCATCAACAGGCCTACAACCACGAAGTGGATGGCCCGCCCTTCTTTGAAATCCTCTTGCCGGCGCCGCTCGGACTGGACGCCCAAAAAGCCAGCGAGTACTCCAAGCAGGGTTCGCCACCAGCGCTTCAGGATATGACTCATAAGACTCACCTTCCTTAAGAAACCTGTGGGCAGGTCTCTTAAGATATAGGTCAGGCAAGCCTCTTTTGCGAGAGAGCCATACCGAGAGGATCAGCCAGCGCGCTGCATCTCTCGAATCGCTTCTTCCAGCATCTGGCGATACTGATCGGTCAGAAATCCCACCGCCTTGGACGGGTCATCATCTTCCTGGCTGAGATAATTGAATGCATTGAACCGCGCGGCGGCATGCATGATCGCGGCGCTCAACATAGGCTGAGCCCACTCCTCCAGCATCTCGTTGGCGAGATTGACGAACTCATCCGATACTTCAAAAAAATCAGCTTCAAGCATCTCGCACTCCTCGGTTACTCAACCATATCGCCGCAGAGATATTCATCTATCTCACGCAAAATGTAGTGATTCGACTTGATATCACGGGCCAAAGCCACGCTCTCGGCAGGGCTAAAACCGTTCAGGTCGAAGGAAAGGGAGCCCGCCTGCTGATTGTCGTAGAACAGACTGAGATGCAGACGAATCGTATGATGGGCTTCGGTGGCAAGCTGCAAGCGGGAAACCACGCGCAGATGCGAGTCCACCACATTGATAAAGTTCAGTGCGCTATCGCCGGTAAGCCCCGCGGTATCGATTCGTTCAGCGGTGTTCGACATCCCCTGTTCTCCCTATCGTGTTCTTCACCCCGTCGAGAGAAATTGCATATCGAATGCCAGAACAGCCAGTCCGCAGAGAGCATCATAAGCTACTGATATGTAAGGAGTGCCCCAAACCCGACAAAGCGCCCTCTAGCGCAAAGTGTCGGGTTTACGCCAAAAACAAGCTCAGGCGTGTTGAACCCGACTACGTCGTTTCCACCAATAAATAACCCGGTGGCCCAACAACGCCAGCAACACCAGCGCGTAGCCAAGCACCTCACCGAACCCTGCGCGAATCAGCCAGGCGAAATGCAGCATCGCCAGCAGCGCAATGGGGTAAACCAGGTAGTGCAACTGCTGCCAGTGCCTGCCCAGCCTGCGGACCCAGCCTCTGGTCGAGGTAATACCGAGCGCCACAAGCCCCAGCCAGGCGACAAAGCCGACTATGATGTAGGGGCGCTCCGATAGCTCCCGGGCTATAAGGTCTGCGCGCCAGCCAAGAATAAAAGTGGCGAAGGAAAGCAGATGAAGACAGGCGTAAAACAGCGTGTAGAGCCCGAACATACGCCGGTAGCGCTGCAGCCAATTCCATCCAAACAGACGGCGGCAGGGTGTCACTGCCAGAGTCAGAAACAGAAACCTGAGCGTCCAAATACCAAAAAAGGTGACGATGGTCTGCGCAGGATCCGCGCCCAGATCCAGGCTATAAGCGGCCTCAGCAATATACGCCAGTGGCAGCAGCGGTAGTAGGAACAGCAACCACCAGAAGCTCCGGCGCCCTGCCTTGGAGCGATGCAGCTCCGCAATACTCAGTACCATTTGCGCAGATCCATACCCTGATAGAGATGAGCCACCTGATCGGCATAGCCGTTAAACATACGTGTATCGATCTGGTTGGGGTTGAACAGCGACGAAGGCAAACGCCGCTCGGTGGCCTGGCTCCAGCGCGGGTGGTCCACTTCCGGGTTCACGTTGGCGTAAAAGCCGTATTCGCTGGGCGCCGTCTCATTCCAGGTCGCGCGCGGCATCTGCTCGGTAAAGCGGATGCTGACGATCGACTTGATACTCTTGAAGCCATATTTCCAGGGCACAACCAGCCGGAACGGCGCGCCGTTCTGCGGCGGCAGCGCATCGCCATAAACACCTACGGCCATCAGCGTCAGCGGGTGCATCGCCTCATCCATCCGCAGGCCTTCTGAATAGGGCCAATTCAGCGTACTGAAAAAGCTCTTCTGCCCCGGCATCTGGTCAGGGTCATGCAGGGTAGTGAACTCTACGAACTTGGCGTTACCGGTGGGCTCCAGACGGGAGATCAGCTTATGCAGCGGAACACCCACCCAGGGGATCACCATGGACCAGGCCTCGACGCAGCGCAGACGGTAGATCCGCTCCTCCAGCTCATGGGGTTTGAGCAGGTCCTCCAGGTTATAGGAACCGGGCTTGCTGCACTCGCCACTGACCTCGACCTTCCAGGGATCGGTTTTCAACCCCTGTGCCTTCGCTTTGGGATCCTCTTTCGCCAGACCGAACTCGTAAAAGTTGTTATGACCAGTGACGTGGCGATACGGCGTCAGGTCTTCACCATTGATCGGTTGGCCCTTGCTGGCAGCACGCAGCTTTTCCTGCAGCCACTCCGGGCCCGGATAGCGTTTCGCCTCATCCGGCAGTTCATAACGTTCCAGCGCCCGGGCGGGACCAGCAGCCATCAGTGCGCCACCGGCCAGCATCGCCTTGAGCAGCTCGCGACGGCGACGGTAGACCGATTCCGGTGTTATTTCGCTGGACCGGATATCCGATGGTTTTTTAATCAACATCCGTCGTCTCCTTATTTTGTAACGGGTTAGACGCCAGGCTTTACATAAAGCTCCCTGTGTCTTCTGCTGTGTAGTCGCGCGAAGGCGTTAAACCTTACACTGGAGCCACATTTCTTTGCTTTTCTGAGGACAATCTCCATTACGAAACGGGGTTCATTACCGATCATCTGCGCCCTGCGGGCGCGGAATCCGCAGGAACTGCTATTACGAGAGTCGATTTAAGCAGTCAATGTTGCCAAGTTTCAGTAGGGTAAGGGTTTACGCAGAAAACCGGCCCGGCATCGATAGCCACCAAAAGGAATCCCCATGAGTTTTATCTACCACGCTGACCGGCAGCGCGGCCTTCGCTGGAAGCGATACTTTGCCGTTCACGCACCGCATATCCCCTTTCATATCTGGCCGGAAACCGGCGACCCCGCAGCGGTGCGTTTTATCGGCACCTGGTCACCGGAAGCGCTCGAGGATCTGAGCCGCTTTCCCAACCTCGAGGCGATCTTCTCCATTGGCGCGGGTATCGACCAGTTCGACCTGACGCGCATCCCTCCGCAGATCCCGCTGATACGGATGCAGGAGCCCGGCATCGTCTCCACCATGCGTGAATACGTACTAATGGCGGCGCTCGGCATCCATCGCAATCTGGTCGACTATATCGATCAGCAGCGCCGCGAAGTGTACGAAATCTTCGATGTGAAACCGGTTGCCGAAACCACTATCGGTGTTCTTGGCATGGGTCAGCTGGGAACGGCGGTTGCCTCAACACTCTCCAGTATAGGTTTCGACTGCCGCGGCTGGAGCCGTTCGGGCAAACCGCTGCAAGGCGTGCAGATATTCAAGGGAGAGCAGGAGCTCGGCGCGTTTCTCGCCGGGTGCAATATCCTCGTCTGTCTGCTGCCGCTTACCGATAAGACACGAGGCATCCTCAACTCCAGTCTGTTCAAGCAACTACCTGTTGGCGCAGGACTGATCAATGTGGGCCGCGGCGATCATCTGGTCGAAGCAGACCTGTTACACGCGTTGGACAGCGGCCGGCTATCATCAGCGGTGCTTGATGTGCAGAGCCCGGAGCCCCTGCCGAAAGGCCACCCCTTCTGGCAGCATCCAAGAATTCTGATCACTCCGCATATCGCCAGCCAGACCCAGCCGGAATCTGCAGCGGCGGTTCTGCTGGAGAATATCGACAACCTGGCCCAGGGCAAACCGGTCAGCGGACTGGTAGACCGCTCCAGGGGCTACTGAACCCGTCTGATATCAGACGTAAAGAAGCCGCCCATTTCAGGCGGCTTTTTTTGGTGTGTTTACATTGGAGGGTTCAGATAAGGCGAGGCTCAGAGTCCGCCGATATGGAACGCCTTCACCTCGAGATATTCATCCATCCCCAGGCTTGAGCCTTCACGGCCAATACCGGACTGTTTGATTCCGCCGAACGGCGCTACTTCCATGGAGATAGCACCGGTGTTCAATCCAACCATACCGAACTCCAGTGCATCCATGACGCGCCAGGAACGCTGCATATCCTGGGTGAAGTAGTAAGAGCCAAGGCCGAAAGGCGTACCGTTGGCGATGGCGATCGCCTCCTCTTCGGTATCAAACCGAATCAGCGGCGCCACCGGACCAAAGGTTTCCTCATGGGCAAGCAGCATATCGGTGTTGGCTTCAGAGAGCACGGTCGGCTTCACATATGGCGACCCAGCTTCCGGCAGACCGCCGGTTAGCACCTTGGCCCCCTTATCGATGGCATCCTGAATATGGGCGGTTACCTTATCCACAGCCTGAGCATTGATCATGGGGCCGATGGTGGTACCCGGCTCCATGCCGTAGCCGACCTTGAGCTTTTCCACCTCTTCGACCAGACGCGCGGCGAAGCGGTCATAGATACCGCTCTGCACCAGCAGGCGGTTGGCGCAAACACAGGTCTGGCCCGCGTTACGGAACTTGCTGGCCATGGCGCCGGCCACGGCCAGCTCGATATCGGCATCGTCGAAGACGATAAACGGCGCGTTACCGCCCAGCTCCAGGCTCAGCCGCTTGATGGTATCGGCGCTCTGGCGCATCAGCAGGCTGCCAACACCGGTGGAGCCGGTGAAGGAGATCTTACGCACCGCAGGATTGCTGGTCAGCTCGCCACCGATACCCGCCGGCAGACCGGTAATCACGTTAAACACACCGGCAGGAATACCCACGCGCTCGGCCAGTACCGCCAGCGCCAGCGCCGACAGAGGCGTCAGGTCCGCCGGCTTCACAATGATCGGGCAGCCTGCCGCCAGCGCCGGCGCCACCTTGCGGGTGATCATGGCGTTGGGGAAGTTCCACGGTGTGATCGCGGCACAGACACCCACCGGCTGCTTGATCGTCATCAGGCGGCGGTCACCGCTGGGCGCCGGGATCGTCTCACCGTAGCTGCGGCGCGCCTCTTCCGAGAACCACTTAGCGAAACTGGCGCCGTAACGCACTTCGCCCTGAGCTTCCACCAGGGGCTTGCCCTGCTCCATCGTCATGATGATCGCCAGATCTTCAAGATTTTCCAGCATCAGGTCGTTCCAGGCCTCAAGCAGCGCGGCGCGCTCGGCCGCAGGACGGGCACGCCAGGCCGGCCAGGCTTTTTCCGCCAGTTCAATCGCCCGCCGGGTCTCTTCGGCACCCATGGCCGGCACAGTGGCGATAGTTTCGCCGCTGGCCGGATCGGTGACCGCCAGGGTTTCACTGGAGTCGGCATCGATCCAGCTACCGTTCACATAGGCTTTTTCCGCCAGCAGCGACGGATCCTTGAGAAGATCTTTTAACATTGCAAAACCTCTGTATCTGTTGGTTTCATCGCACCGGACATGCGGCACCATGATTGAAAAAATCGTTCAACCTCAACCCGTTGCCTGGCTGAAAAGCGCGAAGAGCTGTTCCTCCCCCGACAGCGATGGCTGATCGCCTCGGTACATCAGCTTCACGCGGTCGACAGGACTCAGCCCAAGGCGCTGCAGCAAGGGCTCAAGTCCAGCAGGTTCGGGAAGATCCACACGCAGAAACTCACCATCGAGGTCGACAGCCAAGGCTTCGATCAGCTGCATCGCATCCGCTTCGCTGCGGCCAATCACCGGACCGATCACCCAACCACGACCGAAACGCCGCAGGCTGGCGACGCCCTGAAGGACACCTTCGCGCCTCAACCCGATCAGCCGCTCCTGCGACCGCTCCATCGCCCATATCAGCGTGTCGGGATCAACACCCCTGGCGCGCTGCAGCATCTGCCTGACCTCTGCACAATCCGCGCTCGCGAGAGGCTCCACTTCATCTATCAGATAGTGAGGCTCAACACCCCGACAGATCCCCTGCCACTGAACAACACACCCCGCATCAATGAAGCCGTACTTTCGATAGAGCGGCGCCCCCTCCTCTGTCGCGTTCAAAAACAGAGCGGGTGTCGGCGACTGCTCAATCAGCGTCTGCATTAAGCTTTTCCCCAGCCCTCTGCCACGGCAGGCCTGCTGAACCAGAATCAACGCCAATGAGGCGCGATCACCCTGTGCGATACGCAGACCACAGCCGATCACGCCGGAGCGATCCTCCAGCACAACGGCCTCGGCGAGATCCAGCATCAACAGCCAGTCACCTATTCGGTGCGGCCAGCCCTGGTCAAAAGAGAGTTGGCACATGGCCGGCAAATCCGATGCACCGGCTGCACGAATTGTCATCCCTGGAGGATTAATCTCGCTGTCACCGGGTTGACCGGCCGCGCTGGAAGAACTGTTCGACATAGCTCGAGTCTCACTCCTGCAATAGATTACGCAACGGCACAGACTCCCTGTGTAGCGGCGATTTGATCACGATATAGCTGAAGTATTTTTCAATACCCAGATCACTGCTGATGACCGACTCGATCACTTGCTGATAGTGCTTGATGTTGCGGCAGAGAAAGCGCAGCAGATAGTCAAAGCCGCCGCTGATCAGATGGCACTCCATCACCTCTTCCACCTTGCTGATGGCCCGTTCAAAACGGGAAAAATCCGACAGCCTGTGATCTTGCAGAAACACCTCGGTGAACACGGTGATCGTGTCGGTCAGGCGTTCAAGATCCAGCCGCGCGTTATAGCTGTTTATATAGCCCGCCTGCTCAAGCCTTTTCACACGCTGTAGACATGGGCTGGCCGACAACCCAACCGCATCGGCCAGGTTCACATTGCTAATGCGGCCTTGATTCTGAAGTTCCACCAGAATGCTGATATCTATCCGGTCCAGCTTCATACTTTCATACATGCAGCCCCCGTTCCCCTGTCACCTTCACCTCGCCAAACGCTATCGGCCTCAGGGCAGACACCCCTCAAGCCCTGCACTGGCGACGCGCAACTGCGTCTGATGCAGAGCCACAAGCTCCAGCAGGCTATCCACAACCAGCGCAGCACCCTCTGAATCCTTGCGCCCGGCGCGCCGCAGCTGACACCAGTCCGCGCCTGAAGGAACAAGCGATCGAGATCCACCGATGAACAGAGCCGGCACGCGGGAATCGACACGCACCTCATCGCAAAGCTCTCCCTCCAGAAACCGGACCCCGGCAATCGATGCCGCCAACGGCTGGTAGCGCTGGGGACAGAGCAGCGACAGGGTGAAGAACTTGCGCAGATACAACAACGCGCCCGGCACATCTTCATACAGCTGCCACCGGGTCACCTGCCGGGCAAATGCCCTTGCTGCGTGCAGGTCGCTCTGGAGCCCCAGCTCATTGCGGAGCTCCAAATAAGCCAGCTCGATACAGTTTTCCAGATCCGATTCCGGCTGTGCACCGCAGAGGTTGGCAAGTATCGAATCGAAGCGCCTGAGCAGATACTCATCGGTGTCATGTCGCTGGGTCAGCCGCGCCAGCGACTGCAGCGCCGTGATAAGCGAACGCTCGAAGTTGACCAGTCCAGCGGGCAGATCAAGTACGAGATGACGATAGCTAACCAGGTGCACATCACCCTGTGCTTTCATGCGGTTCCCCTTACAACTGCGCCCCTGGCTGGAAACAGACCTGCAAAGAGGCGCCTGTCGCCAGCCAACCTCGGCACCGTGGCAGCAAACAAGGGCTTATCCACCCATCAGCCAGCTTACCCGGGCCAAATTCAGGCCGCACAAAGTTAATCCCTGCATTTAAACCGGAGGGGTATTTTCATAACTGGTGAAATCAATCACCACTTGCTCAATTACATTCAGAATAATATGAGGAGCAATTTAAATAAAAGAGCATTTTTTAAAAAACATTTTCAAATAAACAAAAAACATTATTTTCTTATTTGTTAATTGTCATTTTCCGATATGGATAATATGAAAATAAAGGAGATTTTATGCACCAATAGAAGACATTAAAAATCATCATTGGAAACTAATGGTGCACTTCAAAGTGCGGATTTTGTTGCGAAGATCAACTTAAATCTAAGTTATGCCTGCGACAGGCATCGATAATATCCAGCTCGGGAAAGCGCTCGTTCAATAGCGCAATATCGGCATGGGTCTCGGCGATGATCCAGTCTTTGACCTTACGCGCCGCCGGGGACAACGGCTTGTTGCGGGGGAAGGTGATATGGCATAGACGCCCGGTGGTAACCAGCTCCGAACTCACCGGCACCAGCGCACCATTGCACAGCCAGTTCGATACGACATTCATCCAGCCCACCGCAAACCCCTGGCCGAGCAGGGCCGCCTGAAGCACCACCGCATAGTCGGTGAACTCAAGCGAGTGCAGAGCGGATGCCGGGCAGTCCACACTGGTGAAATAGTCCAGCCAGTTGGTGCGATTATCGGTCAGACCAATATAGGTGGCAGGCTCCTCCTGTCCGGCGAAGTGGGTCGCCTTGTACTCCGGGCTACAGACCAGCACCAGCAGCTCAGGAACCAGTAAATCCGCGCCCTGCGCCAGATCCTCACCGGACATGAAGCGCATACCGAAGTCCACATCCTCCACCGACCCGGAGATCGCTCCGGACATCAGCTGAAAGCGGATATCCACGTTGGGAAGCTGCGTCTGCAGCCTGTGCATTCGCGGCATCAGCCAGTGGGTGGTAAAGGCCGTGGACACCGACAGGGTGACCGTCTCCATCCCCGACCTGCGCGCAGCGATCTCCTGCAGCGAAGCATCGATGCGCTGGAAACCATCCTTCACACCACGATAGAGGATCTCGCCATCCTCCGTCAGCAGGGAGCGGCCCGACTTCCGCTCGAAGAGCCGGACCTCCAGGTACTCCTCAAGCAGCGACAGCATGCGGCTAACAGCCGGCTGGGTAACCCCCATTTCAGCAGCCGCTTTAGTGAAGCTTCCACAGCGCGCAGCGGACTCAAATACGAACAGAGCATTGGCACTTGGAATTTGTCGTCTTAGTGATGGCATAACATGAAGTTATGTCATGCAAAATTTTTTTTCAATTGATTCCGGCGTTCGTCTGCTGTTATTTATTGAAACAGACATAACGAAAACCGAAACGAGATAAGCTATGAATACCAGTCACAGCAGCGGAGTTTCTATTCAGGGCGCAAGTAAAAGCTACGGTGAAACTCAAGCTTTAAAACCGGTAAATCTCGAAATTAAAAAAGGCGAATTCGTTTCGCTATTAGGACCTTCCGGTTCAGGAAAAACCACCTTGCTGGGTTTATTGGGCGGTTTTGTAATGCCTTCTTCAGGTTCTATTTGGGTGGACGGAAAAGATATGACGTTCACCCCGCCGCACAAACGTGAGATCGGCATCGTGTTCCAGAGCTATGCGCTCTTCCCACACATGACCGTAGGTGAAAACGTAGCTTTCCCGCTTCGGGCCCGCCGCCTGCCCAAGTCCACCTGGCCGGAGAAGGTCAAGAACGCCCTGGCGATGGTGGAGCTGGACGGCTATCAGGATCGTAACATCGCAGCCCTTTCCGGCGGTCAGCGCCAGCGCGTTGCCCTGGCCCGCGCCATGGTATTCGAACCCAGCCTGATTCTGATGGACGAACCGCTCTCCGCGCTGGACAAACAGCTGCGCGAGAATATGCAGATCGAGCTGCGCAACCTGCACAAGCGCCTGGGCGCCACCATCGTCTACGTCACCCACGACCAGGGCGAGGCGCTGACCATGAGTGACCGGGTCGCTATCCTGCGCAACGGTGAACTGGTGCAGATCGGCGCTCCCGAGGAGCTGCACAACAATCCCAAGGACTCGTTTGTCGCAGACTTCATCGGTGACTCGACGCTGGTCGCGGCAACCCGCATCGACGGTAACCGCGTCAAGGTGGGGTCAGCTGAACTGACCTCTGCCCGCGCCCTGCCCGATTCCAATGATCTGCTGCTGTCGATCCAGACCGAGAAACTGCTGATCGACGACGGTACCCAGCCGGACTGCGTTAACCGACTCAGCGGCAAGGTCACCGACGTGGTGTATCAGGGTGACAGCCTGCGCGTTTACCTGGAGCTGGAGAACGGCAAGGCGATCACCTTGCGCCAGCCCAGCCATTACACCGCCGCCCAACAGATTCCGGCCATCGGCGAAACACTCAAAGTCGCACTGCATCCCGAAGACACCATCGTCGTGCCGCAATGCGCCTGAACAACCGGCCTAAACGAACTCACTCCACAACCCTGTAATCATTGATAGGAGCTTTCCACTCATGGAGCTTACCGATTTTAAAGTACTGACATTTGACGTAGTCGGCACGCTGATCGATTTTGAATCCGGTGTTCTCAATGCGGTGCGTCGCATCGGTGGCGAGGTTGCCCAGCGTTACACCGATGACGAGATTTTCGCCCCCTACAAGGAAGGTCGCGATCTTTTCCCGGGCCGCTCAAGCAGCGCCATGGCAGATGTTTACAAGCATCTGGCGAAGAAACTGGACCTGCCGGCCGACCAGGAATCCGCCGACGCTTTCCAGCTGGCTGTACTGCGCTGGCCGGCATTTGAAGACTCCATCGAAGCGATGCAGCGCCTGCGCAAGCACTTCCGCCTGGTAGCGATGACCAACGCTGACCGCACCGCGTTCACCGCCTACAACCACACCCTGGGCTACCCGTTCCACGACAGCGTTACCTGCGATGAGACCGGCTGCCCGAAACCGGATCCCAAGTACTTCGCCTACAACAAAGGCCGCCAGTTCGCCTTCGGTTACCCGCAGAACGAGATCCTGCACGTGGCCCAGAGCCAGTACCACGACATCGGCGTGGCCAAGGCTGAAGGCTACACCACCTGCTGGATCGAGCGTCGTCACGACCAGGCCGGTTTCGGCGGCACACCGGATCCGAAGGAAGTCACCAAGCCGGACTTCCACTTCACCTCCATGAAAGCACTCGCCGACGCGGTGGAAGGACTCTGAGATGAACGCGTTGACCTCAGCTCCAGTTGACTCTCTCTGGCAGGCCACATCGGCCTTCAAGGACAGCTTCCCTGTTTTCGACGGGGCAAGCGAAGAGGATAGCAGCGCTGATGTAGTTATCATCGGCGGCGGCTTTACCGGATTGTCTGCGGCTCACGAACTCGCCAAGGCGGGCATGAAGCCGATCCTGCTGGAAGCCAATCCCATCGGATGGGGCGGAAGCGGACGTAACGGTGGTGTCGTCACCGCCAAGTACCGCATGAGTTTTCCGGAGATGGCCAAGGCCTTCGACCTGGATACCGCCAAACGCATGCACCAGCTGGCGCATAGCGCGGTCGACAAGGTCGAGGAGATGGTCAACGCGTATCAGCTTACCGATGCCAAATTCCGCCGCAGCGGCAACCTCAAGTGCGCGCACAACGCGCACTCACTGCAGCATGCGGTGGACGAAGTCGAGTGGATCAAACGTGAGCTCAAGGATGAGAGCCTGAGCGTGCTCAGCCGCGAACAGGTGGCCGAGGAAACCGGCACTGAAAGTTTTGTCGGCGGCATCCTGGGCCTGAACGTAGGCACTGTGCATCCGCTGAACTACGTGCGCGGCCTGGCGCACGGCATCAACAACCGATTCGGCCAGGTGGTGCATGAATGCAGCCCCGTGGCCTCGATCAGCTACGAAAACGATGGCGTCAGGGTCACCACCGCATCCGGCGCCAGTGTGAAGGCGAAACAGATCATTCTGGCCACCAACGCCTACTCCGATCTGTTCCCCTGCACCGACTACATCCGTAAACGTACCATCCCGTTCCGCAGTTCCATGATCGCCACCGAGGTGCTTAACGACGAGCTGCAGGCGAAGCTGCTTTCAAACGAGCGCAGCTACGTGGAAACCCGCCGCATGATGCGCTGGTTCCGCAAGGCCGAGGGCCGCTTCATGTTTGGCGGCCGCGGCGCATTCGGTAAAGAGGATTCCCAGTCCGCTTTCGATGGCCTGTACAAGGCGATGACCGAGATCTTCCCGGCGCTCGAAGGGATCAAGGTGGACTACCAGTGGTCCGGGCACGTCGCGATGACGCTGGATGCCCTGCCCCACGTGGGCCGCCTCGATGAACGTACCTGCGTGGCCGCTGGCTTTAACGGCGCCGGGGTCGCTCAATCTACGCTGCTCGGCAGCCTGGCCGGGCAGTTCGCTCTGGGCGAGACACCCAACGTCGCCCTGCTCAATGCACAACGATTCAACGCTGTACCTTTCTACGCGTTCCGTGAAGTTGGCGTCCGCATGGTTGCCGGCTGGTATCAGTTCCTCGATGCCATAGGGCGCTGAAGACGCTGTCTTTCACCTGAATTTTGGAGAACCACACGATGAAGTACAGAAATCGCTTATACCAACTGATGGGCTGCACCTTCCTCTCCGCTGCGCTGCTCGGCACCAACGCCAGCGCAGAAGACAAGGTGACCTTCGTCTCCCAGGGCGGCGCCTGGCAGGATGCCCAGACGGTAGCCATTCTTGATCCAATCACCGAGCAGTACGGCATCGAGATCATGCAGGACAGCGCACCGGATGCCTGGCCGATGATCAAAACCCAGGGCACCACCGGTCAGGCGGTATGGGATGTGGTTGATACTCCGCCGCTGAACTGTGTCCGCGGTGGACAGCAGGGCCTGATCGAAGAGATCGATTACGCCAAGGTACCGAACGCATCCAGCATGCCCGATGCCTACAAGACACCTTACTCCGTAGCTTACGAGTTCTATTCCAGCGTGCTGGCCTACAACAAGGACAACCTGGAAAAGGTTCCCAGCAACTGGGTCGATTTTTGGGATGTGGAAAATTTCCCGGGTAAACGCGCCCTGCGTAACCACCCCCTCGCTACCCTGGAAGCAGCCCTGCTGGCCGATGGCGTAGCCCAGGATGAGCTCTATCCGCTGGATGTGGATCGCGCTTTCGCCAAGCTTGAAGAGATCAAACCCCACATAACCACCTGGTGGACCTCCGGTGGCCAGTCCGCTCAGCTGCTGTTCGATGGTGAAGTGGACATGCTGATGATGTGGAACGGCCGTGTCAGCGCGGCGGTCGAGGCCGGCGCTAACGCAGGCATGAGCTACGACCAGGGCATCCTGCAGAGCACCCATCTGTGCATGATCAAGGATTCCCCAAACCCGGAAGCCGCGGTGAAATTCCTCAACGCTGCAATCTCTCCGGACCTGCAGGCCAACCTGCCACTGCATATCGATTACGGTCCCGGTAACCCGGCTGCATTCGATACCGGCAAGATCTCTGAAGAGATTGCCAAGACACTGCCGAGCTACCCGGAAAACGCTAACAAGCAGGCGATGATGTCTTACGAATGGTGGGCTTCCGAGAAGGGTGAAGCAGCGGAGCGCCGCTGGCTGGAGTTCATGCAACAGTAAACCCGCCTGTGTGCCGGGCCAGCCAGTGGCTGGCCCCTTTCCGTCACAGATGTACAGGAGATTTCCGTGTCTACGCTAACCATACCTTCGACGGAGTCACCGACCGCAGCGGTCGACCCATCGGTCAAACTGCTCAAGCGTGAGCAGCGGACCATGCAGATGCTGCTCTCGCCGGCACTGGCCGTAGTAACACTGCTACTGGTAGTGCCCCTGGGATGGTTGTTTCTGCAATCATTCTATTCCGACGGGTTCACGCTCGAACATTACGCGCGGATATTCACCGAGGGCATCTACTGGAAAACCTTTGCGCTGACCTTCAAGATCAGCATTATCGTGACCATCGCAGCCCTGCTGCTGGGTTACCCAGTCGCCTACGCCATCACCCGCCTGCCACGCCGCTGGTCCATGGTCGTGCTGGCACTGGTCATCGTTCCGTTCTGGACCAGCATTCTGGTCCGTGCCTATGCCTGGCTGGTACTGCTGCAGCGTTCCGGCGTGGTGAACGACACGCTGATGGGCATCGGCCTGACCGACTCACCGCTGTCACTGGTTCATAACGAACTCGGCACCATCATCGCCACCGTGCATATCCTGCTGCCGTTTATGGTGCTGCCGCTCTACTCCACCATGCAGAAAATCCCCAACGATCTGCTGATGGCCGGTTCAAGCCTGGGCGCTTCCCCGTTCATGGTGTTCTGGCGCGTGTTTTTCCCCATGTCGATGAGCGGCGTGATTGCCGGCTCTACCCTGGTGTTCGTGCTCTGCCTCGGCTTCTACATCACCCCCGAACTGATGGGCGGTGGTCGTACCGTCATGGCCTCCATGCTGGTGAGCCGAAACATTCAGCTTTACAGCGACTGGGGCGCCGCCAGTGCTGTCAGTGTCGTGCTGCTGGTCTGTGTTGTTCTGATCTTCAACATCGTCAGCCGCTTTGTACCACTTGAGAAGATACTGGGTAGCAAATGAAGAGCATCAATCTGACAAAAATCGTCTTTGTGGCGGTGGTCCTGGCAGTACTGGTCTACCTTATCCTGCCGATCCTGATCGTCGTCCCCATGTCTTTCTCTGACAGCCGCTTTATGAGCTTCCCGCCACCGGGATACTCGCTGCGCTGGTACGAAAGCTTCTTCGACAGCCTGGCCTGGATGTCGGCGGCGGGCACCAGTATTACGCTGGCGATCTCCACTGCCGTTATCGCCACACCGCTGGGTGTGGCAGCGGCCTACGCCATCCATAACTGCGATCACTGGACCGTCCGTTATGTGAAACTGATCCTGCTGCTGCCGCTGATCGTGCCGATCATCATCGTCGCGGCCGGGGTATTCTTCATCTACGCGCTGACCGGACTGCTGGCGACCATGCCGGGCCTGATTCTGGCCAACGTGATGCTGGCGATGCCCTACGTGATCACTTCCGTTATCGCCGGGCTGTACGGCTTTGATAAGACACAAGAGATGGTGGCCCGCAGCCTCGGCATGAACCGCTTCCGCGCCTTCATGACCGTCACCCTGCCGCAGATAAAACCCAGCGTGGTCACCGGTGCAGTCTTCGCCTTTATCCAGGCGCTGGATGAAACCATGGTGGCGCTGTTTATCTCCGGTGGTGAAAACCAGACCATCACCAAGCGGATGTTCACCGCGCTGCGCGACGAGATCGACCCGACGATCGCATCGATCAGTACGCTGCTCACCGCGGCCTCCTTCGCCCTGGTCCTGCTGATTACTATGAGCCGGAAGCGCACCTGAATACGCGGCCGAAAGAATGGCAGAAACAAAACGAGCGGCTCAAGGCCGCTCGTTTTATCGTTTCCGCTGTTCGACGGTGGCTACCAGACCGCTGGGGTCGTTACCCAGAGAATTCGGGTCGGCGTCTCGGCAAGGTTCTGGAATTTGTGCGGCAGCGTGCTATCAAACTGAAAAGAATCTCCTTCACCCAACAGATATCGCTCACCGTCCACATAGAGCTCCATGCGGCCTTCAAGTACGACACCGCACTCTTCACCCTCATGAGTGTACGGCTGCTCTCCGGAACCTCCACCCGGCTCCAGCCAGATCTCCATCAGCTGCAGCTCACAGGTCTCCGACGTGGTCAGAAACTCCTTCAGCATCTTTTTACTGCCGAAGTTAACCACCCGCCTGTCGCTCTTGCGGATGATCCGGCCGGTTTCATCCTGACGCCGATCACTGGCTTCAATCAGATAATCCAGAGGGACATCCAACTCTTTGCAAATACCACGCAGGACACGAACCGATGGCGAGGAGATCCCGCGCTCAATCTGGCTTAGCAACCCTACCGATATGCCGGTGTTCGCGGCAACAGAACTCAATGACAGTCGGCGCTCGATACGGGCGCTGCGTATCGCGCTGCCCAGCGCCACATCGGCGTCTGTACTCGTTGTCGTCGCGGAGGCGTCGACGGAAGGGGCTTGGGGACGTTTATTTTTCATATATATGAATATTATCAGCTGTTATTGAGCATAGGTTAACGAATATCAAACTCTACTCATACCGAAAAATACCCGGTTAGTTTCAAATCAATGAAACCTAACGACGATAGTTAACCAACATTCAAACCATTAAAGTGAAAAAACCACCTTGCCGTGACAACAATTTTCATTATATTGAAAAAACATGCTCGCCTCAGAACGGGACGCCAGCGGCCTGTGAAGTGGGTAATCAGACTTACCAAAAGGAGTTATTTCATGTCATTGAAAAACCGCTTAAGTATCTGCGCACTCTCTCTTGCCATCGGTCTGGCGAGCACCACCTCTTCCGCCGATGAACTGGACGTAGGTGTAACCACCACCGGTATCCCGTTTACCTTTGTTGATACTCAGACTCAGGAACCTACCGGTGCCATGGTTGACCTGGCCGAGGCGATCGCCGCCAAAACCGGTGACAGCGTTAACTTCCAGATCACCGCTTTCTCCGCCCTGATCCCGGCCCTGAAAACCGGCCGTATCGATATGATCTCCGCAGGCATGTTCGCCACCGAGAAACGCGCTGAAATCGTCGACTTCTCCGATGTGGTTTACGCCTACGGCGACGCCATGTTCGTAGCCGCTGATGATGAAACACCGTACACCATCGATGATCTGGCGGGCGAAGTCGTCGGTGCTCAGGTAGGTACCACCTTCGCCGATGCTTTGAGAGAACGTGGCATCTTCAAGGAGATCAAGCTCTATGACTCCCTGCCGGACATCATGCGTGATGTAAAACTGGGCCGCATCAAGGCAGGCTTTGGTGACAAACCGATCATCGCCTACCAGATCGAACAGAACCCGGGCCTGGGCGTACGCATGGTTGGCACCTACCAGGCCGACAAAGAAAGCCCGCTGGCCCTGGCGATCTCCAAGGACAACCCTGAGCTTCTCGCCCGTGTGAACCAAGCGATTGCGGAGATGAAAAGCAGCGGCGAACTGCAGGAAATCTTCGCCAAATACGGCCTCTGATCGAGCCCGCCATCTCTCCGGGCCGGACACTGCCGGCCCGATGCTCAGCCCAACACCGATAATGTGAACCCTATGACTGACTTTTTTACCCGGTCGGCAGAGTATCTGCCTCTGCTGCTAAGCGGTCTGTGGCTGACCGTGGCCGTGACCGTACTATCACTGGTGCTTGCCACCGCCCTGGGTCTGCTCTGGGCACTGCTGCGCACCTCCGGCGTGCCCTGGCTATCGGGACCGACACGCGTATTTGTCGAGCTGGTGCGCGGGATTCCGATTCTGGTCGTGCTCTTCTATATCTACTTTGTGATGCCCGAGCTTGGCGTCGACCTCACCGCCTTTCAGGCCGGCGTGATCGGCCTGGCGCTGACCTACTCCTGCTACATCGGCGAAACCTTCCGCGCCGGTATCGAAGCGGTCGACAAAGGTCAGCTTGAAGCCGCCAAGTCAATCGGCATGAAACGTCCGATGATGATGCGCCGCATCGTGCTGCCACAGGCGTTCAAGATCGTTATGCCTCCTTACGCCAACAACTCGGTAATGCTACTGAAGGACTCCTCCCAGGTATCGGTGATCTCCGTGGCGGAGCTGACCATGCAGGGCAAGATGCTGGCCTCTTCGACCTTCGACAATATGACCGTTTTCACCCTAGTCGCTCTGCTCTACCTCTGCCTGACCATCCCGCTTAACCTGGGCATGGGGCGGATCGAAAAAATGTTGAGGCGCTCACGATGATCAGTTTTAACAACGTCCATAAAGCCTACGGCGATCACGAAGTGCTCAAGGGTATCAACGCCGAGGTAGGCAAGGGTCAGGTGGTCTGCCTGATCGGCCCATCCGGTTCCGGCAAATCCACACTACTGCGCTGCGTTAACGGTCTTGAGGAGTATCAAAAGGGCGATATTCTGATCGATAACGACCGCGTCGATGCTGAAGCGAAATCGATCCACAGCCTGCGTACCCGCGTTTCCATGGTGTTTCAGCGCTTTAACCTGTTCCCGCATATGACAGCTCTGGAGAACGTGATGGAAGGCCCGGTGCATGTTCTCAAGGAGAACAAGGCCAGCGCCCGCAAACACGCCGAGGAACTGCTGACCCGTGTAGGGCTGAGCGAAAAAATGGATTTCTATCCGTCGGCCCTCTCCGGCGGTCAGCAGCAGCGGGTCGCCATAGCCCGGGCTCTGGCCATGAAACCCGAGGCGATTCTGTTCGATGAACCCACCTCGGCGCTGGACCCGGAGATGGTTGGCGAGGTGCTGCAGGTGATGCGTTCGCTGGCGGAAGAGCACATGACGATGATCGTGGTGACTCACGAGATCCAGTTCGCCCGCGAAGTAGCCGATAGCGTCCTGTTTCTCGACGGCGGCAAGATTGTCGAACAGGGGCAGGCCCGCGAGGTACTGACCAACCCGCAGCACGAACGCACCCAGGACTTCCTGCGCCGCGTGACTCACCCGGTATAGGGGCAAAAGCAAGGCTATGACCGACCTGACCCAATCGCTATGGACGGCGACCGCTCGCCCAGCCGAAAGCTACCCGGCCCTGACAGGGTCTCAGCGAGCAGATGTTGTGGTGATCGGCGCCGGTTTTACCGGACTGACCACAGCACTCAGACTGGCCGAGGGCGGCGCCAGGACGATTGTTATCGACAGCGTCGAGCCCGGCTTCGGCGCCAGCGGGCGTAATGGCGGCCAGGTCATTCCAGGATTGAAATACGACCCGGATCAGGTCGATCAGATGTTCGGCGAGGCCACCACCGACTTTATCGGCCGGGCCGCGGACACCGTGTTCGATCTGATCGACAAATACCGGATAGAGTGCAGTCCGGTCCGCAAAGGCTGGATCCAGCCCACGGTGAAACAGGATCATCTGCCCGGCCTGAAACGCAGAATGCTGCAGTGGCAGGCCCGGGGCTGCAAAAACGAGTGGCTCGATGCGGCGCGGATGCAGCAGCTCACCGGTAGCCCCTGCTTTGTCGGTGGCTGGATCGATTATCGTGCCGGCAGTCTGCACCCGCTCAATTTCGTACGTGGCCTGGCACGCACTGCCGCTGATGCCTGCGTCACCATCAGCAGCCAGAGCAAAGCGACCAGCCTGAAACGCACAGGCGATAGCTGGGAGGTAAAAACCTCTGCCGGCGCCCTGATCAGAGCGGAACAGGTGGTGATCGCCACCAACGGTTATTCCGGCAGCCTGCTGCCCAAACTAAGCGCCACCATCGTACCAGCCAGCAGTTTCCAGATCGCCAGCGAGCCACTTACCGAAGCGCAACTGAACGAAATTCTTCCCACCCGGGCGGTGGTTTCCGATACCCGTCGCCTGGCCAACTATTTTCGCATCAGCCCGGATAACCGGCTGATGATCGGTGGGCGCGGCACATTCAGCGAACCCCGCAGCTTGAATGACTACAGCAAGATGATCTCCGATCGCCGCATGCTGTTCCCGCAATTCCCAGACCTCAAGATCGACTACGCCTGGTCAGGCCGGGTAGCAATGAACCGGGAACACCTGCCCCATATCCATCAGCCGATACCCGGTCTGACCGTCGCTCTGGGCTTTAACGGTCGCGGTGTCGCCATGGGCTGCTCTCTGGGCAGGGCTATTGGCGAGCACCTGCTTGATTCCCGTGTGGAGCTACCTCTTCCCTTCAGCAAAATGAAACCGCTCCCGCTGCATGC
The DNA here is from genome assembly GCF_004339595.1 of Marinobacterium mangrovicola. Lineage (GTDB taxonomy): Bacteria > Pseudomonadota > Gammaproteobacteria > Pseudomonadales > Balneatricaceae > Marinobacterium_D > Marinobacterium_D mangrovicola. The sequence continues at coordinate 28,251 of NZ_SMFU01000015.1, forward strand.
CTGCCATCCCTTCTATGCCACGCTGGCGATCTGGTATTACCGCCTGCGCGACCAGCTGGAGAACTAAACCTCCCCCATCCACTGTCGCACGCAAACAAAAACGCCCCGAACAGGTCGGGGCGTTTTGCAGGATCTTTTACTTCGCTGAACGTGGCCGGCGGCGCCAGAGCCAGAGCAGCGGACCGGAGATCGCATACAGCAGAAACAGCACCCAGAGGAACAGTGCCGGGTTAGTCGCGATCACGGCAACCACCAGAACGATGGCAGCCAGTTTGAGGAAGTGGATTCGGCCTTTGAAATCCACGTCCTTGAAGCTGTAGTAAAGAATGTTGCTGACCATCAGCACGCCGGAGAGCGCCACATACAGCGCAAAGCCATAGGCCCAGCCACTCGGATCAAACTCGTTGATGGTGCAGAACCAGATCAGACCCGCGATAGCAGCCGCAGCGGCCGGACTGGGCAGACCCATAAAGTAACGCTTGTCGATGGAGCCGATCTGCGTATTGAAACGCGCTAGGCGCAGCGCGCCGCCAGCGCAGTAGATAAAAGCAGCCACCCAGCCAATCTTGCCCAGGTCACTCAGCACCCAGGTGAAAGACACCAGCGCCGGTGCAATACCGAAAGACACCATATCAGACAGGGAGTCGTATTCAGCACCAAACTTGCTCTGCGTTCCCGTCATCCTGGCCACACGCCCATCCAGGCCGTCGAACACCATCGCCAGGAAGATCGCCACGGCAGCGGCTTCGAAACGCCCACTCATTCCCGCTATCACAGCATAAAAACCGGCAAACAGGGCACCGGTGGTAAACAGATTGGGCAGCAGATAGATGCCGCGGGGTTTGCGCCCCTCCTGTCCGTTCTCAGCCGATTCGTTCTGCGGCTGCGGATCACTCGAGTCAGTCATAGGTCTCCGTCTCTTAAAGGCACTTGATGGCCGACATTCTACTCGACACCCGGCGCGCCGCCCAGCCGGCAAGGGGGGGTGATGTCAGAGAAAATTGCGTTGCAGAACACAGCTGGTTCGCTTGCCCAGTTTATTCCCGTGCAGCGAGATAAACCTGCTGGCCTGATCCCGCCCCCGGTCTCGCAGCTCATAAAGAAAGGTACGGCTGGTGTCGTACTTGGTAGACCGGTGCAGAGAGGCGAGAGTTTCATCCGGTCCAACCAGGTGGAAACGGAGATGGCGGAAGCGGCGCTCCAAACTGCCCAGCAGCCAGGGCCTGCGCTTGAGCCTTTGCTGCATCAACACCACGGCACGCATCTCGCGCATGAAGGCGGTTTGAAAACCCAGTTCAGCCACCCGGTCTGCTATCGCCTGGGACGATGTGGGCAGACTGGCGCGCTCCATCGGCTGCAGCAGTACCATCAGCAGATCCAGGCTTTTGCCCTCCATCAGCAAGGGGTAGAGCACCGGATTTCCGGCAAAGCCGCCGTCCCAGTAATACCGACCCTCAATTTCCACCGCCTGATGCAGCCGCGGAAGACAGGCGGACGCGAGCAGGTGCTCAACCTTCAGTTCACTCTCCCGGAACAGTTTCAGTTTGCCGTTTTCGATCGCCGTGGCTGCTATATAGAGCTTGAAAGGCGATGCCCGCCTCAGCGCCTCGAAATCGACACACTCTTCCAACAGGTCCCGCAGGGGGTTGATATCGAAAGGGTTGAGGTCATAGGGAGAAAGATGTGAACTGATGCTTTGCCAGAGCCAGCCGACGGTATCGCCAAGTGCATTGGTGGAAAGGTTCACCGGCTGCATCAGCTCTTCCCAGAACAGCGCCAGCTGCTCTCGAGCCCCTTCTGCCCGGCTCTTGCGCCAGCCCTCGGCCAGCATCAGGGCGTTCATGGCACCGGCACTGGTCCCGCTGACACCCTCTATCTCGAACCAGGGCTCCTCCAGCAGGCGATCGAGCACCCCCCAGGTAAACGCACCATGGGCACCGCCTCCCTGAAGCGCCAGATTGAGCCGTATTCGATCTTTCATCCCTGGATCTCCAATTTTGTGCACTGCACAAAAATTGCGCTATAAAAAGCGAGGAGTCAAATGAAAGAAATTGGACGACCGCCCGATTTATGCGGGCGGGTTCCTGAGTGACGTCTACGAAACTAAGTTGGCGCGACTCTGCGCCAGGCTGGCAGTCAGCTATCTTTGTAAGCTGCGGCGAGGTTATTGAACAGCGCCCGGCTGATACCGGTGATCGCCATAAACTTTTCCAGCTCCTTCGCCAGCAACGAGGTCTGATAGGACTCCTGCATAATAATCAGGCAGAAACCGGTAACGGCACTGACCGCTTTCACCATCCGTCCCATCAGTTCGGGATCGTCAGCATAGAGTTTGGCGATTATTGGAATCAGGTGTTTCTGAATCAGCAGCGTACCACTGGCCATGAATTCCACTGGCAGGCTGACCTTCACGTGAACGTCGCCGACATGGTGCATGTATGAAGCGAAATCCTCGTCGTAGGGACCGGAAAACACGCTATCCAGCCAGGCGTTATGGGTCGCTTTGAGTGCCGATATCCGCCCCTCCAGAAAGGGTTGGGCTGCGGGAATCTGGCCCAGCTCCGCATAGAACTTATCGGTGACTTCTGGCAGGTAAGGCAGAAGCTTTGCGCCCTCTGCAAGCAGTAGCGCTTCGTCATCACTATCGAATCCCGAATATTGCTTTCCATGCTGACTTAGCTTGGCGAAATCCATCTGGCTCATTGATACACCTGTTTACGAACGAGAGTACGATCGGATATGGCGGACACCATATCGAAGAAAAGAACGCCATTTTCTCACGCGCCTTCCCTGCGCCAAAGGCGATAGAAAGGATATACCGAAGCAAACTATTGATCAGGCTCAAGGATTACCCAATTAATACATCTGGCACGCATGTTAGTCGTTAAGTCGACACAAAACTGCTGTACCGAGTCGCCGATTCCCAAAATAGCCTATCTCTCGCAAAGCCAGTGGCGGGAAATACCGCTGCTACTGTCTGAAAGCAAGATTGCACGCGGCCGAATCAACCGTTGGCTCAGCGAACGCGGTATCAAACCGAAGATTTACGCTCAAATTGCCGGGAATGAAGTGTTTGTCAGCATGGTTACTGGGGTTGGCATTGGCATGGTAACGATCATTGTGTTCGATAACAGACCACTGGCGGAAAGTTGCGGATTCTGGATCTTGAAACCGCACAAAAGCCTTATGAAACAGGCCTGATTGCGCGAAAAAACTCAAAAGCTCGCTGATTTACGCCTTATGGTCGCTGCGCCAGGCCTCCTAAAGCCGAAAGCGCAGCCGCTATGATCGATCAGGCTATCGACCTTTGGGTTCCAATGTGGCGATGCGACACTGGGCGTCTTTATAGGGACCACCCACCCGTGACCAGCCATCACCAGGATCAAACTGACGACAAAGCCGATGACCATCGACCCGGCTTTCCCAAAGATACCAGGGAGCCGGCTTGGCGAAGGACTGAATCGCCCAGAGAGTTAAAAGACAAGCAAGAATGGCTACGGCCACCCGAATAAACACCGTCGGACTCCGCGTATATAAGCTAAGGGGTAACTAACAGACACCTAAAGCCGGGTTCCGGTTCCATCCAGAACCCCGCCCGTTTTATCCCAGTTTTTTATGCAGGAAGGTCACCGTCCGGCTCCACGCCAACGCCGCATCCTCCTCGTCATAGCGGGAGCCGGTGGGGTTGGCAAAGGCGTGATCGGCCACGTACCAGTTCACCTCAAGATCGGTTTTACCCGCCTCGGCCATCGCTTTCTCGAAGCCGCCCACCATCTCTTCATTGATATTGTTGTCCAGGGTGCCGAAATGACCCAGTACCGGGCTTTCCAGCGGTGCCAACTCCTCGGCAGTTTTAGCAACGCTACCGTAGTAAATCACCGTGGCATCCACCGGCGTGGCCAAAGAGGCATTCAACGACCAGCCGCCGCCAAAGCACCAGCCCAGGGTTGCCACCTTGCCGGTACTGTTGGGGTGCTGCTTAAGCCAATCGATCCAACCCACCAGCGTCTGCGTCGCCACCTCTGAATCCAGAGCCATACGCAGTGCGTTCGCCTCCTCGGGCGTGCTGCCATACTCGCCGTTATATAAATCCACCGCCAGTGCAGCAAAACCAAGCTGAGCCAGCTCCGCTGCCACCGCTTTGATCTGATCGTTAAGGCCCCACCATTCATGGATAAGCAGCACGGTGGGCGCCTTGTCGACACCTTCAGGCAGTGCCAGATAAGCGTTCGCTGTCTGCCCGCCCGGCAGCGCCAGCGACACCTTTTCCATGCGCTCACCCGCGGCCTGTGCCAACTGGCTATCGGCCAGCACCACCGCCAGTGGCAGTGCCGCCATCCCTTTCAGAAAGGCACGACGCTGCTCAAGCGGCGCCGTAGGTAGAGGTTTGTCTGAATGTTTTTGTCCACAACCGGTGATATCGCACATCTTCTCTCTCCTTTAGCCAAGACCGTGCTCAAATTTTCAACACTGAGAACCAGGGAAGCTATGATTAAGTCTATAGCGTCTCAGCGTGGCATGAAGTGCCCAAGTACAAGGCGAGCTTTGCAGCCAATGGCCGTAGCCCTTGGCAAAAAGCTCAACGCCGTAGATGGGGGCTTCATGCCGCGCCCTTCGGGGCTTGCAGGCTGGCCCACTCTCTGTGTTGGACTTTTTTTCCGTAGCACCACTACGCCGGCAAAAGTCCGCCTTGATAGTGATCCAGCCTGTAAGCCTGAGATGCCATGAACTTGTTCATAGTTTCCCTAGATAGACCCCAACCCTACCTCGAGTTCCATCGGCATCGCCCTCTGCCTCAGGCCGGAAGGCCCATCGAGCCGCCCTTGAAGCGCCTCGGGTCTATACCCTGCTTCTTCAAACGAGACGCCAGCGTCGTGGGTTTGAGGCCCAACAACATGGCGGCGCCATCCTGTCCGGACACCTTGCCACCACAGCATGTCAGCGCCTTGATCATGTTCTCTCTCTCCTGCTGGGCCATCAGTCGTGCCGGCAGCACCTCCTGACCAGAGGCACTACTGCCACCCTCCTCCGGCAGGACCTCCTGCAGCTCCCTGAAGTGCAGCAGATCCCCTTTCGCCAGAATCACCTGGCGCTCGATCACATTTTCGAGTTCGCGAATATTGCCGGGCCAGTCATAACCTTGCAGCGCCTCCATCCCCGCATTCGAGATCTGTAGGCCGGCCTTGTTCGCGCGCTGCTCGGTACGCCGCAGAAAGTGCAGCGCCAGCTGAGGAATATCCTGTTTACGCCGCCGCAAAGGCTCAGACTCAATGGGAAATACGTTCAAACGGAAATATAGATCTTCACGAAACAGGCCATCGGCCACCAATTGACGAAGATTGCGGTTGGTGGCGCTGATAATGCGTACATCCACCTGGCGTGTTTTTGCCTCGCCGACGCGCTCAAACTGCTGCTCCTGCAACACCCGCAGCAGCTTGCCCTGCTGATGCAGCGGAATCTCACCAACCTCGTCGAGAAACAGGGTACCGCCATCGGCCAGTTCAAAGCGGCCGATGCGATCCTGAATAGCGCCGGTAAAAGCGCCCTTGGCGTGACCGAAAAATTCGCTCTCGAATAGATCCTCGGGGACGGCGGCGCAGTTCACCCTGATCAGCGAGCGACCGGCACGATCACTCATCTCATGAATCGCCCGGGCAATCAGCTCCTTACCGGTGCCCGACTCGCCATGAATCAGGACCGTCGAGTCAGTCGGCGCCACCATCTGTATCTGGTGGAAGGTGTTCTGGATGGCGTGGCTGCTGCCGATCAGCTGATGGTGATTGAACTCCGAGTTGAGCTCCTCCTGCAGATAGGCGTTTTCCAGCTCCAGCCGGTGCTTCAACGCCTGCACCTCTTCCAGCACCTCCAGCAATCGGCGTCGGTCCGCCTTTTTCTGCGAAACATCGCGAAACACCACCACAGCGCCGACTATCTGGCCGTTTTCCTTAATCGGCGTACTGGTGTACTCCACATCGATTGGCCGGCCATCCTTGCTCCAGAACACATCGTCTTCAACGCTATGTACCTCACCGTCACGGAAGGCAGCAAAAATCGGGCAGCGCCGAGCATTGAAATTGGAGCCATCCGCGTGAGAGTGATGCACGGTGGAATGCATATTCTTCCCCGCCAATTCGGCAGCGGTATAACCAAGGATCTCCTGAGCCGCCGGGTTTACGAAGGTGGTGAGTCCCTCGGTATCGACCCCGTAGATCCCCTCGCCGGCCGCATCAAGCAGCAGCTGGTTCTCACGCTCAAACTCCTGGAACACCCGCGCCACCCGGTTCCAGTGACCCAGCCCATGGCTGTGATGGCGGCTCGCATCAGAGCGGTCGCGCAATGCCCGCAGCGCATCCGCCGGCTGCAGACTCAGATAAAGGTGATGTTGATCACCGGCCCTCACACAGCGACCGGAAATCTCCTGACGCACAGGCTCCGCGTGGATCTCGATACTCAACCGGTCGGTCCATCCCTGCCCTTTATCCAGCAGCTCCTGGGTAAAAATGATCAGCTCAGGAAAGCTCTTACCAAAAAGCGCACTGACCGGCATGGCCAGAACCTGCTTCTGGCTGCGTTCAAGCAACTGACAGCACTGCTGGTTGGCGCATACAACGGCATCACCGACCGCATCCACTACCAGTTGTGCGGTGGCCGAAACATCGAAGTGTCGATCGAACATACCTTCCTCCCTGAAACCGTGCAGAGACCCGTTCTTTTCCCTGGTTCAAGTTCCGCGCCAGCTTACGATATTTCGTAAAAACACCTGACGAGATTTCGTAGTTAACGAGATCTCGTTATCTACCCCATCGCAGCCTTTAAGAAAATAAACACTCAAATTCAAATACTTAAATACAAAAAGACCGTTTGGCATCGGACTTGCGTTAGCAGGGACAGCAAGGAAAACCTGGCCGGAGGCAGGTGATGGAAGCTGCCCTGTTTTCTGGCGAGCGCACCATTTAGAACCAGAGCCCAACTTCACAACGAGAGGAAGCACGTTCATGACGACCAAGAGCCTGGCGAATCCGTTTGACGCGTCCAACAGCCTGACCCACTCCAACAGCTGCACCTGCGAGCTTTGCAGCGCAGAAGCCAAATCCGCTCAGGGCCTTTCCGACCGGGAGCGACAGATCCTGATGGAGAGGCAGGCGGAAAAAGGTCACTCCCACTCTGCCGAGACGCCGACCGATAACAACCAGTTCGACTCCAGCGACGACATGATGGATCGGGTGGTGGAGAGCGCCATCGTACGCGGCGTATTTGGCCACCATGACCCGAGCCGGCGTAACTTCATCCGCATGGTGGGCGGCGGCACCCTGGCCGCAGCACTGGGCAGCGTACTGCCCCTGGACAAGGTCAAGGCGGCGGTGAAGGAATCGATGGGGCCGCTGGAGAAAACCAAGCTCAAGGTGGGATTTGTACCGATCACCTGCGCGACTCCGATCATCATGGCAGAGCCCATGGGCTTCTACGCCAAGTACGGCCTGGATGTGGAGGTGATCAAAACCGCCGGCTGGGCCGTGGCCCGCGACAAGTCACTGAACGGCGAGTATGACGCCTCACACATGCTGACTCCGATGCCGCTGGCGATGACCATGGGCGCGGGCTCCAGCGCCACGCCGTACATCATGCCTGCGGTGGAAAACATCAATGGCCAGGCGATCGTGCTGCACAACAAGCACAAGGACAAACGCGATCCCAAGCAGTGGAAGGGATTCAAGTTCGGTGTCCCGTTCGAATACTCCATGCACAACTTCCTGCTGCGCTACTACGTGGCGGAACACGGCATCGACCCCGACCAGGATATCCAGATCCGCGTGGTGCCGCCGCCGGAGATGGTGGCCAACCTGCGCGCCGGCAACCTGGATGGCTATCTCTCCCCCGATCCGTTCAACCAGCGCGCCGTGTATGAAAAGGTCGGTTTTATTCACATGCTGACCAAGGATATCTGGGAGGGCCACCCCTGCTGCGCCTTCGCCTGCAGCCAGAAGTTCGCCACCGAGATGCCCAACACCTACGCGGCACTGTTCAAGTCGATCGTCGATGCGACCCACTATTCATCCAAGCCGGAAAACCGGGCCGAAATCGCCAAGGCGATCTCACCGACCAACTACCTGAACCAACCGGAAGTGGTGGTGCAGCAGGTACTCACCGGGCGCTATGTGGATGGCCTGGAAGCCAAGGTGCAGGACGTGCCCGGCCGCATCGACTTCGATCCTTTCCCCTGGCACTCCATGGCGGTATGGATCCTCACCCAGATGAAGCGCTGGGGCTATATCAATGGCGAGGTGGATTACCGCGGTATCGCCGAGCAGGTCTACCTGGCCTCCGATACCAGCCAGGTTATGAAGGATCTGGGTTACCAGCCGCCCTCCAGCACCTATGAGAACTACATGATCATGGGCAAGGAGTTCGATTACACCCAGCCCGAAGCGTACATCAACAGTTTCGCCATCAAGCGGAGTTAAGCCATGGCCTCACTCAATGTGAAAGCCGTTATCGTCTCGCTGCTGATTCTGCTGGTGGGGCTCGGTGTCTGGGAGGCGCTTAACCAGCCTCCCGCCGCCAGCGGCGAGATGACCGAGTACGAACGGCTGATGGGCGGTGCCGACCAGGAGGCGCGGGTTCCCCCGCCCTCCCAGGTGTTAAGCCACGCCTTTGATGAACTGAGCGATCCATTCTACGACGCAGGCCCCAACGACAAGGGGATCGGTATCCAGCTCGCCTACTCCCTGTATCGGGTGCTGACCGGCTTTATCGCCGCGGCCCTGGTGGCGATTCCGTTGGGCTTTCTGATCGGCATGTCACCGTTGATGTATCGGGCGCTGAATCCGTTTATCCAGGTGCTGCGGCCGATCTCGCCGCTGGCGTGGATGCCACTGGCGCTGTTCGTGATCAAGGACTCGGAGCAGTCGGCGATCTTCGTCATCTTCATCTGCTCCATCTGGCCGATGCTGATCAACACCGCCTTTGGCGTCGCCAATGTGCGCAAGGACTGGATTCGCGTGGCCCAGACCCATGAACTGGGCGCCCTGAAGACCGCCTTCCTGGTGATTCTGCCAGCGGCGGCACCGACCATCCTCACAGGCATGCGCATCTCCATCGGCATCGCCTGGCTGGTGATCGTCGCCGCCGAGATGCTCGTGGGCGGTACCGGCATCGGCTACTACGTCTGGAACGAGTGGAACAACCTGGATTTGAACAGCGTGATCTTCTCGATCCTGATGATCGGGCTGATCGGCATGCTGCTGGACCTGGTGCTCGGGTCACTGGCGAAACTGGTGAAATACGAGGAGTAACACATGTCCAACCGCTTTTTAAGCATCGAAGGACTGAGCAAAAGCTACCCATCGAAATCCGGCGAGCTGGTGGTGTTCGAGGACGTCAATATCGGCATCGATAAGGGCGAGTTTGTCTGCATCATCGGCCACTCCGGTTGCGGCAAGTCCACTATCCTGAACGTGCTCGCCGGTCTCGATACGCCGAGCAGCGGCAACGTGATCATGGACGGCAAGGAGGTTTCCGGCCCCAGCCTGGATCGCGGCGTGGTGTTCCAGAACTACAGCCTGCTGCCCTGGCTGACCACCCTGCAAAACGTGGCCTTTGGCGTGAAAGCGCGTTGGCCCAAGTGGAGCAAGGAGAAGGTTAACGAACACAGCAGCCGTTTTCTGGAAATGGTAGGCCTGGGTCATTCGCTGCAGAAGAAACCCTCGGAGCTCTCCGGCGGCATGCGCCAGCGCGTCAGTATCGCCCGCGCCTTCGCCACCAGCCCGAAACTGCTACTGCTCGATGAACCATTCGGCGCTCTGGACGCGCTGACCCGCGGGATTATCCAGGAGGAGCTGATCAAGATCTGGGCGGAAACCCACCAGACGGTGTTCATGATCACCCACGATGTGGATGAAGCGATCCTGCTCGCCGACCGCATTCTGCTGATGACCAACGGCCCACAGGCGCGGGTGGCGGAATCGGTGAAGATCTCCATTCCCAGACCACGCAGCCGGGCTGAAATTATCGAAACGCCGGCCTACTACAAGATCCGCAACTACCTGGTGAATTTCCTGGTGGCACGCTCCGGCAGCCTCTCTGGCTCAAGCGGCAGCGCCGCCAGCGAAACCCGCGAAGTCGATCCGACGCTGCTCAGCAGCGATGCAGACAACGGTGGAGAGAAAGACTCCGTTGCCCCGGCCCAGCCGAGAGCTGTGAATAACTATTAAGCATGTAAGCAAATAAACATTGAAGAAATACGCATAGACAAAAGCCAAGGAGCTTCTGATGGACAAAGTGACAATGACCGAAACCATTATCGCCAGCAAACTGGAAAAAGGGCTGACCTGGGAAGCGATCGCCGAGAAAGTCGATGCCTCACCGGTATGGCTCACCTCCGCATGTCTGGGGATGAACAGCGCGTCGCCGGAACAGGCCGCTGCGATCTGCGACTGCCTGGGGCTCGGCAGCGAGGTATCCACAGCGCTGCAGACATTCCCCACCAAGATCTGGGAACAGACCGTACCCACCGACCCGCTGATCTATCGTTTTTACGAGATCATGGGCGTTTACGGCGATACCCTGAAAGAGGTGATCCAGGAGAAGTTCGGCGACGGCATCATGAGCGCCATCGACTTCAATATGGAAGTGGATAAAGAGGAAAACCCCAAGGGCGACCGCGTAGTCGTGACCATGAGCGGCAAGTTCCTGAAATACTCTGCCTGGTAAGCTCTCACCAGGTAAATGCAGGGTTCAATCCACGGGCGGCGCATAGTGCCGCCCCTCTGCTGGAGAGGTCAAGATGTCAACCGAACCGCGTCCGCCGTTACCGCCGTTTACCCGCGAAACCGCCATCCAGAAGGTTCGAGCCGCCGAGAACGGCTGGAACGGCCGCAAACCAGAACAGGTGGCGCAGGCTTATACACAGAACTCACTCTGGCGTAACCGCAGTGAATTTATCCACGGCCGGGACGAAATCATCCAGTTTCTGACACGAAAGTGGCAGAAAGAACAAGAGTACCGACTGATCAAGGAGCTATGGGCGTTCGGCAGCCACCGCATCGCCGTGCGCTTTGCCTACGAGTGGCAGGACGACAGCGGCCAGTGGTTCCGCTCCTATGGCAACGAAAATTGGGAGTTCGATAACAACGGACTAATGCAGGCGCGCCACGCCAGCATCAATGATCTGCCGATCGCCGAGTCAGAACGCAAGTTTCTCTGGGAACAGGGAATCCGTCCCGATGATCACCCTGGGCTCAGTGAGCTGGGGCTTTAAATCAACGGCGGAAATCAGACAACAAAAAAAACCGCTACCGCCACAAACGTCTACTGGCGCAGGGCGATAGCGGTTTCAGATGCTGTAGCGCCTGACTTAGAGGCTCAGCACCTTTTCGCCACGGGCGATACCGGAAACACCCGAGCGTACCACCTCCATGATGCTGGCCATGTTGCCCAGCGAGGCGATAAACGCATCCAGCTTGTCGGAAGCGCCGACCAGCTGAACGGTGTAGGTGTTCGGTGTCACGTCGATGATCTGACCGCGGAAGATATCGCAGGTACGCTTGATCTCCGCGCGCATCTGGCCGTTGGCCTTCAGCTTGATCATCATCAGCTCGCGCTCGATGTGCTCACCTTCAGACAGATCCACCACCTTGACCACGTCGATCAGCTTGTTCAGCTGCTTGGTGATCTGCTCAACCACGCGATCGTCACCAGTGGTGGTCACGGTCAGGCGAGACAGGGTGGAGTCTTCGGTGGGCGCTACGGTCAGCGACTCGATGTTGTAGTTGCGCTGAGAGAACAGCCCGACAACCCGCGACAGCGCACCCGGTTCGTTTTCCAACAGAACTGAAATGATATGACGCATGATCAGGTCCTCTCCGTCTTGCTCAGCCACATGTCACGCATGGCACCGCGCGGTACCTGCATCGGATAGACGTGCTCGAACGGATCGACCGCGATATCCATAAACACCAGTCGGTCTTTCAGGGAGAACGCTTCACGCATCGCACCTTCCAGATCAGCGTACTTGTCGACCTTCATACCGACATGGCCGTACGCCTCGACCAGCTTGACGAAGTCGGGCAGAGACTTCATGTAGGACTGAGAGTGACGTGATTCATAGTTCATATCCTGCCACTGACGCACCATCCCGAGAGACTGGTTGTTGAGGCAGAGAACCTTGACCGGCAGATCGTACTGCTTGCAGGTGGACAGCTCCTGGATGTTCATCTGGATACTGCCTTCACCGGTGACGCAAGCCACGTCCGCATCCGGGAAGTTCATCTTCACGCCCATGGCCGCCGGCAGACCGAAGCCCATGGTGCCGAGGCCACCGGAGTTGATCCAGCGGTTGGGCTTGTTGAACTTGTAGTACTGGGCCGCGAACATCTGGTGCTGACCAACGTCGGAGCAGACGAACGCGTCGCCGCCGGTGACCTTGCTCAGCATCTCGATCACCTGCTGCGGTTTCATCAGCTCGGAATCAGCGGTTTCATAGCGACCGCCGTGACGGCTGCGCCACTCTTCGATCTGCTTCCACCAGGTTTCCAGCGCTGCCGCATCCGGCTGCTTCTTGCTGTCCTTGATCTGCTCGATCATCTCTTCCAGCACGACCTTGGACGGGCCAACGATAGGTACGTCGGCACGGACTGTCTTGGAGATGGATGCCGGATCGATATCGATATGCACGATACGCGCGGTCGGGCAGAACTTGTCGACGGCGTTGGTCACACGGTCGTCGAAACGGGCGCCAATGGCCAGAATCAGGTCCGCGTGGTGCATCGCCATGTTGGCTTCGTAGCTACCGTGCATTCCCAGCATACCGACGAACTGACGATCGGTACCGGGATAACCACCCAGGCCCATCAGCGTGTTGGTGACCGGGAAGTTCAGCATTTTCGCCAGTTCGGTCAGCTCGGCACTGGCATCACCCATGATGACGCCGCCACCGGAGTAGATCACCGGACGACGTGCCTGCAGCATCATATCCACAGCCTTGCGGATCTGACCGCTATGGCCACGGCTGATCGGGTTGTAGGAGCGCAGCTTGACCGATTTCGGGTACTCGTACGGGTAGCGATCTGTCGGCGTGGTCATATCCTTGGGGATATCCACAACGACAGGGCCCGGACGACCGGTTTCGGCGATATAAAACGCTTTCTTGATGATCGACGGAATCTCTTCCGGGTTACGCACACTGAAGTTGTGTTTCACCACCGGACGGGAGATACCGAGCATGTCGGTTTCCTGGAAGGCGTCTTCCCCGATCAGGTGGCTCATGACCTGGCCGGTGATGACAACCATCGGGATAGAGTCGGTAAAGGCAGTCGCGATACCGGTGACCGCATTGGTCGCACCGGGGCCGGACGTTACCAGCGCGACGCCGGCTTTACCGGTCGCACGTGCATAAGCATCGGCCATGTGAGTCGCAGCCTGCTCATGGCGCACAAGAACGTGCTGGACATCATCCTGCTGGAAAAGCGCATCGTACACATGCAGAAGCGCCCCGCCGGGATACCCATAGATATGCTTCACGCCCTCATCACGGAGTGCGCGAACGACCATTTCTGCGCCTGAAAGTTGTTCCACTTGTCTTACCCTCTACTCAGCACCGACAACCCAGTGTGCCGGTGGCAAACAGTTCAATTAAAGTGCGTCTGAAAACACCCGCGAGCGCAGCGATAGTGACGCCTGCGAACGCAAACCGCGCAAATCAGCCTCGGATGCCCATCGGAATGGACGGTGGATTCGGAGCCGGTCGGTACGGGGATCGCCCATGCGGACCTGTTTCTGTTCTGAGCCCTAAGCCGGGTACTGCTTAATTAGCCACAAAGAGTCGCTGGGATCGGGATTTCCTGGCCCCAACGACAGAAAAGAGCCCGGTATTCTGTCACCCTGTCGTTTTTTGATCAACCAAACAACTCTATTTTCTACCCCCTTTTCCACCTCTGGGCAGTTCCGGAGAGTCAGGTTATAGTGAATGCAGATGAAGGTTAGGGAGTTACTGCAATGAGCGTATCCGATATCAAGAACAAAGAACGTGTGATCAACGAGCTGCTGCGCTTTATTCGCAAGGTCCTCGACGAACCGGAGATCTGTGACAAGGCCAAGGAGATCGCCCGCAAGTATTCAGGTCAGGCCAACGCGGCCCAGCTGATTGCCGAAGAGCTGTCCTCGACCACCAACGTCAACATCCCTATCGAACACAGTGACGCTGACAGTCTGTTCCTTGAAGTGCTTCAGGAGCTGGTTAAAGACGAAAAAGCGCTCTACTGAGCGCTTTTTCGGGAATCGATGTGAGCCAGTCAGACCTAGACCGGCTCTCTCAGCCACTGCAGCGATACCGCATCCGCAGACAATCCCAGCGCCGCCGCCAGTTGCGGCATTGCCCTTTCCAGTGACTTATCCAGCTGCCAGGGCGGATTAACAATCAGCATGCCCGAGCCGTACATCCGGCCGCAGTCTTCATGGGCAACTCTCAGCTCGCTGCGCAACACCGCGCCATCCACCGCATCGACCACGCTCTTGATCATCCCCTGCCAACGATTGGCTGCCAGCAGCGGATACCAGATCGCGAACATACCCACCGGCCAAAGACGCTGCGCCTTACGCAGAAAACGTCCGACCTGCTCGTACTCTTCCTTCACCTCATAGGCGGGGTCGATCAATACCAGTCCGCGCCGGGGATCCGGCGGCAACAGTGCCGATACACCCTCGTAACCGTCACGGTGATGCACGGCCACGCGATCATCGCGGCGGAATACCCCACGCAGAGCCTCAACCTCCGTCGGGTGCAGTTCCATCAGGGCGATGCGGTCATTCTCCCGCGCCATGCCCGCCGCGATGCTGGGCGAGCCGGGATAGCGGGTCAGCTCATCTCCACTGTTTACGTTACGCACCTGCTCGAGGTAGGCCTGAATCAGAGGATCCTGGCTGCCGGCCTGCCAAAGCCTGGCGATACCTTCACGGTATTCACCGGTCTTCTGCGACTGATCATCCGCCAGTTCGTACATCGCCCGGCCACTGTGAGTTTCCAGGTAACTCCAGGGCTTGGCTTTTTTGTTCAGGGATGAAAGCAGACCGACCTGCAGCAGATGCTTGTGCAGGTCGGCAAAATTTCCGGCGTGAAAGCCGTGCTGGTAACTGAGCATTATCGGGTTCCGGTTTTACTGCACCGCCGCGTCAGCGAATCTGCGGCACCTGTAGATTGGGGAAGAGTGCGGCCATACCTGTCGCCACAGCCTGCAACAGCGGCCAGCGCTCGTCATAGAGTACGGTATCGCCGGACTCAGCATAGGCCCCCATCATGCCGGGCATGCCACTGAAAGACTGGTAGAGCGACCCCTTAGTCTGGCCACTACACTCGAAGCGTCCCGGACCTGTCTGCGAAAACGCCCAACCGTTCCCACCCCAGACCGGCGGATTATCCGCGCCCTCGACGGTGCAGATGCGGGCGTGTTTCAACACCAGGGCGTATCCTGGCTGACCGTTTCTGACCACGTTGAACGCGTTCATCACCGCACCGGGCTGCACCGAAAAGGTCACCATCGCCCAGCGCTGGGTGTCATCCAGAGCGCGAAACAGAATCACCGCCTGGTTGCCGTTGGGCGATTTCATGGCACCGCCGATGCGGTAATCGCGGCTGATCTTCATCGGGTTGCTTACCCGGTACAGCGGCGCTCCCAGGTAATGGGAAACCACGGCCAGCGCGAGCTGCTGCTCCTGGCCATACCCCTGCAACTGGCCGACCTTGAGCGGTTTAGGCGTGACGGAATTTTCAAGCTTAGGCTGTACCGGCGCTTCCGGTGTCTTCCCGGCACAGCCGGCAAGCAGGGCAGCGATGGCTGCGGTGGAAACAAGGGTTCTGAACAGACTGCGGCCGGTCATCAACGTTCTCCTATCAACGCACGCTGGCTATATATTTCGACAGATGTGCCATCTTGTCGGTATCGTCATCCACGAACTGCACCCTGACATCAACGTAGGGTGTATTCTGGCGCGGTTCCGCTGCCTGCATCGACAGCACAAAACCGTTGATACGTGCGACCGAATCGCCGGAGAGTTGTTCAATATCGACCACCACCTGATCGAGCAACACAGGGAAGCGACCTTCGTTCTTGATGACCACGCGCACTTCTCGCAGGTTCAGATCCCGTATGGCGCACTTGAAGGTGTGATCCGAGCAGCGTAGCTGAGCCAGCCCCTTGGGTTTGGGCATCGATTTGCTGGCCGGTGCGGCCGCTTCTTTGCGTGCCTTCTCTTCCTGCAGCATTTTTGCCGCACGCGCCTGCTGTTCGGGGCTCAGCGATCCGCCCTTAGCCAGCGCCTTGATGATTTTCTGTACCAGCTGTTCAGCAGTAAAAGGCTTGCCAAGGTAATCGTTAACCCCAGCCTGAATCGCCTTGAGTACGTACTCGCGCTCCCCGCGGCTGGTGACCATCAGAAACGGCGTGGTTTTGTAATTTTCCTGGGCCCGGGTCCACTGCAGCACTTCGAGGCCGCTCATCTCCGGCATCTCCCAGTCACACAACAAAACGTCGTATTGGGTCTGCTGCATCGCACGGGTCGCGTCCTTGCCGTTTTCACAAGCATCGACGGAAGACTCGGGAAACGCTTGGCGAACCATGGCGGTCACCCGCTCGCGAATAAACTTCGCGTCGTCGATCACCAGTACTTTGAGTTTACTCATCTCTCAGGCTTACTTCCGCTGCATCATGACTGTTTTACACTCTCCCATAATCGCGCACTGGACTGAAGGAAAGACTGTCTTCAGAGTGAAACAGATCAGTATTTTATAACGATTTTGGCCGCCGAAGCTTTCGCGCGCTCCACCGCCTCTTCCACCGATTCAGCTCGCGCCAGTGCTACGCCCAAGCGGCGGCTACCGGCGATCTCCGGTTTACCGAAGAGACGAAGCTGAGTATCCACATCGGCCAGCGCGGCGGCCATGCCTTCAAACCTAAGGTTAGTCGACTCACCGTCACCGAGGATAACTGCGGAAGCGCTGGGGCCACGCTGGCGAATCGGGCCGATAGGAAAACCAAGGATAGCGCGTACGTGCAGCGCGAACTCAGAAAGATCCTGGGAGATCAGTGTTACCAGGCCGGTATCATGCGGACGCGGCGATACTTCGCTGAACCAGACCTGATCGCCTTTGACGAACAGTTCCACACCGTAGATACCGTAGCCTGCCAGGTTTTCCACCACCGCTTTCGCTACCTGCTGGGCGTTAAGCAACGCCTGTTCGGTCATCGCCTGCGGCTGCCAGGATTCACGATAGTCGCCACCTTCCTGACGATGCCCGATCGGCGCACAGAACTGAATTCCATCCACGGCATTGACGGTCAGCAGTGTGATCTCGTAGTCGAAGTCCACAAAGCCTTCGACGATCACCCGCCCCTTGCCAGCGCGACCTCCGGCCTGAGCGTACTCCCAGGCGGGCGCTATATCGGCCTCAGCTCGCACCAGCGACTGCCCCTTGCCGGATGAGCTCATCACCGGTTTCACCACGCAGGGCAGTCCAACGGCCGTAATCGCTGCATTGTACTCTTCTTCCGTATCGGCAAAGCGGTAGGGAGAGGTGGGCAGCCGCAGTTCTTCGGCGGCAAGGCGGCGGATCCCTTCGCGATCCATGGTCAAACGGGCGGTGCGGGCAGTCGGTACTACCTTGTAGCCCTCGCTTTCCAGCGCCAGCAGGGTTTCAGTCGCCAACGCTTCAATCTCTGGCACGATCAGGTCCGGCTTTTCCTGCTCAACCACGGCACGCAACGCATCACCATCGAGCATATTGATGGTGTGGCTGCGGTGGGCAACCTGCATCGCCGGCGCATTGTCATAGCGGTCAACAGCGATCACCTCGATACCGAACCGCTGCAACTCGATAACTACCTCTTTGCCGAGTTCTCCACATCCACAAAGCAGTACACGGGTTGCGTCCGGGGTAAGGGCTGTTCCCAACATTGATCGTCCTCTCGACAAAGCCTGAAATGGCGCCATTGTACCAGCGCCACTGAGGAAAGCACCGACCACCGAAAATAGAAAAGGCCGATGCACCTGTTGTTCAGGTCCACCGGCCCTTTTCTTCAGCTAAGACGTTGGCAGATTCAGGCTCAGCCGGAGATACACCAGCAGAATCAGCGCGCTGACTCCAAAGCCCCGCTAAGCCCTCGCCAGAGGATTCCTCACAGAATCGCAGCAACCTGATCAAACGCGAGGCGCTGACCACGCGGATGATGCCCACCCTCGGTGGCGTAGCCCAGATTGACGATGAAGTTGACCTTCCAGCGCCCTTCCGGGAAGAACTCGGCGTTCACCTTCTCTTTGTCAAAGCCACTCATCGGCCCACAGGCCAGCCCCAGCGCCCGGGCAGCCGTAATCAGGTAGGCGCCCTGCATGGAGCCGTTACGGAAAGCGGTTTCCTCGGCCAGACCGCTGTTTTCACGAAACAGGGGGGCTGCGTCATAGGCGGTAAACTGGGTCGGCAGGTGCTCGTAGAACTCGCTGTCGCTGGCGATAATCACGGTCAGCGGTGCATTGCGGGTTTTTTCCGCGTTGCTGGCGATCATCGCCGGCAGCAGGCGTTCCCTGGCTTCGTCACTCTGGATAAACAGGTAGCGGGCCGGCTGGGTATTCATGGAGGTGGGCCCCCATTTCAGCAGCTCGTAAAGCTCGGCGATGGTTTCTTCGCTGATCGCTTTATCGGCAAAGCTGTTATAGCTGTGAGCCTGAAAGAAAAGCTGGTCAAGCGCCTGCTGGCCAAGAGCGTTGGACATTCAATTCACCTCGATACTGTGAGAAATTTCAATGCCGCCACTTTACTCACCGAAACCGGTCGAAAACAGGCCAAAAACCTAGGCTGATTGATCCATAAATCTGATCATCCGGGCCGTTCAGACTCCCGTTGCATTTAACTCATCGATAACAACCGCTTGAGCACTGATGCGCAACTCGAGCCTGTGGATCCATAAAACGCTTCGTATGTGAATGCTGTGGACCCGTAACAAACGCGTGCTGGATACAGATAAACGGGCACTGCGCATTCTATTAAGGGCGGCCCAGACACGGCTGGAGCCGGCGCAACTACTGAAATTGGCGCAGGTCGCCAGCGCAGACTACCTTGCAAAGGTCGGGTCGGTGCAGTTGCGACTCTCACCTCATCAGAACGTAACCCAACATCATCCAGGATATGGACGTTTGATTATGAAGAAACTACTCGCTACAGCAGGGCTGACAGCGCTCCTGAGTACCAGCGTCTTTGCCGCGTCCTCACCGGAAGGCGCCGAAGCCTACATAGTATCACCCAGTGACGGTGCCACTGTGCCGGCTACCTTCACTGTTACCTTTGGCCTCAAGGGGATGGGCGTGGCCCCTGCCGGCACAGACAAGGAAAACACCGGCCACCATCATCTGCTGATCGATGGCGAGCTGCCGCCGATGGATGCCCCCATGGGAGACCAGGTAAAGCATTTCGGTGGTGGCCAGACCGAAACCGAACTCACACTGGAACCGGGCACTCATACGCTGCAGCTGATTCTGGGCGATATGGCACATCAGCCCCATGATCCCCCGGTGGTATCGGAAAAAATCACCATCACCGTGGAATAATCCTTCAGCCACCTTATCCACAGCCCCGGACACCGGGGCTTTATCTCCCCACCGGTTCAACCTCGGCAACAACCTGTCTGCTTGGCAAAGGGGCCGACGGCATATATCCTGCGCGCCCCTGTGCAGAAAACAATCAACTTCGCGATCACACTGCCCATAAAAAATCTCCGCGATCAGGAGTCGCTTACTTTCCGCAACACAGAGCCAGATACGCGGGCGCGGCCCTCAGAAGACCGCCCCACCCTCAGCTAACCCAACCTGATCGAACCCGGGAGTTCGAATGATTACCAGAATTACACAACTCTTCCCTCTTTGGGCAGTGCTGTTTTCGGCCTGCGCCTTTTTCCTGCCCAACCTGTTTGTGGATCTCAAAAGCGCCATCGTTCCGCTGCTGACCATCATCATGCTGGCCATGGGGCTGACCCTGACACCCGCAGATTTTGTTAACGTGCTGCGCTACCGCACTGCGATCCTGCTGGGCGTTATCCTGCAGTTTTCGGTCATGCCGCTGCTCGCACTGGGCATCAGCCTGGCACTGGGTTTCAGCCCCGAACTGACCGTGGGCATGATTCTGGTGGGCTGCGTCGCCGGTGGCACATCATCCAACGTGATGACCTACCTGGCCGGCGGTAACGTGGCGCTGTCGATCTCCATGACGGCAATCTCCACCCTGATCGGCGTGTTGGCGACGCCTCTGCTGACCGAGCTGCTGGCCGGTCAAAGCGTTAATGTGCCGGTCGCTGGCATGCTGCTTAGCCTGGTCAAGATCGTGCTAGTGCCGGTGGCCGTCGGCGTAGCGCTGAACAGGCTGGCCCGTGGCGTGATCAAACCGCTCGAGCCGCTGCTGCCGCTGGTATCCATGGCCAGCATCGTCATGATTATCGCCATCGTCGTTGCCCTGACACGCGATAACCTGGCGTCTCAGGGACTGGCCGTGGCACTGGCGGTTGTCCTGCACAACGGCTTCGGTCTGGCGCTCGGTTACGGGCTCTGTCGTCTGTTTGGTTTTGATGCTGCAATCAGCCGCACCATCGCCTTTGAAGTGGGTCTGCAGAACTCGGGACTGGCCACCACCCTGGCGATGAAGTTCTTTAGCCCGATCGCAGCCATGCCCGGCACCCTGTTCTCTGTCTGGCATAACATTTCCGGGTCGATTCTGGCGGGCTACTGGTCACGCAAACCTGTGCATGAGCAGGACGTCACTTCCGAACCTCAGTCGGTATGAAGTCAGGCCTCTGAGTTCGCCGCTCAGCCGCTGACAACAAAAAAAGCCACCCTGACCGGGGTGGCTTTTTGGTTGGCGAAGGCTGCCGTGCTGACGGTGTTCGCTCTGTTTACCAGATGGTGCCTTCGGCACTGCCCAGCCATAGCGCGGTGAGCCCCGTGCGACCACGCACACCAAGTTTTTTGCAGATTCTTACGCTGTAGGTATGTACGGTGCTGCGGGTCAGGTTAAGCTCTTCGCCGATCTGAACTTCCGTTTTCCCCGATAGCAGCTGCGCCATGACACGCTTTTCCGCCGCGGTCAGCGGATCTTTGATCATCATCATGCCTTGGTGCAGAGCGATACGCCGGTGGAACCAGTTCATCGGTCTGGTGCAGTATTCAAGCAGCGCTCGATCCTCATCATTAAAACGCGGTGCATCTCTGTCACTGCGCTCAAACGCGAACCAAGACTCGGCAAACGGCCCCAGACGCACCGTCACGTACAACACATCGAGAACCCCGAACGGCTCAAACAACAACTTGTAGTAGTCGCTGTCGAACCACTCCGGTTCGATCACTTCATGCAGGGATGTGATCTTGAACTGCTCGGGTCCGCATAGATTGGCATAGACCGAAATATCGGGATTGCCCCGTTCCAGCCGTCTGAAGCGTTCGACCCTGGCAAGCTTGCGCCCCTCGGTGTCGACCAATCTGACGATCTGACGCGGCCGCCACCCCTGAGCCAGGTCATGCTGCCCCCGATCCGATAAGCGCAGGCCTCCCAGCCAGTAGGAGTCGGTTGAGTTGATCAATGAGCATACCGTCTCCTGAAAGTGCGTTAACGCCTGCCCCATATCCACTGCGGGGAACGCAGCCAGCTCATCCCAAAGCCTGTGAATCTGCTCAATCTTTTCCGCCTGCATGAACGTACTTCTCCAACATTCACTCGAATCTTCTTCAACTATCGCTACCGGCCATTTAAACCCTGTCTACACAGCGGGCTGTTTCATTCAGCCAAAGAAAGCTGCAATAGGCGCGGACCTTTCGACCTGGCCACTACAAGATTATTTTTATTGGAAAAGAAACTGCACAAACTCGGAATGAAACCAGGAACATCCCGGCTATCGGAACGGCTGCTAGCCAGTCATCAGCGTCATAGCAATATGACGGACATTTGCAGTAAATGCTGCAGCACTTCAGTTAAAGCCTTATCGCTCGGCAAGATCTAGCTTGGCTGCCCGCTTCAACATCAGCCAGAGACCGAAAACAAAAAGCCCACCAGCGAGAACTGAGGGGCTTTTACCGATTCTGAAGTCCCAGACTCGCCTGGGTCACCCCGGTCAACTTACCGGACGGGGACGGCAGACCTGGTCACCATAGTAGTTGTCAGCGTAATTGCAGTGTCCGCATTCAGCAGCCTCAACCTCGACAACCGGCTTTGCATCAGCGCTGACGGCAGCAACTCCCGCATCAGCCAAAACGTAACGAAGAACCTGACCCATAGCTTTTCTCCTGCTGTGGTATTTATCAACATCTTCAGATTAATAAACAGTCACTATTTAGAGAATTTGGATTTCGCTAAGGGTGCTATAGCTGCAGCTTATCAAACGAGTCTCTGCCACACCGATCAGTCCGACGGCAACACTCTACGGTCGATACCACCCGGAGTTTCTTGATCTATGGATTGTTGCTGTACCGGGCGCTAATGCTGAACAGCCCCTGGCTGGCCTTGCGGATCTTGCCCTGCGTGCTTTAAGAGTCGGCGGCGAACTTCTCGGCCCCCTCCCTGGCATTACGGGTGGCCTCTTCGATCATCGCCGGCTTCACCTCGCTCAGTCAGGTGAAAAAGCAGACTACTCATGTTTGAGAAGCCTGCTCCCTGGCTGATTCAGCCTGACTGACTCAGCGGGCCGGCAGTGTCCAGTGAAAGATACCGGATTGTTTTCTCAGTATGCGGGCCGCTATATGCTCATCGCAGGCGCGGCCAGCCATGCCGTAACAGACATGAATCGGCAGCAGATGCTCTTCGCGTGGATGGCAGAAGCGTGCATGGGGCGCGTTCTCCCAGTGCAGCAGTCGCTCGTAGCGCTGCTCTTCGCTGAGTTCTGCGCTGCCACAGGTCTCTTCCAGCCAGTCTTCAAACTCTTGATTACCCGCTCTGATAGCCGGCGTTTCCGGCGCAAAGAAGGCACGCATATTGTGGAACGAGAAGCCGGAGCCGATCACCAGCAGGTTGTCATAGTCCAGAGCCTGCAGCGCCTGGCCGATCTTCAGATGCGTATCCGGGTCCAGGTTCTTCACCAGCGAAAGCTGCACGCAGGGAATATCCGCCTGCGGATACATCAGCTTCAACGGTACAAACAAGCCGTGGTCGAAACCGCGCTGCTGATCCAGTTTCACCGCTAAACCAGCCTGCTCCAGCGCGCCGTGAATCTGCTGCGCCAGGGCGGGTTCGCCCGGTGCCGGGTACTTGATCTCGTAGGATTCCGGCGGAAAACCGTAGTAATCGTAGATCAGCTCAGGGTTGGCACCTGCGGTAATCGTCGCCACGGACTCCTCCCAGTGAGCACTGATCACCAGAATCGCTGAGGGCTTCTTCAGCTTGCCAGAGATCTCAACCAGGCGGTCGACCATCTCCTGGTGATCCGGGTCACCCAGCAGCGGCATCGGGCCGCCACCGTGGGAAATGTAGAGAATATCGGTTGCTGTGCTCATAGGAGCTCCTCCTGGACCGGCGCGCCCCAAGCGGGCACACCCTATCCTGTTAAATTTCGTAGGGTCCGACCGGCACGATGCCGCCCGGGTTTAACGCCTTGACCGAATAATACCCCGCCTTGATATGGTCGATGCGCACGGTCTCAGCAATTCCGTCCAGCGCCAGCACCCGGTGCACATAGGCATGCAGATTGGGCATCGCTTTCAGCGTATTACGGTTGCACTTGAAGATACCGTGGTAAGCAGCATCAAAACGCACCAGGGTGACGAAAAGGCGCAGATCGGTTTCGGTCAGGCGCTCGCCAAACAGATAGCTGCGGCCATCAGACAGGCGGGATTCCAGCTCATCCAGAGTAGCGAACACCTTTGCGTAGGCTTCTTCATAGGCCTGCTGGCTGGATGCAAACCCCGCCTGGTACACACCATTGTTGAGGTTGGTGTAGATATAGTCGTTGAGTGCATCGATCTCGCCAGCCAGATCCGCCGGGTAAAGATCCGGTCCCTGATCGACCAAGCCGCTGAAGGCACTGTTCAGCATGCGCACTATATCCGCGGACTCGTTATTGACGATGGTGCCGGTTTTATTATCCCAGAGCACCGGAACCGTGGCGCGACCGGAAATCTGCGGATCGGCACGGGTGTAGAGCTCGTGCATGTAGCGGGCGCCGTTGAGCGTGTCTTCATCGGCGCCGGGATAGCCGCCAAACTGCCAGCCTTGATCGGTCAATACCGGATTCACCACGCAGACATCGATCAGCTTATCCAGCCCTTTCAGTTTTCGCACCATCAGCGCCCGGGACGCCCAGGGGCAGATATAGGCCACGTACAGCTGGTAACGCCCTGCTTCGGCCTTGAACCCGGCATCGCCAGTAGGGCCGGCAGAACCATCCGGCGTTACCCAGTGACGGAACGAGGAGGTCTGGCGGATAAAACGCCCTTCCTCATCCTTGGCCTGAACCGGCTGCCAGTTTTCCTTCCAGATACCATTCACCAACATCTGCCTCACCTCCTCTCGTATTCGCCCGAAACTAGCCAGCTAAAAATGACAGGGGGGCTTGCGCCCCCCTGTCTGGATTAGCCCGCTCTTATCAGAGACGTTTGCTCAGCAGACTATCCACAGACAGGCGACCACCACCCTGAACAGCCAGTGCCGCAGTCATCGCAAACAGTGCCAGGGCGAACTCGTAACCGTTGTTGGACATGAACAGGCCGTTACCGATATGAACACTGAAGATCGCAACCAGCATCGCAAATGCGGTAACCAGTCCCGCCGGGCGGGTCAGCAGACCCAGCAGCAGCGCAATACCACCGAAGAATTCAGCACTACCGGCCAGCAGAGCCATCAGGAAGCCAGGCTGCAGACCGATGCTGGCCATCCACTGACCGGTGCCTTCCAGACCGTAGCCACCGAACCAGCCAAAGAGTTTCTGCGAACCGTGCGCAGCCAGAATGATACCCACAGGCACACGCAGCACGAGGGAGCCAAAACCACCGTTAGAACTGAACAGGAGCTTGGAAAGAGTTGCGTTCATGAGTCTGTACCTCACTTCGTATTAACAGGATGCCTGAAGCCCTGTGCTTCAAGTTATGAGGCTAGTCTACTATCCTCATGTTCGCTTAATAAGACAGTCATTATTGGTATATTATAAACGCAGCATTGTTAATAAACCGCTCCCCCTGTAACAGGAGGCCTGTATGGACCGTATCGACGCGATGCGTGCGTTCACGACCGTGGCAACCGAAGGCAGCTTCACCCGTGCAGCCGAGCGGCTGGAGATGTCGCCGCAGCTGGTCAGCAAATATGTTTCCCAGTTGGAACAGCATTTAGGCACCCGCCTGCTCAACCGCACCACACGCAAGGTCCATCTCACCGAAGCGGGCACCCGCTACTGGCAGGGTGCGCAGCAGATCCTGGATGAGATAGAAGCGGTGGAAAGTCAGCTTGGGGATATGCAGGAGAGCGCTCAGGGTCGGCTCAGGGTCAGCGCTCCGGTCTCCTTTGCCTCCCACCATCTGGCACCGATGCTGGTTGAGTTTCAGCGCCAGCATCCCGCCGTAAGCATCGACCTGCAATTGAACGACCGTAAGGTCGATATCGTTGAAGAGGGCTTTGATATCGCCCTTCGCATCGGCCACCTGCGCAGCTCATCGCTGATCGCGAAGCGTATTGCGCCGGTGCGACTGGTTACCGTCGCCTCCCCCGAATACCTGGCGGAGCATGGCGAACCAGCAAGGCTTGAAGATCTGCAGGGGCACCGCTATCTGCGCTACAGCTATGTGGAAAACGATGCCATCCTGCCGATGCATCGCTGGCTGAGGGAAAAGGGTATCAGCCTAGGTAATGAGGTCGCCTGCAACAACGGAGATGTGCTGGTGCACGCCGCCATCGAGGGCGGTGGCATCGCTATCCAACCCACTTTTATCACCGGGCCAGCAATCGCCGAAGGTAAACTCAAGGTACTGCTGGAGGAGCATGAACCCGAGCCCATGGGGCTTTATGCGGTCTACGCACACCGCCAGCTAATGGCCAGCAAGGTGCGCAGCTTTATCGATTTTATGGATGGTTATTTCGGCGACCCACCTTACTGGGACCGTTTCTAACTTACTGATTTGCTATACTGCGCCAGCCTTCTGCAAGGAACTGCAATGACCCATTCGATCCTCTCCTGGCTCAGCGCCTCATTCACCCGAAAGATCGGCGGCCTGTCGACCATCCTGCTCAGTTTTATCCTGCTGGTCATCATCTATTCGGTCATACAGCTCGACAGTATCAGCCGTGAAATGCGGGAACTCGCGGAGATCGATATACCCCTCACCGAGATCGCCTCCGAGTTCGAAATGAAGCAGTTGGAACAGCATATTCTGCTGGAGCGCACACGCTTAGCGGCCTCCTCGACGCCCCCAGCCTCGGTCGAGCAGCAGCACCTGAACATGCAGTTGATTGAGCATTCCGAGCAGGTAGAGGCACTGCTCGACCAAGCCGTGACAGTGGCAAATACCGCACTAAAACAGCATGAAATTGTTGATGGCATGCAGGCGCATAAAGAACTGCTGCAGCACCTGCAGGCATATGCGCAAAGCCAGGGAAGCTTCCATGCTCGAATCAGCGAGAGCCTGGCTCAGCCCCTGAGCGAAGTAAACGCCGCCGCATTGGATGCTGCCGCCGAGCAGATGGATCTGGCAACCGAAGTACTGCTTGAGCAGATAGAGCGATTAACCGAAGAGGTAGCCGAGATCACCGCGAGCCACCAGCAGCGCTTTCTGCTGGTCGATATTGCACTGGGCAGCGGCGCTTTTGTTATCGGCATCTACATCACTCTTTATCTGATCGTCAGTTTTCGCCGGCACATGGGCGAAATACAGCGCAAGGTGGACCGCCTAAATCATTCTCTGCAGGGAAGCTCCGCCACGAAAATATCCCTGGAGCCTGCCGCGGGAGATGATGAGCTTGCTCGTCTGGCGGCCAATATCGATGGTGTGCTGGACAGCTTCACCAGTGAAATGAAAAACCGCAGCGAGGTGGAAAGGCAGCTGCTGCAACTGGCCACCACCGATAAACTCACCGGCGCCTTAAACCGTCACAAGTGGGATGAAACCCTTGCCCAGGAGATCCAACTGGCCAAACGCGGAATGCCGCTGAGTCTCTTGATACTCGACCTGGACAACTTCAAAGGCATCAACGACCGCTGGGGCCATGATGTCGGTGACCGGGTACTGGTTCGCACCGTGGAACTGATTCGTGAAAACGTCAGAAGCAGTGACCTGATCTTCCGGCTTGGCGGTGAGGAGTTTGCGCTGCTGTTCCGCAACCACAGCAAGCAGCAGGCCGCAGTGGTCGCGGAGGAGCTGCGCCAGATCTTCGAGCAGCTTGAGGAGAAAAACCTGCCACCATTCACCGCCAGTTTCGGTATCACCCAATACGAGAGCGGCGATTCCCAGGAGACCCTGATCAAACGCGCCGACGATGCGCTTTACCAGGCAAAAACAAACGGCAGAAACCGACTGGAACTGGGCTGATCAGGCCTCAGCGCCCGCCGGCCACATCGAGGATCGTTCCTGTCACATAGGAGGCCTCATCCGACAGCAGCCAGGCGATGGCGTTAGCCACCTCTTCTGCCGTACCGCCGCGCTGCATCGGCAGGGTCGGTCCGAGTCGGTCGACCCTGCCCGGTTCGCCGCCATCGGCGTGGATATCGGTATAGATCAGCCCCGGGCTGACCGCATTGACGCGGATCCCCTCGCCCGCAAGCTCCTTTGCCAGCCCCTTGGTCAGCGAGTTCACCGCGCCCTTGGCCGCGGCATAATCCACGTATTCAAACGCAGCACCCAGCTGAGCGGCCACGGATGACAGGTTAACGATAGCGCCGCCCGCCGCCATCCGCCGCGCCGCCTCACGACAACAGAGAAAACAGCTGGTCGCATTAGCCGCCATCACACGATTAAAACGCTCGAGCTCCATATCCACCAGCCGCGACTGGGTGGACAGCGCACCGGCGTTATTCACCAGGTGCGTAACCGGCCCCAGCCTGCGTTCGGTCTCATCGAAGAGAGAGATAACCTGCGTCTCATCAGACACATCGGCCTGCAGCGCTAAAGCCTCACCGCCGGCCGCCTCGATAGCAGCCACCACTTCAGCCGCAGAGTCCGCACGCTGGCGGTAATTGATGCAGACCGCGTAGCCCCGGCTGGCCAGTAGCCTCGCCGTCGCCGCACCGATTCCTCTTCCGCCTCCGGTAATCAGAACAACTTTCTTCATTTCAACCTCCATGCAGTGAACTTCACTGACCTCAATCGAGACTCGCGAACCACTCTCTCTGCAACATAAACCGCTTATTCTCGTGCCGCATCAAGCCCTGTTAACCAAATGGTCAGGATAGGTGAGTAAAACTTCATCAAACGTATATTTTTTATACTTTGATATTGACGAGCAAAACCAGGATCATCCACCGCATATAGATTTACTAAGCAGTCATATGAACTGCATAACGAGCGATAAACATAAAATATCGCCATAGAATAGATCAGAGGCCCCTCTAATGTCCGTATATGACCTGAACGTCAATGCACCCAGTCTGCAGCACCCTTTCAACCAGGCAGACAAAGCCGAAAAACAGCGCCCTCAGTGGCAACAGGCGTTGGTTCAGCGCTTTGAAGAGTGGAAGTATCGCCGCTCCCTGGTGAAGCTGCTCGACCTGGATAACGCTATCCTCGAAGACATGGGTACCAACCGTGGCGAACTGATCGCCGCCCTGGATCTGCCGCTGACTCAGAACGCCAGCAAAGCGCTGGCGCAGTGGCGTGCAGAGCGCAAGATCACCGGCTGATACGGCTGTGCGAAAAAACGGCTGCTGAGCTCACGCCAGCGGCAGACATAAAGAAGGCCCATCTCCTCAGGAGGTGGGCCTTTTTCTTTGAGCGGTGATCAGGCGGCACGAGGGACGCCGCCTGGTAATGTTATTCCACCGCCGCAGCTCTTGACGCACGCGCCGCGTGCAGTTTCTTGTAGCTTTCGATCAGGCGCAGATGGCGATCCAGTCCTTCCAGCTTCATGCTGGTGGGCTCAAGACCGTGGAAGCGCACTTCACCGGAGACCGAGCCAACCACCGCGGCCATCCGCTCTTCACCGAACATACGGCTCAGGTTGGGCAGGAAGTCGTCCAGCTCCAGCTCGTCATCCAGCACGATCTCAAGCACCGCGTTGACCGCCTGGTAGAACAGGCCACGATCCACGGTGTTGTCGTTGTACTGCAGGAAGGCTTCGACCAGTTCCAGCGCTTCATCATGGCGCTGCAGCGCCAGGCTGATCAGCAGCTTCAACTCGAGAATCGTGAGCTGCCCCCAGTTGGTATTCTCGTCGAACTCGATGCCGATCAGGGTTTTGATATCGGTGTAGTTATCCTGCTGGCTCTCTTCGAGACGCTCTACCAGGTCGGCCAGGGCATCGTCGTCGAGACGGTGCAGATTGAGGATATCCTCACGGTAATCCAGCGCCTTGTTGGTGTTATCCCAGACCAGGTCTTCCACCGGGTACACCTCGGAGAAACCGGGCACCAGGATACGGCAGGCCGGCGCGCCCAGCTCTTCGAAATGAGCCACGTAGGCTTCCTTACCGAGGGACTCAAGAATGCCGTAGAGCGTGGCGGTTTCATGTTCGTTATCGCCCGACTCTTTATCTCCAGACTCTTTATCTCCAGACTCTTTATTTCCAGAGAAGTCCCACTCACAGAACTCGAAGTCGGACTTGGCGCTGAAGAAGCGCCAGGAGACCACACCGGTGGAATCGATAAAGTGTTCTACGAAGTTGTTCGGCTCGGTCACCGCCATGGAGTTAAACGTCGGCGGCGGCACATCGTTGAGACCTTCAAAACTGCGCCCCTGCAGCAGCTCGGTGAGGCTGCGCTCCAGCGCCACATGGAAGCTCGGGTGCGCGCCAAAGGAGGCAAACACACCGCCGGTACGCGGGTTCATCAGGGTGACACAGGCCACCGGGAACTGGCCGCCCAGGGAGGCGTCCTTCACCAGCACCGGGAAGCCCTGGGCTTCCAGCGCTTCGATCCCTTCGACGATACCCGGGTACTTGGCGAGCACCTCGGCAGGTACGTCCGGCAGCGCCAGTTCCTGCTCCAGGATTTCGCGCTTCACTGCCCGCTCGAAGATCTCCGACAGGCACTGCACCTCGGCTTCATACAGGGTGTTACCGGCGCTCATACCGTTACTGAGAAACAGGTTCTCGATCAGGTTTGACGGGAAGTACACCGTTTCACCATCGGAGTGACGCACAAACGGCAGCGAGCAGATACCACGATCGATACGCCCGGAGTTGGTATCGATCAGGTTAGAGCCGAACAGCTCGCCTTCCGGGTTGTAGATCTCCAGGCAGTGCTCGTCGAGGATCTCTGCCGGCAGTTCGTCTTCAGGGCCGGGCTGGAACCACTTCTCGTTCGGGTAGTGCACAAACTCGGCGTTGGCGATCTCTTCCCCGAAGAACTGGTCGTTGTAGAAGAAGTTGCAGCTCAGGCGCTCGATAAATTCACCCAGCGCCGAGCAGAGCGCACTCTCTTTGGTAGCGCCCTTACCATTCGTAAAGCACATGGGCGACGCGGCATCGCGGATATGCAGCGACCAGACATGGGGCACGATATTGCGCCAGGAGGCGATCTCGATCTTCATCCCCAGGTCCGCCAGGATACCGGTCATATTGGCGATAGTCTGTTCCAGCGGCAGGTCCTTACCCTCGATCCAGGTAGCGGAATCGCTGTCGCTTTCGCCCATCAACAGCGCCTGAGCGTCTTCATCCAGGTTTTCCACCACCTCGATCTGGAACTCAGGGCCGGTCTGCACCACCTTTTTCACCGTACAACGCTCGATGGAGCGCAGAATCCCCTGGCGATCCTTGTCGGAGATATCTTCCGGCAGCTCCACCTGGATCTTGAAGATCTGGTTATAGCGGTCGTTCGGATCGACGATGTTGTTCTGCGACAGGCGGATATTCTCCGTCGGGATATCCCGCGCGTTGCAGTACAGCTTGACGAAGTACGCCGCGCACAGCGCCGATGACGCCAGGAAGTAGTCGAACGGACCCGGTGCCGAACCATCGCCCTTGTAGCGAATCGGCTGGTCGGCGATCACGGTGAAGTCATCAAACTTGGCTTCAAGCCGGAGGTTGTCGAGAAAGTTGACCTTGATTTCCATGGGTGATGTACCGGATTGGGTGGTGATTGGATGGATAGCAGCGGGGCTGGCGTTGAAAGGCGGTATTATCCAGATTTTGCCCGCCGCCGTCTTGGCCCCGCTAAAGGAAAACCGGTCGATGCTGTTTAATACCCGGTTAAGTCACGGACGTTAAAACCAAGAAAAGTAGATCAGGAATACATATTTCCCGTACATAAAAGCTCCATCCGGCCAACAGCTCCTTATAATCTCAGGCTGACATCACTGCGTAGAGGATAATCCTTGAGATCCCGTTTCCGTGTTCTTTCCATTCTTGCCCTGCTGCACGCCTATATCGGCTGGCGGCTTTGCACTGGCCTGGAGTTGGGTATCGCCAGCTCAATACTGGTCACCTTGGGCCTCGTCCTCTCCTGCACACTGATGCCGCTGGCAGTGTTTGTGGACCGTATTCACGATAGGATCGCCTGGGCCGGCTACCTGATGATGGGGCTGTTTTCCTCCCTGCTGGTGCTGACCCTGCTGCGTGATTTGGTGCTGGCTGCGCTGTGGATATTCTCTCTGCTGACACCGGAGATCTCGTTCTACTCCGCTCTTGCCGTGGTGGTGCTCGGGTCGCTGACCAGCCTGATCGGGCTGATCAATGCGCGCCGCCTGGCGCGGGTCGTTCATGTGGATGTACCGCTAAAAGACCTGCCGGCAGCGCTGCAGGGTTTCACCATCGCGCAGATCAGCGATATCCATATCGGGCACACCATCAAGCGGGGTTTTCTGGAGGCGGTGGTTAACCAGGTCAACGGCCTGAACCCGGACCTGATCGCCGTTACCGGCGATGTGGTCGATGGTGATGTGGAACGCCTCGGCGCTCATACCCAGCCCCTGGCAGGCTTGAAAGCGCGCTACGGCAGCTACCTGGTCACCGGCAACCATGAATACTATTCCGGCGTGCATCAATGGACCGAAGAGTTCCGCCGCCTCGGCCTTGGCGTACTGCTCAACGAGCACGTCACGGTAGAACATCGGGGCGCCACCCTACTGGTGGCAGGCGTCACCGATTTCAGCGCCGCACGCTTCGATCCCACTCACCGCAGCGATCCGCACAGCGCACTAGCCGGCGCACCGGAACACGCCAGCCACAGAATCCTCCTGGCCCACCAACCGCGCTCGGCACATGAGGCGGAAAAAGCGGGTTTCCACCTGCAGATATCGGGACACACCCATGGCGGCCAGTTCTGGCCCTGGAACCTGTTTGTACCTATGCAGCAGCCGTTTCTGGCGGGCCTCGATCGACTCAATGAGATGCTGATTTACACCAGCCGAGGAACCGGTTACTGGGGGCCGCCGAAGCGCTTTGGCGCCCCGTCGGAGATTACACTGCTGAGATTGGTGTCCGCATAGGAGGTCTATTCAAAACCCCGCATCAAAAAGGCCCCGCAGGATTATCCGGCGGGGCCTTTTATCGGAACGGCTCTAGCTAATCAGTACCGGTACTGCCAGGCGACGCCTGGCGATATCCTGGCTCATCTCCAGATCGGCTTCGCCACCGCCAAAGCTCTCGGGGATAGAGTTGTTACCCTTCACCTTCTCTTCCAGCGCACGGGTGTAAGACACAGAAATGCTCTGTTCCGGGCTGATGTCCCAGGTTGCGCCCAGGCTTACATGATCCTGGATCACACCCGGGGCGAGAATATTCATAAAGGTCTGGCTCGACGGGATCGGCTGATCCGCGTGGCTGACGCCGGCACGCAGAGTGAGACGATCGCTGGCGGCATAGATCACGCCCAGCTTGTAGACATCGATATCATCCCAGCCAAAACCTGCCGCATTATTCGCACCGAGCGGGGCTGCCATGGAGAAAGAGTTACCCACAGAGCGCACATCGCTGTATTCGATCCGCTCCCAGTCACCGGCCAGGGTCCACTGCGGGTTGATCTGCCAGGCGAAACCAACACCGTAGTTTTCCGGCACGTCGAAACCGCCCTGCTCGGCAAACAGACCACGATACTTGTTGAAGGAATCTGTATTGATGCGCGATGACCAGCTTGCGCCCAGGGTCAGCGTATCGGTGACCTGGCCCTGCCAGCCCAGCTTCAGACCCCAGCCGTTGCTGCTGTCCTGTCCTTTGTTGCTGACCGCATCGCCATCGCTGCTCATGGCACTGAAGTTCTGAATCCCTTTCGCTTCAAAGCGCTGGTAAACATAGGTAACGCCAACGCCCAGGCTATGTCGTTCGCTCACTTTGTAAGCCAGCGAGCCGGTCAGAAATGCCTGAGACAGATCCACACCCGCTTCGCCAGTACCAAACACCATCGGAGCCACATCATAGGAGGTATTCATACCACCGTTGGCGTAAACCGCCAGGCCGTAGGCCAGCCGGTCGGAATGCATGCGGGCGAAACCGCCTTCCGGCATCCAGAAGTCACGCTCGCCGTTACCATCGTAATGGCCATCCAGGCTGTAACCGCCGCCCATATCATTGCCGCTGATATCCGCGCTGCGCTTTGGCTTGAAGTAGGTCACACCCAGATCGTACTGGCTACCCAGAGCGATCAGCGACGCCGGGTTACTGGCCGCCTTGATGCTGTCATGAGCCAGCGCAAAGCTGACGCCCGCCATACCCTGAGCCTTTACGCTGCTGCCATGCATGAAATAGCCGTTGGTAGCCTGGGCTGCCAGCGGGAAAGCGGCGAGTGCGAGGGTAAGGGCGGTGCGGGTTGTAGCAGTCATGATGGCTCTTTTTAATCAAAAATAGGTTAAGGGCTGCGCATATTAGATCAACAAGATATAAAAATTAAATAACATATATTAATTAAGATATAACTAATTAAGACCTTTGCGTTTAATGCGCCGGATAACGATAATCGTCCCTAGCGTTCCACCCTCATAAAAGGTCTACAGGACTCATGGAAATCGTCAATTTCACGCCAGTGCCCGCGCTGATCGGTGGTGCACTGATTGGGCTTTCGGCCGCCTTTCTGCTGTTTGCCAGGGGAAATATCGCCGGTATATCGGGGATTGCCGGCGGCATCATTTATCCGGAGCAGAGCAGCGATATCAACTGGCGCGTTTTGTTCGTTATCGGCCTGGTTCTCGGCGGTTTTATCTATCAGTGGCTCGGCATGGGCGCTGGCGTCGAGCAGATTCAGGCGATGGTAAGTAAGCCGATGTTAGTGCTGGCGGGCCTACTGGTAGGCATCGGCACCCAGATCGGCACCGGCTGTACCAGCGGCCACGGCATCTGCGGTCTGGCACGACGCAGTCCCCGCTCCCTGGTGGCCACACTCTGCTTTATGGGCAGCGCGCTGGTCACTGTGTTTATCGTTCGTCACCTGCTGGGGATCAGCGCATGAGCAGTACACTTCGCCTGCTGGCAGCACTGGCCGCCGGCACCCTGTTCGGCTTCGGCCTCTCCGTGGCACAGATGATCGACCCGGCCAAGGTGCTGAACTTCCTTGACCTGTTCGGCACCTGGGATCCCTCTCTGGCTTTCGTGATGGGAGGCGGTCTTGCAGTCAACGCACTGCTGACACCGCTGATCCTGAAACGCAGCAAGCCGCTGCTGGCAGAATATTTCCAGCTGCCGAAGAAGGTTCAGATAGATAAACGCATCGTCTTTGGCGGCATCATCTTCGGTGTCGGCTGGGGCATCGCTGGTTACTGTCCGGGCCCGATGATCACCTCACTGAGCTTCGCCAACAGCGATATTCTGACGGTGTTTGCAGCGTTTGTTGTGGGTACCTTCGCTACGCGGTGGATGCTGGCACATCGCGGGTGAGCATTGACGGGCATCGAAGCCATCTTAGCGTTGATGAGCTTCGATGCGGCTTAGTTCTCTGCAACTACAGCTAATCCTTGCCAACGGCCCGACTCGCCTACAGATATAACGTCTCTGATAAGCATCGAATTTACATATAATCAATCGTTATTTCAGAGCTATTGTTTTAAAATCCCAGGCAATTAAAATAATACCCAAATAAAATAGTCGGAAATAAAAACCCCGCATCCGACTTCTGATAAATATTCGCCGTAAACATCCCGCTTGTTCTGTGCATGTCCGCGTTGGACGCTGCAGGACTTTGAATGTTGTAAGAAGAGTCCCATGATCAAACCCAAGGAACATTTGAGCGGCTTCGTGCTGCTTTTCGTCGTTGTCATGCTGGGCGGCGCCTTGCTCGACTCAGCTATCTTTTTCCGCCTGCTCGTCGGCCTCGGCCTGGGCTATGCGCTCAGTCGCGCATCGCTGGGCTTTGCCGGCAGTGTGAACCGCGCCTACCGCGCAGGCTCAACCCGGCTGATGCGTGGCCTGATGCTGCTGTTCACCGCTTCAGCCATCGCCACCACCGCCTTTCTCTACAATCAGGACCCGACGCAGCTGAACCTCTGGGTCAACCCGATCAACGCAGGCCTGATTCTCGGCGGTCTGCTGTTCGGATTCGGCATGTCGTTCGCCGGTTGCTGCGCCACCGGGGTACTGACCTACTTCTCCAGCAACCTGATCCGCCCGGCGCTGGTGCTGCTCAGTTTTGGCGGCGGTGTTTTTCTCGGCTTCCCGCTGCAGGCGCAGGCACCCTGGATTCGTGAGACCTGGATCTCCAGCGCAACCTACGAAGGCCGCGGCGTATTTCTGCCGGACCTATTCGCCAACGACCCGCTTAACGGCTACTTCGGCGCGATCCTGCTGACCGCCGCCTTTGCCGGTATTGTCGCCTGGCTGGCACACCGCTATGAGCACAAACACCGCAACAACGACACCTATATCGGCGTCTCCTCCGAGCATGAGCAGCTTGAAAGCAAACCGATCAACCTGGCTGAACACCGCTTTTTCAGCCGCGAAACCTACGAGGCGCTGTTTATCCGCCGCTGGTCGATGACCACCGGCATCGCCATCATCGTGGTGCTGTTCAGCCTGTTGATGGGTGTTACCGGCTCCGGTTGGGGTGCATCCTCGCCGTTCGGCTTCTGGTTCGGCCGTATGCTGATCGCCTTCGGTATGGAGCCGGCCAGCATCGCCGCCTTCACCCACCGCCCGGAGCAGGTGTTCACCATGCCGTTCTTCAGCCATCCGGTAAATGTACAGAACCTGGGCATCATGGCCGGCGCCATTATCGCGCTGCTGCTGGCCGGCCGTTTCGGCAACGGGATCTCCCGCCTGGGGCTGGGCTGTAAAGAGGGCGCGATGCTGATCATCGCTGGCCTGTGCATGGGCCTGGGCACGCGCTTTGCCAACGGTTGCAACGTGGGTGCGCTGTACACCCCGATCGCCAACTTCTCGCTGTCCGGCTGGATCTTCCTGATCTTCATGGTCAGCGGCGGCGTCATCGGCAACCTGCTGGGTAAAAAGGTCGCCGCAGCCTGAACCCGCTAGCCGACCACAAAAAACCGCTGCCTGTGCAGCGGTTTTTTCGTTTCGGCCCGTTAACACCTAATAGCGGGCCAACCCATCCAGCGTCACTTCATAGCGCTTCGCCATCTCATCGAAGTGCACACCGTAGCTGGTGGGATAGGCAAAATCCTTATGATAGGCCTGCGGCTGCTTCACCGGCGTTGACATGTCTGGCCGGGATTTCAGGTAATCCAGCGTCATCATCGGCTCCATGAAGATCACCTTGCCGTCGTAGAAGCCGTAGATAAAGGTTGTGGTAAAAGGCTCTCCGTTAAACTCGCCGCTGGCCGGATCGATGGCGTGAGCCCCCATGTTCGGTACTTCGGTGCCTGGCGGCAGGGCATAGCCTTCAGGCATATAGCCTTCTTCCGGCGCCTTGCGGGCCATCTCCAGGCTGGCGGTGTCCAGGGTAATCTCTTTACGCGCCGCGTGATCGATGGCGTAGAAGTGGAAATCAAAGTGTGGAGTGTCGTATACCCCCGGAGGGATGTGCCCGTGCGGATTCCAGTCCAGCATCACATGATCGTAGCCAAGCGCCGCGGCCTCGGCCGGCAGCTCCAGGTCATACTCCCAGGCACCGTGCTCCGACAACTCGGTAGGCAATCCTGAGAGGGTTTCTTCGCTGAAGCGTACGCCCAGAGTGCGGGCCTTACCCTGCTCATCCAGGGTGACGAAGGTCCAGGCCTGACCTTGTCCAATCGCCACCGGCGGCCCCTCAAAGGTACCGCTCATCTGTGCATCTTTAGGCGAGGTGGAACAGCCGGCGAGAATAGCTGTAAGCGCGATAGCCACCGGCACCAAGCCGGGAGCGGGTAAACCAGAACGTATCATTGGAGAACCCTCTTATTTTTCTTCTATACCGGTGCAGGCAACCCGCCTGCAGGCCTGCTCAAGCATGGTTCCTAACCCAGGATTGCGCCAGTTGCCGGGTTAAGCAGTTATTCAACGCCAACAGTGAAGCCAGACAGTAAAAATCCAACTGCATAGCAGCTGACTTTGCATCAAACTCTCTATAAGGAAGCCTGGGAAAACCTACTGACGAATGCCGGGATCAACTATATCCGTTTCCTTTTCAACTCCGGTTTCGGCTGCTGCCGAGCAAAGAGACTTGTGCGGCTTTCGTTGCTAAGTATGTCCCTTTGCAATCCCAAACCGCCCCTATGGTTTGCTCGGCTACGCCGACTCCCCTGTGCTTCTCGTCTGAAAGAGCGGGACAGGCTTTTCCCTCAACATAAGTCGCAGCGTTGCTGCTCAAACAGCCTGTCCCTTATCTCTCTTTCAGCCTGTGATGCTCGGCTGCACCAAAGGGGATGGATTGCTGCGCTCAGATAGCCACGAGACATCGAGCCCCGTTATCGATACGGCACGAGAAAGGCATCGCCTCGACTAAACGACCACCACCTCCGTAGGAGGTGGTTTAAGAGAGGCAATAAAAAAGCGACCACCGTTACCGGGGTCGCTTTTTCAGATACTTGCGCGGTGTGGCTTAAAAGATCCAGGCGATCATCAGCCAGAAGATCAGGAAGAACACAAAGAACCCGGCCAGCATAAACTGGAGCTCGCCCAACAGACCGTCGCCGGAGGCGATAGCAAATACCAGCAGCGTCGCCACGGTGACAAAGAAGGCGATCACCGCCGCGCTCTTCAACCCGAGGCCAGGTTCAAAATGCACGGCGATAATATCCCCCAGCGCCGGCAAGATCAGCGCAATCGCCACGCCCACCAGCAGCACCAGCGAGATCAGAATAATCGC
The DNA here is from genome assembly GCF_004339595.1 of Marinobacterium mangrovicola. Taxonomy (GTDB): domain Bacteria; phylum Pseudomonadota; class Gammaproteobacteria; order Pseudomonadales; family Balneatricaceae; genus Marinobacterium_D; species Marinobacterium_D mangrovicola. The sequence continues at coordinate 66,563 of NZ_SMFU01000015.1, forward strand.
GATCTTGCGGGACTCATTCTTGTCCTTGTTGTCGCTTTCACCAACCATACCGCTTACCCGCCGTTCTGACGCGCCTTGATCAGCTCGCGCACCCGGTTCGGGTCGGGCAGGCCTTTCACGGAGATCTCCGGATCATCGCCGGCAGTATAAATATCGATGGCACCGACACCGAAAATGCGATTGAAGAATGACTGTCTCACGGTAACCGTGCGTACACCGGTGATGCCGACCTCAGACCTCTCCTTACTCAGCAGGCCTTTCTCATAGAGGATATCGTGCTCGGTGACGGAGAGTTTGGATGCCTTGGTCTGCAGATACCAATACAACAGAATGATAATGCCGATACCGAACGCCGGAATTAACAGGATAGAAAGGATAAACCCGAGCGGATTGTTCTTGAACATCACCGGATTTGCGGAGTAAAGCTCACTCATTTTTATCTCCTTGAGCGCCCATGTCTGTGTTCCCCGACAGAGTCTCTGACTGAGGAACCCACCCAGAGAGTGGCAAGCCAATACTGTCCGAGTTGTGGGCGCTTGTCACGCCGCAAGCGCCCGGCAACTGCCGCCCGGTACGCAGATTTCAACTTTTTTGCAGCTGCGTAACGCCGCTTTGATCAGGCTGGTCTAAAGTCAAAGAGGTGCCGCAGAGAGCGCACCGGATCTCACACCTTTTTTGCATGACATCTCTGACCTACTCATAAAGGGACTAAACGATGGCTTACGTAACCATTGACGGTAACAAATACGAAAAAGAGCTGCTTGATCTGGCCACAGCCCACACCACCGGTCGCGGTGAAGGCAAGATTTCCAAGGACGAAGCGGCAGACCTGCTGAAGTCGGCCAGTGATGGCCAGGGTGTAACCGAAACAGAGATGGCCACGCTGAAATATATCCGTGACGCCTTCGACTTTACCGATGCGGCGGCCAGCTACTTTGATGGCGAGCTGGCAAAGCTCTGAGCAAGCGTCCAAAAACAGGCCCGCAGTGTTCGCACCCCGGGCCTTTTCTTTTTCGAGCCTGTCCTGCTCGTAAATTCGTTTAAATCCGAGGATCTGTCATGAGCCTGCTTAATATGGCTGCCCAGCTGTTTATCAACAAGCTCGGCGGCAACGGTAACGACCTTGACCAGAGCAGCGTCGCCTCCGCACTGCAAAACCTACTCCCAACCCAGGGCGGCGAACTCGATCTGAGCGCGTTGATTTCCCTGTTTACCGAAAACGGCGCGGGACTGGCCAGCCTAGCCAGCACCTGGCTCGGCGGTGGCGATAACGCCGCTATCTCCCCCGCCACCATTCTGGAACTGCTGGGCAGCGATCAGGTAGCCGCCTTTGCCAGCAAACTGGGCCTGGGGCAGGAAACCGCCGCCGAAGGCCTGGCTGAGACGATTCCAGAACTGATCGACAGCAATAGCGAAGATGGCGCGCTGGCCATGGGCGATATGGCGAAAGGGATGCTGGGTAAGTTGTTCTGAAAGAGACTGCAGACTTTCTGCCGGTGTGCTGCGCCATTAACGGACGGAGCACACCGGGGCTTGGTACTAACGCGGCTCTATCTCACCGCTCTCCAGACGCTGCTGATAGATCGCCTCCAGCTTGTAGATATCGAGCTGCAATTCGAAGAAGCCGTGCCAGTGGGCGTAGTCCGGCCCGGCCATCAGAGCACCGTGACGGGCGCGGCGCCCCTCGTGATGCCATAGATGGTAGAAGGTAATCTGAAACTCGTCGGCCCAGGGGTTCTCAAGCAGCAGTCCCTTGGCTTCAAGGTCATCGAGCATCTTTTTGGCCGGGTCGTAATACTCGACGTTATACAGCTGGACCGCCTTATCCCCCTGGGCAAAGAAACCATCGGTATGGTTACTGCCGTGACAGGCGGAGCAAACCTGTTTCATCTTCTCACGTCCCTGAGGCCCGTTACCCAACAGCGGGCTCAGCACATCGGTGGAGTTTCGCATCTCCGAGCGCTTGGCCCATAAATTCCAGTACAAACGTTCACTGACGTTATGGGTGCTGGCCAGCTCACCGACACCACTCATATGACAGGTGGCACAGGTCGGGGCGCGATAGTCACCCGGCTCCCAGGCGCCGGCCGGTTCATCCCAGCTCCATTTGTGTCCCTCGGTAGCGTAGATCTGGCCGTGCTTACTGTTTTCGTATACCTCTATATCCGGATGGTCCGGGCCCAGGTGACAACTGGCGCAGGCCGCCGGCTGGCGTGCTTCCTCCAGGGAAAACTTATGGCGAGTATGGCAGGCCGCGCAGTTACCTGTGCTGCCATCCGGATAAATATTCCCCATGCCGGAGTTGGGCCAGGTGGTCGGATCCGGCGTGCCATCTTCGTTCAGGGCAAGCTCCGTGCCGTGGCACTGCATACAACCGGTTTCACCCGGCGCCCCGCCCAGCTCCTTGTTGTTACGCCCCTCGTGGAACTTCACCAACGCATGCAGGCTGTCCTTGGGAATAATCTGGTGATACGAGCGGAAGTGCCCGCTTGCATTGAACTGCTCCTGCTCCTCGGCATGACAGCGCCCACAGGTGTTGGGTGAAACCAGCGGCGTAATATAAACACCCTGCAACCCCTCCTCATTATGCAACTGGGCATCGGGCTGGGATTTGCTGGCCGCATGACAGTCGTTACAACCCACGCCCACATGGCTATGCCGGCTGTCTTTCCAATCTGCAACAATGCCGGGCTGCTCCTCCTGGTGGCAGGCAATGCACTGTTTGTCCAGCTCACTGAGCCCCTGGCTGAACGCCAGTGTGCGGATCTGGGCGATGTTCACGCCCTCGTTCTGAGCCTTTAAGGGAAGGCTCAACAGAAGTAACACGGCTGCGAATATTCCGATCAATGAGAGGGATTTGAGGGAAACCATGGGCGCGTCCTTTTGCTTCTTGTTCAGGGATTAGCGATAACAGGCGGTGGGCGATTCTGGCGTTCGTGGGTCAACAACGCCTGAGTCAGATCCCTGTGGCCCACGTTATGGCAGTCGATACAGCTCTTATCGACAGTGCCCTGAAAATAGGGTTTGTGGGCGACGAACTGGACGCTGTTGCTTTCGCTGCCGCGCTCCAGGCCGTTATGGCATTTGAGGCAGCCGGACTCATACACATATTCGTGAGCGCGTTCGCGCTTGGCATGCCAGTCCACGTCGTCCGCACCGAGAACAAACTCCTTCCAGACATCCCAGGCACCGTTGCGTGCTTTCATGTAGAGGTAATTAACGGTGCTATCGTGGGGCAGGTGGCAGTCGGTGCATAACACCTCTACGCCTGTGGTAGAACGCCCGCCGTGGGCACTGTTGAGAAAGGATTTTTGCATCGGTTCCATGCTGTGACAGCTGCCACAGAACGCCGCGTCGGAGGTGATATGCAGCGCCTTATCGGTAACGCCCCAGGCCAATACGGTTGCGAGACCAAGCAGGCCGAGTATCAGCAGAATCTTTACCGCTTTAAGCATGGGATGAATTCCCTTTCTTATTCGGTGGTTATTCCTTTGCTGACACTATAGTCAAGCTGTCTCTTTCCGCCAGGTGAGATTGCCGCAGAAACAAAAAGAGCCCACCGATCGCTCGGCAGGCTCTTTCTCTTGTGGGTCGTTGTAGTACGAATTAGCGGAAGACGAACTCTCCGGCTTCCACATCCACACCAACCTCCTCGCCCGGCGCGTAATCGCCAGAGAGGATCTTCTGCGCCAGCGGGTTTTCGATCCACTGCTGGATCGCACGCTTGAGCGGACGCGCGCCGTAGATCGGCTCGAAACCGACTTCGACCAGCTTGTCCAGCGCGGTGCTGGTCAGGCTCAGGGTCAGATCGCGTTCGGCCAGACGTTTGCGCAGACGCTCCAGCTGGATGTTGGCGATACCGGCCACCTGGCTCTTGCGCAGGCTGTGGAACACCACCACCTCGTCGATACGGTTGATCACTTCCGGACGGAAGTGAGTACCCACCGCTTCCATCACAGCGCTCTTCATCAGGCTGTAATCATCATCCTCGGTGAAGTTCTGGATCAGATCCGAACCCAGGTTGGAGGTCATGACGACGATAGTGTTGCGGAAGTCCACGGTACGGCCCTGACCATCGGTCAGGCGACCATCCTCAAGCACCTGCAGCAGGATGTTGAACACATCCGGATGCGCCTTTTCCACCTCATCGAGCAGCAGCACGGAGTACGGTTTGCGACGCACCGCTTCGGTCAGGTAGCCGCCCTCTTCGTAACCGACATAGCCCGGAGGCGCACCGATCAAGCGAGCCACGGAGTGTTTCTCCATGAACTCGGACATATCGATACGCACCATCGCCTCTTCGGTATCGAACAGGAAGTTCGCCAACGCCTTGCACAGCTCGGTTTTACCCACACCGGTGGGGCCGAGGAACAGGAAGGATCCATTCGGCCGGTTCGGGTCCGCGAGACCTGCGCGAGAGCGGCGCACCGCGTTGGAGACCGCGGTGATCGCTTCCTCCTGACCGACCACGCGCTGGTGCAGCGCATCTTCCATGCGCAGCAGTTTTTCGCGCTCGCCCTCGAGCATCTTCGCCACCGGGATACCGGTCCAGCGGGAGACGACCTCGGCGACTTCCTCTTCGGTCACCTTGTTACGCAACAGCGTGGTTTCGGCCTGTTCATGCTCAGCACTGTCGGCAGCCTCAAGTTGCTTTTCCAGCTCAGGGATCTTGCCGTACTGCAGCTCAGACATCTTGCCCAGGTCACCGGCACGACGCGCCTGCTCCATCTCGACACGGGCCTGGTCGAGCTGCTCTTTCACCTGGGCAGCACCCTGCAGGGTAGCCTTCTCGGCTTTCCAGATCTCTTCGAAATCGGAGTACTCTTTCTCCAGCTCGCCGATATGCTCTTCGAGCTCGACCAGGCGTTTGCGGGAGGCATCGTCTTTCTCTTTCTTCAGCGCTTCGCGCTCCATCTTCAGCTGGATCAGGCGACGGTCGAGACGATCCATCTCTTCCGGCTTGGAGTCCATCTCCATACGGATGCGGGAAGCAGCTTCATCGATCAGGTCGATCGCCTTGTCCGGCAGCTGACGGTCGGTGATATAGCGCTGGCTCAGCTTGGCCGCCGCGATGATCGCCGGGTCGGTGATGGTGACCGCGTGGTGCACTTCGTAGCGCTCTTTCAGGCCACGCAGGATCGCGATGGTGTCCTCTTCGGAGGGCTCATCGACGATTACTTTCTGGAAGCGGCGCTCAAGCGCGGCGTCTTTTTCCACGTACTGGCGGTATTCATCCAGGGTGGTGGCACCGACGCAGTGCAGCTCACCGCGCGCCAGCGCAGGCTTGAGCATGTTGCCTGCATCCATGGCGCCCTCGCCTTTACCGGCGCCAACCATGGTGTGCAGCTCATCGATAAACAGGATGATCTGGCCTTCCTGCTTCGACAGCTCGTTCAGCACGCCTTTCAGGCGTTCCTCGAACTCACCGCGGAACTTGGCGCCCGCGATCAGCGAGCCCATATCCAGCGCCAGCACGCGTTTGTGCTTCAGGCCTTCAGGCACCTCGCCGTTGACGATACGCTGCGCCAGCCCTTCGACGATGGCGGTTTTACCCACACCGGGTTCACCGATCAGCACCGGGTTGTTCTTGGTACGGCGCTGCAGTACCTGGATGGTACGGCGGATCTCTTCATCACGGCCGATCACCGGATCCAGTTTGCCGGACTCGGCACGCTCGGTCATATCGATGCAGTACTTATCCAGCGCCTGACGGGTCTCCTCGGCGTTGGCATCCATCACCGCTTCACCGCCGCGCACATTCTCGATGGCGGCCTGCAGCGACTCGCGGGTCACGCCCGCCTCTTTCAGTACCTTGCTGGGGTCGCCCTTGTCTTCCAGCATCGCCAGCAGCACCAGTTCGCTGGCGACAAACTGGTCGCCGCGCTTCTGCGCCATCTTGTCGGTGAGGTTAAACAGACGCGCCATGTTCTGGGACAGGCGGATCTCGCCATCGGGGCTGGAAACCACCGGCAGGCGATCGATCGCTTCGCCGACCTTACGCGCCAGCGCGCCGGTCTCAGCACCGGCCTGCTTCAGCAGCGGACGTACGGAACCACCGCGCTGCTCAAGAAAAGCAGCCAGCAGGTGGATAGGTTCAATCATGTTGTGGTCTTTGCCGATCGCCAGTGACTGGGCATCGGCCAGGGCTTCCTGGAGTTTGGAAGTGAATTTATCGGGACGCATAGAATCTCCTTCTGAAACCATCTGCGCCGGAGGACTCCGGTGTTTCTGTTACCACAATAAATAGGGGTGTTTTTTCCGGGTTCAAGAGTCGGGTGATTAAAAATTAGCCAACACTGATATAAATACCGGAGAAACCGTCATTCGACAGGGCTACACTGAGAGCACATTTCATATCGACAAGGAGTCAGCGATGAGTCAAACGATTCACCCTTTTCATCTGGCATTTCCGGTACGGGATCTGGAGGAAACGCGGCGATTTTATGGCGAAGTGCTGGGCTGCAACGAGGGCCGCAGCGCACCGGGCAAATGGTGCGACTTTAACTTTTACGGTCATCAGATCGTCGCCCATGTGGCACCGGAAGAGTGCGGCTGCGAAGCGCTGAGCAATGTGGATAACCACAAGGTACCCGCCAAGCATTTCGGTATCGTACTGCCAATGGATGAGTGGCAGGCGCTGGCCGAACGGCTGGTGGCGGCGGGCACTAAATTCGTGATCGAACCCTATATCCGCTTCAAGGGTGAAGTGGGCGAACAGGCCACCATGTTCTTCCTTGATCCCTCCGACAACGCCATCGAGATCAAGGCGTTCAAAAACATCGAGTCGCTGTTCGCCAAGTAAGGGACTTCTGCATAGCCATTAAGATGCTGAGGGGATACTGCAGTAACTGAGGCTCCTTCCGGTTTAGAGCACTTCCCCAGCGCCAGTTTCGCCTGCAGGCGAGTAAAGGTACTTGTGCGGACAAGTACCTTTACAATCCCAAACCGCCCCTGAGCCTTGGTCGGCTGCGCCGACTGCCCTGTGCTTCTCGTCTGAAAGAGCGGGGCCGGAAACTCGGCGGCACCTCAGACAGCCGGCCCCTCATTTCTCTTTCAGCCTGCGATGCTCGGCTGCGCCAAAGGGGAACGATGGGTGCGCTCAGATAGAAATTAGAAAACCTGGACCCGGTTAAACAATTTCCAGATCACCAATAAGTTATCTGAAATCAGCCCTTGATATACCAGCCCCAGGGGCCGCCGTGATAACTGGTGATCTGCTTGGTTTCGAGATACGCCTCAAAGCCCCAGCGACCCAGCTCACGGCCGATGCCGGAGCGCTTGTAGCCGCCCCAGGGCACCTCGATAAAGGTGGGCTGTGAGCAGTTGATCCAGACGATACCAGCGCGCAGCCCTTCGGCTACCCGATCGCAGCGCTCAAGATCTTTCGACATCACCGCCGCGCCCAGACCGAACTCGCTGTCATTGGCTTCGCGCAGCGCTTCCTCTTCACTATCGAAGGGGTTGATACAAACCACCGGGCCGAAGATCTCCTCTTTCCAGATAGAGGAATCGGTGGGCACATCGGCAAAGATGGTCGCCTCCAGGTAATAGCCCTCGGACAGGTGCTCCGGCACCTTGCCGCCGCAGACCAACCGTGCGCCGCTCTCCTTACCCGACTCGATGGCCGCAAGAATCTTGCGATGCTGCGTCTCGTTGACGATGGCACCTAACAGCACATCCTCATCCATGCCGTAACCGATCTTCAGCTTGGCGCACTCTGCGGATAACCGTTCTAACAGGGGTTCATACATCTCGCGCTCAACCAGCACCCGCGAGGTCGCCGAGCAAACTTCGCCCTGGTTCCAGAAGATGCCGAACATGATCCACTCCACCGCCGCTTCCAGATCGCTGTCGGCAAAAACGATAAACGGCGACTTGCCGCCCAGCTCCAGAGAGATGGTTTTCACATCCTGGGCCGCGGCCTGCATGATCTTGCTGCCGGTGGGTACCGAGCCGGTAAAGGCCACCTTATCCACAAGTGGGTGCTCAGTCAGTGGCGCGCCCACTTCCGGGCCGAAACCGGTGAGGATATTCATTGCACCCGCGGGCAGGCCTGCCGCTTCGGCTATTTCGCCATACACCAGCGCGGTCATCGGTGTCACTTCAGAAGGCTTGAGCACCACCGTGCAACCGGCGGCCAGAGCGGGCGCTACTTTCCAGGCAGCCATCAGCATCGGGAAGTTCCAGGGCACAATGGCGCCGACCACACCCAGGGGTTCCTTGCGGACACGGGAGGTAAAGCTGTCATCACCAACTGTCACCGGCTGACTCTGCTCAGAGGCAAAGCCCTCCGCCATATCGGCGTAATACTCGAAACAGCCAGCCACATCCTCGATATCCCAGCGCGCTTCCGGCAGCGGCTTGCCGTTATCACGCACCTCCAGTTCGGCCAGTTCATCGATACGCTGATTAATCAGCGCCGCCATTTTACGCAGCACTCCCCCGCGTTCGGCAAAGCTCCGCTGTGGCCAGGGGCCTTCATCAAACGCCCTGCGAGCTGCCCTGACCGCCAGATCAACATCCGCCGCACCGGCCCTGGCCACCTCGGCAAAGGGTTTACCGTTACCGGGATCGATCACCTCAAACGTCTCGCCGCTGACGGGCGCTACCCACTGACCATCGATAAAGAGCCGAGCTGTCATTCAAGCCTCCTGGACTGTCTGTTTGCTGTCACCTCAATGTACGTATAAGGCTGAATAATAGAAACCCTGTAGGGAAAGTAATTTAACCAAGAATAAATTAATCAAGTACGAAACAGAGAGGAGTCGCTCGTTAACTGGCAACGTTTCCCGGTCAATGTCTTATTGATGTCACATAAGGCTGGTATCAATTGCGGATCCAATATTCAGGTAACACAGAAGGAACGAAACATGAGCCACCATGAGATGCTTGAGGACGAAGATCGCGTCGAACTGGAACACAGCGACTTTGACCGCATGGTGCAGAAGGGACTGAGCCGTCGAGGCTTTCTCAAGGGTAGCGCCACCGCCATGGGTCTTTTCCTGGCCGCGTCTCCGCTGGCGCATGCGGTTGCCTCTGTTACCGAAACCAAACTTATGGGCTTTACCCAGGTGCCGGCCAGCACTGCCGATACCTTTGTGGTGCCTGAGGGTTACGTTGCCGAGCCGCTGATCTCCTGGGGTGATCCGATCCTGGCCGATGCACCGGAATTTGATCCCTCCGGCTCCCAGAGCGCAGCAGCCCAGGCCGGCCAGTTCGGTGATAACACCGATGGCATGAGCTTCTTCCCGCTGAGCGCCAGTCACGCCGTCCTGGCGGTGAATAACGAGTACACCAACTACGAATATCTGTTCTCACACCAGGGCAAGGAAGCGCTGAGTGCCGAAGACGTTAAGAACGCCCAGGCCGCCGTCGGTATCTCCGTGTTCGAGATCAAGCGTAACGATCAGGGTCAGTGGAAGGTCGAAAAAGGCGCGCGCCTGAACCGTCGCATCACCGCGAACACCCCGATGCAGCTGACCGGCCCGGCCGCCGGCCACGACCTGTTGAAGACCGCTGCCGACAGCACCGGTACTCAGGCACTGGGCACCTTCAACAACTGCGCCAACGGCCAGACTCCCTGGGGTACCTACCTGACCTGTGAAGAGAACTTCAACGGCTTCTTTGGCGCCTCTGCCGAAGGCTTCACGCCTAACGCCCAGCAGAAGCGTTACGGTCTGAAGGCGAAGAGCAGCTACCAGTGGTTCACTCAGGATTCTCGCTTCGACATGTCGCAGAACCCGAACGAGCCGAACCGTCACGGCTGGGTAGTCGAGATCGATCCGATGGATCCTACCTCCACACCGAAGAAGCGCACCGCGCTGGGTCGTTTCAAGCATGAAAACGCCGCGGTCACCGTCGATGATAGCGGCCACGTTGTGGTTTACCTGGGTGATGACGAGCGCGGCGAGCATCTTTACAAGTTCGTCTCCCGCAACACCTACAACCCGGACAACATGGCGGCCAACCGCGATCTGCTCGAAGACGGCACCCTGTACGTGGCGAAATTCAGCGCTGCCGATGGCGAAATCAAGGGCCAGGGCGAGTGGCTGGAACTGACCCACGGCAAGAATGGCCTGACTGAAGCCAACGGCTTCCAGAGCCAGGCAGATGTGCTGATCTTTGCCCGTGAAGCAGCCACTCAGGTGGGCGCCACCACCATGGATCGTCCGGAATGGGTGGCCGTACACCCGAACCGCACCACCGTGTTCTGCACCCTGACCAACAACAAAAACCGCGGTGTCGAGGGTATGGATCAGCCGGTCGGCGGCCCGAACCCCCGCGCCAAGAACAACTACGGCCAGATCGTTCGCTGGTGGCCGCGCGGTGGTGACCACACCGGCACCCGTTTTGACTGGGATCTGTTCGCTATCGCCGGTAACCCGACGGTACAGGAAGGCCTCTACGCAGGCAGCGACAACATCAACGCAGACAACATGTTCAACAGCCCGGACGGCGTAGGCTTTGACAACTCTGGACGCCTCTGGATTCAGACCGACGGAAAGTACTCCAACGAGGGCGAATTTGCCGGCATGGGTAACAACCAGATGCTTTGCGCCGACCCGCAGAGTGGTGAGATCCGCCGCTTCGCCACCGGCCCGATCGCCTGCGAGATCACTGGCCTCGCCTTTTCACCGGATCAGCGTTCTGTCTTCATCGGCGTTCAGCATCCGGGCGAAGACCTGGCGCCGTCCCACTTCCCGGCAGGCGGCAATAGCAAGCCGCGCTCTACCATCATGGTGGTGCGTCGCCAGGATAACGGCGTGATCGGGGCTTAAGCCCCCCGAAGGCTAAGAGTTTTAGGCGTGTAAGACGGACACTTACACGCCGCACAGGATGTGCACCCTACAGGGATGTCCCCTTTTGAAAGCCCGCCTCTTATGGAGTGCGGGCTTTTTCATTTCCCTCCTGTTTTATACCTCTCATCACTTGCCGCTCGGGTTCTACCGCTGCGAAGCATTCCAGCTCCTTCGTTCTTATTTTGTTATGTTATAACAATAAAAATCAATTGGATGTTCAACGGTATAAATGCGGAAATAGCGCACCTCTTTGGAGGGAACTCCCTGCAAGCCTCTGCCTGCCCCACAGGCCCTTTAGGCAGGCGTCGCGGCTTCACTTAAGCAGGTTTGAGTTTGCCTCTTTCGAACAGCGAAATAAGGAAGGTTTATGAGCGATATCCAGCAGACTGCACTCGTGGTGAGTGCCCACTCCGCCGATTTTGTCTGGCGTGCCGGCGGCGCCATCGCCAAGCATGTTAAACAGGGCTGGCGGGTCAAAATCGTCTGCCTGTCCTTCGGTGAGCGCGGCGAATCCGCCAAGCTCTGGAAACAGCAAGGGATGACACTGGATCGGGTTAAGGCCGCACGCCGTGAAGAGGCGCAACGGGCCGCCGATATTCTCGGTGGTGAGGTGGAGTTCTGGGATATCGGCGATTACCCGATGCGCGTGAACGACGAGATACTGTTCCGCATGGTGGATCTCTACCGTGAACTCCAGCCCTCCTTTGTGCTCAGCCACTCGGTAAAAGACCCGTATAACTTCGACCATCCGCTGGCGATGCACCTGGCGCAGGAAGCGCTTGTCACCGCCCAGGCGATGGGCCACAACCCGGGTCAGAAGATTATCGGCGCGCCGCCGGTCTACGCCTTCGAGCCGCATCAAACCGAACAGTGCGAGTGGATTCCCAACACCTTCCTGGATATCACCGATGTCTGGGAGACAAAACGCAAAGCGATCGAATGCATGGCCGGCCAGGAACACCTCTGGCACTACTACACCCGTGTCGCCCAGCAGCGTGGTGTGCAGGCCAAGCGTAATATCGGCATCGCCAATAAACGCGATATCGAATACGCCGAAGGCTATATGCGCCTGGCGCCTTCGGTGGTCGATACCCTTTAATACCGGCCACTTAGCGACTCGTCGTCTCGCGATAGCGATCTGACGGTTTTACTACCGGGCACGGCCAACAGCGGCCAGCCCGGCTTTCACCTCTTATTTCACTGCAGTTCAACCACTACAGCGAAGATGCTCAACCGGCTTATTCTGCCAGCCACTGGGCGACCTGTTTGGTGTAGTAGCTGACGATCATATCGGCACCGGCACGCTTGCAGGCGGTCAGGGTTTCGAACACCACCGCGCGCTCATCCAGGGCTCCGGCCTGGGCGGCGAACTTGATCGATGCGTATTCTCCGCCAACCTGATAGCAGGCCAGCGGCAGCAGGGTGCGCTCGCGCAGTCGTGCCAGTACATCCAGGTAAGCCAGCGCCGGCTTCACCATCAGGATATCGGCGCCCTCCTCCTCATCGAGCATGGCATCGGCCAGAGCCTGACGGCCGTTGGCGTAATCGAGCTGATAGCCCTTGCGGTCGCCATCCAGCTCGCTATCTACAGCGACACGGAACGGACCATAGAAAGAGGAGGCAAACTTGGCGGAATGAGCCAGGATCGCCACGTTCTCGAATCCGGCGGCGTCCAGCCCTTCCCGCATGGCGCGGATCTGACCATCCATCATCGCCGAGGGCGCCAGCATATCGGCACCGGCACGGGCTGCGGTGACGCTCTGCTTGACCAGGTTTTCCACCGTCGCATCGTTACAGACGTGATTCTCTTCCAGCACGCCACAATGGCCGTGGGAGGTGTACTCACAGAAACAGATATCGGGAATTACCATCATCTGCGGACAGGCCTGCTTGATAGTCCGCACCATCCGCGCCAGCAAACCCTCGTCGTTCCAGGTATCGCTGCCGGTCTCATCCTTATGGTGCGAAATGCCGAACGGCATCACATAGCGAACGCCCAGACTCCAGAGTGTTTCCACCTCAGCAGCCAGGGCTGACTCCGGCAGACGCTCGATCCCCGGCAGGCTGCTGATCGGCTGCGGAGCGGAAATTCCCTCCTCGATAAACAGAGGGCAGATCAGGTCGTTAAGGGACACCTGAGTTTCGCGAACCAGATCACGCATCACCTCGTTGCGGCGCAGACGACGAAAACGCTTGAGCATCAAACCTCTCCTTTCAGATAGCAGCCGGCGACCTGAGGGTCGCCAGCTTAGAACGGCCCCTAAAATACTCTTTTTCGCCGCTAAACTGCAGCCGAAACAGCGCGACACTGCTGTGCATAAAATCAACGCCGGCCATCTCGTTCAAACCCGCAGAAGTCAATGAGGCCTGAATCGTCAGATCTCATAAAACGTGAAATGACAAAGCCCGTAATACGTACGGTTTATCACTTGGCCTGAAACGGATCGCAGGGCTGTCTATTGAGCACAGGAGCAACTAACGATTCAAAGCGGGAGGATGGGCCAGGCGAACGTAGCGACCGCTGTTGGCCCATAGCGGACTTTAGACATGCCGTGAGCTAGGCCTGCTATCGGCACATAGCGGTCATTAGCCGTTCATCTCTAAACCTATGGAACTGATCTCTCTCAACTTCTAACTCTGGCCCGTTATGTAAATGGCAGCGAACGCCAACGTCCTTAAGCTTCCTGACTATATTATGGGAACCTGGGAACGTGCGAATCAGCGGTGCCCTTTAGCAAGCGTGTACCCAACGTCTGATTAATTGCTTACCTCCTACTAACATTTGAGCTGTTTCTTTGTGCCAAATCCCCGGGTGCAGAAAACGTTGTGCTATGTTTTTTTCTAATTCATCGGGGTGTCTATTCAGCGAGTACACTCATTGCACTTACAACTTTGCATCGACTGGTACTATGCAGTTTATAGGGCATAGGGCGAACGCTTCTCTCAGTAAAACTGAATGTATTTAGAATTCTGTTGTAAATAATACATGGCGTATCGAAGCTCCCCTTGGGTCTCGGCGCAAAGCTCAAGTAGCGGATCACCTTTCGAAACTGAATCGCCTGCCTTGATAAAAATGCGAATCCCTGCCGCTTTGGCATTGGGCGCCCCTGCGAATTTGGCAAGATTTGCCAACTTGCGATTATCGATCGCTTTTACCCTTCCATCGCTATCGGCCACAGCCAGGTGACGGAATTGTGGCTCTGGGATCTCTCTGAATCCGCCCTGCGCTTCACAGATCGCTTTGAACTTGTTCCATGCGGCGCCACTGCTTAGCAGCCGCGCTGCCCTGCCCACTCCAGCCCCCGTTGGCTCAAGCCCTGCCATTTCCAGGATCTGTCCGGCCAATAACAACGCTCGCTCGCGCAAGTCAGGCGGTGCATCCTGCCGATTACCGAGTACTGCCAGTACATCCTGCGCTTCGAAGGCGGGGCCTATTCCCTGCCCTATCGGTTGACTCCCATCGGTAATCACCGGCCGCACAATCAGGCCCAGGCGTTCGCCAACCTGTTCAAATACCCGTTTAAGGCCCAAAGCATCAGACCTGGAGCGTATTTTTGCGGTTCGGCCCACCGGGATATCGATCAGGACATGGGTCGATCCGGCCGCGATTTTTTTCGACAGCACTGAGGCGACCAACTGTCCCTCGCTATCAAGGTCGATTGCTTTCTCAACCCGGATCAGGATGTCATCGACCGGACTGAGACTGACGTTTCCACCCCAGGCGAGACAACCGCCCTGTTCACGAACAACGCTCTGAATCTGTTCGAGATCGAGGTCCACCGGCGTTATAACCTCCATCGTATCGGCGGTCCCGGCCGGAGACGTGATAGAACGGGATGAGGTTTTCGGCATGGTAAGCCCGGCCGCGGTGACGATCGACACGACGATGGGTGTCGTTCTGTTGCCCGGCAGGCCGCCAATACAGTGTTTGTCGACGACGATATCTGTTCCCGGCCACTCCAGCCGGGAGCCGACATCCACCATCGCCTGGGTCAGGTAGGCGGTTTCGTCGATATTGAGGCGGTTGGCACAGGCGGTCAGAAAACTTGCGATATGAACATCGGTATAGCGGCCGTGCAGTACATCGCTGACGATCGCCAGTAACTGCCTCTGATTGAGCGGATGCTCGAAAATCTTGCTGCGCACATAACTGAGTGAGTTAACCCAATCGGGGTGGCTGATGGAGACCCGGTCGCCGTCCTCCAGACCCAGCCTGTCCCAGGCAATTTTTGATAACCCAATCTGGCCCGCAGGAAGTATCGCTGAGAGGGATTCAACAACGTTGAGTCTGGCGATAACACTGTGGCCTCCAGCCTGAACCTGAACACGGGTCTGGACGCCAAAGCCCTCCGCTCGGCAGATATGGCAGTCATCGCGCATATACACCACCGACTCCTGATAGGTATCGATGCCGATACGGATCGCTTTAAGACTGTTTGGGTCGTTGGCCGATTGTTTCGACATACCACCTCCGAAACCCCTCTCGGCGGTATAGGGGTTGGTTACAGTGAACAGGTTTGGATACCGATCTGACACTCGTCAGGACCGGGAATCAGTGTTCCACCCTGAGCCTGAGCCCGTTGATACTGGTAATCCGTACGGAGTCTCCAACTTCCAGTATCTCTGGTGACTCTGCGTCCCAAGTTTCATTACCCACCTGGACCCGCCAATAACCCTTATCTCCCCCAACCACCGTAGCGCGGCTGCGTAAAAGTGCTTCGGTACCGGTAGTAATCGGCTGTCGCATTGCCTTGATAATCAGCATGTACATAGCAACCGACAACAGAAAGATGACCGCGTAAACGGGACCCGCCCAGACCAACGGTAGAACGAGAAATACCGCGAGTCCGAGGATAGGCAGGAAAAGCACGATATGGCACATGGGCTACTCCTCTATGCCGAAAACGCGCTCCTTGCGATTAATCGAAACGACTTGAAAATTTCACATTACTTACGCGGTACTTTATTGCAGCAATGGGGCTCGTAGCCCGCATTGTCCTTGATGTTTTGATCGACATAGCGGTAATAGCTGCGCTTGGTGCGATTCCACCAGTTAGTGGCGAAACCGGCGCCCCGCTTGCTCAGGATCGACTCCACCAGATCCAGGTTGCAATGGGTCGCGTCATAGGAGAAAGCCAGTGTTCCCGCGTCCGGGTCGTATGCCACACGGTCGACCCCAAACTGTTGCTCAATCTCCGCCACCAGCGCTTCTGCCTCCTGCCCCTGAATGCCTGACAGCTGTAGCTTGCGTGAAACCAAGTTGGCCTCCTTCACCCCTAGTTTGTGATCCTGATCGATCATTGTTCTCTCCTTTTATCCCGCTGTTGCTCACTGGCTACTTGTCATTATCCTCTGCTGACCGTTCCTTACCGCCATGATGGTGATGCATAAACAAGTGCATCAACGGGCAGGCAAGAAAGATCAGATAAGGCAGCCAGGCCAACAGGTGATAGCCATGCGCTCTGACCAGGAAGCCGGCGCCGAGGGCCAGCACGGCTATCAGCAACAGCCCTTTTGGCGAGCAGCATGTACTTAACCAACGCTTATTCATTTGGACCTCCCACTGACTGTTCTATTCCACGATCAGCTCACCCCGGTACATCTGCATCTGGCAGGTGAAGGGGTAATGGCCGGGCTGCATCGGTTGCAGGCGCACCTCTTTGGCCTGGTTCAGCGGCAGCTCCTCGCTGATATCGAAATCCTGGAATACGACCACGCTGGCGCAGGGAGAAGGGTCTTGTCGCACAAACCCGAGCACGGCAGGCTGGCCCGCCTTGATGCGAATATGTGCGGGTTCATAGACTCCGTTTTTCACACTAATGGTGATCCGCCCCTCATCGAGCTGGCTGGTGGGCCCCTGGTAAATCCAGAACCACCATACGATCAGCGCGATAAGGAGCAGGCCTAACAGGTTGATAATCAGCATCGCATTCACTTCCTGCTCAATGGTCCTGGGGTTTAAACAAACGCAGCCGGTTGGCGTTTGTCACAACGGTCAGTGATGAAAACGCCATCGCTGCGCCAGCGATCACCGGACTCAGCAACACCCCCATGAAGGGGTACAGCAGACCGGCAGCCACCGGCACACCGGCGGCGTTATAGATAAAGGCACCGAACAGATTCTGTCGGATGTTACGCAGGGTGGCGCGACTCACGGCAATGGCGTCGGCCAGGCCATGCAGGGAACCGCGCATCAGAGTCACATCGGCACTCTCGATCGCTACATCGGTGCCGGTCCCTATGGCGAACCCCACGTCTGCCAGCGCCAGCGCCGGTGCGTCGTTGATCCCGTCGCCGGTCATGCCGACAACCTCGCCCTGCTGCTGCAATTCAGCCACCTTGGCGGATTTATCCTCCGGCAACACTTCGGCAAAAAACTCACCGATTCCCACCTGATCCGCCACTGCCTTAGCGGTAGCGCGGTTATCGCCGGTCAACATCACCACTCGAATACCGTTGTGTTGCAAACGCTGGATCGCCGCCACCGAATCCGCCTTGATTGGATCGGCCACCGCAATCAAGGCCAGCAGTTTTCCATCCGCCGCCAGATACATGGGGGTTTGCGCCTGTGCGGCCAGGGTCTGCGCCTGCTCCAGATGCTGATCGATATCGACCTGACGTTCCCGCATCAGCTTTTCATTACCGAATAGTAGTGTTCGGCTCTCAACACGCCCTTCAACCCCATGGCCAGCGATAGCATTAAACCCTTCGACACTGCCCAGACTGAGTTCACGCTCTTTCGCGGACTCCACAATGGACTGAGCCAGTGGGTGCTCGGAACCCTGTTCCAGGGTCGCTGCAAGGCGCAGCACTCCGGCCTCATCCTCGACCGCCAGCGGCACTATCTCGGTCACTTTTGGAGTGCCTTCGGTAATGGTGCCGGTCTTATCCAGAATCATGGCGGTGATCTTTGAGGCTGTTTGCAGCGCCTGGCCGTTGCGGATCAGCACCCCGGCCTCAGCGGCCTTACCGACACCGACCATTACCGACATGGGCGTAGCCAACCCCAGCGCACAGGGACAGGCGATGATCAGCACGGTGGTGGCCGATACGATGGCAAAGGCTACAGCCGGCGCCGGACCGAAGTTAAGCCAGGCCAGGGCGCTTAGAACGGCGATGATCATCACGGTGGGCACGAAATAGCCGGCGATTACGTCCGCCAACCGTCCTATGGGCGGCTTGGAATTTTGCGCCTGCTTCACCATCGATATGATCCGCGCCAGCGCCGTATCCTTACCGACACGGGTTGCCTTGAACAGAAGTGTGCCCGACTTGTTGATGGTGCCGCCGACCACCTCAGCGTCTGCGCTCTTCTCAACCGGCATCGGCTCACCGGTCAGCATCGATTCATCCACCGAGGAGTGCCCTTCCAGCACCGTGCCATCGACCGGGATTTTCTCCCCGGGACGCACACGAACCTGGTCGTCCTGCAGCACCTCTGCGATGGGAATATCGACCTCCTGGCCATCACGCAGAACACGGGCGGTTTTCGCCTGCAGCCCGATCAGCCGCTTGATCGCCTCGGACGTTCTACCGCGCGCCCGAATTTCAAGAGCCAGCCCCAGGTCGATCAAACCGATGATCATCGCGGTAGCCTCAAAATAAACGTGGCGCGCCATCTCGGGCACGACGCCGGGGAAGAACACCACCACCATGGAGTAGAGCCAGGCGGTGCCTGTACCCAGCGCTATCAGCGTATCCATATTGGCGCTGTGGTTGATGAACGATTTCCAGGCGCCCACGTAAAAGTGGCGTCCGGAAAACAGCATCACCGCCAAGGTCGCCACGCCAACCAACAGCCAAGCGATCCGTTCTGCGGTTGTTGAAACCGTCATCTCACCGATGAACAAGCCGTAGATCATCAGTGGCACGCCCAGTCCCAGGGCGATCGCCATCTCCCGCATCAGGCGTTTGTAGTATGCCTGGTCCGCCTGCTCCTTCTCATTGAGCAGATCTTCTGAGGACTCAGCCTGTGCCACCTTGGCGTCGTAGCCGGCCGCCTCAACGGCAGCAATCAGAGCCTTGTCCGAGACTTCGCCGTTAACACTGACGCTGCGTTGAGCAAAGTTCATCGATGCTTCGGTAACACCGGGCACCTGCTTTAACGCAGACTCAATTTTGCCGACACAACTGGCGCAGCCAGCGCCTTCGATCAGCAGTTCGTGTGCAGTACTGCTTGCTCCGGCGGCCGCGTTGCCAGGGTTGTGATGGCAATGTTCGCTGTGATGGTTCTTGTCATGCATAACTACTGCTCCACTTTGGAAATAACCGTATTTCCTATGAAACAGTATGGATCATGCACCACGACATGAAACTGACCGCCAGATTACATCTTTGTAAGGCTGAATAGAGGCGGCCGGTTAATACACGCGCGCTGGCCCAGCCTGCCAACTGTTGAAAGGCGATTCTTACTGGCAGCATGAGGCTGTCGCCAGGCGCCCCGCCTGTAACCTGTCAGAAATATCATCTTCATGTCAGCCTGGCGACAGACCGCATCGTTACTCTAAGTGCTTCACTTTATCGGAGGAATCGCCGTGGCATTCGTCAACCCCAGCCTTCTGGCCCTGTACGTGTCGGCGGTTCTCGCGCTGGCGGTTGCCAGCGCATCCCTTCAAGCCTGAGTCCTTAATTTCCCATTCAGATAGCTGTATAAGGAGTTCCCCATGCGACTTGGACATGCGGTAAGAGGATTACTCGCGGTCGCAGCACTGGCCCCGTTAAGCACGCTGGCCGGCACATACGATCTGGTAATCGACCAGCAAGCGCTGTCCATTGATGGCACGGCGAAGAGCGCCATGACCATCAACGGCGGTATCCCCGGCCCCACGCTGCGCTTCAAGGAGGGTGAGGAGGTTACTCTTAACGTGACCAACCAACTCGATGTCGATACATCGCTCCACTGGCATGGCCTGCTGGTGCCCTACACCGAAGATGGCGTACCGGGCATCAGTTTCGACGGCATAAAGCCAGGCGAAACCCACACCTACCATTTTCCTATCAAGCAGAGCGGCACCTACTGGTACCACAGCCACTCCGGCTTTCAGGAACAGGAAGGGGTCTACGGTCCAATCATCATCGAGCCAGCCAAAGCTGAGCCGTTCACGTTCGACCGTGAATATGTAGTGATGCTGTCGGACTGGTCAGCGGAAAGCGGCGACCAGATCTTCGCCAACCTCAAGGGTCAGAGCGACTACTACAACTACCACCAGCAGACTGCCGGCAGCTTTATCCAAGAGGCCAGAGAACAGGGTTTCGGCACAGCTCTGAAGGAACGCCTCAGTTGGGGCGGCATGCGTATGATGCCCACCGATATCGCCGATGTGTCGGGTTACAGCTTCCTGGTCAACGGCAAATCCGCCGGGGATAACTGGACAGGGCTGTTCACGTCCGGCGAGAGGGTGCGGCTGCGCTTCATCAACGGCTCTGCGATGAGCTATTTCGATATCCGCATTCCCGGTCTCAAAATGACCGTGGTGCAGGCCGACGGCAACAATGTACAGCCGGTCAGCGTCGATGAATTCCGCATGGCGGTGGCTGAAACCTACGATGTGATCGTAGAACCCAAAGAGGAGCGCGCCTATTCAATCCTGGCCGAGTCTGTCGACCGCGCAGGCTTTGCCCGCGGCACCCTGGCTCCCCGGGACGGAATGGCAGGCGACATTCCCGAGCTGCGTGAACGGCCGCTGCTGACCATGGCCGATATGAGCATGGCCAGTATGGAAGGGATGGATCACTCCAATATGACGGATATGGATCATTCTAATATGGCGGATATGGCTAAACCCGCTATGGCAGCCACCAGCCAGGCCAGTATGGCGAATATGAACCAGCCCGCTATGGAGGGTATGAATCATTCAGCCATGAACGGTATGAATCAGTCGCCGATGAATGCCGCCAAACAGCCGAGCAGCGATTATGCCCCTGGTAGCGGCTTAACCCCCTCTGCCGCCAACGGTGGCAAGTTCCTAGTCTATGGAGACCTCAAGGCGGTGACGCCCTACGCCGACTACCGCGCCCCGGACCGGGAAATTGAGCTCCGCCTCACCGGCAATATGGAGCGCTATTTCTGGTCGATCAACGGCACCAAATATTCCGATGCTGAGCCAATCAAAATGACCTACGGCGAGCGGGTGCGAATCAAATTTGTCAACGACACCATGATGAACCACCCCATGCACCTGCACGGCATGTGGATGCAGCTCGACAAGGGCAAAGGTGAGTTCAATCCGCTGAAGCACGTCGTCAATGTCGCGCCCAATACCACTCTGACGGTGGATGTTCCGGCGGATGCGCTGGGTGAATGGGCATTCCATTGCCATCTGATGTACCACATGGCGTCGGGCATGTTCCGCAAGGTGATAGTGGAAACCCCTGCTGACCAAACTGCAGCACTGTAAGGAGTCGATGAGATGACTGTAAAAATGGCATACCGGACACCGATGGGTATCGCTTTAACGCTGCTGACGCTTGGGCTGCCGGGACTCACAAACGCCGCAGAGGGTGACGATGCGGTTATGACCAAGTTCATGCTGGACCGGCTCGAAGTACGCGATGCGGATGACAGCGAAAAACTCGGCTACTGGGAGGGTCAGGTCAACATTCGCACCGACTATCAGGGGATGGCGTTCAAGGCCAAAGGCGAGCGTCCTGAAGGCGGCCCCACCGAAAGCGCCGAGTACCAGTTACTCTATCAGCGACTGGTATCAGATTTTTTCGATGCCCAGTTTGGTATCCGCTACGACAATCAACCCGGCCCCTCCCGTACCTACGCGGTAGCCGGACTGCAGGGACTGGCGCCCTATTTCTTTGAGGTAGACGCCAACCTGTTCCTGAGCGATGAGGGCGATATGTCGGCCCGCGCCGAAGCAGAATACGATCTGCTGCTGACCCAGCGACTGATTCTGCAGCCCGCGGCTGAACTCAATGTCGCCTTCAGCGACGACGAGGAGCTCGGCATTGGCTCGGGATTTAGTTCGGCTGAACTGGGGCTACGCCTGCGATACGAGGTAACCCGGAAAATCGCGCCCTATATCGGCGTGCAGTGGGAAAGGAAATTGGGCAACACCGCCGATTACGCTCGGGATGAAGGCGAGGATGTAGAGTCAACCGCGTTCACACTGGGTATCACCGCCTGGTTCTGAGGTAGCTCTACCGGGGTGTCGAGTAGAGTCATTCCCCACTGTTCGGCACCCCGCTCTACCGCTGAAATGAGCCTCCTCGCCATCATGGTCAGGAGATTTTCGAGGCCCCTTTTATCCACATGTTTGAGCCACTCCATTACTTAACCAATGAACTGGTTGCCACCTATTTCAGCCATTCACATTGGTGGCTGCACACAACCATATACTGGATCCTGCTCGGGTCGCCGTTAATTCTTTCTGGGCTACTGAGTTGGCGTCTGTACAGGATAGCCGTTAGCTGTTTTCGCAAAAGCCGCCAGGTTTTCCCCGTAAAATCAAGACTCAGTAAAATGCACAGAGAGATTAACGGGACACTGTGCGCCTACATTGTTTTTAAAACCGGCAAACAACAACTGCTGCTTTTTCTGTTGGCACTGCTTTCGCTGCCACTACTTTACCTCTCGCTTGAGATACCTAAGCATATCGTCAATCACGCGATCGGATCCGACGCATTTCCCATCGATATTTACGGCGTGAAGCTCGGTCAGGTCCAGTTTCTGTTCGGTCTCTGCCTGCTCTACCTGCTGTCAATCAGCCTGAACGGTTCTATTAAATATGCTGTTAACCTGTCGAAAGGCCGGCTGGCCGAGTCGATCCTGAGACGATTGCGCGTCAAGGTTTATGTCCTCTGGTACAGACTCAACAGCGGCGGCAACCAGTCACAGATCATCCCGCTTATGGTGCAGGAACTGGAGGCGATTGCGGGCTTTGCCGGCGACATCGTGGTTTTGCCCGTGTTTCAGGGAGGGACCTTCCTGACTATCCTGTTTTTTCTGTTCATGCAGGATCCGATGCTCGGCGCCGCTGCGCTGTCACTGCTTCCCGTGCAACTTGTTGTCATCCCGCGTATGCAGAAAAAGGTCAATCAACTGGGCCGCTTGCGCATGAAAGAAGCGCGTTACCTGGGGCATATTATCGGCGAAGGGAACGAGCAGACACCGGCTAAAACCGCGTCCGCGTTTGCGACGATTCGCAAACTTCAGGCAATACGGATCGAAATATACCAGCGCAAGTTCTTAATGAAGGGGCTTTATAATTTCATAACCCATTTAACACCGTTTTTCTTCTATACCATTGGCGGCTATCTGGTAATCGAAGGCCAGCTGACATTCGGTGCGCTGATCGCGGCACTGGCGGCGCATAAGGATTTTGCTGCACCTCTGCGAGAGCTGTTCAAATACTATCAAACCCTAGAAGATGTACGTATGAGATGGGACGAACTGGTTGGACTGATAAAACGCGGGCACTCACCCACGAAGTGAATCGCCCCGCTTACAGCACCGTTTTTAATACGGGCGATCAGCGCCTGAGCCACCGCGTCAGCACAGTCACGCGGCCAAAGCCCAGATTAAAAACGCTGCTCGGGATCTCCCCCCAGGGCAGCGTTTCTTGTCTCTGAAGTTTTGCAAAGTCCGCTGCTTCGATGGCGGTGCCTGTACCGAGTAGCCCGCTTTTTCCACCGCTTCGATAAGTATAAGGCGCTCCCGTTGGGTATTGGAGTGCGTATCGGCACCGTTCGATTGCCAGGCTGCAACCTCATCGACGTAATCAACCTTCTTCAGCGCCGCTTCCAAGCGGCCGACGCAGGAGGCACAACCCATGTTTCAATGGGTAGACTGCTTAGACGAATACTGTTGTACCTGAATCTCCATCACCTACCTCCTTACAAGCTTTTGATGATGAAATTCAGGGACCATAAACCTCCCGATAATGGGAAAGTCAAGACACAGGCACAGCAAATATCAATATAAACCCGAGGGCTATCGCCACCAGAGCGAACCGGACCCGCTCCCTGTGATTTCCACAGACACTGAATGCCACCAGGCATTGCAGCAGGTAGTAGAGTGCAAAGGCTCTGGATGCCAGCGCGATAACGGTGAATGTCGATCCCGTCCACGCCAGTACCAGCGTCGCCACGCCAACCAGCAGGTAACCCCAGCGCGGATGCAATCGCCCGCGGGTGACCTCCCCAAGATTAGACACGGCAGCCAGGGTATCGGCCACAGCCGCGGAAAACTGGGACAGTGCCGCCGCCAGAATCAACGGCATGGATAACAGGAATGAGACGCTGACAGTGAGCTTTATCAGGCTGTTGTCTTCGTATTGTCCGTTCAGCACCGGCACTATCGGTAACGTGACGATAACAAAGACGATATACACCGACAGCGCGCAGTATTGCGACCAGCGAGACGCACGGATACGGGTCCAAGTATCGAAGCGCTGTCCCAGATAACGCGGCGTTTCAAAGCCCTGCACCACGATTAGAGTACCGGACACTATCGTCAGGATCTCCCAGAAGGAGCGATCCGGCATCTTTGGCAAGGGCAGATAACCCGTTTCCAGAAACAGGTCGACATCATGCAGCGCAAAGCCAAGGATCAGCACCAATACCACAGCCAGAGTCAGATAAAGCGCCAGCTGTTCCAGACGCTCAAGCGGCGCCAGGCCACCGAAGAGACCTACCAGGGTGATCAGCACCACCAGAATGGAGGTTAACAGGCTTTTGTTGAACTCGCTGTCCAGCTCCAAACGGCCAAGAGCGAAGGCGCTGAGGATATGCAGGTACAGACACACCGACACAATGTAAGCCAACACCAGCGCAGCATCAGAAGCGCGCTCCAGCATGACCGTCAGCTTTTTATTGCCGGCAGCCAGCACCGGTTCGGCGCAGAGTATGTTGTGTCGTACGATGGCACCGGTCTGGAAGGCGATCACCGAGATCGCCAACATGGCCAGCACTGCGTAAGGCCCAACACCGCTCGCCAGTACAGGTACGATGACAAGAAAGCCGCTGCCGAATATGGAGGCCAGCGGCGTACTCATGGCCGGTATAATCTGCCCTGGTCCTGTCGAAGGCTGGGCAGGGTGACAGCCGTTCATGTTACGGCGACTCATAGCTCAGCCATCAACGGTGGCTCTGAGAGACGATGCCGTTGGCTTCCTGTACTTCGCGGATAAATTTCACGATAGCCGAGGATTCGTAGAAGCCTACTGCCTGCTTGGGCATATCGCCGTAGGGCCAGTGATGTTGGCGCGTACCGTTACGCATGGCGGTGTATATCGCTTTGTCGCTATGGTGACCCGGGTTATAGATCGGATGTATCAGCGGGGGTCCCTTCAAGGTTCCTGCGCCATTGTCGGCGTGGCACTCCGCACAGGTTGCATTGAACGCTTTTTGCCCGGCACTGGCCAACTCACTGAGTTTGGGTACACTGACATCCACATGCCATTCACTATGGTCCGCCACGGCCAGGTTGGCCGACAGCAGCGCAACCAGAGCCAGTCCGGAACGCAGTTTCAGTAACTGACTTAACAACATAAGCGTTCCTCTTCGCTACTACCTTTAACACTTTGGGGCAGTTTAGCAGCGCTTGCTGCGCCGCCATGAGTGACCTTTAACAGGCGCGAGTGGATCCCGCCCCTGTTTCAAGGCTTATACCAGGCTTATTTTCTCTGTTGCTGCAACAGCTCCTGCATCAGATCAAGACGCTTATCCATCTGACGATAGGCTTCCATCATGCCCACGCAGTTCATCTGGCCGTTCATCATCCCCATGCCTTTCATCATTCCCATACCGCCGCCCTGCTGCATGCCACCCATCATGCCTAGGGTTTCCTGCAATTGCTGACGGTGCTCTTGCATCAGTTCCATCCGCTTATCGGCATCGTCGGTGTCCATGATCCGGTCCATACCGGCCTGCATCATCTGCATGCGCTGCATCATCGGCATCATACCGCCCTGACCGCCCATCATCCCCATGCCGCCCATCATGCCACCACCTTGCTGCTGCATTCCGCCCATCATGCCGCGGAACTCGGTCATCGCCTTGCGGTGCTCCTCCATCAATTCCCGCCGTTGTGCCGGGTCGTCGGTGGTCGCCAACTGATCGGCCAGGTTTTGCATCTGCTCCAGCCGTTCCTGCATCAATGGCTGCATCGGCGACTGCATTGTTGCACCAGCCATCCCGGCGGGCGTTCCACTTTGGGCTCCCGCATCAGGATGATGATCCTGCTGGGCCCAGCTAAAAGGGCTGGCAAAAACCAACATCAGCATGAATACCAACGGTTTCTTTTTCATTGTCTTTGCTCCGGATAGTTCATCGTTTTGCCTGGCGCATAGATCTCACTCAAACCAGGCCGCAGTTATTTCCGTGGTGGAACCTTGCTGCAGCAAAACGGCTCATGCTTCGCGTTATCCTTGATATTCTGGTCGGTATAGCGATACCAACCCTCTTTGAATCGGGTCCACCAACCCTGGTCCAGATCGCTGCCGTGACTGCGAACAATGGCCTCTATCTGATCAAGTTGCAGAACAGAGGCGTCATAGGCGATATCCAGTCGCTGGCTGTCCGGGTCGAGTCTGACGCTATCGACTCCTCTCAGTGGCTCGATCTCCTCTGCGATTGCCGCTGCCTTGCCGGCATCCAAAGACTCCAGAAGCAGGTGCCGTTGGACCAGAAAAGCCTCGCGTACACCTGGTTTGTGCTCTGTATGAGACATATCGCTCTCCTTCTTCAAATATCGTTTAACCGATTGCCACCCATCGCCATCTGGATCACTTCGTGGTGCTTCAGCTCAATCAGATAATGCGGCAAACGGCGATGAGGCTCAGCGGTCCAGAGGAGCAGATCTTTCAAGGTTTCGACTTTCATCTCAGCGCCTCAGGTCATCTGTTTTATTCCGTGCTTTCAGTATGGTTGAGCAGCGCCGACAGGAAACTGACCTGCTGATTACATTTTTGTAATCAACGGCTCGTGGCGCTGATTTAATGCCAGACTGCAGCCTGTCGGCACTGTGCCCTAAAGAGTGCTCGGAGGCGCTGCGATAAAACAGGCCCAGACCTGCACACAACGATTATCCTGCTTGCTAAAGGGCCATTGATAGCGTCCAGAAAAATGATTTTTCGCAGCAATATCATTGCATTAGCGATACAGTGGATGCATAACAACAAGATGCCCCTTTCCCCGGTAACGGATTTGCAAAACCAGGGGAATGACCTAAGGGATGGAGAAAACGAGCCAACCATGATTTCACTGACCACGCGCCTGACACTGCTGTTCGTACTGGTATCCGTCGCAATCTTTACGGTGCTTGGATTTATGATTCAGCACTCGCTTTCAAACCACTTTGCGACCCAGGATTTTTCGGAGCTGGGCGACAAGATCAAGGCGACGGTTCGTCTCCTGGAGCGAACCCAACGCTCTGACTCAGCCACTGCGATCGCGCTTTCGATCGAAGAGGCGATCGTGGATCACGACAGCATCATCGTTCGCATCGATACCGCCGACGGCGACAACCTGTTCTCCATCAGCCCGATCACCGTGCCCTATAACGTCGAGAATCTACTTCTTAAGCCGGGTCAGGCGGAACGACGGGAGTGGCAGCAAGGCGAAATCGCATACCGAGGACTCGCCATGGCGACTCCAGGCGGTACAGCGGGTAGCCCTGCCTTGATCATATCGACTGCCATGGAAACCACCCGTCACGCGGCTTTCATGGATAACTTTTCCAGCAAACTGGTTGGCCTGATGATTGTGGCAACAATGCTCAGCGCCCTGCTCGGTTGGTGGGTATCCCGTCAGGGTCTGGCGCCGCTGCGGAGCATGGGCGCCAAGGCCAAGTCGGTAACCGCCAAGCGACTTGATCAACGCCTGGCGGTGGAGTCACTGCCCGTCGAGCTGGGCGCGCTGGCGATCGAGCTCAACCTGATGCTTGACCGTCTGCAAGAGTCATTCAACCGTCTGACGCATTTCTCCTCCGATATCGCCCATGAGCTGCGAACCCCGATAAGTAACCTGGTAATGCAAACACAGGTTTCCCTCGCCGCCCCCCACACCGAGCAGGAGCTGGAGGATGTGCTCTACTCCAACCTTGAGGAGTTCGAAAGGCTATCGCGGATGACCTCGGATATGCTTTTCCTCGCGAAGGCCGAAAACAGCATGAAACTGCCGTCCAGCGAGCGCTTCAAGCTGGAGGACGAAATCATAAAGCTGTTCGATTTTTATGAGGCACTGGCGGATGAACGTAGTCTCACCCTGCGTATGCAGGGCGGCGGTGAGCTGGCGGGAGATCGCATCATGATAGATCGCGCGATCAGCAACCTGCTCTCCAACGCCATACGCCACACGCCGGAGAACGGGCAAATCGATGTGGAGATCGAGCACAGGCCGGATGTTCTTCAGGTGCAGATAAAGAATACCGGCACTCCCATAGCCGACAGTGAACTGCCTTACCTGTTCGACCGTTTTTACCGCTGCGACCGGTCTCGCTGCAATACGGACCATGAGGGTACCGGTCTTGGCCTGTCGATTACCCGCGCCATCGTCAAAGCCCATGGCGGCAGTATTGAAGTCCATTCAGATAAGAACAACACCTGCTTTACGCTGATTTTCCCTGAGCAGGAGCGGGCCTGATACTCTGGTCAGAGCGGCGCCGACAGTTAAAAAAGAGGACTCATTCCGTGAAGTTGCTGATCGTTGAAGATGAAATCAAAACCGGTGACTATCTGCAGAAAGGGCTCACCGGAGCGGGCTACAGCGCTGACCTGGTACGCACCGGTATTGACGGGCTGATGCAGGCCACCTCCCAGAGTTATGACCTGATAGTGCTGGATGTCATGCTACCTGAACTGGATGGCTGGCAGATCATCAAGGCACTGCGCGACAAGGGCTATCAGGTGCCGGTGCTTTTTCTAACCGCCCGTGACGAAGTTGAAGACCGGGTCAAAGGCCTGGAGCTGGGCGCCGACGACTATCTGGTCAAGCCCTTCGCCTTCTCGGAGCTGCTCGCCCGGGTGCGCAGCCTGCTGCGACGGGGCAAGACTTCGCTGGAACCCACGCTGCTGGAGGTTGCAGGGCTGCAACTCGATCTGGTTAAACGCCGGGCTATTCGTGATGAACAACGCATCGACTTAACCGCCAAGGAGTTTCTGTTACTTGAGCTGCTGATGCGACGTCAGGGCGAAGTTCTGCCCCGTTCGCTGATCGCATCCCAGGTATGGGATATGAACTTCGACAGTGATACCAATGTGATAGAGGTCGCCATGCGCCGCCTGCGTAGCAAGGTCGATGAGCCCTTCTCACCTGCGCTGATCCATACCGTCCGTGGTATGGGATACGTCCTCGAGCCCCGGGACTAACTGTTCTCCAGCATTAAGCGATCTCCAACTTAAGCGATCTCCAACAAGCGTCTCGGGACTTAACGGTCCCGATACTGAATATCCCGCTTCATCGCCAGATAGGTTTCCCGGTCGATTTCGCCACGGGCATAACGCTCATGCAGAATATCCAGCGCATCGCTGCCCCTGTCGTCCTCTTTATCGGCACCGCCCGATCCACCCAGCCATCTCATCAGCGCGGCAATGCCGAGGATAATCAGCAGCCAGAACAGCAGCATATGTATGCCGCCGAATAGCATCCAACCCCAGCCCCAGTCATGTTCACCCCATTCGCCCCACATATTCATCTCTCCTCTGTATCGATTCTCTGCCGTTTAATCTGAAACATTACAAATTGTCACTTCGGACCGGGCCCTGAAACTCAGGCCAGAACCCGTATCCAGCTGACCATTCCCGCAGCCTGATGCTCGATCATATGGCAGTGCAGCAGCCAGCTACCCGGGTTGCCGGCGCGGAAACGGATGCGGGTCTGCTCACCGGGCGCCATCACCACCGTGTCGTGCCAGAGTCCCGGATGATAGCGCGTCAGGTCCGACTGAAAATGCTGCCCATGCAGATGCATGCTGTGGGGCCAGCGGGTGTTGTTGAGCATCTCAACCTCGACCAGGTCGCCGCTGCGCACCTCCAGCAGCGGCATCTCCGGCATATTGACGACACCGTTAAACGCCCAGATCTGCTTCTGCTGCACCAGTTCGCGCACACTCAGGGTCTGGTCGCCATAGACCGCCTGCCTGAGACGCCCCATGGCGCCGCCGGTCATATCCAGCTGTACACTGTGATCGGCAGGCCCATCGCCCAGCTGCGCCAAGGGGTTGGCCGGCAGCGGCCGAGGGTCATCGCGCGGGCCCTGCTCTATATGGCCATCCAGTTGCAGATACGCCAAGTCAATCGGTGCACCGTCGGTCTCCAGCTGCACGGCCAGGGATCCCTGCTCCTGTGCCGGCAGATCGATCACCAGGTCATAGCGCTCAGCGGGGGCCAGTAGCAACGGGCCGCTATGAGCCTTGGGCGTCGCCAGCGGCTGCCCATCCTTGGCCCAGATCCAGCTTGGCAGATCCGGCAGTCGCAGCGCCATAATGCGTGCATTGGCGGTGTTGAGCAGGCGCAGCCTGACCCGCTCGCCCCCTTTCACGTTAAAGCGCGGTTTAAGCTGGCGGTTAACGGTAAGCAGGTTGCCGGTGCGACCGCCATGGGCCCAGTCATGCATGGCGCCGAGGCTGGCGGCATCAAACTGGCGTGCATCGTTCAGGCGCCAGTCGTCCAGTGTCAGCACCAGATCCCGATTCACAGCAACCGGCTCGGGTTCTTCGACGATCAGCGGCAGATAAAGCCCGCGCGCCAACTGCTCGTAGGTTTTGTGATGGGAGTGAGCCCAGTAAGTCCCCGCATCCCGGGGCGTAAAGCGATAAACGAAACGTCCGCCCGGTGCGATCGGCGCCTGAGTCAGGCCGCTGACGCCATCCATGGCGTTATCGATCCTAAGGCCATGCCAGTGAACGCTGCTTGGCTCCGGCAGCTGGTTTTCCACTTCGATCTCCACCGGCTCCCCCTGGCGCAGGCGCAACTGGTCGCGATCGAATGCCCAGAGCCCCACTGGCTCCCCCAGAGGCGCGAACCAGTGGCGTTTTTCCGGTTTAAGCGCGAGCTTCAGCCGGCGTACGCCGGGCTCGCCTTTGAGCCCTGTTTCCGACTGCTGCGATGCGCTGACCAGCGTCGGACCGGCCACCAGGCCAAGGGCGCTCAGCTGGATAAAATGACGGCGACTCAAGCTCATTTCAGCGCGTCCTTCATCTGCTGCAGAACCGCTTCCAGACTGGCAAGCGGCTGCGCGCCGCTGATCGCCACCGCTTCGCCACTGGCGTTGTGAAGCAGGAAGTTGCCCGGTGTGCCGGTCACGCCGGAGGCCTTGCCATCCTCGGTCTGCGCCAGCACCTTATCTCGGAATCGCTCCTCACTCATGCAGCTGTCGAACGCCTGTCGGTCCAGGCCTAGCTCCTCTGCCAGCGGCCCCAGGTTAGCGATGGGGAATCCCTTGCCGTTGGAGCGGGTGCGCTCAAATATCAGGTCGGAATAGCGCCAGAATGCCTCGCTGCCCCCAAGCGCACCTGCACACTCAGCGGCTTCCGCCTCTTTCTGCGCACCGGGGTTATGGAAATTCAGCGGGAAGTGTCGGTAAACCCAGTTCACATCGGGATTGTTTTCAACAAAGGTCTTGGCCGTAACGTGAAAGCGTTTGCAGTAGGGACATTCATAGTCCGAATACTCGACCAGGGTGAAAACCGCATCCGGCGCACCACGCACATAATCGGACGCAGGATCCACCGGCGGCAGGTTAGCCACCTGCGCCTGGCGCTGCTGTCTTGCCTGCTCTGCCCGCGCCTGGTTCTGTTTCTCAATAAAGCGGACGATAGACGCTTCCACCTGTTTATCGAACGCCTCGCTGCTGAAGTATTCCTGCAGCTTCTGGTCGATCAATTGTTCAATATTGGCCTCCTCAGCCCGTGCCTGGCCGCTAGCAAGCAGAATCATCAGGCTGCCCAGCAGATGAGGTATCAGTGACTTTTTCATGGGGGTACTCCACGCAAGATTAATCCGCCGATCAGGCTCGGCAGGGTTTCTTTTCAGTTATAGCGAAAAAGATTCAGGCGCGTGGAGGGCGTGTAGGTTGGGTGGTATAGCCGGGACGGGTAGCAGTCACTTTATAGGGCACCGGCAGCAACGGCCCCGACCGCCAGATGGGTTGCTGCGGTGAAAACACCGCCGGGGGCTGAGCGGCGCAGCTACGCGCGCACTCTACCCTCTGCTGGTTACAGCAGCTATGAACGGCGCTCATCGCCTCAGCCTGCGGACCACCCTGAACGGCGGCCTGGACAGGCGCTGCCGTATAGCCGAAAACCAGCAGGAGCAGCGTGGTGAGGAGAGCCATTAGATTTTTCATAACCGGCAGTGTGGATCAACACCTCCAATTTTTACAGTGCTATCAGCGCTCAGTGAGCAGGTAAGTCGCTATTGCTTGACGATCCTCATCACTGAGGAACGCGGTTCCTTCCCGAATCACCTCGCCCATGGTTGCCCCGAGCACATCACCATCCGGCGTGATCCCGGAGCTAAGCGCATAGGCCAGATCCTGGACACTCCACCCCCGCTGCTTGAGCGCCTCGGCATGAATCGCCGGTGAGCTGCCGCCTCCGGGCAACCCCTCGGCTCCGGCAAACGGGTCATCCTGGTCCAGCGCGCCCAGCAGGTTGCGTGAGGTATGGCAGGCCGCACAGTGACCCGCCGCCTCAACCAGGAACTTGCCGCGATTGTACTGGGTATCCTGCTCGGCAACCGGCTGGAATCTGCCGGGGTCAAAGTACATCTCCTGCCAGAGATGAAGCCCGGAACGGATGTTGAACGGAAACCCCAACTGCTGCGGCTTGGATGGCTGCGCCACC
The DNA here is from genome assembly GCF_004339595.1 of Marinobacterium mangrovicola. Taxonomy (GTDB): domain Bacteria; phylum Pseudomonadota; class Gammaproteobacteria; order Pseudomonadales; family Balneatricaceae; genus Marinobacterium_D; species Marinobacterium_D mangrovicola. The sequence goes on from NZ_SMFU01000015.1 coordinate 99,155, forward strand.
GGCGGCACCGTCTTAAACGCAGCCCAGAGATCGGCAACATCCTGATCGCTGAAACGGGTGTAAAAGCCGTAGGGAAACGCCGGGTAATACGGATCCCCCTCGGGCGATACACCCTCGCGCACGGCGCGGGCAAAATCATCGATCGACCAGGCGCCTATGCCTTCGATTTTGTCAGTGGTCAGGTTTGGCGCATAGAAGGTACCAAAGGCGGTCTCCAGCGGAGCGCCGCCAGCTAGCGGCGACCCTCCTGCGTCAGTATTGGTGTGGCAGGCGATACAACCGGAGGCGCGGGCCAGATAGGCCCCGCGCCCCACATCACCGTTCAACTCCGCCAGCGATGCGGAGCCCGGCTCTGTGCCGGTTAACGCAACACCACCCAAACCGATAGAGACGACACCCAGGAGCAGAACCAACCTTATAAAGAGTCGTTTCATCCGGGCTGTTACTCCTCGATACGATAGCGCGTGTGGCAGGAGGAACAGGTGTCGGTAAGCATGCGGAACACCATATCGGCGGGCATCTCGGAGAGATGTTCCTCATCGGGGCCTGCCGACCCCATCATATTGCCCATCATCCCGCTCGATCCCATCATCGAGTCGGACCCCATCATAGAAGAGCCCATCATCGATCCAGAACCCATCATGTTAGAGGACGAACCGGCAGCCGATGCCCTGCCGTTATCCGCTGCCTTCTCCAGCGCCTCACTGTAGCGCTGGAGCTGAGCAGCCTGGCTTTCAAAGCGATCCCACTCCTGCCAGATCTCCGGCTTGGCCTCGCTTGGTCCATGGACGCTGCCTTCCGGAAAAAGACGAGTCATCGCAGTCCCAGAGTTTTCCCTGATAACCCGCGCCGCTTCCCTGATCGCTTGCGCGTTATAGTCCGCCTTGCCACTGAAGATGTCGGACATCGATTTCATCGACTCTTTCATCTCCTCCATCAGCTCCATGCGTTCTTTAACAACACCACTGGCATTACCATGCGCCATGGCAAGACCGGAGGCCAAGCCAGAGACAAGTGAAACAGACAAAACAACAGCAGCACCCATAACCTGGATAGATTTCATACTTAACCCCTAAAACAGGCAATAAACTTCATGTCCGCGGCAAAAACCACGGTATTAACAGCAAGATATGAAGCCGGAATCAGGCGATGGGAGGGGGTATTTCTATGCCCAGATGAGGCGCGTTATGAGAGGGGCGAGCCAGAACCATTGGCCTTGATGGCACCTTGATACTGTCGGTAAGCGGCACCGCGATAACCAACTCGGTAATGCTGGCCTGGCTGAGCTCGATATGGAGCAGGTTTTCAGAACTGTCATCTTCCGCCTGGTCACCCATGAGCTCCTCGGAATGACTGTGGCCGCCATGCACCTTGTGGAACTGCCAGTGCTGCCAAACCGCCTGGTCCCCTGACACCGAACTGGCAAGAGCAGACAGCGACTGCAAGTTAAACAGCAGTACAAACAGCAGGGCCAGCGATGTGCGAGTGAGACGGGTCATAAGCACTGGGTTAGGCAAAGGAACTTCGATTGTAAGTAGCACCGCCAATTAATTCAATCCGCCACCAGGCCTTTACTCTACTTTCTCCACTAGCCTCTTTCGTACCGTTCACACCCTATGCCAGAAACGTTATTGACTTATGAAACCAAGTTTTTATGAATTATGAATACTGATACGTGCGAGGCCCAGCGTCAGCTTTGGGTCGAAAGTGACAGCTAGGACAGGTCCCCGCAAATTCCGCTTTGTACGCCAAGCAGACTCTTTCTGAGTGGAGGAGGCAACGCTGAGCCAAACGGGACGATGGCGGCGAGACTACTCTAAACATTCATCAAGCTCACCAGCGAACCCCATCAGCCTCCCATTTCACCCAATGAGCTAGCATTTCACGCTCAATGCGCTTCGGCATATTTTTAGCTGAATACGGGTGCCAACCTAGAAACATACGAAAAACCATATATACATTTTATCGTATACGTATCAAAATAGGCGTATCAGGTCGTTTTGATATACGGCGCTCACAGACACTGACAGACAGCTTTGATAGACCGACCCAATGAAACCACGTGTGCTTTTCCTCTGTACCGCCAACTCCGCACGATCGCAGATCGCCGAAGCGCTGCTGCGCGATCAGGCCGGTGACCGTTTCGATGTTTTCAGTGCCGGCTCCTCACCGCAGAGTATCTCCCCCGGTGCGCTGGAGGCGCTGCGTAGCCATGGCGTAGAACCTGAAGGGCTGGAGCCCAAGGCGATCGAGACCTTCAGGGACCAGCGCTTTGACTACATCATTACCCTGTGCAGCAGGGCACAGCAGGAGTGCCAGAATTGGCCCGGCCACGGCGTGGTGATGAACTGGGATTACGACGATCCCCGCGAGAGCTCAGACCCCAGGGCGTATATCAAAACGCTTCACGCCATCAATGAGCGGATCAAACTCTTTATCGAGCTCAACAGCAAAGCGGGTAGCAACCTTACCGGGTCACTCGGCGCTGTGGAGTTTTACAAGGCGCTGGCGGACGAGATCCGCCTCACCAGCCTGCTGCTGATCCTGCAGCAGGGAGAGCTCTGTGTCTGTGAGCTGACCTGCGCGCTGGAGCAGTCTCAGCCGAAGATCTCCCGCCACCTGGCGCAGCTGCGCAAAAGCGGTCTGTTGCTGGACCGCCGCCAGGGGCAGTGGGTCTATTACCGCCTGCACCCGCTGCTGAACGACTGGATGCTACGGGTATTGCAGGAAACCGCAGAGCACAGCCCCGCGCTTCTCGCCAGCGCGAATGAGCGCCTCGAACAGATGACAGACCGGCCGGCCAACGGCGGTAGCGCCTGTACACCCTCAGAAAGCACATCAGATACAAGCAAGGCAGATTGATATGAGCGATAACACACTTCCCAACCTGGAGCAGGCCTGCTTCCAGATTCCGGCACAGGCAGAGGGCGCCGAACCGCCGCGTATTCTGCTGCTTTACGGATCCCTGCGTGATCGCTCGTTCAGCCGCCTGGTCAGCGAAGAGGCCGCCCGCCTACTGCAGGCGATGGGCGCAGAAACCAAGACCTTCAACCCCAGCGGTCTGCCGCTGCCAGATGACGCCGACGCCAGCCATCCCAAGGTGCAGGAGCTGCGCGAGCTGGTGCAGTGGTGCGACGGCATGGTCTGGTGCTCGCCGGAGCGTCACGGCTCGATGACAGCGATCATGAAGGCGCAGATCGACTGGATTCCACTGAGCATCGGCGCGGTGCGTCCGACCCAGGGCAAAACCCTGGCGGTGATGCAGGTCAGCGGCGGTTCCCAGAGCTTCAACGCCGTTAACCAGCTGCGCATTCTCGGCCGCTGGATGCGACTGCTCACCATCCCGAATCAGTCGTCCGTGCCCAAGGCGTTTATGGAGTTCGACGATAACGACCGGATGAAGCCCTCGCCCTACTACAACCGCATCGTCGATGTGATGGAGGAGCTGGTCAAATTCACCCTGCTGACCCGCGACCAGAAGGATTACCTGACCGACCGCTACTCCGAGCGGGTCGAAACCGCGGACGAACTTTCCAAACGGGTTAATCAGCGCTCGATCTGAGGACCGGACGAAAAGGATATGAAGGATTAAACCATGGGCATCTTTGAACGTTACATGACCCTCTGGGTCGGCCTATCGATTCTCGCCGGCGTGCTGCTCGGTAACCTGGCGCCGGGTCTATTCGCTGCCGTGGCCGGGCTGGAGTTCGCCCACGTCAACCTGGTGGTTGCGCTGTTCATCTGGGTGATGATCTATCCGATGATGGTGCAGATCGACTTCAGCGCCGTGAAGGACGTGGGCAAGCGACCCAAGGGGCTGGTGCTGACGCTGGCGATCAACTGGCTGATCAAGCCGTTCACCATGGCGTTTCTCGGCTGGCTGTTCTTCCGCGTGCTATTCGCCGACTGGGTGGATCCGGAAAGCGCCAGCGAATATATCGCCGGCATGATTCTGCTCGGCGTGGCGCCCTGCACCGCCATGGTGTTTGTCTGGAGCCAGCTGACCAAGGGCGACCCGAACTACACCCTGGTGCAGGTATCGATCAACGACATCATCATGGTGTTCGCCTTCGCGCCGATCGCGGCCTTTCTGCTCGGCGTCAGCGATATCCAGGTGCCTTGGGAAACGCTGCTGCTGTCAGTCGTGCTCTACGTGGTGCTGCCGCTGGTGGCCGGTATCTGGACCCGTCACCGGCTGGAAAATGGCGGCGACGGCCAGCGCCTCGATCAGTTCACCCACCAGCTAAGGCCCTGGTCGATCCTGGGCCTGCTGGCCACCGTGGTACTACTGTTCGGCTTTCAGGCCAACACCATCATTTCACAGCCACAGACCATCGCTCTGATCGCAATCCCGCTGCTGATCCAGACCTACGGTATTTTCGCCCTGGCCTACGGCGCCGCACGCTGGCTGAAACTGCCACACAACGTGGCGGCACCGGCGTGCATGATCGGCACCTCGAACTTTTTCGAGCTGGCGGTGGCCGTGGCGATCTCGCTGTTTGGCCTGCACTCGGGCGCTGCGCTGGCCACCGTGGTGGGTGTACTGGTGGAAGTACCGGTGATGCTGTCGCTGGTGGCCTTCGCCAACCGCACCCGGCATTGGTTTAAGGGTTAGGATTCCAAGGATAGGGGGACTAAACCATGTTCGAGATCTTCACCCGCCTGGCCGACTGGCTGGTTTACCAGCTGATGGGGCTTTCAGCGGATACCAAGCTCGGTGACGCGCTGCATTTCTTCGTCGAGGATGTCAGCAAGATCTACGTCCTGCTGGTGGTGATGATCTATGTGATCGCGCTGGCCCGTGCCTCGCTGAATGTGGAGCGGGTGCGCGATTTTCTCGCCGGTCGCAACCGTGGCTTTGGCTATCTGCTCGGCTCCGGCTTTGGGGCTATTACGCCGTTCTGCTCCTGCTCCAGTATCCCCGTGTTTCTCGGTTTTACCTCCGCCGGGATTCCGGTGGGGATCACCATGGCGTTTCTGCTCACCTCGCCACTGATCAACGAGGTGGCGGTACTGCTGCTGATGAGCCTGCTGGGCTGGAAGTTCACCCTGCTCTACGTAGTTGTGGGCATGGGCGTGGGCATTCTCGGCGGCGTTTTCCTGGATCAGATCCGTGCCGAACGCTGGCTGCAGTCCTTCGCCCGGAAGGCGCTTGAACGAGGCAAGCAACAAGGTAAACAGCAGCAACCGGCTCAAAGCAGCGGCCCGGCTGAGAAACTCAGCTTCGCGGAGCGCCACCAGTTCGCCAAGGGCGAAACCGGCGAGATCTTCGGCCGCGTCTGGAAATGGGTGATTATCGGTGTGGGCCTCGGCGCTGCCCTGCACGGTTTCGTGCCGGATGGCTGGATCGAGTCTCACCTCGGCGATGGTCAGTGGTGGTCCGTACCGGCTGCAGTGCTGCTGGGCATACCGCTCTACTCCAACGCCACCGGTGTGATTCCGGTAATGGAGAGCCTGATCGTCAACGGCCTGCCGATCGGCACCACGCTGGCGTTCTGCATGAGCACCGTAGCGGCCAGCTTCCCGGAATTTATCCTGCTCAAGCAGGTGATGCAGTGGCGCCTGCTGGCGATTCTGTTCGCGGTACTGCTGGCGGCATTTACGCTGGTGGGATGGATTTTCAATCTGCTGACGCCCTTTATCTAAGCGCCAACAGTCATTCACCGAGGGTTAAAACGATGAAAACAATCAAAGTACTGGGTAGCGGTTGCAGCAAGTGCATCAAAACCGCAGAGATCATCACCAAGGTTGCTGCAGAGGTCGGCGCTGAAGTGGATGTCATCAAAGAGACCGATCCGGAAGCGATCATGAACTACGGCGTGATGAGTACACCCGCGGTGGTGATCGATGAGCAGGTTGTCCACAGCGGCAGCATTCCCAGCCAAGACGCGATTCGCGGATGGCTGAAGAGCTAAAGAGCCAGGATGCGATTCGCGGATGGTTAAGCTGATTCCTAGTTACCAATAAACATCAAATAAGAGTATCTGTAATGGCCAAGATCAAGATCGGAATCAACGGGTTCGGACGTATGGGGCGGCTGACCTTCCGCGCTGCCTGGGAACAGGGCGATATCGAGTTCGTGCATATCAACGACCCCGCCGGCGATGCCGCCACCCTGTCGCACCTGCTCAACTTCGACTCGGTACACGGGCGCTGGAACCATGAAGCCAGTGTCGAAGACGACAGGATTCTGATCGATGGTCAGGCCATCACCACCAGCCGCAACAAAACCATCGGCGAAACCGACTGGTCCGGCTGTGACCTGGTGATCGAAGCCTCCGGCAAGATGAACAAGAAAGCGCTGCTGCAGGCTTACCTGGATCAGGGCGTAAAGCGCGTGGTGGTCACCGCGCCTGTGAAAGAGGAAGGCGTACTTAACCTGGTAATGGGCGTTAACGACGATCTGTACGATCCGGCTCAGTATCCCATCGTCACGGCGGCCTCCTGTACCACCAACTGCCTGGCGCCGGTGGTGAAGGTGATCCATGAAGCTCTGGGCATCAAGCACGGCTCCATGACCACGATCCACGATATCACCAACACCCAGACGATCCTCGACGCGCCGCACAAGGATCTTCGCCGCGCCCGTGCCTGCGGTCAGAGCCTGATCCCCACCACCACGGGATCGGCCACGGCGATCACCCATATCTTCCCGGAGCTCAAGGGCAAGCTGAACGGTCACGCTATCCGTGTCCCGCTGGCCAACGCCTCGATCACCGACTGCGTGTTTGAGGTTGCCCGTGAAACCAGCGCCGAGGAGGTCAACGCGCTGCTCAAGGCTGCCTCCGAAAACGAACTCAGCGGTATTCTGGGTTACGAGGAGCGCCCGCTGGTCTCCATCGATTACAAGACCGACCCGCGCTCCAGCATCATCGATGCGCTCTCCACCATAGTGGTGAACGGCACCCAGGTGAAGATCTACGCCTGGTACGACAACGAATGGGGCTACGCCAACCGCACCGCGGACCTGGCACTGAAGGTGGGACGTCTGGATAAATGCTGAGCCAGCTCTCCCCGGCGATCCGCCAATACCTGATCGTCACCGGTAACTACTGGGCGTTCACCCTCACCGATGGCGCCCTGCGGATGCTGGTAGTGCTGCACTTTCACAGCCTCGGCTATTCGCCGCTGGATATCGCGCTGCTGTTCCTGTTTTACGAGATATTCGGCGTGATCACCAATCTGGTGGGTGGCTGGCTTGGTGCTCACCTGGGCCTCAACCGCACCATGAACATCGGCCTGGGGTTGCAGATTATCGCCCTGGCGATGCTGCTGGTGCCGGCGGCGATGCTCACGGTTCCCTGGGTGATGGCGGCGCAGGCGCTGTCCGGCATCGCCAAGGACCTGAACAAGATGAGCGCGAAAAGCTCAATCAAACTGCTGGTTCCCGCCGATGCCCAGGGTACGCTGTACAAGTGGGTGGCGCTGCTGACCGGATCGAAGAATGCGCTCAAGGGGATCGGCTTTTTCCTCGGCGGCGCCCTGCTGATGTTGCTCGACTTTGCCGGTGCCGTGGCCGCTATGGCGGTTGCACTGCTGCTGGTCTGGATCGCCAGCCTGATCACCCTGCGCAAGGATCTGGGCAAGGCGAAATCCAAGCCGAAATTCCGCGATATCTTTTCCAAAAGTCGGGCGATCAACATTCTCTCCGGCGCCCGCCTCTGCCTGTTCGCGGCCCGCGATGTCTGGTTTGTGGTCGCCCTGCCGGTGTTCTTGTCGCAGACACTGGGCTGGGATCACTGGCAGACCGGCGGCTTTCTCGCCCTTTGGGTGATCGGCTACGGCATGGTGCAGGCGTTTGCGCCGCGTATCACCGGCAAGGCCAGCGGCCGGGTGCCTGATGGCCGGGCGGCGCTGATCTGGGCGGCGGTACTTACCTCAGTGCCAGTGCTGATTGCGCTAGGACTCGGCAGCACGATCGATCCCGCCACTCTCTTGATCGGCGGACTGCTGCTGTTCGGGGTGCTGTTTGCGATCAACTCCTCGCTGCACAGCTACCTGATCGTCAGCCTGGCCAGGGCCGATGGCGTCTCGCTCGATGTGGGCTTTTACTACATGGCCAACGCCATGGGCCGGCTGCTAGGCACCCTGCTTTCGGGCTGGCTGTTCCAGGCCGCGGGGCTTGGCGCCAGCGGACTGGCAGCCTGTCTCTGGGTCTCTGCCGCCCTACTGTTGCTCACCACCTTGATTTCGCTGGCACTGCCCCAAGCCTCTGACTAAGCGCAAACATTTGCGTCACAGTACGGGGCACGGCTGGCATTCCCTCTATGCTGGCATATTCTTTAGGTAAAGAGGCCCGCCGGCCTGGCGATAAAACGGCACTGCCGGCGAAATCCAGGCAGCGCGTAAAGGAGGCAAACATGCAGATCGATACGTTTCGCGACATCATTCACTGGACGCGAGCCTACCATCAGCAGTTATCCGAGTGGCTGCGCAACAGTGGCAGCGCCCAGCACGATGAACGAGCACAGATGCTGCTCGATTACCTGGCGGACCATGAGGCAAAACTGTCCCGGGCGATCACCGCTTTCGAGGCGACGGATAACCTCAACGCCCTGGATACCTGGGTGATGGAGTTTCTCGACAAGAAGCCTCTGCTACCCTCCGCCAGTCTGGGCGCGCCTTTCGCGGATATGAGCGCAGACGAGATTATCGCCAAGGTCGAGGATGAACATAACCAGATCGTCGAGCTTTACCGTTTTCTGGTCAGCCGGGTGAATACCACACCGGCCGCAGACCTGCTGGAAGAGCTGGCCGACCTGGAACAACACGAGGCGATGCGGCTCTCCCAGGCGGCGAACCGGCTACACGATATCTGAATAATTGCAGTAACAGAGAACAGCATATTCACCACAAGTTTGTCCGGAGGCAGCACCACCGGACAAACTTTCTCCCTTCGCCCGTTACCTTCGTGGTTAACACCTATAATCAGTGCGTCTTTCGATAACGAGCATACTATCTCGAAGGAGCTGATCATGAACAAACAACATGGCATTCGTTTGGCAACACTGCTGTGTTGCGCCCTCAGCGTGGGAGCCATGGCCGCAGGCCAGGGTGGCAATATGCAGGGCGGCCAGGGAATGGGCTCCGGCCAGCAGGGCCAGATGCAACAGGGACAACAAGGGCAGCAACAGGGTGGGCGTTACGGCGACTTTAACCGGATGAACCGGCTCATGGAGCAGATGCACCGGACCAATGATCCGCAGAGTCATTATGAACTGATGCGCCAGCACTGGCGTGAAATGGAGCGCTCCATGGAACAACTCGGCCGTGAGCCCTCCATGGATCTTCCCCGTGATCGCTTGCGTGACCGTGATCGCACCCTGGAGCAGCTGCGCGACCAGATGCGCCTGCATCAGGAGGAGTTCGATCGCATGGAATACCACCGCGGCATGATGCGCTAAACCGGGAAAAGGCTATACTTGGGTTAGGCGGCGGTTGCAAAGCTCACCCGGCTTCGGGGTCCCCGACCAAAGCTTTAAAGCTTAGCCGAGGGAATACAGCAGCGACCGCCGCACCCTCTTCAACACTTCTCTTCCCGGCTCCATATCCTCAGTGAAAATCCCGTGATCGGGTCTGTAACCCCTCCCACTCGGCACTGAGATCGGTCAGTCGACCGGCAATCACATGGATCAGGCTGCCCTCGCGCTCCAGAATGCCATCCACCTGCAGGATGCGACTGCCAAGCAGGGCCTTACGCTGGGCACGGGCGGTGGCCTGCCAGACCACCAGGTTAATCTGACCAAACTCATCCTCAAGAGTGACAAAGGTAATACCGGTGGCGGTACCCGGGCGCTGGCGGTTGGTGACCAGGCCCGCCACCCGCACCGGCCGTCCGGATTCGATGCTGTCCAAGCGGTTGGAGGGCACCACCCGTGGCAACCGTGACTGTTCACGCAGCAGCGCCATGGGATGCCGCCCCAGCGTCAGGCCAAGATGACGGTAGTCGGCTTCCATCTCGGCGCACTCATCCGGCGCAGGCATCTGTACCACCGGTTCATAAGCACGGCTGTGATCGGTCTCGGCTGGCTGGTCATCCAGCGCCAGCTCGATCTCTTCACGCAGCAGTTCCCAGCGCACCTGGTGCCGATGCCCTGCCACGGCCGCCAGCGCATTGGCCGCCGCCAGTGCATCCTGATCACCGCGACTGAGCCGGGCCCGGCTGCGCAGATCCGACACCGAGGTAAAACCTTCGGTCGGTCGTGCGGCGACCAAACGTTCAGCGCCCTCCCGCGACAGGCCTTTCACCAGCCTCAGCCCCAGCCTCAGCACGCCCTGAGTTCCTCGCCGCGCTGCGCCAGCTTCATACTCCAGCGCACAGTCATAAGCGCTGGCATTGATACAGACCGGCCGAACTTTAACGCCGTGGCCGATCGCATCCTGTACCAGCTGCGATGGCGAGTAGAATCCCATGGGCTGGCTGTTGAGCAGCGCACAGCAGAACGCCGCCGGTTCGTGGTACTTGAGCCAGGCGGACAGGTACGCCAGCAGGGCAAAACTGGCAGCGTGGGATTCGGGAAAACCATATTCGCCAAAGCCCTCGATCTGGCGGCATATCCGCTCGGCAAACTCTGCGCTGTAGCCCCGTGCCGTCATCCCCTCGCGCAGCTTCTGCTGGTACACCGCGATGGTACCGCTACGGCGCCAGGCGGCCATGGCCCGGCGCAGCTGGTCCGCCTCACCGGCGCTGAATCCGGCGGCCACCATCGCCAGGCGGATCACCTGCTCCTGAAAGATCGGCACTCCCAGGGTCGGTGATAACACCTCGCGCACCTCGTCGCTGGGATAATCCACGCGCTCCTTGCCCTGTCGGCGTAGCAGATAGGGGTGCACCATATCGCCCTGAATCGGGCCCGGCCGCACAATCGCCACCTGCACCACCAGGTCGTAATACCTGGCAGGCTTAAGCCGCGGCAGCATGTTCATCTGGGCACGGGATTCCACCTGAAACACGCCCATGGAATCCGCCTCACTGAGCATGGCGTACACCTGCGGATCCTCACGGGGGATATCCTGCATCTGCCAGGGGTGCTGGTCGCGCTCGCCCAGCAGATGCAGGGTCCGACGCAGAGCGCTGAGCATACCCAGTGCCAGGATATCGATCTTCAGAAGCCCCAGGGCCTCCAGATCATCCTTGTTCCACTGGATCAGGGTACGGTCCTGCATGGCGGCGTTTTCCACCGGCACCAGCTGATGCAGCGGGCCGGATGAGATGACAAAACCGCCCACGTGCTGAGACAGGTGCCGGGGAAAGTGCAGGATCTGCGGTACCAGCGCCAGCAACTGACGAAACGCCAGCGCTGGTTTTTTACCGCCCAGAGTACGCAGCTGCTCCAGCCAGGGCTGCTCGGTATCGCGCCGGTCCAGCTGGCTGATCAGCCAGCCCAGGTAGGCCTCATCGAAGCCCAGCGCTCTACCCACATCACGGATGGCGCTGCGGCTGCGGTAGCTGATCACCGCGGCGGCCAGCCCAGCCCGTTCACGACCGTAACGGCTGTAGATGTACTGGATCACCTCTTCACGGCGCTGGTGTTCGAAGTCCACATCGATATCGGGCGGCTCGTTACGCTCCTTCGACAGAAAACGCTCGAACAGCAGGTTCACCTGGCGCGGATCCACCTCGGTTATCCCCAGGCAGTAGCAGACCACGGAGTTCGCCGCCGAACCGCGCCCCTGGCAGAGGATGTCGTTATCCCGGGCGAAGCGGACGATGTCCTCGATGGTGAGGAAATAGGGTTCGTAGCGCAGCTCCGCGATCACTCTCAGCTCATGCTCGATCAGCTGGCGGACCTTCTCCGGTTCGCCCTGCGGGAAACGGCGTTTGACGCCTGCCTCGGTAAGATTGCGCAGGTGGATCTGGGGTGTAAGCCCCGGCGGTACCAGTTCGGCGGGATATTCGTAACGCAGCTCATCCAGTGAGAACTCGCACAGTGAAGCGATCTTCAGCGTCTGCTCTCTCAGCGACTGTGAATAAAGTTGCGCCAGTGCGTCCAAAGGCCGCAGATGACGTTCGGCATTGGCGCCCAGTTGCCAGCCCGCTTTCATCACCGTGGTCCTCAAGCGTATCGCCGTCAGCAGATCCTGCAGCGGCTGACGCCCCGGCTCATGCATACGCACATCACCAGCGCAGACCCGCGGCAGTTGGTACTGCTCAGCTACTTCCAGCAAGCGCTGGTAACGCCAGCTGTCGTCACTGTCGAGCAGACGCTCCAGCAGCAGCCAGCTGTGTTCGGGATGGTGCCGCTGCAGCCACTGCAGATCGCTCTCCAGCAGCGCCCTATCCGTCCCCGGCTGGAACAGCAACAGACAGCGATCCAGCCCGGTTTCAAAATCCTCCAGCGTCAGCGAGTACTCACCTTTTTTCGCCCGTCTACGACCGGTGGTGATCAACGAACAGAGCTGGGCATAGCCGCTGCGATCCCGCGCCAGCAATACCAGCACCCGGCCATCGATACGGAACTCGCTGCCGATCAGCAGCTTGATCCCCAGCTCCTTCGCCTCCTGGTGGGCACGCACGACGCCGGCCACCGAGCACTCATCGGTCAGCGCCAGCGCCCGGTAGCCCAGCAACGCGGCCTGGGCGACCAGCTCCTCCGGATGGGAAGCGCCGCGCAGAAAACTGAAATTGGAGATCGCATGCAGCTCTGCATAGCCGCTCTCCGAGGCTGAAATAACCACCTATGCACACCAATATACTGTTTATATATACAGTATATTGACGCAAAAAAATGCCTTCCTCAAGCGGCTGTGCGATCAACGACACAGAGCCTGGGAAGGCGAAACATTACGCTGGAGAACGTAAGGGGAAAATTCTTTAAGCGACGCTACTGCCCGGCAGCCGGCACAACCATCAGTTCGATATCCTCGCCGGCTCTGCGGTTCAGGCCATCCACCAGGCTGCCGTGCAGAATATGGGCAAGGGTGCGCTCTGGACCGCGTCCCAGAATGACACCGGCGGGTTTCAGCCGCTCGATCTGCTCGAGAATACGGGTGGTCAGGTGTACGGCCGCCGCTTCCAGCACTTCGACACTGACGTTCAGACCGGCCTGTTCCAGACGAACGCGGGCAGTACTGACCAGCTGCTCAGAGCGAGCCAGGCTCTCTGTATCCAGCGCCCCTTCGGCCAGAGCCTCAAAGGTGCGCACATGCAGCACCCGCACCGACTGACGCGATTGAGTGGCCACCTGTATCGCCCGCTCCAGCACCGCGTTATCGGTGCTATCGCCGGCCAGGGCGACGATCAGCTCATCTTTATGGACATCACCAGCGGTCTGCTGCTCACCGCCGTAATGGCCCAGTGAAGAGCGGCGTACAAAGAGCACCAACGGTGCGACCAGGGCCGCGGCCGCAGCCACATAGAACGCCAGCGCAGTACCGAAGTGTTCCGCCAGCAGCGGCACCACAAAAGGCGCGACCACACCGGCGAACCAACGTACGAAGTTGTAGCCGGCGGAAGCCACCGGGCGCGGCGAATCGGACACCTCCAGCGCGATCTCGGTGTACACCGTATTGCAGATACCGTTCACCGAACCGGAAAGCACCACGCAGACGGCGATCCCTTCCACCGACAACTGAGTCATGGCGATCAGCAGCAGCGCCTGAATAGTCAGACAGACCGAGACAATCTGCAGAGCGCTGAAACGGGATTGCAGGCGCGGCGCCACAAATACGGAGAACAGCGCCAGCATCAGGCCCCAGCCGAAAAAGATCAGCCCCACCGCATGGGCCGACATCTGCAGCACGAACGGTACAAAAGCCAGAATGGTGAAGAACGCGAAGTAGTAGAAAAACGCGCTGCAGGATGCGGTCAGCAAACCGCTATGGCCCAGAGCACGGATCGGAGCGGTCAGCGAGGTTTTCTGCGCAGGCTTCGGCTGCTCCGGCAGCCAGAGTGCTATCGCCACAAACGCGATCGCCATTAGAGTTGCGGTACCGAAGAAGGGATAGCGCCAGGAGTGAGCCCCCAGGGCCGCGCCCAGCAGCGGGCCAACAGAGATCCCCAGCCCCAGCGCCGCTTCATAAATCAGAATCGCGGTCATGGTGCCGCCGCGGGAAGCCGCCACGATCACCGAGAGCGCGGTCACCACGAAAAACGCGTTACCCAGCCCCCAGCCGGCGCGGAAGCTCACCAGCTCCGCCACCGAATCCGAGGTGCCGGCCAGGGCTGAAAAGATAACGATCAGCACCGCACCCAGCAGCACCGTTTTGCGGCCGCCCAGGCGGCTGGAAACAAAGCCGGTAATCAGCATCATGATCGAGGTGACAAAGAAGTAGCTGGTGAACAGCAGCGAAACCTGGCTCGGTGAGGCATTGAGCCCTTCCGCGATGGAGACCAGGATCGGGTCGACCAGGCCGATCGACATAAAACCGACCACGCAGGCAAAGGCCGTGGCCCAGACCGCTTTAGGTTGATCGAAGAAATTTGCCTTCTGTTCACTCATTCCGATCTGACTCCTGTCATTGCATCAGTTATCGAACGGCATTTATCTGTAATATACAGACAATAGCAATTAGCAACGCGAGCAACAACCTGTATTATGCAGATAGATATCGATATCAGCGGAATAACAATGAGAGAAACCGACTCCATATCACGTCTGGAATACCAGTTGGCCAATCTGGCCCGCACGCTGGAGGCGATCAACCGCCGCCGCAAATACCCACTGGAGCGGGCGCACTACCTGTTGCTGCTGCATCTGCGCAAGGGCGCACTCAGCGTCGGTGAACTGGCCGCCAAACTGGCACTGGATAACTCCACCGTCACGCGCCAGCTTAATGCCATGGAAAAACGGGGCCTGATTATCAAGCGCCCCAACCCCGCCGACGGCCGCAGCGCGCTGATTGAGCGCACCCAGGAGGGATGCCAGCTGGCGGAAGCGATGCATGACCAGCGCACCCAGCGGATCGAAAGAATGCTGGAAAACTGGACCCAGGAAGATATAGAAACCTGCTCGAAGCTGACCGCCCGACTCACCGATGCCCTGAACCGCAGCATGGATGAGCCAGGCTAGCCAAGCGCCACTTAACCGAACCAGCCGTGGATAAACCAGCCACCGCTGCTGTCGCGGAACACCCAGCCACAGCGGCCATCGGGCCAGCGGGCGACATAATAGTCACGCGTGACCGGCCCATCCCACCAGCCGCTGCTGACCCGCTCAGGGCCACGCAGCCAATGCAGTGTGCGCTGGTCGCTGGGGGCCAGGCGCTGCGGCCTGGTTAGCAGCCAGCCCGGTCGGACCAGACCCACAGGCAGTGTATCTCTACCGCCTGCTGCTGTTTTTCCGGCCGTTTTTTCTGCTGTAACTCCGAGCAGGGTATTGGCCCGTTCCGGCCGATGATCCGCGCACCAGCCCAGCGGCTGCACCGACTCCGCTCCCAGGCGGCTGCGCAGACGGCTGATCAGTTCCGCCGGTGTGGTCTGCGCCTGGGCCGGTGCAAACAGATCAGCATTGTGCGCCTTTTGGCCCTGCCCCTCTTCCGCCTCAAGCTGCAGCGCCAGTACCGGGGCTTTGAGCTTTTCACGCTCCAGCTGCAAACGGCAGAGCTCCAGCCAGTGCGCCGCCGACGCTGTGCCCGCGGCATGGCCGATTGTCAGCTGCTGTCCACCACCCTCGCGCTGGTAAAGCGCAATATGCAGCTGGCTGACCTGCTGCTGACGGATATGCAGAAACCCTTCCAGCGCTTCCAGCAGACGCCGCAACGGAAACAGCAGTCCCTGGCTGTGGATAATTTCAGCGGCCAGCTCCACTTTTTGCCGGAAACGCTCCGGTGGAATAAAGGGTTCCGGCAGTGCTGCGCCCGGTTCGACGATCTTTTCCAGCTCCCGTAGCAGTGGCTGGCCAAAGCGCTGCGCCAGCTCGTTACGCGGCAGTTTCAGCAGATCACCCAGGGTGCGTAAACCCACGCCTCTGAGCTGTTCGCTCTGTTTCGCCGGCAGCGCCAGCTGGCCGATCTCCAGCCCATGCAAACGAGCCCACCAGCGTTCAGTATTCCCCTCGGTCCAGCTCTGCACACGAGCCAGCAGCTCAGCGCCTCGGGCGGTTTCCCCCACCGCCATGCGGGCGTTGTAGCCGTTACGTTTCAGGCTCGCAGACAACTGATCCAGCAGCGCTTCCAGGCCGCCGAAATAGTGCAGCATGCTGGCGATCTCCAGCAGCAGCGAACGCGGCGGGCAGACACTGATACGGGCGCTGAAGCCCCCGGCCCAGAGCGCCAGCTGCTCAAGACTCTGGCGCAGACGCGCTTCATCGGTTTCCAGCAGAGTGAGTTCTGGGCTCAGCGCCAGCGCGGTAGCCAACGCCTGACCGCTTTTAACCCCTGCAGCCTCTGCCACCGGATTACCCAGCAGAATCCGCTGCCGGTTATCCAGCAGTGCCTGGGGTTTATCCTGCGGCAGGCCATGCAGCTCCAGCGCCAACCAGGGAAAGTGAATAGCAAGCCAGCGCATCTCAGATCACCGCGGGCAGATCCACGGCTGCCGCAGGCAGCGGCCAGCCGCCGCGGCGCTTCAGCAGGGCAATTTCAGCACCCCTATCGCTGGAATCCAGGTGCAGACGGTAAGCCGCGGGGGAGGATTGCGAGCGCACCGAATCCGGCCGCATGATCAGCCCCAGGCCGCCACCTGTCTGGGCCGCCAGCTGTAGCCGCCTCAATGCCGGGGTGGTCACCTGCTCGCCCAGCCAACTCAACACCAGCGGTGCGCAACCACTTTTCAGCGCCTGCTCAATCGCCCAGAGTCGCTCCTTGAGCGAGTGGGTGCGTACCAGTTGCTGGGTTTCCGGCCGGATATCGGCCTGCAGAAATGACAGAGCACAGGGCTGATGCGGCGGATCGATCCAGAACACCGGGCGCTCCGGTGCCGCACGCCGCAGTAGCGGCCAGAGCAGGCGCAGCTCACCACGCCCTTCCCCACTCTGCAGCAGCTCTATCAGCTGCCCTTTCAGCCAGCCGCCGCCCAGGCGGGCATCCAGTTCAGGATAGCCGCTGGATTCCAGCGCCTCCGCCTGAATCCCCGCATCCTGGGCACCCCGCCATAGCTGTCCCTGCTCCATTAATTGAACCAGAGCCATAATCACAACCTCAAAATACTGTATATTTAACCAGTATTTTGAGACAAAAACGCAGGCTTCTCAAGCGGGCAGAATCAACCTGCTTTTATTCGCCATTGAGTTGCTGGCTCAACCAGCCGTGAAACTGCTGCACCCCGGGCGTCCGGCTCCGGTAAGGCGGTACCAGGAAATAGAAGCCGTAACCGCTGTGGTAGCTGATCCCCAATGGATTGATCACCTCGCCGGCCGCCAGCGCGTCCGACGCCATAAAATCAGGCACCAGAGCAATACCCTGACGCTGCCGCGCCGCTTCCAGCGACATATAGAAATGTTCAAAACCGTGGTTGTAACGCGGTTGCATCTCGCGTGGCTCCAGCCCCGTCACCTCATTCAGGAACTGACGCCAGAGCTGGGGACGGGTGGTGTGCTGCAGCAGCGGATGCTGCAGCAGATCGATCGGTTTTTCGATCGGCATCTCCCGCAACAGATCGGGATGAATCACCGCCACCAGCTCTTCCTCG
Source organism: Marinobacterium mangrovicola (assembly GCF_004339595.1). Taxonomy (GTDB): domain Bacteria; phylum Pseudomonadota; class Gammaproteobacteria; order Pseudomonadales; family Balneatricaceae; genus Marinobacterium_D; species Marinobacterium_D mangrovicola. The sequence goes on from NZ_SMFU01000015.1 coordinate 116,724, forward strand.
CGCAGCAGGACCGAGTGTTCGTGGCTCAGCGACAGCGGCAGACAGCGGATCGCCATATCCGCCTCCGAGTCACGAAAGTTGAACTCACCATCGCCACTGAGCATCGCCAGCTTCAGCTCGGGAATCGCTTCGCGCAGGGCATCCAGCCGCGGAATCAGCCAAAGATTGCTGAACGAAGGCGTCAGGTTCAGCGTCAATGAACTGGATTCATGGGCACGCTGCTGCAGCTGCGCGGTGGCCGACTGGATCTTCTCGATCGCCTGGGAGATGGCCGGCAGATACTGACGCCCCGCTTCGGTGAGCACCAGGCCGGATGGCGAGCGATCGAACAGCGGCTGTTCCAGGTACTGCTCCAGCAGCTGGATCTGCTTGCTGACCGCTCCCTGGGTCACACACAGCTCCCGCGCGGCGCGCGAAAAGCTGAGACGACGCGCCGCCACCTCGAAGGTACGCAATGCGTTGAGTGGTGGTAAGGATCCCGGCATCAAACCTCCAGCAAAAAGTGCGGGCGGCAGGCGGCACGAAGAACCGCTACACCCTATGAGTTTTTGTCATACCCCCTGAGAATATATCGTTTGTTGCCACTGCATAAGCAACCTTTAATGCAGGAGACGCAACAACATTAATCAGGTGCATCGTGACCCAGGTATTCCACCGCCATTGTCACTCCGATCTTCCTTTCGCCACCCGTGGCGAGGGAGCTTACATCTATGACCAGTCAGGCAAGGCCTATCTCGACGCCAGCGGTGGCGCCGCCGTCTCCTGCCTCGGCCATAACCACGCCGGTGTCCGGGCCGCACTGCATGCGCAGATCGACCAGCTCGCCTATGCCCACAGCTCATTCTTTACCACCGAGGTGGCGGAGAATCTGGCCAGCCGCCTGACCGACAAGGCGCCAGGCTCACTGAACCACGTCTATTTTGTCAGCGGCGGTTCCGAAGCGGTGGAGTCCGCCCTGAAACTGGCACGGCAGTACTTTGTTGAAACCGGCGAACCGCAGCGCACCCGTTTTATCGCCCGCCGGCAGAGCTACCACGGAAATACCCTCGGCGCGCTGGCCGTGGGCGGTAACGCCTGGCGTCGCGCGCCCTTTTCGCCGCTGCTGATGCCCGCCGAACATATCGCGCCCTGCTATCCCTATCGCGACCAGCAGCCGGACGAATCGCTGCACGATTACGGCCAGCGCGTTGCCAATGAGCTGGAGCAGCGCCTGCTCACCGTTGGCCCGGAAACCGTGATCGCCTTTATTGCCGAACCGGTGGTCGGTGCCACCGCCGGGGCGCTGGCTCCGGTCGAAGGCTATTACAAGCGGATCCGAGAGATCTGCGACCGCTACGGCATCCTGCTGATCCTCGATGAAGTGATGTGCGGCATGGGACGCACCGGCACCCTGTTCGCCCATGAGCAGGACGGAATCGAGGCGGATCTCGTCACCATCGCCAAGGGCCTCGGCGCAGGCTACCAGCCTATCGGCGCGATGCTGGCCTCGGACCGTATCTACGATGCAATCTCCGAGGGTTCCGGATTTTTCCAGCATGGCCATACCTATATGGCCCACGCCACCGCCATGGCGGGTTCTCTGGCGGTGATGGATGCATTCGAGAAAGACGGCGTTCTTGCCCGGGTGGCTCCCATGGGCGAGGCACTGGATCAGCGTTTGCGCAACCGTTTTGGCGACCATCCCCATGTGGGCGATATCCGCGGTCGCGGCCTGTTCCAGGCGCTGGAGCTTGTGCATAACCGCGACAGCAAAAAGCCGTTCGACTCGCGCTCAAAACTGGACAAGCGGATCAAGGCTGAGGCGATGCAGCTGGGCCTGATGTGCTACCCGATGGCGGGTACTATCGATGGTCAGCGCGGCCACCATATTCTGTTGGCGCCGCCTTTTATCATTAACGAGGAGCAGCTCGACGAGCTCACCGACAAGCTCTACCAGGCGGTGGATAAGATCACCCGCGAGGCGCTTAAGGAGTATCCGGATGCGGGATGATGAGCGTCTGATCATCGTGGCACCCAACGGTGCCCGTCGGACTCACCAGGATCACCCGGCACTGCCCGTCACTCCGGAGGAGATCGCCGATACTGTGGCCGCCTGTGCCGAGGCCGGTGCGGCGATGGTGCACCTGCATGCGCGTACCCCCAATGGGGAGCACTCCCTGGAGATCAGCGACAATATTGCCGTGCTTGAAGAGGTGCGTCGGCGAGTCGGCGACCGGGTGATTATTCAGGTCACCACCGAGGCCGTGGGCCGCTATCAACCGGCCCAGCAGATGGCACTGATCCGCGCTCTGGAACCCGAGGCAGCTTCCTTTGCCTTGCGTGAGCTGATTCCCTCACCGGAGTATGAAGCCGGTGCCGCCGAGTTTTTCCACTGGTGCGCCGAGCGCAATATCCTCGCCCAGTACATCCTCTATTCCGAACAGGACCTGCTCTACTACCTGAGCCTGATCGAACGGGAGCTACTGCCCAAACAGCGTCATCACCTGTTATTTGTGCTGGGGCGCTACGCCACCGACCAGCAATCCACGCCGGACGACCTGCTTCCTTTCACAGCCCTGCTACCGCGTCTGCACGGCCGCCGCTGGGCCGTTTGCGCCTTCGGCGCCAGGGAACAGGAGTGCCTGTTGAGCGCCGCTCAACTGGGTGGCGATCTGCGTGTCGGCTTCGAAAATAATCTGCAGGCTGCCAACGGCGAACTGGCGAGCAGCAACGCCGACCAGGTATACAGCCTCGTCACGGCACTGAAAGCGCGTGGTTTAAGCCCGGTCAACGTCAATTCCCTGCGTTGCGACCCGGAAATACTGTAGAGAAAAACCCCAAACCTGAACTAGACTGAAATTCATATTCAGTAGAGCAAACCAAGGAGAGACGCATGAAGAAGATTAAATCAGCCCTGATCGGCGCCGGCCTCACGGCCATGATGAGCGCCACCGCAGTGCAGGCGCAGGATTTCATCACCATCGGTACCGGCGGTGTAACCGGCGTTTACTACCCGACCGGTGGCGCCATCTGTCGACTCGTTAACAAGGATCGTGCGGAACACGGTATTCGCTGCTCGGTAGAAAGTACCGGTGGTTCTGTTTACAACATCAACACCATCCGGGCAGGTGAACTGGACATGGGCGTGGCCCAGTCTGACTGGCAGTATCACGCCTACAACGGCACCAGCCAGTTTGAAGAAGCTGGCCCGTTCAAGGAACTGCGTGCGGTATTCTCCGTTCATCCCGAGCCGTTCACCGTAGTGGCCCGTGCCGACGCCGGTATCAAGACCTTTGATGACCTCAAGGGTAAGCGCGTTAACGTGGGTAACCCGGGCTCCGGCCAGCGCGGTACCATGGAAGTGCTGATGGATGCCAAAGGCTGGACCATGGATGACTTCACCCTGGCCTCTGAACTGAAAGCCGCCGAACAGTCCAAAGCCCTGTGCGACAACAAAATTGATGCGATGGTCTACACCGTCGGCCACCCGAGTGGTTCCATCAAGGAAGCAACCACCTCCTGCGACAGCGTTATCGTTGAAGTAGCCGGTCCTACCGTACAGATGCTGGTCGATGAAAACCCGTTCTACCGTGTAGCCACCATCCCGGGCGGCATGTACAACGGTACAGATGAAGACGTGCAGACCTTTGGTGTCGGCGCGACCTTTATCTCCTCTTCCAATGTCGATGCAAACCTGGTTTACCACACCGTGAAGGCCGTGTTTGAAAACTTCGATACCTTCAAGAAGCTGCACCCGGCGTTCGCCAACCTGAAGAAGGAAGAGATGATCAGCGACGGCCTTTCAGCTCCGCTGCATGAAGGTGCTATCAAGTACTACAAAGAAGCGGGTCTGATGTAAGCCACTGCGAATCCTTCGCAACGGAATAAGGGAACGGGGCCCAGCCCCGTTCCCGTTTCTTATCTGTTTTTAAAAGGAGCTGCGCATGGTCAAGGAAAGTACGTCAGATACCGATAACTCAAATCCAGATAGCTCAAATCCTGATAATAAGGCGATCGAGGAGCTCCTTAACTCGGAGACAGGCAGCCGTACCCTATCCGGATTTATGAACAAGCTGGTGGTCGGGCTGTTGATCGCCTGGTCGCTGTTTCAACTCTGGTACGCCTCCCCCCTGCCGTTCATGCTCAACTTCGGCACACTGAACGAGGACCAGGCGAAGTTTATCCATCTGGCGTTTGCCACTTTTCTTGCCTTCTCGCTGTTCCCGGCCACACGACGTTCAAGCCATACGTCGATAACGCCGCTGGATTTTCTGTTCGGTATAGGCGCAGCCGCATCCTGCCTCTACCTGCTCATTTTCCGTGACTCGCTGGCACAGCGTATCGGCGCACCGACCACCACCGATGTGGTGATCGCCGTGATCGGCATGCTGACCCTGCTGGAAGCCACTCGTCGCGCCCTCGGCCCGCCACTGCTGGTGGTTGCCGTGGTGTTTCTCGCGTTCACATTCGGCGGCCAGTACATGCCGGATGTTATCGCCCACAAGGGGGCAAGCCTTAACAAGGTGGCCTCTCATCAATGGCTGACTACCGAAGGCGTGTTCGGTGTCGCGCTGGGCGTTTCCACCGCGTTCGTATTCCTGTTCGTATTGCTTGGTGCCCTGCTCGACAAGGCCGGTGCCGGTAACTACCTGATCAAGGTTTCCTTCTCACTGCTCGGTCACATGCGCGGCGGCCCCGCCAAGGCGGCAGTCGTCGCATCAGGCCTGAGCGGCATCATCTCCGGTTCATCCATCGCCAACGTGGTGACCACCGGTACGTTCACCATTCCGCTGATGAAGCGGGTGGGCTTCCCCGCCACCAAGGCCGGTGCCGTAGAGGTGGCCGCCTCCACCAATGGACAGCTGACGCCACCGATCATGGGTGCTGCCGCCTTCCTGATGGTGGAGTATGTGGGGATTCCCTATATCGAGGTGATCAAGCACGCCATTCTGCCGTCGCTGATCTCCTATATCGCGCTGATCTATATCGTTCACCTTGAGGCACTCAAGCTGAACATGAAAGGGATCGAGCGGCTGCATAAGCCGACCGCTGCCCAACGCATGCTCTCCTGGATGACAACCACGGTGATCATGCTGGTGCTCGGCGCCCTGGTTTACTACGGCTCCACCTTCCTGGAATCGACCCTGGGCGGTGTCGGCTACCTGGTCATGCTGGCCGTAATTGTGATTGGTTACTTCCTGCTGCTGAAACTGTCTGCCAGTTACCCGGACCTGAAAGAGGATGACTCCAGCATCGAGCTCGACCATCTGCCGGAACCCCGCCCGACCGTCTTCTCGGGACTCTATTTTGGTCTGCCAATCGTTGTACTGCTCTGGGCGCTGGCGGTAAAACAGTACTCACCGCAGCAGTCAGCCTTTTACGCGGTGGCCTTCCTGATCGCAGTGGTACTGACCCACCGCCCTATCAAGGCCTGGTTCCGCGGTGAAGCGGACTGGGCAGGCCAGTTTAAAGTCTGCTGGAATGACTTTATCGACGGCCTGATCGCTGGTGCCCGCAACATGGTGGGTATAGGTATCGCCACCGCTGCCGCCGGTATTATCGTCGGTACCGTCACGCTGACTGGCCTGGGCCAGATGATGACGGAGTTCGTCGAGTTTATCTCCGGCGGTAATCTGATTCTGATTCTGATCTTTACGGCGATTATCTGCATCATCCTCGGCATGGGGCTCCCGACCACGGCCAACTACATCGTGGTGTCCACGCTGATGGCGCCGGTGATAGTCTCCCTCGGTGCTGAAAACGGGCTCATCGTGCCGTTGATTGCGGTACACCTGTTTGTGTTCTATTTCGGCATATTGGCGGATGACACGCCGCCCGTGGGGCTGGCCGCCTTCGCGGCGGCAGCCATTGGCCGGGCAGATCCGATCAAAACCGGTATTCAGGGTTTCACCTACGATATCCGTACCGCGATCCTGCCGTTCATGTTTATCTTCAATACGCAGCTGCTGCTGATCGGGCTGACTTCGGTGTTTGATCTGATCGTCACCGTGGTCAGTGCCATCATTGCGATTCTGGTGTTCTCGGCAGCCACTCAAGGCTACTGGTTCGTGAAGACCCGGCTTTGGGAAACCGCTGTACTGCTGCTAATCGCGTTCAGTCTGTTCCGGCCCGGCTACTGGTGGGACATGGTCTATCCGCCCTCCACCCACCTGCCGCCGGCGCAACTGGAAACGCAGATCTCGCAGCTCAACGCGGGAGAGTTTATTCAGCTGAACTTCCAGGGCATGACCATCGAAGGCGACGAGGTCAGCAAAACCGTGTCGCTGCAGCTCGATGACGCCAGCGGTGATGCCACTCAGCGCCTGGAATCACTGGGCCTGATGATGACTCAGGACGGCGACCGCTGGTTAGTGGACCTGGTGGTCTTCGGCAGTCAGGCTGAACGTTCCGGCGTGGACTTCGGCTGGGAAATTACCGGTATTCAGATGCAAGCGGACCGCCCACCCAAGGAACTGGTATTCATTCCGGCTATCCTGCTGCTGATCTTTATCGGCTGGCTGCAGAAACGCCGCGAACGTGCCCTCGCCCCGGCTTAAAGGAGATTAAAGAATGTACAACACGATTCTTGTCCCTGTGGATCTTTCGGAAGAGGGCTACTCCGATAAAGCGGTAATGCACGCGCTCGAGGTACTGGCTCCCGGCGGCAAACTGGTGCTGTTAACCGTTGTCGCCGGCTACCAGATGCCGCTGGTGGGGTCTTATTTCCCCCCCGGCACCTTCGATAAGGCTATGAAATCGATACGCCATCAGCTGGAGGAGTTTGTTGACGAGAAGCTGCCGTTTGAACGCAAGGACTGCGAGATTCTGGTTGAGGAAGGCAAGCCGGCTGACACCATACTGTCAGTGGCAAAACAGCAGGCAGCGGAGTTGATCGTGATGGCCGGTCACAAACACTCTGCCGTTGAGCGAACCGTACTCGGTTCAGTGGCCAACAAGGTTGTCAGCCGTGCCCAAATCCCTGTGCTGGTGATCAAGGGTTAGCATCGATCCAGATCAGGCTGGCCATGCGGCCAGTCTGACCATCACGCCGATAAGAATAGAAGTAATCGCTTTCGGTAAAGGTGCAGTAGTCCCCGCCCGACACCTCACTGACACCGGCCGCATTCAGTCGCAAACGCGCAAGCTGATAAATGTCTGCAAGCCATTTACTAGGATCCGTTGGACTGGTCTGAAACGCCGCTTCGCAATCCGGTAATGCACGCACAAACTGTTCTCGCACCTCATCACCCACTTCAAACGCCAGAGGGCCGATGGCAGGACCCAGCCATACCAGCAGATCCTCAGGGTCTGGAAAATGAGCCAGCGTCGCCTCCAGTACACCGGACGCCAAGCCACGCCATCCTGCATGAGCGGCAGCAACGCGCTTCCCCTGGCGATCGGTGATCAAGACCGGCAGACAGTCCGCCGTCATCACGACACAGGCAAGACCGGGCGTACCGGTCCAGCATCCATCCGCCTCACGCACCTGGCTATCGGCTATCGCTTCAACCACACGCACACCGTGAACCTGGCTCAGCCATTGTGGCGGCTGCACCAGACCAAGAGCGTTCAGCAGCACCTTTCGGTTCTCTGCCACAGCCGCAGCGGCATCACCAACGTGATCGCCCAGATTCAGGCCATCAAAAGGTGTTTCGCTGACCCCGTCCAAGCGGGTCGTTGTGAGAGCATGAATATGGGCAGGCGCCTGCCAGTCTGCGCGGATCAGCTTCATAATTCGTAGTCGTAGGTTTCTGCGTCGCGTTTCAATACCGCCAGCAAGCGCTGCATATCTTCCGGGAGATCGATTTCCCAGGACATCGCTTCGCCGGTTTCAGGATGAAAGAGCTCCAGACGCTTGGCATGCAGAGCCTGGCGTTTGAAGTTTTTTAATACTTCACGCATGGCGCCACTGCAGCCTTTAGGTAACTGGAAGCGACCGCCGTACTGCGGGTCACCCACCAGCGGATAATTGATATGCGCCATATGCACGCGAATCTGGTGAGTACGGCCTGTTTCGAGCTTGAGACGAATATGGGTATGGACGCGGAATTTCTCCAGCAAGCGGTAGTGGGTAACAGCCTCTTTACCCACGCCAACCACAGCCATTTTCTGACGATGACGCGGATGACGCCCCATCGGCTCATCGACACATCCGCCACCGGTCATGACACCGTTGACCACCGCTTCATACTCACGTCCCATGCTGCGCTCCTGCAGCTGGGCAACAAGATCGGTCTGGGCCGGAATCGTCTTGGCCACGACCATCAGCCCTGTGGTCTCTTTGTCCAATCGGTGCACGATACCAGCCCTTGGTACCTGCGCAATTTCAGGACAATGGTGCAACAGAGCGTTGAGCAGCGTACCCTCGGCATGCCCCGCCGCGGGATGAACCACCAGGCCTGCTGGCTTGTTCAGCACCAGGATCTGGTCATCCTCATAGATGATATCCAGGGGGATGTCCTGAGCCGCGTGCTCATCGATCATCTCAAGCTTGGCATCGACCTTGATACTTTCCCCACCAGCGAGCTTGTCACGCGGCCTGCGCACCTCGCCATCGACGGTCAGCGCACCATCCTTGATCCAGCCTTGCAGCCTGGAGCGGGAATAATCGGGGAAAAGCTGGGCCACCGCCTGATCCAGCCGTAATCCGTACATTTCATCTGGCACTTCGGCCTGCAGTTGCAACTGTTCTGACATCGACTCGCTACTCATCCGGACGGATGTTTTGGTTGGGTTCGCGTTGTGTTTAAATACGACTCTATTTTTACCGATTATACCCGAATCTGGCCCGCTCCGCCGAGCGCGCCCCCTGTGTCAGGATTGATAAACATGCGACTCGTGAAAACCTGCGCCGCGCTGGTCCTCGTCAGCCTACTCTCCGCCTGCACCTGGTGGAGTGAGAACGCGGACGTCGAACCAGACATCCCGGAACAGCAGCTGTACGACGAAGCACTCAGTGCCATGGACGACGGCAATTACTCTCTGGCGGTTGAACGCTTGCAACTACTTGAAGCGCGCTACCCCTTCGGACGCTATTCCGAGCAGGCCCAGCTGGAACTGATCTACGCCTACTTCCGAACCTTTGAACCGGATTCCGCTGCCGCTGCTGCAGACCGTTTCATCCGTCTGCACCCGAACCACGATAACGTAGACTACGCCTACTACATGAAAGGACTCACAGCGTTCGAGAAGGACCGTTCCTTCCTGACCCGCTATCTCCCGCTGGATGAAACCCAGCGTGATCCAGGCGCTGCCCGTGATTCCTTCGAAAGCTTCGCAACGCTGGTCGATCGCTATCCGGAAAGTGAATATGCCCCGGATGCACAGAAGCGTATGCAGTATCTGAAAAACCGCCTGGCTACCCACGAGATTCATGTCGCTACCTACTATATGAAGCGACAGGCCTGGATCGCTGCAGCAAACCGTGGTCGTTATGTAGTGGAAAACTACCAGGAAACCCCTGCGGTCGCTGATGCACTTGCGATTATGCATGAAGCCTATACACAGGTCGGTCTGACTGATCTGGCGGATGACGCCATGGAAGTATTGACGCTGAACTTCCCGGATTACGAAGTGCGCTCGTTCCGCCAAGGCAGCTCAAGCCTGCTGAATATCGCAACCTTTGGTCTGCTGGGTGATGCGGAAGAAGTAGCCGTTCCTGCACGTCCGACCCAGAGCCTGGGTGAAACCCGCGCCGAAGAGCGCGAAAAGGAAGATGCCAAAGAGGAAAGATCCTGGTTTGATAAGGTCACATTCGGTGTATTCGAATAACCCGACCCTCCAGTGATACAGATAAGGCAGCTTTGATAGCTGCCTTTTTTATGTGCGATGTTCCCGACCACAGAACCTGGACGTTAGCCCAGCAGAATTAGCCAGCCGCAAAAAGTAAGGGCCCGCACACATTAGTGTACGAGCCCTTCCATCGCAGCATCCTTGCCACACCCATCGCGATCCGTGCGAGGGGTCGAGTTCAGCTTCCCGCCGATTAAACACGCTTCCTTGCGCTACTCATATGATTATATTCGTTCATAGCCGCCCCAATTGGTATAGGAGTTTTTCCTATTTTGGCACTGGTGTTTGATTAGCTGGGCTCTGGGTATTGAGTGACACGGTTATGCGCATAAGCGGCTTATACCGAGCGATCTGTGGAGTTTTACCTGGTTATCTATCTTATTTTTCTATGCCTGTGAGGAGCTCTGAGGCTCCTATGGGATAGCGCTTTCTTAAAACCGTTGCAGAATATTCCAGAATGAGGAGCTTGCAGTTTGTAGGCGATGAGCTCGTCGCGATCAAGCGTCGAGCTTTGAATTATCCACAGTGCTGGCTTCAAAGTGACGAGCCGTTGTAGGTCGCAAGGGGTGGTGCGGGTCTTATAAGGCTCTGGAGTCTCTACAGTCTTAAGTGTTGGGATGAAGAGCTGTATTACAGCGGGTGATCTTACCGTAGTGCTGCCTGCTTTCCGGGGCTTATTCTGCCAGCGCTCGGAAGTGGCTGTGGTGGATGACCTACAGTGATCAGAAGCGTTGCTTCTGACCCTACGGGCGTTAGCTGCTATAGATCGATGGTGAAAAGCTGAGTTTGGCTGAAGGGGCGAACAGCGATGACCTACTTTAGGTGCCGAGCGGTGCTTGCCTGCTTTCCAGAGGTTATTCTGCCAGCGTTCGGAAGTGGCTTAGAGAGATGACCTACTTTAGGTCGCAAGCAGCGCTTGCGATCCTTCGGACGCCTGCGGCGCCTACCCGCCGTACCTGCGGTACAGGCGTGTTCACATGGGCCTGTGTAGTAAGGGGCGGCATCGCCGCCCAATACGAAAAAACCCCAGTACCAACGGTACTGGGGTTCTTCGTATTAGGTGCCTGG
>NZ_SMFU01000001.1 GCF_004339595.1 Marinobacterium mangrovicola
CCAGGCACCTAATACGAAGAACCCCAGTACCGTTGGTACTGGGGTTTTTTCGTATTGGGCGGCGATGCCGCCCCTTACTACACAGGCCCATGTGACAAACCGATGCACCGCAGGTGCAGGTTTGGACGTCGGCTACGCCGACGCCCGTAGGGTCAGAAGCAGCGCTTCTGATCACTGTAGGTCATCCTCTAAGCTACTTCCGAACGCTGGCAGAATAAGCCCCGGAAAGCAGGCAGGCACCTAAAGTAGGTCATCGCTGTTCGCCCCTTCAGCAAGCTCAGCTCCTCACCATCGACCTACAGCAGCCAACGCTCCGAGGCTTAGAAGCAACACTTCTGATCATCCACCGAGGTATTTCCGACCGTCGGTAGATAACCCCTGGAAACGGGGCACGCGCAGCTCGCGAAACCCGCCGATCTGATCGGCAGGGCTGCAGCACATCCCAAGCACCGACCTCCCGAGCATAATCCCCGGGTAATCGGGGCGAGGGCGCCCCTCCTACGAAAATGATCTTGCCGCCGCTTCAGTTTAGGAGGCACGCCAAGAAGCCTGCACGGTGGTTAATTCAAAGCTCAGCGAATGATCGCTAGGTTCTAAAATCAGGCGATACAGAGCCTCGGTGAGTCATCCAGAAGATTCAGAAGCAGCCTAGGGTAGCGCTATACCCATAAGAGCCTGCTAACTCCTTACAGGCTCCAAATTAGACAATCCCATAGAACGCTCATATCAGCCGCTGTTGCGTATAAACGGAGTGCTCAATACCCAGAGCCCAGCTAATCAAACACCAGTGCTAAAATAGGAAAAACTCCTATACCAATAGGGGCGGCTATGAACGAATATACTCACATGAGTAACGCAAGGAAGCGTGTTTAATCGGCGGGAAGCTGAACTCGACCCCTCGCAAGGATAGCGGTGGGTGCGGCAAGGATGCTGCAAAGAAGGGCTTGTTACATGGATGTGTACGGGCCCTTTCTCATTTCTGGGGGTAGGAAACATCCAGATTAAGGGCACAAAAAAGGCCCGCATTTTGTAGATGCGAGCCTCTTAAATTTTGGTGCCCGGAGGCGGAATCGAACCACCGACACGGGGATTTTCAATCCCCTGCTCTACCGACTGAGCTATCCGGGCAATCGTTTTCTATTCAACCACTTAGCCGATTGCCGGTCAAGTGCGAATCAGCTTTTAATGCCAAACTCTTCGCGGTATTTACGGATTGCGCTCAGCTCTTCGGTCATATTGCCTTTTTCTTCCAGGAACTCGATAAGATCGTCGAGAGAAACGATGCTGACCACTGGCATCTTGTAGTCGCGCTCCACTTCCTGAATAGCCGATAGTTCACCTTGACCCTTCTCCATGCGATTGAGTGCGATAGCTACACCAGCAGGTGTCGCCTGAGCCTGCTCAATGATGCTCATCACCTCGCGGATAGCGGTGCCTGCGGTAATTACATCGTCGATGATCATTACGCGGCCCTCGAGCGGGGCGCCAACCAGAGTGCCACCTTCGCCGTGGTCCTTGGCTTCCTTGCGGTTAAACACGTAAGGCACGTCGCGCTCATAGCCGGTAGCCATAGCAACGGTGGTGGCAGCTGCCAGCGGGATCCCTTTGTAGGCGGGGCCCAGCATGACATCAAATTCGATACCTGAATCGACGATCGCAGCCGCATAGAACTGACCGAGCTTGGCAAGGGCGCCACCGGTATTGAATAGCCCGGCATTAAAGAAGTAGGGGCTTTTACGACCTGACTTCAGCGTAAACTCACCAAATTTAAGCACTCCCTGTTCAATGGCAAATTCGATAAAGTCGCGCTGGTAGTCCTGCATAGTTTTCTCCACTGGATCGTCTGACGGATTAGGGATGCTAATCATACCCTGAATCGCTGTTGAGGGCCGCACAGTGCTGCTTATAGATACTGTCTTTTCTCACTCTGAGGCCGGTAAACATTTTAATTTTCCGCGCCTTACCGATACAATTGACGTTTCGATTTTTCGAATTCTCGCTGGGGTGAGGCACAACTGACTATGCGCGTGATCACTTTCAATACTCAGGGTATTGAACAGGCTGCCGACAAGGGCTTTTTCGACTGGATGGTAGAGCAGGATGCCGATGTGGTTTGTCTGCAGAACCTGAAGGCGCGCGAGTATCAGCTTGATGGAGACCGCTACCACCCAGAAGGCTATCATTCGTACTTTTTCGATGCGTTCGAAGATGGTTTCAGCGGCGTGGCGATCTACACCCGTCACCTGCCGAAAGCGATCATGACCGGGCTCGGATTTGAGCAGTGCGACACTCAGGGACGCTTCATCCAGGCGGACTTCGACAAGGTCAGCGTCTCTTCTCTGACGATTCCCTCGGGGCTGAAAAGCGAAGAAGCTCAGGCCAACAAAATGGAGTACCTTGAGCACTTCAAAAATCACCTGAAGAAGACCCTGCGCAAGCGTCGCGACTTTATCTTCACCGGCACCTTCAATATTGCTCACAAACCGATGGACCTGAGTAACTGGTACGTTAACCAAAAGGTTTCGGGCTTTCTGGAAGAAGAGCGCGCATGGATGGACGAAGTCTATGACGAAATGGGCTTTGTCGACGCCTTCCGGGAAGTGAACAAGGCTGAGCGTCAATACACCTGGTGGCCCGACTATAATCGTGCCTGGACCCTGAATGAAGGCGCGCGTACCGACTATCAGGTTACCACTGCGAATCTGCGCAAGAGTATCAAGGCGGCGCGGATCGATCGTGACCACCGATTCTCTGAGCACTGCCCGCTGATCATCGATTACGCTGTTGATATCTAAGCGTTAACAGAAATAAAAAAGGAGCCAACTGGCTCCTTTTTTAATGCCTCAGGTAACGTTTATTCCTGCAGCGCCGCGCTCTGGATTTTGACCAGCTCACCGATCCCTTTGGACGCCAGGGACAGCATGGCGTTAAGTTCGTCCTGGGTGTACGGTTCGCCTTCGGCGGTGCCCTGAACTTCAACAAAACCGCCGCTGGCTGTCATGATCACGTTCATGTCAGTGTGAGCTTTGGAGTCTTCGGCATAATCCAGGTCCAGTACCGGGTGGCCTTCATAGATGCCGACGGAAACTGCCGCGAGTTGATGCTTGATCGGATCGCCCTTCATCGCGCCGTTCTTATCTTTCTTCAGCACATTGATGGCATCTTGAAGGGCGACAAACGCACCGGTGATCGAAGCGGTACGGGTGCCGCCGTCAGCCTGAAGTACGTCACAATCGATAGTGATGGTGTTTTCGCCCAGCTTTTTCAGATCCATGGCGGCGCGCAGTGAGCGACCGATCAGGCGCTGAATCTCAACGGTACGGCCACCCTGCTTACCGCGGGCAGCTTCACGATCCGAACGGGTATTAGTGGAGCGGGGCAGCATGCCGTATTCGGCGGTAACCCAGCCGGAGCCTGAGCCGCGGAGGAAGCGGGGAACGCCACGGTCGACGCTGGCGGTACAGAGCACCTTGGTATCGCCGAATTCAACCAGCACTGAGCCTTCCGCGTGTTTGGTAAAGTTGCGTGTAATACGCACTTCGCGCATCTGGTCAGGTTCACGACCACTGGGACGGAGTTTTTTCAGGCCCAGGTTCTGCAGCTGTTCGGAAAGCGTAGACATGTATATACCCTGTTTGGTGTGTCCCCCGGTCGATAGAGGCTTGATGCCGGGGCTGTTAATATGGCTCAAAGACGAATGCCTAATTTTAATCGAGATCGACCGAATATGACACGTAGCATGACCGCCTTCGCCCGTCAGGAAGCGCACCGCGCATGGGGCACGCTCACCTGGGAGATCCGTTCCGTTAACCATCGCTATCTTGAGCCGCATCTGAGGTTGCCGGAAACGCTAAGGGACCTGGAGGGAAAAGTCCGGGAAAAACTGCGCAATGGCCTCAGCCGTGGCAAGGTGGAGTGCACTCTGCGCTTTATCCCCGAAGCCGCCGCGCAGACCTTCAGTGTCGATGAATCACGCGCCTGCGACCTGATCGCGGCTGCGGCACAGGTGCGCGGTTTGATGCCCGATTCAGCCCCCCTGGATACCTTCCAGGTACTGGGCTGGCCCGGTGTTTTACGGGAAACCGAAGTCGATATGGCAGAGGTTAAAAAGGATGCATTGACGCTGTTTGATGCGGCGTTGCAGGATCTGGCGTCTGGACGTGAAAGAGAGGGCCAGGAGCTCAATCAGCTGGTTAACCAGCGTCTGGACAGTATCTCCGAGATCGTCGCCGAAGTACGTTCACTGATGCCGAAGATCCTTGAAGCTCAGCGGGAATCGATCCGCGCCAAGATTGCTGATGTTAGCGTTGAAATCGATCCGTCCCGGCTGGAGCAGGAGATCGTAATGATCGCCCAGCGTGCCGATGTGGATGAAGAGATGGATCGCCTCGATACTCATGTCCAGGAGGTGCGCCGCGTCTTGGGACAGAAAGGTCCGATCGGTCGACGTCTGGACTTTCTGATGCAGGAGCTCAACCGCGAGGCCAACACCCTGTCGTCGAAATCGATCGTCGCAGCGACCACGCAGAGGGCCGTCGAGCTCAAGGTGCTGATCGAGCAGATGCGCGAGCAGATCCAGAACATCGAGTAACGACCTGCAACCCTTATGCACTTACTCCTCATAGAAGACGACGAGCTCCTGGCAGACAGTATCGGCGCGTCTCTGCGTCAGCAGGGGCATGTGGTTGACCACTTTGCCCGCTGTAGCGACGCCGTTCATACCCTGTCGCTGGTGAATTACGACCTGGTGTTGCTCGACCTAGGTTTGCCTGATGGCGATGGCAGTCAGGTTGTGAAGCTGATGCGGCAACGCCAGGACGCCACTCCGGTATTGATGCTGACGGCCAGAGACAGCCTCGATGACCGGGTGCGCGGGTTGGATATTGGGGCCGATGACTATCTCACCAAACCGTTTTCGCTGATCGAACTGGAAGCGCGAGTCAGGGCGCTGCTACGACGCAGCCAGCAGCGTTTGCACCCGGTTCTGACTCTTGGCCGGTTGAGTCTTGATGTGGATTCAGCCATGGCCTTTGTCGGCGGGGATCATCTGGAACTCCCGCGCCGAGAGCTGAATCTGCTGGAAGGCTTACTGCTTAATGCCGGCAAGATTGTTCAGCGAGAGGCGCTGGAGCAACGGCTGTTTGGCTTTGAGGCAGTAGGTGCCAATGCGCTCGATGTGTACGTCAGCCGGCTTCGCAAGCGGCTGCAGGATAGTGGCGTCGAGATCCGTACGGTACGAGGGCTGGGTTACAGGCTGGAAGAGGCTGGCAGCTAGGTGGCGCAGTCACTCAAGCGCAGCCTGGCGCTCTGGTGGTGCGTCATCATGTTTTGTCTGGGAGGCTTGTTGCTCATAGAGGCCTGGGCCAGCGCCAAGCGCTCGGCGGACCAGGCACTGGATGGCCAGCTGGAGGCGGCCAGCCTGGACATTGCCGAAGCGATTCAGTGGCCGGACGGCTCGCCGATGCTGGAGATGCCCGCTTCCGCCTTACAGATTCTTGCCACCCGTTGGCAGGAGCGGGTGTTCTATCAGTTGATCGGCTCCCAGGGTGAGCTGATTACCTCCAATACGCAGCTACCTATCAGCACCCGTCTGCATCAGCAGATCAGACTGGCACCCGTGTTCGCTAATGTGGAGTTCCAGGGCAGCAGCCTGCGGTTGCACGGCCGCCAGGTTACTTCTGCCGGCTGGGAGACCCAGGAGCCGGTCGAGGTTTGGGTTGCACATACCACAGAGGGGCGTGAGGCGTTGGCGCAAACGCTGGTCGGCGGAACGCTGACCCGACTGGCGATGACGATGCTGATCACCGGCCTTATTCTGGTGTTTGTCATGCGCGCCTGGTTGATGCCGATCAGACGTCTGCGGCAGGTGCTGCGAGGGCGCAAGCTCGATGACTATTCTGCATTACGAGTAGATGTACCAGCCGAGCTGCGCGAGCTGACCGATACTCTGGATCACCTGCTTGAGCGTCAGGATCAACATCGCGAAGCCCTGTTACGTTTTATCGCTGATGCTTCCCATCAGCTTCGGACGCCGCTGGCTGGGCTGCAGAATAGCAGTGAACTGGCGCTTGGCAGCACAGATCCAGAGCGATGGCGCCAGGCTCTGGAAACCATCTATCAGGCCTCTGGGCGCACCAGCCGGCTGGCGGCGCAGCTGCTCAATCTTGCCCGGCTCAGGCACCAGGTTTCCCAGGCCGATCTGCAAAATATCAACTTATCCGCACTGGTACGGGATAGCCTGATGGAGTGGGCGGATCGTCAGCAGGCCCGGGGGCATGACCTGGGCGCGGAGTTGCCTGAAGAGGATATCTGGCTCCAGGGTGAAGCCTGGTCGCTGCATGAGCTGATCGGCAACCTGATTGATAACGCATTGCGTTACACCCCTGAGAATACGGTCATTACGGCGGGAATCAGTCGTGATGCTGAGGGTGTAAGCCTTTGGGTCGAGGATAACGGCCCCTGCAGTGAAACCGATCCGCAACGCTGGATCGCGCCGTTTGAGCGGGCCGGTCTGCAGGGGACCGAGGGTTCCGGACTGGGGTTGGCTATTGTCGCATCCATTGCCGAGCGTCACGGTGCTGAGCTTAAACTGAGTACCCGTGTTCCTCAGGGGCTCAGGGTGTGTGTGCAATTTCCCCAGGGAGGCGCTGATGATCAGGCGTAAAACGCTGGCAGGACAAAAAGCCGGTTCTGGTTCAGGCCTGTCTGGCTGTGTCCGGCGGGCATTACTGCCTCTGCTGTTGGCTGGGTTGGGTAGTGCTGCTCACGCCGAGACGCTCATTATTGAGGGGGCGCTGGATCGTGATGTATTTGAGCCGGTACTGGCCCTTTTTCAGCAAAATAATCCGGATATAACGCTCGACTATCGGGATCGTTCGACCCTGATGGTGGATACCTTTGCCCGAACAGCGAAGCCAGCACCGGACGTGGTGATCAGCTCGGCGATGCCCTGGCAGCTGGCCCTGAGCAATGAGGGCTTTTCCCAGCGCGTCGATACCGAAGAAAGCCGGCAGTGGCCGGCCTGGGCCAAGTGGAGGGAGGAGCTGTTCGGGTTCACCTTTGAGCCCATCGTTATGGCTTATCGCCTGGACCTTGCCGCCGCTATGCAGCCACCTTCAACTCATCAGGATTTGTTGGACCTGCTGCTGAATCATCGTGAAGAGCTTCAGGACAGGGTGGTGACCTACTCGCCGCTTAACAGTGGCATCGGCGATATGCTGTCTCAGCAGGATGCCCGCTATACACCGAAAATGTGGGATCTGGTGGAAGCGATGGGACAGGTGGATGCTTATGAGGCAGGGAGTTCCAGGGAGATGCTGGAGGGGTTGAGCTCAGGGAAATACTGGCTGGCCTACAACATACTCGGGTCCTACGCCATGGTCTGGGCGCTGCACCACCCCGAAGTCGTCGTCCAGGTGCCAAATGACTATTCTCTGGTGATGATGCGAACGGCCTTTGTGCATCGAGAGGCACAGCATCCCGAGGCAGCATTTCGTTTTGTGGATTTTCTGTTGAGCCGCCAGGGCCAGACTGTGATGGCGGGGGAGACGCCGCTGTTCAGCGTGCGGCCCGATGTCGTCGGCCCATACACCGCTCAGCGCCTACGCGACGAAGTCGGCGATCACCTTTATCCGATTCCGCTGAACGCCGCGTTGTTGGCCTTGGTCGATCCGCTGCGGCGGGCGGCATTCCTTAAGCGTTGGCAGGAAGCGATGGCGCGAGAGGAATAAAGGCGAGTGGAAATAAAAACGGCCGGGAAGATCCCGACCGTTTGAGGTGCCTGGGTGGCGACTGCCGGCTTATTGGGCCGCGGCAGACTTGGACTTGAGGCGGCCGAGGAGCCAGGGGGCTACCATCACGATGATGGCGGCGATCCACAGTCCGATAGAGAGGGCGGATTCCCACAGGATGCCGGTTTCCCCACCGCTGATTGCCAACGCACGGCGCAGGTTCTGTTCCATCAGTCCGCCGAGGACGAAGCCAAGAACGATCGGCGCCAGTGAAAAGCCGAACTTGCGCAGCAGGTAGCCGAAGATACCGATGCCCAGCATTAGGTAAATGGCGTGCAGGTCAGAGTGCAACTGGAACACGCCGACAAAAGCGAGCATCGCGATGCAGGGCACCAGCACCCACTTGGGTACGGTGAGCACGCGAGCGAAGACGCCGGCCAGCGGCAGGTTCAGTGCCAGCAGCACCAGGTTACCGAGGTACAGTGAAGCGATCAGGCCGCCGACAATCACCGGCTGCTCGCTGAACATCATCGGTCCAGGCTGGATGTTATAAAGCATCAGCGCGCCCAGCAGGATCGCTGTGGTACCGGAACCCGGAATACCCAGGGTCAGCATCGGGACGAACGAGCCGGCAGCAGCAGCGTTGTTAGCCGCTTCAGGGGCTGCGAGACCGCGCATATCACCGGTGCCGAAGGTGTCTTCTTTATCGACCACGCGTTTCTCGGTGGTATAGGCAACGGCACTGGCCACGGAAGCGCCGGTACCCGGCAACACACCGATGACGAAGCCGATTACGCCGGAGCGCAGCATGCTCCATTTGCAGCTCAGCACCTCTTTCATGCTTACCATGACGCGGCCGATAGGCGCCATTTGTTTGTCTGAAGACTTATCAAAACTGTGCTCCAGCATCAGCAGAATCTCGCTGATGGCGAACATACCGATAATCAGCACGACAAAGTCGATGCCGTCATAGAGTTCTGGCATATCGAAGGTAAAGCGCAGTACGCCGGTACCGGAGTCCACGCCGACGGTGGCGATAATAATACCGAGCACCGCGCCGATCAGGGTTTTCAGCGGGTCTTTGCCCATCATCGCGGACATGGAGGCAAAGGCGAAAATCATCAGCGCGAAGAATTCGGCCGGTCCGAATTTCACGGCGACCATGGCCAGAAGCGGGGCAAACAGGGTCAGGCCGATAATGGCCAGGGTTGAGCCCACAAAGGAAGCGATGGCCGACATACCCAGCGCGGGCCCCGCCAGGCCTTTCTGTGCCAGCGGATAGCCGTCGAGGGTGGTCATAACCGCACCGGCGTCGCCGGGTACGTTCAGTAGAATACTGGACATGCGGCCGCCGTATTCGGAGCCACAGTAGATGCCTGCCAGCAGAATCAGCGCGGATTCAGGGGGCAAGCCGAGCGTATAAGCCAGCGGCATCAAAATGGCGATGCCGTTGATCGGGCCAATGCCGGGAAGGGCGCCAAACAGGGTGCCCAGCAGCGCACCACCCATTACCAGGGCGATGTTTAGCGGGGAGACGGCGACGGCAAAGCCTTGGAAGAGAAAATCCCACATAGAGTGTTACTCCAAAATCAGGCCGCAGAGGTCAGCCAGGCACCCCAGGGCAGGGTAATGCCCAGAGCGTAGGTGAATAGCAGGTAGGAGCCGATCGACAGCAAAATGCCGGAGATCACCGCTTTAACCGGACCTGAGTTGAACAGCCAGGCAAGCACTGCGGCAGTAATTGCCGTGGTGATAAGGTAACCCGCCAGTGTGAAGAACCAGGCGTAAAGACCCAGCAGTACCAGAACACCGATCAGGCGCAGCAGCAGCGGCCCACGGGGCCAGCTACCGCCCGGACCAGGGCGGAAAAACAGGATCACGGAAAGAAGTCCGAGAATACCTGACAGCAGCATCGGGAAGGCCTTGGGGCCCACCGGATCATAACTGAAGGGAACATCCAGCTGATTGGCCTGGACAGCGATAAACGCTGCCAGACCGAGCAGCAGAACACTCAGCACTCGGTCGGCAGCACCACTCATTTAACCAGTCCTACTTCCTTGGCCAGACCGCGGAATTCCTCAACCTGGCTTTTTACATAGCTATCAAAGTCGCTACCGAACTTGCTCATCGGGAACAGTCCGCGCGCTTCACGCATTTCGGCAAATTTCTCTTGCTCGTCCAGCTTCTGCAGGCGCTCAACCCAGGCGTTGTACTCAGCATCGCTAACTTCCGGGCCCATGTAGTAACCGCGCCAGATCGGCCATTCAACATCATAGCCCTGCTCTTTAGCAGTCGGGATCTCTGCATAGACGCCATCCATACGCTGGTCGGAGAGTGCCGCGAGAACACGGATGGTACCGCTGTCGAGCTGAGGCTTGAGTTCGGCCAGATCGCCGGTGAAGACCTGAATGTGGCCACCCAGCAGCGCTGCCAGAGACTCACCACCGCCTTCGAAAGAAACATAACGCAGGGAGCGCGGATCAACACCGCCTGATTTAGCCATCAGTGCGGCTTTCATCCAGTCCTGGCTGCCCACTGTACCACCGGCACCGATAACCACGCTGCTCGGGTTGCTCTGCAGGTCGGCCATCAGCTCTTCAAGGTTCTGCCAGGGAGCGTCTGCCGCAACGACGACGGCACCGTAATCAACGCCCAGTGCACCAACCCAGCGAACGTTGCTGGCGTCGTACTGGCGACCGAACTTGCCAAGCGCCAGGTTCAGGGCTGCACCGGTGCTGGCTGCGACGATCAGATCAGGATCGTTCTTACGCACGCCGTTCACATGGTTGAAGGCTACAGCGCCGATACCGCCGGGCATGTAGTTAACCAGCATCGGGCTTTCCAGCAGTTTGGCTTGTTCCAGACCATTGGAGGCGAGACGACAGGTCAGATCATAGCCGCCGCCAGGCTTGGCCGGGGCCAGACATTCGGGCTTGCCACCCTGGGCGTAACTGACAGAAGCGGCACCGGCCAGGGCAACAGCCAGCAGCGGGCGACGCAGGGATGCGAAAGAGAAAGTAGACATGCGCATTTCCTTATTTTTGATTCTTCTGATCTTTAGAAAAGCATTGGGGTCGGATTAACCGATTCTGCGAGTCTAGGGAGACAACCTTTCATCAACCTGTCATCTGGTTCATCTATGTGATGAATTTATCTCATCTAAGCTGCCGTATTGCGTTACAGGCTGAGTGTTACGGGCGCTAGAAGGGGGCAGCCAGGTAGTCTGCGAAGATACAAGAAGGTGGGGAGAGAACGGTGATGCGAGGGGAGGGGCCGCTCCCCAGCCTGAGGCTGAGGGCGGCCATGCTCGGGTGAGCGTTATTGAGCCGCTGCGTCTGCGGTCGGTGTTGCGGCAGTTTCGGTGTTTTCCTTCCAGCCGCCGCCCAGGGCGCGGTACAGGTCAACACGGGACTGCAGCAGTGACAGACGGGCGGTGATGCTTGCCTGCTGGCTGGAGACCAGGTTCCGCTGTGCATCCAGGCGGGTCAGCATGCTGTCTACGCCGTTGCGATAACGCTGCTCGGCAATTTCGAAGTAGCGCTGGTAGGCTTCTTCGGCACGCTGCTGGCTTTGCAGCTGCTGAGCGTAACCGTCACGCTCGGCAATGGCATCGGAGACCTCGGTGAAGGCGGTCTGGATACTCTGCTGGTACTGGGCCAGGGCGATATCGCGATCGATCTCGGAGGTATCCAGCTGGGCGCTCAGGCGTCCGGCGTTAAAGATCGGCAGGCTGATGCTCGGGGCGAACAGCCAGGTATCGCTGCCGTGATCGAACAGATTATCCAGGTCGCTGCTCATGGTGCCCGCATTGGCCGTCAGGCTGATGCTGGGGAAGAATGCCGCTTTGGCAGCGCCGATGTTGGCGTTGGCACCACGGAGCTGATATTCCGCCGCCAGGATATCCGGGCGCCGGTTGATCAACTCGGAGGTCAGACCCGCCTGGACTTCACCGATGGCCACGGACTGCAGCGACTCGCTCGGGGTCCAGTTTTGCGGCAGCTGAGTACCGACCAGCAGGGTCAGGGCGTTGCGGTCCAGCTTGGTCAGGCGCTGGTACTGGGCCAGGCGAACTTCCGCATCCTCGTAGGAGGCGCGGGCCTGGGATAGCTCCAGTTCAGAAGCCACGCCCAGGTTGTAGCGCTTCTCGACCAGATCCAGGTTATCGGCCTCGATATCGCGCGTCTCCATGGCCAGCTTCAGCTGGTCGTTATCCGCCACCAGGTTCAGATAGGCGTTGGCGACGTTGGCGACCAGTGTCAGCTGAGTGCTGAGCTGAGTCTGCTGCTGGGCGAGAAACTCTTCCAGCGCCTGCTGTTTGAGGCTGCGCACGCGCCCGAACAGGTCCAGCTCGTAAGAGGTCAGACCCACGGTGGCGCTGTACTGGCTGGAGATGCTCGACTCACCGGCACCGGAGTAGGTGGTCGGGATACGCTGTCGTGTACCGCCGCCATCTGCAGAGATCGACGGGAACAGCTCAGAGCGCTGGATGCGGTACTGGGCCTGGTAACGTTCCACGTTGAGCAGGGCGATCTGCAGATCCTGGTTATTGTCCAGTGCCAGATCCACCACCTGCTGCATGGCGGGGTCGGCGAACAGGTCGCGCCAACCGGTATCGGCGGACGATACCTGGCCCGACTGGTCCGCACTCTGCCATTCGTTAATGCTCTGGGCTTCCGGGCGCAGATAGTCCGGGGCCAGGGAGCAGCCGCCCAGCAGGGCGGCGGCCAGTATCACGGGTAAGGGTTTGATCATCATCATTCTGCGGTTTGCTCCTCGGCATGGTTTGCCCGCTTGGCACCCGATAGCTTCATTACAAGAATGTAGAACAGCGGCACGAAGAATATGGCCAGGAAGGTGGCGGCCAACATACCCCCGATCACACCGGTACCGATGGCGTGACGGCTCTGCGCACCCGCGCCGGAGCTGATTGCCAGAGGGGTCACACCCAGCATGAATGCCAGTGAGGTCATCAGTATCGGGCGCAGACGCATACGGGCAGCTTCCAGTGTTGCCTTGGTCAGATCCATCCCCTGATCGTACATCGACTTGGCAAACTCGACGATCAATATGGCGTTTTTCGCCGATATACCGATGGTGGTCAGCAGGCCGACCTGGAAGTAGACGTCGTTATCCAGACCACGCAGGGTGGCGGCTACCAAGGCACCCAGTACACCCAGCGGGACGACCATCATGACCGCGAAAGGAACGCTCCAGCTTTCGTACAGCGCTGCCAGGCAGAGGAAGACGATCAGGATAGACAGGGCGTAGAGCGCGGGAGCCTGGTTACCGGCCTGACGCTCCTGGTAAGACATGCCTGTCCATTCGATACCCAGACCCTGTGGCAGGTTCGGCAGCATCTCCTCCATCGCCTGCATGGCGTCACCGGTACTGTAACCGGGAGCAGCCTGGCCCTGGATATTCATGGACGGCACACCGTTATAACGCTCCAGGCGAGACGGTGCGTAATCCCAGGACGAGGAGGCGAAAGCCGAGAACGGCACCATCTCGCCCTGATCGTTACGCACGTACCAGTCGTTCAGATCGTCTGGCAGCATGCGGTAAGGCGCATCAGCCTGGACGTAGACCTTTTTGATACGGCCACGGTCGACGAAGTCGTTGACGTAGTTGGAGGCCCAGGCGGTACTCAGGGTGCTGTTAACATCGGCGATGCTAAGACCCAGTGCTTCCACCTTCTGGTAGTCGATGTCGATATGGAAGGTGGGTACATCTTCCATGCCGTTCGGACGTACCGCGGTCAGACGCGGATCCTCGGCAGCCATGCCAAGCATCTGGTTACGTGCCTGAAGCAATGCATCGTGTCCCAGGTTGTTGCGGTCTACCAGCATCATGTCGAAACCGGATGCGGTACCCAGCTCGGGAATGGGCGGCAGGTTGATCGGGAAGATCTGCGCGTCCTTGATCTGGCTGAAGGCGCCGAAGGCGCGACCGATGATCGCCTGAGCCGACTGGCTTGGGTCGGGACGCTCATCCCAGGGTTTCAGGTTGATGAAGGCCAGACCCATGTTCTGACCCTGACCGGCGAAGCTGAAGCCGGAGACGGTGAAATACTCCTGCGCATTTTCTTCCGTTTCCAGGTATGCCTCGATCTGTTTCATCACCTCGATGGTACGTTCCTGGGTAGCGCCGGAGGGCAGCTGTACAAGCGTCAGGAACAGACCCTGGTCCTCTTCCGGCAGGAAGGAGCTGGGCAGCTTGTTGTACAGGTAACCCAGACCCACCAGCATGGCGACGAAAACCATAACCATGCGCTTGGGCGCATTGATCGTTTTACGTACACCCTGGCCGTATTTATCGTTGGAGCGGTTGAAGAAGCGGTTAAACAGACCGAAGAAGCCTTTCTCACCATGCCCCTCTTTGGGCGGCTTGAGAATAGTCGCACAGAGGGCTGGTGTCAGGATCAACGCGGTCAGTACCGACAGCGCCATGGCGGATACGATGGTGAGCGAGAACTGGCGATAGATCGCACCGGTAGAACCGCTGAAGAACGCCATCGGAATGAATACCGCCGACAGTACCAGGGCGATACCGATCAGGGCGCTGGTAATCTGATCCATCGATCGGCGTGTCGCTTCTTTTGGAGGAAGACCTTCCTCCTCCATGACGCGCTCGACGTTTTCCACCACAACGATGGCATCGTCCACCAACAGACCGATTGCGAGCACCAGGCCGAACATGGTCAGGGTGTTGATGCTGTAACCGAAGGCAGACATGACGCCGAAGGTGCCCAGCAGTACGACAGGTACGGCGATGGTCGGGATCAGTGTGGCCCGGAAGTTACCCAGGAACAGGTACATGACCAGGAAGACCAGCAGGATCGCCTCGAACAGGGTGTGGACCACCTCTTCGATGGAGATCTCTACGAACGGGGTAGTGTCGTACGGGTAGATAACCTCGATGCCGTCAGGCACGAAGGCTTGCAGCTCATCAACGGTGGCGCGTACCGCTTCTGCGGTATCCAAGGCGTTGGCGCCGGTGGCCAGCTGAATCGCGATACCGGTGGCCGGAAGGCCCTTGTAACGACTGTCAACGGCGTAGCTTTCAGCGCCCAGTTCAACACGGGCCACGTCGCCGAGTTTTACCTGAGAGCCGTCCTGTTCCACCTTCAGCAGAATATCCTTGAACTGGTTCACATCTTCAAGGCGAGTCTGCGCGATGATCGGCGCGTTGAGCTGTTGGTTCTCAACTGCCGGCAAACCGCCGAGCTGGCCGGCAGTAATCTGAGCGTTCTGTGCGCGGATAGCGGTGGTGACATCTGGCGGGGTTAGGCCGTAAGAGGTCAGCTTGTCAGGGTTCAGCCATATACGCATGGCGTACTGGGCACCGAAAACGCGGATATCGCCGACGCCAGCGGTCCTTGATAGAGGATCCTTCAGGGTGCTTTCGGCAAAGTCTGACAGGTCCGCCTTGGTGTAGGAACCGTCCGGCGAGTAGAGGCCAACGACCATCAGGAACGAGGTGCTGGACTTGGTGACGGAGATACCCTGGGCCTGCACGGCTTCAGGTAGAAGGCTTTCCGCCAGGGACAGTTTGTTCTGCGTCTGTACCTGGGCAATATCAGGGTCGGTACCCGGTGCAAAGGTCAGCGCGATGGTCGCGCTGCCGGAGTTGCTGCTGTTCGAGGACATGTACAGCAGGTTATCCAGCCCGGTCATGTTTTGTTCAATGACCTGGGTAACGCTTTCTTCAAGGGTTTCGGCGGAGGCACCCGGGTAGCTTGCAGAGATAGAGACTTCCGGCGGTGCTATCGTCGGGTATTGCTGAACCGGCAGCTCGACGATCGCCAGGGCGCCCGCCAACATCACAACGATGGCGATAACCCAGGCGAAGATCGGTCGGTTAATAAAAAATCTGGCCATGAATCAACGCTCCTTACTGACCGTCGCCATTTTGAGCAGAGGCACGCTCCTGCGGAGAAACGGTATCGCCTGGCTGAACTTTCTGTAGCCCGGCAACAATGATGCTTTCACCCGCTTCCAGTCCGGACTTGATCAGCCAGTTGGAACCGATAGCGGCCTCAACTTCGATGGGGCGAGACTCGACGACGTTCTCAGAGTTGACGACCATGGCGATGACGGAACCGTTAGGCTGGCGGATAACCCCTTCCTGCGGGGCCAGCAGCGCGTTGTCCAGATGGTTCAGTACAACGGTGGCGCGCACGAACATGCCAGGCAGCAGCAGGCCTTCGCCATTTTCAAACACGGCACGAACGTTGACGGTACCTGTGCCCTCATCGACGCTGCGTTCGGAAAACTTGAGCGTACCGACCTCTTCCAGTGCGGTACCGTCTTCCAGTGCCAGATGTACGCTACGGTCGTTACTGTCACGTTTCATCTTCAGCGCGGTGGCCGCTGGCTGGCGGATATCCACGTAGGCAGGGGAATACTGGCGCACGGTGGCCAGTGCCTGGCTCTGGCCCACGGAGACCAGCGCGCCTTCGGTGATGTTGGAGCGGCTGATGATGCCGGAGATCGGTGCGGTGATCTTGGTGTAGTCCAGGTTGATCTGGGCGCTCTTTACAGCGGCCTGGGCTGACTGGATCTGCGCCTGCGCCTGTTTCCAGGCTGCAGCGGCGTCATCGGCTTCCTGGCGGCTGACCGCTGAACTCTGTACCAGCTGACCATAACGCTCTGCCAGCAGCTTGCTGCTCTGAGCGTTGGCCTGAGCAACCGCCAGCTGGGCTTTCGCACTGGCCAGTTCCGCTTCATAGACGGCAGGGTCGATCTGGTAAAGCAGGTCGCCCGCTTCTACTTCACTACCTTCTTCAAAGGTGCGCTTGAGGATAATGCCTTCCACCTGAGGGCGGATTTCGGCGGTACGGAAGGCGGAAACCCTGGCCGCATAGGTGTCTTTGATATCTACCGGCTGTTCGTTCAGGGTGACCACGTCAACCTGAGCGGGAGGCTGTTCGGCTCCTGCCTGTTGTTCGCTGGAATCCTGGCACCCGGCGAGGGCGATCAGCAGGCTGCTGACAACAACCAGAGGCCAGCGACGAGATGAATTGAAAGTTCTTTCCATGATGTCCTCGTAAGAAAAAGCCGGTAGTTCGTGATCTGAAGATGGGGATCAGCAGAATATACTGACATGGATCACTAAAGATTTGGATTTTACATACATCCACGTTTGTATGTAAACTGTTGGCACAGTAAAAAAACGTAAAGTGATCAAAAAGTGCGAAGAACAAAAGAAGAGGCGGAAGCCACGCGCCTGCACATCCTGCTCAAGGCCCTCGAGCTTTTCTCCGATCAGGGGATTTCAAACACCAGTCTCACCGAGGTAGCGAAAGCCGCGGGCGTGACACGGGGAGCCATTTACTGGCATTTCAAGAATAAGTGGGACCTGTTTAATGCCATCTGGGAGCGCTATTCCGCGCCGGTCAATGTGCTGGGCATGGCGACCGAATCCGAGGATGAAAGCGACCCCCTGGGTAAACTGGTCGATCTGTTGAAGCTGGTGCTTACCAGTGTCGAGCGTGATGAAGAGTTCCGCCGCATGATCATCATCTGTATTCAGGAAACTACGATGAAAACGCAGCGGGAGATTCCCGAACCGATGGCGGCCTTCCAGGAAACCTTGCATCAACGCCGGGTACGTTCGCTGCAAAATGCCAAGGCCAAGGGACAGCTGCCCGCAGACCTGGATGTGGATGCTGGGTCGTTAATGATGAAAGTGATGCTCGAAGGGATGGTCATGAGCTGGCTCCAGCGTCCTGATTGCTTTTCGTTGAGCGAGCGGGCTGACCAGCTGGTTTACTCGATTATCGCGGTGCTCAAGCACGGCCTCAGGTCAAACCCCTGAGCTGAAGGCTAAACGGCTGCGGCTTTATGAACATAGAGCCGCCCGGCCGACTTTTCTGAAAAGAGATTCCCTGCCAGCATGCAAGACAAGCCCGTGTGCTTGGGTATACTAGAGCCTTCCTCCAATTCCTATCGCCAGTGATACTAAGGGGTGAATCAGTGGGCACGAGCAAGGAGATCGAGGGTGCGGAAAAACTGTCGGTCCTGATGGCACGACAGCCGATCTACACCAAAAGCCAGGATGTTGCAGCTTTCGAGCTGCTGTTCCGTGATCCGGATGGCAATTTCATCGAAGGCCTGAAAGACAAGGAAGCGACGCTGGGCGTGTTGCTGGGGACCTACTCGAGTATCAGCCAGGGTGGCCAGGTACAGAATCTTCCCTGCTTTCTGAAGGTGACCGACAGCTTCCTGCTTGATAACGATATGCCCGAGCTGCCCCGTCACAGCTTCGTCATCGAGATTCTTGGACATTCCAAGTTCACACCGGCCTTCATCGAGCGTATCAAAAGCCTGGCCAACGATGGTTACCGCCTTGCGTTGGCCGATTATGATCCGCGTGACCCCCGCTTTGGCGCGGTTCTCAACATCGTTCACGTTCTCAAACTGGATATTCAGAAACTGGGGCTGAAAAACGTTCAGACGCTGGCGCAGAAACTGAAACCCTTCCAGCTGGAACTGCTCGCCGACAAGGTCGAAACCCAGGAGGAGTTCCGTATCTGCCTGGAGATGGGCTTCGAGAAGTACATGGGTTACTTCCTCAGCAAGCCGGAGCCGGTGCGGGGCAAAAAGCTGTCCGGCAACAAGGTACTGCTGATTCAGCTGCTGACCGAGCTGCAGCGCCCCAGCGCCACGGCGGAGTCGGTGGAAGAGATCGCCTTGAACGATCCCGCGCTGACCTATCGTATCCTGCGCGTGGTTAACTCCGCGGCGTTCAACCTGCGCAAGGAGATTACCTCCCTGTCCCACGCCATCGCGCTGCTGGGGATGGAGCAGATCCGTCGTTGGGTGATGTTGTTTCTCGCCAACAACGATGAAGACAAGCCGGATGATCTGACCCGCAACATGCTGCAGCGTGGCCGTATGTGCGAGCTGCTGGCGGAGATGTCAGGGCGCGATGAACCGATTAACCACTTTATTGTGGGTCTGCTTTCCCAGCTTGATGTGATGCTCGATATCGACATGAAAGAGCTGATGGATCAGGTACCACTGCGCCAGGACATCAAGGATGCCCTGATCAGTCGCCAGGGCAGCTATGGCGAGATCCTGCAGGAAGTGGAACATTACGAGCGTGGCGACTTTGAGCATCTGCGTAACCTGATGGAACGCCAGTTCTATGAGGTTGCCTACCGCCACAGCGTTAGTTGGGGCACCCAGGTGATGCAGGCGATGCAGGAGTCCGCGTGAGTGGGTTGCTGCCTCCGGATCTTGCCCTCGCCGAAGCGCTGCTACTGATCGTTACCGCCGGTTTTACCTCTATGCTGACCGCCGCCATGGGCATTGGTGGCGGTCTTTTGTTGCTCGCAGTGATGGGGCAGATTGTACCGCTCAACGCACTGATTCCCGTGCACGGGCTGGTGCAGCTGGGCTCCAATGCCAACCGGGCACTGATGATGCGCAAGCATATCGACTGGCGCATGGCGGGCCTTTTTGCGGCAGGTGCCATACCCGGGGCGATTCTGGCGTCGATGGTGGTGATTCAGTTACCGCTGGTGACGATCCAGCTCTGTATCGGCCTGTTTATTCTCTGGCTGGTGTGGGGGCCAAAGCTCAGCAAACATGAGCTTTCCAGGGCGAGCTTTATGCTCATGGGTGCCCTGACCACGGTGCTCACCGTCTTTGTGGGTGCCACCGGACCGATGGTCGGTGCCTTTATCCACCGCAATAGCTTTGACCGCTTCCGTACCGTGGGCACCTTTGCCACCTGTCTTTCTGTGCAGCATATGCTCAAGGCGGCGGTGTTCAGTTTTATCGGTTTCAGTTTTATTGACTGGCTGGGACTGTCACTGCTGATGGTCGCCAGCGGCGCGCTGGGTACCTGGATCGGTCTCAACCTGCTGAAAAAGATTCCGCCCGAGCGTTTCAGCCTGATCTTCAAAACGCTGGTCACACTGCTGGCGCTGCGCCTGATCTGGCTGGCAGTATCGGAGCTGATATAGACGCAGGACCCTCCGTCGACAGTTGCGTCGAAAAATCCGGAAAATCCTCATGGAGGCTAGATGGAAGAGCCTTTACGCAAGCATCTGCAAAGCCGGCTGGAAGGCCGTGAAGCGGGTGAGTTTCATTTTCCCGAGATCTATGGCCCTAGCTGGGAGCAGCTGTGGATCGGTGATCGGGTAAAGCTGGGTCACGCCTTTCTCAACGCGGTACGCAAGGGGGAGTTTCCCGGCGTTAACGATACTGGCGTTAAACGCGGCGGTGGCCGCTGCTACCGCTGGTCTGGCCTGAATGAAGGGCTGAGAGAAGGACTGGATGATGCAGGTGAATAGAGCAGCAACAAAAAAGAGCGGCCGGAGCCGCTCTTTTTTATGCCTGAAGCTCAGTCGGTTGCTTAGTCGAGCTGATCCAGGTCGCGCACCGCGCCGGTGTCGGCGGAGGTGACCAGCTTGGCGTAGGCTTTCAGCGCAGCGGAAACCTTGCGCGGACGCTCTTCAGCCGGTTTCCAGCCCTTGGCATCCTGCTCGGCACGGCGTTTGGCCAGCTCCTCATCGGACACCAGCACATCGATGGTGCGGTTCGGGATGTCGATGCGGATACGGTCGCCATTCTGTACCAGACCGATAGCACCGCCAGCAGCCGCTTCCGGAGAGGCGTGGCCGATGGAGAGACCGGAGGTACCGCCAGAGAAACGGCCATCGGTCAGCAACGCACAGTCTTTGCCCAGGCCCTTGGACTTGATGTAGGAGGTCGGGTAGAGCATCTCCTGCATACCCGGACCACCTTTCGGGCCTTCGTAGCGAACGATGACCACATCGCCAGCCTTGACCTTGTCGCCGAGGATGTTGGCAACGGCTTCGTCCTGGGACTCGGTCACGTGAGCCGGGCCTTCGAACACCAGGATCGACTCGTCGACGCCGGCGGACTTAACCACGCAGCCATTCAGCGCGATGTTGCCGTGCAGCACGGCCAGACCACCCTCCAGGGAGAAAGCGTGTTCCAGTGAGCGGATGCAGCCGTTTTCGCGGTCGCCGTCCAGGGTCGGCCAGCGTGTTGCCTGGCTGAACGCCTGCTGCGTCGGAATACCGGCGGGGCCTGCCTTGTAGAACTCGACCACTTCCGGCGTCGGATTGCGCATGATGTCCCACTGATCCAGTGCGTCGGCCAGGGTGGCTGAATGCACGGTCGGTACGTCGGTGTGCAGCTTGCCGGCACGGTCCAGCTCACCGAGGATCGCCATGATGCCGCCAGCGCGGTGCACATCTTCGATATGGTATTTCTGGGTGTTCGGCGCGACCTTGCACAGCTGCGGAACCACGCGGGAGAGGCGGTCGATATCCTTCATGGTGAAGTCGATCTCCGCTTCCTGGGCGATCGCCAGCAGGTGCAGGATGGTGTTGGTGGAACCGCCCATGGCGATATCCAGCGTCATCGCGTTTTCAAACGCCTCGATACCCACGGCACGCGGCAGGATGCGCTCGTCGCCGCCTTCGTAGTATTTCTTCGCCAGCTCAACGATGGTTTTACCGGCACGCTGGAACAGCTGCTCGCGGTCGGCGTGGGTGGCCAGCATGGTGCCGTTACCCGGCAGGGACAGACCCAGGGCTTCGGTCAGGCAGTTCATGGAGTTGGCGGTGAACATGCCGGAGCAGGAGCCGCAGGTCGGGCAGGCGGAGCGCTCGACCGCTTCGACTTCCTCGTCGGAAGCGTTCGGGTCGGCGGCCAGCACCATGGCGTCAACCAGGTCCAGCTTGTGATCGGCCAGCTTGGTCTTACCGGCTTCCATCGGGCCGCCAGAGACAAAGATAACCGGGATGTTCAGGCGCATGGCGGCCATCAGCATCCCCGGGGTGATCTTGTCGCAGTTGGAGATGCAGACCAGGGCATCGGCGCAGTGCGCGTTGACCATGTACTCGACAGAGTCGGCGATGATGTCGCGGCTCGGCAGCGAGTAAAGCATGCCGTCGTGGCCCATGGCGATACCGTCATCCACTGCGATGGTGTTGAACTCCTTGGCAACACCGCCGGCAGCTTCGATCTGGCGAGCGACCAGCTGGCCCATGTCCTTGAGGTGGACGTGACCGGGTACGAACTGGGTGAAGGAGTTGGCAACGGCGATGATCGGCTTATGGAAGTCGTCATCTTTCATGCCGGTTGCGCGCCACAGGGCACGGGCGCCTGCCATGTTGCGACCCGCTGTGGACGTCTTGGAACGGTACTCTGGCATCTGCGGAACCCTCGATAACTGGGTAGAGTTTTTTGAGGCGCAAATTATAGCAGAAACTGCCTTTCTTCTCATCAGGTTGGAGGGAAGGGAATCGGCAAAGGTGAAAATCGAAAATGACCGTCTACACTGCCGTTGTCGAGAGAATTTACCCAGCAAGCCTAGAAAAGGCGGGAGGTCTGTATGCGTATTGGCGTTCCCAAAGAGATAAAAGTTCATGAATACCGGGTTGGCCTGACGCCGATGGGGGTACGAGAACTGGTCGCACAGGGACATGAAGTGCGGGTCGAAAAGGACGCAGGCAGCGCCATCGGCTACAGCGATCAGCACTATATCGATGCCGGGGCGGCCATTGTTGAGGATGCGGAAGCCGTTTTCCGCGAAGCGCAGATGGTGGTCAAGGTTAAGGAACCGCAGCTGAATGAGTGTGCCTGGCTCAGTGAAGGTCAGGTTCTGTTTACCTACCTGCACCTGGCCGCTGACCGACCGCAGACCGATGCATTGCTGGCCAGCGGCTGCACCGCCATCGCTTATGAAACGGTGGAAGACCTGCATGAAGGGCTGCCTTTGCTGGCGCCGATGAGTGAGGTGGCCGGGCGCATGTCGGTGCAGGCCGGAGCCCACTGCCTGGAGCGTGAACAGGGCGGCCGCGGTGTGCTGCTGTCCGGCGTACCCGGCGTGTCACCCGGCAAGGTGCTGGTGATCGGTGGTGGTGTGGTCGGTGGCCAGGCGGCGCGCATTGCGCACGGCATGGGCGCGGAGGTTACGGTTGTGGATAAGTCTCTGCCACGGCTGCGTCAGCTCGATGAGCAGTTCGAGGGTCAGGTAAAAACGCTCTATTCCACCGGCGAAAATATCCGCCAGAAGCTGGCAGAGTCCGATCTGGTGATCGGTGCCGTGCTGGTGCCCGGTGCCAAGGCGCCCAAGCTTGTGACCCGTGAAATGCTGGCTCTGATGCCGCCGGGGGCGGTGTTGGTGGATGTGGCAATCGACCAGGGCGGCTGTTTCGAAACCAGCCATCCGACTACCCACGCCGAGCCCACATTTCTTGTCGATGGCATCGTCCACTACTGTGTCGCCAATATGCCCGGGGCCGTCGCACGCACCGCCACCCAGTCGCTGACCAATGCCACGCTGCCCTATGTGGAGGCGCTGGCAAACCGTGGCTGGCAGGAAGCGCTGAGGTCGGTGCCGGGATTGGCGCCAGGGCTGAATGTTCATGCCGGCGAGCTCTACTGCGCGGGTGTCGCCGCGGCTTTTGACCTGCCACTGGCCGGTATCGAGGAGGTATTACAAAAATCCTGAAATAGACGTTTCGGGTTCATGCACGATTCATCTGTCCTGCTTGAGAATGGCGGCTATCAGAGGGAGTTCCCATGAGATGGGGAACCCCTCCAGTGGAGAAAGTCCTACTACTGGGTAAGCCCGGTTATTAGACATTTTCCGCCATTACTGACCAGAGGGGAGATCCCCGGGAGGTAAGCATGAACCTGAAGAGTTTTTCACTATCGCTGGGACTGGCGCTGTCGGTCGCGCTGACCGGGCAGACCGCCCTGGCGGGCCCCTATGACCCGTACCAGGGTTATAACGGACGCTCGCACCACGACAGCCACGGACGTTTTAATTCTCACAGCGAATATCCGCAGCTCTATGACCGTTACGATCGTTACGACCGCCATGACCGCAAGAATCACAAGCGGCATCGCGCTCGCGTGATCGATGTGAAGCCTCTCTGGGGGCACGATCGCCGCCACGACCGCCGTTACGATTGCCGCGATGATCGCAGGTATTCAGACCATCGGGTCGATACCGGCGACCGTGACCGGGCACGTATTACCGGTGCCCTGGCTGGCGCTGCCGTAGGTGGTTTGATCGGCCGCGAGCATGACAACGCCGCGCTGGGCGCTGTAGCCGGTGCTCTGGCCGGAGCTGCCGGCGGCGATATCCTGATCCGCCAGGGCTCGCGCCACGGGGGCCGGGAGTGTGTTGAACGCCGTAAACTGAAGTATCATCAGAAGCCGGTCGCCTATCTTGTGCGCTATCGTTATCGTGACCGGATCTATACCACCAGAACCCGAGAGCATCCGGGCCGCTATATAAGGATCAATTAAGGTTATGCGAAGGGATCTTAAACCTAGGGTGCGTCTGAGGCAGATGTCAGCCGGTGCGGTAGCCAAAGCGCTGCTGCTGGCTTTGTCTCTGATGTTAGTCGTGCCGTTGCAGGCCGGCGCTGCC
Organism: Marinobacterium mangrovicola; assembly: GCF_004339595.1. Lineage (GTDB taxonomy): Bacteria > Pseudomonadota > Gammaproteobacteria > Pseudomonadales > Balneatricaceae > Marinobacterium_D > Marinobacterium_D mangrovicola. The sequence goes on from NZ_SMFU01000001.1 coordinate 24,159, forward strand.
CAGGCGGCTTCCGTGCTGGCGCAGAACAGTGTCGATCTCAAGCGCGCCGTGGAGATCGCCCGCCAGGCCTTTGGCGGCGAGGTAGTGAAGGCTGAAGAGGTAACACGTTCGGGGCAGCGTCTGTTTCAGATTCGTCTGGTGAATAACGGTCGTGTTCGTGATGTGCTGGTGGATGCGCTCTCCGGCGAGATCCTGAATCCCTGAAGGAGGTTGTCGTCATGAAGCTGCTGATCGTTGAAGATGATCCGGATCTGCGCCGGCAGTTGAAAACCGGGTTGACCGAACGTGGCTTTACCATCGAGGAAGCCGAAGATGGTGAAGAGGCGCTTTATCTGGGACGCGAGTATCCCTACGATCTCGCCGTGGTCGATATTGGCCTGCCCAAGCTTTCCGGAATCGAAGTGGTCCGCCGCTGGCGTAGCGAGGAACGTAACTTCCCGGTACTGATTCTGACCGCTCGCGGCGGCTGGCAGGACAAGGTTGAAGGGCTGGAAGCGGGCGCCGACGATTACCTGGTCAAACCCTTTCATGTGGAAGAACTGGTGGCCCGCCTGAACGCGCTGCTGCGTCGTGCTGCTGGTCACGCCAGCCCGAAGCTGGTGTTTGGTCCGCTGACTCTGGATACCACGGCCCGCACGGTGCTGTTGAATGGCGATATGGTAAAACTGACCAGCTACGAATACCGTACCCTGGAATATCTGGTAGTGAATGCCGGTAAAACCATCTCCAAGGCGGAGCTTACCGAGCACCTGTATCACCAGGATTTCGACCGCGATTCCAATGTGCTTGAGGTGTTTATCCGCCGCCTGCGTCAGAAGCTGGATCCGGATCAGACTCTGCAACCGATCGAGACCGTGCGCGGCCTCGGTTACCGCTTTGTCCTGCAGGCCTCTGAAAACGCTGGATGACTTTCTCCTCATTACTCTCCTCATTACTGCCCCGCTCACTCAAGGCGCGCCTTTTCTGGGCATCGGTGGTGCTGCTGCCGATCGTCACGGTATTTGCCGGCGCGGCGCTGCAGCGGGCGTTTCATAACAGCCTGAAAGCCTCCGAAGCCAGCCAGGCGCGTCTGCATGTCTACCTGCTGCTTGGCGAAGCGCAACTGCGCGATGGCCGGCTCTGGCTGCCCAATAGCGTGCAGGAGCCGCGTTTCAGCCAGGTTCAGTCTGGCCTCTATGCCACTGTGCATTCCCGTGGCGGCGAGCTGCTCTGGCGCTCTCCTTCGGCGGAGCTGCTGCCGGAAGAGCTGATGAACGGGCTACCCAGGGCCAATCTGGAGCCCGGGCAGACCCTGTTCCAGCACCTGCCGCAGGATGGGTTGTTCCTGTTTCAGTACCCGTTTGTCTGGGAAGGCGAGGGTGGTGAGCGTCACTTCCTGATGTCGATCCTGCATACCGATGACAGCGTGGATCGCGAAATTCAGGCGTTTGCCACCCAGCTCTGGGGCTGGCTCGGCGGTGTTTATATCCTGGCGCTGCTGATGCAGTACATGATCATGCGCTGGGGTCTTAAGCCGCTGGACAGCCTGGCCGAGGATCTGAGCTCCATCGAACAGGGGCAGGCTGAAAAGCTGAAGGGTAAGTATCCGCTGGAGGTGCAGGCGGTGACCGATAACCTGAACCGGCTGATCGAGAGTGAGCGGCGTCAGCGCGAGCGCTACCGCAACACCCTGGGCGATCTGGCACACAGCCTGAAAACGCCGCTGGCGGTGATGCAGGGTGCCGCTGACGAGCAGATGAGTACCGAGCGCTACCGTCAGCTGGTCAGCGAGCAGACCTCACGCATGAATCAGATTGTGCAGTACCAGCTGTCCCGGGCGGTGAAATCGCCCGGTGCACCGCTGGCAGCGCCGGTGGCGGTGGAGCCGGTGGTACGCCGTATCCTGCTGGCGCTGGGCAAGGTCTACGTCGATAAGGCGGTAGAGGTGCGTACGGAGCTGGAGCCTGGGCTGAGCTTCGCCGGCGATGAGCACGACCTGATTGAACTGCTCGGCAACGTCCTCGAAAATGCCTTCAAATATGGCCGCCGTCAGGTATTGGTCAAGGGCTGGGTTGCCAGCGCCATGCTCTGGATCGAGGTTGCGGACGATGGCCCCGGTGTCAATCGGGAGATGCGCCAGGTGATACTTGAGCGCGGCGCACGTCTGGACTCTTCGGCCCCTGGCCAGGGGATCGGACTGTCAGTGGCGGTGGATATTCTCAGCAGCTACAGCGGCGCACTGGAGATTCGCGACAGCACCGATCTGCCCGGTGCCGCCTTCCTGCTCCAGCTGCCGATGCTGGACTGAGAGCAGCGGGGCTGCTCAGTCCTTTAGCGGTTTGATAAACACTTTGGAGTTACGCTGGAAGTTATACAGCTCCTTGCGCTGCCCCGGCAGTTCATCCAGCGGTGCGGCGCGGAAGCCGCGTTCCAGAAACCAGTGTGCGGTGCGGGTCGTCAGCACGAACAGTTTTTTCAGGCCGGTGCGCTTGGCTTCGTCCTCGATATGTTCCAGTAGCAGATCACCGCGATTGCCGCCGCGATATTCGTTGTTGATCGCTACGCAGGCGAGTTCGCCCATGCCATCCTCGGCAAAGGGGTAGAGCGCGGCGCAGCCGATAATCGCGCCATCGCGCACCACCAGGTGGAAACGCTCGATCTCCGCCTCAAGCAGCTCGCGAGAGCGGCGTACCAGAATCCCTTTCTCCTCCAGCGGCGTGATCAGCTCGATCAGGCCGCCCACATCCTCGATGTTGGCCGGGCGCACCTGTTCATAGGATTCCTTGCTGATCATGGTGCCGGTACCGTCGCGGGTGAACAGCTCCAGCAGCAGGGCGCCATCCTGACCATGGCTGACCAGGTGGCAGCGTGGCACGCCCTTATCGCAGGCATCTACAGCGGCCTGCAGCAGGCAGGCGGTCTCGCTCCAGCTTTCCTCGGCGGTCACCGTGGCGGAGTATTTATGCACCAGCCGGCGCGCTGTTTCGGCGAGCAGCTCGCTGCGCAGCTCGTCGTTGGAGTCGCGAATCCCCTCCTGCTCACCGAATAGAATCAGCTTGTCGGCTTTCAGTGCGGTAGCGACGCCGGTGGCGACCTCTTCCACCGACAGGTTGAACACCTCGCCGGTGGGCGAGTAGCCCAGGTTGGAGATCAGCACGATGTTATCCAGGTCTAGCTGCTGATTGATCCCCTTGACGTCGACCCGGCGCAGTTCGCCGGTATGGCCCATATCGACACCGTCCAGCACGCCGACGGGGCGCGCTGTCACAAAATTACCGCCGCAGACCCGGATGCGGGCGCCATGCATCGGCGTGTTGGCCAGTCCCATCGACAGTTGTGCTTCGATCTCCATGCGTACGCGGCCAACGGCTTCGATCACGCAGTGCAGGGTATCGCTATCGGTGACGCGCTGATCATGGTGCAGGCGGGTCTCGATACCGGCTTCCTGCATACGCGCATTGATCTGAGGGCGGGCACCGTGCACCAGCACCAGGCGCACATCCAGGCTGTTCAGCAGTGCGATGTCGTGGACGATGCTGGCCAGACGGGAGTCGGTAATCGCTTCGCCACCGAGCATCACGACAAAGGTTTTGCCGCGATGTGCGTGGATATAAGGCGATGAGTGGCGAAACCAGTTTACAAATTCTTGGGTCGTGTCGTTCACGCGGTCAACCTGTTCCTAGGTTCTTTAGAGGCAATAACGAGTGATCAGCTGTTTGAGAATATCGATGGTTGGCTGCAGCTGGTCCAGCGCCAGGTATTCATCGGGCTGATGGGCCTGATCGATGGAGCCGGGGCCCATGACGATGGTATCCATCCCCAACTGCTGCAGGAAGGGGGCCTCGGTGCCGAAGGCAACGGCCTGGGCCCGGTGTCCGGTCAGTTTTTCCGCCAGCGCTACGAGGCCCTCGTTATCGGGGTTCTGGAACGGCGGAATACCGGGGAACAGTGGGCGGGTCGTCAGTTCCACACCGAACTGGGCACCCAGGGGCGCCAGGCGCTCACCAATGGCGTTGCGTAGCCCATCCACCGACATGCCGGGCAGCGGGCGCAGGTCGAACTCCATCTCGCACTGGCCACAGATACGGTTCGGGTTGTCGCCGCCGTGGATGCAGCCAAAATTCAGGGTCGGAAAATCGACGCGGAAGTCGCTGTTGCGGTGCTTGGCCTTGAGTTCATTACGGAAGTTGGAGAGCTCATTCAGTACCTGATGCATCGCATCCAGGGCATTGGCGCCCAGGGAGGGATCGGAGGAATGACCGGAGCGGCCTTCGATCCGCACCGCTTCCATCATGATTCCCTTGTGCATGTTGATCGGCTTCAGGCTGGTCGGCTCACCGATAACCGCAGCCCGCGCCTTAGGGCGCCCCGCATCGACCAGGGCGCGAGCGCCGGACATGGCGCTCTCTTCATCGGCGGTGGCGAGAATGATCAGCGGCTGCTGCAGTGGCTGATCGACAAAGCTTTTCGCCGCCTCGATCGCCAGAGCCAGGAACCCCTTCATGTCGCAGGTGCCCAGGCCATAAAGGCGCTGGTCGCGTTCGGACACGCGGAATGGGTCGGTCCGCCAGAGTTCGGGATCACAGGGCACGGTATCGGTATGACCGGAGAGCACCAGTCCGCCCGGGCCTGTACCCAGTGTTGCGATCAGGTTGGCCTTGGTGGGCTGATGCGGGATCGGCATCACTTCGCAGCTGAAGCCCAGCTCTTCGAGCCAGGTATGCAGCAGCTCAATTACCTTGAGATTGCTTTGGTCCCACTCCGCCGTAGTGGAGCTGATCGAGGGGGAGGCGATCAGTTCACGCAGCATCGCCAGAGCGTCAGGAGGGGTGCGAGACATGTCGGACTCCGCATCGGGGTATGGGGGATAAAACCTTATTGTGCAGGCTTTACCTTGCAGGGTCCATTATAGAAAACACAGCAAAAAGGGGCGCATTAGCGCCCCTTTTTTCGGTCAGTTCGTCTTAGCGTTTGACGTAAAAAACGCCGATCAGGAAAACATGCCCTTGAGCATGAAGAAGAACATGATTGCCAGCAGTGCACCGGCCGGCAGGGTGACGATCCAGGATACGAAGATCGTGCCGACAACGCGCAGGTTCAGCGCCGCCATGCCACGTGCGATACCCACGCCAAGGACAGCGCCCACCAGGGTGTGGGTGGTGGAGATCGGCAGACCGGTACCGGAAGCAAACACCACGGTGGAGGCCGCCGCCAGCGTTGCTGCAAAGCCGCGGCTCGGTGTCAGTTCGGTGATATTGGTACCCACGGTAGCAATAACCTTGTGACCGTACATGATCAGGCCGGCCACGATGCCGCCGCCGCCGAGCAGCAGGATCCAGGTGGGCATGGCAGACTGCTGTGCCACACTACCGCCGGCGGAAACCACGCCGACCACCGCTGCCAGCGGGCCTACCGCGTTGGCCACATCGTTGGAGCCGTGAGCAAAGGCCATGGCGCAGGCGGTAAACAGCATCAGTATGCCGAACACCTTCTCTACGCTACTGAAGTGATACTCTTCATCCGCCTTGGGATCTGCCTTGATCTTGCGCAGCATCAGGATGCCTACGCCCATGACGACCAGTGCAACGGCTACGGAGATCGCCGCACTCTGGCCAAAGCTCAGGTGCAGACCGATATGCTTCAGGCCCTTGGTGAAGGTCACCATGGCGACCATGAAGCCTACCAGGAAGATGTAGAAGGGCACGTAGCGTTTGGCGTTTTTGAACGGATCGGTGGTATCCAGGATCAGGTGCTGCACCGTACGGAACAGGAAGAAGCCTATTATCCCGGCCGTGACGGGCGAGACCACCCAGCTCGCAACGATGGTGCCTACCTTGCCCCAATGCACCGCATCGACGGAAACACCCACGGCGGCAAAGCCAACGATGGCGCCGACAATGGAGTGGGTCGTGGAAACCGGCCAGCCAAAATGGGTGGCGATTAACAGCCAGACGCCGGCCGCCAATAGCGAAGCCAGCATGCCATAAACGAGGAGTTCAGGGCTGCCAGACAGGATTCCCGGTTCGATAATTCCTTTACGGATCGTCGCGGTCACTGCGCCGCCCGCCAGATAAGCACCGGCAAACTCAAACAGGATAGCGATGATGATCGCCTGCTTGAGTGTGATCGCCTTTGAGCCCACGGAGGTGCCCATCGCATTGGCTACATCGTTGGCGCCCACGCCCCAAGCCATGAAAAAGCCAAAGACACAGGCCAGAATGACCAGTATGTGGCCGTACTGAGAGATGATTTCCATTGGATCCTCGTTTTACCGATTTAGCGTGCCAGTAGCAGTTGCAGGCGGCTGCCTACCTGTTGAGCGCGGTTGGCGAGATCGCCAATCCAGGTGATGATCTGGTACAGGAACATCACATCGACGGCGTAAAGGTCGCGTTCGACAGCGAACAGGGCGCTGCGCAGTTCACGTTCGTGCGCGTCGGTTTCGTGCTCAAGGCGGTCAAGCTCCACCAGCAGGCGTTCCACCAGATCGATTTCGTGGCCGCGAAAACCGGAGGTGACCAGCTCGTCGAGCTCGTTCAGTGCGGTTTTCGCCTGGTCCGTGGTCTGCAGGGCGGTGGTCAGAAAATTGATCAGGCCCTGCTGAAGGTTTTGCGGAATGGTCATCTGTCGGCCAAGGATCAGCCCGGCAATATCTTTTGCCTTGTTGGCGATCTTGTCCTGCATACGCACCAGGTCCAGCAGATCGGTACGTGCGACCGGCAGGAACAGGTTGCCTGGCAGGTTCTGACGAATCTTGCGTTTGATATCGTCGGCTTCATGCTCAAGCGAGGTAATACGCTGCTGACACTCGGCGACTTCAGCCCAGTCCTCCTTGATCACCGCCTGAAAAAACGGGACCAGCTCAGCGGCGCAATCCTGTGCCTTAGCGATATGTTCCTGAATCGGCAGAAAGGGGGAACGGGCGAACATCTGAAATAGGGGGCTGTTAACCATCGATGTATACCTGTTGGCCGGTTGTAATTTGGCGCAAGTATACGTATCGATTTGTCGTTTTTGTAATAAAACAACAATGAATTTGTCACACCGCACAGATCGATTTTAAAAAATAGCGTGAAAACCGGAAGTTAAGGTTCACGCGAGAATCTCTTTGCATCTGGTGTGGGCTAGGGACAAATTGCCCGATTCCCTAGAGTGTTTCGGCCCTGCCCCATAAAATGGAGGAATTGAATCAGTGGAGTCGGATGATGGGAGCGGAAACAGAACTTAAGCTTGGGCTATTGCCCGAGTACGGTCCAGAGGTGGCAGGGTTGCCGATACTGGAGCAGTACGCCAAGGCCGAACCCGAATGCAGACAACTGGATAACACCTATTTCGATACCCCGGATCATGCGTTGACCGCGGCCCGGGTCGCGCTGCGTATCCGCCGCGATGGCGAGCGTTATATTCAGACGCTGAAAACTGCAGGCGACGGCCGTGGCGGTCTGAGTGTGCGTGGTGAGTGGGAGTGGGAGCTGGCTGAGCCTGTGCTCGAGCTGGACAACGTTCGTGCTCATCTGCCGCCGCAGTTTAACGATGACGCGCTGCTGGCGACGCTGGAGCCCGTGTTCGATACCAATTTCGAACGCCATATCTGGTTGCTTGGCGGTGGTGAAGGAGCTGAAGCCTGGCAGGTTGAAGTCGCGCTGGACCACGGAGAGATACGCGCCGGTCAGCAGAGTACGGAACTGTCGGAGCTGGAGCTGGAGCTGAAATCCGGTCCTACCGAGGCGCTGTTTCAGCTGGCGCTGGAGATCGCCCGGCAGATTCCGGTGCAGGTGCGTGATGATAGCAAGGCCCAGCGCGGCTACGCCCTGGCAGGCCTGCAGCGGCCGCCATTCCGGGCGGAGCCTGCGTTCAAAGGTAGCGAGGATGAAACCCTGGTGGTGCTGATCTCGGACTGCCTCAAAGCCTGGCCAGCACAGCTGGCGAAAGCGATTGATGGTGATGAGTCGGCGCTCAAGGAGCTGAACCGAACCCTGGACCTGATGCTGGTCGCGCTGGAATCCCAGCCCGATATCGCCGCCCATTGCCAGGTACTGATTTCGCAGTATCAGCGGCTGCGGGCCGATACCGCTCGCGCCTGGGACTGGCGACTGCTGGAGATGATGCCGGCGGCCTGGCAGCATAAGCAGCGTGAACAGGCGGCCCGTCTGTTACAGGGGCTGAGTCGGAAAACCCTGCCGGGGCAGTTGGCGCTGGCTACCGGGGAACTGCTCTGGCAGATCGATGATGACGAGGACTAAGCAGTCCAATTGAGCACAGAGTAAGGACGCTGAAGGATGAGGAGTGGCCGCGTGCAAGCTGACAAGGTGTTGATTATCCATACCGGTGGCACCATCGGTATGCTGCCCACGGAACAGGGGCTTGCTCCGGCGGCGGGTTTTGAACAGCTGCTCAGGCAGAGGCTTGCCGAGCGGCTGGATACACTGCCGGCGTTCGATCTGATTGAGCTGGAGCCTCTGATCGACAGCGCGGAGCTCTCGCCCAGCCAGTGGAGCAGCATTGCCGCACCGATTATCGATCGCTACGAGGATTATGCGGGATTTATCATCCTCCACGGCACGGATACTCTGGCGTATACCGCATCGGCGCTCTCCTTCATGCTGCAGGGGTTGACCAAGCCGGTGATCCTTACCGGCTCGCAGATTCCGCTGGCGGAGCACAGAAGCGACGCCGACAGCAACCTGCTGGGGGCGCTGGAGCTGGCGGCGCGGCCCGAGATCAGCGAGGTCTGCATCTACTTCAACGGTCGCTTGCTGCGCGGTAACCGCAGCGTCAAGGTCGATGCCAGCGCCCTGGCGGCTTTTGATTCGCCTAATCTGGCGCGTCTGGGAGAGGTGGGCATCGAGGTTTCGCTGCGCTCTGATCTGATGCTGGCACCCGGTATGCCAGCGTTCAGCTCCCCCGATTTTGATCCCGCGGCTGTGGCGGTCCTGCGAATTTTTCCGGGTATCAGTGCGACGCTGCTCCAGGCGGTGCTGAGCCAGCCGGGTTTACGCGGTGTGATTTTGCAGAGCTACGGAGTGGGGAATGCGCCAACCTCGGATGCAGCACTGATGGAAACGCTGGAATCCGCCATCGCCCGGGGCGTAACTATTGTGAACCTGACCCAGTGCAGCCGAGGCGCTGTGGCCAGCGATACCTATGCCACCGGCGCGGCGTTATCGCGTATCGGCGTGATATCCGGTGCTGACCTCACCCTGGAAGCGGCGTTTGCCAAGTTGCACTGGTTGCTGGCGCAGAACTTATCTGCCGAGGATGTAGCGGCGAAGCTGCGCCAGTCGCTCTGCGGCGAGCAGCTGGCGAGCTGAGGCTTCTTAACAGCTGGATCAGCTGGGCGAAAGCACAAAGGAGCGCATCGATATGGCGCCGCGGGTCAGTGATTCGTTATAGAAGCTGAGCTCGTCGCTGCTGCGCTGCAGGCCGAGGCTGTAAAGCATCGGAATATAATGATCCGGTGTCGGTACCGACAGCTCCGCCGCCTTGCCGTACCACTGGTAGTTGAGAATGCTCTGGTGATCGCCATCAATAAGCTTCTGCTTGATCTGCTCATCAAAAGCGACCGCCCAGTCATAGCCGCCGTCGACGGCTTTTACCGCGCGAAGGTTATGGACGATATTGCCGCTGCCGATAATCAGCACGCCGCGTTCGCGTAGCGCCGCCAGTTGCTGTGCCAGCTCATAGTGATAGGCCATCGGCCGGTGGTAATCGATACTGAGCTGAAACACCGGAATATCGGCGTCCGGGTACATCTGCCTGAGCACCGACCAGGTGCCGTGATCCAGCCCCCGTTCGTGATCCAGTCTGACCACATCGTTTCCCGATTTCTGCCGGGTGATCGCCTGTACCAACTCCGCACCCTCCGGTGAGCCCGGTGCCGGATACTGCACATCGAACAGCTTCTGTGGGAAGCCACCAAAGTCATGAATGGTTTCAGGTGCTTGCACGGCGCCGACAAAACTGCCCCGGCTTAGCCAGTGCGCGGAAATACAGAGAATCGCTGCGGGCCTCGGCAGATCGCTGGCCATCGTCTTCCAGGCCTGGCTGTAGAGGTTGTCCTCGATGGCGTTCATCGGCGAGCCGTGGCCGATAAAGGCGACGGGCTGAGTATCCGTCTTTGGCAGTGCTTCGGTGAGTTGCGCAAACAGGGAGCCTGAGAGTGGTGCACAGCACAGGCCCAGTGCACCCTGAATCAATTGACGTCGTTTCATCGGATTTCCATCGTCCGGCAAGCTGGCGGGGAGGAGGATACTAACCCAGCCAGATGAATTTCTGTATTTAGCTTAAAGACTCACTAGCTTAATGGCTCACGGTGACAAAAAAGGGTGACGCTCAACGGAGAGTCACCCTTTCGTTTTCCTGTTCGCTGTAGTCGGCAGGATCAGTGATCGATGATCTGACTCAGGAACAGCTTGGTACGCTCATGCTGCGGGTTGTTGAAGAACTCATGTGGCTCGTTCTCCTCAACGATCTGGCCATCCGCCATAAAGATCACCCGGTCAGCCACCGTCTTGGCGAAGCCCATTTCATGGGTGACGCAGAGCATGGTCATTCCCTCACGGGCCAGCTCAATCATGACATCCAGCACTTCCTTGATCATCTCAGGGTCCAGCGCCGAGGTGGGTTCGTCGAACAGCATCACATCCGGGTTCATGCAGAGCGAGCGAGCGATCGCCACACGCTGCTGCTGACCGCCAGAGAGCTGGCCGGGATACTTCTTCGCCTGCTCGGGAATTTTCACGCGCTCCAGGTACTTCATCGCCGTGGCTTCGGCTTCCTTGCGCGGAATCTTCTTCACCCAGATCGGGGCCAGCACGCAGTTTTCCAGCACGGTCAGGTGCGGGAACAGGTTGAAGTGCTGGAACACCATGCCCACGTCCTTGCGGATCGTTTCGATGTTCTTGATATCGTGTGTCAGTGGCACGCCGTTGACGAGGATATCACCGCGCTGGTGCTCTTCCAGTCGGTTGATGCAGCGGATCATCGTCGACTTGCCCGAGCCTGAGGGGCCGCAGATAACGATGCGTTCGCCTTTTTTGACCTTCAGATTGATGTTCTTCAGAACATGGAACTCGCCGTACCACTTGTTCATGTCGCGCAGCTCGATCATCAGCTGCTCACCGGTATTGCTTGCCGCGTCTGTCATTGTCTCATTCTCCGTGTTCAGGCCCGGTTGCCATGGCCGGTTTGTAGCCGTTTCTCAAGGTACTGGCTGTAGCGTGACATGCTGAAGCAGAAGATCCAGAACACCAGCGCCACGAAGACATAGCCTTCGGTGGCATAACCGATCCATTTGGGATCGTTGGTGGCCGCCTGGACGATCGCCAGCAGGTCGAACAGACCGATGATCAGCACCAGGCTGGTGTCCTTGAACAGGGCGATAAAGGTGTTTACCACGCCGGGGATCATCATCTTCAACGCCTGCGGCAGGATGATCATGATCATCTTCTGCCAGTAGCCCAGGCCCAGTGAATCGGCGGCTTCATACTGTCCCTTGGGTATCGCCTGCAGACCGCCGCGCACCACTTCCGCCATGTAGGCGGTCTGGAACAGGGTGATGCCGATCAGCGCACGCAGCAGTTTGTCGAAGCTCATCCCTTCCGGGAAGAACAGCGGCAGCATCACCGACGCCATGAACAGCACGGTGATCAGTGGTACACCGCGCCATATCTCGATGTAAACCACCGACAGGGACTTGACGATCGGCATCTCTGAACGCCGGCCCAGCGCCAGCAGTACGCCGAGCGGCAGTGACGCCACCATACCGACCACGGCCAGCACCAGCGTCAGGCTCAGCCCGCCCCATTGATGTGTGTCCACCGCTTCGAGACCGAACACACCGCCGGTGAGCAGGAAGAACGCCACCACCGGGAATACCACCAGCGTCAGCACGGCGGCGATACCCTTGGCGGGAATCTTCGGGATCGCCAGCCAGAGAATCAGCGCCAGCATCAGGAAGAACGACAGGTTCAGACGCCAGGTCTCCTCGCGTGGATAAAAACCGTACAGGAACTGGTCGATACGCTGGCCGACAAATACCCAGCAGGCACCGCCGCTGGTGCAGTCTTCCCGCGTGGTACCGGCCCAGTTAGCGCTGAAAAATGCCCAGTCGATCACCGGGGTCAGCAGGGTAAAAGCGAGCCAGGCCAGCACAAGGGTGGCGATGGAATTCAATGGCCCGTTGAACAGGTGCTTGCGCATCCAGCCGATCACACCGATGGTGTTGGCGGGAGGCGGTAGCGTGGGTTGAAGTTCGTATTTCATACCTTGCCTCCTAGCGCTCGATCAGCGATTTGCGCTTGTTGTACCAGTTCATGAATATCGACGTGAGCACGCTCAGCGACAGGTAGACCGCCATGGTCATCGATATCACCTCGATCGCCTGACCGGTCTGGTTTAGCGTGGTGCCGGCGAACACGGACACCAGGTCCGGGTAGCCGATGGCGGTGGCCAGCGATGAGTTCTTGGTCAGGTTCAGATACTGGTTGGTCAGCGGTGGAATGATCACGCGCATCGCCTGCGGGATAACGATCAGGCGAAGGGTACGGGTTTTCGGCAGTCCCAGGGCGGAGGCTGCTTCGAGCTGGCCGTGGGGTACTGAAAGAATGCCGCCGCGTACCGTTTCGGCGATGAACGCCGCGGTGTAGATGGTCAGTGCCAGCCAGAGGGCCACAAACTCGGGGATGATCGTCATGCCGCCGCGGAAGTTGAAGCCGCGCAGCTCGGGATAATCCAGGGTCATCGGTGCGCCGCTGAGCAGGAACACCAGCAGGGGCAGACCGATAATCAGGCCCAGGGAGGTCCAGCCTACCGGGAATATCTTGCCGGTGGCGTCCTGACGTTTGTGCGCCCACTTGGTCATGGCCCAGGTGCCGACGATGCCGACAGCGAAGGCTATCCAGACCAGGTTAAAGCCGGGTTCTGCCACCGGGGCCGGCATCGACAGGCCGCGGATATTCAGGAAACTGCCGAGAAACTCGATACTTTCACGGGGTGAAGGCAGCGCCCGCAGTACCGCGAAGTACCAGAAGAAGATCTGCAGCAGCAGAGGAATATTACGGAAAATCTCGATATAGAGTGCGGACAGGCGTGAAATCAGCCAGTTGTCCGAGAGGCGCGCCACACCGAGGATGAAACCAAGGATGGTAGCCGCGATGATGCCCAGGACCGAGACCAGCACGGTATTGAGCAGGCCGACAATAAAGGTGCGGCCATAGCTTGAGGCCTCAGTGTATTCGACCAGTGACAGCGGGATCCCGAAGCCGGCCTCCTGGGAAAGGAAGTCAAAACCGGTGGTGATACCGCGTTGTTCAAGGTTGCTGAGGGTGTTGGAAACGATAAACCAGACGAAGCCGCCCAGCACCAGCACCAGCAGCACCTGAAATATCAGGGCGCGCTTGCCGGGGTCGTTCCAGAACTTGATCTTGTGCTCCGGCTCGGAAGGGGGGGAGCTGCTGTTTGGGTTAGTGTCCGATGCCATCTCTTGCTTCTCCATACCCTAGACGGGATCGTCCGTCTCAGGGGCTTTCCCGGTTAAGGGATCTATGTCGGATGCAGGAGGCCGCCCGGAGGCGGCCTCTATGACTAACGGATGATCAGCGGATCGGCGGGGCGTACATGATGCCGCCGTTGTTCCACAGGTTGTTGATACCGCGGTCGATATTCTGCGGAGAGTCCTTACCGACGTTGCGGTCGAAGGATTCGCCGTAGTTCCCTACCTGCTTGACGATCTGGTAAGCCCAGTCATCGCTGATGCCCATGCCTTCGGCCAGGCCAGCTTCACCACCGAGCAGACGTTTGACGCTCGGGTTCTCGCTGGAAGCTTTCATCTCGTCCACGTTGGCGGAGGTCACGCCCAGTTCCTCGGCGTTGATCATGGCGTTCAGGGACCACTTAACGATGTTGAACCACTGGTCGTCACCCTGGCGCACGGACGGGCCGAGCGGCTCCTTGGAGATAACTTCCGGCAGCGCTACCACGGATGACGGGTCGGTCATGCGGGTACGCAGGCCGTAAGCCTGGGAGAGGTCGGTGGTGAAGGCGTCGCAGCGGCCGGTATCGAAGGCGGTAGCCGCCTGTTCGTTGGTGTCGAACACCACCGGAGTGTGCTCCAGACCGTGGGTGCGGAAGTAGTCAGCCATGTTCAGCTCGGTGGTGGTACCAGACTGTACACAGATGGTGGCGCCATCCAGCTCCTTGACGCTGGTGAGGCCGAGATCTTTCTTAACCATGAAGCCCTGGCCGTCGTAGTAGTTCACGCCGGCAAAGTTGATACCCAGCTGGGTGTCACGAGTCAGGGTCCAGGTGGTTACACGGGAGAGCAGATCGATCTCACCGGAGGCCAGCGCAGTGAAGCGCTCCTTGGCGTTCAACGGCGTGTATTTGACCTTGCTGGCGTCGCCCAGGGCCGCTGCGGCAACAGCGCGGCATACGTCGACATCAAGACCGACCCAGTTACCCTGTTCGTCCGGAACAGAGAAACCGGGGACGCCTGAGGTCACACCGCACTGCACATAACCTTGTTCTTTAACCGCATCGAGCGTGCCGGCGGCCTGAGCGCCGGTGGCAGCAGCTGCCAGTGAAAGCGTCGCGGTTGCGATAAAGGCTTTTCTCAACATTTTGTCGTCCTCTCTGGTGAGTTCTTTTTTGCAGCGTGTTGGAAATATTGTTTTTTCTGGTTCTAAAAGCTTGACCACTTAGTTAGCAAATCTTGTTCCAGTTACCCGATATCAGTGTAGGTGCACTACGGAAGGGCGCTTTGCTCTGGCTCAGCCTTTTCGGTCATCCATCTGTTGACCCTTACATGTGTAGTCGGTAATCGACAGTTATTCCAGAAAAAGCAGTGGCTTAGATCGATATTTAAAACTGTGTTTCGGCAGGCTTTTATGGGCGGGCTCAAGGACGGTTGTGCACCCGGTTAATCTGCATTCGCCCCTTTGCGGCGCTGGTGTGGCACTTTAATGGTGCGTCTGTTCCTGCTGTATTCTTCTGGTTTACAGTAGAGGCCGCGTTGAGTGAGGAGAGCGTCAGGATGTTGGAAGAACTCAAAAGCGGAATCCCCGCTGAGCTGCACACCGTGTTGGAGGCTAATCTGCGGCGGGTGACACCGGCGCTGGAACAGCTGGGGGCCGAACTGCCCGAGCAGGTCAGGGAAGGGCTGCCACGAATTCTGATCGGCAGCGACTACGTTTGTGAACAGCTGGAGCGGCAGCCGCAGCTGCTGGCGGAGCTGCATCAAAGCGGCGATCTCTGGCGTTGCTACGAGCCCAGTGAGGTTCGCCAGCTGGCGCAGGCTACTCTGCAGGAGTGTGACAGCGAAGCTGAGCTACAGCGGCGCCTGCGCCTGATCCGCCGTCGGGAGATGGTGCGCATTATCTGGCGTGACCTGAATCGTCTGGCCGATCTGGCCGAAACCACCGGCACCCTGACCCATCTGGCCGATGCCCTGATCGACCTGAGCCTTGAATGGCTGCATGAAGCCACCGCTGCCCGTTGGGGACGGCCGATGGGACGCGATGCTTCCGGTGAGCTGGTCGAGCAGCGCATGGTGGTGATCGGCATGGGCAAACTGGGTGCTTACGAGCTTAACCTCTCCTCCGATATCGATCTGATCTTCGCTTTCCCACAGAACGGTGAGACCGACCGCCAGGACAAGAACCTCAGCAACCAGGAGTTCTTCACCCGCCTCGGCAAGAAGCTGATCCAGTCACTGGATAACACCACGGCGGACGGCTTCGTATTCCGTGTCGATATGCGTCTGCGTCCCTTTGGCAGCGTCGGTCCGCTGGCGTGCAGCTTCGATGCACTGGAAACCTATTACCAGGACCAGGGCAGGGAGTGGGAACGCTACGCCATGGTAAAAGCCCGTGTGGTGGCTGGCGACAAGAAGCAGGGCGATGAGCTGTTTACCCAGCTGCGTCCCTTTGTTTACCGCAAATATATCGATTTCAGCGCGTTCGAGTCCCTGCGCGATATGAAGGCGCTGATCAATCGCGAAGTGAAGCTCAAGAACCGTGATCAGAACGTCAAACTTGGCGCCGGTGGCATCCGCGAGGTGGAGTTTATCGCCCAGGCTTTCCAGTTGATCCGCGGTGGCCGCGATCCGCGCCTGCAGCAGCGTGAGCTGAACCGAATACTGCCATTGCTGCCGGAATGTGTTGGTATGCCGCAGCAGGTGGTGGATGAGCTGCTGGAGGCCTACGGCTTCCTGCGCGATACCGAGCATGCGCTGCAGGCCCTGGCCGACCGCCAGACCCAGGAGCTGCCCCGTGATGAGCTGGGGCAGGCACGGTTGGCCTTCGTCATGGGGGCCAAGGACTGGCAGGCGTTCAGCGAACGCCTTGATGGCTATCGTCGTACGGTGTCCGAGCATTTTGCCGAGGTGATTGCGCCGGCCGCAGAGAGGGATGAAGAGGCTGACAAGGCGGATAAAAATGCCGATCAGTGGCACTCCCTCTGGGATGCCGAACTGGAAAGCGAACCAGTGGAGCGCTATCTGAGCGACCTGGGCTTTGCCGAGCCGCAACAGGCGCTGCAACAGCTGCGCAGTCTGCAGCAGCAGCGTACCGTGCAGATGCTGCAGCAGGTAGGGCGCGAACGTTTGCAGGCGGTGCTGCCCAAATTGCTGAAAGCGGTGGGCGGGACCGAGAATCCGGAAGTGACCCTGGAGCGGGTGCTGCTGCTGATCCAGGCGGTGCTGCGCCGCTCCGCCTACCTGGTACTGTTGAATGAAAATCCTGGTGCTCTGCAGCAGCTGGTGCGGCTCTGTTCCGCCAGCCACTGGTTTGCCGAGCAGCTGTCACGTCAGCCTGGTTTGCTCGATGAGCTGATCGATCCACGTACGCTGTTTACGCCGCCGGATAAGGCGAAACTGAATGACGAGCTGCGCCAGGTGCTGGTGCGTATCCCCGAAGATGACACCGAACAGCTGATGGAGGCGCTGCGCTACTTCAAGCACTCCCACGTGCTGCGGGTTGCCGCCTCCGATATTACCGGTGCGCTGCCGCTGATGAAGGTCAGCGATTATCTGACCTGGCTGGCCGAGGTGATCCTCGATGCGGTGCTGGAGATCGCCTGGCGCGATATGACCGCCAAGTACGGCGTGCCGCAGAAGTCGCCGGGCGAGCCCTGTGATCCTGATTTCATTATCGTCGGTTACGGCAAACTCGGTGGTATCGAGCTCTCCTACGGCTCAGACCTGGACCTGGTGTTTATCCACGATGCCGATTCCAATCTGATGACCCAGGGTGGTAAGCGGGAACTGCCCAATGCGGTGTTCTTTACCCGGCTTGGGCAGCGGATTATCCATATTCTCGGCACGCTGACGCCCTCAGGCCAGCTGTACGAGGTGGATATGCGACTGCGCCCCTCGGGTAACTCCGGCCTGCTGGTGACCTCGCTGAACGCTTTCGAGCAGTACCAGCGCAATGATGCCTGGACCTGGGAACATCAGGCCCTGGTGCGCGCCCGCGTGGTCAGTGGCAGTGAGCGGGTGGCGCGAAGTTTCGAGACGGTGCGTGCCGATGTGCTGGGGCAGGCGCGTGAGCGCAGTGCCCTGCAGCAGGAAGTGCGCGAGATGCGTGAGAAGATGCGGCAGCAGCTTGGCACCGCCCCGAGCCGTGAAGGAGAGGAGTTCGACCTTAAGCAGGATCGCGGTGGCCTGGTGGATATCGAGTTTATGGTGCAGTACCTGGTGCTCGCTAACGCCCATGACGATGCGCGTCTGCTGACCTATACGGACAACATCCGCATTCTTGAATCTCTGGAGGAATCAGGGCTGATGCCTGCCGATCAGGCCGAGGAGCTGCGCGAGGCGTACAAGGCTTACCGTGCTTTTGGCCATCGCCAGACCATGCAGAACCAGCCGCGGGTGATCAGTGGGGATCAGTTGGTTGAGTATCGGGAGCGGATCAGTGGGTACTGGGGTGATTTGATGGAGTGAGCTAAGGCGCCAAATTATCAAGATTTGTGCGCTTTTCTAGCGCTGGTTTCGCCTGCTGGCGAGATAAGGTACTTGTGCGCTGCTTTATAGGGGAAAGGTCCCTTATCAATCCCAAACCGCCCCTACGGCTTGGTCGGCTGCGCCGACTTCCCTGTGCTTCTCGGCTGAAAGAGCGGAATCGACTCTTTACCTTAGGGTCAGTCGCAGCGTTGCTGCTCAAACAGCCCTTCCCTTGTTTCTCTTTCAGCCTGTGATGCTCGGCTGCGCCGAAGGGGAAAGGGGATGAGCTCAGCTAGACTGATATTGAGGTCGTGCCTTGCCGCCCTGATGGGACCACAAAAGAGAAGACCGGGCACTGGCCCGGTCTTTTCGTATCTGGATTAACGTCTGTTTGAACAGGGTGTTAGACGTCGATCAGCCAGCCGAATTTGTCTTCGCTGCGGCCCCACTGGATATCGTTCAGGGCGCGACGCAGTTTGACAGTGGTTTCGCCGATGGCGCCGTTACCGACGGTGAACTCCTGACCGTTGTGGATCAGGGTGCCGACGGAGGTCAGTACAGCGGCTGTGCCGGACAGGGCGGCTTCGCAGCCCGGCTTGGCGGAGCGCTCCAGCAGCTCATCAATGCTGAGCTGGCGCTCGGAGACTTTCATGCCCATATCGCGAGCGATGGTGAGGATGGAGTCGCGGGTCACGCCGTGCAGGAAGGTGCTGTCCAGCGCCTTGGTGATGATCTCGTCGCCATCGATCAGCAGGAAGTTGGCAGCGCCGGTTTCCTGAACATCGCCGTTGGGGCAGAACAGAACCTGGTCGGCCTGGAATTCGGCGCGTGCTTTCATGGTTGGCTGCAGGGCGCCGGCGTAGTTACCACCGCTCTTTACCATGCCCATATGCGGCGGGCAGCGCATGTTCTTGTCATCGATCAGCAGACGCAGGGCGCGGTCGCCGCCGGAGAAGTAATCGCCTACCGGCGACAGCAGCACGTAGAAGCAGGAGGTCAGCGTCGGCGCAGCGGCCTTGCCGATGGCGGGCTCGGTACCGATATGGGTCGGGCGGATATACATGGAGCCCGGTGCTTCCGGAACTTCCGCCGCAAACTTCGCGACCACCGATTTGATCATCTCGGCGACCTGGTCCTTGTTGATCTCCGGCAGTGCCAGCAGCTGGGAGCTCTGCGCGATACGGTCGATGTTACGGTCCATACGGAAGATCTTGATCGAGCCGTCTGCATGGCGGAATGCCTTCAGGCCTTCGAAGCAGGTGCTGGAGTAGTGCAGTACGTGGGCACCGGCGTGCAGATGCAGGCTTTCGCTTGGCACGACCTGGCTTTCGCTCCAGCTCGAACCATCAAACCAGGAGATTGCCATTTCAGGCATGAAAACAGAGCCGAACGCCGACATATCAGACCATCCTAAAGACCGGGTAAACAGGAAAGTGCCCCAGAAATGCTGATAAAGCACCGGGACTTTTACGCAAGACTGTAGATTGTATGCTTTCACGCGAAAAATGGAATTGGCTGAACAGTGAAATCCTGCTTTTAGCCGGATTATCCTGCTCAGGTTGATTTGTTTATCATGATCGCGTCCTCTTCGGGACGGAGTAACACCCAAGCCATCAACGCGAGAGCGACCGTGAAACGAATTGTTATTGTCAGTGACGGCAAGCCGGGCCATCTCAACCAATCGCTGGGTCTGGCCGAGGCGCTGCAGCGCCTGCTACCTGAGGTCGAAATTGAGACTCTGCCGCCGTTTACTCGGGGTGTCGCCCTTAAAGCGCTGCTGCTGGGTCGGTCGTCCGCACAGATAGCCAAGCCGGATCTGCTGATCGGTGCGGGCCACGCAACGCACCTGACGCTGTTGGCGCTAAAACGTGGCTGGCGTGTGCCGGCGGTGGTGCTGATGAAGCCTAGCCTGCCGCTGTCGCTGTTTGATCTTTGCCTGATTCCAGAGCACGACAGCCCGCCGTCGCAGGGCAATGTGGTTGCCACCCGCGGTGCATTGAACCGGATGCGACCGGGTGAGAAAACGTCGGACAGCGGCATGATCCTGGTGGGCGGTCCCTCCAAACACAGCGGCTGGGATGAGACGGGTCTGATCCGGGCGATCGAACGGATAGTGTCCGAGGATGGTCGCAGTTGGCGCGCTACCAGTTCGCGCCGCACACCAGCGGAAACCGAGGCAAAGCTGGCGCAGTTAAGTGGGCTGGAGTTTATCCCGGCGGCACAAACGCCTTCCGGCTGGTTGCCGCAACAACTGGCGGTAACGGAGTGCTGCTGGGTCAGCGCCGACAGCGTATCGATGGTCTATGAGGCGCTGAGCGCAGGGTGCGCGGTCGGTGTTCTGCCGGTGCCGCAACTGAAGCAGAACCGGCTGCAGGCCGGGCTGCAGCAGTTGATTGATGCTAAGCGAGTGGTGGCGCTGGAGCAGTGGCGGGGTGAAGCGCTGCAGCCGGACGCAGAGCCGCTGGATGAGGCGGGCCGCTGCGCCCGTGAGTTACTGGCGCGCGGCTTGTTTGGAGCCCAGGCTTAGCCGCGTTTGCGGCGTATCTCCTCGTAGAACTCTGCATAGCGTTGGACGATGTATGCTTTGCTGTGGCCTTCGGCGTACACCCGGCTGGCGTCTTCGATCAGCTGCTGGCGCAGGTCATCGCTGCTTAGCACCCGGTTAATCGCCTTGGCCAGCGCCGGGGCTTCATCAATCGGCGTGATCAGGCCGCTCAGCCCGTCGGTGATCAACTCGCCCGGTCCCTGCGAGTCTGTGGCGACGATGGGGCAACGGTGCGCCCAGGATTCCAGCACGATTGACCCCAGTCCCTCGTGACGTGACGGGCAGACGAACAGATCGACGCTGGCCATCAGGGTGGTGACATCGGTACGCCAGCCAAGGAAACGCACCCGCGACTCCAGCCCCAGCTGTTTGCACAGCGCCTTGAGATTCGCTTCTTCCGGACCCGCACCGGCCAGCCAGAGCGTCACATCCGGCAGTTCGGTAAGGCTGTGCAGCAGCACATCGAACGCCTTGTTAACGTGCAACCGGCCTGCGCTGAGGATGATCGGTTTGTCGGCAGGGGTATCGAAGCTGTCGCGTGGAATCGGCGTGACCGGGGTTTCGTCGGCAAAGTTGGAGATATGCACCACGCGCTCGGCAGGGAAGCCACCATCGATCATGTGCTGGCAGATCCCCTTACTGTTACCGACCCAGTAATCGCAGTGCTGGTAGTACTTGAGCTTGTAGTAGTGGCCCAGGCGACTGACCAGGGTGTAACGCTTGGAGTTTGGTGTGTACGCCGTGGCGCGGCCCATCCAGGACATGACCACGTCGGGCTCGAAGGCGTTCAGCGCCTTGCGAAAGCGATGACGGTCGATCAGGTCTACGGGGGAGCCGAACCTGAAGCCCTCGGTCTCGACGCCGCCTTGGCGCAGGGCGTTGACCCGATGCTCATGGTCACGGATAAAGGCTTTGACCTGCATATCCGGGTGTTCGTGCATGCCGGTCACCAGGCGCACGAAAAAGTTCTCGGCCCCACCATTTTCGGCGCCGGCGAGAACCTGAGCGGTGCGGATCGTAGAATTGGTCATAGTGTTAAGCCTTTAAAACTCAGTTGTTCGCGGAATGATGGGCCGTGGCCATGCCGTGGTTGCCGGGCGAAGCGCCGCGCTTCTTTTTCGCTAGCAGATCGTCGATACGTTGATGCAGGTTGGCGACCTTGCGTTCCACCTTGGCGTGTCTCAGCGGGGCTGGCAGCCAGTTGAACGGGATGATGTTCGGGCTGCCCAGACCGTCGATCACCACCAGTCGCTGGATTTTCCCGTTACTGTCTTTCTGTACCAGAATGTTGTGCAGCAGCAGATCGCGAGAGGGGATCTGCAGTTCCAGCCAACGGCTGCAGAAGGTTGCCACGGCTGCCCGGCATTCGTCGCTGTAGCCTTCAAACCAGATCTGGGCCTTCAGTGACTGGGAAATGCGGCCATCGGCGTCACGCACCAGTTCAAGTACCAGCCCTGGTCCCAGATCGCTTTCCTCGAAGCCGTAGCAGCGGCTGATGACATCGAATACTGCTTTGCCTTGGCGTTTGGCGAGGCCGGAGATTACGTCGAACTCTTCCTGGTTATCGTCAAAAGCACTCAGCGGCAGCAGCGTTTTCGGGAATCCCTTTTTACGTCGCAGATCCGCCAGTGTGAAGTCTGGCCGGCGTACCTTGATGCAGCGGGAGGGATCCCCGGGATATTCGAAACAGAGCCGGTTGCCGCCCTGGGCAAAGGCTTGCTCCGTTTGTAGCTTGAGCGTCATTTCAGGCTGCCGTCCAGATTGATGTCCCGTGCCCAGACGTAGTCGTGGCTGAACGGGGTCTGGGTGGTGGCTTCGACGATGTACTGGGCGTACAGGGTTGAGTTGATCTCCTGGTGGAAAAACTCACGTGCTTTCGCGGCCCAGGCCTGGCGCTTGGCGTCATCGCCCTGGAACTCGCGGATCCGCTCCATCAAAGAGGCTTCATCGTCGAAATAGACGATCGATTCGGCCGGGAACAACTCATCGAATTTATTCGCCGAGTGGGTGAACTGCAGGATACCGTTGCCGCCCAGCTGTGCCATGCGGGCGGAGGCGTACCAGTAATCACCTTCCTGGCGGTTAAAATTCAGCCCCATCTTGCTCTTCTCCAGAGCGCGGTCATAGTCGCGTCCCCAGACCGGCGCTTCGCCGAAGCTGCCGAAGGTCTTGAACGTCATGATCGGGTCCAGCTGCTCCTTCATGCGGCCGATCATCTCCAGGCGCTTGGTGAAATTCTGGCTGTTGCTGCAGAAAATCAGGTCGATCGGCAGTTCTGCATCCGTTTTGACCGCGTTGTTGAAGCTCTCCACCGAGGGTTCAACCGGGTTGGGCATATGGTAAACCCGGGCTCGGGAACCCTCGAACTGGGTCAGCTCACGGCGGCCGGTGGAGACGAAAATAGCGTCAGCGACCTCGGCCCGGTATTTGAGGCGATCCACGTTGGAGGGCACGAACAGCGGGTCGTTGTTGCAGTGTGCGATGGCGCAGTTCGGTGCGATCTTGCGGATCTCGGCCAGGGTCTCGTTGCTGATCATGTCGCAGTGGCCGGCGATCACCAGATCTGGTTCGAAAGACTCGACGGTCTCCAGCAGACGCTTGTTGGCCTTCTTGGTGCCCAGATCGCGGATACCCAGCGGTGCCTCGAATGCGGCTACGTCACGGTCGCTGAAACCCTGCACCAGATGATCGTTCTTGATCAGACCGTAGGTCAGTTTCTGGGCCCAGCTGACGCGGGTATGGCCATAACGCCGAAGTTGTTGGTAGGCAATGTGAAGTACTCGCATGGCGAATCCGTCCAGTCGGGGGTAAAAATGCAGTAGCGCGAAGTGTAGCCGATCCCGGTATTGAGGGGCAGCCTCAGCCGGGCGGGGAGGCCAGCAGCCGGCGGTAGACCTCCAGCGTGGCGTCGGCCTGGTGCTGCAGGTAGAACTCTTCGGGCAGGTGGATATCGATTGTATCTCGCTGCAGAAGTTCATGGGCGCGCTGGGCAAAGGCTTTGGGGTTGTCCGCTTCTACCAAACCCTCGGGGAACGCCTGGTGCAGGGATTCGGCAGCGCCTCCCCGGTCATAGGCGATGACCGGGCAGCCGCAGGCCAGCGCTTCTGGCACGGTACGACCAAAGGGTTCCGCCTTATTGGAGAGATGGCAGGTGATATCAGCCAGTGAATAAAACGACTGGATATCGGAGCGGTGACCGACGAAGGTCACTTTGTCGTCCAGGCCGAGCTCTTTTCGCTTATCGAGCAGCTCTTGCAGGTAGTGCTGCTTGTTATCCTCGGCCCCACCGACCACCACCCCGTGACAATCAGTGCGCAGATCAGATAAATGACGCATCACATCGAGAAAGGCCTCCTGACCTTTCCAGCGTGAGAGACGGCCCGGCATCAGCAGCAGGCGCTTACCCTGCAACTGCGGATACTCCTGAAATAGCGTTTCCTGCCATTGGCCCAGGTCGACAGAAGCGTTGAATACCGAAGGATCCAGACCGCGGTAGATTCGGGTGATGCGTCGGGCATCTATGCCGTAGTTCTGAGTGATGTAGTCATGCACGCAGTCGGAGATGGCGATTATGTGCTCGGCTTTTGTCATGACCGCGCTGTAAGCGTTGACTGAATACATGCCGTGCACGGTACTGACGAAACGCGGGCGATCGTTAACTGGCAATTTGCGCCAGGCTAGCCAAGCGATCCAGGCAGGCGCGCGGGAGCGAACATGAATGATGTCCGGTTTTAGCTCAGTGAGCAGGCGACGCATGGGGCGCACCAGTGCCAGTGATCGCAATGACTTGCGATGAACGGCCATGCTGATATGTCGGGAGCCTTCCGCCTCCAGGGTTGCCACCTGACGACCGCCGCTGGAGATTACGATAGACTCATGACCCTGCTTGACCAGCTCTTTGGCGAACTCTACTGTGCCGCGTTCAACGCCGCCGGAGTCCAGGGCTGGCAGGACCTGAACGACTCGGAGAGACTTGGCTCCCTTCCCTTCTCGTTGCATGCTGTGATGGGGTTCTCTGTGGTTGGCCGGTTATGCTAGCAGAGTTGCGCCAGCGGTATAAATGCTTATGCGGGGAGTCGCTTAGGCGTTTTTACTCTGCGTAATAAGCAGAGAGTAACGGGAAGCTTAGGCGAATATCGACATTCCATTAAATCAGACAGGTTCCAGATGCTTATCAATGTGTGCATATGCACCTTCCGGCGAGCACAGCTTCTCTCAACATGCCTGAGAAGTCTTTCCGCCATCACCCTGCCAGCTAACTGCAGTGTAAAACTGTCCGTCGTGGATAACGATGAGGCTGGGTCGGCGAGGAAAACTGTCGAGGACATTCAAGCTCAAACCGGGACGGATATTGGCTACACGATTGAAGTGAAGCGTGGTATCCCCTGTGCCAGAAATCACGCGATTGAGGTCGCCAACGGCTTTGGGGCAGACCTTTTGGTCTTCGTAGATGACGATGAAGTCGTAGATCCTGACTGGCTCGCTGAGCTGTATGAGGTCAGCGCAGAGTACGATCATCAAGCCGTTATTCATGGTGCTGTGCAGTCGAAACTGGACCCCAGTGTTCCCCCGAGTATTGCCGGGCTTTTCTCGACGCGAGAGCGCGCTGAGCGTCAGGAATTGAGTGCCTGCGCTACCGATAACGTCATGGTCCCGATGGCATTTATCAATCAGCACAAGCTACGTTTTGATGAATCTAAACCCTTGGCAGGGGGGACGGATACGATCTTCTTTACCCAGGCGAATAAACTCGGCATCCAGATCTATCACACCAACAGGGCGAAAGTGACAGAGTTTGTTCCGTTGAGCCGGACGAATCTATCCTGGCTTTCCAAACGAAAGTTCAGAGCGGGGGTCACCGATGCCTGGCGGAAAATCAGCAGGGGGCGCTCAAAAGTAGGGGTGATGCTTTCAGCGGCTTTTCAGGTTCTTTTGTACTCGCTGAAGTCGTTCCTGTTCCTGCTCGCTTTTATGCCCCTGAAGAGAAACGAAAGTTTTCTGAGGGTGGCTAAAGCTTGCGGTGTTTTTATGGGATGCTTAGGTTTTTCAGTCGATAGTTATCAGAAAATAGACTATTAATTAATGTGGTTTCCATTATCACTAAATTTTTAAGAATAAAAGGCGTTGGTGATGGCAAAAGGTTTTAAATCTAAGTTAAAAAAAATATGGAAGCGGATAGATCTGAAAATTTGCTTTTTCTGCTCTAAAAGTAAATTTCTTTCATCTGCTTACTATTTTTTTATTTCTAGTGATATGTCTAGAGAGCATCAATCAGTTCTTAGTGGGAAGCTGTTGCATCTAAAAAAAATGGAACGAAGCTATAATAATGATTTTCTACTAAGAAGAAATATTCATAGACTTGAAAAGGGGCTTATTATGCGCCCTTTGAAAGAGGTTTTTGCTGAATCCTATATAAAGGAAACCGTAGATGCGTATGCAGTAGCTATCCAGTCTTCAACCTGTGATGATAATGAAAGTCTTATATGGGCTAGAGATGTACTAGAAAAATATTTCTCAGTTGTAAATGTTGATAAGAAGCGATCAATAAATAATAGCTTTAAAAAATTTAGTCAATGTGAAGCAAGCTATCGCAGTGGGGAAGAGAAAAAGATTCCGTTCCAAAGGGATCTAGAACGCAGTACTTTAAGCTTTGAACACTTTGAGGAGTTGTGCCGTCGAAGACGCTCAGTACGCTGGTTTGAGGACAAAAAAGTCCCGGAAGAACTCTTGGATCGAGCAATTATGGCTGCTACTCAAGCTCCCAGTGCGTGTAACAGGCAGCCCTACAGGTTTCATATTTTTACTGAAGGTGAAAAGGTTAGAACGATAGCTGAACTACCAATGGGTACTAAAGGCTTTAGCCATAATTTTCCTTGTGTGATAGCCGTAGTTGGAGACCTTAGTGCATTTTTTGATGAGAGAGATAGGCATATCATATATATAGACTCATCATTGGCGACTATGGGCTTTATTCTGGCGTTAGAAACTTTTGGATTAAGCAGCTGCGTGATTAACTGGCCAGATATTGAGGAAAGAGAACAAAAAATAAGCAGTTTTCTTGGGCTGAAAGCAGAAGAGCGCGTAATAATGCTGATCGCTGTAGGGTGGCCAGACAAAGAGGCTCATGTGCCTTTCTCACAGAAGAAATCTATTAATGATATCAGGAGCTATAACTGATGATTTTTGAAGTGAAAGGAATAGGAATTCCTAACAAAGGTGCAGAGTTGATGTTAGCTGCGATTCAGCAGGAAGTACTTAGTCGGATACCGAATGCTAAATTTGCATGTGAACCCCATAGGCCATATATGGATCGTTGCCGGTATGGCCTTTTACAGAAAATTCCGCTTCGGTCTAAATCTAAGGATGGAAGCTTTTTGTTAAATTTACTACCCAAAAAATATATACGACGTTACGGGATAGTAAAGGATAAGGATATCAGAGTTATTTTTGATGCTTCTGGTTTTGCTTATGGTGATCAGTGGGGCGTCGAAAAGCTTAGAGATCGATTGGGTTCCCAAACCAAAAGCTGGGAAAATAGAGATAAGAAAGTAATTTTGTTACCTCAGGCTTTCGGGCCATTCTCTTCTAATGAATTTAAGGATGAATTGAAGAAAGTGGTTTCTAGTGTAGATCTTATATTCGCTAGAGATAGGGTTTCTTATGAATACCTGATCGATGAAGTAGGAGAAAATAATAAAATTGCATTGTCTGGGGATTTTACTAATTTGGTGAAAGGTTCGGTACCTTCAGAATTTCCGCTTGACGTTTATGATATTTGCGTAATCCCGAATAATAAAATGATTGAGATGAATGCTGTAAAAGATAGAGAAAGTTACATAGATTTGCTCTCTTCTTTAATTCAGGTAGCAAAAAATCACGGAAAAAAAGTTTTTATTTTAGTGCATGAAGGTAAGAAAGATTGGGATCTTGCTGTTAAAACTGCTGAGAAAGTGGGTTCGGAAATTGATATATATAAATTTGAAAATCCGGTTCATATAAAAGGCGTAATTGGCAAGGCAAAAATTGTTATAAGTTCACGCTTTCATGGCTTAGTGAGTGCGCTTTCACAAGGTGTACCTTCGATAGCAACAGGCTGGAGTCATAAGTACGCAGAATTGATGCAGGATTATGGGTGCGAAGAATTTCTTGTAGACTCCCCTGATGCGGCTATAGCTTCACTCGAAAAGCTGTTGGATGACGATGTATACGTCCAAGTTAAAGAAACTATCGATGGGAATTCTGATAGGCTTAAACAGGAAACACGAGCAATGTGGGATCGAGTTTTCGAGCGTATAAATGCCGACTGATTTGTAGGCATTAAGCTACCTATCGCATGTTTTATATTAGGCCTGGTCGTTTTTATTTTGCCTCGCGATGATTTGCCCTGATAATTGCTTATTTTTTAAATACTTAAAATAAAATAATTGATCAGATATAGAGAGTTTATTTGTTGTTATAAAGCTCATCTAATATAGTGTCAGCTGTTCCGAAGAGAGATTCTTTCGCTTTTTTGAACGTGCCTGGCATCTGCCCAAAGTCGATCGCTTGGTAGCCTGAAAGCGCCAGGTCATAAGCCAGAACCGTCGCTGTTGGCCCCAGAACAGGCATAACCAGATACTCTTCCTTCGGGTAGTTGGCACGGATCTCTGAAATGATCTCGTCGTAACGACCAAAGGCATTTTTTGATGGGGCGTAGAGGAAATCTACCGAAGCTGCGTTATTGAAAAGCTCCTCTTCGAACCTGAAACGGCTGTTCTCTCCAGTGATAAAGAGGATTTTCCGACCTTCCCAGATTTTCTTGGTGAGCTTGATCCTGTCGACCAGGCTCGCCCGACTTTTCTTGGGTAAAACGCGAAAGGCACCCATCGAAGGGTAAGATCTCTGGTTATCCAGCAGGTCCAGTACCTGATCGCCGATTCTGATGATGAATTTCTGCCAGATTCTCCCTAGTCGATCGAAAGCCCTGACAGGATGAATGCCGATCAGAATGTTGGGTTCGTTGCTCTGCAGCACTTCGAGCAAACGGTCATTCAGTTTCTGATCGACATCCTGAAACGATTTATGGCGTTCACCCACGATCAGCTTGAGCTCTCCATCGCCGAAACGGCAGATACTGGCCTTATGCTCAATGATGTACTGAATAGTCTCCTCTTCGCTCCACACGGTGGGGTAACGACGGATGAATGATTCAATCTCCTCCCGATAGAGGCCAATCACCAGGTCGTCAAAGAACTCACGGATGCGTGCTCGTCCCTGCCGTGTGATACCGAACGGTGCCAGAATGAGTGCCATTTTCCTCAGCACGGCCCGAGCGAAGGCTCTGATCACACCGGAGTGCTCTTTTTCGTTGCTGTTTTTCAAAGTTATCGCTTCTGGTCGTAAAGGTGATTTTTACCGTCAGGCTGGGTTTTGAAGCGCCTGTGGACCCACATGTACTGGGTAGGGTCTTTGCGGATGGCCCGTTCAATCTCTGCATTGACCAGAGCAGCATCGGTTTCTTCGTTTCCGGTCGGGAACCCTGCGATAGGTGGATAGAGTTCCAATTCGTAGCTTCCGTCAGGCAATCGATGCTGGGCCAGCATCATGACTGGTGACTTATTGAGCTTGGCCAGGCGCGCTGTAGCCGTAATGGTGGCGGCGTTTACGCCGAAAAAGGGCACAAAGACGGACTGCTTCGCACCAAAATCCTGGTCGGGTGCGTACCAGATGATGTGATTTTTGCGCAGTGCGCGGATGACTGAGCGGATGTCGGCTCTCTCGATGGATTGGCCGAAGTAGCGACTACGCCCTTTTTTGATAATCTCTTCCATCAATGGGTTGTTGTGCCGTCTGTACATGGCATCAACGGGGTAGAACTCAGAGAACAGCAGGCCACCCAGGTCCAGCGTGGAAAAATGCGCGCCCAGCAGAAGTATGCCGTTGCCCTGTTCCAGCGCCTGGTCAAGGTGCTCCCGGCCTTTGAGTTCGACACGGCCTTTAAAGTGTTTGCGAGGCGTCCACCAGGCCATGGATGTTTCGAAAACGCCGATGCCGTTGTTGATAAAAACATCACGAACAAAGCGCTTACGTTCCTGATCGGTGAATTCCGGGAAGCAAAGCTTCGCGTTCACCTCGACCACCCGACGTCTGGCGGGGACCAGCCGGTAAAGGGCTAGGCCAAGCATTTTTCCCAATCCGAGCTGTGCACGATACGGGAGCCGGTTCAGAGTCCATAGCAATCCGGTGCTGAGCCAGTTGGGCCAGAAGATAGGATGCCAAAACGGCTTGTTCTGTAGTCGCTGTCGTTTTTCGCGTGCCATGAAATCTGCCCTTGTGGTTCGCGGGTATTCTAAGTCGCGCTCCGGTGGGCGGCAAATGATTCGGGGCTAGGGGTCGCTGCGCCCTGTGTAGGAAAAGCAAAGATATAGTGCGGACTTTGGGCTCTGATAGTTGTCGAAGACGCGCAGGCTGCAGGGGATGCATAGAGAGTACCCCGCGAATCAGTAGTGTGCTGGACCCGGGAAACAGTCTGACAGATCTATATCAGTGATTGCTCACTAACCCTGACCATGCGCTAATGAAAGAGTAGATACATCGCTGTGAGGAAAGCTGGGACGATTACAGAGAGCTGCTCCCGCCGGGAGCTGACCTAAACAGGCCGGGTTTGACCGGTTACTTAGCTAACAGGAGGCGGGAGAGGGCCGACGTGCAACAGGGAATCGTATTCAAGGGATTGTGGTACCTGCTTTTTGCGCATCTGTTCATCTGGGGTTTTCTTCCCGGCCTGTTGGTCGAAAGCCTGCCGCTTGATGTGGTAGAGGGCGCTTATTGGGGGGGGGAATGGCAGTGGGGGTATTACAAGCACCCGCCATTTCCCGCCTGGGTGCTGCACCTGTTTCAGTCCAGCCTGGGGGATATAGGCCCCTTTTTTCTCAGTCAGATCTGTATCGCACTGACGCTGTTTTGTGTCTGGCAGATAGGGCGCAGGTCACTCGCGCCGGAGCAGTCAGCCTTTGCTGTACTGGCGTTGATGGGGGTCTACTACTTCACCTGGCCCACCATGGAGTTCAATCACAATATTGCCCAAATGCCGATCTGGGCAGCGGCGGTATGGCTGTTTTATCGTGCGGTTAACGACTGGCGCTATGCTGACTGGCTGCTCCTTGGGCTGGTGGCTGGCCTGGGGCTGTTAACCAAGTACTCGATCCTTGTGTTACTCGCGGCCATGTTCTTGTGGATGGTATGGCGGCCCGAGTTACGCAAAGGTCTGCTGCGCCCGCAGCTATGGAGCGGCGTCCTGGTGATGGCGTTGGTGTTCCTGCCCCACCTGCTGTGGCTGGTACAGCATGATTTTCTGCCATTCACCTATTTTGAAGATCGAACCGTCAGTGCCGCAGAAGATGGCTCCCGGATTTTTGGGCCGTTACGCTTTTTACTGGTGCAGCTGGTCGACCATCTACCGTTACTCCTGTTGCTGATGATGGCGGGGTTCTGGCGCAGAGGCTGTTGGCAGAAACCGGCAGCTGGAACGGCATTTATTTGGTTTATGGGACTGGCGCCGGCACTGCTGACCCTGGTCGGCGCAATCCTGACAGGCGCAGGAATGCGGGATATGTGGGGCACGCCCATGTGGAACCTGTCGGGCCTTATACTGGCCAGCATGATACCTGCGGATCTGCTGCGTCAGCGTCAGCGACGCCTCGTCGTTCTGTTCGGCGGTTTCCTTCTGCTGCTGGCTGTCCTGATGCTGCTATTTGTTGGCTTCAAAGATCAGATCCGTAACAAACCGTCCCGCACTGGCTGGCCGGATCAGGCGCTGGCCCAAAGCCTCTCCAGTGAATGGAGTAAGCATAGCGGCTGCCCGCTAAAACTGGTGGCCGGTGACTATTGGCTGGCGGAGCTGATAGCGCTGGAGCTGCCCGGTGCTTCTGCGGTACCTGATGCCGATCTCAAGTTGGCACCCTGGGTGGATCAACGGCGTGTTGAGGCTCAGGGCATGATCGAACTGGTCGGAGGTGATCAGCCCCGTTGGGGCGATACGTTGGCAGAGCTGGGCGCTTGGGCTGCAGAGGGGCAGCTCAGCGTACCCTGGCCGCGTCTGCCCGACCATGAGCCGCTGAGGCTATCCTGGCGTCTCTGGTTACCCGAGAGTGACTGCCCGCAGTAACGAAACGACCTATATCAGCGCAGGCCTTATTCGAAGTGAGCGCTTACTTTTTTCCATGGCCTCATGGAACGAGTCGCTGCTGAGCCACTGGTACTCGTTCTGTCTGGCGCGATGAAGGGGGGATTCACCCCTGGTCTTGCCTGGGTGGCACATGATCAACACGCCCTCCGGTTCGGTTTGCAGCCAGTGTCGCATCATGCTGGCGAAATCAGCCTCAGGTGTCAGCGAGTACATACCGGCGAACGCCTTGCTGCCGCTGAGGTGAGCGCGGGTTAATGTAGCTTCAAAACCCAGGCCGATCAGCCTTAACACCAATGCCTTGAACGCAGAATCGTGACCCGACAGGCCAGGTGTTGAAACGCGAACCCAGGGTGCCTGTTCAGCGTAGCGCTGTTGCAGACGCTTGAGCAGAACATCACGGATCACCGGAAACATCTGGATATGCTGATGGCCATCGACAAAGTCCGGTGCTGAGCCGATCAGTTGCTCGAACCTGTCCAGCTGTGTATCAAACTGTTCCAGCACAACCTGCCTGTCTAGCTGCCTGGACAGACTTTTCAGTATCAACCTTCCCGGCGGTATGGCGTGTACGCCCTCGGTCAGGTTGAAGTGCAGGCCCAACGCTGCCCGTGGCCGCCTGGCCAGCAGTTGTTCAGCGGTAGCTGCCGTCCAGCAGGGCATATTGGTCATACAGCTGGTAGCGGACAGGCGACCGTTGTCGATCAGCTCGAGGATCGCCTCGTTGATCCCTTCAGACATACCAAAGTCATCGGCGCAGATAACTACAGTGCGGCTCATGCGAACGCCCAGAATTTGCCCAGTAGATAGGTCAGCAGGGCGACACTGCCCAGCACGATGAACAGGGCCGCGTCGTAGCGCAGTGGCGTCAGGCTCAGCAGGGCCCAGTACATCGTTTCATTGAGCAGGAAGCTGGTGGCGGCAACGGTGGCGAAGCGTGGCAAGGTCTGGCGGTGAGAACGTTCCTGGGCACGAAAGGTCAGGTGGCGATGACCGAGGTAACTGACGTTGAAGGCCACCAGAAACGCGATCACATTGGCGATCAGCGGATGCAGGTGCGCCAGGGGCACCAGCAGGAACACCACCAGCCAATGCACCAGCAGCGCGGACACGCCAACGGCGATAAAGCTCAGTGCCTCACGCGTCATTCGCTTCGTCCCGTGCAGGTTGGGGCTCTGATCGCTTCTGGTTGCGGAAGGATATCTCGTTGCTGACCAGGTAGAGCGGGCGGGCTTTCACTTCGGAGAAGATACGCGCGATATATTCGCCGAGAATGCCGACCGAAAACAGCTGCATACCGCCAAGAAAGGCGATGCCGGCTGCGATGGATGGCCAGCCGGGAATGTCCGATCCGAAAATCAGTGTGCGGATGACGATGATCAGGGCGTAAAGCACCGAGAGAACCGAGGTTGCCGCGCCTATCAGCATCCAGACACGCAGCGGCGCATTACTGAAACTGGTGAAACCTGTCATCGCCAGGGATGAGAGTTTGCGGAAACAGAAATGAGAGGCTCCGGTGATCCGTTCATCTGGCTGAAAAGGGACCGCCTTGCTGGAAAAACCGACCCAGGAGTAGAGTCCTTTCATCATCCGCGAGCGCTCAGGCAGCCGGCGTAGCGCGAGAACAACGCGTCGGTCCAGCAGCCGAAAGTCACCCGCATCCGGGTGTATCTCAATTTCCGCACTGCGACTGAGCAGGCTGTAGAACAGCTTAGTCAGGTAGCGCTTGGCATGGGATTCATCGGAACGGTTTTCATGAATGCCGAACACCATGTCACAGCCCTGACGCCAGTGTTTGAAAAACTCGTCCACCACATAAAGAGGGTGCTGACCATCTGAATCCATCAGCAGGACAACATCGCCATCGGCGTGATCGATACCGGCGCTGAGCGCGGCCTCTTTGCCAAAATTGCGCGAAAGTTGCAGTAGTGTAACCGGGTATCGGTCCACCATACCGGACACCACAGACAGGGTGTCATCCCGGCTGCCATCATCGATTATCAGCAGCTCTATCTGGTCGGAGAACTTCTTCAGGTATTCGGCTAAATCGGGGATAAGATGGCGCAGACTGCCGGCCTCATTGTAGGCTGGCAGGACACAGGTGACGCTGGGACGCTCGCCCCTCGGGGGCTGTGCGGAAAAGTCGATGTGATGCATAGACTGTCCGTATAACGCACGCTTTTGATCCCATTGTGGCTGATGCGGAGCGTTGATTCCAGAGCCTGCGGTCTGTTTGACCATGTTACACTTCAGCCTCAAATTTTGGTGGTGTGCCAGCCGATGCGTTTACTCTATACCCTTCTTTTCTACCTGCTGATACCGCTGCTACTGGCGCGTCTTTGGTGGCGTGGACGCAAGGCTCCAGGGTATCGCAAAAACTGGACGCAAAGGCTGGGGCTTGGAAACAGACTGAGCGGCCCTGTGATCTGGATTCATGCGGTCTCCGTGGGTGAGACCCTGGCGGTGGTGCCACTGGTGGAAAGGCTGCTCAAGCGTTATCCCAGCCACCGCATCCTGATGACCAATATGACGCCCACCGGAGCGGCCCAGGTGGAGAAAGCCTTTGGCGACCGGGTCGAACAGCGCTTCTGCCCCTGGGACCTGCCGCTGGCCTGGAGTGCCTTTCTGCGCCGCGTGAAGCCTGCCATCTGCATCGTGGTGGAAACCGAGCTCTGGCCCAATCTGGTATCCGGCTGCACCCGCAAAGGTGTACCGGTGATGCTGGTTAATGCGCGCCTGTCAGAGCGCTCGGCAAGGGGCTATCGTCGCTTTTCGGCGCTGACCCGACCCATGCTGCAGCGGCTGAACCTGATCGCCGCCCAGCATGAGGCAGACGCAGGCCGTTTCCGCGAACTTGGAGCGCCGCCGGAGCGAGTCAGCGTTACCGGCAGCATCAAGTTTGATATCTCGCCGGATCTCTCGTTGCGTGAATCGGGCAGGGCGTTGCGAACACTCTGGGGAGCAGAACGGCCGGTTGTGATCGCTGCCAGTACTCATGAGGGTGAAGACGAGCTGCTGCTGCGCAGCTGGCAGGCGTTGCAGGAGCGGCAGCCGGAGCTGATGTTGGTACTGGTGCCGCGGCATCCGGAGCGTTTTGCCGGTGTGACCGAGGTGGCGCGTCGTTTCAGTTCCAACGTTTGCACCCGCTCCAGCGGTGAGAAGCCCGATAGCGAGACCGCTATTTACATGGGCGATACCATGGGCGAGCTGATGATGCTCTACGCCGCGGCGGATATCGCCTTTGTCGGCGGCAGTTTCAGCGGTACCGGCGGACACAACCCGTTAGAGCCTGCAGCGCTTGGTCTGCCCGTGGTTATGGGGCCGGATACCTTCAACTTCTCGGCGATCTGCGAGGCGTTAAAGGGCGCTGGTGGTATGAGTCAGGTGGTCGATGAGAAGGTGCTGACCGCTCAGCTCGGCGCCTGGCTGGAGCAGCCGGATCAGGCGAGGGTCGCGGGCCGTGCCGGTGAGGCGTTCCTGAAACAGAACCAGGGCGCGCTGGACCGGCTCGAGGCGCTGATAGCCGAGCGCCTCGATACACGTCACTGAGGTAGGGGCGGGCCGCTCAGATATCGCTGAAGTCGAACTGCTCGCCGGCCTGCTCGGCGAAGGCCTTGGTCAGCATGGAATTCAGGCTGGTGCCGTCGCTGTCGAGTTGCCACTGACCGGCGTTCTGGTCGTAATCGAAATGGAAACCGCCGCCGGGCAGTGCCAGCCAGAGCTGCTTCAGCGGTGGCTGACGGGTAAAGATGATCTGGCTGCCGTTTTCGCATTTGACGGTCATCATGCCGCCGTTGGTCTCGTAATCCAGATCGGATTCCGCCTCGTCGAGGATCTCTTCAATCCTGCCCAGGGTCTCGTCGACCTGTACCATAAATTCTGATTCGGTCATGGGTTTCTCCGCCATGGCTTGTTTTCTGCGCAGTATATGCCTTCGGCGGCCTTGAAACACCCCGAAAATCCCGCGTATTTTCATGCCTCCGGACTGGTCGCGAGGTACTCAATGGCCCCTGTCTCGGGGTATACTCCGGGGTTTGAATTTTACCGGCTGTGCCGGTTCTGCGTGAGGATAGGTCGTCATGAAACGCTGCTGGCCAATATTGTTGCTGGGAACGCTGCTGCTGGTCGGCTGCGGTCAGAAAGGGCCGCTGACCCTACCACCGCCGAGCGATGAAGCCGAGACTGCGCAACAGTAAACGAGAGAGATGATGGACAACTTTGAATACCTGAACGGCAGCCTGAACTGTGAAGAGGTGCCGTTAAGCCGCATCGCCAATGAAGTGGGTACGCCGACCTACGTTTACTCCCGTGATGCGCTCGAGCGCGCTTACCTGGCCTATGCCGAAGCGCTGAAAGGGCGTGATGCGCTGGTTTGCTATGCGGTTAAGGCCAACTCCAATATCGGTGTGCTGAACATCCTGGCGCGCCTGGGTGCCGGCTTCGATATCGTTTCCCTCGGCGAGCTGGAGCGTGTGCTGCGCGCCGGCGGCGATCCCGCCAAGGTGGTTTTCTCCGGTGTCGCGAAGAAAGCCGATGAGATCAAGCGTGCATTGGAAGTGGGTATTCACTGCTTCAACCTGGAATCCGATGCCGAGCTGGATCGTGTTAACGCCGTGGCCGCTGAAATGGGCCAGACAGCGCGCATCTCCTTCCGCGTTAATCCGGATGTGGATGCCAAGACCCACCCGTACATCTCCACCGGTCTGAAAGAGAACAAGTTCGGTATCGATATCGACTCCGCGCTGGACGTTTACCGTCGCGCTGCGGCGCTGGAAAACGTGGAAGTGGTGGGTATCGACTGCCATATCGGCAGCCAGCTTACCGAGCTTAGTCCCTTCCTCGATGCACTGGATCGCCTGCTGGTGTTGATCGATCAGCTCGCCGACGAGGGCATCAAGCTGAAGCATCTCGACCTGGGCGGTGGCCTGGGTGTCTGCTACACCGACGAAGTCCCGCCGACGCCGGCCGAATATATCGAAGCGATCAGCGAGCGCCTTGGCGATCGCGAGCTGGGTTTGGTGTTTGAGCCGGGCCGCTCCATCGCCGCCAATGCTGGTGTCATGCTGACCCGCGTGGAGTTTCTCAAGCAGACCGGTGAGAAGAACTTCGCCATTATCGATGGCGCCATGAACGACCTGATCCGCCCGTCACTCTACGGCGCGTATCAGGAGATCGTGCCGGTAGAGCTGCGTGAAGAGGGCGAGACCAAGACCTGGGATCTCGTTGGTCCTGTTTGCGAAACCGGCGACTTCCTCGGCAAGGATCGTGAACTGAACCTGCAGGCAAATGATCTGCTGGCGGTCTGCTCCGCCGGCGCCTACGGTTTTGTTATGGCGTCCAACTACAACACCCGTGGCCGCCCGGCCGAGGTGATTGTCGATGACAACAAGTTTGTTGTGGTGCGCGAGCGTGAGCGCGTCAGTGATCTGATGCGGGGCGAGCACCTGCTGCCTAAGGACGCCTGATCATGCTGGTGCGATTCACCAAAATGCACGGGCTCGGCAATGACTTCATGGTCATCGATGCGATCTCCCAGCGTATCCGCCTGAGCAGTGAACAGGTGCGTAGCCTGGCCGACCGTAATTTCGGTATCGGCTTCGACCAGCTGTTGCTGGTGGAGCCGCCGACGCGGCCCGAGATGGACTTCCGCTACCGTATCTACAACGCGGATGGTTCCGAGGTTGAGCACTGCGGCAATGGTGCGCGCTGCTTCGCCCGCTTTGTTCGCGACAAGCGTCTGATCATGCGTGATCGTATCACCGTGCAAACTGCGCGTGGTGAGGCGATTCTGCAGATCCATGAAGACAAGCAGGTCGAGGTCGATATGGGCGCGCCGGAGCTGATTCCGGCGGAAATTCCGTTCGATGCGGCGGAAAAAAGTGCCACCTACAGCGTTGACGTGAACGGTGACAGCGTTGAGCTGAGCGCCATTTCCATGGGTAACCCCCACGGTGTTCTGGTGGTCGATTCGGTCGACAGCGCGCCGGTGGAAACGCTGGGGCCTGCGCTGGAGGCGCATCCGCGTTTTCCACGGAAAGCCAATATCGGCTTTATGGAAGTGGTGTCACGCAACGAGATCCGTCTGCGCGTGTTCGAACGTGGCGCCGGCGAAACCCAGGCCTGCGGTACCGGCGCCTGCGCGGCGGTGGTCGCCGGGCGTTTGCGTGGTCTGCTGGATGAGCAGGTGCTGGTGCATCTGCCCGGCGGCGATCTGAAAATCAGCTGGGCGGGCGAGGGTAAGCCGGTGATGATGACCGGGCCCGCGACCACAGTTTTTGAAGGGCAGATCTACCTATGAGCGAAACGGAACAGCCGGTCAGCAACGAAGTCGAGGCCGTCAGTGCAGAGCAGGTGGCCGAGTACCTGAAGCAGCACCCGGACTTTTTCACCGAGCACACCCTTCTGCTGGAAAAGCTCTATGTGCCGCATCAGCGCGGCACCGCGGTTTCACTGGTGGAGCGCCAGACTTCGCTGCTGCGCTCGCGCAACGAGCAGCTGCATGGGCGTCTGTCCGAACTGATCGATGCGGCGCGTTTCAACGACGGCCAGTTCGAGAAAACCAAGCGTATGGTGCTCGGCCTGCTGGAAGCGGAAACTCTCGATGAGGTCGCCGTGGCGGTGGAAGAGAGTCTCTGCCGTGACTTCTACGGCGATGAAACCGTCCTGCTGTTGTTCAGCGAAAGCCCGCTGGATACCAACGACCTGCGCGTGCTCTCCCGCGGTGAGTGCAGCATCGTGCAGCCGCTGATCGATACCAACCTGCCCAGCTGCGGCCAACTGTCCGAGGCGATGAACCGCTTCCTGTTCCAGGATGCATCGGTTCGCGTGCAGTCCTCAGCCGTGGTGCCGTTGGTCAAGGGCGAGACCCTGGGGCTGCTGGCGATCGGCAGCCATGACGCCAACTACTTCCAGAGCAGCCAGGGCACACTGTTCCTGAGCTACGTTGGCGAGGTTCTGAGCCGCGTCGTGGCCCGCATCCTGCGTCAGCAAGGCCAGCTCTGAGATGCAAGCGGGGGATGAGCGCCTGCTGGCGGCATTCCTGCGCTACCTCGAAGGGGAGCGTCAGCTCTCCGCGCATACCCTGAAAAACTACCAGCGCGATCTCGAACGCCTCGACGAGCAGCTCCAGGAGCTGGGTCAGGCTGGCTGGCGCGCACTTGATGAGCGCCGCCTGCGTCGCGCCGTGGCCCAGTTGCACGGCAACGGTCTATCCGGCCGCTCGCTGGCGCGGCTGCTCTCCGCAGTGCGCAGTTTCTACCGTTATCTCAGCCGTGAGGGTGAGGTGACCCAGAACCCGGCGCTGGCGGTGCAGGCCCCCAAGGCATCGCGTCGCTTGCCGCAGACGCTGGATGTGGACCAGCTGGGCACTCTGCTGGATCAGCGTACCGATGATCCTCTGGAGATCCGCGATCTGGCGATGATGGAGCTGCTTTACTCCTCGGGTCTGCGTGTTTCCGAGCTGGCGTCGCTGGATCTGATCGATCCGGATCTGCGCGATGGCAGCCTGAGGGTTACCGGTAAGGGCAACAAAACCCGTGAAGTGCCGATCGGCCGCAAGGCTATCGAGGCGCTGGAGCGATGGATTAAAGAGCGTAACGCCATCGCGCTGCTGGATGAGAGCGCCCTGTTTGTTGGCAAACAGGGGCGTCGCCTTGGCGTGCGCGCCATCGAACAGCGGCTGAAACGCCAGGGGGAGCACGTCGGTGTCAGTGGACGGGTCTATCCGCACCGGTTGAGACACAGTTTCGCCAGCCATATGCTGGAGTCCAGTGCCGATCTGCGCGCGGTGCAGGAGCTGCTTGGGCACGCGGATATCGCCACCACCCAGATCTATACTCATCTGGACTTCCAGCATCTGATGGAGGTGTATGAACATTCCCACCCCCGGGCCAAACGCAAAAAAGAGCAGTAAACCTCTGTAATCAATGAACAGGAGCCGGACATGCTGAAGTGCGCCACTTTCGATCTCGACGATACCCTCTGGGAAGTTGACCCGGTCATCCGTCTGGCCAACCAAACGCTCTGGCAGTGGCTCGAAGATAACGCCGGCAGCTTTACCCGGTTACATCAGCCCGCGGACCTGGTCGAAGGCTCCAAACTGCGCGACGAACTGCTGGCGGAGCAACCGGAGATCGCCCACAGCATGTCACTGGTGCGTCTGCGGCTGCTGGAGAAAGGGCTGGAGCGCTGCGGTTTCAGCGCACAGGAAGCCGAAGCGCTGGCGGTGAAGGCGTTCGAGGTGTTTATGCGCGCCCGCCATGAAGTGGAATTTTTCGAGCACGCGCTGGAGATGCTGAAGGCGCTGCGCAGCGAGGGACTGACCATCGGCGCTCTCAGCAACGGCAACGCCGACGTGAGCCTGACAGGTGCCAGCGAACTGTTCGACTTCCAGTACAACGCCGACAAGGTGGGCACCGCCAAGCCACACCCACTGATGTTCGAGCGCGCCCTGGAACATACCAAGCTGCGTCCGGAACAGGTGGTGCATATCGGCGATCACCCGATCAACGACGTGAAGGCCGCCCGCGACGTGGGCTGCTGGACCATCTGGGTGAACCTGCCGGGCCAGGAGTGGCCGGAAGAGGCGCAGGCGGACGAGAAAGTGACCTCACTGGACCAGATCCCCGCAGCCGTAAAGCGGATTGCAGAGAAGGCAATGCACCGCGCTACGCTTTGACTTTCTCAAGCAAACAGGACTAAAACGGAGTTCGATTGCCACTAATCCGTCTTAGTGCAGCAATTCCCCTTCGGCGCAGCCGAGCATCACAGGCTGAAAGAGAAACAAGGGAAGGGCTGTTTGAGCAGCAAGGCTGCGAGTTTCCCTTCCCGCTCTTTCAGACGAGAAGCGCAGGGAAGTCGGCGAAGCCGACCAAGCCGTAGGGGCGGTTTGGGGTTATTAGGGGCCTTGGCCGTCCAAGGCCCCTAATTCGCCAGCAGGCGAAACCGGCGTAGAAAGGAAGGAAGATGCAAATGACGCCTACCTTCGCGCCTGAATTGCTCCTGCTTTACGACCTCAGTGCTTAAACCTCGACATCAGATCCTCAAGCCCATGCGCCTGCTGAGACACCGAGTGGCTTGCATCGGCGTTCTGCTCGGTCTGATGCACCGCCTGCTCGATGATCGAGCTGATCACCTCCACATTGCGGGTTACTTCCGCCGCTACTGAGGCCTGCTCTTCGGTGGCCGAGGCCACCTGGGTGGTCATGTCGACGATGCTGCGGGCACCCTCGGTGATGGTGGTCAGCGCATCGATGGTTTCGTTGGCGCTGGCAGCACCCTGTTCGCTCTCCTCGACGCTTTCCTGCATCAGCACTTCCACATCCCGGGTACGGGTCTGCAGCTGAATCACCAGCTTGGCGATCTGTTCGGCGGACTGCTGCGAGCGTGACGCCAGGTTACGCACCTCGTCAGCCACCACTGAGAAACCGCGGCCCTGCTCGCCGGCGCGGGCGGCCTCGATGGAGGCATTCAGTGCCAGCAGGTTGGTCTGCTCGGCGATATCCTTGATCACGTCGAGCATGGTGCCGATCTCGTCGCTGTCGGAGCGCAACTGGGACACGACATTAGCGGTATCCCGTGCCTTCTGCGCCATCTTGTGCAGGCCTTCCATATTCAGGCTGACACGGTGGCTGCTATCTACCGCACCGTCCAGTGAGTCCTGTGCCGTGGCGGCGGTACGCTCGGTATTACCGGCGATCTCCTGCATGGCGCTCTCCATCTCCTGGATTGCGGCGGCCACCTGCATCACTTCAGCCTGCTGGGTGTTTAGACCCCTGGTGGTGTCCTTGGTGGTGGCCGATAGCTCTTCAGCTGCGGCCGCAAGTTGGGTGGAAGTGCCGGCGACACGGTCGATAACGCTCTGGAAGGCGTCCATCATCTGGTTGAAGTCGGTGGCCATCTGGCCGACCTCATCCTTGCGTTCGTGGCTGTAGCGCAGGGTCAGGTCGCGATTCTCCTGCGCCTGCTGCATGGTTTTAGCCAGCGCCTTGATCGGCACCACGATGCTGCGTCCGATCAGGAAGGTTGGCACCAGTGCCACCAGGATGAACAGGATCGCGGCGATCACCATGATCGTATTGAGCGTCGCGGTGCGCTGCTGCAGCGCCTGTTTGATCAGGCGGTCCATCTCGGCGAAGTTAGTGTCGGTGGCCAGCACCGATGCGATGATCTCCTTGGTGATCCCCTGGTCGGGCGCCAGGCCCAGCAGCTCGTAAGCTTCGGTTACCGCCAGGAAGTCCTTGCGGTAGGCTTCGAGCCTGGCTTCCAGATTGCTGCGCTGCTGGGGTGTCAGCGTCATGGAGGCCCCCAGGTTAGCCAGCGTTTCATCGTATTGGGCGAGCCATTTGTCCCGGTAGCTCAGGTCCATGCGAAGGAAGAAGTCTTTCTCGGCGCGGCGCAGCTGCAGCATATCGATCAGCTGCTGGCTGCTGTAGCGGTCGATCGCTTCTTCAAATGCATGGATCGAGGCGCGCAGGGAACCGCGCAGGCCGTCGGTGGGTGTCAGGCCGATCTCTTTGCGTAACTCCACTGATTCAAGAAACAGCTCCCTGTATCTCTCCATATGAGCGACGAGATTCTTCAGTGAGGTGGCATCAATATCCAGGCTTTCCAGCTGGCCTAAAAGCGTTTTAGCCGACTCCCCGCCTTCCGCAAACGCCTGATTGAACTGGGCAACCGACTCCGGCTTGCTGTAGAGCACGAAGTCCTTGGCGTAGCCGCGTATCTGCTGCTTTTTGCCATCGAGGCGAGTGAGGGAGTTCTCCGTTTGCCGTAACTGATCCAGTTGGCCTATCGAGTAATATTGAAAACCGACAAAGCCGAGGATGCCGGCCAGGATGATCGCTCCCAGCATGGCTAGCTTGGATTTGATGGTTAGCATGTTGCGGACACTCCTTCACGGATGGATATAGTTATTGGTATGCCGTTCTATCCATGAACTAAAAGAGCTGATTGCTCTGATCGCTGTTTGCCACTTTCAATGTAGTGAAGGCTGCGGATCCTTGCGGGGTGTTTTTGTCTTATTTATTGCTATCGGCCGAGCTGGAGAAAACTTCAGCCTGAGAGCAGCGCGTGCGAAGCGGTTTAAAAAGGAGTAGCAGGGGATTCGCAGCCTGCGCTGGTGACCGCTAAGGCGGATAAACCGGCCTGGGTTACAGAGCGGCAACGGGAGCTGATCTCCCGCTGCCCCAGACCGGTTTCAGAGTCAGGCTGCCTTGAACTGGGAAACCGCCATCTGCAGGGCCTGTGCCTGTTCCGAGACCATCAGGCTGGCCTCGGCGTTCTGGTCTACCTGGGAGCTCGCCTCTTCGATGATCATGCTGATCGATTCTACGTTCCGCGTAATTTCAGCGGCCACCGATGCCTGCTCCTCGGTGGCGGATGCGACCTGGGATGTCATGTCGACGATGCTCTGGGCGCTGCCGGTGACGCTTTCCAGCGCGGCGACGGTTTCACCGGCGCGGCTGGCGCCGGCTTCGCTCTCGGTCATGGTTTCGTCCATCAGGGCACCGACATTGCGGGTGCGCGAATGCAGCTTGGTGACCAGCTCTTCGATTCTGGCCGCTGACTGGCGTGAACGTGAAGCCAGGGCGCGCACCTCATCGGCGACGACGGAAAAGCCGCGGCCGTGCTCGCCGGCTCTTGCTGCTTCGATCGAGGCGTTGAGTGCGAGCAGGTTGGTCTGCTCGGAGATATCCTTGATCACATCGAGCATGGTACCGATCTCGTCGCTATCGGCGCGCAGGTGAGCCACCGAGTCCGCTGTTTCCCGGGCTTTGCTGGCCATCTGGTTCAACGATTCAATGCTGGCGCCCACGCGGGTACGGCTGTCCCGGGCGCCTTCTTCCGCGACGATGGCTGCGCCGGCGGTCTGTTCGGTGTTGCTGGCGATCTCCTGCATTGCCGCTTCCATCTGCTGGATGGCGGCCGATACCTGGATCACTTCCGAGCGTTGATGCGCCAGGCCTGTGGCGGTCTCTTCGGTGTTGGCGGAGAGCTCCTCAGCGGCGCTGGCCAGCTGGCCGGAGGTCGCGATGACATGATTGATCAGGCTTTGGAAGGCGCTCATCATCTCGTTGTAGTCACGTGCCATCTCACCGATTTCATCCTTTGACTGCTGCTGATAACGCAGCGTCAGATCTTTCTCATCCCGTGAGCGGCGCATCAGTGCACCCAGAGCCGAGATCGGTTTGATAATGCTGCGCCCGATCAGAACCGTGGGGCTGATAATCAGTACTAGTATGGTCAGGATGCTGATGGCGGTGACCGTTTTGATCTGCTGTTCTGTGGCGTCAAAGTCGGCGTCGAGCTGGGAGAGCATGTCGTGCAGAATTCGATCCGCTGAATCCAGTTCAGCCTGCATGGCACCGAGAATACCCAGGGACGAATCCAGCCCCAGTTTCTGCTCTGCTTCCGCCAGTGCAGCAAACGCGGTTTTGTACTGTTCCAGGTCCTGACGCAAGGCTGTTTTGGCGGAGAGCGGAATCGCTGCGCCGGTTACATCCGCGAGCAGGCGCGAGTGCTGCTCATCCCAGAGCTGCAGGTATTGGGTATCCCGGCGCAGCAGGAAATCTTTTTCGTGGCGGCGCACTTCCAGCATACCGATACGCAGCTCGTCTTCGGAAAGGGCGGTAAGACGTTCCTCGACCCTGTGGATGGCCGCGCGTAGTTCTCCGCGCAGTCCCGTCTCGTCGGAAAGGCCTATCTGCTGCTTGAGTGCGATGATCTGCTCGAAGTGAGCGATATAGCTCTCAAGGCCGGAGACCAGGGCTGTCAGGTGGCCGGTATCGATACCGGCGTGCTCCATATGCTGATGCAGGAGCGTGAGATCTTCAAACAGAGTTGCCTGCAGTGCCTTAAAATCATCCACCAGCT
This sequence comes from Marinobacterium mangrovicola, assembly GCF_004339595.1. Taxonomy (GTDB): domain Bacteria; phylum Pseudomonadota; class Gammaproteobacteria; order Pseudomonadales; family Balneatricaceae; genus Marinobacterium_D; species Marinobacterium_D mangrovicola. Next base: position 68,661 of record NZ_SMFU01000001.1, read on the forward strand.
CCAGCTTGCCACGGCTGACAAAGTCCTTTTCCGTATTCAGCAGCTTCAGCTTATCGATGGTGATGTGGTCCACGTCTTCGCGCACCTCGGCGAGCTCATCGTGCAGCTGAGTCGATACATATTGGATCGCCGTCATCACGGCCAGTGACACAACGAGCAGTCCCACGAGGAGGATCAGTTTGGATTTGATGGTCATGTAAGAGCACTCAGACAAACTAGGTTTATTAATATTAGTTGTTCAGCGCTAAGTGCGGGTTAACCTTACCCTGGCAGGAAGAGTGTGAGCAGGTCGTTCAGGAAAAGACGTCCCTGGGGGGTAGGAACAATCTTAGTGTCGTAATCTTCCAACAATCCCTTGTGTTTAGCTTCGCGTATTATTGGCGAAAATTTAACCAAGTCAATACCCGTACGTTCAATAAGTAGATTCGCATCGACGCCGTCGGTGAGGCGCATGGCGTTAAGCATAAACTCGAAGCCGAGGTCCTCCTGCTCCACCCGGTTTTCTCCACCCAGGCGGCGGATTGGGTCCATGTAGGCGGCGGGCTGGCGGATTTTGTGGCGGCGCAGGATCTGGATTTCGCCATCTTTCATGCGAGTCAGCTTGCCGTGTGCACCGGCGCCGATCCCGATGTAATCCCCAAACTGCCAGTAGTTGATGTTGTGGCGTGCCTGGCAGCCCTGCTGAGCGTAGGCCGAGATCTCATACTGGTGATAACCGGACCGCTCCAGAAGCTGCTGGCCGCGCTCCTGAATCTCCCACAGCGCTTCGTCCACAGGCAGTTGCGGCGGACGGGCGTGGAACTCCGTGTTGGGCTCGATGGTGAGCTGGTACCAGGAGAGGTGATCCGGCCTCAGGTCGATCGCCTGCTGCAGATCGGCCAGCGCCTGCTCCGGGCTCTGCCCCGGCAGACCGTGCATCAGGTCCAGATTGAGTCTTGGGAAAAGATCACGCGCGTAGCGGGCAGCGGTGATCGCTTCATCGCCGTTGTGGATGCGCCCCAGGGCTTTCAGCGAATCGGTATTAAAGCTCTGTACCCCGATCGACAGGCGGTTGACCCCGGCTTCGCGGTAACCGCGAAAACGCGCCTGCTCGAAGGTGCCGGGGTTAGCCTCCATGGTGATCTCGATAGCGTCCACAAAGGGAATACGCTGCTCTATCTCATGCAGCAGGCGAGCGATCGCTTCGGGGCTGAACAGGCTGGGCGTGCCACCGCCGATAAAGATCGATTGCAGCGGGCGTCCCTGAACTTCGTCCAGCTCGGCATCCAGATCTACCAGCAGGGCATCGACATACTCCGTTTCCGGCAGTTCGTCGCGCTGGGCGTGTGAGTTAAAATCGCAATAGGGGCATTTACGTACACACCAGGGGATGTGTACGTAAAGGCTAAGAGGCGGCAGTGACATAGATCGCTTTACACTTGCGCCAGGTAGGGGGCGATGGAAGCGATCAGCTGGCGCACCGCTTTGCCGCGGTGGCTGCGTTCATGTTTCTGCTCCGGTGTTAGCTCAGCGCTGGCGCAGCCGAGTTCCGGTACCAGGAACAGGGGATCGTACCCGAAACCGTTCTGCCCCTGGGGTTCACGCAGGATGGAGCCTTCCCAGGTGCCCTGGCAGATCAGCGGCGTGGGGTCTTCAGCGTGGCGCATGAAAACGAGCACGCACTGGAAGCGGGCGGTACGCTCGCTGTCCGGTACGTCAGCCAGCGCGGCCAGCAGTTTGCGATTGTTCTCTTCGTCGCTGGCGCCTTCGCCGGCGTAGCGGGCGGAGTAGATGCCCGGTGCGCCGCGCAGGGCATCCACCTCAAGGCCGGAGTCGTCGGCCAGCGATGGCAGCCCGGTGGCGCGGCAAGCGTTGCGGGCTTTAAGAATCGCGTTCTCGACGAAGCTGAGGCCGGTTTCCTCCACATCCCGCACCGAGAAGTCGTGCTGGGGAACGGCACTGAAATTCAGCGGCGCGAGAATCTGGTTAAACTCTTCCAGTTTGCCGCGGTTGCCGCTGGCGAGGACGATGCGGTTGCTCATGGGGCCTCAGTCTACGTAGAAAGTCTGTTCGAATTCGATGTTGTACGGATCGGCATTGGCGTCCGGCTGAACCTGGAGGTTGATGCTGAGCTTTTCATCCTCGGTAAAGCGGAAGCTGCCCAGGTAGTACAGGGCATTGCCTTCGTCGATCAGCTTGAACTCCAGCTGTTGCGCCTGCTGCAGCAGGTTGGCGGCTTCGCCGCGGATTTGTGCCCGCACCGGAGTCTTGCTGCCATCCTCTTCCAGCCGCAGTACAGCTACGTTGACCAGAGCGCGGTACTGACTGCGGGTCAGGTCATACTGCTGAGCGACTTCAGGGGTGATAAAGCTGGAGTTGAAGGCGTTGTAGTGGATCTCGTACTTGCCGTCGGAGATCTTCTGCTCAGCCTGGGCGATGCCAGCGGTGAGCACCAGCGTCAGCACGCCGAGCAGACGGAAAAGATTACGAAACGGGGCCATGGCTATGCTCCTTATTTGCTTGAATGGTGCCCAGGTTAGCGTGTGATGCGATAGATGGCGATTTCGCCAAGCATGTTGGGCCAGAGCCTGATCCACCAGCGGTCGCGCAGCTTGTGGTCGACCACAGTACGGTCGAGGATCCGGATGTTGTGCTCCACGCACAGACGCTCGAAATCGTCGAACGTACAAAAGTGAATATTGGGTGTGTTGTACCAAGTATAGGGCAGGAACTTGGAGACCGGCATTCTGCCTCTGAACGCCAGGTAGAAGCGGGCGCGCCAGTGGGCGAAGTTCGGGAAGGTGACGATGCACTCCTTGCCGATACGCAGCATTTCTTCGACGGTCTGGTCGGGGCGATGCATGGTCTGCAGCGCCTGGGTCATCACCACGGTGTCGAAACTGCTGTCACGGATCGAGGCCAGGCCACGGTCGATATCCTGCTCGACCACGCTGACACCCTTTTCGATGCAGGTGGTGATGTTGTCCTGGTCGATCTCCAGACCGTAGCCACCGACGTTTTTCTCACTCTTGAGATTGGCCAGCAGTTCGCCATCGCCGCAGCCAAGGTCAAGCACCTGGGAGCCGGGGCGGATCCACTCCTGAATAATTTCCAGATCAGCTCGCATGATTGCTCTCCTTGTTCGCTAGCGCTTTGCTCTCGGCATCAACCCGGTTCATATAGGCGGCGAAGATCGCCATGTAGCGCGGGTTGGGGATCAGGAAAGCATCATGGCCGTGGGCCGATTCGATCTCCGCATAGCTGACCTCTTTCTGTGCCGCCACCAGGGCGTCTACGGTCTCCCGTGAGCGCTCCGGCGAGAAGCGCCAGTCGGTGGTGAACGAGACCACCAGGAAGCGACAGGTGGCGTGACTCAGCGCTGCCACCAGATCATGGCCGTAATCTGCCGCGGGATCGAAATAGTCCAGCGCCTTGGTCATCAGCAGATAGGTGTTGGCATCGAAGCTGGTGGAGAAGCGCTCGCCCTGGTACTGCAGGTAAGACTCCACCTCGAACTGAGGGTTGTTGAAGTCGAAGCTGAGCTTGCCGGCGCGCAGTTCGCGACCAAATTTCTCACGCATGCCGTCGTCGGACAGGTAGGTGATGTGACCGACCATCCGCGCCAGGGCCAGGCCAGTTTTGGGTACCACGCCGTGTTCGTAGTAGTGACCGCTGTGGAACATCGGGTCCTTGCTGATCGCCTGGCGGGCAACTTCGTTGAAGGCGATGTTCTGCGCCGACAGCTTGGGCGCCGCAGCGATCATCAGACAGTTACGCAGACGGTCCGGGTAGTCGATCGCCCACTGCATCGCCTGCATGCCACCCAGGCTGCCGCCGATGACCGCGGCCCACTGGGAAACGCCGAGGCGATCCGCCAGGCGTACCTGGGAGTTAACCCAGTCCTTGACGGTGAAGATCGGGAAATCGGGGCCATAGGGCTTGCCGGTTTCCGGGTTGATGCTTTTCGGGCCGGTGGAGCCGTGGCAGCCGCCCAGGTTGTTCAGGGCGACGACAAAGAAGCGGTTGGTGTCGATCGGCTTGCCGGGGCCGATGGCGGAATCCCACCAGCCGGGTTTGCGGTCTTCCATGCTGTGGTAGCCGGCGGCATGGTGGTGGCCGGACAGCGCATGGCAGATCAGTACGGCGTTGGAGGCATCGGCATTCAGCTTGCCGTAGGTTTCGATGACCAGGTCGTAGCTTTCCAGCACGCGGCCACAGCTGAGTGCCAGCGGGGTGTCGAAATGCAGGGTCTCGGGGGTCACCAGGCCGATGGAATCGGCAGGAATATCACTGGGCATTGAACGGCTCTCGATCAGGTTGTCGGGCAAAAACAGTCAGGATGTGGATGAACGGGAGCATCACATCTCGTAATAAAGCCCGCGACAATGGATCAGGAACTTGCTCGTATACACCTTAGTCTCTCTCAATCGGAACGCTGTCCGGTAATCGGGTCGGCCGGTCGATGGCGACCCGCTTCTGGCGACCCAGTTCGCCGCTGATTATGGTTACCGCAGTTTTGGACACACCGAAGGTTTTTGCCAGGAATTTGACCAGCTGCGCATTGGCGCGGCCCTCGATGGGTGGTGCGGTGATGCGGATCTTAACACTCTCGCCGTGCAGACCCGAAATCTCATCTTTCGATGCCTTGGGCTGGAGATGGCAGCTGAGTATCAGCCGGTCACCGTCCCAGCGGTAAAACGTGTTTTCTGTCATCGCCTCAGAAGGTAAACGGAGCCAGCTGAGAGCGCACGATCTGAATGATCAGGAAGATCAGGATCGGCGACAGGTCCAGGCCGCCCAGTGATGGAATCACCTTGCGTGCCAGTCCGAACAGCGGCTCGGTGATCTGCAGGATCAGCTGCGGCGCCGGGTGGTAGCTGTCCGGTGCAATCCAGCTGATGATCACGGCGCCGATGGTGGCCCAGAAATAGATCAGCAGGATGCCATCGATCAGGGTGCCGGCGGCGAGCAACAGCATCATCGGGATCGGGGCGCTGGCGCCCTGATAGGCGACGATCGCCAGCAGGGTCAGAAAGTTAACGATCAGCGCCAGAATTAGCGGTGATACATCGAAGCGGCCGGCTCGTGGCAGCACTTTCTGAATCGGTGCCAGGGGCACGCGGGTCAGGCGCACCACGGCCTGGGATATCGGGTTGTAGTAATCGGCGCCGGCAACCTGCAACAGAAAGCGCAGCGTAAGGATGAAAGCGTAGATCTGGCCGATAGTGTGAATAATCAGAAGGATCGGGTCCTGTCCCATGTCGTATCCTGTTGCACTGGTTGTAGTAAGCGAGCGGCGGTCAGTATAGAGGTTTCAAAGAGGCGGTTGAACCGCGGCTCAGCCTTTGTAGAGGCGCGCTCTACGCTTAGTCCTTGCAGAGCTCTTCGGTGAGCGCCTCGGCACGATCGCGGCAGGCGGTCATCGCCTTCAGAACCATCTCGTCGATACCCTGCTGCTGGAAACTCAGGATCGCCTGCTCGGTGGTGCCCTTGGGCGAGGTCACGTTGCGGCGCAGCTCGGCCGGTGCCAGGTCGCTTTGGGTAGACATACGGGCGGCGCCCAGGGCAGTCTGAAGGGTGAGTTTCAGCGCGGTTTCCGCATCCAGACCCAGCTGTTCGCCGGCCTTGGCCATCGCTTCCATAAACAGGAAATAGTACGCAGGTCCTGAGCCCGATACCGCTGTGACTGCGTCAATCTGCGCTTCATTTTCGACCCAGAGGGTGATGCCCACGGCGGCAAGAATCTCTTCGGTCTGCTGGCGCTGCTGCTCACTGACCAGGGCGTTGGCGTAAAGACCGCTGGCGCCGGTCTGTACCAGTGCCGGAGTATTGGGCATGCAGCGTACGATGGCGACATCGTCACCGGCCCAGTTGGACAGGGATTCGGCATCGATACCGGCAGCCACCGATACCAGCAGCGGTTTGTACTGCTGAATCGCGTCGCGGTGTGCCTCAACGACGGTTTTCATCACCTGAGGTTTTACCGCCAGCACCGCGATATCGCAGGCAGCCAGGGCTTCGTCGTTGTCGGTGGTGGCTTTGAGGCCACGGGCGGCGTAGGGCGCCAGTTTCTCTTCGCTACGATCCGTCACCCAGATCTGGTCGACCGGGTAGCCGTTGGCGATCAGGCCTTCGAAAATGGCGCTGGCCATGTTGCCGGCGCCGATAAATGCGATTTTTGCAGTCTGTGTCACGGTAAAATCCTGGTTGTCAGTCGGTTGTTGTGGCCGGCTTTGGGGCTCTTGGGCCGAACAGTGCCGTGCCGATACGGACGATAGTGGCGCCCTCTTCGATGGCCGGAATAAGATCGCCGGACATGCCCATCGACAGGGTGTCCAGATCTGGCAGCTCGCTGCAGATCTGCTCCAGTAACTGGCGCAGGTCCGCAAAGGCGCGATGTTGTTCAGCCGGATCATCGGTGGCCGCCGGAATGGCCATCAGACCACGCAGACGCACGCCGGGCAGTTCGCTCAATGTTTTGGCCAGCGCCGGAGCCTCGTTCGGATCGCAGCCGGACTTGCTCTCCTCCCGGGATATATTCACCTGCAGGCAGATGTTCAGCGGTTCCATCCCTTCGGGACGCTGCTCTGACAGACGCTGGCCGATCTTCAGCCGGTCGACGCTGTGTACCCAGTCGAAATGCTCGGCGATGGGGCGTGTCTTATTGGATTGGATGGGGCCGATGAAGTGCCATTCAAGCTCGAGGTCGGAAAGTGCCTCGATTTTATCCAGCGCTTCCTGCAGATAGTTTTCGCCGAAGTGGGTGAGTCCCTGCGCGACGGCGCTGCGGACCTCGTCAGCGGAGCGGGTTTTGCTAACCGCCAGTAGCTGAACACTGTCCCGAGTGCGTCCGGCGTGCTTGCAGGCGCTCTCGATCTGCTGGTTTACGGTTAGAATTCGATCAGAAATATGACTATTCATCTGCCTTTGACCAATCTAATTGGCATGTGGGGGCTATTCTGCTAGAACAGGACTCTAAAGATACAAGCCCCGGGCCGCATTATGGATATTACCGAACTTCTCGCCTTCGCCGTACAGCAAGGCGCTTCCGACCTTCACCTGACCGCCGGCATGCCGCCGTTGATTCGTGTCGATGGTGACGTGCGCCGCATCAAGCTGCCGGCGATGGATCACAAGCAGGTACACACGCTTGTCTACGATATTATGAACGACAAGCAGCGTAAGGAATACGAGGAAAACTACGAGACCGACTTCTCGTTCGAAGTACCCAAACTGTCACGTTTCCGTGTCAACGCATTCAACCAGCACCGTGGTGCGGCGGCGGTGTTCCGTACCGTACCCAACAAGGTGCTGACGCTGGACGATCTCGGCATGGGCAAGGTGTTTCGTGACCTGTCGGATCAGCCCCGTGGTCTGGTGCTCGTGACCGGTCCGACCGGTTCCGGTAAGAGTACGACACTGGCAGCGATGATGGACTATGTCAACGACACCCGTACCGACCACATCCTGACCATCGAAGACCCGATCGAATTTGTTCACGAGAGCAAGAAGTGCCTGATCAACCAGCGTGAGGTGCACCGTGATACTCACAGCTTCTCCAACGCTCTGCGTTCGGCGCTGCGTGAAGACCCGGATGTGATCCTGGTGGGTGAGATGCGAGACCTGGAAACCATCCGCCTGGCACTGACCGCGGCGGAAACCGGTCACCTGGTGTTCGGCACCCTGCACACCACCTCAGCGGCGAAAACCATCGACCGTATCATCGACGTATTTCCGGCCGAAGAGAAAGACATGGTTCGCTCCATGCTGTCGGAATCATTGCAGGGCGTTATCTCCCAGACGCTGCTGAAAAAGCCCAAGGGCGGACGAGTGGCTGCCCACGAGATTATGATCGGCACCCCCGCGATCCGTAACCTGATCCGTGAGGACAAGGTTGCGCAGATGTACTCAGCGATACAGACCGGCGCCGCCTACGGCATGAAAACCCTGGATCAGTCGCTGCTCGAGCTGTCACAGAAAGGCCTGATTTCGCGCGAAACCGCGCGTGAAAAGGCGAAGAACCCCAGCTCGTTCTGATGCGCTGAAGGAGAATAAAGAGTGGATTTTACGCAACTGCTGAAAGTGATGTCGGAGCGCGGGGCATCGGATCTGTTCGTGACCGCCGGCGCTGCGCCGTCGATCAAGGTCGATGGCACCATCAAGCCTCTGACCCGCGAAACCCTTAAACCGGCACAGGCGCGGGCGCTGGTTTACAGCACCATGAACGATAAACAGCTGGCCGAGTTTGAAGGTACCAGCGAGTGTAACTTTGCGATCAGCGCGCCGGGTATCGGCCGCTACCGTGTCAGCGCGTATATGCAGCGCAACTCACCGGCAATGGTGCTGCGTGCGATCAACGACTATATCCCGTCACTGGAAGAGCTGAACCTGCCGCCGGTGCTGAAGGATCTGGCGATGACCAAGCGCGGTCTGATCCTGTTTGTCGGTGGTACCTCCACCGGTAAGTCCACCTCGCTGGCGTCGATGATCGACTACCGCAACGTGCATCATGCGGGTCATATCATCACCATTGAGGACCCGATCGAATATATCCACAAGCATAAGAAGAGCATCATCACCCAGCGTGAAGTGGGTATTGATACGGAATCCTTTGAAGTGGCGTTGAAAAACACCCTGCGTCAGGCGCCTGACGTCATCCTGATGGGTGAAATTCGCTCTGCGGATACCATGAAGTATGCACTGCAGTTCGCCGAGACTGGCCACCTCTGTCTGGCCACGCTGCACGCCAACAACGCCAACCAGGCGCTGGACCGCATCATCTCCTTCTTTGGGCCTGAGCATCACGATCAGATCTGGATGGATATGTCGCTGAACCTGAAAGCGATCATCGCCCAGCAGCTGCTGCCCACCGTGGATGGCAAGGGCCGCCGTGCTGCCATCGAAGTGCTGATCAACACCCCGCTGATCCAGGATCTGATCCGCAAGGCGGAGGTTCACGAGATCAAGGATGTGGTGAAGAAGTCCACCAACCTGGGGATGCAGACCTTCGACCAGGCGCTCTACATCCTCTACAAGGATGGCATCATCACTTACGAGACCGCTCTCAGTCACGCAGACTCTGCCAACGATCTGCGCCTGATGATCAAGCTGAATTCCGATACCAACCCGGATCTGGAAACCGACGATATGCCGTCGTTTACGCTCCAGGATGAGGAAGACAACATGAACTACCAGGGCGATGCGGATGTGAGAGGGATGTAAGCAATCCCCTGCGAGAGTGCCAACGAAAAGGCCGCTGAACTTCAGCGGCCTTTTTCTTTATGTCCTGCGCGTCAGGGTCCTAGCGGCGGAAGACGATCTCGCCGCCGAGCAGGGTAATCTGCACACGGCCTTTCAGCGTTTTACCGGCGAAAGGTGTGTTGCGTCCGCCCGAGCGCATCTGCGCGGGCTCAAGCCGCCACTCTTCATTGGGGTCGAAGATACAGATATCCGCCTGAGTACCCACCTCCAGAGTGCCGTCATCCAGGCCGAGGATTCTGGCCGGCCCCAACGTCAGCTTTTCAACCACCTGGGGAAGCTCCAGCAGTTGTTCCTCAACCAGCTGTAGCGACAGGGAAAGCAGGGTCTCCAGATTGCTCATGCCCGGCTCTGTAGCGGCGAAGGGCGCCTGCTTGGCGATCGCTTCGTGGGGCTGATGATCGGAGCAGATCGCCTGCAGCGTATCGGTGACCAGGCCCTGACGCAGGCCGGCACGGTCCAGCTGGCCGCGTAGCGGTGGCAGCAGGTGGTAGTCGGCGTCGAAGCCGCTGACCGATTCGTCGATCAGCAGCAGGTTCTGGATCGATACGTCGGCGGTGACGTTGAGGCCGCGTTCGCGGGCTGCTTCGATCAGGCGTACCGAGCGCTCGCAGGAGAGCTGGCCGAAATGCGCGCGCACGCCGGTCTGTTCCACCAGCATCAGACAGCGGGAGACTTCGATGGTCTCGGCCGCTTCGGAGATACCGTTCAGGCCCAGGCGCGTGCTGGTGGCGCCTTCATGCATGCAGCCGTTAACGCTCAACGACTGATCCTGTGCCTGGAAGATCACCAGCAGATCATGGGTCGCGGCATATTCCAGCGCGCGCAATAGCACTAGCGTACTGGCTACCGGTTTGCGGGTATTGGTAAAGGCGATACAGCCAGAGCTGGCCAGGGCATGCATCGGTGCCAGCTGCTCGCCGGCCAGCCCCTGGGTCAGAGCGCCCATTGGCAGCACGCGGGCAAGGCCTTGTTCGGCGGCGCGATCCTGAATCAGCTCGGCTACGGCAGGGGTGTCGACCACCGGTTTGGTGGTGGGCGGAGTCACGAGCGTGGTGATGCCGCCGGCCGCCGCTGCGGCAGTTTCGCTGGCGATATTGCCTTTCTGGGTATAACCCGGTTCGCGGACGTGGGCGCAAAGGTCAATAAAGCCGGGGCAAACCACCAGGCCTTCGGCCTCGATCACTTCCTCGGCTTCAAAGCCCTCCGGTACTTCGTCGATGGCGAGAATCTCTTCGCCGCGAATATAGAGGTTACCTATCTGGTCCAGTTGCTGGGCCGGATCGATCAGCCGGCCACCCCGAATAAGAATGTTCATGCGCTGTTCGGTCCTTAAAGGTTGAGGTTGTCGATATCCGGCTGGGCACGGTTTTTCTCGGCGAGCTGGCCACTCATCGCCATGGACATCACCGCCATGCGCACGGCGATGCCGTTGGTGACCTGGTCCAGAATCACCGAACGCTCTCCGTCCGCCACGGCGGATTCGATCTCCACGCCACGGTTGATCGGGCCCGGATGCATGACGATGGCATCCGGCTTGGCGAAGGCCAGTTTGTCGCGGGTGAGGCCGTACAGCTTGTAGAACTCGGACTCGCTCGGCAGCAAGGCGCTGTCCATACGCTCTTTCTGCAGACGCAACATCATCACCACATCCACGTCGCGCAGGCCGGAGTTCATATCGGTGTAGACCCTGGCGCCAAGGGATTCGATATGACGCGGCAGCAGTGTCTGCGGCGCAATAACGCGGATCTCTTCGGCACCGAGGATACGCAGCGCGTGGATCTGCGAGCGCGCTACCCGGGAGTGCAGAATGTCACCGACGATGGCAACCTTGAGTCCTTCGAACTGGCCCTTGTGGCGGCGAATGGTGAGCATATCCAGCATCGCCTGGGTCGGGTGCGCATGACGGCCATCGCCAGCGTTGATCACCGCCACATCAGGCGTGACCTGTTCGGCGATAAAGTGCGCAGCTCCAGAGTCGGAATGACGCACCACGAACATGTCCGAATGCATGGCGCGCATGGTCATCAGCGTATCCTTCAGGGTTTCACCCTTCTTGGTGGATGAGGTGCTGATGTTCAGGTTGAGCACGTCGGCGGAGAGGCGCTTGGCGGCCAGCTCGAACGTGGACAGGGTTCGGGTGCTGGCCTCGAAAAACAGGTTCACCACGGTTTTACCGCGCAGCAGCGGTACCTTTTTAACCTGCTGGGCGCTCATGTCGACGAAGGAGTCGGCGGTATCGAGGATCTCGGTCAGCAGCTCTTTCGGCAGCCCTTCGGTGGTCAGAAAATGGCGTAACTGGCCGTTTTCGGTCAGCTGGATCGGGCATCGGTTGATCGGTTCGGACATGGTCTTTTCCCGGCTTAAAGTCAGTCGCGCTGGCGAATGGTCAGGGTAAGGGGATCGGGGCCGCTCAGTTTGATCGACTGGTCTGGCCCAAGGGCCAGGGTGCCGCCGACCACATCGGCCTGGATCGGCAGTTCGCGGCGCTGCAGATCCAGCAGCGTAATCAGCATTACCGAGGCGGGGCGGCCGTAGTCGAACAGCTCATTCAGGGCGGCGCGAATCGTGCGGCCAGTCATGACGACGTCGTCAACCAGCAGAATATGGCGGCCTTCCACCGGGCAGGGAAGCTGGGAAGGCTGAACCTTGGGGTTCAGGCCGACCTGAGTGAAGTCATCGCGGTAGAAGGAGATATCCAGCACGCCCAGCGGCGTTTCGATGTCGAGATCCTGGTGCAGCCGCTCGGCGATCCAGGCACCACCGGTGCGGATGCCGATCATCAGCGGGTCTTTGATTTCACGTTGAATAATCTGAGCACGCGTTTCGCCGCTGATCTTCTCCAGCAGGGCTTCAACGCTAAGGGTTCCCGATAACATAGAGGTCCTCCAGTCGGGTATGACTCGGTATACGGGTATCACTGGCGAACCAGTCTTCCAGCAGCAGGCGGGCGGCGATGCCGTCCACGGACTCCTGTTTGAAATTGGTGCCGCCGCCGGCCTCGAGATGTATGCGTTTGGCTTCGGCGGTGGTGAGACGCTCGTCGATCAGAAAGCAGGGGAGTTGGTAACGGTCCTGGATGCGGTTGGCGAACTTGCGCGCGCGGCGGGCCATATCGCTGATACTGCCGTCCATATTCAGCGGCAGACCAACCACTAGAGTACTGGGTTGCCAGTCGGCGATCAGGTTATCCAGTGCCTGCCAGTCGGGTTTACCGTCGCGGGCGGTCAGGGGGTCCAGTGGCGAAGCTGTGGCGGTGATTGTCTGGCCGATGGCCACGCCGATGCGGCCGCTGCCAAAGTCGAAGCCCATCACCTGCTGATTGTCTGTGCTCATGAATGCTTATATGTGTTCAGGCATGACCGGCGTGAGCCGTCAGTAGATTCAGATTGATTCCGAGCATGGATGCCGCAGCGTTGAGCCGCTCCTCGGCTGGCATCCGAAATATTATATCGAAATTGAAGGGGCAGCTTAACCAGAGGTTGTTGCTCAATTCCTCCTCCAGTTGACCTGGACCCCAGCCGGCGTAACCCAGAGTGACAATAAATTCGTCCGGGCCCTGGTTGGCGGCGATCGCTTCGAGGATATCGAGGGAGCTGGTAACGCTGATTTCGTCGGTGATCTCCTGGGTGTTTAACCAGGTACCGGCACTGTGCGGGTGCAGGACAAAGCCCCGATCCTGGTGCACCGGGCCGCCATCGTAAACCGGGTGCTGTGCCAGCGCAGCGGGTCCGGTGGGCAGGCCGAGATGGTTGAGCAGGTCTGGCAGCTGCAAACCGCTGCAGCGATTGATCACCAGTCCCAAGGCGCCGTAGTCGCCGTGCTCGCAGATGTAGGTCAGCGTTTGGGCAAAGTTGGGATCGTCCAGGTGTGGCATGGACAGCAGAAACTGGTTTCGTAGACGGGTGGGTACGGCCATAAACTGGGCTGCCGGTTGGGTTGAATGGGGTACCGCAAACCTAAAGAAACTTTTTAAATCTTCAAAGCCGCTACGCACATAGAGCGGGCGGGGCCGGAAGGCCCAAACCTGAGCGTAGTACCTATAAAAAATTAGTACACCTGGGCCTGTTTCTCAAATTTCCAGGTACGGATGACAGCCAGTTTGTCAGCGCGTTTGCGCATCTCCACCGGGAAGGGCTGGAAGGGAGCGGCGAGCTGCACGATACGCACAGCGGCATCGTCGAGAATGGCGTGGCCGGAGGATTCCAGGATCTGAATGCGGTCGACGCTGCCATCCGGCAGGATCTCCACCAACACCCTTAAGATGCCGTAGATCTTGTTACGTCGGGCTTGCTCCGGATAGTTCAGGTTGCCCACGTTCTCGATTTTGCGGCGCCAGTTATCCAGATAGCGGGCGTCCTCGTGGGACATGGTGGATGCGGCGGTCAGGCGCAGAACCCGGGGGCGCTTGGCATAGGCTTTGCGCTCGTTCTCAAGCTGCGCCTGCAGGCTGGCGATCTCCAGGCTGCGAGCCAGCAGTGAGGTCGATGTACCGCGTGTCGGCTGAGGTTTCGACGCCGCGGTCTGTTCCTGAGTGTCTGCCGCCTGCGGCTGAGTCTCGGCCTGGGTGGTAACCACCTCAGTTTCGCCGCTTTGCGATTGTGGCCGGGCTTGCTGTGCCGGTGGTTCCGGCGTTGGCGGGGTTGGTTTCACTGGCTCAGGGTCGGGCGAAGGCGGCGTGGGCGCAGCCTGGGCCGACTGCGGTCTGGGAGTCTCGCTGGTGAAGCTGGCTTCGTCAGGAGAGGAGGGTACCGCCTTCTCTTCGCTGCTGCCGCTGCCCTGCTGGTTGGACTGGGCGATGAAGTCAGCGTCTTCAGGTGCTTCCTCCTGCTCATACTGCGCCAGCGTGATATCCAGAGTCTGGGGCGGCGGCGGAGGGTCAGGAAAGTCGAAGCTGAGCATCAACAGCAAAATGCCGTGACAGGCTGCTGCCAGGAACAGCAGGAGGCCGAAGCGCTCCTTACTGAGATGGCGCCAGTCGTTATCGTCTTGCAATACCTGCCGCAGTTTCATGCCGTTAGTTCTGGCCCAGCGTTTGTTCGATACAGTCCATCAGCTGCATGCCGATATCCAGGCCGAACTGATTATCCAGTTCTCGCAGGCAGGTCGGGCTGGTGACATTGATCTCGGTGAGATAGTCGCCGATCACGTCGAGACCGACGAAGAACAATCCTTTCTCTTTCAGCGTGGGTCCTACCTGTTCACAGATCCAGCGGTCGCGGTCACTCAGCGGGCGGCCTTCGCCGCGGCCACCGGCCGCCAGGTTACCACGGGTTTCACCGGCAGAGGGGATGCGGGCCAGGGCATAAGGCACCGGTTCGCCGTTGATCATCAGAATACGCTTGTCGCCATCCTTGATCTCCGGCAGATACTTCTGCGCCATGATGGTCTGCTGGCCGTGCTCGGTCAGGGTCTCGATGATCACGCCCAGGTTCACGCCATCTTCTTTGATGCGGAAGATCGATGAGCCGCCCATGCCATCCAGCGGCTTGAAAATGACGTCCTGGTGTTCGGCATGGAAGTCTCGCAGCAGCTGGGCATCGCGGGTCACCAGCACCGGCGGGCAGCACTGCGGGAACTGGGTAGCGAACAGTTTTTCGTTGCAGTCACGCACCGACTGGGTGCGGTTGACCACCAGCACACCTTCGCGCTCGGCCATGGCGAGCAGGTGAGTGGTGTAAAGAAACTCGTTGGTGAAGGGCGGGTCCTGGCGCATCAGGATCACGTCCAGGTCGGCCAGCGGGCGGATGGCGTACTCGCCGCGTTCAAACCAGTTATCCGGATCCATAGCGACCTTGAGTGGTGCCATTTTCGCTTGGGCGACACCATCGCGGCTGAACAGGTGGCTCTGCTCCATGTAGTGCAGTTCCCAGCCCTTTCGCTGCGCGGCATGCAGCAGCCCCAGTGAGGTGTCTTTCTTGAAGGTGATCGACTCAATGGGGTCCATCACGATGCCGACTTTTATGGTCATCTGAAATTCCTGTCTGTCCTGAACGGAGCGACTGGGCCGGTTAGCCGAGGTCGCCCCATAGATACTGCAATATGGCGGCGGCGGCAACGGGGGCGGTTTCCGTACGCATTACCCTGGGGCCGAAGGCCACGGGCTGGAAACCGGCAGCGATCGCCTGCTCCACCTCTTCCTCTGTGAGGCCGCCCTCAGGTCCGATCAACAGGGCCACGGATTTTGGTGGCTCGATAGAGGCCAGGGGTTGAGCGGTATGATGGTGCATCACCAGCTTGAGTTCCGCATCGACCTGGCCGATCCACTCGCCGAGGGCGCAGGGCTCCTCTATAACGGGGACCCGGCCGCGCTGGCTTTGTTCACAGGCGCTGATCGCTACCTGCTGCCAGTGGCGCTGGCGCTTTTCCTGGCGTTGATTGTTGAGGCGGACCTCGCAGCGTTCGGTAAACAGCGGCTGGATACGTGAAATGCCGAGCTCACTGCTCTTCTGAATCGCGTAGTCCATGCGCTCACCACGGGAGATCGCCTGGCCGACCTGAATCGTCAGTGGTGACTCACGGCCCGGATCCAGCGGCGCACCGATCTGAGCAGAGGCTCTTTTTTTCGCCACGTCACAGAGTTCGGCGGGATATTCGAGGCCATCACCGTTGAACAGTACCAGCGGCGCACCCTCGGCCAGGCGCAGCACCTTGACGCAGTGGTTGAAGGCATTCTCATCCAGCTCGATACGGGCGCCTTCGCTCAGTGGCAGATCGAGATAGACGCGGGGGACTCGCATAGTCAGTTCGTTACCTGCAAATAGTGGGGATTATGCCATAGACGGAGCCGTTGCAGAGCCCCTGAAATAAGCTCTGTGCTGTCAGTCTATCTCCAGATCTATCTCCAGATCCTGCTGCAGCATCGCCTCGAATGCTGCCTGCTCCAGCGGATGGCTGAGCAGGTAACCCTGTACCAGGTCACAGCCCAGCTGGCGCAGCAGATGCAGTTGGTCCTCATGCTCTACACCCTCGGCGATCACCTGCAGACGCAGGCCGTGGGCCATCAGCATGATCGCCTCGACGATCTTGGTGCACTGCGGATTGGAGACGATATCCTCGATAAAGCTCTGGTCGATCTTGATGTGGTCGATCGGCAGGTTGCGGATCCGGCTCAAGGAGGAGTAGCCGGTGCCGAAGTCATCGATGGCCACCTTGAGGCCCAACTGGCGTACCTGTTCGACCTGCAGTTGAATGCGGTCCATATCCTCGATCAGAACGCCTTCGGTCAGCTCCAGCACCAGGTGTGAAAGCAGGTGGGTATCGCCGCTGAAGGTGTTGCGAAGATGCTGTTCAAGATCGGCACGCAGGAAGCTGATGCCGGACAGGTTGATCGCCAGCAGCGGCATCGCCAGCCCCTGGTCGTTCCAGCTGCGCAGCTGCTTCGCCACAGCCTGGAGTACCCACTCGTCGATCCGTTTAACCAGCCCGGTCTGTTCCGCAAAGGGGATGAAGACCGCCGGCGATATCTGTCCTTTCTCGGGATGTCGCCAGCGCAGCAGCACTTCGGCTGAGTTGGGTTGGTTGCTGGCGAGATCGAACACCGGCTGAAAGACCAGGTAGAACTGGTTTTCAGCCATGGCCACCTGGATCTCCTGCCAGAGTCCCAGGCGTTGATCCACCGGCGCGCTGGCCAGATTATTGAACCAGTACCAGTCGCGCTCTGCTCGGCGTGCGGCGCGCAGCGCTTCTTCGGCGCGGCCGACAAGCTGGAATTCCTGCTCGCCATCCTCGGGGTAGAGGCTGACACCGATGCGACCCTGCAGGTTGAACGGCTGGTCATCGATGGTGATCGGTGCGGAGATGACCTCCAGCAGCTCGCGCATCAGTTTACGGATGGCGTCATTATCGCCGGCCTCGGGGCGCACCAGGGTGAGAGTATCTTCGCCGTGGCGACCGAGAATATCATCGACGCGCAGGTGTTTGCGCAGCCGGTCGACGATAGTGCGCAGTACCTGGTTGCCGCATTCCGGCCCCCAGCGGGTAGTAATGTCGCGCAGCAGCACCAGGCGAATCACCAGCACTGCGAGGCGGTTGTGCTGTCGCTGCTGACGGGTGATCTCACGCTCCAGCGCCTCGCCCAGCGACTGACGATTGTAAAGCCGGGTCACGGGGTCGAACTCTTCCAGGAAGCGGGCGTGTTCGCTGAGATTTCGCAGACGCCGGTTTTCCTGGGCGTGGTCGCGCAGCTGTTGAATAGCGCGGGCAAGAGCGCCGATCTCGTCCTGGCGGCGGCTATCTTCCACCTCGATGCCGAGACGGGAATTGGTGATTTCCAGCGTGGCTTGGGCCAAACGTCGTAGCGGGTTGGCGATATTGCGGCTAATGGTCAGCGCTACCAGCAGCGTGGCCAGTAGCAGGGCCAGGGTCATAATGGCCAGGCTGAGCAGGCGTGAGAACAGCTGAGACTGGATATCGTCCAGGTGAACGCCGGATCCGAGCAGCCAGTTGCTGTCACTGATGCGCATGAAATAGCTGAGCTTGTCGGTCGCGGGCGTGAGGTTGCCGGACTGATCGAGCTGGGCCCAGCGATAACGCCAGAAGGTTTGATCGTTTTCGGCGATCGCCTGTAGCAGTCCCGGTATGACCGGGTTGCCATCGCCGTCACGCAGGTCGGAGAAGCTCTGGCCCTCCAGCGTAGGGCGACCTACGTTGATCAGCATCCTGCCTTCGTCGGTGAGCAGGAAAAGGTAGTTGTTATGGCGATAGCGGGCTGGATCGAGCAGCTGGTGGGCGCGCTCAAGCAGCTGGGTTTGGTCGATATTGCCGTTCTGATGCTGGGCATAGAGCTCGTTAAGCTGGCCGCCGACCACTTCGACAATACTGCGCACCTCGCGCTTGCGGGCATCGATCAGGTCGTTATGATGCAGGAAAGCAGCGAGCAGGGCGGTGGCAAGAATGCAGAAAAGCGAGAGCGTGACCATCAACAGCAATTTGCGGCGGATGCTGAGGTTGCTCAGTGTTGAGGTTGGCTCCTTTGGCTGCATGTTCTGCTGGATCCTGGTCCCTTTTGGAGTGGCTCTCCATATTGCCCGTTATGGGCAGCTATCTTGTTGTTCTCAGATGAAAAAGCCCGGCTTTTGGCCGGGCTTCATTTCGCAGTCTAGATCTAATTGAGATCAGAGACCAGCGGCTTCGCGCAATGCGTCGGCCTTGTCGGTTTTTTCCCAGGGGAAGGCGGTGAAAGTGTCGTCACCGACCGTCATTTCATAGGGCTGGCGACCGAAATGGCCATAGGCGGCGGTCTGTTTGTACATCGGGTGCAGCAGGTCGAGCATGCGAGTAATCGCATAGGGGCGCAGATCGAAATTATCGCGCACCAGTTCAATGATCTTATGCTCGGCGATCTTGCCGGTACCGAAGGTGTTGATCGACACGGAGGTCGGCTCGGCAACACCGATGGCGTAGGAAACCTGGATCTCACAACGATCGGCGAGGCCTGCCGCGACGATGTTCTTGGCTACGTAGCGACCGGCGTAGGCGGCGGAGCGGTCCACCTTGGAGGGGTCTTTGCCTGAGAATGCGCCGCCACCGTGACGGGCCATGCCGCCGTAGGTATCAACGATGATCTTACGGCCGGTCAGACCGCAGTCGCCCACCGGGCCGCCGATAACGAAGGTACCGGTGGGGTTGATGTGGTACTGGGTGTCCTTGTGCAGCAGTTCTGCTGGCAGCACATGCTTGATGATCAGCTCCTGAACCGCTTCGTGCAGGTCCGCCTGGGATACGTCCGGGTTGTGCTGGGTGGACAGTACCACGGCATCAATCGCCACCGGCTTGCCGTTTTCGTAGCGGCAGGTCACCTGGGACTTGGCATCCGGGCGCAGCCAGGGCAGCAGGCCTGAGCGGCGCGCTTCCGCCTGACGCTCAACCAGACGGTGAGAGAAGGTGATCGGTGCCGGCATCAGCACTTCGGTCTCGTTGGAAGCGTAGCCGAACATCAGGCCCTGGTCGCCGGCGCCCTGATCTTCGGGTCTGCTGCGATCAACGCCCTGGGCGATATCCACCGACTGCTTGCCGATGATGTTGATGACGCCACAGGTTTCGCCGTCGTAACCGACGTTGGAAGAGGTGTAGCCGATGTCGCAGATCACATCGCGCACCAGTTTTTCCAGGTCGATCCAGGCGCTGGTGCTGATCTCGCCGGAGACGATGGCGACGCCGGTTTTGACCATGGTTTCGCAGGCTACGCGGGCCAGTTTGTCCTCGGCGATGATCGCATCGAGGACGGCGTCTGAAATCTGGTCGGCGATTTTGTCCGGGTGGCCCTCGGAGACGGACTCGGAGGTAAACAGGCTGTATTCGCTCATCGGTACGCGCAATCCTTCAAGGCAGTGAAACGGATAAAACAATTAACTGGAGGCGGGGCGCCCGGGTTTTGTTGGGCCACCCGAAAACGGACATTTTAGCGGTCTGACAGCGTTATTGCATGGGCTCTCGGTGAGCCGGGCGTGAAAATTTTGCTGTATCGGCATGAATTTGGCTCAAATTGTGGCAATTGGATTTGAAGCTCGGAGTCATCTGCGCGAAAATTGCGCTTCCAAAATTCGAGCTTCTTAGCCGCTAATCCGCAAATTGGGCCAGACCCAGGAGTAGAGTGAATGTCCTCTCGTCGAGAACTTGCCAACGCGATTCGTGCGTTGAGCATGGATGCCGTTCAGAAAGCCAAGTCCGGTCACCCCGGCGCCCCGATGGGCATGGCGGATATCGCCGAAGTGCTGTGGAACGACTTTCTCAAGCACAATCCGAGTAATCCGCACTGGTTCGACCGCGACCGCTTCGTACTGTCCAACGGTCACGGCTCGATGCTGCTCTACTCCCTGCTGCACCTGAGCGGCTACGACGTCTCCATCGACGATATCAAAAACTTCCGTCAGCTCGACAGCAAAACTGCCGGCCATCCGGAGCTGGGTTACTGCCCGGGCGTTGAGACCACCACCGGCCCGCTGGGTCAGGGCATCACCAACGCGGTAGGTATGGCGATTGCCGAGAAGGTTCTGGCAGGCCAGTTCAACCGCGAAGGTCATGAGATCATCGATCACCACACCTACGCGTTCATGGGTGATGGCTGCCTGATGGAAGGTATCTCCCACGAGGCGTGCTCTCTGGCAGGCACTCTGGGTCTTGGCAAGCTTATCGCCTTCTGGGATGACAACGGCATCTCCATCGACGGCGAAGTCGAAGGCTGGTTCACTGACGACACCCCGGCCCGCTTTGAAGCTTACGGCTGGCAGGTGATCCGCGGTATCGACGGTCACAACCCGGATCAGATCCGTGATGCCATCGAACAGGCCCGCGAAGAGAGCGATAAGCCGACCCTGATCTGCTGCAAGACCATCATCGGCTTCGGTTCTCCGAACAAGCAGGGCAAGGAAGATTGCCACGGTGCGCCGTTGGGTGACGATGAGATTGTACTGGCACGCAAAGAACTGAACTGGGACTACCCGGCGTTCGAAGTGCCGGAAGAGATCTATGCCGAGTGGAGCGCCAAAGAAACAGGCTCCCAGGATGAAAACGAGTGGAACGAGCGCCTGGCAGCTTACCGTTCAGCCTTCCCTGAGCTGGCTGACGAACTGCTGCGCCGTCTCTCTGGCGATCTGCCGCACGACTTTGTTCAGAAGGCCGATGCCTGGATCAAGGAAGTGGCCGACAAGGGTGAGAACATCGCTTCCCGTAAGGCGTCCCAGAACTCACTGAACGCATTCGGCCCGATGTTGCCGGAACTGCTGGGCGGCTCTGCTGACCTGGCCGGTTCAAACCTGACTCTCTGGTCCGGCGCCAAGGGCGTGACCCGCGAAGATGCCAGCGGCAACTACCTGTTCTACGGTGTGCGCGAATTCGGTATGAGCGCCATCATGAACGGTATCGCCCTGCACGGCGGCTTTATCCCTTACGGTGCGACCTTCCTGGTGTTCATGGAATACGCCCGTAACGCGGTGCGCATGGCGGCGCTGATGAAGCAGCGTTCTATCTTCGTTTACACCCACGACTCCATCGGTCTGGGAGAAGATGGTCCGACTCACCAGCCGATCGAACAGATCGCCAACCTGCGTTCTACCCCGAACATGAACACCTGGCGCCCCTGCGATGCAGTGGAATCCGCCATCGCCTGGAAATCCGCGCTGATGCGTGAAGATGGTCCGAGTGCGCTGATCTTCTCCCGTCAGGGACTGCCGGCACAGCCGCGCAGCGAAGAGCAGTTCGACGACGTCCTGCGTGGTGGTTACGTGCTCAGCGACTGCGAAGGCGAGCCGGAAGTGATCCTGATCGCTACCGGTTCTGAAGTGGGTCTGGCGATGGATTCCGCTGAAGCCCTGCGCGCCGAGAAACGTCGTGTACGCGTGGTTTCCATGCCGTGCACCGAGCGTTTCGACGCTCAGGACAAGAGCTACCGCGACAGCGTGCTGCCGCCGTCCGTTACCGCCCGTGTGGCTATCGAAGCGGCTCATGCCGACTTCTGGTACAAGTACGTGGGCCTGGATGGCGCCATCATCGCGATGCGCAGCTTCGGTGAGTCGGCGCCCGCCGGTGAGCTGTTCAAGCACTTCGGCTTCACCGTTGAGAAGGTGATTGCCAAGGCTAAGGCTCTGATCTGATCGGTAGGCGGGGTAGTCCTTCCCTGAATGGATGGGCCGCCCCGTTTTACGTTCTGTCTTCTATCATTCGGTAAAGGTATCGATGGCGTATCGAGTAGCGATTAATGGCTATGGTCGAATCGGGCAATGTGTGCTGCGCGCCCTCTATGAGCGCGGTATGACCGACCGGTTTGAGGTGGTTGCGCTTAACGAGCTGTCCGATATCGAAACTCTGGCTTATCTGACCCGCTATGACACCACCCACGGACGCTTTCCGCTGCCCGTGGACAGGGATGGCGATTATCTGCTGATCGGTGAAGATCGCATTCGCGTGCTCAGTTATGAGGATCCCCGCGAGCTGCCCTGGGATGAACTCGGCATCGATCTGATTCTGGAGTGCTCAGGTTCATTTAAAAGCCGCGAAGTGGCGGAACAGCATCTGTCGGCCGGCGCCGGCCGGCTGCTGTTTTCCCAGCCGGCACTGCCGGAGGTGGATGCCACCGTGGTGTTCGGGGTTAACCAGAACACGCTGAAGGCGGAGCACCGCATCATCTCGGCCGCATCCTGCACCACCAACTGCGTGATTCCGGTGCTGGACCTGCTGGATCGCCACTTCGGTATCGAGCACGGTCTGACCACGACGATCCACTCGGCTATGAACGACCAGCCGGTAATCGATGCCTACCATCGTACCGATCTGCGCCTGACGCGCAGTGCGTTGCAGTCGATCATACCCGTGGATACCGGTCTGGACCGGGGGATTGACCGTCTGCTGCCGCATCTGGCGGGGCGTTTCAGCTGTCGCCATGTGCGGGTGCCGACGATCAATGTTTCGCTGATGGACATGTCGATCAACCTGAAGCGCGATACCACGGTGGATGAGGTTAATAACATGCTGCGCAGCGCCACCCGGGAAGGGCCGCTGGCAGGGATACTGGGCTACACGGACGAGCCGCACGCCTCGGTGGATTTCAATCGCGATCCGCGCTCGGGAGTGGTCGATAGTACCCAGACCAGCCTGGCCGGAGGGCGGATGCTGAAGCTGCTATGCTGGTTCGACAATGAGTGGGCTTTTGCCAACCGCATGCTCGACGTGGCGCAACACTGGATGGATCTGCGTTGAGTTGCTTGGCGGCTCAGGCGATCGATAAAAAATAGAACACCATAAATAAGATTTAACTGACTTAATTACAGGAATCTGGAATGAGCGTACTGAAAATGGCGGATCTGGATCTGGCAGGCAAACGCGTGCTGATCCGTGAAGATCTCAACGTACCGGTCAAGGATGGACAGGTAACCTCGGACGCGCGCATCCGCGCCTCGCTGCCAACCATTGAAATGGCAATGAAGGCGGGCGCCAAGGTCATGGTGATGTCTCATCTGGGGCGTCCCACCGAAGGTCAGTACGAAGAGCAGTACTCCCTGGCACCGGTTGCCGGCCATATCGGCAAACTGCTGGGTCGTGAAGTGCCGCTGGTCAAAGATTGGCTTGATGGCGGTTTCGATCTGGAAGAGGGTGAACTGGTACTGCTGGAAAATGTCCGTTTTAACAATGGTGAAAAGAAAGACGATGAAGCTCTGAGCCAGAAGATGGCAGCGCTGTGCGATATCTACGTGATGGACGCCTTTGGTACCGCTCACCGCGCCCAGGCTTCTACCCACGGTGTCGGCAAGTTCGCTCCCGTGGCCTGCGCAGGTCCGCTGCTGGCTAACGAGCTGGATGCGCTGGGCAAGGCGCTGGATAAGCCGGCACGCCCGATGGCGGCCATCGTCGGTGGTTCCAAGGTATCCACCAAGCTGGAAGTGCTCAACGCACTGTCCGAGAAATGCGATCAGCTGATCGTCGGCGGTGGTATCGCCAACACCTTCCTGGCCGCTGCTGGCAAGCCGGTGGGCAAGTCACTGTGCGAACACGACCTGGTCGGTACCGCCAAGGCGTTGATGGAAAAGGTGAGCATCCCGCTGCCGGTGGATGTGGTTGTGGCAACCGAGTTTGCTGAAACCGCCACGGCGACTATCAAGGCTGTTGATGACGTGGCCGAGGACGATATGATCCTCGACATCGGTCCTCAGTCTGCCGCAAACCTGGCGGAGCTGTTGAAAGAAGCGGGCACCATCATCTGGAACGGCCCTGTGGGTGTGTTCGAGTTTGATCAGTTTGGCGAAGGCACCAAAACCCTGTCGCTGGCGATTGCCGACAGTGCCGGTTTCTCCATCGCCGGCGGTGGCGATACACTGGCAGCAGTGGATAAATACGGCATCGCCGAGCAGGTTTCCTACATCTCTACCGGGGGCGGTGCGTTCCTCGAATTTGTAGAGGGTAAGGTGCTGCCGGCGGTAGCCATGCTTGAGCAGCGTGCGGCGCAGTAAAGCACATCAAGGATTAAGGGCCGCCCAGGCGGCCCACAAACGGATTACACGTTTTTCAAAGATTAAGGGTGAAATAACATGGCACTGATCTCAATGCGTCAACTGCTGGACCATGCCGCCGAGTACGGTTATGGCATTCCGGCGTTTAACGTCAACAACCTGGAACAGATGCGTGCCATCATGGAAGCCGCATCCAAGACCAACTCTCCGGTGATCGTGCAGGCATCTGCCGGTGCGCGTAAGTACGCCGGTTCCAACTTCCTCAAGCACATGATCCTGGCGGCTATCGAAGAGTTTCCCGATGTGCCGGTCTGTATGCACCAGGACCACGGTACCAGCCCGGCTGTCTGCCAGCGCTCCATCGCCCTGGGCTTCTCCTCCGTTATGATGGATGGTTCCCTGGGCACAGACGGTAAAACCCCGACCTCTTACGAGTACAACGTGGACGTGACCCGTCGTACCGTTGAGATGGCGCACGCCTGTGGCGTTTCCGTTGAGGGTGAGCTGGGCTGCCTGGGCTCCCTGGAAACCGGTATGGCCGGTGAAGAAGACGGTATCGGTGCCGAGGGCGTGCTGTCCCACGACCAGATGCTGACCGATCCGGATGAAGCCGCTGAGTTCGTTAAGGCCACTAACGTGGACGCCCTGGCGATCGCCTGTGGTACCTCCCACGGTGCTTATAAGTTCACCAAGCCGCCCACCGGCGATACGCTGTCCATTGGTCGTATCAAAGAGATCCATGCCCGTATTCCGAACACCCACCTGGTGATGCACGGCTCCTCGTCTGTTCCCCAGGAGTGGCTTCAGATCATCAATGAATACGGCGGTGAGATTCCGGAAACCTACGGTGTGCCGGTCGAGCAGATCGTTGAAGGTATCAAGCACGGTGTACGTAAGGTAAACATCGACACCGACCTGCGTCTGGCCTCCACCGGCGCAGTGCGTCGCTTTATGGCGCAGAACCCGTCCGAGTTTGACCCGCGCAAATACCTTAAGGAAACCATCGGCGCCATGCGCGATATCTGTATCGCCCGTTATGAAGCCTTCGGAACCGCTGGTCACGCCGACAAGATCAAGGCGATCTCTCTGGAGACCATGGCCGAGCAGTATGATGCTGGCAAACTGGACGCCAAAATCAACTGATCGTTGATCGACGCATGATCTCAAGGGCGGCCTCAGGCCGCCCTTTTTCGTCCCCTTATTTCAACTCTTAAAGGAAGCAGCTGTGCGTTACCTGGTGTTTGTGACTCTGCTCTGGGCATTCTCATTCAGCCTGATTGGCGAATATCTCGCCGGGCGGGTGGACAGCTATTTTGCGGTGCTGACGCGCATACTGCTGGCGGGCGCGTTGTTTCTACCGCTACTGCGTCTCAAAGGGCTTCCCAATGGATTGATCGCCGGGATCGCGGTCTGTGGTGCGCTGCAGTTTGGCGTCACCTACGTCTGCCTTTACCAGTCGTTCGAATACCTGAGTGTGCCTGAGGTGCTGCTGTTTACCATTACCACGCCGCTTTATGTGGCGCTCATCGACGAGGGGCTGAAAGGTCGGTTTACGGCAGGTCCTTTGATCTCCACAGCCATGGCGGTAGTGGGCGCGGCGATTATCCGTTACGACAATATCTCCAGTGAATTTCTCACCGGCTTCCTGATTCTGCAGTTGGCCAACCTGGCGTTTGCCGCGGGGCAGGTGGGCTATGCGCACCTGGTGAAGCGCTATGCGGTGGAGGGGCCGCTGTACCGCAGTTTTGGTCTCTTCTTTATCGGCGCGCTGATTGTTGTATTACCAGCGTTTCTGTTGCTGGGTAATCCAGAGAAACTGCCGCAGACATCACTGCAGTGGGGGGTTCTGGCCTGGCTGGGGCTGCTGGCTTCAGGGCTTGGTTTCTATCTCTGGAATAAGGGGGCAACCCTCGTCGACGGCGGTACGCTGGGGATTATGAACAATGCGTTGATTCCGGCCGGTCTGCTGGTGAATTTAATTATCTGGAACCGGGATGCTGACCTTTTGCGCCTGGCGCTCGGAGGTGCTGTGATCCTGCTGTCGCTCTGGGTGAATCGTTATTGGAAGCGCCGGTTGCCAGCGCCTGGAATCGCCTGACGGCACGGATCTGAAAAATGGCGCCCGATCAATCCATGGGCGCCGGTTTTCCCAGCGCGAACCCCTGCAGGTAATCAACACCCAGGCCCCGCAGACAGTTGGCAAGCTCATCGCTGGAGACAAATTCGGCCACGACCTTGGCACCGGTTTTATGCGCCAGATCGATGATGCTCTGGGTTACGACCATATTTTTTTCGTCCTCCAGTATGCCGGAGATGATCGATCCGTCGATCTTGATAAAGTCCGGTTGCAGTTCAACCAGGTAGGAAAAGTTGGAGTAACCGCTGCCAAAGTCATCGATGGCGATGCGGGTGTCGTACCGGCGTACCTGGCGGATGAAATCCCTCACCTCGGCGAAATCCGATAGCGACTCGCTTTCGGTGATCTCCAGCGCGATGGGCGGCCCATCATTTTCGGCCAGGCGCTCGATAATGTACTGTCGGGTGCCATCGTTCTCTATATCTTCCGCCGACAGGTTCACAGAAATACGGTGCTGATGACGACGCGCCGTGCTGAGCACGATATCCAGCATCCGCCGGGTGATGGCGGGGTAGTGTCGGGTCTGCTTGATGGTATCGAGAAAGTGGAAGGGAGATATCGGAGCACCCTGGCGATCCAGCATCCTCAGCAGAGCCTCGTAGCGGATATCGCTGCTGTCTGTACTTGATACTATAGGCTGGAAATAAGCGGTGATCCGATCATCCTCCAGTGCATCTTTTACTTCATTGATCCAGTACAGGCGGTTGAGGTGCTCCTGTTCCTGGTCGCTGAGGGTGAGAATCTGGTCGCTGTTTTTCTCCTGCTTGGCTTTCTGAATAGCGGTTTCTGCCAGTGCCAGCAGGTGGCTGGAGCCTCTTGCCATACCGAGGCTGAATTCGATATCAATCTCTTCGCCGTTGGCGCTAAACCCCGTTGTTTGAATCGCCCGGCGCGCTTCGAGCAGCAGGGCTTCAAACGCTTCCAGTGACATCTTCGGCGCAGGCAAAAAGGCGAAACTTGCACCGTAAAGACGGTAACAGCGGACCTTTTGCGGGGCTAGCATCTGCATGAATCGCTGGGCAATCTCGGCGATCACTCTGTCGCCATTACCGATGCCGTAATAGTCGTTAATTGACTTGAAGTTGCGCAGGTCGGTCAGCGCCAACTGCTCTGGTTGGTCGTTCTCGATATCTTCCAGCAGTTTGGCGCGACTCGGAAGCCCGGTCAGCTTATCGGTACGCTGCTGCGCGATCAGTGCCTCGTTCTGCATCACCTGGGTGATATCGTTACGGATGCTGATATATTCAGCGATCTCCCCGGCGTCATCGAGAATCGGTACCAGCGTGCTCTGGACGTAGTAGCTTTCACCGTTTTTCTTGCGGTTTTTGATGACGCCGTTCCAGATCTTTTTTGAGCTGATAGTGCGCCAGAGATCCTGAAACAGGGAGTCCGGCATATCGGGGTGGCGCAACACTGCATGGGTCTGCCCCAACACTTCGTCGGCGGAGTAGCCGCTGATCTCCTCAAACAGATTATTTATATAAGTGATTCTGCCGCTCTTGTCGGTCTTCGACACGATAGCTGTCTGATCCAGGGCGCTCTTGTACTGCTCCAGTTGTTCTATCGACAGACGCAGCGCATTCGCGGTGGCGTTGGCCAGGTGAGACAGCGAGCGCAGTGTCGAGACTTCCTGTGCAGGCGGCTCTTCCAGCGGAGAGGCATTCACCCCGACTTCATCACTTTCTGACAGGGCGACCAGTGTGGTGGTGGAGTTCTGCAGCCTGTTGATGCCAGGGGCATGAAAATACTCGCCCTGAGTCACAAATCCAGCAGAGGGACCTGCGTGGGAAAGTATCGCCGTCTCAGCGCAGCTGTTTGCTTCGGACATCAGGCGCCGGCTATGACAGGAGTAGATATACAGTGCCTCAAGGGGCACGTCGCAACTCAGCTCACGCAGAGTGTTGTGAGCGCTTTGCAGGATCTGGTCGACAAGGGCGACGCCAAAGCGCACCGGGCAGGAAAAGTTAAATTCGCCGGCGAACACCAGGCCGCCATCATCGTCCAGGCGTACCGGGGTCCGAGCAATATTAATGCCGTTTTCGCGGGTGATCAGCGGGAAGACGGTGACGCTGCCAGGCAGTGAGGCGGCAACCTCTTCTCCGAGGTAGTGGCGGTAGGTATCGAGCACCGGCCGGCCATCGAGGGCATAGACCTTATTACCGACGCTATAGGTCACTTCCATCTCTACACCGATTGGCGTCCAGTTCAGCAGCTGCCGCGGTGTGACTCGTAAACTATTGCCGCGCAGTATGGCGATCACCATGCCTCGGTCATAGATGCGATTATCGCAAACGACAAGGGTCTCTTCATATTGCTGGTTGTCAGCTGCGTTCCCGCCGGTGATCGGCAGCGCGGCGGCGGCTTCACCGATGCCGCGAAGAAACGGCTCAGGGCTGTCATTGATAGCGTTACCGAAAGCGATAATCAGTTTTGCATCGCTGTCGTTCAGCTCTTCGCCGAGCAGTCGCCCCTGTTCCTGGGTGATATCGGGCAGGTAGCGAACGTCGACCCGTGTCCGTTCAAAGCTGGAAAAAGAGATCAGCAGCACGTCGTCCTGAATGTCACCGTCGCTGATGGCGCCGGCGGAGGAGGAGCCGATCACTTTGAAACCATCGAGTTTTCTGAGCAGGCTCAGGACCGGCTGCAGTCTTTCTCGCTGCATGGTGCTGAAGAAAAGCTGTATGAGGCCGCAGCATTCGTACAGCTTGTGCTGCTCTACATAAGCGGTCAGCGAACGAATATCGGTGTAGATGTGATTCAGCAGAATCATTGAGTGCTTCCATGCAGGGGGCGTCTATGCAGAAAGGGTCGGAAGAGTCCAAGTAAATCAGTCAATTATAGACTCTTGCTCTGCAGTCGAAGATTATTTACTTATATGCGATTAGATACATGTACGCAATTAAGGCCAATCTATTTATCGGCTAAAACATTAGAAACTGTATGCCTAATAGCGACGATTTTAGACTTTTTTCGAAGTCCTGGATCAGGTTGTGCCGTCGCGTGATCGCTGAAACTAAGCGAGTTGCTTAGACTCATACAGCTGAGCCTTGGTTGTCGTAGTCTGCGAATTGTTGTGGGGGGGCTTGTTCACGCACGTAGAAAGGCGTCTGGGTTACCCAGAGTTGTTATGAAATTTTCGCCGATTTTTACGTTTGGCAGAGGACCTGCCGGAAAGAGGTGTTGCGAGAGGGTGCGAGTCGCTGGTCAGTGAACCAGCCTCGCAATCACTGGCTTAATGAGCCGGTGATTGCTGGAGGTTGTAGGAAACGCGTGCTTTGCCGCTTTTTTCAGAGGTTTTGAAGAAAGCCTTGCGGAACAGGTTGGCGACATAAGTAGCACGTTCAGCGCGGGCGCGTTCGATGTAGTAATCCACGTCGATCATGTCGAGTTCGTTGTATTTCAGTTCGAATTCAGGGTTTGAATTGCTCATCTGTGACTCCGGGTTTGCTATAAGGTGTTGATCAATTTTCAATCACCATACTAAAGTCGAAGCCTGCTATGGGCAAACGACCCTTTTTCAGTCTATAGTTGAGAAAAACTAATTCATCGTAAGGAGCTGGTTATCAGACGTCTGCCCCCACTCAATGCCCTGCGCGTTTTTGAAGCGGCCGCCAGGCACGGTAGCTTTAACAAGGCTGCCGAAGAGCTGTGCGTCACGCCCTCTGCGGTGAGTCACCAGCTCAAATCGCTTGAGGAATTTTTAGGACAAAAGCTGTTTCGCAGGGAAAAACGCCAGGTTTACCTGACCGGTGCCGGTGAGCGTTACCTTGGCTCGGTACAGCTGGCGCTGGACGAGGTGGAAAGCGCCACCCGACGGCTGATGACTGCTACCAATACCTCTGCTGTGAATATCAGCGTGGCGCCCTTCTTCCTGACTCGCTGGCTGGTGCCGCGTATCACCCGTTTTCAGCAGCGTTTCCCCGATGTGGAGCTGCGCTTCAGCTCTACCATGGGCTATATCGACTTCGAGCACTCCGATACCGATATGGCGGTCTACTACGGCCGCGGCAACTGGGAAGGGGTGGAATCGCACCTGCTGCGTAATATCGTACAAACGCCGGTATTCGCCCCCTCTTTTCTGGAGGGCGATAATGCGATCCAGACGCCGGAAGATATGGTCAACCACACCCTGATCTATATTTCAGGTCGGCGTCATGAATGGAACCGGGCCCTGCGTGAGATCGGGGTCAGTCTGTCAGCCGCGACGCGCACCATGTCCTTCTCCAGTACCTCGCTGGCGGTATCCGCAGCAATAGAAGGCATAGGTATCGCGTTGGCGGACCGGGTGCTGGTCGAACGAGAGATCGAAACCGGCAAGCTGGCTGCGCCTTTTGAGCTGGCTTTCGATACCCAAAACGCCTTCTATCTGGTCTATAAAGAGAAGCGGGCGCTGACTTACGGAATGCGCGCGTTTCGTGATTGGATCATGGAAGAGATGCAGAACGATATTGCAGACCGGAACATGGCCAAGGCTCAGGAAGGCACAGACTGACCTGAGTCAGTGATGGCTCGGGCGTGCATCGCTTTCGGAAAGGATCGCTGATATTTTTCATTGCCGGTAACTGGATCTGTTCCTCTTGAAAGGGGAGGCCTCTCTCTGATCTTTGCGCCGGGCAGTGCTTGATAGTTAACGTTCAATAAACGTACCGAGTAATGCGCATGGATGGACGACGGCTGCACTTTCCGCTTCAGGTGCTTGTCAGTGGAACGATCGTAGTCAGCATGCTGGTGCTGGCACTGGTTCTGATCGGTGGTTCGTATTATGGGCAGCGCGAGACGCTGATCAACGAGTCTAGTGCCCGTGCCGAGCAGCTGGCTGAGAGCCTGGATACGCATATAGACGCTCTGCTGAGTCCGGTGAAAAGCACGGTACAGATGCTCTCCCGGGATCCCATCGCTGAGGCGCAGGATCTGGCAGCGCGTAAGGCACGCCTCCCGGTACTGGTGACTGCCCTTGGCACCAGTTCGCTGCTCAGCTCGGTCTATGTAGGCTACGATGACGGCAGTTTCGTATTGCTGCGGCGTCTGCGCTATACCTCGGTCAAGGAGTCGGTAGCGGCCCCCAGGGATGCCGCGTATCTGCTGCAGAGTATCGAACGCAGCGCAGGGGATGGCAGTGCAGGGAATGAAAGCTTCCGCTCTCTCTGGGAGTTCTACGACGCCGATCTGAACCTGGTGGAAGCCCGCGCCAAGCCTGACTATAACTACGACCCTCGCCGCCGGCCCTGGTATGACAGTGCGTCTGACACGACCGATACGGTTCTGACCAGCCCTTATATCTTTTTCACCACCGCCGAAATCGGCGTGACCCTGGCACAGCGTAGCGCGGGCGGAGGCGCTGTAATCGGTGTGGATGCCTCGGTCAATGACTTTTCCTCGGTGATCGGCCTGCTCCGTGGCGAGAGTAAGGCGGAGATCGCCATAGTGACGCCCAGCGATCATGTGGTGGCCTATTCCGATATCACCCGGGTGGTGAAAGAAGACGCCGATGAGGGGCTGAGGCTGGCCTATATCGACGAACTGAGTGTGCCGGTGCTGACGCGTCTGTCCGACTACGGTATAGGCTCAGGAATGCAGCGGCTGGATATTGAGGGTCGCAACTGGATCGGCTTTGTAGAAGAGATGCAGGCGGGGGGACGAGGCACCACCCGTCTGCTGTTTGCCATTCCATCGGATGCCCTGTTAGCGGATGCAAAACAGCAAAGTCTTCGGCTGATTCTCTGGTCGGTTCTGGTCATGCTGGTGCTGCTGCTGGTCGGTTCCTGGGCCGGGCGAATGGTTTCCAAACCTTTGCGGCGTCTGTCCGAGCAGGTCAGTGCCCTGGTGCAGTTCGATTTCAGTAAGGAAGTACCGCGAAAGTCCCGGGTGGATGAAGTGCGCCGGTTGTCTGAATTGATCCGGCAGATGTCCAGTGCGATCACCGGTTTCCAGACAATTTCCCACCTGCTGGCCCATGAGCGTGATCTGGATAAAATGCTGCATCGAGTCACGGCGGAGCTGGTCAGGATCACCTCTGCTGCCTCGGGCGCCATCTATCTTTACGATGAAGAGGAACAGATCCTCCGGCGCGCCACCAATAGTGGACTGCGCAGTGCGCCGGAGCAGTTTGCGGTATCTGGTAGCAGTGCCGATGAGCTCTGTGCTCAGTTGCGAGAGCAGCTGGGCCGGCAGGGTGAAGCGGTTATGACTACGCAGCTGCGTGATCGTGACAGCGACCTGCTGGGTATTCTGGCCTTGGTGCTGCCCCCTGAGATCGCGGCGTACGAGTCCAGCTACAGCAAATTCGTGGCAGAGGTGTCCGGCTCCGCCGCTACCGCAATCGAAACCCAGCGCCAGGTAGCAGCTCAGAATGCGTTGATAGAATCGATCATCCGCCTGCTCGCCGATGCGATCGATGCCAAGTCGGCCTACACCAGTGGCCACTGCGACCGCGTGCCGCAGCTGGCCGAAATGCTCGTCGATGCGGCCCAGGCATCGAAGGATAAAGCGTTCGCAGCGTTCAGTATGAACGACCGGCAGCGGCGTGAGTTTCGTATTGCGGCCTGGCTGCATGACTGTGGCAAGGTTACCAGTCCCGAATATGTGGTCGACAAGGCGACAAAGCTGGAGACCCAGTACGACCGTATCCATGAAGTCCGCACCCGCTTTGAGGTGCTCTGGCGCGATGCAGATATCGCCTATCTGCGCGGTATCGTCAAAGGCGGTGTCGAAGCGGATCTGCGGGCCAGGCGTGACCAGCTGAGGAAGAGCCTGCAGCAGGAGTTCGCGCTGGTTGCCAAGTCCAATGCCGGTGGGGAGTTCATGCCGGATGAGGATATTGAAAAGCTGCACCAGATCGGAAAACGTCGCTGGAAACGGCACTTTGATCGACGTCTGGGGCTCTCCCGCGAAGAGTTTGAGAGACTGCCGGAAGAGACCGAGGAGCTGCCGGTCATCGAGTATCTGCTCTCTGATCGGCCCGAGCACCTGATTCCCTGGGGTGAAAGGCGGCCCGCCGTGGAGCGCGGCGATCCCAATAATACCTGGGGGTTCAATATGGACCTGCCAGAGTACGCAGCGAATCACGGTGAGCTGTATAACCTGTCGATTCAGAAGGGTACGCTGACCGATGAAGAGCGTTTCATCATCAATGACCATATCGTGCAGACCATTCGTATGCTGACGTCGCTGCCGCTGCCGAAGGATCTGAAACGGATTCCCGATATCGCCGGTAATCACCATGAGAAGATCGACGGCACCGGTTATCCGCGCAAGCTTGACGCCAGTAAGCTCAGTATCGAAGAGCGGATCATGGCGGTAGCCGATGTGTTCGAGGCGCTGACCGCGGCGGACCGGCCCTACAAGGATGCCAAGACGCTCTCCGAGTCCCTGCGTATCCTCGCCTTCATGGTGAAAGACAAACACCTGGATGGTGACCTGTTCCGGCTCTTCCTGGAGTCAGGCATCTATCTCCGTTACGCTGAGAGGTTCCTGAAACCGCAACAGATCGACAAGGTAGACAGGCGGCAGCTGCTGACACTGGCGGGGCTGGCCTGATCCACCGACGGGAGAGAGGGATGCCGGATAACCCGCTGCTGGCGCCGATCGCCAGGCTGCTGCACGCACACCCCGAGGGGCTCAGCGAGTATGCGCTGATGAAACAGCTGGAGTTTGATGGTCTGCACCTGGATCAGGATGCCGATGCCTCGCCTGAACTGCTGCTGTTTCGTAAGCATTTCCTGATCATGAACGCGCTCTACCGTCTGCGACCCGTGTTGGCGGAAGAGGGGTTCGAGATCAGCATCTCAGCGTTGCATATCCAGCTGCATCCGCTGGATTCTTTCCATCACTCCACCGAAACCGCTATCATCCCCGACGATCAGCCGCTACGGGACTATTATCTGGACTGGAGCGAGTTTGAAAAAAGCAGTAGCGACTATGTACGCGCCCTGCTTGATGGCTTTTGGCAGCGCTATATGAGTTCTGACCAGCGGGGTGAAGCGTTGGCGGTGCTTGGGTTGCAAGAGCGTGCCAGCACCGAACAGATCCGTATCGCCTACCGGCGCCTGGCGGCGCGCCATCATCCGGATAGGGGAGGCGACGCCGATCAGTTTCGGCGAGTGCGCGAGGCCTACGAGCTGCTGATGGTGTAACGCTGCGCAGAGTCCAGTTTTAACGCCGGAAGCCCGTTTCGGCATCTGTTTTGGATATCTGTTATTAGCTATCTGCTTTTAGATATCTGCTTTTAGATATCTGCTTTTAGGTATGGAAAGTGACGCGGCCCTGATTTCTGCATCGAGCTCGCGATCAGGGAGATAGGAACGCCGGCCCATGCTGAGGCTATTTCGACCGATTTTCTTCGTTTGTGGCGTGCTTGCGCTGATCATGACCGGCCTGCTGCTGGCCCCGATGATCTACGGCTACCTGGTCGGGGATCCTGAATATCTGGCGTTTCTGAAGTCGGCAATCATTTCGCTGCTGTTCGGTGCCCTGCTGATTTTCTGGGGCCGGGAGCGGCGCTTCCGGCTGACCTCGCGCCAGCTCTACCTGCTCACCAGCATGAGCTGGTTGCAGCTCTCTTTCGTCGGCGCACTGCCGCTGATGCTGACCGGTCACCCGCTGACGCTGTCCGAGGCGGTGTTCGAGGCGGTCTCCGGCATTACTACTACGGGCTCCACGGTGATCTCCGGTATCAATACGCTGCCGCCGTCGATTCTGCTCTGGCGCTCGCTGCTGCAATGGGTTGGCGGATTGGGTGTCATTGGCATGGCGGTGACCATACTGCCATTTCTGCGCGTCGGTGGTATGCGCCTGTTTCAGACCGAGTCATCGGACTGGTCGGAAAAATCCCTGCCGCGATTCCACGAGATGGCCCACCGTCTGCTGTTTATCTATCTCATGATTACGCTGGCCTGTGGTCTCTGTTACTGGGTTGCCGGGATGACCCCGTTTGACGCGGTGAACCACGCCATGACCACCGTCTCTACCGGCGGTTACGCCACCGATGATGCCTCCATGGGGCGTTTCAACGACACTATCCTCTGGATAGCCGTGGTGTTCATGATGATCGGCGGCATGCCGTTTATGCTCTATATCCGCTTTTTGTCGCAGCGCAACTGGTCGGTGTTTGCCGATCAGCAGGCCAAGGGGTTTATCGCCATCGTGGCGTTTCTGATCGCGATACTGACGCTGGAACAGGTGGTTCTGGATGGTGAGCCGCTGATGCGGACGCTGACCCAGGCGGCGTTTAATATCGTGTCGATCATTACCACCACCGGTTACGCCTCGGCGGATTACACCCTCTGGGGTGAGTTCAGCATCGGCCTTTTCTTTATCGCCACCTTTATCGGCGGCTGCTCCGGCTCTACCAGTGGCGGTATGAAGGTGTTTCGCTTCCAGCTTTCCTACCAATTCCTGGCGGACCAGATGCATAAGCTCGTGCACCCGCGCAGCATCACCTCGATACGCTATAACGGCAAGCCGATCCCCGACGATATCGTCGCTTCGGCGGTGGCCTTCTCCTTCCTGTTCTTTATCGTGCTGGCCGCTACAACCCTGATTCTTACCGCACTTGGTGTGGAATTTATCACCGCCTTCACCGGTGCCATCACGGCGCTGACCAATGTGGGGCCGGGTCTGGGTGACACCATCGGCCCTGCGGGTAATTTCCATACCCTGCCCGACACCGCGAAATGGCTCCTCAGCCTGGCGATGATCCTTGGCCGGCTTGAACTGCTCACGGTGATGGTGCTGTTATCCCCGGTTTTCTGGCGCGGCTAGATCGGCTCCGCGAGATTATTGCCACCCCCAAGCGGAATGGAAGTTGCTTCGATTCTGGGCATGATCAGAAGCCAAGGGGAAGGGAATGGAGAATCTCGATGAACTGAGCGGCCTGCTGCTGCCCGACTGGATGATCGCGACGGGCCTGCCGCTGCTGTCGATGATGCTGATGTGGGTGGTTTCCCGGTTGGTGCTGGGGCATCTGAGCCGGCTTGCCGGGCGTACCTCATTTTTCTTCGATGGCCTGATGATCTCTGCCCTGCGGCTACCGATCGCCGTGCTGATTCTGGCGCTGAACCTGATCTTTCTTGAGCGCCTGCTGCGCTACTACGACATCGCGCCAGAGATGCTGGAGTCTCTGACCGATAACGGTGCTCGCATCCTGCTGATTCTTGCCCTGGTGCTGCTGTTCGACGGTATCGCCAAAGGGTGCATCGATCATTATTCACGCACCTTGCCGGTGCTGCGTAACAGTCGCGGTATCACCATGATCCTGACCCGGGCGCTGGTGCTGGGGATCGGGGTGCTGATTTTGCTGGGTACGCTGGGAATCTCGATCACGCCGTTGATCGCCTCTCTCGGTATCACCTCCCTGGCGGTGGCGTTGGCGCTGCAGCCGACGCTGGAGAACTTCTTTTCCGGCGTCCAGATTCTTATCGACAAGCCGATCCAGGTGGGGAATTACATCGAGCTGGAATCCGGCGAGCAGGGCTTTGTGGAAAAGATCGGCTGGCGCTCCACCTGGATAAAGATGCTGCCCAACAATACGGTGATCATGCCCAACAGCCGCATTTCGTCCTCCAAACTGATCAACTATGACTATCCGCAGAAAGAGCTGTCGGTACTGGTCGAGGTGGGCGTGCACTACGATTCCGATCTTGAGCAGGTGGAAAAGGTCACTACCGAAGTGGCAAAGCAGGTACTCAGGGAGAGTGAATACGGTGTTTCCGACTTCGGCACCTTTATGGTTTACCACTCTTTCGATAGCTCCAGTATCAATTTCACCGTGATCCTGCGTGGTCATCAGTTCACGGACAGCTTTCAGATCAAGCATCTGTTTATCAAGGCACTACACGCCCGTTACCGGGAAGAGGGGATCACCATTCCCTATCCGATCCGCGCGCTTAACACTTCCCAGGAGGGTGCGGTGTTAGCCGCAGCCGTTATGGGGACAACCGATAGCTGACCTGACGATGGACGGTGCCCCAGCGGGGCCGTCCCAGTCTCATACCGCCGAGCCCGGCAGACGGATTGCGACAACTTAATGTCGCGAGCAGTCGGTCATCGGTTTTTGCCGCTTCCTATGATGGATCGACCGTCCGTACGTCTAACGTTATGGCCCGGACTTCCTTGTTTGGCTAGGAGCGACAATATTATGAATTTTCGCAAGACAATGATTTCAAGCGCTGTCGTTATGGCAGGTGCATTCATGGCTGGCAGCGTCCTGGCTGACGATGTCCGCGTGCTCAAGTTTCACAGTGGCCTGGCACAGTCCCGTCCTGAAGCCGCACACATCGAAAAATTCGCCGAGCGAGTTAAAGAAAAGAGCGGCGGTTCCCTTCAGGTTGACGTCTATCACGCCGGTTCTCTGGGCCTGAAAGAGGCTGACATGCTGCGTATTCTCAAGGGCGGCATGGTGGATATGGCGCTGATGTACGGTGAGTACTACAAGCGCGACGCACCGGCACTGGCTTCCGTTTACGCCCAGGGCGCCATCACCGAGTCCTCCCAGCACCTGGAGCTGTTGCCGACCCTGCGCAGCATCTACAAAGACGCCTATGCCAACTGGGATATCCACACCATCGGTGGCGTCGTTGCGCCGGTATTCGATGTGGGCCTGCACTGCAAAGAGCCGGTTAACACCCTGGAAGATCTGAAAGACAAGAAGGTCCGTGTATGGTCCGGCCACCTGGTTGATACCTTCAAGAAGCTGGATATTTCCGCCCAGGTCATCGGCCAGAACGACATGTACCTGGCGCTGCAGACCGGTGTGGTCGACTGCGCTTACTACCTGTCCACCGTTGCCAAGACCGTGTCACTGCAGGAAGTGACCGATTACGAAGCCTACCTGCACCCCTGGGCAGCCTCTCCCTGGATGTTCGGTGTCAGCGACAAGACCTGGGATTCCCTGAGCGAAGAGCAGCAGGCCGCGCTGGCCGAAGCGGGTGAAGAGACCTGGGCAGAAACCCGCGAACTGGCGGTCGACCCTGCCCGTGAAGCAGCCGCACGTGAAGAGCGCAAAGAGCTGGGCATTACCGTGCTGGATCCGTTCAGCGAAGAAGATGTGAACACCTTCGTTGATGCTGCCATGGCCGCCTGGAAAGAGATGGCTGAAGGCGCCGGTGAAGAGGGCGTGGGCTACTACGAAACCGTTTCCGCGCTGGCTCGCGAACAGCAGAAGTAAACCATCGACGGTGATTCTGCCGTCTGCAACTTAGGAGGGGATGATGGCCTCGCTGCTATCTAAAACCTTGGATCGGGTTACGCATGCACTGTTCTTGATGGGTGTCTGCGCCGGTATTCTTATGGCGTTGATGATTTTGGGCAGTGCGTTGCTGCGGTACCTGGCCGGGGCACCCCTCTCATTTTCAGATGAACTGGCAGGGTTGCTGTTTGTAACCCTGGCGTTCACCACGTTTCCTGAAGTGATGCTGAGATCCGAACATATCAAGTTGTCGGTGCTGACCGACCGCTTTGGTCCGGCGCTTCAGCGCGTTTGCCGCTTTGCGGCCGGCATCATCTTCATCACCTTTGCCGTGGTATTTATCTACGAGTCCTGGAACTTTACCGACTTTTCGCGGCAGATTAACTCACGTACCGATGTCAGCGGTCTGTTGCTCTGGCCCTGGATGGCGCTGATGCCGGCTTCGCTGGCGATGTGTCTGCTGATTGAGCTGCGTAGCCTGTTCCGTGGCCTGCGTGGCGACTGGGCTGGATTGATGGGAGGTGAGCAATGAGCTGGCTGATTCTGAGCGGTTCGCTCATCGTATTACTGGGCACCGGAGCGCTGCTGGGCGCGGCGCTGGGCCTGACCGGCTTTATACTGCTGCATTTCCAGGCTAATGGCGCCACGGCTTTGGCGATCAACTCCGCCTGGAACCTGTTGACCGAGTTCACCCTGAGCGCGGTGCCGCTGTTCATTATGCTTGGCGATATTCTCCTCGCCAGTGGTGTATCTACGCGGGTGTATAACGGTCTCACGCCGCTGTTCCGCTGCATGCCGGGCCAGCTGCTGCATACCAATATTGCCGTATGCACACTGTTTGGCGCCGTCAGCGGATCGAGCACCTCCACCGCGGCTGCTATCGGCTCGGTAAGCTATCCGGAGCTGAAGAAACGCGGTTATGACCCAGCCGCCGTGGTCGGCTCTCTGGCGGCCGGTGGCACCCTGGGGCTGTTGATTCCGCCAAGCCTGTCGCTGCTGATCTACGGCGCGACCCAGGATGTCTCCATTGGTCGGCTGTTCCTGGCGGGTCTGTTGCCCGGCCTGATGATCTCTGCCGGCTTCCTGTTGTGGATCTATCTGCGCTCCCGCTTTGGCTCCCATATCGCCCCCGAGCACGGTGAAGGCTTCAGCTGGCGCGACACCGGCGCGGGCCTGCTGCAGATCTGGCCGCTGCCGATTCTGATCTTCTTCGTGCTCGGTACCATCTATATGGGGATCGCCACGCCCACCGAGGCGGCGGCCATGGGTGTCGGCGTATCGATCATCATCGGTTTCCTCTGGGGCGATCTGACCTGGCGTGAGCTGTGGAATGCGTTCAAGCGCTCCTCCATCATGTTCAGCTGTATTGCGATGATTCTGGTCGGCACGGTGATCCTGGCGCAGGCGGTGAGCCTGTTGGGTCTGCCGCGCGGTGCGGTGGATATGATCGCTGACCTAGGCTTGGGACGTTACGGCGTACTGCTGATGGTGGTGCTGGTCTACCTGGTGCTGGGTTGCTTCTTCGACGGCATCTCACTGCTGCTGATGACCCTGCCGATCACTTTCCCGATGGTGGTGAGTCTGGGTTTCGATCCGGTCTGGTTCGGTATCATCGTGACGCTGCTGATGGAGGTCGGCATGATTACGCCGCCGGTGGGGTTGAATCTATTCGTGCTCAGCTCGATCACCAAGGGTGAGGTGGGCGTGCCCAGCGCAGCCTATGCGGCCATGCCTTACTGGGTCATCCTGTTGTTATCTGTCGGCTTGTTGACCCTGTTTCCGCAGATCGCGCTCTGGCTCCCTGACGTGTTTTCCTGAACCTGAAACAGAAAAGAAACGCCCCGGTCGAGTAATCTTCCGGGGCGTTTTTGTTTCTTCTGTGTGGGCTGGCGGGCTTTTATTCGCGCCCGCGACGGACATCGGTGGGCGGGTGGCCGAACAGTCGTCTGTAGCTGCGGCTGAAATGGGTGGAGCTGACGAAGCCACAGGCCACCGATACGTCGGTGATACTCAGGTTGGACTGCAGCAGTAGCTGGCGGGCCTGGGTCAGGCGACACTCCAGGTAGTAGCGTGCCGGTGACGAACCCACATGGCGGTTGAACAGACGCTCGATCTGACGTCGGGAGATGCCGACCAGCTTGGCAATCTCGTTCACCGGCAGAGGCTCATCGATGTTCTTTTCCATTAGCA
Organism: Marinobacterium mangrovicola; assembly: GCF_004339595.1. Taxonomy (GTDB): domain Bacteria; phylum Pseudomonadota; class Gammaproteobacteria; order Pseudomonadales; family Balneatricaceae; genus Marinobacterium_D; species Marinobacterium_D mangrovicola. Next base: position 109,351 of record NZ_SMFU01000001.1, read on the forward strand.
TGATCGAGTCTTTCAGCGCTTGGGGGGCCTGGGGGTCAGACAGCATCAGCGAGCTGGGACACTCGCCCTCAGCGCTGGTTCTGTCCCGTCCTATTACTTCCTCGATGGATTGCGCGCAGGCCCCACCCTGCTGATCGCTGATCATGTCCAGCATCATATCGAGCACACTGTTGGGCCCTGCGCAGGTATAGCGCCCGGGCCCGGCGCTATACGCGGCGTATGAGAGTTCCTGTTCGGGAAAGCACTCACGCATCAGGGCGCGATTATCCTGGTGAATCGCGATCGGCATCTCATCCACGGTGCCGGCGGCGCTTAGATAGTAACTGCCGTTCCAGATACCGCAGAGCGTTACCCCGCGTTGGGCGGCCTCACAGAGTTTGGCGGTCAGTTTCGGCAGCGGTCCCAGTTCGTTGCGATAGCCGCCGCAGACCACCAGCACCGAGTCTGCATCCAACTGCAGATCATCGAGGATACCGTCCGTAGGTATGGCGATACCGAGATCTGACAATGCTTTAGGTTGATCGATACCGCAGGTCTGCATCTGATACAGCTTGCGTGAATAGATCAGGTTAGCCGTCACACAGGCGTCCAGGGCGACGGAAAATGTCGACATGGAAAAATGCTCAAGCAGCAGAAACACCACCTTTCTGGGTGGCTGTTCAAGCCTGGCTGAGGGCTGCTGCTGCAAAAAAGCGCGGTTTACATTTTGAAAGTGGGGCGAAAATGCGGAGGCAGGGCTGGTGGAGAGTATGTTTTTCATAGGCGGTACGCTGAATCCCGCGATAGAGGCATCGACTGATTGTTTGTGATCACAAAGCAGTATTCATGCCACGAAAATCGGCGAAATCCGGCCCTTTTTTGTTTTAGTTATATTTTTTATGCATCTTTTAGTACCTGATTAATATGGGAGTTTAGGGCTGATGTCAAAATCTGAGCCCAGAATGATGCGCCTAATCGGTGCGTGTGTTGCCCGGTTTTAGAGCTCTGGAAAGGCCGGGCGGCCGGGAATCAGCCGCCCAGGTTGGGTAGTACCAGCACGATCTGCGGGAAAATCGAGATCAGCAGTGCTGCGACACACATCAGGATAAAGAATGGGAAAGCCGCCAGCGCAATGGCGCCCAGTTTCTCGCCGGTCAGCCCCTGCAGGACAAACAGGTTAAAGCCCACCGGCGGGGTGATCTGGCCAAGCTCTACCATGATCACCAGGAAGACACCGAACCAGAGTGGATCGAAGCCAGCCTGAACCACGAGCGGCAGGGTGATCGGCAGGCTCATGACGGTAATGGAGATGCCGTCGAGGAACAGCCCGAGAATCACGTAGAACAGCGCCAGGATCAGCAGCAGCACCGGCGCGGAAAGCTCCAGGGACCCGATGAAGGTCGCCAGATCTCGCGGAATATGCAGGTAGCCCACCGCTGTGGAAAGCAGCGCTGCACAGACCAGGATCGAGCACACCATGACGCTACTGAGAATGGTTGCCTGCACCGCATCGGTAAACAGTTTCCAGCTCAGCTGGCGCTCAAACAGCAGCATCAGCACCACGGCGCCAACGCCCACGGCCGCAGCTTCAGAAGGCGTGGCGATACCGCTGTAGATCGAGCCGATAACGATAAAGATCAGCGTCAGTACCGGCGCGAGCAGAGCGGCGCTCTCTCTCATGCTTACCTTGGAGTTAACCTCCCGCGGCGCCTTCTGCGGAAAGCGCAGCGCCTGGTAAAACAGGTAGCCGGAATAGAGGCAGGCGATCAACAGGCCGGGCAGCACGCCGGCCATGAACAGCTTGCTGATCGAGACCTCGGCCTGCACGCCATAGACGATCATGACGATCGAAGGCGGAATCAGCAGGCCAAGACTGCCGGCACCGGCCAGGGAGCCGATCGACAGGCGACGGTCATAGCCACGGATCTCCAGCTCACGGGTGGTAATCTTACCCACGGTCGCGGTGGTGGCGGAGCTGGAGCCGCTGACCGCTGCGAACAGCGTACAGCCGAAGATATTGGTGTGCAGGATGCCACCGGGAATACGCGCGGTGATCGGCTCCAGGCCACGGAACAGCCGTTCCGAGATATCCGAACGGAAGATCATCTCCCCCATCAAGATAAACATCGGTATCGCCGAAAGCTCCCAGGAGCTGCCGGCGCGAAACAGGATGCGACTCAGGGTCACGCCGACGCGGTGCAGGCTGAAATCCGCCATCAGCAGCAGAGACAGTACGGATACGGTCACCAGGCCGGCAAACACCCAGGTGCCAAGCCCCAGCACGATAAACACCATCGCGATGACGCCGAGGGTGGTGAACAGAATCTCCATCAGCGCGGCTCCAGATCGATCGGGGTTTTACGAAAAACGATAAGACTCAAAACCCGAGAGGAAAGAGTCAGGCAAAGCAGAATCAGGCCCAGCAGCACCGCGCCTTCAGGTATCCACAGCGGTGTATCGGCCAGGGATTCGCTGGTGATGCCGCGTGAGTAGCTACGACTGACGTTGATGCCCCAGTACCAGCTGAGCCAGCCGAACATTGCGCACATGACACTGGATATCACCAGGTCCAGAATCATCGCCGCATTCGGACTGAGCCGGTTGATAACCATACCTACACGGATCAGGCCGCCTCGCTCCAGCGCAAAGCCCAAACCCATGAACGTCATCGTAGCCACGGCGTAGCCGATGAACTCGTTGAGAACGTAGGTAGAGGTGTTGAACAGGCGCAACACGATCTCGAGCAGAATATGGGCCGCCATATAGACGATCAGGGTGCCGCAGAGAATGCCGGCCCCCTGATTCAGTCGTTTCACTAACCCAATATATCCACGGGCGAAGAGCATCGGCTTATTCCGCCTTCAGTGCGTCGAGAATCTCCTGGCCGGTGCTGCCGGTATTTTCCAACCACTCCTGCACCGCCGGCTCTGCAGCGGCTTTCAGTGTGGCGGCCATACCCGGGTCCACATCGGTGTAGATGTTGACGTCGTGGCTTTTCAGTTCGGCATAGTTTTCAGCCAGGCGTGAGCGCACGGTTTCCCAGTTGTGAGCATCGGTACGTTTGGCCGCTTCCAGGATCGCCGCCTGTTCCTCGTCGGAAAGGTCCTCAAAGGCATCGCGGTTCATATGCACCATGTTCAGAGGCACCGCGTAGCGGATCTCGGTGTAGTGGTTCAGGTGTTCCCAGAAGCTGCCGTTGGCGCCGGATTCGGCCGAGGTCAGTACCGCGGAGATGCCGCCGGTGGAGAGCTGCGGTACCACATCCGCCCAAGAGAGCAGTACCGGTGCGGCGCCCGCTTCCTTGAAGGCGATGGTGCCGTTCTTGTCGTAGGTACGGATCTTCAGGTTGGTCAGCGCATCGGTGGAGTTCACCATCTCTTCGGACCAGATACCGCTGGCCGGCCAGGGAGAGGCGTAGAGAAGAATCTGGTCGTTATCTTCAAACACCTTCGCATATTGCGGTCGCGCGATCTCATACAGCTTCTGTGCTTCATCGACGCTGTCGGCGACAAAAGGCAGTGACGAGAGCAGGAAGATCGGGTCGATGCCGCCGATGGTGCCGGCCAGTGTATCGGCGATCTGTACCGCGTTGTCAGCCACCGCGTAGAAGTGGTCGGCGGACTTGAATCCCAGGGAACCGCTGGTATGCAGCGCAATATCTACGCTGCCGCCGGTCAGCTCTTCGACCTGCTCGATGAAGTAGGCATCACCCTGAGCATGGATCGATTTGTCGTTGTACTCGTTGGAAAAGTCCAGAGTTGCAGCGTTACCGAGCATAGAAACGCCCAGTGAAGCGGCAGCCAGAATTTTGTAGGTGTTCGACATGTGGATCTCCTGATCAGGTTATCGGAGCATGGAAGTTAGTTGGAACTTCGAATATACGTATAGGAAAAACTATTTACCCGCGCTACATCTGTCTGTCTCCGGTTATAACCTGCCTATTTGCGCCAAGCAGATCGGTTTTGGATATGAAGCAAAAAATGGTCCAGTTGGTTAAAAGCCTCGGCGCCAAGCCGCGAGTTGGCATGGCTTGCGCTGCCCGCCGTGCGCTCTCTTATCCAGCGTGGCTGCTAATACGGGTATCTCTCGCTACCCTGGGATGCCAAGCGCTACAATGCTCGCTGAAACCAGATAGCGGTGCCCTATGACAGACAATCTCAGCCAGCCCTTTTACCAGCTAATGCCGGACACGGTGATCGATGCGGTGGAGTCGCGCGGTTATCTCAGCGATGGCCGTATCCTCGCGTTGAATAGTTATGAGAACCGGGTGTACCAGGTGGGTATCGATGAGGCGGAGCCGCTGATCGCCAAGTTCTATCGCCCGGCGCGCTGGAGCGATGAACAGATCCGCGAGGAACATGAGTTCTGCTTCGAGATGGTGGGGCAGGAACTGCCGGTGGTGGCGCCGCTACGCGATGAAAATGGCGAGAGCCTGTTTCGCTTCGGCGATTATCGGTTTTCGCTCTATCCCCGTCGCGGCGGGCGCGCGCCTGAACTGTCGGACCCTGATCATCTCTATCGCCTGGGACAGACACTGGGGCGCATCCACCTGGTGGGCGCCGCTCGGGATTTTCAGCATCGGCCGGCGCTGACGATTAAAAGCTACGGCTACGACAGTGTTGAGCTGATTGGAGAATCTTTTATCCCGGCAACGCTGAAGGAGGCTTACACCAGCCTGACGCGGGACCTGTTGAACGAGGTGGAGTCTGCCTTCGACCGGGCAGGGCAGGTAAAGCTGATCCGGGCCCATGGCGACTGCCACGGCGGCAATATCCTCTGGCGTGACGATACGCCCAACTTTGTCGATTTCGACGATGCCCGTATGGCGCCGGCGATTCAGGATCTGTGGATGCTGCTCACCGGGGATGACCGTAACGAGCTGCAGTTGCAGCTAAACGAAGTGGTTGAGGGGTATAACGAATTCGCCGACTTCGATCCCCGCGAGCTGCATCTGGTGGAAGCGCTGCGCACGCTGCGGATGCTGCACTACAGCGCCTGGCTGGGCCGTCGCTGGGACGACCCGGCCTTTCCCCATAACTTCTCCTGGTTCAATACCGAGCGTTATTGGGGCGAGCATCTGCTGCAGCTACGAGAGCAGTTCGCCAAGCTGCGCGAGGCGCCGCTGGAGCTGCTCTAACCCGCCCGTTCAGGCCGGGCGGCGGACCAGCCCGGCTACGGCGTCAACGATGCCGGTCTCACCGTCGGTCAGTTCGATGATCTCGCGATTGATCGCCGGCGCTTCGATCAGTTCGGCCAGAAAAGCCGCTACATTGCCGCGTTTAACCGTGCCGTAGGGGATCGCCAGACCCGCATTGACCTGGCCGTCACTCTCTTCATGCAGCAGGGTTCCTGGTCGCAGGATCACCCAGTCCAGGTCTGAGGCGACCACATCGGTGTCCGCCTGTTTTTTCATCTTCATATAGTGCTCAAAGCCCGGCTTGGGCTCCTTGCCGCGCCCGGCTTCGGGGAAGGCGCTGACCAGATAGAAGCGGCGGATATCCTGCTGCTTCATCGCCTGCATCACCTTGGCCGGTCCCTCACCGTCGATGGCGGTGGCACGGTCCATGCCGCTGCCGGCGGCTCCTGCCGAAAACACGACGATATCGGCACCGGCCATCGCCTTGGCCAGGTCGTCGGCGCTCATATCGATAAAATCGCCTTCGACCGGTGTGACGCCGGCTTCGCGCAGCACCTCGGCCTGCTCGGGCTTGCGATGCAAGCCGATCACTTTATAGCCCGCCTTGATCAGTATGGGGGTGAGACGGTGACCGACACCGCCGGTGGCGCCAATAATAAAGATCGTAGACATGGATCCTCCCTGCTTACGTTTCTATAACTACGTTGCTCCAATTACGTCAGCTGGGCTGACGTTGTCTAATAACCGCGGTGCACTAACGAAAAAGGCCTGATAAAACAGACCTTTTGGGTGTTTCTGCTATGTCAGACGCCGGTTCTCGGCGCAGGTTCAGCCGGAATATGGATCTCAGAGTTTACGCACGCGGAACGACTTGCCCTTGATCGTGCGAGACTTGATCTTCTTCAGCGCGGTTTCGGCATGTTCGCGTTTCACCGCCACGTAAGTAACGAAGTCCTGCACCTCGATATTGCCGATATCATCACCGCTGAGCTGGCCGCCGGCGGTCAGGGTACCGACGATATCCCCCGGGCGCAGCTTGTGCTTGCGACCGCCGGCGATCGCCAGGGTGCGCATGGGTGCGCGTGGCGGCTTGGCGCCGAAGTTCGGTGTCGGTAGCTGTTCAACAACATCGATGGGCTTGTGCTGCTCGCTGTTGATGCGCTCGAGCTTGAGTGTCTCTTTCGGGCCAACCAGGCTCAGCGCGGTACCGCTGCGACCGGCGCGTCCGGTACGGCCGATACGGTGGGTGTAAACCGCGGCCTCGCGCGGCAGGTCCACATTAACCACCAGGTCTACCGCATCGATATCCAGGCCGCGGGCAGCCACATCGGTGGCGACCAGCAGGGTCAGGCTGCGGTTACTGAACAGGGTGATGCGTTGGTCGCGCTCGCGCTGTTCCATATCGCCATGCAGCACACCGACGGAAAATCCGGCGCTCTTCACCGCCTGGGCGTACTCTTCGCAGCGGGCGCGGGTGTTACAGAAGATCACCGCCGCATCCGGCTGTTGCTGCTGCAGCAGTGCGATCAGCGTATCGGCTTTCTGCGGCTCGTCGCAGAGGTAGGCGCGCTGGGCGATATCGGCCGGAGCTTCCTTGTCCGGCGCGGTCACGCGCTCGGGGTTACGCTGGTAATTAGCGGAAAGCTGCTCGATATCTTTCGGATAGGTGGCGGAAAACAGCAGCGTCTGGCGGCTGGCAGGCGTGGTCTCGATGATGGCGCCGATATCCTCGGCAAAGCCCATGTCGAGCATCCGGTCCGCTTCGTCCAGCACCAGGGTGTCTACCTTATCCAGAGTCAGGGTGCGCTTGCGCAGGTGATCCTTGATACGGCCCGGTGTACCCACAACGACGTGGGCGCCATGCTCCAGAGAGCCGATCTGCGGCCCGATCGGCGTGCCGCCGCAGAGGGTGATGATCTTGATGTTTTCCTGGTAACGCGCCAGTCGACGCAGCTCCTTGGCTACCTGGGTCGCCAGCTCGCGGGTAGGGCAGAGCACCAGCCCCTGTACTGCGAACAGCCGGGGCTTGAGCTTGTTCAGCAGGCCGATGCCGAAGGCGGCGGTTTTGCCGCTGCCGGTTTTCGCCTGGGCGATCAGATCGTGGCCGCTGAGGGCGACGGGCAGGCTCAGGGCCTGGATCGGTGTCATCTCGGCGTAGCCGATGCTGGCAAGGTTGTTGAGCTGCGCCTGGGGCAGTTTTAGGCTGCTGAAACGGGTATCGGTCACGGGCGGGTCCGTAGGGGATGGAGTGGTCGGGATAGAAAGTCGCCAGTATAGCAGAGCGATGATCTGTTTTAGACAACTGTGCTTCGGCACAAATCGAACCCGTTCGCCCTCAAGTTCTGTTCAGTTTGTGTTAAGGTTTTCGGCATTGGTTCTGCTGGGAAGCTTGTGATGAAAAAGTCGTTGATAAATAAGCCCGTGTTGGCTGTTGCTCTGTTGCTAAGCTCTGCCTCACCGCTGTTGCATGCCGCTTCGCCGGAAGATGCCGTGGAGTTTCGTCAGGGTGTTTTCCGCGCACTGGGCTGGAACTTCGGTCCCATGGGCGCGATGCTTCAGGGCCGTAAGCCGTTTGATGCCGAAGCCTTCGCTCAGGGTGCCGAACGCGTGGCGGTACTGGCCAATATGGCGGCGGAAGGCTTTGTTGAAGGCTCCGGCGACAAGGATGGCATGACCACGCGGCTTAGCGATAAGTACTGGTATCAGCAGGATAACTTTGACCGACTGATGGCGCAGATGGTGGAAAATGCCGGGGTTCTGTCAGAGGAGGTGGCCGCCGGCAAGGATCATGAAGAGCTGCGCCCGGTATTCGCCCAGTTGGCTTCAAGCTGTAAAAACTGTCACGACGACTATCGAGACAGGGATTAGTCGAGATAGAAATTAGTCGAGGCAGAGATTAAATGGCGTGACAGGGGTTGATCAGCGCGGCGGATCGATCTGGTTACCAAGGCTTGCGTTAACCCGGAACCAGCCGGCGATGCTGTAACGGTCCGCTTTGGCCGGCAGCACTTCATGGGGGAAGCGGTCGCTGAGGAAGATCACCAGCGTACCGGCTTGTGGTGCCACCCGTTCAATGGGCTCATCGCCGCTCTCGGGGTAGATCAGCAGTTCGCCACCGTCTTCTTGTTTCCAGTCGTCATTCAGGTAATAGACGGTAGTCAGTACCCGGTTGGTCTGGCCGCGGAAGGCATCAAGGTGGCGTTTGTAGAATGCGCCCGGGGCATAGTGTGCGAAGTGGCATTCGTAGTCGAACAAGCCCATGAAAAGACGGCGGTTGATCGCCTCGCGCAGAGTCTCCATCCACTCCAGATAGGCGGCCTCGGTGGCGTCGTTAACGCTCAGCCAGTGGATCTCGTCCTGGCGGATCTGGCTGTTCAGGTGCTGATCCTGTTCACGGCCCACGCCGGCGCGGCGAAACGCGTGGCTCAGCTCCTGGGTGCGGTCGAAGAGCGCCCGGGTTATCCCTGCGTCCGGCCCGTCATTCAGCAGAATATAGCCGTGTTCCACCAGCGCATCGGCGATGCGATCGAATACCGATTCGGTGGGTGCGGTAAGAATACTGGTCATTGGGCTCTCCGGTAGGGTGCATCTATATAAACCGAATCTCGGCATTAGTCACGGTAAATGTTGTTAATGGAGACTAAAAACAACGAAATTCTGAGATTGATCCAGGCTATCTCTATTGGGTATCATTTGATCAATTAATCGCCATGCCCGGAGACAGGTTATCAAGCATTCGGTTCTAATCAGGTTGGTTTGTACAGTGTCACTGACGTGGCTGCTGGCGCCGTCGCTTGCCTATAGCTCCGAATCCAGCCAGGTAGAGCTCAAGGTCAAGGCTTCAGCCTATAACTCAGTGGCGGAACAGACCAATGCTCAGCCGGCTATCGCCGCCTGGGGTGATGAACTGCGCCCGGGAATGAAGGTGGTGGCCGTCTCCCGAGACTTGCTGCGCGATGGACTCACCTATGGCACCAAGGTGCGTATCGAGGGGCTCAAGGGCCTCTATGTGGTGATGGACAAGATGAACAAGCGCTGGTCACGCAAGATCGATATCTACATGGGTGAAAACGTGGAGGCCGCACTGGAGTGGGGTGTTCGTGATGTCACCATCTACTGGCAGGACCCTGCCTCCGAAAGCTGAGTTTCTGTTTTCCTCCGCTCCACCGCTTCCCCGATATACAGCATCGAGCCCTGAGTGCTAAGATCTCCGAGTGAATTAGTCAACAATTTGCCGTACACAGGGAGAAAAAGCATGGCTATTCAGGTAGGTGACAAACTTCCATCCGTTGAATTCAAGGTGATGGGCGAAAAAGGCCCGGAGTCTTTCAGCACCGATGATCTGTTTGCAGGTAAAAAGGTCGTTCTGTTTGCTGTGCCGGGCGCATTCACGCCGGGCTGCACCGTAACGCATCTGCCCGGCTTCGTGGTCAAAGCCGACGAGATCAAGGCGAAGGGCGTCGACAGCATCATCTGTACCGCTGTTAACGATGCTTTCGTGATGGATGCCTGGGGCAAGTCTCAGAATGCTGAAGAGATCATCATGGCCGGTGACGGTAACGGTGAGTTTGCCAAGGCGCTGGGTCTGGAGCTGGACCTGACCGGGGGCGGTCTGGGTGTGCGCAGCAAGCGTTACGCGATGATCGTCAATGACGGTACCGTGGAACTGCTGAATATCGATGACAAGGGCATCGACAAGAGCAGCGCAGAGGCTATTCTCGCAGCACTCTAACTGGACTTTGAAAAGCTATCTGCGTTGCCGAATGCTGCGTTAAAAGCAGGCTCAAAATGCTCATTTAGTTTACTAAACTCCGCTTTTTCGCCTGCTTTTGCCTTGCCTCGGCTGCCTCGAAAACGCTTTTCAACGCCCAGTCACGCAGAGCTGGATACAGAAAAGGGCGGGTAAATTCCCGCCCTTTTTGCGTTTACGCTTTCGTTCTTTACTTGAGACCCAAGGCCTTGGCGTGGTGCTCAAGGTGATCGCCGATAAAGGTGGCGATAAAGAAGTAGCTGTGGTCGTAGCCCGGCTGCATGCGCAGCTCCAGCGGATGACCGGCCGTTTCACAGGCCTGCTTCAGCGCTTCAGGCTTAAGCTGTTCGGACAGGAAGTTGTCCGCTTCACCCTGGTCCACCAGCAGCGGCAGACGTTCGCTGGCAGTGGCGATCAGTTCGCAGCTGTCCCAGGCTTTCCAGCTTTCACGATCATCACCCAGGTAACCGCCGAGGGCTTTTTCACCCCAGGGGCAGTTGATCGGGTTGCTGATCGGAGCGAAGGCGGAAACGGACTGGTAACGGCCCGGATTCTTCAGTGCACAGATCAGTGCGCCGTGGCCGCCCATGGAGTGGCCGCTGATGGAGCGCTGATCGGTGACCGGGAAGTTCTCTTCGATCAGTGTCGGCAGCTCATCCACCACATAATCGTACATGCGGTAGTTTTCGGCCCAGGGCGCCTGAGTGGCGTTGACGTAGAAGCCGGCAGCGGAACCGAAGTCGTAGCTGTCGTGCTCGCCGGGATGGTCCGTGCCGCGCGGGCTGGTATCCGGGCAGACGATTGCCATACCCAGCTCGGCCGCGAGGCGCTGGGCGCCGGCTTTTTGGGTGAAGTTTTCGTCGGTGCAGGTCAGGCCTGACAGCCAGTAGAGTACCGGTACGGGCTTGCTCTGCGCCTGCGGCGGCAGGTAGATCGCAAACACCATCTCGGTGCCAGTGCTGGCGGACTGGTGCTTGTAACGCTTGAGCCAACCGCCGAAGCATTTATTGCTGGCGATCAGTTCGGGTGCTGTGGATAACTCGGACATGGAGGAAGACTCCCTGATCTCGGTTACAGGTTCTTGTAAACGGCGGGTTCAGACAGAACCCCCGCCCGGAAGAGGGTGTCGCAAATCGCTTAGCGCGGCATTAGGCAGCAGGTGTTCGGCGATGTCGCGGGCTGGTACGCTTCGCTATTGAGCACCCGTGCGGCCG
>NZ_SMFU01000002.1 GCF_004339595.1 Marinobacterium mangrovicola
TTGACAGCCTCCAATAGGCTAGCAAGAGCAAAGAACCACAAGATTACTTTTACCAGGCAGATTACCCTACCTCCAAATTAGCTGTTGGCGGCAAGGCCTCATTCTCGATGCATCCCTGAGGTCATTATGTGTGTAGGAATCCGGGCGATTCATTTAGGCCTGTAGATTGTCGAAAATAAAACTGGGTTATGGCGCCCAAAGGGCGCCTTTGACCTCAGTTGTTTGACAGGAAGTCTAAAGTCACTTTCGTCATCGCGCTTACGCCAATCGGCAAGGCTTTTTCATTCACAACAAATTTGGGGGAGTGATTCGGGAATACCTGATCAGGTTGATCCGGTGCGGCTCCGAGGAAGAAAAACATTCCAGGTACTTGCTCAGCGTAGAAAGAGAAGTCTTCAGAACCAGTTAAAGGTTTGGCCTCATTGACCTCGGCTACCTCGCTCAGGGAAGGAGTCATCTGCCTTGTCAGTTCAGGGTTGTTGTAGGTTACCGGGTAGTAGGGAGTGATTGTCAGGTCAGCGCTGCCGCCGCCACTTTCCGCGATATTGTGTACAGTGCGCTCCATGTATTCATGTATCGTCGTTTGTGTTTCAGGATCTAGGGTACGCACTATTCCTTCCATTTTGACGTTGTTTGGAATGATATTCGCCCTAACGCCGCCTTCAATCTTCCCGACTGTGATAAGTGAGGCCGAGTTGGTGAAATCTAGCTGACGAGAAGGAATCGTTTGTAGCCCGGTGATGATCTGGCCAGACAGTGTTACAGGATCAATGCCTAACCAGGGCATGGCGCCATGTGTCTGTTTTCCGTTTACGCTGATTTCGAAGCCATCTGAGGAGGCTAGGATACCGCGCTCGCGCACTTCGATAGTTCCAACAGGGCTGGGCATTACATGCAGACCGAAGACCGCGTCCGGTGTAAGCTCGGCGAACAAACCTTCCTCCAGCATTAGTTTAGCGCCACCTTCTTCGCCAGGAGGAGCACCTTCTTCAGCTGGTTGGAAGATAAACATAACGGTACCATTGAGCTCATTCTTAAGCTCGGCTAACACCTCTGCTACACCCATCAGTATCGCTGTGTGTGCATCATGACCACAGGCGTGGGCGACGCCAACCTCTTTGCCCGCAAAGGTGGTGGTGACTTTAGAGGCGAAAGGTAGACCGGTATCTTCAGTCACTGGCAAAGCGTCCATGTCTGCACGCAGTGCGACGACAGGGCCTTCTTTGGCTCCACGCAAAATACCCACTACGCCGGTGTGAGCAACACCTGTTTCGACCTCGATACCAAGACCCTTGAGGTGATTGGCAACTTTTTCAGCGGTACGAAACTCGCGGTTACCAAGCTCCGGATGCTGGTGAATATCGCGACGCCAGTCGATAACCTGAGGCATCACATTTCTGATAAGTGTGTCGACGTGTATAGCGTCTACGGCAGCCTGTGACTGCGCCACGAGAAAGGTGCTGGATAAAGCTGAGGTCAGCAAGGCTCGCTTAAGTGTTGGGATCATCAGTATATAAACCTCATTTAAAGGATGGTTTAATTAAGCTCGGCGCAGGACGAAGGGGAAGCCCTGCGCCGAGAGTTTTGCAAATCAGAATGTCCGGCTATAGGCGATGTACAGTCGATTGACGTCTTTGCGTTCCAGGCCCGCAGGCCCCAGGGGGTAAGCTGTACGGTTTACACCATCGATCTCGCCCTCGGCGCGGTGAGTACTGTGCATCCAGCTTAGGTTGAGGCCTTTAAAGGCGCCGGGGAAGTCGTAGCTGAGTACGCTGGTGAAGTCATGGCGCTTAAAGTCTCGGAACCCCTTGGCATCATCAGAAAACCAGACGCCCGCGTTCCAACGTAGCCCCGGTACGCCGAAGTGACTAAAATCAACCATACCGAGGAGGCTGATAGCATCCTCACCCTCTAGACCAAACCAAGACCAAGCGTATTGGTTGTGGGTGTCCCACTGCCGGAATTCCTGTTCGACGAGGTTATAATTCCAGTCGCCTCCCTGTACGTTGGAATAGTTCAAGCTTAGGGCAATGCCGGGCAAACGGTAGCCCAGGCTCAGTTCATGGTAGCTAGCGCTTAGATCGTCATTGAAGAAAGATAAAAACGGAGCGGAGGCATCCTGGTTGTAAAGATCTCCCACGCTGTCCAGCGTGCCATAGCTTAGTCCGAACATTAGTGAATGCTGGTTTTGTAACGGCAGCATATAGCGGGCACGGGCCATGCGTTCACGGATGTAATCCTCAGATTCAGCTTGGGCTGCCTCAAGTGACAGGCCGTTTGAAAAACGATACTGAGCGCCGAAGTAGCGAAGGCTGTCGATGCGTTCACCACTGTAGTTAGTCAACGGTTCGCCCCAGTCATCTTCGTTACGCTGACTCATCTTGTTCAGCTCCGTGAAATAGAGCTGCAAATTGCCAAGTTTGGCATTGAGGTCATAACCCACCGAAGTGGCGTCAATGATTCGAGTAGTGTTGTCTTTGTACACAGGGGCGAGTCGGGCCTTCTTGCCGACGCCTGCGCTGAGAATGAACCCCTCGCCTTGATACCGGGTTTCGATATAGGCTGTTTGTGTGCCCAGAAGTCCGTCAGGCTCCCCGTCTCTATCGTTATCCGAAAGGTTTGTAATGTTAGTAGCGCTAGAACCGATATTTAGGTTGTCTGCCGCGATTGCTCCATACTCGAATCTGATCCAGTCATCAATAAATCCTGAGTTATACTCGAGCAGGGCCGCCTGTATCCACTCATCGCGATCAGCGCCCCAGACCCGTCCGTCGTCGCCGCGCTGAGCGGATTCGTTCCAGTAGTAGTTTTTGTATGTCAGTTTGAGCTCGTCGCCGTCGCGTAACACATCGGCATTGGCATTGAAGGTTAGTGGTAGCAGCATACTAATTGCCACAGGCAGAAGTTTGCGATTCATTTCGGTTAGTTCCTTATCTGTCTAAAAAGCAGGGGACAGTCTTGTGCTGACCCAAAATTCAGGTGCGATCAGGCCCGCCACCGAGGGGAATCCGGTGGTGGTACCTTGGGTTGCTAGAGTTTTCGTTGGTGAAGCGCTGGAACGCCTCACCTTGGATTTAGGTGTCCTGACTGGTGTGCAGGGGGGGAGGAGAACTCTCTTGAGAGGTGGCGCGTTGAGCGTCGTGTTGTTTGACGTATTTGAGAAACTTACGACGCTCATCACGAACAATAGAGGCGAGCATGTAGACACCGATCAGATTGGGAATGCAGATCAGTACTACGAGGGTATCCATCAGATTAACGATGAGTTCTAGTTTGAGCATCGACCCAGCCACAGTTAGGCAGAGGAAGATTGCGAGGTAGAGATGACGTACCAACTTGCGATCACCGAATAACATGCTGCTTGCGGTCATGCCGTAGTATGCGACAACGAGCACTGTTGAGAAGGCAAATAAGCAGATTGATATCGCTAGGGCATAGGGAAACCAAGGGAAAACACTAGCATACGCCGCAGAGGTCAGAGCGACCCCGCTAAGCTCGGTATTTGTATAAGTACCTGTAACGACTATCACTAGCGCCGTCATGGTGCAAATAATGACCGTATCGATAAATGGCTCTAGGAGGGCAACGTAGCCTTCGGCTGCGGGGAAGCGGGTCTTGGCTGTGGCGTGAGCAATAGAAGCAGTACCCATGCCCGCTTCGTTAGAAATTAGAGAGCGGATTATGCCCTGGGTTACGGCACCCCAGAAGCCACCTGCTGCGCTATCCAAGTTGAAGGCAGCTTCAAAAATGACCACGAATGCGTGTGGAATCTCGTCTATGTGGTAGGCCAAGACTATGAGAGACGTACCGACGTAAAACACCGCCATAAATGGCACCAGCTTGTCCGCCACGCTCGCGATGCTTTTAATACCGCCAATGACGATGGTGCCGACTACTAGGGCAAAACCGATGCCAAAGATCCAACTGTTTTGAGCCAGAAAGCTATTTTCTCCAACCACAACAGCTACTTGCGTATAGGCTTGGTTTACCTGATACATATTAGTGGATACAAATGTGGCGAGGGTAATCGCCAGAGCGATAAAGGTAGCCAGGATAATTCCCAGTCGGGGCATACCCTTTTCAGCAAAGCCCTTGCGAATGTAGTGCATTGGACCGCCGGAGACGCTGCCATCGGCATGAATGTCACGGTATTTAACCCCTAGGGTACACTCCGCGAATTTGGTGGCCATGCCGAAGAATCCCATCAGGACCATCCAGAAGACTGCACCAGGGCCGCCAACGGCAATTGCAATAGCAACGCCGGAGATGTTGCCCAGGCCAACAGTGACAGACAGGGCTGAACTAAGTGACTGAAAGTGGGTGACTTCACCAGGTGCATCAGGGTCGTTGAACTCACCCTTGATCAGGCGGTAGGACAATCTGAGTGAGCGGAACTGCAAAAACTTGAAATAGACCGTGCAGAACAGCGCTCCGGCTATTAACCAGAGAATGATGATAGGTACCTGTGTGCCACCGAGCGGGACGGAGGTGAATACCAGGCCCATGAAGCCATAGATAAGGCTTTGGGCTTGTTGATGCAGATCGTTTATCGCGCCATTCGCCCAAGCGGGCGGCGCGAATAGGGTGATGGCAAATGCCGGCAACAGCCAGCGGCAGGCAAGTAGGATCTTTGCTCTCATTGTATGCAACTCGTACATCGGTTTAGTCGCCAATAAAATTGACGAGCTGTGTAGGTACCACTCCAGTCTGGAGTGGTACCGCTCGAGTTTTCAAATCTTCTGAGCTAATTAACAACCGATAATTGATTTGGTTATTTAGCTAACTAGAAGAGTTGATGTTCTTATGTTTTTTCTTTTTGCATGAGGGGCAAAATATCTATTGGTCCGTTTATGACGGAACTTTAGTTTTTATTGCAATTCAGAATAGCAAAACTTGGACGCAGTTAATTTTCGTTTTGTAAGTGCTTTTAATTGATAAATGGGAGGTACTTGCAAGGTTGTTTTATTTGATGAAAGAAAATTGCATCAAGCTGCATGCGGGGTGGTTTTAGGATTCGAAAGTTGGATTCTTCAGACGCAAAGCGCAGTACGTTGAAACAGTGACGGAAGAGGGGGGGATGAAAGCTTAGCCCTCGGCTTCGCTGAGAGTCGTTGGAGCGGTTTTACGGAAGGGGAACCAATGACTGGTACTGGGCGGGATTATTAGGTTTGCCGCGACACTTCAGTCATCAGACTATGCCTGACCAACCCCGTGGGCCGGATGCACTGGTGCGCGCAGGCTAGAGCTGTTGATGTGTGTTCCTGTTAAGATTGCGTCTATCCGTGGGGTATAATACAAAAGCGGCACGGATACTTTTGCTAAGTAGTGTACCGCCTCTTCGTCTCTTGCCAGAGCATAGATATGACACCTCTCGACCGAATTGATCTCAACATCCTGCATCAGCTTCAGAACGACGCGAGTCTTTCTAATGCGGCGTTGTCGGAACGCATCAACTTGTCGTCTTCGCAATGCCACCGGCGAGTCAAAAGGCTTGAAGAGGAAGGCTATATTGCCCGCTACGTGGCGTTACTTGATCGTCAGAAGCTTGGCTTGCAGGTACAGGCAATTCTAATCATCAAGGCGAGCAATCTGTCGCCGCAAAGTAAACAGGCGTTCAAGGACGCGATTAGCCAGTACGACATGGTCACCGAATGTTGGGCTATTGCTGGCGATAAAGACATCATGGTGCGTATCGTAGCTCCCAGCCTTGATGAATACTCGCGCTTCCTCAGCGAGAAGATTTTCAGTCTTGAGCAAGTCTCCAGTGCGGAAACCCACCTGCTGCTGGATAGCTTGAAGTACACCACCGAGATTCCGCTGCCGTCCCCGACACTGTCGTAACACCTGATTGCGGGTGCTGCCGAGTCAGTCATCTTCTCCAGACTTCAGGTAAAGTAGTCAATAGGAACGCATTCGCTGGAAACTGCACCCACTGAGCCGTAGAAAGGCAGAACCGGTGCTACTCCCGATCATTATATCGTCCTTGATGAGTCCGTTTAAAAAATTTGAACTGCTTGTCTCGGTGGGAGAAATAAAACGGCCGCCCCGGGGGCGGGCTAAGAGTTCGTCGCTGGCATTCAAGTGGATAAAGGCAAGAGCATACTTCGATAGATTCCCAAAAGTTTAATGTCATTGGCTTATCGAACGAGAGATATAAAGCATTATCCAGATTCAAAACTCGATCCTAGCATGTTGCCTGATATACGGCTGAAAAATAGGAGTGAGTAAATGAATAAGAACCATGCCGGTCAGGCCATCGTAGATTCTTTAGCGTTACATGGCGTAGAGCGAGTATTTGTAGTTCCCGGGGAGAGTTATCTTGCGGTCTTGGATGGACTTCATGACTCTAACATTGACACGGTAGTTTGCCGCCACGAGGGTGGTGCAGCTTACATGGCGGAAGCCCACGGAAAGTTCACGGGTAAACCGGGTGTCGCGATGGTAACCAGGGGACCCGGGGCAGCGAATGCATTTGTCGCGTTGCACACTGCTTGGCAGGATGCTGTGCCGATGGTCTTATTCGTTGGACTCATCCCCGTAGCTGACCGCATGCGTGAGTCATTCCAAGAGTTTGATCCCTATGCGTGGTTCGGCACTCAGTGTAAGCGCGTTTTCGTACTGGATGAGGCGGAGCGCGCGTCTGAAGTCGTTGCGGAAGCGTTCTTTGCTGCTAGTTCTGGACGGCCTGGCCCGGTTGTAATCGGGTTACCAGAAGATGTAATCACACATGAAGTAAGTGATGCGCTGCATCCGGTACTTCCTGTCGCAGAAGGGGCTATTTCGTCTGGCGAGCTGGAGGAACTGAAGGAGCTGCTACTTGCAGCGCAGCGTCCGCTGCTCTTTATTGGGGGGCAGCGCTGGACAGTTGAAGCGGCCTCTATGGTTACCCGGTTTGCCGAGGAGAACGGCATTCCGGTTATTCATGATTGGAGGGCCGCTGACCGGGTTCCATTTCACTCTCCCGTCAATTGTGGCTCGCTAGGCTATGGGCGAACTGAGATGACGCTTTCGATGTTTGAGGACGCGGATGTCCTAGTTGCTATCGGTACTGTACCCGGTGACGTGTCTACCGAAGGCTATACTGCTCGCCAGGAAAATGATCGAACCAATATTCTCGTTAATATCGATACAAGTTTACGTGGTCGAAGTGGCGCGGTTACCCGTCATTTTGTCGCGTCGCCTGTCGCCTTCGCCGAAGCTGTGGTTGACCTCCAACTTGGTCGTTCGACTGACTGGGAAAACTGGCGCTCAGAGGGTCGTGCAGCACATGCGGCTGCGTCGATTATACCTGCGTTGGATCAACTGCCGGCCACGGCGCCCGGTACTGCGCACATGAGCGCGGTGGTTAAAGAGGTTGTTGCACGTCTGCCGGAGGACGCCGTGTATAGCTTTGGTGCAGGCAACCACTGTGCCTGGGCGCAACGTTATTTCCCCACCAATACCTTCCCGAGCCAGCTCAGCACCCGCAACGGTTCTATGGGATACAGCGTCCCGGCAGCGATTGCTGCCTCGTTGGAAAGCCCTGAGCGAATAAGCGTAGCGGTTGCCGGGGATGGAGAATTCATGATGAATGGCCAGGAAATAGCCACTGCCGTGCAATATGGCGGGGCGATGTTGATCCTGGTAATGGATAACGGTCAGTACGGCACAATCCGCGCCCACCAGGAAGCCTTCTTCCCCGAGCGTGTTAGTGGGACCCAGTTATCCAACCCCAATTTTGCTGCGCTGTGCCGTGCCTACGGTGGCCACGGAGAAACAGTTACATCCAATAGTGACGCCGCAGCAGCGGTCGAAAGGTCGCTCAGTGCAGTGAAGGAAAAGGGGATACCCGCCCTTATACACGTTATCACTGATCCTCTTCACGACCTTCCCTGAACCTATCTAACAAGAACAAATGGAGTGATCGGATGACAATGTATGCTGTAACTAATCCCGCCACGGGGAATATGGTAAAAAGTTTCACCCAGGCAACGGACGAAGAAATTCGTCAAAAAATCGCACATGCTCACCAGGCTTACCGGGAATGGCGTAGCAGTAGCCTGGATAAACGTACCAAGCTTCTAAATAGAGTCGCCGACCTTTATGAGGAGCGACGTGATTTACTGGCCGCCATTATTACCCGTGAGATGGGAAAACCACTGTTCCAGGCCGGTATTGAAATAGATATTGTCACGTCTATCTATCGCTACTATGCGAATAACGGCCCAGAGTTTCTGGCCGATGAGCCAATTGCTCTGGATGGTCCGGGCAAGGCCATGATTCGCAAGGAAGGTATGGGTGTATTACTCGGCATCATGCCGTGGAACTTCCCTTACTACCAAGTTGCGCGGTTTGCAGCGCCCAACATCATGAATGGTAATTCCTTGCTGCTTAAACACGCGCCACAGTGTCCGGAGTCGGCAAAGGCGATGGAACAGATATTCCTTGATGCGGGGGCCGCGGAAGGCCTATATATCAATGTCTATGCATCCAATGAGCAAACCGCTGACATCATTGCGGATCCGCTGGTTCAGGGTGTATCCCTCACGGGGTCTGAACGTGCCGGCAGTGCAGTTGCGGAGGTGGCAGGGCGACACCTGAAGAAAGTAGTGCTTGAGCTCGGGGGCTCTGACCCTTTTATCGTGCTGTCCGATGCCAATATGGAAACCGCAGTTCAGCAAGCTCTCCTGGGCCGTTTTGCTAATGCGGGTCAGGCGTGCAACGCGGCTAAACGTATCATCGTAGAAAGCAGTGTTTACGATGAGTTTCTGGCCGCTTTCACACAAGCCGTGGAAAGCATCAAAGTTGGGGACCCGATGGCCGATGACACTTTCATGGGGCCTCTGTCATCGGAGCTTGCTGTAGAGAGTCTGAACGCGCAGGTGCGAGATGCTATCAATCAGGGGGCTAGGGTAAATACAGGGGGCTATCGGATTGAACGCGCCGGTGCTTGGTTCATGCCGACCATTCTCACGGGTGTTACGTCTGAGATGCGCGTTTACCGAGAGGAGCTGTTTGGGCCGGTCGCCATTGTCTTTAACGCAGAGGACGAAAACGAAGCAGTACGTCTAGCTAATGACTCAGCTTATGGTCTAGGTGCGGTTATTCAGTCAACCGATATCAATCGGGCTCGCCAGTTGGCTGACCGTTTGGACGTTGGCATGGTTAATATCAACGAAGCGCCGGGCTCTGCTCCTGAAATACCATTCGGCGGGATAAAACGATCTGGATTTGGTCGAGAGTTGGGCCGCGATGGTATGGAGGAGTTCGTTAATCGTAAAGTGGTACGCATTGGGGAATGATTTCAGACAGACATCTAAAAACCCCGCCGTATTAACGGCGGGGTTTTTTAATGGTCAGTCCAATCGCTGTAAAGCAATATCAATTCAAGCGCTAACCGGTGTAATTGAGTGCTCTCGGGCGCAGGCATCCATGCGGCGGCAGGCCTCGCGAAGCTGTTCCGTATCGACCGTTAAACTGAGGCGAACAAAACCGGCACCAGAGGGGCCAAAAGCCTCGGCTGGCAGCACCGAAACGTCGTAGTTATCAAGCAGTGCCTGACTGAAAGCCTTGGATGAAAGGCCAGTCTTGCGTACGTCGATCATCAAGAACATGCCTGAGGGAGGACGCACGGCACGCAGCCATCGGCTCTCAGAAAGGGTGTCGCATACCGTATCGCGTCGATTACGGTAGGTCTCTTTCATAACGTCCAGCTCTGGATGAGCCTTGGACAGGGCCTCAACGGCGGCGTCTTGTAAGAAACTCGGGCAACCGTACAGCATGCATAGCGACAGGTTGAATATATGATCGATAAGCGCCCGTGGACCCATGACCCAGCCGAGTCTCCAGCCTGTCATTGCATGTGACTTAGAAAGGCTACTGATCACGACCGTACGATCTGCAATTTCTTCAAATCTAGCGGGGCAAAGATGTTCGCCCTCGAATATCAGCTCAGCATAAACCTCATCTGATACCAGCCAGATGTCATGTTTTTTGCACAGCGCTGCGATCTTTTTCCATGTCTCGGGACCGATCAGTTGACCGGTCGGATTGTGTGGACTGTTCAGCATCAACGCACGTGTCCGGGGGGTGATAGCTGCTTCGATGAGCTTGGGGTCCAATCGGAAATCAGAGTCAGGGTTCATCGGAACTCTTACGATTTTTGCATCGGTCGACCGGACCGCAGGTTCATAAGTCACATAGGTAGGCTCAGGAATAATTACTTCATCTCCTGGGTTAAACAGGCACTGAGCTACCGCGTATAGACCATTCTGTGCACCGTGCAGAATGATGACATTTTGCGGATCAATGTCCTTAACACCTTGATTACGGTGATATTCTGCAATGACTTCCCGTAACGCCAGAGAGCCGCGCATATCTGGATAATGGGTGTGGCCATTACGCAAACTATTGACGGCGGCTCCCACGATTTCCGTGGGAGTATCGAAATCAGGGTCGCCCACAGACAGTATGGTTACCTCCTCTCCCTGGGCTCGGCGCTGAAGTGCTTGGATATGTATATCCCAGGCTGCCGTTCCTTCTCCGGCAATGCGGCTGGTAAGTTGAGAGAACTGCATTTATGTCTCCTGTGGTTCAATGTAAGCGGGAGGTGTACTCCGCTCTAGAGGTCTCCAAGAGACCTTATTGCGGAGCACGCCTCGTCGAAACGCTTGCCGGGAATGCCGATAAGCACGAGCTGGGCCTGGGCCGGTGGTTTTACGCTGGGAAGCCAGCGCACCTGCCCGCCGCTGAATTGGAGCAGCTTTGGGCGACTCTGGTCTCCACAGACTAGAAAGCCTTTCGCGCGAATTACCACGTCAGCGTAGTTCTTCAGCAGGGACGTTAGTCGCTCTGCATCAATTGCGCACAAGAGGGTTAATGTGGCGCTGGCCCAGCTATGTGAATTTTTAGTCGAAGTGGGTGCTGTATGCGTGGACTGCGATGCTGGCGTTGGAGCTGGGGCACCGTTCGGTAATGGGAGCTCGAGCCTTGCTGCGCTAGGGTTGAGTGAATTGAGAAGTGTATCAAGGCTCTTCACAAATTCCGCTTCATCTACTAGACGGTTCAACAGAAGTCTGTCGGCAACTGCAATCTGTTCCCGCCATATTTCGCCGATCTGGGGGTGTTTTGCATTTACCAGTGCTTGGCTGGCGTCGACAACACAGATGACTTCCTTAAGAAAAAGCTCATGGGAAACCCTCGCGATGTCGGCGATTCGAGCCGGGTTCGCAACACCACTGGCCTCGATAACAATAGCGGAAGGCCGTGGTGTAAAACGTAAAGCTTCTGCAAGCTGCTCGGCAAGGGAACCGCCGAGGGTGCAGCATACGCATCCGTTGGTAAGGTTGATAATACGATCATTTTGGTAATCGATCAGTTCGCTGTCGATATTGATGTCACCGAAATCGTTCACCATTATCAAGGCGTTAGGGATACGCCTTGAATGTATCAGTTGATTGAGATACGTGGTTTTTCCCGCTCCCAGAAATCCACTTAAAACCGTCATCGGGATCGGTTCGCAGCCTTCATTTAACTCAGGCTGCATGGACCCGTCCCCCTAAAACGGTAGCGATTACCTTAATGTCCCTGAGATCCTCCGGATCGGCAGACAAAGGGTCTTGATCGAGTACTGCCATATCAGCGAATTTGCCAATTTCCAGACTACCTATCAGGTGGTCCAGTCTCAGAGTGTAGGCCGCGCCAATCGTGATCGCCTCCAGTGCCTGTTCCACGCTGATGCGTTCATATGGGCCGAGTACCTTCCCTGAAGCCGTTTTTCGTGTACACGCCACGTAAGCTGTGAACAATGGACCAAGCGGCGTGACAGGCGCATCACTATGGATCGCTAGAGGGATGCCGTGGCGGAGTACGGATGCTGCCGGATTGAGGCGCTGGGAGCGTTCCCAACCAAGCAGTGTTTCGGCGTGCTCATCGCCCCAGAAATAGATGTGATTGGTCAAAAGGTTCATGCAAACCCCCAGAGCTTTGGCACGTCGCATTTGTGCCTGATTGGTGATCTGGCAGTGGTGTAGCGTATGACGGTGATCAAAGCGCGGCCACATTTCGAGTGCCTCTTGCAATATATCGAGCATTACCTCGACCGCTTCGTCACCGTTAGTGTGAATCTGGAGATGTGCACCTGCTTGGTGGTAAGCGTGTACGATCCTTCGCAGCTCTTCCGGTGATGCGTTCCAGGCACCGTTACCCGTGCCATTGTGGTAGTAGGGCCACTTCAGTCGGCAGGTGAAGGCTGGCATTGAGCCGTCAGACATGACTTTTGCCAGCCCGAAGTAAAGCCGATCATTGTTCAGATTGCCTACAGATGCGAGCCGCTCAACTCCTTCTTCGATTGGGCGTCCCAGTGTACTCATCGCAGGCACCAGGCGGATCGGGAAATTTTCCTCCTGCGTAACCGTTTGTAATGACTGGATACCTTCGTCTGTTAGCGGGTTGAAAAGGTCGGTGGCGGTGGTGACACCGGCAAGGCTAGCCGCCTGTCCAAAACGGCGAAGAGTCTCTGGCTTGGATACCATGTCGAAGAGATTAACCCCCAGGCTTGCATGCACTGCATGCATGGCTGCCATCTCTTTTATTGAGCCGCTTGGCTGCCCACTTTCGTCGAGCATTACCCCTTCGATGTTGGTATGAGCTCCCAAGCCAGCGCCTTCGATCGCGGCACTGTTTATGGTCATGGCATGGAAAGAAAGGTGTACGATGACGACCGGGCGATCGCCTACGGCGGCATCCAGGGTGTGCCGGTCGATGATTTCGTCGTGAAAGAAGATCGGGTCAAAGCCCCAGGCGATAATCGGTTCACCTGCTGGAAGTGTTTGAGCAGCCTTTTTAAGGCGTTCCTGTAGACTGCTAGTATTTTGTATTCCCGCCCAAACCATGCCTTCAGGATCACGGCGGTCATAAAAACCCAGGTAAAGATACTTCCATAGCGCGCCTTCATGGGCGTGACAGTGACCCTCGACCATCCCCGGCATGATGATGTGATTGGCAAAGCGATCATCATGACGAATTGTACCTAGGTTACCAGCCAGCTCACTGATGGTTTGTGCATTTCCCACAGCCAGAATACGACCATCTTTAACCGCGATATGTGTTGCCTCTGGCAGAGACGGGTTCATGGTTATGACTTTGCTCGCGCTGAATACTGTGGTCGTCATTGTGTTACCTTACAATTACTGAGTTATCTTTAGTGGTGATCTCTGATTATCTGGAAGGAAAATGGGGAAGTATAATGTTGAAGATTTATCCTATGATGCATGAGATTTATCACTGTGCGTGTTGAAATTCGGCAGTTAAAAGCTTTCCTAGCCGTCGCGGAAAGACTGCATTTCGGTCAAGCCGCCGCCGCTTTACATCTAACTCAACCTGCACTCAGTCGAACAATCCAGCAGTTGGAGGAGGCTATTGGCGAAGACCTTCTGATTCGAAGTAATCGGAGTGTCTCGTTGACTGAAGTGGGCAAAGTGTTCATGGAGAAAGCTCAACGCATCGTTGACGATCTTGATGAGGCAATCGAGATCGCCCGCCAGGCAGGGCGGGGCGAACATGGAATTCTGCGTATAGGCTATACCGATATCGCTATCCTGGGCGTGCTCCCGCGGATAGTACGTAATTTTCGAGACATCTACCCGAATGTGGATATTCAGTTAATCCACCTGCCCAATGTTCCGCAAATACAGATGCTCGGTGAAGATAAGCTCGATATCGCGTTTGTTTCGGGGATGATGCCGGTTGACGGTTTTGAAAGTCGTGAAGTTAAAAGTGATCGCTTCGTGGCATTGCTGCCATCCGATCATCCTTTAACTGAACGTAGTTCACTGAGTCTTGACGACCTGAAAGATGAACCTTTTGTAATAGGTGAGATGAGGACATGGAGAGATTTCAGGCGGAACTTGGATGCGCTGTTCCTCGAACATGGTTTTGAGCCACATGTGATCCAGGAAGCGAGTAATAGTCAAGCTGTTTTTGCATTTGTCGGGGCAGGAATGGGGGTCAGTATACACATTGAAACGGCCGGGTATCGGGCTGGTGATAATCTGGCGGTTCGTCCGCTGCACGATGTTAATACGACTTTCCAAACTTCAGCGGTATGGCTGGGAAGTGCCGATTTCGCTCTTAAACGTCGCTTTTTGGAGCATCTCGAGAAAGAGCTCGTTAATTGAAAAGCCAGGCTCGCTGAGGGGATGGTAACGAGCCTGGGGTTAAGCTTAGGCTTCGTTTTTGGCCAGCGCCGGTTCTCCCTGAGTACGCTCCAATAGCATTACCGAAAACAAGGTGAGCGTAGAAATCGCAACGCCTATGAACACTGGGCTCCAGTTAGCGGACTGCCCTGACAGCTGCCACGCCAGTGAGGCAATCAGTCCGAACCACATGGCACTTGTGCCTGCGCGCCGACTCGGACGGCTCCAGAGAACCCCCAGCAGCAAAGGTACTAGCAGACTGGAGACGAGTATCGCTGAGCCCGTAATCCAGAGTTGAATCAGGCCCGGAACGGCCATTGCTAGAGTTAATGAAATCACTGCCATGATGATGACGGCCCCCCGGCTGCAAAGAAGCAGCTGCCTGTCGGTGGCACCTTTGAAATTGGGGTGGATAAAGTCGCTGACGATGGTGGATGCACCTGCAATAAAAAACGAGTCAGCGCATGACACAACTGTGGCGATCAAGGTTACGAGCATCAGTACGAAAAACCAGAAGGGCATCGCTTCCTGGATTACGTGGTAATACACCATTGAGGCGGGCTCAGAGACGATGCCTAGACCTACTTTAGCGAGTGCCCCCGTCGAGATGATAACCAGGCCTGTTATCAGTAGGAGAATACAGGACAACCAGTAAGCTTTCACTGTGGTGTTGAGGTCGCGTGCAGCCCAGATTCTCGACCAAAAATCCTGGCGTACCAAAACGGCAGCGCCGATGGTGAATACGAATATAAAGATCTTGTACGGGGACATGCTGGTTAAAACGAATAGCGCTTGTTGGCCCGTCGCTTCAGCTCGGCTCGCTATTTCACTCCAGCCTCCTGAGAGAAAGTAGACCGCAGCAAATAGAGATAATATGCCCAGGGTTTGTATCGTGCCCTGTACAGCGTCAGACCAGACAACGGATGTGAATCCCCCGAGATAGGTTTTTAATGTCAGGAGGGCGCACGCCAACAAAATCCCTTGAGTCATTTCCAGGCCAAATAACAGCTTGAAGATCGTTGCGAGTGCGATGAACTGCATTCCGGTCAAAGCGGATATGGCAACGAGATTCGCAATAGAGGCAGGGTAGCGTGCTAAGGGGCCGTAACGTACAACGGCATAATCGCCAACGGTATAAAGTTCGTGTTTATCGCCGACCTTACGTAAGCGTTTGACGAAAAAAATGGTGAAGAGCAATAACATGCCGTTCAGGGCAACCAGCATCCAAATCTGGCTCAGGCCTATACGATATCCATCGGCCATCAAGCCAAGGAGCATAGCTCCGCCTATAGAAGTACCTAAAATGGTCAGGACCATTGGTACTAGTGGCATGCTGCGACCTGCTAAGTTGTACTCAGCGTAAGTGTTTATCTTACGATAAAAATAGTACGCATAAAGCAAAATAAATACGCCGTAAACTCCAGTTATGGTAATGATTATCGGCAGCTGGTTATTGGGTATTTCCATTGTTAGGTCCTTAAATTATTTTTTTTATGAGGTTTTTTATTTTCATTATTTTTTTTTGCTGAAATAATTTCATACAAGCCGAATATAAAAAACGTGAGTTCATCGTAGACCTTTAATTAACTATATTAATTGGTTTTAGTTTCATGAGGGGGCTTGTTTGAAGTTTTATTTTTATAAGTTGGTTTTATCGTATAAAACTACGCCCTAATCGGTCGCATTGAGTTTTGGTATAGGCTAATCTGTCACTTTTTATGATGGCTTTATGCTTTTGTATTAGATTTTTCTGAAGAAAACATATACTCAGACTTATGTATGTCCGTTTCAAAACCGTTATATAGACAATTATCAATCATAATTTAGGTTCTGTATTAAATTTATTTTATGACTCGTTAGTACAGGAGTCGATTTCTCGTAAAGAGCCTACAGATAAAGCCATGCTCTATACAACATATAAATGCTGTGTAAACGATGCTTTTTATTTATGGGGTGATGAGTTAATTTTATCGTAGAGTTTTTTTGTAGAACATTAAATCTTGATCTAACCATAATGGTTTTATGGGAGAATCTTTAACTTCTTTATAGAGGGTATAAAGCGCATTGATGTAAATGCACCGCGAAAGTGGATGAATGCTAGAAAGCAAAGCCATCGCCAGCGATCAGGTTACGGGGGCCGGCTTCACGTACGTCTATCTCTTATCCCGATGCTGAGCGCCTTTGTATCAATAACGCTCATCGGTTCAGGGGGCCATCCAGCTAATCGAATCTGACGCTGTCGAGTGTCAGACGAGAAAGGGTAACGAGAGCACTGAGAATACCGATCGACGTTCTGTGCAGGGGGGAGGCTGTAGTGATTGTCTTTGCAAGCGTTAAGGGCTGTTATGGTTCTTAAGGATTGCGAAGGCAGTCGTTAACGCAGAACTGTTCCCGGCAACATACGCTGAGCGCCAACGACGCGGGTGGGGGGGAAAAGGGTGACCTTGTGTACCTGAGATCGAGACCCGGATCCCGTGGCGTTTTACGAAAGAAAGGCTATGACGCTTACTGGCGGGGCCTAAGTCTTAGCGCAAATCCTTACCCCTGGTAGCTAGGAAGGGCTTGGCGTTCGATCTCATGCGACCTGAGCGTATTGCTGTCGCGGCGCAAACCGTCGAGCTTGCGGGCTACGCCTAGAAGGCCTGATCGCCCCGAACATCACGCATCTATAGGGTTTTAGCGGTGATGGGGGTTTAGCTTGTACCGACTGGCTGACCCATTAATTCCTTTTGGTTCTTTATTTTAGGATAAAAGCGAAAATAAATCATAGATGTAAAATTAGCTAGAACTCTAATAGAATTTGCTATCTATTTAATTCTATTGAATTATTTCAAGCCAAACGGAATCAGCCAGTTAAGTTAATCGCCGGGTTACTCAATAGAATTTATCAATACATTATCCGTTTTATGTTGGTTTATAAAATATATTAAACTTATTTATGCCATCTTTGACGAATATTTAACTACATCCTAGTGTTTCCTCGACGAAAACGAGAGGAGACCGTCTCATGTCTACACACCCCGCGCTAAACCTCGCGGCGACACCGCTCTTTGGCGCCGTCATTTCCAGCGCGTGGCTACGCGTCAACGAGATTGCCGAGCCGTATCGCTACTACCTCGTGGCCGACATGCTCAAAGCAAAAACTGATGCGCTGTTCCGGAGCGCCGACGCTGAACTCTGTCTCCGCTCGCGCGATTATGTCGCCTGGCCCCTTCTCGCCTGCCGTCTTGGCTTGGGGCAGTGCAGGTCGGGCAGGGCGGTTACCGGCGCATAGGCCCCGTGCGCGTCATGGGCGTTCAGATAAATTGTTATTTTTATTTTTATTTTTATTGTTATTTTTATTGTTATTTTTATTGTTATTTTTGTTTTTGATTTTGTATAATCAAAATCGTCGAGGAATGGAATTCCTCTTAAAACACACGTATTCAAGGACTGAATAAATAACATGGCTTACCGTAAAACCAATCACACCCTTACCCTCGCCAATCACACCCTCACTGTTAACGGGTTGGATATTGAGTATGACCGCGATCAGCCGGATCTGGCGCAGGTTATTGCCGACGTTGAAGGGCCTGACTGCAACGTGTCGCTCGTGTTCCAAATGCGGGACCCCTTTCAGGACGGCCGCACGAAACTTGACTTGGCCCCGACAGAGGCTGGCAACGACGAAGACAACGCAATGTTGGCTCGCGCCTTGGGCATCACGGATCTGGATGACTTCGAAAACCAGCTTTATCGCGATCTCTTCGCGCCGCTTATTAGTTTCGTGCGGGAGCAATTTGAACTGTGCATTGAGCGCGAAAACGCCCAGCAAGATGCGGACGCGGAAGTGAATTCCACGTTCCAAATGGCGTTTGGCAATGGCTACAATAACCGCTTTTGCGCTGTAAATAAGGGTTTTCTGGATGTAACCAACGAGCGCGGGGATGAGTTGGCTCACTTTGCGATCGATGATGATCTTGAACAGAAACTCGTGACAATCGCGGAAACGTACGCAGAGGCGGATGTGCGCCGCACGGTGCAGGTGCTTGCGTTGGCGGATGAGGCCAAAATAGACCGCGAGCTTTCCCGCCACGGCGGCCCTTGGCTGGGGTATTGATGAATGGGGGTTCCGATCTACTGGCCACGACCATGGAGGTTGACACATTCTTGTGTGAACAGTTTGACTGATTGGTAACGGAGCACAACTTCAAAAGTTCGATCGACTTATAGATTTTTGCACGTGACGGATTCGCCGAGTAACCCAACGAACAGGTTGGAAGACCATCGTCAGAAATTCTGCGCATAAGTTGCATTCTTTGCCATATGTCGGCTATGGCGGCCACAAGCAACGAATATGTGTTGTGGGACGATATGCCTCAAAGCCTCAGAGGCAAAGGCTACTTCAACCTGGAAGCAGAGACCTGTGCCTCCGTTGAAAAGAACGGTACTCAGCCCGCAAATCTCAAATCTTTGTAACTGTCCGCACGGTTTTCTGGCCACCAGCTTGGAGAATAGGTGGGCTAGGATTCGTTGATAACTAGATTCAGATCGTATTGATCAATACGATCTGCCACGCGATATGCGAATAGACCTCAATCGCACTGGTGCTGTGGGAGTGCTGCGCGTCAAGAAAAGCCGGGAGTTCCATGACTAAATTACAATCGGTTTTTTCTCGCTTTACAGACGTCTTCGTTTGAATCCAGCCACAACGGGCCTTGTGGGTGTTTGTAGCACTCATGGAACCAGTTCCTCCAACAATCTGTATTTACATACTCTTTACTTTTAGTTATTTTAAATATATTTTAAATGTCTGTGTATATAGAATTCTGCTTAATCCTATTTAGATTAGGTAAAATGTCAGTACATACAAGCACCCAAGTTTCTGAGAGTCTAATATTCTATTTTTGAAGGCTTAGATAATTTTAAGATCTTCGATATTTCCGCCTCGTTCCTCATAATCTCGAAAGACTACAGGTTTTCGCCCTCGTCCAGACCATTCGTTTGGCTTGCCGTCTGATCCAATTAGCCTGTATTTCGGTTTTACCTTCGGGTGAGAGTTGGATTCGTTTAGATCTGCGAAGTCCTTAAGAGAGAGTCCTGCTTCTATCATTTTCCTCTGAATGTCATGAATGGCTGCTATACGGGCTTGCTCCTCGTATTCTTTGTAAGCCTCTATGGCTTTAGCGTGCTCTAGAATGTCAAATAGGTCAGATACTACTTTTTCAAGCTGTGCACTATCGAGATCTTTTACCGCTTTGCGGAGTGAGTTTTTGCGTCTTAGTGTGCTAATGAAATCCATCAAAATATTTCCTATGTGACAATAATTACCAAAAAATTATGTCGCTGAAGGCAATATAATACGTAAAAGCCGTTGATCGGATTTTGGTGCATTAATCTTTGCTATTTGCTTGCCTTACTTTTTTTCATTGCCCTCAAACGTGAAACCACCTGATTGTTTTGCAGTTTCGGTTCTTCTTTGGGCTTCATGTTAGCGCGAAGCAGAGGAGAGCTCTCCATGAACAGGTCTGGATCAATGTTGTTGCGGCGAGCTATCAAGCACGCGTAGGCTAGCTGCTCATGCGCCCGGTCTCGTTCTTTTCTGAGAGAAGCAATTTGCTCTTTCAGTTGCTCAATTTCTTGGTCTTTCCTACTCTTCTGTGAGCGTTCCAATGAGTAGGAAGCTTTCGAATTCTTGTACTGCCTAACTAGGTTTCGGACACGTTTAAACTCGTCGTTGAACTCCTTGTTACGCATGAACGTTTGTTTACTGGCACCGACGTTCTCGATGAAGTAGTCCCATTTAAAAAGGGTGGGATCTATCAGCTCACGCTCGAACTGACTAAGGAGCTGGTAAGCTTGGTCCCATTGTTCTTTACTGGTCGCCATAATTAGTCGCCTCCACAACCAAAGGGGCAGTCGTCTGGCAGAGAGCCCTCCTCTTCGAAGGGGGCTATTTCAGTGGTCTTCTTCGAGGTGGAGGCTAGAAGTCTATTCGAATAGTCGAAGACTTTGTTGATATTTTCAACCAGCGTAGCGTGCCGAAGTATGTGCTTTTCAGCGGCAGGGTTACCAGCATCAAACACATCAAGAAGGCGCGAGATTTCTTTTTCGGACTTATCTTTCTCATTCGCCAGAGTTACGCGCATAGCCGCATCCCGAGTATCGAAGATGTAGCGGCTACAGCCGTTGCCTTCATTGCCGACAAGGCACCCCATGTTGAACTCGCAGGGGTTAAGGTTGAGTGAGCCAACGCACATCCCGCAAGGTGTATGCTGGGCTGTTTGTACTGTTTCGTTCAAGTACTCATCGATTTCTTTAGCAGGAATATTCTCATGCTGCATTTTGCGCACTGTTTGCGGTATTGCGCCCAAAAAGCGCGTTTGGTTCTCCTGCATGGCCTCGCCTAATATTTTTGCGCGTTCCGTACCTGTATTGTGGTCGTAATGATCTAACTGGGAGGCTTCACGGCCCATGTAGCGGTTGACTACCTCTGCTTCCAATCCAGCACGGAGCATTGATGTGGTTTTCCAGTGCCGTCCATGATGGCTACTCCAAGATTTACGAATATTATCTGGCACATCGACATCGTATCGCTCAAACATCGATTTGAAGCGATCGTTGCCGTGCATTGCGTAGGATAGTGCTTGATAACTCAGGATTTCTGGCACCAGGCTGTTAGCGTTGCGAGACATGAGTCTGCACCGTAAAAACAGGAAATCAGAGACGTTTTGTTCCACGCTGAAGGCTTTCGATGTAATCATCACAGCGGTTCCAGTGAACGTTGCTTCCTCCTCTTGATCCTTCTTGTCCTGTTCCCAAACCTCTTTTTCGAGTGCCAAGTTCGATGACGTAAAGGTCTCAAAGAGCATGCTGTGAATCGACGTGATATCAATGGTGAATCCTTCGTTCACACTGTATCGAATGTGGGAGTTTTCCGTCTTTACTTTGGCGTATATTTTCTGCTTGTCGTTGATTTTGAATAAAGGGTTTTGAGCCTGAAAAGATTTAAGGCTTCCAGCCTTTGTCCTGGAAAATAGAAGGGGGATTTCTGGAAAAAGTTTGTTAAATGAGTAAAGATCGATCTTCGTATAGGGGTCAAATCCGCCAAGAGCATAATCTCTGAGTTTCGCAGCAGCATCGTTCCGGCTCATCACAGCAGGTGCACGTCCTTTGCCAGCGAAATTTTCGGGATTAAAAGTATAGCAGGTCGCCGTGCTTCCATCGGCTGTTTTAGTTAGCGAGGATATTGTTTTGTCACCTGAGTTAAAACGATAAACGTCCCTCGCGTGAAGGATGCTTAGAAACTCTTGTTCGGTAATGTGACTAGCCCTATACTCGACCTGATCATCGACAAATATTAGTATGGATCGACCCGAAATCGTATATGAGCTTTTTTTTGGGTCGATCGGATGAACGGTTAGATTAAGACCCCACTTTGTATAGTATTTAACCTTGTCTGCCGTAGACTTTGCCTGAGAATAAATTGGAAGAATACTTTGTAAATCATCAAGGGAGTATTCCATCTCGGGCTTAATCGCGAGCTTCAGCGTCCAGGTATTCGTCGCTTCCACGCGTTTTTTTGAGAGGTAGTCATCAAGCTCCTGAACCAGCGCTTGAGCATCGGACTCGCGCTCTTCCCGCCATCTATCTAGACGGGTATCTACTTCGGATAGACGTTGGTTTTTCTCAAGCTCTCGAGCTCTTTTTCGATAGATGTCTGTCAGGTTTTTGATGCGATCAACGACTTCAATAACCAACTCTCGCCAGATAGTCGGTACATAGGGTGCGCGTGCCTGCTGGCCTTTTTCGGTGTACACACGACAGCGTAGATCTGGGCCATCCCAAAACAAACAGTCATGGGGGATTCGAAGTATCTCGCCGGCTCGAAGTCCTAGCGCGTAAGCAAACACTTGTGTGTAAACACAGAGCGTGTCTGAAATCGCTCGATCACTACCGTCGAAGGATTCTTCGACTTTCCAACGCAGCGCTATGATGGCACGAATGAGCTCAGGTAGAGGCATTTTGCCCGTTTTCGCTTTCGGGCCGACCTTCTCTTTCACGCTCTGATCTTTAATAGGACTACGAAGGTCAATAACTGACCTCAAGACATGGGCATCGGACAGGAATTGGATGAATAGGTTTAGGTCCTGGATAACGCTGGTAGGGTCCTTTGATCCTTCCAAGATCGTATGGAATGCCGTGTGATAAGATTCAGAATTGATCTGATCAAGGGCAGTGATTCCCGATTGAATCATGGTTGGGACGAAGTTACGCAAGGCTATCACCCGAGACTTGGATAATGGCTCTTTACGTGTTCTAGACTTGAATAGCTTATCGGTGACGAAAGCTTTTACAAGTTCGGTAACCTCGGGATCCCAGTCGAGGCGGTGCTGATTCGATCGGCGGCCTTTAGGTAAGGTGTTGAACCATACCGTTTCGCCGCGATATCGCCAGGATGTGTCTTCGTAGTTGCCGATCAGGTATGGGTTTGATTTCAGAACCAGAGGGAACTGTTCGCGAGCGCGTTGAATCAAGCGTTCGTAGTTCTCCCGAATTGATTTAAGGCGCTTATCACCAAACGCGATTATATTCGTGCTTACGTTCATGGTTATGAGCGTTCCTCGATCATCCGTAGTCTACTACCAATAACTTCATCTTTGGTCGCGATGGTTCCGTCTTCGATAAATACGACCTGTTTACCTTCCGCATAGGCGATAGCCGCCATGCAGCCTGCGCGAGCCTCGTCGAGCTGATGGCTTGCAGCACCGAATGTTGTCTTCGCGAGTTCTGCTATCTGTGTTTCTATGCGTTTGAGCGCGTTCTTGTGGCCCTGGGCATCAGTGTTGGGTTTAAACTTGTCACAGCCATAACAAGCTACGGCAGGCTCAAACCAGCAGGGTGATCCTTTTTTGCATTTACCTACAGTAGTGAAAGCGGTCAGTTCAACCACATCCTCGCCGTAAATGTTGTTCTCAACATTGTCATTTCGCTGCCAGGCAGCAACCCACATGCCTTGTTCAACCCGGCGGTTTGTCGCCTCCTCAACGAGCTCGTTAGTTTCCGCAGTCTCGCGAAAGTAGTGTCGAACGGAGGTCGTATCGCTGTGGTCGAGCGCATCGGCAACTTCGGCGGGCGTGTAACCCTCCTGAACCATTGTAGTGCCTTTGGTGTAACGGAAACGGTAGGCGTAGAGGTTGAAGGGCTGGCCCGTACGTGGAGAGCGGGGGAGGTGATCAACTATCGCATCCAAGCGATATTGTATGCGATCACGTTGAACGTGGTGACCCATATCGCTCTTGTTATTTGCGTCATAAACATCTTGGTAAATGTTTGTTGGCGCGGCAAAACTTACGTCCCAGGTACCGCTAGCGACTTGTTGATCCCTTAGTATCTTTATGGGCGCTTTATGCTGATAGGGGTTGTTTCCCGCGAACAGCTTGTAGCGACGCATCACCAGTGGCGGATCTTGAATATCAAGATCGGCATAAACGGACTGATGGATTTGTATCAGCTCATCTATCATCTCGCCTAACTTGCGTGAGATTGGGCGTTTCGTGAACTGCTGACGGCGCTGTTTGGCCCCTTGTTTAACGCGCGGTACGTTGATGCGGTAGAGTGCTTCGCCTGCGATTTCTCGAACCTCAAAGTCGCTTTGCTTCAGTAGGACAACTTGGATAGGGCGCAGTCCCCACTCGATCATCAACCCCATTAGTACACGGTCTTCCAAGTGGATGAAGGGGTCACCCAGTGCCTGGTTAAGAACAAGCATTTCTTCGCGCATGAACGGCCCCTCTTCATCATCTCTGAGGTTGTAGGACATATACGCGTTCTGAGCGCCGCCGCGAGAGAGTGCTTGTATTTCTTGGTGAAAATCGTACAGATAACCGTCCAGCTCGTACATCAAAAAGTAGCGGCCGAGTCGCTTAATTGCTGTGAGATCCGAGTCCTTTTTGATATCCGCGATAGCATTAAGAATGGCCTCCTGAACGTCTTCGCCCTGCATAAGCCGAGATGTGACGAGCCAGATGCCCTCTGCGTAGCTATTTACCGTGGTTGCGGCATAATGCTTGAGCAAGTGGGTCAATAGGGAAGAGGTGATGCGATCTATTTCAGGACGGCCACAGAAAAACGGGGCAGTCTTGACGGGAGTCTGTTTAGCATCGTCATTGAAGGTCTTGATGATGGGCAACCAGGAGCCTGAATAATCTTTGCACTCCAAGCGGTAACCAAAACGTGACGTAATAACACGCTCGCTTTCAGGAAGTACTGGTATAAGATGGCGTTCAGCCACTTCAGCCGTAACTAGCTCTCCTGTATCAATCGACTCAATGTTTTTTGCCATTCGACTCTTCCTTTGACTCGGTGAAAATCCGTTCGTGAATTTGTAGATGTAGTTCTGCTACTGCTCGTTCGGTTGAACCTTTAGGGTATCGCTCAACCATCGCACTACCCTTAGCCCAGCCTCCGCCGTATTCCAATGCCGCCGCTTTCAGGCCTTGTTTGGCCAGTGGTCCCTGATGCTGATACTTTTCATCCAGTGCTTCATTAACCATGTCGGCCCAAGTATTCCGCAGGATGTGAGGCGACAAGAGACCTTTGAACTGAGGGTGTTTTTCTATCAGCTGTTTGAGTGATTCGTTAGGTGTGTTAACGCTGATTGGCTCACCGTCTCTGAGTGACAAAAACATATGGGGATAGCGCTTAGCCCCTTTGAACTTCGGGCGGATATGTGTGATGTAATGCTCGAATACCTCAGCCAGTTGGGGCGCTAGAACAACTCTGCGGCCTTTCGTTTTTTGGGCCGGCCTGATACTGCGTGTCCCGTAATCGGACATAACGGTATCGTGCTTCTGAAACTCGAAGTACCGAGGCTGATTGGCGGGGCCAGTGAGCGCAAAATCATTGATGGTCAGGTTGAGGGATTCGCCCTTGCGGTTACTGCCCAGAATCATCGTCAGAAAAAGGCAATAGTTACGCCAGCGTATTAGCTCAGACTTCCAAGGGTTTAGATCATTCTCCTTACTTGGGAAAACGATATTGAAGAACTCTGCTATTAATTCAGGCTTAAGGCCAACGTGGTCTTTCTTGTCTGCCTTGTAGCCGAATGTGCCGTACTCTTTCAGTGCCTCTTCCATCATAGCTTGTTTTACTTGTGCGGCTTTGAGTGCATCAGGATCAACGACTCTCTCTTGGTAAAAACGCCAGACGTGTTTCAGGAAGGCTTTGATATGACTCCATCGGTACTTGAACGTATTTGGACCTACAGGCTCGCCAGTATCAATGCGGGCTGAAAGAAATCCTGCCAAGTGTTCAATCGTGCCGCTTGGAAGAGGGTCCATTCGCTTGAAACAGGCTGGGAAGTCGATTCGATATTCAATGCAGTAGTCGAAGAAACGCTTGATTGTGAACGCCGTAGTCTTGATCTGTGAAAGCGGGTGCCCCCTATCCAGCACACTAAGAAGATAGGACGCACTGTGCGGCTCAAGGTCGTTATCAACGAATATCAGCGCAAGGGGGGCGTCATTCAGCTTTTCAAATCGTATTACTTTTATCTGTACCCGAGCCATTCATCTCCATCCAGGTTGGAACTAAAAATTTCCTTTACGTTATAAAATAGATGGGGTGGGGCTCTAGTGCAAGCTAAAATGGAACATTTTTCGATATTCACGATATAAATGAAAACGCCCAGAAGAATGGAACACTCTTTCTGGGCGTTTTTTTGTCTCTAGTTCCCGTATTTACTACTCTATTGGGATTTTGGAACGAAATATATCGGGAATTTTATTATTGTTAAACCACGTTACCCAGCTGGAATATTGGCAGGTACATGGCGATAACGAGGCCGCCCACGAGAACACCGAGTATTGCCATGATCAGTGGCTCAAGCAGGCTGGAGAGGTTATCAACGGCGTTATCGACCGCCTCTTCGTAGAACGTGGCAACCTTATCAAGCATCATGTCCAGAGAGCCCGCTTCCTCGCCGATGGATGTCATCTGCACGACCATCACCGGGAATACGCCAGTCATATTGATTGCGTTAGTGAGTGACTGGCCGGTGGATACACCATTACGAATCTGCAGTGTAGCGTTGCGATAGACCACGTTGCCTGTCGCGCCGGCAGTCGAGTCAAGTGCCTGTACCAGAGGGACGCCCGCTGCAAAGGTGGTGGCCAGGGTGCGGGCAAAACGGGCAATAATCGCTTCGTTGACGATACTGCCGATAATAGGGATCTTAAGTAGAGCTCGATCAACAAAATCCGCGAATTTCTGTGATTTTTTTCGCGCCTGAACAAAAGCGACTAAGGCGCCGATAATTCCCAGAAGCGCAAAGAACCAGTATTTCTGTGCGACTTCCGATAACCCGATAACCCAGAGAGTAAAGGCCGGCAGCTCGGCGCCAAAACTGCTAAATACGTCGTCAAAAACGGGGACCACTTTTACCAGCAGGATCGCGGTAACGATAATGGCCACAATAATGACCGCTGTGGGGTAGGTCAGCGCCTTTTTGATCTTTGCTTTGAGTGATTCGACTTTTTCTTTATAGGTTGCGACGCGGTCCAGCATGGTTTCCAGCTGGCCTGATGCCTCACCTGCTTTGATCAAACTGCAGAAAAGATCGTCGAAATGATCAGGATGTTTGGACAAGGATGTAGAAAAATCGGTACCACCGCTAACGTCGCTGCGGATCTTGTAGATCAACTCTTTCAGCTTAATTTTTTCAGCACCCTGCCCGACAATATCCAGGGCCTGAATGATCGGTACACCGGCTTTCATCATGGTCGCCATCTGGCGAGTGAAAAAAGCGATATCGAGCGGTTTGATCGCTTTGTTGCGTCCGCCGCCAAATATCGATGTTCTTTCTTTGGCGACCTTACCTGGATTAATCCCCTGCTTGCGCAGCAATGTTTTTGCGGCTGCGATACTCTCGGCGTCGATCTTGCCTTTGCTCAGGTTGCCGCTCTTGTCCTTGCCCTGCCAGGCAAAGGTTATTCTTTTCGCTTCTTTTGTTTTTGTCGCCATAGTTGCTGCTGCCTATAAATTCTGTGCGGCCAGGTGTCAGACCTTGATAACGCGGTTCATCTCTTCCAAGCTGGTCAGCCCCTTGGCTACTTTAAAGAGGCCTGACTGACGCAGTGTCTTGAAGCCCTGATCGCGGGCGACACGAAGGATATCCAGAGAGTTTCCATTTTCCATAATGCACTCAGCAATTTCGGTGCTCATTACCAGCATTTCATAGATACCGACGCGGCCCTTATAGCCCCGGTTGCACTTGGTGCAGCCGTCAGCATTGGCTTCGTAGATTTGCAGTTGGTCGAGGTCCTCCGGCTTGAACCCTTCCTCCAGTAGCGTTGCTTCGGGGAGTGAAACCGGTTGTTTGCAGGATTCGCAAAGTCGGCGGGCAAGTCGCTGGGCGATAATCAAGCTGACTGAGGTGGCGATATTAAAGGATGGTACGCCCATGTTTCTAAGTCGGGTAAGCGTTTCCGGGGCGCTGTTGGTATGCAGTGTCGAAAGCACCATATGCCCGGTCTGCGCAGCCTTAATGGCGATCTCAGCAGTTTCAAGGTCGCGTATCTCACCCACCATCACGACGTCAGGGTCCTGACGCAGGAAGGATCGCAGTGCTTCAGCAAAGGTTAGGCCAACCTTGGGGTTTACGTGGACCTGGTTGATACCATCCATGTTTATTTCCACAGGGTCTTCCGCTGTGGAGATGTTTCGCTCCTCGGTGTTGAGGATATTCAGACCCGTGTAGAGCGTTACTGTTTTACCTGAGCCGGTGGGGCCGGTGACCAGAATCATCCCCTGAGGACGCTCCAAGGTGCTCAGATAAACTTCGCGCTGCTCGGGTTCGAAGCCCAGGGCGTCGACACCTATGGTTGCGCTGGTGGGGTCAAGAATACGCAGGACGATCTTTTCACCCCAGAGCGTAGGCAGGGTGTTTACACGGAAGTCGATCGAACGCTTGGCTGAAACCTTGAGCTTGATGCGTCCATCCTGCGGTACGCGTCGCTCAGCTATGTCCATATTGGACATAACCTTGAGGCGTGCTGAAAGCCGCGATGCCAGGTTGGTGGGCGGTTTGCTCACTTCCTGCAATATGCCATCGATACGGCAGCGGACGCGATAGGCTTTCTCATAGGGCTCGAAATGGATATCCGAGGCACCGTTCTTGATCGCATCGAGCAGTATCTTGTTGATAAAGCGAACAATGGGGGCATCAGAGGCCGCTTCCTCAGCGGATTCTTCCTCTTTCTTTTTCTGGCTGCCATCGTCCGTTTCGATGTTATCCAGATCGGCGTCGTCGAGCTCTTCAAGCGCCTCGGTACCCGAGTCAAGGAAGGCGTCGATCCTGCGGGAAAGCTTGTCTTCCTCGACGATCACCGCCTCGGTGGTGGTACCCGTATGGAACTTGATCTCATCCAGGGCCTGGATGTTGGTAGGATCTGCAATGGCAACGAAGATACGATTGTCGCGCTGCATCAGCGGCAGTGCGCGATGATTCTGTATCAGGTTCTCTGCGATCAGACCCTGTGGAATCGCATCGCTGGCAAACGCATCCAGGTCCAGCAATGGCAGGCCGAACTCCTCTGAAGCCGCGCAGGCGGCACGATGGGAACTGACCAGGCGCTGAGAAATAATGTAGCTGACAAAGCTCTGATTAGCATTACGGGACTGGGTCAGCGCTTCCATGGCGACTTCGGCAGAAAATGCACCGTCGTTAACCAGACGCTTGGCGAGACCGCTAAGTGGTTGAAATCCGTTCGACAACTGCCTTACCTTACATTTGCAAATCAAAGCTAAGAAACGGTGTTGACGATACTCTATATTAGCCTCCCGAGAGTGGCAAATGCGTAGTGGCAAATATGATGAGGTATAAATTGATCAGGGTCTTTTTCTGATGCGAGAAAGTGGTGATTGGCGTGCGCTTCGGCTTCTAAGCCTCTACCGGATGGTATTAGGGGGGGCGTTGGTAACCCTGCTGTTGCTTCCCGTTGAAAAACTCTCTTTTGTGAATCAGCAGTCCGCTCTGTTCAGTATGACGGCGCTGGTTTACCTGATACTGTCTATCGGTTTTAGTTTTGGCATTGGAAGCCGGGATGTTTCCAGGCAGGTCCCTTTTGTGTTTCAAATGCTGATCGATCTCGCGGTGCTCTCATTGCTGGACTTCGCCAGCGGCGCCAGCCCAAGTGTTTTTGCAACCCTGACCCTCGTGCCCGTTACGTTCGCCGGGTTCTGGCAACCGGGACGCTGGACCCAGCTGTATGCACTGCTCGCTATCATTGGTGTATTGCTCGCTAGCATGTCAGCTCGGGAGTGGGTTGATGAAAGTTTCCCATTAGCCGACCTCGGCGTTCTGGCGCTGGCACATCTGACCATTGCTTTGGTGAGCGGTCTTGCCGGGCGAAGTGTCGCGGATACTCGGTTTCAGATGGGGCAAAAAGAGCTCGATCTGGAGAGTTTAACTCAGCTTAACGCCTTGATCGTGCAGCGTATGGATGAGGGGGTTGTGGTTGTAGATAGCGATGATGTAGTGCGTCTGATCAACCCCTCCGCGGCAGATCTTTTTGGTATCAGGCCGGAAAACGCGCTGCATCGGCCACTATCCGAGCTTTCCAGGCCGTTGGATGATCTACTCAAGGTCTGGCGGAAAGGAGAGAAGCTAGAGTCGGAGAGGATTCTGCCGCTGCGGCTGCAGTTGACCGCCACCGGCCGTGGTCGTGACCAGCGAGCATTGCTGATGCTCGAAAATATGGAGCAGCAGGACTCCAGGTTGCAGCGCGAGAAGCTTGCCGCGCTGGGGCGGTTGACGGCGAGTCTTGCCCATGAAATTCGTAACCCGTTGGCGGCGATCAGTCATGCAACCCAGTTGTTAGCGGAGTCTCCTTCATTATCTGACCAGGATCAGCCGCTGATTTCGATCCAGCTAGGTCAGGTCAGGCGTCTGAATCGGCTGATTCAGGATGTTTTAACACTGTCTCGCCGCAAGACTCCGCAATGGGAGGATCTGGAGCTGAATTCCTGGCTTGAGGCATTGCGTGAGGAGTGGCGCCTGAGTTGGCCAGACCTGTATCGTTCCCTGCGCCTGAGTATCGAGGATAGTCTGATACAGGTGCGGGCTGATCCAGACCATCTGCGTCAGTTGTTAACGCTCTTGCTGGATAATTCGCTAAGGCATGGGGTGCCAGAGACGGGAGAGGCGATAATCCGTCTTAGCCTTTACCGGGAAGACCCTAACGCAACGCCCTGTATTGAAATAATGGATAACGGCCCCGGCATTACTGACGACAAACTGGGGATGATCTATGAACCCTTCTACTCGACCCGGCATGAGGGCACAGGGCTGGGGCTTTATATCGCAAAGGAGCTGTGTGAGGCCAACTACTGTGAACTGAAGTACAGCACCGGTGTGGGTTATAGTGGAACTCAGACAAGGAGTGCGAAAGGGGGATGCTTTCGTATTACCTTCCCGATGGAAAGGCCGGTAAAAAGCGTGAGTAGTAGTAAGGAAGCGGTAAGTGGATAAAGTGCAGTCTGAAAAGCAGCCCAGTGTGCTAGTGGTTGATGATGAGGCGGATTTACGGCAGTTGCTGGAAATTACCCTGAGCCGCATGGGCATGCAGTGCAGCACGGCTGCAAGCCTGGGCGAGGCGCGAGAGCTGCTTGGCCGGCAACCCTTTGATCTGTGTCTGACCGATATGCGGCTGCCCGACGGGAGAGGGATGGAGCTGGTTGAAGATATCCAGCGAGACCTGCCTGCGTTGCCAGTCGCCATAATTACCGCCTATGGCGATATGGAGTTGGCGGTGGAAGCGCTTCGCAAAGGTGCTTTTGACTGTGTCTCCAAGCCGCTTGATATCGATCAGCTCAGGGCTCTCGTTAATCAGGCATTGGGTAGTCCTGTCAGGCCAGACGGCGACGATGAGCTGGTGGGTAACTCTGCACCGATGAGAACCTTGAAGTCACGGATCGAAAAACTCGCAAAAACCGAGGCGCCGGTCTGTATTTGGGGGGAGTCCGGCACGGGTAAGGAAATTATTGCCCGTCAGATCCACGCGCGCAGTCATCGTGGAAAGGGCCCTTTTATCGCTGTGAACTGTGGCGCCATTCCTGAAGATCTGATCGAATCCGAGTTTTTTGGCCATCTGAAGGGAAGCTTTACCGGCGCAGCTGCCCAGCGGGAGGGTTTTTTTCAGGCTGCCGAGGGCGGGACTCTGTTTTTGGATGAGATCGGCGATATGCCGATGTCGATGCAGGTAAAGCTTCTTCGAGCCATACAAGAGAGGAAGATACGTCCGGTGGGGGCCGAGCATGAGCAGTTGGTTGATGTGCGCATACTCAGTGCCAGCCATAAGCAGCTGCATGATGAAGTCGCATCGGGTAACTTTCGGCAGGATCTCTACTACCGCGTCAATGTGATTGAGCTTCAGGTGCCTCCACTGAGGGAGCGCAGTGAAGATATCTCTGCACTGAGTCGCACCATTCTTGAAAAAATTACCCGTCGCAATAAAGAGAGTGGCATTCAATGCCGTGCAGAGCTCACTGATGCCGCGCTGGAAGAGTTAAGGCTTTATGCGTTCCCAGGCAATGTGCGTGAGCTGGAAAATATTCTGGAGCGGGCCCTGGCGCTTTGCGAGGCGGGACGCATCACGCCCGCGGACCTCTCTTTGTCCAGTCGGCCTGTATATGCGAGCTCCGGTTCCTCGGAGTCCGATGTAGATGAGTGCGAGCAACTGGTTGCCGTGTTGGAGCAGTACCGCTGGAATCGCTCGGCGGCAGCTCGACAGCTGGGTCTTACACTGCGCCAACTGCGTTACAGGATTCAGAAATACGGTCTGGATCAGGATCTGGATCAAGAATTTAAACACTAGTTTGTCAATTTCTGACACTGGGGGTGACAGATTGTCACCTGCTGACTTAGGATCGCTTCGCGCAACGGTCGGAAAGCCGCAGAAAACGGGAAGGTTGGATGTTGGCACTGCTCTTGCTTAAAAAATTACGCGGACAGCAATGTGCTGTTTAGTAACAGGAAGTTCAACTCGCTGGAGAGATGATGATGAAAAAACAACAGGGCTTTACTCTTATTGAATTGATGATCGTTGTAGCGATCATCGGTATTCTGGCTGCGATTGCGCTGCCGGCTTATCAGACTTACGTAAACAAGGCTAAATTCTCTGAAGTTGTGAGCGCGACTCAGGGCGTAAAGGCTTCCGTTGAAGTATGTGGTCAGACCAAGGGTGATATGCAGGAGTGTGACTCCAGTGATAATTCAGTAGCTCAGGCTATAGCTGGTGCTACAGGTGGTACTTATGTAGATAGCTCCAGTGCAGGGATGAGTGTCACTGCTAACAGCGCTACAACTATCTCTATTCAGGCTAAGGCGGTGGGTTCTTCTACTTCGCCTGTTGAGGGGCTAGAAGGCGAAACCTACCAGTTGGATGGTACCTTGACTAACGGGCAGGTGACTTGGGACGTTTCGTCGTCAGCTTCTTCTTGCCTGACTGTCGGATACTGTGACGACTAAAGGAAAAATAGTGCAAGCAGGGTGGGCGGAAGGTAAGGGGTAGCCCTATTTCAAGATACCTAGCTCCAAGAGGATCGCTTCGGCGGTCCTTTTTGGTTTAGTTCTTTTGATTTCTGTATGGTTGGTTTTGTATGTTTAGAGACACATTGAGCTGATCAATAG
Organism: Marinobacterium mangrovicola; assembly: GCF_004339595.1. Lineage (GTDB taxonomy): Bacteria > Pseudomonadota > Gammaproteobacteria > Pseudomonadales > Balneatricaceae > Marinobacterium_D > Marinobacterium_D mangrovicola. The sequence goes on from NZ_SMFU01000002.1 coordinate 32,845, forward strand.
TGAAAGCGATTGTTACCAATGGAGCATCTGGCTAAGCGATTGTAGTATAAACTGTCACGTTAACGTGACTCGTAACCGATTCTTGTAATCTTGCTTTCCTTCTCTCCATAAATCCCAATTTAACCTATAGTCCGGTTGTCTCCCGAATTACTTCCCGGCACACTCAAGCCACTGAACAAAAAACGATTTGCTTGGAAGCTGCATAAATGAACAAACGCCTGATGGTGCTTATCCTGATTGCCCTAAGTATCGGTGTTACCTGGTATATCGAATCTGCACGTAAGGAAGTGCCTGCTGAAGTGCGGGATAAAGTTGCCGCCGAAGTGCTGCAGAAACTGGATCTGCCGGCTCAGCCAGTCTGGTGGGATAAGGGGCACCGGTTGGGTATAGGTGTTATTCCCGATGGCTCGAATCGCAATGCGGAAGCCCGGGATGCATGTTCAATCATGTTGCAGAACGGCATTACGCCTGCAGAGGTGGAGGTGTTTGATGTGCTGCAGATTCAGAATGATGATGACTGGGTACAGATAGGCGCCGCGCGCTGTGAATGAACCTGAGTCTAAATAGATAAAAAGCCAGCTAAATAGCTGGCTTTTTTGCGTCTGTGAGGCTTAAACGAGTCGCATCGACAGGTCGATTGCCCGGCAGTGTTTGGTCAGTGCGCCGATGGAGATGTAGTCGACGCCGGTTTTTGCGTAATCCAGCAGGGTTTCATCGGTGATGTTGCCCGAGGCTTCCAGCTTGGCGCGGCCGGCAGTGATGGTGACGGCATCAACCATCTGTGCGGGGCTGAAGTTATCCAGCATGATGATATCTGCACCGGCTTGCAGCGCTTCGAGCAGCTGTTCCTCGTTTTCTACCTCGACTTCCACCGGCTTGTCGGCGTGCATGCTGCGCGCAGTGTTTACGGCGGCAGATATGCCTCCACAAGCGAGGATATGGTTTTCCTTGATCAGGAAGGCGTCAAACAGACCGATGCGGTGGTTAAAGCAGCCGCCACAGCTGACGGCGTATTTCTGCGCCATGCGCAGCCCCGGGATGGTTTTGCGGGTATCCAGCAGGTGCACGCTGGTTTCCGCCACATGGTCGGCATAGCTGCGCGCCAGGGTGGCTGTGCCGGACAGGGTCTGCAGAAAGTTAAGCGAGGCGCGTTCACCAGTCAGTAGGCTGCGGGCGGCGCCTTCGATGGTGAACAGAGTCTGATCCGGCTCAACCTGGTCGCCGTCTTTTACTTGCCACTCGATGCGAACCTCAGGATCAACCTGACGAAACACCTCATCCACCCAGGCGGTACCGCAGATAGTAGCGTGCTCGCGGCTGATCACCCGGCCGCTAGCCTGGTCCGACGCAGGGATAAGTGCGGCGGTTATATCGCCAGCGCCCACATCTTCGGTTAGGGCTGTGCGTACATTTTCTTCGATCACCGGTTTCAGGTCGGTCAGGTTCAGCATGAGAGGTTCCGTTGCGGGTGTGGTTCGGGGTCGATATTCTAGCGAAAGCGCGTCTCAGCGAGAACCTCACCCAGTGATTTCGCTTGTATCAGGAGTTTATCCCTTTCGATGACGAACCCGCCTTTTTCCATAGAAAATCACTGCCTGACGCCGGCAGAGCAGTGTCTTTCGCCCAATCATAATGATCGCCCCGTAGGCGAGATTTCCTTGCTGGTTATTCACAATATCAGCCTGCCGCCCGGGCAATTCGGTGGGCCCGGTATTCGGCAACTGTTTACTAACTGCCTGAATCCGGATGAGCATCCCTACTATCGCGAGATCCATCAGCTTGAGGTGTCTGCACATCTACTGATCGACCGGAAGGGGCGGGTGATCCAGTTCGTGCCTTTCGACAAGCGTGCCTGGCACGCGGGGCTATCCTGCTTTGATGGGCGCGAGGCGTGCAATGATTTCTCTATCGGCATCGAGCTTGAGGGGGCAGACGATACCCCTTACAGCGATGAGCAGTATGCGGCGCTGGTCGCTATTACTCAGGTGCTGATGCAAAGCTACCCGGATATAACGCTGGATCGAATCTGTGGCCATTCCGATATAGCGGCGGGTCGAAAGACAGACCCTGGCCCCGCGTTCGACTGGCAGCGTTATCGAGACTCCCTAAGAAGAAGCCTCACCAGTAATCTGGCTGGTAATTAAGAATGATTTCCAATTATTATTAACCCTGTCATTTCAGGGTATTAAACCGTTCACGTCGCGTTTTTCGATCTGTTGATGGGAAAGGGAGTCGGGTTCGGTATCAGGAGATCTATGCGCGAACTTCTTTCCGTCGAAAAACTTCAGTGTGCCTATGAGGGAACTCCGGTACTGCGGTCGGTCAGTTTTTCCATTGAAGAGGGCGAGATCGCCTGCCTGCTCGGCCCCAGCGGTTGCGGTAAGACTACAGTGCTGCGCGCGATTGCGGGATTCATTGAGCCGGAGGCCGGTGCCATCCGCATCAATGGCGAAGTGATCAGCGACGAGAAAAGCACGCTGCCTCCTGAAAAGCGCGGTATGGGCATGGTGTTTCAGGATTACGCGCTTTTTCCTCATCTGACCATCGCGGAGAACATCGCTTTCGGCCTCAAGGGAAAAAGTCGCAGTGAAAAACAGAAGGCGGTGGAAGAGGTACTTAACCTGGTTGAACTGCCGGATCTGGGTAAACGCTATCCTCATGAGCTTTCCGGTGGCCAGCAGCAGCGCGTGGCGCTGGCCCGAGCGCTGGCGCCCAAGCCGCGTTTGTTGCTGATGGATGAGCCCTTCTCCAACCTGGATACCGACCTGCGTCGCCAGCTTTCCGCCGAGATGCGCCGTATTCTGAAGAAGCAGCAGATCGCCTCGATCATGGTGACCCATGACCAGCAGGAGGCGTTCACTATTAGCGATCGCCTGGGTGTGCTTTCAAAGGGAGAGGTTCAGCAGTGGGGGACACCTGAAGAGTTGTTCTACCAGCCGGCAACGCCGGAAGTCGCATCCTTCGTTGGCAAGGGGGTGATGGTCTCTGGGAAGGCGCTGGCGCCGGATCGTCTCAGCTGTGAGTTGGGCGAGCTGGAGTTTGCCGAGCCGTTCGGAGCGGATGACTCTGAGGGGCGCTCTGTCAGGCTGTTCCTGCGTCCCACCGATATTCAACTGAGCCACGAAGGCGGAGTTTCTGCCGAGGTGCTGACCTGCGAGTTCCAGGGCAGTCAGACGCTGTACAGCCTGAGGCTTGATTCTGGCCTTGAGTTGCAGGCGGTGGAAAGTGGTATGCACCGTTATCCGATCGGCGAACAGGTCTCTCTGCGCGTCGCGCCGCATCGCCCCATCGTCTTTTTCGACCGGTAGTAGGCGCAGACCCAAAGGTCGGATCATCTCGCGCCGATCGCCTTTACCGGCTGGCGCGGGTAGCCGTAATAGTGCGGCTTAGCAGAATCACCGGAATAATCCCCACCAGCACAATCAACAGCGCAGCGGGCGAGCAGCTTTCGATCTGTTCGTCCGAGGCGTACTGGTAGACGTAGGTCGCCAGCGTATCGTAGTTAAACGGTCGCAGGATCAGTGTCGCCGGCAACTCCTTCATGCAGTCCACGAATACCACTAGCACCCCGGTGAGCAGGCCGCCACGAATCAAAGGCAGGTGCACCTCTTTCAGAGTTCTCAGTGTATTGGCGCCCAGCGAGCGGGAGGCCATATCCATATTGGGAGTGACCTTGCCCAGTGACGAATCCACAGCACCGCCGGAAACGGCAAGAAAACGCACGCAGTAGGCGAACACCAGGGCGAAGGGCGTACCGCTCAGCAGCAGGCCTGTGCTGACGTTAAAGTGCTCCCGCATAAACGCATCGACGCTGTTATCAAACGCAGCCAGCGGCACAATAACGCCGATGGCGAGCACCGCACCGGGCAGGGCGTAGCCCAGGTTACTCATGCGGGCCGCAACCTGCAGTGAACGATTACGGGCGTAGAGGCGCTTACTGTAGGCCAGCACGATGGCGATGGCCGCAGCCAGCAATGCAGTCACACCTGAGAGGGTGAAGCTGTTCGTAGCAAAACCAAGGAAGTTGCTGTCGCTGAACTGGTCCAGGTGGGCCAGGGACATATCCGCCAGTGACAGGAACGGCAGCAGGAAGCCGAAGGCTACCGGCAGGGCGCAGGCCAGAGTGCAAAGCCAGGCGCGGGTGGGTGTCAGGCGGTAACGCTCGATGGTTCGATACCGGTCAGGGCTGGTGTACTGCCGGGATTTGGCGCGGGCCACGCGCTCCAGTGAGATCAGCACCACTACAAAGATCATCATCAGGCTGGCGATCTGCGCCGCCGCGCCCACATTGCCCATATTAAGCCAGGCGTCATAGATACCGGCCGACATGCTCTTTACCGCGAAGTAATCCACGGTGCCGAAGTCGTTGATCGTTTCCATCGATACCAGTGAAAGACCCACGGCGATAGCCGGGCGGGCGATCGGTAGAGAAACCCGGTAGAAGCTCTGCCAGGGACTGCAGCCCAGCATGCGGCTGGCATCGCGAATGCTCATGGACTGTTCCAGGAAGCTGGCGCGGGCGAGCAGGTAAACGTAAGGGTAGAGCACCAGCGTCAGCATCAAAATCGCGCCGCCGATACTGCGTATCTCCGGGAACCAGTAATCGCGCGCGGTTTCCCAGCCAAACAGGTCGCGGAGGAGAATTTGCACGGGGCCTGCGTATTCAAGCAGGTCCGTGTAGATATAGGCGATCACGTAAGCGGGAATCGCGAAGGGCAGCAGAAGTGCCCATTCAAACATCCGTCGCCCGGGGAAATGACAGAGCGTCACCAGCCAGGCGGTGCCGACGCCGATGATCACCGACAATGCGCCAGTGCCCACCATCAGGATCAGCGTGGACTTGATGTAGACAGGCAGCACCGTAGAAGCCAGGTGCGGCCAGATATTCTCGGTAGGGAAGAGTGCCAGCCAGAGTACGGCCAGCACCGGTAACATCACCAGCAGTGCGGTGCCCCAGCCGATGCTGTACCAACCGGGAAGAAGCCCGCGCAGTCGGGGCAGTGTTCGCGATTCGGTCAGCGTGGTTTCGGCTGTGGCACTCATGCACTATTTCCTGGAATCAGTTATCGAAGCCGACCTTATCGACCAGCTTGGCGGCAGCGGCACGGTTAGCGCCGATTTCGCCCAGGTTGATCTCGTCGCCTTTAAAGCCGCTCATTTTCTCTTCCAGCAGCTCGGACCAGGGCGTGTTCGGGCGCACCGGGAACTCGTAGTTGGCTTCGGCGTACAGCTTCTGTGCCTGTTCCTGGCTCAGGAACTCAACCAGCTTCACTGCAGCTTCCGGGTGCGGAGCGTATTTGGTCAGCGCAGCACCGGAGATGTTCATATGGGTGCCGCGGTCATCCTGGTTCGGGAATACCAGGTTGGCAGAAGCGGCCCACTCTTTCTGTTCCGGTTCTTTATCGTTGGTGGCCATCTTGCCGTAGTAGTAGCTGTTGCCCAGCGCCAGGTCGCAGACGCCTTCCTTGATCGCTTTAACCTGGGCGCGGTCGTTACCCTGGGGTTTACGCGCCAGGTTTGCTTTTACGCCTTCGAGCCACTTCTCAGCTTCTGCTTCACCGTGGTGGGCGATCATGGAACCGATCAGAGACAGGTTATAGGTGTGCTTGCCGCTACGGGTGCAGATACGACCTTCCCATTTCGGGTCGGCCAGGTCTTCATAGGTAGTGATTTCACCCGGCTCTACACGATCCTTGGACGCGTAGATGATACGTGCGCGGCTGGTCAGACCGACCCATTTGCCGTCAGTGGCGCGGAAGTGTTCCGGAACATTCTGCTCGATAATGTCGCTCTTGATCGGCGCGACCAAATCACGTTCCGCAGCGTCGTAAAGTGGGCCGATATCGGCGGTCAGCAGCAGATCGGCCGGGGTGTTCTGGCCTTCATGCTCAAGACGTTCCAGCAGGCCACTCTTGGAGAAAACCACGTTGACCTTGATGCCGGTCTCTTCGGTGAACGCTTCCAGCAGAGGCTTCAGCAGAAACTCCTGGCGGAAAGAGTAGACGTTGACCTCTTCGGCCTGAGCGAAGGTGCTAAAGGTGGCGCTCAATACAGCGGCAGATAAAAGAGCTTTTTTCATTGTCGCGGATTCTCCGGTAACTTTTATTTATTGGAAAAGTGATTTTGGAAAAACGGGCCGCACTCAAACTCTGGAAGAGTGCCGAGGCCGGGATATCAATCGCGTAATGCGAATTGTTATCACTTTTTCCTGTCGGGTCAACGCAACTGAGTTCGATTCTTGTTTTCGTTTTAGATTCGAATCATATAACCATAGTATTTATATGTTTCTGTCAGATCAATGTCTTAAATAATCGACGGGTTTAAATACGAAAAGGTCGTTCTTATCTGTCTGTTCAGAAAGCGAACAGTCGTGATAGCAGAGCAGGGACTGCTGTTTCCACGCGCAGAATTCGCGGCCCCAGGTGCACAGGTTTCAGGCCCGCTTCGATCAGCTTCTCCACTTCGTAGGGGATAAAGCCACCTTCAGGGCCGATCGCCAAAACGGTAGATTCATTCGAAGCGGAAGGGCAGGGCTCAGCATTATAGGGGTGTGCCAGCAGTGCCCGGCGGTCACGGCAGAGATCGGGTAGTTCGTCCTCCACAAAAGGCTTAAACCGTTTGCGCAGATGTACTTCAGGCAAACGGGTATCGCCGGCCTGTTCCAGCCCAAGCAGCAGATGCTCTCTGAGACCAGCATCGGTCAACAGAGGGGAGCCCCAATAGCTTTTATCGACACGGTAGGAGTTGATCAGCCAGAGATCTTTCACCCCCATGCTGGCTGCGGCCGCCAGTGTTCGCTTGAACATCTTGGGTCGTGGTAACGCCAGGATCAGGGTAAGCGGCAACGGCGGTGGCGGAGCTGAGTCCAGCTCAACGCGCATTACCGCTTCATGTTCGGAGAGGGAAAGCAGCTGCCCTGATCCCATCGCGCCGTTGAGAAGCCCTACCTTGAGGCGGTCGCCCGGGTTGGCCCGGTGGACTTCACGTATATGAGTGAGGCGGCGGTCGTGCAGGTGAACTTGGCCGGGGGCGGTAAAATCTTCTTCGAACAGCAGTATCAGATTCATAGCGACTACATGGCTCAGGTGAGCGGCGATCATACTACAGCCGGGCGGGGGCATGTCAGCCCCGCCCCTGGCATCAGGTGCTGAGTGATTAGCATTGAACGTTCTGACCGTTTAGTCAGCCTGCGGGGCCTATGGTAAACTGCGCGTCCTTCTGAGAACCGGTCCGCCCATGTCCCCAGCTCCCGATATCCTGAAATCCCCGGTCCAATCCACGCTGGTACGCATGACGCTGCCGATGATGCTTGGCATCGTCAGTCTGATGCTGTTCAACATCGCGGATATCTGGTTTGTGGGGCAGCTCGGCACCGAGCCGATGGCGGCGTTGGCGTTTACCTTTCCGGTGACGTTTTCGGTTACCAGTCTAGCGATCGGCCTTGGTGTGGGGACCTCGGCGACCCTGGCTCGCCTGATCGGCGCGGGGGAAAACCGTAATGCCTCGCGTATGGCCACCGACAACATCATCATGACGGTGCTGATTATGCTGGTGGTGGGTATCGGTGGGCACTGGATCATTGATCCGGTATTCCGGGCCATGGGGGCGGAATCCGGGTTGATGCCTTACATTCATGCGTATATGACCGTGTGGTTCTCCGGGTCGGTATTTCTGGTGCTGAACATGGTTTGCAACAGCATTTTTCGGGCGGCGGGTGACACGCGCATGTCCGGGTTGGTGATGCTGGTGTCAGCGATATTGAACCTGCTGCTGGACCCATTGTTTATATTTGGCTTTGGCCCGATTCCGGCGCTGGGCATTCAGGGCGCTGCTGTCGCCAGTGTGCTGGCCTGGGGCAGCACCACTCTGCTGGCGTTCTATCTGCTTTACGGGCGCCGCCGCATGCTGATCTTCGCCTGGCCCGATCTGGCGGAGATGTTCGGGCATTGGAAGCAGCTGATGCAGATCAGTCTGCCAGCGGCGTTTTCCAACATGATGACGCCCCTGGCCAACGGCGTCTTGACCGCGGTGGTAGCGGGGCACGGCGCTGAAGCGGTGGCAGCCTATGGAGTCGGTAACCGCGTTGAGTCGTTGTCGCTGTTGGTCTGCCTGGCGTTGTCGATGACACTGCCGCCGTTTATCAGCCAGAACTACGGTGCGGGCCAGGTGGAGCGGGTACGCAAAGCCTATATGGGGGCGGTTCGTTTCGCTCTTATCTGGCAGGGGCTGATCTATCTGGCGCTGTTTATTTTTGCCAACCCTCTGGCGATTCTGTTTACCGAAGATCCTGAGGTTTCACGCTGGCTCGCTCTCTGGATGGTGGTGGTGCCCGCCGGCTTCGGCTTCCAGGCGATCACCTTTCTGAGTGCTTCCTCGTTCAATGCGCTCCATCAGCCTATGCGCGCGATGCGTATCAGTCTGTTCCGGCTGTTCATTATGTATGTCCCCCTGGGCTGGCTTGGCAGCTTGCTGTTCGGGCTGGAAGGGATGTTTGCCGCGCTGGTGCTTGCCAACGGTATCACCGCTACGCTTGCCTACACCTGGATGCGGCGCTATCTCGCGCGTCTTGCCCGCTGAGTGTCATCATTAAGTCAAACCCCTCACTTATTCTTCCTTAACGGCAGATAAACGGTTGTTTATTAGTGCCTGCGCGTACTAAGATCAAAGCAAGTACACGCACAAAACCTGGGGAAGCTGTTATCCCGATAGGCCCGGGCTTGTTCTCAGCTTCCCTGATACAAATTCGAAAACCGGATTCAACTGGTTCGTATAAGTAAACAAAGAGGGGTGCGATATTATGAGTGAAAAAGTAGCTCTGGTGACCGGCGGTACTGGCGGTCTGGGTACGGCAATCTGCCGCAAACTGGCTGACGCTGGCTACCGTGTGGTTGCTGGCTATAACAGTGGTGGTAACCACGACAAAGCCAAAGCGTGGCAGGAAGAGCAGAAAAAGGACGGCTACTCGATCGATGTAGCCTACGGCGACGTTACCGACGCCGAGTCCTGCGCCCAGTGCGTAGCGACGGTCAAGGAGCTGACCGGCAGCGATATCAGTGTGTTGGTGAACAACGCCGGTATCACTCGTGATGGTACTTTCAAGAAAATGAGCTGGGAGCAGTGGGACGAAGTCCTGACCGCGAACCTGGACTCCATGTTCCATATGACCCGCCTGGCGATCAACCCGATGCTGGAAGCTGGCTTTGGTCGAGTCATCAACATCTCCTCGATCAATGCGCAGAAGGGCCAGTTCGGTCAGTGTAACTACTCTGCCGCCAAGGCCGGTATCCATGGCTTTACCAAGGCGCTGGCGCAGGAAGTGGCTTCCAAGGGCGTTACGGTCAACACCGTATCTCCGGGCTACATCATGACCGCCATGGTGGCCAAGATCGATCAGGAAGTTCTGAATAAAATCGCTTCCAATATTCCGGTGGGCCGTCTCGGTACACCAGAGGAGATCGGTCGCATGGTTGCCTTCCTGGCAGACGAGCATTCCGGCTATATCACCGGTGCCGACTTCTCGATCAACGGTGGTCAGCATATGCACTGATGCGCGAGGCGCATGTCTAAAAAACCGGCCGTCACTGGCCGGTTTTTTATTGCCCATTCGAACCGAGGCTCAGCTTTCCCGACGCTTTATAACGCGCGTACCCATTAACGCTGCGTTGTCTTCAATCACCTCCTTGACCTTTAACAGCGCAGCTTCAAGCTGCTTCGGTTTAACCGAACCCAGAGCCAGTCGCAGGGCATGGGGGGCGTGCTCGGTGGTGGCGAAAGGTTCGGCTGAGGCTACAGAGATTCCCTGTTCGAGCAGCTCGGCGCAGACTCTGTCTGCACGTACCTCCGCAGGCAACGGAAGCCATATAAAGTAAGCGTTGGGATGGGCTATATAGTCCCAGTCGTTGAACACCTGTCTGACGATTAACTGTCGAGCCCTGGCGTCTTCACGCTTCTGCTCCTCCAGCTGGGTGACCGTACCGTCCGCAACCCATTGGCAGGCGAGTGCAGTGATCAATCCCGGAGTGTTCCAGGTGGTGGCGCGGATGGCTCGCTCGAGTTGGGCAACATATTCAATCGGAGCGGCCAAAAAGCCGCAGCGCAGGCCGGTGGCCAGGCTTTTCGACAGTCCCGAAATGTAGATGCTTCTCTCCGGTGCGATTTGGCTGACCGGTGGCGGGGGATGATCGGCATGAAAGGCGTAGGCGGCATCTTCGATCAGCATGAGATCATGTTCTCTGGCAATAGCCACCAGCGCCTCACGCTGAGCCAGGCTTAACACCCAGCCTAACGGATTGTGCAGCGTGGGTTGAGTGTACACCGCTTTTACCCGCCGCTGACGGCAGAGCTTTTGTAACGCCTCTAGGTCAGGTCCTGATTCAGTAAAGGGGAGGGGTGCAAGTTCCAGCCGGCTGACCTCTGCCACCGTTTTGAAACCGGGGTAAATCAGGCTGTCGACGGCGACGATATCGCCAGGGTTCAGCAACGCCAGGGCGGTGATGGCCAGTCCGTGCTGGGCGCCGCTGGTGATCAATACCTGGTCGGCGTCGACGTGAAGGTCGCGCTGTTTGAGGTGAGTGGCAATGATGCTGCGCTCATGCTGTCGGCCCGAATGGGGCTGGTAGTGGAGCAGTGGCTCCAGTTCTCCGGATACCGATAGCTGTCTCAGAGCCTCGCGCAGTAACTGGCTCTGACCATCAATCGAAGGCGAGTTGAAATTGAGATCCAGGGTTCCCTTGGGAACCGGCCGTTGATCGATTCCCTGTCCGGGCGGCAAGGTGGTCTCACGGACAAAGGTGCCACGTCCCTGCTCACCACTGATCAGCCCCATTTTCTCCAGTTCGGCATAAGCCCGTGAAGCGGTCACGAGCGCAACGCCTTCCGAGCCAGCCAGCTCGCGATGCGTCGGCAGTCTGGAGCCCGGTGCCAGGTTGCCTGTGCGGATATCGCTGGCAAAACGGTCGACCAGCTGTTTATACCGTGCTCGTGGCATCGAAAAATATCCATGACAATTTTTATATTGTTCTTATTTTAAAAAATAGACTGGCTTCTCGCTAATCAACCAGGGCAAGGAGTATCAGATGCATATCGCTATTTTGACGTTCGACGGTTTTAACGAGCTCGACTCTCTGATCGCACTCGGCGTGCTTAATCGAATCAAGAAGCCCGGGTGGCGCGTGTCCATCGCCAGTCCAGCGCCGCGAGTGGAGTCGATGAACGGAGTGGTGATCGAAGCTCAGGTATCGCTTCAGCAGGCGAACGGGGCTGATGCGGTGCTCGTCGGCAGTGGGATGAAAACCCGCGAGGTCGTTGCGAATACAGCGTTGATGCAACAGCTCAAGCTTGACCCTCGGCGTCAGCTTATCGGTGCGCAGTGCTCCGGCACGCTGGTGCTGGAACGACTGGGTTTGCTTGCAGAGATGCCGGCTTGCACCGACCTGACGACTAAGCCCTGGGTAGAGGAGAAGGGGGTGGAGGTGCTGGAACAGCCGTTTTTTGCCAGCGGTAATCTGGCCACCGCCGGAGGCTGTTTGGCGTCTTCCTACCTTGCAGCATGGATAATCGCTCGGTCGGAAGGGGGTGAAGCGGCTAGAAGCGCGATCCATTACGTCGCGCCTGTGGGAGAGAAGGAGATGTATGTCGATCAGACGATTCACAATATCCTGCCCTATCTAGCCTGATCGAATGTTTTCTGCGGGCTGGCCCTAAGCCGGTCCTTGGCTTGAGGGTTCAACCGGCGCGGGCATGACTCTTACTGAGTGCGCTGTCTCAGCTGATTGAAACGCCGCGACAGTTGTGGGAATACGCGGTTAAACGCGACGCACTGCCAAAGCAGTTCCAGCTCAGCCACATCGGCGCTGGAAGGATTGCGACTCTGTTCGTCCAGTGCCTGCTGCAAGCGCAGCATCTGATACTCCATACGCTGGGCCTGATCCTCTTCCGGGGAGGGTTGGCTGAGCAGGATTTCCAGGCGGATGCAGAGTTCGCGCAGCTCACGCTCGCTGTCGGCCAGTCGGGATTCTAGCTCATCCGGTGAGGCGAGCAGGGCGGAGATCGCGTCGACGCGCTGGGTCATCGCCAGCTGCCACTGTTCCGGCACCTGTGACAACGAATCGCTGATAGCGGACAGCAGCTTGTCGACGATACCGCTATTACCATCAAGGATCGCTTTTTCTGCCTTATCAAGCAGTTCGGCGCAGGACTCAAGCCGTGACAGGGCGTCGGCTTTCAGCGGCGGTGCGCTCTGCTCCACGCTGATCGGTTCGCCGCTGCTGGTGCCGCTCTTCAGACGGGCGAAGATAGCGTCGCAATGTTCGCGGAACGCCTGCCAGAGTGCGCGTTCTTCAGAACGAAACGCCGGACCGGTTTCTTTCCACTGTTGCTGCAGCGCCTTGGCTTCGGCCGCTGCGGCGGAAACATCTTCCCATTCGGTCAGCGCTGCGGCGCTCTCCACCAGTGTTTGTTTGGTGTTGGCACACTGCTGATGCCAGTCACGCAGCCGGTTATCCAGCTCGCGAATCAACTGGTTAAAGCGCTGTTGGAGCACCTTGCCAGGGGCGCGGTCCACCGGTGAGAACTGTTTCCACTCGCGCTTGGCGGTGTGGCAGATACGCTCAATGGCAGGCCACTCAGCTTCATCCCAGTTGACTGATTCAAACAGGGTTTCCAACTGGCGGCAGATCTCTTCACGCTGAGCCAGGTTTTGCTGGCGCTTCTCCTTCTGCGCTGCAAAGTGGCTTTCGCAGGGCGCGTAGGCGGTTTCGGCGGCAGTGCGGAAACGCTGCCAGAGCTTCTGTGAGTGCACGGCCGAACTGGAGTCCAGAGACTTCCACTCTTTCTGTAGGGCGCGGATCCGGTCAGCCAGAGGCTGTGGGTCCAGAGAGGAGCCGATCAGTGCTTCCATCTGCTCGCACAGCGCTTCTTTTTTGCCGTTAACGGCAAAGCCCTGCCAGTCTTTGATCTCCTGAAGCTGAGCGGTCAGGGACTTGAGGCGTTGTTCAAGCGCATCGGGAAGCGGTACAGCCAGGGCTTGAGTCTGCTGCTCTGCGCGCTCGCGCTGTTTCAGCGCGGTGCGGATCTCTCCGTTTTCAATCGCCTGCTCCAGCTGGTCGAGGGTCCGCTCCAGACGGGCGCAAAGTTCGCTGCTTTGCTGCTGCTGTTCACGTTTGGCCTGGCGTGCTTCATTCAGCAGCTGACGGGCGCGGTTGAGCAGCGCCGGCGGCTGGCAGGAGGTAGGCCAATCGATGTTAGACAGGTAACCGGCCAGGGCTTTGTCGCTGTCCTCTACCGGTGCTTCAAGCTGCTCCAGAATGCGTGGTTCAAGCTCTGCAAGCTGCTGTAGGGAGCCGCGCAGCTGAGCGGCCAGTTCAACGCGCTCGACGAGATGTTTCTCCACTTCGCCTTCGCAACGGAATTGCTCCGCTTGCTGCAGAAGTTGATCCAGCTCCGGCAGCAGGTCACTGCCTTCGCTGCTGCGCAGACAGAGTGCGGCCAGCTCCGTATCCAGTACCTGCGCTTGTTCTTCGCGCAGGATGCGCGCCTGCTCGGCGGCTTCGGCAGCGGCCTTGCGGGCGGCCTCTTCGGCGATGATCTGTTCCGCCTGTGCCTTAAGCACCTGGTAGTGTTCCGCCTGCTGCTGCGGTGCTTCCGGTAGCTGAGTCCAGTCGCGGATCAGTACATCGAAACGGGCCTGGAACAGCTGATGGTCCTGACCGTTGACCAGCGTATCCAGTGAAGCTAGCAACTCCTGACGGCGGCTTTCGATCTGTGCCTGTTGGCGCTCTTTTTCACGCAGGGCCTGGATCGCATCGCGGGCGATACGGTGAACGGCCTTGTCGCTGCCACGGCTGTCTCTGGCGAGGGTTTCAAGGTGTTCTGGATCAGTTACACGCAAGGCCGCCTCGCGGCGGGTCTGTGCGGTTGGGCCCTTCAGGGCGATGGTGATCAGGAACCTCTGCTCTTCAACCAGGTCGATAATGTGGCTGCGCAGAGTGGATGAGATATCGGCCAGGACCAGTTCGACACGCACGGTATCGTCGGGTAGTTGGCGTGCCCACTCCAGCTGGTCGTTCATGGGAAGCGATGCCACCTGGGTAGCGACAGCATTCGCGGCGAGCAGGCGAATCTCCGCGTCCTGCTCGGCGGCCAGTGCCTGGAGCAATAGCGAGGTATCGGTAACACGCTCAATGGCGGCCCGTCGCACTTCACGGCTGCGGTCGTCCAGCAGCAGCCGGCGCAGGATATCGGAGTGAGCGGGGCGGTCCGAGTGCAGCCGGTTTACGGCGCGGGCACGGACGTCGGGGCTGGAGTGCCGCCATTTGGGTTTAAACAGATTCGCAAACATCAATCACCACAAACCGGCGCAGGGGCTCGGCTCTTTAATCGTGTATCCGGTTCCATCGAAGATCCGGGACTCGGCCGGGGCGTACTGTTTCGCACCGACCGACGGGCCCGCAGTTCCGGCCGCCATTAGGGCGTCCGGACGGGCGGGCACCTATTCTAACGGCGGAGCGCAATGCAGGAAAAGCCTTGACAGAGCTTAAAAAGATGTCAGTAAAGAGTGGCAAAATTAGCCGGGAAGAAGCTCCACATCGCCATCAACGTAGACCCAGAGACCCGCTTCGCGGCGGAATCTTGAGTGTTCACGCAAAACCCCTTTGCTGGGGCCAGACTGGAATCGAGCTTCGAAACTGACCTCTCCCAGATCGTCGCTTTCCTTGCCCATACGGGTGGAGACAATTTTCAGACCAGTCCAGGTGGTGACCTGGGTCTGTTCCGACAGCAGCTCGGCATCGCCTTCCTGGCGTTTTTCCGGCGCAACGGTGTCCAGCAGATAATCCACCGCGCCGAGGGCGAAAGCGCAATAGCGCGAGCGCATCAGGGCTTCGGCGGTCGGGGCTGGCGTGGTGCCGCTGAGAGCGGGACCGCAGCAATCGGCGAAAGATTGGCCCGAGCCGCAGGGGCAGGGAGCGTCGCTGCTTAACTGATCGTGGAACATGCCAGAGAACCCTTTCGATGTTAGTGTATGCACCGATTATACACGACGGAACCGAACGGACCCGCAATGGCTAAGGCTCAAGAAACATTCTTCTGGCATGACTACGAAACTTTCGGCACCGATCCGGCGCGGGACAGGCCCGTGCAGTTTGCCGGGGTACGCACCGACGCCGACTTCAATATCATCGAAGAACCGCTGGTGATTTTCGCCTCACCCTCCGAGGATATACTGCCGCACCCCCAGGCCTGTCTTGTGACCGGTATCACGCCGCAGCAGGCGCTGGCCGAGGGTGTCTGCGAAGCCGAGTTTATCCGCCAGATTCATGAGCAGCTTGCCCGCCCGGGCACCTGTGCGGTGGGCTATAACTCCATCCGTTTCGATGACGAAGTGACCCGCAACACCCTTTACCGTAACTTCTATGATCCCTACGCCCGTGAATGGCAGAACGGCTGCTCACGCTGGGACATCATCGATATGTTGCGCCTGACCCGTGCGCTGAGACCTGAAGGAATCGAGTGGCCGACATACGAGGACGGCACCCCGAGTCTTCGGCTTGAGGATCTCAGTAAGGCCAACGGTCTCTCCCACGAACAGGCGCACGATGCGCTGTCCGATGTGTATGCCACCATCGCCGTGGCCAAGCTGGTTAAAGAGCGGCAGCCAAAACTGTTTGACTACGTGCTGAGCAATCGTGGCAAGCGCGCCGTGCAGTCAAAACTGGATGTGCCGGCGATGAAGCCGGTGCTGCATGTGTCGTCAAAATACCCGGTGGAGTGGGGCAATGCAGCCATCGTTGCGCCGCTGACCTGGCATCCGGTGAATCGCAACGCTGCGGTTGTTTGGGATCTGCGCATCGATCCGACGCCGCTGTTTGAACTCAGCGTTGAGCAGATTCGCGAGCTGCTTTACACCCGCCACGATGAGCGCCCAGCAGGCGCGCCACAGATTTCCCTGAAACTGTTGCATAGCAACCGCTGCCCGATCGTTGCGCCGGCCGGCATGCTGAATGGCGAAGAGGCGGCGCGACTCAATATCGACGGCGATACCTGCCGACGACATCTGGCAATGCTGAGGGCTGAGCCGGGGCTGCAGGACAAACTGATGGCCCTCTACAGCGACGAACACCCGCCGGCGGATGGTGATCCGGATCATATGCTCTACTCCGGTGGTTTCTTCGGTGATTCCGATCGGGCGCTGATGGAGCAGGTTCGCAATGCTGCCCCGGAAGAGCTGGCGCTGATGGAGCCGCCGTTCCAGGATCCGCGTCTGGAAGAGATGCTGCTGCGCTACAAGGCGCGCAACTTTCCGGAAGCGATGCGCGAGGATGAACATCAGCGCTGGGAGGAGTATCGCTCCCATAAGTTGTTGAACGAGAATAACAACGGCTACCTGACGATTCCTCGCTACTATGACGAGCTAAATAAACTGGCGCAGCTGCCGACTACTTCAGATCGGGACAAACTTATTCTGGAAGAGCTGGCGTTCTATGCCGAGTCGATCTACCCGCTTGAATACTGACGCCAGACGTTGCAATACGTTCTTGGCAGGCAGCGCTGCGGCGCTGCTTTTGGCATTTTCAGCTTGGTCTGCGAAGGCGGCCGAGCCCAGTAAAAGGGTTGCCGAGCGTTACGCTTCGGAGATCGAGTATGCGGTGGTTAAGCGAGGCACGCCCAAGCCGCTGCCGCCGGTAACGGTGGTCGCGCCTTCGGATCCGCCGCCGGTGCATGAAGTGGTGGTATCACCTCTCGATGGCGTGCAGATAGCGGGTGAAGATCTGGTGTTTGCGCAGATTATGCAGGATGAGATTAACGCCGGCTGCAAACGTGGTGAGGATTGCCGTCAACTGATGGAGCCGGATATCGGTATTTCCCCCGGAGATTCACTGACGCCGGATGCCCCTTTCGGCACCCGGCGTAATGTCATCGAACTCTAACTTCTGACCGTTTCCGGTCGCGGATATCGCGGCGCTCAGGGCGCCGCTGTTCCGGGAACGAACTGCTTATCCTCTTTCAGCGCATTCAGCAGCGCCTTGTCATCCTTGGACCCTGGAGCCGCATCGCCGCCATAGCTGCGCAGAGCCAACTGACGGGTACGCAGTTCACTCAGGCGTTCGGCCAGAGCCTTCGGCGTGATCTGCAGGGTCGCGGCGGTCAGCTCCTCACGAGTGTTGAAGTCCGGGTTCTCCCGGTCCAGTTCGCGCCAGAGACGGGCAGAGCGCTGCTTCATCGTTTTATCAGTCTGATTGATGCGTGAGATCAAACTCTGTTTGAACGCGGCCAGTTCCTCCTCAGAAATCGATCCCAGACGCTCTTCCATACCTTGCAAGAATTTGTCATAGGCGGCTTCCAGCTGATCAGGATCGGCAACCGGGGACTGCACCACCAGTGCCAGGCCAGGTACATCCTGCATCGGCAGCAGGGTGGAGAAAACGATGTAACCCAGCTGCTGTTCGGTGCGCAGGCTCGCGTAGAACGGCGTCTGCATGATCTCGTTCAGCAGTGCTACTTCGGCGCGCGCCTCGATGGCGGTGCTGTCGCCCTGCATGTAAAGCGTCAGCGCCGAGTCGTTGTGCTCGATGTCCAGCGTATCGTAAAGGCGTTTGCCCGCCGGTAGCTGCACCACAGGCAACTGTGCGGCGGCTTCGGACGGATCCTTCGCGACCAGGGTTTCGTACGCCTTGCTGGCCATCTGCCGAGCGCTGACGCTGCTGATGTTGCCGTGGGCAAAACTGCGCAGATAGAGTCCGGAGAACAGCTCGGGCAGATAGTCCTGCAGATCTTTCAGGCTGATCGATGTCAGGGCCTCCAGCTTCTGCTGCTCAGACCACTGCGGCATCAGCGAGGTGTAGAGCGCGCTGAAGGTTTGGTTGTAGGGCTTTTCCTTGTCGGCGTTTTCCAGCTCTTCGGTCAATGCGTTCTTGATGCGGCGGAAGCGGTTCTCTGACTCCGGCTGCTGCTTGATTTCGTCGAGGATGCTGTCCAGCAGCACCGGCTGGCGCTGGTTATAGCCGGCAATGCGGATGCCGAAGCCGCGCATATGCGGGTAGATCGACGCAGAAAGACCCGCCAGGCTGGCATCGTAGAAATCCTCGTTCATGCGGTCATCAAGCATCCGCGCGAACAGGGTGTTCAGCACCGCATGGCGAGCGGTGTCGTTGGCGGTTTCGGAGATAAACGTGAAGTAGAGGTTGGCCCGCGGCACGTTGAAACTCAGGTCCTGCAGGTACCAGAGCTTGGCGCCCTCGGCCTGCCAGAGTGTATCAGGTGTTTCGCTGGGCGCGCCCTCGGGTTGGATCAGGCTGAGATCTTTCGCCACGTAAGGGTTGAGGCTGCGCACGGCCAGTGAGTCGTTAGCCTGAGGTTTTTTCCAGCTACGTTCGGCACTGCTATCCGGTTTGCCGAGGCGATATTCGATGGCGTAGCGCTCGGTCTTGCTGTCGGTTTTCAGATCTGGCGCGGCGCGGCTCAGGATCATATTGTCAGGCGTCAGCTTGTCCAGGTAACTCTGGATCAGGTCAGCGTCGAAACGGTCGTAAAGGTAGGGGCCGTCGAGGAGGTGCTCAACCGGGTATTCCGGCATCCGTGCGGCCAGCTGCATCGCCTCATGCACCGGTTCGCCGGATTCATGGAAGCGGAAGTCGGTGGCGGCCAGCTGCGCCTCCTCGTTGTAGAGCTCTTCGCGCACGCCTTCCGCTTTGAATTTCTCGACAAAGGCAAAGAACAGTTCGACCACTTCGTCGTAATGCTCGAGGCCGGACTGGGTCAGCTCGATACCCACATCGAAGCTGGCCTGGTTGGGCAGGTCCATGCCGGGAGAGGCGCCCAGGCCACGGGCCCAGCCCTTCTCTTTCAGCAGGCTCAGCAGGCTGCCTTCGCCTTCATAGCCGATCATGCTGGCGATGTAATAGAGCGGCTTTTCCCGCCAGTGATCCCGTGTCGCGGGGACAGGAAAGCGCAGTGTCAGCTGTCGGGTATCCATTTTAGTGACCACATCGAGCTGCATCGGCAGCTTATCTGCCTCGTACAGCGATGCAGTAGACGCACTGTGGGTCAGTTCGCGGTTGGGAACAGCGCTGAAGTACTGCTCCACCATGGCACGCAGCTCGGCGGTGGACTGATGCCCGATCACCACCAGATCCATCAGGTTGGCGGAATAGTGGCTTTCGTAGAACTTGATCAGCTCGTCGCGCACGTCGGAGCCGGGGCGGTCGGCCAGGGTTTCCAGGTTGCCTACGAAGAACCGGCTGAATGGATGTTCCGGGTTCATCGGCAGTTTGCTGGCGGAATAGAGACGGCGGCCATCGTCCTGCAGCTGGGATTTAAACTCGGAGTGCACGGCGTGACGCTCCCGGTCCACCAGTTCCGGGGTGAACAGCGGGGCGATGAAAAACTGGGAGAAACGATCCAGGGCGCCTGACAGTGCGTCAGCCTTTACATCGAAAAAGTAGTTGGTGTTTTCGTAAGAGGTATAAGCGTTGTGGCTACCGCCGTTAGCGCTGATGAACTCCTGGTAAGCACCAGACTCGGGGTACTTCTCGGTGCCGAGAAACAGCATGTGTTCAAGGAAGTGTGCCAGGCCCGGGCGCTCTTTCGGGTTGTCGGCGCTACCGGCCAGAATGTTCATGGAGGCGGCGGCCTTATCTGTGGTTGGGTCGGAAATCACCACCACCTGGAGACCGTTATCCAGCGAGAAGTTTTCGTACTTTCGCTGATCATTCTGGCTCTGAATCAGCGCCGCGCGGGCAACGCTGGTGAACACAAAAAGCAGTAGAAGGGCACTGAATGCTTGGGCAGCTCGCCTGAAATGCATGTGAATCCTGATCCCTGTTGTTATGACGATAGTGCTCGATAGTAGAGGTCAGACCTCAGTTCCGCGTCCAAGTTTCTAAGTCGTTGCTTAAAAACGTCTCTAGCCGGATGCGCATGTGCGTTAGGCTGGATACAATCAAATCTAAGCCTGAGAAAAACATAAGCCTGAGAAGCCAAAGACTTACTCAAAGCTTGCCAAGTCTAACGCAGGGAGTTTCAACGGATGA
This sequence comes from Marinobacterium mangrovicola, assembly GCF_004339595.1. GTDB lineage: Bacteria > Pseudomonadota > Gammaproteobacteria > Pseudomonadales > Balneatricaceae > Marinobacterium_D > Marinobacterium_D mangrovicola. Next base: position 52,872 of record NZ_SMFU01000002.1, read on the forward strand.
ATCGCGAAAAAGTGATCTTCGCTTTTTTTATTGTGCTGGCCTTAACGCTGAACTTCGGCTTTTTCGTCGGTGACATCGATAACCCCGAGCATCACGATGTCCTCGAACTCTTTCTTGCCCTGGTCGTCAGTCTGATCTGTACCGTGCTCAAGTTCGGTGATCGCAGCCACCTGGGCGCGCTGATGCTGGCGACCAGTCTGGTGGCCGATCTGCAGTTGATCATTGCCGCCGGTATCTGGGGTTACGGCGAGCACATTGCCGCCACGGGAATGGATCCCAGGGTGATGGCGAGCGTGGTCTCCTTTGCCGGTGGCGCGTTGCTGGCGAACATCACCTCGGTGATTCTGCTGATGGTTGAAACCGTTCTGATCCGGCGCTGATCCGCCCATGTACGATATTCTCTATGTGCTGCTGCGGCGTCTGCGCGCGCCGCTGATCACGCTGATCGTGGTATACGCGGTGTCGATCTTTGGTCTTGTGCTGATCCCGGGTCAGGATGATCAGGGCAACGTCTGGCACATGAGCTACTTTCACGCCTTCTACTTCGTCTCGTTTATGGGCTCTACCATCGGCTTTGGCGAGATTCCCTACGCCTTTACCGATGCCCAGCGGATGTGGACGCTCTGCACCATCTACGCCTGCGTGGTTGCCTGGCTCTACGGTATAGGTACCACGCTGGCGGTGTTTCAGGATTCCGGTTTTACCCGGTTGCTGCGGCTGCGGCGCTTCGTAAACCATGTGCGCAGCCTGACCGAGCCGTTCTACCTGATCTGCGGTTACGGGGTGACGGGTTCCAACCTGGCCCGGGAGTTGACCGAACGTAATGTGCGCGTGGTTGTGGTGGATATCGATCAGGATCGCATCGATGAGTTGGAACTGGACGGCCTACGGATTCCGGTGCCGGCGTTCTGTGGCGATGCTTCGCTGCCCGATATTCTCGATCACGCGGGGCTGCAGTTGCCCAATTGCGCCGGGGTGCTGGCGCTCACCAACAGCGACAAGGTCAATCTGGCAATTTCCATTGCCAGTAAGGTACTCAAGCCCAAACGTATCGCGATCAGCCGCTCGGAAAGCGACATTACCACCGCCAACCTGGCCTCTTTCGGCACCGACCTTATTGTTGATCCGTTTCGTTCCTATGCCGAGTACGTGGCGCTGGCGGCACACAGTCCACACCGTCACCTGGTGTTTGACTGGCTGATGAACCCGGAACACCGCAACCTGGCCAGTGTTTATCGCCACGCCAAGGGACGCTGGATCATCTGTGGATTCGGGCGTTTTGGCAGCAATATCAGCCGCGAGCTGAAGCAGGAGGATACCGAGGTCACCATTATCGATCCGGATCGGAAGAATATCCGTGGTCTGCCGGGCGCGGTGCTCGGTGTGGGGACCGAGGCGGTGACCCTGCAACAGGCTGGCGTTGAAGAGGCTGTGGGGATCGTCGCCGGCACCGCCAATGATGCGGATAACCTGTCGATCATCATGACCGCCCGGGAGCTCAATCCGAAGCTGATCACCGTGGTGCGCCAGAATCTGAGCGCCAATGATCTGGTGTTCGAAAACTCCCGCTGCGATTTCATCATGCAACCGGGGCAGATCATCGCCACCCGCATCATGGCGCAGCTGAAAACACCGCTGCTGTCGGAGTTTCTCGATCAACTGATGCTGCAGGATGAGGTCTGGGCGCATACCCTGTTGAACCGAATGAACGCCACCGTGGGCGAGGAGCCCCTGGAGAGTCGTTCGGTCTGCATCGGCACCAAAGAGGCGCCGGCGGTGCTGGAAAAACTGCAGGAGGGCACGGAAATCAAGTTGATTGCTCTGCTGAAGAACCCTCATTACCGCAAGGAGACCCTCCATTGCTTCCCGTTGATGATGCGTCGCGGTGATGAGGTGAAACTGCTGCCCGGCGAGCTGACCGAACTGCAGGAAGGAGACGATATCCTTTTCTGCGGTCGTAAGGGCGCGCTGGACCGCATGGCCTGGACCGCCTTCAACTACAACACCCTGCATTATGTGCTCACCGGTAACGATGCCACGCAAAGCCGCCTGCAACGCTGGCTGCAGGGGAGCGACACCAAGTGAAAGCCTATCTGCTACTGGCGCTGACGCCGCTGTTCTGGGCCGGTAACGTGGTGACCGCCCGTGCCATCCATGCGGACCTGGATCCGGTGGCACTGGCGTTTCTGCGCTGGCTGCTGGTGCTGTTGATGATCCTGCCCTGGGCGTTGCCACGGATCTGGCGCAGCCGTGAGGTGATCCGCACCCACCTGCCGATCCTGCTTCTGCTGTCGGTTCTCAGCGTCGCCAGCTTCAACACCTTTATCTACATGGGGTTGCAGGATACTGGCGCTTCAAACGCGGCGCTGCTGCAGTCCGCCGCACCGGTGGTGATTGTGTTGCTTAACTCCATGTTATTGCGCGAGCCGATCAGTCTGCGGCAATGGGCGGGGATTCTGGTATCGCTCACCGGCGTGGCGGTACTGGTCAGTCAGGCGAATCTGGCGACCCTGCTGGCGCTGGAGTTCAACCGTGGTGATATCTGGATCGGCGTGGCGGTGCTGACCTGGTCGGTCTACTCGGTGGCGCTGCGCTGGCGCCCGCAGGCGCTGGATGGCTTCACCCTGTTTTCGGTCAGTGTGGTTGTCGGTACCCTGGCGCTGGCGCCATTCGGTATCTGGCATCTGGGCGAGGGCGTGGAGATCAACTGGGGGCTGCCGGTGCTATCCGCCATTATCTATATGGCCGTAGGCCCGTCGATACTGGCTTACCTGTTCTGGAACCGCGGTGTGGCAGAGCTTGGCGCTGCCCGTGCAGGGCTGTTTATTCACCTGATTCCGGTGTTCGGTGTGTTGATGTCGGTACTTTTTCTGGATGAATCGCTGTACCTTTTCCACGGAGCGGGTATTCTTCTCATCTTTACTGGTATCTATTTGGCAACAATGAACCGGAACAAAACGCGCAAAAACAGGGAGACAGCGAAAACGACTTAACGACGAAATAGGGGCGATTTGAAGAAGCCTGCACAGACGGGTTTGTTCATGTTTTTCCTAAATCGAGGATTCCCATGCGGATTTTGACAGTCAGTCTCTTTGCTTTTCTTCTCAGCGTGCTTATGCCCGTTGATGATGCTCACGCCAAACGTCTTGGCGGCGGCTTCTCTCTCGGCAAGTCCTACTCGGCGCCGAAAAAGACTTCGCCGGCACCTACTGCCAACAAGCAGCAGGATGCGCAGCAAACTACTAATACCGCGCAGCAGCCCGGTACTACCCAGCGCCGTCCCGGTATGGGTGGTCTGATGGGCGGTCTGTTGGCCGGTGGTCTGCTGGGCGCTCTCTTCTTCGGTGGCGCCTTCGAAGGTATCCAGATCATGGATATCCTGATCGTCGCAGTGATCGGCTTTGTGCTGTTCAAGCTGTTTGCCGGCCGTCGTCAGACGGCGCAGCAGCAGGCCTACGCAGGGGCGGGGCCTCAGCCCGATATGGGGCAGTGGCGCACGTCTTCTCAGGAAGAGCCACAGGTCCAGGCTCGGCAGCATTACCAGGCAGAGCCTCAGGCCAGCCAGTCTGAACCGGTCGTTGATAGCGGTTTTGGTGCATCACTGGCAGAGCCGGAACTGAACCTGCCGGAATGGTTTAACAAGCGCGCGTTCCTGGATCAGGCCTGCAGCCACTTTACCGGCCTGCAGAAAGCCTGGGACGAGTGCAACTGGGAAGAGCTGAAAAGCTACACTACCGCTGAGCTGTTTGAAGAGCTGAAAGCCCAGCGCGGCCGCTTCCCGGATCGACAGACCACCGAAGTGGATTCGGTGATGGCGGACCTGATCAACTTTATCGACGAGAAAGATCACGTCATCGTATCGATCAACTTTTACGGCTGGCTGCGTGAAGATGAACAGTCCGGCCTGGCCGAGTTCAGCGAAATCTGGCACCTGAGCCGCGACATGAGCGTCGAAAACGCTGACTGGTTTATCGTCGGTATCGAACAGCCCAAGTAAGCGTAACAGCGACGCCAACGAGGCAAATAGAAAAGGGCCTGCAGAGATGCAAGCCCTTTTTTGTTGTCGCTCTTAAACCACCTCCTATGGAGGTGGTGATCGTTTAGTCGAGGCTAGGCCTGTTTCGTGCCACAGCGATAATAGGGCTCGATGTCTCATAGTTATCTGAGCGCATCAATCTATCTCCTTTGGCGCAGCCGAGCATCGGAGGCTGAAAGAGAAATAGGGGACAGGCTGTTTGAGGCGCAGCCGAGTTTCCTGTACCGCTCTTTCAGACGAGAAGCGCAGGGAAGTCGGCGTAGCCGATCAAGCCTTAGGGGCGGTTTGGGATTGCAAAGGGACTTGCTTAGCAACGAAAGTCGCACAAGTCTCTTTGCTCGGCAGCAGCCTAAACCGGCCTTAAAAAGGACTCGTATATGGACGATCCCTGAATTCGTCGGAAGGTTTGCCGAGGCTCCCTTACAGGGAGCTAGATGCAAAAGCATCTGCCATACAGGCGGATTATTACTATGAGTGGCTTATGCCAGTTGAGTCGCCGTTTCAGAGTAATAGCGCCGACCAGACAGACACAGCGAGCAGCACCGCCAATACGCGATTGAGCAGCTGTAGGCGTTGCACGCTTTTCAGCAGCCTGACGCAGGCATCGCCCAGCCAGGCCCAGGCGGCGATGCAGGGCAGGGTGACGATAAAGAAAATCGTCGCCATCAGTATCGCGTGGATAAAGCTCGGAACCGCTGTGCCGGAGGGGGCGACCGGTGCGAACAGGCTGGTAGCGGTCAGCGCCATCATCCAGGTTTTCGGATTGACAGGCTGCATCAACGCGCCGTGATACCAGCAGGCCCTGGCGCATTCGGTCCCGTCGTCTGTCTGAACGGCCGGGGCGTGGTAGAGCTTCCAGGCCAGGCTTGTCAGCCAAAGTACGCCACAAAGAGCCAGTGAAAGCCGCAGCAGGGGATACTCCTGAATCAGCTGGCCCAGCCCAGTGGCGGTCAGCAGGAGCACCGCGGCCGCACCCAGCGATGCGCCGAAGGCAAAGGGCAGGGTAGAGCGGGTACCAAAGCGGCTGCCGTTACTCAGGGCCAGCAGGTTGGTGGGGCCGGGTGTGGCCGAGGCGATAAAGGCAAAGAGGGAAAAACTGACAACAAGCGCGGACATCGGGATTCCTTATCAGGTGGTTCCCGCTTAGTTTCGCGCTGTTAGCCAACTCCGTCTGGAACGCCCGTGCACAGACTGCGATAGGCCGCGGGCGTCAGTTTATAGGCGCGTCTGAACCAGCGCCCCAGGTGGCTCTGGTCGGAGAAACAGAGATCAGCTGTAACCTCGGCTGGGCGGCGGCCACGTGCAAGCAGCTCCCTGGCTTTGATCAGCCGCAGTTGCAGAAGGTAGGAATGAGGGGCAACGCCAAACGCGGCCTTGAAGGCTCGATTTATCTTGAAGCGGTCGGAGTTAAGCGCCCGCGCCAGATCATCGAGGCCGATATCCTGGTGCAGATGGGCATGCAGAAAATCGCGCCCCTGTCGGGCCAGCCCGGGTAGCAGCAGTTCGTCGCGCTGGCGCTTGCGCCAACTGAAGTGGGCCGTCATCCGTTCCATCAGCTGATCTATGCAGGCGTCGCGGACCATGCGCTGTTCTCCCTCCTTCAGCGCCATGTAGGCGGAGGCCAGGCTGGCCATCAGGCGGCGATCATCGCACAGCGTCTGCTCCACGCGCAGCTCAAAGCGGTCGGGAAGATCCTCAAAAATATCGGCCAACTGTCGGTGCAGCCAGTCGGTGGGCAGGTAGAGCGCGCGGTAGGTGAATCCATCCTGCTGCGGCGCTTCGCCGTCGTGCAGTTCGCCCGGCTCGATAAGGAAAATGTTCCCCGGCGTGGAGCGCTGGACCTGGCGCCGACAGCTGAACTGCTGCAGGCCCTGTTCGGTGTAGCCGATCAGATAATCATCGTGCCAGTGCGGATCGTAAGCCTGGCTGTTGCCGACAAAATGGGTACGGAACAGCTCTATCCCGGTCTTGCTGTCGCGGGAGAAGTCGATCCAGTTGTGGCTATCGGCAGCTTTCATGGAGCAGGCGTATCTGGGGTTTTATGGGCTGGTCTGCCAGTTAAACATCTCGGCAGGGGGATGTCTGGAATATTTGTGCACGGCAGCGGAGCGTCAGTGTTCGCGTTCAAGCACCTCGCCCTCCATCAGGGTCGATAACAGCTTGGGCGCAAACTGGCGCTTGCCCATGATGGCGTAGAAGTTCTCCTGCACCGTGGGTAGCGGGCGGTAGTTGCGCAGCAGGCCCTGCTGCAACTCGTCCTGCACCACGATCTCCGGCACCACGGTGATGCCGCCTGAGTCTCGTGCCAGCAGACGCAGCATCGCCATATCCTCAACTTCGGCATGATAGTGCACGTTCAGTCCCTGTTCCTCGCATAACAGGTCGAACTGGCTGCGGATATCGCTGCCAGGAGCCGGCGCCAGCAGCAGCACATTCTCAAGATCTTCCGGATAGCGGAAGCTGTCGGCGCCCTCGGGTGGCCCTACCAGACAGGCACTCTGCTGGGCGATGCGGCGGCAACGCCAGGGCGTGCTGGCATCGGCGGCCACGGCGCGGTTGGAGAGAATCAGGTCGAGTTTGTGTACCCGTAACCGCTCCAGCAGCTCTTCCAGCGTGGCCGACTCAACCACCAGTTGCACGTCCGGTGAGCCGATGACCGGGCGCAGAAAGTTATCCTGGAAGTTACGCGACAGGGTGGTCACCGCGCCGATTCGCAAGCGCTGCACCTGCTGGTGCTCGCCGCTTTCCAGCATCGCCAGCAGCTCGCTTCCCAGGCCAAAGATGTTCTCGGCATATTCCAGCACCCGGTGGCCCACGGTAGTGAGCTCCAGCTTGCGTCCCTCGCGGTCGAACAGGCGCTGGCCTAGCTGCTCCTCAAGCTGCTTGATCTGAGACGAAAGCGCCGACTGGGAAACATGCAGCTGCTGTGCAGCTCGAGTCAGGTGGCCCTCCTTGGCAACGGTCCAGAAGTAGTAAAGGTGGTGAAAGTTCAGGTTACGCATGACGATGCCTTCAGGGTTCTCGTTGCTGGATCGAGCCGTTCTTCCCGGGCGCTCTCGATGACGGGCCCTGGCAGGAAGAATGGTTGAGTTTTAATACTCTGTTCTATTTAAGTGAACGAATTATTCAGATCAATCTATTTTACAAAAATAGCTCAAATCCGCACCATTAGCGCCATCGGAATTCGTTCTTTTTTCCCCGGAGGTATCCCCTTGATCTCAGCGCTGCCCTGGTTGTTGCCGCTGCTATTCGGTGCGGCTTTTATTCGCTCGCTTGGCGCGGCTGATCCCTGGAAGCCGGCCCGAATGGCTGCCAACATCGGTCTGCCGATGACGCTGGTCGCAGCCATTGCAGGTGTTGTTGCCGATGCCTCCGGCAAGGCAGAGATCGACGGTCTCGGGCTGACGACTGCGCTGCTTATCGCGATGCTGGCCTGGGTCATCATCCGTTTCTCCTGCCGTTACCTTCAGGGCGAGCCCAATCAGCGCCGCTTTGTCAGCGCCATGATGTTTACCCTGGCTTCGGTCGGCGTGCTGGTACTGAGCCGTCATCTGGCGGTCATCGTTCTGGCCTGGGGCGCCACCAGCGTGGGCCTGCACTTCCTGCTCACCTTTTACGGCGACCGCAAGACCGCCCAGGTGGTGGCACACAAGAAATTCCTCGTCAGCCGTATGGCCGACGCCTGCCTGCTGGTGGCGCTGGGTCTGATCTACAGCGTCACCGACAGCCTCTCGCTGGACGTGATTCACGATGAACTGGCCGGCTGGTCGACGCTGCCGGTTTCCGTGCATGCGGCGATGGTGCTCTTTGCCCTGGCGGCGATTCTGAAATCCGCCCAGTTGCCGCTGCACGGCTGGCTGATCCAGGTAATGGAAGCGCCGACACCGGTATCGGCGCTGCTGCACGCGGGTGTCGTTAACATGGGCGGCTTCGTGATGATCCGTCTTGCAGACATCCTTAGCCTGGCGCCGGTGGCCCAGTGGCTGCTGGTGATCGTCGGTAGCCTCACTGCCGTACTGGCGGGCCTGGTGATGATGACCCGCATCAGCATCAAGGTACGCCTGGCCTGGTCCACCTGCAGTCAGATGGGTTTTATGTTGATGGAAGTGGGGCTGGGTCTTTACGAACTGGCGATGCTGCACCTGATCGCGCACTCCTTCTACAAGGCTTACTCCTTCCTGAGCAGCGGCGATACCGTGGCGCAGGTGCGTGCCCATGACCTGTATCGCCACACCCGTCAGCCCGGCGTATTTTCGCGGATGCTGTTGGCGCTGGTGCTGAGCAGTGCGCTGGTGGTTCTCTCTGCCGAGACCTGGCACTGGGCCGTGGCCCTGGAGCTGCCTTCGGTGGTAACGCTGATCCTGGTGCTGGGGTTTGCACCGCTGCTCTGGCAGGCGGGTGAGCGCTCGCTTATCGCCTTTGGCCGGGCTTTGCTGCAGGTGTTTGCCCTGACTCAGCTCTACCTGGTCTGGCACCTGGTGTTTGCGGCAGTGGTGCCAGCGGCTCCGGTGGAGTCCGCAGTACTGGTTGGATGGGTGGCGGTCTGCTTTATCGCGCTCTACCTGCTGCAGGCGCAGCTGCAGAGCAACCCGCGCGGAGCACTGTCACAGCGTCTTTATCCCTGGGTCTACAATGGTTTTTATCTGGACGAGACCTTCACCCGCCTGACCTTCCGCTTCTGGCCGGTGAGACTGAATGATCGCCAGGCCCGCACCCGCGTCGATCATCAGCCGGCGAATGCGGGAGAGTTTCATTGATGAGCGATTTGGCAGAGGAAGTAAGGAGCGAAACGATGAGTTCAGCGGCGCAGCAGAACATGGCCAGTGATAAGGGGGCAGCACTGAAAGCAGCGGTGGACGCCGCTTGCGGTATGGTAGCTCCGAACTGGCCGCTGGACCGCATGATCGCCGTAAACCCCTACTGGGGCATGGTGGATAAGTCGTTTGAACAGGTCCATCGTCGCCTCGCCTCGCTGGGCGGCTCCACACTGTTTATGCCGCTGAGCTACTACCGCGAACAGTGGAAGCTGGGCGCTATCACCGAGCAGGATCTGCAGGGCGCCATCGATGAACAGGGTGGACATCAGACGCCTGAGCTGCTGGTCGCACAGCTGGATCGCCGTTACCCGCAGAAGTATTCCGCACCGCTGCCCAGTGACCTGCTCGATGGCCAGCGTGACCTGAGCCACGAGCCGGCCTGGTGTGACACCATTACCCATCAGGTTTCCCAGTTCTGTGGCGCCTGGTTCGACCGCGATCAGGCAGACTGGCGCCCGGACGATGACAGCTGTCTCTACAGCGGCTGGCGCGAGGTTATGCAGTTTGGCCATAGCGTCGAGCGGCTGATGCAGTCACCCTGGATCGCCGGTCGCGTGGAGCAACTGCCCGAAGAGCCGATGGCGCTGATCGAATATGCCCTTGAGTGTCTCGAGGTCAAAGAGTCCGACTGGCAGGCTTTCCTGCATGCGGTCCTCCTGAGAATCAGTGGTTGGGCCTCCTGGTGTGCTTACCGTCGCTGGCTGGCGAATCAGCAGGGTGCTGACGACGATGCCATCGTTGAGCTGCTGGCGATCCGCCTTGGCTGGGAATGCCTGCTCGATGACGGCAGCCGGGGCGAGGATTCTCTGCTCAAGCAGTGGCACGACCGCTGGGAGCGTCATTTCCTGACGCTGGACGATGTCGCCGTACAGACCCACAGCCTTTGGCAGCGGGCGATGGAGATCGGGTATCAGCGTCGTCTGGATGACGCACTCCAGGCTGCGCCGGCCAAGCCTGCGGCAGAGCGGCCGCTGGCGCAGGCGGTGTTCTGCATCGACGTGCGTTCCGAAGTGTTCCGCCGCCATCTGGAAGCGGCTCAGGATATCGAAACCCTCGGCTTTGCCGGCTTCTTCGGCCTGCCGGTGGCCTATACCCCGCTGGGCACTGAGGCGACCCGCCCGCAGCTTCCGGGTCTGCTGGCGCCGGTACTCTCGGTCACCGACAGCAGTGGCGATGCTGACAAAGATAAGCAGACCGCCGCTGAGCGTCAGCGTCAGCTGGCGCGTAACAGCAGCTGGCAGCCCTTTGCCTCCATGCCCGGTTCTGCCTTCAGCCTGGTAGAGACCCTGGGCCTGGGTTACCTGGGCAAACTGATCAAACGCAGCAAGCCGAGCTCGAAATCGGCATTGCCGGAGCAGGGCATACTTAGAGCAGGTGCCGGTATCCGTCCGCAGCTCAGCGGCGTGGATCTGGCCAACAAAATCGACCTGGCCGCCAAGGTGCTGCGCGGTATGAACCTGGCCGAAGGCGCAGCGCCGTTGGTGCTGTTGATCGGGCATGGTGCCCATAGCGCCAACAACCCGCACAAGGCAGGCCTGGACTGCGGTGCCTGCTGCGGCCAGACCGGCGAGGTCAATGCCCGCGCACTGGCCAACCTGCTGAACGATCCGCAGGTACGCGAAGGCCTGAAAGAGCAGGGGATCAATCTGCCGGAAGACACCCGCTTTATCGCTGGCTTCCACAACACCACCACCGAGGAGGTGGGCCTGTTCGATGCCGACCTTAACCAGTCGCCTATCGAAAAGCTCGATTACGTGCGGCTGCAACTGGCCGAAGCCGGCAAGCAGGCGCGTCGTGAACGCGCCGCCAGCCTGGGCCTTGAAAAGCTTGCTCATGATCCGGAAGCGCTGCTGAAAAAGGTGCGTCAGCGCGGCAACGACTGGGCCCAGACTCGTCCGGAATGGGGCCTGGGCAACAACGCCGCCTTTATCATCGGCCCACGCTGGCGCAGCCGCGGCGTCGACCTTAACGGCCGCGTCTTCCTGCATGAATACGATCCGCAGGGCGACAGCGAAGGCGCACTGCTGGAACAGATCATGACCGCCCCGATGATCGTCGCCCACTGGATCAACATGCAGTACTACGCCTCCACCGTGGATAACCGCCGCTACGGCGCAGGCAACAAAACCTTGCACAACGTGGTGGGCGGCCGGATCGGCGTGTTCGAAGGTAACGGCGGTGACCTGCGTATCGGCCTTGCGATGCAGTCCCTGCACGACGGCCAAAACTGGCGCCACCAGCCACTGCGGCTCACCGTAGTGATAGACGCACCACGCGAACGTATCCAGGCAGTGATCGACAAACACGAAGTGGTCGCCAGGCTGGTCAACAACGGCTGGCTCTACCTGATGCGGTTTGGGGAGAATGGGTTGGAGGCGATCAAGCCAACGGCTAAACCCGAAATTTGAGTTTGGCAGGAATTTGCTAAGCGCAGCCGCTTTTCAACCCCTTCTGCGCAGCCGAGCATCG
>NZ_SMFU01000003.1 GCF_004339595.1 Marinobacterium mangrovicola
GACAAAGGCCTGGCCGAGAACCTCAGCGCTCTGATCGTTGAACTGGCTTCCGGCTACAGCCACATCGTTGCAGCCGCCAGCAGCACCAGCAAGGATGCCATGCCGCGCGTGGCGGCCCTGCTGGATGTGGGTCAGCTCAGCGAGATCATCGCCGTTGAGTCGGCCGATACCTTCAAGCGCCCGATCTATGCCGGTAACGCCATCGCCACGGTTCAGTCCCAGGACGCCGTCAAGGTGATCACCGTGCGCACCTCGGCATTCGACAAGGCCGCTGCCGAAGGTGGCAGCGCCAGCGTTGAAGCCGTAAGCACCGCCTGCGATGCCGGTATCTCCAGCTTCGTCAGCGAAGAGCTGGTTAAATCCGACCGTCCGGACCTGGCTGCTGCCGGCATCGTCATCTCCGGTGGTCGCGGCATGGGCAACGGTGAAAACTTCGCCCTGCTGGAAAAAGTGGCCGATAAACTCGGCGCCGCCATTGGAGCCTCCCGCGCCGCTGTGGATGCAGGCTTTGTTAGCAACGATCTCCAGGTCGGTCAGACCGGTAAGATCGTCGCGCCCGAGCTGTACATCGCCGTGGGTATCTCTGGTGCGATCCAGCACCTGGCCGGTATGAAAGAGTCCAAGGTGATCGTTGCGATCAACAAGGATGAGGAAGCGCCGATCTTCCAGGTGGCCGATTACGGCCTGGTAGGCGATCTTTTCGAGATCCTGCCGGAACTGGAAACCCGTCTCTAACAATGGCTCAAACCAACGCCGCTATAACCATTTCCAATGGCCGGCGCCGGCTTCGTTTAGGATCAAGGCGGTGGAGTTTTCATTGGTATGCCACTGCGCCGCTTCTCCGGAACGTAAACTTAGCTCTCGGTCTCTTGTCTGGTTTTGGCGGTTTCAGTTTGAACGTTTTTAGGGTGGGGCAGTGAGTAGTCACAGCCCTATGAGTGCATAGGGAATGCATTCATAGGGCTGGCTTAGTAAAGACTAGAGGGGCGTTCTGGATACGATCCTCTGATTTACTATCTAGGCAGCAAATTTAGCTGGAAAGGACTTCAGGAATGCAGGCCGTCTTTTCAGCCGGCCGTACCATTCGGCGAGATCCGGGTATTCTTCAAGTGATACGAAACGGCTGGAAAAGAACAGCGAATAGCCCACCGCAATATCGGCGGCAGAGAAGTTTTCACCCTGCAGGTAGGAGCGTCCGTTCAGCTGCTTGTTAAGGTATTTCAACGCCTTATCCAGGCGCCGGCGCTCCAGCTCAAGCATCGGCTCGGATCTTTGCTCTTCCGGGATCGATACTTCGGTCTGGAACAGTGCTGCCGGCAGAGCTGCCAGTGTTTCCGCGAAGTGAAGCCATTGCAGCCAGGAGGGCCTGAGTGCATCGCCGATCTGTGGCATAAGATCCCAGCGCTGACGGGTTTCACACAGGTACTGAATAATGGCGCCGGACTCGGAGAGTACCTGTGCACCATCGACCAGAACCGGTACCCGCCCCAGCGGAGAGAGCGCTCTGAAATCCGGGTCACGCAGCCCCTTGGGGAAATCATGCTCAACCAGGGTAAAGTCCGCTTCCATCTCATTCAGTAACCAGAGCACACGGGTAGAGCGCGACCCCGCGCAGTGATGTAACACGGGGTTATCGGGGTTCATCGGTCAGGCACTCCTTACTCGGGGTTACTGTTATGGGCGTTACTGTGTAATCGATCGGCATGCCGGTCAGTTTCTTTTTGAAGGCGTTCAACTGGTCGGCCGCTACAAAAATCCGCGTACGCAGTTTGTCATCAATAGTCACTTCGCACTGTTCTTCGTCCAGTTCCGCCGCCTTGGCGATCAGGTCGATAGCGTGACGGATGGCGATGCGTCGCAGCGCCGGTTTGAAAATCTTGCCCACCTGGGTGGTCGGCATATCCTCAAGAATTACGATCTCCTTCGGGATCGCGACCGGTTCGTCGATAATGCTGCTGATATGTTGCATCAGTGATTCAGGCGAGGTCTCGGCTCCAGCGACCAGTGTCACGAAGGCAACGGGCAACTCGCCTGCATAGGTATCGGGCATACCGACCGCCGCCGCGTCTCTGACGGTGGGGTGGGAGATCAGTGCACTCTCGATCTGTTGCGGATCGATATTGTGGGCGCCGCGGATAATGATGTCCTTACTGCGCCCGGTAATAAATATCCGGCCCTCCTCATCCATGGTGCCGATATCGCCGGTAGAGAGCCAGCCATCGTCAAGGAAGCTGTCATCGCCCGCATTTGGATCCTTGTAACCGGCCGAGATATTGGGCCCTCTGATGATCAGCAGCCCGGATTCGCCCGGTGCTAGGGCAGATCCCAGGCCCATCGGATCCTCGGGTTTGACCACTCTAGCTTCAACGAACGGCAGCGGGAAACCGCAGGATTTGGCTTTGCGTTCCTTATACAGGGGCTCAACGGCGATGCAGCCCGCGCTTTCGGTCATGCCGAAGATATTGCGCACAGGCTTGCCGGTTTTCTGCTCCAGTGCGTCAGCGAGCTCTGTCGGTAACGGAGAGCCACCGGTCAGCAGCATGCGCAGCGATGAAATATCGGCGTTAAGTTCCACACCATCCATCGACGACAGAATCGTGGGTACGCAGCCGATGGCGGTAATGCCGTAACCCTCAATCTGCTGCCATATGGTGCCGAGAAAATCCCGGTTGCGCATACCCTGAGCGCCGGGAATCAGCAGCGTGGCGCCTGCCGAGAGCGTAGACAGGCCGTAGACGAAGGCGCCTGCCACATGGAACAGCGGAAAGCCGTTGACCAGAATATCGTCGGCATTGAACTCGAACATGCGGGCACAGCTCACCGCGACATGAGCTTCATTACGATGGTTGTGTTGGACCAGTTTGGGCGTGCCTGTGGTGCCGCCGGTGTGGTAGTAGGCGGCCAGATCGTCGGGCTGGCGTGGCTCCAAAGGCGTGGTGCCAGAGGGGATGGTTGCTGCGGCCTGTTCCAGTGAGCAATCGATGCCGTTGAGTAGCTGTTCGCTATCGCAATAGAGCAGCTTAATATCGAGAGTGCTCTCTTCAAGCGCCTTCTTGAGCTCATCCCAGAATGCGGGCACGCCTTCGGGCTGGCTGATCAGCAGGCAGCGGGCATTGGCTTCCTTGAGAATAGAGACCACATGGTCGGCCTTGAGCATCGGGTTGATCGGTGCGGCGGCGCCGGCCAGTTCAGCCGCCCAGAGTGCGATCTGGGTGTTAGGTGTGTGCGGGCCGAGGATCGCCACAGAGGTGCCGGGGACCACGCCCCGCTCGCGGAACACCGCAGCATAGCGCTGAATACGATCAACCAGATCGGCGTAGCTGATCTGCTCATCCCGGTCCGGTCGGTTGGTTTCACGAATGTAGCGAATGGCCAGGGCGTCGGGTGTTTTTGCCGCGCTGGCAGCGATCAACTCGAAAGGGGTGGGGCACGCTAGGTAGGTGTCCAGGCCTTGTGCTTCGATATCGCGAATCATGGGTATAGGTGTGCTGCCAGCGATCATTTCTGCTCCTCCCAACTGTTGCGGATGTTGTTATCGATTTTGTCGAGCATGCGTACCAGGGTGCTGCGCTCCTCATCACTGAATCCGGCCATCAGCATCGACTCGTGCTCGGTGACATGGCGGTTCAGGTCGCTCAGTAGCTCAGCCCCTTTGGGGGTAATAAACAGGTTTTTTACGCGGCGGTCGGTCTCGCTGGGCTCGCGTGTGATCACACCTTCCTTCTGCAGCATATCCAGAATCGACACGAGGCTGGATTTATCGAGGTAGACCGCCTCTGCCAGCCGGTTGTGAGTGACGCCGGGGTTGTGGCTCAGCAACTCCAGAAGGCCGTAATAGCGAGGGATGGAGCCGTAGCCGGTGGTCACACTCTCAAAGGATTTAAAGGCCGCGATCTGCAGCAGACGGATCCGGTAAGAGACAAGGTCGCTCAGGCGTTCAGGGGCGTACGGGTCCAGCCGTTCGCCGTAGAGCTTGTCGTTAGCGTCAGTTTTAGCCATCAGGACATGGTCTCCGGCAGAAAGAGGACGATCGCGGGGAAAGCCACGACCATTGCCAGGCGCAGCACATCGACCAGAACGAACGGCAGGACACCTTTGAAGATCGTGGTGATTTTTACGCTCTTGGTGAGGTTGTCGATGATGAACACGTTCATACCCACTGGCGGCGTAATCAGCCCCAGTTCCACGGTCATCACAACCACGATGCCGAACCAGATCGGATCGAACCCCAATTGCTGAATGATCGGGAACACAATGGGCACCATCAAAATGATCATCGCCATGGCGTCGAGGAAGCAGCCCATGATCAGGAACAGCAGAAGGATCAGCAGTAGTGTGCCGAAGCGGCCCAGCCCTAGATCCAGCAGCGATGAGGCAACCTCCTGCGGCACCTGGGTGATCGCCAGGAAGTAGCCGAACAGGATCGCGCCGATCAGGATGGTGTAGATCGCGACGGATGTGCGCAGGGCTTCAATCAGGCTGTTCAGCAATGAGCGCGCGTTGATGCGCCGGCGCGCAATACCGATCACCGCTGTCAAAAATGCGCCGGTGGCGGCGGCTTCAGTAGCGGTGACTACGCCGAGGTAGATCGCCAGAATCACTGATACAAACAGCAATAGTACGGCCCAGACGCCTTTCAGTGAGGCGAAGCCCTCTCTCCAGGTGAATGCGTTACCTTCCGGCAGGCTGCGTCCGTACCAGAAGCGAACTGCCAGCATATAAAGCAGCACCGCCAGCAGGCCCGGGATCAGACCGGCTATAAACAGCACGCCTACGTCCTGCTCGGTGATAAAGCCATACACCGCCAGCACCACCGACGGCGGGATCAGTATCCCCAGGGTGCCACCGGCTGCGATAACGCCGGTGGCGACCTCGTCGCTGTAGTTGGCCTTTTTCATTTCCGGGTAGGCGATCTTGGTCATGGTGGCCGCCGTCGCAACGGAGGAGCCGCAGATCGCCGCAAACCCGCCGCACGCACCGACGCTGGCCAGGCCCAGTCCACCCTTCATCCAGCCGAACCAGGCGTTGCCGGCGCGAAACAGTTCGCGGGACATGCCGGAGTTGGTGGCGAGAACACCCATCAGAATAAAGAACGGGATCAGGGTCAGGTTAAAGTCGGTGATGGTGCGCAGTGGTGACTGAGACAGAAGATTCATGGCCGGCTTCACGCCAACTACAGCACCAAAGCCGCAGACACCGACGATACCCATGGCGACCCCGATGGGGACGCGGAAAAACATCATGGTAAACAGTGCGATAAAGCCGCTGATCGCAATCACTTCAGACGTCATTTTGCACCTCTTCATCCCGGCTACCGGTGATTGAATTCTCGATAATGCAGAAGTCACGGCGGGTGACGATCTGAATGATGCGATAGAGGGTGGTGATGATCGCGCCAACCAGGCCCAGCCAGATCGCAAACACAAAAGGCCAGAGCGGGATGCGCAGGTCGAAGGTGGTCTCTCCGCTGGCATGGCTGCTGAGGAATTTGCCGAACATTTTCCAGGCGAGCACGGCGGTGAATATCAGCAGCAGCGTCCAGGCAAACACTTCGATCCAGCGGGTGACCGACTTGCTGAACATATGGGACGAGATGCTCACCTTGATGTGGCTGTCGCGAAAGCCGAGGCTGGCAAAGCCCCAGATAATAGCGACGCCCAGCACCAGGCGGCTGAGATCAAATGAGTCCGGAATGGGGGCGGCAAAGCCGTAGCGCCCGATTGCGGACAGCACGATAAGCAGGGTCACCGCGCCAAACAGAATGGCCGCAACCACCTCGATGGCGGAAAGGGTTTTATTAATTAGCTTGCTCATAAAAAGATACTCAGACGGGCGGCAGAGGTCTTATCACCTCCGCCGGCTGGATTAATAGTCTGCGTTGTTATCTTTGAGTGACTGGAGGTAGTCCTGGTAAGCCTTGTCCGCATCGATACCGCTCGCGGACGCATCGGCCTTCCACTTCTCAAGGCTGGGTTTTGCAGCCTCACGCCACAGGGCCTCTTCCTCTTCTGAGGGGCGGATCACGCTGTGGCCTTCATCGGCAACCATCTGCTCGCGGGCCTCGCGATCATCCTCAACCCAGCCCTGGGATATTTGTTGCGACCAGTCCGGTGTGCAGTGATCGTATATGACCTGGCGGTTCTGCTCGCTGAGACCATTCAGGCTGTCCTTGTTGAACAGCAGCACCTGGGCGGAAACATACATCGGAAGGTCCATGTGATATTTCACTTCCTTGTCGATGCCGAAGTCGTAGATGGAGCCCCAGGGGAAGGTAATCGCATCAGCGATACCGCGAGCGATCGCTTCGCGGGCTTCGGGAGCAGGTACCTGCACGGGAGCGGCGCCCTGATCGCTGACAAAGCGGGCCATGGTGGCATGGGCCGGTCGGACATTGAGGCCGCTCAGCTCGGCGGGTCTGGTGATCTGCTTTTTGGAGTGCAGGGCCCCGGTCTCATGGCTGTTAACCGCGCAGAAGAAGACATCCCCCATCTCTTTTTTGGCGTAGTCCTGGTACCAGCTATGGATCGCCTTGGCACCGCTTGCTCCGTCAGAGATATGGAAGGGGATCTCAATCAGGCTGTAGATCGGAAAACGACCCGCGTTGTAACCGGGGTTGGTCCAGCTGATATCGACAATGCCATCACGCACCATGTCGTAGTGATCCGGTGCTGAGCCAATCTGCTGGGCCGGAAAAATCTGAATGGAAAGCTCTCCGTCGGAGGCTTCTTCAATCGATTTTGCCCAGGGCTCCAGCCCCTTGGCTTGAACTGGATGAGTGGCAGGCACCCAGTGCGACAGACGCAGGGTCTCAGCCTGTGCGAGGGCGGCAACAGATAAATTCAGAGCGAGTGCGAGCGCGGTTTTCTTCAGCATTAAAGACTCCGTGGTGCCTTAAAGACACATTATTTTTATTCGGCAGTTCTTTCGGGCGGTGGCAGTTAAAAGACGCACCAATGGCTGTTGTGAGCGGGTGGGTGCAGCGGTCTGGGAACTTGTGCGGCACAAAGATGCAGGCGTGGGGGCGAAGCGTAGTGTTGGGTCATAGCGTAATCCTTCTTACTTATATTTATTGGATCAACTCGTTTGACTCCAAACAACATACATATGTGTACTTTTTTATTCAAGTGACCATTCGGGCTTTTCTACAAAGACCGAATACCGGAGTAGGGAAGGTCGCCTCCGGGCTTTCTCCTCGCTAAACCAGCGTTCAGGGCTGGCTAGAGTTTCTGACCCCCGCGCCGGCGCTGATGAATTGATCCCCTGTTCAGAGGAGCTGACCCTGGCTCGAGAACTCAATAACTGGCAGAGAGGTAAAACGATAGCGTTTTCAGCCATTAGTTAACGTTTTATGCGCAGAAGGACTCCTCAGTCGAAGCCGAAGAGGGTTTGCTGATCTTGTTGAACTCAGCCGGCCAGCCATACAGCCTCCTAAAAAGTACCAGGGTAAAGCGGGTTGCAGGTTGACACAGATTCGTCTGATGCAGTGCTGTTGAAGGTAGGGAGGAGGGACGTAATGAGTCGTTCTGGAATGCGGTTGTGGCTTCGGAAACTATCGGCTAAAGGTTTATTGACACAGGTTAAAATTTTCCTGTGATTTTAGATGCATATGTGTATTGTTTTTGCTCGATATGGTCTAATTGCACAGTCTATATACAGGAGGAAACTTACTATGGGTGCAATCTTTCAACTTCCTGAAGATCGGGAAGAATCACAGAATGGTGAAGTGGGCCATTGCCGTCAGGTTAAAGAGCCAGCTGGTGCCTCGAACTCGGCTTCGGTACTGAGTCATCGGTCAGAAGACATGGAGCTGACTGCGGCTAAAGAGGTTGAAACCTGGCTGAGCACATGGGGAACCGAGATCTGATAGACCCGCGCTTGATCGCACATTAGGCCTTTGAAAAGAGAATAACCCCAACATCTTCTGCGGTGGTAACAATAACAATAACCGCAGGGCCTGCCCCCCCAAAAAAAAAAGAATCGGTTTTAACCAGTCTCATCCCCATCCATCGCAAACGCCTGTTTCGTTCAGTTAGATCGCTTAAGTTCACAATGTCTTGGTTGGCGTCAGCCTTGCACTTGCAATAGTGCAGCCGAACCGTGCGGCACTAGATCCCCGCTCCTCGGCTGTTCAGCGGATGCAGATCCCCTAAAGAGTGGCCGTCGACTCATCAGGGTTATCCTGTTGCAGCCGCCACATCGCAGCATAGCGTCCGTTCATGTTCATCAACTGCTGATGTGTACCTCGCTCGATGATCTCTCCACTATCCATCACCAGAATCTGATCGGCATCGATGATGGTCGAAAGCCGGTGGGCGATTACCAGGCTGGTATGGTTTTTAGCCAGGCTGTTAAGGGAAGAGAGAATCGCTTTTTCGGTGGCGCTGTCCAGCGCCGATGTGGCTTCGTCGAACAGCAGGATCGGCGGCTTTTTAAGGATCACCCGGGCGATGGCGATACGCTGCTTTTCGCCGCCGGAAACCTTAAGGCCACGCTCGCCCACCCGGGTGTCCGGACCTTCTGGCAGCGCCTCAATAAAGCGGTCCAGGTTAGCCATCCTGATAGCGGTGTTGACCTCTTCAGGCGCGGCTTCAGGCCGGCCATAAGCCACGTTGCTGAAGATCGTGTCGTTAAACAGCACCGTGTCCTGGGGAACTACGCCGATCGCTTGCCTAAGGCTAAGCTGGCTGACGCGGTTGATCGGCTGGTTATCGATTAGGATCTCGCCGCTCTGCAGGTCATAAAAGCGAAACAGCAATCGTGCCAGGGTGGATTTGCCGGCGCCGCTGGGGCCGACCACAGCGACTTTCTCCCCCGGGTTAACCTTGAAACTAAGGTTTTTAAGAATCGGTCGCTCCGCATGATAGGCGAAATTCACCTCGCGAAACTCGATTGCGCCCTGAATGACTTTTAGAGGAGGGGCATCGGGCTCGTCACTGACACTGGGCGCTTTTTTCAGCAGGCCGAACATGTTCTCGATATCGGTCAGTGCCCGGCGTATCTCCCGGTACACCATGCCGAGAAAGTTCAGCGGCATGAACAGCTGCAGAATATAGGCGTTGATCATCACCAGTGAGCCCAGTGTCATCTCGCCGTTAACCACATCCTGGGCGGCCAGCCAGAGCAGCAGGGCCATGCCGGTGGCGATGATCAGCGCCTGGCCGCTGTTCAGCAGCATGAGCGTCATGCGGGTTTTCAGGCGGGCGCTTTCCCAGCGGGCCAGGTTGCCGTCGTAACGCTCCGCCTCGTAGTGCTCGTTATTGAAGTATTTGACCGTCTCGTAATTGAGCAGGCTGTCGATGGCGCGGGTGTTGGTTTCCGAGTCGAGCTGGTTCATCTCACGGACAAACCGATTGCGCCACTCCGTGGTGGTAATGGTGAAGTAGATATAGATGCCGACGCTGACCAGGATAATTAGCGCGTACCAGGGGCTGAAGTTGATCAGCAGGATGCCGGCGACCATCGTTATCTCGATCAGCGTCGGTACGATATTGAACACCAGCATCCGCATTAAAAAGCCAAAGCCGTTACCGCCCCGGTCTATGTCTCTTGAGATGCCACCGGTCTGGCGCGACAGATGGAACTCCAGCTCCAACGCATGCAAATGTCGGAACACCCTGAGCACCATGCGCCGCATTGCACGCTCGGTGATACGGCTGAATACGGCGTCCCGTGCTTCGCTGAAAAACACCGAGCCGAATCGCAGCACCCCATAGAACGCGAGCATCAACAGGGGAACAGCAATGATCTGGTGTTGGGTACGATCGAGGCTATCGACGATATGTTTCAGTGCCCAGGGCATGGTGACCGTGGCGACCTTGGCCAGTACTAGCAGCACAAAAGCAACGCCCATCCGGGCACGAAACTCCCACAGGTAGGGCCAGATGGTCTTTAGCACATCCCAGGCTTCATTCAGGCCGGCCGGCTCCCTGCTGGCGGATGGCGAGTGCTGGTGACGGCGGGAGCCTCGTGACATGGATGTTACCTGTTTGGCTGGCGGCTTGTGGTTACATCTTAGCTAACCTGGGCTGGTGCTGTTGCAACCCTTATCGAGCCGTATGCACCGGCTAACAGGCGTGTACACGTCGGGCCAGCCGGGGCAGTAAAACAGCAGCTAAGTGTTGGGCTGGGAAGTATAAAGCCAATGTCTGGAATCTTTCAGCTATGGGCAGAGGAGGAGGCTGCTTTGCTATCGTCTTGCCTGGCGAGTGCGGAATAGGGGGAGTCCAACCGAAAAAGGATACTTTTCCACCCCAATTTCCAGTGAAACGTTACTCCAGGTAACGCACTCCGAAACATCGGCCCAGGTTTGTTACCTGCCAATGGGCACAACGGTGGTTAATTTTGCTGCACAGTAAATGGGCTGGATTAGTACTAAAGATGTTCCAATGCGGTGCCTTGTGGCTATTGAGTGCATCGTATCGGTGCGTATTTTTGTCGTCTTTTCAGTTTCTGACACCGCGGAGGTCGTTTATGGAGGCGAATTTCAGTACTGGTGCAAAAATGGTGCGCTTGTTGCATTTGTTTCAGTGACTACTTTTTTGAAACATTAGCATCATCGCTAAGGCGGAAGAGAGCTTTCACAATGACAAATACTCAGTCCCGGGGTAACACCAGTTCAACTGAGATGGATATGCACAATGACTCTCTGGCACCCGTTCCCAAGGAGGAACGAACCTGGGGAAGGTTTGAGGTGTTTAACATCTGGGCCAACGATATCCAGAGCCTGTTTGGCTATTCACTGGTTGCATCGCTGTTTATCTCTTACGGCGTAACCGGTTACACCGCGTTTGCGGCACTGATTACCGCGGGCCTGCTGGTGATGGTGCTGGTCAATATCTCCGGTAAGCCCGGTGTGGATCACGGTATTCCTTACCCGGTTCTGGCGCGCGCAAGCATGGGGGTGGGCGGTGCCCGTCTGCCGGCGATCCTCCGGGCGACGGTGGCGGTATTCTGGTATGGCGCGCAAACCTACTTTGCTTCAACTGCGCTGGAGCTGCTGCTGGTGACGCTGACCGGGGCAGACAGCGGCGGTGAAACTTTCATGGGGCTGACTACCCTGGGCTGGATCTCGTTCCTGCTGGTGTGGGCGTTCCAGATTGCGATTTTCTCCCATGGCATGAACTGGGTGGGCACCTTCCTTAATGTGGCCGGGCCTTTCGTTTACGCGGTAATGATCGGGTTGCTGGTGGTGCTTTGGCAGAAGTCAGATGGTCAGCTCTGGGAAGCGGCGCAGACCATTTTTGCACCTGAGAACCCGTCGTTCAGCTCTGAAATATCAGGTTTCGTGGCGATCGTGGGTACCATGGTGGCCTATTTCGCCGCGGTGATGATCAACTTCAGTGACTTCTCCCGCTACTCTAAAGATACCAAGTCGATGGTGCAGGGGAACCTGACCGGTCTGCCTTTGAATATGGTGATCTTCTCTGCGCTGGCGCTGCTGATTACCGCCGGTGCCGCAGTGATCTACGGTGAAAAGATCGTTAACCCAACCGAGATCGTCGAAAAGGCCGACAGCACCATTCTGTCGATTATCGCTGCGATCACCTTCTTCGCCGCTACGGTCGGCATCAACCTGGTGGCTAACTTCATTCCTGCCGTGAACGGTATCGCCAACATGGCTCCCGCCAAGCTCGACTTCAAGCGTGCCGGTTGGATCACCTCTCTGTTCGCCCTGGTGATTGGTGGCCTCTGGGTCAGCTTTATCAGCGAGGTGGGTATCAGCGGTTTTGTTAACACCCTGGGGGCTACTCTGGCGCCGCTATACGGCATCATGGTCGTCGATTACTACTGGGTTAAGCAGCAGCGTCTGAAAGTCGCTGAGCTTTACAGCAACGATCCGCAAGGCGCCTACTACTATTCGAAAGGCTGGAACCGTACCGCCCTTATAGCCTTTGCCGTTGGTGCCACATTCTCCGTGGCGACCGTCTGGGTGGCGGCACTCAGCGATCTGTCCGGTTACGCCTGGCTGCTGGGCGCACTGCTGGGTGGAGTTATCTACCGGGTGCTTACGCCCAAAGCTATCTAATAGAAAGTTTAATCTCATAACGGGCACCTGACCGGGAGGTCGGGTGCCCGTTGCTCTTACATCAATCTTCTATAGATGTAGTTCCGCCGCACGGCTGGATTCCTTCAAACACCCTAGCGTACTTCTTTGGGTTACCTGCGCCGGTTCATTGGTTGCATTCTGCAGTGAGTCTGGCAAGCCCAGGAGAGAAAAAAGATCCCTTCTCTGACAGCTCCGTTCCAGTGCGCTATACCCACAGGGGAGAGCTGCTGTTTTCACGACGCGGGTGAGTCTCTTTAATCGTGCATGGAAGCAGGGCAGGTGATATCTCTGAGACGTTAATGTTCTTGGCCAGTCGCAGGCTCTTGCAACCAGCGTCTTTGGTAGCCGGGGAAAGAAGGAAATAGGGAGTTAGTTTGACTCAGGATCAGTTGCTGATTGTTTTTATCCTGCTGGCGACCATGGTGATGTTTGTCTGGGGCCGTTGGCGTCATGACATTGTTGCCGGTGGCGCGTTACTGGCCTGTGCGCTCACCGGATTGATACCGGCCGAAGAGACCTTTCTTGGGTTTGCCCACCCTGCTGTTGTGACTGTGGCCTGCGTGCTTGTGCTTAGCCGGGCGCTGCAGTTTTCCGGGGCAGTCGATGTACTTACCCGACATCTATTACCGAAAAAGGCGGGCGCAACGCTCAGTCTGTTCGCACTGACCCTGCTCGGTGCAGTGCTGTCTGGTTTTATGAATAACGTCGGCGCCATGGCATTGTTGATGCCGGTGGCGATGCAGCTCTCTGGAAGGCTAGAGCTGACGCCCGGTCAGGTGCTGATGCCGCTGGCATTTGGCACCATACTGGGCGGTCTGACAACGCTGATCGGTACGCCTCCTAACCTGATCGTTTCCGGCTTTCGCAGTGAGAGCCTCGGCAGTGGTTTCGCCATGTTTGATTTCACGGTCGTTGGTTTACCGGTAGCGCTACTTTGTCTGGTGTTTATTGCGCTGCTGGGCTGGCGCCTGGTGCCGGCACGAAAACAGCCGGGGCGCGAAGGGTTTGAGACCGGGGCATACATTACCGAAGCCAGGGTCGGTGAAGGCAGTAAGGCCGCCGGTAAGCGTTTGGGTGAGGTTGAGGCTGAGCTGGAGGAGGTGGATGCCCAGATTATCGGGCTTGTCCGTAACGAGGTCAGGGTGAATGTCCCCACATCGGCGCGGCGGATAAAAGCGGGCGACATACTGATCATCGAGGCAGATGTTGAAGCGCTGGCGGGCGTACTGGGAGCGCTCGGTCTGGAGCTCGAAGAAGCAGAGTCTTCAGAGGGTGAAAAAAACAAGGAGGATGCCGACGCTGGCGCTGACTCGAAGGCAAAGAACTCAGATGAGGAGGAAGCTGACGCGGGTTCGAGTCGTAATGGCGGCGAGGGGATGATCATGATGGAGCTGGTCGTACGCACCGAATCCCGTCTCCAGGGTCGCTCAGCCAAAGATATTCAACTGCGTACCCGCTATGGGCTGAACCTGCTGGCTATATCCCGCGAAGGGTCACCCATGAAAACGCGCCTGCGCACGCTGAAAATTCGTCCTGGCGATCTGTTGTTGATGCAAGGCGCAGAAGAAGCATTAAGCGACTTCGCAGCGGATAACGGCTGTGTTCCGCTGGCAGAGCGTGAGTTAAGAATTCCCGATCGCGGCAAGGCGATGGCGGCGTCCCTGGTCATGTTGGCTGCTGTACTGGCCGCGGCCTTCTCATTGCTACCGACGGCGATCGCCTTCGGCGCGGGCGTGCTGGCGACCATGGTGCTTCGCACGCTGCCCCTGCGTGCTGTATACGATGCCATCGATTGGCCGGTGATTGTGTTGCTTGGTGCCCTGATGCCGGTGGCCGGTGTGCTGGAAGAGACGGGTACCGCTGCACTGATAGCACAGCTGCTGATGGATTATGTGGCGCAGGGGAGTGGAGCGGTTGCGATCGGGCTTATCCTGGTGCTGACGATGTTGATCTCCTGTGTGGTGAATAATGCGGCGACCGCGGCGGCGATGTGTCCTATTGCCTTGGGCACTGCCGCGACCCTTGGCGTCAATGATGATGCCTTCCTGATGGCCGTGGCCATCGGTGCTTCCTGCGCTTTTCTGACGCCGATCGGGCATCAGAACAATACACTGATACTGGGGCCTGGCGGCTTCCATTTCAGCGACTATTGGCGTCTTGGTCTGCCGGTCTCGTTGCTGGTTTCGCTGGTGAGCATCCCGTTATTGCTCTGGGTCTGGCCTCTGTAACTGCAGAGGGTGGTACAGGCGGCAGGCTCTGAGAGCCTATGCCCCTGGAATTTCCGCTGCCTTCCGCCTGATCTGGTGTTTACTGGTGGATCCTTAGATAAACCCAGGCGGAACTGCCGTCGTCGAGCTGTATTTCTACGCGCTTGTAGCGAATCCCCAGTCGCTCGTATCGGTCCAGGCGCTTGAGTTCTTTCGCAGATACATGGAAAAGCTCACCACTGACCTCTGAACCGGGATCTTTGTCCAGGTCCAGCCCCTCTTTGCGGTAACCGGGCAGGGTAGTGGAGCGGGTTTCAGGACTGCGGCCTATGACCAGCCAGCGTACCCAGGGTTGGCGCAGAGTCCCGTAAACGAATACCGGGTGATCACCGGGGGTGACAGGCGTAAGGCCCGGTGGCGCTGTGTAACCCCAGGGGCTTAGCAGGGTAAACCAGAGGTATACCGGGACGAGCAGCGTAACGATGCCCAGGGCGAGAAGCAGTTTGCGGATAGGTTTAGAAAGCATTTTGCCAGTTTCGCAGATCCTGGCCGGTAGAGCCAAGTTTTGGCGTTTGGCAGGCGTTGCGAGTGTGTAGGCTCCCGGCCGGGAGCGTTGTCTCTTATTAATCGATTTCTACTTTAATCTTATTGCCAGATCGAAAAATCGAGAGGCTGCATTATTTGGTCTTTGGCTAAGGGTATAAGAAATTTCGAAAAGGTGCCCGGTTGACCAATAAATGACTACAAAAATGCCGCTAAGTTTTATCAATGTACAAAGATTACACTATTTGTATATCCCGGATTTTGGCCCTCTGGGATATTTATGTTGAAACATACAACGATAATAACGAGGGCCAAACTCAGATGATGATTCGTAATAAGCTGGCACTGGCGGTCATGGTCGCCGGTATCTCCTCTCAGGCTTCCGCACTGGAACTGGGCGAGTACAACGGTACTACTTTCAACATCGGCGGTTACGTCAAGGCTGAAGGTGTGTTCACCGATCCTGACGACGACGATACCTCTTTCGAAGGCAGCGCCCGTCAGACCCGTCTGAACTTCTCCGCTGCGCGCGAAGTAAATGGCCACAAGGTCCGTGGCTTTATCGAAGGTGACTTCTGGGATAACAACACTGACGATTCCGACAGCTCTTACGCACTGCGTCTGCGTCACGCGACTGTCAGCGTCGATAACTTCACCGTTGGTCAGACCTGGAACGGTCAGTTCTTCGCGAATGCTCCGTTCGATGTGGAAATGATCAACTTCTTCGGTCTGGGTATTGGTACGGTTGCTGGTAGCGGCGCGGTAATCCGTCCTGACCTGGTCATGCACTACGCCAACAAAGGCTTCCGCCTGACCCTGCAGGATCCGCTTTACGACGAAGCTGATTACCCGGATATGGTTGCTGCCTACACCTACCGCACTGAAGGTGGTCATGCCTTTAACATCGCATTGACCGGGCGCGACGTTGATACATCTCCTGGCGTTGATGATGATGAATCTGAATTTGGCGCAGCGCTTTCCGTAGCCGGCAAATTCAAGCTGACCGACAGCACTAGCCTGGCGCTGAGCGGCTTCTCCGGTGAAGGTGCAGCTATCTACGCTGGCTGGGGTTACAACGGTGCTCGCGGCACAGATCCGGGCATGGAAGTTGATGCCAATGGTGACATGGTCACTCTGACCGGTTTCTCTGCAGGTATCAGCCATAAGTTCACTCCTAAACTGCGCGGTAACCTGCGTTACGGCCAGGTGAAGTCTGACGAAGTTGCTGATTTCATGGATGAAGATACCCTGAAGCTGACTACCGTCAACCTGATCTACACCTACCTGCCGAACCTGGATCTCGGTATCGAATTCCGCGACCAGAACGCAGCTAACCGTCCGCCGACCTCTGCAGGCAGCTCCCTGCGTCCGGCTGGCAGCCAGGTTGAAGTTATGGCGATGTACAAGTTCTAAGTTAACTTAGACCGCTAAAAAACCCGGGTCCCCTTCCCCGGGTTTTTTATTGCCTGAAATTTGGCGGTCAATGGAATGCGTTAGTAGGCAGGCACCCAAGGGGCGTAATAACCTCGTGCAGATTGATCTGGCACGGCGGTGACTCAAAACCCAGGCGGACTATCGAGGCGCAGGCGCCGCTCCTGCGGGAAACCGGCCGGTAGGTGGTACGCACCCGAAGGGCATGACACCCTCGCGCCGATTCAAGCTGGGACAGTGGTGGTGCAAAAAAACGGTCGGTTATCGCAGCAGGGCGCCGTTCCTACGCGAAACCAGCACGCTAGGAGGCACGCACCCAAGGGGCAAAATAACCTCGTGCCAGATTGATCTGGTATCGGGGTGATTCGAGCCCAAGACGGTTGATTGCGAAGGGGTTGTTATGCCCTTTGGGTACGTCGCTCTTACCAATAATGCTGCAGGAGACGTTAAGGGAGGGGTAAAAAAGGGGTGGCCAATCCTTGGCCTTGATGAAAAAAGTCAGTGGCTCTGCCGACGCAGGGTCTCGGATGGCAGTTCGCCGATATGTTCGCGATACTGGGCGGAGAAGCGGCCCAGGTTGGTGAAGCCGTACTTCAACGCTACTTCGGTAACGTTGCGTATATTGCGGTCATCGCCGCTGAGCTCGCTATAGATGGTTTCAAGCTTCAACTGGCGGATATAGGTGGACGGAGTCTGCCCCGTCTCTTTCTCGAACAGATTATACAGAGATTTACGGCTGATGCGGCAAAGCTCTACCAGATCGCCGATGCCGATATCTTCTGTCAGATGGTCCAGCACATAGTTGCGGATCTGGGCGATATGGCGATGCTCGGAAGGGTTCACCCGGTCATTTAGGCAGATACCGCTCTCGTGGCTCTGCAGGATACCGTGGCAAAGCAGTTTTGCGTAGTAAAGCTGAGCCCTTTCACTGGTATTGCGCACATCGAACTCGAGCACATCACGCAGCAGGTGCCTGATCGGACCCTCGTTGATTACATTAACGCCGCGCGGGATAAACCGAATCGGACCGCCAGCCGTGAAATAGCCAAATTCACGGGCGGACTGATGCAGAAACTCAAGCGGAATACGTACGCTCAGTTGCACGCAATCGCGGGAGTAACCCAGGGTGTATTCGGTGCCAGGTGTCAGCATGATCGAATCGCCCGCCTGTATCGGCAGGCTGGTGCCATCGAACACGCAATGGCCTTCACCGGAAAGTACAATCTGCAGGTGGTAGGCGTCATCCAGGTTAGGGATGCGGACTTCCATGGAACTGCCGCTGCTGTATTCGGCGATCTGCAGCGGCCCGAATGCCTTGTATCTCAGGCTGGAAACATTTGCTGATCGGCTGCCACGCTGAATTAAACGGTGATCAGCAAAGCTTTTGCTCTTGAGGAAGTTGGATATTTCAAACGCAGAAACATCCATAAGTTCCTGATCAAAGCACGATGAGGAAAAAGTCATCTCTCACCTCTTAATTATTGTTATGAGATGAATATCAATTTAAACGCTAGTTTTGATATTTTTATTTATCTTTTAAAAGTTTAACTCTGTAACAATATTTTAAACAGATCGAGACCTATTCATTTTACCGCCCCAGCTATCACATATTCGGATAGTTGGGGCCGCCAGCTCCCTCAGGCACCACCCAGGTGATGTTCTGCGCCGGGTCCTTGATGTCACAGGTTTTACAGTGCACGCAGTTCTGCGCGTTGATCTGGAAGCGGGGTCCGGAGGCCTCTTCGACGATCTCGTACACGCCAGCCGGGCAGTAGCGCTGCGCCGGTTCTGCGAAGGTGAGCAGATTTTGCTGCAGCGGGATATCCGGGTTCTTCAGCTTCAGGTGGCAGGGCTGATCCTCTTCGTGGTTGGTGTTGGAGATAAACACCGAAGAGAGCTTGTCGAAGCTGAGTTTGCCGTCTGGCTTGGGGTAGTCGATCTTGGTGCACTGATCGGCCGGCTTGAGCTGGGCATAGTCCGGCTTGTCGTCATGCAGAGTGAGCGGCAGCTTGCCGCCAAAGATATTCTGGTCGATGAAGTTGAACGCACCGCCAAGGATCGGGCCGAACTTGTGCATCGCCGGACCAAAGTTGCGGGAGCGGAACAGCTCGTCATAGGCCCAGCTGGCTTCGAACTTGTCGCTGAAGCTGCTCAGCTCTGAGCCACCTTCGTCACCGGCAGCAATCGCCTCAAATACCGCTTCCGCCGCCAGCATGCCGGATTTCATGGCGGTATGGGTGCCCTTGATCTTACTGAAGTTCAGGGTGCCGGCGTTACAGCCGATCAGCAGACCCCCGGGGAAGCACATCTTTGGCAGAGCGTTAAAGCCGCCCTTGGTGATGGCGCGGGCGCCATAGGCTACGCGTTTGCCGCCTTCGAGGTGCTGGGCGAGCACCGGGTGATGCTTCATGCGCTGGAACTCGTCGAACGGGCTTAGCCAGGGATTGGTGTAGTTCAGATCGACGATCAGGCCGACCACCGCTTGGTTGTTTTCCAGGTGGTAGAGGAAGAAGCCGCCCGTCGTATCTTCAACGAGGGGCCAGCCGGAGCCGTGAACCACCAAGCCGGGCTGATGCTTGGCCGGATCGATATCCCAGAGTTCCTTGATGCCGATACCGTAGTGCTGGGCGTCGGCTTCGTTATCGAGCTTGAACTGCTCGATCAGCTGCTTGCCGAGATGGCCGCGGCAGCCTTCCGCAAACAGGGTGTATTTGGCGTGCAGTTCCATCCCTTCCATGTAGTTGGGGCCCTGCTCGCCGGCGGCGGTAATGCCCATATCGCCGGTGGCGATGCCCTTCACGGAACCGTCTTCGTTATAGAGGACTTCGGCGGCGGCAAAGCCTGGGAAAATCTCCACGCCCAGGCCTTCCGCCTGTTCGGCCAACCAGCGGCAGACGTTGCCCAGGCTGACCACGTAGTTGTTAAGGCCATGCCCGGTGTTATGCATGGTCTTGGGAATCAGTGCGTTGGGCAGTTTTTTCGCTGCCGTATCGCTTTTGAGCAGATAAAGCTCATCGGAGGTCACCGGTGTATTCAGCGGTGCCTCCATGTCTTTCCAGTTCGGGAAGAGTTCATCCATGGCACGAGATTCGATGACAGCGCCAGAGAGAATATGGGCACCGACCTCGGAGCCTTTCTCGACGACACAGACGGTGAGTTCCTGCTCGGCTTCCTGTGCCTGCTGCATCAGACGACAGGCAGCACTGAGACCCGCAGGGCCGGCACCGACGATGACTACATCAAATTCCATGGATTCGCGCATGTGAAAACCTCGTTCACGGATAGGGGGCGTGTGATTCTCGGCAGGCACCCGATTGTTCAGGGTGTCTGCCGGTCACATCTTCTTTGTGTGTTTTTTATAGAGTGCTGAAACGCGTCAGGCAGAGTGTTAGAGCTTCGCTTCCAGTTCCGGCAGGATCTCGAAAAGATCGCCTACCAGGCCGTAGTCGGCCACCTGGAAGATCGGCGCTTCCTCATCCTTGTTGATCGCCACGATCACCTTGGACTCTTTCATACCGGCCAGATGTTGGATCGCACCAGAGATACCCACGGCGATGTACAGCTCGGGCGCGACGATCTTGCCGGTCTGACCGACCTGGAGATCGTTGCTAACAAAGCCTGCATCCACAGCGGCGCGGGAGGCACCAATGGCGGCGCCGAGTTTATCGGCCACTTTTTCCAGCAGGGCGAAGTTTTCACCGTTGCCCATGCCGCGACCACCGGAGATGACGATGCCGGCAGCAGCCAGGTCCGGACGGTCGGATTTAACCAGCTCTTCGCTGACGAAGCTGGAGATACCGGCATCGCAGGCGGTGCTTACGGCTTCAACACTGGCGCTGCCACCTTCGGCAGCGGTCTTATCGAATGCCGAGGTGCGCACGGTGATCACCTTGACGGCGTCCTGGGACTGCACAGTGGCGATGGCGTTACCGGCATAGATCGGGCGTTTGAAGGTATCGGCCGACTCAACGGCGATGATCTCGCTGAGCTGGCCGACGTCGAGCAGGGCTGCCACGCGTGGCATGGCGTCCTTGCTGGTGCTGCTGGCGGCTGCAACGATGTGGCTGTAGCCGGAAGCCAGTTCAACGATCAGAGCGCTGAGGTTCTCGGCCAGGCCTTTGTC
>NZ_SMFU01000004.1 GCF_004339595.1 Marinobacterium mangrovicola
GAGGGTGTCGCGAAAGGGGTAAAGCCTTAAAATAAACCTTTTATCTACCCGAGAGCTTACCGTGTCGACAGCATGTATGCCCACACCTGATGACAGGCAGTTCGCGCTTTTTCAGGCATTGCCTGCCTCGCCTCCTCCGCCCTCCCGTGTTACGACTGCATCGTCAGGACGGCGCTTCATACAAGGTGATGCCAAGGCGATTTTCCTGGGCATGACACCGCTTGAAGATCATCTACGGCTGTCAGGAATTAGCGCCCCTTTTGTAGTGGCCGACCTGTTGCATGACCAGGATTGGAAGCCCTTTGAGAATCGTTATGCAGCCACGGGGCGCGCCCCCTATGCGCCACGCGCGATGATGGGGTTGATTCTCTACGGGATCATGAACGGGGCTTCGTCGTTGCGCTCGCTGGAGCGGCTGGCTCGTGTAGACCTGGGGGCTATGTGGGTGACCGGAGGTATTGCCCCCGATCATGCCAACATCGGACGCTTTATCTGCCTGCATGAACAATCACTTTCAGAGGCGTTTTTCGAAGCGCTGACCCGCACCATTCTGGCCAGAATCGGAGCTTCGACCACATGCCTGGCAGGTGATGGGACAGTGATCGAAGCAGCCTGTTCTCACTACCGCCTGCTTAAAGACGAGGCGGTACGTGCTCGAGTCAGTAAAGCCCTGAAAGACCATCAACAGGCCTCTCCTGAGCAGCAGGATGAAAAGCAGCAGCAGTTGGAGAAAGTGCAGGCCTGTGAAAAGGTTCTTGACGCGCGGATCGCGGCACGACGGCGCCACGGCAAGCGTGTCGATACGGTGCGCGTTAGTCCCACCGAACCAGAGGCCGCTGTACAGCGTCAGAAGCGAGGGCGCGGCTTTGCACCGGCTTATACGCCCTCCGTTCTGGCTAATGAGGTACGTATTATCGTGGCGCATGCCATAGATCCCACGAGTGAGACACGCGTGGTCGGAGAACTGCTGGATCAGAGTGAGCGCGTGGTTCCAGAGACTCAGCGCGAACTGCTACTGGATGCTGGCTATTTTGATGATGGCGTCATTGCGGCAACACTGGCGCGTGATGTCAGCCTGTTGTGCCCGCCCAAACCCAGCACCACAGACAAAGTGGGT
The DNA here is from genome assembly GCF_004339595.1 of Marinobacterium mangrovicola. GTDB lineage: Bacteria > Pseudomonadota > Gammaproteobacteria > Pseudomonadales > Balneatricaceae > Marinobacterium_D > Marinobacterium_D mangrovicola. The sequence continues at coordinate 1,118 of NZ_SMFU01000004.1, forward strand.
GGCCTTTATCATAAAAGCCAGTTCGCCTACGATGCAGATCAGGACGTCTACCTATGTCCGGCAGGACAGCGGCTTCGGTGTATCAGTCATGCACGTGCATCGGCACGCACGCGTGAACAGTTCGTCTATGCGTGTGATCAATGCGCGGCCTGCCCACAACGCACGGCGTGTACCCGCTCTGCCCAAGGACGCCGAATCAAGCGTTACCCGGAAGATGAGGTCCGTCTGGCCCTGCAGCAGGTCATGACACATCCGGGTGCCCAAAACGTCTTTCGACAGCGCAAGGCCATGGTCGAGCCGGTATTTTCCGCACTACGTCAGCAGCAGGGTCTGACACGCTTCCGACGCCGAGGACTGGCGGGTGTCAAGCGCGAGTTTGCCCTGCATGTTCTGGCCTATAATGTGGCTCGCGCCGTCTCGCTAAGCCTTTATTGTCTTATCTGGGTTTACAGGTGGACATGTCTGAGGGACGTTTGCCTGGCTTGGAAAATGCTTTCGGCCGCACGGGTGCTCAATAGCGAAGCGTACCAGCCCGCGACATCGCCGAACACCTGCTGCCTAATGCCGCGCTAAGCGATTTGCGACACCCTC
>NZ_SMFU01000005.1 GCF_004339595.1 Marinobacterium mangrovicola
TGTAGTGGTCAACTAATCCCGGACACGGTTTTAAGTTTTTCTTCCGCCGCCAGCGGACTGATGCCACCATTCGCACGATGTGGCCGCTGGCGGTTGTAGTAATCCATCAAATACCGACCAATATCCATTTTGGCGACCAGCAGTGATGGGTAACCCGTTTCCGGAACCCATTCTATTTTCAAACTGCGGAACAGCCTCTCCATTGGAGAGTTGTCCCAGCAATTTCCCCGACGGCTCATGCTTTGAACCATACGATAGCGCCAGAGCCGCTGGCGGAACTTCAGGCTCGTGTACTGACATCCCTGATCGGAATGGAACAGGACACCTTCAGGCTGCCCTCGCCGATTCCAGGCGTCATTCAGCGCCTTGATGACCAGACTTGTGTCGGCAGTCGTAGAGACTGCCCAGCCAACCACTTTGCGGGCGTAAAGATCCAGAACAACGGCGAGATACGACCACTGAGACCCTGTCCAAATGTAGGTGACATCACCACACCAGACTCGGTTAGGTTGTGACACATCAAATTCGCGGTTCAGCCGGTTGGGGATGTTCACATGCTCAACGGTCGCCTTCTTGTACTTATGCTGGCCTGGCTGCTTGCACACCAAGCCGGACTCTTTCATCAGGCGACGGACTACATAGCGGCCGGCATCGATTCCTTCTGAAGCCAGAAAGTTACAGATGCCCCGGCTTCCCAGCGCGCGACGACTTAGCTTGAAAGCACGGTTTACGTGGGCTTTCAGTTCAAGCCGGTGCGGCTTGATGTACCGCTTTGCTTTAGACCAGTCATAATAACTGGAGCGATTAATACCGAATGCCTGACAGACCAGATCAACAGGCTTTAACTCTCTCAAACGGTCTATCAGCGCATACGTTTGAACTCGTCTGACATTAAGAGAGCGGAAGCCTTTTTTAGGATGTCCTTTTCCTGCTCCAGGCGTTTAACCCTGGCTTCCAGCTCCTGGATGCGCTTCTGCTCGGGCGTCATGGCTTTGCTGGCGGGTGTTTCACCGTCACGTTCGGCACGTAACTGATCCACCCACCGACGCAGTGCGGTATCACCGATACCAAGTGACCGGCAGGCCTCAGCGATGGAATAGCCCTGATCCAGCACAAGACTGGCGGCTTCCAGTTTGAACTCGGGCGTAAAGGAACGACGTTGCTTTTTCATTGAACACCTCTTGGGTGGCAAGGTTACCACCTATCTGGGTGTCCGGAATCATTGAACCACTACA
>NZ_SMFU01000006.1 GCF_004339595.1 Marinobacterium mangrovicola
AACGTCAAGGTACGCGTCAAGGCCGATAACTCCGACGTGGATCTGGCCAACGTCAAAATGGCACTCAACCCCTTCTGCGAGATCGCGGTTGAAGAAGCGATCCGCCTGAAAGAAGCCGGTGTCGCTTCCGAAGTGGTGGTGGTTTCCATCGGCCCGAAAGCGGTGCAGGAACAGCTGCGTACCGCCATGGCACTGGGCGCCGACCGCGCTATCCAGGTTGAGACTGATGGTTTGCCGGAGCCGCTCAACGTGGCGAAGTTGCTGGCCAAGGTGATCGAAGCGGAACAGCCGGGCCTTGTCATTCTCGGCAAGCAGTCCATCGACTCCGACAACAACCAGGTAGGCCAGATGCTGGCGGCCCTCACCGGTCGCCCCCAGGGTACCTTCGCCTCGGAAGTGAAGGTTGACGGCGATAAGGCCCTGGTGACCCGTGAAGTGGATGGCGGTCTGCGCACCCTGTCACTGGATCTGCCGGCCATCGTCACCACCGACCTGCGTCTGAACGAGCCGCGCTACGCCAAGCTGCCGGACATCATGAAAGCCAAGCGCAAGCCGCTGGATGTGAAAACCCCGGCTGACTTGGGCGTCGAGCTCAAGCAGCACATCTCTCAGCTCAAAGTCGAAACACCGGCCCAGCGTGAAGCGGGTATCAAGGTGGACAGCGTGGATGCGCTGATCGACAAGCTGAAGAACGAAGCCAAGGTTATTTAAGGAGGCGGGTATGAGTATTTTACTGATTGCTGAACACGACAATAGCGCACTCAACCCGGCCACTCTAAGTGCCGTGAACGCCGCCATCCAGATCGGTGGTGAGATCGCTGTTCTGGTGGCCGGCTCCGGCTGTCAGGCCGTGGCCGATGAAGCGGCCAAGGTCGCTGGTGTTGCCAAGGTGCTGCTGGCCGATAACGCCGCTTACGACAAAGGCCTGGCCGAGAACCTCAGCGCTCTGATCGTTGAACTGGCTTCCGGCTACAGCCACATCGTTGCAGCCGCCAGCAGCACCAGCAAGGA